>NZ_AUBB01000017.1:0-269146 GCF_000429025.1 Actinospineispora spinosispora DSM 44797
GATCTCGCGCATGAGGTCGGCGGTTTCGCTGGGTGTTTTGCCGACCTTGACTCCTGCTGCTTCGAGTGCTTCTTTCTTGGCTTGTGCGGTGCCCGCTGAGCCGGAGACGATGGCGCCGGCGTGGCCCATGGTCTTGCCTTCGGGGGCGGTGAACCCGGCGACGTAGCCGACGACGGGTTTGGTGACGTTGGCCTTGATGAAGTCCGCGGCGCGTTCTTCGGCGTCGCCGCCGATCTCACCGATCATCACGATGGCCTCGGTGTCGGGGTCGGCCTCGAACGCCTGCAGGGCGTCGATGTGGGTGGTCCCGATGACCGGGTCCCCGCCGATGCCGATCGCGGTGGAGAAACCGAAGTCCCGCAGCTCGTACATCATCTGGTAGGTCAACGTCCCGGACTTCGACACCAACCCGATCTTGCCCGCTCCGGCGATGTCGGCCGGGATGATCCCGGCGTTGGACTCACCGGGGGAGATGATGCCTGGACAGTTCGGGCCGATGATCCGGGTCTGGTTGCCCTTCGCGCACGCATGCGCCCAGAAATAGGCGCTGTCGTGCACCGGAATGCCCTCGGTGATCACCACGGCCAGGGGGATCTGGGCGTCGATGGCCTCGATGACCGCGTCCTTGGCGAACTTCGGCGGCACGAACACGACGCTGACGTCGGCTCCGGTTTCCTTCATGGCCTCTTCGACGGTACCGAACACCGTCAGGTCCTTACCGCCGATCGTGACGCTCTGCCCGGCCTTGCGGGCGTTGACCCCGCCGACGATGTTGGTGCCCGCGGCGAGCATCTTGGTGGTGTGTTTGGTGCCCTCACCACCGGTGATGCCCTGCACGATGACCTTGCTGCTGCTGTTCAAAAAAATCGACATGGTTCAGGCCCCCGCTGCCGCGAGCTCGGCGGCCTTGTCGGCCGCGTTGTCCATTGTGTCCACCTGGGTCACCAGCGGGTGGTTCGCCTCGTCCAGAATCCGCCGGCCCTCGAGCACGTTGTTGCCATCCAGACGCACCACCAACGGCTTCGTCGCACTGTCACCCAAAATCTTGAGCGCCTCCACGATGCCGGTCGCGACCGCGTCACACGCGGTGATCCCACCGAACACGTTCACGAACACCGACTTGACGTCCGGATCCCCCAGGATCACATCCAGCCCGTCGGCCATCACCTGCGCCGACGCGCCACCACCGATGTCCAGGAAGTTCGCCGGCTTCACATTCCCGTGCTTCTCCCCGGCGTAGGCCACCACATCCAGGGTGGACATGACCAGACCGGCACCGTTACCGATGATCCCGACCTGACCATCATCGAGCTTCACATAGTTCAAACCCTTGGCCTTGGCCTTCGCCTCCAAGGGGTTCTCGGTGCGCTCATCGACCAACGCGGCATGATCGGGGTGACGGAAATCGGCGTTCTCGTCCAGGGTGACCTTGCCGTCCAACGCGATCACATTATCCGCGGGATCGCGGACCAGCGGGTTGACCTCGACCAGCGTGGCGTCCTCACCGACGAAGGTCTCCCACAACTTCACGATCACCGACGCGGCCTTGTCCGCCACCTCGGCCGGATACTTCGCCGCCGCCACGATCTCATCAGCCTTGGCCTTGTCCACCCCGGCGATCGCATCGATCGGAACCCGAGCCAACGCCTCCGGCCGCTCCACCGCCAGCTGCTCGATCTCCATACCACCCTCAGCACTGGCCATCGCCAGGAAAGTACGGTTCGACCGATCCAACAAGAACGAGAAGTAATACTCCTCAGCGATATCCGAAGCCTCGGTCACCAACACCTGATGCACCGTGTGACCCTTGATATCCATACCCAGGATCGCCCCAGCCTTCTCCTGGGCCTCACCCGCATCCTTCGCCAGCTTCACACCACCGGCCTTACCCCGCCCACCAGTCTTCACCTGGGCCTTCACCACCACAGCCGTACCAATCTCGGACGCGGCAGCCGCCGCATCCTCGGCCGTGGTGACGGTGCGACCCGGCAGCACCGGGACGCCGCGCGTCTCGAAGAGTGTCCGTGCCTGATATTCGAAGAGGTCCACTCGTGTCTCCCGTCGGGGTGGTGGAAGCACGACTGTATACAGTATGGAGTCAACCGTCCAGAGGTTTGGCTGTGATGTAGACAGTATGCAGTATGTGGAGTTACTGTGGCCTGTATCACTCAACGGGCAGCTCCAGGGGAGTCGTGATGTCGGGAACCGAGGACGCCGGACGCGAGGTCCGGGATTGCTACGGGCGCCTGTACTTCCTGCGCCACAGCGCCGCCGACCGGGTCGGGCGGGAGTCCTCGCCCTGGTTGACCTGGCCGCCGATGGCCGCTGTCGGGCTACTCCAGTACGGCTTCGGCGCGATCGCGCCCGCGCTGATGGCCGCGCGCGGATGGTCACTGACCACGGTCTTCTCACTTCTCGCCGTGTGGGTGGTCTGCCAGGCGGGGGTCGGTTTCCCGGTGGCATTCCTTCGTGAGCGTCGTGGGCTCGGACCGCGCGCGGTGATGCTCCTGGCAGCGGTCCTGTCCGCGGCGGGGCCTCTCGCGCTCGCACACAGCTCCGGCTACGCGGGTGCACTGATCGGCTACTCGATACTCGGTGGCGCCGGAGCCGGCTTCGTGTACGGGACCTGCACGTCGACGCTGACGAAGTGGTACCCGGAGCGGTCGAACGGGAAGGTCAGCGCGATCACCGGGGTGTTCGCCTACGCGTCGGCGCCGTTCGCCGCTGCCGCCGTCCTGAGACTGGATGCGGCCTGGCTGACGATGGCCCTGGACGCGGCGGCGATATTGATCCTGCTGGTCATCGCCGGCTTCGGCGCGTTCTTCAGAGACCCGCCCGCGCGCTGGTGGCCCGCTGACGTCGACCCGCGCGCATGGGCGCTGAGCACCGGTCCCGGTCGTCGCGCGAACGCACCGGCGGTGCGCCAGTTCTCGGCGGCGCAGGCGCTACGCACCGGCGCTCTTCCGGTGATGTACCTGATCGGCATCGGTGCGGGCGCGGTGTCGCTGCTCGACGCCGCGTTCCTCGTGGTGTTCATGGCGGATCTGGGAGCGGCGACGTCGGTGATTGCGGTGACGGTCGCGCTCCTGCTCGGCCTGAACGGGCTGGGGCGCG
Source organism: Actinospineispora spinosispora DSM 44797 (assembly GCF_000429025.1). GTDB lineage: Bacteria > Actinomycetota > Actinomycetes > Mycobacteriales > Pseudonocardiaceae > Pseudonocardia > Pseudonocardia spinosispora. Next base: position 3,115 of record NZ_AUBB01000017.1, read on the forward strand.
CCGCGTCGATCCGCATCTCCGACCGATGGGGGCGGCGACGCACCCTCAAGTACGTACTGATGGTGCAGACCCTCGGGCAGCTGCTCCTCGCCATGGCCGCGATGTCCGGCTCGACGGGCATGCTGGTGGTCGCCTCGGCGGTCGCGGGCTGCGGCGGTGGCGCCTTCTACCCGCTCGTGGCCAGTCTCGTACGGGACTATTTCGGCCATCAGAACGCGCTGGAGGTGCACGCACTCGTCTACAGCGCGAAGGCGTTCGCCGGGGTTCTCGGTGTGGGTGTCACGGCCTTCGCCATGACCTGGTGGACCTATCCGAGCCTGTTCCTGGTGGCGGGGTGCGTGTCGCTGACCGCGGTCGTCGGTATCGCCAGCCTGCAACGCCCGGGCCTGCCTGCCACGTTGCCGAGCCACGGCGCCGGACGCCTCGCGGGCTGACCAGGCGCGAGCCGAGCCCGCGAGTCGGGACGAATGTCCCGACTCGCGGGTGTTCAGGACGAGACGGCGTCGACGATGGCCGAGCTCTCGGTGTCGGCGGTGCGGTCGTGGTAGGCGCGGCGGGTCTGCTCGGTGTGGAAGCGCATGATCTCCGTGGCCTTCTCCGGGTCGTGCGCGGCGATGGCCTCGATCAGCTGCTCGTGCTCCACCCAGGACTGGCGACCTCGATGGCGGGCCACCGGCGCGTAGTACCAGCGGACCCTTCGGTCGACCTGCTCGGACAGCTCGACGAGTACCTGGTTGCCGGAGCTGCGAGTGATGGCCGCGTGCAGGCTCGCGTTGGCCTCGACCAAGCTGTTCAGGTCGTCGGACTCGAGCGCGGCCATGCCCTGCGCGTACAGCTCGCGGAGCCGCGCAAGGTCGGCATCGGTCGCGTTGAGGGCGGCGAGCCGCGCCGATTCGGTCTCCAGCATCGTGCGCACCGCCAGCAGCTGGTCGGCCTCCTCGACGGTGGGCGCGTGCACGAAGGCGCCGAACCCCGGCCGCAGCTCGACCCACCCGTCGTTCTTGAGCCATTGGAGAGCCTCGCGGACCGGCTGCCGCGATACGCCGAGCATGACGGCCAGCTCGTTCTCGACCAGGTGCTGGCCCGGCTGCAGGCTGCGCTCGACGATCATGTCCAGGATCGCCTCGTACACGCTCTGGCGCAGCGGGACCGGACGCGCGATCTGGCGAGCGGACTGGCCGGTGGCCGTCGTGGATGCTGGCTGGGGCACGGTGGAGCGTCTCCGTCCGAGGTCAGAAGCTGGGATGCTGCCTACAAAATACCGTATTCGCGGCGTCGAACCTCTCCTCTGAGGTCATCTCCACCGCTTCGAGCCATACCTGTTCGCTACATACTGTAGACAGTCTACCGGAACGCCACCGAGGCGCCGTGGACAAACTACGCGCAAGTTTCCCGTGGCGAGGCGTCTGACGGTGTGATCTGGTGTGCGATACCCACCCGATCGTGGCGGCCGGGTGCCGGCAGGGAGGAACGTCGCCGTGGCAGAGGTAGCCGATGGACCGCCCAGCAGCGCTCAGGCAGTCGTGGTGGGGGCCGGGGTCGTCGGTGCCGCGATCGCCTTCAACCTGGCACGTCTCGGCCTGACGGACGTCGTCGTGCTGGACAAGGGCACGGTCGCGGGGCAGGCATCCGGCCGGTCGGGTGCGCTGGTACGCACCCACTACACCAACGTCGACGAAGCGAGGATCGCGCTCGCCGCGCTGGGCTGGTTCGAACACTGGGCTGACCGGGTCGGCGGTACCTGCGGGTTCGCGGCGACCGGCTTCCTGCAGATGGTCGCCGCCCAGGACCACTCCACACTCCGGAGCAACGTCGAGCAACTGCGCGGCATCGGAGTGGACACGACGTTGGTGAACGCGGACGAGATCCGAAGGCTCCAGCCGCACATGGTGGTCGAGGACGACGCAGTCGCCGCGTACGAGCCGCGCGGCGGCTACGCCGACCCGGTCGCCACCACGGTCGGTCTCGCCGAGGCCGCCCGCCGCCTCGGCGCCACGGTGTTCGAGCAGGTCGAGGTCACCGGGCTGGCTGTCGCGCACGATCGGGTCCGGGGCGTCCACACCTCACACGGCACGATCGAGGCACCAATCGTCGTAGTGGCCAACGGCGCCTGGTGCACCGGGCTGCTCGCGCCACTGGGAATCGAGCTGCAGATCGAGACGGCGCGCGCACAGGTCAGCTTCTTCGCGCGGCCCGCCGAGCTGCCGACCGGACCCGACGGACATCTGACGATCATCGACCGCACCAACGGCTGCTACCTGCGTCCGGCGGGGGATCGGCACACGCTCGTCGGGCTCAGCGCGTTCCGTCGACCACTCGACGACCTCGACGGGTACGACGAGTCCGACGAGCCGGAGTTCACCGAACTGGCCAGGCGACAGGCCGCACGGCGACTGCCGGGGTTGGCCGACGCACCGCGAGCAAGCGGGCACGCCGGTCCGCTCGACATCACGCCCGACCGTCGGATGGTGCTGGGCTCGGCACCGGGGACCGAGGGCCTGTACCTCGCGGTCGGAATGAGCGGCGGTGGCTTCAAGAAGGCACCCGCGATCGGGGCGTGCCTGGCCGAGCTGATCGTCCACGGCAAGGCCGCCACCGCGCCGATCGAGCCCTTCCGGTTCTCGCGGTTCGCCGAGGGTCAGCCGCTGACCGGGGCGGACTACTCACTGCCCGCCGACGGCGTCGACCCCCGCCGTCGCGCGGCACTGCAGCACCAGGGACTCATCCACTAGCCGATACGGATTCCGCCATGCCGATACGAGCTCTTCCCCGGACTCCCGACACGTCCTCGGCGCACGGCTGGCGGGTGCGGTTACCTGTGGTGTTCCTGATACTGCTCGCCGCCCTCGCCGGGTGCGCGGACAGCGCCGCGACCAACGCCGACGTCGAGGTCATCAGAGCGCGGCCGGCACCCTCGGTCGAACAGCTGATCCCGCCAGCGGTCCGGGCGCGGGGCACGCTCAACGCGGTCATGAGCATCGGCAACGCGCCGTTGCACTACCCGACCCCGGACGGGTCAGGTGACATGCTCGGGGTCGACCCGGACCTGGCCAAGGCACTGGGCGACGTGATGGGCCTGCACGTCAACGTCGTGGGGGTGACGTTCGACCAGATCGTCCCCGGCCTGCAGAGCGGCCGGTACGACCTCGCGGTGAGCCAGATGGGTCTGACCCCGGAGCGGCTCAAGGTGCTCGACTTCGTCGACTACTTCAACTCGGGAACCGGGCTGGGGGTCCGGGCGGGCAACCCACTGCACATCACCGTCTCGTCGATGTGCGGCCGCGGGATCGCGGTGTCCAACGGCTCCATCCAGCAGGCCTCCTACCTGCCGAAACTGTCCGCCGCATGCCTCAGGGACGGCAAACCCCCGGTGCAGGTGCACAGCTTCCCCGACCAGCAGAAAGGAGTCCTGGCACTGGTGAGCGGACGGATCGACGGCGTCTTCGTCGACCTGCCGGTGATCCGGTACGCGGCCAAGAACGTGCCGGACATCGAGGTGTCGGACACCTACGAGGCGAACACCCCGGTCGCGATCGGTCTGGCGAAGGGCAGCCCGCTGGCACCGGCGGTCTCGGCCGCGCTCACGGAACTGGACCGCGACCAGGTCTACCGCCGGATCCTGACCAAATGGGCGGTACAGGACAACGCAATCAACACCTTCACGATCAGGACGGCGCCATGACCGCAGCGAGCTCGACAACGGAGTCGGCCGCACCCGTGACACTGCGGGTGATTCCCCGACGCAGGCCCTACCTCTGGTTCATCTATGCGCTACTCGCGGTGATCGCCGCCGCCGCCCTGTATTCGGCGGCGGTCAACGAACGGTTCGGCTGGGCCGTCGTCGGGCAGTACCTGTTCTCCGGCGCGATCCTGAAGGGATTGCTGACGACGATCGAGCTGACCGTCATCAGCATGGTCCTCGGTATCGTCCTCGGTGTCGTGCTGGCGATCATGCGGACGTCGAGCAGTGGCATCCTGAGCACGGTCGCCCGGCTCTACGTCTGGTTCTTCCGTGGAACCCCGCTGCTGGTCCAGATCCTGTTCTGGTTCAACCTCGCCGCGCTCTACCCGCAGCTCGGCCTCGGCGTGCCCGGTCATGAGCTGCTGTTCTCGTTCAACGCGAACCAGATCATCAGTCCGTTCACCGCCGCGATCCTGGCGCTGTCACTGCACGAGGCGGCGTACATGGCCGAGATCGTGCGCGCCGGTGTCATCGGCGTCGACAGGTGCCAGCGACAGGCCGCGCTGGCGTTGGGCATGCGGCCCGCGCGCGTGCTGCGGCGCATCGTCCTGCCGCAGGCGATGCGCACCATCATCCCACCGACCGGGAACCAGACGATCTCCATGCTGAAGACGTCCTCGCTGGTCAGCGTGATCGCGTTGAGCGACCTGCTCTACACCGCGCAGAGCATCTACGGGATCAACTACCGGGTCGTCCCGCTGCTGATGGTCGCCAGCATCTGGTACCTCGTCGTGGTGTCGTTGCTGTCGGTCGGTCAGGGACATCTGGAGCGGCGTTTCGGGCGGGGGTCACTGTGACGAACACGGCTGTCGTGCACATGGAGGGCGTGCGTAAGCGCTTCGGCTCGGTCGAGGCCCTGCGCGGGGTCGACCTCGAGGTAGAGCGGGGAGAGGTCGTGTGCCTCATCGGCCCGTCCGGCTCCGGCAAGAGCACCCTGCTGCGCTGCATCAACCATCTGGAGACGATCGACTCGGGCCTCGTGCTGGTCAACGGTGACTTCGTCGGGTACCGGCGGAAGGGGGACACGCTGCACGAGCTGTCACCCGCCGAGGCGGCGAGCCGGCGCGCGTCGATCGGCATGGTGTTCCAGCAGTTCGACCTCTTCCCCCACATGACGGTCCTGAAGAACATCATCGAGGCGCCGGTCGGCGTGCGTGGACACTCGGTCGCGTCGGCCACCGTGCGTGCGCGTGAGCTGCTCGACCGGGTCGGGCTGAGCGACAAGGAGAACGCCTACCCGGCCGAGCTGTCCGGCGGCCAGCAGCAGCGTGTCGCGATCGCGCGGGCCCTCGCGATGGACCCGTCGCTGATGCTGTTCGACGAGCCGACCTCGGCGTTGGACCCCGAGCTGGTCGGCGAGGTGCTGACCGTCATGCGTGACCTGGCGGCGGACGGCATGACGATGGTCGTGGTGACGCACGAGATGGCGTTCGCCAGGGACGTGTCCTCGCGGGTGGTGTTCATGGACCAGGGCGAGGTGGTCGAGTCCGGGCCGCCGGGCCAGGTGTTCGGCTCACCCAGCCACGAGCGCACCAGGACGTTCCTAGCGCGCGTGCTGACCTGACGTCCCGGGGAAGTCCGAGGGATGAATCCGCTGGTCGATCCCCCGGCCGGTGCTGCTGAGCACGCTGAGGAACTCGACGGCGCGGGGTTCGGCGTTGCCGAACCAGTGGGGTACCCGGGTGTCGAACTCGGCGGCCTGCCCGGTCGTCAGCACCAGGTCCCGGTCACCGAGAACGACCCGCAGCCGGCCGTTGAGCACGGTGAGCCAGTGGTATCCCTCGTGCGAACGCTGGTCCGGTTCGGCGCCGACCGGCCCGGCCCCGAGGATGCACTTGAAGGCCTGCAGCTCACCCTCGGTCGGGCTCAGGGGCACGACGGTCATGCCGTGGCGGCTCATCGGCTTCGGGTACACACGGGGGTCCCCGGTAGGGTCCGCGTCGACCAGCTCGTCGAGTGCGACCCGGTACTCACGAGCCAGCGGCAGCAGCAGATCGAGAGTTGGTGCCCGGATGCCCGACTCGAGCCGGGACAACGTGCTCACCGATATGCCGGTGCGCACCGCCACTGCCGCCAGCGTCGTCCCGCCGCGCAGGCGCAGACCGCGCAGCCGTGGTCCGATGGCCGCCAGAACCGTGTCGTAGTCGTCGATCACCGCCGAATTGCAGTTTCCGCAAGAACGATTGTCAAGCATTCCCGGCGCGACGCACCGTGGTCCCGTTGATCAACGGCCCGAGGGGCACGACCGCGAGGAGTGACGGAAACTGAACACGACGGACTACGACGTGATGATCATCGGTGGCGGTGCCGCCGGACTGACGGCGGCGCTCTACCTGGGACGTGCCCGCAGGCGGGTACTGGTGATGGACGCCGGCTCGCCGCGCAATGCTCCGGCCGCGCACATGCACGGTTTTCTGTCCAGGGACGGGATGGCGCCCGGCTCATTCCTGGCGGAAGGACGGCGTGAGCTTCGCGGGTACGGGGTGGAGATAGGAGAGGGACGGGTCGACGGCGTCGGCCGCACCGGCGAGGACCGGTTCGAGGTACGTCTCGCCGAGCACCCGGCGGTGACCGCGCGAGCGGTGCTCGTGGCGACCGGCCTGCGCGACGAGCTCCCGGACATCGCGGGGCTGCGCGAGCGGTGGGGCAGGGACGTGGTGCACTGTCCGTACTGCCACGGCTGGGAGGTGCGCGACTCGCCGATCGCGGTACTGGGTGGGGACAACCGACCGTTCAGCCTGCACCAGGCGGCCCTGATCCGGCAGTGGTCCTCCGACGTGGTGTTCTTTCCCGATCGGATCGAGCTCGACCAGGGCGAACGCGAACGGCTCGCGGCTCGGGGCGTCCGGGTCGTCGAGGGCAAGGTCGCCCGCGTCGTCGTCGACGAGGACCGGCTGCGGGGCGTCGAGCTGGCCGACGGGCGGACGATCGAGCGGTCGGCGGTGTTCGTCGGACCGAGGTTCGTCCCGCTCGACGGCCTCCTGCGCGACCTGGGATGTGCTGTCGGCGAGAACGGCTGGGTGGTCACCGATCCGAGCGGTCGCACGAGCGTCGACGGCGTCTGGGCCGCGGGCAACGTCGTGGACGAGAGCGCCCAGGCGATCAGGGCCGCCGGTGCCGGCGCAACAGCGGGAATCGCGCTGAACCACCACCTGCTGGCCCGAGACATCGAGCACGCCGTCGCCACCCGCTAGCGACTCGTGAGTGGTACGGGCGCCCCCAGGCGCCTGTACCACTCACGAGTTACATGACGGTGCCGATGTGCCAGGGGACGAACTCCTCCTCGCCGTAGTCCATCAGCTCGCTCTTCGTCGGTTCGCCCGACGCCACAGCGAGAACGCGCTCGAAGATTTCGTTCCCGAGCTCGCTCACCGTCGTGGTGCCGTCGACGATGCCGCCGGCATTGATGTCCATGTCGTCGCGCATGTGCTCGTACAGCTCTGTGTTGGTCGCCAGCTTGAGACTCGGCACCGGTGCGCAGCCGAACGCCGAACCTCGGCCGGTGGTGAAACACACGACGTTCGCGCCGCCCGCGACGATCCCGGTGACCGAGACCGGGTCGTAGCCGGGTGTGTCCATGAAGACGAAGCCTTTGCTGGTCACCGGGGCGGCGTAGTCGACGACGTCGGTGAGGGTGGTCGTCCCGCCCTTGGCTACGGCGCCAAGCGACTTCTCCAGGATCGTGGTGAGCCCGCCCGCTTTGTTGCCTGGCGACGGGTTGTTGTCCATCGAGCCGCCGTGGCGCGCCGTGTAGTCGCGCCACCAGTCGATGCGTTCGAGCAGCTTGCGACCGACCTGCTCCGACGCGGCGCGCCGCACCAGCATGTGCTCGGTGCCGTAGATCTCGGGTGTCTCCCCGACGACCCCGGTCCCGCCGTTGCGCACCAGACGGTCGACGGCGTCGCCGAGCGCCGGGTTCGCGGTCAGTCCTGAGTACGAGTCCGAACCGCCGCAGTTCGTGCCCAGGATCAGGCTGCTGACCGGCTGCCTCGTCCGCCTGGCGCGGTCTGTCTCCGGAAGCATCTCGGTCAGCCGCGCGACACCTTCGGCCACGGTCTTCTTCGTTCCGCCGATCGCCTGGATGGTGCTGGCGAACACCGGGACGTCGGCGCGCATCGGAACGCCCTCGGTCAGCTGGGCGATCTGGTTGTCCTCGCAGCCCAGCCCGAGGACGACGAATCCGGCGAAGTTCGGGTGCGTCAGGTAGCCGCGCATCACCCTGCGCAGCACGCGGATGCCCTCACCGTCCGGTGCCATTCCGCACCCTTGGCCGTGGGTCAGTGCGACGACGCCGTCGACGTGCTCGAAGTCGTCGAGCACACCGGAGTACCGCATGCGGGCGGCGATCTGCTTGGCGGCCGTCGCGGAGCAGTTGACGCTGGTCAGAACACCCAGGTAGTTACGTGTCCCGACGGTGCCGTCGGATCGGAGGTACCCGTCGAAGGTGGCCCGCCGCGACTCCTCGAGCAGTTCCTCCACCTTCGCATCGACCGCGAACTCGTAGTCCCGTTCGAACTCGCGGTACTCCAGGTTGTGGACGTGCACGTGCTCACCGACCGCGATGTCACGACCGGCGAACCCGATGACCTGCCCGTACCTCAGCACCCGCTCGCCGGCACGCAGCTCGTGCAGCGCCACCTTGTGACCGCGCCCCACGGCCTCGCGCACGGTGAACGGACCGTCCCCCGCATCGACCTGGGCGCCCGCCGGAACGTCCGCCGCGGCGATGGCCACGTCGTCGACCGGTTGCAACCGGATGAGCCGTTGCGCACTCAATGGGACTCCCTCGGAACGTCATGACCGCTGGCTCCGACCAGGAAGTCCAGGTCGAGCCCACGATCGGCCTGCAGGACGTGCTCGGTGTACAGCCGCGTCCAGCCTCGGTCCGCGACCGGCGGTGGCGGCGTCCAGTCAGCACGACGGGCGGCGAGCTCCTCGTCGTCGACCTCCAACGTGAGACTGCGCTCCGGCACGTCGAGCGCGATCCAGTCACCGTTGCGGACGAGGGCGAGCGGGCCACCCGCCGCGGACTCGGGCGCGACGTGCAGTACCACCGTCCCGTACGCGGTTCCCGACATCCGCCCGTCGCAGATGCGCACCATGTCGGTCACACCCCGACGGAGGAGCTTGGTCGGCAGCACCACGTTCGCCACCTCCGGCATACCCGGATAGCCGCGCGGACCGCTGCCCCGGATCACCAGCACGGTGGTCTCGTCGACCGGTAGGTCCTCGTCATCCGCGACCGCGTGATAGTCCTCGACCGAGTCGAACACCAGCGCCCGGCCGCGGTGACGCAGCAGGTCCGGTGAGGCCGCGGACTGTTTGATGACCGCGCCGTCCGGCGCCAGGTTGCCGTGCAGCACGGCGGTCCCGGTTCCGGCGGGCTGGAACGGGTCGTGCAGCGCGCGGATGACGTCGCGGTTGAAGCATTCGGCGTCCGACACGTTGTCCGCCACGGTTTTCCCGGTGACGGTCACCGCCGTGCCGTGCAGCAGCTCACCCAGCTCACGCATGACGGCCGGCAGTCCTCCGGCGTAGCAGAAGTCCTCCATCAGGAACCGGCCGGACGGCTGCAGATCCAACAGGGTCGGCACGTCCCTGGCGAGGGCGTCGAAGTCCGCCAGCTCCAGCCGCACGCCGAGACGTCCGGCGATGGCGAGCAGATGGATCACCGCGTTGGTCGAGCCGCCGATCGCGGCGTTGACCCGGATGGCGTTCTCGAAGGCCTCACGCGTCATGATCCGGGACGGTCGGAGATCCTCCTCCACCATTGCGACGATCCGCTGACCGGCACGTTGAGCCGTCTCGTACCGGCGCGAGTCGGCGGCAGGCCAGGTCGCCGAGTACGGCAGCTGCATACCCAGCGCCTCGGCCATCGACGCCATCGTCGAGGCGGTGCCCATCGTCATGCAGTGACCGTTCGAGCGCGCCATGCACCCTTCGGCGAAGAAGCACTCCTCCTGCGTCATCCGGCCGGCGGCGAGCTCCTCCTCGAACCGCCACACCTGGGTGCCGGACCCGACGTCCCTGCCCTGGTACTTGCCGTTCAGCATCGGTCCGCCGGTCACCATCAGCGCGGGCAGGTCGACGCTGGACGCGGCCATGAGCAGGCCGGGCGTGGTCTTGTCACAGCCGGAGAGCAGGACCACCCCGTCGAGCGGGTTGGCGCGCATCAGCTCCTCGGCCTCCATGGCGAGGAGGTTGCGGAAGAGCATCGCGGTCGGGCGCATGAGGGTCTCACCGAGTGCCATGGCCGGGAACTCCAACGGGAACCCACCCGCCTGCCAGACGCCTCGCTTGACCGACTCGGCGACGCGGTGCAGGTGCGCGTTGCACGGCGCCAGCTCGGACCAGGTCGTGGCGATGCCGATGACCGGTCGGCCGTCGAACACCTCGCCGGTGAACCCCTGGTTGCGCATCCAGGACCGGTAGACCATGCCGGATCGTCCGCCGGCACCGAACCACGCGGCGCTGCGACGGGGCTTGGGACTGCTGTCGCTCGTCATTGAGCTGCTCGATTCTGTGGTGGGTCGTCGGTTCGGTCAGCAGGCGGTGCGTCGGATCGCCTCCCAGGTGCCGATCGGGAGCGGGATCCCCTCGGCCAGACGGCGGGCTCGCACCGCACCCTCGGGATCGCCCGGCGCGAGTACGGGCTCACCGGGGCGAGCCGGTCTCGCGGAGAGCACCCAGTCCAGGTAGTCGAGCCCGATCCGCTCGAACTCGGCCCGGGTACCCAGGTGCTCCGGTGACAGATAGATCGACAGCATGCCGTTGCTGATGCCCCGACGCTCGCCGTCGAGCGGCCCCGCGCACGGCCCGCCGGTCAACGCGCCGGCCAGTAGCTCGCACATCAGTGCGAGACCGGAACCCTTGTGCTCGCCGAAGGCCCGAATGGCACCAGTCCCGCCCGAGGTGAGCCGCAGCTCGTCGTCCCGATAGTCGCCGTAGAGCACGCGAGGGTCTCCGGTCGGGGTGCCGTCCTGGCCGATCAACGCATCGCCCGGGAGTGGCTTTCCGCCGTAGGAAGCGACCTGAACTTTGCCCTCGGCGACGTAGGAGGTGGCGAAGTCCAGTACGACCGGTCTGCCCGGCAACGGCACGCCAGCCGCGAACGGGGCCGTGGAGTACCGCCGGTCCAGTCCGCCGAAGGGAGCGACGAGCGGTGAGCCGGCCACGTTGACGAAGTGCACCGAGACGAGGCCCGCGCGGATCGCCGACTCGGCGAACCAGCCCACCCGGCCGATGTGTCCGGCGTTGCGCAGCGCGACCACGCAGGACCCGGTTCGTCGGGCACGGTCGATGCCCAGGTCGACGGCCTGCGTGGCGACCGTCTGACCGAGGCCGAGGCCACCGTCGAGCACGAGGAAAGCGCCGCCGTCCGAGACGACCTCGATGCTCCGGCCCGCGTGTACGAATCCGGAGCGGAGCCAGTCGACGTACTGGGGGACCCGCACGACTCCGTGACTGTCGTGCCCGGCGAGGTTGGCGTCGACCAGCTGGGTGGCGATCAACGTGGCCTCGTCGTCGGCGCACCCCGACGCGAGGAAGATGCTCCGCACCGTCGCGCGCAGCTCGTCGACCGACACGATGTGCACCGCCGTGTTGCTCGTCACCACTGCAGTCTCACCCGCCGGCCGGCTCCGCGCAGGCGAAACTTGCGCGCATCCCGGGTCGCGGCTCGGCAGGATGGCGCGATGACCAGCCGTCCAGAGCCACCCCTGATCGCCGGCGAACGTGCGACCCTCACCGGATTCCTCGACTTCCAGCGCGCGACGCTGGAGTGGAAGTGCTCCGGCCTCACCCCGGAGCAGCTCGCGGTGCGGGGCGTGCCACCGTCGCCGATCTCGCTGCTCGGGCTGGTGCGCCACATGTCCGACGTCGAGCGCGGCTGGTTCCGCATGTTCGCCGGCGCACCCCTCCCGACCCGGTACTACGGCCCGGACGATCCGGACGGCGACTTCGACAACGCCGTCGGCACGGCGGCGGGTGTGGACGAGGCGTTCAGCAGCTGGCGCGAGGAGATCGCTCATGCGCGTGACGTGGTCGCCGGAGCCTCACTGGACGACACCGCCGTCCGTCCCCGGGACGGTCTGGAGTTCTCACTGCGCTGGATCCTGGTGCACATGATCGAGGAGCACGCCCGTCACGCCGGCCACGCCGACTTCCTCCGGGAACGCCTCGACGGAGCGGTCGGCGAGTAGCGACCGTCCGTCCGTCTCTCCTCGCTCCGCGAGGTCGAGCTCGGGGTGGTGCGGTTACTCGGCGGGCTCGGCCAGGAGGTGTTCCAGCACCGGGGCCAGGCGGGTCAGCTCGTGGATGTGCAGCTCGCTCAGGGCCGCGATGCGGTCCTCCGCCAGCTGGGTGAGGCACAGGCGGGTGACCCGGGCGTCGTCGGTGTCCCGGCAGCGACGCAGCAGCCCAGAGCGCTCGGCGCGGTCGACCAGGCCCACCGCGCTGTGATGCCGGGTCAGCAGCCGGTCCGCGACGTCGCGGATGGTCGGACCGCGCGGGTCGGAATGGCCCTTGATGACGAGCAGCAGCTGGTGCTGGGCCGGTGTGAGGCCGGCGTCTCGTGCCTGCTCCTGGCTCCAGCTCTCGAAGCTGCGCAGCGCGGACCGGAACTCGAGAAGGTTCGTGTAGTCGCGCTGCGACAAGCCGGTCACTGCCCTGATCCTGTTCGGTCCGATGTGGCGGGGGAGCTGAGGATATCGCAGTGCTCTCAGGAACAAACCATTGCATCGTGCCACGATAGAGATCTATCGTGGAGCGATAGTTAGTTGTCGTCGAAGGAGGCCTGAACCATGTGGGAAGATCTCACGGTGGCACTGTGCGGCATCGGCTTCACCGCGGCGATCGGGATGTTACTGATCGAGCTGCCCGCGGTACTGAACCCGAAATTCACCGTCCGGCGTCGCCTGAACTGACGACCATTCGATAGCGAAGACACGGGGGAGCGGCGGCCGGTTGCCGACCGCCGCGATCCCGCGTTCCTACCAACCGGTGAAACCACCGTCCACCAGCAGATCCGTGCCGGTGCAATAGGCGGCGGCATCGCTGGCGAGGAACACAGTGGGACCCACCAGGTCGTCCGGGGTCCCCAACCGGCCCATCGGCGTCTCGTCGGCGAACCGATCGGTCTTCGTTTTCCATTCCGGCCCGGAGATCATCGGTGTGGCGATGTAACCGGGGCTGATCGAATTGACTCGGATACCGCGTAGCGCCCATTCCAGCGCAAGTGAGGTCGTGAGGTGTTTCACCCCGGCCTTGGACGTGTTGTAGTGGACCTGCCAGAGGCCGCGGTTCGCGATCGTGGCCGACATGGACGCGATGTTGATGATGGAGCCGGCACCGTGGTGGAGCATCCGGCGGGACTCGGCGCGACAGCAGTAGAAGACGCCGGTGAGGTTGACCGACATCATGCGCTGCCAGTCCGCGTCGGTCATCTCCTCCGCGCGCGCGGAATGGTTGATGCCCGCACAGTTCACCGCGATGCGCAGCGGGCCCAGCTGGCTCTCGTGGGCCTCGATCGCGGCGTCGACCTGGTCCGCATCGGTGACGTCGGCGATCAGCGTGATCGCCCGCCGTCCCGCCGTACCGATGCGGTCGATCGTCTCCGCCAGACCGGGTCGCTGCCGTTCCAGGTCCAGGCACCCGACGTCGGCTCCCGCTTCCGCGAGTCCGACCGCGAGTCGCTGACCGATCCCGCTGCCGGCTCCGGTCACCAGGGCGGTCCGTCCGGTGAGGTCGAATCTCGGTGTGCTCATCAGCATGTCCTCCCGCTCCGGCCGAGGGCCGGCGATCGTTCAGCTCGAGGTGCGCAGCCCGGGTACGGCGTGGGGGTCGGCGCGAACCGACGCGGGGTTGGTCTCGCGCAGCCCCCATGCGCATCCGACGGTCAGTAGCGACATCAACGCTACATAGACGGAGACGAACGTCGTGGCCTCCGTCTGGGCGATGATCGCCGTCATGATGAGCGGCGTGCCACCGCTGATCGTGATCGCGGCCAGCTGGTAGGCGAGCGACGCGCCCGAGTAGCGGATTCTGGGGTCGAACAGCTCGCCGAGATAGGAGGCGAGTGGACCGTAGGTCATGGACTGGAAGATGCCGCCAACCGTGACGGCGATGAAGAACAGCGCGAAACTCGCGGTGTTGACGAGCCAGAAGTAGGGGAACGCCCACAGGACCAGCGCGCCCGCGCCGACGAAGATCATGGGCTTGCGTCCGATCCGGTCGGACATCGCTCCTGCCCACAGGATGACCGGCGCGGTCACCAGGGAGCTGAGCAGCGACATCATCAGCAGAGAGCTTCGGTTCATGCCGAGCTCGGCGGTCGCGTAGCTGAGCACACCGGCGATGCTGATGTAGAACAGGCAGTTCGTCGCGCCGAGCAGTCCCGAGCCCAGTAGAATCGTGCGCCAATGGTTGCGGACCGCGTCACTCAACGGTGCCGCGACCACCTTCGGTGCGGCCCCGGCGGTCGCCTGTTTCAACTGGCGGAACTCGGGGGTGTCCTCCACCCGGGTCTGGATGTAGAGCACCACCGGGAAAAGCAGGGCGCTGCAGAAGAACGGAATTCGCCAGCCCCAGCTGAGGAATGACTCATTCGACATGACGGCTGTCGCTATGAGAAAGGAGACATTTCCGAGAATGACGCCGAACGGCACACCCATCTGCCCGAACGTGCCCGCGAAACCACGTTTCTTCGGGTCGGCCGACTCGGTGAGAAGCAGCGCGATACCGCCCCATTGGCCACCGCAGGCCAGTCCCTGGACGAACCGCAGCGCCACGAGCAGGATCGGCGCCAGCACGCCGATCGTGGACGCGCCCGGCAGGCAGCCGATGAGCAACGTGGCCGCGCCCATCGCCGCCACGCTCACCACCACCATCGGCTTGCGGCCGTAGCGGTCACCGAAGTGACCGGCCACGACGCCGCCGAGCGGCCGGGCGAGGAAGCCCGACCAGAAGGTGCTGAAGGAGAGCAGGGTGCCCATGAGCGCCGAGCTGTCCGGGAAGAACACGTGGGGGAACACCAATGCCGCGGCTGTGCCGTAGAGGAAGAAGTCGTACCACTCGATCGAGCTGCCGATGAGACCCGCCGCCAGAAGTTTTCGATGGGCGCGCCGGGCGTCCACCGCCTCGGCCGAGGTATCCGCGGTCCCCTTGTTCGGTTCCACCGTCGATGAGGCCACCAGGCTGCTCCTTTGCAATCTGTGGGCTGCGCGCTCGATGAGCAGTCCGGCCAGTGTCCGGGAGCACAGTGGACCCGTCAATCATTTGCGCGAAGCGTCGATCGCGCAGACATTTGAATTGCCGTTCTATTTTTCACGCTCGCGAATCGGGCGGAAACGTACCTACCGGTCGAGGTATTCGGCGGCGACCTTCTTCGGCACGCACATCCGCCAGGCATCGACCAGTAGCTCGTGCATCTCCGCCTCGTCGAGCCGGTCCAGCCGGCAGACCACCCAGTTGTAACGCATCTGCGACGGACGCGGCAGGGCGAACTTGTCCGGCTCGGCCGCGACCAGCCCGGCCCGTTCTTCCTTCGGGTAGGCGAAACCCATCGATTGCTCGTCCCGGGAGAACGCCGCGTAGACCAGCCTGCCGATCCTGAAGCGGACGCTGTCGGAGACCACACCCGCGGTTGTTCGGGGCAGGCTCAGCGCCAGCTCTCTGACCTGCGCCGCGGTCACCACGTCGCAAGTCTATCCAGCGGGAGGCGCGGCCGACGCGCGCTCGGCTATCCCCGCACGTCCACGATCGGCAGCCGGAGAGCCCCGGTCGCCTCCGCCGGCACCGCGGGACGGTTCGGACGGACAGGCTTCAGCCGTCGGTACTCCGAGCCGACGACGGGCCGCTGGTCCGGCTCTCCCCGGTTGGGCCAGAACGCCATGGCGCGTTCGGCCTGCGCGGTGATCGTGAGGGAGGGGTTGACCCCGAGGTTCGCCGAGATCGCGGAGCCGTCCACGACGTGCAACCCGGGATGTCCGTAGAGCCGGTGCCACGGATCGATCGCCCCGGTCTCCGGCGAGTCGCCGATCGCGCAGCCACCGATGAAATGCGCGGTCATCGGAATGTTGGCGATCTCCCCGACGGTTCCGCCGGGGATACCGTCGATCTTCTCGGCCACCCGGCGCGCGGCTTCGTTGCCTGCCGGTATCCAGGTCGGGTTCGGCTCGCCGTGTCCCTGCTTCGAGGTGAGCGAGAACCGGCCGAGTCGGGTCCGCCCGGACACCGTGATCGAGTTGTCCAGGGTCTGCATCACCAGCAGAATGATCGTGCGCTCCGACCAGTGTCGGACGGACAGCGCCGCCAGCTGTCTCGGTGAGCTGACCATCTCCCGCACCCAGCTGAAGAACCGCGGATAGGGCTTGTCGCCATCGGTCAGCGCGGTCTGCAACAGCCCCATGGCGTTGCTGCCCTTTCCGTACCGCACCGGCTCGATGTGCGTGTGCTCGTCGGGGTGGAACGACGAGGTGATGGCCACACCCTTGCTGTAGTCGACGTCGACCCGCCGTGCTTTCGCTCCCAGGATCGCCTCGGAGTTGGTCCGGGTGAGCATGCCAAGGCGCGCGGAGATTCGGGGGAGAACGCCCGAGTCGCGCATCCGGTGCAGCAGCTTCTGCGTGTTATAGGTGCCGGCGGCGAAGACGACCTGCTCCGCGGTGAAGGTGCGTCGGTTCCGCGAGCGTCGGGGTGACCTACCGGTGCGCGCGGTGTCCACCGCGTACCCGCCGTCGGACAACGACCGGACCGTCGTCACGGTCGTGAGTGGGTGGACCTCGGCGCCGTGTTGCTCGGCGAGGTACAGGTAGTTCTTGTCGAGGGTGTTCTTCGCGCCGTGCGGGCAGCCGGTCATGCACGAGCCACACCCGATGCAGGTCTGTCGGCTCGGGCCGACCCCGCCGAAGAACGGGTCGGCGACCGTGGTGCCCGGCGGCGTGTCCGGGCCACCGAAGAAGACGCCGACGGGTGTCGTGTGGAACGTGTCGCCGACGCCCATCTCGTCGGCGATCTCCTTCATGACCCGGTCGGCCTCGGTCGTCACCGGGTTGTCGGTGACGCCGAGCATGCGGGTCGCCTGGTCGTAGTAGGGAGCCAGCTCGCTGCGCCAGTCGGTGATGTGCGCCCACTGCGGGTCGGTGTAGAAGGCGTTCAGGGGCTGGTAGAGCGTGTTCGCGTACACCAGCGATCCCCCTCCGACGCCGGCCGCCGCGAGCACCACCGCGTCGCGGACCAGATGGATCCGCTGAATTCCGAAACATCCGAGCCGGGGTGCCCACAGGAACTTGCGCACATCCCAGGAGGTCTTGGGGTAGGTATCCGGGGTGAATCGGCGCCCGGCTTCCAGAATGCCGACGCGGTAGCCCTTCTCGCTGAGCCGTAGCGCGGTGACCGAGCCGCCGAAGCCGGAGCCGATGACCAGCACGTCGTAGTCGTAACCCATCACTCGCTCCGTTCGACGCGTCAGGTCACGATTCCCCGGACCTCCACCCAACCTACTCGCCAGTAGAACAGAAGTCGGGCGTGTCCGCCGGGCGCCGTTTCGAATGATCGTTTCATGGCGAGGTAACTTCTGACGTCAAGGAGACCGCTGATCGCGACACTGAGGTCGATCTCGGCTCATCGGACGCGCGGGAAGGACAGGAATGGACATCGCGGGTGCATCTGCCATCGTCACCGGAGGGGCGTCGGGGCTCGGGGAGGCGACGGCGCGCCGGCTGGCGCAACGCGGCGCCAAGGTCGTCGTCCTCGATGTGAACGAGGACGCCGGAAAGGTCATCGCCAAGGAGATCGGCGGCGACTTCGCCAAGGCCGACGTGGCCGACGAGGCGCAGGTACAGGCCGCCGTCGACGCCGCGTCGGCGATGGGACCGCTGCGGGTGCTGGTCAACGCCGCCGGTCTCGGTCGCGCCGCGCGGATCATCGGCAGGGACCTGAGCCCCATTCCGCTGGAGACCTTCGAGTTCGTCATCCGGGTCAACCTGATCGGCTCGTACAACTGCGCTCGGCTCGCCGCGTCGGCGATGGCGAAGACCGACCCGCTGGAGGACGGCACCTCGCGCGGCGCGATCCTGAACACCGCGTCGGCCGCCGCGTTCGACGGGCAGATCGGCCAGACCCCCTACTCGGCGTCGAAGGGCGGTGTCGTCGGCATGACCCTGCCGATGGCCCGCGACCTGGCCCGGCACGGTATTCGGGTCAACACGATCGCACCCGGCTTGATCGACACCCCGATCTACGGCACCGGTGAGAAGGCCGAGGCCTTCAAGGCGCAGCTCGGCCAGAGCGTCGTCTACCCGAACCGCCTCGGCCACGCCGACGAGTTCGCCTCGATGGCGGTCGAGGTGCTGACCAACGACTACATGAACGGCGAGACGATCCGCCTCGACGGCGCGATCCGGATGCCCCCGAAGTAGTCCTCCGATCGGCGGCGGTGGATCCCTGCACGGTGGATCCACCGCCGTCGGTCAGTCCGGTTGCGGAAGATGGACGACCGGCGCTCCCTCGGCGTCCCAGGTGAGACCGGCGACGAGCATGCTGCGCTGGTACGGGCCGGTGAATGCGTGGAACACCAGAGAGCTCGGGTCGCGTGCCGGCAACAGGCTCTGCCCGCCGGGACTGATGAACTCGACACCGATGTCCTTGGATGTCAATAGTGCACCAGGATGTTTCTCGAACTTTCCATCGAGGGTCGGCGCCGTCGCGTAATTGACGAAATAGCTTCCGTTGTTGTATGCGTTGCCGGAGTAGAACAGTACGTACTTTCCGAGACGCTTCGTCAGCGTCGGCGCTTCCACGATGGACGCTTCTTCCGGCCGATCGGCCTGGATCAATGCTTTCGGGCAACCGACCAGCGTCAGCCCGTCGGTGGATATTCCCTGCAACCAGATCGTGCTACCCGCCCAGCCGTTGGCGTACAGCAGATAATGTGACCCGTCGTCGTCGACGAAGATGCTGGGATCGTTCGTGTCGTGCGTCTCGGGTACGCAGATCAACGGTTGGGGCGCGGCATCGAACGGCCCGGCCGGTGACGTGGCCACCGCTGTTCCGATGCAGTGCACGTTCTGCCGGGTCGCCGGCGCGGTGAAGTACAACAGGTAGGTGCCGTCGTTCCGGTCGACCACCTCGGGAGCCCAGATGTCGGTGTGACCTGCCCCGTCGCGCAACGTCCAGGCCGGCGGCCTCGGCATCGCGTCGCCGAGCGCGGACCAGCTGCCCTGTGGGCTGTCGGCGCGCTGGACCGGCACGTGCCAGATGTGGTCGCCGTAGCCGCTCTGCGTCGAGTAGGCGTAGTAGCCACCCTCGGCCTGAATGACCATCGGATCGGGAAAGTCGTGGGTAATGGCTATTCGAATTCTTGGACCCGAGAATACTGAGAGTCCGGCTAGAATCACGAGCGCTGCCGATGCCGTTCTTATCGACCACCATCGAACACGGCGGGTGAGCGGGTTCTGAGTTCTACCGATGATCGTTGCCGGAGTATCGGCGACGTCCATACGGTCACGAGTGGCCAGTTCCATTGGACGCCAATGTAACTGATCGGTCAGCGATCAGGCAAAGAACTCAGCTCAGGAATCCACGGAGCAGGGCAGCTGTTCCGGCAAGATGTTCCGCCATCAGGCGGTGTGCCGCTGTTGCATCGCCGGCCAGGATGGCGGCCACGATGTGCGCGTGTTGTTCGTCGGAATGCTTGATGTTCTGTTCGAGCAGTGGTATTCCGTCCAGCAGTTCGTTCATCTGCATCCGGATATCGGCGACCATGCTGGTCAGGGACGCCACCCCCGCGACCTCCGCGATGGCCAGGTGCAGGCGCGAGTCCAGCCGTCGGTAGTCGGGGAGGCTCGCCGCTGTGGTCTCGGCCAGTCGCTGCTGCAGGTGGGCGCGTTCCTCGGCGCTGGACAGGCGGCGGGCCGCGGTTTCGGCGGCACCGCACTCGAGCACGTGTCGCAGGGTCAGGCGGTCCTCCAGCTCGGCCCCGAGCGTCCGCGCCAGTGAGCGCACATCCCGATGGTCGGCCCCGGGGTGTGGGTGAGTGACGAACGAGCCGCCGTAACGACCGCGCCGTGACTGGACGTATCCGGCCTGCTGCAACGAACGGATCGCCTCACGCAGCGTCACCCGGCTGACGTCGAGGCGCGCGGCCAGCTCCCGCTCGGGAGGTAGCCGCTCGCCCGGGGCGATGAGACCGAGCTTGATGGCCTGCAGCAGCCGTTCGATGGTCTCCTCGAAGACGTTGGCCCGCACCGGGCGGAACAGGGCGTCACCGGCGCGTTCGCTCAGCGCGGTCACCCCTCGGGTCACCTCCACCCGGCCTCCTCATCACGCAACTTGTCCGGAGTACTTGACGCGGCGCCACCGAACCTCGACTCTATCCCAATTATCTTATGGACTGGTCTATGACCAATTGGAAGCAGGGAGCGACCATGGTCAGGCACGGCGGACGCGACAGCCAGGAACCCGGGCAGCAGGCGAGCCAGCGCGGCGTCGAGTACCACCAGGTCCAGTCGGACTACCTGCGCCAACGTGAGCTGAAACGGGGAGCCGCCGGGTGGGTGCTGCTCGCCGGGCTCGGTGTCGCCTACGTGGTGTCCGGTGACTTCGCGGGCTGGAACTTCGGTCTCGCCCAGGGCGGCTGGGGCGGCCTGGCCATCGCCTCGCTGCTCGTCGCGACGATGTACACCTGCATGGTCTTCGGCCTCGCGGAGCTCGCCACCGCGATGCCGGTGGCGGGCGCCGGCTACGGGTTCGCGCGCCGGGCACTCGGCCCCTTCGGAGGTTTCGCCACCGGTACCGCGATCCTGATCGAGTACGCGATCGCGCCCGCCGCGATCGCGGTGTTCATCGGCGGCTACGTCGAGTCGCTCGGGCTCTTCGGGCTGACCAGCGGCTGGCCGGTCTACCTCGCGTGCTACCTGATCTTCGTCGGGATCCACCTGTGGGGCGTCGGCGAGGCCCTCAAGGTGATGCTGGCGATTACCGTGATCGCGGTCGTGGCCCTGGTCGCGTTCGTCGTCGGCATGGTGCCGAAGTTCGAGTTCGCGCACCTGTTCGACATCGCACCCACCGACGCCTTCGGCGCGAGCACGTTCCTGCCGTTCGGGATCGCCGGCGTACTGGCGGCGCTGGTGTACGGGATCTGGTTCTTCCTCGCCGTCGAAGGCGTCCCACTGGCGGCAGAGGAAGCGCGCGATCCCAAGCGGGACATGCCGCGCGGCATCCTCGGTGCGCTGGCGGTACTGCTCGTGTTCGCGGCGCTGATGCTGTTCATCGGTCCCGGCGCGGCGGGCGCCTCGGCGATGAAGAGCCTGGACAACCCGCTTCCCCAGGCGATCCGGCTGGCGTTCGGCACCGACACCTGGCTCGCCCAGTTCGTCAACTACGTCGGGCTGGCCGGTCTCGTCGCCAGCTTCTTCTCGATCATCTACGCCTATTCGCGGATGCTCTTCGCGCTGTCGCGTGCCGGTTACCTGCCTCGGCGGTTGTCGGTGACCGGACGGCGCAAGACGCCGTACCTCGCGCTGATCGTGCCGGCGACGATCGGTTTCATCCTCGCCTCCGTCACCAAGAACGGCGCGCTGCTGATCAACATCGCGGTGTTCGGAGCGACGGTCTCGTACGTACTGATGATGGTCTCGCACATCGTGCTCCGGGTCCGCGAACCCGGACTCGACCGCCCGTACCGGACCCCTGGCGGCGTGGTGACGACCGGGGTGGCCCTGGTACTCGCCTCGGCGGCGGTCGTCGCGACGTTCATCGTCGACCCGTTGGCGGCAGCGATCACCGCCGGGGTGTTCGTGGTGGCCCTCGGCTACTTCTGGTTCTACAGCCGTCACCACCTCGTGGCGAACGCCCCGGAGGAGGAGTTCGCCGCGATCGCCCGCGCGGAGGCGGAGCTGGCGGGCGACTGACGCGACCGATCGCGGGAGTACGGGCGACCCCCGCCCGCGAGTCGGTGCTCTCAGCACACCGAGCGGGGATTCTCAGCACCTCACGGTGTGCCGAGGCGCCCGACTCGGTGTGCCGAGGGTCCCGACTCGCGGGTGAGGTTCTCGCCGGTGCGCGGGTCGAACAGGTGGATGCGCGTGGGGTCCAGCCACAGGGTCGCCTGTTCACCTCCCCGGACCTGGCTCGTCGGGTCGAGCGAGACGCACATCTGGGTGCGCAGGCGCTCACCGTCCAGCTCGGACTCCAGCTCCGCCAGCTGTCGCGCGATGTCCTCCGGCGCGTCGTAGGGGACGAATGCGTACTGCTCGTTGCCCAGCCACTCGGTGACGTCGATCCCGGCGGTGAAGGTCAGACCGCGGTCCCGCTTGGCGGGCTCGACCAGCGCCGCGTCCTCGAAATGGCCGGGGCGGACACCCGCGACCAGCACCGTCCGGTCGCCGATCCCGTCCTTCCACTCGGGCCGGACGGGAACGGTCAGCAGCGGTAGCCGCAGCTCGTCGCCGTGTACCGCGACCGGGAGGAAGTTCATCGGCGGAGATCCGATGAACCCGGCGACGAACAGGTTGACCGGCTGCTCGTACAGTTCGCGCGGGCTCGCCACCTGCTGCAGCTCGCCCTTGCGCATGACCGCCACGCGGTCACCCAGGGTCATCGCCTCGGTCTGGTCGTGCGTCACGTAGACCGTCGTGACACCGAGCTTGCGCTGCAGGCGCAGGATCTCGGTGCGCATCTGACCCCGGAGCTTGGCGTCCAGGTTGGACAGCGGCTCGTCGAACAGGAACGCATCGGCGTCACGGACGATGGCACGGCCCATCGCCACCCGTTGACGCTGGCCGCCGGAGAGCTGTGCCGGCTTGCGCCCCAGATGCTCGCGCAGCTCCAGGGTGTCGGCGGCCGATTCGACGAGCTCGGTGATGCGTTCCTCGGGTTCGGTGCCGCGCAGCCGCAGCGGGAACGCGATGTTCTCGAACACGCTCAGGTGCGGGTACAGCGCGTAGTTCTGGAACACCATCGCCAGGTTGCGGTCGCGCGGCGCCTTGTCGTTCACCCTGACACCGCCGATGAGCAGGTCGCCGTCGGTGATGTCCTCCAGCCCCACGATCATCCGCAGCAGGGTGGACTTCCCGCAGCCGGAGGGCCCGACCAGGATCATGAACTCGCCGTCGGAGATCTCCAGGCTCACGTCGTTGACCGCCGGGTAGCCGTCCCGGTAGCGCTTGACGACGTTCTTGATCGTGATGTCAGCCATGACGGGTCAGCCCTTCACTGCGCCGGCGGTCAGGCCGGCAACGATTCTGCGCTGGAACAGCAGCACGAGAATCACGACGGGAATCGTGACGGTGACCGAGGCGGCCATCACGTAGGGAACCGGCGACTCGAACCGTGAGGCGCCCTGGAAGAACGCGAGCGCGGCGGGGACGGTGCGCGCGCGGTCGGTCGAGGTCAACGAGATCGAGAAGAGGAAGTCGTTCCAGCAGAAGAAGAATGTCAGGATCGCGGTGGTGAACACCCCGGGAGCGGCCAGCGGCACGATGACCTTGCGGAACGCCTGCCAGGGAGTGGCGCCGTCGACCTGCGCGGCCTGCTCCATCTCCCACGGGATCTGACGGAAGAACGCGGACATCGTCCAGATCGACAACGGCAGCGCGAACGTCAGGTACGGGATGATCAGGCCCAGCCAGGTGTTGTAGATGCCGAGCCCGCGCCACATGTCGAACAGCGGCCCGACCAGTGCGGCCTGCGGGAAGGTCGCGATGCCGAGCGCGAGCGAGAGCAGCGGCTTCCTGCCGGGGAAGTCGAGCCGGGCGATCGCGTAGGCGGCGAACATCGCCACGACCACCGCGAGCACGGTCGCGATGATCGAGATGCCGATCGAGTTCAGCAGCGCTCTGGTGAACAGCGAGGTGCTGAACACGGTGGCGAAGTTGTCGACCGTCCAGCTCGTCGGCAGGAAGGTCGGGCTGCCGGACACGATGTCCGAGGGTGGTTTGAACGCCAGGCTCACCATCCAGGCGAGCGGGAAGAAGCTGTAGACCACGATGACGACACCGCCGACGGTCCACCACCGGCTGTCCCGGCTCATCGGTCGCCTCGCGCCTGTGAGAGGTCGGTCCTGAAGCCCTTGACGAACAGCGTCGCGATGAGCAGAACCGACAGGAAGAGCAGTACCGAGACAGCCGAGCCCATTCCGAGGTTGACCAGCGTGACGTTCTGGCGATAGGCCAGGAACGAGATCGTCTCGGTGTTGTTCGCGCCGTTCGTCATGACGAACGGGTTGTCGAAGATTCGCCATGCGTCCAATGTCCGGAACAGCAGCGCGACCATGATCGCGGCCTTCATGTTGGGCAGCGTGACCTTCCGCAGACGCTGCCATGCGCTCGCGCCGTCCACCTTCGCCGCCTCCTGGAGCTCCTCGGGCACCTGGACGAGCCCGGCGAGCAGGAGCAGCGAGATGAATGGTGTGGTCTTCCAGATCTCGGACACGGCGATCACGAACAGCGCGGAGGACCGCTGCCCGAACCAGTTGAAGTCGCCAAGGCCGAACCACTGGTTCACGAAGCCGGAGTCGAGGGTGAAGCCGTAGCGCCAGACGAACGCCGAGACGACGGTGACGATCCCGTAGGGGATGAGGATCGCGGTCCGTACCGGGCCTCGGCCGGTGACCACCCGGAACATGACGTAGGCGAGGACGAACCCGAGCACCAGCTCGGCGGCGACCGTCACCACCGTGATGATCAGGGTGGTTCCGAGGTCGCTCCACCACAGCGGGTCGCCCAGGATCGTCAGATAGTTGCCGAGCCCGACGAACCGGCGCGCGTCCGGGTCGGTGAGCCGGTAGTTGAACAGTGACAGGACGATCGCGTAGATCAGGGGATACGCCGCCACCAGCAGCATGATCAGGAACGACGGCCCGGCGAGGCACCAGCCCAGCCTGCGCTCGTGCTCCGCCCGGTCGGTGCGGTGTCGGAGCGTCCTCACAGCAGCCGCCTTCCACTGAGCACGTCGGCCATGAAGGCGTCGGTCGATGCGGGCGTCCGGTCGGTCACCGACGCGGGTGGATGCCAGGTGTTGAGGACCGAGCCCGCGACCTCGACGTAGTACGGGGTGTTGGGACGGGGCCCGCCTGCCTCGATCGAGTCCCGGATGAGGTCGGCGTTGGGGTAGAGGGCACGGACCCTCGGGTCCTCGAACGCGGCGGCGTAGGGCGAGGGGTCCCCTTCAGCGAGCATGAACTCGGTCGTACTGGCGAGCGAGGTGGCGCACTGCACCAGTGCGACGGCAGACGCTGCCTTTTCCGAGTACGCGCCCACCGCGAGGTTGGCGCCGCCCAGCGGTGGCTTGCTCGGGCGGTCGGCGGTCACCCTCGGATACGGGGCCCAGCCGATGTCGTCGACGACGGAACGCGGCAACGACCCCTTCTCCGCCGCGGTGCGCGCCGCGGTGAGAACGTACGGCCAGTTCACCATGAACATGCCCTGGTCGGACTGGAACACCGCGCGACCCGTCTCCTCCTGTGCGACCGAGAGGTTCGCCGGCGCGGCGGACGAGCGTGCGAGCTCGCCCACGATGCGCGCTGCCTGGTGCCCGGCCGGGCCGTCCACTGCCGGCCGAGCGGCGGAGCCGGCGGCGAGATCGTCGACGAGGTGTCCGCCCGCCGACTCGACCAGCGCGTTGATCCAGACCAGATAGCCCTCGTACCGGTCACCCTGGACGGCGATCCGCTTACCCTGCCCGGTCGCGGCGGTGAGCATGTCGTCCCAGGTGAAGCCCGGGGTGTTCGGATCGACCCCGGCCGCGGCGACGGCCGACCTGCGGAACCACAGCAGCTGCGTGTTCGTCTTCAACGGCGCCGCGTACAGCACGTCCTTCCAGTACGCCGTACTCATCGGGGCGGCCATCTTGCCCGCCGCGATCGAGGCGGTCTCCCCGGAGGTGAACGGTCGTAGGAAACCGGCGTTGGCGAACTCGGCGGTCAGGACCACGTCGAGGCTGACGACGTCGATCGACGAGTCCTCGGCCGCGAGCCGCCGCACCAGCTGTTCGCGTTGCTGGGTCGAGTCGTTCGGCAGCATCTCGACCGCTACCCGGTAGGCGCCGTGCGACTCGTCGGCACACTGGCGGGCGATCGTCGCCTGGGCTCCGTTGTCCGGCACCGTGTACCAGGTCAGGAGAGGCGGCCCGGTCGCCACCGCGCCGCATCCGGCGAGCGCAAGGCAGCCGCTGAGGCCGAGAACCACCACTATCGAGTTGCGTCGTCGCGATCTGGATCGATACAGCGATAGCGACACGGGTCACCAACCTCCATTGGCCGTGGAACCGAGTTGACCTCTACCGTGCCACAGGGTGATCGGCTACATCCAGCGACAAGCCGTGCGCCCGGGGTCACCGGCGCCAAGTTGTGCAGAGCAGAATCAGCTGGACAAGACCGCGCGCGATCCGAAGAGGCGATGAATGACCACGTTGGTCGTGTTCGACATCGACGGCACTCTGCTGAACAGCGTCGAGCAGCACCACCAGGCGTTCGAGGATGCGTTGGCCGACCTGGAGCTGACGGCGCCCGGCTCGGGATGGGGTGAGTACACGCACCACACGGACTCGTGGATCTTCCGCGAGCTGTTCCGGCGTGATCGGGGCAGAACACCGACCCGGCTCGAGACGGATCGTTTCGCCCGCGCGCTCCTCGACCGGTACACCGCGATCACCGCGACGGCACCGCCGCCGGAGATTCAGGGCGCCTCGACCTTCCTCGCCGCTCTCGACGACTCGGCGGACCACCGGATCGCCTACGCGACCGGCGGCATGCGCGAGGTCGCGGTGCGGAAGCTCGCGACGGTGGCTCCCTCGGACGACTCCGCTGTCGTGGCCACCGCGAGCGAGCACACCTTCCGTGAACACGTCGTGCGGGATGCGATCGATCGCGCCGGGGGAGACCGCGCGCCGAAGCGGATCATCGCGGTCGGCGACGGCACCTGGGATGTCCGGGCGGCGGTCGCGCTGGACATCGAGTTCATCGGCATCGGCGACTCACCCCAGGTGTTCGGCCCGTGGTTCCCCCGAACACATCTGGCCGCGTCCTTCGACGAGATCGACCTGACCCGGAGCTACACACTGAGACCGCCCTCGGGCTCCGTCCCGCCCGAACCGGGGCGTGACACCCGGTTCGTGGGGGACTCGGGAGACTGCCCCTGCTGGGACTGACGTCAGAGGCGTCGCCGCGCGTACACCTCGATCTCGATCTTCATGCGCGGATCGGCCAGGCCGCACACGAGCATCGTCGCGGCGGGTTGCACCGAACCGAACCGCGCGCGCAGCACCGGCCAGCAGGGCTGGAAATCCTCCCGCTCCGGGAGCAGGTAGCGGACCCGGTACACCTCGGCGACGGTGCACCCCGCTTCGGTCAGCGCGCTCTCGATGTTGCGCAGGCATTGCTCGGCCTGTTCGACGACGTCGTCGGAGATCGTCATCGTCGCGTAGTCGTATCCGGTCGTCCCCGAGACGTGGACCCATTCGCCGTCGACCACCGCTCTGGCGTAGCCGATCTCGGTCTCGAAGGTCGACCCACTCACTATCGCGTATCGCTCGTGCATGGGAGAACGCTAGGAAACCAGCTGGCATACGTCCAATACCTGAAGTGACGCGGCATGATATCTCTTCGAATATGACTCGGCCTGAACTCGCGCTCCACCAGCTCCACGCCTTCGTGGTGCTGGCCGAGGAGCTGCACTTCGGGCGCGCAGCTCAGCGGCTCGGGATCGCGCAACCGCCGCTGAGCCAGCAGATCCAACGGCTCGAGACGAAGGTCGGCCATGCGCTGTTCGACCGCGGTCCCGGACGGGTCGTACTCACCGCGACGGGGCGCGAGTTGTTGCCGGCCGCGCGCCGAGCCCTTCAGGAGCTGGATCGAGGCCTGGATGCCGCTCGGCGGATCGGGACCGGGGCGAGCGGGCGGCTGCGGGTCGGGTTCGCCGCGTCACTCGCACTCACCGTGTTGCCCGGTCTGCTGCGCGCCTACCGGGCCGACAACCCCGACGTCGTCCTGGAGATCGAGGAGATGACCACCGCTCCACAGCTGGCCGCCCTGCGCGACCGGAGGATCGACATCGGGCTGCTCCGCGAGCCGCCTGCCGAGCCCGGCTTGTGCACCGAGCCGCTCCTGACCGAGAAGTTCGTCGCGGTGCTTCCCGTCGCCCACCGACTCGCGTCACTACGACGGGTTCCGGTGACGGCACTCGCCGACGAACCGTTCGTCCTGTTGCCCCGTCACGTCGGTCCCACGGTGCACGACCGCATCGTGACGGTGTGCCGGGACGCCGGCTTCGAGCCGAGGGTCGCTCAGCACGCCGTGGAGTGGCAGACGGTCTGTGCGCTGGTCGAGGCCGGGTTCGGGGTGTCGCTGGCGCCCGCGAGCATTCGCAGGATCCGGCTCAGGGGAGTCGTGTGCCGCGGCGTCGAGCCGGAGTCGGCGCGTACCACGGTGTCGGTGTGCTGGCGCGACGCCGATCCCGACCCGCTGGTGGACCGGTTCCTCGCCAGAGCTCGCTCCACGATCACCACGGGCCCGCGGTGATCGTGGAGACGTCGCTATCGCGGTGACGCGGCCGCTCGCTCGGCGGACAGCTGGATCGCCACGTCGATGATCATGTCTTCCTGACCTCCGACGTAGCCGAGCTCGCCGCAGCGGCGCAGGATCTCGTGCGCGGGCACCTTGTAGCGCTCGGCCGCGCGCTCGGCGTGGAGCAGGAACGACGAGTACACGCCGGCCCAGCCCTGCACGATCGCGTTCCGGTCCATCTTCGGCCAGCGGTTGAGGTAGGGCCGCACGACCTCCTCCGCGGCGTCGAGCAGGGCGAGGACGTCGAGGCCGGTGTCGATCTCCAGACGGTCGAAGACCGCCGCGAGTACCTCGGTGGGGGAGTTGCCGGAGCCCGCGCCCAACGCGCACAGTGACCCGTCGATGTAGCGCACACCGGCTTCGTAGGCGAGCACCGAGTTGGCGACGCCCATGCTCAGGTTCTGGTGACCGTGGTAACCGACCCACGCCTCGTCGCCGACCTCCGCGACCAGCGCCTCGAACCGGGCCTTCGCCTCGTGCATGAGCAGAGCACCCGCCGAGTCGGTGACATACGGCGCCTGACAACCGGCGTCGACCATGATTCGCGCCTGCTTCGCCAGGTTCTCCGGCGGCGTCCGGTGAGCCATCATCAGGAAGCCCACGGTCTCCATGCCCAGGTCACGCGCGGCGGCGAAGTGCTGCGGCGAGACGTCGGCCTCTGTGCAGTGGGTGGCGACCCTCACCATGTCGGCGCCGGCGTCGCGGGCGCGCTTCAGGTCATCGACGGTGCCGATGCCCGGCACCAGCAGTACCGCGATCTTGGCCTGGCGGGCCTCCTCGCGCGCGGCGGCGATCAACGTCATCTCATCGGTGTGTGAGAAGCCGTAGTTGAACGAGCTGCCGCCCAGCCCGTCACCGTGCGTGACTTCGATGACCTCGACGCCCGCCGCGTCCAGCGCGCGGACCGTGTCTCGCACCTGGGTCTCGGTGAACTGATGCGCCATCGCGTGCGAGCCGTCGCGCAGGGTCGTGTCGGTGATCCGGACGTCGTGCTTCAGCTCGGGCCGTGTGCTGCTCATACCTGTGCTCCCAGCATGTTCTCCGCCATCAGCTCGCCGACCCTGGCGGCGGCCGCCGTCATGATGTCCAGGTTGCCCGCGTACTCGGGCAGGTAGTCGCCGTTGCCCTTGACCTCGAGGAACACCGCGACGCGACCGTGGCCGTCCCATGATTCCTGCGGTTCGTCGAACTGTGGTTCGGCGCGCAACGTGTAGCCGGGCACGTACTCCCGCACCTCGTCGATCATGTCGTGGACCGAGCGGATGATCGCCGCGCGGTCGGCGTCGGCCGGGATCATGCAGAACACCGTGTCCCGCATGATCATCGGCGGTTCGACCGGGTTGAGGATGATGATGGCCTTGCCGCGCGCGGCACCACCGACTTCCTCCACGGCGCGGGCGGTGGTCTGGGTGAACTCGTCGATGTTGGCCCGGGTACCGGGTCCGGCCGAGCGGGACGCGACCGACGCGACGATCTCGGCGTAGGGCACCGGGCACACCCGGGACACCGCGTGCACCATCGGGATGGTGGCCTGGCCGCCGCAGGTGATCATCGAGACGTTCGGGGCCGTCAGGTGGTCACGCAGGTTGACCGGCGGGCACACCATCGGGCCGAGATGCGCGGGGGTCAGGTCGACCGCCTGGATACCGGCCTCGGCGTAGCGCGGGGCATTGGCGGCATGGGCGGCGGCCGACGTGGCCTCGAACACGATGCCGGGAAGGGGGTCCTGGCGCAACAGCCAGTCGACCCCTTCGGCGGATGCCGTGATGCCCTGTGCGCGGGCCCTGGCCAGGCCGTCGGACTCCACGACCCCGACCATGTACGCGACGTCGATCAGTGCGCTGCCGCGCAGCTTCGCCAGCAGGTCGGTCCCGATGTTGCCCGGACCGACGATCGCGGCGGTCACCTTCTTCGATGGCATGCCGAGCACTGTGGCACCGAGGCCGATCGGTCGGGAAGGATGGCGTTTCACTCATCGAAACGCCTGCGGCGAAACGCGAGGAACACCCGGATGACGGTCGAGCCCCCGAACTCAGTGCTCGCTCGCGCGTTCACGCTGCTGTCCGCGTTCCAGCCCGGCGATGCGGAGCTGACGCTCGCCGAGCTGTGCCGACGTACCTCCATCCCGAAACCGACCGCCCACCGGTTGCTCGCGGAGCTGGCCACCTGGGACGTCATCGAGCGGACACCGACCGGGCTTCGGCTGGGCATGCGGCTGTTCGAGCTGGGTCAGCTGGCACCGCGTCAGCGCGGGCTGCGCGAGGCGGCGGCACCGTATCTCGCCGACCTGTTCGAGGCGACCCACGAGACGGTGCACCTGGCCATCCTGGACGGTGCCGAGGTCGTCTACCTGCAGAAGTTCGACGCCAAGGCAGGCCCGGCGGTCCCGTCCCGGATCGGCGGCCGGATGCCGGCGCACTGCACCGGCGTGGGTAAGGCGATGCTGGCGTTCTCGCCTCGGGCGCGGCTGGAACAGGTACTCGCGGCCGGTCTGACCCGTAGGACACCTCGCACGGTGATCGCGCCCGGACTGCTGGAGCGGGAGCTGGCCACGATCCGGCAGCGGGGAGTCGCCGAGGAGCACGAGGAGTCGGGCGTCGGCATCGCGTGTGTCGCCGCGCCCGTGCTGGACGCCTCAGGTGTCGCGGTGGCCGCGATCTCGATCACCGGATGGGTACACCGAGTGGACACGACTCGCTTCGCCCCGGCCGTCCGCACGGCAGCTCTTGGCCTGACCCGATCTCTACGCTCTTCGTATCAAGGGAAATAAGCCTACTCAATCGGATCAACTGACATGTCGTCCGAACGCAAATGATCCCAGATTGAGGACGTACCCTCGACAATCGTCGGGCAATCGTCTTAATGATGTGGTAGGCAGTCGATCCACTCGACCGGGGAACACACGGACAGGTGGATACCCGACCCATGAGAGGGCGATCTGTGGACAACCTGAGCAATGCGGACTAGACCTTGTGAAGCGGTTGAGGCGATAGGCGCCTCGGCTGAGGAAATTCGGGAGGAAATGTGAAGCGCAAGTACGGGCAGCGCGTAGCCATCGCGGTTGCGGCAATCGCCATGGGTACCGCTGGGTTCGCCGGCACCGCGTTCGCACATGGCCACGATGACGTGAACGGCAACGGCGGCGCTGGCGGCTCGGGCGGCAAGGCCAACGCCAACTGCCTCATCCCGGTCGGCGTCTCGGCCGGGGTGGTCGGCCAGGGCGGCGACAACGCTCAGTGCAACGCGGCCGGTGGCGCTGGTGGCTCCGGTGGGGACGGCGTCAACTAGGAGTCGTCAGAACCTGATTCAATAGTGCGGGCCCCCGGATGTGTCGGGGGCCCGCACTATTGCTGTGCGGGGCCTTCCTCGCTAGGACGGAGCGTGTGATGCGGAGCAGGCAGGTCCGTGGGCGCCTGTCGCTTGCGCTGCTGTCTCTGCTGTTCGTCGCCGTCACGATCGCCTCGGGCCGGCCGGCGGCCGAACATGAGCCGGCCTCCTCGGCCGGGCTGCTCTCCGCGTGGCGGTCTCCCGCTGACGTGACGGCCTCGTGGAGCCCGCCCGCGCTGGTGGTCATTCATGAACCCCATGGGTCGGCGTGGTCGCTACCCTCGGTGACCGGCGCCTCGGCAGGTGAGCGGACCGGCGAGCCGAGGCCGGACTGTCGATTCGGGACCGACCGGCCGTCTCCGCTGAATGACGCCGGCGCGCGTTGCTTTCGCGAAAGAGCTCCACCTGACTTCGAGCTGTGAATTAAGGACGTCAAGTCCATTCACTCTTCCGGTCATCACATCCCGACTCCGTCACTGACGGTCCGGGGTGCGGTGCCGGTACACGGCCGACCCCGAACATGAGACCGGGTCGACCGACGCTCATTCTTGGCCTTACGGCCCGAACGTCAGGGGTTACTTGTGATTTTCTTTCTGGCACTGATTATTGTCGCGACCATTGCCAGTGTCGGCCTGCTCATCGCAATGTTCGTTCGTAATGACTGCCTGCACGGCGTGTGGGGCATTATCGGCTTGTGCCTCACCGGGATGGCCGGTGCCGCATATGGGATGTTGAGCAGCCTCTGAGTGTGCTGTGCTGTTCTCATGACGGCTTCTTCCGCCGGGGTCGGCACGACCCTCCTGGTGATCTATACCGAGTCCCTGGACCAGTGCCGGGCGTTCTATCAGGGTCTGGGCCTGTGCTTCGTCGGCGAGCAGCACGGTGCCGGGCCGCGCCACTGGGCGGCGGTTCTGGCGGGCGGCATGGTGCTCGAGCTGTACCCGGCCACCACGGATCGCGTGACGCGACACGTCCGGCTGGGCTTCTCGGTGCCGGCCTCCGCTCCTGATCCGCCGCTCCCGGTCGGCCGCCATCTACGGACCGATCCCGACGGTCGCACAGTGGAGGTCGAGGTTCACTGACGGAGGTTGAGTCCGCCGTCCAGCACGATGACCTCGCCGGTGAGGTAGGTGTTCGCGACCAGTGAGGCGACGAGGTCGGCGACGTCGTCCGGCCGCGCCGGACGCCTCATCGGCGCCGTCTCCACCCATCGTCGCCTGAGCTCGGTCCAGTCGCGGGTCATCGGTGTGTCGACGAGTCCAGGTGCCACCGCGTTGACCCGGACCGCGGGTCCGAGTGCCGCGGCGAGCAGCTTGGTCACATGGTTCAGCGCCGCCTTGCTCGCCGCGTACGGGATCGAGGAGCCCTTTGGGCGGACACCGGCCCAGCTGGTGACGTTCACGATGCTGCCGCCACCGGGACGCGGTGAGTCGCGCAGCGCGGGGAGCGCCGAGGTGCACAACAGCCAGGGCGCGATGAGGTTGACGTCCAGCAGCCGTCGCCAGTCGGCAGCCGACGCGGCGGCGAGGTCGTCGTGCGGGATCGGCCGGCTGATGCCCGCGTTGTTCACCAGGACGTCGAGTTGTCCGTACTCGTCGAGCACGCGTGGAACGACGCCGTCGACGGCCGAGTCGTCGGCGAGGTCGGCCTGCAGGTAGAGCCCGCCGAGCTCGTCCGCGATGGCCAGTCCGGCCTCCCGGCTGGCACGGGAGTGCACGACCACCCTGAATCCGTCCCGGGCGAACCGGCGGACGATCGCCTCGCCGATTCCCGAGGTCGAACCGGTGACCAGAGCAACGGGGCGGTCGGCGCGCACCGCACGATCGTGGCAGAGGGCCTCAGCGGCGATGGATGTGGACCGTGACGTTCATACCGGGAGCGAGTGCGATCCCGTCGGTGTTGGTGAACTCGATCTTCACCGGCACGTACTGGTCGACCTTCTGCGGGTTCGACGGATCCGTGCTGGTGCCGGGGAAGATGGTGAACTCGCTCGCCGCGGCACCCTGGATGTTCTGCACGACGCCGGTGACCGGAACACCGGGGAACGCGTCGACACTGATGTCGACCTTCTCACCGGTGTGAACGTCGGCGATGTCGGTGTCCTCGACCCTGGCGGTGACGTAGATCTTGCTGAAGTCGTACGCGGTGGCCAGCTCGGTTCCGCCGTCGACGTAGGCGCCGTTCACCGCGTTGTCGACCGCGACCGTGCCGTTGCCCGGCGACCTGACGACCTTCTCCGGCTGGGCACCGCTGCCCAGCCCCTGCACACGTCCGACGATCTGGTTGGTGTGCACCTCGGAGCCCTGGTTGATCGTCCAGTCCACGAGGTTTCCGGTTGCCGGCGCGTTGATCGCGATCTTGTCGCCGTCGACCTGCGCGTTGTCGGTCGTCACGTAATGCCGGGAGTAGAGCAGGTACGTCGAGCCGAACGCGATGCCTTCGAGGACCGTCACGACGATGACGACCACGAGCGCGATCCGGCTGGAGCGCCGGAGGCGGTGTCGACGACCGTCGGCGGGCGGGTGGGCGAGCCCCTGCTCAGAAGGTCCCTCGAGCGTGGCGCTGTTCGACCCGGGCATGTCTCCTCCAGACCCGACGGTTATTAGTACACATAACGAATTATACGCTCGTCATGAGATGTCGGCCTGCCGTCCGATCGCCGAGCGGGCAAGCTCGACGATCGCCCGCCCTGCCGTGTGCAGGGGTTCCGGGTCGCGACTCGCGCGACTGAGCACGAATGCACCTTCGAGGAGCATGATCATCGAACGGGCAAGGTCCCGAGCGAGGCGGCGGTCGGTGATCCACCGGCCGAACCACTCGGTTCCCGCCGTCACCCAGCCTTCGAACACGTCGGCGGTCGCGATTCGCAGCGTCTCGTTGCTGCTCGCGACCTCGAGCGCGAGCGTCGCTATCGGGCAGGCATCGGCGTAGTCGGTGGCCACGAGGCTCTCCGCCGCGGAGTCGAAGGCGTTGGCCAGCGACTCCAGGGGCTCCGGGACGCTGTTGAGCAACGTGAGCACCAGGTCCTGGTACGCCGCGCCCGAGGTGCGTACGGCGTCCTGTGCCAGCTGTTCCTTCCCGCCAGGGAAGAAGTGGTAGATCGAGCCGAACGGCGCCCCCGACTCGGTGGCGATGCGCTTGAGGCCGGTGGCCGAGTATCCGTCGCGCCGGAACAGCGTCGAGGCTGCGTCGCGGATTCGGGTCCGGGTGTCCGGAGGTGTCGTCATCGCTGCCGCTTTCTGTACTTGCTCGGTGGTTCCGCTCCGGTCTAGTCTAGATTAGAACGTTCTATCAAGGGAGGTCGAGATGCCGAGAATCGAACTGACCTCCGGACCCGTCGACTACCAGGACACCGGTGGAAACGGACCGGTCGTCGTTCTCGCGCACGGACTGCCCATGAACGAGACCCAGTGGCGGAAGGTCCTCCCGTTGTTGTCCGGGTACCGCTGTGTGCTGCCGACGCTCCCGCTCGGTGGTCACCGGACACCGATGCGGCCGGACGCCGATCTGAGCCAGCGTGGCGTGGCCCGTCTGCTGGGTGAGCTGATCGACCGGCTGGCGCTGCGTGATGTGACCCTGGTGCTCAACGACTGGGGCGGCGGCCAGTTCCTGGTGACCGAGGACGTCCCGGGCGCGGACCAGGTCGCCAGGCTCGTGCTGGTCGCGTGCGAGGCGTTCGACAACTTCCCGCCCGGTTCGGCCAAGAACATCGCCAAGGTGGCGAAGCTCCCCGGCGGTGTCTGGCTCCTGCTGCGGCTGCTGCGCGTGAGGGCCGTACGTCAGCACCCCCGGACGTACGGCGGACTGAGCCTGCTCGGAATCCCGGATGACGTTCTGACCGACTGGTTCGCGCCGGCCTGGGGGAGCCGCGCCATCCGGCGGGACTTCGCCAAGTTCGCCACGTCGGCGCCGGACGGCGACACGCTGTTGGCCTGGAGCGAGGAACTGCGCGGCTTCGATCGACCGGTGCTCGTGGTCTGGGCGACGCAGGACCCGCTCATGCCGCGCGAGCACGGACCGAGGCTTGCCCGGCTGTACCCCCAGGGGCGACTGGTGGAGATCGACGACTCGTCCACACTGGTCCCCGAGGACCAGCCGGAACGCCTCGCGGAGGTACTGACCTCGTTCCTCACCGAGACCGGCGCCGAGCCGGTCAGCCGTCGAAGGTGATCAACCGGTCGCGCCGGCGAGCACGTGCACGTCACTCAGCAGATCGAGCAGCCCGGTCGGCTCCTCACGCCGGAACCACTCGGTGCCGTACGCGTCCTGGAACACGGCCGCCGGCACGTCCGAATGCCCGATCTGGCTCGCGTGCGCGGTGATCGCCGAGTACTTCGCCGCGAGCTGCGTCTGGTTCCCGGTCACCGCCAGGGTGATCTCGGAGGTGCTCCGGCCGAAGTCGACGGCGGCGGCCGACGCGGCGCCGTGGACCAGGTGGCCACCCGGAGCGGCGGTGTTCAGATGGTCGCGGTCGACGGTCATGCGATAGCCGGTCGCGCCGCTCATGGTGGCGGCGGCGGACCCGATACGGAACGCGGCCTGATGGTCAGGATGTCCGTAGATGCCCTGTTCGTCGTCGTAGATGAGGGTGCCGGCGCCTTCCTGCTCGGCGATTCGGGCGATCCGCGCCGCCAGGGTGTGGGTATCGGCGTTGGCGAGTGCGCGCGGATGTGTCGCACTGCTCCAGCCGGGTAGTCCCGAGTCACGGCTGCTGAGAAGCTCCAACCGGGCGACGCCCAGCAGCGCGGCCGCGTGCTCGAGCTCGGCGATCCGCCGGTCGGAGATGCTCTCGCCGCGACCGAGCGGCACCCGGGACTCGCCGAGCTCACCGGAGGTGGCCATGACCAGGACGATTCGGGCTCCCGCGTCAGCAAGACGACGCAGCGTGATGCCGGTGAAGATGGCCTCGTCATCGGGATGTGCGTGCAGCGCGAGGACGGTGTGACCACGAAGATCCAGAGTGCTGAGCATGAGGTGATCGCAGACGTTCGGTCGGCCGGACGGCCGAGGTTGCCGGGGGCGTCAGATGCAGCGACAGCTGCGACAGCACCCCGGACAGCAACAACCCATGAGCGGGCTGCTGGTCCGGTCGATCACGCGCACAGTGTGCCAGTAGTAGTGACCCGGGCGCACGCCGGGTACCGCACAAGTGACGCAGGCCGCGGCACGCGCGGATTTGTACGACAATCGACGAGGCCACGAACGCCGAGGAGGACCGTGACAGCACGACGGTGGCGACGTCCGGACCCGCCGGTGATCACCTCCGCGGCGGAGTCGTTCGAACAGCAGCAGGCACGACGACGACACACCTACGTCGTGATCATGGTCGTGCACCTGGTCGGCTTCGCGCTGTCCTACCCGCTCTACCTGTGGCACCCGTGGGCAGGCGTGGTCATGGTCGTGGCGACGGGCGCACTGCCCTGGGTAGCGGTGGTGTTCGCCAACGACGGGCCGGCCCGCCGAGGCCGTTGAGGCGCCGTCTACGCATCAGGAGTGGTCGGCGAGGGTGTTCCAGAACATCAGCTCGTAGCTCTGGAACAGGCGCGCGTACTGGCGGGCTCGCGCCGGGTCGAGAGTTCTGGACTCGATGCCCACCCCGATCGCCTCGGCGGCGGCATCGGGTGGCAGTGGCGTGGCGAAGAAGTCGAAGAACGCGACCGCACCGGGTTCGAAACCGTAGTGGCGCCGCATACCGCCGGAGATCGCGGCGCAGTAGCGGCCCCACGCCGCGAAGTTCGCGGTCATCGCCACCGCGACCTCGGTCGGCTCGGCATTGAGCGCCAGCCAGGCGAAGTAGCTCGGGTA
Organism: Actinospineispora spinosispora DSM 44797; assembly: GCF_000429025.1. Lineage (GTDB taxonomy): Bacteria > Actinomycetota > Actinomycetes > Mycobacteriales > Pseudonocardiaceae > Pseudonocardia > Pseudonocardia spinosispora. The sequence continues at coordinate 40,548 of NZ_AUBB01000017.1, forward strand.
GGCCTGGCAGCCGGGCAGCGGCTCGTGGCCCCTGATGGCGGCCGTGTCGAGACCCACCGCGTCGACGAGGCCCCGAAGTGCGGCGAGCGCGTGCTCCTCACCGGTGGCGAGATCCGCGAAATAGTGCCGCACCGAGGGGTGTTCCGAGCGAGCCGCGAGATGGTGCAGGCTGCGCCAGTCGCTCGGCACGATCCGCAGTTGCTCGAGGGCCAGCAGGGTGAACACGGATCGGGATGCCGTTCCCGCCGCCACGAGCGGCGGCAACCTGTTCTGCTCGTCCCTGGGCGCCAGCTCGGCCTGTACCGAGTCGAGCAGCGCCAGCCCCGCGGCGGTCATGGTCCCCCGACGATCGTGTGAGTGGTGGTCAGCAACGATCATCGTGGGCGGCGGGCCAGGGCTCGGCAAGTCAATTGTCGGCGACCCTTCGGCGGCTGAGCACCGTCTGCAGGAGTACGACCACCGCCAGGAAAGCTCCATTGACCAGGTCCGACGCCGAGGAACCGTACTCCGACAGGTGCACGCCGATGAGGTTGAGCATGACGGCGAGCAGCAGGACCCCCGAGGCGGTACCGGTGATCGAGCCTGCACCGCCGGTCAGCAGAGTGCCTCCGATGATCACCGCCGCGATCGCGGTCAATTCGTAGCCGACCCCGATGTTGGTGACCCCGGACTGCAGCCGGGCGGCGTTGAGCATCCCCGCGCCGCCTGCCAGCAGGCCGGACATCGAGTAGACCAGCACGGTGGTCCGGGCGACCGGCACCCCCATCAGCACGGCGGCCTGCTCGTTGCCCCCGATCGCGAACAGCGCCTGCCCGAAACGGGTGCGCAACAACAGCACCGCGCCACCCGCGAACAGCACCACAGCGGTGAGGATAGGTGTCCAGGTGCCCCGGCCAAGGCCGAGGAACGGCGAATCGGGTGGGACCAGGTAGGTGGTCGCGCCCTCGCCGGACATCGCCTGCAGAAGTCCCCTGGCGAACAGCAGTCCGGCGAGCGTGACGATGAACGGTGCCAGCCGGGCGCGGGCGATGAGCAGACCGTGCACCGTGCCCAGGGCACCGCAGCAGACGAGCGGAACCACGACCGACACCAGTGTGCCGCCATGGTTGACGCCCCACGCCGCGAGCACCCCGCCGAGGGCGAACATCGAGCCGACGGACAGGTCGATGCCCCCGGAGATGATCACGAAGGTCATGCCCAGCGCGAGCAGCGACGTGTAGGCGTTGCCCACCAGGATGCTCTGGAAGTTGCCCTGATCGGCGAAACCGGGGGAGAGGAGGCAGGCGGCCACCACCACGATCGCCAGCACCACGGTGCTGCCGAGCTGCTGCACCCGGCCCAGAACGGCCCCGGAACGCCGGGTCGTCCGCTCGGCCGTCATCCCGGTCATCGGGCCGCCTTCCCGCGTGCCGCGTACACCGCGACCACGATGATCGCCGCCTCGATCATCTGCTCGAACGAGGACCGGACGTTGTGCTGGATCAAGGTCGCTTCGATCAGCTGCATGAACAGCGCACCCGCCGCCGTACCCCACACCCGTACCCGTCCGCCGGACAGCGACGTGCCCCCGACGACGACAGCGGTGATGGCGCTGAGCTCGTAGTCGAGCCCGTAGTTGGCCGGATCGGCGTAGCCGCCGTGCCCGACGATCAGCACGCCCGCGAACGCGGCGAGCACGCCGGAGATCACGTACACGGTGAGCAGCACCCGGCGGACCGGCAGCCCCGCCAGCGTGCTCGCCGCGCGGTTGTCACCGATCGCGGTCAGCTGTCTGCCGAAGGTCGTCCTGCGCACGACGAAGGCCACCCCGAGCACCAGGACCACGGCGATCCACGCCATCTCGGGAAGACCGAGCCAGCTGTCCAACCCGAGCCCGAGCAGCGCCGGATCCTGCACCGGTTTGGCGGTCGCACCGTTGAGGATGACCGACAGACCACGCAGCCCGATCATCAGCGCGAGCGTCGCGACGATCGGCTGCACACGCCCGAGCGCGACCATGCTCCCGCCGAGGACGCCGGACGCGGCGCCGCCGATGAGCGCGACGGCGACGGCGGGCCACGGCCCGTACCCCAGGTACAGCGGGATGAGAGCGGAGGCGAACGCGATCACCGCTCCGACAGACAGGTCGATGCCCTCGGTCCCGATCACCAGCGCCATACCCAATGCCACGATCAGAACCGGGACCGCTTGGAAGAGCTGGACGCGTAGGTTGTCCACGCTGAGGAAGTGCGGGGTGAGGATCGTGTTGACGACGACGAGAACCAGGATGGCGGCGTAGACGCCGTAATCCTGGAGCAGCGCGAGGACCTTGCCCCTCTCTAAGCGTCTCTCGCTCCTGTCCTCGCCGCCGGGTTCCGGTGCGGCGGTCACCGGTGGGGCGGTGTTCTCGGCGGTCACCCCGACCCCTCCTCCGGTGTGGCGGCCAGCGCGCTCATCAGCGCCGACTCGGTGACCTCGGGCCCGGTCAGCTCTCCGATCTGGCCACCGTCCTTCAACACGACGATCCGATCGGCACCCTCGATGAGCTCTTCGAGCTCGGAGGAGATCAGAACGACCGCGAGTCCCTCCGCGGCCAGCTCGTCGATCACCCCCTGGACCTCGGCCTTGGCGCCGACGTCGATGCCCCGCGTCGGCTCGTCCAGCAGCAGGATCTTCGGGTCGAGGCACAACCACCTGGCCAGCATCACCTTCTGCTGGTTGCCACCGGACAGCTCGCTGACCCGCTGGTCCGGACTCGACACCCGGATCCTCAGGCGTTCGATGAAGTATTCGACGATCTTGTCCTGCTTGGCGCGGTCGACGAGTCCGGCCCGGGAGATCCGGGGGAGTGCGGCGAGCACGATGTTCTCCCTGACCGAGAGGTTTGGGATGATCCCCTCGCTCTTGCGGTCCTCCGGGAGCAGTACGGCGCCTGCCCTGATGGCCGACGGAGTGGAGTTGCGCCGCAGCGGCACACCGTCGACGGCCACCTCACCGGACTCGGTGTGCAGCGCACCGACGATGGCCTTCGCGGTCTCGCTCCGACCGGCCCCCAGCAGGCCGCCCAGCCCGACGACCTCGCTCCTGCGTACGTCGAACGAGACGTCGTGGACCCGATGCCGGGCGGTGAGTCCTCGGACCCGCAGCACCGGGGTCTCGTCGCCCTCGTGTATCGGACGGTCCTCTGCGCCGAACGCGGTGGTGCCTTCCCGACGGACCTGTGCGATGTCGCGCCCGAGCATCAGCGAGATCAGGGCGAGCCGGTCCAGCTCGGACATCGCCGAGGTGCGCACGACGGCGCCGTCGCGCAGCACCGTGACCCGATCACAGATCCGGTACAGCTCGTCGAGCCGATGGCTGACGTACACGACCGCGATCCCGGCGCCGGTGAGCCGTTCGATCACACCGAACAGGGTCTCGACCTCGCGTTGCTCCAGCGAGGAGGTCGGCTCGTCCATCACCACGACACGGGCGTCGATCTGGACGGCCCTTGCGATCGCGACCATCTGCTGCGCGCCGAGGCCGAGGGAGCCCAACGGACGGGTCACGTCGACGTCCACGCCGTAGTCGCGCAGGATCTCGGCTGCCTCGCGGCGCATCCGCCGACCGTCGATCAGACCGAACCGGCGTGGCTCACGGTTGAGGAACAGATTGCGCGCGACGCTCATCAACGGGATGAGGTTGACCTCCTGGTAGATCGTCGACACCCCGGCGCGCTGCGCGTCGAGCGGGCTGCCGAACGACACCTCCTCGCCCCGGTAGCGCACCACGCCGGAGTCCGCCCGGTGGACACCCGTCGCGACCTTGATCAGTGTCGACTTCCCCGCGCCGTTCTCTCCGACGAGCGCGTGGACCTCACCGGGCAGCAGCTCGAAGGTCACCTCGCGCAGTGCCTGCACCCCGGGGAACCGCTTGGACACCCGCTCGACCCGCAGAACCGGGTCCACCGTCCTGGTCATGTCGTCCCGTCGCCCTCACCCGCCGCCTAGTAGACGTCGCCGTTCTTGAGCGCGTCGGCCGCATTCGCGGAGGTGAAGTGATGGTCGCTGATCAGTACCGTGCCGGGCACACCCTCGGGGCTGTAGAAGCGCTGCAGGCTCTGGAACGCCAGCGGGCCGAACCTCGGGTTGGTCTCGACATCGGCCACCATGACCCCGTCGGCGACGTTGCGCACGCACTGCTCGGTGCCGTCGATCGCCACGACCTTGACGTCCTTGCCCGGAGTCTTACCGGCCGCACGGATGGCCTGGATCGCGCCGAGCGCCATCGTGTCGTTCTGCGCGTACACCCCGGTCACATCCGGGTTGCTCTGCAGGATCTGCTCCATGACCTTCTGGCCGGTGGCCTGGTCGAAGTTCGCGGTCTGCTGCGCGACGACCTTGATTCCTGGGTACTTGGCCGCGATCTGCTGGTTGAAACCGTTGGTCCGGTCGGTCGCCACGTTGTTGCCCGAGGTGCCCTGCAGTACCGCCACGTTGCCCTGCCCGCCCAGCGCGCCAGCCAGGTCGTCGGCGGCGATCTTGGCCTGCCCGAGGAAGTCCGACCCGATGAAACCGATGAAGTCGCTGCACGCCGTGCCGTTGACGGTGCGGTCGATCGTCAGCACCGGAATGTGCTTGGCCTTGGCGGCCGCGAACGCCGGCGCCAGACCGTCCGAGTTCTCCGGCGCGACGATCAGGACCTGAGCCCCCTGCGCGATCATGTCCTGGATGTCGGTGTTCTGCTGCGGCACGTTCGCGTTGGCGTTGCGCTGGATGAGCTTGATGCCGAGCCGCTTGGCCTCGTCGGTGATCGACTGCGTCTCGGTCGCCCGGAACGGGTTGCTGGTCGACTCCGACTGGGAGAACCCGACCGTCGCCTTGGTGAGGTCCAGCATCGGAGCGCCGTACTGGGCCGAGCTGCAGTTCGGCCCGCGCTCGCCGGACTGTGCGACCTCCTGCTTCCCGCCGCCGGCCGGTGGCGCACCGCTGGACGGGCTCTCCACACCCTTCGCACAGCCGGAGGCGAGCAGGACTACCGCTGCGCAGGTCAGACCGACGACCGTGCGCCGACCTGGGCGTGAACTGATTCCGACCATTCGAGAGTCAACTCCTCTTGGCGTCTGCTGGGAGCACCGTTGGCCAGCTCGCAATGAGCGTGGTTGACGCAGTGGGGTAGTTTTTACATCGTTGTTCCAACGTTGTAAAGACGGATTCGGGCAGGATCGGAGGCACATGGCCGTCACGCTGAAGGATGTCGCCACCCTGGCCGGGGTCTCCGTCAAGACCGTGTCCAACGTGGTCAACGGCTATGCGTTCGTGAAGCCGGACAACCGTCGCAGGGTCGAGGAGGCGCTCGCCGCGACCGGCTACCGGCCGAACCTCGGCGCGCGGAACCTGCGGCGGGGCCGGACCGGGTTCCTGGCCCTGATGGTCCCCGAGCTCAGCGTCCCGTACTTCGGGGAGCTCGCCGGCCTGATCATCAACGCGGCGCAGCACCGCGACTGGAACGTGCTGATCGAGCAGACCCAGGGCACGCGGGACCGCGAACGCGCCAGCCTGGCTTCATTGGGCCCGCACCTGATCGACGGGGCCATCGTGAGCCCGGAGGCTCTCGAGGCGGACGACCTGAGCGCGCTGGACCCGGGCGTGCCGATGATCATGCTGGGCGAACACGTCGTGGACTTCCCGATCGACCGCGTGGCGATCGACAACGTGCGAGCCGCCCAGGTCGCCGTCGGGCACCTGATCTCGATGGGGCGCACACGCATCGCGGCGATCGGCCAGAACCCGTACCGGGGCACGGCCGCACTCCGACTGGCGGGCTACCGGGCCGCATTGGCCCAAGCCGGACTGCGCGAACACCCGGGCCATGTCACCTCGGTGCTGAACTACCACCGTCGCGACGGTGCCCAGGCGATGGCGGCGCTGCTCGACGAGCCGGAACCTCCGGACGCCGTGTTCTGCTTCAACGACCTCCTGGCGATCGGCGCTCTCCGCGCCGCCGCCGAGCGTGGCGTACGAGTGCCTTCCGATCTTGCGGTCGTCGGCTTCGACGGCACCGAGGAGAGCGCGTACAGCCTCCCGGCGCTCACCACGATCGCCCCCGACAAGGCGGCCATCGCGCAACGCGCCGTCGAGCTGGTCAACCGACGGGTCACCAGCGGCGACCCGCTGCCCACCCGTGAGGTGGAGACGCCCTTCGCTCTCCAGATCCGCGAGAGCACCACCGGCGCGCGCTGACGAGCCCCGGCCGTGATCGGCTCTGAGCACATCACAATCCTGAGGCGGTAGATGGTTGTAGTCTTGTAACAGTTAGTGAGATACAACTGATTGGAGTTCGGGTGCCCGAGCTCAGCGCACGTCGCAGAATCCTCGTACTCGCCATTTGTTGTTGCAGCCTGCTGGTCGTCGGCATGGACAACACGATCGTCAACGTGGCACTGCCGGCGATGCGGCGCGAGCTGCACGCCTCGGTGTCCGGTCTGCAGTGGACGATCGACGCCTACACCCTCGTGCTGGCGAGCTTCCTGATGCTGGCAGGGTCGACGGCCGACCGGGTCGGGCGGCGACGGACGTTCCAGGTCGGTCTCGTCTCCTTCGGAGCGGGCTCGCTGCTGTGCAGTCTCGCGCCGAGCATCGGCTGGCTGATCGCCGCCAGGATCCTTCAGGCACTCGGCGGCTCGATGCTCAACCCCGTCGCGATGTCGATCATCACAAACACCTTCACCGACCGAGTGGAACGGGCGAAGGCGATCGGTGTGTGGGGCGCGGTCGCGGGTCTGTCTCTCGGGCTGGGACCGGTCGTGGGCGGCGCACTCGTCGACGCGGCCGGGTGGCGCTCGATATTCTGGATCAACGTTCCGATCGTGGCCGTCGCCGTCGTGCTGGCCGCCTTCTTCGTCCCGGAGTCGAAGGCGCCGAGGCCGCGTCGCTTCGATCCGATCGGGCAGACGCTGGTGACGATCGTGCTGGGCAGCGTCGTGTACGCGATCATCGAGGCGCCCAGGCTCGGTTGGGCCTCCGCCGAGGTCCTCGGGTTGTTCGTGCTCGCGGTGGGCGCGGTGGCCGGCATTCTGGTCGTCGAGCCCCGGCGTAGAGAACCGCTGCTCGACCTGCGGTTCTTCCGCAGCCTGCCGTTCAGTGGGGCGACCGTGACGGCGATCGCCGCCTACTGCGGCTACGGAGCCTTCCTGTTCCTCAACACCCTCTACCTGCAGGACGTGCGTGGGATGTCGGCGTTGCACGCCGGTCTGTGCACCCTGCCGGTCGCGGTGCTGATCGTGGTGCTCGCGCCGATCTCCGGACGGATCGTCGGAGCGAGAGGACCTCGCCTGCCCCTGGTGATCGCGGGAGGCAGCCAGCTGCTCGGGGCGCTCGCGTTCACCTGGCTGACTCCGGGAACCCCGTTCCTCGCCCTGATCGGAATCTATGTCCTGTTCGGGATCACCCAGGGGCTGATCAACCCACCGATCACCAACGCGGCGGTGTCCGGCATGCCCAGCTCGATGGCGGGGGTCGCGGCCTCGTGCGCCTCTACGAGCCGGCAGACCGGCACAGCGCTGGGGGTCGCGGTCGCGGGTTCGATCGTGGGCTCCGCCGCGTCGCAGGGCGGCGCGGTCTTCACCTCCGCGACGCACCCGGTGTGGTGGGCGCTCGTCGGGCTGGGCGCGTGCGTGCTCGCTCTCGGCCTGCTGACCACGGGGCGGCGCGCGGAGGCCAGCGCGGCGAGGGCGGCGCTCCTGTTCGACGAGGTGCCCGACGGGCCGTCGGCGCGGGCGTCCGAGCAGTCGGCGGCGGCACGATGAACGACCTCGATCCCGCCATCGTGTGGCGGGACCTGCGTGCACTGGTGGTCGAACGCCTCGACGAGGACCGCAGGATGGCGGTCGCGGTGACCGGTCTGCCGTTCTCCAGGCTCCGCGCTCTGCGCAGGCTCGCCGCCGGTCCGCTCACGCACGCCCAGCTCGCCGAGGCGATGGTGGTGGACCGACCGGCGGCGACGCTGGCCGTGGACGATCTGTGTGCGAAGGGACTGGCGGTCCGCGAGGTTCATCCGACGGACCGACGGTGCAAGCTGGTGTCACTGACCGCCGAGGGCCACCGCATGATCGAGCTGGCGGACTCGGCGGTACCGCCGCCGCCCGAGGGCTGGCCGGATCTACCCCGCGAAGATCTGGCTGCCATCGCGCGGGTCAGCGCGACGGTACGTCGGGTGGCCCCGGGCCGGGAGCGGCTCCATCGACCGCCCCTCGACCCGAGGCCTGCCTGATCAGGGTGTGATCAGGCCGGGCGTCTGTGCCCGGGTGGCGTCGAAGCGAGCCGAGGCGTCAGCCCAGTTCACGACGTTCCACCATGCCGTGACGTAGTCCGCCTTGACGTTGCGGTACTGCAGGTAGAAGGCGTGCTCCCACATGTCCAGCAGCACCAGCGGAACGACGCCGAGCGGCACGTTTGCCTGCTGGTCGTACAGCTGGAAGATGTGCAGCTTCTGACCGAGCGAGTCCCACCCGAGGATGGACCAGCCGGATCCCTGGATGGCCAGCGCGTTGGCCTGGAAGTGTGCGCGGAAAGCGTCGAAGGAGCCGAACGCGTCGTCGATCGCGGCGGCGAGCTCACCCTCCGGCTTGCCTCCACCATCCGGAGAGAGGTTCTTCCAGAAGGTCGAGTGGTTGACGTGGCCACCGAGGTTGAACGCCAGCGTCTTCTCGAGGCCGCCGACGGCGCCGAAGGAGTCCTTCTCCCTGGCCTCGGCGAGCTGCTCCACCGTGCTGTTCAGCCCGTTGACGTAGGTCTGGTGGTGCTTGCTGTGGTGCAGCTCCATGATCTCGCCCGAGACGTGCGGCTCCAGAGCGCCGTAGTCGAAGGAAAGATCGGGAAGCGTGTAGTCGGACACGAGTCTCCTCTCAGCGATCGAATATCGTCGCTGCCATCATCTTGCAACAGCGACATGTTCGCATTCGCTAACACTAGTCACTAGCCAGTCCGTGTCTCGATCTGTAGGCTGTTGCAAGATTCTTGCAGCAACTCAGGTTGGTGTTCGAGGATCGGCGCTGGTGATCGTTCCGACACAATGAGCACCGGCATTCCGGGTGAGGCCGCCATGGTCGTGTCGGCCTCACCCGGACAGCGCGACCTCGTCGGCGGCGTCTCGTACTGTGGTCGACATGCGTGACGCGTTCGCCGCCGACGTCCTGACCGGATCGGGCCACGGGGAAGGGGCGTGACGACCGCCTCGACACCGAACGATGTGTTCCGGCCGATGTCCGCCGGAGTGGTCTCGGCGCTGGTGGGATTCACGAGTGCCTTCGTCATCGTCCTGAGCGGCCTGAAGGGCGTCGGCGCGGACGCGGACCAGGCTTCGAGCGGCCTGCTCTCGGTGAGCATCACGATGGGCCTCGGCTGCATCGTCCTCGCCTGGTGGACCCGGACGCCGATCACCGTCGCCTGGTCGACCCCCGGTGGGGCGCTCCTGGCCTCCACCGGCGCGGTCCAAGGGGGGTGGCCGGTGGCGATCGGCGCCTTCCTGATCACCGGGGCGTTGATCGTGCTCACCGGACTCGTGCCACAGCTGGGCGCACTCATCGCCCGGATCCCGGCTTCGGTCGCGCAGGCGATGCTCGCCGGGGTGCTGCTCCAGTTGTGTCTCGGCCCGATCACCGGGCTGGCGGCCAACCCGGCCGAGGTCGCGCCGGTGGTGCTGGTCTGGCTGGTGGCCCTGCGGTTCCTGCCACGCTGGGCGGCGCCACTCGCGTTCGTCACCGCCGCGATCGTGATCGGCATCCACGTCGGGGTCTCCGGCGCCCCACTGGACCCGTCCTCGTTCGCGCCGACGGTGCGGCTCACCGTCCCGGCGTTCACCTTGACCGGGCTGATCGGCGTCGCGCTGCCGCTCTACCTCGTGACCATGGCCTCGCAGAACGTTCCGGGCGTGGCCGTGATGAAGAGCTTCGGCTACGAGGTGCCGTGGCGGCGCTCGATGCTCGTGACCGGCATCGGCACCATCCTCGGGGCACCGGTGGGAGGACACGCGATCAACCTCGCCGCGATCAGCGCGGCCCTGGCCGCCGGGCCGGAAGCGGGGGAGGACCGCTCACGGCGCTGGATCGCGAGCGTCACGGCCGGCAGTCTCCTCGTGCTGCTCGGGGTCGCCTCCTCGGCGTTCGGCGCACTCATGCTGCTCGCGCCGACCGGAGTCATCCCGGCAGTCGCGGGACTTGCCCTTCTCGGCACGCTCGCGTCCTCCCTGCAGGCGGCGCTCGTCGAAGCGGACGAGCGGATCCCCGCCGTCATCGCTTTCGCCACCGCCGCGTCGGGCATCGCGATCGCCGGGGTGGGCGCCGCACTGTGGGCCCTCGTCGCCGGGCTCGTCGTCCGGTTCGTCCTGCGGATCGGCCGGTCGCCCGAAGCCTAGGCGGGGTCGGCCACCTCCGGCGCGAGCTTCGCCGACCACTTCTCCTCGATCCGGCCGAAGCGCCACACCGCGACCGCGACCAGCCATGCGACGACGAACAGCACCACGATGCCGTATCCGGCGTAGTCCAGCGGAATCGAGGCGATCGCGGCCAGCGGCCCGGACTCGATCCCCGCCTGGTCGGTCAGGACCGAGATCAGCTCGATCGTGCCGATGATCAGCGCGACCGCGACGGACAGCGCCGTGATGGTGATGTTGTAGAAGACCTTCCGGACCGGTTTGGCGAAGGCCCAGCCGTACGCGGCGTTCATGAAGATGCCGTCCGTGGCGTCCATCAGGCTCATGCCAGCCGCGAACAGGATCGGCAGCACCAGGATCGCGTAGAACGGCAGGTTGAACGCCGCCGCGCCACCCGCGAGAACCAGCAGGCCCACCTCGGTCGCGGTGTCGAAACCGAGTCCGAACAGCACGCCGATCGGGTAGATGTGCCACGGCTTGCACACCGAACGGGTCAGGCCGCTCAGGAACCGGTTCATGAAACCGCGCTTGTTGAGCTGGTCCTCCAGCTCCTGCTCGCTGTAGTCGCCGTCGCGCATCTTCCGGAACACCTTGAGGATGCCGATCAGCACGGCGAGGTTGAGGATCCCGAGAATCCACAGAAACACGCCGGACACCGAAACGCCGATGATGCCGGTGATCGAGTGCAGCTCGGAGGAGTCGTTCTCGACCTGGCCGGCGAGCGCCTTCACCCCGACCGACAGCAGGAACGCCAGTCCGAACACGACCGTCGAGTGCCCGAGCGAGAACCAGAACCCGACGGACAGCGGCTTGCGCTGCTCCTCGAGGGGCTTGTCGGAGGCGACGTTGTCGGCCATCAGCTTGCGGGTCGTGTTGTCGATCGCGGCGATGTGGTCGGCGTCGAACGCGTGCCGCAGCCCGAAGGTGTAGGCGAGCACGCCGACACCGACCCCGTACACGCCGGTGGCCCCCAAGCTGTAGCTGTGGGGGACCACCAGCGCGATCAGGACACCGAAGCCCACGACGTGCAGGAACACGATGAAGCCGTACATCCCGGCGATCGACGACCAGTCCGCGCGGGTCAGTGAGGCACGGAACCGGGCGAGCCCGGACGTGGGCGCAACCGATGGCGAGGTGGTCATGGGGAAGTGCTCATTTCGCCAGGTCACATCATGTGACAGCTCTGCCTACCCGAACGAGTGAAGCCAGCTGCCAGAATGAGGTAGTTGCAGAGTCCCTGCAACTCGGCGGATGAACATCACCAGATGCGGACTCTCAGGTCCGGCGGTGTGTACAGGGCGTCGGACTCGTGGACGTCGAAGGCCTCGTGGAACGCGTCGAGGTTGGTGACGACCGCGTTGCAGCGCAGGTCGGGTGGCGAGTGCACGTCGACGGCGAGACGCCGGATGGCCTCGGCGTCACGGGTGGCGATCCGCCAGACCTGGGCCCAGCCGAAGAACACCCGCTGCAGGCCGGTGAGCCCGTCGATGACCGGGCCCTCGTCGAGGCCCTGCGCGGCCAGAGCGATGCGGTAGGCCTTCAGCGCGATCGTCAGACCACCGAGGTCACCGATGTTCTCACCGACGGTGAGCGCCCCGTTGACCTTGTGGTCCGGCAAGCCGGCCGGCGACAGTGCGCTGTACTGGTCGATCAGCGCCTGGGCGCGCCGCTCGAACTCGGCGCGGTCCTGAGGCTCCCACCAGTCGTTCATGTTGCCGTCGCCGTCGTACTTCGACCCCTGGTCGTCGAAACCGTGGCCGATCTCGTGCCCGATCACCGCGCCGATCCCACCGTAGTTCGCGGCGTCGTCGGCCTCGGGGTCGAAGAACGGCGGTTGCAGGATCGCGGCCGGGAAGACGATCTCGTTCATCCTCGGGTGGTAGTACGCGTTGACCGTCTGCGGGGTCATCAGCCATTCCGAGCGGTCCACCGGACGGCCGATCTTGGCCAGCTCGAAGTCGAACTCCCAGGCGCCGGCCCGCCGGACGTTGCCGAGCAGGTCGTCGGAGCGGACCTGCAGCGCGGAGTAGTCCTTCCAGCTGTCCGGGTAACCGATCTTCGGGGTGAACCGGGCCAGCTTGGCGAGCGCGCGCTCACGGGTCGCCGGGCTCATCCAGTCGAGCTCGCTGATGCTCTGCCGGTAGGCCTCGACGAGGTTCGCGACGAGGGTGACCATGCGGTCCTTCGACGCGGCCGGGAAGTGCCGTTCCACGTACCGCTGCCCGACCTCCTCGCCGAGTGCGCCCTCGACCAGCGAGACGCCGCGCTTCCAGCGCTCACGCAGTACCGGCGTACCGGACAGCGTGCGCCCGTAGAAGGCGAAGTCCTGCTCGACCAGCGCCTCGCCGAGGTAGTCGGCGCACGCGGAGATGGTGCGGATGGTCAGCCAGGCCTTCCACTGTTCCACCGGACGTTCGCTCCACAACCGCGCGGCGTGGGTGACGAAGCTCGGTTGCCGTACGACGACCTCGTCGAAGGCGCCGTCCGGCGCCTCGAGTGCGGACAGCCAGCTGTCCCAGTCGAAGTCGGGTGCCTGCTCGACCAGGGCCGACCTGGTCATGAGCGTGTAGGTCTTCTCGGCGTCGCGGTTGGTCACCCGGTCCCAGGAGACCGTCGCCAGCGCCGTCTCCAGCTCCATGACCGAGTCGGCGAGCTTCTCCGGCTCGGAGAGCCCGACCAGTTCCGCCAGCTTGGCCAGATGGGCGACGTACGCCGTGCGAATCTCGGCGTTGGCTTCCTCGCGGTAGTACGACTCGTCGGGCAGCCCGAGCCCCGACTGGGACAGGTGCACCAGGTATCGGGTCGAGTCCTTCGCGTCGGTGCTGACACCGGCACCGAACAGGGCGACAAGGCCTTCGCGCTGGCGCCTGCCGAGCACCGCCGCGAGGGCTGGAGCGTCCTTCGCCTCGCGGATCTCGGTGAGCAGCTCGTCCAGTGGTGCGCTGCCCGCTGCCTCCACCCGGTCGGTGTCCATGAACGAGCGGTAGAGATCCCCGACCCGGTTGGCGCAGCTCTCGGCCGCCGCTTCCTCGATGATCTCGCGGACGTCCTGTTCGGACTGGTCACGCAGCGCACGGAAGGCGCCGTCCTGGGCGCGGTCCTCCGGAATCTCGTGGTTACGCAGCCAGGTGCCGTTGACGTGCTGGAACAGGTCGTCACGCGGCTGCACGGCGGCGTCGACCCACCGCAGGTCCAATCCGGAACGAGTCGCGGGCGTAGAGGTAGTCACCACCCCATCCTGACACGAACCCCGTGAGTGGCGCGGCCGCCTATGAGCGGCCGCGCCACTCACGGACCGAACCAGCTGAGCCGGTCTACTCGGCCGGCTCTTCCGGGAGCCGCTCGAGGACCTTGCCGACCATCTGCGTCAACGACCGGAGCTGGGCGTCCACCGAGTCGAATCGGGCGGTGTGTTCCTGAAGCTGGTTGGTGTGTTCCTGAAGCTGGTCGGAGTGCTCCCGCAGAATGACCGTGTGCTCCTCCAGGATGGCCGACTGGCGTTCCTGGATCGCGCGGATCGCGCGGGTCTCCTGCCGCAGCTCCTTGACGTCATCGTCCACGCGCAGCGTCAACCACCGAGTCTCCGCGTGGTCCACCACCAGCTTGCGCACCTGACGTTCCACGCTGTCCTCCTCGGGCATGGGGCCATTATGCCCCGGGTCCGTGCCCGATTCGGTCATTCGACGCGAACGCGATATACCACTCGGCGAGCGGTCCCGCCCCGAAGGCGTGGGACCGCTCGCCGAGCAGACCGTCAGACCAGCGGTCGGTCGGTCGGCGCGATGGGCGCCGGCAGTACGTCCCGACCGGTGAGGTACTTGTCGAGACCCGCCGCCGCGGCACGTCCTTCGGCGATCGCCCACACGATGAGCGACTGACCCCGACCCATGTCGCCCGCTACGAACACACCGGGAACGGTGCTGGTGAACGCATCGTCCCTGGCCACGTTGCCGCGCTCGTCGTAGTCGACGCCGAGGCCCTCGAGCAGCTTGCTCTTCTCCGGGCCGACGAAGCCCATCGCGAGCAGTGCCAGGTCGCACGGCAGGTCCTGTTCGCTGTCCGGCACCGGCTCGAACCGACCGTTCTCGAACACCACCTCGGACAGCCGCAGCGCGCGCACCTGGCCCTCCTCGTCGCCGAGGAACTCCTGAGTGCTGACCGCGAACAGCCGGTCGCCGCCCTCCTCGTGCGCCGAGGTGATTCGGTACAGCGTCGGATAGGTCGGCCAGGGGTTGCGGTCCGACCGGGTCTGCGGCGGGGTCGGCATGATCTCCAGCTGGGTCACCGATGCCGCACCCTGGCGGTGCGCGGTGCCCAGACAGTCGGCGCCGGTGTCACCGCCACCGATGATCACCACGTGCTTGCCCTCGGCGTGGATGGGGGAGCGCTCCATGTCTCCCTCCTGCACCTTGTTCGACGGTGGCAGGTACTCCATCGCCTGGTAGATGCCGGACAGCTCACGTCCCGGTACCGGAAGATCCCGCCAGGCCGTTGCGCCACCGGCGAGCAGCACCGCGTCGAAGTCGGCGCGCAGCTCCTCGACCGTGATGTCCACGCCCACGTCGACCCCGGCCCGGAACTCGGTGCCCTCGGCGCGCATCTGCTCCAGACGGCGGTCCAACCGGTGCTTCGCCATCTTGAACTCGGGGATGCCGTACCGGAGCAGCCCGCCGATGCGGTCGGCCCGCTCGAACACGACGACGTCGTGCCCGACGCGGGTGAGCTGCTGCGCGGCCGCGAGACCGGCCGGCCCCGAGCCCACCACGGCGACCTTCTTACCGGTGCGCACCGAAGGCGGCTGCGGCTCGACCCAGCCCTCCTCCCAGGCGCGATCGATGATCTCGATCTCCACCTGCTTGATGGTCACCGCGTCGTCGTTGATACCGAGCACACACGCCGCCTCGCACGGGGCGGGGCACAGCGTCCCGGTGAACTCCGGGAAGTTGTTCGTCGCGTGCAGCCGCTCCGCGGCGTCCGCCCAGTCCTTGCGCCAGACCAGCGTGTTCCACTCCGGGATCAGGTTGCCCAACGGACAGCCCTGGTGACAGAACGGAATACCGCAGTTCATACACCGGCCGGCCTGGGACTCCAACGTGTCGCGGTTGAAGTCCTCGTAGACCTCGTTCCAGTCGCGCAGCCGCAGGTCGACGGGACGGCGCTTCGGGCCTTGACGCGTGGTGTTGAGAAAACCCTTGGGGTCAGCCATGTGCGGCCTCCATGATCGCCTCGTTGACGTCCCGGCCGTCGCGCTGTGCGGCCGCCTGAGCAGCCAGCACCCGCTTGTAGTCCTTCGGCATGACCTTGCCGAACCGGGTTGCCGCCTTGTCCCAGTCGGCGAGCAGCGCGTGCGCCACCGCCGATCCGGTCTCGGCGTAGTGCTTGGACACCGTCTCGGCGAGGAACTCGCGGTCCTCGTCGTCCAGCGGGTCGATGTCCACCATCTCGGGGTTGACCCGGCCCTCGGCCAGGTCGAGCACGTAGGCCACCCCGCCCGACATGCCGGCCGCGAAGTTGCGCCCGATCGGTCCGAGCACGACGACCCGGCCACCGGTCATGTACTCGCAGCCGTGGTCGCCGACACCTTCGGCAACGGCGACCGCTCCGGAGTTACGGACGCAGAACCGCTCGCCGACGACGCCGCGCAGGAACATCTCACCGGACGTGGCCCCGTACAGGATCACGTTGCCGGCGATGATGTTGTTCTCGGCGGTGAACTGCGCGTCCGGGTGCGGTCGGACCGTGATCCGGCCGCCGGACAGGCCCTTGCCGACATAGTCGTTGCCGTCGCCGACCAGCCGCAGCGTGATACCGCTGGGCAGGAAGGCACCGAAGGACTGGCCAGCCGTGCCGGTCAGCGTGATGTCGATCGTGTTGTCCGGCAGGCCCTCGCCACCCCAGCGCTTGGTCAGCTCGTAACCGAGCATCGTGCCGACCGTGCGGTTGACGTTGCGCACCGGCAGGTCCAGGCGCACCGGCGAGCCACTGTCCAGCGCACCCTCGGAGAGCTGGATGAGGGTGTTGTCCAGTGCCTTGTCCAGACCGTGGTCCTGCTTGGTCGTGCACTGGCGGGGCGCGTCCGGCGCCATGTCGGACGGCAGGTGCAGGATCGGCGACAGGTCGAGACCGGACGCCTTCCAGTGCTCGATCGCCGGCTGGGTGTCCAGCAGCTCGGTCTGCCCGATGGCCTCACCGAGGCTGCGGAAGCCCAACGCGGCCAGGTGCTCGCGTACTTCCTCCGCGATGTACTCGAAGAAGTTCACCACGAACTCGGCCTTGCCGGAGAACTTCTCCCGCAGTACCGGGTTCTGGGTGGCCACACCGACCGGACACGTGTCGAGGTGACACACCCGCATCATGATGCAACCCGAGACCACCAGCGGAGCGGTCGCGAAACCGAACTCCTCGGCACCGAGCAGCGCCGCGATGATGACGTCACGGCCGGTCTTGAGCTGGCCGTCGGTCTGCACCACGATCCGGTCGCGCAGCTTGTTCGCGATGAGCGTCTGCTGGGTCTCGGCGAGGCCCAGCTCCCACGGCGTGCCCGCGTGCTTGAGCGACGACAGCGGCGACGCTCCGGTGCCGCCGTCGTGCCCGGAGATCAGGACGACGTCCGAGTAGGCCTTGGCCACACCGGCCGCGACGGTCCCGACGCCGACCTCGGACACCAGCTTCACGTGGACCCGCGCCCTGGGATTGGCGTTCTTCAGGTCGTGGATGAGCTGTTTGATGTCTTCGATCGAGTAGATGTCGTGGTGCGGAGGCGGTGAGATGAGACCGACACCGGGGGTGGAGCCACGGGTCTTGGCGATCCACGGGTACACCTTGGTGCCGGGCAGCTGGCCGCCCTCACCGGGCTTGGCGCCCTGCGAGATCTTGATCTGCAGGTCGTCGGCGTTGACCAGGTACTCACTCGTCACGCCGAACCGGCCCGAGGCCACCTGCTTGATCGCGGAGCGGCGCAGGTCACCGTTCTCGTCACGGGTGAAGCGATCGGCGTCCTCACCACCCTCACCGGTGTTCGACTTGCCGCCAAGCCGGTTCATCGCGATGGCGAGCGTCTCGTGCATCTCCTGAGAGATGGAGCCGTAGGAGATCGCGCCGGTCGCGAACCGCTTGACGATCGACGACACCGGTTCGACCTCGTCGATCGGAACCGGCGGCCGCACACCCTCGCGCAGACCGAACAGGCCGCGCAGCGTCAGGAGTCGCTTCGACTGGTCGTCGATGAGCTTCGTGTACTCCTTGAACACGTCGTAGCGACCGGCGCGCGTAGAGTGCTGCAACTTGAACACGGTCGCGGGGGAGAAGAGGTGACCCTCGCCCTCACGCCGCCACTGGTAGTCGCCGCCGACCGCGAGGTCGCGGTGCGAGGCGTGCACACCGTCGATCGGGAAGGCACGACGGTGCCACTTGGAGACCTCGTCCGCCAGGGTGTCGAACCCGACGCCGCCCAGCCGGGACGTCGTCCCGGTGAAGCAGGAGTCGATGACCTCCGCGCCGAGCCCGATCGCCTCGAAGATCTGGGCGCCGGTGTAGGAGGCGACCGTCGAGACACCCATCTTGGACATCGTCTTACGGACGCCCTTGCCCAGTGCCTTGATCAGGTTGCGCGTCGCGGTCTGTGCGTCGATCCCGTTGAGCAGGCCTCGCTCGGCCATGTCCTCGACCGTGGCCATCGCCAGGTAGGGGTTGACCGCCGCGGCGCCGTAGCCGATCAGCAGCGCGATGTGGTGCACCTCGCGGGCGTCGGCCGCCTCGACGATCAGACCGACCTGGGTACGGGTCTTCTCCCGGACCAGTCGATGGTGGACGGCGCCGGTGAGCAGCAGCGACGGGATCGCCGCGTGCTCCGCGTCGACACCTCGGTTGGACAGCACGATCAGTCGCGCGCCGTCCTCGACCGCCTCGGCGACCTCGACACAGATCTCGTCCAGCCGGTGACGCAGGGCGTCACCGCCACCGTGCACCTTGTAGACGCCGCGCACAGTGACGGACTGGTAGTCCGGCTGCGAGCCGTCGTCGTCGATGTGCACGATCTTGGCGAGCTGGGTGTTGTCCAGCACGGGGAACGGCAGCACGATGCGGTGGCACGAGTCGGCCTCGCCGACCAGGAGGTTCGGCTCCGCGCCGACCTGCGCCTGAAGCGAGGTGACCAGCTCCTCCCGGATCGCGTCCAGCGGAGGGTTGGTGACCTGGGCGAACAGCTGGCTGAAGTAGTCGAACAGGGGACGTGGCCCCTGGGAGAACGGCGCCAGCGGGGCGTCGTTGCCCATCGACCCGATCGGCTCGGCACCGGTGGAGGCCATCGGCGCCAGCAGCACCTCGAGCTCCTCCTGCGTGTAGCCGTTCGCCTGTTGGCGACGGACCAGCGTGGAGTGGGTGAAGACCTCCCGCTCCCGGTCCGGCAGGTCCTCCAGCTGGGTCAGACCGGCCGCGAGCCACTCCTCGTAGGGGTGCTCGGCCGCCAGCTGGCCCTTGATCTCGTCGTCGCTGACGATCCGGCCCGCCTTCAGGTCCGCCAGGAACATGCGGCCGGGTTCGAGACGACCCTTGCGCACGATGGTCGCCGGGTCGATGTCCAGCACGCCGACCTCACTGGCCAGGACGACCAGACCGTCCTCGGTGACCCAGTACCTCGCCGGACGGAGGCCGTTGCGGTCGAGCACGGCGCCGATGAGGTCGCCGTCGGTGAACGCGACGAGCGCGGGGCCGTCCCACGGCTCCATCTGGGTGGAATGGAACTCGTAGAACGCCCGGCGAGCCGGGTCCATCTCGGTGTGGTTCTCCCACGCCTCGGGGATCATCATCAGCACCGAGTGCGGCATCGACCGTCCGCCGAGGTGGAGCAGCTCGAGCACCTCGTCGAAGGAGGCGGAGTCGCTCGCCTCCTCGGTGATGATCGGGAAGATCCGGTTGAGATCACCGGGGATCAGCTCCGTGGCGAGCTGGCTCTCCCTCGCGCGCATCCAGTTCCGGTTGCCGCGCACCGTGTTGATCTCTCCGTTGTGCGCGACGATGCGGAACGGGTGCGCCAGTGGCCACGACGGGAAGGTGTTCGTGGAGAACCGGGAGTGCACGAGACCCAGGGAGCTGGTGACCCGCTCGTCGCTGAGGTCCAGGTAGAACGTGCCGAGCTGCTCCTCGGTGAGCATGCCCTTGTAGACGATGGTGCGTCCGGACAGGCTGGGGAAGTACACCGAGAGATCACGCTCGGCGCGCCTGCGCACGCAGAAGGCCAGCCGCTCGAGATCGAGACCTGTCTCGTCGGCGTTGCCGGCCAGGAAGAGCTGACGGAATCGGGGCATGACCGACAGCGCGGTCTTGCCGACCGCGTCGGAGTTGATGGGCAGGTCCCGCCAACCCAGCACGCGGACGTTCTCCTCCGCCGCGATCGACTCGATGGTCGCCATCGCGGCGGCCTCGTCGGAGTCGTCGTCGGGCAGGAAAGCGGTACCGACCGCGTAGTGACCCGCCTCGGGCAGGTCGAAATCGACGACTTCCCGGAAGAAGCCGTCCGGCACCTGGATCAGGATTCCGGCGCCGTCACCGGCGTCGGGCTCGGCGCCACGGGCGCCTCGGTGTTCCAGGTTACGCAGCGCGGTGAGGGCTTTGCGTACGATTCCGTGATCACGATGGCCGGCGAGGTCTGCCACGAAGGCCACACCACAAGCGTCGTGTTCGTTGGCCGGGTCGTAGAGCCCCTCCGCCGGGCGTCCGCGGCGCATAGAGCTCGGTCCCGCGGGCAGGCGATTAGTCGTCACGAGCACCTCTCGTCGTCTCCGATCCATCCGGGGCGCTGTTCGTTCCCGAGGCGGCCCGGTAGGCCACCATGGCGTCGCAGTCGGCGGCGGTATGCGTCTGGCCTTGTGGGCCAGCGGTCGGCCGGCGCTCCCAGACCATGCAGCAGTCGATAGAGTAACTGCTGTTGACCCCGTGCGTAGGGTCGAAGTGAGTCCGACTGCGCCATCGGCGCCGACGGGCACCGATCCTGGCTGCCCGAAAACAGGTAATCGACCTGGTGGAAGCCCATATGACCATGCCGAATGTGATGTTCACGGCCTGAGGCGAAACGGCCGCTGTCGCGGCCCGGCGGCGGTAGGACGTCACCACCGGGGGAGCCGGCCGGGACGGCTACCTCATCCCCCGTCACGAGGTAGCGATCCCGGCCGGCATCCCATTCGACCCAACGAGGTGTACGGTCAGAGGTGACGCAGATCACTAGAATGTCACCACACTGGTCGGAGGCGTCCCGGAGCCCGCGCACACGACCGGACCGTGCGCACACGAAAGCAGTCCCGGCATAGTCGGCCCTTTCTTCCCTGTGCATGGCCGACCGCCGGCCCGCTGGGTATACAGCGCAGTCTTGGGTACCCGGTCGGTGCCGGATTTACACATGCCGCGCGGAAAAAGCCCTGATCGCCTCAGCGACGGTGGCCGTTTCACGGTGATCAGCGAGGTAGGCGGCCGCCTACCTCCAGTACGAGCGCCTCGAGCACCGTGCGCGCCTCGTCGTCGACGTGGTCGGCGTAGTGGTCGTAGAGACCCTCACGCGCGAGCCTCGATGCCCGGTGCCCGTCCCGGTCCGCGATGGCGGTGAACACCGCGCCGTGGTGGCGCAATGACCGCAACATGAGCGCGGTGTGGTCCTCGGCGTCGACGATCCTCCGGGTGATCAGCTCGAGAATCGCTTCTCGCGCTACGTCGCCGCACACCTGGATGAACTTGTTCCCCGCCGCTTCGGCGATCAGTTCGTGGAACTCGAGGTCCGCGCGGCCGAACACCTCGTACCCGATCGTCATGGACTCCCGCATCCTGGCGATGTTGCGTTCCATCGCGATCAGCTGCGCACCGGTTCGCCGCGCGGCGGCCATCAGGTTCGTCGAGGCGTCGACGACCATCCGGAACTGGATCAGTTCCGGAAGGGTCAGTGTCCGGGTCGAGGTGAGCATGGCCATCGAACGCCGCATCGGCTCGAGGGAGAACGGCAGGACCAACGGGCCGCGAGGGTCGCCGGGACGCGAGCGCACCAGCTCCTTGCTCTCCAGCACACGCAGAGCCTCGCGGACCGAGGACCGCGCGACCCCGAACTTCGCCACGAGCTCCCGCTCGCTCGGGAGCCGATCGCCCGGACTGAGCTCCCCTGCCGCGACCGCCGCCTCGACGTGGTCGACTATCCGCTGGTAGGCGCGGGGAGCCTGGTCCTTGGTCGAGCGGGTCACCGGAGGAAGTCTAGAGCCGCCGGACACCGAGGAGCCTCCGATGTGATTCAGGCCGGCGGGTCGAACCTGCCGTCGATGGCCGTCCACCCGCCGTCCACGGCCAGCACCGACCCGGTGACGAACGAGGCCGCGTCGCTGGCCAGGTAGACGACGGCGCCGGCCATCTCGGACGGGCGGGACCAGCGCCCGAACGCGCCCTTCGTCGCGTACGCCTGGTACCAGTCGGGGTCGTTCTTGATCTGGGCGGTCAACGCCGTCTCCACCACACCGGGCGCGATCGCGTTGACCCGCACGCCGGCCGGGCCGAACTCCGCCGCCGCGGTACGCAGCATCTGCACCAGGCCGGCCTTGGTGGCGGCGTAGACGGACTGGCCCGGTTCGACGACATGGCCCCGGATCGAGGAGAAGGCGATGATGCTACCCCTGCCCCGCTCCACCATCCCGCGCCCGAACGCGCGGAGCACATGGAAGCTCCCGGTCAGGTTCAGCCCGACCACCCGGTCGAACTCGTCGGGGCTGTAGTCCAGGATCCGTTTGCGCACGTTCATCGCGGCGGTCAGTACGACGATGTCGAGATCGCCGATGCCGACGGCGAGGGAGTCGACCGCCGCCGCGTCGGTGATGTCCAGCTCCACCGACGACGCCGCGTCGCCGGCGTCCCGCGCGACAGCCTCCGCCGTGGCGGGGTCGCGGTCCGCGCACACGACCGTCGCGCCGTGGGCGGCCAGTGCGAGCGCGGCCTCGCGGCCGATGCCGCCCGCGCCGATCACCAGGGCGCGCCTGCCGTCGAGCCTGAACAGGGACTGGTAGTCGCTCACGCTGGTCATGGGTCGCCTCATTCCGGCCGGATGACGGCCATCCTGGTCACGGTCAGTTCTTCGATGGCAAAACGCGGGCCTTCCCGTCCGACACCGGAGTCCTTGACCCCGCCGTAGGGCATGATGTCGGACCGGAACCCGGGGACCTCGTTGATCACGACGCCGCCGACGTCGAGCTGGTCGATCGCGCGGAACGCACTGGCCAGCGAGCGGGTGTAGACGCTGGCGTGCAGGCCGTAGCGGGAGCGGTTGACCGATTCCAGCGCGGCGCCCAGATCGGGCACCCTCCGCAGGCACACCACGGGCCCGAAGATCTCCTCGCACCAGGCGTCCGTCGACTCGGGCACGTCCACCAGCACGGTCGGCTCGATCGCCCGATCCCGACGCCCGCCGCCGCACAACCGCTTCGCGCCCGCTCGTTCCGCCGCCTCGATCCAGTCGAGCACCCGCCGGGTGGAACGGTCGTCGATCAATGCCGCGACCCTGGTCTCCGGCGATCGCGGGTCGCCGACGGTCAGCTCGCCGATGCGCCCGACCAGCCGGGACGTCACCTCGTCCGCCACGTCCTCGTGCACGAGGACGCGCTGAACGGAGATGCAGGCCTGGCCGTTTCCGTAGAAGCCGCCACGCAGAACCGCGTCGACCGCCCTGTCCAGGTCCGCGTCCGAGTCGATGACGAGCGCGGCGTTGGAACCCAGCTCGAGCAACGTCTTACGGGGCGCGGCATCGCGCGCGATCTGATGCCCGACCGACGCGGAGCCGGTGAACGACACCGCGCCGATCCGCGGATCGGTGACCAGCGCGTGCCCTACCTCGGCGTCGCCGGTCACCACCTGGGCGATCTCCGCCGGGGCGCCGTGGCGCAGCGCGGCGGTGCGCACGATGTCGACGAGCCACAGGGTGGCCAGCGGTGTCGCCGGAGCGGGCTTGCAGATGACCGGACAACCGGCCGCGATGCTCGGCGCGATCTTGTGACTGGCGAGCAGCAACGGGTAGTTGAACCCGGCGATGCCCACCACCAGGCCGATCGGCCTCCTGGTCCAGAACCCGATCATGCCTTCGCCCGAGGGCTGCAGGTCCAGCGGGACCGTCTCGCCGTGCAGGTGCGCGACCTCCTCAGCGGTCGCGGTCCAGGTGAACAGTGCCCTGGCCACCTCGACGGTGCAGTCGATCCTGGTCTTCCCGGTCTCCGCGATCAGCAGATCGACGAAGTGCTCGCGGTGCTCGGCGAGGACCCGTTCGACGGTCAGCAGGATGTCGCGCCGGACGGCGGAGGTCAGCGCCCCGACCTGGCGGACCGCGCCGACTCCGGCGTCGAGGGCAGCGATGGCGTGATCGACCGTCCCGACCGGGGCCTGGGCGACCTTCGTGCCGTCGAACGGGAAGAACACCGGTTCCGTCGACACGTCGGTACGCCACGTCGGGCCGATCGGCAGCCCAGCGGGGTGGTCCGGCAACGCGACACCCATCGACACTCCTTACTGGTCCGACCAGTGGCTCGTTCGAGGATGCATTGCCGTTGTCGTCGAGTCAATGGGTCGCTAGTCTGGCCCCAGAACGTGCAGGTAGAACGCCCGGTGACGGTTGGCATCGGGTATGTACGGCTAGGGTTCGGCACACGTATCCAGGTCGAGAGGGGTCTGGCGGGTTGAGGGCACACGACTCGTCCGGGGTCCATGAAACGTCACGTGTCGCCCTGGTCGACGAACTCGCTTCCGTGCTGCGGGAACGTATCTACACCGGTCGTTATCCGGCCGGCGCGCGGCTGCCGCAGCAACAGCTGTCCACCGAGCTGGGGGTGAGCCGGACGCCGCTGCGTGAGGCGCTGCGCGCCCTGGAACAGGACGGGCTCGTCCGTCTGGACTCCGGTCAGGGCGCGAGGGTGGTGACGGGTGACGTCCCCACGCTGCTGGCCGCCTACGAGCTGCGCGCGGTCGTCGACGGCCTCGCCGCGCGTCTGGCGGCCCGACGTCCGGCGGCTGCCCGTGCCGCACGGCTCGACCGGCTGATCGCCGAGCAGCGCGCGGCCCTCGATCCGTGGGCGCCGGGCCTGTACACCCGGGCGAACGTCGAGTTTCACGAGCAGATCGTCCACCTGACCGGCAACGAGTTCGTCATCGCACAGGCCCCGATCCTGCGCATGACCGCGCAGGTGTTCGCCCCTGTCGCCCTGATCGAACGGGCCGGCGCGTCACGTGCGGTCGGGGAACACGAGGCGATCCACGACGCGATCGTCTCGGGTGCGACAGTCGATGCCGAACGTCTGGCGAGAGCACACATCGACTCGACGATCGAGCAGCTCCGACGAAAACCGGCCCTCGGCACGGAGGTGGGAAGACCTCTGTCGAGGCCCTCCCACCGTGAGTGACCGGTCGATCAGACTCCGAACGGGGCCGGGTACCGGATCGTGCCGCTCGGGACCGGCACCGACTCGTCGAGTGGCAGTGCCATCAACGTCTCGTCGGGGACGTCGAACGTCACCGAGATACCGTGGCCGGACGCCCGGGTGAACCCGAACCTCGGGTAGTACTCGGCGTGACCGAGCACGACGATCAGCCGCTCACCCCGGGTGCGTGCCTCGTCGATCAGTGCTCGGATCACCGCACCTCCGGCCCCGAGCTTCTGGTACTCGGGGAGCACCGCGACCGGGCCCAGGGTGAGGGCGTTCTCGCCGCCGACCCAGGACCGGGTGAGCAGCGCGTAGCCCGCGACCCGGCCGTCCGGGGCCTGCGCGACCCAGGACAGACCCGGCAGCCATGCTGGGTCCTGGCGAAGTGCCTCGATGAGGTCGGCCTCTCCCGCGGTGTCGAACGCGGCCAGGTTCACCGCGCGGATGGCCTCGATGTCCCCGGGCGTTTCCGGACGGGTCGCCCAGCTGATCCTGGTGGTCGTGTCGGACATGGTGGTTTCCTCACCGTCTTCGTGGTCCGGGCGCGGCGTCAGCACGTAGCCCGTATAGCTGTAGTCGGTACCGTGCTCGCACCGCATGTCGATCTCTCGCCGGGTCACCGCGACCGCCTTCGCCATGCTGTCGGTCACGGTGGTGAGCTGGGCGATGCGCTGGTCCAACGGGGTGTAGTACTCGTCGAACCAGTCCCGGTCGGGCAACCGGTAGGTCGCGGCGACCGTGTAGCCGGCGGCGTCAGCGGCCCCGACGTTCTCCGCCGTGGTGCGTAGCGGATACGCCTCGGCCCAGAACTCGCGCGCTTCGGTGCTCGGATGCGAGTGACTCCACTCGCATTCGGTGATCACGAGCGTGCCGCCCGGTGCCAGCAGGCGTCTCCACTCCCGCAGTGCGGCGTCGAAGCCCATGATGTACGCCGATCCCTCGGCCCAGATCAGGTCGAAGGACCCGGCGTCGAACGGCAGTTCGGTCATGGACAGTGCCGCGGCGTTCACCCTGGAACTCAGCCCGGAGCGCTCTGCCGCACGGCGCAGTTCGTCCAGGATCGGCTCATGGGTGTCGACGGCGGTGACGTTCGCGGTGAGTGCCTCGGCAAGGACCAACGACGCCCTGCCGGAGCCGCAGCCGATGTCGAGCACCCTCGGGTCGGCCGGTAGCCCGCCGACCAGGGACAGCAACGTCCCTGTGGTGGCGTCCGAACCGGGAGCCTGCCGGGGCAGGCCGTCGTGCAGCGAGAAGAAGGCGTCGAGGACATCGGAAACGTCCGGTGCCGACGACGTCGAACATGATGGTGTGTCGGATGACAACAGAACCCCTTGGTTCACATGTGGGGCCCCGGCGACATCAACGAACTCGCGGGCGGCGAGTCGATCGGATCAGGTCAGCCGAGCGCCCAGGACAGGACAGGGAGGCGGGCGCCACACGCAGCGGCAGCCATCACGACAGCCATACCTCAACTCCTGGACATCTCAGTAACCACACGGTGCACCGGCACACTAGCAAACCCGATCACCAAGCTCGCCCGATTTCCCGCCCCCAACGCACGCCAGCCGCTCCGCCACATCCGTCCGGCCACACCGCGCAGCCCTGCCCCAACGGCACGAATGTGGCTTTAGGGACGTTGAACGTCCCTAAAGCCACATTCGTGTCAGTTGCAGGTGGTGGCTGAAGCGGATGCGGCGGGAGGGGATGCGGCGGGAGTCGGGGTCGGCGGGGTCAGGGCGTTAAAGGTGGGACGCGTTCGGACTGCGGGGGAGGGCCCGGTGGGGTTCCGGTGCCGAAGGGGGTGCCGGGGAGCTGCTCACGGCCGTGGGCGGTGAGCCAGCCCGACGGATCGGGGCCCAGTGGTACGACGCCGGTCGGGTTGATCATCCGGTGCACGCCGTAGTAGTGCTGCTTGATCTGCTCGAAGTCGATCGTGTCGCCGAAACCCGGGGTCTGGAACAGGTCACGGGCGTACGCCCACAGGACCGGCATCGCGCTCAGTGTGCTGCGGTTGCACTTGAAATGACCGTGGTAGACGGAGTCGAAGCGCACCAGCGTGACCCACAGCCGGATGTCCGCCTCGGTGATCGAGTCGCCGACCAGGTAGCGCCGCGTGGCCAGACGCTCGGTGAGCACATCGAGGCGAGCGAACAGCGCGCGGTAGCTCTCCTCGTACGGTTCCTGGCTCCCGGCGAATCCGCACTTGTACACGCCGTTGTTGACGTCGTGGTAGACGGCCTCGTTGATCTCGTCGATCTCGGCCCGGTGCCGCTCGGGGTACAGATCGGGCGCACCGTCGCGGTGGAACTCACGCCACTCGGTGGCGAAGTCGAGCGTCAGCTGCGCGAAACCGTTGGTGACGACCTTGCCGTCGGTCCCGTCGACGAGGGCGGGCACCGTGATGCCGGCCGAGAAGTCCGGGTCAGCGGCCCGGTAGGCCTCGCCCAGGTACTCGATGCCCAGAACCGGGTCACGGTCGCCGGGGTCGAGGTGGAACCGCCAGCTGCGATCGTCGTGCAGGGGACCGGCGATGCCCATCGACAGGACCGGTTCGAGACCGAGCAGCCTGCGCGAGATCGCGGCGCGGTTCGCCCACGGGCATGCCCGCGCGATCACCAGGCGGTACCGGTTCGGCTCGACCCGGATGCCGGACGCCCCGTCGGCCGTGACCCGCCGGTCCAGCGCCACCGGCTTGCGGACGAAGGCCCGCTTCGTGTCGCCCTGCGCCTGATCGTCCACCATGTGTCCGTCCCCTGGTTGCCGTGTGACGCGGTACCGCGTGGATCTCAGTCTGGCGCGGCCGACAGCGGGCCGCGCGGTCAGCCGGTGGCCGCGTCGGTGAGTGGTCTGCCGTGGGTCTCCGGTGCCATGATCGCCGACGCCACCGCGCCGACCGCGCTGAACACCCCGACGATGATCATCGTAGCCGCGATGCCGGCTCCGCTGATCAGCAAGGGAACGACGAACGTGCCCAGCACCGCACCGATACGGCTGATCGCTACGCCGATGCCCATCGCGGTCGCCCGGACCTCGGTCGGGAAGAGCTCGTTCGGGTAGATCCACTGCAGGATCGTCGGGCCTCCGATGACCAGCGCGTAGACGCCGAGCAGCACCGTCACGAGCACCGCGGAACTCCGGGTGAGTCCCAGCACGACGAGTACCGCGCTGGCGACGAAGAACGGCACGACGAGCATCGTGCGTCGGCGGACGCGACCGGCCAGCGCCGTCGCGACGAGGGTTCCGACGAGGAACAACACGCCGATCAGGATCGAGCCCGCGTTCGCGTCCCCGGCGTCGATACCGAGCGCTTGCAGCAGTTGCGGGGCGAACGCGTAGATCGCGTACACCGGAGTGATCGAACACATCCAGAAGATCGCGACGAACAGCATGCGCCTGCCGTACGGGGCGGTGAACACCAGGCCGAGCCGGGTCTCGGCCGGTCCGGCCTCGATGCCGTCCAAGGTGGCCGAGGGCCCGTAGACCCGGCGCAGAACCGCGAGCGCCTCATCGGATCGTCCCTTGTTGAGCAACCACCGGGGTGACTCCGGCGTGCCGACCCGGAGAACCGCGAGCGCGAGCGCCGGTACCGAGGGTGACAGCAGGATCCAACGCCACGCATCCGGACCGAGCTGCAGCAGCAGACCGCCTACCAGGTAGGACGCCGCACTGCCCGCCGACCACATGGCGGTCTGCATGCCGATCAGGATCGCCCGGGACCGTCGAGGCGCGAACTCGGCGAGCAGTGACGTGGCGATCGGGTAGTCGGCGCCGATCGCGATGCCCAGCAGCACCCGCAGCACCAGCAGCTGCTCCGGTCCGGTGACGAAGAACTGGGCGGCGGCGAACAGAGCGATCGCGCCGAGGTCGACCGAGTACATCAGGCGGCGGCCGATCCGGTCGGTCACGTACCCGAACACCAGACCGCCGAGGAACAGCCCGGCGAGGGCGGATGCCGCCAGGCCGCCCTCCCAGGCCCCACCCAGGTGCCACTGCTTCGTGATGCCGGGCAGTGCGAGGCCGATGACCCCGAGTGCGTATCCGTCGAGGAACGGGCCGCCCGAGCAGAACACCGCGAGCCGGCGGTGGAATCCGCTCATCGGCGCATCGTCGATCACGTTGCCGCTGACGTCCGGGGAGGCAGCCATCGCTGTTCCTCTCTGCAATCCTCTAGTTGTTGAACAATCAGATCCGGCTGGATGCCGAGATTAGGCGAACCGCGGCGAGAGATCCAGGGTTCGACGCTTGGATTGTTGAACAGTTCTTGGCTAGTCTGCGGACCGTGACCGCTGACCCCGCCCGCGACGAGAGTGCAACCGACCGCGCGGCCGAAGCGCTGCGCACGCGCATTCTCGAAGGCGCGCTGCTGCCTGGTACCGCGCTGCGAGAGGTGGCGATGGCCGCCGAGCTCGCGGTATCCCGCAACACCTTGCGTGAGGCACTGCGGATGCTGCGCGGAGAAGGCCTGGTGCTTCAGGAGCCGCATTCCGGCGCGGTGGTCCGCACGCTCGACTCGGCGCAGGTACGCGACATCTACCGGGCCCGACGCGTCCTCGAGATCCAGGCTGCGCAGGACAGCGCACTGATCGAGGAGAGCGCGCTCGGCCCGTTGGAGAACGCCGTCCTCGCCGGTGAGGCGGCGCACCGGGAGGGGCGCTGGCGTGCCGTCGGCACCGCGAGCGTGCGGTTCCACCAGGCCCTGGTTGCGACGCTGGACAGCCCGAAGCTGGACGAGTTCTTCCGCGCGCTCCTGACCCAGCTGCGACTGGCCTGGTCCGCCGAGCTCGACGAGGAGTCGTTCCAGAGCCCGTGGGCCGCACGGGACCGTGAGCTCTACGAACTACTCGCGAGGGGCTCCCGGACGACCGGGGTCGGTGCCCTGCTGATCTATCTGGACGACTCCGAGCGACAGGTACTGGACGTCGTGCGGCGCACCGGCGCGACACGACGCACGAGATGACGAACGACAGCGAAGGACGGACGATGGTTTCTCCACCGGCGGCGTACCAGCCGCGACCCGGCAGCGTGCTCGACGTCGACGCGGCCTTCTACGACCGGCTCGCCGAGCACGTCGAACAGCGTGAGCTGGTCGACGAGTTCGTCATCCCGATCAGGTCGGGACGCGCCTGGGAGGTGCCGGAGGGGTACCTGTGCCGGCTGCGCACCGTCGACGGCCCCCAGGTCGGTGACCTCAACATCTGGAACCGGCACAACCCGCGCGAGCGGCTGTGGGCCTCCCGGACGCGCCAGCTCCAGGCCGCGCACGTGACCAGGCACGACCGGCTGTGGTCGACGCTGCCGTACCTGCGACCGATGGTCACGATCACCGCCGACACACTCGAGTCGTACGGCGTGGACAGCGAAGGGGGGCGCGTCCACGACCTGCTCGGCACCCGCTGCGACCCGTACGTCAACCGCATCCTCAGCGACGAGGACTTCGATCTGCACTGCCATTCGAACCTGGTCCGCGCCGTTCTGCCCTGGGGGCTGACCGAGTTCGACGTGCACGACGTGCTCAACGTCTTCCAGTGCACCGGCCTCAACGACGAGGACAAGTACTTCATGAAGGCCTCACCCGCGCGGCCGGGCGACTTCTTCGAGTTCTTCGCCGAGCAGGACCTGCTGTGTGCGCTGTCCACCTGTCCCGCCGGTGATCTGTCGATCCCGCTGTGGGGCCCGGACGCGCGCGATCCGCTGGAGGTCTGCCGCCCGATCGGTGTGCAGGTGTTCAGACCGCCGGCCCGGCTACTGGACGGCTGGACGGCTCCGCAGCCCTCCCGGTACGCGGGGCGCCACGGCCTGCTGGCGCCCGACGGGCCGCGAGGCTGAGCCGGGAGTGCTCGTGGCCGCCGCCGGTGCGGCGCGCTTGGACGCGCGTCTGAGCATGAGCGCCAGGCCCGCGCACACGGCGGTGGCGGCGGCCGCCGCCATGAACATGTCGGCGTCGGCCGTGGCCTGGACATGTGCCTGGGTCTGTTGGTAGAGCCCCAACAGGGTCAGCTGGTCGGCGTGCTGGAACTGAGGCAGGGCCGACGTCGTCTGCAGCGATCCGGCGCTCGCCGACAGCTGGGCTCCCTCCCTGGTGAGCAGGATGCCCATGGCCGCGACCCCGAGTGCCGAGGACATCCGTTGCATGATGTTGTTCATCGCGCCGCCGTACCCGACGAGATGGGGCGGTAGCCAGTTGAGCCCGTTCGTCATGATCGGCATGAACGCCAGTCCGGTACCCAGTCCCCGGACGACCGTCCAGACGATGGTCTCCTCCCGGGTCATGTCCACGTTGATACCGGTCAGCAGGTAGCTCGCCAGAGCGACCAGCACCAGGCCGGAGAAGGCCAGCCACCGTGCACCGAACCGGTCGTAGAGCCGGCCGACGACCGGCACGAGCACGACACCGACGAGCGACTGCGGCAACAGCAGCATTCCGGTGTGTCCCGCGGTGTAGCCCTGGACGTTCTCCAGGAACTCCGGCAGGTAGTAGGACATGGCGAACAGCCCGATCATCAGTGCACCGATCATCAGCAGCGAGTTGACGAACGGCCATGACCTGAGCACACGCAGGTCGATCAGCGGGTGGTCGATCTCGTTCTCGATGACCGCGAACAGCGCCAGTGACAGCAGCGCGCTGACGATCAGGATCATCACCGGGTAGGAGTCCCAGTGCCATTTCTGGCCCTTGGAGGAGACCACGACGAGCGCGGCGAGCCCGTAGCCGATGGTGAGGAACCCCCACCAGTCGAACCGGTGGACGGTGGCGCCCCGCGCGAGCTTCGGCAGGACGAACAGGCCCGCGATGACCGCGAGGACACCGAGCGGCACCTTGAAGTAGAACACCCAGCGCCAGCTGAGGTCCTCGACCAGTAGTCCACCGATCGTCGGACCCAGTCCCGGCGCGACGACGACGCCGAGGCCGTAGATGCCCATGGCGGCGCCGATGCGGTTCTTGGGCACGATCCGGTAGATCATCGTGATCGTGATGACCGGCAGGATGCTGCCGGGGACCGCTTCGAGCACCCGGAACACGACGAGGCTGTCGAGGTCCCAGGCCAGGCCGCAGAGCGTCGTGCCGACCAGGAACCCGATCATGCTCATTCGGTGCAGCAGCGTGAGACCGAAGCGGTTGGCGAGCCAGTTGCTGGTGGGGACGAACACCGCGAGCCCGAGTGAGTACGCGGTGCTCACCCAGGCGACGTCGTCGGCTCCACCGCCGAGGTCCTTCTGGATGTAGGAGATCGCCACGTTGACGATGCTGCTGTCCATCGGGGGCAGGAAGCTGCCGACCATCAGCACCAGCAGTGGCGTCAGCCAGTTGGTGGTCGTGGCGTCGGCGGTCGTGGCCCCGGGCGTTGACATCCATTCAGATCTAACATACGAGCATTATGTATTTCAATAGTGTGGCTAACGAAATTCTTTCGCCGAGGTCAGCCCTGCCGGTGCAGGGTCGCGGTGAGGGTGAGGCGGTCCGCTCGGATCCGCAGGGACTCGACGTCGACGGCCCTGCCGTCCTCGAGTCTGGTGAGCCGCTCTATGGCGAACATCGCGGCACCGGTCGGGATGCGGAGCAACGCGGCACTGCCGGGATCCGCGGTGACGGCGTGGACGGACACCTCGGCGCTGCCCAGCAGTGAGCCGGTCGTCTCCTCGATCAACGCGAAGATGTCGCGCCCGGTGAGGTCGCACTCGAGCAGCGGGAGTCCGATGTCTGCCACCAGGTAGGTGGTGTCCAGCGACAGCGGAACCCCGTCCGAGCTGCGCAGCCGCTCGATGTACACGGCGTCCGCCGACGGGGGGAGCTCCAGGCGTTCGGTGACCGCCTCGGGCACCTCGGTCACCAGGTGCGCGGCACGCACCTCGTTGGTGATGGTCCCGTGGCCGGTGAGCGCCTCGGCGAGACCGGAGAGCCGGTCGAGTTCGTGGTCGTACTTCGCGGTCGCCACCACGGTCCCGACCCCTTGGCGCCGGACCACGAGCCCTTCCGAGCGAAGGAGCCCGAGCGCCTCGCGGACGGCGTTGCGCGTGGCGCCGAACCGCGCGCCCAGCTCCCGCTCTCCGGGGAGCAGACCGCTCGGGAACGCGCCGGAGGTGATCTGCTGACGCAGCATGTCGGCCATCCGCCGGGCACGCTGAGCCCTCGGGGTGGACGGCTCCATCACTCTTCTCCTCCTGTCGGTCACCGGCGGGCGACAACACCCGGGGTCCCGACCGTCACCCGGCGCGGCAGCCAGCAGACCACCATGATCCCGGCGACGACCACGATCGACGCGGCGACCCGGAGGCCCGCGCCCATGGCGCCGGTGAAGGCGTCGATCACCTCCGACCGCCGCGCCGCGCCGCCGGGGCGGGCCAGCGCGTCGGCGACGGTCGAGGGAACCTCCGACCCTCGCATCAGGGTCGACGACGCCGCGAATCGCGCATTCAGCACACTGCCCACGACGGCGACCCCGAGCGCGCTGCCCAGCTCGCGCGCCACGCTCTGCAGGCCTGAACCCGTTCCGGCGCTCGAGCCCGGCAGCGCCGACATGATGCCGTCGGACAACGGCGGTGTGGCCAGCCCACAGCCGGTGGAGACCCCCACGGCGCACAGCATGTACCAGGCGGTAGGGGTGTGGGCATCGACGAACGACGCCGCCGCCAGACCGCCGGCGAGCACGGCCAGGCCGAGAGCGACCGCCGACCTGGACCCGAACCGCGTCATGATCGGCACCGCGGCCCGAGGCGCGAGCCACAGACCCGCGGCCATCGGCAGCAACCGCAGGCCCGCGCCGAGCACCGAACACCCCCTCGCGTACTGCAGATACTGACCGTTGACGTACATCAGACCGAACATCCCGACGAACACGACCGTCATGCCGAGGGCGCTCGCCCGCAGTGTCGGAATCAGGAACAGTCGAGGGTCGAGCAGCGGCGCAACCGACCGAAGGTCGTGGACCACCCAGCCGCTCAGGAGCAGCACCGCGCCGGCCACACCGGTGTACACCTGACCACTGAGCCAGCCGTGCTGTGGCGCGGACACCAGTGCGTAGAGCAACGAGACGGACCCGCCGGTCAGCAGCACCGCGCCGCCGACCGGGACCGCGCGCTCGTGGCAGGGGACCCGGGGCGCGGCCAGCGCGATCCCGACGAGAGCCACGACGGCCAGGGGCGCTCCGGCGAGGAACAGCGTCCGCCACGACCCCCACCCGACCGCGGCCCCACCGCCGAGGTTGCCGAGCACCGCCGCAAGTCCCGTCATCGACGCCCAGACCGCGATGACCCCGGGCCGGCGCGACCCGGGCACCGAATGCAGCATCAGGGCGAGTGTCGTGGGGAGCACAGCGGCGGCGCCCACGCCGGACACGACCCGGCCCACCACCAACAGCGTGATGCCGGGTGCCAGACCACAGAGCGTGGTGCCGCACGCGAACAACGCCATGCCGGCCAGCAACACACCCTTGCGTCCCAGCCGGTCGGCCAGCGCCCCGGCCGGGACCAGCAGGCAGGCGAACACCACGACGTAGCCGTCCACCACCCACAGGACCTCGGTCGCGGAGGGGTGCAGGTCGCCGCCGGCGAGTGAGGGGATGGCCAGGTTGATCGCCGAGACCGTGCCGACGACCAGGGCCACGCACAGCCCCATGGCAGGGACGAGGGCACGCACGGCCGGCCTCCGGAACGGCTGGGGGAGCGGCACGTCGAAGCGTGCCGCCGGACGCCGGTCACCCTAGGCTCGCGAGTATCGGCCTGATGTTACGGCGATGTTACGCCACCGGCACTGACCTGCGAATACGCCGACACCAGGGGCGACGAGGCGTCCCCGGGGAAGATCCGCCACCGCGAAGCGACGGAGCTCACGAATCCGTTCCGCGCGCCGATTGTGGATTGTCGGTGGCCGTCGGTAGGTTGCGCCATTGTGGGCTTTGTTCGTGGGTGGTGCGGACGGTGCGGGACGACCTGGGTGGGGGATGATCGATGCCATTGCCCGCGCTGCTGCCACACCTGGGACGACCCGGAACTGTTCGACTCCCATCGGCCATCCGAGATATGCCTCGACGGCCATGCGATGGGCTTGGCCCGTACTCGTAACGGGATTTGGGTTCGCCCCGAAGGGGCCTTCGACACCGCGTCGTGATCGTGGCGCGGCGGAGCAAGATACCCGCCGGACTTCCTAAAGTCGCGGTGTGGTTCAGTCTTATCGTTGCTGAAGGCCAGTTCGACATAGCTCTGGAATGGCGGCTACTCTGCTGCCGGCCCGGCCGTATCGAGTAGCCTTCGAACGCGCTGGTGTTCGCAAGCGATGTGTTCCACAGGAAGTGTCCGGTACGAGCGTCTCAGCAATACCACCAATCCACCTGGGGGCTGTCTCAGTGGCACAGCAGGTCACGGTTTCGCTCATTGACGACCTGAACGGCAGCACGGCCGACGAGACTGTCGAGTTCGGGGTGGATGGGAAGATCTACGAGATCGACCTATCGAACAGTAACGCGGACAAGCTCCGCGAAGTGTTTGCCGCTTATGTCACGGTTGCTCGACGCTCGGATGAACGGCGTCGCTCGACCGGTACCGGATCGACCGAGCGACGCCCGACCGTGACGGATCGCCAACAGAGCCAGGCGGTGCGCGACTGGGCTCGGCAGCAGGGTATGAAGGTCTCGGACCGGGGCCGTCTCCCAGCTGACCTGCTGAACGCTTACCACGGAGCGGTTCCGAGCTGAGCCGGCGCGAAGCCACCGTTCGGACGAACAAACCCAGTGGGTACGGCCCACAAAGTTGAACAGGAGAAGCATTCATGGCATTGCCTACATTGACCCCGGAACAGCGCCAGGAAGCGCTCAAGAAGGCAGCGGCCGCCCGTACGGCGCGTAAGGAACTCCGGGACAAGATCGCCTCCGGCGAGGAGACCATCCCGTCGGTGCTGGGCCGCGCCAAGACGGACACGATCATCGGTAAGACGAAGGTCGTCGACCTGCTCAAGAGCCTGCCCGGCTACGGCCCGGCGAAGGTCACCGCCCTGATGGAGCAGACCGGCATCGACGCCTCCCGCCGCGCCGCCGGTCTCGGCGAGCGCCAGCGCCAGGCGCTGCTCGACGCCCTGGGCTGATCGCGCCCGGACGACACGAGGCCCCGCCGTCCCGACCGGGACGGCGGGGCCTCGTCACGTCCGGACCTCCCCGCCACCCCGGCCATTAATACCAGTCATGGCCACCCGCACTATCCCGTCGTGAAACCGCCAGACCGTCGGGCTCACAACTGCTCTCATGGTTACGTCAGAAACCTGTCGAACCCGCTACGGAGCCCTTGTGTCAATTCCGGTCAATTCCCTCGAGCGGTCGCCCCGTTCTCCCCTTGTCAGGTGGTCGGCAGTACTCTCGGTAACTGCGGGGATATTTTTGATCGTCACGACCGAGATCTTGCCGATCGGCCTGCTGACCCCTATTGCTGCAGATTTTCGGGTGTCGGAAGGAACAGCCGGCCTGATGATGACGATTCCCGGACTGATTGCGGCGGCCGCGGCTCCTCTGGTGACCGTGTCGACGGGGCGGTTCGATCGGCGGACAATGCTGTACCTATTGCTGGCGCTGCTCGCGGTCGCCGATTTCCTCGCTGTCGTCGCACCGTCCTACTGGATCATTCTGGCGAGTAGGGCGCTGGTCGGACTGACCATTGGCGGATTTTGGTCGATCGGTGCCGGGCTGGCCGCCCGGCTGGTGGCGGCGCGGCACGTGGCGACCGCGACCGCCGTGATCTTCTCCTCGGTTCCGCTGGGCTCGGTGCTGGGAGTTCCCCTGGGGACATACCTCGGCCAGCTCGCCGGCTGGCGGACGTCGTTCCTGGTCATGGGCCTGCTGACAGCGGTGGTCGCCGCCGCTCTCGCCGTGCTGCTTCCTGCGCTGCCGGCCCTGCGGGTCACCCGCCCGGCTCTGCTCCTGGGCTTGCTGCGGCACTCGGGAGCCCGGCTCGGACTCGTGCTGACCTTCCTCGTCGTACTCGCCCACTTCGCCACTTATACCTATGTGACTCCCTTTCTCGAGCAGGTGACGCGACTGAGCCCCGGCACCATCAGCGCATTTCTGCTGGTATACGGCGCAGCAGGCATGGCGGGAAACTTCCTCGCCGGTTGGGGGATCGCGCGGAGCCTTCCCCGTACATTCCTGACCTGCGGATCGTTGCTGGCGCTCGTGCTGGTGCTACTGCCGATCCTGGGCGCCTCGAATGGTCCGGCTCTCGGTTTGCTCGTGGTGTGGGGTCTGGCTTATGGAGCGGTACCGGTGTGTTCGCAGAGCTGGTTCGTCGCTTCGGCACCGGACACACCTGAGGCGGCGACCGTGCTGTTCACCTCGTCGTTTCAACTGACCATTTGCGTCGGCGCGCTGGTGGGCGGTCTGATCGTGGACGCCGCCTCGACATCGGCCGTCATGGGCATCGGCGCGGCACCGGCGATTGTGATGGTCGTGGTGCTCTGGCTAATGCGGCGCGCGGATCGGATCGGCGAGCCGGTCAGAGCGAGCTGAGCAGTCGGCTCACGAACTCGAACTGCCCTCGGGCGAGCTTGCGCTCCGCCTCGGCCGGGGTGAACCAGGCGACCCGGTCGATCTCGGGGAACGTACCGCGTCTGCCCGAGCGCGGTGGCCACTCCATCTCGAAGGTGTTGCTCCGGGCATCGGCCGGATCGAGGTCGCCCTCGACCGCGAACACGGTCAGCCACTTGCCGGTCGGCAGACGGAACTCGCCGAGCGCGAGCTCCCGGCCGGCCGGCACGGGCGCCCCGGTCTCCTCGGCGAACTCGCGGAAGGCGGCGACCCGGGGCTCCTCGTCGGCCTCGTACAGGCCCTTGGGGATCGACCAGGCACCGTCGTCCTTCTTCCGGAAGAAGGGTCCTCCGGGATGACCGAGAAGCACCTCGACGCCGGATACCGCCGGCCCGGTACGGAACAGAAGAACACCAGCGCTACGTACGACGGGCACCGGCGAAGTCTACTGACGGCACTCGGGCCTCATCCGGCCCTGGCGTGTCCCGTCGTTCTCAAAGAGAGACCGAACCCACAAATTAGGATGCCCTAATCTAGGGCAATATTCTTGCGCAGGCTGGCAGGGTGGACCCTGCGAGCCGTCGCATGCTGTCTAGTGCAAGGAGAACGATGATCGAGCTCGAGAACGTCTCGAAGATCTACCAGACCGGCGAGGTGGAGCTACGTGCGCTCAACAACGTCAGTTTGAAGATCGAGACGGGCGACCTCGTCGCGATCATGGGACCGTCCGGTTCGGGTAAGAGCACGATGATGAACGTCCTGGGATGTCTGGACATTCCGACGGACGGCGTCTTCAAGCTGGACGGAATCGACGTCGGCACGTTGAGCGACAACGAGCTCGCCGAAATCCGTAACCGCAAGATCGGTTTCGTCTTCCAGTCGTTCAACCTGATCCCGCGCACCAGCGCCGTGCGCAACGTCGAGCTGCCGATGGTCTACGCCGGCATCGGCGACCGTCGCGGCAGGGCGACCACCGCACTGGAGAAGGTCGGGCTGGGCAACCGCGCCAAGCACATGCCCTCCGAGCTGTCCGGTGGTCAGCAGCAGCGT
The DNA here is from genome assembly GCF_000429025.1 of Actinospineispora spinosispora DSM 44797. Lineage (GTDB taxonomy): Bacteria > Actinomycetota > Actinomycetes > Mycobacteriales > Pseudonocardiaceae > Pseudonocardia > Pseudonocardia spinosispora. The sequence goes on from NZ_AUBB01000017.1 coordinate 78,916, forward strand.
GTCGCGATCGCCAGGGCCATCGTCACCGACCCGGTGATGATCCTGGCCGACGAGCCGACCGGAAACCTGGACAGCCACTCGACCAACGAGATCATGAAGCTGCTGGTGGAGCTGAACGAGTCCGGCCGCACGGTCGTGCTGATCACGCACGAGGACGAGGTCGCGAACTTCGCCAAGCGAGTGATCACCCTGCGCGACGGCCAGATCGTCAGCGACCGCGCACCGGAGAACCGCACGCTGCTGGTGTGAATCAGGAACCTCTCGTGCCGCTCGCAGCTCCGCTGCTGGGCGCACGGTCCGCAGCCGACCTCGTCGGCGCACCGGGGGCAAGCCATCCGCACTCGCCTGCTGATGTCGGCCTGCGCGTCACGCATCGAGCACGCCCGCCTCGACGAGCATCCGGTACACGTTGGTTTCGGTGCCTCGGCCGGGGAGCTGAATCCCCGCTGGCTCGAATTGTCTTGGCGTGGATCGCGGGGATGGGGGTGGTGTGCGTGTCCAGTCGCAGGTGGTGGCCTGCCGATGGCGCTGTTGTTGGCCGTGTGACGGGTGGGGCGGTACCGCCGACTGTGCACACCCACGTGCTGCGTCGCATATGTCCGGACGTGTGCGAGGCAGCACGTAGACGTGCAAAGTGGCCGTGATGGGGAGCGGTGGCCCAACAGCAGCGCTGCGGAGTTCCCCCGTCCCCGCGATACTGGCCGGCACTTGGCCACGCCAAGGACACTGATCAACACCCGGGGTACGGATCACCCACTACACCGAGCTCCCTGAGGTGCCTCGGCCATGTCATGACGCGCGCAGCCGGTCGCCGGTCACCGGGTCGAAGAGGTAGACGCGTTCCGGGGGCGCGGTGATCGAGACGATGTCGCCGCTGGTCAGGGAGTGACCCGCGGCAACTTGCACCACCACGCGGCCTTCGACCCCGGCGAGCCGCACCGTCGCCAGGCCGTACTCCAGCAGGTTCTCGTAGACCAGCACCGTGGCCGAGAGCGCACCGGTGGTCTGCGTGGTGAGTACGCAGTCCTGCGGGCGAAGCCCGACCTGAACCTGCCGAGCGGTGGGGAACGGACCCGCGAGGGTCAGCCCGCCCGCGTCGCCCAGCTGCACGGTGCGCCCGTCGTCCGACGTGATGCCGTCCAGCATGTTGATCGGTGGCTCGCCGACGAAGTCGGCCACGAACCTGTTCGCCGGGTCGTCGAAGATCTCGTCCGGGGTGCCGAACTGCTGGATGATGCCGCCGTCCATGACGGCGAGACGGTCGGCGAGGCTCAGTGCTTCGAGCTGGTCGTGGGTGACGATGATCGTCGTGTAGCCGAACTCGCGTTGCAGTACCTTCAGCTCGCGCCGGACCCGCTGTCGCTGTCCGGCGTCCAGATGGGACAGCGGTTCGTCGAGCAGCAGGACGGGCGGGTTACGCACGAGTGCGCGAGCCAGTGCCACCCGTTGCTTCTGCCCGCTGGACAGGTTGGCCGGGCGCAGCCCCAGCAGATCGGTCATCTCGAGTCGCTCGGCGATCCGGTCGACCCGCTGGTTCGCGTCGCGCACCCGGCGTGCCTTGAGTCCGTAGGCGAGGTTCTCCCGGACCGACAACGGCGGGTAGAGCGCGTAGCTCTCGAACCCGACACCCACCTGACGCTTGCCGGGCGGGAGATCACCCACCGATCGGTCGCCGATCATGATGCTGCCGTCGGTGACGGTCTCGAGCCCGGCGATCATGCGCAACGTGGTGGTCTTGCCGCATCCGGACGGGCCGAGCAGCGCGACCAGCTCACCCGGCTCGATGTCCAGGTCGATGCCCTTGACCGCCTCGAACGGTTCGCGCCCCCGGCTGCGGTAGGTCTTGCGCAGCTCCCGCAGCCGCAGTCGCTGCGCCACCTGAGTAGGGGCCGTCACCGTGTCCCTCCTGTCGCGGCGGTGGTCTCGGCGCTCGACGAGGTGGCCGAGCCGAGTCGAGCGGTGTCGGCGCCGGGTTCACCGGCGGCGAAGACGTGCACCAGCTTCCAGGGCACGGACAGCGTGACCTCGTCACCCTCGGCGGCCCGCTGGTCCGTGGTGATCGCGATGACCGGATCGCCGCCGACGTCGACGCTGAGCTCCACGGAACGACCGAGTCGCTCGGTCAACGTGATCCGCCCGCGCAGAACCAGACCGGCCGCCCCGGAGTCGTGGACCAGTTCCAGGTCACGGGGACGGATTCCCAGCCGCACCCGATCACCACTGCCGTCCGGCACCCCGACCGTGAGCCGGCCGCCCTCGGTCCGAGCGATCCCGCCGTTCACCCGAGCGTCGAAGAGGTTCATCTCGGGCTGGCCGAACGCCCGGGCGACGAAGGTGTCGGCCGGCTCGGTCCAGACCTGCTCCGGCGTGCCGACCTGCACCAGCCTGCCGTCGCGCAGGACCCCGACCCGATCACCCAGCGCAAGTGCCTCCTGGTAGTCGTGGGTCACGTACAGCGTCGTCGTGTGGACCATCTCGCCGAGCTGTTTGAGCTCGGCACGCATCGCCGCACGCAACTTGGCGTCCAGGTGCGACAGCGGCTCGTCGAGCAGGTACACGTCGGCGGGGCGGACGAGGACACGGCCGAGGGCCGTGCGTTGCCGCTGGCCGTTCGACAGCTCGCGGGGGAACCGTTCGAGGAGCCGTTCGATGCCCAGTGTGCCGGCGACCTGCTCGATGCGTTCGTTCTGCTGGCCGAGGGTCCAGGTGCCGGACCGCCCGGAGCGCAGCGGTGAGGCGAGGTTCTCCCGCACCGTCTTCTGCGGGTACAACGCGTAGCTCTCGAACGCCATCGCCACGTTGCGGTGGTAGGGCTCGACGCCGGTCATGTCGCGGTCGGCGATGCGGATCTCGCCGTCGGTGTCGTCGACGAGCCCGGCGACGCTCTTGAGCAGGGTCGTCTTCCCGGCACCGGACGGGCCGAGGATGACGAAGAACTCGCCGTCCGCGAGCTCGAGGTCGATCCCGTGCAGCGCGGTCGTCCTGTCGTAGCGGGCGGTCAGCCCACGCACGGCGAGGGAACCCATCAGGCCTTCACCGCCCCGAACGACAGACCGCGGACCAGATAGCGCTGGATGGCCAGTGCCAGCACGAGCGGGGGGAGCGCCGCGATGATGGCCGCCGCGGCGGTCAGGCTGTAGAACGCCTGGCCGCCACCACCCAGGAACCGGGTGACCGCGACCGTCACCGGTGTGTGCTGGCTGCCGGTCAGGATGAGCGGGAACACGTAGTTGTTCCAGGCGAAGATGAACGCGAGCAGCGCCGAGGCGGCGATTCCCGGTCGGACCAGCGGCAGCGCGACCATGACGAACGCCCGGCGCCGGGTGTAGCCGTCCAGCAGGGCGGCCTGCTCCAGCTCCGGTGGCAGGTCCTGGAAGTAGGACCGCAGGATCCAGACGATCAGCGGCATCGTGACCAGCTGCAGCACCCAGATCATGCCGACGTTGGTGTCGAACAGCCCGAGCTGGTTGTAGATGACGAACAGCGGCACGATCACCATCAGCTCCGGGGCGAACCGGAACGACAGGATCGTGAACATGACGTCGTTCGAGCCCCGGTAGCGCCACCGGCCCGCCGCGTAGGCAGCGGGGACGCCGATGATCAGCGAGACGAGGACCGCTCCGGCGCAGTTGAGCACGCTCGTGATCAGCGCATCGCTGAAGTTCACGCTGGTCAACCGGGCACCGTCATCGCTCAGGACGGTGCTGAAGTTGCTCAGGGTGGGGGTGAAGCTGAAGTAGGTCGAGATCTGTTCGGTCTCCGATTTCAGGGACAGGATGACCAGCCAGACCAGCGGGAACAGTGAGAAGACGAACCACGCCAGCAGCACGAGGTCGGCGCTCACCGTCCCGACCGAGAACCGGCGCTGTCCGGGCTGAAGCTCCCTCGCCACGGCGGATCAGAGCTCCGATCCGGCGGCGCGGCGCTGGGCCTTGCCCAGGACGCTGACCAGGTAGCGGGCGGTCACGAAGACGATGGCCCAGAGCAGGAACATGTACGTGCTGCCCAACGAGTAGTTGAAGTTGATGATCGAGTTCTGGTACGCGCTGATCTGCAGCGTCCTGGTGGCGTCACCCGGCCCGCCCGCGGTGAGCACGTACACGTGATCGAAGATCTTCAGGCAGTCCATGAACCGGAAGATCACCGCGACCAGGATGTAGGGCCACATCATCGGCAGCATGAGCCGGCGGAACATGTAGAACCCGCCAGCACCGTCGACGGCTGAGGCTTCGAACGGTTCCTTGGGCAGCGACCGGACCCCGGCGAGCACGAGGACCGCGACGAACGGCGTGAAGATCCACACGTCCACCAGGACGACCGAGAAGATCGCGTGCGTGTCGCTGAGCCAGTCGAACGTCGACCCGAGCCCCAGTACGTGGTTGAGCACGCCGAACTGCGGGTTGAACATCAGCTTCCACAGCACACCCGCGATCACCGGGGCGATCATCAGCGGCAGGATCAGCACCCGTTCGAAGATCTTCCCGATCAGGCTGGACCGGTTGAGCAGCAGGGCGATGCCGATACCGAGGACCGTCTCCACGACGGTGGCCGACACCGCATAGACGAGCGTGACCCGGACGCTGCCCCAGAAACCGGGGTCCGACAGCACGGTGGCGAAGTTGCGCAACCCGACCAGCACCGGTTGCGGGACGACGGCCGCGTAGTTGAGGAACGCGTAGTACACGCCCAGCGCGAACGGGTAGAGGATCCCGACGATGATGAGCACCGCCGGGATCGACAACAGGTAGGGGCGCAGGCCCCGGCGCCATGGCGGGACCGGACGCGCGGCATCGTGCCGTGCCCCCTTCTCCAGGTCGTCGGGGCGCGGCGGTGCAGTGGCCGTCATGGGCGCTCCTAGGTGTTGACCGCGGTGGTGCTCGCGGCGGCCAGCGCGTCCAGACGAGCCTTGGCGTCCTGACCCGAGTAGATGTCCTGCAGTGCGACGGCCCAGTCCTCGGTCGTCTTGAAGAACTGCTTCTGCGGGGTGAACTTGATGTCGGTGGAGGAGATGACCCGTTCGAACGTGTCCTGGTAGCCGGGGAAGTTGCCCAGCGTCTGTTTGAACGCCCCGTTGAAGACCGACTCGCGGGTCGGGTCGGCGAAGCCACGCTGCCCGGTCTGTACGGCTTTGGTCTGCGCTTCCTTGCCGGTCGCCCACTGGATGAACAGCCAGGCGGCGAGCTTCTTCTTCGACGCGGCGTTCATCGCCAGCGACCAGGTCCACAGGTTGGTGTTGTAGTTGCCGTCCGGGCCGGCGGGGCCGGGGTGCCAGGCCATGCTGCCCGCCTCGGCCGCGTTGCCCTTGATGTTGAGCGGGTAGGTCGCCGAGTCGGCGTCGTAGACCATCATCGCGGTGCCCGCGCCGAGGTCCTGGGTGCAGTTCGGGTAGTCGTAGGTGGTCCACGACGTGGGGCCGGCCGCTTTCGCCAGCTGGACCCATTTGCGGGTGAAGTCGACGGCCTTCGCCGAGTTCATCTGGGCGGTCAGCTTGCCGGACGGGTCCTTGCTGTAGTCCACGCAGCCTTCACGGGTGAACTGGGTCATGAAGCCCGGGTGGATGGTGGCCCAGGACCGCGATCCCCGGAACGCCACGCCGTAGCGGTTGTTCGCCCGGTCGGTCAGGTCGGTGGCCAGCTGGATGAAGTTGTCGAACGTCTCGGCGGGCTTGATGCCTCGGCGGTCGAACTCGGCCTTGTTGTAGCAGACGACGTTGGTCTCGAAGCCCCACGGGATGGCCCACTGGCCTCCGGTGCCCAGGGGACTGCCGGTCTGGAAGTCCCAGGACGTCGAGCGGCGCAGCCCCTCGTAGATGTCCTCGAAGTTGTAGTCGGGTCCGGTGGCGGCGCTGTTGTTGAGCCAGGGGCGCAGGTCCTCCATCCAGCCGGGGGGACCGTAGGTCCAGATGAAGTAGGCGCCGGTCATGAACGCGTCGTAGTTGCCGGCGCCACTGGCCAGCTCGGTGTTGAGGCGGGTGAAGTAGTCGGCCTCGGCGACCAGGTCCGCCTTCACCTTGATGCCGGTCAGCTGGGTGAACTCGGCGAGCAACGGCTGGAACGCCACCTGGTAGGGGTGTGGCGTCTGCAGCACCGAGATCTCGGTGCCGGCCGCCTTGCGCCAGTCGAACCCACCGGTGACCGCGCCGGCACCGTTCTCGTGCGCCGGTCCACCGCCGGTACCGACGCCGCACGCGGCAAGCGCACTGGCCGTCGCGGCCGCGGCTCCACCGATCCCGAGCAGGCGCAGCAGCTGGCGCCGGGACACGTCCGGTCCGATCGGCAGCATGCCTGCGGACCTCGGGTTTCTCGGCTCGGGTCGGGTCATCGGGTCCTCCGGAGATGATGAGGATGGAGCGGGGCGGGGATCAGGAAGTGACGGACTGTTCGGCGGTCGCCACCGAGTTCTCGATCGGCTCGGGCGGTGCCACGCCGATCGCCGCGTTGAGGCACAGCAGAGCCGGTGGCAGGGCCGGGTCGGGGAAGACCCGAAGCTTCGTGACGGAGGCGTTGTCCAGCTTCGGAAGCACATGGCGGTAGTGCCGCAGGGGGATACCGAGCCAACCGCACAGCGCGAGGCGCAGCGCGGTGTTGTGTCCGACTACCAGCACGGAACCGCCGGGGTAGCGCCGCGCGAGTCTGCGCAGGACTCCCTGCACCCGCTCCGCGACCGCCTTGGGGTGCTCCGAACCGGGGAACGCGTAGTGCACCGGATCGGTCACGAAGGCCGCGGCCGCCAGCGGAGACCGCACCCGCAGCTCGGCCAACGTGTAGCCCTCGGCCTCGCCGAAGTCCATCTCACGGAGGTCCGGCTCGACCTCGGCGGGCATGCCCAGGGCTTCGGCGATCGGTGCCGCGGTGTCCGCGCTGCGTCGCAGCGGTGAGCAGATCACCGCGTCGTGCGGATGACGGGCCGCCCACTCGGCGAGCCGCGCCGCCTGCTCATGGCCGGTCCGGTCGAGGTGGACGTCGCTGACGCCCGCGTACCGGTTGCCGGCGTGCCACACGCTGCGTCCGTGCCGCACGAGCGTCAGCTCCGTGTACGGGCGTCGGGCGGTTCGGTTCGCGTCGCCGGCGCAGTCGGAGCCGTTGCCGTGGGTGCCCCCTTCCGAGTCACCCACGACAACGCCGCCCGCCGCGCGCGCACCGGCGTCGCCGGTGGTGGCGGCAGGTTCGACAGGGGGCACCATTGCTCCTCACTCGCGGTCGATCCGGTCGGCCGGGTGCACCAACGCTGGTGTGACCCGCTTCACCGGTCGAGTGTCGGGGTCACGGTATGACGTGGCGACATCTCAGGTCAATATGTGAAGTTGTCTCCCGTAGGTCTTCACCGGGTTGCTGCACGTATGCAGAGGTCATAGCCAGACGACCGGGTAATACGGGTGGGACTGATGAGGTCCGACCCACGTTGGTACACAGGAAAATCACAAGCTCGTATGTGGATTTCACATTTGTTGCTTGACTAGCGCCGACCGGCACGTTGTGATGCCAGGCAAGAGCTGGTCCGTCATCGGGGAGGCACCGGCGATGAAGACGACGAGCGAGCCGGACACCGGTTCGCACGACGGGGCTCGGCTACGCCGGCTCACCCCGGAGGACCGCCAGGCACGCATCGCCGACCTGGTGCTGGACACCGGTTCGGTGTCCGCGCAGGACCTGGCGGAGACCTTCGCCGTCTCGGTCATGACCATCCACCGCGATCTCGACGAGCTCCAGCGGCAAGGGGTGCTGCGCAAGACGCGAGGGGCCGCGACGGCCCAGCCGAGCGGCACGTTCGAGTCGAACGTCGAGTACCGGGCCAAGGCCAACATCGACTCGAAGCGGCAGATCGCGGCCTACGCGTGCCGCTACGTCGAGCCCGGCATGTCGGTGTTGCTCGACGACTCGACCACGGCGCTGCAGATGCTGCCCTACCTCGCCGACCTGGCACCGCTCACCGTCGCGACGAACTACCTCGCCGCGCTCAACCAGCTCGCGCGGATGCGCGACATCCGGGTGCTGGCGCTCGGCGGACAGTACGACGTGCACCACGACTCATATCTCGGCACGACGTGCATCGACACGATCCGGTCGCTGTGTTTCGATGTGGCGTTCCTCAGCACGTCGGCGATCCGAGGCGGCTACGCCTTCCACCAGGAGGACCGCATCGTCGCGGTCAAACGGGAGATGGTCGCCGCGAGCACCCGCAGCCATCTGTTGATCGACCACACCAAGCTCACCCGCAGCGCGATGCACCGGCTGATGCCGATCGAGGAGTTCGAGTCGATCGTGGTCGACTCGGGTGCCACGGAACATCAGCTCTCCGCGCTGCGCGAGCACCGCGCACATGTGGACGTGGCCGGACCGGCCGAGGTGCGCCCCCAGTCCTGAACACCGCCGGCCTCCCGGGCCGATCGAAGAGCGAAAGGGAACTCCCGACATGCTGCTGTACGACGAACGTGCCCAGGTGGTCGAGTACTGCCTGAGGATGCAGGCCGACGAGCTGACCGTGGGCACCTCGGGCAACCTGAGCGTGCGGTCGGGCGACTACATCGCGATCACCCCGAGCGGGGTTCCGTACGACGATCTGACGCCCGAGGCGATTTGCGTCATCGATCTGGACGGCAACAAGGTCGAGGACGGGCTGGACCCGTCCTCCGAGGTACCGATGCACACCTCGGTCTATCGGGGCACCGACGCGGGCGCCGTGGTGCACACGCATCCGCTGTACTGCACGACGCTGTCCGTGCTGCTCGACGAGGTCCCGCCGGTGCACTACATGATCGCGCTGCTCGGCGGGCCGGTCCGGGTCGCGCCCTACGCGCGGTTCGGCTCGGCGGAGCTGGCGGAGAACAGCATGCGCGCGATGGAGGGCCGCTACGGCGCGCTGATGCAGAACCACGGAGCGACGACCTACGGCGACACGCTCGCCAAGGCGTACTCGCGCAGCATCTACCTGGAGTGGGTATGCCGGCTCTACCACCAGGCACGACTGCTCGGCGAGCCCAACCTGCTCCCGCTGCCGGAGATCGACGGTGTCGCGGAAGTGCTCAACAGCTACGGACAGTCCGTGCCCGGCAAGCCGTGACCCAGCGGGACGACCGATGAACACCGCGCTGGGTATCGACGTCGGTACCTCGGTGGTCAAGGCAGTGCTGTTCGACGCCGAAGGGCAGGCTCTCGCCGTCCGGGGCACCCCGCTGGAGCTGGCGCACGCCGCCGTGCCGGGCGCCGTCGAGCAGGACTTCGAGGAGATCCTGGTACGGCTCGGCACGGTCGTGGGCGGAGTGCTGGCGGACACCGGGGTCACACCGGACCTGGTCGCCCTGACCGGTCAGGGCGACGGATGCTGGCTGACCGACGCCGACCACCGCGCGGTACGTCCCGCATTGTCCTGGCTGGACGGCAGGGGAGCCGAGCTGCTCGGTGAATGGACCGGGTCCGGAGTGACCGAACAGGTCTTCCGGATCAACGGGAGCATGATGTTCCCCGGTGCGCCCGCGCCGCTGCTGGCCTGGCTCGACCGCCACGAGCCGGGCCTGCTGGACCGCTCGGCGACGGCCGGGTACTGCAAGGACGCGGTGTTCGGACGGCTCACCGGTGTGCGCGCGACGGACCCGTCGGACAGCTCCATGCCGTTCGGCGACGGGACCGGCCTCGGCTACAGCGACGAGGTACTGCGCCTGACCGGGCTGGGGCACCGCCGTGACCTGCTCGCACCCATCATCAGCCCGCTGCCGGTCGCTCCGCTGCATGCCGGGGGTGCCGCGCTGCTGGGTCTGCCCGAGGGAACGCACGTGTGCTCCGGGCCCTTCGACTTCCCCGCCTGCGGACGAGGCGGTGGCGTCACCGAGGTCGGTGACGCGCTCCTGATCGTCGGCACCACGCTGGGGTGCCTGGTGCGGGTGGACCGGTTGGCCACCGACGGAGAGCCCGCCGGCTTCCATGTGGCGACGGGCGAACCGGACCGCTGGCTGCGGGCGATGCCCGCGATGGTCGGTACGGCGACCCTGGAATGGGTGCTCAAGACGCTCGGGCTCGACATCGACGCGGTGGACGTCGCGCTGGCGAGCAGCCCACCGGGTGCGGCCGGCGTCGAGGTGCTGCCGTATCTCGCGCCGTCCGGCGAACGGGCGCCCTTCGTCGATCCGCATGCGTCGGGCCAGTTCACCGGGATCACCCTGACCACCACGCGCCACGATCTCGTGCGTGCCACGTGCGAAGGCCTCGCCTACGCCGCGCGGCACTGCTTCGAGGTGGCCGGACGCTCAGGACGTCTCGTCGCCTGCGGTGGCGGCACGCGGTCCGAGCCGTGGATGCAGGTCTTCGCCGACGTACTGGGCATTCCGCTGGAACTGGCGCGCAGCCCCGAGGTGGGGGCACGGGGTGCCGTTCTGGCGGCCGCGGCAGCACTGGGAGAGGAGATCGACGTGGCGGCCTGGACCGCTCCGCAGGGCGTCATCGATCCGGACCCCGCGCGACGGGAGCGCTACGAGGAGGGCTATCGCCGCTACCGTGCGCACCTGGACGCGGCTCGCGCCTTCTGGCCCGCTCCGGGACGGCGGGACGGATGAGCGCCTCCAGGACCTCACGGCTCGACCCGGACGGCCGACGATCCGCGTTGCTTGCAGCGTCCTCCGAGCGGTACGACCTGGCGGTCGTGGGTGGTGGGGTGACCGGCGTGGGCGTCGCGCTCGACGCCGCGGCCCGCGGCCTGTCCGTCGTGCTGTTGGACGCGGGCGATCTCGCCGGTGGGACGTCCTCCCGTTCGGGAAAGACCGCGCACGGCGGGCTGCGCTACCTGGAGCAGCTCAACTTCGGGCTCGTCGCGGGTGCGCTGCACGAGCGCGACCTGATGATCCGCACGCTCGCGCCGCACCTGGTCGCGCCGGAACCGTTCCTGGTTCCGCTCACCCGGCGCTGGGAGCGGGCCTACATCGGGGCAGGCGTCGCGCTGTACGACGCGATGGCGCTGGTCGGGCGCACCGGCGGACAGGGCGGGGTGCCGCACCACCGGCACCTGTCCCGGCGGCGTGCCCTGCGCGAGGCGCCCGGCCTCGCGCCGGACTCGCTGACCGGGGCGATCCAGTACTTCGACGGCCGGATGGACGATGCCCGCTATGCCCTCGCCGTGGCGCGCACGGCGGCGACCTACGGCGCCCGGCTGGTCCCGCACGCGAGGGTCACGGATGTGCACGTCGGCGGCGGCCGGGTGCGTGGCGTCCGGGTGCGTGACGAGCTCAGCGGCGACGAGCTCGACGTCCGTGCCTCGGCCGTGGTCAACGCCGCTGGTGTGTGGGCGGCCGACGTCCAGGCGATGGCGGGCGCGGCGACGTTCGAGGTCACACCGTCCAAAGGGGTGCACCTGCTGGTGGAGCGGGACGCCTTCGACTCGACGACCGGCATACTCGCCAGGGCCGACGACTCGGTCATCATCTTGCGTAGATGGTACGGGCGCTGGCTGCTGGGTACCACCGACACGGCCTACCACGGTGACCGGCGTTCACCGACCGTCGAGCACGACGACGTCGAGTACCTGCTGCGCAACGTCAACCGCTACCTGGCCCGGCCGCTGGGCCGCTCCGACGTGGTCGGTGCCTTCGCCGGGTTGCGTCCGCTGCTGCGCGCGGTGCGCGGAACGCCGGCCACCAGTGCGGCCACGACATCGGCGCTGTCGCGCGACCACGCGGTGATCGAGGAGCCCGCCGGACTGGTGACGATCGTCGGCGGCAAGTACACGACCTACCGGGTCATGGCCCGTGACGCGGTGGACGCGGCGGCGCGCGCGATCGGCGCGGGTCTGCCTCCGACGCCCACGGCCCGGCTCCCGCTGTTCGGAGCGGCTGGTTGGCCGGTGGTCGCCAACCAGCTGTCCAGGCTGGCCGAGCAGTACGGCGTCGATGAGGTGCACCTGCGACGCATGCTGCACCGCTACGGTGACGAGCTGCCCGAGGTGCTCGCGCCGCTCGCGGTCGATCCGACCCTGGGTACGCCTCTTCCCTCGGCGGCGGGCTACCTCGGCGTCGAGTTCCGTCACGCGGTCACCCACGAGGGCGCCCTGACCCTGTCCGACGTGCTCGTCCGGCGAACCCGGGTCTCGATCGAGCAGCCGGATGCAGGTGTCGCCGCGGCGGCATCGGTGGCCGCGCTCGTGGCGCCGATCCTGGGTTGGGACGAGCAGCGGCAGCGACGCGAAGTGGACGCCTATCGCAGCGGAGTCACCCACTCCGCCCTTCGCTGACCGTTGCTCCCGGCCACCTCACGGCCCTCACGCACACCTCGCATACCGTTCATCCTGTGCGAAGCGCGCCCAGGGCGTGCACAGTCGCTGTCAGCGTGAGAACGGCACGATCAGAAGGAGAACGGCATGCAGCGGACCCTGTACGAGGACGACCACGACGCGTTCCGGGACGCGTTCCGGAAGTTCCTCGAGGTCGAGGTGGTCCCGAACCTGGAGCAGTGGGACGCCGACGGGATCGTGCCGAGGGAGCTGTTCGCGACAGCAGGCCGCTCAGGGTTTCTCGGCATGGACATCCCCGAGGAGTTCGGCGGCGGTGGGGTACCGGACTTCCGGTTCAACGCGGTGATCTCCGAGGAGCTGATGCGCGTCGGGGCAGGCGCGGCGGGCCTCGGCATGACGCTGCACAACGACATCTGCCTGCCCTACTTCCTGTCCTACTGCACCGAGGACCAGAAGAAGCGCTGGCTACCCGGGATCGCATCCGGTGAGCTGATCACCGCCATCGCGATGACCGAACCGGGTATCGGCTCGGACCTGGCATCGATGTCGACGACCGCGATCCGGGACGGGGACGAGTACGTCGTCAATGGCGCCAAGACCTTCATCACCAACGGGGTGAACGCCGACCTGGTGATCACCGCGGTGAAGACCGACCCGAGCCAGAAGCACAAGGGCATGAGCCTGGTCGTGCTGGAGCGCGGCATGCCCGGTTTCGAGCGTGGCCGCAACCTCGACAAGCTCGGTCAGCACGCCCAGGACACCGCCGAGCTGTCGTTCACCGACGTCCGGGTACCGGTGACGAACCTGCTCGGCTCGGACGAGGGCACCGGCTTCACGCAGCTGGTGACGAACCTGCCCCAGGAGCGGCTGTCCATCGCGGTGGCCGCGGTGGCCGCCGCTCGGACCGCGCTGGAACAGACCCTGGAGTACGTCAAGGAGCGCAAGGCCTTCGGTCAGCCGATCGGCAACTTCCAGAACTCGCGGTTCGTGCTCGCCGAGATCGCCACCGAGGTCGACATCGCGCAGCACTACGTCGACGACGGGATTCGCGCGCTCAACACGGGTGACCTCACCGCGGTCGACGCGAGCAAGGCCAAGTGGTGGTGCACCGAGCTGCAGGGCCGTGTCGTCGACCGGTGCCTGCAGCTGCACGGCGGCTACGGGTACATGAACGAGTACCCGATCGCCAAGGCCTTCGCCGACGCCCGCATCACCCGCATCTACGGCGGCACCACGGAGATCATGAAGGAGGTCATCGGCCGAAGCCTCGGCCTCTAACGCCCCAACCCAAGATCACCACCGCCTGAGGGCGGTTTCCCGGGGGAATTTCAGCCCTGAGGCGGTGGTGATCTTGGTAGGTGGGAGTTACGCGGAGCGGCGCTCGGCTTCCGCCAGACGCACGCACAGGGTGAGGCCGCGTACCGCGACGTCGAGCTCGTCCAGCTCGGGGAACGTCGGCGCGATCCGGATGTTGCGATCGGCCGGGTCCTTGCCGTAGGGGAACGTCGCGCCGGCCGGGGTGAGTGCGATCCCGGCCTGTTTGGCCAGCTCGACCACCCGGGACGCGCAGCCCTCGAGCACGTCGAGGCTGATGAAGTAGCCGCCCTTCGGCGAGACCCACTCGGCGACCGCGACGCCGGACAGGTCCTCACGCAGCACCTGGTCCACCAGCTCGAACTTCGGTGCGATGAGCGCGCGGTGGGCGGCCATGTGCGAGCGCAGGCCGTCGACGTCACCGAGGAAACGCAGGTGCCGCGACTGGTTCACCTTGTCCGGGCCGATGGTCCGGAACTGCATGTGCTGGAGGTACCAGGCGACGTTCGCCTCGGACGAGCCGAAGAACGCAACGCCCGCCCCGGCGGCGGTGATCTTCGAGGTGGAGCCGAAGACGAAGGCGCGGTCCGGGTTCCCGGCCGCCGCGGTGATCGCCAGGATGTCGGCCGACGGGGTCTCGAAGTCGGTCAGGTGGTGCACGGCGTAGGCGTTGTCCCAGAACAACCGGAAGTCCGGCGCGCCGGTGGGCATGCTCGCCAGCGCTTCGACGACCTCGGCCGAGTACGTCACACCGGTCGGGTTGCTGTACGTCGGGACGCACCACATGCCCTTGACCCTCGGGTCGGCGGCCGCGGCGCGCACCGCGTCCACGTCGGGGCCGTTCTCGGTCATCGGCACGGTGATCAGGTCGATACCGAGCTCCTGGCACACGGCGAAGTGCCGGTCGTAGCCCGGAACGGCGGCGATGAACGCGGGCCGCTCCACGTCGCGCCACGGACCCGAACCGCCGGGCACGCCGTGCAGAAGGCCGTCGACGACGCACTGGTACATCAGCGCGAGGCTGGAGTTGCCCTCGGCGATCAGCTGCGGGACAGGGATGCCGAAGATCGGGGAGAACAGCTCACGCAGCCCGGCGAGGCCCTGCAGGCCGCCGTAGTTGCGGTAGTCGGTGCCGTCGGCGCCGACGCCCCCGCCCGGCCCGGGCAGCTCCAGCAGGCCGTTGGCGAGGTCGAGCTGCGCGGTCGAGGGTTTGCCCCTGGTCAGGTTCAGCGACAGGCCCTTGCCGACCAGCTCGGTGTGCTCGGCCGCGAGCCGATCACGCTCCTGAGCCAGCTCACCGGCCGCCAAGTTGCTCAGTCTCTGCTGTTCCGTGCCAGACATGGAAAACCTTCTTGGACTCAGACGACATCCGAACGCGACAACCCTAGATGACCGCTGTTCGGTCGCCTGGAGCGACAACCCTCATGGCGCGGCCGTCGGGCGGCGGTGATCGGTATTCTGCGCACCGAACCGGCATTCGATCATGTCCTCGAGCTGTTCCCTGAGAGTCGACGACCTGCTCGGCGACCCGGCCCGACCGGTCGTCGAGGACACCCGAGCGGGTAGGGCGGGCGGCCGATACTGGTTGGTAACCGAGAGGAAGTTCATGACAACAGTGCTCGACGGCATCCTCGACGGCGTCCGTGAGGACCTCGCCGGACGCCAGGCCACCACGTCACTCGCCGAGCTCAAGGCCCGGGCGGGCGACCGCTCGCCCGCGCTCGACCCGTTACCCGCGTTCCGGGCGCCCGGGGTGGCGATCATCAGCGAGGTGAAGCGACGCAGCCCGAGCAAGGGGGCGCTCGCCGACATCGCCGATCCGGCGTGGCTGGCCGGACAGTACGTCGAGGGTGGTGCCGCCGCGATCAGCGTGCTGACCGAGCAGCGCCGTTTCGGCGGCTCGCTCGCCGACCTGACCTCGGTCCGCGAGGCGGTGGACGCCCCGATCCTGCGCAAGGACTTCATCGTGACCCCGTACCAGCTGTGGGAGTCACGCGCCTACGGCGCCGATCTCGCACTGCTGATGGTGGTCTCGCTCCCCGGTCACCTGCTCGCCGATCTGCTCGGGCTGACCCGGGAGCTCGGGCTGACCGCGTTGGTCGAGGTGCACACGGCGGAGGAGCTGGAGCGTGCCAGGGAGGTCGGTGCCGAGCTGATCGGCATCAACGCCAGAAACTTGCGGACCCTCAAGGTCGACCGGTCGGTCTTCGGTGAGCTGGTTCCGTTGATGCCGCCGGGCGCCGTCCGGGTCGCGGAGTCCGGGGTGTCCGGACCCGAGGACGTCGGCGACTACCACGCGCTGGGCGCCGATGTGGTCCTCGTCGGCGAGGCGTTGGTCCGTTCCGGGGACCCCAGCGGCGCGGTCGCGAAGTTCATCGCGGCGGCCCGGGAACCGCTCGGCTGATCAGGTGCCGGTGTGGGCGGCACGGACGGCGACGCCCACACCCGGCGCGTGTCGCTCCGCCTCGGCGCGGACGTCCGCGAGGGTCTGCGCGGCCAGTGCCTTGCGCCAGGCCAGCTCGGCCCGCTGCATCGAGGACTGCACGGCGCACGTGTCCTCGAAGAAACGTTCCGGCGCGCCCTCGCCCATGCCGCGCTGCCGGATCTCGGTGCAGCGGAACGCGTCCTCCGGACCCTCGATCGCGGCGACGACGTCCATGAGCGTGATCCGGTTCTCCGGTTTCGCCAGCCGGAACCCGCCTCGCGCGCCCGGCAGCGACTCCAGGAGGCCGGCTTTGACCAACGACTGGAGCTGCTTGTTCAGGTAGGCCGGCGGCAGATCGTAGGCCTGCGCGAACTTCGCGGTCGACACCGGCTGGTCACCGTCGAGCCAGGCCAGCGACAGCAATACGTGCATGGCCCACTCGACACCCTGCCCCATCCGCACAACCTGGACCCTAGACACCCAGATTCAATCCTGTCAAACAATCCCACCAGCCCCGATGGCACGAATGTGGCTTTAGGGACGTTGAACGTCCCTAAAGCCACATTCGTGCCGGTCGTTCGTGGGCGGTCAGGCGAGGACTCGGAGGGGGTCGCGCAGGAGGGCTGAGAGGTCGCGCAGGAACGCGGCGCCGGTGGCGCCGTCCACTGCACGGTGGTCACAGGAGAGGGTGAGGCGCACGATCGACCGGACCACGAACTCGCCATCGACCGAGCGGACCTCCTCGGTCGCCGCGCCCACCGCGAGGATCGCGGCCTCGGGCGGGTTGATGACCGCCGCGAAGTGCTCGACGCCGTACATGCCCAGGTTGGACACGGTGAACGTGGCGCCGCTCATCTGGTCGGAGCGCAGCTTGCCGGCCCTGGCCAGCTCGGCGTTGCCCCGGCTCTCGGCGGCGATCTCGGAGACGCTCTTGCGGTCCGCGTCGCGGATCACCGGCACGAGCAGGCCGGAGGGGACCGCGACCGCGACGCCCACGTGCACCGACCGGTAGTGCCGCAGCGAGGAGCCCGCGAAGGAGACGTTGACCGCGGGGTTGGCCCGCAACGCGACGGCCACCGCCTTGACGATCAGGTCGTTGACGCTGATCTTCGGGCCGCCGGACGCCTCCAGCGTCGTGTTGAGACGGGTGCGGAACTCCAGCAGATCGGTGAGGTCCACGGCGCTGGTCAGGTAGAAGTGCGGTGCCTGCTGCTTGCTCTCGGTGAGCCGTGCCGCCGCGACCGCCTGCATCCGGCTCAGCGGGACCTCGACGAAGTCCTCGCTGTGGTTGGCATGGGGCACGACCGGCGGAACGACCTCCTCCGGGACCTGCTCCGGCTCGGGCCTGCGCGCCGTTGCCGCATCGATGTCGACCCGGGTGATTCGCCCGTTAGGCCCGCTGCCGTGAATCCCGGCCAGGTCGAGACCACGTTCACGGGCGAGCTTGCGCGCCAACGGTGACGCCCTGGGCTTGTCGGGCGACCCGCCGGTCGCCGGTTCGGTGCCGGCCGTCGGTGCGGGCGGCTCCTCAGTGGGCGCGGCCGGTTGCGGCACCGCCGGCCGCGCCTCGGTCTCGCCGCCCACGGCTGCCGGGGCGGGCTCGGCGGGCGGGGGAGCCGAGCCGTCGCCGATGAACCCGATCGGCGTTCCGATCGCGACGGTCACGCCTTCGTCGACCAGGATGCGTTCCAGCACCCCGTCGTCGTAGGCCTCCAGCTCCATGATCGCCTTGTCGGTCTCGATCTCGGCGATCACGTCACCCGAGGTCACCGTCTCGCCGATCTTCTTGCGCCACGCGGAGATGACGCCGTCCGCCATCGTGTCGGACAGCCGGGGCATGGTGATTTCGGGCATCGGGTGTTCCTCGGGTCGGGGGAGGGCAGTGGGATGTCAGCGACGACGGCCGACGGCCGCGAGCGTCTGGTGGACGGCCGTCAGTAGTGAGTCGGCGGAGGGCAGGGCGGCCTGCTCGAGCGTGCGTGCGTAGGGCAGCGGCACCTCGGCGGCCGCGACCCGGCGCACCGGGGCGTCGAGGTAGTCGAATGCGCCGTCGGAGATGCTGGCGGCCACTTCGGCGCCGATGCCGTAGGTCAGCCAGTCGTCCTCGGCCACGACCGCGCAGCCGGTCTTGCGTACCGATCGCACGAGCGTCTCGCGGTCCAGCGGACGGAGGCTGCGCAGGTCGACGACCTCGGCGGAGATTCCGGACCCGGCGAGCTGGTCCGCGACCTGTGTCGCCACCGCGGCCATCCGGGAGTAGCCGATGATCGTGATGTCGGTGCCGGGCCGGGTGACCGCGGCCTTGCCGATCTCGGCGGGTCGCAGGTCGTCGGGAACCTCGCCCTTCGTGTTGTAGAGGGCCAGGTTCTCCAGGAACAGCACCGGGTCGTCGTCCCGGACCGCGGCCAGCATCAACGCCCGCGCGTCGGCGGGTGTGCTCGGCGCGACGACCTTGAGACCCGGCACGAACGCGTAGTACAGCTCGACGTTCTGCGAGTGCGTCGCGCCGAGCTGCTGGCCGCCGCCACCGGGTGTCCTGATCACCATCGGCACACTGCTCTGCCCGCCGAACATGCCGTAGATCTTGGCCGCGTGGTTGACGATCTGGTCGAGGGCGAGCAGCGAGAAGTTGATCGTCATGATCTCCACGATCGGCCGCAGACCGAGCATCGCGGCGCCGATCGCGGCGCCCACGAAACCCTCCTCGGCGATCGGGGTGTCCCTGACCCGCTTGGCACCGAACTCGGCGAGCAGCCCGGCGGTGATCTTGTAGGACCCTTCGAAGACGCCGATCTCCTCCCCGATCAGGAAGACGTCGTCGTCACGCAGCAGCTCTTCGCGCAGGGTGGTGCGCAGGGCTTCGCGGTAGCTCAGAACAGGCACGGTCGGAACGTCCTTAGAAGACGGGATCGGCGGGCAGGCGGTGGGTCTGGCCGGCCACCGGAGTCGCGTAGGTGTAGTCGAACAGCGTGGAGACCTCGGGGTGCGGGCTGGTATCGGCGAACTCGACGGCCGCGTCGACCTCGACGTGCGCCTCGGACTCCAACGCCGCCAGCTCGCTGTCGTCGGCGATGTGAGCCTCGATCAGCGCGGCTCGGAAGGACACCAGCGGGTCGGCGGTGCGCAGCACTTCGAGCTGCTGCTCGGTGCGGTACTTCGCCGGGTCGACGACCGAGTGGCCCTTCAGACGCTGGCTCATGGTCTCCAGCAGCGCCGGTCTGCTCGTGGTCCGGGCGCGTTCGACCAGCCGGCGGGTGGCGTCGCGTACGGCGAGCACATCGTCGCCGTCGACCCGTTCGCCGTGCATGCGGTACGCGGCGGCGCGCTTGTGAAGCTCGGGTTCCGCTGACGAGTTCTCGACCGTGGTGCCCATGCCCAGCTCGTTGTTGATCACGACGTAGACGATCGGCAGGTTCCACAGCGCGGCCATGTTGAGCGATTCGTGGAAGGCCCCGATGTTCGTCGTGCCGTCCCCCATCTGGCAGAGGACGACGTCGTCACCGCCCCGGTAGTCGATGGCGAGCGCGGCACCGGTGGCCAGCGGGACCTGCCCGCCGACGATCCCGTAACCGCCGAGCAGCCGGGACTCGACGTCGAACATGTGCATCGACCCGCCCCAGCCCTTGGAGGTGCCGGTGCTGCGCCCGTACAGCTCGGCCATGACGCGGCCGGGCGCGATCCCCTTGGCTATCGCGTAGCCGTGCTCGCGGTAGTTGGTGAACAGGTAGTCGGTGGGGCGCAGCGCGGCCATCAGACCGACCACGGTTGCCTCTTCGCCGAGGTTGAGGTGGCAGTAGCCGCCGATCTTGGCCTGGGTGTAGCCCTGGGCGGCGCGCTCCTCGAACCGGCGGATGAGACACATCTGCCGCCAGTAACCGCGCAGTACCCCCGGGTCCTCCTCGGTCAACGGATTCACGACCGGGGCGGTCCGGGCAACGGTCGCCGAGGCGGATCGCGGGCGCACGGCTGTCTTCGGCTTCCGGGTCTGCGGACTCCGGTGCGGAGCGGCTGTCGAGCCGGCGCCGCGAGCGGTCCTTGTCGCCATGGATGGTCCTCCGGTCGGATCTCGTACGCGGGGCTGAACCGACGGCGGCACGGGGTGGCAGCCGGGCGTCGTGGGCGTCGTCACCCGCCCGGCCTCAGTCTCCTGCGCGGCGACACGTCACAGCGATGATCGAATGCACAGCTCCACTGCCCCGTGATTGGGCAGACTGCCCAATCACGAAGAGGGCCACC
Organism: Actinospineispora spinosispora DSM 44797; assembly: GCF_000429025.1. GTDB lineage: Bacteria > Actinomycetota > Actinomycetes > Mycobacteriales > Pseudonocardiaceae > Pseudonocardia > Pseudonocardia spinosispora. The sequence goes on from NZ_AUBB01000017.1 coordinate 99,104, forward strand.
CCGCGCCGGAAGCGAAGCGAAGGCGTAGCCGCCCAGCAGCGAGCAGGGCAGCAGGACCCGCGGCATCACCCAGCGTCAGCGACGCCGCGCACCTTCCGCCCACACCGCGCCATGTGCACACCGCGCGGTGTGCACAAAAGGTGCGCGGTATGAGCCGTGATCACGAAAACCCGGACCGGGGGCCAACACCCACCACAAGTCGGCAAGGACCCGCGGCACCAACCCAGCGTCAGTCACACCGCGCACCTACCGTCCACACCGCGCTATGTCCACACCGCGCGGTGTGGACGGAAGGTGCGCGGTGTGGGGAGTGATCACGAAAACGCGCCCCGAAGCGCCGACACCCTCCACGAGCCGGCTCCGCGAGTCTCCCCGAAGGGGGTTCAGTGCGAAGCACTGCACAGAACGCAAGGGGCGAAACAGAACGCAACCAGACAGCCGCGCGTCAGCGACGGCAGCGAAGCCGGAGCGAAGCGACCGGCGAAGCCGCCGTAAGTTTCCGGTCGCGGGCCCCTCGAGGCGAAGCCGACGAGGGGTCCCGACCGGAAACTTGGACGCGCGAAGGGCCAGCCTAAAAGTCCAGCTCCAGCGCGGACAGCGCGAGGGACAGCTCGACGAAGGCCTGACGTCCGCCGAGGTCACGGTCGAGGAGCGTGGATATCCGTTGCAGCCGGTTGAGCACGGTGTTGCGATGGCAGTACAGGCGCGCCGCGGCGAGCCCGGCCGACCGGTCCGCCTCCAGCCAGGCGGTCAGCGTCGTCAGCAACATGTCGCGTTCCTTCGCCGGCAGCTCCAGCAGCGGGCCCAGCCGCGCCGCGACGAGACGGCGGGCCAGCTCGGGCGAACGCGCGAGCATCGACTCCGGATAGCGTTCGTCGACCGTCACCAGCGCGACGGCGCCGCGGCGGACCGTGCTCAGGGTGGTGACCGCGAGCCGGTGTGCCACCCCGACGTCGGGCAGACCGTTCTGCGCGACGGCGGCGGCGACGCGGCCGCGGACCAACGGCCGCAGCCGGTCGATGACCGATCGTTCGGTCCGGCCCTCGAGCGGTACGAGTCCGATCTGGCTGTCCGCTCTGGTGTGCCACACGGAGCGGACCCGCAGTGCACCGAGCGCGGTCTGCGAGCCGCGCAGTGCGGGTGCTCCGTCCGGGCTGATGTCCGCGACCAGGACCAGGTAAGCGCCGCCGACCGGCAGTTCCAGCTGGTCTCCTGCACGCCGGGCGAACGCCGCTTCGCGCGCGCGGTCCGCGAGCAGCTCCTCGATCAGGGCGTGCCGCCAGCGCTCGTCGCGGCGCAGCTGCTCCAGCTGCGCGCCCCGGTAGGCCGACGACAGCGCGGAGGAGAGGTGGTCGACCACGGTCCACATGGAAGTGGCGGCCGTTCCCACCACGGCGGGATCGGCCTGGACGGTCGCGGCGCTCTCCAGCAGCGCCTCCCACACGATGCGGCCGCCGAGCCGGAACGTGCGCAGCATCGCCTCCAGCGGTACGCCCTGCTCGGCGCGCTGGCGGCCGATCTCCTCGGCCATGTCGTCGACGTCGTGCAGCTCGGTCATCGGGACCTCGCCCGCGAGCAGCCCGAGAACCCGCGAGAGGTAGCGGTGACAGCCGTCGCGCAGTTCCTGTCGGGGCACCGGCCGGTAGTCGGTCCACTCGGGGTTGTCCGTGAAGATCGCCGACATGAGCCGTTCGGTCAGGACGGGGACCTCGCCGAGCCAGGCGCCCGCGAGGTCGCGGGAGGTGATGTCGGGCAAGGAGATCAGGGGTTGTCGAACTCGCCGGCGTGGACCCCGGCGACGAAGCACTCCCACTCGTACGGAGTGAACACGTGGGGCACGCAGTCCGGGTCCTCTGAGTCGCGGATGGCGATGTTGCCGTTGTCCAGGAAGGCGAGCTCGATGCAGGAGCCACCTTCCTCGGCCGCCTTGCTGAAGCTGCTCCTGCGCCACTCGACGCCGGTGAAATCCACAGGGCTACTCCGCTCTGACCCGCTGGTCTCGATCGGCTGCCGAGTGTAGTCGCGGCCGCGGTGGTGCCGGCGAGACTCGGCCGAGGGCGCCTCGGCGACCGGCGGATTACGTCCCGGGGTACAGCGCGTGACAGGGCCCCCGGCGGACCCTCGTAGAGTGCTCGGCGTGTTCGCTGTGGATGATCGGGCCGCCGACGACGGGGTCGCCCGTCGGTTGAAGGCGCTGGCCTGCACCGCACCGTTGCACGACCTCGACGTGCGCAAGCCGTTGCTGGACTGGTGCGACGCCGGTTGCTACCAGATGGCCGAGATCGGGTTGCAGGCGATCGACCAGGTCACTCTGGCCATGGACTTCGACCACGGTGCCGACCAGGAGCAGGTGGTGCGCCGGATCGTGCCGTTCATCGCGGCCCAGGCCCCCGCCCGGGGTTCCGCCGAGCATGAGCGGGTCGGTCACTGGGTGCTGGACAACCTGTTGAACGTGGGCAGTGTCGATCGGGGATTCCAGACCGACTACGGCACGGTGACCGTCGACGGTCGCTACGTGCGCCGACGCTTCGACTTCAAGCTGCTTGCCGAGCTGGCCGGCCCGGACGGCCAGGTGTTCCTGCGCGCGACCGACGAGGCGATCAACGTGCTGGTCGGCGCGCTGGACACGGACGTCGAGTCGGCCCAGATCGCCGCCGAGGTGAAACTGGAGAACCTGATCCGTCGGGGCCGTCTCGGTGATGCCCGTCTCGCCGCCGAGCAGGCGCGCTATCGCACCGTCCAGTACGCGGAGGCGCTGCGCGGCAAGCTCGACGCCACCCGGCGTGACGTCCGCTCGGTGGACTGGCTCGCCTCGGTCCCCGAGCTGATCGAGGAGGCACTGGCCCACATCGAGTCCCGCTACCGCGCGGAGACCGCGATCCTGAACAACATCGCCGACGCCCGCGACGAGTCGACCGAGCCCGACCAGCGACGGCGCGCGGCCGAGCTGGTCGTCATCGTGAACGAGTGCATTCGCCGGCACACCCAGCTGCAGGCGCGGCTGTTGGACGCGGGCGCGACGTTCCGTGCCGAACAGGACCGCCAGCAGTTCGCCGGCCGGCCGCAACGGGCGTCGGTCGACGTGTTCGGGCAGTTGCTGCGCCCGTGTCTGGAGCTGGGCGTCGCCACCGCCGTCGCGCCGAGCACCGCGTTCTTCGGCGCCGCGGCGGGTGTGCGGCTGCCCAGCGTGCTGAGCCTGGGCGGGCTGGTGGAGACGCTGCTGGTGCCGCCGGTCGAACACGACCCGTTCGGTGCGCGCATCCCGGAACCCGACCTGATGGACACCCCTCCCGACCGGTTCAGCGAGGACCAGTGGCAGCTGGTGGACGACCTGCTGGATCTGCCTGACGTGGGACGTAGGCTCTCCGGTCTGCTGGAGGAGGCACGCGCGTTGGACCCGCAGCTGCCCCAGCTGGTCGCGCTGCGGGTGCTGCACGCGGTCGGCAGCACGATCTCCGGTCCGCGTGGTCAGGACGACGACGGGGTGTGCCTGGCCGTCGACGACGGCACGGTGCTGGAGGACCCCGAGTTCGGTGGCTGCGACCTCCTGGTCACGACCGCGCTCCTGGACACCGCCGCGGACCGACCGGGGGAGGTCGCATGAGCGAGCGGGCACCACTTCGACCGGGCGACGCCGAGGCGGCGGCGCAGCTGGTGGCGCTGGGGATGCGGCCCAAACAGCTGCCGAGCCGCGACGCGGTGTACGCGAACCTGGTCAAGCGCTACGGCGAGGACGACGCCTTCAAGGACCTGGTGAACCGCATCGCCTCCGGTCTCGGGCTGGTCGTGCTCGCGGTGACACCGCAGTCCGGTGCCGTCCTCGCGGCCACCGAGGACTCGGTGTTCGAGATCAAGATGGACGAGTACGCCCGCCGCACCGCGCTGCAGAACAGGCAGTCGGAGAAGGTGCTGCACGGCATGGCACACCTGGCCATCGCGGCGCTCGCGTTCCCCCGTCCCGACGATCTGGGCAACGATGCCTACGTCGGCAGGGTGTCGGTCGAGCAGGCCGACGCCGCCGTGCGCGAGGCGTGCCGGGTCCTGGAGGAACGCGCGCAAGGTGAGAGCGACCCGCTGTCCGAGGCACCCGAGCTGGAACGGGTGTGGCGGGTGTATCTGCGGCGGCCGGCGACCGCCACGACGAAAGACGGGCGGGTCGCCTCGGACACGACGCGGGGCATCGTGGCGCGGGCGCTGCGTTTCCTGACCGAACAGGGCTTCCTGGTCGCCGTCGGTGGTGACTCCGGCACCTACCGGACCACGCCGCGCTACCAGATCCAGGTGCGTGAACTGGCCGCGCAGCGCGCCTTCGACGAGCTGATGGAGCTGGGCGTCCTGCCGGCGCCGTCGGCCGGGGGCAGCCTGCACGTCGCCGCGTCCGACGTGCTGGCCTGAGCCGGCCGCAGGCAGGGGGAGACACACATGTACGAGCTGTCGCGCGTCCGGTTGTTCTCGGTCGGTCCGCCCGGTGCCCGCTACCAGGACGTCTGTCTGGACTTCCGGGGTATCGGGCCGTCGGTGAAGGTCGCTCCGCAACAGGACCTGTTCGCCGACGACGACCTCGATCGCGTGCCGCGCAGGCCGTCACCGGCGTCGGTGCTGTTCCTGGAGAACGGGGGCGGCAAGTCGGTCCTGCTCAAGCTCGTGTTCTCGGTACTGCTTCCGGGTCGACGCCAGGTCGTCGGCACGACCAACACCCGGGTGCTGGAGAAGTTCGTCCTCGCCGACGACGTGGCGCACGTGGTGCTGGAGTGGATGCACACGGTCACCGGCGAGCGCGTCGTGACCGGCAAGGTGTCCGAGTGGCGCGGGCACGTCGTGTCCAGCGACCCGGCAAAGCTGATCGACTGCTGGTACTCGTTCCGTCCCACCGACGGCTTCTCACTCGACGACCTGCCGGTCGCGGTGAACAACCGACGGGTCACCCTGGCCGGGTTCCGGGAGCGGCTCGACCAGGCTCACCAGTCCGACCCGGGACTGGCGTTGATCTGGCGCACGGTGCACCGCGAGTGGTCCCAGCACCTCGTCGAGCTGGGCCTCGACCCCGAGCTGTTCCGCTACCAGCGCGCGATGAACGCGGGCGAGGGTGAGGCCGCCGAGGCGTTCTCCTTCCCCAGCGACGAGGCGTTCGTCGACTTCCTGCTGCGCGCGGTCGTCGACCAGGAGGAACCTCAGGGCCTGGCGGAGGTCGTCGCCGGCTATGCGGCGAAGATCGCCCAGCGCGCCGAGCTGGAGCTGGAACGCGAGTTCGTCGAGGGAACACTCGAACGGTTGGGCCCACTGGTCGACGCGGAGCACCGGGCGCAGGCGTCCCGGTCGGCCGAGACGTCCGCCAGGAACCGGGCTCGGCTGCTCGCCGCGTCGATCGCGGCCCGGCATCGGGCGGAGGTCGGGCGGGTCGAGATCGCGGGAGCGGCGCTGCGCGACGCGACCGAGGCCGCACAGCGGGCCGGCTCGGAACAACGCCGCCTGAACGAGGTGTCGACCGAGTTACGTCGTCAGGTCGCGGATCTCACGTGTCGCGCGGCTGAAGCGACCAGGGACACCCTCCAGGAACGCAAGGACGAGGCTTCCGAGCTCGTCGAGGCCTGGCATGCCGTCGAGGCCGTCCTGCGGGATCAGCTCGCCTCGGCGGAAGCCGCGCGCCTGCGTCGGGTGGTCACCACCGAACAGGAGCGTGCGCGGCCCGCACTCGACGCCCGCCAGGCCGCGGCGACCGCACTGGCCTCAGCGCTGCGCGCGGTGGTCGACGAGGCTCTTGAGGCCGCCCGTTCCGCCGCCGAGCAGGCGAGGTCGGCCGCCGAGCTCGCCGAGACCGCTCGCGCACAGGAGCTGCGCTGGACCACCGAGGCCGCCGAGCATCGCAGCGCCGTCGACCAGGCGCACGCCGAACTGGGCAGAATCCGAGACCTGGTCACCGCCGCGGTCTCGGACGGCGCGCTGCGAGCCGAGGACGACGTCGAGGAGACGGCCGAGGTGGCCGCCCGGGAGGAGCGCGAGGCGGCGGCTTCGGTCGAGGAGACGCTGAAGGAGCTGGCCGCACTGCGCGGTGAGCGCCGCGAGGCCGACGCTCGTCTCACCGAGGCTCGGGCCGAGGCGGCCGACGCCGTGGCCGAGGCGCGAACGGCGCGCGACCGCGACGAGGACGCTCGGGCCCAGCACGCGAACCTCGCGTCCGAACCACGGCTGGGTGAGCTGCTCGGGGTCGAGTCGATCACGGTCGACCAGGACGCGGAGGCGCTGCTCGAACGGCTCGCCGCATCGCTCGCCGCACTCGACGACGAGCGCACCCGGCTGCGGGATGCACAGCTTCGCGACGTGCGGGCGCTGCGCGCCCTCGGTTCCGGGGGCCTGCTCCCGGAGCCGACCGAGGTGGAGCAGTCCCTCGCGGTCCTGGAGCGGGCGGGGATCAGCGCACGGTCCGGGTGGCGTCATCTGGCGAGCCTCACCGAGGACCAGCGGAGCGCCACGATCGCGCGAGTGCCGCACCTGGTGGCCGGTGTCCTCCTCAGCGACGCCGCGGACGGGGTCAGAGCTCGGGACGCTCTGGCCGAGGCGCGGCTGTTGCCCTGTGCCCTGGTGGCTGTCGGTTCTCTCGAATCGATCCGCCCCGACGGCGCTGACCCGGCCGTGGGCTCCGGTATCGATTTCGTGGTCCCTCCCAACCCCGCGATGTTCGACGATGCCGCGGCCGAGCGGGTACGCACCGAACTCACCGAGGAGACCCGTCGCAGGCGCGACCGGCTGGCAACCCTCGACGGGGCCTGGGACACCGATCGCACTCTGACCGAACGACTGCGCCGCTGGCGCGAGGCGTATCCGCCCGCTGCGCTCACCGAACTGGCCGAGGCCGGCATCCGGGCCGCCGAAGCAGCGCGGGCCCGGACCTCGGTGGTCGAGCGGGCGCTCGCCGCCGTCGCCGACCTCGACACACGAGCCGACCAGCTCGACGCCGCCCTGCCCCGTCTGCGCGCATCGGAGGCAGCCGCCCGTGCGCGGTCGACTCGGCTCGCGAGCCTGCGCACCGAGGTCCTGCGGCGTCCTGAACTCTCGGAGGCGGTCATCCAGGGCACCGCGGCGGCCGCGGCGGCGGACGCGCAGGCGGCCGAGGCCCGGAAAGCGGCCGCCCAGGCTCACCGGGACAGCCAGGAGTACGTACGAGCACAGGATCGTGGCGCCTCGGTGGCGGCCACAGCGCGCGACGACCTCGCCGAGCTCCCGACCGACGCGGTCGAGTCCTCGACGACGCGGGACGCCCCGGCCCAGCCGCTCAGCGTGCTGCGGACCGAGTACCGCAGGGCGGAGGCCGCCTACGCCGCCGCCGAGGTCGACGCGGACCTCCGGGCGGGTCTGGCCGCGGCGGAACGTGAGGCCGAGTCCGCCCGCGCCGCGGTCGACCCGCTTCCCGATCGGGTCCGGCGGGCCGCGCACGAGCTGCTGCGCAGCCCGGACGGGTCCGACGCCTCCTCTCGGCGGGCGGCGGCCGACCAGGCCACGCGTACGTTGCGCGAGGTGGAGGCGCGGCTGCAGTCCGCGCACACCGAGCTGGCGTTGGCCCGACGGACCAGGGACGAGTACCGGCCGCAGCGCATCTCGCTGGCACCGTACGGCGAGCCGACCGACATCGAGCACGGCGCCGGCCTGGTCGAGCGGGTGGAGCAGGACCGTCGGGCCGCCGAGGCGGCGGCGTCCACCGAGGAGAACCGGCGGGTCGCGGCGGCCTCCCAGCAGCGAGCCGTCCAGGTATCGGCGGATGGTTTCGGCAGGTTGGTCGACGGGCTGGACGATCTGGTGCCGGATACCGGACACGAGGACACCGAGGCGTTCTCCGGCGATGTCAATGCGGCCTCGGCCAGCTGGATCGCCGCACGGGGTGGCCTGCAGAACGCGATCAGTGCCCGGGACGGCGTCGACAACGAGGTCCGCAAATCGGCCGACGCCGTCGCCCATCACGCCCAGGAGGCCCGGTTCGGGACCGTGTCCAGCCCGGTGCGCCGGCACATCCTCGGTGTGTCCAGGGCCGAGATGCCGCCGTTGGCCGCCGACTGGCTCAGGGCGCTTCGCCCCCGGCTGCGCTCGCTCGAGGACGATCTGGCGAACATCGGCAGGCATCGGACCGGCATCGTGACCCGGCTGCAAGGCATGGTCGGCGAGTCGCTGCGCACGCTGCGGCTGGCACAGCGCCTTTCGCAGCTGCCGGACGGGCTGTCCGACTGGTCCGGCCAGCAGTTCCTGCGCTTCCGGTTCGAGGAGATCGACGACGACACGGTGCTCGCCGAGCGCCTCGGCGAGGTCGTCGACCGCACGGCCGAGGGCTACCTCAGCGGCGGCAAGGAGCAGCGCGACGGGATGTCGCTGCTGCTGCGCGGTGTGCGCGCCGCGATGCCGAGGGGCGTCCGGGTCGAGATGCTGAAGCCGGACGCGGTGCTGCGGACCGAGCGGCTCCGGGTCTCGGAGATTCGCGACGTGTTCTCCGGCGGGCAGCAGCTCACCGCCGCGATCGTCCTCTACTGCACGATGGCGGCGCTGCGGGCCAACCAACGCGGCGAGGGCCGCAGGCCGCATGCCGGTGTCCTGTTCCTGGACAACCCGATCGGCCGGGCGTCGGCCGGCTATCTGCTGGAGCTGCAGTTCGGTGTCGCACACGCGCTCGGCGTGCAGCTCGTCTACACGACCGGGTTGTTCGACGCGGGTGCGCTGAGCACCTTCCCGCTGTTGGTGCGGCTGCGCAACGACGCCGACCTGCGCGCGGGGCGCAAGTACCTCTCGGTGGACGAGCAGATCGCCCGACGCCTGGACGAGCTGCCACCCGAGGACGGCACCGGTCGGCTCGCGTCGGTCCGGCTCTTCCGCAGGCCGGAGCCGGTGTCGACCTAGGAGGCCAGCCGCCGCCGGGTCGAGGCGCGGAAATGGAATAGTAGCCATGGCTACAGTCGCCATGTACATTATTCGCATGCGCGAAGGACCCACTCCCGGCCATCTGGTCTGGCGGCTGTCGATGAAGTGGAGGGTCGCGGTCGATCGCGCGCTCGCTCCGCTCGGCCTGACGCACGCCCAGTACGTCGTGCTCGCGTCGGTGCTCGACCGGCAGAGTGCCGGTCCGAGCCCCAGCCAGCGCGAGCTGGCCGATCACACCGGGCTCGAAGCGCTCTACATCTCCAAACTCGTGCGCGCGCTCGAAGCCGACGGCCTGCTGCACCGGGCACGGGACCCCCACGACTCGCGTGCCGTCCGCCTCACACTGTCCGACCGGGGCCGGGAGACCGTTCGACCGGCCATCGTCACGGTGCGCCGGCTCATGGACCAGCTGCTGACCCCGCTGGGCGGGCTGGACGACCACCGGGTCGCCGCGCTCGTCCGCGACCTGACAGCACTGCTCGACACTCCGCTCGACCCCGAGCACTAGCCGAAAGGCCTACGCATGCCGGACATCGGTGTTCTCGACTCGTTCGTCCACCATGAGGAGTCCGGGACAGGCGCCCCGGTGGTGTTCCTGCACGGCAACCCCGGGTCCTCCCACCTGTGGCGCAAGGTGTTCCCCGGCCTCAGCGCCGCCAGGCTGCTTGCTCCCGATCTGATCGGCATGGGCCGTTCCGGGAAACCCGACATCCCGTACCTGTTCACCGATCACGCCCGGTACCTGGATGCCTGGTTCGACGCCGCGGCACTCGACCGCGTGGTGCTGGTCGGACACGACTGGGGCGGAGCGCTCGCGTTCGACTGGGCCGCGCGCCATCCCGACCGAGTGCGGGGCGTCGTCTTCTTCGAGTCCATCATCAAGCCGATGACCAGGGACGAGCTCCCGGCGCCCGCCCGCGAACGCGTCGAGCGATTCCGGACCCCGGGCCTCGGCGAGCAGCTCGTCCTCGACGAGAACCTGTTCGTCCGGCAGGCTTTCACCGGTGGGGTCCTGACCCCGCTGAGCGAGGAGGACCTGCTGCCTTACCTGGCGCCGTACCCGACCAGGGAGAGCCGTCGCCCGATCCTGGCGTGGGCCCGGCAGATGCCCTTCGACGGCGAACCGGCCGACCTCGTCCGTCGCATCGAGGCCTACGACAGATGGCTGACCGACAGCGCGAGGGTCCCGAAGCTGCTCCTGACGTTCGAGGGTTCGCCGACCCTGCTCGTGCGGCGAGAGCTCGCCGCCTGGTGCGCGGCGAACATCGCCTGCCTGGAGACGGAGGCCTGCGGACAGTCGGGCCATCACGCACCGGAGGACAGGCCGGAGGAGATCGCCGGCGCGATCTCCCGGTGGCTGGATCGCCACGGCCTGCGCTAGGCCGCGCGGTTGCACCGGGCGCGCTAGGTCGCGCAGGTGAAGGCCCTCTCGGTCTCCTCGGCGATCAGCCGCACGAGCTCGGTGGCCGAAGCGACCTCGGTGATCAGATCGATCGCCTCGCTCGCCCACACCGAGACGACAGCGAGATCACCTCTGGCGGCGGCCTCGCGATAGGCCCGCCTGGTGTCGACGTCCCGCTCGAGTTCCTGTTCGCGTCCACGCCACGTGTCGAGGAACGAGTTGGTCACCACGCGTGCCGTGTAGCGGGCAGGCCAACCCGAGTCTCGAGCGACGTCGAGCACCCGGCTGCGTTCGGTGTCGGCGCCGAGGCCGCCGACGATGGCCTTCACGATCTCGGCGTCGACCAATGCTTCGTGGCTGGCCTGGAACCGGGTCCCCAGCAGCGCGCCCACCGCACCGAGAACCAGTGCGGCGGCCACGCCGCGGCCGTCCGCGATACCGCCCGCCGCGAGCACGGGCACAGGTGCCACCAGATCGACGACAGCGGGCACGAGGGTCAACGTGGACCGTCGGCCGCCGTGCCCACCCGACTCGGCGCCCTGCGCGACGAGCAGGTCCGCGCCCAGGTCCACGGCGCGACGCGCCTCGTCGAGGTCGGTGACCTGGATGATCAGCGGGATGCCGGCGGCGTGAACGCGGGCGGCGAACGGACCCGGGTCACCGAACGACAGCATGACAGCCGCCGGGCCCTGGTCGAGTACCCATTCGACGGTCGACACCTCCACCGCCCACGCCAGGAACCCGACACCCCAGGGGCGAGACGTTCGCGCGGTCACGATCGCCAGTTCGCGTTCCAGCCACGCACGCTCGCCTCGGCCTCCGCCGACCAGGCCCAGTCCGCCCCCGTTGGACACAGCAGCCGCCAGTTCGCCACCCGCCGACCCGCCCATCGGGGCCGAGGCGATCGGGTGATCGATCGACAGCAGGTCGGTGAACGCTGTTCGGAGTGCCACCAGCCGAGCCTACTTCCGAGGGCCTCGCCCGTTGGCCGCCAGCTGAAGTCACGTGCCCGGCCGGTTGCACCACCGGGGCCGCGTCGCACGACGCTGAATCGCTTGTCCGGACCGGTCCGCGCACCTTAGTCTGTCGTTGATACGACATAGTCGTTGCGACGAGAGAATGAGGTCGACGTGAGAAGCCTGGTCATCACGGGTGGGACCGACGGCATGGGGAGGGCGCTGGCCCTGACCTATCTGGGCAGGGGCGACGAGGTGGTGATCGTCGGCCGCGACGGCGAGAAGGGAGCGGCCGTCCTCGAGGCCGCCGCCGCCATGGGTGCAGCGGACCGCGCCCACTTCGTGCGCGCCGACCTCAGCCTGGTCAGTGAGAACAGAAGAGTGATCGACGAGGTGCGTCGCGTGTTGTCGACGGTGGACGCGCTGATCCTGTGTGCCCGCCATTACCGGTCGACCAGGGCCGTGACCGCCGAGGGTTTCGAGGACAACTTCGCCCTGTTCTACCTCAGCCGGTTCGTGCTCGGCTACGGCTTGGTCGACCTGCTCGACGCGGCCGAGCGGCCGGTCATCCTGAACGTCAGCGGCCCGGGCAGCGGAACGAGTGACGTCGCGTGGGACGACCTGCAGTGCGAGCGTGACTATCGGGGCATGGACGCACTCATGCGTGGCGGGCCTCTCAACGACCTGCTCGGTCTCGGCTTCGTCCAGAACGAGGCGTCGGCGAAGGTCCGCTACGTGCTGTTGCATCCCGGTACGGTCAGCACGAGCTTCTCCGGCGAGTACGACGAACAGACGCAGCTGGTCATCGACCACCTGAAGGACACCGCCAGACCGATCGAGGAAGCACTGGCCCCGATGCTGGAGGTACTGGACCACCCACCGGCGGCCGGATTGAGCGCTGTGGTTCTTGGCGAGGCTCTGGACGTGCGGGGTCCGGCGTTCGACGCCGACGCGGCACGTCGTCTGTACGGCGAGACGACGGTGTTGTTGTCCCGGCTGGCGTCGGCGGCACCGGGTGTGTCGATGAGCAGGCTTCGACGCCTTCTGGACCGGCCGGTGTTCGCCACGGTGGCGACCGTGCACCCCGACGGCGGACCGCACCAGTCGGTGGTGTGGGTGACCAGGGACGGCGACGATGTGCTGTTCGTCGTCGCCGTCGGCAGCCGTAAGGAACGCAACCTGCGGCGCAGTCCGGACGTCAGTGTCCTGGTGAGCCCTCCGGAGGAGCCCTACACGTACGCGGCGATCCGAGGGACCGCCACGCTGTCCGACGAAGGGGCGACAGAGCTGCGCGACGCGCTGGCGATCAAGTACACCGGGAAGGCCTACGCCGACCACAATCCCGAGGCGGTCGGGCGCACCCGGGACACCGCGATCACCACTGTCCGCGTGTCGCCGACCCGTGTCGTCGGACGCCTCTGAGCAAAACCGCCCACGGCGGCGCGTGAGCCGAACCGGCGTGCGTCCCGCGCCCTAAAATTCGGTCCATGGGTTGCCGCTGTTGATCACTGAACGGACGTGTCGAGCCGGGAGCCCCCGGCGATGATGGGCGTCAGCCACGCCGTCAGCGGGGCGGCGGCCGGACTGCTGATCACCACGGTCGCGGCGCCGAGCGTCGGGGTCGCCTCGCCGCGTGACGCATTCGTCTTCGCGGCCGTCGCGGCCGGGTATGCGCTCCTGCCCGACCTCGACCACCCCTCCTCGACCGCGACCCGCCGGTTCTCCTGGGCCTCGGTCCTCGCCTGCTACCTGATCCGTCCGCTGTCCGCCGTGGTGTTCCGCATGACGGCGACCTCACGGGACAGCGGACGGGGAACCCACCGGGGCCTGACCCATACCGCGGTGTTCGCCGCCGGTCTCGGTGTCGGTGCCAACGCGGCCGTGGCACGGTGGGGCACCCCGGCCTTGTGGCTGCTGCTGTTCATCGGTGTCGCGCTGGCGATCAAGGGTCTGGACGCGCTGGTCCCCGGACCGCCGAGTCTCGTCATCGCGGCGGGGGCGACCTGGGCGATCACCGGTACCGTGCCGTGGCACCAGACCGCGCCGGGCGCCGACCTGCACACCCCGTGGCTCGGGACCGCGATCGCGGTAGGCATGCTCGTCCACAGTTGCGGTGATGCGCTGACCTCCTCTGGGGCTCCGCTGCTCGCCCCTGTCCCGATCAGGCGCCGGACCTGGTACCCGGTCCGGTTGCCCAGACCGCTGAGGTTCAGGACCGGCGGGCCGGTGGAAGGGTTCATCCTCGTGTCCCTGACCGTCGCGGTCGTCGGCCTGGCGCTGCACACGGTGCCCGAGCTGTGGGCGCTGACCGTGCGCGCCTCGGCCCGCGTCGTGGAGCTGGCCGCCCGCTGACGCACGGCGTCGCGGACACCGAAGTGTCCGCGACGCGGGCCGCATCAGCCCATCGTCTTCGCCCCGTCGATCGCCTCACGGATGATGTCCGCGTGGCCGGCGTGCTGGGCGGTCTCGGCGATGATGTGCAGCAGCGAGCGCCGGGCTGACCAGTGAGCGCCGGGCTCGAACCAGGGGGCCTCGGGCAGCGGCTGGCTCGCGTCGAGGTCGGGGAGCGCCGCGACGATCTCCTCGGTGCGGCGGGCGACCTCGTCGTACTCCGCCAGCACACCCTCCAGGGTCTCACCGGGCTGCATGTTGAACTTGTCATTGTACGCGGCGTAGTCGGCTTCGTCCCAGTCCGCCCAGTCCTTTCCGCCGCTGGCCATGGCCGACGGACCCTCGAGGATGAAGTTGACCCAGTGGCCCTCACCTTCAGCGACGTGCTTGATGAGGCCGCCGATGCACAGCGAGCTGACCGTGGGGCTCAGGCCCGCCTGCTCGTCGGTGAGGTCGCGGGCCGTGTTGCGCAGGAAGAACCGGTGCGTGGCGAGGGTCTGCAGCAGGTCGGCACGCTCGCCGGTGAGGGTGGTCTTCGCGTCGGTGGTGGTCATCGGGGATTCCTTCCGTCGTGGGTGAGACCAACGTTAGAGGCCATAAGTGCCAGTTTCTGTCCTGAATTCGAGGAAGAATGAGATTCATGGCGAACACGAGCTCACGGACCCTACGGTTGCTGTCGCTCCTGCAGACCCACCGTTACTGGCCGGGGGAGGAGCTCGCGCAGCGGCTGGAGGTGTCGATCCGCACCCTGCGCCGCGACATCGACCGGCTGCGCGAGCTGGGCTACCCCGTCGAGGCCAGCCGGGGAGTCGACGGCGGCTACCAGCTCGCGCCGGGCGCGGCGCTGCCACCTCTCGTACTCGACGACGAGGAGGCCGTCGCGCTCGCGGTGGCACTGCAGACCTCCGCGCACGGCGCGGTGACCGGTATCGCGGAGTCCTCGGTCCGTGCACTGGCCAAGGTCGTCCAGGTCATGCCGGCCCGTCTTCGGGCCAGGGTCGAGGCGGTGCGTGCGGTGACGCTCTCCCCGGTCTGGAGCGGATCGGGCCCGGAGGTCGACTCGGAGGCACTGGTGACCGTGGCCCAGGCCTGCCGCGACACCGAGCGGCTGGAGTTCGGCTACACGGCGGCCTCGGGTCAGCGGACCGAACGCCAGGTCGAGCCGTTGAGGCTGGTCCGCCTCGGGCGGCGCTGGTATCTCGTCGCCTACGACCTGACCCGGCACGACTGGCGCAGCTTCCGCCTGGACCGGCTCTCCGGACCGCACCGGACCGGAGCCCGGTTCCGGCCGCGTGAGCTCCCCGCGGAAGACCCCGTCGCGTTCGTCCGTGCCGGGCTCGGCAATGCCGCGGTCGGATACACGGTCAGCGCGGTCGTGAGCGCACCGGAGGACGTGGTCAGGCAGCAGATCGGGCGGTGGAGCACGGTGACGGCCGTCGACCAGAGCTCCTGCCGGCTCGAGATGGGTGCCGACTCGCTGGAGTGGCCGGCGATGGCTCTCGGCTCGCTCGGCGTGGAGTTCCAGGTCCTCGGACCACCGGAGATGATCACCTACCTGCGGGAATGGAGCGTGCGCTTCGACCGTGCGACCCAACCGCATCATGGGTGACGTCAGTGCGCGAGCCACGCCCTGTGGCTAGTCCCGGGGCGAGACCGAGAGACCGCTACAGGCACGGGTCAGGTCGTCGAAGGTGAGCACCGCCCGGTCCACGAGCAAGGTCCTGCTCAACGTCAGCATCGCAGTGGCGGCGACCCGGTACTCGGGGTCGTCGAGGGTCTCCAGGTCACTGACCTTGGCCAGACCGATCGTGCGCCGAGCAGCCTCGCAGCCGGCGAACCCCAACCCGTCCTGCCGGATCAGCCGGAGCCACGCCGTCAGATAGGCGTCCGGGTACTTGCCGGGTGCCTGCCTGGTGGGCCACAGCTCGCGCATCCGGGCGCGGAAGCTGAACCAGCTCGACCCGACGGCCTCGAAGAGGCTCTCGGCACGTGACCGCTCACCGAGCGCGGCGGCACGGATCCCGGCGAACATCAGGTTGGCCCACCACAGCCCGAGATCGAACCCGATCGGACCGTAGAAGGCGAACTCCGAGTCGAACGCCTTCACCGACAGCTGATCGCCGTCGCCGCGCACGAACACGCTGCCGGAATGCAGGTCACCGTGCAGCAACGCCTCAGCAACGGTGAGGAACCGGTGTTTCATCCCCATCGCCGCGTCGACCCAGGCCTGGTCGGCCTGCAAACGCGACACCAGTGGGGCCACGCACGGGCGGACCGAGTTGCGGTCCGCGCCGAGATACGGCTCGGTGAAGATCAGGTCCTCGGTGATGAGGCACAGCTCGGGGTTGATCGCCGCACCCGCGCGTCGCCGGAACTCCTCCTCACCGAGAGCAAGCCACGACGTCCCGAACGCCACATCGGCGACGTACCGTCCGATCAGCTCGGACACTCCCGCATGCGGTCCGCCGGCGTTCAACCTGGTCCGCAGCACCTGGTGGTCCGAAAGGTCCTCCAGTGCCATGACGTAGCGCTCCTGATCGAAGTCGATCAGCCGGCACACCGAGTCCGACAGCGCGCAGTGCGCCGTGATCGCCGCCGCCTCCCGGGTCGCACGCTCCTCGGTCATCGGCCACTCGGGACCGACCAGACGCACGTAGGGCAGCGCCTGTTTGAGCACGAGGCCACGCCCCTCGGCGTCGGCGCACACGAAGACCAGGTTCAGGTTGCCGTCGCCGACCTCGGCGACGGTCAGCGTCGCGGGGTCCACCAGTCCTCGCAGTGCCGCGCGCCCGGCCAGGTAGCCCGGTACCTCGTCAACCGTCAACGATGTGCCGCCCATGATCGATGACCTCCCGTCACACCGTCGCCGCGCGGCGCTTGCGACGTAGCGAGAACGACATGAGCAGCGCGAAGATCAGCACGAGACCCTTGATCAGGTCCTGGGTGAAGTACGGCAGCCCGAGCTGCGTCAGCCCCTGCAGGATCAGCCCGATGAAGATCGCGCCGACGACCGTGCCCAGCGCGTTCGGCTTCTTCGCCCCGAGCACCGCGTACCCGACAAGGGTCATCGCCACGGCGTCCAGCAGCGCCGAGTCACCGGCTGTCACATCACCCTGGCGCAGGCGCGAGGCGAGGATCATGCCGGCGATCGCCGCGAGCACCCCGGAGATCGCGTACGCGGCGAACTGGTAGCGACGCACCCGGGCACCGGCCAGCCGCGCGGCCTCGACGTTCCCGCCGACGGCGTAGAACACCCGGCCGAACCTGGTCTTCTCCAGGAACACCCAGACCAGCACCGCGATCAGCAGGAACAGGTACACCGACAGCGGAATCCCGAGAACCTGTGCGCTGTCGATCGCGGCGAAGTCAGAGGTGAACCGCCCGGTGACCTTCGTGCCGTCGGGCAGGGACATCCCGGTGATCAGGGTCTGCCCGTCGACCAGCCAACGTTTGAGGCCCTGCACGGTGAACATCGTGCCCAGCGTGGCCAGCAGGGGCGGCACGTTGAGCAGCACGATGAGCGCGGCGTTGACGCAGCCCACGACGGCACCGGCGAGCAGACACGCGACGATCGCGCTGGGCCCGGTCAACGCCATCCGGATCATCACCACGGCGGCGACGGTGACGGACAGACCCGCGACGGCGCCCACCGACAGGTCGAGGTCACCCACCACGGCGGTGAGTGTCATCCCCAGCGCGGCAACAGCAGCCACCGCCTGGGTCTGCAGGATGGACACCACGTTGTCCGCGCTCGCGAAACCGGGGATGACCAGTGAGAACACCACGGCGACGAGCACTCCGACGAGCACGACGCCGTACCGTACGAAGAACTCGGTGACCGAGAATCCGGTCTGATCGCCGACCGAGGCCGTTGTCATGACTCCACCCTTCTCAGGTCCCGGTCGTCTCGGCGAGCAACGCCGACGGTCGCGCGCTCATCGCCTCGATCAGCCGGGGCCGTGATGCCTCGGACAGCTGCAGGTCGGCCGCGACCCTGCCGTGGCTGAACACGACGATGCGGTCACCGACCTCGAGCGCCTCGTCCAGGTCGGACGTGGCGACGAGGACCGCCGCCGACGTGGTCAGCTCGCGCACTGTGGCCCCGATGTCGTGGCGGGCGTTGATGTCCACGCCTCGGAACGGTTCGTCGAGCAGCAGCACCCTGGGGGAGCCCAACAACCACCGCCCGATCATGACCTTCTGCTGGTTACCGCCGGACAGGGTCTGGATCGGGCTGTCCGCGTCCCTGGCGACCACACCCAGGTCGTCCATCATCGACTGGGACGCACGACGCTCCGCGGCGGTCCGCATGACGGTTGCCGAGGAGAACCGCCCGACGAACGGCAACGTCATCTGCGAGTACAGCGGCCAGCCCGGCACGATCGCCTGCTCGTGCCGTGACTCGGGCAGCAGGTACACACCCCGGTCGACCGCCTCGCCCGGATACCGAGGGCCGAACGGCTTCCCGTCCAGCTCACGGCTGCCCGCCACCACCGGCCGCGCCCCGAAGATCCATTCCAGCAGTTCGGTCTTGCCGCTGCCGAGCAGCCCGAGCAGCACGGTCACCTGGCCGGAGTGCAGCTCGAGCGAGAACGGCTCCGAATCCGGGAAGACCTGCACGTCCCGCAACGTCATGGCGGTGGCCCCGCCGGGCAGCGCGGCGCGTGTCGACTCGGCCGGCTGCCGGTCGAACAGTGCCTGCAGCGCCGACGGCCAGTCGAAGGTGCCGGTCTCGTCACGGTCGAACTCGCCGGTCATCGCGCCGTCGCGCAGCACACCCACATGGTTGCTGAGCCGGTCGAACTCGGCGAGCTTGTGAGTCACGAACAGCACCGTCATGCCCTCGTCGACGAGCGACCGGACCAGATCGAACAGCCGGTTGGTCTCCTCGGCCGACAGCGCCGACGTCGGTTCGTCCAGGATCAGGATCTCCGGCCGCCGGGCCAGGGCCCTGGCCAGCACCAGCAGCTGTCGCTCGGACACCCCGAGCCTGCGCACCGGCGACCGGAGGGTCTGCCTGGTCAACCGCATCCCGAGTGTGTCGGCGACCGTGAGCGCATGCCGTTCGGTGCGGCCCCGGCTGAACCCGACCGGCGAACCCCGCTCGGTCAGGGTGTCCAGCGCGAGGTTCTCCGCGACCGTCATGTCCAGGATGACGCCGTCGTTCGGGTTCTGGTGAACGCTGCCGACACCGAGCCGGTGCGCGCTCGTCGGGTCGGGGAAAGCGACCGGGCGGCCGCCCACGACGATCTCGCCGCCATCCGGGGCCTCGGCGCCGGACAGAATCTTGATCAGCGTGGACTTGCCGGCCCCGTTCGCGCCCATCAGCCCGTACACCGAGCCCTTCGGCACCGCGAAGCTGACGCCGCGCAGGACCCGGTTCGGCCCGAAGCTCTTCGAGACGCCTCGGACCTCGAACGCGCTGTCCGAGCCCGCGCCGGCGGTCCCAGCCATGTGCCTAGGCCCCCGGCTGGATCCGGGGCATCCACGCTGAACCGAGGATGTCCGGGGTGTTCAGCTCGGGCAGGGCACGGCGCAGGTCGTCCATGTTCGTCACGTTCTTCTCCCGCAGCATGTCCTGGGGGACGAGCGCCGCCGGGATGGTCAGCTTCTCCGGCATGGCGACACCCGAACCCGCGGCGACCGCGGCGCGGCCGACGATCGCACCCACGTTGGCCGGGTCGGTGGCCGCGGTCGCGCGCCACGGGCTGCCCTGCTCGGTCATCAGCTGGATGTCCGCGGTGGAGATGTCCACGCCGTACACCTTGACCTTGTCCGACAGGTTGTTCTGGCGCAGTGCGATGAGCGTGCCCTTGGCCAGCTCGTCGTACGCGGCGAACGCGACGGTCGTGCCCGGCGCGGCCTTCAGCGCGGCGGCGCCCTCCGTCGCGGTGTCCGACGCGACCGACTCGGTGTACTTACCGAAGTGCGCGACCTGGGTGAAGCCGGGGTTGCTCTTGAGGAACTGTTGGTAGACCGCATCGCGGGAGTCGAGCGGCGCGATACCGGACACGTTCACGTACGCGACCTTGCCGCCTGCCGGGTTGTCCTGCTTGAGGTAGTCGAGGATCTTCGTCGCGATCGATGCGTCGTCCTGCGAGATGTACATGGCCTTGCAGTTGGCGATGGCGACGTCGTACACGACCACCGGGATGCCCTTGCCGATCGCCTCGTCGATCTTCGGGTTGACCGAGTCGGCCAGCCCGTGGTCCACGATGATCACCGACGGTTTCGCGGTGATCGCGTCCGTGAACTGGGAGACCTGCTTGGCGTTGTCACCTCGGGCGTCGAACACGTCGACCTTGCCGCCGGCCGCCTCGATCTGCGCGGTGGCGCCCCGGCCCCACTGCTCGAAGTAGTCCCCGACGCCGGACTGACGTACCAGCGCGACCCGGAACCCGTCCTTCAGCCCGGCGGGCTTCTCGGCCGGCAGGGCGAAGTCGTTGCGCACGGTGCGCTCGCACGGTGCTCCAGCGGCCTGTCCACCCGGCTGGCCACCGCCCCCACCGCTCGGGTTCTGCGAGCAGGCCACCGTCAGTGTCGCCATCGCGGAGGCGAGGACGAGTGCGCCGATCATCCGGACGCCACGCTGCGTCGTGGATTTCATGATGTCTCCTGTTCGATCCCGGGCACTTGGCCGGTGGAAAGGTCGATGACACGTGCGTCGGTGACGATCGCGGTGATCAGCTCGGCGGGCGTCACGTCGAAGGCCGGGTTCAGTGCGGTGGCGCCAGCCGGCGCGACCCGCAGACCCCGGAAGGTGCAGACCTCGTCGCTGCCCCGGTCCTCGATCTCGATGTCCGCCCCGGTGGCGGTGTCCCCGTCGACCGTGGTCTCGGGCGCGACCACCAGGAACGGCACGCGCGCGTGCGCCGCGGCGAGGGCCACCGCGAACGTGCCGATCTTGTTGGCAGTGTCGCCGTTGGCGGCGATCCGGTCGGCGCCCACCAGCACCGCGTCCACACCCCCTCTGGCGAGGGTGATCGCGGCCGCCGAGTCGACGATGACGTCGTAGCTGGCACCCATCCGCGCCAGCTCCCACGCGGTCAGCCTCGCGCCCTGCAACAGTGGCCGTGTCTCGCACGCGACGGCGCGTTCGAGGCGTCCTTCGAGGTGTAGTTGTTCGACGACTCCCAGTGCCGTGCCGTGCTCGACGGCGGCGAGGGCACCGGTGTTGCAGATGGTGAGAACGGTCAGCCGTTCCCGGCCGGGGACCAGCTCGGTCAGTAGATCGCTGCCCCGCCGCGCCATCGCGCGGCACGCGGCGATGTCCTGGTCACGCACGGCGAGCGCCGCGTCGAGTGCCCCCGGCGCACCCGCGCGGTCGAACGCGGCCAGCGCCGTGTCGACTCCGAACGCGAGATTGACCGCTGTCGGCCGGGCCGCCCGCAACCGGGTGATCGCCTGTCGTGCCTGGTCGAGAGGCTGCGTCTGGACCGCTAAGACCACACCCATCGCACCGGCCACACCCAGCGCTGGCGCCCCACGAACCGCGAGCCGAGTGATCGCGTCGATGAGCTCGTCGACCTCGTGAACGTCCAGAACGGCCAGCGTGTCCGGCAGCCGTGTCTGGTCGATCAGCTGAATGTGCCCAGGCCCGTCCGGCGCCGGAATCCAGTCGATCGTGCGCATTCGCGTCTGCCTCCCGCTCCCGTGCTCAGGAGCCTCTCACCCGCCAGAGTGTCCCGTTTCACCCGAAAGGTTGTCGGACAACCTCGCGCACGTCAAGATGGATGTATGGCGACCCCCACACGGCGGCCGCTCGCCGACGACATCGCCAGGGCGCTGAAGGCAGAGATCCGCTCCGGTGTGCACGGCCCTGGCGAGAAGCTTCCGACCGAAGCCGACCTGTGTCGGCGCTTCGGGGTCTCGCGCGCCACGGTGCGCAGCGCGGTGAAAGAGCTCGACGTGCTCGGGCTGGTGCGCACCCAGCACGGGGTCGGCACGTTCGTCCGGCCGCGCCCCGCCGTGCTCGACGGGCTCGAACGGCTGGGGTCGATCAGCGACTCGATCAGGGCGAGCGGCAAGATCCCCGGTCACGAGTATGCGAGGCGCACCCTGCGACACGTCCTGCCGGACGAGGCGGAACGGATGGCGGTCCCACCGGACACCGAGGTGTTGGAACTGCGGCGGCGGATCACCGCCGACGGCCAGGTGGTGGCCTACTCCTACGACCTCGTGCCCCGCAGTCTGCTGCCCGACCCGGTCGAACCCGACAAACCGGACGGATCGGTCTTCGCCTACTTCGAGAACGACCTCGGCGTCCATCCGGCACTGGGACTGGCGCGGGTGCACGCGGTGGAGTCGGCGCACATCGCGTGGGGCCCCTCGGCCAGCAGGCACCGCCTGTTCATCCTGCTCGACCAGCTGCACTACGACGCGACCCACCAGCTGCTTGCGTACTCCCGCACGTACTTCATCGAGGGCGCCTACGAGTTCCAGCTGGTCCGCACCAGCCCCTGACCATGATCGCCGCGGCCTCCGCGCACCCGGTCCGGGCCGGGTTCCTAGTGTGGAGGTGTGAGTGCACCCATTGTTGTCGCGGAAGTGGTCCGGAACGGGTTCGTGGAAGGCCACCATCACGGTTCGGTCGTCGTGACCGGACCGGACGGCTCGATCGAGTCGTCCAGGGGAGTGGTCGAACGGCCGATGTTCCCCCGGTCGGCGAACAAGCCGATGCAGGCCCTCGGCATGCTGCGGTCCGGGCTGTCACTGCGCGAGGAGCTGCTCGCCCTCGCCGCGGCATCACACTCCGGTCAGGACTTCCACCTGACCGGTGTCCGCACGATCCTCGCGGATGCGGGGCTCGACGAGTCCGCCCTCAAGACCACACCGGGCTACCCCCTCGACGACGCGTCCCGGGACGCCTGGGTCCGCGCCGGCAACGGGCCGGCGCCACTGACGATGAACTGCTCCGGCAAGCACGCCGCGATGCTGGCCACGTGCGTCGGGGAGGGCTGGCCCACCGAGACGTACCTGTCGCCAGATCATCCGCTGCAGCGGATGATCCGGACCGCCCTGGAGGACTCGGC
Organism: Actinospineispora spinosispora DSM 44797; assembly: GCF_000429025.1. Classification (GTDB taxonomy): domain Bacteria; phylum Actinomycetota; class Actinomycetes; order Mycobacteriales; family Pseudonocardiaceae; genus Pseudonocardia; species Pseudonocardia spinosispora. The sequence continues at coordinate 121,783 of NZ_AUBB01000017.1, forward strand.
GGGGGAGCAGGTCACCTCGGTCGCGGTCGACGGTTGCGGCGCCCCGCTCCTCTCGATCAGTCTCGCCGGGCTGGCCAGGGCGTTCGGGCGGTTCGCCGCGGCGCCCCAGGGCAGCCACGAAGGTCTGATCGCGGATGCGTTCCGCACCCATCCCCAGTACGCCAGCGGCACCCGCCGCGACGAAGCGCGGCTGATCCGCTCGATCCCGGGCCTGTTCTGCAAGGCAGGCGCCGAAGGGGTCCTCGCCGTCGGGCTCCCCGACGGCAGGGGAGTGGCGGTGAAGATCGAGGACGGCGCGGCGCGCGCGAGGATGGCGGTCATGGCCGGCACGTTGCAGACCCTCGGTCTCGACCACGAGGTACTCGATGACCTGCGGGAACATCCGGTGCTGGGCGGCGGTGTGCGGGTCGGCTCGGTCCGCCCGGTCTGAGCGGCTCAGGCCCGCTCGGGAACCGGCGGCGCCGCGACGACCGGGCTCGAGGACCGCTCCCGCAGGCCGAGCGCCGTCACCGAGCCCGCGATGACCACCAACCCGAGCCACTGGGTCGCCGACAGCGTCCCTCCGAGTGCCAGGACACCGATCACCGCCGCGGTCGCCGGGAACGCGAGCTCGGCGACCGTCGCGCGCGCCGCCGCGGTCGAGCGCAGTCCGACGTAGTACAGCGCCAGGCTCAGCAGGCCCGGGATCAGCGCCAGCCCGATGAGCGGCCAGAGCTGGTCCAGGGTGATGCCCACCGGCGAACCCTGCCAGCCCAGGACGACCGCGGAGGCCGGCAGCCCGATCGCGAACCGCAACACCATGACGTCCTGGCTGCGCATGTCGATGCTGACCAGCCGGCCAAGGACCGTGCCGATCGCCCACAGGACGGCGGCCCCGATCGCGAGCAACGCCGCCACGACCGCCCGCAGGTGCACGTCGAGCGGGTCGGCGAACGCCATCAACCACGCGCCGGCGAGCGCGGGCACGGCGAACGTCCAGTACCCCGGCCGCAACCGCTCCCCGAGCAGCAGCGTGGCCGCGACGAGCGCGACGACCGGCTGCAGCTTCTGCAGCACCAGCGGCGTGATCGGGTCCCCCAGCTTCATCGCCTCGGTGAACATCGCCGTGGCGACGGCGGACGCCCCGGCCCCGATCGCGAGGAGAGCACCGCGCTGCCGCCACGAGGCCTCCCGGAACGCCCGCAGCGCCGACGGGAGCCACGGCAGCAGCACCAGCACGGCGATCAGGTGCTCCCAGAACACCACGGTCGACGCCGACAGCTGACCGCTCAACGGCTTTCGGAGCAACCCATCGGTGCCCCACAACGCCGCGGCCAGCGCGATCAGCCAGGTCCGGTCTGGAAGACGGTCCGTCACAACTGGAGTTCAACGCACGCGCGCCCCATCCGATACCGAACGTGAGGATGTTCGCAACCTCCCCGCTCGTCGACTACCGTCCGCCTGCGCACCACCTCGCAGAGCTTCGCGTTGCGTCGCAGACACTGCAGCGTCTGCGACGCGACATGACGCTCTGCGAAGACGCCTGAGAGGCGTCCGGGCGCGGCTGTACGGCTCAGACCGAGGCCAGATCGCTGCGATGGCGGCGGGACGCCATCGCCAGATCCAGCGCGGGCGCCACGTCGTCCGCCAGCATGCGCATGAGCTCCAGGTGGCGGTCGATGCGGCAGTCGGTCGGCTGCGCCTGCACGATCAGTCCGCTGGCCCACGGCATCGCCGGATCGTTCGTCCAGCGGTGAACCAGTTCCTTGGCGGGCGTGTCCCAGGCGGCGAACCGGGACAGCACGACCCTCGGCTCCTCGACCGCGCGCGTCCAGTAGCGGGTCAGGTCGTCGACCACGGTCGAGCCGGCGGCGTCGGCCGGACGACCGGAGATCAGCCCGATTCCCCGGGCAGCGGCCGCGTCCACGGCGGCCGGTGTGCCGGTCGCCCACCACATGCGCTGGTGCAGTCCCGGCGCTGGGGGGACCAGGTCGTCGCCCGACAACAGTCCGTGCAGCTGGTCGACGACGTCGAGACACTCGGCGTGCCGGGCCCGGAAGTCGTGGCCGAACACGTCCGACGCGACGTCGTCGGAACCCGCGCCGACCCCGAGCTGCAGTCTGCCCTCGCTCAGCACGTCGAGCGTCGCGGCGTCCTCGGCCAGGCGGCGGGAGTCCTCCAGCGGAGCCGCGATGACCGCAGTACCGAGGCCGATCGTGGACGTGTGCTCGGCGACCGCGGCGAGCAGGACCAGCGGCGACGGCGACCAGCCGGCGGAGGCGTTGCCGTGGTGCTGGGCGATCCAGAACGAGCTGAAACCGAGGGTTTCGGCGGCGACCGCGAGCTCGATGGTCTGGCGATAGGCGGCGGAGGGCCGGACATCGCTGGCGACGTGGGTGAAGTACCCCAGATGCCCCAACTGACCCAGTTGCATCGTTCGCACGGTAGCTGATCTCGATTTCCCGCGGATCGACAGGGTTCGACAGGCACGCCGCGTACGCGCTCGACGCGAGCGACCGAGATCCCCCACGATGGACGGGCCGGCCGATCAAAGGAGATCCCATGGCTTTCCCGAGTGACCTCGCCATCGCCCGTCGCGCGCGACTGAAGCCGATCGGAGACGTGGCCGAAGGCATGGGCCTCGGCGGGCACCTGCTCGAACCGTACGGCCGTGACGTTCTGAAGGTCCGTCTGGAGGCGATCGACGAGCTGGCCGATCGGCCGAAGGCACGCTACGTGGTGGTCTCGGCGATCACGCCGACGCCTCTCGGCGAGGGCAAGACCACCACGACCGTGGGGCTGGGACAGGCCATGGCTCACATCGGGCGCAGCGCCACCGTGGCGATCCGGCAGCCCTCGATGGGACCGACGTTCGGCATCAAGGGCGGCGCCGCGGGCGGCGGCTACAGCCAGGTCGTCCCGATGGAGATCCTCAACCTGCACCTCACCGGTGACTTCCACGCCGTGACCGCCGCGCACAACCTGTTGTCGGCGTTGTTGGACAACCACCTGCACCAGGGCAACGCACTGGGTCTCGACCAGCACCGCATCACCTGGCGACGGGTGCTCGACGTCAACGACCGGGTCCTGCGCAACGTCATCGTCGGCCTGGGCACCCGGGTCGACGGAACGCCCCGCCAGACCGGTTTCGACATCACGGCGGCCTCCGAGGTCATGGCGATCTTCGCGCTGGCCAGGTCCGTACCTGAGATGCGGGAACGGCTCGGCCGGATCGTGGTCGGCTACACCGGCGACGGCGCACCGGTGACCGCGCAGGACATCGGCGGCGCGGGCGCCATGGCGGTCATCATGCGAGAGGCACTCAAACCCAACCTGATGCAGACGCTGGAGAATACTCCGGTTCTCGTGCATGCCGGACCGTTCGGCAACATCGCACACGGCAACTCCTCGGTCGTCGCCGACCTGATCGGCATCCACGGCGGCGAGTTCCTCATCACCGAAGCGGGCTTCGGCGCGGACATGGGCGCCGAGAGGTTCTTCAACATCAAATGTCGGGCCTCGGGCCTGACCCCGGACGCCGCGGTGATCGTGGCGACCGTCCGCGCGCTCAAGGCACACTCCGGGAACCACCGGATCGTGGCGGGCCGCCCGTTGCCCGAGGCACTGTTCGCCGAGAACCCGGACGAGGTGCACGCGGGCGGGGCCAACCTGCGTAAACAGATCGAGAACATCCGCCTGCACGGGGTCTCACCGGTCGTCGCGATCAACGCTTTCCCCGGCGATCACCCTTCCGAGCACGCCGCCATCGCCGAGATCGCCGCATCGATGGGCGCGCGATCAGCCGTCTGCACCCACTTCGCGGACGGGGGAGCCGGAGCGACCGCGCTCGCCGAGGCCGTGGCCGAGGCGGCCGAGGAGCCGTCCGACTTCCACTTCCTGTACCCGGACGAAGCGTCGCTGCGGGAGAAGATCGAGACCGTCGCGACCAAGGTGTACGGCGCGGACGGCGTCGACTACGACCTGACCGCCGGCCGGCAGCTGGACAGCTACGAACGCAACGGGTTCGGATCGCTACCGGTGTGCATCGCCAAGACGCACCTGTCGATCTCCTCGGACTCGCACCTGCTGGGCGCGCCGACGGGGTGGCGCCTGCCGGTCCGGGAGGTCCGCGCGTCGGTGGGTGCCGGGTTCATCTACCCGATCTGCGGGGACATGCGGACGATGCCCGGGCTGGGCACCGACCCCGCCGCCCACCACATCGACCTGGACGACGACGGCGAGATCGTCGGGCTGTCCTGACGTGGACGACAAGGCCCGGAGCTTCGCGGATCTCACCGTCGCGGAGTTCCTCGACGCACTGGCGGCGCGACGGCCCGCGCCGTCCGCCGGTGCCGCGATCGGCGTGTCGCTGGCCATGGCGGCGGCGCTCGCCGCCATGGTCGCGCGCTACTCCGGGTCCGGGTTCGCCGACCTGGCGGAGCAGGCCGACGGGTTACGTCACCAGGCGATCGCCCTGGCGGACGCGGACTCGGCCGCCTACGCCGAGGTGCTCCGCGCTCGGGCCGCCCCAGCGGGGAGACCCGCGAGGACGGGACTCGTCAGCGAGGCGATGAAGAGCGCCACCGAGGTCCCGTGCGCCCTCGCCCGCCTGGGCGTCGAGGTCATGGCGCTGTGTGTCCGGCTCGCGCTCGAGGGCAACCCGAACCTGACGGGGGATGCGCGGACCGCGGCGTTCCAGGCCTCGTCGGCCGTCACGTCCGCAACCGACCTGGTCCGAATCAACACCAGATCCGAGCCCGGGCTGGCCGATCTGCTCCACCAGGCATCCAGGGATCGTGAGAAGTCGCTGCGGCTCCGGGACAGCCTGGAGTGATGAGGATCTGTCACTCGATCGGCCAGCACTGCGCAACTTCCACACGATCGGCGCGTCTGAACAAGTAGACGTCGCAACTCGTGTGGAGGAGTAAGCATGAACTGGTGCCGGACCGCGGGTGTGATCACCTCTGCTGTCGTGCTCACCGCTGTGGTGAGTGGATGCGGTGGGTCCTCGCCGACCGTCTCCAACCCGCCCTCCCTCGGGGCCGCGGCACCACCGCCGAGCGCCACGACGTCCGAGCAGGCCGCCGCTCCGGTGCCGAACGGCCCGACACCGAAGGCGGCGGGCCCGGATCGCTGCCATTCGGCGATGCTCGCTCTGTCGCTCGGCCGAGGTGGCGGCGCCGCGGGCTCCGTGTACCAGTCGCTGCGGTTCACCAACGTCAGCGGCAAGACCTGCACGCTGCAGGGCTTTCCCGGGGTTTCCTACGTCACCGGTGACAACGGGACCCAGGTCGGCGAGCCCGCCGTCCGCGTGGGAACCAAGGGCGACGTCGTGACGGTCGCGCCCGGCGCGACGGCATCGGTCGAGCTCGGCATGGTCAACGTCGGGAACTATGACGCGGCGGTCTGCAAGCCGACACCGGTCAAGGGGCTGCGGGTGTACCCGCCGAACGAGACGGCCTCACTGTTCATCCCCTCGCCCGGCACCGGTTGCGCGGGAACCCCGCCGGGTCAGCAGCTGAAGGTGACCACGATGAAGGCGGGGCAGGGCGACAACTGACCCCGCCCCGCGGCGCGGCTCACTGCAGGGGGAAGTCCTGGCCGTGCTCGGATTCCGGGCGGGTACCGAAGATCCGCCGCTGCGACTCCTCGATCGCCAGGTCGTTGATGCTCGCCTCACGCCGGCGCATCAGACCGTTCTCGTCGAACTCCCACAGCTCGTTGCCGTAGCTGCGGAACCACTGGCCGTCCGCGTTGTGGCTCTCGTACTGGAAGCGGACCGCGATGCGGTTACCGTCGAAGCTCCAGAGGTTCTTGCGCAGCGCGTAGTCGAGTTCGCGTTCCCACTTCTGTTCCAGGAAGGCCTGGATCGCGGCCCGACCGGACACGAACTGGTCGCGGTTACGCCAGACGGAGTCCTCGGTGTAGGCGAGTGAGACCCGATGCGGGTCCCGGGTGTTCCACGCGTCCTCGGCGGCTTGCACCTTCTTGAGTGCATCCTCACGGGAGAACGGGGGCAGGGGCGGACGCTGGTTCACAACGGGAATCCTCTCGACGCACGACACGGAGAACGATCGCTCTCCCGGAGAGTAGAGAACCGTCGTTCTCAAGGCAAGCGGCAACGCGTCACGACACCGATCGCTAGTTCCCGTTATGTCGAGATGGGCACCACGGGACGGCCGATCTGCGGCACGATCAGGGAGATCTGGTGCGGATGGATCTGCCAGAACCGCGTCTCCACGTCGCCGGCTCGCCACGCGTCGGCCAGACGGGTGGCGGCTTCGGGGTCGATCACCCGCCGGGGTCGCGGCCGCAGTCCGCAACGGGCCCGCACCTCGCTGTCCAGCGCCCGCCACGCCTCTTCCGCGGTGGCATGCACGCTGACCGTCGCCGGCCCCTCCTCGTCACCCAACATCAGGGTGTACACACTCACCACGTCGTACGACACGGACCGACCTCCGCTCACCCCGCCGACGCCGACCGGCTGTGAAGCCGGCGCGACCGTCGCCTATTCAACTCCATCCGACGACGCTGGTTACGCAACGCCACGCACTCCGTGCGCCCCGTGTTCACCGCCGCGTTCACCAGTCCGCCGGCAACTGACCTCGCGCACGCAGCTGACCAGCGAGATCGGCGTGTCCCCTCGCGGCGAGGTCGTCCGCGTACTCGGTGAACAGTTCCCGGTAGATGCCCCCGAGATGCCGATCGAGCAGCTCGGGCGCGGCGACATCGTCGTCGACACCGATCAGGCGCCACCGCGACGCGGCCGACACGAGCGGCTCGCCAGGTCGTCCGTCCTGCCGGTACCAGGACGCCGCGTGCTCGTTGAGGCCGAGCCTGCCGGTGTGCAGCGTGTAGAGGAAACGAACCGGGAAGAGCACCGACTTCGTGACCGACCGCACCCCGAGGGCCAGCAGACGGCCAGGCGCGCGCAGCCCGCCCAGGTAGTCGGCGTCGAAGCTCGACACGGCGAACCGCGCGGCATCCAGGACCAGGTCCTCATGGCCCGGCCGCACGACGGTCCCGCGACGGTCGACGCCGTGCAGCAGACGGCCGGAGTCGACGAGGTCCAGACGGTCGACCTGGGGGAGACGTCCACCGTTCCAGCCCTCTCCCCGGACCCCGGCCCAATCCGTCCAGAAGATCGACAGCCGACGCGCGAGTGGCGACCCGGTCCGCGCACGCTCGCCCACCCGCGCGATCCGCTCCGCCGAGTCCGGCCTGAGTCCGCGCAACACGAATGCGATGTCCACGTCGCTCACCAGCGGCGCGAACCCGCCGTGAGCGAGACTCCCCAGGGCGAACGCCGCATCCAGGTCGTCTCCGAACACCTCGACGGCGGCGTCGACCGCCGCGGCCAGCACTGCCTCGCCGTCCGCCTCGGTCTGACCGACCTCAGACATACAGAGCCCCGATCTCTCGTAGTAGGTGATCCCGCGCGGCTTCGGCCGACCTGACCTCGATGAGGACGTAGTAGGCGAGCCCCTCGGTCAGGGCCACCAGCCCGATCGCCGCATCGTCGGGGTCGAGGTGCGGCCGCAGGGCGGCCGCTCCGGCCGACCTGGCGAGCAACGCGGCCACCGCCTCGTGCAGCCGGGCGTACTGCTGGCGCAGTCCGGCCGCGATGGCGCCGTCGGACAGCGCCCGTGCGGTGAAGGACTGACGGACCCGCAGATGGGCCAGGGTCTCGGCGTCGTGGGGGATGAGCTCAGTCAGCAGGACAGTCAGCGCGAACCGTGGCGGCACGTCGTCGATCGCCGCACCGAGACGGTGAGCGATCCGTGCTTCACTGAGCTCGTTGCCCCGCGCGAACGCGGCCGCGATCAACGTCTCCTTGTTGGCGAAGTAGTGCTGGACCCGTCCCGAGGACACCCCGGCCTCCGTCGCCACCTCGTTCAGCGACACCGCCGCGAGCCCACGGTGCGCGACGATCCGGAGGACGGCATCGGCGAGGTCGTGGCGCCGTTGGTCGTGCTGCGCACCGGGTCCACGAGTCCGTCGATCCATCTCCGCCGATCTCTTCGATGTGACCGCATTGAATTACCCGGCACAGCGTAGCCAGCGGACCGGGAGTTGCGGCTTCGATCATCGGATCGTTAATATACTGACTCATCTATATATATGTGGGCTCACGAATGACTCCGCCGCATGCACTCGAAGGACCATCTTGACGATGACTGACCGAACGGAATTCAGCGGCAAAGTCGTGCTGGTCACCGGCGGCAGCCGGGGGATGGGCAAAGCCATGGTCGAGGCGTTCGCGGCCCGGGGTGCGTCCGTGATCATCGCCAGTCGCAAGATCGAGGCCTGCCAGGAGCTGGCCGTCTCGGTGAGCTCGGCCTACGGGGTCACAGCGGTGCCGGTGGCCTGCAACGTCTCGAGCTGGTCGGACTGCGACGCACTGACGGAGCGGGCGTACGCCGAGCTCGGCCGGGTGGATGTGTTGATCAACAACGCGGGGCTGTCACCGCTGTACCCGAGCCTGAACGAGGTATCGGAGGCGTTGTTCGACAAGGTGATCGGCGTGAACCTGCGAGGCCCGTTCCGGCTCGGCTCGGCGATCGGTACGCGCATGGCGGAGGGTGAGGGCGGTTCGATCATCAACATCAGCTCGATCGCCGCGATCCGGCCGGGACCACACGAGCTGCCGTACGCCGCCGCCAAGGCCGGCCTGAACGTCATCACCGAGGGCATGGCGCATGCGTTCGGCCCGTCGGTACGGGTGAACGCGATCCAGGCCGGGCCGTTCCGTACCGACATCTCGACGGCGTGGAGCCCCGAGACGTTCGCGCGGTTCGAACAGAGCCTGGCACTGAAGCGCTGCGGCGAGGCGGAGGAGATCGTCGGAGCCGCCCTCTACTTCGCCTCGTCCGCTGCGTCCTTCTGCACCGGCGCCGTACTGCGGCTCGACGGCGGCACGCCCTGAGTGATCGCTAGGCGCCGGGTGGCGCTTCGACCACGGCGATGTGGTTGCCGTCGGGGTCGCGCAGCATGAACATCAGGGGTGCCCCGGGGACGCGCATCAGTTCGGGGTCGACGTCCAGACCGTCCACCGCGCTGAGCCGGGCGTGTTCGGCCTCGACGTCGGTGCACTCGACACCGATGGCTCCGCCGCCGGGCTCACCGCCCATCGGCGGGTTGAGCGCCAGCCGTGCACGCGAGCCGGGCGGGGCTACTTCGAGCCAGCGGTACTCGTCGTGGTCACCGAAGCGGGAGTCACCGCGTACCTCGAAGCCCAGCGTCCCGGTGTAGAAGGCCAGCGCGGCGTCCTGGTCGGCGACGGTGAACATGGCGACGCCGATGTTCGAGATGGTCGTGGAGGTACTGATGTCGTTTGTCATGCTGTCCAGACCGGGGGAACGGCCGAAACTCATCGGGGTCCTGCCACATTCATCTAGGTTGACATAATGCCGATTATCGGGTCAGCGCCGACAGCGCGTTGACCAGCGGTGAACGCAGGGTCACCACGTTCCGACCCGCCCAGCCAGGCTCCACGCTGCTTCACCGGCGCCGCCATGTGTCGCGCCGTGACATCGACGTCCGCGCGGTTGCCTGAACCGACATCCCTGTCGATCGGCGGCCGTTCGTTAGTCCTATGTCAATGAGGCGTGCTCAGAGAGACTCGTATAGGTACACTCAATACATCAACACTTGTTGGCACTTGAGATGACAAGTGGCCGGCCGTCGGCGCCCGGAACTCCCCCGTCACTGCCTTCACGGACGATCGGATCCTGTATGAACCGGTTGGTCGACAGTCTGCGCCGAGGCCGCCAGGAGCGGCGTCTCCTCATGGCGGGCTTTCTGCCCACCGCCTATCCGGACCCGGTGGCGTTCACCCGCTGTATCGCCACCGGCTTCCAGGCAGGTATGGACATCGCGGAGATATCCCTGCCCAATCCACCGTTTCCGCAGGACGGTGCCCTGATCCAGCGGGCGTGTGCGGTCGGACGGAACCACGTGTCGGACGCGGCGGCCGCCGTGCGGTTGATGTCGGGTGCCCGGACCGAGGCCCATCAGCCCATCATCACGATGGCGGGTCGTCACACATTCGACACGCTCGGACTCGCGGGGCTGCTCGACGAATGCGTCGCCCACGACGTCGACGCGGTCATGTTCCCGGAGCACAGCCCGGCCGAGCAACGCGCGTTGATCGGACCCGTTCGCGCGGCCGGCCTCGAACAGGTTACTTTTCTCGCCCACAGCACGGACTGCGAAGTCCTCGCCGGTGACGATGTCGAGAACCCCGTCGTCTATCTGCGCTCGGCCGATCTGAAGACCGGTGACCGGTTCAGAACGAATGAGACGGTGGAGCGGCTGGCCTGGTTACGCACGCTGCTCGGCGGCAAGGACGCCTACGTGTTCGTCGGATTCGGAATCAGGGGACCGCGAGAGGTCGCTCCGCTGGCCGCGAGCGCCGGGGTGGACGGCGTCGTCGTCGGCACCGCGCTCGTGGAGGCGGCCGCTGCCGGACCACATGCCGTGCGCGACCTGGTTCGCGCCATCGGGCCGTCGCTCGCCCGGCCGGACTCCTACGCCGCTCCCCTGTGCACGTCAGCCACGGTCAGGTGAGACGCCGATCGGCGGGTATCCGGGCAGCAGCGAGTCGTTGAGCTCCTCCAGGGTCTTTCCCTTGGTCTCCGGAGCCATCATCACGCAGATCGCCGTCCCGACGACACCGCACGCGACGAACAGCCACATGGCGTGCGACAGTCCCCACGCCGAGACGAGGCCGGGGAACAACACGATCCCGAGGATCCCGCCGATGCGGCTGACCCCGGTGGCGAGTCCGGTGCCGGTCGCACGGACCTCGGTCGGCAACAGCTCCGTCGGGTAGAGGAAGTCCAGGATCCCCGGCCCGCCGTTGGCGCACATGACCGCGACCGCGAGCAGAACCGCGACCACGACGAGACCCGCCGACCCGATGACCGCGAGGACGAGCAGGCTCAGGGTGAGCCCGGCGAACGCCGCGATGATCAACGGGCGGCGTCCGACCCGGTCCACCAGAAGGATGCCGATGCCGGACCCGACCAGGCCGATCAGGCCGACGGCGGCGGACCCGACGCTGGCCTGCCACGCGGTGGTGGTCAGGGTGGCCAGAATCGTCGGCGTGTAGATCGTGATGCCGTAGTAGGCCATCGTGTACACGGCCCAGAACCCGCAGCAGAACACCGTCCATCGCAGAACCGGCCTGCTGAACAGGATCCGCCAGGGGCGCACGTCGGGCCCGCCGCCCGCCTTCGACAGCACCGGCGCGGCCGCGACGGTTCCGGCGTGGTCGCCTTCCAGATACGTCAGTACTTCGGCGGCGTCGGCGCCACGGCCTCGGGACCGCAGCCACCTCGGCGACTCGGGGACGCTGCGGCGCAGCCAGATCACCACCAGCGCGAACACCGCGCCGAGCAGCAGCATCAGCCGCCAGCCCAGACCGCCGAGCGGGGTCAGCGCCGCTCCGACCAGATAGGCGGCCGCCGAACCGGCGAACCACGCCGCGCCCATCCGGCACATCATCGCGCCGCGCCGAGCGGCGGGCGCGTACTCGGCGAGCAGGGTCGAGGAGATGGGGTAGTCCGCCCCCAGCGCCAGCCCGAGCAGGAACCGGAAGACCATCAGCTGCCACACGTCCTGTGCGGCGGCGGTGAGCACGGCGAAGACGACGAAACCGAGCAGGTCGATCAGGTACATCGCCTTGCGGCCCAACTTGTCCGTGAGCCGTCCGACGACCAGTGCGCCGATCAGCATCCCGATGACCGCGCTCGCCGCGAGCGGCGCCTCGACGCTCGCCGCCAGGTGCCACTCCTTCTTCAGCACCGGCAACGCCACGGCGATCACCGCCAGGTCGTACCCGTCGAGGAACGTGCCGGCGGCGGACAGGACGGTGACCTTGCGGTGGAACGCCGCCTGGGAGCTCGACTCGAGGAGCTCCCAGCTGTTGGGGGTGGTCGCGGACATCGGTCATCCCTCCCTGAGTCGCTCGGCCAGCGACTTCGTCACCGGCACCAGCAGGTCGACGTTGCGGTCCAGCGGTGTGCCTTCGGCATGCGGGCCGCCGACACCGTCGTGCACGTTCGCCGCCAGCCGACGGCCGATCGAGGCCATCCGCAGGACCCGGTCGGGCTCGGCCTCCGGATCGATCGCGGCGAGATGGTCGACCTGTTCGCAGCGGATGCGCAGGACGTCGTCGTGGAGCGAGAAGTCGACGAACCGAGCCTGGTTGGGCCAGTCGATCATCGCCGACGTGGCGACCTCCCAGAAGCCGCCGGTGGCGGTGCGTACCGCCTGTACCCGGTTCCGGTGGATGTGGCCGGACAGCCACAGGACGACGTTGGGGAACCGGTGCAGCACGGCTTCCAGCTCGGGCGCCACCGTTCTCGGCAGGTCCTGGCCGGGTAGGGGATCGCCGTCCCGGTCGAGCTGGACGTAGGAGTTGGTCAGTGTGGACAGCCCGTGGTGGGAGCAGAGCACGACCAGCTGGTCGGAGTGCTCGGTGTCGACCCAGCCGCCGTCCTCGGCCAGATACCGGGAGTGCGCGGTGACCAGCTCGTCCACCAGCCAGCGCAGCTGCTCGGCGCCGATGCTTCCGTCCGCGTAGCCACCGGGGTTGGTGGTGTCCAGCATCAGGACCTTCAGCGCGGGGTGTGGCTGGTAGCTCGCGTAGGCCCGCGTCTCCCCCGGCTCCGCCGCCGGCGCGAGCGCACCCGCCTCACGCAGCGCCGTCACGAACTCGCCACGTTCGAACGTCCGGCGGCGCACGTCGGCCGGGACGGGTCCGGTCGCGCCCACCGTGAAGCACATCGGATCACGCACATAGGCATCGATCGCGCGATCCGCCCCGGCCGCCTCGTGTACCCGCTCCCAGTCGTCGGGCCCAGCCGGCCCGGTGGGTTTGGCGGCACCGACCAGCAGGTTCTCGACCTCCCCCGTGGTACGCGCCCGACCCTGGACGAGTGCGTCGTGGTTGCCGTAACAGGCGATCCACGGCACTCCCATGCCGCTGGCCACGAAGGGCGCCGACCAGTCGGGCACCGCGCCAGGGTGCCGAGGTGTGTCCGGCGGGAGTGCCCACGCCGGGTGCTCACCACCGGCCGCGGCGTGCGCCGAGACGACTCCGGCTCCGCCGTGGTCACCCAGTGGATGGACGGTTCGGTCACCGGCCATCACGGCGAGGAAGTCAGCGAGCTCGTTGTGCTGCTGGCTGTCGGTGTTGTCGCCGGTGGTGATCACCAGATCGACCTCGCGGCCGGTGTGAGCGAGGTCGCGAATCGTGCGGGCCATTGCCTCGACCTGCGCCAACGCGGTGAACTCCTGCGGGCGGTAGCTGGGCAGCATGAGTGCCCAGCGGGGATCGCCACGAAGGTGTTCCAGGTACTCGACCCGCGCCGGTGAGCTCAGGTCGGCGATCTGGAAGTCGGTGACGTGCAGGATTCGGAACAGCACGGGCCGCTCGTCCCCGGCGTCCGAGTCGGGCCCGGCCACCAGGTCGGCTCGGGACCGGTGATGTTCACCCGGCCCTTCCTCCAGCAGCGCGAACCGCCCGTGCGTGCCGCCCCTGCGAATGGTGCGCGAGGTGGTGGGCCCAGGCCGCACCGGCGGGTCATCGGGGTCGGGTCGTGCTGGATCGAGTCGTGACACCTGGGCACCGCCTCGAACTACAACGTTTGAGTAGTGACGCGGGGGACGGTACAACGCCGCACCCGCCGAGAGGAAGGCTCCGCGAATGAACGCCCGGCGACTACTCCGTGACAGGAGGCACCGCGGTCGAGCCTCGCACCACGAACTCACCGGGCACGACGATGCGGAGCCGGCTGTGGGAGGGTGCCTCGATCCGGTCGATCAGCGCACTCGCGGCCGCCGTCCCGATGGCGACCCGGTCGACCCTGAACGTGGTGAGTGGCGGGTCGAGCAGGGCCGAAGTCGGCAGGTCGTCGTGGCCGATCACCGACAGGTCGCGCGGTACGCGTAGACCGACCGAACGCGCCGCCTGGTAGGCGGCATGCGCGATGAAGTCACCGTTGGTGAGCACCGCCGTCACCCGCTGGTCCGCCGGCCGAGCCAGCTCCGCGGTCAGCGCGTCCACCGCAGCGACGTCCGACAACGCCGTGGTGATCACCGTCGGTGACAGACCGTGATCGGTCATCAGCTCGGTGAACGCCGTGACCCGTTCCGGGTCCGGCGAGGTACGCGGCGGCGCGGTGACCAGCCCGATGCGGCGGTGGCCGAGGGCGAGGAGATGGTGCGTCCCGGTACGGACCGCCGCGGCCGCGTCGACGCGCACGGCGGACAGCTCCCCCGCCACCTGGCGACTGCAGTTGATCACCACGGCGGGTTTCCCGGTCTGGCGGGCCCACGCGCCGGCGGCACGACCGGAGCCGATCGGAGCCATCGCGAGGCCGTCGATGGCCCTGCTGGTCAACGCCTCCAGGAGCTCCTTCTCGTGCGGAACCTCGTAGCGCGACGACGTGATCATGGCCTGGTAGCCGCGCCGCGCGCACTCGAAGTCGAAGCCTTCGACGACGTCGAGGAAGAATGGGTTGCGCAGGTTCCTGATCAGCAGCCCGACGACTCCCGACCGTCCGGTCCGCAGCGTGACCGCGGCGCGGTCGGGCACGTAACCCAGTCGTTTCGCGGTCTCCAGAACCGTTCGGCGCAGCTCCTCCCCCACACCCGGACGCTCACGCAGCGCCAGGCTGACCGCGGACACCGAGATGCCGAGCGACGCCGCGATGTCACGCATGGTCACCGAGGTGCCGCCGGGCCGTGCCATGCCGCGAATCGTATCCCAGCCGCTCCGCGCGCCTTTCGGTCTTGCCGCAGGTCAAGGGAGTGTCCCCCGGCGAACCGGTCAGGTCAGGTGATCGAAGTCCCCTCGCACCCATGCCATGTAGCGGTCGGCCGAGCGCCGGACGATCGCCCGTGCCCCGCTGTCGATCGTGCGGCCGAAGTTGTCGTAGAGCCGGTCGAACTCGAATACCTCCACGGCGGTGGTGACCCGTTCGACGACGGCCGCGGACAGTGGGATTCGGTTCGGGTAGCTGCGCATGAAGGTCACCGACACGCGATCCGGGTTGGCCTGGATCGTGTCCGCTCCGAACAGGACACCCCTCCCGCCGGCGCCGTGTCGCCAGTGCGTCACGGCGCTGCCCGGGAAATGCCCTCCGACCTGGGCCAACGTGACACCGGGCAGCAGGTCGAGCGTGCCTGACCACGGCCGGACGACCGGGTCCGGCCGTGCGACCCACGCGAGGTCGACCTCGGGCACGAGCACCGGAACGTCACCGAGCGCGTGGCTCCATTCCACCTGCAGCCCGTACATGTGGGGGTGGCTGGCCGCGATCGCCACTACGTCGCCGATCTCCCGGACCCCGGCCACCGCGGACGCGTCGACGTACCCCGGAACGTCCCAGAGCAGGCAACCGTCGGCCGTCCGTACCAGATGGGCCTGCTGTCCGATGCCCACCGTGGGCTCGACCGTGACCCCGAACAGGTCCGGTTCCAGCTCGCGAAGCTGTACCCGGTGGCCTTCCGAGGACAGCTCGTCCAGGGTCGTCCAGCGCTGGCCGCCGACCGGCACCCATTGACGCTCGTCGGCGCAGATGGCGCACGTCTGTGCGTCGTCGGTGTGTTCCACCGCGCAGGTGTGACAGATTCGCACGGGCCTTCTCCCTCCGACCGAATGCCATTAATCGTAGGCAAACACTCGTTGGCTGAATAGTCAGTGACGCTACTTGACCGACCGGATGGCCGGTCATCACGATGTGGCCGGAGATCCTCAGCCCCGGCCGGACGGAGCCCGTCGTTCATGATCGTGGACTTCCATACGCACGTCGACGACATTCCGGCGCTGGGCTGGCACCTGCCGGCCGACGCCGTCCTCGCCCAGCTCGACGAGGCGGGTATCGACCAGGCCGTCGTGATGACGATCGTCGACACTCCGGCGTTGCGCCGGGACGCGCTGGAGATCCTGGCCTCGACCTGCGCGTCCTCCGGTGGCCGGCTCCATCCGTTCGCACGGGTGCACCCGTGGTACGACGAGGCGCCCGGCATGCTGGAGCACGCACTGGACGACCTCGGTTTCCGAGGGGTCAAGCTGCACGGGGTCTCGACGCTCGCGCACCCGGGTGAGGAGCCGGTTCTGCGCCTGCTCCGGATCGCGGCGGACCGGGGAGTGCCGGTGATGTTCCACTCGGGGGACGACCCGTTCACCACTCCCCTGGAGCTCGCCGACGCCGCCAGGGCGGTACCCGACGTCGCGGTGGTGCTCGCCCACATCGGCGGCTTCGGCCACACCGAGGACGCGATCGCCGTGGCCGAGGCACTACCCAACGTCTATCTCGACACCTCGGCGATGCCCTACCCCGCCGCGATCGCCGACGCGGTCGACAGGGCCGGCCCGGACCGGGTTCTGTTCGGCTCCGACGCGCCCGGTTGCCCGGCCCCGCTCGAGCTGGCGAAGGTGCGCCTCGCCGGCCTGGCCGAGGACGACCTGGACAAGGTGCTCGGCGGCAACGCGCTGCGGCTGTTGCGATGAGCCGCATCGTCGACGCCTGCGTGTTCCTCGGCCGCTCGCGCTACGGGGGCGAGCTGTCGCCCGCCCACGCCCTCTCCGTCGCGGAGACCCTGGGGGTGGACACGGTCGTCGGAGTCACCGCGGTGCCACCCGACCGCGACCTGCGCTCGGCCACCCGAGGGCTGCTGCAGCTGGCCGCGGTGAACACCGGCCCGGTGCGCCTCGCGGTGCTCGCCCGGATCGATCCCTGGGAACCCGATGCGGTCGCGTCGGCGACCGAGGCTCTGGAGCAGGGTGCGGTGGGCCTGTTCCTGAACCCGTGGGAGGAGACCTTCCGCGTCAACGACCACCCGCTGCTGGACCCGCTCATGCGGCTGCTCGCGGCCCTCGGCAGGCCCGTCGTCGTCGAGGCCGGCCATCCCTGGGTCTCCGAACCGGCCCAGCTCGCCGACCTCGCGGTCCGCCATCCGGATGTGTCGGTCGTCGGGACCAGGGGCGGACATATGAACATGAGCGGTCTGTCCGGCCAGACCGCACTTCGCGCCCTGCGCGCAGCGCCGAACCTCCACGTCCTGACCTCGGGCGTGTACCGGCAGGACTGGCTGGCCGACGTCGTTGCCCAGCTGGGCCCCGACCGGCTCTGCTACGGATCACTCGCTCCGCTGCTGGAGCCCCGCCTGGAGATACTGCGCCCGAAGGCGCTGCCCGACGCCGAGGCGCGCGCCGCGGTCCTCGGCGGCACGGCGAGCAGACTCTTCGCCCTGTGACCGCGTGCCTTCGAAGATCACCACGGCCTCACGGCTGTGCCCCTG
The DNA here is from genome assembly GCF_000429025.1 of Actinospineispora spinosispora DSM 44797. Taxonomy (GTDB): domain Bacteria; phylum Actinomycetota; class Actinomycetes; order Mycobacteriales; family Pseudonocardiaceae; genus Pseudonocardia; species Pseudonocardia spinosispora. The sequence goes on from NZ_AUBB01000017.1 coordinate 139,078, forward strand.
CCGAGAAACAGCCGTCAGGCGGTGGTGATCATGAAAATGTTGCCGTGCAGGCCGACAGCAGGCCCTCGACCAGGGCAGGGTCGGCGTAGTAGGGATCGCCGTCGCCCTTCTCGGTCTTGCGCCGGTTGTACTCGAACAGGATCGCCAGCTTCAACAGCTGGAAGGACTCGTGCCAGCGCAGGTGGGCCGGTTCGCGGCCGGTCGCCTCGGCGTAGCGGGCGGCGAGGTCGTCGCGCGTCGGGAAGCCGGCCGCGGCGGTGACCGAGGACATCGCGGTGAGCGCGTGCGGTTCCTCCCCCGCAACCGCGTAGGTCGCCAGCGTGTACCCGAGGTCGGCGAGCGGGTCGCCGATTCCGGCGAGCTCCCAGTCGAGCACCCCGACGACGCGCGCCGGGGTGGCCGTGCCCAGCATGACGTTCCCGATCCGGTAGTCGCCGTGCAGCAGAGTCGGCTCCCCCGACACCGGCATCGAGGCACGGAGCTTGTCGCGCAGCTCACCGAACGGCGCCGGGAGGACGCCGCGGCCGTCGGTGATCAGGCGGGGAAGCCGCTCCAGCTGTCGTTCGAGATACCCGTCGGGACGCCCCAGGTCGGCCAGGCCTCGGCCACGCCAGTCGACGGTGTGCAGCGCCGCGAGCACGTCGATGAAGGCGTCGGCGGCCTCGCGGCGCGCGCCGAGGGTGTCCAGCCCGGCGGGCATCGTCTCGGTGACGACGACACCGTCGAGGCGTTCCATGACGTAACACGGCACGTCCATCACCTCGCCCTGCTCCGCGACGGCGAGCACTCGGGGAACCGGCACCGGCGTGTCGGCGAGCGCACGCAGGATGCGCGCCTCCCTGAGCATGTCGTTCGCGCCCTTCGGGATGGGCGGCGGTGGTGGCCGGCGCAACACGACCGTCCGGTCGCCGTCGGCGACCGCGTAGGTCAGGTTCGAGTGGCCGTCGCCGATGCGGGTCAGCTCAGGCGACCCGGTGCACACACCCTCGGCCCGCAGCCACCGGCCTACCGCCTCGACGTCGAACGGGAACGTCACGTCCGCGCCTCAACGAGGTTCTGGACGTAGGACGCGGGCCACTGTGTCTCGAACTGGCCCCAGCTGGCCTCGCCATCGATGGCCGCCCGGCACGCGGCCTCGTTCAGGACGGTGTTCGCCCCGACGGGAAGCGCGACGCTACCGAAGCGGTCCAGCACCAGTTCCGTCTCACCGCCCTCCTCGTCGACCAGCGTCGCGTGCAGGCGCCGGCTGGTCATGTCGTCGTCGTAGACGGCACGGCAGCGAGCGTCGACCAGCCCGACGGGTTCGCCGTCGCGCAGCACGTAGCCGTTGGTTCCCAGCTCTCCCTTGACCACCCACTGGAAGAGGTTCAGTCCCTGACCCGACGGGGTCTGCGCCACGATCCACTTCCAGTGCTGGGGCATCCGCCAGTTGCGCCGGCCCCACGAGTGGTCCCGGTGCGCGGGTTGGTCGAACCGAATCGTCCGATCGCCCACCCGCACCTCGCCGCTGGCGCGCCCGGTCTGCTCGAACCGGTTGAGCGCCATCCACCGGGGGCAGCCGAGAGGGTTGCGGTCGAAGTCGAACGCCTCGTGCAAGCCCTGGAAGTCGTAGGTGAGCTCGATCGGGGTGCTGCTGAACGTCACCTGCGCGGTACTCAGGGGCTCCAGGTGGCGCATGCGCAGGCCTGCGACGTTCCAGTCGTCGAAGTCCGCCTCGCCCATGTCGATGCCGTGCTCGATCTCGAACGCGTACGGCTTCTCCTCAGGGCCCCACGCGGTCACCAAGCGTCCGGCGACGCCCCTGTGGTCCACCCAGGTGTAGACGAACACGCCGAGCTCGTGCTCGGGCAGCATCAGGTTGAAGTACAGGCTGTCACGGCCCTTGGTCCCGTCGGCGGGACGGTGTCGACGGTCGTCGCTCGGCGTGAGGTTCGACCGTGACCGTCCGGATCGCTCAGCCATCCACACCTTCCCCGGGTTCGCGCGCCCGGGGCGGAGTTCCGCCCCGGGCGGTGTCCGGAACGTATCACCGGTCCACGCGCGACACAGGCCTCGGCGGAGCGTGCTCAGCCGGGATCGGGCGCGGCCTTCGACAGCAGCTCGATGACCGCGTCCCGCTCGAAGTGCTCGGCCCACTCCAGCGGTGTGGCGTCGAACTCGCTGTCGGTCAGCGTCGGATCGGCGCCGCGCGCGAGCAGCAGCCGCACCAGGTCCAGGTCGCCGAGCCGGGCCGCCTCGTGCAGCGGGGTGGTGCGCTGGTAGGCGTTGACGTCGAAACCGAGTGACAGCAGCAGGACGACGGCGTCGCGGCGGCCCAGCTCAGCGGCACGCAGGATCGCGTACGGGTCGGCCGCCAGGGCTCGCGCCGGCAGCGAAGGATCTCGCCCGAGCAGGCCCTCCACCCGGGGAGGGTCCGCGACCATGCACGCCGCGACGAACTCCTGCACGTCGTCGAGCGCTGACGTGGCCCCCTTCGCCGCCAGTAGCTCGGCGATGTGCCGGTTCCCGGCGAGCGCGGCCACCTCGTACGCGGAGCTCGCGTCGTTCCAGAGTCCGGGCGCGTCGGGGTCCACCCCGTGCGCGAGCAGCAGCTCGACCCGGTTGCCGAAGTCGGTACGTGCGGCCCACAACAGCTGGTCCGCGAGCATCTGCGCGGGAGAGGGGTAGGCCGCTCCCAGCCGGGCGCGCCACGGGCCGCCCGCGCCCTGCCCGAGGCCGTGGCGGAACAACAGCTCGAGGTGGCTGTCGTCGGGGTTGAACTGCCGGTTGTAGAGGCCTTGGCTGTCGTTCGCCTCGGCGCCCGCGTCGAGCAGCAGCTCGGCGAGCGCGAGCCAGTCGGGGTGCGGCGGCTGGTCGCTCTCACCACCGCCGAGCACGCCGGTCAGCACGGTGAACGCCGAGGGCAGCCCGCGCCACAGGTAACCCTCGTTGGGGTCGGCACCGTGGTCGAGCAGAAGCCGTGCCATGTCGACCGAGGAGCATCCCGGCCGGTTGCTCTGTACGCGGGAATACGCGAGGTGGAACAGCGGCTTCCAGCCGTACGGGCCGCCCGGAGCACGCGCCAGGTCGGGGTTGCGGGCGAGCAGCTCACGCGCGGCGTCGACCTCACCGGTGGCTGCCATCGTGTGGATGTCCTCGGTCGCGATGGCCGGGGTGGCGCGCAGCAGGTCGCGGGCGGACTCGACGCGGGTGCGATCGTCGTCGTTCTCGTAGGTCAGGCACGCGAGGCGCAGGAAGTCCGCCGCACCCGGCCGAGAGGAGCCGGGGACGTCGGCGGCATTGGGCCAATGGCTGTGCCGGTGCACGACGTCGAGGTGCTCGCGCAGCTTCGACCAGCTGGCGAAGCGGTACTGGCGCGCGAGAACCAGCTGGGCGTCGCTGAGGGTGAAACTCGCCGCGACGGCGTTCGCACGCGGGTGGAACTCGTGGACGGCCGCAAGCTCGGCCGGTTGCGCCGCACGAACTGCCCGCTGCAGGTCTTTGGCCTGTTTCTTGAGCTGTTCGAGGCTGGGCGAATCCGGGAGGGGACGCGTAGACATGATCGACTCCAGTTCCTACAGCGCCTGGTGTCCGCATGATCAGGCCGGAACGGGAGGAATACGGGTGGTGCCTCCGACTCAGGTGGGCTCTGCCCTTCCCGCGGACCGGGTGCGCCCTGCGCGCACCCTCACCTTAGCAACCGGCCGCCCGCGTAGCCACGTCCGGCTCACCGCCGTCCCCGATGCCGTGGCTCTGCCCCGTCCGTGGAACCTCGGCTACTGTCGTTGATCATGTCTTTCAGTGCCGAACTCAGGGGTCGTACCGCTGGCGACTGGGATGCCGCCGTCACACACCGATTCGTCCAGCAGCTGTGGCACGGCACGGCCGAGCCCGCCGTGCTGCGGACCTACTTCGTGCAGGACAACCAGTTCCTCGACTCCTTCGTCGCCCTGCTCGGTGCGGCGGTCGCCTCGGCGGACCAGGCGGGGCCCCGGCTGGTCCTGGCCCGCCAGCTCGGTCTGATCGCCGGACCGGAGAACGACTTCTTCACCCGCGCACTGGATGCGCTCGGCGTGCCGGCAGCTGAGCGCGAGGCCCCGCCGCTCAGCGCGCCCACCGCCGGTTTCCTCGAGCTGATGGACCGGACGCGGCTCGGTGCCGACTACGGGACCTGCCTCGCGGTGCTGCTGGTGGCGGAGTGGCTCTACCTGGACTGGGCCGACCGGGACGGCGAACAGCCGCCGACCGACCCGATCAACCGGGAGTGGATCGAGCTGCATCGCGGACCAGCGTTCAGCGCGTGGGTGGACTTCCTCCGCGCGGAGTTCGACCGGATCGCGATCTTGGTCGGTGACGACGCCCGAGCTCGCCTGGCCTCGACCTTCACCCACGTGGTTGAGCTCGAACGACAGTTCTTCGACGCGGCGTACTGACCGGCGTGTCCCGGACCGGCAGCTGCTCACCACATCGGGGGTTCATACTGTCTACACAAGTAGTTCCTACGTAAACTACTTTTACCGAGTCAGAGCGTCCGGCGTACCGAATCATCCCGTTCGGCTGCCACACCGAGGGGAAGGTCATGGGGTTCCTGGCGCCGAAGCTTCCGCGCCGCTTCGACGTACTCATGTGGCATCTCGGGCCGCGCACCGAGCGCATCGCCCGGCTGATCAAGCAGTGGGCGGAGTACGGCTCCGGCATCCCGTCGAGCATGTATCTGTTCTACCTGGCGAAACTGGCCGGCTACGTCTTCGGCGGTCTCTACTTCGTGCAGCGCACGCCGGGGATCGGTGCCCTGTCCGAGTTCGCGGACTGGTGGCACGAGCCGGTCGTGTTCCAGAAGATGGTCGTCTGGACGCTGCTGTTCGAGGTTCTCGGTCTCGGCTGCGGCGCCGGCCCGCTCACCGGGCGCTTCCTGCCGCCCTTCGGCGGGTTCCTGTACTGGTTGCGTCCCGGCACCATCCGCCAGCCGCCGTGGAACGGCCGGGTGCCGTTGACCCGGGGCGACCGGCGCGGGGTCGTCGACGTACTGGTGTACGCGGGGTTGGTCGCGGCGGCGGTGTGGCCGCTGCTGTCGCCCGCGACGCACGTCGATACCGGTTCCTTCGGCGCCGCATCCAGGCTGGAGCCGGTCGTACTGATCCCGCTGGCCGTGCTCGTACCGCTCGTCGGCCTGCGGGACAAGACGATCTTCCTGGCGGCACGCGCCGAGCACCTGTGGGTCGCGCTGCTGATCCTCTTCCTGCCGTTCGTCGACATGATCGTCCTGCTCAAGGTGCTCACCGTGCTGGTGTGGATGGGTGCGGCGGCATCCAAGCTCACCAGCATGTACCCGTTCAGCATCTCGGTGCTGATCAGCAACAGCCCGATGGTCCCCTCGGCGCTGAAGCGTCGCCTGTACCGCCGCTTCCCGTCGGACATCCGGCCCTCCGGGCTCACCAAGGGCATCTCCTACGGCGGCGTGCTCGTCGAGCTCGTTCCCCCCGCGGTGCTCCTGGCCTCGACCAACCAGTCGGTCACCGTGATCGCGGCACTCGTCATGCTCGTGTTCCACCTGTCGGTCATGTTGTCGCTCCCGGTCGCGGTGGCACTCGAGTGGAACGCCTTCCAGATGTTGTCCGTCGCGTTCCTGTTCTGGGCACACGTCGATCTGGACGTGCCGTCCATCGAGCATATCTGGCTGCTCCCGGCGTTCCTGCTCCCGGCACTCACCATGATCTGCTGGGGACACCGACGGCCCGACCAGGTCTCGTTCCTGCTGTCCATGCGGTACTACTCGGGCAACTGGGCCTCATCGATCTGGGCGATGACACCGTCGGCGCTCCAGAAGATCGACGCACACGTCGTCAAGTACGGCGGCTTCGCCAAGAGCCAGCTGCGGACGATCTACGGTGAGCACGTCGCGGAGGTGCTCAACCACCAGATCTTCGTGTTCCGCGCGATGCAGCTGCACGGCAGAGGACTGTTCGCGTTGCTGCCGCACGCCGCGGGCGAGGAGCACGAGGAGCGGTTCGTGCTGGAGGGCGAGCTGGTCGCGGCGTCCCTGGTCGGCTGGAACTTCGGCGACGGGCACCTGGCCGGGGAACAGCTGATCGCCGCCTTGCGCGAGCGCTGCCGGTTCGAGCCCGGCGAGCTCAGGGTCGCCATTCTCGAAGCGCGCCCGATCCATTCCGACGAGCAACGCTACGTGATGGTCGACGGCGCCACCGGCGAGTTCGACCGCGGGTACGTCCTGGTGTCGGACATGCTGCGCTGCCAACCGTGGGAGGTGGACCGGTTGCCGATCCACTCCGACGGCCCGTCGCGCCACGGCCGCCGCAGCGCTTCGGAACCCGACACCGCTCCCCTGCACCCGGCCGGGGACTTCGCGTTGCGCGCCGAGGACTGAGTCAACCGCGCAACGAGGCGGTCGTGGTCTCCGGAAGCGCGAGCACGCACGCCACGCTGAGCACTCCCAGTGCCGCCATCAGCGCTCCGATGGCGCCGCTTCCGTAGCTCGCCTCCAGCGCGGCGGCCAGTACCGGCGGGATCGCGCCGCCCAGGATCGTGGCGAGGTTGTAGCTGAGGCTCGCGGCCGTGTAGCGATGACCGGTCGGGAACAGCTCGGCCACGTACGCGGCCGCCGGTCCAAGGCTGATTCCGCCGATGCCGAGCAGGAGACACAGCGCCAGTCCGACGAGCGCCACCTCACCGGTGTCGATCAGTGGGAATGCGACGAGCGCGCAGATGATCCCGAGCAGGTTGCCCGCGAGCACCGTGCGCCGTCGGCCGATCCGGTCCGAACACCACGCGGCAGCACCGGTCACGACGGCGAGCACGACTCCGCCGATCACCCCGAGCATCAGCATGGTCGGAGGCGGTAGGTGCAGAACCCGGGTACCGTAGCCGGTCAGGTACACCGTGCCCAGGTAGTTCAGCCCGAACGCCACGCTCAGCGCTCCACCCGCGAGCAGCATCCTCGGGGTGTGGGTCCGCACCGCCTCGCGCAGCGGGAGCTGCCGACGGTCCCGGTTCTCCAGCGCTTCCCGGAACACCGGCGTCTCCTGGATCCGGAGCCGGATGTAAACGCCGACTCCGACGAGCACGACGCTGAGCAGGAACGGCAGCCGCCATCCCCAGCTCAGGAACGCCGCCTGGCTCATGGTCAGGCCGCTGACCAGAAACGTCGTGCTGACCAGAGCGAATGCCACACCGGGTCCGAGCTGCGGATACATGCCGAACCGCCCTCGCCGTGAGTCCGGGGCGTGTTCGACCGCGAGCAGCACCGCGCCACCCCACTCGCCGCCGACGGCCAGGCCCTGCAGGAACCGCAACGCCACCAGCGTGATCGGCGCGGCGACCCCCAGGACACTCGCGCCGGGGAGCAGGCCGACCGCCGCCGTGGACAGCCCCATCAGCGACAGCGTGTAGATCAGGGTTCGCCGGCGCCCCAGACGGTCTCCCAGGTGACCGAACAGCGCGGAGCCCAACGGCCGGGCCAGGAAGGCCACCGCGAACGTACCCAGCGCCGCGACCGTTCCCGCTGCCTCGCCGAGGGCGGGGAAGAACACCGACGGGAACACCAGAGCCGCCGCCGTGCCGTAGATGAAGAAGTCGTAGAACTCGATCATCGTGCCGATGAACGAGGCGGATGCGATCCGCCCGGTCGAGGATTCCCGCGCACTCACCCCCGGATCATCGCGCACTCGATCGCTCGACCCCACGGACCGTGCCGTGCGGCGCGGTGGTGATCTCGCGCCGCGCGGGGCACGATCAGGAATGCCCACCTACGTGTGTCACAGCGATGCCTCGTTGCTCACCGGCCCTCGGCGGGCCGACCTCGCCCGCCGCATCACGTCCGTGCACAGCGTGCACACCGGTGCACCGTCGTCGTTCGCCCAGGTGGCGTTCCGTGAATGGCTGCCCGACGGGCACTACATCGGCGGGCGCGCCGCCGATCCTCGCTCGGTCTGGGTCATCGGGCACATCCGCGCCGGGCGGGATGCCTCGGTCAGGAACCGGCTGGCGCTCGGTGTGCGCGACGCGGTCGTCGAGGTGGCTGGCGTCGCGGCGGAGTTCGTCTGGGTGTACCTCACCGAACTGCCGCCGGGAGACATGATCGAGTTCGGTCACCCGCTGCCGGAACCGGGCGCCGAGCAGGCCTGGGTGGACGCGCTACCGCCGCCGCTGCGCGATCGCCTGCGCGAGCTCGACCGGGGTGCGGGACCTCAGACGGGAACCTGAGCGGCTGATCTCCGGATCCTCGGCCTGCCGATCAGTGCCGGACTGAACCGGGAGTACTGCAGCAAGGCGCAGCCGGCGGTCGTCACACCGACCGTCAGCAGCAGTACGACGAACGCCACCCACGCGCTCGGCGCGACCAGGTCGAGTCTGCGTAGCACCGCGAGAACCACGTCCAGGACCAGCGGGTGGGCGAGGTAGACCCCGAACGACAGGCGTGCCCCGTGCCCGACGAGCGTGCGCGTCGGCGACGATGCCCGGCGGACGAGCCGGACCGATGCGAGGTACAGCACGCCGAGGACCGACACCGCCCACATGATCATGATCGGCTGGAGCGGGCTGCTCGCCCCGACCGCACCCCTACTCTCGACCTGCACGAAATAGGTCCAGGTCAGCACCGCGGCGCAGATCGGGAATGCGCCGAGCAGCCAGAACCGATGACGCATCGCGCACTCGTGCCAGCGATGGACGTGCACCCCGGCCACAGCGCCCGCGATCAGCCAGAACTGGTAGGCGGGCAGGCTCGCGTCACCGAGCAGGGCGCGCCATCCGTTCTCCGGCAGATGACCCCAGTGGTAGACCGCCAATGTCGCCACCTGCAGTGCCAGCGAGGCGATCAACAGCTGTCCGTGCCGGCCCTCCGTGCGCCGCAGCAACCTCAGCACCAGCGGGAAAGCCAGCCCGTACTGGATGCTGACCAGCAGGAAGTACATGTGGTAGTTGCCGCTGCCGGTCACCACGAGGAACAGCCAGCGCAACGGAAGGTCGTTGACGAGCGAACCGAACGCCTGTTCGCCGCCGAGGTCCCGGTACAGCCAGACCGCACCGTAGAGGGTCGTCCACCACAGGTACGGAACGCCGATCAGCCGGAGTCGCCTGCGGCGGAACTCGTCCTCGTCGGGCAACCTGCCATCCGGCCCGACCTTCGGATGGCTGGAGCGCACCAGCACGAGCGCGGAGACGAAGAAGAAGATCTCCCGGCTGTAGTGCAACAGGAAGCTCGCCTCGCCGAGCCCGACGCTGTCCGCCGGGAACGGCGCGCCGATCGCGTGCACGGTGACCACCGACAGGCAGCCGAGGACGCGTAGCGCGTCGAGCTGGCCCAGCCGTTCCACCGTGCCCGGCCGCGCCGGTGCTGGTGCGTCGGTCACGTCGCCCGGTTCACCGGACCCCCCGCAGCAGTGTCAGCAGCCGGTCGAGTGAGAACCAGGAGGCGAACGACGCCCCGCACAGCTGGTAGCGGAACCGGATACCCATGATGACCCGGATGCCCCAGTGCATCCCGAACGTCGCGAGCGCCCACAACCTCCCGGCCTTCGGGTGGAGCAGGCTCAGCGGCGCACCCAGCTCGAGTGCGAGGGAGGCGACCGCGAACCCGGTGAACAGGCTGCGGTGCGGATACAGGGCGTGGGCCGCCGTGGCACCCCGGTCCGAGCCGAACACGTCCTTGCGGACCCGGTCGATGGCCACCTGGCGGCGCATCGCGCCACCGCTGGTCCAGGACAGTCCGCTCGTGCCGCCGAGCTTCGCCACCCCGGACAGCAGGTAGGTCGCGGCGGACGCGGCCTGCATCGCCTGCAGCGGCCACCCGTACCGAGGGTGCGGCCCGCCCGGTGCGCGTCGCGACACGAGCGCGTCCAGCGAAGCGGCATCCGTGGCCCGGCAGGCGCCGAGCACCAGCGTGTGCCACACGAGGGTGTTCTCGCTGTGGAAGACCATCGACCAGGAGTTGCGGTAGGACAGCGTCCAGGTCAGCAGCGCCGAGTGAACCGGGCCGACGACCCGGTGCCCGGCCCCGAGCGCGAACAGGGCGGTGCTCGCCAAGGTCGCGTCGATGAGCGCGTCCGCGACCGGGACCGGCAACGGCTTCTCGAGGACCCGGACCGGTCCTACCGGCTCGAACTGGGAGGCGTCGGTGCGAGCGAGCTTGCGGAACTTCCCGCGCTGACGGCTCAGGTACCAGAGGGTGTAGCCACCGACGACGAGCCGGACCATTCCCAGCCGGCTCGCGGGTGCCGAGGTGACGCCGGGCAGGAGCCTGCGTATCGACCTCACGCTGTGCCGGCCGTTTCCGCCAGTGGAGCCACCGTCGTGGGGACGACCGTGAGGGGAACCGACCCCGGACGCTCGATGTCCGCCCCGGCGAGAACCGTCTCCTCCCCTTCGACGCGCCGCTGCATCAGGCACGCGTCGAGGTCGAAGTCACCCCGCACGATCTCCACCCGTACCACATCGGTCGCGGCCGGGCTCGCGGCGATCCGCGTCGCCAGTGCGGTCGCGTGCTCGTCGACCCGCCCGCGTCGAACCGCGCGCGACATCTGCTTGCGCACCTGGTTGACCCCGCCCGGGCCGATCAGGTGGTAGGGCAGGCGGGCGCGCGAGCCGTCGGCGTGTACACCGACCGCGTAGGCGACGTGCCCGTGTGTGCCACGTCGTGCGCTGAACATCGGGTAGTAGGACAGCGGGAAGCCGTCGACCCGGTCGTCCACCGGGCGTCGGTACTGGCTGAAGGGCCACAGGGCCGCGCCGACCACTCCCACCGTCACCAGCGTGGCCCAACCGCGTTCACCCGCGGACCATCCGGTCGGATGCGAAGACCTCGTCATGTCACTCCTTCCCCACCGGTCGGCGTCCGGGCACGAACCCGGAAGCTGATCAACATCTGTTTCGCCGAACGCTAGGCGACGGAGGAATGGCGAAAGCCCGACTTTCCTGACGATCTCCTGACGAAACCTGTCGCTCGGGGTGCGCTCACGGTCGTTCCGGTGCCGCTGTTCAATGTGACGAGAGGTGCAGGTGCGCTCGACATCGAGGGGAGCACGAGGATGGGCAACAGTGCCCTTCTGGTGGAGGACGACGTCAGGATTCGGGAGGCGCTCACCCTCGGGCTCATCGACGAGGACATCCGTGTCGTGCCCGCCGTGTCCGGCGAGGAGGCGCTCGCGCTGGTCGAGAAGTCCGATGTGCAGGTCGTGCTGCTGGACCTCATGCTCCCCGGGATCGACGGACTCGCCGTGTGCGAACAGCTGCGCGCCAAGGGCGACCTACCGATCATCATCATCACCGCGCGCTCCGGCACCGCCGATGTGATCAAGGGGCTGGAGGCAGGCGCCGACGACTACGTGACGAAACCACTGGTGGCGAGCGAGCTAGCCGCACGGATCCGGGCACTGCTGCGCCGCAGCGCACCGCGCGGCCCCAGCACCGAGACCGAGCTGGTCTCCGGAGACGTCGAGATGCTGCCCGAGCGTGGTGTCGTGCGCAAGGACGGCACGGAAGTGCATCTGACCAGGACCGAGTTCCGGCTGCTCCACGAGATTCTGGGCGCGAACGGCCGGGTCGTCACGCGTGAGGAGCTGCTGCAACGGGTGTGGGGCTACGACTACTTCGGTGACACCCGGTTGCTCGACGTCCACATCCGGCGGTTGCGACGGAAGGTGGAGAGCCACCCGGACGCCCCGAGCGTCGTCCTGACCGTCCGGGGTGTCGGCTACAAGGCGAGCCCGTAGTGACCGCGCATGCGCCGGCCAGGCGGGTGCCGAGGCGCCGGACGTTGCCGCTGCGCTGGCGGGTGGCGGTGGCGTTCGCGTTCGCCTCGTTGCTGGTGACCGGTGTGCTCGCGCTCGTCACCTGGAACCTCGCGTCGAACTACATGTTCGACCAGCGTCAGCAGAGCGCGCTCGGCGAGTTCTCCGCGAACGCCAGGCTGATCACCGCGTACCTGCAGCGGCATCCGACACTCGACCCGAACGCGGCGCTGCTCGAGCTCGAGTACGACCAGGAGGACTCGGTCGCGCTGCGGGCCGACGGCCGCTGGATCGCCGACGGGCCGATGACCGATCCGGCCACCCTGGAGGCGCTGGCCGAGCGTCTGCTGAAGTCGGCGCAGACCCCGACGACGCCCACCCAGCACATCATCGACACCCGGCCGGTGCTGGCGACCGTGGCCGCGTTGCCGCAGCGCGACGGTCTGTACATCGAGCTGTCCACGCTCAGTGACCTCGAACAGACGCTGCGGTTCGTCCGGACCGTGTTGCTCGCCGGCGTGGGAGCCAGCTTCGTACTCGGCCTGCTGCTGGGCCGCTGGGCCGGACACCAGGCGCTGCGCCCGCTGACCGAGCTGACCAGCACAGCGGAACGGGTGGCGGGTGGCGACCTGCGGGCCCGGTTGCCCGAGCAGGCCGATGCCGACCTCGCACCGCTGGCCAGGACGTTCAACCGCACGGCGACCGCGCTCGAACAGCGGGTGGCCCGCGACGCCCGGTTCGCCGGCGACGTCAGCCACGAACTGCGATCGCCGCTCACGACGATGGTCAACGCCACCGCGGTGCTCAACAAACGCGAGCACGAGTTGTCCTCCACGTCGCGGCGCGCGTTGCGGTTGCTGACCGCGGACCTCGCACGTTTTCACCAGATGGTCATCGATCTACTCGAGATCTCGCACGACCACTCGAACCAGGAGCACGAGCTGGAGCCGTGCGACCTCGCGGAGCTGGTGTCCCACACCGTCGCCGCCAGGAACGAGTACGTCCCACTCCACGTCGACGAACCGCACCCCTTGGTGCTCGCGGACCGGCGACGGCTGGATCGGGTCATCACCAACCTGCTCGACAACGCGGACCGTCACGCCGGCGGCGCCGTCCGGGTGGCCGTACTGCGCCGCGAGCGCCATGCACGGCTGGAGATCGACGACACCGGCCCTGGAGTTCCGCCCGAGCTGCGACAACAGGTCTTCGAGCGGTTCACCCGGGGCAACCGGCACGGCGACCGGGGGCCGGCCACCGGCAGCGGACTCGGACTCGCCCTGGTCGCGCAGCACGTCCGGCGCCATTCGGGCGCCGTGTGGATCGAGGACCGTCCCGGCGGCGGTGCCCGGTTCGTCGTCGAGCTGCCGCTCAGCGCGGACTGAGCGGCCGGGGAACCGCCGCACCGATCAGCCGGTGAGCTCCTCCAGCGCGCGCTGAGCCGCGTCGAGCTCCGCGCGTAGCGCCTCGACCCGGTCCAGCTGGCGCTGGCGGGCGGCTTCCAGCGTCGACTCGATGGCCTCGGCGACCTCGGGCGGTAGCGAGCGCGCCGCCTTCGCCACGTCGGCCGGGCTCACCGCGGTCGGCCGCACGGTGCGCTTCTTACCGATCATGACCTCCACCGTCCACTCCCCCTCCGTCGTGGCGATCATCGTGACCGTCACGTCGGGCGGGCGCTTCACCGACCGGCCGGACGCGGGCCGCGGCCGGTCATCGGAAACCTTGGCCGGCTCGGCGTGGACCACCTGGCTTCGCTCGGGCGGCGAGGGCGGCACCGGCGTGCGTACCTGTGGGGCGGGCTCCGGAGCGGGAGCGCGCACGGCGGGAGCGGTCTGCTCCGGTGCGAGCTCGGGCGGCTTCGCCGGACGCTTGCGGGGTGGGCGCGCGGTGGTCAGCTCACTCGGCGAGCAGAACATCGTGTCGCGCGAGCCCGCGGGCTTGACCTGGATGAACTCGCCTTCGGGCACATCGCCGAGTGAGATCACCTTCGCCGAGCCGCCCACCGGGACTCCCACGGCCGCCGAGGTGAACCACACCGTGACCGCCTTGCCGGTGGACAACTCCTCCCGCACCGTCGTCAGCTCTTGCTCCGACAGGGATTTCGGTCCGGCCATCGTTCGTAACGCTCCTCACCTCAGGTACGCCGCATTGTGCCCTGTCACCCCGACAGTTCGGCTCGGGCCGCGCGCGTCCCCGCTCGCGACGGATGTCCGTGGGAGGATCATGACATGGACGCACGGGTGCAGGATGTCATCGATGCGGTCACCGCCGAGGGCGAGCGTCACGACGCGGACGAACCCGACCGCCTGAAGCGGTGGCGCGTGCTCGAGCCGGAGGCCGGAAGGCTCGTCTGGTTCCTCGTGCACCTGGTCAAGGCCCGCGACATCGTGGAGATCGGGACAGCGCACGGTGTGTCCACCCTGTGGCTCGCCGAGGCGGCACGGACCACGGGCGGGCAGGTGCGCAGCGTCGATCTCGACCTGGACGCGCAGGCCGTCGCGCTACGGCACCTGACCACGGCAGGCCTGGCCGACCAGGTGCGATTCGTCGTCGGCGACGGTGGCGCACTGCTCGCCGGCGTGCCCGACGACTCCGTCGACCTGCTCTTCCTCGACGCCGAACGCACCGAGTACCCCGGGTGGTGGCCGCACCCGGTGCGGGTGTTGCGCCCCGGTGGCGTCCTGATCGCGGACAATGCGCGATCCCACCCCAGCGAGATCGCCCCGCTACGTCGCCTGATCGAGCAGGACTCCAGGCTGGTCACCACGACCCTGGACACCGGCAAGGGCGCCCTCGTCGCCACCCGCATCTAGCGTCCCGACCGAGATCATCACCGCCTGAGGGCTGATCGTCGCCGGAGAATCAACCCTCAGGCGGTGATGATCATGCAGTGTCTCGCCGGTCAGAGCGCGGGGACGAGCGCCTTCACCGCGCCGCCCAGCCCGCCACCGGTGTCCGCGTCCCTCGTCTGGGCCGGAATCCGCTTCGGAGTGGGCTTGTGGGCGGGGCTCGATGTCTTCGCCGACGTCGTGCGCGAGGTGGTGCGGTCGCTCGACGACGAGGCCCGATGCTCCGCGGTCTCCTCGACCTCCGTCGCCTTGGCGCGGGTCGACGGCGAGCTCGCGGCTCTGGTCCGGCTCGCGGACGCACTCCGTGACGCGGCCGAACCGGCACGCGTCCCCGAGTTCGAGTCCGTGAAGCTGAGCGGGTCCTTGCGAGCACCGTCCCGGGTCGGGACGGCGGCCGAGGTCGTCGGTGCGAACGACATCATCGGTCCGCTGTTGGTCTGCCATGCGGCGTCGCCGGAACCGGTGAGGTCGCTCTCCGTCGAGGCGGTCCCAGCCGAGCGGTGGAATCCGAAGACCACCAGCAGGAACACACCCAGCAGCACGACAATGCCGGCGATGGCGGCGAAGCCGGAGGGCAGCCGCCGTCCGGGGTTGGTGATCAGTGCATGGCCCGGTCGGCGCATCTTCGCCGAACCGCCTCGTGCCGAGATGCTCACCATGCGGCGACACCCCGCAGCTGCCGTCCGATGCACTCGGTCACGCGGGAGGCCGGCCCGCCCTGTGAAAGTTGTAACCAGTGAGACATATGGGGCTCAACTGATCACTTCCGCTCTGGTTACGACTCAGCGTGACGAAACTTCGCGAAAACGATGGATGGTCACCACGAACAGGTAAACGGTCGCCAGGCTGACTCACAGTAAGTAATCAACTACTCACGGCGCTACTTGACTGCGCGGAGCGACACGGCGCAGCAGGCGCTCGGCGGGGCGCTCCACCCCGTAGTGCAGGACCGCCGCCAGGCCGGTGGCACACAACAGGAAGATCGTCAGGTCGGTCACCGCGCCGTTGCCCCACCATCCCCACCGCTGAGTGACCTGGAACAGCGGTTCGTGCACCAGGTAGAGCGCGAACGACCACTCGCCGAGCCGAACCAGCGGTGTCCTGGCGAGCCATCGCCTGCCGGTCCCCATGTCGGCCGTGACCGAGCTGGCCAGCAACAGGATCAGGAACGGGATCGCCAGCAGGGCCACCAGCGGGCGGGACACCGTGTCCCCGGTGGCGACCGTCGACCAGGTGACGAGCGCGGTGAGCAGCGCGAGCCCGAAACCCGCACCGACGCCACCCCACCGCGCCCACGGGACGCGCAACCCGAGCAGGACCGCTCTGGCCACGATCATGCCGAGCAGGAACTCGCCGAACCGGTACGGCGGGAAGATGTAGAACAGCCACCGGAACCGCTCGGCCGTGACCACACCGCTGAGGCTCCACGGCGCGAGCACCATCACCGAGGTCGTGCTCAG
Source organism: Actinospineispora spinosispora DSM 44797 (assembly GCF_000429025.1). Taxonomy (GTDB): domain Bacteria; phylum Actinomycetota; class Actinomycetes; order Mycobacteriales; family Pseudonocardiaceae; genus Pseudonocardia; species Pseudonocardia spinosispora. The sequence goes on from NZ_AUBB01000017.1 coordinate 155,107, forward strand.
CGCCGCGACCAGCAGGCCGCGCCGGTCCAGCCGTCTGATCAGCATGATGGCGAACGGGAACATCAGGTAGAAGAACATCTCGCAGGACAGCGACCAGCTGACGAAGTTCCCCACGAAGTACACCGACCTGCGCGGGTCCCATGCCTGGATCATCAGGACCGCCGCGGCCTGGTGGACCGGGCCCGGAAGGTGCGCACGCTCCACGACGACGGTGAACCACACCGCCATGAGAGTCATGTTGAGCGGCCAGGTCCGGCTGAACCGCAGCCACCAGAAGCGAGCCACCGGTTGTGCCGAGTACGACCAGGTCAGGACGAAGCCGGACAGGAGGAAGAAGAAGGTGACTCCGACGTATCCGTACCCGGTGGCCACGGCGATCGTGTCGGAGCCGGCGAACTCCGAGCCCACGTGCACCCCGACCACCGCCAGAGCGGCGAAGTAACGCAGGCCGGTCAGGCTGTGCAGTCTGGGCCGAGCGGACCGGGTCGAGGCCGGTGCGGGTTCGACGCACTGCTGGGAGCTCACGCGGACAGGCGCACTCTTGGCCGATGCCGTCGGGTGCCGCTGCCCCTGCACATGAGTTCTCCTCCACGGGTGTGTGCGGCCGCGCATGTCGGCCGTCTCCGAACGGCCACCGATCTTGCCTCCCGGGAGTGACACCGCGTCACACCGCGGTGCTCGGAAGCGCAGTGACCAGCCAGGACGGACCGCCAATCCGGCGGGCCGCCGGCTCCGAAGCACCGAAGAGCATCTATCGAGAGGTCCGCACATGAAGGAAGCTGTCGCCTCCCGCCTGGTCGATCTGGTCGAGCGGTTGATCGGCGCCCCGATGCCGGTCCGGCTCCGGGCGTGGGACGCGAGTGAAGCGGGCCCGGCCGGTGGGCCCGTGGTCGTCGTCCGGCATCGCCGGGCCCTGCGGCGTCTGCTGTGGAACCCCGGTGAGCTCGGGCTCGCCCGCGCGTTCGTCACCGGTGAGCTCGACGTCGAGGGTGACCTGGCCGAAGGCCTTCACCGATTCTGGTCGATCGCCAGGGAGCAGCGCACCGACGGCGGTAGCCTGAGCTTGTCTGAGCGGCTCGACGCGGTACGTCTCGCGGTGAGCCTGGGTGCGGTCGGCCCCCGGCCACCGGCGCCGGTGTCCGAGGCGCGGCTGTCCGGCCGGCTGCACAGCCGGGTACGCGACCGTGCCGCCATCGCGCACCACTACGACCTGTCCAACGACTTCTACCAGCTGCTCCTCGACCCGCGACTGGCCTATTCCTGCGCCTACTGGACCCAGGACCCCGCCGACTACCCGGAGTACGGGCTGGCCGACGCACAGCGCGACAAGCTCGACCTGATCTGCCGCAAGCTGAACCTGCGCCCCGGCATGCGCCTGCTCGACGTCGGCTGCGGATGGGCGGCGTTGCTGATCCACGCGGCCACGCACTACGGGGTCACCGCGACCGGCGTGACGTTGTCGGCACGGCAGCGGGACTTCGGGGTCGCGCGGGTGGCGGAGCTGGGACTGAGCGGCCAGGTCGAGATCCGGGTCCAGGACTACCGGGAGATCACCGACCCGCCGTATGACGCCGTGGCCAGCATCGAGATGGGCGAGCACGTCGGAGAGGACAACTATCCGACGTACGCGGGGGTGTTGTACCGGTTGCTGCGTCCGAACGGCCGGCTGTTGCTGCAGCAGATGAGCCGGGGTGCCGCCGGCTCGGACTCCGCGCCGGGCGGTGGCGCGTTCATCGAACGGTACGTCGCGCCGGACATGTTCATGCGTCCCCTCGGCGCGACACTGGCCATGCTCGAACAGGCCGGCCACGAGGTCGTCGACGTTCACACACTGCGGGAGCACTACGTGTGGACGGTGCTGCCGTGGCTGGAGACCCTGCGTGAACGGCGGGAGGAAGCGGTCGCCCTGGTCGGCGAGGAGCAGTACCGCGTGTGGCTGCTCTACCTCGCGGGGGCGGCGCTGGCGTTCGACGAGAACCGGATGAGCGTGCACCAGATGCTGGCGGTCCGGCCGGACGACCACGGCCGCAACGGGTTGCCCCGCGCTCGCCCGCACCTTCTCGGTGGCGACCCCGGAGAGGAGCCCGCGGTGCCCCTGCCGCACGGCATCGGTCCCTCGGCTCGGCGTGGTGCGCCGGACGGGGTCTGATGACCTCGCCTCCGACGCTCACGGCGGTCCTCACCAACCTCGGTGCGACCGCGGTCGCCACGCTCGTGCTCATGCTGGCCGCGGCCGCGGTCGCGGTGTGGGTACGTGGTGGCCGGCACGACGGTGTGGACGTCGTCTGGGGCCTCGGGTTCGCGGTCGTCGCCGTCACGACGTTCGTGCTCTCGGCCGGTGAGGGCGACTCGTGGCGACGGGTCCTGGTCACGGGTCTGACCTGCGTCTGGGGTGTGCGGCTCGCCTGGCACATCGCCGTCCGCAACCGAGGTCGCGACGAGGACCCCCGGTACCGGGAGCTGCTGGCGAAAGCGCCAGGGAACCGGGACCTGTATGCGCTGCGCACGGTCTATCTGGTCCAGGGCGCGCTGGTGTGGTTGGTGTCGCTTCCCGTGCAGCTCGCGCAGTACGGAACGGGCGACACGCTCGTCGGCGGCGATCCGCTGATGTGGCTGGGCATCGCGCTGTGGATCGTCGGGTTCGTGTTCGAGACCGTCGGCGATGCTCAGCTGTCCCGGTTCCGTGCCGACCCGGACAACCGCGGCGGGGTCATGGACACCGGGCTCTGGCGCTACACCCGCCACCCCAACTACTTCGGTGACGCCTGCGTCTGGTGGGGCCTGACGCTGCTGGCGCTGCACCACCGGCTCGGTCTGGTGTCACTCGTGTCGGCGGCGGTCATGACCTTCCTGCTCACCAGGGGAAGCGGCGCCCGGCTCCTCGAGTCGACGATCGGCCGGCGGCGGCCGGAGTACGCCGACTACATCCGCCGGACCAGCGGCTTCCTCCCGATGCCACCTCGCCGACGCGGAGCGGGACAGCCCGGCGAACAATGATCGACCAACGAGCCACATCCCCAGGAGAGGACCCTCATGAAACCCGGTGACCAGGTACAGGATTTCGAGCTCGCGGACGAGACCGGCGAGCGGCGCACGCTCAGCGCATTGCTGGCCGACGGCCCGGTCGTCCTGTTCTTCTACCCGCTCGCCTCGAGCGGCGGCTGCACCAGGGAGGCCTGTCACTTCCGTGATCTGGCGGCCGAGTTCGCCGCGCTCGGGGCGCGCCCGGTCGGCGTCAGCCCTGACTCGGTCGACAAGCAGCAGAGCTTCGCGGGCGCGCATTCGCTGGGTTACCCGTTGCTGTCCGACGAGGGCGGCGTCGTCGCCAAACGGTTCGGCGCGTGGCGGCGGTTGATCCCGCTGCACACCAAACGGCTCACCTTCGTCATCGGCCAGGACCAGCGGGTCGTCGAGGTCATCACCGGCGAGATGAAGTTCGACCGGCACGCCGACGAGGCACTGCGCATCCTGAGAGAGGTCGCCGGCTCACGCGGCTGACCGAACCACCGGTTGACCATGGAAAACGACGGATTTCGTCTTCATTACTGACTTATATAGCTCTCCTATGCTAAGAACTGAGGTGATGCTTGCTACCGCCACACCGGACGCCGATCGCGCGACCCAGAACTGGCTGGCGCCTCTCCTGGTGCTGATGGTCGGGAGCTTCCTGCCCCCGATGGACAGCGCGATCGTCAACGTGGCGATCCCGCACATCCAGAAGGACCTCGGCGGCGGCAGCGACGACGTCGCCTGGATCAGCACGGCGTTCTCGCTGGGCCTGGCCGTGTTCGTGCCGACGAGCAACTGGCTGGCGAACCGACTCGGGCCGACGCTGCTGCACCGCGTCGCGATGATCGGGTTCCTGCTGGGATCGACGCTGTGCGGTCTGGCCTGGGACCTCAACAGCCTCATCGCGTTCCGCGTGCTGGCCGCGATCCCCGGCAGCATCGTGCCGGTGGTCACCATCTCGATGATCTACCAGATCGTGCCGAAGGACAAAATCGGCGCGGCGATGGGTCTGTACGGACTGGGGGTCGCCGCGGCGCCGAGCTGCGGCCCGACCATCGGCGGGCTCCTGGTCGAAGATCTGAGCTGGCGCTGGATCTTCCACTTCAAGACCCCGATCGGCATCGCCGCCGTGCTCGCCGGGCTGTTCCTGCTGCCGAGGCTGAGCAGGGGCCCCTCGGCGCAGAGGTTCGACTGGTGGGGCTTCCTGACCTTCGGCTACGGCCTCGCCGCGATCATCGTGGTGTCCTCCAAGGGCCAGAAGTGGCACTGGGACTCCTATCTGGTGATGATCCTCGCCGCGAGCGCCGTGGTGTCGCTCGCCCTGTTCGCGGTCATCGAGAACGAGGTCGAGCACCCGCTGATCGACCTGCGGCTGTTCCGGTGCTGGCCGTTCATCAACTCGCTGCTGCTCATCGGGGTGCTGATGATCAGCCTGTTCGCCACGATGTACTACCTGCCGCAGTTCCTGCAGAGCGCACAGGGACTGACCGCTCACTCCACCGGCATGGTGCTGCTGCCGATGGGACTGATGATGGTCGTCCTGGTGCCGTTGGCGGGCGTGCTCTACGACAAGTTCGGTCCACGGCTGCCCGCTCTCATCGGGCTGTCCGGCAGCGTTCTGGGTGCCTACCTACTGGCCACCGGCATCAACGTCGACATGACGAGAACCGAGGCCACCGTCTGGGTCATGGTGGCGGTCCTCGGCGGCGGACTGGGCATGATGCCGATCATGACCAACGGCCTGAACTGGCTGCCGCCGCACCTGGTCGGGTACGGCGGGGCGATGAACAACGTCGTGCAACGGGTGGCGTCCGCACTCGGCGTGGCGATCATGGGCATTCTGGTGTCCAGGGTGAAGGCCCAGCTGTCCTCGGACACCGGCTCGTTGCAGACCGCGTCGACACTGCCGCAGTACCAGAACGCCGACCAGGCGAAGCTCCTCGGTCTCTACAAGACCGCGCAACTGCACGTCCAGGCCATGTCCTACGCCGACATGTTCATCGCCACCGGTGCCGCGACCGGTGTCGGGGTGCTGCTCGTACTGATGCTGAAGAAGCCACCGCCCTCGACCCCGCAGCCCGCGCAACCCACTGTGCCCTCCGAGCCGGTCGCGGTGGAACCGGACGACGACGTGCGCCTGCCGGAACCGCGCGACAGGCGGATCGACGCCGACGCGGTCAGCGCATCCAGGCGGTAGTGCCTCACCCGGTCTGCGTGCCGCGCGCCCCGACATCGTCGACCCCGTCTGGTTGCGCGGCGACGCGTTCGGCACGGCGTTGTCTGGCAAGGCGCTGGCGGGCCGTGTCCCGCGACCTGTCCACCGGGACCGGGCCGAGCGCTCCGCCCAGCCCGAACACCGGCATGTTGACGTACATCGCCTCCGAGTTCCCGGGCAGCACCTGGAAGGTCTCGTGGTAGATACCGACGCTGCCGTCGTTGCCGACCCGCTGGTTGAACTCGCGCCAGGTGCGGGCGTGCGGTGCCTGTGAGTCCGAGGCGAACGCCATCAGCTCGTCCATGCTGCGCCAGTACTGCACCAGGATGAGGGTGCGGCCGAACCAGTACCTGCTCTGCAGCAGGCCGGCGTCACCCCGGTCGAGATAGCGCAGCATGCGCGCCATCCCGGTGAGGATGAACCACCATTTGTCGATGCGCCACCAGTGGTTGAACCGCATACCGATCAGGAACACCACAACACCGTCGTCCGACAGCTCGGCGGTGTAGCGGCCCGGTTGCACGGGATTACTGAACACGAAATCGACCTGCCTTCTCAGTTGGCGACCGGTGCGTTGGGGCTCAGTCCCCAGAAGAGCTGGGTGCCGAGCACCCCGATGATGTGGATGAGCACCATGTTGATCATCATCGAGCGGGCGGTGGCTCTTCCCACCCCGACCGGGCCGCCGTGTGCGGTGAACCCGTGGTAGCAACCGACCAGCACAATGACCGTTCCCATCGCCATCACCTTGAGCTGTGCGTACAGGAAGTCGCCGGGAGTCTGGTACAGCCAGAAGATGTACAGGTACCCGCCGGAGGAGACCCCGCCGAGGTTGATCACCGTGACGAAGTACTCCGCCAGGTACATGATGGCAAGCCCGATGGTGAACAGGAAGGGGATGGCGATCCAGGCCGCGAGCAGCCGAGTTCCGACGAGGTAGGTACGTGACCGGACGCCCATGACCTCCATGGCGTCGATCTCGTCGGCGACGCGCATCGACCCGAGCTCCGCGACGAACCCGCACCCGACCTTCGCGGCGAAGATGTAGCCCCACATGTACGGCGCGAGCTCACGCAGGCCGCACCAGGCGTTGAACACCCCCGAGTACAGCGGCGCCCCGACCTGCTTGAGCGTGTAGGCGGCCTCGGTTCCGCACATCGTCCCGATCACACCCTGCATGGCCCAGATGATCAGTCCGCTGGTCAGGATGAGCACGCCGGCCTGGTGCGCGACCTCGCTCGCGTACCTGCGGGTGTGCGGCAGCTCGCGGATCACGCTGCCGCTGAACCGCACGATCTCGCCCACCGAGGCGAGGGAGCCGCGCACGGTGACCTGGGCGCTCATCGGTAGACCTGCATGTACGGGTGGAGCCCGAGCAGCAACGCGGTGAACACGTAGTTGGTGGAGTAGATCAGCGCGAAGGCGATCACCACGGCCTGGTTGACCGCGCGGCCGACCCCCATCGGTCCGCCCTGCGCGTGGTAGCCCTTGTAGGCGCACACGATGCCGACGATCAGTCCGAACATGAACGTCTTCACGACGCTGCCCCACATGTCCGTGGTGGTGGCGTTCGCCCAGAAGTTGGCGAAGAAGGCGTCGGAGTCGGCGCCGAGCTCGAAGGCGGCGAGCCAGCCACCCAGCACTCCGAACACCAGCGCGACCAGGTCCATCAGTCCGGTCATGATGACCAGCGCGACCACTCGCGGCAGGATGATCACCCGGATCGGGTCGACGCCGAGAACCTCCATGGCGTCGAACTCCTCGCGGATACGCCGGGCGCCGAGATCGGCTGTGATCGACGTACCGATCACGCCCGCGACGACCATGGCGTTGATCCACGGAGCGAACTCCCGGACGCTCGCCATGATGAAGAACGACCCGAGGCGCTCGGGCATGCCGAACAGGCTGAAGAAGTTGCCACCCTGCAGACCTGGCGCACCGAAGCCGAACGCGACGCAGGACACCATCATCGGCATCCAGCACAGTTTGAGGATCTCGTACATCTGGTCGCGGACCTCGCCCCAGTAGCCGAGTGGGCTGCCCACCGAGGTACGCACCACGCGGGCGAGCAGGATCGTCATCCCGCCGGCCTGTTCCAGCGCTCGCGCGACCCCGCCCACCGCGCCGGAGGCCAGCACGGCCGTTCGACCGGGACGATGTCGTGTCGCGGTCGGTCCGGTGTGGACAGCTGCTGCCGACGGCGTCGTTGCCTCGAGCATGACCGTGCTCCATCCATCAGTAAACGGGTGTGTGTTTACTGGCGAATAGTAAGCAAGTCGGTAATCACCTGTAAAGTGACCCGTATGAGTGCGGCAGCGGTGAAACGACAGCGCAACCCGCGAGGTCAGGGCGCACAGCTACGCGATGACATCCAGGCAGCGGCCACGGAGCTCCTGGAAGAGACCGGCAACGAGGACGCGGTCACGCTCCGCGCGGTGGCCCGGCGGATCGGCATCACCGCGCCGGCGATCTACAGCCACTTCCCCGACCGTGAGTCGATCCTCGAGGCGGTCGTCGATGCGGCGTTCGACGACCTGTACGTCGCGGTGTCGACGGCAGTCGCGGCACAGACCGACCCGGTGGATCAGCTGCGCGGTGCGTGCGAGGCCTACCTCGAGTTCGCCGAGGAGCAGTCCGGCAGGTACCACGTCTTGTTCGACCGCCGCCGCACGCTGACCACCGGCATCGCCAAGGCGGACTCCGTCCACACCATGGTCGGCGCCGAGGCGTTCGCCACCCTCATCACCGGGATCGAGAACTGCGTCGCGGCGGGACGCTCGTCCAGCAACGATCCGGTGCGCGACGCGACGGCACTGTGGATCGCGCTGCACGGATACGCCACGCTGCGCACGAACGTCCCATACTTTCCCTGGTCGGAGGACGACGACACGCTGGAGAACCTCGTCCACCGCCTGGCTCGGCTCACCTGATCAGCCCCACCGAAACCGGGTGGACAGCCCTCATACGGTGGTGATCTTGGATTGAGAGCCCACGCCCGAGGGAAGTGATGATCAGGTGAACGACGACGACTTCGTCGCGCACGTCGCGGATCGGCTCATCGCGCTCCCCCACGTCGACGCGGTGACGCTCGGCGGGTCCCGGGCGCAACGCACCCACCGCCCGGACAGCGACTGGGACATGGCGGTCTACTACCGGGACACCTTCGACCCCGGCGACCTGCGCGCCCTGGGCTGGCCCGGCGAGGTGTTCGAGCTGGGCGCGTGGGGTGGCGGGGTGTTCAACGGAGGCGCATGGCTGGAGGTCGACGGTCGGCGCGTCGACGTGCACTACCGCGATCTCTGCTCGGTCGAGCACGAGCTGGCCGAGGCGCGGGCGGGCCGATTCCGGATCGAGCCGCTCTTGTTCCACCTCGCCGGCATCCCGTCCTACCTCGTCGTCGCCGAGCTGGGGATCAATGAGGTGCTGCGTGGACAGCTGCCCCGTCCCACCTATCCGGCGGCGCTGCGTGCGGCGGCGCCCACGGTGTGGTGGAACAGTGCCGAGCTGCTGTTCGGCTACGCCAGGTCGAGCCATGCCGCGCACGCTCGGCTGACCCAGTGCGTCGGGCTGCTCGCACAGGGCACGTCCCAGGCCGCGCACGCCGTTCTCGCGGCGAGGGGCGAGTGGGTCACGAACGAGAAGACACTGCTGTCCCGCGCGGGTCTTGCGCAGGTGGATGAGCTCCTCGCCGACGCGCGGCCCACGTCCGGCTCGTTGGACGAGGTCACCGACCAGGTGCACGGTCTGTGCGGGAGCGCGGTCCGCTCCGCTACGACGGGCTGACCTCGGCGTACCAGTGGCGGCCCCGGGTCCGGCGCCAATGGCGCCCTCGGCGGGTGCCCTCAGGGCCGCCCGGCCCGGCGAAGTCCGGGTGCAGCTCGGTGAAGCGTTCCGCGTCGATACCCATCCGCACCAGGTCCTTGATCCCGCCGTGGAGCAGCTCGGTGTCCCGAGACCGACCCTCCTCCCTGAACCCGAGGCCTTGGTGCAGCGACAGCGAGGACAGGTTGCCGCCGAAGATGCTGACCTCGCACTCGCGGTAACCACGCTGGGTGAACATGAACCCGAGCAGGATGGCTATGGCGTCGCCGGCGTAGCCGCACCGCCGGTGCCGCGGTCCGATACCGATGCCGTAGCTGAACCGTCCGGACGACGGGTCCGCCTCGATCGCGCAGACCGATCCGACGAGCATGCCGCCGCGCAGGGTCTCGATGGCGAACTGCAGGCTGGGGTCCTCAGCCGCGGCCCGATGGGCGGCCCAGTGCCGGTACCCGCCGATTCGCGGGTCGCCACCCCGTGCCGCATCACGGTCGAAGCGGATGAGGGTGCGGAGGTCGGGCCCGGCGATCTCGCGGAGCCGGACCTTGCGGCCCACCGTGCCGGACAGCTCCGTCGACGCCGGCGCACCGGTCCTCGCCAGGCCCCAGCGGGGCCGGTGCATCATCATCGGCGACAACGATACCGAGCCCGTGAACCAACGCCTCGCCGATTCACGCAAGAGTGGAGCGGTGCCGCTAGCGAACACTCAGCGTCACCGAATGCACCTGGTTACGCGCGTCGGCAAGCGGCTGGACCCGTCCGAGGGCATCGGTCGCCCTCGCGGTGATCTCATGATCGCCTGCCTCGAATCGGTGCCGGTGGGAGAACCGCTGCCAGCCGAACGTGCCGGTCGGTCGCCGCTCCAGCTCGGTATCCGTCCAGGATCCACCGATCCGCAGTTGCAGACGCTCGATCTGCGCCGCGCCCCACGCCCAGCCCTCGATCAGCACCTCGCCGGGCGCCCGGGATCCGGGCGCGATGGTGATCAGGCTGGTGACATCGATGTCGCGCACCGGCCTGGGTTCTGAGGATCCTGGTTCGAGGCGTTGGTACAGCCGTGTCGTGAACAGGTGTTCGGGCCTGCGGTCGGTCACGGTGAGCTCGCGGAGCCACTTGACGTTGTTCGTGCCGAAGTAGCCGGGCACGAACAACCTCGCCGGGAACCCGTGTTCCGCGGTGAGCGGCGCGCCGTTCATCTCGTAGGCCACGATGCCCCGTTCGACGGCGATCTCGAGAGGCAGGTCCTTCAGGTACTCGGTGCAGTCGACGTCGTCGAACCGGCCCGAGTCCATGCCCTCGGCCCACAGGGCCGTCGCTCCCGGTTCCACCCCCGCGGCCATGAGCAGGTCGGCCACGGGGACACCGCGCCACACGACGTTCGCCGCGCGCCGGACCGGGATCGAGGGCGCGAGCGGGTTGCCGAAGCACTCCAGTACGGCCGTAACGGTCACCGATGGCAGCGCCCTCAGCCCCGACATGGTGAGTTCTAGCGGCTCGGTGACCGCGCCGCCGATCCGCAACGACCAGTCCCGCTCGGCGACCCGGGCGATCCCGAAGTGCCCGATGACGTACACGTTCTCGATCTCGGTCACCCGGGACCGCAACGCGGTCGGCGGCAGGGTCAGCTTGGTCGGTCCACCCGAACCCGTCATCCCGCCATCCTGGCGCTTACCGGCCCCCCCTCCAACGGCACGAATGTGGCTTTAGGGACGTTCAACGTCCCTAAAGCCACATTCGTGCCAGTGGGGCATGCCGCTAGTCGGGCTGCGAGGCGTCGCGCGAGGCCGAGGCCGGCTCCAGCTCCGGGTCGAAGTCCGGGACCTTGTTCCGGACGGCGCGCCATCCGACGAACAGCGCGATGACGACGACCGGGATCGCATAGAACGACACCCGCTGGGAGAAGTCCTTGGCGAACGCGATGAGCACGACCACCATCAGCAGGAACGCCAGCGTGATGTAGTTGCTGTACGGGGCGAACGGCATCCGGAACTTCGGCGGCTCCAGCTCCCCGCGCGCGGCCATGGCCCGCATCCTGATGTTGGCCACCAGGAACGACGACCACACGATGATCGTGCCGAGGCCCGCGATGTTGACGACGATGTCGAACGCCTGCTGCGGCACCAGGTAGTTGAGCACGACACCGAAGACGTAAACGATGGTGGTCAGGATCAGACCGCCGACCGGGACGCCGCGCTTGCTGATGCGCGCGGTGAACGCGGGTGCCTGTTTGACCGCGGCCAGTCCGTGCATGATCCGGCTGGTCGAGTAGAGGCCCGAGTTCACCGACGACCACGCGGCGGTGATCACCACGAGGTTCATGATGTGACCGGCGGCCGGGACGCCGATGCTGGAGAACACCAGCACGAAGGGCGACTCGTCCGGGCCGTACATGGTCCAGGGCAGGATCATGACCAGCAGCAGCACCGAGCCGCAGTAGAACAGGCCGATCCGCCACGCGACGGAGTTGATCGCCCTGGGGATGATCTTCTTCGGCTCCTTCGCCTCACTCGCCGCGATGCCGACCATCTCCACCCCGTTGTAGGCGAAGATCACCGCCTGCAGGCTGAGCAGAGCGATCGCGAACCCGTTCGGGAAGAAGTCGCCGAACAGGCCGTTGCCGGTGAACAGGTTCTCCGGCCCGGCGTGACCGGTTCCGATGGACGCGTGGGTGACGACCAGGTACAGACCGGTCACCAGGAAGATCGAGATGGCCAGCACCTTGATCATGGAGAACCAGAACTCGAGCTCCCCGAACAGCTTCACCGAGATCAGGTTGGCGGCGAACACCACGACCAGCGCGATGAGGGCGCTGATCCACTGCGGCATCTCCGGCAGCCATTTGTGCATGTAGACGCCGATCGCGGTGAGCTCCGCGATGCCGGTGAACGCCCAGTTGACCCAGAACATCCACCCGGTCACGAACCCGGCCCAGGGGCCGATGAAGTCCCGGGAGTAGGACACGAAGCTGCCGGAACGGGTCCGATAGACGACCAGCTCGCCCAGCGCCCGCATGACGAAGAACGCACACAGACCGCAGACGAGGTAGGCGAGGATGAGTGACGGCCCGATGTCCTTGAGCCTGCCACCGGCACCGAGGAACAGGCCGACGCCGATCGCGCCGCCGATCGCGATCATCTGCACCTGGCGGTTGCCCAGGTCCTTGTGGTAGCCGGCCTGGGCCGGCGGCGCGCCGGTGGCGTCCGCGCTCGGGTTGGTTGAAGTCACGCTCGACCTTTTCTGGGCTGTTGGACTGCGTTGCCTCGGGCTGGACAACGCGCGGTGACCGAAGTCACGGACAGTGTGCCCTTCATCATCGTTTCGGGAAAGTTGGTATGTTCGAACGTAAAGGATCGAAAAAGCCGAAAGATCATAAACGATGCTGGACCTGCGCCGACTAAGGCTACTTCGAGAGCTCCACCGTCGGGGAACGATAAGTGCGGTCGCGGACGCGCTCTCCTACAGCCCCTCCACGATCTCCCAGCAACTCTCCCAGCTCGCGCGGGAGGCAGGTGTCGCGCTGCTCGAACCGGAGGGCCGGCGCCTCAAGCTGACACCCCAGGCGGAGATCCTCGTCGCGCACACCGAGACGATCATGCGGGCGCTCGCCGCCGCCGAGTCCGAGATCGCGCAGTCGATGACCGAGCTGACCAGCACCGTGCGCATCAGCGCCTTCCAGACCGTGAACCTGACCATCGTCCCGGTCATGCTGACGATGCTGAGCGAGGCCTTCCCCCGTCTGCGGGTCGAGGTCATCCAGGTCGACTCGACGACCACCCTGCGCACCATGATCACCCACGACGTCGACCTGGTGATCGGCGAGGAGTACCCGGGATACGCGACCGCGAGGCCCGCCGAGCTGGAACGGGTCGAGTTGTGTGACGACCGGATGCGCCTCGCGCTCCCGCCCGGCGATCCGAGGCAGGACCTCGCCGAGCTGGCTGAGCAGCCCTGGGTGATGGAGCCCGAGGGCTGCGCGTCCCGGCAGTGGTCCATCGAGCTGTGCCGCCTCGCCGGGTTCGACCCGGACATCCGCTACGAGACCAGCGACATCCAGGTGCACAAGAGACTGGTCGAGATGGGCCACGCGGCCGCGTTCCTTCCCGACATCATCTGGATCGACCAGCGACCGACAGTGTCGCTGCGGGCGCTCCCAGGAGGCCCGCACGTGCGCAAGCTGTTCACCGCGGTGGGACGTGGCAGCGGTGAGCACCCGGCCATCGCGGCCTGCCGCGAGGCGCTGCGACACGCGGTCCGCCGGATCGAGGACACCGTGCGCCCCTGACGCTCGGACGCCCCTGTGCCAGGTGAGAGGGACCCGGACCGTGCTCACTAGTATGGCGACGGCTCGGGAGGGGCGTTGATGTCATTTCACGAGGAGGCCTCGGCGCGCACCCGGGAGCATCTCATCGCCGTGGCGGTGCGACTGTTCTCCGAATCCGGGTACGAGCGCACCACGGTGCAGGACATCGTCGGGGCAGCGGAGCTCACCAAGGGCGCCTTCTACCACCATTTCCGCAGCAAGGACCACGTGCTGCGACTGATCCACCACAGCTTCCTCGACGAGGAGATCGAGCGGGCGAAGGAGATCATCGATCGGTCGCCGTCCGCGCCGGAAGCGCTGCGGGAGCTGATCCGTGACCTACTCGAGTCGGTCGAGGTCCATCGGGATCGCATGGCGATCTTCTACCGGGAGCGCCGGTCGTTGACCCCCGAGGACTTCGCCGAGATCAAGGCCAAGCGCGACGAGTACGAGGCGCTCTTCACCGGTGTCGTCGAGGCCGGAATCCGCGACGGAGCGCTCAGCACGCAGGGCGATCCGAGGTTGGTGAGCTTCGGGATCATGGGCATGTGCGCGTGGGCGCACGAGTGGTATCGCTCCGGCCGTGGCAGCAGCATGCAGGCCATCGCCGAGTCCTACTCCGACATGGTTCTCCACGGGTTGGCAACCGACACAGGCTGAGCTCGGTCGACAGGGAGGCCGACAACCGGGTCTCGCGTACATACCCACTGGTCGGTATGCTTCGTCTCGACGGACCGGGAGGAGACGGCGTGCGAAAAGTTGTGGTGGTCGGGGCAGGTATCGTCGGGACGGCGGTCGCCGCGGAGCTGGCCTCGCGGCCGAATATCGCTGTACGCGTGATCGACAAGGGCGCGCCGGGAAGCAACCCGGGGTCGACAGGACGCGCGCCCGGATTCGTGGGACAGCTCAACGAGACCGAGGTTCTCACCGACCTGGCCAGGATGAGCGCGGACCGCTACGACGCGATCGCCCGCGCGAGCGGCGCCGGGTTCCTGCGGGTCGGTGGCGTGGAAGTAGCGCTCGGCGCGGACGGCCTGCGTAATCTGGAGCACCGTGCCGAGCTGGCGCGCGAACGAGGCCTGACGGCCACCCTGCTCGGGCCGAGGGAGGCGGCGGCGCTCAACCCGCGGCTGATCGATCCGGACCGCTGCGTCGGGGGCCTGTTCCATCCCCGGGACGGCGTCGCCGATGGAGCCACGCTGGCCGGGGCTCTCCGGACGCAGGCCGTCCGCGCGGGTGCGGAGTTCAGCTTCGACACCGCGTTCGAGTCATGGGAGACGGTCCGAGGACGGATGCGGCTGGCACGGACCTCGAGAGGCGCGATCGCGGCCGACGACGTGGTCATCGCCTGCGGGGTCTGGGGTCCGGAGGTCGTCGGGCTCGCGGGCCGGTCACTCCCACTGACCCCCGTCGCCCATCCCTATGTGTACGGGACGACGCATCGGATGACCGACCCGACGCCGTTCGTCCGGTGGCCGGAGCGCCATGTCTGTGCGCGCGACCACGGACGTTGCCTGGGCTTCGGCACGTATGACCACGTGCCGGCGCCCGTCGATGTGGTCGGCGCGTGTGCCGAGCAGGCCTGGCCCGGGGAGCCGTTCGAGCCGGCCGTCGACGCCGCGATCGACCTTCTCCCCTCCGCCACCCGGTTCACGCCGGCCCGGCGGGTCAACGGACTGTTCTCCATGACCGCGGACAACCTGCCGCTCGTCGGCCCGGCCGGCCACACCGAGGGCCTGTGGCTGGCCGAGGCGGTGTGGGTGACCCATGCGGCCGGTGCGGCTCGGGCGCTGGTCGAACTCATGCACGGGGAGCAGCCGAGCGCGACGGGAATGGAGTCCCTCTCACCGTCACGCTTCGACACCGTGTCCGCCGAGGAGCTCACCCGCCGCTCGTTGACCCAGTACCACGACATCTACCGCCACGGCACCGCGGCGGACATCGCACGGGCCCGCACGACCGCACCCTAGCGGGCGTCGGGGTCAGTGCGAGGTGGCAGGGGACTTCCATGACGGGTGCCGCGTCATGGGGTGTGCGCCTCCGGGACGGGACGCAGGTGGGGGCGCTTGGCGGAGCGACCGTCGCCAGACGAGCGGCCGGCGACCCGGCGGACGATCCAGGGGCCGAGGAAGGTGGACGCCCAGCGCAGCTCCGCGACCGGACCCGCGTGCCGGCGGCCGGCGTGCTCGGCAGCGACCGGCCGGGTCCAGCTGTCATCGCTTCCGGGTACCCGCAGCGCGTGAGCAACGGCCGATGCGATGAGCTCGTGGCCGAGCGCGTTGGCGTGGAGCCGGTCCGGCCCGAAGAACCGCCGGTCGGCCACCGCGTCGTGACGGGCGGCGTCCGCCACGACCACGTCCTGACGTGCCGCGGCCGCCCGGATTCGCTCGTTGAGGCGCTCGACCCGTGGCCTCAGCGGCCGCGCGAGCGGCGCGATCCTGGCGACGTCGGGATAGGTGAGCGTAGCGACGCACGCTCCCGAGGCCCGTAGCGCACCGAACATCACCTCCAGCTGACCGGCGACCTCGTCGGCGTCGAAACCCGGGCGCAGGAGATCGTTGACCCCGGCCACGACCGTCACCAGGTCCGGCCTGAGCGCGATGGCCGCATCGAGCTGCCCGGCGCGGACCTCACCCGCGCGTCGGCCACGCACGGCGAGGTTCGCGTACCGCAGGTCCGGGTTCACCCGGGCCAGGCGCTCGGCCAGACGATCCGCCCATCCCCTCAGGCCGGTGGCGTCGTCTCCGTCGCCCACACCTTCGGTCTGGCTGTCGCCGATCGCCACATAGCGGTCGAATCGGCCGTCGTACTCCTCGCCCTGCTGCACCAGGCGACGATAACCGAAATATCACGGCGTTACGATTCACCATCAGGTCGTCCCGTTTGAACGTCACCGGTGCGAGGCCGTACCGTCGACGCACTCGGAGTCCCACACCTTTGGAGGCAGGCCGTGGTCCGCTACCGAGGGGCGAACGAGATCGGCGACGACACGCCCCCTGATCGGCTTCCCGGCACGTCGGACAGCACGCAGTTCTGGGCGACGATCGTCTGGAGCGCGTTCGCGCTGGCGATCGTCGTTCTCGCGGCGATCTTCCTGCCCCTGCCGACGGGCTGAGCGCCCGCGCACGCTCACCCCGTCGGTCCGCTCCACGGCCGGGTCGGATGGAACTCGACGATCCGCGCGGTCGCCACGCCGTTGACGATGAACGGGTCGGCCGCGAGTGCGGCTTCGACCTCCGCCCGCTCACCCTCCACCACCATGAGACCGCCGGTGCGTGGCTCCAGACGACCGGCGAGGCGTACCATCCCGAGGGCGAAGAGCCCGTGCGGATTGTTGTAGTGCTCGTCGAGCAGCTCGTCGATGCGTTCGAGCGGGCCCTGATAGGTCAGCTCCACCAGAAACATGCCCCCCAGGTTATTGCGCGGGCCCGGAGCGGTGGAGGGGTCTCTCAGGTGAGGGTGCGCAGCATCTCGTCGTCGGCACTGCCGGGCGAGGGGAAGTACACGTACAGGACGTGGCCCTCGGGTCCGGTGAGCGCAAAGGTCTCGAAACCCAGGCGCAGGACACCGACGCCCTCGACGCGCAGCTGCTTCTCGCCCATCGTTCGCTCGTACACGTCGTGGGAGTCCCACAGCGCCCGGAACGTCTCACTGCCCTCGCGCAGGTTCGCCACGAAGCCGTCCAGCTCGCCTCGGCGCGCTCCGGCGGTGGCGCGCAGACCGGCGACCGCCTGTAGCGCGATGTCGTCCCACTCGGGGTACACCGTGTGTGCGCGTGCATCGAGGAAAGTGAACTCGATCAGGTTGTGGCCCGGACACCACGCGGGGTTGACCCGGGCCGCGAGTGCGGTGCCGGCCAGGACGTCACGGCGGGGCCCGACGACGAACGCGGGCAGGTCGGCCCACCGTTCCAGGAGCCGCAGCACACCGGGCCGGACGGTACGGGCGGGCGCCACATCGTTGCCCGCCGGTTCCAGCGGCGGTGTCGCCAGCGACCACAGATAGGTCCGCTCGGTGTCGTCCAAACGCAGCGCCCGTGCCAGCGCCAGCAGGATCTCGCGGGAGGGATGCCGGTCGCGGCCCTGCTCGATGCGGGTGTAGTACGAGGGACTGAGTCCGGCCAGCAGCGCCAGCTCCTCGCGGCGCAGCCCTTTCACCCGCCGCCGGGTGTTGTCGATGACCCCAGCGGAGGCAGCGTCGATCCTCTCCCTGCGACTACGCAGGAAAGCACCGAGCTGGTTGTCGTCATGCTCCACCCGACCGACGCTACCGCTGTCGAACTGTGGCCGTCCGCCGCGAGCCTGACCCCGCGAGAGCCACCCTCAAGGGGGTGAGGCGCGATCCTCGGCTCGTCACTTTCATGGAGTCATGCGGAACGACAAGAACACACCGAACGTATGGCTGATCACAGGATGCTCCCAGGGTCTCGGCCGGGCGCTGGCCCGGCACGCCCTGGAACAGGGCGACCGCGTGGCCGTCACTGCTCGCGACCGCGCAACGGTGGCCGATCTCGCCGCCGAGTACGGCGATCACGCACTCGCCCTGGAACTGGATGTCACCGTCCCCTCCTCGGTGGCCGAGGCGGTCCGGCAGTGCGAGCGGACCTTCGGGTGCATCGACGTCCTGGTCAACAACGCCGGATACGGCTACCTGGCAGCCATCGAAGAGGGCGAGGACAGCGCGGTCGGCGCGCTGTACGACACCAACGTGCACGGCGTGGTGACGGTCCTGAAGGCCGTTCTGCCCGGGATGCGTGCCCGCCGCCGAGGGCGCATCGTCAACGTCTCCTCCTTCGGAGGTCTGGCTGCCTTCCCCGCTACCGGCTATTACCACGCGACCAAGTTCGCGCTGGAAGGCCTGTCGGAGTCGCTGGCGGCGGAGGTCGCGCCGCTGGGCATCGCGGTGACGATCGTCGAGCCGGGAGGTCTGCGCACCCAGTGGGCGGGAGGCTCCATGCACCAGTCCCCGATCCGCCTGGAGGACTACGAACAGACCGCGGGCGCCCGCCGTGAGTCGACGCTGGCCGCCTCCGGCCACCAGCCCGGCGACCCGGCTC
This sequence comes from Actinospineispora spinosispora DSM 44797, assembly GCF_000429025.1. Classification (GTDB taxonomy): domain Bacteria; phylum Actinomycetota; class Actinomycetes; order Mycobacteriales; family Pseudonocardiaceae; genus Pseudonocardia; species Pseudonocardia spinosispora. Next base: position 173,506 of record NZ_AUBB01000017.1, read on the forward strand.
GCGCCGCCGAGGCCATCGCGGAGGCGATCGGGGCCGATGCGCCACCACGGCGGCTGCTGCTCGGCTCCGACGCGCTCGCCGGAACCCGTGCCCGCCTGGAACGGATGCGCGACGAGATCGATGCGAACGAGGCACTGACGATGAGCGTGGATGGGGACTGGCGATGAGCGACAGGGGCGCATTCGTCGTGGTCGGTGCCGGTCCCGGTCTGGGTGCCGCCGCCGCGAGAAGGTTCGGCCACGAGGGACATCCGGTCGGGATCGTCGCACGCGACACCGCGAACCTGGAGAAGATCGCCTCCGGCTTGGTCGCCGAGGGCATCACGACGGCGTCCGCCGCCGCGGACCTCACCGACGGGAAGGCACTCGCCTCGGCGTTCGACGTACTGCGGCGGCGGCTCGGCGCCGTCGAGGTGGTGCTGTTCAGCCCACGGCCGAGCGTCGAATGGATCAAGCCGGTCCTCGACACCGCACCGGCGGACCTCGAGAGCGCGCTCGCACTGAACGTCGTGGCCGCGGCGGCGGCCGTACGGGCGGTGGCACCGGACATGCGCCGTCAGGGCTCCGGCACCTTGCTGTTCACGACGGGCGGTGCCGCCGTCGAACCGCACCCCGACCGCGCCGTGTCCGGTGTCGCCTACGCGGCCGAGTCGGCGTACACACGCATGCTCCACGACGCGCTCGCCGAGGACGGTGTGTACGCCGCGCAGGTCACGATCGTGGGGCCTCTCGGGTCCGGAGCGAGGCACGAACCGGACGACGTTGCCGGGGAACTGTGGCGGCTGCACACTGCACGTGACCAGCCACTGGTCATCCTGCGGTGACGGCTGCCGGCCCGGATTCGGCACATGCGTCGATGTGCTGAACCCGGCAACTCGCTGTGCTCAGACCGCCGACTCGCCGGGAGCCCGGCAACCACCCGCCGCGAGTCGGGCAGGTCAGCACATCCGTCCGAGCAGCACGGCATCCACGGCCGCGCGCGATGGCGCGGTCGCGGGTCCCGGGATGGTCACGGCGAGCGCCGCCGCGATGTTGGCTCGTCGTGCCGCCAGCTGAAGGTCCGCGCCGCGCAGCAGTTCGGCGGCGAGGACCCCGCAGTGCGCGTCGCCGGCGCCGTTGGTGTCCACCGCCTCGACCTCGTGACCCGGAACTTCACCTAGCTCGCCGTCCCGCACCAGCAGGCAGCCTCGTGCCCCGTCGCGCAGTACGACCGTCGCACCCCGGCTCATCCGCCCGGCGAGGGCCGGACCGGCTGCTCGCGGGTCATCGAGACCCGTGAGCAGCCGCGCCTCACGCGCGTTGCAGCTCAGCACCGTGGTGTGGGACAGCAGCCGTGCCAGCGAACGGTCGTCGATGTCCGCCACGAGCGGCCCCGGATCCATCATGAGCATGGCTCCGGCGAGCTGTTCGACGAAGTCCAGCAGCACCTGCGCCTTACCCCCGGCGAGCAGGCTGTACCCGCTGACATACACGATGTCCTCGGTACGAACGGGGATCGACGCGAGGGCGCCGGCGTCGACGGCCGTCTCGGCGCCGCTGCCGGTCACGAACGTGCGCTCCCCCGCGTCGTCGACCAGGACGACGCACACCCCGGTGTCGACGTCGGGCGTAGCGGCAAGCGCCGCCTCGACCCCTTCCTCCGCCAGTGCCGCCCGCACCGCGTCACCGAACCTGCCGGTCCCATGGCCTCCCGTGTACACGACCCGCGCGCCCGCCCGCGACGCCGCGGCCATGACGTTGAACCCGCCGCCAGGATGGAACGACGTCGCCGAGGCCAGGACGTCCCCGCCGACCGCCGGGACCGAGGGCACCCGCATCACCAGGTCGACCAGCACCTGGCCGGTGTGGATCAGACTGCCGGTCACGAGCGGTCCCGGGCACCGCCGAGCGCCGCGTAACCGGCGGCACCGACGACGAAGGTGATCACCCAGCCCAGGCCGTTCTCGCCGAACCAGGTTCCGGCGAGCGGCCCGGTGAACCAGGGGTCGTCGCTCGGGCCGACGGTGGTGAACAGATAGCCGATCACGATGGCCGCCGCCCACGCGCCGAGGGCTCGCGGCTCGACTCCCCCTCGATACCAGTACACACTGGTCCTGCCGGTGTCCATCAGCCCGGCGGGATCGTAGGTCCGCCTGCGCAGCATGTCGACGACGAACACACCGACCCACGCGGTGATCGGCACGGCGAGGGCGCTGATGAACGCGATGAACGGGCCGAAGAAGCCGTCCGCGACGAGGATGAAGTAGATCGCGCCGAGGAAGGTCACGACGACGTCGACGACCACCGCGTACACCCTGCGCACGCGGACCCCGAGGGTCAGCGTGGTCAGCCCCGCGGAGTAGACCGACAGGTGGTTGGACAGCAGCAGCCCGCCGAACGCGGCGATCAGATAGGGCACCGCCATCCAGGCGGGCAACATGTCCCGGATGGCCGCGACCGGGTCGTCCGCCCGGGACAGTGCCGGGTCGCCCGCGGTGAGCATGCTGCCCAGCGAGATCAACAGGACGAGCGGGATGCCGGCACCCGCGGCGGCCGACAGGACGAGCGCACCGGCCCGCACCGATGGCGCCTGGTAGCGGGACATGTCGGCGGAGGCGTTGGCCCAGCCGATGCCCGTGCCGGCCGCGATCACTCCGACGCCCGCGATCACCGCGCCGACCGGGCCCGGGGGCGCCGCCGCGACGGCGTGCCAGTCGATCGTCGCGACCAGGAAGCCACCGACCAGGATGTTCAGCGCACCGAACACCCAGGTCGCCCATCGCTGGACCGCGACGAGCACCGCGTGACCGAGCCCGGCGACCAGCACGGTCAGCGCCTCGAACACGGCGATCGCGACGACGGTCAGCACCGGATGGTCCTTCGCGGCCGGGCTGGTGCCCAGCGCGATCGTCGCCAGCGACAGCAGGGCGAACGCGGCGGTCGTCGTGTTGACCGTCTCCCAGCCGAGCCGCGACAGCAGCGACACCGCGGTGGGGCCGACGTTGCCGCGCGCGCCGAAGACCGCCCTGGACAGCGTCAGGCCGGGCGCACCGCCCCGGCGGCCGGCGATCGACACGGCGCCGACGACCGCGAACGAGCCGACAGCGCCGACGGCGGCCGCGATGACGGCCTGCCACACCGTGAGGTGCATCGCCACCAGCGTCGCGCCGAGCGGCAGTCCCAGGATCGAGATGTTCGCGGCGAACCAGACCCAGAACAGTTGCCCGGGGCGGCCCGAGCGTTGTTCGACCGGGACCGGTTCGATGCCCCGGGTCTCGAGTGCTCCTTCCCCCGAGGTGGTCGAGGTGTGGGGTGACGTACCGGTGGCCATGGTGCCTCCCGTGCGACTGCGGATGATCGAGGGTTGTCGAAAGAGCACGGCATAGCCGCTGGTTCAGTGATGCCCGGAAGGCGTGCGTCGGGATCGGAGCGCGAGCAGGCCGTCGACCGTCGGGCCGAGATCGAGGGCGTTGACCCGTCGGACGGTCGCCACCAGGTCCGCTGGAAGCGCGCCGGCCCCGTGGTACGCGCCGAGCACGGCGCCGCACATCGCGGCAATGGTGTCGGTGTCGCCACCCACCGAGGCCGCGACCGTGAGGGCGGTCCGGGGATCGTCGCCGAAGCGTTCGGCCAGCGCGAACGCGGCCACCACGGACTCCTGTGCGGCCACGGACGTGCCGATGACCTCCGAGACCGCGTCGACCAGCTGAGCCGTCGTCATTTCCCGGACCCAGCCGCGAGCCCACCGAATCCGGGCCGCGATGTCGCCGCCGGCCGTCCAATGTCCGCGCGACCCGCCGATCGCCGCGGCGTGTTCAGCGTGGTCGAGCGCGGCGTCCAGCGACGCGCCGTCCAGGCAGGCGGAGACGGCCGCGGCGACCGCCGACGCCCCGGCGATCCCGATCCCGGTGTTGTGGGTGACCCTGCTGGCGTCCACCACCGCGTCGACCAGTATGTCGAGGTCTTCGGTGGGAACCGCGACACCCACCGGCGCGATGCGCATCGCCGCGCCATTCGTGGCGCCGTCCCGTCCGGTGCGATCGGGCGACTCGCCGTCGTACAGACGGCTCAGCGCGCGGCGGGTCGACGGTCCGAGCAGGTCCAGCGAGCCCCGGCGGATCATCTCCTTCTCCCAGGACGCAAGTGCCGAGGCGAACTCGAGCGGGTCGACGATCCCGTCCCCCGCGATCAGCAGCTCGGCGAGCATGAGCGCCTGCTCGGTGTCGTCGGTGACCGTCCCAGCCGGAAGGTTCGGAGCGATGGGCTGGTCCTCCGCGCCCGGTAGCAACGTATCGACACGGCCGTAGCGCGATGCGATGGCGGCCCGGGACATCGACTGGGTCGGCATACCGAGGGCATCGCCGAGAGCCAGCCCGGACAACGCTCCGAGTGCGCGGTCGCGGAGCGTCATGACCGGTCCCCGAACGTCAGGTGGAAGCGGAACCGTGCCGGGTCGAGCAGGCTGACCACGTGTTCGACCAAGCCACCGGTGTCGTCGGTGGTCGTCCGGACGGCCCGCAGGAACAGCGCGCCCGTCTCGCGTCCGAGCAGCTCCGCGTCCTCGGCGGTGAGCGGCTCGACCGAGATCCACTGGTCACCGCCCGTCCCGCGCACGTCTTCGGCTCGCAGCGTGGCGGTGATCGAGTCCTCGACGAGACCACGGGTAGGCAGGTCGGCGAGCCCGCCGACGGCGGGCAGCGCGGCGGTCTCCAGCGACACCGGGGTGCCGCTCGCGGTGCTCCGCAGTCGGCGGACGGTCACCACAGGGCCGTAGCGCGCGGTCACGGCCGCGTCACCGCCGGACTCGATGGACAACAGTCTCGCCGTGACGTCCGATCCGGCGAGCGCCCTGGCCCACCCGCTGTTCTGGTCGAGCTGGACACCATCGAAGGTCACGAAGGACCCGACGCCGGTCTCGGTCACGATCAGCTCGCGCCGCTGCAGTTCGGCCAGCGCGTTGCGCACGGTCCCCCGGGAGACGCTGTACCGCTCGGCGAGCCGGTTCTCACCGGGTAGCCGTTCACCGTGGGCGAGCCCTCCGGAGCGGATCCGGCCGGCAAGCTCCTCCACCAGTCGCGCTTGCTTACCGTGCACCTTAGACATGTACATACTTGTACATTGATTGAGCGCACCTGTCCACTCCGTGGTTTAGTAAGCGCCGCACGCAGGTAACCAGCGCTTGCAACTAATGACTATCACGGAGGAGCCTCATGCAGCTGAACCTCACCGGCCGGACCGCGCTCGTCACCGGCTCGACCCAGGGAATCGGGCTCGCCATCGCGGCGGGCCTGGCCGGTTCCGGCGCGCGGGTAGCGATCAACGGACGCTCACCCGAGACCGTCGCGCGCGCGATCGCGCAGCTGAGCGAGCAGGTCCCGGACGCGCAGCTGATCGCGGCACCGGCCGACGTGGCGACCGAGCAGGGAGCCGCCGAGCTGCTCCGAATCCTGCCCGACGTGGACATCCTGACCAACAACCTGGGCATCTTCGGCTCCCGCCCGGCGCTCGAGATCACCGACGCGGAATGGCTGCGCTACTTCGAGGTCAACGTCCTCGCAGCGGTGCGGCTCATCCGCGCCTATCTGCCGGGCATGACCGGCCGGGGATGGGGACGCGTGCAGAACATCGCCAGCGACTCCGCCGTAGTGATCCCGACGGAGATGATCCACTACGGGATGTCCAAGACCGCCTTGCTCGCCGTCTCCCGGGGCTACGCCAAAGAGGCAGCGGGCTCCGGGGTGACCGTCAACTCCGTCATCGCCGGCCCCACCCACACCGGAGGCGTCGAGGACTTCGTCTACCAGCTGGTCGACCGCGATCTGCCATGGGACGAGGCGCAGCGGGAGTTCATGCGCCTGCACCGCCCGCAGTCGCTGTTGCAGCGGCTCATCGAGCCCGAGGAGATCGCCAACATGGTGGTGTACCTCAGCTCCGACCAGGCGTCGGCGACGACCGGCGCCGCCGTCCGGGTGGACGGTGGGTACGTCGACTCGATCCTGCCCTGACGGGCGTCTCGAGGGGCGATTGTTCCGCACACCTGTCGAGCGGCGGCCCGATTGTGCTCCGTCACCGCTCTGTTACCCGAGGTCGGTGACACTCGGGCGTCGCGCGCGTCGGGCACCGCAGGATGGGGACCTCCTACCGGACACCAGGATAGGAATCGACGGAACGGGTACCCCTGACCATGTTCAACGACCGCCCACATGATCCCCGCCTCAGCGAGTCCGAGAATCGCCGGCTCGGTGAGCTGGAGAAGCAGCTCAGAGCCAGCGACCCCGAGCTCGAGGAGGCGCTGCGCACCGGCCGGCGCAAGCCGGGGAACCTCGACCCGGTACAGGCGGCCCTGGTCGGGATAATCGCCACCCCGGTCATTCTCATCGCCTCGTTCCTCGGCGGACCGGTCATCGGGGTCGTCGCGGTCGCGGTAGCGCTGGCGGTCCTGTTCGCCCGGGTGCTGCTGACCAAACGGTCCAGCTCGTCCGGCCCGTCCGCGTACCGCTAGAAACCGTCCGCGCCCGGCTACGCTGACCGGCATGCGCCAGGACAGCGAGCGACCCGCCGCGAAGGACCGCGAGACCGGCGACCGACGCTCACCCTTCGAGCGCTTCGTCGAAACCGCGTGTCTGTGGGTCAGCCGCCCGGTGTTCTTCTACGGCTGCCTTGCCATCGTGTTCGTCTGGCTGATCAGCCTGCCGCTGTGGGCGGACCTGAAGGCATGGCAGGCCGTCCTGCACACCGTGTCGAGCGTCATCTCACTGTTCCTGCTGGCGCTGCTGGAGAACGCGGGCCGCCGCGCGGAAGAGGCCTCTCAGGAGAAGCTGAACGTGATCGCCGAGGCGCTCGCGGCGCTCATGGCGTCCCGCGCGACCGAGGACCACGACCTCGACACGGCGGTCACCAAGCTCCGTGACGCGGTCGGATTGGAAGAACGGCACTAGGAGCTGACCGCGAGCGCGTCGATCTCCACCAGCATCTGGGGAAGCGGCAGCTCGGCGAACACGGTGGTACGACTGGGCAGGACGCCGCTGGGCACGTGCTCGCCGACGAACTCGGCGTACACCTCGTTCATCGCGGCGAAGTCGCCCCGGTCCGTCAGGTACACCCGAAACATGATCACGTCCTCGACACCGGAGCCCCCCGCCTCCAGGATGGCCCGGATGTTGTCCAGCACGCGCCTGGTCTGAACGCGCACGTCTCCCTCGCCGACGAAGGAGTTCGTGACCGGGTCCACCGACCCCTGGCCCGAGACCTGCAGCAGACCACCCTTGCGTACGCCCTGGCTGAACACCGGGAGTGGGGCCGGCGCGGCCTCGGTGTGGACGGCGACCTTGTCGGACGTGCTCATACGGGATGTCCTTTCGAGGGATCTGAGGTTCGCCAGCCGCACTCGCGAGAGATCCTTTCAGTGACGGCCAGCAATGACGGAACGAGCTCGACCAGCTTCTCGTCGGTCAGCACGATGTTCGGAACGGAGACCGACACCGCCGCGACGGTCCTGCCGGACGCATCGCGCACCGGGGCGCCGATGCAGTTCACCGACCGCTCGTTCTCCTCGCGGTCGTGACCCCAGCCCTGGGTTCGCACCCGGTCCAGCTCAGCATGGAACGCCTCGGCATCGGTGATCGTGTTCTCCGTCGCCCGGGTGAACGGCAGTGCGGCGAGCAGGTCGCCGAGCTCGGCGACCGGCAGGTCCGCGACGAGCACCTTGCCCGCGGCGGTGGAATGCACCGGCGCGCGCAACCCGATGCGTGAGGCCATCCGCACGTGGTCGTGGGACTCGAGCTTGTCGATGTAGACGATCTCCGAACCGCTTCGCTCACACAGGTGCGTGGTGTGGCCGTGCTCGCGGTTGAAGCCCAGAAGGTGCGGTGCCGCGATACCGCGGACCTCCCGCTGGTCGAGACCTCGGGAGGACAGCTCGTGGATGCGCGAGCCGAGGTGGTAGCGATGGATGCCGTCGCGGAACACGAAGTGTTCGCCCGCCAACGTACGCAGCAGCCGCAGAACGGTCGTCTTGTGCACACCGACGGCCTCGGCGAGCTCATCGAGACTGGCGGGACTGTCGGCCAGCCGATCCAGGATCTGCAACGCCTTGCCCAGGCTCTGACTCATGTCGTCACCTCCCCCACTCGAGATCCAGCTCACACCTGACCGTTGACCGGCGGCAGGAGTCGATGCTACAACCTACGAAGCACGATGCGCAATGATCGTTGCATTGGGCGCAATCCTGCAGGCCAAGGCGATCTGAAGGAGCGCGGCATGGGCACAGAGACCGACTTCGCACTCCAGATCACCCCCAGCACGGACGTTCTGACCGGCCTGGAGAAGTCACTGCCGGCAGTCACTCGCGGGCGGACCGTCGCGGAGTTCCTCGCCGGTCGACCTCGGCTGTCCGACTGCCACACCCCGCTGCTGACGGTGGACGCCGACGCGGTGACGAACAACCTCACCCGGATGGCCGTCTGGTGTGCTGAGCGTGGGCTCGACCTGGCGCCGCACGGGAAGACGACCATGGCGCCCGCGCTGTGGGAGCGCCAGCTGAACGCGGGTGCCTGGGGCATCACGCTCGCCAATCCGGCACAGCTGCGGATCGCACTTCGTGCCGGCGTCCCCCGTGTGCAGCTGGCGAACACCCTGGTCGACCCCGGTTCGATCACCGAGCTGGCCAGGGCGCTCGACGCCGACCCGGACCTGACCGTGCACACCTGGGTCGACTCGGTCGAAGCGGTCACCCTGCTCGCCACCGTCCTCGGCAGTGGATCGAGGCGCCAGTACACCGTTCTGCTGGAGCTCGGCGCACCGGGTGGCCGCACCGGCGCCCGGGACCTGGCGACCGCGCTCGCCGTCGCCGATGCCGTCGTCGCCACCCCACAGCTGCGGCTCGGCGGGGTGTGCGGCTACGAGGGAGCGCTCGCGCACGACCGGTGCGAGCGTGGGCTGGCCGCTGTCCGGACCTACCTGGCCGACCTGGCCGGGCTGCATCGGGAGCTGCGGGCGACGGGGCGTTATCCGGACGGCGAGATCGTGGTCAGCGCCGGGGGAAGCGCCTACTTCGACGAGGTGGCCGACGTTCTCGGCCCCCTCGCCGGCGCGGACACCCGAGTGGTGCTGCGCTCCGGGGCGTACCTGATCCACGACGACGGCTTCTACCAGGGCATCTCACCGCTCGACGGCACGTTGCGCTCAGCGATGCACGGCTGGGCACGTGTCGTGTCGCGCCCGGAGCCGGGGCTCGCACTGCTGGACGCGGGCAAACGCGACCTGCCCTACGACGAAGGTCTGCCACGACCGCAGCTGGTGGCCGACCGTCTCGGTGGCCCCACCCGGCCACTCGACGGTGAGATCACGTCGGTCAACGACCAGCACGCCTTCCTCCGAATCGAGCCCGCCACCGCGTTGCGGGTCGGAGACGTCGTCCGGCTGGGGCTGTCGCACCCGTGCACGGCGTTCGACAAGTGGCGGTGGATTCCCGTCGTAGCCCACGCCCCCGGCCCGGGCACCGAGGACGATCCCTTGATCACCGATCTCGTACAGACCTACTTCTGATGAGCGGCCGCACCCTGATCCGGCACGCCACCGTCGTGGACGGAACCGAGACCGCCCGCTACCTCGCCGACGTCCTGGTCGCCGGCGGCAGGATCGACGACATCGCACCGGCGCTCAGGCCGCGAGACGCTGACCCGGACCACACGGTCGACGCCGACGGTCTGGTGCTCGCCCCTGGCTTCATCGACATGCACGCCCACTCCGACCTCGCGCTGCTCCGGGACACCGAGCACATGGCCAAGGTCAGCCAGGGCGTCACCACCGAGGTCCTCGGCCAGGACGGGCTGTCCTACGCCCCCGTCGACGACGCGACACTCACCGTGCTGCGCCGCCAGATCGCCGGGTGGAACGGCGACCCGGGCGAGGCGCTGTTCACCTGGCGCTCCGTGGCGGGCTACCTGGACAGACTCGATACGGGTGTGGCCGTGAACGCCGCGTACCTCGTACCGCACGGCGTGTTGCACGCCTTGGTGTGTGGCTGGGAGGACGGTCCCGTCACGCGGGCGGACATCGCGGCGATGTGCCGGCTGCTGCGCGCCGCCATGGCCGAGGGCGCGGTCGGGATGTCGGCGGGTCTCACCTACACCCCCGGGATGTATGCCGGGTCCGAGGAGCTGCGCGCATTGTGCTCCGTCGTCGGCGAGCTGGGCGGCTTCTTCGCCCCACATCACCGCTCGTACGGCAAGGGCGCGCTCGAGGCGTACGCCGAGATGATCGAGCTCGCCACGCTGGCCGGCTGCGGCTTGCACCTCGCGCACGCCTGCATGAACTTCGAGCCCAACCGGGGCCGGGGCGCGGACCTGGTGGCGCTGCTCGACGAGGCGATCTCGGCGGGTGCCGACATCAGCCTCGACACCTACCCGTACCTGCCGGGAGCGACCACACTGGCCGCCGTGCTGCCGAGCTGGGCCACCTCGGGCGGGCCGGACGCGACGCTTGCCAGGTTGCGCGACCCGGGTGTGCTCGCGAGGGTCCGCGCCGCGCTGGAAGTCCACGGCTCGGACGGCTGCCATGGCGTGACCGCGGACTGGGACGCGATCGAGATCAGCGGCGTGACCACGTCCACGCTGGACGACACGGTGGGTCGCACGATCGCCTGGCTCGCCCGTGCCAGAGGCATGGACCCGTTCGACGTGTTCACCGACATCCTGGTGCGCGACGACCTCGGCACCGGAATCCTGCAGCACGTCGGCCATGAGGACAACGTCCGGACGATCATGCGGCACGCACGGCACACGGCCGGGAGCGACGGTCTGCTCGTCGGCGCCAAGCCACACCCTCGGGCCTGGGGCACCTTCCCCCGCTATCTGGGCCGCTACTGCCGCGAGCTGGGCCTGTTCTCGCTGGAGGAATGCGTCGGCCACCTGACCGGCAGGGCGGCGGCCCGCATCGGGCTGCGAGACCGGGGCCTCGTACGGACCGGTCATGCGGCGGACCTGGTGTTGTTCGACCCCGACAGCGTCGCGGACACCGCCACCTATGACCGGCCGAGAGCACAGGCCACCGGCATTCCGTACGTCTGGGTCAACGGAGACCTGGCGCTGGACGACGGCGCACGCACGTCGAAGGCCTCGGGACGGGCGCTGCGCCGCCACCGTCCCGGGGACGTCCGGTGAACCGCTCTAGCAGGAACGAGGTCCGATGATGGGCGCCTTCGTCGACTGGCTGCACCACGACACGGCAGGGCTGTTGACCCTGGCGACGGCGAGCGTCGCGGTGCTGCTGCTGTTGATCATCAGGTTCAAGGTGGAGCCGTTCATTGCGCTGATCGTGGTGAGTGTCCTGGTCGCACTCGTCGGTGGCGTGTCCATCGCGGACCTGGTCGGGACACCCATCAAGTCGTCGAGCTCGCTGCTGGAGACCGGTTTCGGCAGCATTCTCGGGCACATCGCGCCGATCATCGGGCTCGGCACGGTGCTCGGCGCGATGATGGAACGCTCGGGTGGCGCCGACGTCCTCACCAGCAGGCTGCTCACGTTGTTCGGCCCCAAGGGCGCGCCGCTCGCGATGGGACTCACCGGCCTGATCCTGGGCATTCCGGTGTTCTTCGACATCGGGATCTTCGTGGTAGCTCCGCTGGTCTACGTCGCGGCCCGGCGCGGTGGCCGGTCACTCGTGCTCTACGCGATGCCGATGATCGCCGGCCTGTCCATGACGCACGCGTTCCTGCCGCCCCACCCGGGGCCGGTCGCGGCCGCCGGACTCCTGCATGTCAGCCTGGGCTGGCTGATCATCATGGGCCTCGCCTGCGGCATCCCCGCCTGGCTCGTCGCCGGAGTGTGGTGGGGCTCGTTCATCGGGCGGCGAATCCACGTCGAGGTTCCCGAGGACATGGTCGCCTCGGGGCCGTTCGAGGACGAACCTGACGACCGCTCACTGGACACCGGTGGATCGTCGACCGCGACGACGACCCTGCCCCGGCACCGGCCACCGTCGCTCGCCCTGATCAACCTGATCATCCTCGCACCGATGGTGCTGATCCTGGGCGCCACGGTCGGCACCATCGCTCTCCCGGACGGGTCGCGGCTGCGCTCGGTCCTGTTGTTCCTCGGCACCCCGGCCATCGCCCTGACCATCGCGGTGCTGCTGGCCATGTACCTCCTCGGCATCCGTCGCGGCACGACCGTCTCCGAGCTGGGTGAGATCACCGGTGAGTCGCTCAAGCCGATCGGCATGATCCTGCTGGTCGTCGGGGCCGGTTCGTTCTTCGGCGCGGTCCTGCGGGCAACGGGCGTAGGCGACGCGCTGGCGCACTCACTGACCGCCGGTGGCATGCCGGTCATCCTGGCGGCCTACCTGATCAGCTGCGCCCTGCGGCTGGCCCAGGGGTCGGCGACGGTGGCGATCGTGACCACCGCGGGCATCATCGAGCCGCTCGTCACTGCGGGCGGGTTCGGCCAGGCACAGGTCGCGTTGATCGTCATCGCCGTGTCGGCCGGTTCGATCATCGCCAGCCATGTCAACGACGGTGGGTTCTGGATCGTGGCCCGTTACTTCAACATGTCGGTGAAGGACACCCTCAAGACCTGGACCACGTTGGAGACCATCCTGTCCGTGGTCGGGTTCGCCGCCGCGGGTCTGCTGTGGGTTCTCATCTGACCCGCACGCGACGATCACCGATGGCTTCGTGTCCGTACCAGAGGAGAGAAACCGATGACCATCGTCCCACCGGTGATCAACTTTCCGCGATGGATCGCGGAACACGAGCACCTGCTGGCACCACCGGTCAACAACAAACAGGTGTGGGCGCCGATGGGTGACTTCATCATCCAGGTCGTCGGCGGCCCCAACCAGCGCACCGACTATCACATCGACCCCTATGAGGAGTGGTTCTACCAGGTCAAGGGCAACGCACACGTGAACGTCATGACCGAGAACGGCCCTGAGCGCGTCGACATCGGCGAGGGCGAGATGTGGCTGCTGCCCAGGAACCTGCCGCACTCTCCGCAGCGACCGGAAGCCGGGTCGATCGGCATCGTGGTGGAACGCCTGCGTGAGGAAGGCACGCTGGAGCGCTTCCGCTGGTACTGCGAGCAGTGCAGCGCGCTCGTGCACGACGTCGAGCTGCAGGTACGCGACATCGTGGCGGACCTGCCGCCGGTCTTCGCGGAGTTCTACGCCAGCACCGAGGCCCGGACCTGTCCCCGTTGCGGCACGCTGCACCCAGGTAAGGGCTGACGCGATCACCCGGCGAGAATGCCGATCGGTTCCTCAGTGTTCCCCGCGTACTGGACGGAAGTGACATGGGCTATCGGCTCGACCGGATCGACCCGGCACACACGGCGTTGATCGTCATCGACATGCAGCACGACTTCCTGGCGCCGGGAGCCGCGTTGGAGTCGCCCGAGGGGCGGGAGATGCTACCGACGCTCAACGGCGTGGTCGCGGACTGCCGGCGGCTCGGCGTCCCCGTGATCTTCACGGCACACGTGCACCGGGCCGACGGCTCCGACATGGGCCGCTACGCAGACCTCTACCCTCCGATCGCGCAGCGGGTCGCGCTCATCGACGGCCAGCCGGGCGCTGAGCTCTACGGCGACGTGGCTCGGGAACCAGGTGACCTGCTGATCAAGAAACACCGCTACAGCGCGTTCTACGGCACCGACCTCGACATGATCCTGCACGGCCTCGGCGTCGAGACCGTGGTCACGGTCGGCGTGACCACCGAGGACTGCGTCCACGCCACCGCGCGCGACGCGATGTTCCGCGACTACCACGCCGTGGTGCTGTCCGACGCGTGCGCGACCTACGACCACCCGGACCTCGGCCACGGCGCCATGTCGGCCGCCGAGGTACACGCCGCGACGCTCGTGGTGCTGGCGCAGTCCACCGCCGACGTCATGACCAGCGTGGAATTCACCGCCAAGATCAGCACGCCCTGACCGGCCGCGGACGAAGAAGACCTGACCTCGGTGTATGTCAGGCGTCGACGAGCTCCTGCGGGGTCGGATGGTCGGCCAGCAGTTCCTCCGGCGCCGACAACCGCCACGCCTCCAGGACCAGTTCGCTCAGCTCGTCCAGCTCGATCCGCTCCAGGTAGACGACCACCCAGCCGAAGCCGCCCGCGGTGAACTGCACCTCGAACACGTCCGGCCGTTCGGTGACCAGTGCGATCTGCTCCGACATGGTCTGCTTCAGCCCGACCGTACTGGTCCTCGGCCACAGGTAGCCGAACTTCCTGCCCCGCACGCTCAACGTCGTGTAGTTGGTGTGCACCGCGTTCTCCACGTCCGGCAGCCCGTTCACCAAGCGCAGCAACCGCGCGACCTCGACACCCATGCGAGCAGATAATCACAGCCTCGTCACCACGCACGCGGCCGCCACCCCGAAGTCCGCGCCTGGGTCGAGAATCAGCGGGCGCTGGGCTGCCACCGCGCACAAGCCGATCGGACAGCGCTATTACGCACATCGAACGCGTACCCCTCAACTCGGGGTTGCCGAGCTACCGCCGTGAGATCGGTCGCGAACGCCGGCCAACGTCCTGTCGAGAACGGTCAGGAGCAGGAAGACCACACCCGCGCCGAGCATGGTCCAGGCGAGGTCGTGCATCCCAGCGGTGTCCGCGCGCTGCCCGAACGAGACAGCGGTGATGGCGGAGGCAACCATCGAGCCGACGTAGGCGAAGGTGCGCAGCAGTCCGGCCGAGGAAGCGGTGCGCTCCGGGTCGGCCTGCAGGTAGACCGAGTTCTGGAGGGCCAGGTTGTTCAGACCCTGTGGGACACCGAAGATCAGGGCGACGACCACCAGCAGCCACATCGGGCTGCCGCCGGTGAGAGTCAGCATGACCGCACACGCGACGATCTGCGCGAGCGCACCGACGACGAGCTTTCCCCGGACACCTCGGCGCCGCCCGGACACCAGCGAGACCCCGATGGCCACCAGGAACATCGGAATCTGCACGAGGCCGGCGTCGAGGGGGGAGAGCCCGAAACCCTGCTGTGTCCACTGGGTGAATCCGTACAGGAACGAGTATGCGACGACGTACGCCACCAGCGCCCGCCCGTAGGTGAGCACGAGTGGCATGTTGCCGCCCAGCAGCCGCAGATCGATGAACGGCGTGGAGGCGCGTTGCTCTCTCGCCGCGAACGCCACGCTCGCGGCCACAGCGAGCACGAGCAGGTACCAGTCTCGCAGGTGCAGGTTCATCAGGAAGAGCAACAACGAGACGAGCATCGCGGCGAACAGGGCCATGCCGGACAGGTCGAGCTGTGCGACGACACCGCCGACCCGTGGACGGTCGACCCTCGGCAGCCGCAGCGCCCCCAGCAGTACCGCGGCCACGGCGAGCGGCACGTTGAGCACGAAGGTGGCGCGCCACCCGCCCACCGCGACCAGCGCCCCGCCGAGCAGCGGACCGAGGACGGCGATGGTCTGGTTGGCGACGGCCAGCGCGGTCAGCACGCCACCTGGACTGTCCTGACCGGTGCGTGCGGCTTCGGCGCGCAGCAGCGCCATCGCGGCGGGATACCCGGCGCACGTGCCGAAACCGAGCAGGACTCGCGCGCCGATCAGGACGCCGAGGCCCGGCGCGAGGGTTCCGACGAGCCCGGCGATGCCGACGAGGCTCGTGCTGATCAGGAAGAGCCTGCGCGGCCCGAAGATGTCGATGAGCCGGCCCACAACCGGTTGCCCGAGGGCCGTCGCCAGGTAGAGCGCGGACACCAGCCATGCGGTCTCCGACGGTGGCGCACCCAGCGCGTCGCCGATGGGGATGAGCGTGACCGCGATGATCGTCGAGTTGATCGGGTTCAGTACCGAACCCAACAGCATCGGCGGGAGCAGCCTCCGGTCGAAGCCCGCCGCCTTCCGATCAGTCATGGGTCAGGCGCTCGAGTACCGCCATGGCGGCTATGACGACCTGCCGTTCGTCCTCCGTGCACCTGCGCTGCAACTCGCCGGCGAGCCATCCGTGCCGGGCCTGTCGCCCCTCCTCCACTCGCCGCTGCCCCTCGGGAGTCAGTGAGATCAGCAGACGCCGTCCGTCGCCGGGGTCGGCCCGCCGTTCGACCAGACCCAACGCGGCCAGTGCCGAGATGCTCGACGTCACCGACTGGTGCCGCACACCTTCGATCGACGCCAGCTCGCTGGCCGTGACTCCCTGCCTGGCCGACAGGTGGGCCAGAACCGACGCCTGTCCGAGCGTGATGTCCTCGGCTTCGGCCGCGTTCAGGATCCGGCGCCGCAGCCGGCTGATGACCGTACGGACCTCCCGCGACGCCTGAACCGCTGACGCACACGGACTCGAGCTTTCCGTCATGCGCCCACACTAAATTTCTACAGCTCACACTGTACAGTTTGAGCTGTAGAACTGTGAGCTATTCGATCGCGTGGATCGTGCGTCCTGTCCGGTCCGGCACCGTGAACGCGAACAACGCGCACAGAATCGGCCCGACCACGCCGAGGGCCAAGGCCACCGACACGGAGCCCCCGATGCTCAGTGCCGCCAACGGGAACAGGCCCGCCCCCAAGCCGCGCCCCGCGTAGTAGCTCGTGTTGGAGCCGGCGGACCGGATTCGGGTGGGGAAGTACTCGGCCATCCACACGCCGAGGACGCCGAACCCGCCACTCCCGGCCGCGCACAGCATGATCGCCCAGAACGTCTGGTCGACCCAGAACGTGGCGCCGACGTGCGCGGAGCCGGTGAGCACGAGCACCATGAGCCACCCGAACCCGGCAACCCCGACGAGACTGGACAGGAAGACCGCCCGCCGACGGTTGGTCACGTCCGACAGCGCACCCGTCAACGGGTAGGTGACAGCGGTGACCAGCGAGGTCAACAAGACGATCACGCTGGCCGTACCCAACGGCACCTTCTGGACCCGCACCAGGAACGTCGTCAGATAGGCGATCATCGAGTTCGTGGTCAGGAACATCGCACTGGCGAGCACGATGAACAACAGCGTGCCCCGGACGTGGTCACGCCGGAACAACTCCCCCAGCGGGACCTTGGCCGGCCGCAGCTCCTCCGGCACGCGGCCGGCGGCCAGCTCGGCGCGATAGTGCAGCCAGTGCCGTGACTCCGGCAGCAGGAACGCGGCGAGTGCGCCGATCACCAGCGTGGCCGCGCCGATGACCACGTAGCCGCCACGCCAGCCCAGCGCCTCGCCGAACTGGGCCGTACAGAAGTAGACGATGCCGACGGTGACCATCTGGCCCGCGAAGTACATCGCCTGGATCGCGCCACCCATGGCGCCCCGGCGGCTCGTCGTCCAGTACTCGGCGAACATCGCGAACGCCAGTCCGAACAACCCGCCCATCCCGACGCCCGCCACCAGCCGGGTGACCAGGAACAGCGCGTAGTTCGGGGCGAGTCCGCCGAGCACCGCCGCGATCCCGAAGATCAGCACCGAGCCTGTGTAGGTCCAGCGTCGTCCGTACCGGTCACCGAGCCAGCCGCACAGCAGGCCGCCGACGATGGATGCAAGTCCCTGCAGGGTCGTGACCTGAATGAGCTCGACGGTGCCCACTCGCAGGCTGTCCGCGATGTAGGCCATCGGGTACCCGACGAGGTTCAGCTCGGCGCCGTCGAACAGGGTGCCGAGGAACGCGAAGACGAGCACGAGGACGACCCGGCCGCGGCCGGGCGCCGCGACGACGGTCGCGGGGGCGTCGGTACTACCGGAAGAAAGCATGGAGGTCCCTCGGAAGGTCGAGACGGCGGTGGGGTCACTCGGGGAGCGGACGGCCTCGGGTCTCCGGGCACAGCGGCGCGACGGCGAGGCCGAGGATGTAGATGAGGCCGACGACGGTCGCGGCGACGCCGTACCCACCCAGGTGGGAGATGATCGCACCGGACAGCAGAGGGCCGAGGAATGCGACGAAGCGGGCCGCGTTGAACACGAACGCCACACCGGTGGCACGCAGGTGGGTCGGGTAGAGCTCCGGCAGCCACACCGGCATCCAGGTGTACTGGCCCAGGGTGAAGAAGCCGTTGACGATCAGCACGATCACGACCAGCCGTAGGTCGTGGACCAGCAGGAACAGCACCGGGGTGAGGACGAGCGAGGCGGCGAAGTACAGCAGCACGGTCGGTTTGCGACCGATGCGGTCGGCGAGGAATCCGAACGAGACGTAGCCCGCGATCGCCCCGACGTTGTAGATCATGCCGGCGCCGCTCGCCCACGCCGAGGCGCTGTGCCCCGCCGAGGTGGCCAGTGACGCGACGTACAGCGGCACCCAGGTCGAGATGCCCCACCAGCCGAGGGTCGTGACCAGGGACATGACCGAGGCGACGATGGTCAGCCTGCGCAGCTTCGGGTCGACGAAGATCTGGCGCAGCGTCAACCGCGTGTAGGACTGTTCCTGCTCGGACAGTTCGGAGGTCGAGCGTGCACGCAACCGTGTTCTGCGGCCGTGAGCCTGCTTCCACTGCTCGGATTCGGGGACCGAGCGGCGCAGCCACAGCGCGAAGACCGCGGGGAGCACGCCGATGAGGAACATCAGCCGCCACGAGTCGGGGCCCAGCGGCGCGATGAAGTACCAGCAGGCGGACGCGATGAAGAAGCCGAGCCCGAGGCCGCACTGCATGAGGCCCGCCGCCTTGGCCCTGGCATTGCGCGGCCAGATCTCGGCCACCAGCGACGTCCCGGTACCCCATTCCGAACCCAGCGCGAAACCGGTGACGAAGCGCAGCACCAGGAACGAGGCCCAGGACCAGGACAGCGCGGTCAGGCCGGTGAAGGCCGCGTACAGCACGATGGCGGTCAGCAGTGTCCTGCGTCTGCCGAAGTAGTCGGCGAAGACCCCACCCAGGATTCCGCCCATCCCCCAGCCCAGCAGGGTCACGGCGATGGTGACGCCGGTGAGGAACGCGATCGACGGCCCCGGCGCGGCCGGATCGAGCCGCCGCAGCACGGTGCTCGCGGTGAGGATCAACGCGTAGGTCTCGAAGCCGTCGAACAACCAGCCGAGGTTCGCGGCGACCAGCGAACGCCACTGCGCGCCGGTCAGTCCCGCGCGCCATCCTTTGCCGACGACAGCGGTGTCGTGCACGGGTTCACTCCCTTGCTCGCCTGACGCCGACAAGCCCTGCAGATTGGACAACTTGTCCTCTATGCAGGACTGGCGGCGAGGTGGCGAACGCTAAGCCGGTGCTCAGTGCGTCGTCAAGAGTGAGTCGAGACAGCTCCGTGGATACGGAGAAATTGGCTCTCTGACACCGATTCAGCGGATCGGGAGCTGACCGCCGATGCGATGTGTGATGCGCAGACCGGTGTCGCGGATGAGCGCGCCCGCGTTGGCCACAGTGGACTCGTTGAGGTCGGAGGAGAACGCCAGGGAGCACAGCGCGATGGTCACGCGCCCCCGTTCGTCGAAGACCGGGGCCGAGACACCCGACTGACCGAGGTCGTACTCGCGCACGCTCGTCCCGTACCCGCGATCGCGGGTCGTGGCGAGCACGTCGCGCAGCGCGGAGGGCTCCACGACCGTCTCCCGAGTGAACGCGGTGACCCCGTGTTTCACGACCAGCTGGTCGACCTCGTCCGGATCGGACCAGGCCAGGAAGGCGCGCATGATCGCGGGCGCGGAGAACGGGAAGACGTCCCCGACACCCACGGTGATGCGCACGCCCGATCCGGCGTCGGACTTGGCCAGCACCGAGTACTCACCGGACCCGTGCCGTCGCACCGCGAAGGACAGGTAGCCCAGCCGCTTGCTCAGCGAGTCCAGCTCCACCTGCACGACCTCGCTGACCCAGTCCTGCGAGACGTCGGCGAGGGCCAGCAGCCGCGGACCCAGCCACCACCCGGCGCGTTCGCCACGGCTGGCCGCCCAGCCCGCCCTCTGCAGGGTGCCGAGAATGTTGTAGCAGGTACTGCGGTTGAGCTGGAGGTCCTCGATCAGCACACCGGTCGCGACCGGTTCCGGCCATTCCCTGGCGATCCGTTCCAGCAGTCGCACCGCGTTCGTCACCGCCGGCACATCACTCGCCATGACCACCCCTTTTCCCGCACTGCCGCGATCAACGGTAGCCCGGAGCGGCTCCGGACCGGTTGACGCCTGAGCAACGAGTGTTAATGTCCTCCATACGAGATACATCGTCCTCTCTGGCGGTCATTAATGAAACTCGGTTCCACCTTTCCCGTCCCGGCTTCACGCGATCGGGTCTTCGCCCACTTCCTCGACCCGGACTCGATGCGTGCCTGTGTGCCCGGCTGTTCCGAGCTGGTGAAGTCCGACGACACGCACTTCCGGGGTGCCTTGGTCAACGAGATCGCCCATGTGCGGTTCTCCGCCGCCTTCAGCGCGGAGATCACCTCGCTGGAGGCCCCGGCCCGGGTCGAAGCCGTCCTGCGGGGCGAGGACCGCAAGCTCAGCAGCTCCATCAAGGTGGACGCGACGCTCGCGGTGCACGAGACCGGGCCGGACTCCTCCTCGGTCGAGTTCGGCATGGACCTCGCGCTGTGGGGCACCCTCGGCCGGCTGGGCGAGTCAATCGTCCGGCGGCGCTCGGAGGACGTCCAGCGCCAGTTCGTCGAGGTCTTCTCCCGGGTGTGCGCGGCGGGCCCGCCCGGAGCGGACAACGCGGTGGTGCGCCGGCTGCTCGCCCCGCCGGCCGAGGTCGGACAGGCCGAGGGCGAGGTGGCGACGCGGCTGAGCTGGTGGCGGCGGCTGCTCGCCCGCCTCGGCGTGCGTCGCGCGGCGGCACCACGATGACCTCGACCGAGAGCGTGACCCGACTGCACCGGCCGGACTCCCTCGACGAGGCCTGCAGGCTGTTGACCGCGCTGGACATGCCGATGATCTACGGCGGGGGCACAGCGGTACAGATTCTGCTGAAGCAGGGTGTGCTGTTCGCCTCCGATCTCGTCGACCTCTCCCGGATCGCCGGGCTCGATCGCATCGACGCCACCGAGAACGGCATCCGGGTCGGCGCGATGGTGACGCTGCGCCGGATGGAGACCGACGCGCAGGTGCACCGGACCGCGCCGTTGGCCGCGCGGGTGTACGGCCACGTCGCCAACCCCAGGGTCCGCAACACGGCCAGCGTCGGCGGCAACCTCGCTCACGGTGACTACCGGCTGGACCCACCCACCGCGCTGCTCGTGCTCGACGCGCAGGTGGAGCTCACGTCGACGGCGGGCTCGCGAAAGCTTCCGATCCGGGAGTTCTTCACCGGGTTCCAGCAGACCGCGATCGCGCACGGCGAGCTCGTCAGCGCGGTCCACGTTCCACGCCAGCCGAGCCCGCACAGCGCATTCGTGAAGCTCAGCAGCCTCTCGGTGAACGACTGGCCGTGTGCCTCGGCCGCCGCGCTGGTCGTGCCGGTCGGCAGGCGGAGAGACAACAGTGAGCTACGGCTCGGACTCGGCGCCTTGGCGTCCCGGCCCGAGTTCCTGAGCCTGACGCTTCCGTCGGACACCGGTCTCCATGATGCCGTCGACGCGGCGGCGCGCGCGGCCGCCGAGGTGATCGATCCGATCCCGGACATCCGGGGGTCGGCGGACTTCAAACGTCGGCTCGGGCTCGTCGCGGTCCGCGACGCCGTCCGTCAGGCGTGGGAGTCGGCACAGCGAGCAACGGGGGACCACGACAGTGAGGAGGGATCGGATGCCCAGCGAGCTTCACGCCGTCGTTGGTGGCGCGGTCGGTGAACGGTGGGCCCGCACGGACGCGCGGGCCAAGGTTCGCGGCGAGCTGCGCTACGCGGCCGACCAGCCGCTTCCGCACTGCCTGGACGTCGTCGTCCACCGCGCGACCCGCCCGCACGCGCTGATCGACTCGGTCGACACCGCGGAGGCGCTGGGCATCGACGGTGTCGTCGCGGCGGTCACCGGTGCGCAGCTCCACGAACGCTTCGGCGATGCGCTCATGACCGGTCCGGCGTTCTCCGACCAGCCCTGTCTCGCGGTCGGCAAGGTGCGTTACGTCGGTGAGCCGGTCGTCGCGGTCGTCGCACGCGGTATCGACGCGGCGCGGATCGCGTCGGAACGGGTGATGGTCGACTACCGGGAGCTGGCTCCCGTGCACGACGTGGACGCGGCCGCCTCAGGGGGCCCGTACGTCCACGACGAGCTCAGGCCGTCCTCGGTGTTCGGCGACCTCAAGCACCTGCGCGGCAAGCGCGATACGAACGTCAACTACGAGTTCCACCTGCGCCGGGGCGACGCCGCCTCGGTGGAGGACTCGGCGGTGGGCGGGGTCACGGTGCGCGAGGAGTTCTGGTGCCCGCCGACGCATCACGTCCCGATCGAGCTGCCCTTCACAGCGGCGTGGCGCGACGGTAACCGGCTGGAGATCCTGTCGACCACCCAGACCCCCTCGTACGTCCGCCAGTCCGTCGCCGACCTGCTGGGGCTCCCCCTCAACCGGGTGCGGGTGCGCTGCGCACCGCTCGGCGGGAGCTTCGGCGCGAAGATGTACGACCGGCTCGAACCGCTGGCAGCGGCGCTGGCCTGGACCCTCGACGTGCCGGTGCGCATCGCACCCACGCGCGAGGAGGCGTTCCTGCTGACCACCCGGCACGGCGCCGCGGTGACCGGCAGCATGACCGCCGACGCCGAGGGGCGCATCGTGGCGGCGACGGCCGACGTGCGCTACGACACCGGCGCCTACGCCGACGTCGGGCCCCGCATCACGGCCAAGTCCGGGATGGTGGCGACCGGCCCGTACCGGATGACCGACGTGACCGTCCGGTCGCGCTGCATCTACACCAACAAGCCGTCGGCGGGACCGTTCCGCGGCTTCGGCGTGCCGCAGGTGACCTGGTCGCACGAGTCACTGGTCGACGAGCTGGCCAGGGCCCGAGGTGAGGATCCGGCCGAGTTCCGGCGACGCAACCTGCTGCGCGAGGGCGACGTGTGCGCGATCGGCACCCCGATGCACAGCGCGGACTTCCACGGCTGCCTCGACGCGGTGACCGAGGCGATCGGCTGGGACACCCCGCTGGTCCGCGAGGAGGGAAGGTTGCTGCGTGGCAGAGGTGTCGCCGTCGGTCTCAAGGCTGTGCTGACCCCGACGATCTCCAATGCGGTGCTGCAGCTGAACCAGGACGCCTCCGCGACGCTGTTGATCAGCACGGTCGACATGGGTCAGGGCAGCGACACGATCATGGCCCAGATCGCCGCCGAGGCGCTGTGCCTCGGCGAAGGACAGGTGCGGGTCGTCACGGCGGACACCGACGTCACCCCGTACGACACCATCACGGCGGGCAGCCGGTCGACCTATCACACCGGCAACGCGGTGCGGCGGGCCGCCGAGGCCATGCGCGACAAGCTGACCGAGCTCGCCGCGCAGCGGTTCGGCGTGCCGGTCACCGATGTGAAACTCACCGGAGAAGGCCTGGTCAGTGCCCAGAACCAGGAGAAGGTGTCGATACCCGAGCTGCTGCACGGGCACTTCGGCGCGCGCGGGACGACGTTGACCACCGAGGCGAACTTCTCCACGTCGTGGCAGCCCTACGACAAGGAGACCGGGCAGTCCGAGCGGGTCACCGAGCACTGGTTCGCCGGAGCGGCGGCCGTCCAGCTGACCGTCGACACCGCGACCGGCCGGATCCACATCGAGCACCTGGCGATCGCCGGGGACGTGGGCAGGGCGATCAACCCGGCCCTGGTCGAACAGCAGCTCACCGGCGCCGCCGTGATGGGAATCGGACATGCGCTGTTCGACCAGATGGTGTTCGACGAAGGCCAGGTGGTGAACGGCACGCTGCTGGACTACCAGCTGCCCTCGGTTCTCGACCTGCCCGACCGGATCACCCCGATCATCGTCGAGAGTCCGCACCGGACCGGCCCGTACGGCGCCAAGGGCGTCGGCGAGACCACGATCATCCCGCTGGCTCCCGCCATCGCCAACGCGGTGCGCGACGCGACCGGCATCCGGTTCACGCGGCTGCCACTCACCTCGGAGCGGGTTCTGTCCGCGCTCGTCGACCAGGAGGAGCGATCATGACCACCGACGTGCGACTGTCGGTCAACGGAGTGCGGCACCGGCTCGCCGTCGACGACGACGAGCTGTTGCTGACCACGCTGCGACGGCTGGGACACACGAGCGTCCGCGAGGGATGCGGGGTCGGCGCGTGCGGTGCGTGCACCGTCCTCGCCGACGGCCGCAGCGTCAGCAGCTGCCTCGCCAGGACGGTGCGCTACGACGCCGTCCCGGTCACCACGGCCGACGGGCTGCCCGACGGCGACGACGTCGTCGAGGAGTTCGTCGCGGCCCGTGCCATGCAGTGCGGCTACTGCATCCCCGGTTTCGTGATGATGAGCCACGAGCTGCTCGCGGAGAACCCGGTGCCCACCCGGGAGCAGATCGCGGCGCACCTGGAAGGCAACATCTGCCGGTGCGGCACCTACCAGGAGATCTGCGCCGCTGTCGCTGCCACCTCGGCCCGGCGACAGGAGCGTGCACGCGGCGACGAACGGAGACCGGCGTGAGGATCGAGACGCCCCGCGGTGACTTCGAGGTCACTGTGACCGGCTCCGGTGGACGCCCGCTGGTCGCGCTGCACCCACTCGCGCTGTCCGGTCGCGTGTGGGACCCGATGGCCTCGGTGCTCGCCGGGGCCGGCCGGCACACCGTGCTGGCACCCGACGCGCGCGGCCACGGGCGGTCCGGCTGGGACCGCGGCCCGTTCAGCATCGCCGATCTCGCCGACGACGTCGCCGCGATCATCGAACGGCACGGCCAGGGCCCGGCGGACGTCGTCGGGTTGTCCATGGGCGGCAGCACCGCGATCCTGCTCGCGGTCCGGCACCCACACCTCGTCCGTCGTCTGGTGCTGGCAGACACGACGGCCGACTACGGCGACGACCGCGAAGCGCAGTGGGGCGAGCGAGCGCGGAAAGCGGTGGACGTGCCGAGGGCGAAGCAGGTCGAGTTCCAGGTCGACCGGTGGTTCTCCCCCGCGTTCCTCGACGCCGACCCGGCCGAGGTCCAGCGGGTCTCGGACATCTTCGTCGCGACCGACTCGCGGGCGCACGCCGCGGCCTGCCACGCGTTCGCCGGGCTGGATGCGGTGGGTTCGCTGCCCGAGATCAAGGCACGCACCCTGGTGCTCGTCGGCAGGGACGACTACGCGACCCCACCCGCGATGGCGGAGGTTCTCGCCTCGGCCATTCCCGACGCGACGCTGACGGTTCTGGACGACACCCGTCACCTGAGCCTGGTCGAACGTCCCGACCTGTGGGCTCGGATCGCGGCACACCTGACATGACCGAGGAGGACCGAGGGTGCACAACGAACCGCTGCTGAGCCTGCGCGACCACATCACGGCGGTGGCGGACATGGGCGAGCTCCGCCGCGTCGACGGGACGCACTGGGACCTCGAGCTGGGCGCGGTCGCCGAGCTGAGCTACCAGCTGCCCCGACCGCCCGCTGTGCTGTTCGACGACATCGTCGGCTATCGCAAAGGACTACGGGTGCTGACCGGCAGCACGGGTTCGGCGCGCCGGTTGGGCCGTACCCTGAGGTTGGGCCACGACCTGGACGACGCGGGGGTGGTCGAGGCGCTCAGGGGCCGTCCCTCCCGGTGGGCGGCGGCCGCATCGGACTTCCCGGTCGAGATCGTCGACGACGCCCCATTGCTGGCCAACGAGCTGACCGGTGACGACATCGACCTGCTGGCGTTCCCGGTTCCCCGCTGGCACGCCGCCGACGGCGGTCGGTTCATCGGGACCGGGTGCTTCGTGGTGACCAGCAACCCGGACACCGGCGTGCACAACGGCGGGTGCTACCGGATGGAGGTCCAGGACGAGGGCAGGAGCGCCACGATCGCGGCGGTGCCCGGAAAGCACGGGGCGCAGAACATCGAGCGGTGGATCGCTCGTGAGGGCCGCGCCCCGGTGACGGTGTCGTTCGGGCACGACCCGCTGCTGCTGGTGCTCGGCGGGACGGAGGTGCCGGCCGGGATCTCCGAGCTCGACTACGCGGGAGCGGTCCTGGGCGCGCGCGTACCGGTCGTTCGGGCACCGGACACGGGGCTGCTGATCCCCGCCGGCAGCGAGATCGCCGTCGAAGGGTGGCTGACGCCGGACAACCTGCGTGAGGAGGGCCCGTTCGGTGAGTGGACCGGGTACTACTCGGGCCGCAGGCGCCCGTGCCTCAACCTGGACATCACGCGTCTGTGGCACCGTGACGACCCGATCCTGCTCGGTGCGCCACCCGGACGGCCACCGCACGACTACTCCTACATGCGCACCGTCATGAAGTCGGCGATGATCGAGGACGAGCTGGTCACGCTGGGGGTTCCCGGTGTGCGGTCGGTGTGGGCGCACGAGTCGGGCGGCGGCAGGCTGTTCATCGCGGTGTCCCTGGAGCAGCGCTACCACGGTCACGCTCGGCAGGTCGCGGCGCTCACGGCACAGTGCCCCGCGGCGGCGTACATGAACCGGTACGTCGTGGCGGTCGACGACGACATCGACCCGTCGGACCTGGAGCAGGTCATCTGGGCCATGTCGACCCGCAGCGACCCGCAGCGCGACATCGAGGTCCTGCGGTACGGCTGGGGCAGCAAGCTCGACCCGCTGCTGCCGGAGGGCGAACCGGCGTACAACAGCCGGGCGATCATCGACGCCTGCCGGCCGTTCGAACGACGTGGTGACTTCCCCGCTGTGGCGCGCAGCGACCCCGAGTACCTCGCGGGTGTGCGGGAGAAATGGCGCCATCTGCTCGGCTGAACCGTCGGCACTGACAGACTGGCGGCGAACCGAGCCGGAGGTGCCCTCATCGAACCGCAGCAGATGCCGCCGGCCGCTCGTGTGCCGGGGATCGTCGTCGCCCGGCGGTTCGTCGGCCAGGCCGACGACGCCGTCGTGATGCTCCTGGAGATTCGGGCCTACTCGCAGGGCTGCCTGCTCGACTTCGTGGCGACCGCCCGGTCCGTCTCCCCTGCCGAGCGGCCTCGGCTCGACGCCGACCTCGGTGACCGGGTCGCCGGCGAGTACGTGGTGCGCCGGCTGGACGACCCGCTCACCGGCGCGCCCCGGCTGTGGATCTCACCGCTCCCGCCGGTCGAGGGGTTCACGCTCGTCGTGGAGTGGCCGGGCTTCGGCATCGAACAGCGGACCCCGGTCGACGGCGGCCCGATCAGGCAGGCCGCCTGGGAGTCCTTCCCCGCGCTGCCCGCGTGACGGCTCGTGAGTGGTACGGGCGCCTTCAGGCGCCCGTACCACTCACGAGGTTCACAGGGGGATGATCTCGGCCGCGCCGTGGGTGAGCACCCGGGTACCACCCTCGACGAGGGTGAACGTCTGGCTCAGCCCGACTCCCCGGCGGCCGAACGAGCGCATCGAACCGGGCATGTGGAACGTCATGCCGGTCTCGAACGGCTCGTGGTTCGAGGTGGAGATGTAGAACGGGGCTCCGTCCATCCAGTGCGGCGGATGGGCGAGCCCGATCGGATAGCCGAACATGTGGTGGAAGACCTCGTCGTCGCGCAGCGGTCCGATCTCCCGGATCGCCGCCTCCGCGACATCGGAGACCGTCACGCCCGGCGCGGCGTTCTCCAGGACCGTCGCCAACGCCGTCTGGGCGAGGCTCTCCAGCCTCCTGGCCTTCGGTGACAGCTCACCATGGCCGAGCGTGCGCATGACCGGTGCGTGATAGCGGTAGTGGGTGCCGGCGAACTCGATGAACGTGACGTCGGCCAGCAACGGACCGTTACGCCAGGTGGAGTGGGCGATTCCGCCGCGCTCGCCGGTGGCGACCACCGGACCCCACGCCGACTTCGAGTTGGCGCCCGCGATCAGCGCGTAGGTGATCGCGGCGCCGATCTGAGCGTCCGTGCCTCCGTCACGTGCCGCCGCCACAGCAGCGTCCACCCCGAGCTGGGTCACCGTGGCGGCCTTCTCGACATACCCGATCTCCGCTTCCGACAGCACCAGCCGGCACCGCTCGACCAGCGCCTCACCGTCGACGACGGAGAGACCGGCGTCCTGGAGCATCGCGGTCACCATCGGCGGAGTGCCGGTCGACGAGTTCTCCAGCGCGACCACGGCACCCGCCGACAGGACGCTCGCCACGTGCCCGGTGACCGACTCCAGCGCGCGGTGCATGGTCGAGTAGTCGCAGTACAGGATGTCCTCGACGGTCGAGCTGGCGAGCGCACGGCCGATCTCCAGATCGAGCACGTAGAGGTACCGCGCGTCCCCGGTCACCAGCAGTGGTTGCGGAGCGGTCTCCGCCGAGTGGTAACCCGACAGGTAGTCCACACTCGACGGCCGGAAGACCAGGATCGCGTCCGCTCCACGTTCGGCGAGCAGTCCTCGGACCCTGGCGAGACGACCGTCGTACTCGGTCTCCGCGAACGGTGGCGGGTCCGCCCGTTCGACAACCGCCATGATCTCCGGGTCGAGGCACCGGGCAACGCGGACGTTCCCGAGCGGGGCGATGTTCCTAGGCACTCTTGATGACCTCCACGACTTCTTCGGCGCAGCCCCAGGACAGCGTGACCCCGGCGCCGCCGTGACCGTAGTTGTGCACGTATGGCCGGCCGGCGACCGACTCGAGTTCCAGCCGCACGCCGGACGTTCTCGCGGGACGCAGACCGACCCGGTGTTCCAGGATCTCGGCGTCGGCCAGGCGCGGATCCAGTTCGGCGCACCGGCCGCGAATCCGCAGGGCCAGCGCCGGGTCCGCCGTGGTGTCCCATTCGTGCTCGTCGGCGGTTCCGCCGAGGATGCAGCTGTCCGGTTGCGGGATGACGTACGACTCCCCACCGGGCCGGTCGAAGTCCGACAGCACCTGGTCGATGCCGGGATTCGTGACCCGGACGACGAGACCTCGAATCGGGTAGACCGCGTCGTCGGCAACCAGGTCCCGTGCGCCGAGTCCGGTGCAGTTCACCACCACGTCCCCGGGTGCCTCGTCGAGCGCACCGAGACGCGCGCTCTCGATCCGGCCGCCACCTGAGACGAACCGCTCCACCAGGTACGGCAGGTACCGCCGCATGTCGATGACCGGCTGATCGAACACGTAGCTGTCGACGAAACCGGCGGGCAGCTCGGTCAACCGGTGAAGGTCGGGCACCGCCTCCGCCCACCACGGCTCCGGTGCCGGTGTCCGCCAGAACTGCCGGCATTCCCGCACGAGCACACCGCCCTCGCCTCGCTCGACCAGCCCGTCGAACACCGTCCGGCTCACCCTGCTCCACCGGATCGCCCGGTCCGGTGGTTCGACCTTGTAGGGGAACCAGGTAGCGCCGGCCACGGCCGACGTCGTGTCGGCGGGCCCGGCCGCCGCGAGGACCCTCACCCGATAGCCGCTGTCGCGCAACACGATCGCGGTACTGAGGCCGATGACGCCGGCCCCGACAACGCTCACATCCATTGCCCCGAGCTAACACCAGCCGGTGGACCCGGGGCAATCGATCTCCCGGACCACACCCCGGATCCGTCCGACCACACAGGCCACACCGGTCACAGTTGACCCGAACGAGGGCCCTGTGAGAGGTGTCATACGAGCGGACATGGGTATTTCCCCTACACAGCGCGCCTCATACCTGGCCAACTGGAAGGAAATTCCGATGGTGCAGCTACTCGCCCAGGCTCCCGCCGAATCCGGCGGTGGGTTCAACATTCTGCAGAGCCTGCAGGCAGCATTCACGACATTCGTCAGCTATCTCCCGCAGATTCTCGGCGCCCTGGTCGTCCTGATCATCGGCTATATCATCGCCAAGATTCTCGACAAGGTCATCACCAAGCTTCTACAGCGCGCGAAGCTGGACAGCAGGCTGACCTCCGACACGGGCCCGAACTTCGTCCAGAAAGTGAGCCCCGGCGGTAGCCCTGCCCGTCTCGTGGGCGGCGTGGTCTTCTGGGTGATCATGGTCTTCGTGATCTCCTCGGCGATCGCCACGCTCAACATCCCGGCGCTCACCGGGTTCATGAACCTGGCGCTGAGCTATCTGCCGAACGTGATCGCGGCGCTGCTGATCTTCATCGTGGCGACCGCCGTCGCCGGCGCGATCGCCGGTCTGGCCCAGCGCACCATGGGTGACACTCCCACCGGGCGGATCGTCGCCACCGGCGCGCCCGCGCTGGTCATGGCCATCGCCGTGTTCATGATCCTGACCCAGCTGGGCATCGCCCCGGTCATCGTCACCGCCACCTACATCGCCCTGATCGGCGCGATCGCACTCGGCTCGGCACTCGCCTTCGGTCTGGGAGGCCGGGACGCCGCCGCCGACATGATCAACACCGGCTATCGGAAGGCGCAGGAGCAGTCCTCCACCCTGCGTCAGGACGCCCAGCTCGCCCGCGAGCGGGGTCAGCGCGATGCGCAACTTGCGCACGAGCGTGCCGCGGCCGACTCACGACTGTCCGACCAGGGCCGTGCCGACCCGCTCGCCACGGAACAGCCCACCACAGGCGGAACCATCTGACCAGCGGTCACCAGCTCGACCCGTCGCCGCCGGCATCCCTCTCGGATGCCGGCGGCGACGCTCGTGCTCAGGTGATCGACTCCCGTCCCGGGTGCTCCCGGCCGCCGGAGCCGCGATCCGGCGTCGGTAATATCGTGGCGTGGTCGGTGTGCCTGGGATCTTCATGGAATTCTCCGCACGGCGGTGGCTGAGCAGGTTGCAGCGAGAGGTGGGCCTGACCGGGCTCGCGGCGGCTGCCGCGCTGCCCGGGCTGTCGGCCATGGTCGACCAGCACGCCGCCGCGGTGCGCGACGCGACGACGTTCGGTCTCGAGGGAACCGCGGCCGTGGCCGGGCTCGTCCTGCTGGCGAACTACGGCCACGGTGTACTCGCCCACGCCCGCGAGCGCGGTTGGGCTCCCCCGCCGACGGACCCCACGGCGTGGCGGACGGCGGACTGGACGAGCCTGCGACTGGCCGCGGTCTGTCACCTCGCCGCGAAGTACGCGCCAGCACCTCGCAGACCCTGACGGGGCGCCGGCCGTTCGCGGTGGCGAACGTGCACGTCACGTTTACTCCGGTGTAACCACCCGGGGCGGGTAGCGATCCTACAGTCTGGCCATTCTCACCGAGATCGATCCATTCATCGGAACGGCCGCGACCAGCCTGCCTCCCGCGAGCGGTCTCGCGGCCACCTGGTGGCGTCCCAAACCGCAGGTCGGTAACACCCACCCCGGCGCGACCTCACCGCTGGGAATGGTGTCCGCTTGCGCCTACTCGGGCGCCTACCCGACCGGTTACGGGCGCTACGGCAAGAACACCGAGGGCGTGCCCGAGGCCATGTTCGAGAACTTGCGAGCGTCCGGTTTCACGCACTTCCAGCAATCGGGGACCGGCGCCATTCGCAAGTACTACAACTACGTCCGCGTCACGCCGATGGTGCAGCCGCTGGACGACCTGGGCACCACCTGGCAATTGCACGACGAGACCGCCTCGCCCGGTTATTACGCCACCACACTCGACCCCGGTATCCGCTGCGAGGTCACCGTCGGCGACAAGGTCGCCGTCCACCGCTACACGTTTCCGGAGACGCGCAGCGCCCGGGTCGTGGTCGACCTGTCCTGCGGTGGCCTCGCCATCGCGCACGGGCGGACGATCCCACTGCGCGCGTACGCGGAGAGCCTGGGCCACGGCCGCGCACAGGGCACGGTCGTCGTGGAAGGTGTGCCGCTGTCCGTGCACGTCGAGGTGCACGCCCCGGGCTGGCGCCAGATGCTGTGGCACGATCGCAGGCTCATCGAGGGTGGCACCCGGCTGGATTTCGACAGCATCCGCCAGACGACCCTGCGCGCGTTCGGGCTGCTGTTCATGGGACCGGCCCGCGCCGGCCGGACCATCGAGGTGCGCCTCGGCTTCTCGCTGCGCGGGTGTGATCAGGCCCGCGCGAACCTCGACCGCGAGTGCGGCGGCCCCACGACCGCGTTCGACGCGGTCCGGACAGCGACCACCGGGCGCTGGGCCGACCACGTCGATCGCGTCCAGGTCGACGGAGGAACACCGGCGCGGCGCCAGGTCATGGCCACCGCGCTCTACCACTCCCTGATCAAACCGTGCTTCGGTGACGATGAGAGCCCGTTCTGGCCGACACCCGGACCGTTCGCGTTCGACGTCTGCACGATGTGGGACATCTACAAGACCCAGCTGCCGCTGCTCATGGCGATCACGCCGGACCGGGCCGCCGACCTGCTCGAGTCGTTGATCCGGGTCTGTGAGGAGGAGGGCAACTTCCCGATCGGCTACCGCATGGCCCGAGGCGCCGACCGTTTCTTCAGACAGGCCAGCGCACTGGCGCACACCGCGTTGGCCGACGCGCGGTCGATCGGGCTGGGCGACCTGGACTGGAACTGGGCGCTCGTCCACATGGAGGACGACCTGCGCCGGCTCTACGGTGAGGACTTCATCGAGCACGGCGTCGTCCACCCGATCACCCACACGCTGGACCTCGCCTACGGACATCACTGCACGGCCCAGGTCGCGAGGGCGGTCGGCGACCGACGTCTCGCCGACGAGCTCGACGAGCGCGCCCGTCTGTGGGTCAACGCCTTCGACCCGTCGTCCGGGCTGCTGCGCGACTCGGAGTACTACGAGGGCGGCAAGTGGAACTACTCGTTCCGCCTGCTGCACGACATGCGGGCGCGCATCGCATTGGCCGGCGGTGACGACGCGTTCCTCGGCATGCTCGACGCGTTCTTCGGGTTCGGTGCCGGCGCGGTGACGCAACCGGGCCTCGCCCCGTCCACCGCGGAGATGGCCGCGGGCTATCGGCTCAACCGGTTCGAGGGCCTCAACAACGAGCCGGACATGGAAGCGCCGTGGGCCTACCACTACGCGGGCAGTCCACATCGCACGGCCGACGTCGTCCACGCGGCTCTGACCTGGCAGTTCGGCACGGGCAGAGGCGGCCTGCCGGGCAACGACGACTCGGGCGGGCTCAGTTCCTGGTACGTGTGGGCCTCACTGGGGCTCTTCCCGGTCGCCGGTCAGAGCCTGTTCCTGATCAATGCACCGGCGTTCTCCCGAGCCACCGTGCGCGTGCCGGGCGGCGAGTTCGTCATCGAGTGCACCGGCCACCGTGAGGACCCGATCGGAGCCGACGGCATTGAACGGACCCCGGCCACGCAGTACGTCCAGTCGGCGACGCTCGACGGCCACCGGCTGGACAGGACCCACCTCAGCGCGTGCGACCTGCACCGCGGCGGGGTCCTCCGGCTGGAGCTCGGCCCCACCCCGTCCCGGTGGGGTTGTCTCACCCGCCCACCCTCGCTGTCCGACGCACATCCGGGAGGTCCGACGACATGAGCTGTCCCGACCGCCGACTCGTCATCGTGGTGCGCGCCGACCCGGTCATCTGCGGCCACTCGGGAGAAGCACGCAATCTGGCCGAGGTCGCCGTGACGCGAGGCTTCGCCGACGTCCGGCTGCTGACCTGGCCGATCCCGGTGCTGGAAGCGGCCGGACTGCCACTGAAACCGCTCGACCGCATCCAGCCCTACAGCGACGGGATCAGCGTCGAGCGCCCCGACCCGGTCGGGGACTACCGGGTTCCGGACGGACGTCACGTCGCGGGGCTCACCGGACGGCTCGTCGAGCTGCTCGCCGAGCCGGTACCCACGACCTGCCTGTCGATGTACCTCACGCCACACGCGAACGTGGTCATCGACGCCGTCCGGGCCGCCGAGGCCGCCGGCTTCGGTACGGACGTCCACACGATCGCCAAGGCGGTCGGTTCCGACGTCACGAACGTCATCCGCTCCTGCCTGCGGACCGGCCGGTTCGGAGCCGCCGTTGCGACCCTGACCACCTACCTCGCGCACGACGAGGTGGTCGCCGTGTCCGAGTACACCCGTGACGAGATCGTCGGTGCCGCCGAGGCCGTCGACCGCCGTCTGGGTACGCGGTTCGCCGAGCAGTGCCGGCGCAGGGTGACGGTCAGCTACCCGCCGATCGACACCTCGGCCTATCTCGATCCCGACCCGTCGGCGGTCGACGCGACCCTGGCCCGGCGCGGCCTGGTCCGCGACGGGTACGTGCTGTTCCTGTCCAGGGTGACCCGCGCCAAGGGGGTCCACGACCTCGTCCGGGCGTACCGTGCGTCCGCATCCCGGAACCGGGTGAAGCTGGTCCTCGCCGGTCGGGGTCCGGCGCTGGCGGAGGTGCGCGAGCTGGCTGGTGCCGATGACCGGATCCTGTTCCTCACCGACGTCGACGACGACGAGAAACCGCTGTTGATGCATGGCTGTGCCGCCTACGCGCTGCCGACCAAACCCGAGCCGGACTTCGTCGAGACGTTCGGCATCGCGCTGACCGAGACGATGCTTGCCGGCGGCGGACCGGTCATCACCACGCTGACCGGCGGTACCGGTGAGGCTGTCGGTGACACGGCGGTCATCGTGGAGGCGGGCAATGTCGCGGCACTCACCTCCGCGCTCGACCACGTGATCCTGGAGATGACGGCCATCGAACGGCGTGCGGCCGCCGATCGGGGGCGGGAGTACGCGCTCGCGTTCGACCGAGGCCGAATCTTCGACGATCTCTTCCGTGCACGGGCACACGCCCCCGCCACGGTCACCACCCTGCACCCGCATCAGGAGCCCACCGCGGACGCGGGCTGAGTTCAGTCTCGCTGGTCACTTCAGTACGAGTTCGCGGAACGCCCGAAAAGCCCGGCCCGCGAGCGTGCTGGTGTCGGTGTTCCGCGTCTCGGTCGGTTGCGCGAGCCGAGCGGAACGGCGATAGTTAGATCGACCAATCGGTCTACTTCGTTGTCGGAGGGACATTCTCGTGGCTGCCACGCGCGGACCGGGTCCGAGAGAGCGGCTGCTCGCCGCCGCGACGACCCTCAGCTACCGGCACGGCGTGTCGGTCGGGCTCGATGCGCTGCTGAGCGAGGCGAGCGTCGCGCGCCGCTCGCTGTACCAGCACTTCGGCGGCAAGGACAACCTGATCGCCGAGGTGCTGAGCGAAGCGGGAGCGGCGGACCGCGAGCTGCTCGCCGATCGGATGGAACGGGCCGGAGAACGTGGTGCGGCCCGGGTGCGCGCGGTACTGGAGTTCTTCCTGGACCGCGCCGAGGCACCCACCTTCCGGGGGTGCCGCTACGCGGCGGCCGACCTCGGGCTGCCGGACCCTCGGCACCCCGCGCACCAGCACACGCTCGCCCACTACGACCACGTCCACGGCCTGCTCGCCGCCGAGCTCACCGCGCTCGGACATCGCGACGCCGAGGGCGCCGCGGATCGGCTCCAACTCATCATCGACGGCGCGCTCGTGCAGCGCGGCACCCGCCCCGCACCGGGGTCCGCCGTCGCCGCGCGCGCTCTGTTCGATGCCGTTCTCGCTGAGATTCCGCACACCGACCGGGAGGAAGCCCCCGATGTCCACTCATGATCCAGTCCTCATCACCGGCGCGGGCGGCGTCGTGGGCCGTGCGGTCCTCGACCTGCTGACCTCGGACGGCATACCCGTCCGCGCCCTCGTCCGCCGGGACGACGAGCGTGCCGACGCACTGCGCGCGGCGGGCGTCGAGGTGGTGATCGGAGACCTGACCCGGCCGGAGAACGTCGCCGAGGCCCTCGACGGCGTTCGCCGCATGTACTTCGGGATGAGCGTCTCCCCCGACCATCTCATGGCGACGACCGTGCTCGCGACCGTCGCGCGTGAGCACGGGACGCTCGACGGGCTCGTGGACATGTCCCAGATGACCGTGTCGCAGATGACCGCGACGAGCACCACGGAGTCGCGGCAGCAGCGGTTGCACTGGCTCGCCGAGCACGTGCTGGACTGGTCCGGGCTCCCGGTCATCCACGTCCGGCCGACCATGTTCCTGGACAACCCGCTGTTCACCACGCTGGCTGCCGGGTCGATCCGGAAGAACGGCACGCTCGCGCTGCCGTTCGGCTCCGGACGCACCTCCCCGGTCGCGGCGCAGGACGTCGCGCGGGTGGTCGCCACCATCCTGCGCGACCCGGCCCCGCACGTCGGCCACATCTACGAGCTGACCGGGCCGAGTGCTCTCGACATGCACGCCGCCGCGGAGCAGTTCTCCCGGGCGTTGGGTCGCCCGGTGGACTATGTGGACGTTCCGCTCGACCAGTGGACGGCCGAGGTGCTCGGCGCGGCCGGTCTGCCCCCACACACCGAACAGCACATCGCCACCATGGCGCGAATGCATCGGGAGAATCGCTACGACCGCACCTCGCCGGACGTCGAGCGGGTCACCGGTGAACCCGCGCAGAGCATCGAGTCGTACGTGGCCGCACGCAAGGACTTCTACCTGGGATAGGTGAAATCCGGAAACCGCGGTAAAGGGCACCCCCTGACGATCCGGTATCGAGAACTCACCCGGTAGCTGCCTTCAGCGCACCCGAAAGCGTGACCTGACGTGCACCCGAACAGGCGGATATCGAGATGCATGAATGCGCACTCGACAACTTTGGGGTTGTTTTCCGCGCATTCTCAGGCTGATCGACGGCGCCGCACAACACGTCGGCTAAGCTCGAGAAATCAACGAGTTGGCGGGTGGTTAAAGAATGTCGGTTGGCGACTTAGCGGCACGGACTGCCGGCCTGATTGTCACGGGTTTGACCGGCGCGGCCGCGTACGACGGTCTCAAACGGCTGGCCCGCGGCCGGACGGTTCGCACGATCGCGGTCAGTGCGACGGCGGCCGGCCTGCGTGGGGTGAGGGCGGCCGAGGTCGGCGCCGAGCGCGCGCGTCTCACCGCGGCCGACATCGTCAGCGAGGCCCGGGAGCGCATCGGCGAGCAGTCGCCACCGCCAGGAGCGACGACGAACTCCCACACGCACGACCACTGAGCGCTGTGGAGCGCGTGAGCAGCATCGAGATCCGAACGGTCTCCGACGCGGCCGGCCGCGTCCGGTTCGCCGCCCCGGCCCTCGTCGGACGGTCCGCACTCGCCGTCGCGGTGGAGGATTCGGTCGACGCGGTCGTCGGTGTGCGTCAGGTCCATGCCTATCCGCGATCCGGATCGGTGGTCGTCTGGTACGACGCCGAACGGCACAACAGGACCGAGCTGACCGAGGCGATCGAGAAAGGTCTCGGCGCCGACGACGAGGCCACCGCCGACCGCACGCCTCGGTCGGCGGAGGTGCGCAGCCGGGACCTGGTCCGACTGGTCGTCGGTGGCGCCGCCCTCGCGGTACTCGGAGTGCGCCGCTACGGGCTGCGCAGGCCCCCGCTGCTCGGACCCACCAGCCGGACGGTCGCGACCGGTGTCACGATCTTCACCGGCTATCCGTTCCTGCGTGGAGCGTTCCGGTCGCTGGCCGGCGGCCGGGGCGCCGGCACCGACGCGTTGGTGTCCGCTGCCACCGTCGCCAGCCTCGTGCTGCGCGAGAACGTCGTCGCACTGACCGTCCTCTGGCTGCTCAACATCGGCGAGTACCTCCAGGAGCTCACCCTGCGCCGGTCCCGGCGGGCGATCTCCGAGCTGCTCACCGGCACACACACGACCGTGTGGAGCCGGATCCGCCAGGACGACGGCTCGTTCGTCGAGGTCGAGGTCCCGATCGACTCGCTGCTGCTCCAGGACGAGGTCGTCCTGTACGAGCACGTCGTCCTCCCGGTGGACGGGGTGGTGATCGAGGGCGACGGGGTCATCGACCAGGCCGCCATCACCGGCGAGACGCTGCCGGTCTCGGTCGGGGTGGGCTCGCCGCTGCACGCGGGTTCGGTGCTGCTGCGCGGCCGTCTCGTGGTCCGTGCCACCGCGGTCGGTCACGACACCGCGATCGGCCGCATCATCAGCAGGGTCGAGCAGGCCCAGGAGGACAGGGCGCCGATCCAGACCGTCGGGGAGAACTTCTCCCGCCGGTTCGTGCCGACCTCGTTCGCGCTGGCCGCGGCCACTCTGCTGATCACCAGGGACGTGCGGCGCGCGATGACGATGCTGCTCGTCGCATGCCCGTGCGCGGTGGGGTTGTCCACTCCGACCGCGATCAGCGCCGCGATCGGCAACGGGGCCCGCCGGGGCATCCTGATCAAGGGCGGGGCGCACCTCGAAGCGGCGGGCCGGGTCGACGCGATCGTGTTCGACAAGACGGGCACGCTGACCCTGGGCCGGCCGGTCGTGACGAACGTGGTGTCCTTCAGCGACGACTGGACCCCGGAACAGGTGCTCGCCTACGCGGCCAGCTCGGAGGTCCACTCCCGGCACCCGCTCGCCCAGGCGGTGATCCGGTCGACCGAGGAACGCCACATCGCGATTCCGCCACACGAGGAGTGCGAGGTACTGCTCGGCCAGGGTATGCGGGTCCAGCAGGACGGTCGCACACTCTTGATCGGCTCCCGCGCTCTGTTGCGTGAGCAGAAGGTCCCGGTGAGCCGGCAGGCGCACACCTGGGTGCGGCGCCTGCAACGAGCCGCCGAGACACCGCTCCTGCTCGCGGTCGACGGCCGGTTGGTGGGCCTGGTGTCGCTGCGCGACACCGTCCGGCCGGAGTCCCGCGCGGTGCTCGACGCGCTCCGCGCCGACGGCGTCCGTCGCATCGTCCTGCTCACCGGCGACCACCCGGAGACCGCCGCCTCGGTCGCCGAGGAGCTGGGGATCGAGGAGTTCTACGCGCAGGTGCTGCCCGAACAGAAGCAGGACCTCATCCGGTCGCTGCAGGCGCAGGGTCACGTCGTCGCGATGGTCGGCGACGGGACCAACGACGCGCCCGCGCTGGCACTCGCGGACATCGGCATCGCGATGGGTGCGGGCGGCACCGACGTCGCGGTGGAGACCGCCGACGTGGCGCTCGCCGGCGACGACCTCGCCACCCTGCTGGAGCTCCGTGACCTGGGCAGACGATCGATCGGCCTGATCCGCCAGAACTACGGCCTCTCCATCACGGTGAACACGATCGGCCTGGCGGTGTCGGCGGGTGGCGCCCTGTCCCCCGTGGTCGCGGCGATCCTGCACAACGCGTCCTCGGTGGCGGTGGTGGCGAACAGCTCACGCCTGATCCGCTACCGCCTCGGCGGCCCACCCCGCTCAGGCCGTCGGCACACCCCTCACACGGACTGAGTACACGCCACACCGAGCCCGACTTCGCGGAACGAGATCACGCGCGACAACCTGAAATGACAATGGTTATCATTTCAGACATGTCGTCTGTCGATCGTGTTCCCGTCACCGTTCTGTCCGGCTTCCTCGGATCGGGCAAGACCACGTTGCTCAACCACATCCTGGGCAACCGCGAGGGGCGCAAGGTGGCGGTCATCGTGAACGACATGAGCGAGGTCAACATCGACGCGGCGCTCGTCGCCGGCCAGGCCAGCCTGGACCGGACCGAGGAGAAGCTCGTCGAGCTGAGCAACGGGTGCATCTGCTGCACGCTGCGGGAGGACCTTCTCAGCACGGTCGGGGCACTGGCCAGGGAAGGCACCTTCGACACGATCCTCATCGAGTCCAGCGGTATCTCCGAACCGATGCCGGTCGCCGCGACCTTCGACTGGACCTTCCCCGACGACACGAGCCTGTCCGACCACGCACGGCTCGACACCATGGTCACCGTCGTCGACGCGGCGGGTTTCCTGGCCGAGCTGCGGCGCGGCGAGCGACTGGAAGAGCGTGACCTGCAGGCCGCCGACGGGGACGAACGCGCCATCTCGGACCTCCTCGTCGACCAGGTCGAGTTCGCGGACGTTCTCGTGCTCAACAAGACCGATCTCGTCTCGGCCGCGCAGCTCGGCACGGTCGAGGCGGTGCTGCGCAGGCTCAACCCCAGCGCGCACCTCGTCCATGCCCGCCACGGCGTCGTCGATCTCGACCACGTCCTCGACACCCATCGCTACGACCCGCTCACCGCACAGCTCACGCCCGGCTGGGCAGCCGAGGTCGCGGGCAGCCACACCCCGGAGACCGAGGAGTACGGCATCCGGTCGGTCGTGTACCGGGCGAGCCGGCCGTTCCATCCCGCCCGCCTGCTCGATGCGTTGCGGGACTGGGAGGGTGTGCTGCGAAGCAAGGGATTCTGCCGGATCGCGACCCGCCCCGACGTGGTCGCCGTGTGGTCCCAGGCGGGCCCGAACCTCACGATCGAACCGGGCGAGCTCATCCCCGACCTCGATCGGGCCCCCGGCCACGAGCTGGTGTTCATCGGTGTCGACCTGGATCCCGAGGAGCCCAGACATCGTCTCGACCAGGCTCTGCTCACCGACGCGGAGCTGATCGCCGGACCGGACACCTGGCGGAGCCTCCCCGACCCACTGCCGGAGTGGGACCTGGCGCACCACGGCTAGTGTCGCGCACGTCGTGCGAAGTCGGCCGATCATCGGGAGACTGAAGCATGCGCCTCCTACGACGGCCGAGGGTCGTGTTCGGCCTGGCCGTCCTGATGACCGTCAGCGCGGCCTGTGCATCCGGGCCCAGCGCCCCCGCTGCGGCCGCGGCCGAAACGAACGGCTTGGTGCCCGCGACGGTCGCGGTGCCTGCCCGGCTGGCGGCCTCACCGTTCGACGAGCCACGCCAGGCACTGGTCCCACCGTCGTGGACGATCTCGGTATGGGCCCGGGTTCCGGGCGCTCGCCTGGCCGTTTGGGCACCGGACGGAGCGCTGCTGGTCTCCCGGCCGGGCGCCGGCGAGGTGGTCCGGCTCGTACCGGACGGCGCGGCAGGCGTCACCTCGTCGCCGCTGCTCACCGGCCTCACGCAGCCGCACGGACTGGCCTTCGACGGCGACACCCTCTACGTCGCGGAGAGCGACCAGCTCGATGCCTACACCTACCTGAACGGAGCCGCGTCGGCTCGCCGGACCGTCGTGGCCGGGCTGCCCGACGCGAAGAGCTCCGAGCTGGGCGGAAGCTACGCGCACGCGTTGAAGAGCGTCGCGGTCGGCCCGGACCGGTCGATCTACTACTCCATCGGCTCCACCGGCAACATCTCGGCGAACGACCGCGAGGCCGTCCCGCAGCGCGCGAGCATCATGCGGATCCTTCCGGGCGGTTCGGCCCCGGAGGTGTTCGCCCGGGGTGTCCGCAACGGCACCGGCCTCGCGATCGCGCCGGACGGTGTGCCGTGGACGGCGGTCAACAACCGCGACAACATCGCCTTCCCGCACGACCGGAGCTTCTCCGGCGGGTCCGGCTCCGACCGGGGCCGGGTCATCCCGGCCTACGTCACCGACCACCCTGGCGAGGAGCTGGCCAGGCTGACTCCTGGCCGCGACCTGGGCTGGCCCTACTGCAACCCGGACCAGGACCCGACGCAGGCGGGATCACCGCCGGACTTCAGCTCACCGCCGTTCGTTCGTGACGTCGAGACCAACCCGGACGGCGACAAACTGGACTGCGCCGCGCTCGCCCCGATCGAGCAGACCTTCGGGGCGCACTCGGCGCCGCTCGGGATGAGCGTCGTGACGTCGGGACTGCCCGCTCCGTACGCGCAGGGTGCGCTGGTCGGCATCCACGGCTCCTGGAACGCGACCCCGCCGAGGGCACCCGAGGTGTCCTTCTTCCCGTGGGTGAACGGGACCTTCGACACCCAGCGCACGCTGGTCGGCGGCTTCCAGGCCGCCGACGGCTCCCGCTGGGGTCGCCCCGTCGCCGCGGTACAGGGCCCCGACCATGCCATCTACATCACCGATGACAGTGCCGGGGCCGTGTACCGGCTGTCGCCGCCCGCCTGAGCTAGTGTCCCGCCGGCCCGCCTTCTGGCGCGGCGGCGGCTCGCGGTGCTCCCGCCGTCGACGCACGCTCGTCACCGTCGGCGGTGAGCTCGCGCATCTCGCCGCGCAGGATCCGGGTCGACTGGCCGACCGATCGGGCGAGGTCGGGGAGCTTCCTCGCGCCGAACAGCACGAGGAAGACACCCACCACGATCAGCCAGTGGGTGGGGCTCATCGCGCCCATCGCACGCTCCCGTCACGCACCGGGCCGGTGCAGGTCACTGCAGCGGGCCGTTCTTCGCCAGCCCGCCGAGCGGACCCTCGACGAAACGTGAGTCGGGATCCACGAACTCGGTCTCGGTGCCGTTGGCCCCGTTCGGGCGGTTGTCCCCGTTGGCGGCGTCGCCGAACGAGTCGGCCGAGCTACCCAGGGTCGAGGTGCCGGCGTCGGCACCCTGCGTGGGGCTCTGGGTGCTGGGGTAGCCCTCGGTCGGGTCGTCCTTGTCGTCGGCCTGGGCGATACCGGCCCCGACGAGCAACAACGCCGCGCCGACCAGGGCGATCGTGGCGATCCTGCGCATGTTCATGGTGAGGTCCTTCTCGGTGGTGGGATGGGTCTGTTCGGGTACGGCCAGGTCACATGTGCTCGGCGCCGGCCTTGATCGCCTCGCGGATGCGGTTGTAGGTGCCGCAGCGGCAGATGTTGCGGATCTCCTCGAATGCCGAGTCGTCGACGTCCCGGCCCTCGTCACGACACTGCTTGACCTTCGCCACGGCGGCCATGATCTGGCCCGGCTGGCAGTAGCCACACTGTGCGACGTCGTGGTCGATCCAGGCCTGCTGCATCGGGTGCAGATCACCCTCGGCGGTGTCGGCGAGGCCCTCGATCGTGGTGACCTCGTCGTTGTCCTCGATGTCCGCGACACGAACCGAGCACGGGTTGAACGCCTTGCCGTTGATGTGGCTGGTACAGGCTTTGCACACGTTGATGCCGCAGCCGTACTTCGGCCCGGTCACCCCGAGCAGGTCCCGGATCACCCAGAGCAGGCGCACGTCGTCGTCGGCATCGACGGTCACGGACTTACCGTTGAGTTTGAAGGTCTGCGTTGGCATGGGCTGACTCCTCTAGTACGTGGTGCTCAGACCGTTGGTCGGCGACGGCGGGATCGGCGGGACGGTCGGGTACGGGTCGAACGGCAGCGGGTCCTTGTGGTTGACCGGGAAGTACTCGGGCACCTTCCCGGTCGCTCTCGCGTAGGCGCAGGCGATCGCCCCGCACGTGGCGGCCACACCGAACTCCCCGACGCCGCCCGGCTCCGGGGACTCGGAGTCCTCGATGACGACGATGTTCAGCTCGGGCGGGGTGTTCCACTGGCGGGTGTAGAAGTAGTTGTCCCAGCTCGCCTCGAGAAAGTGGCCGTCGTCGAGGTGCAGGCTCGAGGTCAGCGTCATGGCCAGCGCG
This sequence comes from Actinospineispora spinosispora DSM 44797, assembly GCF_000429025.1. Classification (GTDB taxonomy): domain Bacteria; phylum Actinomycetota; class Actinomycetes; order Mycobacteriales; family Pseudonocardiaceae; genus Pseudonocardia; species Pseudonocardia spinosispora. The sequence goes on from NZ_AUBB01000017.1 coordinate 216,462, forward strand.
TCGTTGATCCCGCCCATCATCTGCGCCTCGACACCGCGCGGGTTGATCACGAGCCCGATGTCGACCACGTAGGTCACCTTGGTGACCCGCGCCCCGGTGCGGGCCTGCCGGATCTTGCGGTCCAGGGTCTCCGGCCGGCAGTCGATCTCGACCACGCATGCCGCGACACCCTTGTACTCGACGTGCATGGCGATGCCCTGCGCGGTGCCGTCCTCCATCGATCTGCCCCAGTCGGCCTCCTTGGCCGCCCGGTCCAGGACCTTGCGCCAGCGGTCCAGCTTGGTCGACTCGGCGCGGAACTTGTACGGATCCTTGCCCATCTTGGCGGCGATCTGGTCGACCATCAGCTCGCGCGCGGTGGCGACGTCCGGTGAGTAGATGTTGCGGGTCGCGGAGGTGTTGAACCGCATGTCGACCTCGTTGAGCAGCCGGGTCGAGTTGCCGAAGTTGTACGGCGTCACCTGGGTCAGCTCCCAGATGATCTCCGAGACCGACAGGTTCCCGCCGGGTGCCTTGTTGGCGGCCGCCGTGATCGGCTCGGACAGACCGGGGTTGACCTCGGTCGCCACGCTGGTGTGCCGCAGCTCGAAGCTCAGCACCGAGTCGCCCTCGACGACCGCACGCACCCGCGAGGTCGCCATCGGGTGGGTACGGCCCTGGCGCGCGTCGTCGGCCCTGGTCCACATCAGCTTGACCGGCTTGCCGAACACCTTCGACACCTCCGCGGCCTCCAGCGCGGCGTCGAAGAACAGCTTGCGGCCGAACGACCCACCACCCTCGATGACGTGGAACGTCACCGCGTTCTGCGGCAACCCGAGGATCTTGGCGATCTCGCCCTGCGCGGCGATCGGGCTCTTGCTCGCGCCCCAGATCTCCGCGCGGTCCTTGCGGACGTCGGCGATCGCACAGTTGGTCTCCAGCGGGCTTCCACTGCGGAAGTAGAAGGTGAACTCGCCTTCCACAGCGTCGCCGCCGACCTTCGGCGCGATCAGCGGGAGCTCCGCCTTGCGCAGCTTGCGCAGGACCGACTCGTCGTTCTCGCCCGCGACCGTGCCTCGGTTCCAGCGGACCTTGAGCGCATTGACCGCATCGATGCACTGCCCGAAGGTCTCCGCCCGCACCGCGTATCCGGTGCCGACCTTCGCCACGTCGGTGACGCCCGGCATCGAACGCACCTCGTCGAGGTTGTCGGCGCTCTTCGGGAACCCGTTGAGGTCAGGCGCGCGGCAGATGACCGTGGGCAGCGCGTCCGGCACCTTCAGGTCGGTGGTGAACTTCTTCTTGCCGGTGACGATCGCGCGAGCATCGGTCTTGTTGTGCGGCTTGCCGATGATGGTGAACTTCTCGCGGTCCTTCAGCACCACCTCGGCGGCCTTGGTGACCGGGCTGGCGGCCTTCTCGGTCAGCTCACCGAACGGCAGCGACTTGCCGTTGTTGCCGATGATCAGCCCTTTTCGGCTGGTCAGTACGGCCTTCTCCTGACCGAGCTGAGCGGCGGCGGCGCTCAGCAGACGACCCTGCGCCAGCGCGGCGGCGACCCGGATCGGGGTGTAGGTGGTGAAGGTGGCGCTCGAACCGCCGGTCAGCTGGTTGAACACGAGCTCGGGCCGGGCGTCGGCGAGCGTGACGTGCACCTGGTCGACGTCGAGACCCATCTCCTCGGCGATGATCATCTGGGTCGAGGTGATGGTGCCCTGGCCGTTGTCCGACCTGGGCAGCGCGAAGGCCACCGTGCCGTCCCGCTTGACCTCGATCTTGATCAGGTTGGCGGTGGGCCGGGCACTGTCCCGCAGCGCGTCCAGGAGGTCGTAGAACTCCGGGGTCTGGGGTGGCGACGGAATCTTCGGCAGCAGCGACGTCGCATCGGCCCAGGCGGGAGCCGTGTTGAACAGCGTGCTGCGCCCCAGTTCCGCGGCGACCACGAGGGTGGGCGCCGCGACCAGGTAGCCGAGGAACCGCCTGCGGCCGACGCTGCGGGGTGCGCTGTCAGTGGTGGTGGTGCGGTCCGGGCGCGGACGAGTGGTCGCGCGATGAGAAGGCATCGTTGTCCTCTCCTGTGGAGACAGGATCCGATGCCGACCGACAACCGCGGCGATTCACGCCGTGACCTCGTCGTTCGATGGACACCGGTGTCCCTTCGACGGCCGCGGCAAACGGGGGAGCATCCGCGGTCGATGTGAATGTCTCCTTAAACGACGTCGATCAGCAGAGGTTCTGTAGAAAGATGACCGCGTAAGAGTGAGACACCTCTCACGTTCGAGTGATTTGCGGCACAATCAGTAGTCATTTCCGAACCTGAGGGGTTCATGAGTCCGAACAGCCGCGGACGCGGAAGTAGGCGCGAGCCTCGAACCACCCTTCCCGAGACCCGAAAGCACGCTCGGACCTCCCGGACACCGGCTCAGCGGCGGTGCTGGACAGTACTGTCAAAGATGGAGCGGAGGTCCGGGATGGCGGGAGTACGTCAGTTCGATGAAGCGGCGGCGCTCGGTCGCGCACTAGAGGTGTTCACGAGCCGGGGGTTCCGCGCGACGTCCATGCTCGACCTGGCGGCGGGCACCGGCGTGCAGCGTGGCTCGCTCTACCACGCCTACGGCGGCAAGGAGGAGATCTTCCTCCGGGTCTTCCGGGCCTACGCCCAGCGGTTCCTCGACGACGCCGCCGAGGCGCTCGCCCGCCCGGACACGTCCTCGGCACTGCTGAGCTTCTTCGATTACTGCATCGGGGCCATCACGCGAGGGACGCCGAGCCACGGTTGCCTGTCGACCCGGACCGCGCTCGACGCGAGCCGGGACGCACCTCGCATCGACACCGCGGTGCGTGAGCTGCTCGACGGCCTTGAGACGGTCGTGCACGACGGACTCACCGCGATCAAGGACGGTCGAGGCCTGACCGTGGAGCCGCGAGCCGCCGCGCGTCTTGTCGTGACCACGACCCGAGGGCTCGCAGTGATGGAGCGCGCGGGATTCGATCCCGATCAGCTCCGGGACATCGCGGCCACCCAGGTCAGCTCGCTGGTCGCCCAGCCGCGGTGAGCCGGCCGTAAAGCTCCCAGGATGCCCGTTCGACCCAGTTGTGCAGGAGCTTGCCGTCCTCCCGCACTGCCCACACGGCGGTTCCGGTGAACGACAGCGGCTGACCGTCCGGCACGGTGCCCAGTATCCCGTTGTTCCTTCCGCGCACCCGCCAGCGGGATGCGACCCGGCTGCCGTCGTGGTTCTGGAAGGTCTCGACGACCTCGAGCTCGAGGTCGTCGATCGTGGCGAGGAACGCGGCGACCCAGGCCTTGAAGTTCTCCCTGCCCTCGACCCGCTCTCCCCCCGAGGTGATCACGAAATCGTCGACGACGAAGTCGTCCACCCGCTCGGGGTCACGCCCGTTCCACACCGCATCCCAGAACGCCTCCACGATCTCGACCGAGCTCGGACGCTCCACCACGACCTCCACAGCTATGTTTGACACTGGTGTCAAACATAAGTCGGCTGACGTGCCTCGGCAACCGGGTGCGCTCAGGAGCACACTCCCCCGAGGCGAGTCCTCCGTGCGCTTCTCCTCGCGATGGGATAGTCCTGACCGGTGACAACCTCAGTGGTCGTGGCCGAGATGCTTCGCGGCGGCGTCGTGGAGAGCCGTCATCACGGCTCGGCGGTGGTGACCGCACCGGACGGCACCGTCGAATGGTCGACCGGCCCCGTTGCGCGGCCGATGTTCCCCCGGTCGGCGAACAAGCCCATGCAGGCGCTCGGGATGCTCCGATCCGGCTTGCGCCTGGACGGCGAGCTACTGGCATTGGCCGCGGGCTCACATTCCGGGGAGTCCATCCACGTCGAAGGAGTCCGGCGCATCCTCGGCGACGCCGGTCTGGACGAGACCGCGCTGCGCAACCCGCGTGCCTACCCGTTCGACCCACGCGCCCGCAAGGCGTGGATGCGCGCGGGCCTGCGGAAGAAGGCCGTGACGATGGGCTGCTCGGGGAAGCACGCGGCCATGCTCGCCACGTGCGTGACGAACGACTGGCCGATCCAGGGCTATCTCGCTCCGGACCACCCCCTCCAGCTGGCGATCCGCGCGGCCGTGCAGGACTTCGCTCACGAACAGGTCGCCGCGGTCACCGTGGACGGCTGCGGGGCCCCGCTGCTGGCGGTGAGCCTGACCGGGCTCGCGCGCGCGTTCGGCCGTTTCGCGTCGGCACCGCCCGGGACCGACGAAGGCCGGATCGCCAGGGCGTTCCGGGAGCATCCGCACTACGTGAGCGGTACCAGGCGGACCTCGGCGAAACTCATCCGGTCCACGCCCGGCCTGTTCTGCAAGACCGGCGCCGAGGGGGTCGTCGCCGCCGGCCTTCCGGACGGGCGGGGCATCGCGGTCAAGATCGACGACGGCAACTCGCGGGCGCACCTGGTCGTCCTCGCCGCGGTGCTGCAACGCCTCGGCGTCGACAACGACGTCATCCGGGCGCGCAGCGAACGCCCCGTGTACGGCGGCCGCACCCTGGTCGGCGTCCTGCGTCCCGCCGCGGACCTCATCGACACCCTGCCCGTTCCATGATCATCACCGCGTCAGGGCTGATTTCGCTCGGGAAATCAGCCCTGACGCGGTGATGATCATGGCGGGGTCCGCCGGCCGGCGATCCAGGTCGCTGTCACGGCGGGGATCGGGCCGGGGGTGACCGCGATCAGGTCGGCGGGGCTGCCCGGCCGGAGGGTGCCGGCGTCGAGGGCGATCGCCGCGGCCGGTCCCTCCGACATGAGTCGCACGGCCTCGGACAGACCACACACCGACGTGGCCGCCAGTGTGAGTGCCGCTCGCACCATCGAGCCGCTGTGGTAGTCCGACGCCAGCGCGTCGACCAGACCGGCACGGACGGCGTCACCGGCGGACAGACCTGCGAGGTGTGATCCGCCCCGCCAGGCGTTCGGTGCACCCATCACGACCGTCAGCCCGGAGCGGCGCGCGGCGCGGGCGGTGTCCAGGGTCAGGGGAAACTCGCTGATGACCGCACCCTCCGCCGCCGCGCGCTCCGCCGAGGCGGGTGAGTCGTCGTCGTGCGAGGCGAAGGGACACCCGTACTCGTGAGCGAGCCGGGCGACCGCGCCGGCCCGTTCATCCGCGGAGCTCCGCTGCGCGGGCAGCCAGGACAGCCACTCGTCGAGCGCACGATCGTCGGCTCCGGTCCGGTCACGCATCGCGTCCCGCCAGGTGTCGACGCGCGCGTACTGACGTCGGCCCGGTGTGTGGTCCATGGCGGAGACCAGGGCGATCCTCCGGCCGAAACGGTCGAGCAGCACACGGGCGTCGTCGAGACACCGGTCCGCGCCGACGTCGACCCGCAGGTGGACGGGCACCGTGAGCGGGAGGGCACCGTCGAGCTCTCGCAGGGTGCGCAAGACGTCCAGGGCCCGGCGCAGGCCGTTGGCGGGCTCGGGGCCCTCGCCGACCGCGACGCACAGGAACGGCCGGGTGATGCCGTGCCGGACGGCGTCGAGGGTGAAGTCGTACACCGCCACGTCGAGCGGGATCCGGGTCCCGGCCCTCGGGCTCTCGAAGCGGCCGAGGGAGTCGGCGTGCAGGTCCACCAGCCCCGGCCACAGCTGTGCCTCACCGAGGTCGATCCGCTCCGCGCCGGGCGGTGGTGTGTCCCCGACGGCGCTGACTCGATCTCCGTCGATCGTCACCCAGCCCCCGTCGGCATGGACGTCGGTACCGGTGACGACGGTCCGGGCCCGGATGCTGATCACGGGGTGATCGCCTGCCGGAGTACCTCCGGTGAGGAGCGCGCCGCCGCGAGTGCGGCGTCGATCCGGTCGAGGCGGTGCCCGCGTCCGACCAGCTCGGCGAACGGGTACCGGCCGTGGTGCTCGGCCAGGAACCGGACGCCGGCAACGAGGTCCTGGGCCCGGTAGTTGTGCACCCCGGCGATCGTGAGCAGCCCGCGCACGATCCGCTCCGGATCCACGGCGACCGGCCGTCCGGCCGACACCGAACCGGCGAGCACCGCGCGTCCACCCGTGCGCAGCGCGCGCACTGAGGTCTCGACGGCGTCCGGGCTACCGGACAGCTCCAGCGCCACGTCGAACGACTCGGTACCGCCGATCGACCCGGCGACCTCCGCCGCGCCGAACCGACGCGCCAGCGACCGCCGCCGTGCGTCCGGATCGACCACGACCACCTCCGCGTCCGCTTCGGCCGCCATCGCCGTCGCGGTCACGCCGAGCATGCCGGCTCCGCTGACCAGCACGCGCCGCCCGGCCAGCGGTCCCGCTGCCGCGAGGGTGCAGGCGACGGTCGCGGTGGCGCACGACGCCGGGCCGGCCACCGCGTCCGGAACCTGGGCCGGCATGCGCACGATCGCGGTGCCCGGCAGCAGTTCACAGTGCGTGGCGAACCCCCCGCTGAGCAACCATCCGTCGTCGATGCGCTCATGGCCGTACTTGCGCAGCCCCCGGCACTTCTGCCGGAGCCCCCGCTCGCACAGCGCGCAGCGGCCACACGACACGGTGACCGACCAGACGACCCGGTCACCGACCGCGAGCGGGGTCCCGTCGACCGCGAGCGAGGGCTCCTCGTCGCTGACCCCCACGACCGTCCCGACCTGCTCGTGGCCGAGCACACTGGGGCACGGTGAGACGCGATGCCCGAGCACCGTGTGCAGGTCGCTCCCGCAGACGGTGGCCAGGTCGACCGCCACCAGCACGTGCCCGGGACGCAGGGGCTCGGTCAGGGAGGTGCTGGCCACGCAGAACGGCCGCCCGACACCGTCCCAGCGCGCGTAGCGCGCGGTGATCGACCCGGTCACGCGGCGGCCCCTTGCCGGGTGTCGACGAACGGGTCGTCGTCCTCGGCGTCCAGCGCGAGGTCACGGGGCTCCCGGAGCAGCAGCGTCGTCGCGATGCCGAGCGCGAAACATCCACCGGCGATCAGGACCGTCGGGCGCAACCCCAACCCGGCGAGGGTCACCGGCGTGGTGAGTGCACCGGCGAACGCGCCGATCTTCGCGATCCCCGCGGACAGGCCGTGTGCCGTGCTCCGGATCGACGTCGGATAGCTCTCCGCCGCGAGCAGCATGGTGGTGAAATTCGGTCCGAGCGCGATGCCGAACAGCGACACCCCGAAGATCAGCGCGAACGGCACGACGGTCGCGGTCAGGCCGGGAATCGCCGCGATGGCGAGCATGGACAGCGCGCTGAGCCCGAATCCGAGAATCTGCAGGTGCTTGCGCGGCATCCGGTCGAGCAGTGCCAGCCCGACCAGCGCCGCGACGAGGCTGAAACAGATCACCAGGCACGTGTTGATCGCGATGTTGGCGAGCGTCCCGGTGTTCGGCGCGATGCTCGCGATGAGCAGCGGCTGACTGACCGAGTTGCCGTAGACCGCGACGTTGAAGAAGAACCAGCTACCCGCCGTGCCGGTCAGTGTGATGAGGAACGTGCGGTCGCGCAGCAGGGCGACGGGACGGTATCTCGTGGCTCGCGGAGTACTCGCGTCCGCGTCGACGCCGCGGCCCGAGAAGGATTCGAGGTCGCTCGCGGCACGGTGAGCGTCGCCGGTCACGGCGAGCGTCCAGCGCGGTGACTCCGGCATGTGCCTGCGGTTCCACAGCACGACCAGCGAGGGCAGTGCGCCCAACCCCAGTATGACGCGCCACGCGATGTCCTCGGGTGTCCCCAGGGCCAGCACCAGCAGCGCCACGACGTAGGCGGCGACCTGGCCGAGTACGTAGAACAGGAACGTCAGGCCGACCAGCCTGCCTCGGTTACGTCGGTTGGCGAACTCGGTCATGATCACTCCGGACGCCGGGTAGTCGCCCCCGATGCCGATACCGAGCACGAACCGGGCGATCAGCAGCCAGGTGAAGTCCGGGGCGAGGGCGGATCCGAGCGCACCGACGATCATGATCACGGCCTCGAGGCCGTAGACCTTACGGCGTCCGAGCAGGTCACCGAGCCTGCCGAACAGGATCGCGCCGATCGCCACCGCGAGCAGCGTCGAGCTGGTGACCAGCGCGACCTGCCCGGCGCTGAGCCCGAACTCCGGCTTGACCAGCAGCATGACGGTGCCGATCACGTTGAGGTCGTAGGAGTCGGTGAAGAAGCCGGCACCCGCTGTACAGGCCGCCTTGAGGTGGAACAGGCTCAACGGCGCCTCGTCGAGTGCCTTGCGTACCCCGGCCCGCGTCACGACCTCGCCCCGGTCACCGTGAGGTCCTGCCGCTCCAGGGCCTCGGGAAGGTCGGCGACGCTGTCCAGGACGTGCGTGTGCGGCACGGTGGCGAAGTCGCTCGCGGTGTGCGCGCCGGTGAGTACGCCGGCGATCACCGCGCAGCCGGCTCGGTGTCCCGAGAGGAGATCGCTGGTGGTGTCGCCGACGGTCGCGACCTCCTGGACCGACGTCGTGCCGGTGCGCAGCAGCGCGGTCAGCACCATGTCCGGGTAGGGGCGCCCACGACCGGCGTCGACCGGCGACAACGCGAGTGGGACGAGCTCACGCCATCCCAGCACGTCCAGGATGCGGTCGCGGGTCGCCGGGGAGAAGCCGGTGGTCAGCACGACCCGACGGCCGGCCGATCGCAGCTTCTCGATCACCTCGGCGGCGCCGGGCACCGGTCGGACCGCATCGATCGACTCCGCGTAGGCCGCTTCGAACGCCGAGTTCGCCTGCTGTGCCCGCGCCTCGTCGCCACCCAGGATCGCGCGGAACACCTCGATCTTCGACTGTCCCATCGTCTCGACCGCGTAACGCCTGCCGGCGGCGTACTCGGCGGAACCGGCGTCGAACCCCGCGTCGGAGAGCGCGGCGTCGAAGGCCGCCAGCACCGTGCCGGAGTCCTCCACCGTCGTGCCCGCCATGTCGAGGCACACGAGCCTGATCATGTCTTCCACCTCCTGAGCGCCACCGCACTCTCGGTGGCGTCGGCGGCCATCGTGCGACCAGCAGATGGCCGGTTCCCGGTGACTCGGTGTACCAGCCGTGAACAGCTCAGGGCGGCGCACTCGGGGTTGTCCGGACAACCCCGGAGCCCGGGCGTCGGACCGGTCCGGAGCCCTACCCTCGGCTCGTGGCGGTGACGAGGTACAAGGAGATCGCGGCGGTTCTCGAGGCGGAGATCCGTGCGCTGCCCGGCGGTGAGCGGGTGGCGGGCGAGCACGTCGTGGCCCAGCGCTTCGGTGTCGCCAGGTCGACGGCTCGCGCGGCGTTGCAGGAGCTGATGACACGCAACGTGATCCGCCGGGTGCAGGGTTCCGGCAGCTTCTCGGTCCGGCGCATCGACTACCCAATCGACGCCGATCGCGCCCCGTCCTGGAGCGCGACCATTCGGGCCGCCGGTGCATCTGCACGCAGCGTCGTCGTGACCCGAACCGACGCTCGACCGCCCGGCCACGTGGCCGAGGCGCTGGCCCTCGGTTCCGAGGAGTGCCACCGGCTCGTTCGCCGTTCCTATGTCGACGACACCCCCGCGGCCTGGGGAATCGAGTGGATCCCGCACGACGTGATCCCCGACCTGGACGCCGCGCTCCGGGCCGACGACTCGCTGCACCGGGTGTTCGTCGACCTCGTCGGCGTCACCCCGAGGCGGGCCTGGGTCCGGGCCAGCGCGGAGGTGCTGGACGCTCAGGTCGCCGCTGCGCTCGAGGCCTCGCCGTCAGGGCTGGGCTGGTTCATCGAGAGCCTCAACCGGGACGCGGGCACGGCTCGCCCGCTCTGCCTGACCCAGCGCTGGATCCGTTCGGACGTCATCCGCGTCGTGTTCGAGACGCAACTCGCGTCCGACCCTTCAGATGTGACGGACCATCGACGACCGGCGTAGTGTCGCACCTACAATCTCATGACCGTGAGTTGTCATTTCCTGTTCCGAACTCGGGTCCTCGCCCGTCTCCTGCTCGGCCTCACGACGTCGATCGCCGTGATCCTCGCGCCTGGAGCGGCCTCGGCGGCGACTCCCGTGCCGTTCACCCCCGGTCCGGCGATTCCGCGGCTCGGCGGATTCGTGCCGCAGGGCCTCGCACCATGGCGCACCGGAACGCACGACTGGCTGGTCATCTCGCACTACCCGAACCCGGGTTCCGCCGAGCACCGAAACCTGATCAGCTTCGTGGACCGCGCGACGGGCCGCGTCGCCAAGTCGGTCTTCACCGGGGGCGGGCACGCGGGTGGGGTGGCGGTCTCGCCCGGTTTCCTCTGGCTGGCGAACACCGAAGGCGCACGGCACACCGTCGTCAGGTTCACCCTCGCCGACATCGAACGAGCTCAGGACGGCACGACCGTGTCGGGCACGCCGCTTCCGCTCCCGGCGAGCTCATGGGCCACCGTCGCGGAAGGTCGGCTGTGGGTCGGGGACTTCGCCGCCAACACGGTGTACACCTACGCACTCGCCCCGGACGGTCGGATCACCCCGGCCGGGCCGCCGCAACCCGTTCCCGTGCACACCCAGGGTATGGCTGTCACCGCGTCCCATCTGCTCTACAGCGTGTCCTACGGGCGAGGCAACCCCAGTCAGATCGTGGTCACGGACCGGCGCAGCGGCGTGAGCCACCCCGTTGCCGCACGCGGCATGACGCGGGGGATCACGACCGTCGACGGCACGGTGTACGTCAACAACGAGTCCGGTGCAGCGCTGTACCGCGACTCGTTGGACGGAGGAGGCCGAGCGAAGGAGCCGGTCGGCTATCTCCAACGTGCGCCGCTGCCCGCGCTGACCTCCGCGAGCTGACCGACGGACCCACCAGCGCCGGTGGCGACGGGTGAGCCATCATCGGTGGAGTACCGATCCCGGTACTCCGATGCCGTGCATCCTCCGGAGGGCCTGATGACCCGTGACAAGGCCACTGTCGTGGTGCTCATGTTCAACCGCGCGCCGCTGTTCGAGACCTCCGTGCCGATCAGCGTGTTCGGTGTCGACCGCACACCGAGCGGTGCACCGCGGTTCACCCTGCTGCCGGTGGCCGCCGAACCCGGCGTGCTGGTCAGCACCGGTGGCATCCAGCTGCACGCACCGAACGATCTGGCCGCACTGCGCGACGCGGGCATCGTGGTCGTCCCGTCCTGGCGGGACGCGACGGAGCGTCCGCCCGAACCCGCGCTGCGTGCACTGCGGGACGCACACGAGGGCGGGGCGTTGATCGTCGGGTTGTGCATGGGGGCGTTCGTCCTCGCCGCCTCGGGACTGCTCGACGGGCGACGAGCGGCGACCCACTGGTACCACGCGCCTGCGCTCGCGGCCGCCTACCCTCGGATCACCGTGGACCCGACGGTGCTCTACGAGGACGACGGGGACGTGGTCACCAGCGCGGGCACCGCAGCCGGGCTCGACGCCTGCCTGCACGTGGTGCGCCGGTACTGGGGCGTGGCGGCCGCGACGGTGATCGCCCGGCGCATGGTCGTGCCCCCGCAGCGCGGCGGCGGTCAGGCCCAGTACATCGACCAGCCGGTGCCCGAGATCCGCGACGGTGACGAGCTCGGAGACGCCATGGAGTACGCGCTGCGCAACCTCGACGACGGGATGCTCGACGTCGAGACGCTCGCCGCGCAGGTCCATCTCAGTCGACGCACTTTCGACCGGCGGTTCCGCGCCGCCACCGGCGTCTCACCGCTGCAGTGGCTCCTGCACCAGCGCATCCTGCGGGCACAGCGGCTGCTGGAGAACACCGACCTGCCGGTGGACGCCGTGGCGCGGCAGGTCGGGTTCACCGCGGCTGTCTCGTTGCGGCCCCCGTTCCGCAGGATCGTGGGCGTCAGCCCACAGGACTACCGCCTGACCTTCCGGATCACCGAGCCCCCTCGGTTGGCTGGAATCGATCGCTGATCGGCTCATCGGCCACTCACCATCGCCGCCTCGCCGGGCGCACGATCGAACCATGAGCACATCGATCTCACCGAAGACGACCACCGGCATCACCATGCAGCTGATCGGCGGTCCGACGGCACTCATCGAGATCGGCGGCCTTCGCCTGCTGACCGACCCCACCTTCGACCCGCCCGGTGACCACCCGGTCGGACAGCGCACGCTGGTCAAGACGTCCGCGCCCTCGGTGACCGTCGAGTCCGTCGGACACGTGGACGCCGTGCTGCTGTCCCACGACCAGCACCCCGACAACCTCGACGCGTCGGGGCGGCGCCTGCTGGAACGGGTTCCTCTCGTGCTCAGTACCGCGGCTGCGGAGCAGCGGCTGGGTGGGTCGACACGCGAGCTGCCGGTGTGGCGGGGGATCACACTGCCCCGGCCGGACGGCGGAGAGCTGCGGATCACCGGAGTACCGGCTCAGCACGGTCCCGCCGGCACCGAGCACCTGACCGGTGAGGTGCGCGGGTTCGTCCTCTCCGGAGCGGGACTCCCGACCGTCTACGTCAGCGGCGACAACGCGTCACTGGCCGTCGTCCGTGACGTCGCCGACCACGCCGGCCCGATCGACGTGGCGGTCCTGTTCGCGGGGCACGCCCGAAGCCCGCTCATGGACGCCTACCTGACCTTCAGCAGCGACCAGGCGGCGCAGGCCGCGGAGATCCTCGCGTCTCCCACGGTCGTCCCGATCCATCTGGAGGGGTGGGGCCACCTGACGCAGGGACCGGGAACGATCCCGGACGCGTTCGCCCGCCGGGGCCTGGCCGACCGGCTGGTCATGCTGAACCCCGGCGAGGCGACCACGCTCCCGGCCCGCTGACGCCCGCCGGTCAGAGCAGCGTGCTCACCTTGGTGAGCACGCCGCGCAGGATCGACTCGATCTCGTCGAACTCGGCCTGGCCGCAGATCAACGGCGGGGCGACCTGGATGATCGGGTCGGCCCGGTCGTCGGTTCGGCAGTACAGACCGGCGTCGAACAGCGCCGGTGAGACGTAGCCGCGCAGGATCCGCTTCGCGTCCTCCTCGGAGAACGACTCCTTCGTGGCCTTGTCCTTCACCAGCTCGATGGCCATGAAGTAGCCGTCGCCTCGGACGTCACCGACCACCGGGACGCCGTACAGCCTCTCCAGGGTCGCGCGGAACAGGCCCTCGTTGTCCCGGACCTTCCCGAACAGGTTCTCCCGCTCGACGATGTCGAGGTTCGCGAGGCCCACCGCGCAGCCGACCGGATGGCCGCCGTAGGTGTAGCCGTGCAGGAACATCGAGTCGTCGTGCCGGAACGGCTCGGCGAGACGCTCCGAGACGATGGTGGCGCCCAGTGGCACGTAGCCGGACGTCAGCCCCTTCGCCGAGGTGATGATGTCCGGCTGGTAGCCGTAGCGCTGGGCGCCGAAGGCATGGCCGAGCCTTCCCCAGGCGCAGATCACCTCGTCGGAGACGAGCAGGACGTCGTGCCGATCGCAGATCTCCCGGACCCGCTGGAAGTAGCCGGGCGGCGGGATCAGGCAGCCGCCCGAGTTCTGCACCGGTTCGAGGAACACCGCCGCGACGGTCTCCGCGCCTTCGGCGAGGATGGTCGCCTCGATCTGGTCCGCGGCCCAGACACCGAACGCGTCGTAGTCGTCGCCGTGCTCGGGCGCGCGGTAGAAGTTCGTGTTCGGGACCTTGAACGCGCCGGGCACGAGCGGTTCGAACGGCGTGCGGTAGGCGGTGACGCCGTTGATCGACAGCGCACCGTGGGTGGTGCCGTGGTACGCGGACACCCGGCTGATCACCTTGTACTTCCCGGGCCTTCCGGTGAGCCGGTAGTACTGCTTCGCCAGCTTCCAGGCCGTCTCCACGGCCTCCGAACCCGACGTAGTGAAGAAGACCCGGGTGAGATCACCGGGTGCCTGGTCGGCGATGCGCTCGGCGAGCTCCACCGCCGCCGGGTGCACATGTGACCACAGCGGGAAGTATGCGAGCTGGGCGGCCTGCTTGGCTGCCGCCTCCGCGAGCTCTTCCCGGCCGTGGCCGACCTGCACGACGAACAACCCGGACAGCCCGTCGAGGTATCGGCGGCCGGCTTCGTCGTAGACGTACGCGCCGTCGCCGCGGGTGATGACCGGAACGCCATCGTTCTCGAACGCGGACAGGCGAGAGAAGTGCGGCCACAGGTGTGTCGCCGCTCGTGTCGAGAGGGACTCGGTCTGCGAGGTAGTCATCGTCGTTTCCACTCCCCTTGGACGCTGATACTGCCTTTATCGCATACCTACGCGATCCAGACAACTGAATTCGTAGCCGAACGACGCATGCAACGATTATTTCGTGATCGAGCCAGGTGGTGAGGACAGAATTCGTTCGAGATGGCCGGGCCTGGCCGTGCCGGAGGGCAGCGCCGGGTCGGGCACGGCGTCACCCCAGGACTGAGCGATCGGCAGCACGCCGGCCCACAGTCCGAGGGCGGCGTCGGGGCCGTCGCCGTCGTCGGGTGGTCCGGTACGGACCTTCACCGACGCCTCGTCCAGCGCAAGGGCGAGCAGGCTCGTCGCGGCGAGCTCCTTCTTGCTCGGCCGACGTGCGTAGTCCCACTGCCCGGGCGCGAGCTGCTCGGTGAGCACCCGGAGACCCAGCAGCTTCTCCGTCGGGTCGGTCACCGGCCGGGGGACGCCGTAGATCATCGCGCAGCGGTAGTTCAGCCCGTGCTCGAACACCGAGCGGGCCAGCACCAGGCCGTCCACGTGCGTCACGGTCACGCACACCGTGGCCCGCGATGCGGCGACCAGGCTCCGGCTGGCCACCGAACCGTGCAGGTACATCGTGTCCCCGGCAACCCCGTACACGGTCGGCACGACCATCGGGTCACCGTCGACGAGAAGCCCGAGGTGGCACACCACCCCGACGGCCAGCACCGCCGCGAGCTCCTCACGTTCGGTCCGTCCCTGCTGTCTCAGCCGCCGGTGCCGGGTCCGAGGCGTCGCCGACAGCGGTTGCCGGGAACGGTCCTCAGGCATGAGTACGGCCACGCTCCTGCGCCGCATCCACGATGCACTCCCCACCCGGCAGGACGTAGCCCTTGGGCAGCGTCGAGCCCGCGAAGTAGTCCCGGCACCAGCGGTACACGACCGCCATGAGCGGCACCCCGACCAGGATCGACACCGCTCCGATGACCGCGACACCGCCGATGCCGAAGATGACGGTCGAACCCTCCTCGGGACGGGCGTACTGGACCACGGCCGCCGCGAACACACCCAGGAAGAACAGGGCACCGAGGCCGGGCACCACACCGCGGAGCAGGAGGTTGCGCATGCTCGTGCGCAGCGTCCGCCGGAACACCCACACGCACGACGTGGCCGTGAGCCCGTACTCGATGGCGACCGCGAGCCCGACCGCATCGACCGAGTCGGACAACACGTTCTCGCTCACCGCGGTCAGCCCGATGTAGAGCGCCAGCGCGACGCCACCGAAGGCCCAGGTCGCCACCGACGGCGTCTGGTAGCGGGGGTGCACGCGGCCGAACGCCGACGGCAGTGCGCCGTGGTGGGCCATCGACAACGTCGTCCTGGCGGCCGGCATGATCGTCGCCTGACAGGTCGCCGCGCCGCTCGTCAGCACCGAGATGACCAGCAGCGTCCCGAACACCTGGCCCCAGGCCCCACTGCCGAACACCGCCTCACCCAGTCCGGCGAGCACGTCGTCGGAGTGGTCCTTGTTGGCCAGTCCGATTCCGGTCTCGCCCACTCCGGCGAACGCGACGGCGGCGAGGGTCACGAGCAGGTAGTTGCCGACCAGCAGCACGGTGGAGAACACCGCCGCCTTGCCCGGGCCGTGGCGAGGGTCCTGGGACTCCTCGTTGACCGAGACCGAGCTCTCCCACCCCCAGTAGATGAAGACCGCGAGCAGCGTCGCCGACACGAAGGCACCGAGCCCGAGGTTCGACGGCCAGAACCAGCTCCACTCCACGTGGATGGACTGCGGACCGGCCGTGCCGGAGTAGACCCGGACCAGTGCGATGATCGAGAACGCGGCCAGTACCACCAGCTCGGCGGCCAGCAGTACCCACTGCACCCTCGCCGAGATCTCGATACCCCGGTAGCACAGATAGCACAGCGCGATCAGCCACACGGCCCCCACCGTCGTGGTGACCACCAGGTTGTCGGCGAGTTCGTCCTGGCCGAGCAACAGCAGGCTGTAGCGGCCGGTGATCGCGCACTGGCTCGTCATCACCAGCAGCTGGGCGATCGTCACGACCCAGCCGGACATCCACCCGGTACGGCTGCCGAACGCCCGTGCCGCCCAGGTGAAGTTGGTGCCGCAGTCGTGTTCGACCGAGTTCAGCTCGCGGAACGCCTGCGCCACGAAGATGATCGGGATGAAGGCCAGCAGGATGAACGCGACGGCCTTGACGCCGACGCCGGTGAGCACGAGCAGCCCCAGGGTCGCGGCGATCGAGTAGGCGGGCGCGGTCGCCGCCATCCCGATGACGATCGACGACACCATGCTCAGCGCGCCGGAGCGTAGACCCTTGTCCTGTCCGGTGGCCCGCGCGATGACCTCGACGGGCTTGTCGTCGACGACCTCAGCCATTGCCCTGCTCCCCTCGGTCGCCGGTGAACACGGTCCGATGCCAGTCCTTCCGGGCCTTTCCGGTGATCTCGCTCATCACGTGCTTCACCGACGTGTACTCCTCCAGCGAGTACATCGACATGTCCTTGCCGTACCCGGAGGCCTTGATGCCGCCGTGCGGCATCTCGCTGATGATCGGGATGTGGTCGTTGATCCACACACAGCCGGCGGCGATCTCCCTGGATGCGCGGCCTGCCCGGTACACGTCGCGGGTCCACGCGGACGCCGCTAGCCCGAAGCGGGTGTCGTTCGCGAGCGCGATGCCCTCGTCGTCGTCGTCGAACGGCAGGACCACCAGCACCGGACCGAACACCTCGTCCTGGACGATCTCGGACTGCTGCGCGGCCCCGACCAGCAGCGTCGGCCGGTAGAACGCACCGTCCGGCGCGGTGCCGCCGCGCATCGCCTTGGCACCCGCCTGCACCGCCCTGGTGACGAAACCGTGGACCCGCTCGGCATGCGTGGCGGAGATGAGCGATCCGACATCGGTCGCCGGGTCCGACGGATCACCCACCCGCACCTGGCCCAACAGGTCCGCGACACCCTCGACGAACCGCTCGTACAGCGGACGCTGGACGTAGGCCCTGGTCGCGGCCGTGCAGTCCTGGCCGCCGTTGATCAACGCGCCGGCGACCGCCCCGTGCACCGCAGCCTCGAGATCGGCGTCGTCGAACACGACGAACGGCGCCTTGCCGCCCAGCTCCAGGTGAACCCGCCGAGGACCCGACGCGGCCAGTTCGGCGACCTGGCGACCGACCGCGGTCGAGCCGGTGAACGACACCATGTCGATCCCGGGGTGCCCGGCGAGCGCCGCGCCCACCACAGGGCCGCGACCGACGAGCACGGTGAGGACACCGTCGGGCAGCCCCGCCTCGGCGAACACCTCCGCCAACATGATCGTCGTGAGCGGAGTGATCTCCGCCGGTTTGATCACCACGGCGTTGCCGGCGGCGAGCGCGGGGAACACCTTCCAGCCCGCCATGTTGAGCGGGTAGTTCCAAGGCGCGATCGAGCCGACGACACCGAGCGGCTCACGTCGGATGCTCGACGTGTGCTCCGGCGAGTACTCCCCCGAGGCCTTGCCCTCCAGCATCCGTGCCGCGGCACCGAAGAACGCCGCGTTGTCGACTGTCCCCGGTACGTCGAACTCGCGGGACAGCCGAATCGGCTTGCCGCACTGGAGCGTCTCGGTACCGGCGAAGTCCTCGGACCGTTCGTCGAGGAGCGTCGCTACCCTGGCGAGCACCGCCCCACGTTCAGCGGGAGAAACCGAGGCCCATCCCGGTGCGGCCGCGCGCGCCGCGCCGACAGCCGCATCGACATCGGACGCGTCCGCGAGGTCCAGATGCCGGACGACCTCCCCGGTGGCCGGATTCGTGACAGGGAACCGTTCAGGCATCGACGCTACCTCCGAGTGACCGGGCTCATACCGCGCATAGATGCTGACATCAGAGGTCCGCAAGATGCAAGGATTTCGTAGCTGTTTGTCGTCTCGGCAACGAAATAGGCTGCAGCAGTATCGAATCACAGCGTTAACATGATCTCAGTCAGAACGTCACACCGGCGTCCACATGCGGAGCCACTCGCCGCCGGTCGAACAGCCAGCGCGCTGAGGGTGCGCAACCGGTCGATAGCCTGGTGCGGAACACGACCGCGAAGGGAATCGATGACCTCCGAACCGGGCCAGCGTGAGACCACCGAGCAGCCGAGGCCCCCTCATCGTGGTCTGGACGACGTCGACCGTGCACTCATCTCCCTGCTGCAGCGCGACGGTCGGATGTCGTTCACCAACCTCGCCAAGGCCGTCGACCTGTCCGAGGGAGCCGTCCGGCAGCGGGTCCAGCGGCTCCTGCGTGACCAGACGATGCAGATCGTCGCGGTCACCGATCCCCTCGACGTCGACCTCGCCCGGCAGGCCATGGTGGCGATCAAGGTCCGGGGCGACGTCCATCGGGTCGCCGCCGAGCTGGCCGCACTGCCGGACGCCCACTACGTCGTGTTGTGCGCCGGCCGTTACGACCTGCTCGTCGAGGTCATCTGCCACGACGACGCCCACCTGCTGCGTCTGCTCAACGAGCAGATCCGCACGATCGACGGCATCGCCGACACCGAGACGTTCACCTACCTGAAGCTGGCGAAACAGACCTACGCCTGGGGCGCCCTCACCGACTGATCCTTGGGCGGACGGCACCTGTGATCCCCTGTCCCGCTGCCGACACCGCGCACCGCAGGTACACGCCGCGCCGTGTGCACACTGCGCGGCGTGATCGTGCGGTGCGCGGTGTCGGTTCGAGTCCGAGCTGTCAGGCGTCCGGTGCCGCGTGGACGCGGGCGCCGGCCACGTAGGTGAGGGCCGCGTGGGTGTCGCCGATCGCCTCAGCCGGGCCGTCGAACGGGTCGCGGTCCAGGACGACCAGGTCGGCCGTGTAGCCGGTGCGCAGACGGCCCGAGTCGTCGCGGTGGTTCACGTACGCCGCGCCCGAGGTGTACGCGGCGAGCGCGACCCCGAGCTCGAGGCGCTGCTCGGGCAGGAACACCGGCGCCTCGCAACCGTGGAGGACGCGGTTGACCGCGACGTGGATCCCCTGCATCGGGTCGGCACTGCTGACCGGCCAGTCGCTGCCGGCCGCCAGGTGCGCGCCCGCCCTGAGGAGGTCACCGAAGGGATACTGCAGCCGCGCTCGGTCCGGGCCGAGGAACGGGATGGTGAGCTCGTCCATCTGCGGCTCGTGTGCCGCCCACAGCGGCTGGATGTTCGCGCTCGCGCCGAGGCGCGGAAAGCGCGCGATGTCCTCCGGACGCACGACCTGCAGGTGCGCCAGATGTGGTCGCGTGTCCCTGACCCCGTTGCGGGTGCGCGCGGCCTCCACCGCGTCGAGTGCCTCGCGCACGGCGCGGTCACCCAGTGCGTGGAAATGGACCTGGAAGTCCTCCGCGTCCACCGCCGTGACGTAGTCCCGCAACGCCTCCGGCTCGATGAAGCTGTGTCCGCTGTTGCCGGTCGCACAGCCGCAGGAGTCGAGGTACGGGCTGGTCATCGCCGCGGTGAAGTTCTCCGCGATGCCGTCGACCATGATCTTGACCGTGGTGCAGCTCAGGTTGCCGGTGCTCCAGCTCTCCCTGCGGTGCAGCAGCTCCGGCAGCTGTTCGAGCCCGCTGTCCCGTGACCACCACAGCGCACCGATCACCGACGCGGTGAGCACACCGTCGCGGGCCGCCCTCAGGTACGCGGTCGAGTTGTCCGCGAAGCCCGATCCGCCCGACATCCAGGCGTCCTGCCATGCGGTGATGCCGTAGCCGTGCAGCATCGACTGTGCTCTCAGCAGGCCGTCGAGCAGATCGGCCTCGGTGCGTGCGGGCACCAGCTCGGCGACCAGCTCGGCGGCGCCTTCCTGCAGCATGCCGATCGCCGCGCCGTCGGGACCCCGCTCGATGCGTCCGTCGGGCGGGTCCGGTGTCGTCGCCGTGATGCCCGCGCGGTCCAGCGCGAGACTGTTCACCCACGCACCGTGATGGTCGCGGTTGAGCAGGAAGACCGGCCGATCGGGCACCACGGAGTCGAGCAGCTCACGGGTCGGCAAACCGCCGTCGAAGCACTCCATCGACCACCCACTGCCGGTGATCCAGTCCCGGTCCGGGTGCGAGCGCGCGTAGCTGCGGACCAAGCGCAGGTACTCGTTGACGTCGGTGACCGCGCTGAGGTCGCACTCCCCCAGCTCGACACCGCCGGTCACGGCATGGATGTGTGCGTCCTGGAACCCGGGCAGCAGCACCCGCCCCCGCAGGTCGACCACCTCGGTCTTCGGTCCGGCGAGGTCGTGGACCTCCCGGTCACCGACGGCGGCGATCCGACCGTCACGGACGGCCAGCGCGGAGGCCACCGCGTGCCCGGGGTCCATCGTGCGGATCGGACCGCCGGTGAACAGCAGGTCCGCGGCTGAACCGGGCATCACAGGCTCCGTTCGGGGGTGGGCACTGGGTCGGGTGTCGGATGACCGTGGAAATCCGGCGCGCGGCGGTACCACTTGGCGACCGCGCCGACGGCGAGCCCGATCAGCAGGATCACGAGCGGGACGGCGAGGGTGAACCAGCCGTTGGCCGCGTCGATCTCGAAGGTATCGCTGACCGTGGCGTAGTGGACCGCGAGGTAGCCGCCCAGTGCGAGCAGCACCGTGCCGCACACGGCCGGTACCCCGACCGCGCCGACGGCGGCCCTCCGGCCGGTTCGCAGCAGCCCTCGGAACCGCACCGCGCAGGTCACCGAGGCGAGGCCGTAGTACAGGGCGACGAGGATGCCGATGGCGTTGACCGCGGCCAGGATCGCCTCGTTGAGCTTGGGGATCGCCGGCATCAGGACCGCGATGACCGCCGTGATCGCGGTGATGATGACGGTGCCCGCCGCGGGCGTGCGGTATCGGGGATGCACCCGGGTCCACACCGTGCCGAGCGTGCGGTTCCTTCCCATCGCCAGGGTGAAACGCGCCGTCGGGATGATGCCCGCCTGCAGCGAGGAGACCGCGGACAGCATGAGCGCGACCAGCGGCAGGGTCGCCAGAGGTTCGCCGGCGAGCTTGGCAGCGAAGTACGTCAGGCCCTCCGCGCCCTTGTCGACCATCTCGCCGTTGTCCATCACGCGCTGGAACGCGATCGACCCGAGCAGGAACAGACCGAGCATCGTCACGAGCGCGATGAACCCGCTGCGCGCCGCGTCCCGCGAGTCGTGGGTCTCCTCTGTCACGCTGAACGCGGAGTCCCAGCCCCAGTAGAAGAACACCGCGATCGCCAGCCCTTGCGCGAACCCGGCGAAGGAGTCCACGGCGAACGGGTCGAGCCAGGAGAACGAGAAGCTCTGGTGCCCGGTGGCGAGGCCCCAGCCGCAGAAGCCGAGGAGCACGACGTACTCGAAGATCAGCAGGTACTTCTGGAAATGCGCGGCGTGCGCGGTGCCGGTGACGGCGATCCAGGTCACGACGGCGAACACGACGAGGCCGACGGCGGTGCACTGGGCTGTGGAGTTGGCGTCGAGGGCCCAGCCGAGCACCGAGTGGACCCCGGCCTTCTCGACGAGCTGGACCAGCACGGATCCGACGACCGCGGTGGTGTAGGACATGAACACCACCGTGCCCGCGATCGGGATCCACCCGGCGATCAGGCCGAGCCACGGGCCCATGGTCCTCCCGACCCACACGTACCCGTTGCCACAGTCCGGCTCAACCCGGTTCAACCGGCTGTAGGCGACGGCGATCCCGACGATCGGGAAGAAGGCGATCAGCAGAATGGCGGGGGTCTGACGGCCGACCGACGCGGCGAGAACCCCCATACCGATACCGATGCTCGTGGTGGCCGCGATGCTGGACGCCGCGATCACCACACCGTCGAGGACACCGAGCGACCTGCTGAGCCTGGCTTGCTGCTGCATGGCGGACCGTCCTCCCAACACGGGGTCGCGCCCCGATCGACGCACCTGGCGTGCCGGAGATACAACCCGCGAGCGGTATCTTGGTCAATGGCGTTGTCATAAGCTGCCGCTCATGCCGCACCATCCGGGCCGGGTCATCGGCACCCAACGCCGCAGGCGACTGACCAAGACCGGCGCCGTCCTGTCCCACGAGCTCATCGTGCACACCGCCATCCGGCTGCTGAGCCAGGACGGCACCACGGCATTGACCGCGCGTCGGCTCGGCATCGCGCTCGGCGCGGACCCCTCGTCGGTCTACCGTTACTTCCGCGATCTCGACGACCTGGTGCTCGCGGTCGCGGACGAGCTCATCGGGCGGTGTGTCGACGAGCTGACACCGTCCGCGGACTGGCGCGACACCCTGCGTGACATGGGGCGCACGGTCTACGCCACGCTCATGACCCATCCGCACGCCGCTGTGATCACCGCGGCGCGGGTCACCGGTCGGCCGCACGAGATGCGAGCGGTCGAGTACGGACTCGCCGCGCTCCGGTCGGGGGGCTTCGCTCCGGGTGACGCCGCCGCGCACTATCACTGCTTCATCGACCTGGCGCTCGGCTTCGCCGCACTCGACGCCGCGAGCATCGCGCTACCTCCGAAGGACGGCCGCACCGACCACGACGCCTGGGGTTCGGTCTACGCGCGCCTGCCCGCCAGCACCCACCCGAACATCGCCGCGAGCGCTGGCGCGCTGGCGACGACGATGCCGACGACGGCGTTCCCCCGGACCCTGGACCTCTTCCTCGACGCTCTCTCCGCAAGCCTGCCCAGCCACCCATAGTCGCCCGCCCCCTCCCACCACCCGCCCCGCTACGACACGAATGTGGCTTTAGGGACGTTGAACGTCCCTAAAGCCACATTCGTGTCACGGGAGAGGCCGCGGGAGAGGGTGGTGTCGCGTTTCCGCCAGCGCCGGGGCAGACCGGCTGACAACCTCGGGCGGGAGCCTGGTGCGAGCCGGGACTCCGTTCATCGATCCACTCACCTGCCTGGAGTGTCCTACCGTGACCGACAGCCCACAGCGCCGCGCCGCCATCCTGCGTGAGCTGCACACCGACGGAATCCTCGTCCTGCCGAACGCATGGGACGCCGGGAGTGCCGCGCTCATCGCGTCGGCTGGGGCGAAGGTCATCGCCACGACCAGCGCCGCGGTGTCCTGGGCGCTGGGTCGCCCGGACGGTGAAGGGCTCACCCGCGCGGACATGGTCGCCGCCGTCGCGCGGATCGTGGGCGCGGTCGACGTGCCCGTCACAGCCGACATCGAGGGCGGCTACGGCCCGTCCGCCGACGACGTCGCCGCGTCGGTCGAGGCGATCATCGGAGCCGGCGCCGTCGGAGCGAACATCGAGGACTCGCTGGCACCGGGCGGACCGCTTCACACGCCGGCCGAACAGGGGCAGCGGCTGCGTGCGGCACGGTCGGCCGCCGAGCGAGCCGGGCTACCCGAGTTCGTCATCAACGCACGCACCGACGTGTACCTCTTCCAGATCGGCGCCGAGGAGGGCCGTCTGGACGATGTGGTGGCACGGGCCGAGATCTACGCCGAATCCGGCGCGGACTGCCTGTTCGTGCCCGGGCTGGTCGACCTCGACGTGCTCACGGTGCTCGTCGCCAGGTCGCCGCTCCCGATCAACGTCATGGCCGGTCCCGGTGCGCCCGAGATCGCCGCGTTCGAGGCGGTCGGCGTCCGCCGGGTCAGTGTCGGCAGCGGCGTCGGCCAGGCCGCGTACTCGGTGGCGCGCCGGGTGGCCGACGAGCTGCTCACCAAGGGCACCTACGCCGCGCTGGAGGACGCCGAACCCTTCGGCACCCTCAACGGGGCGTTCGCCCGGTCCTGACACGTCGGTGTCTTACACCCTGATCGGCCCGGACGGCACTCCGTATCGGAGTGAGTTCCCGGGCACTCTCGGTGGCCATCGGCGCGGGAAGATCTACGGGCGTCTCGACTGCCCTTCCGCGCTGCGCTGGATCGCGGCCGGTCACTACGTCAGACATCGGGTGTTCTTCGCGGACGAGGACACCGCGCGCCGGGCGGGGTACCGGCCGTGCGCGGTGTGCCTTCCCGGCGAGTACGAGGCCTGGCGCGCTCGTACCTGAACTCCGGTCACACCTCGCAGAGGTTCGTGTCGCGTCGCAGACACTGCAGCATCTGCGACCCGACCTGAAGCTCTGCGACGTCACCGACCCGCCCGGTCGTTCCGGGCTGAGCCGGCTCACGCGCTGTGCACCGACCCGGTCGCGCGATCGATACCGGTCCAGGCCAGCGCCACCGCGCCGTCGACCAGTGCCTGGTGTGCCGTGGCGCCGACGCAGAACGCCGCGAACTCGCGCTGATGATTCGTCGCGGGCAGTGACCCGATCCCGATGTAGGGATGGATCGCCGCGATCACCTGGGACACGTTGCCCATGTCGGTGGACGCCCGGTTCATGCGCGCCGCGAGCCCGCCCGGCGCGAACGTCCGACCGAGCCTGACCGCGTTCGACCGGTACTGCTCCAGCGCGGTCGTGTCGGTGCGGAACTCGGCGTACGGTCTGCTCTCCGGCTCGACGCTCAGCTCGCATCCGGTGGCCAGGGCACCCGCCTCGAAGCAGCGCAAGACCCTCGGCTCCAGCTCCGCCAGCTCGGCGAGCGTCTCGGCGCGGACGTACCACCGCCCCGCACTGGTCTCCGGGATCGCGTTGGGTGCATCTCCCGCGTGGGTGACCACGCCGTGCACCCGCGCCGACGCCGGCAGCTGCTGGCGCAACAGCCCGATCGCTACCTGCGCGATCGTGAACGCGTCGGCCGCATTGACCCCGGCCTCCGGGTACGCGGCCGCGTGGGCGGAGCGCCCGGTGTAGGCGACCCGCGAGTGGCTCACGGCGAAGGGGCGGGCTTCGGCGACGTCGACCGGAGCGGGGTGGACCATCATCGCCAGGTCGACGTCTCCGAACGCGCCCCGGTCCAACAGCTCGATCTTCCCGCCCCCGCCCTCCTCCGCCGGGGTGCCGTACACCTCCACCGTCACACCGGCGTCGTCGGCGACCTCGGCGAGACCCAGCGCGGCGCCCACCGCACTCGCGGCGATCAGGTTGTGTCCGCACGCATGGCTGAGACCGGGCAGCGCGTCGTACTCGGCGCACAACGCGATCCTGGTCGGCCCGGTCCCGAAGCGCGCCAGGAACGCGGTGTCGAGCCCGAGATAGCCCGAGGTCACGTCGAATCCGGCCCGGTCGAGCAGCTCGGGCACCATCGCGGCGGCGCGGTGCTCCTCCCACGCGGTCTCCGGGTCCGCGTGCAACCGCTCGGACAGCCTGATCAGTCCGTCCGCATCACGCAGCGTCCGCTCACGTACGGCGCCCTTCAGCTCGTCGACGCTGCACACTACAGATCCCCGGGCACGCCGTAGGCGGGTGCGGCGGCCGGATCGAGACCTCGACGGACGTAATCGTCGCGCTGCGGCAGCCAGATCCGCAGCAGCTCACCCAGCCTGTCCACCGGGGCGTCGTCCCAGTCGACGCGCAGGTCGGTCACCCGCCAGTCGACGTCGGCGACGACCGCGAGTCCCGCCGAGTGCACCGGACCTGCCTCGCCGCCCGCCTTCAACCCGGCCAGCAGTGCGGCGAACAGGCGTTCCTCCAGCTCGCCACCCTCGGCCGTGAACGTCTCGACGAGCACGTCGGGGATGTGGGTTCCGGACAGCAGGTTGCCGGCTGCGACCACTCCGTCGCCCGCGACGGCGGCGTGCGTACCGAGCGTCTGCGCGCCGCTGAAGTGGCCTCCCGGGCCACTCGCACCCAGCACGGTGAGCTGTCGGTGGTCGATGTGCGCGGTGGACCCGACCACGGTGGCCAGGGCCCGAGCGGCGTCGCCGTGCGCGGCGAGTCCGTCGAGCAGCCGAGTGCCCAGCCGGGGATCGGTGACGTTCTGCGACGCCGAGACGCCGATCCCGGGGCGCAGGTGCAGGCAGCGCGCGGCCACTGCCGGGCTCGACGAGCTGACCGCCATACCGAACCGGGAGCCGTCGCGTGCCGCGATCGAGAACGTCATCGCGTGTCCTCCGGGATCACCGCGATCGCGTCGATCTCACACAGCCATTCCGGACGAGCGAGCCCGGACACGACGAGGCCGGTGGAGATCGGGTGCACACCCTTTGTCCATCTCCCCACCGTTCGGTAGACGGGCTCCCGGTAGCGCGGGTCGATCAGGTAGATGGTGAGCTTCACCAGGTGCTCCAGCCGGCTGCCAGCCTCCTCCAGCAACACCGCGATGTTGCTCATCGCCTGTTCGGCCTGCGCGGCGGCGTCGCCGATCCCGACCGACTCACTCGTCTCCAGGTCCTGCCCGACCTGACCGCGCACGTACACCGTTCCGTTGGCCACGACCGCCTGACACAGGTCGTTGTCCAGGTTCTGCTCGGGATAGGTGTCCCGGGTGTTGAACGGCCGGATTCGAGTGTGTGTCGTCATCGGGTGGCACCGCCCGCAACGCGGTCCGACAGTCCGGCGGCGGAGCGGACCATCTGCAGCGGCCCTTCCCAGTCGAAGTTGCGGTACACCGCCGCCAGGTGCGCGAACGGCGGTGACTGGGCGAACAGCTGGAACGTGAGCCGGTGCCCCGCGTAGTCGGAGTTGAGCAGGTCACGGGCGAAGGCGAGCAGCCTGCGCCGGTCGTCGGCGACCCAGCCGTCGTTGATCGAGTAGTACTTCTCCAGCCAGGGCGCGGTCTCGGGGTTCGCGAAGCTCGCCGCGTCCGGGGTGATGCAGATCTGGCCGCCGCACAGCTCCCTGGCCAGGTGCATCATCGCCGGCAGCTGGGTGGTCGCCAGGACACGCCCGGTGTAGAGCAGCGACTGCTCGGGCATCAGCAGACCACCGGGTGAGGTGGTGCCCATCGCGATCGCGGCGGTCAGGTGGGCGTTGATGCCCTCCCGGTAACAGGCCAGCTGGGCGAGCTTCTCCTGCACGGCCTGCTGACGCTCCAGCCCGGTCTGCTTCACGTTCCACAGCGCCGCGCCGATCATCAGGTCCGCGAGGCGCAGGTTGCGGTAGGTGAACGGCAGCGCCGAGTAGCGGTGCAGCGTGGAACGGATGAATGTAGCGGCCCTGGTGTGCCGGTAGAACAGCACGTCCTCCCAGGGGATCTCGACGTCGTCGAAGATCACCAGCGTGTCCACCTCGTCCACCCGGTTGGACAACGGGTAGTCGTCGGCGGGCGCCCTGCCCGCGAAACCGGTGCGGCAGATGTACTTCAGACCGGGCGCGTTCATGTCCAGGATGAACCCGACCGCGTAGTCGGACAGCTCCGAGTCGCCCCAGTTGGCGATCGTCGGTTTGGTGAACGCCTGGTTCGCGTAGGCGGCGGCGGTCTCGTACTTCGCGCCGCGCACCACGATGCCGCTGTCGGTCTCGCGGACCACGTGCAACAGCATGTCCGGATCCTGGTCCTGCGGGCGCAGCGAGCGGTCGCCCTTCGGGTCGGTGTTCGCCGAGACGTGGAACGGGTCCTCCCGCACCGCGCGGTCGATGTGGCGCCGGATGTTCGCGGAGAACCGAGGATCGACCTCGTCGAGCACGTCCTGACCATCGAACAGCGACCACATCTCGCCGACCGTCTCGTCACCGACCCTGGTCACCACGCCGCGCGCCTCGTCGAGCACCGCATCGATCGCAGATCGTTTGTCGTGCCAGTCCTGGACGGTCAGCGGAAGCTTGTTCGCCACGCTGTTGCGCTGGCCCGTGGTGTCGTCGATGTAGCTCATGACCTCGCGCGTCGCCTGCTCGTGCGCCATGTCGTGGATGCGTGCCCGGATATCGACGATCGGGGCGAACATCGGGTGCGTCGTCACGTCCTTGACCCGCTCGCCGTTGACCCAGATCGCGCGGTCGGTGGACAGCGAGTCCTTGTACTCCTGGCCGGTGCGGATCATGCGGATGCCTCTCTGCGCGCTGGTGCCTGCTGTTCGGGGACGTAGCGGTTGTCCGGATGTGCATCCGGGAAGTCGGGGAAGCGCGACGGCGGGACCGGGCTCGGCGCCGCGTAGGTGCGGCCGGCGTAGATCAGCGGGGTGCCCGGCTCGGAGCGGACGGTGTTGATCCGGCCGATGTGGACCAGGTGGCTGCCCGCTTCCACGGTCGAGTGCGCCGCACAGTCGAAGAAGGCGAGCGCGTCGGCGAGTCTCGGTGTTCCGCTGTCGGAGCCCACCCACTCGCCGCAGGTGAAGTCCCAGCGTTGTTTGCCCGGCCACGGCCGGCCGGCGAAGGTGTCCGCGACATGATCGTGGCGGGTCGCCAGCACGTTCACGCTGAACCGGCCGGAGTCGCGGATCAGCGCGTTCACCGGACTCCGCCGGTGCACGCACACCAGCAGCATCGGCGGCTCGGCGGACACCGAGCACATCGCGCTGACCGTCTGCGCGGCCCGATCACCGTCGTGCGCGGCGCCCACCACCGTGACGCTGGTCGCGAGCCCGCCCATCACGGCGGTGAACGCGCCCGAGATCCCGCCTGCCGGCGGGGCCGAGTCAGGATGCGGCATCAGCTGTGTCCCTTCGCCCGGGTCGTCGGTAGCGACCACCGAACACAGCGTCACCGCATCGCCAACATCTGTCCAACAGATGTTTATGCATCAATACACCATAAAAACCGATGCACAACCTCGAGCGGTCCGGCGGCACTAGCCTCCGGCGGGCGACGGTCCCTGGTTCGGGTACATCGATCGGCACAGGCCCACGAAGGCCCTCGCCCGGCCGGTGAGCCGGACTCCCCGCATCCAGGACACCACGATCTCCAGCGCAGCGATGTCGTCGCGCAGCTCGAGCGATATCGCCCGCCCACCCGCGTAGGTCGTGTCGTGCAGTGGCCGCTGGTTGAGCAACGCGAACCCGTGACCGTGGGCCACGAGTGCGCGCACCGTCTCGTAGCCGCTGGTCCGGTGGCGGACAGTCGGCTCGATGCCGGCGTCGCGCAGGACGGACTGCAGGTACTCGCGGCTGTGCGGCAGGTCGAGCAGCACCATGGGCCGGCCCGCCAGCTCACTCAGCGACACCTTCCCGTCCTCGGCGCCGGCGAGCGGATGCTCAGCGCCGACCAGCACGTACGGGCGGGCGGTGTCCACGACGACGTGGTCGATGTCCTCGTCCAGGTCGTAGGCGTACATGAGCGCGACCTCGCACTCCCCCGCCCGCAGCGCCACCTTCAACGCGGAGTGCTCCCCCTCCCGGACCGACACGTGCACCCGAGGGTGCAGCTCGGCGAAGGTCGCCAGCAGACCGGGAAGCCGGAACGGCGCCAGGGTGGAGAAGCAACCGACCGCCAGCGCGCCGACGAGGTCCGCGCCGGCCTGCCGCGCGACCTCCCGCAGCTCGTTGCCGTGTGCGAGGAAATCGAGTACCCGCTGGTAGAAGGTCTGCCCGGCGACGGTGAGGGTGAGGCCCTTCGCGTGGTGGCGCAGCAGCAGCTGGACCCCCAGCTCACGTTCCAGCTGCGCCACCGCCGTCGAGACAGCCGACTGCGAGACCATCAGCTCGCGGGACGCGACGGTCATGCTCAGGTGCTTCGCCGCGGCCGCGAAGTAACGCAGCTGGACGAGGGTGAAGCCGGGTTCGCTCACGCCCTCATCGTGCCCGAACGGTGCCGGCGCTCCGCACGGTCGTCCTCAGGCCGGCCGGACGCCCGCCGGCCCGGTCGTCTCACCGACCTGGTCGTCACCGGACGCGGCACCCGTGTCCTCGGGTCGCAGCAGCGCCCCACCCGCGGTCTCCGGCATCGACAGCGCGGCGGCGAGCCCGATGAGCGCGGCCACCATCAGGTAGGGGCCGGGCACGAGGATGCTGCCGGTCCAGGTGATCAGCAGTGTCATCAGATACGGGACGGTCCCGGCGAACAACGCGGCGGTGACGTTGTAGGCGATGGACAAACCGCCCTGCCGGGTGCGGGTCGGGAACACCTCGGCCGACCACACCGCGTAGGTGCCCAGGATCGCCGCGAGGATCACGCCGAGGCCCAGGGTCGCCGCCACGGTTCCCGCCATGCCGGTCCCCATCAGCAGGATCGCCGGGTAGGACACCACGAGCAGCGCCCCGGCGGCCCCGACCACGACCGGCTTCCGGCCCGCCCGGTCGGACAGCCGCCCGAACGCCGGAACCAGCACCAGCCCGAGCAGCGAGACCACCGTCGAGATCAGCGCGGTGCTGTCGGCGGAATGACCGAGGTGGTCGGTCTGATAGGTGACCATGTAGGTGAGCACGGCGTAGAACGGGATGTGCATGAGCGTCATGAGCCCGGCGGCCTGCAGCATCTGCCGGACGTTGTGCCGGAACAGCTCACGGATCGGGCTGCGCGCCACGGTGTCCGCTGCCTCCAGCGCCCGGTACTCCGGGGTGTCCTCGATCTTGTTCCGGATCACGAAGCCGATCACTCCGAGAGGCGCGGCGACCAGGAACGGGATCCGCCAGCCCCATGCGACGAGCTGCTGTTCGGACAGACCCACCGACAGCAGGAAGTACGCGAACGAGCCGGCGAGGAACCCGAGCAGCGAGCCGACCTCGAGCCAGCTGACCCCGAACCCGCGCCGGTGGCGCGGCGAGTACTCGGCGAGGAAGCTCGCGGCGCTGCCGAACTCACCACCGGCGGCGAATCCCTGCACCATGCGCGCCACCACGAGCAGCACCGGGGCGGCCGTGCCGATCGTCGCGTGGCCGGGCAGCAGGCCGATAATGAGCGTCGCGGCGGTCATCACGAAGATGACGATGGACAGCGTGCGCTGGCGACCGATGCGGTCTCCGAGCGGCCCGAAGACCAGTGCACCGACCGGCCGGATGCCGAACGACACCGCGAACACGGCGAACACCGACAGCAGTCCGGCGGTCCGGTCCTGCGCCGGGAAGAAGACCTCGGCGATGGTGGTCGCCAGGTAGGCGTAGACGGCCCAGTCGAACCAGTGCACGAACACGCCCGCGGCCCCCGCGACGACGCTGCGGCGCATGGACACCGGATCGACCTCGGTTCGGGGATCGGACGAGCCCGACGGGCTGGGGTGCGCGGCGTCGTCAGCAGGCATGGAAGCCTCCATCCGAGGAGAAGGACGGCGGGGCCGACGAGGCGACGTGTCCGCCGGCGGCGACCGGGAAGATCCGTTCGCTCTGGCGAGGGACGCTAAGCGGAACCCGTGGCATCGGACAAGCATTGATAGTTGACTCATTGCATCTGCTCAGCCGATGCACTGTGTGCGGGACCACCGCCGAGCGGCTTCCGCTGGACGCGCGCACATGCGTACTAACTCATACGGGTTACCGACTGTAGCCACGCGCATCCACTCCGCTGTCCGCCGAGTTACGTCGATATGCGAATCAGCACGTGGCCTCGTCGCGGCCTTGTCACCACTGCCACCCTCGGGCTGGCGATCGCGACAGCGGCCCTGTCGCTGTCGATCACCGGCATCGCCGGAGCCTCGGAGCCCTCCGGCGACGTCGCCTCGACCGAGGTCGAGTTCAGTGTGGTGACCTCGAACAACTCCGGTCTGCCGTGCGCGACCACACCGGGCAACGAGCGTGCCGTGGTGCGCGGTCACCTCACCGGGCCGCGCTCGGAGATCGACTCCTCACACGTCAAGGGGACGCTCTACTCACACGGCGACGGCTACGCCGAGTACTTCTGGCGCTACCCGGGCGACGGTGACTACAACTACGTCGACGAGATGGCCCGGCGCGGGCACGTGTCGGTCAGCATCGACCGGCTCGGCTACGGCGCCAGCGACAAGCCCAACGGCAACAGCCTGTGCTTCGGCGTCGAGGCCGACGTGCTGCACCAGATCGTCGGTCAGCTGCGCCAGGGCAGCTACAAGGGTGACCGCACCCCTCGTTTCGACCGGGTCGGGCTGGTCGGGCACTCCGCGAGCGGCCTGATCGCCGACCAGGAGGTGGCGGCGTTCCACGACGTCGACGCGCTCGGCGTCCTCGACTCCGGCTCGCTCAACGCGACCCCGCTGGTACTGCAGCGAGCCGCCGAGCAGCAGGCCCGCTGCGCGCTGGCACCGGATGCGGCGGCCGCACTGCTGAACCCCCGTTCGCCCGCCGGGTACGCCGCGCTCGAAGCGGACGGCGCGCAGTTCAGCTCCGACCACATCGCCAACGTCGAGCCCGACATCGCCCGCGACCTCGTCGATCGGCGCACGAAGGATGCCTGCGCAGGGACCCGCAACTCCGCCCAGGCACTCGCCGGCAACCCGGTACGCAACAACCTCATCACCGTTCCGGTGCTGGTGCTTGCGGGCGCGCAGGACAGGCTCTTTCCGAACCCCGGACTGCACGCCGCCACCTACACGCACAGCTCACACGTGACGGTGCGTGAGGTGCGCGACGCGGGCCACGCGGTCGCATTCGCCCGCACGGCGCCGGACTTCCACAACGACATGGACAACTGGCTCGACAGCACCGGCCTCTGACACCAAGCCCCCCAGCTCGCACAGAGGTTCTCCACGCCGCACAGAGGCCCTGGCCTCTGTGCGGCGTGCACACGGTCCGTGCGAGCTGTGAGGTCACTTCGGGGGCGGCTAGCCGACCGGGGTTGGAGCCGATTGGCGGATTAGGGTTGTCAGGCGCTGCGCGTCTTCCGTCCCTGGCTCCGCCGTGTAGATCATGAGGCGCAGGTCGCTGCGCGCCACGCTCATCACGTCGCAGTCCAGCGTCACCGGGCCGACGTCGGGATGGTCCACGACCTTGTGCCCCGCCTCGTGCCGGTTCACGGTGCCGGATTCCCACAGCTCGGCGAACAGGGGGCTCTTCGCACGGAGCTCACGGACCAATCCGCGCAGGTGGTCGTCGTTCGGATATCTGCCGGCGGTGGCCCGCAGGTCGGCGGCCATCGCGGTCTGCAGGTCCAGACGCGACCCAGGTGTGTGGCGAACCCGGCTGCCGGGGCCCAGGAAGTTGCGCCACACCCCGTTGCGCTCGTAGCCGTGCCAGTCGCAAGGGTCGCCCATGAGCGCCGCGTACGGCGGGTTGGCCAGCAGCAACGTCCACGCCGCGTCGTACACCCCGACCGGGATTCCGGTGAGCCTGTCCAGCAGCCGGTGGACACCCGGGGTGAGCTGGGACGGCACGGTCCCCGGTCCCGGTGCCACCAGCCCGGCCAGGCTCAGCAGGTGCACCCGTTCCGGCCCGGAGAGCCGCAGCGCCCTGGCGAGCGCCTCGACGACCTGCAGCGACGGATTGGTGGCCCTCCCCTGCTCCAGCCGGGTCACGTAGTCGACCGAGATTCCGGCGAGCAACGCGAGCTCTTCGCGGCGCAACCCGCTGGCGCGGCGATGCCCACCGCTGCGAAGACCCGCCGCCTCCGGGGCGACGCGGTCGCGCCATCGGCGGACCGCCTGACCGAACTCCGCCGTCGCCATGCGTCCAGTGTGCACCGTGTGTCCCGACGCTTCCTGGTACCGGCGGTCCCAGGAAGATCAGACGCCTGGCTGACCAGGTCATGAGGGCACATCGTGGTGACATGACAACAGCACTGATCACCGGAGCGAACAAGGGACTCGGTTTCGAGACCGCTCGCAGGCTCGTCGCCGAAGGTCACACCGTCTATCTCGCCAGCCGCGACGCGGACCGCGGCCGTCGCGCCGCGGACCAACTGGGCGCACGCGCGATCCAGCTCGACGTCACCGACGACGCCTCGGTGCAGGCCGCCGCGAAGGCGATCGAGGCCGACGGAGGACTGGACATCCTGATCAACAACGCCGGGGTCGAGGGTCGAGACGCCGACAACAACGTGATCGGCCCGGCCGAGGTCACCGGGGACGACATGCTCCGGACGTTCGACACGAACGTCTTCGGCGTCGTCCGGGTGCTCCACGCCTTCCTGCCGCTGCTGCGCCGCTCCGCCGCGCCGGTCGTGGTGAACGTCAGCAGCGGACTCGGGTCGCTGACCGCGGTCAGTACCGCGAACACCCCGACCCACGCCTATCCCGGGGTCGCGTACCCGGCGTCGAAAGCGGCGGTCAACATGATCACCGTGCAGTACGCGAAGGCCTTTCCCGCCATGCGTATCAACGCTGTCGAGCCCGGCTTCACCAAGACCGATCTCAACGGCAACACCGGCGTCCAGACGGTCGAACAGGGTGCGGAGATCATCGTGCGGATGGCACTCGTACCCACCGACGGGCCGACCGGGACCTACAGCTCCGCAGCGGGCCCGATTCCCTGGTAGGTCAGCCGGGCAGGTGCGCACCGCTCGGGGTGCCACCGGTCGAGGTCTCGTACAGGTCGCGCCGGAAGCGCTCGTCGATCGTCGCCACGGCCACGAAGGTGACCACTGCCGTGGCGACGATGTACAGCGACACCGACCAGGACGCTCCGGTCGCGGCGAGCAGCGCTGCCATGATGAACGGCGCGAGCCCGCCGGCGAAGACCGACGCGAACTGGTAGCCGAGCGAAGCGCCCGAATAACGCACATCCGCGGGGAACATCTCCACGTACAGCGTCGCCTGCGGCCCGTACATGGTGGCGTGGATGGTGAACCCGATCAGCAGCGCGAGCAGCACCAGCGGCACCGAGCCGGTGTCCACCAGCCAGAACATCGGGAAGGCGAACAACGCCATGAGGACGGTCCCGATCAGGTAGAGACGCTTCCGGTTGCCCATGCGATCGGTGAGCGCCCCGAACAGCGGCATCGTGACGACCTGCGTGGCCCCGGCGACCATCACACACAACAGGATCGACGTACGCGACATCCCGACCCGCTTGGTGGCGTAGTCGAGCATGCCGCTGATCAGGATGTAGAACGTGGCGTTGACCAGGAAGAAGGCCCCGGCCGCCTGGAGAATCTGCCGCCAGTGCCCACGGACCGCCACCCGCAGCGGCGCCTTGGTCAGCCCCGCGTCACGCCGCGACGACGCCGACTCCCGCTGAAGCTGCCGGAACACCGGGGTGTCCTCGATCTTCAGCTGGACGTAGATACCGATCACCACGAGCACGAGCCCGGTGAGGAACGGGATCCGCCAGCCCCAGCTGGTGAACTGCTCATCGGTCAGCACGGACGCCAGGATCAGGAAGAACAGATTGCCCGCGACGGCGCCGAAGATGGCACCGGTCTGCACCAGGCTGCCGTAGAAACCACGCCGCTCGACCGGTGCATGTTCGGTGAGCAGGAGCGCCGCGCCGCCCCACTGCGCGCCGACCCCCAAACCCTGCACGAGGCGCGCGACGACCAGCAGGATCGGCGCCCACACGCCGATGGTCGCGTAGCCGGGGAGCACCCCCACCGCGAACGTCGCCAGCCCCATGACCAGCATGGCGATCACCAACGGTGGTTTGCGCCCGACCCGGTCGCCGAAGTGCCCGGCGATGATGCCACCGAGCGGGCGGGCGACGAAACCGACGGCGAAGGTGGCGAACGACGCGAGTGTCCCCGCGACCGGACTGACCGAGGGGAAGAACCGGGGCCCCAGCACCAGCGCGGCGGCCGTCGCATAGATCAGGAAGTCGAACCATTCCAGCGTCGTGGCGAAGACCGCCGCGGCCGCGAGCCTGCCCATCCTCGTGGCGGGCACCTGCTGTTCCATTCGGTCCACCTCCGACCGCGTCACTGCGGCGACGACAACGCTCGGCCATACATGAACGAGCGTTCGTACGCTAGCTTCCCGAACGACTGATCACAAGAGGCATCTCACCGCGGCAGTGGCGCTTCGAGCAGCGCCAGTGAGTACCGCGCCTGCTGCTCGGCGAGCTGTCCCTTGGACAGCCGGCCTTCCGGCCGGTACCACGACGCGACCGCGCCCAGCGTCGACAGGATCGCGCGCGCCGAGTCGGCCGCATAGGGCGTGCGGAACTCCCCGCTCGCCGTACCCTGCGTGACGATGTCCTCGAAGATGCGCTGTGTCGCGTCCCGCTCGCGCACCAGTACGTCACGATCGGGACCGGCGAGATAACGCACCTCGCTGGTCGAGACGAGCATCGCCACCTGGTGCTCGACCACGAACGCCACGTACGCGCGCACCGCCTCACGCATCCGGGACGACGCGTCGTCACCCGCCTCGTCGACCGCATGCCGCAGCCGCGAGTGCAGCTCCTCGTTCGCGCGCCGGAGTACCTCCGCCAACAGCCGGGACTTCGACGGGAAGTAGTTGTAGAGGTTCGACAGGCTTGTGTCGGCCCCGCGCGCGACATCGCGCATGGACGCCCCGTTGAAGCCCTTCGTCCCGAACGCGTCGAGTGCGGCGTTGAGGATGGCGGCTTCGTTGCCTCGGCCGGTGTCGGCGATCAGTGTGACGGGCGAACGATCGTTCATGGCCGGTAGAGTACGGCACTCGGCGTGCTCCGTTCTTGACTTGACTGATTGCCATGCGGAGTGTTTCAGTCGAAGTAACATGAACGTTCGTTCGTACGGTGATGAAACGAAGGTGCAGCCGTGTCCGATTCCGAGCCGGGACGCTGGTTCGAAGACTTCCGCGTCGGAGAGCGTTTCACCAGCGCGCCGCGCACGGTCACCGAGACCGATCTGCTCGACTTCACCCGGCTCAGCGGTGACGACCACCCGATCCACAGCGGACCCGACGCGATCCTGCAGGGTCCGTTCGGTATCGCCGTCGCTCTCGGGCTGCTGCAGTCCCTCGGCCTGCACGGAAGTGCCGTCCAGGGACTGCTCGACACCCGGTGGACCTACCGGCGCCCGATCCGGGTCGGTGACACACTCCGTCTGGCGCTCACCGTGATCCGGTGCCGGCGGACCGCGAGCGGCACCCGGGGGGTCGTCGGGCGCCACATGGCGCTGGTCGACGCCGAGGGACAGGTCGTTCAGGAAGGGACCACCACCGCCCTACTCTCCGCGCGAGGTGCCGGACCCGACCCGATGGCCCGGGCGTTCGGCACCGTCGCCTGGGGCGAGGCCCTCGTCCAGCGACTCGGCTCCGACTTCGCCGAGTCGACGGCCACCTGGGACGGGACGATCGGGCTTCGGGCGGGCATCGACGAGGTGCACCTGCGCGTCTACCGGGGCTCGGTCATCGAGGTGACCGGCCGCGCCCCGCACGGGCCGACGTTCACCATGGAGGCCGACGAGATCACCTGGACCGAGCTCGTCGACGCGGAACGCAACGACTTCATGCGCTACGCCATGACCGGGCGGATCGCCTCACGCGGCAACGGGTACGAGTACCTGCGGCTCACCTCGACGCTGGCCATGATCGTCGACGCGGCGCGCCGTCTCGCCGAGGAGGAATCATGATCGAGGCTCAGTACCTGCGGGTCGGCGGCTCACTGGCGTTCGTCGAACAGGTCGGCACCGGCACACCGGTGCTGTGCCTGCACACGGCCGGGCAGAGTGGCGTTCAGTGGCGCCACTGCGCGACCGCGCTGGCGCGGCGCGGATACCGGGTCGTGGTGCCCGACCTGCCGGGGCACGGACGCTCGGAACCCGCGCCCGGCGGCCCGGTGACCGACCTCGGCGTCTACGCCCGGTGGTCCCTCGAACTCATGGAGCGGCTCGGGCTGGACGAGCCGTTCGTCGTGGGCTGTTCCATCGGGGGCAAGATCGCACTAGACCTGGCCTGCCGGGCTTCCGAGCGGCTCAGCGGTGTCGTCGCGATGGCGGCCGACGCCTGGACGGGCGGGCGGCCGTCGGTCCGGGCACTACGGCGGGAGCTGGTCGATGTCGCCGCTCCGAGCCGTACGGACCGCACCCATCTGGGCACACTCGCCGTGATCGGCCGGGCGGTGCCTCGGGAGCGCGCCGAGCTGATCGCCACGATGCACCGGCGTGAGGATCCCGCCGTCTCGGCGTCCGACCTGATCGGATGGTCCGGCCACGACCTGAGGGAGGACCTCCCCGGCGTTCGATGCCCTGTGCACCTGGTGGCAGGCGCGGACGATCTGTGGCTGGATGTCGATGCGGTGCGCTGGGCGGCCGGCCGGATACCCGGCGCTTGCTGCACCGTCCTCGACGGCGTCGGGCACTACCCGATGGAGGAGATCGACGGGTTCGACGGTGTGCTCGCCGATTGGCTGACCGAGATGCGCGCGGAGGTTGCCCGATGAGTACCGAGGACGCCGAGCGGACCGACAGCGGGGTGTCCCCGCACGCGGTGGCCGAGTTCCTGGCTCACGGCCCGGTCCCCACTCACCTCACCGACCTGCTCTGCCGGCTCGTCCAGCGGGACTCGAGCGCGGTCGCGGTCGTGGACAAGGATGCGCACGGCCGGTCGATCGAGGTCACCCGGGGCGAGCTCTGGCTGCGCACCCGCGCGCTCGCCGAGGACCTACGGCTGCGCGGGATCGGCGAGGGCGACCGTGTGGCGGTCTGGCTGCCGAACTGGAGCGACTCGCTGGCCTGGCAG
The DNA here is from genome assembly GCF_000429025.1 of Actinospineispora spinosispora DSM 44797. Taxonomy (GTDB): domain Bacteria; phylum Actinomycetota; class Actinomycetes; order Mycobacteriales; family Pseudonocardiaceae; genus Pseudonocardia; species Pseudonocardia spinosispora. The sequence continues at coordinate 254,664 of NZ_AUBB01000017.1, forward strand.
TTCGCCGCGGCGGCCCGGGGTGCGCTGGTGATCGGGATCAACACCCGGTACAACGTCGACGAGGTCGAGCACGTGCTGCGCCGGGCACGCCCCAAGGTCGTCGCGCTCGCCCACGACTTCCACGGGCTCGATCTGATCGCGCGGCTGCGTGACGCGGTGTCGCGCTCGGAGGTCACTCCCTCGGTGGCCGTCGTGGCGGGCCCCGGCGCGCGCACGCCGGACCTCACCGGGTACGACGTCGGCGCGGGAGCATGGACCTACGGAGACACCTCGAACCCGCCACCGCTGCCGGCGGTGGCGGCGAACCCGCTGGTGGTCGCGTTCACGACGTCCGGCTCCACCGGGATGCCGAAGCTCGCCGCACACCGGGCCGCCGGAGTGCTGTCCCACGCGGTCGCCGACGCGAGCGCCATCGGCATCAGCGAGAGCGATGTCGTGCTGTGCGCGCTGCCGCTGACCGGCGTGTTCGGCTACAACACCGCGATGGCGGGACTCGCCGCCGGAGCGCTGTGCGTGTTCGAGCCGGTGTTCGACGCCGACGCGGTCCTCGACGACATGGCGGCGCGCTCGGTCACCCACGTGGTGGGCGGTGACGACCTGGTGCTGCGGCTCGCCGAGACGTGGCGGGACACTCCGCGCGACCTGTCGGCATGGCGCTGGTGGGGTGTGGCGGACTTCCAGGGCCGGTCGCGTGAGCTCGCCGCGTGGGCCCGCGACGAGTTCGGTACCTCGACCTCGGGCGTCTACGGTTCCTCCGAGCTGTTCGCGCTCACCTCGCTGTGGCCCGCCGACGAACCGCCGCCGGTCCGGTGGGTCGGCGGCGGCCGCGTCGTCCACGACGGCATCGAGGTCCGGGTCGCCGACCCGGCCACCGGAGACACGGTCGAGCTCGGCCGGGAGGGCGAACTGCAGTTCCGCGGCCCGAACGTCGTGGACGCCTATCTCGGCGACGACCAGGCGATGGACCGTGCCCGCACCGGCGACGGGTGGTTCCGGTCCGGTGACCTCGGCACCCTGGTGGCGGACGGCGTGTTCGCCTATGTCTGCCGAATGGGTGACGCGCTGCGGCTGCGCGGCTTTCTCGTTGATCCGGCCGAGATCGAGACCCGGCTCGCCGATCATCCGGCCGTGCACACGGCGAAGGTGGTCGGCATCCCCGACACCGACGGCGCGACGATCGCGATCGCGTTCGTCGTGGCTGTCGATGGCCGATCCACCGACCCTCGGGAGCTGCGCGGTTGGTGCGCCGAGGGACTGGCGCGGTTCAAGGTCCCGCACACCGTGCACGTCGTCGACGCCATGCCGACCACGTCGGGGACCAACGGGACCAAGATTCGCGCGGTGACGCTGCGGGAGTGGGCGAGCCAGCGGCATCGGTGACCCGCCCTCGGGTTCAGCGTCCGGCGGCCCCGAAGTAGTGCCCTTCCTCGAGGTCCTCGATGAGCCCGTGGTGCGTGGGCCTCCAGTCGAGGAGCTCTCGCGTGAGGGCGCTCGATGCGGGGCAGTCGGCACTGAAGAAGCGTCCGAGCCAGCCGAAGTGCTCGGCCGCCTGTTCGGTCGAGATCGAGGCGACCGGAAGACCGAGACCCCGGCCGACGGCTTCGGCGATCGCACGCGTGGGCACGCCCTCTTCGGCGACCGCGTGCAGCGTCGATCCGGCCGGTGCCTCGTCCACGGCGAGGCGCACAAGCGTGGCGGCGTCCAGGCGGTGCACAGCGGGCCAGCGGTTGGCGCCGTCCCCGATGTAGGCCGAGACGCCCGTGGTCCTCGCGAATTCGATCAGGGCGGGCACCAGACCGTAGTCGCCCTCGCCGTGGACCGACGGCGCGAAGCGGACGACCGACGAACGCACCCCGCGAGCCGCCAGCTCGAGCGCGGCCTGGGCGTTGGCGACCCTGGGGTGGGCGCGCGGGTCACCCGTGTCACGCTCGGTCGCCGTACGGTCCGCCGCCAGACCGAGCGTGCCCGCGGCGATGACCAGCGGCCGGTCGGTCCCTTCGAGGACGTCACCGAACGCGGCGATGGCGTCCAGGTCCATCCGCGCGGCCTTGTCCATCTGCGAGAAGTCATGGTGGTAGGCGAGGTGGACCACGCCGTCGGCCGCCTTCGCGCCGGACCGGAGACTCTCCAGGTCGTCCAGATCTCCCCGGATCACGTCCACACCCGGCTCGGCCACGGCGGCGGCCGCGCGATCGGATCGGGCTAGCGCCACGACCTGGTGCCCGGCGCTCAGCAGCTCACGCACCGCGACCGACCCGACCCAGCCGGACGCTCCGGTGACGAATACGCGCATAGGAATCGACTCCTTCTGACTCACGTACCAAGTGATGTCACTTGATGACATAACCGTACACCCTGATGTCATTTAGTGTCATCGCCTAGACTGCGCGCCATGGGCCGATGGGAGCCGAACGCGAGCGGTCGACTTCGCGAGGCCGCACTGGAGCTGTACGTCGAGCGCGGCTTCGACAACACCACGGTCGCGGAGATCGCGGACCGCGCGGGACTCACGGCCAGGACGTTCTTCCGTCACTTCGCGGACAAGCGCGAGGTACTCTTCGCCGGCTCGAACACCTTGCTCGAGCGCCTCCGGGGGGCTCTCGACGAGGCGCCGGACGTCGCCTCACCGATGGAAGCGGCGGTGGCCGCCCTCGGCACCGCCTCGGCCGAACTCACCCAGCACCGTGACTACGCTCGGCGCCGCCAGTCCGTGATCACCGCGAACGCCGAGCTGCGGGAGCGTGAACTGGTCAAGATGGCGACGCTGTCGACCACGATCACCACGAGCCTGGGCGCCAAGGGCGTACCCGAAGCGGATGCACACATGGCCGCCGAGGTGGCTATCGCCGTCTTCCGCGTCGCGTTCGAACGCTGGCTGACCGACCAGCCCGAACGCCCCCTCACCGAGGTCATCGATGAGTCACTGCTCCATCTGCGTGCGCTGGCGGCGCCCGCACCGTGATCGACGGTGCAGGTCAGATGCCAGAGGGGGCCGCCAGCAGCTCCGCCACCGCCGTGTCGATGAAGTCGGTGTCGACCGGGTTCTTGCCGCCGCCCGCGAAGTGACCCCAGACGCCGGGGATCACGCGCAGCTCGGCGTTCTTCATGTGCGACACCGCCCAGGCTTCGTCCTCGGGCGGGAAGTACAGGTCCTTCTCCGCGGGCATGACGATCGCCCTCGCCCGGATGGAGGCCAGCGCCTCCTCGGTCGAGCCGAACCCCGGGGTACGCCCGACGTCGCCGTTCCACCAGGTGTCGAGCATCGTCAACAGGTTGTTCGGGTCGCGGTCGTCGAGGAAGAAGCCCTCCCAGAAGTCCACGATGAAGTCCTCGAGCGAGGTGTGCCCGAGCTCGCGCCACGCCTCGTTCCAGTAGAAGGCCTGGGAGAACCCCCAACCCGCGTACACCCGAGCCGCCGCGCGCAGGCCGGCCACCGGCCATCTGTCCGGCTCGTACCACCCGCCCGCGAACACCTGGTCGGCAGTCAGCGCGGCGCGCACCGAGTCCAGGAACACCCTGTTGTGCGGCGCGGTCCGGGGCGACCCGCAGAACGGGAGTACGCGCTGCACCATCTCGGGATGGCTCACCGCCCACTGGTAGCTCTGCCCCGCCCCCATCGACCAGCCGAGCACCAGTGGCAATGTCTCGATGCCGAACACCTCGGTCACCAGCCGGTGCTGCGACGCCACGTTGTCCCGTACCGAGATGCGCGGGAATCGTGCCCGGTCGCTCGGCGGCGCGGTGTTCGACGGAGACGAGGACAGCCCGTTTCCTAGCATGTTCGGCACGATGATGAACCAGCGCTCGGGATCGAGCGCCCGTCCCTCGCCGATGAGCCATTCGTTGTCCCAGTGCCTGCCGGAGTACCAGGTCGGATAGACGATCGCGTTCGTCCGGTCGGCGTTGAGCGTGCCGTAGGTCTGGTACGCGACCCTCGCCGGCCGCAGCGTGACCCCGCATTCGAGCGTGAAGTCGGGGATCTCGTGGACGTCGTAGGGAGCATCAGCGCCTGTCAACTCGCCACCTCCGGTGAACGGACCAAGCTGCTTTCAGATGAAAGTATTTGCCCCGCCGAAACCCTGTCAAGGGCCGACCGGCTCCCGCCCCTTCGCCCGCCAGCCCGCTTCGATCTCCTCGAGCGACCGTCCGGACGTCTCCGGCACCCTGGCCAGTACGTACACGGCACCGAGCACGGACAGCACCGCATAGATGCCGAAGATCCAGAAGCCGATCGCGTTCAGGATGCTCGGAAAGGTGAGCGAGAACAGGAAGTTGAACAGGTACTGGGTGAACGTGACGACGCCCATGCCGATCGCTCTGGCGCGCAACGGCAGCACCTCCGGCACGTACAGCCAGAAGACCGGCCCGAGGCCGAAGCCGAACGCGAACGTGTAGACGAACACGCAGATGACGTCGAGCAGCGTCTGATGCGGGAACAGCGCCAACAGCACGAGCGGAGGCGTCTGGGCACCCAGGCTGATGGCGAGCAGCTTGACCCGGCCGAGGCGGTCGATGAAGGGCAACGACAGCGCGGTGGACAGCACCAGTGCACCGCCGACGCTGTAGTTGGCGATGACACCGGTGTTGCTGGAGTGCTCGGCGATGCCGGTGAACACCGTCGGCGCGTAGTAGACGACGGCGTTGATGCCGGTGAAGACCTGGAAGAAGGTGAGCACCAGGGTGACCGTCAACGCGGGCCGGTAGCGCCGGATCAGGTCGCCGAGGCGGGATTCCTGTTCGGAGAGACTGCCCCGGACCTCGGCCACCTCGGCATCGGCCTCCGCGCGGGTCGGACGGAGGCGGGCCAGTACCGCGCGAGCTTCCTCGTCACGGCCACGCAGGATCAGCCACCTCGGGCTGTGCGGGCTGATCATCATCCCGGCCAGGAACAACACGGCGGGAAGCGCCCCGAGCCCGAGCATCCACTCCCAGGCCTCCGAGCTGACAAGCGCGTCGCCGACCGCGTACGCCAGCAGGATGCCGATGTTCACGCTGAGCTGGTACAGCGCGCTGATCAGGCCTCTGACCCGTTTCGGCGCGAGCTCGGTGAGATGGATCAGGCCGAACATGTTCGCCAGCCCGACCGCGAGGCCGAGTACGAACCGGGCCAGCAGCAACACCGGGATGTCCGGCGCCAGAGCACACCCGAGCGAGCCGAGCACGAAGATCACGCCGGCCACGATCAGCAACGTCCGGCGGTCGAACCGCCGGGCGACCAGGGTGCCCACCACGATCGCGGGCAGCGCACCGAGCAGGATCAGGCTCGTCACCAGCCCCTGTTCGGCCGCGGTCAGACCGAACTGCTTCGTGACGAACGGGAGCGCGGTGGAGATCGCACCCGAGTCGTAGCCGTACAGCAGCCCTGCCATGCCACCGAGGATCGCGACGACCGTCACGAAGCGGGGTAGCGGCGCGGCGGGGTCGTCCGCCCTCGGCTCGGCCACGATCCGATCGAAGTCGGACATCGGTCCTCCGGTATTCGCGTCGATGCGAGCCTGGCGACGAGAATCCACCGGACCACATTTCCTATAGGAAGAGAGCGTCGTCACTATCTGGCACGGTCCTGTCCGCCGTCAAGCATCAGCCGGTCAAATCGACATCTTTCCTATAGGATCGAGCGCACTCAACGGCCGAGGGGAGCATGCGTGCGACGCGTGGTTCAGGAGATCCGGGTGCGTCCGGGGCAGCTCGACGAGTACCGCCGGCTGCACCAGCGCGTCCCCGGTCCCGTACTGGACCGGATCCGGCGCTCCCACATCGCCAACTACTCCATCCACCTGCTCGGTGACCGGCTGATCGGGTACTTCGAGTACCACGGCGACGATCTCGCCGCCGACCTCGCGGCGATGGCCGCCGACGAACCGACCCTGCGGTGGTGGGCCCTCACCGATCCGCTCCAGGAACCCCTGCCCGAGGCCGGCGCCGGTGAGCACTGGGCGACGGCACGGCAGATTTTCTCCCTCGAAGAACAAGAGCAGGAGCAGCAATGACCGATTCGAGTCCGGAGTTCGACGGGCTGGTGGCCGCGGTCACCGGTGGCGCATCGGGGATCGGCCTCGCCGCCGCCCGACGCCTCGCCGAGGGTGGTGCGCAGGTCGCCGTGCTGGACCTCGTCGAGGCCCCCGAACCGTTCGCCAGTTTCCGGTGCGACGTCACCGACGTCCGGTCGGTCCGGGACGCGATCGACGGGATCGCCGCGCGGTTCGGCAGGCTCGACGTGCTCGTCAACAACGCCGGTATCGGTGCGCAGGGCACCGTCGCGGACAACGACGAGGACCAATGGCACCGGGTGCTCGACGTCAACGTCGTGGGCATGGCCAGGGTGACCTCGGCGGCGCTGCCGCTGCTGCGGAGGTCACCCAGCGCGGCGATCGTCAACACGTGCTCCATCGCGGCGACCGCGGGTCTGCCGCAGCGCGCGCTCTATTCGGCGAGCAAGGGCGCCGTCCTCGCGCTGACCAGGGCCATGGCCGCTGACCATCTGCGCGAAGGCATCCGGGTCAACTGTGTGAACCCCGGAACCGCCGACACGCCGTGGGTGGGCCGGCTGCTCGACAAGGCGGACGACCCCGCCGCGGAACGGGCGGCGCTCGAAGCGCGGCAGCCCTCGGGACGCCTGGTCAGTGCTGACGAGGTCGCGGGCGCGATCGCCTACCTGGCCAGCCCGAGATCCGGGGCGACCACCGGGGCCGACCTCGCGGTGGACGGCGGCATGCAGAACCTGCGACTTCGGCCCACCTGATGGACCGGGCACCCGGCACGATCGTGAGCGGATTCGACGAACTGGCCATCGGCCGGATCGGATTCGGCGCCGCCGCGATCGGCGGGCTCTACCGCCCGGTCGACGAGGACTCGGCACAGGCCGCGCTCACCAGGGCGTGGGAGCGAGGTATCCGCTATTTCGACACCGCTCCGCACTACGGCGCCGGGCTGTCCGAGGAGCGTCTCGGGCGGTTCCTGGCCGGTAGGAGCGATGCTGTGGTCTCCACGAAGGTCGGGCGCCTGCTCGTTCCCGGCCACCCACCGGAGGCAGGCGCGGCCGAGGGGTTCTACGGCTCTCCCGATCGCGTGCGACAGCAGGACTTCAGCCGGGACGGCGTTCTCCGTTCGGTCGAGGACAGCCTGGGCAGGCTCGGTCTGGATCGGATCGACGTGCTGTACATCCACGATCCGGACGACCACGAGGAACAGGCGCTGCGCGAGGCGTACCCCGCGCTGGCGGAGCTCCGGGCGCAGGGCGCCGTGCGGGCCATCGGCGTCGGCATGAACACCACTCGCATACCGGTGCGCTTCGTCCGGGAGACCGATCTCGACTGCGTGCTGGTGGCCGGCCGGTACACACTCCTCGACCGGTCGGCCGCCGACGAGCTGCTGCCACTGTGCCGGGAGCGCGGCGTCGCGGTGGTGGGCGCCGGTGTGTACAACAGCGGCCTGCTCGCCGACCCGAGCGCGGGTGCCACGTACGACTACGCGGAGGCGTCCTCGGAGCAGCTGGCCACGGCCACCCGGATGGCCCGGGTGTGTGCGCGCAGAGGTGTCTCGCTGCGCGCCGCCGCCCTCGGATTCTCGCTCTCGCACCCAGCCGTGCGGACGGTGCTGATCGGGATGCGTTCGGTCGAGGAGGTCGACCAGAACCTGACCGACGCGGCCGCGTCGATCCCGCCCGGGCTGTGGGACGAGCTGTTCGCGGAGGGGGCCTGATGACTGATCTGGTCGATGCCCATCACCACGTCTGGGACCTGACCGTGCGGGACCAACCGTGGATCAGCGGGCCGACTCTGGAACCTCTGCGGCGAAGCTTCCCGCTGGCTCGGCTGCCCCGACGGGCAGTGCGGACGGTGGTCGTGCAGACCGTCTCCGACGAGTCCGAGACCCGTGAGCTGCTACGGCTCGGGCCTCCGGTGGCGGCCGTCGTGGGCTGGGTCGATCTCACCGCGCCGGACGTCGGTGCACGGCTGGCCGCGCTGCTCGACGGCCCTGGCGGACACAGACTGGCCGGAGTGCGCCACCAGGTGCAGGACGAGACGGACCCCGAATGGCTGTGCCGGCCCGACGTCAGGCGTGGCCTGCGTGCGGTGTCCGACGCCGGGCTGGTGTTCGACCTCCTGGTCACGCCGGCGCAGCTCCCGGCGGCGATCGCCACGGTCCGTGCGTTGCCCGAGGCGCGGTTCGTGCTCGATCACCTGGGCAAACCTCGCATCGCCGAGGGCGCCGACGCCCAGTGGTCCTCGCTGGTGGGCGCGCTGGCCGAATCCGAGAACGTCGACGCCAAGCTGTCCGGGCTGGTCACCGAGGCCGACCTGGGGTCGTGGACGGTGCAGGACCTGCGTCCGTTCGTCGAGCACGCCCTGACGGTCTTCGGTCCGCGGCGTCTCATGTTCGGCTCGGACTGGCCCGTCTGCACGCTCGCCGCCTCCTACGACGAGGTGCTCGCCGCCGCCGGCACCCTCACCGAGGGCCTCACCGCCACCGAGCGCACCTCGGTGTTCCACTCCACCGCGACGCGTGTGTACCGACTCGACACGCCCACACACATATAGGATCACCGACCGTGCCAGAGCCGCCGCACCGTGAGGTGCTGACCGACCGGGTCTACGAGCTCGTGAAAGCCATGGTGATGGATCACGAGATCGAGCCAGGCGCTCGCGTGAGCATCGACGGGCTCGCGCGCCATCTCGACGTGTCCCCCACTCCGGTACGCGAAGCGCTGGCCAGGCTGGAGTCCGACGGACTGGTGGTCAAGCGACCGCTCGTCGGCTACCGGGCGACCGAGCTACTGGACGCCGACGGCCTGACCGATCTGTTCGACATGCGACTGCTGCTCGAGCCGAGGGCCGCCGAGCTCGCGGCCGTCCACGCCACCGACGCCCAGCTCGACCTGCTCGAGTCGATCGTCGAACAGATGCGCGGCCATCCGGTCACCGGCGAGCGCTACGCCGTCTACCAGCGGTTCGCGGTACTCGACCAGGAGTTCCACGACACCCTCGCCCAGGCCGCCTGCCGGCCGTTGCTGGCCGACGCCGTGCAACGGCTGCACGCCCACCTGCACATGTTCCGGCTCAACAGTGCGCCGGGAGCGGGTCGCGCGACGGTGGCGGAGCACGACCGCATCCTGCGCGCCGTTCTGCGTCGCAGCCCCGATCGTGCCCGCGACGCGATGACCGAGCACCTGCGCAGCAGCCAGGACCGCCACCGCGACGCACTCACCAGGGACGACACCAAGATCACCACCGTCTGAGGGCTGTTTCTCCGCTCGCTAACAGCCCTCACGCGGTGGTGATCTTGGCTTGCTCGCGGGGAGTCAGGCCACCCGGTGGTCGTCGACCCGGTCCCGGTCCCAGGCGATGCCCAGGCCTGGGCGGTCGGGGGCCACCGCGTGGCCGTCGACGATGCTCAGCTGGTCGGTGGTGATCGCTCGCAGCTGTGGGATGTGCTCGACGTAGCGCCCGTTGGGCACGGCGGCGACGAGGCTGACGTGGATCTCCATCAGGAAATGCGGACACACCTGCACGTTGAACGCCTCGGCGAGATGGGCGACCTTCAGCCACGGCGTGATGCCGCCGATACGGGCCACGTCGACCTGCACGATCCCGGCCGCGCCGCGGTGCAGGTACTCGCGGAAGTGGCCGATGGAGTACATCGACTCCCCCACTGCGACCGGGATCCGCGTGCTGGCGGCGAGCCGCTCGTGTCCCGCGACGTCGTCGGCAGGCAGTGGCTCCTCGAACCAGGCCACATCGTAGGGCTCCAGCAGCGCCGCCCTGCGGATCGCCTCCGGCGCGGTCATCGACTGGTTGGCGTCGACCATGATGTCCATGTCGTCGCCGATCGCCTCGCGGACGGCTCGCACACGCGCGGCGTCCTCGACGCCGGTGGGCCTGCCGACCTTCAGCTTGACGCCCTTCCAGCCCTGTTCGCGCGCCTCGAGCGCCGAGCTGACCAGCTCGTCGGCATCCAGCTGGAGCCAGCCGCCCTCCGTGTCGTAGAGCGGGACCGAGTCGCGGAACCCGCCGGCCAGGCGCCACAGCGGTTCACCCGCGCGCAGGCACCGCAGGTCCCACAGAGCGAGGTCCACCGCGGCCATGGCGAGCGCGGTGATCGCTCCGACGCTGGTGGCCCTCGTCGAGTCGTACAGGGCCCGCCAGGTGCCCTCGACGTTTCTGGCGTCCCGGCCGAGCAGCTCGGGCAGCAGGTGGTCACGCAGCATCGACAGGACCGCTCTACCGCCGGTGCCGATCGTATAGGAGTAGCCGGTCCCCGCCATCCCGTCATCGCAGGCGAGCTCGACGAACAGCGTCTCCTGCTTGATGAAGCTCTGCATCGCATCCGTCCGCACCGTCTCCACAGGTACGTCCACCAGGTAGGCCTCAGCCGAAACGAGGACAGCCACACCGATCACATCTTCCTATATGATTTCGCACGTCAGCGTCCAGAATGCTATAGGAATCAGCCACGAGCAAGCAGCGGTCTCGAACCGGTGCCATGCCGGTCAGTGAATGCACACGGACAGTAAGGTCGTTGCGTGCGCGATCAGCAGCAACAGCCCTCCGGCCCCGGTGATGATCGCTCGGTGTCGGGACGCCGGATGAGCACCAGGCTCCGCGAGTTCGATCGCGCGGCGGTCGGGGCCGCACGCGCCGTCCGCAGGCTGGCGCCCGGCGGAGACCAGCTCGACGAGGCTCGCGACCAGCAGGGCGGCCGCACCTCCGACCGGATAGCGAGGCTCATCGAAGAAGTCGGCGCCGACCGCCCGAGCGCAAGCAGGGAACTGGGACTCGCCGCGGTCGCCACCTGGCAGTCACTGGCCCGGCGCCGGGACGTCGGCCGCAACGGGGCAGCCGTCACGATCCTGTTCACCGACCTCGTCGACTTCTCCAGCTGGGCGCTGCTGGTCGGTGACGACACCGTGTTGCGGCTGCTGCGCAAGGTCGGCCGGGTGTGCGAGACCGCGGCGAGCCGGTACCGGGGCACGGTGGTCAAGTCCCTCGGCGACGGTCTGATGGTGGCGTTCGCTAACCCGACCGCCGCGATCGAGGCCGGGTGCGAGATGTGCACGGCCGTCAGCGCGATCGACATCGACGGCTACCGCCCTCAGCTCAGAGCAGGCCTGCACACCGGGCACCCCCGGCGCGTCGGCAAGGATTACATCGGCGTGGACGTCAACATCGCCGCGAGGGTGTCAGCCGCGGCCGCCGGCGGCCAGGTGCTGGCCAGCGATGCCGCGCTCGCCGAGGTCGACCGGGAGCGCTACCGGCTGCGCCGCAAACGGGGCTTCCGCGCGAAAGGCGCTCCCACCGACATCGAGGTCTTTTCCGTCACGCCCCTGAGCTAGACGACGGCCCCCTCACCTCGCAGAGCGCCGTGTTGTGTCGCAGACGCTGCAGTGTCTGCGACACAACGTGAAGCTCTGCGAGGTCGCAGCTCGGTGCGGAGACCGCTCTCAGGCGGTCAGCGTGGACAGCACCCGGTCCAGCGCGGCGACGGCTGTGTCCAGCTCATCGACGGTCACCGTGAGCGCGGGGCGCAGCCGCAGGCTCGCGTCACCGCAGCCGAGCATGATGACGCGCTCGTCGGCCAACAGCCGGCCGACGATCTCGTCGCGCAACCGAGGGTCGGCGACGGTGACAGCGCACATCAACCCGCGCCCTCGCACCTCGCTGATCACCGAATGCCGCGCGGCGACGTCGCGCAGACCGGCGAGCAGGTGGTCACCCAACGCCCCGGCACGCTCGATGAGGCCGTCCCGTTCGATGACCTCGAAGATGCGTCGAGCGCGCACCATGTCGGCCAGGTTGCCACCCCAGGTCGAGTTGATCCGCGAGGACACGGCGAAGGCGTTGTCCGACACCTCGTCGACCCTGCCGCCCGCCATCACCCCACACACCTGCGCCTTCTTCCCGAAAGCGACGATGTCGGGGCGCAGCCCGAGCTGCTGATAGGCCCAGGCCGTACCGGTCATGCCGACTCCGGTCTGCACCTCGTCGAGCACGAACAGCGCGTCGAACTCGTGACACAGCGCCTGCATCGCCCGCAGGAACTCGGGCCGAAGATGGTTGTCGCCGCCCTCGCCCTGGATCGGCTCCGCGATGAAGCACGCGATGTCATGAGGATTGGTCTCGAACGCCGTGCGCGCCGCGGCGAGGCTCGCGCGCTCGGCCGCGGCGATGTCGGCGTTGCCGTTGATCGAGGGAGACGGGATCCGGGGCCAGTCGAACTTCGGGAACCGGGCGACCTTGTTCGGGTCGGTGTTGGTCAACGACATCGTGTAACCGCTGCGACCGTGGAACGCCTTCTCCAGGTGCATGACCTGCTTACCCAGCTCGGGGTCGATGCCGTGCGCCTCGTTCCACCGGCTCTTCCAGTCGAACGCGATCTTCAGTGCGTTCTCCACGGCGAGCGCCCCGCCGTCGATGAAGAACAGGTGGGGCAGCGCCGGGTCGCCCAGCACACGGGCGAAGGTGTCGACGAACCGCGCCATCGGCACCGTGTAGACGTCGGAGTTGCTCGGCTTGTTGACGGCGGCGCGGCCCAGCTCGTCGAGGAACACGTCGTCCGCGGCGAGTGCCGGATGGTTCATGCCCAGCGCGGAGGACGCGAAGAACGTGAACATGTCGAGGTACTCGGTGCCATCTCGAGCGTCCACGAGGATCGAGCCCCGCGAACGGTCGAGATCGAGCACGAGGTCGTATCCGTCGGCGAGCATGTGACGCGCGATCGACGGGCGGACCGTGGCGGCGGACAGTGCTGTAGGAGCAACCTGGGTAACCGTCATAATCGCCACGTTACCGTAAAAATATCGTCAACGTAGCTTAACGACAGGAAATTCTCCTGTAGTAGGTCTAGTCAGAGCGTCCCCTGGCGCGCGGCTCGCCAAAGGTCGACGTTGCCGTCCTCGGCCAGGAGTCCCTCGATCTCGGTCAGCTCCTGGGTGGTGAGCGCGAGGTTGCGCAGGGTGTCGACGTTCTGGTCCAGCTGCGCGACGGACGACGCGCCGATCACCAGCGACGTGACCCTCTCGTCCCGCAGCGCCCAGGCCAGCGCCAGCTGAGCGAGGCTCTGACCACGACGGTTGGCGATGGCGTCGAGCTTGCGGAGCCGGTCGAGCATCTCGTCGGTCAGCCAGTCCGTCTCGAACGACTTGTCCTGGGTGGCGCGTGACCCTTCGGGGATACCGTCGAGGTAGCGGGAGGTGAGCAGTCCCTGGGCGAGCGCGGTGAACCCGATGACACCGAAACCCTCATCCGCCGCCGCGTCGAGCAGTCCCTCGGTCTCGATCCAGCGGTTGAGCATCGAGTACGACGGCTGGTGGATCAGCAGCGGGGTGCCCAGGTCACGGAGCAGCCCGGCCATCGTCCGCGAGTCCTCGGCGGTGTAGGACGAGATGCCCACGTAGAGCGCCTTGCCGTGACGGACCGCGGCGGCGAGCGCGTTGGCGGTCTCCTCGAGCGGCGTCGTCGGGTCGTACCGGTGGGAGTAGAAGATGTCGACGTAGTCGAGCCCGAGCCGGGTCAACGACTGGTCGAGTGAGGACAGCACGTACTTGCGCGAGCCGCCGCCCTGACCGTACGGGCCGGGCCACATGTCCCATCCGGCCTTGGTGGACACGATCAGCTCGTCCCGGTGCGCGGCGAGGTCCTCACGCAGGATCCGGCCCGCGTTGATCTCCGCGGCGCCGTACGGCGGCCCGTAGTTGTTCGCCAGGTCGAAGTGGGTGACGCCCTGGTCGAAGGCACGCAGCGCGATCGAGCGTTGGGTCTCGAACGGCCGGTCGTCACCGAAGTTGTGCCAGAACCCCAGCGAGAGCATCGGCAGGTCGAGGCCGGACCGGCCACTGCGCCGGTACTTCATGACACCCTCGTAGCGAGCGGGGTCGGGACGGTAGGTCATCGGCGTCTCCTCCTGGATCGTCTACCTCCACCCTGGCACCGCCGAGCCGCCCACGCCCGCCCAGCGAGCCCACTGCGCACATCCAGCCCGCACCAGCCGCACCAGCACCACCTCGCAGAGGCTCATGTTGCGTCGCAGACACTGCAGCATCTGCGACGCAACACGAAGCTCTGCGACATGAGACAAAAGTGACCACAGAGACTCATGGGACTACACGCAGCGCGCGAGGGCGCAGCCCGATACGCAAAGACAGCGCCATTGGCACGCCACCCCGTACGGCATGCACGCCACCTGCGAGTGGACACACACCACCCCCTTCCCCGCGATCCTGGCTAAGCACTTGGCGTGGCCGCCCGCTGTCAACCCTGAAACCTCGCCCCCGAACCCGTGCAACCAGGAACGAGCGCGAGGCCGGCGCCAGCCGGGGGTTGAGAGCGGGCGGCCACGCCAAGCACACTGAAAGCCAGCGGGGATGCACCTCTCAAGACACCCCCATGCCCCCGGCTCAGCACAAGAGAGCGTCACCACCCACGCAGGTCGACAGGCCAGCGCTCCAGCACCCGATCACCGCTGGCCAGATACATCGCCTCGTGCAG
>NZ_AUBB01000017.1:269156-347872 GCF_000429025.1 Actinospineispora spinosispora DSM 44797
CTGTCACACGCGTAACGCCCGGGGTGACTTCGCAGAGGCTCATGTCGCGTCGCACATGTTCCAACATCTGCGACGCAACACGTAGCTCTGCGAGGCGTGACAGAAGTGACCGCAGAGACTCCTGGGACTACGTGCACGCGCGAGGGCGCAGCCCAATGCGCAACAACGGCGCCATCGGCCCGCCACCACCTACGGCATGCACGCACACCTGCCCCATCCCCGCGATCCTGGCTAAGCACTTGGCGTGGCCGCCCGCTGTCAACCCTGAAACCTCGCCCCCGAGCCCGTGCAACCAGGAACGAGCGCGAGGCCGGCGCCAGCCGGGGGTTGAGAGCGGGCGGCCACGCCAAGCACACTCAAAAGCCAGCGGGGATGACCACAGCAAGAATCAGCGGGAGTACGCCCTGCCGCCCCGAGTCACTCACCGGCACCGGCACCGGCCTGCTGACGTCGGGCCCGCAGCGCGCGAACCCGTCCCCGGCTGGCGCACGCCGGCGCCGGGCACCAGCGGCGTCGGCCGGTGGGGTCGATGAAGATCCCCTGGCAGTCGTGCTCGGCGCAGACGAGAAGGTCATGGCGCTCCACTCCGGTGAGATGTGAGACCGCCTGACGCACGATCCGTCCGAGCGCTTCAGCGGTGTCGACGGGTGGCCGCCGGAGCAGTGCGTCGCCGGGAGCGAGCCGGACGTCGGCGGGCAGGTCGCTCAACAGCTTGGCCAGTGCGCGGACGGCCACAGCGGGAACCGGCGTGCCGGTGGCTGTCGGGAGCGCCACGGCACGCACCGTCTCCCGAACCGAGACCGCCAGCTCCAGATCCGACGGACCGGGGGAGTGCTCCGGTGCCAGCTCGCAACGGGAGAGCCAGTCGGCCAGCCGCTCCGGTGTGTCGATGCGTTCGATCGGTCGCGCGCTGAAGGTCTGTCCGCTGGTCGCCAGCAGGTTGAGCCAGGTGGCGCCGCAGTCGAACCGGAAGTCCTTGGTGCTCACCAGAAAAGTGTAACGCTTCAGCCGTTACCTGTGTATGGTGTAACGGGTCAAGCGTTACATTGAACAGAGGAGTGAGCGTGGCCGAGAACAACGAGATCTCTCCGGCGGTACTGGACCGGGACGCCGGCTATCGACTGCTGGAGCAGCTGCAGGACGAACAGACCCGCGCCGGTTGGTCGAGCATGCTGGAGAGCCAGGTCCCCGGTTTCGCCGACTGGGTCATCACCGCCCTGTTCGGCGGGACCTACCAGCGTGACGGCCTGTCGCTGCGCGACCGGCAGCTGGTCAACCTCGCGGCACTGACCGCGCTCGGTGGTGTCGACCCTCAGCTCACCGGGCACGTCAGGACCAGCCTCCGGGTCGGGATGTCGAAGCAGGAGATTCTCGAGGTCTTCGTGCACCTCGCCCCCTACATCGGGATGCCGAAGACCCTCGCCGGACTGCGGGTGGCCACGGCGGCCCTGGACGACGAGGCCGGTCGATGAGCACCGTCCGCACGGTTCTCGGTGATGTCGCGCCGGAACAGCTGGGCGTCACCGACGCGCACGACCACCTGTTCCTGCGGATGCCGAGGCTGGCCGGTGAGGAGCTGGACGACCAGGACGCGGCGATCGCCGAACTGGCCGCCTTCCGCGACGCGGGCGGCGACACGGTGATCCACTGGACCCCGCACGGGCTGGGACGCAGGGCCGGTGATCTGGTGGCGGTCTCCGAGGCGGCCGGGGCGCACGTCGTCGCCGCGACCGGTCTTCACCAGGAAGCGCACTACGACCCCCAGCTGCTCGCCGGGCTGCGGTCCGGCCTGGCCGAGCTGTTCGTCACCGAGCTGACCGAGGGCATCGAAGGCGAAGGGCCCGCGACCCCCAGAGCGGGGATGATCAAGGTCGCCGGTGACTTCCACAGCCTCAGTCGGCACACCCGCTGGGTGATGACCGCGGCCGCCGAGGCGCACCGCGAGACGGGCGCGACGATCGGCGTGCACCTGGAACGCGGCACCGCCGCCGCGCTGGTGGTCGACCTGCTCTGCGTCCGGCTGGGCGTGCCCCCGGCCAAGGTCGTGCTCGGCCATCTGAACCGTTCACCCGATCTCGGCATGTACCACGAGGTCGCCGCGGCCGGCGTGTTCCTGGCGTTCGACGGACCGTCCCGGGCCAACCACGAGTCCGACTGGCGCCTGTTCGAGTCGCTGGTCGCGCTGGCCGAGTTCGGTTGCTCCGATCGGTTGTTGTTCGGCGGCGACACCACGACCGCATCGGCCAGGGCCGCCACGGACGGCGGGCCGGGAATGCCGTACCTGCTCAGCACGATGCGCCCGAGGCTGACCAGCGAACTCGGCGAGGACGTGGTGCGGCGGATGATGGTGACCAATCCGGCCAGGGCATTCGCGAACGACTGGAGGTGACCGCGAACTTCACACGCCCACAGTGCCTGCGCGGGGGTGGGGGCATGAGAGCCTTCTCCCCAGCCGGTGAGGGTTGTGGACGAAGGGAGTGACGGCGCTGGGTACCCCTGCGCAAAAACCGTCGTTCAGGGGTGGCCGTCGCCGCCGGATCCGTAGCAACATCACCGGTGACCAGGACAACGTCGACGAGCATCGTGTGCTCGACGGCGAACGAGTGGGCAGTTCAAGTGGGCCCGGCCGGCCAGCGAGGATGAGCACTACATGAGTCAAGGGACCCGATCCGTCTTCCGGCGGCTCGCCATCGTGAACCGGGGCGAGCCGGCGATGCGGCTGATCAACGCCGTGCGCGAGTGGAACGCCGAGGGGAGATCCCCGGTGCGGACCATCGCGGTCTACACGTCGGTCGACCGGGGAGCGATGTTCGTCAGGGAAGCCGACGAGGCGGTGTTGATCGGTCCGGCGGACACCGACGGCGCCACGTTCGGCGTCAACCCGTATCTCGACTACGCCGAGCTGGAGCGAGCGCTGCGTGCCTGCCGTGCGGACGCGGTGTGGCCGGGCTGGGGTTTCGTCTCGGAGAAGGCGGAGTTCGCCGAGCTGTGCGAGCGGCTCGGCATCACCTTCGTCGGCCCGTCCGCCGACGTCATGCGCAGGCTCGGTGACAAGATCGAGTCGAAGCGCCTCGCCGAGCAGGTCGGGGTGCCGCTCGCGGCGTGGAGCGGTGGCCCGGTCGCCGACGTCGCGCAGGCGCGGGAGCACGCGGCGACCATCGGCTATCCGCTGATGGTGAAGGCGACGGCCGGTGGCGGTGGCCGCGGCATCCGTCTGGTGAGGACGGCCGACGAGCTCGACGAGGCGTTCGAGCGGGCCAGCTCGGAGGCGGCCAAGACCGCGGGTGACGCGACCGTGTTCCTGGAGCGGGCGATCCGGGGTGGGCGCCACGTCGAGGTGCAGGTGGTCGCCGACGCCGACGGTGAGGTGTGGACGCTCGGCATCCGTGACTGCAGCGTGCAGCGCCGCAACCAGAAGGTGCTCGAGGAGTCCGCGTCGACCGCGTTGGACGCCGAGCAGGAGACGCTGCTGCGCAGCTCCGCGGCCGCTCTGGCGAAGGCCGCCGGTTACGTGAACGCGGGCACCGTCGAGTTCCTGTACGAGCCGAAGGAACGGCTGCTGTCGTTCCTGGAGGTCAACACCCGCCTGCAGGTCGAGCACCCGGTCACCGAGGTGACGACCGGTGTCGACATCGTCAAGCTGCAGCTGCACGTGGCGTCCGGTGGCACGCTCGCCGAGATCGCGCCGGAGACACCCTCGGCCTCGGGCCACGCGATCGAGGCGCGGCTGACCGCCGAGGACCCGGAGCGCGGGTTCGCGCCGGCGCCCGGGCTGATCGAGCACCTCGTGCTGCCCACCGGGCCGGGCATCCGGGTCGACACCGGCGTGGCGGCGGGCGACGTGATCCCGCCGCAGTACGACTCGATGATCGCCAAGGTCATCGCGTGGGGTCGGGACCGCAACGAGGCACGGGGCAGGCTGCGGCGCGCGCTGCGCCAGACCGCCGCGGTGATCGACGGCGGCACGACGAACAAGGCGTTCCTGCTCGACCTGCTGGACCGCCCCGAGGTGCGCTCCGGCGAGCTGGACACCACGTGGCTGGACACCATGATGGCCGACGGGTACACCCCGCCGCGCCGCCTGGACGTCGCGCTCCTGGCCACCGCCGTGGAGGCGCACGACGCGCACGTCCAGCGCCAGCGCGACCGGCTGTTCAGCTCGGCCGAACGTGGCCGCCCCGAGGTGGGGCACGAGACCTGGCACCAGGTCGACGTGCGTGCCGCGGGGCAGGCCTACCGGCTGCGGGTGGCCAGGACACGGGGCAACCGCTACCGCGTGGTGCTCGACGACCGTGCCGTCGACGTGGACGTCGAGAGCACCGGCCGGTTCGAGCGCAGGCTGACCGTCAACGGTCCCACCGGGGTCGGCGGCGTGCACACCTTCGGCGTGCTCTCGGTCGCGCAGGGCCCCGACTACCTCATCGAGGTGGACGGCGCGGTGCACCGCATCTCCGGTGGCGAGGTCGGACTCGTGCGCGCGCCCGCCCCGGCGATGGTCGTGGCGATTCCGGTCAGCGCGGGTGACCAGGTCGCCGAGGGCGACGTCGTGGCGATCGTCGAGTCGATGAAGCTGGAGACGGCGCTGCGTGCTCCGGTGGCCGGTCTGGTCGCCGAGGTGCTGGTCCCGGCGAATACACAGGTCGAAGGCGGGACGAAGCTCATCCGGCTGGAGCCTGCCCCCGAAGAGAGCGACGCGGATGCTCCCGCCGCCGACGTCGAGCGGGCCGACCTCAGCGCCCTGCTGGACGTGGCGGACAGTGGTGACGCGGCCGTGGACGCCCCGGCCGACGCGGTCGCGGACGACGCACTGGCCGCACTACGCGCGCTGGTACTCGGCTTCGACATCGACGAGCGTGAGGCGAGGCCGCTGCTGGCCGGGCTCGACGCCGCGCGCCGGGAACTGCCCGAGGACCACGCCGGGGTGCTGGCCGGCGAGGTCGCGGTCCTGCAGATCTTCGCCGACCTGTGCGCCCTGTCGCGCAACCGGCGGGTCGACCAGGCGGGCGAGGAGTCCGCCGTGGACGGGGACTCGGCACGCAACCCGCAGGAGTTCCTGTACGCCTACCTGCGCTCGCGCGACGCCGAGGCCGAGGGACTGCCGGAGTCGTTCCTGATCAAACTGCGGCGCGCGCTCGCGCACTACGGGATCACCGATCTCGAACCGTCCGCCGAGCTGGGTGCCGCGCTGTACCGCATGTTCCTGGCCCACCGCAGAGCCGGAGCGCACGCGCCGGTCGTCGCCAACCTGCTGCAATGGCGGCTGCGTCATCCCGACTCGCTGCCCGAGGACACAAGGCAGGGCTATCGCCAGGTGCTCGAACGCCTGGTGACCGCCACCCAGCTGAGGCACCCGATGGTGGGTGACCTGGCGAGGCAGGTCCGCTACCACTGCTTCGACGCGCCGATCGTCGCCGCCGAACGAGCCGAGGCACAACGCGAGGTGCGTGAGCAGCTCGATCACCTTGCCGCCGACCCGGCCGCGCGGGCCGCGCAGATCGACGCGCTGGTGGCGTCCGGCGAGCCGATCCTGAGCGCGTTCAGCGAGCGGCACCACGCCGCGATGCTGGAGGTGATGACCCGGCGCTACTACCGGATTCGTCCACTCGACCAGTTCCGGGTCGTCGAGCACGACGGACGGCCGCTGCTGACTGCCGCCTACCAGCACGGTGACCACCGGTTCACCGTGCTCGCCACGGTGGTCGACAGCACGACGAACGACGGGGCCGAGGGCCCGTCGGCCGTGGCCACCGACCTGCACCAGATGATCTCCGCGCTGCCCGAGGGCAACACCGCGCTGG
This sequence comes from Actinospineispora spinosispora DSM 44797, assembly GCF_000429025.1. Lineage (GTDB taxonomy): Bacteria > Actinomycetota > Actinomycetes > Mycobacteriales > Pseudonocardiaceae > Pseudonocardia > Pseudonocardia spinosispora. Next base: position 274,955 of record NZ_AUBB01000017.1, read on the forward strand.
TTGACCTCTACGTGACCTCGGACGACTCCGCCGGTGCCGACCCGGACGCACGCGCGGGCCGCATCCGGCAACGGCTGGGCACCATTCCGAGTGTCGTCGCCAGGGTCGCGGTCGCGGTGCGCCGCGCCGACGGCGAGCACAGCGGACCGACCTGGTTCACCTTCCACCGGGGCGCCGACGGCGAACCGGTGGAGGACGTGACGCTGCGCGGTCTGCACCCGCTGGTCGCTGAGCGTCTCGGCCTGCGCCGTTACGAGGGTTTCACCCTGACCCGGCTCGCGTCCGCGCCGGATGTGCATCTGTTCCACGCCCAGGGACGTGAGGTCGCCGACGACCGGCGGCTGGTGGCGTTGGCGGACGTCCGGGACATCACCATGGTGCGCGACGAGAAGGGCCGGATCCGTAGCATCCCGCAGTTCGAGCGCAGGCTGGACGCCTGCCTGAACAGCCTTCGGGCGGTGCGTTCCGCCGATCCGAGCCTGGCGAAGCTGGCCTGGAACCGGGTGCTGCTCTACGTGTGGCCGGAGATCGACGTGCCGTTGGCCGAGCTCGACGAGGTGGTGCGCAAGCTCGCACCGCGCTCCGACGGCCTCGGGCTGGACCAGGTGATCGTGCAGTTCCGGTCGGCCGAGCTTGGCCGCACCGACGCGGGTGAGCCGCGCGAGCTGACCCTGCGCATGTCCCGGCCACCGGGCGCCGGCCTGACGGTCCGGGTCACCGAGCCGCCGAACGCCCCGCTACGTGAGCTGGACTCGTACGCGCAGAAGGTGATCAGGGCACGTCAGCGTGGCACGGTCTACCCGTACGAGCTGGTGGCTCTGCTGACCCGGTCGCCGGACCGGGGCGGTGCGGCGGGCCGGTTCGTCGAGTACGACCTCGACGCGGACGGCGTCGCCAGGCCGGCTGATCGTGCCCCGGGCGGCAACACGGCCAACTTGGTGCTCGGTGTCGTGACCACGGCGACCGAACGTTATCCCGAGGGGATGACCAGGGTCGTGCTGCTGGGCGACCCGACGAAGGGACTCGGGTCGCTGGCCGAGGCCGAATGCGCCAGGGTGCTCGCCGCGCTGGCACTGGCCCGCGAGCTGGAGGCCCCGGTCGAATGGTTCGCGGTGTCCTCCGGCGCGCGGATCGCGATGGAGTCCGGCACCGAGAACATGGACTGGATCTCGCGGGTGCTGCGCGGGATCATCGAGTTCACCCAGGAGGGCCGCGAGATCAACATCGTGGTCACCGGCATCAACGTCGGCGCCCAGCCGTACTGGAACGCCGAGGCCACGATGCTCATGCACACCAAGGGCATCCTGGTCATGACGCCGGACTCGACCATGGTGCTGACCGGTAAGCACGCGCTCGACTACTCCGGTGGTGTGTCGGCCGAGGACAACTTCGGCATCGGCGGCTACGACCGGATCATGGGCCCGAACGGCCAGGCGCAGTACTGGGCGCCCGACCTGTCCGGCGCGGTCGACGTGCTGCTGGCGCACTACGAGCACACGTACATCCAGCAGGGGGAGCGGTTCCCGCGACCGGCGAAGTCGGTCGACCCGGCGGACCGCGACATCACCGTGTCGTCGCACTCGGGCCCGGGCTGTGATCTGGCCACCCTGGGGGAGATCTTCGCCAGGGAGACCAACGCCGAGCGGAAGAAGCCGTTCGACATGCGCTCGTTGATGCGCGGTGTGGCCGATGCCGACCACGCTCCACTCGAGCGGTGGGTCGACATGCACGACGCCGAGTCGGTCGTGGTGTTCGACGCGCACCTGGACGGCCAACCGGTGGCGCTGATCGGTATCGAGTCACGCCCGCTGCCCCGGCGAGGTCTGGCGCCGATCGACGGGCCGTCACAGTGGACGGCGGGCACGTTGTTCCCGCGTTCCTCGAAGAAGACCGCGCGGGCGATCAACGCGGCGAGCGGCAACCGCCCGCTGGTCGTGCTGGCGAACCTGTCCGGCTTCGACGGCTCACCGGAGTCGCTGCGCGGGCTGCAGCTGGAGTACGGCGCCGAGATCGGGAGGGCCGTGGTGAACTTCGACGGTCCCATCGTGTTCTGTGTCGTGTCCCGCTACCACGGCGGCGCGTTCGTGGTGTTCTCCGGGACGCTCAACGACAACATGGAGGTCGCGGCGGTCGAGGGCTCGTACGCCTCGGTCCTCGGTGGCGCGCCGGCGGCGGCGGTCGTGTTCGCCGGTGAGGTCAACAAGCGCACCGCCGCCGATCCCCGGGTGTCCGAGCTGGAGGCGCGGATCGCCGAGGCGGTGGAGGAACGCCGCGAGGCCGACACCGCGCGGCTGCGCACCGAGCTGGTCGGTGTCCGTGCGGGAGTGCGCTCGGAGAAGCTCGGTCAGGTCGCCGACGAGTTCGACACGAAGCACAGCATCGAACGCGCGCAGCGGGTCGGTTCGGTCGACCGGATCGTGCCGCCGACCGAGCTGCGGCCGTACCTGGTCGACGCGGTGCGCCGGGGCATGGCGCGCACCCTCGCGCAGACCGAACGCTGAGGGCAGCGGTTGCCGAACGGGCACGCCGTTCGGCAACCGCTTGTCATCTGTTCGTTGCCTTGTGTTCTCCCCAGGGCCGGTTCGATGCGTCCGTTCGGGTGGTCTAGCACGTGATCGTGGTTCCCATCCGGCAGGGCGGGCAACACTGTCACCAACGGACCCGCCACTTGTCGCTGGGGAGCGGATAGGTGGCCGCGGGGGCCGGAGTAGCCGTCTCGGGGGCGGCAGCTCCGGCCCCTTCTTATTTCCCACCTCACCGGCGTGAGACGGTGTGTCGACTGCCATAGATACAAGCTTGTATTGATGCTTGTACGCTTCGCGTCGTGAACAGCTCACCGGAGATCGAACCGGACGCGCTCCCGGCCGCGGAGCGCGCCTACGACCTGACCAAGGAGCTCGTGCTCACCGGCGAACTGCCCGGTGGGCACCTGTTCAGCGAGGGCGACATCGCCGGGCGCCTCGGCGTCAGCCGGACGCCGGTGCGTGAGGCGTTCCTACGGTTGCAGGCCGAGGACCTGCTGCGGCTCATCCCCAAACGCGGCGCGGTCGTGGTGCCGGTTCCGCCTGGCGAGGCGGAGGACGTGTTGGATGCACGGGAGGCGATCGAGACAGCCGCCGTCCGCCGGCTGTTGCGGCGCCCCGAGCTGGTCGCCGACGCGGTGGCCGGGCTCAGGACGGTGCTGCGGCTCCAGCGGGAGCACGCCGAGGCGCGCGATCTCGCCGCGTTCGCGGAGGCCGACGAGAAGTTCCACCGAACGATCGTGGCGGCCGGCCGCAACAACCTCACCATCCGCTTCTACGCGGGTCTCGCCGACCGGCAGCGGCGGATGAGCATGCTCGCGCTCGGCCCGGTGCCGGAGGAGCTCCTGCCGATCGTCACCGACCACGAGCGGCTGGTCGGCATCATCGAGGCTGGCGACGACGCGGAGTTCGCCTCGGCGCTGCGCTCGCACCTGGACAGGACACACCGGCGATGAGCGCGCGCAGGTCCGGGTACTGGAAGCCGGTTGCCGCCGCGATGTTCTGCTGCGGCTGGGGCGGCAACCAGTTCACCCCGCTATTGATCATGTACCGGCAGCACGGGTTGTCCGCGCTCGCGGTCGACTCGCTGCTCGGCGCGTACGTCTTCGGGCTCGTGCCCGGGCTGCTGATGGCCGGCGGACTGTCCGACCGCTACGGGCGGCGGCCGGTGATGATCGCCGGAACGGTGTTGTCGCTGGTGGCGAGCGTGTTCCTGGCGATGGGGGAGTGGGGCTCGACCTGGATCGCGCTCGGCAGGTTCCTCACCGGGATCGCGGTGGCGGTCGCCATGGCCGTCGGTTCCACCTGGATCAAGGAGCTGTCCGACCTCGACGAGTCCGGAGCCGACTCGGGGGCACGCCGGGCGACCCTGTGGCTGACACTGGGCTTCGGCGTCGGCCCCGGCGTCGCCGGAGTGCTGGCGCAGTGGGGGCCCCGGCCGATGGAGGTCCCCTACCTGGTGCACGTCCTGGTCGCGCTGGTCGTCGTGCCGGTCCTGGTGCTGGGGACCCGCGCGGCCCCGACGACGGTTCCGACCGGCGCGGAGGCCGGCTCGCGGTTCGGCGGGGCGCGTCACCCCAGGTTCCTCAGGGTGGTCATCCCGATGGCCCCGTGGATCTTCGGCTCGGCGGGGGTGGCCTACGCGATCATGCCGCAGCTCGTCGGCGAGCGTCTCGGCTCCTGGGGACTGCCGTACTCGACCCTGGTGACGGTCTGCACGCTCGGTGCGGGTGTGCTCATCCAACCGGTCGCCGGCTGGCTCGACCGGGAGACGAGCGCTCGCGCGGTGGTCGTCTCGATGATCGTGATGTCGATGGGGCTGGCGGTGAGCGCGATCGCCGCCACGATCGGGTCGCCGCTGGTGGCGCTCGGAGCCGCGATCGTGCTCGGTGCCGCGTACGGGATCGCGGTCGTGTCCGGTCTGCTGGAGCTGCAACGCATGTCGCGGCCCGACGAGCTCGCCGGCCTGACGGGCATCTACTACGCGCTGGCCTACGTCGGCTTCCTGGTGCCCTCGGTCCTGCAGCTGCTCAACGCGGTGGCCAGCTACCCGGTGTTGCTGAGCGGTCTGGCGGTCATCGCGCTGCTGGGCACGGCGGTCATCGCGCGGCACTCACGCGCGCACCTGCCGGTCACAGCCAGCTCCGCCTTTTGAACGCCAGATACAGGATCAGGCTCATCAGCAGCATCAAACCGATCGCCATCGGATAGCCGAGGACCCAGTTGATCTCCGGCATGTGCGTGAAGTTCATTCCGTAGATGCCGGCGATCAGGGTCGGGGCGAACAGGATGGCGGCCCAGGAGGAGATGCGTTTGACCTGCTCACCCTGCTTGTAGCTGGCCTCGGTCAACCGGGTCATCTCGTCGTTCTGCCGCTGGGCGACGAGCGTCGCGTTGACCGTCAGGATGTTCGCCAGCAGCTGGCGGAACGACTCGGTGCGCTCCACCACCCGGGTCACGTGGTCCGCGACGTCGCGCAACATCCGACGCAGCTCGAGATCGTCCTCGCTCGCGTGCTCCTTGAGCAGGTCACGCAGCATGATCAGGATGTCCGGCAGCGGGTCGACCGCGCGCTGGAACTCGATCACCTCGCGGGTCAGCTGGTAGATGCGCCGGGAGGCGCCCGGGTCGCCGTCGAAGACCTGGACCTCGATCTCGTCGATGTCGTTGCGCAGCCCGTCCAGCACCGGGCCGTAGTCGTCGACGATCTTGTCCAGCAGCGCGTAGAGCACCGAGTAGGGGCCTCGCCTGAGCAGCTCGGGCTCCTCCTCGAGGCGCTTGCGGACCTCCTTGATGTTCGGCTCCTCGGCGTGCCGGACACCGACCACGAAGCCGGGGCCGAGGAACAGGTGCAGCTCACCGATCTCGACGACCTCGACCGGGTCGACGTAGCGCGCCGGTCGCAGGACGACGAACAGGGTGTTGCCGTAGCGCTCCAGCTTGGGGCGCTGATGGGCGTCGATGGCGTCCTCGACCGCGAGCGGATGCAGGTCGAACTCCTTGGCAACGGACAGGATCTCGGCCTCGGTGGGGCGCAGCAGCCCGATCCAGCAGAAACTGTGACCCTGCTGAGGACAGTCCTGCAATTTGTCGTAGGTGTCCGCCAGTGACGAGGGCACAACGGCCCGCTCGCCGTCGATGTAGATCACGTTGTCGACCAGTGACATGCGGTTCCTCTGTTCTGCGAGCGCCTCTGCGATCAGCATGCCGCGGCGGGCGATTGTTCACGTGGTCAACGCCACCTCCGGCAGACGTCACTGTTGCTCGTAACTGTCGGTGCATACGCCTACCGTCGAGTACGTAGAGTCCGAGAGGGGGCGCTAATGATGGTTGATGCACAGAACGCGAGCGCCGGTACCCGAGCCGGCGCGGCGGTGGCGGCGCAGTTCGCGCTGGTGCGCGTGCCGGTGGTGCTGTGCCTCGGCGCGGGTGAGCTGACCGTGAGCAAGGTCAGCGAGACGGTGGCCGACGCGCGGGTGCGCGCGGTCAAGGTGATCGGCAAGGCTCACCAGACGTATCTGGACCTGGCCGAACGCGGCGAGGGCACGCTCCGGCGGATTCGGAGCCAGCCACGGGTCGCCGACGTGCTGCGCAATGTCGCCGACGCGACCGAGCGGCTGGACAACCAGGTCGAGTTCGTGGTCGACGAGATGCACGACGCGTCCGAGGAGGCGCTCGGCAGGATGAGCATCGAGACCTGGGCGGCGCGCGAGCGCGCGGCCCGTGCGACGCAGCGCTTCGCCCGCGAAGCGGTGGACACGGTGACCGGAAGGCACGAGCCCGAGTCCGCGTAGCCGCCGCGGTCCGGAAGAATGCCGTGAGTGGCGAGTGGTCCCAGAGGACCACTCGCCACTCACGGCATTGACCAGGAGATTTGCCGGCCGGGTAGGGCGTGGCGGAGAGGGGTCAGGCTCCCAGGAGCGCCTTGGCCAGGCCCTCGGGCTGGGTGAAGGGAGCTTCGTGGCTGCCGGGGGCGGTGATCGGGTCGACGCCGAGGCGCTTGGCGAAGCGGTCCCAGCCGAACTCTCCCGGCGGCAGCGCGATGTCGTCGATGCTGAGCACGTAGGAGACCGGCACGTCGAACGACTCGAGATCCAGCGGCTCGACGGTCTCGGTGAAGTACTGGAAGGGCTGCGGGGTGAGCAGCTGGTGGACGAGGTGTTGGACGTGCTCGTCGGCGTCCTGCATGAACCCGTGCTGCCACACCTCGTAGGGCAGGGTGATGGTGTTGTTGCCGGAGGCCTCGGCGGTGGCCTGGAACAGCTGGCGGTGTTCGTCGGGGACCTCGTCCTGCAGCCCTCGTCCGGCGGCCGGGACGAACGCGCTGTAGTAGACGAGCTTGGTCAGCCGATCGGCGAGACGCGGCGCGGCTCCGGTGATCACGTAGCCGCCCCAGCTGTGTCCCACGAGCGTCACATCGCGCAGGTCCTCGCGCTCGAACAGCTCGACGACGGCGTTCACGACGTCGGACAGTGACAGCTCAGTGGGGTCGTCGCCGTCGGCCAGCCCGGGAAGGGTGGGCGTGAGCACCCGGTGGCCCGCGGCGCGCAGGTGCTCGGCGACCGGACGCCAGGTCCATCCGCCGTGCCAGGCCCCGTGGATCAAAACGAACGTGTCGGACATGCTGCTCCTCGATGAGTTCGACATTGAACCTAATCGGGATTAAACAACATCCGGGAGCTCACACGAGGTCGGGGACCCGGCCTTCGGCTGCGGGGTGGCTGTCGGCGAGCGCGCCGATGACCGGCGTCGCGGCGAGGAACAGCCGTAGGTCGTCGTCGGAGAGCGTGGCCAGCAGCTCGGTCAGCACCTCGGCCTCACCCCGTGCGACGGACTGCAGCGCGGCGCGTCCGGCCGTGGTCACGACCACCTGGATGGCGCGGCCGTCCGTCGGGTCGGGCGCACGGTCGACGAAGCCGATGGCTGCGAGCCCAGCGACGGCGGTCGTGGCGGTCGGCTGCGAACAGGGCACCCGCTTGGCCAGCTCGCCGATGCGCTGAGCGCCGTGCTGGTTGAGCAGGGCGAGGACGATGAGCTGGGTGGGATGAACCGCACTGGTGTCGCTGGCCCGCCGCAGATTTCGCAGCAGCCGATGCATCGCGATCACCGTGCTCAGCGCATCCTCGGTGCTCACCGTCCTCGCCGTCATGGGTCAGGACAATTTCAGGTTCGGCTTGTACATGTCCAGCCACAGCGCGATATCCAAGGTCCTTTCGAGGCCTCGGCGTGACGCCTGGGTGATCTGCGGCGTGTCGATGTCGACCGCGCCGGCCAGCCAGTCGTGGCTCACGATGTCGAACACCGGGTGGTTCGGCGTCGCCAGGTACTCACGGGCGTTGCGCTGCAGCTTCACCGCATAGCGCGGGTCCTGGGTGGACGGGTAGGGCGACTTGACCCGGTCGACCACCGACTGCGGCAGCACGTCCGCGGTGGCGCCGCGCAGCAGTGACTTCTCCCTGCCGTCGTAGGTCTTGAGCGACCACGGCGTGTTGTACACGTACTCGACGAGGCGGTGGTCGCAGAACGGCACGCGCACCTCCAGGCCGACGGCCATCGACGCGCGGTCCTTGCGGTCGAGCAGGATGCGGACGAAGTGCGTCAGGTGCAGGTAGCAGACCTTGCGCATCTGCCATTCGAAGTCCGACTCGCCGGGGAGCCGCTCGATGGCCGAGATCGACGTGTCGTAGGCGTCGCGCACGTAGCCGGGCACGTCGAGTGCCGTGGACAGCTCCGGGACCAGCATCGTGTGGTCGTCGCCGAAGTGCCGGTCGTGGCGCACCAGCCACGGGAAGGTGCGGGCGCGACGGGCCTCGGGGTCGAAGAACTGCTTGTAGCCCCCGAACACCTCGTCGGCGGACTCGCCGGACAGCGCGACCGTCGAGTGCTCACGGATCGCCTTGAACAGCAGGTACAGCGAGGCGTCCATGTCGCCGAGGCCGATCGGGATGTCCCGTGCCTTGATGACCTTGGACCGCACCTCGGGGTCGGCGAGCTCGTCGGAGTCGAGCACGATGTCCTGGTGCTGGGTGTGTGACTTCTCCGCGACGTCGTGCACGTACGGCGTGTCCGGTGTGGCGCGCAGCTCGTCGGGGACGAAGTTCTCCGTCTGCCCGACGAAGTCCACCGCGAAGCTGCGGACCGTCTGGTTCTTCTCGGCGAGCTGGGCGGCGGCGATCGCGGTCATGGCCGAGGAGTCGAGCCCGCCGGACAGCAGGGTGCACCTCGGCACGTCGGCGACCAGCTGGCGGCGGACGATGTCCTCCAGCAGCTCGCGGACGTGGGCGACCGAGGCCTCCTGGCTGTCGGTGTGCTCGCGGGTCTGGAGGGTCCAGTAACGGGTGGTGCGGATGCCCTGGCTGCGCACCGTGACGACGGTGCCCGGCTCGACCTCGCGCATGCCCTCCCAGACGGCGTGGCCGGGGGTCTTGATGAATGCGAACAGCTCGCGCAGGCCGTCGAGGGTGACGGTGTGCTCGGCGAGCGGGTTGGCCAGGATGGCCTTCGGCTCCGAGCCGAACAGCACGCCGTCGGCGGTCTCGTAGTAGTAGAACGGCTTGATGCCCATCCGGTCGCGGATCATCACGAGCTTGTCCTCGCGGGAGTCCCAGATGGCGAACGCGTACATGCCGTTGAGTCGCTCCGCGACGGCGTCGCCCCACTCCAGATAGGCGTGCAGGACGACCTCGGTGTCGGAGTCGGTCTCGAACCGGTGGCCGCGCCCGGAGAGCTCCTCGCGCAGCTCGGAGAAGTTGTAGGCCTCGCCCGAGTAGACCATCGCCACGTCGCCGTTGGGTGTGCTGACGCTCATCGGCTGACGCCCGCCGGGCAGGTCGATGATGGCGAGCCTGCGGTGTCCGAGCGCGGCGTGCGTATCGACCCAGGTTCCCCGGTCGTCGGGTCCTCGGCACGACATGGTCTCGGTCATCGCGTCGACGGTCGCCTGCTCCGATCGCAGGTCACGCCCGTACGACACCCATCCGCTGATTCCACACATGTGCACCTCCACTGGTTGATGGCGCGGCACCTTTGTGGCCCTGAAATCGAGATCAGGGGTCACGCTGCGTCGATTTCCATTAGACGCCTATGTAAATCTCAGGTTTCAGACTTGTAACTCGGATGGGTCACGAGCGCAGGAAGTTAAGGACGTTATGAAAGAGAACCGTGCAGGTCGAGAGCCCGCAAGTTTTTGGAGTGACCTCAGTCACTACGCGCCAAAGTAGGCCCGCCGGCCGAGCGCGCTCTCAGGCGCACAGCGCGCACCTTGCGATCACGCCGCGCGGTGTGCACAGTGCGCGGCGTGATCGGGAGGTGCGCGGTGTCGGGTGGCTACTTCTTGTGGATGTAGACCGTGACGTTCATGCCGGGGACCAGGGCGAGGCCGTTGGTGTTGGTCAGCGCGATCTTGATCGGGATGACCTGGGTGACCTTCTGGAAGTTGCCGTTGGTGTTGCTCTCCGGGAAGAGTGAGAACACCCCGGCGGCCGAACCCTGGATCTCCTGGACGGTGCCGGTCACCGGTTGCCCGGAGAAGGCGTCGACCTTGATGTCGACCTGCGCTCCGAGGTGGACGTCCTCGACGTCGGTCTCGTCGACGCGCGCGGTCACGTAGATCTTGCTGAAGTCGTACGCCGTCGCCAGCTCGGTGCCCGCGTTGACGTACTGGCCGTTCACCACGCTGTTGACCGCCACGGTGCCGTTGCCGGGCGAGCGGATCGCCATCATCGGCTGCGCGCCGGAGCCCTGGATCGTGATCCGGCCGACGAGCTGGTTGGTCTTCACCGTGCTGCCCTGGTCGATCGACCAGTCGGTGAGGGTGCCGGTCGTCGGGGCGTTGATGTCGATCTTGTCGCCGTCGACCTGGGCGTTGTCGGTCGAGACGAACTGGCTCGAGTACAGGAAGTAGGCGACACCGCCACCGATCGCCAGGATGCCCACGATGACCCCGAGGACGATCAGCAGTCTGCGGCGCCCTCGCGGCATCTTCTTCTTCGCGGGAGGCGGCGGGGCCGCCTCCGGGCTCGGCGCGGTCGCGTCGGGAGACGAACCGTTGGTGCCGCTCGTCTCGGGCGGGGCACTCCGTTGGTCCTGTGCCGTCGTCTCCGATGCGGCGTCTGGGTTTTCCGCCACCGTGTCCTCCAAGGCCTACGTGCTGTGTCTGCCCGCGACGCGTCGGAACTCATTAGCAGACGTAAGGAAACGCTACCCCATCTACCGCGTGAAGGTCGTGTCGTCGAGGGCCGTCACGCAGGCAGAACGCGTGTTGAAGATCATAGACCAGCTTTGCGAAACCGCTGCACTTTCACTTCCTTTCATTTCGTTGACTCCGGATTTCGCCGGTGGCATGTTTCTAGCGCGGCCGAGCCGTATGCGGCCCAGCGCAGGGAGGTGACGTGCGACCACTCGGTGAGTTCGAGCGCGAGCAGGCGATCCTCCTGGACCTGGAGTCCGTCGGCAGGGTGACGGTCAGCGAGCTCACCGAGCGGTTCGGCGTGTCGGCCGTGACCGTTCGCAAGGACCTCAGCGCACTGGAGCACCGCGATCTGCTGGTGCGCGTCCGGGGCGGCGCGGTGAGCGCCGGCACGAGCGACGAGGGTGCGTGGGCGATGCGGGTCCGGCACGCGCGCCGGGCGAAACAGGCGATCGCCCGCGCCGCCGCTGAGCAGGTCAGACATGGTGACGTCGTCGCGTTGGACTCCTCGACGACCTGTTACCACCTCGCGACCGAACTGGTGGATCGGCGCAACCTGGTGGTGATCACCAACGGGCTACGGGTGGCCACACTGTTCATGGAGCGCACCAATTTCATGGTGCTGCTGCCCGGCGGTGTGCTGCGGCGGTCGGCCGAGTCGCTGGTCGGCCCGATCGGCGATCTGCTGACCGGGCGAGGCCGCATTCACAAGGGTTTCTTCGGCCTCGTCGGGCTGTCCCCGGAGCACGGTCTGATGGAGATCAGCGCCGAGGAGGCGCAGACGAAAGCGTTCATCGCGAGCGTGTGCGACGAGGTGTACGGCATGTTCGACGCATCGAAAGCGGACCGTTTCGCATTGCACCCGTTCGTCCGGCCTCAGCAGGTACATGCGCTCTATACCGACGACCGAATCTCACCCGAAGTGGTTGCCGGGTGGGCAGGCGTCGGCGTGCCGGTGCACCGCGCGCCGATCCTCGGCACCGAGCCGCTCGACCCGGACGACGAGGACACCGAATGAGCGCGGGGAGGACGGTCGCGGCCGTCGACCTCGGCGCGGAGAGCGGCCGGGTCGCCGCGATCGACTTCGACGGGTCCCGCCTCGGCGTGCGGGTGGCCCACCGGTTCAACCACGCTCCCTCGGTGAGCGACGGGATTCTGCGCTGGGACCTCGACACCCTGCGGGGCGGCGTGCTCGACGGACTCGCCGCGCTGGACGGGGGCCCCGGTCGGGTCGCCTCGGTCGGAGTGGACACCTGGGGCGTCGACTACGGCCTCTACCGCGACGACGAGAGCCTGGTGGACAACCCGACCTGCTACCGGGACCCGCGCCAGATCGACGCGATGGCGGCGGCGCTGCGCGAGGTCGGCTCCGACGAGCTGTACGACGCCACCGGCGTCCAGCTCATCCCGATCAACACCGTGTTCGGCCTGCTGTCCGACGTGCGCGAGCACCCGGAACGGCTCAGCGGCGCCCGTCGTCTGCTGATGATGCCGGACGTGTTCCACCACCTTCTCAGCGGCGCGGTCACCACCGAGTACACCGCCGCATCGACGAGCGGCGCTCTCGACATGCGCACCGGGCAGTGGGCGACCGGCCTGCTCGACCGGCTCGGCATCCCGACCGGCCTGCTGCCGGAGCTGGTGGCGCCCGGCACCGACGTCGGCGCCGTCCGTGGCGACTTCGGTGGTGCGTTGCGCGGCAGCCGGGTCATCGTGCCGCCCGCGCACGACACCGCGAGCGCGGTCGTCGCGGTGCCGTTCCGCGAGCCCGGTTCGGTGTTCATCTCCTCGGGCACCTGGTCGCTGGTGGGCGTGGAGACCGATCGCGCGTGGGTCGGGCCGGCCGCACGCGCGGCGAACCTGACCAACGAGGGCGGCTACGGCGGAACCATCCGGCTGCTGCGCAACGTCATGGGGCTGTGGCTGCTCCAGGAGTGCCGCAGGCAGTGGGCCGCCGAGGGGCACGACCTGAGCTACGGACAGATCGCCGAGCTCGCCGAGGCGCAGCCGGGCCTGGTGAGCGTCGTGAACCCGGATGCGCACGAGTTCCTCGCTCCCGGCGACATGCCCGAACGGGTCCGACAGCACTGCGCACGGAACGGAATGCCGGTTCCCTCGACGATCGGCGCCCTCGCGCGATGTGTCATCGACTCGCTCGCGCTGAGCTACCGGCTCGTCATCGAGAGCATCACCGAGGTCACCGGGACAGCGCCGCGGTCGGTGCACATCGTCGGCGGCGGCTCGCAGCACACGCTGTTGTGCCAGCTCACCGCGGATGCGACCGGTCTCCCGGTTCACGGCGGGCCGGTCGAGGCGACCGCGATGGGCAACGCCGCCGTCCAGCTGGCCGCGCTCGGCGAGCTGAGCGGGCTCGCCGACATCCGCGCCGCGATCGCCGCGTCGACACAGGTCACCGAGTACACCCCACGACCGGGGCGGGACTGGGCGTCGGCCGCCGCTGCCCTCACCGACACCAGCAGCACCGAATCGAAAACCAGGAGGTCATCTCAATGACGAGATCACTCAAGAAGCGGACAGTGCTCCCCGCCCTGATCGCCGCATTGACCGTCGCCATGGTCGCGACGGGCTGCACCCAGAAGAACAACAATGCGGGCTCGGGCGGCGCGGCCGGCGGTTCCGGTGGCAAGACCCAGGTCGCCTTCGTGCCGAAGCTGCAGGGCATCCCGTACTTCGAGGCGATGAACACCGGCGGCAAGAACGCCGAACAGGCGCTCGGCGACGTCACCTGGCTCTACCAGGGTCCGACGCAGGCGGACGCCGCCGCGCAGACCCAGATCGTGCGCTCGTTCATCCAGCGTGGTGTCTCGGTGATCGTGGTGGCCCCGAACGACCCCGACTCGATGGCTCCGGTTCTCAAGGAGGCGCAGGCCAAGGGCATCAAGGTCATGACGTCGGACACCGACGCGCCCAACTCGGTGCGGGACGTGTTCGTGAGCCAGGCCTCGACCGAGAAGATCGGCCAGGCGCTCACCGACAGCCTCATGACGGCCATGGGCGGCAAGGGCAAGTACGCGATCGTCTCCTGCGGGGAGACCGCCGAGAACCTCAACGGCTGGATCGCGGTGCAGAAGCAGTACACCGCGCAGAAGTACCCGGGCGCACAGATCGTCGACATCGTGTACGCGGGTGAGGACCAGGCCAAGGCCACCCAGATGGCCGCCGACCTGATGAACGCGCACCCGGACCTGACCGGGCTGGTCGGTGAGTGCACCTCGTCGGCACCGGGTGTCGCGCAGGCGGTGAAGGACGCCAACAAGATCGGCAAGGTGTTCACCGTCGGCCTCGGTACGCCCAAGTCCATGCAGCCGTACCTGGCGGACGGTTCGTCGTCCAGCTCGATCCTGTGGAACGTGGAGCAGCTCGGCTACCTGACCGCGTGGGCGGGCGACCAGCTCGCCCAGGGCAAGGCGTTGCAGCCGACCAACCACGTCAGCGACGCGCTGCCGAACGTCACCTGGGACGCCGCGTCCAAGACTCTGCTGCTCGGTGATCCGTTGGTGATCACCAAGGACAACGCGGGCCAGTTCAACTACTGAGCGGATCGACGATGACCGAGACGACCCAGCGCGCGCTCCGGCTGTCCATGACCGACGTGTCGAAGCGCTACGGCGCCGTGCGCGCGATCCGGCACGCCGACATCGAGGTGGCGGCCGGCAGCGTGCACGCGCTGGTCGGTGAGAACGGCGCCGGCAAGTCGACACTGATCAAGATCCTGTCCGGAGCGGTCACCCCCGACACCGGAACGGTCGTGTTCGACGGCTCGCCCGCACAGATCACCAGCACGACCGACGCGCTGGCGCTCGGCATCGCGACCGTGTACCAAGAACCGCAGCTGTTTGCCGAGCTGACTGTCTCGGAGAACATCTTCCTGGGGCGTGAGCTGCGGTCCGGCCCTCGCATCGACTGGGCGGCGCAGCACGCCAAGGTCGTCGAGCTGCTCGACCTGTTGGGTATCCCGGCCGCAGCGGCGACCGCCGCGGTCGGGACCCTCTCCATCGCGGAACAACAGCAGGTGTCGATCGCCAAGGCCCTCGCGGGTGACGCGAAGCTGCTGATCCTCGACGAGCCGTCGGCGATCCTGACCGACTCGGAGATCGAGGTCCTGTTCCGCGTCATCCGGCGACTCGCCGCCTCCGGCGTGGCGATCATCTACATCTCGCACCGGCTGGACGAGCTGTTCCGCATCGCCGACGAGGTGACGGTCATGCGGGACGGCGCCACGTTGGGCACCTATCCGATGCGGGACCTGTCCGTCCGGGAGATCGCCGAGCTCATGGTCGGCGGAATCCTGAACGACGACACCACTCCGAGAGCGGTCGCGGACGGCCCGCCGGTGCTCGAGCTCGACTCGGTCGGCTTGGCGGGGCGGTTCCACGACGTCAGCGTCTCGGTGCGCGGCGGCGAGATCGTCGGGCTGTACGGCCTCGTCGGGTCCGGGGTCTCGGAGATCGCCAACACGATCTACGGGATCGACCCGGCCACCGAGGGCGAGCTGCGGCTCGGCGGAGAACCTGTGCGCCCGACGTCACCGCGTCAGGCCCAGAAGCTGGGCATCGCGCTGCTGCCCGCCGACCGTAAGAAACAGGGCATGTTCGTCTTCCAGCCGATCTCGTTCAACATCTCGATCGGTCACCTGGCGCTGCTGTCGAAGTTCGCGGTGTGGATGGACCGGGCACGGGAACGGACGGTCGCGCGGGACCTGATCGAGCGGCTGGCGGTCAAGACACCCAGCGAACGGCAACCCATCGGCGCGATGTCCGGCGGCAACGCGCAGAAGGTCGTGCTCGCCCGCCAGCTGGTCGAACGGCCGGACGTACTGGTCCTCGCCGAGCCCACTCAGGGCGTGGACGTGGGTGCGAAGGAGGAGATCCACCGCATCATCACCGCGCTCGCCGACGAGGGCACCGCGGTGCTGGTGGTGACCTCGGACCTGCCCGAGGCACTGCGCATCGCGGACCGCCTGCTGGTGGTCCGTGACGGCACGATCGTCGCCGAGTTCCACGGCGACGCCTCCCAGGTGGATGTACTCGCGGCCGCCGCCGGTGCGCGCGACGAGAGCGAGGTGTCCTGAGTGACGACCACGACCAAGCCCTCCCGGGTGCGGGTCATCGCTCCGCTGGTCACCGGCCAGGAGGTCGTGCTGATCAGCGTCATCGCGGCGCTGTGGCTGGTGCTCTGGTGGGCGACACCCGCCTTCCTCACCGCCGGCTCGATCAGGCCGCTGCTGATCGAGGTCGCGCCGATCGCTCTCATCGGTGTCGGTATGACGCTGGTGATCGTGGCCGCCGGCATCGACGTCTCGGTCGGCGCCGGCCTGATGGTGTGCGGCGTGATCACCGCGAAACTGCTGGTCGACGCCCAGGTGTCGCTCGTCGTGGCGCTGCTCGCGGCGATCGTCGTCGGCGCTGTGCTCGGCGCGGTCAACGGCGTGCTGATCGCTTGGGGGCGCGTGCACGCCATCATCATCACGTTCGGCACGCTCAACCTGTTCCAGTTCGTCGGCCGGCAGATCTTCGGGTCGCAGACGGTCAACGGCATACCCGGAACCCTGGACGTGTTCGGCCGGGGCAGTGCCGGGCAGACACTCGGCGTCCCGCACAGCTTCGTGCTCACCGCTGTCGTGGCGGGCGCGGTCTGGTGGTACCTGCGCCAGACCCCGGGCGGTCGGCACTTCTACGCGATCGGCGGTGACCCGGTCGCCGCCGAGCTGGCCGGGATCCGGGTGCGGCGCAGGGCGCTGATCGCCTACGTGGTGACCGGTGCGCTGGTCGGGGTCAGCGCGCTGTTCACGATCGCCAAGGGGACCTCGACGCTCGACCAGAGCATCGGGGCGGGCAAGGAGCTCGCGGTGATCGCCGCGGTCGTCATCGGCGGAACCTCGATCATCGGCGGCCGAGGCTCGGTGCTCGGCACGATCCTGGGCGCGCTGCTCGTGCAGACCGTGTCCTCCGGCGTCACCCAGCTCGGCTGGCCGAGCGACCTGTCCGACCTGTTCGTCGGCATCTTCGTGATCGTCGCGGTCGGCGCGGACCTGCTCCGGCAGCGCACCCGGACCCGTCAGAGGGAGCTCTAGATGACGTCGACTCCCCAGCGAACCACGGAACCGGCACCGTCTCCGGAGAACGGGGCAGGCTCGATCTGGTCCCGCTCACTGCGGGCGGTGCTGACCAGGCGCGAGATCCTGCTGGTCATCCTCCTGATCGCGGTGCTGATCTGGATGACCTCGCTCAGCTACGGCGGCTACCTGACCGGCCCGTACGACCCCGACTACCTGGCCGGCTCTCTCGTGGACGCCGTACCGCTGGCGATCCTGGCACTCGCCGAGCTGGTGGTGATCGTGTCAGGACGGGGCGGCATCGACCTGTCCATCGGCGCGATCGTCTCGCTGACCGGCATGGTCTTCGGACTCGCCTACGGCTCGTGGGGCTGGTCGCTCCCGGTGGCGGTGTTGCTCGCGCTCGTCGTGGGCACCGTGCTCGGCGCGGTCAACGGGGTGCTGATCGCCTGGCTCGGGTTCCCCGCGCTCATCACGACACTGGCGACCTACTACGCGTACAAGTCGCTCGCCGTGGTGATCAACGCGCAGAAGCCGATCAGCACGCCGGACATCCAGAGCCTGTACTCGCTCACCGGCGCGGTGGAGATCCCGCTGATCGGCCGGAACATCCCGAACGTCCCGCTCGGGGTGTTCACCTTCCTGGTGCCGGCGGTCGTGCTGCTGTGGCTGCTGCTGCAACGCACCACCTACGGACGGCGGCTGTTCGCGATCGGCACCAACGACGTCGCCGCGACCTGGGCCGGTGTGCACGTCGCCGGGACCCGGTTGCGTGCCTACGCACTGGCCGGGCTGCTCGCCGGAGTCGTCGCCGTGTACGTCACCGGGCAGTTCGCCTCGGCTCGCCCCGACGCCGGTACCAGCGGGAACGGGCTCGCGCTGCCGGCGATCACGATCGCCGTCCTCGGCGGTGTCGCGATCACCGGCGGCATCGGACGGGTGTCCGGTGTGCTGCTCGCCGCCGTCCTCATCACCTGGCTCAACGCCGGAATCCTGCTGCTGTTCGAAGGCAACGAGGGCACCCAGTTCCAGCTTCTCGCGCTCGGCGCGGTGCTGGTCTTCTGCGCGCTGCTCAACGCGTACACGACGAGGAAATACGGGGGTACCCGATGACCGACCCGACTCGACCCGATGCCGTGCGCCAGCTGTTGGAACGATCCAATCGCCTCGGCTCCGACCCGGCCGTCACCAACTACGGCGGTGGGAACACCTCGGTCAAGGTGACCGTCGACAGCCCGGCCACCGGGAAACCCGTCGAGCTGCTGTACGTCAAGGGCTCCGGCGGCGACCTCGGCACGCTGCGTGCCGAGGGGCTCGCGGTGCTCGAACGGGACCGGCTCGTCGCGTTGGACTCGGTGTACCGCGGCGTCGAGCACGAGGACGAGATGGTCGAGCTGTTCTCGTTCTGTGGCCACGGCCGGGGCGGTGCGACACCCTCGATCGACACCCCGATGCACGGTCTCGTGGACCTGGACCACGTCGACCACCTGCACCCGGACTCGGTCATCGCATTGGCCTGCGCCGCCGACGGCGAGCGGCTGGTGCGCGAGATCTGGGGCGGCCGGGTCGCCTGGGTCCCGTGGAAACGTCCCGGCTGGGAGCTGGGCAAGGCCATGGCGGAGCTGTCCGCCGACCCCTCCGTGATCGGCGCCGTCCTCGGTGGGCACGGGCTGACCAGCTGGGGCGCCACGAGCGACGAGGTCGAGCAGCGTTCGCTGCGGATCATCGCGGAGGCCGCGGCGTACCTGGAGGAGCATTCGGTGGCCGAGCCGTTCGGTGCCGAGGTTCCGGGTCGGGCGGCGCTGCCGGCCGAGGACCGCCGACGGCGCGCGGCCGAGCTGTTCCCGCACCTGCGCGCGGTCGCGTCGATGGACCGGCGCCAGGTCGGACACTTCACCGACAGCGACGTCGTGCTGGACTTCCTGACCAGGGAGAAGCTGGCACACCTGGTCAGCCTCGGCACGTCCTGCCCCGACCACTTCCTGCGGACCAAGGTGCGTCCGCTGCTCCTGGACACCGCGCCGGACACGCCGCTCGACGAGGTCGTGAAGCGGCTCGGCGAGCTGCACGCCGAGTACCGCGAGGAGTACAGCGCCTACTACCGGCGCCACGCCACGCCCGACTCGCCCGCGATGCGTGGTGCCGACCCGGCGATCATCCTCGTGCCCGGGGTCGGGATGTTCTCGTTCGGCGCGGACAAGCAGACCGCGCGGGTGGCCGGCGAGTTCTACGTCAACGCGATCAACGTGATGCGCGGCGCCGAGGGCGTCTCGACCTACGAGCCGGTGACCGAGGCCGACAAGTTCGCCGTCGAGTACTGGCTGCTGGAGGAGAAGAAGCTCCAGCTGCGTCCGAAGCCCAAGGCACTGGCAGGCCGGATCGCCGTCGTGACCGGGGGCGCGTCCGGTATCGGGCTGGCGACGGCGACGATGCTCGCGGAGCACGGTGCGAACGTGGTGGTCGCGGATCTGGACGAGGCGAAGTCGTCGGCGGTGGCCGATGAGCTGGGCGGACCGGACCGTGCGGCCGGCATCGCGATGGACGTGACCGACCCGGACGCGATCACCGCCGGTATGGATGCCGCCGTGCTCGCCTTCGGCGGGGCGGATCTGATCGTCAACAACGCCGGCATCAGCCGCGCTGGCTCACTGGCCGAGACCTCGACCCAGGACTGGGATCTGCTCTACGACATCCTGGCGCGTGGCTCGTTCCTGGTGGCCAAGGCGGCCGAACCGGTTCTGCGGGCGCAGCGGCTCGGCGGGGACATCATCAACATCTGCTCGAAGAACGCGGTGTTCGCCGGTCCCAACAACGTCGCCTACTCGTCGGCGAAGGCGGCGCAGGCGCACATGGTCCGGCTGCTCGCGGCGGAGCTGGGTGAGATCGGCGTCCGGGTCAACGGCATCAACCCGGACGGAGTGGTGCGCGGCTCCGGGATCTTCTCCAGCGGCTGGGGTGCGTCGCGCGCCGCGACGTACGGCATCGACGAGTCCGAGCTGGGCAAGTACTACGCCAACCGCACCGTGCTCAAGGTCGAGGTGCTGCCCGAGCACGTCGCGTCCGCGGTGCTGGCGCTGACCAACGGGACGTTGCCGATCACCACCGGGCTGATCGTTCCGGTCGACTCCGGGGTGCCCCAGGCATTCCTGCGATAGGGGAGAACCTTGTCCAACAAGATCGGAATCCACGCACTGGTGTGGGTCGGCGGCTGGAGCGAGCGCGAGGCACGCCACGCGATCAGCTCGTCAGCGGCGGCAGGCTACGACCTGATCGAGCTCGCGGCGATCCAGCCCGAGCTGTTCGACGCCGACCTGACCGCCCGGCTGCTCGCCGAACACGGCCTGTCCGCCGGGGTGAGCCTCGGCCTGGACGACACGACCGACGTGTCCAGCGACGACCCGGACATCGTGGCGGCGGGCCGGAAGCGTCTGGACCTCGCGCTCGACCTGGTGCGTGACGTCGGCGGCGACTATCTGGGCGGTGTCATCTTCGGCAAGCTCGGCCGCTACACCACGCCGCTGACCGAACGCGGCAGGGCGCATTCCGTCGAGACGATCGCGCGGCTCGCCGACCGCGCCGCGGAGTCCGGCATCACGCTCGGGCTGGAGTTCTGCAACCGGTACG
Source organism: Actinospineispora spinosispora DSM 44797 (assembly GCF_000429025.1). Lineage (GTDB taxonomy): Bacteria > Actinomycetota > Actinomycetes > Mycobacteriales > Pseudonocardiaceae > Pseudonocardia > Pseudonocardia spinosispora. Next base: position 295,365 of record NZ_AUBB01000017.1, read on the forward strand.
AGACCAACGTGCTCAACACGACCGAGCAGACCCTCGCGTTCATCGCCGAGACCGGCCGGGACAACGTCGTCGCGCACCTGGACACGTACCACATGAACATCGAGGAGACGTCGTTCCGCGAGCCCGTCCTCGCGGCGGCCGCGGCGGGCAAGCTCGGCTACGTGCACGTCGGCGAGTCGCACCGAGGGCAGCTGGGCACGGGCTCGGTGCCGTGGGCCGAGTTCTTCGAGGCGCTGCACGAGGTCGACTACCGCGGCACGATCACGTTCGAGTCGTTCTCCTCCGAGGTGGTCCACCCGACCCTGTCCTCGGCGTTGTCGATCTGGCGCAACCTGTGGACCGACGGCATGGACCTGGCAACCGGAGCCCGAGCGTTCCTGAAGCAGAACTACGAAACCCGCTGAGCGCAGTTCGTGTTCACCACGGTTCACCACGAGCATCTTCAGTCTCGCTGATCACTTCAGTATCGGCTCGCAGAGCGTCATGTCGCGTCGCAGACGCCGCAATGTCTGCGACGCGACATCAGCGTCTGCGAAGTCGTCCGAGCGCGCCGCACACATGCCGCGCGTGTTGTTCATCTGCTCACCCCCGGGCCGTGGTGATCATGGTTCGTGGGTTGTCGGACGCTCAGCGGCCGCGCCAGGCCAGGGGTGATGTGGTGAGCGCGGCATCGGCGATCCGCGCCGCCGTGTCAGTGGTGAGTGCGGCCCGGGAGCTGTCGATCCAGCCCTGCACGGTGGAGTAGCCGGCCTCGCGGTATTCGACGGCTTGGATGAGGCACTCGAGTTTGTCGGCGTCCTTGGCGCAGCGAACTTCGACTGTGCGCTGCTCCTCGTATTCGTCGACGATGGCTCGTACGGTCTTGCTAGTGGTGTCCGGCAGGCTCTGGGTCTGGTCAGCTGTGATCGCGGCCGGGACAGGTTTGTCGAGGTAGGGCCTTGCGGTATGTGGAATGTCGCCGGTCCTGGTCTCTTGCGAGTCGTGCCAGACGGCGAGGAGGGCCGCGCGGGCCGGGTCGGCGCCTTCCTCTGCTGCGATGATCGTCGCAAGTTGGGCGACGCGCAGGCTGTGCTCGGCGACCGACTCGGGATCACGGAGGCCGACCTGCCACCAGCCGGAGCGGCGGATTCTCTTGAGCAGTCCGAGCTCGAAGGCGAAACTGGCGATGGCTTCGGATTGGAGGTCCGCTGCGTGCTCTTCCACGACCGGTGACACTACCTATCGTTGAGCTGCTCGGGCGGCATAGCTCACATCCGAGAGCTCGCGTCTGGTCAGCGGCGAGAGATCATTGTGGTCCATGAGTACCGCGACGGCTGTCTGCAGTCGCTCGCCGAATAGGGGTCGATTTCCGAGCAGCTCGGGGTGGGTGAGTAGCAGCGCCCACAACGTGTGGACGTTGAGCTGTTCCTGGTCGGTGCGGGGGATCAGACGATCGAGGAGGTGCTCCATCAGTATGGTCCCGTCCCAGGAGCGAGGCTGGGTATCGATCATGAATTCGTCGTTGAGATGCACGGTGGTCATCTCACCGACCCAGTACGCCCAGTAGTTCAGATTCGCTTGTTCTTGCTGCTGAGACGTTCGTACGCCATGGACGAATCGTTCCAGAGGTTCGCGGTCGCCGCCGGAGGCCAGTGCTACCGCTGAGGACCGCACCGTGACCCACGTGTCGGCCTTTTTGGCACCGGCCCGCGTCTCACTGAGGTTGCATGGACAGGGAATCTCAGTTCTGCGGGCGTGTTGCCGGTGAACGGCCAAGTTATCAAAGCAGTAAGCCTGCGCTGATGTGCCGTACTTCCGAGAAGGTTCATCTCGGGTTCGATCGGTTTCATGCCTGCTTCTACTGCGTCCCCTATGAGTAGGTCGGCATCGATGGCGTCCCTCAAAGCGCGCACGGCCACCGATGTCGTACCTCGCTGGAGGAGCCTGGTCCGCAGCCGCGTGAGGTCGCGGACCCGCAACGATGCCAACGGTCGGCGGCCACTTTCCCACCCCTGCACGGTGGCGACATCGACATCGTGCTCGTGGGCAAGTTGAGACTGAGTCATCGCTATGGACTCACGGATCAGTTTGAGTGCGAACCCAGACACCACTCCTGGATCTCTTAGCGAACCCTGACTGGCATGTCGGGTTCCAGTGGTACCGGCCATCGAACCCAACCTCACTCCCAGCATTGAGCTGCGCTAATTCGTACTCGCGGTCCGTTCTGCGCCAGTCCGGATCAGCTTAGCGTTTGACGATCGGAATAGGGGAATGGGCCTTGTTTCATGGTGACTTCGAGAGGTTCGCCCGTGGTCTCGCGGAATCTTTGCGATTGCAATCTGTTCGTGGTGATTGGCTGATGGTCTGGAAGCTCTGCCTAGGTGCGACTGATCACTGGGTGACGGGTGAAGACGCCGAGCCCGGATGCGGAACCGTCACGGGGATATGTGGGGCACACGCCTACGCGATCGGCGTGGGGGGAACGCCTGATCGAAGGTGCGGCCGTTGCAGGGCACGTCTCGCAGACCGTGGTGTCGCGTCGCAGACACTGCAGTGTCTGTGATGCGACATGAAGCTCCGCGAAGTGCCGGTTCCGGAGCCGTAGGCTGACGGGGTGGGTCACTTCGGGGTCATCGGGCTCGTTCTGCATCCGGCTCGTGACTGCGGGCCCGCTGTTCGGACCATCGCGGCGTGGGCGGCGGCCCGCGGGGTTCGGGTGCTCGGCATCGCGGGGGAGCCGGATGACGTGCCTGGTGTCGAGGTGTGTCCCCAGGAGCAGCTGGCGAAGCAGGCCGACCTGCTGGTGAGCCTCGGTGGGGACGGCACCATGTTGCGCACCCTGCGGCTCGCCGTCGAGCACCAGATCCCGGTGCTGGGCGTCAACCTCGGCAAGCTCGGTTTCCTTGCCGAGATCGACGTGCCGGACCTCGAGTCGGCGTTGGGTGCGATCGCGGCACAGCAGTACGAGGTGGAACCTCGGGTCGCGGTGGAAGCCACCGTGGTGGGTGACGGCAGCCGGATCGCGTTCAACGACGTCGTCCTGATCCGCATGCCGGGCCAGCGCCAGGCCGCGATCGGGCTGCACATCGACGGGCAGCCGTTCGTCCGGTACGTCGCCGACGCGGTGGTCGTGTCGACGCCCACCGGATCGACGGCCTACAGCTTCTCGGCGGGCGGGCCGATCGTGTCGCCGAGGGCGCAGGGGCTCGTGGTGATCCCGGTCGCGCCGCACTCGGCGTTCAACCGTGCGTTGGTGCTGGCCTGCAGTGAGCCGCTCGCACTGGAGTTGCTGCCCAGCAGCGGGCCGCTCGGCCTCGAGGTGGACGGTGAACTGGCCCGCACGGTCCATCCGGGGGAGCGCGTCGAGCTGACCACGAAGGTCGCGGCCGGGTCTGTCGTACGGCTGGGGAGCACGACCTTCTACCAGCGGGCGCAGCGGAAGCTCAAGCTGTCCGACCCGGGTGAGCTCGGCTAGCTACTCGTCCATTTGAGTGTTCTCAATACGATCACGTCCAATCACGCTTGTGATGCAGGTCACAGTGTGATGCGGTCAGAGCTGCCTTTCTAAAATCCAAGCAAGTGGTTAAGTATCCTCTTAACCTGCTGGGGGTTGCAGCCGGAGGTGAGTTCGCTCGTGCGTCCTTGGGCGAAGAACACGGTGTACGAGTGGCTCGTCGCGCGACTGGCCGAGCTCAGCGGACTACCGGCCGAGGCCATCGACGGACGTGAGCCCTTCACCCGGTTCGGGCTCGACTCCGTCAGCGTGACAGCACTGGCCGCCGAGCTGAGCGAAGCATCCGGGCACCGCGTCCCGCCGACGGCGCTGTGGGCCCACCCGACCCCGCGAGCGCTCGCGGCGGCGCTGGACGGCGAGGACGGGACGCCGGTCGCGGAGGCGGCTCGGCGAACGGACGACCCGATCGCCGTCGTCGGGCTGTCCTGCCGGTTCCCTGGCGCGCCCGACGCCGACCGGTTCTGGGAGCTGCTGAGCACCGGGGCCGACGCGATCGGAGACATGCCGGCTGACCGGTGGACCGGTGGGCGGCGAGCCCGCGGCGGTTTCCTCGACCAGGTCGACGGGTTCGACCCGGAATTCTTCGACATCTCACCGCGCGAGGCCCCGCACATCGACCCACAGCAGCGGCTCGTGCTCGAACTGGCCTGGGAGGCGCTCGAAGACGCCGGCATCGGTCCGAGGAGCCTCGGTGGAAGCCGGACCGGTGTCTTCATCGGCGCCATGTGGAACGAGTACGGCGCCGGCATCCAGGCCGATCCCGACCTGGTCACCCAACACTCGCTTTCCGGCGGTGACCCGAGCATCATCCCGGCGCGCGTCTCCTACCACCTGGGGCTGCGCGGCCCGAGCCTGCAGGTCAACACCGCGTGCTCGTCGTCGCTGGTGGCGGTGCACCTCGCGGCGCGCAGCATCAGGGACGGCGAGTGCGAGCTGGCGCTCGCCGGCGGAGTCAGCCTCATGCTCGGCAAGGACACGATGACCGCGCTGGAAGGCCTCGGTGCGCTCTCGCCGAACGGTCGGACGAAGGCCTTCGACGCGAGCGCCGACGGCTACGGCCGCGGCGAGGGCGCCGGCCTCGTCGTACTGAAACCACTGGGCAGGGCTGTCGCCGACGGCGACCCGATCTACTGCGTGATCAAGGGCAGCGCGGTGAACCACGACGGGTTCTCCAACGGGCTGACCGCGCCGAGCCCGGCCGCGCAGGAGGCGATGCTGCGCGACGCCTACGCGCGAGCCGGCGTGGCGCCCCACGACGTCCAGTACGTCGAGGCGCACGGAACCGGCACCGTCCTGGGCGACCCGATCGAGGCCGGTGCGCTGAGCGCCGTCCTCGGCGCGGACCGGCCGTCCGACCGGCCGCTGGCGATCGGATCGGTGAAGAGCAACATCGGGCACCTGGAGCCCGCCGCCGGCGTTGCCGGACTGATCAAGGTGGCGTTGTCGATGCGTCACCGTGCTCTGCCCCCGACCGTGGCCGTGAGCGAGCCGAACCCCCACATCCCGTTCGCCGAGTGGCGGTTGCGATTACCACGCCAGCTGGAGCACTGGCCGGCGGACGAGCACGGCCGGCTCGTCGCGGGTGTGAGTGCGTTCGGGTTCGGCGGCACGAACTGCCACGTCGTGCTGGAAGGGGACGCCACGACGCCGACGCGGGCGGTCACGCTGTCGGCCGACAGCGACGAAGGACTGCGGGACATCGTCCGGAGGCTGGCGAACACCGAGGACGGTCAGGATCTCGACCGGCTGACGTCCTCGATGCGCGACACCGGCGGTTCCCACCGGCTGGCGCTGTCCGCCCACGACCGGGCCGAGCTCGCTTCTCGCGCGCGGAGCCACCTGGCGGGTCACGAGGTTCCCGGGGTGTCGGCCGGACGAGCGACCGGACAGCGGCCGAGGGTCGTCTTCGTGTTCGGCGGCCAGGGCTCGCAGTGGGCCGGGATGGGCGCACGGCTGATGCGGGTCGAGCCGGCGTTCCGCGCGGCTCTCGCGCGGTGCGACGCGGCGCTGCGACCGCACACCGGCTGGTCCCTCGTCGAGCTGCTGACCTCGGACGACGACGACTGGAACGAACGGACCGACCTGGCCCAGCCGGCGATCTTCGGGATGCAGGTCGCGCTCGCCGAGATGTGGCGCCACCGGGGCGTGGAGCCGGACGCAGTCGCCGGGATGAGCATGGGAGAGGTCGCCGCGGCACACGTCGCCGGTGCGTTGAGCCTCGACGACGCCGCGCTGATCATGGCTCGGCGCAGCCGTCTCGCGGCGTCGCTGAGCGGTCGTGGCGCGATGGCGGTCCTGGAACTCTCACCCGACGACACGGCACAGCGCCTGCGGTCTCACCCCGACCAGGTGTGGATCGCGGGTCTCGCGGGCCCCCGGTCGACGATCATCTCCGGTGACCGCGCCGCCGTGGAGTCGATCCTGCGTGGGCTCCACGACGACGGTATTCGCGGCGGGTTGATCCGCGTCGACTACGCGTCGCACTGCCCGGTCGTCGACGGCGTACTGCCGGACCTGCGCGTGGCGCTCGCCGGCGTGCGGCCCGCGCAGCCGAGGCTGCCGTTCCATTCCTGCGCCACCGGGCGACGGATGGCGGGCACCGAGCTGACCGCCGAACACTGGGCGCGCACCGAACGGGACCCGTGGCGGTTCGCGCCGGTCGTCGAGGAGCTGGCCGCCCAGGGAAACTGCGTCTTTCTCGACGTCAACCCGCATCCGGTGCTGACCCCGGTGCTGGCGCAACACGGTGTGGACGGGTTCGGTTCGTTGAGCCGAGCTGACGACGGCCGCACCACGATGATCGATTCATGGGGCGCCCTGTACGTCCGGGGGGTGACTCGCCCGGCGTCGGACGACGACCGTCAGCGGCTGCTCCTGCTGTCGGCCCGTTCCCACGAGTCGTTGCTCACCGCCGCGGACCGGATGGCGGATCATCTGCTCGCCGAGCCGCCCCCGTCCCTCCTGGACGTGTGCCACACGGCGGGAGCGCGGCGGGACCACCACGAGCACCGGCTCGCCGTGGTCACGGGCACCCGGGGGCACACGGTCGAGCTGCTCCGCTCCGTCGCCGAGGGACTGTTCCCCGGTGGCGTCGAGCTGGGGCGCGCCGAACCCGACGAGCAGCCCGGCCCCGTTCTGGTCTTCTCCGGCCAGGGTTCCCAGTGGGCGGGCATGGGACGTCGGCTGATGGCCGACGAACCGGTGTTCCGCGCGGTGATCGACGACTGTGACGAGCTGCTGCGTCCGCTGTCCGGATGGTCGTTGGTCGACGAGCTGTGCGAGGACCCCGACGACAGCAGGCTCGCGCGCACCGACGTGGCACAACCGGCGCTGTTCGCCGTGCAGGTCGCGCTGACCCGGCTGTGGCGTCACTGGGGCGTGGAGCCGGCCGCGGTGATCGGCCACAGCGTCGGCGAGGTCGCGGCCGCGCACGTCGCGGGTGTGCTGCCGCTCGACGAGGCGATCCGGGTCGTCTGGCACCGGGGCAGGCTGATGCGCGAGGCAGCAGGCGCCGGCCGGATGGCGCAGGTCGAGCTGCCGGTCGGTCGCCTCGCCTCCCAGCTGGGCGAATGGGCTGATCGGGTCGCGGTGGCGGCGGTCAACGACCCCGATTCCACCGTCCTGTCCGGTGACGCCGAGGCGGTCGCCCAGGTGCTCGCGCGGCTGGGCAGAGCCGGCGTGGCCTCCCGTGAGCTGAGGGTCGAGTACGCCTTTCACAGCCCGGCCATGGAACCGGCGCGAGCGGCGCTGACCGGTGCACTCGGCGAGGTCGCATGTGGGCCGGGCACGGTGCCGATCGCCAGCACCGTGACCGGAACCTGGCGGGACGGCAGCGACTTCGGCGCCGGACACTGGGCAGCCACGGTCCGCGACACCGTGCGATTCGCCGACGCGGTGGGCGCGGCGATCGCGGCGGGCCACCGGAGTTTCGTGGAGATCGGGCCGCACCCAGTACTGCTGGAGAACGTCCGCCGATGCCTCGCCTCGGCGGCCGTGCGGGGACGTGTGGTCGGCTCGTTGCAACGCGACCGGGACGACCGGGACGCGATGCTGCGCGCAGCGGGTGCGCTGCACGTGCAAGGCCTCACGCTCGACCTCGACCGCGTGGGTGGTTCCGCCGAGGGCACGGTCGTGCCGTTACCCGCGCCGGTCTGGCGGCGCGAACGGTACTGGCTCGCGGCGGACCGGCATGCGGTGGTCGACGGCCACCCGCTGCTGGGCCCCGGTCTGACGTCGTCGATCGAGCCCGGAACCCGGTACTGGCAGCGGAAGCTCGACCCGGCGCGGCTGCCGTACCTGACGGACCTGCGAGTCCACGGGGAACCTGTCGTGTCCGCCGCCGTGTTCGCCGAGCTGGCGGTCGCGGCCGCGACCGACGCCCAGGGGCCCGTGACACTGACAGGCCTGCGTTTCGAGCGCATGTTGCCGCTCGACGGTGTTCCGCCGCTCGTCCAGGTCGTCCACACCCTCGGGGACGGGGCGTTGTCGATGTCGAGCAGCCCGGGTGACCCGGGCAGCGACTGGGTCCGGCACGCGGTCGCGACCGCCACCGTGCCGGCGGCCCGGCGCGAGCCGGCTGAGACACCGGACGACATCCGGCGGCGGTGCACCCGGGCGCGGTCCGGCACGGAGCACTATCGGCTGCTCGCCGACGCCGGGCTCGACATCACCGGCGACTCGGCCGCCGTGCGTGACCTGTGGTTCGGGCCGGACGAGGTGCTCGCGCGGATCGTGCTCCCCGAGTCGGCCGGACACGTGGCCGGCTACCACGTCCATCCCGCGCTGCTCGACGCCGCGCTCCAGAGCCTGATCGCACTGCGCGCCGAGCGGGCCGGCGTGCAGGTCGTGACCGGGATCGACCGGCTCACCACGTGGGCCCGGCTCGGTGGGTCCGTCTGGGTACACGCCCGCGCCGACGGTGACCTGCTGGTGTTCGACGACGCGGGTGTGGTCGTGGCCGAGGTCGGTGGTGTGCGGCTGCGGCCACTGGCGCCCCCGGGCGACCGCGATCCGCTGCACGACCGGATGTACACGCTGACCTGGCACCGCCACGAGCACCTCCCGGCCCCCGCGCCGGTGGACCCCGCTTCCTGGCTGGTGCTCACGGACCCGGACGGCCCCGGGCACGCGCTCGCGCGAGAGCTGCGCGACCACGGCCAGCTCAGCACCGTCGTGACCACGGCGGACATCGAGCCGAACGAGCCGGACCCGCACCTGGCCGGTGATCCGCCCTCGGGCATCGTCGTTGCCTGGGACCAGCCGGTCGCCTCGGTCGAGGCGCTCGTCGCGGCGGTCGCGCGACGAGGCTGGCGGGATTCGCCTCGACTGTGGCTGGTGACCCGGAACTCCAGAATCGTCGGCTCGGACAGCCACCAGACGCCGCCCCGGCAGGCCGCGCTCTGGGGCCGGGGCGCAACGATCGCGCTGGAGCACCACGACCTGTACTGCACACGGATCGATCTGGCGTCCGAGCCGGATGCCGAGGACGTCAGGCGGCTGGCGAACGAGCTGCTCACCGACGCGGCGGACCGTGAACCAGAGGTGGCGCTGCGCCGGGACGGCCGATATCTCGCGCGGCTCGAACGGTTCCCCGCCGGGCAGCTCCGGGATGTCTCGCTGTCCCGGGACGGAGCCCACCTCGTCGTGACCGACGACCGGGAGCTCGCCGGAGTACTCGCAGAGTGGCTGGTCGGACTGGGCGTCCGGGAGGTGGTGGTCGCGGACCGGTCGGGCACGGTCGGTCACCTCACGGTGGCGGGCGCCCAGGTCTCGACCGTGCACTGTGATGTCTCCGACGAGGGCCGGCTCACCGAGCTGCCGGGTCACCTGCGCGGCGTGGTGTACGCCCAGAGCGGCAGTGCCGGCGCGTGGAACCTGCATCGGCACAGTCCCGGCCTGGAGCTCTTCATGCTGTTCTCGTCGGTCGCCTCGCTGCTCGGCTACCCGGGCGGCGCCGCCGACGCGGCCGTCCTCGACGCGATCGCGGCCTCCCGCCGCGCTCAGGGCCGGACCGCACTGAGTATCAACGTCGTCCCCGCCGGCACCCCGGCACTGGGCGTCGGCGGTGTGCCGATGGCCGACGTGACCGGGGCGATGACGCGCGCGCTGGGTACCGGCCTCGGCCAGCTGGCGGTCATGACGTTCGATCCCCGGCAGTGGGCGGAGTCGTTCCCCGGCGCCGCCGGGTCACCGCTGCTGGCCGTGACCTCGGCCCGGGCCGGAACGACGCCGCTCGGCGACCGGATCGCCTCGGCGACCCCGGGGGAGCGGCTCGACCTGGTCGAGGCGCACCTGATCGAACAGCTCGCCCTGACCGTGGGCCGGCGGCGGGACAGCCTGGACCGGTCGACGACGTTCCGCAACCTGGGGCTCGAATCGTTGATGGCGGTGGAGCTGCGCAACCGGCTGGAAGCCACGCTCGGTGTCGAGCTGTCGGTGGCGGCCCTGTTCAGCCACGCCACGATCGCGGCGCTCGCCGGGCACGTCCTCGGCGAGCTGGGACAACCGGCCCCGGCCGTCGAGGAGGAACCGGAGGACTGGGCGGACCTGGAACACGACATCGCGGAGATGTCCGACGCGGAGGCCGAAGCCGTGTTGCTGGCGAGCCTCGCCCTGGTCGAGGAAGGACTCCGAGGTGAGTGAGCAGGCATCGGTCGTCAAGCAGGCCCTGTTCGCGGTCAAGAAGCTGCAGGCCCAGCTCGACGAGGAGACCCGGAAGAGGAACGAGCCGATCGCCATCGTGGGGATGGGCTGCCGGATCCCGGGCGGGGCACAGAACCCCGAACAGTTCTGGCGGTCCCTCGACGCCGGTGAGGACCTGATCACCGAGGTGCCGAGGGGCCGCTGGACCGACCAGCGGGAGGTGAACGGCGCGGTCCGCTGGGGCGGGTTCGTGCCCGAGGTGGACCGGTTCGACCCGGCGTTCTTCGGTATCTCGCCGCGTGAGGCCGCCGCGATGGACCCGCAGCAGCGCATGCTGCTCGAGGTCGGCTGGGAGGCGCTGGAACGGGCCGGACTGCCGCCGGACTCGTTGGTCGGGTCGAGGACCGGGGTGTTCGCCGGTGTCGTGGTCACCGACTACGACAAGATCAGTGGCGGCGAACGGGACATCTACACGGTCACCGGCAACGGGCACTCGTTCCCCGCCGGCCGGCTGTCCTACGCGTTCGGCTTCGAGGGCCCGAGCATGACCGTCGACACGGCGTGCTCGTCCTCGCTGGTCGCGGTGCACCTGGCCTGCCAGAGCCTGCGGTCCGGCGAGAGCACCACGGCGCTGGCCGGCGGGGTCAGCCTGATGCTGGCCAGGGACATGACCGACATGATGGCCAGCTCCGGCGCGCTGTCCGCCGATGGGCGCTGCAAGACCTTCGACGCCCGCGCGAACGGCTACGTGCGCAGCGAGGGCTGCGGTGTCCTGGTGCTCAAGCGGCTCGCCGACGCGCTCGCCGACCAGGACCCGGTACTCGCGGTGATCCGGGGTTCGGCGGTGAACTCCGACGGCCGCTCCGCCGGCCTGACCGCGCCCAACGGGACGGCCCAGCGGGCTCTGCTGCGGCAGGCGTTGCGCGCCGCCGGCGTGGCGGCGTCCGACGTCGGCTACATCGAGACCCACGGGACCGGCACGCCGTTGGGTGATCCGATCGAGGTGGACGCACTCGCCGACGTGTTCGGCGCGCCCCGGCCCGACGGGGAGCCCTGCGTGCTGGGCGCGGTGAAGACCAACATCGGGCACCTGGAGGCGGCCGCCGGCGTCGTCGGCCTGATCAAGGCAGTGCTGGCGCTGCGCCACGAGACGATCCCGGCGAACCTGCATCTGCGCACCCTCAACCCGAGGATCGACCTCGCCGGCACCCGCCTGACGTTGCCGACCGCGCCGGTCGACTGGTCCCGACGGCCGGAGAGGCCGAGGATCGCCGGGGTCAGCTCGTTCGGAATCAGCGGCACGAACGCGCACGTCATCGTCGCGGAGGCCCCTGAACCGGCGGCGTCGGAACAGCTGGCCGGCCCGGTGGTCGTACCGGTCTCCGCACGCACCGGGACGGCGTTGACGGAACTGACGGCGGACTTCCAGGAGCTGCTCCGGAGTAACCCCGCCGAGCTGGACGCGATCGCCTACACCGCGTCGGTGCGGCGTCAGCACCACGAGCACCGGGCCGTCCTCGTGGCGGACCGGGACGGTTCGTCCCGACTCGTCACCGGCCCGGGCGGCACCGACGCACCGAAGGTGGTGTTCGTCTTCCCCGGGCAGGGTTCGCAGTGGGCCGGTATGGGGCGTGATCTGTACGAGGCCGAACCGGCCTTCCGGGACGCTCTGGACACGTGTGACGCCGCGATCCGGGCCGAGACCGGATGGTCGGTGGTGGCCGAGCTGCACGCGCCGCGGTCCCGGTTGGAGCCGTCGACCGAACGGATCGACGTGGTGCAGCCGGTGCTGTTCGCCATCCAGGTCGCGCTGGCGCACTGGTGGCGGTCGGCGGGCGTGCGGCCGGACACCGTGCTCGGCCACAGCATGGGCGAGATCGCGGCCGCGCACGTGGCCGGCGCGCTGACCTTGGCGGACGCGGTCCGCGTCGTGTGCCGGCGCAGCCGGTTGCTGCTGCGGCTGGCGGGCAAGGGGGCGATGGCGCTGGTCGAGCTGCCCGTCGACGAGGTCCGTCCCCGGCTGTTGCCCGCGCGCGACCTGGTGTCCGTCGCGGCCAGCAACAGCCCCCGGTCGACGGTCCTGTCCGGCGATCCCGACGCGCTCGACCGGATATTGGCCGAGCTGACCGACGAGGGGGTGTTCTGCAGGCGGATCAAGGTGTCGGTCGCCTCGCACAGCCCGCAGGTGGACGCACTGACCGGTGAGCTGCTGGCGGAGCTGGAGGGGATCTCCCCGGTGCCGACCACGATCTCCATGCGCTCGACCGTGACCGCGGGGCTCTGCGACGGCGCATCACTCGGTCCGGAGTACTGGGTGCGCAACCTCCGTGAACCCGTGCTGTTCGCCCCCGCCGTCGCCGCGTCCGGCCCGAGGATGGTGTTCGTCGAGCTGAGCCCGCATCCCATCCTGTTGCCCGCGATCGAGGAGGCGGGCCACGTCGCGCTTGCGTCGCTGCACCGGGACCGGCCCGCGCGCACAACGCTGAGGGAGTCACTGGCCGCGCTGTACGCACACGGATATCCGGTGGACTGGGCGGCTCAGCACCCCGACGGTGCGCGCCGGGTCGTCGAGCTGCCGACCTACCGGTGGCAGCGGGAACGGTTCTGGGTCGACGAGCCCGTCCGGGGCCCGGCCCGGGTGGGGCATCCGCTGCTGGGCGAGCCGATCAGCCCGGCCGCGCTGCCCGGGGTGCGGATCTGGGAACGTGCGGTCGCCGAGCCGTACCTCGCCGAGCATCGCGTGGACGGCGCGAGTGTGCTCCCGGCGTCCGCGTACCTGGAGATGGCGTTCGCCGCATCCGGGCGGGACTGTCTGCTGGACGTGTCGTTCGAACGCATGGCGGAGCTCGACGAGACCGGCACACGCACCATGCAGGTCATGCTGGACGGCGAGCGGCTGGAGATCGTCGGCCGGGCCGGCGACGAGGACTCATGGGTCCGGCATGCGAGCGCCCGGATACCCGCCGCCGACCAGGCCCGATCCACCTCCGCCGAGCAACCGCAGGCGATCCGTCACCGGTGCACCGCCGAAACCCCGGGAGCCGAGCACTACCGGCGACACGGCGAGCGTGGTATCGAGTACGGCCCGGCGTTCCGAGGCGTCGAGCGCGTGTGGACGGGTGTCGGGGAGGCCCTCGGCCAGGTCCGGTCACCGGCCGGTGGCGGCTACCGTTGCCATCCCGCTCTGCTCGACGCCTGCCTCCAGGTGCTCGGTGGGCTGATCGCCGAACAGCGCGCCGTGCCTCCTGATGTCGCGGTGGTCCCGGTGAGCGCCCGGCGCGTGCGCATGCGCCGATCGCCGGACCGCGCGGTGTGGGTCCACGCGCGGCTCGAAGCCGGACGCGATGGCGGCGACCTGACCGTGTTCGACGAACAGGGCACGCCGCTCATCGAGGTGGAGGGCCTGACCGTGGCCCGGCTCGCCTCCGCGACGCCGTACGCGCGGTGGTTGTACGACGTCGAGTGGCGGGCGGCGGAGCTTCCTCGCCCACCCGGAGCGGAGGCCGCGACCTCGCCGTGGCTCGTGCTCGGAGACTCCTCGGGGGTCGGAGCCGAGGTGGTCAGGACCCTGGAGCGGCGCGGTCACCCCTGTGTACTGGTCGCCGCGAGCGAGCTGGACCGGCATCCCGGGCTGGGCGACGGCGCGGAACAGGCGTGGGAGGAGCTGCTCGCCCGGTCGTTCGGCGAGGGACGTGACTGCGCGGGCATCGTCCACCTGTGGAGCCTCGACGCCACGGCGGCCGACCACACGACGTCGGAGTCACTCGAATCCGACCAACGCGTCGTGGGCCTGAGCACGCTGGGACTCGCCCGCGCGGTCCTGCGCCGGCGGTGGCGCGAACAGCCTCGCCTGTGGCTGGTCACCGAGGGCGCGCAGTGCATCGACCCCGAGGACGGACTGTCGGCGCTCTCGGCGTCCACGATGTGGGGCTTCGCCAGGACGCTGGGCATGGAGCATCCCGAGCTCGGTTGTGTGCGGGTGGACCTGAGCCGCCGGTGGACAGCGGGCGAGTCGGCACAGCGGCTGGTACCGGAGCTGCTCGCACCGGACGACGAGGACGAGATCGCGCTGCGTCCGGGCGGTCGCCACCTGGCACGCCTGGTGCGCACGTCGTTCCCGCCCGGCGAGCCCGATCCCGTCACGTGCCCCGACGCGACCTACCTCGTCACCGGTGGGCTCGGCGGGCTCGGTCTCGGGCTGGCCGAGTGGCTGGCCGACCGCGGCGCCGGTCACCTGGTGCTGCTCGGCAGACGTGCGGCGTCCCCCGAGGCCCTGGCCCGGCTCGACGAGCTGCGTGCCAGGGGAGTGGAGGTCGTGGTCGCCGCCGCCGATGTCACGAAGCGAGCCGAGCTGGCCTCGGTACTCGCCCACGTCGACGAGCACATGCCGCCGCTGCGGGGCGTTCTGCACGCGGCGATGGTGCTCGACGACCGGACCGTGCTGGAGCTGGACGCGGCCCGGTACAGCCGGGTGCTCGCACCCAAGGTGCAGGGCGCCTGGAACCTGCACGAGCTGACGCTCGGCCGCAAACTCGACTTCTTCGTGCTGTACTCCTCGGCCGCCGTGCTGCTCGGCTCACCCGGGCAGGCCAACTACGCGGCGGCGAACGCGTTCCTCGGCGCGCTGGCCAGGTACCGGGCCGGCAGAGGCGAACCGGCGCTGTGCATCGACTGGGGCCTGTACGCGCGGGCGGGCATCATGGCCGGCCGCGACGACGACGGCGCTCGGCTGGCCGGCAGGGGTGTCGGCACCCTCACCCCGGAGCAGGGCACCGAGATCCTCGGCAGGCTGCTCGCCGGTGCCGCTCCCCAGGTCGCCGCGGTCAAGGTCAACCTGCGTCAGTGGCTGGAGTTCTATCCGGCGGCGGCCGGCTCCTCACTGTTCCGTGAGCTGCGCGGCACCGAGGAACACGAGCCGGCGGACGCGGGTGTCGTCGACCGGCTGAGCGCGGCCGGTCCGCACGAGCGTGGCGCGCTCGTCACGGCGTTGATCACGGAGAACCTCGGTCGCGTTCTGCGGCTGGACCCCGAGCGCATCGACCGGTCGCGGAGCATCCCGGCGATGGGGGCGGACTCGTTGATGGCGCTGGAGCTACGCAACCGGCTCGAGGCCGCTCTGGGCGTCCGCCTGCCGGTGACGTTGTTGTTCACCGCGCCGACCGTCACCGCGCTGGGCGACCAGGTGCTGGAGCGGCTCGGACTGGCGGACGAGCCCCGCGACGAGCCCGATGGGTCGGACCTCGACGACCTGAGCATGGACGAGCTGCTCGCCGAGATCGACGGCGCCGTGGACAGGGTCGAAGGAGACCGACAGTGAGTGGTGCGTCCCCCGACGTCGAGGCCCGCTACCGGTCGCGGCTGGTCAGCGCGGCGTCCGCGCTGCGCGAGCTGCAAGGCCAGGTCGACCGCCTGCGCCGGGAGAAGACCGAACCCATCGCGGTCGTCGGCATGGGGTGCCGGTTCCCCGGCGGCGGCGACGACCCGGAGTCGTACTGGTCCATGCTGCTCGACGGAACCGACGCGGTGTCCGAGCGCTACCCGGACGCGCCGGTCACCGAGGCGCGGTGGGGCGCCTTCCTGGAGGGCACGGACACCTTCGACGCCGCGTTCTTCGGCATCTCACCGCGCGAGGCCGCCCGGCTCGACCCGCAGCAGCGGCTGCTGCTGGAGGTGTCCTGGGAAGCGCTCGACGACGCCGGGGTGGTGCCGTCGAGGCTCGCCGGCACCGACACCGGAGTGTTCGTCGGGATCAGCGGCAACGACTACCTGCTGCTGGGGTCGAACGAACGGGACGGCTACATCGGCACCGGGACCGCGCACTGCTTCGCACCCGGACGCCTGTCCTACCTGCTCGGCGTGCACGGACCGAGCCTCGCGGTGGACACCGCCTGCTCGTCCTCGCTGGTCGCGGTGCACCTGGCGATGCAGAGCCTGCGCAGCGGGGAGAGCGCGCTCGCGGTGGCCGGTGGGGTCAACCTGATCCTGGACCAGGCCGGGACACAGATCGTGGCCGACCTCAAGGCCTTGTCGCCCGACGGCCGGTGCCGCACGTTCGATGCGCGCGCCAACGGGTTCGTGCGGGGCGAAGGGTGCGGGGTGGTCGTGCTGAAACGGCTGTCCGACGCCGAGGCGGACGGCGACCGGGTGCTCGCGGTGCTGCGCGGTTCGGCTGTCAACTCGGACGGTCGCTCGGCGGGACTCACCGCGCCGAACCTCGTCGCCCAGCGGGCCATGCTCGTCGGCGCACTGGAGTCATCGGGTCTGCCCGCCGAGCGGATCGGCTACATCGAGACACACGGAACCGGGACCGCGCTCGGCGATCCGATCGAGTACGAGGCACTGACAGAGGTGTTCGGGACGCCCCGGGCGGACGGCACGCCGTGCGTGCTCGGCGCGGTCAAGAGCAACATCGGCCATCTCGAGGCGGCCGCCGGGATCGCCGGGCTGATCAAAGCGGTACTGGCACTGCGGCACGGGCGGATTCCGGGCAACCTGCACTTCCGCACGCTCAACCCGAGGATCTCGCTGGACGGCACGCCGTTCGTGATCCCCACCGTGGCACGCGACTGGCCGGCGACCGACACACCGCGCGCCGCCGGGATCAGCTCGTTCGGCATGAGCGGCACCAACGCGCACCTCGTGCTGACCGAGGCCGCGCCGCAACCCGAGTCGCCCACGAGCGCCGGGCCGGTTCTGGTGCCGTTGTCGGCCCGTGACCCGCACGCGCTGACCGAACTCGCCGTCAGGTATGCGGACCTGCTGGATCGCGACGAGCACGCCCTGGCGGACCTCGCGTACACGGCCGGTGTCCGGCGCGGCCATCACAGCAGGCGCACGGCGGTGGTCGGGGAGTCGGCCACCGAGGTCGCCGAAGGACTGCGGGTGTTCGCCCGACGTCCGGTGGAACCGACCCCGGCGCCGGACGTACCGACGGTCGGGTTCGTGTTCTCCGGGCAGGGCAGCCAGTGGATCGGTATGGGCCGGGAGTTGCTGGCGACCGAGCCGGTCTTCGCCGAGGCCGTGTCCCGGTGCGACGTGCTGATCGCGAAGTACGGCTCGTTCTCCCTGCTGGAGGAGCTGACCGAGGGCTCGGCTCTGCACCGGACGCGGATCGCCCAGCCCGCCATCTTCGCCGTCCAGGTCGCGCTCGCCGCGTGGCTCGCCCATCAGGGCATCCGGCCGGACGCGGTGATCGGCCACAGCGTCGGTGAGATCGCCGCCGCGCACGTCGCCGGGGCGCTGAGCCTGGAGGAAGCCACCCGCCTGGTCGTCACCCGGGGACGGATCATGGCCCGCGCCGAGGGTTCCGGCGCGATGGCGGCAGCCGCGGCGAGCCCGGAGGTGGCGACGGAGGCGCTGTCCGGCACCGGCGTGGTGATCGCCGCGGTCAACGACGCCCGGTCCGTCGTCCTGTCCGGGCCGGCCGAGCAGCTGGCCGAGGTGACGCGGAGGCTGACCGCCGGCGGCGTGCGCTGCCGGCCGCTGCAGGTGGACTACGCGTTCCACTCGCCGGCGATGGCGCCGCTGGCCGAGGAACTCGCGCGAGACCTCGGACCGGTCGAGACGGGCAGGACCGGCTGTTCCTTCTACAGCACCGTTCTCGGCGAACGAGTCGACGGCACGCACCTGACCACCCGGTACTGGGCGCGCAACGTCGCCGATCCGGTGCGGTTCGCCGACGCGCTGAGCGCCGCGGCCGCCGACGGCCACCAGGTCTTCCTCGAACTGGCACCGCACGCGGTCCTGTCCGCGAACATCCGGGAGAGCGGTGTGACGTCGGTGCCGACGTTGCGCCGGGAGCGTCCGGAGAGACGCGCGCTGCTCGAGGCACTCGGCGCTCTCTACACGGCCGGATACCCGGTCGACTTCGCTCGGCTGTACCCGGCGGGCGGCACCGTCCGCTCATTGCCGAACTACCCGTGGCGCCGGGTCCGCCACTGGCTCGACGAGCCGGGACGGCGGTCACCCTCGGCGGCCACCCCGGACCCGGTACTGGGCACCAGGCTCGACGTCGCCGGCACCCTGGCCGTCTTCGAGAACGAATGGGCTCCGGGCCGCACCCCACCGGCGATACCGGACCTGGTGCACGCCGGAGCGGTCCGGGTGCTGGGTACCCAGCGGATCGCGGTGACGGAACTGTCGGTCGAGCGGATGCTCACCGCGCCGTGCCGAGCGCAGCTCGTCCTGCGCGCCGACGACGAGACCGTCACGGCGACGGTCTACAGCAGGACCGGGGACGGACCGTGGACGGCGCATGCGCGCGGGCGGGTCGATGCCGCCGGGTCCGCCCCATGGCCGGACGAGGTACGTGCGCTGCCCGCCACCGAACGGGAGACCGTGGTGGGGGACGCGGTGCGTACCGACGTGTGTGCCGTGCTGCAGCTGCCCCCGGACTTCCAGCTGCCCCTCGACGAGCCGCTGACCGAGCTGGGCATGGACTCGCTCATGGCCGTGCAGGTGCGACACGAGCTCGCCGCGCGGACCGGCTGGGAGCTGCCGTCCACCCTGGTCTTCGACCATCCGACCCCCCGGGCCGTCACCGGGTACTTGTTGCGGCTTCTCGCCGGGGAACCCTTGGAGGAAATGGCTTCATGAAGGTCTACGGAACCGCCACCAGCGCGGCCACCCATCCGGTGCTGATGGTGCTCGCGGAGAAGGAGCACGAGGCGGAGCTGGTCCACGTCAGCATCCTGAAGGGCGAGGACAAGCTGCCCGAGCATCGACGGCTCCAGCCGTTCGGCGAGGTCCCGGTGCTGGAGGACGACGGTTTCCTGCTGTACGAGTCCCGGGCGATCATGCGCTACCTCGACCGGCGGCTGCCCGGCATCCAGCTGAGCCCCGCCGATCCCCAGGCCTGGGCGTTGATGGAGCAGTGGATCAGCATCGAGCAGTGCTACGTCAGCTCGCCGGTCTGGGAGATGGTCCGCTCCGGCCCGGTGTACGACATCATCCGGCGCAGTGTCGGCATGGAGCTGCCCCCGCCGCCCGACGCCGCCGGGGTCGCGGCCGCCCGTTCCACGCTCGCCACGGCGTTCGACGTCGCCGACACGACACTCGGCGGGCAGCAGTACCTGGCCGGGGACACCTTCTCCCTCGCGGAGGTGTCCTGGCTGCCGTACCTGCAGTACCTGGTCGCGTCGAACGGCGGTGACCTGATCACCGAGCGCCCCAACCTCGCCAGGTGGTGGGCGGCGATCAGCACCCGCCCGAGCTGGGCCCGCGTCGGCCACGTACTGGAGGAAGCTGAGTGAACCGGTTCGACCTGTGGGCCGAACAGATGAGTGTCGACCCGCTGCCGACGCTCGCCAGAATGCGCGCCGAAGCACCCTTGGTGCGCCTGCACAACCCGAACCAGGACGCGCCGGAATGGCACGTGACCCGGTACGCCGACGTCGTGGCGCTGCTGCGTGACCCTCGGTTCAGCAAGGACAAGCGCAAGCTGTCCGACGAGGCCAGGGGCCGGTACTTCAGGGTCACGGAGTTCGATGGTCTCGACAAGCACATGCTCTTCGCCGACCCACCCGAGCACACGAGGTTGCGCTCGCTCGTGGCGAAGGCCTTCACCCCGCGCAGGATCGCGGACCTGCGGCCCTCGGTCGAGAAGGCGACCGAGCGGCTGCTCGACGAGGTCGCCGAGCACACGGAGGTCGACCTGCTCGACGCGTTGGCCTTCCGGCTGCCGATCACGGTGCTCGCCGAGCTGATCGGGATCCCGGTGACCGACCAGGATCGGTTCCGGGAATGGACCGGCATCCTCGTCGCGCCCGCCGACTTCGACCAGCTGCGCCGGATGGTGATCGAGCTGGAGGAGTATCTGGGGCAGTTCCTGGCGATGCGCAGGCGTCACCCGGGTGACGACCTCACCAGCGCGCTGCTCGCCGCCGAGCAGGATGGTGACCGGCTGTCCCCGGTCGAGCTGATGAGCATGACGTTCCTGCTGGTGGCGGCCGGGTTCGAGACGACGGGCAACGTCATCGGCAACGGGGTGTGGGCTCTGTTGCGTCATCCCGAGCAGCTGCGGCGGCTGCGCGGCGAGCCGGAGCTGATCGGGTCCGCGATCGAGGAGATCCTCCGGTGGTGCCCCTCGGTGAAGAACACCACCGGCGTCTTCCCGCTCACCGACGTCGAGTTCCTCGACACGGTGATCCCCGCCGAGGAGATGGTGATCGGCTCGATCCTGTCCGCACACCACGATCCCGAGGCGTTCGACCGGCCGGAGCTCTTCGACATCGCGCGGACGCCGAACAAGCACCTGGCGTTCGGGCTGGGCACGCACTTCTGCCTGGGGTCCTCGCTGGCCCGCGTGGAGGCGTCGGTGGCGGTCGGCGCGGTGGTGCGACGGTTCCCGGCACTGCGCTGCGCCGCCGACCCCGACGCGCTCGCCTGGAAGGACGGCGTGTTCATCCGAGGTCTCGAACGACTTCCCGTGGAGGTGCGATGACACTCGAGGTGCGTCAGGCGAGCCTGGCCGACCTGGACGACATCATGTCGGTCGAGGCCGACTGGGAGGAGTCGCAGCGGGCGAGCCGGGAGCAGATGGCGACCCGGTTGGAGAAGTTCGCGGCCGGGTTCTGGCTGTACGAGCAGGACGGCGAGGTCGTCGGCACGCTGATGAGCTTCCCGCTGCGGTACGCCCCCGAGGAGGTCTCCCAGCTCAGCAGCTGGGACCGGGTGACCAATGAGGGCGACTATCCGGACATCGACCTGGCTTCGGCCAACGGGCTGTACCTGGCGTCCGGTTCGATCAAGAAACGGGCGCGGGGCAGCACCGTGTACGTGGCGATGATGGAGACCCCGGTCGATGCGGCCAGGGACATGGGCTTGAGGTACGTGCTGGCCGGCGCGAAGATCCCCGGTTACGACGCCTACTGCCGCCGCTTCGGCGACGTCGACGCCGCGGACTACGCGTTCCGCCGTCTCGGCGGTGCCCTGGTCGACCCGTTGCTGGAGATGTACCGAGGTCATGACTACCACGTCCCCGACCGCGCGCACATCGTGAAGGACTACTATCCCGATCCGCCGAGCCGCGATTACGGAGCCCTGGTGGTCCGAACGCTCTAGCCGGACACAGCGTATTCGCCGTATCGGCTTCCGGTATATTGATGTAGTTATGATTCGCGGGACGTTGCCCGTGATACGTGTCAATTCAATGTGAAGAAAGTGGGCTACCCGATGGCGCAAAAGGTCTTCGTCGAGATGGTGGATGATCTTGATGGCTCCACCGGCGAAGATGTCGCTACGATAGCTTTCTCGCTCGACGGTGCCAGTTACGAAATTGATCTGAACAGCAAGAACGCCGAAAACCTCCGGTCGAGCCTCGACGAGTTCATCGGCGCCGCACGGCGCCAGCGAGGTACTCGTGGTGGCGCCCGCACGCGGCCGACCGCGGTGTCCGATTCGGCGAGTAGGGAACGTTCGCAGGAAATCCGGGAATGGGCGCGTAAGGCCGGCCACGAGGTTTCCGAGCGGGGTCGTATCCCGTCCGCCGTCGCGGAGGCATATGAGGCGGCGCATCGCCCGTCGACAGCCTCGAACTCGGAGCCCTCAGCGGCTGCGAAGGAGGATTCGGCCGCCGCGAATTCGGCGCCCGCCACGCGCGCTCCGGAGCCGAAGCTGCCGTCGTTCTCTGGCTGACGGCGGCGGAGGGCCGCATCGTCGGAGGCCCCCGGGTTCGTCGGCGTATCGGGAACAGCGAAGATATGCCGACGAACCGCGCTGTGCGCACCACGTTGTGAAGGGGGCCCTCTGATCGTGCTCCCTGGCTTGGTGTTCGCCCTGATCGGAATGCTGCTCAACAGCGTGGCCGGTCTGTTGCAGTCGGCCGCGTCGCAGAAGTCCACCAAACGCCAGCCGTTGATCGTGCAGCCCGGTTATCTCGCCGGGCTGGTGATGGACGGCCTGGGCTGGGCCGCCACCGTCGTGGCGTTGAGGCACCTGCCGGTGTTCGCGGTTCAGGCCATTCTCGGCGGCTCGATCGCGGTCACCGTGCTGGCCACGAAGGTCCTGTACGGCGCGACGCTGCGCACGCTCGACCGTGTCGCGATCGGATGCTGTCTCGCCGGGCTGGTACTGGTCGCGGCGAGCGCGGGCAGCGAACGACCGACCGCCGCGACGACCACCGCGCTGTGGGTCCTGTTCGTCGCGTCGCTGCTCATGGCTGTGGCGGTGCTCGGACTCTGGAACGGTGGACGTGCCTGGCCGTTGGCTCTGATCGCGGGACTGGGCTTCGGCGGCACGTCGCTGGCCGTCCACGCGGTGCGGGTGCCGGACGTCGGATCGAACGGCGGCTTGATCGCCCTGCTCACCCAGCCCGCCGTGTACCTCGTGGTGTTCTTCTGGCTGGTCGGTCTGTCCAGTTTCACCCGGGCACTGCAGGTGGGCACCCTGGCGAGGGTGACGGCGGTGTTCCAGGTGACCGAGGTCGTGGTGCCGGGAATCGTGGGCATCGTGCTGCTCGGCGACCCGGTGCGATCCGGCTGGTGGGTGCCGATGGCGCTGGGCCTGATCCTGGCCGTAATCGGCGTGATGGTGCTCGCCCGGCTGCCGGTCAACCAGCCGAAGGAACCGTCCCGGGTGTGTTGAGCCTGCTCAGCGAGCGGCCGGGGCAGGCGATGGCTTCTTCCACAGCACGGACAGCCGAGCCGACTGCGATCCGATCAGGTCGAGCAGCAGGTCGGCGTCGAAGCCAGGCAGCTCGCGCAACCGGGTGATCAGTCCGCAGGCGGCGGGTTCGCTGAACCCGACCTCGTGCCAGCGGCCGTCCGACGTGCAGAGCAGGAATGACGCGTGTTCCTGCCAGCAGCCGTCCTGGCTCGTCCACGCCGCCACCTCGACCAGGTCCTGGCACACGCGCTCCAGGTGAGCGTTCGGTGAGGTGTCGGCCTTGGGCAGCAACCGGCGCAGCGAGTCGCACAGCGGTGACCGCGGCTTCGGGACGACACTCAACATCTCGATGGGCAGCGCCGTCCGCCGGCTTTCGCGCCGCGATGTGGCCATGGCGACCTCCCGTTCGATGTCGTGTCGCCACCTTAGGGCCTCAGAACCTCCTATGGCGGATTGACGAGGCGAGGCATAGCAAACACATAGGAAGCACACAGTGGGTCAGGCACCCGAACGGCCGCGTCCATACAGGTCTGCCATCTCGTTCGCGGTACGGGTAAGCCGCTCCCGAAGCGCGGGCGGGCCGAGAACCTCCAAATCGGCGCCGAGGCGCAGCAGCTCGGGGATCGTCTGTTCGGTCGATTCGATCGGGATGGTGACCTGAACCCACCCGTGCTCGTCCGGCGCTCCGGCAGCCTGGCGGGCGGCCTGGGCGAGAGCGGGTTCCCACAGGTAGGGGAGCCGTTCGAGGGCGTGCGGGGAGAGCCGCACGGTCGCCTCACCCTGATGTCGACGTGCGTCGAACTGAGCCAGGTAGCCCTGCCAGTGACCGACGAGGTCGAAATCGTCCGGCCGGTCGAACGTCTCGTCGAGCACTTCCACCCGCACGATGCGGGACACCCGGTAGGTGCGCAGCTGCTCGGAGTGCCGGGCGACGAGATACCAGCGCCCCGCTTTCAGGACCAACCCGAACGGCTGCACCGTCCGATCGACCTCCCGCGGCTCGGCCCACCGGACGTAACGCATCCGCAGGGTGCGCTGGTTCCACACGGCGTCCGCGACGAAGGTCAGGTGCGGCGTGTGGTCGCGGTCGCCGTACCAGGACGGCGCGTCGAGGTGGAACCGCTGCGCGATACGCCCCGCCCGGTCCCGCAGTTCCTCCGGCAGCGCCGCCATGAGCTTGAGCTGCGCGGCGGTCACCACCGCGCTGAGACCGAGATCGGTGGCGGCGGCAGGCAGCCCGGTCAGGAACAGCGACTCGGCCTCACCGGAGGTCAGCCCGGTGAGCCGGGTGCGATACCCGCCGAGCAGCTGGTAGCCGCCGTCATGCCCCGCCTCGCCGTACAGCGGGACACCTGCGGCCCCGAGCGCCTCCATGTCGCGGTACACGGTGCGGACCGAGACCTCCAGGACGTCCGCGAGCTCGTGAGCCGTCATGCGTCCCCTGGTCTGCAGGAGCATGAGGGCGGACACCAACCGGCTCGCTCGCATGTCCACCAGCATCCCGCGGGGCACCGACAGTTCCGCATGCTCAGAAGGGCGGTGGATCATCACCTGGTGTGGAGGGTGGTGGGGTGATGATCGGGTCGCCTCGGGTGTGGTGGGTCTGGCCGAATGGGCTGGTCCAGCGGAATTGGCCTGGTGTGGGTTGTTGGAGGCGCCATCGGCCTCGGGTTTTGAGGTCGTGGTCGTGGGTGCAGAGTTGGCCGCCGTTGGTGTCGGTGGTGGGGCCGCCGTGGTGGAAGTCGATGGTGTGGTCGAACTCCGATTCCCGGGCTGGGCGTCGGCAGCCTGGGCCGAGGCAGTAGCGGTCGCGGATTTGGCTGTAGAGCCGGAGTGCTGCGGTGGGGAAGCGTCGGTTCGGGCGGGCGTTGATCGCATTCCGGTTGTCTGGCCAGGCGGCGCACTGGTTTGCGATGTCGGCGATGACTCGTTCCCAGCCTGGTGGCGGGTTCTGCACCAGCTGTGCCAGCAGGCTGGCGGTGAGTTGTAGTTCGACCGCGCCGCCGGCACGCCCTCGGGCGGCGTGGGTCGGGCGGGAGCGCAGCACACCGGGTACGAGGAGGTGGCCGTGTTCGTCGCAGACGGCGAAAGTCCACGACCCGCCCCGCTGCTGCAGAACGGTCCGGCGGGTGTTGCCGGCCAGGATCGGCCCCCAGCCCGGTAGATCGCCCGGACGTTCGCTGAGGTCGAGCAGGGTGGCGAGTTCAGCGCGGACCTCGACACCTTGCGGCCTGCCCGCTGGGGCTTCATCACGGAAGTGGGCGACGATTCCAGCGCGGTCCAGGCCGTGCAGGGTGCCATCCAGCAGCCCGCAGAACACATCCGCGCGAATCTGATCCACCCGCGCCGGGTACCCGGCCCGTTTGATCGCCCGGGCCAGAGCATTGACTCGGGTGCACGCGGCGGCCATGTCCTCCGGGGCGATGCCCGAGGCGGAGAGGGTGGCGGTGCCGTCCTCGTTCAGATAGCCGACCACGCTGCGGCGCTCGAACGCCTTCTCGTACAGGTCCTGGGCGCGGTCGGGGTCGGAGCCGATGACCAGCTTGCGTAGATAAGCGGCCAGCTTCCCAGTCGTCCACGGCGGGGTCTTGGGCAACACCGTCGCGCAGATTCCGGTGCGCCGATCCTCGGGGAGGTCGGCGAGGTAGGTGGCGAAGATGCGGGCTTTGGGCAGATCGATCAGGCCAGAGTCCAGGGCGTCGAACACCAGCGGCAGGCGGGAGAGCAGCAGCCATGAGAAGTCCAGCTCCGCATCCGACTTACGCCGGGTCCAGGACAACGCCACCCGCAGCTCATCCGCGACGTACCGACCCGGCTCGGCCACAAAGGCGATCTCACGCGGATCGGCTTCGGGGTCACGCCCACCCAACGCCGCGATGTCCGCGGCGAGCTGGGCAGCCACATGGGCCTGCAGGCGATACCGAGCTTTCAGCACCTCCACGAGGTCACCGTTGGACACCGAGGCCCGGTCGATCTGGGCCAGGGCAGCGGCGAGTTCCGGGCCTGGCGCCATCGACGCCAACCCTTCAGGAACCACACCAGCCGCTGCCATAACCCAGACGCTACGGCCGACCCCCGACAAAAACCGGCGCCGGAGACTAGGCCAAAAGGGTGATATATCCAGGCCAGCAAGCCACAACACGAAACAGGCCGTGCACACCGTCTACGGCGTGCACGCACACCACCCCCATCCCCGCGATCCTGGCTAGCACTTGGCGTGGCCGCCCGCTGTCAACCCTGAAACCTCGCCCCCGAACTATGCGCAACCAGGAACCCGGGCGAGGCCGGCGAAGCCGGGGGTTGAGAGCGGGCGGCCACGCCAAGACAATTCGAGCCAGCGGGGATGACGCCCCGGAGGCCAGCGGGGACGCCCCCCAAGAGACACCACATGAACCAGCGGGGACGAGAGCCACCACAAACCAAGATCCCGCGTACTGTCGAGTAGATACGGTCGTCCGGGGCCACTCGATGTGCCTCGTACGTCGCATCCGGGAGTCGGAGGGACAGGGCACTGCCCGGCGTCGACCCACGGCGGCCGTTTGTGCGTGCACCCGGGCCGTTGAACGGCCCGCGAGGAGAGTCATGTCAGACAAGTCCCCACGCCAGGCGTTGAGCAAGAAGTCCGGTAAGTCGCTGAAGGAGAAGCGCGCGATCAAAAAGCAGAAGAAGGGCGACGGATCGGGCGGCTCGACCCCGTTCAACCGCTGAACACAGTTCCGCCCCGCTCTCCGACGACGGGATGAGCGGGGCGGAACGTTCAGCTGAGCAGGTTCACGAGACGTAGGGCGGCAGCAGCTGACCTTCCGGCGTCTGGGTGAGACCGAGCATCGCGAGCAGCTCGATGCAGTCCTCGGTGCCGGTCGAGTGGCCCGCGACGACGAGGGTTGCCTGGCGGCCGCGGAACTCGTCGGCCATCTTGGCCGCTTCCCGGGTCTGGTCGTCGGTGATGCCTGCTCTACCTTCGAACTTCATTCGCGGTCTCCTCAGGCACTGAGCGCAACGGTGACGTCGCTGTATGACGCGGCCGGGGAACTCATCGTTCCAGCGCAGGGGGCCGCGTCGACCCCGCCTGATATCAACAGTCTACCCCAGTCGCGTGAACGGCACCGTTAGTCTCGACGGGTGCCGGATGCCGCCGCAGCACGATGTGTGCTGGTCGTGGACGCGGGAACGAGCGCGGTCAAGGCCGCGTCGTTCACCTTCTCGGGCAGAGTGCTCGCCTCGGACAGTGCGCCGCTGACGATCGACCATCCGGCGCCGGGACGGGCGGAACAGCAGCCCGACGACTGGTGGAGAGCGTTCGTCGCGGCGGTCGCCGGGTGCCGGGTACCGGGCCGCGGACCCGAAGCCCTGGTCGTCACCGGGCAGATGCAGGACCTCGTGGTGGTGGGTGCGGACGGTGCCGCGCTGGCGCCCGCACTGCTCTACTCGGACGGACGGGCGTCCGCTGAGCTGGCGCAGCTGAACGCCCGGTTGGGCGAGTCGTGGCGGCACGCCGCCGGCAACACGCAAGACGCATCGAGCACGGCCGCGCAGCTGCGCTGGACCAGTGGGCATCGGCCTGACGTGTGGCGGCGTGCGCACCGGCTGCTCTTCGGCGCGCCCGGTTACCTCGTGCACCGCGCCGGCGGCGGCGCGTGGTGCGACCTGACCACAGCGTCCACGACCGGGCTGCTCGACAGCCGCACACATGGCTGGTGGCGGCCGGTCCTGGACGAACTGGATCTCTCGGACGAGCTCCTGCCCGCGCTGGTGGACGGTGTGACGGTGACCGGCTCGCTGGCGCGGGGGCCGGCGGCGCAACTCGGCCTGACCGCTGGACTGCCGATCATTCACGTGGCGGGCGACGCCGGGGCCGTCACCGAAGGACTTGTCGGTGACCAGGTCGGGATGCCGACGATCTCTCTCGGCACGAGCGGCTGGGTCGCCGCGCTGTCGGAGTCGAGCGGTGCGCTGGACGAGGCGGTCCACCGGCTGGTGGGTCCCGAGGGGCACGGCCTGATCCTGATCGCCGCGTTGCTCTCGGCGGGTGCGACCGTGGACTGGGCCCGCACGACGTATCTGCCCGGCGAGAGCCACGGGCACGCCGAACGGGCGATCGCCGACCTCGGGCCCACCGGGCTGTTGATGCTGCCCAGCCTCGCGGGTGAGCGATCCCCGGTACGTAACCCCGACGCACTGGGTGCCGTGGTCGGGTTGCGGCCGACGACGACGGCGGCGCACCTGTACCGGGCGTCGATGGAAGGCGTCGCCTACTCACTGCACCATGCGATGACCCTGGTGGGCGCGGATTCCGACCAGCCGGTGCCGCTGTCCGGGGGCGCGGCCAGGTCGGGCACGTTCCGGCGGATCCTCGCCGACGTACTGCAGCGGCCGGTGCTCCCGGTGGACGCCGAAGGAGCCGGTCTGCACGGCGCACTGCGCGCGGCGACGCGCGCGCTCGGGGAACCGGCGCCCGCACCGCTGCGCGACCTGGCCGATCCCTCCACCGCGCTGCACCCGGGGAAGGACCGATACGAGGTCCTCCGCGGCGCGCACCGGGAGCTGTGGGCGGCGCTGGACCCGGCGTTCACCGGAATCGCCCGATGGGCGGGCGGATGAACATACCGGTCGGTGTGCCGGTAAGAGTCGGCGCTCGGGCACGCCGTACGGTGCATCCATGGGAGAGCGCACGGAGATGCCCGGGACGGACACCGCGAACCGCGTCGAGTACCACAGCGACGGTCTGACCCTGGTCGGCGATCTCTGGCGCACCGACGAGCCGCGGGGCACCGTGGTGCTGCTGCACGGCGGCGGCCAGACCCGTCATTCGTGGTCCCGGACCGGCCAGCGACTCGGATCGCACGGGTGGAACGCGCTGAGCCTGGACTGCCGGGGACACGGTGAATCCGGCTGGGCCCCCGACCACGACTACAGCCTCGACGCGCTGGTGGCCGACCTGCGTGCGGTCGTCGCCCAGCTCGGCACCCGACCGGTGCTGGTCGGCGCCTCGATGGGCGGCAACACCTCGCTCGTCGCGCAGGGCGAACACCCAGGGTTGGCGCGGGCGCTCGTACTGGTGGACATCGTGCCGAGGATCGAGCCGAAGGGGGTCGCCCGGATCGCGGCCTTCATGACGGCTCGCCCTGACGGCTTCGAGTCACTGGACGAGGTCGCCGAGGCGGTGCACGCGTACAACCCGCACCGTGCTCGCCCCGCGAGCCCCGAGGGCCTGCGCAAGAACGTCCGGCAGCACAGCGACGGGCGCTGGTACTGGCACTGGGACCCGGCGTTCGTGCTGGGCGGCGACGAGCCCGCGCGTGCCGAACGGTTCGAACGGGTCGCCTCGGCCGCGCGCGCGATCACCGTACCGACCATGCTGGTGCGCGGTCGTCAGTCGGACATCGTGAGCGACGAGGGCGTCGCCGAACTCCTCGAGATGATCCCGCACGCCCGCTCGGTCGACGTCGGCAACGCCGGGCACATGGTGGCCGGGGACGACAACGACCTGTTCACCGGAAGCCTCGCGGACTTCCTGGCGGGCCTGCCCGACGACGCGGTCTGACAACACACAACGGGTCGCGCGGCCGCCCCAGTGCTCGGGGGTCCTTTGCACTGGCGCTGGAGCGACGCCTCGGGGGGTTCGACACCGCTCCAACAGGCCGACCGCGCGACCCACTGATGACATCGGCGCAAAACCCCGATGTGTTGCACCTTGTGGGTTACGGAATGGTCTCGCTTGGTGCCGAGGTAGATCACGGCAATCCGGCAGCGGGACGGCTACCGTGCTGGGTGTGATTATCTTCGGCTTCCGTCGCTACCTGAGCCAGCTGGCGATGCTCACCCTCGTGTGCGGGCACTGCAACAACCCGTGCGCGCACCCGCTGCGCAAGGCCGTCACGAAGTTCACGCTGTTCTTCGTGCCGCTGTTCCCGGTCCGCGTCGTCTACTCCGTGCAGTGCACGTTCTGCGGGACCACCGCGCAGTTCGGCAGGCAACGCGCGGACGAGCTGATGAAACAGGCCCCGTCAGGCGGGGGATCGCTGCCGCTGCCCCGGTAGCGAGTCAGTCACGACCGCTCGCCTCGCGCACACCCCGGACGGCGAGCTGGTCAGCGCGCTCGTTCTCCGGATGCCCCGCGTGGCCCTTGACCCATTCCCAGCGCACCTGATGTGCGCTGGTCGCCGCGTCGAGGCGTTGCCACAGGTCGGCGTTCTTGACCGGCTCCTTGGCCTGGGTACGCCAGCCGTTGTTCTTCCACCTGGGCAGCCACTGCATGATGCCGTTCCGCACGTAGGTGCTGTCCGTGTAGATGCACACCGTCGACGGCCGGGTCAGGCTCTCCAACGCCCGGATCGGCGCGGTCAGCTCCATCCGGTTGTTGGTCGTCGTGCCGGCTTCGCCGCCGTACAACTCCTTCTCGTGCTTCCCGTACCGAAGCACGGCCCCCCAGCCGCCCGGGCCCGGATTACCGCTGCACGCGCCATCGGTGAAGATCTCCACGACCGGTCCGCCCTCTTGCTCCACCACGGCGAAGAACATATCCGGTCTGGCTCTGGCTCTGGCTGGGGCTGCTGTGGCTGGGTTTTGTAGGTCGGGCTGTGGGGTTTTAGCGGTGGGTGGAGGTGCAGGCTGTGTTGCTTGGGCCTGTTTCGCGCGCGGTATTTTTCTGTGACCACCCCGGCTCGCGTAAACGCTCGCTGGGGTACTCCCAGAAAAAAAGGCTCGGGGACTCGCCCGGGCGCGCGCTTGGGGCCACTTCGGGAGCCGCCCTGGCAGCTGGGTGGGTGGTCGCTGACATTCACTACGCCGGCCTTCGCCGGAACTCCTTCGGAGACTTGCGGAGCCGGTTTTACAGACGTATGGGCACGCGCAGCGGGATGGGGAGCCGTGAGTGTTTTGGGTTGCTGGGGCAGCCCAAAACACTCACGGGTCCTTATGGCGAACGCACGTTTCACGGGTGGCCCCGCAGAGGCGCCCGGAGGGGTTCCGCCGAAGGCGGGTAGTGCATGAGGGGCGGCTCCCAGGCCGGGGCACCAAGCGCGCGCGTCGCCGGAGGCGACATTTTTCCGAGTGGGCCCCTCAGCCCGAAGGGTTGAGGGGCCCGGGAGGAAAAAGCCCAGGCAGCGGCCCCGAAGGGGTTGCCGCCTGGATCGTTCCCGGTCGGCCCGGAGGGCCTTCCGGGAACGATGGCGCGCGGAACAGGCCGACTACCAGCCCCGAGAGCGCCACTCCGGCAAAGACTGGCGCTGCGCGCCCAGGGTGGAGTCGTCGCCGTGACCGGGGTAGAACCAGGTGTCGTCCGGCAGGGTCTCGAAGACGCGCTCCTGGACGTCGTCGATCAGCGACGTGAAGTCCTCGGGCGAACCGGTCTTCCCGATACCTCCGGGGAACAGCGAATCCCCGGTGAACAGGTGTGGCCGGTCGGGGCCTCGGTAGACGAGCGCGATCGAGCCGGGGGTGTGGCCTCGGAGGTGGATCACCTCGAGCTCGGCGTCACCGACCCGGATGGTGTCGCCGTGCTCGACCAGGGTGTCGGCGGGGATGGGCAGCTCGGGGGCGTCGAGCGGGTGCGCCACCGTCACCGGCTCGCACATGCCGGCCACAGCGCCCAGTGCCTGCCAGTGGTCCCAGTGCTGGTGTGTCGTGACGATCGTGCGCAGCTGCGGGCGGTCGTCACCGTGGCCGATCACGTCCATCAGGCGGTCCGGCTCGTTCGCCGCGTCGATCAACAGCGCGTCCCGGGTGTTGGTGCACACCAGCAGGTAGGCGTTGTTGTCCATCGGGCCGACCGAGACCTTGGTGATCGTCAGCGCTCCCAGGTCGCGGCGGGTCGCGGCGCCGCCGGGATCGGTGTGACCGGTGTATTCATCCAGGACGTCCACACGGACGAGCGTAGTGGGAATCCGGTGTGCGAGCCCACCGGAAGGACAACGGGTGATACTCGTCGGGTGAGCGACCGGGCGGTTCCGTGGTGGGCACTGGGGTCCTCGGCGGCCGCCCCGGTCCTGCTCATCGGAGGCTGGACCATCGCCCAGAGCCGGCGGGCAGCGAGTGTCGATCCGCTGCGGGACAGCATCAGCGCGCTGGCGGCTCTGGGCGCCACGGACCGCTGGATCATGACCGCCGCGCTGGCCGCCGTGGGCGTGTGCCACATGGTCACCGGGCTCGGGCTGAGCACGTCGGCGTCGCCGGGCCGGGCGGTGCTCGCCGTGGGTGGACTGGCGACGGTCCTGGTGGCGGCGCTTCCGTTGCCCTCTGGCGCACACGGGGTCGCCGCCGCCGTGGCGTTCGGGGCCCTGGCGGTGTGGCCGGCGCTGTCCTCGGGTGGTGCCCGCCCGTCGGACGTGATGCCGCTGGTCGTGACCGCCGTGCTGGTGCTCCTGCTCGGCTGGTTCGTCGTCGAGCTCGCGGTCGACGGCCGTATAGGACTGGCCGAGCGGTGCGCGGCGGGAGCGCAGGCGCTGTGGCCGTTCGTGGCCGTCCTGCGCGCGACTCGGCGCGGCCAGCGGGCTATTCGGCGACGGGCGTCTCGTGCACGTGCCGCCAGCGAAGGCCGTGCGGCGCCTCCTCGGCGATCTGGAGGAGCGCCGTGACCCGGCGTGCGGCCGTGTGCCCGTGGTCCACGTGGGTCTCGAGGAACTCGACGAGCAGCGCCTCGCCCAGGTCCGCGACCTCCCGTACGCCCCCGATCAGGATGCGCAGGCCCGGCCGGGCGTTCGAGGCGCCGGCGAGCGCGTCCAGCAACGCCTGTCGCCCCACGGAGCGGCCCTCGGCGGTCACCATGGAGAAATCGCTGGTGTGAGCCGCGTCCAGGGCTTCGAGGACGTCGGGCTGCGCGGACGTGCCGAGCCAGTTCGCCAGCAACCGGTGCTGCCGCTCGACCTCCGCGACCACGTCGGGTCTCATGGCGGGTCAGGCTACCGCCGAGCGGGCCGGAATATCTGAGGCGCCGGGTGGGTAGGGGTCCATGAGAGACCCCGGCGCGTTCGAGCGTATGTTCGAGTCCTTCGAGCGCTCGGTCTATCCTGTGAGTGCGCCACCGACCGCGAACGTTTTCTGTCGGTGGGCCCACTTAGCATGGATCCGGGGTCCGAACCGCGTGTTCTTCCTGTCTAGCGTGTCCACTGGGGAGTTGAAGTCTTGGCCGAGCGACTGGTAGTGCGTGGCGCCCGCGAGCACAACCTGCGCGGCGTCGATCTGGATCTGCCCAGGGACAGTCTGATCGTCTTCACCGGGTTGTCCGGCTCCGGCAAGTCGAGCCTCGCGTTCGACACGATCTTCGCCGAGGGACAGCGACGGTACGTCGAGTCGCTGTCCGCGTACGCGCGTCAGTTCCTCGGTCAGATGGACAAGCCCGACGTCGACTTCATCGAGGGGCTGTCGCCCGCGGTGTCGATCGACCAGAAGTCGACGAACCGCAACCCTCGGTCGACCGTCGGCACGATCACCGAGGTCTATGACTACCTGCGGCTGCTCTACGCCCGCGCGGGCGTTCCGCACTGCCCGGCGTGTGGTCACGTGATCGAGCGGCAGACCCCGCAGCAGATCGTCGACCAGGTACTGGCGATGACCGAGGGCAGCAGGTTCCAGGTTCTCGCGCCCGTCGTGCGCACCCGTAAGGGCGAGTTCGTCGACCTGTTCGCGCAGCTGCAGACGCAGGGCTACTCGAGGGTCCTGGTGGACGGCACCGTGCACCAGCTGACCGATCCGCCCAAGCTGAAGAAGCAGGAGAAGCACGACATCGCGGTCGTGGTCGACCGGCTGGCGGTCAAGGAGAGCGCGAAGCAGCGCCTGACCGACTCGGTGGAGACGGCACTGCGCCTCGCCGACGGTCTGGTCGTGCTCGACTTCGTCGACCTCCCGGAGAACGACCCCGCCCGTGAGCGCCGGTTCTCCGAGCGGATGGCCTGCCCGAACGGCCACCCGGTCGCGCTCGACGATCTCGAACCGCGCACCTTCTCGTTCAACTCGCCCTACGGTGCGTGCCCGTCGTGCAGCGGTCTCGGCATCAAGAAGGAGGTCGACCCCGAGCTCGTCGTCCCGGACGACGAGCTGAGCCTCGAGGACGGCGCGATCGCTCCGTGGGCGGGTGGCCAGTCCGCCGAGTACTTCGGCCGGCTGCTGCGCGCACTGTCGGAGTCGGTCGGGTTCCGGATGGACACGGCGTGGCGCAAGCTCCCGGCGACGGCGCAGAAGGCGGTCCTGCACGGCAGCAACGACCAGGTCCACGTCCGCTACCACAACCGGTACGGCAGGGAGCGCTCCTACTACGCCGCGTTCGAGGGGGTCGTGCCGTTCCTCGAACGGCGCATGGAGCAGACCGAGTCGGAGTCGATGCGGGAGCGCTACGAGGGCTACATGCGCGAGGTGCCATGCCCCGCGTGCAAGGGTGCCCGGCTGCGTCCCGAGGTACTTGCGGTGACCTTGCGTCACCACGAGGAGGGCGACCGCTCGATCGCCGAGGTCTGCTCGATGTCGGTGGCCGACTGCTCGCGCTTCCTGCAGGGCATGGAGCTGGACGCACGTCAGGCGATGATCGCCGGGCGGGTGCTCAAGGAAGTGCAGGCGCGGCTCGGCTTCCTGCTCGATGTGGGGCTCGACTACCTGTCGCTCGACCGCGCGGCCGGCACCCTGTCCGGCGGTGAGGCGCAGCGCATCCGGCTGGCGACGCAGATCGGGTCCGGTCTGGTCGGCGTGCTCTACGTGCTGGACGAGCCGTCGATCGGGCTGCACCAGCGGGACAACCGCCGGCTGATCGAGACCTTGACCAGGCTGCGCAACCTGGGCAACACATTGATCGTCGTCGAGCACGACGAGGACACGATCCGTGCCGCCGACTGGACCGTGGACATCGGTCCGGGCGCGGGGGAGCACGGCGGCTACATCGTGCACAGCGGTTCGGTGTCCGAGCTGGAGGCGCATGACACGTCGCTCACCGGCGCGTATCTGTCGGGCCGGCGCACGATCCCGTGCCCGGAGACGAGGCGGCCGAGGGATCCGGCTCGCAAGCTGACGATCGTCGGGGCCCGGGAGCACAACCTGCGCGGCATCGACGTGGAGATTCCGCTCGGCTGCCTGGTGGCGGTCACCGGGGTGTCCGGCTCGGGCAAATCGACGCTGGTCAACGACATCCTGGCGACGGTGCTGGCGAACAAGCTGAACGGCGCGCGTCAGGTGCCGGGCAGGCACACCCGCATCACCGGGCTGGACGGTCTGGACAAGCTCGTGCAGGTCGACCAGTCGCCGATCGGTCGCACCCCGAGGTCGAACCCGGCGACGTACACCGGTGTCTGGGACCACGTGCGGAAGCTGTTCGCCTCCACCACCGAGGCGAAGGTGCGGGGCTACCAGCAGGGCCGGTTCTCGTTCAACGTCAAGGGCGGCCGGTGCGAGGCCTGCTCCGGCGACGGCACGATCAAGATCGAGATGAACTTCCTGCCGGACGTGTACGTCCCGTGCGAGGTGTGCAAGGGCGCCCGGTACAACCGCGAGACCCTGGAAGTGCACTACAAGGGCAAGACGGTCGCCGACGTGCTGAACATGCCGATCGAGGAGGCCGCCGAGTTCTTCGCGCCGATCAACTCGATCGCGCGCTACCTGCGCACCCTGGTCGAGGTCGGCCTCGGCTACGTGCGGCTCGGGCAGCCGGCACCGACGCTGTCCGGCGGTGAGGCGCAGCGCGTCAAGCTCGCCAGTGAGCTGCAGAAGCGCTCGAACGGCCGCACCGTCTACATCCTCGACGAGCCGACCACGGGCCTGCATTTCGAGGACATCCGCAAGCTGCTCCTGGTGATCAACGGCCTGGTGGAGAAGGGCAACACGGTCGTCGTCATCGAGCACAACCTCGACGTGATCAAGACGGCGGACTGGGTCATCGACATGGGACCCGAGGGCGGCTCCGGCGGCGGCACCGTCGTGACGGCCGGGACGCCCGAGCAGGTGGCGGCGTGCGCCGAGAGCTACACCGGCAAGTTCCTGTCGTCCCTGGTCACGCCCAACGCCGCTCCCGCACCCCGGGCGAAGGCGGCCGCGAAGAAGCGGAACAAGGCCACCGCCACAGCGCGCTGACAGTGCTCGCCCCATGATCACCACCGTGTGAGGGCTGTTTTTCCGCGTAAGAACAGCCCTCACGCGGTGGTGATCATGAGCGGTCAGCGCACGGCTGAGCCGGTGATGAGTGGGCGGACGAGCGGGGGCATGCCGCGCCACGTGCTGTGTTCCACACGGTCGAGACGCAGCGTGGAAGTGATGGTGTCCAGGAGCGGCCGGTCGCATCGGCAGCCGATGGCGAACGCCGCCCAGGGGCGCGCCAGGCGGCGCTGCGCGGCGGCGAGCACCTGCCGGTCCGACAGGATGTGCTCGCAGAACAGGAAGTGCCCGCCGGGGCGGAGCACGCGCGCGATCTCGGCGAGAGCGGCTGAGGCGTCCGGGACGGTGCACAGGACCAGCGTCGAGACGACCGTGTCCACCGACGAGTCCTCGACCGGAAGCTCGGTCGCGGGCACGGTCAGCACAGTGGCCGGCCTGCCGACGCCGGAGACACGCCGGTGCAACGACGAGGCCATCGCCGGTGACGGCTCGGTGAGCAGCAACTCGTCGACATCCGATGGGTAGTGCGGCAGATTGAGGCCCGTACCAGCACCGATCTCCAGCGTCCGGCCACGGGCGGCGCGCAGGAGCGCGGCCCGGCGGTCGCGCATGCCGCGCCGTTCACCGAGCCACAGGAACGGGTCGTAGACCGAGCTGACCAGCCGCTCCCACCTGTCGGAACTCATGGTGTTACTCTATGCACAGCGACCAGTCCTTCGCGCGTGCGTGACGGACAGCAAGCGGAGCCCCGCTCCCACCCGACGCCGCAACAGACGCTCGGGTCCGGTCCTGCCAGACACCTTGGTGGACGGCAGTAGTGCATGCGAGTGTGGTGCATGTCGATCGGTCGGCGCGGGCCTCGACGCCTTTTGTGGCGGCGGGGCCTTCTGTCGTGGGTTGGGAATCCGGGCGAGGTCGGCGACGTTGATCAGGAACGTCGCGTGCCACACGTGACCGGAGAGACAGAGGAGACCCCATCACCACAGAGACGCGCATCAACGACCGCATCCGAGTGCCCGAAGTTCGACTGGTCGGGCCCAACGGCGAGCAGGTCGGCATTGTGCGCATCGAAGACGCCCTCCGCCTGGCGCGGGAGGCCGACCTCGACCTGGTCGAGGTAGCGGCCCAGGCACGACCGCCGGTCTGCAAGCTCATGGACTACGGCAAGTTCAAGTACGAGAGCGCGCAGAAGGCCCGTGAGTCCCGCCGTAACCAGCAGCTGACCGTCATCAAGGAGCAGAAGCTCCGGCCGAAGATCGACAACCATGACTACGAGACCAAGAAGGGCCACGTGCGGCGCTTCCTCGAGCATGGCAACAAGGTCAAGGTGACGATCATGTTCCGCGGCCGGGAGCAGTCCCGCCCGGAGCTTGGTTTCCGGTTGCTGCAACGACTGGCTGAGGACATTCAGGACCTCGGTGTCGTCGAAGCCGCGCCGAAGCAGGACGGGCGAAACATGACCATGGTGATTGCGCCGCACAAGAACCGCGCGAAGGTTGCCAAGCCTGCCGCGGCCACGAGCGACAGCGACGCCTGACCTGTAACGGCATCGCCAGCACTGTCACCTCACCGAGCGACGAAGGATTTTTCATGCCTAAGAACAAGTCCCACAGCGGGACGAAGAAGCGCATCAAGGTCACCGGCAGCGGCAAGCTGCTGCGGCAGAAGGCGGGCATGCGCCACCTGCTCGAGCGCAAGTCGAGCGAGCAGACCCGCCGCCTGGCCGGCACCGTCGAGGTTGCCAAGTCGGACGCCAAGAGGCTTCGCAAGCTGCTCGGCCGCTGACCCGGGGCGCCGGTCCCGGCGCAGCATCGACCCCACCCCGACCCCGGCGGCCCGACCGCCAGACGACCGAATGAGGATTAAGCAGTGGCACGCGTGAAGCGGGCGGTCAACGCCCAGAAGAAGCGTCGGGCAACCCTCGAGATGGCCAGCGGCTACCGAGGACAGCGGTCCCGGCTGTACCGCAAGGCCAAGGAGCAGATGCTCCACTCGCTCACCTACGCCTACCGTGACCGGCGGGCCAAGAAGGGCGAGTTCCGCAAGCTGTGGATCACCCGTATCAACGCGGCGGCCCGCGCGAACGGCATGACGTACAACCGGTTCATCCAGGGCCTTCGCCTCGCGGAGCTGGATGTCGACCGCAAGATCCTGGCCGACCTGGCCGTCAACGACCCGGCCACCTTCGCCACGCTCGTCGAGCTGGCCAAGGAGAACGTGCCCGCGGTGCGTGGCGCCGAGAAGGACGAGTCGGCAGCCTGAGTTCCTCCGCCGCCCGATTCGACGACCCGAAACCACCCATGGCCGACGACAGCGTGATCTGTACCGAGCGCACGCCGAGGGTGGTGGCGGCGCGCAAGCTGGCGCGACGCGCGGGGCGTGAACGGGCCGGGCGTTTCCTCGCCGAGGGCGCGCAGGCGGTCGAGGCCGCGTTGGCGGCCGCCGCCGACGCGGACCGAGCTGGTCGAGCGCGGGTGTACGAGCTGTTCGCCACCGAGGTGGCGGCGGCTCGGCACCCGCGCTTGCTCGCGAACGCCTCCGCGCTGGGCGTACCGATCTCGTTCATCACCGAGCGAGCGGCCTCGGGACTGTCCGAGACGGTCACCCCACAAGGCCTGGTCGCCGTCTGCGCGCTCGTCGACGTTCCGCTCGGCGAGGCGTTGGCCGGCCGGCCACGACAGGTCGTCGTCCTCGTCGACGCCGCCGATCCGGGCAACGCCGGCACGGTGATCCGGATCGCCGACGCGGCGGGTGCCGACGCGGTGATCCTCGCCGGTGACTGTGTTGATCCGCACAACGGCAAATGCGTCCGAGGTTCGGTGGGCAGCGTGTTCCACCTCCCCATCGCCCGCGAGCGTGACGTCGACACGGTGCTGGAGGCCTGCCGGGATGCCGGTCTGCGGCTGCTGGCGACGACGGCGGCGGGGGAGATGGACCTGCACGATCCCCAGACCGACGCCACGGTGGCCGGCCGGTGCGCGTGGATCTTCGGCAGCGAGGCACATGGCTTGCCCCCCGAGCTCGTGGCGGCCGCGGACGTCCGGGTGCGGGTGCCGATCTACGGTCGCGCGGAGAGCCTCAATCTCGCCACGGCGGCCGCCATCTGCGTATATGCAACGGCCAGGGCACAGCGGACCGCTAGTCTCTGTGCAGCTGACCGCAACCAGAGAGAGTCCACTGCGTCCTGATGTCTGGTGTGAACGACAACTTCGACCCCAAGCAAGTCGCCGCGCTACAGCCGGAGGCCTTGCAGAGCGCCGTCGACGAGGCCGAGAAGGCGTTCGCCTCCTCGACCGACCTCGCTGAGCTGGCCACGGCAAAGTCCGCGCACCTGGGGGACCGGTCTCCGGTGCTGGTGGCCCGGCGCGAGATCGGGGCGCTGCCGCCGCAGGCCAAGGCCGACGCCGGCAAGCGCGTCAACGAGGCCCGTCAGTCGGTGCAGGCCGCGTTCGACGCGCGCCGTGCCGAGCTGGTCGCCGAGCGGGACGAGCGCATGCTCGCCGAGGAAGCGGTCGACGTCACGCTGCCGTGGGACCGCCTCCCGCGCGGCGCCAGGCACCCGATCACCCAGATCTCCGAGCGCATCACCGACGTGTTCCTCGCCATGGGGTGGGAGCTGGCCGAGGGCCCCGAGGTGGAGACCGGCTGGTTCAACTTCGACGCGTTGAACTTCGGCAAGGACCATCCGGCCCGCGCGATGCAGGACACGTTCTACGTCGCTCCGGACGGCGCGGACCTCGTGCTGCGGACGCACACCTCCCCGGTGCAGGTCCGGGCGTTGCTGGAGCGTGAACCTCCGGTCTACGTCGTCTGCCCGGGTCGGACGTTCCGTACCGACGAGCTCGACTCCACCCACACGCCGGTGTTCCACCAGGTCGAGGGACTGGCGGTCGACGAGGGCATCACCATGGCGCACCTGAAGGGCACCCTGGACGCGTTCGCCCGCGCGATGTTCGGGCAGGAGTCCAGCACCCGGTTGCGCCCGTCCTACTTCCCGTTCACCGAGCCGTCCGCCGAGGTGGACGTGTGGTTCCCGGAGAAGAAGGGCGGCGCGGGCTGGGTCGAATGGGGCGGCTGCGGGATGGTCAACCCGAACGTCCTGCGCGCCTGCGGCGTCGACACCGAGCGCCACAGCGGTTTCGCGTTCGGCATGGGCCTGGAACGCACCCTGCAGTTCCGCAACGGCCTGCCGGACATGCGGGACATGACCGAGGGCGACGTGCGGTTCACCAGCGCCTTCGGTATCGAACACTGACGACTTGAACACTTGATTCACTCCGGAACTTGCGAGGAGCGTGCACGTGCGTGTTTCCGTGTCGTGGCTGGCCGACCTGGTCGAGCTGCCCGACGGCATCACCGCCGAGGAGATCGCTGACGCGTTCGTCCGGGTCGGCCTCGAGGTCGAGGAGATTCACTCACCGCCCTCGATCACCGGGCCGCTGCGGATCGGGCGGGTCCAGGAGATCGAGGAACTGACCGGCCTGAAGAAGCCGATCCGGTACTGCCAGGTCGAGGTGGGGGAGATCGCGCCGCGCGGTATCATCTGCGGCGCGACGAACTTCGAGGTCGGCGATCTCGTCGCCGTCGCCCTGCCGGGCACCGTGCTGCCGGGTGACTTCACGATCACCGCGCGCAAGACGTACGGACACGTGTCCGACGGCATGATCTGCTCGGTGCTCGAGCTGGGCCTTGGCAGCGACCACGCCGGAATCCTGGTGCTGCCGCCGGGAACCGGTGAGCCGGGCGACGACGCCGCTCCGGTGCTGGGCCTCGGTGACCCGGTGATCGAGCTGGCTGTCACGCCGGACCGTGGTTACTGCTTCTCGGTACGGGGTCTGGCGCGGGAGCTGGCGTGCTCGTTGGACACTCACTTCGGCGACCCCGCCCACGTCGGGCTGCCCGAGGTCGACGGCGAGGCGTGGCCGGTCCGCATCGACGACGAGGTCGCCTGCCGGCGTTTCGTCGCCCGCAGGGTGACCGGCGTTGACCCGAGCGCCCCGAGCCCGTGGTGGATGCGGCGTCGGCTGATCGCACTGGGCGTCCGCCCGATCTCACTCGCGGTCGACGTGACGAACTACGTGATGATGGAGCTGGGCCAGCCGCTGCACGCCTACGACGCGACGGCTCTTCGCGGGCCGATCGTGGTTCGCCGGGCGAGTGCAGGGGAGAAGCTCACCACGCTGGACGGCTCGGTTCGCGCGCTCGACCAGGACGACCTGCTCATCACCGACAGCAGCGGACCGATCGGCCTCGCCGGGGTGATGGGTGGCGCGACCACCGAGATCTCCGAGCACACCCATGACGTCCTGCTGGAGTCGGCGAACTTCGAGCCGGCCGTGATCGCGCGCGCCGCGCGCAGGCACAAGCTGCCCAGCGAGGCGTCGCGCCGGTTCGAACGCGCGGTGGACACCGACCTCGGACCGTTCGCGGCCGAGCGTGCCGCGTCGCTGCTGGTGCAGTACGGCGGCGGTTCGATCGGCGAGGGACGGACCGATGTCGGTGACCCGCCCGCTCTCGAAGCGGTGGCCATGCCGCTCGAGATGCCCGACCGGGTCGCCGGTATCCGCTACGAGCGCGGCGTGAGCGCACGCCGGCTCGGTCAGATCGGGTGCGCCGTCGAACTGCGCTCGGACACGGGCAACGCCGAGATCGTCGCGGTCCCTCCCACCTGGCGACCCGACCTGCGCGCGCCGTCGGATCTGGTCGAAGAAGTGCTCAGGCTCGAAGGCCTCGACTCCATTCCCTCGGTGCTCCCGGCCGCCGCTGCCGGTCGTGGGCTGACGACGGCCCAGCGGCGTCGACGGTCCGTGTCCCGCACGCTGGCCGAGGCCGGCTACACCGAGGTGCTGCCGTTCCCGTTCATCTCGGGTGCGGTGTTCGACCAGTTCGGCTGCGCCGAGGATGACGTCCGACGCCGTACTCTGCGCCTGCTCAACCCGATCGACGCCGACCGGCCCGAGATGGCGAGCACACTGCTTCCGGGCCTGTTCGACGCGGCGATCCGCAACGTGGCGCGGGG
Organism: Actinospineispora spinosispora DSM 44797; assembly: GCF_000429025.1. GTDB lineage: Bacteria > Actinomycetota > Actinomycetes > Mycobacteriales > Pseudonocardiaceae > Pseudonocardia > Pseudonocardia spinosispora. The sequence continues at coordinate 337,193 of NZ_AUBB01000017.1, forward strand.
CATGACCGATGTCGCGCTGTTCCACATCGGCCAGGTGGTGCTGCCCAAGCAGGAGCAGTCGTCGGTCCCGGACGTCCCGGTGGACCGTCGTCCCTCCGACGAGCAGATCGAGGCGCTGCTGGACGCGCTTCCCGAGCAGCCGGTGCATGTGGCCGCGGTGCTCGCCGGGCAGCGGGAGCGCGCCGGGTGGTGGGGTGACGGACGCGCGGCGAGCTGGGCGGACGCGGTCGAGGCCGCGCATCTCGTCGCGGAGGCCTCGGGTGTCGAGCTGCGGGTCACTTCGGCGACGCTGGCGCCGTGGCATCCCGGGCGCTGCGCGTCGCTGTGGGTCGGCAAGTGGGTCGTCGGTTATGCGGGTGAACTGCATCCCAAGGTCGTCGAGGCACTCGGGTTGCCGAAGCGCACCTGTGCGATGGAGCTCGCGCTCGACGTGCTGCCGCTGACCGATCTGCGACCGGCTCCGGTGATCTCTCCGTTCCCGCCGGTGCTGCTGGACGTCGCACTGGTCGTGCAGGACGACCAGCCGGCCGCCTCGGTGGCCGACGCGCTGCGCGAGGGTGCCGGTGACCTGCTCGAACACCTGCGTCAGTTCGACCTGTACACCGGCGACCAGGTGGGCGAGGGCAAGCGTTCGCTCGCGTTCAAGATGCGGCTGCGCGCTCCGGACCGGACCTTGACGATGGAGGAGGCGACCGCCGCGCGCGACTCGGCGGTAGCGATGGCCACGGAACGGTGCGGAGCCGTCGTTCGCGGGTGAACGCGGCGCCACGCGCTTGCATGATTCTGCATTCTCATGCATAGTCATTCGTATGGTTCGGATCGCGGTTGCGGGTGCAAGTGGGTACGCGGGAGGCGAGCTGCTCCGGCTGTTGCTCGCTCACCCCGATGTGGAGATCGGCGCGCTGACGGCGGGCGGCAACGCCGGTAGCCGTCTCGGCGCGCACCAGCCGCATCTGCTGCCGCTGGCGGACCGTGTGCTCGCCGAGAGCACGCCCGAGAATCTCGTCGGTCACGACGTCGTCTTCCTCGCGCTGCCACACGGTCACTCGGCCGCGCTGGCCGCTCAGCTCGGCCCGGACACCCTGGTGATCGACTGCGGCGCCGACCACCGTCTCTCCGATGCCTCGGCATGGCAGCGGTGGTACGGCGGCGACCATGCGGGGAACTGGCCGTACGGTCTGCCGGAGCTGCCCGGCCAGCGGGACAAGCTGGTCGGCGTCAAGCGGGTCGCGGTGCCGGGGTGCTATCCGACGGTCGGCAGCCTGGCGCTCGCGCCGGCGCTGGTGGCGGGACTCATCGAGCCCGACGTCGTGATCACCGCGGTCACCGGCACCTCCGGCGCGGGCAAGTCACTCAAGCCGAACCTACTTGGCTCGGAGGTGATGGGCTCGGTCAGCGCATACGGCGTCGGTGGTACACACCGGCACACCCCGGAGTTCGTGCAGAACCTGTCGGCGGCCGCCGGACAGCCGGTGACGGTCAGCTTCACCCCGATCCTCGCGCCGATGCCCCGCGGCATCCTCGCCACCTGCAGCGCGGTCACCTCCGCCGACTCGGCCGAGGTGCTGGCCGCCTACCACAAGGCCTACGACGCCGAGCCGTTCGTGCACGTCCTGCCCGAGGGCACCTGGCCGAGCACGTCGATGACACTCGGGGCGAACACCGCCGTGCTGCAGGTGACGGTCGACCCGGACGCCGGGAGGTTGGTCGTGGTCGCGGCGATCGACAACCTGACCAAGGGCACCGCGGGTGCGGCCGTCCAGAGCATGAACCTGGCGCTGGGCCTGCCCGAGACCAGCGGGCTCCCGCTGACCGGGGTCGCCCCGTGACGGTGACCGGCCCGCTCGGTTTCCGTGCCGCCGGGGTCGCCGCCGGTATCAAGAGCTCCGGCGCGCTCGATCTCGCACTGGTGGTGAACGACGGGCCGAACCACGAGGCAGCGGGTGTCTTCACCAGGAACAAGATCCAGGCCGCACCGGTCCTGTGGTCGCGGCAGGTGCTGACCGCCGGACGGTTGCGTGCCGTGGTGCTGAACTCCGGCGGCGCGAACGCCTGCACCGGCCCTCAGGGATTCCAGACGACACACGCCGAGGCCGAACGGGTCGCCGAGGCGCTCGGCTGTGGTGCCGCCGAGGTAGCGGTCTGTTCGACGGGGCTGATCGGCACGCAGCTTCCCCGGGACAAGGTGCTCGACGGCATCGCCGCGGCGGCGGAGGCGCTGGCCGGTTCCGACGAGGCAGGATCGTCGGCGGCCGGGGCGGTCCTCACCACGGACACTCACGCCAAACAGGTCGACTACCTGGATTCCGCCGGCTGGCGGGTCGGCGGCTTCGCCAAGGGCGCCGGGATGGTCGCGCCCGCGATGGCGACGATGCTCGCGGTGCTGACGACCGATGCCGTGGCCGACCGCGACGACCTGGACGCGGCGTTGCGCGCCGCGGTGAGCCTCACGTTCGAGCGCCTCGACATCGACGGATCGACGTCCACGAACGACACGGTGCTGGTGCTCGCGTCCGGTGCGTCCGGGGTGGCCGCGACCCGCGCTGAGCTGACCGATGCGTTGACCGAGGCCTGTACTCAGCTCGTCGACCAGCTGCAGAGCGACGCGGAAGGCGCCACGAAGCACGTGACGATCCGGGTGACCGGAGCGAGCACCGAGACGGACGCGCTCGCCGTGGCCCGCTCAGTGGCGCGCGACAGCCTGGTGAAGACCGCCTTCTTCGGCTCGGACCCGAACTGGGGCCGGATCGCGGTGGCGGTGGGGAACGCGGACGCGGACATCGACCCACACGGATTGGAGATCGTCATCAACGGCGTGACGCTGTGCCACAAGGGTGAGGCGGTGGGCGACCGCACCGCGGCCGACCTGGCCGGAATGGACATCGAGGTCGGGATCGACCTGCACGTCGGTTCGGCTGGAGCGTCGGTGCGCACGACCGACCTGTCGCACGCCTACGTCGACGAGAACAGCGCGTACTCGTCATGAGCAGCCCCGCGCGGGAGCGCCTCAACCGGGCCGGGGAGAAGGCCGGCGTGCTCGCCGAGGCGCTGCCCTGGCTGCAGAACTTCCACGGCAAGATCGTGGTCGTCAAGTACGGCGGTAACGCCATGATCGACGACGAGCTGAAGAAGGCGTTCGCACAGGACATGGTGTTCCTGCGGCTCGCCGGCATCCATCCGGTCGTGGTGCACGGTGGCGGTCCGCAGATCACCGCCATGCTCAACCGGCTCAACCTGCCCGCCGAGTTCCGGGGCGGCCTGCGGGTGACGACCCCGGAGACCATCGACGTGGTCCGGATGGTGCTGGTCGGCCAGGTCGGCAGGGAGCTCGTCGGCCTGATCAACAAGCACGGCCCGTACGCGGTCGGCATGTCCGGTGAGGACGCCGGACTGTTCACGGCGGAACGACGCACCGCGCTGGTCAACGGCGAGGCGGTGGACATCGGCCTGGTCGGTGACGTCGTGGCGGTGAGCCCGGACGCGGTGCTGGACATCGTCGCGGCCGGCCGGATCCCGGTCGTCGCCGGTGTCGCGCCGGACCTCGACGGGACCGTCTACAACATCAACGCGGACAGCGCGGCGGCCGCGCTTGCCGAGGCGCTCGGCGCCGCGAAGCTCGTCGTGCTGACCGACGTCGAGGGTCTGTACGCGAACTATCCGGACCCGGACTCGCTGATCAGCGCGCTGACCGCCGACGAGCTCGAGCCCATGCTGCCGACGATCAACACCGGCATGGCACCCAAGATGGAAGCCTGTCTGCGCGCGGTGCGTGGTGGCGTCGCACAGGCACACGTAATCGACGGTCGGCTGGCGCATTCGGTGCTGCTGGAAGTCTTCACCAGCGAAGGAGTGGGAACGATGGTGGTCCCGTCATGAGCGACCTGACCGCACGGTGGCAGTCCGTGATGATGAACAACTACGGCACGCCGCCGCTGGCGCTCGTGCGCGGCGACGGCGCGCAGGTGTGGGACAGCGACGGCCGTCGCTACCTGGACCTGCTCGCCGGCATCGCGGTGAACTCCCTCGGCCACGCGCACCCGGCGATCGTCGAGGCCGTCACCACACAGGTGTCCACCCTCGGCCATGTGTCGAACCTGTACCTGGCCGAGCCGTCCATCGAGCTCGCCGAACGCCTGATCGGACTGCTGGGAGTCGCTCCTCAGGGGGCGCGGGCGCTGTTCTGCAACTCCGGCGCCGAGGCACTCGAAGCCGCGTTCAAGATCTCCCGGCTGACCGGGCGCCGCAAGCTCGTCGCCGCTCAGAACGCGTTCCACGGACGGACCATGGGCGCGCTGGCCCTGACCGGCCAGCCGCCCAAGCGCACCCCGTTCGAGCCCCTGCCCGGTGATGTCACGCACGTGCCGTTCGGCGACGTCGAGGCGTTGCGGGCGGCGGTGGACGGCGAGACCGCGGCTGTCGTCCTGGAGCCCATCCTGGGTGAGGCCGGTGTGATCATCCCGCCGGAGGGCTACCTCCAGGCCGCCAGGGAGATCACCAGCGAGCACGGCGCGCTGCTGGTGCTCGACGAGGTCCAGACCGGGATCGGGCGGACCGGGTACTGGTTCGCCCACCAGGCGGTCGGCGTGACTCCGGACGTCATCACCCTGGCCAAGGGCTTGGCCGGCGGTTTGCCGATCGGTGCGTGCATCGCCATCGGCGACGCGGCCGACCTGCTGCAGCCCGGTCACCACGGGACCACGTTCGGTGGGAACCCGGTGTCCTGTGCCGCCGCGCTCGCCGTGCTGCGCACGATCGAGTCGGAAGGCCTGCTCGCGCACGTCGACCGGCTGGGCAAGGAGATCGCGGCGGGCGTCGAGGAGCTGGGCCATCCGCTGGTCGGCCGGACCAGCCAGGCAGGCCTGCTGATCGGTATCGGTCTCACGTCGCCCGCGTCGGCCGCGGTCGCGGCGGCCGCCCGGGACGCCGGATTCCTGGTGAACAACGCGGTACCGGACCGAGTGCGGCTCGCGCCCCCGCTGATCCTGAGCTCGGAGCAGGCGGGGGAGTTCCTCACCGCACTGCCGGGCATCCTGGACGAGGCGGCGAAGCATGCCTAGGCACCTCCTGCGCGACGACGACCTCACCCAGGCCGAGCAGCTCGCCGTCCTGGATCTGGCCGACGAGATGAAACGCGACCGCTACGCGTACCGGCCGTTGGCTGGACCGCGCCCGGTCGCGGTGATCTTCGACAAGAGCTCGACCAGGACCAGGGTGTCCTTCGAGACGGGAATCGCGCAGCTCGGCGGACACCCGTTGATCATCGACGCCGGTAGCAGCCAGCTGGGCCGGGGCGAGACCATCGAGGACACCGCCCGCGTGCTGTCCCGGTTCGTCGATGCCGTCGTGTGGCGCACCGCCGGTCAGCAGCGCATCGAACGGATGGCCGCCGCGAGCTCGGTCCCGGTGATCAACGCGCTGACCGACGAGTTCCACCCCTGCCAGGTACTCGCCGACCTGCAGACCATCCGGGAACGTCACGGCCGTCTGGCCGGGCTCACCCTGGTCTATCTCGGTGACGGCGCGAACAACATGGCGCACTCGCTGCTGCTGGGCGGGGTCACCGCGGGTCTGCACGTCCGGATCGCGGCGCCGGACGGCTTCGTCCCGGATGCCGAGGTCGTGCGGGACGCCAAGGCACGCGCGATCGAGACCGACGGCAGCGTGACGGTGACCGGGGATCCGGTCGCCGCCGTGACCGGCGCGGACGTGGTAGTCACCGACACCTGGGTGTCCATGGGCCAGGAGGCGGACGGGCAGGATCGCAGGGCCCCGTTCCTTCCGTTCCAGGTCAACACCGAGCTGCTCGCGCACGCCAACCCGGGGGCGACGGTGCTGCACTGCCTGCCGGCGCACCGAGGCGACGAGATCACCGACGAGGTGATCGACGGCCCGGCGAGCGGAGTGTGGGACGAGGCGGAGAACCGGCTGCACGCGCAGAAGGCCCTGCTGCAGTGGTTGTTGGAGCAGTCCGGATGAGCATGCCGACCCGGGTCGCCCGGCAGGCGCGGATCGTCGAGCTGATCATCCAGCGCGCGGTGCGTAGCCAGGCCGAGCTGGCCACGCTGCTGGCCTCGGAAGGGGTGGACGTCACCCAGGCCACCCTGTCCAGGGACCTGGACGAGCTGGGTGCGGTCAAGCTCCGGGGCCCGGACGGCGGGGCCCCGGTGTACGTGCTGCCGGAGGACGGGCACCCGATGCGCTCGTCGGGTGGTGGCACGTCGAGGCTGGCCAGGTTGCTGGGGGAGCTGCTGGTCTCGACCGATGCCAGTGGCAACCTCGCGGTGTTGCGGACCCCACCCGGCGCCGCGCAGTTCCTGGCGAGCGCGTTGGATAGAGCCGCGTTGCACGACGTGGTGGGCACCATCGCCGGTGACGACACGATCCTGGTGGTGGCCCGAGAGCCGCTCACCGGAGCTGAACTGGCGGGGCGGATCGCCGCACTGGGCGACTCACGCTCCCGCGCGAATACTGACGAAGGAGCATCTTTCTCGTGAGCAAGGTCCTGAGCTCTCTTCCCCGGGGCGAGCGCATCGGCATCGCCTTCTCCGGTGGCCTCGATACCTCTGTCGCGGTCGCCTGGATGCGAGACAAGGGCGGGTTCCCCTGCACCTATACCGCCGATCTCGGGCAGTACGACGAGCTGGACATCGACGGTGTGCCCGCCCGGGCGATGGAATACGGTGCCGAGCTCGCCCGCGCGGTGGACATCAAGCCGCAGCTGGTCGAAGAGGGTTTGGCCGCGCTGGCCTGCGGTGCGTTCCACATCAGGTCCGGCGGTCGCGTGTACTTCAACACCACGCCACTGGGCCGCGCCGTCACGGGCACGCTGCTGGTCCGGGCGATGCAGGCCGACGAGGTCAACATCTGGGGCGACGGGTCGACGTTCAAGGGCAACGACATCGAGCGGTTCTACCGCTACGGCCTGCTGGCCAATCCGGAGCTGCGGGTCTACAAGCCGTGGCTGGACGCCGACTTCGTCGCGGAGCTGGGCGGTCGTGACGAGATGAGCCGCTGGCTCACCGCACACGGGCTGCCGTACCGGGACCCGGCGGAGAAGGCCTACTCGACCGACGCCAACATCTGGGGCGCGACCCACGAGGCCAAGACGCTCGAGCACCTGGACGTGTCGCTGGAGACCGTCGAGCCGATCATGGGGGTGAAGTTCTGGGACCCCTCGGTGGAGATCGAGACCGAGGACGTCACGATCACCTTCGAGGCCGGCTACCCGGTGGCGATCAACGGTAAGCAGTTCGCCTCTCAGGTCGACCTGGTGCTGGAGGCGAACGCGATCGGCGGGCGTCACGGACTGGGCATGTCGGACCAGATCGAGAACCGGATCATCGAGGCCAAGTCGCGCGGCATCTACGAGGCCCCCGGGATGGCGTTGCTCTTCGCCGCCTACGAGCGGCTGCTCAACGCGATTCACAACGAGGACACCGTCGCCAACTATCACAACGAAGGGCGCAAGCTGGGCCGGCTGCTGTACGAAGGCCGTTGGCTCGACCCGCAGGCGTTGATGGTGCGCGAGTCGATCCAGCGGTGGATCGCCTCGCTGGTGACCGGCTCCGTGACGTTGCGGCTGCGCCGGGGTGATGACTACTCGATCCTCGACACCCAGGGGCCGGGCTTCTCGTACCACCCGGAGCGGCTGTCCATGGAGCGGGTCGAGAACCCCGCGTTCGGGCCGACGGACCGGATCGGTCAGCTCACCATGCGGAACCTGGACATCGCCGACTCCCGCGCCAAGCTGGAGTCCTATGCCGGACAGCCGCACGAGCAGGGGACGGTACGCCTGGAGAACGGCACGCTCTTCGGTGAGCTGCCGGCGGGCGGGTTCGACCAGATCGCGGCGGCCCAGGGCAACAGCGCCCTCCGCGCTGACGATCACAGTTTCCTCGACGATGCCGCGTTGGAATCGGGCACCGACTGATGGTCGAGAGAAGGCTTGCCGAAACGAGCATCAACACAGGCTCCGCGTTGTGGGGAGGCCGGTTCAGCGGCGGCCCTTCGGAGGCGTTGGCCGCGCTGTCCAAGTCGACGCATTTCGACTGGCGGCTGGCTCGATACGACATCACCGGATCCCGGGCGCACGCCCGGGTACTGCACCGGGCGGGTTTGCTCTCAGACGACGAGTTGACCGGCATGATCGCCGCGCTGGACGGTCTGGAGGCCGACGTGCTGTCCGGGGCGTTCGCGCCGGCCGAATCCGACGAGGACGTGCACTCGGCGTTGGAGCGCGGGTTGATCGACCGGGCCGGGCCGGAGCTCGGTGGGAAGCTGCGCGCCGGCCGGTCGCGCAACGACCAGATCGCGACGCTGCTGCGACTGTGGTGGCGGGACACGGCCCGACGGGTCGCCGGTGGTGTGCTGGACGTGGTCGATGCGCTCCTGTCCCAGGCGACGCGCCATCCGGACGCGGCCATGCCGGGGCGGACCCATCTGCAGCACGCGCAGCCGGTGTTGCTGGCGCACCACCTCGCCGCGCACGCGCAGGCGCTGCTGCGGGACGTCGACCGCCTGCGGGACGCGGACCGGCGTGCGGCGATCTCGCCGTACGGCTCCGGGGCGCTGGCCGGCAGCTCGTTGGGTCTGGATCCCGAGGCGGTCGCGGCCGAGCTGGGCTTCGTCGGTTCGGTCGCCAACTCGATCGACGGCACCGCCTCCCGCGATCTCGCGGCCGAGGGCGCGTTCGTGCTCGCACTGATCGGTGTCGATCTGTCCAGACTCGCCGAGGAGGTGATCGTCTGGTGCACCGTCGAGTTCGGCTACGTCACACTCGACGACGCGTTCTCGACCGGCAGCTCGATCATGCCGCAGAAGAAGAACCCGGATGTGGCTGAGCTCACCCGAGGGAAATCCGGTCGGTTGATCGGTAACCTCTCGGGGCTGCTGGCCACGTTGAAGGCCCAGCCGTTGGCCTACAACCGGGACCTCCAGGAGGACAAGGAGCCGCTGTTCGACTCCGCGGACCAGCTGGAGCTGTTGCTCCCGGCGGTCGCGGGCATGGTCGAGACGTTGGTGTTCCACACCGACCGGCTGGCCGAGCTGGCTCCCGCCGGGTTCACCCTCGCCACCGACATAGCCGAGTGGCTGGTGCGCGCAGGGGTGCCGTTCCGGGTCGCTCACGAGGCGGCCGGGGCGTGTGTCCGGATGGCCGAAACCCGGGGGGTGGGCCTGGACGAACTGACCGATGCGGAGCTCGCCCAGGCGTCTCCCGCGCTCACTCCTGCGGTTCGGGACGTGTTGACGGTCGCCGGATCGATCGGTTCACGGGATGGCCGAGGGGGCACCGCGCCGAGCCGAGTGGCGGAACAGCTCGGCGAGCTGCGGACGGTCGTCGATGACGCGCGGGTATGGATCAGCAAGCGGTGATTCTGGCGCGCGAGGAGCTGGCGATCGACCCGGTCGACGCCGCTCATCGGCTGCTCGGCTGCACGGTGGTGTCGGACACCGATGACGGTCCGGTGGCGGTGCGGCTGGTCGAGGTCGAGGCGTATCGAGGCGCCGACGACCCCGCGTCGCACTGCTACCGCGGCCGGACCCCGCGCAACGCGGTCATGTGGGGTCCGGCCGGGTATCTGTACGTGTACTTCGTCTACGGGATGCATTTCTGCGCCAACGTCGTGTGTCTGACCGACGGGGTGGCGGGCGCGGTCCTCCTTCGCGCGGGTGAGGTGACCAGTGATCTGGGACTGGCTCACAGCAGACGTCCCACCGCGAAGCGGGCGAGCGAGCTGGCTCGCGGCCCGGCAAGGCTCGCCTCGTTGCTCGGCCTGGGCCGCGAACACAACGGCGCGGACCTGACCGATCCGAACTCTCCTGTGCGGTTGCTCGCGGGTCCGCCTCTGCCGCCCGAGCAGTTCCGTAGCGGTCCCCGTGTCGGTGTCGCCGCCGCGGCGGACATCCCGTGGCGGTTCTGGGTGGATGGCTCGCCAGCAGTGAGCCAGTACCGCCCGGGTGGCCTGCGTCACGCCAGAAGCAAGTAAATGCGACCCAGGTCACAAAACGCGAAAACGGCGGTTTTGGGCGGTCCCGGGGTGCGTCCGACCTGGTCCGTAGCTCGTTGACCTGGGAAGACATGTCCCGTTTGGAAGAACGACCCCCCGGTTTGACTCGGCGTTGGCGGGGTGTGTAACTTTCTCCTCGTCGCCAAGCGGGGCGCACGGAAGCCAGAAACACCGGCCACCGGGCGCGAACCGCACAGAGCGACCGGAACGAACTTGATCGTCTGCAGGGCGTGCGGTTGCTACCGCGTCTCGAACTGTGTATCGTGAGAGAGTTGCCCCGGATCGAACCACCTAGTAAGTGGAACGTGATGGTGTGCGGATGTCTTTTGAGAACTCAACAGTGTGCTGAACTATTTGGCGTCTCGCTTGTAGGCGTCAGATGAGACACTTGATTGTGTCTATGGTTTGTTTATGCCAGTTTGTGTTGCTCCTCCTTTGTGGGGGGTGCATTAATTTTGAGTACAGGTTTCTATGGAGAGTTTGATCCTGGCTCAGGACGAACGCTGGCGGCGTGCTTAACACATGCAAGTCGAGCGGTAAGGCCCTTTCGGGGGTACACGAGCGGCGAACGGGTGAGTAACACGTGGGTGACCTGCCTTTAGCTTCGGGATAAGCCTGGGAAACTGGGTCTAATACCGGATATGACCTTCTCTCGCATGGGGGTTGGTGGAAA
>NZ_KE386838.1:0-49191 GCF_000429025.1 Actinospineispora spinosispora DSM 44797
CAGTGCTTCGCACTGAACCCCCTGCGGGGAGACTCGCGGAGCGCGACCCTCGCCCACCTCGCCCACGTCGCGCACTTCGCAGAGGTTCTGGCGCACCTCGCAGAGGCTCGTGTCGTGTCGCAGATGTTGGAACATCTGCGACACGACACGAAGCTCTGCGAAGTCACCCGAACCCCTGCCCCTCCCGGGGCGCACTGCAGCCGGTGGGACGCGGCGCAGCCGTGGCCGCCTGTGGGCGCGCACAGCTCCCCCGTCCCCGCGATCCTGGCCCGCACTTGGCGTGGGCGGGCGGTGTCAACCCTGAAACCTCGCCCCCGAACCCGCGCAACCACGAACCCGCGCGAGGCCGGCGAAGCCGGGGGTTGATACCGCCCGACCACGCCAAGACACTGGATGGCCAGCGGGGACACCCCACTGCACCCCCAAAAAAAAGCGACCGAGCGACCGCTCAGTCAACCAGTTCCGCATACGCCGGCTTGATCACGTTGTTGATCAAATCCAGGCGCTCGTCGAAACCGATGAAGGCGCTCTTCATGGCGTTGACGGTGAACCAGCGCAGATCCGCCCAGCCGTAGCCGAAGGTCTGCGCCAGGTGCAGCATCTCGCTGGTCATGCTGCAGTTCGACATGAGCCGGTTGTCGGTGTTGACCGTGACCCGGAACCGCAGCCGGGTGAGCAGACCGATCGGATGCTCGGCCATGGACGTCGCGGCGCCGGTCTGGATGTTCGACGACGGGCACATCTCCAGCGGGATCCGCTTGTCCCGCACGTAGGCCGCCAGCCGGCCGAGCTCGACCGCGCCGTCCGGCCCGACCGAGATGTCGTCGACGATGCGGACGCCGTGCCCCAGCCGGTCGGTGCCGCACCACTGCAGCGCCTCCCAGATCGACGGCAGCCCGAACGCCTCTCCGGCGTGGATGGTGAAGTGGCCGTTCTGCTGGCGCAGGTACTCGAACGCGTCCAGGTGCCGGGTGGGCGGGAAGCCCGCCTCGGCGCCCGCGATGTCGAAACCGACAACACCCTCGTCGCGGTAACGCACAGCGAGCTCGGCGATCTCCCGGGACCGTGCGGCGTGTCGCATCGCGGTGAGCAGACAGCCGACCCGGATCCGGTGCCCGGACTCGGCGGCCCGCTCACTGCCGAGCCGGAAGCCCTCCAGGACCGCCTCGACCACGTCGTCGAGCTCCAGCCCCCGCTCCACGTGCTGTTCGGGGGCGTACCTGACCTCGGCGTAGACCACACCGTCCTCGGCGAGGTCCTGGGCGCACTCGGCGGCGACCCGGACCAGCGCCTCGCGGTTCTGCATGACCGCGACGGTGTGGGCGAAGGTCTCCAGGTAGCGCTCCAGCGACCCGGAGTCGGCGGCGGAGGTGAACCAAGCCCCGAGCTCGGCCGCATCATAGGTGGGTAACGCGCGGTAGTCATCGGACCGCGCCAGTTCCACGACCGTCTCGGGGCGCAGACCGCCGTCGAGATGGTCGTGCAGCAGCACCTTAGGCGCCGCGCGGATGTGCTCCGCGGTCATCGCGACCGGATATTGATCTCCCAGCACAGATCCTGCCTCCCATACTCCAACCGTTCGGGTGATGCAAGCACGACGCGGGAACCCATGCGGGTGACTCTGAGCTACTCGATAGGCTCCTCAATGCTCCGCTCCCCTAACCGTTCGACGAAAGCGTCAACGCCTTGAGTGATCAACAGACTATGTCGTTCGATCGGATGCGCAGCATGCTCATGCGTGCAGCCGAGATCCGCGACAGTGAACAGCAGCAGATCTTCGACTCCCTCGACGAGATTCACGCTCGGCTGGCGACGCTCGACGCGCTCGGCTCGATGCGTAAGCGGCTGGCCGAGCTCCCCGACCGCACCGAGGTCAGCGTGCTGGCCGAGCGGCTGGACGAGACGGTCGCCAAGCTGGACGCCCAGGACGCTTCCGTCGCCTCGGTAGGGCGCTCGGTCGACGCACTGGTCGACCGGCTCGCCAAGCCGTTCGCCCAGATCGACGGCCGTCTGGACGGTGTCGCCGGCCGCATGGAAGGCGTCGTCGGCAAGATGGACGGCCTCGATGACAAGCTCGGCGGGCTGCACAAGCGGCTCGACGACCTGGACAACCGGCTCGACCGGCACGAGCTTCGCCTCGACGGGCTGCCCGCCGCGATCACCGGCCCGGTCAAGGAGCGCATCGGCGACTCCGAGACCGCGCTGCGCGGCAAGGTCGACGAGGTGGACGAGGCGCTGCGCCAGCAGATCGTCGCGTCTCGCGAGGACGCCGGCAAGGCGGCCGAGCAGAACGCGGAGAGCCTGCGTCAGCTGGTCAGCGAGACCAACGCGGGTGTCCAGGGCAAGCTGACCGAGCTCGGCCAGCGTCCCGCCGTGGACCCGACCGAGCAGCTCACCGGCCTCGCCGGCAGGCTCGACGCGCTGGCCACCCAGCTCGAAGCCGTCACCAAGCGGCTCGACTCGCTGGACACCTCGCTGGTCAACCGCCCGGACAAGGACTCGCTCGTCGCGCTCGTGCAGCAGGCGAACCAGGAGTCCGAGCGGCGCAACGCGGGGCAGCTGGACGAGGCGATGGCGACGTTCGCCGAGCTGATCCTCGGCCGAGGACCGGGTGCGCACAACACCCAGATGCCGATGCCGGCTCCTCGGCCCGCGCAGCGGCGCAGCCGTGCCAAGGCCAGCATCAAGGCCCGCAACGGCAACAGCCCGGACGAGTCGAACGACGACGACGACTGAGGGGCCGGGTGTGTCTCCCGGCTAGGAGGCACACCCGAGCACCAGCGGAGTGTGTGACGGCGTGTGGCCCTGGTCGATCGAGCTCGACCAGGGCCACACGCTCCGCTCGCTCACTCCGCACGCATGACCGAACCACTCCCACCACGATCCCGCGCCCCTGTCGCCAGAGCGAACAGAGTGACCAGCTCCTCCGCGCAGTGACCCAGGTTCAGACCTGGTTGCGTACGTAGCAGGAACGGCAACCGGTCCAGCGAGCGCTGGATCGTGGCAGCCATGACGAGCGTGTCGAACTCCCTGAACTCCCCGCCCAGCTGACCTCGCCGCAGGATGTCCTGCACGTGCCCGAGCACGGCCCGGTCGGTCTCGGTGCCGTATGCCGCCTCATGGCCCGGCTCGTCGTGCAGCGCCGCGAAGATCGAGTGCAGCGCCTGCATCCTGGTCCGATGACCGTCGATGAAGGCGACCACGCCGGTGAGATAGGCACGCAGCTCGTCCCACGCGCCGCCGCGGACCGGCGGTGGGGGTTCGCCGGGCGGCTGCCTCAGCGGCCGGCTCCCCGGCTGGTCAGCCGCGCGTTCCAGCAGGAACCGGTCGATCGACAGATACACGTCGGCCACCACGGCTTTCACCAGCTCGTCCCTGCCGGCGAAATGGTAGGAGATCAGCCGCGTGCTGCTCAGTCCGCCGCGCTCGGCGATGCGCGCGAACGTCGCACCCCGGTAACCGAGCTCGGCGATGGTCTCGATCGTCGCGGCGAGGATCTGAGTCCGGCGCGCCGCCGCGGCGGCGCTCGGCCCGGTCCCGGGACTGACCGACATCGACGACTCCGTTCCAGAACCAGTTGACAGGCGCTCCGTCGACCGCCATCTTACTCAGCTAAGTAAGAAGAGACGGGAGCAGCACGTGACGACGCAACGCCCACCGATGGTGGGGAACCGTAAGGCCGCCTGGACGCTCGTCGTGCTCGCCCCGGCCAGCGCCGAGGTGACGTTCAGCGGGGTCACGATGCCGGCGATGTGGCTGCTGCTGCCCGCGCTCGTGGTCATGTACGGCGCGGGTGTGCTGCTCCTGCGCGAGCTGGTCGTCCGGTTCGGAGGAGGCTGGCCCAGCCTGCTGGTGGCCGGCCTGGTCTACGAGCTCGTCGAGGACGGCATCGGCCTGCAGGCGCTGACCAGCCCGAACCTGTACAACGCGGCCGACTGGGGGCCGAGGGTCCTCGGGGTCAACACGACCTACTGGCAGTCCCAGATCGGCTACCACGCTGTGTTCAGCGTCCTGATCCCCGTACTGCTCACGGACCTGCTCTTCCCTGCCGATCGCACCCGCCCGTATCTGCGGCGCGGCGGCCTGCTGACCACCGGGGCGGCGGCGCTGCTCGGCGTCGTGCTGCTGCGGGTGGGCATCGCGGCCACCCAGGATCCCGGCTATCAGACCCCGCTGCCGGTGGTGCTCGCGATCCTGGCCGCCGTCGCCGTGCTCCTCGTCGTGGCGCTGCGGGTGCTCCCCGGCCGCGATCCGCGCCCTGGTGACTCGCCGAGGGCACCGCGACCGGTGGTGGTCGCGCTCCTCGGCGGCGGCGCCTCGGCGTGCTTCCTCGGCCTGCTGATGCCCGCTGGGCTGCCGCCTGACGGGCCTGCCATCGGTACCGGTGCCTGGGTGTTCATCCCGATGGCCGTCGCCGCCGCGGTCGCCGTCTGGGCCGGCCGACTGATCCACCGCTGGTCGGGCGCCGCCAACTGGTCGGACCGGTACCGAATCTGGCTCATCGGCGGAGCACTGATCGGGCGCACCCTGTACGTGGTGGTCACCGCCCCGGCCGCCAACGACTACCGCTGGGGACCGGCCGGCACGGCGATCGCGACCGGCACCGTGATGCTCGTCGTCATGGCGTACCTGCTGGTCCGGCTCGCCCGACACCTCGAACGAGCCGGTCTAGGACACCCGGTCCAGCACGCGCGATGAGCGATGTCGGTGATCCTCTTCGCGTCAGTGTTCGTGGGGCTGGTTGGTGTCAAAGGTGTCGATGTTCAGGGTGGACCAGGCGTTGAGTAGACACTGGTCGCCCGAAGCCGCTACGACGTTGTCGTCGTTGAGCTGTTCGGCCGCCGCGCAGTGGATGGCGTCGTAGCCACGTAGGCCGAGATCGTGAGCCAGTCGGGCCGCCCGCCGAACGAGGAGTTCATCGATCTCCACGATGTCGAACTGTGCCCACAGGGTGTCCAGAATGGCCAATGCCTGGTCGTGTTGGTCAGCGGTCAGGCGCCGCATCCGCTGTGCTTGCGCCAGCGCAGCCGCAGCCTCGACATAGAGCAGTCTGCTGGATACGACGACGTCCGTGTCGTCCCAGAATCGCCGACACATCCCGCTGCTCGGTTCGGCGACCAGCAATGGCACCACAGCGGAGGTGTCCGCGTAGCCGATCACCGTCGCTGATCGTCGATCAGATCGCTCACCACGCCCACCGCACCCACTGGATCAGGAGCAGGTTGTTTGCGAATGCGGCCCGCCCGTATGCGGCCTTCCTCACGCAGCGCTTCCAGCCGTGTCGGTCGCTGCACCGGCACGATCCGCGCGATAGGTCGTCCATGATCGGTGATCGTCACCGTATGGCCTAGTTGCACCTCGGCGAGATGGCGACTCAACTTGTCCCGGAGCTCGCGCACACCAATCTCCACCGCACACCTCCGTGGCCATAAACTATCGAGCCATTGTAGCCACAAGAGCGGGATGGGAGCAGCGGTTACCGGCCTCGCCTCCCTCTCTCCGGTGTCCGCGCTGTCAGGAGACTCGGTCCAGTACCAGCGGAGCGCGCTCGCGGCTGGGCTCGTCTACCAGGGTGACCGCACGCGCCACGTCCTCGCGCACCGACGGCAGCACCTCGGGACGGTTGGTGTGCAGTTCCAGCAGCGGCTGACCGGCGACGACCTTCTCACCCGGGTCCACTAGCAGCCGGATTCCAGCCGCCGGGTCCACCGGGTCCTCCTTGCGGGCCCGGCCGGCGCCCAACCGCCACGCGGCCACGCCGATCTCGTAGGCGTCGCAGCCGGCCAGGACGCCGTCGCGCTCGGCGACCACCGGCTCGACGTGCCGGGCGACCGGCAGCGCGGCATCCGGGTCGCCACCCTGCGCGGCGATCATCTTGCGCCAGACGTCGTGGGCCGCGCCCGAGACGAGTACCTCACCAGGATCGACGTCCTCGATACCGGCGAGTGCGAGCATCTCGCCGGCCAGGCGGACCGTCAGCTCGACGACGTCGGCCGGGCCCCCACCGCGCAGCACCTCCACCGACTCCGCGACCTCCAGCGCGTTGCCCACCGCGCGCCCGAGCGGGACGCTCATGTCGGTGAGCAGCGCGACGCAGCGCAGCCCGTGGGCCGACGCGATGTCACGCATGGCCACCGCCAGCTCGCGGGCGCGCCCCGGACTCTTCATGAACGCCCCTGAGCCGACCTTCACGTCCAGGACCAGCGCTTCGGTGCCCTCGGCGATCTTCTTGCTCATGATCGAGCTGGCGATCAGCGGGATCGACTCGACCGTCGCGGTGACGTCGCGCAGTGCGTAGAGCTTGCGGTCGGCGGGCGCGAGCCTGGGGGTGGTCGCGCAGATCACCGCGCCCACCTCGGCCAGCTGGGCGCGGATCTCCTCGTCGCTCAGCTCCGCGCGCCAGCCGGGAATGGACTCCAGCTTGTCCAGGGTTCCGCCGGTGTGCCCGAGCCCTCGGCCGGACAGCTGTGGCACGGCCGCGCCGCAGGCGGCCACGAGCGGGGCGAGCGGCAGGCTGATCTTGTCGCCGACACCTCCCGTGGAGTGCTTGTCCACCAGCGGACGACCCGTTCCGCCGAGCGCGAGCCGGTCACCCGAGTCGATCATGGCCTGGGTCCAGCGCGCGGTCTCCGTGCCGTCCATACCGCGCAGCAGGATCGCCATCGCCAGCGCGGACATCTGTTCCTCGGCGACCGTGCCGTCGGTGTATCCGGCGACGACCCAGTCGATCTGCTCGTCGCTCAGCCTCTCCCCGTCCCGCTTGGCCCTGATCACGTCCACCGCGCTGATCGTCATGTGGTCCCTCCGATCCTGATTTCTTTAGCTCCTGACATGGAGCCGTGAGTGTTTTGGGCTGCCCTGGCAACCCAAAACACTCACGGGTCGCCAGGGGCCCTCAGCGCCTGACGGCCGTCCCCGGGGCCCGCCGTCAGGGCAGATCCTCGGGGCCGAAGGCGAGCGGCAGCAGCTCGGCCATGCTGCGGACCCCCTGGTCGGTGTCGACCAGGCAGCCGGGCCCGCCGAGCTCGTGGAGCACCTGGCGGCAGCGGCCGCACGGGGTCAGCGCGACGTCCGCGCCCGACCGACAGGACACCGCGACGAACCGGCCACCGCCGCCCAGGCGCAGCTGTCCGGCCATCATCGTCTCGGCGCACACCCCGAGCCCGTAGGACGCGTTCTCGACGTTGCAGCCGATCACGACCCTGCCGTCGTCGCACAGCGCGGCCGAACCGACCGCGAGCCCCGAGTACGGGCTGTACGAGTGGGCCGTGGCGGCGAGCGCGGCCGCCCTCAGCGCGGGCCAGTCGACGGTCTGCTCAGTCACCGGCGCCCCGCCGGTACTCGAGGCCGTCGGCGGCAGGCGGCCTCAGTCGTTGCGCGGCCACCGCGAGGACCACGAGGGTCACCAGCTGCGGGGCGTACGTCGCGAACTCACGCGGGATCGTGTCGGTGAAGTAGTACACCGCGTAGGCCAGCGCCCCGGCCACGAGCGCGACCACCGCGGGGAGCCACCGCCGCCGAGCCGCCCACCAGACGGCGACCGCCACGGCCAGCAGCGAGCCGCCGTAGAGCAGCGAGTGCACCGCCTCACCGCCCGCACGCAGCTGCAGCCCGTCGACGTAGCCGAACAACGCGGACCCGGCGAGCAGTCCCCCGGGGCGCCAGTTGCCGAAGATCATCGCGGCCAGGCCGATATAGCCTCGGCCGCCGGTCTGGTTCTCCAGGTAGCCGAGCTGGCCTGGGTTGAGCACCAGCGCGACCCCGCCAAGCCCGGCCAGCCCGCCGGAGATCACGACGGCGGCGTACTTGTGCAGGTAGACGTTCACCCCGAGCGACTCGGCGGCGTACGGGTTCTCGCCGCAGGACCGCAGCCGCAACCCGAACCGGGTGCGCCACAGCACCCAGTAGCTGACCGGCACCAGCACCAGTCCGATGATCACGACCGGGGTGAAGCCGCTGAGTACGCCGCGCAGCAGCCCGGCGACGTCCGACAGCACCGCGAGATGGCTGTCCTCCAGCTTCGCCAGCCACCCGGCGAGCGGCTGCACCGAGTAGGTGTCGAAGCCGGTGATCAGCGGGGACTGTCTGGGGTTGCGGGAGATCGGCTCGAAGATGAGCGTGGACAGGTACTTCGTCAGCCCGGCGCCGAGCAGGGAGATCGCGACGCCGGAGACGATGTGGTTGACGCCGAACGTCACGGTCGCCAGCGCGTGCAGCAGCCCGCCCAATGCGCCGAACAGGATTCCGCCGATCACCGCTGCCCACGGTCCCCAGAGCAGACCGGAGAACGCCGCCCCCCAGGTCCCCATGATCATCATGCCTTCGAGGCCGAGGTTGATCACCCCGGCTCGTTCGGCCCACAACCCGCCGAGGCCGGCCAGCAGGATCGGCATGAGCAGCCGTACCGCCGACTGGATCGTGCCGGACGAGGTCAGCTCGTGCTCGCCGGTCAACGCCGAGGTCACCACGAGCACGGCGACCGCGATCGCGGCGACCAGCGCCCCGCTCGCCCACCCCGGGAGACGACGGCGCGGCGGTGCCGGCGCGGGCACGGTGGCCGGTGCCGGGCTCAGCGCGGTCATGCCGTCACCGCCGGCTCAGCCGACGTCGCCTGTGCGCTCGCCACCCGCCGCTGCTGCGCGGCCAGCTCGTACCGTCGCACGACCTCGTAGGCGATCACCACCGCGATCACCGACACCCCCTGCATGATCACCGCGATCTCCCTGGGTACGCCCACGTTGTCCAGCGCCAGCGCCGACTTGTCCAGGAACGCCCACAGCAGCGATCCGAACGCGATCCCGACCGGCGAGTTGCGGCCGAGCAGCGCGATCGCGATGCCGGTGAAGCCGTAGCCCTGCGGCGAGCTCAGCGTGTACGCGAAGTCCCTGCCGAGCAGTTCCGGCAACCCGACCAGACCCGCGACCGCGCCCGACATCAGCAGCGCGTACACCGTCATCCGACGAGCGTTGACCCCGCCGGCCGAGGCCGCCGTCGGCGACTCCCCGGAGGCCTTGAGCTCGAACCCGAACCGGGTCCGGCCCAACAGGAACCAGTAGCCGACGCCCAGCGCGGCGGCCACGAAGACCATGCCGAACACCGTTCCGGCGCCGCCGAGCGAGATGCCGGGGAACCGTCCGCCCGGCGCGATCGGGACGGTCGAGATGTTGTTGCCCTGCAGGACACCGAACGTGTCCGGCCTGATCAGGTAGGCGATCACCCCGGTGGAGATGGCGTTCAGCATGATCGTCGAGATGACCTCGCTGACCCCGCGATAGGCCTTGATCAGCGCCGCGATGCCCGCCGACGCGGCGCCGACCAGCACCGCGACCAGGATGACCACGACGGTGTGCAGCGCGGCCGGCAGAACGAACGCACCGCCGACGATCGCGGCGACACACGCGCCCAGCCGGAACTGGCCCTCGACGCCGATGTTGAACAGCTTCATCTGGAAGCCGATCGCCACCGCGAGCCCGGACAGGTAGTAGACGGCGGCGCTGTTGACGATGTCGACCGCTGTGGTGCCCTGCCCGACCTGCTCGACCATCGCACCCAGCGCGGTCAACGGCGAGTCACCGCTGATCACCAGTGCGACCGCGCACAGCAGCGCGGCGAACACGATCGCCGACACCGGCGCCAGCAGCCGCCTCACGACCGCGCTCCGGTCATCGCGCTGCCCAGCTGCTCGGGGGTGACGGTGGCCGGGTCGGCGTCGGCCACCAGCTTGCCGCGCAGCATCACCTTGATCGAGTCGGAGAGCCCGATCAGCTCGTCGAGGTCCGCCGACACGAGCAGCACCGCGAGCCCCTCACGTTGCGCGGCCCGAATTTGTTCCCAGATCAACGCCTGGGCGCCGACGTCCACGCCCCGGGTCGGGTGGGAGGCGATCAGCAGCACCGGCGAACCGGACAGCTCCCGGCCGACCACGAGCTTCTGCTGGTTGCCGCCGGACAGTGCCGCGGCGGGCACCTCCACGCCGGGCGTCCGCACGTCGTACTCGGCGACGATCCGCGCGGTGTCCTTCCTGGCGGCTGTGACGTCCAGCAGCGCACCCTTAGCGACCGGCGGGCGACTCTGGTAGCCGAGCATGCGGTTGGCCCACAGCGGCTGACTGGGCAGCAGTGCATGCCGTGTCCGGTCCTCCGGCACGTAGCCGATGCCCGCCTCGCGGCGGGCGAGCGTCGTCTCCGTGCTGAGGTCCCGCGAACCGCCCAGGAGGACCTTCCCGGACTCCGCCCGGCGCATGCCCATGATCGTCTCGACCAGCTCGGTCTGACCGTTGCCCTCCACGCCGGCGATGCCGAGCACCTCACCCGCGTGCACGGTCAGGCTGACCGCGTCCAGGACCCGGCGCCCCGCGGTATCTCCCTCGACGAGCAGGGTCAGGTCCTCGACGCGCAGCACCTCGCGGTCGGTGACGGTCGACTCCGAGGTCCCCGGGTCCGGCAGCTCGCTGCCCACCATCATCTCGGCGAGCTGGGAGTTGGTGACCGTCTTCGGGTCGGCCGTACCGACACAACGACCGCGGCGGATGACCGTGATCGAGTCCGCGATGGCCCGCACCTCGTCCAGCTTGTGCGAGATGAACAGGAACGTGTAGTCCTGTTTCTGCATGTCACGCACGGTGGCGAACAGCTCGTCGACCTCCTGCGGCACCAGCACGGCGGTCGGCTCGTCGAGGATGACCACCTTGGCGCCCCGGTACAGCACCTTGAGGATCTCCACGCGTTGCCGGTCGGCGACGCCGAGCCGGGCGAGCGGAAGATCCGGATCGACCCTCAGCCCGGTGGTTCTCGCCAGCTCCGTGATCCGTCCACGGGCGCGACGACCGATGCCGTGCGCCGCCTCCGCGCCGAGCAGCACGTTCTCCGCGACGGTCAGGTTGTCGGCGAGCATGAAGTGCTGGTGCACCATGCCGATGCCGGCCTTGATCGCGTCCGAGGGTGAACGGAACCGTACGGTCTCGCCGGCCACCTCGATGTGACCGCCGTCCGGCTGGAGCATCCCGTAGAGGATCTTCATCAGGGTCGACTTGCCGGCACCGTTCTCCCCGCACAGCGCGTGCACCTCACCCGCGCGCACGCTCAGGTCGACGTCGCTGTTCGCGATGACGCCGGGGAAGTGCTTGCTGAT
Source organism: Actinospineispora spinosispora DSM 44797 (assembly GCF_000429025.1). GTDB lineage: Bacteria > Actinomycetota > Actinomycetes > Mycobacteriales > Pseudonocardiaceae > Pseudonocardia > Pseudonocardia spinosispora. The sequence continues at coordinate 11,131 of NZ_KE386838.1, forward strand.
GCCGACCATGGCAACCGCCGGCTCGGCGCTCACGGGGTCGTGGAGACCTTGATCGAGCCGTTGATGATCGCGGCCCGGTAGGCCTCCAGCTGGGGCTTGATGTCGTCGACCTTGCCTCCGGAGGTGGCGTAGCCGACGCCGTCGGACTTCAAATCGAACTCCTTGGGCAGGGTGGACACCTGGTTGCTCGCCACGGCCGCGATGTAGTCGAAGACCGCCACGTCGACGCGCTTGAGCATCGAGGTGAGGATGATGTCCTTGACGTCGCCCAGCGTCTTGTCCTGGTACTGGTCGGAGTCGACGCCGATGCCCCACTTCGGGTTGTCCGGGCTGCTGGCCGCCTTGATCGAGCGGAGCACGCCGTTGCCGGACGCGCCCGCCGCCGCGTAGATGATGTCCGCGCCGGAGTCGAGCTGGCCCTTCGCCGACTCCTGGCCCTTGGCCGGGTCGTTGAAGCCGCTCAAGTCACCGGCGGGTGACAGGTAGCTGGTGTCGATCTTGATGTCCGGCGCGACCGCCTTGGCACCCTGTTTGAAGCCGGCCTCGAACTTCTGGATCAGCGGGTTCTGCACACCGCCGACGAACCCGATGTGGCAGGCCTTCGTCTTCAGCGCGGCCGCGACACCGACCAGGAACGAGCCCTGCTCCTCGGCGAACAACAGTGGCGTCGCGTTCGGCGGGTTGCCGTCCACCGTGCTGTCGACGATGGCGAACTTGGCGTTCGGCTCGGCGGCGGCGACCGCCGCGACGCCCGGCGCGTAGTCGAAACCGACCGCGATCGCCGGGCTGTAGCCACCGTCGACCAGCTGGCGCAGCCGGGTCTGGGTCGAGTCCTTGCTCTCCCCGACCGCGGCGGTCAGCTCCTTGGTGTCGGCGACGCCCAGCTCGGCCTTCGCGCGGTCCAGACCGGCAGCCGCCGCGTCGTTGAAGGACGTGTCACCCCGGCCGCCGACGTCGAACGCCATGCCGACCCTGAGGTTGCTCGCGTTCGGCTTCGGACCGGGAACGACGCTGGTCGGGGCCGTCACCGGCGCCGCGGCCGGTGGCGCGTTACGGGTGCACGTGGCCGGCCCGCCCTGCGCCGAACCGCTACTCGAACCCGAGTCCTTCGCGCAACCCACCACGGCCAATGCCGAGGTCAGCAACACCGCTGTGAGCACCGTCATTCGACGCATCCGCAGAACCGCCCCTCCCGAAGATCATCTGTCCCAGCGACGCCCAGGCGTCGCGCGCACGCTACTAGTCGGTACCCCGGCGTGACCAGCACTTGGGCAAGTCGTTGACAGAGCAGCAACAATCAACGATCTTCGGGGAGAGCGGCATGGACGAAGAGAGCGTGACGATCGCGGCCACACCGGAACGGGTGTGGGCACTGGTCACCGACGTGACCGGCATGGGCAGGTTCAGCCCGGGCAACACCGGTGGGAAGTGGATCCTCGGCGCGTCCGGGCCCGCACAGGGTGCCCGGTTCATCGGGTTCAACAAGCGCGGCGTGATGCGGTGGCCCACCACCTGCAAGGTCGTCGAGTGTGAGGAGCCGACCCGGTTCGCCTTCCAGGTCGCCGAGAACAAGACGCAGTGGGGCTGGCGCATCGAGCCGACCGAGAGCGGCGGCACCGTGCTCACCCAGTGGCGCAACCGGGTCGGCGAACCGCCGGCACCGATGCGGCTGGCCGCCAAGCTGCTGTTCAAGGGCAAGATCGACGAGGAGATGTGCGACGGCATGCGCTCCACGCTCGCCGCTGTGAAGGCTGAGGCAGAGAAGGGCGCCTGAGGCGCTCACAGCGCCACCGACCGGACCCGGCCGACGCTCGTCTACTGTGTTTCGACGTGAACGGCCGCCGCACCACCGTCGTGCTCAGCACGCTGACCACGGCACTGTTTCTGTGGGCGGCGGCCGGCGGCGTCGCATCCGCCGCGCCGCACGGTCCCACTCCGACGCCGACTCCCACGCCGCGCGAGTCGAGTGCCTCGTCGAAGCCGAAGGCCGACGACACCGACTGCACCGTCCCGGTGGCCCCGCCGCCCGCGATCGACGCCTCCGAGCGGCCACGTCCCGGTGAGTCCGCGCCCGAACCGTTGCCGGTGCCCGAGGCGCCGGTCGGCGGCCCTCGGATGGGCGAGTGCGGACTGGTCCTGCCGACCGGCGCACCCCGGCCGCCCGCCGGGGTGGACGCGGTCTCCTGGGTCCTCGCCGACCTCGACACCGGCGCTGTCCTCGCGGCGCGCAACCCGCACGCCCGCGAGCGCCCCGCGTCGCTGCTCAAGATCCTCACCTCGCTGGTGATCATGGACAAGCTCGACATGGACGACAAGGTCACCGGCACCGCCGCCGACGGTGCGATCACCGGCAGCCGAGTCGGCGTCGGGCCAGGTGGCGAGTACACGGTCCAGCAGCTGTTCACCGGTCTGATCATGAACTCGGGCAACGACGCGGCGAACGCGCTCGCCCGCCAGCTCGGCGGAGTCCCGGCCACTCTGAAGCTGATGTCGGACAAGGCGGCCTCGCTCGGCGCGCTGGACACCCGCCCGACCAGCCCGTCCGGGCTGGATGCACCGGGCATGTCGACCTCGGCGTACGACCTCGCGGTGTTCTACCGGCAGGCGATCAAGCAGCCGATCTTCGCCGAGATCAGCCGGACCAGGCTGTTCGACTGGCCCGGTCGGGGCAACCTGCCCGGGTTCAAGATCAGCAACGACAACAAGATGCTGGCCACGTACCCGGGAACGCTCGGCGGCAAGACCGGGTTCACCGACGACGCTCGGCACACCCGGGTCACCGCGGCACAACGCAACAGCCGCAGGCTGGTCGTCGTGCAGATGCGCGGCGAGCAGCATCCGGTGCCGATGGACACCCAGGCCGCGCGGCTGCTCGACTACGGCTTCTCGCTGCCCGCGAACACCCCCGCGGTCGGCAAGCTGGTCGACCGCAATCCCGAGCTGGAGACACCCACCCCGACCACGATGCCGATGGACCTGGCCAGCGCGCCCGCTGCCACTCCGGACGTCCCCGCCGAGGAGACCCCCGAACATCGCGCGTACGCACTCGGCACGATCGGCGGTGGCGCGGTCCTGGGCGGCCTCCTGTCCTGGCTGATCGCCCGCCGCCGCCCGGAGGAGTCCCCCGAGCTCTCGGTCCGAGGCGGCCGCCACAGCACCAGCGCACCCCCACCCCCCGAAAACTGACCACCCCACTCCCCAACTCGGGCCCCAGCCCACCGAGCCGGGCCCCTCAGCACCGCGAGTCGGGGCTCTGAACACCACCTCGCAGAGCTTGAGGTTGCGTCGCAGACACTGCAGCGTCTGCGACGCGACATGACGCTCTGCGAAGTCGCCCGAAGAGCCTCCGGGCGCGGCCCGCGCACCCCACCGCCGCCCGGCCGAGCGGGCGACCACCTGCTACAGACCCCCGGTCCAGGCCAGTAGTAGAGAGGACCACCTGCACAACCGCGGGCCGAACTGCCGAAATCCACGACTCGCTGTGCCGACAAGCCCGACTCGCTGTGCCGACAAGCCCGACTCGCGGTGCCGAGAGGCCCGACTCGCTGTGCCGAAAACCCCGACTCGCGGTGCCGAGAGGCCCGACTCGCTGTGCCGAAAACCCCGACTCGCTGTGCCGACAGGCCCGACTCGCGGTGCTGAGGGGCCCGACTCGCGGTGCTGAGAGAGCCGACTCGTGGAGGGTGGCGGGCCTTGGGAAATCATCTGCGGCGGGCGAACAAGCCGCCCAGGAGGCCGGCCAGGGCGCCCGCGCCGACCAGGCCCGCTGTGACGCCGGCGCCCACTCCTCCACCGACGGTGACCTCGGTGCGAATCACCGCGGGGGACGGAGCCGGGGGCGGCTCCTCGATCATGTTCTCCTTCGCCGTCGCGGCCCATGCGGTCAGGAACAGCAGGAACCGGGACACGGTGAAGATGAAGACCAGCAAACCGATGATCGGGCCGAACGCCGCCCCGGCCGGCGACGAGGTCACGCTGACGATGTAGAAGACCATGATCCGCTGGATCACCACGAAGCCGACCGCTCCGATCAACGCGGCCTTCGCCGCGCTCCGCCAGGTCACCGGCTCACGAGGCAGTCTGGCGATCACCCAGAGGAACACCAGTGCACTCGCCAGCAGCCCGGCCACCCAGCCGGCGAGCGAGATCAGCGGGGTCAACCAGGTGACGCTCTCCAGACCGAGCCAGCCCACGATCTGTTTCGCCAGTCCGCCCACCGCGGACACGGCGGCGGAGACCACCAACGCGATGCCCAGGCCGATCAACGCCAGCAGGTCAGCCACGAGCCGACGCAGCAGAGTCGGCGGCTCGTCGCGCTGCCCCCACTGTTCGGACAGCGCCTCGCGCAGGTTCGTCATCCAGCCGAGCCCGGAGTAGAGCGCCACCAGAAGACCGATCACCCCGACCGTGCCGGCGGAGCGAATCGCCTGGTCGATGACCGAGCCCAGCATGTCGCCCATGCCGGGCGCGTTCTGCGTGATCTGCATCTTGAGCTGGGTGACGAGATCCTGGTTCGCGCGCAGGAAGAAGGCGACAGCAGCGAAGGCCACCATGAGCAGCGGGAACAGGGCCAGCACACTGAAGTAGGTGATGGCGGCGGCGTAGTGGTCGCCGTGGTTCACCGTGTAGCTCTCGCCCGCCCGCAGCAGGTGGTCGAGCCACTCGTGTTGCTTGCGCAGCTCGGCGATCTTGGACGGCTTCTCCGGCTTGTCGGCGACGGCGCTGGTCACGACGGGTCTCCCTGCGGTCGGCGGCGGAGATCCGATCTTGTCCTACCGGAGGCCCGCTGTCGCGCGCTGGCCGTCCCTCGCCCGGGTGGTGGCCCGGGCGAGGAACGTCACTCCGTCAGGCGCTCGGTGGAAGGAAACCGACCTTGTCGTACACGGCGCACAGCGTCTCGCCGGCGATCTCACGGGCTCTGGCCGCGCCCTCGTTGAGGATGCGGTCCAGCTCGGCGCGGTCGTCGAGGTAGCCGTTGACCTTGTCGTGCAGCGGCGCCACGAAGTCACCGACCACGACGCTCAGGTCCTTCTTCAGGTCGCCGTAGCCCTTGCCCGCGTAGTCGGCTTCCAGCTCGGAGACCTTCCGGTTGGTCAGCGCCGAGTAGATGGTGAGCAGGTTCGAGATGCCCGGCTTGTTCTCCGGGTCGTACCGGATTTCCCGCTCCGCGTCGGTCACCGCGGACCGGATCTTCTTCGCGGACACCTTCGGGTCGTCCAGCAGCTCGATGATCCCGCCGGGGCTGGACGCCGACTTGCTCATCTTCGCCGTCGGGTCCTGCAGGTCGTAGATCTTCGCCAGCCCCTCGGGGATGAACCCCTCCGGCACGACGAAGGTCTTCCCGAACCGGGTGTTGAACCGCTGCGCCAGGTCGCGGGACAGCTCCAGGTGCTGGCGCTGGTCCTCGCCGACCGGGACGCGATCCGCCTGGTAGAGCAGGATGTCGGCGGCCATCAGCATCGGGTAGGTGAACAGCCCGACGGTGGCCCGGTCGGAGCCCTGCTTCGCGGACTTGTCCTTGAACTGGGTCATCCGGCTGGCCTCGCCGAAGCCGGTCAGACAGCTCAGCACCCAGGTCAGCTCGGCGTGCTCGGGCACCTGCGACTGCACGAACAGGGTGGATCGCGCCGGGTCGATGCCGATCGCGAACAGCTGGGCGACGCCCCGGTAGGTCCGCTCGCGCAGTGTCGCCGGGTCGTGCGTCACGGTGATGGCGTGCAGATTCGGGATGAAGTAGAGAGCGTCGCTCTCGTCCTGCAACGCGACCCACTGCCGCACCGCGCCGAGGTAGTTGCCCAGGTGGAACGAGTCGGCGGTCGGTTGAATCCCGGACAGCACCCGGGGCCGGTGGGAGGAATCGGTCATATCCCGATTGTTCCAGCGCCGCGGACCTTACGCGTCATCGGTATACGAGAGCGCGGTTCGAATGGCGGCCGGTGAGCCTTGGGGGGAATTCTGTGCCCATGAGCGTGACACTCGACGAGCTCGACCTGGCGCTGCTGTCCGCGCTGCGCACCTATCCGAGGGCCGGTGCGCTGGAGCTGTCCCGTCAGCTGAAGATCGCCAGGGCCACCGTCTCGGCACGGTTGAGACGGATGGAGGAGTCCGGCGTGATCACCGGGTACGGCCCGGACGTGGACCTGGGGCGGGCCGGTTATCCGGTGCAGGCCTTCGTCACCCTGGAGATCGCGCAGGGCGCGCTGGAGCAGATCGCGCAGGAGCTGGAGGAGATCCCGGGCGTCGTCGAGGCGTACGCGACCACCGGGACCGGGGACGTGCTGTGCCGGATCGCGGCGGCGTCCCATGACGACCTGCAGGCGATCCTGCTGCTGCTCAACCACTCCACCGCGATCGACCGCTCGACCAGCGTCATCGCGCTGACCACCGTGGTGCCGCACCGGGTGATGCCGTTGCTGGCGCAACCGCGCGAGCGTCCGGCCAGCCGAGCCCCCGCGTTCCGCCCCGAGCCCGGCTAGCGGGCGCTGTCGTCCGTCTCGTCGGTGGTGTCGTCGGCAGCCTTCGACGGCAGGGTGGGCATCCGCACCACACCGCTGTCCAGGTCGATGTCGAAACGGGGACGGTACAGCTTGCCCTCACCCTCCTCGCCACTCTCGTCACGCAGGTTCTGGTCGTTGAACAACTTGCCGAGCATGCCCATACCTCACGGTAACCCCTGCGGCTCGGTCCGCGAGTAAGGTGTTCTCATGTCGGCAGGCACGGCGACGGTTGCGCAGGTCACGGTGGTCGCCGGGCCGCTGCGCCGGTTGTCCCTACCGGACTGCGGCTCCCGAATCCTGCGGGCCACCGGCGGCCGGTTGTGGGCATTCACCCTGGTCGGCGGACGTGGCTGGTTCTCCAAGGAACACCAGGCCACGCTGCGCAGGGGCCGCGAGCTGTGCGACGACGTGATCGCCACGTTCGACTGCGCCGGCTTCTTCACCACCGACGAACTGCCCCGCTACGGCTTCAGCAGAGCCGACCGGGCCGCGCTGCTCGACGGATATCCGGGCTGCGATTCACGGCGTGACGTGCTGGTTCTGCTCGCCTACGATGATCAGATGTTCGCCGAAGGCATCCGAGCCCATCTCCTCGCCGCGCTGCGCGCGCACCGGCCGACCGGCTGAGGCACGCCGAGTGCCCCGCACGACCCCAGGTGCTACGCAGATCAACAACCTCGTTCGGATGGCTCGCCGCCGCGTCGGCTCGATCACCGCGGTCGCGGTCCTGTCGTTGCTCGCCGCGATCGCGCTCTGGTGGGCGCGGGACACCGACCAGTACGCGGGCAACCTACTGCTGAACATCGGCGCGAGCTTCGTCGGCGCGGTCGTCACGTATGCGCTGGTCAACCCACTGATGGCCCGCCAGGAGCTGCGCGCGGAGAAGATCTTCGACAACTTCAACCACAACCGCGTCATCGAGCACATCCACGACGCCAAGCACACCGTGCGCATCTTCGAGACCGGCATCGCGCTGCTCGACGACCTCTACCTGGAGCGGTTCCTCGACGCCTGCAACCAGGCTCTCGCGTGCAAGGTGAAGATCGAGATCCTGCTGCTGGACCCGGACTGCCGCGCCGCCGAGCAGCGGGCCGACGAGCTACGGCACTCGACGACCCGCATCCGCGAGCTGATCAGACAGAACCTGCTCGCGCTGCACAGGTACCGGTCCCGGCTGGACGAGGAGCGCAGGCAGCGGCTCGAGGTCAGGGTGTACGCCACCGCGCCGGTCGCCGCGTACTACCGCTGGGACGGCCGCGCGCTGATCTCGTTCTTCCCGACCAACCGGTCCTCGGAGAACACCAGCCAGTACGAGACCTCCGCCGAGTCGAGCTTCGCCCAGTTCGTGGAACAGCGGTTCGAGGAGTCCTGGGCTGCCCCGAACACGTACTCGCTGGAACGCTACTTCGCGATGCCGATCATCATCCGACGCCTCGACGACGACCCGTTCGAGGCCGAATGGGTCGTGCGCGGCAACGACCTGTACCTCGCGCACCGCGAGCTGGCCGAACACGTCATCACCCGGGGCGGCACCGAGAACGTCCAGGTCGAGCTGCGCCATGTCGAGCCCTGGTCCGGCGAGCACGGCCTCGGCCTGTGCCAGGAGGACATCGTGCACTCCTACTTCGAGGGCAAGTACGGCTCGTCGCACCGCCGCACCATGTTCACCGTAAAAGCCCCGTGAGTGATTTGGGCTGCCATGGCAGCCCAAATCACTCACGGGTAGCTAGGCGCTGGTGAGCGGCAGGAGACGGGGTGCGGCTCCCGTGGCCGGAGTCAGGCGGGCCACCGGGTCGCGGTAGGTCGTGCTCCGCTGGCGGATCGGGCGACCAGCGGCGGTGGCGATGGACTCCAGCTCCGCGACCGTGCGCGCCGAACCGTTCTCCGAGCCGGCCATGCGGCTGATCGTCTCCTCCATCAGCGTGCCGCCCATGTCGTCGGCCCCGCCGCGCAGGATGTCCGCCGACAGCTTGTCGCCGAGCTTCACCCAGGAGCACTGGATGTGGTCGATCCGGCCGTGCAGCGCGAGCCTGGCGAACGCGTGCACCGCGCGGTTGTCCCGCTCGGTCGGCCCCGGCCGGGCCAGCCCGGCCAGGTAGATCGGCGCGTTGTGGTGCACGAACGGCAGCGGCACGAACTCGGTGAACCCGCCGGTGCGGTCCTGGATCGAGGCGAGCGTACGCAGGTGCCCGAGCCAGTGCCTCGGCTCGTCGACGTGCCCGTACATCATCGTCGACGAGGACGGGATGCCCAGCTCGTGCGCGGTGGTGACGACCTCGATCCACTGCGAGGCGGGCAGCTTGCCCTTCGTCATGACCCAGCGGACCTCGTCGTCGAGGATCTCGGCGGCGGTACCGGGGATCGAGCCGAGCCCGGCGCCGCGCAGCTCGGTCAGCCACTCCTTGATCGATACCCCGGCCTTCGCCGAGGCCGACACGATCTCCATCGGCGAGAACGCGTGCACGTGCATTCCAGGGACCGCGGCGCGCACCGAGCGCGCCAGGTCCGCGTAGAAGGTCACCGGCAGCTGCGGGTCGATGCCGCCCTGCATGCACACCTCGGTGGCACCGTCCAGCGCCGCCTCCACGGCGCGGGAGGCGACCTCGTCGAGCGAGAGCCGGAACGCGTCGGTGTCCTTCTCCCGCTGCGCGAACGCACAGAACCGGCAGCCGACGTAGCAGACGTTCGAGAAGTTGATGTTGCGGTTGATCACGTAGGTGACGTCGTCGCCGACCACGTCGGCACGCACCGCGTCCGCCAGCCTGGTCAGCTCTTCTAGGGCCTGACCGTCGGCGGTGAGCACGGCCATCGCCGCCGCGTTGTTCGCCGGGTCGAGCAGCGCGGCGGGGTTCTCGGCGGCCAGCCGCAGGCCCGCGCGGACGTCGGAGTCGAGCCGCTCGGGCGCGGACTGCTGCTGCGCGGCGAGCTCGTCGCGCAGTTCGTCCCAGTCGCCGTACACCGAGTCGAAGTCGCTGCGCCGGTCCTCGGTGCGGCCGGTGGTGTCGATGGTCTCCTGCAGGTCGGTGCGCCCGGTGGAGGCGAACCCGCCGTCCGGCTCCTGCCAGGGAAGGCCGCGCACCACAGCCGACTCGTTCGCCAGACCCGTCTGTGGGTCGGCCAGTGCCGCGACGTGCGTCTGCACGCGGGTGTCGATCCACGGCGAACCGGCCAGCACGTACTTCGGGTACGCGGTCAGCCGTTCGCGCATGCTGAACCCGGCCGCGGCGGTGTGCGCGGCGAGCTCGTCGACCGCGGGCCATGGCTGCTCGGGGCTGACGTGGTCGATGGTGACCGGGGAGACACCGCCCCAGTCGTCGATGCCGGCGCGCAGCATCAGGCCGTACTCCTCGCCGACGAGGTTCGGCGGCGCCTGCAGACGCATCTTCGGGCCCAGCACCAGCCGGGCGACGGCGATCGTCGCGGCCAGGTCATCGAGGTCGGCGTCCGGGTCGTTCGCCATCGCGGTGTCCGGCTTCGCCCGGAAGTTCTGCACGATGACTTCCTGGATGTGCCCGTGCGCCCTCGACGCGGAGCGGATCGCGAACAGCGAGTCGGCCCGCTCGGTGCGGTTCTCCCCGATCCCGATCAGGATGCCGGTGGTGAACGGGACACCGACCCGGCCGGCGTCGGTGATGGACCGCAGCCGGACGGCGGGCTCCTTGTCGGGGCTGCCGTAGTGCGGGCCACCCTTCTCCGACCACAGGCGGGTCGCGGTCGTCTCCAGCATCATGCCCATGCTCGCCGCGACCGGCTTGAGCCTGGTCAGCTCGTCCCAGGAGAGCACTCCCGGGTTCAGGTGCGGCAGCAGACCGGTCTCTTCGAGAACCGCGATCGCGCAGGCGCGCACGTAGTCCAGCGTCGAGTCGTAACCGCGTGCGTCGAGCCATTCGCGGGCGGCGGGCCAGCGGTCCTCCGGGCGGTCGCCGAGGGTGAACAGCGCTTCCTTGCACCCGACGGCGGCGCCCTGGCGGGCGATCTCGAGCACCTCGTCGCGTTCGAGGAACTCCGACGGCAGCCGGTGCGGCACCGTGGCGAACGTGCAGTAATGGCAACGGTCCCGACAGAGCCTGGTCAACGGGATGAACACGTTGCGGCTGTAGGTCACCACCCCGGGTCGTCCGGCGTCGACGAGACCGGCGTCGCGGACTCGCGCGGCGATGTCGAGCAGCTCGTCGAGCTGCTCACCGCGTGCCGCGAGCAGCACCGCTGCTTCGTCGACGTTCAGCGTGACGCCGTCTCGGGCACGCCGCAGTGCGCGGCGCAGAGATGCCTCAGAGGGCGGCGGTTGCGGGACGGACAGTAGATCGGCCACCCCTGCACACTAAGTCTGTTTTGACTACTCTGCGAGCGACGAACTGTGACTCAGGACACTGTCCGCGAGGTCACCACCGTCACCGCCGAACAACACCGACTTCGCCAGCGGCGACTCGAACAGGGCGTAGTGGTCGTGCCCGACGTCCGGGACCACGATTCGGTTGTGCGGCGCATTCGGGTACTTGCTGTGAATATAAGTGTAATAGGCCGCGCCCCTGGCGAGCCGGTTCTTGCCCTCCAGCATGGCACCACAGTCCATGTCGAGTTCTTTCTTCAGAACATCGACTCCACCGTTCAGGTAAGTCACCCGCCGAGAAGTGTAGTTCTGAACGACCTGCTCCTTGCTCAGTTTTGCCACGTAGCCGGTCCGTCCGTCCAAGCCGTACTTGTACTCGTTGTACTTGCACGAGGCATTGGACGGCGCCGCGAACTTCTTGCCGCTCGCATCTGGACGGATCGGATCCATGTACACGTAGGACGAAGGATTCCCGACCACGTAGTTGATCGACACACCTTTGACCTTGTTCGGCGCCAGGCCGAACGCGGCGTACCGCTGAGTGAACTGGCCACCCGCCGAATGCCCGACGATGGTCAGACGCTTCAGATTGGGGAACCGGGACTTGTCGGCCATGGTCAGTACCAGCTCGTCCATCACCGCGTAACTGCTCAGGCTGCCCGAGCCGGTACCTGCCTCACCCGATTTCCACGAATCGTTCGTCCATTCCGGTTCGTTGCTTCCCGGATTGTCCTCAGCGATCTTGAACTTCGGCGCGAGCACCATCGTGTGCCCACTCACGCCGGCTTTCGACGCAGCCGTCATCATCCCGGTGTAGGTGCTCACCGGATTGCGTCCCGCGCCATGGATCACGATCAGCGCATCGGTCACCTTGGAGCTACCGGCGAACGGGAAATTCCGGTTGATGGTCAGCTTCTTGCCGGACGAGAGCCTGATCGTCTCCTGCGGGGCGCTTCCTTTTCCCTTGCTCAGCGCCATCTGTGCCGAACCGACGACACCATTCGGAGCCGAACAACCGGTCAGCGCGAAGAGCACGGACGCCACAGCCACCACGGCGAGACGTCCGGATTTCCAGATCACGGTGAGGGCTCCCGCCGGGACAGTGACTTGATCGACCCGACGAGCCTAACCAGACGAAAGGGCCCCTGTACGCGGAATGGAGAAACCGGTACCGCGGAGTCAGCCGACGACTCCCGGACCGTCATAGGCGACGGTCACCGGGGCGTGATCGGACCAGCGCAGAGCGTGCTCCGCCGCCCGGTCGACCCGCGCGCCGACCGCGCGGGCGGCCAGACCGGGGGTCGCCACGTGGTAGTCGATGCGCCAGCCGGTGTCGTTGTCGAACGCCCGCCCTCGGTAGGACCACCACGAGTACGGCCCCTGCACGTCGGGGTGCAGCGCGCGCACGACGTCGTGGTAACCGCCGTCGAACAGCGTGCCGATCCACTCCCGCTCGTGCGGCAGGAAGCCGGAGTTTCGGACATTGCCCCGCCAGTTGCGGATGTCGAACTGGGTGTGTGCGATGTTCCAGTCGCCGCAGACCAGCACGTCACGGTCCTCGGCGGCGGCCTTCTCCGCGCGTTCGGCCAGGTAGGGTGCGAACTCGGCGAGGAAGCGGTCCTTCTCGTCCTGCTTGGGCGTGCCGACGGTGCCGTTCGGCAGGTACAGCGAGCCCACGGTCAGACCGGGCAGGTCGACCTCCAGGTAACGGCCCGAGTCGTCGAACTCCGCCGAGCCGTACCCGACCCGGACCGCTTCGACCTCCAGCCCGACCCGGGTGAGGACGCCGACACCGTTGCGGCCACGCGCGCTCGCCGACGGCGTGTAGTCCAGCCGCCAGGAGTCCGGCAGCTCGGGGAACTCCTCGGGCAGCGCCCGGCATTCCTGCAGACACACGACGTCCGCGTCGGTCGTGGCCAACCAGCCGAGCAAACCCTTGCGGACGGCCGCGCGAATGCCGTTGACGTTGACGGTGCTGACCGTCAGCACAAGATCACCGATCCTTACAGAGCCACACACTTGCTGCCGGGCAGCGGACGCAGGAAGTCGTCCAGCGCCCAGCCACCTTCCAATAGTTTGCGGTAGCCGTTCTGGACCGTCGTCTCCGCACCGAGCACGTCGCCCTTGTGCAGTGTCTTCGCGACCGAGCCGCCCGCATCGGGGCTGTCGCGCGCGTTGAGCACGTCGGCGGTGACCTCGACCCGGCACGCGGCGGTCACCACGTCGGACCGCACCGACCCGTTGTCGATCAACACGAGGACGCCCAGGACGAGCGCACATCCGAGTGCGAACGTCCAGCTCCGCATCTTCGGTCTGACCAGCTTGATTTTCTGCACGTCGACACCCAACTCCGCCCCACCGGTCCCTGCCGGAGAACGCTACCGCCTCGGACCGACGTCCTGGGGCACTCCGGCCGACTGTGTCGCCTGCATTTCCGGCCCGACGGGTATACAGTACGGACGTACTGCTAGCTCGTCTCCCTGTCCCGGGACGCCGCACGAACCACGATGGCGACACGGGCTAGCGTGTCTGATCGAGGAGGCCCCGCGCTCCGTCGTCGAGGCCGGCAACACGGACCCATCCACGAGAAAAGGGCAGGCCAGAGCAACGATGAAGGTCATCTACACCTACACCGACGAGGCACCGGCGCTGGCGACGCACTCGTTCCTGCCGGTGATCGAGGCGTTCGCCGGCAAAACCGGCGTCGACGTCGAGACCCGCGACATCTCACTCGCGGCCCGCATCCTCGCCCAGTTCCCTGACCGGCTGACCGAGCAGCAGCGCGTCCCGGACTCCCTCGCGGAGCTCGGTGAGCTGGCCAAGACGCCGGAAGCCAACATCATCAAGCTGCCCAACGTCAGCGCCTCGATCCCGCAGCTGAAGGCCGCGGTCAAGGAGCTGCAGGGCGCCGGCTACGACATCCCGGACTACCCGGAGAACCCCCAGACCGACGACGAGCGGGCCGCGCGCGCCGCCTACGACACGGTCAAGGGCAGCGCCGTCAACCCGGTGCTGCGCGAGGGCAACTCCGACCGCCGCGCACCCGCGTCGGTCAAGGGCTTCGCCCGCAAGCACCCGCACTCGATGGGCGCCTGGAGCTCCAGCTCCGCCTCGCACGTCGTGACCATGGCCGACGGCGACTTCCGGCACTCCGAGTCCTCGGTGACGATCAACGCCGACACCGTGCTGCGCATCGAGCACGAGGCAGCCGACGGCACGATCACCGTTCTGAAGGAGTCGCTGCCGGTACTCGCCGGTGAGATCGTCGACGCCGCCGTCATGCGCAAGGCCGCCCTCGACGCGTTCCTCGCCGAGCAGGTCGCGGACGCCAAGGCCAAGGGCGTGCTGTTCTCCGTACACCTCAAGGCCACGATGATGAAGGTCTCCGACCCGATCATCTTCGGTCACGCGGTCAAGCAATACTTCGCCGACGTGTTCGCCGAGTACGGCGCCGACCTCGCCTCCGTGGGAGCCGACCCCAACGACGGTCTCGCCAGCATCCTCACCGCGCTGTCCAAGCTGCCCGGCGAGAAGCGCGAGACGATCGAGAAGGCCATCACCGCCGCGTACGACAGCGGCCCGTCGCTGGCGATGGTCGACTCCGACAAGGGCATCACCAACCTGCACGTGCCCAGCGACGTCATCATCGACGCCTCGATGCCTGCCGCGATCCGCTCGTCGGGCCAGATGTGGAACGCGCAGAACGCCCAGCAGGACACCAAGTTCGTCATCCCGGACTCGTCCTACGCCGCGCTGTACGCCGAGACGGTCGACTTCTGCCGGGAGAACGGCGCGTTCGACCCGACCACGATGGGCACCACACCCAACGTCGGTCTGATGGCGCAGAAGGCCGAGGAGTACGGCAGCCACGACAAGACGTTCGAGGTCGCGACGCCGGGCACCATCCGGGTGCTGGACGGCACCGACCGCACCGTGCTGCTGGTCCACGACGTCGAGGCCGGCGACATCTGGCGCGCCTGCCAGACCAAGGACGCCCCGATCCGCAACTGGGTGGAGCTCGCGGTCAGCCGCGCCCGCGCCACCGGTGCCCCCGCCGTGTTCTGGCTGGACGAGAACCGCGGTCACGACGCCGAGGTGCTCAAGAAGGTCCGTACCTACCTCGACGAGCTGGACACCGACGGTCTGACCATCGAGATCCTGCCGGTCGCGGAGGCCACCCGCTACACGCTGGCCCGCGCGAAGGCCGGCGAGGACACCATCTCGGTCACCGGCAACGTGCTGCGTGACTACCTGACCGACCTGTTCCCGATCCTCGAGCTGGGCACCAGCGCGAAGATGCTCTCGATCGTGCCGCTGATGAACGGTGGCGGCCTGTTCGAGACCGGGGCCGGCGGTTCGGCGCCGAAGCACGTGCAGCAGCTGGTCAAGGAGAACCACCTGCGTTGGGACTCGCTCGGTGAGTTCCTCGCGCTGGCGGTCTCGCTGGAGTTCCTCGCCGAGAAGGACGACAACCCGGGCGCGAAGCTGCTCGGCCAGGCACTCGACGCCGCCACCGGCAGGCTGCTGGAGGAGGGCCGGTCGCCGTCGCGCAAGGTCGGAGAGCTGGACAACCGGGGCAGCCACTTCTACCTCGCGCTGTACTGGGCGCAGGAGCTGGCCGCGCAGACCGAGGACGCCGAGTTCGCCAAGGTCTTCGCCCCGCTGGCGGAGCGGCTGGCGGCCGACGAGGACACGATCCTCGGCGAGCTGAACGGCGTGCAGGGCCAGCCGGTCGAGCTGGGCGGCTACTACTACGTGGACCGCGCGAAGACCGACAAGGTCATGCGCCCGAGCCCGACGCTGACCGCCGCGATCACCGAGTTCTGATCCCGAACACCCCGTGAGTGTTGCGGTCGCCCATGGGCGGCCGCAACACTCACGGGGTTTCGTCCCCGGGCGGTGGTCTCGCCGCGGCATTAGCCTTTGCCCATGTCCGACAGCAGTGCGGCACGGGCGGTAGCGGGCCGGATGGGAGACCGCGCAGGCGGTGTTGGCAGGGCTGGACAGCGGCCAGCGCGAACGCGCGCACCGGCCGTGGTCGCCGGGTTCCGACGACGAACGTCGCCGCTGGTTCTACACGCCGACCGATCACGGTGGGCTGACCGTCGCGGACATGACGGCGACCCAGTACCGGCGGACGATGGCTCTGGTCGCGACCGGCCTGTCCGAGGCCGCCTACGTCACCGTCGCCACGATCATGGGCTTGGAGAACGTCCTCGACCACACCGAGGGGTTCGCCAGGACGACCACCATGCGGGAGCGCTGGCGTGATCCGGAGCTGTACTACCTGCGCATCGTCGGTACCCCCGGTGAACCGGTGTGGGGGTGGCGCTTCGGCGGGCACCACGTGTCGCTGAACAACCTGGTCGTCGACGGTGCGCTGGTGTCCTCGACGCCGTGTTTCCTCGGTGCGGACCCGGCGGGATCGCCGCTGCTGGGCGGGACGGCGCTGCGCCCGCTCGGCGGCGTCGAGGATCTCGGCCGGGCGCTGGTCGTGTCGCTGGACGAGGGCCAGCGGTCGGCCGCGGTGCTGACCCCGAGGGCCCCGCTCGACGTCGTCGCCGCGAACCGGCCGCGTGCCGAACCCGGCAACCGGGTGCTGCCGCTGGGCGAGCTGTTCGGCGACCGGTTCACCGACGACGAGGCGAAGGACCGGATGAACGCCGGTCACCAGGCCGGCGAGGAGCACTACGGCATCACCGAGGCCGACCACGACGCGCTCGAACTGACAGCGGTCCCCCGAGGCATCTCCGCCGCCCGGCTCGACTCGGACCAGCGCGCGCTGGTCGTGGCGCTGCTCGACTGCTACACGGGCCGGGTACCCGAGGAGCTGCGGGACCGGGAGTCCGCCCGGTTCGCCGGCTCGCTGCTGGACGAGGTGCACTTCGCCTGGGCGGGTAGCGACGAGCCGGGCGCCGCCTGCTATTACCGGCTGCAAGGGCCTCGGCTGCTCGTCGAGTACGACAACGCGCAGCGTCACGCGAACCACGCGCACTCGGTGTGGCGCGATCCCGAGGGTGACTTCGGGGCGGACGTACTGGCCGCGCATCACCGGGCGCACCATTAGGCGGTGAGCTGGTCCGGTCTCGTGTGGATGGAGCCCGGTCGGCTCGCGTTCCGAGGTGACCTCGGGCCCGCGCACCGCCACTCGCACGCCGCGCTGCAGGTCGTCGTGGTGCTGTCCGGGGCTGTTCGGCTGGGTGGTGTCGCACTCGGCGGCGGTGATGTGGCGGTGATCCCCACAGGGTCACCGCACAGTGTGGACGAGGCTGCCGGCGTCGGTCTGCTGATCTATCTGGATCCACTCGACGCCGCCGCGTCAGCACTCGGTTCCGGGCCGTCGCTATGGATGCATCGCGGCGTCGAGGGTGTCGACGAACGGTTGCTCGAGCTCGACGTCGCCACGGCGGTCCACCGGGTTCTCACCACGCTGACCGGCACCGACACCACGTCGAGACCGCTGTCGGCGTGCCATCCGTGCCTGCGTGACGCGGTCCGGTTGCTCCCCGACCTGCTGGACCGACCGGTGCGGCTGGCCGACGTCGCCTCGGCGGTGTCCCTGTCGCCGAGCAGGCTCGGGCGCCTCTTCGGCGAGCAGCTGGGGCTGACCTTCCCCACCTACCTGAGGTGGGTCCGGTTGCGTCGAGCCGGTGAACAGCTGCGCCGTGGCGGCACCCTCACCGAGGCCGCGCACGCCGCCGGCTTCACCGACAGCGCCCACCTCAACCGGGTGTGCCACGAGATGTTCGGCCTTGCACCCGCCGCGTTGTCGGCGAACATGCGGTGGTCGTAGACGCGGGTCGACGGATCCGTACAAGCCTGAGATGCCGGTCGTCGACGACGCTCGTGATCATGATTCGTTCTGTTGTTCGCTACGGCTATGTGCCGTTCATGCTTCTCGGTGTCAACGGCTCGGCCATAGCACTCGCCTCGCTCGGGTTCGGCGAGCTGTGCATGGTCGCGGTCATCGTGGTGGCGGTGCTCTGTTCGTTCGGCGCCGAGCGGCTGCTGCCCTACGCGCCGGACTGGAACGTCGCACAGTCCGATGCCGGTAGGGACACCGCCCACTCGTTCGTCAACGAGTCGCTGATCCTGCTCAGCGTCGCGGTGCTCCCCGCGCTCGCGGCAGTGAATCCGCTCGATGGGCACTGGCCGTCCGCGCTGCCGTTCGTCGCGCAGGTCCTGATGTCCATCCTGGTCGCCGACCTCGGGATCACCCTCGTTCACCTGGCCAGCCACAAGGTCGGATGGATGTGGCGGTTCCACTCGGTGCACCACAGCGTCACGCGGTTCTACGGGTTGAACGGGCTGATGAAACACCCGGTGCACCAGTCCTTGGAGATGGCGGGCGGTGTGCTGCCGCTGATCCTGCTCGGTATCCCGGTCCCGGTCGCGTCGGTGCTGGCCACCTGCGTCGCGGTGCAGCTACTGCTGCAGCACTCCAATGTGGACTACTCGGTCGGCGTTCTCGGCCGGGTGCTGGCCCTCAACCGGGGCCACCGGTTCCACCACCTGAAATGGGCCGGCGTCGGCGACGTCAACTTCGGGCTGTTCACCCTGATCTGGGATCACCTGCTCGGCACGTACTCGTTCGACCCCGAGCGCCGGTTCGTCAGTGCCGATCTCGGTATGGCGGCCGAGCCGAACTATCCGACGCGCTACTTCGCGCAGCTGGCCGAGCCGTTCCGGCGGTCGGCTAGCTGATTCCCGCGACGAGCGGGGTGGGTGGGATGGTCGCGGCCAGAATCACCATCAACGCACCGAGGACCGCGTACCAGAGCACGTCGATCGCCTGGCTGCGTACGCCCAGCAGCCCGGCCCGGTCCTCGGGCAGGATGATCCGGGCCACGGCGGCCACCAGCAGCGCGCCACCCACCAGGCCGGCGCCCTGACGCCAGTGTTCCTGCAGCACCCTGACGAGCCCGGCCGCCGCGATGACCAGCACGACGCTGACCGCGAAGTGCAGCGGCAGCCGGTCGGCCAGCTTGCGCCGCAGGTCCATCATCACCCGGCCATCCTCGCAGAGCCGCGCGCGGCGCGTGCCGGCCACGCCGCGATGCCCGCGGCGGCGAGGGTGAGCAGGGTGCCGAGCACCGTGACGACGGTCAGCGGATGCATCGCGGCCGGGGCGAGCAGGTCGAGCAGCAGGGAACAGATCAGCTGACCCGCGACCATGCCGAGGCCCAGCAGCAGCACCCCGACGATCCGCACCACCACGACACCCGCGCCGAGGAACAGCGCGCCGATCACGCCACCGAGGTAGAGCCACCACTGCGACGGCGCGGACTGCGGTGCACCGTGCCGCAGCACGTCGGCCACGAGGAGCACCAGCAACGCCACGGTCCCGACCGCAAAATTGATCATGGTGGCGGGTAGTACGCCGGCCGCGTTCGGTGTGCCCGGGTCAGGGCCGCGCGCCGCGACGCCGACCCGGCCGTTGACCGCCTGCTGCCACGCCACCGCGGCACCCGCGAGCAGCGGCAACCCGGTCAGCAGGATGTTCGCCGGGTGGCTGAACCGGTCGGCGACGGACAACACGACCGCGAGGATCGCCAGCAGTGCACCGAGGAGCCGCCGCCCGCTGACCGGCCGCCGACCCGTCGGCCCGATCCCCAGCCGGTCCATCAGCAGCGCACTGCCGACCTGACCGGCGACCATCGCCACGCTGAACACCGCGATCCCGAGCAACCCGGAGGCGACTCCCTGGGACACCACCAGCAGCGCGCCGCAGAACCCACCGCAGAGCTGCCACCACGGCACCTCACCACCGACGATCGCGCGCCACACCCGCCGCATGCCGGCCCTGGCCGAGGGCACTGCCAGCACCAGGACGAGCATCAGGACCGAGCCGCTGCCGAAGGAGAAGAACGCGGCGCCGGGCGCGCTGTGCAGCCCCACCGCGAGCCCGCCGTTCACCCTGGTCTGTACGGCGATCCCGGCGCCGGCGAGCCCCGCGGCCAGCAGCCCCGCCGCTTGCCGGGACGGTGCTACTGAACTCGAGTCGGTGACCACAGGACACCATCCTGCCTCCGCCACCCCGGTTGTGCCCGGCACGACAGCTTCTCGGGCGACTTCGCACACCGTCATGTCACGTCGCACACGTCCGGACATGTGCGACGTGACACGAAGGTGTGCGAAGTGCGTCGTGAGGGACTGGAGTCAGAGGTCGGTGCCGGTCAGGTCCACGTTCAGGCCGTGGGCCGTGGCGAAGCCCACCGCGGTGATCAGGTCCACCCGGGCTCCCTCGACGCGGGCCTGGCGCAGCGAGCCGGGCTCCACCGTCGCCTCGCGCAGGTCCGCGTTCTCCAGCCGGGTACCGGACAACCGTACGCCGGACAGGTCGGTGCCACGCAGCACCGCGCCGCGCAGATCGGTCGCGACCAGGTTCGCCTCGCGCATCCGCAACCCGCTCAGATCGGTCTTGCGCAGGTCGGCCCCGCCGAGAGACACCAGGCTGAGGTCGCTGTCGGTGATGGTCAGCGGCCGCAGCCGGCAGTCGGTGAACTGCGAACCCAGCAGGGAGCACCCCCGGAAATGCGCCCGGGTGAGCGTCGCCCTGGTGAGGACGCAGGCCCGCATCGCCGTCGCCCGATGCTCGGACTCACCGAGGTCGGCTCCGGTGAAGTCGCACTCGGTGAACTCGCACCGCTCGGTCCGCAGCCCCCGCAGGTCCGCCTCGGTGAACCGGCAGGACACGAACCGACGATCCCGCCACAGCTGCCCGGCGAACACCAGATCGGCGAAATCCTCACCGACGACCTGGCGGTCTTCGTCCATCAGCCCGACAAGACGCTCGTTGCTGTCCCAGTCGTCCTTGCCGTCATCACTGCCGTCGTGGCCCGGTTCACTCACGTCGCCATCGGACCACACTCCCCCGACAACCCGGTCACTGGAAGTCCCTCGAACGGATCGCCACCTTCAGCGTCAACCGGTCCAGGCGGTCGGCCAGCAGGTTCAGCACCGCCGGGGTGTTCTCCGCGTGCTCCAGCCGGCCCCGGACCAGCAGACCGGAGCCGCCCATCGCCACCGACCGGTACCGGGACCACAGCCCTGGCGAGCAGACCACGTTGAGCATGCCGGTCTCGTCCTCCAGGTTGATGAAGGTGACACCACCCGCCGTCGCCGGCCGCTGGCGGTGGGTCACCAGGCCACCGACCTTGATCCGGGTGCCCTCCGCTACCTCGCGCAGCGCGGCGATGGTGACCGCGCCCTCGCCGGCCAGCCGCTCCCGCAGGTGCGCGATGGGGTGGCTGTCCGGGCTGACCCCCGTCGCCCACACGTCCGCGACGGTCAGCTCGGCGTCGGTCATCCCGGGTAGCGGCGGCGCCTCGACCCCGACCGTGGTCCCGGGCAGCTGGGTCGGTCGCTGAGTGGCCAGCGCACCGGCCGCCCACAGCGCACCGCGCCGGTCGACCCCGAAGCAGCTGAAGGCTCCCGCGGTGGCCAGTGCCTCAGCCTTCGGCACGGTCAGCCGCACCCGGCGGGCGAACTCGGACAGATCCTTGTAGGGGCCGTGCGCGCGGCGCTCCTCCTCGATCCGGGTCGCCAGGTCCTCGCCGACCACCCGCACACTGCTCAACCCGAGCCGCACGGCCACCCCGCCGGTGCTCGTGGCACCGTCCTCGACCGGCTCCAGGGTGGCGTCCGCACCGGACCGGTTGACGTCCGGCCCGAGCGCCAGCACCCCGTGCCGCCGCGCGTCGGCGATCAACGACTGCGGCGAGTAGAACCCCATAGGCTGGGAGTTCAGCAACGCCGCGCAGAACGCCGCCGGGTGGTACAGCTTGAACCAGGAGCTGTAGTAGACCAGCGAGGCGAAGCTGATCGAATGGCTCTCCGGGAAGCCGAAGTTGGCGAACGCCAGCATCTTCTCGAAGATGCCGACCGCCACCTCACCGGTGATCCCGTTGCTCGCCATCCCCGCGTAGAACCGCTCGCGCAGCCGCTCCATCTTCTCGGTGGACCGCTTGGAGCCCATCGCCCTGCGCAGCTCGTCGGCATCGGCGGCGGAGAAACCGGCAACGTCCACCGCGATCTGCATCAGCTGCTCCTGGAACAGCGGCACCCCCAGCGTCTTGCGCAGCGCGTTCTCCAACATCGGATGGTCGTAGTGCGCGTCCTCCTGACCACTGCGCCTGCGGATGTACGGGTGCACGGAGCCGCCCTGGATCGGGCCCGGCCGGATCAGCGCGACCTCGATCACCAGGTCGTAGAACGTGCGCGGCTTCAACCGGGGAAGCGTGGCGATCTGCGCACGGGACTCCACCTGGAACACCCCGACCGAGTCGGCTTTGCAGAGCATGTCGTAGACCTTCGGGTCGACGGGCTGCAGCTCGTGCAGCTCGATCTTCTTCCCGTGGTGCTCCGCCACCAGGTCGATCATCTTGTGCAGTGCGGTGAGCATGCCGAGGCCGAGCAGGTCGAACTTGACCAGCCCCGCTGCCGCGCAGTCGTCCTTGTCCCACTGCACGACGGTGCGGTCCGCCATGCGTGCCCACTCCACCGGCACCACCTCGGACACCGGACGGTCGCAGATCACCATGCCGCCGGAGTGGATGCCGAGATGCCGGGGGAAGCCCAGCAGCTGGTCGGCGAGCGCCTGGACGTTCCCCGGGATGCCGTCCGGATCGGAGTGGTCGGTGCTGTCGCCGACCGTCGAGCCCCACCGCTCGATCCGTTTGCTCCAGGCGTCCTGCTGACCGGTCGAGAACCCGAGCGCCTTCGCCATGTCGCGCACCGCGGATCGGGGCCGGTAGGAGATCACGTTCGCCACCTGGGCCGTGTGCGTGCGCTGGTACCTGCGGTAGACGTACTGGATCACCTCCTCACGGCGACCGGACTCGATGTCCAGGTCGATGTCCGGGTAGCCGTCCCGCGCCGGGGAGAGGAACCGTTCGAAGAGCAGACCGTGCTGGACCGCGTCGACCGCCGTGATGCCGAGCGCGTAGCAGACCGCCGAGTTCGCGGCCGAGCCCCGCCCCTGGCAGAGGATGTTGTTCTCCTTACAGAACTTCACGATGTCGTGCACGATCAGGAAGTAGCCGGGGAAGTTCTTCTCCTCGATGATCGCCAGCTCCTTGGCGATGATCTCGTGCGCCTCCGGATCCTCCGCCTGGCTTCCGTACCTGGTCGCCACCCCCTGGTAGGTCAGCTTGTGCAGCCAGTCCGCCTCGCTCCTGCCGTCCGGCACGTCGAAGGGCGGTAGGTCGGGCGCGACGAGCCGCAGCTCGAAGGACAGCTCACGGCCCAGCTCCGCCGCTCTTGCCACCGCGCCCGGGTACCGCGCCTCGAACCGGGCCGCCATCTCGACACCACTGCGCAGATGCGCGACCGGTGCGGCGGGCAGCCAGCCGTCCGCGTCGTCCAGCCCGCGCCGGGCACGGACCGCCGCCATCGCGGTGGCCAGCGGATAGCGCTCCGGGGTGGCGTAGTGCACCGCGTTGGTCGCCACCGTGGGAAGACCGAGGCGCTCGGCCATCCCGGCGAGCGCGTCGTTGCGCTCGGTGTCGGTCGGCGTACCGTGGTCGGTGAGCTCGACGGCCACGTTCTCCACGCCGAACAGCTCGACCAGCCGGGTCAGCTCGGCCGTCGCGGCGGCCACGCCGTGCTGACGCAGCGCCTGCCGGACCGTGCCCTTGCGGCAGCCGGTGAGCACCAGGACCTGCCCCGCGACGTCGCGCGCGATCTCCTCCAGGTCGTAGACCGGGCGCCCTTTCTCCTTCCCCCGCAGCTGCGCGGTGCTGATCGTCCCGCACAGCGCCCGGTACCCCTCCGTGCCTCTGGCCAGCACCAGCAGGTGACTGCCCACCGGGTCGGCGACGCCGTTCTGCGCGCCGGGCAGACCGAGGCTCAGCTCGGCACCGAACACCGTGCGCATCTTGAGCCTCTTCGCCGCCTCGGCGAACCGGACCACCCCGTACATGCCGTCGTGATCGGTGAGGGCGACCGCCTCCAGCCCCAGCCGCGCCGCCTGTTCGACCAGCTCCTCCGGATGGCTGGCGCCGTCCAGGAAGCTGAAGTTGGAGTGACAGTGCAGCTCGGCGTAGGGGACCTCGCCCCGGGGAAAGGCGACCGGCTCCGGCGGCTCGTACGGCTCACGGACCCGCGACCACGCGGGGCTGTCGCCGCCGTCGCCCACCGGAGCGGCCGGAGCCCGACCGGACAGCGTCCGCTCCAGCCGCGACCAGCTGACCTCAGGGTTGTTGAAGCCCATGACCCGCCCTCAGCGTCCTGGCGGGATGCCGCAGGTAGCACCGACCGGTCGGGCTGCGCAGGATTCGCATCCCGCTGGGATGCTCGGACTCCGTCCACCCCGGACGAGGCCGATCCAGCGAGTGCACCTGGCAGGAGTCCACCGACTCTGTGTCGAACATATGTTCGACTATACGTTCGAACGGGGCCCCCGTCCAGTACTTCGTAAATGGGACGCGACCGCCGGGTCCGGCCACTAGATTTCCCTGGTGAGCACACTCGTCGACGACCTCATCGCCACCGCCGGCGCGCACCTGCACCCACATCGCAGCGATGACCGGGTGTTCGGTGACGTCGCCGCCACCCTGGTCACCGTCGACGGCAACCGGTACTCCGGCGTCTGCATCGACACCGGCTCGGGGACCGGGTTCTGCGCCGAGCACAGCGCCGTCGCCGCGATGGTCACCGCCCGCGAGTACCGGATCGCGCTGATCGTCGCGGTGTGTCGGGACGACACCGGCACGCTGTACGTCCTGCCTCCCTGCGGCCGGTGCCGCGAGTTCCTGCGCCAGATCGACGAGCGAAATCTCGACACCCAGGTGGTCCTCGGGGCGGATGTGGTTCTGCCGCTGCGGGAGCTGCTGCCGCATCACGAGTGGCCCATCCCGTAGCAACGCAGCGCTCGTCCCCGCTGGCCATCCAGTGTCTTGGCGTGGTCGGGCGGTATCAACCCCCGGCTGGCGCCGGCCTCGCACGCGTTCCTGGTTGCGCGGGTTCGGGGGCGAGGGTTCCGGGTTGACACCGCCCGACCACGCCAAGTGCGGGCCAGGATCGCGGGGAAAGGGGCAGTGTGCGTGTCCGTCGCAGGTGGCGGCGAGCCGATGGCGCTGTTTGTTGCGCATCGGGCTGCGCCCTCGCGCCTGCAGGCCGCACCCCTGGCCCCACTGACCACTTTCGCAACACCTCGCAGAGCGTCATGTCGCGTCGCAGACACTGCAGCATCTGCGACACAACACGTGGGTCTGCGAGGTGGGCCAGAAGGTCTGCGAGTGCGCGAGGTCCGCTCCGCGAGTCTCCCCGCAGGGGGTTCAGTGCGCAGCACTGCAAAGAACGCACCAGGCGAAGCAGAACGCAACCAGACAAGCGCGCGTCAGCGACGGCAGCGAAGCCGGAGCGAAGCGACCGGCGAAGCCGCCGTAAGTTTCCGGTCGCGGACCCCTCGAGGCGAAGCCGACGAGGGGTCCCGACCGGAAACTTGGACGCGCGAAAAGCCAGCCAGGAGAGCCAGCATGCGAATCATCGTTGTCGGGGCGTCCGGCATGCTCGGGAGAGCCGTTGTCGCCGCCCTTCGGGACGCGCACGACGTCATTCCGGTGTCCCGGCGGTCGGCTGTCAGTGTCGATCTCGCCGACGTCTCCTCCGTCGGGCGGCTGTTCACCGAGGTGGCCGATGTCGACTCGGTGGTCTGCTGCGCCGCGAACGTGCCGTTGACCCCGTTGCCGGAGCTGACCGACGCCGGGGTCGCCGCCGATGTACAGGCCAAGATGTTCGGCCAGGTCTCGCTCACGCTCAGCGCCGCCGCGCGGCTGAACAGCGGGGGTTCGATCGTGCTCACCGGCGGGACGTTCGTCACCCCGATCCGGGGCAGCAGCATCGGTGCGCTGGTCAACACCGGGTTGAGCGGCTTCGTCCGGTCGGCGGCGGCCGAGCTTCCCCGGGGGCTGCGGCTCAACCTGGTCAGCCCGGGTTGGATCAGCGAGACGCTCACCGCGATGGGCGAGGACCCCGCTTCGGGCACGCCGGTCAGCGTCGTCGCAGACGCCTACCGCGCGCTCGTGGAGGGCACCGCGCAAGGAACCACCGTCGTTCCTCAGTCGTAGCTGCCGATGACCGACCAGCGGTCGTTGCTGTGGAGCAGCAGCAGGGCCGTCTCTTCCTCTTCCCCACCCACCACGACCTGCAGCCGGCTGCCCCGCCAGCCGAGCACCGCGTCCCACCAGCGCTGGTCCACCGGCCACGGGCCTGCCCAGCCCCGCACCGGCAGCGGTCCGCCGCCTCCGCGCGCGACGCTCGCCGGGGCGGCGCTGAGCACGTAGCGATCGGTGACGACGACCGGCCGGCCCGCTGCGTCGGACACCTCGGCGTACACCGGCTCGGCGGGCACCGTCGTCGGCGACGGTGCCGGCAACCGCCCTGGCCAGGGCGGTTCCGTTCGGTCGACGATCCCCTCGGCGGCGCCCCGGCCGCCGTGGCCGACCCGCAGCGGCGACGCGGCCACCTCGTCGCCCCACGGCACCAGGCGGACCCGTTCGGCGGGGTCGCGGCCGCCTTCGAGCACTGCGGTGTAGACCCCTTCCGGTCCGAGCAGCGCCTGTACCCGCACCAGCGCTCTGCCGACCCGTTCCTGTGCCGCGCCGACATCGCCCCACAGCCCCAGCTGCAGCGCGCCCGCGGCGACCACCTCCTCACCGACCAGCCGCAACGACCGGATCCCGCCGGTCGGATCCGATTCGCCCTCCGAGGGTCCGCCCCCTCGCAGCAGCGTCCTGGTGAGCCAGGCGTCCAGCTGCCACCGCACCCGGTCGACCGTCCCCGCCGGGGTCAGCGGCTCGGCGCACCGCCAGACCCTGGCCAGGTCGTCGCCCTCGGTGGTGCCCGCCTCGACACCCAGCCGGGTGCAGGCGAGCCCGTGCCCGGCCAGCAGTGCGTGCAACCGGTCCGCCAGCGCCCTCGACGCGAACGCCGCCGCGTCGACCCTGGTCACCGGCGGGTCCAGCTCGATCGACACGGCCAGCTCCTCGGGGGGACGCCGGCGCGCGGGTGGGCGCGGTTCCAACCCGCGCGCCAGCCGGTGGGCCAGCACCGCGTCGGAGCCGAACCGGGAGGCGACGTCGGCAGAGGGCAACGCCGCGAAGGCCCCCAGGCTGCGCAACCCCAGCCTGCGCAGCAGGTCGATCAGCTCACCCCGGTCCGTGCCGGGTTCCCGGTCCAGCTCACCGACCTCCAGCGGAGCGAGGAACTCGGCGCTGCGTCCCTCCTCCACCACCACACCCCGGTGAGCCGCCAGCGTCGCCGCGAACAGCCCGTCCGCGACCCCGACCTGGCATTCCACCCCGACCCTGGTCGCGACCTGGTCGATCAGCCGCTCCGCGACCTCGCCCACACCGCCGAAGTACGTCACGGGCCCGCGCGCGAGCAGCGCCAGCAGCCCGGGGCGGACCACCTCCAGGCCCGGGGCCACCTCCTCGACGGCGAGCGCCACCCGCTCGAACATGCGGGCGTCCCGCTCCTGGTCGACAGCCAGCACGACCAGCTCCGGGCAGCGGGCCTGCGCCTCCCTCCTGCGCAGGCCCCTCCGGACGCCCTCGGCCCGTGCCCTCGCCGAGCAGGCGAGCACCCGGTTGGCCGACACGACCGCCGCGGGGCGGTGCGCCGCGATCCCCTCCGCCTCCGTCGCGGCCACCACCGGCCAGTCCGGGCACCACAGCGCCACGATCCGGGGGATCACCCCGCTTTCCTGCTCTCGTCCGGGACCTCGGCGGGCCACCGGACCCCGGACAACGCACCCGTCGGCCCCGGCAGCAGCACCGAGGCGTTCCGTCCCCGGTGCGCCGCGCCACACCCGCCGACCCGCACCCGGACCTGCCTGCACCGCAACCGGCCCGCGCCGCCTTCACCGAGCCCCCGCCAGCGCCCGGCGTCACCCCCGACCTCCAGATCGGCGCCGGGCCACCGGCCGAGCGAGAGCAGCACCGCGCCGCGCTGCCGCGCCCTGGCCGCCAGCCGCTGCCGATCGCCGGCGCCCAGCCGGCCGGCGCCCGCCACCGCGACCAGCTCCACCCCGTCCAGCAGCGCGGCGGTGACCGCCACCAGATCGGTGCCCGGCCGAGGCACCAGCGCGACCCTGGACAGCACCAGCCCCGCCTCCTCGGCCGCCACCAGCCCGAGCTCCGGCATGCCCACCAGCGCACACCACGAGCCCGTCGCGGACGCCTCGGCGAGCAACGCGAGCAACAGTGAGACCGAGGCCCGCGAGCGGACCGCGACGATGCCACCCCTCCGGAGCCCCCCATCGGGCAACAGCGGGCGCAGCGCGGGCGCCACCGGCAGCACCTGCTCACCCGGAACCGACGCGACCTTCGGCTCCCCCGCCCACGCCTGCCCCGCCGATCGTCCTGACCAGGAACGAGTCGCCCTGCTGAGCAGGCTCCTGGCCTCGCTCAACCGCGCGGCTTGCGCGTCCGCCGGCGCCACGGCACCCACATGCACCTCCGAAAGCACGACCATTGACATCGAACACTTGTTCGAAAAGAATAATCCTATGACGACACACGCAGTCAAGGCCCTCGGAAGGTGGACGCGGTGGCCACGGGCAGTAGCACGTTGGTCGAGGTCGGCAGCGACGGCGGACTCGTACTCGCCACGCTCGCGGGTGACCAGACGGCATTCGCGTCGCTCTACGACCGTTTCGCCGGTCGGATCCACGACTTCCACCTGGCCTTACTCCGCGATCCCTACCAGGCCGTTGAGGCGACCTACCAGACCATCCGGAAGGCCGTCGCCGGACTCAACCACCTAGGCGAGCCCGCCCAGCTGCGGCCGTGGCTGTACGCGCTCGCCCACCGCCAGGCCAAGCAGCATCGCAACCCGAACAAGAAGTCCCGTTCGGACGGCGCGTACAACTGGGCGGGCGGGGCGCGGCCCAGCATCGACGGCCAGGCCGACATGTGGCGCGCGCTGCCCTCCGACCTGACCGAACGCGACCGCGCGCTGCTCACCCTGCACCTGCGGCACGGGCTGGACGCCACGGAGATCGCGTCCATCGTCGGAATCTCGGCGGGCAAGGCGAAGGCCCGGCTCGACCGGCTGCGCCCGGCGCTGGAGCCCGCGCTGCGCCCGCTGCTGCAGGCCCGTCTCGGTCCGGCGTACTCGAACCGCGACGGCTCCGGCTTCGGGCTGATCGACTCCGTCGAGGGCATGCCGACGGGACGCGCGGACCGGTCCGGTGCCGGTGGCGCGGCCAGCAACATCACCAACGACGACAACCCGCCGCCGCTGCGTCTCGCGGTGCCGTTCGTCCCGCCGCCGCCCCAGCTGCGTGACGAGATCCTCCGCCACACCCCGCTGATCACGGCACACGAGGGGCTACCCCGCCCACGTACCAGGGCGGCCTGGATCACCACCGTGGTCACGGTCATCGTGCTGGTGGTGGGCACGGTGCTGTTCGTCAACCGGAACATGGAGCGGCGGCCGGTGATCGCGGTCAAGTTCGGGCCGTCCTCCGAGCTCGCGCTGTCCACCACGGTCATCGACCTCGGCGCGGTCAACTCCACCGCCACCGTCACGCTGTCCAACACGGGCCAGAGCCAGCTCTCCTGGAACGCCACCCCGACCGACCCGTGGCTCAAGGTCAGCCCGGCGAACGGGTCGCTGGCCGGTGGCGCGGTGCAGCAGCTGACCGTCACCGTCGACCGGAACGCGCTGCCCGAGGGCGACGGCCGCACCCAGCTGAAGGTCGGCTCCGCGGGCGACCAGGGCCAGGGCATGGTCGGGGTCGCGCTCCGCGAGGAACGCCCGCCGGCGATCATGAACGCGAGAGCGAGCAACACCAAGATCGGTGGTTACGGCTGCCCGACCACCTCCACCATCAGCGCCACCGTGCAGGACGAGTCCAAGCCGGTGCACGTCACGCTGGTCGGGCCGGGCAGGCAGTCCCAGGTCATGAAGGCGAACGGCGACACCTTCACCGGGCGGCTCGGCTCCGGTTCCGGCACCAACATCATCTGGCGGATCGTCGCGACGGACGCGCGGAACAACACCGTGACCAGCCCGGCGCAGGTCATCTCGCACGCAGACTGCGCGGTACGTCCCGCGCCGAAACCCAAGCCGGTGCCGTCGCAGGCTCCGCAGAGCTCGCAGAACAAGCCGGACCCCACCACCAGGCCCGGGGACAGCGACGACGACTCCGGTTCCGACGGGCGCGGCTCCTCCGGCTCCGGCGACGACAGTGGGGACTCCGGCGGTTCGTCCGGGGGCGATGACAGCGGCGGCGATTCCGGTGGATCGTCCGGTGGGGACGACAGCGGCGACTCCGGCGGCGGGAGCCCGTTCGGAGGGTTCTAGCTTTTACTGCTCGCAGGGGCTGGGTTTACTGCTCGCAGGGGGTGTTGTGGCTGGGTGTGTAGATCTGGCCTGTCCCGCGCGTCGAAAATTTCCGGCAGGGACCTCCCAAACCCTTCGGGCTCGGGAGGCCCGCAACCGGAAATTTCGGCGGCTGCGCCCTCGCTGACGCTTCGGGCTTCGCTGCCGTCGCTTGACGCGCGCTTGCTGCCGCGGCCTGAGAGCCGCCCCTTATGCACTACCCGCCTGCGGCGGAACCCCTTCGGGCGCCTTGCGGGGCCACCTGTGAAACGTGTGTCGCCACCTGCGCGGCGCAAGGTGAGGTGGCCCTGCTGCGATGCGCCTCCCACGACGAACAGCTGCAGGGGCTGCGGGAGTCTCCTCGGGAGCGGCTGTACATCCGGTTCACCCACCCACCAAAACCAGCCACTTCACCCCGCACCGAGCATGAGTGACGCACAGTTCACACTCGGCTCCGCGAGTCTCCCCGCAGGGGG
The DNA here is from genome assembly GCF_000429025.1 of Actinospineispora spinosispora DSM 44797. Taxonomy (GTDB): domain Bacteria; phylum Actinomycetota; class Actinomycetes; order Mycobacteriales; family Pseudonocardiaceae; genus Pseudonocardia; species Pseudonocardia spinosispora. Next base: position 41,766 of record NZ_KE386838.1, read on the forward strand.
TTCAGTGCGCAGCACTGCAAAGAACGCAACGGGCGAAGCAGAACGCGACCAGACAAGCGCGCGTCAAGCGAGGGCAGCGAAGCCGGAGCGAAGCGAACGGCGTAGCCGCCCAAGTTTCCGGTCGCGGGCCCCTCGAGGCGAAGCCGATGAGGGGTCCCGACCGGAAACTTCAGACGCGCGAAGGCCAGCCGAAAAGCTAGTGCGCGAAGTGCCGTGTACCGGTCAGGTAGAGGGTCAAGCCTGCTTCTGCGGCTGCCGCTGTCACCTCGGCGTCCCTGACCGAGCCTCCTGGTTGGACCACCGCTCGTACACCTGCCCGGATCAGGACCTCGAGGCCGTCGGGGAACGGGAAGAAGGCGTCGGAGGCGCCCACGGAGCCCGCTGCCCTGTCGCCTGCTCGCTGGACCGCCAGTCCTGCCGCGTCGACCCGGTTGACCTGGCCCATGCCCACACCGACGGTGGCGCCGTCGTGGGCGAGCAGGATGGCGTTCGATTTCACCGCCCGGCAGGCGCGCCAGGCGAACAGCAGGTCGGCGAGGGTGGCGTCGTCGACCGGCTCGCCGGTCGCGAGTGACCACTTCGACACGTCGTCGCCGGGGGCGTCGACGAGGTCCTTGCTCTGGACCAGCAGGCCGCCGCTGACCGCGCGCATCTCGAACCCGGCGCGGGCCTCGCCCGCGACCTTCAGCACGCGGATGTTGCGCTTGCGGGTCAGGACTTCCAGCGCACCGTCGGCGAACGACGGTGCGGCGATGACCTCGGTGAACACTTCGGAGACCTGCTCGGCCATCGCGACGCTGACCTCGCGGTTCGACGCGATGACGCCGCCGTAGGCGCTCACCGGGTCGCACGCGTTCGCTTTGCGGTGCGCGTCGGCGATCGCCCGCGCCGGGTCCGCATCGGGGTCACCGACGGCGATGCCGCACGGGTTGGCGTGTTTGATGATCGCGACACACGGCACGTCGTGGTCGTGTGCGGCACGCCAGGCGGCGTCCGCGTCGACGTAGTTGTTGTACGACATGTCCTTGCCGTGCAGCTGCTCGGCACCCGCGAGACCGGAAGCGCCGTCTCCGGTCACGTACAGCGCGGCCGCCTGGTGCGGGTTCTCGCCGTAACGCAGGCCGGCGCGACGCTGCCAGGTCGCACCCATCCAGACCGGGAACTCAGCGGGGACCTCTGCCTCGTCCGTCTCCGGCGCGAGGACGCTGCCCATCCAGGATGCGACGGCCACGTCGTACGAGGCGGTGTGCCGGTAGGCGTCGGCGGCCAGGCGCCGGCGGTCGGGGAGGCTGAAGCCGCCGGAGGTGATCTGTTCGAGCGCCCAGTCGTAGCGGGACGGGTCGACCAGGACGGCGACGCTGGCGTGGTTCTTCGCGGCGGCGCGCACCATGGCGGGGCCGCCGATGTCGATCTGCTCGACGCAGTCCTCCGGGCCGGCACCCGAGGCGACGGTCTGGGTGAACGGGTACAGGTTGCTGACCAGCAGGTCGAACGGCGCGACCTCCAGCTGTTCGAGCTGCTGCAGGTGCTCCGGTTTGCGGGTGTCGGCGAGCAGCCCGGCGTGGATGCGCGGGTGGAGCGTCTTGACCCGTCCGTCCAGGCATTCGGGGAACGAGGTGACCTCCTCCACCTTGGTGACCGGCACACCCGCGTCGGCGATGCGCTGCGCGGTCGAGCCGGTGGACACGATCTCCACCCCCGCCGCGTGCAGGCCGGTCGCCAGGTCCAGCAGGCCTGCCTTGTCGTAGACGCTGATCAGCGCACGCCGAATCGCGCGGCGTTCGGTCTGGGGACTCACAGGAATCTCACCTTTCGTCCGGTCACGGTGGCCCCGCGGGTGGCCAGCTCGGCCACGGTCTCCACCAGCAACCGCCGTTCCTCGATCTTGATCCGCTCGTGCAGGGTCTCTTCGGTGTCGTCGGCGCGTATCTCGACGGCGCACTGGGCGAGCACCGGGCCGGTGTCCACTCCGGCGTCGACGAGGTGCACCGTGCACCCGGTGACCGTCACGCCGTAGTCGAGTGCGTCACGCACCGCGTGGACTCCGGGGAATGCCGGCAGCATCGCCGGGTGGGTGTTCAGTACCGGGCAGCCGACGCCGCTCAGGAACGACGGCGACAGTACCTTCATGAATCCCGCGCTGACCACCAGGTCCGGCTGGTGGGCGGCGACGGCCTTGGTGAGCGCGTCGTTCCACGAGTCGCGGTCGGGGTGGTCCCGCAGGACGGCGGTGAACGAGGGCAGCCCGGCGCGCGCGGCTCGGTCGAGGCCCTCGATGCCCGCGCGGTCGGCGCCGACCGCGACGACCTCGGCGGGAAAGTCCGAGGGGGCACTGGCGTCCAGCAGAGCCTGCAGCAGGGTGCCCGATCCGGACACCAGAACCACGATCCTGGCGGGTACCGGCAACTCCAACCGGTAGGGGTTGCTCGACGTGCTCAGTTCGGATTCCTCGGCTTCCGTGGAAGTTGTTTCCCCTGTTGGGGGACGGCTTTAGCGTAACCGGCCGGGTCTGGACGGCAGCAATGCCACCGCCACGGCGGGCACTCCGAGCCAGGCGAGCACGGCGGAGGCGAGTGCAAACGCCGGTACGTCGACCGGATCGAACGGCCCGCCCGCGAGTCGGCCGCCGACCACCGCCGCCAGCAGACCGGCACCGACCGCGACCGTGATCGCGGCGACCGCGACCGCGCTGAGCCTGGTCACCGGGTCGTCACCGGCCTGGCGGCAGCGCCGACCGACCAGTGCCCCGGCCAGCACCGGGAGGATGAACACCACGACGGTCCAGCCGGGCGGCTGGATGGAGGGCATGACCGCCATCAGCGGCAGCTGCGGCAACGGCCCCGGTGAGGTGAACAGTGGCGACGCGGCGGCCGCCCCGATCGTGACGCCCGGCCCGGCGACCCAGCTGACCGACGCCACCAGCGCGTTCGGCAGGTAGCACAGCGACAGCAGGGTCAGTCCGAGTGCCGCGCCGAAGCCGCCGGAGGACTCGAGCGACCAGTACAGTTCCCGGCTCGCCACGAGCAGCCCGGACAACAGCATGAGCGCACCGGCGACGGCCAGCGCGCTGCCGCCGATCCGGGCGCCGGCCAGTCCGACCCGCAGCCAGTCCGGTGTCTTCGACCAGTATCGGGGCGGCCCGGTCACCCGCAGTGCGCTCGGACCCGCGCCGGCCGCGGCCACGAGACCTCCGCCGAGCAGTGCGGCCCACGGCGCGGCACGGACGTCGGCGCTGGGCAGTGAGGTGGCCAGCACGGCGACCGAGGCGTGGGTTCCGGCGAGCGTGGCGACGACCACCGAGGCGTCCTCGCGCAGCCGTCCCCCGAGCCGGGTCGTCGCGGTCGCCGCCGCGCGGGCCACCAGGGCGATCACCCCGATCGTCGGCAGCAGCGGGAGGGCTCCGAGTGGGGCGTCGGCGAGGACCAATGGCACCTGGTGCGCCGCCAGCCACAGTGGCACCGCGGTGCCGAGCAGGCGGCCGGGGGCCGGTCCGGCGCTCGCGGTGAGCCCGGCGACGGCGGCGACCAGCACCATCGCCAGGTAGCTGAGCGCGACGCTCGTCGATGCGGCGACGAGCAGTACCCGGAACCGGTCGCCGAGTTTCTCCATCGGCGGTTCGCCGCCGCAGGGACGGGCGGACGGCCGTTCCGGCTCCCGCTCGGGGCGCGTCGGCGACCGCCGTGGCGCCGCGCCCGCCGGGACCGCTTCCGGGCCCGCGGTGTCCGGCTCGGGGTCGACGGTCTCCTCGGGCTCACGTGGTGCCGCCGGTTCCTGTTCGGCGCTGGTGCCGGCGTCCGCCGGAACCTCCGGGCGGTCCGGCTCCGGCTCCGGCTCCGGCTCGGGCTCCGGCGGTTCGGTGGTGTCCGACCACGACCAGCCCTGCGGTTCGCCGACGGAGCTACGCCCGAGGTCCAACGGGTCGCCGGGGTGCGCCCAGCCCCATTCGGACTTGCCGTCGGACGACCGGGGTGGGTTGGAGCCGAGTTCGGGAGGCGCCCCGGAGTGCGACCAGGCCCATTCGGACTCCGCGTCGGGTGAGGTGCTCGACTCGGAGTGGGTCGTCGCCGAGTTCGACCATGCCCAGTCCTCTTTCGGCGGTGCTCCGCCTCCCCGGTACCGGTGGTCGTAGTTGCCGGCGGGCGCCGGGTCGGCGTCGCCGCGTGATCCGGGCTCCTGGGGGCCTTCTGGGGGCAGGTTTCCTGACACGTGAGGTGGGATCAGTCGGAGCGGCCGGGCCGGCCGTCGGCGTCCGACGGTGACTCCAGCTGTCGCGTCGGGGTCGCCGAGTCCGTGTCGGACGCCTCAGGCTGGTGAGCGGGCTGTGTCGATGGGGAGTGTGGCGTCTCGGTCTGCGGCCGCTCGATCGCCTGGGTGTGCTGTGGCTCCGGCTGGGCGGCGGCGGGCTGGGTCCCTGCCTGCTGCGGGGCGCCGGTCTGCTGCGGGTATCCGCCGTAGCCGCCGGGCGACTGGGCGTAGCCCTGGCCCTGCCAGCCGGCCGGTGCACTCTGCTGCTGCCCGTACTGCGGCGCGCCGTACTGGGCCTGCGGCTGTCCCGGTGCCGGGTACTGGCCGGGCGGTGGGTACTGGCCGGGAGCAGGGTACTGGGCGGGCTGGTTCTGGTAGCCCTGCTGCTGGGTTTGCTGAGCCGGGTACGCGGGCCCCGCGTACGGCGTCTGCGGGTAGGGGTTCGCCGGGTACGGGGTAGCGCCTGGCGTGGGGTACGGGCCGGGTGCGAACTGGCTCTGCTGCTGGAACTGCTGGGCGGGCTGGCCGTACGCGGCGCCGGGCCAGGCGCCGGACTGCTGCGCGGCCGGGGCGCCGGCCCCGCTCTTGACGACACCGTGGCGGATGAGCAGTGCGCCGATCGCCACGCCCGCTTCGATGACGACGAGGAGCAGCGCGAGGATCGTCACCACGGTGGCCGACTGTGGCCCGGCGACGAGCCAGAGCAGTGCCTGGAGCGCGCCCACTGCGGCGATCACCGCGGCGGGCGCGAGCAGGCGGCCGAGCCGGGGCAGCAATGCCGCCCCGGCGAGCAGGCCACCGCCGAGAGTGAGCGCCCCGGTCACCCCGCCGGTCTGGGCTATCGGGCCGGCGATGAACCCGAGCAGATAGGCGACCACCGCCAGGGCCAGCGCCGCCAAGGTCAACCCCTTTGCGGGGCCGACGAGCGGGCCGTCGTGCGTGGACTGATCTGTCGGGTTGGTCATCTACTGGCTCCTAGGAGGGTGCTGAATAACTCCGGCCGTGGCGTGTGGCGGCCAGGTGACGTCATCGCAAGGCGGGCGGCAGGGTCGATACCGCTGTTGTACCGGCCCTGCCGCCCAACGCGGCGAGGGCGCCGCCTGGGCGTCACGCGGTAGGCCCGAGTTGTTCAGCGCCCTCCTAGCGATGCGGCGACGCCGGTCAGGCGCGCGCCTTCATGATCTCGCGCATGAGGTCGGCGGTTTCGCTGGGTGTTTTGCCGACCTTGACTCCTGCTGCTTCGAGTGCTTCTTTCTTGGCTTGTGCGGTGCCCGCTGAGCCGGAGACGATGGCGCCGGCGTGGCCCATGGTCTTGCCTTCGGGGGCGGTGAACCCGGCGACGTAGCCGACGACGGGTTTGGTGACGTTGGCCTTGATGAAGTCCGCGGCGCGTTCTTCGGCGTCGCCGCCGATCTCACCGATCATCACGATGGCCTCGGTGTCGGGGTCGGCCTCGAACGCCTGCAGGGCGTCGATGTGGGTGGTCCCGATGACCGGGTCCCCGCCGATGCCGATCGCGGTGGAGAAACCGAAGTCCCGCAGCTCGTACATCATCTGGTAGGTCAACGTCCCGGACTTCGACACCAACCCGATCTTGCCCGCTCCGGCGATGTCGGCCGGGATGATCCCGGCGTTGGACTCACCGGGGGAGATGATGCCTGGACAGTTCGGGCCGATGATCCGGGTCTGGTTGCCCTTCGCGCACGCATGCGCCCAGAAATAGGCGCTGTCGTGCACCGGAATGCCCTCGGTGATCACCACGGCCAGGGGGATCTGGGCGTCGATGGCCTCGATGACCGCGTCCTTGGCGAACTTCGGCGGCACGAACACGACGCTGACGTCGGCTCCGGTTTCCTTCATGGCCTCTTCGACGGTACCGAACACCGTCAGGTCCTTACCGCCGATCGTGACGCTCTGCCCGGCCTTGCGGGCGTTGACCCCGCCGACGATGTTGGTGCCCGCGGCGAGCATCTTGGTGGTGTGTTTGGTGCCCTCACCACCGGTGATGCCCTGCACGATGACCTTGCTGCTGCTGTTCAAAAAAATCGACATGGTTCAGGCCCCCGCTGCCGCGAGCTCGGCGGCCTTGTCGGCCGCGTTGTCCATTGTGTCCACCTGGGTCACCAGCGGGTGGTTCGCCTCGTCCAGAATCCGCCGGCCCTCGAGCACGTTGTTGCCATCCAGACGCACCACCAACGGCTTCGTCGCACTGTCACCCAAAATCTTGAGCGCCTCCACGATGCCGGTCGCGACCGCGTCACACGCGGTGATCCCACCGAACACGTTCACGAACACCGACTTGACGTCCGGATCCCCCAGGATCACATCCAGCCCGTCGGCCATCACCTGCGCCGACGCGCCACCACCGATGTCCAGGAAGTTCGCCGGCTTCACATTCCCGTGCTTCTCCCCGGCGTAGGCCACCACATCCAGGGTGGACATGACCAGACCGGCACCGTTACCGATGATCCCGACCTGACCATCATCGAGCTTCACATAGTTCAAACCCTTGGCCTTGGCCTTCGCCTCCAAGGGGTTCTCGGTGCGCTCATCGACCAACGCGGCATGATCGGGGTGACGGAAATCGGCGTTCTCGTCCAGGGTGACCTTGCCGTCCAACGCGATCACATTATCCGCGGGATCGCGGACCAGCGGGTTGACCTCGACCAGCGTGGCGTCCTCACCGACGAAGGTCTCCCACAACTTCACGATCACCGACGCGGCCTTGTCCGCCACCTCGGCCGGATACTTCGCCGCCGCCACGATCTCATCAGCCTTGGCCTTGTCCACCCCGGCGATCGCATCGATCGGAACCCGAGCCAACGCCTCCGGCCGCTCCACCGCCAGCTGCTCGATCTCCATACCACCCTCAGCACTGGCCATCGCCAGGAAAGTACGGTTCGACCGATCCAACAAGAACGAGAAGTAATACTCCTCAGCGATATCCGAAGCCTCGGTCACCAACACCTGATGCACCGTGTGACCCTTGATATCCATACCCAGGATCGCCCCAGCCTTCTCCTGGGCCTCACCCGCATCCTTCGCCAGCTTCACACCACCGGCCTTACCCCGCCCACCAGTCTTCACCTGGGCCTTCACCACCACAGCCGTACCAATCTCGGACGCGGCAGCCGCCGCATCCTCGGCCGTGGTGACGGTGCGACCCGGCAGCACCGGGACG
>NZ_KE386838.1:51136-347407 GCF_000429025.1 Actinospineispora spinosispora DSM 44797
ACCCCTGGCCCCACTGACCACTTTCGCAACACCTCGCAGAGCGTCATGTCGCGTCGCAGACACTGCAGCATCTGCGACACAACACGTGGGTCTGCGAGGTGGGCCAGAAGGTCTGCGAGTGCGCGAGGTCCGCTCCGCGAGTCTCCCCGCAGGGGGTTCAGTGCGCAGCACTGCAAAGAACGCACCAGGCGAAGCAGAACGCAACCAGACAAGCGCGCGTCAGCGACGGCAGCGAAGCCGGAGCGAAGCGACCGGCGAAGCCGCCGTAAGTTTCCGGTCGCGGACCCCTCGAGGCGAAGCCGACGAGGGGTCCCGACCGGAAACTTGGACGCGCGAAGGGCCGGCCTCAGTTCTGGTCGGCGAGGGTGTGGGCCAACTGGTTGATGCGTTTGCCGTAGGGGGCTGGGCCCGAGTCCGAGATGGCCGAGAGGGACAACGAGCCTCCGCTCTCGGTGCTGGTCGAGGTCGTGATGATCGATCCGCCGTGGCCACGCTGGATGGTCATTCCGCCGCCGTTCGGGGAGAGCAGCACCCGCAGCGTGCCGCTGGCGGCGCCGTCGGTGACGTCGACCTCGAAGCCCCGCGCGCCTCGTGGACAGCTCACCTGATCACCCAGTGGGCGTGGTGTGACCCCTTTTAGCTGCGGCAACACCGCGCTGAGCTGGTCGAACAGCTGCTGGTCCGGTTCGGAGCAGTCGCTGGGCGCGACCCGTTTCTGCGCGGCGTCCGGTGCCGCCGCGTACGGCTGGGCGGGTGCCTCGGCGGGGGCGCTCGACGGCTGCGCGAGGGTCGTCGAATCACCGGACGGCGCGGTCAGCCGGCCCGCGCTGAACAGTCCGGCCCCGACCAGCACCACAGCGGCGATCGCCACGCCGCCGGTCATCCTGCGCCGGGACCGTTCGCGCGCCCGCCGGGACCCGGCCAGCACGTCGTCATGGCCGAATGTGGCGGGCGGTGCACCTCGGTCCGCGTCGTCCGCCGCGTCGGAGAACATCTCGGTCAGCTTGCGTTGATCCACGCCGACTCCCCTCCCAGCACCGTGCGCAGCGTCGCCAGACCGTGCGAGGTCTGGCTCTTCACCGTGCCCTGCCGGCAGCCCAGCGCCTTCGCGGTCGCGGCCACGTCCAGTCCTTCCAGGAAACGCAGCACCAGTACCGCGCGTTGCCGAGGGGGCAGCCGGTCCAGCGCCTGGGTCAGCGTGTGCCGGGTGGTCACCTGCTCCGCAGTGCCATCGGACCGACCCTGATGGATCGGTTCGGGGGTCTCCGGCACCGCCCGCTCGCGGCGCCACGGCCGTCGAGTCTCGTCGATCATGGCACGGACCAGGATGCGACGCAGGTAGGCATCGACAGCACCGGGATCCCGGATCGAGTCCCACTTGCGGTGCAGCGCGACGAACGCGGTCTGAGCGAGGTCGTCGGCCCGGTGCCAGTCGCCGCACAACAGGTAGGCGTTTCGCCGCACGACCTCGCGCCGGGCCCGGAAGTAGTCGGCGAACGCCGCCTCGCCGGCCTGATCCACTCCAGTCACTCCCGCCACAGGTAAAGACGCCTTTATCAGTTCGTTACCCCGCCGCGACATTGTCGGTGGGGGCTGCTTCAATGTCTCAGTGTGCGGCATTCTCCACGCGCTGGGTCGCGGTCCAGCACTCGAAGCGGTTCCCGGTTCGGCGGCCGATCCCGGTCGTCGGTCACGTCGATGATCGATCTTCGTTCTGACACCGTCACCCGTCCGAGCAAGCGGATGCGCGAGGCGATGGCCGCCGCCGAGGTCGGCGACGACGTTCTCGACGGCGACCCGACGATGGCCGCGTTGCAGGATCGGGTTGCCGAGCTGGTCGGCACCGAGGCCGCGCTGTGGACGCCCAGCGGCTCGATGGGCAACATCATCGCGATGATGGCGCACCTGAAGCGGGGCGATGCGTTCCTCGCGCCCGCCGGTGCGCACGTTCTGGACGCCGAGCTCGGTACACCCGCGTGGCTGGCCGGCGGCATGCCCCGGCCGTTGCCGCACGACGCCGGTCCCGGCCGGATCAGCCCGGACGCGGTGGTGCGCGCGGCCGGCAAGGACGCGCCGTACTACGCGCTGCGCACCACGCTGCTGTGTCTGGAGAACACGCACATGTCGGCCGGTGGCACGGTCACCGAGGTCGACCAGCACGCCGCGCTCGCCGCCGCCGCGCGGGACGCCGGGCTCACCGTGCACCTCGACGGCGCTCGCCTGTGGCACGCCGCGGTGGCGCTCGGGCTCCCGCCCGCAGCGCTCACCGTCGGGGTGGACACGGTCCAGGTCTGTCTCAGCAAGGGCCTCGGCGCGCCGGTCGGCTCGGTGGTCGCCGGGTCGGCCGAGTTCATCGCGGAGGCTCGCAGGCTGCGCAAGATGCTGGGTGGCGGCGTCCGCCAGGGCGGTGTGCTCGCCGCGGCTGGTCTGGTCGCGCTGGACAACATCGAGCGACTCGCCGAGGACCACGTCCGGGCCGCCCGCCTGGCCTCGGGCCTCGCGGAGCGCGGCTGGCAGGTCAACGAGCCGGCGACGAACATCGTGCTGATGTGGCCGGCCGACCTGTCCAGCACGCTGCGCCGCTTCGAGCAGGCCGGTGTGCTGGCGGTACCGATGGGCAACGCGGTCCGGTTCGTCACCCACGGCGACCTGACCGACGCCGACATCGAGACAGCGCTGGCCCGCATCGGCCCGGTCGAGGCGCCGAGCACTCGCCCCGCCTGACTCAGCCCCAGTACTTGCCGAGGCGGTCCAGGGCTTCGGAGATGTCGGCGGTCTCGCCCGCGAACGACAGCCGGATGAAGCGTTGGCCGCGCACCGTGTCGAAGTCGAGTCCGGGCGCGACCGCGATGCCGGTGTCGGCGAGCAACGTGCGGCAGTAGCTCATCGTGTCCTGGCTGAGATGCCCGATGTCGGCGTAGACGTAGAACGCTCCGTCCGCCGGGGCGAGCGCCTCGATGCCGATCTCGGGCAACCCGTTGAGCAGCAGCGACCGGTTCACCGCGTACCGGGCGACGTGTCCCTCGACCTCGGCGATGCTGACCGGGTCGAACGCGGCCACCGCGGCGTGCTGCGGCAGTGCGGGCGGGCACACCGTGAAGTTGCCGGCGAGCCGGTAGGCCGCGTCGGCCAGCCGAGGTGGCAGGACCAGCCAGCCCAGCCGCCACCCGGTCATCGAGAAGTACTTCGAGAACGAGTTGACGACGATCGCTTCGCGCGAGGTCTGCCACGCGCAGCTGGTCGAGGGCGCACCCGGATACGACAGGCCGTGGTAAATCTCGTCGCTGACCAGCTGCACCCCGTTGTCCTCGCACCACCGCGCGATGTCGGCCAGCTCGTCGGGTTCGAGCACGGTGCCGGTCGGGTTGGCCGGGCTCGCCAGGATCAACCCCTTGACCGGGTCGGATCGATGGACCTCCTCGAGCATGTCGCGGGTGGGTTGGAAACGGGTGTCCGGTCCGCAGTCGAGCTCCACGACCTCGCAGTCGAGCGCACCCAGAATGTTGCGGTAGCAGGGGTAGCCAGGGCGGGCCAGCGCGACGCGATCGCCGGCATCGAACGCGGCGAGGAAGGCGAGCAGGAACCCACCGGATGCCCCGGTGGTGACCAGGACGTCCTCGGCCTCGACGGTGACGCCGTACCAACCGAGGTAGTGGCCGGCGATCGCGGAACGCAGCTCCGGGATACCGGTGGCGACCGTGTAGCCGAGCACATCCGTGTTCAGCGCCTGAACCGCGGCGGTGCGGACCGGCGCGGGTGCCGGCGTGGACGGCTGACCGGCCGACAGGTTGATCAGGTCGCCGTGACTGCGCTGCCGCGCGCCTGCCGCCGCCCAGACGTCCATCACGTGGAACGGCTCGACCGCCGCCCGTTGCGCCACCGACAGCCTGGCCTCAGCTCCACCGATCATGTGGTGCAGCCTAAGCCGCTCAGTAGCCCCGATATCGACCTCCCGCCGCCAGACTGACGATGCCCGGGGCCTGCGACACCGAGCCGTAGCGGGCGACCGCGTACCGGACGCCGGCGATGATGTTGTCGACCGGATCGCGGATGTTGTCGTGTCCCGGAAGGTGCCAGCGCGCGAACGTCGGCGGGATCGTCTGCATCAACCCGGTCGACGGTGTCCCCCGGCGCGCGTTGCTGTCGCTGTTGTTGACCGCGTCCGGGTTGCCCGCCGACTCGTACTTGATGATCGTCTTGATGTCCTCCGTGTCGATCTGTTCGTCGCGGTACCCGTTCGCACGCAGAATCCGGGTGGCCTCGGTTACCCACTGGTCGACCGAGCCGCCGCCGCGCTTCGGCGTGACCGGATGCAGGCGTTCGTCAGTGGGCGGCCGAGGCCGAGGAATGTTCTGCCTCGGCGTCGGCGCTCGAGGTGTTCCCGGGACCCGTACCTGGGACAGCTCACGCAACGCCCGCTCCACGGCCCGCAGCTCGAGGTCCCACCCCGGCGACGGACGTCTCGTCACCACGGCGGCGAGGCCGGACAACGCCCCCGCCAGCCGGCGGGTGGCCTGTTCGAGCGCTTCGGCCCAGCCCTGGTACGCCCGGGCCGCGTCCCCGGTCCACGCCGGCCCGAGCCACGTGACCAGCTGGATCGGCGCCCGCCCCGCGTGCCCGAGCAACGCCGACGCCTCGGCCCAGCGCACCGACGCCGCCTCCGAGGGCGTGCTCACCAGACACCCGTCCGGCACATCCGCCGGGCGATGTCGGCGTCCGTGGTCCGCATGTCGATCGCGCAGGCCGCGACGGCGCCCGCCGCCGCGGATAATCGGTCCGCCGTCTGCGACAACGCCTGGTAGCAGGCAAGATCGACGTCGGCGATCGCCCGAGCCTGCTCGTCGGGCACGCCAGGGGGAGCAGCTCGGGCCGCCGAGTCCAACCAGGTGGTGATCTCAGCGGCCCGCCGGGCCAACTCGGTGCCGACCTGCTCGAGGTCCTTGGTCACGTAGCGCGTCATGCCAGTAGAGACGGCTCCCGACACGCAACGGTTCCATCGAGTTAGTGGCGCCAAGATCACCACCGTCTGATGGCTGTTCTTCGGCCCGAAATCAGCCCTCAGGCGGTGGTGATCATGGCAATCCCATTAGAGACTGGCGCTCACACACGCCGCCCGTGCGCCCGCGGTGCCGGCCTTGCCGGGAGCGGTCTGAGTGGGGTCGGCGTGGATCACGACGGACCCGGCCCGCGCATCGGTGAACTTCCACTCGACGGTGCGCGTGACGGTCGCGTTGCCCTGCGCGTCGGTCGTGAAGTCGAGCCAAATCTCGTTCTGCGCATTGGCGAATGCCGGGTTCACCGACGGCTTCACCGGATCAGGCATGTGCTGGAAATGCGCACCCGCGTCATCCCCCACCGGCCCACACGGCTTGGCGTGCGCGTGCGCGCCGTACGCCCGGTTCGGCAGCAACCCGTGCACACTCAACGTGATCGTCGTCGAGTTGTCCTGGATGTACTCCGCGACCAGCGCCCGCGCGCCGTCCGGCACGAGCTTCTTGTCGTAGTTGAAGGCAGCCTTGTCCTTGGCGAACGTGACCATCACCTGCGTACCGGTGCTGGACGACGCCGGATGCGGCATGTCCGGCATCGTGGACGGCTTCTCGGAGCTCCCGCACCCGGCGGCGGCGAGCAGTACACCCGTAGTCCCGACGACCGTCAGGTATCTCTTCAACTTTTGCATAGTGTAATCATCGGGAAACGATCATGTCTTGGCTTCTCTCCCAGGCCAACGCCACCGGATCGGGTCACCCGTTCGGATAGGGTCAGGTCCACTCGGACGGGCCAGGTACGCTGGGTCACCGCACGGGGCCTCTAGCTCAATCGGCAGAGCAGCGGACTTTTAATCCGCGGGTTCGGGGTTCGATCCCCCGGGGGCCCACACTTACCTCAGGTCCGACTCCTCATCCGCATGGTGGTGTGACCGGGCTGGTCGCTGAACGTCCTATTGGACACCCGAGAGTCGTCCTGGCGCCGGACTTACCCGAAGTAATGGCCGGTTCGCACGCCCTCGATCCAGCCGGGACGGGTCGGCTCCCAACCCAGCAGTTCGCGGGTCTTGTTGTTGGACGTCGGGTTGTCGAGGCCGGCGAAGACGGCGAGGAAGCCGAGGTACCGCGGGGCCTGCTCCTCGGTGATGCTCATGGTCTCGATTCCGAGCTTGCCCGCGATCGTCTCGGCGATCACTTTGCGCGTGATGCCGGTGTCGCCGACGCCGTGCAGCGTCGAACCGGCGGAGGCTTTCTCCAGCGCCAGGCGGTAGAGGACGCCGATGTCGTAGGTGTTGGCCGCGGGCCAGCGGTTGGAGCCGTCACCGGTGTAGGCGGCCACTCCGTTCTCCCGGGCGAAGCCGATCAGGGCGTGGGTGAAGCCGTGGTGGTCGAGGTCACTGTGGACCATGGGCGCGAGCCGCACGACCGAAGAGCGCACGCCCCGCTGGGCCAGGCTGATCGTGTAGTTCGCCGCATCGACGCGGGGACCGCCGCCGGACTGGTCGTCCTCGGTGCCGGGGCGGCCGGTGATCCCGGCCATGGCGAGCATCAAGGTGCCGCCGGTCGTCACGAAGGGCTTGTCGGTACCGACCAGGGTCTCGCCGATCGCTCGGATGGCGGCCAGATCCGAGTCGACCGCGCCGGTGAAGTCGCCGGTACGCATCGCCTCGTGCTTGAAGGCGAGGTGGATCACGCCGTCGGCCCGGGCGGCCTCGGCCTTGAGATCGTCGAGTTCGTCCAGATCGCCGCGGTGGACCTCGGCACCGAGCGCGGTGATCGCCGCGGCCGAGGCGTCGGAGCGTGCGAGGCCGACGACCCGATGCCCGTTGTTGATCAGTTCGGGGATGACGGCGGCGGCGATGTGGCCTGACGCTCCGGTGACGAACACATGTATGAGGACTCCATCAAGGATTCGATGTCACTTGGTGACATCGAACGTAGCACCCCATGTCACTTGGTGCCATCAAGTACGCTGAGAGGCGATGTCCCGCTGGAGACCAGACGCCGAAGGCCGCCTCAGTCGGGCCGCCATAGCCCTCTTCGAGGAGCAGGGCTACGACCAGACCACGGTCGCGCAGATCGCCGAGGCCGCTGGCCTGACCAAACGGACCTTCTTCCGGTACTTCTCCGATAAGCGCGAAGTGCTGTTCAGCGGCGCGCACGAGCTTCAGCAACGTTGGGTCGCCGGGATCGAAACGGCCCCGGCGGACGCAGGCCCGATGGTCGCGGTCTTTGCTGGGCTCGATGGGGTGGCCGAGCTGTTCACCGACCGCTACGCCTTCGCCCGGATACGGGCCCGGGTCGTCGCGGCGAACCCGGAGCTGCAGGAGCGCGAGCTGATCAAGCTTCAGTCGCTTGCCGGAGCCGTCCAGGCCGCGCTCGTTGATCGCGGCGTCCCCGCCAACGCCGCGATCCTCGTCGCCCACGCGAGCGTGACCGTCTTTCACGTGGCCTTCGCCCGTTGGGTCGACCAGGACGACCCGACCGCCCTCAGGCGATTGATGGACGAGTCACTGAGGGACCTGCGATCGGCGATCGCCCTCTAGTGGTCACGGCCGGTCAGCGACCTCGACGACGAGGGGGCGATGGTCCGAGCCGGGCTGGTCGGCGCGCGCGTGGGGGTTGTCGCCGATCGACGCGGGCGTGGCGCCGCCGCTGGTCACGTCACCCTCGGTCAGCGTTCGCGCCACGGCACCGCTGGCCAGGATGTGATCGATGAGCTCGCGCCTGCCCTGGTAGATGCGGGAATAGCGCTGCTCGGCGGGGATCAGCGGGGCCAGGTTCCACAGTCGCTGACCGTCACCCTGATCAGGCTGGGTGAACCCGCCCGTCCCGATCTCCGAGCCCGGCGGACCGAGCAGAATCTGCGTCGTCGCCGCCTCCGGCTCGTCGTTGAGATCGCCGAGCACGAGGACCGCTCGTTGATCGCCCTGTCCGTCGAGCAGCCGCGTTGCGTAGTCCCGGACCGTGGCGGCTTCGGCGGCGCGCCGGTTGAGCGCGTACACCGCGTACCGGGCTCGTAGACCCTCGTCCGACGTGGAGAAGCGCCCACCCGGGAAGGTCAACAGTTTCGACTTCAGGTGGCAGCTCACCAGGTCGAACGCGCGGCCGGCGGCTTCGACCCGCACATGCAATGCGGGACGACCCATCGTCGAGACCGGCGCACCGGTGTCGTCGACCTGCACCGGGCGAAGCTTGTCGGGGAAGTCCGCTACCTGTTCCACACCCGCGAGCGGCAACCGGGAGATGAACCCGACCCGAATGCCTCGACCGTCGGGCGCAGCCAGCTCGGTGTGCCACTCGCCGCCCAGCCGAGCAACCAGGTCGGCCAACGCCTCGGGCTGGCCGACCTCCTGCACCGCCAGCACGTCCGGGCTCAACGTGGTGATCGTCGAGGCCAGCGCCGCCAGCTTCGCGTCATAGGCCTGCGCACCACCATCGGGACGAAACAGGTTCTCCAGGTTCCAGGTACCCAGCACCACCACGGTGACCACGCTCCTCATCCTTGACCTTGCAAGGATCGCGCGTATCACCCGAACACCGGGCAAACCAGACATGGCGTGCGGCTTACACGTGACGACAACCAGCTCATACTTGATAACGTTCGACGCATGGATGGGTTGGAAGCCGACGTCGAGGCGCTCTTGTTTCGGCACGACCCGATCGGCATCAACTTCGAGCACAACACCGACGAGTACGGGCCGGAAGCCAGGACGATCGTCCCCCGTTTAGCCGAAGCCGCGACCGAGTCCGACCTGCGGCGCATCATCCACGAAGAATTCACGCACTGGTTCAGTGCGGACATCGCCGGCCCCGTAGACCGCTACGCCGAAATCGCTCGCGAGGTCTGGCAGCTCACCCACTGAGCGGTGTCTGCACCATCAGAGCCGCGATGGCCGCGCGAGCTTCCTCCGGCTCGGCTCCCTCCGCGACGGCGGTGAGTGCCGCGCGCCAGGCCGCCGCGAGCACCTGACCGAGAACCGGTGCCGTCGTGCGGCCGAGCATGTCGGCGAGACGGTCGTGATCCGTACCAGCGGGAGGGTCACCCAGGATGCGGAGGAAGCTCTCCCGGACGGCGAAATCCAGCCCGACGAGCAAGGCTGATGTCACAGCGGCAGACCGGTCCGGTTGACCCGCTGCCAGCGCGCCTTCCATGCGGTCCAGGAGGCGCTGCTCGACGTCCTCCCGCACGAAGGCGTACAGCCCGAGCTTGCTGCCGAAATGGTGGTAGAGCGCACCCGTGGTGACCCCGGCCGCGGCGGACAGTTCCGCCACGGTGACCTCGTCGAAGGGGCGCAGGCCAAACTCCGTGACCGCGGCGAGCGCGAGCCTGCCCTTCGGCGAGGTCGACACCGGAATCCACTCGTGCACGTGGACATAATGCGATTATGCTCCGCCGTAATCCAGTTACGACACGAGAGGATCCGCCGTGAAGCTCGAGTTCCTGCTCGTCCCGACCTCCGATCTGAAGGCCTCACTCGCCCTCTACCGAGACACCCTCGGCTTCACCGAGGTGTGGCGTGAGGGCGACGCGACCGTCGCCCTCACGCTGCCAGGTAGCGATGTGCAGGTCATGCTCGACGCGAACGACCCCGAAGCTCCGGTCGGGCCGCTGTTCGTCGTCGACAGCCTCAAGACCTTCCATGCCGGACGTCCAGAGACCCTCGGCGTCGTCGCGGAGCCCTCGGAGATTCCCGGCGGCTTCCTGGCCACGTACCAGGACCCGGGTGGCGCCGCGATCTACGTGATGGACCAGTCCACAGATCAGGCGCTCTAGAGCGGCTTGCGGCCCCACGCCGAGATCAACGGCGCGGTAGCCAGATCGAGCTGACCATCGGCCACATTGGCCAGGTGCTGTTCGATCTCCGCCTCGGTGGCCAGACCGGCCGCGAGGAGCCGATCCCGAATCTGGTGCACGGTCGCGGTCTCCAGGTCGGTGCACGCTGGTGAGGTGATCGGGAAGTAGGCGTCTGCCTGCACGTCCTCCAGCCCCGACTCCCGTAGCAATCGGGGCAGCGTCCTGCCGAACGCCAGCTCGGCGCCGCGCTCCGCCATCAACGTGCGGAACCCCTGACGCAGACGGTTCGCCAGCTGCTGCGCGTGCCCGAACTCGTCCGGGCAGATCAACGGCTGCAACGCCGGGTCGGCGTCCTCGATCACCATCCAGCCACCAGGTCGCAACGCCCGCACCATCGACGCGAGCGCCTCGACCCGCCTGGGCACATGGGTCAGGACCAACCGGGCGTGAACCAGGTCGAAACCGCCAGAGGGCGGCGGGTCGACGCCGACGTCGTGTTGCAGCACCTCGAACGCGGCGCCCTCGGCGGGCATCCACGCGGTGTCGATGTCGGTCGCCACCACCCGGCCCGACGGACCGACCCGCTCGGCCAGCCAGGCCGGCACGCTGGCCCCGCCCGCGCCGATCTCCCAGCACGCCCACCCCGTCGCCACACCCACCGCGGTGAAGTGCCGGAACGTCACCGGGTCGAGCAGCCGGGACAGCGCGTCGAACCGCCGCCCGGCCTCGGACTGCTGGTTGTCCAACAGGTAACCCTGATCGTTTGTCACCGGACCATCTTGCTCGGCCGTACGAGCGCTCGCCGACGTCCCTACGCAACAATCTCTGATGCACATTCGCTCGGCGACCGTTCAGGACGCGGCCGGGATCGCCGAGGTCCAGGTCGCTTCCTGGCGTGAGGCCTACCGGGGTCTGCTCCCCGCCGAAGTGCTGGACAACCTGTCCCCCGCCCACCGGGGGGAACGATGGTCGAGCATCCTCGCCGACGAAATGCCCAGGACCGCGACGTTCGTGGCCACCGAGGCCGACATCGTCGGTTTCGCCTCCATCGGCCCGTGTCGCGGTGACCATTCGGACGGCGAACTGTATGCGCTCTACCTGCGGCCGGACCGGTGGCGCCAGGGAATCGGCAGCCGGCTGCACACCGCCGCACTGGCCGCGATGCGGGACTTCGGGTTCGCCGACGCGATCCTGTGGGCCCTCGTCGGGAACGAACGTGCGTTCAGCTTCTACCGCCGGCACGACTGGCGGGAGGACGGTGCCGAACGCATCGAACACCGTCCCGACGGAACCGAGCTACCCGAGGTTCGCTTCCACCGCCGTCTGGACTTGCCCTACCGCAGCGAACGGTAGGTGACCGCCATGTCGGCCGCCGCCGCCTGCGCCTTGCGGCAGGCCACCTGATGGTTCATGCCCTGGACGTTGCCGCCCTTGGTGTACTGCACCCACAGCTGACGGTTCTGCTCGACGTTCAGCAGGTAGACACAGCTCGTGTCCGGGTTCAGCTGTGAGGCGGCCACCTCGGTCGTGTTGAACCCGGAGATCGCGGCCGCCGGCTTCGTCGACGAGACCGGGCTGTTGATCAGCCGTGCCGAGTACACGCTGCCGTCGCTGGCCGGGATGTTCGACCAGGTGCAGAAGGTTCCGCCGAGGTTGTCGTTGCTCTGCTGCGGCGCGCCCTTGGTGACGGCCAGCTGACGTAACTGCCACGGGGTGAGCAACTTGCACGAATCAGTCGTGGCGTCCGCCGCGCCGCTGGTCGGAGCGCTGATCGTCGCCGAACCCGAAGGCGGGTTGGCAGTGCCACACGCCGCTACCAGTACCACACCGACACCACACGCCATACCGGCGACTACTCGCAGCCACTGGCCCACCGTGATCACCAGCTTTCAGTACTTGACCCCCGAAACACTTTTATATACCTGTCAGATGAATCTTTCACCGTGCTCACGACACGGTTTGGCGTCATTTTGATCTGTCGTACGCCTCGCGCGCGGACTGCACGGCGGGCAGCTGCTGCTCGATCCAGGACGCCAGGCCGGCAACCTGCTGAGCAGCGGGAACACCGAGCGGCGTGAGCGAGTAGTCGACGTGCGGCGGGATCACCGGATGGGCGATCCGCTCGACGAAGCCGTCGCGTTCGAGGCGCTGCAGGGTCTGCGCGAGCATCTTCTCGCTGACCCCGCCGACCCGGCGCCGCAGCTGGCTGAACCGCAGGGTGCCCTCCTCGAGCAGCAGCCACAGCACCAGCACCGCCCATCGGCTCGTGACGTGCTCCAGGACACCCCGGCTCGGACAGTTCGGCTCGAAGACATCGAACGGAAAGCCCTCTACCTCGACACTTACCTGCATGCCATTACCGCACTTTCGAGTACGTACTTACCTAAAGTTAGTGTCGAGTCTACCGTCGAACCCATGATCGTGATCACTGGAGCAAGCGGCCACCTCGGCCGAGGAGTCATCAAGAAGCTGCTGGCCAACGGTGTGCCCGCCGGCGAGATCGTGGCGACGGCCCGCCGACCGGAGTCGATAGCCGACCTCGGTGTCGAGGCGCGGCTCGCCGACTACACCCGGCCCGAGACGGTGTCCGCCGCGCTCGCCGGCGCCGACCGGGTGCTGCTGGTCTCGTCCTCCGGACCGTTGGGTCAGCGGGTTCCACAGCACCGCGCGGTGATCGACGCCGCGAAGGCGAGCGGCACCGTGACGCGACTGGTCTACACCGGTGTGCTGGGCGGCGAGCAGGCGAACTTCACGCTCGCCGACGACCACAAGGGAACGGAGCTGGCGCTCGCCGAGTCCGGCCTGGAGTACGCGGTGCTGCGCAACGGCTGGTACACGGAGAACTACACCGAGCAGCTCGCGCCCGCGATCGCTCGCGGCGCGATCGTCGGGTCGGCCGGGCCGGACGCGCGGGTCGCCTCGGCGACCCGCGCCGAGTACGCCGAGGCCGCGGTGGCCGTGCTGCTCGCCGACGGCCCGGTCCAGACCGCCTACGAGCTGAGCGGTGACACCGCGTGGAGCTTCGCCGAACTGGCCGACGAGGTGTCGCGCCGGTCCGGCAGGTCGGTGGTCTACCAGCACGTGTCACCCGAGGAGCACCGGGCGATCCTGGTCGGCGCCGGGCTGCCCGCCGACGTGGCCGCGATCCTGCAGGACGTCGACGACGCGGTCGCCAGGGGTGAGCTCGCCCGCGGCGACGGCACGTTGAGCCGCCTGCTCGGCCGTCCCACCGAACCCTGGACCGCCGCGGTCGCCGCCGCGCTCACCACCCAGCCCAAGGTCGTGAGTGGCTAGGGCGCCTATAGGCGCCCTAGCCACTCACGACCTACCGGGGTGCTGCTCGGTAGGTGGCGGTCATCGCGGTGGCCGCCGCCTGGGCTTGCTGGCAGGCCAACTGGTGGTTGATCCCAGGGACGTCGCCGGGAATGTTGCCGTAGCCGACGACCAGCGAACGGCTCGGCGACAGTTCCACCTGGTAGGTGCAGTGCGTCCGTTGGTCCTCGCTCGGCCTGGCGACCTCGCCGGACGTCACGGCCGGCCCGTCCACGAGCCGCGCGGTGTAGTCGATGCTCGGCTCGTTCGCCGCGATCGGCATGTTGGTCCAGCTGCAGCTGACCAGACCGGCGTCGCGGTCGTCGGGCTGCTGCGAGCCCATGCCCAGTCCCAGCGTGGTCCGCTGCGCGGTGCTCAGCAACGCACACGGGTTGACCTGCGCCGGAGCAGCGACGGGCTCCGGCGGCGAGGTCGACGGGACCGAAGCACCACAACCCGCCAGAGCAATCGTCAACCCGGCTACCGCACTCGCCCACCCGCGCATCGCACACTCCCCGACCGTCATGCCCCTCCACCAGCCGTTATAGACGTAAACAGCTGAGAGCCGAGTGGCATAACCGCTACCGTGTGCGATCACCGAACGCGGAGGGGTGCCCATGAGACGTGCTGTATTGGCAGGAGCGCTGGTCGTCGGGCTGACGGCGGGCTGTGGCTCGGCGAGCAGTCCGGGTCAGGCATTGGCGGGTTCCTCGGAGCAGGCGCTCAACGCCCGGTCCGCCAAGGTCTCGGCGACGGCGACCACCGGGTCCATGCCGCCGATGCGTATCGACGGGTCGCTGTCCTGGGTACAGGGCACGACCGGCGAGCTGACCATGGGCGGTCTCAGCCCGGGCGAACCGACCCGCGCGGTCTTCACCGAGGACGCGATGTACACCAGCATGCCCGCCCAGCTGCAGAGCTTCATGGGCGGCAAGGCGTGGGGCAAGCTGACCTACGCCGACGCGGAGAAGGCCTACGGCCCGATGGGACAGCTGCTGACGGCGGCACTCGGCCAGACGAACCCGGTGCGGTCCGCGGCGATGCTGCGCCAGGCGGGGGATCTCACCGAGGTCGGCGAGGAACAGCGGGGTGGCGTGTCGACGACCCACTATGCCGGGACGATCGAGCTGCACAAGCTGGTCACGGACCTGAATCTCGGCCTGACCGACGAGGTTCTCGGCCAGCTGCGCTCGGAGTTCGACGCCATGGGTATCTCCGCGGAACATCTGGAGCTGTGGCTCGACGAACGCGGCCTGCCGGTCCATGCCGAGGCGAGCGCGGACAGTCCTCAACTCGGCAAGACGACCTGGGCGGCCGACTACAGCGACTACGGCGGCCCGAAACCGGTCACCGCGCCGTCTGCCGACCAGGTCTACGACATGGGTGGACGACTGATGGCACTCCCGAACTGACCTGTGGCGCGGGCCGGGGCGACAAACGCCCCGGCCCGCGAGATCAGAAAGGTCAGCCGACCGCGACCTCGGCCTTGTGCAGGCCGGGGCCGTCAGCGGTCACCTGGGTCTCGCCGTTGCCGGAACGGGACAGCGCACGCACCGTCCAGTTGCCGGGGCCGGCGAAGAACCGGAAGTCACCCGATGCCGAGGAGACGACCTCGGCGGTGAACTCGCCGCCGCCGTCGAGCAGCCGGACGAACGCACCGGCGACCGGCTCGGTTCCGGCGACGACGCGGCCGACGACCACGGTCTCCTTGGTCAGGTCGGTACCGGCGGGCAGCAACTGCGCCTGGTCAGGCGCGCCGCACATCAGGCACCGGTCCCGAGCTCGATGGGGGCACCGACGAGCGAGCCGTACTCGGTCCACGAACCGTCGTAGTTCTTGACGTCGGTGTGTCCGAGGAGCTCGTGCAGCGCGAACCAGCTGTGGCTGCTGCGCTCACCGATCCGGCAGTACGCGATGGTCGGCTTCGACTCGTCGAGGCCGGCCTCCTTGTAGATGGCGGCGATCTCCTCGTCGGACCGGAAGGTGCCGTCCTCGTTCGCGGTCTTGCTCCACGGCACGTTCAGCGCGGTCGGGATGTGACCCGGGCGCTGCGACTGCTCCTGCGGCAGGTGCGCCGGCGCGAGGATCTTGCCGGAGAACTCGTCGGGAGAGCGCACGTCGATCAGGTTCTTGTTGCCGATCGCGTCGATGGCCTCCTGGCGGAACGCGCGGATCGAGTTGTCCGGCTCCTGCGCGGTGTAGCTGGTCTGCTTGCGGTCCGGCAGGTCCTTGCTCAGCTCGCGCCCGTCCAGCTCCCACTTCTTGCGCCCACCGTCGAGCAGCTGCACCTTGTCGTGCCCGTACAGCTTGAAGTACCAGTAGGCGTACGCGGCGAACCAGTTGTTGTTGCCGCCGTAGAGCACGACGGTGTCGTCGTTGCCGATGCCCTTCTCGGACAGCAGCTTCTCGAAGCCGGCCTTGTCGATGAAGTCGCGGACCACCTGGTCCTGCAGCTCGGTCTTCCAGTCGATGCGTACCGCGCCCGGAAGGTGTCCGCCCTCGTAGGCGGAGGTGTCCTCGTCGACCTCGACGAACACCACCCCATCGGTGTCGAGGTTCTGCTCGGCCCAGTCGGCGGTGACCAGGACATCCTGGCGGCTCATACGATTTTGCTCCCTTTGATCTTCATCTGGCTGACGAACGTGGTGGACGGCGTTGCTGGGCATGAGCGCGCGGCACCGGAGGACGCGAGACGCGACCGGATGCGAACGAGGGCTCGACAAAGCGCCAGAGAAAGGCGCGTCAGCGGTTCGCGCTCAGCGAACCGGACACAGGCAGCTGCCGACACGACACAGGTCAACTGCGCGTCGTCTGGTCAGCGGCCAATACACGGCTGCCAGAGTAACGGAGGATGTGTCGGTTTGGGGTGTGATCTTCTGGGCGCGCGTGGCCCGGGATCAGTTGTTGCTGGTACTCGTCGTGGGCTGGGTCGGGGAGCCCAGCACGACGTCGTGCGCAACACCGGAGATCTCCAGCGCGTCCGGAACGGCGCGCAGCCTGGTCGGGGTCACCGAGAACGGCAGGACACCTGGGTCGACCTTGACGGTGAACAGCTTGCGCAGCTGCGTCTGCACGAGCTGCGGCAGCTGGGCGGCTTCCGCGCCGGACCCGATGCGGATGTCGCGCGGGGTGATCTGAATCTGGTTGCCCGCGAGGTTCAGCACCGCGATCACCTGGACGTTCATCTTCTGACCGAGGAATGACACGACACCGCCGAGCCGCACGGCGGAGTCGGGGTTGATGCCGGTCACCGACGAACCGGGCGTCGCCTTGCCGGAATCGGCGAGCGCCGCGTCGAGCGCACCGTCGTCGACCGGCGACACGGTCAGCTTCGTGATGGGCGTGACCTGGCTCATCTGCCGCATCAGGTCGTCCTTCATGATGCGGACGGTGCCCTCGGCGTTGTCGACCCGGATGCTGCGCACCGAGCCACTGATCACCTGGGAGAACGGCACGCGCACGTGGAAGAGCTGCGTGCGGATGCCGAGGTTCTCCATCTTGCCGATGGCGAGGTAGTTCGCCTCGACGTCGACCCTGCTGTAGTCACCGGCGAAGGCCTGCGTCAGGAACGGGAACCCGTTGATCTTCACCGCGGGGTCGTCCGGCAGTGCGAGCTGCTCGCGCATCTTCGCCGACACCTGATACTCGGCGGCCGACGCGGCGGCGAAGTCGACCGCGACCAGCAGCACGATCGCTACGATCAGTCCGATCACGATTCGCTTCATCCCAGGTCTCCGTCGATACAGTTACCGAAAGTTTTGTTAAGAGCCATCAGCGTGAGGTTCGACGCGGAACGGTTCACGGACGGGCTCACCCCGGTATCCTCCCGGTAACCAGGATTTCTCCGACAACCGGGTCTGGCCTGGGGGCGGCACGCGGCACGATCGCGGTGCGCCCCGGATGGAGGTAACCGTGGAGTTGCTGCTGCTCACGACCGACCCCAGCCCCGAGGCTGTCCTACCGGCGTTGGCCCTGCTCCCACACGGTGTCCGCACCGGCGCCCCCGAGGTCGCCGCGCTGCTCGACGCCGGTCCGCACGACGCGGTGCTGGTCGACGCACGCACCGATCTGGTCGCGGCACGCGGTCTGTGTCGGTTGTTGGGCACGACCGGTATGGACGTCCCCGTGGTCGCGGTGCTGAACGAGGGCGGGCTGGTCGCGGTGTCCGCCGAATGGGCGGTCGACGACATCCTGCTGCCCGGCGCGGGTCCCGCCGAGATCGACGCGCGGCTGCGGCTGCTGAAGACGCGTCCCGGCGCCGACGCCCAGTCCGGCAGCGGCGCGCTGATGCTCGGCGAGCTGATGATCGACGAGGCCACCTACACGGCGCGGCTCAAGGGCAGGGCGCTGGAGCTGACGTACAAGGAGTTCGAGCTGCTCAAGTACCTGGCGCAGCACGCGGGCCGGGTGTTCACCCGCGCTCAGCTGCTGCAGGAGGTGTGGGGCTACGACTTCTTCGGCGGCACCCGCACGGTCGACGTGCACGTGCGGCGGCTGCGGGCGAAGCTCGGGCCCGAGCACGAGCAGCTGATCGGCACGGTCCGCAACGTGGGCTACAAGTTCGTCCGTCCCGGCAGGGGCGGCCTCGGCTCCCGGGACACCGGACGTGACACCGGCGACCTGTCCGACGAGACGGCGGACGCCGAACCCGACGCGAACGAGTCCCGCTTCGGTGCCACGACCCGGCTGCAGCACCGGTGAGCGCGGCCACCTGGACCGAGGAGCTGGACCAGGGCACCGCCGCCGAGGTGTCGGCGCTGATCGAGGCGGCCACCTCGGCCGACGGCACCCCGCCGGTCGGCGAGCACGTGGTCATGGGCCTGACCAAGAAGGGCGCTCACCTACTGCTGCACGACGGCGTCGGACAGGCGGGCAAGGACCGGCTGGTCGGCTACGCCCAGCTGGACGACGAGGACTTCGGCGCGACCGCCGAGCTGGCCGTCCACCCCGACGCGCGCCGTCGAGGCGTCGGCACGCAGCTGGTCCAAGGGCTACTGGACCGCGCGAACGGCGCCGAGCTGCGGATCTGGGCACACGGGGAGCACCCCGGCGCGCTGCGCCTGGCACAGCGACTGGAATTCCGTCAGATCCGCGCGCTGTGGCAGATGCGCAGGAGCCTCAGCGATCCCGAGCTCGCCGAGCCGGAGTTCGCCGACGACGTCCGGGTGCGGACGTTCGTGGTCGGCCAGGACGAGGACGAGTTCCTGCGGGTCAACAACGCGGCGTTCGACTGGCACCCCGAGCAGGGCGGCTGGGACGTCACGCCATTGGCCGAACGCGAGTCCGAGGCCTGGTTCGATCCGGCCGGTTTCTTCCTTGCCGAGGACGCGGCGACCGGACGGCTGCTCGGCTACCACTGGACGAAGGTCCACACCGATCCCGAACACATCGGAGAGGTCTACGTCCTGGGCGTCGATCCCACGGCGCAGGGCCGCAAGCTGGGCGCCGCGCTGACCTTGGCGGGCCTGCGCCACCTGAGGGACCAGGGCCTGAGCGACGTGCTCCTCTATGTGGAGGCCGACAACCACGCGGCGGTCCGCGTCTACGAGAAGCTGGGCTTCACCCGCTGGCACGTGGACGCCCAGTTCTCGCATGAGCCTCGTGAGTGATGAGGCCGTCTACCCCGAAGGGGCGCGAAGCGTAGCCGCCTCAGCACTCACGAGCCCCCCACCGAACCGCAGCCGGCTGGGAATAGAGTGACCGGTGGGATCACTATCGGTGGTATATCTTAGTGGCGGCGATCACGAACAGTGATGTGTTCACCCTCCGTTAACCTTTTCGCGGGAAACCGTCCACTCATCCTCCCTACCGTTCGAGGTAGTGCGGCCGCTGCGCGTCCGCAAGAGCCCACCTATGGACTCGATCACCCCGGAGGAACTGCGTGAAGCTCAAGACGCCCGGCGTCGTGCTCGCCATGGCGGCAGTCGGCGCACTGGCTCTGTCCGCATGTGGCAGCGACCCCAACTCAGGGGGCGCGGCCGGTGGCGGCGAAGCTGCCGGACCCCCTGTCGACTGCAGCGGTAAAGCCAACCTGACCGGCGAGGGCTCCAGCGCCCAGAAGAACGCGATCGACGTGTTCATCCAGGCCTACCAGCAGAAATGCCCTGGTAAGAACCTCGCCTACACCCCGTCCGGCTCGGGTGCCGGTGTCAAGCAGTTCACCGCCGGGCTCTCGGACTTCGGTGGTTCGGACTCGGCGCTGAAGGCCGACAACGGTGAGGTCGACGCCGCGAACAAGCGCTGCCAGGGCAACCCGGCCTGGAACCTGCCGCTCGTGTTCGGGCCGGTCGCGATCGCCTACAACGTCAAGGGCGTCGAGAACCTGACACTCAGTGGCGAGACCGCCGCGAAGATCTTCGACGGCAGCATCACCAAGTGGAACGACCCGGCGATCGCCGCGCAGAACACCGGTGCCCAGCTGCCGGACCTGCCGATCAGTGTCATCTATCGCTCGGACGAGTCCGGCACCACGGACAACTTCCAGCAGTACCTCCAGGCCGCGAGCAAGGGCGCGTGGACCAAGGGCGCCGGCAAGAAGTTCGTCGGCGGCGTCGGCTCCGGTGCGAACCAGTCGGCCGGTGTGTCCCAGGCGGTCAGCTCGACCGACGGCACGATCAGCTACGTCGAGCTGTCCTACGCCCAGGACAACAAGCTGGGCATGGCCAAGCTGGACAACGGCGCCGGCCCGGTGGCACTGAACAACGACACGGTCGGCAAGGCCATCTCCTCTGCCAAGATCACCGGTGAGGGCAACGACCTGCGGCTCGACCTCAAGTCGGTCTACGGCGCGGCCACCCCGGGCGCCTACCCGCTGATCCTCGCCACCTACGAGCTGGTCTGCTCGAAGGGCTACACCCCGGACGTCGCGTCCTCGGTCAAGTCCTTCCTGACCACCGCGGCCACCAGCGGCCAGGCGCAGCTGTCCGAGGCCGGCTACGCGCCGCTGCCCGAGGAGTTCAAGCAGAAGCTCCTCACCGCGATCAACGCAATCTCCTAACCATCCGTCGCAGCCGGTCGGGCCGTCGCACTCGCGCGGCCCGACTGGCACAATTTTGGGGGTAAGACATGACGGAGGTCGGCAACATCTCCCGCACCGACTCGACACCGGACGGCGAGCACCCGCCCCGGGAAGTGGCGCCGACCGAGGGCCTGGCGCCACCGAAGCATGTCGATCCGCCGCCCGAACCGAGCCGTGGAGCCGTCGTCCAGCGGGGCGACAAGATCTTCGGTGGCCTGGCCACCGGCTCCGGCTGGTTCATCGTCCTGGTCATCGGCGCGATCGGGCTGTTCCTGCTGATCCAGGCCGTCCCCGCGCTGCTCGCCAACCACGCCAACTTCCTGACCAGCCGGGACTTCACCGCAGAGAATCCGAACGCTCTGAGTTTCGGAATTCTCGACCTGCTGCTGGTCACCATCGAGGTGTCTGCCTATGCGCTCGTGCTGGCAATGCCGGTAGGCCTAGGCATCGCACTCTTCCTCACTCAGTACGCACCTCGCAGGCTCGCCAAACCCTTCGGCTACCTGATCGATCTTCTGGCGGCTGTCCCGTCGATCATCTTCGGGCTATGGGGCCTGCTCGTACTTGCACCCGTCATCAGCCCGATCGGCGTGTGGCTCAATGCCCACTTCGGCTGGTTCTTCCTCTTCCACCATTACGACGACAACGTGCCGGTCGCACGCGGCACCAACCTCTTCACCGCCGGCATCGTGCTCGCGGTGATGATTCTGCCGATCATCACAGCAGTGACACGTGAGGTGTTCGAGCGCACCCCGCGCACCCAGATAGAAGCTGCGCTTGCTCTCGGCGCTACCCGTTGGGAGGTCGTCAAGACGACTGTGCTGCCCTTCGGCCGGGCCGGATACGTGAGCGCCTCGATGCTCGGCCTGGGTCGTGCGCTGGGCGAGACCATCGGTCTGATGGTCATTCTCTCGACCGTGAACGCACCGTTCCGGGGCAGCCTGTTCGATGGTGGCGCTACATTCGCCTCCAAGATCGCGCTGTCCTTCGCCGAGCTGAACAATGCGCTGTCCGCCGGCGCTTATATCGCAGCCGGCCTGGTCCTGTTCATCTTCACCTTCGCGGTGAACTCGTTGGCGAGGGCCATCGTGAACCGAGGGGCAGACTCAACGTGACTACTTCACCACCGATCGACGCACCGGCGATCAAGCCCGCATTCACCAATATCAGTGCGGCCCGCAAGTTCCGCAACGGCCTCGCGACCGTGCTGGTAACCGCATGCTTCGTCATCGCACTGGTACCCCTGCTATGGGTGATCATCACCGTTCTCGCCAAGGGCCTGGACGTGGTACTGAACGCCAATTGGTGGTTTCAGTCATTCAACGGGCTACTCGCCCGGCAGACCGGTGGCGGGGTCTATCACGCGGTCTACGGAACGCTGATTCAGAGTTTGGTCGCGGCACTAATCGCCACTCCAATCGGTGTCATGGTTGCCATTTACCTAGTGGAATACGGCGGCCGAGGAAAAGCCACCTCCAGGCTCTCGAAAACCACGACGTTCATGGTGGACATCCTCACCGGCGTGCCGTCCATTGTTGCCGCCCTGTTCATCTACGCGGTCTGGATCTCAATCCTGGGACTTCCGCGCAGCGCGATCGCGGTATCGCTCGCGCTGGTGCTGCTGATGGTCCCAGTTGTGGTGCGATCCTGCGAAGAGATGCTCAAGATCGTCCCTGATGACCTGCGCGAGGCCGCGTACGCACTCGGCGTGCCCAAGTGGAAGACCATCGTCAAGATCGTCATCCCGACCGCGCTGTCCGGCATGCTCACCGGCATCGTGCTTGCCCTCGCCCGGATCATGGGCGAAACGGCACCCGTACTGATCCTGGTGGCATATGCGCCATACATCCACTTCAACCCGTTCGACGGCCCCATGGCCTCACTTCCGCTAACCATGACCGTCGAGCGCAACAACCCCACCGACGCTGGAGTGGACCGCATCTGGGGTTCCGCGCTCACCCTGATCCTGATCATCACCGTTTTCCAGCTGATCGCCGCGGCGCTGTCCAAGATCACCGCGCCGAAGACGAAGTAAGGACTCGATCATGGCCAAGCGGCTGGATCTCAAAGACGTCGACATCTTCTACGGCACCTTCCACGCAGTGCAGAACGTCAGCCTGTCGGTTCCCCCACGCAGCGTGACGGCGTTCATCGGGCCGTCCGGCTGCGGGAAGTCCACCGTGCTGCGCACCCTGAACCGCATGCACGAGGTCATCCCCGGCGCGAAGGTGTCCGGCCAGGTGCTGCTGGACGGCGAGGACATCTACGGCGACAGCGTCGACCCGGTCGAAGTGCGGCGCACCATCGGCATGGTGTTCCAGCGGCCGAATCCGTTCCCGACGATGTCGATCCGGGACAACGTCGTGGCAGGCAAGAAGCTACAGGGTGAGAAGAACAAGAAGAGTCTGGACGAGATCGCAGAGCGCTCGCTTCGCGGTGCAAACCTGTGGAACGAGGTCAAGGACCGCCTCAACAAGCCGGGTGGCGGCCTGTCCGGCGGTCAGCAGCAGCGGCTGTGCATCGCGCGGGCCATCGCCGTGCAGCCCGACGTGCTGCTGATGGACGAGCCCTGCTCGGCGCTCGACCCGATCTCGACCCTCGCCATCGAGGACCTGATCGGTGAGCTGAAGAAGGACTACACGATCGTCATCGTCACGCACAACATGCAGCAGGCCGCCCGGGTCAGCGACCAGACGGCCTTCTTCAACCTGCGCGCGACGGGCGAGCCCGGCCAGCTGGTGGAGATCGATGACACCGACAAGATCTTCTCGAACCCCACTCAGCGCGCGACCGAGGACTACATCTCCGGCCGCTTCGGCTAGTCATCGAACCGATAGTGTCCGCCGCCCTCGAACACACCTGGACGGCCTGCCGGCCGCAATCGAGCCAACGTTCGCGATTGCAAACACTTTCGCCATCATGTCTCGCCACCGCTATACGATAGAAGTGTCATGACGGTGTTCCTGACTGATCAGGACTCCCAGGAGCCGACACTATCCATCCGAGCGGAGAGTACTGAAGTTGCAGTGGCGCAAAGCTCTATCAGTTACCTTGACCGCGGTATTCATGTGCGCAATCCCCGCGCTTCAGTCAGAGGCCAGCGCCAGTACGGGGACAGGTCCTTTATTTAAGGCATCGGCACCTTCCGACGTGCTGTCAACCACCATGGAGGACTGCGAGATCGGGATCAGCATTATCCCGATGGGCGGCATCTCTCAGGGTGGCGGTTCACCCGTCATGGGGATCAAGTTTAACGGCAGCATGGGTAGTCCCGATTGCAATGCGCATGCTCAACTTACGTACGCCTGGAACGACAATGTGCAACGCAAGCAGGTTGCGAATCTGCACAATCCCGACGATAGAAACAACTACGTAACCACTGTAGCTTCAGAGAACGGTAGCGGGATATGGACATTACGCAAAGCAATCCAAGCATGCAAGGGAAGTAAGTGCACAGCTTGGAAGATTGAACGGTGCGATAAGGGCCGCTGTAGAGCGTCGAACGACTGAGTTCATCTCCCGTCCGACTCCCACCGAGTCCGGAGGCACCTCTCCAACCACCTCGAATGGGTCCGACACCGCTCAAGATCACCACCGTCTGAGGGCTGATTTTCGAGGGGGAATCAGCCCTCAGGCGGTGGTGATCTTGTGTGTGCGTTCCGCCGTTTGCGCAACCGGCTGGGCCATCGGGGGGTTACCGCCATCACATCTTGCGCCATTCGTGCAGGTCAGTCATTCTGAGGACATTCTTAGGATCCCGGGGGGCCGGGCCAGGGAGTGACTGAATGCAGTCGAAGAATGCCTTGCGGATGACGCTGCACAGAATGCGCGCGAACCGGCTGCGCACCGGGCTCACCACACTGACCATCATGATCGGCGTCGCGGCCATGATCGTGCTGATCGGACTGAGCAACGGCGTGCTCTCCATGGTCGGCACCACCCTGAACAACACGAACAACACCATCGCGATCACCCCGTCGACGCCGGACATCCTCGCGCCGAAACAGGGTCTCGACGACGGCGACCTCGCCGCGCTGCAGCGTGAGCTCGACCCGACTCTGGTCGACCGGGTCGTGCCGGTGGTCGAGGGCGCCGCGGTGATGCGCTTCGGCGCCAACGAGTTCCGGACCGCGAAGGCCACCGGTTCGAACGAGGGCCTGCTCAAGCTCCGGACCAGGCAGATCGCGGCGGGCTCGATGTTCACCGAGGACCAGTACCGGAGCAAGGCCAAGGTGGCGCTGATCGGTTCGTCCGTCGTCAAGTGGCTGTTCGCGGGCAACTCGGAAGCGGCACTCGGCCAGAACATCTACATCGGCCGGCACCAGTTCAAGGTGATCGGCATCCTCGCCAAGTCCGCGGTCGGCAACGGCGTCGCGCTGGTCCCGATGCCGACCGCCCGTGCCTACCTCTTCGGCGGGACCGACTCGCTCAACAGCATCTCGGTGATCGCCAAGGACCTCGACTCGCTGACACCGCTGTCCGATCAGATCAGCAAGATCATGGACCGGGAGCACAACATCGGGTCGTCCGCGCAGCGCAACTACAGCGCGGACACGACGAACACAGTGGCGTCCTCCAGCCAGTCACTGACGATGCTGAACTGGTTCATCATCGCGGTCGCGGCCTGCATGCTGCTGGTCGGCGCGCTGGGCATCGCCAACACGATCCTGCTCACCGTGTCCGAACACACCGAGGAGATCCGCCAGCACATCGCGGACGGCACTCCGAGAAGCACGATCTTCCGGCACGTGCTCGCCGAGTCGACGATCCTGGCCGCCTTCGGCGGAATCCTCGGCGTCGGCCTCGGCATCGGCGCGCTGGTGCTCGTCGAGACCCAGGTGATGCCGGAGCTCACCGGCGGCGCCGGCGCGGTGGAGATCCCGATCCAGGCGGTCCTGATCGCCTTCGGCGCCAGCCTCCTCCTGGGCCTGCTGGCGGGCCTCTATCCCGCCACCCAGGCAGCAAAGCTGAGCCCCGCGGTCCAGGAACGAGAACTGGTCGCCACCCCGTGAGTGGCAAGTGGTTCTACCCCGAAGGGGCGCCGAAGGCGTAGCAACCCTGGGCACTCACGACAGCTTTTCCGTCGTGAGTGCCCAGGGTTGCTATAGGACCACTTGCCACTCACGGGGGGGTTAGACCTCCAGGGGGCCTGGCATTTCGCCGGTGATGACGTAGACCATGCGGCGGGCCACCGCGACCGAGTGGTCGCCGTAGCGCTCGTAGAACCGGGCCAGCAGCGTGATGTCGACGGCGGCGGCGACACCGTGCGTCCAGTCCGGGCTCATCAGCACGGTGAACATGTGCCGGTGCAGGTCGTCCATCGCGTCGTCGTCGGAGTCCAGCTCGTTGGCCTTCTCCACCTGCGGGTTACGGATCACAGCCGCGGCCTTCTGCGCCAGCTCGCACGCGACCTTGCCCATCTCGGCGAAGTACGGCTTGACCTCCTCCGGCAGCACATCGGCCGGGTGCCGACGCCGCGCGGCGCGCGCCACGTGCAGCGCCAGGTCACCCATCCGTTCCAGGTCACCGGCCGCGTGAATGGCGGCGACGACGACCCGCAGGTCGGTGGCCACCGGGGCCTGCAGGGCGAGCAGCGCGAACGAGTCCTCTTCGGTCCGGTTGCGCAGCTCGTCGATCCGCAGGTCCTCGGTGATGACCTGCTCGGCGAGCGCCAGGTCGGCGTTCAACAGAGCATCGGTGGCCTTCCGCATCGCAGCGCCGACGGACTCACACATGTCCGCCAGCTCACCAGCCAGGCCGTCGAGCTTCGTTTGATACGCCTCACGCATTGGATAAGAGTATGCGAAAGGGATCACCCACCCCCCATCACCAGGTGAACGGAAGGTGAATTGGGCAGATTACTTGCAGCTCAGGGCTGCTGCGGTGACCAGGCTGGGCGGCGCGGCGGCGGCAGGCCCCTGAGCCGCCTGCACCTGGCCGTCGAAGGAATCCCCGAGCACCAGCTCCAGCGTGCCGGTCCCGGACACCGTCTGGGTGATCGCGCTGGGCACCGCCTGCGCCAGTGTCGCGGCCTGATCCGCCTGATCCGGGGAGCTGCGGATGACGCTCTTGCCGTCTTCCAGGTGCGGCGAGTCGCCGGTCTTCGACACCGTGTAGCCGAGGGTCCGCAGCGAATCGGCCGCCTGGTTCGCCAGGCCGGACTTCGAAGAGCCGTTGCGCACGACCAGGGTGATCGCGCTGGGTGGCACGGTCGCGGACGCGGCGTCGTCGCTGGTCGGGCCGGTGACGGTCGTGGTGCTGGCACCCTCGCCCGGCAGTGCCTTGTTCGTCCGGATCTGGTCGAACAGCGTCTTCGCGTCGTCCGGTCGCAGCACCTGGTTGCCCCGGGTGTCGGGTTGCGCGGCGGTCGGCACGCCGACGAAGTCGACCTTCGTCGGGTCGACGTCGTGCATCGCCGAGGCAAGCTTGCCGATGTCGGTCAGGTTCGCCGAGTCGTTCACCGAATGCTCGGCGAATGCGCTGACCAGGCGTTCCAGCTTGCCGATGCTGCCGACCGTCTGGTCGGAGGTGCCCCTGGCGAGCAGCGCGGCGAGTACCGCCTGTTGACGCAGGTTGTGCTCGACCCCGGAGGGCGACTCGCCGCGCACGTGCTGCGCGCGGATGTAGGTGAGCGCGGTCTGACCGCCCATGACCTGCTTGCCGACCGCCGAGACGATCGGTCCGAGCTGGCTGTCGAGCACCGGTTTCGGTACGCACACGACGAGGCCGTTCATCGCGTCGACCATGTTCTGCACGCCCGCGAGGTCCAGCGCGGTGAAGTGGTTGACCGCGAGCCCGGTCAGCTGCTGGATCGCCTTGGTGACGCATCGGGGTCCGCCGACCTGGAACGCGCTGGCCAGCTGAACCCCGGACTGCGCGGGCGTCGTGCCACCCGGGTAGCTCGCGCTCGCCTGGTTGTACGTGTCGCAGCTGGGGCGGTCGATCTCCAGGTTCGCCGGCAGCGACAGCCAGACGACGCGGTCCCGCGCGGCCGGTACGTGCGCCAGCAGGACAGTACTCATGCCGGTCGCCTTGACCGCGCCGGTGACGGTCTGGTCGAGGCCGCCGGGATCGGTGCCGATCATCAAATAGTTGTGGTCGCCGGCCTGCGCGGCGGCGTCGACGATCGCGCCCGAGTTGGGGTCGAGTGCCGCGACCGTGCGCAGCTTGCCGTCCAGCTGCAGCTGGGTGATCCACCCCGCGGTGATCGCGACGAACAACGCGACCGCGGCGGCGATCGCGACGATCCGGACCGCCTTGCGCCGGGTGGAGGGCGGCTCAGGCGGTGCCGGCGGCTCTGCTGCCTCGGGCTCTGCCTTCGGGGCGACCACCGGGACCTTGCCGGTGCGGCTGACCCGCGCGGTCATCTCCTTGCCCATACCGGCGTGGATCGCGGTGAGCCTGGTCAGCGTCTCGTCGATCTTGGCGGCGCGCAGCTCGAACCCGACCAGTTCCTCCGGCTGGTCACCCGAGTACTCCCGTTCGGTGCGCGGCGCGGCGGGCACCTCGGACACCTCGGGCTCGACGGGTTCGTCGTCGTGGTCGTCCTCGCGGTCGTCCTCGTCACGGCCGTACTCGTCGTCGGCGTCCCGCTCGTCGTGCGACCGGTCGCTCGGGAGATCCGGGCGGCGGCCGTTGACCACCGGATCGTCCGAGGCGTCGTCGCCGGCCGGTGCGTCGTCGAACAGATCCTCGGCGCTGATCTCGGCGGTGAGCACGTCCACCGGTGACGTCGGCTTCTGTGGCCCCGGCTGAACCGCCAGTTCGCTCGTCGGCTGGTCGAGAGAACTGTGCGGCTCGGTGCCGCCCTGCCGGCGAGGCGGTTGGTCGCCGTAGGCACCGAGTGGCGAGTTCAGCGCGCTGATCGAGCCCTTGGGGAACAGCTTCTCGGTGACGCCTTGGTCGTCGTCACCGAGCACGTCGTAGGCGCCCCCGCCCGGCCGGGACGCCGGTGCGTTGGGCACGCCCTTCGGAAAGATGCTGTCCAGGACGCGTCGGGGATAGAACTCGGCGGTCTCGCCGTTGTCCCAGTTCGAGGGCTGAGGAGCCGGCCCGGGGTAACCGTTCCGGTCCGGCGACCTGGGCGGATCGACGTCCCAGCCGTCGGGCTCGTCCCAGTCGCGCGGGTCATCGCGGGCTGTTTCGTCGTCCCAGCCGCCCGCGTCGTCCGGAGTGTCCCAGCCGGGCGGCGCATCCTGGTCGTCGTCGGCGACCGGTTCGTCCTGGGGCTGACCGCGCAGGCTGTGCTGGTTGGTCTCCCTCGGCGAGACGTCGGCACCGTGCTTGGCCAGCAGGTCGGCCACGCTGAGACCGCCCGGTTCCTCGGCGTCTCGGCGGCGGCGGGTACGGGTCACCTGTTCTGGGTCACCGTCCGCCACGCCACCTCCCGGCTGATCTTGATCGTGAGCCTGGGTACTTGTGGAAATCGTACCCAGGTCCCTCGGTCACCCTGAGGTCGCACGGCGTTATAGCAGTGCGCTGGGCAGTTTACCCTCGCATCGACGCCGGTTGTGGGATGTCACGCCGTGCGCCGGCAGCCCCGGCGAGGGCTACCGCGCCGTCGTGCTTGCGGTACGCGACAGCGTTGCGACCCGCCCCCTTCGCCGCGTACAGCAGCACGTCCGCGCCGACCAGGAGCTGCTCGACGTCCGGTGGCTCGGCGACGCTGTGCGCGACCCCGACGCTCACCGTGACCCGGAGGTCCGGGTCGAGCTCGAGCCACCGGTGCGTGTCGATGCGGGTGCGGGCAACCTCGCACACCTCGACCGCCTCCGACGGCTCGAAACCGGGCATGACCAGCGCGAACTCCTCGCCGCCGTACCGTGCGCAGAACGCGCCGTCGGGCAGCGCGGCGTCCAGCTGGGCGACCACGTGCTGCAGGACCCGGTCACCGAACGGGTGCCCGTAGCGGTCGTTGACCTTCTTGAAGTGATCGATGTCGACCATGGCCAGCGCCATGCCGGAGCGGACCACGGCCGGGTCGTTCAGCAGCGTGCTGAGCCGATCGTCGAGGTAGCGGCGGTTGTAGCTGGCGGTCAGGAAGTCACGGCGGGCCTGCTCACGGACCATCTCGTGTTCGTGACGCAGCCGGTCCAGCTCGGCGCGCACCGGGTGCGGGCGATCGGGCGCGTCGTGCAGCAGCTCGACCGCGTTGGCCATGCGCCGGTACGCCTCCTCCCACAGGCCGAGCCGCGCCAGTTCCTCGCCGTCCGCGATGCATTCCTGCACGGCCGTCAGGTCGAGATGGGAGTCAAGTTCTAGATGAGTGTTCAGCGAACTCTCCGGACGCGCCGCGGGGACGCGCCCCACCGCGCTGTCGGCACGGTGCGAGGGCCGCTCGGCCGTCCGGCCGCGCTGCGAGGAACTCACTCCACATCCACCTCCTAGGGGTCCCCATCGTCGGTGCTGATCGCCGGTTGGCCGGTTGTTACGGCCCGTGTCCTGGTCTTTTCGCCCGAGTGAGCGAATCGGTGTCCTTTACGTTTAGTTACCCGCCGGAACTCGCCAACTCCGCCCCGCCGGGAACCGTGACGTCGTCCGGATCCTCCAGCCACCCGTGCGGCAAGGTGACCTTGCCCGGCGACCCCTGCCGTCCGCGTGGGGCTTCCACGTCGTCCGGCAGCGCCGAGCCGTCCAACTGGGCGACCAGTTCATCGAGCTGGTCGAGCGAACCGACCATCGCCAGTTCGCGGCGCAGCGTCGAACCGACCGGGAAGCCCTTGAGGTACCAGGCGATGTGCTTGCGGAAGTCCCGGATGCCCTTGTCCGCGCCGAGGTGCTCGGTGAGCAGCCGCGCGTGCCGCGACAGCGTGCCGGCGACCTGACCGAGCGTGGGCGTCGGCGGCACCGGACGACCGGACAGCGCCGCCTCCAGCTCGCCGAACAGCCACGGCCGCCCGAGGCAGCCGCGACCGATCACGACGCCGTCGCACCCGGTCTCCGCCATCAGCCGCATCGCGTCGGCAGCGCTGAACACGTCACCGTTGCCCAGGACGGGCAGCTCACCCGGCAGCGCGTCCCGCAACCGGGCGACGGCCGACCAGTCGGCCTGACCGGAGTAGCGCTGCGCGGCGGTCCGCGCGTGCAATGCGACGGCGGCCGCGCCCACATCGGCCGCGATCCGGCCCGCCTCGAGGTAGGTGTGGTGCTGATCGTCGATGCCGATGCGCATCTTCACGGTCAGCGGCATTCCGCCCGGCTTCGCGCTGGTCTGCGCGGCGCGCACCGCGCCGGTGACGATCCGCTCGAACAGCCGGCGCTTGTACGGCAGCGCGGCCCCGCCACCCCGGCGGGTCACCTTCGGGACCGGGCAGCCGAAGTTCAGGTCGACGTGGTCGGCCAGGTCCTCGTCGACGACCATCTGCACGGCCGCCGCGACGGTCGCCGGGTCGACACCGTAGAGCTGCAGCGAGCGCGGGTACTCCTCCGGGTCGAACCGGATCATCCGATACGTCTCGGGGTGCCGCTCGACGAGCGCCCGGGAGGTGATCATCTCGCAGACGTACAGGCCGGCGCCGTACTCACGGCACAACCGGCGGAACGCCACGTTCGTCACCCCGGCCATCGGGGCAAGCACCACCGGCGGGTCGACCTGGAACGGTCCGATCCGCAGTGCCGACCGGGAATCGGTCGCGGTACTCATCGCTGCCATACGCTGATCAGCAGCCGACTACGATCGTCATCTGATAAACGGTACCGGCGTGGTTACGGTCACCCATCGTCGCGTCCGCGACCCGCACCCGCGCCGCGGTGACCGGTCACCCAGACCCTCTCTGCCACGCCCACCATCGGGCAAATCCACCGCTCATCGGAAATTTCATGCTGGTCACCGGATCGGCGCTGGGATGAACGCGGTGACGTGAACCGACCGCGGTGCTCTGGAGTGAACGCGGTGACGTGTCTTGCCAAAACAGGCCGTCGACGGTTGTGTGCTGATTCATACTGGCCGCTCAGCGAAGAACCGTCTCTTCCGAACCGAGAGTTGACCCCAGAGAGTTGACGTTGCGCCCCAACCCATTCGGCGAGTCGCTCCCCCGCGTCGTGCCCGGCGAGGTGGTCGAGATGTCGGTGCCCGCTGGGCTGCCCCGCCCGGACCGGACGGAGCCGGACCGCGGGCCGCGCGTCGCTGTACTGAGTCTGCGCGAGGTGCGGCCGATCGCCGACTTCGGTGGTCTGCACGAGGCCGAGGAGGTGCTGGTCGAGACGACGTCAGCCGGGTTGTACCGGGTCGTGCTGTCCTCTCCGAGGTACTCGCGGCCGCCGTTCACCTCGGGCGTGCTGCGCCGCGCGATGAACTCGAGCCGGTTGGTGCACCCGTATCGGATCGAGCACCACCAGCAGCGAGGTAATCCGGCCGATGTGCTGGTCGTGCTGGCCCGCGACCTGGCCGATGCGGCCGTGCTGGTCGGGGTGCCCGGCTGGCACGAGCTCGGTGACGTCGTTCTGGTGCACATCTCGGTCGTCACCGAACGTGACCTGCGCAGGTACCCGGAGCTGGTCGGTCAGCTGCGCAAGCGGGTCGACGCGCTGTTCAGCGGCACCGAGATGCCACCGCTCGGGCACCTGCGCTCGGACCGGCTGCGCACCGTCGGGGTGGTCCCGCCGATGATCGACGTGCTGGCGTTCCCCACCAGGGAGTCGGAGGAACGCACGATCGACATCTTCAGCCCCGGCGCTCGCCCACCCGGCCAGCACCGGCTGCTGAACCACTGGGCGGACGCGAACGGCGGCCGCTACCAGCACGACATCGGCCAGCTCGGCGCCATCACCTCGCTCGCGCAGCACCGGCGGATCTTCACCACGATGGCAACCAGGTCGCGCATGATGCTGACCAACTTCAGCCAGTTCGACCACCGCCGCCACGCGGGCCAGCACCGGGAGGTGGGCGGCCGCTTCTACGACGCGATGGCGGCAGGCTGCGCCCTGGTGGGCGACCTGCCGACGTCGTCGCGCCAGTTCGGCGAGTACCTGGCGGCGGCCGAGCCACTGGGGTTCCCCTCGGATGCGCTACGCATGCCCGACGAGGTGATCGCCGCACTGGCGGACCACGGAGAGTCCCGCCGCCTCGGCAACGCCGCCAGAGCAGCGGCCCTGCGCTACAACGACGTGGCCCACCGCTACGCCGAAATGATCACCCTGGCCGACATCCCCGACTCCCCGGGCGTGCAACACCGAATAGACCACCTGGCAGAAGAAGCAAGAAGAACCGAAAAGACGTAACCCACACCCCGAGCGTGGGATGCGCATCGCAACCCAACCACCTCACCCCGCACCGGGAACGTGGTGCCGCACGTTTCAAGGCTGGGCCCCGCAAGGCGGGCCGAAGGCCGTTCCGCCGAAGGCGGGTAGTGCCTGAGTGGCGGCTCCCAAGCAGGGCACCAAGCGCGCGCGTCGCCGAAGGCGACTTTTTTCCGCAGTGGGCCCCCGAAGGGGGTCCGCGAGGAAAAACCCCAGGCAGCGAGCCGTTAGGCGAGCCGCCTGGATCGTTCCCGGTTGGCCCGGAGGGCCTGCCGGGAACGATGGCGCGCGAAGCAGGCCGAGTTAGAGAACGACTTTTCCCTCGACCGCCTTCAGCGCGATATCGGTCCGGTAGTGGCACCCGGGAAGCCGGACCTCGACAACCCGCCGGTACGCATCCTCCCGAGCCGAGGCAAGGTCCGAGCCTGTCCCCACGACGGACAGCACCCGCCCGCCCGCGGACAGCACGGCCCCGTCGTCACGCAGCCGGGTCCCGGCGTGCAGCACCCCGTCGACCTCGGCGCCGGTGATGACGTCCCCGAGGCGGGGCGTCCCCGGGTATCCGTCGGCCGCGACGACGATCGTCACGGCCGATCCCGAAGCCCACTCCAGCTCGGGCTGCTCGCCGAGCGTGCCGGTGGCGGTCGCGTGCAGCAGGGCCGCGAGCGGGGAGCGCAGCAGCGCGAGCACGACCTGCGTCTCCGGGTCACCGAACCGGCAGTTGAACTCGACGACAGCGGGACCTTCGGAGGTGAGCGCGAGGCCCGCGTACAGCAGACCGCTGAACGGATTGCCCCGCGCGGCCATCTCGTCCACGACGGGTTGGACCACCGAGGCGACGATGTCCGAGACGAGGTTCTCCGGCGCCCAGGGCAGCGGCGCGTAGGCGCCCATGCCGCCGGTGTTGGGTCCGGTGTCGTCGTCGCCGACGCGTTTGAAGTCCTGCGCGGGCAGCAGCGGCCGAACGGTGGTGCCGTCGACCAGGCAGAACAGTGACACCTCCGGGCCGTCGAGGAAGGACTCGAGGAGCACCGGGTGGCCACCGTCGAGCAGCATCATGGCGTGCGCCCGTGCGGTCTCCAGGTCGTCGGAGACCACGACGCCCTTGCCAGCGGCGAGTCCGTCGTCCTTGACCACCCAGGTCGGGCCGAAGCGGTCGAGCGCGGCGTCCAGGTGTGCCGGGTTGTCCACGATCTCGGCGCGTGCGGTCCGTACGTTCGCGGAGGCCATGACGTCCTTGGCGAACGCCTTGGAGCCTTCGATCGCGGCGGCCGAGGCGCTGGGACCGAAGCAGGCGATCCCGTCGGCGCGCACGGCGTCGGCGACCCCGGCGACGAGCGGCACCTCGGGGCCGACCACCACCAGGTCGGCTCGCCACTGCCGGGCGAGCGCGGTGACCTCGTCGGGGTCGGCCACATCGGCCAGACCCAGCTTCTCCGCGACCGTTTGGGTGCCGGCGTTGCCGGAGGCACACGCCAGCGCGGTGACCGAGGGATCCTGCGCCATCGCCAGGACCAGGGCATGCTCACGGGCTCCGGAGCCAATTACCAGGACTCGCACAGATGCGGAGCCTAACCGCCTCCACGGATCGTGATATTTCGCAGGTCGACTTCGCGGATCTTGCCTACCCGGAGTTGATGGCGGCCACCAGCGTTCACCCACACGTTCACCGCCGGGCCCCCGGACGTGGCACGCCGGTCGTCAGCACCCACAATCGTGCGCGCTATGACCACGCTGCTGACCCGGTCCCCGCTGATCATCGCGCATCGCGGCGCATCCGGATACCGCCCCGAGCACACGTTGGCCGGCTACGAGCTCGCTGCCCGGCTCGGTGCCGACTACCTGGAACCGGACCTGGTCAGCACCCGCGACGGTGTGCTGGTCGCCCGGCACGAGCCGGAGATCGGCGAGACCACGGACGTCGCACAGCATCCCGAGTTCGCCGGTCGGCGGACCGTCCGGGAGATCGACGGCGTCGCCCGCACCGGCTGGTTCGCCGGCGACTTCTCGCTCGACGAGCTGCGCACGCTGCGCGCGGTCGAGCGCATCCCGGCGATCCGGCCGCGCAACACCCGGTTCGACGGCCAGTTCCCGATTCCGACGTTCGACGAGATCCTGGCGCTCGCCGGTCGCCTCACCGAGGAGCTGGGCCGGCCGATCGGGGTGTACCCGGAGACGAAGCACCCGAGCTATCACGCGTCGATCGGTCTGCCGCTGGAGCCGTTGTTGCTGCGTTCGCTGCGCGACTTCGGGCTCGATCGGCCGGATGCCCCGGTGTTCGTGCAGTCCTTCGAGGTCAACAACCTGCGGGAGCTGCGTGCCGCCGGGCTGAGCGTCCCGCTGGTGCAGCTGCTGAGCGCGAGCGGCGGCCCGGCGGACAACGCGGTGTCGGACTACCAGCGCATGACGACGCCGGAGGGCCTGGCCAGGGTCGCCCGGTACGCGTCGGCGATCGGCCCGGACAAGTCGATGCTGGACGCCGCGCTGGTGGACGACGCCCATGCGGCGGGCCTGGCCGTCCACCCGTACACGTTCCGCGCTGAGCCGCAGTTCATCCCGCTGGCACACCCCGACGCGGTGGCGGAAATCCACCACTACCTGCAGCTGGGCGTGGACGCGATCTTCACCGACAACACGGACGCAGCAGTCTTCGCCAGAGCAGAATTCGTGAGTGGCACGTGGCCCTACCCCGAAGGGGCGCCGAAGGCGTAGCGACACTCGCCACTCACGACACGCTTTTCGTCGTGAGTGGCGAGTGTCGCTATAGGACCACTTGCCACTCACGGGTAGTAGACCCCGCCACCACCCTCACGCAACAACAGCGGCAGCCAACGAATCCCCCAACACGGGCGCGAGCTTGAACAGGTTGTCCCCGTGCAGCGCCACCACGGCTCCGGCCCGCTGCACGACGTACCCGTCCCCCCACCCACTGAGGCTGTCGCAGTACAGCTCCTCCACCGGCTCCGGGTCGCACCAGGGAAGACTCTCCCGCACATACGAGCTGGTGAACTCACGAGCAGCGTCGATCAACCCCTGCCGAGACACCTGATCGGTCTCAACGGGGTTCCCGGCCAGATGCCCACCGACCGCCCACCGCCCAGGCGCGGTCAGGTGCTGATAACTGGTGAACCCGGCCCTCCAGTGCTCGCTGCGGTCCAGCACACAGGGCGGTCGTAGCCCCGGATCGTGGACCGCGAAGGTGAACCGGCAGTGCCGCGCCAACCGGTCCGGCACGCTCAACCCGACCTGCGCGGCGAGCGAGGCGGTCCCCGCACCGGCGACGATCACGCACGCGTCGAACGTCTCGCCGTCGACCAGTACCCGATCCCCGCTCAGCTCGACCCAGCGCACCGCGCGTTCGACAAGGCTCCCGCCGACGCGCCGGACGAGGAACTCCCCGACGCCGGTCACGTCGACCACCCCACCGGCCGGGTCGACCAGCACCGGAGCATCACCCACCGGAACCGGTACGGACACCGGGTCGGGTATCTCCACCTCGGCACCGGCGGTGCGCATGGCCGCGGCCCACCGCGGGGCGTCCGACGAGGCGAACATCGTCGTCTGCGAGCCGATCAACGCCCGGCCGGCCAGCTCGCTCCACTCGCGGTACCGCTCCCGGGCGCGCATCGCCAGCGAGACGAGCTCCGGCTCGGCGTGCGCCAGCCGGAACACCCGCGACGAACCGGCAGAGCGCTGGCTCATCGGGTCCTCGGCCTCGAAGCAGCTCACCCGCGCACCCGCGTCCAGCAGGGCGGACGAGGTGGCCAGGCCGACGACGCCGGCCCCGACCACCGCGACGTTCATCGGCACCCGTCAGACCACCGCCTCGTCGACGAAGCACCAACGCCACGCCTCACCGGGCTCGAAGGAGCGCATGACCGGGTGTCCGGTCTCCTTGGAGTGCAGTGCGGCGTGCCGGTGCGGGCTGGAGTCGCAGCAGGCGACGTGCCCGCAGCCCAGGCACATCCGCAGGTGCGCCCAGACGTGCTCGCCGGCCGCGAGACAGTCGGCGCAGCCCTCGGTGTTGTCCGGCCTCGGCTCGACCCAGGTCGGCGAATCGAACGATGCAACGTGCGTACAGCTCACAATGTGTCCCTTTCGCGGCTCCCGGCTGGTCCTTTGCCAGACCCACCAGTCATTCTTCCTGGCGTGGAAGGTATTTCGCTCATCGCGCTGGTTCTCGGTTGCCTTGCGGTCACCGCCGTGTGTCGCAGGTTCGGCACGAGCCCGACGCTCGTGCTGGTCGTGGTCGGCATCGCGGCGTCGTTCGTCCCGTGGGTGCCGGACTTTCGGATCAACCCCGACCTGGTGCTGCTCCTGGTATTGACGCCGCTGCTCTACTCGGCCGCGCTGGACTCGTCCTACCTGGGGTTTCGCACCAACATCCGGCCGATCGGGCTGCTCGCCGTCGGGCTGGTGATCTTCAGCACGATCGTGGTCGGGGTGACCGCGTGGTGGCTGGTCCCCGGTCTGA
Organism: Actinospineispora spinosispora DSM 44797; assembly: GCF_000429025.1. Classification (GTDB taxonomy): domain Bacteria; phylum Actinomycetota; class Actinomycetes; order Mycobacteriales; family Pseudonocardiaceae; genus Pseudonocardia; species Pseudonocardia spinosispora. Next base: position 87,964 of record NZ_KE386838.1, read on the forward strand.
CGCTGCCCGCCGCGCTGGTGCTCGGTGCCGTCGTGGCCCCGCCGGACGCGGTCGCGGCGACCGCGGTCGGCCGCAGGCTCGGCCTGCCTCGTCGGACGATGACGATCCTCGCCGGTGAGAGCCTCATCAACGACGCGACGGCGCTCACCCTGTTCCGGGTGGCGATGGCCGCTGCCGCGGGCACGGGCATCTCGCTGCTGTCCGGCATCGGTATGTTCCTGCTGGCCGGTGTCGGCGGCACCGTCATCGGGCTGGCCGTGGGCTGGCTGGTGCACTGGATCCGGCTGCACCTCAACGACTCACCGATCGAGAGCGCGCTCGGGATCGTGGTGCCGTTCGCGGTCTACCTGATCGCCGAGGAGGCACACACCTCCGGGCTGCTCGCCGTCGTCGTCGCGGGCCTGTACCTGGGGCACCGCGCGCCGGAGACCGGGTTCGCCACGCGGCTGCAGGACGATGCGGTGTGGCGTGCCTCGGACACCGTGCTGGAGGCGGTGGTGTTCGCGCTCATCGGTCTGCAGCTGACCAGCGTGGTGCGCGAGGTCGGCGCGGTCGGGCCGCTGCTGCTCGGCGGCATCGGCATCACCGCGGCCGCCGTGCTGGCCCGGATCGTCTGGATGTACCCGTCGACGTACCTGCCCCGGATGCTGTCCAAGAAGATTCGGGAACGTGAGCCTGCGATGAGCTGGAAGATGCCGGCCGTGACCTCCTGGGCAGGGATGCGCGGGGTGGTCTCGCTCGCGGCCGCGTTCGCGATCATCCCCGGGGTTCCGCACCGCGAGCAGCTGATCTTCCTTGCGTTCTTCGTGACCGTGGCGACGCTGCTGCTGCACGGCACGACGCTGCCATGGCTGATCCGCCGCCTGGGGGTGACCGGTCAGGAGTCCTCGACAGACGCATTGGCCGAAGCACAGGCGCAGCACGCCGCGGGGCAGGCCGCTGTCGCGCGGCTCGACGAGCTGGCGGCGGAAGGTGGTCAGGTGACCGACCACACCGTGCAGAAGCTGCGCTACATGGCGCAGATGCGGACGAACTCGTCCTGGGAACGGCTCGGCCGGGGCGCCGAGGAGGCAGGTGAGAGCCCCAGTGCGGCGCACCGGCGGCTGCGCCGCGAGATGGTCGCGGCCGAGCGGGAGACGTTCGTGAAGTTCCGGGACGAACGCCGCATCGACGACGAGGTGCTGCGCCGGGTCATGCGAGAGCTGGACCTCGAGGAGGCCCAGCTCTCCCGCGACGACTGACCCCTCGTGAGTGTTGAGTGTGGCTATAGCCACACTCAACACTCACGAGGTTCTGGCTGCTATTGGCTCATCTGTTGCTGCTGGATCTGGGCGTTCTGCCGGTCGAGCTGCTGTTGTTGCTGTTGCAGCTGGATCTGGTTCTGCTGGTTCACGGCCTCGTTCTGCTGGTTCGTGGCCTGGTTCTGCTGGTTCAGTTGTGCCTGCCGGTCCAGCTCCGCCTTCTGCTGCGCCAGCTGGGCGTTCTGCTGGTCGATCGTCGCCTGCTGCTGGGCCGCCTGCTGTTGCTGCGGGGTCTGCGGCGCCCGCTGGGGCGGGGCGGCGGCGCGCTGCGGCTGGGCTCGCTGCGGCTGCCTGCCGTCCTGGGCCTCGCGGATGGCCCGGTCGATCTCGTCCTCGTCGCGCGAGAGCTGCTGGCTCATCGCGACCGGGGCGACCCGCTGGTCGCCCGACGATGCCGGGGCGTGACCGAGCTGGCCACCCATGACGATCAGTCCGCTGACCGCGAACGCGGCGGTCACGCTGAAGAGCCTCTTGCGCATGGCCTGAACTCCCGAGGTAGTTGACAGGTGTCGTTGATCTACGAGCGGTCGGCCGGGATCATGGCACGTGGGAGCCGCGTTCGTTCACGAAATCGAGAAATCTGGCAGGCTCCCGCCCGAAGCTGCCACTCCCTCGACACACCCGCGCAATCCGGGTGTCGCGGTGTGGACATCGACCGAGGTGAAGGTGTGCGCATGATGATGGGTTCGCGGCGGCTGGCTCTCGGCCTGATCGCCACGGTGGCAGCGTTGACCACCGCCTGTTCGACCGCCCAGCCCTCCGGCCCCGGCCAGCCCAGCGCCGCCCCGAGCCGGGGCGACGACAAGGCAACACCTCTGGTGATCGGGCACCGAGGCGCGCCGGGCTACCGGCCGGAACACACCATCGCCTCGTACGAGCTGGCAGCGCGCATGGGCGCGGACTACATCGAGGCCGACGTGGTGCCAACCAAGGACGGTGTGCTCGTCGACCGGCACGAGCCGGAGATCGGCGGCACCACCGACGTCGCGTCGCACCCGGAGTTCGCCGACCGCAAGACCACGAAGACCATCGACGGCACGCAGATGACCGGCTGGTTCACCGAGGACTTCACCCTCGCCGAGCTGAAGACGCTGCGCGCGGTCGAGCGGCTGCCCGATGTACGGCAGCACAACACGATGTACAACGGGCGCTACCAGATTCCGACGCTGCAGGAGTACCTGGACACCGCCAAGCGGATGTCCGACGAGCTGCACCGCACGATCGGCGTGTACATCGAGACGAAGCACCCGACGTTCTTCCGCTCGCTCGGGATCGGCGTGGACCCGATGCTCGTCGACGTGCTCAACCGCAACGGGCTGAACAAGGCGGACTCGAAGGTCTTCATCGAGTCGTTCGAGACGAACATCCGGGGCCTGCACAGCCAGATTCCGGTGCCGATGATCCAGCTGATCGACGTGACCGGAGCGCCTGCCGACCTGGTCGCGGCCGGTGACCGCCGCACCTACGCCGACCTGCTCACCCCGGCGGGCCTCGCGGAGATCGCCACCTACGCGAAGGGCATCGGCCCGGAGAAGTCGCAGATCGTGCCCACCGACATGGCGGGCAACCCGGGCCAGCCGACGACGCTGGTCGCGGACGCGCACCGCGCGGGCCTGATGGTCCACCCGTACACGTTCCGGGACGAGAACCAGTTCCTGCCAGCCGACCTGCGCAGCTCACCGAACCCGTTCAGCGCGTCGGACTACGGCAAGGGCATCGACGAGGACGTGCGGTTCTTCCAGCTCGGCGTCGACGGCATCTTCACCGACAACACGGACACCGGCATCGAGGCCCGCACCCAGTTCTTGTCGACCAAGGCCAAGTAAACCCGTGAGTGATTTCGGCTGCCCTGGCAGCCGAAATCACTCACGGGTCTTTAACGTTCGATGGTCTGTTCGCGGCCCGGGCCGACGCCGATCGCGGACACCTTGGCGCCGATCATGCCTTCCAGCGCGAGGACGTAGTCCTGGGCGTTCTTCGGCAGGTCCTCGAACGACCGGCACTCGGAGATGTCCTCCCACCAGCCGGGGAACTCCTCGTACACCGGCACGGCGTGGTGCACGTCGGTCTGCGTCATCGGCATCTCGGTGCACCGCTTGCCGTTGACCTCGTAGGCGACGCACACCGGGACCTTCTCCAGGCCGGACAGCACGTCGAGCTTGGTCAGGAAGTAGTCGGTGATGCCGTTGACCCTGGTCGCGTACCTGCCGATGACCGCGTCGAACCAGCCGCACCGACGAGGCCGCTTGGTGTTGACGCCGACCTCACCGCCGACCTTGCGCAGCCGCTCACCCATCGCGTCGTGCAGCTCGGTCGGGAACGGGCCGGATCCGACGCGCGTGGTGTACGCCTTGAGGATGCCCAGCACCCGGTCGATCCGCATCGGACCGATACCGGCGCCGACGGCCGCGCCACCGGCGGTCGGGTTGGAGCTGGTCACGAAGGGGTAGGTGCCGTGGTCGACGTCGAGCAGGGTGCCCTGCGAGCCCTCCAGCAGCACCGTCTCGCCCCGGTCCAGCGCCTCGTTGATCAGCAGCCGGGTGTCGGCGATGCGGTGTTCGAACCGGCGGCCTGCCGTCTGCACGGTCTCCATGACCTCGTCGACGTCCAGCGCCGCCCGGTTGTAGACCTTGACCAGCACCTGGTTCTTGAACTCCAGCGCGGCCTCGACCTTCTGCCGCAGGATCTTCTCGTCGAGCAGGTCGGCGGCGCGGACCCCGACGCGCGCGATCTTGTCCTGGTACGCGGGCCCGATGCCGCGACCGGTCGTGCCGATCTTGGCCTTGCCCAGGTAGCGCTCGCCGACCTTGTCGATCGCGATGTGGTACGGCATGATCAGGTGCGCATCGGCCGAGAGCAGCAGGCCGGACGTGTCCACCCCGCGCTCTTCCAGGCCGGCGAGCTCGCTCACCAGCGCACCCGGGTCGACGACCACCCCGTTGCCGATGACGTTCTTGACGCCAGGGGTGAGGATCCCGGACGGGATGAGCTTCAGCGCGAAGTCCTGCCCATCGGGCAGCACAACGGTGTGGCCGGCGTTGTTACCGCCCTGGTACCGCACCACCCACTGGACCTTGCCACCGAGCAGGTCGGTGGCCTTCCCCTTGCCTTCGTCGCCCCACTGGGCGCCGATCAACACAATTGCGGGCATGGTCAGCCCTCACTCCCGGCCTGGAATCAACTGACGTCAACGAACGAACGTGCACACAGCACTCACGCGTGCACGCACACAGCATGCACAAACAACCGGGGCCGCGCACGGCCCGGCAGAGACTAACTCATCACCCACCCGGGCACTATGAGACGCTGACCTCGTCATGAAGATCGTCACGCTGACCTGCCCTTCCTGGGCGGGCGACCTGCCTCCCGCGCTGTCCGACGTCCCGGCGCACGCCGTTGCCGAGCGTCCGGGCAAGGACGACGTCGACGCGCTGACCTCGGAATCCACCCGCATCGTGGTTGCCGGCACCGATGCCGACCTGGCCGCTGTGGCGCTGCGTCTGTTGCGCAAGGAACGCCTGGCGCAGGTCGAGCTCGCCTACCTGCCGACGTCACCGGACTCGGCGGTCGCGGACGTCTGGGGGCTGCCGACGAACCCGGACGCGGCGGCCACGCTCGCGGTGCGCGGCGATCCCGACGCGGTGCCGCTGGTCAGGGACGACAACGGTGGGGTGCTGCTCGGGCGGGGTGAGCTGAGGCCGCTGCGCGGGGTCGTCTACTGCGACGACGACCTCGTCCTGCGCGGTGGTGCCCGGCGCCTGGAGGTCACGCCGCTCGCGCCGGTCGGGGTGGACGTGCGCGTGGTGCGCCCGGGTCTGCTCGGCTCCCGGGTACGTGCGTCCAGCGGTCGCGCCGTGCAGATCGGTTGCCTGGCCACCCTGGTCGTCTCGGACGGTGTGCCCCATCCTCGGCCGGTGACCCGCTGGACCTGGTACAAGCACACCGAACCGTTGCGCCTGGTCAGAGGTCTGCACTAGTGCGGTGGATGCACCGCGTCGATGTCCGCTCCGCTGGCCCCGAACCGGAACTCCTCGGGTAGCCGCGCGGGGTCGAGCTGTGGCCCGAGAACCGTGTAGGTCGTGACCACGAGCCGGGGACGGAGCCCGGCGATCCTCGGATCGGTCACACTGACCAGCTCCGGCTTCCCGTCGAGACCGATACCGGGCAGGCCGGCGTCGGTCAGCCCGGAGTCGATGTCGGACGCATCGGACGAGGTCAGCGCGATGGTGTCGTCGTGCGTCGCGCCGCTCGCCGGGATGGTCTCGCTGTAGAACCAGTCGCCGCGCGGCCCGAAGGAGGAGCTGACCAGTGTCGAGTCACCGGTGCCCAGGATCTCGGGGATGTCACCGAACCTGGCCACCCCGAGCCGGTACTGGTCGAGCCGTTCCAGCGGCGGGGTGAAGGCCGGTGACCTGGTGGTCACGGAGTAGCCGAGCACCTGGTCGAGGGGGCCGACCAGCGCCTGCACCGCGTACAGGTCGGCGACCCAGACGGCCTCGCGGACCGCGTTGGCAGGCCGCAGGATCGCCGGCGGTCCGCCCAGCAGCTGCTCGTACCGGCTCAGGCTGACCCCGGTCGACAGCTGCCCCACGACGGTCTTCGCGGCCTCGGTCGGGGCCACCGGCGGCGGACCGGGTGCCGGCGAGGAGTTCCACACCAGCCCGACCACCGCGAGCACCCCGGCGACGATGAGACCACCGATGATCTGGGACCACAGTCCCCGGTGGTGGAGCGGGCCGAGTGGGGACGTCTTCGGACCTGGTGGCCGCCGCTGCCGCATGCCGAACATCGTCGCCGATCAACCGGCGGGTTCCAACCTCACGGTGTCGACGAAATCCTGGAAGTCGGCCATCAGCTCGGTGTACTGCCCGCTGCTCGCGGTGAGTACGAGCCGCAGCACGACCAGCTCAGGCCCGTCCACGAGGGACATGTAGACCTGGGACTGGACGAGGTCGAACGTGGTCCCGTCGATCGCGACGACGATCGCCAGCAGCTGCACCAGCCCGGGTGCGTCGACCGAGCCGACCTCGGTGCGTTTGATCACCACCACGACGGCGCCCGCGTCCTTCAGCGCGGCTACCGCGTCGTCGGCGAGGTCGGTCAGTGAACCGCTGCCCGACTCGTCGTTGACCGTGATGGTCGGGGTGTACCCGTGGTCCGGGTGTGGGAACAGCGCGACGAACGCCGCGTCCGGGGCACGCACCTCGTCCGGCGGCGCCGCCTGCCAGCCGTCGGGCAGCTCGAACTCGATCGAGGTCGGCACAATGCCTGCCACGATAGTCGTCTCCTTCTACTGCCCCGGCCGGTTTTGAGACCAGAACGGTAGCCAGAACCGACCGCCGCCGTACCGAAAACGCACAAACACCTGACAAACCATCAGCGCACACACAGCAAGCACACGCCGAACAGAGGCTGGGGCCTCTGTGCGGCGTGTGTTCGGTCTGTGCGGGCTACTCGGTGACCTCGTCGATCTCGCCGGTGTCCAGGTTGAAGACGAAACCGTGGATGGTCATGTCCTTCAGCAGGAACGGGCTGGTGCGCAGCTGCGCCATTCCTCGCTGGACATGGCTGACCGGGTCGCCGAACGTAGCCGGCCGCCAGGTGGGCGGCTGGCCGGTCTCCTCGGCGAGCTCGTTGACGAACTCGTCGTCGGTGAACGACAGCATGCCGCACCTGGTGTGCGCCATCAGGATGACGCCGCGGGTGCCGAGCTTGCGCTGGCTGATCGCCAGAGATCGGATCACGTCGGTAGTCACCGCGGCGCCCGCGTTGCGGATGATGTGCGCGTCACCGATCCGCAGCCCGAACGCCCCGAGGGCCTCGATCCTGGCGTCCATGCAGGTCACGATCGCGACCTTCTCGGCGGGCGGGGCGGACAGGCTCGTGTCCAGCTCCGCCGGGTTGGGGCGGTGGGACAGCAACTCCTGAAGACTCACCGGGTCAGGCCTCCTCAGCCGGCAGCGACGGTTTCGGCGATCTCGTAGGTGTTCAGCGCGGCGCCCTTACGCAGGTTGTCGCCGCACAGGAACAGCTCGAGGGTGTTCGGGAAGTCCAACGCCTGCCGGACCCGTCCCACCCAGGTCGGGTCGCCACCGACGGTCTCCAGCGGCGTCGGCCACTGGCCGGCGGCCGGGTCGTCGCGCAGCACGATCGTGGGCTGCGAGGCGAGCACCGCGCGGGCCTTGTCCGGTGAGACCTCGCTGGCGAACGTCGCGTGCACGGCCAGCGCGTGAGTGGTCACGACCGGAACCCGCACGCAGGTCGCGGACACCTTGAGGTCCGGGATGCCCAGGATCTTGCGCGACTCGTTGCGCACCTTGAGCTCCTCGGACGACCAGCCGTCGTCCTTCACCGAACCGGCCCACGGCACGACGTTCATCGCCAACGGCGCGGGGAACGGCGAGTCGCCACCGAGACCGGCGGCCTCGAGCACCTCCGCGACGTCACCGGCGCGAACCCCGACCTCCTTGCCGGCGAGTGCGGCCTGCTCGGCGTAGAGCCGGTCGATGCCGACCTGGCCGGCACCGGAGGCGGCCTGGTACGACGCCACCACGAGGGCCTGCAGCTCGAACGCGCGGTGCAGGGCACCCATCGCGGCCATCATCGACAGGGTCGTGCAGTTCGGGTTGGCGATGATGCCCTTCGGCCGGTTCGCCGCCTCGGCCGCGTTGACCTCGGGGACCACCAGCGGCACGTCGGGGTCCATCCGGAACGCCCCGGAGTTGTCGACCGCGACCGCTCCGCGTGACGCGGCGATCGGCGCCCACTCGGCGCTGACCTCGTCCGGAACGTCGAACAGCGCGATGTCGACACCGTCGAACACCTCGGGTGCCAGCTCGATCACGGTCAGCTCTTCGCCGCGCACGGTCAGCTTCTTGCCCGCCGAGCGGGCCGAGGCCACCAGCCGGATCTCCGACCACGGCACGGTCTCCCGCGAGTCGATGATGTCGATCATCGTGGAGCCGACCGCGCCGGTCGCCCCTACGATCGCTAGCACTGTCATGACTTACCTGCCCGTCCCGGCATGCACCACTGCCTCTTCGTCGCCGCCCAGCTCGAACGCCTCGTGCAGCGCGCGCACCGCGTCGTTGAGCTGTTCCTCACGGCACAGCACGGAGATTCGAATCTCCGAGGTGTTCATGGTCTCGATGTTGATGCCGGCGCGCGACAGACTTTCGCAGAACAGCGCCGTCACACCGGGGTGGCTGCGCATCCCGGCACCGACCAGCGACACCTTGCCGACGTCGCTGTCGTAGAAGACCTCGTCGAACTGGATGGCCGCCTTGGCCTTCTCCAGCGCGGCGACCGCGGTGGGACCGTCGCTGCGCGGCAGCGTGAACGTGATGTCGGTGCGCCGGTTCGAGGCGTGCGAGATGTTCTGCAGCACCATGTCGATGTTGATCTCGGCGTCGGCGACGGCACGGAAGATCTGCGCGGCGTGCCCGGGGCTGTCCGGAACGCCGGTGACCGTGACCTTGCCCTCCGAGCGGTCGTGCGCGACGCCGGTGATGATCGCCTGTTCCACTGGGATGTCCTCCATCGAGCCCGTGATCAGGGTTCCTGGCTTGTCGTTGTACGACGAACGAACGCGCAGCGGCACGTTGTAGCGGCGCGCGTACTCGACCGCGCGCAGGTGCAGCACCTTCGCGCCACAGGCCGCCATCTCGAGCATTTCCTCGTAGCTGACCGTGTCCAGGTGATGCGCGTCGGGGACGATGCGCGGGTCGGCGGTGTAGATGCCGTCGACGTCGGTGTAGATCTCGCACACGTCGGCCTGCAGCGCGGCGGCGAGCGCCACGGCGGTGGTGTCCGAACCACCCCGACCGAGAGTCGTGATCTCCTTGCTGTCGCCGCTCATCCCCTGGAAGCCGGCGACCAGCACGATCGCGCCTTCCGCGAGCGCGGACTTCAGCCGCCCCGGGTTCACCTCGACGATGCGGGCGTCGCCGTGCTTGGACGTCGTGATCATCCCGGCCTGCGAACCGGTGAACGACCTGGCCTCCGCGCCGAGCGAGTGGATCGCCATCGCGAGCAGAGCGTTGGAGATCCGCTCACCCGAGGTGAGCAGCATGTCCAGCTCTCGCGGTGGTGGAGCGGGGCTGACCTGTTCGGCAAGGTCGATCAGTTCGTCCGTCGTGTCGCCCATCGCCGAAGCGACCACAACGACGTCGTGACCCTCCTTGCGGAACTGGACGATCCGTTCCGCTACCTTCTTGATCCGCTCAGCATCCTGAACAGAGGATCCGCCGTACTTCTGTACGACAAGAGCCACCTGCGACCGCCTCCCAGTTCCCCCGTCGGGCGCGCGGGAACTGCGCCGGCCTGGTGACCAGAGCGCCCCGCGCGGTGTGATCTGTTGCCCCAGCCTACCGAGCTTGTGGCTTCGCACTAGCCTTGATGAGCGAAGCCACAACGCAAAGTGACCGTTGCGAAGGGTGGGCAGAGTGGCGGATGGACAGCGGGCAACCGACGTTGCCTCGGCTGCCGACGCCTCACCGAGCCCGTCGAGCGCCGCAGATTCCGGGCCTGTGACCAGCACAGACGTCGCGAAAACGACTGAGAGTGGCTCAGACCGTCCGCAGTGGGCGGTGCGCGCGCTGCACGCCGCGGCACCGAGCTTGATCTGGTTGTCGGTTCGCCTGATCGGGCTGGGAGTGTTGACCTGGCTCGCTAGGCAGAACGACCAGCAACCGTTCACCAGGCTGACCCGGTGGGACGGCAAGTGGCTCCTGTCGATCGCCGCGAACGGCTACAACGGGGTGCCACTCGGGCTCGTCGACGCGCGCGGCAACCGGACCATGGAGACGCCGCTGGCGTTCTTCCCCGGCTACCCGGTGTCGGTGTCGCTCATGCGGTTCCTCAGCAGCACCGGGCTGGTCCTGTCCGGCCTGCTGGTGTCGCTGATCGCCGGTCTGGTGCTGGCGCACGGGCTCGCGCGGCTCGGCGAGCTCGTGCCCGGCGGCTCCCGCCGCGCCGGGCTGTTGCTGGTCGCGCTGGTCAGCGCCGCGCCGATGGGCGTGGTGTGGAGCATGGCCTACTCGGAGGCGCTGTTCTGCGCGTGCGCGGTGTGGGCGCTGGTCGCGGTGTTGCGCCGCAACTGGGTACTCGCCGGCTGGTGCACGGCGGTCGCCGGTGCGGTCCGCCCGACGGCGGGTGCGCTGCTGGCCGCCGTCGGTCTCGCCGCGCTGGCCGCGATCGTCGCGCGCCGCGACGGTTGGCAGCCGTGGGCGGGCGCACTGCTCGCCCCGTTCGGCCTCGTCGGCTACCTGTGGTTCGTCGGATACCGGACCGGTTCCCCGCTCGGCTGGTTCACCCTGCAGCGACGCGGCTGGAACTCTCGTTTCGACGCGGGCGCCGCCACCTGGAAGTTCACCCGCGAGGTCCTCACCACCGGCCGTTCGGTGCTGGAGGTCGTGACCGTCGCAGTGCTGCTCGCCGCGCTGGTGCTGCTGGTGGTGTGCATCCGGCAGTCCCTGGCGGGTCGGCTGCCGTGGCCGCTGGTGATGTACGCGGTGGGGGTGCTGGTGATGGACCTCGGTTCGAACGGCCTGATGAGCTCGAAGGCCCGCCTGCTGCTGCCGGCCTTCGTGCTGTTCGTCCCGATCGCGCTGGCGCTGGCCCGCCGCCGCCCCGACACGGCGCTGTCGGTCACGGTCGCGGTGACGCTGGCGTCGGCCTGGTTCGGTGGCTACGCGCTGACCGGCTGGCCGTACGCGATCTAGACCCCGTATCGCGCGACCCCGGCCGAGGGTCAGAGGCGGCGCAGGATCTTGGCGACGATCGAGGCGAGGACGATCCAGATGAGCGCCGCGATGCCGTAGTTGACGGTGACCGCGAGCTTCGGTTCGGCCGGGGTGAACAGGTTGTCCAGGCCGAAGTTGAGGCTGTGTGCCCAGTCGGAGATGGTGCCGGTCCACGGGTTGGCGGGGTTGGCCTCGCCGACCACGAAGATGATGTACACGACCAGGATCAGCGCGAGGATCGAGCCGACGAGCTTCACGGCGCTGGCTAACAGTCGCAGACCCTTGCGGGTCGACACCGCGGCGGTGGGCATGGGGCTCCTTCAGATACGGCGGATGAGTCCCCCGAGGACCAGGCCGATGACCAGCCAGATGATCGCTACGGTCGTGTAGTTGACCATCACGGTGATCGTCGGGTCGTCCGGGACCAGGAACAGCTGGCCGAGACCGAAGTCGAGCCGCTCGGCCCAGTGGTTGATCAGGATGGCGACGCTGTTGGCCGGGTTGGCCTTGCCGAGCACCAGCGCGATGTGCGCGACCATGATCAGTGCGATGACCAGGCCGACGACCATGACCAGCGAGCCGAGCTTGCCCAGCGCGCCGCGCACGGTGAACCGGGGCGTCCTGGCCTGCTCGCTGGTCCAGACCTTGACCTCGCCGTCGCCCGTCTGAGAGTCAGAAGCGGACACGACGCACCAGGCCGACCACGATCCCGGTGATCACCAGCCAGACCACGGCCGCGATGCCGTAGTTGACGCCGACCGCGACCTTCGGGTCCTTCGGGGTGAACAGGTCGGTCAGCCCGAGGGAGAACAGGTTCGCGCCGCTACGGATGAACGTGGCGAACGCGTTCGCCTGGTTCGCGTCGAACACCACCAGCAAAATGTGGATCACCAGAATCGCAAAGATGATCATGCCGATCACCCGCAGCACTGTTGCGAGAATCCCCACGCCTCTACGCATCATGCTCCTCTCGGCAACGCTGAACCGGGCACTACTCCAATGGTGGCACGGCCTCCCGTCGAATGGGGGCAAGACCCACCGCCCGAGGGGATAACCGTTAACCGACGGTTGCTTACCCGCGATCATCGGCGTTAGTCTCGTCAACGTGGCACAGCTGCTCCTTCGTCGCCGCGGCGGGGTCTGACCGACCGGCCCCTCGTCGCGGGTTCTGGCGTGCGCCGGTCAAGTCCTTGAACAAGACCACCGCACACCAGAGCAGGAGCACCTTCGAATGACCACGTCTCCGGACGCCTACACGGCCAGCCCCAACAGCAGGCTGCGCAAGCCCGCCGGCCCCATCCCCGCCGGTCAGGCACCGTGGAACCCCCAGCGCACCAGCCAGATGCCGTTCCATCGGTATAAACCGTTCCACGAGTTCGTCGAGCCGGTATCGCTGCCCGACCGCACCTGGCCGGACACCCGCATCACCAAGGCGCCGCTGTGGTGCGCGGTCGACCTGCGGGACGGTAACCAGGCGCTGATCGACCCGATGTCCCCGACCCGCAAGCGGCGCATGTTCGAGCTGCTGGTCAAGATGGGGTACAAGGAGATCGAGGTCGGGTTCCCCTCGGCGAGCCAGACCGACTTCGACTTCGTCAGGGAGATCATCGAGGGCGATCTGATCCCGGACGACGTCACCATCCAGGTGCTGACCCAGGCGCGCTCCGAGCTGATCGAGCGGACCTTCGAGGCGTGTGACGGCGCGCCGCGTGCGGTCGTGCACCTGTACAACTCGACGTCGATCCTGCAGCGCAAGGTCGTGTTCCGGTCCGACCGCGACGGCATCCGCAAGATCGCCACCGACGGTGCGGAAGAGGTCGCGCGGTTCAGCGAGAAGTACCCGACCACCGACTGGAAGTTCCAGTACTCGCCGGAGTCCTACACCGGCACCGAGCTGGAGTACGCGGTCGACGTGTGCAACGCGGTGTCCGCGATCTGGCAGCCGACGCCGACCAACCCGATGATCGTCAACCTGCCCGCGACCGTCGAGATGGCCACCCCGAACGTCTACGCCGACTCCATCGAGTGGATGCACCGGCACCTGGAGCGCCGCGACGGCATCATCCTGAGCCTGCACCCGCACAACGACCGGGGTACCGGCGTCGCGGCGGCCGAGCTGGGCTACCAGGCGGGCGCGGACCGGATCGAGGGCTGCCTGTTCGGCAACGGTGAGCGCACCGGCAACGTCGACCTGGTCACGCTGGGCATGAACCTGTTCAGCCAGGGCATCGACCCGCAGATCGACTTCTCCGACATCGACGAGATCCGCCGCACCGTCGAGTACTGCAACCAGCTGCCGGTGCACGAGCGGCACCCGTGGGGCGGTGACCTGGTCTACACCGCGTTCTCCGGCTCGCACCAGGACGCGATCAACAAGGGTTTCGACGCGATGAAGGTCGACGCCGACGCCGAGGGTGTCGCGGTCGACGACTTCCGCTGGGCGGTTCCGTACCTGCCGATCGACCCGAAGGACATCGGCCGCAACTACGAGGCCGTGATCCGGGTCAACTCGCAGTCCGGCAAGGGCGGCGTCGCGTACGTCATGAAGGCCGAGCACGGGCTGGAGCTGCCGCGCAGGCTGCAGGTCGAGTTCTCCCGGGTCATCCAGCAGGTGACCGACACCGAGGGTGGCGAGGTCCACCCGAAGGACATGCGGGACATCTTCGACAACGAGTACTTCCGGCTGGCCACGCCGCTGCAGCTGGTGCGCCACCGGTTGACCAACGACGGCAACGGCCGGGACGAGATCGTCGCCGTGGTGCGGGTCGAGGACACCGAGCACGAGATCACCGGGTCCGGCAACGGCCCGATCGCGGCGTTCGTCGACGCGCTGGCCGGAGTCGGTTTCGACGTCCGGGTCCTGGACTACCACGAGCACGCGCTCACCGCCGGTGACGACGCCAGGGCCGCCGCCTACGTCGAGTGCGCGGTGGGCGGCGACGTCCTCTGGGGTGTAGGCGTCGACCACTCGATCGTCACGGCGTCCCTGCGCGCGGTCGTCTCCGCGGTGAACCGCGCCAGCCGCTGACCGAAACCCGTGAGTGGCGAGTGGTCCTCTGAGACCACTCGCCACTCACGGGGCGGTGGTCGGGTGGTGCTGCTCGACGAGGGCGTCCAGGCGGGCGGCGTCGATCTTGGTGAAGGCCGCTCGGGGGATCGCCAGCCTCGGACCGGTCTCCAGCTTGATCAGCCACACGTCCGGCCGGGTGTCGATCTTCGCCATGGCGTCCCACCCGATCTTCGTGTCGTTGTGCGCGGTGACGATGCCGATTCCCTCGTCACCGACCTCGTAGAGCCACTTCAGGCCGCCGATCGCCGCGAGCTTGCGCCAGCCCCGGGCGGCGGCGAGCTCGATGGCGAACAGCACGAACACACCGAGGAGCAGCTGGACGACGAACAGCAGCACCGTGCCGACGCCGACCGGTTTGCCCTGCGCGCTGGTGCTGTACATGTCGAGGGCGTGCAGCGCCGCGATGAGCAGGAGCAGCGCTCCCAGGCCCCGGTTGAACCAGAGCCTGCCCCTGGGGGTGGCGGCGACAACCATCCGCCGGTAGGTCAGGCGATCGATCTTGAGTTGACCGGTGAAGTCCACCGTGCTCCCTTGGTCGTCGACGGTGCGCGCTCATTCAACCTCAGGCCCCTGCCACCACGTGTTGGGAACTCGGATGCGCACGCTGATCGTGGTGTGCGAGGCTCCACGAACGGGGTGGGTGGGGGCGCTTGGGAGGGCACGGGGTGAGCCGTTCTACTGGGCTTGGCCTTGCGGTGTTGTCGGCGATCAGCTTCGGCTTGTCCGGCCCGTTCGGGAAGGCATTGATCGACGCCGGCTGGTCGTCCAACGGCGCGTTGCTGGTGCGGGTCGGCGGCTCGACGGTCGTGCTGCTCGCGATCCTCGCCGTGACCCGGCCGGGGGTGCTGGCCTCGATCCGCCGCGACGGTGCGCGCATGGTGCTGTACGGCGCGTTCGCCATCGCCGGCGCCCAGGGCTCGTACTTCAACGCCGTGCGGTACCTGCCGGTGCCGATCGCGCTGCTGCTGGAGTACACCGGGCCGATCCTGGTGATCGGCTGGGTGTGGCTGGTCCGCCGCCAGCCGCCGACCGGACGGACCCTCGCGGGCGGTGCGATCGCGCTGGTCGGACTGACCATGGTGGTCCAGGTGTGGACCGGCGGCGGGCTCGCCTGGCAGGGGCTCGTCTGGGGGTTCTCCGCCGCCGTGTGCCAGTCGGTCTACTTCCTGCTGCCCGACCTGAGCGCGTCCGGCAACGGTGACTCCCCCGGCACGCCGCCGCTCGTGCTCGCCGGGCTGGGCATGGCGATCGGCACCGTGCTGATCACGCTGCTCGGCCTGTTCGGTGTCCTGCCGGTGGTGATCTCGACCGACGTGACGAGCGTGGTGCTGGCCGGGTTCAACGTCGGCTGGGTGTTCACCGCGGCGTTCCTGGTGCTGGTCCCGACCGTGCTCGCGTACACAGCGGGCATCGCGGCGATCGGCCAGATCGGCTCGGCCCGCGCGTCACTGATCGGCCTGCTGGAGGTCGTCACCGCCGCGGTTGCGGCATGGCTCCTGCTGGGCGAGACCCCCACCCCGATCCAGGCGGTGGGCGGAGCCCTGATCCTGGCCGGTGTAGCCCTCACCACCCCGTCCCCCGGCGCCGAACCCGCCGAACCCCTCCCGATGCTGGGTGAGACGACCCGTGAGTGATTTGGGCTGCTGGAGCAGCCCAAATCACTCACGGCATCAGAACAGCGCGCTAGGGGCTGACGGGCCCAGCATTTGTTCGCGGACCAGGGGGATCGGGGGGCCGCCGTAGGACAGGAACTTGTCGTGGAACTCCTTCCACGCTGTTCTGCCGCCGCGGGTGGCCACCCAGTCGTCGCGCAGCTTGCGGATCATCAGCTTGCCCATCGTGTAGTTCAGGTACGCCGGGTCGTAGGTGCCACGTGCCGCCTGCTGGCGCGCGTTGCCCGGGTCCTGATAGGCCTGCTCACGGAACATCTGCTCGCACGTCGCCTGGGTCATGCCCTGGGTGTGCATGCCGATCGCGCACAGGAACCGCACGTCACGCAGCAGCGCCTGGGTGAGCTGCCCGATGTGCGTCTCCGGTGAACCGTTGCCCAGCCCGGCGTCCCACACCATCTCCTCGGTGTAGTGCGCCCAGCCCTCGGCGTAGGCGTAGCCGACGAACAGCTGACCGAACTCGAACGGTGACCGGTTGGCGTGCAGGAACTGCAGGAAGTGCCCGGGCCACACCTCGTGCGCCGAGGTGAACAGCAGGTCGTTCTTGCCCGGGATGTAGGCGTCCTGCTCCTCCTTCGGCCAGGTCGGGTCAGGCGGGGCGATGTAGTAGATCGACGGCATGCCCTTGTCGAACGGACCGGGGATGTCGATGTAGGCCGAGTTGGACCGCATGTACGCGGGCGCCTCCGCGACCTGCGCCTGCTCGGTGCCGGGGATGCTGACCAGGTCCTTGTCGACGACGAACTGGCGCAGCGTGGCGAGCTGGTTGCGCGCCTCGTCGACCACGCCGACGGTCGGCTTGTCGGCGGCCATCGCGGCGAGGCACTGCTCGATCGGCAGACCCGGCTTGTACTGCGCGCAGGCCTGCTTCAACGCGTCCGAGTTGCGTGCCAGATCGGCGCGCCCGACCTGCTCGAGCTCGGCGAGCGACGTCGTGACGCCCTCGGTCATGCGGATCATGTCGGCGAAGCGCTGTGGTCCGAGCGCGAAGTCCTCGGTGCCGGTCGCCAGGTTGCTGTTCAGCCAGTCGGCGAGGCCGCGCATCGCCTGCGCCGCCGGTTCGATCGACGCGCTCAGCTGGGACTTCAGCTCCGGGTCGGTCACCGAGGCGAAGGCCTGCGGCACGTCGGAACGGTAGAAGTCGGCGAGGCCGCCGAAGCCGTCCGCGCCGTACTTGATGAAGCTCTTGGGCATCGGCATGCGCAGGTTCGCCCGGATCTGCTCAGCGGCCTTGGGAACCGCCTGGGCGTACTTCACGAACGCCTTGAGCCGCACGTCCGGCGAGGCGTACGGGCGGCTGAGGTAGGTGTTCGGGTCGAGACCGCCGTCGAGGTAGTAGCCGGGGTTGGTGAACGGCTGCTGCGCGTTCTCCAGCCAGAACAGGTCCCCGTCGATCACCGACGTCAGGTAGCGCTGCTCGAATCGTTGCTGGTCGTTCAGCGTCTCAGGTTTGAACGCCTCGGCCTTCGTGCGCTGCTCGTGCAGCCAGGCCGCGGTCGCCTTGAGACCGTCCGCGCTCCAGTCCGGCAGTTTCCCGTCGAACTCGTGCCTGCCCTGACTGACGGCGAACGGCGGCTGGCGCTGGAAGTAGCCCTCCTGGAACTCCTTCAGCTGGGCAGCCAGCCCGTCAGCGGCTGGCGGTGGTGGTTGGCCCGCTTCCGAGCAACCGGCCACGAGTACCCCCACGGTGAGCAAGATCAGCGTGCGAAGCGCGCGTCTGTGCATCCGGTCATCGTGGCAGCATGATCGACAATCTGTCGAGGGCCGCTTTACCTAGGTAGGTCACCGTGGGTAATTGAGTAGTTTCACAGGCTGTTCGAGGGGCTCCGCGCCCGGTTGACTCATGTCCAGTTGATCGGCGAGACGCGGGGAGTGCGACATGGGTGCAGATGCGGCGTGGGCGACATCGGCGAACTGCCGCGGCGGTGACCCGGAGCGGCTGTTCGTGACCGGTGCCGCGCAGCGTGAGGCCCGCAAGATCTGCCGGGGCTGCCCGGTGCTGACCCAGTGCCTCGCCAAGGCCCTCGACGAACAGCTGGAGTTCGGGGTGTGGGGTGGCAAGACCGAGCGCGAGCGCCGCGCCATCCTGAAGCAGCGCCCCGACGTCTCCTGCTGGTCGACTTTCCTGGCCTCGCAGACCCGTCGGGCCGCCACCGTCACCCAGCTGCCTCGTATGCAGCCTGCCGCGGCGCTCGTCGAGGCCGCCTGACCGCTCGTGAGTGTTGAGTATGGCTATAACCACACGCAACACTCACGAGCTGGAGCTACATGGCTCGGCGGCCGGAGAGGGCGCGGCCCAGGGTCAGCTCGTCGGCGAACTCCAGGTCACCGCCCATCGGCAGGCCGGACGCCAACCGGGACACGGTCAGCCCGGGGAAGTCGCGCAGCAGCCGCAGCAGGTAGGTGGCAGTCGCCTCGCCCTCGGTGTTGGGGTCGGTGGCCACGATGATCTCTTTGATGTCCGTCTCGTCCGGCGCGGGACCGGTGCCGCCGATGCGGGCCACCAGCTGCCGGATTCGCAGCTGGTCGGGGCCGACGCCGGCCAACGGGTCCAGCGCGCCACCGAGGACGTGGTAGCGGCCGCGGAACTCCCTGGTCCGTTCGACCGCGAGCACGTCCTTCGGTTCCTCGACGACGCACAGCAGTGTGGCGTCGCGGCGGGCATCCGAGCAGTAGCGGCAGCGGTCCTTCTCCGAGACGTTGCCGCACACCTCGCAGAAGCGCACGCCGTCCTTGACCTTCTGCAGCACGTCCTGCAGACGGCTGACGTCGGCGGGCTCAGCGGCGAGCAGGTGGAACGCGATGCGCTGTGCGCTCTTCGGTCCGACGCCCGGCAGCCTGCCGAGCTCGTCGATCAGGTCCTGGACCGGCCCCTCGAACACCGGGCGCTAGCCCAGGCCGCCGGGAAGACCCGGAATGTTCAGACCGCCGGCCAGCTCGCCGAGACCGCCGGCGACGCCGCCGAGCTTCTGCTCCTGCAGCTCGTGAGCAGCACGCTCGGCGTCCTGGAACGCGCCGACGATCAGGTCCTGCAGGGTCTCGACGTCGGTCGGGTCGACGACCTTCGGGTCGATGTGCACGCCGCGCAGCTCGCCCGCCGCGGTCCGGGTGATCGTCACCAGACCGCCGCCGGCCTGACCGGTGACCTCGGTCGTGGCGAGCTGCTGCTGGGCCTCGGCCAGCTGCTGCTGCATCATCTGGGCCTGCTGAAGGATCATGCTCATGTCGGGCTGGCCCATCGGTACCTCTCCTCACAGTCCTTGTGGTGCGTCGTCAGCCTAACGCCCGTGGCCCAGCCGGGATGCGAAGCCGTCCAGCATGATCTGCAGTTTCTCGTCGAGCCAGCCCCGGCCGGTCCAGATCGAGGGGTCCATCACCTCGCTGTCCAGCTCCGCGATGCCGGCCAGTGACGTCCGGTGCAGCTCGCGCCGCGACCGGGGGCCGTCCGCCGTGTCGTGCACCTCGTCGAGCTGGCGCATCGCCACCGCGGTGCTCAGGATCAGGTCGTTGATCATGTCCATCGCCAGCACCGAGTCCCTGGACGAGAATCCCGTGGTGTGCAGCGCCTTGGCGTAGCCGAGCATCGCCTCGACCATCGCGGGCGGCGGCATGCTCGGCAGCGCGTTCATCGTCTCGGCCATACCCGGGTGGCGCTGGACGAACGTCCACAGCTGCTCCGCCATGGCGGTCAGCATCGCGCGCCAATCCGGGTCGGGGGACGGCCACGGATGCTCCGAGGCCGCCAGCTCGACGGCGCAGGTCAGCAGGTCGTCGCGGTCGTGCACATATCCGTAGAGCGTCGAGTGGCTGACGCCGAGGCGCTTGGCCACGGCCGGCATCGACACCTGCTCCAGGCCGCGCTCGGCACCCGCCTCGAGTGCTGCGCGGGCGACGTCGCGCCTGGTCAGGGACGGCTTGCGGCCTGTCTTCCTTCCGCCGGCTGCTGTCATCTTGCCAATTGTGGTGGTCGCCTTTCGTGAGTGGCGAGTGGTCCTGTAGCAACCCTGGGCACTCACGACGGAAAAGCTGTCGTGAGTGCCCAGGGTTGCTACGCCTTCGGCGCCCCTCCGGGGTAGAACCACTCGCCACTCACGGGGCAGTGAGGCGCCAGCCGGTGGCCCGGCGGCGTTCACGCCAGAACGCGGCGTACCGGCCGTCGGACGCCAGCAGGTCGGCGTGCGTTCCGCGCTCCGCGACCGTGCCCTCGTCGAGCACCACGATCTGGTCGGCGGCCACCACCGTGGGCAGCTTGTGCGCGATGACCAGCAGCGTCGAATGCTCCATCAGCGCGCGCAGGGATAGCTGCACGAAGCGCTCGTTCTCCGGGTCCAGCGCGGCGGTCGCCTCGTCCAGCAACACGACCGGCGCCCGCTTGAGGATCGCCCGCGCCACCGAGACCCGCTGGCGCTCGCCACCGGACAGCGCCGTGCCACCCTCGCCGACGCGCGTCTCCCAGCCAGAGGGCAGCCGCTCCACGATCTCCGCGACGCCGGCCAGCCGGCCCGCCTCTCGCACCTCCGACTCCGGCGCATCGGGACGGCCGAGCCAGATGTTCGCCAGCAGCGTGTCGTCGAACAGGTACACGTCCTGGAACACCAGCGACAGCTGCGCCATCAACGCTTCGCTGCTCTGCTCGCGCACATCGACGCCGCCGACCAGCACCGCGCCGTCGTCCACGTCGGCGAAGCGGGCCAACAGCCTGGTCACCGTCGTCTTGCCGGAGCCGGACGCGCCGACGAGTGCGGTCATCGTCCGGGGCGGCACCCGGAACGACACGTCCCGCAGCACCGGCCGATCCGGTTCGTACGCGAAGTGCACGCCGCGCAGCTCCAGCTCACCGTTGTTCGATGGTGACGCGGGCGCGGCGGGTTCGGGCAACGGCTGCTCGTCGAGCACCGCGACGACCCGCCGCACGTCGTTGCGCGCCATCCGCAGCGCACCGGAGAACTCGGCGACCTCCGCCAGCGGGCCGGTGAACCGTGCGGCCAGCGCGAGCACCGCGATGAGCGTCACCGGTCCGATCGAACCGCCCAGCGTGAGCAGCACACCGACCACGATCAGCACGGTGAACACCAGCTGCACCGCGAGCCCGCCGGCGATCAGCCCCGGGACGGTCAGCCACACGGCTCGCCGCCCGACCGCCCGCTGCCGCTCGATCGCGTCCTCGAGCGGCCGGTGCCCCTCGACGCCCCGGCCGAACGCGCGCAGCACCCGTTGGCAGCGGGCGAACTCGACGACCCGGTTCGCCGCGGCCACCGCCGCCTCGTCGGACATCTCGTCCCCACGCCCGATCAGCCGCGCGGAGAAGCTGAACGCGACGTACAGCACCGGCACGCAGATCAGCACGGCGAGGCCGAGGCGCCAGTCGAAGAAGAACATCGCCACCGCGATCGTCGCCGGGGTGGCGATCCCGACGACGAGCGGCGTCAGCAGGTGCGCGAACAACCCGCCGACCATCACGGTCCCGGTCGTCACCAGCTTCGACAGCCGCCCGACCCTTTCGGTGCTGAACCATCCCAGTGGGAGTCCGACGATGTGGTCGCCGAGCCGGTTGTGCATGCTGGACAACACGGTCAGCGCGACCGCGAACCCCTTCATGGCCTGCACGTAGTGCGCGATGCAGGTGACGACCACGGCCACCGCGAGCGCACCGAGCCAACCGAGGAAGCCCGAGGCGTCTCCGGCGATCAGCCGCTCCAGCACCGGGACCAGCAGCGCCATCGCCACGCCCTGCAGCACCCCGTAGCCGATCACCCAGGCCAGGTAGACGTGCAGCGCCCGGCGATGGGCCGGGCCGAGGATCCTCAGCAGATCGTTGATCATCGTGCGCTCTCCTCGTGGGTGCGCGACATCCGGGCGTAACCGCCGTCGGCGTCCAGCAGTTCGGGATGGGTGCCGCGCTCGGCGACGACACCGCCGTCGAGCAGCACGATCTGGTCGGCGCCGGTGATCGTGCTCAGCCGGTGCGCGATGACCAGCAGCGTCCGGCCGGCGACCAGCACCGACAGCGCATCCTGGATCGCCGCCTCGGACTCCGGATCGGCGAACGCGGTCGCCTCGTCGAGCACCAGGATCGGGGTGTCCGCGAGCAGCGCCCGCGCGATCGACACCCGCTGTGCCTCACCGCCGGAGAACTGCGCGTCGACACCGACCACCGACTCGTAGCCGCGCGGCAGCTGAGCGATCGCGCGATGAATCTGGGCCGCCTCGGCGGCGGCGCGCACCTCCTCGTCGGAGGCCTCCGGCCTGCCGAGCCGGATGTTGTCGGCGACCGAGCCATGGATCAGCTGCACGTCCTGCAGCACGAACCCGACCCGGCGGTACAGCTCGGACGGCGCGATCCGCCGCACGTCGACCCCACCGAGGCGGATCGCTCCCCCGGTCACGTCGTAGAACCGGGGCAGCAGCGTGGCCAGCGTCGACTTGCCGGAACCGGACGGTCCGACCAGCGCCGTCACGGTCCCCGGTTCGAGCCGCACGCTCACCCCACGCAGCACCTCGGTGTCGGTGCCCGGGTAGCTGAACCGCACGTCGTCCAGCTCGACGACGTCTCCGGCCGGGGTCTCCGGCCGCTCGACGACCGGCAGTGCCGGGGTGTCCAGCAGCTCGTGGATGCGCAGCGCCGCCGCCGCTGCCCCTCGCCGTGCCTGCGCACCGAACCCGAGCACCGTCACCGTGGTCGGGATGACCATGGCGAGCAGCACCTCGACGATCGCCTGCGCCGGCGTCACCCAGCCCTCACCGACGAACCAGAAACAGCCGAGTGCGCTGATCAGACCGACGACCGGGGCGGACAGCGCCATCGAGCTGAACGACTCCAGCCGCAGGATCGGGCGCACCCAGGCGGCGTACATGGTGGCGAACTCCTCGGCCGCGCGCCGGTAGCTCTCGTGCGCCCTGCGCGCCCGGCCGAACGCCTTGACCACCGCGATGCCGGTGACGAACTCGACGACCGCCGCGCTGATCCGCCCGAACGCGGTGTTCAGCTGATCCATCTTCCGCTGGTAGCCGCGCATCATCCAGGCGTAGGCGACCGCGTACACCGGCAACGTGCCGATGGCGAGCAGGCCGAGGCGCCAGTCCAGCCAGAACAGGTAGCCGAGCCCGCCGAGCGGCAGAACACACGCCGCGGTCAGTTCGACCGAATGATGCGCGATGAGCTGGTGCATGTCGGACACGTCGTTCTGTGCCGCCTTGCGCACCTGGCCGGAGGAGTTTGCTGAGAACCAGCCCAGCGGGACGCGCCCGAGATGGTCGACCATCCGGCGCCGCAGCAACGCCTGCAGCCTGACGTCCGCCAGGTGTGTGACGGCCAGCGCACCGCCGAGCAGCAGACCCCGCAGCCCCAGCCCGATGATGATCAGCCAGACCAGCCGGGTCACCGCCGATCGGTCGACCGGGCCGGGCGCCAACAGCAGCCCACCCAGCTCGGCGAGCCCGGCGAACGGCACCAGCCCGGCGAGCGCCCCGACCGCCGCGATGACCATGGCGAACCTGGTCACGCCGATGATCGGGCGACGCAGCTCGGCGAGCGCCGCCGACTCCCGCTTCGCCCGGCCGGGCCCCGGCGGCGACGGCGAGCCCTCGGTCTCGATGGTGTCTCGTGCGTCGGCCTGCTCCGCCAGTGCTGTCGCCATGTCTGCGTCTCCTCTCGGCGTGCATCAATTTACAACAGCCTGTCTGCTTTAGGTAAGCCTAACTTTCTCAGCTACAGAGGGTGGCGCTGCTCGGACCTCAGGAGCGGCATGCGATGGTGAACTTGTGACTCCCGCGCGTCGCGCCGTCCCGGCACTGGCAGCTGTGCTAGTGGCGGCGTTGCTTGCCGGGTGCGGTGGGGGCGACGCGGTGGACCCTGCCCCCGCCGCGTCGGTGTCCGACGGCGCCTCGGTCGCGGACGGCTCGGTCGAGCCCACCCCGGCACCCTCACCGGTCGCCGGACGCATCGTTCTGCTCGACCCCGGACACAACGGCGGCAATGCGACCAACACCTCCGCGATCAACAAGAAGGTGCCGGACGGTCGCGGCGGCACCAAGGCGTGCAACACGACCGGCACGACGACGGACGAGGACGACGAGTACCTCGCCCTCCCGGAGCACGCGTTCAACTTCGTCGTCGCCGAGTCGGTGAAGGGGCTGCTCGAGTCGAAGGGGGTCGTCGTGAAGATGACCCGGGAGGACGACAAGGGCATCGGCCCGTGTGTCGACAAACGCGCCGAGATGGCGGCCGAGGTCAACGCGGACGCGATGATCTCCATCCACGCCGACGGCGCGGCGGCCAGCGGACACGGCTTCCACATCGCCTACTCGAAGCCGCCACTCAACGCGGCCCAGGGTCCGCCCTCGGTCAGCCTGGCGACCGCACTGCGGGACTCGATGAGCGCCGAAGGTCTGATCATCTCCACCTACATCGGCAAGCAGGGCCTGTCCGCGCGGGACGACCTGGCCGGGCTCAACCTGTCCAAACGCCCGGCCGCCCTGGTCGAGTGCGGCAACATGAAGAACCACGACGACAAGGTCGCCATGTCCAACCCGCAGGGACGGGCACGGTTCGCCGAGGGCATCGCGGCCGGCATCCTGGACTGGCTCACGCACAACTCGGCACAGTCGCTGCGTGCGGTGAGCAGCGGAAAGACGAAGTCGACCACGTCGGAGTCGGCGTCGTCCTCGACGAAGTCCACCGCGACGACGAAGAGCACGACGACGGCGAAGAGCAAGAGCTCGTCGACGACCTCGACCACGAAGTCGACGCCGAAATCCACCAGCAGCTCGTCCACCAGCACCACGAAGTCCAGCACCGCCAACTAACCCGTCTGGCCCGTGGCACGAATGTGGCTTTAGGGACGTTGAACGTCCCTAAAGCCACATTCGTGCCATGAGGGGCGGTCGGGGAGGTTAGCGGCGAGGGTCGTCGAGGGCTCGGGCGCCCAGTTCTGAGGTGAGCAGTTCTATTGCTACCTCTTCGGGGTCCCTGCGGGCGCTTTGCTGGCCTCTGTCCGCTGCCGCCTCGGCCCGCATCTCCTCCTCCTCGTCGGGTGGAGGTTCCGTGGGGGGTGGCGGCTCGTTGTTCGAGACCGGGGCGCCGCGACGCTGGGGCGGGGTGAACGACGGGCGAGCGGGCGGCTGGGGCGGGGCCTGCGCCGGAGCGGCCGGTGCGCGGCCGGCCGCGGGTGCGGAGCCGCCTTCGCCGTGCTCGCAACGGACCCGCCAGGCCACACCGAGCTCGTCGCGAAGTGCGGCTGAGATGACGTCGGTGTTGCGTTGCTCGGAGAGCCTTCTGGCCAGCGGAGCGGCGGCGATCGACAGCACCAGCGTGTCGCCCTCGACCGACTTGACGGTCGCGTTCGCCAGCATCGCGGCGGTGCTGCGGATGGAACCCTTGACCCGATCGAGAATGCCCGGCCATGCCCTGCGCACGGCCGCGGCGTCGATGCCGACCGCGATCGAGCCCTCGGGCAGCGGTTCCGGCGCAGGCGGTGGCTCTTCCTGAGTCGCGGCAGCGGGTTCGGCTGGGCGGGCAACGGGTGGTGGCACCGGCTCGGCCCGGGGGGCCTGCTGCGCGGCCGGTTCCGGCTCCGAGGACCGGGACGGGCGTTGGAACGTCTTGCCCGGTGCCTCAGACGGCGCCGACGACGCCGGGGCGGCCGCTCTCGCCGGCGCCGGTTGCGCGGGAGCAGGCGCGGGTGTGGGTGTGGGTGCGCCGTCCGCTCGCGGCTCGACGACGATGTCCGCGCGCCGCTCCATACGTTCCAGCCGCTGCAGCAGCGCCTCGTCCGTAGTCGAGGCGGCGGGCAGCAGCATGCGCCCGCACAGCAGCTCCAGCAGTAGCCGAGGCGCGGTCGCGCCGCGCATGTCGGTAAGCCCGGTGTGCACGATCTCGGCGAACCGCACCAGCGTCGCGGCACCCAGCCGGGCCGCCTGGTCGGCCATGCGGTTCAGCTCGTCGGCGGGCGCGTCGACCAGGCCGCGCGCCGAGGCATCCGGAACCGCCTGGATCAGCAGTAGGTCACGCAGCCGGTCCAGCAGGTCGGCGGCGAACCGGCGCGGGTCGTGCCCGGCCTCGACGAGCCGGTCGACCGCGTCGAACACCGCGGCACCGTCCTGCGCGGCGAGCGCGTCCACCGTGTCGTCGATCAACGCCACGTCGGTGACACCGAGCAGCGACATGGCCCGCTCGTAGGTCACGCCGTCCGGGCCCGCGCCCGCCATCAGCTGGTCGAGCACCGACAGCGTGTCCCTCGCTGAACCGCCGCCCGCGCGGATGACCAGCGGGAACACCGGCGGCGCGACGGTGACCTTCTCGTCCTCGCAGATCCGCTCGACCAACGCACGCAGCGTGCCCGGCGGGATCAGCCGGAACGGGTAGTGGTGGGTGCGCGACCGGATCGTCGGCAGCACCTTCTCCGGTTCGGTCGTCGCGAACACGAAGACCAGGTGCTCGGGTGGTTCCTCGACGATCTTCAGCAGGGCGTTGAAACCCTGCGTGGTGACCATGTGCGCCTCATCGACGATGAACACCCGGTAGCGCGACTCAGCGGGCGCGTAATGCGCCTTGTCCCGCAGGTCACGCGTGTCCTCGACACCACCGTGCGAGGCGGCGTCCAGCTCGATGACGTCGATGTTGCCCGGCCCCTCGGGGGCGAGCGCGATGCACGAGGGACATTTCCCGCACGGGTCCGGTGTCGGCCCCAGTTCGCAGTTCAGCGACCGGGCCAGGATGCGCGCGCTGGACGTCTTCCCACAGCCCCGAGGACCGGAGAACAGGTACGCATGATTGACCCGACCGGCGGCGAGCGCGGTACGCAGCGGTTCGGTGACATGCTCCTGGCCGACCACGTCAGCAAAACTCGCCGGGCGGTACTTGCGATACAGAGCGAGTGCCACTGTTCTAGCTTAGGCCCTGCCTCGCGCGCCATCGTTCCCGGAGGGCCCTGGCGGGCCAACCGGGAACGATCCAGGCGGCGGGCCCTGACGGGCCCGCTGCCTGGGTTTTTTCCTCGCGGCCCCCCATACCCTTCGGGCATGGGGGACCACTCGGAAAAATGTCGCCTTCGGCGACGCGCGCGCTTCGTGCCCCGGCTTGGGAGCCGCCACTCATGCACTACCCGCCTGCGGCGGAACCCCTCCGGGCACCTGTGCGGGGCCACCTCATGCACCGAGCCCCACCACACTCCCGGTGCAAGCTGAGCAGGCAGCGGGCTGCAGGCGCGATACGCCTCCCAGACGAACACCCACCTGCGCAGGCAACAAGAAGCCGTGAGTGTTTTGGGCTGCCAGGGCAACCCAAAACACTCACGGCTCCCTACCCGGCCGCGGGTGTACATGCGTCTGTGAAGCCGGCTCCGCGAGTCTCCGAAGGAGTTCCGGCGAAGGCCGGCGTAGTGAATGTCCGCGACCACCCACCCAGCTGCCAGGGCGGCTCTCGGGGTTCCCCCGAGCGCGCGCCCGGGCGAGTCCTCGAGCCTTCTTTTCTGGGAGTACCCCAGCGAGCGCAAGCGAGCCGGGGTGGTCACAGAAAAGAGCCGCGCGCGAAACAGGCCCAAAAGTAAGGCGGACCCCGCGCACCCGCCAGAGCCCGTTGACCCTTGCTGCCTTCCGGCCCTGG
Organism: Actinospineispora spinosispora DSM 44797; assembly: GCF_000429025.1. Lineage (GTDB taxonomy): Bacteria > Actinomycetota > Actinomycetes > Mycobacteriales > Pseudonocardiaceae > Pseudonocardia > Pseudonocardia spinosispora. Next base: position 115,350 of record NZ_KE386838.1, read on the forward strand.
GGGAGTTCACAGGATGGACGCCGCGCGGGGTCCGTCGGCCAGTGTAGTGGCTGGGGTCGATGCTGTGGGACCCGGACGGGGCACAAGCCGTTCGCGGGCTACCGCTACACTCTGCGACGGAGGATTCGCCTAGTGGCCTATGGCGCACGCTTGGAAAGCGTGTTGGGTGTTACAGCCCTCGCGGGTTCGAATCCCGCATCCTCCGCCACGTGAGCGGTACCAACGCCCGGCAGACCGACTCTGGTCTACCGGGCGTTCGTCTGCCTGGTCTCGGTCGCCGGTCCGAGGCGTCGGGGCAGGACGTCCGTGCGTAATACTCCCCGAGAGAAATTCTCATTGTGCGGAAAATGCTGGACGAGTAGCCCGCGCCATTCCTACCGGGCCAGATATTTCTAGCACGGAACATCCACCGCGTGTTGCCTCGACTTGTAAAGGTTCTCGACGTCTACGTTAGGGACGCTTGACCGGGGACTCGTCGGATCACCATGATCAAGTTCTCACGAGAACGAAGGAGAACCCGGTGAAGAAGCGAATTTCCGTCGCGTCGCTCGGGGTGGCCACGCTATTTCTCACGCTGGTCACGACCGTCACGCCGGCGATGGCGGCATCGCCAACAGCCCTTCCGGGGCTGAATTGTCAGTACAAGTCGACGTCAACCACGTTCTCGGCCGGGTGCATGCCAGGTTCGAAATCGGACGTAGGAAGTTGGTTCACCGCGCGCGCGGGGTGCACGAATGGAAAATGGGTAAACGGAAAGGAGACCACACTCGTCGCCAATAAAAGGGTCTGGTCGACCGCGAACTGCGGCAGTGTGAAGTCCACGTACAAGAAGGGCACCGGACGGTACAATTACTAGGGGAAACGTGCCGTAGCAGCAGCATCGACGCCCGGTGAGCCAACGACGGCCTGCCGGGCGTTCCTCGTTGCAGGCTCAACGGGTTCGCTGACAGCGATATCTTTCGCCGTCGGCGATAACCGGCTCGGGGCGTGGGACCTCGGCCCTAGCGTGAGCCCATGCAGTCACCGATCACGGGCACAGCCGCCGGCGTTCCGTTCACCGCGCTCCCGCCTTCGGACAACGGGCCGGCGCCGCTGATCGTCACCTGGCACATGCTGGATGCGCCTCGGTCGGACGCCGCGTTCGCGGCCGCGTTGCCGATGCGCGAGGTGCCGGCCTGGCGGGTGCATCTCGGCATGCCGATGTGCGGGGCACGCATGGTCGACGGAAGGACCGATGCGATCGTCGCGCTGTTCCAGGAAGACCCGGTGCGGTTGTTCCTGGGGCCGTTCGTCCGGCAGGCGGTCGAGGAGTTCCCTGCCGCGCTCGCCTCGATCCGTGAGCAGCTGCCGGTCGGGGACGGTCCGATCGGGGTGCTGGGCGGATCGCTGGGCGGGGCGGTCGCGCTGCGCGTGCTGATCGGCACCGACGTCCCGGTGTTCGCCGGCGCGCTCGTGAACGCCGCCATCCGGATGCGGTCCGTCGTCGATCTGTTCCCCGGCGAGTATCCGTACGACGTCGAGACCGAGAAGATCGTCGACGACCTGGACGCCGTCACCAGCGCGGATGTCATCGCGGGCCGTGCGCCGCTGCTGGTCGTCAGCGGCGAGTCGGACCATCCGGCGCTGCGTTCCGATGCGGCTGAGCTGGTCGGCGCGGTGGGTGAACGGTCCGAGCTGCTGTCGATCCCGGGGCTGGCTCATCCGCTCGCCGAGGAGCCCGGCATCGAGCCCGCGCCACAGTCACCGTTGGCCGCCGAGGTGGACGCCGGCCTGTCCGCGTGGTTTCGACGGCACCTGCCCGCCTGATCTGTGCGAGGCTCTCGCTGTGCCGATCGAGCCGGAGGACTGTGCACATCCGGATGCTGTGGTCGACGGGTGGATCCGGGGTGAACCGGACACCGATGGTCTCGGCACGGGGCTGCCCTGGGAGCCGTCGGAGCTGACCGAGCGCGACGTCATCGGTCTGCGTGCCCGCACCACGCTGGGCACGTGCACGAGCTGCGAGGCGATGGTCGTCGCGGTGCACACCTGGGGTGAGCGGGGCCCGACCTGGCACACCCGATGGATCGCCCTCACCCTCGCCACCGACTGACCCGATCAGTTTCGCGCGCGGGACAGGTCTACCTCTGCGACCACGACGATGGAGGCGGGCATGAGCACCGTGCAGCAGCAGGTACAGCGGGCGATCGACGAGCTGGTGGCATCCGGGACGGAGCGCGGCATCCAGGTCGCCGCCTATCGGGACGGCGAGTCGATCGTCGATGCGGTGGCCGGGGTCGCGGATCCGGGCAGCGGTAGGCCGGTCACCTCGGGCACCCCGTTCTACAACTTCTCCATCGGCAAGGGCGCCACCGCGACCGTGGCCCACGTGCTGGTCGAGCAGGGGTTGTTCGACTACGAGACGCCGGTCGCGCGGCTGTGGCCGGAGTTCGGCGCCCGGGGCAAGGACAAGGTGACGGTGCGCCACGTCCTGACCCACACCGCCGGCGTTCCGGGGCTGCCGCCGGGAACGACCGCCGAGGACGTGTGCGACTGGCCGACGATCTGCGCCGCGATCGCCGACGCCGAGCTGTGGTGGGAACCGGGCACCCGGACCGGCTACCACGCCTACACGTTCGGCTACATCGTCGGCGAGATCGTCCGAGGGGCCACCGGCAAGGCGATCTCCCAGGTGCTCGCCGAGCAGGTCGCCGGCCCGCTGGGGGTCGCGGACGAGCTGTACTTCGGGATGCCGGTCGCCGAGCACCATCGACTCGCGGTACTCGAGAACCAGCCGGGAGCCGACGAGATGATGGCGAGCATGCCGACGGACCTGCCCATGTTCAAGGCCACCCCGCTGTCGCTGTTGCCGACCGCCGAGCTGGGCACACGTGCCGACATGCTGGTCGCGGACATTCCCGCCGGTGGGAAGACCTCGGCCCGCGCGATCGCCCGGATGTACGCGGCGCTGCTCGGCGAGGTCGACGGGGTGCGGTTGCTGAGCCCGGACCGGTTGCCCGAGGTCGCCGCACCCGCGTTCTCCGGGACCGACGAGGTGTTCGGCAACGAGGCGGTCTGGGGGCTCGGCTACGCGGTCGGGTTCCCGGCCGGCGAGGAGCGGGAGACGGTGTTCGGCATGGCCGGAGCGGGCGGGAGCTGGGCCGGAGCCGACACGAAAAGCGGTCTGGCGATCGCGGTCACCAAGAATATGCTCTCGATGGATTTCAGCTCGGTGAACCAGATCGTCCAGATCATCGACAACGCACGCTGAGGAGCCCCCACCGACATGGCACTGTTCTCGTTACGCACCGCGGGCACGCTGCTCGCCGGTGTCGGCGCCAGCCACTTCGTCGCGCCCACGGCATACGAGCCGCTCACCGCGTCCGTGTTCCCGAACGACACGCGATCCTGGGTGTACCGCAACGGCGCGACCGAGCTGGCTCTCGGACTGGGGCTGCGCAGCCGCAAGTCGGCGCTGCGCAAGCTGAGCATCGCGGGTGTCGGTGCGTACCTGCTCATGCTCGGCGCGAACGCGGCGAAGAACTCCGGGGAGCAGATCTAGGAGTACGGCCGCCACCTGACGGGCATGCCTGATGTCATGACAGGCGCACTGGCCGGGTTCCTGACCGTCGTACTGCTCGCCTACCTCGTGCCGGGGCCGGACTTCGCGGTTGTTCTCCGCGCGTCCGGTCGCGGCATGTGGGCAGGCAGGGTCGCCGCGCTCGGTGCCCAGACCGGTCTGTGCGTGCACATGCTCGCCGCGATTCTCGGTATCTCGGCGGTGCTCGCCCATTCCGCCGAGGCGTTCACCGTCGTGAAGCTGCTCGGCGCGGCCTACCTCTGCTACCTGGGCGTTCGGGCTCTGTTGGCCAGTCGCGGCGGTGCGTCGACGACGGTCGCCCCGGCCGCCGACACGAGCCTGGCCGGCCATTTCGTCCGTGGCCTGCTGAGCAACGTGCTCAACCCCAAGGCCGCGCTGTTCTTCCTCAGCCTGGTGCCGCAGTTCGTCGACCACAACGCGCCGGTGACCCCGCAGATCCTGCTGCTCGGCACGCTCGACGTGGTGGTCGGTGTCGCCTACTGGCTGATCTTCGTGCAGTTCGCCGGCACGCTCACCGCCCTCATCACCCGCGACCGGGTCCGGCGGATGCTGGACCGGGTCACCGGTGGCGTCTTCGTGGCCCTCGGTGTCGGCCTGGCCGGCGCCGAGGTCTGAGGGCGTCACACTTCGGCCGGCGCCGCCGTCTCCCCCATGAGCCTTCTCGAGAGGAGAGTCGATGCGGGTCATCATCGCGGGCGCCAGCGGTGCGATCGGGCGGGAACTGGTGGCCGAGCTCCGTCGCGGTGGCCACGAGGTCATCGGGCTGTCCAGGAGCGCGGCGGGTGCACGGCTGATCACCGAGCTGGGCGCCCGACCGATCGTCGCCGACGTCCTGGACCGGGACGGCCTGCTGCGCGCGCTCGACGGTGTCGCGGCCGACGCGGTGATCCACGAGGCGACGGCGCTGAAGAACGCGCCCACCCGCTACCGGGGGCGCGGCATCACCGAGACGAACCGGCTGCGCACCACCGGGACCGCGCACCTGGTGGAGGCGGCGCGGCACGTCGGCGCGACCAGGATGGTCACCCAGTCGATGATCTTCGGCTACGGCTTCGTCGACCACGGTGAGGCGCTGATCAGCGAAGACGCCCCGTTCGGGCGGCCGCGCGGGGTGAAGTCCGACGCCGCGACGGCCGCGTTCGCCTCGGCGGAACAGCAGGTGCGCATGGCCGAAGGGCTCGAGGGCATCGCGCTGCGCTACGGCTTCGTCTACGGCCCCGGTCCCGCGTCGGACGCCATGGTGAAGCTGCTGCGCAAGGGCCGGTTCCCGGTTCCGAGCGGCGACGGCGGACGGTTCGGCTGGCTGTGGCACACCGACGCCGCGACCGCGACCCGGGCGGTCCTCGAACGGGGCCGGGCAGGCGAGGCGTACAACGTCGTCGACGACGAACCCGCGACCTGGGGTCAGATGTTCGACGCGCTCGCCGCCGCGCTCGGTGCCCCACGACCTCGTCGGGTGCCCGCTCGGCTGCTGCGACTCGCGGCGCCGTTCCTGGTCGACCAGATGGACGCCACCAGCATGCGGGTGTCCAATGCGAAGCTGAGGTCCGAGCTGGGCTGGCGACCGTCCGTGCCCAGCTACCGCGAAGGAACAGCCGCCTTCAGCTCGTGAGTGTTGAATGTGGTCATAGCCACACGCAACACTCACGAGGGGGCGGTGGCTACCCAGCCTCGGTCGGCGGCCAGCTCGATCAGCCGCTGCGCGTAGGTCCACAGCTCAGGTGCGCCGTCGCCGATCACCGACATGCGGCGGCGGACCTCGGCGTCGGTCACGCCGGGGGTCCGCCAGGTGCCGCCCTCGTTGTGGAAGCTCAGCAGCATGGGCTGCAGGCGGTCCATCGCCTTGGCGAACCGGGCCTCCGGCGTGCGCCGCAGCTCGAACTCGTCCCACAGCGCCCGGAACTCCGACGCCTGGTCGTCCGGCAGCAGGGGGAACAGCCTCGCGGCCGCCGCCTGCTCGCGTTCGACCTGGTCGACCTGGGCGGACGCGTCGTAGACGAACGTGTCACCGGCATAGATTTCGACCAGGTCGTGGATCAGCACCAGCTTCAGCGCCCGGACGACGTCGATCGGCTCGACCGCGTACTCGGCGAGCACGATCACCATCAGGGCGAGGTGCCAGGAGTGTTCCGCGTCGTTCTCCCTGCGGTCCGCCGCGACCAGCGGAGTCCGGCGCAGGATCGTCTTGAGCCGGTCGACCTCCAGGATGAACCCGATCTGCGACGCCAACCTGGCGGCCACCCCGGTGGGCTGCCCGATGCGGTCGACCAGCAGACCTTCCTCGACGCTCACGTGTACTCCCCTCGATGTCCCTCGCCTCGACCCTAGGCGATCGTTGACCCGGCACCAGGTGAGTTTCCGGAGCCGTAGGCCCAGCCGGTCCAGGCGCGGATGTCGATGCTGATGACCGGCCCGGACGGCACCCGGTCGGCGTAGATCGGGTACTTGGCGGCGAGCAGCCGCAGCGGCCCCGAGCGGTCCGCCGGCTCGGTGAGCACCCGCGCGGTGCCGTCGGCACGGACCCACCACAGCTTCGACCAGTCGTCGTCGTACTCGTCGACCAGCAGCGACACCCGTTCGTTGGCCTCGATGTTGCGCAGCCGCTTCAGGTCCGTCGAGCGCTTCGGTTTGTGGTCGATCGCGATCAGCACCGTGCCACCGTCCACCGCGAACGTGACCGGCACGAGGTGCGGCTGACCAGCACCGTCCACAGTGGCCAGATAGGCGTGGCGGGACGCCGTGAACCGGGCCCGCGCATCGATCTCGGTCAGGTTCACCGTCCCGAGAGTAGGTGCAACCGAGGCGGCAGGCCCGGGGTTCAGCGCGACGTGACCTCACCCAACACGCTCGCCACCAGATTCAAGGGCGCACTGCTCGCCGTTCTGGTGATGGGGCCGTTCCTCGCGCAGGCCGACGCGACCATCGCCAACGTGGCCACGCCCGCGATCCGCACCGGTCTCGCCGCGTCCGAGTCCGCCATCGAGCTGGTGGTCAGCGCCTATCTGATCGCCTTCGCGGTGCTGATCATCCCCGGTGCGCGGCTGGGCAACACACACGGCTACAAGCGCATGTTCCTGCTCGGCGTCGCGCTGTTCGGCGTCACGTCACTGCTGTGCGGACTGGCCCCGAACGCACCGGTACTCGTCCTGACCAGGGCGTTGCAGGGCGCGGCTGGCGCGCTGATGTTCCCGCAGGCACTGACCGGCATCCAGCTCAACTTCACCGCCGAGAACCGGGCGCGGGCGATCGGCTACTACACGGTCGCGCTGTCCTGCGGCGCGGTACTCGGGCAGATCCTCGGTGGCGTCCTGATCGAGGCGGACCTGGCTGGCACCGGCTGGCGGTCGATCTTCCTGGTCAACGTGCCGGTGTGCGCGATCGTCCTCGTCGCCGGGCTGCGCTACCTGCCCTCGGACCAGCGTCGGACGACGTCGGCCGGGGTGCACCCGCCGAGCGTGGTCGCGCTGGCCGTCGCGGTACTGCTGCTGGTCCTGCCGCTGTGCCTGGGACGGACCGAGGGATGGCCGCTGTGGACGTGGCTGAGCCTGATCGCCGCCGCGCCGGCGGCGTGGCTGTTCCTGACCGTGATGCGCCGTGCGGAGGCACTCGGCGCGAGCCCGCTGTTCAGCGTCGACGCCCTGCGCCGGCGCCCGATCGTGCTCGGGCTGGCGGGGCTGTTCACCGCGACCTCGACCTACTACGCGCTGCTGTTCACCCTGGCCCAGTACGTCCAGTTCGGGCTCGGTCACAGCGCGGTCGAGTCCGGGCTGATGCTGGTCACCTGGGTCGCGGCGTTCGGTGTCGCGGGCAAGGTCGCCGCGCGGCTGCCGGTCTCGATGCACCGGCAGCTGCCCTGGCTGGGCTGTGTGCTGCTGGCCTCGGCGTTCCTCGGGGTCAGCGGGGCGCTGTTCGTCGGCTGGCACCCCATGGCGCTGCTGGTCGTGCTGCTGACCGTCGGCGGGTTCGGTCTCGGCACCCAGTTCTCCACCATGATCGGGCACCTGACCAGGGCGGTCGAGGACCGGTACGCCTCGGACATCAGCGGCGCGTCGACCATGACGATGCAGATGGGTGGCGCGACCGGGGTCGCCCTGTTCGGCACGCTGTACCTGGCGCTCGCCCCGATGGCGGGTGTGGAGGCCGCGGCGCATCACGCGTTCGCGCTCGACACGCTGCTGCTGGGTTGCGCCGCGCTGCTCGCGGGTACGTTCGCCTGGTGCGCCACCCACTTGGAGTAGCGTGCGGGCTTCTGGCGAGGGGATGGACGATGCGCATTCTCATGGGGCTGACCGCTGCGACCGCCGCGATGGCGCTGGCCGGCTGCGGTGGCCCGGCTCCGACCGAGGCTCCGCCGTCGCCGTCCACGCAGGCGACGTCCAGTTCCGAGGCACCCAGCACCACGCCGAAGGCCTCCGGCGGCGCCACGGCCAGGTGTCACACCGCGCAGCTCTCGGTGGACCTCGGTCAGCCCTCGGAGCTGTCGCCGGGCCAGAACATGGTGCCGCTGGCGTACACCAACACCTCGGACAAGCCGTGCCAGCTGCACGGCGTCCCCGGTCTCGACCTGCAGGGGCCGGACGACCCGAACGGCCCGGTGTACTCGTTGCCCCGCAAGGACCTCGGCAAGACGATCACCCTGGCGCCGGGGGCCCGGGCGACTGCCCGGATCGTGGTGCTGTCCTACGAGGAAGGCTCGGTGGGAAGTTCCGGCTCGAAGAAGTGGACGCCGACCAAGCTGGTCACGATCCCGCCCGGCGAGACGACGCCGCTCACCGCGCCGTGGCCCGCCACGGTCAGCGTCCTGCGCCAGGACGCTGCGACCCACCCCGGTTCCTGGGTAGAGAGTTTCACCGCCCGCTGACCCACCGCCCCCACGCGGCCCCGATGTGTCCACCCATCCGACTCGCGGAGCTGACGTCCCCGACTCGCGGTGCTGAAAGTCCCGACTCGCGGAGGGTGCAGACGACGCGCGCACCACAGCACCGCGAGTCGGGAACGTGGGCACCCGTGAGTGCCGCGGCCACCTATGGGCGGCCGCAGCACTCACGGGTTGAGGCTGCGGCCCGCGATCAGGATTCCGATCGCACCGAGCAGCGCGAGCACGGCGAGCAGGACCGGCATCGCGTGCGCCGGGCTGTGCAGCAACGCCAGCAGCGCACCGCCGAGACCGACCATGGTCGCCGACCCGAGCTGGTCGGACATCTGCGCCGCCGACGTGTGATAGCCCAGCTCCCCCGCCCCGGACTGACGTAGCAGCAGGAACGCGACGGACGGAAACACCAGCCCCATCCCGAACCCGGCGAACGCCCACACCGGCAGCACCAGCCACGGCACACCCCAGGTCGATGCCACCAGCTGCAGCGCCAGCACTCCACCGGTGAGCAGGCAGAATCCGATCCGCAGCAGCGTCGGGCGGTGCAGCGTCGGATGCCGTCCCTGCCACGCCGCAGCTGCCGACCAACCCAGCGAACCGACCACGAGCGGCAGCCCGGCGGCCGCGAGCGACCAGTGGTGCGTGCTCGTCATGATCAGCGGCAGGTAGGAGTTGGCGGTGAAGAACAGCGCGGCGCACAACCCTCGGCAGGCGACGACCGTCGGAATGCCTCGACGGGCCAGGAACACCCCGGCCGGCAGCAACCACCGCATGGCGGGCACCAACATGGCCAGCGCGACGACGGCGATGACCGCCGACGTGACGCTCGGATTCTCCGAGGCGTAGGTCAGCGCGGCGACCCCGGCGGCGGCGCCGAGCGCGGCCACCACCACCCCTCGACGGGTGCTCTCCCGCTGGGGCACGACGAGCCCACGCACCGCGCGGGTCACGAGTGCCAGCGCGAGCAACGCCACCGGCACCAGACCGAGGAACACCCACCGCCAGGAGAACCGCTCGGTCACGAGCCCGGAGATCGGCGGCCCGATCAGCGACGGCAGTACCCACGCCGAGGACATCAGCCCGAACATCGCGGGCCGCACCTGCTCCGGGTAGATCAGTCCGACAAGCACGTAGATCGCCACCGTGACACAACCCGCGCCGAGCCCCTGCAACACTCGTCCGACCAGCAGCTGCGGCATACCGGACGCGGTCGCCGCCACGACCAGTCCCGCGGTGAACAGCATCGGCGCGAGCAGCAGCGGGTTACGCGGCCCGGCACGGTCGCACCACCGTCCGCCGAGCACCGTGGCGAACACCGCCGCCGCCATGAACGCGACGAACGGCCAGGCGTACATCGACACCGAGCCAAGTTCGGCGACCAGCACCGGCATCGCGGTGCCGACGCCCATCGACTCGAACGCCACCATGCTGATCAGCAGCAGCACACCGATCGTGGTGTTGCGCCGATGCGGTCCGAACAGTTCACCTCGTTCGGGTTTCGCCGCCTCGCCCTGATCACTCATCTCGTGCACACCACATCCTGAACACGGCCCGCAGTCAACCGAGTAACCGCACCCGGGAGGCGGAAGATCCCGAACTCGCGCTGCGCCGCCGCGCGGCCCGGGCCAGCATCGAGAGATGCCACTCACCTTGTCCTGTGCACTGAACACCTCGCTCGACAGCCACGAGCACGCCCGCATCGCAGAGCAGCTGGGCTACGACACGGTCTGGTTCTACGACTCCCCCGCGCTGTACGCCGACGTGTGGGTGCAGCTGTGCCGGGCCGCCGAGCGCACCGAACGGGTCCAGCTCGGACCCGGTGTGCTGGTGCCGACGCTGCGCCATCCGATGGCGAGCGCGTCGGCGATCTCCACGCTCGTGTCGATCGCCGGGCAGGACCGGGTGGCGGTCACGGTCGGCTCGGGTTTCACCGGGCGCCTCACCCTGGGCCAGCGTCCGGCGAAGTGGGCCTTCGTCGCCGAGTACATCCGGACCCTGCGTGCGCTGCTGCGCGGCGAGCAGACCGAATGGGAGGGCGCCCAGATCCGGATGATGCAGTACCCGGGGTTCGGCTCACCGCGCCCGATCGACGTCCCGATCCTGGTCGGCGCGGCGGGTCCGAAGGGCATCGGTGTCGCGCACGAGATCGGCGACGGGGTGTTCGCCGCGTCGGTCCCGATCCCCGGTTTCGACCGCAGCATCGTCCTGACGTTCGGCACGGTCCTGGAGGACGGCGAGGACCCCGGTTCGCCGAGGGCCCTCGAAGCAGCCGGCCACGGCGCCTCGGTGACGCTGCACTACTGCCTCGAGTTCGGCCTGCTGGACGACCTGCCGAACGGCCACGACTGGGCGGCCGCCTACGACGACGTCCCCGCCGACGTCAAGCACCTGGCTCTGCACGACGGTCACCTGGCGGTACTCAACGAACGCGACAAGCCGTTCGTGACCGGCGAGGTGCTGAGCAGCACGGGCCTGGCACTGTCACCAGACGCGCTGCGCGAACGCGTCGCAGCTCTCGCCGAGCAGGGCGCAACCGAGATCGCCTACCAGCCAGCAGGCCCGGACGTCGCGCGCGAACTGGAGGCCTTCGCCAAGGCGGTCCTGTAAGCCCGTTCCGCGCGGAGTTTTTCTGTAACCACCCCACTCGCTTCGCTTCGGGGGCGCTTCCAGAAAAACAAGCCTCGTTCCTCGGCCGAGCGCGCGCTTGTGCCTACCTGGGGAGCCGCCACATCACGTTGCAGAGCCTGGTCGCGGACATTCACTACGCCGGCCTTCGCCGGAACTCCCTTCGGGAGACTCGCGGAGCCGGCTTAGCTGTTGCCGGCATGTGTCTCATTAGCTACCCGAGAAGCGTGGGGGGCGCTTCTCGATTCTGGCTCGGCGGCCCTCGGCGAAGTCCTCGCTCTCCCAGCAGGCTTCGAAGGAGTCGAACAGCTCCTTGTCGGTCAGCGGGTCGAACTCCGGCTCGAACACCGAGTTCAGCACCTGTTTGTTGTAGGCGACGGTGAGCGGCGCGAGCTCGGTCATACCTGCCGCCCAGACCAGTGCGTCCTCCAGCGAGCCCGTCTTCTCGGCGAGTCCACTGTTCAACGCCTGTTCGGCGGGCAGCTGGTCGCAGGCCAGCAGCAATGCTCGGGCCACCCCGTTACCGGCCAGCAGCGACAGCCTGCGGATGGTCCAGGGGTCGACGGCGAGACCGATGCGCGCGGTCGGTACCCCGAACACCGCGGTAGGGGCGACGATCCGCAGGTCGGCAGCGATCGCCAGCTGGGTACCAGCGCCGATCGCCGGTCCGTTGACCGCCGCGATCACCGGCACCGGGGCGTTGGTCACCGCGCCCAGCATGCCGTAGAGCGCGTCACGGAACTCCGCGCTGTACACCGCGTCCAGGTCGGCGCCGGAGCAGAAGCTGGTGCCCTCGCCGGTGAACACCACGGCTCTGGCGCCCTCGGCGAGCGCGCCGACCAGTGCCTCGTGCAGTTCCTGGCACAGCGCGATGTTCAACGCGTTGCGTTTCTCCGGCCGGTGGATGGTGAGCAGCGCGACCCGGTCGTGCCATGTCACCGTCGTCATCGGGGACGTCATGGCGTCGATGCTCTCAGATGTTCGACAGTCCGACTTCTCCAGCGATGCGCTTTTGTCGGTTCAGGCCGAGGAATGCGTCACGTTGTGGCACCGGCACGTCTATCCGTGTGGCCCGTGCGTGAGCAGGATGTGCGGCGAGCACCCGATCGAGGAGGATCACGTGGCACGCGAAGACGTCGAGTTCAGTGCGCAGGGCACCACCCTGCGCGGCTGGTTCTACCCGGCCGAGGGTTCGGCGGGCGGCGAGGCGCCGTGCGTGGTGCTGCAGCACGGTTTCGCGGCGGTCAAGGAGATGTTCCTGGACCGGTACGCGGAGGTGTTCGCGGCGGCCGGCCTGAACTGTCTGGTCTACGACCACCCCGGCTTCGGTGCCAGCGACGCGGTACCGGGAACGCCTCGTCAGGAGGTCGACCCGTGGCAGCAGATCCGGTTCATCCAGCACGCCATCACCTACGCGCAGTCCCGGCCGGACGTCGACGCGGAGCGCATCGGGCTGTGGGGGTCTAGCTACGGCGGCGGCAACGCCTACGTGACCGCCGCGATCGACCGCCGGGTCAAGGCCATCGTCGGTCAGGTGCCGGCGATCTCCGGTTCGCAGCACTTCCGTGAGCTGGTGCGCATCGACAACTGGGCCGCGATGGACGCCATGTTCGCCGCGGAACGCCAGGCGATCGCGGGCGGCGCGGAGCCGACTCTGATCCCGGTCGTCGCCGAGGACCCGACGGCGGTGGCCGCGCTGCCGACGGCCGACTCCTACCAGTGGTTCAGCGAGGTCTCCGCGCAGCGGGCACCGGCCTGGCGCAACGAGGTCACGCTGCTGACCATGGAGTACTTCCGAGGCTACGAGCCCGCCAAGTACCTGCCGCTCATCTCGCCGACGCCGCTGCTGATGGTGGTCGCGCCGAACGACCGGCTGGCTGCCGGTGAGCTGGCCGCGGCCGCGTACGAGACGGCCCGGGCGCCGAAGAAGCTGCAGCTGGTCGACGGCGGCCACTTCGACGCCTACACCGGTCCCGGCTTCGACATCTCCTCCGGCGCCGCGAGGGACTGGTTCGTGGAGCACCTGCTCACGAAGTCCTGACCGGTTCGGCGGGCGGGGCACCTCGGCGCTGTGCCGAGGTGCCCGACTCGCTGTGCCGAGGTGCCCGACTCGCTGTGCTGACGTGCCCGACTCGCTGTGCTGACGTGCCCGACTCGCGGGGCGGGCTAGTGCTCTGCCTCGGCGTCGGCGGTGGGCAGTTCGGCCTGCCAGCTCACGCTGGTGACGGACGGCTCCATCGACAGCCGGCTGATCGCGGTCTCCATCTGCTTGTCGTCTCGCTGCTCCGCGGCCAGGTGTGCACGAACCTCGACCCGGCCGCTCCCGTTCTCGTTCCCGGTGATGTTGGTGCTGGTCACCGAGCGCAGCGCGAAGTCGGTGCGGGCGAGTGCCTGGACGAGCAGCGCGCGTACGTGGGCTTCGGCCTCGTCGGTGGTCACCGCGAGGAACTCGTACGAGGTCGGGGTCTCGGTCCCGGTGTCCGGCCTGCGGTCCACCGCTCGCCCCACCGGCCGCAGAACGATGTTCACCGCCACCACGGCGACCGTGCCCGCCGCCGCGATCTGGAACAGCCCGGCGCCGGCCAGCGAGCCGACCGCCGCCGAGCACCACAGGGTCGCCGCGGTGTTCAACCCGCGCACGGTCAGTCCTTCACGCAGGATCACCCCGCCGCCGAGGAACCCGATGCCGGACACGATCTGCGCTGCGACTCGCGTCGGGTCCGCGTCCGGTCCACCGAAACCGTGCGCGGACAGCAGCACGTACAGCGTCGCACCGCCTGCCACCAGTGCATTCGTGCGCAATCCGGCCATCCGCGCGCGGTACTGGCGCTCGAAGCCGATCACCGCGCCCAAGCCGACGCCCGCGCCGAGGCGCAGCACCATCTCCACGTTGTTCATCTGTCTGTCCCCTCGGATGTCTTCGACATGCGATCGGCGCGATCACCTGCGCGCGCCCGTGCCTGATCACCACGCGAAGCCGACGGGACCTGGGCCAGGTCTCAGGCCGCTGAGGTCGGCCGGACGTCCGCGTGGCTGCGACTACTTCCCTCGCCGGTCATCCGGCCCACCTCCCATCCACCATCCGGGGGCCCGCTCAAGAAGGCGGGCGACTCAAGTCCAGTAGACCCCGCGACCCTTGACCGGTCAAACACTTGTGAGGCGATCGGGGGTATGTCCCCCGAGCCGTGCGCCTGCTGGGTGATCAACACCGGTCACACCGCGCACCTTCCGTGCACGCCGCGCCACGTGCACATAGCGCGGTGTGCACTTAGGGTGCGCGGCGTCGCCCTGGGGGGCAGGACCACGCCAACCCACACAGTTGGCTCCGCGAGAGCTCCGAAGGAGTTCCGGCGAAGGCCGGCGTAGTGAATGTCCGCACCCAGGCTCCCCAGCCGGACGGCGGCTCCCAGGGCGACAACAAGCGCGCGCCCGGCCGAGGAACGAGGCTTGTTTTTCTGGGAGTACCCCAGCGAGCGTTTACGCGAGCCGGGGTGGTCACAGAAAAACTCCGCGCGCGAAACAGGCCCAACAATACTGTCGGTCCCCGCTGGTATCTCTTGGTCTCTACCGAGAGGAGGCAGTGATGCAGGAGAACCCGGAGCGGCGGGGGCCGATCGATCTGGAGGGATTGTTCGGGCCCGGGGACGCGATGGATCAGCTCGAGATGTTGCGTGGGCTGGCGGAGCAGGTGAACGAGGCGGCCAGGGGTGTGTTGTCGAAGGTTCTGGTGGCGACCAGTGAGTCGCAGGGGCACCGGACCAGCGATTTCCACGGTTGTGTGAAGGGCGAGCTGGTCTGTCTGGATTCGATCTGTCCGAGTGGCAAGCAGGATCCCGACGGGCCGTGTGGGTGCGGTCGGGCGTTCTACGGGATGAGTTCGCAGTCGGCGACCACGACGGCTGTGGTGGCGCTCGTGCCGATCACGCAGGCGGAGTACATCGACCTGTTCCGGCACAACATGTGTACCTGCGGTGTGTCGGAGGAGGAGGCCGCGCGGGACGCTCGTGTCGAGGCGCTGGACATGCTGGACATGGTGGCCGACTGGCATCCGGGCACGGTGGTGGAGCGTCGCGGGTGGGAGCTGTGTGTCCGGAAGCTGCCGCCGATCGGTTCGGTGCCTTGACCTGGTTCAGCGTGACTGCAGCGCGTCCAGGGCCACGGCCATCGCGGCGGCGAGACGAAAGTCCAGGCGTGGGTCCGGAGCGTCGATGATGTAGCGGTCCCGGATGGCCTTCTTGCGTTCGCTGCTGAGCACGATCTGGCCGGTGTTGCTGTCGGTGAAGTCGAAGTGGAAGACGAAGGGCATCCAGATGTCGCCGAGGTAGGGGATGAAGTCCCAGATTCGGCGCAGGATGGCGATGCTCAGTCGTCTCTCCTGTCCGACGGCGGTGATTCCGGTGGGCGCCGACAGGTTCCAGGTGGAGCGCAGCAGGCTCGCGCCGAACTGCTTGCTGAAGTAGCCGAGCCGGTTGCCGTACTCGTCGTAGACGTCGTGTTCGGCGTGTACGTCCAGCCGTTGCCGAGCTTTGAAGGAGAACACCTGGCGGGTCTTCGATTCATCGGTGTAGAAGACGACCTCTTCCTTGAGCTTCATCCGCTTCTGCTGGGCGAAGGCCAGCAGAGCGCCTTCGCTGCCGTCGGGGTTGGCCGCGAAGATCAGGTAGCGGTTCACCATGAGGGTGACCTTCTGCCGGATGAGGAAGCGCTCGATGTGCATCGGGGCGGTCATGGATCGAGAGTGTGTCAGCGCGGGTGTCGTTCGGTCCCGTCACAATGCCGGGGCGGACTGCCGGATTCGCTCATCCGTGCCGTTGACTGGGCGAGCGACGTGATGCCCGAGGCTGCGCCGCAGTGCATCGGCGAGCGCGGTCTCGCCGGACGCGGCGAGGTTCGTGGTGGACGGCAGCGCGGGGATGACGGCCGCGATGTGGGCGTCCGGCCGGATCAGCCACCACTCGCCGTCGCGTGCGCCGAGCAGCGCGGGCAGGTCGGCGCTGAGTGAGGTCATCGGCAGTGTCCGGGCGGGGGGCGAGTCACATCCGAGGGACGGGGTGGCCGGGGCACCGGGAGCGGCGAGCACGACGGGCCCTTCTCGGCACAGGCCGCGCAGTGAGCGGCCGCCGGACAGGGGCAGGTCGGGGACGAGGACGCCGGGTGACGGCGGGACGGGGGTGTTGCGTGGTGGGCGGCAGGCGTCGGGCCGGGTCGGATCGGGGGTGGTGAGCGGGGAGCCGACGTACCAGAACGGCTCGGCCAGGCGGCCGGAGTCGACGAGCGGGTGGGCCGAGGGGTCGGTCACGGCGCGGGTCAGCACCTCGCGGCGGTGCCGCGCGGCCGCCTCGGACCTCGGGACGAGGAAGTCCATGGTCGCGGTGGTCACGGCCACGTTCTCCAGCGCGGCCGCGTGCCGTTCGGCGTGGTAGCTGTCCAGCAGGTCTTCGCCTGCCTGACCTCTGCCCGTCCAGGCGATCTTCCAGGCGGCGTTCTCCGCGTCGGCGACCCCGGAGTTGAGGCCTCGGGCGCCGAACGGTGCGTACAGGTGCGCGGCGTCGCCGGCCAGGAGGACTCGGCCGATCCGCATGCGGTCGACGCAGCGGGTGTGGAACCGGTACACCGACTTCCACACGACCTCGTACGGCTGCGCGCCGATGATCTGCCGGATGCGTCGGTCCAACGCGCCGGAGGACACCTCGGCGTCGAGGTCGTAGTCGGGTGGGACCTGCCAGTCGATGCGGTAGGTCGAGTCGGGGCAGGGGTGGATGAGTACCTGTCTGCCGGGGTTCCAGTCCGGGTCGAAGTAGAAGCGCCGTTCGGTCGCCCACCCGGGCAGTTCGGCGCGGATGTCGCAGATCAGGAAGCGGTCGTCGAACGAGTGTCCGGCGAGGTCGACGCCGAGCTGTGCGCGCAGCTCGTCGGATCGCGCGCCGGCGCAGCACAGCAGGTACGGCGTGCGCAGCTCGAACCCGGGACCGGCGACGGTGACCTCGGAGTCGTCCTGGCCGATGGTCTCGACCCGGTGACCCCAGCGGACGTCGATCAGCGGCTGGGCGGCGATCGCGCAGTCGAGGAGCTGCTCGGTGTGGGACTGCGAGATGTTGACGAACGGCGGCAGCGGTGAACGGCCGGGGTCGGGCAGGGTCAGCGCGAACAGTTCGGCGGACCGGTAGAAGGTGCGCGCGGTCGTCCAGGTGACCCCGAGGTCCGCGACCGGGACGCCCAGCGCGTGCCACACGTCGAGGGCGTCCCGTTGCTGGCAGATGGCCTTGGAACCGACGAGGTCGCGTTCCGGGCGTTGGTCGAGCAGGACGGTCGGCACGCCCCAGCGGGCCAGCAGCAGCGCGGCTGTCTGGCCCACCGGTCCGTTGCCGAGCACCACGACCGGGTCGAGCGGCCAGGAACCGGTCATGACTGGAGCTGGTCCCAGACCTCGCGGTCACGTTCGGCGGTCCAGATGACCGGGCGGTCCACCCCGGACAGTTCGTCCCACAGCCGGGACACGTCGAACGGCAGGCAGTGTTCGAAGATGGGCCAGCGGCCGTAGTCGTCGACCAGCGCGGCGTGCGAGGCCTCGAAGGCTTCGCGCAGGGTGCCGCCGCGCTGCTGGACCGCACCGACCTCGCGGATCATCACGTCGAGGAAGTTGCGGGTCTGCGCGATCGCCGCGCCGACTGCTTCCCGCCCTCGGCTGACCCCGCCTCGCCCCCCGATGAGCGCCTCCGCCCCGAAGGCGGACACGGCGTCCAGGGTGGTCGAGGACCACTCCCGGTGGAACGCGTCGCCGGTGTACAGCGCGGCCTCGGCTTCGACGAGGTCGCCGGCGAACAGGATTCGGTGCCGGGGCAGCCAGGCGACGATGTCACCTTCGGTGTGCCCACGACCGCAGTAACGCAGCTCCAGGTCACCTCGGTCACCGCCGAGGTCGATGGTGAGCCGGTCGGAGAAGGTCAGCGTCGGCCAGGTCAGTCCCGGCACCGACTCGGCTCCCTTGGCCAGGCGCGGCATCCGGGCGAACTCGCTCTCCCAGTCCTGCTTGCCGCGTTCCGCGACGAGCGCGCGGGTGTTCTCGTGCGCGACGATCACCTCGGCGTCGAACGCGGACGCGCCGAGCACCCGCACCGCGTGGTAGTGGCTGAGGACCAGGTAGCGGATGGGCTTGTCGGTGTGCTGACGCAGGATCTTCAGCCAGTCGGCGGCGGCGACCGGGGTGGCGAGCGCTTCGAAGCAGACGAGGAAGTCCTCGCCCTCGATCGCGCCGATGTTCGGGTCGCCTTCGGCGGTCAGCGCGTACACGCCGTCCGCGAGGACCTCGAGGGTCTGTTCCTTCGTCGTCAGGTCGGCGGACGAGGCGAACGGTTTGGCGGTCATGGGGCCTCCTGGGTGGTGCGGCGCAGCAGTAGCCGGTGGGGACCGCGGAACGACACGTTCGGCGGGAAGTCCAGTGTTTGTTCGGGCACCAGTTCGAGATCGGGTGTCCGGGCGGTCAGCAGTTCGAGGACGATCCGCAGTTCCATCCTGGCCAGCGGGGCGCCGAGACAGAAGTGGATTCCCTTGCCGAATGCGAGGTGCCGGGCGGCGTCGGGGCGGTGGATGTCGAACCGGTCCGGGTCGGCGAACCGGTCGGGGTCCCGGTTCGCGCCGCCGAGCAGCAGCAACAGCTTCGAGCCTGCCGGTATGTCGACGTCGGCGATGGACACGTCTCGGGTGGTGATGCGTCGCCATGCGATGACGCTGGTGTCGTAGCGCAGTGCTTCCTCGACGGCGCTGGGGATGAGCGACGGGTCCGCGCACAGTTCGGTCCATTGGTCGCGGTGTTCCAGCAGCCGCCGCAGGGCGTTGCTGGTGAGGTTCGTGGTCGTCTCGTGGCCGGCGAAGCTCAGCCCGTAGATGATGCTGGTGATCTCCCGTTGGGTCAGCCGATCGGGGTCGTCGAGGTGCCAGCGGACGAGGTCGCTGGTGAAGTCGTCGCGCGGCTCGGCGACCCGTTCGGCCACGAACCGTGTGCAGTACTCCCAGTAGCGGCGCATGTTGCCGGCGATCTCGACCTGTTCCGCGAGCGCCGGTCGTCCCCAGGAGAAGGCCATCCGGTTGCCGCACCAGCTGGTCAGCACTTCGGTGTCCTCGGGAGGGAACCCGATGAGCGCGAAGATCATGAATGCCGGCAGCGGGTGACTCAGGGCGCTGACCAGGTCGAACTCACCGGAGGGCAGCGCATCGACCAGCTCGGTGGCCGCTGCCCTGACCCTGGGTTCCAATACGGCGGTGCGCCGGGCGGAGAAGGCCCGCATGGTGAAGTGCCGGATCCGGGCGTGGTCGGGCGGATCGTTGTTGGACATCGTCTTCGGCAGCGGGAAGTGCGGCCCGAGCGCGGCGCGAGCGGTGTCGCTGAGCGGGAACAGCGGGTCCTGCGCGATCGCGGCGGAGAACGTCGCCGGGTCGCGGAACACCGCGTCGATGTCGCTGTGCCGGGTGAGCACCCACATGTCGAGCTCGGCCGAGTGGAAGGCGGCGGGCAGCCGCTCCAGCGTCGGGTACGGGTCGAGCAGGTAGCTGGCGTCGAACGGGTCGAACGTGACCGGGCAGGTGGCTGGCACGGGTAACTCCTTCGTTCACCGTGCATCGAGGATGACCCCACTCACAAACGCTGTAAAGCACACAGATCTACGCAAGTCCATGAGCAAAGCTCATGAAGTGAGCACCGCGTGACAGTGGTCGGCGAAGGCGCGGGCCCGGCGGGTCGGTGGCGCCGTCGACGGCCAGGCCAGCACCACCGCGGTCGGTTCGACGTCGTCGACCAGCGGGCGCACCACCAGCGGCCTTCCCTCGTAGCTGACCTCCACCGTCGGCCGCTGGATGAGCAGCGAGAAGCCGTGGCCGCGGGCGACCAGCGAGCGGACCATCTCGAAGTTGACCGAGCTGTGCCGCACCCTCGGGGTGACGCCGTGCTCGGCCAGCAGTGCGCTGAAATGGTGCCTGCTCGGCGGGAAGTCCAGCATGATCATGTCGTGGTCGGCCAGGTCGCGCAGCGCGATCGACGATCGGTCGGCCAGCGGATGCGTCGGGGCGAGCAACACGTGCGGGCTGGTCAGGTAGACGGTCTCGCGGTGCACGGTCGGGCTGAGGTCCATGTCGTAGAGCAGCGCCACCTCGCACTGGCCGTCGAGCAGCATCGCCTCCAGGTCGACGACCGAGCCCTCCACGAAGTCCAGCTCGACCTCCGGATGGGCGTGGGCGAAGCTGTCCAGCAGGGTCGGCATGACGAACGGCCCGATCGTCTGGAAACAGCCCATCACGAGCCGTCCGCGCAGCGCGCCGCCCAGGTCGTGCGCGCCGGACCGCAGTTCCTCCGCCAGCCGCAGCAGGGTGCGCGCCGGCGAGATCAGCTCCTGCCCGGCGGCGGTGAGCGTCAATCCCTTCGACCGCTGGCGCAGCACCAGTTGCACGCCCAGCTGCCGTTCGAGGTCGGCGAGCCCGAGGGACACCGCCGACTGCGAGACGTGCAGCGTCGCCGCCGCACCGGTCATCGTCCCCACCTCGGCGGCAGCGACGAAGTAGGACAACTGGCGCAGGCTCAGCTCCTCGATCACTCGCGCATCCTCGACCCTCACGTCCGATTTCCGCCAGCTCCGCGCCGCCCGACCGGCCAGGCTGGTGGCGTGTCCCCCGAAGCGACAGAAGACCTGGAGACCGCGCTGCGGCTGGTGGCCGAACTGGAGCCCTCGGTACTGAACATCGGGCACGGCAGGGACCCCGAATCCGTCGCCCGCGCGGAGACGCTCGGGCGCGCCTGGTCGGACCGGGGCGGAGTGGTCGGGCGAATCGTCTCCTGGCCGGCGACCGCCGCGTCCTGGCTGCGTCCGGCGAGCAGGCTGGCAGGCGACGCGGATGCCTGGCTGATCGCGGATCGGCCCGACGGCTGGCGGGATATCGCTCCCCGGCTGGCCGCGACGGACAGCTGGGACGCCGCGCGGACCGTCCTATGGCTGACGGCCCTGCAACCGACCCGGGCTGACCGGTGTTCTGTTGAGGTAACCGACGCCGATCCGAGGAGGACCTCATGATCACCCACGAGACCCCGGCCGGACGGCTGACACTCGCCGCGTCCGACGCGGGCCTGACCCGCTGCACGACCCGCCCGGCACGCGTCTCCGCCGTGCCGACCGAACAGGCCCAGCACTGGCTGGACCTGGCGCGGGCCGAGCTGGACATGTACTTCGCCGGCCGGTTGCGCGAGTTCACCGTGCCGGTGGATCTGTCCAGGGTCGACGACGGTAGGCGGCGCATCCTGGAGGGGCTGGCCTCCGTCGGGTACGGCGAGACGACCAGCTACGGCAAGCTCGCCACCCAGCTGGGCCTGACCAGCGGATACGAGGGCGCCAAGCAGGTCGGCGGGGCGATGGCGAGCAACCCGGTGTGGATCATCGTGCCGTGTCACCGCGTGGTCGGCGCGAACGGCAAGCTGACCGGCTACGCGGGCGGCCTGGACATGAAGCGCCAGCTGCTGGACCTGGAGTCCCACGACCGGGCCGAGCTGGCCCTCTGGTGACCCCAGAGACCCGTGAGTGGCGAGTGGTCCTATAGGACCACTCGCCACTCACGGCTTTTACTCGACGGTGACGCTCTTGGCCAGGTTGCGGGGCTTGTCGATGTCGCGGCCCAGCGCGTTCGCCACGTGGTAGGCGAACATCTGCAGCGGGATGGTCAGCAGGATCGGGTCCAGCTCGGGTGAGTTCTTCGGCACCCGCAGCTCGGCGTCGACAAGACCCGCCGGCAGCTGCGCGTTGGTGACCGCGATGACCGGCCCACCGCGTGCCTTGATCTGCTCGATCGTCGAGATGTTCTTCGACAGCAGCTCGTCGTCCGGCACCAGCACGACGCTCGGCATCGCCGGGTTGATCAGCGCCAGCGGGCCGTGCTTGAGCTCGGCCGCCTGGTAGGCCTCGGCGTGCAGGTAGGAGATCTCCTTCAGCTTCTGCGCGCCCTCGCGGGCCACCGGCCACGCCCGGACCCTGCCGATGAAGAACATGTGCTCGGCGGAGGCGAACTTGCCGGCCACGTCGGCGACCTGGTCCTCGGTCTCCAGGACCTGCGCGATCTGGTCGGGCAGCGCCTGCAGCGCCGCGACCAGCCGCTCACCGTGCGCCGCCGACAGGTCCCTGACCCGGCCGAGCAGCAGCGCGAGCATCGCGAACGTGACGGTCATGTTGGTGACGGCCTTGGTCGAGGCGACCGACACCTCGGGCCCCGCGTGCAGGAACACGCCGTTGCCGCACTCGCGGGCCACGGCGCTGCCGACGACGTTGACCACGCCGATCACGTTGCCGCCCTTGCGCTTGAGCTCCTGCACGGCGGCGAGCGTGTCGAGCGTCTCGCCGGACTGGCTGATCGCCACGTACAGGGTGTCGGAGTCGACGACCGGGTTGCGGTAGCGGAACTCCGAGGCGGGCTCGGCGTCAGCGGGCATCCTGGCCAGCTCCTCGACCAGGGTCGCGCCGAGCTGGCCCGCGTAGTACGCCGATCCGCAGCCGAGGAACTTCACCCTGCGCACGCCGCGCAGGTCGCGCGGGTCGAGGCGCAGGCCGCCGAGGCGCGCCGTGTTGAACCGGTTGTCCAGCCGGCCGCGCAGCGCACGCCGGACGGCCTCCGGCTGCTCGGCCATCTCCTTGCGCATGAAGTCCTCGAACTGTCCGAGCTGGTAGTCCTCGTCGGACAGCTCGACGGTCTCCGCGCGGCCACTCGTGCGGAAGTCGTCGGCGCGCACCGTGGCGATCTCGCCGTCCTCCAGGTACACGACCCGCTGGGTGTGCCGGACGAGCGCGGCGACGTCCGAGGCGATGAACGTCTCGCCTTCGCCGACACCGAGGACGAGCGGGCTGCCGTTGCGGGCGACGACCAGCTCGTCGGGGCGCTGCGAGTCGAGCACGACGAGACCGTAGGTGCCTTCGACGACCGACAGCGCGGACCGCACGGCCGCTTCGAGGGTGTCGGTCTGCTCGGCGCGGGCCGCGATCAGGTGGACGAGCGCCTCGGTGTCGGTGTCGGACACCAGCGTGACGCCGTCGGCCACGAGCTGCGCGCGCAACCGGTCGGCGTTCTCCACGATGCCGTTGTGCACGACGGCGAACCGGCCGGAGGTGTCGGTGTGCGGGTGCGCGTTGACGTCGGTCACCTCGCCGTGGGTGGCCCAGCGGGTGTGCGCGATGCCGACCGGCCCCGGCGCGGTCTCACCGACGAGCCTGCGCAGGTCCTCGACCCGTCCGGCGGTCTTGTGCACCTTCAGCCTGCGCCGCTGCACCAGCGCGACGCCCGCCGAGTCGTAGCCGCGGTACTCGAGCCTGCGCAAGCCCTCCAGCAGCACCGGGGCGGCCTGCCGATGGCCGATGTAGCCGACGATTCCGCACATGTGATCCCTTTCTGGGGCTTCAGGGGTGGTCGAGCAGAGTGGGTCAGCCGTAGACGAGCCGGCGCAGCTGCCGCTCGGTCAGCGGGCTCGCGGCGACTCGTCGCCCGGCCAGCTCGGCGCCGATCTGCGGCCAGATCGTTGCGTTGGGGTGTCCTCGCCGGTGCAGCTCGGCGTGCCGGCGCCGGACGAACTCCTCGGTGGTCTCACCGAAGTAGCCGAGCACGTCGGCGACGAGCCGCACCGCGATCTCCGGAGCCAGCCCGGTGGACGCCACGACGTGACGAATCAGCTCGTCGTGCCGGACCGCAGGGCCGCTGGGGAGACTCACAAGAGCCGAGTCTGGCACCGGATGGCCCCAGTTGGCCAATCTCCTGCCCGATTTCGGGCAGGAATCCACAATGCAGGGCGTGTGCCCGCTGGCCATCCAGTGGTCAGGGGTTGCAGGGTGTCCCCCGCTGGCCATCCAGTGTCTTGGTGTGGGCAGGCCAGGATCGCGGGGAAAAGGAGCAGTCTGCGGCGCTCTTTAGACCACGGCTGCGCCGCGTCCCCACCGCGTGCAGATGCGTGGAAGGGTGACTGTTTCCAGCCCGCACGGGCCGTTTTCATGATCACCACCGTCTGAGGGCTGTTTTTCGGGCGGAAAACAGCCCTCACACGGTGGTGACCATGAAAACCCGGCCTCGAAAGCGCCAGCACTCCCTGACAAGCCGGCTCCGCGAGTCTCCCCGAAGGGGGCTCAGTGTTTCCGGTTGCGGGCCCCCGGAGCGAAGCGGAGTGGGGTCCCTGCCGGGAACTTGGGACGCGCGAGGGCCAGCCGGAAATCCCGTCACTCCTCCGGGGTGCCCCGGTACGGTGATTATGCTGAAACACCGGCCGCGTATGATCAGTTGCATGCGTCAACCAGCACCTCCGGGCGACGAAGCGAGCGTAGCGCTCTGACGGTCATGCACACACCGACACCGCACCTCCTCAGCCGGCACTACCCATCGGGTGACCGCTGGGCGCATCAAAGCACCCCGCTGAGACGAGATGACCCGGTTGGCCTAGTCTCTCCGAACCAGCAGATCGCGTTCTCATCGCTTCTCGAAGGCCGCCCGTCGAGGCAGGCCGCGATGCACCGCGCCCTGTGGAGTTCCTGTTCGTTGGCCTCAGTATGGATCTAGGAGCGGCCCCGCTGCGGCGTGCAACCGGGCGGCGCACTTCACCTCGGGCCGAGGATTCCGGCTCGAAGTCGAGTGCCCGGTCCTCGACCGGATCCACCTCCGCGAAGTCCGCCGCTTCGGCGAAGGCACCCAAGCCGGGTAAGTCGAAGAAGTCGTCGGCCAAGCAGGTCAAGGGCGACATCAAGGACATCGGGTTGTTGCGCCAGCTCTGGCGCTACCGCCGTTACGGCCGGACCCAGATGCCCGCGCTGCTGGTCGGCCTGCTGATGCGCATCGGTGAGCTGCTCGCCGACCTGGCGACCCCGTGGCCGCTCGCGCTGGTGATCGATCACCTGTTCCAGCACAAGCCGCTGGCCGCGCCGGTCCAGTACATCGCCACTCTCGCCGGTGACGAGCCGCTGGCGATCCTGTCGGTCGCTGCCGCGTCCGTGCTGGTGATCACCGGCTTCTCCGGCTTGTTCGACTACCTCGGCGACCGGATGATGAACGGCGCCGGTGAGCGCATCACCTCCGCCATCCGCACGGACGTCTTCGGCCAGCTGCAGCGGCTGCCGATGCGCTACCACGACAAGCACGCGGTCGGTGAGCTGACCAGCCGGATCGCCACCGACACGGCTCGCATCGAGGACAGCCTGGTCGGCATCTTCTCGACGCTGATCCCGGGCACGCTGACCTTGCTCGGCATCACCGGCATGTTGCTGGCGATGGACTGGCGGCTCGGTCTGATCGCGCTGTGTGCCGCGCCGCTGGTGTTCTTCACCGCGATCCGCTACACGCGGCTGACCCGCAAGTCCGCCCGTCGCCAGCGCGCGGCGGAGGGTGTGCTGTCCGGTTTCGTCGCCGAGTCGCTGCAGGGCATCCGCACCATCCAGGCGTACGGCCGTCAGGACCTGCACGACGAGCGGTTCGGCTCGGACAACGAGAAGGTGCTGAAGACCGGGCTGCGCGCGGTCGAGCTGCGCGCGCGGTTCACTCCGCTGCTGGAGACCGTCGCGGCGCTGGGCAGTGCGGCGCTGCTGTTCGTCGGTGGCATCGGTGTGGTGAACAACTGGTGGCAGGTCGGCGTGCTGATCGTCGTCACGAGCTACCTGCGCAGCATGCTCGCCCCGATGCGGCAGCTGTCCAAGCTGACCATGACGTTCACCAAGGGCGCGGCGTCGGCGGAGCGGGTATCGGCGATCATCGACCAGACCCGCCCGGTCATCGACATCCGCCAGCCGCTCCCGGTGCGGACCCTGGGCGGCATCCAGCTGCGGGATGTCGGCCTGGACTACGGCCGTGGCCCGGTGCTGAACAACCTGAACCTCGCCATCTACCCGGGTGAGCGGATCGTACTGTTCGGTCAGAACGGCGCGGGCAAGTCGACCGTGCTGTCCCTGATCGCCGGGTTGTACCCGCCCACCCGTGGCTCGGTGCGCCTCGACGGGTTCCCGCTGGCCGACGTTCCGGAATGGTGGCTGCACCGGCAGGTCGCGGTCGTCCTGCAGGACACGTTCCTGTTCTCCGGCACGCTGATCGACAACATCCGGTACGGACGGCCCGAGGCGACCGACGAGGAGGTCCTCGCGGTCGCGGAGGCCGCGTTGGTCACCGAGTTCGCCGCGAAACTCCCGGACGGCATGAACACCAAGCTCAGCGATGGCGGCACCGGGTTGTCCGGTGGTCAGCGTCAGCGCGTCGGCATCGCCAGAGCACTGCTGTTGGACTCGCCGGTCGTGCTGCTGGACGAGCCGACCACCGGTCTCGACGTGAACGCCGAGGAGCTCGTGGTGAAGGCCCTCACGAAGCTCGTACAGGGCCGTACCGTCGTGATGACGACCCACACGCCGGCGCTGACCCGCCTGGCGACCCGCACGGTCCAGCTCCAGCGCGGCGCACTCGCCCCCCAGGGTCCGATGCAGCAGGGCCAGATGCGCCCGCCGCCTCCCGGCCGTCCCCGGCAGCCCGTCCAGCAGCCCGCCCCGATCGAGCAGGCGGACGCACCGGAACAGCAGAAAACCCCAGACCACACCCCGTGAGTGTTATGGGCTGCTATGGCAGCCCATAACACTCACGGGCAGTGAGCTGGGGTTTTGCTTGCTCGGTGCAGGCTGGTCAGCGGCGGCGGGTGAAGATCTCCAGGATCTTCTCCACGTCGAACCACGGGGCGAAGCTCACGCCGGACATCTGGTAGCGGAACTTGATGCCCATGATGACCCGGATGCCCCAGTGCATGCCGAACAGGGCCAGCGCCATCAGCTTGCCGAACTTGCGGTTGATCAGACCGAGCGGCGCGCCCAGCTCCATGGCGAGCGAACCGGCGGCGAACGCGGTGAACAGGTGCTCGTGCTTGTACGTCGCGTACGCGGCGGCCGGCGCCTCGGAGCCGAACACCTCCTTGCGCACGCCGTCCACGGCGACCTGGCGCCGCATCGAGCTGCCCTTCGCCCAGGACCAGCCGAGCGGTCCGGCGACCTTGGACACGCCGGAGAGCAGGTACACCGCCGTCGACACGGCGTTCATCAGCTGCAGTGGCCAGCCGTAGCGCTTGTGCGGCTCGGGTGTCTTCGCACTGGACAGCAGCGCGTCGACCGACACGGCGTCGGCCGCCCTGGTCGCGCCGAGCACGATGCTGTGCATGACCAGCGAGTTGTCGCTGTGGAAGATCATCGACCAGGAGTTGCGGTAGGACAGTGTCCAGCTCAGCAACGACGAGTGCACCGGGCCGACGACCTTGTGCCCGGCGCCGAGCGCGAACAGCGCGGTGCTGACCAGGGTCGCGTCGTTGAGCGCGTCCGCGACCGGCGCGGGGATCGGCTTGCGCAGCACCCGGACCGGGCCGACCGGAGCGAACAGCGCCGGGTCGGTGCGGTTCAGCCGGTGGAAGGCGTCGCGGCGCTTACGCAGGTAGTAGAACGTGTAGCCGCCGATGAGCAGCCGGACCATCCCGAGCCGGGCCGGTGGGGCCGCTACGACCCCACCGAGGCCTTTGAGGGCACGCAGCCCCTTGCCGGGGGTCTTCTCTTTCACGGCCTTCGTCTTGCGTGCCCTCACTGGGGAACCGCCGCCACGTCCGTACCGTCCAACAGGGTTTCGAGTCCGGGTACCCGGACTACGTCGGCACCGGCGATGAACGTTTCCTCGCCCTCGATCTGGTGCTTCAACATGCAGTTGTCAAGGTCGAACTCGCCCTTCACGATCTCGATCCGCACGACGTCCTCGAGACCGATCTCGCGGCTCGCCCGCGCGGCCAGCAGCTCCACGAAGCTTTCGGCGCGCTCCTCGCGGACGACCCGGTTGAGCTGGCGGCGAACCTGGTTCAGACCGCCGGTCCCGAGCAGCCGGTGCGGCAGGTAGCCGCGGCTGCCGTCGGCCATCACGCCGACGATGTAGTTGATGTTCGCGTACTGCCGTCGACGCGCGCTGAACATCGGGTAGTAGGACAGCGGAAACCCGTCCGCCTTCTTCTCGGCCGACCGGAAGTGCTGGCGCAACGGGTACAGCATCGCTCCGAGCATCACCGTGGCGAGCAGGGTGGCCTTCCCGCGCTCGCGCGGTGCCCATCTCTCTGCATCCATGATCCACCGCCTTGTTACACAACGTGACCGGCCTGAGAGAACCTCAACGTTTCTGGGTGAGAATAATCCCTGGCGAAATAGAGAACGAAGCGTCCTCCACTAAAGTTACGGGTACCGATGTGATAGGTGGTAAAGGGCTCTGATTAGGCTCGGTTCAGTGTCCTACCTCCGCGCCTCGTTCGACACCTCGTTCGGACTCTGACGACCCCCGATGGAGAGCCCCGAGATGACCCGTTTCGTCGATGTCTCCGCCTACCTGCCGGACGGTCGACGCACCCCGGGTCGGCTCGGCCCGGGTCAGCTCACCACTGTCCCGCTCGAGGTGGTGTCCGTCGGCCCCACCGAGCTCGTTCTCCCCGAGGTCACGGTGCGTGACGAGCGCGGAGTGCCGCTGCTCGACCCGAACGAGACCCAGCTGCTGTCCGAGCCGTCCCAGGGCGGCGGCCCGAGGGTCACCGCCGACGAGGACTTCCAGGCGCGCGTCTTCGGTCTCACCAACACCGCGGTCAACGCGCAGCGGATGCTGCGCACGATGGCCGAGCTGCTCGGCCAGCCGTTGCCGCACCTGTTGATCCGGATCGGCATGCACGAGAGCCCCCGGCGCTGGCGCGGCGGTCACTACCGGGTGGCCGCGCGGTCCTACGACCCGCCGGAGTTCGGCGACGCCCAGGTCACCGGCGAGATCCACCTCGGCGGCGGCGACGGCCAGATTCCAGACCCGGACGGCGGCGAGCCGTACTTCGGCGCGCCCTCGCACAACCTGGCGATCGTGTACCACGAGATCGGCCACCACGTCTGCCGGCACACCGCCGACTTCCGCCTCAACCAGCTGCGCCCACCGACCGAGCAGACCAACAAGAAGGTCGCCGTCGACGAGGGCACCTGCGACATCCTCACCGCGATCATGCTGGACCGCCCGGACATCTACGGCTGGCACCGCGCCACCACCCCGGAGTGGGAGCGCAGGCGTCGCGGGCTGCACCCGCGCTGGACGATGGCCCGCTTCGAGGGCGGCTCGTTCGACCCGCACTTCGACGGCACGATCTGGGCGTCCGGGTGCTGGACGGCCAGGGAGAGTGTCGCGGCGGCCGGGTACGACCGCGCCCGGTTCGACCGCATGCTGCTGCAGGGCCTGCATCTGTCCGGCGCGTTGCCGGAGGACGGCCGCAGCGAGGAGGAGCGGACCAAGCTCGCGCTCAAGCAGCGCCGCTACGTCTCCACCCTGCTGGAGGCGCTGCTGGCCGCCGACCCCGAGCTGACCGACCCGGTGCTGGCCGGCATGGCCGCGCACGGCATCCACCCCGGGGCCAGCAACGTGGCGCTGCGAGAAGCGGCCCTGGCGGCGAAGCTCGCGTCGTAGGATCGGCTCCGATGGATGTCGTACCGGAGCAACCCGACGAGAAGCTGGTCGAGCTGGCCTCCCGCCTGTTCGCGATGGCCAGGGAGGGCGACACCGGCTCGCTGGTCGCCTATGTCGACGCCGGGGTTCCGGTGAACCTGAGCAACGACAAGGGCGACAGCCTGATCATGCTCGCCGCGTACCACGGGCACGCCGACACGGTATCCGCACTGGTCGACCGGGGCGCCGACGTCAACCGGCTCAACGGCCGGGGCCAGTCGCCGATCGCCGGCGCGGTCTTCAAGGGTGAGGACGACGTGGTGCGCGCGCTCCTGGCGGGCGGTGCCGACCCGGCGGCGGGCCATCCGACCGCTCTGGACACGGCGTCGATGTTCGGCCGCCAGGACCTGCTCGACCTCCTGGCATCGCCGCCCGACTGAGCCGCCGCTCAGCGCCCCTCTTCGGCCATCCGCCGGTACCGATCCGCGACCAGACCCAGAATCGCCCGAGCCTCGGCGCCGAACACCGCGAGGCGCTCCAGCTGCTCGGTCAGCTCCACATACCGATCCACATCCGCCCGCTCGGTCAGCAGCGCAACCCCGGTGGTGGAACCCGCCATGACGGCACGCTCATCGAAGATCGTCCACGAGTGCAGCGGCAGGACCGACGCGGTCACACCCCACGGAATGATGCCGACCCGGGCATTGGGCAGGTAGGTGGCAGCCGCGATGTGATCTATCTGCTCGCCCATGTCCGTCGGCGGGAGCACTGACCAGCCCAACGACCCCTCGCTCATCACCAGCTCGAATCGCCGCCCGGACTCGCGGTCGTCCAGAATCGCCTGGCCGGCGATGCGGGCAGCGATCCCGTCCTCGGCAGCCCGATCGGTGAGTCCCTCACCGAACACCGCGCGACAGTACGCGGGGGTCTGCAGCAGCCCGGGGATACCGCTCGGCGAGAACGTCCGGACCAACGCCGAGGTGGCTCGAATCCGTGCGATCTGGCTCTGCGCGGCACCTGGTTCCCTGCGCAGCACCACACGACGATTGCCGGCTCGCAGGTCCTCAGCCATCGCCATGAGCTCGTCGCGGTCGATGTCCGAAGCGCGGTAGGTGGCGCAGAGCTTGTCGACCTGATCAGGTCGCGGTATCTGCCTGCCGGTCTCGAACCGGGCGATGGTCGGCTGACTGATGCCCGACTCACCAGTCGCGTCGACCTGGCGGAGCCCGGCGGCATCGCGCAGCTCTCGCAACCTGCGCGAGAGCTCGTCACGGCCGCCGCTCCGGTCGGGCATAGCTCCTCATCGTCCTGCTCAGGCGGCGCCTGCTCCGCGCCGATATTCCGGATGGGCCGCCCACCACTCGGTGAACGGCGTGCCGAGGTGCCAGGCTAACTCGGCGGCGGCGACGTAGCCGGTCGCACCCGAGTCCTCTACCGCGACCTCGCCAAGATGGCGACCGTCGTCGTCGTACCGCACAAGAACGACGTACTTGCTTTCGACGACCCAGAAGTCGCCGGTGCGCAGCAGCATGGCCGCACTCGGATGTTCCACCAGGTCCAACACGCGGGTCTCCTGTCCTGCGTCAACGTTGTCCTGACAGACCCACTCGAATCCGTATCGCCGATAGTCCGATGGCCAACCGTTCACGACGGTGAGATTGCGCCGTCTCATACCCATCGCCAGCTCGTCGCGGATCTGCTTGAACCACGGCTCACGGAACGGTGAGGTGGGCTCGGGCGCTCCGTTCAGGTAGCCGACAAAGTCTGCGTCGTCGCTGGCGACCGCGTAGGAGTTCAACGTCTGGACCCGGATCATGTCTCCCGGCGCACGTCGATGCCGCGCCTGCCACAGGCTGAAGTCAGGGATGTCCAACGGGCCCAGCTCAGGGAGCATCGTGGCCGGGACACGCACCTTTCGCTCGTGTGCGGGCAGCCCCGCATCGGGCACATGTGTCCCCACGATCTCGTAGCTCCCCTCCACCCGATCGATTCGTGCGCACGTCTGCCCGACGTCGCAGGACTCAGCGCGCAGCACCTTGGTCATCACGTTCTCCCTCCCCGAACCGACCGACGTGGCAAGTGTTATCACTTATCCTCAACTAGTCAAGTTCGAGACAGATATTCTGTTAGATTCATTTTGATAATGGATTGAGGAGGAAGCATGTCACTGGATCGACGGCTGCACGAGGAGTCCGACGGGTTCGAGGCAGCCGCGCTGTTCATGGCCGGCGAACCTGGCTGTGCCGAGCGCACGCTGGCCGCGCATCGACGCGAGGAGAACGGCAGCACGTGTGCCGGGTGTCGACGGTCGCCGGAGCACCCGTGTTTTCTGGCCAAGGTCGCGCTCCGAGCGCTCGAGCTGCTCGCCGCCGAGTCGACCACCCGAGGGGCGCGCCTATAGGGGCAACTACTCAAAGTTGGCGTTTTTCGTTCGCGATCGCACCGGTTGTGCGCCGAAAACGTGCGCTACCTGGGCGTCTGCCGCTTTGCTCTGTGTCATGGCTAGTGGCGGTTACCGGGGACAGGGCCCGTTCAACGGACGGCGCGACGTGACGCGCACGGCCGTCGTGGTCGGCGCGGTCCTCGCCGCCGTCGTCATCGGTCTCGCCGCCATCGCCAGCCTGTTCGGTTCCGGTTCCGACCAGCACGGGTTCCTGGCGTTCAACGGGCCGGTCATGTCGAAGAAGCACAAGGGCGACGACGAGGACTCGGACTCCGGCTCGGACGACGAGTCCGGCGACTCAGGGGACGATGACTCGGGCGATTCCGGGGACTCCGACGACTCCGAGGACAAGGGCTCGGACGACTCCGGTTCCGATGACTCGGACTCGGGTGACTCCGAGAAGGGTGACTCCGAGAAGGGTGACTCGGACAAGGGCGACTCCGACAAGGGCGACTCGGACGACGGGGACAGCGGGGACAGCGGCTCGGACTCAGGGGATACGGGCGGCGAGACCTCGACCAGCACCGGCGGCGACGACTCGGGGTCCAACGACTCCGGCGCAGGCCCGACGGGCATGAACACCCCGAGCGGCACCGGCTCCACGAGCACGTCGAACGGCTCCTCCACCGGAGGCGGCACCAGCACCAACAGCAGCGGTACGAGCAGCGGGACCTCGACCGGGAGCGGGACCAGCTCCGGCGGCACGAGCGCCGACGTCAGCGCCACGTGCACCAAGGAGGTCACCGACACCGCGACCCTCAAGCAGGTACTGCAGACCGCCGGGCCGAACGACGTGATCTGCTATCAGAAGTCCACGACCGGCGGCTCGACCTCCCAGTCCACGCCGAGCAGCTCGACCACCGGCAACGACGACTCGTCCTCCACCGGCAGCTCGACCGGCACCAACGGCTCCACAGGCACCAGCGGCTCCAGCAACGGCTCTGCGGGCACCGGCAACTCGAACAACAGCGGGAGCTCGACCAACAGCGGGAGCTCCACCAACAGCGGGAACTCCACCGGTACGGGCAACTCGACGGGCACGGAGAGCTCGACGTCCACCGGAAGCACCACCAGCAGCAGCCAGTCCGGCCGGGCCGCCACCCCGACCACCTCGGCGACGCCGACCCGGTCCGCGACGCCCAGCCGTGCGGCCGCCCCGAGCCACTCACCCTCGACGAGCAGCGCACCCGTCACGAGCAAGCCCACTCAGCCCCCGGCAGCGCCCAGCGGCGACAGCGCCACCGTCATCCCGGGCTGAACCACCGTCGGGTGCGGGCGGTCCTGTCCGGCACCGCGTGGGAGCTATCGGCTCCGAGGGCCCTCGGCGATCGGTTTGTTCTCCTCGGCGCGGACGTCGATCACCGAGACGGTGCTCGCGCCGAAGTTGGTGACATAGCCGCGGTGCCCGTCCGGGGTGATCGCCAGCGCGTCCGGCGACCCGCCGGCGGAGATGGTTCGTACGACCTTGTCGCCGGCGGTGTCGATGACCGTGACCGTGCCGGTGTTGTCGGCGGCGTAGGCATGCCGGCCGTCCGGGGCCAGCGCGATGCTGTTGGCCGCCTGGGCGAGCGGGAGGGTCGCCCGGACGCGGTTGCGCGCGAGGTCGATGACCGAGACCGAGCCCGCCGCGTTCGCGCTGTACGCGACTCGACCGTCCGGGGTGATCGCCAGCCAGAGCGGTCCGTCGTGGATCGGGATGATTCCGGTGACCCGGCGACGCGCGGTGTCGATCACCGTGATCTTGCCGGGGTCGGAGTTGCTGAGCACGTAGACGCGGCGGCCGTCCGGGGTGACGACCATGCCGCCGGGTGCCTGCCCGACGGCGATGCCGCCGACGACCTTCAACGTCGCGGTGTCGACGAGGAGGACCTTGTTCACGCCGAAGTCGGACACGAAGGCGACGCGGCTGTCCGGGGAGAAACCGATCGCGCGGGGCACCACGAACCCACCGATGGTGCCGGTCACCGTGTTGGTCGCGGTGTCGATGACCGACACCGACCGCGAGCTGTTGTTCGCCACGTACACCCGGTGGCCGTCCGGGCTGATCGCCAGCCGCTCCGGGGCGTCGCCGACCGGGATCGTGCCGGCCACGGTGTCATCGGCGGTGTTGATGACGGAGACCGAGTCGGCGTCGTAGTTGGTGACGTACGCGGTGCGCCCGTCCGGGGTGATCGCCACGTCCGACGGGTTCGACCCCACCTCGATCGCCGAACCAGATGGCGGCGCGGGCGCGGCGGGCCGCACGGTCGGCGGTGGCTGCGAGGTGCATCCGGCC
The DNA here is from genome assembly GCF_000429025.1 of Actinospineispora spinosispora DSM 44797. Taxonomy (GTDB): domain Bacteria; phylum Actinomycetota; class Actinomycetes; order Mycobacteriales; family Pseudonocardiaceae; genus Pseudonocardia; species Pseudonocardia spinosispora. The sequence continues at coordinate 149,605 of NZ_KE386838.1, forward strand.
AACGCCGCACCGACCACCAGCACCACGGTCACCAGCCGTCTCGGCCGAGTCATGTCCGGCAACTCCTCATGAAAGCCGTTCAGGGCTACTCGATCGGAGTCAACCTAACCGGTCACCGCCTCGGGTCTCCTCGCCGGTGCAGCTCGTCGTACTCCCGGGCGGCCGAACGCTGGGTCCGGGTGCGCAGCTCGTGCTCCTGCTCCGCCGAGTCCACGTCGTTGAGCCCGAGCACGACCGCGTAGCGGATCTGCTCGCGGTTGTCCCGCACGACCGAGGAGAAGAAGTCGTCGATGCGCGGGTCGGCCAGCACCTCGAGGATCACCCGGAAGGCCGTGTCGATGACCGCCTGGACGATCTCCCCGTGGAACGGGATGTGCCTCAGCTTGCCCAGCTGTTCGTCGGCGGCGATCTTCTCGCTGATGATGGCGCGCAGCTCGGTCTGGTTCTCGGTCAGTGACTTGGCCAGGTTCTCCGGGTAGTTGCCGGTCTCCAGGACCTTGACCACCTCGTCGAGCACCGCGACCGTGATCGGCTTCTTGATCGCGCGGACGATCGGTTCGGAGAACGTGTCCACCAGCCGGTAGGTGAACTGCTCCCCGACCGCGCGGTCCGCCGCCCTGCCGATGCGGATGAGCAGCAGCACGACCATGGTGAAGCGGTGCGGCACCATCGCCACGTGCGCGATGGGGATCATCGCCAGCATCTCGTACCAGTTGCGGGCCAGGAACTTCTTGCGCCAGCGACGCTTGTGCCAGCGCCAGAGGAACTCGAGGAAGAAGATCCCGCAGATCGCGCAGTCGGCGTAGAACATCCACCGCGCGATGTGCGGCGGCGGCGCCGGGCTGAGCAGCAGATAGCTGGGCAGCCCGACCGAGATGATCGCCAGGACGAACATGATCCAGTCATCAGCGTGCACGTTGCCCGGCAAGATGCCGCTGTTCAGCTCTGTTCCTTCCGGGCCTGTCCCGCGCGGAGTTTTTCTGCCGCCACCCCGCTCGCTTCGCTTCGGGGGTGTCATCAGAAAAACAAGCCTCCTTCGTCGGCCGGGCGCGCGCTTGTGCCCACCTTGAGAGCCGCCACCTTACGTTGCGGGGCCTGGTCGCCGGCATTCACTACGCCGGCCTTCGCCGGAACTCCCTCCGGGAGACTCGCGGAGCCGACTTCAGCAGCTGTATGGGGTCCATCGGCCAGCAGACATAGGCTCTGGGTATGAGCGCACCCTCGTCCCGGCGGGTGGATCGGCGGACCGCGCGGACCACGGCGGCGATTCTGGACGCCGCCGAGAAGCTGTTCACCGCCTCCAGCTTCCACGCGGCGAGCATGGATGCGATCGCCGCCGAGGCGGGTATCGCGGTCGGGTCGATCTACCACCATTTCGGCAGCAAGGAGAGTCTGTACCTGGCGCTGGTGGAGCGGGCGCTGCAGGTCAACGAAGAGCACATGGCGCGCGCCTACGGGCAGGGCCGCACGCCGCTGGAGGAGCTGTACGCGGCGAGCGACGCCTACTGCCGGTTCCACCTGGAGAACCCCGGCTACTTCCGGATGATCGCGCTGCGGGTCCTGGACGTGCCTCCGGGTGACCTGGCCAGCGAGATCGAACAGCGCATCGCGGACAAGGTCGAGACGCTCGTCGGGGCGGTCGCCGACGTGCTGCGCCGGGCGGATGCCGCGGGCCAGATCACCTGCCCGCAGCCGGAGCGGACCTCGGTGTTCCTGTGGGGCGCGTGGAACGGCGTGCTGTCGTTGCGGATGCGACCGGACCGACTGGCGTTGGACGCCGACGAGCTGCATGAGGTCATCACGATCGGCCGTGACCTGGTGTTTCGGGGGCTTGCCCAGTAGTTCTTGTAGTAGCGTTCAGTTTCGTAGTACCGTTCGATTCATGGTGCGGGTCGCAGCGGTGCAACTCGAAGCGGTGCTGGCGGACGTCGACGCCAACCTCGCGGCGTGTGAACGACTGGGTGTGCGGGCGGGTGAGGCGGGCGCCGAGGTCATCGCGCTGCCCGAGTTCTTCACCACCGGCATCGGTTTCGACGAGCGGCTCGCCCGCGCGGCTCTGCCTCCCGACGGTGTGGCGACCGAGCTGCTGTGTTCGCTCGCGGCCCGGTTCGGCGCGCTGGTCGGCGGGTCGTTCCTGTGCCGGGACGGCGACGGTCAGGTGCGCAACGCCTACCTGCTCGCCGGGCCGGACGGCGTCCTCGGGCGGCACGACAAGGACCTGCCGACCATGTGGGAGAACGCCTTCTACGTGGGCGGCAGCGATCCGGGTGTGCTCGACGCCGGGAGGTACCGGGTCGGCGCGGCGGTGTGTTGGGAGCTGATGCGCACCCAGACCGTGCACCGACTGAAGGGGCAGGTCGATCTGTTGCTCACCGGGTCCGGCTGGTGGTCGGTGCCCGAGTGGGCGCCGGCGCCGCTGTTCCGCCGTCTGGAGCGGGCCAACACCGCCACCGCACGCACCGCCGCCGTGACGTTCGCGCAGTTCATCGGCGCGCCCTGCGTTCATGCCGCGCATGCCGGCACACTCGACTGCGACATGCCGTGGCTGCCGCTGCGTTACCGGGGGCGCTTCGAGGGGTCCTCGGTGATCACCGAGGCGGACGGCACCGTGCTCGCCGAGCTGGGGCGCGACGACGGCGAAGGCGTGATCCTCGCCGAGGTCACGCCCGGTCGACGCACCCCGGTCGCCAGCACGCCGCGCGGCTTCTGGCTGCACAGCAGGGGTGCGCCGGCCACCGCGTTCTGGCACTACCAACGCTGGCACGGCACCCGCTGGTACCAGAAGCACACGGCCGGTCAGCTGGTGAACCGATGAGCGGGCTGGCCCGGGTCGGGCTGATCGAGCTGGCCTTCGGCGCGCTGCTGGGCTGGGCGGTGCTCCTGTCGTTCACCACTCCCGACCTGATCCGTCGGATCGGCATCGTGAGCCCGCGGCGGATCCTTCAGACCCATCTGGACTTCATCATCATGGGGCTGATCCTGATCGCGGTCGCCCTGGTCGCGCCGGGCATCCCCACCTGGCTCGCAGTGGTGCTGGCGGCGGGCACGATCGTCAACCCAGCGCTGTTCGTCCCCCTGATGTTCAACGAGCGCTCGGCGACCGCGAAGTGGTTCCAGCTCCTGAGCACCCTGTCCTTCATAGCCGTCTCCGGCGGCCTGACAGCAGTGGCAATCTTGGCCTGACCCCTCGTGAGTGTTGAGTGTGGCTATAGCCACACTCAACACTCACGAGCTGTCGACGCTGATCAGGACCTTGATCTGCTCCGGATCGCGGGCAGCCGCGAACGCCCGAGCGGCCTCGGCCAGCGGAAAGACCGCCGTGACCAGGTCGTCGGCGGTCACCGCTCCGGATGCCAGCAGGGAGATCGCCCGGCTCATGTCCTCGCGGGTGTACATCAGGCTGCCGAGCACGGTGATCTCCCGGTCCTGAACGAGATGCAGACCGACGGTCGTCGGGCCGGCCGCCACCCCGACCACCACGACCGTGCCGCCCTTGTCGACCAGCTCCAGCGCCTGGCCCATCGAGGCCTGGTTCGCCACGCAGTCGAACACCACGTCGGCCGCATCACCCAACGCCCCGCGCGCGACGTCCAGCAGGTCCGGCCCGGTCGCGTCGAGCGCCGCGGCGGCACCCAGCTTCCTGGCACGCTCGAGCTTGCCGGGCAGCACGTCGGTCACCACGATCTCGGTGGCACCGGCCGCGCGGGCCGCCACCAGGACGAGCAGCCCGATCGGCCCGGCGCCGAGCACCGCGACCTTGCTGCCCGGACCGATGCCGGACCTGCGCACCGCATGTACCGGCGTGGCCAGCGGTTCGACGAGCGAGGCGAGGGTGTTGTCCACCTCGGCCGGCAGCCGGTGCAGGCGGTCGGCGGCGACCAGGAACGCGTCCGCCATCCCACCGGGGGTCTGGCAGCCGATCACCGCCAGCTCTCGGCAGATGTTGTAGCGCCCGTCGAGGCACTGCCGGCACTTGCCGCACACCACGTTGGGTTCGAGCACCACCCGGTCGCCCTCGGCGAACCCATCGACACCGGGGCCCACCGCGCCGACCGCCCCGACCACCTCGTGGCCGGGCCGGTAGGGCAGGTCGATGAACGGGTGGTGCCCGGCGCAGGCATGCAGGTCGGAGCCGCAGATACCGACGAGCGCGCTGCGCACCAGCACCTGCCCGTCACCCGGTGCCGCCGGCCACGGCACGTCCTCGATCCGGATGTCGTCGGCTGAACCCACCACGACCTGACGCATACCGCTCCTTCTAGAAGATGCTGTCCGGCTTGTAGTACTCGGCGATGTTGTCGCACCCGATGCCGGCGGCTTTGGTGTAAGTCTGTGGCTGCACGCTCTTCGGGTCCAGCGCTCCGGTCGCCACCTTGACCGCGATGTCGAAACCGCCCTCGGCCGCCAGGTTGGGTGAGTTCAGCCCGGTCGAGACGTACTGGCCCGAGCAGCCGCCCTTGGAGATCTCGGCGAGCGCTTCCTTCTGCCCGTCGGCCGACGCCGCGACCAGCGTCGTCGTGTTGTGCTGGTCGCGCAGGACCTTGAGTGCGCCGAGCGCCATCGAGTCGTTGAGGCCGAGGACGAGCTGGATGTCCGGGTGCGCGGCGAGCATCGACTCGGTCGCCGGGACCGCTTGTTCCTGGGTGTAGGTCGCGGTCGCCGAGGCGACGACGTCCGGCGTCACGCCACCCGCTTTCAGCCCGTCGAGGAAGCCCTGCTGGCGGGCCGGGCCGACGATCTCGTCGTTCGGGCCGCCGTTGAGGATGCCGACCTTGACCGTCGAGCTCGGCGGGAACCGCTTGGCGGTCAGCTTCCCGGACAGCTCACCGATCTGCTTGTTGTCCGACTGCACCGCGGTGAGCCCGACGCCGGGGATCGACGTGTCGATGAAGATCAACGGAACCTGGCCGGCGACCTGCGCGAGCTGGGTGCGTTCGGTCTCCGGGCTGATCGCGTCCACCACCAGCGCGTCGACACCCTGGGAGAGCATCGTCTGCACCTGGTTGATCTGGGTGACCGGATCACCGTTGGCGTTCTGGAACAGCAGCGTGAAGCCCTGCTCCTTCGCCTTCTGCTGCGCGATGGCCTGCATCGCCGCGTAGTACGGCGCGTCCATCTGACGCTGGGCGAAGCCGATCTTCACCTGGTGGACGTCCTTCGCCTCCTTCTGCCCGGTGGGTGCCGAACCGGACCCGACCGTGCCACAGGCGGACAGCGCGACCACGGACAGTGCTGTGACGACAAGACGAGGGATCGCTAGACGGGGAACACGCATGGAACAGCTCCTTCTTCGTTGAAAGACTTCAGCGCTTCGCCTTCTGGCGGCCGATCGTGGCGAGCGTGACGGCGACCAGGATCAGCGCGCCTCGGAACGCGTCCTGCAGGAACGTCGACACGTTGAGCAGCACCAGCAGGTTGGTGATCACGCCGAAGATGACGGTGCCGATGACCGCGCCGAAGATGCGGCCCTGGCCGCCGTTGAGCCGGGTCCCGCCGATGACGACGGCGGCGATCGCGTCCAGCTCGAAGTTCGTGCCGGCGGTCGGGGTCGCGGCGCCGACCCGGGAGGCGAGCAGGAACCCGCCGAGGCCGACCAGCAGGCCGGCGATGCAGTAGACCGCGACGAGCGTGCCACGCACCGGGATGCCGGCGGCGTGCGCGGCGTCGCGTTTGCTGCCGATCGCGTACACCCGGCGGCCGAACACGGTGCGGCGCAGCAGGAAGCCCATGCCGAGTGCCAGCAGCAGCCACAGCCAGCCGAGTGCGGGGAACCCGGCGACCGTCGCGGTGCCGACCGAGGTGAACCCGGGCGCCTTCGGGGTCACCGGAACGCCTTCGGTATAGGCGTAGACCAGGCCCCTGGCCAGCGCGAGCATGCCGAGCGTGACGATGAACGGCTCCAGGCCCCGGAACGCGATCAGGAAGCCGTTGACCGCGCCGAGCGCCACCCCGACCAGCAGCGACATCAGTACCGCGACCAGCACCGACGTGCCGCCGAACAGGCCGGCGCCGAGTACACAGGACAGGCCGAGCACCGAGCCGACGCTGATGTCGATGCCGCCGGAGATCACCACGATGAACTGCGCGAGTGCGACGATGCCGGCGACCGACATCTGCAGGACCAGGTTCTCCAGGTTGCGCGGGCTCAGGAACGCGTCGCTCGTGCTGCTCGCGAAGATCAGCAGCGCGATCAGGATGAGCAGCGGGTACTGGTTGCGCAGCCAGTCCTTGGCCCGGGCAGCGGGCACCGCCGTTGGCTGGACCTCCAGCGTTGATGTCATGCCGCGTCCTCTCCGTTCGAATGGCCGTCGAGTGCGGCTCTGATCAGGTCCTCGGTGCTCGCCCGGTCCGGGTCGAACTCGGCGACCACCTGCCCGTCGCGCAGCACCAGCACCCGGTGGCACAGCAGCAGCGCCTCCTCGGCCTCGCTGGTCACCACGAGCACCGCCTTGTCCTGGCTGCTCAGCCCATGCACGATCTGGTAGATGTTCAACCGGGCACCGACGTCGATGCCCTTCGTCGGTTCGTCGAGCACGATCACGTCCGGCTCGGCCTCCAGCCACTTCGCCAGGCACACCTTCTGCTGGTTGCCGCCGGACAGCGTCCTGGTCGGGGTGTCCGGCCCGCCCTTGATCTGGAACCGGCTGATCAGCTCGGTGACCCTGGACCGCTCCAGGCCGCGCCGGACCACTCCTGCCCTGGACATGCGGGGCAGCGTCACGAGGCTGAGGTTCTCGGCGTTGCTGAAGTCGTCGACGAAGCCCTCCTTGCGGCGGTCCTCGGTCAGGTAGGCGACGCCCCGGCGCAGCGCGGCTCCCGGGGAGCGCATGCGCGCCGGGTCGCCGTTCACCTCGACCGTGCCGGCGCGCGACTCACCCTGGCCGGAGACCGCGCGGGCGATCGAGCTGCGGCCGCTGCCGACCAGCCCGTACAGGCCGACGACCTCGCCAGCGCGCACCTCGAACGACACGTCCCGCGCGGACCCGGCATGCAGGTTGCGGACCGCGAGCCTGGTCGCGCCGCCGACGTGCACTGGCGGGCGTTCCAGCGCACGGACCGCGTCGCCGATCATGAGCGTGGTGATCTCGTCGGCGTCGGTGTCCTCGGTGCGCAGGACCTGCACGAGTCGTCCGCCGCGCAGCACCGCGATCCGGTCGGACAGCGCGAACACCTCGGGCATGCGGTGTGACACGAACACGATCGCCGTCCCGGCCGCCTTCTCCGCTTCGACCATGCGCTGCACTTCGCGGAAGTGTTCCTCCGAGGTGGACGCGGTGGTCTCGTCCAGGATCAGTACCTTGTGCGTCGTGACGGCGGCCCTGGACAGCGCGAGCATCTGACGCTGGCCGGGGGCGAGGGTCGCGGCGAGCTGGTCGACCTTGAGATGTCCGAGGCCGACCTCGGCGAGTACCTCTTTGGTCCGATTGTCGGTCCCGCTGCGCGAGCGGGACCACGGCTGGATGTCCCGTCCGCCGCGCAACCGGTACAGCCAGACGTTCTCGCCGACGGTGAAGTCGTCGATGACGAGGGGTTCCTGGTGCATCAGCAGGACGCCGGCCCGTTCCGCGTCGGCCGGGTCGCGCACCTGGCGGCCCTCCACCAAGATCTCGCCGGTCGCGGGCGGTTCCTGGCCGGCGAGCAGCCGGGCGAAGGTCGACTTGCCGGCGCCGTTCGCGCCGCAGATCGCCAGCACCTCGCCCGCATAGCCGTCCAGGTCGAGGTCGGTCAGCGCCTGTACGCCGGGATACCGCTGCCCGACACCACGTGCGGAGAACACCACGTCAGCCATCTGTTGCACCTCCACTGCTCCCCCGGAACGTCGACAGCGCTTCCTTCATCAACCGCAGCCGCTCCAGGTGCTCCGGGCCCCGGCGGACCGCCACGGCTGTGGCCAGCACGTCGACCAGCACCAACCCGGCGAGGCGGCTCACCGTCGGGGTGTAGATGTCGGTGTCCTCGAAGGTCCGCAGCACCAGGACCAGGTCGGCGAGGTCGGCGAGCGGACCGGGGCCGCCGGTGACCGCGATGACGGACGCGCCGTTGGCCTTCGCCGCCTCGGTCACGTCCAGTACGGATGAGGTGCGGCCGGTGTTGGAGATCGCCACCACGACCGTGCCCCGGCTCGCCATCGCGGCCGCCATGTACTGCTGGTGCAGGTCGATCGGCGCGGCACACGGGACGCCGAACAGGACCCCCTGCTGCTGGGCGTCCTGCGCGATGATCCCGGAGGCGCCGAACCCCACGAACAGCACGTTGCTGGCGTCGACCAGCAGGTCCACAGCTCGTGCGACGGCGGCGGTGTCCAGTGAGCGACGAGCGCGGTCCAGGCTGCTCAGCGTGTGGTCGAAGATCTTCGCGGCCATCGCGGCGACCGAGTCGTCCGGTTCGATCGCGGAGTGGGTGACCGGAATGCCGATCGCCAATGCCTGCGCGAGCCCGAGCTTGAACGCCTGGAACCCGTCGAACCCGAGGCCGGTGCAGAACCGCATGACGGTCGGTTCGCTGACCCCGGCCGCCTCGGCGAGCTTCGCCATGCCGTAGCCGACGACCAGCGCCGGTTCGGCCAGCACGACCGAGGCGACCTTCTGCTCGGACGGGCGCAGGTGCGCGGTGCGCTCGGTGATCTGTTCCAGCAGGCTCTTGTCGTTCATCGGGCACCATCCAGGACGGCCAACAGGTTGGCGACAGCCTGCTCGGTGGCCCTGCGCACGCTCGCGCCGGTGTAGCCGCCGATGTGCGGCGTGGCGAGTACCCGGTCGTGACGCAGCAGCGCGCTCGGCTCCGGTGGTTCGGTCTCGAAGGCGTCGACCGCGTAGCCGCCGAGCTTCGCCGTGTCGAGCGCGTCGAGGATCGCTGCCTCGTCCACCAGCCCCGCCCTGGCGGTATTGATCACCAGTGCGCCGGGCGGCAACAGGGCCAGCTTCGTCTCGTCCAGCAGCGGCTTTCCGTCCGGCGGGGGCGGGGCGTGCAGGCTGATCACGTCCGAGGTGGCGAGCAGGTCAGTCAGCTCGCGCAGCGGCACCGGCGGGTTCTCCGGCGGGTACGGGTCGTGGCCGACCACCTGGGCGCCGAGTGTCGTGAACAGCTCCGCGACCTTCGACCCGATCGCGCCGAGGCCGACGACGCCGACCCGGCAGTCCGCGAGTTCGCGGCCCTGCCAGCGTTGCCAGCCGCCGTGTTTCAGCGCGTGGGCGGACCGGGGCACCTCGCGCAGCAATGCCAGCGCCAGGGCCAGGGCCAGCTCGGCGACGCCGCGGGCGTTGGCGCCGGGCGTCCGCTCGACCCGGATGCCGCGCCGGAGCGCCGTGTCGAGGTCGATCGCGTCGGTGCCGGTGCCGTTGCGGCTGATCACCTCCAGCTCGTCGGCGCGGTCGAGCACCTCGGCGGTGATCTGTTCGACGCCCGCCAGCCAGCCCACACAACCGGGGAGCAGGTCCCGCAGCTCGTCCGCACTCGGCTGCCTGCCGACCGGACCGCTGACCAGCTCGAACCCCGCCGCGCGCAGCGGCTGCAGCTCAGCGACGTTCTCCAGCCCGGCCTGCGTCAACGACCTCGGCGTCACCAACACACCCCGTGAGTGGCGAGTGGTCTCAGGGGACCACTCGCCACTCACGGGTACCGGGGTCATCGGCGGGCTCCGGTCGCCAGCGTGCCGAGGGTGTCGAATGCGGGGCCTGACGTGGGGATCGTGATGTCGAAGACCTCGGCGATCACCTGGGTCCAGCCGTGCAGGAAGTAGACCCAGCCGTCGTGGGCCGTGACGCCCTCGGCCCGGGCCTGGTCGAGGAACACCAGGTCACCCCGGTAGTTCAGATCCCAGGCGATCGCGGCGTCCGGGAAGCGCGGGTCGGTGAGCGGCGAGCCGGGGCCGTCCTTGCCGAGCCCGGTCGCGTTGACCACGAGCGAACCGGGGGTCAGCCCGGCGAGTGCCGCGTCGTTGTCGGTCACCGTCTCCAGCGGGATCGTCGTGCCCAGCTCGGTGTGGACCGCGCGCAGCTCGGCAAGCCGTTCGGGCTTGCGGTCGGACACCACGATCCGGGTCGGGCCGTCGGCGCCCTGGGCGAGGTACCAGCTGATCGCGATCGACGCACCGCCGGCGCCCATGAGGAACGCCTCGGCACCGCTCTCGGACCAGTGCCCCGCCGGGAGGAACGCGTCCAGCGCAAGGCCGGCGGAGATCGGGTCCTTCGCGTGCGCGATGAGCCAGCCGTCCCGCTTGGACAGGCAGCTGACCTCGCCGGTCAGCTTCGCCAGGGGATCGATCTCGGTGAACAGGTCCCGGCACGCGTGGAACAGGTCGATCTTGTGTGTGGTCACGAGCGCACCGGCGGACAGCGGATCGCCCGCGATGAACTCGACGACGCGGCGGTAGTCCTCGGCCGGCGCGTGCAGCGGGAGGTCGACGCCGACCAGCTCGGCGCCGTCCAGACCGAGCTGCCGGGCCCACTTCGGGAACACCGTCCTGATCGACGACCGGCCGGTGGTGACGCCGATGAAGTACAGCGTCGGTACGCGTGCAGGTTCCATCAGCGCGCTCCACGCAGCTCGAGCGCGGCGCGGGCCCGGTCGGCGATGACGTCCCAGCGGCCCGCCGTGATGTCGGCGCGCGGCGCGATCCACGTCCCGCCGACGGCGAACACGTTCGAGCGGGCCAGGTACTCGGCGGCGTTCTCCGGCCGGACCCCGCCGGTCGGCATGAACCGGATACCGGTCCAGCCGAACGGCCCGTCGAGGGCCGCGAGGGTGTCGAGGCCGCCGTAGGCACCGGCCGGGAAGAACTTCACGTGCCGCACCCCGGCGTCCAGGCACGCGTTGACCTCGCTCGGCGTCACCGCGCCAGGAACGAACGGCAGGTCCAGCTCGTCGGCGGCGGCCAGGCAGCGGGGGCTCAACCCGGGTGACACCCCGAACCGGGCGCCGGCCTCGACGGCGGCGACCACCAGGTCTGCGGTCACCAGGGTGCCTGCGCCGAGCAGGAAGTCGGGCAGCTCGGCGGCGATCGCGGCCACCGCGTCCCGTGCGGCCGGGGTGCGGAAGGTGACCTCCAGGACCGGGAGCCCCGCCTCGGCCAGCGTCCGGGCGAGCGGGACGGCCTGCTCGGCGTCCTCGATCTCGACGACCGGCACGACGGCCAGCTGCTCGATGTCGTCCAGCACGGTCATCGCTGCTGCCCCCGGTATCCGGTGTGGTCGGGGTTCGGCCGGGTGGTCCAGCCGTCCTCGTCGCGCACCACGAGCTGCGCCATGCCTCCGGCGTCGGCGATCAGCTCGTAGTCCTGGCCGGCGTCCGCCGGGTAGCAGAACAGCGTGACCAGCGGTTCGTCGCCGACGTTGATGCTGCGGTGCACCCAGTGGCCCGGCACGTGCACCGCGGCGCCCGGGGTGATCGGCAGTGCCCGGCTGCGGCCGTCGAGGGTCTCCAGCAGCATCACGCCTCGGCCGGACAGGCAGTGGTACAGCTCGGCCCGGTCAGCCTTGCGGTGCAGGTGGCCCCTGGTCATGGCGAACTCGTCGCCGTAGCTGCCCGGCTGCAGGATGCTGGTGCCGATGATCAGCGCGCCTTCGTCGCCGGAGTTGCGGTGCTCCTCGACGTGATAGACGACCTGTCCGGCGCCGTGCTCGTCGAGCGCTCGCCGGTAGGCCGCCGCGTCCCGGTAGACGCCCGCCATCTCGCCGAGCCGCTTCTGGTACCCGCCGGTTCGGCCGTGCAGGGCACCGTCCACGCCGACGAGCAGCGCTCCAGGTTCCGGTACGGACGAGGTAGCCGTCATCAGAAGTGACTCCCGATCTGTAGTCTCACTACATCTTTCACAGCAAACCCGTGGCCTGACTCACGTCCAGCTGCGGGATGCGCTCAGGAAACCCGGGAAATCCTTGCATGTCAACCCTGACTGAGCTAGTAGTACTACATCACGGTTGTCGAGACACGGGAGTCCGCGCGATGGAGCGCACCGAAAGATTTGCCGGCCGGCGGGTCGCCGTCACCGGCGCGGCGGGCGGCATCGGGCTGGCGATCTGCACCAGCCTCGCCGACCAGGGCGCCCAGGTGTACGGCCTCGACCTGCGCAGACTCGACGTGCTGCCCGACCAGGTGCGCGGTGTCGCGCTCGACCTGACCGACGAGAGCTCGGTCGTCGCCGCGGTGCGCGAGCTGTACTCGACGGGTGACGGCCCGGTCGACCTGGTGACCTGCGCCGGGATCGTCGAGGACAACGTGGCGGCCGAGGACATGTCGATCGCCCAGTTCGACGCCGTGCTCGGGGTGAACCTGCGCGGAGTGTTCCTGACCTGCCGGGAGTTCGGCCGTGAGCTGCTCGCCAGGGGCGGCGGCGCGATCGTCAACGTCGCCTCGATGTCCGGCAACGCGGTGGTCAACCATCCGCAGCGCCAAGCCGCCTACAACACGTCCAAGGCCGGTGTCAGCGCGCTGACCAGGTCACTCGCCGTCGAGTGGGGACCGCGCGGGGTGCGGGTGAACGCGGTGTCGCCCGGCTACGTCGACACGCCGCTCAACGGTCTCAAGCAACACATGCACGCCGGTTGGCTGGCCGATACCGTGCTGGGCAGGTTCGCCACGCCTCTCGAGATCTCCCGTGCGGTGGAGTACCTGCTCAGCGAGGACGCCGCCTTCTGCTGTGGCACGGAGCTGCTCATCGACGGCGGCTTCTCCCTGCGTTGATCGCACTTTAGGAGGGTGGCTTCGTGATCATCTCGCACGATCTCGGCACAACCGGCGACAAGGCGACCCTGGTGGACGCCGACGGCGCGGTGGTGGCCACCGCGACAGAGAGCTACGGCGTCGACTTCGGCTCCGGCGGGAAGGCCGAACAGGACGCCCTCGCCTGGTGGCGAGCGGTGTGTGTGGCGACCCGCAGGCTCCTGGAGACGGTCGACGCCCGGCAGATCGCGGGCGTCTCGTTCTCCGGGCAGATGATGGGCGCGGTGCTGATGGACGGGTCCGGCGCCCCGGTGCGACCGGCGATCATCTGGGCGGACACCCGGTCCACCGCGCAGTCCGATGCGCTGGTCGAGCGGGTCGGGATGGAGCGTGGCTACCGGATCACCGGCCACCGCATCAACCCGACCTACTCGCTGTCGAAGGTCATGTGGGTGCGCGACACCGAGCCGGAGGTCTTCTCCCGGGTGCGGCACCTGCTGCTGGCGAAGGACTTCATCGTCCACCGGTTGACCGGCCGGCTGGTCACCGATCCGTCGGATGCCAGCAGCACCAACGCGTTCGACCAGTCGACCGGGGCCTGGTCGGAGGAGCTGATCGACGCCGCGGGCCTCGATCGGTCACTGTTTCCCGAGGTGGCGGCGTCGACGACGGTCGTCGGCACGGTGACCCCGGAAGCCGCGTCGCTCACCGGGCTGCTCGCCGGGACCCCGGTCGTGCTGGGCGGTGGTGACGGTCCGATGGGTGCTCTGGGCGCCGGCATCGTGACCGAGGCGGACGGCGCGTACTGCTACCTCGGCTCGTCGTCCTGGGTGTCGCTGGCCGCCGACCGGCCGCTGCACGACCCGGACATGCGCACGATGACGTTCAACCACGTCGTGCCGGGCGGATTCGTCCCGACCGCGACGATGCAGGCGGGCGGCGCGTCCCTGCAGTGGATCATGGAGACGCTCGCGCCGGACGAGCCGACCGCGTACGTGCGGCTGCTCGATGCGGCCGCCGAAGTCCCGGCCAGCGCCGACGGCCTGTACTTCCTGCCGCACCTGCTCGGCGAACGGTCGCCGTACTGGAACCCCCGGGCGCGCGCGGTGTTCGCCGGCCTTGCCCGCCATCACGGGCCGGCGCACCTGAGCCGCGCGGTGCTGGAGGGGGTCGGCTTCAACCTGTACACCGGGCTGCTGGCGTTCGAGGAGAACGGCGCGAGCATCTCCTCGATCGACGCGATCGGCGGCGCCGCGAACTCGGCGGCCGCGCTGCGCATCTTCGCCGACCAGTGGGGCAAGACGGTCCGGCCGCGCAGCCTGGTGGACGAGGCGACCGCGCTCGGTGCCGCCGTGGTCGGCGGGGTCGGGGTCGGTCTCTACGACGGGTTCGACATCGCGAAGCGCCTGTCGTCCCGGACCGGTGAACACCTGCCGAACGAGGTCGCACACCGTCGCTACCTGCATGAGTACCAGGTGTTCCTGGATGCCTACCGACGGCTCGAACCGTGGTTCGACACGCTGTGATCCGCACGGTTCTCGGTGACGTGCCGGCGTCGGCGCTGGGTCGCTGCGACTATCACGAGCACCTGTTCCAGGTCTCGCCCTTGCTGGTCGGGGACGAGCTGGACGACGAGACGGCCAGCGGCGCCGAGGCCGCGACGCTGTGCGCCGCGGGTATCGCGTCGATGGTCGAGGCGACGCCGACCGGGCTGGGCCGCCGCCCGGACGCGGTGGCCCGGATCAGCGCGGCGACCGGGCTGGCCGTCGTGCACGCGACCGGGGCACATCGCCGCGAGCACTATCCGTCCGGGCACTGGCTGGTGGCGTTGTCCTCCGACGAGCTGGCCGACCGGTTCACCGCCGACCTGACCGACGGCCTGCCCGTGGTCGATACGGCTTCGAGGGGCGCCGTGGCTCGTGCGCCGGACGGGTCGCCGGTGCGCGCGGGTCTGGTCAAGGCCGGTGTCGGGTACTGGCGGATCGACGAGTTCGAACGGCGGGTGCTCGCGGCGGTCGCGGTCGCGGCCTTGCGGGTCGGCGCGCCGGTGATGGTGCACCTGGAGCACGGCTCGGCGGCCTGGGAGGTGCTGGCGGCGCTGGAGTCGTCGGGTCTGCCCGCCGACCGGGTCGTGCTGGCGCACGCGGACCGTAACCTCGACCCCGGCCTGCACGCGGAGCTGACCCGCGCCGGCGTGTACCTCGGCTATGACGGCATGGCCCGGCACCGGGAAGCACCCGACTCGGCGGTGCTGGACTGTCTCGCGCGTACCGTCGCTCTCGGTGATCCGTCCCGGCTCCTGCTCGGCGGCGACGTCGCCCGCCGCACCCGCTACCGGGCCTACGGCGGCATGCCCGGCCTGGACTACCTGCCGACGCGCTTCCTGCCCAGGGTCGCCCGCGAGCTGGGCGAGAAGACCCTGACCCAACTACTGGTGACCAACCCGGCCACACTCCTCACCCTGCGCCCCTGACCCCCGACTCGCCCTACCAAATCCAGCAACTCGCGCCACGGAATCCAGCGACTCGCGCTGACGGAACTCCCGACTCACCCTGATGAAATCCCCGACTCGCGGACCGCACGGGCCCCAGGCGCGCGAGCACTGCCGTGTGAGCGAACCTGCCGGTCTCCATGCACCGCGAGTCGCTAGGTTCCGCGGCGCGAGTCGGGAGATTGTGCCGCGCGAGTCGGGGAATTTGTCAGGGTGAGTCGGGGAATCGGTCGGGCTCGCCCGCGACTCACCCGGCGAGATCCGGCGACTCGCGCGGCAGAATGTAGCGACTCGCGCCACGGAATCTAGCGACTCGCGGGTGGTGTGCGGAGCAGGTCTACCTCGAAGCGGCTTCGGTCACCTCTGTGGTGGGCGACGAACGTTTCCAGGGGGCGGCCGGACGCGTCGTAGCTGAGGCTGCGCAGGGTCAGGACCGCGGCGCCCACAGGGATCCCCAACGCCTCGGCCAGCAGCTGACCGGCGGACGTCGCCTCCACCGAGCGGCGGCCGCGCACCGGTTCCACACCGTGGTCGCGGGCCAGCACGGCGTACAGGGACTGCTCCGTCAGGTCCTCGTGTTCCAGCCCCGCGACCAGCTCGTGCGGCAGGTGCGTCACGGTCAGCACCCAGGGCTCCGCTCCGACGAACCGCAGCCGCTCCACCCGCACGACCGGGGTCTGCATCCGCAGCCCCAGGTCTGCCGAGACCTGCGCGTCCGACGGCACGACCCGCTGGTCACGCACCTCGCTGCGCAGGTGTCCGCCGTGCGCGGCGACGTCCTCGAACAGCCCGGTCAGCGACTGCACCAGCCCCGCCGACGTCTTGGGCGCCGCGACGAACGTGCCCTTGCCCTTCACCCGGACGACGACACCTTCGTACTCCAGCTCGGTGAGCGCCTGGCGGACGACCGTGCGGGACACGTCGTAGGCGGCGCACAGCGCGTGGTCGCCGGGCAGCACGTCACCCGGCGCGAGCCGGCGTGTGGCGATGTCGGTGATCAACGCCTGCTTCAGCTGGTGGTACAGCGGGAGCGGCGACGACCGGTCGATCCAGTTCACGGCGCGATGACCGCCTTGACGCAGCCACTGTCGGCCAGCGCGTCGAGCGCCGAGGAGTAGTCGTCGAGGCCGAAGCGGTGGGTGATGATGCCCTCGGTGCGGACCCGGCCGGCGCGCAGCGCCGCGATCGCCCGGTCGAAGCTGTACGCCTGGGAGAACGAGCCCTTGATCACGAGCTCCCTGCGGAAGATCTCGTAGGGCGACACGGTCATCCGCGCGGACTCCTCGGCCATGCCGTACACGAACACGGTCCCGCCGTCGCGGGTCAGCGGAACGCACTGGTCGAGGACTCCGACCGAGCCGGTCGCGTCGACCACCACGTCGAATCCCTCCGGCGCCAGTTCACGGAGCCGGGCATTCGCCGCCGTCGGGTCGGCGCGGTCGATGCGGACGGTCTCGTCGGCGCCGTGTGTCGCCGCGAGCCGCAGCTTGAACTCGGTCGGCGCGGCGACCGTGACCCGGCTGGCGCCGACGTACCGCAGCAGCTGGGCCAGCAGCAACCCGGTCGGTCCTGCGCCGAACACCAGCACGTCCGAGCCGGGTGGCAGGTCGAGGACGTCGAGCCCGTGCACGACGCAGGCGATCGGTTCGGCGAGCACCGCGACCTCGGGTTCCAGGTCGTCCACCGGGTGACACTTGCCGGCGGGGGCGACGACGAACTGCGCGAACCCGCCGGGTGCGTTGATCCCCTGCGCAACGAGCGACCGGCAGAACGCGGGCCGGGCCCTGCGGCAGCTGGTGCACACGCCGCAGGACTGCATGTTGTCCAGCACCACCCGCCGCCCCGGCGCGAGCTCGGTGACACCCGCACCCACCTCGTCGACGACACCGACGATCTCGTGGCCGGGGATCAGCGGATAGATCGGGTCGAACTCGCCCTCGTGCAGGTGCCCGTCTGTGCCGCACACCCCGGCCAGCACGACCCTGAGCCGCACCTGCCCGTCGCCGGCGTGCGGCTCGGCGACTTCGGTGACCGCGAAACTGCG
Source organism: Actinospineispora spinosispora DSM 44797 (assembly GCF_000429025.1). GTDB lineage: Bacteria > Actinomycetota > Actinomycetes > Mycobacteriales > Pseudonocardiaceae > Pseudonocardia > Pseudonocardia spinosispora. The sequence goes on from NZ_KE386838.1 coordinate 166,797, forward strand.
TGGCTCGTCGTACCTGACCGCCTTCACCCGGCTGCCTCCCTAACCTGTCATGACAGGATGTCAGGAGACCACACCGCGCACGTTTCGTCCAGACCGCGCGGTGTGCACAGGGCGCGGTGTGGACGCGGGGTGCGCGGTGTGGGGGTCTTACTCGGCCGCGGCGCGCAGGGCCTCGGCCAGGCGGGTCGCGGGCTCCGACAGGGGGCGTGGGAGCGTTGCCAGGACGACCCGTCGACGCTCCTCCGGGCCACCGCGCACCGTCAGCACCCGCACACCGGACGGCATGACGGGCAGCAGCGAGACGGGGACCGTCGTCACGCCGCACCCGGCGGCGACGAGGTTCAGCTTGGCCAGCCAGTCGCGTGCCACGTGAGCGACCTCGGGCCTGCCATCGAGGCCGGGCCAGACCCCCATGAGCTGTTCGTCGGCGGACGACCGGCCCGCGATCCACCGCTGGCCGGCGAGCTGCGTGACGTCGACCCAGTCCCGCTGCGCGAGCGGATGACCGGCGGGCACCGCCAGGCACAGGTTGCGTTCGGCGAGGGTCTCCAGCCGCAGTGCCGGCGACTCGGTGTCCGGCGCCCGGAACGGTGGACCCGAGGACAGCACCGCCAGGTCGATACTGCCCGCCCGCAACGCTCTGACCAGCGCGGACGTGCTCGCTTCCCGCGTTGTCACGGTGACGCCGGGATATGCCCGGCGCAGCGCGGTGAGCGCTCTGGGCAGCAGGACCGCGCCCGCGCTGGGGTAGGTGCCGAGCCGCACCGTGCCGGTCGCGCTGGGCAGCCCGGCCAGCTCTCCGGCGACTGCATCGAGCTCGTCGAGAGCCGCCGAGGCGTGCCGCAGCACGACGTGCCCGGCCGCGGTCAGCCGGACACCGTCACGGCGTCGTTCCAGCAGAGTCGCCCTGGCCGTCTTCTCCAGCGCAGCGATCTGCCGCGACACGGCCGACTGGGTGTAGCCGAGGGACTCGGCCGCCGAGGTGAGCGTGCCCCGGTCGACGACCTCGCGCAGTACCCGTAGCCCGACCACCGAGAAGTCCATGACTATTACGCATACCAGGTGTTCCGAACTCTCGTTGCCCGCATACCTGACGCGTTCCTACTCTCGGTGACATGACAGCTCCACGCATCGCCGTCGTCACCGGCGCCAACCAGGGAATCGGCTTCGCGCTGGTCCAGGGCCTGGCTGCCCGGCTGGCGCCCGACGACCTGGTTCTACTCACCGGCCGCAACCCGGACCGGGTCGCCGAGGCGGCCGCCCGAGTCTCCGCCGACCCCGCAACCACGAGTCACGTGCAGGGCCGGGTGCTCGACGTGAGCGACCCGCGCGCGATCGCCGCCATGGCCGCCGAGCTCACCGAGCGCCACGGCCGCGTCGACATCGTCGTGTCCAACGCGATCACCCGGCTCACCCCGGACCGGCCACAGACCGAACAGGCTGACGAGTTCATCGACGTCGCCAACGGCGCGACGCACGCGGTGCTCCGCTCGTTCGCGCCGGTGCTGCGCCCCGGTGGTCGCCTGATCGTCGTGGCCAGCTCACTCGGCACCCTCGGCCGGCTCGATCCCCGGCTGCACCCGCTGTTCGAGGACGCGTCGCTCGACGACGTCGAGGCGATCGTCGAGTCGTGGCGGGCCGCCGTGCACGCGGGCACCGAGCGGGAGCTGGGCTGGCCGGGCTGGATCAACGTGCCGTCCAAGGTCGCGCAGGTCGCGGCGGTCCGGGCGGTCGCGGCGCAGCGCCGGGAGACCGATCTGCACGACGGGACACTCGTCGCGGCGGTCTGCCCCGGCCTGGTCGACACCCCGACGTCGCGGCCCTGGTTCGACGACTTCAGCCAGGCCCGGACCCCCGAGCAGGCGGTCCTCCCGCTGCTCGACCTGATCCTGGCCGACACGGTGGACCCGGCGACCTACGGCGAACTGGTCCGCTTCGGCGAGGTCCTGCCCTGGTCGGCTCAGTCCCCGTCTGTTCCGCGCACCATCGTTCCCCGCTGAGCGACCCAAGCGCGCGGAACAGGCCCCACGAACAGGCCGAGCGCCATGCCGAGCAGCGCGGGCATGCCGTGATTGTCGTGCAGCACGGTGTCCACGACGGCGAGCACCGGCAGCGCGGCGGCCATGCCGAGCACGGGTAGCGGCAGGCGGACGTCGTAGCGGCGACGCGCGAGCAGTGCGCCGGTGGCCAGCACGCCGAGGAGCCCGACCGTGGCCATCGAGTTGCCCGCGCCGACCGGCTGCAGCCACAGGTAACTCAGGAGGTGGCCGAACAGGCCGCAACCGGAGTAGACGGCGAGCCAGCGCCCCGGCCCGAGCACCACCTCGGCGACGACCCCGATCATCGCGAGCGCCGTCAGGTTGCACACCGTGCCGATCAGCCAGCCGTCCTGGAAGAACAGCGGCGTGACCAGGCGCCACCACTCACCCGCGAGCAGCGCGCGCGGGTCCCGGCGGAACAGGTCGTACAGCGGCGGGTGGATGAGCTGCGCGATGCCGGTCGTCGCGGTGATCAGCCACACCACCGGCGTGGCCACCGGCAGCCGGGGCCGCCGTCCGGTCACGTCCATCAGCCGTTGCCCGAGGTTCTCGTCCGACACCAGAGCACGGTACGGCTCGTGAGTGTTGAGTATGGCTATAGCCACACTCAACACTCACGAGGCCAGGGTGGCTGCTATCTCGGCGAGGGCCGCCGCGGGGCCGGTCGAGTCGGGATCGTCGTCGTTCCAGACCGCCACCGTGCTGATCCGCAGGCGCGCGTCCTCGACGTCCAGCAGCACGACCGGCTCGCCGGTGAAGGCGCGGCCCGTCGCCCCGGTTCCTTTGCTGACCAGCGCGAACGCCTGCCCGCTCGCCACCACGTGCGCGAGACCGGCCAGGTTGTGGTCCTCCACGACCAGGCGTCCTCGGATGCCGTGGCGGTTCAGGATCTCGTCGGTGCGCCGATACAGCTCGGGTGCGGCGTCGTAACCGATCGACGCGTACGGCAGGTGCGCGAGCTCGGTCAGGCGCACCGAGGTCCGTCCGTCGAAACCGGTGCCGGCGCCGAGGACCGCGACCACGTCGAGGGTCTCCAGATGGACCTGTCGACGGCCGTCGACCGGGCCGTGCACGATTGCCAGATCCACGTCACCGGCGCGCAGCGCGCGCAGCAACGGCTCACTGCTCGCCGGGCGCAGCGTCACCCGAAGCTCGGGATGCGCGTCCGCAACGGCATTGAGGAACCGCGTCCGCAACGCCGCCGACACGTCCGGCGCGATACCGACCGTCGCGGTCGACCGAGGCGCGCCCGTCACCGTCACGAGCGCGTCGAAGCGCCGGATCACATCCCGCGCCTCGGGCAGTAGCCGCTCCCCCGCTTCGGTCAGCGTCACCTTTCTGCTGGTCCGCTCGAACAGCGCGGTGCCCACCTCGCGCTCCAGGCCTTTGATCCGTTGGCTGAGCGGCGAGGTCGCCATCCGTAGCCGTTCGGCGGCGCGCGTGAAGTTGAGCTCCTCGGCGACCGCGACGAAGTACCGCAGGTGCGACATCTCCACTCCGACATTGTGACGTACAGCGTCATGATCGGGTGAGCACATTGGTCGTGGTGCTCCGGCGGAACCAGTTCTATGGTCGAGATCATGAGTGAACGTCCGATCAGGATCGGCAACTTCTCCGGCTATCTCGGCGACCGGTTCACCGCGCTCGACGAGGCACTCGCCGGTGACCCGGTCGACGTGCTGATCGGCGACTACCTCGCGGAGATCACCCTGGCCGCGCTGTCCGCCGGGTATCGGCGCGACGGCAGCGGTGGCTATGTCGGTTACTTCGTCGACCAGCTGCGACCGCACCTCGCCACGATCGCCGAGCGCGGCATCAAGGTCGTGGCGAACGCGGGCGGCTTCAACCCGGCCGGCCTGGCCATCGCACTGCGTGACGCGGCCGCGGCAGACGGTGTCACGGTGAACATCGCCCACATCGAGGGCGACAACCTGCTCGCCGAGCTGCCCGACCTGCAGTCGAGCGGCGAGACGCTGTCCAACATGGACACCGGCGCCGCGCTGTCCGACTGGGGCTGCACCCCGATCGCGGCGAACGCCTACCTGGGCGGCTGGGGCGTCGCGGCGGCGCTGGCCGAGGGCGCCGACATCGTCGTGTGCGGCCGGGTCACCGACGCCTCGCTGACGGTCGGACCGGCCGCCTGGTGGCACGGCTGGCGCCGCGACCAGTGGGACGAGCTGGCCGGCGCGGTGCTCGCCGGGCACATCATCGAATGCGGCCCGCACGCCACCGGCGGCAACTTCTCCGGCTTCACGACGATCCCGAACATGCTGGTGCCCGGCTTCCCGATCGGGGAGATCGACGCCGACGGCACCGCCGTGATCACCAAGCACGGCCGCGACGGCGGCGCGGTCACCACCGACACGGTCACCGCGCAGCTGCTGTACGAGATTCAGGGCCCGCGCTACCTCAACCCCGACGTCACGGTGCACCTCGACGACGTTGCGGTCACCGAGCTGGAGCCGGACCGGGTGCTGGTGTCCGGTGCCAAGGGCACACCGGCGCCGCCGACCACGAAGGTCGCGGTGTTCGGCCAGGTCGGACACCAGATCATGAACATGGTCTACGTGACCGCGCCGGAGCTCGACGCGAAGGTCGAGCTGCTGACCGCGCAGTTCCACCGCGACCTGCCCGAGGGTGTGACGCTGGACATCACCCGCATCGGCACGGCCGCGGTCGACCCCGAGTCGCAGTGGGACGCCACGGTCGGCCTGCGGATCATGGCGACCAGCCGCGAGCGTGAGCCGCTGGACCGCTACAACCTCGCCGGCCGGGTCGGCAGCCTGTACCTGCAGAGCATTCCCGGCTACTTCCACGACGGCGCCTCGACGCTGCGCGCCACCCCGAGGCCGGTGATCGACTACTGGCCGGCCGTGCTCACCCAGGACAAGGTCGGGCACCGGGCGGTGTTCGCCGGCGGTCACGTCGTCGACGTCCCGGCGCCCTCGGCCACCGCGGCGGTCACCGCCCAGCCGGTACACCCCGAGCCGACACCCGTGCCGCTGTCGGCCCAGGTCAGCCGGGTTCCACTGGGGACCGTCGCCTATGCGCGCAGCGGTGACAAGGGCGGCAACAGCAACGTCGGCATCTGGGCGATCTCCCAGGAGGCCTGGCCGTGGCTGCGCGCCGAGCTGTCCACCGAGGGGCTGCGGGCGCTGCTGCCGGAGCTCAAGGAGCTGGACGTCGTGCGGCACGAGTTCCCGAACCTGCGCGCGGTGCACTTCGTGCTGCGCGGCCTGCTCGGCACTGGCGGCTCGGCGAACCAGCGCATCGACCAGGTCGGCAAGGCGGTCGGTGAGTACATCAGGGCGAAACACGTGCTGGTGCCGTCGGCGCTGGTCAAGGAGTCCTGATGGCACTCACCGAGAAGGTGACCGCGTCGGTCGCCGCCCCGCTCACGCACGACTCCTTCGACATCGCGGGTGCGCTGCGTGACCTGCTCGGTGGGATCGGGATGTCACCGGCCGACACCGGCGGCCGGATCGACTTCGCGGGCGCCGACCCGGTCGTGCCGAGCACGCTGCGTCTCGGCGGGGCGTCCGCGCTGGCGCTGGCCGCGAAGTCGGCGGCGATGGCGAAGCTGTGGCGGCTGCGTGGCGGCGACGGCCAGGACATCGGGGTGGACCTGCGGTCCGCGCCGCACCGGCTGTGCCCGTTCTACGACGCACGCTGGGAGCTGCTCAACGGGTATCCGCAGGGCGCGCCGGCCAACGCGAGCAACGCGCTCGGGTTCTCCTTCTACCGCACCGAGGACGAGCGTTGGGTGATGCCGCTCAACCCGTACCCGAAGATCAAGATCGCCGCGCAGAAGCTGCTGAACGTCCCGGACGATCCGGCGGCGGTGACCGAGGCGGTCGCCCGTTGGAAGGGCGCCGACCTGGAGGACGCCGCCGTCGAGGCGGGCTGCGTACTGCCGCTGCTGCGCACGCCGACCGAGCTGCTCGACGAGCCGCACTACCGCGACCACCTGGCGTCGATGCCGCTGATCTCGATCACCCGCATCGGCGACAGCTCGCCGGAGCCGCTGCAGGCCGGTTCGGAGGATCCGCTGTCCGGGGTGCGCGCGCTGGGCATGGGGCACGTGATCGCCGGTGCCGGCGTCGGCCGGGCGCTGGCGCTGCACGGCGCCGACGTGCTCAACCTGTGGCGCCCGCTCGAACTGGAGCACCCGGTCACCTACATCACCGCCAACGTCGGCGTGCGGTCCTCGATGCTGGATCCCCGCTCGACCGACGGCGCACGGCGGCTGCGCACGCTGCTGGAGGGTGCGGACGTGTTCTACGCGAACCGGCGGCCCGGCTACCTGGAGAAGATCGGGCTGTCCGCTTCGGAGGCCGCCGAAGCACGGCCGGGCATCGTGTACGCGACCGCATCGCTCAACGGGCTCACCGGGCCGTGGGCCGACCGGGTCGGCTTCGACCAGACCGCCGGGAGCCTGGTCGGCATGATGAACCTGGAGGGTGACGGCTCGAAGCCCGCGCTGCCGCCGATCCTGGTGGTCAACGACTACATCGTGTCCTGGCTGATGACCGCCGGGATCGTCGAGGCGCTGTGCCGGCGGGCCGTCGACGGTGGCAGCTACCGGGTGCACGTCTCGCTCACCCGCGCCGCGCTGTGGATCCTGAGCCTCGGCATCTTCGACCGCGACTACGCCCGTTCGATCGCCGACACCGGAGTGGAGCACGCCTACCACGACCCGGAGACGTTCACCGCCGAGACGCCCCTTGGCTCGTACCAGGGCGTGACGGACCAGGTCACGATGTCAGCAACCCCAGGCCGCTACAGAACAATCCTGGTCCCCCAGGGCTCCTCCCGCCCCGCCTGGCTCCCTCCCTCGTGAGTGATGAGGCCGTCTACCCCGCAGGGGCCGCGAAGCGGTAGCCGGTCTACGCACTCACGACACGCTTTTCGTCGTGAGTGCGCAGACCGGCTATAGGCGGCCTCAGCACTCACGAGGTACCCCGGGACTGTGCACTCCGAGCTGCGTGCAGCCCTGACGTGCTGATCCGCTCGTACCCGGCTTTCGTGAGTGGCAAGTGGTCCTATAGCAACCCTGGGCACTCACGACGAAAAGCGTGTCGTGAGTGCCCAGGGTTGCTACGCCTTCGGCGCCCCTTCGGGGTAGAACCACTTGCCACTCACGGATGGAGTTTGTGCATCCAGTTGTGGGGGTCGGGGGATGCGCCTCGTTGGATGTTCGTGAGGAGCTCTCGCAGGCGGAGGGTGACCGGGCCCGCTGTGCCGTCGCCGATCCGGACCGAACCGCCGGCGTGCTTCAGGCCGCTGATCGGGCTGATCACGACCGCGGTGCCGGAGCCGAAGACCTCGGTGATCGTCCCGTCGGCCGCGCCGTCGAGCCATTCCTGGGCGGACACCTTGCGTTCGACGACCTGCAGGCCCAGCTCCTTGGCCAGGGTCAGCACCGAGTCGCGGGTGACGCCGGGCAGGACGCTGCCGGACAGCTCGGGTGTCACCAGTTCTCCGGAGCGGTGCACGAAGAAGATGTTGTTGCTGCCCATCTCCTCGATCCATCGCCGCTCCGCCGCGTCGAGATAGACGACCTGGGCGCAGCCGTTCGTGGTCGCCTGCTGCTGCGGGAGCAGCGATGCCGCGTAGTTGCCGCCGCACTTCGCCGCGCCGGTCCCGCCGGGGGACGCACGGGTGTAGTCGTGAGCGAGCCACACGTCGACCGGCGTGAGCCCGCCGCTGAAGTACGGTCCGGCCGGTGAGGCGATCAGCAGGTACAGGTACTCCGCCGCCGGCCGGACGCCCAGCCCGACCTCGGTGCCGATCAGGAACGGCCGCAGGTACATCGACTCCTCACCGCCCGCGGCGGGCACCCACGCCTCGTCCACGGCCAGCAACGCGCGTAACGAGCCGAGGAACAGCTCGTCCGGGAGACCGGGCATCGCCATCCGCGCCGCCGACGACCGGAACCGAGCGGCGTTGACCTCGGCGCGGAACGAGGCGATCGACCCGTCCGGCTGCCGGTACGCCTTCAGGCCTTCGAAGATCTCCTGCGCGTAGTGCAACACCATCGACGCGGGGTCCAGCGTCAGCGGACCGTAGGGCTGCACCTTCGCGTCGTGCCAGCCCTGCTGCACCGACCAGCGAATGGTCACCATGTGGTCGGTGAAGTACCGGCCGAACCCCGGGTCGGCCAGGATCTCCCGCCGACGCTGCTCAGATGTGGGCGCCGGGTTGGGGGTGACGGGAAACGGCGTGCTCATGAGCTCTCCGGGGTCAGGGCCGCCAGTGCGGCCTGGGCCTTGGCGCGGAAGTCGGCGACGCGGGTCAGCTTGATGTCCTCGTAGCCGCGAATGCCGTCGGTCAGTGCGGCGAGCTCGACGACCGCGTCGACGTTCGACGAGGTCAGCAGGCCCAGCGCGGTGTCGATCAGCGACCGGTACTCGGCGATCAGCTCACGCTCGACGCGCCGGACCTCTGCGTAGCCGAACACGTCCAGCTTCGTGCCGCGCAGCTTGCGGGCGGCACGCAGGGCCCGGAACGCGGGGCCCGCGGTGCGGCGCAGACGCAGCTTGCGTTTCATCCCCATGGCGCGCAGCAGCGGCGGGTGCAGCATGACCGAGACCTGCGCGTCCGGCCCGAACTGCTCGTCGCGCCGCGCCTGTTCGACCGGGTCGAGGTGCAGCCGCGCAACCTCGTACTCGTCCTTGTACGCCATCAGTTTGTGCAGGCCCTGGGCGTAGGCGACGGCGATCGACGAACCGGCCTCGGCGTCGACCCGCGCCCGCGCGGCCGCCTCGACCCGGATGACCTCTTCGGCGTAGCGGCGCGCGTAGCCCTCGTCCTGGTAGCCGATGAGGTCCGCGATGCGGGTCTCCAGCACCGGCCGCAGGTCAGCCGAGGCGCGCGAGGCGAGGGCCGTCGCCGCCGGGTCGATCGACACGGTCGGCTGCGCCGGGGTCTCGACGACGGCGAGCACCGCTGCCCGGTCCTGGGCGACCGCGCGGCCCCAGCGGAACGCGGCGAGGGTCTTGTCTACGGCGGCGCCGTTCAGCCGGATCGCCTGCTCGATGGACTCGGCGGACACCGGGAGGCAGCCGTGCTGGAACGCGGCTCCGACCAGCAGCATGTTGGTCGGCATGTGGTCGTCGAAGAGCTGCTCGGACAGACCGGCGGCGTCCAGGTAGAGGTTGTCCTGTGCGCGGGTGGCGGACTCGACCCGCTCGATCGAGTCGGCCGACGAACCGGGAAGGACGACCCGGTTGGTGACCATCGCGGCGGTGGGCGTGATGGTCGTGTTGAGCACGGCGATGGTGCGGTCGCGGTGGCACGCGGCGAGCGTGTCGTCGGCGACCGAACCGAGCAGGTCGAAGCCGAGCAGGACGTCGCTGCCGGCGCGCGACGCCCGCAGCGCGCCGGTGATCGGGCGCTTGGAGATGCGTACGTCGCTGATCACCGGTCCGCCCTTCTGCGCGAGACCGGTCTGGTCGAGTCCGGCGGTGTACATGCCGTCCAGGTGCGCGGCCATCTGCAGGATCTGCGACACGGTCACCACACCGGTGCCGCCGATGCCGGGCATCCGCACGAGCGTCTCGTCGCTGGAGAACAGGCTGTGCGGCTGGGTCAGCTCGAACGGCAGCTCGGGAATGCCGGTACGGCGACGGCGAGTACCCGGTTCGACCAGCATGAACGACGGGCAGTCGCCCTTGAGGCAGGTCAGGTCGGAGTTGCAGGACGCCTGGTGGATGCGGGTCTTGCGGCCGAACTCGGTCTCCACCGGTTGCACCGACAGACACGTCGAGACGTCACCGCAGTCGCCGCACCCCTCGCAGACCCGCTCGTTGATGACGACCTTCTCGACCGGCGTTGGCAGCCGGCCGCGCTTGCGCAGGCGGCGCTCCTCGGCGGCGCACCGGTCGTCGTGGATCAGGACGGTGACCCCGTCGACGGTGAACAGTTCCTTCTCGACGTCGGCGAAGTCGTCGCGGTGGCGCACCGAGGCGATCGACGCGAGCGTCACACCCTTGTAGGTCGACGGCTCGGCCGTGGTGATCACGATCCGGCGGACGCCCTCGATGGCCAGCTCCTGGGTCAGCGAGGGGATGTTCAGGCGGCCCTCGGCGCGCTGCCCGCCGGTCATCGCGACCGCGTCGTTGTACAGCAGCTTGTAGGTCATCGTGACGCCGGCGGCGACCGCGGCGCGGATGGCCAGCGAGCCGGAGTGGTGGAACGTGCCGTCGCCGAGGTTCTGCACGAAGTTGCGTTCGGAGGTGAACGGCGCGAGGCCGAACCAGTGGGCGCCCTCGCCGCCCATCTGGGTGATGCCGATCTGGTTGCCGCGGCCGTTCTGGTCCAGCGCCACCATGGCGTGGCAGCCGATGCCGACGCCGACGAGGGTGTCGTCGCTGGTGCGGGTGGAGGTGTTGTGCGGGCAGCCGGAACAGAAGAACGGGCTGCGGGTGGCGACCGTCGGCAGCTCGATGCGGGAGCGGCGCTTCGGCGCGAGCAGCTCCAGCCGTTCGGTCGCGGAGCGGGGCAGCCGGTCGCGCCCGATTCGGGAGGTGACCGCGCGGACCACGTCCTCGGCGCTGACCGCGCCGCGTGCGGTGAGCAGCGGCCTGCCGGTCTCGTCGTGGCGCCCGATGACGTTCGGTGCGCCCGCGCGCCGGTACAGCGCGGCCTTGAACGCGTCCTCCAGGAACGCGGTCTTGTCCTCGACGACCAGCACCTCGTCGAGTCCTTGGGTCAGCGACGCGAGGTGCTCGCCGTCGAACGGGAACGGCATGCCGAGCCGGATGATGCGCAGCCCGAGCGTGTCCATCGCGGCGTCGTCGAGCCCGAGGTCGTCGAGCGCGCGCAGCAGCGTCGCGTACGTGGTGCCGGAGGAGACCAGCCCGAGCGTGGCCCGCCGGGCGTCGAAGGTGATCCGGTTGAGGCCGGCGGTGCGGGCGTAGTCGCGGGCCAGGTTGAGCCTGCGGGTCAGCATGTCGTGCTCGGCGTCGACGGCGGACGGGCCGACCAGGATCGGCAGGGAGCCTCGGTCGCGGTTCTTCGGCACCGGGATGCCGACGCCCAGGGTGGCCAGGTCGACGGTGGCGGAGGCGTCGGCGATCTCGGTGACGATCTTCAGCCCGGTCCACAGGCCGGACGCGCGGGACATGGCGACGGCATGCAGCCCGAACTCGATGATGTCCGCGACCGAACCGGGCGCGAGCAGCGGGATCGCCAGGCTCTGACACATCTGCTCGGACGCGCTCGGCAGGGTCGAGGACTTGCTGTTCGGGTCGTCGCCGATCCAGGCGACCGCGCCACCGAGCGGCGCGGTGCCGGCGACCGTGGCGTGCCGGATGGCGTCAGCGGCGCGGTCGAGTCCGGGGTTCTTGCCGTACCAGAACCCGGTGACGCCGTCGTGGCGTCGGCCCGGGATCTGGTCGATCAGCTGGGTGCCGGCGACGGCGGTGGCGGCGAGCTCCTCGTTCAGCCCGGCCTGGAAGACCACGCCCGCGTCGTCGAGCCGCTTGGCCGCGCGCCCCATCTCCATGTCCACGGTGCCCAGCGGCGAGCCCTGGTAGCCGCTGACGAACACCCGAGTGTCGAGCCCGCGCTCGGTGTCGAGCCGACGCTGCTGCAGGGTCAGCCGCACCAACGCCTGGATGCCCGACATGACGACGCGGCCCCGTTCGGCTGCGTACTTGTCCTCGAGTGACACGCTCACGACGGGCCTCCGGGGTAGTGGTGGTTGCCACACAGGAGACCGTGACGCATTCTTGCACGCAAGTAACCTCAGAGAACTCGCCATTAACACGCAAACTCTTGTCGAGGTTCCGCTATTGATCTTCAAGTCTTTGCGCCAGGAGGAAGTCGTGCCCGAGGTAGACGAGACGGACCACCGCCTGCTCAGGTCGCTGCGCGAGGACGGCCGGCGCACCTACTCGGAGATGGCGAAGGAGGTCGGACTGTCCGTCGCGGCGGTCAAACGGCGCGTGGACCGGATGCGCGAGATCGGCGTCATCACCGGGTTCACCGCGCAGATCGACCACGCGAAACTCGGCTGGGGTATCGAGGCGTTCACCGAGATGCGCTTCACCGGGACCACCGGAGTGCGGGAGATCGTGCAGACCGCGACTCAGCTGCCCGAGGTCCAGGCGGTGTTCACGATCGCGGGCGACCCGGACGCGCTGATGCACCTGCGCGTGCGCGACATCAGCCACCTGCAGCAGATCATCGACAAGCTGCGCCGCTCCGGCACGGTCACCGGCACGAAGACCCTGATGGTCCTCGGCTCCTGGACCCGCGATTAGGCTGTCCGCCGGTTTCATCCCCGCTGGCCATCAAGGTCGTTTCTTGGCACGCCGCGCACCTCGTGGTCACACCGCGCGCTGTGCACGTGGCGCGGTGTGGACGTCAGGTGCGCAGTGTGGCCCACATACCGTTGGTGCACGCAGCCATCGACCTCTGCAGCCACATGTGAATCACCAGCCCCACGCGCGGGCCTGTCGGAGGACTTCGCAGAGCGTCATGTCGCGTCGCAGACACTGCAGCGTCTGCGACGCCACACGTAGCTCTGCGAAGCGGTACCAAAGTGACCAGCGGGGCCAGAGGTACGAACCCGCCGCCACCTGCGGCGGACACGCACACTGCCCCGTTCCCCGCGATCCTGGCCCGCACTTGGCGTGGTCGGGTGGTGTCAACCCTGAAACCTCGCCCCCGGACGTCGGACAGCCGCTGCGGCTAGCGAGGCCGGCGAAGCCGGGGGTTGACTCCGCCCGACCACGCCAAGACACTCGCTGGCCAGCGAGGACGCACCCTCACGCCGAGAACACTCGCCGGCCAGCGGGGAACGAGCGCTCGAGGTGAACCAGGTGCCCGATCAGTCCATGCCGAGCGGGCCAGCGGACTCTCCGGAGAGGAACTGACGGACGAACGGGTCCTCCGAGGCGAACGCCTCCTCGGCCTCGCCGTAGTGCACGACCTTGCCCTTCCAGATCAACCCGACGTAGTCCGACACCTTGCGCGCGGTGCGGATGTCGTGCGTGACCAGCAGGTACGTGCCTTTGTGCTCGCTGTGCATGTCGAGGATCAGGTCGTTCAGCAAGCTCGTGCGCACCGGGTCCAGACCGGAGTCGGGCTCGTCGAAGAACACGATCGACGGGTCCATCACCAGGGCGCGGGCGAAGCCGGCGCGCTTACGCATACCGCCGGACACCTCGTTGGGCAGCTTGCTCCAGGACTTCTCAAGGCCAACCTCGGTGAGCCGCTTCATGACGATCTCGCGGATCTCGTCCTCGGACTTGTCGGTGTGCTTGCGCAGCGGGAACGCCGTGTTGTCGTAGATGTTCAGCGAACCGAACAACGCGCCGTCCTGGAACAGCACACCCATGCGGGTACGCAGCTCGTAGCGCTCCTTCTCGGTGATCTTCCAGATGTCCCTGCCGAAGATCAGCACCTCACCGTCGTCCGGCTCCAGCAACCCGACCAGGTGCTTGATCAGCACCGACTTACCGGTACCGGACGGGCCGAGGATCGTGGTGATCGCATCGTCCTGGAACTGCAGGTCAAGGCCCTGCAGCACCTTGAACGAGCCGAAGGCCTTGTGCAGGCCCTTGGTCTCCATGCTGTGTTGGCCCACGCGGGATTCCGTCGGTGTGGCACTCATTTCGGTAGCCGCTCCACTCTGGGGTAGGCGCCGGTGAACGGGCCGGGGTTCGGCAGAGAACCGGGCTTCGGATAGGGGTTGGTGTACGCCAGCGGGCTCGCCGGTAGCCCAGGCGCGACCGGAGTCTGTAGTGAACGCGCATCAACTACCGGCATCAGACGAGCGTAATGCACACCACGCTCATCACGGTTCTCAAGAACCCCATTAAAATTGGCAAGATATCCGGCCAGGTCACGGCCATACGGCCGGATGTAGCGCAGCATCGGGTCGACGTCGCGCAACAGCTCGTGTGTCGGGTCGATCACCTCGCGGGCGTCGTCGTGCGTCCAGCAGCGTGCCGGTGTCGTTGCCGAGCTGCGTGAGCTGCTCGGACTGCGCGGCGATCGCCAGTACCGCGGTACTACCGTCGCCGCCCAGCTCACCGAGGCCGTCGAACAGTGCCGCGACCGGCTTCGCGGTCCCTTCCGTGCCGGCGCCGACCGAACGCGGCATGGTTCTCTCCCGCCGGACCGTGGAAGCGCACGTGCAGCACGTGATGGCCAAGCCGGCCTTCACCTCTCGCACCCAGGTGGCCGCGTGGGTGGCCGGCTCGGGCCTGCGCTCGTCCGCCTGAAGCAGACGAGAGTCAGCGCCATGCCGGAGGGAGGCCGGCTCGGGTGAGGTGTTCGGGGCCGATGAACGTGGTGACCTCGGCGATTCGGTCGCCGCTCAAGGTCAGGACGTTGAGCGACCAGGCCACGTGTGCCTCGGCGTCGGTGTCCCACAGGTAGCAGCCCACGGCGGGCTGGCCGTTCGCGCTCGTCGGGACGTGCCGCCAGGAGCCGCAGCTGTTCAACGGCACGGCGCGGGCGAAGTCGGCGACCGCCGCGATTCCCCGGTACCAGTGCGGCAGCGGCGGCATCGACCAGGTGACGTCCTCGGTGAGCAGCGCGATCAGCGCATCCGCGTCGCCGCGTTCCAAGGCGTCCGCGTAGCCGGCGATGACCTCCCGGAAGCGGGCGTCGTCGATCCGCCGCCGCCCGGGTTCGGAAGGGACCTTCTCCGCGACGATGCGCCGCGCCCGCTGCAGCGCACTGTTGACCGACGCGGTCGAGGTGTCCATCATCTCGGCGATCTCCGCCGCCGAGAAGCCCAGCACCTCGAACAGCAGCAGCGCCGCCCGCTGGTTGCCCGGCAGGTGCTGCAGCGCCGCGACGAACGCCAGCTCGACGGACTCCCGCTGCTCGTAGCGACCGGCGGGACCCCGGCTGTCCGGGTACGGGCCGATCCAGGCGATCTCGGTCAACGGCGTGTCGCCGTGTACCGCGTGTTCGCTGGACGGACCGAGGTCCATCGGCAGCGCACGCCTGCCCCGTGCCTCCACGACGTCCAGGCACGTACGCGTCGCCACGGTGTAGAGCCAGGACCGCAGCGAACCCCGCCCCTGGAAACCGGCGAACCCACGCCAGGCCCGGACCAGCGCATCCTGCAACGCATCGTCGGCGTCGTGCGCGGAGGCGAGCATGCGGTAGCAGTGCGCGTGCAGCTCCGACCGCAACGGCGCGACCAGCCGGGTGAACGCGGCGTCGTCACCGTCCCGGGCCAAGGCCAGGTCAGCACCGGGTTCGGTGCCGCGCGCGGAAATCTCGGTCACACCGATGAGTCTGCCGCGGATGGGGAGTCTTTTACCCGACCCGGCAGCGACCCCACCCTCGGAGGAGTCACCGTGACCGCCACCCTGACAGTTCCCGGCGCACGACTGCACTACGAGGTTCGCGGCAGCGGACCGCTGGTGGTGCTGCTCGGCGCGCCGATGCACGCCGAGCACTTCGCGCCGCTGGCCGAGCACCTCGGCTCCGACCACACGGTGCTCACCACCGACCCGAGAGGTATCAACCGCAGTTCGGTCGACGACCCGGGCCAGGACTCGACGCCGGGGCTGCGCGCCGACGACGTGGCCCACCTGTTGTCCCACCTGGCCGCCGGGCCTGCCGCGGTGTTCGGATCCAGCGGTGGCGCGGTGACCGCGCTCGCGCTGGCCACCGCCCATCCCGACCTGGTGCACACGGTGGTCGCGCACGAGCCGCCGTTGATCACCATGCTGCCCGACCGCGAGGAACGGCGCGCCGCGACCGAGGACATCACCGCCACCTACCTGGCCGGGGACCCGATCGGCGCCTGGACGAAGTTCTGTGCGCTCGCCGGCATCCCGCTCCCGCAGGTCCAGGGCCCTCCGCCCGAGCAGAGCGCGCAGCAGCTGGCCGACGAGCGGTTCTGGTTCGCCCATGAGATGCGCGGCAGCTCGGGGTACGAGCCGGAGATCGCCGCGCTGCGCACCGGTCCACCACGCATCGTGATCGGCATCGGCCACGACTCGACCGATCAGCTGTGCGACCACACCTCCCGTGCGCTCGCCGCGGAGCTGGGGATCGAACCGGTGATGTTCCCCGGCGGGCACGTCGCCTTCACCGAAATCCCGGAGGCGTTCGCCGGTCAGCTGCGTCCGCTGCTGCGCTGAGCCCGGTGAGCGGGATGCGACACCGTTGTGCTTCACCCGGACCTCCCTGCCGGCGACGGCCCGCCATCCAGTGGCGTGGGACACCGAGGTCGGTCGGCCGTCGCTCGCGGCGCTGCTGGCTCAGCTCGGGACCGATCGGCTGGAGGTGTTCAGCGCGCCGCGAAGGCTCGGCTCGCCGGTGCGCACGGCGGTGATCTGGGACGGCGTCGGCGCCATCACGATCCAGGTCGGTGACCTGGTGCTCGGGGTCGGGGTCACCGGCGCGGTGATCGCGCTGGACGGCCCGGTCGAGATCGACGACACGGCGATGCAGCCGCTCGCGTACTCGAACGTCGACGACAGCTCTTCCGTCGTGAGTGCGTAGACCGGCTATAGGCGGCCTCAGCACTCACGGGGGCCCCGGGACTGTGCAGCTCCTACTACGTGCGGTCCGTGGTTGCGACCAAGGCATCTCGGCTTCGCCGTCGACTCGTGAGTGGCAAGGGCGCCTATAGGCGCCCGGAGCACTCACGACGAAAAGCGTGTCGTGAGTGCTCCGAGCGCCTACGCCTGCGGCGCCGCTTCGCGGTAGACACCCTTGCCACTCACGTAAAGTGATGGGGCTATGGAGCGGGACAGCACTGTCGACGCGGTCGACCGACGCCTGTTGGAGCTGCTCAGCGCGGATCCCCGGATGTCGACCCGCGCGCTGGCCCGCGCGATCCACATGTCGGCGAGCGCCGTCGGGGAGCGGCTGGACCGGCTGCAGAAGCGCGGCATCATCCGAGGGTTCGTGCTGGACGTGGACCCGACCGCGCTGGGCTACACGCTCGAGGTGGTCGTGGCGATCCAGCTGCGGCAGGGCAAACCGGTCGTCGAGACCGTCGAGGCGCTGCGGTCGATCCCGGAGGTCCGCAACATCTCGCTGGTCACCGGCAGCTGGGACCTGCTGCTGACGTTCCTGGTGCGCGACCAGGACCACCTGCGGGAGCTGCTGCTCGGCTCGGTGTGGTCGGTCGCCGACTTCCAGCACAGCGAATCGATGATCATCCTGCAGACCTGGTCGTCCGCCAGACCGCACGTCGGTGAGGAAGAGGACTAGCTCAGCAGCAGCTCCCACCTCGGGTTCTCCAGGATCGCCCCGACCCTGGCCAGCACCCGGCTGCCCAGCTCACCGTCGACGAGCCGGTGGTCGAACGACAGCGCCAGCTGCGTGGTGTGCCGCAGCGCCACCTTGCCCTTGTGCTCCCAGGGCAGTCGCCGGACCGCGCCCAGGCACAGGATCGCGGCCTCACCGGGGTTGAGGATCGGTGTCGCGGTGTCCACGCCGAACACCCCGACGTTGGTGATCGTGACGGTTCCCCGGCTCATGTCGGCGGGTGTCGTGGCTCCGGTCCGCGCCGTGTCGACCAGCTCGGTCAGTGACTTCGCCAGCCCCGGCAGGGTCAACGAGCCCGCGTCCTTGATGTTCGGCACCAGCAGCCCGCGCGGTGTCGCCGCCGCGATACCGAGGTTGACCTGCTGGTATCGGACGATCTCCTCGGTCTTGTCGTCCCAGGACGCGTTGATGTCCGGGTACTCGCGCATCGCGGCGAGCAACGCCCGCGCGGCCAGCAGCAAGATCGTGACGCGTGCCCCGTCGAACGCGCTGTCCCGCCGCAGCCTGTCGACGAGCTTCACCGAGCGGGTCACGTCGACGGTCAGGAACTCGGTGACGTGCGGCGCGGTGAACGCGCTGGCGACCATCGCCGACGCGGTCGCCTTACGGACGCCACGCACCGCCTCCCGAATCTCGCCCGCTCGCGTCTCGCCCACCGCCGCCGCCGGTGCCGGCCGCACGTGGTTCACCACGTGTTCGCGGGTGACCAGCTGCTCACCCGTCGCCTCGGCCACCTCGTCGAGGCGGACGCCGAGGTCCTTGGCGAGCTTGCGCACCGGGGGCTTGGTCCGGACACCCGGCCCCGGGGGGATGGCCGGCGACGGCGTCCGTTTCGCGCGGCGTTTCGTGGCGCTCTCCGAGGGCCCGTAGCCGACCAGCACGGTCGGCGTGGGTTCGGCCGCCGGATCGGTCACCGCCACGATCGGCGTGCCGACCGCGACCGTGTCGCCCTCGGCGACCAGCAGCTCAGCGACCACCCCCGCGAACGGGGAGGGCAGCTCGACCAGCGACTTCTCCGTCTCGACCTCGACCAGCACGTCGTTGATCTCGACCGTGTCACCGACCTTGACCCGCCAGGAGACGATGTCCGCGCCGGTCAGCCCCTCACCGACGTCCGGGAGAAGGAAGTTCTGGGTGCTCATGGGTCACCAGGCCAGTGATCGGTCGACGGTGTCCAGCACGCGGTCGAGGTCGGGCAGGTACTGGTGTTCGAACTTCGCCGGCGGGTAGGGCGTGTTGAACCCGCCGACCCGCAGCACAGGCGCTTCGAGCCGGTAGAAGCAGCGTTCGCTGACCGCCGTGCCGATCTCCGCGCCGAGACCGGCGAACGTCGGTGCCTCGTGCGCGACGACGCAACGGCCGGTCCGGTCGACCGATTCGGCGATCGTGTCCAGGTCGAGCGGGGACAGTGTCCGCAGGTCGATGACCTCCAGCTCGCGCCCCTCCTCGGCGGCGGCCCCGGCGGCGCTCAGGCAGGTGGCGACCATGCCGCCGTAGGTCAGCAGCGTGAGGTCCCGGCCGGGGCGGACGACGTGCGCCCGGTCGAGCGGCAGCTCCGGGGACGCCGGCACGTCGGCCTTCGTCCAGTAGCGGCGTTTGGGCTCGTAGAAGATGACCGGGTCGTCGCATTCGACGGCCTGGCGCAGCATCCAGTGCGCATCGGCCGGGTTCGAGCAGCACACGACGCGCAGCCCGGCGGTGTGTGCGAAGTAGGCCTCGTTGGACTCGCTGTGGTGCTCGACCGCGCCGATCCCGCCGCCGACCGGGATGCGGATGACGATCGGCAGCGTGATCCGGCCGGCCGTGCGGGCGCGCATCTTCGCCAGCTGGGACACGATCTGGTTGAACGCCGGGTAGACGAACCCGTCGAACTGGATTTCGCAGATCGGCCGGTAGCCCCTGATCGCGAGCCCGATCGCGGTGCCGACGATGCCGGACTCGGCGAGCGGGGTGTCGATGACCCGGTCCCGGCCGAAGTCCTTCTGCAGCCCGTCGGTCACCCGGAACACGCCACCGAGCTGCCCGACGTCCTGGCCCATGACGATGACCTTGGCGTCGTCTTCGAGCAGCGAGCGCAGTCCGGAGTTGAGCGCTTTGGAGAGAGTGAGCATGGCTGCGCTCCTAATCTACGAAGGACGCGAGTAGCTCCTGGTAGCGGCCACGTTCGTCGGCCAGCAACGGTGTTTCTTCGGCGAGGACCGTGCCGAACAGTTCGCTGATGTCGCCGAGCGGGAGCTCGCGGCACACCGTGCGGGTCTGCGCCGCGAGGTCGCGGCATTCCTCGTCGACCTCGGTGCTGAACGCGTCGTCGGACCAGTCGCGCGTGCGTAGCAGCGTCTCCAGGCGGGTCAGCGGGTCCCGCGCGCGCCAGCTGTCCAGCTCGCTGTCACTGCGGTAGCGGCCAGGGTCGTCGGAGGTGCTGTGCCCGGCCAGCCGGTAGGTCGTCGCCTCGATCAGCGCGGGCCCGCCGCCAGCGCGGATGCGCTCCACGACGGACCGGGTGACCGCGTGCACGGCCAGCACGTCGTTGCCGTCGACCAAGTGCGACTCGAGCCCGAAGCCGGTCGCGCGCTGGTGCAGCGGAGCCCGCATCTGGGTGCCGGTGGGTGTGGAGATCGCCCACTGGTTGTTCTGGCAGAAGAACAGCAGCGGCACGTCGGCGGCGGCCGCCCAGTTGAACGCCTCGTTCGCGTCGCCCTCGCTGCTCGCGCCGTCACCGAAGTAGGCAGCGACGACCTCGTCGGTGCCGTCGCGCTGCACACCCATCGCATACCCGGTGGCGTGTGGCAGCTGAGCGGCCAGCACGAGTGTGTAGATGTGGAAGCGGTACGCGGCGGGATCCCAGCCGCTGTGGGCGTTGCCGCGCCACTGGATCAGCAGCTCGGCCGGGGTGATGCCCCGGCACAGCGCGGCGGCGTGCTCGCGGTAGCTGGGGAAGACGTAGTCGTCCTCACGCAGCGCGGTGATCGAGCCGACCTGCGCGGCCTCCTGGCCGATCGACTGCAGCCACAGGCCCAGTTCGCCCTGGCGCTGCAGGTTCAGCGCCGCGTCGTCGAGCGCGCGGGCCCTGCGCATCTGACGGTAGAAGCCTCGGCACAGCTCGGGGGTGACCTCAAGTTCCCACTCGTTGTCATCCCGGAGCGCGCCGGACGGTTCGAGCAGCTGCACGGGTTCCATGCGGTTCCTCCACCGGGTCACGGCCAGGCGAAAACGCCCTGGTGAGGGCGCCGTCGCCGTGGCTGGTATCGGCTACAGGGTGGTGAGCCGACCGCCCAACCCTACCGCGCATCTTTCATTTGTACAGTCCATGGCCACTATTCCAAACAGACGGTCGGCCGACTGTTGGAGCACCGAACATTCGTAATCCGCACTGTTTCGCGAGTCGGGGAGTTCGTCAGAGCAGGACCGGGAGGTGCTCGAAGCCGCGCAGCGCGAGGCCAGGGGCCCGGAAGATCGGGATGCCGCCCATCCGAGGGCTCGGGAACCGCTCCAGCAGGGTCGAGAACAACGCCGCACCCATGAGCTTCGCCAGGTGCGCGCCGAGGCAGTAATGGGCGCCGCCACCGAAGCTCAACGAGCTCATCGGGGTGCGCCGCACGTCGAACTCGTCCGGGTCGGCCAGCACCGCGGTGTCCCGGTTGGCGCCCGCGACGAGCGCGAGCACCACCGACCCACCGGGGATCGGCATGCCGTCCAGCTCGGTGTCGCGCCGCGCGGCCCGGAACATCACCTGGACCGGCGGTTCGCACCGCAGCACCTCGTCGACCGCGGACGCGACGAGGCCGGGCTGTCCACGCAGCACGCGAGCCTGCTCCGGATGGTCGATGAACAGCTTCATGCCGAGCCCGACCATGCTGGTCGGCGAGTCGAAACCGGCACTGAACAGCAACAACAGGCTGCCGATCAGCCGTTCCTGTTCGTCGCCGTACCGGGTGACCAGCTCGCTCACCAGGTCCGAACCCGGTCTGCGGCGGCGCCGCGCGACCAGCCCCGCCAGCTCCAGCCAGAGCCGCTCACCCGCCTGCGCCGCCCGCTGGCGCTGCGCGGGAGACGGCGCGAGCTCCAGCGCGGGGCTGCCCTGCCGGACCAGCATCCCGAGCTGCCGCGCCTCGGCATCGGCGATGCCGAGCAGCCGCCCGATGACCGCCGCCGCGTACGGGACGGCGAGGTCGGTCTCGATGTCGACCGGAACCCCCGCCGTCGCACGTCTGGCGAGCCGGTCGCACAGCGACTCCGCGAGGCGCGCGCAGTCCTCGCGCCGCGCCGCGATCCCGCGCGGGGTGAAGTGCTTGGCCAGGATGGACCGCTCGAACCGGTGCTCGGCGCCGGAGCGGAACGCCATGGTCTGGAACAGCCCCTTGGTGAACGGCCGGTCCCGCCACCCCGGGTAGGTCTCGTCGAAGTGCCGCCCGGTGAGCGGCCCGATGTCCGGGTGCCGCAGCACGGCCGCGCACTGGTCGAGCGTCGTCGCCAGGAACCGAGGCGACGCGTGGGGGAACCGCACCGGCACGATCGGCGCGATCTCCCTCAGCTGCGCGTAGAGCGGGTACGGGTTCGGGTTGCCGCGAGGCCGGATCAGCCGCAGGAACAGCCGGTTCGCGCTCGCCTGGCCGCCGGGCGGTTCGGCCGGGATCACGAGGCCACTCCGGACAGCGCGCGGCGGTCCGCCCAGAACCCGAGCAGCGCGTCGAGGGTCCGGTCCGGCTGCTCGGAGTTCGGACTGTGCGCGGCGCCGTCGATGATCACGTGCTCGGCGCCGAGCCGTCCGGCCATCTCCGCGAACGCCGCGCGCGACCACAGCCTCCGGTCCCGTCTGCCGTGCATGACCAGCACCGGAAGCCCCGAGGCGATCAGTTCGTCGGTCCGGTCCGGCTCGGCGCGCATGGCCCGTGCCGTGCCGCGCATGAACCCGGCGTTCGCGGTACGCAGCTTGAGGTGCCAGAAGTCGCGCAGCGCCGCGTCCCGTTCCGGCACCAGCCGTTTGACCAGCGGCCACAGCAGCTCCAGGCTGCCCATGTCGAGCTTGCGGTCGAGGTCGGTGAGCATCGCGTCGTGTTTCGGTTCCGCCATGCTGGGGCCGCAGGCGAGCAGGGTCAGGCTGCGCACCGCGCCCGGTTCGGCCACCGCGGCGGCCCTGCCGATGAACCCGCCGAGGCAGTGGCCCAGCAGGTGGACCGCCGAGCCGCCGCCGACCTGCGCGAGGACCTCGCGCACGTCCTTGGCGAGCAGGTCGATGCTGTACGCCGCCGCCTCGTCCGGTCCGGTCGACTCGTACTGACCGAGCTGGTCGAACGCCCATCCGTGGTACCCGGCGTCGGCGATCCCGGGCAGCAGCGGCCAGAAGTCCTCCTTGGACCCGACGTACCCGGACACCATCAGCACGGCGACCCCGAGATCGCGCTCCGGGCGGGGCCGGGCACAGGACGCGACGACCGGGCCTCTGCCGGTGTGCAGCACCCGCCGCTCGATTCCAGCAGGCAACGGCAGAGTCATGGCTGAGGGCTTTCCTTCCGGTCGGGTCGGGCGACGATCTGGGTCAACAGCCGCACCGCGCGCCCGGTGCCGTCCTCGGCACGCAGGTGGCGGCCCAGCTTCCGGGCCCGTCTGCGCAGCTCCTCGTCCTCGAGGACCTCCGACAGCGCCCGCTCCAGCGACGGCCCGGTCAATGAGCGCAGCCTCGGTGCCCTGGCCGACACACCGAGTCCGTGCATGCGGTCGGCCCAGAACGGCTGGTCGGTCCCGACCGGGCAGATCACCTGGGGGCGGCCGGCCGATGCGGCGGCGCCGGTGGTGCCCGCGCCTCCGTGATGCACGACAGCGGCGACCCGGGGGAACAGCCAGTCGTGCGGCACGTGGCGCAGCATCAGCATGTCGTCGGTCGACGCCATCCCGCGCAACCCGTGGTAGCCCGAGGCCACGATCGCCCTGCGTCCCAGTCGCGACATGGTGCGTTCGACCAACGCGCCGAGCCCGCCGGGTTCGCGGATCGGCATGCTGCCGAACCCGATGTACACCGGCGGTTCGCCGTCGTCGAGGAACGCGGCGAGCTTGCGGGGCGGCGTCCAGTTCGCCCGCGTGGCGAGGTTCCAGTAGCCGGTCACGTGCGCGGTGTCCGGCCAGTCCGCCGGCCGGGGCAGCACCCGGGGGCTGAAGCCGTGCAGCACCGGGACCGTCGCGGAATCCGAGGGACAACGCGTCGGATCGTGCCTGCCCGGCCTGCGCGGGAGCTCCGGCGAGGTGGACCGCCACCGGTCGATCGCGCCGCGCGCCCACAGTCCGGCCTGCAGGCTCGCCATCCGGTACGACGCCCGGTTGACCGACGCCGGCAACCGAACCGTGTTGGACCAGACCGGAGCGGCGAACAGGGCGGTGGGGGTCAACGCCGGTAGTGGGGTCGCGATGACGGCGGGCACGCCGAGCCGTTCGGCCAGGTGCTGGCCGAGTGGCAGGACCGGGTGGTGCACGACGACGTCGGCGCCGCTGTTCCTGGCCACGGCCCACGCGCTGGTGATCGCCTCGCCGGCCAGCCCGCCGAGTGAGCGGGCGAGCCGCGCGAAGTGCAGCGGGCCGTGGCTGTCCGACATCGTCGCGGCGAGTGCCATCATCCCGACGTCGAGCGCGGCGAACGGCACACCCGCGGCGATCGCCAGCGGCCTGAACAGCGGCGGAGCCGCGACGGTCGGTTCGTGTCCGTCCCGTTGCAATCGCTCGGCGAGGGCCACCAGAGGGCGCACGTCGCCCTGTGAACCCACCGCGAGCAGCAGAACCCGCATGCGTGTTGAACCCCGCTTCGATCAGACCTTCATTGCTTGAGCGCGCAATGAGGCGCAGCGGGGAATCTAAATGATCATCGAGTGCACTTGAGGTAATTTAGGGCACTCTTATAGCAATATTAGTGTGGCTTTTACCGGCCCCACCGTCACGCGCGGCGGTAGCTGCTGGGCGGTGTGCCGGTCCACTGGGTGAACGCGCGGCTGAACGCGGCGACCTCGGAGTAGCCGAGCCGCCTGGCGACCTCGGACACGGTCAGCCCGGTCGCCGCGAGCAGCTCGATCGCCAGCGACTGCCTGGTCTCGGCGGTGAGCGCGCGATACGACGTGCTCTCCCTGGCCAGACGGCGGTGCAGGGTTCGCGGGTCCACCGAGAGCGACTGCGCCGCCGCGTCCATCGTGGGCATCGCCGACGGGTCACGCAGCAGCAGCGCCCGCACCATGGCCGCCGTCCCACGCCGCCGCTGCCGCCGGTCGAGCAGGTCGAGGCACTGCCGTTCACACATCGCGGCGGTGCGCGGATCGGCCTGCGGCAGCGGCTTGTCGAACAGCTCGTGGGGAATGCTGACCGTGACGGCCCGCCGCGCCGCGACGAGTTCGGTTCCGGCGAACACCTCCGCCAGTGCCCGGCAGCCCTCGGTGTCGGGAGTCAGCCCGACGACGACATCGGCCCACGGGAACTCGTCGCCGAGCACGAGCCGGATCATCTGCCACGCGGAGGCCACATCCCGCTTCACCAGGAACGTCCGGACATCCGCCGGGATCTCCGTCCCGTCGAACACCGTCACCGCCCGCGTGCCCGCCTCCTCGACGGTGATCCGGACGAACGCCGAGCTGAGCGTCAGATAGCGCGTCGCCACCGCCATGGCATCCCGCAACGTCGGACTGGAGAGCATCGCGAACCCGAGACCGCCCGCGCTGCCGAGCGTGTAGCGCAGGCCGGCCGCGACCCCGAGACCCGGCAGGCCACCCGAGCGACCGACGACGTTGCGCGCTACCTCGAGCTCCTGACGCGCCTCGATGATCCGATCGTCGTCGTCGAGCTCCGCCCTGGACAGCCCGGTCCCGCGTACGCAGTCGGCCTCGGACAGCCCGTGCGCCACCGCCGCCTCGACGATCCCGGCGGCGCCCGTCGGGCTGCGCGGGAAGTCCCACACCGGACGCTCATCGGCCAGCACTGTCCGAAAATATCAACAAATCGTCGGGAACGGACATTCATCCGCGAACCGAATGTTCCTACCGTTCTCCTATGACTCAGCCAGCACAGCAGCCACCACGGAATCCCCGCATCGCGATCATCGGCGCCGGCATGTCCGGGTTGTGCATGGCCTTTGTCCTGCGCCGCGCGGGGATCACCGACATCACGATCTACGAGAAGGCCGACTCGGTCGGCGGCACCTGGCGCGACAACACCTACCCCGGCCTGAGCTGCGACGTTCCGTCGCGCTTCTACCAGTTCACGTTCGCGCCGAAACCGGACTGGAGCCACGTCTTCTCCCCCGGCGCGGAAATCCGCGACTACTTCACCTCGGTCGCGCGTGACCACGATCTGGAGAAACACATCCGGTTCGGCACCGAGGTGGTGCACGCCGAATTCGGTCAGGGCCACTGGCGGCTGCGCACCTCTCACGGTGACACCCAGGAGGTCGACTTCCTGATTTCGGCGACCGGCATCCTGCACCATCCCCGTTATCCGACGATCCAGGGTCTCGACGACTTCGGTGGCGCGGTGTTCCATTCCGCGCGCTGGGATCACAGCGTCCCGTTGCGGGGCAAGCGGGTCGCGGTCGTCGGCACCGGTTCGACCGGCGTCCAGATCGTCTGCGGTCTCGCCGGGACCGCCGGTCGGGTCGAGCTGTTCCAGCGCAGCGCGCAGTGGGTCCTGCCGGTCCCGAACCCGAGCTACACCCGGTTCGGCAAGACGCTGCACCGGCGTTTCCCGAAGCTCGGCGCGCGCATCTACGAGTCCTACCGCGCGGGCTTCCAGTTCCTCGCCGGCGCGCTGATCAAGCCGGGCAAGCGTCGGCGGCTCATCGGCGCGCTGTGCCGCGCGAACCTGCGCACCGTCCGCGACCCGAAGCTGCGCGAGGCGCTCACCCCCGACTACCAGCCGATGTGCCGGCGGCTCATCTTCTCCGGCCGGTTCTACCGCGCGATGCAACGGCCCGACGTCGGTCTGGTCACCGAGAACATCGACCACGTGACGTCGAACGGCATCGTGACCACCGACGGACGTCTGCACGAGGTCGACGTGATCGCGCTGGCCACCGGCTTCGACGCACACGCGTTCCTGCGGCCGATGAACCTGGTCGGGGAGAACGGCCGGACGATCGACGAGGCGTGGAGCGACGGCCCGCGCGCGCACCTGACCGTCGCGCTGCCCGACTTCCCGAACTTCTTCATGCTGATGGGCCCGCACAGCCCGGTCGGCAACTACTCGCTGACCGCGATCGCCGAGACCCAGGCCGACCACATCCTCGGCTGGGTCGACCGCTGGCGGCGCGGCGAGTTCGCCACCGTCGCGCCCACCCGCCAGGCGACCGACGCGTTCAACACCGAGATGCGCTCGGCGATGCCCGGCACCGTCTGGACCACCGGCTGCACCAGCTGGTACCTCGGCAAGGACGGTGTGCCGGAGCTGTGGCCGTGGACGCCCGGCGCGCACCGCACCCGGCTGAGCACCGACACCTCCGGCTACGACCTGCGGGTCACAGCCGATCGGCCATGAGCTCGCCGACCATGATCGCGGTCAGGTTGGTGTTCGCCCTGGGCACCGACGGGAAGATCGACGCGTCGACCACCCGCAGACCCTCGACGCCGAGCACCCGACAGTCCGGGTCGACCACGGTCGTGGCGTCGGACGGCGAACCCATCCGGCAGGTGCTGGTGCCGTGCTGCGTGTCGACGGCGGTGGCACGCAGGTGCCGGTCGAGGTCGGTGTCCGAGCCGTCCAGCGCCGCGCGCAGCGGATGGTTGACCGGCGCCTGCCACGGGTCGTCGCCGCACACGGCGCGGACCGGTGCGGAGTCGATCAGCTTCGCCAGCAGCCGGGCGCCGTCGCGCAGCCGCGCCAGGTCACGCTCGTCGGACAGCATGTTCTCCCGGACGACCGGCAGCGTGGCCGGGTCGAGACCGGTCAGCTCGACCGAACCGCGGGAGAACACCTGGTTGACCCACACCCCGATGCCGCCGGCGCCGGCGCGCATGTCGGCGCTGCTCATGGCCAGCAGGTTCTGGTTGAGCGCGACCAGCATCATGTCGTTGCCGAGACCGCCGGTCCCGCTGTCGTAGCGCACGCAGCAGTTCGTGTGCCGGTCCTCAGGACCCGCAGCGTGCCCGGGCAGCAGCGGTACGCCGGCCATGACCATCGGATGGTCCTGCATACCCCGCCCGACCGGCAGGTCGGCGCGGACCTCGACACCCAGTGCCCGCAGCGCGTCGGCCGGACCGATGCCGGAACGCAGCAGGATCGTCGGCGAGGCGATCACTCCGGCGCTGAGCACGACCTGGTCGGCGTGCAGCACCTCACCGCCGGCCAGCCGGACCCCGACCGCGCGGGTCCCGTCGAACACCACGGTGTCGACCAGGCACCCGCCCCTGACCTCGAGCGTGGCCAACTCCCGCGCGGGCTCAAGGTAGGCGTCGTTGGTGGAGACGCGGCGCCCGTCGCGGGAGTTGATCGGGTACGGCGACACCCCGGTCGCGCCCGGCGCGTTGACGTCCGGCGCCCACTCGAACCCGTGCGCGAGCGCGGCGCCGCGCAACGCCTCGTCGACCGCGCCCCACGCCGCAACCGGCGCCCGGTACACCGGCGTCGGCCCGTCGCCACCGTGGTAGGTCTCGGCCGCGAAGTCCTGGTCGGACTCCAGCGCGACGAAGTGGGGCAGCACGTCCGCCGGTCGCCAGCCGGCCGGCCAGGAGTCGAAGTCGTCCATCGGCGGGCGGATCGCGATCTGCCCGTTGACCGTCGAGCTGCCGCCGACGCCGCGTCCACGCCAGTACAGGTAGGGCTCCTGCCACTCGGTGCGGGTCGCGTCGAGACCGGGCCACAGGTAGTCGCCGATGGTGGGGCTGAGCAGGCCGTTCATCGGGTTGGGCGAGCGCCACTCCTCGGGCAGTGCGGCCGATCGGAAGTCGATCCCCGCTTCCAGCAGCAGGACTCGCCTGCCGGCCGAGGCGCAACGCGCGGCCAGCGCGGCCCCCGACGACCCGGCACCGACCACGATGAGATCCCACGCCACCGGGCCATCGTGGGTCACCGGTGAAGGTTCGGGCAAGGGCCGCCGGAAGATGGGAAGGTTGAGGAGCGACCGAGCGTTATCGCATGTGGCCGATCGAAGGAGCGAGACTACAGATGAGCACAGAGAAGGCGATCCTCGCCGGTGGCTGCTTCTGGGGTGTGCAGGACCTCATTCGCAGGCAGCCGGGCGTCGAGTCGACCCGCGTCGGGTACACCGGCGGTGACGTGCCGAACGCGACGTACCGTAACCACGGAACGCACGCCGAGGCGATCGAGATCCTGTTCGACCCCGCCAAGATCAGCTACCGGGACCTGCTGGAGTTCTTCTTCCAGATCCACGACCCGTCGACGAAGAACCGCCAGGGCAACGACAGGGGCCTGAGCTACCGGTCGGCGATCTTCTACACCAGCGACGAGCAGCGCAAGGTCGCCGAGGACACGATCGCCGACGTGGACGCCGCGGGTCTGTGGCCAGGGAAGGTCGTCACCGAGGTGACCGAGGCGGGCCCGTTCTGGGAGGCCGAGCCGGAGCACCAGGACTACCTGATCCATTACCCCAACGGCTACACCTGCCACTGGGTCCGTCCCGACTGGAAGCTCCCGCGCCGCCAGGAGCAGACCAGCAGCTGACCCTTCGGCCAGGTCGCGCCACCGACACCGCGCACCTCCGCTCCACGCCGCGCTATGTGCTCATAGCGCGGTGTGGACGTGGGGTGCGCGGTGTCGTGCGTCCAAAGCGGGTGCGGCCCCACGGCTTGTACACCGACAGCACGGTCGCGGCCAGCACCAGCGCGCCGCCGACGCCGAAGCCGCCGATCAGCCACACCGGGTCGGCCCCGGGCTTCTCGGCCGCCGAGGCCACCCAGCCCTGGACGAACACGAGTCCGCTGGCCACGGCGAGCACCGCCAGCACGAACTTGGCCAGCACCCAGTAGTGCTTCACCAGGCCCCATTTGCCGGTGAGGCTCACCGCGAGGCCGGACATGATCGACGACAGGCTGACCCAGGGCAGGATCGTGACCTCGAAGCCGGCCAGCAGGACGTAGTGCGACTGAGCCACGGCCGCGTCGCGGGTGTCGGCGGCGAGAACCGCGAGCGTCAGCATGACCGCCGCGAGCCCGAGGAAGACGCCGGACAGCGCGACGTGCAGGGTCAGCAGCACCTTGCGGGTCCGGGGAGCCACCTGCCCGGCGAGCAGGCTCAGAACCGCCACCGACAGCGGCATGACGGTCACCGCCGCGAGCAGGTCGGCGACGACGAACCCCAGGTACACGGCGAGCAGGAACACCAGCCAGCCCGCGCCGAGCGACAGCGGCCGTGACGGC
The DNA here is from genome assembly GCF_000429025.1 of Actinospineispora spinosispora DSM 44797. GTDB lineage: Bacteria > Actinomycetota > Actinomycetes > Mycobacteriales > Pseudonocardiaceae > Pseudonocardia > Pseudonocardia spinosispora. Next base: position 196,429 of record NZ_KE386838.1, read on the forward strand.
TGCCGCACGGTCGACACCAGGACCCCCAGGCAGATCACGGCTCCCGCCGCCCAGTACCCCGCCCGCCAGGGATCCGTGGTCGGGAAGACCGGCGGCAGCAGCATCCCCGGCACACTGATCAGGACGTAGAACGCGGTCAGGCCGCGCAGCGTCCCCGTCGTCGACTCTTCCGCGTTTCTCACCTGGCAAGTCAAGCCTTCGGCACCGGGTCATTCCATCGCCGCGCCGCTCGGATGCATACGCGACAGTCCAGCCGGTCCGGCGCCGTCAGAGATCGGCGGCCAGTGGAACCTCGGCCAGTGCCGGCGACGTCATCCAGGCGCGCAGCACCTGGGTCGCGTGCACGTCGTCGGAGTTGTAGCGCAGCAGCCGTTCCCGCTGCGTCTCGTCGGGCGGCTCGCCGTCCATGCCGACGGCGTCGCGGTACCAGCGCATCGAGTTCTCCCCGCTGGCCTCCGGGTCCTGCCAGGCGAACCCCGCCGCGGGTGCGATGCGCTTGAGCCCCTTGCCCTGTGCGCACAGGAACCACTGGCTGACCACGGCGAACAGGTCGACCCAGCGGTCGGAGACGATGAACTCCTCGACCTCGGCGCGCGGCGGGATGCCCGGGTATCCGACGAAACGGTCGGCGGAACCGAGCAGCCAGCGGTTCTCGGCCTGCTCGTTGTAGCAGTAGGCGGCGAAGGTCAGCCCGCGCTCGGCGCACCGGCGGCGCAGCGCACTGAGCCAGCCCCAGAACTCGGCGAACGACCGGGCCTCGTCGTCGGTGGGCAGCGGCGTCCAGGTGGCGAAGGCGCGGTACCCCGTCGGCTCCCCGATGTCGGCGCCGCCCGGGGTGGTGAGCAGGCACCCCCACAGGTAGGCGCCGCCCTCACCGAAGCTCTCCATGTCGATGTCGACCTCGACGTCGGCCCGCAGCACCGGCACCTCCGCGACCCTGCGGACCAGCGGAAGGTCCCGCAGGTACGCCTTGGCCAGTGCGATCGCGTCGGCGAACGGCATGCCGTGCAACAGCACCGGCGGCTCGGCGGCCGGATCGAGCGCGGCCAGCTGGGCGACGGTGGCGACACCGGCATCGCGCAGGGCCACCGCATGCTCACCGCGCAGCACGAGGCTCACGTCGCGGCGGTCGGCGAGCACCGTCTCGCAGGTCGGCCACCAGGGACACCGCCGGCACTCGGTGATCCGCGACGGCTGGGCGAGCGCGGGCCGGCCGGCGGCGGCAGCCTGCGCGATGGCCAACCGATCCGCGAACCGGCTGTCGTATTCCTGCAGCGTGCTGTGCCCGCCCGGCCAGCTGGGCACCGACAGGTCGTGCCACAGCACCACGTCGGCGTCCAGCCCGATCACCCCACCCAACGAGGGCAATTCGGGATCGGCGAACCCGACGGACTGCAACATCCGCACCAGATGCGCGAGCCGCAGCTGGTCACGCGTGTGCGACCGAGCCTTCCGGGACGGATCCGCCGAGGCCAGCTCGGCATGCGGCGGCCCCAACGGCCCGGTCAACGCCCCCGACCCCGGATCGGTGACCCGATGACGCACGACGATCAACGGCCGGTAACCGCCGTCGGCGCCCCGAACGAGCAGATCGACGTCACCGCTGCGAGCGGCGGCCGGATCGAGCGGCAACACCGCGTTCCACACGTACTCGGCGCCCGCCCGCAGCGCGGCGACGGTGGCCTGCTCCCGCTCCCGAGCCGGACCGCTCGGCACCGCGACCCACTGCGCGGGCCCGACCAGCGAGGCCAGCCGATCCCCGATCTCGGCCCGATGCGCCAATGCATCGTCGCGCCGCTGCTCCAGCGCCGGATCAGGCTGAGCCCGAGGCGCTCCCACAGCCGACGGATCATGCTCGAGATGCACCCGGCGACGACACCGGGACACCGCGGACGCATCGAGCGTCACCTGTCCCGCAATCACCGCCATGCCCAGCACTGTAGAGACAGGGTCCGACAGTTCTCGTTCGGCCTTTCCCACACCCTCCGACGTCACGTCGCAGACCCTCACGTCGCATCGCAGACACTGCAGCATCTGCGACACAACCCGAACCTCTGCGAGGCGTGACGCCCGCGGCTCCTGAAGCGCGCCGCGCCGCGCCGCCTCCAAGGCTCGCTGCGGCCGCCCCCGCACCTCGCCGCTGGAACACCTTGCACACCTACGTGCTGCGTCGCATATGTCCGGACGTGTGCGACGCAGCACGTAGGTGTGCAAAGTCCCACCAACCCCGCGAAGGCGGGCGGTGTCAACCCGGAACCCTCGCCCCCGAACCCGCGCAACCACGAACCAGCGCGAGGCCGGCGAAGCCGGGGGTTGATACCGCCCGCCCACGCCAAGACACTCACAAGCCAGCGGGGACACCACACCAAGACACCCGTGAGTGATTTGGGCTGCCATAGCAGCCCAAATCACTCACGGCATAAAGCCGGCAGGGACTGAACCCTCCCCCAACACCGGCCCCAGGCAATTGCGCCTCCGCTAGAAATCTTCGGCACGCTGTGTCACAGTTCGTGATCGACTCAGGAGGTGGAATTGCGGTTCCTCAACTACCTCCAGTTCCGCTGGGCGCACGTGCTTGAACTGACAATCGAACACGCCTTGGTCACGATCACGACGGTCGCCATCGCCACCGTCATCGGTGTCGCGGTCGGCGTCGCCACGTACCGCACCGACCGCGCCAGACAGCTCGTCCTCGGCATCGCCTCGGTCTTCCTGACCATCCCGTCGCTGGCCCTGTTCGGCCTGTTCATCGGCCTGATCGGGCTCGGCATCGTGCCGGTGATCATCGCGCTGGTGATGTACTCGCTGCTGCCGATCCTGGCGAACACGATCGTCGGGCTGCGCAGCGTCGACCCGGCCATCGTCGAGTCGGCGCAGGGCATCGGCATGCCGAGGAACGCGCGGCTGTTACGCATCGAGCTGCCGCTCGCCTGGCCGGTCATCCTCACCGGCATCCGGGTCTCGACGCTGCTGACGATCGGCATCGCGGCGATCGGCGCCTACATTCGGGGTCCGGGCCTCGGTCAGGACATCTTCACCGGGCTGGCCCGCATCGGCAGCCCCCAGGCGATCAACTACGTGCTCGGCGGGGTCCTCGGCATCGTGCTGCTGGCGATCCTGTTCGACCTGTTGTTCGTGCTGGTCAACCGAATCACGACATCCCGGGGGATCCAATGACCCAGAAGATCAAGATTCGGCTGGACCGGCTCACCAAGACGTTCCCCGGTCAGAAGCAGGCCGCGGTGGACGAGCTGTCCATGGAGATCCCCGAGGGCGAGATCGTGATCTTCGTGGGTCCGTCGGGCTGCGGCAAGACGACCACGATGAAGATGGTCAACCGGCTGATCGAGCCCACCTCGGGCCGCATCTTCCTGGACGACGAGGACGTCACGAAGGTCAACGCCGACCAGCTGCGCCGCCGTATCGGCTACGTCATCCAGCAGATCGGGCTGTTCCCGCACCAGACGATCGCGCAGAACATCGCCACCGTGCCGAAGATGCTGGGCTGGAAGCCGGACCGCATCGAGGCCCGGATCGACGAGCTGCTGCGCACGGTCAGCATGGACCCGGAGACCTACCGGGGCCGCTACCCGAAGGAGCTGTCCGGCGGCCAGCGTCAGCGCATCGGGGTGGCCAGGGCGATGAGCGCCGACCCGGACGTCATGCTGATGGACGAGCCGTTCGGCGCGATCGACCCGATCACCCGCGACCGGCTGCAGAACGAGTTCCTCCGGCTGCAGGCCGAGATCAAGAAGACGATCATCTTCGTCACCCATGACATCGACGAGGCGATCAAGATGGGTGACCGCATCGCGATCCTGCGCGAACACTCGCACATCGCCCAGTTCGACACCCCCGAGCGGATTCTGGTCAATCCGGCGGACGAGTTCGTCGCCGACTTCATCGGCCGAGGCGCCTCGCTCAAGCGGCTGAGCCTGAGCCGGGTCCGCGACATCGAGCTGTCCCAGTGGCCGACGATCGCCGCCGACGCGGATCGCGCCCAGGCCTACCGAGACCTGGAGGCGACCGACCGGGGCTGTCTGCTGGTGCTCGACGACCAGCGCAAACCCCGCAGCTGGGTCAACTCCGATCACCTGGGACGGGACAACGGCCGGTCGCTCGCCGAGATCGGGCTGCCGCTCGCGGTGGTCGAACCGCAGGCGACCCTGTCCGACACACTCAACGAGATGCTCACCGCGCGGTACTGCACCGCGGTCGTGGTGGACCGCTCAGGCGAGTACCAGGGCATCGTCGACATCGACACGATCAACGAGTCCATCCGGGGCATGCGCACGGCCGAACGCGACCGGCTGCGCGCGGGCGCCGACCCCGCATCCGGGCTGGTCGAGGACGAACCGGCATGACGTACACGCTCGCCAAGCAGGAACGGGCAGCCTCGGGCCGTCGGTCCGTGGCCGGCTACCTCGGGCTACCCGCCGCGCTGCTCGCCGTGCTGCTCGTGCTGTACGTGGTCGTCCACTCCCGCACGCTGGACAGCATCGAGCAACGCCTGGTCAACGGCCCGAAACTGCTCCAGGCGACCGGGCAGCACCTGGCGCTGACGGCGGTGTCCACGATCGGCGTGCTGATCATCGCGATCCCCGTGGGCATCGCGCTGACCAGGCCGTTCGCCGCGCGCATCACCGGGCCCACCATGGCGGTGTTCAACATCGGCCAGGCGGTCCCGTCGATCGGGCTGCTGGTGATCTTCGCGATCGTCTGGGACATCGGCTTCTGGCCGTCGATCGTCGCGCTGGTCGCGTACTCGATCCTGCCGGTGCTGCGCAACACCATGATCGGGCTTCGCCAGGTCGACCAGGCGGTCATCGAGTCCGGCCGGGGCATGGGCATGAGCAAGCTCGCCGTGCTGACCAGGATCGAGCTGCCGCTCGCGGTCCCGGTGATCCTGACCGGCCTGCGCACCGCGCTGGTCATCAACGTGGGCACCGCCGCGCTGTGCACGTTCGTCGGCGCGGGCGGTCTCGGCAACATCATCGACGGCGGGCTCGTGTCGAACCGCCAGCTGGTCATCGTGGTGGGCAGTGTGCTGACCGCCGTTCTCGCCCTGTTCGTCGACTACCTCGCGGGGATCGCCGAGGACGTGCTACGTCCCCGGGGCCTGTGACTGCTGAAGGAGCAACTGTGCGACACATGCGACGTGCACTGGCCGGTCTGGTCGTGGCCGGAATCGCGCTCACCACCGCGGCGTGCGGCGGTGGGAGCGGCGGCGGTGACGCCGGTGGCGGTTCGCTCGGCGCGGTGCGCATGGAGGGTGCGTCGTTCAAGGTCGGGTCGAAGGAGTTCACCGAGCAGCTGGTGCTCGGTCAGATCGCCGTGCAGGCGCTGAAGGCGACCGGCGCGAGCGTCGAGGACAAGACCGGCATCCAGGGCACCACGAACGTCCGCACCGCGCTGACCTCCGGCGCGATCGACATGTACTGGGACTACACCGGCACCGGCTGGACGACGCTGCTCGGCCACACCCCGGCCGAGGCGCCGAAGGACAGCGCCGCGCTGTTCAAGGCCGTCGCCGACGAGGACCTGCAGAAGAACAAGATCAAATGGCTGGACCCGGCACCGCTCAACAACACCTACGCGATCGCCACCGCGCAGAGCCGCGCGCAGGAGCTGAACGTCCACTCGCTGTCGGACTACGCACGGCTGGCCAACGCCGACCCGGCGAAGGCGAGCATCTGCGTCGCGTCGGAGTTCCTCGGCCGGGACGACGGCTGGCCCGGCGTGCAGAAGACCTACGGCTTCGCGCTGCCCGGCAACCTGGTCAAGACCGTCGACCTGGGCGTCATCTACACGCAGGTGCCGAGCGGCCAGCAGTGCAACTTCGGTGAGGTCACCGCGACCGACGGCCGGGTCGCGGCTCAGCACCTCGAGGTGCTGAACGACGACAAGAAGTTCTTCGTCCTCTACAACGGCGCGATGACCATCCGCGACGACGTGTTCCAGAAGTACCCGCAGCTGGCCCAGGTGTTCGGTCCGATCAGCGCGAAGCTCACCGACGACACGCTGCGCACGATGAACCAGCAGGTCGACGTGGACGGCGCGCTGCCGGAGGAAGTGGCGCAGAACTTCCTGAAGGAGAACGGCTTCATCAAGTAGATGCGCCGGGTCAGAGCCGTACTGCTGGTGGCCGTCCTCGCACTGGCCGCGTGCGCAAGCCCGCAGTCGACCGGCGGTTCGTTGGACGGCGCGAGCTTCCGGGTCGGGTCGAAGGAGTTCACCGAGTCGCTGATCCTCGGCCAGATCACCGTCAAGGCACTGGAGGCGGCAGGCGCGAGCGTCGAGGACAAGACCGGCATCCAGGGCACCACCAACGTCCGCACCGCGCTGACCTCGAACGCGCTCGACATGTACTGGGACTACACCGGCACCGGCTGGACCGCGCTGCTCGGCCACACCCCGGCGGAGGCGCCGCGCGACCCGACCGCGCTGTACCGGCTGGTCGCCGAGGAGGACCTGCGGCGCAACCACGTGCGCTGGCTGGACATGGCGCCGCTGAACAACACCTACGCGCTGGCCACGTCCCGGGCCAGGGCGCAGCAGCTGAACATCCACACGATCTCCGACTACGCGCGCCTCGCCAACACCGCGCCCGAACAGGCGAGCACGTGCGTCGCCTCGGAGTTCCTCAGCCGCGACGACGGCTGGCCGGGCGTACAGAAGGCGTACGGCTTCGCGCTGCCCGCCGCCCTGGTCAGGACGGTCGACGCCGGGGTCATCTACACCCAGATCCCGAGCGGGACGCAGTGCACGTTCGGTGAGGTCGGCTCGACCGACGGCCGCATCGCCGCGCAGGACCTGCTGGTCCTCGACGACGACAGGCAGTTCTTCGTCCGCTACAACGCCGCGCTGACCGTCCGGGAGGACGTCGCCGCGCGGTATCCGCAGCTCGCGCGGATCTTCGGGCCGATCACCGCGAAGCTCACCGACGACACGGTGCGGGCGATGAACCGACAGGTGGACGTGGACGGCGCGCTACCAGAAGAGGTCGCGGAGAAGTTCCTGACCGACAACGGTTTCCTCAGGTGAGCCCGTCCAGCTGAGTTGCGCGGCGCCCGTCGATCTAGTGTTATCGCACTGGTTTGATCGAGAGGGACGGCATGGACGATCTGGCGACGCTGCTCCCGGCGGACCATGTGCCGGTCCGGGAGCTGGCCCGGGTGCCGATGCGGCGGACCGTCCTGGCCGAGCACCGCGAGTCGGGCGACCGGGTGGTCGTCGTGGTGCCGGCGCCGGAGCTGATCGAACACGTCGAGCAGCGGGACCGGCTGCGCCGCCACACCGATGCCGTCGCGGCGCTGAACCACCCGCACGTCATGCCGGTGCGTGCCCGGGACGATGCGGTGACACACCTGGTCGCCGGCGTTCCGGCCGCCGCCGAGCTGGCCGCGCTCATCCCGGGCGCCAGCCCTCCCGCCGGGTTCCTGCCGGTGCTGGCCGGGATCGCCGATGCGCTGGACGCCGCCCGCCGGGTCGGGTGCTACCACGGTGACCTGCGTGCCGAGGACGTCCTGATCGACCTGCGCACCGGACACGCGTGCCTGTCCGGGTTCGGGGTCTCGCCCGCCGCCGAGTCCGCCGAGGACGGCGCGACGCTGGACGTCGAGGAGCTGGGGGCGCTGCTGGTCCAGTGCGTCGAAGGGCTGTCGCCGACGAGCGCACCGCCGCCACCTGAGCTGGCCGAGGTGCTGGACCGCGCCGTGGCCGAGGATCCGGAGCAGCTCTACCCGAGCTGCCGGGCCATGATCGACGCGGCCGCCGCGATCCTGCTGCCGCCCCCGCGTCAGCCTGCCGCCGCCCCGGCGCGGCCCCGGGATCCGCGGGATACGAAACGCTTCCGGCTGATCCTCGGATCCGTACTGGCGGTCGTGCTGTTGCTGGTCGTCGCCGTGACGGGCGGTGCCTGGGGGCTGTCCCACTGGAGTCCCACCAGCGCCGAGCTGGCCCGGATGCCCGCCACGGTCCGGGTCGACTGTGACCTCACCGACCCGAAGGGCCCGGTCCCGAACGCCTCGCGTCAGCTGCGGTGCAAGGACCTGGCGGGTCAGGAGCTGATCGCCGGGTTGTACGACTCCGAGCCGGAAGCCGAGGCCGGGTACCGCGCCGCGGTCGCGGCGACTCCCGGCGCGCGCAACGGCGACGGTGACTGCGCCGCGAGCCCGGGCTGGGAGCACGTCTACCCCGGTGTCGGCGCGGCGGCCGGGCGGGTGTTGTGCGTGCGCAACGACACCGGTGCGCGGGTGGTCTGGCTGGACCGGGCCAACCGCACGGTGTCCACCGCGACCAGACCGGACGGCAACGCCGTCGCCCTGTACCAGGCATGGGCCCGTTGGGTACAGATCCCGGAGTTCCCGACCTCGGAGGAGAAGGCGGTCATCGATCAGCAGGCGCCTCGTCCTGTGCGCTGCCGACCGATGTCGGCGACGACGACTGGAAGGGCGGGACCGCCAAGGTGGGCAAGCTCGCCTGCGGCCAGACCGCTGGCGAGCCGACATTCGTCTGGATGCTGGATCCGCTCCGGCTCCTGGGTGTCGCCACCGCGAGCGACCGGGGCCAGCTGAACAGATGGTTCGTGGACGAGGGCCAGCCGAATCCCGCTGTGCTGTTCGCCGAGCTCAACCGGCAGGCGACGCCGCCGTTCCCCACTCCGGACGAGGCCGCGATCATCGCCGGACTGACGCTGAGCACCGGGAAGATCTGCGTGCGGCCTTCCGAGGAGAAGATCCGCAACGATGTTCTCGACGCGCAGGTCGTCGCGGTCGCCTGCTGGGACGACAAGACGCCGACACCGGTCTACTTCTACCGGTACGCCGATCCCCAGCGACTCGCTAAGGATGTGGGCAGCGGCGGCGCCCGCAGCTGCGAGACGAACCCGCCTGGTTTCCTCGGCACCGCGCGCTACAGCAAGCCGAGCGGCGCGACGGGTGTACTGACCTGCTTCACCACCGAGTCGAAGGTGTCCGTGCTGGTCTGGTCGGACGACCGAACCGGGGTCCTGGCCGCCACGGCGGTCCCGGCGAACCCCGCGAAGCAGGCCGAGCTGATCGCCTGGTGGACAGCGAACGTCAACTAGCGGATCCGCCGTTTCATACCCATCGACGCCGTCCACCGCTTACCGTTGATCCACAGGTGTCGCGGTTCGGTCGAGGGGGATGGGTGTGGACGAGGTGCGCGAGCTGCCGGCCGACCAGCGGGTGGTCCGCCGACTGGCGGCGGGGCCGACCCGGCTGACCGTGCTGGCCGAGCACCGGCAGACGGGGAAGCGGTCGGTGTTCGTCACGTTCGGGCCGGAGCTGAGCCCGGCGTCGAGCGACGCGGTCGCCGCGCTCGGCCATCCGCACATCCTGCCGCTGCGTACGGCCGGGCCGGGCATGTTGTCGGCGCAGGTACCGGACGGCGCCGACCTGGTCGCGTTCGCCCCGAACGGCGGGTCGCCGTCCGCAGAGCTCGCGGTGTTGACGCAGGTCGCGGACGCGTTGGACGCCGCTCACCGGGTCGGGGCGGTGCACGGGGACCTCCGCGCGGAGGACGCGCTGGTCGACGTGCGCACCGGCCACGTCTGCCTGGCCGGGTTCGGGCTGTACCCACCGGGGACCCCGGTCGGCCCGGCGAACGACCAGCGCAGCCTCGGCGCGGTGCTCGCGCACTGCCTCCCGCCGCACCGGCCCGCGCTCGCCGACGTGCTGCAGGCGGCGTACGCGGCGCGCTACCCGACGTGTCGCGCCCTCGTCGACGCGGCGAGAGCGGCGCTGCCCGCCGAGGCGCCCGCACCGTCCCCGAAGCGCACCCGGCGTCGCCGGACCGTGATCGGCGCCGCGTTGGCGCTGGTGGTCGCGGTCGCCGCCGGAGTGATCGCGACGCCGCACATCGTGGCGTCGTTCGGCCCGACGGACGGCGAGCTGACCCGGATGCCAGCCGCCGTCCGCGGTGCGTGCGCACTCGCCGGGCCGGAGGGCCTGCCACCTGGCTCCGACCGGCAGCTGCGCTGCCACGGCGCGGACGGTCAGGACATGACCGCCGGGCTGTACGACTCGGCCGCCGACGCCGAGGCCGGTTACCGCGCGGCGGTCGCCGCCACCCCCTCGGCGCGAACCGGCGACGGCGACTGCTCGAACAGCCCCGGCTGGGAGCACTCCTACCCCGGCGTCGGCGCTCCGACCGGGCGGGTGCTGTGTGTGCGGGACAACACCGGCGCCCGCATGGTCTGGCTGAACCGGACCGACCGCACGGTGTCGACCGCCACCAGGTCCGACGGCGACGCGCTCGCGCTGTACCAGGCCTGGGCCCGTTGGGTCGAGATCCCGGCCTTCCCCGCCGCGCAGGAGAAGGACCTGATGGCGCTGCTGGTCGAGACCGACTGCCGCCGCGCCCCGGCCGGCGCGATCGACGCGGTGGACGGCGCGGTCGCCTCGGTCGACTGCACACCACTCGGGACCGGAGCGAGCACGGTCCGCTACCTGCGGTTCTCCGACTCCGAGCACCTGGACCGCGCCTACCGCTCGGACGTCGAGAAGGCAGGCGGCCACGACGGCGTCGACTGCAGCGACCCCAAGGAACCCACGTTCCTGGGTGACTCCGTCACCTACGTCCTGTCCGTTCCGTTCGGCCGGCTCGCCTGCCGACCGGGGCCCGGCGCACCCACGCTCACCATGAGCATCGACTCGCTCATGCTCATGGGCATCGCCTCCGGTCCGGATCGGACGGCACTCGTCAACTGGCTCAGCCATGCCTCGAGCCCCCGCGTGGCCCCGCTGGTGGGCTCGCTCAACCAGCGGTCGCAGTTCCCGACCGCCCAGGAACGCCAGCTCCTCGACCACATCCCGGCAGGTTCGCCGAGCATCTGCACCCGACCGACGGAGAAGCAGGTTGGCCTGAACGTCAAGGGCGCACGGGTCGTCGGGGCGGCCTGTCTCGTGTCCACCCTGCGCGGCGGCTCGGTCTTCTACTACCAGTACGCCGACCACAACGAGCTACTCGCCGCCGGCGGCCCCAGCGGCGGGCCGGACTGTCTCAGCGACCCACCCGGGTTCTTCGGTTCGGCCCGCTACACCCGCCCGAACGGCTCCACCGGCACGCTGCAGTGCGGCCCGACCGTCGCCGACGCCGCAACGTTCGCACTGGCCTGGACCGACGAGCGCACCGACATCCGGGTCATGGCGTTCAGCCCGGATCGTGGGGCGCTGCTCGCCTGGTGGCGCTCGGGCGCCGGACCGGAGTGACGTAGCCGATACCGTGTGCCGGTGCGAATCACCATGGCCCAGGTCGACGTGCAGCTGGGCGACATCGACGCGAACGTGGAACACGCTGAACGGGTGATCGCCGAGGCGGTCGCGCAGGGCACCGACCTGATCGTCTTCCCCGAGCTGCACATCAGCGGCTACGCGATCGGCGGGGTCGACCAGGACCTGTCCATCACGCCCGACGACGAGCGGCTCATCCGGCTGTCCAAGGCGGCGGGCAAGGCCGGTGTGCTGCTGAGTTTCGTCGAGACCGGCAAGGGGGTGCACACCTACAACAGCTCGGGTTACTACCAGGACGGTGAGCTGGTGCACCTGCACCGCAAGCTGTACCTGCCGACCTACCGTACCTACGAGGAACGCAAACACTTCACGCCCGGCCCGTCGCTGCGCGCCTTCGACACCGAGTACGGCCGCATGGCGACGCTCATCTGCAACGACGCCTGGCAGCCGCAGCTCGCGTTCATCGCCACCCAGGACGGCGCCCGCGTACTGCTCGTGCCCACCGCGAGCGCCCAGTCGAACTTCCCGCGCCGCTACGACTCGGCGGGCTACTGGCACGGCATCACCCGGTTCTACGGGCGTATGTACGAGCTGTACGTGGTGTTCGTCAACCGGGTCGGCGTCGAGGACGGCCTGCGGTTCTGGGGCGGTTCGCACATCATCGACCCGTGGGGCGACGTGCTCGCCGAAGCACCCTTGGTCACCGAACACGTGTCGACCGCCGAGGTCGACCTGGCCGAGGTGCGCCGCCGTCGCCGCGAAATCCCCCTGGTCAAGGAAGCCCGGCTGGGCCTGATCCAGCGCGAGGTGGCCCGGCTAGTCGACGAGGGTGGCGACCTCTGACCCTCTCAGCGAGACGATCAGAGCACTCATCGCAGCCTGGGTGACCACGAGAGTCCCGGCCGCACGGTTCTTGGTGTCCCGGATGCCCACGATGTCGTCCCCCAGCGCAGCCACCTCGACGCACTCACCGTTGTGAGTGCTGTAGCTGCTGGTCCGCCAGCGTGGCTCCGCCACCTGGACACCTCCTACAACATCTTGCGGATCAGCTCCACCGAGCGCTCCGGGCTGGCCGCGACGCGTTCAAGGTCGCTGACGCCGTGCTGGTACGTCCGGAGCCGCTGTTCATCGTAGTAGTAGAGGGCATCATCCAAGAGCTGGATGTAGCAGAGCTGGCTCGTCGCATTGAAGCTGAGCAGCGTGAACTTGCCTATGTGGACGGCCGGAATCCCGTCCTCCGGCCGGAGTATCTGGATCGTCACGTTGGGCAGGTCGGCCATTCGGATCAGATGTTCCAGCTGAGCGCGCCGAACCTCCCGGGTGCCGATGGCGACCTCCAGTGCCCATGAGGTGATCACCGTGTGCAACCGAAGCGGTCTACCCGCTTCCGTCAGTCTCTCCGCGCGGGCCATGCGAAAGTCCACGACTCGCTGGACTCGATCAGCTCTGACCAGCATCGACCTCTCAGTGAGTGCGGTGGCGTACTCCGGCGTCTGCAGCAGGCCGGGCACAGCATCGCGCTCGTAGGCGAATTCCCGATCCGCCACCCGCTCCAGCCCCACGAACGACGAGAACCAGGTATCGACCACGTCCGACCACGGTTTCCACCAGTTCGCCTCTTCGACTCGGGCCGACAGCTCGATCAATCGGCCGATGCTGCGCGCGTCGGCGCCGTAGGCAGACAGCAACGTCGTGATGTCCTCCTCGGTCTGCTGCTGCCGGCCGTTCTCCATGTGCCCGATCTTCGGGCTGTTGATCCCGGTCAGCGCGGCGGCCTTGGCCACCGAGAGCCGCGCTTCCTTCCTGGCCCGGATCAGCTCGGTGCCGACCAGCCAGCGGATCGGAGCTACATGAGGTGCCGCAGTCGCCATGTGTACCTTCTCATGATAAATTACATAGATACGATATATTGTATCTCAGGGGGAAGTCTACGTGGACTTGGCTGTCTACCTACACAGGTCGAATGGAACGGTCACCCTTCTGGGTCGTAGACCCACAGAGGATCCGCGTCCGTACAGCTACCCGAACCTCGCGCTCAGCGTCGCGATCACCCGGGCGAGCAAGCTCGTGATCGGGAAGGACTGCCGGCTCGTGAACGCCGTCGAGGATCCCCTCGACCGGCGCAGACCCCTCTACCAGCAGGCCGCCCCCACCATCCGCTACGCCCTGTGCGTCACGGCCGCCCGCGCGCACCAGACGCTCCCTTACCTACCGCCCCGCTACGAGGGACATGTCGACGGCCTCGCCCAAGCCCTCGAGATCATGCTCAACGCCGCAGACACCGACCCCGCGCCGGGCATCGCCTGGCGAGATTTCCTCCCGTCCGAAACGCTCGACCAGGCGCGCCGACTGCTGTCCCCCGAGGGAACGCCGACTGGCTGCTGGACCTCTGACTCAGTAGCCGACGGTGAACCTGCGCTGGACGTACCTGGGCAGCTCGGCCTCGTCGAGCAGCGCGACCGCGAAGTCCTCGTAGGAGATGCTGCTCTCCCCGTTCGCGTCGACGATCACCTGGTCACCGCCTAGACGGAACCGTCCGGTGCGGGTTCCCGGTTCGATGCGCAGCGCCGGGCTCGCGTAGGTCCAGAGCCGGTTCGACAGGCGGTAGGTGTTCAGCGCGTCGCGGTGCCCGCGCACCGCGGCCTCGTACTCCTCGGGCAGCCCCAGCGCGACGAGGCCCTGCCGCAGTTCTTCCGGGGAGTCGATGCCGGTGACGCCCGGCCGGATCTCCAGGCTGCCCGCGCCGCCGATCACGATCAGCCGCAGTGCCGGATAGCTCTCCATGGCTTTCAGCAGGGCGTTCGCCGCCGTCACGTAGACCGTCGGGTCGCTGATCGAGCGCCGGAGGGTGTCGCCGAGGTCGGTGGCCGCGTTGCCCGGCTGGTAACCGCTGATCAGGACGTCCAGGCCACCGATCGACGCCGTGAGGTCCTGAGTGTCGAGCACGTCGACCGGGTGCCACCGCACGTTCTCGGTGCTGTCCGGCAGCGCCGATGTGGGACGGGTGAACGCGGTGACCTGGTGGCCGCGTTGGACGGCCTCGGTGACGACGCGTTGGCCGATGTTGCCGCTCGCGCCGATGACTCCGATACGCATCATGTCCTCCACAGTGTTCAGTAACTACACGCCGTGTAGTCATACGCGCCGGGCCGGCGATTGATTCCCGGATACCCTGCCGGGATGACCGACCAGATCGCGAGCCGGCGACAGCGCCTCCGGCAGCAGACGGTCCGGGAGATCAAGGACATCGCCACCCGGCAGATGGCCGCAGCCGGACCCTCGGCCATCTCGCTGCGCGCCATCGCCCGCGACATGGGCATGACCGCGGGCGCGATCTACGGTTACTTCGACACGCGCGACGCACTGATCACCGCGCTGGCCACCGACGTGTACAACCGTCTCGCCGATCGTGAGGAGGCGGCCCGCCGGTCCGTCCCGGTCGAGGATCCATGGGGCAGGCTGGTCGCCGTCGGTCTCGCCTACCGGGCGTGGGCGGTCGGCAACCCCGAGGAGTTCCAGCTGCTGTACGGCGACCCGGTGCCCGGGTACGAGCAGCCGAAGGACGGTCCGATCACGGTCGCGGCGCACCGGGTCTGTGCGATGCTGACCCAGCTGGTCGCCGCGACCTGGGCCGACGCGTCGACCGTGCAACCGACCGGCCGGTACCGCTGGTCGGACTTCGACCCCGGCCTGGTGGCTCTCGTCCGCGAGAACCACCCGGAGCTGCCCCCCGACGCCGTGGGCCTGGCCATCCGGGTCTGGGGCCGCATGCACGGCCTGGTGACCCTGGAGGTCTACGGCCACCTGCGCAACCTCACGACAACCCCCGCGAAGCTCTACGACTCAGAGCTCGTCGACCTGATCAGTTCCCTCGGCCGTCCGTGACCGAGCAGCTCGCACAGAGCGCCCACACGCCGCACAGAGGCTGGAGCCTCTGTGCGGCGTGTAGTCGGTCTGTGCGAGCTGATGTGATCGTCGGGCACTAGAGTGCCCGGCATGAAGCTGCGGAAGACCTCGGGCGACGTTCCTCGCCAGCTCGTGACGCCCAGCAACGCCAAGCGGGCCATCGCGGTGGGCAAGGTGCTGGCGCCGGTACTCATCCCGGTGGCGATGCGCGCGGCGGCGGTGGCGCGCGGCGCATGGGACGAACGCAAGGCCCGCCGGCTGGGTGTCGCCCCCGGTGAGCTGCAGAACTTCAGCGGCAAGGGCGGTGCGCTGCACGCCCGGATCGCCGGCATCGCACAGACCCTGGCCCAGCTGCAGGCACTCGGCGTCACCGGGGACCGGGCGCTGCAGGTCACCAACTTCATCACCGCGACCGAGCCCCGGCTGATCGACCTGTCGGCCGCCGTGCACGCCGCCGAGCAGATGCCCACCGAGCGTCGCCGGGCCGCGCACCGGGCCGTCGCGGTCGAGCTGGACGCGATCGAGCCTCAGCTTCTTGAGCTTCTTGGTGTGAATTCGCGTCCGTGAGCTGGTGTTAAGAGACTCACTACAGCAAGTCGAGGTGGACACTCTAGGCTGCCGAGGGTGAACGCATCGCCGGATCAGGGAGCCCCTCGGGTGGCTCGTGGTCTGACAGCGGCGTTCGTGTGCACGCTTCTCTCGTTCGCCGGGCACGTCAGCGCCGATGGCGCACGACCGAACCTCGGCCTTCTCGTCGTTCTCGGTCTGCTGCTCGCCGGGTTCCTCACCAGCCTCGCCGACCGCAGACGTGGCCCCGTCGCCATCCTCGCCCTGGTCGGCGGATCGCAGCTGGCGCTGCACGAGTTGCTGCAGGTGCTCGGCACCGGGATGCACCACTCGACCGGCCGGCCGCTGGCGATGTTCTGCGCGCACGCGCTGGCCACGGTGATCACCGCCGCGATACTGACCGGCGCCGAGTCCGCCGTCTTCGTCGTCGCGTCCGCGCTGGTCAGCGGAGTGGCACTGATCCCGGTCGGGCAGCCCGCCGCGCAGCCGCCGCGCCGGGCCGCACTGCCCGATGCGCCCGTGGAGGACCGGCCGAGCGGAATGCTCGGGCGACGGTTCCACCGGCGCCGAGGGCCACCGCGCGCCGTCGTGCACGCCTGAAACCTCCACCGGCGCTCGCGCCGCTCCCCTCTCGCGCGGTCCTCCCGCGCGCCCTCGTCCCGAACAGGAACCCCCCCATGAGTACCTCCCGCTCGACCCGTCGCGCCCTCGTGCGCGCCGCCGCGACCGTCGCCGCGGCCGCCGCGCTCACCCTCGCCGGAACCGGCATCGCCTCCGCCCACGTCACCGCCCAGCCCGGCACCGCCGAGCAGGGCAGCTACGCGAAGGTCGCGTTCCGGGTGCCGTCCGAGCTGCCCACGGCCGGGACGGTGAAGCTGCAGGTCACACTGCCCGCCGACCATCCGATCGCGTCCGTCCGGACGGCGCCGCTGCCGGGCTGGACCGCCGAGGTCACGAAGGGCCCGATCAACCCGCCGATCGAGTCGCACGGAACGAAGATCACCGAGGCGGTCCGCACCATCACCTGGACCGCGCAGCCCGGCACCCGGCTCGGCCCGACCGAGTTCGCCGACTTCGAGGTGTCCCTCGGCGCGCTGCCGGACAACACCGACAAGCTCGTCATGCCCGCCCAACAGACCTACGACGACGGCACGGTCGTCAACTGGGACCAGGTCCAGGCCGACGGTGCCGACGAGCCGGAGCACCCGGCGCCGACCCTGAAGCTCGTTCCGCCCGCCGGTGGCGCGCACGGTGGGCACAGCCACGGTGACATGTCCGCCGCCGCGCACGGTTCGGCGACGTCCACCAGCTCGGACGCGGGCCACGACGAGGCCTCCGAGGGGACCGACAACACCGCTCGCTGGCTCGGCGGCATCGGTCTGGTGCTCGGTGCGCTCGGCCTCGGTCTGGGGATCGGCTCGGTCGCGCGCAACCGTCGCTCGGGTGCCACCAAGTGAGACGGCAGCTTCTGATCTGGTCGGTCGCCGTCATCGGACTGCTGATCGGTACCGGAACCGCGTGGGCACACAACGTGCTGGTCAACAGCGATCCGGTGAACGGGTCGAGCGTGGCGGCCGGGCCGGCGAAGGTGACGTTGAAGTTCGACCTGCCGGTGCAGCAGTCGTTCAGCACGGTCACCGTGCTCGGTCCGGACGGGCTGCACTACGAGGGCGGGCCTTCGCAGGTCGACGGCAACAGTGTGAGCGCGCCGGTCAACCCGCTCGGCGCGGCGGGCAAGTACACCGTCGGCTACCGGATCGTGTCCGATGACGGGCACCCGGTCAGCGGGTCGATCAGCTTCACCCTGACCCAGGCCGGCACCGGCAAGGGCGTTCCGGCCGCGGCGGCCCAGCCTGAGGGCGATTCCGCCGACAGCCAGGACTCCGAGTCCGGCGGCATCCCGGCCTGGCCGTGGATCCTCGGCGGGGTGCTGCTGGTGGCGGCGGGTGCGGCGTTCGCGCTGCGCATGGGCCGAGGCAGCGACGACTGACCGGGACGAGTAGCAGCGAACAGCTCGTGAGTGTTGAGTATGGCTATAGCCATACTCAACACTCACGAGCTGTCAGGGAGCTTTTGTGCGCATCGGGAATCTGTCCGGCCGGTTGACGCTGTTCAGTGAGCAGGGCGCGGTGGACGTCGAGAAGGCGAGCGGTGGCCGCTTCGGCGCCGACCCGCAGGGCGTCTACCAGGATTGGACGGAGTTCCTGGACTGGGCACGCGGTGCTGACCTGAGCGCGGCGCAGTCCTTTGACGTGGCCGCGCTCGGCGCACCTGCTCCCGCGCCCGCGCAGCTGTTCGGCATCGGGCTGAACTACTCCGACCACGCGGCCGAGTCGAAACTCGGCATCCCGGACTCGTTCCCGCCGGTGTTCACGAAGTTCCGCAGCGCGATCTCCGGCCCGATCAGCACGGTGAACCTGCCGCCCGGCGGGCACACCGACTGGGAGGTCGAGCTGGTCGTGATCATCGGCCGGCGCGCCGAGAAGGTCTCCGCCGAGGACGCCTGGGGCCACGTCGCCGGGCTCACCGTCGGCCAGGACCTGTCCGAGCGGATCCGGCAGACCGCCGGACCCGCTGCGCAGTTCAGCGTCGGCAAGTCGTTCCCCGGGTTCGCCCCGATGGGCCCGTGGCTGGTCACCCCGGACGAGTTCGCCGACCCCGACGACCTGGAACTCGGCTGCGCCATCGACGGCGAGACCGTGCAGCACGCCCGCACCAGCCAGCTGATCTTCCCGGTGCCCCAGGTCATCGCCGGCCTCAGCGCCGTCATGCCACTCTTCCCAGGCGACGTGATCTTCACCGGCACCCCGGCCGGTGTGGGTCTTGGCCGCACGCCGCAGCGCTGGCTGCAGCCAGGCGACGAGCTGGTCAGCTACGTGACAGGAATCGGCGAACTCCGCCAGACCTTCGCCTAGGCCCCCACCCCGCGAGTCGGGCACCCCAGCACCGCGAGTCGGGCACCACAGCACCGCGAGTCGGGGCTCTCAGCACACCGAGTCGGGCACCACAACACACGCCGATGTGCCGAAACCCGCAACTCAGTGTGCCCAGAACCCCGACTCGCGGGAGGTGGGCGCGCGCACCCGCCGGCGAGTCGCGGGATTCGTCAGGGCGAGTCGAGGGATTCGTCAGGCGCCTCGAGACTCCGCGACGCGGCGCATCCAGTAGCGGAACCAGTCGGGGCCGTACGGGAGGTAGACCCTCGTGGGGACGCCTCTTCGGCACAGCTCGTCCAGTACCTCGGGGCGGACGCCGAGGAGGTGCTCCACCGGCACGGTCGGGTGAGCGAGCAGGACCGCCTCGCGCAGCGTGCCGTCGTGGGTCGACATCGACCAGGGGACGTCGGCCTCGGCCAGCTGGTGCGCCAGCCGCAGGTAGGCGATGTCGGTCGGCTCCCCGTACCGGTAGGAACCGGCGCGCTCCAGGTAGGCCCCCTTGACCAGCCGGACGTGCACCCCGGTGCCGGTCAGCCGCGCGATGTCACCGGGCGAGCGCATCAGGTTCGCCTGGACCGTCACACCGAGCCGGTCGGCAAGGCCACGCCCGGCCACCTCGAGCGCGCACCCGAGCACGGCATCGGTGAGGTCGGCCTCCTCGGCGCCGATCTGGATCCGCCGCCCGGCGGGCAGCGCCTTCGCCACTTCGGCGAGCAGATCCGCGGCGCCGGCCGGGTCGACCGACACCGCGAAATGCGACAGGTCGACCGACAACCACACGTCCGCCGGCGCCTCCGGCAACGCCTCGACCAGCGCGAGATAGTCCCGACCGGCCCTCGCCGCCTGCGCGCTGTCGCTGACCCGCTCGCCGAACAGGTCGATGCTCACCCCGTGGCCCCGCGCCAGCACGTCGGCCGCCGCGCGCAACGCGTCCTGCCTGTTCCGCCCCGCCACGTACCGGGACGCCGCCCGCCACGCCGCCTGCTCTCCCCCGGGAAGGACTCGTGCCACCTGTTCGACACGATCATTGGTTGCCAAACGGAACAAAACCACACGGTCAACACGCACCCCACCAGTCAACCACTTGTATGGACAAGTAGCCGCTAGTAGTCGGCGAACTCGTCGACGACCTGCTCGGCCCGCGCGATCTCCGCACTCAGCGGATGGTCCTCCTCAATCATCGGCAGCAGCGTCGTCGCGCGGCGCAACGCCTGCGCGACCGGCGCGTCCGGCAGCTCCGTACCGGCGAGGCGCAGCGCACGCACCGCGCCCAGCAGCTCGCAGGCCAGCACCGTCCGGTAGGCCTTCGCGGCGGCCGCCGTGCTGCGCGCGGCCTGCGTCGAGAAGCTCGCGTGGTCCTCCAGCCCCCGGGAGATGACCGCCGTGCCCAGCGTCACCGGCGATGCGGCATGCCGTAGCTGACCGAGTGCGTCGTGCGCCACGTACTCCAGGATCATGATCCCCGAGCTGCCGACCGGTCCGGACGCGAGGAACGGGCTCAACCCGGTCAGCTCCGGCTCGACGAGGTTGCTCAGCCGGGCCGTCGCCAGCTCCGCGACGTGGTGCAGCGCCGCGCGCAGGCTGTCCAGCGCGAGCGCGACGTAGGCGGTGGAGAACTGGCCGTGGTGATAGACCCGTTCGGTGCCGATGTCGATCAGCGGGTTCTCGGCGGCCGCGTTGAGGTCGATCGTCAGTACGCGTTCCAACGCATCGACGGCATCCAGTGCCGGGCCGTGGACCTGCGGAAACGCGCGCAGCCCGAATGGGTCCTGCAGCCGACGGCCCGGCGGCGGGTCGCCGTCCGGCATGAGGATCCGGCGAATCTCGGCGGCGCAACGCACCGTGCCCGGATGCGGCCGCGCCGCGTGCACCACCTCGGCGAACGCCTCCGGTGAACCGCCGAGCGCGGAGTAGGACAGCGCGGTGATCACGATGCTGGCGCGCAGCAGCCTGCTCAGCTCGTGCCAGGCCAGGGTCGCCTCGGCGAGCGTCGCGGCGTTGCTGGAGATGAACGCGAGCGCGTCGCCGGGACTGATCGGGACCGGGTCGAGCCAGCCGACGCTCCACGGCTGTTGCCCGGCGATGGTCAGCGCGATCTCGGCGAGCGCACTCAGGTCACCGGTACCGATCGCGCCCCGGGAGTGCACGTGCGGCACGGCGCCGACCCGCAGCGCCGTCTCCAGCGCGAGCAGTAAACGCGGGTGCACGCCGCTGCCCGCGGCGGCGAGCTGGTTCAGCCGGATCAGCAGCGTGGCGCGGACCGTCGAGTCCGGGAACGGATCGCCGCTGCCGCCCGCGTGGCTGCGCAGCAACCGCAACCCGTGCTGGTCGATGGACTCCGGGTCGACCACCGCGTGCCGGTTCGCGCCGACACCGGTGGTCCGCCCGTAGACGGCTCGCTTCGCACCCATCTCACCGGCGAGCAGGTACGCCTTCTCGGCCCGCTCCACCGCGTCCGAGCTCAGCTCCACCGACGCGCTGCGCCGCGCCACCCGAGCCACGTCGGCACAGCCGAGGCTCGTCCCATCCAACAGAATCCGACTGCGATCAAGCACACCCGTGAGTGTTGCGGCCGCCTATGGGCGGCCGCAACACTCACGGGTGTGCGGTAGGCCTCCCAGCCGCTGCCAGCGCTCGATCAGCCGCTCCGGTAGGTCTCCAGCAGCCGCAGCCAGATCTCGCTGATCGTCGGATAGGCGGGCACCGCGTGCCACAGCCGGGACAGCGGCACCTCGCCGACGACCGCGATCGTCGCGGCGTGCAGCAGTTCCGCGACGTCCGGGCCGACGAACGTGACACCGAGCAGCACGTCCCGCTCGGTGTCGACGACCATGCGCGCCTTGCCGGTGTAGTTCTCGGCGTGCAGGTAGCTGCCCGCGGTCGAGATGTCCAGGTCGACCGTCCGAACTGCGAAGCCCTCCTGCGTGGCCTGTGCCTCGGTGCGTCCGACGAACGCCAGCTCGGGATCGGTGAACACGACCTGCGGCACCGCGTGGTGGTCGGCCGTGGCGGCGTACTCGCTCCACGGCTCCGGTTCGGCGGTCTGCCCCTTCGCGCGCGCCACGATCGCCGCGGCGGCGATCCGCGCCTCGTACTTGCCCTGGTGCGTCAGCGGTGCGCGCCCGGTGACGTCACCCGCGCCGTACAGCCAGTCGTGGCCCGCAACCCGGCCGGAGTCGTCGACGGTCAGCGGCCCCTTCTCGTCGAGCCCGACCGAGGCGAGCCCCACGTCACTAGTGTTGGGCCGCCGTCCGGTGGCGATCAGGAACTTGTCCACCCGCAGCTTCTCACCGCCCACCGACAGCACCACGCCGTCGCCGTCCGGCTCGACGGAGTCCAGACCGGCTTCCAGCCGCACGTCCACACCGTCCGCGCGCAGTCCGTCGACGATCAGCTCACTGGCGATCGGCTCCTGGTTCGGCAGCAGCCGAGGGTCCCGCACCAGCATCGTGACCTTCGCACCCAGCCGCGCCCAGGCCTGCGCCATCTCGACCCCGACGACACCGCCGCCGAGGACGGCGAGGCTGCCCGGGACCTCGTGCGCCGACGTCGCATCCCGCGAGTACCAGGGCCGGATGCTGTCCAGACCGGGGATCGGCGGGCTCGTCGGCACGCTGCCGGTGCACACGGCCACCGCGTGCTCGGCGGTCACGGTCGTCACGGTCCCGTCGGCCGAGGTGACGGACACGGTGCGTTCCCCGGCCACCCGGCCGACGCCGCGCAGCACCGTGATCCCGGCGCCCTCGGCCCAGCGGACCTGGCCGTCGTCGTGCCAGTGCGCCGCGATCTCGTCCCGGCGGGTCAGCACGGCGGCCGGGTCGTAGGTCGCGGTGACACCCGGCAGGCGGCGGGCGGCGGCGACCGCGTGACCGGTGCGCAGCAACGCCTTGGACGGCATGCACGCCCAGTAGGAGCATTCGCCGCCGACCAGCTCGGACTCCACGATCGCCGCGGTCAGCCCGCCGCGCACCGCGTAGTCGGCGACGTTCTCCCCGACCGGGCCGCCGCCGATCACGATGACGTCGTAGTCGCTCATGACAGGGCTCCGTCGACTGCGTCGTCGATCGGTGTGTCGCCGGCCATCAGGTCCAGCACGAGTCCGTCGGATCGCTGGTCGGTCAGCAGCGCGGCCAGCACGGCCGCGACGTCCTGCCTGGGCACCGGGTCGTAGTCCAGACCGGGCGGCGCGAGCGCGACCCGGCCGGTGCCCTCGTCGTCGGTGAGCGGACCGGGCCGCAGCACGGTCAGCGCGATCGACCGCTGCGCGACCTCCACCTCGGCGGCCTTCTTCGCCACCAGGTACGCGGCCCACACCTCGTCGGTGCCCGGCGCGGGCGGTGTGTCCACCCCGGGCGACGAGATCAGGATGTAGCGCGGCACCCCGGCGGCAACGGCCGCGTCGGCCAGCAGCACCGCCGCCGCCCGGTCGACGGTGTCCTTGCGTTCCGCGCCGCTGCCCGGTCCCGCACCGGCCGCGAAGACCACCGCGTCCGCGCCTTCCAGGGCCGTGACCAGGTCGTCGGACGAACCGGACTCCAGGTCGAGTACCTCCGCGCTCGCGCCGGTGTCCGTCACGTCCGCGACATGGTCCGGGTTGCGCACCAGCCCGATGACCTCGTCACCACGCGCGGCGAGCAGACGCTCCAGCCGCAGCGCGATCTTCCCGTGTCCGCCGGCAATCACTACTCGCATGCCACGAACGTAGCCCCGCCGCCGCGCGGGCGCCGCGCTCCACGGTGGAACTGTCACTGATCGGAAAGCTCACCTCGCCCGGTCAGGTGGAAGCAGGCAGGATCGAGCGGTGACTGTGCGCGCACTGATCTTCGACGTATTCGGCACCGTGGTCGACTGGCGGGGCGGGGTGATCCGGGACGGCGAGTCGCTGTCCCGTCCGGACATCGACTGGCCGGCCTTCGCCGACAGGTGGCGCGGTGCGTACCGGCCGTCGATGGACCGCGTCCGCTCCGGTGAGCTGCCCTGGACCAACCTCGACGGCCTGCACCGCGCCTCGCTGGACGAACTGCTCCCGCAGCTGAGCGAGGACGAACGAACCTTCCTGGTGGGGGCATGGCACCGGCTCGACCCGTGGCCCGACTCGGTCGCCGGCCTGACCCGGCTCAAGCAGCGGTTCACCATCTCGCCGCTGTCCAACGGCCATGTCGCGCTGCTGGTCGACATGGCCAAGCGAGCCGGCCTGCCGTGGGACCTCGTGCTGTCCGCGGAGCTGGTCCGCGCCTACAAACCGGACCCGGCGACCTACCTGTCCGCGCCTGCCTTCCTGGGCCTGGAGCCGGGCGAAGTGATGATGGTGGCCGCCCACCTGGACGACCTCATGGCCGCCCGCGCCGCCGGCCTCCGCACCGCCTACATCCGTCGGCCCCATGAGTGGGGTCCCGACGGATCAGCCCCAGAGCCGGGCCCGGACGACAAACTGGACCACGTGGCCGACTCGATCACCGCGCTAGCCGATATCCTCTAGGCCTGTTCCGCGCGGAGTTTTTCCGTGACCACCCCGGCTCGCGCAAGCGCTCGCTGGGGTACTCCCAGAAAAACAAGCTCCTTCGTCGCCGGGCGCGCGCTTGTTGTTCCCTTGAGAGCCGCCGCCCGGCTTGAGAGCCTGGTTGCGGACATCCAGTACGCCGGCCTTCGCCGGAACTCCTTCTCCAGACTCGCGGAGCCGGCTCTGCTGTCGCCGGGTTGGGCTCAGGACAGCTCGGCCGATCGACCATGAAGCGTTTCACGTGGAACATCAGACCTGGGTGCGTGAGCCCACGACCAGCGTCTATCGCCTCGACGTCTTCCGCGAGCCGCACGAGGGCGACACCTGGATCTGCCGCCGCGATCCAGCGATCCGCATGCCGTACGCGGAGATCATCCGCCGCACACCCGACGGCATCCCGTACCTGACCCCGGAGATCGCCCTGCTGTTCAAGGCGAAGGGCGACCGCGCGAAGGACCAGATCGACTACGAGCGTATGGAGCCGCTGCTCACCGACACCGAACGCGGGTGGCTGCTCACGACCGTCGCCGCGGTCCACCCCGGCCACCCCTGGCTGACCGGTTAACCCCAGATCTCGGCCGCTGTCTCGACGACCAGGGTGAGCTTGGCGACCTGCTCCTCCAGCGTCAGCGCGTTGCCCTCGACGGTGGAGGAGAAGCCGCACTGCGGGGACAGGCACAGCTGGTCCAGCGGCACGAACTTCGATGCTTCCTCCACCCGACGTTTCAGCGCGTCCTTGGACTCCAGCTCGGCGCGTTTCGTGGTCACCAACCCGAGCACGACCTGCTTGCCAGGCGGCACGAACCGCAGCGGTTCGAACCCGCCGGAGCGTTCGTCGTCGAACTCGCAGAAGAAGCCGTCGACGTCCAGCTCGCCGAACAGCGCCTCGGCGACGAAGTCGTAGCCACCCTCGGCCGCCCACGACGAGCGATAGTTGCCCCGGCACACGTGTGTGGTGATGCGCATGTCGGCTGGCCGGTCGGTGATCGCGGCGTTGATCTGCCGGATGTACCGCAGGTGCTGGTGCTCGGCGTCCTCGCCCTTCTCGGTCATCATGGCGCGCTGCGCCGGGTCGTTGAGGTACGCGAGGCTGGTGTCGTCGAACTGCAGGTACCGACAGCCCAGCTCGCCGATCGCCCGCACCTGCGCGGCGTAGGCGGCGGACAGATCGGCCCAGAACTGGTCGACGTCCGGGTAGACGCCGCGATCGACCGCGGCGGTGCCACCCCGGTAGTGGACCATGCTGGGCGACGGGATCGTCAGCTTCGGTACGGCCGTCGTGGTCCGGCCGGCGAGATAGCTGAAGTCGTCGCCGAAGATCGGGTGTTCCAGCCGGACCGGGCCGCGCACCGCGAGCCCGGCCGAGGTGAACGCGTCCTCGCTGGTCGCGTTGTGCATCCGGACACGGATCTGCTCGTCGGTCTTCTCGATGCCGCCGAGCTGGTAGATGAAGTCCATGTGCCACGACGTGCGGCGGAACTCCCCGTCAGTGGCCGCGCCCAGCCCGATTCGTTCCTGCAGCGCGACGACCTCGGTGATCGTCTCGTCCTCGACGGCGCGTAGCTCCTCGGCGGTGAGGTCACCCTCGGCGTGCGCCGCGCGGGCGGCGATCAGCGCGGGTGGGCGCAGCAGGCTGCCCACGTGGTCGGCACGGAACGGGGGTGCTGTCGACACTGACATGCATCGAAACTAGCGCCGCCTACGCTTGCCGGCATGTCCGTGTTGCTGTCGGTCAACGTGGGGAAGCCGAAGCCGACCACGCACTCGTCGGTCGGCATGACCGCGATCGACAAGCAGGCGGTGTCCGGGCCGGTCGAGATCGCCGATCCGGGTCCGAAGGGTGTCGGCGGCAGCGGTCTGGCCGGCGACGCGGTCTGTGACCTGAGCTTTCACGGCGGCTCCGACCAGGCCGCCTACGCCTACGCGCGCGAGGACCTGGACTCCTGGCAGTCCGAGATGGGCAGGCCGCTGCCGGCCGGTGTGTTCGGCGAGAACCTCACGACGCTCGGTCTGGACATCACCGAGGCGCTGATCGGCGAGCGCTGGCGCATCGGCGAGACGTGTGTCCTGGAGGTGACGGCGCCGCGCATCCCGTGTCGGACGTTCGCCGCGTGGCTGACCGAGAAGGGCTGGGTCCGCAGGTTCGTGGCGCGCGGCGTTCCCGGCGCCTATCTGCGGGTGATCACTCCCGGTCCGGTGGCGGCGGGCGACCGGCTGGACGTCGTGTTGCGCCCCGGCCACGAGGTGACGATCGGCCTGGCGTTCAGGGCGATGACCACGGAACAGCACCGCCTGCCGTCACTCCTGGCAGCCGAACCCGCCCTGAGCACGACCCTCCGCACCCGCATCCACCGCCGCATCCCTCCCGACACGAATGTGGCTTTAGGGACGTTGACCGTCCCTAAAGCCACATTCGTGTCACCGGGTAGTGGCGGATAGCGGGTGTGCTTTCTCGTCGCGGGGCAGGCGCCAGGCCACGATCGCGGTCAGCGCCAGCACGATCGGCAGCGCGCCGACCAGGATGAACGTCGGCCGGATGCCGATGCTCTCGCCGACCGGCCCGGCCAGCGCCATGGACACCGGCATCAACGCGAGTGACACGAAGAAGTCGAGGCTGGACACCCGCCCGAGCAGCCGCGTCGGCACCCGTCGCTGCAGCAGCGTCCCCCAGATGACCAGTGCGGCGGCGTTGGTGACGCCGTCGACGAACGTCACCGCTGCCATCACCCACACCCGGTCGGTGATCCCGATGAGCGCCATCGGGATCGCGCCGCCGCCCCACAGCAGCAACATCACGGTGAGGTACCGCCGGGGCAGCCGCCAGGACGCCATCAGCACCGATCCCAGCACCCCACCGACGCCGTACGCGGCGAGCACGAACGCGTAGTCCTTGGGCCCGCCGCTGGCGGAGATGTCCCGAACGGCGAACGGCAGCAGCACTTCGAGCGGCCCGACCAGCAGCGTCACGTACAGGATCGAGAAGGCCAGCGTGGCGAACAGCCACCCGGTGCGGAACAGGAACGTGAACCCCTCGCGCAGCTGCCGCAACACGGACTCGTCGTCCCCGGGCCCCTCGGCCACCGGCGCTTCCGGCTTCATGAACAGCAGGAACACCAGCGCGAGACCGTAGGCGAGCGCCGCGACCCCGAACGCAGCTCCCGGCATGAACACGGCGACCAGCGCACCGGCCGCCGCGGGCCCCAGTGCCTGCTGGGCCACCGGCCGGAGCGACCCCTCCACCCCGTTGGCGGCCAGCAGCTCGTCCGGATGCAACAGCGAGGGCAGCATCGCCGAGTAGGCGGGGAAGTAGAACGCCTCGGCGGCACCGAGCGCGAAGGCGACGATCACGAGCTGCCAGAACTGCAGCCATCCGGCCAGCGCCAACACTCCGGCGAGCCCCGCGCCGACCACCCGAACGAGCTCGACGATCCGAAGCAGCCGCTGCCGGGACATCCGATCAGCGGCGACGCCACCCACCAGCGCACTCAGCACCACACCGATGCTCGACGAGGTGGCCACGACGGAAAGCCGAGCGGGCCCGCCACCCCACGCCATGACCTGGAACACCACGGCGACCAGCCACAACCCGCTGGCGAACAGCGACATGGCCATCGACCCGGTGAGCATCCGGTACTCCCGCCGCCGAAACGGCCGAAGCGCCTTGGGCCACGCCCGAACCTGCTCCCCCGAGTACTCCACAGCACCATTTGTCACCCGAACCCCGACCAGAATCAACCGAGTTTCGCCCCACCCACCACCTCGCCTGCGCACGTGCCGCTGGAACACCCTGCACACCTACGTGCTGCGTCGCACATGTCCGGACATGTGCGACGCAGCACGTAGGTGTGCAAAGTCGCGCTGGGGCACGCGCCAACGCCCGCGAAGGGTCAGCGTCCCTCCCACTGAGGCGACCGACGCTCGGCGGCGGCAGCCCGGCCCTCGACGGCGTCCGAGGTCGCCCCCACCACCCGCCGCATCGTCTCGCCGAACCGAATCGCGTCGGTCATCGGCAGATCAGCGGTCCGAACGGCAACCTCCTTGATGGCCCGAGCAGCCAACGGAGCCCCTTGAACCAGCCGCTCGGCGAGCGAACGGGCCGAGGACATCAACGACGAATGAGGCACCACCCACCCGGCGAGACCGATCTCGTGAGCCCGGGCGGCATCGATCCGGTCCCCGGTCAGCAGCAGCTCCATCGCGTACTGCCAGTTGATCTTCCGTGGTAGCCGGATCGCACCCACGATCGTCGGAATCCCCAGCTTGACCTCGGGAAACCCGAACGTCGCCTGCTCACTGGCGATCACGAAATCACACCAGGTGACCAGCGTGAAGCCGTACCCGATGCAATGCCCGTTGACCGCCGCGATGACCGGTTTGAAGATCTCCCAGCCGCTCTCGAAGGAGTTGACCGTCGGCCGTTCCCAGAACGTTCCAGCGAAGTCACCGGTCGGGTCACCGGAGCCCCGCAGGTCGGCGCCCGCGCAGAACGCCCGTCCCTCACCGGTCACGATGCCGACCCAGGCGTCCTCGTCGTCCCGGAACCGGGAGAACGCGGCGTTCAGCGCCTGGCGCATCGCGCCGTCGATCGCGTTGAGCCGCTCGGGGCGGTTGTAGGTGATCGTGGCAACGTGCCCGTCCAGCTCGTACCGGACCAACTGGTTGTCTTCCTCGCTGCTGCTCACGCACGGGACGCTAGCGGCAATAATGGGCCCGATGTTGTTCCAACAACGGTTCTGGTCGGGGATCCGCGACGGCTCGGTGACCGTCGCGTACCGGCGCTGGGACCAGGAGCGGGTCGTGGCCGGGCGTCGGCACCGGGTCGCCGGCGGCATGATCGAGATCGACGACATCCGCGAGGTCGACGAGGCGTCGATCACCGACGCGGACGCGGTACGAGCCGGCTACCCGGACGCCCGGTCCTGCCGCGAGGATCTGCGCGGCGACGCCGATCGGCTGTTCCGCATCACCTTCCACGACACCGGCGAGGACCCGAGGACGGCGCTCGCGGCCGACGGTGAGCTCTCCGACCAGCAGCGCGCCGAGCTGGACCGCAGGCTCGCCCGTCTCGATGCGGCCAGCACACACGGCCCGTGGACGGCCGCCACCCTCGACCTGATCGCCGCCCGTCCAGGAGTGCGGGCGGGCGACCTCGCGGCCGAGCTCGGCAGGGAACGCGAGCCGTTCAAGATCGATGTGCGCAAGCTGAAGAACCTCGGGCTGACGCTCAGCCTGGAGGTCGGTTACCGCCTGTCGCCGCGAGGCGAGGCCTACCGTGCCCGGTAGCCGCATCAGCGCGGTCCGCTGGCCGGCACTGGCCGACGAGCTGGCCGAGCGGCTGAGCCGCGCCGAGGGCAGGCAACGGGTGCTGATCGACGGCCCGCCGCCGACCCGCCCGGAAGCGCTCGCCCAGCTGCTGGCCGAGCGGCTGCGGGTGCTCGGACGCCGGACCGTCACGGTCGAGGCCGCCGACTACCTGCGTCCCGCCTCGGTACGCCTGGAGCACGGCCACACCGACCCGGACGAGTTCCTGGACAGCTGGCTGGACGTGGCGGGGCTGCGCCGCGAGGTACTGAACACGGACGGCCGGGTGCTGCCGAGACTGTGGAACGCGGCGAACGACCGGGCGTTCCGGGACAGCAGGGTCGAGCTCCCGGCGGACGGGATCGTGGTCGTGTCCGGCGCGCTGCTGCTCGGCAGAGGCCTGCCGGCCGAGCTGACCGTGCACCTGCGGATGACCGCGGCCGCACTCGCCAGACGCACCGAAGAGTCCCTGCACTGGACGCTGCCCGCCTACGTCCGCTATGACGTCGAGCACCATCCGACGGAGGCGCACGTACTCGTGCTGGCCGACGATCCGGACCGGCCGGCACTCGCCAGAAGCTGATCAGAAGTGATCGTGATCACCTGGCCGTCAACCCGGCGGTGAGCAGCACTGACATCGAAAGTTAGTGCGCAGTAAAGGAAGACCCACCCGGACGGACCTGGCGGAGAAACCTGCGGGAGTAGATCATGGTCCCCAGATGAACGGGACTGTGAAATTGAGATTGTGGGCGAGGAGGGAGTTGAACCCTCACGTCCTTACGGACACACGGACCTGAACCGTGCGCGTCTGCCATTCCGCCACTCGCCCTGACGGAGAGAACGCTAGCACGGTGCTGTTCGCGACCCGTTCACGGGGGGCCACCGATCATGAGCGCCCCCACCCCAACGGGTACCAGAAGGACCCTCGAAGGGCTAGCGAAACAAAGAAGGATCTGACCCGCGTCTCTAGCACAGATACGATCGTTGGTACTGGCAACACGCCGATTTCGAGAAGAAGGGGTTCAGGTGGGCCGCGCTGAGCGCTTCGAGCGCCGGTTGGAGGGCTTCGTGGGCGATGCCTTTGCTCGAGTGTTCGGCGGTAACGTCGTGACCGAGGAGGTATCGCAGGCACTTGTGCGCGAAGCCGAAGTCTCCGTGCGTCCACTTGCCGGTGGCCGGCGACTCGCCCCGAATCGCTACGCGGTGCTGCTCAGCCCTACCGACCATGACCGTATGGCGGAGGATGCGCAGCGCGTGACCCAGTCACTGACAACACGTGTGTTGAGCCTGGTCGCCGACCAGGGGTGGGACACCTACGGCGACGTCGTAGTCTCACTGGAGCGCTCCGAGGCGCTGCACACGGGTCAGTTCCGTACCAGCTCGACCGTGGATCCGGATGTCTCCAGAGCCGCGCCGAGACCTCGCAACGCAAAGGAACCACCGATGAGCCAGCCACCAGGTCACCCCGAGGAGAACGGTCACTACGGCTACGACCGCGCCCCGCGCGGCTACGGCCAGCAGACCTACGCGGACCCCAACGACGCGCGCGGCCAGGAGCAACCGGCCGGGTACGACCAGGGTTACCCGCAGCAGGGCTACGACCAGCAGGGCTACCCGCAGCAGGGCTACGAGCAGCAGCCCGGTGGGTACGACCAGCAGGGTTATGCCCAGCAGGGCTACGACCAGCAGGGCGGGTACGCCCAGCCGGGGTACGACCAGGGCTACGCACAGCAGCCCGGGTACGACCAGCAGCAGGGCTACTACGACCAGCAGCAGGGCTATGCCCAGCAGGGTTACGCCCAGCCCGGGTACGACCAGCAGGGCTACGCGCAGCCCGGTTACCCGCCTCAGGGGTATGACCAGCAGGGCTACTACGACCAGGGTTACGGCCAGCCCGGCTACGACCAGCAGGGCTACTACGACCAGGGTTACGGCCAGCAGGGCTACCCCCAGCCCGGCTACGACCAGGCCGGCGCAGGCGCCTCGCTGACCATCGACGACGGCTCGAACCGCAGCTTCGACCTGCACGGTGGCACGACGGTCATCGGTCGCGGCCAGGAGTCGGACTTCCGGCTGCCCGACACCGGGGTCTCCCGGCGGCACCTGGAGATCAACTGGGACGGCCACACGGCGACCCTGTCCGACCTCGGCAGCACCAACGGCACCACGGTCAACGGGAACCCGGTGCAGACCTGGCAGCTGTCGGACGGCGACGTCATCCGGATCGGACACTCGACACTCGTCTACCGGGCCGCCAGTTAGCCTTGACGCCTGGCCAGAGCACCCGCTCAGGTCTGAGTGGGTTCTAGTCAGGAACGGAGTCGTCTCGGTTGCCCGAGCTGGTGCTGCAGCTGACCAGGGCAGGGTTCCTGGCCCTGCTCTGGTTGTTCGTGCTGGTCGCGTTGCGGGTCGTGCGATCCGACCTCTACGCGGCGTCCGGGCTGCGTGCGATGGTCCCGTCGCGGCGTGCCACGGCGCGTCCGGGGCGCAGTCGCAACGCCCGGCAACTGATCGTCACCCATGGTGCGCTGGCCGGCACCAGGGTGACCCTAGACTCCAGGCCGATCATGCTGGGACGCGCGGACGACTCGACCTTGGTGCTGGACGACGACTACGCCTCCACGCGGCATGCGAGGCTGTCGCTACAGGGCGAGGAGTGGTACGTGGAGGACCTCGGGTCGACCAATGGGACCTATCTGGACCGAGCTAAGGTCAGCGGACCCACTCGGGTGCCGCTGGGCACTCCGATCCGCATCGGCAAGACCGTGATCGAGCTGCGCTCATGACATTGGTTCTCCGTTATTCGGCCCGCAGCGACCGCGGCCTGGTTCGTCAGAACAACCAGGACTCGGTCTATGCCGGGCCCCGCCTGCTTGCCCTTGCCGACGGCATGGGCGGCCACGCCGCCGGCGAGGTCGCATCCAAGCTGGTGATCTCCGCGCTCGTCCCGCTCGACGACGACGAGCCCGGTGACGACCTGCTGCGCGAACTGCGCGACGCCACGCACGAGGGCAACCGCGCGATCACCCAGCTGGTGAACGAGCAGCCCGACCTGGAGGGCATGGGCACGACGCTCACCGCCATCCTGTTCGCCGGCAGCCGCCTGGGCATGGTGCACGTCGGCGACTCCCGCGCCTATCTGATGCGGGACGGCCACTTCAGCCAGATCACGAAGGACGACACGTTCGTCCAGTCGCTGGTGGACGAGGGCCGGATCACCGAGGACGAGGTGCACACGCACCCGCAGCGCTCGTTGCTGCTGCGCGCGCTGACCGGTCACGAGCTGGAGCCCTCGCTGACGATCCGCGAGGCCCGTGCCGGCGACCGCTACCTGTTGTGCTCGGACGGGCTGTCCGGCGTGGTGAGCGCCGAGACGCTGGCCGACACACTGCGCAACCCGGACCCGAAGCTGACCGCCGACCGGCTCATCGAGCTGGCGCTGCGCGGCGGCGGTCCGGACAACATCACGGTCATCGTCGCGGACGTGGTGGACATCGACTTCGGTGAGGACGACCCGATCGTCGGCGGTGCCGCCGGTGACGGTTCCGACTCCGACATGGCCCCGCCGGACTCGGCGGCGGCCCGTGCCTCGGTCACGACCCTGCCCAGGGTCGCGCCGCAGCGCATCGAGCCGAGGGCGGAGACTCCGCCGCCCCGGCGCAAGGGCAAGGCGGCGCTGATCGTGCTGTCCGTGCTGATCGTCCTGGTCGGCGCGACGGCGCTGGCCCGGCTGTGGGTGATGCAGCAGTACTACGTCGGTACGAAGGCCGATGCCGTGGTGATCTACCAGGGCGTGCGCGGCAGTGTGCTGGGCATCCCGCTGCAGACGCTGCGTGAGCGGTCCTGCCAG
This sequence comes from Actinospineispora spinosispora DSM 44797, assembly GCF_000429025.1. Lineage (GTDB taxonomy): Bacteria > Actinomycetota > Actinomycetes > Mycobacteriales > Pseudonocardiaceae > Pseudonocardia > Pseudonocardia spinosispora. The sequence goes on from NZ_KE386838.1 coordinate 229,744, forward strand.
CCGAACGAGCGCGACTGCACCGAGATCAACGTGGCCGACCTGACCGAGTCGGCCCGGCAGACCGTGCAGGCAGGCATCATCCCGAAGCAGAGCGGGCTGGAGGGCGCGCGGGACACGGTCCGCCGGTTGCGCGAGGACGAGATGCTGCCGCCGTGCCCGACCGAGCCGCCGGCCGCCCCGAAGCCGAACCCCACTCCCGGCGCCGCGGGCAAGCCCGCTGACGCCGGTCAGCCGCCCGCGGACCCGGACACCACGGATCTGCAACCGAGGCGGCCCGAGCCAGGCAAAACCTGCCGCACGGTGAGCTGATGGGCTCGCCGAGCCAGGGCGATGAGCCCCAGAACTCGGGAGCTACCGGACCCACCGGAACCACTGGCGTCCCACCTGTCACATCCAACTCAGGTGTGTCGTCCACCGCGGCGGCCCCCGCTGTCGCGGCGCAGGCCGCCAAGGCCCAGGTGACCAAGGGCCGGTCGGCCGAGCTGGTGTTGCTCGCGTTCGCCGCCGTACTCACGACCGGTGCGCTGATCCTGGTCGAGGCGAACCAGGAACAGGAGCTGACCAGCACGCTGCTGATCCTCGGCGGCTGCTACCTGGCGCTGTTCACCGGCGCGCACCTGGTCGTCCGCAAGTGGGCGCCGTACGCGGACCCGCTGATCCTGCCGTGCGCCGCGATGCTCAACGGGCTCGGACTGGTCATGATCCACCGGGTCGACCTGGCCAGGGCCGACCGCGCCACCCAGCTCGACCAGGGTGTCCCGCAGCTGTTCGCGAACCGCCAGATCGTCTGGACGCTCATCGCGCTCGTCCTGTTCGCGGCCACCCTGTGGTTCGTCTCCGACCACCGGACGCTCGCCCGCTACGGCTACACCGCCGGTTTCCTCGGTCTGGTCCTGCTCGCGCTGCCCGGTCTGCTGCCGGCCAGCATCTCCGAGGCCAACGGCGCCAAGATCTGGCTCCGGCTGTGGATCTTCTCGATCCAGCCCGGTGAGTTCTCCAAGGTCCTGCTGATCATCTTCTTCTCCGCGCTGCTGATCTCCAAGCGCGAGCTGTTCACCGCCGCTGGCAAGCACTTCCTCGGGATGGAGCTGCCCCGGCCGCGCGACCTGGCCCCGCTGCTGGTCGCCTGGCTGCTGTCGGTGGGCGTACTGGTCCTGGAGAAGGACCTGGGTAGCTCGCTGCTGTACTTCGGTGTCCTGCTGGTGCTGCTGTACGCGGCAACCGAACGGGTGTCCTGGCTGGTCATCGGCCTGCTGTTCTTCGCGGCCGGCGCGACCCTGGCGTACAGCCTGTTCGGCCACGTACGCGACCGGATCGAGGTCTGGCTGGACCCGTTCAGCCATTTCGACACCGCCGGCTACCAGATCGGGCAGGCGCTGTTCGGGCTCGGCACCGGCGGCGTGGGCGGCACCGGCCTGGGCGCCGGACGGCCTGAGCTGGTTCCGTTCGCCTGGAGCGACTTCATGGTCTCCTCGATCGGCGAGGAGCTCGGACTGATCGGGCTGGCCGCGGTCCTGGTGGTCTACCTCGTACTGGTCACCCGCGGCCTGCGCAGCGCACTCGCCGTGCGGGACAGTTTCGGCAAGCTGCTGGCGACCGGACTGGCGTTCTCGCTGGCCCTGCAGGTGTTCGTGGTCATGGGCGGGGTGACCCGGCTGATCCCGCTGACCGGTCTGACCATCCCCTTCATGTCGGCCGGTGGCTCGTCGCTGGTCGCCAACTACATCATCGTGGCGCTGCTGCTGCGCATCTCGAACGCGGCGCGCTCACCCGGCGGGAAGAAGCCGGCGGCGCCGCAGACGCCACTCGCCGAGGCGAAGACCGAGATGGTCGGCGGGGCGGGCAAGAAGTGAACACACCTGTCCGCCGAATCGCGGTGGCAGTGATGGTGATGATCCTGCTGCTGCTGGCCAACCTGACGTACGTGCAGGTCATCAAGGCCAACGACTACCGAACCGACCCGCGCAACCAACGCGTGCTGCTCGAGGAGTACGCCCGCAAGCGCGGCCAGATCAGCGCGGGTGGCCAGGTTCTGGCCAATAGTGTGGAAACCAACGACCGACTGCGCTATCAACGGCACTACGGCAACGGTCCGATGTACGCACCGATCACCGGCTACTACTCGGTGGTCTACAGCTCCAGCGGCATCGAGCGGGCCGAGGACGACGTCCTCAACGGCTCCGACGACCGGTTGTTCGTTCGTCGGCTGTCCGACCTGATCACCGGTCGGGACCCCAGCGGCGGGAACGTGGTGCTGACGCTCGATCCCCAGGTGCAGAAGGTGGCGTACGACGCGATGACCGCCAAGCACTTCGCGGGAGCGGTGGTGGCGATCCGGCCGTCCACCGGCGAGATCCTGGCGATGGTGTCCACCCCGTCCTACGACCCGTCGCCGCTGGCCAGCCACAACTCCACCACCCAGCAGCAGGCCTGGCAGGCGGCGAAGACCCAGGACCCGCCCACCCTGATCAACCGGGCGATCTCCACGACCTACCCGCCCGGTTCGACGTTCAAGCTCGTCGACGTCGCCGCCGCGCTCCAGTCCGGCTACACGCCGCAGAGCCCGCTCACCGCCGCATCCCAGGTCACCCTCACCGGGACCAACACGACGCTGGAGAACTTCGCAGGCACCCCGTGCGGCGGCGGGCCCACCGCGACGCTCGCCGACGCGTTGGCCCGGTCCTGCAACACCGCGTTCGCCACGCTCGCCGGTCAGCTCGGCCCCTCCAAGCTCCGGACCCAGGCCGAGGCGTTCGGCATCGGCGACTCGGACACCACGATCCCCATGCCGGTGGCCGCCTCACAGCTGGGCGACCTGCCCGACACCGCGGCGCTGGAGCAGTCCGGGATCGGCCAGCGTGACGTGCGGCTGACCCCCTTGCAGAACGCCGAGATCGTCGCGACCATCGCGAACGGTGGCGTCCGGATGGCACCGCACCTGGTCAAGGAAATCCAGGCACCGGACCTGTCGCCGCTGGACACGACCGAGCCGGACCGCATCGGCCAGGCGATCCCGGCCGACGTGGCGGCCACCATCACGCAGTTGATGCTCGGCTCGGAGGCCCGCACCCTGGGGGGCGGCAAGATCACCGGTGTACAGATCGCGTCGAAGACCGGGACCGCCGAACACGGCGCCAACCCGAAGCAGACGAAGCCGCACGGCTGGTACGTCGCCTTCGCGCCCGCGCAGAGCCCCGAGGTGGCCGTCGCGGTGCTGGTCGAGGACGGCGGCGACCGAGGGCAGGAGGCGACCGGTGGCTCGATCGCCGCACCGATCGGCCGCGCCGTGATCGGAGCCGCGCTGGGCGGAGGTACCCGCTGATGCCGACGACGTCCCGCCTCGTGAGTGTTGAGTACGGCTCTGGCCATACTCAACACTCACGAGGTCTGAGCTGCTGCGACGGTCGCTGATGGCACTTCACGAAGGCGACCAGATCGCCGAGCGGTACCGGCTGACCAAGCAGATCGCGGTCGGCGGCATGGGCGAGGTCTGGGAGTCCGCCGACCTGCGCCTCGGCCGCACCGTGGCGATCAAGGTGCTCAAGCCGGAGATCGGCTCCGACCCCGACTTCCTGGCCCGGTTCCGCACCGAGGCGCAGATCGCCGCCTCGATCAACCACCGGGGCATCGCCGGCGTGCACGACTACGGCGAGGGCGTCACCCCGGACGGCACCCCGACCGCCTACCTGGTGATGGAGCTGGTGCGCGGCGAGCCGCTGTCCGCCCGCATCGCGTCCCGGGGCAAGCTCGGCACGGTCCTGACCCTCGATCTGCTCGAACAGGCCGGCCGGGGCCTGTACGCGGCGCACTCCCGGGGCTTCGTGCACCGCGACGTCAAGCCGGGCAACATCCTGCTCGCCGACGACGGCACGGTGAAGCTCACCGACTTCGGCATCGCCAAGGCCGCGTCGGCCGCGCCGGTGACCGAGTCGGGCATGGTGATGGGCACCGCCCACTACATCGCCCCCGAACAGGCACGCGGCGACGAGGCCAGCCCGGCGAGCGACGTGTACTCGCTCGCCGTGGTCGGCTACGAGTGCCTCACCGGGCACCGGCCGTTCCAGGCGGCCAGCCCGGTCGACGTGGCGATGATGCACATCAACGACCCGCTGCCGCCGCTGCCGAAGGACATCCCGGAGAACGTCCGGGCGCTGATCGAGAACACGCTGGTCAAGGAACCCGGCCAGCGCTACAAGAACGGCGGCGACTTCGCCGCTGCCGTCGCGGCCGTCCGGCGCGGCCTTCCCCCGCCGAACCCGGACTCGGTCGTGGTGCAGAGCACCTCGGGCGCGCTGCCCGCGGTCGGCTCCCTGCTGACCGACCGGATCGAGTCCTCCAGCGACGGGCTCGCCATCGCCGGGCTCGCGGCGCCCGGCATGCCACCGCTGCCCGGCAAGGGATCCGGCAGGTCAGGGCTGCGCAAACGCGGCAAGTCGGCGAACAAGGGTCAGTCCGCCGCGACCGGCACAGGCCATCAGACGATCACCGCGTCCGGCCCGCGCGCCGTCAGCACCAGCGGCGGCTACCCGCAGGCAGGCCCCTACTCCCCGACCGGTGCGACGGCAGGCCCTCCTCGCCAGTTCGCCCCATTGCCGTCCCCCACTCGATCCGGCCGCATCGCGCTGTTCGTCACGTTTGTCCTCCTCACCATCGCAGCCGTGGCGATCGGTGTCTACGTCGTGCGCAATGCGGTGAGCACCGACGGTCAGGGAGTCGGCAGGACCCATCCGACGGTCCGCTCCTCGGTTCCGGCACCGGGAACGCCGCCGGCGGGAAGTGTCCTGGTAGACCCGGGTGCCTACACCGGTAAACCGGCCACCACGGCGATCGCCGGACTGCAGACCTCGGGTCTCAACCCCACGCTGCACAGCACGACCGGCGCGCCACCGGCCGACCCCGCTGCCTGTACGGTCACCGACTTGTCGCCGAACGGCCAACAACCTCCAGGGACGGTGGTGACGATCACATGCACACCGCGCTAGCGCAGGCCGCCGCTGCCGTCACATACCGTCGGCGAGCGGTTCACCTGCCGTACTTCTCAGCGGACGATCCTGGAAAATACGCAGGTCGCCGCCCCCAGCGAGCCGACGACCGCCTCACTATCGTCGCTCCGGCGCGGACCAGGCATGATGAAGTGACCCTCGAGACAACCAGGAACCCCCACAGATGACGACCCCGCGGCTGCTGTCCGAACGCTATGAGCTGGGCGACACGCTCGGCTATGGCGGCATGTCCGAGGTACACAAGGGTCGTGATGTTCGGCTGAGTCGGGACGTCGCGGTCAAGGTCCTGCGCGCCGACCTGGCGAGGGACCCCCAGTTCCAGATGCGGTTCCGCCGCGAGGCGCAGAACGCCGCCGCGCTGAACCATCCGGCCATCGTCGCCGTGTACGACACCGGCGAGGTCGAGAGCGAGTTCGGCCCGCTGCCCTACATCGTCATGGAGTTCGTCGAGGGTCAGACGCTGCGGGAGATCGTCAAGGGCACCGGTCCGCTGTCCCAGCAGCGGGTCATGGAGGTCATGGCCGACGTCTGCGCCGCACTGGACTTCAGCCACCGGCACGGCATCATCCACCGCGACGTCAAGCCGGCCAACATCATGCTGACCACCGGTGGCGCGGTGAAGGTGATGGACTTCGGTATCGCCCGCGCGCTCGCCGACGGCCAGAACATGACCCAGACCGCCGCCGTGATCGGTACCGCCCAGTACCTGTCGCCCGAGCAGGCCAGGGGCGAGGCCGTCGACGCCCGCTCCGACGTGTACGCCGCCGGCTGTGTGCTGTTCGAGCTGCTGACCGGTGAGCCCCCGTTCTCCGGCGACTCGCCCGTCGCGGTCGCCTACCAGCACGTCCGGGAGGACGTCCGCAGCCCGTCGACGGTCAACCACGAGGTGCCGCACGAGCTGGACGCCATCGTCCTCAAGGCGATGAGCAAGAACCCGGCCAACCGGTACCAGTCCTCCGCCGAGATGCGCTCCGACCTGGTCCGCGTGCTGCGCGGCCAGCGTCCCCTCGCGCCGCAGGTGATGACCGAGGAGGAGCGCACCGCGCTGCTGCACGGCGGCAGCATCGGTGGCGCAAGCGGCACCGGCGCGACCCGCAGGCAGGGCAGCGCGACCGGCGCCACCCGCCACGCCGCGCCCGCCAGCTGGGAGAACGAAGAGCAGGGACCGCGTTCGACCGGCAAGATGATCGCGATCGGCGTGGGTGTCGTTGCGATGCTCGCGGTGGTCGCGTTCGTCGCGACCAAGATCTTCGGCGGCCCGCCGGCGCCCGACCTCGCCGCGGTGCCCGACGTGACCGGCCAGCAGCAGGAGAAGGCCCGCGAGACGCTCATGACCAGCGGGTGGACGGTACTGAACATCAAGACGGAGAGCACCACGGATCCGTCCAAGATCGGCATCGTGACCAGGACCGATCCGCCGGCCACCCAGATGGCCGACAAGGACCGGCTGCTCACCCTGTTCGTCGCCAAGGCTCCCGACCAGTCGAACATGCCGAACCTGATCGGGAAGACCGTCGCCGAGGCGACACCACTGCTCCAGGGCGTCAACGCGTCGGTCGAGGCGACGAAGTACGCGCCGGCACCGGACTCCAGCAAGGTCAACCAGATCATCGCCCAGGACCCACAGCCCGGTTCGCCGATCAAGGGTCAGACGAAGGTCACCATCACGATCGGCCAGAACACCCCGAGGGTCCTGGTACCGAGCATGGTCGGGCTGACCGTGGACCAGGCCACCCAGCTGTTGAAGTCGGCCGGTCTGCAGGTCGGCTCGAGCGACAGTTCGTCCGACCAGCTGGTCACCGGCAGCAGCCCGAGCTCGGGACAGCAGGTACCGCCCGGGACCACGGTGACCCTTCAGGTGGCCAGCGGGGGCCAGGTGCCGATGCCGCGGCTGGAAGGGCTGAGCAAGTCCGACGCACGGTCCGCGCTGCGCGACGCCCACATCACCGCGAGCCCCGACACCAGCAACACCGTCGTGGTCACCGACCCCGACCAGGATGACAAGGTCGTTCGTCAGTCGCCGGTCGCCGGCAAGCCGGTGTACCCCGACGACCAGGTCCAGCTGTACATCGGCAAGTACAGCAGCAGCGCGCCGCCCAGCTCCAGGAACAACGGCGACAACAACCGGAACGACGACGGCTTTGGCGGTAACTGACATGCGCGTGCTGGTCGTGGACAACTACGACAGCTTCGTCTACAACCTCGTCCAGTACCTGGCGCAGCTCGGCGCGCAGACCACGGTCCAGCGCAACGACGTGGTGTCGATGGACGACGTGGACTCGGCCGACGGCGTGCTGCTCAGCCCCGGCCCCGGCACTCCGGAGCGAGCCGGACAGACGATGGACATCGTCCGCCGCTGTGCCGATCGCCGGATCCCGGTGCTCGGCGTCTGTCTGGGTCACCAGGCGATCGGTGCGGTGTTCGGCGGTGTCGTCGAGCGTGCACCGGAGCTGCTGCACGGCAAGACCTCGCAGGTGCACCACGACGGCACCGGCGTCCTCGCCGGCCTGCCCGACCCGTTCACCGGCACCCGCTACCACTCGCTCAGCATCCGGCCCGACTCGATGCCCGACGAGCTGCAGGTCACCGGAAGGACCGAGAGCGGCGTCATCATGGCGCTGCGGCACCGGAGCCTGCCGATCGACGGCGTGCAGTTCCACCCGGAGTCGGTCCTGACCGAGGGCGGCCACCGGATGCTGGCGAACTGGATGGCCTCGTGCGGCCACCCGGTGGCCGAGCCGATCATTCAGCGGCTCACCGCCGAGGTCGCGGCTCTCGTCGAGGCCTGACCGACCTCCCTCACCGGCCCAGCCTCGCTGAGCGGCGGGGTGCTGCCGGTAACCTGAGACGCATGCCCAAGTCGAAGGTTCGTAAGAAGACCGTCTACACGCCGCCGCCCCGGAAGCAGACCGCGCAGGCGGCTCGCGCCGCCGGCCCGTCCTCCCCGATCTATGTCGGGGTCATGCTCGGCTTCATGCTGCTCGGCCTCGTCTGGCTGGTCGTGAACTACCTGGCCGGCGACAAGATCGGCTTCATGATCGCACTCGGCGGCGACGGCACCGGCTTCAACTACAACTTCGTCGTCGGCTTCGCGTTGATCATCATCGGGCTGCTGATGACCATGAAGTGGCGCTAGCCGAATTAGCGTCAATGTCAAGAGTTACACGCGTGTAAGTCATCCCCAGTGGGGATAAAGCCTGTGGATAACTCGGGATCTTCGCGCAGTTGGGGACCAACGCCACTTCTCGTAGCGGCGAGTTGGCTTGCCACGCTGGCGGCGGTCTGCTGGTGCCTGTTCGGTGCGAGCGACCCACCAGCACGTCTGTTCACAGCGGTAACAGCGCTGGTCATGGCCATGATCGCGGTGGCGACGACCCGGGCGCGCCCTCGGCTGTCGGCCTCGGACATGGGCATCGAGGTCCGCGGAATCGGCGGCGCGCACTACTACACGTGGCCTCAGGTCACCGACGTCCGACTTGTCCACACCCGCCGTCTCGCCCGGGAAGTTCCCTCGATCGAGATCGACGTCCAGGTGGGCCAGGAGGACCGTCTCCTGATCTTCACGAAGCTCGACCTCGTGGCAGACCCCGAGGACGTGGCAGACGCCCTGACCCAGCTCCGCGAGTCGGGCACGTCAGCACACTGAGTCGGGTACGTCAGCACACAGCTCTGTGCGGAATCCAGCGACTCGCTGTGCTGAGGCGCCCGACTCGCGGGTGGGTCAGGCGAGCGTTGCGCGGATGGCCATTGCCAGGAGCAGGAGCGCCACCAGTGCGATGGTTGCCGTTGCCTGCCACTGGTTGCGGTTGCGCAGGGGGGCGTAGACCAGGGCTGCCGTGAGTGCCGCGCCGGTGACCAGGCCGCCCACGTGGCCCAGGATCGAGATGTTCGGGACGATGAAGCTCAGCGCGAGGTTGAGCCCGATCAGGATCAGCACGCCCCGAGGCGACATCCGCAGCCGGTACACCAGCACGGCGAGCCCGCCCATCAGGCCGAACACCGCCCCGGACGCACCCGCCACCTGCGCATACGGCGAACCGAACAGCAGTGATGCCGCCGAGCCGCCGAGCAGGCCGACGACGTAGACCGCGAGGAACCGCAGCCGACCCAGCGCGAGCTCGCACTCCTTACCGATGATCCACAGCGCGTACATGTTGAACGCCAGGTGGATCATCCCGAAGTGCAGGAAGCCCGCGGTGAACAGCCGCCACCACTCGCCGGCGAACACCTGCTCGTTGAGCAGCGACCAGCTCTCGAAGAACGCCGAGTCCGAGTTGTGCGCAACGCTGCCGGCCTGCACGACCGTCCACACGAAGACCGCGACGTTGAGCACGATCAGGACCGGCACCACGATGGCGCGTTCGACCGGGATCGCCCCGGCCACGGTGCGGCCCACCTGGGCCGGGTACTGCCGCGCGGCCCCGGCCAGGCAGTCCACACAGTGGAAGCCGACCGAGGCCTCGCGCAGGCACTCCGGACAGTACGGCTGCTCGCAGCGCGCACAGCGCACGTAGGCCGGCCGGTCCGAGTGACGAGTACAGCGCGGCGGTTCGAATTCGGGACCCGAACCGCCCTGATCAGGCTGGTTGATCAGCTGACCTCGATCTTCTCGATCACCACGTCACGCAGCGGACGGTCCTGTGCACCGGTGGAGGTGCCGGCGATCGCGTCGACGACCGCGCGGGACTCGGCGTCCGCGACCTCACCGAAGATGGTGTGCTTGCGGTTGAGGTGCGGGGTCGGGCCCACGGTGATGAAGAACTGCGAGCCGTTGGTGCCGGGGCCCGCGTTGGCCATCGCCAGCAGGTAAGGACGGTCGAAGCGCAGCTCCGGGTGGAACTCGTCCTTGAACTGGTAGCCGGGGCCGCCTCGGCCGGTTCCGGTGGGGTCGCCGCCCTGAATCATGAAGCCGGCGATCACCCGGTGGAAGATCGAGCCGTCGTAGAACGGCCCGGAGTCGCCACCGCTGGCGTTGGGCTGTGAGTAGTCCTTGGTGCCTTCTGCCAGGCCGACGAAGTTGCCCACGGTCTCCGGCGCGTGGTTCGGGAAGAGGGTGATACGGATATCTCCCTCGGACGTGTGCAAGATTGCCGTCTTCTCATTACCAGGTTCAGTCACGGCGCACATCGTGCCACGTCACGCGAGTACGGTCGCTCCAGGACAGGCAGGCTAACCAAGTTCAGGAGGACACAAGTGAGCCGAGCCACGAAGTTGCGTAAGCAACAGAAGAAGGCCAACTCGCTCATCAGCACCGGTCTGACCACCGCGACCGAGACCGCGGCCGCCCTCGGCGAGGAACTGCGGCACCGGGTCACCGAGCTGGACGTCCCCGGCAAGGTCGCCGGGCTGGACCTCGAGGGCAAGGTCGCCGGGCTGGACATCCCGGGCAGGGTCGCGGAGCTGGACCTGCCGGCGAAGCTGCAGGACGCCCGGCGTGAGCTGGCCGGACGGATCGACCCGGGTCCCGCTCCGAAGCGCCGCCGGCGCAGGTTCCTGTGGATCGGGCTGTTCCTCACCGCGGTCGGCGGTGTCGCGTGGGCGGTGCTGGCCAGGCGCCCCAGCGAGCTCGAGCCGCTCTCGCCACCGGCGGCGCCCGCCGTGCCGAGCAGCACCCCGCCGGCCGAGCCGGTCTCGACGAACGGCAGCGCGCCCAGCTCCAGCACGTCCCAGTCCAAGTAGGACCCCGTGAGTGCCGCGACCGCCTACGGCCGGTCGCGGCACTCACGGAGGAACTCGGCGACGGCCGCCTCGTAACCGGCCGGGTCGACGTTCCACGGCGCGGTGTGTTCCGCCCCTGGCACCTCCAGGTAGCGCAGCGGCCAGCCCACCGACGGGGCGGCTGCCGCAAGCTTCCGGCTCGGCGTCGGTGGCACCGCCGAGTCGTCGGCGCCGTGCACCAGCAGCGTCGGGACGCGCACCTTCGGCATGCGCGCGACGAGGTCGAACAGGTCGAAGTCGATGCCGATGCGCCAGCGGGTGACGAGTGTGGCCACCCGGGTCAGCACCGGGGGCAGCCGGCGCAGCTTCGCCTGCTGGCGCAGCGTCGCCCGCCAGTCGATCAGTGGGCTGTCCCAGATGGTCGCCGCGACCGGCACCGGCGGTGTCCCCCGGTCCAGGTAGGCCGCGATGATCGCCGCCCCCATCGACCAGCCGTACAGCACGACGCGCTGAGCGCCACGCTGACGCGCGTAAGCGACCGCGGCGGCCAAATCGGTCCACTCCGTGTCACCGAGGTGATAGTGGCCGTCAGGGCTCGCCGGAGCACCCTTGTCGTTGCGGTAGGTGATGGCGAGCACAGGATGGCCGAGCCGGTGCAGTGTCGGCAGGATCCTGAGGCACTCCCTGCGATCGCCACCTCGGCCGTGCACCGCGATCACCCAGGTGTCGTTCGCAAGATCGTTTGATAGATCAGTGGTACCCGGCGGGACCACCCAGGCCGGGTAGTCGCCGAGCGGACCCGGAACCACGGCCTCTTCGAAGGCGATCCCGACCGCGTCCGGATCAGGTCCTTGCGGCCACAACAGCTGCGCCTCGACCTCCGCGACCGGCCGAAGCAGCTCCGTCGAGTAAATCCAACCCACGGCCCCCAGAAGTCCCGTTGGTACCAGGACGCCTGACATCACGGCTAGGTTGCGCTTCGCGATCAGACCGTTACGCCACCGATATGGGTGAACTGCGCTCAAGATCTGCTTAACAGCCACAACTCATCCTGAGACTCCTCGTTGATTCGCCAAGTCGGGGTGAGCGCCACATCGATGATCACGACCGTACGCAGTACGGGAAGGAACCAGAAGACTATGAAGAAGAGCCGGGCCTTCACAGCCATTATGGCCGCCGCGAGCATGGCAACCCTGAGTGCCGCTTTCGTGGGTGTCCTCACCGCTGGGCCGTCGCTGCCGGGTGGCATCTCCGGTGACGCCCCCGCCGCGCCGGACACCGCCAGCGCACCGCAGCTGCCCAGTGGCCTGCCGGGCAACGAGGTCGCCAACGTCGACGTGCCCACCGTCGGTGGCAAGCAGGTCTCCTTCGTGACCCGCGGACCGGACGACGACGAGGACCGGGACGACGTGTGCCACGGCCTGAGCGGCGACACCGACCTGCCGGGTCACAACAACCAGATCCAGCACCCCTGCCAGTCCGACAACAACACCTTCCACGAGGGTGACGTTCAGATCGCCGGTCACGACGTCTGAGTTCCCCCCGGTCACGACCTGTGACCGATCGGTACTTCAGCGCGGTACGTCAGCGCTCACCGATCACGCGCCCCGGATGCCCCGGTTCCCCGAGACCGGCGCGGCGTCCGGGGCGCGTTCCTTTTCAGGGGCTCCGATGTGGTGAGGTGTGTTCATGCAGCGAGCTCTGGGGCGCCTGATCATCGCGGCCGTGGCGGTTGTGGTCCTGCTCGTCGTTGCCGGGGTGGTGTTCTTCGTCAACCAGAGGTCTTCCGCGCCCCAACGGGTCGACAGCACCGCCTTGCGCGCCGAGATCACGACTCAGGGCATCCACCGGCACCTGGACGCGCTGCAGAACATCGCGGGCGCGAACGGCGGTAACCGGGCCGTCGGGACCCCCGGTTTCACCGCGACCGTCGACTACGTGCGCCAGCAGCTCACCGAGGCCGGCTACCAGGTCGAAACGCAGAGCTTCCGCTTCCCGTACTTCGCCGAGACCACCCCGCCGGTACTGGCCGGCGTGTCCGGCGGCCGGCCGTCCTATGCGGTGGGTCCTGACGTCCGCAGCATGACCTACTCGGGCAGCGGCGACGTCACGGCGCCGGTCCGCCCGGTCAACCTCGGTGCGCCGGACGCGCCGTCGGTCAGCGGCTGCGCAGCAGCCGACTTCGCCGGGTTCGAGCGCGGCACTATCGCGCTGCTGCGCCGTGGCGGCTGCCCGTTCAGCGCGAAGGCGCACAACGCCGAAACCGCCGGCGCGGCCGCGGTACTGGTCACGAACGACGGCCGGCCGGGTCAGACCGACCCGATCGCCGGCACGCTCGAACGGCCCGGGATCCGTATCCCGGTGTTGTCGATCAGCAGCGCGGTCGCGGCCGAGTTCGCCGGCCCGACCCCGGTCACGGTGCATCTCGCGGCACATACGGTCACCGACTTCCGCCAGGCACAGAACCTGATCGCCCAGACGGCTGCTGGTCGTGACGACCGGGTCGTCACGGTCGGTGCGCACCTCGACTCGGTGCCCGCCGGGCCGGGGATCAACGACGACGGCACCGGGGTCGCGACCGTCCTCGAGGTAGCGAAGGCGATGTCCCGGCTGCACATCACTCCGGCGAACCAGGTGCGCTTCGGTTTCTGGGGCGCCGAGGAGCTCGGGCTGCTCGGCTCCGAGCACTACGTGGCGACGCTGACCCCCGAGCAGCGCGCCGACATCGCGGTCAACCTGAACTTCGACATGCTCGGCTCACCGAACTTCGTGCGCTTCGTCTACGACGGGGACGGCAGCACGTTCGTGGCGAAGGACAAGGCGTCCGCGCCGCCCGGTTCCGGTGCCATCGAGAAGGTGTTCACCGACTACCTGGGCGCCCGCAACCTCCCCTTCGAGGCGACCGAGTTCGACGGCCGCAGCGACTATGCGCCGTTCGCCGAGGTGGGGATCCCGGTCGGCGGGATGTACACCGGCGCGGAGGAGATCAAGACGCCCGAGCAGGCCACTCGCTACGGCGGGGTCGCCGGTCAGGCGTACGACCAGTGCTACCACCAGGCGTGCGACACGGTGTCGAACGTGAACGACACGGTGCTGGCCGAGTCCGCGGGCGCGGTGGCCGACTCGATCCTGCACTTCGCCCAGCAACCCGCCAGCCCCCGCCCCGAATAACCCGCCACTCGCCCGTCCCCGCCCGTCCCCGCCCGTCCCCGCCCGTCCCCGCCCGTCCCCGCCCGTCCCCGCCCGTCCCCGCCCGTCCCCGATGGCACGAATGTGGCTTTAGGGACGTTGAACGTCCCTAAAGCCACATTCGTGCCGGGTTGGGGTGTGGGTGGTGAGGGGCGGGTGGTCAGGGGCGGGTGCGGCGGAGGCAGAGCAGGACCGCGGCTGCGCCTGCGAGGGAGAAGACCAGTGCGGTCAGGACCGCCGCGTTCCAGTTGCTCAGCAGCTCGCCTGGGCGGGTCGCCAGCACCACCAGGACCGTCACGCCGATCGCCGAACCGAGGTAGCGCGCGGTGTTGTTGGCGCCGCTGCCCATGCCGGCGCGGTCCGGCGGCACGCTGGCGACCGCCTGCCTGCCCAGGGCCGCGTTCAACACTCCACTGCCGAGACCGGCGATGACCAGCCCGGGAACCAGCCGCAACAGCCCGTCACCGCTGTGCAGCCCGCACAGCAACAACAGCCCGACCGCCACCACCGACAGCCCGATGGCCAGCTGGACGTCGCCGTTGATCCGCAGCCGGCGCGCCACCAGCGCGACCGGGACGCTGACTCCGGACCAGATGACGATGCCGAGCGATCCGACCAGTGCGTCGGCGCCGAGGCCACGCTCCATCAGGGTGGGCAGGAAGGACATCACCGCGATGACCCCCATGCCGGTCGCCAGCCCGGCCACGGTGACCGCGACGAAGTCCGGCCTGCGCAACAGCCCGAGGTCCAGCAACGGCGCGGCGCCGGATTCGAGACCGCGCCGACCCGTCCGCAGCTCGACCAGCACGAACCCGACGAGCAACAGCACCGAGGCGATCAACAGCACGAGCGTCTGGGCACGCAGCCACCCTTCGCGCCCGGTGACCAGCCCGGCGAGCAGCGCGCTCAGCCCGACCCCGAGCAGCACCGCACCGGTCAGGTCGGGCCGTCCGACGTGTTCGGCCGGCCTGCGCGACTCGACGAGCATCAGCCGGGCGGCCACCGCGAAGGCGGCGGTGAGCACCATGAGCAGCAGGTAGGGCGAGCGCCAGCCGAGCATCGGTCCGAGGGCCGCGGACAGCAACGGTCCGGCGGCGATCCCGGCGCCGACGGCGGCACCCCAGATGCCGGTCGCCCTGGTCCGGCCGTGCGGATCGGGGAACGCGTGCCCGATCAGTCCGAGACCGCACGCAATCACCGCCGCCGCGCCGAGCCCCTGCCCGATCCTGGCCAGTACGAACACCAGCGTCGACGGGGCAAGCGCACCGACCAGCAGGGTCACGGCGGTCACCACGGAACCGAGGAAGAACACCCGGCGGCGGCCGAAGTCGTCGGCGAGCGCTCCGGAGATCAGCAGTCCGGCGGCCAGCCCGACGCTCATCGAGCTGAGAATCCAGGTCTGTCCGGCGGCCCCGGCGCCGAGCGCGGCCGCGACCGAGGGCAGCGCGCTCATCGGCACGGTGAACAACGCCAATGCCAGGAAGGTGCCGAGCGCGGAGAGGGTCAGCGTTCGTCGACGGACCGCCACGGCCGCGTCGTCCTGCTCATCGAGCACCGCGTTCTGTGTCATGTCGCCCCACTCCTCGGTCTGGTGACTGAACTGTAACCAGTAGTAGGTTCATTCACCAGACCAAAGACTGTTAGTCTTGTCGCATGGCGCTCGGCAAGGGATACGACCGGCAGGACTGTTCGCTCGCGCGTGCGCTCGAGGTCGTCGGCGAACGCTGGACGCTGCTGGTGCTGCGCGACTGCGTGTTCGGTGCACGTCGGTTCCGCGACCTGCGCGACCGGCTGGACATGCCCCGCGCGGTTCTCACCGACCGGCTGAATGCGCTGGTCGAGGAAGGTCTGCTGGTCCGGCGGCCATACCAGACGGGTCGCGACGAGTACCTCCCGACGGACAAGGCGATCGCGCTGTGGCCGGCGATCTACGCGCTGCGCGAATGGGGCGAGCAGTACTACCCGCCGGCGCAGGGGCGGCGCCGCTTCTTCACGCACGTCCAGTGCGGAACCGACATCGACGGCACCGGGCACTGCCCGAGCTGCGGCACGATGCCGGCACCCGGTGACCTGGAGACCCGCCCCGGCCCCGGTGCCGACATGACGTTGCGCGACGACCAGGTCAGCGTCGCGCTGTACGAAACGCATCGCCTGTTGACGCCCCTGCCCTAGTGTCCTGAGTCGCAAGTTCGTGTGCTGAGTCCGGTGATCCAGATGTCGTCAGGCAAGGCGCCGGAGGCAGCTCGTACCGAGGTACTCGCAACTAGAGCTCCTTCTCGAGCTTGGCCGCGACCTGGCGGAACCGGCTGACCGGAACCAGATGCACACCGGCGAACGCACCGGTGTCGCGCAGCGCCAGCACCTGCTCGCACGCCGCGTCGACACCGGCGTCCGGGTCCGCGTCGACCCGCGCGATCAGCTCGTCGGGGATGCTGATGTCCGGGATCGTCGCCGCGAGCCGCTTCGCCATGCCCGCGCTGGCCAGCACCATCACCCCCGCGTACACCGGCGCCTGGACCGGGTTCGCCTCCCGCCAGCGCAGCAGGTCCGGGATCGAGTAGCTGACCTGCATGAACACGAAGTCCGCCGCCTGCTTCCACGGAACGAGCGGCCGACTCAGCCCCGCGGTCACGCCGATCTCGAACCGCTCGACCGTGCTGAACGACGGATCGTCGCCCGCCCGGCGCGCCTCCTCCATCATGGTGCGCACGGTCAGCTCGCTCGTCCGGCCACCGGCCGTCGGTTTGTCCCCGTGCACGAAAAGGAACTGGTCGACCCCGTACGCGGCCGCGGTCAACAGGTCCCGGCGGAAACCGAGCAGGTTGCGGTCCCGCGAGTTGACGCACGCGATGCTGCGCCCGCCCATCGCCGCGACCTCGTGCGCCACCGCGATGCTGGACACGGTGGCCCGCCCGATGTGGTTGTCCGGGATCAGGAACGAGTCCGCGACCGGCGCCAGCACCCCGATCTGGTGGCGCGCGTGCCGCAGGTCGGGCTTCGTCGGCGGTTCGATCTCGCAGATCACCCGGAATCCACTCATTCACCCGACGTTAGCTGCTGAAGAATGATCAGCATGCGGGATATCACCCTGTTCAGCGGATCAGCACACCCCGAGCTCGCGGCCGCGATCTGCCACCACCTGGAGGTTCCGCTCGCCCCGACCAGGATCGACCGGTTCACCAACGACTGCATCGAGGTCGCGCTGCAGGCCAACTGCCGCGAGCGCGACGTCTTCATCGTCCAGCCGCTGGTGCCGCCGGTACAGGAACACCTCGTCGAGCTGCTGCTCATGCTGGACGCCGCGCGTGGTGCGTCGGCAGCCCGCATCACCGTCGTGATGCCGCACTACGCCTACGCCCGCTCGGACAAGAAGGACGCGCCGCGCATCTCCATCGCCGCCCGGCTGGTCGCGGACCTGCTGGTGACAGCGGGCGCGGACCGGGTACTGGCGATGACGCTGCACTCGCCGCAGGTACACGGCTTCTTCAGCGTGCCGGTCGACCACCTGCACGCCCTGCACGAGCTGGCCGGCCACTTCCGCGCCGGTGACCTGAGCAACTCCGTCGTGCTGTCCCCCGACCTGGGCAACGCGAAGGAAGCGTCGAAGTTCGCGCGACTGCTGGGCGTGCCGGTCGCCGCCGCCGCGAAGCAACGCCTGTCCGACGACAAGGTGGTGATCAGCTCGATCATCGGCGACGTGGCCGGCCGCGACGTCATCGTGCTCGACGACGAGATCGCCAGGGGCAGCACGATCATCGAGGTCCTGGACCGCCTGGCCGACCGGGACGTGTCGTCGGTCCGCGTCGCCTGCACGCACGGTCTGTTCACCGACGGCGCGCTCGACCGCATCGGCGCTCGGGGTGACGTGACGGAGATCGTCTGCACCAACACGGTCCCGATCCCCGATGCGAGCCGCTCACCCAAGCTGACGGTCCTGTCGGTGGCGAAACCCCTGGCGGAGGCGGTCCGCCGCATCCACAACGGCGAGTCGGTAAGCGTCCTCTTCGACCCCCCTCGTGAGTGATGAGGCCCCCGGGAGCGCGCACTCCGAGCTGCGTGCAGCCCTGACGTGCTGATTCGCTCGTACCCCGGCTTTCGTGAGTGGCAAGTGGTCCTATAGCAACCCTGGGCACTCACGACGAAAAAGCTGTCGTGAGTGCCCAGGGTTGCTACGCCTTCGGCGCCCCTTCGGGGTAGAACCACTTGCCACTCACGTGGGGCGGCGGCCTACTCGGCTGGAGGGGGGATCGCCGGGGAGCACCGAGACGATCTGGTTCATCGTGTGCTGGTAGATCACCGACGAGCGGAAGCTGATGATCTCCCGGCGCTTGCTCAGGCGGTCGAGCAGGAAGGACTGCAGGTGCTCGATGTCCTGCACCGCCACGTGGACGAGGAAATCGTCCCCGCCGGCCAGCACGAAGACGGCGAGCACCTCCGGCAGCGGCACCAACGAGTCGTGGATGGTGTCGATGACGTCCCGGGTGAGCGGCCGCACCTGGACCGTGATGAGGGCCTGGACCCGGCGGTTCAGCGCGGGCAGGTCGATGCGCGCGGTGTAGCCGGTGATGACACCGTGCTGGCGCAGCAGGCGAACCCGTTCCAGGCAGGTCGACGGCGCGACACCGACGGCGCCTGCGAGGTCCCGGTTGGTCTGCCGGGCGTCGCGTTGGAGTTCCGCCACGATTGCCGAATCAACTTCATCCACGCTCCCCAGCTTGCCGCATGCCCCGAATTTTGTTCGGCGGACCAGCTACATGCCATCGGAAGTACCTAGTTTCTCGCCATGACACTGAACCATGAGCAGGTAAGGATCGTTCTCGGCGCACGATCCGGAGTCCCGATCATCGTGGCGATCCACTCGACCGAACGCGGGAAAGCGCTCGGCGGGTGCCGTCTGTGGCACTACCCGGACTGGCGGGACGGGCTGGCCGACGCACTGCGGCTCGCCGAGGGGATGACCGCGAAGAACGCCGCCGCCGGTCTCCAGCACGGCGGCGGCAAGACGGTCGTCGCGCTGCCCGCCGGGTTCGTTCTCGACGCGCAGGCCAGGCGCGAGGTGATGCTCGACGTCGGCGACCTCATCGAGTCGTTCGACGGCTCGTACGCGACCGGACCGGACGTCGGCACCACACCGGAGGACATGGCGGTCATCGGCGAGCGGACCGGTGAGGTGTTCTGCCGGCCGGAAGCCGCCGGGGGCAGCGGTGACTGTTCGCCGTACACCGCGATCGGGGTGCTCGCCGCGATGCGCGCGGTGTGCGGGGAGCTGGACGGGTCGACGGAGCTGCGCGGCCGGCGGGTCACGGTCGTCGGGCTGGGGCACGTCGGTACGCCGCTCGTCCGCGCGCTGCACGCCGACGGTGCCGTGCTCACGGTGACCGACATCGATCCCGCGCGCCGCGCGCTGGCCGCCGCGCTCGGCGCCACCTGGGTGGACATCGACAGGGCACCGACCGTGCCCGCCGACATTCTCGTGCCGGCGGCGCTCGGCGGACTGCTCACCCGGGAGCTCGTCCCGCACCTGCGCTGCCGGGGGATCGTCGGACCCGCCAACAACCAGCTCGCCGAACCGGAGGTGGCTCGGCTGCTGTCGGCGCGCGGCATCATCTGGGCGACAGACCATCTCGCCAGCGCCGGTGGTGTCGTCTACGCGGTGGCCCGCGAGCTCCACGGTGTGGATCATCAACAGGCACTTGAGCGGGTGCTGAGCATCGAGGACACCGTCAGGTCTCAGCTGCGTAGCGTGCATACTCGGGGGCAGGTAGCCTGACTTTCCCACGTGATCAACGTCGGTGGGGATGAGTGCCGGCGGGCGAGGGGATTGCATGCTGAGGAACGGACTGAGCACGGTCGCACTGGCGTCGGCGAGCTGCCTGCTGGTGGTGCTGTCGGCGTCGCCCGCATGGGCGGACGGGTCCACTCATCAGCACGATTCGGGCAGGTCGACGCCGGGTTACCAGGACGATTCCACGCCGCCCGACGGCAGTTCGGCACAGAACGGGGGCAGTACCCGTTCCGGAGTGGCCGCCCCCGGTATCCCCGGTTACTCGCCCACCGCGCAGGGGCCGACGCCGCCCGCGACCAAGCTGACGATCACCATTGCCGGTAGTCCGGTGGCAGGCCACGACGGCCGGTTCGTACTCACCTGCGACCCGGCCGGTGGCCAGCATCCGGACCCGAAGAACGCGTGCGCAAAACTCGATCAGGCCGCCGCCGCGCGCCAGGACCTGTTCGCGGGAGTGCCCGAGGGCCAGATGTGCGCGCAGGTGTTCGGCGGTCCGGCGACCGCGGAGGTCGTCGGCACGTGGCGGGACCGCACGATCAACACCAAGATCACCCGGACCGACGGCTGCCAGACCGACCGGTGGAACAAGCTCGTCCCGGTCATCCCGCCGGAAGCCCCGACCGGCACCTGAGTTCCCGCCAGGGCCAGCACAACCCGGCCCGCGCCTCTACCGTCGGATCCCATGGATCACACGTATCGCATCACCGAGATCGTCGGAACGAGCCCGGACGGCATCGAGCCCGCCATCCGTAACGGTGTGGCCCGAGCCGCGAAGACGGTGCGCAACCTCGACTGGTTCGAGGTCACCGAGGTGCGCGGTCAGATCGAGGACGGGGCAGTGCAGTACTTCCAGGTCGGGCTCAAACTGGGTTTCCGTCTCGACGACGAGTGACCGGAGCGGCAGGGGCGGTGCCGACGGTGGCCAGCGCCGAGTCGAGCGGATGGTCGATCAGCCCGGCCAGGTGGTCGCGGACGGCGGTGAGCTTCACCGGGTCGATGCCGGTTCGCAGGCCCTCGCGGTGGAGCAGGTGCACCAGGTCGTCGGTCGCCACGTTGCCGGACGCGCCGGGCGCGAACGGGCATCCGCCGAGTCCGCCGAGCGCCGCGTCGAACCTGCGGATGCCCAGGCCCAGCGCGCACCAGGCGTTCGCGGCGGCCATCCCGTAGGTGTTGTGCAGGTGCAGCCCCAGCTCGATGTCGCCTGCCGCGTCCCGCACGGCGCCGATCGCCCGGGTAACACCTCCGGGGTGCGCGGCGCCGATCGTGTCGGCGAGATGGACCACCTCGGCGCCCATCCCCACCAGGCGCGTCGCCACCCTGGCGACCCTGGCCGGGTCGGTGTCCCCGTCGAACGGGCACACGAACGCCGTGGCCACGGCCCCTTCGACGCGTACGCCGGCGTCGCGCAGGGTCGCCGCCGCCGGTTCGAGGCGGTCCAGCGCGGCGTCGGTGCTCGCGCCGGCGTTGGCGACGCTGTGCCCGTCCGAGGCCGAGACCACGAAACGCACGGTCCGCGCACCCGCCTCGATCGCGCGTCGGGCACCGCCGTCGGTGAACACCAGGGTGTGCAGCTGCGCGGTCACCTCGGCCGGGTTCAGCCCGCGCAGCACCTCGGCGGACCCGGCCATCTGCGGCACCTTCGCCGGGTTGACGAACGCGCCGACCTCCAGCGACACGAGCCCGGCGTCCAGGAGTCCTTCGGCGAGCGCGAGCCGCTCCTCGACCGGCAGGACCACCTTCTCCAGCTGTAGCCCGTCCCGCAGCAACACGTCGGTGATCAGGACGTCGGGTTCCATCAGATCGCACCCTTCGCGCGCAGCTCGGCCCGTTCAGCCTCGCCGTAACCCAGCTCGGACAGCACTTCATCGGTGTGTTCGCCCAGTTCAGGGCCCATCCAGCGGGTCCGGCCCGGGTTGTTCTCCAGCCGGGGGACGATGCCGGCGAAACTCACCTCGGTGTTCTCCTCGCCGATCCGCACCGGGTGTCTCTCCAGCATGCCGCGTGCCGCGAAGTGCGGGTCCCGCGCGATGTCCGGCGCGGTCAGGATCGGTCCGTGCGGCACCTCGGCCGCGAGCAGCACCTCGGTGGCGCGTTCCATGCTGACGCCCTCGGCCCACGCGGCGAGTGCTTCGTCCAGCTCGTCGTTGTGCGCGACGCGGCCCGCGTTGTCCGCCATCCTCGGGTCGTCGGCGAGCTCGGGACGGCCGATCGCGTGCATCAGCCGCCGGTAGATGCCGTCCCCGTTGCCGCTGATCACCACGTATCCGCCGTCCGCGCACCGGTAGGTGTTGGACGGCGAGGCACCCGGGATGCCGGTGCCAGCGGGTTCGCGCAGCACGCCGAATGCGTCGTGGTCCGGCGTCAACGACTCCATGAGCGAGTAGATCGACTCGTACAGCGCGACGTCGACGACCTCACCGCCCCGGGTGCCCCGCTGGACCAGACCGAGCAGCGCACCGATGACCGCGTACAGGCCGGCGACCGAGTCGGCGAGGCTGATGCCGACCCGAACCGGCGGCTGCCCGGGATATCCGGTGAGGGCACGCAGCCCGCCGACCGCCTCGGCGACGCCGCCGAAACCGGGACGGTCACGGTACGGCCCGGTCTGGCCGTACCCGGAGATGCGGACGATCACCAGGTCCGGGTTGACCGCGCGCAGCTCGTCCGGCCCGAGACCCCATCGTTCGAGGGTGCCCGGCCGGAAGTTCTCCAGCAGCACGTCCACCTGTCCGGCCAGGCGCAATGCCACCTCCTTGCCCTCGGAGGTGCGCAGGTCGAGGGTGACCGAACGCTTGTTGCGCCCGAGGTGCCGGAACAGCAGCGAGGTGTCGCCGCCGTGCAACCGCCAGCGGCGCAACTCGTCCCCCGCGCCGGGTCGTTCGATCTTGACGACGTCCGCGCCGAACTCGCCGAGCAGCCTGCCCGCGCTGGGCGCCGCGATGAAGTTCCCCAGTTCGAGGACCCGAATCCCGGTCAACGGACCGGAGCCTGCCGTCGCTGATGCCGCCACCTAGCCACCTCGCCCACATAGTGAGTTATAAACCCATCATGTGGTTGGATTCGGCGGAACGTCAAGGACAGCGTCGATATGCTGCTCAGCGTCACAGCACCCTCGGAGGAACCATGACCGAGCCGGGCTCCAACTCGGCGACCCCCGTCCTGGTGCTGCGGAAGATCCGTCAGATCCTGCGCGCGTTCAGCATCGAGGATCCGGAGCTGTCGCTGCATCAGATCACCAGGGCGACCGGTCTGCCCGCCAGCACCTGCCAACGGTTGGTCCGCAACCTGGTGCTGGAGGGTTTCCTCGATCGCGACGGTGACCGGTACCGGATCGGGCTGGAGTTCGTGCAGTGGGCGGCACCGGGCACCTTCGGGCTGGACCTGGTGGCACTGACCCGGCCGAGCCTGCAGAAGCTGCGCGATGACACCGGCGAGACCGCCTGCCTGTACCTGCGGCACGGACCGTTCCGCACGGTGGTCTCGCTCGCCGAGTCGCGGCACCCGATCATCCGGCTGTTCGTGCTGGGCATGGTCATGCCACTGCACGCGGGCTCCGCCGGCAAGGTGCTGCTCGCCTGGGACCCGGCCGCGCGCCAGGACGCGGTCGGCCACGGTCTCACCCGCTTCACCCCGGACACCGTGGTCGACATCGACGTGCTGACCGGGCAGCTGAGCGCCATCCGGGAGGCCGGCTACGCCGCCAGCTTCGAAGAACGCGACGTCGGCGCGGCGTCCATCAGCGCTCCGGTGTTCGGCATCGACGGTGACGTGGTCGCCGCCCTGGGCATCGGCGCGCCCACCCAGCGACTCACCCCCGCCGACCTGCCGAGGCTCGCGCCGGTCGTGGTCCAGGCCGCGTGGGACGCGTCCCAACGGTTGGGTTGGCGTCACTCAAAGGATTGACGACGCCGCGAGTCCGACCACATACTGATTCCGCTATCCACAGTGTGGTGTTCAGGAGGCGTTGCATGTCCGAGGCCGGCACGAGTACCGGAACGATCGCGGCCCGGATGGACCGACTACCGGTCACCAGAACCCACCGTATGGCCACCGTGGCGATCGGGCTCGGGATGTTCTTCGACATCTACGAGGTGTTCATCACCCCGGTGCTGAGCTCCGTACTGACGAAAGAGTTCGCACTCAGCAAGGCCGCGCTCACGCCGATCCTGGCGTCCACGTTCATCGGCATGTTCCTCGGTGCGCTGGTCATGGGCAGGGTCGCCGACCGGCTCGGCCGACGCAGGGCGTTCCTGCTCAACCTCGGCCTGTACTCGGTGTTCTCGCTGCTCGGCGCGTTCAGCCCGGACCCGATCTGGCTGATGGTCACCCGGTTCATCGCCGGCATCGGCCTCGGCGCCGAACTGCCGCTGGCCGACACGTACCTGACCGACCTGCTGCCGGCCCGCAAGCGTGGTCGTTTCATCGCCTGGGCGTACACGGTGTCGTTCGTCGGGGTGCCGTTCGTCGGTTTCCTCGCGCACGCGCTGGTCGACAAGACGGTCTTCGGCGTCGACGGCTGGCGTTGGATCTTCGTGATCGGCTCGCTCGGCGCGATCGTGGTCTTCCTGCTGCGCCGAGGACTGCCGGAGTCACCGCGCTGGCTGGAGTCGGTGGGTCGCGGTGACGAGGCCGAGCAGATCACCGTCCGGTTCGAGGACGAGGCACGGGCCGACGGCCACACGCTCGACGAGCCCGGCGCTCCCGCCCCGGTGGTGCCGGCAGCCCGTGGTCTCGAAGGCCTGCGGGTGCTGCTGCGGCCGCCGTTCGGCAAGCGCACCGGGATGATGGTCGTGTTCCACGTGTTCCAGACCATCGGCTACTACGGGTTCGGCACGATGGTGCCGCTCGTGCTCGCCGCCAAGGGCTACCCGGTCGGCCAGTCGCTGCTGTTCACCGCGCTGGTGTGGCTCGGTTACCCGGTCGGTTCGGCGCTGTCGCTGCCGCTGGTCGAACGGTTCGAGCGCAAGTTCCTGGTCATCGGTTCGGTCATCCTGATGGCGATCTTCGGGCTGGCGTTCGGCTTCTCCAACGCGATGACGCCGATCCTGGTGTTCGGGTTCCTCTACACCGCGATCAGCAACGTGTTCTCCAACGGCTACCACATCTACCAGGCCGAGATCTTCCCGACGGCGGTCCGCTCGACCGCCGCCAGCGGCACCTACGCGGTGTCCCGGCTGGCGACGGCCGCGATGCCGTTCGTGCTGGTCCCGGTGCTGAACGACTTCGGGGCGGGCGCGGTCTTCGGAGTCGTGTGCGCGGCGATGGTGATCGTCGCGGTGGACATCGCGCTCCTCGGACCGCGCACCACCGGCCGGACGGTGGAGTCAGTCAGCTCGTAGCCCGGCGAGCACCAGGTCGACCAGCGTGGTGAACGCCTCCTCGATGCCCGGCCGCGACCAGTGGTTCGCGTAGGTCGGGTCGTGGAAGCGTGCCAGGGCGTCGAACACCGCCCTGGCACTGCGCCCCGCGTCGGCCACGTGGAACTCCCCCGCCTCGGCGCCGTCGGCGATGATGCGACGCACCTGGTCGACCATGTCGTCCAGGTGCTCCTCGATCACCGTGCTGTGCTCGGTGACCAGCACGTGGTAGGTCGCGTACAGCTCCGGATCGTCGGAGACCTTGCGCCGCTTCGCCTCGAACAGAGTCGTGAGCCAGGTGCGCAGCCGGTCCGACGCCGAACCGGGCCCGGTCACGATGTCCGGCAGACCGGCGTGGACCCGGTCTAGCCAGCGGTGCGTGACGGCTTCGCGCAGCGCGGACTTCGTCGGGAAGTGCCGGTACACGGTGCCGTGGCTGACGCCGAGCGCCCTGGCCACATCGACCACGGTGGCCTTCGCCGGGCCGAACCGACGCAGCACGTCCTCCGTGCAGGCCAGGATCTCCTCGGACGTCAGCGGGCCGTCCCGCTTCGGAGGTGCTGCTGTCACCGGGTCACCGTTCGCTGTCGAGCATGAGCATCTGTTCCGCGGCGTAACGACTTCCGGCCGCCGATCCGTGCGGTACAGCGGCCTCGATGGCGGTCAGGTCGTCGGCGGAGAGCACCAGTTCGGCCGCGCCGAGCGTCTCGGTGAGCTGCTCGCGGCGGCGCGCGCCGAGCACCGGGACGATGTCCGTTCCCTGCGCGGCGACCCAGGCGATCGCCACCTGGGCGACCGTGACACCCCTGGCCTCGGCCACGACGCGCAGCGCGTCGACCAGCTCGAGGTTGCGGGCCAGGTTGTCACCCTGGAATCTCGGTGAGTAGTTGCGGAAGTCCGCAGTTGCGGAGCTGGTGTCGGGCTTCCACTTCCCGGACAGCAGGCCCCGGTTCAACACGCCGTACGCCGTGATCCCGATACCCAGCTCGCGGCAGGTCGGCAGGATGTCGTCCTCGATGCCCCGGGACAGCAGGGAGTACTCGATCTGCAGGTCGGCGATCGGGTGCACGGCCGCGGCCCGGCGGATCGTCTCCGCGCCGACCTCGGAGAGACCGATGTGCCTGACATAGCCTGCCTTGATCATGTCGCCGATCGCGCCGATCGTCTCCTCGATCGGGACGTTCGTATCGAGCCTCGCCGGCCGGTAGATGTCGATGTGGTCGGTACCCAGCCTGGTCAGCGAGTAGGCGAGGAAGTTGGCCACCGCTTCCGGGCGGGCGTCGTAGCCTCCCCAGCGGCCGTCCGGGCCGCGCAGGCCACCGAACTTCACACTGATCGTGACGTCATCGCGGTTCCGGCTCTTGAGCGCGTCACGCAACAGCAGCTCGTTATGGCCCATCCCGTAGAAGTCACCCGTGTCCAGAAGCGTGACGCCCTGGTCGATCGCCGCATGGATCGTGGCGATGGACTCCTGCTCGTCGGAGGGCCCGTACACGCCGGACATCCCCATCAGCCCCAACCCGAGGGCGGATACGTCAGGCCCGGTACTTCCCAGTCGTCGTGTCATACCTCAACTATGACCTGTCAGATGACAGATATCAATATCTGTCAGCGAACACCCGCAGCCGCACTTCCTGACACTTTTCATGATCACCACCGCCTGAGGGTTGTTTTCGAGCTCGAAAACAGCCCTCAGGCGGTGGTGATCATGGGCAGTCGCGCGGAGCGGGGCTATTTGTACCGGAAGCCGTCGAAGAAGCGGCGGAAGACTCCGCCGTCCCTGGGGAGGGCGGGCTCGGGGGGTGGGGCTGTTGCTCTCAGGGAGGCGATCGGCTGGTTGTAGTCGGCACGTGCGATCGCGTCGACCACCTGGGCCTCGTCGAAGTCCTCTGAACCCTCGATCACGGGGACGAAACCCACTAGCATTCCGTCGCGCATGATCTGGGCTTCCAGGGTCGCGGTGCCGTCGGTGTCCCAGATGGCCTCGCGTCCGTCGCCGATCGTCACCCGGATGCCGAACACCATGGCGTCCGGTCGCGCCAGGTGCGCGTCGATACCTCGGTCACGTAAAGCGTCAGCGACTCGGCGGGCACGGTTCTCTTGCACTCTTAAACCCTACCTTTGTTGATGGTTTGGTCGCTGTGAGTAATGGATTGCTGCGCCAAATGAGGCAACCGGGCGTATAGCTCTGACCAGCGCGCAAACGCTTGCCCGGCACCGTACGCGCATGCGACGATTTTAATGGATCGTCGCAATGATGCGGGGTGGTCAGAGTGTTGGAGCAGCTCAAGCCGGGTAGTACGGCGACCGTCGAGATCAAGCCGAGCCACAGCCCGTCCGCTCTGCTGCTCGCCCCGGTGCTCCGCCAGGTCACCTGGCTGATCCGTCGGTTCGAAGGCCGACCAGAGGCCGGACTGCCCAGGATCGCCTACCTGTCCGACTTCTATCTCGGGCTCATGCAGCCCGCTCCGTCCGGCACGCAGCTGACGCCGGTCCCGTTCGACGGGTTCGACGCCGAGCTGGTGCGGGCGCCGCGCGCCACCGGCGAGGGTGTGGTGCTGTACTTCCACGGCGGGGCGTTCTTCTGCTGCGGGCTGCGGTCGCACCGCCGGATGGTGGCCCGGATCTCCGCCGCGTGCGGCATGCCGGTGCTGAACGTCGGTTATCGCCAGCTGCCCACCGCGACGCTGACCCAGTCGGTGCAGGACTGCCTCGACGCCTACCGCATGCTGTTGGACAGCGGCTACTCGAGTGACCAGGTGGTGTTCGCCGGTGACTCGGCCGGGGGTTACCTGGCGTTCGCGGTGGCGCTGCGCGCGGTCGCCGAAGGGTTGCCCGCACCGGCGGGGATCACCGCAATCGCGCCGTGGGTGGACCTCGAGTGCCAGTTCAGCCTCGGGCACCCCAACGGGCTGACCGACCCCTACCTGCCGATCCGGCAGATTCGCCGGCTCATCCCACTGTTGTACGGCGGTCCGACATCGCCTGTCGCGTCGCTGCTGGACGTCGACCTGTCCGCGCTGCCTCCGACGTTGATCCAGGTCGGGTCGGTCGAGGCGCTGCTGTCCGACGCGGAGCTGATGACCGACCGGCTCGCGCGGGACCGGGTGCCGGTGACGCTGCAGATCTGGCAGCGGCAGGTGCATGTGTTCCAGGCGTTCGCCGACTTGGTGCCGGAGGGGCACGCGGCGATCCGCGAGATCGGCGCTTTCGTGCGGGGCGTCATCACCCCGGCCGAGAAGGAAGCCGCGGCCTGATCTCGTGAGTGTTGAGTATGGCCATGGCCATACTCAACACTCACGAGGTGGCTAGAGGCCGAGGAGGCCGCCGCCGCCCTTGCTCGGCTTGTCGTCATCGTCGGGGACCGAACCGTCGCCCTGGACGATCTGGACCGTGTCACCGATCTTCAGGTTGTTGAAGAAATAGGCGGCGTCGGAGTTCGCCAGCCGAATACAGCCTGCGGTCCGCGGGTCTCTCGGAGTTCCGCCGTGGAATGCGAGACCGGAATTGCCGAAGAACACCGAGTACGGCATATCCGCGCCGGTCGCACTGGCCTTGTGGTGCTCGTCCTTCGACGTCACCCGGTAGGTGCCGGGCGGGGTGTCCATTCCGGGCCCGCCGGAGGTCGCGTCGAGCGGACCGCGCGCGACCTTGCCGCCCTTGGACAGCCAGGCGTGCGCGTTGTACCCGCTCTTACCCAGCGACACGCAGGCCGTGACGCCCGACTTGCAGGGCGTACTGGTCGCGGCGGACGCGGTACCGGCCATCGGCAGCGCAGTCAGGGCCGTGACCAGCCCGACGCAACTGAGCGCCCAGATCGGACGAAAGATGCGGCGTTCTGTCATGGGACAAATCCCCTTCCGAGCAGACCCCGACCAGCAAAGATGTCGGAACGATAACCGGCCCACTCGGCATTACTCTCGGCGACCCCTTGATTACCTAAATTGTCACTTTAGGTATAAGAACGCTTCCACTAAAGAGTGAAAGCGTTCTTCGTCCACCCTTTGTGACTACTCTCCGCTCGCCAGTAGCTCGGACAGCTCGGTGATCGCGGTGCGCAGTTCCTCGATGAAGGTCGCCATCTGGCCGGCCACCGCACCGGGAGTGCTGAGGTACAGGTTGAAGTGGTCCGGAAGCAGCACGTACGCGACGCCGATGCACTGGCTGCTGGTCGAGCCGAACCCGAAGTACTCGATGTTGACCGACGGCGCCGAGCTGGTGCTCAGGTAGTCGTCGCGCATGATCAGCCAGCCGGGTGAGCTGTACAGCGACGGAACCTCGGTCACGCCGAGCTCCTCGCCCCGGCGGCGCTGGATGAGCTGCAGCTCCCACAGGTGCTGCTCGGGCGCGCGGCCCTGCTGGCAGTCCTTCGCCCTGGTGACGTGCGCGGTCGCCGCCGCGCGGAACGCCTCGCGCCTGGTGGCGGCGCATGTCCCGCGGTCGGTCATCGCGGCGACGAACGCCAGTACCTCGGGCGTCACGACACGCATCGCCTCGGTGCGGCCGTGCCGGTACTGGCGGGTCGCGATCGACTCGTAGGTCGCACCGATCTTGCCCTTCGCCCGCAGGTGCGCGAGCTGGTAGGCCATCTGCACGAACGCGTCCGGGGACATGCCGAGCTGCTTGGCGTGCGTGGCGCTGAAGTCGTCGAAGTGCACGACGGTGGTCGCGGTGTCGGCGCCGAACCGGGCGAACGAGTCCCGCGCCGCCGCGATCGTCTGGCGCAGGTCGTCGTCGAGGACGAACTCGACCGGCTCGGACTTCGGCGTCCCCTCGGCGTAGGACGCGACGCCTGCCTGGTCGGCGGGCGGGTCGAGCAGGTTGTCGACGAAGCTGAGGATCGTCGTGCCGTCCAGCTCGCAGTGCTCGACGTTGATGCCGGCGCGCCCGTTGCCGAACACGATCAGCGAGACGGCCTTGTCGAACCACCGGTTGGCGCTGTCGCCGTGCAGCAGCCGGTCGCAGGCCTGCTGGTCGTCGGCCGGTTCGAACGCGTCGAGACACAGGCAGAACAGCGCCGACTCGATGGTCTCCAGCCCGGCCGCGTTGGCCGGGTCGAGGTCGCGCAGCACCTGGCGGCGCTCCGCCCACTCGGCGCGCGCCATCGTGGTGAGGTGCCCGACCGACTCGTCGGGCCCGGCGGGGGTCGCGGCGTCGCGGATGGCACGCAGGCCCTCGGCGATCTCCGCGACCGGGTAGGGCCTGCCGTCCGGGTCCTGCACGTCGAGACGCACCATCCGGCCGTCGATGAGCACCACGATGTGCCGCGCGGTGGACGGTCCGGGCCACTCTTTGCTGTACGGAGCGCGCACGCTGTCCAACTCGAGACCCGGGATGCGGGTGGTGGAGAACAGGTACTTGTACTGCTCCATCGTCTGCGGCGCGCCACGCAGCAGAACCGGCGGAACCTGCTCGTCGTCGAGCCGCTGCTTCAGCGCGACCGCGTCCGCGATCAGGTGCGCGGCCCTGGCCAGCTGCGAATCGACGCCGGGGACCTGAGCCTCGCCGTCGCGCGCGTCGCGGAAAAGGAAGAAAAAGTTAGCGTTCAGCGCGATGCGGTCGCGGCGGCCCAGGTAGCGGTACGGCCAGAAGACGTCCAGCCAGCTCGGCGTGTCCGGATCGGCCTCGAAGCGCTCCAGCGCGGCCTGCAGCACGTGCCCGTCGCCGTCCGGCGCGAGCAGCTCGTCCACGGCGGCCCGGGTCCGCGCCAGCTCGTCGGAGGTCAACAGCGGGCTGCACCACTCGATCAAGCGTTCGCCACTACTGGCCAGGTCAGGCAGCGGAACGCGGGGTAGTTGCGCCTCATTCTGGAAGGTGCGCGTCGAGTAGCCTCGGTCGCTGTTCATCCTCATCCTCGAGTTCGCTGGGTCGGGCCGCCTCGACGTCGCGCAGGGGATGTGGGACGTCTCAGCCGAGAGGACCTCGCCGTGCCCGGAGCAGACACTCTGGAGATCGACGACCTGCTGAACACGACCCGTTATCCCGTGGCTGTGCCGGGGAGCGCGGACTGGCAGCGCATAGTTTCCCACGCGCGTGACGGTCTGCGTGTGAACGGTTGCTGTGTGCTTCCCGGCTTTCTGGCGCCGGAGTCGATCGACCGGCTACGCGCCGAGAGCACCGAGCTGGCCCCGGCCGCGCACTACGACGTCGAGACGGTCAACGCCTACAACATCGCGCTCGACACCCCGCTGCCCGACGACCACCCCGGCCGCGTCCGGATGCAGCGGCGCAACGCGTTCGTGCCGCGCGACCGCATCCCGTCCGACGCGATCATCCATCAGCTGTACACCCATCCGATGTTCCAGCGGTTCGTCGCGGACTGCTTCGAGCTCCCCCAGGTGCACGAGCTGGCCGACCCGCTGGCCGGTCTGGTGCTCAACGTCGTGCTGCCGGGTGACTCGCACCCGTGGCACTTCGACAGCAACGAGTTCACCGTGACGATGCTGACCCAGGGCCCGGAGTCCGGCGGGGTGTTCGAGTACTGCCCGGACATCCGCTCCGCCGAACGGGAGAACTTCGACGACGTGCGCGCGGTGCTGTCCGGGGAGGGCAGGCACCTGATCCGCCGCCTCGAACTGCGCCCCGGTGACCTGCAGCTGTTCCGGGGCCGCTACTCGCTGCACCGGGTCAGCCCGGTCGGCGGCGCCACGGCCCGGCACAGCGCGATCCTCGCCTACACCGAGCGCCCCGGGGTGATCGGCACGGTCGAGCGGACCCGCCAGCTGTTCGGACGGGTGCTGCCGGAGCACGTCGCCGCCGAAGGGCGGGCGGTGCGGTCGGACCAGCTGCTCGACTAAATCGGGTGGGCGGGCGCGGGAGCGGCGATTAGCGTTGGCGTACGTGCTCACCTACCTGCTCGCGTTCACCGCGGTCGCCACGCTGCTGACGATCAGCCCGGGCCCGGATTTCGCCGTCCTGGTCCGATCCTCGATCGCCGGGAGCCGGGTGCACGGGCTGGCGACGGCGGTCGGGGTGGCGGTCGGCTGCCTGCTGTGGGCGCTGGCGAGTGCGCTGGGCGTCACCGCGCTCCTGGCCGTCTCCACGATCCTGTACGACTGTCTGCGGCTCCTCGGCGCGGTGTACCTGTGCGTGTTGGGAGTGCAGGCCTGGCGTAACCGAGGCCTTGTTCACGTGACGGACGACGCGGCGAAGCCCCGCTCGGTGTGGGCGGCGTTCCGCGCCGGCCTGCTGAGCAACGTGCTGAACCCGAAGGCGGGCGTGTTGTACCTGTCACTGTTGCCGACGTTCGTGCCGCCGGGCATGCCGGTGCTACCGATGACGCTGCTGCTGGCGGCGATCCACGTGGTGATCGGGCTGGTGTGGATGAGCACCGTCGTCATGGTGGTCGATCGGGCGCGCGGCTGGTTCTCCGCCGAGCGCATCCGTCGCAGGCTGGACCGGATCACCGGCGGCGCACTGGTCGGGTTCGGGCTCGCCGCGGCCTCCGAGGTCGCGCTGAAGGCCTGACGGCCGCGCGACCAGCGTGATCAGCGCGATGGCGGAGGCGAGCAACAGGGCCGTTCGAAGGTCCCAGCGGTCGGCGAGCGCCCCGAACAGCGCCGGACCGAGTACCGCGCCGAGACCGAGCAGGAACACGGTGATGCTGAACCCGGCCGACGGCCGATCGGGGAACGTCCGGTGGCTCCACACCGCGAGCAGCCCGGAGATCGCCATGAAGACGAACCCGTAGACCACGGCGGACAGGCCGATCGCGGGCCACCAGCCCGGTCCGACGGCGATCAGCGCCGCCGCGAGCGCGAGCCCGCCGAGCAACAGCGCATGCGCTCGACGCGGGCCGAGTCGTGCCAGCACCCAGCCGGTGAACACCGCAGAGGTCCCGGAGACGCCGATGACCATCCAGAACACCGATCCGGCGACCGGTCCGGCTGCCCCGGAGACCGCCGCCAGCGCAAAGGTCCAGTACACGGCGCCGACCATCCCGTAGGACAGCGCCGTGCAGTAGAGGGCCGGCGTGCCCGGCCGACGGAGCAGCCCGACGCCGGGCCGGCCCGCGCGCCGGATCGGCCGCGTCCCGCGCAACAACCGTGCGTTGTACCCGGTGACCAGCACCGCGACCGCGCTGAACACCAGCCACGCCGAGCGCCACCGGCTGTCGGACAGGGCGAGTGCTCCGGCGACGGTGATCCCGAATGCGGTGCCACTCGGGATGGCCGCCAGCAGCCACATGCGCCGATCCGGGGTGATGAGCTGGTCGATGGCATCCGAGTAGGGCGCCCACGCGAAGCCGGAGCTGGCACCGGCCACCACCAGCCCGGCGAACAGGAACACCGGTCGGTCGGCGAGTGCCACGACGCTCGTCCCCGCGGCGGCGGACAGTCCCGCCGCGATGATCAGACGCCGTGGTCCGAGCCGGTCGGCGAGCAGGCCCACCGCGGTCAGGGCCAGCACGTACCCGAGGTAGGCACCGCTGGCGACCATCCCGGACGCGCCGACGGACAGGCCGAGCTCGGCGCGGATGTGCGGTTCGAACAGCCCGTACCCGTACCGGGCGAACCCGTAGGACACCCCGATCATGGCGATTCCCGCGCCGCCCAGCCGCCACTCCACGCAGCCTCCTACACTGATCTGTGAATCTCTCCGACCGAAAGGTACACAGGTCTGTGAAGAAAGGCGAACTGACGCCGGGCGCGGCCCGCATCCTCGAGGTCGCTTCGGAGCTGTTCTACGAACGCGGCATCCACGCGGTCGGGGTCGACACGATCGCC
The DNA here is from genome assembly GCF_000429025.1 of Actinospineispora spinosispora DSM 44797. Classification (GTDB taxonomy): domain Bacteria; phylum Actinomycetota; class Actinomycetes; order Mycobacteriales; family Pseudonocardiaceae; genus Pseudonocardia; species Pseudonocardia spinosispora. The sequence goes on from NZ_KE386838.1 coordinate 263,462, forward strand.
GCCGAGTCCGGGGTCACGAAACGCACCCTGTACAACCGGTTCGGCTCGAAGGACGGCCTGCTCATGGCCTACCTGGAGACCCGGGACCGGCACTGGCGCGGCCTCATCGCCGACCGCCTCGACGAGCTGACCGACCCGGTCGAGCGGGTGCTCGCGCCGTTCGACGTCCTGCCGCGGTGGCTACCGGCCAGCAACCGGGGGTGCAGCTTCATCAACGCGTTCGCCGAGCTGCCGGACGCCGACCACCCCGGCCGCGAGCTGGTCACCGGTGAGAAGAAGTGGCTGTTGGCCCTGTTCCGCGACCTGCTCGCCGAGGCGGGCGTCGCGGGAGCCGAGACCCGCGCGGTGCAGCTGCTGGCGCTGCACGAAGGCGCGATCGTGGGCCACACGATGGCCGAGGAACCCACCGCGGTGAGCTCCGCTCGGGTGGCGGCACTGACCCTGCTGCGGTGCTAACATCCATCTATACGTACCCGTATAGATGGGTCGGTCGGTCCGATGAAGCTTCCGAACACCGCGCACACGTCACGGCCGTGGCGAATCCACGAGCTCACGCGCGACTTCCGGCTCGAGGACGTCTGGGAGCTGCCCACGCCCGGCGGTCCGGACGACTTCCCCGAGCTGGTCCGCCAGTTCTCCTCGAGCAGCTGGTCGTCCGGCCTCTCCCGCCTGCTCTTCGCGGCTCGCCGGGTACTCGGGACACTGCTGCGCTGGGACGAACCGAGCACCGGCCTGAGCTCCCGGGTGCCGACGCTGCGCGACCGGCTGCCCGACGACCTGCGCGACGCCCCGACCGGGCCGACTGTCGACGACCTGCCGTTCGTTCCGCTGTACCTGCTGGAGAACGAGTGGGCGGCGGAGGTCGCGAACAAGACGATGCACGGGGTGGTGCATCTCGGGTGGGTCCCGGACTCCTCGGGCGGCTTCCGCGGCCAGCTGGCCATCCTGGTCAGCCCGAACGGGCTGCTGGGCAGGGTGTACATGGCCGCGATCGCACCGTTCCGGTACGCGATCGTGTACCCCGCGCTGATCAGGACGATCGGCGAGAACTGGCGTGCTGTCAGGTCCTGAGACGGTCAGGTCCTGAGACGGTCAGGTCTTAAGGAAGGCCGCCGCGAGGCCGACGACCTCGTCACGCGTGCGCGCGCCGTGGTCGGCGGCCATGAAGTGGTTGCCGATCAGCAGCGAGAAGGCGAGCATGCTGCGTGCCTCGACCTCGTCCGGATCGGAGCAGAACTCACCGAACAACGCACGCAGGTAGTCCATCCGCCGGTTGTCCACCCGCCGCAGCCGCTCCGCGACGTCCGCATCCCGCCGCGCCCAGTCCCGAACCGCCAGGTCGACCGGTATCAACCGGTGACTGAAGGTCAGCAGACCCGCTCTGTCCAACCGGGAACGCGCGTCACCCCCGTCACGCTCGACCCGCTCGATGACCGCGTCGGTACTTTCCCGCTCCCACGCGTCGAGCATCTCGGTCAGTAGCGCGCCGCGGTCGGCGAAGTATCCGTAGAACCCGCCCTTGGTCACGCCGAGCGCCTTCGCCAGCGCTTCGATCCGCACCGCGTCCGGACCACCGGCGGCGAGCGCGGTCAACCCCTGCTCGATCCATCGCTCACGGGGCGTACGAGTCTCGGCGACCATGGCATCAGTGTCCCGGTGACCGAACGCGCGTCGGAACGAGACCCAGGTCACCGAATCAGCGCAGCAAACGGTGCAGATCTCGTCGTTCAGCTCTCACTTCACCAGATTACTTTTTCTATCGCCTCACCTTTCTGTACCGTCGACAGGGAACCGAAAGGTGAGGGGAGAATCAACCATGTCAGGTGCGCCGCCACCCGATGCGGGCGGAGGGGAAAGTCCCGACGCCATCCAGAACTGGATGCTGCCCCTCATCGTGCTGACCGTCGGCCAGTTCATGGCCGTGCTGGACATGACGATCGTCAACATCGCGATCCCCACGCTGGGCAACGAGTTCGGCGCGGCGACCGACGACATCGAGTGGGTCACCACGATCTACTCGCTGACCCTCGGCGTGATCGCACCCGCCAGCGGCTGGCTCGCCGACAAGCTCGGCCCGACCAGGCTGTTCACCTACGGCCTGTTCGCGTTCGCACTCGGTTCCGCGCTGTGCGGCATGGCGTGGGACCTGAGCAGCATGATCGTCTTCCGGGTGATCCAGGCGATCCCCGGCGGCGTCATCCCGATGATCACCATGGTGATCATCTTCCGGATCGTGCCGAAGGCCCAGCTGGGAAGCGCGATGGGCATCTTCGGCCTCGGTGTCGTCACCGGCCCGGCCCTCGGCCCGACACTCGGTGGCTGGCTGCTCGACCAGACCAGCTGGCACCTGATCTTCTTCATCAACGTGCCTTTCGGTGTCATCGGCGCGCTGATCTGCATGGTGAAGCTGCCCAAGCTCGCCGGTGTGCCGGACAAGAAGTTCGACTTCCTCGGCTGGCTCACCGCCGCCGCCGGCCTGTTCGGCCTGCTGCTGGTGATCCACGAGGGCCCGACCTGGCACTGGACGTCCTACAAGACGCTCATCCTGGCCACCGCGAGCGTGCTGTGCCTCGCGCTGTTCGTGGTGATCCAGTTCGAGAAGGACGAACCGCTGATCAACCTGCGGGTGCTCAAGACGTTCCCGTACACGGTGTCGCTGCTGCTGATCATGTGTGTGATGGTCAGCATGCAGGCGGTGATGTTCTTCCTGACCCTGTTCGTCCAGCAGGTACGCGGTCTGCAACCGCTGGAAGCAGGTCTGGTGCTGTTGCCCCAGGCGCTCGCGATGATGGTGATCATGCCGATCTCCGGCAAGATATTCGACAAGTTCGGCCCACGGGTGCCCGCCGTGGTCGGGCTGAGCCTCGCGGCGTACGGCACCTACCTGCTGACCCTCATCACTCCGGACACGACGACCACCCAGATCATGTGGTGGACCGCCATCCGGGCACTGGGCACCGCACTGGCGATGATGCCGATCTTCACGGCGGGTCTGAACGCGATCCCGCCGCAGTACGCCAACGCCGGCAGCCAGCTCAACAGCATCATGCAGGAGCTGTCCGGTTCGCTCGGGCTCGCCGCGATGAGTGTGTTCACCACCAGCACGCTCGCCCAGCTGCTCTCCGACCGAGGCGCGCTGATCAAGGACACGGGCACGCTCGACCAGGCCCAGATCATGGGCCAGTACCAGCAGCTCCAGTCGCATGTGACGTCCACGGCGTACGCCAACATGTTCCTGCTCTGCACCGCACTGACCGGGGTGGGCATCGTGCTGGCGTTCCTGCTGCGCAACGGTGCCGCCAAGCCCGCGCCCGCGCCGGCACCCGTGGCGACCGAGCCGGAGTCCGTGGTCAGCACGGCCGACGAGCAGCCGGTACCGGTGGCGATGCCGTCCGCGACGAGCCACCTGGCCGCACTGCCGGACAGCGAGCTGGACTTCGACCCCGACCAGTTCCGGGAACGCGAAACACTGCGCAGCTGATCACCGGGCGAGCGGTTCGTTCAAGACGCGGACCGTCTCGCCCGGTGAGACTGCGGGCATGACCGAGAACACCTTCACCCCCGCCCCGGGTCGTTTCGCACCCACCAGGTTCTACGACCGGGTGGTCGCGTTGACCCGGGAGCGGCTGTGGCGCTCGCTCGCCGCCCTGTACGTGGCACCCCGGCCGGACGACGTGATCGTCGACGTGGGGTGCGGAACGGGTTCACTGGCGTTGTTGCTGGCCCGGGTGGAGCCGAGGGCACGTCTGGTGGGGGTGGACCCCGATCCCGAGGTGCTGGCAGTGGCAGGACACAAGGCCTCCGGCGCGACGGTGCGCTGGCAGCCCGGCATGGGTGATGCACTGCCGGCGTTGCTGGGCCCGGGGTCGGCGGACACCGTCGTGTCCAGCCTCGTCCTGCACCAGTGCCCGATCGAGGTGAAACAGCGGCTGCTCGCGTCGATGTGGGCGGTGCTGCGCCCCGGCGGGAAGCTGGTGATCGCCGACTACGGCCACCAGCGGACGCCGTTGATGCGCCTGGCGTTCCTGATCGTCCAGCTGGCGGACGGCCGGGAGGACACCCGGCCCAACGCCGACGGCAGGCTCCCTGCGCTGATCTCGGAGGCCGGTTTCCGGAACGTGCGGGAGGCCGAGGTCGTGGCGACGGTGTCCGGTTCGATCTCGGTCTACGTCGCCCGCAAGGACTGACCGCGCAGAGCCGGCAGCACGGCCGACGGCGTCAGGCCCATCATGTCCCGCATCAGCCGGGTGAGGTGGGCCTGGTCGGCGAACCCCGCGGTGACCGCCGCCTCGGCGAGCGGATGACCGTCCTGTAGTGCCTCGGCGGCCCGCCGGAGCCGGGACCACATGCGCCACCGGGGCAGGGGCATCCCCACCTGTTCCCGCGCAAGGGCCCGGAGCCGCTGCGGCGAGAGCCCGACGGAGGCGGCGAGCAGCGGCATGGGGACAGTCCGCTCCCGCAGCATGGTCAGCGCGTCCAGCAGGCGGGGGTCGAGTGCGGTGGAGGACCGCGCACCTCCCTGTCCGATGTCCGTGGCGCGCAGACCGGCCAGCTCGGGAGCAGCGGTGATGTCACCGGAACAGCACTCGCGCAGCCGGTCGGCGAACACGCACTGCGGCTCGACGAAGAACGTGACCAGCTCGTCGGTGGCGAGCAGCCGGTGCCGGGCCATGGGCCGGACGACCAGGGCCGACGCCGAACGGGTGTGCCCCGACGAGTCCTTCATCGCGACCGCGTCCCGCACGGCGACGGCGATCTGGAAAGCACCGTGAGCGTGCACCGAGCAGTCGGTGGTGGGCCCTCGGTACACCGCGTAGCCCGCCCCCACGACGAACTCCGTCCGGACGTCCACAGTCCTATGGTGCCAGGGTCAGCCGCGCAGAGCCGCGACGATCTCCTCGGCGGAGGCGATGGCGGACGCCCGCGCGGCGCAACGTAGACGGTGACTGTTTGGCGCAACAAATATGCTGTGTGACTGTATATCGAACTGGGTTCGTGGGGTACGGATGGAGGATGACCAGAGCCAACTTGAAGCTGATCGACACTTCGCCGGACAGGCCGGTCAATCCCGAGGACGTTCATTCCCCCTCGGCGCGCGCTTTTGAGCTGTACCGGCCGAGGAAGTTCATCGAGCCGGCGCTCTCGGCGGAGGCCTGCCTGGCGATCACTGATGACCAGCTGGACACGGCGGCCGACCTGGTCTCGACGTTCATCGATCACGGGCCACGGCTGCCCGAGGCGTACTACGCGTTCCACTTCGGTCTGCTGCGCCCGGTCTTGAACTGGTGGGACATCCAAATTCTGCTGCCGGTCTGGCAGGACTGCACGAACCTGTGCGCAGCGAAGCGCGGCGGCCCCCCAACGCTTCCCTACATCCACAACGTCATGAACGAGTGCGAAGACCTGCTGACCGCCTACAGATCAAAAAACCCGGAAGCCGTCCGCACAACCCGCCTGAACGCCCTACGAATAAAGGAAGCAACCTTCCAACCAGCCTGAAGACAAAGACAAAGACAAAGACAAAGACAAGCACGAAGCCGAAGACGCACGATGCCGAAGGCGAGCAAACGATGCCGAAGGCGAGCAACGAAGCCGAAGGCGAGAAGCACTAAAGCAAGCAAAGGCGAAGCCGAGCGACCCACGCTGGGTCAAGAGCGAACGCACCGTGGGGGGTCTCGGGGGGCTCGGCCCCCCGGAATTATGACCACTCGAACCCGGCTCGCGCGCTCCGCGAGCATGGCTCGGCCATTCGAGTGGAGACGAGGGGAATCGAACCCCTAACCCCTGCCTTGCAAAGGCAGTGCTCTGCCAATTGAGCTACGTCCCCGTGTCGAGCGGGGCTTGTTCTCTCTCAAGACAAGCGGGTCCCCGCTCGAGAAGTGCGGGTGGGGCAGGCTGTCAGCCGTTGGTGGCCTGCTGCCACAGGTCGTCGTCGTTGCGAGACTTGGCCTTGTTGAAGACGAACAGCGCGGCACCGACGACGGCGACGAGAACCAGCAGCTTCTTCTTCATGTGATCCCTAAATCCTCGACGATGATGGGAGTGGGCCTAGGTGGACTTGAACCACCGACCTCGTCATTATCAGTGACGCGCTCTAACCAACTGAGCTATAGGCCCGCGAACGAGGTGACTGAAGACTAGCCGAAGCCTCGTGACGCCTTGCAACCGGGTCGGTCAGTCCCGCTCGGACAAGGTGACCTCGACGCCGCCGACCAGGTCGGCGGCGACGTTGTAGACGAACGCTCCGACGGACATCGCCACGGCGACGAGCAGGCTGTTCACCGCGCCGATGACGGCGGCGACACCGAACACCCTGCCCGCGCTGATCAGGCGTTCTCCGGACTGTTCGGCGACCAGGTCGGCGTACTGGCCGTTGAGCCGGTCCCACACGCCGATGCCGTCGAGCACGCCGTACAGGACGCCGATGGCGACGAGCCACACCAGGTAGAGCACGACCGCGAGCACCAGTGCGATCTTCAGCACTGACCATGGGTCGAGCCGTTTGAGCTGCAGTGCGGCCTGGCGGGGCCTGCGGTTGCGCGGCCAGCTCATCGGGAAGCCGCCGGGCACACCGCCGCCACTGCCGCCTTCACTGTCGCCGGAGTCCGGGGTGGACAGCGGCAGCCGCATCTGGGTGGTCGGCGGGTCGGCTGGCGGTGCCTTCAGGTAGTCGGTGCGCGCGTCCGCCAGGTTGTTCCTGGTTTCACGTGGAACACCGGTGTCCTCGGTGGCGACCGAGCTGGCGCCCGTCGTGTTCCTGGTGACCGCCGCGGCGGCACCGGACTGCGCGGTGGCGGCTCCGCCGACCGCTTCCCGCCCGGTCGTCGACGCGGAGGCGGGAACCCGCTGCCACGGCGGCGGCAGGGTGGCGGCCTGGTCACCGTGAGCGGTATCGGCGCTGTCCTTGGCCTCGACCGGCGTGCCGTTCGGGCTCGGCGCGGCTGAGCCGTTCTCAGTCACCGGTGGCGTCGCTGCCGGTTCCGCCGCGCTGTCCTCGGCGATCTCGGACACCGGGACCTGTGCCGTCGGTGCCTCCGCCGCGCTCGACACCGCCTCCTCGGCCGGCTCCGTCCCGGCGGCGGGTTCAGTGCTCGGAGCGGCTGGCGACGGCGCGACACCGTTGCGTGCACTCGCGGCCGCGGGCTCCTCACCTGCGGCGGGGACCGAACGCGGCGTCGGCGACGGTCGTTTCGGTGCCCGCTGGGTTGGCTCCGCGGGCTCCTGCGCCGGCGTCGGCGGATCGGTCGACTTGGTCACGAGCTGCCTCGCGTCCCCTCAGTGCTCGGTACAGACAGGTGTCGGGTGGGCAGCCGTGAGGCCACCCACCCGACGACACTAGCCGGGATCAGCGTGTGGTCACGCCTTGGCCGGTGTGTCACCGTCCGGTTCGGTCAGTTCCTCGGCGTTGCGGGCGATGGCCAGCAGCGTCGCACCCTCACCGAGGTTCATCAGCCGCACGCCCTTGGTCTGGCGGCCGGCCTTGCGCACCTCGCGCGCCGAGGTACGGATGACGCCTCCGCTGGAGGTGATGGCGAAGATCTCGTCACCGACGTCCACGATGAGAGCGCCCACCAGCGTGCCACGCCGACGGTCGTACTGGAGGGTCAACACACCCTTGCCGCCGCGACCCTGGACCGGGTAGTCCTCGATCGGCGTCCGCTTGGCGTAACCACCGGCGGTGGCGACCAGGACGAACGTGTCGGCCCGGACCACGCCGAGCGACAGCAGGCGGTCCTCGCCGTTGAACCGCATCCCGAACACACCGGACGTGGCGCGACCCATCGGCCGCAGCGCCTCGTCGTTGGCCTGGAAGCGGATCGACTGGCCTTCGGCGGACACCAGCAGCAGGTCGTCGTCCGGCCCGCACAGCACGGCGCCGACCAGCTCGTCGTCGTCGCGCAGGTTGACGCCGATCAGGCCACCGGAGCGGTTGGAGTCGAAGTCCTCGAGCTTGGACTTCTTCACCAGACCGGTCTTGGTCGCCACGACCAGGTACGGCGCCGCCTGGTAGTCCTTGATCTGCATGACCTGGGCGATCTGCTCGTCAGGCTGGAACGCCAGCAGGTTCGCCACGTGCTGGCCCCGCGCGCTGCGGTTCGCCTCGGGCAGCTCGTAGGCCTTGAGCCGGTAGACCCGGCCCTTGTTGGTGAAGAACAGCATCCAGTCGTGCGTGGAGCAGACGAAGAAGTGCGCGACGATGTCGTCCTGCTTGAGCGTCGCGCCCTGCACGCCCTTGCCGCCACGCTTCTGCGCGCGATACAGGTCGGTCTTGGTGCGCTTCGCGTAGCCGGTCTGGGTGATCGTGACGACGACGTCCTCGACGGCGATCAGGTCTTCGTCGGTGACCTCGCCGTCGTCGGCGATGATGCGGGTGCGCCGCTCGTCGCCGTGCTTCTCGACGATCTCGATGAGCTCTTCGCGGACGATCGCGCGCTGCCGCTCCGGGCGGACCAGGATGTCGTTGTAGTCGGCGATCAGGAGCTCGAGCTCGGCGAGCTCTTCGATGATCTTCTGCCGCTCCAGCGCGGCGAGCCGGCGCAGCTGCATGTCCAGGATCGCGGTCGCCTGGATGTCGTCGATGTCCAGCAGTTCCATCAGGCCCGGACGCGCCTCGTCGGCCGAGGGCGAGCGCCGGATCAGCGCGATGACCTCGTCCAACGCATCCAGCGCCTTGACCAGACCACGCAAGATGTGCGCGCGCTCCTCGGCCTTGCGCAGCCGGTAGCGGGTCCGCCGGACGATGACCTCGATCTGGTGCCGGACGTAGTGCTTGATCATCTGGTCGAGGCGCAGCGTGCGCGGCACCCCGTCGACGATGGACAGCATGTTGACGCCGAAGCTGTACTGCAGCTGGGTGTGCTTGTACAGGTTGTTCAGCACGACCTTGGCGACCGCGTCACGCTTGAGCGTGATCACGATGCGCCGCCCGATGCGGTCGGAGGACTCGTCGTTGATCTCGGAGATGCCGGCGAGCTTCTGGTCGCGGACCAGCCCGGCGATCGATTCGATCAGGTTGTCCGGGTTGACCTGGTAGGGCAGCTCGGTGACGACCAGGATCGTACGGCCCTTGGCGTCCTCCTCGACCTCGACGACCGAGCGCATCCGCACCGAGCCGCGCCCGGTGCGGTAGGCCTGCTCGATGCCGGAGCGGCCGACGATCAGACCCGCGGTCGGGAAGTCCGGGCCCTTGATCTGCTCCATGAGAGCGGTCAGCAGCTCGTCGTCGGAGGCGTCCGGGTTGTCCAGCGACCACACCACGCCCGCGCCGACCTCGCGCAGGTTGTGCGGCGGGATGTTGGTCGCCATACCGACGGCGATGCCGGAGCTGCCGTTGATCAGCAGGTTCGGCACCCGGGACGGCAGTACCAGCGGTTCTTGCGTCTTGCCGTCGTAGTTGTCGGCGAAGTCGACGGTTTCCTCGTCGATGTCCTGCAGCATCGCCATCGCCAGCGGCGACAGGCGGCACTCGGTGTAGCGCATCGCGGCGGCCGGGTCGTTGCCGGGCGAACCGAAGTTGCCCTGGCCGTCGATCAGCGGATACCGCATCGACCACGGCTGGGCCAGCCGCACGAGTGCGTCGTAGATCGAGCTGTCGCCGTGCGGGTGGTAGTTACCCATCACCTCGCCGACGACGCGTGCGCACTTCACGTACGCGCGGTCCGGCCGGAAGCCGTTCTCGCCCATCGAGTACAGCACCCGGCGGTGCACCGGCTTGAGCCCGTCCTCGACCAGCGGCAACGCTCGACCGACGATGACACTCATCGCGTAGTCGATGTAGGAGCGCTGCATCTCCTGCTGGATTTCGACCGGCTCGATCCGGTCGCCGCCCGAGCCGTCGCCGCCGGCCGGCGGTGCCGTGGGATCCAGGGTGTCCGTCACGTGTTCCTTCTATCTCGAGGTCGACAGGGGCTGGATCAGACGTCCAGGAACCGGACGTCCTTCGCGTTGCGGGTGATGAACGAACGGCGCGACTCGACGTCCTCGCCCATGAGGATCGAGAACAGCTCGTCGGCGGTCGCCGCGTCGTCCAGGGTGATCCGCTGCAGCAGCCGTACCGCCGGGTCCATCGTGGTCTCCCACAGTTCCTTGGCGTTCATCTCGCCGAGACCCTTGTAGCGCTGCACGCCGCCTTCCTTGGGCAGCTTCTTGCCGGCCGCGCGGCCGGCGGTGATCAGTCCGTCGCGCTCGCGGTCGGAGTAGGCGAACTCCGGCTCGGCGCCCCGGCCACCCCACTTGAGCTTGTACAGCGGCGGCATGGCGAGGAACACGTGACCGTGTTCGACCAGCGGACGCATGAACCGGAACAGCAGGGTCAGCAGCAGCGTGCGAATGTGCTGGCCGTCGACATCGGCGTCGGCCATCAGCACGATCTTGTGGTAGCGCAGCTTCGACAGGTCGAACTCGTCGTGGATACCGGTGCCCAGCGCGGTGATGATGGCCTGGACCTCGGTGTTCTTCAGCACCCGGTCGATGCGGGCCTTCTCCACGTTGATGATCTTGCCGCGGATCGGCAGGATGGCCTGGAACATCGAGTCACGGCCGGACTTGGCCGAACCGCCGGCCGAGTCGCCCTCCACGATGTAGACCTCGGAGCGGATCGGGTCGGTCGAGCGGCAGTCGGCCAGCTTGCCCGGCAGCCCGCCGATGTCGCCTGCCGACTTGCGCCGGACCAGCTCACGCGCCTTGCGGGCGGCCAGCCGGGCCTGCGCCGAGGAGACCGCCTTGTTGATGATGGTCTTGGCCTCGGTCGGGTTGCGGTCGAACCAGTCGGCCAGCCACTCGTTGCACACTCGCTGCACGAACGACTTGACCTCGGTGTTGCCCAGCTTCGTCTTGGTCTGGCCCTCGAACTGGGGCTCCTTGACCTTGACGCTCACCACGGCGGCGAGCCCCTCGCGGATGTCGTCGCCGGTCAGCGCCGGGTCCTTGTCCTTGATGAGCTTCTTGTCCCGCGCGTACCGGTTGACCGTGCTGGTCAGCGCCGCACGGAAGCCCTCCTCGTGGGTGCCGCCCTCGTGCGTGTTGATCGTGTTGGCGAACGTGTGCACCGACTCGCTGTAGCTGGAGTTCCACTGCATCGCCACCTCGAGCTGGTGCTCCTCGCCGGCGGCCTGGAACGAGACGATCTTCTTGTGGATCGCGTCGCGGCTCTTGTTGATGTGCGCGACGTAGTCCTCGAGCCCACCCGGGTAGTGGAAGACCTGCTCCTTGACCTTCGCCACGTAACCCTCGGCGTCGGGCTCTTCCTGCGCGGCGTTCTCTTCGTCCGAGTGCCCGTTGCGCTCGTCGCGCAGCACGATGGTCAGTCCCTTGTTCAGGAACGCCATCTCCTGCAGCCGCCGGGAGACCGTCTCGATGTTGTAGGTGGTGGTCTCGAAGATCTGGTCGTCGGCCCAGAAGGTGATCGTGGTGCCGCTGGCCTTGGTGGCCTCGCCCTTGCGGAGCTGGTTGGGCACCGAGCGGTCGTAGTGCTGGCGCCACACGGTGCCCTCGGTGTGGATCTCCACGTCGAGCGCGACCGACAGCGCGTTCACCACGCTGACGCCGACGCCGTGCAGACCACCGGACACCGCGTACGACTTGTCGTCGAACTTGCCGCCCGCGTGCAACCGCGTCATGACCAGCTCGACGGCCGGGACCTTCTCCGTCGGGTGCATTCCGACCGGGATGCCTCGACCGTCGTCGGACACCTTCACACCGCCGTCGGCGAGCAGGGTGACCCCCACGCGGGAGGCATAACCGGCCATCGCCTCGTCGACCGCGTTGTCCACGACCTCCCACACCATGTGGTGCAGGCCGCGCTCACCGGTCGAACCGATGTACATACCGGGCCGCTTGCGAACGGCCTCCAGGCCCTCCAGCACGGTGATCGACGATGCGCTGTAGGCGTTCTTCTTCGGGGCAGCCACGGGCCTGTACGTCTCCTTGCCTGAGGTCTAACCGGTCGCGCGATGGATGCGCCGCGACCGGGGACGTCGCGCGGCCGATACTGACTCATGGCTTCGATGCCGGGTGCAACGCGACGCTCCTACCAACATCTTACTGGTCCCCCCGACCAGAACGCCGCCTAGGACACCCCTAGAACGCACGGAGAAGCCCGATTAACGACCCAGACGGGTCCAATCGCCAGAAAACGTGCTCCAGAACGCCGATCGTCGACACAGGAAGCCCTGAGAAGGCTTGTGCTCTGCCACGGACCTGCTCCGCAGAGTCGAGCACAGCTAAGCCGGCTCCGCGAGTCTCCGAAGGAGTTCCGGCGAAGGCCAGGTAGTGAATGTCCGCAACCAGGCTCGCAAGCCGGACGGCGGCTCTCAGGGTGACGACAAGCGCGCGCTCGGCCGACGAAGTCGGCTTGTTTTTCTGGGAGTACCCCAGCGAGCGTAAGCGAGCCGGGGTGGTCACAGAAAAACTCCGCGCGGAACAGGCCCAACAAGACACCTGCACCCTCACCCATGCACTAGAGGCCCACAACCCGACCTGCAGAAGCCAACCAACTCACCCGTACGTATCTCGAGGCCCCCGCCCCGGAGCATGCCGCAGCCCTTTCCGCCAGCTGGGGGCGCTCGGACCTTGGATCTTCATCTTCCGCACCACGTTCGGCCCGACCCCGGCGGCGATCTTGACCAGCAGCTGCCGCTGCAGCAGCCGGAGCTGGGTAGCCCACGCAGTGGAACTGGCCGCGACGGTCAGTTCGCCGTCACGCAGGCTCAGCGGGGTCGCGTGCTCGGCGACGTCGGCGCCGACCAGTTCGGCCCACCGGCCGAACACCGACGCGGACGTGAGCCGCTCGTTCCAGCCCTGGTTGACCGCGGTGCGGGAGATCAGCCGTCCGAACGGCTGCGGGTCGCGGTCGTCCGGCCCGGCCCCGGACCAGCTGCGCCGCCGCCGTCCCCTGACCGCTCCGCGTTTGGCGCGGCCGGGCTTCGTGCCCTGTCCCGGCGCGCGGCCGCGGGCGGCTGCCGCTTGCTGCGCGGCTCGAAGTGCGTCCCGGGCCAGGTCGGAGCCAGTGAGGGGTTGTCCGTCCCGGGAAGCGGGCTCGCTCAGCGGCGGATCTTGCTTATCCCCAGGGTTGAGGACAGTTTTCGCCAATCCGTCCGGGTCGAGTGGTCGCTGACCCGCGGCGGGCGGTCTCTGACCAGCGGCGTCCCCAACGGAACCGGAGTTATCCACAGTATCCACAGCGTTGTCCACACCTCCGCGTTCATTGTCGGGCCGGGTCAATTCGGCCCGCTCACCTGGCCGGACGTCACGTCGAACCGGGCGCCGCGCAGTTTTTCCGGCACGTCGTCGGGCACCGCGGCAGTCACCAGGACCTGTTCGGCGTGCTGGGCCCGTTCGGCGAGCGCTCGGCGGCGCCGGACGTCGAGTTCGGCGAACACGTCGTCCAGGATGAGGATCGGATCGGATGACAGCCCGGTCACGTCGCCGGGGTCGGAGCGCAGCAGCTCGAAGGAGCCGAGGCGCAGCGCCAGTGCGAACGACCAGGACTCGCCGTGGCTGGCGTAGCCTTTCGCCGGACCTTCGCCGAGCCGCAGCTCCAGGTCGTCGCGGTGCGGACCGACGAGGCACACGCCGCGGTCGACCTCCTGGCGGCGCATCTTCGCCATCTCGTCGAGCAACGCCAGTTCGAGGGTCTTCTCCAATTCGGCGGCGTCGGTGTCGACGGCGTCGGTCTCGGACATCTCCGGAACGCTGCATCGATAGCGCAGCTCGATGGGCGCGGACTCGGGTGCGACGTCGGCGTACGCCTCCCGGACCGGCGCGCCGAGCTCGGCGACCAGCCGTAGCCGGCCGGTCAGCAACGCGGCACCGTGCCGGGCGAGGTGCCCGTCCCACACGTCGAGCGTGCGCAGGTCTCCCGCCGCGCGCGCGGTCTTGAGCAGCGCCGAGCGCTGCCGGACCACCCGCTCGTAGTCGGACCGGATACCGGAGAACCGGGGCCAGCGCGACACCAGCAGCTCGTCCATGAACCGCCGGCGCTCACCCGGGTCGCCCCGGACCAGCGCCAGGTCCTCCGGCGCGAACAGCACACTGCGCACGATCCCGAGCGCTTCACGCGCCCGGGACAGCGGAGCCCGGTTCACCCGCGCCCGGTTCGCCTTGCCCGCGGTGATCTCCACCTCGACGGCGAGCTCCCGCCCCCCGCGCACCGCAAGCCCACGCACCACAGCGTTCGAGGCTCCCCGCCGAATCAGCGGCGCATCGGTGGCGACCCGATGCGACCCGAACGTGGCCAGGTACCCGATCGCTTCGACAAGGTTCGTCTTACCGACCCCGTTGGGCCCTACCAACACCGAGACCCCAGGCCCAAGTTGCAGCTCAGCACTCTCCCACGACCGAAAATCGGTCACGGCCAGCCGACTCAGATACATAACCCACATCCCCGTGAGTGGCGAGTGGTTCTACCGCGAAGCGGCGCCGTAGGCGTAGCACCTCCTCGCCACTCTCGACCGCTTTTTGGTCGTGAGTGGCGAGTGGCGCTATAGGACCACTCGCCACTCACGGCGCACTTAACTCACCGAGCCGGTACCGGAGGTCGGGCCTGCCTGGTGCACGGCGTGGCCGCCGAACTGCTGGCGCAGGGCCGCGACCGCCTTCATCGCGGGCGACTGGTCCTGCCGGGACACGAACCGGGCGAACAGGGCTGCCGAGATGACCGGGGCGGCGACCCGGTTGTTGATGGCTTCCTCGACGGTCCACCGGCCTTCGCCGGAGTCGTCGACGTACCCAGCGAGTTCGGACAGTCCCGGGTCCTGCTCCAGGGCAAGGACCAGCAGGTCGAGCAGCCAGGAGCGGACGACGGTGCCGCGCGACCACGCCTTGATCACGGCGGGGACGTCGGTGACGAGTTCGGCGGCGTCCAGCAGTTCGTAGCCCTCGGCGTAGGCCTGCATGAGGCCGTACTCGATGCCGTTGTGCACCATCTTCGAGTAGTGCCCCGCGCCGACCGGACCGGCGTGCGCGAAACCTTCCTCGCGCGGACCTTCCGGACGCAACGCGTCGAAGATCGGCATGGCCCGCTCGATGTCCTCGGCCGCGCCGCCCGCCATCAGTCCGTAGCCGACCTCACGGCCCCACACCCCGCCGGACACACCGCAGTCGACGTAGTGCACGGACTTCTTGCCGAGCAGCTCGGCGTTGAGTTTGTCGTCGGTGAACTTCGAGTTGCCACCGTCGATCACCAGGTCGCCCTCGTCGAGCAGGTCGGCGAGCTTGGCGACGGTGTCCCGGGTCGGGTCGCCTGCCGGAACCATGACCCAGACGGTGCGCGGCGCCGACAGCGAGGACACGAGTTCCTCGAGTGACTTGACGTTCGCCGCGTCCGAGTGTGGATCGAAACCGATGACCTCGTGGCCGGCGGCGCGAATCCGCTCGGCCATGTTGCCACCCATCCGACCGAGTCCGACCAGTCCGAGCTGCATCCGTCACCCCTTGAGAAGGAAAACCCGCCGACCACCCGAGGCACGGTCGAATTCCGTGCCGTCACGGCAGTGAGTGCTACCCCGGCAACCGTACCGGCATCAGCAGGTGCAGATATCCGGGAACGGTGCCGGCGGGTCCGTCACCGGTGCTCGGTGCGCTCGCGTCGGCCGCGACGGGGCGGGCGAGCGCGGGCCGGTTCGGCGTGGTGAACGCCAGGTGCGCGCGCTCGCTGTGCAGCGAGTTGAGCCCGTCGAGCAGGTAACCGGGGTTGAACGCAATGGTCAGCGGGTCGCCGTCGAGCTCGGCGACGAGCTGCTCCTCGGCGCTGCCCTCGTCGTCGCCGCCGGCGGACAGCCGCAGTGAACCTTCGGTGAATTCCATCCGTACCTGCGCGGCGCGGTCCGCGACGAGCGACACACGCTTGATCGCTTCGATCAGCGGCGCGATCTCGATGATCGCCGCCGAGCTGTGTTCGGCCGGCAGCAGCTGGCGGTACTTGGGGAACTCGGCGTCCAGCAGTCGTGTCGTGGACTGCCGGCCGTTGCCGGACAGACCGAGCATGCCGTCACGGTCGGCGAGCGCGATCTGCACCGCTTCCTTGCCGGTGAGCGTCTTCGCCGCTTCGGCCAGGGTCCGGGCCGGGACCAGGACCGCGGTGTTGATCTCGGCGTCGCCCGGTTCCCATTCCAGCTCGCGCACCGCCAACCGGAACCGGTCGGTGGCGGCCATGGTCAGTTTCCTGCCGTCGATCTCCAGGCGGATACCGGTGAGCATCGGCAGGGTGTCGTCCTTGCCCGCCGCGATCGCCACCTGGGTGACCGCCTGGGCGAACACGTCCGGCCGGACCGATCCGGCGAGCTGCGGCATCTCCGGTAGGCGCGGATAGTCCTCGACCGGCATGGTCGGCAGGCTGAACCGGGCGCTGCCACAGGTGATCGTGGCGCGGGAGCCGTCGACCACGACATCGACCGGGTGCGGCGGCAGGGACTTGGTGATGTCGGCGAGCAACCGGCCGGAGACCAGCGCGCGACTCGCCTCGTTGACCGTCGCCTCGACGTCGACCCTGGTCGACACCTCGTAGTCGAAACCGGACACGGTCAGCGTCTGGTCCGGACTGTCGCCGGAGCCGGCTTCCAGCAGGACGCCGCCGAGCACTGGGACGGGTGGGCGTGCCGGCAGGCTGCGCGCCACCCAGGCAACGCCGTCGGCCAGCGCGTCTCGTTCGACCCGGAACTTCATCGCACGCCCTCTCAGCCGGTGCGGCAGACCACCTACGTCCAAGCGGCCGGCTTGTCGCAAACCCGGCGGTAACTCCCCGGAGGTCATGACCGAAGAGGTTTGCGACAAGTGGCGCTGGGGGCACAACCGTAGAACGTCGGGTCCGGCGGCCGCACGCCGGGCGGGTCGTTCTCATCCGGCGGTGTCATGCCCGGCCGTTCGCCGTCCGGCTTCGTGGCGGGTTCTCGACCGGCACCGAGCCTCGGCGCGAGATTCGGTGCACAGCCTGATTTCTGTTTTTGAACCCTTGAAGAGAGAAATACAGCAGTAGTAGTAAGGGCTGTGGATTCTGGGGACAGGTCGTGTTTTCCCAGCTCAGCGGTCGGATCCGGCTGGGGACAACTAGGTGGTCGCGAGGCCGACCGTGTGAGCGCTCGGGTGGACAACTTCGAGTTGTTCGCGATCCGTCCCCCGTCTCGTCGCGATCCGTCCACGAACGATCCACGGATTTACGCCAACTCGTCCACGGGTCTGTCCACATCCATCCACAGAGTTATCCCCAAGTGTGGGTGGAGGGTTCAAGATCCAGCACGCTTCGCGACCGGAACGACGGTCGGAGGCTAGGCGGTGGTCACCTCGGGGCAACGCACTGGAGTGGGTTGTACGCATCGCTCGGTTACCCAGAGTCGCGAGTTTTCGGGGCCGGCAGCCAGATTCGGCGGATTTCGACTCCGCTCAGCGTGTCACGCTTGACGGCTCAGAGGCCCGCTCAGCGCCGAAATGCCGGTTGCCCATCCAAAGAGGTGGGCAGATTTTGCAGTTATAACGGCCGAAATCGGCCTGTTTCACCGTCTGTCAGCGTCGGATGCTGCGCTCAGAGCGCGTCGAGTCGCGGCGAACGGGCGCGCCGAACCCGCCGAACGAGAGTGTGGCGTGGTGCGAGTGAGGGTGATGCGACGCAGGGCCGAGAGCACTCAGGCCTGGTTGCGTGCGCGCTGCTTGATGCGCGCGGTCAGCTCCTGGACCTGCTCGAAGGTCTTACGGCGCTGCGCGATCTCGTTGCGGATCTTCTTGTCCGCGTGCATGACCGTCGTGTGGTCGCGGCCGCCGAACGTCTGCCCGATGCGCGGCAGGGACAGATCGGTCAGCTCGCGGCACAGATACATGGCGATCTGCCGTGCTTGTGCGACCGCCTTCGTCTTACCGGGCCCGCACAGCTCGTCCATGGTCAGCTCGAAGTACTCGGCCGTCACCGCCATGATCGTCGGCGCGGTGATCTCCGGTGAGTGCGAGTCCGGGATCAGGTCACGCAGCACGATCTCGGCGAGCTGGGTGTCGACCGGCTGCCGGTTGAGCGACGCGAACGCGGTCACCCTGATCAGGGCGCCCTCCAGCTCGCGGATGTTGCGCTCGACCCTGGCCGCGATGAACTCCAGCACCTCGGCCGGCGCGGCGAGCCGATCCTGCGCCGCCTTCTTCCGGAGGATGGCGATCCGCGTCTCGAGCTCGGGCGGCTGGATGTCGGTGATCAGACCCCACTCGAACCGGGTCCGCATCCGGTCCTCCAGCGTCGCCAGCTGTTTCGGCGGCCGGTCGGAGGACACGACGATCTGCTTGTTCGTGTTGTGCAGCGTGTTGAAGGTATGGAAGAACTCCTCCTGAGTTCCTTCCTTACCTTCCAGGAACTGGATGTCGTCGACCAACAGGACGTCGACGTCGCGGTAGCGGCGCTGGAACGCCACCTTCCGGTCGTCGCGGAGGCTGTTGATGAAGTCGTTCGTGAACTCTTCGGTCGAGATGTACCGCACCCGCATGCCGGGGAACAGCCGCTGTGCGTAGTGCCCGACCGCGTGCAGCAGGTGCGTCTTGCCGAGCCCGGACTCGCCCCAGATGAACAGCGGGTTGTACGCGCGGGCCGGCGCCTCCGCGACCGCGACCGCCGCCGCGTGGCTGAACCGGTTCGACGCACCGATGACGAAGGTGTCGAACGTGTACTTCTCGTTGAGCCGGCTGTTCATCCTGGCCTGGGCGCTCAACGAGCCGGTGCCGCCGGGGTTCGAACCGACCGGCGGGACCGAGTGGCCGCCCGAGCCGTTGCCCGCCGAGTAGGTCGGCCAGTTCTCCTGCTGCTCCCTGGCGAAGCCAGAGTCCCTCGGCTGTTCACGCGGCTCGCGGAACTCCCGATGCTCGGGCTGGCCGAAGGCCTCGACATCCGGTCGGCCGTCGGGACCGGGCGGCGGCAGGTGCGACTGCTCGGGCGAGTAGCCGTTGTCCATCGGTTCGGCCTGGCGGTAGCCGCCGGCGCCGATCGGGGCAGTCGCATCGAGCGGGCCGATGCTCGATCCGCCCGTCGTGTAGCGCGGACGCTGCTCGGCCTGGCGGGACTCGGGCGGACCCTCGGCGTGCGGAACCTCAGTCCCGCTCGCGGCGCCCGCCGGGTCGACGACCACGGCGAGCGTGATCGACGTCCCGAGATGACGACCGAGTGCCTCGCTGATCGGGCGGCGCAGGATGCGTTCGATCGCGTCCTTGGCGAAGTCCGTCGGCGCGGCGAGCAGCGCGGTGTCGTCGAGCAGACCCAGCGGACGGGTCAGCCGGAGGAAAGCCCGCTGCTGCGCGGACAGAGTCGCACCCGGCTCACCGGACGCACCGGGATTGGGGGCACACAAATCGGCGACGACTCGCTGCCAGACCTCGCTGAGGCCATTTGCCTGCGATTGATCGGCCATCGTCGCCGCCTCCCCCCACTATGATCGAGTGCTGGTCGTACCGTCTGAGCATCGCCGCTGGTCGCACGCCATGACGAGCCCGAGCCGTCCACAGAGTTATCCACACCTGTGCGCGGGACGGTACGCGAGGAGCAACCGGCCTCTCCGGCTGACCCCCGCGGCAACCATGCCCCGGTAAGAAAGAGTGGCCTACTCACGGCCGAACTGTAGGGCTGCGCACGCTAACAACAGGTCGTACCCGACCACAAGTGTTTGGGCCGCGACGCGCGGGAAAGTGTGACCACCACCGGCGGTGCGACCCGGTTTGACCACCTGAAAGAGCGCTGCGTACCCTGGACCTAACCGCGTCGCCAGACGGCGCGCTGTGGCGTGCTGTCATCCGGCCTCCTCCCAGGGGGAAGCCGGGCGAAATCCGTTGAACGTCGACGGCGTGTGCACACTCCACTGTGTTCACGTATGTGGGCCACGTCGTTTCGGAACGGGAGATATCAGAAGTGAGCAAGGGCAAGCGCACCTTTCAGCCGAACAACCGCCGTCGTTCGCGCACCCACGGCTTCCGGCTCCGGATGCGGACCCGCGCCGGCCGGGCGATCCTGGCCGGGCGTCGCCGCAAGGGCCGGGAGAAGCTGTCCGCCTGATCGGGCGGGACGCACAATGCTCCCACCGACGGCGCGACTGACACACCGGGATGAGTTCACCGCGGTGGTCCGTCGCGGCCGTCGGTCAGGGAGATCCTTGTTGGTCATGCACATCCTGCTACCCGAACCGGCCGACCACGATGGGCCGAGGATCGGATTCGTGGTGAGCAAAGCGGTCGGCGGATCAGTGGTCCGCCATCGAGTGGCCCGGCGGCTCCGTCACGTCATGCGTGACCGGCTGCCCCAGCTGCCCTCCGGATCCCGCGTCGTGGTCCGCGCACTCCCCCGATCGGCCACCGCCACCTCCGCGAAGCTGGCCGCCGACGCCGACCGTGCACTGTCGGTCCTCCTGCGTGACGTCCCCCGTGACCCTCCCGCGCCCGGTGCGTTCCGCCCGGACGGGTCATGAGCGAGGACGCGCAGCACGCTCCGATGCTGGCCAGACCGCTGATCCTGCTCTTTCGCGGCTACCAGCGCTGGATCTCCCCCGTTCTACCACCGAGCTGCCGGTTCTACCCGAGCTGCAGCGCCTACGCGATCGAAGCCCTGCGGGTGCACGGGCTCGTCCGAGGTCTCGGTTTGACCGTGTGGCGACTACTGCGCTGCGCACCCTGGCACCCTGGAGGCATCGACCCCGTGCCACCCAGTCGATCCCGCGCTGATGCGTCAGCTGAGGTTGGAACCACCAGCGCCACCGAGGAGCAAGCGTCGTGCTGAATTTCATCTACTGGCCGGTCTCGGCGATCCTGTGGTTCTGGCACAAAGCCTTCGGCTATGTGCTGGGCGTGGACAACGGCGCGGCATGGGCCCTGTCCGTGACGTTCCTGGTCTTCACGCTGCGGGCGATCCTGTACAAGCCGTTCGTGCACCAGGTCCGGTCCATGCGCAAGATGCAGGAGTTCTCCCCGGAGATCAAGAAGCTGCAGAAGAAGTACGCGGGCAACAAGCAGAAGCTCGCGGAAGAGATGCAGAAGCTCCAGAAGGAGCACGGCGTCAGCCCGCTCGGCGGCTGCCTGCCGATGCTGGTGCAGGTCCCGGTGTTCATCGGCCTGTTCCACGTGCTGAAGGGCTTCAACCCGCACTTCCCGAACAACTACATCTTCACCCGTACCGACATCGAGTCGTTCAACCGCGCCCACGTGTTCGGCGCGAAGCTCGGTGCCGCGCTGATCCCCTACGGGCAGGGCTCGCTGCCGCTCGCGGAGTACAACACCACGGTCAGCCAGATGCTCATCGTGATGATCCCGCTGATGATCGCGGCCGGCTTCTTCACCCACCTCACCGCCCGGCACAACGTCGCCCGGCAGACCGCGGTCCAGGAAGCCAACCCGCAGACCGCGATGATGAACAAACTGACGCTGTACGTCATGCCGATCGGTGTGGTCATCGGTGCGCCGTTCCTGCCGCTGGCGATCCTCATGTACTGGGTGTCGAACAACCTGTGGACCCTCGGTCAGCAGCACCTCGTCTACAAGAAGATCGACGAGGAAGAGGCGGAGAAGGCCACCAAGAAGACCGAGGTCGCCCGCACTCTGGCACCGAAGGTCGGCCAGAAGCCGATCGTCGAGAACAAGAAGAAGCCAGGCGCCAAGCCGATCACCCCGAGCAAGCGTCCCGCCGGTACCGAGGGCAAGCCCGAGCAGAAGCCCGCCGAGAACGCGGCTGACGCATCGAGCGCCGAGGACAAGCCGGCCGCGCAGCCCGGCACGGACACCAACGGCTCTGCTCCCCAGAGCAACGGATCCACCAGCACGAACGGCGCGGGCAACCGTCGCAACGTGCAGTCGGGCGGAGCAGGTAACCGAGGTCGCAAGAGACAGCGGTGAACCCGACCGCCCCCCAATCCAACAAATCCGGTGGCGCGTGACAGCGGCCGGTACGGTGCTGCCCAGATGCGGCGAGAGGAGCAATCGTGGCGAAGACTGCGGAGGCTGACCAGGCGGACCACGCAGGTGGTGGCGAGCCGACCGGCGGCGGTAGCTCGCTGTCCGGCGAAGACCTGCTGATCCGTGAAGGTGACGTGGCGGCCGACTACCTGGAGCGGCTGCTCGACCTGCTCGACTACGACGGCGACCTCGACATCGACGTCGAAGCAGGACGAGCGGTCGTGAGCGTCGACGGCGGCGGCGACCTGACGAAGCTGGTCGGCGACAAGGGCGCCGGGCTCGAAGCACTGCAGGAACTGACCCGGCTCGCCGTTCAGCAGAACACCGGAACACGTAGCCGCCTCATGCTGGACGTCGCAGGCTGGCGAGTGGCGCGTCGCGCGGAGCTGGCCGAGCTCGGGAAGATCACGGCACAGGACGTGCTGAACACCGGCGAGCCGGTGCGGATGCGACCCATGACCCCGTTCGAGCGGAAGGTCGTTCACGACGCGGTCGCCGCGATTCGTGGGGTCACCAGCGAGAGCGAGGGCGAGGACCCCCGCCGGCGGGTCGTCATCTCGCCCAAGTAGCCGCTCCTGGTTTCACGTGAAACAAAAGCCCGCCCCGGTTTCTGCCGGGGCGGGTTTTGTTTTGGGGTCTTGGGGTCGGGTCTTACTGCTCGCAGGGGGTGTTGTGGCTGGGTTGGCTGTGGCTGGGTTGGGTGGCTTGGGTTGTGGGCCTGCGGGGGTGGGTGGGTTTTGCAGGTCGGGCTGTGGGGTTTTAGCGGTGGGTGGAGGTGCAGGCTGTGTTGCCTGGCCTGTTCCGCGCGATATTTTTCTGTGACCACCCCGGCTCGCGTAAACGCTCGCTGGGGTACTCCCAGAAAAAAAGGCTCGAGGACTCGCCCAACCGCGCGCTTGGTGCCCCGGCTTGGGAGCCGCCCCTCATGCACTACCCGCCTTCGGCGGAACCCCTCCGGGCGCCTTTGCGGGGCCCACCTGTGAAACGTGCGTCGCCCCATTCCCGGTGCTGGGTGAGGGGGCTCTAGACATGACCCGCATCCCACGACGAACGCCTGCGCTCCACCAGGAATGCTGTGCAGCCGCACCAGGACTGCCTGCGCATGTACAAGTGTCTTGAAAGCCGGCTCCGCGAGTCTCCGAAGGAGTTCCGGCGAAGGCCGGCGTAGTGAATGTCCGCGACCACCCACCCAGCTGCCAGGGCGGCTCTCGGGGTTCCCCCGAGCGCGCGCCCGGGCGAGTCCTCGAGCCTTTTTTTCTGGGAGTACCCCAGCGAGCGTTTACGCGAGCCGGGGTGGTCACAGAAAAAAGTCGCGCGCGGGACAGGCCCAACAAGCCAGCCTGCACCTCCACCCACCGCTAGAGCCCCACAGCCTGAGCTACCCACGCCAACCACCCCCGCAGGCCCACATGCCCGAGCTACCCTGCCCAACCACAGCTAGCTCACCCACCGGCCACCCCCAGCCCCCAGAATCCGTAATTCATCGTATGATGAATTAGCCATAAGCCCGCCTGGTCGCAACCAGGAGGCGCGTCCAGATCGGGTCGGGCTCCCCGGTCGCGGCCCCACGTGATCACGCCTCTCCGGCCATCTCAGGGCGCGCTCATTTCGCCAGATCTGACGTCGCCTCGCTCCGCGGGTAGGACCCCAGCGATGTGGTCAAGCTCGAGATCTCAGAGCCTCTCATCGCCTCGCCCCAAACGACCCCACGACCGATCAGAGATCAACAAATGCGTGGTTTCACGTGAAACATCGGAGGGTTCGGCCGAACGAGAAGCGTCGGGGGCGGAAGGCATAATTGGCTGTGCCCGCCTCTCGCGTCGTCGGCCATCCTCAATCACGATCGTCACCCCAGTGCGTCGCCGTTTTCACTCGGCGCCGTGTCGATGCGAGTGATCTGCACGGGCGAAGCGGAGCGGTCTAGTGAGTAGCGGGGACGGGACAGTGAGTAAGTCGCACGGCGGGAGTTGGAGATGATGACCGACTTGGGTCTCTCGGATGTTCCCGCTGAGTTGGCGGGGCCGGCGGCGGAGCTGTTCGGTGATCGGCTGGCCGGCGTGCGTCGGTACGCGGCCCTGCTGGCGGACACCGGTGTGGCGCACGGACTGATCGGTCCGAGCGAGGGTGGTCGAATCTGGCAGCGTCATCTACTGAACTGTGCGGTCATGGCGGAGCTGATCGAGCCGGATGCGCGCGTTCTCGATATCGGGTCCGGGGCCGGCTTGCCGGGTATCCCCCTGGCGCTTGCTCGGCCCGATCTGGAGATCGTTCTGCTGGAGCCGATGGCTCGGCGGGTCGAGTGGCTGCGGTCGACCGTGGCCGAGCTCGACCTTCCGATCACGGTCGCCCGGGGCCGTGCCGAGGAACGGACGGTTCAGCGAGACTGGGCCGGCGCGGATGTGGTGACGGCGCGAGCCGTTGCCCCGCTGGCTCGGCTGGCCGGTTGGGCGCTGCCGTTGACTCGGATCGGTGGGCGCATGTTGGCACTGAAGGGTGCATCCGCGGCCGAAGAGGTGGATCGGGACCGTGCGGCGGTGCGTGGTTTTGGAGGGTCGGCACCGCGCGTGGTCCAATGCGGGAGCACGCTTGTCGATCCGCCGACCACCGTTGTCATAGTGGAGCGGACGGCCGCGAAAGTGGGTTCTCGAGCGGCGAGCGCGGCATCGAGGGGGCGGAAGCGATGAGTGCCCGACCGTTCGACGAACACCAGAGCGACTACGGCGACGATGCCGATCGCGGCGTCAACACCGGCGCGAGTTCTACCGATGTTTCACGTGAAACATCGGCCGCTGGTCCGGCAATGACGATGACGGGCCGGAACACCAGCTACCGAGCCAAGCGCGCGAACAGCGCGCAGGCTCCCACGACATCGGAGGAGTTTATGTGGACTCCCATCGCTGAAGAAGCAGAACGTGCCGCGCGGGTGCTCCATCCGCACGGACGCGAGATGCAGAGACCGGCACAGCGGCGGATTCTCACGGTTGCCAACCAGAAGGGCGGCGTCGGTAAGACGACGAGCACGGTGAACCTGGCCGCCGCTCTCACGTCCTACGGAATGCGCGTCCTGGTGGTCGACCTCGACCCGCAGGGCAACGCCAGCACCGCGCTCGGGGTCGAGCACACGAGCGGCACACCCTCGGTCTACGAGGCACTGCTGGGCGAGATCGAGCTGGCCGACGCGGTTCAGGAGAGCACGCAGTCCCCCGAGCTCCTGTGCGTGCCGGCGACGATCGATCTGGCCGGCGCCGAGATCGAGTTGGTCAGCATGGTCGCCCGGGAGGCGCGGCTGAAGCAGGCGCTGAACGACGAGGCGCTCGACGAGCTGGACGTGGATTACGTCCTGATCGACTGCCCGCCGTCGCTCGGCCTTCTGACGGTCAACGCGCTCGTGGCGGCGGCGGAGGTGCTCATCCCGATCCAGTGCGAGTACTACGCGCTGGAGGGTGTGGGGCAGCTGCTGAACAACATCGAGCTGGTGCGCGCCCACCTGAACACCTCGCTGAACATCTCGACGATCCTGCTCACCATGTACGACGGACGCACCAAGCTGGCTGATCAGGTGACGACCGAAGTTCGTCAGCACTTCGGCGACCGTGTGCTGCGAACCGTCATCCCGCGCAGCGTGAAGGTGTCCGAGGCTCCCGGCTTCGGGCAGACGATTCTGGCTTACGATCCGGGCTCGCGGGGCGCGATGAGCTACCTCGACGCGGCACGGGAAATGGTGGCGCAACAGGACGCGGGGACCGGCAGGTGAACACACGCAAGGGCGGCCTCGGCCGCGGGTTGGCGGCGTTGATTCCAGCGGCACCGGACGGCGCTCCGGCGCAACCGGGACCGGGGGTCGCGGTACCGATCGCGAGTAGGACGAACGGCGCGGACAAGGCGGTTGCCGACGAGGTCGCCGGCACCGTGGCGGGCGCCAGCTACCGCGAGCTGACGACGTCGTCGATCGCACCGAACCCGCAGCAGCCCCGTCGGCAGTTCGACGAGGAAGCCCTTGCCGAGTTGTCGCACTCCATCAAGGAGTTCGGCCTCCTGCAGCCGATCGTCGTCCGCGAGGTCGGCCGCGAGAAGTTCCAACTCATCATGGGTGAGCGGCGGTGGCGAGCCGCGCAGCTCGCCGGCCTGGAGCGGCTGCCGGCGATCGTGCGGCAGACCGAGGACGACGCGTTGCTGCGTGACGCACTGCTGGAGAACATCCACCGGGTCCAGCTCAACCCCCTGGAGGAGGCTGCCGCCTACGAGCAGCTGCTCGCCGAGTTCGGCGTCACCCACGACCAGCTCGCCGACCGTCTCGGCCGCAGCCGTCCGGTCGTGACCAACATGATTCGTCTTCTCCGGCTGCCCGTCGCGGTGCAGCGCCGGGTCGCCGCCGGAGTCCTGTCCGCCGGCCACGCCAGGGCGCTGCTGGGAGTAGACGATGTGGGCCGTCAGGAGGAGCTGGCGGCCCGCGTGGTGGCTGAGGGTATGTCGGTGAGGGCGACCGAGGAAGCGGTCACCCTGGCCAAACGAGACCCCGATCGGCCCCGCTCGGCCGGGCCGTCCCGCAAGCCCACCCGTCCCCCGGAGATCGATCAGCTCGCCAGTCGGTTGTCGGACTCGTTCGACACCCGGGTGAAGGTCGAGCTCGGTCAGCGCAAGGGCAAGATCGTGGTGGAGTTCGGTTCGCTGGACGACCTGGAGCGCATCGTCGCCCTGATGAACCCGGGAGCTTCGATCACACCGCCCGACGCCTGACAGCTCCCCCGCTCGACACACAACGACGCCGCACCCGAGATCGATGGGTGCGGCGTCGTTGTTTCACGTGAAACGTACGCTCAGCTCCGACGGATCGCCTCGTCGATGAGCGTGCTGAACAACTGGCCGAGGTGCTCGCCCTCGGTGGCCATCGCGGTCGGCAGCAGCGAGGTCTCGGTCAGTCCGGGGAAGGTGTTCACCTCGAGGACCACGACCGTGCCGTCCTCGGTGACGATCGCGTCGGTGCGGGACAGGTCGCGCAGCCCCAGCAGCCGGTGGACCTCCAGCGCGGCCTGCTCGGCGGCGCGCAGCACGTCCGGGTCGAGTCGGGCCGGACACGGGAACGTGGTCGCCCCCTGGGTGTAGCGGGCGGTGTAGTCGTACACACCGCCCTTCGCGCACACCTCGACGACCGGGAGCGCGCGCGGCGTCGGGTCCGCGATCACCGAGACGGCGACCTCGGTCCCGGTGATGTAGCGCTCGGCGAGGACGGCGGTTCCATAGGCGAGGCAGTCCACCATCGCGGCGGGCAGGTCCTCGGCGTCGCGCACCAGCCGGGCACCCAGGGCAGAGCCGCCCTGGTCCGGCTTGATCATCATGGGCAGGCCGAGCCGGGACACCATGGCGTCCAGCACGCCGCGCGCCCCCAACTCGCGGAACGTCGCGTGCGGCAGCGTGACCCAGTCCGGCGTGTGCAGACCGGCCCTGGCGATCTCCGCCTTCGCCGTCGGCTTGTCCCAGGCCAGCCGGCACGCCCGGGAGCCGGAACCGACGAACGGCACGTCGAGCATCTCCAGCACGCTCTGGACCGCGCCGTTCTCCCCGTCCCCGCCGTGCAGCGCGATGAGGACCGCCTCGGGTCGTTCGGTCCGCAACCTGTCGAGCAGGCCGGCGTCGGCGTCCCACTCCGAGACGACCGCTCCGACGTCACGCAGGTCGGCGGCGAGTCGCCGCCCGGACCGCAAGGACACCTCGCGCTCGTGCGACAACCCGCCTGCCAAGACCGCTACTGTTCGCTCACCCACGCGGTGAGCGTACTCAGGTCGTGTCCGGGGAAGGGCTCTGCGGCCCGCGCCGGACGTTCACCGACGAACCAGGCAGCGCTCGAATGGACGTTCGAGCGGGCGTGCCGAAGGTGCGCAGCACGTCGAGCTCGGCGTTCAGCACGCCGGCGAGCCTGCGGACGCCCTCGGTGATGCGCTCCGGCGTCGGATAGCAGTAGGACAGCCTCAGCTGCCTGCTGCCCAGCCCGTCCGCGTAGAAGCCGGTGCCGGACGCGTAGGCGACCCGGGCACTGACCGCGCGGGGCAGCATCGCCTTCGTGTCGACGCCCTCCGGCACGGTGACCCACACGTAGAACCCGCCGTCCGGGTGCGTCCAGCGGCAACCCTCCGGCAGGTACGTGCTCAGCGCGGACAGCATCGCGTCCCGACGCACCCGATAGGTCTGCTGGAACGACTTGATCTGGCCGCGCCAGTCGTGCCCGGCGAGGTAGCGGGAGACCATCATCTGGTTGAAGGACGGCG
Organism: Actinospineispora spinosispora DSM 44797; assembly: GCF_000429025.1. GTDB lineage: Bacteria > Actinomycetota > Actinomycetes > Mycobacteriales > Pseudonocardiaceae > Pseudonocardia > Pseudonocardia spinosispora. The sequence goes on from NZ_KE386838.1 coordinate 291,619, forward strand.
GGCACAGGATCGCCGACTCGGCGGCCAGCACCAGCTTGTCCCGCACCGAGGGCGGCGCGAGCGCCCAGCCGACCCGCAGGCCGGACGCGAACGTCTTCGAGAACGAACCGAGGTAGATGACGTTGTCCGGGTCCATCGACCTCAGCGAGGGGTAGGTCTGGCCGTCGAAGCCGAGCAGGCCGTACGGGTTGTCCTCGATGACCAGCACGTCGTACCGACGGCAGATGTCGAGGATCTCGGCGCGCCGGGACACCGCAAGCGTCACACCGGCCGGGTTGTGGAAGTTCGGGATCGTGTACAGGAACTTGGCGCGACGACCGGCGGTCGCGAGCGCCTCCAGCGCCTGGCTGAGTGCCGCCGGCTGCAGACCGTCGTCGTCCATGGCCACATGCACGACCTGCGCCTGGTAGGCCGCGAACGAACCCAGCGCGCCGACGTAGGACGGGCCCTCGGCGAGGACGATGTCGCCAGGATCACAGAACAGTCTGGTGACCAGATCCAGGGCCATCTGCGAGCCGACGGTGACCACGACGTCGTCGGCGTGCGCGCGGATTCCCTCCTCCGCCATAACCTCGAGAATCTGTTCACGCAGCAGCGGGATGCCCTGCGCGGAGCCGTACTGCAACGCGGACAGGCCGTCCTTGGCGACCAGCTCGGAAACCTGCGCGGCCAGTGTGTCCAGCGGCAATGCGGCCAGGTTGGGCATTCCGCCCGCCAGCGACACCACTTCGGGGCGGCTCGCCACCGCGAACAACGCTCGGATCTCCGACGCCGTCATGCCCTCGGTCCGGCTTGCGAACCGATCGTTGTGGGCCGAGGTCATCGGGGCCGCCGACTGGGGCGGCTGTAGATCATCCGACACGCTGACGCTCCATTGCTCAGGCACAGTGCTTGCGAGATGGACACTTCCCAGCGAGTGTAAGCGAGGACGCCACGCGGCTGGACCCTTCGGCGATGTTCACCGACCGGTTGCGGAAGCGCTGTGTCACTTCGCTACAGGTCCGTTCTATTGTCGGGGAACGGCCTGTCGGAAGTGGCCACTGGCCTGCGGCGTTGCGTGGCACAAAGCTGGCAGTCAGATGACGTACCCGCCGAGCCTGGAGGTCTGGAACACGTGTCGATCGGGCCTTCCTCGGTGAGTGGTGTGACCCTCGACAACATCGACGAACTGCCGAAGCGCTGTCGTCGATGTGTCTTCTGGGAGCTCGCGCCGCACGCCGCCGAGCAGGCGGCCGAATACGGCAACACCGAGCTGGAGAAAGAGGCCTGGTTGTCCAGCACGCTGCTGGACTGGGGCTCCTGCGGCAAGATCGTGCACGTCGACCAGGTCGCCGCCGGCTACGCGATGTACGCGCCGCCCGCCGCCGTACCCAGGGCCACGACGTTCCCGACCGGCCCCATCAGCCACGACGCCGTGCTGCTGACCGCCGTCGCGGTGCTCCCGGAGATGGCGGGCTCCGGTATCGGCCGGATGCTCGTGCAGGCCGTGGCGAAGGACCTCACCAGGCGCGGCGTGAAGGCGATCGAGGCGTTCGGCGACGCCGCCCCGACCGCCGACTCGCACTGCGTCATCCCGGCGGACTTCCTGATCTCGGTCGGCTTCAAGACGATCCGCCCGCACCACCGCTGGCCCCGGCTGCGCCTGGAACTGCGCAGCGGTCTGTCCTGGAAGGAAGACGTCGAGGCAGCCCTGGAACGGTTGCTGAAGGAGATCGCGATCCCGGCGCAGAGCACCGGGGCCGTCCCTACCGAGATCGTCCCGGCGCCGCAGGGCCTGCCGCGCGCGCCAGCTCGTGAGCCAGCACGTCCTGGAAGGTGAACGTGCCGGTCGGCTGGTCGTCCTGACCGAGTAGGTACAGGCGCTTCACCGCGACCAGGATCCCCTCGGCGACGACGTCGCGGAACACCGGGTCGAGCAGCTTGCGCCGGTCACCTAGGTTCGTCAGGTAGCCGACCTCGATGCGCACCGCCGGCATCTGGGTGAGCCGCAGCATCTCCCAGGTACGTGGCTGGATGCCGCAGTCCAGCATCCGGGTGCGGACCACGAGCTCACGGTGGATGAGCCCGGCCAGCGCCTCGCCGACGGTGGACGTCGAACCGTTGCCGTTGCCGAAGTGGAACGTCGCCAAACCCTGCGCGTGCATGCTGTAGTTCGCGTCGATGTGCAGCGACAGCACCATGTCGGCGCCCGCGGCGTTGGCGAACGCGGCCCGCTCCGCCTCCGGCGGGCAGGAGTGCTCGCCCCTGGTCAGCAGCGCCTCCATGCCGGTGGCCGCCATGCGGCCCTCCAGCCGGCGCGCCATGTCCCACATCAGGTCGGCCTCGGCGATGCGGTCGACCATCACGCCGCGATCCGGGCCGCCGTGACCTGGATCGATCACGATGCGCTTGCCTCGCAGCTTCGGACCAGCCGTGCGGACCCGCTCCTGCTCACGCAGCAACCCGGGACGCCCACCGGTCACCTTGCGGCCCAGCTGGCGCAGCGCACGCAGGGTCGCGGGACCGCAGATGCCGTCCTGGTTGAGCCCGTACTCGCGCTGGAAGCCACGCAGCGCGCTCTCCGTCTGGGCGTCGAACACCCCGGCCGGACGGCCGGTGTCGAAGCCCAGCTCCAACAACCGCTCCTGCAGCGCAAATACATCGTCACCGGCCATCGGCGCCGATATCATCAGCCCGAGCATGCGGTCGCCCAGTGTCCAGCGTGCCTCGCGCAACGCGCGGTAGGTCGCCGCACCGACGATCCCGTCGGTGATCAGGCCGCGTTCCTGCTGGAATGCCCGGACGGCCTGCTGTACGAGGGCGTCATAGCGGTCGTCGGGGGTGTTGGGGACGTGGGGCGGAAGCAGCCCGAACTCGCGTAATGCGGAGCGCACTTCGGCGACGGCCGGACCGGTGTCCCCCGTACGCAGTAGCTGCATGCACCCCTCGCTCGCTCAATGTGCCGTACTTGATCAGGCCGGTAATGGACCCGATCGTGGCGCCTGTTACTGGGCTGCTTCATTGTGCCCTGACGCGTTCTGTTGTATCGACAGTGCCCCCCGTGCCACACCCCTAAACAGGGGTGGCATACGAGAAGAGCCCGCCCGGCCCCAGTGGGAGTCGAGCGGGCTCTGCTGATCCGGTACTAGCCCAGGTAGTCCTTCAGGTCGTTGAGCAGCGCGGCCTTCGGCTTGGCGCCCACGATCTGCTTGACGGCCTTGCCGTCCTGGAAGACGATCATCGTCGGGATCGACATGACCTGGTAGTCCCGCGCGGTGCTCGGGTTCTGGTCGATGTCGAGCTTCGCCACGGTGATCTTGTCGGCGTTCTCGCCGGCGATCTCGTCGAGGACCGGGGAGACCATCTTGCACGGACCGCACCAGGTGGCCCAGAAGTCCACCACGACGGTCTTGCCGCTCTCCAGCACGTCCGACTTGAACGTGGCGTCGGTGACGTCCACGGTGTGGTTACCCATCGCAAACTCCTTCGGATTGTCGTTGTCTACAAAGACCTGTGCTGGTCAGCGGGCCGAGACCGGCTCGCTCGCTCCGTAGCCGCCGCCCACGTGCTCCGCGTCGACCGGCTGCTCGGCGAGCCAGCGCTCCGCGTCGATCGCGGCGGAACAGCCCGAGCCGGCAGCCGTGATCGCCTGACGGTAGGTGCGGTCCACCAGGTCACCAGCGGCGAACACACCCGGGATGTCGGTGTAGGTGCTCGGCGACCTCGTCTGCAGGTAGCCGTCCGCGTCGGTGGGCAGCACGTCGCGCACGATGTCGCTACGCGGGTCGTGACCGATCGCCACGAACATCGCGGTGACGTCCAGTACCGACTCCTCGCCGGTGCGGGTGTCGCGCAGCTTCAAGCCGGAGACCGTGTTCTCGCCGACCACGCCCTCGACCGCGACGTTGGTCCGCCAACGGATCTTCGGGTCGTTCTGTGCACGCTCCAACATGATGCGCGAAGCACGGAACTCGTCGCGCCGGTGCACGATCGTGACGGTGCGGGCGAACCGGGTGAGGAAGGTGGCCTCCTCCATCGCCGAGTCACCGCCGCCGACCACCGCGATGTCCTGGTCGCGGAAGAAGAAACCGTCACAGGTCGCACACGCGCTGACGCCCCGCCCGAGCAGCTCCTGCTCCCCCGGGATGCCGAGGTAGCGAGCCGCGGCACCCATCGCGAGGATGACCGCGCGCGCCCGGTACGTCGTGCCGTTCGCGCTCACCGTCTTGATCGGACCGGCCAGCTCGACCGACTCGACGTCCTCCGCGCGCAGATCAGCGCCGAAGCGTTTCGCCTGCTCACGCATCTGCTCCATGAGGTCGGGACCCATGATGCCGCCGGAGAAGCCCGGGAAGTTCTCCACTTCGGTGGTGGTCATCAACGCGCCGCCGAACTGGCTGCCCTCGAAGACCAGCGGGTTCAGCTGGGCACGCGCCGCGTACACCGCGGCGGTGTAGCCGGCAGGGCCCGATCCGATGATCACCAGGTCCCGCACGTCCGACTCGTTGCCAGTCATTCCACCCGTCCGTTCCGCGCTCGTCGCCGGTTCTGTGATGCACGCTGTTCAACACGATCCTAGGAGGCGGCATTCCCGCAGGTGACACACGCCGCTATCACACCTCTCAGCGGTCCCGGTCGGACAGCAACCGGCCGGTGCCGGGGCCGCAATCCTCGGTGACGACGACGATCCGATAGCGCCCCGGGACGTCCCCGGGCAGCACCAGCTGCACGCCGCCCTGATCGATGCGCCTGCCGTCGAGCACCGTGGCCCCGGTGGCGCCCACCAGCTCCAGGCAGCCGGCCATCCTGGCCGGATCCGCCAGGTCGCCGATGTCCCGGGGATCGTGGGTGTACAGCGCCTGTGGCGGAGGAGCGGCCGGTACGGGACCGGTCGGGGAGGAGCCGGGGACGGCGAGCAGCAGCGTCACTGTGGCCGCAGCCGCAGCCAGGATTGTTTCGGGCTGTCTTTTTGGGCCTGTTTCGCGCGATATTTTTCTGTGACCACCCCGGCTCGCGTAAACGCTCGCTGGGGTACTCCCAGAAAAAAAGGCTCGAGGACTCGCCCAACCGCGCGCTTGTGCCCACCCTGGGAGCCGCCCTGGCAGCCGAGCACGTTGGTTGCGGACATTCACTCGCCGGCCTTCGCCGGAACTCCTTCGGAGACTTGCGGAGCCGGCTTAGCTGTCGCCGCCTTAGCTGTCGCCGGCTTGGCTGTTGCTGGCTTGGCTGTTGTTGGCTTGGCTGTTGCTGGCTTGGTGGTTGTTGGGGTTGGGGTGGCTTCGGTGGAGGTGGTGGCGGCGACAGGCGGAGGCGGTGGGAGTTTTGCCAGGGCCTCGTGCCAGCGTTTTACCAGGTCGGGGGGCGGTTCTGGGAGGGGCTCGGCGGCCAGGCGGCGCCGGATCGCCTCGATCTGCTCTGACTCGCTCACGCTTGCCCCTCCGGTGCCAGTACCTCGGCGAGTTGACGTCGTGCTCGTGAGCACCGGCTCTTCACGGTGCCGACCGGTACGCCGAGCATGTCGGCCACCTCCTGAACGGGATAGCCGTGGATGTCGACCAGGACGATCACGACCCGCTGGTGCGCCGGCAGCAGGTCCATCGCCGACCACAGGTCCAGGTTGCGTTCGTGGTCGGCGATCGGATCGCGCGGCGTGGGTAATCGTTCGATGATCTCGTCCGTGACCGGTGTGTCCGGCCGCGCCTGCGTGCGGCGGTAGCGGTCCCGGCAGGCGTTCAGCACGATCTTCGCCAGCCAGCCGCGTGCCGAATCCTCGGTGCGACAGCGGTGCGCGTTCTGGTGCGCGCTGATCAACGCGTCCTGGACGGCGTCGGCCGCATCGTGGTAGCTGCGCAGGCTGCCGAGGGCGATCGACCACATCACCGACTGATGACGGCCGGCCAGCTCACCGAAAGCGTGTGGGTCGCCGGCCAGATGTGCGCGGATCAGCGCGCCGTCGGTCAGCGTGTCGGAAAGGGTCACGATCGCGGACGCTAGGCGGCGGCGACCATCCGTGAGCCTCGTCGGCCGATTTGCTTCGCGAACGCATGTATTTGCTTATCGAACCACTGGCGTGGCGCCCAGGGCCCGGACGATGAACTCGGTGAGTGTGTCCAGGTAGCCGGGCTCCGCGTCCGCACCACGAACCGAGATGCGCCAGTAGATCGGGGCGGCCAGCAGGTCGACCGCCATCTCCAGGTCCAGGTCCGTCGGCAGCTCACCCCGCTCCATGGCCCGATGCAGCGGCGCCAGGGCCAGCGCCCGGCGGGGCTCGCCGATCGCCCGCTGCGCCGCCTGCGCGAGCGCGGGCGTGCGCGCGGCCTCCGCGACCAGATCGGGCAGGATGCGCGCGAACAGCGGGTGGGTCAGCCACTCGTGGACGGCGCCGATCAGGATGCGCACGTCCCCGGCCAGTGAACCGGTGTTCGGCGACGGAACCCTCGGCACGCTGAAGTCGGTGATCGCCGCGATCACCATGTCCTGCTTACGCGGCCAGCGCCGGTACAGCGCGCTCTTGCCGACTCCGGCCCGCTTGGCCACCGCCTCCATCGCCAACCGGCCGTAGCCGTTCTCGGCGAGCTCCGCGAACACCGCCTCGGTGATCGCATCGGTGACCTTGGGCTGGAGGACCGCGGCACCGGTCGGCGTACGGCGGGGCTGGCTGGTCATGTGCTCACTCTGCCTCACTGAGAGCGGTGGACGGAACGGTACCGTCCCGCGTACTGTCACGTCGGGACGGTACCGTTCCGTCCTGACGGAGGCGAGGCATGTCGGAAAATCGAGCGGTCGTCGACCGAGCACTGGAACTACTGCTGGCCAAGGACATGGCGGGGTTCGTCGAGCTGTGGGAACCCGACGGCGTGATGGAGTTCCCGTTCGCCGCGCCCGGCTTCCCGACTCGGCTGGTCGGACACGCCCAGCTGCACGACTACCTGGACGACTATCCCCAGCACGTCGACCTGCACGCGATCGTCGACCTCGAGGTGCACCAGAGCGTCGATCCCTCGGTGGTGATCGTCGAGTTCGGGGCCGAGGGTCTGGTCGTGCCCAGCGGCAGGCCCTACCGGCTGCGCTACATCGCGGTGCTCACGATCCGCGACGGCCGGATCGCGCGCTACCGCGACTACTGGAGCCCGCGGGCGGTCGCCGACGCCCTCGGTGCGGAGCAGGCCGCCACGGCGTTCGGTGCGCCGTGACGATCCTGGTCCTCGGCGGTACCGGCACGACCGGTAGCCGGGTCGGCGCGGCGCTGCGCGAACTCGGCCACCCGGTGCGGATCGCCACCCGCCGGCCGGTGAGCGGCGACGACGTCCGGTTCGACTGGACCGAGCCGGACACCTTCGGACCCGCCGTGGCCGGGGCGCGGGCGGTCTACCTGGTGGCCTCGGAGCCCGTACTGGCCGAGCCGTTCCTGGACCGGGCGCGGGCAGCAGGCGTCCGGCGGATCGTGCTGCTCAGCTCCTCCGCGGTGGCCGAGGGGATGTTCGGGCTCGGTGAGCTGCACCGGAGGATCGCCGCGACCATGCCCGAGTGGGCTGTGCTGCGGCCGGCGTGGTTCATGCAGAACTTCGTCGGCGAGCACCCGCTGGCCGCCGGAATCCGGGCCGACCGTGAGGTCGTGACCGCCACCGGGGACGGCCGGGTGGCGTTCGTGGACGCCGGGGACATCGCTGCGGTCGCGGTGCGGGCGCTGACCGACGACCGGCCGCACAACACCGACCATCTGATCACCGGGCCGCGGCCGCTGAGCTACGCCGACGCCGCCGCGATCATCACCGAGCTCACCGGCCGGCCGGTACTGCACCGTCCAGTCTCGGCTGCGGAGCTCATCACCAGGCTGACCGGCTACGGCTACTCGTCCGAGCTGTCCTCGGTGCTCGCGGCACTGGACGGCGACGTCCGAGCCGGCTCCGAGGACCGCACCACCGACACCGTGGCCCGCCTCACCGGCCGTCCACCTCGCACCTTCCGTGACTTCGTCCTCGATTCGATCAACCGAAAGGAACTCTGATGCAGCAACTACTCTTCCCCGACGACGCCCAGTTCTGGTTCGAGACCCTGCGGGTCTTCGGGCACAGCTCGTACGGCGGCTCCGACTTCGGCGAGGTCGTCGCGACCGCGAGCCGCATCACCTCCGGCGACTACGACAGCTGGCACGACGCGTGGCTGGCCACCGCCGAGCGTGTCGCGGCCGAGGCCGCCGGCGCGGCGACCGAGGGACATCCGGTCAGCGCCAAGGACGGCTACCTGCGCGCCTCCACCTACTACCGGACCGCCGAGTTCTTCCTGCACGACAACCCGGACGACCCGCGCATCGCCTACGCCTACCGGCGCGCCGTCGACTGTTTCCGCGCCGCGGTGCCCGAGGCGGAACCCGTGGAGATTCCGTACGAGGGCACCGTGCTGCACGGCTACTTCTACCGCGCCGAGGTCGCCGAGGGCGAGCGGCGACCGGTGGTCGTGATGCACAGCGGATTCGACGGCGCCGCCGAAGAGATGCACTTCGGCGGCGCACTGGCCGCCGTGCAGCGCGGCTACCACGTCCTCTCCTTCGACGGTCCCGGTCAGCCCAGCGCGATCCACCTCAACAAGCTGACGTTCCGGCCGGACTGGGAGTACGTCGTCGGGCCGGTCATCGACCACCTGCTCGCCACCGAGCCGACCGTCGACCCGGAGCGGATCGCGCTGCTCGGGGTCAGCCTCGGCGGCATGCTCGCCCCTCGGGCGGCCGCCTTTGAGCCTCGGATCGCGGCGGTCATCGCCCTGGACGGGGTGTACGACGCTGCTCGACCCGTGGTGAGTGCGTTCGGCGACCGCGACGAGCTGTACCGGCGGGCGCACGCAGAGCGGGACGACGAGCTGGACGAGCTGCTGGAGCAGGCGAGTCTGGCCAACCCGACCTTGCGGTGGGCGATGGGGCACGGTCAGTTCGTGATGGGCGCTTCGTCGAAGCGGGCCTTCGTCGCTGCCTTCCTCGACTACAACCTCCTCGACGAGGTGGCGGAGAAGATCCAGTGCCCGACCCTGGTGTGCGCCGCCGACGACGATCTGTTCTTCGCCGGTGACAGTGTGGCCTCCGAGCCTGATCTGTTGTTCTCGCACCTGACCTGTTCGCGGAAGACCCTGCTGCGGTTCACCGCCGAGGAAGGCGCCGACGCGCACTGCCAGGTCGGGGCCCAGCGCCTCGCCTGCGCCCGAATCTACGACTGGCTGGACGCCCAGTTCGCCGGGTGAGCTCCGCCCCAGGGCGCACTGTGCACACCTACGTGCTGCGTCGCACACGTCCGGACATGTGCGACGCAGCACCAACGTGTGCACAGTGGCCGTGGAGCGCGGGAGCTAGCCGGTTACTCGTTCGAAGGTCAGGTTCGAGAGTTCGGTGACGTTCTGGTCGCCCACTCCGCCCAGCCTCGTGATCCAGATCAGGACGTTCTGCACCGGCTGGCTGCCGGCCAGCGACACCGTGGTGTTCTGCTGGCGCAGGTCGCTGGTGGCGATCGGGATGGTCTGGGCGAGCGTCGCGTCGGGTGTGGCCGCCGAGCGGACCTCGATGTTGGTGCCGATGCTCGGCGACGTGACGACCAGCGAGGACAGCTGGACCGGCGACGCGAAGGACACCATGATTCCGACGCCCGCCTTCAGCGCGGGGAACGGCTGCCGGTAGTTGTAGGTGCTCCAGCTGGTGTTCGGGTCGTTGTCGAACGCCTTCGCCACTCTGCCGGGGTTGTCCGGGTCGCCGGTCGGGTCGAAGACCTTCGCGGACGCCACCTGGACGGCCGCCGAACCAGGCGGCAGCTCGGGCATGCCGGGCGCCGGTGCCTGCGGCGCGGCGGGTGCCGATGCCGCCACCGACGGGGGCGGGCCGCCGACCACGATCTTCGGTGCGGACGGTGGGGTGACGCCCAGCAGCGAACCCAGCTGGACGCCGACGTAGGCGATGACCGCGAGCATGCCCAGCCCGAGGCCGCCCATGCCGATGGACAGCTTGCGCTTCTTGACCGGGTCGGGTGCCGGCTCGGCGATCGAGTCGGTGCGCCAGACCTCGTCGGGGGTCATCGGCGCGCCGTCGTCCGGCGGGGGCAGCATCGCCGCTTCCGACTCGACCTCGAGCAGCTCGCTGATCACCTTGTGCACGGCGGCGGCGGTGTGGACCCTGCCGTGGCCGCTGCCGGCGCCGAGCGCGCCCAGCGCCAGCGCGGACACCTCGACGGACACGCCGGGGCGGACGATGCCGGGCGGCAGCACCTCGTCCTGGACGTCGCGGGGCGCGGGAGGCAGGCCGGCGAGCTCGGCGTCCGTGCCGGACAGCGGCCAGTGCGCGGTGAGCAGCGCATACAGCGTCGCGCCGAGGCCGTGCACGTCGTCGGCGGGTGTCACGTCGGGGTGCGGCAGCGCAAACGCCAGGCGGGCGCCGCCCTCCGGAGTGATCCGTACCCGCTGCGGATGGGCGCAGCCGAGGACCAGACCCTGGCGATGTGCCGCCTCAGCACCCTGGGCCAGCGGATCCAGCATGCCAAGGACCGCGGCCGTGCGCAGCGGTCCGTTGGCAACCGCCTCGGCGAGGCTCTTGCCGGGAACCCATTCGGTGACGGCCAGCCCGTAGATGTCGTCGGGCAGGCCGCCGGGTGCGCTGCTGTCGTTGCGCATCACGTCGAGCAGCCGGGCGCAGCCGATGTCCTCGAACTGGCCCCAGCGCAGCGCCCTGCTGATCATCTCGGCGGCGCGTTCGGAACCGCCGGGCTCGCCGGTGTCCTGCAGCAGGGTGAGCGCGACGTCGCGTTCGAGCACGGTGTCGCGGGCCCGCCAGAACTCGGCGTGCACCGACTGGTCCGCGCCGACCTGGGCCAGCAGCCGGTAGCGCTCGGCGATCATGCCGCCGGGCGCGCGACCCTGACGCGCGGCGTTGGGCTGGGTCAACCGGGGCTTCGGGCTGGGCCGCCTCGTCGCGGCGGCGCCGTTCGTCCCCGGCTCGGCGGGGATCGGCGCCGGTGCGGCGGTCGGGGTGGGGAACGGCGCGGTGGAGATCGAGGCGGCCACAGCGGCGGGCTCGGACGAGCCGGCACCGTTCTCCGACGGCTCCCCGGATTCGAGGACGGTCACCGGGATCCCTGGCTGGGTGGCCAAGAGCTCCGGCGTGGCCTCGTCTCCCATTGACCCCTCGCTGTCCACCTCGTGACCGCTGTCTTCGCTGGGGTGCTCAGCTCCGGCATTCCCGCTGGTACTTGCGCGCTCACGCATGGCGGCTGGGCGCTGCTCGGTGTGCCCGCTCACCTTGCATGACCCCCTCGCCGGTCGGCATCCCCAACCGACCCCAGCCTACGGCAGGCCCCCGCCGATCGGCTGGATTCCCACCGAGCTGAGACATGAGCGTCACCTGGTTATCAGCGGCGTGCCAGCCTTCGCCACAGCGGTCCCAGCTCGGCGAGTCGCACCAACCTCATGGCGATCAGCGTCACCACGAGGGCCACGACGGTTCCGCCGAGCAGCACGATCCAGGCCTGCGCCTGCGGCCCGATCGAGTCGGCGAGTGATGTGCGCAACGCGATGGCCAGGCCCGCTGCCGCGAGTCCGCCGATCGAGGACGCCACAGCGGTCTTGCCGAACGTGATGAGTGACTCGACCGTGCCGGTGCTGCCCAGTCGGTGCTGCAGCCACACCTGTCCGATCACGGCGCCCACCACGAAGGAGACACCGTTGGCCGCGGCGAGGCCGAGTACCACCTGATCGGGTGCCAGCAGAACGGGGCACAGCAGGGACAGCGGAATCTTCGCCAGGACCATGATCAGCTGGATGATCGTGGGGGTCCGGGCGTCCTTCATGGCGTAGAAGACCCGCAGCTGCAGCATCGTCACCGCGAACGGCAGCAACCCGAACGCGGACACGGCCAGGGTGCTGCCCAGCCTCGCCGCCTCGCCACCGCTGGTCTTGCCGATGCTGAACAGCGCGACGCCGATCGACGTGCCGAACAGGGTGATCAGCACGGCCACCGGGATGAGCGCGATGGTCGAGTAGCGGATGCCGAGGGAGAAGTCCTTGACCAGCTCGCCGATCTTGCCCTTGGCGGCGGCGCGGCTCATCCGGGGAAGCAGCGCGGTCAGCAGCGACACACCCAGCACGCCGTACGGGACCTGCAGCAGCAGCCACGCGTTGCTGTAGGTGGACACGCTGCCGGCGTCGGAGCTGGTCGCGACCCTGGTCATGACGATGTAACCGGCCTGGCCGATCAGGACGTAGCCGACGACCCACAGCGCGAGCCCGCCCGCGTTGCGCAGCCTGCTGTCCCAGCCGAACCGCGGCCGCCAGTTCAGCCCGGCCCTGCGCATCGACGGCAACAGCACGAGCGCCTGCACGACGATGCCGAGCGTCGTGCCCAGCCCGAGCAGCAGCAGCATCGGGTCGTCGAGGCGCACGTTCGCGGTGTCGATGTCCCTGCCCAGCGAGGCGTAGACGCCGAGAACCGCGAGCATCACCAGGTTGTTCAGCACCGGAGCCCAGGCGAACGGCCCGAACACGCCTCGGGTGTTGAGGATCGCGCCGAACAACGCGCCGAGCCCGTAGAACACGATCTCCGGGAGCAGCAGCAGCGCGAGCGCGGTGGTCAGCGCCGGGTTGGCCTTGGTGTTCTCGTCGCCGCCCAGGTACAGCGCGGTGAGCAGCGGCGCGGTCAGCATCGCCAGCGCCGTGGCCAGCACGAGTACGACCGTTGCGACGGTCAGCAGCTTCTGGGTGTACGCCTCGCCGCCGTCGGCGTCCTCGTTCTGTGCCCGGACCAGCAGCGGCACCATGACGCTGGTCAGCACCCCGCCGAGCAGCAGCTCGTAGACGATGTTGGGCAGCGTGTTGGCGACCGTGTACGAGTCGTTGACCACGCCCAGCCCGAGCGCCGCCACCAGACCGAGCTGACGGGCGAAGCCGGTGAGCCTGCTGACCAGGCTCGCGATCGCCATCGTGCTGCCGGCGCGCAGCAGCGAGGACCTCGACTGCGGGGGCGCCGGTTCGCTGTCGGTCATGTCCTGCTCGACATCGTCGCGGTCGGTTCTGGTCATTGGCGGGTCCGGTGCACCGGCATAGTTTTCTCCGGGTTCCGACGGGCACGGGGTTTGCCCCCCTGCTGCGCCGGCTGATCGGTGTCGGGTCGGTCGGGTGCCTGCGCCGCGCCGGTGGTGTCCGGCCGCTCCGTCGCCCGGTTCTCACCGGCCGGCGGGGCGGGTGGCCGGCCGTTCGGGTTCGGCTGCCGGTTCGGGTCCTGCTGTCCGTTCGCGCCGGGGGCAACGCGTCTCGGACGCGCCGGACCAGCGGGCGGTGGTGGCATCGGGCTGCGGACCGGACCCTGCGCGGGAGAGCGCGGAGGCTGGTTCTGGGCACGCGGCGGCCTGCCGGTGGGCGGCGGGACGTTCTGCGCCGGGTTGCCCGGCAACCCCCGGACCGGGCCCTGCGGGGTGCTCCCGCGCGGCGGCTGGTTCGGGTAGCCGAGCAGGTTGTTGCGTGCCACCGGGTTGATGCTGCGGGCGGGACCCACCGGGCCCCGGATCCGGGCTCCGCGTGGCGGCCCCGGCTGCGGTCCGGGCTCGGCGACGGCCGAGATGGGAGTGGAGATCGTCGCCGGGCCGGACATCGACCGCGCGGAAGCCACGGCCTCCGCCGGTGTCGCCTCCGCCGGTGTCGCCTCGGCCGGTGTCGGCTCCGCTGGTGTCGGCTCGCTCGGCGCGGTCCGTGCCCGGCGGTCCTCCTCGCTGTTGCCGCCGCGAATCCGCCGGATGATCCGCCGCATGGCGAGGACCACCAGCAGCACGAACGCGATCCCGGTCAGCCACAGCGTGACGGTCCCGTACACGGTCGAGCGCAGCTGCAGCCTGCTCGGCGTGCCGAGAACGACGCCGTTGCGGGTGGTCAGCCGCGCCTCGACGCTGAACGTGCCGGACTTGTTCAGCTGCGCGTTGGCCTTGACCTGCAACCGGCCCATCGGCGGGATCGGCGGCAGCGGGTCCGGCGTCATCGAGGCGATCCGTAGCCCGGGCGTGTCGGACAGTTGGACCCGCACCTGCATGCCGACCGGCAGCCCGTTGGACAGCGTGATCGGCAGCGGCGCCTCCTTGTCGCCGAGCGCGTACGGGCTGGGCGGTTCGAGCACCCGCACCAGCGAACGCAACAGCCGGACCCGGTCGGTGATCACCTTGGTCGCGGCCTCGGACAGCTCACCGCGACCGCGCCACACCGCCGAACCGGCCCGCAGGATGCCTTCGGTGACCGGGTTGAACACCTGGTCCGGGGTGGAACCGACGCCGGGCAGCGCGACCGCGGCCGCGCGCAGCTGTTCGGTGGCGTTGCGGTCGTCGCGCAGCCGGGTGGTGACCGAGGTGGGGACCTCGCGCGCTCCGGCACGCAGCGGATAGACCAGGCTCGCGGCCGTCCCGGCCGGTTCGGCGCCCTCGGTCGCGGCGCCGCCGAGCGGGGCGGCCACGAGCCGGCCCGAGGTCACCAGCGTGGCGATCGAGCCGAGCAGCTCCTTCGCGTCCGCGCCGGTCGTGTGCCACTGATGCGGCGGCGCGACCAGCAGCGGCGTGCTCGCCGAGGCGGTACCGAGCGCTCGGTAGGCGACGGCGCCGATGGTGTTCTGGTCGGACAGCGTGCCGCCGCTGCCCGTCGGGTTGACCGGGTCCGACCCGGTCACCGAGCTGAGCCTGCTGGTCAGCGTGCGGTCCTCGCTGCTCGGCGGGCCGGACGCGGCGAGGCTGACCAGCGGGTCGGTGAGCAGGCCCACCGTCGTGCTGCCCGGCGCGGAGAGCCGGACGGTGCCGCCGGTGGCGCCCCGGGCGGCCTTGCCGGACGACACAGCGTCGGCGGACAGCACGACGGTGCGTCCGCCGGCGCGCGCGAAGTCGGTCAGTGAGCGTTCGTCGAGGAGCCCGTCGGCCGGCCAGGTGGCGTCGGTGCGGACCTGGGTGCGCAGGACGTCGGCGACGATCCGGGCCCCGCCCCGGGTGGCGTAGGCGGTCATGTCGCCCAGCCCGGCGCGGGACAGCGCGACGATGTCGGCGTCCGCGTACGGCAACGCCATCACACACCGACCGGCGGCGTCGGTGCGCAGCCGGTTCAGCCAGGTGTTCGCCGCGGTCGCGCCCCTGCCGTCGACCTCCGCGCCGTTCGGGCCCCGGACCCGGTAGCCGTTGGGACCGGCCATGTCGGACACGGTGCGCAGCAGGTCCGGGTCGATCGCCAGGCACACCGCCTGGTGCATCGGCGAACCGGCCGGGGCGCCCGCCTCGAGAGCGTCGAGCAGCCCGTCGAGCCGACCGCCCTTCGCCAGGTCCGTCCCGAGCTGGTCGTCACCGAGCAGCACCGGCTCGGCGGGTCCGGTCGGCAGGCGTCTCGGCTGGTCCGCGATCGGGTACAGGACGCTGACCGGCTGGGCGGCGCCCGCCGGCTCGGCCGGGGTGGTCTCGGCGGCGCGGCCACCGACAGCGGGGAGGCCGAGGACCGGCAGCAGCGCGTGCACACCCGCGAGGCGGGCCTGGTCACCGCCCGCCGGCACCCCGTTGACGTTGATCAGCAGGTCGTAGATTCCGGTGCGCTGCAGCGCCAGCGACGCCGTCTCGGTTCCGCGCAACGGCACGGTCAGCTCGATCGGTACCTGCTGACCGGGCGCCAGCTCGTCGGCGAGCCGGGTGAAGCTGGGAGTGATGGCGTCATCAGCGGCGTCGCCGCTCAACGCGGTGCGCAGGTCACCGTCGGTCCGCAGCCGGTCGCTGCGCTGCGCGCGAACCTCGACGTCACCGACCGGCTGGTCGCCGGCGTTGGTCAGCATCCCGGTCACGGTGAGCTCCCCGGGACCGGTCGAGGTGACCACGCGGGGGCTCATCGAGTCGATGCGCAGCTGGATGGGGTTGCTTCCCACCGGGGCCACCGGCGCGCGGGGCCGGGCCGTGGCGTCCGGCGAAGGAGCGGCGTCGGCCACCGACCCGGACAGGTGCCCCGAGGCGGTGAGACTGAGCAGGCCGACGGTGAGAACGGCCAGCGCAATCAGGGTGGACACAGTGGTCGCGCCCCAATGCCGCCGGCCCGGTGTCACGCGGATTCCTCCAGCATGGCGGTCGCTCTTCGTACCAGCCGTCGCTCATCGGCATAGGCCAACCTGGCCTCGAGTTCATCCAACGGTACCCAGGCGACCTCGGTCACCTCGATGTCGGTGTCGGACAACTCACCACTGAGCATCCTGAGCAGGAAATGGTGGACCGTCTTGTGGACCCGCCGGTCCTCCGCGACGAACCAGAAGTCGATCGTGCCGAGCGGCGCCAGCACCTCACCGAGGATGCCGGTCTCCTCCTGTACCTCGCGGATCGCCGCCATCTCCGGCGTCTCGCCCGCCTCGATGTGCCCCTTTGGCAGAGACCACAACAACCGCCCGCGCCGGTCCAGCCGACCGATCACCGCGGCAATGGACAGGGCATGGTCGACGACCAACCCACCGGCCGAGGTCTCGTCGACGGTACGCAGCCGGCGGCGACGATCGGAGCCGCGGCCGCGGCGCCCATCCGAGCGACCGCGGGAAGGGGACATGCCGAGATGGTAACGAGGTGGCAAACGATGCGCCGTCGTTAGGCCGTGTCGCTCTGTCCGGTTCCGCCGTTTCCCGAACAGCGGGAGCGGCGCCGTGCTGGACTGTACGGGTGAAGATCGCCCCCCGTTGACCGCTTTTCATGATCATCACCGTCTGGTGGCTGTTTTGCGGCCCAAAAACAGCCGTGACGCGGTGGTGATCATGGAACTGCTCGAAGGGGCCATATGGCGGAACCCGGTCCCATACGTGGAGCGATACGTCAACGCGGCGTTGCGCACCGTTCATCTAGACTGGCTCGCCGTGCCTTCTGTTGTCTTGCCAGCCGCTGTGTCGCCAACCGCGGAGTCCACCGCACTGACCCGTGCGCGAGAGAATGCTGTGGTGGAGTTGCTGCGCGTATCGCCGCTGGCCGACGACCTGGCTCAGCGGTTCGTCGACGCCGGTCACCGGCTGTACCTCGTCGGCGGCAGTGTGCGCGACGCGCTGCTCGGACGCCTGGAGACCAAGGCAAGCGACCTGGACTTCACCACCGACGCCACCCCCGACGTCGTCCAGCGGCTGCTGGGCGACTGGGCTGACCGCCAGTGGGACACCGGGATCGCGTTCGGCACGGTCGGCGCCACGAAGCGCGGCCAGACCGTCGAGATCACCACGTTCCGCGCGGACAGCTACGACCGGCAGACCCGCAATCCCGAGGTGGTGTTCGGTAGCACGGTCGAAGGTGACCTGCTGCGCCGCGACTTCACGGTCAACGCGATGGCCGTCGAGCTGCCGGTGCACCGTTTCGTCGACCCGCACGACGGACTGGCCGCGCTGGCCAAGCGCATGCTCGACACCCCCGCCGCACCCGAGGACTCGTTCGCCGACGACCCGCTGCGCATGCTGCGCGCCGCGCGCTTCGTCTCCCAGCTCGGTTTCGACGTCGCGCCCAGGGTGCGCGTCGCGATGACCGAGATGGCCGAGCAGATCACCCGGATCACCGCCGAACGCGTCCAGGCCGAGCTGAGCAAGCTGATCCTGGGCGCCCACCCGCGTGCCGGGCTGGAGCTGCTCGTCGACACCGGCCTCGCCGAGTACGTGCTGCCCGAGGTCCCGGCGATGCGCCTGGCGACCGACGAGCACATGCAGCACAAGGACGTGTTCGAGCACTCGCTGGTCGTGATGGAGCAGGCCATCGACCGGGAGACCGACGGCCCCGACCTGGTGCTGCGCCTCGCCGCGCTGCTGCACGACATCGGCAAGCCGAAGACGCGGCGGCTCGAGGACGACGGCCGGGTCAGCTTCCACCACCACGAGGTGGTCGGCGCGAAGATGACCAGGACGCGGCTGCGCGCGCTGCGCTACTCGAAGGTGATCGTCGACGAGGTGTCCCGCCTGGTGTACCTGCACCTGCGGTTCCACGGCTACGGCACCGGCGAATGGACCGACTCCGCCGTGCGCCGCTACGTCACCGACGCGGGTCCGCTGCTCGACCGGCTGCACAAGCTGGTCCGGTCCGACTGCACGACCCGCAACCGTCGCCGCGCCACCGCGCTGCAGCGCAGCTACGACTCGCTCGAAGACCGCATCGCCACCCTGCGTGAGCAGGAGGAGCTCGACGCGATCCGTCCCGACCTGGACGGCAACGAGATCATGCGCCTGCTGGACCTCAAGCCGGGCCCGCTCGTCGGCAAGGCCTACAAGCACCTCCTGGCGGTCCGCATGGAGAAGGGCCCCCTCACCCACGAGCAGGCAGAAGCCGAACTACGCGCCTGGTACTCGTCTCTTTAGGCCTGTTCCGCGCGGAGTTTTTCTGTGACCACCCCCTCGCTTCGCTTCGGGGGTACTCCCAGAAAAACAAGCCGACTTCGTCGGCCGAGCGCGCGCTTGTTGTCACCCTGGGAGCCGCCGTTCGGCTTGGGAGCCTGGTTGCGGACATTCACTACCCGGCCTTCGCCGGAACTCCTTCGGAGACTTGCGGAGCCGGCTTTTACCGCCTGCTTACCCTGCGGACGAGCTCGTGTCCGGTCAGCCCGACTAGGTAGCAAGCGCCGGCTGCCGCCAGCAGGAGTGGTGAGTGGCCCTCTGGCGGGGACAGGAGTGCCGCGGCGATCACGGCGATCACGTACGCCATGTTGAAGACCGCGTCGTAGAGGGCGAACACCCGGCCTCTGGCGTCGTCGTGCACCTCGCTCTGCACGGACGAGTCGGCGCACAGCTTCACGATCTGACCTGCTCCGGTCAGCACGAACGCGCCGACGAGCGCCATCTCCGCCTTGATGTTGAACGCCAGCACCAGTGACGTCAGAGCACACAGCAGCAGCGCGACCCGGATCGCTCCCGGGCGGCCCAGCCGATGTGCGAGCCACGGGGTGACGAGCGCGGCCGCGCCCAGCCCGGCGGCGCCCGCGCCGACCATCTCGCCGATGCCGCCCATGCCGCTGAGCAGGAAGCCGTGCGCGGTGAACTCGTGCCGGAACAGCAGCAGCATCAGCAGCATGCACACACCGAACGCCAGGCGGTGGCAGATGAGCGCGATGAACGACGACGCGACGGTCCGCGCGGCGACGGTGGCGCGTGCCCCGTCGGCCAGCCCACGTGCGATGGCGACCAGTGCGCGGCGCGCCTCGTTCGGCTCGTCCGGGCCGAGCGCGCCCTTGCCGAAGCCGACCGCGATCAGTGCGGCGACGATCCCGCCGGCCGAGGCGATCACGGTGATGATCGCCGAACCGAAGTTGCCGGTACCGCACAGACCACGCAGCGCGATGGCGCATCCCGCGCCGATGGCGGCGATCGCGGCGCCCGCCGTCGCGGCGACCACGTTGGCCTCGACGAGGTGCTTGTCCTTCACCACGTGCGGCAGCGCGGCCGACAGCCCGGCCAGCACGAACCGCGTGACACCGGTCACAGCCAGCGCGCCGAGATAGAGCGGCGCGCCGGCCACCCCGGTCGCCACCAGTACGGCGACACCGACCGTGCAGACGGCGCGCACCAGGTTCGCCGCCCACAGGACCCGGCGCCGGTCCCACCGGTCGAGCAGTGCACCCGCGAACGGGCCGATGATCGAGTACGGGAGGAACAGCACGGCGACCCCGACGGCGACCGCCATCGGGTCGGCCTGACGCTCCGGGTTGAACAGCACCGCACCGCCGAGAGCGGCCTGGAACATGCCGTCGCCCCACTGGGCGGTGAAGCGGACCAGCAGCAACCGGAAGAATCCGGAGTTCCCGAGCAACGCACGCAGGCCGAGGCGTTCCCGCCCGTGCTCCCCGGTCGCCTCGCCGGTGGACTTACCGGTGGGCTCCTCGGAGGCAAGGTCGGTCGATCGCTGCTGTGCTGAACTCACTTGCCCAAGGCTAACGTCTGCGACTCGGCGACCCGACAGCAATTCCCCAAAGGCCCAGTTAACTCCGCACCACACCGCGACACGCTATGAGTGACCTGATTAGCGGAGCGTTGCGACGGCGAGAGAAGATGCAACGATGTGGGACGTGGCGGCGCATGAGCGGGCGGAATCCGACCGCGACGTCGAGCCGGGAACGCTTCTCGTGGCGGCACCCGGCCTGCTGGACCCGAACTTTCGACGCACCGTCGTCTACGTCATCGAGCATCGAGGCGAAGGCACGCTGGGCGTTGTGCTGAACCGGCCCAGTGACGTCGCGGTCCAGGACGTGCTGCCGGTGTGGGCGCCGCACACGAGCACGCCGAAGGCCGTGTTCGTCGGCGGCCCGGTCGACGAGAAGACAGCGCTGTGCCTCGCCGCGTTCCTTCCCGGACACGACCCGTCCGCGATCGGCGGGGTCGTTCCGGTGCGCGGCCCGGTCGCGTTGATCGACCTGGACGCGGACCCCGGCGAGCTGGCTCCCCGCATGCGCGGCCTGAGGGTCTTCGCCGGTTACGCCGGGTGGAACTCAGGCCAGCTGGACGGCGAGATCAGCCGGGGCGACTGGATTCTGGTGCCGGCCCTGCCCGACGACGTACTGGTGACCGCGACCGGCGACCTGTGGGGCCGGGTGCTGCGCCGCCAGGGGATGCCGTTGGCGCTGCTGTCCACGTTCCCCGCCGACGTGGCGCGGAACTGAGCCGGCGGCGTGGCTGTGGCACAGTTTCAGGTATGAGGTCCCGGACGCTGTGGCCGATCTGCGCGGCCGGCCTGGCGCTTGCGTTGGCCGGTTGCAACAGCTCGAGCACGCAGGACGACAGCACCGCACCCCCGGCGCCGCCGCCGTCGTCAGCGGCCGCCGCGCCCCCGGCGGGTCCCCCGGTCGCGCTCGACGCCAAGCCGATCCCCGGCCGGCCGATGACCGCGTGGCAGCAGCAGTACAAGGACGCGTGCGACTCCGGCAGGCTCACCAACGGCTGCGAGATGTACCGCGACAACTCACTGCGGCTGCAGGGCATCAACCCCGACCCACTGGTCCAGGGCCCCGGTGCACCGGTAGGCCCGTGAGCTGAGCGGCCGGGTCAGCTCTGCGCGGCGGCCTGTTCGGTGCCCGCCTGTTCGGTGTTCGATGCGGTGCCACCACCGCAGCCCTCGACCAGACTGCAGCCGGTGCACACTCCGCTGCACCCACCGAGGGTCGGCATCGGAACCTGCTTCGCGGCCCGGTCGCCGAGAACACCGCCGGCCACCATCAGCCCGAGCGTGCCGAGCACCGTCAGTGCCAGCAGTGTGATCGCCAGGGCGGTCGAGTTCGCGGCGAGCGTCGCCAGACCACCCAGCACCGCGACCGCACCGCCACCGATCGTCAGCGGAGCACTGACCTGATTGCCGACCGCGAAGGTCTCGTCGTCGCGCAGGGTGTTGACCGTCCGGACACCGGCGAACCGGTTGCGCGGCAGCCGACGACGCGCGCCGAGCACCCCGACCGACACCAGCGCCAGCCCACCGGCCGCCACGACAACAGCCGCTACCTGACTCGCCGAACCCACCATGGGTTTCAGGGTAGCTCGGGGCCGTGAGTGGCAAGGCCGCCCGGGGGCGGCCGCAACACTCACGGCCTCCCTGGCGGGTGGGGTTCGCGCCGGGTGCCGTGAGGTGTTGGCCGTGGCCACCTGTGCGGTCATGGCCGTGTGGCCGGTCGTGGTGGCCATGGCCGGGCGGGTGGAGTTCGCGCCCGTGGCCGGTGGCCACCGAGCCGGCGGCCGGGCGGTCATCTGGCCGGGTCCAGGTGGCCGGCCGAGCGGGTGGAGTTCGCGCTCGCGCTGTGGCCGGTGGACCTCGTTGGCCGGATGGCCGGAAGGTCGGTTCGGGTCAGCCCCTGGCGAGTTCCAGGACGTCCTGGAGCTTGCTCAGCGACTCGTCGAGGGTGCGGTGCTCGAGCTCGGTCAGCTCGGTCGCGGCAGTGCCCGACCCGGTCGTGGCGACCTCGGCGACGCGACGCTGGAGGTCGCGCAGTTGGTCGATCCAGACAGCGGGGGCGTGCGGCACCAGGGTGTCGATCCTGGTGTGCAGCTCCCAGGACAGTCGGTGCAGCGGGAGGTCGTCGCGGCGGTAGTGGGCGACCGCGTCGCGGATGCCGTCGGAGATGAAGCGCATGCAGATGTTCATCGGATTCAGCCGTTTCATGTGCGGGGCTGCCGCGCCCGGTGCACCTGAAGCGCTGTCACCTCGACCTCAGCGTCGGTAACGCGAGGGAGGACGAACAGGTCAGAGGGTGCGAAATGAGCGCAGCAAACAATACAGGGAGGAAAACACCTGATCTCCGCGGTCGAATTCACACCGAGACCTACTGGGTCTTGCTGGTACTGCCGGGGCAGGGTGTCCGTCGTCGGTGGACGTGTTCACACCGAGGACTTCAGACCTGCAGAGGGGAAGTTAGCGGGCGCCCGGACCAAAGTCAACGACTCGGAGTGCTTGCGTCGTGAACCCACTCGGGCTCGATCCGTTCACCGAGCTACCCTTGACGTATGCGGACGGCCCGCCTAGTGCTTACCGAGCCGCGCTGAGCCCCTTCGTGGACGCCGGCGCGGCTGACCCTCACGCCTGACATGGCTGAGGGCCCCTTTTGTTTTAAGGGCAGAGTTGGTTCCAGGAGACAAACGGCCGTCCGAACTAGCGAGAGTCATCCCAGGAGAGACATGAGCACCGACACGACCCAGGCCGCCCCCGCGCGGGCCACGGACGAGGTACCGCCGTATCGGTACACGGCCGAGCTGGCAGGCCGGATCGAGCTTCGGTGGCAGGACCACTGGGCCGCCCACCGCACCTTCGAGTCGCCGAACACGGCCGGTGCGTTGGCCGATCCGGAACTGGCCGAGGCCAGGGGTCCGAAGGCCTACCTGATGGACATGTTCCCGTACCCGTCCGGCTCCGGCCTGCACGTCGGCCACCCGCTGGGCTTCATCGGTACCGACGTCCTCGGCCGTTATCTGCGCATGACCGGTCGCAACGTGTTGCACACGATGGGCTTCGACGCGTTCGGGCTGCCCGCCGAGCAGTACGCCGTGCAGACCGGGACGCACCCGCGCAAGACGACCGAGGAGAACATCGCGCGCTACCGGTCGCAGCTGCGCCGCCTCGGGCTGGCCCACGACGACCGCCGCTCGGTGGCCACCACCGACGTCGAGTTCTACACATGGACCCAGTGGATCTTCCTGAAGGTCTACAACTCCTGGTACGACACCGCCGCTAAGCGAGCCCGGCCGATCGCCGAGCTGGAGGCCGAGTTCGCCTCCGGTGCCCGTCCGGTCCCGGCGGGCGAGACCGCCTGGGCCGAGCGTGACGAGGCGGGCAGGCGCGCGCTCGTCGACTCCTACCGGCTGGCCTACCTGTCCCAGGCTCCGGTCAACTGGTGCCCGGGGCTGGGCACCGTGCTGGCCAACGAAGAGGTCACCGCCGACGGGCGCAGCGAACGCGGCAACTTCCCGGTGTTCCGCCGCAACCTCAAGCAGTGGATGATGCGGATCACCGCGTACTCCGACCGTCTCATCGAGGACCTGGACCGGCTGGACTGGCCGGACTCGATCAAGTCGATGCAGCGCAACTGGATCGGCCGCTCGCAGGGTGCGCAGGTCCGTTTCCCGGTCGTCGGCACCGGCGACGAGATCGAGGTCTTCACGACCCGGCCGGACACGCTGTTCGGCGCCACCTACATGGTGCTGGCCCCTGAGCACCCGCTGGTCGAGAAGCTGGCCGCCGGTCAATGGCCCGCCGACGTCGACGAGCGCTGGACCGCCGGCGCGGCCACCCCGGCCGAGGCCGTGGCCGGCTACCGCGCGGCCGCCGGGCGCAAGTCGGAGCTGGACCGACAGGAGAACAAGGAGAAGACCGGCGTCTTCACCGGTGGCTATGCGACCAACCCGGTCGATGGCCGCTCCATCCCGGTGTTCGTCGCCGACTACGTCCTGATGGGCTACGGCACCGGCGCGATCATGGCCGTCCCCGGCCAGGACCAGCGCGACTGGGACTTCGCCACGAGGTTCGGCCTGCCGATCATCCGGACCGTGCAGCCGTCCGAGGGTTTCGACGGCGAGGCGTACACCGGCGCCGGCCCTGCGATCAACTCGGCGAACGACGAGATCAGCCTCGACGGCCTTGAGGTCGACGAGGCGAAGCGCACGATCATCGACTGGCTGTCCGCGCGCGGCGCCGGTGAGTCCGTCGTGCAGTACAAGCTGCGCGACTGGCTGTTCTCCCGGCAGCGCTACTGGGGCGAGCCGTTCCCGATCGTGCACGACGAGATCGGCCCGCTGCCGCTGCCCGAGGACCAGCTGCCGGTCGTGCTGCCGGAGATCGACGACTACTCCCCGCGCAGCTACCCCCCGGACGCGGCGGACACCCAGCCGGAGCCGCCACTGTCGCGCGCGCAGGACTGGGTCAACGTCGAGCTGGACCTGGGCGACGGGCTCAAGCACTACAGCCGCGAGACCAACACGATGCCGCAGTGGGCCGGTTCCTGCTGGTACCCGCTGCGCTACCTGGACCCGACCAACAGCGACACGTTCTGCGACCCGGCCGTCGAGCAGTACTGGATGGGCAAGGACGACGCGCGTCCCGGCGACCCGGGGGGTGTGGACCTGTACGTCGGCGGCGTCGAGCACGCGGTGCTGCACCTGCTGTACTCCCGGTTCTGGCACAAGGTGCTGTTCGACCTCGGCTACGTCAGCTCCGAGGAGCCGTTCCGCAGGCTGCTGAACCAGGGCTACATCCAGGCGTACGCCTACACCGACGCGCGCGGCACCTACGTCCCGGCCGAAGAGGTCGTCGAGGTCACGCTGGAGAACGGCAAGACCGGCTACCAGTACAACGGCGAACCGGTGCGGCGCGAGTACGGGAAGATGGGCAAGTCGCTGCGCAACGTGGTGACCCCGGACGACATGTGCGAGCAGTACGGGGCGGACACGTTCCGGCTGTACGAGATGTCGACCGGCCCGCTCGACGTGTCCCGCCCGTGGTCCACCCGCGACGTCGTCGGCTCGTACCGGTTCCTGCAGCGGCTGTGGCGCAACCTGGTCGACGAGCAGACCGGCGAGGCGATCGTCGTAGACGGTGAGCTCAGCACGGACACGCTGCGGCTGCTGCACCGCACCATCGACGGCGTGCACACCGACTACACGGCGCTGCACTACAACACCGCCGCCGCGAAGCTCATCGAGCTGAACAACCACCTGACCAAGCAGTACGGTCCCGGTTCGGTGCCGCGCGCGGTCGCCGAGCCGCTGGTGCTGCTGCTCGCGCCGCTGTGCCCGCACGTCGCCGAGGAGCTGTGGTCGCTGCTCGGTCACGACGAGACGCTCGCCTACGCGCCGTTCCCGGTGGCCGATCCGGCCTACCTGGTCGCGGACACGGTCGAGTACCCGATCCAGGTCAACGGCAAGGTCCGATCGCGCATCACCGTCGCGGCGGACGCCGACCGCGAGGCCGTGCAGGCGGCGGCGCTGACCGACGAGAAGATCGTCGCGCTGACCGGTGGCGGCACCCCGCGCAAGGTGATCGTCGTCCCGGGTCGCCTGGTGAACATCGTCCTGTAAGAACAACCCGTGAGTGGCGAGTGGTCCTATAGGACCACTCGCCACTCACGGGTTCTAGACGCCGATCTGGCCGGAATCGCGGGTCACGCACACGACGGACGGGCGCGGCTGGCTGGTCCCGCCGTCCGGCCAGTGCGACGCGGGCTTGTCCGCCGACGCGCCGTCGACCTCGCCGGGATGCTGCACCGAGACCAGCACGAAGTCGTCCGTCACGACCGGGCCGCAGGTCTCGGCGCCGACCGGCACGGTCAGGAACTGCTTGACCCGGCCACGCTCCGGACCGTCGAGGGGTACCGCGAACAGCCCGTCGTTGGACTTGAGCGCGTTGCCGTCGGTGGCGATCCACAGGTTGCCGTGCGAGTCGAAGTCCAGGTTGTCCGGGCACGAGATCGGGCTGACCTTCGTCTTGTCGAACCCGGCGAAGTAGGTGTCCGGCGCGGCGGGATCACCACAGATCAGCACCAGCGACCAGTCGAACTCCCGCCCGGTCGGGTCGTCACCCCGTTCCACCAGTTCGAGCACCTGGCCGTGTTTGTTGCGCGGCCGAGGGTTCGGTCCGTCCGGCGCGGCCTTGCCCGCCGCGCCCCGGTCGGTGTTGTTGGTCAGCGCGACGTACACCCGGCCGGTCTTGGGGTGCGGCTGCACGTCCTCCGGCCGGTCCATCTTCGTGGCGCCGACCTTGTCCGCCGCGACCCGGGTCAGCACG
Organism: Actinospineispora spinosispora DSM 44797; assembly: GCF_000429025.1. Classification (GTDB taxonomy): domain Bacteria; phylum Actinomycetota; class Actinomycetes; order Mycobacteriales; family Pseudonocardiaceae; genus Pseudonocardia; species Pseudonocardia spinosispora. Next base: position 317,811 of record NZ_KE386838.1, read on the forward strand.
AGCACTTCCTCGACGCTCATTCCGGGCACCTGGCTGGTGTTGTCGATGACCAGCGGAATCCAGCTGCCGGAGCCGTGGAACAGCCCGTCCGGCGGGTCGGTCGCCGGGCCGCTGACCGTCGCCACGTACAGCGTGCCGATCTCCAGCAACCGCTTGTTCGCCGCCCGCGCCTCCGGGGTGTCGCCAGGGGTGAACCGGTCCCTGGAGACGAACTTGTACAGGTAGTCGAAGCGCTCGTCGTCACCCATGTACGCGACCGCGCGACCGTCCGGGGCCAGTCGGATGTTGGCGCCCTCGTGCTTGAACCGGCCGAGCGCGGTGTGCTTGACGGGGGTGGAGCTCGGGTCGAAGCGTTCCCACTTCGTCTCGCTCTCGCCCTTCGTGATGCCGTAGCGCGCGAGCCGCGCCGCCGCCGTCGGGTCGGTCACCGCCGAGGCGCCCGCGAAGTAGTTGTTGAAGTTCTCCTCGCCGGACAGGATCGTGCCCCACGGCGTGACGCCACCCGAGCAGTTGCTGTGCATGCCGAGCACGGTCGTGCCGGTCGGATCGGCGGACGTGCGCAGCAGCGGACCGCCCGCCGCCGGACCGCTCAACCGGAACGGGGTGAGCGCGGTGATGCGCCGGTTCAGCCGGTCACCCGGCACCGCGACGAGCGCTCCGCCCGGGTCGCGTCGGACGGCGACCACACTGCCACCGACGGCGTTCCAGCTGATCCGCACCTGGGTCTCGGTGGGGTTGGCCTCGTCGTAGCCGGCGAACATGAAGATCGGCGTGACGTACTCGTGGTTGCTCCACATCGCCCACCGGCCGTCGCCGAGTGGCACGAGACCGCAGAAGTCGTTGTTGAACCCGAACTGCCCGGCCTGCGCCTCGGGGGTCTGGGCGGCGAAGTCGAACGCGGGCGCCCCGGCGAGGATCGGGTCGCCCCAGCGCAGCACCACCGAGCTGCGGTAGCCGGCGGGCACGGTGATCGCGTCGGCGGTGTTCGGCGCGACCGGACTGAAGTTCGTGCCGGGGACCGGCGGCCCCGCCGGAGCGGGCGGCGACTGGTCCGCGCAGCCGGCCAGTGCCGTACCGGCCGCCCCGACCAGGGTGAGCAGTGCGCCCGCGCGCAGCACGCCCCGGCGGGTCAGCTCGGCGAAGTACGGATTGTCACTGGTGTTGGGCGCGGGATGCGCGCACGCGGAGCCGCAGCGAAAGCGGCAGGTGAGCGCGGAGCGCCCGGTGGTGGTGAGAGGAACGATCGGCACTGCGCCTCCGAACGGGTGGTGGACCGACGAAGCGAGCTAACCCGCACCTGGTTGACCTGAGAAGAATCTCAGCATGAACAACAGGTGAATGCGAGTCCACCACCCGTGTCGGCTACCTGGCCGCGGTCAACAGCAGCCGGCGATCGCCCAGCTCGTACGGCGAGCCGTCCGGGTCACCGAAGCAGCGCACGTCGGCGAACCCGCCGTCGGTGAGCAGCTCGATCAGGTGCGCCGTGGTCCGGATGTAGTACGGCGCGCTCGCCCGGCGCCGCTGCGGGCCTCGGCTGAACTCGTACTCGGTGACCAGCAGTCCGGTGATCACGTCGTACTCGCGGGACGCGGACACCCGGATGTCGCCGGTCTCCATGACCTCGGCCCCGGCGGTGAACCCGGGTAGCAGCGATTCGGCCGTGGTGCCGAGGTCGATCACCAACCCCCCTCCCGGCCGCAGCGCGGCGGCCAGCGCGGAGATCAGCCGTCGGGTCTCGGCGAGCGGGAAGTAGCCGAAGCTGTTGCCGAGACAGATCGCCGCGTCGAACCGGCCGTCGGCCGGGACGTCGGTCATCTCGCCAACCGACAGCTCGACCTCGAAGCCGGCGGTGATCCGGCGTGCGTGGTCGATCGCCTCGGTGGAGATGTCGATGCCGGTGACCCGATGGCCTCGGCGAGCCAGTTCGAGGGTGTGGCGGCCGCTGCCGCACGGCACGTCGAGCACCCGCGAGCCGGGCGCGAGCCCCAGCCGGTGCTCGACGAAGTCGACCTCGGCGAGCGTCGCCTCCGGAGGGACGACGCGACGCCAGAACTCGTTGGGCAGTTCGGTGAAGAAGTGGTGGTGCCAGTCGCGAGACGGACTGTTGATCAAGGTGAACACTCTCCTGGAGCGGTGCAACACGAAACAAGACGTCGTGTCACCGAGCCTGAGGAGCGTCAGCTCCCCGCCCGGTGAATGGCCCGGGCAGCCATGGCGTCCTCCAGAAGATGCTTCTCGAGCAGCGTGCTCGACCAGACGAGATTAGCAGCTCTCAGGTGTCGCGGTGCCGGTCTCGGTCGGGTGACCGGTCGAAGGCAGTTCAGGGGCAGGCGTTGTTGTAGGGGTGTCCCCGCTGGCCATCCAGTGTCTTGGCGTGGGCGGGTGGTATCAACCCCCGGCTGACGCCGGCCTCGCACGCGTTCCTGGTGCAGCTCGTTCGGGGGCGAGGTTTCAGGGTTGACACCACCCGCCCACGCCAAGTGCAGGCCAGAATCGCGGGGATGGCGGAGGTGTGTGGCGCCCAGGGTAGCCACGGCTGCGCCGCGTCCCACCGGGTTCAGGGCGCCCCGGAGGGGGCTGGGTGACTTCGCAGAGCTTCATGTCGCGTCGCAGATGCTGCAGTGTCTGCGACACGACGCGAGGGTCTGCGAGGTGGGGCTAGAAGGTCTGCGAAGTGGGCTCCGCGAGTCTCCCCGAAGGGGGTTCAGTGCGAAGCACTGCGTCGTGAATGTCCGCGCGGAGCAGGACCAAAAGACCAGCCGAACTAGACCCGCCGTGCGTTGTGGAAGGGCATCCGGGCCAGGGGGCTGATCTTGACCACGTCGCCGGACTGTGGTGCGTGCAGGACCTGGCCGTTGCCGACGTAGATGCCGACGTGGCTGACCGGGCTGTAGAAGAACACCAGGTCGCCGGGCTGCAGGTCGGCCTTCGAGACGGCGTGGCCCGCGCTGCTCTGTGCGCTGCTGCTGCGCGGCAGCGTGACACCGGCCTTCTTGAACGCCCACAGCATCAGACCGGAGCAGTCGAAGCCCTTGGTGCTGGTGCCGCCCCACACGTAGGGCGTGCCCTTCGCGGTCATCGCGGCGGTGAGGGCGACCGCACCGGTGGACGGCGCGATGACGGCGGGCGCCGGCGGCGGCACGGCCACCGGAGCGGGGACGGCGACCGCGACCGGCTTACCGGTGATCGCCTCGCTGAGCGCCTTGCTCTGCTGTGGCAGGGGAACGACCGGCAGTGTGAAGCGCGCCGCGAACGGCAGCTGCGAGGAGAGCACGGCGGGAGCGGCGGCGATCGGGCCGCCGAGGGACTCCGGCGACACCCTCGGTGCCGGGATGCCGGGGAGGTGCGCCGTGGCGGGCGGTGCCAGCGCGGGCACCGAGTCGGCCGGCGCCGAGGGGGCGGTGGGCAGCGCGGACGGCTGAGGTGCGCGGTGCGCGGCGGCCGGGGTGGCCGAGTAGCTGGCGAACAGGGTCGCGGCGGCGAGCGCGGCGGCCGCGGTCGCCTTGGTGGCGGTGCTCATCGCCCGGGGGCGAGGGACCGCGATGGGTCTGGGCGCTCGAGTTAATCGGGCAGCGGGGGCGGACGGGTAGTACGTCACGGGGTTGGCTCCTTCGATACGGCCGTCGATCGGCTCCCCCCGGCGCGTGTGCTGGGGGCACCCGTGCAGGTTCGATCCGACGGCGACCGTTGCGTGCCTTTCCAGGTCGGAAGGGCAAATCACCGCAAGGCCTCGAAGAAGTTACGAATCGGCAAACACGATTCGTTATGACGGAGATCTCAGTATCCCGTTATATTTCCGTGATCGCGCTCACTTGAACTGTTTCACTCTGCAATAGAAACGGATCGTTCTCTTAAGATAAATCTGACATGACTGTATTTCCCCACGTCAGTGACTTAAAACCAACTGTCCGAAATTTCCGGACGGGATCCTTTGTAAATAAAACGGAACATCCGCTAGCGGATGTTCCGTGGAAGTCGGAGCCCGAAGACGTCACGCGCTGTCGATCGCCAACTCCGCAGCGTAGCGACTACTTCGCAGAGCGTCGCGTTGTGTCGCAGACACTGCAGCGTCTGCGACACGACACGAGGCTCTGCGAAGTCACCGGAAGAACCTTGGCGCGCGGTGAATTACTCGCCCTTGATGAAGGACTCCACCGCGTCGCGGGCCACCGAGTCGGAGTACTGCTCCGGCGGCGACTTCATGAAGTAGCTGGACGCGGACAGCACCGGGCCGCCCTGGCCCCGGTCCAGCGCGATCTTCGCCGCGCGGACCGCGTCGATGATGATGCCGGCCGAGTTCGGCGAGTCCCACACCTCGAGCTTGTACTCCATGTTCAGCGGCACGTCGCCGAACGCGCGGCCCTCGAGCCGGACGTAGGCCCACTTGCGGTCGTCCAGCCAGGACACGAAGTCCGACGGGCCGATGTGCACGTTGTCCTTGCCGATGTCGTTCGACAGCTGCGAGGTGACGGACTGGGTCTTGGAGACCTTCTTCGACTCCAGGCGCTCCAGTTCCTTCATGTTCAGGAAGTCCATGTTGCCGCCGACGTTGAGCTGCATCGTGCGGTCGAGCTGGACGCCACGGTCCTCGAACAGCTTCGCCAGCACCCGGTGGGTGATGGTGGCGCCGACCTGGGACTTGATGTCGTCACCGATGATCGGCACGCCCGCCGTGCGGAACTTCTCCGCCCATTCCGGGTCGGAGGCGATGAACACCGGCAGTGCGTTGACGAAGGCCACGCCCGCGTCGATCGCGCACTGCGCGTAGAAGCGGTCGGCCGCCTCGCTACCCACCGGGAGGTAGGACACGAGGACGTCGACGCGTGCTTCGCGCAGCGCGGCCGCCACGTCGACCGGCTGCTCGTCCGACTCGGTGATGGTCTCCCGGTAGAACCGGCCGAGACCGTCGAGTGTCGGCCCGCGCTGCACCGTCACGCCGAGCGGCGGCACGTCGGCGATCTTGATGGTGTTGTTCTCCGACGCCGAGATGGCCTCGGACAGGTCCCTGCCGACCTTCTTGGCGTCGACGTCGAACGCGGCCACGAAGCGCACGTCGCGCACGTGGTAGCCGCCGAAGTCGACGTGCATCAGGCCGGGGACCCGGGTGTTCGGGTCGGCGTCGGCGTAGTACTGGACCCCCTGCACCAGCGACGCGGCACAGTTGCCGACGCCGACAACGGCGACTCGTACCTCGTGGGCGGCTGAGTTCACGGCCCGGTCCTCCTCGTGCGTCATGGCGTGTCCGTTTTCTCGTCGATGGAGCGTGTGTCTGCTTCGTGTTCGGTGTTGGCGGCCTGCTCGTGAGCGATCAGCTCGTTGAGCCAGCGGACCTCGCGTTCGCTGGCGTCGAGGCCCAGCTGGTGCAGTTCGCGGGTGTAGCGGTCGATCTGTTCGCCCGCCCGCCCGAGTGCGTGCCGCAGGCCCTCCCTGCGCTCCTCGACCCGGCGCCGACGACCTTCCAGGATTCGCATCCTGACCTCGGCCGGCGTCCGGGAGAAGAACGTGAGATGAATCCCGAAGCTGTCGTCCTCCCAGGTCTGCGGGCCCGCGTCGGCCAGCATCTCGGCGAACCGCTCCTTACCTTCCGCGGTGATGCGGTAGGTGCGGCGTCTGCTGCGCCGTGACCAGGAACCGGTGGTCGCGGCGGGCGGTGGTTCGGTCTCCTCGACGATGAGTCCGTCCCGAACCAGGCGGCGCAGTGCGGGATACAGCGAGCCGTAGGAGAACGCCCGGAAGCCGCCGAGCCGGGCACCGAGCTGCTTGCGCAGTTCGTAGCCGTGCATCGGCGCCTCGTAGAGCAGGCCGAGCACCGCGAAGTCGAGCATGCGATGCCTCCCGCCTGTCGTTCGCCCTGAGTTGGGCCCGTGTTCACTGAGCAAGTACTGAGCAACGATGGTCGCCACCACTGTATCGATCCGATACATCGTGGCACCAGATCCGTGGCGTGGGTCACGCTCGAATGCACCAACCAGCGCTAATAGCGCACGGCTACCGAGCAGCCGGACAGGCCCTGTCGGTGCTTCCGCGTACCCTGGGCTCGTGCGAAACCCCCGACAGGTCGTCGACTACGCGCTGCAGCGGCGATCGCTGCTGGCCGACGTCCACGCCGGTCGGGTCGCGACCGCGCAGGTCTGCGACGCCAGTCCGTACCTGCTGCGAGCAGCCCGGTTCCACGGCACGCCCTCCGAGGTGACCTGCCCGGTCTGCCGCAAGGAGAAGGTCACCGAGGTGTCCTGGGTGTTCGGCGAGCACCTCAAGCAGGTGTCCGGGTCGGCCAGGACACCGGATGAGCTGACCGAGATGGGTGCCACGCACTCGGAGTTCTCGGTCTACGTGGTCGAGGTGTGTCGCACCTGCAACTGGAACCATCTGATCCAGTCCTATGTGTTGGGCACCCCCGAGGTGTCCAGGTCGAGGACGCGGCGCCGGACTGCCTCCGCGGCGGGCTACCCACCGAGTTACGGCAGACCAACGGACGAGCCGCACATGTTTTCGGATCGGACACAGTGACCGATACCGACACGTGGTGCCACCCGATCGTGTGCCACGATCGAGACCCAGAGCGACGACCGAGTCCCCGAACGAGCGGTCGCCGCTGAATGGAGTCGACGTGAACGACCAGCGCGATCCCCGCCGACGGGTACCCCCACCCCGCCCGGCCGGTCCGCCGGGTCCACCGCCCCCGCCGCCGAGGCGGCGGCCGGTGGTCCCGCCCGGTGGTGTCGACCGGCGTGGCTACATTCCCGGCGGGGCGGCCCCCGGCAGGCCGCCGGTCGATCCGGATCTCGCGTACAACGACGGCGCTCCGGCCAACCGCGACCCGGGCCGCGAGCCCGAACTCCTGACCCATTACGACTCCGGCCCGATGCGCTCGGTCGGCCCGGTCGGACAGCCGGCCGCGCCGCCCCGGCGCATCGCGCCGACCCGTGTCGAACCGAGACCGATCGACGAGCCCGCACACCACTCCGCTCCCCCCGGCCCACCACCTCCGCGTGGCGGTGGCCCGGGTGGCCCCGGCGGACCCGGTGGTCGAGGCCGGCAGCCGGGTAAACCGACAGGACGACGAGTGAGACGGATCCTGTTCTGGCTGATCGGCCTCTTCGTGTTCGGTCCGATCCTGGCGTTTGCCATCGGCTGGTTCATCGTGCCGATGCCGACACCCGACGCCGCGTTCAAGGCGCAGGTCGCCACGGTCAACTTCAGCGACGGCAAGCCGCTGGCGACGATCAAGCCGGAAGGCACCCAGAACCGGATCAACGTCAAGTTGTCCGAGGTCCCGCAGCAGGTTCAGGATGCGGTGCTCTCGGCCGAGGACCGCTCGTTCAAGACCAACCCCGGCTTCTCGATCACCGGCATCGGTCGCGCGGTGTGGAACCAGCTCACCGGTGGTGTCGGCGGTGGCTCGACGATCACCCAGCAGTACATCAAGATCACCACGAGCAGTGACCAGCACACGCTGTGGCGCAAGTTCAAAGAGGTCATCGGCGCGGCGAAGGTCTCGAAGGCCTATACCAAGGACCAGATCCTCGAGGACTACCTGAACGCGATCTACTTCGGTCGGGGCGCCAACGGGATCGGTGCGGCGGCCAAGGCCTACTTCGGCAAGAGCGTCCAGGACCTGAACGTCGCCCAGGGCGCCCTGCTGGCCGGCGTGATCCAGTCGCCGTCGCGGTGGGACCCGAAGGTCAACCCGTCGAAGGCCGCCGAGCGGGTGAACTACGTGCTCGACGGCATGGTCGCCCAGGGCTGGCTCAGCAGGGCCGACCGGGCCGGTCTCACGCTGCCCGAGACGCTGGCGTCCCGTCCGCAGGGTGTCGGTATCCCCGGTGACCATCTCGGCCACGTGTACAGCCAGGTGAAAGCCGAGCTGAAGGACCGCTACGGCCTCGGCGAGAGCGACCTGACCCAGGACGGCCTGATCGTCACCACGACGATCGACCCGGTGCTGGAGAAGAAGGCGGCCGACACCGCCGTCAAGATCATGAAGCAGAATCCGGCGAACCTGCGCACCTCGCTCGTCTCGGTGGACCCGAAGACCGGGGAGATCAAGGCCTACTACGGCGGCGAGAACGGTGTCGGCCTGGACTACGCGCAGGCGGACAAGCAGCCGGGCTCCTCGTTCAAGCCGTTCGTGATGGCGGCCGCGTTGCAGCAGGACCCGCCGATCGGTCTCGGCAAGAAGTACAACGGCAGCTCACCGCAGACCATCGCCGGGCACACCGTGACCAACTCCGACGGCGACAGCTGTGACGAGTGCTCGCTGAAGACCGCGATGACCAAGTCGATCAACACGATCTTCTACCAGCTGGCCGTGGACATCGGCCCGGGCGCGGTGGTCAACGCCGCGCACCAGGCCGGAATCCCGGACGACGAGCTGAAGGCGAGCCCGACGGCCGGTATCGCGCTGGGTGACCAGGAGGTCCACGTCGGCGACATGGCCTCGGCCTACGCGACCTTCGCCGCCGAGGGCACCTACCACCTGCCGCACATGATCGCCAAGGTCGAGGACTCCAGTGGTGACGAGCGGTTCCCGTTGCGCTCCGACGACACCGCCGCGGTGTCGCGGATCGATCCGCAGGTGGCGCGCAACGTCACCGAGTCGATGATGGACGTCGCCCGTTCCTCGCTCATCCCGCTGGCCGGCAGCCGCCCGGTCGCGGTCAAGACCGGCACCACGCAGAGCAACATCCAGGGCCAGAACAAGGACGCCTGGACGGTCGGCTTCACGCCGCAGCTGTCCACCGCCGTGTGGGTCGGCACCGACGACAACTCGCCGATCAAGACCTCCGCCGGCCGGCCCATCTACGGGCGCATGGTGCCCGGCCAGATCTGGCAGGGCGTGATGAACGCCGGCATGGGCGGCAAGCCGACCGAGCAGTTCAGCAAGTTCGACGCGATCGGCCAGGCGCCCAGCGACAGCGAGGACTCGTCGGAGAGCGAGGACGCCGACGACGAGGACGGCCGCCACCACCGCAGGCATCGAGGCGAGGACGGCGAGGCCTGCGACTTCGTCCAATGCGACGACAACGGCGACCCGGTGGACGGCGACGACCGACGCAACAACAACAATGACGACGACGACGATGACTGGTGATGAAGGAAGGGCAGCGAGCCCCGGTCGAGCAGCGAGCCCCGGTCGAGCAGCAAAGCCCGATCGAGCAGCAAAGCCCGATCGAGCAGCAAAGCCCGATCGAGCAGCAAGGCCCGGTGGAGCAACCCAACCCAGCAACGGCTAACCCGGCTCCGCAAGTCTCCGAAGGAGTTCCGGCGAAGGCCGGCGTAGTGAATGTCCGCAACCAACCTCGCCGACGACCAGGGCGGCTCCCATGGTGACAACAAGCGCGCGCCCGGCGACGAAGGAGCTTGTTTTTCTGGGAGTACCCCAGCGAGCGCTTGCGCGAGCCGGGGTGGTCACAGAAAAACTCCGCGCGGAACAGGCCCAAAAGGACAGCTGGTGACCAGAGCTCGGATGTCTCCACCGGCCCGAGTGATCCCGACCTGGACCGAACCCGCGGTCGCGGCCGCCAGCGCGGTGATCGGCGGCCCGCTCGGCAGGCATGCGGTGGTGGGGCGGTCGCGGTTCTGGACTCCGCTGCGGGTGGTGCTGCTCGGCTCGATCCTGGTGTTGGCCATGGGGTGGCTGGGCAAGGCGCCGTGTCTGCAGCAGACCCCGGACGGCAACGGCGGGCTCGCGCTGGACTGGCAGAACGGCCGACAGTACGTCGCCATGTGCTACACCGACATCGTCACGCTGTACGGCGATCATCGGCTCGCGCAGGGCGGGCTGCCGTACCGGGAGAACTGGACCGACCCGCAGCCCGACGGTGGCTCGGCGGCGGTGAACCCGCACTACATGGACTATCCGGTGTTCACCGGCTTCTTCCTGTGGGAGATGGCGCGGGTCGCGGTGCGCTACGAGGCCGTGTCGGCGACGTCGTCGTGGCTGCCGACCGGGTTGCCGGAGGTGCTGTTCTTCGACGTCACCGCGGTGTTCCTGGCGATCGCCTGGCTGTGCGTGGTGTGGGCGGTCCGCCGGTTGCGGCCGGTCCGCCCGTGGGATGCGGCGCTCGTCGCGTTGTCCCCGCTGGTGCTGGTGCACGTGTTCACCGGTCTGGACGCGCTGGCGGTGGCCGCGTCGACCGTCGCGTTGTACGCGTTCAGTCGGGGCCGCTCCACGGTGGCGGGCATCCTGCTCGGCCTCGGGGTCGCCGCGAAGCTGTACGTGGTGGTCCTGTTGGTCCCGCTGATCCTGCTCGGGCTGCGCCGGGGTGGCTCGCCGCACCGTGAGCTGTTGCCTGCCGCGGTGTTGACCTGGCTGATCATCAACACCCCGGTGATCGTGTTCTTCACGCCGGGCTGGCAGGAGTTCTTCCGGGTGGGCATCGGCAGCGGTGCCGAGCCGGACTCGCTGTACTACGTGGTCAGCTATTTCACCGGCTGGCTGGGCTTCGACGGCACGCTCGCGCCCGGCGCTGTCCCGTGGCGGTTGAACCTGGTCGTTCTCGGCCTGCTCCTTGCGGCTGCAGTGGGGCTGTTCGTGCTGGTCCGGATCGCGCCGCAACCACCGAGGCTCGCGTCGCTGTGTTTCCTGGCGGTGGCGGCGGTCCTGGTGGTCAACAAGGCATGGAGCCCGCAGTTCTCGCTGTGGCTGGTGCCGCTCGCGGTGCTGGCGCTGCCCCGCTGGCGGCTGCTGTTCGCCTGGATGACGGCGGACGCGCTGGTCTGGGTGCCCCGGATGTTCTTCTACCTGGGCACCGACAACAAAGGTCTGCCCGCCGACTACTTCCTGGCGTTCGTCCTGGTGCGCGACGCCCTGATCGTGCTGATCATGGTCGAGGTGGTTCGGTCGATCCTGCGCCCGGCCGACGACCCGGTCCGCAGGCTCGGCGCCGACGATCCCGAGTGGCCCGAGGAGCCGGCGGCCGAGGAGCCGGCGCCCGAGAAATCAGGGGAGGCAGCCCCCGAGGACTCATCGGCCCGGACCGAACCAGCAACGAAGAGCCCCGCGGAGTAGCTCCGGCTCCGCGGGACCGAGCGCCGCCCAGGCGAGCACGCCGTCCGGCCGGACCAGCGCGGCGGACAGGTCGTCGCGCCCGAGGGTGGTCGCCCCGATCACGTCGACCGCCGAGGCCCAGGGCGCGGCGATGCGGGCGATGGCCGGATCGGTGTGCACCAGCAGCGGGTGGCCCTGTCCGGCCAGCTCGTACAGCGTGGTGTCGTCCACCGCGAAGTCGGCCAGGTGCCGGCCGGTGTCCGGGTGCGCCGCGTCCGGGTAGGGCAGCGCATAGCGCGTGTGCAGGCCGGTCATCAGCTGACCGAAGTAGGCGTTGACACTCGGCAGGTCCATCAGGTCGGACATGATGTCGCGCAGCGCATCGGTGTGCGGACCCGGTGCCAGCAGCGCGGACTGCGCCCGGGTGTTGTTCAGCACGGCCTCGCCGACCGGGTGACGTTCGGCTGTGTAGCTGTCCAGCAGGGTGTCCGGCGCCCGGCCGAGCACGGTGGCGGCGAGCTTCCAGCCGAGGTTCAGCGCGTCCATGAGGCCCAGGTTCAGCCCTTGGCCGCCGTTGGGTGAGTGCACGTGTGCCGCGTCCCCGGCGAGCAGGACCCGGCCGCGCCGATAGGTCGACGCCTGCCGGGCATGGTCGAGGAACCGTCGAGGGTTGCGCAGTGAGGTGATCGTGACGTCCACGCCGCAGACCCGCCGGACGCTCGCGGTCAGCTCGTCGACGGTCAGCGGTGCGTCCTTCGACTCGAGCGCCGCGACCGCCGGGCCGTACTCGGTGGTGCCCATCAGCGAACCGCCGTACATCAGCTGTCCGTCGGCCAGGCGTCCCGGCGGAGGCAGCACGGTCCAGTCGGCGAGCTCGACCTCACCGGCCCTGGTGATGCTCAGCGGGGGTGTACCGGGGAACTCGAACCCGGCGAGCTTGCGGACCGTGGACCGGCCGCCGTCACAGCCGACCAGGTAGCGGGCGCTGATCTCGCTGCCGTCGACGAGGGCGGTCACCGAGTCGTCCCCGGTGTGCAGCTCGGTCAAGGTCGAGCCGCGCCGCACGGTGACGCCGAGAGCCTCGGCGTGCTTGGTGAGCACCCGCTCCAGATCGGGCTGCCAGATCAGTGCTCGGGTCCGGTCCGGTTCGTCGGTCGGCGTGAGGTCGACCTTGTGGATGTGGGCGAAGTGTCCTCGTTCGCTGCCGTGGTCGCGACGTAGGTCGGCGGTGCCCTGTTCGTGGAACTTGGCGATTTCGGGGCCGAGGCCTCGGCGGCGCAATGCTTCGGTGGCCAGCGGGCCGATCGTGCGGGCCTTGCGGTCCGGGTTCGGTTCGGCGAGTCGTTCGACGACCAGAGCCCTGGCTCCGGCCAGTGCCAGCTCCGCCGCGAGCAGCATGCCGACCGGGCCGGCGCCGATGACCAGCACATCTGTGTCCGTCGAGGTGTTCACGGCGCTCCTATAAGACTAGACGGTCTAGTCTTTAACCTAAACGAGACTGGCCAGTCTTGAGAAGTGATTAAACTGCGATCGTGGTTGATGATCAGCAGGACTCCCGCCGCTCCCCGCTCAAGCGGCGGCAGATACTGGACGCCGCGGTCGAGGTGTTCTGCGCGCTCGGTTACGCGCGGACCAGCGTGGACTCCATCGCGGCCGCGGCCGGCGTGGGCAAGCAGACGATCTACGGACACTTCGGCGACAAGGAGCGGCTGTTCCTCGCGGCGGTCGACGATGCGCGGGCGTACTTCCCGAAGGGCGGCGGCAACCTCGTCCCGGACACCGGCGACCCGCGCGCGGATCTCCAGGCCGCCGGCGAGGAAATCCTGAACGTGGTCCTGTCGCCGAAGGTCTCGGCGCTGCACCGGCTGACGATCGCCGAGCTTCCCCACCATCCCGAGCTGCAGCGCGCCTGGCGGGAGGGGTCCGAGCCGGTACTGGACAACGTCATCGCCGCCTACCTGCAGCGCTGCCACCGCGCCGGACTGCTCGACGTTCCCGACGCGGGGCGCGCCGCCCGGCAGTTCACCTACCTGATGATCACCGAGGCCAGGGTGGCCACCGCGTACGGCGCGCACCAGCTGGCCGGCCCCCTGCTGCGCAGCATCGCGGCATCAGCGGCAGACCTGATAGTCCGCGCCTACCGCCCCCTCGCGAGTGATGAGGACGCATCCGCACCTCGTGAGTGATGAGGCCGTCTACCCCGAAGGGGCGCGAAGCGTAGCCGGTCTACGCACTCACGACAGCTCTTCCGTCGTGAGTGCGTAGACCGGCTATAGGCGGCCTCAGCACTCACGAGGACCCAGAGGCAGTGCACTCTCTGCACGCGGTCGGGACCACTGACGCGGTGGCTGAGTTCACAGACGCTGTGGCTGAGTTCACAGACGCTGTGGCTGAGTCCAAGGCATCTCGGCTTCGCCGTCGACTCGTGAGTGGCAAGGCCGCCTATAGGCGCCCGGAGCACTCACGACGGAAAAGCTGTCGTGAGTGCTCCGAGCGCCTACGCCTTCGGCGCCCCTCCGGGGTAGACGCCCTTGCCACTCACGTGGACCGGGGGGATTCCTTCCACCGGGAAGTTGAAGATTTGGGAGTAGAAGGAGAGTTCGCCGTCGCAGGCTCGGCGGATGTTCTCCGCTCTGCGGAAGCCGTGCTCCTCGCCCTCGAACAGCAGGTAGGCGACGGGGACTCCCTTCGCGCGCAACGCGTCCACGATCATCGACGACTGGTTCGGCGGCACCACCCGGTCCTCGCTGCCCTGCAGCACGATCAGTGGCGTGCGGAACCTGTCCACGTGGGTGAGCGGCGAGCGTTCCACGTACACGTCCCGCGCCTCGGGGTACGGGCCGATCAGCCGGTCCAGGTAGCGGCTCTCGAACTTGTGCGTGTCGGCGGCGAGCGCTTCCAGGTCGGAGACGCCGTAGTGGTCGGCGCCCGCCGCGAACGGGGTGTCGTCGAGGACCAGCGCGGCGAGTGTCGTGTAGCCGCCGGCCGACCCGCCTCGGATGCACAGCCTGGCGGGGTCGACCCGGTTGTCCTCGGCCAGCCACCGCGCCGCGGCGACACAGTCGGCCACGTCGATCAGGCCCCAGTTGCCGAGCAGCTGTTCACGGTAGGCGCGGCCGTATCCGGTCGATCCGCCGTAGTTGACGTCGACGACCGCGAAGCCGCGGCTGGTCCAGTACTGCAGTCCCAGCTGCAGGACCGGCACGGCCGCCGCGGTCGGACCGCCGTGGATCACCACCAGCAGCGGTGGGAGCTCACCGTCCGGCGCGTGGTGCCCGGGGTTGGCCGGCGGGTAGAACAGCGCGTGCGCGGTGCGCGGTGAACCGTCCGGCCAGGTGCTCGGGAACGACACGTGCTCGGGTGCCGAGAGGTAGGACTGGTCGAGACCGCCGAGCGCGGCCAGGTCGCGTGGTGGCCGCAGGCTCGTCACGACCGGCTCCGTGCCCAGCAACACGCGGGCGGCTTCCAGCTCGGACGTCGGGCTGCCCGCGACGACCAGGACCGAGTCGCTGCCCGGGTCCGGCGCCACCGAGGAGTAGTACGAGTACGGCAGGTCCAGCTCGGTCAGTGTGCCGTCGGTGCCGCGCACCAGCAGCGTGTCGTAGCCGTTGCTCTGACGCGCGAACACCACCCGCCCGTCGGGCAGCAGGGCGTAGCGGGCGGAGCCGAGCACCCAGGCGGGAACGCCGATCTCGGCGTCCATGAGCACCATCGGCTCGACGTCCGAGCCGGAACGGGCACGGTAGAGGTTCCACCACCCGCTCCGGTCGGAGAGAAACCACAGCGCCCCGTCGGCGCCCCAGCGAGGCTCCGCGACCGACTCGCCCTCGCCGCCCGCGACGACGGTCTCCGTGCCCGACGCCAGGTCGAGCGTGACCAGCTCGGTCGAGTCCCACGGCATGGACGGGTGGTTCCACCGCAGGTAGGCGAGCGTGGACCCGTCCGGTGACCAGCGCGGTGCCGCGACGAAGTCCGGGCCGGTGGCCAGCACCTCGGGCTCGGACGGTGCGTGCGCGGCGAGCCGGACGATCTCGTTGCGTACGTCGGCCGCCGCACCGCTCGCCGTGTGCCGTTCGCGCACGCACGCGATCGTCGTGCCGTCGGGGCTCACCGTTCCGTCGGCGAACCGGTCACCCCGGGGGACGGCGGGCTCGGCGGTGAGCGGCTCCGGCGTGCCGTCCGGTGACAGCCGGTACAGCCGTTGGTCGGTCCAGTTCGTGAACCAGATGACACCCTCGCGGGTCCACCACGCCGCGCCGCCGTACTCGTGCACGCCGGTCCGGGCGTTGAACCCATCGGGCAGCAGGTCGGTGGTGGCGCCGTCCGGGGTGCGGCGGACCAGCTGGGTGCGCCCGCCCTCGGCGGGGCGTCCCTCCGCCCAGAGTGTGTCCGGGCCGTCGGAGTGCAGCCCGGACAGCGTCACCGCGGCCGAGACCAGTAGTTCCGAGCTGATCGGGGTGGACCAGGATCCGTAGGGTCGCTGGGAGATCGTCACCTCCCCGAGGTTAGTCGGAGTCAGTGCCCCCCGGTGCGCCTGCGATGGCGGTAGGCGGCCGCCTTCGCCCGGTCCCCGCAGCCCGCCATGCCGCACCAGCGCCGCCGACGTCCCCGCGAACGATCCAGGAACACGCGGGTGCAGGTCGGGTCGTCACACCAGCGGATCAGTGATCGGGTTGGTGGCTCGGCGAGCAGGATGCCGGCGCGCGCGACGTCGCACAGGGTCTCGGTCACCGTGCCGGTTCGCCGGATCGTCCCGTCGGCCGACACGCTGAGCTGGACCGGTCGGCTCGCGGCCGCGTTGTTGATGACGGCGAGACGTGCGCTGCCTCGGTCCTCGGTCAGTGCGCGGACGTGCTCGTACAGCGCCGCACGCAGCTCACGCGCGTTCGCCAGATCGGCGTCGTCCGCGTGCACGGTGTCCACCAGGCCGGCGAGGACCAGCCAGTCGGCGAGGTCGTCCGGGCAGGTCAGCAGCTCCGTCGCCTGCGTGGTCCACTCCGCCACCGTACCGACGAAGTCCAGCGCGACGTGTCCACTGATCAGCTCGAATCGCACATCACCAGTTTGACAGGTGACGGAAGTTTTCACACACTGTCCCTGGCGTCACCGGTTGAACAGGTGACGAATCGTGAGGGAGGACAGTTGACGCGGACCGTCGCGACATCGAACGGGCCGCTGGTGCGCTATCTCGCGGCGGCGCTGCTGGTACGCGCCGCGGACGGCGGCGCCGCGGTCGGTCTGGTGGCGTTGGCCGTCGACGTCCGCGCGGCGACCGGTGACGGCGCGGTGGTCGGGTCGCTGCTCGCGGCCCTGCTGATCGCGCCGGCGGCGTTCGGTCCGCTGATCGCCAGGCCGCTGGATCGGGCGGCGGACCCGAGGGTCCCGCTCGCGGTTGCGTTTGTGCTGTTCGGCGGTGGTCTCGCCGCGGGTGCCTGGTTGCTGGGGCACGCCCCGGTGCTGTTCGCCGTGCTGCCGATCACCGTCGCGGGCTGCTGCGTCCCGCTGCTGACCGGCGGTCTGAGCAGCCGGTTGATGACCCTGGTCCGCGACGGCGACCGGGCGCTGCGCCGCGCCGAGGGCTGGGACGCGGCGACCTACGGGCTCGCCGCGACCGCGGGCCCGACGATGGTGCTCGCGCTCGCCGGGCTCTTCGGGCTCACCGGGGCCCTGCTGATCCTCGGCGCCCTCGCCGCCTGCTCGGCACTGCTGGTCGCGACGCTGCGCCCGGACGCAGGGCACGCGGCTCGGGGCGGGTGGCCGACCGGGCGGCTCATCAGGCTGTTGCTCGCGGCGGGCCCTTTGCGCAGGGTCATGGTCGCCACCGCGCTGAACGAGCTGGGCACCGGCGGTCTCGCCGTGGTGGCCGTCGTCATCGGAGCGCACGCCGGCGCCGCCGCGACGACCGGCGCCGCGCTCGCGGCCGTCTACGGTGCCGGCAACCTGCTCGGGTCACTCACCGTGGCGGTGTTCCCGATGCGCGGCGAGCCCGAGCGGCTCACCCTGCGGTGCATGACGGCGGTCGGTGTCGCGGTCGCCCTGTGCGCGGTCGCCCCCGCGATGCCGGCGACGGTCGCCGCGTTCGCGCTGGCAGGCGCCGCGCAGGCCGCCCTGGTCACCGCGTCGTTCAGCGTCCGGTCGACCTACGCACCGGCCCCCGCCAGGGCGCAGGTGTTCGTCTCGATCGCCGGCTTCAAGATGGCCTCCGGTGCGGCCGGCATCGCGCTCACCGGTCAGCTGCTGTTCCTCGGCCCCCGGACCGTCCTGGCGGCGGGCGCCGCGCTGTCCCTGCTGGCGGTGACGGTCGCCCTGGTCGACCGCCGCCGAACCTCGTGAGTGTTGAGTATGGCTATAGCCATACTCAACACTCACGAGGAACTTGTCGCCCGGATGACCGCGGTGACGGCATTGATGAGCGACAGGTGGGTGAACGCCTGCGGGAAGTTGCCGAGGTGGCGCCCGGTGACCGGGTCGATCTCCTCCGCGTAGAGCTGCAGCGAACTGGCGTAGGACAGCAGCTTCTCGCACAGCAGCCGCGCCCGGTCCGTCTCACCGATCGCCACCAGGGCGGAGACCAGCCAGAACGAGCAGATGGTGAACGTGCCCTCCGCGCCGGACAGGCCGTCCTCGCTGACGTCGGTGCGGTAGCGCAGCACCAGCCCGTGCTCGGTGAGCTCGTCCGCGATCGCCAGTACCGTCCGTTTGACCCGTTCGTCGGTCCCCGGCAGGAACCCCAGCAGCGGGATCAGCAGCACCGACGCGTCGAGCGCATCGCTTCCGTACGCCTGGGTGAACACACCCCGTTCGTCGAGCCCGTTGTCCAGGATGTCCGTCCGGATCTCCTCCGCGCCCTGCCGCCAGCGATGCGCCAGCTCCTTCGCACCCCGCGACTCCGCGAGCCGGGCCCCGCTGTCGGCCGCCTTCCAGCAGGCGAGCTTGGACGCGGTGAAGTGCTGCGCCCCCGAGCGGACCTCCCAGATGCCCTGGTCGGGCTCGCGCCAGTGCAGCAGCGCCTGCTCGACCTGGGTCTCCACGATGCGCCAGATCCGATCGTCGAGCCCACCGTGCAGCAGCGTGTAGCTGTGGATCGCGCCGACCACCGAACCCCACACGTCGTGCTGGCGCTGGGTGTGGGCCGCGTTGCCGACCCGTACCGGCAGCGCACCCTCGTACCCGGACAGGTGCTCCAGCGTGCGTTCCTCCAGCAGCCGCTCACCGTCGACCCCGTACATGACCTGCAGCTCGCCGCCCTCGGCCTCGGCCACGTCGGCGACGAACGCGAAGAAGTCACCCGCCTCCCATTCGAGACCGAGGGTGAACATCGCCCACAGGGTCATCGTCGCGTCCCGGATCCAGGTGTAGCGGTAGTCCCAGTTGCGCTCGCCGCCCGGTGTCTCCGGCAGCGACGTGGTGGCCGCGGCGGCGACCGCACCGCTCGGTGCGAACGTCAGCCCCTTCAGGGTGAGCGCGCTGCGCTGCAGGTAGGCGCGCCACGGGTGGTCCGGGAACTGGCCTTGGTCCAGCCAGTGCTGCCAGTGGTGGCAGGTCCGGCGATAGCGCTCGGTCGCCTCGGCGAGGGTGCGCGGCGCCGCGTGTTCGCTCCAGGACAGCGCGACGAACCGTGCGTCGCCTTCCTTGAGCAGCGTGCGCGCGGTCGCCCTCGGCCCTTCGAAGCCGATGTTCATGTCCGAGGTGAGCCGCAGCTCCAGGCCGCCGCGCCCGCCGTCGCGGTGCGGGCCGAGATGGTCCGACCCGTCGTCGCCCGCGCTGGCCACGGCCTCGTGGTAGCCGTCACCGGTGTGCTCCCAGCGTGCCGCGACCGCGCCGTAGTCGAACATCGGTGTGCAGTCCATCCGTACCTGGGACCGGCCGCTGACGCAGCGCACCATGCGCAGCAGCACGTGGTCGGCGTCGTAGTCGGTCGGTGGTCTGCGGTGGGTGTGCGAGCGCTCGTTCTCGTGGTGCCACGGCCCGATCAGCAGTGCGTCCAGCACGACCAGCCAGCCGCCGGGGGTCCACCAGCTGGTCTCGAGGGCCATGGTGCCCGGGATGTAGCGGCGCGCGGCGGGTTCGGTGACCTCGTCGGGGCCGATGCGGAAGCTGCCGGCGCTCCGGTCGAGCGCGGCGCCGAAGACGCTGGGTGAGTCGATCCGGGGCAGGCACATCCATTCGACCGCGCCGCCCGGCGCCACGAGCGCCATGGACTCGCAGTCGGAGAGGAACCCGTAGTCCGCGATCGGTGGAAAACCGTCCCTGCGTCCGTCGACCATACCTTGACGAACCTCCTTAGCTCAGCGAACAATCAATTGCCGCGACATCTGGCGAGAATTGTCGCAATTGGAATTGCGGATGCCCAGACCTGTTGTGATACGGCCCACAGGTACCTCCTAATGAGTGAACCATGCGCTCGGTCGAACGAACTAGGGTTTAGCTCCTGCGCGGTCATTGTTGACTACGGGAGGCGCGTCGAATATGAACACGACTCTGGAACACCCCCTGGGTGTCCTTTTCGATCAAGTAGCGCTGGGGGCATACCCGGTTCCGGACGGAAGTATCGATCTGCTCGGCCCGCTGGACGGGCCGTGCGACTCGCTGACCGTCTTCGCCGGGCACGTCGTGATCGCCGCCGACCTGTCCGAGCAGTGGGTGCGCGACCACACGCCGGAGCGCTGGGACCCGGAGGTCGCCGACCTGAGCGACGCCATCACCCGGCTCGTCTTCGACATGGCCGAGAAGCTGGGTGGCTCGGTCGCGGCACCGAGCACCCTGTGCGTGGCCTCGCACAAGGCCGCCATCGTGCACGGTGAGCTGACCGAAGGCGGTGAGCCGAACCGTGACTGGGCCGCGTACCGGACCGACATCCGCAGCTACCGGTACACCAGCGTCGGCGGCAACGGCACGATCTCACTGGGCACCGGCCCCGCCGGGCGCTGCGACCTGTACCACGAGGTCGACCACTCGAGCACCAGGGCGGTCGGGCGCACCAGCCAGGAGCTGCTGCGCACCGCGAAGACCCTGGTGGATCCGGGCACGCCGTTGTTCGGGTCGGCGCAGCTGCACGACATCCGGGTTCTCCGTTCGGTCATCGCGGCTCGGTTCGAACCGGTCGCGTTGGAGATCCTTTTCCGGACCCGGTAACGGTGTTCGAATTCGTCGAGGAAAGTAGTTTCGGCACGGGGTATGGGGAAATGGTGTCAGAATTAGCCTGCGACCTGGCAGCTCCATGGCTGTTGATCGACTATTCCGACGAGGACGTCGCGGTGGTCATCGCGTCCGGTGACATCAGCGGTTTCCGGTCGGAAGAGCTGTGGTCGGCGTTGGAAGAGGCATTGCAACAGGCGAACGGGCGGCTGGTCGTCGCGGACTTGACCGGGGTGACGAGTTTCGACGACAGCAGTCTGGACGCGCTCGCCGAGGTGGCGTCGGCATCGGCCCGCCGCCACCTCGACCTGTGCGCGCTGATCCGGCCGTTGAGTGCACTGCACGAGCACGCCCGTGTCCGAGGGCTGTCCGAGCTGCTCCCGATCCACCCGTCGATGTCGGCGCTGCTCCCGGCCACGGGGAAGGTCAGGGACGACCAGGCGCCAGTAGTCGGTGCAGAACGGTGGTCGTCGAGTCGTTCGACAGATCGGCAGGGACCCCGGTCGCCACGATCCGTCCGGCGTCGACCACCACCAGCCGGTCGGCCCGAGAGAGCTGGGTCCGCACGTCGTGGCTGATCAGGATCACTGACGCCGCCGCGTCGCGCCGGTAGGCCTCGATTCGATCGAGGATCCGGCGCGACAGGGGCTCGTCGAGGCCGGTGGTCACTTCGTCGCAGATCAGCACCGACGGACGGGCCAGCAGCGCCCGGGCCACCGCCGCCCGCTGCAGTTGCCCGCCGGACAGCCCAGCCGGATAGCGCCGCGCCTGCGTCTCGTCGATGCCCAGCTCGGCCAGCTCGGTCACCGCCTCGGCGCGCGCATCGGCCGGGGACAGCCCGGCGAGCCACACACCGGTCATCGCCACCTGGTCCAGCACCGACCGCCGGGTCTCGAACGAGCCTGCCGCTTCCTGCCACACGTACTGGACGTGGGCGATCTGTTCCCGGGACCGCGACCGCACGGTGGGCATCGGCCGGCCGTCGACGAGCAGCGAACCGCGCCGGATCTCCTGGAGCCCGGCGATGACCCTGGCGAGCGTCGACTTGCCCGCACCGGAGACCCCCACGACGCCGAGCGTCTCACCGGCCGCGAGCTCCAGGTCGACGTCGTGCAGGATCGCCGTCCGCGACCGGGTCACGGTCACCCCGCGCAACTCGACCGCGGCACCGGTCGAGTGCGACCGCGTGGCGGGCGGCGACGCTGGGTCCGGCTGGCTGACCGCGTCGACCAGGCGACCGCCGCTGACGTGCAGTGTGCGATGGCTGAGCCGGGCGGCGACGAGCAGGTCGTGGGTGACCAGCAGGATCGTCATGCCGTCCCGGCGCAGCGTGTCCAGCTGGTCGACGACGGCTGCCCTGCTGATCGCGTCCAGGCCCGAGGTCGGCTCGTCGAGCACCAGCAGCGTCGGGTTGGCGGTCAGGACCTGGGCCAGCGCGAGCCGGGTCCGCTCGCCGCCGGAGAACTCGTGCGGGTAACGCCGCAACGTCTGGTCCAGCCGGTCGTCCGGGACGTCGAATCCGGCCGTCCGCAGCACGCGGGCGATGTGCACCCGGCGACCGGCACGGTCCAGGCGCCCCACGTGGTGCAGTCCGACCAGCTCGCCGAGCGCGTGGCCGATCCGGCGTGCCGGGTTCAGCGTCGCGGCGGCGAACTGCGGCAGATATCCGACGTGTCCACCGCGCACCAGCTCCCCCGAGTACGTGATCCCCGGGCGGACGATCCCGGCGACGGCGGCCGCGATCGTCGTCTTCCCCGCGCCCGACGGACCGCACAGCGTGACGATCTCGCCGGTCGGGACGTCGAAGCTGATGTCGTGCAGGATCGTCGCCGCCCCGGCGGTCGCACCGAGCTCCCGGACCGACACCGCACTCTCACCCATGCCGGATCGCGTCCCGGACCGCGAGCCTGCGCGGGTCGGCGAGCAGGTCGTCCCACAGCAGGTTGATCCCGACCACCAGCATGACGATCAACCCGCCGGGCAGGAACACCGACCACGGCACGGCCGCCAGACCGTCCTTGTTCGCCGCGACGGACACCGCCCAGTCCGGCGACGTCGTGTCGAAACCGATGCCGAGGAAGTTCGCCGAGGTCAGGAAGTAGATCGCCGCCGCGATCCGCACGCCGAGATCGGCAGCGACCGGCCGCGCGATCTCCCGCGCCGCGTACCGGCCGTAGCGGTACCAGCGGCTTGCGCCCTGCATGCGCAGCGCGTCCATCACCGGGCCGGACACGACGTCGCGCGCGGCCATTCTGACGAACCTGGTGATCGGTGCGAGCAGCGCGAACCCCACCGCGACGGCGATCGCCACAGCAGAGCCCTGGCTGCGCAGCGCCGCCACCATGATGATCAACAGCGAGGGCAGGCACAGCAGGACGTCGATCGGCCGCATGATGAGGTCCTCCAGCCACGACCACCGGGTCGAGGCCGCCGCCATGCCGATCGTGAAGCCCAGCGCGTAGCTGCACAGCACGGTGACCGCTGTGGTCAGCACGAGTGTGTGGCCGCCGGTCAATGCGGCGGCCAGCACGTCACGGCCGAGCCGGTCGGTCCCGAACGGCGACCAGGCCGACGGCCCGAACGGGGCCTGGGTGCCCTCCGGTGCGTACGTCGCCACCACCGGCCCCACCAGTGCACACAGCAACGGCACGGCCACGAGCACCACGTACACAACCCGCCACCCCACCGACACGAATGTGGCTTTAGGGACCTTCAACGTCCCTAAAGCCACATTCGTGCCACGGCGGGGGGTCATGATTGTGGTCGCCTGGGGAGCATGCGTTGGGCCAGGACGTCGATCAGGAGGTTCACCGCGATCGCTATCAGGCCGGTGATCAGGACTATTGCCAGGATCACCGGGTGGTCGCGGTTGCTGATCGCGTCCAGCAGGGTCGAGGCGATACCGGGCAGCACGAACACCGCCTCGACGATCAGCACACCGGACAGCAGCCCGTCGCCGGTGCGGCCCAGCTCCTGCATCGCGGGCCCCAGTGCGTTCGGCGCCACGTGCCGGCACAGCAACGACCGCCTCGGCACGCCCAGCCGTCTCGCGGCCGCGATGTAGGGCTGGTCGAGCACGTCGATCACCCCCGCGCGCACGAGCCTGACCAGCGGAGCCGCCACCCGCGCGACCATCACGACGAGCGGCAGCACCAGATAGCGAGGGTCGGTGACCATCGTCGTCAGGTCCGCGCCGAGGAACGTCGCGGGGAACCAGCCGAGCCCGATCGCCACATAGGCGACCAGCAGGACGGCGAGCACGAAGTCCGGGATCGAGTCGAGCCACACGCTCACCGTGGTGATCACCCGGTCCCGCACCGAACCCGGTGCCAGCCCGGCGGCGAACCCGGCGAACCCGGCGACCGGCAGCAACAACAGCGTGGTGAGCGCCGCCATCAGGCCGGTCACCAGGAACGGTTCGGCGATGATCGCGCCGACCGCCCGGCCGTTCGCGTACGACGTGCCGAGGTCACCGGTCGCGGCGTGGCCCGCCCAGGTCAGGAACCGCGCCGCCGGGGTGACGTCCAGACCCAGCACGTGCCGGGCCTCGGCGCGCTGCGCGGCGCTGGTCAGGTCACTGCTCTGGACGTCGGCCGCGTCGCCGGGCAGCAGCAGCGAGAGCACGAACACCAGCACCAGCAGCACCACGACCTGCACGATCCCGATGAGCACCCGCCGAGGCACGAAAAGCCGTGAGTGTTCTCGGCTGCCCTGGCAACCCAACTCACTCACGGGCTGTGACCGGCGGCGCACTGGTCAGCGGATGCCGACGACGATGCGGTCGTCACCGACCTGCCACACCGACCCGGCTTCGGCGAACCCACCTTCGCGCAGGTAGTCGAGATAGTCGTGGACGCTGGGCTTGTCATCGACGGTGTGCACGAACCCGCCCGCGCGCGCTTCGACGAGGTCGGCCAGTTCGGGTGCCAGCTCGATGGCCTCCCACCAGGCCGCCCAGTCCTCGTCCCGCTCGACGCCGGCGCGCCGCGCCCGCCGCTTGGTCAACGCCCGGCCCAGCGCGTCCAGCCTCGGCCCGGTCTCACCCTCGTACAGGTGGTCACCGTTGACGAACACCCCGTCGGCGGCGAGGGCCTTCCCGCAGGTGGCGAGCACGCGGCGCAGCGGCTGGCGGTTCATCCAGTGCAGCGCGGTGGTGCTGACGAACGCATCGGGGGCCCGGTCCAGCTCCAGCGCGTCGTACCAGGTGTCGTCGCGCAGATCGGCGAACACGGTCCGGAACCGGTCGTCGGCGTAGGCCCGATCGGCGAGACCGAGCAGCAGCGGATCGGCGTCCACCCCGACGACCCGCGCCTGGGGCAGCCGTTCCAGCAGCCGCTGCGCGAGCGAACCGGGCCCGACGCCGAGGTCCACGATGAGCGGGTCGGGCCGGGTCAGCAGCTCCTCGAGGATGTCGCCGATGACCGCGAACCGCTCCTCCCTGTCCGGCATGTAGTACTCCTGCTGCCGGTCCCAGCGGTCCAGCCAGAACAGCGCGCGTTCCTGCGTCAGCACAACTGCGCTCCCATCAGTCTCAGCTCCCATCAGTCGAGGCCGTCACCTTGTTGAACCGCACCCAGTTCGTCGAGTTGGGCACGCCGGTCGGGAGGTTGCCGAACGTCGAGGCGGCGGCGTTGTTCCAGTACGAGTTCGCCCAGTACACGTAGCCGCCCCGGTCGTAGAGCATGTCGTGCATCTGGTGGTAGATCGCCGTCCGGTCGGCTTCCGATGCGGTCGCCTGGGCACGGTTGAACAGCGCGTCGAACTCGGGAACGGCCCACTTCGTGGTGTTCTGCGGTGCACCGGTGAGCAGCCGCGAGCCGAAGTGGTTCGGGATGGACAGCGGACCGGACTGGCCCATCGTCATCGCGTTCTTCGACAGCACGTCGGTGTAGTAGGTGTCCTTCGAACCGAGCACGACGTTGACCTTCACACCGCTGCGCCTGGCCTGCTCGGCGAACAGGTTCGCCGCCTCGACCATGCCGGTCGCGGCGGGCGCGGTGTACAGGTCGAACGCGAGCCCCTCGGCGCCCGCCGAACGCAGCAGCGAGCGGGCCTGGTCCGGGTCGTAGGGGTGTTGCGGCAGGTCGGCCGCGTAGTACTGGGCGCCCCGCCCGAACACGTCGTTGCCGACGTCGGCCTGGCCCTGCATCGCCACCTTGACCAGCTCCGCGCGGTCCGCCATGCGCATGACCGCGCGCCGCACGTCCGGGTTGTCGAACGGCGGCCGGTCGGTCTTCATGGCCAGGTAGTAGATGCCGCTGTTGTGGGTCGTGTGCACGGTGATGCCCTGGGCGCCCCGCAGCTGCTGTGCGGCGGCCGGTGACAGGTCTACGGCGAAGTCCAGCTGACCGCCGCGCAGCGCGGAGAACCGGGCGTCGGCGTCCGCGCTGAGGATCGTCAGCTTCCGGATGTGCGGCACGCCGTCCCAATAGTCGTCGTACGCGGTGGCGACCAGCTGCTTGCCCGCCTGGAACTCCGAGAACCGGAACGGCCCGGTGCCGACCGCCTTCGTGAAGTCCTTCGTCCCGTCCTTGACGATCTTCGTGCCGTACGCGGCGAGCGCGGTGCGGAACTCGAACGACGGCGCCTTGAGCGCGATCTCGACGGTCCGGTCGTCGACCGCCGTCGACTGGCCCAGGTCGACCTGCTGCAGGGTGGTGGCGGCGATGAACGGTTTGCCCGGCGACGGCCCGAGGACGCGTGCGAGCGTGTAGAGAACATCGGCCGAGGTCAGCTTCGTGCCGTCGTGCCAGCGGGCGTCCCGCAGCCGGATCCGCCATCGGGTGCCGTCGGCGTTCGCCTCGGCCGACTCGGCCAGCCGTGGCACCGGCTGCATGCTGTCGTCGATCTCGAACAGCCCGTCGTACATCGCCTTGAGCCTGGCCTCGTCGATGAACAGGTGGTTCGCGGCCGGGTCGATGCCCTCACCGGCGCCGGCGCCCTGCATGCCGACGGTGAACGTGTCGATCCCACCGCCACCGCTCGACGGGGCGGTCGGACCGGCGCAACCCGCGGCGAGGACCCCCAATGCGCTGACGGTGAGAAAACCTCTGCGGCTCAGCGCATCCGGCACCTACGACTCCCCTCGCGTCCGACCACGGACCCGCGGGGCATGCAGGATGGGGTGCATCCGGCACATCGATCAACCCGCGTGATCGTGACCACTCGATCGTTCACGCGGCGGTATCTGGCTCCGGCTCACCTGGCGGTGGGCCTCACAGTTGCGGGGCAGCTCCGGACTTTCACCGGTATTCCCTACGCGCGTGTCTCATCCTACGTTCCGCAACTTGCTAGCAGGGCTAATAGTCTGTAGTCAGCTGCTGGATGATCGACGTGAGGAAACGATGACCGGGTCAGGCACGCTGCTTCAGCTCATCGACCGCAACGCCACCGAATACGGCGACGTGCCGGCCACCGTGGACGGTGATTCCCGCCTGACCTGGGCGCAGTACCGCGCCAGGGCCCGCGCGATCGCGCTGGCGCTGCTCGACCTGGGCGTCCGCCCGGGCGAGGTCGTCGGCCTGCACATGATCAACCGCGCGGAACACGTGCAGGCCGACATCGGCGCGTTGCTGGCCGGCGCGACCCCGACGAGCTACTACCAGACCCTGGCCGCCGACCAGCTGGCGTACGTGGCGCGCGACTCGGCCGCTGTGGTGGCGATCGTGGACGCCGACCAGCTGCCGCTATGGCTGGAGATCCGTGACCAGCTGCCCGATCTGCGTCATCTCGTGGTGCTGGACCAGCAGGACCCGCCGGAGGGTGTGCGGCGCTTCGACCAGCTGATCGAGGCAGCCGAGAGCGGGGTCGAGCAGCGTGGCGCCGAGGTGGACGCGGCGTCGGCGACCGTCGGCCCGGACAGCGTGCTGACCATCGTGTACACATCCGGCACGACGGGCCATCCGAAGGGCACGATCATCACCCACGGCGGCGTGCTGCACGTGATGAACGGTTTCTCCGCGCGTTCGGAGGAGGGCGGCTCGCCGCTGCCGCTGGCGGACGCCTCAGCGATGTCGTACCTGCCGCTGGCGCACATCGCGGAGCGCATGTTCAGCCACTACCTGGCCCTGCGCCAGGCGTCGACGGTCACCTACATCCGTGACTACCGCCAGATGGCCTCGCAGCTTCCGGTGGTGCGCCCGCACGTGTTCCTCGGCGTCCCCCGAATCTGGGAGAAGATCTACGGCACGATCCGGGAGCGGGCGAGCACCGAGTCGAGCCCGGTGAAGCGAACGCTGGCGGCCACCGCGATCGACGTGGCGAAGGCATACGGGCAGGCCCGTATGGAGCAGCGCTCCCCTGACCTGCGGACCCGGCTGCTGCACCCGGTGCTGGAGAAACTCGCCTACCAGAAGATTCGCGCGGCCCTCGGCATGGACCGGGTCGTCATGTCGGCGAGCGGCGCCGCCCCGTTGTCGAACGAGGTGCTGACGTTCTTCCTCGGTATCGGCATCCCGATCACCGAGGCCTACGGCATGACCGAGACCAGCGCCGTGCTCACCGCGACCCCGGTCGGCGCACCGAGGCTGGGCAGCGTCGGCAAACCGATGCCCGGCGTCGATCTTCGGATCGCCGCCGACGGCGAGATCATCGCCCGCGGCCCGAACATCACCCCCGGCTACCTCAACCGCCCGGAGGCCACCGCCGAGGCGATCGACGCCGACGGCTGGCTGCACACCGGCGACCTCGGCTCGATCGACGCCGACGGCTACCTGTTCATCACCGGCCGCAAGAAGGAACTGATCATCAACGCGGCCGGCAAGAACATCTCCCCCGCGAACGTCGAGCTGGCCGTGTCCAGCGCGTCGGACCTGCTGGGCCCGGTGTACGTCTACGGCGACAACCGGCCGTACCTGGTGGCGCTGCTGACGCTCGACCCGATGAGCTGGCAGGACTGGTGCAAGACCCGGGGCATCACGGCGGAGACCGCCGCCGAGGCGGTGGAGAACCCGGACGTGATCGCGGAGGCGAACCGCGCGGTCGAGGCGGGCAACGCCCGGCTGGCGCGCGTCGAGCAGGTCAAACGGTGGACGCTGCTGCCGGACGTCTGGGACTCCACGACCGGCGAGCTCACCCCCACCCTGAAGCTCAAACGCCCGGTGGTGACCGAGCGCTACCAGGCAGACGTGGACAAGCTGTACTCGTGATCCGCCGCTGGGCCGTGCTGCTGCTTCTGGCGCTGGTGACGGCCTGCGGTGCTGGTGTGTCCGTTGCCGCGCCGGAGACGGTTGTGGTGCAGCGCGGGTCGGTGGTCCGCACGGCCACCGCGACCGGCGCGCTGTCCGGTGTCAACTCGAACGGCCCCGGCACCACCGCGGTGATCCCGTTCGACGAGTCCGGTGCGGCCGGGATGCAAGCCGGCCAGCCGGTGCGGATGACGTTCGAGGCGATCCCCGGGCTGACATTGCGCGGCAGGGTGCTGGCGGTGGCTCCGAACGCCGTGACGATCTCCGGCGTGACGAGCTACTACGTCACGATCGTGCTGGAGGAGACCGATCCCCGGCTCCGCGCGGGCCAGTCCGCCGAGGCCTCGGTGGTCACGGCACGGGTGGACAATGTGCTGATGGTGCCGAACAAGGCTGTGACCAGGGACGGCGCGCAAGCGTACGTCATGGTGCCCGGCCCTGACGGCAAGCCGCTGCGCGTCGGTTTCGGTGCGGGTGTGGTCGGCGACGAGACGACTCAGGTGATCAGTGGTCTGAGCGAAGGCCGAGAAGTCCTGCTGCAGGAATAGGTCTTCGTCTCGCTGTCTGGGTGGGGTCGAGCCATTTCGGGGGGATGAATTCGGGCCAACCCTCTCGGATTCTGACTGTCCAGCCGCTGGTGTGGATCATGCGGTGGTGTTGTTTGCACAGCAGCATGCAGTTGTCGAGGTCGGTCCGACCGCCGACGCTCCACTCGATGACATGGTGGACCTGGCACCAGTGCGGGGGCCGCGTGCAGCCGGGGTGGGCGCAGCCCCGGTCTCGCACGGAAAGTGCTTTGCGGAGCCCGGTGGGCGCGGTGCGTGACTCGTATCCGACATCGATCGGGAGGCTCTTGCCGCCGAGCACAACCGGGGTGATCCCGCAGTCACACAGCATGGCCCGCAGATAGGAGGCGGGGGCTTTGCCGCCGAACTCCAGCTGCGCGCCGCGTGCTTTCTGCTGCAGGTCGCGTTCGGTCATGATGACCGTGACGTGCGGCCGGACGCCGCCTTCGGCTGGCAGGCGGCCCTCGTCCAACGAGTGGGAGCAGATCTCGGCGAGTGCGTCGGCTTGGCGTTGGGGCAGGGTCTTGCGTTCATCTTCTTCTGGCAGGAGTGTGGCCAGGACGGCGCGTTTGATTTCTTCGAACGATCCGGCGTCGAGGGTGCCTTTGATCCAGCCCCCACCGTCGGGGTTCGGGGTGAGCCACAGTTCGTTGAGCAGCTCGTCGCATCCGTCTTCGCCGGGTTCGGGTCCGTCTTGGTCGAGGTGGCTGATCA
>NZ_AUBB01000020.1 GCF_000429025.1 Actinospineispora spinosispora DSM 44797
TGGCGCAACGCCTGGGAAGAATTCGTGCCGTTCCTCGACTATGACGTCGAGATTCGCGGGATGATCTGTTCCACGAACGCGATCGAATCACTGAACGCCCGCTACCGGCGGGCGATCCGCGCGAGAGGGCATTTCCCGACCGAGCAAGCCGCGATGAAGTGCCTGTACCTTGTGACTCGCAGCCTGGACCCAACCGGGACAGGCCGCGCCAGGTGGACAATGCGCTGGAAGCCAGTGATCAACGCATTCGCCATCACGTTCGGTGACCGCTGGCCGGGAGCCGAGACCTACTGAAACTGACGCCGGAAACACCGATCACGAGACAGACCCGACCGGCCGGGAGCCGAACCCGATCTGTGGGATGTCAACGCCGTTGTTCAGTCGAACAAGAAGTATTCGCTGGTACGACATGGCGCCAGATCACCCAGTCAGTGGGACCTTGAACGTTTCTCGGGATCAATGGGATGTCCATTCGTGCTTACTAATGTCCATTGCTATGACAGAACGGCGTATACGAGGATTCCCCGAGGAGCGGCGGCACGCCTTCGCTCGTTTGGCGCGCACCGAGGTTCCAGCGTCGACGACTCGATTGATGGGTACCGCGGTCGTACTCGGCGCCGGCTTTGCCGGACTGTTGGCCGCCCGGGTACTGGCCGCCTACGCCGAACGGGTTGTGCTCCTCGAACAGGACGACCCTCACGCCGGCTCACGCCGGGGAGTCGGCCAGTACAACCAGGTACACACCCTGCTGCCCGGTGGCCGTGGACTCATCGAGCGTTGGTTTCCCGGATTCACCCAGGAAGCGGTCGAGCTCGGCGCCCCGATGCTGCACAGCTCTCAGATCGGCGCCTATTTCAACGGCGTTCGCACGGTGAGCGCACCCACGACTGATCTGTTGTGCGCCAGCCGACCATTCTTGGAACGGCACCTACGCGACCGGGTCGCCCAGCTCTCGGCGATACGCATCGTCACAGGCCGTGCGGAGGGGTTGGAGTTCACCGACGGAGCCGTGGCCGGCGTCCGCTACCGCGCCGAAGGGCGAAGCCACTTCCTCGCCTCGGACCTCGTCATCGACGCGATGGGGAGAGCCAGTCGACTCAGTGACTGGTTGGATGACGCGGGCTGGCCACGGCCACCGTTACGAAGAGTGACCACCGGGATCAACTACGCGACGGGATACTTCCGGGCCACGTCGATCCCGGATGATCTTCTCGCGGCGATCGCGCATTTCGGACCGGATCACTCCGACGGCTCGACAACCTCGGCTGCTGTCAACATGATCGAAGATCGACAATGGATGGTGGTGCTCGCCGGGTTGGGACAGCACCGACCCGGCCGGGACCTGGATGACTTCGTCGCTCGTTGCCGCAACGACCTCCCACCGATCTTCCGCACCGCGGTCGGCGGAGAGCCCGTCGGGGATATCCTTCGATATCATCAAGCGGACAGTCGCTCGCGCGACTTCACGGCGATCGCCTCTCCGGCCAGGGTGCTGAGCGTGGGCGACGCGGTCGCCTCCGTCAACCCGGTGTACGCCCAGGGCATATCCTCAGCAGCGCTGCACGCCGCGTGTCTGGCCGACTACCTCGCCGACCGACCCGACCTGACAGAACCCTTCGACCGGTTCTTCCGTCGACAGCGGCTCGTCGTGGACGCCGTGTGGCAGGTCGCAACCGCTACCGACTCCGCCAGGGCGGGACATCGCCGTCCCATGGCCGAGCGGATACGCACCTGGATTCTGAATCAAACCTTCGCCGCCGCCGCCACGAACGCCCAGGTTGCCGAGTCCCTCAACCTGGTCACCAGCCTGTTCGCCCACCCTGACACGTTGAGGAGGCCGGCGCTCCTGGCCCGAACGCTGAGGACCAACCACCGCGGTCGCGGATCCGGCCGAATCGAGATCCCTGACGCTCAGGCTCTGTGATCACCAGCGAGACCGTCCCGGCGGCGAGCGGCATTCGGGTGCTGCGACGAGCGCCCGATAGTCAGGACGGAGCAGCGCGGTCGATACCCGGCTCGGACGCCGGCCCTGACCAGGTGTTCGTCGAGCCGTTCGAGACCGGCGTCCAGACTGCGTTCGTCCAGTGCCCCCGAACGCAGAGTCCGGTCGAGGTGCATGCGGGCGAAGTACGGTAGATAGTTGTGAATCGTCGGCAACCTGTCGCCGATTCCGGTATCCCCTGACACACAGTGCCTGAGCGCCTGCTTCAGCAGCCCCAGTCAGGATGCGGAGGATCACACGACGTCGCTCTTTCCTCATCGACACCGAGCGAACAGGTATCGTCCCCACCGGATCCGCGAGCCCGGCACCCACCGGACCAATCCGGCCGACGGTTCACCGGCGCAGGGCGTACACCAGGTTGGTCGGCCCGGAGACCACCACCTCGGCCGACCCGAAACCGGCATCTCGAGCCAGCTGGCTGGTCCGAGCCGGGCCGGTCTGGTTACCCAAGCCGGCGGCCGGCGGAGCCGAGAGCCCGCTGGGCAGACACACCAGCAGCGAAGCACCCGTCAGGACCCGC
The DNA here is from genome assembly GCF_000429025.1 of Actinospineispora spinosispora DSM 44797. Lineage (GTDB taxonomy): Bacteria > Actinomycetota > Actinomycetes > Mycobacteriales > Pseudonocardiaceae > Pseudonocardia > Pseudonocardia spinosispora. Next base: position 2,523 of record NZ_AUBB01000020.1, read on the forward strand.
CCGAGCGGGTTGAACACCTCACTGACCGAGTCCCAGCTCATCGGCTCGACCAGCATCACCACGCCGTCGTCGGCCAACGCCACCCGGGCCGCGCGCAGGGCGCCGAGCGGGTCGGGCATGTCGTGCAGGCAGTCGAAGAACGCCACCAGGTCGAATCGGCCGGTGAGGTCACCGGCCGCGCCCACGACGAACTCCAGATTGTCCGGTCCACCGGCCGCGGCCACCCGCTGCCGGGCCCGCTCGATCGAAGGCTGGTGGTAATCCAGACCGAGCCACCGGGTCTTCGGGAACGCATCGGCCATGATCCGTGTGGAGGTGCCGAGCCCGCATCCGATGTCGGCCGCATGTCCTCCGTCGTGCAGCCGCTCGGCCAATCCGGGCACCGCCGGGATCCACGCCTGGATCAGCTGACCTGTGTAGGCCGGGCGGAAGAACCGCTCGGTGCCCTCGAACAGGTCATTGTGGTGCTCGTGCCAACCGATGCCCTCGCCGGTTCGGAACGCTTCGGTCAGGCGATCGATCATCCGGGTGGCGGCGGTCATGTTCTGGAACATCCCGACCAGGTAATGCGGGCTGTCCAGGTTGATGAATATCTCGGCCTGCTCCGGGGTCATCTGGTAGCGGGCCGTCGTCGGATTCTCCGACTCGGGCTCCCCGCCGAGATGTTCGACGTAGCCGGCGGAGGCCATCGCGAGCAACCACTCCTGCACGTACCGTGTCGCCGTCCCGCTCACCTGGGCAAGCTCGGTCGCTGTCGCGGGACCGTGGTCGGCGAGCGCCCCGAACAGCCCGAGGCGATCGCCGATCAACGCGAGCGGGAGAGCAAGCGCACCACCGGCATCGGCGATCACGCCGTTCACGAGCTGTTCGAGCCGTTCGTCATCTACCTTCACTCGCGGCGTGGTCGCATCCGCAGCGGTCATCCGGCACCATCCCTGAGTCGCATCGCTGCCCCCGCTCCCAAGTTCGCGCGAGCTACCCGAAACTAATCCCGACAGATAAACAGCCGTTCAACCCCGGGGATGTCCGCTCACAGTTTCCCGTGGTCGACAGTCACCGGCGGGCGTGGCACCGAGTGCCTCATGCCTCAAAACGGCAGCTGTCGCTGACCACTCTGCGCGTTCACCCACACCACATCACTGAAATCGTCCAGCGAATTGGGTCCGCTTCGACCCCAGCCACTGGCCCGGACGCCACCCACCGGCGCCTGCGTCTCATCGTCGATGGTCGGGATATTCACGTGCACTGCGCCAGAGATGATCCGGTCGGCCAACTCCACCCCTCGGAACGTATCCCCGGTGAAGATCGACGACGTCAATCCGTAGCTGTGCCGATTCGCCTGCTCCACCGCGTGCTCGGCGTCCTCTGCCACAGCAACCACCAGCAACGGCCCGAACGTCTCCTCGTGATCCGCCTCAGCGTCGACAGGCACATCGACCACGATCGTCGGCTCATGCACCCGACCGGTCACCCCGCCGCCCGTGACCACTCGAGCGCCCTTACCCACCGCATCCTCGATGCGGCTCTGCATCGTTCGCACCGCTCGATCATTGATCAACGGTCCGATCAGCGTGGCCGAATCCGCGGGATTCCCCGCTGGCAGACTCCTCACCCGCTCCACCAGCCGAGCCAGGAACTCCTCGTAAACGGGTCGTTCCACTATCACCTTGCGGGTGCACAAACACACCTGCCCCTGATAGAAGAAGGCCCCGAAGGTGGCCGACCGGACGGCGTAGTCCAGGTCCGCGTCGGCCAACACGATCATCGTGTTGTATCCACCCAGCTCCATCACCGAGCGCTTCAACTCCCGGCCGGCCCGCTCAGCCAACATCCGGGCTGTCCGGACGCCGCCGATAAGATTGATGCACCGGACCTCCGGCCGCTCGAAGAACACGTCCCCCATGGCCTCCGCCGCTCCGGGAGCGTGCGTCACGACATTGATCACCCCTGGCGGGAAACCGGCCTCGTCCGCGACCTGGGCCATCACCAGACCAGCCGAGATCGGAGCCTCCTCCGACGGCTTCACCACCACCGTGTTACCTGCCGCGATCGGCGAGATCACGGCCCGCCAACCCAATACATTGGCCCCGTTCCATGGGGTGAAACTCGCAACGACTCCCAACGGTCGCCGCACCGCCATCGAGTAGGTGCCGGAGAAGTCGGACTCCAGTACCTCACCTTTCGGCCGATAGACCCAGTTCGCCGCCTGTCGCAACATGTCCTGGGCGATCTGCTGTTGGAAATCGACGAACCGACTCGGCCACCCAGTCTCTTCGACCACGATGTCCACCAGGTCACCTCGGTGAGTGTCAACGAGCTCAGCGGCCCTCAGGAACAGCTGCTGCTTCTCGCTCGCAGGCATCGCCACCCACTCCGGAAAGGCCCGTGCCGCCGCCGTCACCGCCCGATCGGCGTCCGCGGCGCCACCGGCCGCCGCCCGCGCATGCACCCCGCCCCGATACGGGCTCATGACGTCGAAGAGGTTCCCCTCGACCGACCCCACCCACGTACCGTCAATGAACTGACGGTACTCACGGATACCGCCCGCGCCGTCGACACTCCACCCCATCTACCTCACTGACTCCTTCTGCTATTCCAGCTCTGAAAGTGGACCGGCCCTCCGATATCACAAACGAATGCGTTCGGCACCAACCCGCACTTCGCCTGTTTATCGAAGACGGACGACGGTCAGCCATTGCCGGTAAGCTCACCATGAACATACTGACACAGTGTCGATCAATTTCCAGTGAGCGGAAATTGTTGAACATGGCCGCAACCGATGGTCAGGCCCAGACCTGATGCAACAGCGCCGCCATCTCCTTCACGATCGGCCGACCGGCGGGCACAGCCTTGTCCATCCAGAAAAAGCCGTGGATGAGCCCGGCAAATCGCTTCGCCGACACCGCCACTCCGGCACGGTTCATCGCTTCGGCGTAGGCCTCACCCTGGTCACGCAGTGGGTCGAACTCGGCGGTGGCCACGTAGGCCGGAGGCAACCCGGCGAGGCTCTCTGCCCGCGCGGGACACGCGTAAGGCGCCTGGCCGATATCCAACTCCCCCAGATAATGCGCCCAGAACCAGCGCATCGAATCCCGGGTGAGCAAGTAACCCTCCGCGTTGTCGGTGTAGGACGCGGTGGTGAAGTCGAAGTCGGTCACCGGATAGATCAACAACTGAGCGCTGATCGCCGGACCCCCTCGATCCCGGGCCGCCAGGGCAACCGCCGCCGCCAGGTTGCCCCCGGCGCTGTCCCCGGCCACCGCCAGCTTGGCGGGATTCACTCCGAGCTCATCGGCATGTTCCGCAACCCACTCGGTGGCCGCGTAACAGTCCTCGAACGGGGCCGGGTAGCGGTGCTCGGGCGCCAGTCGGTAGTCAACGGACACCACCACTGCTCCGGTCGCGGCGGCAAGCACCCGACACGGCCGATCCACGACCTCGAGATCGCCGATCACCCAGCCACCGCCGTGGAAGAAGACGACGACGGGCCGAGTCCCGAGGTCGCCGGTGGGTGTGTACACCCGGACCGGGATCTCCCCTGCCGGGCCAGGCAGGGCACGGGTCACAACCGCTGCCATCTCGGTCGGTTCGCCCTGCAGGTCGACGAAACCCTCAGTGGTGGCGCGGGCAGCCGGCACGGTCGTCTCCGACAGCGGTGGCTGGTTCGCCTCGGCCATGGCCGAGAGCACGAGCTGAACCTCGGGGTGAACAGGCATCATCGCCTCCAGTCGTCGTGTGGGACGTGGACAAGACGCGAAATCGAATGCCCGACCGCGCCCGGCCGGGCAAATCTCGGATGTCTCAAGCCGGGGTGACCGAGGTGAAAGTGGCAGCCTGGCCACGTAGCTCCCCGTGCTCATCGATCACGTTCCACACAGTGGTGTTCTCGATCCAGAACTGGGCGCCGGATTTGCTGATCCGCAGACCCCGGTAGCCGCTGAAGTATCCGTTACGCGTGACTTCATCGAGTAGATGGGCACGTTCAGCTCGGTCAGGGGTGGCCGCCGAAAGCTGTGACCGGAGGCCGTCGAACTCTGACCAGTCGTATCCGAAAGCCCGCTGCGCTGTCCGGTTCGCGTAACGAAATACCGGGTCAGAGCCCCGTTCGTGAGCCAGCAAACCGAAGGGGGCCTCGTGGTAAAGCCAATGCGCGGCATCCGCCGCCGTCGACTCGACGTCGACCAGCTTCGTCCCCACGGTCCGCAGGTGACTTTCGGCGAGAAGCCTCGCGAACGCTGGATCTTCACAACCCGTGGGACGCAAACCCGTCTGCGACATGAACTACCGACCTCCGAACAAACCCAGAATCGACATCCAGCCAAGTATCGACAACATGGGTGGACAGCATGTCAACACGTCGGGACCCGCAACGGACTCAGTGGAACTCGCCGTCGTGGACTTCGGCCGTGTAACCGCCGGGAAACTGCATCATGACACTGGAGCGGTCGGCCGACTTGTACGGTCCCGCGAGTACGGTGACGCCGTTCGCCTTCGCTTTCGCAATCGTGTCGGCGAGATTCGGCACGGTGTATCCGGTGGTGTCGTGGCCGTAGGGGTAGGTCCAGGCGCCCTGATTCGTCGCCAGTACGACCGTGTTGCCGAACGGGGTCGTCATCCGGACGCGGTGGAACGTCGTGCCCGGGGCGCCGATCTCCCCGCCATCGGCGTTGCTGACGTCCGAGATCACCTTACCGCCGGTGAATTTCAGATACGACGCCAGGAACGCGCTGACCGTGTCCTCGGACAGGTACACCCGGAACTCCGGCTGAGTGGTGAGCGGAGTGAATCCGGACATGTCGAACTGCTCCCAGATTTGGGAGCTGTACCCCCCGGGGAACCGGATCACCGCCTCGCGCCCCACCGGCCCGGTCCACGGAGCCACCGGCACAGTGGCGCCCGCCTGCTGAGCAACCTTCACAGCGCTGTCCGGGTTGTGGACACCGAAGCCGGTCTGTTCCGACCCGAACGGGTAAGGGATCGGGGTCTGGTAGTCGTATGCCGCCAGCAGACCCACCGGCGAGTGCATGATCGATGCCATCGTGTTGCTCGCGGTCGGCGTGATCTGGAAGGCGGAGGGCGCATTATGGGTCCCGCCGAACGTCCCTTCCCAGCTCTGGATGAAGTCGTTCAGTTTCCCGTGCTCGACGTAAACGTGCGTGGCGTCGTACTGCACGCCATAGGGCTGAGCAGCGGCGACGTTGGCCGTGCTCTGGGGCGCGGACGCGGTACCGCAGGCCGACACTACGAGGCTCGCCATACCTATCGCTGCCAGCGCGATGATTCGGGTCCGCTTCACCTGTGGGCTCTCCTTCATGAGAATTGTCTGTTCACCGGTAATGCCACTGGACGTCTCCGGACCACCGGGGGCGCACCTCGGCCCGTGGAGCCGAGGTGCCGTCGATGCTGTGCCTCGAGCGCGGTGGACCGCGCGCCGCGGACACCACTGGCCCCGCTGACCTCACATCAGACCGTCATTTAACATGACTACTTCCGACGCTGACAACGCACTATTGGTTGATTTGCCAGCAAGGCATCGTGATAGTGATGAGTATCATAGTAATAGTTCATGACGAACGGCCACTGTGCTCCGACTCCGACGTCCGGTTCGACGGCTGAGCGCGGGTCGTGATCAGTTTGTTGAGCTCGTGTCGATCGCCGAGGTGTTCACTAGCCCACAAGTCACTCGTGAGCAGGTAGACCTGAAGGACGACCACACCGGCAGGCACGGTCGGAGCCACGCGCCGACGGCCTGTCCGATGGCGAATCTCGACGGTCGGCCAGGAACGGGCCTACCCCTGGATGTTCTGGCTCACGCGGTCAGAGATTGGATCACTGAACATGCCCATCGATACACAGCTACAGCAGCTCCTGGAGATGATGCCGGACCTGCGCATCGCCGAACTCGGCCCGAGCGGTATGCGGGACGCGTTCGCCCAGGCCATGGCAGCCATGCCACCGGCGCCCGCGCTGCCGAAGGTCGCCGACCGCACGATCGCGGACGGCATCGGCGTGCGCATCTACTGGCCGACGCCGGACCCGAAGGACCTCCCGGTCGTGGTCCACTACCACGGCGGCGGATTCGTGGTGGGCGATCTGGACACGTACGGCGGGGTGTGCCGGACCATCGCACTGCAGACCGGTGCGATCGTGGTCGCGGTGAACTATCGGCTCGCCCCGGAGCACCCGTTCCCGGCGGCTGTGGACGACTCGTACGCCGCGCTAAACTGGGTCGCCGAGCACGCCGAGGAACTGGGCGCCGACCCGGCCCGGCTGGCGGTCTGTGGAGACTCGGCAGGCGGGAATCTGGCTGCTGTCGTCGCCCAGCTGGCCCAGCAGGCCGGCGGTCCGACGATCGTGTTCCAGCTGCTGTGGTACCCGGCCACCACGTTCGACCTCACGCTGCCCTCGGTCGTCGAGAACACCGACGATCCGGTGCTGACGCTCGAGGACATGTCCGAGTACCTCCGCCTCTACCTGGGCCCGACACCGCCCGACCCGATGCCCGCAACCCTGGCTCCGGCCACGGCGGCCAGCCTGTCCGGCCTCCCGCCGGCATACATCGCCACGGCCGGCAACGACCCGCTGCGTGACGACGGGACGCGTTACGCCGAACTGTTGAAGGACGCGGGCGTCCCGGTCGAGCTGCACGAGGCCGAGACCTTGGTTCACGGCTACACGCTGTTCGCCGACGTGGTACCGGCGGCCTCCGACGCGTTGGCCACAGCACTGGCGGCTCTCAAGTCGGCCCTGTAACGGCACGACACGCCGCTGTCAGCCGAAGCGAGCGCAGCACCGCCCACCGCTTCGGCCGACAGCGCGGGTTCGCGGCGCCCTCGTCAGCGGTCGGCGACGTTGACAGAATGCCCACACGTTCGGCCTAGCGTCGGGGCATGAGCAGGTTACGTTTCGGCACTTTTCTCGCCCCGATCCACCCCGCGGGGGAGAACCCCACGCTGGCATTGCAGCGCGACCTGAACCTGATCGAACACCTGGACCGCTGCGGCTATGACGAGGCGTGGATCGGCGAGCACCACTCGGCCGGAAGCGAGATCATCGCTTCGCCGGAGATCTTCATCGCGGCGGCGGCCGAACGGACGAGAAACATCAGGCTCGGCACCGGTGTCACCTCGCTGAGTTACCACAACCCGCTCTGGGTGGCCGAGCGAATGGTGTTGTTGGACCATCTGACCCGTGGCCGGGTGATGCTCGGTGTCGGTCCCGGCTCCCTGCCCACCGACTCGGCCATGATCGGGCTGACTCCGACCCAGACTCGTGAGCTGCTCGAAACCAACCTCGACGTGGTCGTGCGGTTGTTGCGGTCAGATGAGCCGATCACCGTCGACACCGGCACGCACACGCTTCACGAGGCGCGACTGCACCTGCGGCCCTACTCCGACCCACACTTCGACATAACGGTGGCCGCGGTGGCTTCGCCGACCGGCGCTCGGCTCGCCGGGCGGTATGGCCTCGGCCTGCTCTCCATCGGCGCGACACTCACCTCCGACGGTTTCGACGCACTCGCCCATCACTGGAACGTCATGCAAGAGCGGGCCGCGGCCTTCGGCACGACCGTGGACCGGGACACATGGCGCCTGGTCGGGCTCATGCACATCGCCGAGACCCGTGAGCAGGCGTACAAGGACGTCGAGCACGGCATCGAGCAATGGTTCAACTACTACCAGGGAGTGGCCGCGTTCCCCCAGATGCACGTCGAAGGCGGCGACGTCAGTCAGATGATCGACTTCATCAACAAGTCGGGCACCGGCACGATCGGAACCGTCGAGGACGCGAGGGCCCAGGTACAGCGGCTGATGGACCAATCCGGTGGCTTCGGCGCGATGCTGTTGATGGCACATGACTGGGCGAACCCGGAGGCGACGCGACGCTCCTACGAGCTGATCGCCCAGCACGTCATGCCCGAGTTCCAGGGCCAGTCCTGGTCCACGCTCGCCGCTGAGAAACGAGCCGCCGACACTCGGGCCGGACACACCGAGGCTCAGCACCAGGCCGTCGCCTACGCGACCGAGAAGTACCACAAGGAACTCGCCGACAAGGTGTGAACCACTCCGCCGGGCGCGAGGCGTTCCGCCCAACCTGCCGGGCGATCATGCCCGGAGCCCGTCCCTCCGCCGGGATTCCACAATCCGATTCTCCACTCAGAGGTAGCAGTGACCGAACCCAACGCAGCGATCGAATCAGTGGAGCAACTCACCGTCGGCTGGCGGACGATGGTGCTCGACCGCGACCCGCACGCTGACGTGCGCGATCGACCTGGCCTCGCGGTGAGGTGGGCCGACTGCAAATTCCCCTTCTGGAACTGCGTCACCCTGACCGAGGTCAACGTCGACCTCCGTCTCCTCGAGCAACGCGTGCGGCACGCGGCGGACATCATGCGTCAGAAGGCCCAGCCCGGTTTCCTCTGGGTCTTCGAGGACCTCCTTCACCAGGACGCTCGTGCGACGCTCGACTCGATGGCCGAGCGGGCAGGCCTCTCGTACGCCTTCCCCGGCACCGGTATGGCGGGCGATCTCCTGCCCCTGCCCGAGCCGACTCACCCGGAGCTGACCTTCACTCGTGTGACGACCGACGACCAGCTCGAGGCATACGCGGACCTGAACTCGCGCGCCTACGGATTTCCCCTCGATGCGGGGCGGGACGGCATCGGCGGCTCCGAGCTCTGGAAGCAGGAGGTCCATGCCTATCTGGGACTGCGTGACGGCATCCCGGTGACCTGTGCCGCCACCGTCGTGACGGCGGGATGCCTGTTCGTCGTGCTCGTCGCTACTGCCCCGGAATGGGAGCGACGCGGCTACGGCGAGGCGGTGACACGGAAGGCGCTCTACGAGAGTGGCAGGGTTACCGGCCTCGTCCGCGCCACGCTGCACGCCACAGCCGCCGGCGCGCCGGTGTACCCGCGAATCGGTTTCGTCCCCAATACTCCGATCCGTTTCTACAGCCTGACGCGGTGAACCGCGACCGCCGGCGCCGTGCCCGATCGCCGCACGGCCCGCCGTCGGACTCGCGGCCGTCCACACACTGTCGATCGTTGTTCCCTTAGCTGGCCTCATGAGTACAGCCCGGTCTGCCCGGTTCCGGTCGTCGCGGCTCATGGTCCTGTTCGTGGTCCTGCTGTGTACGGCGGCCGCCTGCGCCGCCCCCGGAACGCCGCTCACCGCGACCACAACGCCCGCCTGGCCCCCGGCAGGCGGGCGTGGCCCCTGCACGGTGTCGAGGACGACCGATGTTGCGGTGCCCATGCGGGACGGCATCGTGCTGCGCGCGGACATCTACCGACCGGCCACGACCCGGCCGGTACCGGTCATCCTCTACCGAACCCAGTACGACAAGAACACGGCACAGGTCCAGCCGTTTCGCTTCCAGAGCCCAGACTGGTTCGCCTCACACTGCTACCTGGTGGTGACGGAGGATATCCGCGGTGTGTATGCCTCGGGCGGAACGTTCTCCGAGTTCACCCACGACCAGAACGACGGTTACGACAGTGTGGAGTGGGCGGCACAGCTGCCCGGTTCGAACGGCAAGGTCGGGATGTACGGCTCGTCGTACGTCGGGGCGACCCAGTGGCTGGCGGCCGAGGCCGCCCCACCGCACCTGGCCACCATCGTCCCGACCAATACATCGTCGGACTACTACCAGGGCTGGAACTACGAGGACGGCGCGTTCCGACTGAACTTCGTCGAGCCATGGGCGATGGGGGATCTGGCCGTAGCGGCCGCCAGGCGACGGGGCGACACGGCGGCCGCCGCCGAACTGGACCACGCGTACAAGTCCGACATCGCCGGGCTGTTGCGGTTCACGCCATACGACCGGCTCACGCCGTTCCAGCCGGAGAACCCGGCCGTGGCTCCGTGGTTCTTCGACTGGATCCGCCACCGCACGGCAGATGACTTCTGGCGTCAATGGGCACCGAACCAGTACTACCCGAAGATCACGATTCCGGTATTGGACTTCGAAGGCTGGTACGACGCGTTCCTCAACGGCGGGGTGCAGAACTTCACCGGCATGGTCGCCGGAGCCGGTTCCTCCTTCGCCAGGGCGAACCAGCGGATGGTGATCGGGCCATGGGACCACATCGGCTGGGGGCGCCCCGGCAGCACTGAGGCTCCCAAGCTCAAGGAGCTCGGCCCCATCGCCAGCTCACCGATCAACGACTTGATGCTCGCCTGGTGGGACCACTACCTCAAAGGCATGAACAATGGCATCGGCACCGGCAACGACCGGGTGGACTACTTCCAGATGGGCTCGAACACCTGGCATACCACCACCGGCTGGCCACTGCCCGGCACCCAGACCACACCGATGTACCTGTCCAGCGGCGGTCACGCCAACACCGGCGACGGAGACGGTGTCCTCACGACCATTCCAGCGGCGCCGACGACGCCGGCGGACCGCTACCGCTACGACCCCACCAACCCTGTTCCCAGCGCAGGCGGCCACTCCTGCTGCTCCGTCGAAGGAGTCGGCACCCAGGGCCCGTACGACCAGCGGCAGGTGGAGCAACGCCCCGACGTCCTCACCTATACCACCGACCCGCTGACCCACGACACAGATATCACCGGCCCCATGAGCCTCACGCTCTACGCTGCTTCCTCCGCGCCTGACACCGACTGGACCGCCAAGGTCGACGTGGTCCACCCGGACGGCAGCGTGGTGAACCTGAACAACGGAATCCAGCGCGCCGGCTTCCGCGACTCGTTGAGCCGGCCCAGCCCGATCGCCCCCGGACAGGTGTACCGGTACACGATCAACGTCTGGCCGACCAGCTATCTGACCCGAGCGGGCGACCGAATCAGGCTGGAAGTCTCCTCCAGCGACTTCCCCCAGTTCGACCCGAACCCCAACACCGGGGACTGGCTAGGAGACAGCACTCGCACGCAGCCCGCGGACCAGACGATCCTGCATGACGCCGCGCATCCATCGGTTCTGCTGCTGCCGATTGTTCCCGTTACCCGGGAACCGGCCGGCTTGCCGTCAGCGCCGACTCACTAGAGTCCGGTCCCGGACGTCTGGACAGGAAACCACGCTCTGCCAGAACCGCTCCGCCCGCGTCCGCGGGATACGTCGACCGTTCCCCGCCGACAACCGAGATCGGAACGTATCGGACAAAGCGCTCACAAAAGAGTCACGCTCTCCGATGAGCTGAGTGAACAACAGCCCCGCCATATCCGCGCCGGCATCGATCCAGCAGTGTGTGTTGAGGGCGTCGCTGTACACCAAAGGCGCTGCCGCCGGGCGATCCGGGCGGAGAGACATGAGGACATCACGGCTTTCCGCCGTCAAGAGGATCGGGTCAGCGCGTAGGACACTACGCAACATCGTCAGTGCATCCGCCGCGGTGGAATACAAAGTCGTTCGCCCACAGAGCAGCGATGCTCTGGTGGCGGTCGAGAAGGAGACGGCCCGAAGCTTTCCCTCTGGACTCACGTCGTGAACATCCGCAACTCGTGTCCACATCGATGACGGCAACGAGACGTGGGTGTCTCTCATCATCAACCGCTGAATGATTCCTTCGGTCATCCGGCGCTCGACGCTCGCTCCGCCGCAACGCATCAGTACCGCCGCCAAGGAGTCAGCCGAGGACTGCGCAAGGACCGGGTCGGCGCTCGCGACGTCCTCGAGGACTCCGCGCAGCGTTCGCGGCGTGGCCGAACTTCCATCCAGAGGTTCATCGAGGCCGGCTCGCCCCGAGTCGACCTCCTGCAACGCACAGACGCTCAGGGCCAGCCTCAGAAGTGCTGGCGAACGAAACAAGGTGTCCGCGGTTACCCGCGACGATCCTCCAGCGACACCGCGCTGACGGTAGGCTCCCCTGAACGTGACATCACCAGAACTTCCCGCCATGGCAACCAGCCCTGGAACACGATGTGTCCGGGTGGCCGAGCGCAGTACGGACTCAACGCGCCTCAATGGAATCCCCTGCCCGTTTCAGACAGCTCGATTGCAGCAACCACTGGTCGTCGCCTCGATAACACAGACGATGCTCACATACTCTGGTTGACAAACTGCGCACGACTACGGGCCGACGTTCCAGCTGAACACTCAGCCGTTCCTCGGGTCAGCTCAGCTGACGCTCTCGCCCTCGCCAATATCGGGCCCGGATATCGCGTTTGAGAATCTTGCCGGAAGCGTTGCGCGGCAGTTCCTGAACGACATCGACCGACTTCGGACATTTGTAGGACGCGAGCCGTTCCCGGCAGTAGCTGAGTAGCTCCGCCTCGTCCACCCGCTGACCGGTCGCGGTGACCGCCACGACCTTGGGCACCTCGCCCCATTTTTCGTCGGGTACTCCGACCACCGTCAGCTCGGCCACCGATGGGTGCTCGGCCAGTACCCGCTCGATCTCGGCCGGGTAGATGTTCTCCCCGCCGCTGATGATCAGATCTTTGATGCGGTCGGTGATGTACAGGTAACCGTCGTCGTCCAGATGCCCGGCGTCGCCGGTGCGGTACCACCCGTTCACGTCGACGGCCGCCGCGCTGGCTCCAGGCTTGTTCCAGTACCCGGTCATCAGGTGAGGGGTGAGCACACAGACTTCGCCGGTCGTGCCCGCCGGGAGGGGCACATCGCCACCGGGACCACGGATCTCCAGACGGATTCCCATCATCGGTATCCCGGCGGAGAGCAGGCGGTGTGGGTTGGCACGGTCACCGTGTTCGGTCGGCCCCAGCATGCTCACTGCACCGGATGTCTCAGTCATGCCGTACACCTGCATGAATACGTTCGGAAAAACTTCCTGGCAGGCGCGTAGCGTGGGCAGCGGAATGGGTGAGGCTCCGTAGAAGAGCAACCGCAGCGCCGAATAGTCGTGGTCCGTAGCGTGCGGATGGCGGGCGATCATGTCCAGCAGCGCCGGCACCAAGAAGGTATGGCTGATCCGTTCCCGCTCCAGCGTTCGGCAGACAGCGAGAGGCTCGGGGGTCCGCATGATGACGTTGCGCGCCCCGTTGTACAGCTGCGCCAAGGTGCCTCCCACTCCCGCGACGTGGAACATTGGCATGGCGGTGAGAAACGAGTCGTCCGAGGTCAAGCCCGCGGCGGCGGTCATGTCCCGGCACTGTCCCAGCAAGCCGGCGTGGGTGAGCATGGCGCCCTTCGGGAAACCGGTGGTACCCGAGGTGTAGAGCTGCAGAACAGTGTCATCGGGATGAGCAGGGTGCCGCTCGTCATCGGGTGGAACACTGAGCCAGGCTTCATACTCGTCGTGTTCACCGCCGATCACGACCAGTCGGCGAAGATCGGGCACTCGATCTTGCACGTGGACCGCTATGTCCGCCAGCTCCCCTCCGACGAACAGAATCGCCGCACCGGAGTCACTGAGCACGTACTCCAGCTCGGCCGGAGCCAACCGGAAGTTGATCGGGACGTGCACCGCGCCCACCTGCGCGCACGCCAGAGTCAGCTCCAGCCAGGAGGGGTGGTTCAGATCCAGGGTGGCCACCCGGTCACCCTGAGCCAATCCTGTCGCCCGTAACGCTCCCGCGCACCGAGAGACTCGATCACCCAGTTCCGCCCAGCTCCAGCTCTGGTCACCGAAACGCTGTGCTTCACGGTCGGGATGCTCAGCCACCCAGTGGGCTAGGAGCTCGGACAGATACTTCGGAGATTCGAGACCGGCCACCCCATCAGGTGTAGTCGTCTCGGATCAACGCCTACTCAACGCTCTGAACAAGTTCCCGGGCGAAAGCCGACCCCAACCGACATCAATGAACAGCGCATAGCCCGCGATCATCATAGCGGCGAACAGAGCTAAATTTAACGCGACCATCATATTTTCACTGATGTAGACGACCATACTGACATGTAGTACGACTCCCAGGGTCGCCGCGGTCGACTGGAGCCGCCGCACCCAGAGACCTAGGCTTGGCAGGTGCCGTGTAGATCAGAGTTCTGGCCGCGAGTTCGAGAGACTTAATGCACGCCGCCAGCCCAAACACGACACGGAAGACCGACAGACGCTGAGCCGGTATTGTTTCGGGCACGGTCAGCAACGCTCGATTCTCTCAATCTTTCCATTGTAGTATCGCGCGATAGATCCGAGTTCAGCATGTCTCTCGCAGAGCATCTCCAAGCCTTCGACGCCGTAGTGAATAGCGTTCCACGGCACCCCGAGCTCAGCGGGATCAACGACTTCCTTCTTGTCGTCGCGCGTGGTTCCGACATATCGGTAATTGGTTGACGTTTCAGTGTACATACTCCACGAGTAGGATCTCGGAGGCTCTGAAACGATAAGCATTACGGCGGGCAAGACGATCTCGAACGTCAAGATTCCAAGAATTAGAAGTCTCACTGGGCTCAGTCTCGGCATTCGTAAGATACCCTCAGTGACATAAATAGTGACTGAAATTCTTTGTCGCCAACCAAGTTCTGGCTCGGTTCAGTGTGAGTCGTGTCGGGTAATCACACGAAGTTGTTCGGCCAGATCATGGTCCGCCACATGTGCGCGACCGGCGACCCGTCGAACCCGAGTCCCTCCGTGGGCTGACGGAAGTGCCGTCCGACCACATCAGCGAGTTCTTCGAAATCGACCTTTGCGGCCGGGTCGAAGGAGTACACGTCGTTGATCGTGATGGCGCGTGAAGTCATGTACCAACGATGCTTCCTGGCCGCGCGATACTCTTCATGGATGTACGCGGGTGGGTCGTAATCAGGGCCGAAGTACGCGACGTAGGCATCTGGGTAGGAATAGCCGACCGATTCATCCGCGAAGTACCTCAATGCTTCGTGCTTCTCGATCGCCCACGCGATCTCTTCGTCAACGTACGGCGCGACCATCTGAGCACCCCAGTAGCCATGGCTGCTGGACAGTAGTCCGGCCACCGCGATGTCGTGCAGCAGGCACGCCATGACGACTTTTTCGTCCAGTCCGCGCCCCTGTGCGATTTTGGCACTCTGAAGAAGGTGGGATGCGTTGAAGCTATCGAACCGTAGGCGAAAGAAGTCCTCCAGCGTCGGTTTCTCGGGCATCTTGGGCAAGGCTGGATTATCCCCCATCATGAAGACGGTGTTCGGGACATCGAGCTGCGACAGCAACTGTGCCTTTGCACCGTCCGCCGGTGTCCCGATCGTTGCGGCGGCGGGAAGCGCGATGACCTGTCGTCGATGACCGGCCACCGCATCATCCAATGGCTCACGAACCCAGCCCAGCTGCCCGATCGCCTGGAAGGAACCAGCTACCTCGCCTTCCGGAACCTTGTTCGACGGAAGCGATGAGACGTCTATTTCCTGATCGGACACGTCGACTCCTGAAGAGATGGATAACTGGCTTCATCTGCCGTGACAGATGTGGATGATCAAGCAGGGCGGCCACGAGTGGCTACCCGTGGCGTCGGCTACGCCGGTCAACGAGAGTTCGCCACTTCTGCGTTACGCGCTGATGGGATGGCACGCGAAGTCCGTTCCGCCACGAATCATCTCTCGATAGGCGTGGCCCTGCCGGGTCATCTCGTCGCCGGCATCGTCCAGCTCGACCAGTCCCCCGGCCAGCGCAAGCATGCGCTTCTCGGTTTGTTGTGCCGCTACCAATACGGCGGATCGTCGCTCGTGGAAATCAAGCAGCCGGCGGAGGGTGACGTTCTCGGATGCCAGGGTCTGCCACGCCCGGGCAACTGCCTCGACCAGAGGCATCGTGTTGGTCGAATCGGCAAGTTGCCTCGCGCCGGCCGATTCGAGAACCGCATCGAGCTTGGCTGACAGAGCGGCGGCCCATCGCCTCTGCAGCCCTATGAGCTGGTCGTCCGTCAGCTGTAACAAAGTTGAGGACGGCGGCCGCGCCTGATCGAGTAGCGCGTTCAGCTCGGCGTAGCTGGGATAAGACACGGGAATACCCTTTCCCTACTTCCCACTGCGTGCACGGATGAGCACACTCCCCTACTGTCCCTGATCCTGGTCGACGCCCGATTGATGCTTCGGCGACCACCGGCAGTGACCGAGGGTTGTTCTCACGACGAGACCGCGCTGGCTCTCTGACGCAAGGACCTTGATTTGTTCCGAACGACACGCCTCGCCGATGCCTTACGCCAGGATTTCATTTACCCCGCGATGCACGTCAGGACGGAGGCAGCGGCGTCGCGGTGAACACGCGGTCGGGATCGACATCCCACTTGATCCGCTGGAGTCTTTCCGCGTTGTCGCCGTAGGCACCGGCGATCTGGTCGAGCGCGTCGACCGCGAGCAGGTTGGGGTAGCCACCGGGTAGCGCTTCTCTCGCCAGTGCCCGGTCCAGCTCGGCGGCCCAGGCGCGATGTGGCGCGCCGTCCTCGGAAGGGGCCCACGACGCGATGATCTGAATCATGAAGTGCTCGCGGCGGAGAGCGAATGCGGTGGCAGTGGCCGGCACTCTGGCGGCGGCTCCGCGCAGGTACTGCCAGGTGATGACAGATGTCGACGATGGCAGGTCGCTTCCTGCCCTCATGAGTGCATCGATCGCGGCGGGGGTGAGAGTGGCCAGCGACCGGGTGCGGATCTCATAGTGCCTGCCGTTGGGCAGTCGGGCATCCGGCACCGCCAGCGTCCGGTGGAGGGGGAGGGTGCGGAAGGTCTGGCCGGCGGGGGCGCCCAGGCGGGCGAGGTGCCGCGCCCCTTCGGCCGCGTCGCCGCACCACACCGGGGAGAGAGTCAGTGCGGGTTCACCATCCTGGGTGCGGAATATGCCACCGACCATGCCGAGCTCGTCGGGCGCGCTGGACGAGAGCTCGGAGTGGTCCCGCAGTACCGACTCGGCCCTCGACCACTGGAACACGATCGCCCCGGACACCACGGTGGCCACCGGGTGCATGCGGATGCGCATCGCGGTCACCACCCCGAAGTTGCCGCCGCCGCCCCGCACTGCCCAGAACAGGTCGGGATTGGTGGACTCGTCGGCGGTGACAACACGTCCGTCGGCCAGCACCAGCTGGACGCCGAGCAGGTTGTCCGCCGCGAGGCCGTAGCGGGGAGCCAACGGGCTGTAGCCGCCACCCAGGCTCAGCCCGGCCAGGCCGACCATGCTGACCGTGCCGATCACCGGAGTCAGTCGGTACCGACTCGCGGCGAGCGCGGCGTCACCAGAGGTGGCGCCACCGAGAGCGGTCGCCACCCGACCCGCAGGGTCGACCAGGACGGCCCTCATCCGGGTCAGGTCGATGACCATGCCGCCGGGGCACAGTGCCCGCCCGGCCCAGTCATGCCCTCCGCCACGTACTGACAGCGGGAGACGGTGTGCACGCGCGGCGAGCACCGCCTGGCGGACGTCCCGGGACGATTCGCACAACGCGATCATCGCCGGTCGGTGCTCGACCGCGCCGTTCCACACGGCCCGAACCTGCTCGTAATCGGGGTCGGTCGCAACAACCACACGACCGGCCAGCACGTCAGCCAGCCTGTCCGCGACACGCACGGCTGCCTCGTCGAGCACGATGACGTCCCTCCTGAACCGAAACGAAGTCCGCGCGATGAGAACGAACATCGGCGCACCTGAATTCGCCGGTACGATTCGTCCGCACGCGAGTAGTCAGAACATTCGAGAGAGCACTGCATCGAGGTCGGGCATGCCTGACAGGTCGAGCAAGAATCGCTCCTCGAGGGCGGCTCGTACCGCGGCCGGCGACTCCAGCGCGCGGCGCTCGGTCCGCCCATCGACATGATGAACGGCGAGACCAGCACCTCCGGAAATGGAACCGGAAAGAGCGTAGCGAAAACCGATGTCGGGCCTCCCGACGAGTAGCTCATTGACAAATGGAGAATCGGGGTGGTGTCCGTTGTACCAGTTGTTCACGACGTAGTCGGCAAAGTACTGTTCCGCGAGGTCGAACTGATACAACGGTCGCCACTGCGCACCCAGATGAACCTCCAGCAGAAAAGCGGACCCCTTGCTCAGTAGACGGAACGCCTCGTGCGGCGTGGCCTGTTCCACATCGGTGTCGAGCCTCAGCACACCGGTCAGGGCCATACCGGACCCGACGTCGACGATATGTGGCCCTTCTTCCGGCAGGTCGACGAGCAGCAGCATGTGGCTACGCGCGGGTACGGGGGCGTCATCGGGTTCGTTCCACCACACCCGGGCGCCGAGCCCGACCGTTGTGTAGCCGAGCTCGTCCAGCGCCGCACGGAGGAGCATGTTGTGCTCGTAGCAGCCTCCACCCCGGCCACCGTGCACCAGCTTGGTGGTGAGGCTGGCTGCGTCGAGCAACACCTCACGCCCGGCGAACGTGTCAAGATTCTCGTACGCGATGGACCGCGTGTGTCCGGCGACGATCCGCTCGAGAGTACCTCGGTCGGCACGCGATGGGCCGGCCTCGGACATACCGGCCAGGCCGATTCGCCGGAAATACGCTGAGACACCGGGAGAGAGAACTCTCGCCGCGTGACCCATCGCCACGTCTGTCACCATGCACCATCCTGGATGTCTTTCCCGATTGAAACGTGCTCACCTCAATGAACTATTGACGAATTCGATGCGAGATTGAGCTGATCGACTCCTCGTTTACCGGCTGTCCATGGCAGTGCGTTCAAATCGCGGTCGCATGACCTCGCAGACCGTGATGTCGCGTCGCAGACGCTGCAACATCTGCGACGCGACACCAGGCTCGGCGAAGCGGTGCCGACCCGACCACCACTGGAGATGACATGTCGATTATCTTGGGGCCTAATCAGTACGGGAAAGCCGAGAATCGAGTGGTGCGAATCTACCGGGACAGCAGTCGCCACGAGGTTCGCGATGTGAATGTGAGCACCTCGCTGCGCGGAGATTTCAATGCCGCCTACACCCATAACGACCTGCACGGCGTATTGCCGACCGATACACAGAAGAACACCTGCTATGCCTACGCCAAGGAAAAGGGGATCGGCGAGATCGAGGACTACGCCCTGGCCCTGGCACGCCACTTCGTGTCCGATCTCCCCGCGGTCACCAGTGCGCGGGTGATAGTGGACGAGTATGCCTGGGAACGGCTCGGTGAGCACACGTTCATCCGATCCGGCCAGGAGGTACGCACCGCCCAGGTCACTGTCGAGGACGACCGACAGTGGGTGGTGTCCGGGTTGAAGGACCTGGTCGTGATGAAGTCCGGGGGCGCACAGTTCCAGGGGTTCCTGCGCGATGACTACACCACGATTCAGGAAACCCCGGACCGGGTCATGGCCACGTCCCTGGTGGTCCGCTGGCGCTATGCCAGCGCTCACCTGGATTGGGGCAAGGCGTACACGGACATCCGGTCCATCCTGCTCGCCCGATTTGGTGAGGTACAGGGCCTGGCTCTCCAGCAAACGCTGTGGGAGATGGGCAAGGCGGTATTGCAGGCCCGTCCCGAGGTGGCCGAGGTGATGCTGTCGGCACCCAACAGGCACCATTTCGCGGTCGACCTGTCGCCTTTCGGGTTGGACAACCCCAACGAGGTCCTCCGTTGTGAAGATCGGCCTTATGCCGTCATCGAGTGCAACGTGACCAGGGATGACGCACCAGATGCGGGTCCGGCATGGCAGACCGTACCGGGCCTGTCCTAGGCGGACAGATCATCGTATCGATCACAACGCGGTAGAAGCGAGGGACAGATGAACGAAGCGAGCATGCCGTCCACGCACTCCAGGTTGGTCGAGTTGCTGGCCGGGATGTGGCAGACCCGTGTTCTGTGCGTTGCGGCCCGACTGCGGGTGGCGGACGCACTGAGCGATGGGCCCCGGATGCCGTCGGAACTAGCTCACGTCACCGAGACCGACGAGCACTCATTGCGAAGGCTGCTACGGGCGAGTGCCCGGCTCGGGGTCTTCAGCGAGGACACCGAAGGCCGCTTCGCCAATACGGAGCTCTCTCGTCTTCTACGTCCCGATGTGCCCGGTTCGGTGTATGCCCGCGCCATGGGTGCCGCCGATTGGGGATGGCGTGCGTGGGCGGAGCTGGAGCACAGCGTTCGCACGGGTGAGCCGGCATTCGACAAGGTCTACGACATGCCCTTGTTCGCCTATTTCGCCGACGTGGATACCGAAGCCGGCGAGCTGTTCGACAGGTCGATGGCCGACCTTTCGGCGTCCACCGAGTTACCGGTCTGCCACGCCGCTGATTGGCGCGGTGTCCGTTCGGTGGTTGATGTCGGCGGTGGCTACGGCGGTTTGGTGCGCGCTCTGCTCCGGCACGTTCCCTCGGTCGAGCGAGGCGTCGTGTTCGACCAACCCCATGTGGTGGAGGCAGCCGAGGACATCGCCGATGACGACCGAATCCAGATGATCGGCGGTGACTTCTTCGAGTCGGCGCCATCTGGACACGACGTCTATCTGACGAAATGGATGCTCCACGATTGGGACGACGAGCAGGCCGCTCAGATCTTGACCAACTGTGCCAAGGCGATGAACCCCGGCGGGCGCGTGCTGTGCGCCGAAGCCGTCCTGAACCCGGAGAGCGGCGATCCGCTCCCTTACCTGTTCGACCTGCACATGATGGTCCACGCGTCGGGGCACGAGCGCACCGAGGACGAGTTCCGGGAGCTGTTCGAGTCGTCGGGGCTACGCCTCACCAGGATCATCCCCACCGGGTCGTTCCTGTCCCTCGTCGAAGGCGTTCGGGCATGAGCGAGCGGTCCGTCGAGGGCCCGGTCTGCTCGGTCAGATGATGTCGAGCTTGTCGAGGAACGGCCGTGCGGCGGTGATGTCGCCGTGCACCGTGCAGTGATCGCTCCAGGGATCGCGGCTCGTGCCCCAACGGATGAAGGCGATGGCCGAGCTGGTCACGCGTACGTCACCAGCGGCGTCCGGCGTGACCCTGAGGAGATCGCCGGGCCCCGCCGCGGGATGGACGGTGAACACGGTCTCCCCCGGCCCGTCGAGCTCGACGACGATCGGCTCGGTGACGGTCGCGGCGAGTTCGGTGCCCTGCATCTGCGGCAACCCGGCGATCATCCATTCGACGGCGGGGCGGACCAGCTCGTCGGTCGGGTCGGGCAGCGGGAACCGCAGTGGTCCGCCCGGCTGGACGAGGTCGTTACGCAGGTGACAGTAGGTGTCGAAGGCGAGCGCGTTCGCCAGCATGTGCTGTGGGTACGTGCCGAGGCCGGGCAGGGTGATCGTTGTGTCGCGGGCTTCGCCGTGCTGCATCCCGGCGAGCACGTCGAGGAGCTTGGGGGTGTTGGTCCGCCACTCGTCCAGGACCCGTTCAAGCGGCCAGGCTCGTCTGCGGTCGACGAGGACGTCATGCTGGCGTTCCCGCTCAGCCGGTAGGGGCGGGTCGTCGGGATCGGGAGGGGTCGGCGCGACGATCGACGACGCGACTGCTCCGAGGTGGGCGATCATGTCGATGACTCGCCATCCGGGGCAGGCAGAGGCGCGCTGCCAGTCGTCCTCTCCCAGGGACGAGATGAGCTGGGCGATCTGGGCGGTGTTGGTACCTGCGGCGTCGAGCGCGGCCACGGTCATGCCGAGTTCTCCTGTGCTGTCGGGATGGTGGCGAGCCGGGCCCGCTCGGCCGGCCCGTGCTCGTCCAGCAGGGGTGCGCGGCGCTGGGGTAGGGCCGGGGTTCGGGAGAATTTGAGGGGCTGCCCGGCGACCTGGAAACGGCGTCCGGTTCCGGGGTGGTCAAGGTCGATGAGCATGTCGCGGGTGGCGACGTGGGGATCGGTCATGATCTCGGCGATGTCGCGTACGGCCCCCACGGGCACTTCGCCGCCGAGGCGGGCGAGAATCTGGTCCTTGGTCCGTGGCCGGGTCCAGCTCGCAAGGACGTCGAACACGACGTCGCGCTTGGCCACGCGCAGCTCGTTGGTCGCCAGGCTGAGATCCGCGGCGACGTCCGGGCGATCGATGAGCTCGCAGAGCCGGCGCCACCGTCCGTCGTTGGGTGCCGCGACCGCGACCCAGCCGTCTGCCGCGGGAAGGATGTCGAACGGACTCAGCAGCGGGTGCCGATTTCCCTGTGGGCGCGGGACTTCGCCTGTGTAGGAGTGCTGGTAGACGATGCGTTCACACAGGGCGAGGACGGCATCGTACATGGCGACGTCGACGAACTGGCCTCGCCCGCTCCCCCGAGCCTCGTAGAGCGCGGACGTGATCCCGAGCGCGAGCATCGTGCCCGGGAAGATGTCCCCGATCCCCGGCCCCACCTTGATCGGGACGCCGTCCTCGGTTCCGGTGATCCCGAGGATTCCCGCCATCGCCTGGACCACGACGTCGAACGCCGGCCAGGCGAGGTAGGGGCTCTCCCCCGACCGAGCGTCGCCGAACCCTCGGACCGTGGCGTAGATCAGGCGCGGGTTCGTCGCGGCCAGCGATTCGTAGGACAGGCCGAGCCGCTCCATGACACCGGCCGTGAAGTTCTCGACCAGCACGTCCGCGTCAGCGACGAGCTCGCGCAGCGTGGCGGCGCCGTCGACTGTCTTGAGGTCGAGCACGATGCTGCGTTTACCCCGGTTGACGCTCTGGAAGTAGCCGCCGTAGGCCGCGACGTCGCTGCCCAGCGGAATCGGACCGGCTCGGCGGGCCAGGTCCCCGTCCGGCGGCTCGATCTTGAGCACGTCGGCGCCGAGATCGGCGAGCAGCATGGTGGTGTAGGGGCCCGCGAGGGCGTGGGTGAGATCGACGACCTGCACACCGTCGAGGGGTCCGGCGCTCATCGGCTGCTCACCCGGTCGAGCAGCGGCAGGAAATAGGACTTGAACACGTCGGGGTTCTCCGACATCGGGAAGTGCCCGACACCTTCCATGACGGTGAAGGTCGCGCCGTCGACCTCGGCGGCGAGTGCTTCACCGGCAGCCGGGAAGGCCGACCAGTCGTACTCCCCGTTGAGGATGTGCAGTTCCGTTCGGGAGGTGTCGATCTTCTGGGCGTCCTCGGTGAGGTCGTGTTCCACCGCGTAGTAGTGAAGGTCGCCCTTGAACACCGAGGGCGCGCCCTGGCTGTAGATGTAGGTGGTCTCGCGCTTGTACGCCTCAGGGCTCTGTGGTGCGCACAGGGTGTGCATCAGCGCGGGCTTCGAGTCGTTACCGATCCGAGGGTGGTACAGCCACGGCAGGATGCGCTCCACCCCATGGCTGTTCAACGCCGCTTCGAGGCCGATGGCCGCCCGGAACAGGCCTGGATGGTGCAGGGCAAGGTCAGGCGCGAGGTGGCCGCCCATCGAGCAGCCCGCATAGATCGGTCGTTCGAGCTCGAGCGCTTCGACCAGGGCGACGTGGAAGGCCAGGAAGAAGTCCTGGCGGAGTGTGTACTCCTCGGTCCACCACTGCTGTGACTGCGGTGGCAACGACCGGCCGTGGAAGGGCAGGTCAGCGGCCACGAGCTGGTATCGGGAGGTGAAGTCGGGGTCCTCCAGCACGTGTCGCCACTGCCGGCTGTCGCAGCCGGCGGTGTGTTGCAGCACGACCGGGACACCCTGACCCGCCTGTTCGAAGTAGACGCGGTACTCCACCCCGAGCACGTCGAGGTAGAGGTAGCGCCCGGTCACCTCCGCCAGCCGCGCGCTCACAGCGCCACCGTCGCGGGAGCCGTGTTCGTGTTGGCCACCTCACGGAACAGCTCGGCGAGTCTGCGCAGCGCCGGGTAGTAGGCGAAGATCGTTTCCATGTCGCCCTCGATTCGGAAGCCGTGGTGCACCATCGCCGGGTAGAAGTCCTGGTAGAAGGGTGGCGGTGTCGCGGTGAGCAGCGACTGCCACTGCGCCTCGGTTCCCGCCAGCTGGATGTCATAGGAGTCGAACGGCGTCACGACCGGGTCGATCTCGCTGATCCGTCCGGCTTGGATCACGAGGCGGAAGGACTGCAGTTCTCCGATGACCACGCGCAGGGTGGCGCTCAGGTAGCGGCTGTGGAGCAGGAACTCGGGGTCTCGGCGCAGGGTGTCTTCCACCGTGTCGAGGTCGAGTGGGAGGAGTGCCATCGTCGTTCCTTCGTGGTCAGCGGGGATCAGGTGTCGCGCAACAGGTGTTGGGCGATGATCGTGCGTTGGATCTCCGAGGTGCCTTCGAAGATCTGGGTCAGGCGTGCGTCGCGCCAGTGCCGCTCGACGGCGTACTCGGTGGTGTAGCCGTTACCGCCCAGCACCTGCATCGCCGAACTCGCCACCTGCTCAGCGGCCTCGCTGGCGAAGAGCTTGGCCATCGAGCATTCCTGCTTGCAGTCGAGCCCGGCGTCGAAGCGAACCGCGGCCTCCATGTAGAGCGCTCGTGCGGCGCTGACCTGGGTGGCCATGTCGGCCAGCCGGAACTTGATGCCTTGGAACGATGAGATCGGGACGCCGAACTGGACGCGGCGGCGGGCGTACTCGGTCGCGTCCTCGAGCGCGCCGCGCGCCGCGCCCACCGCACGGGCGGCGGTGTGCAACCGCCCCCAGTTGATCAGGTTCGCGAACAGCGAGAACCCCTGCCCGGTGGCGCCGTCCGAGCCGACCTGGACATTGCTCGCCGGCACCTCGAGATCGGTGATCGAGAGCTGCCAGGAGGTGATCCCGTGGTAGCCGATCTTCGGGATCGGCGTGCCGGTGATGCCCGGGGGGAACTCTCCTCGCTCCTTCTCCACGAGGAACACGTCGAGACCGTCTCTGCGGCCTGGCGCCGTTCGGGCGAGGATGAGAATCGCGTCGGCCGCCTTCGCCCATCCGCACCAGCGTTTCTCACCGTTGATCAGATAGGTGTCTCCGTGGCGCTCGGCGCGACAGGAGACCGCGGCGACGTCGGAGCCCGCTTCCGGTTCGCTGAAGGCGCCCGCCGAGATCCATTGCCCGGCTGCCTGACGCCGCAGGATGTCGGTCCGCCGCCGAGGATCGGCAAGTGCCGCTCCGGTGCCGTTGGCACGGGCGATGACACTCGCGGCGCTCATCCAGCCGCGGGAGAGCTCTTCGGTGACCAGACAGTATTCGATCATGCCCAGTCCGAGACCGCCGTGCTCACGGCCGATCATGATGCCGAAGTAGCCCAGCTCGCCCATCCGGTCGATCAGCGACCAGGGTATGTCGGCATGCCGTGGATCCAACTCGTTCGCTACCGGCAACAGCTCGGTCGCGGTGAACTCGCGAGCCTGGTCGCGCAACCTCGCCTGATCGGGAGTCAGTAACGTCATGGTGCGTCGGCTCCGCGCACCGCACGATCGTGCGCTCCGTGGGCCATCAGGACGACGCCGTTCCGGGCTCGAACGATGCCGCCAGCTCCATCGCATCGTAGGAAGTGTCGGCGAGCCCTGTCGACGCCAGCTCGGTGAACGATCTCTCGATGTGAGCATGCCGGGTCGTCGCATACCTGAGCGCGTGCGCATGTGTCGCGATCAGGAACTCTTCCTTTTCGACCCCGTCCAGCGCCAGACGGGCGATCACGTCAGGATCGATTCCGCTTTCGATGAGCTTCCGCACCAACGGCACGCCATCCGACGGTCCTCCGTGTGAGGCAGGCCGGAGTTGCGGGCCACGCCAGATGTTCGTGTTCACCAGTCCAGGTGTCATCGCACTGATGCCGATCTGCTCCGGCAGCTCCAGGCGTAGTACATCGGCCAACGCCAGCACGGCATGTTTGCTCGCGGTATAGAACCCGCCGCCAGGGAACGGGACGCCGAGGGAATGTTCGGACGCCGTGACCAGAATCCATCCGGACTTCCGAGAATCCGCCAGCCGTCGGCCGAACGCGCTGATCGTGGCCCACACACCCACCACGTTGACCTCGAGGGCCCAGGTCAGATCACCGTGCTCCGCCTCGAGCAACGGGCCACCGGCGGGCGTGACCCCCGCGTTGGCACAGACGAATGTCGGCGTGCCCAGGTCGTCACTGATCGTCGCGGCCACCTGCTCGACCGCGGCCACATCGGCTACGTCGCACCGGTAGGCGTTCGCGCGTACTCCCGAAGCATCGAGGGCCTCGGCCGTGGCGTCCGCGGCGACCTTGTCGATGTCCACGACGGCCACCGCGGTGGCTCCCCGGCGGACGGTCTCCCGAGCCAGCGCCGCGCCTATTCCGCTACCGGCGCCCGTCACGACCGCGACAGCACCTCCGAACTTCATCACGCACCGACCTGATCGGCAACCTTGCCGAATTCGACGGGCATGGCGGTCATGGCGTTGAACCAGATGCTCCGGGCCTTCGTGGGAGGAGCGGTCACGTGGACGTCCGGTCGAACGGTCAGCAACTCTGTCAGAATCGCGCTGAGCTGAATCCTCGCCAACGAGTTCCCCATACAGAAATGTGGCCCCGCCCCGAACGAAAGATGCTTGGCGACATCCGTTCTCAGGATGTCGAACTTCTGCGAATCGGCGAACACCTCTTCGTCACGATTCGCGGAGGCATACGACAGGTAGACCTTGTCCCCCTTGGCCACGCGGGTCCCGCGCAGCTCGATGTCCTCCGTGGCCGTGCGCCGGAACTGCATGACCGGCGGCGAGAATCGAAGGGTCTCTTCGATCGCGTTGGGCAGCCTCGCGTGCAGGTCCTCCATGAGCAGCGATCGCTGCTCCGGGTGCTCGCTGATCAGGCGGATCACATGAGCTGTCGTGTTACGCGTGGTCTCGTGACCCGCGATGGACAGGGTCAGGCAGAAGAGGTTGATGTCCATGTCGGTGAGCCGTTCGCCATCGATCATCTTGTTGGCGTAGCTCGACAGCATGCTCTTGTCGGGATTCCGACGCTTCTCTTCCACGAGTGACTGAAAGTAGCCGACCATCGCGGCCATGTTCTCACCGGCGTCGATCGTGGGATCCTCCACGGCAGCGGCCTTGTTTCCCCATTCGAAGACCATGTTCCAGTCGCTCGGCGGGACACCCATCATTTCGCAGAGCGTCAGCATGGGCAGTTCGGCGGCCACGGTGAAGATGAACTCAGCGTCATCCATGTCGCGTACCGAGTTGACGATGCGGGCAGCGTGTTCGGTGATCATCGGTTTCAGAGCGGCGATGTTCTTCGGCGTGAAGCCCGCCGATACGAGCTTGCGGTAAGCGGCATGATGTTGACCGTCCTTACCCATGAGCCCCATACGCTGCGAGTCGAGGGTCCAGGGATTCCTCGGGTCCTGGTTGAGTTCGACGTCGTAGATCACCGGTCCGCCGAGCCAGGACGAGAAGCGCGACGAGTCGCGCGACGCCAGACTCACGTCCTCCCACTTCGACAAGACCCAGAATCCACGCTCGAGTGGGATCGACCCACCGATGTCCTTCGGGGGCGCGGGGTTCCAGAAGATCGGAGCCTCGTTGCGCAGAACGGTGAAGTACTCGTGCGGTGGGTTGCCGACCTCGAGCAGCTGGTCGGGGTCGCCGAGATTGATGTCGCCGGGCTTGTAGCTCATGTCTTCGGGTTCCTCCCTGAGGAGATGTGCACGGCATCGAGGAGCGGGGCGGCGAGCGTCGGTCACCGTGCCCTGACTCGGCTATCCGGCGCGGTCTGTGCCATTGAATGAAACACTGTGCCGTTCAATGATGTCGCATATAAGAAACGATGGCGCCCAGCTTTGTCAAGAGGAGCGTGAGCCGGCGCCAAGGACGACCGGGTCGCCAGGTCGACCGCGGGGCGGCGCCACCTCACCGACCGGGAGATCGGAACCAGAGCGGTCGAATGGCCGCCGAACGCTCCCCCTGCCGATGCGACACAGGCGACGTCGGGACGAGGCATCGGCCCTCGACGGAAGGCACACGGTCGCACTACCTCAATGAGCAGCGACCGTGACGGCGGACGTCAGAGCGAGTACGAGCTCAGGCGTCGGCGACCGACTCGCTCACGGCCTTGGCCGTCTCACGAACGAGCGCGCCCCATTCCGCCACTCGCTCGGCGGCGAAGCGAATGTCGGGCATCGAGATCGCCACGGCCGCGA
Organism: Actinospineispora spinosispora DSM 44797; assembly: GCF_000429025.1. GTDB lineage: Bacteria > Actinomycetota > Actinomycetes > Mycobacteriales > Pseudonocardiaceae > Pseudonocardia > Pseudonocardia spinosispora. The sequence goes on from NZ_AUBB01000020.1 coordinate 30,275, forward strand.
TCGGCCGGCCGGAGGTGTCGAGAACAGCCGCGCCGATCGCGCAGACGTGCTCCCGGTTCTCGGAGATGTTGACCGCATACCCGCGCTCGCGGGCCTCGATCACCTGATGGTGAATCTGCTGGGGATCGACGATGGTACCGCGCATCAGCGCCTCGAGAGGCCTCGACAGGATCGCCCGAACCTGCTGGTCAGGAAGCGCCGCCATGATCGCCTTACCGCTGGAGGTGGCGTGGAACGGCGAACTCGCCCCGATGGCGTTGAAGGTGCGCACCGGATGCACCGAGTCCACCCGGTCGATGAGGACGACGCTGATGTCCCGGTCCGGTACCGACAGGTGGATCGTTTCGCCGGTGACCTCCGCTAGCGCGGCGATGTGCGGCCGCGCGGCGTCCCGAACCTCCGTGCTGGGCGCGTTGCGCCGGCCAAGGGCGAGCATCCGCGGACTCAATCTCCAGCGCGTGACGGGGTCGGTCAAGGTCTCCGCCCAGCCTTGTTGCTCCAGGGTTCGCAGCAAGCGCTGCACCGTCGACTTGGGCAGTTCCAGCTGGCGTGACAGCTCGGCGACGCCCACCGGCTTGGACTGCGCGGACATCGCCTCGAGCACGCGCAAGCCGCGTACGAGGGTCTGTGTGCCCGCCGAGGAGTTCGAGGTCACCGACGACGAGGAGTCCTCGACCGCAAGTTTCGGGCCACTCGGAGTCATGGCGTCCTCTCGTAGTCGATCGGCCAGCGCCCATGGTCGCACGCCGGTCCACTGACCGGCACAGCTAGCGGCAACTGTCATCCCGAACCACGAACAGGCGCCTCACCCAAGGTCGTACTTGACGACTGACCACCCACGTGCCAATACTGCTTGTGCCAGTCAGAGATACACCGTTTCATTGGATGACACACAAGGAGGTCGGATGACGACGCCGGATCCGGCACAGTGGCCCTTGATCCCGCGCGGCACGGCATTCGAGGACCACGTTGTGGGTCGAGTGTTCGACCACCATTGGGGCCGAACCGTCCACGCCGGCGACAACATCGCCTTCAGCACCCAGACACTGGCGTTCAACCCGGTCCACTTCAACCGGGTCGCCGCCCGCGCCGAGGGACACCCTGACGAGCTCGTCAACCCGATGCTGGTCTTCGCCATCGTGTTCGGGCTCAGCGTCGAGGACCTCAGTGAGGCCGGCGGTCCATTCCTCGGCGCGCGCCAGGTCGGCTATCTGCGCGACGTCTATCCCGGGGAGACTCTCTACGCCTCCAGCACCGTCGTCGAGGCTCGCCTGTCGGACTCGCGTCCCGATACCGGCATCGTCACCTGGCACACGGTCGGACGGGACGAGAACCGCGAACCGGTCATCGAGTTCCACCGGACGAACCTGGTGCGTTGCCGCTCCGTCGACGGGCCGACCATCGATGCGCCCGACGGATTCGCCGAGGATTTCCAGCCCGGTGCCCGCTTCCGTCACGCCCGCACGCGCACTGTCACCGACCTCGATCTCAACGGACTGACCCTGCTGGTGATGAACAGCGCTTCGGGCCACTTCAGCGACCAGGCGATGGCTGCGACACCCTTCGGGCAACGCATCAACTTCGGCGGCTTGACCCTCGCCCTGACCATCGGACTCGCCACCCAGGACACCACGGGCCAGGCCGTGCGCGAGCTGAGCATGGACGACATCAGATTCGCGGTGCCGGTCCGCCATGGGGACACGATCGGTGCCGCCACCGAGGTGGTGTCCAACGAACCGCTCTCCGACGACGACGCCGCGGTGACGTTTCGGCATCTCGGTGTGAACCAACGCGGCGAACGCGTGTGTGAGGCGCTCCGGACCGTGCAGGTCCGCCGTCGCCGCCCCGCTCCCCCTGTCTCTACCCGCTGATCCCAGGAAAGTGAGTCCCGACGTGACCGTCCAGCCTCGCCCCACTCGTCCCCGTCGCTCCTGTCTGGCCGTTCCCGGCAGCAGCGAGAAGATGCTGAAGAAGGCCCAGGGCCTGGCCGCCGACCAGGTGTTCTTCGACCTCGAGGACGCCGTTGCTCCCGGCGCGAAGCCCTCGGCTCGCGCAACGGTCGTGGCGGCGCTCCGCGAGGGCGACTGGTCGGGCAAGACCAGGGTCGTGCGGATCAACGACGCCGACACCGAATGGGCCCACGAGGACGTCCTCCAGGTGGTCCGAGGGGCCGGCTCGCAACTGGACTGCATCATGCTGCCCAAGGTCGAACGGGTGGCTCACATCCACTGGCTGGACATCCTGCTGACCCAGCTGGAACGAGAACTGCACCTGCCCGAGGGCGGAATCGGCATCGAGGCGCAGATCGAGGGCCCCGCCGGACTCAGCGAGATCGAGGCCATCGCCACCGCGACCGCGCGGACCGAAACCCTCATCTTCGGCCCCGGCGACTTCATGGCCGCGATGAAGATGCCCGCGCTCACCATCGGCGCCCCTGGGGCCACGGGGTACGACCCCTTCGACACCGTCCTGATGACCATCGCGATGACCGCCCGCAAACACGGTCTGCAGGCCATCGACGGGCCCTACGCGTTGATTCGGGACCTCGAGGGCTATCGCGCCTCCGCCGAGCGGGCCGCCGCCTACGGCTACGACGGCAAGTGGGTTCTGCACCCCGGCCAGCTTGCACTCGCCAACGAGGTCTTCGGCCCGAGCCAGGAGGACTACGACAAGGCTGAGCTGATCATCGAGGCCTACGCGCACGCCACGTCCTCGGACGGCGGCGGGCTCGGTGCGGTGATGCTCGGCGACGAGATGATCGATGAAGCGAGCCGCAAGCTGGCGCTCGTCACCGCGGAACGTGGCCGGCTGCTCAACATGGCCCGCACCACCAGCTTCGACCCGAGCAACTGAACGCGGTGCACCGCGACCTCTACAACACCGACCACCGGGCGTTCCGGGACACGGTCCGCGAGTTCGTCGCCCGCGAGGTGACACCCCACCGCGAGCGTTGGGACTCCGCCGGTCTGATCGATCGCACGGTCTGGGCAGCGGCGGGGACGCAGGGGCTGCTCGGCCTCGCGGCGCCGCAACAGTACGGCGGGGGCGGCAGCGACGACTTCCGGTACCGGATGGTCGTCATCGAGGAGCTACTCGCGGCGGACGCCGCATCGCTCAATGCCGGGCTCTCGGTCCAGGACGACCTGGTGTTGCCCTATGTGGTCGACCTGGGCCACGCCGCGCAGCGGCAGCGGTGGCTTCCGCCCTTGTGCGCGGGCGAGGCGATAGGCGCCCTGGCTCTGACCGAACCGGGCGCCGGAAGCGACCTGCTCGGCATCCGGACACAGGCGAAACCTCGCGCGGGCGGATGGGTCCTGAACGGACAGAAGACCTTCATCACCAACGGCGTCCTCGCCGACGTCGTGGTCGTCTTCGCACGCACGGACCCTGCCGCCGGGTCCAGAGGCTTCACCCTGTTCCTCGTCGATGCCACGGCTGACGGTTTCCGGCGCGGCCGCAAGCTGAACAAGATCGGTTTGCGGGGGAACGACACCGCTGAGCTGTTCTTCGATGACCTCGAGCTGTCCGAGGGTGACGTCCTGGGCACGGTCGGATCAGGTTTCGGCCACCTCATGGAACGGCTCCCCAGAGAGCGACTCTCGATCGCGGCGACCTCGCTGGCCTCGGCCCAGGTCGTGTTCGACCAGACGCTCGACTACGTGGCCCAACGGAAAGCCTTCGGGAAACGAGTCGACAGTTTCCAGAACTCCCGGTTCGTACTCGCCGAGATGGCGACCGAGCTCGACATCGCCTGGACCTACCTCGATCGCTCGATCCGCCTGCTCAGTGACCACCTGCTGAGCCCGATCGATGCGGCCAAGAGCAAATGGTGGATGTCTGACCTGCAGCAACGCGTTGTCGACCGCTGCCTGCAACTGTACGGAGGGTACGGCTACATGCTCGAGTACCCGGTGGCCCGGGCGTACGCCGACGCACGGATACAGCGAATCTTCGGCGGAACCAACGAAATCATGAAAGAGATCATCGGCCGGGACCTGGTCCGGTGACGTGGCTACCCCTCGGTCGCCCCGAGACCCGGCCCGCGCCCGTGCATACCAAGGAGCAGACATGACCGCGACGTTCGACCACTGGATCCAAGGCCGCGGCACACCCGCGGGTACCGGAAGGCGGTTCACCACTCACAGTCCCCACGACGGCCGGGAGGCGACGACGATCGCGCTCGGCAACGCAGCCGACGTCGATCTCGCTGTGAACGCGGCCACGGCCGCCGCGTCGGTGTGGCGGCGGCGGAAACCGATCGAGCGGGGCCGATTGTTGCTGCGGCTCGCGGCAAGCATCCTCGAACACTCCGGGGAGCTCGCCGAGCTCGAGAGTGCGGAGACAGGTAAACGGATCGGTCAAGCCGTCGGCGAGATCGCCGGAGCCGCCGCCTACTTCGAGTTCTATGGTGGCCTCGTCAACGCGGTGCACGGCGAGACCATCGACCTGGGGCCGGACCATCACTGTTTCACTCGCCGGGAACCCTTCGGTGTGGTCGGCATCATCACGCCCTGGAACGCCCCGCTCAACCAGGCCGCCCGTGCGGGTGCGCCCGCCCTCGCCGCCGGCAACGTCGTGGTGATCAAACCGTCGGAGTTCACCTCGGCCACCACAGTGGTACTGGCACGGCTTGCCACCGAGGTCGGATTCCCGGACGGCGTCCTCAACGTCGTCACCGGCGAGGGCGCCGAAGCAGGGTCGGCCCTCGTCGAGCACCCCGGCGTACGCAAGATCGCCTTCACCGGCTCGGTGCGGGCCGGCCAGCAGATCGGCCGCATCGCCGCGGACAGGATCATTCCGCTCACCCTGGAGCTGGGCGGAAAGTCGGCGAACATCGTGTTCCCCGACGCCGACCTCGAGCGCGCCGCGACAGGGTCCCTCGCCGCCTTCACCCTGAACTGCGGGCAGGTGTGTTCCGCCGGCACCCGGCTGCTCGTGCACCGCACGATCCATGACGAGTTCGTGCAACGGCTCATCACCGCCAGCAAAGCGCTCACCGTCGGTGACAACCTCGGACCCGTCACCACCGCCGCCCAGTACGACAAGGTGCTGGAGTACTTCGACATCGCGCGCACGGACGGAGCCCACCCCGTCCTCGGTGGTAGCCCGCTGCCCGACTCGGAACGCGCCGGGGGCTGGTTCGTGCCCCCGACGATCTACACCGAGGTGGACAACTCGATGCGCATCGCCCGCGAAGAGGTGTTCGGACCGGTGCTGTCGGTCATCGCCTTCGACGATGAGGACGAGGCCGTCCGACTCGCCAACGACAGCGTCTACGGACTGGCCTCGGGAGTCTGGACGACTGACATCAGCCGCGCGCTACGAGTCGCCGACGCGCTGGAGGCGGGTCAGGTCTATGTCAATACCTGGGTCGCCGGTGCCGTCGAGACACCGTTCGGAGGCTACAAACAGAGCGGATACGGCCGGGAGAAAGGCCTCGAGGCACTACACCACTACACGCAGGTGAAATGTGTGACGGTAGCCCTGTACTAGCAGTCGTACAGCAGTGCGAGTGGATCGGTTCCCGAGGGAACCCGGCGATGTCGGCGCGGTCGTCAGCGGCTTCGCAGATGGTAGTCGGACAGCCGTGCCCGACGAGTGAGCCGCCAGAACGCGATCGTGGTGTCGGGCCACAGAACGGTATTTCGTCCGGACCGAGGATCCTGGTACCAGCTTCGGCAGCCACCCGACTGCCAGACCGTGTCGACCATGCGCCCGGCCAGCCAGTCGTTGAAGTCCCGCTGGACCTCGGGTCGTACCTCGACCGAGTCAGCGCCGCGGCGGCGAAGCCTGCGCAGGATGTCCACGACGTAGCGGGCCTGTGCCTCGATCATGAAGATCTGTGAGTTGTGACCGAGGCCGGTGTTCGGACCGATCATCAGGAACATGTTCGGGAACCCGGCCACGCTGGTGCCCAGATATGCCTGGTTGCCCTCCGCCCAGGCCTCGGCGAGAGTCAGCCCGTCACGACCGGTGATGTCCATCCGGATGGTGTTCTGGGCATCGAAGCCGGTGCCGTAGACGACGACGTCGGCTTCGACCTCGACGCCGTCGTCGCCGACCACGGCGCCGGGCCGGGCCTCGGCAACACCGCCAGGACGAACGTCGACGTGGGGTCGGGACAGGGCGGGGTACCAGTCGCTGGAGATCAGCAGCCGCTTGCAGCCGATCGCGTAGTTGGGGGTGACGGTCGCGCGTAGCCGGGGATCGGACACCTGTCTCTCGATCAGCGTGCGTGCCAGCGCACCCGTCTGCGCCATGGCCCCGGGATCGCTGACGAAGCCGGCGGCACGGTTCTCGTGGATCCAGAACAGCCGCTCGCGGACCCACCAGCGATAGGGCGGCACCCAGCGCGCCAGGCGGCGATGACGGCTGTCGAAGGGCCGGTCGGCCTTCGGGACGATCCAGGGCGGGGTGCGCTGGAATACGGTGAGCGCACTGACCTGGTCGACGATCGCCGGGACGAACTGGATCGCGCTTGCCCCGGTGCCGACGACCGCGACTCGCTTGCCGGTGAGGTCGACGTCGTGCCGCCAGTCCGCCGAATGGAAGACCGGACCGTCGAACGTGTCGATGCCGGGCACGTCGGGGTACGCCGGGTGATGCAGCGGTCCCACGGCGGAGATCAGGAACCGGGCACGGTAGCGGTCTCCGTGAGAGCTCGTCACCTCCCACCGGGAGTCGGCTTCGGTCCATCGGGCGTGGCTCACCCGTTGCCCGAACCGGATGTGGTCGATCAGGCCGCGACGGCGGGCGACGTCGCGCAGGTAGTCCAGGATCTCTGGCTGGCCGGCGAACAGCCTGCTCCAGTCGGATTTCTGGTCGAACGAGTAGGAGTACAGCGGCGATGGGATGTCGCACCCGCACCCGGGGTAGGTGTTGTCCCTCCACGTCCCGCCCAGGTCGTCGGCCGCTTCGAGGATTCGGAACGAGCGGATCCCCGCCTTGTCGAGCAGCGCCGCCACACCGAGGCCACTGAAGCCTGCCCCGACGATCACGACGTCGACATCGTCGACGTCGGGTGCCACGGCTGTCTCGGACGCTTCGGCGTGGCCAGAGAGTGGGTCGGTCACGAAGGTCATCGCGGTTCCTCGGTAGCGGTGTCGGCCGTCGGCGGAGAGCTGAGCAGACGCGACATCAGCGATAGAACCCGCCGAGTGTGAGCCCTGCCCCGCCGTCCAGCCGCAGGGTTTGACCGGTCGTGTAGTGAGCGGCGGGTGAGAGCAGGTAGAGCACCGAGCCGACGACCTCCCCGAGGGTCGCCACCCGATCGAGGGGGACCGACGCGAGCAGCCGGTCTCGTGCCGACTCCGGCAGCGCGAGGACTTTCGGGGTGGCGAAGAGCCCTGGCGCGACGGCGTTGACCCTGATGCCGTCGGACACCCATTCCGCGGCGAGCCCCCTGGCCAACCCGAGCAGCCCGGCCTTGGCGGCCGCGTAGGAGATCTGTCCGGGCAGTCCATCCTGTGCCGCGATCGACGAGATGAACACGATCGAGGCGGAATCCGCCTCTTTCAACGCCGGATATGCCGCCTGAGCGACGGCGAACTGGGCCAACAGATTCGCCTCGAGGTCTGCCCGGAAGTCCGCGATCGGGAACCGGTGTGCACGGTGAATCGTGTCGACGATCCCGGCGGCGCCGACCAGTCCGTCCAGACCGCCGAGGCGATCTATCGCCTCCACGACTGCCCGAGGCCCTGCCTCGTCATCAGTCAAATCCGCGGTGATCATCGGAGTGTCGCCGGCGACCACGGTGCCAGCTCTGTCGATACCGACGACCTCCACACCGAGCTGCGCAAGCGCTTCGGTCAACGCCCGCCCGAGGCCTCCCGCCGCCCCGGTGACCAGGACCTTCGCCCCCTTGACCGGAACCGTCGACCAGTCGGAACCCGTCTGCATGACCACCCCACCGTAGAGATCGTCCCCTGGCGAAGCGGCCAGCGGACCTGTGTCGATCATTTGATCGACACAGGTTAAGCACGTGACCACCTGGCGGTCAAGACGTTGTCCGACTGCCACGGCTCTGCACTGACAACCGATCCGAGCCGGGGCGCCGTTCCCCTCACCTACGATGACCGGGCCGAGCAGGAGGCAGCGGACCATCCCCGGGAGGCGCGGCGTGGCCAGGAAGAAGTCGCTGGACGACGGGCCGGTGCCGCACGACCAGATCCTGAAACATGCGAGCACGCTGTTCTATGAACGCGGTTTCGGGGCGACGTCGATACGCGACATCGCCAACGCCGCCGGTATCTCGTCCTCAACCATGTATCACCACTTCACGAACAAGCAGGATGTGCTCCACGCGGTGGTCTCACGGTTCATGACCGACTTCGTCGACGCGACGGTTCCCGTCCTGAGGGATGCCGGTTTGTCGCCGACCGAGCGAATCCGCCGGACGGTTCGCCTACACATCGAGATCAGCGAGGACCGGCGACCGGAACTGCTGACCGGCAACCCGATCCGCAATGCGCTCGCCCCCGAGAACCGGGATCATGGGCTCGAGCTGCAACGCACATACCACGACGCCGTACACGACACCATCGACGCCGGCTGCCGCAGCGGCGAGTTCGTGGTCCGTGACGTCAGAATCACCACGATGGCCATACTCGACATGCTCAACGGCATTCGTGAATGGTTCTCACCCGCCGGACCCCTGACCAGAGCTGAGATCGTCGACCGCTATGTCGATCTGGTCATGGCGGTCCTCGGGGCACGCACGGCAGGACCGGAGTCGGCCCTCGGTCCAGCGTCACCTGTGACGGATCGCTGACTCCTCGACCGTCCGCACGGCGGATGCGGGCACCCGGCGCCGGCCGAGGACCATCCGCTCGAACACCCCGTCGCGCAGCACCAGCGCGTGCACCAGAGCACCACTCAGGTGCCCGAGAAACACCAGGAACAGGGCATAGGCGAGGACGACGTGCGTCTGGTGCAGGGCGGCATAGAGGGACGGGACTGACGGGGCGATCGAGGGAAGATGCACTGAGCCGGCCAGTACCACGGGTGTCCCGGAAGCGGAGACGGTGGCCCAGCCGACTAGTGGCTGGACGAGCAGCAAGGCATACAGCAGGTACTCGGTGACGATCGCGGCTCGCCGGTCGAGTGGATGCATCTGTCGAGGATGCGGCGGAGGACGGCGCCACAGCCGATAGCCGAAACGCACCACGACGAGCACCAGGATCGCAACGCCCAGTGGGCGGTGTATCGCCAGGAGTACGTGGTAGCCGGCCGTGGTGGTCACCATGGTCACCCCGACCACCAACATCGCCAGCACCATGACCGCCATGAGCCAATGCAGCGTCTGCGCGGTTCTCGTGAAGTGCTGGGGTTGCTCGGCGGTCATGGGCGAGCCTCCTGTGCGTGTACCGCACTGGGGGTCTTGGGCTCACCGCTGCGACGGGTGTACGACGCGGAGTACACCGCCGAGCGGGCGCTGAGCAGCGGATCGTCCGATGGTGCGATGCCCGACGGGAGCACCAGCGGGTCGAAGTTGATGTCGCGGGCGTTGCCCGGCGCCTCGGTGTCCGCCGTGTCGAGGGTCAGGGTGCCGGCGGTGACCGTGCGCCGGCCGGCGGGCCACGGTGTGGTGGCGTCATCGGTGGGATCGCCCGGCTCACCGACGACCAGTTCGAGATCCCAGCGCAGCGGGCCGGCGGCGAACCGGGACACCAACGCGTCGAACAGGGCATCTCGCCCGGTCGGGTGCGCGGCAGGCGCGGGGGGTGCCGAATCATGCGGCACGAACCGCCAGCGCACGGGAGTGGACCGGCCCACGGCGTCGACGAACCGGAACGCGTTGAGCCCGTGGAAGGTGCTGTCGGCGAAACCGGAGGTCGCGGGATGCGCCGCGATGTGTGCCATCGCGCGGGCCGTCTCGGGGAACCGCGCCAGGAACCGGCCCATCGCTGCCGGGTCGGGCTTCCCGGTCGACGGGTCCGGCCTCGAGGCGAGGAGCCTGGCGTAGAAGCCCTCCGGCACCCGGTCGGTGAACACCGGGATGTTCACCATCGCGGTACGCCACTGCTCGCCGTCGGGTAGCTGGAACAGCAGACCGAGACCGCGAACGGTGGCTGGACTGTCCGTCACGTACGGCATCCCACCGGCCAGCGAGAACCTACCGGTCACCGTGGTGCGGCCGGCGGCGAACACCGAGGCGGTGCTCAACGAGGAGCCGTGGCCGTTGCCGGTGAAATAGCCACTGACGGCGACGCCTTTAGCGTGGTTGCGGCGGAATCCCTCGTGCCGGCCGAAGACGTGCTCGAATCGGTCGGCGAAGCGAGCGGGTGTGAGCCGCTCGGGGCTGAACCAGCCTCCGGCGTAGAGGAAACCTGCCGCGGACGCCGCGCCGATACCCCCGACCGCGCCGAGTCGGAGCAACGACCGGCGGTCCAGGCTGACGCGTCCCGACCAGTTCACGACTCCGCCTGCCGGTGCTGGTCCTTCTTCCTCACCGGTTCTTTCTACGACCATGATGTCCAGGATGGCTGTCGGGCCGGCGTGACATCGCCCGGCGCGGCGGGTGGTTCGTGGATGGTAAGAACAACCCGAGTCATCGGATCGGACTCCGGGTTCGTCTCCGCGCCCGGGATGCTCGCCTACAACGCGTCCAAGGGTGCTCTCGTCCAACTCACCCGAGCGTTGTCCGTCGAGCTCTTCGACGAGCACCGGATCCGGGTGAACAGCATCTGTCCGTCCATCGTGGACACCCCCATGGCCCGACGCGGAATGGGGGTCGAGTCGTTTGCCGACGCGGACTACCCGGTCCACACCGCCGACGACGTCGCCTGGAGCGTGCTCTACCTCAGCTCCGCGAACTCCCACACGATCAACGGAGTGAATCTACTCTCCGATTTCGGATACAGCGTGCGCTCTTCTTTTCCTGCCTAGCGATACACCGCGCGGTAACCTCGCCCTCGGAACCGAATATCTCGAGGACCATCAGGTCGATGCCCGACGATTGGAAGACGTGACGCGGTGGACGTGGAGCTTCGACCGGCTGGTCCTTCCGACATTGAAGCGTGCGGCCGCATCTGCTGGTCCGCATTCAGTCGCCTCGCGGAACGGCATGGATTTCCTTCCAACGTCCCTTCACTGGCCGATGGCATCGGCTTGATAGAGTCGGTTGTTCTTCATCCGAAGATATATGGTGTCGTCGCCGAACTCGACGGAACGATCGTGGGGAGCAACTTTCTTGATGAAAGGAGCTCTATTTGCAGCGTGGGCCCACTGACCGTGGATCCGCACAGCCAAGGTATGGGTGTCGGGCACGCCCTGATGAACAACACCTTGGCGCGAGCCACGAGAATCACTGCCGCGGGCGTACGACTGGTTCAAGCCGGATACAACAGTCACTCCCTCGCGTTGTATACCCGCCTGGGCTTCCGCGTACGAGAACCACTCGCCTGCCTACAAGGCGACCTGGCCCGTCGCGACAACCGCGACAGGCTGGTACGTCCGGCAACTTCCGCGGACCTGGACGACTGCGCACGACTGTGTCACCGCATTCATGGGCACGACAGGTCCAACGAACTCATGGACTCCATCTCTCGAGGCGAAGGCATCGTCGCGATTCGAGGTACCCGAGTAACGGGTTACGCGACCGGAGTCGGACTGTTCTGCCACGCCGTGGGCGAGAACAACGAAGATATCTGCGCGCTCGTGTCCTCCGTTCAAGAAATACGGGGGACCGGAATGCTTGTCCCGGCGACCAACGCCGAGCTACTGGGGCATTTCCTGACCAACGGGCTCACCCTGGTTCACACGATGAACCTCATGACGCTGGGGCTCTACAGTGAGCCGACCGGTAGTTATCTTCCCAGCGTCGGATACTGAGTACGAAATGGCGCTGTTGTCAACGCAATGTCAACACCGTCATCGACGGCACGACCTATCTTTGTCCTATGTCCGGACCTGATTACGACTACATCGTCATCGGCGCTGGTAGCGCAGGGTGCGTGCTGGCCGCTCGACTGTCCGAGGACGACCGGGTCAGGGTGCTGCTGCTGGAGGCAGGTAGCTTCGAGCCACTTCCCACGATGGCTGTACCACCCGCCTGGCCGAGCCTGGGCGGAAGCGAAGCCGATTGGGCGGACCACACGGTCCCCCAGATCGCGAACGGGGACACGGTCCCCTTCCCTCGGGGACGCGGACTGGGCGGCTCCTCCTCCATCAACGCGATGAACTTCCTCCGCGGCCACTGGACGAGCTATGACGCGTGGGCCTCGGTCGGTGGCACAGGGTGGGGCTTCGACGCCCTGCTCCCCTACTTCGTGCGGTCGGAGACTGTCGCCGACCAGGCTCGGCGGGACCCGGGTCTGCGCGGACAGGCCGGCCCCCAGCGGGTCGGTCCGGCGGTCGAGCGCCATCCGATCAGCAGCGCGGGATTGGCGGCGGCGCTCTCGGTCGGCCACCGGCTCGCCCGGGATGTCGGAGGCGGCCGCGAGGAGGGCTTCGGCTGGGGCGACCTCAGCATCGCCGACGGTCGACGTCAGAGCGCAGCCGATTCCTACCTGCGGCCGGTACTCGTCCGGCCCAACCTTCGCGTTCTCGCCGACACCATGGCCACCCGGCTGCTCCTGAACGGGGACCGCTGCCTCGGGGTCGAGTACCGCCACGCCGGTCACCTGCACGAGGCGCGTAGTCGCACTGAGGTTGTGCTCGCGGCCGGTGCGGTCGGTTCGCCGGCGCTGCTGCTGCACTCGGGAATCGGCCCCCGCGCCCACCTCCAGCAAGTAGGCGTCCGGGCTCTGGTCGACCTGCCGGGAGTCGGGGCGAACCTGCACGATCATCCGATGTGTGGGCTCGTCTACCGAGCCACCACCACTGTCCCTCCCGGCGTCAACAACCATGGCGAGGTACAGGGCCTGGTACGCACCCATCGCGCCAGCACGGGCCCTGACGTGCAGATCCAGTTTGTGGACGTGCCCTTGCGTGCTCCGTCGCTGCCCGGTCCGGATCTCGGCGAGGGCTACACGATCATGGTGGCACTCATGCTCCCGGAGAGCCGAGGAACCGTCCGGCTCTCCGGCGGCTCGACCGAGGCGCCACCATTGATCGACCCGCGCTATTACACTGCCCCCGGCGACCTGGACACGATCGTGGCCGCACTTCACCTGGCACGACGGATCGGCGACGCCGCGCCGCTGGATCGGTGGCGTGCCGAGGAGGTACTCCCCGGCCCGGCCGGATGGCAGGACCTCGAGAGCCTGCGAGCCTACGCACGACGGAATCTGAGGACCTATTCCCACTACGGCGGCACGTGCCGCATCGGCACCGACGAGCACGCCGTCGTCTCTCCTGATCTGACCGTGCACGGCGTGACAGGCCTCAGCGTCGCGGATGCCTCGGTGATGCCCTGCCCGATCTCTGCCAACACCAACGCGACCGTCTACGCCATCGCCGAGCGAGCCGCCGATCTGATCGGCGCACGCTTCTGACCAGCCCAACAGTTGCGAATTGACTCGGTACCGGTGGCCTCGGTTCCGCCCGGTCCAGAACGTGGCTGCTGCTCCTCGGCACCGGCGTCGAGTTGTCGATCTCAGCAACGACCCGGTCCGTGGATCGTCCTAGGTAGAGATAGATCAACTCGTCAACATGGTGGCGGCCCGCTCAGCGATTGCGTACACGGTCGCGTTGGTGTTGGCCGAGATGATCGATGGCATGATCGAAGCATCGGCGACCCGTACCCCGGACACCCCGTGCACACGTAACCGGAGATCGACCACCGATGCGCTGTCAGTGCCCATCCTGCAGGTGCCGACCGGGTGGGAGTACGAACCCAGAGACCGTCGCACGTAGTCGTCGAGTTGGTGATCGTCCCTGATGTCCGGGCCGGGCAGCAGCTCCACGCCCCGCCAGGGAGCCAACGCGGCCGCCTCGCCGATCGCCCGGGCCATGCGCAGGCCTTCACGCATCCGAGCCACGTCGAGCGGATCGGCGTAGTAATTGGGATCGATGAGCGGCGGTGTGGCGGGGTCCGCGGTGGCCAGCCGCACGGTGCCCCGGCTGATCGGGTTCATGATCGACGGGCGGATGGTGAACCCGGCCGGTACGGACGCGAACCCCGGTGGCGGGATCGGCAGGTCGACGAAGAGCACCTGGACATCCGGTGCCCCGTGTGCGAAGCAGGTGCGGACGAGGCCGACCAGCTCAGCATGATTGGCTCGGCCCGGTGGCGCCCCGCGCGCACCGGGCCGGTAGATCAACGGGCTCACCGGATGGTCGTGCAGGTTCGCGCCGACCCCGGCTAGTTCACCGTGGACCGGGATGTCCAGTGCGCGTAGATTGCCCGCTGGCCCGACACCCGAACGCATCAGCAACGCCGCCGAGCCCACCGCGCCGGCGCACAACACCACCTCACCGAGGCAGCCGACCGTACCCGATCGGCCGGAGCCGGTGCGGTAATCAAGGCCGACGCACCGACCGTGCGCCCATCGCAACCGACCTACGACGGCATCCGGCAGGACGGTCAGGTTCGGCCGGGAGAGCATATCCCCGGTCAGATAGGCATCCGCCGCGCTCTGCCGAGCACCGCCGACGATGTTGTTGTCGAGCGCACCGAAGCCCTCCTCCAACCCACCGCAGATGTCACTGGCCGCCGGATGCCCGCAGGCCGCCGCGGCAGCCGAGCAGGCACGCAGCCAATCGTTCGGCGCCAAGGCCGGCGCCAGATACAACGGACCGCCGGACCCGCGCAGGGCGGGATCCCGCCTCGGCGCGGTTTCGCTGCGTTTGAAGAACGGCAGCAGGTCGTCAAAACCCCACCCACTGGCCCCTTCGTCGACCCACCGGTCGTAGCTGGAACGATGGCCACGGATGAACGCCATGGCGTTGATGGCGGACGAGCCGCCGAGTCCCCTACCCCGGGCTAGCGGGATAGACGTCCCGGTCGAGGCCTGCGTCACCGTGTTCTCGCCCCAGTTCGCCTCGGTCAGCCGCGCCAGCGGCCACGCCCCGGGGCGGTGAATGACCGGTTCGGTCAGCCGCCGACCAGCCTCGATGAGAAGGACGCGTCGACCGGGGTCGGCCGAGAGCCTGCTTGCCAGCACGCACCCCGCCGTCCCGGCACCCACTACGACGACGTCGTACCCGGTAGTCACCAGCCAGCCTCCCAACACCGACACTGAGCACAACTCTGGCCTCGACCGATCGACGTGAGATCAACAGATCGCCGACCCGGCTCGACCGGCCAGTGTGTATGCCCTTCCTGGAGGCCAGCCAACGGCGCGACCTCACGAACGCTCGAGGAGCTTCCGTGACTCGACCTGCGTCACGATCACCAGAGCCGCCCTCACCGATGGATTGCCGCGCGAGCCGCCGATCTGGTTGGGCAGCTACGTCAGGTCAGTAGCGCGGCAGCCAGCTCGGCGGGGTGAGTGAGCAGGCTTTCGTGGGTACCGGGCACCGAGGTCGGGGGCTGCCCGAGCCGGGCGGCGAACTCCGCGCCCGGCGGGGACAGGACCTGGTCGTTCTCGGAGAGCACGTACCGGGTCGCCAGCCCTAGCTCGGTCACCGGCCCGACGTCTAGTGCGTCGAGGAAATAGCTGCCCGGCTGCGGGGTCAGCAGCTCGTACAGCAGCCGTTGGGCCGGTTCCGGAGCGTCGTGCATCAGGACCGTGGTCCATTCGAACTCAGGGCTGATGGCACCGTCAGGGGAGGCCTCGATTGCCGCGCGGAGCAGAGCGGCGTTCTCCGGCGGAAGCTCTTCGATCAGGCTGACTCCGGCGATCGGGACGATCCCGTTGTAGTAGACGACCTCGGCCAGCCGGTCGGCCAGTTGGTGGGCGGCACCGGTGATCACGTAGCCGCCCCAGCTGTGGCCGACCAGGACCACGTTGGTCAGCTCCCGGGCCCGAACCTGTTCAACGACATGGTCCACCGCGTCCGCCAGGCGGTGTCCGACCGGGTCGTCGCCGTCACCGAGGCCAGGCAGAGTCAAGCAGACAGCGGTGTGCCCCGCGGCGCGCAGCCGCTTGGCCACGGGGTGCCAGCACCAGCCACCGTGCCAAGCCCCCGGCACCAACACATAATCGCGAACCTCCACGTTCTGCCTCCTCGAACCTCACGTACTCCAGAGGGCCATCCTGCTGAACGTCCATGGACGTTGCGTAAATCGTTGCGCTTCGCGGTTTCGTCGGCAGCGAGGTGAGCTGCCGCTGCCGAGCTCCTGGGTGTAGTCCGGAGAGCCCTGGCCTGACTCCCTCTACTTTCTTCCCCATCGCACCCAAAGATTTCGTCGGCACATCCAAGTCGGGCGAGGGTACTGCTCCTGGCTCAGCGCTACCCTCGCCCAATACTTGAAATATTATTTCGGCTCTATTGACCCACCAGCCGGTCTCGAATTCGAAACCTATCTTCCGCTGGTTCTTGAGATCGGGCGGCTTGGGGGCGCCTGAGGTATCGGTGCGGGCCTGCACCAGGCCCTCCGGATGCCCCGCTTGCTCCAGCATCCGCACCACCGCACGGTTACCGGCACGGCCTGCAATGCCGTCAACCCCGACGCAGGCCGACCACCTCGGGCGGCCGGGAGAGGCGCATTCGCCCGCTCGTCCTCGGCGCGGCCTGTGTTACCACGGCCTCGGACTCGCACGGACCTTTCAGCGTCGGTCCCGCACGCCGACCCAAATCCGATCCCGCCGCAACGGGAGTTCGGTGAATCGGACACCGGTGGCGTCACGGACCGCGTTGGCGAGCGCGGGCGCGACCGGGTTGAACGGGCTCTCGCTCATGGGTTTGGCACCGCGTGGACCGATCGCGTCCGTCGTGTCCACGAAATGGACCTCGGTGTCCGGGACGTCGCCGAACGTGGGTAACCGATACGTGCGGAACGCGGCGGTGGTCACGCTGCCGGTCTCGTCGATCTCGACCTGCTCGAACATCGCGGCGCCGAGTGCCTGGGCCACACCGCCCTCGACCTGTCCCCGGCATTGCATCGGGTTCATCACCTGCCCGGCGTCAGCCGCGTGCACGCTGCGCAGGATACGTAGTTCCCCGGTGTCGGGATCGACCGCAACCCGGAACCAGTGGACGTCGAACGCGACCGAACGTGGCGTTCCCTCGAACCGTCCCGTCCCGCTGAGGTCACGCCCGCCCGCCCGCGCGAGCTGGTGCAGTTCCTTGAGCAACACCTGACGCCCGCGTGCCTCGACCGCGTCGAGGACCAGCCGGCATTCCGATGCCGGCGCCGCGAGCGCGACCGACGCGAGATCGAGCAGCTCGGCGGCGAGCGCTCCAGTAGCGCGTAGCGTGGCCTTCCCCGCGACCACGACCCCGGTCGAGCCGAACGCACCGGTGTCGTGGCCGACCAGGTCGGTGTCGGACTGCCGGATCGACACCCGGTCGGGCAGCGAACCGAGTCGGTCCGCCGCGATCTGCTGGTGAACGGTCGTCGTGCCGTTGCCGAACTCGGCGGTGCCCACCGCCAGGTCGAACGTGCCGTCGGAGAGCAGCGTCACCGTGGCATCGGAGATGTGACCGTTCGGCGGGGTGGTGGCGATCATGGACAGGGCCGCTCCGTCACCGACCAGCCAACCCGGCGGTGGGGGCGCACAGGGTTCGGCCCTGGCCACGCGCACGACCTCGAGGCACTGGTCGAGACCGTAGCTGGCGATGTGCAGGTCCTCGTCGTGGCCGGCGGGGGTGACCAGCGCTTCGCCGTCGCGGATGATGTTGCGTTCACGCACCGCGAGCGGGTCCAGGTCCAGACGCCGGGCCAGCTCGTCGAGAGTCGATTCGACGGCGAAGGCGACCTGGCCGAGTCCGTAGCCACGAAACGCACCGGCCGGAACGGTGTGGGTGTAGACCGCGTAGCCCTCGGCTCGCTTGTTCGCGCAGCGGTACACCGCGAGTGATTCACCGAGGGAGTGGAACAGCACCGCGGGCCCGTGGTTGCCGTAAGCACCGGTGTTGGACACCGCGCGCACGTCCAGCGCGGTGAGCGTGCCGTCGCGGTCCGCTCCGGCACGGACCCGCACGGTGAACGGGTGTCGGGTGGTCGCGCCGTGGAACTGCTCGGCCCGGGTGAACTCCAGCTTCACCGGGCGCCGCAGGCGCAGGACCGCGAGCGCGACGATGTCCTCGACGAGCATCTCCTGCTTGCCGCCGAACCCGCCACCGACCCGGCCTGCCACCACCCGCACCTTCTCCGGGGGTAGGTCGAACAGTCGGCACAGGGCACGACGAGCGAGGAAAGGAACCTGGCTGCTGGTGCGCACCACCAGCCTCTCACCACCGTCCTCGGCCGGTTCCCACCAGGCGACCGCGCCGTGGGTCTCCAGGCTGGCGTGTTGCACCCTCGGCACCCGGAACGTCTCGTCCACCACCGTGTGGGCGTCGGCGAGCCCGCGCTCGACGTTCCCGATCTCGCCGTGCACCTCACCGGCCACGTTGGCTCCCGGCCTGGCGATGCCGGCCGTGACCGCGTCCTTGACGTGCACGATCGGAGCGCCGAGGCGAATCGCGGCCTCCGGGTCGAGGACCGCGGGCAGCACCTCGTAGTCGACGACGATCCGTCGGCAGCCTTCCAGAGCGTCGGCCTCGGTGTCGGCGACGACCGCCGCGATCCGCTGGCCGACGAACCGCACCGTGTCGTCGAGCAGCCGGGTGTCGGCCGGGTCGTCCTCGGCTCGTTCGTGCAGCCCAGTCGAGTAGTAGCGGTCCGGCACGTCATGGTGGGTGAACACCGCCCGCACCCCGGGCGTCGCCAGCGCGGCGGCGGTGTCGATCCGGACGATCCGGGCGTGCGGATGCTCGGCGCGCAGCAGCTTCATGTGCAGGACGCCGGGCACGTCGAGGTCGAAGGTGTACCGGGCCTTCCCGGTCACCACGTCCGGGCCGGCCGGTGCGGGTAGGTTGCGGCCGACCGCGCGGCCCGGCTCGGGTTGTTCCACGTGCCGGGTTCCGCTCAGTGCATCCCGGATGGCGCGGTAGCCCGTGCAGCGGCACAGATTGCCTTTGAAAGATCGCGGCAGCTCAGATCGCTGCTCGGAATCCAGTACCGCCGCGGTCATCAGATAGCCGGCGGTGCAGAACCCGCACTGGAAGCCCTGCGCATCGAGGAACGACCGCTGCACCGGGTGCAGCTCGCCCTCGCGGGCGAGGCCTTCGACCGTGGTCACCTTCTTGCCCGCCGCCCGCTGTGCCGGGTAGAGGCAGCTGTGCACCGCCGTCCCGTCGACGTGCACCGTGCAGGCCCCGCAGTCCCCCGCGTCGCAGCCCTTCTTCACCCCGAACCAGCCCCGCTCACGTAGATAGGTCCGCAGGCACTGCCCCGCGCACGGTTGCTCGGAGTGGAACTGTCCGTTGACGTGTACACCGAAGCTCATGTGGGCTCGCTCAGTTCTCGGCGTACCTGCTCGGCGAGACGATGGGTCATGTGCCGGCGCCACCTCGGGAGCCCGTGGACGTCGGAGAACCACCCGCTCGGCGGCACCGTTCGTTCGATCGCCTCGGCCAGTTCTTCGCGCCCCGGCAGGCCGGGAAACCCGAGTTGGAACGGGCGCACGGTGGAGGCTGTCACCGTCACCGTGGTGGCGCCCCCAGCCGGGTCCCGGGTCCCGATCACCAGCGCCGCCGAGCGACCCAGCTCGTAGAGCGACGCCTGTCGCATCGCCGACCGGCGCCGCAGAGCGTGCGCCGGCAAGGTGATCGAGCGGAGCAGCTCGCCCTCGCCGAGAACCGTCCGCCCGGCTCCTCGGACGAAGTCGCTGACCGGCACCACGCGCCGTCCGCCGTCCTGGGCCAGCAGCAGACATCTGCCCTCCAACGCGGCGCACAGCGAGATCATCGGACCGGCGGGCAGTGCCGCGCACAGGTTCCCACCGACGGTCGCGACGTTCCAGATCTTGAACGAGGCCAGGAATGCACGGCAACAGGGCAGGAACAACGGATGTGGGTAGGCGGACAGTTCGGCGACCGTGCAGGTGGCTCCGATCTCCAGACTGCCGTCAGCGAGCTGACGAAGCGACGCCCAGCCCATCTCGGTCAGATCGACCAGTCGCCGCACGGCGGGTTGGGGCTCGGAGAACAGCCACGTCCCACCGGCCAGCCAGGCGTCTCCGTCCCGCCAGCCATGAGCCGACCAGGGCCCCAGTTCCCGAACGGTGTCCAGGTCCATCGCACCTCCTCCACCACTGAGCACCCAGTCAAACGTGGCCGGCCAGCTCCCGGCGACTGGCCGCGGATACGGAAGTTCACGCGGACCGAGGCCGTTCGCTGGAGGATCATCCAAGGAAGAACCGGGCCTATGAATCCTTGTTCACGGATCTGGATGAGCGATCACTCCGATAATGCGGATACGCTGGCCGTGTCGGTCATCACGTCTGACGACCGTGTCGACAGCCGGTTGGTGCGGTCCCGGTCGTTCACGACATGCGCTCTGCCGACCTGCCCGCACGTGAACCCACCCGCACGGAGGGAATCCCAAGGCATGAGCTTGGCCAACGAAGTCACTGCACCCCTGCGCCACCCCGACCGCTTCTTCATCGGCGGCGAATGGGTGGAGCCGTCCTCCACCTCCAGCATCGACGTCATCGACTCCGACAGCGAGGAGCTCTTCTTCCGAGTGGCCGAAGCCCAGGCCCCGGACATGGACCGGGCGATCGGAGCGGCCAAGCAGGCGTTCGACCGCGGCCCGTGGCCCCGGCTGAGCCACGAGGAGCGAGCCGGATATCTGCGGGCCATGGCAGACGCCCTGGAGCGGCGCGGCGAGGAGTACAACAACATCTGGCCGAGAGAGTCCGGCGTCGTCCAGTCGACCGCTCGGTTCATGTCCCAGGACAATCCGAAGGCGTTCCGCTTCTACGCGGACCTGGCAACCACCTACCCCTTCGAACAGGTCGTGACTCCGAGCCCGTCGCCGGTACCCGGTGGCGAGTACGGGCTGCTCGTGCGTGAACCGGTCGGGGTGGTCGGAGCGATCATCCCGTGGAACGGCCCGTTGATGCTGATCGTGGGCAAGATCGCCCCAGCGCTCCTCGCCGGCTGCACCGTGATCGTCAAGGTGTCTCCAGAGGCCCCGGCGGCCGGCTACCTGATCGCGGAGATCGCCGAGGAGGTGGGCCTCCCGCCCGGCGTCGTCAACGTCGTCACCGCCGACCGGGAGGTCTCCGAGCTTCTGGTCCGTGATCCACGGGTCGACAAGATATCGTTCACCGGATCCACGGCGGCCGGCCGCAAGATCGGCGCCATCTGCGGTGAACGCATCGCCCGCTGCACCCTTGAGCTCGGTGGTAAATCGGCCGCGGTCATTCTCGACGACGCGGACTTCGCCGCCGCGGCGGCCGCGCTCGCCGGCGCCGAGTGCATGCTCTCCGGTCAGGTGTGCGCCTCCCTGACCCGGATCGTGGTGCCCCGGAACCGACACGACGAGTTCGCCGACGCGCTCGCCTCGGCGTTCTCCTCGGTACGTGTGGGGGACCCGTTCGACGCCTCGACGCAGATGGGCCCGCTCGCCATGGAACGCCAGCGCGACCGCGTCGAAGGCTACATCGCCAAGGGCATCGAGGAAGGCGCCCGGCTCATCACCGGCGGCGGCCGCCCCGCACACCTCGACCGTGGCTACTACATCGAACCGACCGTGTTCGCCGGAGTGGACAACAACCACACCATCGCCCGCGAGGAGATCTTCGGACCGGTGCTCTCGGTCATCCCCGCCGACGACGAAGAGCACGCCATCGACATCGCCAACGACACCATCTACGGGCTCAACGCCTCGGTGTTCACCACCGACAGTGCCCGGGCCCGACAGGTCGGAGGCCGACTCCGCTCCGGCACGGTCGGCCACAACAACATGCGAATCGACTTCGGGATCGCCTTCGGTGGGTACAAACAGTCCGGCATCGGGCGCGAAGGCGGCCGCGAAGGACTGCTGCCCTACCTGGAGACCAAGACGATGCTGCTGGACCAGGCCCCGTCCGCCTGACCGCTCGCGGATGGTGGGTACTGCCGTAGCCGTACCCACCATCTCAGCGGGCCAGGGTCAGCAGCTGCTCGTAGAACCCGCCGATCTCCTTCGGCCGATCCACCAGGTGAATCTCCAGAATCCAGTGGCTGACCCGGCCGACCTTGTTGGGACGACGCATTCGGCTCGTGTTGCCCGGAGCGATGTAGCTCTCAATGCGCTCACCGTCGATCAGCTCGTGCGGGAACTCGCCGACCAGGTGACCACTGTGCGGGCCGCCGAACTCCCAGCCCGCGGAACCGGCCAACGAGACCACATGGCTGTACAACTCGGCGCCGGTGATGTCGGGACACGCATCGAAGTACTCGCGACCCTGTGCCCAGATCGTCGGCAGGTCCGCTTGCAGACGCAGCTTCGTCGGATCGTCACCGAGCACATAGGTCCGCCCGAAGTCGGCCTCCCATTCCTCGAACACCGGGCCGAAATCGAGGAACACGATGTCGTCCTCGGTAATCGCACGGTCCGGCGGATTCTGCCGATACGGCTGCAAGGTGTTCGGCCCGGACCGGACGATCCGCTTGTGCCAATGCCGGCGAGTGCCGAACATGTCGGCCGCCAGGTCACGTACCTGAGCACTGACGCGGGACTCGAACGCCCCCGGTGCAATGATCCCCCGCCGCACCACCTCGTCGAACAGCTCCTCGGCCTTCTCCTCCGCCTCGACCAGCCGACGAGCCCTGGCCCCCTCATCGACATCAGATACAGTCATACCTCGATCATCACCCGGACCGCGGCGGAATGCACCCTCGGCCGGGTCTGATGCGCGTACCCCGGATTCCCGGGCGCGAGCCAGCGCCTGGTACAAACTGCTCCGTGGCGGCTGATCCGGACATTTTGTTGTTCTCCTACGGAACGCTACGCCAGGCCGAAGTGCAGCTCTCGACGTTCGGCAGACCACTCGATGGTTGGCTCGAAACGGTGCCCGGTTACCGGCTGGACTGGATCACGATTACCGACCCGGACGTGATACGAGCCAGCGGAAGCGATCGCCACCCGATGCTGATCGCGTCATCCGAGCCAGGCGCTTCGGTCGAAGGGATGGTCTTCCGGATCACCGCGGCCGAGTTGGCCGCATCAACGCCGCTGTCTCCATGCGGCTATTGGTCGAACTTGGCACGGGCGGCTCGCTCGATGATGATCGGAAGGAAGCTCCGCACCCGGGCGATCGAGTAGCGGTCTCGCAGTTCGGCGACCGTGCGCCGCACCACCTCTTCTGTGGGAACCGCGTGATTCGCATATCGAGCGACGAGTCGATCTTCCAGCTCGCGCAGCTGTTGGTCGATCTGCCGCGTTTCAAGAGTCTCAAGATTCGGTGCATCGGGCCGGGTGCTCACCGAGTCCTCCTCACAGCGTCGGGAACAACGCCAAGTGCATCGCCTCGACATAAACGTCAGATAAACGAGCCACGACCACGCATGAAGCAATGGCGCGGCCGAGCGACCGCCGTGTCGAGCGCGGCAGACAGCTTCTCGTCGTAATCCTTGCCGGTCCCGGCAGTTCTCACGATGGGATAAACCGGGAATTTAGCGGCCCTCGGTAAGTCTCTTGACCGATACACACGTCTATCGAGGAGCGGTGGATGAGATTTACGGTGCGACCGCCGAGGGAACTGATTCGACGATATCGCGCGGCCGGTGTATGGCGCGCCGAGACCCTCGTGAACGATGTGTTCGGCCGGGCCGAGCAGACTCCTGACGCACAAGCGGTACCGGCCTACCGCGACGAAGACGAGCTGGTCAGCCTGAGCTACCGGGAGCTGGTCTGCTGGGTGGAGCGGTTCGCCTGTGCGCTGGCCGAGCTGGGAGACACACGGATCGGCGAACTGCCGCGCAAACCACATGGGCAAGGTTCGGAAGATTCGGCTGCGCACCTGGCTCGTCAATCAGCCCTCCGGTGACATTCGCCCTCCTTCGCGATGGCTCCATTCATAGACGAGAACACTCGGATCGAATGCCATCCGTTCACCCAGAAACTGAAAGCATTCATAGCCCTCTCCGTACCTGCAACGTACTACCTCCTCAACATCGGTAAGCCTCAGCACACGATCCTCGAGCGAGAGACCAGCCGGCCCTCCGATGAGTACCGCACTCAGTGAACTCATTACTGACCTCCGAGCACCAAGACGAATGCCAGGCGCCGCGTTGGGGAAGTGGCGGGCTGCGACGAGCGCGTCCCTCAGACACGGTAGCCACGCTTCTTGCGGGGGTACAGCCGGCGAAAGCCGCACACGCCATCCTGGAAAATCTCATGATCCGGACCGTTCGACTGCCGCATCGCGTCAGTTGAACGGTCCGGATCTCTCTGTGTAGAATTTCCGCCCGTGCTCTCCGGCCAGGGGTCTTCGGGTAATAGACAACCAGTCATATGTAGGTACTGTGACATTCTGGACTCGCGGCGCCGGCGGTCTCGAGTGAGGCTGACCTCGGAGAATACGGTCGCAAGGTAGTCCGATTCACACTCGAGCAACTTTCTAGATTGTTCCACAATATTTCGGCCACCTCGAACGCGAATTTCGAGCAACCAGAACATGCCGAAAAGGGCGGACACATGTTGGAACACGGTTCGTTGAGCGACACCACACACGGCGTCCCGATGATCGGCGACAGACTCGACGTCAGTGCGCTGTGGGGCCTTTCGCCACGGTTCGATCTGGTCACGGCGATCGGCCAGCACCTGCACCGTGCGCTGAGCACTCAGCCCGGACCGAACTCCGTGACCTGTTACGACAGCTGGTCCGCGCGCATCGCCATCGAGGTGATCGCTGACCGGCCACGAACGGCGGACACCTGGCTGCTGGTCGCGGAACCGACTGCCGAGCTGCTCGTCCGAGCTGAGCGCCGCCAGGTGAACCTCACCGACGCGGCCACGCAGCCGACAAGGCGAGCGGGCGTGGTGGTCGCGCCGAGACTCGACGGGATGGCCGGCGCCGTGGGTGCGGAAGTGTCCTCGCTCAGCACCGAGCATGCCGCCCACTGCACCGTGGTGTGGTCGATGTCGTACTGCTGGCCGGACCAGGTGGCGTCGACCCGCGCGCTGTTCAAGGCCCATGGGTTCCACGAACTGGCAGTCGAATCGGTAGGGGTAGCCGTACCGCGGCTGCCCGGCTGGTTCGTCGCGTCGCAGACGCGCGGCCCGGCTCCGGTCCTCGTCTCACCCGGCGTTGCGACGACTTCTTGACTCCAGGGAATCACCCGGCGCCGGTATGCCACGGACGCGGTCGTGATCGTCCACCGAGTACGAGCTACGCAGCTGCCGTAGCTCGGCCGCGAAGGACCGGAGTACCTCTGCGTAGGCAATGCTCAGTTCCGCGACCGATTCCAGAGAGTGCACAGGCAACCGTCTCGCTATCCCCTCCTCCGCGCGAACGAGTGCCTGGCAGGAGTCGAACATGCGCAGAAGCGTCCTGCCTGCCTCGGTGAACCGGAGCGACGGGTCCTTGCAGAGCTGGTCGAAACTTGGCGTCAGCTCCGAGATCGACCTGTTCGAGAGCGGTTCCCTCGGACTCGAAACAGACACGTCGACGCGCCTTGTCACAGCCGGCTTCTTCGACTGTGTGCCGCGCATCGGCACCGGATCCTCCCCACGGCGAAGCCGATCGCGCACATCCGCCGCGGTCGCCGGCGCGATACCGGCTTCACGAGCCACCTGCCGAAGCGAGATGCCTGGCCTGCTGGCCACCAGTTCGGCGGCACGCGCCCGCCCGGCCGAGGCGTCCACCGGCCTGGACCGCCCGTCGCGCCCGATCCTGCTGGTCGGCTGAGGGACGTGGTCCGCGACTTTTGTCCGCAGCGCGGCAATCTTCCTACCGGAGAGTCCGACAACGATCGCGACCATTCGATCAGACCATTCCGGGTGCGAGGTGAAGATGTGCTCGGCCGCGGCAAGTCGATCGCCCTGGGACAGCGGCAGACCGTGCTGGCTGTTGGCCATCACCGAGAGCAGGAAAACATCTGATTCGCTGCCGTGGAAGAACCGAACCGAGATCTCGGTTTGACCGCGCATCATGGCGGCCTGCATGCGGTGCACGCCGTCCACCACTTTTCGCGACGGCAGATGGGCGACGATCGGCGGCAGGACCGCACCGGACTCGGCGAGCGCACGCACGTGTTCGGCATCCGCACCGGCAAGACGCGGAGACCCGGACGTGACCAGGGACGCGATGGGGACCCGCGACACTCGCGAACGCTGTATCTGGTCGTACTGGAACAGGAGATGTTTTTCTAGTGCACTTTCATTGAAGAGTAAGCCGCGCGTAGTGTCGTTCAAGCTAATCGTCCCCACGTGACTGAAACCGGAAAGAGCATCCGCACACAAGAATAGGCGTCGCACCCTTGCGGGGCGGACCGTCGAGGGCCCGCCAGCCCAATCTAGTTCTAGCTGCGCCACCAATAGTGAAACTATGAGTGGCCTTGACTCCAGGCAACCCGTTTGTGCAGGAAGTCACTAGCGAGCCCTTCGAGGTCGCTGACTGCGATACACCGCCAGGCACACCTGAGTGCTATAAGCACTGAGCCATCAATGGTCTAGATGAACGCTGAGCGAATTGACACACTATTTTCTGGCACTCACACATCACCTCACCCCCGCACAGCCATCCAGCTCGGGCCGGGTGCCGCGCAATAGATCGCCAAAGGTCACTGGGCGCCTGCCGTTCAGACGTCCATGTCGAAGGTCGGATCCTCAATCGCCGCGATACCGCCCACCGGCCGCGTCGCTCCCTTTCACGATGACAAACTTTAGTGGATCTCGCAGTATTAACCGCGCGAGATGATCATCGAGCAGTTGGGCGAGGCGCCGATCCCGGCGTCTCCACCCGAGTTCCCCGAGAAGTATGAATTTCAGTGTTCAACACTATTGGGTGACACTTGATACTTCTAACGAGTGACAGTGGGTACGCCGTCCGTTGCGTCCTACTGGACTGTGTGAGGGAACAGCTCGGGAGCAGGCGGCTGCAACGGCGCAAATCATGCGGGATGTAGTCGTGCCAACGACGCGCGGTACACCCGCCACAACGACTGAGAACGTCCTCAAGAAACGCCAAGAATTAAGTTGCCGCGGCCCCTCGGATCCATCTTCACGGTCGTCCGAGATTGGAAGTCGACAGACCAACCGTCACTTCGTCACTTACATCAGATGAACGGAGTCTTTCGGGTCAGGTAATACCCAGTGAAGCTGAATAGTGCGGTCATTCGAATACACGAATGCCTGCGCCACGTTCACTCGACCGTCAGGACACCCACCGGCTAGGTCCGAGACACATGTGCGGCGCGGGACTCCCACCGTGTGCCGCACCCGCGAAGACTCGACCTTCAGCTCGCGGGCATCCAGTGGCCTGAAAATCGGCTTCACGCTCAGGTCCGCCTAGCGGGTGAAGCCGACCCCTCGTCCGAGCTAACCCAGAACGCTGCCCCCGACATGTCGTCGCCCGCCCATCGGACTGCTATACCGGCCGAGAACAACTCCGAAGGGCAGTCGGCACGCTGAGCCGCAGTCGCTTCCGGACTTCGAAGCACCTATGCGCACCACTGCATTTAGCGGGGTGCACGCAATATATGGAGGCAAACTCGAATACTTGATCCCACCCATGTCGTTAACACGACAAAGAGCAACTGTCCACTCAAACATGCGCCAACCTTATAAATTTCTCAGCAATGAAGAAAAGAAATATTAATCACAGTTAATCCACTACCGAACCTGACGAAGCAGTCCCTCACCGGCCGCTCCGGATAATCTGTTCAACCGCTGCACCTGCTGCGGTTGAACGTCGACCCGTGGAGCCTTTCGATCCTGGGGAGAGGCCCGCCGCTGCCGATCGGGTCGAAGCCGCGCGAAAGTCCGTAAAAAGAGCGGAGCTAGCGCGACCAACGGCAGCTAGGGCTCAATAAAAACGCGGGTCGCGCAGTTCCGCAGGGCCGACCTGAACCGTACTTTGCAGTGGGACCGACCACTGGACCGAAATGGCGGGCACTCCCCGCGCCACCACCCGTGGGTTCCTCGCGGCCGGCTTGCGGCACACCGGCGCCACACACCCACTCACGAGAAGCGAGTCGACGTTGAGCCAACCACGCGCGTACGACCTCGAACCCCCGTCACAGGCGACGGTGATCGGTCTGAATCCGTCCAAGAGGGCCGAGCATCCGCACGTTCGACCGTGTGCCTCGGTTCCGATCTCGGCGCTGGTGCGCGGTGACTCACCTCGGTCGTCGGGTGAGGACGCCACACACGTCGCGCGCCTCGCGGAGCTCGACGACCAACTCCCCCCTATCCTCGTCGACCGCCGGAGCATGCGGGTGATCGACGGGATGCACCGCCTTGCGGCGGCGGCACTCCGAGGTCACTCGACGATCGAGGTCGAGTTCTTCGAAGGTTCGGCTGACGAGGCATTCCTCCGTTCTGTCGAAGCCAATGTGTCGCACGGTCTGCCGCTCTCGCGGGAGGACCGGCGAACCGCCGCCGTGCGCATCGTCGCCTCGCACCCTCACCTGTCCGACCGGGCGATCGCGCGGGCTTCGGGGCTGAGCGCGAAGTCGGTGGCCGCCATCCGGCAGCGGACCGCCGGCACCGCGTCGACCCTGACCTCCCGGGTCGGCAGGGACGGGAAGGTCCGTCCGGTGAACAACGCCGATGGCCGCCGCCGGGCCGCCGAGCTGATCGTGCGGCACCCCGAGGCCTCGTTGCGGGAAGTCGCCCGCGAGGCCGGCATCTCCCCCGCCACGGTGCTCGACGTCCGTAAGCGACTCGCGTCCGGCGACCTGCCGGTACCGGCGCCCGCCTCGTCACCTACCGGCGCCGACGAAGGCCACCAGAGTTCCACCGCGACCATCCAGCAGCTGCGACGGCAGTCACTCAACCGCCCCCGGCCGGCAACGCCGGAGCCCGCCGCCCAGCTGGAGAGCCTGCTGAGGGACCCGTCGTTACGCATGCGCGAGGACGGGCGAAAACTGCTCCGCCTGCTGCAGCACGTCGCGGTCGGGCCCCAGGACGTGCCCGGGCTTGCCTCAGCGGTCCCCTCCCACTGCTCGGAGATGGTTGCCGACCTGGTTCGGCAGCACGTTGCGGCCTGGCTGAAGTTCACCCGTGAGCTGGACGACCGCGCCGGCTACCTGCACGACGGACCCGGCGAACCACCCCGGCCGACCGGCACGGCCTGATGCCCGACGCCTGGTCGGAGAGCCATCCGTGAACGCAACCAGAGACAGGAGGTCCACGCGATGACGACGACCGTGAACGCACTGACACCGGATCCGGCCGGCTCGACGACCCGGACCGACGGGACCACCAGACCCGAGGAAGACCTGATCAGGGCCGAGATTCCGGGGACGGTGCTCGAGGTGACCGTCACGGTCGGAGACCGGGTGCCCACCGGAGGCGTCGTCGCCCTGCTCGAGTCGATGAAGATGGAGATTCCGGTGATCGCGGAATCCGCTGGAACGGTCACCAGGATCGCGGTCGCCGAGGGCTGGACGGTCCGGACGGGCGACATCGTGGCCGCCAGCCTGCCGGACGGCGCGCCGACAGAGGAGCACAGTGCCCATGACCCCGCCTGACACCGCGGCGGCTCATCCCGTCGTCACCATTCCCGCACAGTCCGCCTCGGACCGGCGGGCCCCGGCCGCCCGGCTGGCCCGGCTGCTCGACCCCGGTGTGTCGACCCCCCTGCACCAGAGGGACACCAGCGGGGTCACCGCCGTCGCCGGCCACATCGACGGGGCCGAGGTGATCGCCTACTGCACCGACGCCACCTCCATGGGCGGTGCGCTCGGGGCCGCCGGATCCGAACACATCATCCGGGCCATCGCCGAGGCCGAGCGCCGGCGCTGTCCGGTGGTGGGCCTCTGGCATTCGGGCGGGGCGAAGCTCAACGACGGCGTCGAGTCCATGGACGGGGTCGGGCGCATGTTCGCCGCGATGACCAGGGCCTCGGGACGAATCCCGCAGATCTCGGTGGTGCTGGGTCCCGCCGCTGGGGCCGCCGCCTACGGTCCGGCGCTGACCGACGTGATCGTGATGTCCGACTCGGCCCGAGTGTTCGTCACCGGCCCCGAGGTGCTGCGCAGTGTCACCGGCGAGGTGATCGACATGGACAGGCTGGGTGGTCCGGTCGCGCACGGGCGCAGGTCGGGAGTAGCCCACGTGACCACCGGCTCCGAGGCCGAGGCCTACACCCGCGCGCGCCGGATCGTCAGCCTCTTCGCCCGCCCCGGCACTTACGACCTGGCCTCGGTGGAGGCGGAGGGACCAGGGTCGGACCTGCGCGCCCTGCTGCCCAGCTCGACGCGCCGGGCCTACGACGCCCACATCCTGGTGCACGCCATGCTGGACCCGGACGACGACCGGAGCCGCACGGGCACCGCGATCTTCGAGGAGTTCCAGGCCGACTGGGCCCGCAACATCATCGTGGGGATCGGCCGGTTGGCCGGCAGGACCGTCGGGGTCATCGCCAACAACCCGTTCCGCAAGGGCGGTTGCCTCGACGCGCTCTCGGCGGAGAAGGCGGCGCGGTTCGTCCGGATGTGTGACTCCCTCGGTGTACCGCTCATCGTGTTGGTCGACGTGCCCGGATACCTGCCCGGTATCTCGGAGGAGTGGGACGGGGTGGTCCGCAGGGGCGCCAAGCTGCTGCACGCGTTCGCCGAGTCCGTGGTGCCGCGCGTCACGCTGATCACCCGCAAGGCCTACGGCGGCGCCTACATCGCGATGAACTCGCGGGCGCTCGGCGCAACCGCCGTGCTGTCCTGGCCGGACGCCGAGGTCGCCGTGATGGGCCCGGAGGCGGCCGTCGGCATCCTGCACCGGCGGCAGCTGGCGGCCAGCCCCGAGGACGAGCGGGACGGTCTGCACGCCGAGCTGGTCGAACGTCAACGCCGCACCGCCGGCGGGGTGGAGCGGGCGCTCGCGCTCGAGGTGGTGGACGAGATCATCGCGCCGGCCGAGACCCGGGTCCGGCTGGCCAGGGCGCTGGCCGCCGCACCGCCGGCGCGGGGGCAGCACACCAACATCCCGCTCTGATCGCGTTCCGGCTTTCCGGCCGGCGGCACGACAATTGTTCAGCAATAGTTCTCCGGAAAGTTCCGCGAATCCGGCAGCAGCCTTCGGCGCTATTGCCCGCACCCGACCCGGAGCCGGTACCGGCCAGCTGTTCAACCGCGCAAATACCGCGGTTGAACAGCTCGACCGCGCTCACCTTGTCATTCTCTTTATTCGCTTGTTAGCGTTTCGACGCCGAATAACACCGCGCGATGTTTTTATCAATCGACGATGACTCCCCTGGAGCGGCATGTCTCAGTTCTCTCCCGACAATGACCTCTGGTGCCGGCGATACCGGCCCAGCAGCACCGCAACCGCTCGGCTGGTGTGCCTTCCGCACGCCGGCGGCTCGGCGTCCTTCTTCCTGCCGATGTCCTCGGCGTTCGCACCCCGCGTCGACGTCGTGTCCATCCAGTACCCGGGCCGGCAGGACCGGCGCAACGAGAAACCCTTCACCGACCTGGCTCTGCTCGCCGACCAGGTGCACGCGGTCCTGCGCCATCAGCCCGAGCTGCCGCTGACCTTCTTCGGCCACAGCATGGGCGCGTCGCTGGCCTTCGAGGTGATCCGTCGGCTGGAGGCCGAGAACCAGGACGTCGTGGGGCTGTTCGCGTCCGGGAGACGAGCACCGTCGGTCTTCCGAGAGGAGACCGTGCATCGCATGGATGACGCGGGGCTCCTCGCCGAGATCCGCCGCTTGAACGGAACGTCGTCATTGGTGCTCGACGACGACGAGCTCATGCGTGCCGCGCTTCCGGCTTTGCGTGCCGACTACCAGGCGGCCGAGCTCTACCGGAGTGCGCCCGATGCCACCGTCAGCTGCCCGATCACCGTGCTGACCGGTGACCGCGACCCGAAGACCTCGCTGGACGATGCACACGCCTGGGCCCGACACACCACCTCTAGCTCGTTCGAGGTGAAAGTGTTCCCCGGCGGGCACTTCTTCCTCAGCGACCAGGCCGACGACGTCATCAAGATTCTCGACCAGCATTTTGCGAACTGAGCCACCACTCCGAGACGGACCGGGACGCCGCCCCAGGGCGCGGCAGAATGAGTGGGACATCGTATGAAGAGAATTGCGACAACCGTAGCCCTGGTCGCTGCCGTAATCGGCGTCGTGGCCGGTTGTGGGGCGCCGCGTGGCGGACCCATTGTCGGCAGCGGACCCGAGACGTCGTACACACCGCCGCCGATCGAGTGGTCGAAGTGTACGAACAACTTGAGGGACTCCGGCGCCGAGTGCGGATTCCTCGTGGTGCCACTGGACTATTCACATGCCGACGGCACGAAGATCAAGCTGGCGGTGTCCAGGATCCCTCATACGTCGAGTTCCGACGATTACCAGGGCGTCGTGGCGGTGAACCTCACCTCCCCCGGCAGCACCGGGCTGGCCCATCCCTCGTTCAGCAAGTACCTGCCCGACTCGGTCAGGACGGTCTACGACTGGGTCGGTTTCGACCCTAGGGGCGTCGGCTCGAGTCAGCCCGCGCTCACCTGTGACCGGACCTTCATGGGCTACAGCCGCCCGTCGTACCTGACGACCACGCCGGAGCAGCAGCAGGTGTGGCTGAGTCGGGTGCAGGCCTACACCGCCGCGTGCGCGCGAACCAACAGCCCGCTACTCGATCACGTCACCACCACCGATACGGCCCAGGATCTGGACAGCCTGCGCAAAGCCCTCGGCCAAGGGCAGATCAACTACTACGGCTACTGGTACGGCGCATACCTCGGCGAGGTCTACAGCACGATGTACCCGGGGCGCGTACGGCGGATGATCTTCGACAGCAGTATCGACCCGAGCCAGGCGTGGTACCGCTTCAACCTCAACCAGAACCCGGCGACCGACCAGAACTTCTCGGCGTTCAGCGCCTGGGCGGCGAGCCACGACGACGTCTATCACCTCGGCACCACCGAGGCGGCGGTCAAGCAGCACTACGACGCGGCGCTGGCGAAGCTCACCCAGGAGCCGGTCGGGCCGATCGGGCCGACCGTCCTGACCGACGTCGTCCTGCTGGACTACCACACGATGAACTGGGTGGCGGTGGCGAAGGCGTTCTCGGCCTACGTCAACCAGGGTGACATCGGCCCGATGAAATCGCTGCTCGACGAGAACTACCCGCCCAACGAGGACAACCTCGCCGCGATGTCGCTCGCGGTCGAGTGCACCGACGCCTCCGTCCCGAAGGATTGGGAGACCTGGCGCAACGACACGCAGGCCAGCTACGAGAAAGCGCCGTTCTCCAGCTGGGCGGACACCTGGTTCGTCGCCGGCTGTCAGTCCTGGAGCACACCGGCGCACAAGCCGGCCGTCATCGACGGGTCGCACGCCCCGGCGTCACTGATGGTGCTCGACTCGACGCTCGAGCCGCTCACGACCTACGAGGGCAGCCTGGCGGTTCGGAAGCTGTTCCCGAATGCGGTGCTGGTCCACAGTGGTGCCACCCCGGCCGGCTCGGAGGCGGACAGCTCCTGCTCCCCCGGCGCGGCCATCGTCAGCTACCTGCTGGACGGCACGTTGCCGCCCCGGGCGGCCGGTGACACGGCGGATCTGAAGTGTCCGGCCAACCCGCTGCCGGATCCGGCGGGTGCGTCAGGGCCGAGTCGGTAATGGTCGACTCGATTCACTGGGACACCACCCGAGATGACCGGAAGTCGGCGGCACTCGCTGCCGAGCGGCTCACGGTGGCTCCCGAGTCACGCGTGGTGAGCAGCCTGGCCTTCGCCCGTGAACTGTTGCGCGGCACCGCGACCAAGCAGGCCGGTGAGGAGTTCGTCGGCGATCCGGCCTTCACCTCGGTCTTCTTCCTGGACGGTGAGCCGCACAAGCGCAAGCGGCAGGCGATCGCCCGGTTCTTCACGCCCAAGGTGATCAGCACCCGGTACCGCGAGGTGATGGAACAGGCAGCCGAGACTCTGCTCGGCCGGTTGCGGGCCCAGGGCCGTGGCCGGCTGGACCAGATGAGCTTCGAGCTCGCGGTGACCGTCGCCGCCACGATCGTCGGGCTGACCGAGAGCGACCAGGCCGCGATGGCAAAGCGCATCCAAGCCACCCTGATCGGCCTGCGGGTACCCGGGATGAGCCGCTGGCGGCGCCCACTCGGACAGCTGCAGGCAACCCTGAGCGGGTTGCGGTTCATGCTGTGCGACGTGCAGCCGGCGATCAAGGCGCGCCGCGCGCAGCGCCGGGAAGACGTGATCTCACACCTGCTCGACGAGGGTTACCCGGACCGGGCGATCCTCGTCGAGTGCATGACCTATGCGGTCGCGGGAATGATCACCACCCGGGAGTTCATCGTCATGGCGGCCTGGCACCTGCTGGGGAACGACGCGCTGCGCGAGCGTTACCTGTCCAGCACGGAGGCCGACCAGATCATGATCCTGGAGGAGATCATGCGGCTGGACCCGGTGGTGAACATCATCAGCCGCCGGGTCACCGCCGACACGATGACCAGCTCCGGTTCGGCCACCGCCGGCGAGAAACTCGTGTTCGACATCCGTGCGGCGAATCTCGACGAGGCCGGCGTCGGCGCGTGCCCCCACGCTCTGGATCCGGATCGTGCTCGACGGGCGAAGACGACCGGCTCCTACCTGAGTTTCGGCGACGGCAGCCACCGCTGCCCCGGTGCGCAGGTGGCTCTCAACGAGACCCGGGTCTTTCTCGACCGTCTCCTGCGCGTGCCGGGCATCCGGCTGCATCGCGAGCCGGACCTCTGCTGGACCGACGTACTGATGGGCTACGAGCTCCGCGACGCCGTGGTGACCTGCGACCGCGCCTGACGAAGAACCCGTGAGTGATTTGGGTTGCCCTGGCAGCCCAAATCACTCACGGGTTCAGGCCGTGCTGGTAGGCGTAGACGACCGCCTGTGCGCGGCTGCGCACCTTGATCTTGGCCAGCAGACGGTTGATGTGGCTCTTGACCGTGCCCTCGCTGATGACCAGCCGGCCGGCGATCTCGGAGTTGGACAGCCCGCCGGCGATGAGCGAGAGGACCTCGGCTTCCCGAGGCGTCAGCTCGTCGGGGATCCGGGGGCGCGGCGACGGGTCCCGGGGGTCGGCGGGCGCGGGGCCCGCGGTGAGGGCCTCGACGAGATGGTGCTGCACGGCCGGGTCGATCATGGCGTGGCCGTCCAGCACGTGTCCCAGTGCCTGGCGGATCTCCGCACCGCCCGCGTCCTTGGTCAGGTACCCGTGGGCGCCGGCGCGCAACGCGTCGATCACCGACCGGTCGTCCGAGTACGTGGTCAGGATGACGATCTTGACATCTGGGTGCCGCTCGCGGATCAACCTGGTCGCCTCGACCCCATCACAGCGCGGCATCCGCAGGTCCATCAGCACGACGTCGGGATGCGCCCCACCGGTCAGCTCGAGTGCCTCGGCGCCGTCCGAGGCGACGCCCGCCACCTCGACGTCCGCCATCAGGCCCAACACCATCGCCAGCCCTTCGCGGACGACTCGCTGGTCGTCGACGATGAGCACCCGGATCCGTCGGCTCACGTCGGCAGCCCCAGCTCGACCCGGAACCCACTGCCGGTGGTCGTGGCGGCCAACCTGCCCCCTAGTAGCTCCGCGCGTTCCCGCATTCCGGCCAACCCGTACCCACCTGTCGCACCGGCCATGGCGGTGCGCCCGACCGTCGGGGTGGCCGGACCGTCGCCCGCGAAGTCCTCCACCACCAGCCTGGTCTGCCCCAGCTCGTAGGTCAGGTGCAGCTCCACCCGGTCGGGGGCGGCGTGCTTGGCGATGTTGGTCAGTGCCTCCTGCGCCACGCGGTAGAGGGCGAGCTGGGCTTCCGACCCCAGCTCACGAGCACGCCCGGAGACGGTGAACCGGCACGGCACCGCACGGTCGCGCTCGAACGCCTCCGCCAGGCCCGCCAGCCGTTCCGGTCCGGGCAGCTCGTCACCTCGCAGCGCCCCGATCGCCTGACGCGCCTCCGCCAGGCCGGAACGGCCGAGGTGGTGCGCACGCTCGATGATCTGGGGCAGCCGGGGGTCGCGGGGGTTGTCGACGGCGAGCATGCGCGCTCCCTCCAGTTGCAGCAGCAGACCCGACAGCGAGTGGGCGAGGACGTCGTGCATCTCGCGTGCCAGCCGCTGGCGCTCGCTCAGGCCGGCAGCCCTGGCCTGTGCCTCCTGGCTGCGCCTCAGCTCGGCCAGCAGGTTCTCGGCCTCCTTGTTCACCTCGTTCAACCGGAACGCGAGCAGCAACAGCCCGTACAGCCCGGCGAGGACGGTGAGTGCCGCGCCCTGACCGGTCAGCCACGCGATCGTCTCGATGGTGACGAACGCGACGACCAGGAAGGGAGCCACTGCCGTGCGGGGCAACAGCCCGGCCAGGAACAGAACGCTGACCAGCATCGCCGCGTCCCCCGGCCCCGTCGGCTGCAACCACGTCAGCGCGGCCGAGCTGGCCAGTGCCATGGCCACGAAACCGATCTGTGCGCCGCGCAGCCGGGTGCTGGTGAGATCGCGCCCCAGCACGGCGACCGGGAAAGCCAGCACCGCAACCGTCAGCCCCAGGGACCGGCCGGTGAGGCCGGGGCGTGGCTCGGCCGCGAAGGCGTACACCAGAAAGATCACCAACAGCAACGGGGCGAGCAGGGTGAGGCAGCGCACCACGGCGTCGTGATGGCCACGCACCTGGCGCAGCCGGCCCAGCACCAGCGACGTCGTCGAGTCGACGGTCACTCGCCGAACGATACAGAGCAACCCCGGCCACGGGCACTGATCGCGGAGCTGAACACCGCCCGTCGAACACCACCTGCCCCCAGGAGTGCAGGGCCTACACCCTGGGGTGCAGACCGACCGGCCGGCAAGTTCCACTCCGCGACCGATGTGGCGGTCGGCCGCGTGCGCGCATGCTTCGGCCAGCGCATCACCCAGCGGAGAGGCACCCACTGTCATGTATCTGCGCGAGGCGATGACCATGGCGTTCCAGAGCCTGCGGAACAACCGGCTCCGATCCCTGCTGACCACGGTGGGCATCGTGATCGGGGTGGCCGCGGTCATCCTGCTGGTCGGACTCGGCAACGCCGTCAAAGCCGGCTTCAACGAGACCTTCGGGGCCTTCGCCTCCCAGATCAACATCTCGAGGACCACCGGTGGCGAGCTCGGCTCGGACTCCCGCAACCTCACCGACTCCGATGTACGGGCACTGCGCGACCCCTCGGCCGCACCCGACATCGCCAGCGTCACCCCGGTGGTCGGCGGCCCGGCCACGGTCAGCTACGGGCAGCGCAAGTACCAGGGCACCGTGACCGGCTCGACGACCGACATCCTGGCGGTCGCCAACCGCACGGTGCAGCTCGGCTCGATGTTCGACCAGGCCCAGTACAAGGCCAGCGAGCGGGTCACCCTGCTCGGGCCGGAGATCGCCGGGGCACTGTTCGGCGACCAGACCTCCGCACTGGGCAAGACCGTTCGTATCCAGCGCACGAACTTCCGGGTGATCGGCATCCTGGCCCCGGACGGGCAGAGCGACAACGCCGCGATGATGCCGCTCGGCGCGGCGCGCCGGTACCTGGTCGGCGGAGACCAGCTGGCCACCATCGTGGTCCGCGCTGACGATCCCCAACGGTTGGACGCCGTCGAGGACCAGATTCGGACCGTTCTCGACCGGGAGCACGCCATCCAGGATCCGAGCCACCGCGACTACAGCCTGCAGGCGTTCCAGAGCCAGATCGACAAGATGAACCAGACGATCAAGTACATGACCTACTTCACCGTGTTCATCGCCGGCATCTCACTGCTCGTCGGTGGCATCGGAGTCACCAACATCATGCTGGTCTCGGTCACCGAGCGAACCCGGGAGATCGGCATCCGCAAGGCGTTGGGGGCCCGGCGCGGTGCCATCATGAAACAGTTCCTCATCGAGGCGATCGTGCTCGCCGGAGTCGGCGGGGTGCTCGGCGAGTTCTTCGGAATCTCGTCCACCCTGGCCGCCGGCAAGCTGATCACCGCGATCGCACCGGCGTTCGGCCAGCCCACGATCTCTGTGCCGGCCGGCGTCATCTCGATGGCGTTCAGCCTGTTCATCGGCCTGAGCGCCGGTGGTTATCCCGCGCTGCGGGCCTCCCGGCTACGCCCGATCGAGGCCCTGCGCTTCCAGTAGGCCCGGCGACCGAACGCTGCGCGTCACGGCCGCACCGACGTTCGCCCAGGTACCCACACCGAAGGGAAGGATTCCCATGAAGTCCGCCAATGTCACCCCAGAGACCACGAGCGATGCATCCCACTCGGCCATTCGGCGCGCGCTGCGAACCACCCGAAACCTCATTGTCGCTTTCATCGTCCTGAGCGCCGCGACGTGCATTGCCACCTTCTTCCTGAACCATTACGCACCGGCGCTGGTCAATTCCACGGTGTGGACGCGGTCGTTCCTCGTACTGGCCGACTCGGTGTTGGCGATGCTCTACGCGGTCCGGGCGTCCCGAGGCTTCACCCAGGCCCATCGGAACCTGCGCCTGCTCGCGGCGGGCTCACTGGTGGCCGTCGTGGTGCTGGTGGTGCTGCCCGGTCTGCTGCCCGGGTGGATGAAGCTGGAACAGGCGCTCTGCGGCCTGCTCCTGCTCGGCGTCGTCGTGAACGTCAACGGCAGGAAGGTCCGTGCACTCTTCGCCGGCGTGGCCGCGCGGCCCTCGACCGCGAGCAGTTGATCATCACGGGCCCGTCAGCCGCCGAGCTCCCGGTCGATCAGGTCGAACATCTCGGCGTCGCTCGCCACCGACAGCTCCCGGAAGGCTGTCGCATTGTCCGAGGTCCGGCTCCGGAAGTCGGCGGTGAGGCCCTCGAGGCGGGTGAGGATCTCCGGCCGCCGCTCGCTGTGCTCGTCCACCGAGGCGAGCAGTGCGGCGAGCCGGTCCAGATCGTCGAGAACCGGCAACGCCGTCTCGG
Organism: Actinospineispora spinosispora DSM 44797; assembly: GCF_000429025.1. Classification (GTDB taxonomy): domain Bacteria; phylum Actinomycetota; class Actinomycetes; order Mycobacteriales; family Pseudonocardiaceae; genus Pseudonocardia; species Pseudonocardia spinosispora. The sequence goes on from NZ_AUBB01000020.1 coordinate 69,153, forward strand.
CGGGCACGACGTTCGCGCACAGATGCCCGGCCAGCTCGCCCGGAGTCGGGTAGTCGAAGATCACGCTGGCTGGCAAGGGCAGCCCACTGGCGCCGGTGAGCAGGTTCCGCAGCTCCAGCGCCGTCACCGACGTCAGCCCCAGCTCGAGGAAGGACCGGTGGGCGCCGACCGCGTCCGGGCCGGGCAGGCCGAGTACCTGGGCGCACTGAGCCCGGACCAGGTCGTGCACCGCGCGCTCGCGGGCGTCAGGGGCGAGCCCGGCCAGCCGCGCGACCAGCCCGTTGCTCTCTGGCGACTCGACCGCGTCCACCACCCGACGAGCCGAGCGACCTCGGCCGGTTCCGGCACCACCGAGCAGCCCGGACAGCAGCGGTGGCAGTCCCACCCCGCTGTGGCGGCGGAGGACACCGAGGTCGAGATCGACCGGCACCAGCAACGCCGGCACCGAGCCCGGCTCGCGCCGGTTCCGCTCGAGCACCGCGTCCAGCCGGGCCAGGCCATCGGCCCCGCCGAGCGGTCGCAGGCCATGCCGCGCCATGCGCTGCCGGTCAGCTGCGTCGAGGTCCCCGGCCATGCCGCCGACCGCGCCCGAGGGAAGACCGGACCCTTCCAGCTGCCACGGTCCCCAGGCCAGGGAGGTGGCCGGCAGCCCTTCGTCCCGCCGATGGGCGGCCAGTGCGTCCAGGAAGGTATTGGCCGCGGCGTAGTTGCCCTGGCCGGCGTTGCCCCAGATGCCGGCCATCGAGGAGAACAGCACGAAGTTGTCCAGCTCCCGGTGCTTGGTCAGCTCGTGCAGGTGCCATGCCCCGTCGACCTTCGGTCGCAGCACGGCCTCGACCCTGGCCGGGGTCAGCGACTCGATGATCCCGTCGTCCAGGACGCCGGCAGCGTGGACCACCGCCCGCAGCGGCTCCTCGGCCGGGATCACCGCGAGGACTGAGGCGAGACCGTCGCGGTCAGCCGCGTCGCACGCGGTCACGTGCGCGGTCGTTCCCAGCTCGGCGAGGTCGGCCGCCAGCGTGCCGAGTCCGGGTGCCTGGGGCCCGCGCCGGGACAGCAGCTCCACCCGCCCGGCCCGCCGCGCGCTGACCAGGCGACGCGCCACCAGCCCACCGAGAGCCCCGGACGCCCCGGTGACCAACAGCGTCCCGCGACCGTCCCCGGCCGCGTCTCCTTCCGGGGTCACCGTCGCCAGCGCCGCCGGGACCAACCTCGGCACCAGCAGCGTGCCGGCGCGCGCGGCCAGCTGTGCCTCTCCCGACCTCAGCGCGGCGGGGAGTGCCTGGTCGACGGCATCTGGCGAGTCCACGTCGAGCAGCATGATCCGGCCGGGGTACTCGGACTGGGCGACCCGCACGAGACCCCAGACCGAGGCACCGCTGACGTCGACCGGCACTGCTCCGGCCGCGACGGCCCGGTGGGTGAGCGCAACCAGGCGGGTCCCCGCGAGGTCCTGGGTCGCCTGCCAGTCCCGCAGCGACGCCAGGGTGGCGAGGACCGACGCCAAGGCCGCGCCGGCGACACTGTCGGCCGGCGTCTCGGCCGGCCGGTCGCGCAGGACGATCACGTCCGGCACCGGCGTGCCCGAGGCGACCGCCGCCACCAGGTCGGCCATCGTCGGATAGCACCGGGGTGCGTCGGACCGGAGTGGGTGGGGGTCGTCGGGGGTGGGCCCGACGAAGGCCACTGTTCCCGGGTCCGGCGCGGAGCCAGGCCCTGCCGGTGACCACTCCACCTCGAACAGTGAGTCGGATGCCGTCGCCGGCAGTTCGCCGGGCGACAGTGGGCGTCGGGTCACCGCCCCGACCGAGGCCACCGGCCGCCCGGCGTGGTCGGACAGGGTCACCGACGTCGTCTCGGCTCCGGGCAGCGGTGCCAGCCGGGCTCGTACGGTCGACGCGCCGGCGGTGTACACGGCCACGTCGGCCCAGGTGTCGGCAAGCATGGGCGCACCATCGACCGGGCCGGCCAGCGACAGGACCGAGTCCAGCAGGGTGGGATGCACGCCGAAGCCATCGACGTCCACGGTCTCGTCGAGGGAGAGCTCGGCGAACAGTTCCGCACCTCGGCGCCACACGGCCCGGATGTACCGGTCCGTCGGCCGCGGCAGGGGCCGCGCGCCGGCCGGGGGCCACTCGGCCTCGGCGCGATCGGTCACCGGCTCGGCGCGATCCCGGGCGGCAGTGGCGAGCCGACCGGAGGCGTGGCGGGTCCAGGTGCCGTACGGCGCCTCGGTCTCCGGACGGCAGTAGATGGCCAGGTCACGCAGGTCCTCGTCAGTGGGGTCGGCCGGCTTCAGCACGACCTGGACCTGGAGCGCGCCGGAGCCGGGCACGACAGGTGGGCGGTGCACCGTGAGCTCACGCAGCCGGGTATGCCCGGTCTCGTCGCCCGCCCGCACCGCCATCTCGACCAGCGCCGTCGCCGGGACGACGATCAGGCCGGGCGTCCCGTGGTCGGCGAGCCACGGCTGCGTGCTCAGCGACAGCCGGCCGGTCAGGACCAGGCCACCGTCGTCGGGCCGGTCGACCGCCGCGCCGAGCAGCGGGTGGCCGGCAACGGACTGCCCCAGGTCAGCCGCGTCCGCCCGGACGGGCAAGTTGGTCAGCCAGTACCGCTCCCTGGCGAAGGCGTAGGTCGGAAGGTCGACGCGCCGAGCCCCGGTGTCCGCGTACCAGCGCGACCAGTCGACGGCGCCGCCGAGGGCGTGCAACCTGCCGAGGGCCGCAACCAGACTCGCGGGTTCGTCTCGATCTCGGCGGAGGGTGGGAATCCAGGCCTCCTGGCCCTCGGCGGTTTCCTCGGCGCCGGTGGACGTCTCCGGGCCGAGGGCGGCGAGCACGGCGTCCGGGCCGATCTCGACGAAGGTTCGCGCGCCGAGCTGCCGCAGGGTGGTGACGGCGTCGGCGAACCGGACCGGCTCGCGGACCTGGCGGACCCAGTACGCCGGGTCCGTCATCTCGTCCGTCGCTAGCCGACCGGTCACGGTGGACACGATCGGGATCTGCGGCCGCCGGTAGCTCACCGAGGCCGTCACACCGGCGAACTTCTCGAGCATCGGCTCCATCAGCGGCGAATGGAACGCGTGTGACACCCGCAGGGCCCGCACCCGGACGTCCCGGCCGGTGAGCTCCTCGGCCACCGACGCCACGACCTGCTCCGTTCCCGACACCACCACAGCGGTCGGGCCGTTGACGGCCGCGACACCGACCCCGGTGCGGCCGGAGAGGACCTCGAGGACCTCGGCCTCACCGGCCTGGACGGCGAGCATGGCACCGCCGGCCGGCAGGGCCTGCATCAACCGGCCCCGGGCGCCGACCACGGCGCACGCGTCCGGCAGGGACCAGATCCCGGCCACGTGCGCGGCGGCGAGCTCACCGATCGAGTGGCCCGCCAGGAACGCCGGGCGCACACCCCAGTCCGCCAGCAGCCGGAACAGTGCCACCTCGACCGCGAACAGGCCGGCCTGGGCCCACACCGTCCGGTCCAGGGCTCGGTCCTCGCCGCCGTCGCCTCGGATGACCGCTCTCAGGTTCGGACCCGGCTGGTCGACGTGCTCCTCCAGCCCGGCGCAGACGGCATCGAAGGCCCGGGCGAACACGGGATGCTCGGCGTAGAGGCGCTGCCCCATCCCGACCCGCTGTGCTCCCTGGCCGGTGAACACGAACCCGACCTTGCCCACCGCTCCGGCCGAACCGGTCAGCACCGAAGGCGACGGCTGACCGGACGCGAGCCGGTCGAGCCCGGCCAGCAGCTCCGTCCGGTCCGCTCCGAGCACCACGGCCCGTTCGGGCAGCGCCGACCGCGTGGTCGCGAGGGACCATGCGACGTCGGCCGGACGCAGCTCCGGCCGGGAGACCAGGTGCTCGCGCAGTCGCTGTGCCTGCAGCGCCAGCCCGGATCCACTCCGGGCGGAGATCACCCAGGGCACCACCGGCAGCGACCCGGTACCGGCCTCGGCCGCGTCCGTCGGGGTGTCGGGGGCCTGTTCGAGGATCACGTGGGCGTTCGTGCCGGAGAAGCCGAATGATGAGACCCCGGCCCTGCGCGGACGGCCGGTGCTCGGCCAGTCGGTCGCGCCGGTCACCAGCTCGACCGCGCCGGAGCTCCAGTCGACGTGCGAGGACGGCGCGTCCACGTGCAGGGTCGCCGGGACGAGCCCGTGCGCCATCGCCTGCACCATCTTGATGATCCCGGCCACCCCGGCGGCCGCCTGGGTGTGACCGATGTTCGACTTCACCGAGCCCAGCAGCACCGGCCGGTCGGCATCCCGATCCTGGCCGTAGGTGGCCAGCAGCGCCTGAGCCTCGATCGGGTCGCCGAGCCGGGTACCGGTGCCGTGCCCCTCGATCACATCGACCTCACCGGCCGACAGACCGGCGTTGGCCAGCGCGGACTGGATCACCCGCTGCTGCGAAGGACCGTTCGGCGCGGTGAGCCCGTTCGAGGCCCCGTCCGAGTTGACGGCCGTGCCCCGGACGACGGCCAGCACCCGGTGTCCGTTGCGGCGAGCGTCCGAGAGGCGCTCGACCACCAGGACCCCGGCGCCCTCACCCCAGCCGGTGCCGTCGGCCGCGTCCGCGTAGGGCTTGCACCGGCCGTCCTCGGCCAGGCCACGTTGCCGGGAGAACTCCACGAAGGTGCCCGGGGTCGCCATGACCGTCGCGCCACCGGCCAGCGCGAGGCCACACTCCCCCGACCTCAGGGCTTGGACCGCCAGGTGCAGCGCCACCAACGACGACGAGCAGGCGGTGTCGATCGTCATCGCCGGGCCCTCCAGCCCGAACGCGTACGAGACCCGCCCGGACGCGACCCCGCCGGAGTTCCCGGTGCTGACGTAGCCCCCGACCTCCTCCGGGACCGAGCTGCCGGTGCTGTAGTCGTGGTAGATCAACCCGGTGAACACGCCGGTCGCACTCCCGTGCAGTGAGACCGGATCGATTCCGGCGTCCTCCAGTGCCGCCCACGAGGTCTCCAGCAGCAGCCGCTGCTGCGGGTCCATCGCCAGCGCTTCCCTCGGTGAGATGCCGAAGAACTGGGCGTCGAAGTCACCGGCGTCGGGGAGGAATGCACCTTCGGACGTGTAGCTCTTCCCCGGCGCGGCCGGGTCCGGGTCGACGACACCGTCCCAGGCCGGACCCCGATCGAGAGGAAACCCGGTCACGGCGTCGGTCTCCGAGGCCAGCAGGTCCCAGAACTCGCCGGGCGAACCGGCACCGCCGGGGAAGCGGCAGCCCATGCCGACGATCACCACCGGGTCGTCACCGTGCGCGGCGTCGGCGCGGGCGGCGGTGGGGACCGCCGAGGCGGCACCCAGCAGCTCGGTGAGGACGAACGTGACCAGCGCCGACGGCGTCGGGTAGTCGAAGACCAGGGTGGCAGGCAGCCGCAGGCCGGTCGCCTCACCCAGCCGGTTGCGCAGCTCGACGGCGGTCAGCGAGTCGAAACCCAGCTCGCGGAACGACCGGCCGGCGTCCACCTCGGCCAGCCCCGCCAGCCCGAGCACCGCCGCGGCGTTGCCGAGCACCAGCTCGCGGACGGTGTCCTGGCGATCGCTCGCGGGCAGGCCGGCCAGCCGACCGGCGAGGCCGCCGCCGGCGGCGGCGTTCACCCGCGCGACCGCACGTCTCGTGCCGGAAAGGAGACCACTCAGCAGCGGGGGCGTGCTGCCCCCGAGGCGGCCCAGCGTCGAACGGTCCAGCCGGGCCGGGACCAGCAGGGCCCGGGAACCGTCCGGCACCGGGTTCTCCGGCTCGCCGCCGGTCACCGCGCCGAGCAGGGCGAGACCGTCGGCGCCGCTGAGCGGTTGGAGACCCTGGGCGGCCATCCGCTGCCAGTCGGCCGGGCCGAGGTGCCCGGTCATCCCCCGGGCACGCGTCGCGTCGAGCTGCCACGGCCCCCAGGCCAGGGACACCGCCGGCAGCCCCTGGTGGCGTCGATGCGCGGCCAGTGCATCCAGGAACGTGTTCGCGGCCGCGTAGTTACCCTGGCCCGGGCTCCCCCACAGCCCGGCGATCGAGGAGAACACGGCGAACAGGCTCAGGTCACGGTGTCTGGTCAGCTCGTGCAGGTGCCAGGCTCCGTCGACCTTCACCCGCATGACCGAGTGCATCCGGGCCGGGGTGAGCGACCCGACCGCGCCGTCGTCGAGCACGCCTGCCGCGTGCACCACACCGCGCAGCGGCGCCTCGGCAGGCAGACCGGCGAGCAGGGTGGCCAGCTGGTCACGGTCGGCGACGTCGGCGGCGTACAGCTGGACCCGGACCCCCCGCGAGGCGAGCTCGGCGGCCAGCGGACCCATCCCCGGAGCGTGCGGCCCCCGTCTGGACAGCAGCACCAGGTTCGCCACTCCCGGGCGGGTGGCCAGCTGCCGGGCGACGAGCCCACCGAGCGCACCGGACGCACCGGTCACCAGGACCGTGCCGCTGAGCTCGGGCGTCGGCAGGGTCAGGACGACCTTGCCGATGTGGCGGGCCTGACCGAGGTACCGGAAGGCGTCCGGCGCCCGACGCACGTCCCAGCCGGCCACCGGCAGCGGCGCGAGAACACCGGCCGCGAACAGCTTGCTCAGCGCGCGGAGCATCCCACCGAGCCGCTCCGGATCGAGCTCGAGCAGGTCGAACGCCTGGTAGCGGAGGCCGTCGTGCTCGGTCGCCACCTGATCGGGGTCCCGGATGTCGGTCTTGCCCATCTCCACGAACCGGCCACGGGGGCCCGCCGCCAAGCGCAGCGAGGCGTCGACGAACTCCCCGGCCAACGAGTCGAGCACCACGTCGACGTGTCCGGTCACGGCCCGGAACGCGGCCTCGAACTCGACCGTCCGCGACGAGGCCGTGTGCGCGGCCGGCACGCCCAGTCCGCGTAGCACCGGCCACTTCGACGGGCTCGCGGTCCCGAACACCACCGCGCCCAGATGCTGAGCGAGCTGCACGGCGGCGATGCCGACGCCCCCGGCGGCCGCATGGATCAGTACCGACTCCCCCGGCCGCAGATCGGCCAGCTCGACCAGCGCGTGGTACGCCGTCAGGAAGACCACCGGGGCGGCCGCTGCCTCCGCGAGTGTCCAGCCCGACGGCACCGGCGCCAGCAACCGATGGTCGGTGACCGCCTCCGGCCCGAATGCACCCGGGAACAGGCCCATCACGGGGTCGCCGGGCTCGAGACCGGTCACTCCCGGCGCCACCTCCAGCACCACGCCGGCACCTTCGAGACCGAGGCTGCCGGCGTCCCCCGGGTACATGCCGAGCACGTTCAGCACGTCCCGGAAGTTCACACCGGCGGCACGCACGGCCACGCGCACCTGCCCGGGCCCCAGGGGCAGACCGCTGTCGGCGGGTGCCAGTACCAGGTTGTCGGGGGTGCCGCGCTCGGTGAAGTCGAGGCGCCAGCCGGCGGTGGCGGTCCGGCCGTCGGGCACGGTCAGCGCCCTGCCCGGTCGGACGAGGCGCGGTACCAGGACGTGCCCGTCGCGGACCGCGAACTCCGGCTCGTCCGTGGCCACTCCGGCACGCAGTAGCGAGCCGAGCTGGCCGGGGTCGGCTGCCAGGTCGTCGACGTCCGCCATGACCAGCCGGCCGGGGTGCTCGGCCGAGACGGCCCGCACCAGCCCGGCCACCGACGAGCAGACCGGCCGAACCCGCGTGCCGGTATCGACCGCGTACTCGGTGAGGACCAGAAGCGTCGAGCCGGCCATGTTCTCCATGGCCAGCCACTCCTGGATGGCACCCAGCACGTCGACCGCGAGCGTCCTTGCCGCCGCGGGCACCGTGCTCTCGCCCTCTTCGATCCCTGAGCCGCAGCGAAGCACCACGGTGCTGGGCACCGGGGCACCGCCCTGGACGGCCGAACCCAGGTCGGCCAGGTCGACGTAGTGTGTGGCGGCCGGGAGAGCGGGGAGCCCGTGGCCACCGACCACGGCCCACGGCGTCTCCGTGCCTACCCGCGCCGGGGCGGCCGCCACCCAGTCCAGTCCGAACAGGGCCTCGCGCACCACCGTCGCGTCCCGCGCCGGGTCGTGGGTGGGCAGTGCCTGCAGGACCAGCGAGCCCACCGAGGCGATCGGGTGGCCGGCCCCGTCGGCCAGGGTCAGCGCAAACCCGTCGCCCTTCGTGGCCGGGGCGATCCGCACCCGGGCGGTCGACGCGGCGGTGGCGTGGATGACGACGTCGCTCCAGGCGAAGGGCACCGACGGCGACGACGACTCCGTCCGCCTGACCGCGATGCCGTGCAGGGCCGCGTCGAGCAGGGCCGGGTGCAGCCCGAACCGGGCGACGTCGACGCCCTCGTCCAGCGTGACCTCGGCGAAGATCTCCTCGCCCCGCTGCCACAGCGCGCGCACGCCCTGGAACACCGGGCCGTAGGCCAGTCCGGCGTCGGCCAGCGCGGGATAGAAACCGGCCAGCGATGTCTCCACGGCTCCCGCCGGTGGCCAGGTCGCCAGCTCGGCCACGGCGCCGGCAGGCTCGCTTCCACCGGGCTCGAGGACACCGACGGCGTGCCTGACCCAGGCACCGGCGACGTCGTCGTCCTCGGCCCGCGAGTAGATCGATACTTCCGCCCTGCCGCCCTCCGGCGGTGACACGGCAACCTGTACCCGGACGCCGGACGCCCCGGCGGGCAGTACCAACGGGGCTTCCATGACCAGCTCGGCCAGCCGGGCCGCCCCGATCTCGTCGCCCGCCCTGATCGCCATCTCGACCAGCGCCGCCCCTGGCACGAACACCCGCCCGGCGATGACGTGCTCGGCCAGCCACGGCTGCGAACGCACGCCGAGCCGCCCGGTGAGCAGCAGCCCGCCGCTGGACGCGAGGCTGACGGTGGCGCCGAGCAGCGGATGACCGGCCACCGACTGGCCCAGGCCGACCAGGTCAGCGCTGCCAGCGCTCGGATCGAGCCAGAAACGCTCCCGGGCGAAGGCGTAGGTCGGCAGCTGCACCCGGCGGGCGCCGCTGCCGGCGTAGCACTCCGCCCACTGCACCTGGGCACCGCGTGTGTACAGCTGTCCCACCGCGGACATCAGCGTCGCGGCGTCGTCCCGATCGCGCCGCAGCGTGGGCACCCAGGCCTCGCCGGCAGGCGACGGGGCATCGGACGCCGGGGTGGCGGTCGCCGGCCCGAGCGCGGACAGCACGCCGTCCGGTCCGATCTCGACGAAGGTCCGCACGTCCTGCCGGCGCAGAGCGGTCACGGCGTCGGCGAACCGGACCGGTTCCCGCACCTGGCGCACCCAGTACCGGGGATCCATGACCTCGTCCGTCACCGGTAGGCCGGTCACGGTGGACACCAGGGCGATGTCCGGACGCGAGTACCCGACGGAGGCCGTGACCTTGGCGAACTCGGCAAGCATCGGTTCCATCAACGACGAGTGGAAGGCGTGCGAGACGCGCAGCTCCCGTACCCGCACCTGCTCAGCCTCGAACCGCCGCCGCAGCGCGCTCACCGCGCTGCCCGGACCGGAGACCACCACGGCGGTCGGGCCGTTCACGGCGGCGAGCCCGACTCCGGTGTGGTCGGCGAGCAGTGGGCTGACGTCGTCCTCGGAAGCCTGGACGGCCAGCATCGCCCCGCCGGCCGGGAGTGCCTGCATCAGGCGGCCCCGTGCCGCGACGACCGCACACGCGTCCGCCAGCGACCAGACCCCGGCCACGTGCGCGGCGGCCAGCTCGCCGATGGAGTGCCCGGCCACCGCGTCCGGGTGCACGCCCCACGACTCCAGCAGCCGGAACAACGCGACCTCGACCGCGAACAGCCCCGCCTGGGCCCACATCGTCTGGTCCAGCAGCTCGGCGTCGTCCCGGATGACGGCGGCCAGCGACCTGCCCGGCTGACCGAGGTTCTCCTCCAGGCCGGCACAGGCGGCGTCGAACGCGCGCGCGAACACCGGGTGGGCCGCGTACAGGCTCTGTCCCATCGCCAGCCGCTGTGAGCCCTGCCCGGTGAACACGAACCCGACCCGCCCGAGGCTGCCGGTCGCACCGACCACACACGCGCCTGAGTCGGGCGCCGCCGCCAGCGCCTCCACGCCGAGCAGCAGCTCGTCCCGGTCGGCTCCCACGACGACCGCCCGGTGCGGCAGGCTCGCCCGGGTCGTGGCAAGCGACCAACCGAGATCGGCCGGCTCCAGTTCCGGACGGGACCGGACGAACGTACCGAGCCGCTGGGCCTGCGCGGCGAGCCCCGCCGGGCTCCTGGACGAGATCAGCCAGGGCACCACCGGCAGCGAGCCTGGCATCACCTCGTCGGCCGGGGCGCCCTCCTCGACCGGGGCCTGTTCGAGGATGACGTGGGCGTTCGTGCCGGAGAAACCGAACGACGACACCCCGGCGCGGCGGGGGCGCCCGGTGCTCGGCCACGGGGTCGCCTCGGTCACCAGCTCGACCGCGCCGGAGCTCCAGTCGACGTGCGAGGACGGCGCGTCCACGTGCAGGGTCGCCGGGACGACACCGTGCGCCATCGCCTTGATCATCTTGATCACACCGGCCACTCCCGCCGCGGCCTGGGTGTGACCGATGTTCGACTTCACCGAGCCCAGCAGCACCGGGCCACCCGCATCGCGGTCCTGACCGTAGGTGGCCAGCAAGGCCTCTGCCTCGATCGGGTCGCCCAGCCGGGTGCCGGTGCCGTGGCCCTCGACCACATCGACCTCACCGGCCGACAGACCCGCGCCGGCGAGAGCGGACTGGATCACCCGCTGCTGGGACGGCCCGTTGGGGGCGGTCAGTCCGTTCGAGGCGCCGTCCTGGTTCACCGCGCTGCCCCGGACCACGGCCAGCACCCGGCGACCGTGCCTGCGGGCATCGGACAGCTTCTCCAGGACCAGTACCCCGACGCCCTCCCCCCAGCCGGTGCCGTCAGCCGCCTCGGCGAAGGCCTTGCACCGGCCGTCGGCCGCCAGCCCCCGCTGCCGGGAGAACTCCACGAAGGTGCCGGGCCGGGCCATCACCGTCACGCCGCCGGCCAGCGCGAGCGTGCACTCCCCCGAACGCAGCGCGGCCGCGGCCAGGTGTATCGCGACAAGCGAGGACGAGCACGCGGTGTCCACGGTCACCGCCGGGCCCTCCAGTCCGAGTGTGTAGGCCACCCGGCCGGAGGCGACCCCTCCCGAGATCCCGGTGCTGACGTACCCCTCGACGTCGCCGACCCCACCGGCCGCGTAGTCGTGGTAGATCAGCCCGGCGAACACCCCGGTGGCCGTGCCGTGCAGCGAGGTCGGGTCGATCCCGGCGTCTTCGAGCGCCTCCCACGACGACTCCAGCAGCAGTCGCTGCTGCGGATCCATCGCCAGGGCCTCTCGGGGTGAGATTCCGAAGAACCGCGCATCGAAGTCGGCCGCGTCGCCGAGGAACGCGCCCTCTCGCGCATAACTCTTGCCCACCGCGGCCGGATCACGGTCGAACACGCTGCCCCACTCGGGGCCTCGGTCCTCGGGGAACGGCGTGACCGCGTCCGTGTCCGTGGTCAACAGGGTCCAGAAGTCGTCCGGTGACGCCACCCCGCCCGGGAAGCGGCAGGCCATCCCCACGACAGCCATCGGCTCGACCCGGTCGTCCTCCATCCTGCGCAGCCGCTCGCGGGTCTGGTGCAGGTCGGTGGTGACCCGCTTGAGGTAGTCACGAAGCTTCTCTTCGTTCGTCACTCGACGACCCTTTCCGTCAGCCACGCATGTGCTTCGCCCGTCCCGGTGCCGTGCACTAGACACCGAGCTCGTTGTCGATGAAGTCGAAGATGTCGTTGTCCTCGGCGGCCTCGATCCGGTCCGCGACCGAGGCCTGCTCGGTCGCCTCGACCGCGCGCAGGGCGGCGAGCAGCTCCTGAACCCGCGCCGTCACCCTCGTCCGGGCCGCGTCGTCGGAGAGGAGCCCCGCCAGGGCGGACTCGACCTTCTCCAGCCCGGAGAAGGCCTGCAGAACGCCGTTCTCCTCGGTGGTCCCGCCGAGCTGCCGGTTGATGTGGGCGCTCAGCGCGTCGGGCGTGGGGTGATCGAAGACGACGGCCGCACCCAGCCTCAGCCCGGTTGCCGTGCCGAGCCGGTTGCGCAGCTCGACCGCCGTCAGCGAGTCGAACCCGAGCTCGCGGAACGACGTGCCGACCTCGACAGTGTCCGCTCCGGGCAACCCGAGCACGAGAGCCGCCTGCGCGACGACCATCTCGCGGATCGCCTTCTCCCGCTCGTCCGGCCCGAGAGCCGTCAGCCGCGCGGCGACGTCGTCGTGTCCACCGACACTCGAGCCGGTCGTCCGCCGCACCGGGGCGGCAGACCGCCTCGCCACCAGGCCGGCCGCCACCGGCGGCAGCGCGGCGGAGGCGTCCGCGCCACCGCGCAGGGCTGCCCGGTCGAGGCGGACCGGGACCAGCAGCGCCCGCCCTGCGCCCGGGGCGGCACCGGCCTCGTCAGCCCAGCCGGTCGCGATGTCCAGCAGGGTGAGCCCTTCGGCGGCGGTCAGCGGCGCGAAGCCCTGCCGGGCCAGCCGCCGGCGGTCGGCTTCCGACAAGGTCCCTGTCATGCCGGCGGCGGTGCCGGTCGCTTCGAGCTCCCACGGGCCCCAGGCCAGCGAGGTGGCGACCAGCCCGGCGCGGCGGCGCGCGGCGGCCAGCGCGTCGAGCGCGGTGTTGGCCGAGGCGTAGTTGCCCTGCCCCGGGTTTCCCCAGATGCCGGCGACCGAGGAGAACAGCACGAACAGCTCCAGCTCCATGTGCCGGGTCAGCTCGTGCAGGTGCCAGGCGCCGTCCACCTTCGGCCGCAGGACCGACTCGACCAGGTCCGGGGTCAGCGAGCCGAGCACGGCGTCGTCCAGAACTCCGGCGGCGTGCACGACACCCCGCAGGGGTGCCGGCGCGCCGATGGCCGCGATCACCGCGCCCAGCTCTGCCCGGTCGGCGGCGTCGCCGGCCACGACCCGGACCCGGACGCCCGACTCGGCGAGATCGGCCACCAGCCGGGCCGCCCCGGGCGCGGCCGGGCCTCTCCGCGAGAGCAGCACCAGGGACCCGGCACGGCCGGAGCCGGCCAGGTGCCGGGCCACCAGCGCACCCAGCGCACCCGACGCGCCCGTCACCAGCACGGCCCCGCGCCCCGGCGCGGGCGGCATGGTGAGCACGACCTTGCCGACGTGGCGGGCCTGGCTCAGGTAGCGGAACGCCTCGGGCGCGCGCCGGACGTCCCACGCCGCGACCGGTAGCGGCAGCAACACCTTCCGCGCGAACAGCTCCGAGAGGGCTGCGAACATGCGCGCGATCAGGTCCGGGGCGCAGTCGAGCAGGTCGAACGACCGATAGGTCAGCCCGCCGTGGTCGCCCTCGACCCGCTGTGGGTCACGGATGTCGGTCTTGCCCATCTCCACGAACCGGCGGCCAGGACCGGCGGCCAGCCGCAGCGAGGCGTCCACGAACTCACCGGCGAGGGAGTCGAGCACCACGTCGACCCCGGAGCCACCGGTCGCCACCCGGAACGCATCCTCGAACTCGACCGTCCGGGAGGACGCGATCCGGGACGCCCGCAGCCCCAGGCCGTGCAGCACCGGCCACTTGGCCGGGCTCGCCGTGCCGAACACGTCCGCGCCGAGGTGTCGGGCCAGCTGCACGGCGGCGATCCCGACCCCACCGGCGGCGGCGTGGATCAGCACCGACTCGCCCCGCCCCAGTTCGGCAAGCTCCACCAGCGAGTACCAGGCGGTGAGGTACACGACCGGAGCGGCGGCCGCCTCGGCCATCGTCCAGCCGACGGGCACCGGAGCCAGCAGGCGGGCATCGGTGACCGCCACCGGGCCGAAGGCACCCGAGAACAGGCCCATCACCCGGTCGCCGGGCCGGAAGCCGGTCACGCCGGGCGCCACCTCGAGCACGACGCCGGAGCCTTCGAGGCCCAGCAGCCCAGCCTCTCCCGGGTACATCCCCAGCACGTTCAGCACGTCCCGGAAGTTCACCCCGGCCGCCCGCAGCCCGACCCGGACCTCGCCGGCAGCCAACGCCCTCGTCACGGCGTCGCCCGGCACCAGGGCCAGGTTCTCCAGCGTGCCCCGGCCGGTGCACTCCAGTCGCCACGCCGTCGGCGTCTCCCCTGCCCCGCCCGCGTCGGCCGGGAGCGCCAGACCGGTGGTCGCACCGGTGAGTCGGGGGACCAGTACCTGCCCGGCCCGGACGGCGACCTGGGCCTCATCGACCGCGAGTGCCGCCGTCAGCGCGTCCAGCACATCGGCGCGCTCGTCCAGGTCGACCAGGACGATACGGTCGGGGTTCTCGGCGGCGGCGACGCGACCGAGCCCCCACGCTCCGGCCCCGGTGACGTCGACCTCGCTGCCTCCGGCGTCGACGGCGTGCCGGGTGAGCAGCACCAGCCGCGAGCCGGCCATGGCGTCCGAGGCCAGCCACGCCTGCACGTGGGCCAACACCTCCGACGTCGTCGTGAGAACGGCGTCGGGGACGTCGCCACCGGCGTCCGCGACTCCGCCGAAGCCGCACGGCACGATCACGGTGGTCACGGCCGAGGCGCGGTCCGCGACCAGGGCCTCGATGTCCCGGTACCGGGCCACGTCGGGCAGGTCGACCGCGGTGCCGATGACCGCCCAGCCGCCGAGGTCGGCCCCAGGTCGCGAGCCGGCGGCACCGGCCGGGACCCAGTCCAGTTCGAACAGCGCCTCCTTGCCCAACCGGACGCCGCCGGTGTCCTCCCCGACAGGTAGAGCGCGCAGCACCAGCGATCCGACCGTGGCGATGAGGGCCCCGGTCTCATCGGCCAGGGTGACCGACAGCCCCTCGCCCGAACCGGACGGTGCCAGCCGCACCCTGGCCGAAGTGGCGCCGGTGGAGTGCACCTCGACGCCGGTCCAGGCGAACGGCAGCAACGGCCCCAGCTGGTCCGGGTACGCCCTTCCCATCAGGTGCAGTGCGGCATCGAGCAGAACCGGGTGCAGGCCGAACCCGGCCACGGGCAGGTCCTCGCCCAGCGCCACCTCGGCGAAGATCTCCTCCCCTCGGCGCCAGGCCGCCCGCACGCCGCGGAACAGCGGCCCGTAGACCAGCCCCGACTCGGCCAGTGCCGGGTAGAAACCGTCCAACTCCTCCTCGACGGCGCCGTTCGGCGGCCACTGCGCCCAGTCCGTCTCGTCGACGGCGTGGCCCCGCCCGGTGGCGAGCACGCCCTCGGCGTGCCGCGTCCACGCCCCGCCGGCGTCCTCGCGGCGGGAGTGGATGGTGACCTCCCGGTCGCCGTCCGGCCCCGGTGCGGCCACCGTGACCTGGACCTGCACCGCGTCGTGCCCGGTGAGCACCAGGGGCGTCCGGATCACCAGCTCGCCGATGCCGGCGCAGCCGGCCTCGTCGCCGGCCCGGACCGCCATCTCCACCAGCGCGGCGCCCGGCACCACCACCTGGCCGGCCACCACGTGCTCGGCCAGCCACGGCTGGGCATCGACCGACACCCGCCCGGTCAGGACGAGACCGTCTCCTGAGGACAGCTCCAGCGCGGCGCCCAGCAGCGGGTGGTCGGCGGACTCGAACCCGAGCCCGGCGGCGTCCGTCCCGGCACTCCCGGGGTTGAGCCAGTATCTCTGCCGGGTGAAGGCGTAGGTCGGAAGCTCGACCCGCCTGGCGCCACTGTCGGCGTACACCCGGGTCCAGTCGACGACACCACCTCGCACATGGACCTGGCCGGCGGCCGAGACCAGGCTCGCCGCCTCGTCGCGGGTCCGACGCAGCACCGGCACCCACATCTCGCCTCCGGCCGGGCCCGCTGCCGCCTCCGGCGGCGAGCCCAGCGCCGACAGAACCCCGTCCGGGCCGATCTCGAGGTAGGTCCGGACGCCGCTGTCGCGCAGCGTGGTGACGGCATCGGCGAACCGGACCGGCTCGCGCACCTGCCGTACCCAGTACTCCGGGTCGAGGACCTCTCCGGTCACCGCCGCGCCGGTGAGGGTGGACACGAGCGGAATCCGAGGTACCGCGTACGAGACGGACCTGGTCACCGCCGCGAAGTCGGCAAGCATCGGCTCCATCAGCGAGGAGTGGAACGCGTGCGACACCCGCAGGCGCCGGACCCGCCGCCCCACGGCCGACAGCTGCTCGGCGAGCGCGTCGACGGCGACCTCCGGCCCCGACACCACCACCGCCTCCGGGCCGTTGACCGCGGCGATCCCGACACCGGCGAACCCGGCAACGGCGGCCGACACGTCTTGCTCACCGGCCGCCACCGCGAGCATCGCGCCACCAGCCGGCAGCGCCTGCATCAGGCGGCCACGGGCTGCCACCACCGCGCAGGCGTCCCCCAGCGACCACACCCCGGCCACGTGGGCGGCCGCGAGCTCACCGATCGAGTGGCCTGCCACCACCGCCGGAGTCACCTCCCAGGACTCCAGCAGCCGGAACAGCGCCACCTCGATCGCGAAGAGGCCCGCCTGCGCCCAGACCGTCTCGTCGAGCAGACCGGGTTCGCCCCGGATCACCTCGCGCAGCGAGTGGCCCGGCTGGCCGAGGTGTTCCTCCAGCCCGGCGACGACGGCGTCGAACGCGCTCGCGAACACCGGGTAGGCGGCGTACAGGCCCTGTCCCATGCCGACCCGCTGCGCGCCCTGGCCGGTGAAGACGAACGCGACCTTGCCGACGGTGCCCTCGGTCCCGGTCACCACCCCCGCCGGGTCCGTCTCGTTGGAGAGTGCCTCGGCGAGGCCGGTCAGCGCGGTGCGCAGCTCGTCCGGGCCGCTGCCGACGACGACGGCCCGGTGGGGCAGGTCCGGCCGGGTGGTCGCCAGTGACCAGCCGATGTCCACCGAGGCGGCGAGGTCGAGCGGGTCGGGCCGGTCCGCGACGAACTCGGCCAGCCGGGCTGCCTGGGCGGCCAGGCCTGCCCTGCCTCTGGCCGAGACGAGCCATGGCACGACGGGCAGTCCTCGACGGGACTCGACATCCGGGCCGTCCCCGGTCGAGGGGGCGTCGCCGACGGCCACCGGTTCCTCCGGCGCCTGTTCCAGGATGACGTGCGCGTTCGTCCCGGAGAAGCCGAAGGACGACACCCCCGCCCTGCGGGGCCTGCCGGTCGTCGGCCACGCCGTCGCCTCGGTGACGAGCCGGACGGCGCCCGTGGTCCAGTCCACGTGCGACGACGGTTGCGCCACGTGCAGAGTTGCCGGGACGACGCCGTTGGCCATCGCCTGCACCATCTTGATCACTCCGGCCACCCCTGCCGCGGCCTGGGTGTGGCCGATGTTCGACTTCACCGAGCCCAGCAGCACGGGCCGGTCGGCATCCCGTTCCTGCCCGTAGGTGGCCAGCAGTGCCTGCGCCTCGATGGGGTCGCCGAGGCGCGTGCCTGTGCCGTGGCCCTCGACGACGTCGATGTCGCCGGGCCGCAGACCGGCGTTGGCCAGCGCGGCCCGGATCACGCGTTGCTGCGAAGGTCCGTTGGGCGCCGTCAGCCCGTTCGACGCGCCGTCCTGGTTCATCGCGCTGCCCCGGACCACGGCGAGGACACGGTGCCCGTTGCGGCGCGCGTCGGTGAGCTTCTCCAGAACCAGGACACCGACGCCCTCACCCCAGCCGGTTCCGTCGGCCGCCTCGGCGTACGCCTTGCACCGGCCGTCGGCGGCCAGCCCGCGCTGCCGGGAGAACTCGACGAACGTGCCAGGGGTCGCCATCACCGTGACACCGCTGGCCAGTGCCAGGGTGCACTCGCCGGACCGCAGCGCCTGCGCGGCCAGGTGCAGCGCCACCAGGGAGGACGAGCACGCGGTGTCGACGGTCACCGCGGGCCCGGCCAGACCGAGCGCGTACGCCACCCGGCCGGAGGCCACACCCCCGGAGGTCCCGGTGCTGACGTACCCCTCCACCTCGCCGGGCGTCCCGCCACCGACCCCGTAGTCGTGATAGATCAGCCCGGCGAACACGCCGGTCTCGCTGCCGTGCAGTGAGAGCGGGTCGATACCGGCGTCCTCCAGCGCCTCCCAGGACGTCTCGAGGAGCAGCCGCTGCTGCGGGTCCATCGCCAGCGCCTCGCGCGGCGAGATCCCGAAGAACTGGGCGTCGAAGTCTGCGGCGCCACGCAGGAAGGCACCCTCGGACGCGTAGCTCTTCCCGGTGGCCTCGGGGTCGGGGTCGACGACGTTCGTCCACCGAGGGCCTCGGTCGTGCGGGAACCCGGCCACCGTGTCGGTGCCGTCGACGAGCAGCTGCCAGAACTGCGAGGCCGACCCGACGTCGCCGGGGAAGCGGCAGCCCATGCCGACGATCACCAGCTCGTCCTCGGTCGAGGCGACCTTGGAGAACGTCTGTGGTGCGGCCGCACCGGTGCCGACGCCGACCAGCTCGGCCCGCATGTGCTCGGCCAGCGTGGTCGGCGTCGGGTAGTCGAAGACGACCGTGGCCGGCAGGGGCAGCCCGCTGACCTTGGTGAGCCGGTTGCGCAGCTCCAACGCGGTGAGCGAGTCGATGCCCAGGTCCTTGAACGTGTCCCGCTCGGTGATCGACCCGGAGCCGGGCAGGCCGAGTACCGCCGCCGTCTGGGCGTAGATCAGGTCCAGCAGCGCCGCGTCCTGCTCGGCCTCCGGCATCGTCTCGAGCAGCTCGGCCAGAGCGTTGTCGGTGTGCTGCTCGGCCGTGCCGACCCGACGTCGGGACGTGCGGCGGACCAGGGCCGACAGCAGCGGAGCGACGTCGCCGGCCGCCGCCAGTGCCGCCTGGTCGAGGCGGACCGGAACCAGCATGGACCCGCCGGTCGCACCGGCGGCGTCGAACAGGGCGAGGCCCTCGCTCTCGGTCAGCGCCAGCGTGCCGGACCGGCTCAGCCGTTCCCAGTCGGCCCGGCCGAGCGCCGAGGTCATCCCGTCCCGCTGCCGCCAGGGACCCCAGGCGAGCGAGACCGCCGCCAATCCCTGGGCCCGCCGGTGGGCGGCCAGCGCGTCAAGGAAGGTGTTCGCCGCCGCGTAGTTGGCCTGCCCCGGGTTGCCCCAGACTCCGGCGATCGAGGAGAACAGCACGAACAGGTCCAGGTCCAGGTGCCGGGTCAGCTCGTGCAGCCACCATGCGCCGTCCACCTTGGGTCGCAGCACCGCGTCGACCCTCGCCGGGGTGAGCGCACCGACCACACCGTCGTCCAGGAGTCCGGCCGCATGCACCACTCCGCGCAGCGGCGCCGACTCCGGCAGCCTCGCCAGTATCGTGCCCAACTGATCCCGGTCGGCGACGTCACCGGCGAGGATCCGGACCGTCGCTCCCCGATCGGCAAGGTCGGCGGCCAGGGTGGCCGCGCCGGGCGCGTGCGGTCCCCGCCGGGAGAGCAGCGCGAGCGACCTGGTGCCCCGGCGATCGGCCAGGTGTCGGGCGACCAGTGCGCCGAGTGACCCGGACGCGCCGGTGACCAGCACGGTCCCGGTCGGCTCGGGGCGAGCGGGGATGGTCAGGACGACCTTGCCGACGTTGCGGGCCTGACTGAGGTGGCGGAACGCCTCCGGCGCCCTGCGCACGTCCCAGCAGGCCACCGGCGGCGGGGTGAGCACGCCGCTGGCGAACAGCTCGGACAGGGCCGCGAACATCTCCGCGATCCGGTCCGGGCTCGTGTCCAGCAGGTCGAATGCGCGGTAGACGAGGCCGTCGTGGTCGGCGGCGATCCTGCTCGGGTCGCGCACGTCGGTCTTGCCCATCTCGATGAAGCGACCGCCGGGGCCTGCTGCCAGCCGGGCCGAGGCGTCGACGAAGTCCCCGGCCAGTGAGTCCAGGACGACGTCGATCCCCGCGCCTCCGGTCACTGCCCGGAAGGCGTCCTCGAAGTCGAGCGTGCGGGACGAGGCCAGGTGGGTCTCCGGCAGTCCGAGCTCCCGCAGCACCGACCATTTCGAGGGGCTCGCGGTGCCGAACACCTCGGCGCCGAGGCAGCGGGCCAGCTGGACCGCGGCGATCCCTACGCCACCGGCGGCGGCATGGATCAGGATGGTCTCGCCGCTGTCGAGCCCGGCCAGGTCCACCAGTGCGTGGTAGGCGGTGAGGAAGACCACCGGAGCCGCCGCCGCCTCGGTCATGGTCCACCCGGCCGGCACCGGGACCAGCAACCGCGCATCCGTGACCGCCACCGGTCCGAAAGCGGCGGTGAACAGGCCCATCACCTGGTCCCCCGGGTTCAGGCCGGTCACTCCGGGCCCGGTCTCCAGCACGATGCCGGCGCCCTCCAGGCCCAGCTGGCCCGCCTCGCCCGGGTACATGCCGAGTACGTTCAGGACGTCCCGGAAGTTCACGCCGGCGGCGCGCAACCCGACCCGGACCTGGCCGGGCCCGACCGGCTTCTCGCCGTCGGTGGGGGTCAGCACCAGGTTGTCCAAGGTGCCGCGCTCGGTGAAGTCGAGCCGCCACGCCTCGGTGTCGTCGGGCACCGCCAGAGCGGCGGCCGGGCGGCCGAGTCGAGGCAGGCGCACCTCTCGCTGCCGGACGGCGAACTCCGGCTCCCCGAGGCTCACCCCGGCGGCCAGGAGCGGCCGGAGCCCGGTCGCGTCGTGGATGTCGGCCAGAACGAAGCGATCCGGGTTCTCCGCCATCGCCACGCGGAGCAGACCCTGCACCGTGGCCGAGGCAGGGTCCGGCGCCACACCGGTGCCGGCGTCCACGGCCCGCCGGGTGACGACCAGCAACCGCCCCCCGGCGAGGCGCTCGGCCGCCAGCCAGGCCTGGATCGAGCCGAGCACGGTGGTGACCAGCGTGCGCGCGGTGGCCGCCGGATCGGCACCTGGCCGGTGGTGTGCGGGGTCGGTGCCGCCGCTGTCGATCAGGCAGGGCAGTACGACGATCTCGGGGACCCGTGCGCCGGCCGCGAGAGCCGCCACCAGCTCGGCGACCCCGGCGTAGCGGGCCACCCCGGCCAGGTCGAGATCGAGATCGAGATCGAGATCGAGATCGAGGGCAGTGTCGTCCCGGGCACCGGGAGCCAGCACTGCCCAGCCGGCCGGCGGGGTGTCGTGCGCCTCGCCGGGGCCCGTGTCGAGGCGTGCCGGCACCCAGGCGACCTCGAACATCGCCTCCTGGCTATCGGTGCCGCCGTCACCGAGCCCGGCGGCCGGCAGCGGCCGCAGGACGATCGAGCGCGCCGAGGCGACCAGGCCGCCGGTCTCGTCGGTCAGGGTCACCGAGAAGCCGTCACCGTGCTCGACCGGCGCCAGCCGGACCCGGACCGTGTCGGCGTGGGTGGCGTGCACCACGACGTCGGTCCAGACGAACGGGAGCAGCGGGCCGGTTCCTGACTCCTCGGCACCGCTGTGCGGGCCATCGTGTGCGGGCAGGCCGATGAGGTGCAGGCAGGCGTCGAGGAGCGCCGGATGGATGCCGAACCCGGCCACCGGCGTTCCCTCGTCGAGCGCGACCTCGGCGAAGGTCTCGGCACCGCGCCGCCATCCCCGGCGGACCGCGCGGAACACCGGCCCGTAGCTGAGCCCGGACCGGTCGAGCGCCGGGTACAGGCCGTGCAGATCCTGCTCGACCGCCCCGGCCGGCGGCCACTGGGCCAGGTCGACACTCGGGTCACGGCTGTCCGCCGAGTGGTCCTCCTCGGCCGCGAGGGCACCCGTGGCGTGGCGCGTCCACGCCGTCGGGCCGGCCGGTGCGGGCCCTTCGGCCTGGGAGTAGATGCTGACGGCGGCGCGGCCGTCCTCGTCGGCCGGGTCGAGGCTGACCTGGATCCGGGTGCCGCCGTCGGCCGGCAGCGTCAACGGCGTCTCGATCACCAGCTCCGCGAGCCGGGTGCGGCCCGTCTCGTCGCCGGCCCGGATGGCCATCTCGACCAGCGCGGTACCGGGCACCACGACCCGACCGGCCACCACGTGGTCGCCCAGCCACGGCTGCGACCGCACCGAGAGCCGGCCGGTCAGCAGCTGGCCGCCGCCGGCCACGGTCATGCTCGCGCCGAGCAGGGGGTGCGCGGCGCCGGCCTGGCCGAGGGTTGCCGGATCAACCGAACCGGCGGCGGCGTCGAGCCAGTACCGCTGCCGGGCGAATGCATAGGTCGGCAGGTCCACACGCCGTGCGCCCTCGTAGTAGCGCGACCAGTCCACGGCCCCACCTCGGGCGTGGACCTGTGCCACCACCGACGCCACGGTGAGCGGCTCCTCCTGGGTGCGGCGCAGCGTCGGGACCCACACCTCGTCGACGGCGTCGTCCTTCGTCGCGCTACCGAGTGCGGTCAGGACCGGGTCCGGGCCGACCTCGATGAACGTGCGCACACCGGCGTCCCGCAGCGCGGTGACCGCATAGGCGAACCGAACCGGCCGGCGTACCTGGCGCACCCAGTAGGACGGTTCCAGCACCTCGTCGCCGACCGGCTGACCGGTCAACGTCGAGACGATCGGAATCCGGGGCCGCGCATACGACGCCGATTCCGTCACCGAGGCGAACTCGGCCAGCATGGGCTCCATCAGAGACGAGTGGAACGCGTGCGACACCCGCAGCCGCCGGGTCCGTACCCCACGCGCCGCGAACTCTCGCTCCATCGCCGACACCGCATCCACCGGGCCGGAGACCACCACCGTGTGCGGGCCGTTCACGGCCGCGATGTCCACGCCCCCGACCGCGGCCAGCACCTCACCGGTCTCGGCCTCGCTCGCCCGGACCGAGAGCATCGCCCCGCCGGCGGGCAGCGCCTGCATCAGCCGGCCCCTGGCGGCCACCACCGCACAGGCGTCGGTCAGCGACCAGACCCCGGCGACGTGCGCGGCGGCCAGCTCACCGATCGAGTGCCCGGCCACCACCGCCGGGGTCACCCCCCACGACTCGAGCAGGCGGAACAGCGCGACCTCGACCGCGAACAGACCGGCCTGTGTCCACATCGTCCGGTCGAGGGCATCGGCATCCGAACCGTGTACGACCGCGCGCACCGATCCGTCCAGGTGCTCCTCCAGCCCGGCACAGACCGCGTCGAACGCCTGCTCGAACACCGGGTAGGCCGCGTACAGCAGCCGGCCCATGCCGATCCGCTGGGCACCCTGCCCGGTGAACACGAAGCCGACCTTGCCGACGGACTGCGCGCCGCCGGTCACCGCGCCCGGCGGCTCACCGGCCGGGTCCGCCGCCAGCCCGGCGAGCCGCGTGAGCAGCTCGTCCCGGTCCGAGCCCAGCACCACCGCTCTGGCCCCCAGGTGCGCCCTGGTGGTCGCCAGCGACCAGCCGACGTCGACCGGGTCCAGCTCGGGGCGGCCCAGCACGAACTCCCGCAACCGATCCGCCTGGGCAACCAGTCCTTCGGTGTGCCGCGCCGAGATCGGCCACGCGAGTACCGGCGGCCGGTCGCGTCCTTCCCGCGGTGTCGAGGTGATCGACGGCTGCTCGAGGATGACGTGCGCGTTGGTGCCGGAGAAGCCGAACGAGGACACCGCGGCCCGACGGGGGTGGTCCGTCTCCGGCCACGCCGTCGGCTCGGTCACCAGCCGGACCGAGCCCTCGGCCCAGTCCACGTGCGCCGACGGCTCGTCCACGTGCAACGTGGCCGGGACGAGACCGTGGGCCATCGCCGTGACCATCTTGATGACCCCGGCAACGCCGGCCGCCGCCTGGGTGTGGCCGAGGTTCGACTTCACCGAGCCCAGCAGCACGGGGTTGTCGGCGTCCCGTCCCTGACCGTAGGTCGCGATGAGCGCCTCGGCCTCGATCGGGTCACCGAGCCGGGTGCCCGTTCCGTGGCCCTCGATCACGTCCACATCGGCCGGGGTCAGCCCCGCGGTCTCCAATGCGGTACGGATCACCCGCTGCTGTGCGGGCCCGTTGGGCGCGGTCAGGCCGTTGGATGCGCCGTCCTGGTTCACCGCCGTGCCGGCCAGCACCGCGAGCACCCGGTGGCCGTTGCGGCGGGCGTCGGAGAGCCGCTCGACGACCAGGACCCCGACGCCCTCACCCCAGCCGGTGCCGTCGGCCGACCGTGCGTACGCCTTGCACCGGCCGTCCGCCGCCAGCCCGCGCTGGCGGGCGAACTCCAGGAACGTGCTGGGCGTCGCCATCACCGTCACGCCGCCGGCCAGCGCGAGGTCGCACTCGCCCGATCTCAGCGCCGAGGCGGCGAGATGCAGGGCGACCAGTGACGACGAGCAGGCCGTGTCCACCGTGACCGCGGGCCCCTCCAGGCCGAGCGCGTAGGCCACGCGGCCGGACGCGACCCCACCGGAACCGCCCGTGCTCAGGTATCCGTGGACCTCCTCTGGCAGCACCGCGCCGGCACCGTAGTCGTGGTAGATCAGCCCCGCGAACACGCCCGTCGAGCTGCCCTGCAGTGAGCCCGGGTCGATTCCGGCGTCCTCCAACGCCTCCCACGAGGTCTCCAGCAGCAGCCGCTGCTGGGGGTCCATCGCCAGTGCCTCGCGCGGCGAGATCCCGAAGAACTGGGCGTCGAAATCACCGGCGTCGTGGAGGAACGCACCCGCACTCGCCTGCGGTCGCGCGGCCGGCTCCCGGTCGAAGACGTCGTCCCACAGCGCGCCGCGGTCGCCGGGGAACGCCGAGACGGCATCCGTCCCGGCGGACACCAGGTCCCAGAACTGCTCGGCGGAGCCGATCCCGCCCGCGAACCGGCATCCGATACCGACGATCACCACCTGGTCGGTGTCCACCGGGCGCGCCGCCGACCCGGCCTTCGCCGGGACCCCGCCGCTCGGCTCCCCCAGCAGGTTCGGGCCGAGGAACCCCGCGAGCAGGGCCGGGGTCGGGTAGTCGAAGACGACACCGGCAGGCAGTCGAAGGCCGGTGACCGTGTTCAGTCGGTTGCGCAGCTCGACCGCGGTCAGCGAGTCGATCCCGAGCTCGCGGAAGGATCGGGTCGTCTCGACCGCCTCAGGGCCGGGCATACCCAGCACCAGCGCGGACTGTGCCCGGACCAGGTCGCGCACGACCTCGTCACGGTCGGCCTCGGACAGCCCGGCCAGACGCTCGGCCCAGCCGCCCGACGGGGCCGAGCCGACGGCCCGACGGACCCGTCCGCCCGTGGCCGCGGCGGTCAGCCCGGACATCAGCGCGGGCCGGTCGCCGCCGGCACGCAGGTCCAGCCGGGCCGCGACGAGCAGGGCATGGCCGAGGGTGGCGGTGGCGTCCAGCAGGCTCAGGCCGTCGGCACCGGTGTGCGGGGCCAGACCCTGGCGGGCCATCCGCTGCCAGTCGCCCTCGGTGAGGGTCGAGGCCATTCCCCCGTTCCCCGCCGCATCCTCGGTCGTCATCGGGCCGACCTGCCACGGCCCCCAGGCCAAGGAGGTCGCCGGAAGGCCGGCACGGCGGCGCGACGCGGCCAGTGCGTCCAGGAAGGTGTTCGCGGCGGCGTACCCGGCCTGTCCGGGATTGCCCCAGAGCCCCGACACCGAGGAGAACAGCACGAACCGGTCCAGGTCGAGATTCCGGGTGAGCCGGTGGAGGTGCCAGGCGCCATCGACCTTGGGCCGCAACACGGCGTCGACCCTGGCCGGGGTCAAGGCCTCGAGTACGCCGTCGTCGAGCACCCCGGCGGCGTGCACGACGGCACGCAGCGGGGCTCCGGCAGGCACGGCCGCCAGAACGGCGGCCAGCTGGTCGTGGTCGGCCACGTCGGCGGCGAGCAGTCGTACGCCGGCGCCGAGTCCGGCCAGGTCGGCGGCCAGCGCGGCCGCGCCAGGGGCGCGAGGGCCGCGCCGGGACAGCAGCAGCAGGTTCTCCGCGCCCCGATGCCCGGGACCTGTGGCCAGGTGACGCGCGACCAGGCCGCCGAGGGCGCCGGAGATCCCGGTCACCAGTGTGGTTCCCGCGCCGGCCGCCGAGGGACCCGGCATGGTCAGCACGACCTTGCCGACGTTGCGGGCCTGGCTCAGGTAGCGGAACGCCGCCGGAGCCCGACGGATGTCCCAGCCGGTAACCGGAAGCGGCCCGAGTACGCGCCGGGCGAACAGGTCGGAGAGGTCGGCGAACATCCGCGCGATCCGCTCCGGTGCCAGTTCGAGCAGGTCGAACGCGTGATAGGCAAGGTCTGCGTGGTCGCGGGCGACCTGCTCGGCGTCCCGGATGTCGGTCTTGCCGATCTCGACGAACCGCCCGCCTGCCGCCAGCCGCAGCGACGCGTCCACGAACTCCCCCGCCAGCGAGTCCAGTACGACGTCGATCCCGGCCCCTCGGCGGGCCTCGGCGAAGTGGGTCTCGAACTCGACCGTGCGCGACGAGGCCAGGTGCGCGTCGTCCAGCCCGGCCTGGCGCAGCTGGTCCCACTTGGCCGGGCTGGCGGTGCCGAACACCTCGGCCCCCAGGTGCTGGGCCACCCGCACTGCGGCCGTACCCACACCACCGGCGGCGGCGTGGATGAGCACGGACTCACCGGCGCGCAGCCCGGCCAGCTCGACCAGGGCATGCCATGCGGTGAGGTAGACGATCGGGGCGGCGGCGGCCTCGGCCAGTGTCCAGCCGGGTGGCACCCGCGCGAGCAACCGGGCATCCGTGATCGCCAGCGGGCCGAACGCCCCGGAGAACAGGCCCATCACCAGGTCGCCCTGGCGCAGGTCGGCGACATCCGGGCCGACGTCGAGCACCACACCGGCGCCCTCGAGGCCGAGCAGTCCCGGGTCACCCGGATACATGCCGAGCACGTTCAGCACGTCGCGGAAGTTCACGCCGGCCGCGCGCAGCCCGACCCGTACCTCGCCCCGCCCGAGCGGTCGTTCGCCGGACCCGTCAGCGATCAGGACGAGGTTCTCCACCGTGCCGCGCTCGGTGCACGCCAGTCGCCAGCCGCCGTCCCGTGACCGGTGCCCGGCCGGGAGCGGCAGGCCGGCGCCCACCCGGGCGAGCCGGGGTACGAGCGGGCGGCCGGCCCGCACCGCGACCTGTGGTTCGCCCGCGGACAGGGCCGCGACCAGCGACTCCGTGGTCGCGGCGCCGTCGAGGTCGACGAGGACGATCCGGTTCGGATGCTCGGACTGGGCCACCCGGACCAGGCCCCACAGACCGGCACCGGTCGCGTCGACGTCGGCCTCCCCCGCATCCACCGCCCTCTCGGTGAGGACCAGCAGCCGCGAGGCGCTCAGCGAGTCGGCGAGCAGGAACCGCTGGATGACCGGCAGCGCGTCGATGGTCACTCGCCGCGCGAGCGTGGCCACGTCGGACACCCGATCACCGGCATCGGACGGCGTACCTTGTTCGAGCGGGCCGTGGGCACGGCAGAGGACGAGATCGGGCACGGCCGCGCCCGCATCGACGGCGGCGAGCAGGTCGGCCACGTCGTGATAGACGGCCGCCCCGGGCAGGGCGGGGTCGCGGCGGGGGCCGAGCACCGCCCAACGATCCGGGTCCAGGGCCACCGCTGTCGTCTCGGCCGGGAGCCAGTCCAGTTCGAACAGGGCCTGCGCGGCCACGGTGCCGGTCGACGCCGGCAGTGGGCGCAGGACCAGCCCTCCGACGGTCGCGACGAGGCCACCGCTCTCGTCGGCGAGCGTCAACGCAACGCCCTCGCCGGTGGCGGAGGGAGCGATCCGGACCCTCGCGGTGGTGGCGCCGGTGGCGTGCACGACGGTGTCGGTCCAGGCGAAGGGCAGCAGCGGCCCCGCCTCGCCGTCCTCGGACGGCCGGGCGAGAAGGTGCAGCGCCGCATCGAGCAGTACCGGGTGGAGGCCGAACCCGGCGACGTCGGTGCCCTCACCGACCGCCACCTCGACGAAGATCTCCTCGCCACGCCGCCAGGCCCGGCGGACGCCCTGGAACGCGGGACCGTAGGGCAGGCCGTTGCCGGCCAATGCCGGGTAGAGACCGGTCAGGTCCTCCGCGACCGAGCCCGGCGGTGGCCAGGCCAGGAGGGACCGGGCGGCCTCGGCGCCGGGCTGATCGTCGGCCGGGGCGAGGACTCCGGTGGCGTGGCTGGTCCAGGTGCCGGACTCGTCCTCGGGCCGGGAGTGGATTTCCAGCGCCCGCGCTCCCCGCTCGTCGGGCTCGCCGAGCGTGATCCGCACCTGGATCCCGCCCCGGTCGGGCAGTACCAGCGGCAGGTGGATGACCAGTTCGGCCAGCCGGGCGGACCCGGTCTCGTCACCGGCCCGAATGGCCATCTCGACCAGCGCGGCCCCTGGCACCACGACTTGGCCGGCGACGACGTGATCGGCCAGCCACGGCTGCGCGGCCAGTGCCAGCCGCCCGGTCAGCACCAGGCCGTCGCTCGCCGGCAGCTCCACCACCGTGCCGAGCAACGGGTGCCCGGACGCGGTCAGCCCGAGGTCTCGGGGCCGCCCGCCCACCGGTGAGGTCAGCCAGTACCGCTGCCGGGAGAAGGCGTAGGTGGGCAGGTCCACCAGCCGGGCGCCGGTGCCGGCGAAGAACCGCGACCAGTCGACAGCACCACCGAGCTGCCCGACCGCCGAGACCAGGGTGTGCGCCTCGTCGCGGTCGCGGCGCACCGTCGGCAGCCAGGCCTCGCCGCTCTCCCCGGGTGTGGTCTGTGCCCCCAGGGCGGTGAGCACCGCGTCCGGGCCGATCTCGACGAACGTGCGGACCCCGCTGTCCCGCATCGCGGTGAGTGCATCGGCGAACCGGACCGGTTCCCGGACCTGCCGCACCCAGTACCCCGGGTCCAGCACCTCGTCGACCACCGGCCGGCCGGTCAACGTCGAGACCAGCGGGATGCGGGGGCGCGCGGAGGACACCGAAGCCACCACGGTGGCGAACTCCGCCAG
The DNA here is from genome assembly GCF_000429025.1 of Actinospineispora spinosispora DSM 44797. GTDB lineage: Bacteria > Actinomycetota > Actinomycetes > Mycobacteriales > Pseudonocardiaceae > Pseudonocardia > Pseudonocardia spinosispora. The sequence continues at coordinate 97,769 of NZ_AUBB01000020.1, forward strand.
CATCGGCTCCATCAACGACGAATGGAATGCGTGCGACACCCGCAACCGCCGCGCCCGGATCCCTCGGGAGGAGAACTCGGCCTCCGCCGCCGCAACCGACCGTTCCGGACCGGAGACCACCACCGCGTCCGGGCCGTTGACCGCCGCGATGCCCACCCCGTCGAACGCGGCGACCACCGCGCGAACGTCGTCCTCCGCCGCCCGGACCGACAGCATCGCCCCACCCGGGGGCAATGCCTGCATCAACCGACCCCGTGCCGCCACGACCGCGCACGCATCGGCGAGCGACCACACCCCGGCCACGTGCGCGGCGGCCAGCTCGCCGATCGAATGTCCGGCCAGCGCCGAGGGAGCAACACCCCACGACTCCAACAGCCGGAACAGGGCCACCTCGACCGCGAACAGGCCGGCCTGCGCCCACACCGTGTCGTCCACCCGACCGGCCCCGCCGATCACGGCGTCGACCGAGAGCCCTGCCTGGTCCAGGTGCTCGTCCAAGCCCGCGCACACCGTGTCGAACGCATCGGCGAACACCGGATACGCCGCGGCCAACCGGCGCCCCATCCCGACCCGCTGCGCGCCCTGCCCGGTGAACACGAAGCCGACCGGTCCGGATCCGCCCATCGGCTCACCGGCCGAGGTCGCGGCCACCTCGGCCAGCCGGGAGAGCAGCTCGTCCCGGTCCGCGCCGACCACGACGGCCCGCTCCGGGAGCCCGGTCCGGCTCGTCGCCAGCGACCAACCGACGTCGACGGAATCGAGCTCTGGCCGGGCCAGCACGTACTCCCGCAGCCGCGCGGCCTGAGCGGCCAGACCGGCGCGTCCGTGTGCGGAGAGCACCCACGGGATCGCCGGCAGCCCGCTCCGGCGGCGCTCGGGTTCGGCGCCGGTGGCATCGGCGGGGGCCTGCTCGAGGATGACGTGCGCGTTGGTGCCGCTGATGCCGAACGCCGACACACCGGCGCGCCTCGGCCGCCCCAGGTCCGGCCAGTCCTCCGGCTCGGTCAGCAGCCGCACTGCTCCGGACGTCCAGTCCACGTGCGGGGACGGGGCATCGGCGTGCAGGGTGCGCGGGAGCTGAGCGTGTTGCAGCGCCAGCACCATCTTGAGGATCCCGGCCGCGCCGGCCGCCCACTGGGTGTGGCCGATGTTCGACTTCACCGTGCCCAGCCGCAGTGGCCGCCCGGCGTCCCGGTCCTGTCCGTACGTGGCCAGCAGGGCCTGTGCCTCGATGGGGTCGCCGAGCATGGTGCCCGTCCCGTGGGCCTCGACGGCGTCGACGTCGTCCGCGGTCAGCCGGGCGTTGGTCAGTGCGGCCCGGATGACACGTTGCTGGGACGGGCCGTTCGGAGCGGTCAGCCCGTTGGACGCGCCATCGGAGTTCACCGCCGTGCCGGCCACCACGGCCAGCACCCGGTGGCCGTGGCGGCGGGCGTCGGACAGCCGTTCCAGCAGCACCACGCCGGCGCCTTCGGCCATGCCCATGCCGTCGGCCGCGGCGGAGAACGCCTTGCACCGGCCGTCCGAGGCCAGCCCGTGCTGACGGGTGAACCAGGTGAGCCAGGACGGGGTGGCGTGCACGGTCACGCCGCCGGCCAGTGCCAGGGTGCACTCCCCCGACCGCAGCGCCCGCACCGCCAGATGCAGGGCCACCAGCGACGACGAGCACGCCGTGTCCACCGTCAGTGCCGGCCCTTCCAGACCGAAGGTGTAGGCGACCCGGCCGGACAGCACGCTGGTCGCGCTGCCGGTCCGCAGGTGTCCCTCCAGCTCGGAGGGGCCGTCCTCGCCGTAACCGGAGGAAGCGGCGCCGACGAAGACGCCGGTGTTCGATCCACGCAGCCCCGGGATGTCGATGCCGGCGCGTTCCAGTGCCTCCCACGACGTCTCGAGCATCAGCCGCTGCTGCGGGTCCATGGCCAGTGCCTCGCGGGGGCTGATCCCGAAGAAGGCCGGATCGAAGCCGGCCGCGTCGGGCAGGTAGCCGCCGCGCATTGCCGGCCCGAGATCGGGGTCGCGCAGCTCGTCGAGCTGCCAGCCCCGGTCGGTGGGTGCGTTCCCGATCGCGTCGCCGCCGGCGACGAGCAGCTCCCACAGGCTCTCCGGGTCCTGCACACCGCCGGGGAACCGGCAGCTCATGGCCACGATCGCGATCGGCTGATCGTCGGAGGCCGCCGCGGCGGCCGGGGGCGCGGTCGCCCGGGTGACGGTTCCGCCGAGCAGCTGGGCCCGGACGAACCCGGTCAGGGCGGCCGGGGTCGGGTAGTCGAAGATCAGCGTGGTCGGTAGCTGCAGCCCGGTGGCGGCGTTCAGCCTGGTGCGCAGTTCGACCCCGGCCAGCGAGTCGAACCCGATCTCCTTGAAGGTGCGGCCGGGTTGGACCGCCTCCGGCGTCGGCGCCGCGAGCACGGCGGCGGCGTGCGCCTGGATCAGCTCGAGCAGGACCTGTACCTGCTCGCCAGCCGGGCGCCCGGCGATCTTGCCGAGCAGTCCGCCACCGGTGGTGGCGACGGTTGCCTCCGGTGGCGGCGACGCGGTCGTGCTGCCCGGGGCCCCACCTGCGTCGAGCCAGAAGCGCCGGTGGTCGAATGCGTACGTGGGCAGGTCGATCTGCCGGGCCCTGGGCAGCACCGCCGGCCAGTCGACCGGGATGCCGCGCACGTAGACCTCGGCAAGCGCGGCCAGAATCCGGTCCTGGCCGCCGTCGTCACGGCGCAGGGTCCCGCCGATGACCGGGGCCGGGCGCAGCAGGGCCCCCGCCTCGGCGATGGAGTCGCCGACCTCGGGCTCGGCCTCGGCCCGCCGCCGGAGCTGTTCGAGGGTCGCGCTGATCGCGCCGGTCAGTACCGGATGCGGGGACACCTCGATGAACACGTCGTACCCGGCCCGGTCCAGGGTCTCGACAGCCGTCGAGAACAGCACCGGCCGGCGCAGGTTCGCGTGCCAGTACGGGGCTCCGGCCGTCGCGGGGTTCAGGAACTCCCCGGTGACCGCCGAGACCATGGCGGCCGTCCCGTGCCGGGGAACGACCCCGTCGAGTGCGGCGAGGAACTCGTCGCCGATCTCGTCGATGTGCCGGCTGTGCGAGGCGTAGCCGATCGGGACGGCTCGGGTCCGGACGCCGTCCCGCTCGCAGCCGGCGGCAATCTCGCCCAGCACGTCGAGGTCGCCCGTGATGACGGTCGATTCCGGGCTGTTCACGACACCGACCGAGGCCCGACCGGAGTACGGCTCCAGCCGGGTCGTGACCGCCCCGAGGGGTTCGGCGATCGCCAGCATGCCGCCCCGTCCGACCAGGGGTCGGACGAGCCGGCTGCGCAGCGCGGTCACCTTCGCCGCATCCTTCAGCGAGAGGATGCCGGCCACACACGCGGCCGTGATCTCGCCCTGGCTGTGGCCGAGCACCGCGTCCGGGGTCACGCCCGCGGCCTGCCACACGGCGGCCAGTGCGATCATCACCGCGAACGACGCGGGCTGCACGACGTCGTCGCGGTCGAGGGAGGGGGCACCCCCGGCGCCGGCAAGCACGTCGTACAGGTTCCAGTCCAGGTACGGGGCCAGCGCCCGCTCGCACTCGGCGAACCGAGCGGCGAAGACGGGCGAGGTCTCCACCAGCTCGCGCCCCATGCCCAGCCACTGCGGCCCCTGGCCGGGCAACACGAACACCACCCGGCGCTTCTCGCCGGCTTCTGCCACACCGGTGACCAGCGCGGGTGCCGGGCGGTCGGCGGAGAGTGCGTCCAGGCCGGCCACCAGCTGGTCGGCGTCGTTACCGATGATCACCGCCCGGTGGTCGAACGCCGCCCGGCTGGTCGCCAGCGACCACGCGACGTCCGCCGGGTCGGGCCGGGAGGGGGTCTCGGTGTCTCCGCCAGGTGAGGCGGAGGCGACGAGCTCGGCGAGGCGCCCGGCCTGGCCGCTCAGCGCCGTCTCGGACCGTGCGGAGACCAGCCACGCCGTGGGGCCACTCGCACGGACGGGCGGTACCGCCCCGGTGTCCCCGTCGCCGGTACCTTCGGCGGGGCGCGGAGCCTGCTCGAGGATGGCGTGGGCATTGGTGCCGCTGAGCCCGAACGACGACACTCCGGCCCGGCGGACGCGGTCGCCGTCGGGCCACGGCTGGGCTTCGGTGAGCAGCCGCAGGCCGGAAGAGGGCCAGTCGACATGCGGGTTGGGTGCCCCGATGTTGAGCGACGCGGGCAGCACGCCGTGCCGCAGGGCCATGACCGTCTTGATGACACCGGCCACCCCCGCGGCGGCCTGCGTGTGCCCGATGTTCGACTTCAGCGACCCGATCAGCAGCGGACGTCGCCCGTCCCGTCCCCGGCCGTAGGTGGCCGCCAACGCGCCGGCCTCGGTCCGGTCCCCGAGTGGGGTGCCGGTGCCGTGTGCCTCGACCGCGTCGATGTCGTCGGTGGTCAGCCCGGCGTTGGCCAGGGCCTGCGTGATGACGGCCTCCTGGGCCTGACCGTTCGGGGCGGTGAGGCCGTCGCTGGCCCCGTCGGAGTTGATCGCGGTACCGCGGACGACGGCGAGGACGCGGTGACCGCGACGTACCGCGTCCGACAGCCGTTCGAGCACCAGCAGGCCGACGCCCTCGGACCAGACGGTTCCGTCGGCGTCGGCGGAGAAGACCTTGCAGCGCCCGTCCGGAGCCAGGCCCCGCAGCCGGCTGAAGGCCACGAAGTTGCCCGGGGTGGCCATCACGGACACCCCACCGGCCAGCGCCAGTGAGCACTCGTCGTTGCGGAGGGCCTGGGCGGCGAGATGCAGGGCGACCAGTGAGCTGGAGGCGGAGGTGTCCACGGTCAGTGCCGGGCCCCGCAGCCCGAGGGAGTAGGCGATCCGCCCGGACATCACGCTGGTCGTGGTACCGGTCAGCAGGTGCGCCTCGATGCCGTCGGGTGCCTCGTACAGCCGGGGGCCGTACTCCCTCGGCTCACCCCCGACGAAGACGCCGGTGCGGCTGCCCCGCACACTCGCCGGGTCGAGTCCGGACCGTTCCAGTGCCTCCCAGGCGACCTCGAGCAGCAGCCGCTGTTGCGGGTCCATCGCGGTGGCCTCGCGCACCGAGATGCCGAAGAAGCCCGGGTCGAACCCGGCGGCGTCGGCCAGGAAACCGCCCCGGTCGACGAAGACCGTCCCTGGCCCGCCTTCGTCGTTGCCGAGCAGGGCGTCGAGGTCCCACCCCCGGTCCCGGGGGAACGCCGAGAGGACCTCCCGTCCGGTGACCGCCACCTGCCACAGGTCCTCCGGCGACCGGACTCCGCCCGGGTAGCGGCAGCTCATGCCGACGACGGCCAGCGGCAGGTGCTCGGACTCGCTCATGGTGTGCTCCACATTCCGTAGCCGAGACGGTGGCGGCGGGTGACCGGCCGCTCACCCGGTCACCCCGATCAGGCCGGTGCAGCTACCGACCGGTCGCCCGAGCGAACCGAGCGCGGCGAGGGAATGGCCACGGTCAGGTCGGGCGCGACGAGCCGCATGGTCGTCGGGCCCTCCCGACGGGCGGGGACCAGGTGCAGACACTGGATGTCGGCGTCGGCGGCGGTGCGCTGGACTCCGCTCAGGCACTCACCCGAGTCCTGGGTGAAACCCGCGAAGCGGTAGGCGATCTCCATCATGCGGTTGCGGTCGGTCGGCCGGAAGTCGGCGGCCAGGTGCACGCCGGCCTGGGCGGCCTGGTCGACCAGCCAGTTCAGCAGCACCGTGCCGGCACCGAAGGTCACGACCCGGCACGACGTGGCGAGCAGCTTGAGGTGCCAGACGCCGGGGTGGCGGGCCAGCAGCAGGACACCGACGGCACCGTGCGGGCCGAACCTGTCGGTGAGGGTGATCGTGAGGACCTCGTGGTCGGGGTCGACCAGCAGGCCGCGCAGGACCGGGTCGGAGTAGTGCACCCCGGTGGCGTTCATCTGGCTGGTCCGCAGCGTGAGTTCCTCGACCCGGGACAGGTCCTCCTGGTCGGCGCGCTTGATCGCCATCACCAGGTCCAGGGAACGCAGGAAGTCCTCGTCAGGGCCGTCGAAGGACTCCTTCTCCACCGTGCGCCGGGTGTTGGCCTGGTACATCTCGCGACGGCGGCTGGCATCGACGGTCACGACGGCCGGGCTGAACTCGGGCCGGTCGACCAGCGAGAGGACGTCCTGCTCGGTGTAACAGCGCACCTCCGGGACGTGGTAGGTGACCTCGGCCCGCTCGGTCGGTGTGTCGTCGATGAACGCGATCGTGGTGAGGGCGAACTGCAGCTCCTTCGCGATGGTGGTCACCGCGTCGGACTTGCGGCCCCAGCTGATCTGGGGCACCAGGAAGTACTCGGCGACGCCGAGCTCCTCCAGCCGTCGCCAGGCCAGGTCGTGGTCGTTCTTGCTGGCGATCGACTGCAGGATTCCTCGGGAGTCGAGCTCGACGATGACGGCGCGCACCTCGTCGGACAGGCGGACCTCGGTGTCCTCCAACAGGGTGCCCTGCCACAGGGTGTTGTCGAGATCCCAGACCAGGCACTTGACGAGCGTGGTGTTTTCGGACATGGAAGGGCCCTCCGTACAGACCGGATTCTGTGTGGTCGGTGCAATCGGGATGTGGTCAGAACGCTTGGGAAAGGGCGTGGTCGGCCAGGATCAGCTGGCAGATCTCGTTGCTGCCCTCGATGATTTCCATCAGCTTGGCGTCGCGATAGGCGCGGGCGACGACGTGTCCGTCCATAGCTCCTGCCGAGCCGAGGACCTGCACGGCGGTCGCGGCGCTGTGGGCGGCCTGCCCGGCGCTGACGTGCTTGGCCAGCACGGTCGAGACCGCCATGTCCGGCGCGAACGCCTGCCAGGCCGCGCTGGCGTGCTCGCAGACCCGGGTCGTGATCTGTTCCGCGACGACGAGCTCCGCGAGGTGCCGGCCGACGAGCTGGTGCTCACCGATCGGCTTGCCGAACTGCTCGCGGTTCTTGGCGTGCTCGGTGGCCGCTCGCAGGCAGGCCCTGACGATTCCGGCACAGCCCCAGGCGATCGAGATCCGGCCGTACGACAGGGCGGTGGTGAAGAGCATGGACAGGTCCTGACCGCCACCGCCCAGCACATGGCCGGCCGGGAGCCGCACGTCGTCGAGACGGACATGCCAGTGCCCGGCCGCGCGGCACCCGAGCGCGGGTGTGGGGATCGGGATCAGCGCGACCCCGGGGGCCGATGTCGGCACGACCACGACCGCGCCCCCGTCGTCCTGGCGGCCGAGAATCATCAGGTGGTCGGCGTACCGGGCGCCGGTCACCCACTTCTTCTCACCGGAGACGACGACGGTATCGCCCTCGAAGCGGATCCGGGTCCGCATCGCGGCCAGGTCACTTCCGGCTTCGGGTTCGCTGAAGCCGACGGCGGCCAGCTGTCCGCTGGTCAGCTGGGCGAGATAGTCCCGGCGCTGGGTCCGGTCACCGAAGCGGGACACCATCCAGGCGGCCATCCCGTGCGAGGTCATGATGCTGCGGGTTGAGCCGCACAGGCTGCCGACGTAGGCGGTGAGCTCGCCGCTCGTGCCACTGTCGAGGCCGAGCCCGCCGGCGGCCGAGGGCACCTCGGCGCAGAGCAGACCCCATGCTCCGAGCTTGCGCAGCAGGTCGATCGGCAGCTCACCGGAGAGGTCCCAGTCCTCGGCGTGATCGGCGATGAGCTCACCGATCAGGGCTCGCCCGTCGTCCAGTTGCTGGGTCTGCTCAGACATCGGCCGTGACGCCGCCCTCGGAGAGGCGCAGCACCAGTGCGGCCATCACCTTGGCGGTACGAAAATTGTCGAGTTTCAGCTCGGACCCGATGATGGCGATGTCGTAGGTCGATTCGAGATGAACGACCAGTTGCATGGCGAACATCGACGAGACCAGGCCGGAGGCGAAAATGTCGTCGTCCGGCCCGAGCTCGGTCTTCGTCTTCTCGATGAGATAGCTGGTCAGTGTGCTTTCGATCGCCTCAGCCGTCAGCGGGTTCGCCGCGGCGGTCCCGTCGGTCACGACGCCACCTTTCCGTAGTCGTAGAAGCCTTCGCCGGTCTTCCGGCCGAACTTGCCCGCCCGTACCAGGTCGAGCAGGAACTCACAGGGCTGGCAACTGGTGTCACCGGTGCGCGTGTAGAGCACGTTGAGCGAGTCGACGAGGTTGTCGAGGCCGATGAGGTCGGCCGTGCGCAGCGGCCCGGTCGCATGTCCGAGGCAGCCTTCGAGCAGGCCGTCGACCACCTCGACCGGTGCGATGCCGTCCTGGACCAGCCGTGCCGCGCTGTTGATCAGCGGGTGCAGGACGCGGTTGATCACGAACCCTGGGCCGTCGTCGACGACCAGACCGGTGCGCCCGAGCGTCCCCAGCAGGTCGGTGACCGCCGTCAGGCTGGCGTCGCTGGTGCGTGGGCCCCGGATCACCTCGACCATGGCGATCAGGTAGGCGGGGTTCATGAAGTGGACGCCGACCAGCTCCTCGGCCCTGGCCACCGAGGACGCCATCTCGTCGATCGGGATGCACGAGGTGTTCGAGATCAGCAGGGTGCCCGGCCGGACGATCTGGGAGACCTCGCCGAGTACCTTCGCCTTGGTCTCCGGAACCTCGGTGACGGCCTCGATCACGGTCGTGGCGTCGGCCGCGTCGGCCAGCGACACACTCGTGGTCAGCGCGGCAGGTGCGCGGTCGGCCGGCAGCTTGCCCATCAGCTGGGCGTGCCGCAGCTTGAGTGCGATCGTCTCCTTCGCCTGCGTCAGCTCCTGTTCGCCGACGTCGACGAGCACAACGGGAACCCCGTGGCCGAGGGCCAGCACGGCGATGTTCGTACCCATCACCCCGCCGCCGACGACCGCCAGGCGGTGATCGCGTGGATCGGTACTCATGTCTCTGCTCCTTGACGGTGTCGGTTCACAGCTGGGTCAGCCATTCCTCGATCGCGGCTGCGGTTGTCGCCACGTGTTCGCCCAACATCGAGAAGTGGTCACCGGGCACCTCGACGGCCGCGGCGCGACGGGAGTAGGCCCACGTCGACCGGTGGGTGGTGATCTGCATCGCCCCCGGGATGGGGTCGCTGGCCCAGACCTGAAGCGTCGGCACGGTCGACGTGCCGACCTCCTGCCAGTCGAACCGGTAGTAGTGCGCCATCGCGGTCAACCAGGCGGTGTCCTCGACGTCGTGGGAGTTGTGCTCCAGCGCGCCGTCGAGGAGGCCGGACCAGTTGACCCCGGTCAGCCCGTTCTTCGGCGGTGACATGGTGTCGAGGAGCACCAGCCCGGCCGGAGCCCGGCCGATGTCCTCCAGGTGCCTGGCGACCGCGTGGGCGACCATCCCGCCGCTGGAATGGCCGAGCAGCACCACGGACACGTCGCCGAGCGATCTGGTCAGCGCCTCGACCTGCACCTGGACGAGGTCGGCCAGGCTCGCGGGCAGCGGCTCGTCCTCGCGGAAGCCGGGCTCGGAGAGCACCGACATCGAGCGGACGCCCTGGAACCGCCCGGCCAGCCGGGCGTACTCCTGCGGACCGGAACGGCCGAAGAACGACGGCAGGCAGACCATCCCGAAGGTCGCCGGTCCCCGCGCGACCGTCATCGGCGCCGGGATGTTGTCCAGCTCGTCGATGGCGGAGAACTTCGGCCGGAACGCTGCCAGCCCGGTCATCAGCGCCATGGCCTCGTCGGCTCGGCCCGCTCCGGCGGCCTGCTGGTACAGGACGCCGAGCGCGAGCGTCGACACCGCGTCACGGTCGACGCGGGCCGACAGAACGTACCGATGTGTGTCGGGCGCCCTGGTGCTCGCCGGTTCGAGCTGGTGGAGCAGGTGCTGGGCCAGCGCGCTGACGGTCGGGCAGTCGAACACCACCGTGCTCGCCAGGCGCAGCCCGCTCGCGGAACCGAGCCGGTTGCGCAGCTCCACCGCGGTCAACGAGTCGAACCCGAGCTCGCTGAACGGGCGCACCAGGTCCACCTCGTCGGCCGATTCGTGTCCGAGCACCGCCGCGACCTCGGCCCGGACCAGGCCGGTGACGATCCGGTCCCGCTCGGCAGGCGACCGGCCGGCCAGCTGGTGGGTCAGCGCGGTGGTCTCGTGCGCGTTCGGTTCCGGCTCCGCGCGGGAGAACACCTCCCGGACCTCCGGGAGGTCCGCGATCAGTGGGCTCGGCCGCAGCAGGGTGAACACCTCGGCGAACCGGGCCCAGTCGACGTCGGCGACCGTGACCGCCCCGCCACCGCCGTCCACGACCGAGGCCAGTGCCCCGATCCCCCGGTCGCCGTCGAGGAAGCGCAACCCTCGCGAGCTGAGCCCGGTCCTCGTCTCCTCGCTGCCGGCCATGCCGGCACCGCCCCACGGGCCCCACGCCACCGACGCCCCGGCCAGGCCCCGAGCCCGCCGGTTCTCGATCAACGCGTCGAGGAAGGCGTTCCCGGCCGCGTAGCCCGGCTGCGCTCCGCTGCCCCAGGTCGACGAGATCGATGAGAACACCACGAACTGCGCCAGATCCAGCTCGACCGTCAGCTGGTCGAGCCACACCGCCCCACCGACCTTCGCCGCCATCACCTCGGCCAGTCCGGCCAGGTCGGCCTGGTCGACCAGCGTGGTCTCGGCGACACCGGCGGCGTGCAGCACCGCAGTCAACCCGGGACCGCTGTCCGCGACCCACCTCAGCAGTCCGGCGACGTCGTCGCGAACACCGACGTCACCGGCCAGCACCGCCACGGAGGCTCCGGACTCGGCCAGGTCCGCCGCCAGCCGTGCCACCCCGGGCGCGTTCGCCCCCGATCGGCTGGTCACCGCGATCCGGTCGGCGCCACGGCCGGCGGCCCAGCGAGCCGCGTGCCCGCCGAGAGCGCCGCTGCCGCCGGTCACCAGGACCGTGCCGCGCGGGGTCCACCGGGCATCGCGCCCCCTGGCGGGTTCCGCTCGGACCAGCCGGCGTCCCAGTATGCCGGTGCCCCGGATGGCCACCTGATCCTCGAAACCCGGGCCGGCGCCGGCCAGCACGGCGCACAGGCGCTGCGCCGCCCGCCCGTCGAGTACGTCCGGCAGGTCGATGAGACCGCCCCAACGGTTCGGGTGTTCGAGACCGACCACCCGGCCGAAGCCCCACACCTGAGCCAGCATCGGCGCGGTCAGCACCTCGCCCTCGACGGCCGCCACCGCTCCACGGGTCAGCACCCACAGCGGTGCCGCGACCCCCAGGTCGCCCAGCGCCTGGACCAGCCCCACTGTCGCGGCCAGGCCGGCGGCCACCACCGGGTGGCGCTCCAGCGGCTCCGGCTCCAGCGCCAGCAGCGAGACGACCCCGGTGACGGTGGGCAGGTCGTCGAGAGCCTGGCCGACCCTGGCGGCGATCGACGCCCGGTCCAGCTGCCCGCGGGCCACCTCCACGACCACCGGCTCAGCTCCGTGCACGGTCAGCGCACGCACGTGGTCCTCGGCCTGCTCGGCCCGGTAGACGACCACGAGCCACACACCGGACAGCACCGCCGCCACCGGATCGGGCACCCGGGCCCAGGAGATCGCGTACCGCCAGGCGGCGCTGACCGAGTCCTCCCGCTCCCTGCGTCGCCAGGAGGCCAGCATCGGCAGGACCCCGTCGAGCCGCTCCCGATCCTCCACCGCCAGCTCGTCGGCCAGTGCCCGGACGTCGCCGCCCTCGACAGCGGCCCAGAACCGTGCCTCCCCCGTTGTGCCGGTCCGGGACCCGGTGGGCAGCTCGGCCGGCATCCCCGTCCCGATCCAGAAACGCCTCCTGCTGAAGGCATAGGTCGGGAGATCGACCCGCCGTCCGACCGGCAGCAGGGCGGTCCAGTCCACGCTCACTCCGTGGACATGCGCGCGGCCGAGCGCGGCGTACACGGAGGTCGCGGCCGGGGTGTTCGGGCGCAGCAGTGGAATGAACTCCGCACAGTCCTCCGCACTCTCGCCGGCGTCGGGATCGGCGTCGCCGAGCGCCGTGGAGGCCATCCCGGAGAGCGTCCCGTCCGGGCCGATCTCGATGAAGACGGACACACTCAGCTCGGCCATCGCCTTCACCGCGTCCGCGAACCGCACGGGCTGACGGGCCTGGGCCGTCCAGTACCCCGCGTCGGGAGCCTCGACGGGCGCACCCGACAGCGCACCCACCCAGGACGTCGCCGGCATGCGGTGTTCCAGACCGGCGGCCGCCGTTCCCAGCTCGGCCAGCGCCGGGTCCATCAGGGCCGAGTGGAAGGCATGGCTGACGCGCAGCCGGCGCACGCGCCGGCCCTGCTCCCGCCACCGACGAACCAGCTCGTCGACCGCGACCTCCTCACCCGAGACGACGACGGAGAGCGGCCCGTTCACGGCCGCGAGCGACACCCCGGGCACGCCCTCGAGCTCGGCGAGGACCTCGGCCTCGCTCGCCGCGACGGCCGCCATCGCCCCACCCGGCGGCAGATCCTGCATCAGCCGGGCCCGAGCCGCCACGAGCGCACAGGCGTCCTCGAGGCTCAGCACTCCGGCCGCGTGCGCCGCCGCGATCTCGCCCACCGAGTGCCCGGCGACCACGTCGGGCACGATCCCGGCCTCGGCCAGCACCGCGACCAGCCCGACCTCCAACGCGAACAGGCCGGTCTGGGCGAACACCGTCTGATCGGCCCGACCTGCCTCCCGGTCGTCACCGTGGTCCGGCACCGCACCCGGGTCGTCCTCGGGCGCACCGAGCACGACCTCGCGGATGGGCAACCCGAGCTCGGCCTCCAGCAGGTCGGCGGCGCGATCGAACGCCGCCGCGAACACCGGACTGGCCGTGTAGAGCTGCCGTCCCATTCCGGCCCGTTGGGCCCCCTGGCCGGCGAACAGGAACCCGACCCGTGCCGGCCGGCCGGCCGGCACCGTCCCGGTGAGCACGGTGGCCGTCGACTCGCCCTCGGCCACCGCGGTCGCTCCTGACAGCAGCTCGGTCAGGTCGGACCCCAGCACCACCGCGCGGTGCTCGAACGCCGACCGTGCCGTGGCCAGCGACCAGCCCACGTCGGCCGGGGCCACACCGTCACGGCCGCGCACCCACGCCACCAGCCGACCCGCCTGCGCGGCCAGCACACCCGCGGTCCGGCCGGAGAGCGGCCACGCCGGTGGGGCGTCGAGCAGCACCGCCGGTCGGCCCTCGGCACCGTTCGCACCCTCCGGCTCCGGAGCACCTACAGGCGGCGGCTCCTCGAGGATGAGGTGTGCGTTGGTGCCACTGATACCGAAGGACGACACGCCGGCCCGCCGAGGCCTCCCGTTCACCGGCCACGGCCTGGCCTCGGCCAGTAGCTCGACATGGCCTGCCGACCAGTCGATGTTGTGCGCCGGCTCGTCCGCGTGCAGGCTCACCGGCAGCTCCTGGTGCTGCAGGGCGAGGACCATCTTCATCACGCCTGCCGCACCGGCCGCGCTCTGCGTGTGGCCGAGGTTGGTCTTGACCGAGCCGAGCCACAGCGGCCGGTCGGCGGGACGGTCACGACCGTAGGTCGCCAACACCGCCTGCGCCTCGATCGGATCGCCCAGCGACGTACCGGTCCCGTGCGCCTCCACCACATCCACATCAGCAGCGGCCAACCCCGCACTCGCCAACGCCGCCCGAATCACCCGCTGCTGCGACGGACCATTCGGCGCGGTCAAACCATTCGACGCACCATCCTGATTGACCGCACTACCCCGAACCACCGCCAACACCGGATGACCGTTGCGCCGCGCATCCGACAACCGCTCCAGGACGACCACTCCGGCGCCCTCGGCCAGCCCCATCCCGTCGGCGTCGGCCGAGAACGGCTTGGACCGGCCGTCGGCGGCAAGTGCTCCCTGTTGGGCGAAGCTCAGGAACCCGCCCTGATCGATCATGAGCATCACACCGCCGGCCAGTGCCAGCGAGCATTCGCCTGCCCGCAGCGCCGAGGCGGCCAGGTGCATCGCGACCAGTGAGGAGGAGCAGGCGGTGTCCACCGTGACCGCCGGGCCCTCCAACCCCAGCGTGTAGGAGACCCGTCCGGAGATCACGCTGGCGATGTTGCCGGTGAGCAGGTGCCCGGCGGCGCCGTCGCCCGTCACTCCCAGATCCGAGTACCCGGACGCGGTGGCGCCGACGAAGACGCCGGTCGTCGACTCGCGCAGCGAGGTCGGGTCGATGCCGGCGTGCTCGAACGCCTCCCAGCAGATTTCCAGGAGCAGCCGCTGCTGTGGATCCATGGCCAGCGCCTCACGCGGGCTGATCCGGAAGAAGCCGGGGTCGAACGCCGCGGCGTCGTCGACGAATCCGCCTCCCCTCGTGGAACTGCCGGGGCTGCCGGGATCCGGGTCGTAGCTGCCGGAGAGGTCCCAGCCCCGGTTGTCGGGAAATCCCGAGATCGCGTCCGTGCCCGAGTTGAGCAGGTGCCACATCTCGTCCGGGCTGTTGACGCCACCGGGGAACCGGCAGCCCATGCCGACGATGACGATGGGGTCGTCGGTGGTGGCCGCGATGGGGGTTACCGGGATGGGGACGACGTCGTCGAGGACGCCGCTGAGTTGCTTGCCGATGTGCTGGCTCAGCGCGGCGGGGCTGGGGTAGTCGAACACCAGCGTCGCGGGCAGTCGCAGCCCGGTGGCCTGGTTGAGCCGGTTCCGAAGGTCCACGGCAGTGAGCGAGTCAAACCCGAGCTCGGTGAACGCCCGTGCCGGCTCGATCGCCTCCGGCGACGAGTGCCCGAGCACCGCGGCGGCCTGGGCCCGCACGAGCTGGGTCAGGATCCGGTCGCGCTCGGACTCGGGAGCCCCGGCCAGCTGCTGATGCAGGATGGAGGTGTCGGGGGCGGCGTTGGCGGCCGAGCTGATGACCGGGCGGATCGGACCGGACAGTGTGTGCAGCAACCGAGGCAGCGCCTGTCCTCGAGAGGCGGCCACACGCAGCGTCGCGACGTCGATCCGGCTGGGTACGAGCAGGGCTTCGTCGCGGGTCAGGGCCAGGTCGAGCACGGCAAGGCCCTCGTCGGCGCCGAAGTTGCCACCGGAGTTGACCTGAGCCAACTGGCTGGCACTCAGGTTGCGGCCGATCCCGATCTCGGCGACCCACGCACCCCACGCCAACGACAACCCCGGCAACCCCACCGCACGCCGATGCGCGGCCAACCCGTCGAGAAACGCATTACCCGCGGCGTAGTTGCCCTGACCACCACCACCGAAAACAGCCGCCGTCGAGGAGAACATCACGAAGTGTTCGACCGGATGGCCCGCCGTCAGCTCATGCAGGTTCCACGCCGTATCGGTCTTCGGCCGCATCACCGCATCAACCCGCTCAGGCGTCAGCGAACCCACCACACCGTCATCCACGATCCCTGCGGTGTGAATGACACCGGTCAACGGACAGCCGACCGGCAGACCAGCCACCACGCCGCTCAGCGCCACACGGTCCCCGGTGTCCGCCGCCACGATGTGAACATCGGCGCCGGCCTCGGCCACCGCCGAGGCAACCTCGGCCGGACCAGCCCCCGTACTCGCCGCCATCGGACCGGAACGACTGACCAACAACAGATGCCGAGCCCGACCCGTCGCCGCCAGATGCCGCGCGGTCAACCCACCCAACGTGCCCGTACCACCGGTCACCAACACCGCACCGGGTTCCTCGGCGGCGCCGGATTCCTCGGCCGGGACGGAGGTGTCGGTGGTCTCCGGGTCGGTCACCAGGCCCGTCGGGCGGACCAGGCGGCGTCCGTAGGCCTGGCCGTCGCGGACGGCGAGCTCCGGCTCCGGTGACGAGAGCGCTTCGGTGAGCAGACCGACCAGGTCGGCGCCCGGGTCGGTGGGCAGGTCCACCAACAACAGGCGGCCGGGGTTCTCGGTCTGGGCCGACCGCACCAGGCCCCAGACCCCCGCAGCGGCCAGGTCGGCGACGCCTTCCCCTGGCCGGACCGCGACCGCGCCCCGAGTCACCACCACCAGCCGGGTGTCGGCCAGCGAGTCAAGGCTCAGCCACTGCTGCAGCAGGGCGACCATCTCGTTGGTCAGCCGGCGTGCGGCCCGACCTTGATCACCGTCTTCCGTCCGGTCCACATCACCGGTACCCACGGCGGTCAGCAGCACCCCGGGCACCGGAGTGGCCGCATCGGCCAGCACCGACAGGTCCGGATGGACCTCCGGCTCCACTCCCCCGGCGACCAGGCCCTCGACCACGCCGAGGGAGTCCGCGCCCACCACGACCCAAGGCCCGGTCTCGGCGACCGGAGCGGTTGTCGAGTCGGTGTCGGGGATGGCAGACCACTCCACGCCGAAGAGGGCCTCTTCGGCCGGCTGATCGGCCGATGCCGGTGCGGCCGAGGGCACCGGCCGCAATGCCAGCCGACCCACCGAGATCACCGGTGCGCCCGCCCCGTCGACCGCGAGCAGCGACACCGCACCGTTGGGTCCGCGCCGCAGCCGGGCTCGCAGGGATGTGGCGCCCGAGGCGAACAGCGACACCTCGGACCAGACGAACGGCATCTGCGCGCCCTCGTCCAGCAGCTTCATCCACACCGCGTGCAACGTGGCGTCCAGCACGGTCGGATGGATCCCGAAGGCGGCCGCGCCTGTGTCGACGTCCTCGGGGGACGCCACCTCGACGAAGATGTCCTCGCCCCGTTCCCAGACGGCGCTGAGCCCTTGGAAGGCCGGACCGTAGTCCTGGCCGGCCTCCGCCAGCGCCTCGTACAGCCCGCCGATGTCGGTCGCGGTCGCGTCGGACGGTGGCCACACCGTGAAGTCGGTCGTGTCCTGCTCGGCCGGGGACCCGCACGGACCGATCTGCCCGCTCGCGTAGCGCACCCAGCCCGCGCCGGCATCCTGCGGGCGAGCGTAGATCTCCACCTCGCGCAGGCCGTCCTGGCCCGGGCCGCCGACGGTGATCTGGACCTGAACCTCGGCGTCCGGGGGCAGGACCAGCGGAGCGGCCAGGGTCAGCTCCTCGACACGGGTGCACCCCACCAGATGCCCCGCCACCACCGCCAACTCGACATACCCGGTACCCGGAAAGAACGGAAAACCACCCACCACGTGCTCACCCAGCCACGGCTGAGCCCGCACCGACAACCGACCCGTCACCACCCGGGCATCACCATCGGCCAACTCCACCGCCGCACCCAGAAGCGGATGCCCGATCGAATCCAAACCAGCCGACCGCACATCCCCCGCCCCGCCCGACAACGACACCGGCCAGAACCGCTGACGCTCGAACGCATACGTCGGCAACTCAACCCGCGAACCACCGACCAACACCCCTGGCCAGTCGACGACCACCCCGCGTACGTGGAGTTCGGCCAGGGATTCCAGCAGCCGAGGGACGCCGCCGTCGTCACGGCGCAGCGTGCCGACCACGATGGGTGCCGAACCAGCTCGGGCTTCGCCCGCGGTGCCGACCATGCCCTCCAGGGTGGTTTCGACGGCCGCGGTCAGGACCGGGTGGGGCGACACCTCGACGAAGAGTCCGTACCCGCCCTGGCGCAGGCCCCTGACGGCGCGGTCGAACTGGACGGAGTTGCGCAGGCTCGCGTACCAGTACTCGGCGTCAGCCTCCGGGCCAGCCAGGTGCTCACCGGTCATCGCCGACACCATCGGCACGCTGGCCGGACCGGGAACGATCCCGGACAACGCACCCAGCACCTGCCCCCGGATGCCCTCCACCTGCGGCCCGTGCGAGGCATAGTCAACCGGCAACAACCGCGCCCGAACCCCGTCCCGCTCACACTCGCCCAGCAGCTCCCGCAAGTCAGCGAGATCACCCGACACGACCGTCGCATCCGGACCGTTCACCGCCGCCACCGCCACCCCGGGCCGTACGGTCAACCGGGCCTCGACCTGCTCCAGCGGCGCACCGATCGAGGCCATGCCGCCGAGGCCCGACAACGCCGTCAGCGCCTGGCTACGGAGCGCGACGACCTTCGCCGCGTCGTCCAGACCCAGGATTCCCGCGACCACAGCGGCGGCGATCTCACCCTGGCTGTGTCCCACCACCGCGTCCGGCCGCACCCCGGCCGCCTGCCACACCGCGGCCAGCGACACCATCACCGCCCACAGCGCCGGCTGCACCACATCGACGCGGTCCAGACCGGGCGCGTCCGGCTCACCGGCCAGCACCGCGCCGAGTGACCAGTCCACGTGGGGCTCCAGCGCGCGCTCGCACTCGGCGAGACGCGCGGCGAAGACCGGGCTCGCCCCGATCAGCTCCCGCCCCATCCCGAGCCACTGCGACCCCTGACCGGGGAAGACGAACACCGTCGGGCCACGGACAGCGGCAACGCCGGAGACCACACCCGCGGCAGGCTCACCAGCGGCGACGGCCACCAGTCCGGTCAGCAACCCGGCTCGCTCAGCCTCGACGACAACCGCGCGCCGCTCGAAGACGGTCCGGGTCGCGGCCAGTGACCAGCCCACATCGACAAGATCCACACTCGGGTCGCCGTCGACCCGCGCGCCCAACCGCCGGGCCTGCCCCGCCAGCGCACCGGTCGATCGCGCCGACAACGCCCAGGCCACGCACGGTCCGCTCAGGACGTTCGGCAGCGCGCCCCCGCTCGAGGGGTCGGTCCGGCGACCGCTCGCCTCGGCGCCCGACGGGCCGTCGCCCGCCATCGTGGAGTCGGACTCGGGTGGCGCCTCCTCGACGATCAGGTGGGCATTGGTCCCGCTGATGCCGAAGGAAGACACCCCGGCCCGACGGGGGCGGGCCTTGCTCTCGGCGTCGCCGGCATCCGGGAGCCACGGCCGGGGCTCGGTGAGCAACTCGATCTGACCGGCCGACCAGTCGACCCTGGCCGTCGGTTCGTCCACGTGCAGGGTCCGGGGCAGCTCCCGGTGTCGCAGGGCCTGGACCATCTTCATCAGGCCGGCGGCCCCCGCGGCGGCACCGGTGTGGGCGAAGTTGGACTTCACCGACCCGAGCCAGAGCGGACGGTCCGGCGCGCGGTCGCGGCCGTAGGTGGCCAGCAGCGCCTGCGCCTCGATCGGGTCGCCCAGCGTCGTGCCGGTGCCGTGCGCCTCGACGGCGTCCACGTCGTCGGCGGACAGCCGGGCGTTGGACAGCGCGGTGCGGATGACCCGCTGCTGGGAGGGCCCGTTCGGCGCGGTCAGCCCGTTGGATGCGCCGTCCTGGTTGATCGCGCTGCCTCGGATGACGGCCAGCACCGGATGGCCGTTGCGGCGCGCGTCGGTGAGACGTTCCAACAGGAACATGCCGGCGCCCTCGCTCCAGGCGATGCCGTTGGCCGCGCTGGCAAAGGCCTTGCACCGCCCGTCCGGGGCCAGTCCTCCCTGCTGGGCGAAGTCGGCGAAGGAGTCGGGGGTGGCGAGCACGGTCACCCCGCCTGCCAGTGCCATCGAGGACTCGCCCGAGCGCAGCGACTGGCACGCCAGGTGGATGGCGACCAGGGACGAGGAGCACGCCGTGTCCACGGTCACCGCGGGGCCCTCGAGTCCCAGCGAGTAGGCGACCCGCCCGGAGATCACCGCGGCAAGACTGCCGGTGAGCAGATAGCCGCCGGTGCCCTCAGTGCCGGCCACCCCGACGGCGTACCCGGAGTGGGTGCCCCCGGCGAAGACGCCGGTCTTCGAACCGCGCAGATCGGCCGGGTCGATCCCGGCCTGTTCGAGGGTCTCCCAGGTGACCTCGAGCAGCATCCGCTGCTGCGGGTCCATCGCCAGGGCCTCGCGCGGGCTGATGCCGAAGAACCCCGAGTCGAAGCACGGCGTCTGCTCGACGAACCCACCGGCCCGGACGTAGCTGCCCTCGTTGCCCGAGAGGATGGTCCCCCAGCCCCGGTCGTCGGGGAACTCGGTGATCGCGTCCCGACCGGCGGCCACCAGGTCCCAGAGCTCGTCCGGGCTGGTCACCCCGCCCGGGAACCGGCAGCCCATGCCGACGATGGCGATCGGCGCCCAGGACGCCTCGGTCAGCTGCTGGTTGTGCTGGCGGAGCCGGTCACTCTCCTTCAGGGATGCGCGCAGCGCATCGAGGACCCTGTCCGATGACGTGGCCATTACGGCAACCTCCCGTTACCCGAAAGCATCAGTGGTCAGCGCTCTCGGACTCCAGCGCCATGCGGACCAGACTCTCGGCGTCGAGCTGGTCGATCTCCTCGGCGCGTCCGCCGCCGTCGGGGTGCCGGACGCCGCCGTCCGGGTCCGCCAGCCGAAGCAGGGCATCGAGGATTCCGGCGTCGCGGAACCGGGAGATCGCGGTGGTCGCCAGGACACGCCGCAGCGTTTCTTCCTCCGGATCGGCGCCACCGGCACCGTCGAGCACCAGTAACCCGCGTAGGTACTCGGCCACCGCCGCCGTGGTCGGATAGTCGAACACCACGGTCGCGGGCAGCCTCAAGCCGGTTGCCTGGTTCAGCCGGTTCCGCAGCTCGACCGCGATCATGGAGTCGAAACCGAGGTCCTTGAAGGCGCGCTGGGGCTCGACCTCTTCCGTCGAGCCCTGGCCGAGCACGGCGGCCACGTGGGCCTGGACCAGCGTGAACAGCATCCGTTCCTGCTCGTCCGTGGCCAGCGACGCCAGCTGCCGGCGCAGCGCCTCGGCCACATCGGCGCCGTCAGCCGTCGCTTCCGCGACAGTGGTGGCCCCGGCCAGCCTGCGCCACACGGGAGCCGGCTCGTCGCCCGGTCCCGCGTCGACCGGCGCGCGCAGGCGGGCGACGTTGAGCCGCGCCAGCACCAGTGAGGTCTCGTCGCGCTCCGCCGCCATGTCGAGCAGTGCCAGCGCGTCGTCCTCGGTCAGTACCCCGATCGCCGGGGGACGACTGCTCGGGCCAGGCTCTGCGGCGAGACCGAGGGCCGTCTGTTCGCCGGCCGTGGGTCCCCAGGCCAGAGTGACGGCCGGGAGACCGGCCGCTCGACGCTGGTCCGCCAGGGCATGCAGGAAACCCGCCTGGGCACAGCCCTCGTCCGTCGCCTCCGCCGTGCCGAGGGTGGCGGCGAGGGTGGAGCACAGGACAAACGCGTCCAGATCCAGATCGGCGGTGAGCCGGTGGAGGTTCCACGCCACGTCCAGCGCGGTCGGGTCGCTGTCCTCGGACTCGTGCACCACGAACCTCGGCGGGTCCTGGGGACGGCCGCCCAGCACACGCGTCAGTTCGCCTCGGGTGCCGGCGGCACGTTCGCCGTCCGGGTCCCAGATGGCGAGATCGCAGGCGGTGATCCGGACGTCGGCTCCGGCGCCGGCCAGGTCGGCGGCCAGTACGGCGGTGCCCGCGGCGGCCGGGCCCGGGGTGGTGACCACGGTGACGGCCGTGACCCTGCCGGTCCGAGCAAGGTGCTGAGCCGCCCGGGCCGCCGCCGTGCCCGGACCGCCGGTGACGAGGACCGTACCTCCGGGGTGGCCGACGGGGAGCTCCGATGCGAGGACAGCGCCGGTGGGACGGATCAGGCGCCGCCCGTAGACCGTGTCGCCCCGCAGAGCCAGCTCCGGTTCGTCCGAGGCCAGGGAGGCGAGCAGCATGCTCAACCGGTCGGGTGCGGCGGCGTCGGGGTCGCCGGCACTCAGATCGGCAAGGACCACCCGACCCGGCTCCCGCGACTGGGTGGAGCGGACCAACCCCCAGACCGCGGCCCCGGTCAGCTCCGGAGCGAGCTGGTCCGCCCCGGCCGCGACCGCCCCTCGGGTCACCAGCACCAGGCGGGCCCCGGCGAGCGGCTCCAACGCCAGCCATTGTTCGAGCAGCGCGCGGACCTCCGTGATCACCCGTCGGACGGCCTCGCCCGGAGTCTCACCTGCCTCCCGCGCCGTCCGGGGACAGGCCACGACGAACTGAGGGATCGGTTCACCTGCGTCGATCGCGGCGGCCAGCGCGGCCAGGTCCGGGTGGTCGCCGACGGTCGCACCGACCTCCCGCAGCCCGGCGCCGAATCCGACCGCATCGGTTCCGGTCACCGCCCACGGCCCGGTGATCGCCGAGGTGGGATCGGGAACCGGCACCCAGGCCAGGTCGAACAAACAGTCGCGCAGCGTGTTGCCCGCGCGCCGTAGCTCGCGCGCCGTCACCGGCCGCGGCGCCACCGAACCGATGGTGACCACGGGCGCGCCGGTCTTGTCGAACGCGCTCAACGACCAGCCCTCTGAGCGGGGACGCAGGCGGACCCGCAGCTGGGAGGCCCCCGGCGAGTGCACGGTGACGTCGGCCCAGGAAGCGGGGACCATCGCGTGCTCCCCCGGCCGGCCAGGGTCGGCGTACTCCGTGACGAGGACCACGGCCTGGAACGCCGACTCGAGCAGGATCGGGTGGACTCCGAACAAGCCGGCCTGAGCCGACACCGCCTCGGGCAGCGTCACCTCGAGCAGCAGGTCGCTCCCGTGTCGCCAGGCCGACCTCGGGCGGGGGGCGACAGCGCCGGTCTCGGACACCTCCAGGTCGCCGAGCTCGACCGGTTCGGCATCGGGGGGTGGCCAGGTCAAGAACTCCCGTGCCACGGCGGGCGGGGCCACGTCGGCCGGGCTCAGCACACCGCCCGCGTGCCAGGTCCAGGCCGCGGCGGCGCCCGCCGGTTGGTCGGCCGGGTCAGCGGGGTGCTCCGTGCGGGCATAAATCTGGACTGTCCTGCTCTCCGGCGATGGGCCGGTCCCCGGCGCACCGAGCGCGATCTGGACCTGGGTCGGGAGGTCCGGGGACAGCACCAACGGGGTGGTGAGGGTGAGTGTGTCGATCCGTGCGCACCCGGCCTGGTGACCGGCCACGATCGCCAGCTCGGCGAGCGCCGCGCCCGGCAGCACCGTCAACCCGGCGATCGTGTGCTGTGCCAACCAGGGCTGGGCCCGGACCGACAGCCGTCCCGTGACGACCAGACCGTCGCCCTCGGCCAGCTGGACGCTCGCACCCAGCAACGGGTGGCCGACCGACTCGAGGCCCGCCGACGAGACGTCCCCGCCCCCGGACACCGTCGGCACCGGCCAATAACGCTCGTTCTGGAAAGCGTAGGTGGGCAGGTCCACCTGGGCCGAGGGCACCAGCACCCTGGTCCAGTCGACGGCCACCCCGCGCACGTGCAGCGAGGCGAGCGACCCCAGCGCCCTGGCGGCACCGCCGTCGTCGCGGCGCAGCGATCCGGTGACCACCGGGTCCGCCGAGGTGGCCAGACGTTCCAGGGTCGTGGTGATCGCGGAGGTGAGCACCGGGTGCGGCGACACCTCGATGAACACGCCACAGTGGTCGGTGTGCAGCCGCTCGATCCCCTGGCTGAACTCGACGGTGGCGCGCAGGCTGTCGTACCAGTACTGCTCGTCCATCTCAGTGCCGTCGAGATAGTCACCGGTCATCCCGGACACGATCGGAACGGTCGCGGGTTGTGGGGTGATCCCCCGTACGGCGGCGAGCACCTCCTCGCGGATGGTCTCGATCTGTGGGCCGTGCGGGGCGTAGTCCATCGGCACGAACCGTGCGCGGATGCCGTCGCGTTCACACTCGCCCGCGAGCGCCCGCAGGGCCTCCATGGCACCGGAGACGGTGATCGCCTCGGGCCCGTTCACCGTGGACACCGCCAGCTCGGGGTGCCCGGCGTCGAGGCGAGCCCGCACCGCGTCCCGGGGTGCGGCGATCGAGAGCACGCCACCCTGTCCCGCGAGCGCCCGCATGGCCTGGCCTCGGCGAGCCACCACCCGTGCACCGTCGGACAGCGACAGGACACCGGCGACCACGGCGGCGGCGATCTCACCCTGGCTGTGGCCGACCACCGCGTCCGGCCTGATCCCCGCGGCACTCCAGAAGGCGGCCAGCGAGACCATGACCGCCCAGAGCATGGGGTGCACGACGTCGATCCGGTCCAGGTCCGGTGCGCCATCCCGACCGTGCAGCACGTCCTCGAACGACCAGTCCAGGTGAGGAGCCAGTGCCTGGCCGCACTCGGTCAGGCTTGCGGCGAACACCGGTGAGACCGCCGCCAGGTCCCGCCCCATGCCCACCCATTGCGATCCCTGGCCTGGGAAGACGAACACCACCCGGTCGGTGCCACCTCCGGCGGAGCCCGTGCCGGTGCTGACCCCGGGGGCCGGCAGGCGCGAGCCCACGGCGGAGAGGCCGGCGAGCAGCTCGTCGCGGCTCGCGCCGGTGATCACAGCTCGGTGCTCGAACCGGGTGCGCGTGGTGGCCAGTGACCACGCAAGGCCCGCGAGGTCCAGATCGGGTTCCGCCGAGACCAGCTCACGCAGCCGGTCCGCCTGGACGGCCAGCCCTGCGCCGGTCCGGCCGGACACCAGCCATGCGGTGGCCGGCCCGGCGAGCAGGGATTCCGGCTCGGTCTCGGTGGCGCTCGTCCGGTCCGGGGCGGCGTCGGCCGGTGGGGCCGAGGCTTCCTCGAGCAGGAGGTGGACGTTGGTGCCGCTGATCCCGAAGGAGGAGACCCCGGCCCGGCGCGTTCGCCCGTTGCGGGGCCACGGCCGCGACTGCGCCAACAGCTGGATGTCGCCGTCCGCCCAGTCCACGTGGGTGGACGGTTTCTCGGCGTAGAGGCTCCGGGGCAGCTCCTCGTGTCGCAGCGCCAGCACCATCTTGATCACGCTCGCCACGCCCGCCGCGCACGAGGTGTGGCCGAGGTTGCTCTTGACCGAACCGAGCCACAGCGGCTGCCCGTCGTGCCGGTTCTGTCCGTAGGTGGCGAGCAGGGCCTGGGCCTCGATCGGGTCGCCCAGCTCGGTGCCGGTGCCGTGCGCCTCGACGGCGTCCACGTCGGCCGGCGAGAGCCGGGCGTTGGCCAGTGCGGCCTGGATGACCCGCTGCTGGGAGGGACCGTTGGGCGCGGTGAGGCCGTTGGATGCGCCGTCGGAGTTCACGGCACTGCCCCGGATCACGGCGAGCACCGGGTGGTTGTTGCGCCGGGCGTCGCTGAGTTTCTCCAGCACCAGCATGCCGGCGCCCTCGGACATGCCCATGCCGTCGGCAGAGGTGGAGAAGGCCTTGCACCGACCGTCGGCCGCCAGTGCCCCCTGCTGCGAGAAGCTGACCAGGCTGCCCGGGGTGGCCATGATCGTGACGCCGCCGGCGAGGGCCAGGGTGCACTCCCCGGTCCGCAGCGCGTTCACCGCCAGGTGCATCGCGACCAGGGACGAGGAGCAGGCGGTGTCGATGGTGACCGCCGGGCCTTCCAGGCCCAGGATGTAGGAGATCCGCCCGGACATCACACTGGCCGCGGTGCCGGTCAGGAGATGGCCGGCGAGATCGGGCGGTAGGTCGGCCCCGTAGCTGGAGAACGACGCGCCCACGTAGACCCCGGTGACGGATCCGCGCAGGGCGGTCGGGTCGAGGCGGGCCCGCTCCAGGGCCTCCCAGGATGTCTGGAGCAGCACGCGCTGTTGCGGGTCCATGGCCAGCGCCTCGCGCGGGCTGATGCTGAAGAAACCGGGATCGAACTCGGCGGCCCCTCGGAGGAAACCGCCCTGCGCGGTGTTCGCGCCGTCGGTGTGGTCCAGGCTCGCACCCAGCCACCCTCGGTCGCGGGGCAACGGGGAGATCGCATCGACGCCGCCGGCGAGAAGGTCCCAGAAGGTCTCGGGATCGGTCACATCGCCGGGGAAGCGGCAGCTCATGGCGACGATCGCGATCGGTTCCGCTTCGGCCGCGACCGCACCGGTCGGCGTCGGGACCGACGGGCCCTCGTCGAGCACCCGGGCACGCAGGTACTCGACCAGGGCCGAGGCCGAGGGATGGTCGAAGATCGCCGTGGCCGGCAGCCGCAGGCCGGTGGCGGCGGCCAACCGGTTGCGCAGCTCGACCGCGGTCAGTGAGTCGAACCCCAGATCGCGGAACGCCCGACGGGGCTCGATGGCCTCGGGCGTCGCGTGGCCGAGTGCGGCCGCGGCGTGACCCCGGACCAGGTCGAGCAGCAGCCGGGTCCGGTCCGACCCGGACAGTCGGGTCAGCTCCCCGCGCAGTGACTCGGCGGCCGACCCGGCGGCGGGTCCGGTGGAGGCGACCGGAGGTCGGGAGGCACCGCCGGTGAGCACCCGCCACAGTGGGGCCAGCTCGGTGCCCAGCGCGGCCTGCGCCCGGATCCCGGCCACGTCCAACCGGATCGGGACCAGCAGCGCGTCGTCGCGGGTCGCGGCCAGGTCGAGGAGTGCACAGCCCTGTTCGGCGCTCAGCGGGCCAGCGCTGCCGAGGGAGAGCCGATCCACGTGCCGGTCGGTGAGCTGGCCGGTCAGTGCGCTGGTGTCGGCCCAGAACCCCCAGGCCAGTGAGACGGCGGGCAACCCCGCCGCGCGCCGGTACGCGGCGAGCGCGTCGAGGAAGGCGTTGGCGGCGGCGTAGTTGCCCTGCCCGGCCGCGCCGAACGCGGACGCGCCGGAGGAGAAGAGGACGAAGGTGTCCAGGTCCATCCCCGAGGTGAGCTCGTGCAGGTTCCAGGCGGCGTCGGCCTTGGGGCGCAGCACCGCGTCGATCCGGTCCGGCGTCAGCGATCCGATCACGCCGTCGTCGAGGACACCGGCGGCGTGCACGACGCCCGTGAGCTCCACTCCGGCCAGTACCGAGGCCAGCGCCGGACGATCGGCGGCGTCAGCGGCGACGATCCGTACCTCGCTACCGGCCTCGGCCAGGTCGGCGGCCAGCGTGGCGGCGCCGCGAGCGGCCGGACCTGAGCGGCTGGTCAGCAGCAGAGCGTCGGTGTGGCCGGTCGTGGCCCGGTGCCGGGCGATCAGGCCGCCGACCGTCCCGGTGCCACCGGTGATCAGCAGTACGCCCGGCCGGATGGCGGTGGGGTCGGGCGGCACGGTCAGGACGATCTTGCCCACGTGCCGGGCGTGGCTCATGAACCGGAACGCCTCCGGCGCCCTGCGCACGTCCCAGGCCCGCACCGGGAGCGTCGCGAGGGTGGTGTCGTGGATCAGCTCGGTGGCCTCGGCCAGGATCTCGGCGAGCCGCTCCGGGGTGGCGTCACTGGTGACGAAGGTCCGGTAGTTCACGCCAGGGTGGTCGTGGGCGACCTGGGCCGGGTCGCGGACGTCGGTCTTGCCCATCTCCAGGAACATTCCGCCTCGGGGCAGCAGCCGCAGTGACGCGTCGGTCAGCTCACCGGCCAGTGCGTTGAGCACGATGTCCATGCCCTCGCCGTCGGTCGCCGCGAGGAAGGCGGCCTCGAACTCGGCGGTCCGCGACGAGGCGATGTGGTCGTCGCCGAGCCCCATCGCGCGCAGCGTCGGCCACTTGGCCGGGCTCGCCGTGGCGTAGACGTCGAGCCCCAGGTGTCGGGCCAACGCGACCGCGGCCGTGCCGACCCCACCGGCCGCGGCGTGCACGAGCAGCCGCTGTCCCGGTCGGGCGGCGGCCAGGTCTACCAGGGCGAACCAGGCGGTGGTGTAGGCGATCGGGACGGTGGCGGCCGCGGCGAACGACCAGTCCGACGGCATCCTCGTCACCAGGCGGGCGTCGGTGACCACGAGCGGCCCGGCCGCACCGGAGGCCATACCGAGTACCCGGTCCCCGGCCCCGACCGTGGTCACCGCCGCGCCGGTCTCGACGACGACGCCGGCGACCTCGGCGCCGACCAACGCCTGCTCCGGGTACATGCCGAGGGCGATCAGGACGTCGCGGAAGTTCAGGCCGACGGCGCGGACCGCGATCCGTACCTCCCCGTCCCGCAGCGGCGCGCTCGCCTCAGGGTGAGGCACGAGGGCCAGGCCGGCCAGGGTGCCCTTCTCCTCGGCGTCCAGCCGCCACGGGCCGGAGGCCGGCGGGACCAACGGCGGTGTCGTCGACCGCACGAGCCGCCTGCCGAACGCGGTGTGGTCACGGATGGCGAGCTCGGGTTCGCCGACACCCAGTGCGGCGGCGAGCACACCGAGTGTGTCGCTGTCGGCGCCGTTCGCCGGGAGATCGACCAGGATCAGCCGCTCCGGGTCCTCCGACTGTGCGGAGCGGACCAGGCCCCAGGCTGCCGAGGCGGGCAGGTCGGACACCGTGGCGCCGGCTTCGGTGGCGACGGCCCCCCGGCTGACGATCACCAGCCGGGCCGGCGCCAGCGCGTCGAGGGCCAGCCACCGCTGCAGGAGGTCGAGCACCTCGGCCGTCAACCGGCGGGCGGACTCCGCCGGATCGGTCGCGGCGCCGTTGCCGGCCTGGATGCTGGCGAACACCAGCTCCGGTGGCGTCGCGCCGGCGTCGACCGCCTCGGTCAGCGTGGCGAGGTCGGCGTAGGTCCGCGTCGGGGTCCCGTGCGCGGTGAGGCCGGCGGCCAGCGCGAAGGGGTCGGCGCCGGTCACGGCCCAGGTCGCGGTACCGGCAGGCTTCGGGTCGGCGCCGACCGGCGTCCACACGACCGCGAACAGGGCGTCGTCCACGCCGCCGCCGGACGGCTGAAGGGCACCGGCCGAGACCGGGCGCAGCACCAGCGACTCGGCGCTGACCACGGGCGTGCCGGTGGTGTCGGTCGCGACGAGCGAGATCCCGCCGCTGTCGGCGTCCTGTCGGAGCCGGACCCGCAGTCGGGACGCACCGGACGCGTGGAGGGACAGCCCGGTCCAGGCGAAGGGCAGCAGTACCTCGCCCCGTCCTCCATCGGCGACGGGCCCGGTCCACGCTTGCCCGGCGAGGCTCGAGGCGTGCAGGCACGAGTCGAGCAGGGCGGGGTGCAGACCGAAGCCGGCCGCGTCCTCGGTCGCGTCATCGGGCAGTGCGACCTCGGCGAAGATGTCGCCACCCCGGCGCCAGGCGGCCCGCAGACCCCGGAACGTCGGCCCGAAACCGTAGCCCCCCTGGGCCTGGAGCTCGTAGTGACCGGTGAGGTCGACCGCCTCGGCATCTCGAGGCGGCCAGAGCCGGAAATCGCCGTGCCCGGCATCCATCGGCGCGGTCGCCGGCGCGAGGAGCCCTGTGACGTGCCGGGTCCAGGTCCCCTCGTCGGCGGATTCCTCGGGCTGGCCGTACACCGCGACCGCCCGGTGGCCCCGCTCGTCAGGGGTACTCACGGTCACCTGCACGCGGACCGCGCCGTCGGCCGGGAGCACCAGCGGTGCGGCCAGGGTCAGCTCCTCGACCCGGGGACAACCGGCCTGGAACCCGGCCCGGACGGCAAGCTCCACGAAGGCCGTCCCCGGCAGCAGGACGGTTCCGGCGACGGCGTGGTCGGCCAGCCAGGGCTGCGACCGGACCGACAGCCGTCCGGTGCAGAGCAGGCCCTGGCCGTCGGCCAGGTCCACCGCCGCACCCAGCAGCGGATGGTTGGCCGCACCCAGCCCGAGGGAGGTCGCGCCGGTCGCGGTGGCCGTCGTGAGCTTCGGCCAGTACCGCTGGCGCTGGAACGCATAGGTGGGCAGGTCGACCCGCCCGCTCTCGGCCAGCACCGAGGGCCAGTCGACGCAGACCCCACCGACATGGGCCTCGGCCAGGGAGGCCAACGCACGCGGGGAGCCGCCGTCGTCGCGGCGCAAGGAACCGATGACGGCCGCGACCGTGCGTGTGTCATCCAGCTCGGGAACGCCGTCGTGGTCGTCGAGGCTCTCCAGGGTGTCGCCGATCGCGGTGGTCAGCACGGGGTGTGGGGAGACCTCGATGAAGGCCCCGTGCCCGACCCGGCCCACCACCTCGACGGCGCGGGAGAACTCCACGGTCGCCCGCAGGCTCGCATACCAGTACCCGGCATCGGCTTCGGGACCTCGCAGGTACTCACCGGTCATGGCCGACACCATCGGCACCCGCGCCGGCCCGGGGACGATCCCGGCCAGCAGCTCGAGAACCTCCGCACGAATGGCGTCGACCTGCGGCCCGTGCGAGGCATAGTCCACCGGCAGCAACCGGGTCCGGACGCCTTCCGCCTCGAACTCGGCGGCCAGGTCCGCCAGGGCCGACGGCTCGCCGGAGACAACCGTGGCCGAGGGACCGTTCACCGCCGCGACCGACAGCCGGCCATCGCTCGACTCCACCCGGGCGGCGACAGCGTCCCGAGGGGCGGCCAGTGAGAGCATGCCCCCTGCCCCGGAGAGAGCGGTCAGGGCCCGGCTGCGCAGCGCGACCACCTTCGCCGCATCCTCCAGCGACAGGATCCCCGCGACCACCGCCGCCGCGATCTCACCCTGCGAATGCCCGATCACGACGTCCGGCCGCACCCCGGCCGCCTGCCACCAGCTCGCCAGCGACACCATCACCGCCCACAGCACCGGCTGCACCACGTCGACCCGGTCGAGGCCTGGCGCACCCTCCAGCCCGGCGAGCACGTCGTCCAGCGACCAGTCGACGTACGGGGCCAACGCCCGGCCGCACTCCGCCAGCCGGGCCGCGAACACCGGAGAGGAGGCAGCCAGCTCCCGCCCCATCCCCAGCCACTGCGAACCCTGGCCGGGAAAGACGAACGCCACCCGCACCGCATCACTGTCGACCGGGACCGCGCCACTGGTCACGCTGCCGGTCGGCTCGCCGTCCGCGAACGCGGTCAACCCCGCGAGCAGCTCCTCCCGCCCGGCACCCGACACGACGGCCCGGTGCTCGAACGTCGACCGGGTGGTGGCCAGCGACCAGGCCACCTGCGCGATGTCCAGCTCTGGACGGCTCGCCACGAACTCGGCCAGCCGACCCGCCTGCGCCGCCAGCGCCGCGCTGCTCCGAGCCGACACCAACCACGCCGTGCTCGGCGAGGTGAGCACCGGCGGCCGGGCGTCCGCGACTGGCGCCTCCGTGTCGTCGGCTCTCTCGATGGCGGCGTCGGCGACCGGAGCTTCGGCCAGGATCGCGTGCACGTTGGTGCCGCTGACCCCGAACGCCGAGACCCCGGCGCGACGGGGACGGCCGTTGACCGGCCAGTCGACCGGTTCGGTGAGGAGCTTGACGTTGCCAGCGGACCAGTCCACGTGGGGGCTGCGGTGTTCGGCGTGCAAGGTTCGCGGCAGCTGCCGGTGCCGCAGCGCCAGCACCATCTTGATGATCCCGGCGACGCCGGCCGCCGACTGGGTGTGCCCGATGTTCGACTTCACCGATCCCAACCACAGTGGCTGGTCATCGTCACGGCCATGGCCGTACGTCGCCAGGAGTGCCTGCGCCTCGATCGGGTCGCCCAGCACCGTGCCGGTGCCATGGGCCTCGACCGCGTCGACCTGGTCCGCGCGCAGTCCGGCGTTGGCCAGCGCGCTCCGGATCACCCGCTGTTGCGAGGGGCCGTTGGGCGCGGTCAACCCGTTGCTGGCGCCGTCCTGGTTCATCGCGCTACCGGCCACGACCGCGAGCACCTGGTGGCCGTTGCGGCGGGCATCGGAGAGGCGCTCCAGCACGAGCAACCCGGCGCCCTCACCCCACCCGATCCCGTCGGCGTCGGCGGCGAACGCCTTGCACCGCCCGTCGAACGCCAGCCCCTGCTGGCGGGAGAACTCCGCGAACGCACCCGGCGTCGACATCACCGCCACGCCACCGGCCAGCGCCATCGAGCACTCGCCGGCGCGCAACGCCTGACACGCCAGATGCAGCGCGACGAGCGACGACGAACAGGCCGTGTCCACCGTGACCGCGGGGCCTTCGAGCCCCAGGGTGTACGACACCCGACCCGAGATGACCGATGCAAGTCCGCGGATCAGCTGGTAGCCCTCCGAGCCTGCCTCGCCGGCCAGGCCGTAGGAGTACCCACCGAAGCTGGCACCGGCGAACACCCCGGTCGCGGAGCCCTTCAGGGACGCCGGATCGATGCCCGCCCGTTCGATCGCTTCCCACGCCGTCTCCAGCAGCAGCCGCTGCTGCGGATCCATCGCCATCGCCTCGCGCGGGCTGATCCCGAAGAAGGCGGGGTCGAACGCGGCCGCGTCGTAGATGAAGCCGCCCACCTGGGTCGTCGACGCGGCGGTGTCCACCCCCGCGTACAGGCCCTCCAGGTCCCAACCCCGGTCCGAGGGGAACCCGGCGATCGCGTCGGTCCCTGCGACCAGCAGGTCCCACAGATCCTCCGGATCCCGGACACCGCCGGGGAACCGGCAGCCCATCCCCACGATCGCGATCGGTTCCCCGGGGCCGGCGCTGGTGTGGGTTCCGGTCGGTGTCTCGACGTCGGGCAGGATGCCGAGCAGTTCGGTCCGCAGGAATCCCGCGGCCGCGGCCGGCGTGGGGTGGTCGAATACGAGGGTCGTCGGGAGGGTCAGGCCGGTCGCCGTGTTCAGGCGGGTACGCAGCTCGACGGCGGTGACCGAGTCGAAGCCGAGGTCCTTGAACGCACGCCCTGCCGCCAGTGTCTCCTGCGAGGGGTGCCGCAACACCGCCGCGGCCTCGGCCCGCACCAGGTCGGTCAACAGCCGGGTCTGCTCGACCCGGTCCAACCCGGCCAACCGGGCGGCCAGCTCGGTGTCGCCGGCCCCACGCGGGCCGGCCACCGACGGTGGCGGCTCGCTGAGGGCACGCCGCACCTCGGGCAGCTCACCGATCAGCGGGCTGGGCCGGCGCACGGTGAACACCGGCGCGAACCGGGTCCAGTCGATGTCGGCCACGGTGAGCGGACCGTCGCCCTCGTCGAGGGCGTGTGCCAGCGCCTCGATGGCGCGATCCGGGTCCATGTCCCGCAGGCCGAGTCGCCGGAGCGCCTCACCTGCCGGGCCGTCGCCCATGCCGCCGCCACCCCACAACCCCCAGGCCACCGAGGTGCCGGCCAGCCCACGCGCGCGCCGATCCTCGACCAGCGCATCCAGGTACGTGTTGGCCGCGGCGTACCCACCCAGCTGGGCGCCACCCCAGACTGCGGCGCCCGAGGAGAAGGTGACAAACGCGTCCGCGTCGGGGATCAGCTCGTCGAGGTGGGTGGCGCCGCCGGCCTTGGCCGCCATGGATGCACCGAGACCGGCCAGGTCGAGATCGGCCAGCGTAGTCCCCACGACCACACCGGCCGCGTGGAACACCGAGCTGGGCTTCGGCCCGTTCCCACCGATCCACCCCACCAGGCCGGCCACCTCGGCCCGCGCCCCGATATCCGCGGCCAGCACGGCGACCGACGCACCGGCCACCGCCAGCTCGGCTGCCAGCGCACCGATCCCCGGCGCCGCCGGACCGGAACGGCTGGTCAGCGCAACCCGGACCGCGCCGCGCCCGACCGTCCACCTCGCCAGCCGAGCCCCGATCGACCCGGTCCCACCGGTGACCAGCACGGTGCCGCGCGGAGCCCAGGCATCCCTGGTCCACTCGGCCGGCGGTGCCGCCCGGACCAGGCGGCGGGCCAGCACACCCGCGCCGCGGATCGCCACCTGGTCCTCGCCACCGGAGCCGGCGGCGAGTACCGCGCACAGGCGGCGCGCCGCCCGGTCGTCCAGCACCTCGGGTAGGTCGACCAGACCACCCCAACGCTCCGGCTGTTCGAGGGCCGCGACCTGGCCCAAGCCCCACACCGGCGCCTGCCAGACACCGCCGGGTGCCCGGTCCGGCCCGACCGCTCCCGACGTCAGCACCCACAGCGGCGCGGCCAGGCCGAGATCCTCCAGCGCCTGGATCAGACCGACCGTGCCGGCCAGACCGGCCGGCACAACCGGAACGCCCGCCACCGGCGCCCGGTCCAACGCCAACAGCGACACCACCCCGGTCGGCGGGGCGGACGGTGCGGCGGCACCGATCCGGGCGGCGAGCGTCGCCCGGTCGAGCGCGTCGGGGGCAAGGTGCAGGGTGAGGACGTCCGCGCCACCAGCCGACAGGGCTCCGCCGACCGCGGCGGCCAGGTTGTCGCGCGGGTTCTCGGGCTCGCCGCGCTCATCGAGGGGGGCGAGCACGAGCCAGGTGCCGGACAGTGTGGCCGGACCGGGGTCGGCGACCGGGATCCAGGTGACCCGGTAGCGCCAGTCGGCCAGCACGGACTGCTCGCGGTCGTGCCGTCGCCACGAGGCCATCGCCGGCACGACCTCGTGCAGCGGCCAGTCGTCCTCGACCGACAGCGCGCCGGCAAGGCCGGCGACGTCGTTCGCCTCGACGGCGGCCCAGAACCGTGCCTCACCCGGCGATGACGAGTCAGCCGGGGAGCCGGGCTGGCCGCCCTCGGCCGGTGTCGGCCAGTAGTGCCGCCGCTGGAACGCGTAGGTGGGCAGCTCGACCCGCTCGCCCTCGGCGAGCACCGCCGACCAGTCCACGACGACGCCCCGCGCGTACACCGCGGCCACGGACGCCAGCACCCGCGCCGCGCCGCCGTCGTCACGGCGCAGCGTCCCGGCCACCAACGGCTCGGTCCGGGCGTCGGCCTCGAGGGTCTCGGTGATCGCGGTCGTCAGCACCGGGTGGGGGGAGACCTCGATGAACGCCCCGTACTCGGCGCGGCCCAATGTCTCGACGGCCCGGGAGAACTCCACCGTCGCGCGCAGGCTCGCGTACCAGTACTCGGCATCGAGTTCGTCGCCAGCCAGGTACTCGCCGGTCATCGCCGAGATCATCGGCAGCAGCGCGGGCCGGGGAGTGATGTCGGCCAGCCGGTCCAGCACCTCGTCCCGGATGGCGTCGACGTGCGGCCCGTGGGAGGCGTAGTCCACCGGCAGCAGCCGGGTCCGGACGCCCTCCGCCTCGAACTCGGCGGCCAGGGCGGCCAGCGCCGAGGGCTCGCCCGAGACGACCGTGGCTGCCGGTCCGTTGACCGCGGCGACCGACAGCTGGCCGCCGTGCGGTGCCAGCCGGGCCGCGACGGTGTCCAGCGGCGCGGCGAGGGACAACATGCCGCCCGCGCCGGACAGCGCGGTCAGCGCCCGGCTGCGCAGCGCGACGATCTTGGCGGCATCCTCCAGGGACAGGATCCCGGCGACGACCGCGGCCGCGATCTCACCCTGCGAGTGCCCGACCACCGCATCGGGTCGCACCCCCGCCGCCTGCCACCAGCCGGCCAGCGACACCATCACCGCCCACAGCACGGGCTGCACCACGTCGACCCGCTCGAGGCCCGGCGCACCCGCTGCTCCGGCCAGCACGTCGTCGAGGGACCAGTCAACGTACGGCGACAGCGCCTGCCCACACTCGGCCAGCCGGGCGGCGAACACCGGCGACGACGCGGCCAGCTCGCGGCCCATCCCGATCCACTGCGAACCCTGGCCGGGGAAGACGAAGACCACCCGGCGGGAGAGTTCGGCGACGCCGGTCACGACCGAGGCCGACGGTGTCGCGGTGGCCAGGGAGGACACCGAGGTGACCAGCTCGTCGCGGTCGGTGCCGATGACGACGGCCCGGTGCTCGAGTGCGGGCCGGGTCGTGGCCAGTGACCAGGCGACGTCCACCGGCGTCAGTGCGGTGCGCGCGGTCAGGTGTGCGGCCAGCCGCGACGCCTGGGCCCGCAGACCGTCGGCGCTCTGGCCAGACACCAGCAAGGCCACCGGGCCGCCGCGCAGCACGGCCGGTGTTTCGGTAGCGGAGGCACCCACCTCCGCATCGGTCGCTTCGGCACCGTCGGGCTTCGGCGTGGAGGCCGGCGCGGCGGCGGGCGGTTCCTCGACGATCACGTGCGCGTTGGTGCCGCTGATCCCGAACGACGACACCCCGGCCCTGCGCGGCTGCCCGTTGGCCGTCCACGGCACCGGCTCGGTCAGCAGCTGGACCTGCCCTGCCGACCAGTCCACGTGCGGCGACGGTTCCTCGGCGTGCAGGGTGCGCGGCAGCAGGTCGTGATTCAGGGCCAGGACCATCTTGATGACCCCGGCGACGCCGGCGGCAGCCTGGGTGTGCCCGATGTTCGACTTCACCGAGCCCAGCCACACGGGCTGGTTCTCCGGCCGGTCCTGGCCGTAGGTGGCCAGCAGTGCCTGTGCCTCGATCGGGTCGCCGAGGACCGTGCCGGTCCCGTGCGCCTCGACCACGTCCACATCGGCGGCCGACAGCCGGGCGCTGGCCAGCGCGGCCCGGATCACCCGCTGTTGGGAGGGGCCGTTCGGCGCGGTGAGCCCGTTCGAGGCGCCGTCCTGGTTCACCGCGCTGCCCCGGACCACGGCCAGTACGCGGTGGCCGTTGCGCTGGGCGTCGGCCAGTCGTTCAACGACGAGCATCCCGACGCCCTCACCCCAGCCGGTGCCGTCGGCCGCCGAGGCGAACGGCTTGCACCGCCCGTCGAAGGCGAGCCCGCCCTGGCGGGAGAACTCCACGAAGGTGCCGGGTTCCGCCATCACGGTGACCCCGCCGGCCAATGCCAGCGTGCACTCGCCGGAACGCAGCGCCTGGGCGGCCAGGTGCAGTGCGACCAGGGACGACGAGCAGGCCGTATCCACGGTCACGGCCGGGCCCTCCAGGCCTAGGCAGTACGCCACCCGGCCGGAGATCACGCTGGTTGCGTTGCCGGTGACCACGTAGCCCTCGGCGTCGCTGACCGGTAGCCCCGCCCCGTAGGCGGAGAACCCCGCTCCGGCGAACACCCCGGTAGCCGAACCGCGCAGCGAGCCGGGGTCGATACCGGCCTGCTCCAGTGCTTCCCATGATGATTCGAGCAGGACCCGCTGCTGCGGGTCCATGGCCAGCGCTTCCCTGGGACTGATCCCGAAGAAGTCGGCATCGAAGCCGGTCGCGTCGTAGACGAACCCGCCCTGGCTCGTCGTCGACACCCCCGCGCCGGCGGTGGCCCCGTAGACACCCTGGGTGTTCCAGCCCCGGTCGGCAGGGAAACCCGCTATCGCGTCCACCCCGCCGGCGAGCAGCTCCCAGAAGCTCTCGGGATCGGCGACCCCGCCGGGGAACCGGCAGCTCATACCGACGATCGCCACCGGCTCGCTGTGGCGGTCCTCCAGCTCCCGCACCTGGCGGCGAGCCTTGCGCAGGTCGGCGGTGGCCCGCTTCAGGTAGTCGAGAAACTTCTGTTCGTTGTCCATGGAAACGGCTCCTCGCCCCTAGCTCCGGCGTCCGCCCTGGCACCTGTCAGTCAGCGAGCTCGCTGTCGAGAAGATCGAAGATGTTGTCGGCCGTGGCCGCGTCGAGGTCGCTGTCGGCCTCGTCACCTGCCGTCGTGCCGTGATCGGTCTCCAAGGTCAGCAGCAGCGCTCGCGCCCGTGCCGCCAGAACAGTTCGTGCACTATCGCCGGGACCAATTTCTCTGACCAGCTTTTCGAGCTTGCCGAATTCATCCAAAGCAGCCGTGCCCGAGTCCGCCTTCTCGTAGCCGGTTTCCCTCGTGAGGAATTCCACGAGAACGGCCGGCGTCGGATAATCGAATGCGAGGGTGGCGGGCAATTTCAACCCCGTTGCGGTGTTCAAGCGATTCCGTAGCTCCAAAGCGGTCAGCGAGTCGAAACCCAGTTCCTTGAAGGCACGTCCGGGTCCCACCGCGTCTAGCGAGGAATGTCCGAGAACTGCGGCCGCATGTGTGCGAACCAGGTTCATTAGTATCCGATCGCGGTCCGATTCGGCTACCGTGTTCAACTGCTGCCGCAACAGCCGCGCCGCGTCGGAACCGGCGGCCGCCGACGCGGACCGGGGCGGGTCGCCGGCCAGACCGCGCCAGACCGCGGCCAGCCGGTCACCCCGGGCGACCTGGGCTCGCAGGGCGGCGACGTTCAGCCGGGCCGGGACCAGCAGCGCCTCGTCCCGGGACAGCGCCAGGTCCAGCATGGCCATGCCGTCCGCCGCCGTGATCTCGGCCATGACACCGCTGCGAGCCCGTCGCCGGTCCTCGGCGCTGAGGTGCCCGGTCATCGCGCTGGCGCCGGCCCACAGGCCCCAGGCCAGCGAGACCGCCGGCAGGCCGTCCGCCCTGCGGTGGGCGGCCAACGAGTCGAGGAAGGCGTTCCCGGCCGCGTAGTTGCCCTGTCCGGGAGCGCCGAAGGTCGCTGCGCCTGCCGAGAACAGCACGAAGCTGTCGAGCTCCAAGTCCCTGGTCAGCTCGTGCAGATTCCACGCCGCGTCGGCCTTGGGCCGCATCACGGCGTCGATCCGATCGGTGGTCAGCGACGCGATCACGCCGTCGTCGAGTACTCCAGCGGTGTGCACGACCGAAGTCAGCGGTGCTCCACACCGCGTAAGCACCTCGGCAAGCGCGGGGCGGTCAGCGGCGTCGGCGGCCGTGATCCGGACGTCGGCTCCGGCCCGCGCACAGTCGGCGGCCAGCAGCACGGCACCCTCGGCCACCGGGCCCGAGCGGCTCACCAGCGTCAGTCGTCCGGCGCGGCCGGTTTCGGCCAGATGCCGCGCGACCAGTGCGCCCAGCATGCCGGTGCCGCCGGTGACCAGGACGGTGCCGGCCGGCCGGTTCGCCCGGGGCGGGTCGTCGGCGGCTCGGTCCGGCTGGGGCACCGGACGGGTCAGTCGCCGGCCGTGCGCGACGTCGCACCGGATCGCCAGTTCCGGCTCGTCCGAGGCCACGGCCGAAGCCAGGTGCCCGATCGCCGGTGCGCCTTCATCGGCAGGGAGATCGACCAGCACCAGCCGGTCCGGCTCCTCCGACTGGGCGGACCGGACGAGTCCCCACACCGAGGCCGAGGCGAGGTCGGTCACCGGCTCGCCCGGTCGCGCGGCGACCGCGCCCCTGGTCACGATCACCAACCGCGCTCCGGAGAGGGCAGCCACTGTGAACCAGTCCTGGACAAGCCTCAGTGTCCGGCCTGCGATCAGCCGCGACCGCTCGGCAACGCTCGGATACGGCAGCGGTCCGTCCACGGGCACACCGGTGATCTCGACCAGCACCAGGTCGGGCACGGGTTGTCCGGCCTCGACCGCCTCGGTCAGCGCCACCAGGTCGGGGTAGGCGGCCACGGCGGCGCCGAAGGAGCTGTCGGGCGCGGCGACACCGAACAGGTCGGGCCCGATCAGCGCCCACCGATCGGTCGGCGGCTCGCTCGGGCCCGCGACCGGGAGCCATTCGACGCCGAAGAGGGCGTCGCGCGGGCCGCCCCCCGCGTCGCGCAGGGCGCCGGGCGCGATCGGCCGCAGTGCCAGCGACTCGACCGAGACCACCGGCGATCCGGTCGGGTCGGTCGCATCCACGACCAGATTTCCGGCGCCGTCGCGGGAGAGCCGTACCCGCAGCGTGGCCGCACCCGCCGCCCGCACCGACACACCGGTCCAGGCGAAGGGCAACCGCACCCCGCCCGGTTCGTCGGCCGAAGGGTCGAGATCGGTCAGCAGCCCGGCCGCGTGCAGCGAAGCATCCAGCAGGGCCGGGTGGATGCCGAACCGGCCGGCGTCGGACGTGGCTGCGTGGTCGCTGGGGAGGGCGACCTCGGCGAAGACCTGGTCGCCTCGGCGCCAGGCCGCCCGCAGCCCCTGGAAGACCGGCCCGTAGCCGTATCCGCCCCCGGCCTGCAGCTCGTAGAGGTTCGAGACGTCCACGGACTCGGCGTCATCGGGCGGCCAGACCAGGAAGTCGGCCGGCTCGTCCAGGTCGGCGGGCTGGTCGGGCGCGAGCCGTCCGGTGGCGTGCTGGACCCACGGGTCGCCGTCGGCCTCGGCGGTGCGGGAGTAGATCTCGACGGAGCGCTGACCGTCCGGATCCGGTGACCCGACCGTCACCTGGACCTGGACCTCGCCGGTGGCCGTCAGCACCAGCGGCGCGGCCAGGGTGAGCTCGGCGACCCGGCTGCACCCGACCTCGTGGCCGGCGCGTACCGCGAACTCCACGAACGCCGTGCCCGGCAGGATCGGGGTGCCACCGACGGCGTGATCGCCCAGCCACGGTTGCGTGCGCAGGGACACCAGCCCGGTCAGGACGACGCCGTCCCCGCCGGCCAGCTCGACCGCCGCGCCCAGCAGCGGATGACCGAGCGCGCCGAGCCCGGCCGAGCGGACGTCCCCCGCTCCTGGCGGCGACATCCGGGACCAGTACCGCCGGTGCTCGAAGGCGTACGTGGGCAGGTCGACCCGCTGTCCGGCGGGCAGCACCGCCGACCAGTCCACGCGCTGGCCGTGCACGTGTAGCTCGGCCAGGGAGCTGAGGATCCGGGCCGGGCCACCGTCGTCGCGGCGCAGCGTCCCGGCCACCACCGGCACCCGGCCGGACGTGCCGTTGCCGGCCCGCTCGACGGTGTCGGTGATCGCCGCGACCAGCACCGGATGCGGTGAGGACTCGACGAAGACCCGATAGCCGGCCGTGCCGAGCGCCTCGATCGCCGACGAGAACCGCACCGGCGACCGCAGGCTGTCGTACCAGTAATCGGCACCGGCGAGCGCGCCGTCGAGGAACTCGCCGGTCATCGCCGACATCATCGGCACCCGCGCCGGTCCCGGGCTGATGCCGGCCAGCGCGGTGCGGACGTCGTCCCGGATGGCGTCGACCTGTGGGCCGTGCGACGCGTAGTCCACCGGCAGAATCCGGGCCCGCACGCCGTCACGTTCGCACTCGGCGGCCAGCTGCTG
This sequence comes from Actinospineispora spinosispora DSM 44797, assembly GCF_000429025.1. Lineage (GTDB taxonomy): Bacteria > Actinomycetota > Actinomycetes > Mycobacteriales > Pseudonocardiaceae > Pseudonocardia > Pseudonocardia spinosispora. Next base: position 137,915 of record NZ_AUBB01000020.1, read on the forward strand.
GAGTGCCTCCGGCTCGCCGGAGACGACCGTGGCGTCCGGTCCGTTCACCGCCGCGAGCGTGAGCCGCCCGGCCCAGGCCGCCAACCGGGCCTCGACCGCGTCCGCCGACGCGGCGACGGAGAGCATGCCGCCGCGCCCGGCCAGCGCGGTGAGCGCCCGGCTGCGCAGGGCCACGACCTTGGCCGCGTCGTCGAGGGAGAGAATCCCCGCGACGCAGGCGGCCGCGATCTCCCCCTGCGAGTGCCCGACCACCGCATCCGGGGTGACGCCGGCCGCCTCCCACACGCCGGCGAGCGAGACCATGATCGCCCACAGCACGGGCTGCACGACGTCGACCCGGTCCAGGCCCGGGGCGCCGTCTGTCCCGGCCAACACCTCGTCCAAGGACCAGTCCACGTGGGCCGACAGCGCCTGGGCGCACTCGGCCAACCGGTCCGCGAACACCGGTGACGTCGCTGCCAGCTCGCGGCCCATGCCGACCCATTGCGAGCCCTGGCCGGGGAACACGAGCACGGTGCGCCGGTCACCCGGCGAGGCCGCGCCGGTCACGACCCCCGGGGCCGGCTGACCGGTGGCGACCGCCCTCAGCCCGGCGACCAGGTCCTCGGGCCCGGCGCCGGTGACTCCGCCGATCACGACCGCCCGGTGCTCGAACGACGCGCGGGTCGTCGCCAGCGACCAGGCGAAGTCGGTGACCACACCGGGTTCCCGCGCGGGGCGGGCCAGCCAGTACTCGGCCAGCCGGTCGGCCTGCTGTGCCAGGCCGGTGGCGGTCGTGCCGGACACGAGCCATGCGGTCGGTGCCTCGGTCAGCACCGGCCGCACGTCGCCGGAGCCGCCTTGTCCAGTGCCGGAGCCGGCCTCGTCGACCGATGGCTCGGCGGCGCTCGGTTCCTCCAGGATGATGTGCGCGTTGGTGCCGCTGACCCCGAAGGACGAGACCCCGGCGCGGCGCGGTCTGCCGTTCGTCGGCCACGGCATCGGCTTGCTGAGCAGCCGCACCTCGCCGGAGTCCCAGTCGACGTGCGGGGAGGGCTGTTCCGCGTGCAAGGTCGCCGGCAGGACTTCGTGCCGCATCGCCAGGACCATCTTGATGATCCCGGCCACGCCGGCGGCCGCCTGGGTGTGGCCGATGTTCGACTTCACCGAGCCGAGCCACAGTGGCCGGTCCTCGGCCCTGTCCTGTCCGTAGGTCGCCAGCAGGGCCTGGGCCTCGATCGGGTCGCCCAGCACCGTGCCGGTCCCGTGGGCCTCGACGGCGTCGACCTCGGTCGCGGCCAGCCCGGCATCGGCCAGCGCCGCGCGGATCACCCGCTGCTGGGAAGGGCCGTTCGGCGCGGTCAGCCCGTTCGACGTGCCGTCCTGGTTCACCGCGCTGCCCTTGACCACGGCCAGTACCCGGTGTCCGTTGCGCTGGGCGTCGGCGAGCCGCTCGACGACCAGCATGCCGACGCCTTCACCCCAGCCGGTGCCGTCGGCCTCCGCCCCGAAGGACTTGCACCGGCCGTCGCCTGCCAGTCCCTGCTGCACCGCGAACTCGGCGAACGCACCCGGTGTCGCCATCACCGTCACCCCGCCGGCAAGCGCCAGCGAGGACTCGCCGGAGCGCAGCGACTGGCAGGCCAGGTGCAGCGCGACCAGGGACGACGAGCAGGCCGTGTCCACGGTCACCGCCGGTCCCTCCAGCCCGAGGGTGTAGGCGACCCGGCCGGAGATCACGCTGGTGGCGCTGCCGGTGAGGAAGTAGCCCTCGGTGCCCTCGGCGTCGGCGGACGGCTGCAGGCTGATCCCGTAGCCGGACGACCAGGCGCCGACGAACACCCCGGCAGGGGTGCCGCGTAGCGAGCCGGGGTCGATGCCTGCCTGTTCCAGCGCCTCCCAGGCGACCTCCAGCAGCACCCGCTGCTGTGGGTCCATCGCCAGCGCCTCGCGCGGGCTGATCCCGAAGAACGCGGCGTCGAAGTCCCCCGCGCCGTACACGAACCCGCCGACCGGGGCGAACGCGCCGCCGATCTCGTCGACAGGGCCGAACGCCTCCCAGCCCCGGTCGACCGGGAACGCCGAGACGGCGTCCGTACCCGTGACCAGCAGGTCCCAGAAGTTCTCCAGGGTGCCCGAGCCGCCGGGCAGCCGGCAGCTCATCCCGACGATGGCGATGGGTTCTTCGGACGTCGTCGCCCGGACCGCGACCTCGGCGACCGGCCGCTCGCCGACGAGGCCGACCCGCAGGTGCTCGGCGAGCGCGGTCGGGGTCGGGTAGTCGAAGACCAGGGTGGCAGGCAGCTTCAGGTCGGTGGCGGCGGTCAACCGGTTGCGCAGCTCGACCGCGGTCAACGAGTCGAACCCGACGTCCTTGAACGCCCGGCCGGCCTCCACCGCGTCGGCGGTGGGGTGCCCGAGGACCAGCGCGGCCTCGGCCCGGACCAGGTCGGTCAGAATCCGCTCCTGCTCGGCCCGGTCGAGGTCGCGCAGCCGCTGTCCCAGCTCGGTCGCGGCGCCCTCGGCCGCGCCGGCCGGGTCGGGGTCGGACAACGCGGCCCTGACCGATGGCAGGTCGCCGATGAGGGCGCTGGGCCGGTGCAGGGTGAACACCGGGGCGAAGCTGGCCCAGTCCACGTCGGCGACGGTGACCAGGCCTTCGCCTCGGTCGAGGACGGTCGCCAGCGCGCCGACGGCCAGCTCGGGGTCCATGTCCCGCAGGCCGAGCCGCTGCAGCTGGGCACCACCTTCACCGTCGCCCATCCCACCGCCGCCCCACAGGCCCCAGGACACCGAGGTCGCCGGCAGCCCCCTGGCCAGCCGGTTCGCGGCCAGCGCGTCGAGGTAGGCGTTGGCGGCGGCGTAGGCCGCCTGCATCCGGCTGCCCCAGATCGCGGCGCCGGAGGAGAAGACCACGAACGCGTCCAGCTCGCGGTCCGCGGTGAGCATGTCCAGGTGCGCGGCTCCGGCCGTCTTCGCGGCGGCGGCGGTGGCCAGCTCGTCGACCGTGGTGTCCAGGACCATGGCGGCCTGTGCGACTCCGGAGGCGTGGAACACCGCGCGCAGCGGGGCCCCGCTCCGGTCGATCCAGTCCAGCAGTGCGCCCAGCTGTTCCCGGTCGGCCGTGTCACAGGCGACCACCGCGACGGCGGCGCCGTCGACGGCCAGCCGCGCGGCCCGCTCGGCCAGCCCGGCCGCTCGGACGCCCGAGCGCGAGACCAGCACGACACGAGGTACGCCCCGCTCGCCGAGCCACCGGGCCACCCGCCCGCCGATGGCCCCGGTACCGCCGGTGACCAGCGCGGTGCCCGACGAGGTCCATTCGCCGGCCGAGGCCGGGGTCGGGGCGTGCAGGAGCCGGCGACCGAGGAGCGCGCCGCCCCGGATCGCCAGCTGGTCCTCCCCCGGCCCCGCGGAGCCGGCCAGGATGGCGACCAACCGGGCCGACGCGCGCTGGTCAAGGACCGGAGGCAGGTCGACAAGGCCGCCCCAGTGATCGGGGTGCTCCAGGCCGACGATCAGGCCGAGGCCCCAGGCCTGAGCCTGCGCGGGGCTGGTCAGTGTGTCCCCGGAGCCGGCAGCGACCGCGCCACTGGTCGCCGCCCAGACCGGGGCGTGTATGCCGAGGTCGGCCAGCGCCTGGACCAGGCCAAGTGTCCCGGCGAGGCCGGTCGCCACGGCCGGTGAGTCGGGCAGCGGCGTCTCGTCGGTGGCGAGCAGGGTCAGTACCCCCGCGACCGGATCGCCGTCGGTCTCGGTGACCGACGCCCGGATGCGGGTGGCCAGACTCTCCCTGCCGACCTCCCCTGCCGCGGTCTCGACCAGCACGACCCGGGCTCCGGCTCCGGTCAGCGCCTCGGCGCAGGCCTGGGACAGGGGCGATGTCCCCGCGTGCGGGGGCTGCACCATCAGCCAGGTTCCGGTCAGCGTCGCCGGTGCCGGATCGGGCAGCGGCGACCAGGAGACCCGGTAGCGCCAGCCCGCGGTTCGCGACCCGGCCCGGTCGCGCTGGTGCCAGGACGCCAGCACCGGGAGCACCTCCCGGAACGGGCGCTCACCGTCGACGTCCAGTGCGCCGGCCAGCCCGGCGAGGTCACCGTGCTCGACCGCCGCCCAGAACCGGGCCTCGCCCTCGGTCCCGGCGCCGTCCTCGACCCCGGTCGCGACCGGCGCCGGCTCCGGCCAGTAGTGGTGGTGCTGGAAGGCGTAGGTGGGCAGCTCGACCTGCCGCCCGGCCGGCAGGATCGCCGACCAGTCGACGGTCACCCCCCGGACATGGGCACGGGCCAGCGCCGACAGGACCGCCGTGGCCGCGTCGGTGTTCGCCCGCAGCATCGGGACGAACGCGGCTCGGCCGCCGGCCTCTGTGTCGCCCTCCGGCAGGGCCGCCGAGCCCATCGCCGACAGGGTCCCGTCCGGGCCGATCTCTAGGAACACCGAGACCTCCTGGCCGGCCATCGCCGTCACCGCGTCGGCGAACCGCACGGGCCGTCGGGCCTGCTCCACCCAGTAACCGGCTTCCGGCTGCGTGACCAGCGCACCGGTCAGCGCTGCGACCCAGGCCACCGAGGGCCGCGCATGGTCGAGACCGGCGGCCACCGCGCCGAGCTCGTCCAGCACCGGGTCCATCCGTGCCGAGTGGAACGCGTGGCTGACCCGCAGCCTGCGCACCCGCCGACCCCGCTCCCGCCACAGTGCGGCCACCGCGTCCACCTGGCCCGCGTCGCCGGAGATGACGATCGCCGACGGGCCGTTGACCGCGGCGACGGACACCTCGGGTGCGTCGTCGAGCGTGGCGAGCACTTCGGCCTCGGTGGCCGCGATCGCCGCCATCGCACCGCCTTCCGGCAGCGCCTGCATCAGCCGTGCGCGGGCCGCGACCAGCTGGCATGCCTGCGCCAGGGTCAGTACGCCGGCCGCGTGCGCGGCGGCGATCTCGCCGACCGAGTGGCCGGCGACCACATCGGGGACGATGCCGGCCGCCTCGAGGAGCGCCACCAGCCCGACCTCGACGGCGAACAGGCCTGCCTGCGCATAGAGGGTCTGGGTGGCGCGCGCGTCGAGGTTCTCGGTTCCGCTCTCGGAGTCGTCCCCAGGGGCTCCGAGCACCACGTCCCGCAGCGGCACCCCGAGCTCGGCTTCCAGCAGCGCACAGGCCTGGTCGAACGCCTCCGCGAACACCGGGGACGCCGCGTGGAGCTCGCGCCCCATCCCCGCTCGCTGGGCGCCCTGCCCGGCGAAGAGGAAACCCACCCGGCCGGCCCCGCCGGCCGGGACCTCACCCCGGATCACCCCGGCCACCTGCGTGCCGGAGGCGACCGAGGCCAGTCCCGGGTCCAGCTCGCCGGTGATGACGGCGCGGTGCTCGAGCGTCGACCTGGTCCGGGCCAGCGACCATCCGACGTCGACCGGGTCGAGGTCCGGATGGGCCGCTAGGTGGGTGGTGAGCCTGCCGGCCTGGGCGGCCAGTCCGGCGGCCGAGCGACCGGACACCAGCCACGCGGCCGGAGCCGGCTCGAGCACCGCGAGCGTCCGGGACGGCGTGGCCTCGTCCTCGGGGTCGCCGTCGGCGCCGGTGGGGGCCTCCTCGACGATCACGTGCGCGTTGGTGCCACTGACCCCGAAGGCCGACACGCCTGCGCGCCGAGGATGGCCGTTCGCCTGCCACGCCACCGGCTCGGTGAGCAGACGGACGTCTCCGGCCGACCAGTCCACGTGCGGGGACGGCTCATCGGCGAACAGGGTCACCGGCAGGGTGTCGTGCCGCATCGCCAGCACCATCTTGATCACGCCGGCCACCCCGGCCGCCGCCTGGGCGTGGCCGATGTTCGACTTCACCGAGCCCAGCCACAGCGGGCGGTCGGCAGGGCGCTGCTGGCCGTAGGTGGCGAGCAGTGCCTGGGCCTCGATCGGGTCGCCGAGCACCGTTCCGGTGCCGTGCGCCTCGACCGCGTCCACGTCGGCGGCGGTCAGGCCGGCGCTGGCCAGCGCGGCCCGGATCACCCGCTGCTGGGAGGGTCCGTTGGGGGCGGTGAGACCGTTCGACGCCCCGTCCTGGTTCACCGCGCTGCCCCGCAGCACCGCCAGCACCTGGTGCCCGTTGCGTCGGGCGTCGGAGAGCCGTTCCAGCACCAGCACGCCGGCGCCTTCGCCCCAGCCGGTCCCGTCGGCGTCCGCGCCGAATGACTTGCACCGACCGTTCCCGGCAAGGCCCTGCTGGCGGGCGAACTCGGCGAACGCCCCCGGGGTCGCCATGACGGTGACCCCGCTGGCCAACGCGAGGGAGCACTCCCCGCCGCGCAACGCCTGTCCGGCCAGGTGCAGTGCGACCAGGGAGGAGGAACACGCCGTGTCGACGGTGACCGCGGGGCCCTCGAGCCCGAGCGCGTAGGACACCCGTCCGGAGATGACGCTGGTCGCGTTGCCGGTGAGCAGGTAGCCGTCGGAACCTGCGTGCTCGGCAAGGCCGATGCCGTAGGCCGAGTAGGTGGCTCCGGCGAACACACCGGTCTGGCTGCCCCGCAGCGCGAGCGGGTCGATGCCCGCCCGCTCGAGTGCCTCCCAGGTGGTCTCCAGCAGCAGACGCTGCTGGGGATCCATGGCCAGCGCCTCACGCGGGCTGATGCCGAAGAACCCGGCGTCGAAGCCGGAGGCGTCGTAGACGAAGCCGCCCTCGCGGGTGGTGGACGTGCCGGCACCCGGGGCGGCGCCGTACACGCGGTCGGCGTCCCAGCCCCGGTCGCCGGGGAAGGCGGCGATGGCGTCGGTGCCGGTGGCCAGCAGGTCCCAGAACAGCTCCGGGGTGACCGCGCCACCCGGGTAGCGGCAGCCGATGCCGATGATGGCGATCGGTTCGTCCAGGTCCGCCGTCGCGCTCGGGACGTGTTCGGTCGGCGCGGGCCCGCTCAGTGCCCCGAGCAGCTCGGTGCGCAGGAACCGGACGACCTCGGTCGCGGTCGGGTGGTCGAAGACCAGGGTGGCCGGGAGCTTGAGGCCGGTGGCGGTGTTGAGGCGGGTGCGCAGGTCGACGGCGGTGAGCGAGTCGAACCCGAGGTCCTTGAAGGCCCGCCCGGCAGGCACGGCCGTCGAGGACGGGTGCCCGAGCGCGGCGGCGGCCTCGGACCGCACCAGGTCGGTCAGGATCCGGTCCTGCTCACCCAGGTTGAGCCCGCGCAGCCGCTGGGCCAGTGCCGTCCCGGCTTCCCTCGCGGAGTCGCCGGCTGTCTCGGCGTCGCGCAGCGCCCGCTGCGCGTCGGGCAGGTCGGCCAGCAGCGGGCTCGGCCGTTGCACGGTGAAGACGGGCGCGAACCGGGTCCAGTCGATGTCGGAGACCGCGACCAGGGCTTCGCCGGCGTCGAGGGCTCCCGCCAGGGCGGTGATGGCCGGCTGGGGGTCCATCTCGCGCACGCCGAGGCGCTGTAGCGCCGCACCGGCAGGGCCTTCGCCCATACCGCCGCCGCCCCACAGGCCCCAGGCCACCGAGGTGCCCGCCAGCTCCCGCGCGCGGCGGTCCTCGACGAGCGCGTCCAGTGCCGCGTTCGCGGCGGCGTAGCCGGCCAGCTGACCGCTGCCCCAGGTCGCCGCGCCGGAGGAGAACACGACGAAGGCATCCAGGTCGTGTGCGGCGGTGGCCTCGTCCAGGTAGGCGGCGCCGCCTGCCTTGGCCTGCGAGACGTCGGCGAGCTCCGAGACCACCATGCCCTCGATCGGGCCACCCAGCCCGGCACCGGCGGCGTGCAGCACCGAGCTGAGCCGGGGGCCGGTGGCGTCGATCCAGTGTACGAGACCGGTCACCTCGGCGCGTTCGCCGACGTCGCCGGCGACAACGGCCACGGCCGTCCCCCCGGTGGCCAGCTCGGCCGCCATGGCCGCGACCCCGGCAGCCGCCGGGCCGGACCGACTCGACAGCACCAGACGCGCGGCACCGCGACCGGCCAGCCAGCGGGCGACGTGTCCGCCCACCCCGCCGGTGCCACCGGTGACCAACACGCTGCCACCAGGGCACCACCGGGTGCCCGGACGAGGCCAAGGCGCTCGCACCAGGCGCCGGCCCAGCACTCCCCCGGCCCGGATCGCCACCTGGTCCTCTCCGCACCCGGCCAGCACCGCGACCAGCCTGCCGGCCGACCGCTCGTCCCACCTCGGGGGCAGGTCGATCAGACCACCCCATCGGCCGGGGTGTTCCAGGGCGGCGACCCGCCCGAAGGCCCAGGTCTGCGCCTGCACCGGTGCGGTCGGCACCTCACCGGCGCCGGCGGCGAGGGCACCCGAGGTCAGCACCCACAGCGGCGCCTCGATCCCGGCGTCGCCCAGCGCCTGGACCAGGCCCATCGTCGCCGCCAGGCCCGCCGGCACCACCGGTCGGTCCGCCAGCGGTGACTCGTCCAGCGCCAGCAGTGACACCACCCCGGTGACCACCGCAGCGGAGTCGGACCCGTCGTTCTCCGCTGCCCGGCGCACGGTCGCGGAGACCCGGCCGGCCAGCGCCCGCCGATCCACCTCGCCCTCGGCGACCTCCGTGAGCACCACCCGCGCGCCCCGTTCGGCAAGCGCCGCGACCCATTCCTCGGCCCGGCCGGTGCCCGCGTCCGCCGAGGGGACGACCACCAGCCACGTGCCGGACAGGATCGCCCCGCCGGGCACCGTGACCGGCGCCCAGGTGATGCGGTAGCGCCAGTCCGCCACCGTCGACTCGCCGCGCTCCCGCTTGCGCCACGCCGCCAGTGCGGGCAGTACCTCCCGCAGCCGGGGCGCGTCCACGGCCAGCGTCCGCGACAGGCTCTCCAGGTCACCGCCCTCGACCGCGGCCCAGAACTCCCCGTCGGCCGCCGGAATCGCATCCGCCGTTCCCTTCGCGGCCGGAGCCGTTGTGGGCCAGTACCGCTGCCGCTGGAAGACGTACGTCGGCAGGTCGACCCGGTTCCCGCCCGGCAGGACCGAGGCCCAGTCGATGGGAACGCCATGGCTGTGTGCCTGGGCCAGGGAGGTCAGGAGCCGGTCCGGTCCTCCGTCGTCGCGTCGCAGGGTGCCGACCACGACCGGTTCCCTCGCCGATCCCGGTCCTTCCTCGGTCTCCCGGCGATGCCGGAGGTCCTCGAGTGTGTCGGTGATCGCGGCCGTCAGCACCGGGTGCGCCGAGGCCTCGACGAACACGTCGTAGCGCGCCCGGCCCAGGACCTCGACGGCCTCGGCGAACCGCACGCTCGCCCGCAGGCTCGCGTACCAGTACTCGGCATCCAGCTCGGGGCCGGCGAGGAACTCGCCGGTCATCGCCGAGACCATGCCGATGTCACCGGCGCGGGGCGTGATCGTGCCCAGCCGGTCGAGCACCTCGTCGCGGATGCCGTCCACCTGCGGCCCGTGCGAGGCGTAGTCCACCGGGAGCAGCCGCGCCCGGACGTCCCCACGCTCACAGTCGGCCAGCAACAGCGCGAGCGCATCGGGATCGCCGGAGACCACGGTCGCGGACGGGCCGTTCACCGCCGCCACCGAGATCCGGTCGGCCCAGGGTGCGATCCGCGCCGTGACCGCCTCGGCCGGCTCCGCGATGGAGAGCATGCCGCCCCGGCCGGACAGTGCGGTCAGTGCCTGGCTGCGCAGCGCCACCACCTTGGCGGCGTCCTCCAGCGACAGGATCCCGGCCACCACGGCCGCCGCGATCTCACCCTGCGAGTGGCCCAACACCGCATCCGGCACCACACCGGCCGCCCGCCACACCTCGGCCAGCGACACCATCACCGCCCACAGCGCCGGCTGCACCACATCCACCCGGTCGAACTCCGGCGCACTCTCCCGACCGGCCAACACGTCGCCCAGCGACCAGTCGACGAACGGGGCCAGTGCCCGCCCACACTGGGCGAGGCGCGCCGCGAACACCGGGCTGGATGCCGCCAGCTCCCGACCCATGCCCAGCCACTGCGAGCCTTGCCCCGGGAACACGAACACCACCGGACCGGTACCGGCGGCCTCTCCGGTCACCACACCGGGAGCAGGAACGTTCGTCGCCAGTGCGCCGAGCCCGGCGACCAGTTCGTCCCGGTCTCCCCCGGTGACGACCCCGCGGTGCTCGAACACCGACCGGGTGGTCGTCAGTGACCAACCCACGTCGACCGGGTCGAGCTCGGGGTGTGCCGCGAGGTACTCGGCCAGTCGCCGGGCCTGGTCGACAAGACCGGCGGCCGTCTGGCTCGACACCACCCACGCTGTCGTGCCGCCGGTCAGCAGCGACGGCGCCCCGCCGGTCGAGGCGTCCGCGTCGGGCTCGGTCTCGCCCGCCCGGTCGAGGTCGGCAGGGGGTTCTTCGAGGATGACGTGGGCGTTGGTGCCGCTGATCCCGAACGCCGACACCCCGGCGCGCCGCGGCCGCCCGTTCGCCGACCACGCGACCGGCTCGGTCAGCAGCTCGACGTCACCGGCCGACCAGTCCACCTGCGGCGATGCGGTCCCCGCGTGCAACGTCGCCGGCAACAACCCGTGCCGCAGGGCCAGCACCATCTTGATCACACCGGCCACCCCGGCGGCCTGCTGCGCGTGACCGATGTTCGACTTGACCGAACCCAGCCGCAGTGGTCGGCCTTCCGCCCGGTCCTGGCCGTAGGTGGCCAGCAACGCCTGCGCCTCGATCGGATCCCCGAGCCGGGTACCCGTACCGTGCGCCTCGACGGCATCCACGTCGGCGGGCTCCAAACCCGCGCTCGCCAACGCCGACCGGATCACCCGCTGCTGCGACGGACCGTTCGGCGCCGACAGACCGTTGGACGCCCCGTCCTGGTTCACCGCACTACCCGCCACGACCGCCAACACGGGATGCCCGTTGCGGCGCGCGTCCGACAGCCGCTCCAGCACCACCATCCCCGCGCCCTCGGCAAGGCCCATGCCATCCGCATCGGCAGAGAACGCCTTGCAGCGTCCGTCCAGTGCCAGCGCCCCCTGCTGGGAGAAGCCGATGAACTCGGCCGGGTCGGCGATCACCATCACGCCACCGGCCAGCGCCAGGTCGCACTCGCCCCCACGCAATGCCTGCGCGGCCAGGTGCAGCGACACCAACGCCGACGAACATGCCGTGTCGACGGTGACGGCCGGGCCTTCCAGCCCGAGCGTGTAGGAGATCCGACCGGAGATCACGCTCGTCACGTTCCCGGTGATCAGGTGGCCTTCCGCCCCGTCCAGGTCGGCGCCGTAGCCGGTCTGGCCGGCGTAGCCGGACGCGGCGGCACCGGCGAAGACGCCGGTCAGCGAGCCGCGCAGGGACAGCGGGTCCAGTCCGGCTCGTTCCAGTGCCTCCCACGAGGTCTCCAGCAGCAGCCGCTGCTGCGGGTCCATCGCCATGGCCTCACGCGGGCTGATCCGGAAGAACGCCGGGTCGAAGTCCGCCGCGCCGCTGACGAAGCCGCCCTCGCTGGTGACGGACGCGAGTGCCTGACCGGGGACCGCGTCGAGCAGCCCGGCCAGGTCCCAGCCTCGGTCCGAGGGGAACCCGCCGACGGCGTCGGCACCGGTGGACAGCAGCCGCCAGAACGCCTCGGGGCCGTCCACGCCACCGGGGAAGCGACATCCCATCCCGACGAGGACCACCGGATCGGTGGCCGACACCGGAGTCACCCGCGACACCGCCGTCGCCGAGGGTTGGCCGCCCATCAACTCGGACAGCACCTGCCGGGCGAGCGCCACCGGGGACGGGTAGTCGAACACCGCCGTGGACGGCAGCCGAAGACCGGTCGCCTGGTTCAGCCGACCGCGCAGGTCGACGGCCGTCAGGGAATCGAAGCCCATCTCCCGGAACGCACTCGCCGGGTCGATGTCGTCGGCCGAGGCATAACCCAGCACGGCAGCGGCGTGGCCGCTGACCAGCTCGGTGACGATCCGCTCGCGCTGCCCGCCGGACACCCCGGCCAGCCGCTCCAGCAGCGCGGCGGTCTCGCCGGAGGTCACCACCGGCGCGGCGGTCTCGGCGTCGAGCTGGCGGGCCTCGGGAATCTCCCGCAGTAGCGGCCAGGACCGCACGGCATTGAACACCGCCGAGAACCTCGGCCAGTCCACGTCCGCAACCGACAGCACGGTCTCGTCGTCGGCAAGAACCTGACCGAGCACGCCCAACGCCCGCACCGGGTCCAGCAACCGCAGCCCCTGACGCCGCAACCGCTCCGGGACCAAGCTCAGTGCCCGCTCCGGTTCGGCGTTCGACTCCTCGAACCGACCACCCGAGCTCCACACCCCCCACGCCACCGACGTCGCCGGCAGACCACGAGCCCGCCGGCTCTCCGCCAACGCGTCCAGGTGCGCGTTCGCCGCCGCGTAGGTGCCGTGCTCACCGACACCCCAGGTCGCGCTGATCGAGGAGAACAGCACAAACGCGTCCAGCTCCAGGTCGGCGGTCAGCTCGTCCAGGTGCGTCGCGCCGGCGACCTTCGCGCCGAGCGCCAGTGCCAGCTGCCCGACGTCGACCTGGTCAACGGGCATCAGCTCGACCGCGACCGCGGCGTGGATCACCGTGGACAGCCGGGGGCCGATCGTGGGGATCCAGGCCAGCAGGCCGGCGACCGCGTCCCGGTCGACCACGTCGCAGGCGGCCATGGTCACCGCCGAGCCCGCTTCGGCCAGCAGGGCGGCGAGCACGGCGGCGCCCGGTGTCTCCGGTCCGCGACGGCTGGCGAGCACCGCGTGTTCGACGCCGGCATCGGCCAGCCAGGCGGCAAGGTCGGGCCCGATCGCGCCGCTGGCCCCGGTCAGCAACACCGTGCCGCGCGGGGTCCACCGGCCATCACCGGTGCGGCGTGGGACGGCCCGCACCAGACGGCGGACCAGCACCCCGCCAGTCCGGATCGCGACCTGGTCCTCGCCACCGTCGGCCAGCACACCGGCCAGCCGGGCGGTCGCTCGCTCGTCCAGCACCTCGGGCAGGTCGACCAGGCCACCCCAGCGCTCCGGGTGCTCCACCCCCGCGGTGCGCCCCAGCCCCCATACCTGGGCCTGGACCGGGCTGGTCAGCACGTCGCCGTTGCCGGTCGCCACCGCGCCCCGGGTCAGCGACCACAGCGGTGCTGTCGTCCCGACCTCGCCGAGTGCCTGCAGCAACGCCACGGTGGCGGCCACACCGGCCGGCACGACCGGCAGGTCGGTCAGCGGCGTCTCGTCCAGTCCGAGCAGGGACAGCACCCCCGTCACCCGGGGCTGGTCCGGCGACCCGTCGTCCGCCGTCTGGTCGAGGAGCCCGCCGATGGTCCGGGCCATGTCGAGCCGCCCGGCCCCGACCGGGACCTCGGCGAGGACCACCCTGGCACCCCGCGCCCGCAACGCCTGTGCGCAGGCCGAGACCAGCTCGCCGCCGCTCAACGCGGCGGGGACCACGACCAGCCAGGTGCCGGAGAGGGTCGCCGAGGCCGAGTCGCCGACCGGCACCCAGGACACCCGGTAGCGCCAGTCGGCGGTGAGTGACTCGTCCCGTTCGCGCTGCCGCCAGGACGCCAGAGCCGGCATCAGCTGTCCCAGGGTGGGACCGTCCACCGAGAGCGTCCGGGACAGGCCGTCCAGGTCGCCGGCCTCGACCGCGGTCCAGAACCGGGACTCCGCCGCCGTCTCGGGGCCGGCACCGACCGGCGCGGGGGCCGGCACCGGTTTGGGCCAGAAGCGTTGCCGCTGGAATGCGTACGTGGGCAGCTCCACCCAGGGCGCGGCCGGCACCACCGCCCTCCAGTCCACTGCCACCCCGCGCACGTGCGCTTCGGCGAACGAGGCCAGCAGCCGGGCCGGGCCACCATCGTCCCTGCGGAGGGACCCGGTGACGATCGGCGCCGTTCGGGACGGCGCCTCGGCCTCGTCGGCGTGTTCGAAGGTGTCGGCGATCGACGCGGTGAGTACCGGGTGGGCGGATGTCTCGACGAACACCCGGTGGCCGCCGCGGCCGAGAACCTCGACCGCACGGGAGAACTGGACGGTGGCGCGCAGGCTGTCGTACCAGTACTCGGCGTCGAGCTCGGGACCGATGAGCATCTCGCCGGTCATCGCCGAGACCATCGGCAACCGGCCGTTGCCGGGTGTGATCCCGTCGAGCAGTCCCAGGAGCTCCCCGCGCAGCTGGTCGACCTGCGGGCCGTGCGAGGCGTAGTCCACCGGCAGCAACCGGGCTCGCACGCCGTCCCGCTCACAGTCGGCGAGCACCGCCGCGAGCGCGGCCGGGTCACCGGACAGCACGGTTGCCGCCGGGCCGTTGACGGCAGCCACCGAGATCTGACCGGCGTCGGAGCCGACGCGGGTGAGCCGGTCACGCACCTCGGCAACGGGCTCGGCGACCGAGAGCATCCCTCCCTGCCCGGACAGCGCGGTCAGGGCCTGGCTGCGCAGCGCCACCACCTTCGCGGCGTCCTCCAGCGACAGGATCCCGGCCACCACCGCCGCCGCGATCTCACCCTGCGAATGGCCCAGCACGGCATCGGGCGCCACACCGGCCGCCCGCCACACCTCGGCCAGCGACACCATCACCGCCCACAGCGCCGGCTGCACCACGTCGACCCGGTCGAACCCCGGTGCACCCTCGGTCCCGGCCAGCACCTCCGCCAACGACCAGTCCACGAACGGCGCCAACGCCTGCCCGCACTCGGCCAAGCGGGCCGCGAACACCGGGCTGGCTTCAGCCAGTTCTCGCCCCATGCCGACCCACTGCGAACCCTGCCCGGGGAAGACAAACACCACCCGGGCCGGCCCACCACCGGCCGGTACCACCCCGGTGACCGTCCCCGGCGCCGGCTGGCCACTGGCGAGCGCAGCCAGCCCGGACACGAGCTCACCCCGGTCCGCGCCCAGCACCACGGCACGGTGTTCGAACATCGAGCGGGTGCTGATCAGCGACCAGGCGAGCTCGGCGACGTCCAGCTCGGGGCGGGTGCCCACGAACTCGCCCAGCCGACCGGCCTGCGCGGCCAGCCCGGCCGCGCTCCGGGCCGACACCAGCCACGCCGGTACCGTTCCGGTCAGCACCGGCAGACAGGCAGCCTGCTCGTCCCGGTCGGTGCCTTCCGCCGCCGCATCGTCGGGGTCGGAGTCCGCATCGGCTGCGTCGGACGCCGGCGGGGCCTCCTCGAGAATGGCGTGCACGTTGGTGCCGCTGACCCCGAACGCCGACACCCCGGCGCGGCGGGGACGGCCGTTGGCCGGCCACGGCGTGGGCTCGGTCAGCAACCGGACGTCGCCGGCGGACCAGTCCACGTGCGGGCTGGGCTCCTCGGCGTGCAGGGTGCGCGGCAGCTGCTCATGACCGAGCGCGAGCACCATCTTGATGATCCCGGCCACCCCGGCCGCGGTCTGGGTGTGCCCGATGTTCGACTTCACCGACCCCAACCACAGCGGCTGACCCTCAGCGCGGTCCTGCCCATAGGTCGCCAACAACGCCTGCGCCTCGATCGGGTCACCCAACACCGTCCCCGTACCGTGCGCCTCCACCACATCGACCTGCTCCGCGCGCAACCCGGCATTCGCCAACGCGGACCGGATCACCCGTTGCTGCGACGGCCCGTTCGGCGCGGTCAACCCGTTGCTGGCGCCGTCCTGGTTCATCGCACTGCCCGCCACCACCGCCAGTACCCGGTGGCCGTTGCGGCGCGCATCGGACAGCCGCTCCAGCACCAGCATCCCGGCGCCCTCACCCCACCCGATGCCATCCGCGTCGGCCGCGAACGCCTTGCACCGCCCGTCGAACGCCAATCCCTGCTGGCGGGAGAACTCCGCGAACGCACCCGGCGTCGACATCACCGCCACGCCACCGGCCAGCGCCATCGAGCATTCCCGTGCCCGCAGCGCCTGGCACGCCAGATGGAGCGCGACGAGCGCCGACGAGCACGCCGTGTCGACGGTGACCGCCGGGCCCTCCAGCCCCAAGGTGTACGACACCCGACCGGAGATCACCGACGTCAGGCTGCCGATCATCAGATAGCCCTCGGTACCGGCCTCGTCCGACAGGCCGAACCCGTAGCCGCCGAAGCCGGCGCCGGCGAACACACCGGTCGCGGACCCCTTCAACGAAGCCGGACTGATACCAGCCCGCTCCACCGCCTCCCACGCCGTCTCCAACAACAACCGCTGCTGCGGATCCATCGTCAACGCCTCACGCGGACTGATCCCGAAAAACGCCGGATCGAACTCCGCCGCCTCGTAGATGAACCCACCCACCCGAGTCGTCGACGCCTCGGCATCCACGCCGGCGTACAGACCGTCCGAATCCCAGCCGCGGTCCGTAGGAAAAGCTGAAATGGCATCGGTCCCCGCCACCAACAGATCCCACAACTCCTCCGGCTCCCGCACACCACCCGGGAACCGACAACCCATCCCGACGATCGCGATCGGTTCACGGTCGCGGTCGCGGAGCCTCTTGCGGGTACGACGCAGTGTGGTGGTTACCTGCTTGAGGTACTCACGAACCTTGTCCTCGTTGTCAACCGCAGCCATGTTCAACTACCCCTAAGAGGTCTTGTGACTAATCGAAATCGGCGGCGCGAAGTTCTTTTTCGACGAAGTCGAACATCTCGTCGTCGGTTGCCGACTCGAGCTCGTGATCTGTTTCCGGGTCGTCGCCGTTCAGGTGCGCACGCAGTTCCTGGCCGATCGATTCGAGCCGGGACGTGATGTCGAACCGTTCTTCGCTGTTCCAGGTGCTCCTGGAGAGGACGGCTTGCAGTTTCTTGAGCTCCGCCACGGCGATGGCGTAGTCGGTCTGTTCGTTGCCGGCCGTCGCCCGGATGTGGTCGGCCAGTGCGGCGGGTGTCGGGTAGTCGAAGACGAGCGTGGCCGGCAGCCTGAGCCCGGTTGCGGCGTTCAGCCGGCTGCGCAGGTCGACGGCGGTGATCGAGTCGAATCCGAGGTCCTTGAACGGCCGGTCCGCCGGTACCGCGTCGGCTGATCCGTAGCCGAGCACGGCGCCTGCCTCGGTCCGGACGAGGTCGGTGAGGACCCGGTCCTGCTCTGCGCGGCCGAGTCCCGCCAGCCGTTGGGTCAGGACCGCTCCGTCCGGCTCGGCGTTGTCGGCGTCGGGGGTGTCGATCTCGCCGAGGGCTCGTTGGGCTTCGTCGAGGTCGGCCAGCAGCGGGCTGGGTCGCTGGACGGTGAAGATCGGCGCGAACCGGGCCCAGTCGATGTCCGACACCGCGACCAGGTCCTCGCCGGCGTCCAACACGCCGGCGAGCGCCGCGACCGCCGGCTCCGGGTCCATCTCCCGTAGGCCGAGACGCTGCAACGTCTCGCCGGCCAGGCCCTCGCCCATGCCGCCGCCGCCCCACAGACCCCAGGCCACCGAGGTGCCGGCCAGGCCCCGCGCCCGGCGATCCTCGACGAGGGCGTCCAGTGCCGCGTTGGCGGCCGCGTAGCCGGACAGCTGGGTGCTGCCCCAGGCGGCCGCGCCGGAGGAGAACGCCACGAAGGCGTCGAGCGCCAGGTCTGCGGTGACCTCGTCCAGGTAATGGGCACCGCCGACCTTGGCCTGCATCACCTCGACGAGGTCGGCCGGACTCATCCCGTCGATCGCTCCGCCCAGCCCGGCGCCAGCGGCGTGCATCACCGAACTCAGTCCGGGGCCGGTGGTGCCGATCCAGCGCACCAGAGCGGCGACCTCCTCCCGGCGCCCGATGTCGCCGGCGAGCACAGCCACCGTCGTCCCTGCCCCGGCCAGTTCGGCCGCCAGGGTGGCGACCCCGGGCGCGGCCGGACCGGAGCGACTCGACAGCACCAGCCGGGACACCTCCCGCCGGGTCAACCAGCGGGCCACATGCCCACCCACTCCGCCCGTTCCGCCGGTGACCAGCACACTGCCGCCGGGTTTCCAGCCCTTGCCTGCCACTCTCGGGGCCCGCACCAGCCGCCGTCCCAGTGCTCCACCGGAACGCACGGCCACCTGGTCCTCACCCCGGCCGGCCAGTACCGAGGTCAACCGATCAGCTGTGCGCGCGTCCCACACCGGGGGCAGGTCGATCAGGCCACCCCATCGGTCCGGGTGTTCCAGAGCGGCGACCCGGCCGAACGCCCAGGTCTGCGCGGGCAGCGGGCTGACCGGCACCTCACCGGCGACGGCCGCGACCGCTCCCGAGGTCAGCACCCACAACGGCGCGGAGATCTCCGCGTCGCCCAGCGCCTGAACCAGTCCCATGGTGGCGACCAGCCCCGTCGCCAGCACCGGCGACCCTTCGGCGAGCGACTCGTCGAGTGCCAGCAGCGACACGATGCCCGAGGGTCTGTCACCGCACTCACCGGCCGCTGCCGTGAGGCGACGGCGCAGCGACTGCCTGTCGTACTCTCCCGGCCCGATCTCGACGAGCCACACCCGCGCGCCCCGGTCGGTCAGTGCCTCGACGCAGTCGTCGACCGGCGAGTGGTCCGCCGCTCCCGCCGGCACCACCACCAGCCAGCCACCCGACAGTGCGGCCGCGGCGAGCGGAGGGAGCGACCGCCAGGTGATGCGGTAGCGCCAATCATCCACGGTGGACGCGCCGCTCTCCCGCCGCCGCCATGCCGCGAGCGCAGGGAGCACCTCGTGCAGGTGCCGCTCGTCGACGTCGAGGGTATGGGACAGGCCGGCCAGGTCGCCGTCCTGCACCGCGGCCCAGAATCCGCGCTCGGCGGCCGGCACGGTGGTGGCCGCTGCGCCGGTCGGTTGGGGCCAGTACCGCTCACGTTGGAAGGCGTAGGTCGGCAGCTCGATCCGCCGGCCGGCCGGTAGGACCGAGGACCAGTCAACGGCGACACCGTGGGCGTGTGCCTCGGCCAGTGAGGCGAGCACCCGCGCGGGCCCGCCGTCGTCGCGGCGCAGAGTTCCGGTGACGACGGGTTCCCGCGCCGCTCCCCCGGACTCCTGCCGCCGGCGTTCCAGGGTGTCGGTGATCGCGCCGGTCAGCACGGGGTGCGCGGAGGTCTCGATGTACACGCCGTAGCCATCCCGGCCCAGTACCTCGGTCGCTCGGGAGAACTGGACGGTCGCCCGCAGGCTGGCGTACCAGTACTCGGCGTCCAGTTCCGGGCCGCTCAGGTACTCGCCGGTCATCGCGGAGACCATGGGGATCAGGGCGGGACGCGGCGTGACGGCGCCCAGCAGACGCAGTACGTCATCGCGGATGTCGTCGACCTGCGGGCCGTGCGAGGCGTAGTCCACCGGCAGCATCCGGGCGCGGACTCCGTCGTGCTCGCAGCCGGCCAGTACCTCCGCCAGTGCACCCGGGTCGCCCGAGACGACGGTGGCGGCGGGGCCGTTGACCGCGGCGACCGCGACCTGGTCGGCCCAGGGGGCGATCCGGTCGGATACGGCGTCGACGGACTCCGCGACGGAGAGCATGCCGCCCCGCCCGGACAGCGCGGTCAGTGCCTGGCTGCGCAGCGCCACCACCTTCGCCGCGTCCTCCAGCGACAGGATCCCGGCCACCACGGCCGCCGCGATCTCACCCTGCGAATGCCCCACCACCGCATCCGGCACCACACCGGCCGCCTGCCACACCGCGGCCAGCGACACCATCACCGCCCACAACGCCGGCTGCACCACATCGACCCGGTCGAATTCGGGCGCACCCTCCCGACCAGCCAGTACATCGACGAGCGACCAGTCGACGTACGGCGCCAGCGCCCGTCCGCACTCGGCCAGGCGGGCCGCGAAGAAGGGGCTGCTCTCGGCCAGCTCCCGCCCCATGCCCGGCCACTGTGAGCCCTGACCCGGGAACACGAACACCAGTGGGGCGGCGCCGCCGGCCACACCGGTGACCACCGAAGGCGCGGCACGGCTCGCCGCCAGCGCCCGCAGCCCGGCCAGTAGGTCGTCACCGGTGGTGCCGGTGACCACCGCGCGGTGCTCGAACGTCGACCGGGTGGTGGCCAGTGACCAGGCCACGTCCGTGGGCTCGAGCTCCGGGTGGCTCGTGAGGTGGTCGGTCAGTCGTCGGGTCTGCTCGAGGAGCCCGGTCCTGCTCTGGCTCGATACCAACCACGCCGAGGCGTTCGACAGCACCGGGGCCGGCTCCGTCGAGGCGCTGTCGGCCGGTTGCTCGTCGTCGGCCGGGGGTTCTTCGAGGATGAGGTGGGCGTTGGTGCCGCTGATCCCGAACGCCGACACCCCGGCCCGCCGCGGCCTGCCATTCGCCGTCCACTCGATGGGCTCGGCCAACAGCTCGACATCCCCGGCCGACCAGTCCACCCGCGGCGATGCGGTCCCCGCGTGCAACGTCGCCGGCAACAACCCGTGCCGCAACGCCAGCACCATCTTGATCACACCCGCCGCCCCGGCGGCCTGCTGCGCGTGACCGATGTTCGACTTGACCGAACCCAGCCACAACGGCCGGCCCTCCGGGCGCCCCTGCCCGTAGGTGGCCAGCAACGCCTGCGCCTCGATCGGATCCCCGAGCCGCGTCCCGGTGCCATGGGCCTCCACCGCGTCCACATCGGCGGGCTCCAACCCCGCACTCGCCAACGCCGCCCGGATCACCCGCTGCTGCGACGGGCCGTTCGGCGCCGACAACCCGTTCGACGCCCCGTCCTGGTTCACCGCACTACCGGCCACCACAGCCAGCACCGAGTGCCCGTTGCGGCGCGCGTCGGACAGCCGCTCCAGCACGACCATCCCCGCGCCCTCGGCCAGGCCCATGCCGTCCGCTTCGGCTGAGAACGCCCTACACCGACCGTCCGCGGCCAGGGCACCCTGCCGGGAGAACCCGACGAACTCGGCGGGGTCCGCGATCACCATCACCCCACCGGCCAACGCCAGGTCACACTCACCAGCGCGCAACGCCTGCGCCGCCAGATGCAGTGACACCAACGCCGACGAACACGCCGTGTCCACGGTGACGGCCGGACCCTCCAGCCCGAGCGTGTACGACACCCGCCCCGAGATCACACTCGTCACGTTCCCGGTCACCAGGTGGCCGGCCGAGTCGTCGTCGAACCCGGACTGCCCCGCGTACCCCGAGCCGGCCGCGCCGGCGAACACCCCGGTCAGCGAGCCGCGCAGGGACTCAGGGTCCAGCCCGGCGTGCTCCAGCGCCTCCCACGAGGTCTCCAGCAGCAGCCGCTGCTGCGGGTCCATCGCCAACGCCTCACGCGGGCTGATCCGGAAGAACGCCGGGTCGAAGTCCGCCGCGCCGCTGACGAACCCGCCTTCTCCGGTGGCCGAGGCGCCCGCGGTGCCGGGGGCACCGTCGAGCAGCGCGGCGACGTCCCAGCCCCGATCGGTCGGGAACCCGCCGATGGCGTCCCCACCGGTGGACAGCAGCCGCCAGAACGCCTCGGGGCTGTCCACCTCACCCGGGAAGCGGCACCCCATCCCGACGACCACCACCGGATCGGTCGCCGACACCGGAGTCACCCGCGACGCCGCCGTCTCCGATGGTTGGCCGCCCATCAGCTGGGCCACGATCCGGCGGGCGAGCATGACCGGGGACGGGTAGTCGAACACCACCGTCGATGCCAGCTGCAGGCCAGTCGCCTGGTTCAACCTGCCCCGCAGGTCGACCGCGGTGAGCGAGTCGAATCCCATGTCCCGGAACGCCCTGGCGGCCTCGACGTCCTCGGCCGAACCGTGACCGAGTACCGCCGCCGCGTGGCCGCTGACGAGCTCGGTGACGATCCGCTCGCGCTGCGCCGGTGGTACGCCGACCAGCCGCTCCAACAGTGCCGCACCGTCCCCCGAGGCCACCACCGGCACCATCGCGTCGGTGGCCACCTGACGAGCTTCGGGGATCTCCGCCAGCAGCGGCCATGACCGGGCCGCGTTGAACACCGCCGAGAACCTCGGCCAGTCCACGTCCGCAACCGACAGCACGGTCTCGTCGTCGGCAAGAACCTGACCGAGCACATCCAGCGCCCGCACCGGGTCCAGCAACCGCAGCCCCTGACGCCGCAACCGCTCCGGGATCAAGCTCAGTGCCCGGTCCGCCTCGGTGTTCGACTCCTCGAACCGACCACCCGAGCTCCACACCCCCCACGCCACCGACGTCGCCGGCAGACCACGAGCCCGCCGGTTCTCCGCCAACGCGTCCAGGTGCGCGTTCGCGGCGGCGTACGCGCCGTGCTCACCGACACCCCAGGTGGCCGCGATCGAGGAGAACAGCACGAACGCGTCCAGCTCCCGGTCGGCGGTCAGCTCGTCCAGGTGCCGCGCGCCGTCGACCTTGGCGCCCAGGGTGAGGGCGAGGTGGTCGACCTCGGTCCGGTCGAGGGTGGTCAGCTCGACCGCGACCGCCCCGTGGATCACCGCGCACAGGGCTGGTCCGTGCCGGTCGATCCAGGCCAGCAGTCCGGCGACCGAGGCCCGCTCGGTGACGTCGCAGGCGACCATCGTGACCGCCGAACCGGCCTCGGCCAGCCGGGCGGCCAGTGCGGCCGCGCCCCGGGTCCCCGGTCCTCCGCGACTCGACAGCACCGCGTGCGGCACGCCGCACCCGGCCAGCCATGCGGCCAGGTCGGGTCCGATCGCGCCGCTGGCGCCGGTGAGCAACACCGTGCCGCGCGGCACCCATGTGCCGCGGTCGTGACGACGTCGGGCCGCCCTGGCGAGCCGCCGGGCCAGCAGGCCCCCTGGCCGGATCGCGACCTGGTCCTCGCCGCCGTCGGCCAGCACCCCGACCAGCCGGGTCATCGCCCGCTCGTCCGGCACCGGCGGCAGGTCGACCAGGCCTCCCCACCGGTCCGGGTGCTCCACTCCGGCTGTTCGGCCGAGGCCCCACACCTGGGCCTGCACCGGGCTGGCCAGCACGTCACCGTCGCCGGTGCTGACCGCACCCCGGGTGACGGCCCAGAGCGGCGCGTTCATCCCGGCATCACCCAGCGCCTGCAGCAGCGCCAGGGTGCCGGCGACTCCGGTCGGGACCAATGGTCGAGATGCCAGCGCGGTCTCATCCAGTCCGAGCAGGGACAGGACCCCGGCCGGCGGTGTCGAGCCGAGCGCGTCGTCGAGCCGGGCGGCCAGCGAGAGCCGGTCCGGATCGGTCGCGGGCAGCTCGACGCGCACGACGTCGGCACCTCGGCCCGTCAGCGTCCGCTCGACGGCAGCGGCCAGGTCATCGTCGGCCAGGGTGGCCGGCACGACGACCAGCCAGCGGCCGGACAGCACGGCCGGGCCGGGCTCACGCAGGGGTGTCCACGCGATCCGGTAGCGCCAGTCGGCGGTCAGCGAGTCGTGCTGTTCCCGCTGTCGCCACGACGCCAGCGCCGGCATCACGTCGCGCAGCGTCGTACCGTCCACCGACAGGGTCCGCGAGAGCCCGTCGAGATCACCGGCTTCGACCGCGGACCAGAACCGGTCCTCGCCCGGTGAAGCACCTCCGCCGTCGACCGCTGCCGGGGTCGGCTTGGGCCAGTACCGCTGCCGCTGGAACACGTACGTGGGCAGTTCCACCCAGGGCTCGGCCGGGACCACTGCCGGCCAGTCCACCTGGACACCACGTACGTGCACCTCGGCCAGTGAGGCCAGCAGCCGCGCCGGGCCGCCGTCGTCGCGCCGCAGCGTCCCGGCCACGATCGGCGACGGACCGTCGGTCGCCTCGGAGTCGGCGAGGTCCTCCAGCGTCGCTGTGACGGGGGTGGTCAGCACCGGATGCGGCGAAGTCTCGACGAACACCCCGTACCCGGACCTGCCCAGCACCTCGACCGCCCGACTGAACTCCACGGTGGCCCGAAGGCTGGCGTACCAGTACTCGGCGCCCAGCTCGGGACCGGCCAGGTACTCACCGGTCATCGCCGAGACCATCGGGAGCCGACCCGCGCGGGGCTCGATCCCGGCAAGCAGGCCCAGGATCTCCTCCCGCAGCCGGTCGACCTGCGGGCCGTGCGAGGCGTAGTCCACCGGCAACAGCCGCGCCCGGACACCATCGCGCTCACACCCGGCGAGCACCTCGGCCAGCGCGTCCAGGTCACCGGACACCACCGTCGCCGCCGGGCCGTTCACCGCGGCCATCGATACCTGCCCCGGCAAGGCGGTGATCCGATCGCGCACCGCCCCGACGGGCTCGGCGACCGACAGCATGCCGCCCCGCCCGGACAGCGCGAGCAGCGCCCGGCTGCGCAGCGCCACCACCTTCGCCGCGTCCTCCAGCGACAGGATCCCCGCCACCACCGCGGCCGCGATCTCACCCTGCGAATGCCCCAACACGGCGTCGGGCCGCACGCCGGCCGCCTGCCACACGGCCGCGAGCGACACCATCACCGCCCACAGCGCCGGCTGCACCACATCCACCCGGTCGAACCCGGGCGCGCCTTCCCGACCGGCCAACACGTCGTCCAGCGACCAGTCCACGAACGGCGCCAGCGCCTGCTCGCACTCGGCCAACCGAGCAGCGAACACCGGGCTGGACGCCGCCAGCTCCCGTCCCATGCCGACCCATTGCGAACCCTGACCGGGGAAAACGAACACCACCCGGTCCGGGCCGCCCCCGGGTCGGACCGCACCGGTGACCGCCCCGGCCGAAGGCTCGCCAGCGGCCACGGACGCCATGCCGGACAACAGCTCCGCCCGACCGGCGCCGGTCACGACCGCGCGGTGCTCGAACACCGACCGCGTGCTCACCAGTGACCACGCCACCCGCGCCACGTCGAGGTCCGCGCGCGCACCGACGAACTCGGTCAGTCGGCCTGCCTGCGCCGCCAACGCCGCGCCACCGCGAGCGGACACCAGCCACGCCGTTGTCGTCCCGGTCAACACCGGCAGACCGGCACCCGTCCCGTCCCGGTCGGCCGGATCCTCGGCCGAGGGTTCGATTCCCTCGGACGGCACCGGCGGTGCTTCTTCGAGAATGGTGTGCACGTTGGTGCCGCTGACCCCGAACGCCGACACCCCGGCGCGGCGGGGACGGCCGTTGGCCGGCCAGTCGACCGGCTCGGTCAGCAGCTGCACGTCGCCGGCCGACCAGTCCACGTGCGGGCTGGGCTGCTGGGCGTGCAGGGTGCGGGGCAGCTGCTCATGACCGAGCGCGAGCACCATCTTGATGATCCCGGCCACCCCGGCCGCGGTCTGGGTATGTCCGATGTTCGACTTCACCGACCCCAACCACAGCGGCTGGTTCTCCGGCCGGTCCTGTCCGTAGGTCGCCAGCAGCGCCTGCGCCTCGATCGGGTCACCCAGCACCGTCCCCGTACCGTGCGCCTCCACCACGTCGACCTCGTCCGTGCGCAACCCGGCGCTCGCGAGAGCGTTCCGGATCACCCGCTGCTGCGACGGCCCGTTCGGCGCGGTCAACCCGTTCGACGCACCGTCCTGGTTCATCGCACTACCCGCGATGACCGCCAACACCCGGTGGCCGTTGCGGCGGGCGTCGGACAGCCGCTCCAGCACCAGCATCCCGGCGCCCTCGCCCCATCCGATGCCATCGGCGTCGGCCGCGAACGCCTTGCACCGCCCGTCGAACGCCATGCCCTGCTGATGGGAGAACTCCGCGAACGCACCCGGTGAGGCCATGACCGCCACGCCGCCTGCCAGTGCCATCGAGCACTCACCCGCCCGCAGCGCCTGGCATGCCAGATGGATCGCCACCAGCGACGACGAGCACGCGGTGTCCACCGTCACCGCGGGGCCCTCCAGCCCCAACGTGTAGGACACGCGGCCCGAGATGACCGACGTCAGGCTGCCGATCAGCTGGTAGCCCTCCGTGCCGGCTTCCTCCGACAGCCCGAGCCCGTAGCCGCCGAAACCGGCGCCGGCGAACACCCCGGTTGCGGATCCCTTCAACGAAGCCGGACTGATACCAGCCCGCTCCACCGCCTCCCACGCCGTCTCCAACAACAACCGCTGCTGCGGATCCATCGTCAACGCCTCTCGCGGACTAATCCCGAAAAACCCCGGATCGAACTCCGCCGCGTCATAGATGAACCCACCCACCCGAGTCGTCGACGCCTCAGCATCCACACCCGCATACAGACCGTCCGAATCCCAACCCCGATCCGTAGGAAACCCCGAAATGGCATCGGTCCCCGCCACCAACAGATCCCACAACTCCTCCGGCTCCCGCACACCACCCGGGAACCGACACCCCATCCCGACGATCGCAATCGGGTCGTCGGCGAAAGTTCGGACGGTGACCGGCACCGAGGGTGTGGCCAGGATGCCGAGCAGTTCGGCCCGCAGGAACCGCACGGCATCGGCGGGGGTGGGGTAGTCGAAGACGAGGGTTGCCGGCAGGGTCAGGCCGGTTGCCGTGTTCAGCCGGCCGCGCAGATCGACGGCGGTGATCGAGTCGAAGCCGAGGTCCTTGAACGGCCGGTCCGCCGATACCGCGTCGGGCGACGTGTGTCCGAGCACGGCGGCGACCTGAGCCCGCACGAGATCGGTGAGAAGCCGTTCCTGCTCGACCGGGGCCAGGCCGCTCAGCCTGCGGCCCAGCTCGGTCCGGGCCTCGCCCGGTGTGCCCTCGCCGGCCGGCGGTGGCACGGCCAGGGCCCGGCGGGCTTCAGGCAGTTCGGCCAGCAGCGGGCTGGGGCGGTGGACGGTGAAGATGGCGGCGAACCGGTCCCAGTCGACGTCCGCGACCGTGACCAGGTCCTCCCCGGCGTCCAGGACCGCGGCCAGAGCGCCGATCGCCAGGCCGGGGTCCATCTCCCGCAGGCCGAGTCGCCGCAGCACCTCCGCCGCCATGCCGCCGACCATGCCGCCACCGCCCCACAGTCCCCAGGCGACCGACGTCCCGGCCAGGCCCCGACCGCGGCGGTCCTCCACCAGGGCATCCAGCGCCGCGTTGGCCGCCGCGTAACCGGACAGCCGGGCGCTGCCCCAGGCCGAGGCCCCGGAGGAGAACACCACGAACGCGTCCAGCGCGCGGTCCGACGTCAGCTCGTCAAGGTGGCCGGCGCCGCCGGCCTTGGCCCGCAGTACCTCGGCCAGGTCGGCCGGCACCGTGGTGTCGAGCGGGCCGCCGATACCCGCGCCGGCCGCGTGCATGACCGAGCTCAGCGCCGGGCCGTTTTCATCGATCCAGGTCAACAGACCGGCCGTCTGGGCCCGGTCACCGACGTCGCCGGCCAGCACGGCGACGGCGGTGCCCGCTCCGGCCACCTCGGCGGCCAGCGCCGCCGCACCCCGCGCGCCCGGGCCGGAGCGGCTGACCAGCACGATCCGACGAGTGCCCCGGTCGGCCAACCAGCGCGCCAGGTGCCCGCCAACGCCGCCGGTACCGCCGGTGACCAGAACGCTCCCACCGGGCGACCAGGTCAGCGCCGTCCGCTTCGAACGAGGTGCGCGGACCAGCCGTCGGGCGAGGACTCCCCCGGCACGGATCGCCACCTGGTCCTCGCCGCAGCCGGCCAGTACCGAGGCGAGCCGGTCGGCTGTCCTGGCGTCCCACGTCGGAGGCAGGTCGACCAGCCCGCCCCACCGGTCCGGGTGCTCCAGGGCGGCCACGCGTCCCAGCGCCCAGGACTGTGCCGGCACCGGGCCGACGGGTACCTCGCCCGCAACGGCGGCGACCGCGCCGACCGTGAGCACCCACAGCGGCACGTCCACCTCGACGTCGCCCAGTGCCTGGACGAGACCCATCGTCCCGGCGAGCCCACGGGCGACTATCGATGCGTCGTCCAGCGGCGACACGTCGAGGGCCAGCAACGACACGATCCCGGACACCGCCGGTCCGTCCCCGAGCATGTCGAGAGACCGGGCGATGCGGTCGCGCAGTGCCAGCCGGCTCAGCTCGTCGGCGGCGATCACGACGACCTGCACGCACGCACCCCGGCCGGTCAGGGCCCGGTGGCATTCGGCGGTCACGGTCTCGTACGGGGCTCCGGTGGGTGTCACGACCAGCCAGGTACCCGAGAGTGTCGCCGAGCCGAGTGGGGGCAGCGAGCGCCACGTGATGCGGTAGCGCCAGTCGGCGACAGCGGACTCGCCCTGGTCCCGGCGCCGCCACGCCGCCAACGCGGGCAGCAGCTCCCGCAGGCGGTCACCGTCCACAGCCAGCGTCTCGGCGGCGCTGTCCACATCGCCCTCGGTCACCGCCGACCAGAATGCGTTCTCACCCTGGGTGGCCCTCGCATCCGCGTCGCGGCGGGCGGCAGAAGTCGGCTCGGGCCAGTACCGCTGGCGCTGGAACGCGTAGGTCGGCAGCTCGACCCGCCGGCCGACCGGCAACACCGCCGCCCAGTCCACCGCCACCCCGCGCACGTGCGCCTCGGCCAGCGAGGTCATCAGCCGTGCCGGGCCACCGTCGTCGCGCCGCAGTGTCCCGGTCACCACCGGCGTCCGGCGCGATACCTCGGACCCGTCCTCCGACGGCAGGGCCTCGAGGGTGTCGGTGATCGCGGCGGTCAGCACCGGGTGGGCGGAGGTCTCGACGAACACCCCGTAGCCGTCGCTGCCCAGCACCTCGACCGCCCGGCTGAACTCCACGGTCGCCCGCAGGCTGCCGTACCAGTACTCGGCGCCCAGCTCGGGACCGGTCAGGTACTCACCGGTCATGGCCGAGACCATCGGGAGCCGGCCCGGTCGGGGCTCGATCCCGGCCAGCAGGCGCAGGATCTCCTCCCGCAGCTGGTCGACCTGCGGGCCGTGCGAGGCGTAGTCCACCGGCAGCAGCCGGGCCCGGACACCGTCGCGCTCACACCCGGCGAGCACCTCGGCCAGCGCGTCCAGGTCACCGGACACCACCGTCGCCGCCGGGCCGTTCACCGCGGCCATCGATACCTGCCCCGGCAAGGCGGTGATCCGATCGCGCACCGCCCCGACGGGCTCGGCGATCGACAGCATCCCGCCCCGGCCGGACAGCGCGAGCAGCGCCCGGCTGCGCAGCGCCACCACCTTCGCCGCGTCCTCCAGCGACAGGATCCCCGCCACCACCGCGGCCGCGATCTCACCCTGCGAATGCCCCACCACCGCATCCGGACGCACCCCGGCCGCCCGCCACACCGCGGCCAGCGACACCATCACCGCCCACAACACCGGCTGCACCACATCCACCCGGTCGAACCCCGGCGCACCGTCAGCCCCGGCCAGTACCTCGTCCAACGACCAGTCGACAAACGGTGCCAACGCCGTCCCACACTCGGACAGACGGGCCGCGAACACCGGGCTGGTCTCGGCCAGCTCCCGGCCCATCCCGACCCACTGCGAACCCTGACCCGGGAACACGAACACCACCGGACCGGAGCCGCCGGCCGTACCCGTCACCACACCCGGAGCCGGGTCGTCGGCCGCCAGCGCCCGCAACCCGTCGAGCAGCTCCTCAGCGGTGGCACCGGTGACGACCGCACGGTGCTCGAACATCGACCGGGTGGTCGCCAACGACCAGCCCACGTCGACCCGGTCCAGCTCCGGACGAGCCGCGAGGTGGTCGGTGAGCCGCCGCACCTGCGTCACGAGGCCGGACGCGGTCTGCCCAGATACGAGCCACGCCGTGATGTCCGGCAGCACCGGCACCCGGGCGGCCGGGTCCTCGGTTGGCGGGTCGGCCGGGGGCTCTTCCAGGATGAGGTGGGCGTTGGTGCCGCTGATCCCGAACGACGACACACCGGCCCGACGCGGCCTGCCGTTGGCCGACCAGTCCCTCGGCTCGGTCAGCAGTTGAACGTCGCCGACGCTCCAGTCCACGCTCGGCGACGCGACATCGGCGTGCAGGGTGGCCGGCAGCCGACCGTGGCGCAGCGCCAGGACCATCTTGAGGATCCCTGCCGCTCCGGCCGCGTGCTGCGCGTGGCCGATGTTCGACTTCACCGAACCGAGCCACAGCGGCCGGTTCTCCGGGCGCCCCTGTCCGTAGGTGGCCAGCAACGCCTGCGCCTCGATGGGGTCCCCGAGCCGCGTCCCGGTGCCGTGGGCCTCGACGGCGTCCACGTCAGCGGGCTCCAGCCCGGCGTTGGCCAGGGCGGCCCGGATCACCCGCTGCTGCGACGGACCGTTCGGCGCCGACAACCCGTTGGACGCACCGTCCTGGTTCACCGCGCTGCCCGCGACCACGGCCAGTACGGGGTGTCCGTTGCGTCGGGCGTCCGACAGCCGCTCCAACACCACCATGCCGGCACCCTCGGACAGACCCATGCCGTCCGCATCGGCCGAGAACGCCTTGCACCGACCGTCCGCGGCCAGGGCACCCTGCTGGGAGAACCCGACGAACTCGGCAGGGTCGGCGATCACCATCACGCCACCGGCCAACGCGAGATCACACTCGCCTGCCCGCAACGCCTGCGCCGCCAGGTGGGTCGAGACCAGCGCCGAGGAACACGCCGTGTCCACGGTGACGGCCGGGCCCTCCAGACCGAGGGTGTAGGACACCCGCCCCGAGATCACACTCGTCACGTTCCCGGTGATCAGGTGGCCGGCCGAGTCGTTGTCGAACCCGGCCTGTCCCGAGTAGCCCGACGAAGCCCCGCCGACGAACACGCCGGTCAGCGAGCCGCGCAGGGACTCAGGGTCCAGCCCGGCATGCTCCAGCGCCTCCCAGGACGTCTCCAGCAGCAGCCGCTGCTGCGGGTCCATCGCCAACGCCTCACGCGGACTGATCCGGAAGAACGCCGGGTCGAAGTCCGCGGCCCCGCCGACGAACCCGCCCGCACCTGTGGCCAGGTCGGCTGCCGAGGCGGAGTCGCCGCCCGGGAGCCCGGCAATGTCCCAACCCCGGTCGGCCGGGAACCCCCCGATCGCGTCCCCGCCCTCGGCCAGCAGCTCCCACAACGCCTCGGGGCCGTCCACCCCGCCGGGGAACCGGCAGCCCATCCCGACGATCACCACCGGATCGGTGCCCGAGACCGGGACCGCGCGCGAGGCCGCCGACGCCACCGTCTGGGTACCCAGCAGCTGGCCGATGATCTGACGGGCCAGCATCACCGGGGACGGGTAGTCGAACACCACGGTCGAGGGCAGCCGCAGACCTGTCGCCTCGTTCAGCCGGCCCCGCAGCTCCACCGCCGTCAGCGAGTCGAACCCCATGTCCCGGAACGCCCGCCCCGGCTCGACGGCCGCCGAGGAGGTGTGGCCGAGGACGGCGGCGGCGTGGGCGCGGACCAGGTCCGCCACGATGCGCTCCCGCTGCCCGGGCGTCGCCCCCACCAGCCGGCCCACCAGCTCGACCGCCGCACCCGAGGTGACCGTGGCCGGGCCGGTCGGGCCGGCCCCTGCGTCCTGGGCTTCGGGGATGTCCGCCAGCAGCGGCCACGAGCGCTTGGCGTTGAACACCGCCGCGAACCGGGGCCAGTCCACGTCCGCCACGGACAGCACGGTCTCGTCGTCGGCGAGCGCCTGGCCCAGTGCCGCGAGCGCCCTGGCCGGCTCGAGCAGCCGCAGCCCCTGACGCCGCAACCGCTCCGGGATGACGCTCAGTGCGCGGTCGAGCCCGTCGGAGTCCTGCCCGGTGTTCCACACCCCCCAGGCCACCGACGTCGCGGGCAGGCCACGGGCGCGCCGGTTCTCGGCCAGTGCGTCCAGATGGGCGTTGGCCGCCGCGTACGCGCCGTGCTCGCCGACACCCCAGATCGCCGCGATCGACGAGAACAGCACGAAGGCGTCCAGGTCCAGACCGGCTGTCAGCTCGTCCAGGTGTGTGGCTCCGGTGACCTTCGCGTCCAGGGTCATGGCCAGGCCGGCTACGCCGGTGTCCGAGAGGGGCAGCAGCTCGACCGCGGTCGCCCCATGGATCACGGTCGACAGTGCCGGTCCACGCCGATCGATCCAGGCCAGCAGGCCGGCGACCGCGTCACGCTCGGTCACGTCACAGGCCACCAGGCTGACCGAGGTTCCGGCGGCGGCCATCGCCGCGACCGCGGCGGGCGCCTGAGGGATCATCGGTCCCCGCCGGCTGACCAGTGTCACGTGCGGGGCGCCGACGTCGGCGAGCCAGCCGGCCAGGTGCGGGCCGACCGCGCCACTCGCGCCGGTCACCAACACGGTGCCCCGGGGACGCCAGGTGCCGGTCGCGCGCGGTGGCTCGGTGTGCACCAGGCGCCGGCCGACGATCCCGGCCGGGCGGAGGGCCACCTGGTCCTCACCACAGCCGGCCAGTACCGCACCGAGCCGGCTCGCGGCCACGGCGTCGAGCGAGGGCGGCAGATCGAGCAGGCCACCCCACCGGTCCGGGTGTTCGAGGCCGGCGACGCGGCCCAGTCCCCAGACCTGCGCCTGGGCCGGGCTGATCGGCAGCTCGCCGGGTGTCGTGGCGACCGCACCGGAGGTCAGTACCCACAGCGGCGCCTCGATGCCGGTCTGGCCGAGCGCCTGGACCAGGCCCAACGTGCCGGCCAGCCCACTGGTCACCATCGGCCGGTCGGACAGCGGGGTCTCGTTGAGCGCCAGCAGCGACACGACGCCGGCGACGGCCGGAGCCTGCCCCGACCGCTCCAGGACGTCGGTGATCACGGCGGCGAGCGTCATCCGGTCGACCGAGCCGGGTGGTACCTCGGCGAGAAGCACCTCCGCGCCGCACTCGGTCAGACTCGCCACGCACGCGGCGAGCAGCTCCGCCCCCTGCCCACCGGCCGGAGCCACCAGGAGCCACGTCCCGCGCAGAACGGCCGGGGCCGGGTCGGGCACCGCCGCCCAGGAGACCCGGTAGCGCCAGCCCCGCTCAGGGTCGTCCTCACCCGCACCGTCGAGCACCGGCGCCGGGGACGCCCAGAAGTGCTCACGCTGGAATGCGTAGGTCGGCAGGTCGACTCGCTGACCGGCCGGCAGCACCGTCGACCAGTCGACGGTCACACCGTGGACGTGAGCCTCGGCCAGCGCGGCCAGTAGCCGCGCCGGACCGCCGTCGTCCCGGCGCAGCGTCCCGCACACCACCGGCGCCGAGCCGTCTGCGTGCTCGTCGCCGTCGAGAGCTTCGAGGGTGCCGGCGATCGCTGTGGTCAGCACCGGGTGGCCGGAGGCCTCGACGAACACACTGTGCCGCGCCCGGCGGAGTGCCTCGACGGCGCGGGAGAACCGCACGGGCGCCCGGAGGCTCGCGTACCAGTACTCGGGGCCGAGCTCGGGGCCGGCCAGCATCTCGCCGGTCATCGCCGACACCATCGGCACCCGGGCCGGGCGCGCGTCGATCCCGGCCAGCCGGTCGAGGATCTCCTCCCGCAGCTGGTCGACCTGCGGGCCGTGCGAGGCGTAGTCGACCGGCAGTAACCGCGTCCGCACTCCGTCGCGCTCACACCCGGCCTGGATCTCCCGCAGGGCTTCCCCGGTGCCCGACACGACGGTCGCTTCCGGGCCGTTCACCGCCGCCACCGACACCGACTCGGCCCACGGCCGCACCCGGGTGGCTACCGTCGCCTCCGGCTCCGCGATCGACAACATGCCGCCCCGGCCGGACAGCGCGAGCAGCGCCCGGCTGCGCAGCGCCACCACCTTCGCCGCATCCTCCAGCGACAGGATCCCCGCCACCACCGCCGCGGCGATCTCACCCTGCGAATGCCCCACCACCGCATCCGGACGCACCCCGGCCGCCTGCCACACCGCCGCAAGCGACACCATCACCGCCCACAACACCGGCTGCACCACATCCACGCGCTCGAACCCGGGCGCGTCGTCCCCACCAGCCAGCACATCGTCCAACGACCAGTCCACGAACGGGTCCAGGGCCTGCCCGCACTCCGCCAACCGAGCCGCGAACACCGGGCTGGACGCCGCCAGCTCCCAGCCCATCCCGACCCACTGCGAACCTTGGCCCGGGAACACGAACACCACCCGGCCCCGGCTCGCCCGCATCGTCCCGCTGACGACGCCACCGGCGGGCAGGTCCGCCGCCAACGCGGTCAGCCCCGACAGGAAGTCGTCGCGGTGGGCGCCCAGCACCACGGCCCGGTGTTCGAACGTCGACCGTGTCGTCGCCAACGACCACCCGATGTCCGTGAGCTCCGGGCCGGCCCCGTTCCCGCGGCTCCGGACGAACCCGGCCAACCGGTCTGCCTGCTCCCGCAGGCCGGGCGCGGTCCGCGCCGACACCAACCACGCCGTGCCTTCGGACAGCACCGGTAGTGCCCGCCCGCCGCTGTCCTCGGGCGACCGGGGGCTCTCGGCCGACTCACTGTCCGCGGCGCCGTCCGAGGGTGCCTCCTGGACGATGACATGGACGTTCGTGCCGCTGACCCCGAACGCCGAGACGCCCGCCCTCCGGGGTGCCTCGGACCTCGGCCACGACACCGCCTCGGTCAGCAGGCGGACGTCGCCCGCCGACCAGTCGACCTCAGGTGTGGGTACGTCGACGTGCAGGGTGGGCGGCAGCAGATCGTGCCGCAGTGCCAGCACCATCTTGATGATCCCGGCCGCCCCGGCCGCCGCCTGGGTGTGCCCGAGGTTCGACTTGACCGAGCCCAGCCACAGCGGGCGACCCTCCGGCCGGTGCTGACCGTAGGTGGCCAGCAGCGCCTGTGCCTCGATCGGGTCACCGAGGCGGGTGCCGGTGCCGTGCGCCTCCACCACGTCCACCTGGTCGGCCCTGACCCGCGCGTCGGTCAGCGCGGCGTGGATCAGACGCTGTTGTGAGGGCCCGTTCGGCGCGGTCAGACCGTTGCTGGCGCCGTCCTGGTTCACCGAGGTGCCGGCGATCAACGCCAGCACCGGGTGGCCGTTGCGGCGCGCGTCCGAGGCCCGTTCCAGGACGAGCAGCCCGGCGCCTTCGCCCCACCCCATACCGTCCGCGGCGCCGGCGAAGGGCTTGCTGCGGCCGTCCCCCGCCACGCTCTGCTGCTTGGCGAACTCCGCGAACACCCCGGGGGTGATCATGACGGCGACGCCGCCGGCCAGCGCGAGCGCGCAGTCGCCGGAGCGCAGGGCCTGCGCGGCCAGGTGCAGGGCGACGAGCGCGGACGAGCACGCCGTGTCGATGGTCAGCGCCGGGCCCTCGAGCCCGAGGGTGTAGGCCAGCCGACCCGAGATCATCGCGGTCTGCGTCCCGGTCAGCAGGTAGCCCTCCGAACCGCTCTCCACCTGGGCCAGGCCCTCGCCGTACCCGTCGGAGCTGGCGCCGACGAACACCCCGGTGGAGGAACCGCGCAGGGTCCGCGGGTCGATCCGCGCCCGCTCGATCGACTCCCATGCGACTTCCAGCACCATCCGTTGCTGGGGGTCCATCGCCAGCGCCTCGCGGGGGCTGATCCCGAAGAACCCGGCGTCGAACCGTGCGGCATCGTGCACAAAACCGCCTTGAAAGGCGAACTCGCTCGCGCTGTCCCGGTGCAGGCGCCGCAGTGCGTCCCAGCCGCGGTCGGTCGGGAAACCACCGACCGCGTCGGTGCCGGACGCCACGAGGTCCCAGAAGCTCTCCACGTCCCGGACACCACCGGGGAACCGGCAGCCCATACCGACGATCGCGATCGGTTCCTGCTCGGCCGCCTCCAGCTGGCGCAGCCGGTTGCGGGTCTCCTGAAGCTCGGCCGTAGCCCTCTTGAGGTAGTCAAAGAGCTTCTCTTGGCTATCCATGACGGACTCCCTGGAGCGATCAGCAGGTCAGTTGGTCTGCGGCGCCGACGGCGGAAGCCCGAGTTCCTGGTCAAGGAAACTGAAGACGTCGTCGGGCGTGGCCGAGTGGAACTGGATACCGGTGTCGTCAGGTCTGTTGGCCTGATGCATGTCGATCCAGTTCGAGAGCATTCCTCGCAGCAGCTTGGTGACCTCGTCGCGCGTCTCGAGGTCCGCGGTCGCCGAGGAGAGCGTGGACCGCAGCCGGTCGATCTCGGCGATGATCGACGGCTCCCCGGTGTCCTCGTCCGGGCTCATCACGGTCCGCACGTGGCCGGCCAGTTCCTCCGGTGTCGGATAGTCGAAGATCAACGTGGCGGGGAGGGTCAACCCGGTCGCCGTGTTCAGCCGGTTGCGCAGTTCCACGGCGGTGAGCGAGTCGAACCCCAGGTCCTTGAAGGCCCGGTCGGCCTCCACGTCGTCCGTCGAGGCATACCCGAGGACGGCGGCGGCCTCGGCTCGGACCAGCTCCGTCAGCATCCGCTCCCGCTCGACGCGGGACAACCCGTTCAACTGCCGCACGAGCGCGGCGCCGCCTCCGGCAGCGTCGTCGCGGCCCTCGGCCGAGTCCCCGGCCATGGCCCGCCTCACCTCGGGCAGATCTCCGATCAGGGCACTCCCTCGGTGCAGCATGAACACCGGCGCGAATCGGGCCCAGTCCAGGTCGGCGACCGTCTCCGTCGCCGTGTCGCCGGACACGCTGTCGGCGGCAGCGGTGTCGACGATGTCGGCCAGTGTCCGGATGGCCAGGTCGGGATCCATCTCGCGAAGGCCCAGCCGCTGGAGCTGGGCCCCGCCCTCGCCGTGCCCCATCCCGCCGCCACCCCACAGGCCCCAGGAGACCGAGGTCCCCGCAAGGCCTCGGCCCCGCCGGTTCTCGGCCAGTCCGTCGAGGTACGCATTGGCCGCGGCGTACCCGGCCTGCAGGCCACTGCCCCAGGCCGCGGCGCCAGAGGAGAACAGGACGAAAGCGGCCAGATTCCGGTCTGCCGTGAGCTCGTCCAGGTTCGCCGCCCCGGCCACCTTGGCCGTGGCAACCTCGGCCAGCCCGTCGACGGTGAGGTCGTCGAGCGGGATCGTCTGGCCGGTCCCGGC
Organism: Actinospineispora spinosispora DSM 44797; assembly: GCF_000429025.1. Taxonomy (GTDB): domain Bacteria; phylum Actinomycetota; class Actinomycetes; order Mycobacteriales; family Pseudonocardiaceae; genus Pseudonocardia; species Pseudonocardia spinosispora. Next base: position 174,351 of record NZ_AUBB01000020.1, read on the forward strand.
GACGTGGAAGACGGCGGACAGGGTCGGCCCGGACCGCTCGATCCGCGCCAACAGCTCAGCGGTCGGCGCCCGCTCGGCGGTGTCGCAGGCGATCATGTCCACTGCGGCCCCGGCCTCCGCCAGCCGGGCGGCCAGTGCGGCCGACCCGGTCGCGGCCGGCCCGGAGCGGCTGGACAGGACGATCCGAGGCGCCCTACGGCCGGCCAGCCAACCGGCCACCCGGCCGCCGATGGCTCCGGTGCCACCGGTCACCAGGACCGTGCCCGGCGGCACCCAGTGCGGCGCCGGAGCGGTCCGGGGAGCCCGGACCAGGCGGCGGCCATAGTGTCCGCTTCCCCGGATGGCCACCTGGTCCTCGACGGCACCGGCGCGGCCACCACCGGCGAGTAGCCCGACGAGCCGGTCCGTGGCCGGCCGGTCCAGCTCGGCGGGCAGGTCGATCAGGCCGCCCCACCGGTCGGGATGTTCCAGGCCGGCCACCCGGCCGAGCCCCCACACCGGTGTCTGGCCGGGTGCGGTGAGCAGCTCAGCGGGTTCGACAGCCACGGCACCCCTGGTCAGTGCCCACAACGGTGCCCCGATCCCCTGGTCGCCCAGCGCCTGGATCAGCCGGAGGGTGCCGGCCAGCCCGGCGGCGACCGCCGGCGCCCCGGGCAGCGGTGTCTCGTCGAGGGCCAGCAGGGAGACGATCCCCGCCGGCGCCAGGTCCGGATCGAGTCGGGAAGCCAGCTCCGCGCGAGTCTCGTCCGGTACGGCCTCGACGAGCACGACGTCGGCGCCAGCCTCGCTCAGCGCCCTGCGACACGTGACCGCGAAGTTCCGCTCGGCAGCGGTGGCGACCAACAGCCAGGTCCCGGCCAGCGGCACCGGCTCGGGGTCGGGCAGGGCGCGCCACGACGTCCGGTACCGCCAGCCGGACGTGACCGTGGCGCCGCGTTCGCGCCGTCGCCATGAGGCCAACGCGGGCAGGACCTCACGCAGCGGCTTGTCGGCGTCGACCGCGAGCGCCTCGGTCAGGCCGGCCAGGTCGTCGTGCTCGACAGCGGCCCAGAACCGGGTCTCGACGGGGTCGGCGGTAGCGGGTGTCGGCACCGATTCCAGCCAGAATCTCTGGTGCTGGAAGACGTACGTGGGGAGGTCGACGCGTTCGCGGGCCGGGAGGACGGCGGCCCAGTCGACCGGCACGCCGTGGACGTGGAGCTCGGCGAGGGAGGCCAGCAGCCGGTTCGGGCCGCCGTCGTCGCGCCGCAGTGTCCCGGTGAGCACCGGAGTCCGGCGAAGGCTCCGGGGCCGGTCGGCGCCAGGTTGCGCCGGGCCGTCGTCAGCTCCGGTGTTCTCGAGCGTCGCACCGATCGCGGTCACGAGCACCGGATGCGGCGAGGTCTCGACGAACACCTCGTACCCGGCTCGGTCCAACGTCCCGATCGCCCGGGTGAACCGGACGGTCGAGCGCAGGCTCGTGTACCAGTATCCGGCGTCCAGCTCCGGTCCCTCGAGGAACTCACCGGTCATCCCCGAGACGATCGGGATCGACGCCGGCCTCGGCGTGATCCCGTCCGCCGCCGCCAGCACGGCGTCCCGGATCGCCTCCACCTGCGGCCCGTGCGGCGCATAGTCCATCGGCACGAACCGGGCCCGTACCCCGTCACGCTCACACTCGGCGGACAGCGACCGCAGGGCGTCCACCGCACCGGAGACGGTGACCGCCTCGGGGCCGTTGACCGTCGCGACCGACAGCCGACCGCCCCCGGCCCGCAACCGCGCCTCCACAGCTTCCAGCGGGGCGGCGACCGACAGCACCCCGCCCCGGCCCGCGATCGCACGCATCGCCTGGGCCCGGCGGGCCACCACCTGGGCACCGTCCGAGAGCGACAGCACGCCGGCCACACACGCCGCCGCGATCTCTCCCTGGCTGTGCCCGACCACGGCGTCCGGCCGCACCCCGGCTGCTTGCCACACCGCCGCCAGCGACACCATCACCGCCCACAACGCCGGGTGGACCACGTCGATCCGCTCCAGCCCGGGCGCACCAGGAGCGCCGGCCAGCACCTCGGCCAGCTCCCAGTCGACGAAGGGGGACAGTGCGTCGGCGCACTCGGCCAACCGCGCCGCGAACACCGGGCTGGACGCGGCCAGGTCCCGCCCCATCCCCAGCCACTGCCCACCCTGACCCGGGAACACGAACACCACCCGGCCACCTCCGGCCGAGGCGCCTCCCCGAACCACACCCGCGGCCGGCCGACCGGCGGCCAGGGCCGAGAGTCCGGCGAGCAGCTCGTCACGGTCCCGGCCGAGCAGCACCGCCCGGTGTTCGAAGGACGAGCGGGTGGTGGCCAGCGACCAGGCCACGTCCGCGACCCCCAGCTCGGGACGGGCCCCGACGAACTCGGCCAGCCGACCCGCCTGCGCGGCCAGCGCCGGTCCCCCTCGGGCGGACACCGGCCACGCGCCGACCGTCCCGGTCAGCACCGGCTCCGGACGGGACCGCGCGGGAGTCTCCTCGACGGCGGGCGGTTCCTCGAGGATGACGTGAGCATTGGTTCCGCTGATGCCGAACGAGGACACCCCGGCCCGGCGGACCCGGCCGTTCACCGGCCACGGCCTGGCCTCGGCCAGGAGCTGGACGTGCCCGGCCGACCAGTCGATGTTGGTCGCCGGCCGGTCGGCGTACCGGCTCAACGGCAGCTGCTGGTGGCGCAGCGCCAGAACCATCTTCATCACCCCGGCCGCCCCCGCCGCGGCCTGTGTATGACCCAGGTTCGACTTCACCGAACCGACCCACAGCGGCCGGTCACCCGGCCGGTCCTGGCCGTAGGTCGCCAGCAGCGCCTGGGCCTCGATCGGATCCCCCAGCTCGGTCCCGGTCCCGTGCGCCTCCACCACGTCGACATCGCCGGCCGACAGCCCCGCGGTGTTCAGCGCCGCCCGGATCACCCGTTGCTGCGACGGACCGTTCGGCGCCGTCAAGCCGTTCGAGGCGCCGTCCTGGTTGACCGCGCTCCCGGCCACCACCGCCAGCACCGGATGCCCGTTGCGACGCGCATCCGACAGCCGCTCCAGCAGGAGCATCCCGGCGCCCTCGGCCATGCCCATCCCGTCGGCCGAGTCCGAGAACGCCTTGCACCGCCCGTCCCTCGCCAGGCCGCGCTGCCGGGACAACCCGACCAGCCCGGCCGGCGTCGCCATGATCGTCACGCCGCCCGCGAGGGCCAACGAGCACTCCCCGGCGCGCAGTGCCGAGGCGGCCAGGTGCACCGCCACCAGCGAGGACGAGCAGGCGGTGTCGATCGTGACCGCCGGGCCCTCCAGGCCGAGCGTGTAGGAGACCCGTCCGGCGATCACGCTGGTCGCGCCACCGGTGATCAGGTGTCCTTCCGCGCCGGCCGGGCTGAAGAGCCCGTATCCCCAGGTGGTGCCACCGGCATACACCCCGGTCGCCGAGCCGCGCAGGGTCATCGGGTCGATCCCGGCCCGTTCCAGCGCCTCCCAGGAGATCTCCAGCAGCAGCCGCTGCTGCGGGTCCATCGCGAGCGCCTCGCGGGGGCTGATCCCGAAGAAGCCTGGGTCGAACTCGGCCGCGTCGTGGACGAACCCGCCTGCTCGGGAGTAGAAGGCGCCGGCCCGGTCGGGATCGGGGTCGTAGAGGCCGTCGATGTCCCAACCCCGGTCGAGCGGCAGCGGGGTGACCGCGTCGCCACCGGCGGTCAGCAGGTCCCACAACGAGTCCGGGTCGGCGACCCCGCCGGGCAGGCGGCAGGCCATCCCCACGATCGCGATCGGCTCACCGGCCCGCACCTCGGCCGCGGCCGTCGGCTTGGCGGCCCGCTGGCCGAGCAGCTGCTCAGCCAGCTGACCGGCCAGCACGGCGGCCGTCGGGTAGTCGAAGACCAGCGTGGCCGGCAACCGCAGTCCGGTCACGGCACTCAGCCGGTTGCGCAGCTCGACGGCCGTCAACGAGTCGAAACCGAGGTCGGTGAAGGCTCGGTTCAGCTCGACCGCGCCGGCCGAGGCGTGCCCCAGTACAGCGGCGACGTGGACCCGCACGAGGTCGGTCAGCACGCGGCCGCGCTCGGCCTCGGACACCCCGGCCAGCTGCCGGCGCAGCGCGTCGCCGCCGGCCTCCCGCGCCTCTGCCGATACCGTGGCCAGCCGGGCCGGCCCGACCAGTCCTGCCAACAGCACCGGCAGATCGACGCCTTGGCGGGCTTGGGCGCGCAGCCGGGCCACGTCGACCCGCACCGGCATCAGGACCGCTTCGTCCCGGCCCAGAGCCAGGTCGAGCAGCGCGAGGCCCTCGTCAGCGGACAGCTCGCCGGCACCGGTACCGGTGACCCGGTCGAGCAGCCCCTTGCTCAGGTTGCGGCCGATGCCCTCACTGGCCAGCCACGCTCCCCAGGCCAGTGAGACCGCGGCTTGGCCCGCGGCGCGGCGGCGCTCGGCCAACCCGTCGAGGAAGGCGTTGCCTGCCGCGTAGTTGCCCTGCCCGGCCGCGCCGAAGGTCGCCGACGCCGAGGAGAAGAGGACGAACAGGTCCAGGTCGAGGCACTGGGTCAGCTCGTGCAGCGCCCAGGCCGCGTCGGCCTTTGGCCGCAGCACGGCGTCGACACGTTCGGCGGTGAGTGAGCCGATGACGCCGTCGTCGACGACCCCGGCGGTGTGCACGACGCCGGACAGGGACGTTCCGGCGAGCAGGGACGTTCCGGCGAGCAGCGCGGCCAGGGTCGGCCGGTCTCCTGCGTCCCCGGCCACCACCGTCACGCCGGCCCCGGCGGCGGCGATGTCCGCGGCCAGTGCCGCGGCTCCGGCGGCGGCCGGACCGGAGCGGCTCAGCAGGATCAGGTGGCCGGCCCGGCCGGTCACGGCCAGATGCCGCGCGGTGAGACCACCCAGCTTCCCGGTACCTCCGGTGACCAGGACCGCACCGGGGCGACGGGACGGCGCCAGGGGGTCGGCCGGGGCCGCCACGGTCGGCGGGCGGGTCAGCCGACGCCCGTAGGCCCGGCCCCCGCGAAGCGCGAGCTCAGGCTCCCCACTGCCCAGCGCGGCCGCCAGTGTCCCGCCCGAGACTTCGGCGTCGCTGTGGGCCGGCAGGTCGACCAGGACCAGCTGGCCCGGATTCTCCGTCTGTGCGGAGCGGAGCAGGCCCCGGGCGGCGGCGGCACCCAGATCGGCCACTCCGTCCTCGGGCCGGGTCGCCACCGCGCCGAGGGTGACGATGGCCAGTCGAGCTGGCAGGTCCAGCGCCAGCCACTGCCGCACCAGTTCCAGCGCCTGCCCGGTGACCTGCCGGGCGGATCGTGCCTCGTCCGTCCCGGACCGGTCGTGCGATGCCGTCCCGATGGCGGCCAGCACCAGCTCCGGCGCCGGGTCACCGGCATCGATCGCGGCCGCCAGCCCGGCCGGATCGGGGTAGCCACGCACCGCGACACCGGTTGCGCCGAGGGCCTCGGTCAGCGCCAGCCGATCGGGACCGAGGACCGCCCAAGGCCCACCGGGTGCGGGTGCCGAGTCCGGGACGGGGATCCATTCGATGCTGAACAGGGACTGGCGCAGCGCGCCACCGGCCGCGTCCGCGTCCGCGACCGGGCGGAATGCCCACGAATCGACCGACACCACAACCGCACCGGTCGCATCCGCCGCGACCAGCGACAACGCCCCGCCCGGCAACTGTCGCAGCCGGACCCGCAGCACCGAGGCACCCACCGCGTAGCACGACATCCCGGACCAGGAGAACGGCATCTGCACGGCATCGGCACCGACCGTCGGCACCGCCAGCCAGAGTGCGTGCGACGCGGCGGTCAGCAGGGCCGGGTGCAGGCCGAAGTCACCGGCGTCGCCCGCGATCGGCTCGGGGAGGGCGACCTCGGCGAAGATGTCGTCCGCGCGGCGCCAGACCGCCCGCAGTCCCTGGAAGGCGGGCCCGAACCCGGCGGCCGCGGCGAGGTCCCGGTACTCGCCGTCCACCGGTACCGAGGCGGCACCGGTCGGCGGCCAGACGGCGAAGTCGTCGTCGACGAGGTCGGCCGGCGGTCCTGCCGCGGTGAGCCGCCCGGTGGCGTGCCGGGTCCACCCGATGCCGGCGTCCGCCGGCCGAGCGAAGATCTCGACCGTCCGGCGCCCGTCGCTGTCGGCGCCACCCACGGTGACCTGGACCTGGACCGCATCGTGCGCGGAGAGCACCAGGGGCTCGGCCATGGTCAGCTCGTCGATCCGGGTGCAGTCCACCCGGGCTCCGGCGACGGCCGCGAGCTCCGCGAAACCGGTCCCGGGGAAGAAGACGGTGCCGCCCATCTCGTGGTCGGCCAGCCAGGGATGGGACCGGAGCGAGAGCCGCCCGGTGAACACGAGTGCGTCACCGTCGGCCAGCTCGATCGCGGCGCCGAGCAAGGGGTGCCCGACCGGTCCCAGACCGGCCGAGGCGACGTCGGCTCGGGTGGCGGTGTCGGGCCAGTACCGCTGACGCTGGAAGGGGTAGGTGGGCAGAGCGAGACCCCGGCCGGCAGGCAGGACCGAGGGCCAGTCGACGGGGACACCGTGCACGTGGACCTCGGCCAGGGAGGCGAGCAACCGGCGCGGACCACCGTCGTCCCGGCGCAATGTCCCGGTCACGACCGGCTCCGGTGCGGACCGTCCTTCGACGCCGTCAAGGGTGGCCGCGATCGCCGAGGTCAGCACCGGATGCGGCGAGACCTCGACGAACACCCCGTACCCGTCGCGCCCGAGCCGCTCGACACCCCGGCTGAACCGAACCGTCGACCGCAGGCTGGCATACCAGTAGCCCGCGTCCAGGTCGGCGCCGTCGAGGTAGTCACCGGTCATGCCCGACACCACCGGGATCGCCGAGTGGCCGGGGACGATCCCCTCGACCGCGGCCAGCACCGCATCGCGGATGCTCTCCACCTGCACGCCGTGCGGCGCGTAGTCCATCGGCACGAACCGGGTCCGGACCCCGTCCCGCTCGCACTCGGCCGCCAACGTCCGTAGCGCCTCCACCGCACCCGACACCGTGACCGCCTCGGGACCGTTGACGGTCGCCACGTCCACCCGACCGTCCCCGGTGCGCAGCCGGGCTTCCACCGCGCCCAGCGGCGCCGCGATAGAGAGCACCCCACCCTCACCGGCGATGGCGAGCATCGCCTGACCGCGACGGGCGACGACCCGCGCGCCGTCCGCGAGCGACAGGGCACCCGCCACGCACGCCGCCGCGATCTCACCCTGGCTGTGCCCGATCACCGCGTCCGGCCGCACCCCGGCGGCCTGCCACACCGCCGCCAGCGACACCATCACCGCCCACAGCACCGGGTGCACCACATCCAGCCGTTCCAGGCCCGGTGCACCCGGGCCCCCGGCCAACACCTCGTCCAGGTCCCAGTCCACGAACGGCTTCAACGCCAGCCCGCACTCGGCCAACCGGGCCGCGAACACCGGCGACGCCGCCGCCAGCTCCCGGCCCATGCCCACCCACTGACTTCCCTGGCCAGGGAACACGAACACCACGAGCCCCGTGTCGCCGCCGGGCGGGACTGTGCCGCTGACCAGGCCCGCCGCCGGCTGGCCCTCGGCCACGGCGGACAGTCCCTCGGTGAGCTCGTGCCGGTGCTCACCGACCAGCACCGCGCGCCGTTCGAACGCCGACCGGGTGGTGGCCAGTGACCAGCCCACGTCCTTCGGGTCGAGGGGTTCCCCGGTGCGGGTCAGCTCCCCGAGCCGCTCGGCCTGGGCCGCAAGGCCGGTGGCGTCCCGCGCCGAGACCAGCCAGGCGGTGGCGGGGCCGGTCAACAGCCGAAGGCCGGCGTCGGCCGGGTGCTCGGGGTCGGTGCCGGACGGTTCGGCGTGGGGCGCCTCCTCGAGGATCACGTGGGCGTTGGTTCCGCTGATCCCGAACGAGGACACCCCGGCCCGCCGAGGCTGCCCGTTGGCCGGCCACGGCGTCGCCTCGGTGAGCAGCCGTACCTGCCCGCCGGACCAGTCGATGTGCGGCGACGGCTCGGCGGCGTGCAGGGTCGGTGGGAGCAGGCGGTTGCGGAGGGCGAGCACCACCTTGATCACCCCGGCCGCGCCTGCCGCGGCCTGGGTGTGGCCGAAGTTGGACTTCACCGAACCCAGCCACAGCGGCCGATCTACCGGACGGTCCTGCCCGTAGGTCGCCAAGAGCGCCTGGGCCTCGATCGGGTCGCCCAGCTTCGTACCGGTCCCGTGCGCCTCCACCACGTCGATATCGCCGGCCGACAACCGCGCGGCGGCCAGCGCTGCCCGGATCACCCGCTGCTGCGACGGACCGTTCGGCGCGGTCAGCCCGTTCGAGGCACCGTCGGAGTTCACCGCGCTCCCGGCCAGGACCGCCAGCACCGGATGCCCGTTGCGGCGCGCATCGGAGAGCCGCTCCAGGACCAGCACACCCGCGCCCTCGGCCCAGCCCATCCCGTCAGCGGCCGCCGAGAACGCCTTGCAGCGCCCGTCCGAGGCCAGTCCGTCCAGGCGGGAGACCTCCGAGAACGCCGAAGGCACGGCCATCACGGTCACCCCGCCCGCCAGGGCCAGCGTGCATTCCCCCGACCGCAGCGCCTGAGCGGCCAGATGCAGCGCGACCAGCGACGACGAGCACGCGGTGTCCACGGTCACCGCGGGCCCTTCCAGGCCGAGCGCATACGCGACCCGGCCCGAGATGACGCTGGCGGCCGTCCCGGTCAGCTGGTAGATGCCCGCCCCCGCTGCCGCGCCGGCCGGGTACCCGGAGAAGGTCGCGCCCGCGAAGACACCGGTGGACGACTCCCGTAGTGATCTCGGGTCGATGCCCGCGCGTTCCAACGCCTCCCAGGAGGTCTCCAGCAGCAGCCGCTGCTGGGGGTCGGTCGCCAGTGCCTCGCGCGGGCTGATCCCGAAGAACCCGGCATCGAACTCGGCCGCGCCGTGCACGAAGCCGCCCCGGCACATCGCCGAGTCGGGATCGATCTCGACGTCGGGTGCCCAGCCACGGTCGGCGGGGAGCCCGGAGGTGGCGTCCCTGCCTTCGGCCAGCAGCCGCCACATGCTCTCCGGGCTGTCGGCACCGCCGGGGAACCGGCAGCCCATCCCGACGATCGCGACGGTCTCCTGCTCCCCGGCCTCGAGCTTGCGCAGGCGTTCCCGGGTCTCGTACAGCTCGGCCGACACCCGCTTCAGGTAGGCCAGCAGCTTGTCGCTCTCTACCATCAGAGTTCTCCCTCGGGAACGGCCCCGGACAGTGCGGTGGACATCGGGTTCACGAGACCCCGAGTTCTCTGTCGATGAAGTCGATGACCTCGTCGGCGGTCGCGGCGTCGAGCTTGTCGACGGCCTCGTTCTCCTGGGGGCCGGCGTCGGCGCTGATCCACTTGGACAGGACGGTCTGCAGACGGGCCGTGACGTCGGCGCGGATGTCGCTGCCCGCCGGTATGCCGGAGAGGACGGACTCCAGCGCGTCGAGCTCGGGGAACACCGGCGATACCGGGTCCGTGTCCTGGTAGATCACGGCACGGAGCTGGGCGGCCAGCGCCGAGGCCGTCGGGTAGTCGAAGACCACGGTCGTCGGCAGCCGCTGACCGGTGGCGGTGGTCAACCGGTTGCGCAGCTCGACCGCGGTCAGTGAGTCGAAGCCGAGGTCCTTGAACGCCTGGCCGGCCCCGACCGCCTCGCCGGAGTCGTGCCCAAGCACCACGGCTGCCTCGGTCCGGACCAGGTTCACCAGGATCCGGTCCTGCTCGGCCCGCGACCGCCCCGACAGCTGCGCGACCAGCGCGTCGCCCGCGTCGGAACGGTCCTGCTCCGATGCGGACGCCCCGTCCTCGCGCGCCTCCCGGACCTCGGGCAGGTCACTGATCAGCGGGCTGGGCCGTCGCACGGTGAACACCGGCGCGAACTGGGCCCAGTCGATGTCCGCGACCGTGATCAGGCCCTCGTCGTGATCCACGATCCGCGCCAGCGCCCCGATCGCCAGGTCCGGGTCCAGCTGGCGCAGCCCTCGCCGCGTCATCTCCGCCGACTGTCCTTCGGCCATCCCTCCTCCGCCCCACAGCCCCCACGCCACCGAGGTGCCCGCCAACCCCCGTCGGCGCCGCTCCTCGACGAGCGCGTCCAGGCTCGCGTTCGCCGCCGCATAACCACCGAGCCGGGCACTTCCCCACGCCGCCGCGCCCGAGGAGAACACCACGAACGCGTCGAGGTCCTCGGTGAGCTCGTCCAGATGCGCCGCGCCGAGGGCCTTGGCCGCCAGGGACCTGGCCAGATCCACGACGCGCACCTCCGCCAGCGGGGCGCCACCGCCCACTCCGGCGGCGTGGAACACCGAGCTCAGCGCCGGCCCGGTTCCGTCGAGCCGGCCCAGCAAGCCCGCAACCTCGGCCCGGACGCCCACGTCACCGGCCGCCACCACCACCGACGACCCCGCCGACGCGAGCTCCGCGACCAACGCTCCGACACCCGTCGCCGGGCCGGACCGACTCAGCAACACCACCCGCCGGGCACCGCGACCCGCCGCCCACCGGGCCACCCGAGCACCGATCGCGCCGGTGCCGCCCGTGACCAGCACCGTGCCGCCGGGCGCCCACTCCCGCCCGATCCCGGTTGCCGGCGCGTGCACCAGACGCCGCGCCAGCACTCCCGCCCGCCGGATCACCACCTGGTCCTCTCCGCCCGAGGCCAGCACTCCGCACAGCCGGTCCACCACCGGCGCGTCCAGTACCTCCGGCAGGTCGACCAGGCCACCCCAGCGGTCGGGATGTTCCAGGGCGGCCACCCGGCCCAACCCCCACACCTGGGCCTGCGTCGGGCTCCCCGATGACCGCTCCGGCCCGGCCTCGCCCGAGGTCAACGCCCACAGCGGCGCGTCGCACCCCAGATCGCCCAGTTCCTGAACCAGCGACACCGTCGCGGCCAGGCCAGCCGGAACCATCGGGCTCTCGACCGAGGCCGTCGTCTCCCAGGCCAGGAAGGACACCACTCCGGCCACCGCCCGCGTCCCGAGCGCCTCCCGCAGCCGGGCCGCGAGAGTCGTGCGGTCCACCGCCGGGATCTCGGCGACCACGGCCTCGGCCCCGCACCGCACCAGACCCCGCGCGCACGCCTCGGCCGCTTCGGCGCCCGCCGGCCCGGTCACCAGCAGCCAGGTGCCCGCCAACCGCGGCGACGGCGGATCTGCGACCGGCACCCAGTCGATCCGGTAACGCCACCCCGCCACCGCCGCCTCGCTCCGCTGACGGCGCCGCCACGACGCCAGCGCGGGCAGCACCTCGCGCAGCGGCCGGTCGGCCCCGACGGCGAGTGTTTCGGCCAGCCCGGCCACATCATCGTCGTCGACCGCCGACCAGAACCGCTCCTCCGCCGGATCGCCGACCCGGTTACCCGGCGCGTCGGCCGGCAGGGCTTCGAGCCAGTACCGCCGGTGCTGGAACGCATACGTCGGGAGGTCCACGGGCCGCCCGGGCTTCAGCACCGCGGACCAGTCGATCGGTACGCCCCGGACGTGGAGCTCGGCCAATGAGATCAGCAACCGGTCCGGTCCGCCGTCGTCGCGCCGCAGCGTCCCGGTGACCACGGTCGTCCCCTCGGCGCCGTCCGGCTCGGCCGCCTCCACGGTGGCAGCCACCGCCGCGGTCAGTACCGGGTGGGGCGATACCTCGACGAACACCGTGTGGCCGTCCTCGAACAGTGCCTCGACCGCCCGGGAGAACCGCACCGTGCCGCGCAGGCTCGCGTACCAGTACTCCGGCCCCGCCTCGGGGCCGGTGAGCACCTCACCGGTCAGGGAGGACACCAGCGGGACCGATCCCGGCCGGGGGTCGATCCCGCGCAACGCGGCCAGGATCTCGTCCCGCAGGGTCTCCACCTGTGGGCTGTGCGAGGCGTAGTCGACGGGTAGCGGACGAGTGCGCACCCCGGCGCGAGCACAGTCCTCGGCGACCTCGGCGAGCGCCGCGACGGACCCGGAGACGACGGTGGCGTCGGGTCCGTTGACCGCCGCCACCGACACCTCGCCCGCCCAGGCCGCGAGCCGCTCCGCGACGAGGTGGGCGGGCTCAGCGATCGACAGCATGCCGCCGTGACCGGACAGCGCGGTCAGCGACCGGCTGCGCAGTGCCACCACCTTCGCGGCGTCGGGTAGCGACAGCAGCCCGGCCACGACCGCCGCCGCGATCTCACCCTGCGAATGGCCGACCACAGCGGCGGGACTCACCCCCGCCGCCTGCCAGACCGCGGCCAGCGACACCATGATCGCCCAGAGCGCGGGCTGCACCACGTCGACCCGTTCGAGGCTCGGTGCCCCCTCGGCGCCGGTCAGGACGTCGTCCAGGGACCACTCCAGGTGAGGGGCCAGTGCCCGCCCGCACTCCTCCAGGCGGGCGGCGAACACCGGCGACGCCGCCGCCAGCTCCCGGCCCATGCCGACCCACTGCGAGCCCTGGCCGGGGAACACGAACACGACCGGGTCGACCGCACCGGCCGTCGCGCTGACCACTCCGGGTGAGGACTCCCCCGCCGCCAGCGCCGCCAGCCTGCTGAGCAGCTCGTCCCGGTCCGCGCCCAGCACGGCCGCCCGGTGCTCGAACGTCGAGCGGGTGGTCGCCAGCGACCAGCCCACGTCGACCGGGTCGAGGTCCGGATGGGTGCTCAGGTGGGCTTCCAGCCGACGGGCCTGCTCGGCCAGACCGCCGGGTGACCGTCCGGACACCAACCACAGTGGCGGCGCCTCGGCCAGCATCGCCGGCTCGCGTGGCGGATCGACGACGTCGCCACCCTGGTCCGCGACGGGTGGCTCTTCGAGGATGACGTGTGCGTTGGTGCCGCTCATACCGAACGACGAGACCCCGGCCCGCCGTGGCCGGTCGCCGACCGGCCACGGCACCGCCTCGGCCAGCAGCCGCACCGCACCTGTCGACCAGTCGATGTGCGGCGACGGCTCGGCCACGTGCAGGGTCCTCGGCAGCTCACGGCCCCGCAGGGCCAGCACCATCTTGATGACGGCGGCCATTCCGGCGGCGGCCTGGGTGTGCCCGATGTTCGACTTGACCGAGCCCAGCCACAGCGGCCGGTCCACCGGTCGGTCCTGCCCATATGTCGCGAGCAGCGCCTGTGCCTCGATCGGGTCCCCGAGCGCCGTCCCGGTGCCATGTGCCTCGACCGCGTCGACATCGCCGGCCGACAGGCGCGCATTGGCCAGCGCCGCCCGGATCACCCGCTGCTGGGACGGTCCGTTCGGCGCCGTCAACCCGTTGGAGGCGCCGTCCTGGTTCACCGCGCTGCCACGGACCACCGCCAGCACCGGATGACCGTTTCGGCGAGCGTCCGACAGCCGCTCCACGACCAGGACACCCGCGCCCTCGGCCACGCCCATGCCGTCCGCGCCGGCTCCGAAGGCCTTGCAGCGACCGTCCCGCGCCAGGCCGAGCTGGGTGTCGAAGCCCGTGAACATCACCGGTGTGGCCGCCACGAACGCGCCGCCGGCCAGCGCCAGCGTGCACTCACCGGACCGCAGTGCCTGACCGGCCAGGTGCAGCGCGACGAGGGACGACGAGCAGGCCGTGTCCACTGATACCGCCGGGCCCTCCAGGCCGAGCACGTACGACATCCGCCCGGACAGCACGCTGCTCGACGTGCCGGTCGCCAGGTGTCCCTTGTCGCCGCCGTCGACCTGCTGCCGGTCGAGGCCGTAGCCGGACCAGGCGGCGCCGACGAACACTCCGGTCGCCGAGCCGCGCAGCAGTCCGGGGTCGATGCCGGCCCGCTCGAGCGCCTCCCAGGAGGTCTCCAGCAGCAACCGCTGCTGCGGGTCCATGGTGAGTGCCTCGCGCGGGCTGATCCCGAAGAACCCGGGGTCGAACTGCCCCGCGTCGTGGAGGAACCCACCGCGCGGGGCCGTTCGCCGCTCGGACGTTCCGTCGTGGAGCGCGGACAGGTCCCAGCCCCGGTCGGTCGGCAGGTCCGACACGACGTCGGCCCCGAGTGCCAGCAGCCGCCAGAAGTCGTCGGGTCCGCCGACCCCGCCGGGGAAGCGGCAGCCGATGCCGATGATCGCGATCGGGTCGTCCGCGGCGGCGGCGGTGACCACCGGGGCCGAGACCTCGCCGGCTCCGTCACCGAGCAGCCGCGAGCGCAGGAAGTCGGCAAGCGTCGCCGGGGTCGGGTAGTCGAAGACCATGGTGGCCGGCAGGGTCGTCCCGGTGGCGGCGTTCAGCCGGTTGCGCAGGTCGACCGCGGTGAGCGAGTCGAAGCCGAGGTCCTTGAACGCCCGTCCGGCCACCAGCGCCTCGGGGGAAGTGTGCCCCAGGACAGCGGCCGCCTCGGCGCGCACCAGCTCGGTGAGCACTCGGCTCCGGTCGGCCGGGTTCAGGTCGGTCAGCCGGGCCGTCAGTTCGTGACCGACTGTCGTCCTCTCCTGACCGGCGTCGACCGGCGCGTCGCTCAGTGCCTGCCGGACCTCGGCGAGGTCACCGATCAGCGGGCTGGGTCGTTGCACGGTGAACACGGCCGCGAAGACGTCCCAGTCGATGTCGGCGACCGTGACCGGTCCCTCGCCGTGGTCCAGGACGTGCGCCAGCGCGCCGATCGCCAGGTCCGGGTCCATCTCCCGCAGGCCCAGTCGCTGCATCACGGCGGAGGCCTCACCTTCGGCCATCCCGCCGCCGCCCCACAGCCCCCAGGCGACCGAGGTACCGGCCAGTCCTCGATCGCGCCGGTTCTCGACCAGCGCGTCCAGGAAGGCGTTAGCGGCCGCGTACCCGCCGAGATGTGCGCTGCCCCAGGTGGTCGCGCCCGAGGAGAAGGTGACGAACGCGTCCAGGTCCTCGGTCAGCTCGTCCAGATGGGCCGCGCCGCCCGCCTTCGCCGCCATCGAGCCGGCCAGGCCGGCCATCGCGAGCTCAGCGATGTGCCCTCCGCCGCCCACGCCGGCCGCATGGAACACCGAGCTGAGTGCCGGACCGGCCGCCCCGATCCAGTCCACCAGGCCGGCCACCTCGGCCCGGACGCCGACATCGCAGGCGAGCACGGCCACCGAGGTACCGGAGCCGGCGAGCTCCGCCGCCAGCGCACCGACCCCGGGCACCGAGGGGCCGGAGCGGCTCGACAGCACCACCCGGAGCGCGCCGCGCACCGCCGTCAACCGGGCGAGCCGCCGACCGATCGCCCCGGTCCCGCCGGTCACCAACACCGTCCCGCGCGGCGCCCAGGTGGCCTGGGACCGCGGTCGGGACGCCCGCACCATCCGCCGGGCCAGCACACCCGTGGCCCGGATCGCCACCTGGTCCTCGCCGACCACCCCGCCGGTCGACCCGCCGCCTGCCAGCACGGCACACAACCGGGCCGCGGCCGGTCCGTCCAGCACCTCGGGCACGTCGACCAGGCCGCCCCAGCGGTCCGGATGTTCCAGTCCTGCGACCCGGCCCAGCCCCCAGACCTGCGCCTGCACCGGGCTGGCCGGCGCCGGTTCCGGCCCGGCCGCTCCCGATGTCAGCACCCACAACGGGGCGGCCAGCCCCAGGTCCCCGAGGGCCTGGACCAGCCCGACCGTCGTGGCGAGACCGGTCGACACCGTCGGGGTGTCCGCCAGCGGCGTCTCGTCCAGCGCCAGCAGCGACAACACCCCGGTCACGACCGTCGGTCCGACAACGTCCCGCAGCTGTGCCGCAACGGCGACCCGGTCCGGTGACGACACCTCGGCGCGGACGACGTCGGCGCCGTGCTCGGTCAGGGCCCTGGCACAAGCGGCGGCCAGGTCGGGGTCTGCCGTTCCGGTGACGACGAGCCAGGTTCCGGCCGGCGCGGCCGGGCGGCGTTCGGCGACCGGTGTCCAGGAGATCCGGTACCGCCAGTCCGAGGTGAGCGACCGGGCGCGTTCCCGACGCCGCCAGGACGCCAGCGCCGGCAGCACCCCCGCAAGTCGCTGTCCGTCCAGCGCCAGGGTGTCGGCGAGGCCGGCCACGTCACCGTCGTCGACGGCCGCCCAGAACCGGTCCCCCGCCGGGTCACCTGTCCCGTGCGCCAGCGGAGCCGCCTGCGAACCGGTCACCCAGTACCGCTCGCGTACGAATGCGTACGTCGGCAGGTCCACCGGTCGACCCGGGGTGAGCACCGCCCGCCAGTCGACATCGATGCCCTGGACGTGAGCGCGGCCCAGGGCCGCCAGCAGGGCACCGGATGCGGGTGTGTCCACGCGCTGGAGCGGGACGAACACCGGCTCGGTGTCGGTGTCACCGAGAGCGGCCGGGCCCATCGCCGACAGCGTCCCGTCGGGGCCGATCTCGAGGAACACCGAGGGCCCCTCACCAGACAGCGTGCTGGCCGCGGTGGCGACGGCGTCGGCGAACCGGACGGCGCATCGCGCCTGCTGGACCCAGTAGCCGGCGTCCGGGTCCGTGATCACGTCGCCGGTGAGTGCGCCCACCCAGGTCACGGCAGGTGCGGCATGTTCCAGCCTCTCCGCGACGGCGCCCAGCTCGTCGAGCATCGGGTCCATCCGGGCCGAGTGGAACGCGTGGCTGACCCGCAGCCGCCGCACCCGCCTGCCCTGGTCCCGCCACGTCTCGAGCAGTGCGTCGACAGCGGACTCATCACCCGAGATCACCACCGACGACGGACCGTTCACCGCGGCCACGGCTACCCCTGACACCTCGGTCAGCGTGGCGCGAACCTCCGCCTCCCCGGCTTCGATCGCCGCCATCGCGCCGCCCTCGGGCAGCGCCTGCATCAACCGGCCACGCACCGCCACCAGCCGGCACGCGTCGGCCAAGGTCAGCACACCGGCCGCGTGGGCCGCGGCGATCTCCCCGACCGAATGGCCGGCGACGGCGTCCGGCACGATCCCGGCCGCCGCCAGCACCGCAACGAGACCCACCTCGACCGCGAAGAGCCCGGCCTGCGCGAACACCGTCTGGTCGGCCCGAGGGTCGTCCTCGTCGACGCCGAGGACGACGTCCCTGATCGGCAGGCCCAGCTCCGCCTCCAACAGCCCGCAGGCTTCGTCGAACACACGCGCGAACACCGGCGACGCCGCGTAGAGGCCACGGCCCATGCCGGCCCGCTGCGCACCCTGACCGGCGAACAGGAGCCCCACCTTCGGCCGGTCGCCCGCCACGGCGCCGCTGACCACACCCGTCGCGGACCCGCCGGAGGCCAGCGCCGCCAGCCCCGACCTCAGCTCGTGCCCGTCGGTACCGACCACGACGGCACGGTGCTCGAACACCGACCGGGTCGTCGCCAGCGACCAGCCCACATCGGCCGGATCCAGAGCACCGACACCGTCCAGATGCGTCACCAACCGAGCGGCCTGAGCCCGCAGTGCCGCCTCGGTCCGCCCTGAGACCGGCCAGGCCAGAGCTCCGGTCAGCACCGGTGGAGCGCTGTCCCCGGGTTCGTCCCCCGCCACGTCCGGCCCTTGACCGGGAGCCTCCTCGAGGATGATGTGTGCGTTCGTGCCGCTGATCCCGAACGACGACGCACCGGCCCGCCGGGGCCTGCCGTTGGTGTGCCACGGCAACGCCTCGGTCAGCAGCCGCATCGCACCGGAGGACCAGTCGATCTGTTCGGACGGCTCGTCGGCGTGCAGGGTGGGCGGCAGCAGGCTGTTCTGGAACGCCAGTACCAGCTTCATGACCCCGGCGACACCCGCCGCCGACTGGGTGTGGCCGATGTTCGACTTCACCGACCCCAGCCACAGCGGGCGGTCGTCCTCGCGGTCCCGCCCATAGGTGGCCAGCAGCGCCTGTGCCTCGATCGGGTCCCCGAGCGTCGTGCCGGTGCCGTGCGCCTCGACCACGTCGATGTCGGTCGCCGAGAGCTGCGCGCTCGCCAGCGCGGACCGGATGACACGCTGCTGCGACGGCCCGTTGGGCGCGGTCAGGCCGTTGCTGGCGCCGTCGGAGTTCACCGCGCTGCCCCGGATGACCGCCAGTACCCGGTGCCCGTTGCGTCGGGCGTCGGAGAGCCGCTCCAGCAGCAGGATTCCGGCTCCCTCGGCCCAGCCCGTGCCGTCCGCGCCGGCACCGAACGCCTTGCACCGGCCGTCCGAAGCCAGGCCCTGCTGCCGGGAGAACTCCGAGAACCCGGTCGGCACCGCCATCACGGTGATCCCACCCGCCAGTGCCAGCGAGCACTCCCCCGACCGCAGGGCCTGCGTGGCCTGGTGCAGCGCCACCAGCGACGAGGAGCACGCCGTGTCGACGGTGACCGAAGGGCCTTCCAGACCGAGCGCGTAGGACACCCGGCCCGAGATGACACTCGCGGCCATCCCGGTCAGCAGGTAGCCCTCCAGCCCGCTGTCGGTGGCCCCGACGCCGTAGCCGGAGAACCCCGCGCCGGCGAAGACGCCGGTGTCACTGCCGCGCAGGGAGCGCGGGTCGATGCCGGCCCGTTCCAGCGCCTCCCACGACGTCTCCAGCAGCAAGCGCTGCTGCGGGTCCATGGCCAGCGCCTCGCGCGGGTTGATCCCGAAGAACCCTGGATCGAACTCGGCCGCGTCGTGCAGGAACCCGCCGGCGCGGGTGACCGAGGTACCGGCACGCCCCGGGTCCCGGTCGAACAGGTTGTCCAGGTCCCACCCGCGGTCGACCGGGAAGCCGGAGATCGCGTCCGTGCCCGAGGCCAGCAGGTCCCAGAACTGCTCGGGGGTGCGCACGCCGCCGGGGAAACGGCAGGCCATGGAGACGATCGCGATCGGGTCGCCGTCCACCGCGACCGGCCCCCGAGCGCCGTCCGGAGCGTCGGCGTCACCGAGCAGCTCGCTCCTGAGGTGCTCGGCCAGTGCCCTCGGGGTCGGGTAGTCGAACACCAGCGTCGACGGCAGGCTCAGTCCGCCGCGCCCGGTCAGCCGGTTGCGTAGCTCCACCGCGGTCAGCGAGTCGAACCCGACGTCACTGAACGCCCGCTCGGCGTCGATGGCCGTGGCGGACGAGTGACCGAGCACCGCCGCCGCCTCGGCCCGGACCAGATCGGTCAGCGTCTGCACCTGGGCGGTTCGGCTCAGACCGGCGAGCTGCCCGGCGAGCTCGGTACCGACCCGGCCGTCACGGGGTGCTTCGGCGGCCGGAAGGGCGCGCAGCTCGGGCAGGTCGCGCACGAGGGGGACATGCCGCAGGCCGTCCATCCTGGACACCGCGCGGGCCCAGTCCAGGTCCATCACGGTCAGCACCGCGTGGGAGCCGGACTCCGCGAGCGCCTGGCCGAGTACGCGCAGTGCCAGTGCCGGCTCCATCGCGCTCAGCAGGCCCCGGTCGAGCCGCTGACGTGCGGCGTCGCTGGCCTGCGCCATCCCCGCACCGGACCACGGACCCCAGGCCACCGACGTGCCGGGCAGCCCACGGCCTCGGCGGTGCTGGGCGAGTGCGTCGAGGTACGCGTTGGCCGCCGCGTAGTTGCCCTGGCCGCCGCCGCCGAACGTGCCGGCCGAGGAGGAGAACAGCACGAAGGCATCGAGCTCGAGGCCCGAGGTCAGCTCGTCGAGCACGGCCGCGCCGGCGGCCTTGGGCCGCAGCACCGTGGCCAACCGCGCCGCGTCCAACCGGTCCAGTACTCCGTCGTCGACGACCCCGGCGGTGTGCACGACCGTCCGCAACGGTGGTCCGCCCGCCGCGACCGCCGCCAGCAGGCCGGATACCTCGGCCCGCTCGGCGATGTCGGCGGCGAGCACCACGGCGGTCGCCCCGCCCTCGGCCAGCTCCGCCGCCAACCCCGCCACATCGGGCGAGGCAGCGCCGGAGCGGCTCGTCAGCACGACCCGCTCGCTACCTCGCTCGACCAGCCAGCGGGCCACCCGCGCGCCGATCGCGCCGGTGCCACCGGTGACCAGAGCCGTGCCTCGCGCCACCCAACCGGGCGCGTTGGAGGGCTCGGCGCGCACCAACCGGCGACCCAGCACCCCCGCGTCCCGGATCGCCACCTGGTCCTCGCCGCAACCGGCCAGCACCGAGGCCAATCGGGTGTCGACCCGGTCGTCCCAAATCTCGGGCAGGTCGATCAGCCCGCCCCACCGGTCCGGATGTTCCAGGGCGGCGACCTGCCCCAGCCCCCACACCTGAGCCTGCGTCGGAGCAGTCAACGCCTCGGCGGGCGCGGCGGCCACCGCCCCTCGGGTCAGTACCCACAGCGGTGCGCCCAGGCCGGTGTCCCCCAGCGCCTGGACCAGCGCCACCGTGGCGGCGACGCCGGCCGGCACCACATCGAACCCCGGCAGCGCCCTGTGCTCGAGGGCCAGCAGCGACACCACACCGCCGAGGTCGACCCCGTCCTCGGCCGAGGCCAGCACGGCGCCGATCCGGGCCGCGATCGAGCCGCGGTCCACCACGTCCGGGCCGAGCTCGACGGCCACTGCGCGCGCCCCCCGGGCCGCCAGCGCCCGGACACACCCCCGCACCAGCTCGTCCTGCTCCGAACCGGCAACCACCAGCCAGGTACCCGACAGCTGGACCGCTGGCAGGTCGGTGACCGGCGCCCACGAAGTCCGGTACCGCCAGTGCGCGGTCGACAACCCGTCCCGTTCGCGCCGGCGCCACGAGGTCAGGCTGGGCAGTACCGCGCCGAGCCGGTCCCCGCTGTCCAGCCCCAGCGCGTCGGCCAGTCCGGTCAGGTCGCCGTCCTCGACCGCGGCCCAGAACCGGGCCTCAGCGGGCGAGCCACCGCCGACGGCGGCCGGGCCCGGGCGCATCACCTGTGGTCCGCCGGGCCAGAAGTGCTCGTGCCGGAACGCGTAGGTCGGCAGCTCGACGACCGTGCCGGCCGGCAGCACCGAGGACCAGTCGACGTCCACGCCGTGCACGTGCGCCCGGGCCAGCGCGCCCAGCAGGGACTCGTGGCCCGGGGTCCGGCCGTCCAGCAGCGGGACGAAGCCGATGCCGGGCCGACCGGTCTCCTCGACCGCGTCGGCGGCGGTGTCGGCGAGGACCGACATCCCCATCCCGGACAGGGTCGCGTCCGGACCGATCTCGACGATCACCGACGTGCCCTGGGCGGCCAGGGTGGTGACGGCGTCGGCGTAGCGAACCGGCTCCCGCGCCTGCCGTACCCAGTAGGCCGCGTCCGGGACCTCGACGACGTCGCCGGTCAGCGTCCCCACCCAGGTCAGCCTGGGCGCCGCCAGGTTCAGCTCGGCCGCCACCTCACCGAGCTCAGCCAGCACCGGGTCCATCCGCGCCGAGTGGAACGCGTGGCTGACTCGCAGTCGGCGCACCCGCCGGCCCCGCTCGCGCCAGAGCTCGACAACGTCCTCGACGGCGGTTTCCTCACCCGAGACGACCACAGCTGACGTGCCGTTGAGGGCCGCGATGCAGACGTCGGTCCGGTCCCGCAGGACCGCGAGCATCTCGGCCTCGGTAGCGGCCACCGCCGCCATCGCGCCGCCCTCGGGCAGGGCCTGCATCAGCCGTGCCCGCGTGCCGACCAGCCGACAGGCGTCCTCGAGGGTCAGTACGCCGGCCGTGTACGCGGCCGCGATCTCGCCGACCGAATGACCGGCCACCGCCTCCGGCACCACACCCGCCGCCGCGAGCACCGCGACGAGCGCCGCCTCCACCGCGAACAAGCCGGCCTGGGCGTATCCGGTCTGGTCCGCGCGAGGGTCGCCCTCCCCGTCGCCGGTGCCCAGCACGACGTCCCGGATCGGCAGCCCGACCTCCGGCTCCAGCAGCTCACACACCCGGTCGAACGCGTCCGCGAAGACCGCCGAGGCGGCGTAGAGCTCCCGGCCCATCCCGGCGCGCTGGGCGCCCTGACCGGCGAACACGAACCCGACCCTCGGCGTTCCGGCCGGGGCCATCCCGCTGGTCACGGAGGGCGAAGCGTCTCCGGCCGCCACCGACGCCAGCCCGGCGAGCAGTGCGTCACGGTCGGCGCCGACGACCACGGCCCGGTGTTCGAACACCGACCGCGCGGTCACCAGCGACCACCCCACGTCCGCCGGCGACAGCTCGGGGTCGGCGCCAACGAACGCGGCCAGCCGCCCGGCCTGGGCGGCCAGCGCCTCGGCGGTCCGGCCGGACAGCAACCAGGCCGGAGCCGTGGTCAGCACCCCTGACCCGGTCTCGTCGCCGACCCGCTCCGCCGAATGCTCGGGAGCCTCCTCGACGATGACGTGGGCGTTCGTGCCGCTGATCCCGAACCCCGAGATGCCGGCCCGGCGGGGACGTCCACCCGAGGGCCACGGTGTGGGCTCGGTCAGCAGCCGCAGACCCGAACCGGACCAGTCCACGTGCGGGGAGGGCTCGCGCGAGTGCAGCGTCCGGGGCAGCTGCTCGTGCCGCAGCGCCAGCACCATCTTCATCACCCCGGCCACCCCGGCCGCGGCCTGGGTGTGACCGATGTTGGACTTCACCGACCCCAGCCACAGCGGGCGATCGGCGTCCCGGTCCCGTCCGTAGGCCGCCGCCAGTGCCTGGGCCTCGATCGGGTCGCCGAGCACGGTGCCGGTGCCGTGCGCCTCGACCGCATCCACCTCGTCGGGGCGCAGTCCGGCGTTGGCCAGTGCGGCCCGGATCACCCGCTGCTGCGACGGTCCGTTGGGTGCGGTGAGCCCGTTGGAGGCGCCGTCGGAGTTCACCGCGCTGCCCCGCAGCACGGCCAGTACGGGATGGCCGTTCGCCCGGGCGTCGGAGAGCCGTTCGAGCACGATCAGGCCCGCGCCCTCGCCCATCCCCATCCCGTCGGCGTCGGCCGAGAAGGACTTGCAGCGCCCGTTCCCGGCCAGGCCGCGCTGCTTCGAGAAGCCGACCAGCTCCGCCGGGGTCGCCATGATCGTGACGCCGCCGGCCAGCGCCAGGCCGCACTCGCCCGCGTGCAGCGCCTGGCCGGCCATGTGGATGGCGACGAGCGACGACGAGCAGGCCGTGTCCACGGTCAGGGACGGCCCCTCCAGCCCGAGGGTGTAGGAGACCCGGCCGGAGATGATGCTGCCGGCGTTCCCGGTGACCATGTGCCCTTCGAGCCCGGCCGAGCCCTCCGGGGCCAGCTGCAGTCCGGTCACGTACCCGGACCCGTAGCCGCCGGCGAACACCCCGGTGGCCGACCCGCGCAGCGACCGAGGGTTGATGCCGGCCCGCTCCAGCGCCTCCCAGGCCGTCTCCAGCAGCAGCCGCTGCTGGGGGTCCATCGCCAGTGCCTCACGCGGGCTGATCCCGAAGAAGCCGGGGTCGAACTCCCCTGCCTCGTGCAGGAACCCGCCGGCCCGCACGTACGCGGTGCCCGGGTGATCGGGGTCCGGGTCGAACAGGTTGTCCAGGTCCCAGCCTCGGTTGAGCGGGATGCCGGAGATCCCGTCGCCGCCGGAGTCCAGCAGCTCCCAGAGGCTCTCCGGACCGGTCACGCCGCCGGGGTAGCGACCGGCCATGCCGACGATGGCGATCGGCTCACGGTCCGGTGCCGCCGTGGCGGGCGCGGCCGCCACGATCGCTCGATCGCCCAGCAGCTCGGTGCGCAGGTGGCCGGCCAGTACCAGCGGGGTCGGGTGGTCGAACAGCAGGGTGGCCGGCAGCCTGAGGCCGGTGGCCGAGCTGAGCTGATTGCGCAGCTCCACGGCGGTCAGCGAGTCGAACCCGAGGTCGCTGAAGGCGCGGGCAGCGTCGACCGCTTCGCCGGAGGCATAGTTGAGTACGGCGGCGGCCTCGGCCCTGACCAGGTCGGTCAGCAGCCGGTCCGCCTCGGCGCGGGTCCGCCCCGACAGCCGGCGCGCCAGGTCACCCCCGGCGCCGGTCGTCTCGCCCGCCGGGTCGGTGTCGGGTTCCCGGGCCATCCGGCGGATCTGGGGCAGGTCGCGGACGAACGGCACGGTGTGCAGGTCGGCGAGGCCGGGGGCGCCGGCCATCCGCGTCCAGTCCACGTCCATGACGGTCAGCGCGGTGTCGTCGCCGTCGATGGCCTCGGCCAGTGCCTGGACCGCCAGTGCGGGGTCCATCAGGACCTCCCACCTGTTACGGCTCAGCCGCGCAACGGTGGCCTCGCTGGCCTGGGCGACGCCGCCCCCGGCCCACGGGCCCCACGCCACCGACAGCGCCGTGCGGCCGCGACCCCGGCGGTGCTGGGCGAGCGCTTCGAGGAAGGCGTTGGCGGCCGCGTAGTTGCCCTGCCCGCCGCCGCCGAAGGTCGCCGCCGCCGAGGAGAACAGCACAAACGCGTCCAGGTCCAGGTCGGCCGTCAGCTCGTCCAGCAGCGTGGCGCTGGTGGCCTTGGCGGCGAGCACGGCGGCCAGCCGGTCGGTGTCCAGCCGGTCCAGCACGCCGTTGTCGACCACGCCGGCGGTGTGCATGACGCTCGACACCGGTGTGCCGGTGGCCGCGATCCACCGGAGCAGCCCGGTGACGTCGTCGCGGCTGCCGACATCTGCCCTCACCACGTGCACGGTCGTGCCGCGCTCGGCCACCTCGGCTGCCAGTGCGACCGCACCGGCGGCACCGGCACCGGAGCGGCTGGTGAGCACCATCCGGTCGGTGCCTCGGCCGGTCAACCAGCGGGCCACGTGACCACCGATGGCGCCGGTACCGCCGGTGACCAGGACACTGCCACCCGGTCGCCACCGCGCACCGCCGGCAGGGGGCAGCGCGGCCGGCACGAGCCGGCGACCCAGGATCCCGCCGGGGCGTACGGCCGTCTGGTCCTCGCCCAGGGTGCCGGCAAGTACCGCGCACAGCCGGCCGGCCGCCCGATCGTCGAGCAGCTCGGGCAGGTCGACCAGGCCGCCCCACCGCTCCCGGTGCTCGAGGCCTGCGACCCTGCCCATCGCCCAGGCCTGCGCCTGTACCGGTGCCGACAGGACATCCGAGGGAGCCGCCGCGACGGCTCCTCTGCTCAGCACCCACAGCGGGGCGCCGATCCCGGCGTCGCCCAGGCCCTGGACGAGCGCGAGCGTCCCGGCGATCCCCACGGCGACATCGGGGAACCGAGGGTGCGGCGTCTCGTCCAGCGCCAGCAGCGAGACCACTCCGGCGACGGGGGCGGTCGGCGAGAGGGTCGACCACGCCGAGGACAGCACCGAGGCGACCGCGTGCCGGTCAGGCTCGGTGACGGTGACCGGGACGACGTGCGCGCCTCGGTCACCCAGGAGCCGGCCGAGCTGGTCGCCGAGCAACTGGCCGGGTCCGGTGACGAGCAGCCAGGTGCCGCTCAGCCGCGCCGGAGCCGGGTCGGCGAGTGGAGCCCAGGAGACCCGGTAGCGCCAGGACTCCGTTGCGAATCGCTCCCGCTCGCGGCGGCGCCATGCGGTCAGCGCCGGGAGGACCTCGTCCAGCGGTTGCTCGGCGACGGCCAGCAGGCCGGACAGTTCGGGCAGGTCGGCGTTCTCGACCGCGGCCCAGAACCGGGCCTCGGTCTCACTGCGCGCCTCCCCCGGCGCCGGGCCGGGTTCGGGGGTGGCCGGGGCCAGCCAGTAGTGCTGGCGGGCGAACGCGTAGGTGGGCAGCTCGACCACCGGCCGGGCCGGCAGCACCGCTGTCCAGTCGACCGGCACCCCGCGCACGTGCAGGCCGGCGAGGGCGGTCAGGAACCTGCGGGCTCCGGCGTCCTCCCGGTCCAGCGTTCCGACGGCCGGCGGCGGGGTGTCCGGGAGGTCGGCGGCGTCGAGGGTCTCGTCGACGGCCGCGGTGAGGACCGGGTGCGGGGACACCTCGACGAACGTGCGGTGCCCCGCCCTGGCCAGCGCGAGTACGGCGTCCTGGAAGCCGACGCGCTCCCGGACGTTCGCGTACCAGTACCCGGCGTCCAGTTCCGGACCGTCCAGGCGCCGGCCGGTCACCGTCGAGAACAACGGGATCCGTCCGACCGAGGGCGCGATGCCGGCGAGGTCCCGAGCCAGCCCGTCGGCCAGTTCCGCCACCCGCGGCGAATGAGCCACGAAGTCCATCGGGGGCAGCCGCCACCGCAGGACGCGCCGAGCGGACAGCACCCGCTCGAACTCGGCCAGTGCCTCCAGGTCGCCGGAGACGACGGTCGTCGCGGGGCCGTTCACGGCGGCAACCGTCAGGCGTTCGGCCCAGTCCTCGTTCGTCGCCAGTAGCTCGTCGACCGCGCCGACCGGCATCACCACCGAGACCATCCCGGCCTCGGCGGCCAGCCCGGACAGTGCCCGGCCCCGGACGGCCACCACTCGGGCGGCGTCCTCCAGCGACAGCATGCCGGCCACGCAGGCCGCCGCGATCTCGCCCTGGCTGTGCCCGACCACGGCGTCGGGGTGGACCCCGGCCGCTTCCCACATCGCGGCCAGCGACACCATCACCGCCCACAGCGCCGGCTGCGCGACGTCGGCGGTGTCCAGCCCCGGGGCGCCGTCCCGGCCGAGCAGGACGTCCTCCAGGACCCAGTCCACGTGCGGCTCGAGGGCCTGTGCGCACTGCGCGAGGCGGGCGGCGAACACCGGGGACACGGCGAGCATCTCGCGGCCCATACCGGCCCAGTGGGTGCCCTGGCCGGGGAAGACGAACACCTTCCTGCCCACCTTGGCGGCCACGCCTCGGACCACGGCCGGGCTCCGCCGGGCGTCGGTGAGCGAGGTCAGGCCCTCGGTCAGCGCGTCGGGGTCCGTGCCCAGCACAGCGGCCCGGTACTCGAAGGTGGACCGCGTCGTCGCCAGCGACCAGGCGACCTCGGCCGGGTCCCGGTCCGGTCGGCGACCGGCGAACTCCGCCAGGCGCTCGGCCTGCGTGACCACGCCGGCTTCCGATCGGCTCGACATCAGCCACACCGACGGGGCGGCCGTGAGCAGAGCCGGCGCTGGGCTCTCCGGCGCGTCGGCCGGTTCCGCCTCGGCCTCGGGGTCCGTCGCCTCGGCGGCCGGCTCTGCCGGCGGCGGATCGGACAGGATGACGTGCACGTTGGTGCCGCTCATGCCGAACCCGGACACTCCGGCCCGGCGGGGCGCCTCGCCCGGCTCCCAGGGCGCCGCCTCGGTCAGCAGCCGGACCTGGCCGCTGGACCAGTCGATGTGCGGCGAGGGTTCGTCGGCGTGCAGGGTGCGCGGCAGCATGCCGTGCCGCAGCGCCAGCACCATCTTGATCACTCCGGCCATGCCGGCCGCCTGCTGCGGGTGGCCGATGTTGGCCTTGATCGAGCCGACCAGCAGCGGCTCGCCCGCACGCCGCTCCTGGCCGTAGGTCGCCAGCAGCGCCTGCGCCTCGATCGGGTCGCCCAGCGAGGTTCCGGTGCCGTGCGCCTCGACGGCGTCGATGTCGGCCGCCGACAGCCGCGCGTCGGCCAGCGCGGCCCGGATCACCCGCTGCTGCGCGGGCCCGTTGGGTGCGGTCAGACCGTTGGAGGCACCGTCCTGGTTCATCGCGCTGCCGCGCACGACCGCCAGAATCGGGTGCCCGTTGCGCCGGGCGTCGGACAGCCGTTCCACCACCACGATCCCGGCGCCCTCGGCAACCCCCATGCCGTCGGCACCGTCGCCGAACGCCTTGCACCGGCCGTCCGGGGCCAGCCCCAGCTGGGCGCTGAAGTCGGTGAACATCACCGGGGTCGCCGCCACGAACACGCCACCCACCAGCGCGAGCGAGCACTCCTGGGCCCGCAGCGCCCGGCAGGCCAGGTGCAGCGAGACCAACGCCGACGAGCAGGCGGTGTCGACGGTGACGGCCGGCCCCTCCAATCCGAGGGTGTAGGCGATCCGCCCGGACAGCACACTGCTCGCCGTCCCGGTGACCAGATGGCCCTCCAGCTCGGTCTGCCCGCTCAGCCCCCAGCCGTAACCCGAGGACGACGCCCCGGCGAAGATGCCTGTCGACGTGCCGCGCAGCGTCAACGGATCCAGACCGGCCCGCTCCAACGCCTCCCAGGCGACCTCCAGCAGCATCCGCTGCTGCGGGTCCATCGCCACCGCCTCGCGCGGGCTGATCCCGAAGAAGCCCGGGTCGAACTCACCGGCTCCGTCGACGAACCCGCCGGCGCGCACGGGCGAGCTCCCTGCCGAGCCGGGCCCGGTGCCGAGCAGCTCCTCCAGGTCCCAGCCCCGGTCGGCGGGGAATCCGGAGATGGCGTCGACCCCACCCGCCAACAGCTCCCACAGGTCCTCGGGGCTACGAACCCCGCCAGGGAAGCGGCAGCCCATGCCCACGATGGCGATCGGCTCGTCGGCGGCGGCCTCGATCTCGCTGAGCCGCTGACGAGTCTCCGAGAGATTGGCCGTGACACGGCGGAGGAAATAGCGGAGCTTGTCGTCGTCGCTCACCTGTGGAACCCCAAGCTTTCCGAAGCGGTCAACGGATTCGGCCATGTCAGTGGATGCCGAGCGTCTTGCCGATGAAGTCGAAGACCTCTTCATCGGAGGAGGAGTCGAGGCTCTCGGCGGCCGCCGCCGAGCGGGTGCCGGTGGTGGTGTCCTTCCAGCGGGCGACGACGGCCTCGAGCCGTGCCGTGATCCGCGCCGTCTCGTCGTCCTCGCCGACGGTCGCGGCGAGGAGGGTCTCGAGCCTGTCGAGCTCGGCCAGCACCGGCTGGGAGGGCGACATCCCCTCCGGGACCAGGAGCGAGCGCAGGTGCGCGGCCACGGCGACGGGCGTCGTGTGGTCGAACAGCAGGGTCGCCGACAGCCGCCGACCGATCGCGGCACCGAGCCGGTCACGCAGCTCGATGGCGGTCAGCGAGTCGGCACCCAGGTCGCTGAAAGCCCGGTCGGGCGGAAGGTCGTCGGGTGAGGGGTAGCTGAGCACCCCCGCCGCCTCGGACCGGACCAGCTCCACCAGCAGCTGCTCCTGCTCGGCTCGGGGCAGGGGCAGCAGCTGCTCGGTGAGGGCGCTCCGGCCGCCGCCCGCCGGGTCGTCCGCTTCGGGGCCGCCGCCCGCCAGCGCCAGTACAACCTCGGGCAGCCCCTCGATCAGGGCGCTGGGCCTGCGCAGGGTGAAGGCCGGGGCGAACACGGTCCAGTCGACATCGACCACCGTGACCAGTGCCTCGCCGGCGTCGAGGACCTGGCCGAGAGCTCGGATTCCCTGTGCCGGGTCCAGCAGCCGCAGCCCACGTCGGACCATCTGGGCCTTGCCCTCGTGGTCGCTCATGCCGCCGCCGTCCCACGGACCCCATGCGACGCAGGTTGAGGGCAGGCCCCGGCCCCGGCGGTTCTCGGTCAGCGCGTCGAGGAACGCGTTGACGGCGGCGTAGCCCGGCTGCAGGCCACTGCCCCAGGTCGCGGAGATCGAGGAGAAGAGCACAAACGCGTCGAGGTCGAGGCCGCGCGTCAGCTCGTCGAGATGCATCGTGCCGGCCGTCTTGACGGCCGCCAGCTCGGCGAGCTCGGCCAATGTGGTGTCGCGCAGCGCGGTCGCCTGTCCGGCACCGGCGGCATGCAGGACCGAGGTCAGCGGCGGGCCACCGACGGCGATCCAGGCCAGCAGCCCGGCGACGTCAGGGCGATGGGCGACATCGGCCGCAACGACGCCGACCGCGGTTCCCTCGGCGGCAAGCTCGGCGGCGAGCGCCACCGCACCCTGCGCGCCCACGCCGGAGCGGCTGGTCAGGACGACCCGTGGAGCACCCCTGCCGGCCAGCCAGCGGGCCGTGTGCCCGCCGATCGACCCGGTGCCCCCGGTGATCAGCACCGTGCCACGCGGTGTCCAGGACCCGTCCCGCCTCGGCCGGGGTGCCCGCTCCAGCCGCCGGGCCCGGATACCCGCGCCGCGCAGCGCCACCTGGTCCTCGCCGCTGCCGGCCAACACCGCGCAGAGCCGGTCGGCGGTCCGGTCGTCGAGCGCGGCCGGCAGGTCGATCAGGCCACCCCAGCGTTCGGGGTGTTCCAGGCCGACCACCAGGCCGAGGCCCCAGACCTGGGCCTGCAGCGGGTTGGCCAGCAGTTCGGCAGGCTCGGCGGCCACAGCCTGGGAGGTGAGCACCCACAGCGGCGCCTCGACCTCCACATCGCCCAGCGCCTGGACCAGGCCCATGGTCGCGGCCAGTCCCGCCGTCACCGTCGGCCGGTCGACCAGCGGCGTCTCGTCGAGGGCCAGCAGCGAGAGGACGCCGGCCACCCCGGAGTTGCCGGCCAGGTCGAGCTCCTCGGCGAGTGCCTGCCGGGTCGTGTTGTCCTTGTCGACGCGGGTGACAACGACCTCGGCGCCGCGCTCGGTCAGCGCCATGGCACAGCGCTCGGCCGGCTCGTCGCCGGCCGCGCCGGTCACGACCAGCCATGTCCCGGAGAGCGTGACGGGGTCGGCGTCCGCGACCGGAGCCCAGGAGACCCGGTAGCGCCAGGCGTCGGTGGCCGATCGGTCCCGTTCGCGGCGGCGCCAGGAGGCGAGCACCGGAACCAGCTCACCCAGCCCGGGGTCGTCGGTGGCGAGCGTCTCGGACAGTGCCAGCTGGTCGCCGGACTCGATCGCGGCCCAGAACCGTGCCTCGGCCTCACCGACCGTGTGGTCGTCGCCGGACCCGTTGGTCACCCCGAGCCGGAGCTTGTGCGGACCGAGCGGCCAGAACCGTTGCTGCCCGAAGGCGTAGGTGGGAAGGTCCACCCGGTTCCCGGCCGGCAGGACCACCGTCCAGTCGACAGCGGCTCCCCGCACGTGAGCGCGGGCCAGCGCGGTCAGTACCGCGTCGTGGGCGGCCGTCCGGGCCCGCAGCAGCGGGATGAACTCCGGCTCGGCGCCGCGAGCCGGTTCGTCTCCGGTCGGGGTCGCGTCGGGGCCGGGCAGCGCTGCCTGCCCCATCGCCGAGAGCGTGCCGTCCGGACCGATCTCGAGGAAGATCGACACGCCATGGCCGGCCAGCGAGGCGACGGCGTCGGCGAACCGGACCGCCCGCCGAGCCTGGGCCGGCCAGTAGCCGCCGTCCGGGGCGGTCAGTAGCGCACCGTCACACGCTCCGGCCCAGGTGACCGTCGGTGTCCCGTGCTCGAGGTCCGCCGCGACCCGCCCGAGCTCGTCCAGTACCGGATCCATCCGGGCCGAGTGGAACGCGTGGCTGACCCGCAGCCGCCGCACCCGCCTGCCCCGCTCCCGCCACGTCCGCGCCACCTCCTCGACGGCCTCGGTGTCCCCCGAGACCACCACGGCGGACGGACCGTTCACCGCCGCGATCTCGACCCCGGGAACGCCCTCCAGCGTCTCCGTCACCTCGGCCTCACTCGCCTCCAGCGCGGCCATCGCACCGCCGGTGGGCAGGGCCTGCATGAGCCGAGCCCGCGCCGCGACGAGCCGGCTCGCGTCGGCGAGGGACAGCACCCCGGCCGCGTGGGCCGCCGCGATCTCCCCCACCGAGTGGCCGGCCACCGCGTCCGGCACGATCCCGGCCGAGGCCAGCAGTGCGACCAGACCGACCTCGACCGCGAACAGCCCGGTCTGCGCGTAGACCGTCTGATCCGCCCGTTCCTGGTCGTGCCCGGTCCCGAGCACGACCTCCCGGATCGGCAGCCCCAGCTCGGTTTCCAGGCATACGCAGGCCTGGTCGAACGCCGCCGCGAAGGCCGGCGAGGCCGCGTGCAGGTCGCGCCCCATGCCGGCCCGCTGCGCGCCCTGGCCCGCGAACAGGAACCCGATCTTGGGGCGGCCTGCCGGCACCGCACCGCGCACCACCGAAGGCGCCGACGCGTCGGCGGCCAGCGCGCGCAGGCCAGAGGTCAGCGTCTCGCGGTCGGCGCCAAGGACCACCGCCCGGTGCTCGAACGGCGACCGGGAGGTGGCCAGCGACCAGCCGACATCAGTGATGTCGACCTGGTCCGGACCGGTCGGGGCGGAGACGAAGTCGGCCAGCCGCGCGGCCTGAGCCAGCAGCCCGGCCGGCGTGCGCCCGGACACCACCCAGACCCGTGAACCATTGGTGAGCAAGGCCGGCCGGGCCGGCTCGGTCGAGGTGACCGGGTCGCCGGGGGCCTCCTCGAGGATGGCGTGGGCATTGGTGCCGCTGATCCCGAACGCCGAGACCCCGGCCCGGCGCGGGCGCCCGTTCACCGGCCAGTCGACCGTCTCGCTCAGCAGCCGCACCTGTCCCGCCGACCAGTCGACGTGCGGTGACGGCTCCTCGCTGTGCAGGCTGCGCGGGAGCTTCCGGTGCCGCAGGGCCAGCACCATCTTCATCACACCCGCGACCCCGGCGGCGGCCTGGGTGTGACCGATGTTCGACTTGACCGAGCCGAGCCACAGCGGCCGGTCCTCCGGGCGGTCCTGCCCGTAGGTGGCGAGCAGGGCCTGGGCCTCGATCGGGTCACCGAGCGGCGTGCCGGTGCCGTGCGCCTCCACGACGTCGACGTCCGCCGGTGACAGCCGCGCGTTGGCGAGCGCGGCCCGGATCACCCGTTGCTGTGAAGGCCCGTTGGGGGCGGTCAGCCCGTTGGACGCGCCGTCCTGGTTCGTCGCGCTGTCGCGGACCACGGCCAGTACCTCGTGGCCGAGGCGCCGGGCATCGGAGAGCCGCTCGAGCACGAGCATGCCAACGCCCTCGGCCATCCCCATGCCGTCCGCGTCGGCACCGAACGCCTTGGAGCGGCCGTCCGGGGCCAGCCCACGCTGCCGGGAGAACACCACGAGGTCCCAGGGGGTCGCCATGATGGTGACTCCGCCTGCCAACGCCAGCGTGCACTCGCCGGAACGCAGGGCCTGGGCGGCCAGATGCAGGGCGACCAGGGACGACGAGCAGGCGGTGTCGATCGTGACGGCGGGGCCCTCCAGCCCGAGGGTGTAGGCCACCCGGCCGGAGATCACGCTGGTTGCGTTGCCGGCCATCAGGTGGCCTTCCAGTCCGTCCGCGCCCTCCGCGCCGGTCTGCTGTCCCACCGACGCGTAACCAGAGCTGTAGCCGCCGACGAACACCCCGGTCCGTGACCCACGCAGCGAGCCCGGCTCGATGCCCGCGCGTTCCAAGCCTTCCCATGAGGTCTCCAGCAACAGGCGCTGCTGGGGATCCATCGCCATCGCCTCCCGAGGGCTGATCCCGAAGAACCCCGGGTCGAACAGCCCGGCCTCGTGCACAAAGCCGCCTGCCCGCACGTACGTCGTCCCGCTGTGGCCGGGATCGGCGTGGTAGAGGCCGTCCAGGTCCCAGCCCCGGTCGGTCGGGAACCCGGAGATGGCGTCCGTACCGGAGACGAGCAGGTCCCAGAGCTGGTCCGGGGTGCGAACGCCGCCGGGGAACCGGCAGCCCATGCCCACGATGGCGATCGGCTCACCCGCGGCGGCCGCTGTCGTCACCGGCGCGTCGGTCGCGGACCGGTCGCCCAGCAGTTCCGCCCGGAGATGCTCGGCCAGTGCCGTCGGCGTCGGATAGTCGAACAGGAGGCTGGCCGGCAGCCGGAGACCGGCGGCCGCGCTGAGCCGGTTGCGCAGCTCCACGGCGGTCAACGAGTCGAACCCGAGATCGCTGAACGCCCTGCCGGCCTCGACTCCGTCCGGCGAGGGATAGGCCAGCACCTCGGCCGCGACGGCCTGGACCAGGCCGACCAGCTTCGGTACCTGCCCGGCCCGAGGGAGGGTGAGCAGCTGTCCGACCAGCTCGTCCCTGGTCACCCGCGCGCCGTCGCGGGCTGTGGCGCCGGACGCGGCCGTCATCCGCTGGATCTCGGCCAGGTCGCGCAGCAACGGTGCCCGCTGCATCTCGTGCTCGCTGCCGGCGGACTCGATCACCGCCCAGTCGATGTCCATGACGGTGAGCGCGCTGTCGGGGCCGAGGAGCGCGTCGGCCAGTGCCTGGACCGCGAGCCGCGGCTCCATCAGCACCTCCCAGCGGTTGCGGCTCAGCCGCTGCCGGGTCGCTTCGCTGGCCTGCGCGACACCGCCTCCCGCCCACGGCCCCCACGCCACCGACAGCGCGGGCTGACCGAGGGCACGCCGGTGCTGGGCCAGTGCGTCGAGGTAGGCGTTGGCGGCCGCGTAGTTGCCCTGGCCGCCGGCTCCGAAGGTCGCCGCCGCCGAGGAGAACAGCACGAAGGCGTCGAGCTCGAGACCGGCCGTCAGCTCGTCCAGCAGCGCGGCGCTGCCGGCCTTGGCCGCGAGCACGGGCGCCAACCGGGCCGGGTCGAGCCGGTCGAGCACGCCGTTGTCGACGACACCGGCGGTGTGCAGCACACCGGTCAGCTCGTCGCCGGTCGCCGCGATCCGGGCCAGGACCCCGGACAGGTCGCCTCGGTCGCCGGTGTCGCCGGCCAGCACCGCGACGGTCGTACCGGCGGCCGCCAGCTCCGCGGCCAACGCGGCGGTGCCCGTCGACGCGGCGCCCGAGCGGCTGAGAAGCACCACCCTCGGAGCGCCTCTGTCGGCCACCCAGCGGGCCACGTGTCGACCGATCGCACCGGTGCCGCCGGTGATCAGGATGCTGCCCCGAGGGGTCCACGGCGCGGCGTCCGTGTCGTGCCGAGGGGCGTGGGTCAACCGCCTGCCCCGGATGCCGTCCGCTCTGATCGCGACCTGGTCCTCGTCGAGGCCTGCCAGCACGGCGGCCAGCCGCGCGCCGGCCGGCTGGTCCAGGTCGGCGGGAAGATCGACGAGCCCGCCCCAGCGGTCGGGGTGTTCCAGTGCCGCGACCCGGCAGAGGCCCCACGTCTGTGCCTGCGGCAGGCCGGTCAGGGTCTCCTCGGGCGCGGTCGACACCGCGCCGGACGTCGCCACCCACAGCGGGGCCGCGACCTCGGCGTCACCGAGCGCCTGGACCAGGGCCAAGGTCGCGGCGAGCCCGACGGGCACGGCAGGCGATCCGGCCAGCGGGGTCTCCTCCAGCGCCAGCAGGGACAGCACACCGGCCGGCGGCCTCTGCTCGGCGACGGAACGAATCCGAGCTGCCAGCCCCTCCCGATCCGCGTCGGCCGCGGCCAGACAGATCCGCTCCACCTGAGCGCCTTGCGCGGTCAGGAGCCGGTCGACCGCCTCGGACCTGTCCGCGTCGGCCTCGCCCGCGACGAGGAGCCAGGTTCCCGCCAGCCGTGTCGTGCCCGGCTCGGCGACCGGGACCCAGGCGTCGCGGTAGCGCCAGTCGTCCGGCACCGAGCCGGCCCTGCGCGCCGGGGTCGGGCGCGCGCCGACCGGGTCCAGCCAGTACGACTGCCGCTGGAAGGCGTACGTGGGCAGCTCCACGACTGTTCCGGCCGTCAGCACTCGGGCCCAGTCGACGTTCACCCCGCGCACGTGCACCTGGGCCAGCGAAGCCAGGAACCGGGCGGCCCCGCTGTTCTCGCGTTCCACCGTCCCCGCGATGAGTGGGGAGCCCGGGACCTCGGCCTCCTCGAGCGTCTCCGCGATCGCCCCGGTCAGCACCGGATGCGGGGACACCTCGACGAACGTCCGGCACCCCGCCTCGGCCAGCGCCAGGGTGGCGTCCTGGAAGCACACCCGGTCGCGCACGTTCGCGTACCAGTACGCCGCGTCGAGCTCCGGGCCGTCGACCCGGCGACCGGTCACCGAGGAGAACAGCGCCGCCCGACCCGGTCGCGGCTCGAGATCGGCCAAGTCGCGGACCAAGCCGTCGCGCAGCGGTTCGACCAGCGCCGAATGGGCCACGAAATCGGTCTGCGGGATCTGCCAGCGCATGACCCGCCGTGCCGACAGCTCCCGCTCCAGCTCGACCAGGGCGTCCAGGTCACCGGAGACGACCGTGGTCGCCGGACCGTTGACGGCGGCCACGGAGAGCCGTCGCGCCCAGCTGTCGTTCCCGGCCAGCAGCGCCTCGACCGAGGCGACCGGCATCACCACCGAGAGCATCCCGGCCGACGCCGCCAGCCCGGAGAGGGCCCGGCTGCGCACGGCGACCACCTTCGCCGCGTCCTGGAGAGACAGGATTCCGGCGACGCAGGCCGCCGCGATCTCACCCTGGCTGTGCCCGACAACGGCATCCGGGTGCACGCCCGCGGCCTCCCAGACCGCGGCCAACGACACCATCACGGCCCACAGCAGGGGCTGCACGACGTCGGCACGTTCGAGCCCCGGCGCACCCTCGTGGCCGGCCAGCACGGCGTCCAGCGACCAGTCGACGTGCGGTTCCAGCGCCGCACCGCACTCGGCGAGCCGCGCCGCGAAGACCGGCGAGGACGCCGCCAGCTCCCGACCCATTCCAGCCCATTGCGCTCCCTGACCAGGGAATACGAATACGATCCCGCCGACTCCACCGCTGGAGGCCACCCCGGTCGTCACCCCGGGGTCGCGGCGCTGCGCGACCAGTGCGGACAGCCCGGCCAGTAGCGCATCACGGTCCGCCCCGATCACCGCGGCCCGGTGGTCGAGTGCCGCCCGCGACACGGTCAGCGACCACCCCACGTCGCCAGGAGCCAGCTCCGGGCGGGCCGTGGCATACGAAGCCAGCCGCTCAGCCTGTGCCACCAGCCCGGCTTCCGAACGGGCCGACAGCAGCCAGACCGGTGGCGCGGGCAATAGCACGGACGGCACAGGCTCGCAGGCGCTGGACACGGGTTCGTCGACCGGTGCCGGGTACTCGCCGGCCGGGGCCTCTTCGAGGATGACGTGGGCATTGGTTCCGCTGATCCCGAACGCGGACACACCGGCCCGGCGCGGCCGGTCACCCGACGGCCACGCACACGCGTGCGTCAGCAGCTCGATGTCACCGGCGGACCAGTCCACGTGCGGGGACCGCTCACCCGCGTGCAGCGTGCGCGGCAGCAGCCCGTGCCGCAGTGCCAACACCATCTTGATCAGCCCGGCCGTCCCGGCGGCCTGCTGGGTGTGGCCGATGTTCGACTTCACCGAGCCCAGCCGCAACGGCCGGCCCTCCGGCCGGTCCTGGCCGTAGGTCGCCAGCAGGGCCTGAGCCTCGATCGGGTCGCCCAACGGGGTCCCGGTGCCGTGGGCCTCGACCGCGTCGACGTCGGCGGCACTCAGCCCCGCGCTGGCCAGGGCGGCCCGGATCACCCGTTGCTGGGAGGGGCCGTTCGGCGCGGTCAGCCCGTTGGAGGCACCGTCCTGGTTGACCGCGCTACCCGCCACCACGGCGAGCACCCGGTGCCCGGCGCGGCGGGCATCGGAAAGTCGCTCCAGTACGACCATGCCCGCGCCCTCGGCGACACCCATGCCGTCGGCCCCGGCGCCGAACGCCTTGCACCGCCCGTCCGGGGCCAACCCCAGCTGACGGCTGAAGTCGGTGAACATGACCGGGCTGGCCGTCACGAACACGGCTCCGGCCAGCGCCAGCGTGCACTCGCCCGACCGGAGCGCGGCGGCGGCCAGGTGCAGCGCGACCAGGCCGGAGGAACACGCCGTGTCGACGGTCAGCGCCGGTCCCTCCAGACCGAGGAGGTAGGCCACCCGTCCGGACAGCACACTGGTCGCGGTACCGGTCACCAGTCCGCCGTCGAACGCGCCGTCGGACTGCTCGGTGCCGTAGCGCGTTGCGGTGCCGCCGGCGAACACCCCGGTCCGGCTGCCGCGCAGCGACGTGGGGTCGATGGAGGCCCGTTCGAGCGCCTCCCACGACGTCTCCAGCACCAGGCGTTGCTGCGGGTCCATGGTGAGGGCCTCACGCGGGCTGATCCCGAAGAAGCCGGCGTCGAACTCGTCCGCCGCGTGCAGGAACCCGCCGAGCTGGATGTGGGAGGTGCCCTCACGGTCCGGATCGGGATCGAACAGTTCCTCGGTGTGCCAGCCTCGGTTGCGCGGGAACTCACCGATCGCGTCGGTCCCCTCGGCGAGCAGCTCCCAGAATCCCTCGGGGGTGTCGACCCCGCCGGGGTACCTGCAGCCGATGCCGACGATGGCGATCGGCTCGCCGGGATCCGCCGGCGCCGAATGCCCGGCGGCACGGTCGGCGTCCCGCCCGTCCCCGGACAGCTGGGAGCGGAGGAACTCCGCGGCCGCCACCGGAGTCGGGTAGTCGAAGACCAGCGTGGCAGGCAGCCGCAGTCCGGTCGCGGCGTTGAGCCGGTCACGCAGCTCCACGGCGGTCAGGGAGTCGAAGCCGAGGTCGCTGAAGGCCCAGTCCGGTTGGACGTCGTCGAGTGAGGCATGGCCGAGGACGGCGGCGACCCTGGCCCGGGTCAGCTCGAGCAGGACGCGGGTCTGCTCTGCCTCGGGGAGACCGGCGAGCTGCCGTCCCAACGCCGTCCCCGAGGCCGGCACGTCGACCTCGGCATCGGCGAGCGAGCTCGACACCTCGGGCAGGCCGGCGAGCAGCGGGCTGGGGCGCCGCAGGGTGAAGGTCGCGGCGAACCGGGCCCAGTCGACGTCGACGACGGTCACCGCGGTGTCCGCGTTGTCGAGGCTCTGTCCCAGCGCGCGAATCCCCTGGGCCGGGTCCATGGGCCTCAGCCCGCGCCGCCGCATCCGCCGGCCGTCGTCACCGCTCGCCGGGCCATGGTCCGCCCACGGCCCCCACGCGAGCGACGTCGCCGCCAGCCCGATGCCGCGCCGGTGTGCGGCCAGGGCGTCGAGGTACGCGTTCGCCGCCGCGGCACCGGGCTGGCCGGCGCTGCCCCAGGTCGCGGCGATCGAGGAGAAGAGGACGAACGTGTCCAGGTCCAGGGACCGGGTGAGCTCGTCCAGCCAGATCGCGCCGCCGACCTTCTCGTCGAGGACGTCGGCCAGGTCGGTGACGGTCGTGTCGGCCACGGCGGTGGCCTGCTCGACCCCGGAGGTGTGGAACACCGCCGTCAGCGGCACCTCGTCGCGGCCGGCCCTGGCGAGCAGTCCGGCCGTCTCGTCCCGTCGAGCGACATCGACGGCAAGAACGCTGACCGTGCTACCGGTGGTGGCCAGTGCGGCCGCGAGTTCGGCCGCGCCGGGCGCGCACGGGCCCGACCGGCCAGCCAGCACCAGATGCTCGGCACCGTTCTCGGCCAGCCAGCGGGCTGTCGTGTCGGCGATCGTGCCGGCGTCACCGGTGATCAGGGTGGCGCCCCGGGTCCCCCAGGTTCGGTCGCCGTCACGGGCGAGCGAGGCCCGCACCAGGCGGCGGGCCAGTGCCCCGGCACCTCGGATCGCGACCTGGTCCTCGCCGCACCCGGCAAGGACGGCGGCCAGTCGCGCCTCGGCCGGGTCGTCCAGCGTGGCGGGCAGATCGATGAGTCCACCCCAGCGGTCCGGGTGTTCGAGCGCGACGACCCGGCCAAGGCCCCAGACCTGCGACTGCACCAGCCCGGCCACTGCCTCGTCGGGTCTGGTCGCGACCGCCTCGCGGGTGAGAACCCACAGCGGCGCCTGGACCTCGGCGTCGCCCAGTGCCTGGACCAGCCCCAGCGTCGCGGCCAACCCGGAGGTGAGTACCGGTGACTCCGGCCGGGGCGCCTCGTCCAATGCCAGCATCGAGAGCACCCCGGCCGGCGGGGCGGCCCCGGTGGCCCGGCACTCGGTGAGCGTCTCGTCGATCCGGGCGGCTAGGACTGCCCGATCGAGCTCATCAGGGGCAAGCTCGACGAGGATCGGCCGGGCGCCCCGCGCGCTCAGCATCGACAGGTACCGGGAGCTCTCCTCACCGGCCGACGAGTCCGCGACCACGAGCCAGGTCCCAGCCGGCCGGGCCGGCCCCGTGTCGGGGATCGGTTCCCAGGAGACCTGGTAGCGCCAACCGACGGTCGCCGCCTCATGACGCTCGCGTTGCCGCCACGACCACAACGCCGGCAACACCTCACCGAGCGGTCGCGTGCCGTCCACGGCGAGCGTGCTGTCCAGTGTCGCCAGGTCACCGGCCTCGACCGCAGCCCAGAAACGCCGCTCCGCCTCGGTACTCTCAGCGTCCGGGGTCGTGCCGCCGGACGGCCTCGGTTGGGCCCAGAAGTGCTGCCGCGCGAAGGCGTACGTCGGGAGGGCGACCCGCCGCGTGGGCGGAAGCACGGCCGTCCAATCCACCGCGACGCCTCGGACGTGCGCCCCGGCGATGGCGGTCAGCACCGATTCCGCCGAGGCCACTCTCGGTCGCAGTACGGGAATGAAGTCCGCGCCGGGCACCGGGTCCTCTGGGCCGGCGATGGCGGACCGCCCCAGGCCGGACAGCGTCGAGTCGGGGCCGATCTCGAGGAACACCGAGACGCCTTCGCCGGCCAGCGCGGTGACGGCGTCGGCAAACCGCACCGGCCGGCGGGCCTGCTCGGTCCAGTACCCCGGGTGCGGCTCGGTGATCAGCTCGCCGGTCAGCGCCCCGGCCCAGGTGACCGTCGGCTCAGTGTGGTCCAGTCCGGCGGCGACCTCGGCCAGCTCCGCCAGCATCGGGTCCATCCGCGCCGAGTGGAACGCGTGGCTGACCCGCAGCCGCCGCACTCGTCGGCCGCGCTCCCGCCAGTCCTCGACGAGCTCGTCCACCCGCTCGGCATCACCGGACACGACCACCGACGTCGGTCCGTTCACCGCGGCCAAGCCGACGCCTTCGACGCCGTCGGTGACCGCGAGCATCTCGGCCTCGGTCGCCTCGACGGCGGCCATCGCGCCACCCTCGGGCAGCGCCTGCATCAGCCGACCCCGCGCCGCCACCAGCCGACAGGCGTCGCTGAGGCTCAGCACCCCCGCCGCGTGGGCCGCCGCGATCTCGCCGACCGAATGACCGGCCACCGCGTCCGGGGTGATCCCGGCCGCCGCGAGCATGGCCACCAGCCCGGCCTCGACCGCGAACAACCCTGCCTGGGCGTACAGGGTCTGGTCCGCGCGCGGGTCCTCCTCGTCGGCCGCGTCACCGCCGCCGAGCACCACCTCCCGGATCGGTACCCCGAGATCGGCCTCCAGCAGGGCACACGCCTGGTCGAACACCGCCGCGAAAGCCGGGGACGACGCATACAGGTCCCGGCCCATACCGGCTCGCTGCGCTCCCTGCCCGGCGAACAGGAAACCGACCCGGCAGGTGCCGCCGGGCGGCACCACCCCCGACACCACGCCGGGAGCGGGGTCACCGGAAGCCAGCGCCGACAGCCCCGCCGTCAGGTCGCCGAGGTCGGCGCCGAGAACCACGGCCCGGTGCTCGAACGTCGGTCGGGTCGTCGCCAGCGACCAGGCGATCTCAGCGAGATCGTTGTCCTCGGCCGGGTCCGCACCAGTCCGGCCGGCCACGAACGCAGCCAGCTTCTCTGCCTGGGCCGGAAGTCCGGCGGCGGACCGGCTGGACACCAACCAGACGGACGGCGCCCCGGTGAGCATCGGCTCTGCCGAGGTGGCGGCTCCGACAACGGCGTTCTCGACCTCGACGTTCGGCGCACCCGCGTCCGGCGACGAGTCCTCCGCGCCGTCGAACCCGGCCGGGTCCTCTTCCACGATGACGTGAGCGTTGGTGCCGCTCATCCCGAACGACGACACCCCGGCCCGGCGCGGTCGGTCGCCGGCGGCCCAGTCGACCTCCTCGGCCAGCAGCCGCAGCCCACCCGACCAGTCCACGTGCGGGGACGGCTCTTCGGCGTGCAGGGTGCGGGGCAGCCGTCCGTGGCGCAGGGCCAACACCATCTTGATCAGCCCCGCGATACCGGCGGCGGCCTGGGTGTGACCGATGTTGGACTTGACCGAACCCGTCCAGAGCGGGCGCTCGGGATCCCGGTCCTGCCCGTAGGTCGCCAGCAGCGCTTGGGCCTCGATCGGGTCGCCGAGCTCGGTGCCGGTGCCGTGTGCTTCGACCGCGTCGATGTCGTGCGGGGTGAGCCCGGCGCCGGCCAGTGCCGCCTGGATGACACGTTGCTGGGAGGGGCCGTTGGGTGCGGTCAGCCCGTTGGAGGCGCCGTCGGAGTTCACCGCGCTGCCCCGGATCACCGCGAGCACCTCGTGCCCGTGCCTGCGGGCGTCGGAGAGCCGCTCGAGTACGACCATGCCGGCGCCCTCGGCCATCCCCATCCCGTCGGCCGAGGCGGAGAAGGGCTTGCACCGCCCGTCGGGGGCGAGGCCGAGCTGCCGGCTGCCCCAGATGAACCACGTGGGGCTGGCCAGGACCGTCACAGCCCCGGCCAGTGCGAGCGAGCACTCGCCCGACCGGAGGGCCTGGACGGCGAGGTGCAGTGCAACCAGCGACGAGGAGCACGCCGTGTCCACCGACACGGCCGGGCCCTCGAGTCCCAGTGTGAAGGCCACCCGGCCGGAGATGACGCTGTTCGCGGTGCCGGTGAGCAGGTGGCTCTCCAGGCTGCCGTCCTCGTCTCTGAGGCCGGTGCCGTAGCCGGAGAGGCTGGCTCCGGCGAACACCCCGGTCGAGGAGCCCCGCAGGCTTGCCGGGTCGATGCCGGCCCGCTCCAGCGCCTCCCAGGAGGTCTGCAGCAGGAGCCGCTGCTGCGGGTCCATGGCCAGCGCTTCGCGCGGGCTGATCCCGAAGAATCCGGGGTCGAAGTCGCCCGCGTCGTACACGAATCCGCCCGAGCGCACGTTCGACGTGCCGGAACGCGCCGGGTCCGGGTCGTACAGGCCGTCCAGGTCCCAACCACGTGTGCTCGGGAACCCAGAGACGGCATCCACGCCCGCCGCCAGCAGTTCCCACAGCTGCTCCGCGTCCCGCACGCCCCCGGGGAACCGGCAACCCATGCCGACGATCGCCACCGGCTCCCGGCCTTGTTCCTCGACCTCCCGCAGGCGGCGGCGGGTTTGCTGAAGGTTGGCGGTCACCAGCTTCAGGTAATCACGGAGCTTTTCCTCGTTAGACATCCAGCCGCCATTCCCTGATTGCTCGACGTGAGCATTCCCCTGACTCGCCGACAGCCGAAATCGTCGACACAAGGGGTAGGCACAACAAGAGGAGACCGAACACGATCACGTTCGACAGGACACTAATCCGGGCGGCGGAAGCCAGGCAACCCGCCGAGGCGGCATTAGCGAGCGCCCCTTCGCCGGTCGGTGTTCAACCGTGCTTTCTCTCCGGTTGAACACCGACCGGCGAATATGAATATGCGGTCGACAACGCTGCTGGCCGGGGCAGCCTTGATGCGTCGTCGGTCTCCCTCTCCGGTGTTCAACCGCGGCAATTCCGCACTCGAACACCGAGGTTGTCTCGTGTCGAACGCTCTGGGTACCGTGCTGACGGCCGGTGGCACTCGGTCACCACCGCCAATTCTCCGTCGTCCTTCGGAACCAATCTTCTGAAGGAATTCAACCAACATCGAAGCTGAAGAGGTGACGGGCAGTGGGACACGTGTTCTCGCTAGTTCTCAACAGAGAGATTACCGACGAAGAATCGGCGGCGCTGCGCGGCGCGGGTTGCGCCGACGCCGTTTTCGGCACCGACTCGCTGCCGACCAACGCCGATGTCACGGTCACGAAGATGGACTTCGACGACACGGTATCGCCCTCGCTGGCCGAGGCGATCGAGTCTGCTCTGGAGGCCGTGAAGGCGGTGCCGGACCTCACCGTTCCCGGGCTCACCGTCCCGGCGGTACCGAAGGCGCCGGAAGCGGACCAGACCGTGGTCGAAGGAGAGGTCGTCGAGGCTGATTCGGAGCTGGCCTCGGTCGAATAGGGCCGTGGCACAGCGCCTGTGCCGTCGCCCGGCCGCCCCGCGATGCCGTCGGGCCGTTTCTCGAGTCTATCGGGCCGACCCGGCCACGACGCGAGACGCGGCCCGCCGTGACCGCTCACTCGAGAACGGGACGAGAGAACGCGATGGCTGATGTCGACCCCGGCGGCGGCGCACCGGAGCACCAGCAGCGGCCGGACAATGCGCGGAGTGGACGCCGGGCCGCGCGCGGCGCACTGATCGGTCTCATCCGTACGTTCCTGCGACCCTACGCGGGACGGCTGGGCATCATCGCCGCCCTCCAGATACTCCAGGCCGCCGGCAACCTCTATCTGCCGACCCTGAACGCGAACATCATCAACAACGGCGTGGTCAAAGCCGATCTCGGGTACATCTTCCGGGCCGGCGGAGTCATGTTGGCCATCACCGTGGTGCTGTGCGCCGGTTCCCTGGTCACCCTGTACCTGTACTCGTGGGTGTCGGCGTCGGTCGGGGCGAACATCCGCACCGCCCTCTATCAGCGGGTCCAGTCCTTCTCGGTCATCGACCTCAACCGGTTCGGGGTTTCGTCACTGACCACCCGCGGCGTGAACGACGTCCAGCAGGTGCAGCTCTTCCTCCAGGTTGCGCTCAGCCTCCTGCTGATCGCGGTCGTCACGACCGTCGGCGCGGTGATCCTGGCGCTGGGTCAGGGTCCGGGGCTGTCGCTACTGCTGGGCGTCACCCTGGCAGCCATGCTGGTGCTCTCCGGCTGGGTCATGTCCCGGCTGGTGCCCATGTTCGGCGTGGTCCAGGTCAGGACCGACGGACTCAACCAGGTGCTGAGGGAGCAGATCGCCGGGGTCCGGGTGATCCGAGCCTTTCTTCGTACGCCCTCGGAGACCGGCCGCTTCGACCGGGCCAACAGAGACATCACCGCCGCCACACTCCGGGCCGGCCAGGTATTCGCCCAGGTCACGCCGCTCGTGCTGGCCATCACCAACCTGGCGAGCGTGGGCGTGGTCTGGTTCGGCGGCAAGCTGGTCGCCAACGGCTCGATGCCGATCGGCAACCTGGTCGCGTTCCTGCTCTACATCCTGCAGATCCTGTTGTACGTCGGGGTCGGGATGACCGTCCTGCTCCTGCTCCCCCGCGCGGTGGCCAGCGCGCAGCGCATCCAGCAGGTGATCGACACCGTGCCGGCGATCGCCGAGCCCTCGGACCCGGTCACCCCGGAGACCCACACCGGCGCGGTCGAGTTCCGACACGTCAGCTTCGGGTACGCCGGAAGCGAGCGTCCCGTCCTGAACGACCTGACGTTCGCCTTGCGCCCCGGCCAGACCAACGCCATCGTCGGTGGGACCGGCAGTGGCAAGACCACCCTGCTCAACCTCATCCCTCGGTTCCTCGACACGACCGAAGGCGCCGTGCTGGTCAACGGGGTGGAGGTCCCCGGACAGTCGATCGAGCAGCTGCGGGC
Source organism: Actinospineispora spinosispora DSM 44797 (assembly GCF_000429025.1). Lineage (GTDB taxonomy): Bacteria > Actinomycetota > Actinomycetes > Mycobacteriales > Pseudonocardiaceae > Pseudonocardia > Pseudonocardia spinosispora. The sequence goes on from NZ_AUBB01000020.1 coordinate 219,049, forward strand.
CGGGATCGGGCTGGCGCCCCAGACGGCCCAGCTGTTCGCCGGCACGGTGGCCGGCAACCTGCGCTTCGGCCGGCCCGAAGCCAGCGAGGAGCAGCTGTGGCGGGCGTTGGAGACAGCCCAGGCACGCGAGTTCGTCGCTGGCCTACCCGGACAGCTGGACGCCCGCGTCGAGCGGGGCGGCACGAACCTGTCCGGGGGTCAGCGCCAGCGACTGTCCATCGCACGGGCCCTCGTACGGCGCCCGAGTCTGTACCTCTTCGACGACTGCTTCTCGGCCCTGGACGCGACCACCGACGCACACCTGCGAGCAGCACTGTTCACCGAGACCGCCGATGCCACCGTGGTCATCGTGGCCCAACGGGCGAGCACGGTGCTCGACGCCGACCAGATCATCGTCCTGGACGGCGGACGCATCGCGGGTGTCGGGACCCATTCGGAGCTGATGGCCGACTGCCGGGCGTACCAGGAGATCATCGCCTCGCAGCACGGCTGGGGAGCGGCCGCGTGAGCGCCGCCACGGACGTCGGCGAGCGGCGACCGGACCGGGAGCGCGCCGTTCTTCCCCGGCTGATCGCCCTGTTCCGGCCCGAGCGGACCCGGGTGGTGATCGCGTCCGTGGTCGGCACGCTCTCGGTCGCTCTGTTGGTGGTCGGTCCCGCCCTGCTGGGCCGGGCCACCGACATCCTCTTCGACGGCATCGTCGGTGCGAGGCTGCGCCCGGGCGACACCAAGGACCAGGCCGTGGCGGACGTGCGCGCACACGGTCACGATCAGCTCGCCAACATGCTCACCGGGATGGACCTGCATCCCGGCACCGGCGTCGATCTGGGCCGAATCGGTCGGGTACTCGGGCTCGTGGCCCTGGCGTACCTGCTCAGCGCTCTCTTCAGCTGGCTACAGGCCCGGCTCCTGACCGGCACCGCCCAGCGGACCATGTACGAGCTGCGCAAGAAGACCGAGGAGAAACTGACCCGCCTGCCGGTGCGGTACTTCGACAGCCAACCGCGCGGCGAGATCCTCAGCCGGGTCATCAACGACATCGACAACATCAACACCGCGCTGCAGGAGGGGCTCAGCCAGTTCCCCACCCTGGTGCTCACGGTCGCGGGAACGCTGATCATCATGTTCTGGATCTCGCCGCTGCTGGCCGTCGTCTCCGTGGTGACGATCCCGGTGGTGATGGTGGTGACCGTGCTGATCGCGCGCCGATCGAAGGTCAGGTTCACCGCCCAGTGGAGTCAGACCGGCGAGCTCACGTCGATGATCGAGGAGAGTTACGCCGGTCACGCCCTGGTGCTGGCATACGGGCAGCGGGAGTCGATGACCACCGAATTCGGGTCCCAGAACGACCGGTTACTGCGGGCCGGGTTCGCCGCCCAGTTCCTGTCCGGCGCGATCTTTCCGGCCGTTGTGTTCGTGGGCAACCTGAACTACGTCCTCGTCGCCGCGGTCGGGGGCCTCCAGGTCGCGGCCGGGGTGATCTCCCTCGGTGCCGTGCAGGCGTTCATCCAGTACGCGCAACGGTTCACCTCACCGCTCATCCAGATCGCCGGCCAGACCAACGTGCTCCAGTCCGGAATCGTGTCGGCGGGGCGCGTGTTCGAATTGCTCGACGCACCGGAGGAACCGGTCCTTCCTCCCCTGCCGACCGCGCACGGCGATGGCGCAACCGCGCCGGTTCGACTGAGCCCCGTCCGCCCCGCATCGGTTGCCCGCAGGCTGTCGCTGGACGGCGTCAGCTTTCGCTACGAGCCGGACACCCCGTTGATCGAGGACCTCACACTGGAGGTGGCCCCCGGGCAGACGGTGGCGATCGTCGGCCCCACCGGAGCGGGCAAGACCACGCTCGTGAACCTCCTCGTGCGGTTCTACGAGATCTCCGGCGGCAGGATCCTTCTCGACGGTGTCGACTACCGGGAGCTCAGTCGGGACCAGGTGCGCGCGTGTTTCGGCATGGTGCTGCAGGACACCTGGCTGTTCCACGGCACGATCCGGGACAACATCGCCTACGGCAAGGAGGGTGCACGGGACCGGGACATCCTCGACGCGGCCAGAGCCGCCCACGTCGACGATTTCGTCCGCACCCTTCCCGACGCCTACGACACGGTGCTCCAGGACGACGCGTCGAACATCTCCACCGGCCAGAAACAGCTGGTCACGATCGCCAGGGCCTTCCTGTCCGATCCCGGCATCCTGATCCTCGACGAGGCGACCAGCAACGTCGACACCCGCACCGAGACGATGATCCAGGCGGCCATGGCCCGGCTGCAGCACGGGCGGACGAGTTTTGTCATCGCCCACCGACTGTCCACCATTCACGCGGCCGACACGATCCTCGTCATGGAGGCCGGCCGGATCGTCGAACAGGGCGCCCACCAGGAGCTACTGGATCGGCGCGGCTTCTATCACGACCTGTACACCAGCCAGTTCACCCACACGCTCACCCGGTGAGCACAGCTCGACCGACGAGGTGGCTCCGTGCGCATCGGCATCACCGGACATCACGACCTGACCCCGGGGACCGCGACATTGGTGGCGGAGGCGCTCCGCACGGTGCTGGCCGGCATCCGACGCCCGATCGTCGGGGTGACCTGCCTCGCCAGGGGCGCCGAGGAGGTGTTCGCCCGAGTGGTGGTCGAGCTCGGTGGTGAGATCGAGGTCGTCGGGAACGAGGCTCTGCTCACCGGCGTCGATGCGATCGTCGCGGTGTGGGACGGCCGGTCGTCACCGGATCCCAGTGGCACCGGCGACATGGTGGCCGCGGCGAGGGGCCGAGGTCTCTTGGTGGCGGTGGTCTGGCCGGCCGGAGCCGCTCGTGGCTGAGTGGCGGATCGCTGTCGGGACGCGAACGCGCCGCCTCCCGCGACCTACCCGAGGTGCCACACGAGTCTGTGATGAGCTGGATACGGATAGCGCCGCGAGCGCGGCCCTGGTTGTGGGCCCACTCGATCATGGCCGAACCGAGGCAGCCGGCCCACTGGGCGGGAGCGACGCTGAGCAACACCGTCCCCAGCCCGACCTCGGCCAGCTCGACCGATATCGAGATGGCTCGACTGTTTCTGTCCCGAATAGGCATCTATCCGGCGAACCGGCCGGAATAGGAGCCGCTCGTCCAACGCCGGTGGCCGCGCAACCCCAACAGCCGCAGCTGCCCGCGATCTCCCCCGCGCTGTTCAACGCCGTCGGTGACTCGTCCATCCTCTACGGCGCCCAGCGGCCTCGCCTGCTGCCCTCGGACTTCCGCGTCCGCACGCTCGACGGTGTCGCCGACGACCGGCCACTGTTCTGTGCCGAGCTGACGCCCTACTACGCCGAGTCAGCCCGGCGATCTCGCCGACATGGGTGCGGGTCGCGCCGGGGCGCCACAGCCCGTCCTCGGCGACCTTGTACACCCGATTGACCAGTCGGCGATGTCGGACATCAGGTCGACATCCGCTGCAGCCGAGGCAGGCAGTTCTTCGATCTCGGTCATCGTCTTCCTTGAGGTTTACGACGCTCCGACGGCAACCCTGAATGCCACCGCACACCGCGGCAAAGGACGCCCGGCAGATTTCCGGGTCGTCAGGCGGAGAACTCGTCGGCGACCAGCGCGGCCAGCTCGAGGAATGCAAGTCGCGTGTCCTTACGCATCGAGCTCAGGTTCAGCCTGCCGCCGGTAGCCAGATGCGGGTCGTGCGGAACTTCCACCACCGCGCGGCATCGAGTCGCGAAATGTGCACGCACCCGGTCCCGATCGATCTCTGGGCTTCCCCGGTCGCAGCAGAGCACTACGACGGAATCGGCCACCTGCTCGGAATAGTCATGGGCCACCAGCCAGTCCAGTGTCTTGGACGCCCGTGATGCACCATCCACGGTGGGGGCACCCACTATCACCAGCGAATCCGCCAGCGCAAGCGTTCCCTCCATCGCCGAGTGCACCAGGCCGGTACCCGAGTCGGTGATGATGATGTTGTAGAACCGGGCGAGCACCGCACACACCTGCTCGTACTCAGCCCGGTTGAACGCTTCACTCATCGCGGGGTCCTGCTCGGACGCCAGCACCTGCAAACGACCAGCGGTGCTCGTGTAGTGCGACACAGCCGAGAGTGAGTCGATGCTGTGGATGTTGTCCAGCATGTGCCGAACGGTCACGCCTGTCTCGCTGGTCAACCGGTCGGCCAGTGTCCCGGCGTCCGGGTTGGCGTCCAGCGCCACCGTCCGGTCACCTCGGTACTCCGCCAGGGTCAATCCGAGCACCGCTGACACCGTGGTCTTGCCGACCCCACCTTTCAGCGAGCTCACCGCGATCTGGTGCGCGCCGGGCAGGTGCCGCCGAATCCGTCGCAACAGTACGTTGCGCGCTGCCTCCGCCTCGCCCAACCCAGGGTTGATCAGCCCTCGCGTCGCGCTGTGCAGCAGATTGCGCCACCCTGCCGCCGGCCGTTCTCCCCGAGAACGAACGATGGTGTCCTCGTTGAGCTCAGCGGCGCTGACCGCGAGGCCGTCCTTCGGCGCGCTGAAACTGACCACGCCGCCATGCACGCTCTTCGGCGATCGGGTGAGTTCATCGCGAGACGACTCGGCCTCAATGCTCATATAGACATCGCTCTCCGGCCACTCCGGTGACCCTTTACGGAATCAGCACTCTCAGTCGGCGCGGCTAGTCAGCGCTCCACCGACACAGCAAAACATGTACCACTGAACGTTCCGCAGATAATTCGCAAACGCTGTATTTGCGATTTGGCACCAGCCTTCGACCTTGTGGAACCCGCCACGAACACTATGACCAAAACGGTGACCTGGCTCACCGCCAACCTGATAGTTAAGCCCTCGACGCCGCCCGATACGGGCTGTGACCGAACAAATGCGGCATAACTTGTGGAAAGGCTTCACAGTGCGCCCACGGCTGGGTTCAGACGTCAGATTTGTGCGATGCCCTGATGGCGTGTGCCTAACCGAGAGACCCCACACGCTGGGAGTCGATGATCAGCGGACCTACGCCGAAGAGATCGAGTTCATTCACTACCGCCTCGACCCAGCCGAGTACCGCCTCGAGCAGTTGCGTCGCGTCCAGGTGGTCGCCCCGCACGCCGAGGCACCCGCCCTCACCGACGTCGCCGAGCGAGCTCGACGCGATCCGTCACAGTCAGTGTCCATTCGGCCGGAACCCGCCGAACTGCTCGTCGAGGAGATCGACGTCGTCCTGCACATCCAAGATTTGTACGGCGTGTCCGCCGACGAGCTGGTTCACCAGTTCGTCGAACGGAGGTCATCATGAGTGTGACCAGCAGGTACGGCGGTGTACGAACGGTCCTCCACAGCGACGTCAGACACTGTGCCGACAATCCGGTCGCGAACAAAACCTACCTTTTCGGGGTGCCGATGAGCCCCGTGCCGGACAGACAGTCGAGTGATGACCCATCGTGGCAGCGTGGCGACAGCGGGACGGACATACCCTCATTCACCCGCGACGTCGACTCCCTCGTCGGCAGGCAGGACGAGATTCGGGCCATCGACGAGTTGATCAATACGGCGCGCGGGGGCGGCGGCGGTGTACTGGTTCTGCGCGGCGAGGCGGGTATCGGCAAGAGCACGTTGCTCGATCACGCGAGGAACGCCGGGTCGGACTTTCAGGTGCTCCACGCCACCGGGTCGCAGTTCGAGTCGGAGCTACCGTTCGCGGCCCTGCACCAACTGTGTCGGCCGTTGTGTTCACCCACGCTTGATTTTCTGGGCACCTTGTCTGCCCAACACCAGGAGGTCCTGCAGGTGGCCTTCGGCCTTGCCGATGGTCGACCGAGTGCGTTCCGGGTGGGCCTGGCTACCTTGGAGTTGCTGGCGTGCGCGGCTCGGGAGCGTCCGTTGTTGTGCTCGATCGACGACGCCCAGTGGCTGGATGCGGCCTCCTCGAAGGCGTTGGCTTTCATCGCCCGACGCATTGACGCTGAACCGATAGCCGTCACGGTGGCGATGAGGCCGGGTGGAGCAGGCAATGAGCTGGGCGGGTTGCCCGACATGGTGCTCGAAGGTTTGAGCGACTCCGATGCACGGGCGTTACTGGCGGCAAAGAGCCGGGTGATACTCGACGAACAGGTCCGTGACCGGCTCGTGGCCGAGGCACGCGGAAACCCGTTGGCCCTGTTGCACCTGCCCAGAGCCGACAGCTTCACCGGCCCGGACGTCTGCGAGCTGCCCGGCAGGATCGAGCGGGGATTCGCGGCGCAGCTGGTCGATCTGCCGGTCGAGGCCCGCCAGTTGCTGATCATCGCCAGCGCTGACCCCACCGGTGACCCCGGCTTGTTGTGGCCGGCCGCGCGGCTAGCCGGCATCGACGTGGCCGGTGCCAGTACAGCGGTGACCGCCACCCAGCTTGTCGAGTTCTCCACCAGGGTCTGTTTCTGCCACCCGCTCGCCCGGTCGGCGATCTATCTGGCCGCCGACGACGATCAGCGTCGTAGTGCCCACCAGGTGCTCGCCGAGACCACCGACCCTGCTCGGGACCCGGACCGACGGGCCTGGCACCGAGCACGGGCCAGCACCGACCCGGACGAAGATCTCGCCGCGGAGCTGGAACGGTGCGCGTCCCGCGCCCAGTCACGTGGTGGCATAGCAGCTGCGGCGGCGTTCATCGAACGCGCCGCCCAGCTGTCCCTCGACCCGGCCAAGCGGACCGAACGGACGTTCGCGGCGGCACGAGCCTGGATGGGCGCCGGCGCGGCCGATAAGGCGGAGGAACTGCTCACGACAGTGAGCGAGGCAGGCCTGGACGAGCGCCAGCACGCGGAGTGTGATCTGCTGCGAGGCCAGGTGGCCTTCATCCGACACATCAACAGCGATGGCCCCAGGCTCATGGTCCGCGCCGGTCAAAAGCTCGCGACGGTGGACCCGCAACGGTCCCGTGAATGCTTCTTGGACGCGCTCGAGATGAGCTTCGCCGTTGGTCGGCCGAGTGGCGTCATGGACATGGTCCTCGCGGCGGCGCGGGACTCAGCGCCAGCACCACGAGCTCCGGACATCCTGGACGCACTGACCCTGCTCACCACCCGGGGACACCGAGCCGCGGTTCCGTTGATCCGCAAGATTCTCGACGGCGACGATGCTCCACTATGGACCCAGCGACCAGCGATCGCGGTATTGCTCGCGGCCGAGCTGTGGGACCCGCACACCCACTGGGCGATCATCGAGTGGCTGATGAAGACCGGCCGTGAGTCCGGTTCGCCGATCGTGCTGCGCCTGGGTCTGGCCCAGGTGGCCTCCGGCGCCGCGCTGAAAGGCGATGTCGGACAAGCGATGGCGGCGCTCGCCGAGGAGGAAGCGCTCGCCGACGCGATCGGCGGAGCGCCGGTGTACTACGCCCGGCTACAACTGGCCGCCCTGCGCGGTCGACGCCGCGAAGCACTCGACCTGATCGCGCGGGCCACGGACGCCGCGACCGCACGCGGCACCGGACAGTTGATCGCCAACGTCCACTGGGCGTCGGCCGTGTTGCACAACGGCCTCGCCGACTATCCGACCGCGCTGACCGCCGCCGAACAGGCCGTCTCGTCCGGCGAACTTTTCCTCACCGGATTCACGTTGCCCGAGCTGGTGGAGGCCGCGGTGCGATGCGGTCAGTACGACACCGCCACCACGGCATTGGACTCGTTGACCGACCGCACCGACGCCAGCGCAACCGCGACCGGTTTGGGTATCGCGGCATACTCCCGAGCGTTGGTCACCGGAGTCGAGGACCATTACCAAGATGCTCTCCGCCATCTCAACAGCAGTTCACTGCTGCCCTATCGGGCACGAGCCCACCTGCTGTACGGGGAATGGCTGGGCCGTGAACGGCGAAGACAGGACAGCCGTGTGCACCTACGCACCGCCTACGAGCTGCTGTCCGGAGCGGGACTAGAGGCGTTCGCCCGCCGAGCTGCCACCGCGCTACGCGCCACCGGAGTGAAAACCGACGGCCCGGCCAACCGTGCCTACGACCAGCTCACGATGCAGGAAATACACGTCGCGCGGCTCGTCGCCGGCGGCGCCACATCCAACGAGGTCGCCGCTCGCCTCTTCATCAGTCCCCGCACCGTCGACACCCATCTGCGCAACATCTTCCGCAAACTCGGCATCACCTCACGTAAGCAGCTCAGACAGCGACCGGATCTGCGCACCGAGCAGGATTCATGATGCCGCGACGCTTCGCCAGGGCAGCTCCGTGTATACGCGCCACCTCCCATGTTCGGCTCTGGCACAGATGCGGTGGTGGGCCGGGTCGGGTGAGCAGAATCCGCTGCCGGAACAGTGGGAAGCCGGCGTGGCGCGGGGACGGCGCGCTCGGTCTTGACGCGGCCCTGGTTGAGGTAGCGGACCGGCAGGCTCGCACTGCCCGTGTAGCCGCGCTCGCGGATTTCGGCCAGTAGCCGGGTAGTCGCCACGTTCGGGTCGGCGGCGAGCCGACGCGCGGGTGATCGCGGTGTGGGTCCACCACCGTGGGTCCCCGACTGCTCGCGCAGCCACGCGGCCAGAGCCGCGGCTCGCCGGTCGGAAAAGACAGAGCCGCACTTTGACAGTCCCCCAGCGGGTGACTGCTTCGACGGCAGCGTGAGCAAGCATCATCCGCGCCGCCGGGCCGAAACCTCATCAAGACAATGATCGACACCATGACTGACCGAGAAATGGATCGGAACTTGAGACAACCATGACCATAAACATCTGCACCGGCCGACCTCCAGGGCTTTGACAAAAAGGCAGCGCGTTGTGTCAACAATTTGTTAATGGTGTCGAGCTAGGTTGGAAGTCCTTGTCCGTGGGAGGCGGTGCAACATGGTGCCGGATGAACAGACTCGGCCACTCACCACGGCATCATGGCCCGTTCGGCAGCGCGGGCCATCAGACCCCGACCGTTCCGCCAAGCCCTCGATGCGACGCCGAAACCGACACGCCCTAGCGCTGAAGCTAGGAGTGCTGGTCCTGGTCGCCTGCACCGCCCTCGAGCTGGTCATCGCGGCGTCGGCATCCGCCGATCCCGGTGCAGGACTCTGGTTCCACTCCGATCGTGGACCCAGCTCCACCCAGGCCCTCGCGCCGGTGCCTGTCCCCGAGGCACCACACCCGGTGCCCGAGCCACCAGCTCCCCAGCCGGCCGCACCTCAAGAGCCCGAGCCCGGCACGTCGTTGGCGCGGAACCCGGCAAAAGTGCTGCACATCTGGCTGACCGGATACTCCTTCCAGGACAACACACCACCCGGTTCGGCCATCGTCAGTGCCCCCGCGGTGCACCGAACAGCCGGCGGCACCGGGACCTACACCGACCCCATCACGGTGGCGGTACCCGGGCACGCGGACGAGCGCACCATGGCATGGCGCAGCGGGACCTTGTTCTACCTGCCGACGGTCCAGCGCTACGCGATCGTGGAGGACTCCGGAGCCAGCCCGGCGCCCTCCGGACAGGATGGCCACCTGGATATGTGGGTCGACGGCCAAGGTGACAGCAAGACCGCGAGCGACCGCTGTATGGACCGGATCACCGGGGTCGGTATCCCGGCCATCATGGACCCGCCACCCGACCAACCGGTCTTGGTCGGCCCCATCACCTCGAACGGCTCATGCCTCATCCCGAAGAACAGCAATTAGATCGTCTCACTCAGCCCCCTGCCCCCGGAACGCCCCCGCACCACCCGCCCCGAAACCGCACCGCGCACCCGCCGTCCACACCGCCCTGTCCGCACACCACGCGACATGACCACGCAGTGCGCGGAGTCGCCGCGCTGTGTGGCCCACCACGAGTCGGCCACGCCACTCAAGACGCTTTCCAGGAGGCCTGGTCCGCGTAGATACCAGGTATTTCCTTCAGCTGTCGCCGGGACTTGATACTGAGTTTCCGGAAGATGTTGCGCAGGTGCGCGTCGACCGTGCGGGGGCTGATGAACAGGCGGGCCGCTACTTCATTGGACGTCACACCGGTCGCAACCAGGCGTGCGATATGCAGCTCCTGCATGGTGAGCTGGTCGTGGGTCTGGTCGGTTCGGCTGCGCGCTTTCGCCCCGGTGGCTCGCAGCTCGTCCGCCGCGCGGCGGGCGAATGCCTCGGTTCCGGATGCGGACAGCAGTTCGTGGGCGGTGTGCAGCTGCAACCGGCAGTCTTTTCTGCGGCCCTCTCGTCGTAGCCATTCTCCGTACAGCAGGTGGCCGCGCGCTCGGAAGGGAACCAGGGGGGATCGTCGGAGATGGTGGAGGGACTCTTGGTAGTCATCCTCGTTTCCGGTCACCAGGGCTCGGACGTACGCCGCGGTGCCAAGGCCCATTGCCGTTCCGCTGGCGTCGGTGCGTTCGGTCAACGCTTCCAGTGCGGTGTTGGCGGTGTCGTACTCGCCGCATCGCACGGCGGCCTCCACCAGCTCAGGCAGAGCGAACGCACTGAGGAACACGTCGTTGTGCGCGGCGGCCTGCTTCGCCGCGGCCAGCGCGGCCGGGTAGTCGGCCAGGCCGTTGTGCAACACGGCCGTCGCCCAGTGGACGTTCGCGATCAGCTGTCCGGAACCGCGCGCGATCGCCGCCGTCCTGGCCTTCTCGATCACGTCGAGCGCCTCGTCACGTCGTCCACGCAGCGCGGCAAGCTGCAGCCGGGGGTAGTACACCGGCTCGCCGCCGGTTGCGTCGGCGAGCGCTTCCTCCTCGGCGATCGCGGACATCGCTCGCCCGATGTCGCCCTCCAGCGCCGACTCGGAGGCGAGCTGAGCCAGTCCCAGACGCAGGATGATGGGCGAGCCCGACTCGCGGCCGGCCTTGAGCAGCCAGTTGATGATCGCCCAGCGCGCGTGCGGGTCCCACAAGCCGGCCGCGACCATGACTGCGAGTGCGGGCCGCCGTGTCCACAGCGGGGTGTCCGTGCCGTCGAGAATCGTCCGTAGCAGCGGGGCCGCCGCGTGATGCCCGCGTGTGGTGAGCAGCGCCAGTGCGTCGATGATGTCCGGCGGGTGCTCGGCCGACCTCGAGGACTTCGCGGCCGACTGTGCCGCCGCGAGAACCATCTCCATCGCGCCGCTGGGCCGGCCTGCGACGAAGCTCATCTCGAGTGCATCGACGAAGCAGTTTCGGGAATGCTGCGGATCCAGCTCGGCGAGCCGCTGACCGGCACGAATCATGAATCGCGGCCCGTCGGCGTCGTGCCGCCGCAGGAATGCGATCTGGCCTCGCACCAGATCCACCTCAGCTTGCTGCCGGACGTCCAGGTCTGAATGCTCGACGACCGTGAGCAGCTCCGACGCCGTATCAAGAGCACCCGCATAGAACTTGGCCTTCGCGGCCGCGAGCGTCCGTTGCCTCCGTTTGGCCGGATCGAGCGACAGCTGTGCCGCGCGTTCGATGAACGCCGCCGCCGCGACGACACCACCACGAGCATGGGCACGAGTCGCGGACTGTTCCAGCTCTTCCGCCACATCCTCGTCCGGCCCGCTACTGGCCCGGGCACGGTGCCAGGCACGCCGGTCGGGATCTGTCGCCGGGTCGGTGACCTCCGCCAACGCCCAATGAGCGAGACGCCGCTGGTCGGCGTCGGCCGTCAGATACACCGTGGAGCGCGCCAACGGGTGGCAGAACCGAACGCGCGTTGAGAACTCGACGAGTCCGGTTCCGGACACGATCGCGCTGGTGGCGGTCACGTCCACGCCCATTCGCTGCGCCGCCGGCCACAACAGAGCGGGATCACCCGTCGGGTCGGCGCTGGCGATCGTCAGCAGTTGGCGCGCTTCGACCGGCAAGCCGACCAGCCTCGCCTCGAAGCCCTGCTCGATCCGGGTCTGCAAAGCCGACGTCGCTGACAGAGCGAAACCGTCGGGCCTCGGCAGCTGCAGTAACGCCAATGGGTTGCCCCGCGCCTCCGCCAGCAGCCGGTCACGCACCTGCTCGTCCAGCATCGCCTGGCCTTTGGACGCCAAAAGAGCCCGAGCGTCACTATCACCCAAGCCGCTGACGACCAGACCCGGTAGCTCGTCCAACTCACTGGGGGAACCCGGTAACCGAACCGCCAGCACCATCGCTACCGGCTCGACACCGATCCGACGGGCGATGAACGCCAACGCCCTCGACGATGCGTCATCCAACCACTGGGCGTCGTCGACGAGACACAGCACCGGGTTCCTCCGAGCCGCGCATGCCAACAGCTCCAAGACGGCCAGGCCCACCCGAAACGCACTCGGTGGGCCCGCGGCCAGCCCGAACGCGACTCGCAGAACATCCCGATGCCGGACCGACAGCTCATGGAAGTAGCCGAGCGAAGGCGCGGACAACGGTCGGCACAGCTGCTGCAGCGCGGCGAACGGTAGTTCCGACTCGAACTCCGACCCGGAGGCACGGAGCACCTGAAATTCCGGCACCGCCGCCTGTGCGTGGTCCAACAACGCACTTTTGCCGATACCCGCCTCGCCACGCAGGACCAGCGCACCACCCAATCCGCCACGCGTGGCGGCGACCAGGCTCTCGACAGCCCGGACCTCGTCCCGCCGCCCAACGAGAGAACCATCAGGGCGAATTAACGACGGCATAACATCAACGCTAACGCCACTGTGCGCACAGCTGCACCATCTATCGCTTCACAGTAGTCTTGACAGACGGACAGACCGAAGGTAAAGAGCGTCCGCTCGACAAGACTGCGCCCGACGAGAGCTCTGAGGTCTTCCGCAGGTAGCAATGGCATCAGATTCGAGAACTTTCTCCAGTAAGAGAAATTCAGACTACTCCACTGGGCCAGCTCGCGCGGGGGCCGCGTGACGTGCGAATGGTTACTCGATTGATCAACACCAGCGATACTCACGCGACCCACGCTCGCCGGTCACCGACCTCGCGCCTCGATGCACAAGGCGCTGCCCGTTCGACGAGCCGTCAACATGCCAGCCCATCGATCACTAGCGTTATAACAAATGGTTCGACCAGATGCAACGGCGCAAATTTGCGCAACTTTTCGCACGGAGGACGGCCGAGACCGATGCCAGCCGGGCCGAGGATGCACTCCCCTTGCAGCTCCAGCTCGTGCCCGGCCCACGTCCCTGTGTCCACCGGAATCCGTCGCGGTCGCATGGACTACCTAGGCAGACGGTGGATCTACGTAGTTTTCACCGACGCGAGAGCGTCGAGCTCCGACCGACGATCACTGCGGTGCCTAACAGCCCACTGATTTACACCAATACCAAGTACACCGAGTCGACCGGGAACCTCGGCGGCATCGAACTCGCGCAGGGCGATTGCACACGACCCGTGAGGGACGTCGGCACACGAACATCGCGGAGAGCACAGTCGGGACCAACTCCTGCTGGCTTGTCACGAAGTGTCACCACACCTGCCGCGAATCGGCGCCGCGGCGTGCGGGATCCATGTACAGCCGTGTCGGTTGACGTAATCGAACACGTCCGAAAATGCAGAAGCCATGAGGGGCAACCGTGAGTTTCAAGTTCTGCATCCTGGGCCCGGTACGAGTCTGGCGTTCTGGGTTGGAACTGACTGCTGGGTCTCCGCAACAAAAGGCGATCCTGACACTCCTGCTTCTGCACCGGGGAAGATATATCCCGTCAGACGCTTTGATCGAGAAGGTCTGGGGCGCCAACCCGCCGGCCTCGGCGAACTCGACGGTTCGGGTCTACATCTCGAGGCTCCGCAAGCTGCTCGCCGGTACGTCCGGCAGATCGGCGATCCACTCGGACCACAGTGGCGGCTACTCGCTGGAGTTGGACCCGGCAGACGAGTTCGACCTCGTCACACTCGACAACTTCCTTGACGAGGCACTCCACGCACGCGAGGCCGGGGACCCGTCGCGGGCAGCGAGACTTCTCTCAGAGGCACTGTCCATCTGGCAGAGCCCCTCGCTGGGCGGGGCTCGGGGCGCGTTCGTCGATGCTGAGCGCCGCCGTCTCGAGGACCTCCGAATCGATACCCGCGAGAAGCATGTCGAGCTGCACATCGACCTTGGTAACTGTGCACGGGTTCTCCCCGAGCTCGAAGAGCTCGTTCGGATCGCGCCGTTCAACGAGAGACTGCGAGCGCTTCAGATGCTCGCCCTGTACAGATCCGCGCAGCAGGCCGATGCGTTGGCCGTCTATCGCGACCTGCGGCATCTCCTACGCGCAGAGCTCGGCATCGAGCCGAACCACACCCTTCAGGATCTCAACCAAAGAATTCTGGAGGCAGATCCTGCCCTCATGGGCACGAACACCCAACTCGCCCCGAAACCCACATTACGATTGGCCGAGTCGAGGGAATCCGGCGTCGAGAATCCCCCGGCCCGACCGGCGCGTACACCATCGTGCTCGGCGGTGAAGGGCATCCGCTCACGGCTCTCGACGGGTTTCCGCGAGAACCTCCGCCGAAGCTTTGTCGGGCGGGCTCCGGAGCGCGCGAGCTTCTCGTCCGCGTTGAACGACGGCCCGACGAAGGTGCTCTTCTTCCACGGACCGCGTGGCATCGGGAAGTCGACGCTACTTCGTTACCTCGCCGACGAGGCCGAACAGCGTGGGCGCAACGTGGCGTACGCCGACGCGCGAATGGTGAAAGCCTCTGGATTCGCCTTCTTCGACTTCCTGCGGGCGGCCCGAGACGACCCGAACTCGGTCGTTCTGATCGACAACTTCGAGCAATGCCAAGAATTCGAGAGCCGGCTACACGAAGAACTGCTACCCGAGTTCGCCGACGGTGCGATTATCGTCCTCGCCGGCCACAACCCGCCGAGTATGCGGTGGCAGACGGACACGTGGTGGACCGGGCTGCTGGAGGTCCACCGACTGCGCGACCTGAGCGATAGCGAGACACGCGAGTTCCTGAGTGCGCGTGGCTGCCCGCGCAGGCATCTCTCGGACATTGTGTCGCTGGTCGGCGGCAACCCCCTCGGACTTGCACTGGCCGCGGCCGATCGACGGAACGCGCAGAGCTTTGCCGGCGAAGAATGGAAGCCGAAACAGGGCTTCGTGCACGAGCTGCTGATGGCACTCGTCGATGCGACGCTGACTCCGGAGCAGGAGCGCACGCTCCAAGTGTGCGCCCAGGCACACGTCACCACCCCGGCCCTCCTCCGTACCGTACTGAACGGCAGCGATTCCTCGGCCTTGTTCGCCTGGTTGTGTAGCCAGCCATATACCGCCATCACCGACGACGGCGTTCGCCCCTACGGAATTGCTCGCCGACTCATCAACGCCGATCTTCGAGCGCGCGACCCAGAGTATTACCGAGAAATCTCCAACATGGTGCGATCATACGGTTCTGGATACGTCCAGGTCCGCAGTCTCGAGAAAGCTGCCGGGACCTGAACACCACCTCCGTGATAGGAATTCCCGTCGAACCAATGGGAGCGATGACGGCGAACGAGAACGAGCCCGAGGTAGATCTGATGGCAGGCCGAACAGAACCTGCGGACGGCCCGGCAGCAGCTGGCGAGCTCCACGGTGGAGGGCTTCGGCGGCGGTGATGCCGTACGAGCCATCCTCAGCGGTATCCGGCGAGGTTCAGGACGTGATCATCAGTCCGTGTGCTGTGGAGTCGGTCCGGCTCGGTGACCTATCGCAGATGGTGGTCGCCGCGCCGCGGGAAGCCCAGGCCAACCTCAGATCGTTCCACCAGAAATCGGTGAACCCGTTGCTCGAAGCATTGGGCGGCGTGACTCGCTGACCGGCGATCCGTCGGGACCGTACACCACGGACGCCCCCTGAACGGCGTCCAGCGGCGGCTCGACGGGCGCACCGGTCAGACCGGAGGTCCATTCGATCCGGCCGTCGTGGTTAGCCGCCTGATACCGGTCCACCTGGGTGGACCCCGGCCGGAAGGCCGCCACGACCGCCCGAGCGCCTGGCCCGGCCTTGTGCAGTCTCGCCTCCAACCGGCGCACTCCCTCCGGGCCGGCCTCACCCCACAGCCGTGGCCCTTGCTCGACCGCCGGTGCCGCGGACACCCGCACCCCGAGATGCTCGGTCAACCGCGCCGCGACGTTGCCCAGCCACGTGGCCGGTAGGTCGGGTGCGGCCTCCAGATCGGCGTGCACGTCCTCGTCGACCTGCCACCCGCCGCCATCGTCGACCTTCCACCCACCGACTCCGCCGCTCCAGCTCAGCTCGCCGGACACGCGCACCAGATCAGCCGAGGGGAGCGCCGCGGCGTTCTTCGCGCTTGCCAGCCAGATTTCTCCCTCGGCGTCCACGAAGTACCGAAAGACCGTGTCGGACCTGGCGACGAGCAACCGAGGAGTCAGATCGTCGGACCGCGTCCAGCCCTGTGTGTTCGACGGCGCTCGCTCTGGCACGGTCGCCGGATCCTCGCTGAGGACCGGCACCGGGACATCGTCAGCAGGGTCGTCGGCAGGGTCCTCGCGCATGGTGCCGGGGCCGCCGTCGTCGCTGGTCCATGCCTTGCCGTTCGCGTCGAGGATCAGGTATGCACCACTCGTCGCCTCCCTCGGCGGGCCGACGACGAGATCGGACGCCTCGCGCCGCCAGTAGACCATGCCGTCCTCATTGGTCACGTGGTATTGGTCGACGTCGGAGCGGCCACCGACAAGCACCGCAACCACCGCGCTGGAACCGGATCCGGCACGCCGCAGTAGCGCTTCCACACGATTGACCTCGGTCTCACCACCCCGCGCCCATTCCCAGAGCCCGTCGCCCACCGGTGTTTCCGGCCGAAGCACAGCGAGATCGCAAGTCGTTGCCGAGGAGATCGGATCGTTGGCAGCGGGCCGCCCCAACAGGAACTGTTGCTCACCCTCGACGGTGCGCCACGAGGGGCTGCTCCCGTGGGACGCGAGCAGCACAGTGGTCCGCCGAGCGGTCGCCTCCGGCGCAGGCTCCTCGAGGAATACGGCAGGCGCGACCTCAGTACCACTGCCGATCATCAGCCGGGCGGCGACAGTGCCGTCCTCATCAAGAGGGAGGCCCTCGACATGCAACGGCGAGAACACCCAGGCGGCCGCGCCGCCACGCTTCGGCTCGGTCGCCGACCTGGGAATACGCACCGTGTAGCGGGTTGCGTGGGAGGCGGACACCACCACGGCGCGGTTGCCCTCCTCTGGCGCGCTGTGGAAGGAGAACCGGAACATGAGGCTACCCACGTAGCTCACCATTGGCTCGCGGTCACGTGGGCGCCGTCCGTCCGCCCGGCCGAGCGTGGAATTCGGGTCGAACACCAGCTCGGCCACCTCGGCTGCCACGGTCAGCCAGGCGAGCTTCCCGATCCGTACGTAGCCGGGCCATCCCCTCCCGGTCAGCAGCGCCAGTCCAGACGAAGACCCGATCTGGCTCAGCGACCGACGGGCCGTGCGTCGCAGCCGGGCCCACTCGGCGCCATACCGACGTTGCCCCACTTTGTCCAGCAGGTCGGGTAAGGACGGCTCACCGACGATCGGGTGGACCGTGTCGTACTCGGTGAGACCGGCAGTCCAGATCGACGCGGACGGCACCCGATAGGTGAACATCGCGGTAGCGTCCTCAATCACCGCACTCACTTCGACCGACCTACTCCCTACCGGCTGCCTAGAACGACACCGGGCGTGAACACGGCACATGTAAGAAGAGCCTCGAGATTATCGCCGGGACATTTCAGGCGCAACTCCGCGAATACTTGTCAACTTTTTGTTAACGCCTCTATCTGCGCAATTGTTCACTGCCTATCAGCGCAGTGTCTGCAACGCAGTTGTACGCCGCCTCCCCTCATCGTCTCACGCGTAATTTCAGGCTTGTAAATAGTTGCACCTTTCGGATGAAAGAGTCATCATGGAGCACGCCCCCGGAATCTGTTTTTCCATCGCGCGGACCCATGCACGATGAGTCAGCTCGGGCGACGCGGCGATAAACCAGCCGCCGGCACATATCGTCTGTTGAGCGCGAAGGGGACTCGGAATGCCCAATCCTGGCTGGACCGATCCTGTCGAGCCCGGCTCACCCGGATTCGGTCGCGCTTTCGCCAGCACAACACGACGCCCCCGCCAGTCCGACCGGCCGAGCGTGGTGTCCGCGATGGTGCTGATCTGCGGCGCGGTCGCGGTGATCGTGGCGGGCACCGTCGGCGTGGGCGTGCTCGCTTCCCACCAGCGGCTGCGGAACACCGCCATCGCCACCCAACAGGCTCAGCGCCCGGCACCACCGAGCGAAGCGCTCAAGCCGCCCCTCGGCGGAGAGCTCGGGGCGGGGCCCAATCCCCCGATGTCACCACCCACCAACAGCGGTTCCCAGGACACCGCCTACACCGGTGGAGCCGGCTACGCGGCGCCCGACAACTCTTCCTCTGGCGCGTCCGGTGGTGGCTCCGGCGGGTCGGGAAGCTCCGGCGGGTCCAGCGGCGGCCAGGAACAACAACGACAGCAGAGCACCGACAACAGCCAGGACGACGAGATCGAGCGGCTCAAACAGCAGCTTACGCAACAGCAGCAGGCCCTGGTCAGCGCCACCACCTCCGCACGACCGAGCAGCACCCCGACGCCAACGGCAACCCCGACGCCGAGGGCGGAATCGACTCCCAGCCCTTCGGCCGCCCCGACCAGCCAGCCCCCCGCCAGCGCGACACCCACTCCGTCCGCGACACCCACCCCCTCCGCGACACCCACCCCCTCCGCGACACCCACTCCTACGCCCACAGCAACGCCCACCTCCACGCCGAAGCCGATCGCGGCGCCGCCGACGTCCTCCACCTCGGTCGCTGCCCCGCGTTGCTGGCTACCGGAACGTGAGCTCTGTCGAGACGACCAAAAGGTCAAGAGCGAGCGGCCCGATCACCAGCAGGACGGTGATCAGCAGAAGGGCGACCAGCAACAACCGTTCCACTACAGCGGCGACAAGTCCGGCCGCACCCCGGACAGGTCGCCGGAGCCGTCCAATTCCGCGCAACAGCCCTGGCTGGCCCGGTTCCGGGACGACGAGCAGTCGACGAAGTCATCGACGCCCAACCCACAGACGAACTCGAAGCTTCACGAACGGTTCAACTTCAACACGATTCCCACGCGCAACCCGCAGCCGGACGACAAGACGCCGTCATCCGACTCCGACCGGCCGGACGACCAGAGCAAGCAGGACTCACCAGGGAACTCCGATTCCACCTCCGACAACAACGAGCGGCACTCATCGGATCGGTCCGAGCGCATCCGACCGACCGAAGAACCATCGCCACGGGTCGAGCACGAGCACAGCTCCGGCGAGTCCAACGCAACCGATTCGAACTCGAGCGAGAACTAGACGACAGCGGTACCGGTCCAGCGCAGCTGTGCCGGTGCGGGAGGGAGATCGACGTGACGTATCCCGTTGCCGCCGGAATCGGCGGGACGCGGCTCGGGCCGAACTGGCCGGTCGCGGCTCTGGCGACCACCGCTGTCGCGGCACTCGACACGCAACGCGACGGTCAGCTCAGAGCCGACAATTCGAGGCAGGTGACCCGAGCGGCATTCGCGCTGGTGGCGCTCACCGCGGCTGCCGCCGCGAGTCAGCTGGCCGACCACGGGCCCTTGAACCTCCCCAGCCTGGCCTCGGTGCAGGCGGCTCTCACGGTCGAGACTCCCCCACTCGAGCTGACCAGCCACACCGCCGCGCTTCCGGCGCCGGCAGCGACGCCCACCTCCGCACCGAGCGCCGCTGTGGCGACCGTCCCGCGCCCCACCCCCGCGTCCACGCCGACCCCGGCCGCGCACCCGGTGGCTCCGGCTCCGGCTACCGGCATCCACCCGTCACCCACGGCCACGGTGGCGCTCACCTCGGCGCTGGCCGTGCGTGGAACCCCGTACGTGTGGGGCGGCGCAAGCACTCGAGGCTTCGACTGCTCCGGGCTGGTGCAATGGGCCTACCGCAAGGCCGGGGTCGCGCTGCCCCGGACCAGCCAACAGCAGAGCCGCGTCGGCGTGCCGGTGTCACGCGACCAACTTCGTCCCGGTGACCTGGTCTTCTTCTACACCCCTGTTCACCACGTCGGCATATACATGGGCAACGGCCAGGTACTCAACGCACCGCAGACCGGGGACGTAGTGCGGCTCACCCCGCTGAACCGCATGCCCTTCCACAACGCCCGTCGGGTCATCTGACCCGACGGGCGACTCCGGCCACCCCGCGCACGAGACAGAGAGCGATTCAGCGTGACAGCCATGATGCGTACGTCACCCCACCAGGGGGTGTCCCACTGTGTGCGGCCCGGGTGTGGGGGCCCGCTCCCGGTCGGCTCGACCGCTCCGGCCGGAAACCAGCTCTGCGCAGAGCACCTCGACGAGGAACGCACCGAGATTCTGCTGACCGAGCTACGGGCGTTCGCCGACGACAGCACCCTGCAGTTCGCTCAGGGCACCCCCGGGCCGACCCTTCCGGCCGACGATCGACCGGGAACGCCTCCACAGGACGAGCGGACCCCGGAGCAGCGACGCGAGCAGCGCGAGACCGCCACAGCGGCCCGACGGCGCGCGGCGGCGGTACTAGGCGCGTTCGGCATCCTGGCCGGTGTGGGCGGCTGGGCCAGCACGACCGGCGTCGCACACCGGCTCGCCGACGGCCACATCCTGGACGCCGACCGACCCGGCGACGCACCGGCGAGCTGGACCCGCCAGGCACGCGCCGTGCTCGACCTGACCGATCGCCAGCTCACCTTGGTCACCCTGACCCAGGCCAGGTGGAACCGCGACCCCCGCGCAGCCACACTCGGCGACACCCCCGCTCCGATCAGCGCCCTGCTCGCACACAAAGCCGAGCTCGAGCAGCGACGAGCCCAGTTACAGTCCCAGCTCGGGCCCTACGACGACGCCGCCCGGCTGCAGGGCGAACTGACCCAGCTGGACCGACGCCTCACGGACCTCACCCAGCAGCTCGCCGCCCTCCCTCCGAATGATCCCGACCCGGCCAGGCAGGCCACCCGGGCCGACCTCGACCACCAGCTGCACATCGCAACCACCCAGCGGCAGGCCACCAAGCAGGCTCTCGAACAGCTGACGCCAGCGGTGGACCGAAAGCCATCCACCCCGCTCCCGAGCACCGGGGTCGACCAGACGACCGCGCTGGTCAACAACGTCATGAACTTCACCCACTCACCGAACGCCACCCCGGCCTCAGGGCCCTCGGCGCCCGGGACAACAGGGACACCCGAGAAGTCGATCGACAAACCTGCGCAACCGGCAGCCACCGGCGGCGAAGGGCCGGCGTCCGCAGCATTACGCAGTGCCGTGGTCGGCAACGACGCGAGCAAGCCCGACAAGGGCACGGGGACGCCCGACCTGAACCGGATTCCGCCGATCTCCGAGCTGACCGGTCCAGCTCCACACAGGTCCGGCTCCGGGCACAAGAGCGGCTCGTCCCACGGCGACAGCGGCACAAAGGACAGCCGGGACTCTCTCGCCACGGCATCGGACAAGCGCACAGCAGGGAACCACGAGACCGGGAGCAACGACAGCGTGAGCAAGGTCCTCACCCCAGACAAGGGCTCCCGCAAGACCAGATTGTCCCTGTCCAAGAGCAAGTACCGCGGCAGCGGCTCGAGCAAGAGCAGCTCCGACAGGAGTGGTTCGGGCAACGACAGCGGGAAGCACAGCGGCAAGAGCTACGGAAAATCACACACCAAGAGTCACAGCAAGCACACAAGTCAAAACAAGTACCGCAGCCACAGCCACGACGGCGGGTCGAAGCACGGTCACAACCGGGGCCACAGCGACAGCGCGCACCACAGCGCGAAGCGGGACTAGGCCACCAGGGGACGCGTTGAACACGACACAGGTCAAGAATGGCTTCCGCCCCCATGCGGGCGACGTCATACGTGGTTCGTTCTGGACCGCCGGCGTGCTGGCGGGCGCCGCAACGATGTACGTGGGGGGCGCGCTGCCCGGCAGCGCCGACTCCCCCCTCGGCGTTAGGCCGGACATCGTCGACGCGGCGACGCCACTCGGAGCTGGCACCACGACCCAGCCGAATAGCACCCGACCGGATCCGACGCTGGTGGCGAAGGTCCGGCTTGCGGCGCTTGCCAGCACCATTCCGACCAGCAGCCCCGCCAGTGGACCCAGAACGCCGGCTGTACCGACATCCGTCTGGGACGATCTCGCCCAATGTGAGAGCAGCGGGAACTGGTCGATCAACACCGGCAACGGCTTCAAAGGCGGCCTTCAGTTCACCGCATCGACCTGGCGGCAGTTCGGTGGCACCCAGTACGCGGATTCCGCGGAGCATGCGAGCCGCGTGGAACAGATCGCGGTCGCCCAGAAGGTGCAGGCCTCGCAGGGCTGGGGTGCCTGGCCGGTCTGCTCGAAGCGGGTGCACGCCGCCACCGCACGGGTGGAGCTGGCGGATACCGCGGTCCCGACGCATCCGCGACCGCCCTCGGTGTCCAAACGACCCGCCGCCGCGCCGACACTTCCGGCGAAGACGCAACAGGGCGGCGGACCCGGCTCGGTGACCGTACGGCCCGGCGAGAGCCTCGGCGCGATCGCTACGGAACATCACGTGGACGGCGGTTGGCAAGCGCTCTTCGAACTGAACAAGACCCGCCTGCGCAACCCGAACGTCATCCACCCTGGCGACCGCCTGGACCTACCGGCACCGTCCGGACATCCAGAAGCCGCACGCCAGTCCGACGCACCAACGCACACACTCGACTCGGACCACCACCGCCAGGACTCCGAGCACAGGAAAGGTGATCGCACCGACGACGGCGCCTTCCGCTCGGATCGCGACGATGATGAGCACGCCAATCCCCTGATCCTCACCGGCCCTCCGCAACAGGAACGCGCCTGGATCACCGGCCACACCTGGACCCCGACCAAGAAGAACAAGAACGCGAACAAGCTCGGTGACCCGGTGATTCACGACAAGCCGGGCGGTATCGGCACCTTCGACGACCCGATCAGTGCCTCGGTCCCCGCCGGTGCGGATCGGGTGTGGAAGGTGGGCGCCCGTTTCTACCTACCCACACTCAAGCGCTACGCCATCGTCGAGGACACCGGCGCAACCACGCCTCCCTCCGACCAGGAGGGGCACCTCGACCTGTGGCTCGGTGACCGGGGTGACGGGGGTAAGGGCAAAACGGCCGTCGACCAATGTCTTGACCGGATCACGCAGGACAACGCTCCCGTGGAGCTGAACCCACCGGCCGGCCGCCCAGTCACCCCCGGTCCCCTCCTGCAAGGTCAGGACTGTCAGGTCCCGACGCACCACTGACCACAGTGCCGCTTGCGCCGGCCGACGCGCCGAGGGATGTCGGGCATCATGCGCCGGTACGGGTTCGCCTATCTTGCGCCGGTGGGCCTTGACCTGCGCGTGCATGTCATCGCGGTGAGCGCATGTCGTCGAGCCGCGCTGTCCGTGCATCTCGCGGGCGAGGCGCCTTGGATGTGCTCGGTTTCGATACGTTCACGCAGATCGCGCACCCGCGCCGGCACCGTGGTCATCAACATCTCTTGACCAACCCCTCAGTGTGCTCGTCCCCCGTGTGGCGTCCTGAAGGGCCGCCTCGCGCTGAACGGTCCGGGTGCACGGCCGGGTCGACGCCCCGAGTGGAGCCAGGTGGGGCCGGATGCCGGTGGGCGTTGCGATGGTTCCGCTGATCGGTTCCTACCTTGCCTGGCGATGACGGACGTCGTCGCGGCCACTAAGAACAGAGATATCGTTCCCCAGCGCGATGCCGACGGGCGCGACCGATCAGGTCAGCGACCAGGCGCGTCACGAGAAGACAAGCCGGGCCCGGATCGTCCCCGAGACGACCGGGCCCGGCTTTCGCATCCGTGTGATCCGCTCCCCAGCGATCAACGGGAAGTCCCTTCACATGCGGGCATACCCCACACGCGCCAAACTACACGACAATCGTCACAGATCGCGCGGATAGCCGCCCGTTCGATACAGAAGATTGCGCCGCTCCTAGCCAGTTCAATGACTGTGTGTAGCGTTCCCTGTCGCGCGCCGAGCGCAACGACGTCGCACCTGGCCAGGCAGCTCGTCTCCTACACCAACCGGTCACGTGTCGCAGATGTTCTGCACATTGGCCGGGTCGAGGTGCTGCCCGTGCTGGGGGAAGTACCAGGTGAGCTTGCGGTAGGCCGGCTTACCACCGCACGTCCCCAGGTCGAGCGCGACCACGGTCGCCTTCTCCGGCTTCCCGTCCGCGAGCGCCTGGCCCGGCCCCACGTAGGACGCGGTACCTGTTCCGGACGCCTGGGCCGCGCCCCAGCTCGACCACCGCACTCCCGAGACGATCCCCGAAGAGTCCCCACCGCCGTTGATCTCCGAGGGCCGGGCGGTCCCGTAGCCCTTCGGCCCCGACGTCGACGAACCGAGCACCGGAGCCGAGGCGGCGGCCGAATGCGACGAGGCGTGCACGCCTGTCGACGCGGTCGCTCCGGCCGCGTTCGCGCGGGTGGTGGTCGACGACGGGGATTGCTTCGTCGCGGTGTAACTCCAGAGCGAACACCCCGCCGGCACTCCGACAAGGAGCACCGCTACCGCGAGTATCTTCGGCACCACACCAACGCTCATCGCTTTCCTTTCTCTCGTGTTCCGGCCCGCACCATCACGTCGGACGCCGGTTTCAGGCCGGTCTGGCCATCGGCCACCCACAGGCCGCCAACGCCGCGGCGGCTTGGGCACCCGCGCTGCGTCGTTGCCTGGTCCGGCCACCGCACTACGATCCAATTGCGGTGCGGAAATGCTCCTCGATCGCCTTCGAAGCGGCACCTAGAGCACGTGCGGACAGGTCGCCACGACGGTTCCGCGTCCAATCATGGGACTGCTCCCTCGCGCCGGCGGAACCGGTGAACGCGGGCATGACCTCGTCGACGAACGTCCGGTAGGACCGCCGCGTCGCTTCCTCATCGGCCCAGTGAGTGTGCTGGTTGAGAATGCACCCGAAGCCACCGGCCTTGTCCCAGTACCGGCTCAGGGCGTTCACCGCGTCCTCGACAGTCCCGATCGCACCGTGTCCCTCTTCGTTGATCCTCTCGAGGCTGTCCATGCCGAGAAGCTCCGGCCCACCGTCCAGCGTGTCGCGCACATAGCTTGACCACCGCTCATGCCCGTGCTTCACCTCGGCCAGCGCCTGATCCCTCGACTCGGCGATGTGGAACGGCGCGACCACCCGCAACCCGGAGCGGTCCATGACTTGGCCGTACTCGGCGGCCACCTCCTGCGCGATCCGCCAGTTCAGGTCGAGCACGTCGTAACCGGGGCCGCTGCCGGCGGCTACACACAGCAAACCCATTCCGTGACGACCCGCGACGCGGCCCGCCGACGGGGTGATCGCGCTGGCGACCGCGAGATGGGGGCGCGGCCTGGTGAAGGGCCCGAGGTGCAAGGTGGCTTCCTCCAGGGTGTACCAATCGGTACTCCTGGTGACGGTCTCTCCGGCCAACAACCGCACGATCACCTCGACCGCGTCGGCCATCCGGGCCCGCTGTGAATCAGCCGGGATGCCAAGCATCGCAGCATCAGCGGGCAGTAGGCCGGGGCCGAACCCGAACATGGCCCGACCGCGTGCCTGGTGATCGAGCTGAACGATCCGGTCGGCCGTCATCAACGGATTGTGGTAGGGCAACGAGATAACACCGGTGCCCAGTCGAATTCGTTCGGTGCGCTCGATCGCCGCCGCAATGAACAACTCCGGAGAGGCGATGATCTCCATACCGCCCGAATGATGCTCACCGATCCACGCCTCGTCGTAGCCGACCCGATCCAGAAAATCGACGAAGTCGAGCTCCCGGTGGATGGCTGTGGTCGGAGACAGCCCGAGCGGAAGTGACCACGGCGGCATGAATACCCCCGCACGCAGGTTCTCCCTGGCCACCGGCAGGTTCACCGACGTTCTCGATTCCATAGTCCCTCACTGAGCAGGCTCGTGTGTACAGGCTCGGGCCGCATTCCAGGCACGGTCGCACGCCCTCGTTCGAACCCGACCATCTCTCGACCGACAGCCAGCCCGCATCGGTGACAATCACCTAGATCGTCGCGCCGATTCATGATCATCACCGCCTCAGGGCTGATTTTCGGCCGGAAAACAGCCCTGAGGCGGTGATGATCATGGTTCGGAGTTGTCGAGCCCGCTGTGTGGGGAGCCGGCCACACGCGTTCACCCGCCGCAGATGTCCAGCGCTGCCGCCTCGTTCGGCTTCTCCCCATGCTGCGGGAAGTACCAGGTGAGTTTGCGATAGGCGGGCTTGCCACCGCACTGGCCAAGATCGAACGCGAGCACGGTCGCCTTCTCCGACTTTCCCTCCGCCGCCGGCTGGTCCGGAGCTGCGTAGGTCGCCATGCCCGTCCCGCTCGCCCTGGCCGCGCCCCAGTTCGACCACTGCACATCGGAGACGATCCCCGACGAGTCCCGGCCGCCGTCGATCTGCCCCGGCCGGGCCGTCCCATACCCCTTGGTCCCCGTCGAAGCCGAGCCGAGTACCGGCGCCGCCGTCGTCGCGCGGCGGGACGATCCCGTCGGCGCGGCCGCCTTGTGCGACGGGGTGTGCTCGCTCGTCACGGGCGCCGGGGTGGCGGACGCCGGTACGGACACATCCGACGATGCGGACGTCACCCCAGCACCGGAGCATCCGGCGACAGCCCCGATGAGACACACGACCACGGCGCCCCGCGTGACAGCGGTCCCGATCGGTCTCCGGTTCGAGGTCGCTGTGCCAGCCGCGGCGTTCACTGGGGCGCTGTTGCTTCGTTGCATCCTCACTACCTCTCGGTGTGCTTGCCTCATGCTGCCGGTATCCGTAGCGCGACGGTGAACCCGCCCGTGACGGTGGCGCCGCTGTCCAGGACGCCGTTCAGAGCGGTGGCCCGCTCCCGTAGGCCGATCAAGCCATGCCCTGACTGCGGCAGCGCCAGAGGAGGCTGTGACGAAGGCCCGTTGGTGATCGTTACTCCTAGTTCCGGACCCTGGTGCCACAGCGTCACCTCGGCCGCCGCTCCCGGAGCGTGTTTGCGGATGTTGGTGATGGCTTCCTGGACGGTTCGGTAGACGGTTCGTTGGACCGGTGAGGCGAGTTCCCGAGGAAGCTGACCGCTCAGGCTGACCTCGATCCCCGCGGAGGCGATGAGGCCCCGCAGGTCGTCGATCGTCGGTTGGGGCGCGATCGAGTCACCGAAACCGTCGGAGGCGCGCAGCAACCCGACCATGCCGCGCAGCTCGTCGAGAGTCGCGGTAGCCAGCTGGCGGACCGTCGCGGCGGCGGCACGGGTATCAGGATCGGTGGTCGACACCTGCAACGCGCCGGCGTGGACGGCGATCAAGCTCACCTGGTGGGACACCACATCGTGCATCTCGCGGGCGATCTGTGCGCGTTCCTGGCTGAGCACGGTCTGGGCATACACCTCACGTTGGTGCGCCTCGAACTTGCGAATCCGTCGTGACCGCTCGTTCAGATCGCGGTAGGCCAGCGTGAGCTGCCCGAGCAGAACCGGGGTGAGCGCCCAGGCGAACCCATAGACCACATTGGCCATCGTGTCGGCGCGGTCACCGCCGGGCTGCAACGGCAGCGGCCACGGATCGGCATCGGCCACTCCGGTACAGAGCGCCATCAGCACCAACAGCAGGATCGCTCTGTTGCGACTGGCGAGTGTGTAGAGCGCGGCGAAGGGAGCGACCCACAGATCAAGCACGGCGGTGGCCGGCAGGGTCAGCAGAACGACTACGAGCGGTGCCCGCCGTCGGACGGGCAGCACGAGCAAGGCCAGTGCGGCGCACCCGATCCGCCAGGGCTCCCAGGCTGTCCCGGACAGGTTGAACCAGGTGTCGAGCCCGGCCAGCAAGAACAGCACCGAGTCTCGTACCCAGACCGGTAGGTGGGCCAGCCACGCTCCGAGGCGATTCACCGCGCCGGTCCCGGCGAGGCGGGAGGCGGCGCGGAGCGGCCGAGCAGATCCGATCGCTGAGCGATCAGCGCGGCCTGGACCCGGGTACCGACACGCAGCTTTCCGAGTACCGCGCTGACGTGATCCTTGACCGTGCCCGCGCCGAGGTAGAGACGCTGTCCCACCTCGGCGTTGGACAGGCCCTCGGCGACCAGTCGCAACACGTCCCGCTCCCGTGTGGTCAGCAACTCCAGACGAGCGGTCTCATCGTCGTCGGCTGGAGCAGCGGTACGACGCAGGAACGGCCGTGACACCCCCGGGCCCAGAACCACCGCTCCGGCCGCCAGACTGCGCACGAAGCCGGGCAGCCGATCCGGGTCGGTGTCCTTGGTCAGATACCCGGCAGCGCCCCCGCGAAGCGCCGCCAGGACGTAATCGTCGTTGTCGAAGGTGGTCAGCACCGCCACCACGGGCGGGTCGGCCCACCGCTGCAGTGCCGCGAGAACGGTCAGGCCATCCACCTCGGGCATCCGGATATCGAGCAGCACCACATCCGGGCGCTCGCGTTCCACAGTCGCCAACGCGTCGGTCCCGGTCGCGGTGGCCACCACCTGGATCCCCGGATCCGCGCCGAGGATCAGCGAGAACCCCGAACGCACCAGAGCCTCGTCGTCGACGACTACCACCCGCAGCACGTCCATCTACCCCTCGCGCCTGATCGTGGGCGCCACGGTCCTCCTCGGACATGGCGCGCTCCCCGTTCGCCATGGCCAAAGTTAGTGCAGGAGGCGACAGCCTCAGGTTCAGCGGGCCAGATCAGCACTCGATCCGGCACCGACCCGATGACCAGGAGCGCGCGGTCACCGACCGGCGTCGACGTACCGGGCCTCAGCGTGATTCCCACCGTGTCTCAGCTCCTTCCGACGGTCGCATCGACCAGGTCGTAGGCCAGGTCGAGGCGGACGCCGTCAGGGTTGCTCAGTCCCTTCTCCGTGTACCAGGACTCGTCGGCCTCCGGGTGGGGGCCGCTCACTCCGACCCGCCCCTTGCCGTACGGGGCGACCGCGGCAGCGACAGTTCCGTTGGGGTAAGTCGCCAGCACCGTCGCCCCGGCGCCCTCGTTCAGATAGAAGGCCGGTCCGTCCTGGAAGTACATATGCCTGCGCTGTCCCCGCCAGTCCACGTCCACCACAGTGTCCCGGTCATCGGTGACCGCGGCACCAGGAGAGCTGGTGTATCCGTCGGTGTCTCCGGGCAGCAGATCGAAGCCAGGGTTGCGCCCAGCCAGATAAGCCCCGAAGCACAAGCCCAGATAGCTGCCGCCCTCTCGCACCCAGCCACGGACCAACTCGGCGGAACCACGCAGCTGCCGCCACGCTCCCTCAAGATCGGCACCACCGCCCGGCTGCACGTACAAGCGCGCCTGGGCCAGAACCGCGGAGGTCAGCGCAACCCCCGAATCGGGGCCCACGTACCGAGTCCGGAAAGGCCGAGGCGCAGCGCGCAGCAACGCAGCCACAGCCGGCGCGCAGTCCGGGCAACCCTGCGGGCCACCGTAGATCAATGCGAGTGGAGCCTGACCACCCAGCTCGTCAGCGCTCGCCCGGGAACAGCCGGCGACCAGCACAGCAGCGGCCGGAAGCACGCCGAGCAGCAGCCGACGACGGTTCACCACACTGAGACCGCAATCGACGTTCCGGAGCACGTCACCCATGGCCACTCTCCTGCCTCACACCTACCGACCAGCACCCCGCAAGCGCACACAGCCGTTGAGGTCGCCGAGCCACGATGACGCAAAACCCGGGAACCCGGACCCGCCGATCGGCGGCTCAACACCCCCCGACCCGCCACACCTCATCCGATCATCGTCACTGTCGTGCTGTGACCAGCTGCTCGTCGACGGCGCCGCCGCCGAAGCCTCGCCGACCTCCCCGGAACCCACCAATGTGATCGAGAACCCCGCACGGGGCTGCGCGATGGCGCACTCTTGCGAAAGTGGGTGGCCGACTCGGGCGGCGGCACCCTGCCAGTCGGACTGCTGTCATTGCGAGTACCAGCAATCGAGCACGTCCGCGCCGGCCACGGAAATCACCAAGTGAAATCATCAAGAGCCACTCGAGATCGGCATATCGCTTCATGAATCGCCGGGCTAGTCGAGGCGCCAGTACCGGGCAGCGCAGCCGGTGTCGGCCTCGGTCGGACTCATCGTGTGCCACGTCAAGTGCTCGGCCAGGGTCGGGGCCACTCGATGCCACATCAGGTGGGTCTGCGGGATGCCGTGCAGCAGTACCAATGGCGGCCCCGTCGATGCTGCCAGTGCGGGTGTGGCGCCCGGCACACCCTGCCCGTATCGACCGAACCGCACGGTCGAGCTTCCAGCTCCGGGCAGTGATCATGCCGTCGACGGGTCAATTCTGAGCAGGAACCGCCCGCGAGAACGTCAGACCATGGACGCGACATCGGGCTGCCGCACGGCGGTCGGTCGCCGCGAGAGACGGGCGAGGATGATCATGACCGCCGGAATGAGCAGGTCGTAGACAAGGACGCCACCGGTGTTGCCGGGGGCATGGTCGCCGTTGGCGATCCACTGGTAGAGGTGACCGATTACCGCGCCCCACAGGAACATGCCGGCGCCGAGGCCGATGGTGATGCGCTCCCTGGCCGAGCTCGAGGGCGAGCCGGCGCGAAGGCCAAGGACAGCGAGCCCGAGGTTGGCGAAGGCGATTTCGAACTCGAACGGGGTTCGACCGAACCCGATCGCAGTGGCCATCATGTCCGGGATCGCGACGAACGAGAGTGTCATCCACAGGCTTCCGCAGCCGAGTGCACCGATCGCCCACCACCGCTGCCAGGTCTCCAACGTTTCCTGACGGGACGAGCTGTGCCGCGTGCGGATCAGCGCGCCGACGACAGCGACCAGCAGCCAGATGAGAGGGAAAGAAGACTGTGCGAAGTACGAGACCGTGTCCATACCCAAAGTCTTACCTAGTTAATATTAACCTGTCAAGACTGCTGTATGCTCGCACCGTGGACTATGGACTGGCCGACTTGCTGCATCGCGTAGTACTCCTGCTCGGAGAGGCCGCGCGGCAGCGCGGCAGCGATCCCGGAGGGCTGAGCTACAGCCAGATGCGCTTGCTGGGAACGCTGGAAGACATCCAACCGGCAACCCAGCACCAGCTGGCACAAGCACTGTCGGTTTCCGACCCCGCGATCAGCCGGGCGCTGCGCCCGCTAGAGGTCGCCGGCCTCGTGCAGGTCCGCACCGATCCCGAGCACGGGCGGCGACGACTGGTCAGCATCACCGAAACCGGCAGCAAGGCTTTCCGCGACACCGGCACACCACTCTACGAAGAGCTTCGTGACGGTCTACTCGAAGCAGGATTCCCGTACGAGCGATATCTGAGCGACACCGCCAGGCTCGCCGAAATCCTCGCCCGCCCGTGATGCCGCCCGTCGGTCGAGTGCGGGTCGACTATC
Organism: Actinospineispora spinosispora DSM 44797; assembly: GCF_000429025.1. Taxonomy (GTDB): domain Bacteria; phylum Actinomycetota; class Actinomycetes; order Mycobacteriales; family Pseudonocardiaceae; genus Pseudonocardia; species Pseudonocardia spinosispora. The sequence goes on from NZ_AUBB01000020.1 coordinate 250,244, forward strand.
AGGTAGATACCGGACCCACGTTGCGCTCAGCCGAGGTCCGCGACGGTCGGACGGGAACCGGTGCGCTGTTGCTCTTCGCTGACCAGCTCGGCACCCACTTCCACAGTGGTGAGCGCGCCGGGCGAGAAGTGCCGCGGTGGAACCTGGAACCTCCGCCGCGCGATCGCGCAACCCTGGGTGCGCCCGCGCCGTACCGGTCACGCGAGCACGCGATCATGGCCGACTACTGGGCCTGCTGTTGAATCGTTCAGCAGTCGGGCGGGATCGACACCTCATAACCGGCCGGAGCTCGTCCAAGGAATGGCGGACAGCAACAATGCTTTCGCCCCGGGAACCGATCTCGAAAGTGTGAGGTCCCATTATTCGTAAAGTATGTCGTATGTCGTCGTCGGCCGGGCCTGTCGGTTCACTCGTCGGCAGGCGGGCCGAAATGCGGGTTCTCGACGAGCTGGTCGGCGCGGTGCGTGGCGGACGGGGTGGCGCACTGGTCCTGCGTGGTGAGGCGGGTATCGGCAAGAGCGCGTTGCTGGAGCACGCCCAACTGGCCGCGTCGGGTTTCCGGGTGCTGCACGGGTCCGGGGCGGAGTTCGAGTCCGAGCTGCCGTTCGCCGCCCTGCACCAGCTGTGCCGGCCCGCCGACGATCACCTCACCACACTGCCCATCCAGCACCAGGACGTCCTGCGGGTCGCGTTCGGCCTGGCCTCCGGACCGCCGGACCCCTTCCGCGTCGGGCTGGCGACCTTGGAGCTGCTGGCGGCCGCCGCGCGAGAACGCCCACTGCTGTGCTTGGTGGACGACGCTCAGTGGCTGGACGCGGCCTCGGCGGCGGCGCTGGCTTTCATCGCCCGACGTGTCAACACCGAACGCCTGGCGATGTTGTTCGCCGTCAGGGTGCCCTCCCCTGCCCGAGCGCTGGATCAGCTGCCTGCCCTGATCGTCGAGCAGCTGAGCGACGACGATGCCCGAGCCCTGCTGGCGGCGAAAACTCCCGCGCTGCTCGACCACCAGGTGCGCGACCGGATCGTGGCCGAAGCCAGAGGCAACCCGCTCGCCCTGTTGCAGCTACCCGGCGTCGATGGGTTCGCCATGGCCCACACCTCCTCGGTCCCGACCCGGATCGAGCGGGGCTTCCAAGCCAGGCTGGTCGACCTGCCCACCGAAGCACGCCAGCTGCTGACCTTGGCCAGCGCCGACCCGACCGGCGACCCCGGCCTGTTGTGGCCCGCCGCGCAACACCTGCGGATCGACGTACCGGCCGCCAGCGCGGCCGCCACCGCCACCGGGCTCGTCGAATTCGCGACCCGGGTCCGCTTCTGCCACCCGCTGGCCCGCTCGGCGGTCTACCTCGCCGCCGACGCCGACGAACGCCGACGGGCCCACCAGGTGCTCGCCCAGGTCACGAACCCCACCCTCGACCCGGACCGGCAGACCTGGCACCGCGCGCGAGCCAGCAGCGGCCCCGACGAACACGTCGCGGCCGAGCTCGAACACTCCGCCTCCCGCGCCCGAGCTCGCGGCGGTGTCGTCGCCTCAGCCGCCTTCCTCGAACGCGCGGCGGAACTGTCGCTCGATCCCGTCAAACGGATGGCACGAACCCTCACCGCTGCCCGCGCCGCATTCGACGCCGGCACCCCCCACGCGGCCGCCGGGCTACTCGACACCCTCGAGAACGCCGGCCTGACCGAGCCCCAGCATGCCGAGGTCGACCTGCTGCGTGGCCAGATCGCGTTCCTGCGCCATGGGGATGGCGATGGTCCGGCCTTCATGATCCGGGCCGGACAACGGCTCTCGACGGTGGATCCCCGGCGATCCCGCGACTGCTTCCTGGACGCCCTGGAGATGAGCTTCGTCGTCGGGCGCCCCAGCGGCGTCATGGACAAGGTCCTCGACGCCGCCCGAGCCTCGGCGCCCGCACCGCGCCCGCCGGACATCCTGGACGCGCTGACCCTGCTCACCACTCAGGGGCACCGCGCCGCGGTTCCCCTGATCCGACGTGTCCTCGACGGCGCCGACAATCCGCTCTGGATGCGGCGCCCCGTGCTCTCCGCCGTCGTCGCCGCCAATCTGTGGGATCCGCACATCAGCCAGGCGATCAGCGAGTCATTGATGAGAGCCGGCCGCGACTCGGGGGCACCGCTCGCCCTGCGCCTCGGCCTCGCCCAGGTGGCGTTCAACGCCGCACTGGCCGGCGACGTCGGGCGGGCCATCGAGGCGATCGCCGAGGAGGGGGCGATCGCCGACGCCACCGGAGGACCAGCGGCCTACTACGGCCAGCTGCAGCTCGCGGCGGTCCGAGGCCGACGCGAGGAGGGGCTGGCCCTGATCGCGGAGGCCACCGAGGCGGCGACAGCGCGCGGCACGGAGCAGTTGCTCGCGACCGCCTACTGGACCGCGGCCGTGCTGAACAACAGCCTGGCGGACTATCCCGCCGCACTCGCGGCGGCTCGCCTCGCCACCGCCCACCACGACCTCGCCTTCACCGGGTTCGTCCTGGCCGAACTGGTGGAGGCGGCGGTGCGGTGCGGTAAGCACGACACGGCCACTACCGCACTGGAACAGTTGACCGAACGCGCCGACGCCAGCGGAACCCCCACCGGCCTGGGCATCGCGGCCTGCGCCCGAGGACTGGTGACCGGGGTCGAGGACCACTACCGCGACGCCGTCGAGCACCTCGACCAGAGTCCCCTGCTGCCCTACCGAGCCCGAGCACACCTCGTCTACGGCGAGTGGCTGCGCCGGCAGGGCCGCCGCAAGGACGGCCGCGCCCACCTGCGCACCGCCCACGAGCTGCTGTCCGGCGCAGGGATCGAGGCATTCGCCCGGCGCGCCGCCAACGAACTGCGCGCCACCGGGGAGAACGTCTCCAACCGGTCCACCCGCACCCACGATCAGCTCACCATGCAAGAAGTGCACATCGCCCGCTTCGTCGCCACCGGAGCCACCTCCAACGAAGTCGCCGCCCGCCTCTTCATCAGCCCCCGCACGGTCGACGCCCACCTCCGCAACATCTTCCGCAAACTCGGCATCACCTCCCGCCGGCAACTCAGGCAACTCCCCAACCTCGTGGACCGCGCGCTCGACTCCGGAAACTAGCGCGTGTCCCGTGGATCATGGTCGAGCGGATTCGTAATCTCGGACGGTGGACAGGGTCCGGACCCACAGGCCAAGGAGGGTGCGGGCCGGCCGGGCGCCGCTCTGCGCCACGGTCAACATCAGCGCCGACTCGACTGGGGCGGCGCTGGCTCCACCGGGTCCGCCGTCCTGACCCGCCTGTAGGACGCGCGCCGCGCTCACGGATACTATGAAATATTGTTGAGGTTCTGCTGCTCGATGTCGTGGTAATTCTGGTACGAAGTGCGCAACCGCTCGTTCGCGTCGTCCAACAGATCGTTCAGATCCTTACTGGATTTTTTGAACCAGTCTGTGACATTCTTGGCCGAGAGTGCCGACGGACTCTGCCAACCGTCACCGATGTTGTCGAAGAGCGTACCAATACGCGTCATACGCTCGCCGACCTGCCTTGACAGCTGTTTCACCGTCGTGACCGCTTGTGACATTTCACCCAAAGCCACTTCGAACCCGTGGAAATCCATTCCATCGGGAAGTCCGGTCATACTTCCATCTTCGCCGATTATGTAGGTATTTTTCCCGACGGTCAGAGTCTTCTGTCCCGGCTTGACGACATAACTTTGGTCGCCGATCTTGAACACTTTGTCGTCCGTGTGCAGCTTGCCGTCGGCATCGACCTTCCAGGTCTGACCATCGATCTCGATTTCGTTCTGCCCGGCGTGCAACGTGTATTCTTTATCACCGATTTTGAATACCCGGTCACCGTTGTCCGGCGGGTGCAGCTTGCCGTCGCCGCCGAGCTCCCAGGTCTTACCATCGATGTCGATCTTGTTCTGGCCGGCCGCCAACGTGTACTCGTGGCCGTTGACCTCGAATACTCGATCGCCATTGTCCGGCGGCATCAGTCTGCCGTCCGGACCGAGCGTCCAGGTCTTACCGTCGATGTCGATCTGCGTCTGACCCTTGTGCAGCGTGTACTCGTGACCACCGACCGTGAAGACCCGGTCACCGTCGTCCGGCGGCATCAGTTTGCCGTCCGAGCCGAGCGTCCAGGTCTTACCGTCGATGTCGATCTGCGTCTGACCCTTGTGCAGTATGTACTCGTGACCACCGACCGTGAAGACCCGGTCACCGTCGTCAGGTTGACCATTATCGGCAGCAGCAAGCACTCGTTGGTTCACGACAACTCCAGGTTCAGAGGTGCACAGTCATTCCGGCGAACCGTCTATCCGGCGCCACCGCGGCGCCTTTCGACCGGCGGAACATGGACACCACGCTACCAGTGCGCGGCAGCGCCGAGAAGCACTTACATTTGCTTTCCACACGGCGCAAACAGAACCTGAACAATACGCCGAAAATTTGCAAACGGCCCGTCCGCATCGGGCGCACCACGATACCCGTGGTAGTCGTGGCCATTACTCGATAGCACTCGGGGCCTACTCGTCTTCTTCCGCGATTTCTGTCAGGGCCGCCCCACGCGCATCCGGTAGGCTGGGAACAACAATGGTGGCACGACTCCCGCCACCCACTAGCTCGCGGATTATCTCGCTGACCTCAGCGTCCGGATCACCGGCGGGCAGTGCACCGCTCCGCGTCAGGTTGTCCCGCGCGTCGAGCACTTCGCCCAATGACACATCGGGCCGCTGCGCTTGGGCGTCGCCGCGCTGCACCGGTCGCCGACGCAACCCGCTGTTGACCCGCGCCGTGAGTAGGAGGTCCTGTTGCAGCGCCTTGATGGCTGTCTCGGCGGCCTGCATGACCTCGACCACCGCGCCCGGCTGCGCCCGGCCGTCCAGGAGCGCCGCGGTCGCCGCGTCCCGCAACTCCGTGATCGTCCGCACGGAGACGTGGTCGGCCTCACCGACGAGGGCCAATCGCGCCAATCGCTCGCCGACACGGTCGAGCAGCTCGACCTGCATCGGGTCCAGGCTCGAAACCAGATCCAACAACGGCAGCACCTGTTGGACCTTCCTGTCGCTCGTAATCGTCCGCAGCAAGGTTGCGAGATCGCCGTCGAGCCGGCTGACCGACTCAGCGTTCGCGTACGCAGCCTTGACCCACTCCGTGATCTGGCCGACGATCCGCCGCAATCGAGCGTTCGGCACCTCACCCTGTTCGACATCGCGGAGCTCGAGCAAAATGAGGGCAAAGATGAGCGATCCGCCGTTCGTGTCCAGCTCGTCGTACAACGGCGTCATCCCGATGATCTCAGTGATCGTGACCGGCTCCTGACCGAGCCTCTCGAGCACCTCGGTCCTGCGCAGGACGGTATCGATGAACTGGCCGACGGTCTTCTTGTACCCTGCGCAGAGTAATTTCGTGTTTAGCGCACTTGGATCATCCCGGCCGAGTTTCGGAATGATCGCGTCGATCGACTGCTCGAACTCTCCGCGCAGATAATCTCGATTATCTTCCAGGAATTCCATAACTTTCGGAGGAACTATTTCTTGAATCGTCGAGAATGACACTCTCGAGGCAACCACCGTCCAGTTCTTTACGAGGTTGACGCGACGCGGTTGGCGTTCGAACATGATCGCCGCGGCGGCATGGACATAGGCCAGGGCCAGGTAACCTCGCAACGATTCCACGTCGGGCGTTCCTCGCAGCAAGGCCCGTGCCGACACATTTTGAGAACCCCCCAAGGCTGTGTCGATATACTTGTTCGCTATCTCATTGGAAAAGCTCAGGCCGTGCCCCAGTAATTTCTCTTGATCGGTGTTCTTCTTGAGCCGGAGCAGGTCGAGCAGAAACCCATGCAGGCCCGCGAGAGCTACCCCGACGGTGAGCTGGGTATAGCTGCGGCGATGACCAGGCTTGAACTCTTCGGAACCAAAGATTTTGGCGCCCCGCGCCCACGTCACGTCGTAGTCCGGCTGCGGGAACAACTCCTCGAGCAGTGTGAACTCGGTGCTGTCCCGGCCCGCATTCCACAGCCGTCGCCTGATCTCTTGGATCTCGTCGAGTACCGACTCCGACGAAGGCGCGGTCCCGAGTTCGCTGGCCAACACGGCCCACGGCTTGCCTACGAGCTCAACGCCGAGGATAGTCACCGCGACTACGGCTCTCGCCGGCTTTCCGGCTTCTTCCCAGCTCTCCAGGTTGGGGAACCGTCGGCGCTGTTCCAGAGAGACCCCTGATGCCCACAATGCGGCGTCCGCCGTTTCGAAGTGGCGCAGGCCCTTCCCGTCATCCATGTCGACGGCCCATGCGGACTGCGATTCGAGGACAATCTCGACGTACTTCGACTCGACGAGAACCGCTCCGTACGTCTCGACCAAGTTCGCGGCTTGCTCGGGCGTCAACTCCACCCGGTGCTTCAACTCCTGCTCAGGGCCCATCTTGCCGTAGACCTTGATCGTCGGGTCGATTAGTGACGCCACCTTCGACGTTGACTCTGCCTGCGAAGCCAGTCGAACTTCCATCCCCGACGCAGCCTTACCGGGCACCGGCCCTTGAGGGTGCCGATTGAGCCCGCCACCCGCCGAGTCCACCAAAAACGCGCGAATAGTCACCCCGGGCGGCAATGCATCCACTCGGACAACAGCATCCTCCAGCCGCGTCGCCTGCGGCTGCAGCGCCCACACGTTCCCGTCCGTGGCATGGTGCAGCACTACCGCATGACCGTCACCGTACGGCTGCTCCACCACTGCCAGCGCCGATGCTCCAACACCGGCCGCAAGCAATGCTCGCTCGATCGAATCCCAATCCGCGACCCTCACCCACGATGCCCCCCGCACAACGTCACCGAGCACGCCGCCAGCATTCAACACCGCGTCGTCGGAGGAACCGCCAGACCACAGACCGTCCGGGTAGATCTCCGAGGCCACGTCGCGCAACAGCGCCAAACAGTTCCTACTCACACCATCCGATCGCCGTAGCGCACGAATCAGTTGTATGAGCTCCCTGGGCGAGAGCGACACCGCGCTACGCACGTGTCCGCGACGTAGCTGGGCGTTGACTCGCTCGCGGTCATCGGTCACCGACGGGCGCGGTACATCGAGCGGCACTGAGGCCACTTCGAGCCGCTGCTGCAGCTGGGTGGTCACCAGCTCTGCCGCGCGCACCAGAGCTGGCACGGTCATGCCGGCCACCCCGGGCCCGAGCCGGTGTAGTGCCGCGAGTGTGGTGCGCAGCAGCGTGTCCACCGCCTGCACTGTCTCGCTCGTCACCTCACCGAGCAGTGCCAGGCGCGCGAGTTCCTCGGTCACGGCCGTGCGCAGGTTGGCGTCCGCCTCCAAGTTCACGAAGTGGGACAGCAACGGCTCCAGCGCGGCGATCGTGGGGTCGGCTCTGATGGCTCCCAGCGCGGTTTTCAGGTCCGGGTCGGCCACCAGCACGGACCCGGCGCGCGCATAGCCCACCCGGGTCAAGCCACCGGTTCGCGCCGCGTATTGCTGCAGCAGCTCCATCGGGACGGCGCCACGGAGACCGTCGCGCAGCTCCACCAACAGCAGCGCGAACGCGACCAGCCCACCGTTGGTGTCCAGCTTGTCGTATTCCGGCCGCATACCGAGGAGCTCGGTGATGGTGACCGGTTCCTTGCCGCGCGCCGCCAGCGTCTCCGGCGACAGCAGGACGGTGTCCAGAAAATCGTCGACCGTCTTGCGGTGCTCAGCATGCTTCAGCGTGATGCCGAGCACCGAGTTCGCCGGTCCGGGCACCTCGCCGTCCGGCTGGACCGAATTGTGCAGCACAGCCACGATTGCTGACCTGAGCTGTTCTTCGTGATCCTCCAGGAAATCCCGGACAGCTTTCGGAAGCTCTGCCCGAATCCTATGGAACGAGATCCTCGAGGCGCCGAGCAGATAGTTCTTCGTGAGCGCCGGAGCCGCGGCCCGCTCGTAATAGACCGGTGCGGCCGCATGGGTGTATGCGTGGGTCAGATAGCCGTGTAGTTGAACGACCTCCTCGAAACGCTCGGCGAACTCGCGGGCCAACGGTCCGGGGTAGGCGCCGAGTTGCCCGGCGATGTAGGACTCGACGAGTTGATCGGCCAGTGACAGCCCGAAGTCCAGGGATTCCCGGGCGATGTTGTCCACGGGCAGCTCGGCCAGTTCCGACAGGAACTCGGACAGTCCGCTGAGCGTGACGCCTGCGGTGAACTGCGTGTAGCTGGCCCGCTCGTCGGGCTCATCCTTCTCCGAGCCGAAGATCACCGCGCCGACCCCGGCCTCACCGATCTTCCAGTGCGGCTCATGGAACAGTTCCTCGACCTGGGTGGACCCGGTGCTGTCCCGCCCGGCGCTCCACAGCCGCCGCCGGACCACCGCGATCGCGGCGAGCACCTCCGCCATGGACGGCAGGTTCTCCTCCCCCGGTACCTCCCGCCAATGGTGACCCACGATCTCGGTGATCAGCACCTTCGCCGCGATCACCGCGCCCGTCGGGGAGCCGTCCGCCCGCCATTGCGACAGGCCCTTGTACCGGCGCCCCTGCTGGGGGATGCCGGCCGCTGCCTGCGCCTCGGCAGGGGTTTCGTAGTAGCGCAGGCCCTGGCCGTCGCCGAGGTCGATGGCGTAGGTGGTGGCCCAGTCCAGCTGGATCTCGACCAGCCCGGCCCACTGGACCAGTACCGCGCTGTAAGGGTCACCGGGCTCGTCGGGCCGCTGCGGGTCCGGGGCGAACAACCGCTGCGCCTGTTCTTGCGACAGCCACACCCGATGCTTGATCTCCTGCTCCAGCCCCAATCCCTCAATCGGCCCGCCCGTCGGATCCGTCAACGCCGACACCAAGGACCCACCCGCGCCGGCGTCGGGCCACCGCACGATCTGACCCCGATCACTGATCAACAACGCCCGAATCCGGACACCCGGCGTCAGCTCCTGAGGTCGCACCAGATGCCGGGCGCCGCCGCCGTCCTTCGGCCGTGCCGCCCACACCGCCTCAGCCGCGGTCGCGCCCGCCTGCTCGTCGTTGACGTGGTGCAGCAACACCGCATGCCCGGCCTTGCCTCGCCACTCGTGCACCGTCGCCACCGACCAACCCGCACCCCGACGCGCCAACTCCTCCCGCACCGCCTGCCAATCCCGCACCGAGGTCCACCACTCGTCCGGCACCGACTCGAGCAACTGCCCCGTACCCAGCGCCGAGTCGTCGCGCGTCCGATCCGCCCACACCCCACCCTCATGGACCGCATCCAGCATGTGCCCCAACTGCGCCAGACAGTCGCCCTGCCCGACAGCGCCACCGGCCACCCGCCGCCGCAACTCGTCCAACGACAACGACACGTTCGCCCGCTCCAGCCCACGCCGCAGCCGTTGCGCGACCCGCCCCTGCTCGAACTTCGGGCCCGCCGCGCCCGAGGGCGCGCGGACCCCCGATGCGACCTCGGCGGAGAACGTCAGGTCCACAGAGTCCTGCGTGACCGGCCGGGTCACCGCGTTCACCGTGGCGACGAACGTGGTCACCAACCGGCGGAAAGCCACCAGCGGGCGCTGCTGCTCAGGCAGGATCTTGGTGGCCTCCGCCCAAGCCCGGTCGGCGCGCTCGCCGCCCCGGAGCTGGTCGTACGGCTGACCCTTGCGACGCAGCTTCATCAGGTCCGACGCGGCCAACTGGTCCAGCAGCTGCCACGAGGTCCGGACCGTCTCGGGCAACCGGGGGTCTGGCGCGCCCGAAGGGATGTCCGCCGGGCGGGTCAGCGCGAGCAGCCCGCCGGCCGCCCGCATCAATCGGCCCAAGTACTTCGCCGACTGCAGATACGCCTGGCCGGCGCCGCGCCCGGTGTCCTCGGTGCCATAGTGGTCCAGGTCTTTGAGCAGATCCCCGAACTGCTCGTTCATCGACTGCAGCAGCTGCGCCGCCGACAGCCGCAGGCCCGCCCCACCCTGCTGGTTCTCCACCACGTCCAGCAGCGCCCCGACGGAGTGGTACGCCTCCGATGCATGCTGCAGCCCCTCGCCGGCCAGGTGCTGGGCCTCGATGGCGAGCCGGTCCAGCGTGCGCGCCATCGGCATCGGGTCACTCGGGCGCCGAAGCAGGTGGTACTTCGTCTCCGCGTCCCGCTCCTGTCGCATGTGCTCCACATAGAGCTGGCTGCGTGCCGCCAACAACTCATCCTGCTCGGCGTCGTCGTGGTCACCCCCGGCCGCGAACAGGTCACTCTCGTCCGAACCGCGCCGGCCGGCCAACGGATTCGGCGCCAGCGATCCGTCCCGGCTCGCCGCGGCCGGGCCGGGCGAGGCCCGTCGCGAACGGGTGCCACCCGGCAGCAGCGAACGGCCCCGCTGCTCGGGATGCTGTACCGACTCCGTCGGCGGCATCTCCAGTGAGCCTCGGCGGGACCCGGGTGGTGCACCGGTCAACCGCCGATCGTCCAACCGCTGCCGCGCCTCGCGCTCGGCCTTCTCGTACGACGCGTCCGCGTCGGCGAACCGCCGTCCCGCCTCCGCCCTGGCCGGGCCGTCCGCCGGGATCAACTCCAGCAGCTGGGCCACGAACGCGTCCCAGCCCGGCCGCGACAGGTACCGGCGCACCTTGGTCAACGCCGCGATGTCCTGATCACGTGCCACCTGCCGGCGACCGGCGGCGGACACCGCTCCCAACGGCAGGCCGGGCACGTGCGACGGCACGTAGACATTGGTGTCCAGCACCGTGCCGGACTCCCGACCCCACCCCTCGTCCTCCCGGAACCGGCGGTTGAACTCCGCCACCACCTCCGTGTCTCCCGGCCCGCTCACCGTCACGTCGTAGTCAGACCCCAGATCGGTGCTGCCCACCGCCCGTGCGGTAACTCCCGGGAACTCGGCGAGCACTTCAGCCAGCAAGCGGTCCACGTACTCCTGCCGATACCGCACCAGCTTCCGCATGACATCGAGATGCCCTCGGGCGAGGTAGGCCGCCTTTGCCTCCGTCCAGGTCCCACCGACCTCGAGCAGGGCGTTCACGACCCTCGCCAGGTCCGGCGCCGGGGGCACCGGGGCAGCCTCCTCGGGCTGGGTCACCGTCACGTCCGGCAGATCCGGATCTTTCAGCATCGAGGCGTCGGACAGGTCCAGCTCGCCCACCGAGGAGAACCTGATCTCCGGAACCTGCACCTCGGGCACCTGCTCGTAGCTTCCACGCTGCGGCCCACTCGACGCGGTCTCGCCGGCGAGAACGTCCAACTCGCCGCCGAAGCCACCCCCGCTAGCCACCGAAGCTTCGTCCTCGATATCCGACGGCGATGCCGGCAGTGCGTCCCACCACTGCACCGTCTGGCCCGGTTGTCGAGGGCCGATAATCCCCAACGGCCACGCCGAACCGTCGATCATGCCCTGTCCGCGCAGCTCGGCGAACCGTGTGAGGACACCCGCGACGGCGCCAGGATCCATACCCAGATCGGTGAGCCGCTGCTCCAGCCGCTCCTGAGTGACCTGTCCCAGTGCCGCCCCCATGCCCGGGCTGAAGGGACGACCCAACCGGTCCATGACGAACCCGGAACGAATATCCCGCTCCGGGCGGGATGGGAAACCAGCACCGTGGTCGATGGCCACCACCCGACCCGAGGCATCGGTCAGATAGTTCGCCCAACTCCGATCCTCATTGGCCAACAGATAGTCCAACACCGCCATGCTTTCGCGGTCCGCCAGGGAATACTCGTCGACGGCCCGACCGACTTCAGTCGGCTCAACCCAGCGCTGCAGCGAACCGAGGCCGTTCGGCCCCTCCCACAGCACGGTCGGCGGTACCAACCCCAATCCGAGCAACTCATCCAGCGCGAACGCGGCCGCCTCCCGAATCGCGGCTTCACCCCGCACCTGACCACGATCACGATGCTCACCCGCCGCCGGCCTGTACACCCCGAAGGTGGCATCCCCGAAGCGCACCCGACGCAGCTCACTGGCATGCGCCCGCTCATCCAGCGGCCCGGACACCGCAACGACCTCGGATGCCGAGTCCAACAACTCCGACACCAGCCACCGCCGCACCCCCGGGGCCTCGGTGTTCGCCTCGATCGGCGCCCCCGCGACGCTCGCCGGTTGCCGGAGGCCACCAACGGCAACCGGCTCCCGGCGCGCCTCGTCGTCCCGCCCGGCCGGGTCTGCGACCTCCAGTTCAGCCCGGCCAACCTCGGTTCCCCACGACGTCGTGGCGCGCTGTGAGTGATCCTCATCCCGCGGCCACACGAACACCTGCCGCCGCCACTGCTCCATCGACTGCCCCGCCGGCAGGGTCGGCGCCGCCTTCCCCCGCGACGTGACATGGAACGCGACTACCTGTCCCGGAACAGCGTGCGCCGCGAGTCTGGAGGTGAGCAGTTCCCGCAGCCGATCCGCTGCAGCCTGGGCGCGCAGCGCGCCGACCTTCTCCGGCCCGGCGCTGAGCAGTCCGCCATTGCCGCCGCCCTCCACCTCAAACACCAGCGGCGACTCGACGGTGTATCGGCCGGCCGCATGCCCCTCGCGCACCTCGGACACCATCCGGTCGGCGAAACGCTCCAGCACCGACCGCGCCACACCATCGAGCTGCTTGCTGCCCGGGGCAAACGCTACGACCGCCGACCGCCACTGAGATACCAGCGCCTGCGCGCCGGTCTCGATAGTGCCGGTCTCGGTGTTCTCGGCGCCGCGGGTGAGTGCGCCGTCCGCGGAGTCGGTCGTCACCGGAGATTGGATTGTCACCGGAAGTTCGAGAGCCTCGACGGCCGGTGCGGTCACCGCGACCAAGGACGGCTCCAGCGGCCGCTCGTGGTCGCCGGCAGCGGGAGGCTGGTCTACGGTCGCGGCGGCGCCGCGCGGCTGGTCGAGAAACGCCCTCGGCCACACGTCTGCACCGGCCGCCACCGTCGGCCTCGGGGTGCCGAGGGTCGACGACGGATCGGTCGAGAGCTCGGGGTCCGCCGGCTCGGTGTCAGCGATGACCGGCTCGACATCGCTCGTGACGCCCGGCGCGGTGGCGGGCTCCAGAAGCGGCTGAGGTGTGTCGACACGCTGGCCTTGGAACACATCGGCGGCGGCCACCTGGGTGAACGGGTTGGGAGATGCGGCACTCTGGCCGGCGAACGGCGCACCGGGTTCGGTGGCCGCCACCCGGGCGAACGACTCCTCGGGCGCCTCGGAACCGGCCCCTACCACCGGTGCCACCCTCATGACCTCGGGTGTCGGCGTCTTGACCGGTGACTCGGTCTCGGGCGTCCCCGACCGAAGCGTCGCCGCGGCGGGCGGCGCAACCGGCTCGACCGTCGGTGCGGTCAGGTCGTCCACGGGGGTGTCGTCGAGCTGGGTCCGGTGGACCGGTGCCAGATCGGTGCCATCGTCGTCCCGCTCGCTCTCGTCCTTCCCGCTGTCTCGCGGCTCGCTGTCGTCCAGTCCGCCACGATCGTGCTGCTCCCGCCGCTCGTTGTGCTGTCCGTCCTCCTGCTGCTGTTCGTCCTCGTGGAGTTCGTCGTGCTGCTCGTCGTCGTGCTGCTCGGGTTCGAGCCCGATCGAGCGGGCCAGGGCGTCGATTTCCTGCCGCGCATTGGCCAGTACCTCGGCGGCCGACGAATGCTCGCGGGCAGCCCGCCACACCTTGTACAGCGCCGCCACGGCGTCCGCGTCCGCGCGCCCGGTCAGGGCGAGTCGGGCCAGCCGGGTTCCCGCCTGTGCCACCGGTACGGCGTGAACACCGGCCTCGATCAGGACGGACAGCACCGGTGCCATGGCCCATGCCGTCGGGTGACGGTAAATCGTCTCGACAGCGCCCGACAAGTTCTGCCCCGGCGACCGGACCGTGCTTGCGGCCACGTCATTGCTGTGCAATGCCTCACCGACAACACCCTGGACCGTAGTGCTGAGCGCTTCCCAGGTCGGCGCGGCCAGGTGCCGCATCCGCACGGGCACCTGCCCCGGGTCCGGCTCGGAATCGGCGTCCTTGCCCGGGAACCGCAGCGCGGTGTCCACCACCGAGTACTGGTTGACCCCGCCCACACCAGCCAGCCCGGCATCCAACAGGTCGGCCACCGTGTACGCGTCGTCGGCCAGGGGCGTGGTGAGCGCGGCGGCGGCCAGCAGGTCGCGATACTCCCGGCCCACGGTGCGAGCGGTCGAGGCGAACGCGTTGCCGAGCGCGAACTGGCCCCTGTCATCAAACATCGCGGCCACGACGCGCAGCCCGTTCTCGGTGTCCGCCAGCTGCGCGAGTTCCTCGGCCCGCTCAGCGGCGGAACCGGCCCCATCCTCCCGCGGTGCGAACACCGGTTGATCACCCCACGGCATCGGCGCGCCGCTGTGCGACGCCGCCAGTTCGGGATCATCCCGATTCTCGGCTGCCTCGGTAGCCGCGTGGCCGGCCGGTTCCAGCAGCTGGCCCAACGCGTCGGCGAACACCGTCACCAGCGTGCCCCGGTGTTCGGCGAGGAAGTCCCGGGCGCCACGGGGCAGCATCCCACCGCGGATCTGGTCCAGCGATTCGCCCACCTCGATCGCGACGAAGTTCCCGTACGCCCCGCCCAAGGCCCGCTGGTTACGGGCCAGGATCGGCGCGGCCGCATAGATGAACAGCGACGCGACGTAGCCCCGGGATACCGCGACCTCGAACACCGCGTCGAACACCGCGCGCCAACCCGACGTCAGCGACGCATCGTCGCGCTTCACCATGAAGTCACGGACCGTGTCAGACACGACCAGCGCCGCATCGATCACCCGCAGGGCAGGCTCGAACTGCCCCAGGTTCGTGCGCCCCAGGAACTCCCGCAAACCGGCCAACGGCACGTCGAGGTGGAAGAAGTTCACCACCCGGTCGGCCGGGGACACCTCGCCGCCGATCCCTGGCCGCAGCTCAGAACCGGACATCGCGATTTCGCCGGCCCAGGGGGGCAGCACGAACCCGCCCCCGGGATACGCCACGTCCAGCGTGTTGAACTCGTCGCTGTGCGCGCCAGCCTGCCAGGCAGCGTTCCACAACTGCCGCATCGCCTCGACCACCTGCGCGGCGCTCGGCAGCAGAGTGTCGTCCGGCCGCACCCGCATCTGGTTTCCCAGCACCGCGAGCTGCGGAGCCGTCATGCTGATCAGGCTGCCGCCCGGCCGAGCGGCAGCCTCCCATGCTCCCTGGGACTCGAAGGTCGCGGCGTCGGGGAACGCGCGCACCGCGTCCCGGTGATCGCCGAACCGCCGCTGCTCCTGGTCGGACACGTACACGGTGAGCGGACCCGTGCTGGCGACGGCGGTCGCCCGGCCGGCGACGGCGACCAGCACGGTACCGGGGTCAATCGGGCCGACGTCATATGCCGGTTCGAGCACGTGACCCAGCGCGTTCAGCGCCCGGTCCGGCCCGACGCCGACCGGCGCGCCCTCAGCAGGCGGCACCACCTCGGCGACCGTCGGCACAGTGCTGCCCATCCCCAGCGGCTCGGACACCGATGCCGATGCCGATGCTGATGCCGATGCCGATGCCGATGCCGCCAACTGCTCGGCCGGACCGGGCGATGCGGCGGTCTGGCCCGTGAACAGCTCACCAGGTTCGGAGGCCGCCACCCCAACGAACGACTCCTCGGCAGCCTCGGACCCGGCACTGATCCCGAGCGCCCCCACAGCCGGCCGGACCCCGGGTGCCACCGCCTGACGTGTACCCGCCGCTGGCACAGCCAGCGGGTCCGGCTGGATCGGTGCGGCTGACTGGATCGGTGCGGTGGGGCCGGCACGTCGCGGCTCGTCCAAGAACGCCATACGGCCGCCCGGCACAATCGGCGTCCGTGAACCGGCGGCCGAGGGCGGCTCACCTTCCTGGTCCGCGAGCATCGGAGCGACCCGCTCGACCTCCTCCCCAACGACAGGCCGCAGGGTCGTATCCTCGCGCTGCCCACCGAACAGCTCACCAGGATCGACACCCTCCACCCCGGAGAGCGACGCGTCCGACTCGACCGGCTCGGACGTGGACTCGATGCTGTAGTCCCGAGTGTCCCCAGTGGCCTGATCCCGCTGTTCAGCGGACGTGAACGGCCGGGCAGGGCCTGTCGACGATGCTTCCTGGTCCGCCATGCGTTGAGCAGTCGTCTGCTCGGCCGTCGTCAGCTCCGACAGCGCCCTCGGTTGCTCAGACTCGGTGCCATGCTGGTCGGCGTCGCGCGACGAGCTCTCGCCGGCAGCGCGCGAGCCTTCGCCCGGCCCCTGCGGGCCCAAGCCTCCGGGACGCGCTGCCCCACCACGTGCCTCGGCGGTATCCCCGGTCAGCCACAACCGCACGGCCTCAGAGGCCTGCGCAGAGCGGACGCGAGGCCGGCCATCGGGATGTGCACCCGCCCACTGCAGATACGCCTGGTGCGCCCATATCGCCTCATGCCCGGGGATCGAGCTATGACTGAGGCCGGGTACATCGGCGAACGCAGTGACCACGTCATCGAGCTCCACCGTGACCGGCCGCGAGCCCGACGCCCCCACGATGTCGAACCCTCGGTGACGCTGCGCACCGATCCAGCGCACCAGCCCCCGAGCGAGATCGCCCAGGGGTGGAACCGGCGCCCCATCCACGTCCGCACCCACTCGCATCTCACCCAGAATGCGCAACACTTCATGACTACCGACCCGCACATCCCCGTCCGGGCGCTGGGCCCGTGCCTGCCTGTGTCTCATGACCTCCTGGGCCAGCTCGCGCAGCCACCCCACCAGCACCGGCGAGCCGATCGGCCACCCACCATCGTCCACAGGCACAACATCAGGCAGAGCGTCCGCCGCGCGACGTCGAAGCGTCTGCAACGCCGACTCCACCAGATCAGCGGCCGATACCGCTCGCAATCCTGACGGCCCCGGCGACACCAAGGGCACCGCGCCAACCGCCCCCGACCAGGCAGCGGCGAAACGGTCAGCCGCGAGGATGTCCTCGGTGACGGCATCAGCCCACTCCGCCGTCGATCGCTCGCGCAAAGTCACTCCATCAGCCAACAGCCGATCCAGAGCCGAACGGACCTCCAGTCCGCCCCACGGCACCTGCTCCCGCTGGGGGTGGGCCTGCTCCACTCGCCCAGCGACGAAAGGCTCGAGCACTCTCTCCAACGTGACACGGTCGTCGATCGCCCGTTTCGCCCGCACGGCCGCTACGTCCACGTCCCGAGCGACCAGCGCCTCGAGCCGAAGATCTACCTCGCGGTCTTCACCCGCGACTCCCCCACCCGAGTCCGACGGCCTGGCCCGGATCACAACCTCGACCACAACGCCCGGTCGTTTCAGCCTGTCCAGCCTGCGGACCAACTCATCAGCTAGCACCTGCGCCCGGTCTCGTCCTCGGTTCTCGCTGTTGCGGAAGGTGCCCGCGCCGCCACCGGTGACGACAACCCGCACCCCTCGACCACCACCCTCGACAACCCGTTGAGCCTCGGTGAGGATCTGTGGAACCGACACATCCAAGCGCCGCTCCACGTCGCGCCGCACCGTGTCCGGCAGCGCGGCCATCGTCCTGCCACGTCCGCCGAAGGTCACCGTGACCGGGTCGAAGTTCTCGGCGGTGCCGACCTGGTCGCCCACGAACACCGCCGGCTCCACCACCAACGACACCGGCAATTGCGGGACGGCATCGAGACCGAGCTCATTAGCCCGAGAGGCCGCCATCAACCCCCACGCATACTCGTCGAACTCACGCGTGCGATCACTCCAGTGCTGCTGGCGCCGCTGCATCGCCACCAACCCGCCAGCGTCGCCACGATCAACATCGAAATACCGCATCTCGAGCTGACCAGTCGGCAGCGCCGACCGACGGCCCTGCGAGTCCTTCAAAGACAAGAATTTCGACTTCATCGTCCCGACGACCGCGTCCATCTCAATCGGCGCGTTGCCACCGGCACCAGACCAAGCCTGGTCGAGCCACTCACGCACCGTGTACTCAACGGCGACCTGATTTTCCACGGACTTCCGCCGCATCACACGACCGAGCAGATCGGCGCCCAGGCCGTGCTCGGCGATGAAATCCTGATGGTCCTCACGCACCGCTTGCTCGAACTCGCGGTTCAGCTCCGCGGCATGACCGCTGAGAAAACCGCGGACCCTTGCGGGCAGCTTGTCGAACCACGCCGCCACCGGATTCCGCGACAACACCTGGACACCGTTCTTCGCCAAACCAGAACCCGTGCCCCATCCCAGCGCGCCCGTCACACCGTGTGCGTAGACCAGGGCCCCATATCCGGCCAAAGCTTCCCGATCAGCCGTCACCGCCATCCGCACCCGCGTCCCATCACCCGGACCGGACACCGTGTTGACGAAACGCTCAGCCACCGATGCCCCGAACAGCAGCGCCCTCTCGTGAGCCGCGACCGAGAACCCCAGAACTCCCTCTGCTTCCGGGTCGAACTGGACATGCTGGTAGATATTCCACAACGCGAACACCGAGGCATCCACGGTCAACTGCCCGGAGATGGCGTTTTGGGCAGAGGGGCTCACGCTGACGTTCGCACCCTGTTGGACGTCCATACCGACGCCGCGCAGTACGTTCCCAAACCTCTGGCCATGAAGCGCCCCGGTGAGGCTGGACACCACCGTCCGGCCCTCTTCCCACGCCTCCGACGGCGACGCGAAATGCTGCTCCCCCCGCAACGAACCTATCGGCCCAAGCTGCGCCTCAGCGACGTGGCGATGCATAGGATCGCGATCACTGACGACCGTGGTGTGCCTGCCTCGGGCGCTGACTTCGCCGTCGCTCAACACGACCGTGGTCTCCATCTCGAGCCCCACACCGCCACCGAGCCGCCGGCCGACGGTCGACAGATTGCCCAGCACCCCGATGGCCACCGCCTGAGCCGCCCGCTGCCGCTGCGTCGTCGGCGACGGAAGACGCGCATGCCACCGCCGCCGATAGGTCTGCCACACCGACTCCTTCCGCGCCCGCGTCACAGACACACCGTGCTCAGCTAGCGGTATCCCCATGTGAGCCCGCATGTCCTCGTCAAGCACCTGACCAGGCGCCGCGATCGACTCCGACGAATCACCGAGCCCAGGCTCGACGACCGGAGCTACCGACCTCATCGCATCCTGATCACGATCCCAGATTCCGCTGATGACAAGCCCAGCCAACTCATCCAGCGGGGCACCCGAAACATCCGCCCTGTCCAGCGCCAGCCGATGCAGCTCATCAGCGACCTCGTACTCGCCGAACGGCATCGAACCCGACCACGACCGCCCAGGAACCTCCTCCCACTTCCGAGCAAGACCCGCTTGGACCTCCGCAACCAACCGCTCAGAAATGCTTCCGTCGTTCACCCCCGAGTCGTCCCGTGATCCAGAGGGATACGCGGACGAACTCGAACTCGCCGCCATTGAAGTCGCAGGCTGGGTCGGATTGGTGTTGGCAGAGTCCGGCTCTGTGTCCTGAGCGCTGGTCGTGGCGTTCTCTTTCGAGCTGTGTAGCTGAGCCACCGCAGCCCGCCACTCGGCGGCGATCGTGGATAGCGCATCAGAGCCTGCGCTCTGATGCGCTATCCGGTGCGCGTCCCACGCGGTCAGGACAGCGTGACGCCATTCGGTCGCGCGTTCATCAGTCAGTGGCGCGCTATCCGAACCGCCGAGCTGCGCATGCACAAGCAGCGCGTCGAACGCCTGTGCCACTGCCTCGCGCCCCGCGCCCTCCCGCACACGCGGATCGGTGTTGTCCCGTTCGCTCTCGATCGCGGCGTCGCCGGCGACCCACGCGGCCAGTACGACCGCGCCCAGCCCCGCCTCCCCGTCAGCCAGCAACGCCGCGGGCTGCGCTGCACCGGACGGGCCCGCCAGGTCCTGCCCAGCCGTGCCGGCCAAGTCCGCAATCGGGTCGGCTCCGACCTCACGCCGCGATATCGCCGAGGCGTTGCGCCAGGCCGCCGCGAACGCCAGCTCGAGAGTCCTCGGCGACCGTGGATCCTGACCGGCCAGGATCCCGGCATCCCAGACGCTCAGCACCGCGCCACGCCAGCTGGTCAGCTGGCCCTCGGTGTACCGGGCTCCTTCCGCGGCCGCACCCGCCAACCCGACAGCCGGCAGGAATCTCACCGCCGAGTCGAACGCCCGCTCCACCGCCGCACGTCCGACCGCTGCCCCCTCCGCGCGGGACAGACCGTCCTCGACGGCCGCACCGGCGGCGTCGTCACCGGCGGCCAACGCGGCGAATGCAATCGCCCGCCAGCCGCTCTCCTTCGTCCACTGCCCCGGGGACAGTGGCGTGTGTTCCCCTCCTGGCGCACTCGGGGTGAATCGAGTGTTCGCCGGAGCCATCACGGACGGTCGCGTCTGCCCTGGGTATTTACGGAAGCCGAGGGTGGCAGGCAGCACGACGTGGGCCGTGTGTGCGGTGCCACCGCGACGGAACGTCACGGTGTACTTGATCATTGCTTGATAGCGGTCGTGGTCGATCCACACCCGAGAGTTCGCGGTGATCGAACTGCCCTGTCCTAGCACCGGCCCGCTACGGTCACGGCGGCGTTTGCCGTATTCACCGGCCCCACCGATCGGCAGGACCAGTGTCGACGCGACCGTGCCACCGCGAGCCTGTGCCTCGTGCTGCCGGACGACGCGGGTCCGATCCTCGACCGTGTTCGTCCGCTTACCGGCGACCGTCAGCTGGTCCCTGGGTTGAGGCATCGCCGTCGTGGGCTGCTCGTAGGTCAGGCTCTCCACCTGGGCCGATATCTCGACCCCCGCGGTTCGACCCATTATTGTGAACGTGGTGCTGTCCAGGTGACCGCCCGGCCGGGTCATTTCCGGCATTCCGGTCCGCAATGAGCCGTCGCGGAAATCGTTCTTGATCAAACCGCCGCGGCGCCACCCGTGGTACACCTTCTTCGACCACGCACCGCTGCCGAAGAACCGCTCCCCTTCGTGGTCCAGAAGTTGGTGCAGCGAATCAATATCAGGAAGGCCCAAAATAAGAACGTCGGCGGCGATACCGTCAGTGAAAACGCTGCTCGGCGGTACCAGGAGCGGAACGTCCCGTCCCAAGAACGACACCAGTCCGGTAGCGGACGCTGCCGCCGCCGAGGCAGCTTGCTCCCTCGCGTGGGACAGGCTGGACAGCTCCGTGGTGGGAACCTTGGTCAGCTGCCGAGTCTCGACGACAACGTGGAAATCGTACGGCTCGACCGCGAGTGCCCGCTCCGGACCGATCAGCCCACGGCGGTATCGCGGGCCGTTCTCGACTGCTGCAGCCTTCTCGCCGGCCACCAGTTTCGTCAGATTGCTCGCCAGTCCGGGCACGTCCAGCACCCGAGGGAAGAGCCGGGTACGCCGGTGGAAGTCAAATTGGAGGTGGAAATCGCCCTCAAACATGCTCCCGGGCACCCGCGACTTCGTACCGATACCCGTCTCTACCGCGGAAGTGCTCTTGCCGATCGTCTCGATACCGCGCTTATATTCATAGAAAAGCCTTAACAACCCGGCCGGCTTGACTCCGAGTGTGGGGTCAATGAGCATGTTGATCAGGACCCCGTATACCGCCAGCAGCCGTTTCTGGAAGTTGCGTCGGGGGTCGGTGCCATTGTGCTGATAGGTCACGCCGGTCATGTTGGTGAACTCGACGTCCTTGACGTTCGCCTGATGGCGCATATCGTCGAGGACGGCCTTGACCCTGACCCAGTCGCCGTTGCCCAACTTGATCTCGAGTGCTGCTCCCGCCTGGAGCTCCTTGAGATGCCAGGGCAGGTCCGTGCCCAGCTTGGCGGTCAACCGAGCCGATTTCTTGTGCCAGGCCGAACCGAACAGCCACGTGCCCACCGCGTCCAGATCACGAACCGTTGCCGTCAGTCGCGGGTGCGCCGGTTGCGAGGTCGTCGTGAGTGTCTGCCGGGCGGCGGCAACCGGGCGTCGCCACACTCCCACCACCACATCGCTCTCACCGAGCCTGCCGTTCTCCACGACCCACGGAGGAACCGCGTAGATCGCGCCGGGCTCATGTCTGGTGTCCGGCTTCGGGTGCACCGGCAGATTACGGGTGGCGAAGACGAATTGACCGGTGGCAGTGGCGCCACGGACGTCAACCTGGCCTCTGCCGATCGGGATGATCCGGGAGATCAGGGCGGGAACCATCATCGACAGCAACGTCCGGGTCGTGATGTGCACCGTCGTGGTGACTGCACCCTTGTAAAATGATCCCGGCTCGATCTTCTTTGCCTTGGACGAGGTGAGGTGGCCTGTGGAACTGCTCCTATCGTTGACCGAGGAGGCGTGATCGGTCCCCGCGATACCTAGGCCTGAAGCGGAGATACCTATTTGGGTGTTATCTCCGCCCCCCGCGATTGCTACCCGGGTACGTGTTTCCCGCCAACCCAGACTGTGTTCGCTGGTGCGGTAGAACACATCTGCACCGGTATCGAATTCGACCTGCTTCGTCTTCAGATACTCGGTCATCGTGGCTTCCGCCGAGGCGACCTCGACCGTCACCCAGGTCAGCCCCAGGCGGAGCGTCACCGTCATCGAAGAGCCGGCGGTCAAGATCGCCAACCGCGGTGTCAGCGACATGCCACCGTAGGAGGCGACCACCTGATTCTCGATGTCCGACCAGCGTCCGGCGAATACGGCCTTCGGCTTGTCGGCAAGTTCCCAGCGCAACAGCTTGACCATGAAGTCCGGGTCATCCAATGGCAGCACGACATCCTCGGGACCCAGCTCTCGACGTTCGGTCAACCAGGGCGGAGGCTCGAACTCCAACGCCGGAACCCCCGCTGGGATCGACACCAGCTCGATGTCACCATCACCCTGGCCGGTCGAACCATCGAGCCCGTCGGCACTGCTGCGCTGTTGCGGCGCCGTCGCCACGCTGTCCTCGACCGCGGGGCCGAGGAGCTCGAAGGTCTGTTCCCCGGCCTGGCCCTCCGGCACCAGGTACTCCTCCAGTGAGGATTTCGGCACCGCGACCAGTGCTCGGAGGGTGCGGGTCGCGGACTGACTCGCAGCCGAGGAATTGAACTGGCGAGCGAGCTCACCCTCTACGAGGAACAGCGCCATGGGTTCTTCGTATTTGATGAACGCAATGGAGTTGGTGGCATCGGACGCGCCGTGACCGGAACGCTCGTTCACCACGACAGTGCCGGACAGGTCACCCAGGCCGGACTTGGCGTTCGGGATCGGCCCTTCGATCGTCCCCTCCGAGCCGAGGTTCGGCCGCGCCTGCGCCAAGAACCCGCGCAACATCGAATCAGATGCACCTGAGTTCACACCGTTGACCAGGTGGATCTGCGCCTTGGGTAGGTCCCGCACGTACTGGACCCGCTGAAGCTGCATTGTGCCGGTGGCCTGGTTAGCACCCTGCTTACCGCTGAAAATGGCTTTGGTGTCCGATTTGATCAGAACCCAGAGCACCTTGATCGTCGCCCAGATCCCCTTCCTGGTAGGCAGCACCGTGTCCCACTGCGCGACGTCATCCATCGGCGTATTCCGGAGGTCGATCTTGCGCAGCACCGGGGTCTTGAGAACCGAACCCCTGGTCATATCCGGCAACGATGCGCCGATGCTGAGCGGCCCCCAGGTATGCTGCACCGTGGTGCGCATCACGGTCCAGTCTTCCCCGTAGACCTGCTGGCCGAGCGCCTCGGTCTCGTCCCAGTAGTGCGCTTGCCCGAGGGCATCGGGTGCCGGGTCCTCACCCAACAAAACATCAAGCACTATTGCGTGCGGCGGCAGACCGGGACTCTTCCGATCCTGCCCGAGCCACAATTCCGGCTTCGGCCGCGATACCGTGGCACCGACCGGGAACCTCGGCGCCTGTACCCGCTTGGACACGACACCCCGCGGCGGCGCGTTCCACGTGGTCGCTGTGTCTACCTCGCGACAGTTGGCGGCCTCCGACTTCGACTTGATCCCGACAACCGCAAGCCCGAATCGTTGCGCCGATACGGCCGCACGCCAGGCATCACCCATCGCTGCGCGCCCCGAGGCGGTCGAATCCCCGGTCGAGAGCGCCTGCACACCCGCATCCCAGGCACCCAACACGTCCGCACGCCAGCCACGCCGCGCCACGCCCCCGAGCGAGGCACCTCCCACGCTCTGCACAACATCAACAGCCGCATCAAAAGCATCCTCCGCGGCCTCACGACCCAGCTGCGCCGCCTGCTCCCTCGACGCCCCGCCGGCGAGCGCCGCACCCGCGGCTTCGTCCCCGGCAACCCACGCCGCCGCCGCGACCGAGCCCCAGCCGCCACCGTGTGCCAACACCTCGCCCAGTGGCTCGCCCGAGGCTCCCCGCCGCTTCGCCATGGCCGCGCGCCAGGCGTCCCCGAACGCGGTCAGCGCCGCGGCGCTCGACTTTCCGGACGCGTGCGCCTGCACACCCGCATCCCAGGCACCCAACACATCCGCACGCCACCCGGGCCGCGCCGCAACATCCAGCGCCGCACCCCCGACGCTCTGCACAACATCAACAGCCGCATCAAAAGCATCCTCCGCGGCCTCACGTCCCAGCCGCACTGCCTGAGCCTGCGGCACCCCCCTGTCCAGTGCCGCTCCCGCGGCCTCATCGCCGGCAACCCAGGCCGCGACGGCGACCGCACCCCAGCCGAGTTCGCCCTGGACGTCGCTGATCGAACCTGCCGGAACGTGCTCGAACATCAGTTGCCCGAGGCCGTTGAACACCACTGTCGGGATGACCATCCGCAGCCCGAACCCATGGGTGGACGACGAAGGGTCTCCCGACGAAAGCTGGTGATTGAACTCGCCGTAGCCGGTGAGGCCCAGATCCAGAGATTCAGCCACCGTCCCGGACACACCACCCCGGATCTGGTGCCGATGTACCCGACCGCTCCCCGCATTGACCGAATTCATCGAATCGATCCTGGCCCACAGATCGTCACCCGTGATGTTGCGCAGGTGGGTGAGCTCCAGTACCGACGCGGGAATTCGGATGATCGATCCGTCAGAAAGCTTGACCTCGTACGGTTTCGACCCGGTCATCGATTTGAACTCAGAATGCAGTGTTTCTATTTCGAGGAGACCGATGATCTCGTCTTTAACACTGGGCCAGTTATCGCCGAACTTCCGTTGGCCCCACGCGGTGACGCTGCGCTGCTCGAGCAGCGCACGAACCCCTTCGCCGGAGGGTGCGCGGTTGTCATCGAGTGGGTAGAGGTCCAGGACCACATCGCCGGTGCCCAACGCCAATGTCTGCGCTGTCTGCTCCGGAGGCAGGTAGTGCTGCGTGATCGGCACCACCTCGCTCGGCACCTCATCGCGCGGCGCCACCACCGGAACGTCCGCCAACAACACTTCAGGAGAATGCAACTCGTCGCTGAGCGGGCTGCGCTTCCCCGTCGGCTCACCATGAGTGACGTCCGAAAGGTCGAAGGTCACGACGAAGTCGGTCAGCAGGCCCACCGCGGGTTCCCTGGTCCGGGTGCGCGCATCGGCCTGGACCTTCGCTCCGAGGGTCTTGGTCTTATACCGATCCCGAACGAATCGGGGCCCGTAGTGCATGGCCCAGCTCGTGAACCGGCCTAGGAAATAACCGCTGGTGAACCAACGATGGCGAACATCGCTGTACTGGCCGACCGTGGTCGACGGCGACGCGGCGTCCAAGAACTCGAACGCGTCGTACTTCGACTGGTCTGGATTCAAGCGTGTCCGGCTGGCCTTGGCACGGTATGTCACCGTCCCCTTAACCCGAGTCGTGTTCAGGTTCACCGTGCCAGGCTCAACAGTGAGCGACTGCAACCGAAGTTCCAAGAACGCCAGCTGTAGCTCGCTGTGCAATGCCGATCGAATCTCCTCGGCCGCGGCCGTCGACATCTCTGGACCAACCGAATCCATCAGACCGTCGACGACAAAATTATCCGGCAACCCGCTCGGCATGACGTGATATGCGGCGGAAACCTGACCATGCGCCACCATCCGGTCCGGACCCTCGAACGCCCGCTCCTGAGGGAGCCGCGGAGCGGTCGGCGCGGGCACCACGTCCTCGACACGTGTGTTCTCGCGGAAGGCCGGTTCGAGCTGCGTCGCCGACTCCTCGCCGATCACCGGGAGCACTGCGGTGAACTTCCCAGGGCGCTCGTGCCGCTGCGGGTTGGTGGATGCGGTGCCTGCCTGCGCGGCCGCGTTGCTCGCCTCATCGACGGTTGTGTCCGTCTGGTCCTGTTGAGCGGCCTTACCCGGCTTGGCCGGTTTATCGGCCTTGACCACTTCGTACTTGACCTCGACGTCCAGACTCGCGCTGAACACGTCGACCGTGTTCTGCAACCAGCGCCGCACATCCTTCGTGTCGGCCTCCCGAACCTTCTTACTCATGTAACGACCGGACTTGTCGTTGATCACCAACGTGGAGTCGACCAGCCGGAACTCACCGGCCAGCTCCCCCTCGACCGTGACCGTAGGCACGCTCGGCGGCACCAAAGACAGCTTCAACCGATCCAACACACTGCCCGAGAACCGCTCAACCGGCCCGCCCTCGAACCTGTCAGGCACCTCCGACAACGCCGCGATCGTCGGATGCCCCTGACCATTGAAATACACCTTCAGCCGGGTCAGCGGATTGGCCAACTCCGCCAACAAACTTCTCAGCTCAATCCGTAGGTTCTCGAACTCCTGAGCGGCAGCCACCGCACCAGCACGCTGCGCCGCCTCAACCTCCTCGACAGCAGCATTACTCGCGACCAGCGCCTCAACGGCAGCCTTCCGCTGCTCCGCACTCTTAGTCCGACCCTTGGTATCGAGATCTTTCTTGGCGAAACCTTCATCCAGATACTGCGCCAACACATCCGGCCGCAAGTCCAACACACCAGGATGATTCTCCTGGACAAACTTAAGCAAATCCTCCCATTCACCATCCGTCACTACGGTCAGTATCTCCTCACAGCCCACATAAGGTTCGCCATCAACCATGATGTGATGCCACACCGCACCGGGACGCTCAAACAACCACGCACGCGGGAACTCACCCAACGAGAAACCCAGCGGATTAAGCCGAACATGCCCGCTGGCATCCATCTCATTCGGCTTCACCCGTCCCGGCGCCACATGCTCACCGAACTTGTACGGCGTCAGCTGCCTGATCCGCTCGAAAAGCGCCTCCCAATCTGTTTCCGACGAAATCATGCGCAAACCGTCGGCTGAGGCAATAGTGGACAGCGTCCCGAGCCCGGTGCGCCGGGTGGAACTCTCGCCTGACTCAGACGTCGGTGTCTGAGGCGCCACCGACCGAGGAGTTCTCAGCTGTTCCGAGAGCTCCTCGTCCGTTGTGGCCGGCCCGGTCCCAGTACGGTGAGGGTGGACATCTGCCCACAGCGCCGTCGCGGCCGCGTGCCCGGCGGCCTGGGCGTCCGCGCCGGTCACACCAGTCGCTGCCGCGTTCCAGGTGGCTGTGACGGCCGCGTCCCACGCGGGGGTGGCGGCCTGTTGCCACTGCGCCACGCTCGCCGCCGTGGGCGGTGACCCCTCGACCTTGATCAGGGCATTCTCTACGGCCGCGGTCCAGGCGCGTGCCGCTGCCGCATGCCCGACGCTCGCCGCCTGCGCCTTGGTCAAGCCCCTGGCGGCTGAGTCCCACGCACTCTCCGCGGCCGCGTGCGCTCCCGCCTCGACCGCTGAGGTCAGCGTCGCCTTCTCGGCCGCAGCCTTGATGATGGCCGGTTTTCCGCCGGGATAATGTGGCGTGAACAGGGTTACCGGCTCGGCGCGGATCGCCAGGAAGTCAATGCCCGAGTATTTCCGGAAGCCCAGGGTGATCGGTACGACCCCGGAAACGGCGTACGAGTCATCGCCATGATGGAAGGTGAAGGTGTATTTGATGGAGCCGTTGTAGCGCTCGTGGTCGACCGCGACTCTGGAGTTTGCGGTCGCCCCGCTGCCTGAACCATGAACCAGACCGAAACGTCGTCGACCCGCCAGGCCGAACTCGCCTGATCCACCGACCGGCAGTGCAGCGGTCGACGCGAGCGCGCCGAGTTGCAGACGCCCTTCGTGCCACCGGATATCCCGAGTCTCCCCGCTGCCAGTCGCGGCGGTTCGGGTGGCGTGTGTCAGCTGGTCGTTAGCCGGGCGCTCGTATGTCAGCTCCACTATTTCGGCTGACGCGTCAACCCAGGCGGGTCGCCCGTTCACCATGAATGTACGGCTGTCCAGATGGCTACCCGGAGCCGTGATCTTCGACATGTTGTAGATCAGTGCGGACTTTCCGAACTCTTTCTTGATCAGTCCGCCGCGGCGCTGCGTGGTGTACGCCCTGGCGTCCCATACCCCCGCACCGAAGAACTGCTTCCCGGCCAGGTCCAGGAGCTGGTGCAGTGATCCGACATCGGGAAGGCTCAAGACCATGTCGTCGGGCGCAACTCCCTTGTGCCAGATCCTCGCGGGGGGCACCGGAATGTTGATCTTCGTGATGGCCGTCGACGCTGTCACCGAGGGCAGCTGCGCGATGGCATGGGACAGCCGCGACTCTTCCTTGGTGGCGACCTCGGTCAGCGGCTTCGTCTCGGTGATCACTTGGAAATCGACCATCGAAGTCGCCACCCCGCGTGGCCGGTCCACCAGCTTCCAACGCCGCTTGAGATTCGGGCGCGCAGTGATGCCGGTGTTTCGGCCGATCTGGGTCAGCGTGCGCTGGTCTGCTTGTTCTCGTAGAGCTTGATACCGCCGCGCAAGGGCGCTTCGCTGATCATCAGTCGCAGTGCGCAGTTCTTCAGCCGCCGTCGCCAGCGACTTCATCTCGTTCTGGATCGTCTTCGGAAGACGAGTGTCGAGTACCCGGGTGAAGTATCGTGGAGCTAGCCGGAAGTCAAAATAGAGTCGAGCGGCGCCGTTGAAGGAGCTGCCGGGGACCCGTGACTTCGTCCCGAATGACGACTCGACGGTGCTGTTTTCGTGAGCGATTCGTTCGCCGCCTCCCATATTGAGGTAGGCGGCCCCGACCGTTCCGGCCGGATAATGACCGAGAGTCGGGTCGATCACCAGGTCGACGATGAAGCCCTTGACTGTCAGGTTTCGCTTATGGAAGTTCCGCAGCGGATTACTTCCGCTTTGCTGCGAACTCATCCCCGACATGTTCGTGAACTCTGTGTCCTTGTTGTTGGCCTGATGCTCCATCTCGTCGATAGCCGCGGTGACGAAGACTTTATCGCCACGGCCCAGGCTGATCTCCCACGCTTCACCGGCGACCATTCCTTCGAAGCGATGCAGCACATCAAATGGCCGAACGTTGTCCGCCAACTTGGCCTTGACCTTGTTCCAGCGACGGCCGAAGAGATCGCTCCCCCGTTCGTCGAGGGCATCGAGGTTCAGCCCTACTGGGGGACGCCGGCTCTCGGTCAATGAATCCGCTGCCGCTGAACCAGTTCTTCCGAGTGTCACCTGTGGCGACACATCCACCACGACGTCGCTGTCGCCAAGCCTTCTGGACTGCGCTATCCGTGCCGGTACCGCGAAGATCTTGTCCGGCTGATGACTTGCGTCAAGCGCCGGGTGAACCGGCAGATCACGGGCCGGGAAAATGAACTCCCCGCTCCCCATCGGAGCAAGTAGCTCAGTTGGGCGCTTGCCGTAGTATTCGATTTGAACGTAAGTCACAAAATGGCCGACATAGAAGGCGCCCGGCTCAATCACCTTGACCTTGCCGGAGGTAATACTGTTCTGGTTCCGGGAATACTGATTTTTTACCGTGACCAAGTCTTGGCCGACAATCGGATGGAAAGAGCCGGATACCGGCGTCGGCACACCCAATTCTGCCGTGATCGCTGGAGCCGTGGCCGCCACCCGGTACTGGCTGTGGTGCCAGACGAAGCCACGCTCACCAGCTTGATAAGAGAGATCGCGTCCCGTATCAAATTCTACAGTCGGGTGCAGTCGCAGGAACTCGGTCATCGTAGCCTGCGCCGAATAAATGGTGATCTTGGCTTTGGTGGACCCGGCCGTGATCTTCTGCGACACGGTACGACCCGCGGTCAGCCCGGTCAGCTGCGGAAGCAACGTGCCGCCACCGAACGACGCCGTCACCTGATTTTCGATCTCCACCCAGCGGCCGGCGAATGCCGCAGCCGGTGCATCCGAAAGACGTTCGCGCAACGCGATGATCAAGAAATCAGGATCATCGAAAGGCATCACGACATCCATGGCGCCGAACCGGCCATGCTCAGACATCCGAAGCGGCGGGGCGAACTCCAGCTCCCCCGCGGGAATTGCCTCACTGGTCACCGCCTCGCCACCGACCGCCAGGCCCCCGTCACCAGCTGTCTGCTTGGCGACCGGTGCGGTGACCAGTGCCTGTTCTGTTGTGGGCGTCGCCGCGGGGGTGTCCTCGATTGCGCTCTGATCGGCCGCTGTGTCGGCCGCGGCACTCCGGGATGCGGGAGCCGCGCTCAGCGCGGAGGCGTCGGCGCCGGATACCCCCACCTTCCTCGGCCCGTCCGGGGTGACCGACGCTGCCCACTCCTCGGCGCCGGCGACCACGGACGCCGCCCACTCGTCCACTGCCACGACAGTGGATGCCGCCCACTCATCGGCCGCGGTAATCGCCGCCATGGACGGTACCGATGCTTCTGGCGTTGCGGCAGCCTTGGCTCGTTGGGTGAGGTCGATCGTCTGCTGTCTGGCCGGCCCTTCCGGCACTTCATACTCTTCGAGCGCGGTTTTAGGTACGGCGACGACAAAGCGGATTTTGCGGGCCAGCGGAGTGTCCGTACCCGTAGCGGTAAATTGCTGCGTCAGCTCAGCTTCGGCGATGAATATCGCCATGGGCTCCAAGTACTTGAGGTAGGCGATCGAGTTGGCGGTCTCACCGATTCCGGTTCCCTTACGGATACTGATCGAGTGCCCTGCCGAGGCATCCGACAGTCCACCCTCGACCAGCTGTGCACCGCCGGCCCCGGACAGCTCGGACACCCCGCCCTCGACCAGCGAATCACCAACCGCGCCCACCGAACTGATATGCGGAAGGTTCACCCCAGCCCCGAACCAGGACATTTCCGCCTCGGACATGCCTTCGCTGAGACTGTTCACCATATGCAGTTGGGCCTTGTCAAGGCTCCGAACGAACTGAACATTTTTCAGCTCAGCAGTTCCTGTTACCTGAGTGGTACTGAGGTCAGGGCCGGAGCGTTGCGCATTCACCGGACGGCTCTTCGCCGACGTCAGCGTCTGCTTCAACAATGAGAAGGGCCGATTGGCCAGCTTGAGTATGCGTTTCGTCTTCGACAATCGCGGCGAGTCAAGGTCGTGTTCCCGAATAATCGGGGTCTTGAGCGCGCCTCCTCGTGTCAGGTCTGGCAGCGACGCACCGAGTCTGAGCACACCGAACGTGTCTCGCACCACACCGCTGAGTCCCCGGTCCCAGCCATCGCCGAACGCGGCCCGCCCGGCACCCTCTGTTCCCTGCCAAAATCCCTGCGAGTGTCCCTGACCGGGGACCTTGTCCTCACCCAGCATCACCTGGAGCACCAGCGAATGACGAGGCAGGCCCACGATGGACGGATTCCGACCACGCCAGGACCCAAGTTTCGGACGCCAGGCCTTCGTGCCCGCCGCCAACGCCGGCGCCTCCATTCGCCTCGGCACGGTCGTGTCTGAAGAAGCCCGCCATATTTCCGGAGCCGATACCGCCACACCTTCGGCGGCCTCGGTCTTCAACTTTATACCTACCAAGGCCGAACCAGGAGTTGACTTGGTCGATGACTCCGCCGAGTTCTCGCTCGATCGCTCTGGTAAATGTTCGAAGAACAACCGAGCCACACCGTCGAAGACCGCGGTCTCGATCACCATGCGTAGCCCAAGGCCGTGGGTGAACGACGAGGGGTCGCCCTCGGATTTCTGCTGACTGAACTCTCCGGTGGCCGAGACACCGAGACCGAAAGCCTCTTCCGGTCGTCCGCCCACACTTCCCTGTATCTGGTTTCGGTTGATCTGCCGCGACCCTGAATTGACCACCCTGGTCACGTCAATTCTGGCAAATATGTCATCGTTGGAGATAGTGCGTAGGTGACTGAGCTGTTGGATCATCCCGGTGATCCGTATAGCGCCCAAGCCGCTGGTCAGCGGAATGTCATAGTGGTCACCGCCGCTGAGCGCCTTCAGCTCGGATTGCACGACGGTGAGGCTCAGATGTGCCTCGATCTCCGCCTGCACCTGAGGCCATTTCTCGCCGAACTGCTGCTGCCCCCATGCCACGGCGGTGTGCTGCGCCAAGAGCGCGGGTACCCCTTGACGATCCGGATGCCCGTGATCGTCGAGTGCGTGCAGATCCAGCACCACATCGTTGACACCCGCAGCCATGGTCTGGGTAATCCGCGCCGGCGGCAGCAGGTGCTTGGCCACCGGAACACGGTGACTCGGCACCTCGTCGCGGGGCATCACCACAGGAACGTCAGGCAACATCACCGAGGTCAGCGGTTGCGAAAATCGTACGTCCGCGCCCAATGGGTCGGGCACGATGCGCTTCAGTCCGGAGAGATCGAACCACATGGTCGCGTCGATCAGCAGAGCCGAACCAGGCTCCTTGGTCCTGCTCCGCGAATCAGCCTGCACCCGGACGCTCATCGCAACCGACTGGAATCGGTCACGAACGAACCTCGGCCCGTACCGGAGACCGATCCTATGCAATCTGGCGATTGCGTGCCCTCCGAAAAGCGTACGTTCCATCTTTTCATCGAAATCACCTATAGTAGCCGAGCCAGCGGCACCATCGGTGAATTCGAACGCTGGGTACGCCCTTTGAAGAGAGTCGGGTCGCACATTGGTCGCAATTGATCCATATTTGATGTCGCCGCTCAAAGTCGACGTATCCACGTGAATGGAGTCAGGTTCGCGACTCAACGAGGACAACACCGGTTCGAGCGCCTTCAACTGCAACTTCCGAGCGAGCACCGGCCGAAGTTCCGCGATCTCCCGCGCGGAGAGATCGCCACTCATATTCCTCACGAGGCCATCAACCAGGAAATCATCCGACAGCTTGATAGGCATGACGTGGTCGACCGCACCAAGCAGTCCGTACTTCTCGATACGCTCAGGCCCGACAAACGATTCCAGCCGATCGTCGGAGACCACCGCGGGACTAGTCTTGGGTTTTCCGGCCAACTGCCACACATCGTCGACGTAATGTCCGGTTGAATTCCCCTTCACGCTCCGGCGAATCCTATTGTGCTGCGCGCCGACACTGTACTGCTGGACCGGCGTCGCCTTGGCTCCGTGACCGCCGACCAGGTTCGCGTCGCCGTCTATCAGAGTCAGGTTCGGATGGCTCACCAACAGTTCCAGCAGCGGCGAGTTGCCCAGTACCGGTCGCACGGTCGGACGAAGGCTGAACAGCGACCACCACCGACCACCGCCGATCTGGTAGCCGACGACGTGGGAATATCCTGCCTCGCGCCCGCGACCGACCTCGGACAACAGCGCCGTCAGGTGTTTCGTCAGGTCTGGGTGGGCCGCTAGTTCCCGCCCCAACCCGTTGAGTGTGGTGGCCAGCGCGGCGTCGTGCACCACGACCTGGATCGGCTGCTGATCGGCGATCCGGAGCAGCCCGGCGACCGCGCTGTTACCCCGTGGAGTCAGAGTGACCGTGTCGGACGACTCGATGTAGTACTGCATCGGCTGTAGATCGGTGCGCACGTTGCCGCGCCGGCCAACCGGCTCGACGTCGGTCTCATCAGACTGGTGGGCAACGGCGTCCTTGAACCTGATGATGTCCGTGGGTTCGAGCGCCTCCATGTTCACGCCGTCGAGCTGACCCGAGGCGGCCGCGTGGACCGCAGCACGCGCCGGGTTGCTGGCCAGATAGGACGCGAACACGGTCTGAATCGCATCGGGCGGCGCAGCCGTCTGTTGACCGGGCTTCGTCTGCTGGCCAACCGGCGCGGTCTCCGTCCCAGGTGGCACTGTGGCTGTGGTGTCCTCACCGGCCAGGTGCCGCGAGGTGGCCGGCTCATGATCGGTCTGCACACCCAGTGGCGTGTGCTCGAACTCCTCGTCGCCTTGAGTCGGCTGTTGCTCCTGTTCCGAGGGCGAGGTATGCCGCAACCGGTCTAGCGCAGCACTCGCCGACGCGAGCAGCTCCGAGTACTCATGCAGCTCCTGCTCGTTCATCACCACACTCGAGTCGGACTGGTCCGCATGGCTGGACTCGCTCAGCGCGTCGTCACCGGCGCTCTGCTGAACCGCGTTGTCCAGACCGACGGCGCCCTGCCGCGCCGCCCTCTCGTACTCAGCGTTGTCATCCTCCAGCCGCTGCAACCAGTAACCTGCGTCTTCGGCTGGCAACGGCTGGGGGCCCAGGTTGACGGCACTCGACTGCGCACTTTCCGGCTGGCCCGCCGACCGCCACTCGTTCTGCTCTCCGTGCAGTGTCTCCAGCGCGGCCGCCGCGGCATGCATCAGCGCGGCATCCTCGGGGCTCCAGCCCGACTCATCGCCCAACCAGTCAGACACAAGCCACCACATATCGCTCAACGTCTGCACCGTGTCGGCGGATCCCTCGTGGCGCATCAGCCGATCCACGGCCGACGCGGCCTGTTGAGTGACCTCGACGTCCTCTCCGGCCAGCCGATTCACCACATCCACGAACGGCCTCAGTGCAGTGACGGCAGCCGCGACCAGCCCGGACGGCACATCCGACTCGGACTGCGCTGCCTCGCTCCGGTCATGGTCGACCGCCGTCTGGTCCAGGCCGTCCAGAGTGAGGTTGTCCTGCTGTGCCGCGGTCTCGTACCCAGCATTCCGCTGCTCCGACGACGTCAACGACGCACTGGCGTCCTGCCTCGCATCGGCCGGAGAGATCACAGAGCCCTCGTGCAGCGACGACACATCGTCCAGCAATTGGCTACCGCGGTCACCACTGCTGACGCTGCTGACGTCCACCGACCTCGGCTCAGCGTCCAGGAATGCCGAGTACGCAGGTTCGGTGGCCTCCCCATGGGGCGTGGCCTGGCCGTAGCCGGCCCGGGCCGGGTCGGCCCCCGATTTCGCCGTCGACTCCGACTGCGGCTCCGGAACCAGCTGGCCATGCGCATCCGCTGTGCCCGACGCCTGCCAGCCAGCCTCGACCACCGTGCCGACGGAATTTCGCGTCACCGCAAGCAAGGTCCCCGCATACGCCGGATCATCCAGCAAACGACGAATCGGAACGACGCGGTCACCCGCCGCACGCTGCGGATCAATCGCAACCACGCCGGCGTCACTTGAACGATACAGCCATATCGCATGGCCAATACGAGTCGGCCGATCCAACAATACCTGCGCCGACCAACCCACCCTCGGCGCGTGAGAACCACCCAACAACGACCGCTCAAGCGCAGCCCAACTCCCTGCCGGGACCCACACCGCACCCGGCGCAACCCGACCACGGATACCACCCGTGTCCACCACAAAATCGTCCACCGACACACCAGCGGGCAAACCCGCCGGATACAACCCTTGACCAACAGCCCCCTGCAACACCACACACAAATCTGGATCAGAACGATGCCCATACTTTGCAAATGCATTGTCCGCAATAGCTACCAGCTGCTTCGTCGAATGCGGCCCCGCCGTATGCGGCAAGAACAACTCGTTGCCAAGCGTGACAGATGCACCCGCGGTTCCCGGCTCGCCCTGCAGTTTTTGCAACGCCACCATAGCGGTGTGCATCACCACGACATGCTGGATGCTCCAACCCGATTTCGCACCCAACAGTTCGGATGCACGCTGCCACACGTCGCTCAACACCTGGACCGTGTCATTCGACATCTCGCCATTAACCGCGAGATGAGCCAACGCCGACCCTACTTGATCCATTTCCGAGGTGTGCTCGCCGGGCAAGCCGGCCACCACATCCAGTAGCGGCACTAGCGCCTTGACCGTCGCATTCTCCCGAATCATAGAGAATGCATTACCCAGGGAAGTGTGCGGAGACTGGACTATCAGCTGCGCCCGCTTCCGCGAGTTCACCAGCGCATCATTAATTTTGTGGAGATTCTCGCGCTTCTTCTCCCAGCTACTCCCTGGCAATTCAAGCTTCCTGATCAGCACTCCTGCCCCAGGACGTGCAAGCGGACTCTGGGTCGCCATCTCACCCAGGTCCGGCCCGATCAACTCGGTATTACGATACTCTTCGACGGTGACTGGACTACCGTAACCACCGTTGGGCATCATAGTGTTCAACGCGCCAGCACGTCGAATATCGCGCTGCGCCTGGGCATAGTCGCCGGCCTCGCGGGCCAACACCGCAACGACATCCAGCCAATTAAGATTGAACCAACTGACCCCAGCCCCCCAGCGAATCATTTCCCGCAGCGCTGCCTCGATCTCCGCGATCTTGGCCAACGTCAACCGGTCAGACTCCGCGGCGGCGGCGACGGTCTCGGCAGTAGTGGCGACAGCCCCGGCCTCGGCGGCGTGGGCCTGGACGTATGCAAGTTCCACATTGGCGTCGGCATTATCCTGAAGCACCTGCTGCGTTTGTTGACTTTCCGGGAGCGCAGCAACCAGCCCGTTGGCCCAGGCTACCTCCTCGGCCATCGAGGCAGCGCGGCTATTCGCAGCGGTCAATGCCACAGCGGACGCCTGAACAGTATGTTGGGCCACCCGCGCATGACCAGCCGGACTGAATATTTCGTCGAAGCTGGCGTCGAATTCACTGAACACGCTGGCCTGATGTTCCCTGAGAAACTTGCGAACTTCCGGCGGAAGAGCCGTAGCGCCCATCCCCTGAACAGGGATGTATTCGGAGTACCACTCTCGGTTCAGAACTTGCGCTCTCTCCCCGAGAATCGCCGCCGCTGCGCTCAGGTACTTGTCCGCAATACGCCCCCGGAAGGCCGCGACACCTTCCAGCGAGTTGAATATGGCACTCCATCCTGGCGTGACCTTCTCAGCGCCAAGAACAGGACCGACAAGGGCGTCTCTAATTTTGTCAGCAAGCTTCAGGCCGCGCTCTAGAGACCGCTTAGCGGGCTCGAAATCTCCGATGTTTGCATCTCGCAAGAACTCGTACAGTCCATGTTGCGGGACCTGTACCCGAATAATGTTCGTCGTGTCCGATGGCCGGAGCGATCGATCGGCAGAGCTGACAATTGACGAATTTCGCGAGGCCGGAGAAACCATGTATCCGGCGTCGCTCGAGAATACACTACCGATCCTAGAAGACATCGATTCGTTATTGCCTGCCTGCCAGAGCCGATTCTGCCAGACGTCCGTGATGGCATCGGCCAGCTCGTCAGGATTCTGGCGGTCGCCGTCCACGACGACTACCGGAACAGCCAACCCCTGCACGACGAGGCTGTTAGACGGACTATCGCTATCCCTCCAGGAAGCCACCGAGGCGAAAAACGTCGCGTCCGGGTGACTATACCTAGCAAACTCTTCAGCCCCGAAAAGACTTCTATTCTCGCCTGTCTGCCCGGGCACAAACACGACGAAGTTCTTCTTCGCAACCTGAACCACAAGGAGATTTTGCCTCCCGGCCAGCGCGGCCCCAATCCGCGCACCCGCCGGCCCATCATCAATGAAGAGCCCAGTCCGGGAATACGCTTTTCTGGTAAGATAGCTCAATTCCCAGCTCTCGGCCGGCTGCTCCAGATCAGCATGCTCCTGCCCCGACGACAGCTGCTGATCAGGCGCCACCATGCCGTAACCGCCCCAGGCCGGGTCGATCGCCGATAACGCCGTCGACTCCGACTGCGGCATCGGAACCAGCTGACCCTCAACCGCGGACTCCTGCCCGGTGTCCGCCTTCGACGAAACCGGCCCAGACAGCATCGCCGTGTCTGCAGTGGCGGCGCCCGATTCCAGGTAGTTCACCGCGGCACTTGAGGTGATATCGGTCGGGCGCTGCCCGGTCAGGTGGATCAGCTGCATCTGGTTCATGCGGTCAGCAGCGTGCGCGGAGCTCGACACCGGAGCAGTGACCGGCGGCGCGTCCGAGGCGGTCATTGCCGAGGGTCCCATCCCCAGGTCAGCGCGGAATGCATCGATCGCCGCGCGCGCCGTGGTCAGCCGCTCGGTGTGCTGCTGGGACCAGTCCGATTCCCGATCCAGCCGGTCCGAGGCCGCCAGCCAGGTGTGGTCCAGCAGGTTGGCTACCGCCCCGTCGGCAGTGCCCGACCGGGCCGGCCCGGCCAACCAGGACCGCACGTCATTGACCAGGATGGTCTCCGCGGGGCTGGCCCCGGTCTGGGACAGCACGGTCAGCACCGGTGGCAGAGCGTCGACCAATCCCGCTGGAACAGTGGCCCGCGCCGCGGGGACGGGTGTGGAATCGGAGCTCGTCGACTCCGAAGCCTTCGACTCGGCAGAGCTTTCCTGCTCGGCCGCCGAGCCGGGTGCCCGCTGGTCGGACACGACCAGAGGCTCGACACCGGAATTGTGGCCAGGCAGGTCGTGCTCTGTCGTGCCGGCGGGCGCGGGCCGTGGGATGAACGGCCGCTCATCTGCCCGCCTGACCGCGGTACCGAACAGATCGCCGGCCCCAGTGTCGTGTTCGAGCCACGCCTGCCGATCGAGCGTGCCGTCCCCCAGCAGTGTGTCGTACGCGACGACGGTCTTCTGCCGGAAGTCCTCGCCTACCGCGGCGAACTGCTCAGGGGTCACATCCAGCCGATTCGGATCGTCGGTGTGCCCGACGATCCGATGGAAGTCCTCACCGGCGGCCCGCACCGCTCTGTCGCGGTCGGCCTCCTGCTGCAACAACCCCGAGGGCCCTGATCCGAAATGCGCACCAATGACGCCTGGCACATTTTCCACGCCGGCCCAACGCTGCTTCGCCACGTCGTCGACGATCTTCTTCCACTGCTCGCCGACCCGCTCGATGCTGTGCTGATCCAACCGGCCGCCACCGAAGACCCCAGGGTCGTGCGCGGCAACCGCGGCCGCGAGCCGCGAATTCCCGGAGGTCTGCAGCTCGTCGGCGAACTTGGCGAACTCCACCCGGTCCGCGATTCCTGCGTGCTGCCCGGCGAGGAAGTCTCGCCACGCTCGCCCACCTGCACCGCCGCGTATTTCGCCGTGCGCCTGACGGAGGTCCCGGACCAGGTCCTTGCGCCCCCGATCGATCGCGGCCGGGGAGATCATCTCCGATGCGTCCAGACCGGCAGTGTGCTGGTCATAGTCCTGTGCGGCGGTGGTGATATCGCCTTCTCGGGTGTTCAGCTTGCCCAGGTCATCAGGAAGGCTGTCCAGCAGCCGCTGATGCGCGGCGGTGTTGTGGAGACCGTCGACCTTGGTCAGGATCTTGTTGAGCTGGCCCCTGCGCTGGGCACGTTCCTGCTCGATCGGGCTCAGGTCGTGCGATTTGTCCCGGAACGGCCCGTCGGGGTGATCCTTGAGCACATACAGGCCCAAGGACTCATCAAGCCGAACCGACTCCGGTGCTCGATGCAGGTCGCCACCCAAATTCCACAACGGCATCTGCTGCTTGAGCTCCGCTGCGGATTCGGTGAACTTTTTGTCGAACTGCTGCCGGATGTGCTCCTTGGCGAAATAGCCCTCGGCCTTGCCGACAAAGCTGTCCAGAACATCCCGGAAGCCCTCGTCGGACTTGTCTCCCTCCGGCTGGAATCTGGCCGGTGTTTCACGCCTTGTGACCAGCGCATCCAACACAGCCGACTGGAATTCCTTCGCGGCGGTCGCGAAACCAGCGATGCCACCCGGCAGATCTCGTCCGCCGAGATGAGCATGCTTGAAGCTCTCGTATCCCTGCTGCAACTCCGCCTGCAGCCGGCCGTTGTCCTTGTTCAGTCGATCGGCCGCCGTCAGCCGGCCGTTGACCTCACCCTGCAGCCGCCGATACGCGCTATCCCAGTCGGCGTCCTTCGTCGGTGTGTGTTCCAGTTCTTCCGGCGCAACCGGCTGCTTCGGCGCAACCGGGGTCGCTGGTGTGACCGGGGCCGCTGGTGTGGCCGAACTGCCCTGGTCGAGCTCAGTGGGACGCTCGTCCGCTAGTGCCTGGTTCGCGCCCTGCTGGTCCGTCTGCCGTGGTTGCGCCTCTTCCGGGACGAACGGCTGCTTGTTCGCCTTCTCGACTGCTGCCGTGAATAGGTCACCGCGCCCAGCGTCGTGCGCCAACCAGGCTTGCTGATCGAGTGTGCCGTCGCCGAAAATCTTGTCGTGCTCGATGACCGTCTTCTGCCGAAAGTTCGCACTGATCGCTGCCAGGTGGTCTTCGGCCAGCACCCGGCGATTCGGATCGTCGGAATGCCCGACGATCCGATGCAGGTCTTGCCCAGCACCCCGGAGCACTCGGGCGCGGTCAGCTTCCTGCATCAACAACGCGGCAGCAGAGGATTTCAGCCCGGCAAAATCCGGGCTCTCGGTATTGGCCGGCCAGCTCCGCCGCGCATTCTCGACTATATTTCTGCTGAACTGCTCGCCGGCCCGCTCGATACCGTCGTGGTCCAGCTTGCTTCCACCGAAGGGTCCGTTGTCGTGCACTGCCACGGCGTCGTCGAAAGCCCACTTCCCGTATGACTGCAGCCCGTTGGCGAATGTGGCGAACTGCACCCGGTTCGGAATGTTGTCGGTCGCCTTCGCCAGTAGGTTCCGCCACTCCTTACCGTCGAGATTCTCCCCGTATTGTTTACGCAGATCCCGCGCAAGTTCTCGGCGGCCAAGCTCGGCGGCCGCCTGGGGAACCCTGCCGTAATCCAGTCCCGCAATGTGACGGTCGTACGCCTCCAGGACGGTCTTGACAGCGCTCTCCCGATGGTTCAGCCTGTTCAGCGCCTCGGGGATGCCGTCGACGAGCACACGTTGCGAACCCCGTTGGAGGACGCCGGCGTCCTCCCTGAGGATTTTGTTGAGCTGAGCCCTGCGCTTGGCGAATTCTTGCTCGATCAGGCTGAGATCGTGCGACTTGTCCCGGAACGGCCCATCCGGGTGCTCTGTGAGCACATAGAGACCCAGCGACTCGTCGAACTTCACCGCGCCCGGAGCGTGAAACACCAGAGAATCGCCGGACAGGTGATCGTCGAGGTACGGTAGGTCGCGCAGGAATTGCTTTGCTTTGGCTTTGAATGCTGTCTCGAACGACTGCCGAATCTCTTCCTTGTGAAAGTATGACTCGGCTTTCCTGGAGAAACTGTCGAGGGTATCTTGAAATCCGATCTCGGATTTGTCACCAAGTCCTCGCGGATTCATCCAGGTCGGCGTCTCGCGCCTCTTGGTGAGCGCATCGAGAAGGTCCGATCGGAATTCTTGCGTGACGGCGTTGAAGCCGTCGCTGCCCTCGGGCAGACCTCGGCCACCGTACTGGTCGTTGTGCTGGAACCGTCGGTACGCCCGCTGCAGCGCTTCCTGCACCAGGTTGTCGTTCTTGGTCAGCTGCGCGCCGGCGCTCAGCTGGCCATCAAGCTGCGTACGCAGGTTCGTATATGTCTGGTCCCAGGTGGCTTCCTTCGACGGCCCGCCGTGGGAGGCCAACACCGAGTGGTCGACAAGACCGGACGTCTCGTGCGACGTGACGCTACTGTGCTCAACGCCGTTGTCGTGGTGGCTGTCGCTGCCGCTCACCGCTCTCTGCGAGGACGTACTGCTCTCGACGTCGCCATGCTTGATCTCGGACACCGTGTCGGGGTCGCCGGCCGCGGACTGGTGTCCGGCCTCGATGTTCGGTGCCGTCACGCCAGACTGTGCCGGCGCGCCGGCCGCCTGATCGGTAGAGCCCGCGGACTCGACCGGGCCGGCCGAGATGACACCGGCCGGTTGCCCGAGCGACGGCCCACTGCTCTGGTCGGAGTCCGTCTCTTGATCCGCAACGCCGCTCAGTCCGACAACAACGCCGCTACCAGCCGCGGCCGTCAGGCCCGGACCTGAACCGACCAGATCCTGGCCACCAGCGCTGGGCCCACGCACCGGCGTCGAACTCAGCTCGGTGGAGTTTTGGCCGGTCGGTCGCTGCTGAGCAGCGGAGCGCTGTCCGACGTCGGCCTTCGCCGACACCGGTTCGGTTTGCTTGACCGCGCCACTCGAGGTGGAACCGGCCGGTCGCTGCTCGACCGGAACCTTCAGCTGCTGGCCATTTCCGGCCTCCACCTCACTACCGCGACCGGATTGCTGCTTCGTCTCATCAGCGGTGTTCTGTCCGATACGTTCAGGTCGCCGCGGTGCTGGGTGCGTCGTCGCGAGTTCGCCCGCGCTGGCATTTGCCGACTCCGAGCTCTTCGCAGCGGCCGAGTCTTTCGCCGCGGCCGGAGTGTCGGGCGTGGTCGGACGGCCCGGTTCGACGGCCGGTTTGTCCTGGCCGGTGTGTGGTTCAGCGGGACGCTCGTCGAGCGCGACTGGAGCGCGCGCCGGCTTGTCCTCCGGTGTCGGTTCTGTCCTTCTAGGAACGTAGGGCCGCTCGTCTGCCGCCTTGA
This sequence comes from Actinospineispora spinosispora DSM 44797, assembly GCF_000429025.1. Lineage (GTDB taxonomy): Bacteria > Actinomycetota > Actinomycetes > Mycobacteriales > Pseudonocardiaceae > Pseudonocardia > Pseudonocardia spinosispora. The sequence goes on from NZ_AUBB01000020.1 coordinate 292,456, forward strand.
TTGCCGAGCCGAACAGATCACCATGTGTCGAATCGTGCTCGAGCCAGGCATGCCGATCGAGGGTGCCGTCCCCGAATATCTTGTCGTGCTCAAAGACGGCCTTGGTGCGGAGGCCCTGTTCTATCGCGTCCCGATGGTCATCGGCAACGTTCAACCGATCCGGATCGGAGCGATGCCCGATGATCCGCTGAATGTCATCGCCCGCTCCGCGCACCACCCCGGTACGCACAGCTTCCTGTTGCAGCAATCGGGCGGGCCCAGGCTTCAACGCCGCAAAATGCTGCTCCACAGTACTCGGCAGGTCGTCGGTGCCAGCCCACCGCCGGATGGCGACACCGTCCAGGATTTTTCTCCACTGCGCGCCAACCCGGTCGATACTGTCCTGGTCAAGCTTGTTGAAACCAAAAGGTCCAGGGTCATGCGCGGCGAGAGCGTCGTCGAACATCTCGCGTCCGACGGTGTGCACCTCGTCGGCGAGTTTGGCAAGCTGAAACCGCTCCGAGACGTGTGCCGCTTCCTTGTTCAGCAAGGTTCGCCACGCACCATCGCGGAGCTCGCCGTAACCCTTACGCAGATCCCGTACCAGGTCCTGGCGTCCTCGATCGATCGCGCTCTCCGACACGAAATCCCAGCTGTGCAGGAGTTCCGAACCGTCCAGGCCCGCCATGTGCTGGTCGTACCGATGCACAGCGGTCTGGATATCACCCTCGCGAGTGTTGATCTTGTTAAGTTCGTCGGGTAGTTCCTCCAAGAGCTGCTGGTAGGCGGACTTGTCCTGGAGTCCGCCCTCTCTTTCCAGAATGTTATCGAGCTCTGCCCTCCCCTTGGCATGCAACTGTTCGACCGGGCTCAGGTCATGTGTCCTGTCTCGGAACGCCCCATCCGGGTGGTCCATCAGTACGTGTTGGCCCAGCGACTCGTCGAACCGGATGGTTTCCGGAGCTCGGGGCGACTCGAAATCATCACCCATGTTCCAGCGTGGTGTCTCGTGCTTGAATGCCGCTACCTGACTGACGAAATTCCGGTCGTACTGCTGACGGATGTCCTCCTTGCGAAAATAGTCCGCCGCCTTGCCCTGGAAATCGATGAGTACGTCGTGATATGCCTTCTCCGACTTATCGCCATGCGGAAGCCACCTATCCGGTGTCTCACGCTTGGCGACTACGGCATCCAGCAAGTCGGAGCGGAATGCCTTCACCGCGGCCTGGTACCCGGCGCTGTCCAGGGGCACACCGTGGGCACCGAATGGTACTTCTCTCATGAGTTCTTCGTGAACGCGCCGCAGCGTCTCCTTGATCCAGTCGTCGCTCTTGTTCAGCCGATCAGCAGCCGCCATCCGGGCGGCCGCCTCGTCACGCGCCAACCCATACTTCCAATTCCATTCAACGGACTGGTCGTGCTGCTTACCCCAGTCGGCCACCGACTCGACCGGATGGGGCCCTGACACCTGGACTTGCTCATGCCCCGCCGAGTCAGGCCCGAGACCGTACCCGTGTTCCGAGTTGGTGACCTGGCTGTGCGCGGTCGACTCCTGCCCCGCATCAGCCTTCGCCGACGTCGGCTCGGAGTGCGCCTGAGACTCCGCGGAAGGCTGGTCGGACCGCGATGCGCTCGCCGCGCTGGCCGAGGTGGGTTCAACCGGTCGCGGCTCAGCAGGTCTAGGCACCTGGAGCTGACTCTGAACCTCGCCGGGACCCCCCGTCCCGGAGTGTTCGACCGCACTGTCTCCTGGCCGCTGCCCTGCAGGTCCACTGTGACCGGAACCCTCTGCTCTTGCCGGATTTCCGGCACGGGCAGGTCTTTCACCATCGAGCTTGGCGGGTGTCTTCCCCGGTTCCTGCGCCGGAGTCGCCGGTCGAGCCGGCGCAGCCGGATCGTTCAGATGGGCCAGACCGTCTGAGGTGACCTGCGCTTCCGATGAGTGGGGCTTGGCCCGCTCGAGCCCGCCGGGGGACACGGTATTGGAATTGGACACCCGGTCGTTTGCGTTCTTGTACGCGCCGCTGAACAGATCGCCATGCGTACCGTCATGTTCCAGCCAGGCGCCTTTATTCACGCCATTTCCGAACGACTTTTCGTACGCGTCGAGGGCCCCGGCACGAAACTCTTGACTGATCGCGGTCAGGTGCTCGTCGGAAACCTTCAGGTGTTCCGGACTTTCCGGATGCCCCACGATCCGCTGGAGTTCATCCCCGGCACGTCGTAGCACTCTGGAGCGATCAGCTTCACGATCCAAGATGTCCGCTGCTTGCGACTTCAGTTTGCCGTAGTCCTGGAGCCCCTTGCTCTCGGCCCACTCTTTTTTCGCTTGGGCGTCGACTTTGCCCTTGAACTGCTCACCGGCGCGTTCAAGACCGTCACGGTCCAGCTTGCTGCCACCGAAATATCCGGGGTCGTGCGCTGCCACCGCGTCGTCAAACGCCCAATTTGCCCAATTTTTGTGGTGGTTTTCGTTGAACTTGGCGAACTGTATCCGATCGTGGACCCCGGAGTACTCCTTGGTCAGCACATCCTGCCACTGCTGGGCACCCGCACCATCTCGTACGTTTCCGCCGTTTTGTTCGCTGATCTGGTCGTGCTGGTCACGCAGGGACGCTACCAGATCCTGGCGACCACTCTTAGCCGCTGATTCGGACATCTTGTTCGGGCCATCAGCACGGGCATGCCGATCATAGTTGAATACAACTTCGTTGATACCTTCTTCCCGAGCGTTGATTTTCTCCAGCTTCGCGGGAAGTTGATCGATCAGTTCCTGGTGTGTCCCGTTGTTCTTGACACTATCACCCTTGGCGAATGACTTGTTGAGCGTCGCCATATCTTGGGCATGTGCCTGCTGGATCGGATCGAGATCTAGCCGCATGTTCCGATATGCGCCGTCTGGATGCTCGTTCCGCACCCACATGTCCAGCTCTTTATCGAATCTGATGTCCGACTGCTTGAGGACAGCGGAATTCTCGGGAAGGTGGTCTTCAAGATAGTCGACGTCGCGCCTGAACTCAGCTACCTTCTGGTAGTACTCATCGACGAACCGCTGCCGAGCTTCTTCTTTGTGGTAATAGGACTCCGCTTTGCTCCCGTAGCTGTCGACGACATCGTGGACGACGGAATCTGACTTATCGCCATGCGGATGCTGCTCGGTCGGATTCTCACGCTTGTTGACCACATCGGCCAACATGTCCGATCGGTAGGATTTCGCCGCGGCCTTGGCACCTTCGCTGCCTTCCGGCAGGCCCCGACCACCAAAAAGATCGTTCTCTTGGAACTTCCGATATCCCTGGTGCAGTTGCTCCTCGATCTGAGAACTGTGTTTATCGAGCTGATGACTTGCCTGGGCCTGGGCGTCGGCCTTCTCCGTGGCGACCCCGTAATCCCGGTTGAAGATCACGTCCTTCGGCTGATCGGCCTCCGGGTCCCTCGGCGGTGCCTGCCGGTTGTCACCGCGCTCACCCGGATTTGCGTTGCGGTCACTTGGTCGGCCCTCGGGCGAACCCTCTCTCGGCCGCACCCCCTGGCCAGACGCCGGGTCGGCGGGACGAGGCTGTCGCGAGGCCAGCGGCAAGTCCGATGACCCGGAGCCTGTCGAGTCCGGCTGCTTCCCCGGCGCACCGGTCAGGTCCCTGCCGTCTCCCCCGCCCTCGGTAGCCGATTTTGAGGTAGTGGGCGTCGAAGGCTTCGCCTCACCGGAGTTGTATCCCGAATCGGTCGAGTCGGTGGACGGACGACGGTCAGCATCGGGCGTACGGCCGTCTGCTCGCTCCAGCCCCGATGCACCACTCGGTTTCTCCCGGCCAGGCTGCACAATGCCTGATTGCCCGGACGCGCCGGTGTCACGTGCCGGCGGCGCCGGATGACCCTCGCTGACGGCACCACCGGGCCGACCACCCACCGGCCCACCCGGCTGCTGCACCACCTCACTCGGCCGACCACCCCCAGGCCCACCCGCACCCTCCACCAGACGACCGGCCGGCGGCACCGCAACGCGCTCCGGCCCACCACCCGACACCGACGGCTGCACAGCGTGCTCCTGGTCAGCACCCGAACCCACCGGCGGACCCTCACCCCGCCCCGGCGACGGCTCCACCCGACCATTACCACCGGCAACACCATCACCAGGCCGACCACCCACCGGCCCACCCGGCTGCTGCACTCCATCACCAGGACGACCACCCGAGCTCTCAATCGGACGGCCGGCCGGCGGCGGCTGCGAAATGTGCTCCTGCCCAGCTCCGCCGGGCCCACCGGACCCACCAGCCGACGCCGGGGTCTCCGGGCGGGGTCGGATCGCCACCGGTGGAGGCGTCGAGCCGCTCTCGCCGACGATCCCATTGCCCGGCCGGCCGGCATCAGCTGCTCCACCCGACCCGTGAGCCGAGCTCTGTACCGGCGCGGGGTCGCGGCCGACCCCGTTGCCGGTGACCGGCGCACCGTCGGCGGGACGGCCCGGCTGTACCTGATGCTCGGACACCGCCCCCGGTATCTGACTGTTGGTCACACCGTTGGGTGACACGTCAGGATGCGCCGACGTCGCCGTCGGGGTGGGCACGTGCGACCCGGCATTGCCCTGGATCAGCGGCGGTGTCGCGATCGGTTCGCTGTGCAGGCCGGTGCCCGGGCCGTTCACCGGGCGAACATTGATACCGCCGCCACTGACGCCGGTCGGTGAACCGGTTACCGGAACGGGTGTCGGTGAGACTCCCCTACCACCGAGGCCCTCGGTAAGACCGGCCACATTAGGCTTCGAGATATTGGGTTTCCCGACCCAGTGGCCGCCGAGCGCACCCATCGCGCCACCGAGCCCCATGCTCAGTGCTTCTGACTCCCAGTTGATCGGCGGAACCGGGGATCCCACGATGGTGTTCGCCAGGATCGAGGTGAACAGATCACCCAGCAGCGCGCCGCCGGCCTGCAGAACGATCTCGCCCGCGAACTTGGCGATCTGTGCGACGTTCACCAGCACTGATGCGAGCGCAGCCATCGTATCGGCCAACGCGGTGAGCACCGCGGCCAGCGCGGCGAACACTGCCTCGAGGAGCACGCTCAGCGCGCCACCGATCGCGATTCCCACCGGCAGGCCGATCAGCATCGTCAGCAGCTCGACGAGGTAGTTCTTGTTCAGCTTGTCTACTTCTTTTTGCAGTTCCTCGGCGTACTTTTGGATAGCTTGACCGACTCGGTAGCTGGACTGCGCATTGTTCAGCAGCGATTGGTAGATGCCGTGCAGGTCCATCCACTCGGTCTTGCCGAGGAACTGCGAAGGGCTCCAGACGTTGCTCGCCGCGTCACGCGCTTCGCCGTGCCAGTCCATCGAGCCGAACGCATCGCCCATGGCCTTGCTCTGTTCGTACAACGTGTCGCCCATGGTGATCCAAGCGTTGCCAAGGGCATAGATCGGCGACACATCGAAATCGACGATAACTCCCATGTCCTCGTACTCCTTTCACCTCTGGGCCGGACGGCGTACGGGCACGGCCGGCGGGACGGGATGGTTCAGGTGGTTGGCGGTTCGTGCACGAGCTGCACCAACCGCGCTCCGCGCTGACGCGACATCAGTACGCCTCGGCCAGGTTCCTGCGGCCGCGCACGCTGGTCACCGATCAGCGCGCCCTCCCTCGGATCTCCGGACAGGATCAATCCACCGGTACCGAGGTCGTGCAGCCTGCTGACCAGGGCATCGCCCATCAGCGCACGGGACATGCCACCGACGCGTCTGCTCAGCACCAGGTGGAGACCGAGGTCGGTGGCCTGGGCGAGGTATCCGGACAGCTCCAGCATCGGCTCACGCAGTGCCGGGGAGCCGACCAGGTCGTAGTCATCCATCACCAGATAGATCTCCGGACCGCTCCACCAGCTCCGTTCGCGCAGCTGCGCCGGAGTGACACCGGGCGGCGGGATCCGCTCCTTCATCTTCGCCGCGACCTGCGCGACATACCCTGCGACGCTGTCCGGGTCGGTGGCCACCGCACCCAGATATTCCTCACCGACCGCGTCGAAAAGGCCGCGTCGATAGTCCACGAGCACGAACCGGGTCTGCCACGCCGTGGTGCGCCGGGCCAGGCCAGCCATCCAGGTGCGCAGGAAGTTCGTCTTGCCGGATCCGGAGTCGCCCAGCACCAGGAAGTGCGGATTGTCGACCGCGAGATCCACCACGTCCGGTTCCAGATCGACCTCACGCAGCCCGATCGGCACCGCCGTGGCCGGCAGCGCCTCCACACCACCTGGAAGGAACTCCGCGCAGGCCTTGTCCAGCTCCGGCTGGGTGATCAGCTCGGGCAGTACCCGCAGCTCGGGGGCCGGTTCGCCAGGCCAGTTCGCGGCAAGGGCGCGGACGACCTCGCGTTGTGCGACCGCCAGGTTGTCGGTGCTGGACTGCCCGTCCAGCCTGGGCAGCGCGGTGTGGAAGATGTGGCCAGGCGCCACGATCCCCCGACCGGGAGCCGCGTTGTGCAGCTGCTTGGCCGCCGGGCGGGAGAGCTCCGACTCACTCGGCTCGTTGAGCCGCAGCTCCAGACGGCCGGTGATGTTGTCGCGCAGCGCGGCACGCAGCTCGCCCCATCGGTTCGCGGTGAGCACCAGGTGCACCCCGATACCGAGTCCACGACCAGCGATCTCGTTCACGATTTCGTCGGCATCCTCGACCGAGGCGCGCAATGCCGCCCAGTTGTCGATGGCGATCACCACATCAGCGGCGTTCGTCCCGTCCGGCAGTTCCCGAGCGTCGCGCATCCGACGGAACTCCTCGACGGAGTCGATCCGCAGGGCCGCGAACAACCGTTCCCGTTGCTCGACCAGCTGACGGGCAACGGCCAGCGCCCTGCGGGTCCGAGCCTCGTCGAGGCGGGTCGCCACGCCGCGAACGTGCGGTGCCTCCTCCAGACCGACCAGCGTGCCACCGCCGAAGTCCACCCCGAGGAACTGCAGTTCATCGGGGGTGTGGGTGAGCATCGCACCCAGCAGCGCCGACCGCAGCAGGGTGCTCTTACCCGACTGCGGCGCCCCCACGACCACCAGGTGGCCATGCATGCCGGACAGGTCGAGCAACAGCGCTCGTTGCTCCTGCTGAGCCGGCAGATCCAGCACCCCGACCGGGAAGGTCAGCCGGGCACCTGCCGGCCACAGCGTCGAGGACAAGCCACGCTCGGCGTCCACCCCTACGGGTGCGACCAACGAGTCCAGCTCGATCGCGTTCGGCAGCGGCGGTAGCCACACCTGGTGCACGGCGCTGCCGTGTGCCATGACCTGCGCGACCGCCACGGCCATCTCGGTGCGTTGCCCTGGCGCCGGGCGGGTCAACGTCGTGGCGGCAGTCGTCGCCAACTCCCGCTCCTCGGCCTTGCCGGCGTCCTGTTCGGAGCGCAATCCGAACTCCACCGGCTCCGGAGTCCGTCTCGGAGCCACCACCGCGCGAGCGACGGCGTCGGTGTAGGTACCGGACACATGCGCGACCCGGAATCGCTCGTAGATCGACTCATCGACCTTCAGGTACGCCGACCCCGGGATCGAGGGCAGGCGGTAGGCATCCGGCGTCCCGATCACCGCACGGCTCTCTCCCGGCGAGAACGTCCGCAGGCAAATCCGATAGGACAAGTGCGAATCAAGCCCGCGCAGCCGCCCTTCCTCAAGGCGCTGGGTGGCCAGCAACAGGTGCATACCGAGGCTGCGGCCCACCCGGCCGATCTGCACGAACAGATCGATGAAGTCCGGGCGCTGGGACAACAACTCGCCGAACTCGTCCACAATGATCATCAGATAGGGCATCGGCTCCAACGGGCGGCCGTTCGAATCAGGAACACCGGCCGCGCACCGGATCTGATATTCCAGCACCGAGTCAACGTCGCCGGCTTCCCGCAGCATCTTCTGCCGACGCTGCTGTTCGCCGTGCAACGCCGCTCGCATCCGGTCCACCAGTGCCAGGTCGTCGGCCAGGTTCGTGATCAGACCGGCGACGTGCGGCAGCTCCGTCACCCCCGCGAAGGTCGCGCCGCCCTTGAAGTCGACGAGCACGAAGCTGAGCTGATCCGGTGCGTGGGTGATCGTCAACCCGGTGACCAGGGTGCGTAGCAGCTCGCTCTTGCCCGATCCGGTGGCGCCCACGATCAGCCCGTGCGGACCGATGCCGCCCTGCGCCGATTCCTTCAGGTCCAGGGTCAGCGTCTCGCCCTCACCGGTAACGCCGATCGGTAGCCGCAACAGCGCCTCATCGTCGGGAGCGCGCCAGAACGTCGTCGGATCGAAGTTGCCGATGTCGGGCACCCCGAGCATCTCCGGCAATGCGATGTTGCGGGACAGGACCTGCTCGCGTTCCCCGGACAACTTCAACGGGCTCAATGCACGCGCGGTCTGCTCGCTCAACCGTCGCGGATGAACATCCGGTCGTGCCAGGGTCACCGTGGACACCAGTTTCGGGTCTCGGCTCTCCAAGACCAGGCCGCCGTCCTCGGTCAGCCGGGCCCGCGCGTCCACCCGGCTGGGTTCCTCCCGCTCCTTGGTCACCACGCACACCACATGGATGCCGCTGGCCGGGCCCGCCTCGGCCAGCAGGTTCTCCAGCAGCTCGTCGCGTGCCCACGCCGAGTCGGGCCGATAGCCGTCCAGCAGCAACACCAGTTGCTCCCCGGGGGTGGCCTCTCGGCGCATGGCCAGCGCGCTCGAACGTTCGGTGCGCTCCTTCTGCGCCCGTTCCAGTCGCTGCGCCAGCACGTCGGAGATGCCTTCCCAGCTGTCGGATACCAGCGGCGCCTCCCCGAACCCATCCATCCGAGCGTGCGGCAACCACTTCGCCCAGTTCAGCTCGCTGTCCGGACCGGTCAACATCGCCACGACCCGCACGTCGTCAGGAGCGTGCAGCACCGCGAGCTGCATCAGCAACGCCCCCAGCAGCGCGGTGCCTGCTTCGGGCGGACCCTGCAGGCTCAACACCCCCACATTCGCCAGGTCAACGCACGCCGGTTGCCGGCTCACCGTCGAGTAGTCCTCGGTCAGCTGCTCCGCGGCCGCCTGTGATTCCGACTCAAGCTCGGCGATCGGATCACCTCGGCGAGCCAGCTCCAGCCGCATCACCGGGGTGCCGCGCCCGATTCCCAGACGCAGCAGCAGAAAGTCCGTATCCCCTGGTCGCCGCTCCCACACGCGCCGTCGCCCCGTCACCAGCGCCCACAACCGACGGGGGCTCGGGTGCAGAAACGCAGCCACCGCCCGCTGAGCCGCCGCCGACTCCTCCGCCTGCAGACGCTGGGCATCCAGGTACTCCAGGTACCGATCACGTTGCTTGCGTATATTGCCATCGCCTTGACGGCGCATCGAAGTACGAACCCAAATCGTCACGCCCACCGACAAGAAGACGAAAAGAATGCCCAGCGCCATCATCCAGGCACGCCCGGCCGAGATCAGATACGCGGCCATACTCACACTCGACAACAGCGGCAGCAGCACATAGAGCCACGTCTGGCTCTGGTTGTCCTGCGGCTTCTGCGGCGGTGCCGGCAACGATACCCGCTGTTCCGGCACCGACGGCGGAAATGTCCTCGCCGGTCGGTGGAAGGCGACTACGCTCATCTGATCTGCCCGCTCTTTATCGGATGGTTACCACTTCTCGATGATCGCACTGTCATCCGGCGTGTCGATGTTGTCCGGCTTGCCTTTAGGCACCTCCGTCGGCGGCGGCTTCGCCAAGTTGTCGCTCAGCGAGACAAAGCTATCCTTCAGTGCGAGCTCGACCTGACTGAACCCATCAGCAACTCTCTTCGCACCACCCGCGATAACGTTCAACACTCCAGCATGTGACTCATCCTTGTCGTTCTTGTCATCCGTCCCAAAGAGGTCCGTCATCACCTTCTTCCACTGATCGGAAAACTTCGCAGCCTCTTCGGAGGTCTTTCCGACCCATCCCAACTTCAGCTTGCCCGTCACGCCGTTTATCTGCTCGATCAGGCTTCCGACTTCTTTCGAAAGGCCCTCTAGCCCGGTCGCGTTCGAATGCACCTGAGATGCGTCGATCTTGATACTTGACGTGTCATAGTTCGCTGCCATGCCGCCCACTCCATCGGTTGCCCAGGAACCATCCTATTACCGGACATCAGGCCGGTAATACCTTTAATATCAACCCACTAAGTCTTTTCTCAGATTTCTCGCTCACCTTCCGCAGGACCGTGTTCTTGTGTTACATTCGTTTGGTTCGACATCATCTTCTCGAGTGTCGAAACCAACTCAGCGAGCTGCCGATTCGGAAGTGGTGAGAAACGATGACCGAGAAAAAGGATCCGAAGAATCCGGTGATCTCCGTCCCGGATCCCCCTCCGGATCCTTCGGGCACAAAACCGCCACCGGAGGCTGACCGCAGTTACCTGGTTCCGGATGTCTCGATGGCGCCGGGCTGGGAACCGCCGCCCTCGTTCAACCGTGACCCACCCCAGCCCAAGGGGGGAGACGATGCCCCGAAGGACTACACCGGCCCGATGGCCAAGCCGTTCTCGGTCGACCTCGGCAGTATGCGCACCGGCGAGAAGAACATGCTGGCCGCACTGCACACCGAGGTCGACCAGTACCGGTCGCTGCGCGACACCGTCATGGGGGCGGTCGGCAACTCGACCTTCTTCGGACCGGGGAAACAGGGCGACAGCCCCGATAAGAGCGGGTACGAACGCGGTTCTTGGAGCGGCGGCAGGGACGGCGGCGGCACAGTCCCCAAAAACAACGAGGGCGTCGAGGCCAACAATGAGCTGGCGAAGATCGGCGCGGAGTTCGCGGCCCAGATCAACCCGGTCCAGGAGAAGCTGCTGAAGTCGATCGGTGACACCCTGGAACTGGCCGGTAGCTTCATCACAATGCTGAACAAAGCCGGCCAGTCCTACTCGAAAACCGACCGAAACTCGAACTTCCCGAACCCGCCCGGCGGTTCGCCGGTCACCTGAACCGACCACTCGACGCTGCTGCCCAGTGAGCCTGCCACCAGGCCACCGGGCAGCAGCGTCATCATTCCGGTAGCCGCACCAAAAGTTCTTTCCTCGCCATTCTGCAGAGCGATTTCTTCGTGTTAGGATCGTCTCGGTCGACATCATCTTCTTCAGAGTCGACTCCTTTAGGGTAGATGTCAGTTCGAAACTATTCTGGCGCGGAAATGGTGAGAGTCCGTGAGTGAGAAGAAGGATCCCAAGAACCCGGTGATCAACGTCCCGGATGCCCCGAAATACCCTCAAGGCCAGGATGTGCCCCAAGAGCCGGACCGCCGTTACCTGGTTCCAGAAGTTTCGATGGCACCAGGTTGGGAACCCCCACCTTCCTTCAATCTCGACCCGCCCGAACCCAAGGGAGGAGATCAGCCCCCGAAGGACTACACCGGTCCGATGGCCAAGCCGTTCTCGGTCGACCTCGGCAGTATGCGCACCGGCGAGAAGAACATGCTGGCCGCACTGCACACCGAAGTCGACCAGTACCAGTCGCTGCGCGGCACCGTCATGGGGGCAGTCGATAACCCGAAGTTCTTCGGACCGGAAGTCAAAAAGAGAGATACGCTGAACGACGCCGGTTCCTACTCCAACAGCGGGGCAACGGTGGAAAACCAGAACACCGGCTCCGACCCCAGAGACGGAACGGAGGAGAACAACGCGCTGGCCAAAATCGGTGCGGAGTTCGCGGCCCAGATCAACCCGGTCCAGGAGAAGCTGCTGAAGTCGATCGGTGACACCCTGGAACTGGCCGGTAGCTTCATCACGATGCTGAACAAAGCCGGCCAGTCCTACTCGAAAACCGACCGAAGCTCGAACTTCCCGAACCCGCCCGGCGGTTCGCCGGTCACCTGAACGGGACACCGGACGCTGCTGCTCAGTGATCATGCCGGTACCGCGGCCGGCAGGTCCCTGGGCAGCAGCGTCGTCAGTGCTTCGGCATCGGGGGTGTCCAGCTCGGCTACCCGCTGCGCATGCTGCTCGGTCATCTGCTGGAAGGTCTGGCGCGCAGTGCGGCCGTTGCCGAAGCGTTCGTCGCGCACCATCTGCTCGAAGTAGCTGTCCAACGCGGTCAGGGTGTCGGCCGGCAGCTGGTACTGGTGTTGTTCGGCCTGGTGAGTCACGATCCGGACCAGCTCCGCAGCGTTGTAGTCGTCGAAGCGCAGCATCCGGTTGAACCGGGAGGCGAGGCCGGCGTTGGAATCGACGAACCGGTCCATGTCGCCCGGATAGCCGGCGACGATCACCACGACCTCGTCGCGATGGTCCTCCATCAGCTTGACCAGGGTGGAAATCGCCTCTTGGCCGAAATCGTTCGTTTGACCCGCCGGTACCAGCGCATACGCCTCGTCGATGAACAGCACGCCGCCCAACGCCTTACGGAAGGCAGCGGCGGTCTTCGGTCCGGTGTGCCCGACGTACTCCCCGACGAGCGAATTGCGGTCGACCTCGACCAGATGCCCCTTCTCCAGCAGACCCAGCGCGGCCAGAATCCGGCCGTACAGCCTGGCCACCGTGGTCTTGCCGGTACCGGGGTTGCCGGTGAACACCAAATGCCGGCTCAGCGGCGGCGGCTGTAGCCCGGCTTCCTGGCGCTGCTTGACCATCTGCATGACCTTGGTCAGCGACGCGACCTCCTGTTTGACCCGGTCCAACCCGATCAGCTCGCCCAGCTCGACCATCAGGCTCGCCAGCATGTCGCGCTGGTCGCCTGGCGCATCGGCACCTGTCGCCTCGGCTGCCAGAGCGGCACGAGAGACGCCGGGAGCGGCTGCCGGTTCGCGCTTCGCCATCGCCCGCGACGCTGGGGCGGCCGGCAAGGTGGACACCTTCACGTTCTGCGTACGACAGTCCTCGAACACCGCGGCCGCGTCCTCTGCCTGCGACAGATCCTCGTCGGAGTCGGCGACCAGGCAGCGGCGCAGCACGGGTGCGGCTCTTGCCCCGACGTAGATGGCAGGGAACCCCGCTGCCGAAACCGTGCAATCCTCGAGTATCCCGCCCGAATCGTCGTGGCAGTACAACCCGTTCTTCGCACTACCGGAAACCCGCACCGACCGAATCCTCGGCCGGGCACCCGACCACAACACGAGCCCGCTGCCGCGCGCACCGCTGATCGTCAGGTCCTCGATCAGCGCCTCGCAGCCGTCCTCGAGGAACACCGCGGCCGACCCGGCGTCACGCACCTGCCCGCCCAGCACCAGCGCACCGGTCTTGGCGCCGATCTCGATGCCGGTCCGCGCCGATCCGGACACCGTGCAGTCCTCGATCAGCGGCCGGTGTGTGGTGGACAGCTTGATCCCGGTGCCGGCATCGGACACGGTGACCCGACGCAACACCGCATCGGCGCTGTCCACGTCGATACCGGTCATCCTCGGCCGCTGCACCTGCACGGCTTCGGCCAACAGCTCCGCGCCCTGCTCCACCCGAATCCCGTGCTCAGCGCTGTCGGCAACCACGCTGTCGCGCAGCTCCACCCGGGCGCCACCGGTGACATGCAGCGCGGTGAACGCCGTCGTCGAGATCTCGGACTCGGTGATTCGGGTGACCGACCGGCCTGCCGCGTGCAGCCCGTTCGCACCAGCTCTGGCGATCATCGAGTGGCGCAGCTGCACCTCGGCGGAATCCAGCGAGGCCAGCCCCGTCCCGGCCACGTCCACCAGCCGGAGCTGGTCGAGCTCGAGTCGGCTGGTACCACTTGCGACGATGCCTGGCCCGTTCGTTTCCCGCACCTGGCAGTCCTTCAACCTCAGCGCGGATCGGCCGCCGGCCAGCACACCCTCCGCGCCGGTCCGGAAGATCTCGCAGCGTTCCAGCCGAACCCGCCGTTCCTCTCGTCCGGCGGCCTCGCCGGCATCTGTGTTCGTGCTGTCCTTCTCGATCTGCGCACCGGTGGGTCCATTGATCGGGTCACCGACCCGCACACCCTGGGACTTCGTGTCGTGCAGCCGACACTCGCGCAGCAGCGGTACTGCCGGATTCGCCACCAGCAACGCCGCGTCCCCGCAGAACCCGACCTCGCACGTATCGAAGCTGCCTCGGGCAGAGCCACCCATCGCCACGCCGCTGCGGGTGACCCGCTCGATCCGCGTCCGGCGCAACTCCACTCGCGCGGCATCGTTCAGCAGCAATCCGTGCCCGTCGACGTCCTTGATCACCGAGTCCTCGATCACCGCGCTCGCGGTCGCGGTGAGGAACACCCCGCTACCGGACATGCCGTGCAGATCGGAGTGGGTGATGGTCAGCGTCGCGTCCTGGGCGATCTCCACCCGGCCACCGGACACCGTGCAGGTCTCCAACCTCGGCGTCCCGCCCCGGACCAGAACCGTCGGTTCGCTCGGTGAACTGCCCTCGACGTCCAGATCGCGCAGCACGACCTCACCACCGTTGACCGTGATGGCCGGGCCGTGCGGTGCCACGATCCGCACCGTTCCCGGCCCCTTCTCAGCGACCAGCACAACCGAGCGAGCCAGCACCAACGACTCCCGGTACACCCCTGCCTGAATGGACACGACCGCGCCCTCAGCGGCGGATCGAATCGCGGCGCCCATGCTGCGGTGCACACCCCAGCCTCGTTCGGCTACCCGTTCCACGTTCCCGCGCGCCACAGCCGACCTCAGATGCCTTCACCGAGATGCATCAACAGCGTGAACACGCCGAATACGCCGACCGCGCACATCACCGACGCGAACAGCAGCACAGCGTGCAGCGCGCCCATCTTCCGCGACGGCTCCTGCTTGGGCGGCGTCACGCCCACCGCGCCGGTGACCCCGATCACCACGGCCGCGAAGGAGAGAACCAACAGCACCAGTGGCCCTGCCCAGGCCGGTCCACCCAGATAGGTGCCCGCGTGCAGCATCACCGCAACCAGCCCGACGCAGCCTGCCGTGACCACCGGCACCACGGTGCTCAGCGACTGGGTCTGACCGGAACGCACCAGCAACGTCAGGCTCACGCACACCGCCATGGCCAGCGCGAAACTGTCATCGGCGCCACCGAGCACCGTCACAGCCACCGCCAGTACCACCGCGCAGAATCCGGTGATCACCACCAGGGAACGTCGCCCGAGCACCACCAGATGGGCGATCTCGTCTTGCATGGCCGCCTGGGTCGCGGGCGTGACTGTCGCCGGGAGCCCCGGCGCCGTCAGCTCGGCCAGCTTGCCCGACACCGACGGCGCCAACGCCAATGCGAGTATCCCGACCAACGCCACCACCGCAGCTGCCTTGGGCGGGCCGGCGTGCAACCACACGATGAGCCCGACGACAGGGAACGCCACCATGGCCACGCCGAGAATCAGCAGCGTGGCGACGTGACGGATCGCGGCCAGTGCTGCCGCCGCGCCCAACATCGCGCCCAGGGTGAGAGCCGCGATCAGATGTCCGGTGTCGTCCTGGTGTGGCAGCGCGGCACACGCGATCGCGAACATCGGCACCGCGCCCAACGCCACGAGCACCCGCATCGCCACCGGCAGCGGCCAGCTCGCCCGGCCGGCGTGCCAGCTGAGCGAGGCCAGCCCGGAGCCGGCGAGCACGGTCCCGAACATCACCCCTGGGCGCTGGTCACCGACGTTGAGCAACGCGGCGAACCCGGCCACCACCGCCAGGATCCCCAGGCACACCATGCTGAAGGCCCTGAACCGCTCGCTCCAGGACGTTCCGGCCTTGTTCGCCTCGGTGACCAG
Source organism: Actinospineispora spinosispora DSM 44797 (assembly GCF_000429025.1). Taxonomy (GTDB): domain Bacteria; phylum Actinomycetota; class Actinomycetes; order Mycobacteriales; family Pseudonocardiaceae; genus Pseudonocardia; species Pseudonocardia spinosispora. The sequence continues at coordinate 308,080 of NZ_AUBB01000020.1, forward strand.
GTCTTCCAGCTCGATGATCCGAGGCTCGTCGTACTCCCCTGCGACCGCGTCCCGCAGGTACAACGTCGCCCCGTCCACCACTCCGACCTCGGCCAACGAAACCTCGGGCGGGAAGGGCGCGGCACCCGGCAATGCCAGCGACCATGCCGGTGGAAAGGTGTTGTCGAATTCCAACTGCCCGCACCACACCAGCAGGTTCGGCGCGTACTCCGCGATCGCCGCATGCGCCGGCACCGCCAGATCCACCCGGCGGTGCGCGCCCACCACCGTTACCCGGCGTCGCTCGTCGTCCACCACAATCCCATCAGCAAAGGCCGTTGATTCGTCATCGGATCAGTTCGCCAAGCCTGATCAGGCTCCCTGTTGCCACGTCTTACGGTTCGCGGCCTCGGCGTCCACATAGTTGACGTAGTTGATGTGGACCGCTTTCGCGATCTGGCCGAGAACACCGCCGGCCCCGTGAGCGTCGTCCTTGCCGAACAGATCATGCGCCGCGAGCGACCACTTCCGGTGCACCATCTGGTACTCGGTGGCGGCCGTACCGGTCCACGTCTCCACGACGGGCTGCAGCGCTCGCTCCAAGTCGCTCAGCTGGGCAACAAGGCTGTCGGCGGTCGCAAGCATCTGCGGCGCCAGATCTTCCATTCCCTGATGAACCAGGATCGGCGAGTCATCGACGTTCGCCATGATGATGTCCTCTCTCAGTGGTATGCCGCGACCGACGGCCGGTCACGCCTGGTCAGCTCAGCTTCGCCGGCGGCAGGTTGATCTTGTTCATGTTGCTGACGTTCATTTCCTCAGCGCCACTGATGTTGATACCGGAGGTCTTCAGCGCCTGAGCGATCGCGGCCAACGACTGGTTGAGCATCGTGCTGTCCGCGTGGTACTGGCTCATGAGCACATGGAACTGCGCCGATGCGGGCCCTTTCCAGTGCGCTTCGCTCTCGGTCACCGTTCGGTCCAACTGGCCCAGCAACGACTGAAGGTCTTGAACCTTCTGCAGGCTGGCGGCACTGGCGGCCGCGATTAAGGAAGTAGTAGCGGTGAACAAATTTCCGCCGGTTGTCACGAGTTCCCTCCCTGGCAATCGAAGAACACGGTGAGCGACCGTACAAGACCTCCAGAGAGCGTGCCTCGAATTCGGGGCGGCTCATATCTGACTCTTCACCTGAAACTCGTCGCGCCGTGCCGCGACTGAAGATTCATACCAGATGAAGGTACCAGAAGTGTAACAAGATGTCCCTGGTAGAACCGGAGCGCTCGGCGTAAACATTTTGTCAGCCAGAACGTTTACACAACGTCAGCATAATACGTGCGCATCGGGCGCAGGCGTCGAAGCGTGTACGGAAACACTCACGTAAACATTACGTGCACGAAAACTCTGGCCGCGTCAATGATTCGTTAATCGTGCCGAGGTAGTGACCGATCGGTGTCCCGCCACTCTGCGTTCCTGGTTGATTGCGCAGGCATGGTCCAGTGGTTGCATCGCGGCTCGATGCGGAGGTCGTCAACGTGTCACACGAGGATGTGGCGGACCACCACATCCTCGTGGAGGATCTACGTAGTTTTCACCGACGCGAGTGACCTGTCATCCAACAGACGATCACGCTGGCTTCTCGCCATCCGCCTTGACGATCAGCTCCGATCCCGCTCATACGACCGAAGGAACAACAGGCCAGACGCACACTGAATCACCGGCCACCCACTCGGACGGGACGCAGGCCATCTGACTGTGCAAGCAGCCGTACGTCGAACTCTCCGGCGATGGTGCACGGATGCCCGGAATAGCTCGAAGTCTCATCGATGCAGACCTGCGAGGACGTAATCCCGCTGGTTATCAAGAAATTGCCAGACTCGTCAGATCAGCCGATGTCAAATCTATTAGAGTCTTTATTTTCGGATCAGCAACCGACGCCTGACTACAAGACCTACCGCGCTGAAGAACCGCCCGACGTCCAATTTGGAGTGGTGATGACAGAGGAATCCGGACCCCAGGCCGATCTGTTGGCCCGTGTACGGGAGGCCCAACAGAGCCTGCAGGACGCGCAGCTGAAGCTCGCAACTACCACGGTGGAGGGCTTCGGTGGCGGCGGTGCCGTCCGGGCGATCCTGCACGGCTCAGGGGAAGTGCTGGACGTGGTCATCAGCCCGTCAGCGGTGGACCCAGGTCGGGTCACAGACCTGTCGCAGATGGTGGTCGCCGCGCTGCAAGAGGCTCAGGCCAGCCTCAAAACGCTTCACCAGGAATCGGTGAACCCGTTGCTCAAATCGCTCGGTGGCTTGACCAGTTGACCGGCGGTGCGCCCGAGGCGGTGACCACGGACGCACCCTGAACCGCGTCCAGTCGCGGATCGACAGACACACCGGTCGGGCCGGAGGTCCAGTCGATCCGCCCGTCCTGGTTGGTCGCCCGGCGAGCGCGTCAGCGCGAGCCCACCACACGACGCAGGAGCGAAACCGTCAGGTTGTTCAGATGTGGGCCGCTGGAGTCCGATGGGGCTTGACACCAGCGGCCGTGATTCGTCCGCGGGTGCCCTTACTCCCCTACACGCGGCGCCATGTCGTGCTGGTCCTTGGTCGATGCCGCTCCGGTTTCCAAGCCCGTCCACGCCGAACGGGGACAGGCCCTCGCCGATCCAGGTGAGCGGCCGTTCCTTGGCATCCGTGCGGTGCCCGAGCTGGACATCAGAATCGCAGCCGTGCTGAACGAAGCCCAGGCGGTAGTCGACCTGGGTATCACCGCCGATGCAGAGAGGAGTCACGTGCGTGCCAGGCCGCTCGGTCGTCGCTCGCGACCGGATAGCGCTTCCGCGATCTTGGTGAGCTTCTCGTGCTCTCTGCCTGTGCTTCCGCGGCCGCGAGACCAATCTTTCGCCGCGTGTGCGGCGAATCTAGGGCTGAGTCGGAGCACTGGCTCGTTGCGAAGTCCCATCTCGGGGAGCCAGGACCGCCATGCTTACCTTGATCTTGATCGGCCTGCTTGGCGGTGTGATCACCGGGGTGTCACCGTGCATCCTGCCGGTTCTGCCGGTCGTGCTGCTGGCCGGAGCGACGGGGAAGAACGGCTCTGGTCAACGCCAGGATGAGGAGTCTTCGGCAGGTGGACCAAATGGCGCGGTCGCGGTTGCTACTCATGGGGAGGCACCGGCCCGTCGGGGCAGGCGACCCTATGTCGTGATCGCCGGGCTCGTCGTCAGTTTCAGCGTCTTCACGCTCCTCGGGTCACTGTTACTCAGTGCGCTCGGGCTGCCCGCCGGATTGTTGCGCACGATCGGAGTTATTCTCCTCGTCCTCATCGGCCTGGGCCTGTTGTTCCCAGGAATCGACCGGCTGCTCGAGCGCCCGTTCGCGCGGTTGCCGCAGCGCTCGGCGAACACCGAGGCGGGCGGATTCGTCCTCGGACTCGGTCTTGGTCTGCTCTACGTCCCGTGTGCCGGGCCCGTGCTGACCGCCATCACCGTGGCCGGTGCCACCAACCACATCAGTCTCGACACAGTCGCGCTCACCGTAGCGTTCGCGATCGGTGCCACCGCGCCGTTACTGCTGTTCGCACTGGCCGGCCAGAAGATCAGCAGCCGAATCAGCGCTTTCCGCCGCCACCAACGCCTGGTCCGCGCGATCAGCGGCGTACTGATGATAGGACTCGCGCTCGCGTTGGCGTTCAACCTCGCCGAGGTCATCCAACGCGCGATCCCCGACTACACGGCCGGACTACAGAAAACCGTCGCCGCCACCCCCAGCTTGCGCCCGCAACTGACCAGCCTCGACGACGACCGCAACCACCAACTGTCCCGCTGCACCGACGCCGCACCCCAGCTCAATGACTGTGGCCCAGCACCCGAGTTGGACAACATCACCGGCTGGCTCAACACCCCCGCCAACACGGCACTACGCATGAGCCAGCTACACGGGAAGGTCGTCCTGATCGACTTCTGGACCTACTCGTGTATCAACTGCCAACGCAGCCTTCCCCACGTCGAGGCATGGGACCGTGCCTACCGCGACGCCGGCCTGCGGGTCATCGGCGTGCACACGCCCGAGTTCGCGTTCGAAGAAGACCAGGCCAACGTGATCGCCGGTGCCGGGCGCCTCGGCGTCACCTACCCCATCGCGATCGACAACAAGTACTCGATGTTCGGCGCCTACCGAAACCAGTACTGGCCGGCCGACTTCCTCATCGACGCCACCGGCGCCGTGCGCTACTTCAAGCTCGGCGAAGGCGACTACGCCACCACCGAACGCCACATCCGCGACTTGCTCCACGCCGCCAACCCCACCGTCGCGCTGCCGCCCCCGACGCAGCTGGCCGACCAGACCGTCACCGACCCGCGCACCAGCCCCGAGACCTACCTCAACGTCCGCCAGATCCGCAACTACCTCGGTGACCCACTCGTCCAGGACCAGGCGCGAACCTACCGGTTCCCGGCCGCGTTCCCGGTCAACGCCATTAGTCTCGACGGCAACTGGACCCTCAAATACCAGAACGCGACCGCCGGGCCCGACGCACGGATCGGCCTGCACTACCGCGCCAAGAACGTCTACCTCGTCCTGGCCGGCAAAGGCACCGCGACCATCGCCGTCAACGGCCTCAACCAGCGGGTAATCACGGTCAGCGGCCCGCCGCGGCTGTATCCGCTGATCGAGCAGCCCGACCTCCAGGACGCCCAGCTCACCGTCGGCCTCACCCCCGGACTGGCGGCCTACTCGTTCACATTCGGCTGACCCGAACGCGCCGCGGACCGATTCGCCTACCGGCCACGACTCGTCGCTAACCGGCGGCAACATTTACTGCGCACTCGAACGGGGACCGCGCATTACCGCTCGAACACCAAACCGAGGCCGTGGCTGCTCCGAAACAACCATAGGGCCGTCCGGCACTTCGCCGACGCGAAATCGAACCTCAGGGAGAAAAGCACATGCGCGCCAAGAGAATTGTCGTTGCCTTGAGCGTTACCGCCGCGGTGGCCGGGCTCAGCGCCTGCGCCAACAGCGAAGCACCCAGCTCGTCCTCCAACGCCCCGGCGATGAGCACCAGCGCGCAAGCAGCCCCCGCCAGCACCAGCTCCGAGGCCGCGACCGACCAGTTCGGGTCGGCCTGTGGCGCGGTACCCACCAGTGGTCCCGGCAGCTTCCAAGGCATGGCCACCGACCCGGTCGCCACCGCCGCCAGCAACAACCCTGTGCTGAGCACACTGGTCACAGCAGTCAAAAAGGCGAAACTCGTCGACACCCTCAACGGCGCCAAAGACATTACCGTGTTCGCCCCCGCGAACGCCGCCTTCGACAAAATCCCCTCCGCCACCCTGAACAAGGTCCTCGCCGACGACGCCACCCTGAAGAAAATTCTCACCTATCACGTCGTCGGCCAAAAAATCACCCCCGCCGACCTTGCCTCCGGCGATTTCAAAACCCTTGAGGGCGCCATGGTGAAAACGTCCGGCTCCGGCCAAGACTTCACCATCAACGGCGAAAGCCACGTGATCTGCGGAAACGTCCAGACCGCGAACGCCACCGTCTACATCATCGACACCGTGCTCATGCCCCCGACCACAAAGCCGGGCGCCTGAACTCACGCAGCACTCGGGACCGGCCGTCACACCGCTGTTCTCGATCGCACGATCACTCTGTCCCGACCAGCTGCATACCGCTGATCACAACATCCGCGATCGCGTCGAAAAGGCTGACCCGACATCGTCGGGTCAGCCTCGCGGATCCCAGGCGCGAGCTTTAAGGACTCGGCACACACGGGGGGCCTTGATGACCGCGATGCCGCAACACCACAGTCCCGTTCCGAACACAGCCCTGGGCAAACTACTCAGCACGCCGGCCAGAACCGCAAGCGTCTTCAAGCAGCTACGCGAGACGCTTCACCGTCACTTCCGCCGGCATCTCAGCGATGGCATGGGCCAGGGCCCATCCCCGCCAGAGGACTCATGGCCGCTGCACGACTACGACGAGCAGTGGCCCGACGGGCACCCCGCCCCCGCCAGCGATCGCCCCACAGAAAGCGAGTAGGACCGGCGTCCGCCGCCGCCCGATCCTCGCCGACCGCGCGAGGACCCAGCCCGCGCCGCACCGAGCTGAACACCGCGCCGAAACCCAGCGACGAACGCGGCCAGGCCACAAGACCGTGTGGAACCCATGGCCCGGCCGCGGCGGCATCAGCCGAACATCTGCATGAACATGTCCATCATCTGCATCATCGTCACATCGCCTCCCATCTTTGCTCGCGCAAAGACGTACGCGTCGTTGCGTTATCCCTTGACTCAATGACGGGCGCCCGCCTCCACGCCACACGGGGGAACAGCAGCGGGACCACCCGAGAACCGACACTGGCCAATCAACACCCGGCGGGACAACTCCTACCCAGCACATCACCGAACCCGGCGAACCAGTTCGTACCCGCGAACAACCTCAGTCCCACACAACCGTTCTCCCCCACAACCAGACAGCGCTTCACCCGCGGCGCGAATCCCTCGACAAGCGTCATGCCACCCAGCACGTCAGCTACCTCACCGACTGACAACGACCGCTGACATTCGCTATCGGTCAACAGCGAGGATCTAGGACGCCGCCGACTGTGGCTCCAGGGACTGTCAAATTTTCGGTGTAACTGGGGTTGTTGGGAGTTATTTCCTGCCGGCGGCGAGGCGGCCGTCGAAGGCGATTTCGAAGGCGTTCAAGGCTGGTTTCCAGCGCATCGTCCAGCGTTTGCGGCCTTGTCCGGTGGGGTCGAGACTCATCACGGCCATGTAGACGCATTTGAGGGCGGCGGCTTCGCTGGGGAAGTGTCCTCGGGCTTTGACCGCGCGGCGGATGCGGGCGTTGACCGACTCGATCGCGTTGGTCGAGCAGACGACCCTTCGAATCTCGGTGTCGAAGTTCAGGAACGGCACGAACTCTGACCAGGCGTTCTCCCACAGCCGCACGATCGCCGGATACCGCTCGCCCCAGGTTTCGGCGAACTCGAGGAACCGCTCGGTCGCGGTCGCTTCGGTCGCCGCGGTGTAGACCGGCTTGAGTGCTTTGGCGATGGCGTCATAGTGCTGGCGTCCGGCGTAGCGGAAGCTATTGCGCAGCAGGTGCACGATGCAGGTTTGAGTGATCGTCTGAGGCCAGACCGCGGCGATCGCGTCGGGCAGGCCGGTCAGCCCATCGCACACGACCATCAGGACGTCGTTGACCCCACGGTTCTTCAGCTCGGTCAGCACGTGCAGCCAGTGTTTGGCTCCTTCACCGCCGTCGCCGGCCCACAACCCGAGGATGTCGCGGTGGCCCTCGCACGTCACCGCGAGCGCGACGTAGATCGGCCGGTTAGCGACCTTCCCGTCCCGGATTTTGACGTGGATCGCGTCGATGAAGATCACCGGATACACCGCATCCAGTGGCCGGTTCTGCCACTGCAGCATGCCCTCGACGACCTTGTCGGTGATCGTGGAGATCGTCTGGCGTGAGACTTCGGCACCGTAGACCTCACTCAGGTGCGCTGAGAGTCGAGTCGGTATGGGGCGCGGTTCCGGTGTTGCTACCGGCCCGTTTCCCCATACCGCTCGCCGAACCCGCCGTGCGCCTTTCAACGCAACGGGCTCTCCACGGTTTCTGTCGTTGGGCGTGGTTCGCGCAAGGACCAAGGGCTGGGAATGCTGCGTCGGCGGTACCGGGTGACCGGTGTCGCCGCGATGTTGCGCAGCTCGATCCCGTCCACCGCGATTGGCCGCCACCCCGTCGGGGTACGCAGCCAGCGGTGGACGTCCTTCCACCTCCAACGCCGTTTGGTCTTCACCCATCGAACGATCCGCCACCAGATGAAGTAAGCGAGCCGG
>NZ_AUBB01000021.1 GCF_000429025.1 Actinospineispora spinosispora DSM 44797
TGGACCGACTTCCGTTTCGCACATTGGTTGAGTCCCGGTCCGGCTCCGCCTGATTTTTCTTGTGCCCGAGATGCTCGGTCATTTCCTCGTCAAGCGCCGCTTCCAGCACGTTCTTAGTGAACAGTTTCAGCAGACCGTCCGGGCCAGTCAACGCCAATCCCCGTGCCTTGGCCTCGGCCACCATCGCCGCCGCGGCGGCCTGCTCCGGCGACAACCGCGCCGGCTTCTCGTCACGCTTGCCTGGACTCACAAGGTCCGATGTCATCACTCACAGTGCCCATCCCGCCGGACCTCAGCCCGGCGTGTCGGGCCGGAAACACCGATCTTGGAACAGTCCCGGCCGGTCGAGGAAGCGGGCGTGGAGCCCTGACGTCATGAGGCTGGCTCGTGGCGATTGCGCGCGGCGAGAGTGACATTCCCGGGTGACAGACCGGGGCCGGTTGAGACCCGCGAGCGACTCAACCGCACCGGCAGCGTGACCAGACCGCGAATCAAGGTGCTATTGCGGTAGACCGGCGACGGCGCGGCCGGGTCGAGGGTCAGACCAGGGAAGCGTTCGATCAGCCTGCCGAGAGCGATCCGGCCTTCGAGCCGAGCGAGCGGGGCGCCGAGGCAGTAATGGATGCCGTGGCCGAACGCCAGGTGGGGATTGCTCGGGCGCCGAGGGTCGACGGTGTGGGGGTCGGGGAAACGGGTGTCGTCGTGGTTGGCCGCGAGCAGGGAGATCAGTACGAGCCGGTTTGCCGGGATGGTGACGTTCCCGATGGTGACCGGCACTGTGGTGTAGCGATTGGTCGCGGTGTTCAGCGGACTGTCGAACCGCAGCAGCTCCTCGACGGCGTCGGGCAGCAGGGTGGGCTCGGTCCGCAGCTGGTCCAATCGGGTCGGGTCGTTCAGCAGGGCGAAGACTCCGTTGCCGATGAGGTTCACGGTGGTCTCGTAGCCGGCGACGATCAGCAGAAAGATCATGTTGATCAGCTCTGTCTCGGTCAGCTGGTCGCCCTGGTCGGTCGCTCGGATCAGCATGGAGATCAGATCCTCGTCGGGCCGTCCCCGCTTGTCGGCGATCAGCTCAACCAGGTAGACGGCCAGCTCGGTCTGCGCCTCGACGTACTTCGTCGGATCAGCCTGGTCGACCAGCAACGGGTCGATCCAGTCGCGTAACCGTGGGTGATCGGCCGAGGGTACCCCGAGCATGGCGCCGATCACCCGGATCGGCAGCGGCAGCGCGTAGGCCTCGATCAGGTCGACGGCCGCGTCCCCGGACATGGCGTCGAGCAGGTCGTCGGCGATGCGCTCGATGGCCGGGCGAAGGCGCGTCACGGTGTGAGCGGTGAAGGCCTTGCTGACCAGCCGCCGTAGCCGGGTGTGATCGGGTGGGTCGGCGCTGAGCATGTGCTCGGACATCGGCGTGGAGTGCGCACCGGCCAGCTCGGGCGGGAACAACCCGATGACGCGGTGGAAGTCCTTGCCGAGCCGGGGGTCGCCCAGCAGCTGCCGGGCCTCGTCGTAACCGGTGACCAGCCACACCGGCACTCCACCCCAGGCCAGCGCGGGGCTCACCGGTGCATCGGACCGTAGCTCCCGATACAGCTCGTGCGGATTCTGGACGAACTCCCGGCCCAGCCTTACTCGTTCTGACCGCTGCATGAGGTTCAGCGCAACACAACCCGATCAATGATTCGTCAAGACGGTTTCGTTATCGTGGGCCTGCTCGGAGCGGCCTTCGATACGTTCGTCAGCGAGGTCACCTTTCATCGGCCGAGTCCGTGACGCGCTGGTCGAGCGCAACAATCCGATCGAGCAGGGATTCCAGGGTGGTGCGGCAGGTGGCCGGGGCCATGACCGTCAGTCGCAGGTAGCGTCGGCCGGCCAGTTCGGTCGAGCTCAGGTGGTAGCTGCCCTCGTCCATGAGTACCTGACGCAGCCGCGCATGGTCACCTGTGCCGTACCGGAAACAGACGATATTGCTCTGCGGTTCGTAAGGGAGTTCGAATCCGGCGCGCCGTCGGGCGATATGCCAGAACAGATGAGCGGTCTCGTAGCACTGGGCGACATAGTCTCCGAGACCCCGTTCACCGCGCCAGGCGAGGTTGAGGAATATCTTCAGTCCGAGCGCCGCCTTGGTCCCTTCGACCGTCCGCCGAAGCTGGTCGAAACCCTGGTCGCCGTAGAACAGATAGGACGCCTGCTGTCGGAACGCCGCATCGAGAGCGGCCTCGTCGCGGACCAGCACCGCGGCGGCCACCCCGGACGTGCGCAGCATCTTGTGTGCATCCCAGACGACCGAGTCGGCGAGCTCGATCCCGTCGAGCAAGTGCCGATACCGGTCGGACAACAGCGCTGACGCCCCGTGAGCTCCGTCGACGTGGAACCATATGCCGTTCTCACGGCAGAACCGACCGACGGTGACGAGGTCGTCGTAGAGACCGCTGCCGGTGGTACACGCATTGGCAACCAGCGCGATCGCCGGCTGAGGGTGGTCCAGTATCTCCGGCAGCCGAGTGGAGTCGATGCGTCCCCATTCGTCCACCGGCAGAGGGCGAACATTGTCCGCGCCGAGCCCGATAATGCCCATCGCCCTGGTCAGCGAGTAGTGCGTCGCAGGGGACGCCCACAGTACGAACGTGCCCCCGACCGCATCCGTCCAGGCATTCGGCGCCACTGAGGACCGGGCGGCGAGCAACGCCGTCAGATTGGCCAGCGAACCGCCGTGGGTGAGTACGCCCGCGCCACGGGTGAATCCGACCTTGTCCAGCATCCATCGCAGTACCTCGAACTCGACGGTCGCGGCGGCAGCGCCCATCTCGTAGATCGACATGACGTTGTTGGTGACGCCGTGGATCAGGTCGCCGAGTGCGGCCGGGAAATCTGGGGACGCGACCTGGTGGGCGAGATAGGCCGGGTGATGCATGCGGACGCCCTCGTCGAGGTAACGATCGAGGAACCTTTTGTAGGACTCCGCTGTCATGCCGCCCTCGCGCAGGTAGCGGCGGATGTCCAGGAGCCTCGCAATCTCACCCGGCGGTCTCCGACGCAGCACCGGGGTCTCACCCGCCTCGCTGCGCTCCACATGCCGGGCCAGACGCCGCACCGTCAGGTGGGCGGACCTCTCGAACGCGTGGGCGTCCCACCGGCCACTCCGAGTCGGTCGGGGCGTGCCGATGTCTCCGTCCGAACCGCCCTGTTCATCCCGCTCCGCATTGGTCATCGCATCCTCCGCGCCGCCTCTTCGGCCCTCGATGGTTCGGCTCAGCCCGCTCGGTTTCGGGCAGCTCGAAGGGCCCCGCGCCACGTCCGCTGACCGTGCGGTCCGCACCTGTCGATCAGACCAGTGGACTGATCTGATCGGGCCGGTCGAGCATCGCCTTGCCGTGGATCTCATATCCGACGAAGGAGTTGAGGCCGGCGTGCCGGGCGCCGGTGTTGGCGTCCCGCCAGTAGCGTTGCAGCCGGTTGGACTCGGCGAAGCTGGCGGCGCCGTGTGCGTTGAGCAGGATCTGCAGCGTGTGCAGCACTTGCTGGGCGGCATAGCCGAGTTGAGCCCGCATCTCGGCTCGGGCGAGGTACCCGAGGCCTCCGGCATCCGCGTCGGGGCCGGCGACGAGGCTGGCGTCCAGCTGATCGGCGACGCTGTAGGCGTGCAGCCGGGCCGTCTTGAGATGCAGGGCCGCCTGGGCGATCTGGATCTGGAAGCCGACCGACTCGTCCTGGCGGGTGAAGAACGTATGGTGCATGCCTTTGGCCGAGGCCTGCTCCACGACGAGGTCGAGTGCGGCCTGGCCCAGCCCGAGCAACGGGCCCAGCAGGGCGGCGGTGGCCAGCGTGGCGAAGGGGAGTCGGTACATCGCCTCGTCGCTAGGCGCCGGCCAGGTGCCTTCGACCAGCCGCGTCATGGACAGAAACCGGTGTTCGGGGATGAACAGATCCTCGCCCAGCCAGGTGTTGCTGCCGGTGCCGCGCATACCCACGGTGTGCCATGTGTCCTCGAGGGTGAGCTCGTCGACCGGCACCAGACCCATCCCACCACCGACCGCCGCGCCGTCCTCGTCCGTCAGCAGCAGAGCCACCGTCGCCCAGTCGGCGTGGTGCGCACCGGACGCGTAGGACCACCGCCCGCTGACCCGCACCCCACCGGGCACCGGTCGAGCCAGGGCCGGCGTGCCGCCCCCGGCCAGGAACGCGGTCGAGCCCACGCCGAACAGCTCTTCCTGCGCCTCCCGGGAGATCCGTCCGGCCAGCCACTGCGAGACCGACTCGAGCGCGACCACCCAGGATGCCGAGCCGTCGGCCGTCCCCAGTGTCTCGGCCACCGCAAGCACGGTGCCGATGGTGCTCTCATGTCCACCCAGCCGCCGAGGCACCAGCATCCGGAACAGACCGGCCTCGGCCAGTGCGTCCGTCACCACGTCGGGCATGCGCCGGGTCGCCTCGGCCGAGCCGGCCTGCTCGCGCAGTAGCGGCCGCAAGGCTGCCGCGCGCTCCAGCAGGTCGGCCGGGCTCAACGCGCCCAGGACAACAGGAGAGGTAGTCGCTTCGGCGGCGGTCACGGGCCCTCGTCTCGACCGGGTACTGGGGACGACGAGCGAACCACGCGAGGTTCGACAACGTGTTGATCCGCACGTCCCCGGCGTCCCCCGCCTCCGATCCGCGACGTTCACGGCGCGGCAGACGAGCTCACTTGTTCCGTCGCTCGTTCGGCTTGATCGGTAGGCGGCCACCTGGCTTCACCGTCTTCATGGCGATCTGTGAGGTGATACGGGAAACGGCGGGCAAAGTGGCCAGATGGGTGATGTAGGAGCGTTCGTAAGCGGCCAGGTCGGCGACCGCGACGCGTAACAGGTAGTCAGGTTTACTGACCATTCGGTGGCACTCGACGATGTCTTCGACGTCTTGGACCGCCGATTCGAAAGCGGTGATCGTGCTCTCGTCGATGGGGCTCAGGTCGATGTAGACCAGGACGTCGAAGCTGCGGCCGACTGCCCTCGGGTCGATGACGGCGCGGTAGCCGACGATGATCCGCTCATCTTCGAGGCGTCGTACGCGTCGAAGGCAGGGTGAGGCGCTGAGGCCGACGCGATGTGCAAGCTCCAGGTTCGGGAGCCGACCATCGGTCTGCAAGAGGTCAAGAATTTCACGATCAAGCGTATCCATGGCATCAGATGCTACGAACGCGGCGCCCCGGCGGCAAACTAGGGGCCATATTTCAACCTGAGGCACATAAGATGGCTGAGGTAAGCGTGCATCCTCACCGGGAGTGCCACGCTGTCGGGCGCGCCGTGATCGAGCGCGAGATGTGGGCTTCCTCCTCGGGTATGGCGTTGAGGTGGTCCGAGTGCATTTTTTTGAGAACGGCGGAAGACCCGTGATGGTGAATGGAGAGCTGTTATGGCGGACGAGCTGACCGGGGCTGAAAGTCTTGTTCATACGCTGGTCAATAACGGTATTGAAGTGTGTTTCGCCAACCCCGGCACTTCGGAGATGCATTTTGTCAGCGCGTTGGATCGGATCGACGGAATTCGCCCTGTGCTGGGCCTGTTCGAGGGAGTGGTCACCGGGGCCGCCGACGGCTACGCCCGCATGACCGGGCAGCCGGCCGCCACCCTGACACATCTGGGGCCAGGGATGGCCAACGGGCTCGCCAATCTGCACAACGCTCGTAAAGCCCAGTCACCGGTAGTCAACGTGGTCGGTGACCACGCCACCGGCCACCAGCGTTTCGACGCTCCCTTGACCGCCGACGTCGAGGCTTTCGCCCAGCCCGTCTCGCATTGGGTACATGCCGTTCGCAGCGCCCGGACCGTCGCGGCCGACGCCGCACGGGCGGTCCGTGCCGCGCGAACCCCGCCCGGACAGATCGCCACGCTGATACTTCCGGCGGACACTGCCTGGAGCCAGGCGGAGCGTCCCGCGCCCGCCCTACCGGCGCCATCACCGGCGTCCGTGGCCGATACGGCGGTCACCGAATCGGCCCGTGCGCTGCGTCGTGGGCGCTGCGCCCTGCTGCTTCGCGGTGACGCCTTGCACGGTGCCGGTCTGCGCGCGGCCGGCTCGATCGCCGCGGCCACCGGTGCACGGCTCGTCAGTGACACGTTCGCTCCCCGGGTCGAGCGTGGCGCGGGCCGCGCGGTGGTCGATCGCATGCCTTACCGGGCGGCTGACGCACTCAGGTACCTGGACGACGTCGAAACCCTGATTCTCGTGGGCTCCCAGCCGCCCGTCGCCTTCTTCGCCTACCCTGACCAGCCCAGCGAGCTGACCCCCGAACACTGCACGACGCTGACGCTCGCCCATCCCCACGAGGACGGCACCGCCGCGTTGAACGCGCTGGCAGACGCCGTCGGTGCCACCGGGATGCGGCCGCCCGCCGAACAGTGCGATCGTCATGAGCCACTCAGCAGCGGTCCGCTCGACCCATACAAGATCGCCCGGCTGGTCTCCCGCCACCTGCCCGAGAACGCGATCATCAGCGATGAGGCCATCACCAGTAGCTTCGGCGCCTATCCGCTGCTCGGTCGAGCGGCGCCACACGATGTGCTGCAATGCACCGGCGGCGCGATCGGCGGCGGCCTTCCCTTGGCAACTGGGGCCGCGATCGCCTGTCCGGACCGCAAGGTCGTCAGCCTCGAAGGCGACGGCAGCGCCCTGTACACCCTGCAGGCGCTATGGACACAGGCACGTGAGCATCTCGACGTACTCACCATCATCTACGCCAACCGCTCGTATCAGGTGCTCGAGCAGGAGCTCACGCTGCTCGGCGCGGGCCGGCCCGGGCACAAGGCGCATAGTCTGCTCGACCTGCACAACCCCGAGCCCAACTGGCTGAAGCTGGCCGAAGGCATGGGTGTCGAGGCCCACCGCGTCGACAACGTCGAAGCCCTCGACAAGGTTCTCCGCACTGCCATGCGTGATTCGCATCCTCAGCTCATCGAGGCTGTGATCTAGTGCTCCGCGCCGTGGCATCTCCAACACGTAATCGCGCCCTATCGCGTACCGGCGTCGAAAAATTGCGGAAACGCCGTTACGAAATGGCGTGACGGCAATTCCACGCCCCACCCATGTCTATGTTATTGCAGTCGTCCGACACTACTGGGCGACTACGAACGGGGCGAATGAGTAGTTCTAAGAGTCTGCAAGTTAGGCTGGCTTACACATCGGCAACGAGATGACGTAGTAGGCCGGCGATCGTCACCGTAAAGTGTAAGGGGACGCACGTGACCGATCCGATTAGATTTGGACTGCTGGGGCCGGTGGAAATGTGGTGTGGCCAGCGGGAGATCTCCGTCGGCTCACCTCAGCAAAGAGCGCTGCTGGCGATGCTGCTACTGCGGCATGGAGAGCGCCTCGGGCTGGGCGAGATCGTCCGGGCATTGTGGGGCGAGGAGATACCACGCGGTGCGTATGCCACGGTTCGCACCTACGTCTCCCGGTTACGCCGCATTCTGGCAGGCGTGGCTGACGGAGCCTCCGGACCGCTCGACATCCGCACCGAGGCGGACGGCTACCGCATGCTGGTGGAGCCGACCGCGATCGATCTACACAATTTCCGGGCAGGCGTCGCTTCAGCCCAGCGAGTATGGGGGCTCGGCCAACCGCACCATGCCGCTCGCCAGCTGGCTGGAGCGCTGTCCCTGTGGCGGGGCACCCCGCTGACCGGGCTCGGTCACATCAATGGACCATTCTTCAGCCACCAGCGAACCTGGCTCGAGCAGCTACTGATCGAGGCCACCGAGGAACGGCTGACGGTGGACATCGAGATCGGCAACTACGCCGACGCCGCCGCCGACCTCAAGGCAGCGGTGGTGGAGCACCCTTATCGGGAGCGGCTGTGGGAACTGCTCATGCTGGCGTTGTATCGACTCAGCCGCCAGGCTGAGGCATTGGCCGCCTATCGCGAGGTCAGTGGCAGGCTAGCCAGTGACCTCGGCGTCCGACCCGGTCCCGGCCTGCAACGCATCCACGCCCGCATCCTGGCCACCGATCCGGAGCTGATCACCGGTCTGCCCTCGGCGGTCTGACGAACTCGCGCCAGGACAGCGGCGACCCGGTCGTGCGGTTTCACAGGAACGTCGGCCTCGGATCGAGCCCCAGAAGATACTTCCCGACATCCTCGAAATGCGCTTTACGGCCCTGTGCCTGCTGCGCGAGGGTGTGGATGTCGCGGAACCGTCGCTCAAACGGATGGCTCTCGAAGATGGCCGACGCGCCGGCGGCGTCGTAGACGATATCCACGGCTTCCTTCGCCTGATGAATTGTGTAGGTCGAGGCGAGCCGAAGGGCGACGCGCTGCTCGAGTGTCGGCCACATCTGGTCCTCCAGACGGGCGGCGACCTCCGCTACCGTGGTCCGCAGATAGAGACGCGCCGCACGCAGCCTGCCTTCGCATTGCGCCACCTCTGACTGGACGACGCTGTCGTCGCGCAGCGCGTGGTCGATGCCGATGCGCGTTTTGTTCTGAGCCAGGTCTAGGAAAGAGTCCACGACGGTGCGAGCGATCCCGAGAGCGACGCAGGCAAATCCGGAGGAGAACACCATGCCACCGGGGAGTCGGTAGATCGGGCTCGAGTCGAGTTGTTCGGACTCGACGTCGCGCAGGCAGGTGTAGGCGGCGGGCACGAACAGGTCGCGCAGGACGAAGGAATCGCTGCCGGTCCCGCGCAGGCCCATGACATGCCACACGTCTTTCATCTCGGCCTGTGATTTCGGGTAAAGGACGGTACGCCGCTCAATCTCACCCCGTGCATTCCGTCGTGGCGTACCGTCGGGCTCATCGACGAGGCAGTGTGCGCCGAGCCACGTGGCGTGGCGACTGCCGCTGGCGTATTGGCCTGAATAGTTGACGATGTACCCGCCCTCGACAGCTCGGGCGTGTCCACCGGGGTCGGGGCCCCAGGCGAGCACCCCGTCGGGTTTTCCGAATATGTCACGCGCCACGGCGTGATCGAGATAGCCCGAAACCATGGAACAGCCGGCGCTTTGATTGATGCACCACGCGGCGCTCGCGTCATGTTTTGCGATCTCCTCGACCACGCGCAGGTAGCTGAGAATGCCGAGCTCGCCGCCGCCGAGCCGGCGCGGTAGCAGCATGTGGAACAGGCCGGCTTCGCGCAACGCGGCGACGACGCCACGCGGCAGCTCGCGCCGGTCCTCTTCCTCGCCCGCCGCCGCGGTAAGTACGGGTGCCAGCGTCTGTACGCGAGGTAAGTAGTGTTCGGGCGATTGTGACTCGGTAGCTGTGTGCGACATCCGATTTCCCCCACTGTGGACTCCGAGTAGGTCAAGGCAACTGTCTCAGAGGTGAATCACCGAACTTTAGCGATCGTTGGTCGACGAACTTTCAACCCTAAAGTCATCTGGTGATTGTGGAGTCGCACCATGTTGACAGAATGCTGATCTCGACCAGTCAAGCTGGTACACCCAGCTTGCGGAGGAGACCGGTATCGTTGTCCATCACCTGGTCGAGGACCTTGTCGATCGAAACACGACAGAACGAGCTCGTCGGCTTGCCCTCGGGCCGCCTGCGGATCGATTCGTTTCCCATGTATCTACTGCGTCTGGGGAACCAGAAGTTCTGGATTCCCGATCATATTGATTTCACCCAGGACATCGAGGACTTCGAATCCATGGATGTGTCGGCCCGGCAGACGGTGCGCATGTTGGTGGCCGGGCTGGTGGCTGGCATGGAGCCCGCGACACGGGATGTCGAGCCGTTCGCGCGGGCCGCGGCGGCCGAGGGGCGGCTGGCCGACGAACTCTACTTGAGCCAGTACGCCTTCGAGGAGGCCAAGCATGTCCGGGGCCTTCGGCTGTGGCACGACGCCATCGGGCTGACCGGAGAACTGCACGAGTACGTCGAGGACCGGTCCGACCACACCGCGATCTTCGCGGAGGCCCAATCCACGACCGCGTTCGCGCTGCTGGGCGATTCGTCGCCGGCGGCTCAGATTCGCGCATCCGTGGTGTACAGCCAGATCGTCGAGGGGACCCTTGCGCTGGCCGGCTGCCAGATGTGGCACGAAATTCTGGCCGGAACCGGAGCGTTGCCCGGGATGACGCGGATGCTCAAGAAGATTGCCGGCGATCAGCGCCGTCATACGGCCTGGGGCACCTTCACGTGCCGCCGGCACGTGGCTGCCGCTGACGCGAACTGGAACGTAGTCCTGAGATGTGTCGAGGAGCTGCGTGAGCCGGCGATCGATCTGCTCGTGGCGCGCAGGCGCGCGCTGGACGAGGAGAGCGAACGCGGCCTCCCCGGCGCCGACGTCCACGAGCTGGCCACCAGGGTGAACCGCGCCCTGGACCACCGTCTGGCGCTGATCCACTCGGCCCTCGGCCGCTCTCCCTGGGAAATCGACGGAGACTGCTCTCCGGTGGAACTCGAGGACCGGCTCGGCGAGGAGTCAGCTGGGTGAATCGTCGTTCCGGTTTACGGCAAGGGTCAGAGAAAATCCGGAGCAGGCACTTTCGGGGTGTGGAAATATGGGTTTCGAGACTGATGACACATCGTATGACCTTTATATGGGCCGCTATTCCCGGGTACTGGCTCCGCCGTTCCTGGAGTTCGCGGGTGGGAACTCCAGGAACGAGCTTCGGCTCGCGCTGGACGTCGGTTGTGGACCAGGCGCGGTGACGAATGTGTTGGCTCGGCGGCTCGGGCCCGACGCGGTGTCGGCGATCGATCCGTCGGAGTCGTTCGTTGCGTCGTTGCGCATCGCCCTCCCCGGAGTGGACGTTCGCGCGGGGGTGGCAGAGGAGCTGCCGTTCGTAGAGGGTCGATTCGACCTCTGCGTCGCGCAACTCGTCGTTCACTTCATGGCCGACCCGGTCGCCGGCCTGGCGGAGATGACGCGGGTGACTCGTTCTGGCGGTACCGTCGCCGCCTGCGTCTGGGATCATGCGGAGGGCGGTGCGCCGACCAGCCGATTCTGGCGGGCCGTAACAGCACTCGATCCCGGGTGTGCCGGCGAGCCGAGACGGGCCGGGACGTGGCGTGGGCACCTGGTCCAGCTATTCGAATCAACGCGTCTGACTCGGGTGGAGGCGGGCACGCTCACCGTGCGCGTACGGTACTCGTCCTTCGACGAATGGTGGGAGCCGTACCTCCTGGGGATCGGCCGCGCCGGCGAATACGTCTCCAGGCTGAACCAGAGCGGTCGAAACGCCTTGCGAGAAAAGTGCCGGGAGGAGCTACCGGCAGGTCCGTTCGACATCAGTGCGACGGCGTGGGCGGCCCGAGGTGTCGTCGCCTGAAGCGGAATTATGACTCACGTTGACGGGTGGCGAGCGTCGCGGCGACGGAAAGTCGTCAATGCCCTGTCAATATCGACACCTAGGATCTCGTTCGTGATCATTGAGATTGCCACCCTGGATGTACAGCCCGGACGCGCGGAGGAATTCGCTCAGGCATACCGGCACGTGCAAGATCTGCTGACTGCGTCAGCAGGTTTTCGGTCGGTCCGCTTGACTCGAGGTGTGGAGAACCCGTCACGATTTGTTGCGGTGGTCGAGTGGGACTCGGTCGAGGCTCACGAGGAAAACTTCGTCAAGACGGAGCGATTCAGCAAGTTCGCTGCCCATCTGACGCCGTTGATGTCGGCGATGCCTGCCGTCGAGCACTTCGCCGACTGCTGATCCCAGGAGGCCGATAGCTCCTCGACACCGAATGGACATCCGGCGCCGCCAGGAGATCACCACCGCCTGAGGGTTGTTCCTCGGCCCGAGATCAGCCCTCATGCGGTGGTGATCATGACCGTGCTGTGGCGAGCAGGTTCAGTTCGATGAGGGACACGGCGCTTCGCCGCTGTGACAGGGGGAGCGTGATACGCGAGCCCCGGCGCTGCAGACGCCTCACCGGCCGAGTCGAACGAGTTGCGACTGTAGTCGATCTATGCCCCGATTAGTTAGTCCGTTAATATGACGATATAGCTGGGCAACGGGCAGTGAACATTGGGAGCTGAGGTAGGTGGATCCGCGTCAGGTCAGAGACGAGGGCAACTGCCATGACGAGCTGAGGAGCAGTCAAGGACCAGGTAGAACACCAGACGGGGGTCGAGTTCGTCGACCGGTCGGCCACGGTGCCCCGCCGCGGCCGCCGTCCGACAGATCTTGCGATGGTCGCCGATCCATGATAGTCATGGAAAATGTCTAATCGACTAGCTGGTGATGGTCCTTGATGTCGGTGGGGTGCCGGTTCGATGCCTCGTTCGCTCAGGGGTCAACTCTCCGTGAGGGTTGATGCCCGCCGGCGGCGCGGACCGTCCGGGCTCGATCTGGCGGGCGCTCAAGACCATCCGGACGTCGCGGAGTTCCTGGACGCTGTCGATGTGCAGCGTCTCGGCGGTCATGCCTGCGCGATCGTGTCGGAAGTGCGCGCTTCGCCGCGTCCTGACCGGCACCGTACTACCAATCAGATGCGTTCTCGATGTGAGGAGAAGTGATGTCCGGAAACAAGTTCACCGAGCGGCTGACTCGGGACAACGCCGCGGTGGTGCTGGTGGACCACCAGGTGGGTCTGTACAGCGGCGTTCGGGACATCCCGGTGGGCGAGCTGAAGCACAACGTCGTAGGGATGGCCAAGGCCGCCCAGGTGTTGGGGCTGCCGTTGGTGGTCACCACGACGGCTGCCGAGAGCATGTGGGGTCCGCTGATCCCCGAGCTTGCGGCGGTACTGCCCCAAGAGCTGCAGGTGATTGATCGGTCAACGGTGAACGCCTGGGATGACGAGCGGGTGGTGAGCGCGATCCGGGCGACCGGGCGCAAGAAACTGATCATCTCCGGGGTGTCGACCGAGGTGTGTCTGGCGCTGCCGGCGCTGGCGGCAACGGCCGAGGGCTTCGATGCCTATGCCGCGATCGATGCATCCGGAACGTTCTGGCAGACCAAGCGGGAAGCCGGCCTGGCCCGGATGGTTCAGGGCGGAGTCATCCCGGTGGACTACTCCAACGTGATGGTCGAGATTCTGGGTGACAATGCCCACCCGTTGTCCGCGGATGTCTACGCGGCTCTGGACATGCCGTTCGCGGTGCTGGTGGGTCAGATCGCCGACGCCTACACCAAGAACTGAACTGGGTCGGGGGTCGGCACGAGATGGGTATAGAGATTCCGGCCGGCCGTTATGCGGTCGATCCGGTTCATTCCACCGTCGGTTTCGCGACCCGGTTCGTCGCGGCCAGGGTACGCGGCACGTTCCCCGCGTTCACCGGCGAGATCGAGATCGCCGAGGACCTGACGAAGTCCTCGGTGACGGCCGAGGTCGAGGTCGGTTCGCTCACCACCGGGACCGCGGCTCGGGACGAGCACCTGCGCAGCGTTGACTACTTCGACGCTGACCGGTACCCGAAGGCGTTTCTGCGCTCCACGGGCTTGGAGGTGGACGGCGAGCGTTACCTGCTGGCCAGTGAGCTGACCGTTCACGGTGTCACGAGAAACGTGGAGTTCGTGCTGTACTTCCTGGGGGACGGTGAGGACCACTATGGCAATTTCCGCCTGGGGTTCCGTGCACACACCCGGGTTCCCCGGTCCACGTTCGGTGTGTCGGGAAATGCCGTGCTGCCCGGGGGTCTGCAGCTGGTCGGCGACGCCACCGACCTGACGTTGGAGATCTCGGCGATCCGGCAGTGATGATGAGAGGTGCGTCGCGGCCCGGGCGTAGGGCCGCCGCGCCCGAAGGCATCACCGCGTGACAAAGACGTCCCCAGGAGACGGGGGCCGGGCGAACTCGACACGCTCGGCCCCCGTCGCTGCATGCCCAGCCGGGAAAGTGGCGCCCGCGCAGCGCTCCGGCCCAGACTGTCAGTAGTCGGGCGAGATATCCTCGTAAGCGGATTGATGTTCGGTAATTTCGAACAAGGTGCGCATGAAGTGTCGGTAGTTCTCAGGTCCGACGAGCTGCGCCAAGCGTTTCTGCATGGACACCAAGATCGCATCGGCCGCGCGTATCTGAGCTAGGCCATGTTCGGTCGGGTAGACCAGCTTCGCCCGACGATCGCGCGGATCCGGACGCCGCTCGGCGTAGCCCAGGGCGACCAGATCATCAACGAGGGTTCCGATGTTCTGTTTGCGCTGACGGGTCAGGCGAGACAATTCACTCAGGCGCACACCGTCTGTATCCAGGTAGGCGAGGATGGTTCCGTGGCGGTGCTTCAGGTCGTCATACCCCAGGTCGGCCAGTGCGGCGAATAGCTCACGCTGTACGGTGAACAGTAGCTGGCCCGCAAGTACTGACAGATCAGGGTCGTCTTCGTGTCGTTCCGCACGGTCCGCCATTCGCTGTACTCCTATCTTTCGTGCGGAACCGTCGCCAATAACCAACGGCGGTCACTGCCTTCTATAATAGGTCGTATCGGATGATGCGGCTCGCCGAAATCTGGGTTCGATTCTGAGAAAGTCAGTGCGTAAAGCCATAGCGGGTGGCGGACAGAAATTTCATACCATGTTCAGAGCCGATCGAGCTCACGCCTTAGTGCAGGTGTTCGGCGAGGAGCTTTTCGAGCGTCCGTGGGTCATCGGTGTGGATACGCGGTATCCCCCGAATCCATTCGTGGTCGGTCAGACCCGGGTTGTGGGCCGTGAAACCGTCGGGGAAGAACAGCTGGGGGCTTCCCTGAATCGGCAAGGTCTTGCTCGTCTCGTAGTCACTCAGTACGTCGGCGCGCACCGGTTCTTCTCGCCAGACGCATAGCACTTCGCCGGCGTCCAGCTCGCCGTACTGCCGGGCGAGTTCGAGTGCGCGAGTGAGGCCACCGAGGATGCTGACGTCGACGCTGTCGCGGAAGAATGCCAATCGCAGTGCGTAGTCGACGTTCTCGGCCCCACGCGCGCCGTGCACTCGACGGGCGGCGGCCACCAGCTCGAACGCGGGCAGGAAGGTCGACGGCCACGACGGGTCGGTGTAAGCGCCGAAGATCGTCGGTTCATGGTCGGCCAGAACAGCCGTCTCGTGAACCACGATATGCCGAGGGGTGCCTTCGTTGTTGACCAGTTCCAGCGGCCACGGCCTCGGATCGAGGATCACGCCGGGATGGCCGCCGTCACGGGCCTGCCGAAGCCGATGAACCACGGTGGTCGCCCACGGGCAGTGGATGTCGGACCAGATCGTCACCGTGGGGGTGCTTGTCATGAACTGTTCCTCCCGCTGGATACGAGGTGTGGTTTGGTCGTTTGCTGCGGCGATGGGGTGTAGCGGTACCGGGCTCCTGATGTCGGGCGGGCTGGACAGCTCGGCAGGAACGCGGAAAGTACGGATAGAAGCAGACGGTCATAATACTTTACTTAAAATGTGGCCGATCTGCCCCCTCAGATCGGGATCAGCGGTCGGCCGATCCGGGTGAGCTCAGGTCGGTGGCGGCGTCAGGCTCGTGGAGTCCGTACGAGGAAGCTGCCGAGGGCCAGAGCTCGAATTGTGCCGATGGTCAGCCCGAGTACCAGCAGCGTTATCGCGGCGAGCACTGTGTCCGCCAGTGGCATCCGGATGCCCGGACGGCTCGCGGCGATCAATCTCAGGGCCAGCGCGGCGACAGTCGCGTAGGAGAAGCTGAAAGCCCAGAACCCGGCGGAAAAGGCCAGATCTCGGTATATCCGGACGAGTCGCAGCTGAACCAGCATCATGAGCACGGCATACCCGGTGAGGGCGCCACTGAGAAGGTCCCAGTGGTCGCCGTTGAGTAGCAGGACAGCGTTGGCCGCTACGGCTGGAGGCGCGGCTTCGATCGCCAACGTGGGCAACAGCGGGGCGGGTAGGAGTGGTCGCACGAACAGTCGTCCCAGGACGACCGAGCCCAGGGAGAGCCAGCAGATCATCCCGATCCCGAACGCGCACTGGGCCAGCCCGCGCTGACCAACGGCGGCCAGTGGGCCGGCGGCTACCAGGCCGCCCGCGATCGTGGGCAGGAAATAGCCCGGATGCCAGTCGTCGAGATGGCCTTCCTCCATGATCCAGCCGGCCGTGAGCCACCCACCTAGACCGAGGGTCAGGAAGGCGAAGACGTCGACGATGACCCGTCCGGCGTCGGGGGCGACGAGGGCGAGGGCAGCTCCCAGGAGCATCCCCACGATCGGCGGCAATGAGACGAACGGTCCGTACACCGGGTGGCGCAACTCAGCGCCGAGCCGAAGGCGGCCCGGTCGAAACTGCGCCCCCCACGCGACCACGAGTACGGCCCAGACCAACGCCGATACGCAGAAAAGTGCTGTAGCGGGCCAGGCCGGCGCCCACCGCTGGGCGTGGGCGAACTGCCAGCAGTTGGCCAGCCCTGCGAACCCGAACGCGATGCTGAAGAGGTTCGGCGTGACGCGAATCCGGGTCGCTGTGGGCTCGGTGGGTGTCGGGTGGGTTCGGGGTGAATGGTTCTGGTCCGACTCGGCGGTCATCGTGGCCACCCCATCCTCAGCGATCGATACCGCGGTGTGATTGTCAACCGAGCTCCTCGACAGGTAGGCCTCAGCGTTCGTCGAGACGGCCGAGAGCGATGGTGGCGCAGCCAGGGGCGTCGAACCGCCGACCGAGGGCCAGTGCTCGTTGTCCGGCCCGTGGCCTTCTGTCAAACCACTTGTATACTGATCCTAATACATTACGAGTACGATCCGTTGCGACGCTGTGTGCGATGGCAACGAACGGTCGCCGGCAGGGTCGGTGACTGTTCTCCGTGACGTGGCGGTAGCCATCTTGGTTAGTCATCGTCTGATGAATTGCCTGCCTGTGGCGCGTGCAGAGCCGCATCGCGAGGTGCGTGGCCGCGCCGCGAGCTCGGCACGTGATGGCGAGTCGCCGATACCGAGTTGCTCGCCGATCCTAACTCGTTCGAGTGTTGCCATAGTCATAGATTTTGACCAAAACTGAATCTGAGCCTACCGTCGAGTTCGTATCGATCGAGGAGCCCTGGCCGTATGTCTCGCAGTCGTGGCCGAGCAGTTGCGGTGTCGTCGGGACGCCGTGGGGCGCTCGGCCGCGCCTCGACGGAGAGTGCGGCCTCGATGGAGATCGACTCAGTGCCGCTGGCCGAGGGGCCGCCGTTGACGGACCGGCGTGCGAGCGGGGGCCGGGGTGCTCCGTACGGCGTTCCCGATGGTCCGGTCGGTTCTCGAGGTTCGTCCGACCGGTCGCGGTCGAGCCCGGACGGAGTCGGTCGTTGTGGGCGTCAGCCTGAATCGGGACACGGGGAGGGGACCGGCAGGTGCTAGAGGACGAGGCCAGGTTCCAGTTGCTCGGCCCGGTGCGGGCCTGGCGGGGGCACCGGGAGGTGCGCACGGGCAGTCCACAGCAGCGGGCGGTGTTGGCAATGCTGCTGCTGCACGACGGTCGGTCAGTCTCGTTCGATGCCATCGTCGAGATGTTGTGGGGTGCGCGGATTCCGCCGGCAGCCGCTGGAACCGTTCGGACTTACGTATCGCGGATCCGTTCGACGTTCGGTGGTGCGGGTGGGGACGAGGGCAAGGTGCGGCTTGAAGCTTATGGGGACGGGTATCGGCTGATAGTCGATCGCTCCGCTGTCGATGTCGATCTGTTTCGCGGTCATCTCGCTCAAGCGCGCCTGGATCGGCGATACGGCGATTTGGTCTCGGCGGCTCGGCGGCTGGAGGAAGCGCTCGTGCTG
Organism: Actinospineispora spinosispora DSM 44797; assembly: GCF_000429025.1. Classification (GTDB taxonomy): domain Bacteria; phylum Actinomycetota; class Actinomycetes; order Mycobacteriales; family Pseudonocardiaceae; genus Pseudonocardia; species Pseudonocardia spinosispora. The sequence continues at coordinate 17,592 of NZ_AUBB01000021.1, forward strand.
TGGCGCGGCCGACCGTTGGCCGGCATCGGTAGGCCGGCCGCCGCTGTGGAGCCTTTCGGCGCCACACCGCCCTATTTTCGGGGCCGGATTAGTTGGCTGGAGCAATTGCGGTCCAGCGCGGTCGAGGAGCGATTTGCGGTGCAGATCGAGCTTGGTGACTTCGCCGGCGCGATCAAGGAGCTCGAGGAGGCGGTAGCCACTGACCCGTACCACGAGCGGATGTGGGAGCTGCTGATCTCAGCCCAGCGTGGTGCGGGCCGAATTGATGACGCGATGGCCAGCTTTCGAGTGATATGTCGGCGGCTCGATGATGAGTTCGGGTTGGGTCCTGGTCCGGGTTTGCGCGAGCTGTATCGGAGGTTGCGCGCCGATCCGGTCGGTCGGAGTGCGAGATAGGCCCAATCGCTCGGTCGCATCCTGACTCCTGTGTATCCATGACCGACGGAGGATGAGCATGGCAAGGCGGATGGCGGGTAAAGTCGCTCTGATTTCGGGTGCCGCGCGCGGACAAGGGCGTCACCACGCGGTGCGGCTGGCCGAGGAAGGCGCCGACATCATCGCGTTCGATATCGCGGGTCCGGTTCGAGCGCAAGGTGCGCCGGCGGCGTCGCCCGCCGACCTGGCCGAAACTGTGCGTCTGGTCGAAATGCATGACCGCCGTATTCTTGCGACCCAGGCCGACGTGCGCGACTCGGATGCCGTGACCGATTTGGTGAACCGTGGCGTGACCGAGTTCGGTGGCCTTGACATCGTCGTTGCGAATGCCGGAATCCAGGGTAATCCAGGACCCGTCGCGGAGCTGCATCCGGCGGACTGGCGGGCGGTGGTCGAGACAAATCTGAGTGGCGTCTTCCATACGGTGCAGCCCGCCATCCCGCACCTGGTCGCGCGCGGTGGTGGCTCGATCGTGATCATCAGCTCATCCATCGCTCTGCGAGCGGTGCCGAACCTGGCGCCCTACGGGACCGCGAAGGCCGGCCTCGCCGGGCTCATGCGGACCTTGGCGCTGGAGTTGGCGGAACACTCGATCCGGGTGAATTCGGTCAACCCGACCACGGTCGGTACGCCGATGTTGCTGAACCCGATCAACTTCGGGCTTTTTCGACCCGATCTGGACGATCCGACCGAAGAAGACGTTCGGCCGGTCTACCGCTCTCTCAACGCATTGCCGGTGCCTTATCTGGATCCGGATGACATTAGTAATGCTGTGCTCTTTCTCGCCTCGGATGAGGGCCGCTACATCACAGGTGTCGCGCTCCCCGTCGATGCCGGATATGCGATCAAGTAACTGCCTGCTCAGACAATAATCGACTCAGCGAGGGGAATTCGAAATGAAGATCGCTACCGAAGTTCCGTGGCAGGACCGGCGCTTCAGCGTTCCGGTGGAACGGATTCGACGGTGTGAGCAGCTGGGATTTGATGCGGTGTTCACGGCCGAAGGAGTAGGCAATGACGGGTTGACGCCGTTGGGGTACCTGGCGGCGGTCACCGAGCGGATGAGCCTGGGTACACACATCTCGACGGTGACCGCGCGTCCGCCGACGGTACTGGCCCAGGCCTTGATGACGATCGACGCGATGGCGGGTGGGGGACGGGTCATCGCCGGGCTCGGGAGCGGATTCCCGAGCTCGTGCGAGGGCTGGCACGGTCGACCTTGGGGGAAGCCGGTTCGACGGATGCGGGACTACGTCGACGTCCTGCGTCAGGTGTTTCGTACCGCGGGCGCTTATGACGCGGAGGGCGCATCGATCGAGACGACCGAACTGTTCGATGAGAGCACGCGGTCGCGGTTGGCCACCACGGTCCACTGTCAGAGCCCGGAGTACAGCATCCCGTACGCCGGTCGGGACGCGCTCGGTGTTCGCCCGTGGGTGAGTGCCTTGGATCGCGGGCCGGCTGATCCGCCAGTGGTGCTGGCCGCGGTCGGCCCGCACATGATCTCGCTGACGGCCGAGATCGCGGATGGGTGGTTCCCGTGGGGTTTCGCCCCCGGCATGATGCCCACCTACGAGCCCTATCTCGCGGCTGGGTTTGCCCGCGCGGGAGCGGGCAAACGGCGAGAGGACTTCGATATCTGGGCGATCGTCGACGTGTTGGTCAGCGACGATGTCCGGGCCGGGATCGATATGTTCCGGCGGTACGTGGTGGAGTGGGCGCCGCAGATGCGGCAGCAGACGGAGGCCCTGGGGTTCGCCGGACTGTGCGACCGGCTCTCCGAACTGGTCGCGGCGGGGCGCTACGAGGAAGCGCTCGCCTCGGTGCCGGAGGACTACGTCGACCAGTCCTTTCTCATCGGTTCGCACGCGCGAATAGCGAAGCGGCTCAAGCCGTGGTTGGAGTCGGGGGCGACCGGCCTGGTCTTCCGTTACGGTCCCCAGGTCCAGGTCGGGGCATTCGACCTGGTCGAGGACCTCGATGTGTGGGAGACGATCGCCCGCGCCTCGCACGCCTCCTGACCTGGATGAGCGAAATGGCGGATGGTAGCTCGAGCGATCCGGGATCACTGACGGCGACGGTGGCGATCGTCGGAGGGGGAGCCAGCGGGACTCTCACCGCGTTGAACATACTGCGGGCCAGTCGTGACCCGAACCTGCGGATCGTGCTGTTCGACGCCGACCCCGGTCGCCACCATCTCGGGGTCGCATACGGTACGACCGACGAGCGGCACCTGCTCAACCTCCGAGCTCTGATGATGAGCGCGTTCCCGGACGAGCCTGACCATTTCGCGACCTGGGCGCGCCGCGCCGACCCAAGGTGGGGACCCACCGACTTCCTGCCCAGGATGATGTACGGCCGTTACCTGCGCGATCTCGTGCGGGAGCTGGGTGGTGACAGGCTTCGCGTCGTCAGTGTCCGGGTCGAGGATGTGATCACCCTGGAGGGCGGGTTCGAGGTCGTCACCGACGGTCCGGGTGCCACAGCCTTCGTGCGACACGTGGTGCTGGCGCCCGGCGTCGCCGACCCGCCCCGGCTACGCACGGCCGAGGGAGAACCAGTTCCGGACGCCCGATGGCACCAGCCGACTCCCTGGGACCTCGCCGCACTGGCCGGCGTAGCTGAAGACGCCGCGGTCGTGATCGTCGGCAGCGGGCTCACCGCCGTGGATGTGGCGCTCACGCTGCTGGAGGAGAGTCCTCGGCGTCGGGTGTGCATGGTGAGCCGAGGTGGCGAGCTGCCGAAGGCTCACCTCGACGAGATGCCGGGGGAATGGGCGGTCCCCATCCCGTCCGGAGCGCTGACTGCTGACGGGCTCGCCACGCTCGTTCGCGGCCAGATCGCGCTGGCGAAGGAGCAAGGCGTCAACTGGCGCGCGGTGGTGGACGGCATTCGCCCCCACTCGCAGTCGATCTGGCGTCGGCTGGACGAGAGCCAGCGCCGCCGCTTTCTCGCTGAGTACGTCCGCACCTGGCTCAGGCACCGCAACCGGATGGCCCCGGCGGTTGCCGCGCGGATCGGGACATTCATCGCGGCCGGGCGTCTGACCGTCCACGATGGTGGCCTGCGGTCGGTGGCCGACCTGGGCGAGCGCTGTCGGGTGCGCCTCGCCGAGACCACGCTCGAAGCCGACACGGTTGTCAACTGCACCGGACCGATGACCGACATCACGAGGACCATCGATCCGCTACTGCGAAGCTTGCTCGACAGAGGCACCATCGGGCCCGACTCACTCGGTCTCGGCATGGCCTGTACCGAGCTCGGCGAAGTCATCGCTAGGGGCGGTCGGATCGTCCCGGGTATGTATGTCGTCGGTCCGCCATCCATCGGCACCGTCTGGGAAGCGATCTCCGTGCCGGAGATCCGAAACCAGACCGCCCGGCTTGCCGAGCACCTCACCGGCCCGGTCTCGGGGCATCCACCGTCGGTGCCTGTCGGAGGGCGGGATATCTGGCCGGGCGCGGCTCGCTGAGACGCCGGCCGCCGTGGACCGAGCGGGACCGTTCGGCGGACGATGCTCAGCGCACCGGCGGCATGCTGAGAACCTCGTTCAACGCTTCGGTGGAGGACGGATGGGTGTAGATCGCGTCGCGCAGCTCGCTCGCCGGCACGTCGTGGCGCATGGCGAAGGCGACGAGGTTGATCACCTCTTGAGCGTCGACACTGAGCAGGGCGGCGCCGACGAGGCGGTCGGTCTCGCGGTCGATCAGGAACTTCATCAGTCCCCGGGTCTCGCCGACGATCTTGGGGCGCGGCATCGCGGCGATGTCGGCAATGGGTTTCTCCAGCACCTTGATCGACAGACCCTGCTCGTGGGCCTCTCGTTCGGTGAGGCCGACGCGCGCGAGTGGGGGGCTCATGAACACGGTGAAAGGAACGTGCGTGCGGTCCTTGGTGGAACGGGCCCCGGAGCCGAGAAGCTGGTCGGCGACGACGCGGTTGTCGTCCAGCGAGATGTAGGTGAACTGTGGGCCGCCGTTGACGTCGCCGACCGCGAAGATGTGCGGCTGGCTGGTACGCAGGTGTTCGTCCACCTCGACCGCGCCGAACGATGTGGTGCGCACTCCGGCCCGGTCCAGGCCGAGGCCTTCGGTCGCGGCTTTGCGGCCGGTCGCGGCCAGTACCTTGTCGGCGGCCAGCGTGTGAGTGCGGCCGTCGCGCTGGTAGGTGATCTCCACGCCGTTGTCGATATCGCGTACCAGCGTCACGTGGGCGTCGGTCACGAACTCGACGCCGGCGCCTCGGAGGATCTCCGTGGCCGCGGCCGCGATGTCCTCGTCCTCGCGCGGCATGATCCGCTCGGCGGCGTCGAGCACGGTGACCGCACTGCCGAACTGCGCGTACATCGATGCGAACTCCACACCTACGTAGCCGCCACCGAGGATCGTCAAGCGCTTCGGTAGGTGATCGATAGCGATGAGGTCGGTGCTGGTGAGCAGGTGCTCACTGTCCGCGAGACCGGGGATGGGCGGAACTGTCGGAGCGGCGCCAGTGTTGATCACGATGGTCTCGGCGTGCACCGTCAGGACGTCCTCGCCCCGGGTGACCTGGACCGTCTTGGGATCCAGGAACGCCGCCCTGCCGGTGATCACCGTGACCGAGTCGATCGTGTCGAGCATGGCGAAGTTCGCAGTGCGCAGTCTGGTGGTGAGCACGCGCGTCGCCTCGATGGCGGTGCGGTGACGTTCCCCGGGTTTTCCGGTCCCCGGGTGCTCGGCGTGGTGGACGAGTGACTTCGTCGGGACACAGCCGATGTTGATGCAGGTGCCGCCGTACATCTCGGCGGATTGCTCGACCATGGCCACACGCTTACCGAGTCGCCCCATCGTGGCGGCCAACGATTTGCCGCCTTTGCCGAATCCGATGACCAGGAGGTCGACATCTATTGCGTCCATGCAACCAGCATGCTTCGGTCGCCGATCCACGACTACGTATGAAGAACTCATTTTTCGTCGCGATCGGATCATGGAAGGTCTCGTGATCGTCGGGCTGTGCGATGCACACCGCGTCGCTACGTGGCGGCGTCCAGGTGTGTAGATCTCAGGCGGTCTCAGGCGCTAGCGCGGTGGACAGCAGACTGCCCGCGAGCTTGATCGACGCCAGGAACTGAGCGCGTCCGCCGGTCCTGTTCTTGATGTCCTCGACCTGGATGACGCCGACCACGATTCCCCAGACCACGTCGGCCAGGGGCCCGACCGGGACGTTGCGGATCAGGCCCTTGTCCATCGCCTCGCGCAGGATCGCGCGCGCCAGTCTGAAGTCGGCCCGTCCTTGCAGGTCCAGTGCCTCGAGGGCGGTACCGTCGAGCGACTCGATGAGCCGAGTTTGGTGAAGCAGATGGGTGAGCCGAAAGCGCTCGGGATCGTCCTGATACGACGACAACAATGCGTCGATTAATTCTTCGATTAATTCTTCGGTATTTCCGTAGGCGTTCTCCGACAGACGTTCCAGCAGAACTTCGAGATGCTCTCCGATCTGTACGAATATCGGAAGCATCAGATGAAGGAGGATTTCGTCTTTCGTGCGGAAGTAGCCGTAGAGCGTCGGTTTCGTGATCTCCGCCCGCAGTGCGACCTCCTCCATTGTGGTGGCGATGAAACCTCGCGCTGCGAAAGAGTCCCGAGCGGCGGCCAAGATGCTTTCCCGACGGGCGTTACGCTCACGCTCACGCCTACGGCGGGCCACTGCGGATATCTCGCCGGCGCGAGTCATCGAATCTCCTTGAAATTGGGGAGGATCTCCCTCACGCCGCGGCGGTACCGCCCTGGAACAGAGCCGTCGGGTCGGGTGCGGCCGAGGCGCTCGATCACCACGGCGTCGACGTCGTTGAGCTGGTGAACGCATTTCTTGTGCTGATGGGGCACGTTCACCTCGTAATGCGCGGCGCCGATGCGGGCAAAAGCGAGAATAGCACCTGGCACATCTATTGATCGATTCGCTCAGCGACGATCGCGCAGCCGGGCCGGCGTCCGTGGCACGCAATGTCGGCTGTCCTTGTCCCGGAGGGGCGTCCTCTGCTCGACGTCAGCGCGGCGCCGCGTGCTCGTCCGCGCTGCTCCAACGGTGCTCGCCCGCCGCGTCCTCGCGTCGTCCAGCAGCGGCGTCTCGCCGGAAGCGCGCGGGTGAGGTCCCCAGCGTGGCGCGGAAGGCTTGCGCGAACGCCGACTCCGATCGATAGCCGACCTCGTCGGCCACCCGGGCGATCGAGTGGTCGGAATGCGTCAGCAGGTCGGCGGCCCTCATCATCCGAATCGAGGTGAGCAGTCTGGCCGCGGTGGTCCCGGTGCTTGCCGTGAAGCGCCGGATGAAGGTGGCGCGTGACATCGCGGCCGTGGCCGCCATGCGGTCGAGGGTCCATTGTTCGTCGGGACGGTCGATGACGTCAGCGATCACGCGACCGATCACCTCGTCGGCCATGGCGGTCCACAGGGCCGTAGCACCGAGCCGTTGGTCCGGGCGGCTGCGTAGTGCCATGACGAGCAGCGCGTCGCACAACGCGGCGACGATGGCGCCCGTGCCCGGTCCATCCATGCAGGCCTCGCCGCGAAGCACGTCCGCCAGGGTGAGCGCCGGGGTATCCAGCGTGGCGTGAACCATGGGCGGCAGCAGCCGGAACAGTAGCTCGCCCGCGGCCGAATCAAAGTGGTAGTGGCCGCAGAAAAGATCGAGCTCGGGCTTGGCGTCGGCCGAGCGGCGGATCGGGAAGCTTCCTCCGGCCTCCTCGATGATGCGGTGACGCGGTCCCGAACTCGCCATCACGCGGTGCGCGGCGCCTTGCGGGAGCAGGAGGAGCTGGCCTGGGCCGAGTGCGACGGTGGAGGCACCCGAAGCCACGGTGCACCAGCCGTCGAGTACCAGGTGAAACGGCACCACGCCCGGTCCGGCACGCGGATTGTCGAGGGTGAACTGGCCGGCCAGCAGACAGCGTACGTCCACGTCACTGCCCAGCCGGGCCATCCGAACGAGCCTGCTCACCCCGTCCATGAACCGATCCCGACGAAAGATGATCCGATCACCCGTTGTCCTCCCCATTGAGTCAGTGAACGCTTCAGGTATGACGGGCAGGACTGACGGACACGTGCGTTCCGGCGAGTTCACGGCCACGGAGCAGGCGGCGAGTCTGCAACGGGTGCTGGTGAATCTGGTCGCCCTGCGGCTACAGGGTAAGCAAGCGCAATGGACGACCGTGGCCTCGGGCGGTGGCGCGCTCGGGGGACACCTGGATGAGCTGGTCGACGATCTGGGGAAATCCGGCGACCGGGTTGCCGAACGGATCCGTGAGCTCGGTGCGGTCCCCGACGGCAGGGCCCCGACAGTGGTCGCGGGCGCAGGTCTGGATCCCTTCCCCCTTGGCGAGCACACCGGTCCGGTGGCGGCGCGCCTCGTGGCTGATCGGCTGCGGACCGTGGCGGGTGTCGTGCGCGCCGCGCGGGACGACGTCGACGCGGACGATCCGGCGACCGCGGACCTGTTGCGTCAGATCGTCGAATCCATCGACAGGCACGCCTCGCTGGTCGGTGCCGAAGCAGAGCAGGTCTGATGTCCGGAAGCCCGTGCGAGTCCAGGAGAGTGGATGACTGAGAAGAGCAACCTGGTGGTGCGGCCGCCGCACGACCTGGGTGGGCTGCCCGGAGAGCCGTTGGCCCGGACAGAACACGAGATGACACCGTTCGAGAAGAACTGTCATGCGCTTCTCAACGTGCTTGCCGTGCACAGACTGGTGAACACCGAGGAGAAGCGGCGGGGAGTCGAGGACCTCGGGTCGGAGATGATCTCCACGTTGACCTACTACGAGCGGTGGGCGGTCTCGGCGGCGAAGGTCCTCGTGGAGAAGAAGATCCTCACGAACGAGGAACTGGGCAACCGGATGGCCGAGGTCCGCGCGCGGTTGCTGGCGAACTCGTGATGGCGACTCGATTCCGTGAGGGCGACGAGGTACGAATCTCCGATCGGTACGCGCCGGGTCACGTGAGGACTCCCGTCTACGTGCGCGGCATGCTCGGCGTGATCGAACGTGTGCTGCCTCGTTTTCTCAACCCCGAGCTCGAGGCGTACGGGGTCAACGAGGGAACCGAGACGCAGCTCTACCGGGTACGGCTGAGCCAGAACTCGCTGTGGCCCGATTACGACGGCGAGGCATCCGACGTGCTCGAACTGGAGATCTACGAGCACTGGCTGGAGCCGGTCGCGCCTGCATCGAACGGTAGGGAATGACGATGTCAGCACATCTTCACGACGACCCGCACGCTCCGATCGAGGAGAACCCGGAGGAACCTGACTACTTCGACGTGTTGCAGACCGCGATCAGGGAGCTCCTCGTCGAGAAGGGCCTGATCGGCGCGGGTGAGGTCCGCGCCATGATCGAGACGCTCGACGCGCACGCACCGGCTCTCGGGTCCGCTCTCGTGGCGCGCGCTTGGTCCGACCCGGACTTCAAGGAGCGGTTGCTCGCTGACGGCACCGCCGCCATCGAGGAATTCGGCATCGACAACTACGACGGTACCGAGCTGATCGTTCTGGAACAGACACCCGACACGCACAACCTGGTCGTCTGCACTCTGTGCTCCTGCTATCCGCGTCCGGTCCTGGGGTTGCCGCCCGACTGGTACAAGAGCCGTCCGTATCGGACGCGTGCCGTCCGCGAACCGCGAGCGCTCCTGGCGGAGTTCGGCACGACCGTGCCCGAGGACGTGACCATCCGCGTCCACGACAGCAACGCGAACATGCGTTACCTCGTCCTCCCGATGCGCCCGCCGGGCACCGAGGACTGGACCGAGGAGCAACTCGCGGAGCTGGCCACCCGGGACACGATGATCGGTGTGACGACGGCACGCACGCCGTGAGGGCGGCCTCGAACCTCCAGGACGGGCGCCGCGGTCACCACGCCGAGGAATGGCCGCCCTCGGCGTGGGCCGCCGAAGCACTCGGCACCGCGCTGCTCGTCTTCGACGCACTGAGCGCCATCGCCTTGACGATGGCTCCTACTGCGCCGTTGCGGGCTTTGCCCGCGGAGGTACGGCTGCTCATCATCGGTGTCGTGGTGGGAGGCACCGTTGCGGTCTTCGCCATCACGACCGCCGGCAAGAGATCTGGTGCGCACCTCAACCCCGCGGTGAGCGTGTACATGGCCTTACGCGGAGCGCTGTCCGTTCGCGATGCGGTCGCCTACTCCGTGGCGCAGCTGGCCGGGTCGGTCGTTGGTGTGCTGGTGGCACGTCTGTGTTGGCGCGGGCCGATGCTCGAGGTGTCCGATGGGCTGATTCAGCCCGGCCCCGGTGTGGACGCCGGAGGGGTTCTGCTCGGTGAGACGCTCAGTACCGTCGGACTGCTCCTCGTCCTCTCCTGGCTGGTCTCCAAGCCTCGACCGAGGGAGACACCGTGGGTGATCGGGGGATTGATCGCCGTCCTGATCGTGATGACCGGCGCGACATCCGGCGGTAGCTTCAATCCGGCGCGTAACTTCGGTCCGTTCGTGCTGGGGTCCGACTTCGACTTCTTCTGGATCTACATGCTCGCGCCCTGCGGCGGCGCAGTGATCACCGCGGTCGCACTGCACCTGACCGGCGCCTGGACGCCGCGCACCTGCAAGCTGTGCGGGCCTGCCTTCGACGAGGAACCGATTCGCGGGGAGGACCCCGGGGGCCCCTTCCGGCAGAGGGTGTGCCGGGAGATCGAGTTGGCCGGTTTCAGCATCTACAGCCAGGGCCCAGGGGGTGGGGTGGAGGTCAGGATGTGTCCCGAAGAGTACGGCGGCGGCGTGCTCGTCAGTTGGGCCCCGCATTCCGCCGCCTGTGTGCCCCTGAACGAACGAGTGACCGCGGTCGAGAAGGCCATGGCGGATGCACTCGTGGTCGTGATGTCCGAGCTGGGGTTCAGCGCGTCGCGCCTCGGCGAGTCCTTCGCGGTCCGCGTGGCGGACGCGTGACAGCGACGCGCAGCCGCCCCTGGTCAGTCGTCGGTCAGGTGAGAAATATAGACGCGTTGGTTCTCCGTGATCTGGAAGAAGACGCGCTTGAAACGTTGATACTCGTCGTGTCCGATGATCTGCGCGTGCCGCCGCTGCATCGCCGCCAAGATGAGGTCGGCCGCGCGCATCTGTGCGAGACCGCGCTCGGTCGGGCACACGAGCTTCGCTCGCCGGTCACTCGGATCGGGGCGTCGCGTGACGTAGCCTAGGTCTTCCAGCTCGTCGACGAGTGTGCCGATGTTCTGTTTGTACTGGTGGGACAGCCGGGAGAGCTCACTCGGGCGGACGCCGTCGGCGTCGAGGTAGGCCAGGACCGCACCGTGTCTGTGCCTCAGATCGTCGAAGCCCAGCTCCGCGAGCGCGGTGAACAGCTCGCGCTGCACCGCGAACAACAGCCGACCCGCGAGTACGCCCAGGTCAGGGTCGGTCGAGTTCCGTTCCGCGCGAGTCACCACTCGCTGTGCTCCTATCGCTCGTACGACGCTACCGTCAGTATCGACGACGGTCGCAGCTTGCGACGATAGGTGCTGCCCGGCCGCGAGCCGTACCCAGTTTAGGAGGCCCGCAGAGCGGGTGCGGTCGGCGAGGAGCTGGTCGGGTGCCCGGCGGGCGTCGTGGAAGGGTCCGCTGCATGCCGCTGCCGCACGTGGTTCACCAGGTCACACGACGGTCCCGTACCGGCGCGAGAGGACCGCGGACGCGACCGGACCGCGTGGGAAAGTTCCTGTCGATCGGACGCGGGGTGCCCTCCGGGACGTCAGGGAGCCAGCTGTTGCCCGGCACCGTCCAGCTCCGCTCTTTGATCATCAGCCGGGCCGCTTCCGCGTACTCGCCGGTCAACGCCTCCAGGAACAGGTGGCCGTCCAAGTGGTCGACCTCGTGCTGGAAGCAGCGGGCCAGCGTCCCGGATGCGAGGATCTCGATCGGTGCACCGGTCAGGTCCTGCCCGATCACCTTCGCCCACTCGGCGCGCGCTGTCGGGTAGGTGTCGAACGGAACGGACAGACAACCCTCGCTGTCGGTCTCCGGATCAGCGGCTGCCGGTACCCCCGATGTCTGCAGCTGAGGATTGATCACCACGCCCGAGTGCCAGAGCCCGTCGGCGTCCGGGCAGTCGTAGACGAACACTCGCAGTTCGACGCCGATCTGGTTCGCCGCGAGACCGACCCCGCCGGCCGCGTACATCGATTCGAACATGCCCGCGACGAGGGCCGTCAGCGCGTCCCCGAAGTCGAGCACCGTGCGGGTCGGGCTGTGCAGGACCGGGTCACCGGCGATCCTGATCGGATAGATGGTCACGTCTCTGGTGCTCCAACCCCACTTGGCGGGGATGTTCGCGGCTCGGGCCTGGTCGGCCAGCTCCGCGGCGTCGTAGGAGGTCAGCCAGCGGTCCTCGACGAGCCGGTGAATGTCCGTGCTGACCTTCCGCAGGTAGTCGGCGTGAGTCGGGTACAGAACCTTCAGGTACTCGGGGGAGAACGGGATGTCGTAGCCGGCGTAGTAGCTGTTGTTGCTGTGTGGGGCTCTCAGACCCCGAGGCACGAAGGTCGCGATGGGCACGTCGACCGCCACGGTCCGGACGCCGCCGACCGGGTTGCCGAGTTGGTCCAGGTCGGGAACGACCGGCCAGGTGGTCGTGTCGTGAGGGGTGAGCCGGGTGGTGTGCGGCGGCGCGGTACCTGTGCTGACCCAGCTGTCGAGGTTGGCGAACGCGGCGTCGAGAACGACGTGGAGCGGGAACGAGCTGAGCGGGTAGGTGGTCCGTGCCTCCGGGGCGAACCCGGCGCGGGCGAGCTCGTCGGCGTTGGGGAAGTACCAGCCCTGATCACCGGGGAGGTGAGAGCCGCCGCCGATCTCGTAGAGACGGATGCGGCGGGTGGGGGTGTCGCTGTCGGCCGGCCGATCGGTACGTCTGTCGAATGACGCGGCGCTGTAGAAGTCCGTGGGGGTGGTGACCACGATGACCGGGGTTCCCGAGGGCGGGTCGTAGCGGGCTCGTGGATCACCCGAGGGCGGTAGTGCCGCGCACTGGCTGATCGGAGTGGCGGCATAGCTACCGGCGCCGGGGAGATACCCGTCGAAGATCGGCCGTCCGTCCGGCAGCTGGACGTGGCGCGCGATGGCGTCGAGGTAGGTCAGGTCGTACGAGCCGCTCTGGGACCAGCCGGTCAGTGTGCTGATCCGGGGATGCAGGTCGTGCAGAGGATTCGCGGGGGAGTCCGTCTTCACCAGTCGCCCCACCTGGCTGAGGACGTCCCAGGCCAGCCCGGTCTCTCCGCTGGTGTCTGTCGAGCCGGGATACGGGGCGCAGCGGCTGGCGGGTGCCATCGGGCTGGCCATCGACAGACCGCCGTAGCGGGCCGGGTCGAAGCGCTTCAGCGCACCGATGGTGTCCGGCGAGATCGTGACACCGACGTAGGCGTCCCCCGAGTGCATGAAGCCGTTGTGGGCGATCTCCCACTCCGCGTCCAGGTCGTGGCCGGATGTGGGGTTGAGCGGTTCCACCCGCACCGACCCGCTGAACCTGGTCGGGTCCGAGGGGCGGCGGACGAGTATCCGTGTGACGTACGGGCCCGATCCGAGAACCGCCAGCGTTGCCAGGTCGGGCCAGGAGTAGACGTTGGCCCGGCCGCTGACCAGGAATTCTTGCTCGACGTAGCCGTGCTGCCCGAGATCGACCGGAGTGGCGTCGTGGTCCGAGGCCAGGAACGGGTAGGACTCACGATTCGAAGGAAGCGAGGCAGATGCAGCCGGCAACGGGGGAACGGTGATCTCGGTCGTCGAGGCCCGGACGGGGGTGCCCGAGTTGCCGTCGCCAGCCGAGCAGCTCGCCACGCTCAGAGCCAGTGACAGGGCCAGCGCCGCTGCTCGGCAACGTTCGAACGTCACCGGACAGCGTGCCCTCAGACGCCGGGAGCTACTGGACAATGGCCTGCGCCTCGATCACTGCCAGTGGTGAGCCGGTGGGATGTACCGCGATGCGCCGCAGCCCGGCCGCTTCGAACAGCGGGTCGAACATGGACAGCGACCGCTCCCGGCCCTGCAGGACGGCGAGCATGCTGAGGTCCTGACCGGGTACCGCGAACTGCTCCGCGCCGACCTCTCCGAGCAGCATCTCCAGCACACACACCCGGCCGCCGGGGGCCATCGCCGTCCGACAGTTGCTCAGGATGCGGATGCACTGTTCGTCGTTCCAGTCGTGCAGGACATAGCGCAGCAGGTACAGGTCACCGCCGGACGGGACCGAGGCGAAGAAGTCGCCGCCACTCACGCTGAGCCGATCGGAGAGACCGAGCGCCTCAGCGGCCGCCACCGCGTGCGGCAGCACCGTCGGCACATCCATCACCACCCCGCGCAACGTGGGGTTGACCGCCATGAGGGCATGCATCAGCGTGCCGGTCGAGCCGCCCACATCGACCGCCAGCGTGCTCCCGGACGTGTCGAGCACGGCGGCTGCCTCGGAACCGGCCACCGCCGTCATACCGTCCAAGCCAGTGGCGAACGCGGCCTCCTCGTCCGGATGGGTGGTGTAGTAGTCGAAGATGGGCTGGTCAGCCTGGCTCGTCCCGGCGCGGATCGCGGCCGGCAGCTTGCCCCACGGCTGCCAGTGGCCGGGTGCCGGCAACGACACCGCGAACCCCCACTGGGAGCCCTCGGCGTCCCTGCGCAACGTGTCGAGCAACGCGGTGCCGGTGAAGTGCAGGCCGTCGTGCGAGGTCGTCAGTCCGACAGCGGCACAGGCCCGCAGGAACCGCGCGGTCGCGGCAGGGTCGGCGGACTCGGCCCGCGCCAGTTCACCGGCCGTCACGGTCCCCTCGGCGCAGTGTTCCGCCAGCGAGAACAGTGCGGCGGTGCGCACGATCTGGCTGACCCGGTATGCCGTGATCATGTCCCAGATGACCGCGCGGGGGTCGGCGGGCGATGAGCCGTCGCGCGAGTGGTGTCGCGGTTCGAAAAGAGTCATGGCTCCTTAGCTCTCGGCCCGGGGTGCCGCCTCGTGCGCCACCTCGATCCCACTGTGGAGAGGTCGACACCCTGTCAACGCCAGATGAGGATGGAGGCGCGGCCGGCTCGTGGCCGTCCGTTCCGGGACTGCGACGCCGCCGGCGTTCCGTGTCGACGAGGTGTCCATCCGGCTCTGGTCGACTGACCCCGCGGGAAGACGGTCTCGCGGGGAAGGGGCCTGTGATGTCGGAGCGTTACGACTATGTGGTGGTCGGCGCCGGAACAGCTGGTTGCGTTCTGGCGGCGCGGCTGTCGGAGGCCCCGGACGTCCGGGTGTTGCTCGTGGAAGCCGGTGGGCGCGAGCCGTTGCCGGAGTCGAAGGTGCCCAGCGCGTGGCCCCAGCTACAGGGTTCGTCCATGGACTGGGCGGATCAGGCTCTGCCGTTCGCCGGAACAGGTTCCACGATGACATGGCCGGGCGGACGCGGGTTGGGCGGATCGTCGATGATCAACGCCACGTCGTTCCTGCGCGGGCACCGCTCCAGTTACGACGCCTGGGCGGCGGGTGGCGCCGAGGGCTGGGGCTTCGACGATCTCCTGCCGTTCTTTCGTCGCAGTGAGGCTTTCGTGGGACGAGACCCCCGCTTACGGGGGACCGAGGGGCCACTGACACCAGCGCCGGTGGCGACACCGCACCCGCTGTCCCGGGCGGCACTGGCAGCAGCCGAAGAGCTCGGTTACCCGGTGGTCTCCGACCCGAACAACGGGGTCGAGGAAGGGTTCGGCTATTGCGACCTGAACATCGTCGGCCAGCAGCGGCAGAGCGCGGTCCACGCCTACCTCGGACCCGCCCTGACCAGACCCAATCTCACCGTGATCACGGATTCCGTGGTGGAACACCTGCTGCTCGAGGACGACAGGTGCACCGGAGTCCGGTATCGCCCCTCCGAGGCTCACGTGGCGACGGAACCACCAGGGCGGTCCGAGTCGGATGGAACGCGCCGGGTCTATGCCGAGAGGGAGGTGGTGCTCGCGGCTGGTGCACTCGGGTCGCCCGCGCTCCTGCTCAGCTCGGGAATCGGGCCGGCGAAGCAGCTACAGGTGGCGGGTGTGCCGACACTCCACGACCGGCCAGGGGTCGGTGCTAACCTCCACGACCATCCGATGTCGGGAGTGGTGTACCGGTCCGCTCGCCCGGTGCCTCCCGCCGCGCCGGACAGCAATGGGGGCGGCGAGATCAAGGGCCTGCTGCGGGCACTGCCCGACTCGACGATGCCCGATCTGCAGATGTTCACCGCGATCACGCCGATGGTGTCGCGTACTCTGCCTGGTCCGGACCGCGGCGCCGGTTACAACATCATGATTGCCCTGATGCTTCCCCGAAGCCGGGGCTCGGTGCGACTGGCCCCCGCCCACACGGGGTCGTCCGGGCGTCGGAGCCTGCTCATCGAGGCCGGCTACTACCAGGAACGACGTGACCTCGATGTCATGGCAGCGGGGCTCGACACCGCCCGGGAGTTCGGCGCCAGCCCCGCCTTCGACGAGTGGCGACGCGAACAGGTGCAGCCCCGGCCGGGCACACTCGACCGCCGAGAAATCCACGATTATCTTCGACGCAGTCTCGCTACCTACTTCCATTACGCGGGCACGTGCCGAATGGGTACCGACGCGATGGCGGTGGTCGACCTCGCGCTGCGGGTACGAGGTGTCTCCGGGCTGCGAGTCGTCGACGCATCGGTCATGCCGGCTCCGGTCTCGGCCAACACCAACGCCACGGTCTACGCCATAGCCGAACGCGCGGCCGAGTTGATCTCGCGGCCGGTGGACGCCGTCGCGGTGAGCACCGATCAGTATTCGCCTGAGTAGCGTCGAGATGCTGTCGCTCGGTTGCTCATAATACGTCAACAGATTGTCAAGCACCCGGCACTATCCTTTCGCCACATCTCGCGCTCGCGCTCGCGCTGGATAATCGCAAAGGTGGCTGCAAGAATTGCAGAGAAAAATGCTGGGGCGGTCCGGAGTCGGGGTCTCTGAGTTTTTCTTCGGAGCCCACTCATCGTGCGATGCGAACCGCGCGGTCAAGGCCGCGGGAGCCGGCGGTGTTGCGTCGGACGGTATTCAGCGCCTCAGCAGAGCGTATGACATGGGAATTCGCGTTTTTGATGCGGGAGGCTGCCGAGGCGCGGGACCGGATGAACGCGCGGTCGGCGACTGGGTGACCCGGGTGCGTCCGAGGGGCGTGGTCGTACAAACCGCGGTCCGAGCCGGCTACCGAGCCGTAGCCGGGCGCGGCCTGTCTCGGGGGCACATCGCACGACAGCTCGTACGGAGCCTTCAACGGCTTGGCCCGATCGATCTGTATGTGGTGCACGCCCCGGACCCTGTCGCGCCCGTCGAGGAGATGCTGTGTGCGTTCGCGGCGGCGCGGGAGGCGGGACTGGTACGGGCGTTCGGTTGCTCCCATGTCGATGTGCGGACGGTGGAACGGCTCCTTGAAGCCTCCATGACCCATGGCCTGCCGAGGATTGAATTCGTCCAGAACAGGTTCGACTTGCTTGACCGTCACGATGAACGAGAAATGTTGTCATTCGTGGCGGCCGAGGAACTCGGTTACGTGGCGATCCCATCCGTGACGAGTCGGACTTATGCGTCCGAACTGTACCGTCGAGCACCCCGGTTGAGGCTGCTCTCACGGGTGTCCCGGATTGGAATCGAGGGACTGACGCTCGCCTGGCTGCGCTCTCATCCGAACGTAACCGCGACGGCCGTCGTGCCGAGTTCGGACGAACAATGGGGAGCTGTGCGCGATGCGCTGGACTTCGAAGTCGACGACGAGTTGCACGCGGAGCTCGGCGAGTGTTCCTCGGTCGCCAATCGTGCGGCGGCTCGGCTCGCTGGATCGGTCTGACCGGACATCGACTGTCGGCCCGCTGCGCGCCATCGGCGCCGCTCCGAGAACTTCGCTGCCTCCGTTCGGGCGGGGTGGGAAGTGGCCCGACTCATGCGACACGCCTCATCACGGCGGTGGTGCGCCGCACGTCACAGAGTCGGACATCGAGGCAGGTAGCCAACGATGAGTCGGTTACTTTACGATGTGTTGTATGTACGAAGGATCGGGTCCTTGTCGCCGCGTCGCTCGGTTCTGCGCGGCGCCGAAACGGCCGGAGTCCCTCACCATCACGCTGACGCGGCGTTCGTACCGATACGGCTCGACGAGATCCCGGGCATCGCCGTCGAGTGGCTCACTCGTCGACAGGTCGGCCAGGGAACGGACGCTCCGGCAGAGCAGCCATGTCCCGCACTGAGGTATTGCCGACAGTCCGGCAAAGGCATGAGCGCACGCGTGATGCTCGACGGGCGAGCATCCTTGCCGCCGCACGTGAAACCTTTGTATCGCGCGGGTTCGTGAGCGCGACGATGGAGGAGATCGCGCTGAGCGCGGACATCGCGAAGCCGACACTCTACGGCTACTTCCGCACGAAAGACGAACTGTTGCTGCAGTTGATGCTTCCGATCTTCATCGAGATCGGAGAGCAGCTGGAAAGAGTAGTGAGCCGAGTTGCCGCCGGCACATACCACGATCGCGACGATTTCATTGCTGACTTCATCGAGGCGCTGCTTGTGCCGTACCGAGACGATCCGGACGGGTTCAGGCTCACCCAGCTGCTGCACCAGAGTCGACTTGTCGAGTCATTGAACTCGGCGGCGCTGGATGCGCTCGATCGGCAAGGGCGAACGGACTTCCGGCTGGCCCGAGCTGCTCTGGAAGGTGCCATCTGCCAGGGACTGGTTCGGGACGTGGCAGTCGGACCTCTGGCTGACGTGCTCTGGGGGGTTGTGGTAGGTGTCATCCAAGTTGAAGAAATTAAGCGTAGAACGGGCGGTCGGTCGCAGTTCTCGGCCGCGATTCATCTTGCCAAGCGGGCGCTGTCGGCTGCATTGGTGCCATAGTGGGCCGCCAGTCGATCAATTAGTCGGCGGTCGTTGATTCGGTTGTGAAGGCGCATCGTGGCGCTGGCTAGTGTCATATTTCCCGCCTTTCAATTGCTTGACCGGTCTCAGTCTGGTCTGTTGTGGTTTGCCTGGCCGGCCTTCGCCGGAACTGACTTGTCTGATTCATTCTCCTTATCGACGCAACGCCGATCTCAGGTATCGGCCGGCGCGTAAAGATATTTGAGGCTCCAAGCGTGAATCTGAGCGGTGTTCGACATGGGAAGGGGTACGGGGTGATGGCAGACGCAGTGAGGTTCCAGCTGCTAGGCCCGGTCCGGGCTTGGGTGGGGAATCGGGAGGTACGGACCGGTAGCCCGCAGCAACGTGCCGTGTTGGCCATGCTGCTGTTACACGACGGCAGATCAGTGGCTCTGGACTCGATCATCGAAATGTTGTGGGGCGCCCGTGTCCCGATTGCGGCGGCCGGAACCGTGCGAACATATATTTCACGTATCCGCTCGACATTCGCGGAAACGGTCGAGGGCGCGAGCAACCTACGGTTGGAAGCCTACGGTGATGGCTACCGGCTCGTGGTTGACCGGTCAGCGGTGGACATCGACCTGTTTCGTGGTTACCTGACCCGGGCTCGTATGGATCGACGATGCGGGGAGTTGGTCTCGGCGGCTCGGTGGCTTCAGGACGGACTCGGTCTGTGGCGTGGATGCCCGTTGAGCGGAATCGATGGCTCTACTGGCGCCTTCGGGTCCACGGCGTGCTACTTCTACGGCCGGATCCGTTGGCTGGAGCAACTGCGGTCCAGCGCATTGGAAGAGTGGCTGGCGATCGAGATCGAGCTGGGGAACTTCGCCAGGGCAATCGAGGAGCTGGAAGAGGCCGTGGCGGCTGATCCATACCATGAGCGAATGTGGGAGCTGTTGATGTCAGCTCAGCACAGTGCTGGGCGAACCAATGATGCATTGGCAAGTTTTCGCTCGGTGAGTCAACGGCTTGACGATGACTTGGGACTGTCTCCAGGACCGGGATTGAGCGCCCTATGCCAACGAATGCGTATCGACGAGGTGGGTCGGGATTGCTTGAGACCGTGAAGTTCGGCCGAATCAACGGCGGCTCCCTCGCGCAGCTGGGCCGCGGGCATCTAGCATCTCGCTACAACACGACTAGGGGTCTTAGTTGAAGAAGCTCGGCGGGAAGGTTGCCATCGTCACTGGCGCCTCCAGGGGAATCGGTGCTGAGATAGCGAAGACTCTAGCGGGCGAAGGCGTCGCCGTGGTGGCTCACTATTTCTCGAGGAAAGAAGCCGCAGATCAGGTCGTGCGAGACATTACGGCGGCGGGTGGGCAGGCGTGTGCGATGCGTGCCGACATTTCCCGAAAAGTCGAGGCGGCGGCCCTGGTCGCTGCGGCGATCGACCGGTTCGGGCACCTGGATATCGTCGTGAATAATGGAGGGATCGTCGCGTACGCCAGCATTGAGGAATCGTCCGAGGAGCTATATCGACGCCTGTTCGACGCCAATGTACTGGGAATATTCCTGTTAACGCAGGCTGCGCTGAAATATCTCGAGCGTGGAGCGAGCATCATCAATATCAGCTCGGGTTCTACGAAGATGACGCCGCCACAGAGCTCCCTTTACAGCGCCACCAAGGGTGCTGTCGATATCTTCAGTCGCGTACTGGCTCGCGAACTGGGCCCGCGTGGAATCCGCGTCAATACTGTCAACCCCGGACTGGTGGAGACCGAGGGAACGCGGTCGGGCGGATTTCTTGAGGGTGCCAGCCGATCCTGGGCAGAACAGGCCGCCGCGCTGGGCCGGATCGGCCAGGTCGACGATATCGCCCCGGTCGTGGCCTTCTTGGCTTCCGACGATGCGCGCTGGCTCACGGGCGAGGTCCTCTATGCCACAGGAGGAATGGGCTGACGTTCAGCAAGCTGTCGCCGGCCCGGTAGAACGATCGTTATTCTCCTAGGCGGGGTTCGTGACGGCTCCAGTGTCCTGGGCGATCATTCGACGAGCCATGTGGTCGAGCGCCGAGCTGAGCTCCTCCGGGCTGGGTGAACCGTCGTCGAGCCAGCCGGACAGTTGCGCCCCGAGCCAGGCAGTCCACTGATCGATGACCTTGTGAATCTCTCGTTCCCCGGCCATGGTCAATGAGATCCGGGCGTCGTCGACCGTCAGATATCCGAGGGTGACGGCTCGGGCGAACGCCGGCCACAGTACTGGACCTGGCACTCTGAACTGTTCCGCTATGCCGGCGAGAGTCGCCTGGCCCATCAGGTGGATGCGCAGGTGCACCTGGGTGAGACACCAGGCGCTCGCCACGTCCAGGTCCGTGTGGGCTGCCGCGAGTATGCCCGGCGCCGCGGCCCGCCCTTCCTTGCCCAGGACTCGAGCGATCGCCTGCTCGAGTAGCTCGTAGGACGCGCGAGCGTCGGGCATGGCGAATCCGGCACCCACATCGGTTGCTCCCGCACGCACCGCGTCGCACATCGGGATCTGTTTGAGGAACAACGAGAGAACCAGGGCCAGCAGCGCGACCGGGACGCCCGCGAGGAACAGCGACTGCACGGTGCTTGCGTACGCATCGACGATGGGCGCCGCCTGGTCGGCGGGCAAGGCGTGAACCGCCGCCGGTGAGCTGATGGTGTCCGCACTGAGCCCGGGCACGGCGGCCAGTGCACCCGCCATGTTGTCGGTCAGGTGGCTGGCGTAGATGGTGCCGAACACCGAAGCGCCGAACGAGCTGCCCAAGGTCCGGAAGAACGTCACTCCGGAGGTCGCTACGCCGAGGTCGCGATAGTTCGCGGTGTTCTGAACGACGATCGTCAGAATCTGCATGGACGAGCCGACGCCCGCTCCGAACACGAGCATGTACACCGAGGTCACCCACACCGATGTCTGGGCATCCATCCGCGAGAGCAGGAACAAGCCCAGTGCCATCACAGCGCTGCCCACGATCGGGAACGGGCGGTACCTTCCGGTGCGGCTCACCGTCATGCCCGCGAGCGTCGAGGTGACCAGGAGGCCGATCACCATCGGCAGCGTGCGCAGTCCGGACGAGGTGGCGCTCACACCTTGCACGTACTGCAAGAACGTGGGCAGGAAGGTCACCGCGCCGAGCATGGCGAAGCCGACCACGAAGCTGATTGCGCTGGCGAGTGCGAAGACAGGGCCGGTGAACAACCGTAACGGCAGCATGGGCTCCGCGGCGCGTCGTTCCGCCACCACGAACAATCCGATCGCTGCCACTGAAGCAGCGAACAGCCCGATGATCGTCGGTGAGGTCCACGGGTAGGTGCTGCCACCCCAACTGGTGGCGAGCGACAGGGTGGTCGCGCCGACCGAGATGATCACGATGCCCGGGTAGTCGATCAGCGGTTTGACCTTGGTCGGCACAGAGGGCAACGTGCGCATCGCCACCAGGATGACGGCGACCGCGATCGGTACGTTGACGTAGAACGCCCATCGCCAGGACAGATGGTCGGTGAACAGCCCGCCGAGCAGCGGGCCGACGACAGTGATCACTCCGAACACCGCGCCGAGTGCTCCCTGGTAGCGCCCGCGTTCACGCATGGGGATGATGTCCGCGGTCAATGCGGTCGCCGTCACGGTCAGCCCGCCGGCCCCGATGCCCTGCACCGCCCGCATGGCGATCAACCAGCTCATGCTGTCGGCGAACCCGCAGAAGAACGAACCGATGGCGAACAGCGCGCAGGACAGCTGGAACACCAGCTTGCGACCGTAGAGGTCGCCGAACTTGCCGGCCAACACGATGGCGATGGTTTCGGTGAGCAGGTAGGCGGTGATCACCCAGGCCATGTGGTCGACGCCGCTGAGATCGGCGACGATGGTCGGAAGAGCAGTGGACACGATGGTTTGGTCCAGCGCGGCCAGCAGTATGCCCAGCACGATGGTTGCGAACGCGACGTTGGTGCGCGCGCGGTCGAGTGCGGCGTTCGGCTCGGTGCTCGACGCGAGCTCAGCCCCTGACTCCTGGCCCACAGAATCTCGGCCCAGGTCCCGCGCTCCATCCTCGGGCCTGTCTCGGCCGCCGGTCGGCTCCATGGCCCAACTCCTCCGCTAGGTGTGGTCGCGGCGGGCTCGAGCCGGCCACAAAGTAGTCCAGAAATATTATCGCTCTGCCGTGTCATGCGTGGGGGAGCGTAGAAGGGTGAGACCTTCGGTCGGGCGGCGGCCAGGCACTCGCCTCGTGACTGATGGGTCACTACAGGGTACTTGCACGTCAAGCGCGTGTCTCGTGGAGGCGGATGGTGACGGTCCGGCCGCCGAAGCGCGAAGGGCATGGACGTCGGAGGAGCTGCGGGTCGACTGACAACGAGTCTAGCTCGACCTGCCTGCGAGGCCATTTAGTCTTTATGTATGACTAGATTAATACTTGTGGGCTCGACATGAGTCTGTCTGGATGCGAGCGATGGCTCGAATCGAGTCGTGGGCGAACCGGCAGGGGCCGTGGCGTGTAGCGAGATTGAACTCGTCGGCATTCATTTCACGGTTAATCCGTTGAGTTGCTGTCGATCATCCTGGTGTCCAATCGTGAAGGTTCACTGTGCCGCAGTGTGAAAGCACATCGCGGGATCTTGGTATCAGGAAAGGGGAAGGTGTGGGCAAGCTTTCGGGGAAAGTGTGTCTGATTACCGGTGCGGCGCGCGGGCAGGGCCGTAGTCATGCGGTGCGGTTCGCGCAAGAAGGCGCCGACATCATCGCTGTCGACATCTGCCGCCAGATGGACACGGTGGCGTATTCCATGGCCAGTCCCGAAGATATGGCGCAGACGGTGGCCGAGGTCGAGGCTCTGGACAGACGTATTGTCCATGCTGAGGTCGATGTACGAGATGTCGCGGCGTTGAAGAAGGTCGTCGAGCACGGCGCCGCGGAGCTGGGAGGGCTGCACGTCGTCGTGGCGAATGCCGGTATCTCGACGAACATGGATCCGGATGTGGACCAGGACTTGATGTTCCGCGAGGTCGTCGAGGTCAACCTGCTCGGGACCTGGAACACCGTGCGTGCGGCCGCGCCACTCATGATCGAGGCTGGTGAAGGTGGGTCTGTCGTCCTGACGAGTTCCGCACTCGGTCTCAGCGGGCGAAACGGCGACGGTGGTGGCTCGATCAGCGGGTATATCGCCAGCAAGCATGCCATCGTCGGTTTGATGCGAGCGTTCTGCCATTGGCTCGCGCCGCACAATATTCGTGTGAACAGTGTGCATCCAGCGGTGGTGAACACGCCGATGGCAGTCAACGAGGCGATGGAGAAGTGGAGCGCCGCGAACCCGGCGGTGGCTGAGACCTGGGTGAACCTGTTGCCCGTACCCATGGTCGAGCCAGTGGATATCAGCAACGCGATCGCTTGGCTGGTGTCAGACGAGGGCCGTTACGTCACGGGCGTCACCCTGCCGGTCGATGCCGGGTTCGCGGCAAAGTAGTCCGCTAGGACTCGCGACAGAGAGCTGGGAATATGGTCGCAGATCTTGACGATGATTTCAATCCGTCGATATCGCCGTACCGCGCATCACCTGAAAAGTTCTACGAGATGGCGCGTGGTCGACCCGTGTTCTACAGCGAGACCATGGGTGCGTATCTGGTTACCAGGTATTCCGACATCGTCGCGATTCTCCGTGACACCGAGACCTTCTCGTCGTCGGCGTCGGTGCCGCGAATGTACGACGGTCCGCCTGAAGTGGTACATGTTCTCAGTCGTCATCAGGTACCGGAAGAAGGGTTCATCGTCAATGAGTCCGGCGCCGAGCATGAACGATCTCGCCGGGCATTCGAGACCGCACTGACGCCCTCGCGACTACGCAAGATAATGCGATCCGTCGAGGCGAGAGCTCACGACGCGATCGACCAGTTCGCTGATCGAGAAGCGGACCTCGTCGCGCAGTACGCGGTGCCTGTCGCTCGTGCTGCTATCGACGAGTTGATAGGGTTCCCAGACGAGGACGCTGGACGAGTCGCGGTTTGGACGGACGATTTTGTCACCGTGTGCAATGCGGGCGCCCCGGTAGGAGCAAGGGTCGATGCGGCTCATTCCGTGGCGGAGTACACGCTCTACATCCAGGATCTCATCGAGCGCCGCCGGAAACATCCGGAAGACGACATGATCTCTGACTTGATTCATGGAACGCGTGACAACCCGCCGATCTCCGATGGCAAGATACACAGCATTATTCGGGGATCAGCGAGGTTGGCAGGATTTGCTACGAGCTGCAACGCGATATCGACGACCGCCCTGTTGATGCTTCAGAACACAGCCGCCCGGCGCGAAGCAGCCGCCGGGTCTCCCGGCGTGACGCGCACGATCGTGGAAGAGTCACTGCGACTCGAAGCTCCTCACCGAGGGCTGTTCCGTTCGGTGACTCGCCCTGTCGAGTTCGGCGGAGCGTCGCTGAGGGCCGGCGCCATGGTCCTGTTGATGTTCGGCTCCGCGGGCCG
Organism: Actinospineispora spinosispora DSM 44797; assembly: GCF_000429025.1. Taxonomy (GTDB): domain Bacteria; phylum Actinomycetota; class Actinomycetes; order Mycobacteriales; family Pseudonocardiaceae; genus Pseudonocardia; species Pseudonocardia spinosispora. Next base: position 42,342 of record NZ_AUBB01000021.1, read on the forward strand.
GGACGAAGCGGTTTTCCCCAATGCTGACGCTCTGGAGTTCGGACGCAAATCTCGTCCTGGTCATCTGGCGTTCGGTCATGGTCTTCACGCCTGTCCCGGAGCCGCGATGGCCCGGGGCGAGATCGCCACAGCAGTTCGAGTTCTCTTCGAGCGTCTCCCGGATCTGAGGCTGATACACGGGGGAGAGCCGGACTGGTCCGCGAACCCGTACTTTCGCGGCCTTGACTCGCTCCCGGTGACCTGGTGAGTCACCACCGGACGCCGCGTCCTCTCGGCTTGCGAGTTGTCTGCCTCGGACACGGGCCGACCGGCCATCTGGCACAAGAAGACGGTTCTTGAATGGCGAGTCGATGGGAAGCAATCCTGGGCGAGCGGCTCGACCCCCACGGTCGGGAGTCGGCGGCCGCGGCCGCGTCGCTGGTGCCTTTGTTGGCCGCCAACGCCGGCAGCGCGGACACCGATCGACGGATCCCGGAAGCGAATCTCGTCGCGTTGCGCGAGGCAGGACTGCTGAGGCTCGCTGTGCCGCGCGCACTCGGCGGACACGGCGCCGGACTGCGCACGATGATCGCGGCGTGCGCGGAGCTCGGGCGTGGATGCGCATCGACGGCGTGGGTGACCGCGGTCCACGGGGCCGGGAGCACGCTGGCCGGGCGGCTGGGCGACGACGCTCGTGCCCAGATCTGGGCCGGTTCGCCGGATGTGATCATCAGTGGGGCGCTCGGGGTTCCGCGGCGGGCGCGCCGGGTCCCGGGTGGGGTCACCGTGGATGGCCGGTGGTCCTGGGTGTCCGGGATCCGCCATGCCGACTGGGTCGGTCTCGACGTTCAGGCCGAGCCGGCTGGTGGGGGTACACCCCAGCGAGCCATGGCGTTCACGCCGGTCGCGGCCGTGACTGTCGAAGACACCTGGGACATGGCGGGGATGAGGGGCACGGGCAGCGATACCGTCATCGCCGAGAACTTGTTCGTACCTGACGATCTTGTGCTGAGAACCTGGAGCCCTCCGGCCGAGCGTGCCAAACTCCGGAGATACTCGAACATACGCTCGAAGAGCACAAGTCGTGGGCGGTGCTCGCCGCCGAGGCCCGGCGGATCTTCGATACCTCCTGGTCGTCGGTCTCAGACCCGGTACCGAAGGCGTTTCCACGACGCCATGAAGGTCCTGCGGGACGAGCTAGCCTTGACGTTGGGACCGCGCACAGCCGACTGGGCCGTGTCCTGCTGGTTCCTGCAACCAAGCTAGTCGATCTACGAGGCTGCCCGCATCGAAGTAGCTGAGCAGTGCCCCTTAAAACACAAGAATGCCCCGGGCCCATTAAGGGCCAGGGGCGTCCTTGGAGTACAGCTAGTTCAGTTGACGTCGGTGTTGCTCACGTTGACACCAGCCAGGAAGGCCTTCCACTCCTTCTGGCCGAAGCCGAGCATGCCGCCCTGCCGGTCTTTGGTGTCACGAACCAGTACACCGGCAGTGCTGGCCGCGACCTCGACGCAGTTACCGTCGTTGCCGCTGTAGCTGCTGACCCGCCACGGTGAGATCAACTCAAGGTCCATCGTGCACCTCCCAGTGTCATAGGTCCGCAATCATACGGTGAACGAGATCAAGGGACCGGGCAGGACTCAGCGCGACGCGCTGCAAGTCGTTGGCCCCTGCCTGGTAAGTGGCCACCCGCGCGCGGTCTGTCAGATACACCGCGTCGTCCAGCATCTCGACGTACGCAAGCTTGCTAACTGAATCGATCTCCAGAATGACGAAGGCACCCGTGGCGTGAACTGCGTGCGTGCCGTCCTCCGGGCGCAGAATCTGGATGGTCACCGTAGGCAAGGAAGCCATCTTGACCAGGTGCTCCAGCTGGGCGCGACGCATATCGGGCGTACCGATGGCCATTTCAAGCGCCCACTTCGTAGTGATGCAGTGCAGCGTCAACGGTCCATCGGGGTCAGTCAGCCGCTTGCCGCGAGCTTCCCGGAACTTCACCACGTCCTCGTGCCTGTCAGCCCGGACCATCAGAGACTCAGCTGTCACCGCAGCCGCGTATTCAGGAGTCTGAAGCAAGCCCGGCACTAGGTGCGGCTCGTACACGAACTCGCGGTCGGCGAGACGCTCCAGGCCGGCAAAGATCGTGAACCAACGAGGAACGGCGTTAGATCGTGTCGTCCACCAGTTCGCCTCCTCCGTGCGCTTTGCGAGCGCTGTGAGCCTCAGGATGCTCCGCTGCTCTGCGCCGTACACGGTAAGTAGGCGCCGGATGTCTTCCGCGCTTGGCGTCTGACGGCCAAGCTCGATGTTGGCGATCTTCGCCTTCGTCACGCCCACTAGCGCAGCGGCCTTGGTCATCGACAGCTTGGACTCAGCCCGCGCTCGCGCCAGCTCCACGCCGAGAATCCAACGCAAGGGTGGAGTAGGCGGAGTAATCAACAGAGTCTCCTTTTCTCCATGCAACGTTGCATGGTACGGTCTTGGCAATGCTCTCGGGGTGAAGCGTACTCGCCGGTGCATGCCGCTGAGTCATATAGCGAGGGGGACGCGTCGTGCCTGCGCCGATGAACTACACAGTTATCACTTCTAACACAGACGGTCTTGATCACTGTGTCTCTGATGTCTTGGTCCGACAGATGTATATGGACAGAGCACGCGCCGGATACCGCGCGGCGTGTGGAGCCACGGTCCTGCCGACTAATGACGTTCTGACCATGGGCCGAGAGGAGTGCCAGACCTGCACACGGCGATTGCCTGAGGGTGCCCATGTACAAGGCCGCCCCCGACGAGTCCGCCCCTACGTAGCGGAGGGAGCCAGCTGGTGAGCGCTCTGACGTACGTCAAGGTCAAAGGCAGTCTCCAGATTCATGCTCAGCTGGCCATCGACGCATCGGACAACCGAACTGCGTGTGGGCGGCTGGCCGGAGATGAGACAGAAGAGCCTCCCTCCGGTCAGCGTTGTGAAGCCTGCTGGCTGGACTGGCGCGTACGCCGCGAACTGGCGCGTCCCCGCATCGTCCAGACCTAAAGCTCCCGCTTAGACACCAAGCGGGTTAGCCCGGCCCCCGAGGTCGCCTTCCACCCCTCGGGGGCCGGGTGTACGTGAGACACAAAAAGCCCCCTCACCTGATTTCCCAGGGAGGGGGTGTTTTGTTGTTCAACCTGCTCGTACGCCGAGCTAGTCCGCCCGGACCCACTCACCGCCATCGTCCTCGATCTCTGAGGGATCGACGAGTTTGCTCTTGCTTGGGTCTTGCAGAGCTTGGTGAATCTTGGCTGCGTTGCTCCAAGCCGCCATGATGTTTTCAATCAACTCATCTTGGTGAGGAAGTGCGGCAGCCACCTTCGGATCGCCGTTCGAACCGGTAGCAAGCGCCGTTGCGTGGGCGGACAGATCACCGCTCAACTGACGTAGACCCCACAGCACGTCCATCAGAGTCGCAGTGCTCTGCTTCAGCTGATCGGCGCTCGGATCCACAACGTCCGACGCATTGTCGATCTCGAACACAGCTTTCAACTCGGCGAGACGTCGCTGGGTAAAGCTTGGGTCGTAGCCCATTTACTGTCCACCCCTACAGTTCGTTCTCGAATACGCAGAGTCTACCGGCTCAACCTTGAGTCAATGTCAGAGGTGCTTGAGCACCATCCTTTTGTCACACGCGTTTCCATTGGGTGGCCTAGCGGTGACATTAACCGTGATCGTTACTTCGGGGCCATTTACGGTCACGACCGCGTTGAGAGGACTGAATTCGTCGAATGGCTTGGTGAACGACTCTCTGCCGTCAGCGTCATCGATAGAGATGTCAGCTATGCCGCTTCGAGCGGGGTAGATAATCGTGTAAAGCTCAGGACCGGTAATGCGTACGACCCATCTATCGATAGGTTGCCCAGTTCTGCGGAAGGCCTGCACTGTCATGCCGCACTCAGCACGTGCCGCCAGAACCGGAGCGTGTCCCTGCACTGGTTCGGCCGCCATCGCGGTTGGGGCGGATATAATTGTAACCGCAACAGCGACTAGGACTGCTAGGAGCGCACTTAGTTGGCGCATCTGTTCCCCCTGGGGTCTAGCTCAACTGGATGCGTTGACCGTAGACAGGACTGATGACCGTGACAGTGTTTCCTCAGAAAGGGTTTGCGATCGCGAACGAACTTCCGATTTGGTAGACACGACGGGCGCCGCCTGTTACGAGCGGCTACACAAAAGCCCCCTCTCTCTAGGATTCTAGGGAGAGGGGCCTTCGCACCAGCTACGGCTTACCGTACCTCTGAGTCCACGCGGCGTGCCGATACTCCGACAGCGCTGCGTTGTACCGGACGACCTTGCCGGCGTTCTGTTTCTTCTGTATCGCGTGCAAGGGCCACCAAATGAACAGACCCCACATGCCTCCGGTGATCACTGTCAGAGCTACGCGAAGGCCGGTGTTCGTGGTCTTGTAGATCGGCGGTTCTGGAGGCGGATTGTCCGAAGACGGATCAATCGAGGGTTGGAACCCCGCGATGGGGTCGTTGATCATCTCGGAACCCTTTCCGTTGCACCCTGGGAACCTCGGCAGGCGGGCTCCGGAGGCGGGGAGAGGTACGTCACTCTGCAACGTCACGTCAGATGTAGACACGGACAGTCGGAAACTTTACGGTCCGTTGTATGTGGAACGATACGGTGCGGCTCATGCGTGGGCTGGGTTACCCGGAGGCTTGGCTCGAGGAAGCGGCTGAGTACGGCGACGAGGATGCCTACGTTGCGTTCGACCCGAGCTGGGTCGGTGAGTTCCCGGAGATCCCGGAACAGACCGTCGACCAGCTTGTACGCCGACAGGCGGAGAAGTCGCCGAACAGTCCGGCACTCCGTTATCTCGGTCGTACGCTCAGCTATGCCGATTTCGAGGACCTGATCGGCCGTGCCGCGGGCGTCCTCCGAGCCCAGGGTGTCGGCAAAGGCGACGTGGTGGCCGTCATGGTGCCCACCTCCGCGATGCACTGGGTGGTGTTCTTCGCTCTCGCCCGTCTCGGAGCTGTGCATTGCGGAGTGAACGTGATGTATCGAGCCGACGAGCTGTCCTACCAGCTGGCCGATGCAGGTGCGAACGCAATTGTGTGTCTGGATCACTTCCTGCCGTTGGTCGAGGGCCTCCCGCCGGAGGTCAGGCCTACTCACGTCCTGAGCACGACCCTTGGCGATCTCGCCGACCCGACTTTCCAGCCCTATGGCTCACTCCACGACTGGTGGAAGCCCCACGGGGGGACCGGATCGAGCGCGACGCCACTGCTGGAAGCGATGCGGAGCGTCGAGCCGATCCGCGAATCGAGCGACGCCGACGTTCGCACGGAGTTAGGTCAGATCGTCTATACCTCGGGTACCACGGGCCGCCCGAAGGGAGTTATGCAGACTCATTACAACATGATTCACAACGCTCTCACGCATACTCTCGCAATGGTGACGACCACCACGCCGGTGACCTATTCGCCCATGCCGATGTTCCACACCGGTGGGTTCTTCGTGTACTCATTGCCGGTATTCGCCCGGGGCGGGGTGGTCGTGCCCCGACCGCTTTTCGATCCATCCGACGCGCTCGCCTGTATAACCGAGGAACGAGTCAACGTCCTGTTCGGCCCGCCGACCCTTTTCGCGGCTCTGCTGGCCCATGGCCTCGACGGTTACGACCTGGCCGGCATCGAGATCTGCGCCACCGGTGCCGCGCCGGTTCCGAAGGACCTGGCACGGCGCTGGAAGGCGGCGACCGGTCTGGTCATGCGATCAGGCTGGGGGATGAGCGAACTCAACAGCCTCGGTACGTACAACGCGCTGCCCGGGCGTACCGATCTGAACACCGTCGGCGTACCGGTCGTGGGGGAGATGCGCGTCGTGAACGTGTCGCGCGACGTGGTAGGGCGTGATGAGGTCGGTGAGATCGAGTTCCGAGGTATGCAGGTGTCGCGAGGCTATCTCGGCAAGCCGGACGAAACCGCGATCACCTTCCAGCCTGATGGCTGGGTGAGGACCGGTGACGCGGGGCTGATCAACCGGAACGGCTTCCTCGAGTACGTGGATCGGATCAAGGACCTCATCATCGTCTCGGGTTACAACGTCGCGCCCGCGGAGATCGAGGCGGTGATCCGAGCGGTCCCCGGAGTCACCGAGGTGGCGGTCGTGGGTGAACCGCATGAGTACAAGGGCGAGGTTCCGGTCGCGTACGTGTCAGGAGACGTGACCGAGCGCGCTGTGTTGGATTTCTGTCAGCAGAAGCTGTCGAAGATCAAAGTTCCGGCCCGCGTTCAGGTGATGGAAGAACTTCCCAAGAGCTCCATGGGGAAGGTCATGAAAGGGCGGCTCGGGCAACACGCCCGAGATGTGCGCTAGCGCGGGTCGAGAACAGCGATTGGTCCGCTCCGGGCGAGGTTTGCGGTAAATAAGTTCAGTGCTGGTCGGTACAGAAAGCTGGAGATCGTGGTGAGCGAAAAGTGTCTGGAAGGTCAGGTAGCGATTGTCACGGGCGCTGCGCGGGGTATCGGTCGGGCCATCGCGGTTCGATTGTCCGCATGGGGTGCTTCGGTGGTGCCGGTGGATCTGGACCTTGCGCCGTTGGCCGAAGGCGATGGTCACTTCCAGGGGCCGGTGAATCCTGTGGAGGTCGACTTGACACAGCCCGACTCGGGAGACGAGGTGGTCCGGATAGCCCTGGAGGCCTACGGACGGCTCGACATCGTCGTCAACAACGCAGGTTACACCTGGGACGGTCCACTTCATAAGATGTCGGATAGGCAGTTCCAGGCGATGTTGGACATACATACGATCGCCCCGTTCCGAATCTTGAGGGCGGCGGCCGGTCCCATGCGTGCGGCGGCGAAGCAGGATTCTCGTAGTGGGTCCGCTTCGCATCGCAAGGTCGTCAACGTCGTATCGCTGTCCGGTCTCATGGGGCAGTCCGGCCAGGCGAACTACTCGGCGGCGAAGGGCGCGACCATTGCTCTGACGAAAGCGCTGGCGAAAGAATGGGGGCCGCTTCGAATCAATGTCAACGCGGTTGCGCCGGGCTTTATCGATACGCGCCTGACGTCCACGTCGGACGATGCGGGAGAAATATCTGTTGCCGGCGATACGCACGTTCTGGGGATCAGGCCCGAGGTACGGGATCTCGCTGTGGCGACGAACCCCATGGGTCGGGTCGGAACGGTGGACGAGGTGGCGAGTGCCGCTGCCTGGTTGGCTTCCCCGGCTTCCGACTATGTGAACGGGCATGTCTTGACAGTGAGTGGCGGGCAGATCGGCGGTATGACCGCCTGAGCGGGTGCGGTGCGGTTGTGTGCGGACTCTCGGACGTCTGCCGAACTTGATCGATGTGAATAGGAGTAGCTGGTGAACGACAATCTTGTTTTGTTCGAACGGCGTGGAAATATCGCACTGGTGACCCTTAATCGGCCGGAGCAGCGAAACGCGTTCGATCCCGATCTGTCCGCCGCGCTCATCGAGACGTGGGACCTGATCAAGAGGGACAGAGAGATTCGAGCGGTCGTCCTTACCGGCGCGGGTGAGGCTTTCTCGGCCGGGGCCGATCTGAAGAAGCTCATTCCGTCGATCCGAGACGCATCCGACGAGGAGAACCGTCGACGCGCCTACGAAGGGCCGGGATGGGGTGGAATATCGGGCGGATACCAGTTCCACACGCCGGTGATTGCCGCGATCAACGGATCGTGCATCGCCGGAGGGCATGAACTCGCCGAGTTCTGTGATATCCGAATCTGCGTTCCCGAAGCCCGATTCGGGCACCAGGAGATTAGATGGGGGTTGATGCCTGGAGACGGGGGCTGTTCGCGACTCCCGCGCATCGTGGGGCTCGGGCGAGCGATGGAGCTGATCCTCACCGGTCGAATCTATGACGCTGAGGAGGCACTTCGAATCGGTTTCGTCACGCAGATTGTGCCGGCTGACGAGCTGCTCGCCACCGCTGTCGGAACTGCCGAGCGTATTGCGGCCAACGGACCGCTAGCGGTACGTGCGGCAAAGCAGGCAATCCTCCGGGGACTGGGTCGACCGCTCGAGGAGAACATTCCGTTCGAAACCGAGACGTTCAGCTTCCTGTGCAAGTCCGAAGACTGGCTGGCTGGGCAGGAAGCATTCCTCACCGGATCGACGCCCGAATTCAAAGGCCGCTGACCGAGTAGTTCCAGAGCTGTACGCAGCTTTCGCCCGCGTCGAGGGTTACGTACCTCAGGGCGAGGGACGCAGCTCGTAGACAGGCTCTCACCTGAATCGAGTGCGCAAGTCGGGTGCTCCACGGCCAGCTGGGCGTGCAGCGCCCGACTCGTAGCCTGGATTCCCCGGCCGTCACGCTGTCCTCGAGCGCGTGTTCGGAACGAGTGCGTCGAGGCGGTTGAGCGTGCCGGGCACGCTGCCGCTTGTCGGCGAGCCGAGCCAGTGGATTCGTTGACCCTGTGTCGATGATCGGGCGCCAGTATGTATTTCGCCGGCCTGGTGTAGCGCCGGCCCGAGTGCAAGCGACCCCGAAGCGATCGTGTCGTAACGAATGGTCGCCGAGATCGCCACTCGGCAAGGATGATGGCCCTCACCTACGAAGCAGCGAGCATGCATCTCTTATCAGAGCTAGTGTGGGTCGTCAGCCCACGTACCGTCGTGATGTTGCTCGCTTCGGCGGGTGCTGTAGTGGTCGGCATTGCCATTGTGCTGATCAACGACGAGCGCGCCTCAGCCCACGCGCCATCTGTTGTGAATCGCCGAACACGGCGGTGGGCTGTACGGCCGTCGGACATACTTCTGTACTTCGGTGCGCCGTATCAGCCGTCGCATGAAGCCGAGGCTGTACCGCTGAGTTCCCTCGACGTGCAGGGCCTGACGGCGGAGACGGGTGGCCGAACGCCCGATGATCCGGAGATCGGGGGCGACGAGCTGGAAGAGATGTTCGGTGCTTTCGAAGAGGTCATGACGCTGGAGTGGCATTGGAGCCTCCCGCGCGCACAGACATCCCCCACCGAGCTCCCGAGGCACAGCTAGACCTCGTCTGTCTCGATCACGACTTCCGATTGCAGGGTGCGGTGTACCGGACAACGATCCGCGATGGCCAGCAGCCTGGCGCGTTGAGCGTCGTCGAGCGGCCCCTCGAGGCTGATCTCGCGCACGATCCGATCCACGTGACCGGTCCGGCTCTCGCAGTCTTCACAGTCGCGGGCATGTAGCCGGTCATGGGTGAGGGTGGCCTTGACGTGCTCCAGCGGTATCCCTTTGCGATTCGCATACATGCGAATCGTCATCGCGGTACAGGCCCCCAACGCCGAGAGCAGAAGCTGATAGGGGTCCGGACCGGAGTCAGAACCGACGGGGGTGGGTTCGTCGGCGCGCCACCGGTGACGGGCGGTGGAGATGTCCTGGGCGTACCCAGCGGCCTCGATCTCGGTGACGACGACGGTCCCGGGCTCGGGGCGCTCGTCGTCGGACGGCGCAGTGTCGGGTAGATAGGGCGAGGCCCAGGTGTCGATGAGTTGGGTCACGCGATCGGCATCGGAGCTGCGGGAGAGGAGATGATCCGCACCTTCCAGCGGTATCAGCGCCGCTCGGGGCCCGATGGCCTCCACGATCCGTAAGGCGTCTGTGTTCGGGACAATGGTGTCGCCGGTCGCGTGCAGCACCAGTGTCGGCCGGTCGATCTGTCCGAGATAGTCGGGGGAGAGCTGTTCGAGTTCGTCGAGGAACTCCCGACGAAGTCGGATGGGCCGTCCGCCGATGTCGATCGTCGCCTCCCCGTCACGTTCGAGCGCACTCCGGTTCTTGCCGAGGAGCTCGAGGACGTGCGCCGGTGAGAACGGTGCTCCGATGGTGACCACCACGCGGACCTCCGGAATCCGGGCGGCCGCCGCCAATGCGGCGGCGCCGCCCAACGAGTGGCCGACAAGTATCTCGGGGGCGTGGCCGTCCTCGCGGAGCCGATCCGCGGCGATGACGAGGTCGGTGACGTCGCCGCAGAAGGACGATTCTTCCGTTCCTCCTTCGGACTCGCCCAAGCCGGTGAAGTCGACTCGTAGTACACCGATTCCGTGCGAGACCAGACCTCGAGTGATCCGGCTCGCGGCCAAGCTGTCCTTACTGCAGGTGAAGCAGTGTGCGAACAACGCCTGTGCCCTCGGTGCACTATCAGGCCGGTCCAGACGGGCGGCGAGCTGTGCTCGCCCACCGGTAATCACCCAGGGTAGGGAAATCATTTCCGCGACACCTCACTGTGCTCTGGGTCTGGTGAACTTGATCGAGATCCGACGTTCCGGGGTGGGCGCCCCATGGGGCGGCGTACCGGCAGGCGGTGCTGTGGCAGGAAACGCACTGTAAGGCCCCCGTTCAGGGCGGGCTCGACCGACACATCTGGTGGTGGCGGTCCGGCAGAGTCGCCCGGCCCCGGGGCCACGTCAGCCCCGCCAGGATCGTTACCGTCCGGCGGGGCTGACAGGGTGGACACCGCAAGGCTCCCCTGAGGTTCACGGCGCCGTCACTAGTCAAGCGATCCTGAGTGGACATCGGATCAATACGGAGACCGCCGACGCGTGAGCCGCGGTTCCAGGCTCAGTCCACGGCGCGGACGGTCGCCGCCCGCCTGTCACCCGCGAGTCGGGGATGTAGGCACACCGAGTCGCGGGTTTCAGCACCCGTGACCCGAAGTGCTGACATGCCCGAACCGGTGTGCTCAGACTCCCGACTCGCGGGACGACGGCCTGCGGGGGCGAGGGCGTGCGTCGAAGCATCACCACGACACGGCATCCGCATCGGTTCCTATTATCGCGCCAAGATTGTTGACAATAATGGCGCGATGAGTCACGGTGAGACCACGACCTCGAGGAGCCACCATGTTGAGGCTGATGTCAGAGTCGATTCGAGAGGCAGACACCGCGATGAGTGAACCGCTGAAGGTGACTCGATGAGCTCTCGGTTCGCCCCGACTCCGGGCTGGTTGGGCTACCACCCCGCTCCGTCCAGACCAGCCTTCACGCTGCCGGCCGGTGCGGTCGACGCCCACTGCCATGTCTTCGGCCCTGGCGATGTCTTCCCCTACGCTCCCGAGCGCAAGTACACGCCCTGTGACGCGGGCAAGGAGCAGCTGTTCGCGCTGCGCGACCACCTCGGCGTCGCCCGCAACGTGATCGTCCAGGCCACCTGCCACGGCGCGGACAACAGCGCGATGGTCGATGCGGTGCACGCGTCGGGCGGGCGGGCGCGCGGCATCGCGACGGTGCGCCCGGACGTCTCCGACCAGCAGCTACGAGAGCTGGATGCGGCGGGCGTCCGTGGGGTGCGGTTCAATTTCGTCACACGCCTGGTCGACGCCGCGCCGAAGGACGACCTCGCGCTGATCGCCGCGAAGATCGCGCCCCTTGGGTGGCACATCGTCGTCTACTTCGAGGGCGCGGACCTGCCTGAGCTGGAGGGTTTCCTCGGTTCGCTGCCGGTCCCCCTTGTCGTCGATCATCTGGGGCGGCCGGACGTGACGCGGCCCGTGGACGGCCCGGAGTTCGCCAGGTTCCTGCGTTTCGTCGACGGTCACGACGTGTGGGTGAAGCTCAGCTGCCCGGAGCGGCTGACCGTGACCGGTCCACCCGCGCTGGACGGTCGGTCACCTGCCTACGTCGACGTGGTTCCCTTCGCCAGGCGGGCGGTGCGGGAGTTCCCCGACCGGGTGCTGTGGGGTACCGATTGGCCCCATCCCAACCTGATCGACCACATGCCCGACGACGGGCTGTTGGTCGACCACATACCGGAGATCGCAGTCACCGGGGAACAGCAGCGCAAGCTCCTCGTGGACAACCCGATGCGTCTCTACTGGCCCGGCGAGGATCTTCGCGGCGCCACGCTCTGACCCACCTGCTCGTTCTTCTCGACAAAGGCGTTGACATGCAGAGCTCGAACGCGGCCAACCGGCTCGACAGGCTGCCGATCGCCCGCTTCCACCGGACCACGCTGGTGGCCGTGTCCTTCGCGTACTTCTTCGAGTTCGCGGACATCAACAGCTTCGCGGTCACCGCGCCCCGGCTGATCTCGCTGTGGGGCGTCACGGTCAACCAGATCGCCTACGTCACCTCGGTGTCGTTCGTGGGGATGTTCCTCGGCTCGGTGGTTGCCGCCTGGATCGCCGACCGATGGGGGCGCAAGAACGCGCTGACCTTCACCACGATGTTCTTCGGGTTCTTCTCCTTCGCCTCGGTGTTCTCCTGGGGCACGGTGTCGCTGGGTGCGTTCCGGTTCCTGACCTCCGCGGGGCTGTCCGCGATGACGGTGGTGGCGGTCATCTACGTCAGCGAGCTGTATCCGGCCGCTCGTCGTGGCAAGTACCAGGCCTACGCCATCACGGTCGGCATCTGTGGCACGCCGGTCACCAACCTGATCGCCAGCGCGGTCGTTCCGTTGACCGACTGGTCGTGGCGACTGGTGTACCTGTGGGGCGCGCTCGGCATGTTCTTCCTGGTGTTCGTCCGTCAGCTGAAGGAGTCACCGCGCTGGTACGAGAGTCGCGGGGAGTACGCGCGCGCCGACGCGGTACTGCGGGAGATCGAGGAGCAGGTCGCCGCCGAGACGGGCCCGCTGCCTGAGCCGGCCGCCCCGGCCGCTGTGCCCGACGTGCCGCCGGCCAAGGCGCGGTTACGGCTACTGCTGCGGAAGAGATACCTCGCGCCGACCCTGCTGCTCACCGTGCTCTGGGTGACACAGACCATCGGTTTCTTCGGCTATTCCAGCTGGGCACCCACGCTTCTGGCCAAAGAGGGTTTCAGCGTCGAGAAGTCGATCTTCTACGTCGCGCTCACGACGATCGGTGCCCCGCTCGGCTCCTACCTGGCCTCCCTGGTCACCGACCGGTTCGAGCGCAAGTGGTGCCTCGCGGTCTTCGGCGCGGTCATCGCGGTCTGCGGCCTGCTCTACGGGCTGACGTTCAACCCGGTGCTGATCGTCGTGTTCGGCTTCCTGGTGAACCTGATCGAACGCGGCTACACGGCTCTGGCGTACGCCTACTCCCCGGAGCTGTTCGACACCCACGGCCGCTCGCTGGGCACCGGCATCTCCTACGGGCTGGGCCGTCTGTCGAACGCGGCCGGCCCGTTGATCATCGCGGTGCTCTACAACGGCAGCGGATACACCAGCGTGTTCGTGTTCATCGCCGCAACCTGGCTGGTCGGGGTTCTCGCCTTGGCCCTGTTCGGCCCGAGCACCCGACGGATACGGCTCGGAGAGGCCGCGCGTACACGACCGGTGGGTGCCTGACCCCAGTGCCGCCGGCTCGACAGTTTGATCATGACGAATCGTGGCCCCGTTCGGGGCGAGGAGGAGCAGTGATGGCAGAACCGACGTCCGGTGCGGCGGCGCACGGACCGACCACGACGGACGACGGCGGCCTACTGGTCGTCAGCGCGCACGCCGGTGACTTCGTGTGGCGTGCCGGCGGCGCGATCGCGCTGGCGGCCGAGCGCGGCCGGCGGGCGACCGTGGTGTGCCTGAGCTTCGGGGAGCGGGGCGAGTCGGCCCGTGCCTGGCGCGAGGGTCGTGGCCTGGACGAGATCAAGACCATGCGCCGTGAGGAGGCGGAGAACGCGGCCGCCGCGCTGGGCGCCGAGGTCCGCTTCCTCGACGCGGGCGACTACCCGCTGGTGGAGTCCCAGGAGCTCACCGACCGGCTCGTGCGGATCTTCCGCGAGCTCACCCCGTCGGTCGTGCTCACCCACACGCTGGCCGACCCCTACAACGGTGACCATCCCGCCGCGGCACGCATGGCGCTGCAGGCACGCGTACTCGCCCAGGCCATCGGCTACGACGCCCCCGGCGAGCCGCTCGGTGCCCCGCCGGTGTTCTTCTTCGAGCCGCACCAGCCCGAGCAGTGCGACTTCCGCCCCGACGTGCTGCTGGACATCACGGAGGTGTTCGGGCGCAAACGCAAGGCCATGGAATGCCTCCCGGCCCAGCAGCACATGTGGGATTACTACACCGACCTGGCCCGCCGTCGCGGGGTACAGCTCAAGCGCAACGCCGGCCCCAACCTCGGCCTGGCACACGCAACCATGGGTGAGGCCTACGTCCGGCTCTACCCCCAGGTCACCGGCGAGCTCGCATGAGCACCTCGACGGACAAGGTCGTCATCACCGATCCGCCTCGCGCCGATCTCACCGACGTCGACGAGCTGGCCGCACTCGGTGTTGCCACCGTGCACGAGGCACTCGGCCGAAGCTGCTACCTCGGGCCCGGGCTGCGCCCCATCCAGGACGGAGCACGCATCGGCGGTACGGCGGTCACCGTGCTGTGCTGGCCGGGGGACAACCTGATGATCCACGCTGCCGTCGAGCAGTGCCGGCCCGGTGACCTCCTCGTCGTGACCACCACCTCGCCGTGCGTGGATGGATTGTTCGGCGAGCTGTTCGCCACCGCACTGGCTCATCGTGGGGTGCGAGGACTGGTCACCACCACCGGCGTGCGCGACGTGGCGGACCTGCGGACCATGGGCTTTCCCGCCTGGTCCGCCGCGGTGAGTGCGCAGGGCAGTGTGAAGGCCACCGCCGGCGCGGTGAACGTGCCGATCGTGGTCGGCGGCCAGCTCGTCCGGCCCGGCGACGCCGTACTCGCCGACGACGACGGCGTCGTGTGCGTACCGCGCGCGCGGGTCGCCGAGGCACTGGCGGCCGGTCGCGCCCGGCTGGAGAAGGAGGAGGCCACCCGGCAGGCCTTCCGCCAGGGTCAACTCGGCCTCGACCGCTACCACCTCCGAGTCACCCTCGCGCAGCTCGGTGTCGAGTACCTCAGCGCCGCCGAGTCGGGGGAGTGGCAGCGATGAGTGTCGCGTCGGTGCCGTGCATGCTGATGCGGGGCGGTACGTCCAAGGGACTGTTCTTCCTCGCCGCTGATCTGCCCTCGGATCCCTCGGGACGCGACGACCTCCTCCTACGGCTCATGGGCAGCCCGGACAGCAGACAGATCGATGGCCTCGGCGGCGCCCAACCGGTGACCAGCAAGGTCGCCGTGGTGGCACCGTCGACCGAGCCCGACGCCGACGTCGACTACCTGTTCCTGCAGGTGGATATCGAGACGCCGACCGTGTCGGACCGCCAGACCTGCGGCAACCTGCTCGCCGCCGTGGGGCAGTTCGCCGTCGAGCGTGGCCTGGTCACGCCGGGCGACGTACACACGAGCGTCCGGGTCCGGCTGGTCAACACCGGCGGTCTCGCGGTGTCGACGTTCGCCACCCCCGCCGGGCGCATCGACTACAGCGGGAACACCGCGATCGCCGGGGTGCCCGGCACGGCGGCGGCGGTCGCGCTGGAGTTCACCGACACCGAGGGCGCCGTCTGCGGCAGCCTGCTGCCCACCGGGCGGCTCGTCGACGAGATCGACGGCATCGAGGTGACCTGTGTGGACAACGGCATGCCTGTCGTGCTGGCACGTGCCGCCGACCTCGGCCTCACCGGCTACGAGTCACCTGACGAGCTGGGGGCCGACACCACGCTGGCCGAGCGGATCCAGAGCCTGCGCACCCAGGCGGCGACCTTGATGGGGCTCGGCGACGTCAGATCCAGTTCCGTTCCCAAGACGACACTGCTCGCCGCCGCGCGTGCCGGTGGCGCCCTCTGCACCCGTACGTTCATCCCGATCCGACCGCACCCGTCGATCGGTGTCCTCGGCGCGGTCAGCGTGGCCACCGCGGCACTGATCGACGGCGCGGTGGGCCACGAGCTGTTGGCCCTCCCGCCCGACGGCTCCCCGCTCGCCATCGAGCACCCGAGCGGTTCGCTGGAGGTCGACATCACCCTCGACCACGACGTCACTCCGCCACGAGTGCGGCGCTCGGCCATCATTCGCACCGCTCGTTCGCTGTTCGACGGCGCGGCTTTCCCCCGCTCATGACTCGATGTCCGGCACTGGACACGAACCGGAGCATCGAGGTCCGAGATCGACAGAGAACCGCCAGTACCGTGAGAGCATCATTCTTGTTACCGATCCGCACGCGGAGGTTGTTGACGATGACGGCGACGGGGGGCCCCGGCCTGGACGGGAACGATCCGGCGGTACCGGTCGTCGACGCGCTCCGTGCTGCCATCGCCGGCGGCGAGTTCGCCCCCAACCAGCGACTCATCGAGGCTGATCTGTCCGAGCGTTTCGGCGCCAGCCGAGCGAGCGTCCGCACCGCGCTGCTCGAACTGACCAGTGAGGGCCTGATCGAACGACTGCAGAACCGAGGCGCGCGCGTGCGGGCTGTCTCGTTGGTCGAGGCGATCGAGATCACCGAGGTCCGGATGGTCCTGGAAGGTCTGTGCGCGGCGAAAGCAGCGGGACAGCTGACCGAGAACGGCCGTGGCCAACTCCGGGCGATCGGCTCCGCGATGCAGGCCGCGGTAGCGACCGGCAACCTCCTGGACTACTCGGATCTGAATAAGCAGCTTCACACTCTGATCCGGGAGCTGGCCGGACAGAGCACAGCGGGCTCCATCCTCGAACGACTACGGGCTCAGAACGTGCGGCACCAGTTTCAACTGGCCATGCACCCCGGCCGTCCCTCGGTCTCCCTTCCCCAGCACCTGGAGATCATCGAGGCGCTCTGTGCGGGGGATCCGGAGGCCGCCGAGGCGGCCATGCGGCGTCACCTCCGCAGCGTCATAGACACCCTTCCTGAGGTCGACGCGACCCGAACTCGTCGATTCAACACCCTGTGAAGTCGGACGGGACTAGTTCCGCGATCCGTTTCGAGTCGGTCACATAGCTCGGGGCTCTGCCACCACCGGTGTCGCTGGGAGCCTCGGCGGAACGCGGTGCATCGTTGATCGAACGTCGATCGCGGCGACCTACGGTCGCCCGATGATCTGGCGCTCGATAGTGGTTCTTCGGCGACGTGTGAGCTGGCGGGTGGGAGTGCTCGCTACGGCCGCTGTGTTGCTGACAGGATTGGCCGGATGCGGGGTGTTCTCCCCCGACGATCTGGCGCTGGACGGCTTGCATGAGTGCTCGAAGGCCGAGCTGGGAGACATCGGCGCCGACCCACCAGGCGTGCCGCCGAACGTCCCGGTCACCATCGCATTCCACTGTGGCAGCCTGGACGTACCGCTCGACCACGGACTGCTGCCGGGCCCGAAGACCGATGGCCACCTGAGGCTGCAGGTGTCGGTGGCCGACAACAAGGATGCTCCGCGCGGGGTGCTGGTGTGGCTGGTCGGTGGCCCGGGTGAACCCGGGGTGCCGCTGACCGCCGATATCACCAGCGGTTTCGATCCGGCGGTGTTGCGCGACTACCGCCTGGTGTTCATCAGCGGGCGCGGAACGGGCCAGAACGCGTTGCGTTGCCCAGCGCTGCAGGAGGGGGTCGGCGACTCCGACTTCGCGGTGCCGCCGCCCGGTTCGGTTCAGGCGTGCGCCCGGGCGATAGGGGAGAGCCGGCGGTTCTACGGCACGGCGGACACCGTCGCCGATCTTGACCTGGTACGCCAGGCTCTCGGTGTCGAGAAGCTCAGCCTGGACGGCGCGTCCTACGGTTCGTTCGTCGCCGAGCGGTATGCGATCACCTATCCGGACCGGGTCAACCGCCTGGTGCTGGATTCGGTCGTGCCCCACGACGGCTTCGACATGCTGAACTTCGCCGGCTTCGCCCGCACCGCCGAGGTGCTCGGGACGGTCTGCAAGGAGACCGGCTGCACCACCGACCCGGCCAAGGACCTCAGCGAGCTCGTGGCGCGCCGCCACGACGGGGTCGAGCTGCTCGACACCATCAGTGGGCTGTCCAGCGGCCACCCGGACCTCGGTGGCGTGCCGGCCGCCCTGCACAGCGCTGTCCTCGGCGATCCCACCCTGCTCGACGCGATGGTCGCCCAAGGCAAGAAAGACGCGGCCGCTACCGCTGAGCAACTCAGCCAGGGCCTGCACACCGCCGCGATCTGCCAGGACATGCCAGGGCCGTGGGGCGAGGCGGACACACCGGTGACCGGCCGCGTCGCGGCGGCCGGTGTCGCTGTCAGCCGGCTTCCCGACACGGCGTTCTACCCGTTCGACCGGGACACCGCGCTCGGCAACGGGCAGATCGTGGCCTGCGAGCAGTGGCCGGCCACGCCGATCGTGCGCTTCGCTCCCGGCCGTGACCTGCCGCCGGTGCCGGTGCTGGTGCTCGCCGGCGACCACGACCTCAACACACCGCTCTCCGATGCCCGGGCCGAAGTCTCCCGCGCGCGCCTGGGTCGCCTCGTGATCATTCCCGGCTCGGGACACATCACCCAGGACCATGCCAACGGAGCCGCCGGTCGCGAAGCGGTACGACAGTTCCTGTCGAGCTGACGATTTCGCGGCGATCCGATTCGGCCGCGGATAATTGATGGGGACGTTCACGATGACGTCCAACAGGCCAACCTGATGACGAGGACCGTTATGGCAACCGGCCTACTTCGGTGAGGTGTGTTGTTCGACCACCTGGGGATGGTCGGAGTTGCTGGTCGAGATCGAGCCCGCTCCGCTGTCCTCAGAAGATGAAGCGTGGCTGGCCGCTGGTGGCTCCCACCCCGCCGTCGACGCGGATGTGAGCGCCGTTGACGAAGGAGGCGTCGTCGCTGGCCAGGAATGCGATCACGGCCGCGACCTCTGAGGGCTGGGCGTAGCGACGCATCGGGATCCGTTCCTTGAACGCGTTCAGGACGGGCTCACGATCGATGTTCATCGCCGCCATCTCGGTATCGGTCAGCGACGGATGTACCGCGTTGACCCGCACACCCTCGGCTCCGTGGTCGACGGCCATCGCGTTGGTCAGGTTGACGACCGCCCCCTTCGCGGTGTTGTAGACGGCCGCGCCCCAGTCCCCGCCGAACCCGGATGCCGATCCGACGTTGATGATGCAGCCGCCGACCGCGCGCAGGTGCGGCAGGGCGGCCCGGGAGCAGAAATAGATGCCATCGACGTCGACCGCCATGACCTCGCGCCAGTCCGCCGGATCGAGCTGCTCGACGGTTCCGATGGCGGCGATGCCGGCGTTGTTGACCAGGACGTCGACCCGTCCGTGTCGTGCCGCTGCCCCTTCGATGACGGCCGTGATCGCCTCGCGGTCGGAGACGTCGCCGACCGCGACCTCGACAATCCCTTCCGCGCTCGCGGCCGTCCTGTGCAGCTTCTCTTCGGTCCGTCCGACCGCGACCACGGTCGCACCCTCGGCCGCGAAGCGGCGCGCCGTGGCCGCTCCGATGCCCGATCCGGCGCCGGTCACGATCACAACCTGGTTTGTAAAGCGTCCCTCTGCCATCTCTGCCTCCTCGAACCAGCCGCTGTATGAGCCGACGAAGGTCTCGGGAACAGCCTTGCCGGACCAGTCGGTCGGTCTCCGGGTCCGGCTGGAGTCAGCCGGACGGCGTCCTCATCGCTCGCCGCCTCCGAACGCACCCTCGCCGCACCCCGCGAGCATGCCCAACCGGCATCGACAGGCCATAAACGACGCTCGACCTGGAAACCGCCTCCCCGCGGTACAGCTCGGTCACGCGCGTGACTCGATAGCTATGGACCCGACCTGGAAACGGAGCCGCGGTCTACCTCGGCATGCCGCTCACCACCGACCACCGGCATCGCCGGCTGCGACAAACCCAGCGGTGGGCGCTGTTGTGGTCCTCGGCCCGATCTCAACCCGGAGTGATGCTCCCGCTGAGCAGTAAGGGCCGCACAACGCCAGGCAGCGTCATGTCCGAACAGACGCACTGACAGGTCCCTCGCCGCGGCATTACGGCCGATCCTCAACGCTCGCTTCAGTGGCGACCACTTCGCTCAAGCCCCGAAGGTTCCACCGTGCTCCAACGTTCGGCCGAGCTGGTCGGCTGCGCTCATGCGGCCCTGGCACCGGCGCAATCTGGCGCCGCAACGGCCTGAACTCTCGAGTTTCTGGCGGATTCGCTCGCGTGTCGGGCGGTGACAATGCGCTGATGCGCTCACCCAGCGCGGTGCTCAGATCGCGCAGCTGCCGTCGGTGCAGGCCCCACCGTCGTCGGACGGTGCGCCGGGCAGGGTGACCAGCGGCGACGGATTCGCCTCGGCCCACGCCGTGTCGAGCACCTCGCGCAGCGCGGCGGCGGGCTGCGCACCGGACACCCCGTACTTTTCGTCGACCACGAAGAACGGGACGCTGGTGATGCCGTAGCGGCGGGCCTGCAGCTCGTCGGCGCGCACCGCGTCGGCGTACCGGTCGCTGAGCAGCACCGCTCGGGAGCCGTCGGCGTCCAGCCCGACCTCGGCGGCCACTCGCACCAGCGTGTCGGGGTCACCGATGGGCTCGCCCTCGGTGAGGTAGGCACGGAACAACCGCTCTTTGAGCCGGTCCTGCAGCTGGGGGCCGCCGGTCTCCAGCGCGTGGTGCAGCAGACGGTGGGCATCGAAGGTGTTACCCGGGCGGGCCTTCTCGAAGTGGAACTCCAGGCCGTCTGCCGCCGCGGTTTCGGTCATCTGCCGATGCCGGCTGAGGGCGTCCTCGACGCTCATGCCGTACTTCGCGGCCAGGTGCTCGACCAGCGGCCCAGTGCGCTCCCGGGGCGCCTGCCCGTCGAGCTCGAAGCTGTGCCAGCGCACCGTCACCTCGTCCTGGTGCGGGAACCCGGCCAGCGCGGCCTCGAACCGCGCCCGCCCGATGGCACACCACGGACACACCACGTCAGACCAGATATCCACCTTCACCCCAGGGTGAACGCGATAGCCGGAACCATCATTCCGCCGCTGCCCTCGCCTGCAAGTTCGCCGACCCGTCCGACGCACCGGGAACGCTTCCCGCGGGCGCCGGACGGGGTGAGAGCCTGGGGCCTTGCCCTTGTGTGTGACGGCAACCATAAGAGGCGGCGGCGGGACGGACGTGTCTTTGCAGCACCCTCACCTGACGACGGTGAGAACCGGAGGTGGGTTGCGGCGAGCCGGATCTCCGGTCAGGTTCGAGCCTTTCGCGGAGTGACGGTTTCGGGTTGTGGACCGATTTCGGCGAGGCGGCGGGCAACGAGCTGACGAGCACGTCACGATCACCGCCGGCGAGGCCGAAACTCGGCCGACGATGCGCCCAGCGGAATCTCCAGTGACACCCCCACCTGATTGGTACCCGTTGCCGAGTCCGAAGTGGACCCAGGTTTCGTGCTGAGACGGCGTTAGCGTCGACCATCTGGGCCGCCGTGTTCAGGCGGGTTGACGCGATGTCGTTGTGTGTACTGGACGAGGGGAACGTGCGGGATGAAGGCGATCGTGGTGTCGGATCAGGCCGCTGGTACGGCCGGGATGACGTTGGCGGAGCGTCAGTTGCCGGAGGCGGCGGGCAACGATGTGCTGGTCGAGGTCCGCGCGTCGGGGTTCACTCCGGGGGAGCTGGACTGGGACGGGACGTGGACCGATCGTCTTGGTCGTGACCGGACGCCGTCGATTCCCGGGCACGAGGTTGCGGGTGTGGTGTGCGCTCTCGGCTATGGCACGCGGGGTTTGTCGGTGGGGCAGCGGGTGTTCGGTCTCGCGGACTGGACCCGTGACGGCACGTTGGCCGAGTACGTGGCCATGGAGGCGCGCAACCTTGCTCCGCTGCCGGGTGATCTGGACTTCACGGTGGGCGCGAGTCTCCCGATCTCGGGTCTGACCGCGTGGCAGGGTCTGTTCGTGCACGGCCGCCTTCAGGTGGGGCAGAGTGTGCTGGTGCACGGCGCCGCGGGCGGAGTCGGGTCGATGGTGACGCAGCTTGCGCGTGAGGCGGGAGCGTATGTGATCGGCACCGGGCGCGCCGCTGATCGGGAGACCGCGCTCGACATCGGCGCGCACGAGTTCGTCGACCTGCAGGACGACTCCCTGGCCGACGTCGGCGAAGTGGACCTGGTGTTCGACATCTTCGGTGGGGAGATCCAGAAGCGGTCCGTGTGCCTGATGCGCCCGGGAGGCACGCTGGTCACGATCGCCGGTCCGCCCGAGGCACGGCCGGTGAACGGGTTGGCGATCGACTTCGTCGTCGAGGCCGACCGCGCCCAGCTGAGCGAGATCGCCCAGCGCGTGCGGGAAGGGCGCCTGCGCACGATCATCGGGAAGGTCGCGTCGCTCGACGACGCCGTGGCCGCCTTCAACCCGACCGAGCGGGTCAAGGGCAAGACCATCATCCGCGTTCGTCCCTGAAGACGGCAACGTGATCAGCCGGACCGGGTGGCCCGCCCGGTCCGGAGCTGATCGACAAATACCTTGGTGAGGGTGTCACCCGAGCTGGTGCACTCGAGATTCCTCCAGGCGTGGACACCCTCGGGCAGAGAGAACCACGTCATGACATCTGACTTCCGATTCCGGCTCGTCCCGATGGTGCCCCGCGACCCGACCGAAGCCGGGCGCACCGCATCCACCCTGGAGCTGTTCTTCGACCTCGTCTTCGTCGTCGCGGTGGGCACCGCTGCCGCGCAGCTGCACCACGCGCTCATCGTGGGCCACGTGCGCGACGGGATTCTCGGCTACTGCTTCGTGTTCTTCGGTCTTTGGTGGGCCTGGATGAACTTCACCTGGTTCGCCACCTCGTTCGACACCGACGACTGGTTGTACCGGGTGCTCACCATCCTGCAGATGGGAGGCGTTCTCGTCTTCGCCTCGGGTGTCGGCCCGGCGTTCGACGAGCGCGACTACTCGGTGCTCATCGTCGCCTACGTCGTCATGCGCGTGGCACTCGTCGCCCAGTGGCTCCGCGCGTCCCGGTCCTCGGCTTCCACACGATGGACCACGCTCATCTACGCGGTGGGCATCTCACTGGTGCAGCTCCTGTGGCTCGTCTGCCTGCTGCTTCCCGAGGGGAAGGTCACCGTCGCGCTGGTTGTGCTCCTCGCCGCGGAACTCGTCGTACCGATCATCGCCGAGCGCACCGGAACCACACCGTGGCACCCACACCACATCACCGAGCGCTATGGGCTGTTCACCCTCATTCTTCTCGGTGAGAGTCTGCTGGCTTCCGCCAACGCGATCATCGACGCCGTGCACGACACCGAGTCGCTCGGACCGCTCATCGGCATCGCTGTGCTCACGCTCACCGCCACGGCGGCCATGTGGTGGCTGTACTTCTGGCCGCCCCATCACCACGCGATCAAGGACGTCGCCGGTTCCCTGCCCTATGTGTACGGGCACTTCTTGATCTTCGCAGCCGCCCGCGCGTTCTCGGCCGGCATCGAGGTCGAGATCGACGTCCTCACCGCGCACACCACACTGCATCAGTCCTACGCGGCGTTCGCCTACACGATTCCGCTGGCTGTGTTCGTCCTCGGCGTGTGGGTCCTCGCGATCAGGCCCCACGCCGACCGTGTCGTCAACACCGTTCTGCCCGTGGCTGGGCTTCTCACCCTCGTCGACCCCCTCATCCCCATCCCTTTCGCCATCACAGCCGCCGCCCTCGGCGGCGCCGTTGCCGTACTCGTCTGGCGCCCACCCCTCCCGCACCCGGTCGACGATCTCCGGCAGCCGACTCGGGATGGGCTCGACGACGAAGTCGACCGTGCGGCGGTCAGCAGGACGAGCGGCGCTGATGTCGGCAGCCCCTCACCCGCGACCGGGCCGATGAGGTGAGAAGAGTCGCCGGCCATGTTGTGCAGCGACGTTCGGCCGGCCAGATGACGAGGGCAACGAGGAAGACCAGGACGTGGCCTGAGCCGCAGCACGACAGGCATTCAGCTGGGTCATTCGAGCCGTGGCAGTGGCATGGTGTCCTCCGTCGCCGACACCCCGACGGCGACGATGACCCACCGAATCTGACCGTCGATGCGGGCGCTGGTCAGGCACGTCCGGCCCGGCGCAGGTGGGGGCTGCCGCATGTACCACCTTGAACGCCCCGCGTGCTCTGACAGCGGGAGAGCGGTCACCGGAGATCGACCAGCCGGCCGTCTGGCGTGTACTTGAGGATGGTCCGATAGTTGCTGCCGCCTGGTGAAACAGCCGCGTTGCCGTGGTCGTAGATCCAGACCGTGTATCCGTCCGCCGCGAGTTCTTTCGCTGTCTGCTCGACCTCTGTCAGGTCGTCGGCGTCCTGGGTGCGAAGGTCGTTCCGTTGTGGTTGACCGAGTGGACCACGATGCAGGCGCGCATGCATGTGGTACTTCACCGGCTCGCCCTGTTCGGGGCCGCCAGCACGGAGCGAAACCCGGGAACCAAGGCGAGCGGGTGCGGGTTCGCGGTGACGCGGTACAGCAGACGGCGGCCCCGGAAGTCGTTGCGGCCGTGCAACCAGCGCAGGTTGTTGATGACGTACCCGGATCCGGCCGGCATCGGCATCGTCGTGGTGTGCTTCTCGATGGCCGCTTCCAACGTCGACATATGGGTGTTGACGATGGGGCCGAACCGCACGAGGTCATCGGTCCTCAACCGGATCGACACCCTGTCGCCCTGGCGGGTGAAGATGCTGCCGAGGTATCCATCGGCGCTGCCGAACAGCGCGGACCGGGGCGTGCAGAAGGCTTCCAGCGCTGCCGGGCTCGTGCTGGCCAGCTCGTCATAGATCGCTTTGCCATCGGCCAGCAGAGATTCGCCACCAGCCACCGGGACATATCCGCAGGCGGTGAGTACCAGGCCCGGCGGTACGGGAATGCTGGATCGGTCGGTGTGCGGGGCGAGCCCCTGCCGGGTGAAGGCGACCATGCCGCTCTCGGTGGCGCCTCGGTCTTCGATGACGGTGACGCCGTCGGGTCTGCTGTCTCGGTGGGGCGCGAGGACACCGAGCGCCGAGGCCAGACTGAGTAGGTCTGTCGGGCCAGAGACATCGGTCAGCAACGCGATCCCAGCTTGAGCGAGATCGGTGAGGATGTCGGCGACCGATGAACAGCGGTGAGGGGATAGTTCGAGCATGAGTGCACCTCCAAGGACTGCACTCAGCACACCGTGACTACGGGCGAAGAGCCAGTGACAGGTTGTCAACCTCAAAGGACCCGGTGAACGTGTGACCTGCTGCTAGGTTCGGCCGCATCCCGAAATCCGTTGTTCTTGAAAGGGCCGGCCCCTGTGCAATCCACCACGTACGAGCCGCTGATGTTCCCGATCTCCGTCAAGGGAGTCGTGCTGCGGGAGGGCCGCGTGCTGTTGCTCAAGAACGAGCGACAGGAGTGGGAACTGCCGGGTGGTCGCATCGAGATCGGTGAGACCCCCGAGGAGTGCGTTGGTCGCGAGATCGCCGAGGAAACACAGTGCAAGGTCACGGTCGGGCCGATCCTCGATACGTGGATGTACTACATCAACGCAGCAGAAAAGCACGTGTTCATCGTGACCTACGGCTGCTACTCCCAGGACACCGTCGAACCGGTCCTGTCGCACGAGCACAAAGAGGTTGGTTTGTTCACCGAGCAGGAAGTTGCCGGCCTGAACATGCCCGATGGGTACAAGCGGTCGATCGCCAACTGGTACCGCGTGTACAGCCAGACCCCCGAGTCGTAACCGTGGGCGGTCCGGAGAGCCTCGGTCGTCGACCGTCGGCGATGTGGCTGTGGTCGAGCGACCAGGCCAGTGCCGCGCTCCGGAGTCGTGACCTCGGCCAGATTCTGCGGGTGTACCGGCGGATCAACGGCCTGAGTCAGGAACGGCTCGCCGCTGTCCTCGGCTACGACAAGACCTACATCTCGATGATCGAGACCCGCCGCCGTGCGATCACCGACGTCGGGGCGCTGCGCCACATCGCCCACACGCTCGGTGTGCCGGTGCACGTCCTCGGTGTGACCGAGCCTGACGACGCAACGTATCTGGCCATGGTGCAGTTCGCGGGTTCGATCCTGAGCCTGGCAGACATAGCGAGGCAGTCCGGGCGTGCGGTGGACGCGATCAACGAGCTGTGGCCGCTGGTGGCCAGACTCGAAGCACGTGCCGCTGACGGGTTCGCCGACCGGGAGTCCTTGGGCCTGCTCGGGCGCGCGCGAGTCTCCCTCGGGGTCGCGCTGGGCACGGTCCTGCCGGACGAGAAGCTATCGACGGCGGCGCGGTGGACAGGTCAAGCGCTCGTGGTCGCCGAGCGACTCGATAACGAAACGACGTTGGCGCACACCCTGGCCATGCACGGCAACGAGCTACGCAAGGCAGGCCACCTTGCCGCCGCAGTCAGTCGACTGCGGCGCGCGGTCGCCCTGTCGCAGACCCCGGAGGCACGAAGCGCCGCGTGCGCGATGCTCGCCCGCGCGGCCGGCGAGACGGGACACGCCGAGCTATTCGATGAGGCCATCGATGCCTATCAGCGCCAGCTGGACGGCCCCGCCGGCTCCTCCGGCATGTTCGGCAACCGCTTCACGCTCCGCGAGGTCCAGCTACGCGGTCTGGCTGCCACCGGCCGTGCGCCGCTGGCAGCGAGACTCCTCGGCGAAGTGCAGGACGAACTGCCAGCGGCTCCGCAGTGGCAGGTGATCGGGCACGTGACGACCGGCGAGGTTCTCCTGGCCGTCGGCGACCGCCAAGGCGCCGAGCAAGCGTTACTGGCTGCGATTGCCGGTGCCACGACCTACCGACTGCCGCACCAGATCCAGCGCGCTCTCCGGCTCGCTAACGGCCAGCTTGACGAGGTAGTTGCCGCCGGGCGGCCTGCGTTGGACGAACTGGGGCGTCAGTTGGCTCACCCGCTGTAGAGAGAGCAGGGTCTTCATTCCGCTGGGTCTTTGCCGCTCTCGCGCGGTGTCCAGGCCAGAAAGGGGAAGTGCGCGATGACGTAACGGACGCGACCTAGGGGGTCGCGCACCTCTCGGCCCACAGCGAACAGCGACTCGCCGGTTCGGCGATCTCGGTATCGCAACCAGGGGGTGCCCCGAACGGGATCGTGGCCCTGGACGATCTCGACCCCCGTGTCGGTGATGTCGATCCATCGAGGTTCGGCCTTCGGCTTAGGCCGGAGCTGCCGGTTGCGCCAACGGTGGACGTGCTCGTGGATGAGTCCCTCAAGCTGGCCGAGCAGGAAGAAGATTCGCTTGTGAGCGGGGAGGTAGAGCATGTCGGCCAGGAGCGCGGCGTCACGCTCTGTGTCCTTGGTCGGATAGAACCGGGTGACCAAGCGCAGAATCTTGCTGGTGAACTGGCTGGGGTGGAAGCTCGCCCCGAGCATGATGACCCCACCTCCCACGAATGTGCCGATCGCTAGGGAGAGCATCAAGTTCACGCCAGCAGCCTCCTGCGGCGAGCGATCTCGCGCGCGGTCCGCCGTGAAATCGGGCCTTCTATTGACTCCACGTACATGGCTGGGTGTCTGGGAAGCCAAGCCGTAAGGCTCTGCTCCGTTATCTCGATACGCCTAACCGCCTGGCCCTCCCTCAAGACCACCACCTTGAGGTCGTGCCTCCTGGTCTTGCTGCGGCGACGGACGCGGTCGTTGAGGCCGTCGAACAGGCCGGTCTCAAACTGTTCGAGCACCCAGAACCATCGGCGGAGGCGCGGCACCGCGTACAGCTCTGCGGCAAGCTCTTGGCGTCGAGGGTGTTCCTTGGGGTAGCACGGCAGCACTACGGCTCGGAGGAAGAATCCCGGCGCGAACCCGAACACGGCGGCCGCGGTGAAGTAGGTAATGAGGAACCCCTCGGACGTCAGATGCTGGAGCAGGCCCTCGATCTCGTTCACTGCGCGAACCCAAGTCCAGAGGTGGGCGCGAACTTCGTGTTCTCCGCGCGCGCGATGACCGCCCCGAGTTCCATCCGTCCCGCGTCGGTCAGTTCGTAGTACCGACGTGGTGGGCGACCGTGCACCTCTCGTTGGTCCTCCCAGCCGTCGCTCAGCCAGCCAGCCTCAAGCAGCCTGGTCAGCATGGGGTAGAGGACACCGGACCGGACGCCGGATTCTTTGCCCAGCTCGTAGCCATACACGTGCCGATTCGGGTCGCGCATCAGTGAGATGGCGACGGCGACGAGTTGCTTCGATTGGCGCATGCGCGCAAATATACCTATGTAGAGTTAGTAACTCTACATAGGCCTGCCAGTGAATGTCCCTTGAGAACGGGTTCGCTAGATCACCGGGGGATCGATGGCCACCGCCGACCCCGCGGCCCAGCTCGCACGCGTCTACGCGGACGCCGAGGCCGCGCTCATGGGCACACTGGCCGACCAGGTCCGACGTGCGATCAACCGGGGAGGCGACCCCAACGCACCCGCAGTCCAGCTCGACGCACTTCGCGCGATACGGCGACAAGCCCAACGCGTCGTGCGCGCCCTCGACGGCCAGACTCCGACGTTGCTGCGCGAACTGCTCGACCAGGCCGCCGAGCTTGGCGCGCGGGCCGCGCTCGCCGGACTGGCGGCGTTGCTCGGCGCCACGTCCGGCACCGGCGAGCAGTTCAACCGTGCGGCGCTCGACCGACTGGCGGCGAGCGTCACGGACCTGGTCACCGAGGCGCATCACGCGATCCTGCGCACGAGCACCGACGCCTACCGAGACGTCATGTTGCGTGCCACACCGAGCGTGCTCGTCGGCGCCGACACCCGCCGGCAGGCCTTACAACGAGCCATGTGGACACTGCAGACCGAGGTGTCACCGGGTTCACCGGCCGATCCGGCCGCCGGTGGGAGCTGTCCAGCTACGTCGAGATGGCCACCCGCACAGCGGCGCAGCGGGCGACGACCGACGCGCAGATCGACCGGCTACAAGCCGCCGGCCGAAACCTCGTGATCGTGTCGGACAACGTGCAGGAATGCTCGGTCTGTCGCCCGTGGGAAGGCCAGGTACTCGCCATCTCCGGCGCCGCCGGCCGGCAGCCGGTCGAGCACGCCACCCGTGACGGCGAGATGGTCGCCGTGGACGTCAAGGCCACCCTGGCTCAGGCCCGCGAGGCCGGCCTGTTCCCCTCATCCCCATCCCTTTCGCCATCACAGCCGCCGCCCTCGGCGGCGCCGTTGCCGTACTCGTCTGGCGCCCACCCCTCCCGCACCCGGTCGACGATCTCCGGCAGCCGACTCGGGATGGGCTCGACGACGAAGTCGACCGTGCGGCCGTCAGCGGGACGAGCGGCGCTGATGTCGGCAGCCCCTACCCGCGACCGGGCCGATGAAGTGAGAAGAGTCCCCGGCCATCAGTTGGCATCGTTGGACTGGAGGGAGTCTCCAGTGGTGGAGACGTAGACGACCAACAGCTCGGCTGGTTCGGTGGTGCTGGCATTGGCGGCGACGACGTGATGGGCACCTGGTTGTTCGAACCAGTTCTCGCCTTGGCGGTAGGTGGTCGCGGGATCGTCGTCGACCTGGCTTCGGACAGTGCCTTTCAGGACATAGGCGTACACGAAAGCCTGGCCGTGACGATGCGGCGGTGCGGCTGCACCTGGCGGGAAACTTACGACCTGCGACGTGAACGTCTTGCCTTCGGCGTTGGGAAGGGCTTGCTGAAGAAGTATGTTCACCGAGGGCGGCCGTGAGGCCGTGTTAGCCGCCGGGGCGGCGCTCGGTGGCGTGGTCGCCGTGGCGGCGCGCTCGTCGTTCGAGCCACAGGCGGTTGCGCCGACGAGCGCGGCGATGGCCAGAAGTCGGCCGACGATCTGTGATGGAACCATGACTGCTCCCAGTGGAGACGGCGTGACGGCAGGTGATTGGGCGCGGACGTCCTCGGCTGAGCCGGGTATACGAATTGGTGTTGTAGGGGACCGGTTATTGCGTGGTCTGGCCGTCACGATGCCCGTGCACGTTTCTGCTGAAAATCTGGTCGACGCTGAGCGCGAACGTGTTCACAGGCGCGATGGCCACTAACAAGGAAGCGGCCGCGGCGGCGAACACGGAGTAGCTGAACGGCGCTGTCCAGCCGAGGAACAGGCCCATCGACATCGCGAACCCGAGCAACAACCCCGTCGCGGCCAACGCACTCCAGCGCACGAGGACACCGGCGAGCAAAGCCAGGCCAATCGTCGATTCCGCAATGGTCGCCGCCCATGCGGTGGCGCCTTGAAGCCCGTCAGGTATGTACGGCGAGAGAGAGTGCGCATAGGCGGTATACGTGGCGAAATCGCCCCATCCGACCGACCCGGTCCCCGGCGGGCCCCACAGACCGAACCGGTCGGCAACGGCCGAGAGGAAGCCGGCGGCCAACGCCAGACGCGCGAACACTGTCACGGCCGACCACACACGTGCCCGCTGAGCGGCAGCCTTCAAAGACAGCGTCCGCGTACGTCCCTCCGCCCCCTGTTCGCCATTGGCGTGCCCAACCATCAGAACTCCTCTGTGTATTCGAACTACACGCTGAATCGGCTTCTGGCGGTCAGCGCGATTCCGAGGCTAGTCAGGCGCTGGTGCATTATCTGGGGCCACTTGGACGGTGGAAAAGGGAACCAATCGAGTCCGGGGGCGAGCCAGCATTGGTGCACGCCGCCGGCGCAGGCCTGATCGGTTATCGGAGTGTGCGGATCAGGGCGTCGAGGCTGCCTGTCCAGGCGCTGGGGGAGGGGGCGGCGAATCCGACGACCAGGCCGTCGCGGTCCGATGTGGAGTCGGGGTTGCGGAAGAAGTCGAGGGATTCGACGGCTAGTTGTTCGCGAGTCGCGCGGCGGACGAGTTCGGCGCCGGTCCGGCTGGGGTGTTCGAGGAGGACCTGCAGTCCAGCGGACATCCCCACGATGCGTGTCGCGGGTGACTGCCGGTTGACCGTCTCGATGAGCTGTTCACGTCGGCGGCGGTATCGAGTGCGCATCGCGCGGATGTGTCGGTCGTAGGCCCCCGAGTCGATGAAGTCGGCCATTGCCAACTGGTTGACGAACCCGACAGAATCCTCCGCCCACCCCTTCTCCGCGACGATCGGGCCGACCAGACGATCAGGAACGACGAGCCAGCCCAGGCGTAGTCCTGGAGCCAGTGACTTGCTTGCGGTTCCCATATAGATCACGCGATCGTGATCCAGTCCCTGCAGCGCGCCCACGGGAGACCGGTCGTAGCGGAACTCGCCGTCGTAATCGTCCTCGATGATCAGCGCGCCCCGCCGGCGTGCCCAGTCCACGACCGCCGCGCGTCGATCGGATTGCAGCGCGACTCCAAGGGGGAACTGGTGCGACGGCGTGAGCAGTACCGCGCCCACGTCAGGCATATCGTCCAATACGGATGTGTCGGCACCGTCGGCGTCGACGGGAAGCAGGACGGGCTCGATTCCGGCTTTCAGCAACGCCGGTCGCTGGGTATGGAGACAGAACTCCTCGATCGCGACCTTCGTGACCCCGGCGTTCACGAGCACCGCGGCGACGAGACGCAGGCCTTGCGCGGCACCGCTGCAGACGATGACGTTGTCCGCGTGAGCGTGCACGCCCCTGGCTCGAGCGAGATAGCGAGCGACGGCATCGCGCAGCTCGCCCCGGCCATGTGGATCGATGTACCCGAAGGCCTCGAACGGAGAGGTGGTGACCGTACGTTTCACCGCACGAACCCACTCGTCTCGCGGGAACGACGACAGGTCCGGAAATCCAGGCCTGAGGTCGTGCACCCACCTCGGTCGCGCCGCTGGAGGCCGCGGTCGTGACCAACCGCTCGGGAGTTCCGACGAACGCCGCGACACCTCGGTTCCCGAGCCGTGCAACGCGGTGAGCCACCCCTCGTTGATCAGCTCGGAGTAGACCCGGACGACTGTGTTGCGGCCGAGCCCGAGGTCGGTCGCCAGCACGCGGCTCGGCGGTAGCCGCGATCCAGGTGCCAGACGGCCGGTGCGGATCGCTTCGCGGAAGGCGTCCATGAGGCTTGCACGGACGTTGCGACCAGTTTCGCTGATGGGGCCCAGGTGCAGATCGAGACCAGACGTTCGGGTGCCGCGGGCCGTTGGATCAGTCACACCGGGCAACGTTACGGGCCGGTCGGACGAGGCCCGCGAAGCCACAAGGAAAACAAGGAGCACGGGCCTCGTAGCGCTCGACGTGGCCACCGTCGCGGGGTGGCGTCGCCGGTCCCACACGATTCGGCTAGGTAATTTTCGCCGACGCGAGAGCGTTGTCCGGCAGGAGATAGTCGCGACGGTAGTTGATCAAATACCGTTGAGTGTCAGCTGGGAGCGGGAAAAATGACGAGGTACGCCCGACTTGTGATAGTCGGATCGCTGCTGATCCTGACTTCTTCCTGTGGGCCTGGCGGTTCCGGGGAAGAGGAGCAGTCAGTGGGTACGCCCCCGGCGCCCGCCGCGAGTTCATCGACGGTGTCGAAGCGCGCGGAAGGCGGTTCAGCGAGCGACGCGAAATGCACTGATCGCATCAACTATGCCGGGGACCCTCGACCCAACGCCGAAATCAACTCGATCGGCTCACAGTCCGGGAAGTGCCCTGCTCCACGGCATGCGGCCGCGGTCGCACCGCGGAAGTCGGACGTATCGTGCACAGACCAGTTCAACTACGCCGACGATCCTCGGTCGAATGCGGAGATCAACTCGGCGCGGTCGGCCACGGGGGCCTGCCCCGCGCCGAAGCAGACAGGCGGGGTTCCACATCGGCCCGGCGTCCGGTGTACCGATCAGGTGGACTACGCCGGCGACACACGGGCCAACGCCGAGATCAACAGCATCGGTGAAGAAACAGGCCGGTGTCCCGCCGTCCAGCGCTGAGGTGTGAAGGGGCGACAGCCATGCCGCCCGCAGCTGTCGAAGGCCGGGATCGTGCGCGGGACGTATGCCCGTCGCTTCTCGCGGGGGCATGCGCGGGCGCGTTCTCGCTGCCGAATCTGCCCGTCGAAGCCGACCCCGTGCGACTCGCGGCCGGTCTGGCGCCGTTGGCGGAAGCCGAACATGCCGAACACGTGCTGGGCTCGTCCGGTGAGGCGGCGGTCGCGCTCGAAGGCCCTGATGTGCTCACCGCCGAAGCGCTGCGATGGTCCAGGGAAGCGTCGACGGCGGTGTCGGCGTGCTGTGGTGACCGGCTCACCGAGGCAGCCTCGCTTCCCGACCTGCTGCGCTTCCTCGGGCCCGATCCGACCAGCTCGGAGATCACCTCGGCGATGCAGCTGGTGCCGCCGTACCTGAGCGGGGCGGTGGTCAGCGCCGACGCCGGGCGATCGGCCGCGTTCTTCGGACTGCGACTGCAGGACCTGGGGGAGCAGGGTGCATTGCTGGACACGGTGCGTGGCGTCCTCCCGCCCCCGCCACCGGGTTACCGGGCGGAGCTGGCCGGGCTTCCCGTACTGGCGGCGGCGTCGTACGACTCGGTCTCCACCGGCCGTTACCTGGGTAACGTCGCGGGAATCGTCGCGGCCGGCGTGATGCTCTCGCTCGGCCTACGTCGTCGGTCGGACGCGGGGCGCGCGGTCCTCGCCGCGTTGCTCGCGACCGGCTGGGGGCTGTGGCTGGTGCAGCTGAGCGGCCAAGGGCTGACTCCCTTCACGGTGGCTCTCGGCTCGCTCACCGCCGCGGTGGGGTGCGAGTTCACGGTCCTGCTCTGCCAGGGGCACGGGGAGCGATCGGTGCACAGGGCGGTCGGGCTCGCGGTGGCGAGTGCCGTTGCCGCGTTCGTTGTGCTCGGCCTCAGCCAGCTGGCGGTCATGCGACAGTTCGGCCTGTACCTGGCCGCCTCCGTGCTGCTGTCCTACCTGGCGGCTCGCCTCGTCATCTGGTGTCTGCCCGCCCGCCTGTGACTCGCGAGTGGACGCATGGCCGGTTCCGGTCAGTGCCCGGCGTGTTCGAGTTTCGCCACCGCGCTGCGCCAGACGAGGTCGTCGTTGAACCCGGGACCGAGGTCCGGCAACTCCGCGATGTCCTCCTCGCTCAGTTCCGGAACCGGGTTCCCGGAGCTGGTCGCGTGCAGCGTCATTCGTGCCAGCGACTCCAGGTTGAGAGCGCGCACCACGGCCTGGGCGACGGTCTCCCCGGTGGCGACGATGCCGTGACCGCGCAGGACGCACACCGGGGCGTCGCCGAGCGTGCCGGCCAGTGCCTTGCCCAGCTCGGAAGAGCTGATCAGTACGCCCCTCGGGTACACCGGGATCCCTCGGTCGGCAAGGCGCATCGCCGGGATGTTGTACGCGCCGATGATCGGACGCAGCGGCAGCCCCGCCAGGTCCGCCGCCACCACGGCGGGTGGGTGGACGTGTACGACGACCCGCACGTCCGGTCGGGCCAGCAGTATCTCCCGGTGGATCGGCAGCTCGTTGGGCACCGCGTATCCGGCCGGCGGTCGCGGTGTGCCCTCCAGCTCGATCCGGTGCACGTCCTCGGCCTCCGTGAACAGCAGGCCCCGCTCGCGCGGGCCTCGGCAGCGCACGCTCAGGGTGTCGTCGTCACCGCGGACACTGACGTGGCCCAGGATGTCTTCGGCCAGCCCCTGGTGGGCCAGTACCCGGCAGGCCAGCGCGATCTGCTCCGCGTCGCCGTGGTTGCTCAAGGAAGTCCTCCCGGTGTAGCTGTACGTCAGTCGGTGCGGCACCGGGTCCCGCCGATCGCGACGCGTCGATCACGGATGTGGATCCTGCGGCTGACTAAATGGACTAACAGATAGACCGTATGAGGATGCTGGTCGAAGTGTCAAGCGCAACCTCGGCCCGGTGTGACCCTCAGGGACCTGCCTTGAACTGTTGAGGTGACCTGCGCGAAGCGGTAGCAGCGGGGGGACTCATCCGATCAGGTGGGCGCAGCGCTCAGCGTCGCCAGCGTCGGCTCACGGTCGCCGGGGCGTGGTAACCATGCACGGCCACAGTCGGTACCGGCCTGCTGAAATCAGCCGGTCGCCGCCGGATTTCAAGAGGACACGACAGGTATGCACAGTCCAGACCCTGATGGCCTTATCATAAGGCCATGAACACCCAGCCCCAGGCCACGGCCGCTTCTGGATCGCCCGACCGCTCGGACATGTTCAGCAGGGTCAACGCGGGCCGGGTCTCGAACCTGATCGTGGAGCAGATTCGGCTCCTCATCCGCGACGGACAGCTCATCGCGGGCGACCGGCTGCCGTCCGAACGTGAGTTGGGCGAGCGTTTCGGGGTGAGCCGCGTGACCGTGCGGGAGGCGTTGCGGGGCCTCGAGGCCAACGGCCTGGTCACCATCAAGGTAGGTGCGCGGGGTGGGGCGTTCGTCACCGCACCGACGAGCGAGCAGGTGGGCGAGGGCATCTCGGACCTGCTCACCTTCTCGGTCGTGGAGCCGGGTGATGTCACCGAGGCTCGGCAGATCTTCGAGCTGGGGATCGTGCCGCTGGTCTGCCGCCGGGCCGACGAGCACGACATCGCCGAACTGCTGGAGATCTGCGACCGAGCCGAGGCGACGCTCGAGACGGAGAACGAGTACCCGGTGTCGTTGTCGGCGGAGTTCCACGTGCGAGTGGCCCGCGCCGCGCACAACCCGGCGATCGAGCTGCTCGCCCGCTCCTTCCACGGCCCGATACTGATGTCGCTCCTGCGTGCCCAGGAGAGCGATCCAAAAGTCGGTGTCGTGGGCACCAGGGAGCACCGCGAGTTCGTCGAGGCTGTGCGCATGCGCGACGTCGCGGCCGCCACCGCGGTGATGACGACGCACCTCGCCAGGACCGCGGAGCGGTTGCGTCAGTACAAGGCCGAAGGGGCGGGCGGCAACGAGGCAGGTGGAGGCACGCTCGGCAACCGGCCGTTGCGCGAGTGAGCGGCTCGTTGGGTGGCCCGCGACCCAAGGCGGGCACCGCGTGAGGCACCGCCGGGGTCCGCGCGGGTGAACCGAGCACCATGGCCGGTTCGCTCCGAGCAGCGATGACGTACCGCTCACCCGCGCGGACAGGGCCGGTTCAGCGGCCGGCGGCGGCGAGCCGGGCGTCGAGGCGCGGGTAGACGCGGCGAACGTTGCCCTCGAACACGTCGCGGCGGGCCCCGTCGTCCAGCTCGACGGCGTCGAGATAGGTCCTGGTGTCGTCGTAGTCCACGCCCGTCTTCGGGTCGGCGCCCCGCACCGCACCGAGCATCTCCGACGCGAACAACACGTTCCCCGGACCGATGACGTCGAGCAACAACCGCATCCCCGGCTCGTGGTACACGCACGAGTCGAAGAAGACGTTGCCCATGAGGTGGCTGTCGAGCGGTGGACGGCCCAGGCGCTCGGCCAGCCCCCGGAACCGGCCCCAGTGGTACGGCACCGCCCCGCCGCCGTGGGGGATCACGAAGCGCAGCGTCGGGAAGCGGCTGAACAGGTCGCCCTGCAGGAGCTGCATGAACACGGTGGTGTCGGCGTTGAGGTAGTGGGCCCCGAGGGTGTGCACCGCCGGGGCGCACGAGGCCGAGACGTGGATCATGGCGGGCACGTCGAGCTCGACCATGGCTTCGTAGAGCGGGAACCAGTGCTCGTCGGTCAGCGGGGGAGCTGTCCAACGGCCGCCCGACGGGTCGGGATTGAGGTTGGTGCCGACGAAGCCGAGTTCCCCGACGCAGCGCCGCAGCTCGGCGACGCAGTTGCCGATCGAACCCTCCGGGGTCTGCGGGAGCTGGCACACACCGGCGAAGTGCTCCGGGAACAGCTCGGTCACACGGTGGGTCAGGTCGTTGCACGCGCGGGCCCAGGAGCGGGCGAGCGCCGGATCGGGCACGTCGTGCTCCATCGCGGATGCCTGGGGCGAGAGCACCATGAGGTCGCCGCCTCGGTGGCGCAGCACTCGCAGCTGGTTGGTCTCGATGGCCTCGCGGATCTCGTCGTCGGTGGACGGGACGAGCACCGGTTCGTCCAGGCCGGGGTCGGCGAGCCGCGCCAGCTGAGCCGTGCGGAAGTCGCGGTGGCCGAGGGGCGGGCCGGTGAAGTGGCCGTGGCAGTCGATGATCATCGCTTGTCCTCCGTGGCCTCGATGTAGCGCAGGCCCTTGTCGCGTAGGCGCTCGCGCATGCCGGCGACGTCGAGGCCGAGCTCACCCGACCGGTAGCGGGTCCGGGTCCTGGCTTCCTTGTCCTCGCGCGCGGCCGCGGCCGAGGCCACATCGGGCACGTCCGCCAGTGGGACGACGACCACTCCGTCGTCGTCGGCGACGATGGCGTCGCCGGGCCGCACGAGCTGCCCGGCGCAGGTGATGGGCGTGTTGACGCTGCCGAGGGACTCCTTCACCGTCCCGAAGGCGGAGACGCACCGCGACCACACGGGGAATCCCAGGTCGGTCAGCTCCGCGACGTCGCGGCAGCCGGCGTCGATCACCAGGCCCAGCACGCCGCGAGCGACGAGGGACGTGGCCAGCAGCTCACCGAAGTAGCCCGCCTCGGAGCGGGTGGTCGGTGCCACCACCAGTACGTCACCCGCGCGGCACTGCTCGACGGCGACGTGGATCATCCAGTTGTCGCCCGGCGGCACGCTGACGGTGACCGCCGTGCCGGCGATCCTGGCGCCGGAGTAGATCGGCCGCAGCCGTGGCGCGAGCAGGCCGGTCCGGCGCTGCGCCTCGTGCACGGTCGCCACGCCGAAGCGGGCCAGCTCCTTCACCGAGGCCTCGTCGGCCCTCGGCGGGTCGGTGACGACGACCCCGACGTCGGAGGCGCTCACCTGACACCGGCCCAGGGGAGCAGCGACACGTGCACGACGTCTTCCTCCACCTCGCCGCCCACGGCCCGGATGGCATGGTCGACCTGGTCGAGACCGAACGAGTGGGTGGCCAGCCGGTCCAGCGGAAAGCGTGCCGAGGCGAGTTGGGCGAGGGCGAGCTCGCAGGAGCGGTAGCTGTGCCCGCGGGCGCTCTTGATCGTGATCGCCTTCTCGGTGATCTTCTTGAGCGGGAAGTCCGGGAACGCGGCGAGCTCGCCCTGGACGACCATGACCCCCTCACGGCGGGTGAGGGCGTCGACCCCCAGCAGCACCGGTGCGGTGCCCGCGCCCGCCGTGCAGTCGAGCACCACGTCGACGCCCTTGCCCCGGGTGACGTCGCGGACCACGGTGAGCGGGTCCTCGACGGTCACGTCGACCACGTGGTCGGCGCCGAGATCCTTGGCGAGCTGAAGCCGGGCGGCGTCGCGGGTCGTGCCCGCCACGATGATGGTCGAGGCGCCGGCTTGCTTGCAGGCGACCACCTGGGAGAGGCCCTGCTGACCGGGGCCCTGGACCAGGACGGTCGAGTCGTATCCGACGCCGGCCGCGACCAGTGCCCACTCGATTCCGTTCGACAGCGGGGTGACCAGGCCGGCGAGCTCCGCGGAGACGCCGTCGGGTACCGCGTGCAGCACGGCGTTCCACGGCAGGTACATGTACTGGGCGAACCCGCCCCACAGGTGGTACGGGTTGTCGGCGGAGGTGTAGCCGTAGCGGCGCGCGTCCGGGTTGGTCCGCCAGTCGGTGTTCTCGCAGTGGCGGTACTCGCCCGCGTGGCACCACTCGCAGTGGAAACAGCCCACGTAATGCTCGACGAACACCCGGTCGCCCTCGGCCACGCCGTGGCGGCGTGTGAACGCGGGGCCCGCGTGGGCGATCGTCCCGACGTTCTCGTGGCCCATGATCACCGGCGCGTCGAACGGCGGCTTACCGTACATCTTCACGTCGGTCCCGCAGATGCCGGCGACCTCGACCTTGAGCAGCGCCCCGTCGTCGGGCACCTCGGGCATGGCGAAGCTGCGCACCTCGGTGCGCCCGGGTGCGGTGCGTACCGCGGCTAGGACGTCCTCTGCCATCACGGCCCTCTCGTCGATGAACGGACTATTGGTCTGTCGTTAGACCTCAATGGTAGAGTTCGTTCGTCGGTACGGCCAGAGGTGGCTGCCGGACGACCGAGCGGAGGCAGGACGAATGGCCGAGCTGCACCTGAGCACCCTCACCAGGGCCCAGGGGGCCAACGCCGCCCTGCTCGACGGGTCGGTGGTTCCGAGCGCCGGAGTGTTGGACGTCGTGGACGTGCCGGTCCTGGTGCAGGGCTTCCGCCGGATGGTGCGGAACCTGGAGTTCGACGTCGCCGAGCTGGCGGCCACGACCTATCTGGTCGCCAAGGCGCACGGCGCCCGGTTCACCGCGCTGCCGGTGTTCCTCGTGCGCGGGTTCCACCACGGCGCGCTGCAGGTCAGCGCCAGTTCAGGCGTGCACGGACCGGCGGACCTCGAGGGTCGCAGGGTCGGGGTCAGCCGCGGCTACACCGTGACGACCGGCGTGTGGGCGCGTGGTGTGCTGTCCGAGGAGTACGGCGTCGACCTGGACCGCGTCACCTGGGTGCTGTCCGGGGACGAACACGTCGCGCAGTACCGCCCGCCGGCCAATGTCGTGTCGATGGGTGCCGGTGAGGATCTCGCGGGCCTGCTCGGGTCCGGCGGGATTGCGGCCGCCATCGGCGCGGGCGTGGAGCACCCCGACGTCGTCCCGCTGATCCCCGACGCCGAGGAGGCGGGGCTGCGGGCCCTGCGCCGTGACGGGTTCCATCCGATCAACCACCTCCTGGTGGTCCGCGACGAGCTGCTGGAGACGTACCCGGGGCTCGCCGAGTCGGTGTTCGAGGCGTTCGCCGAGGCGAAACACCGCTACGTCGGGCGTCTGCGGGCCGGGATCGCCGACCCGACGAAGGACGACCGCATGCATCTGCGGGTCATGGACGTCACCGGTGCGGACCCGTTGCCGTACGGCATCGAGCCCAACCGGGCGGCACTGGAGCGACTGCTCGACCACGCCGTACGTCAACACATCCTCGCCGAGCGTCCGAGTATCGACACGTTGTTCGCCAAGGGCACACACGACCTGATCGCCTGACCGGTGCCTCAGGGCGCTTCCCGAAGGGGTACATCGATGAAGATAGCGATCGTCGCCGACCACAACGCCGTGCCCATGAAGGCACGCCTCGCGGGGTGGCTGCGCCGACACGGGCACGAGGTCGACGACCTCGGGGTGCACGACGATGTTGTCGTCGACTACCCGCTGCTGTGCGAGGACCTGGGCGCGCGGGTCGTCTCGGGTGCCGCCGGCCTCGGCATCGTCCTTGGCGGTAGCGGCAGCGGGGAGCAGATGGCCTGCAACAAGATCCGGGGGATCCGGGCCGCGCTCTGCCACGACACGTTCGTCGCCGAGATCGCCCGAGGGCACAACGACGCGAACGTGCTGGTGATGGGTGCCAAGGTCGTGGCACCCGACCTGGCCGAACGCATACTCACGACCTGGCTGACGACCCCCTTCAAGGGCGGGCGCCACCAGGAGCGGGTAGACCAGATCATGGCGTTGGACCGAGGCGAGTCACTCCGCTAGCGGTCGCGTGCCGGGCAGCC
Source organism: Actinospineispora spinosispora DSM 44797 (assembly GCF_000429025.1). Classification (GTDB taxonomy): domain Bacteria; phylum Actinomycetota; class Actinomycetes; order Mycobacteriales; family Pseudonocardiaceae; genus Pseudonocardia; species Pseudonocardia spinosispora. Next base: position 82,314 of record NZ_AUBB01000021.1, read on the forward strand.
CGCACAGAGCGAGTGCACGCCGCACAGAGGCCCCACGGACCGGGCCTCTGTGCGGAGTAGCGCGATCCCGGATTGTGAGCTGCGGCTTTGTCGGTGGCCCTGTCTACTACGGTCTGGACCGGGGACGGATTGGCACGTGGCGGTTATGGCCTGCCGGGCGGCGGTGTGGTGTGCGGGCTGCGCCCCGGATCGGAGCCCACCAGTCTCGCCGGCACCGCCGGTCTCCCGTCGCAGAGCGTCGTGTTGTGTCGCAGACGCTGCAGTGTCTGCGACACGACGTGAAGCTCTGCGAAGTCGAGCTCAGTGCGGTCACCGGGCGGCTTCTCATGACCACCACGGTGTGGTGGCTGAATTTCCGCCTGGATTCAGCTACCACACCGTGGTGACCTTGCTTGAGGGCTTTCGGGCGCAGCCCGCGTAGAGAACCTCTGTGCGAGCTGCCCCCGCGAGGCGGTGCATGTGGTGTGCGGCAATCAGGTTGCCGTGTGGTCGGTGACGGAGTCTAGGAAGGCCAGCAGTCGGGCGGGGGCCGTCTCCTCGGTCTGCGCGGCCACCGGCACGTCCCACAGCTGCGAGGCGGGCAGGCACTCGTGCAGGAACCACGCGGCGGAGCGCGCGTGCGAGGCGTCCTGGCCGGGCACGACCAGCGCGGGCACGTCCAGCAGCAGCAGGTCCTCCGGTTCGGGACCGGGCACGCTGTCGCGGTCGAACATGGTGCGGCACAGACCGTCGAGCACCGTTCGGTACCGCACCGGGTCGAGCGCCACATAGGCGGCGGCAAAGTCGGGATCGGTGCGCAGCGCAGTGGCCCATGGCCCGAGGCAGGGGTCCTCGCTGAACCCCGCTTCGGAGCGTTGTGCCCGGTCGGCGACCGCGGTCATCCCGCGCTCGGCGACGAACGCGGCGTGCCGCTGGAAGCGCTGGTGCTGGATCATCCGGTAGCGGGCGCCGCCCGCGGGGGAGTAGAGCACCATCGCGGCTGTGCGGTCGGGGTGGGCGACGGCGAAGGTGGTGGCCACCGAGCAGCCCACGCAGCCGCCCATGACGAACGCGCGGTCGATCCCGAGGTGATCGAGCAGCCCCCGCGCCTGGGTGGCGTAGTGGGCCCAGGTGACCCGCTCGACCCGGCCGCCGGACCGGCCGGACTCGCGCCGGTCGAACGCGATGCAGCGGTAGTGCTCGGCGAGCCTGCGCACGAGGTTCGTCCGCTGGTAGACGCCGTGCGTGGCCCAGTTGTCGAGCGTCGCGTTGAAGCCGCCGGGCGAGAGCAGCAGTAGCGGCCTGCCCTCGCCCCACAGTTCGTATCGCGTGGCCAGTCCGTTGATCGTGGTGGTGGGCATGGTGCTCCCGTCAGAGCTGCTCCGAGTCGTCTTCGAGCGGGATGCCGCCTCGGATCTGCCTGCCCGACCGCACGTCGGCGGCGTAGGCCCTGATCGCGTCGTGGCTGATCCGGGCGACGTCGGCGTAGGTGTCGGGTGTGTCGTCGAGACCGTCCGCGCCGTACCCGATCGCCGCGGTGGCCATCCGGACCCGGCCGTCGAGCCACGGGCCGCCCCCGAAGCCGCCGAGCACCGGGACCGACACCGCCCGTGCGACCGCCGGGCCGACGACCGCGCCGGAGTTGGTGAAGTTGAGCAGCGATGCTCCGGCGGCCTCGAGGGCCTTCGCCTCGGCGACGAGCTCGTCCTTCATCTCGGGCGGGACCTCGCTGCCGGGCCCAGGGGTGGCGGTGTAGGCGACGCCGTAGCGCAGGGCCGTCTGCGGGGTGATGCCGAACTGGGCGAAGACCGGGATACCGGCGCGATGCACGGCGGTGACGGCGTCGAGATGGTCGGCGGCCCCGTCGAGCTTGACCAGGTCGACGCCACCCTCCTTCACCAGCCGGATCGCCGCGCGCACCGCACTGTCGGGCCCCTCCTGCAGCGGACCGAACGGGAAGTCGCACGACAGGAGCGCGCGCCGGACCCCGCGCCGCACCGCCTGGCAGACGATCAGCAGCTGGTCCATGGTGATCTCGAGCGGGTTGGGCTGACCCCACAGGTTGACCCCGACCGTGTCCCCCACCGACACGAGGTCCACGCCGGCCCGGTCGACGATCCGTGCCATCTGGTAATCCCAGGCGACCACGCCGACGATCTTGCGACCGTCGCGCTTCATCACCTGCAGCTCGGGCAACGTCACCCGCGCGGATGTGTGGTTCATGGTCGAGCCCTTCTCGGCGGAGTCATGCTCGGATCGCGCTCAGTACCTCGGCGACGTCCTCCTCGTCGCGGCTGACCAGCAGTACCTGGGCGTGCGGCCGCAGGGCGTTGACGGTGTCGGCGACGAGGGAGTGCTCGCCCAGCACGACACCGGCGGTCATGATCCCGCGATGGGCGCACGCCCGGCCGATGATCGACGCCGCCGTGCCGCTGCTGCCGGTGGTCGCGACCATCACGGCGACGTCGGCCTCGGCGAGCTCGACGTCGAGGCGGGTGGAACGGCCGGTGGTGGTGTGCAACGGCATGTCCGGGCCTCCAGGGTCCGGCCCGCCTGCGACGAGGGTGAAGAACCGCGCTCCGTTCCACGGTGCGCGGGCGAGGCGTCGGACGAGGGTCGCGGCACCGTCGTCCAGCGCCACGACCCTGGCGCCCCGACGCCCCGCGATCGGGGCGTCGATCCGGAACCGGGCCTCTGCCCGGCTCGTCGCGAGCGCACAGCTGCTCTGCAGGATGGGCTGCATCATCGTGCCCGCTCAGACCGACGCGTGCGGCTTGCCGAGCTCGGCGGTGAGCGCCTCGCGGCTGGATTCGATGAACGACGCATCACGGGGCAGCACGACCGCGGCCGAGCGGACCTGGTGGTGGGCCGGTTCGATGCCGGGGGGCGTGGTGCCCTCGTCGCGCAGGGCGAGCGCGGCCTTGCGCAGCTTCTGCCGGGCCTTGATGATCCCGGCATCGGCGGAGACCAGCCGCTCCTTCGACCGGTCGACGATCGGGCCCATGCTCTCCTGCAGCGAGGCGTCCTGGATGGCGATGCCCCTGACCCCGGAGAAGAGTTCGCCTCGGCGTTGAGCGTCCCGGTCCATCAGGTAGTCGTTGTCCTTGTTCGCCGTAGGACGGTAGGTGCCGGGCATGTTCTCGCTGTGCACACCGTGGCCGGCGCGCATGGCGTCGAGCTCGGCCTGGGTCAGCGGACGGGTCGGGTGGTAGTCGAACGAGTAGGTCCAGCAGTTGTCGTCGTCGATCGGGATCCACCAGTGGCCGTGCACCGGGTGGTCGCCACGCGGGGGGATGAGGGTGAAGCTGGGCATCACCCACGGCGTGATCCGCCAGTAGTAGGAGTCCTCCTCGGCGTTGCGCCGCGCCCCGACGAAGAGCCCGCCGTCGGCCTCGGCGACCTCGAAGTACGGGCGGAAGTCGGCCAGGTTGTACTCGTTGCCCTTGGCACCCTTGAACAGCGGGTCGTTCTTGAGGCCGCCGGAATGCAGCCAGGAGACGTGGCTGGAGTCGATGCCGCCCTCGAAGGCCTGCAGCCAGTTGCACTCCTGCCAGCGCTTCGACGTGTAGTTCTGCTCCGCGGCGACCTTCGCGAACTCGAACTCGGGCATCGGAGGGCGCTTGGCCGGGTCGCCCATGTGCGTCCAGAGCACGTCGCCGATCTTCACCAGCGGGTAGGCGCGGAGTTTGACGTGTGCGCAGAAGTTGCTCTCCTCCGGCTCCGACGGCACCTCGACGGCCTGGCCGGTGACGTCGAACTTCCAGCCGTGGTACGCGCAGCGGAGTCCGCCCTCCTCGTTGCGGCCGAACCAGAGCGACACCCCCCGGTGCGCGCAGAACTCGTCGATCAGTCCGTAGCGGCCCTCGCTGTCGCGGAAGGCGATCATGCGCTCGGACAGGAGCTTGACCCTGATCTGCGGGCACCCGTCCTCGGGTAGTTCCTCGGCCAGCAACGCCGGAATCCAGTACTGCCGGAACATCTCGCCCATCGGAGTGCCGGGCCCGGTCTGCGTCAGCAGATCGTTGATCTCCTTCTTGAGCACCGTCGACTTCCTTTCACCCACTGCGTCGTGATGTCGGAGGAGCCGCCCTGGCGCCACCGAATAACCAATGTTAAGACCATTAGACCTATAGGTCCAGAGTGTGCGTGCCGCGGTTCGGACCGGCCGGCACGAGGAGCTCCTTCAACGGTCGGCCGGTGTCGCGCGCCAGGTCCGGGGGGATCGCCGCGCCGGTGCCGAGTGCCTTGCGCACCACGAGGTAGTCCACGGGGGAGTTCACCGCGTCGACGGCTACCACCGCCCCGTTGCGGTAGTAGAGGACGGAGAACCGCTCGGCGTCGAGGTCGCCGCGCACCACGGACTCGTCGTGGCCGGTCGACAGACCGGCGATCTGCAGCTTCAGGTCGTATTGGTCCGACCAGAACCAGGGGACCTCCGGCGCGGGTGGTGGAATGCCCGCCAGCGTCGCTGCGGCTGTCTTCGCCTGGCTCACGGCGTTGGCCACCGACTCGAGCCGGACCAGGCCGACGCCCGTGGTCGGGTGCGGCATCGCGGTGCAGTCGCCGGCCGCGACGATCCCGGCGTTCCCGGTACGTGCGTGCCGGTCGACCACGACTCCGCCGTCGCAGTGCAGGCCGATCGCCTCCGCCAGCTCGGTGCGCGGGACGACCCCGATGCCGACGAGCACGAGGTCCGCCGGCAGCTCGGTGCCGTCGGTGAGCCCGACGGCACTGACCCGGCCCGCGTCGCCCAGTACTCGCGCGACCGCCGAGCCGAGCAGCACCGCGGTACCGCGTCGTTCGTGCGCGGACCGGTAGAAGTCCGAGACCGTGGGGGCGACCGAGCGGCCCACCAGTCGGTCCGAGGCCTCGACGATCACCACGTCCTTGCCCAGCGTCCTGGCGACAGCGGCTGCTTCCAGGCCGATGAACCCGCCACCGACGACGACCACCCGTCGCGCGGCGTCGAGCGCAGCGCGCAGGAGCACGGCGTCGGCCATGTCGCGGAGATGGTGCACCCCGGCGAGGTCGGCGCCCGGGACGGCCAACCTGCGGACCCGCGCGCCCGTGGTGAGCGCGACCTGATCGAACGCGAGCGTGCGGCCGGTGCTCGTGGTCGCGCTGCCCTCGGCGGTTCCAGGACGGAGGGCCAGTCGCTCGACCCGTTCGCCGGTGATCAGCTCGATGCTGCGCTCGGCGTAGAACGCCGGGGTGCGGAATGCGAGTTTCGCGGTGTCGGTCCCGCCGAGCAAGAACGCCTTCGACAGCGGTGGCCGCTGGTAGGGCGGGTGCGGCTCAGCGCCGACCAGCATCACCGGACCTGTCTCGCCTGCCTCGCGCAGGGAGACGGCCAGCTGTACGCCCGCCTGGCTAGCGCCGACGATGAGGGTTGCGGGGCTCACGGCTGCTCCGGTGGGATTTCGACGGTCAACCCGTCCAGCTCCTCGGTCAGCGTGAGCTGGCAGGAGAGTCTGCTGCCGGGACGGCGCTCGGAGACGGCGAGGTCGAGCAGTGCCTCCTCGAGATCGTCGGGCTCCCCGACCACATGGGCGAAGTCCTCTCGCACCCACACGTGGCAGGTCGCGCAGCTACAGTTCCCGCCGCACTCGGCGATGATTCCGGCGACACCGTTCTGCGTGGCCGCCGTCATCACCGAGTCGCCGATCCGGGCGTCGACACCGGTCTCCGTGCCGTCCGCGAGCTGGAAAACGACCTTGGGCACGTGTGCCTCCTTGGGCAACCGGGTCTGAGTCAGATGGCTATTGGTATGACATCATACCGCGATGAATGCCGCTCGCCCAGCCTTTCCGGGGAACCGCGCCGGTACTCGGAGTGACAGCGCGGAGCCGGCCGCCGGCGAGCCGAGTGCCCCGGGCGTGCTCGTGCTGTTGCGCCACGGCTACAGCGTCGGCAACGCCGAGGGCGGCTTCACCGGGTGGCTGGACGTGCCGCTCGCGCCGCGTGGGCGGACGGAGGCCGCACGGGCCGGCGCGTTGCTCGTCGAGCAGGCTCGCACGCCCACGGTCGTGCACGCCTCGGTGCTGCAGCGGGCGGTGGACACGGCTCGGATCGTCGCCGACGTCGTCGTGGCGGCGGGGTCGCCCCGGCCGCCGATACGGTGCAGCTGGCGGCTCAACGAGCGCCACTACGGGGCTCTCCAGGGTCGGTCCAAGGTCGAGGTGCTCGACCGGTACGGCGGTGCGCAGTTCACGCGCTGGCGGCGTTCGTACTGGTCCTCGCCACCTCCGCTGGCACCCGATGACCCGGCGCATCCCCGGCGCGACCCGCGTTATGCCGAGATCCCCGACGAGCTGTTGCCCGGCGCCGAGTCGCTGGCCGACGTCCGGGCGCGTCTGCTTCCGTACTGGCGGGTGATCGTGGACGACCTGCGTCGGGGTGAGTCGGTGCTGGTGGTGGCGCACAGCAACTCCCTGCGGGCGCTGTGCATGCACCTCGACGGGCTGGGGGAGCGAGAGGTCGAAGGTCTCGAGGTTCCGACGGGGGTGCCGCTGCACTACGACCTCTCTTTCGCTCCGGATGGTCGTTCGGAGCCTCGGCCCGTCGTCCGTGGCGGCGTCTATCTCGATCCGGTCGCGGCTCGCGCCGGCATCGCGGAGATGGCCGTGCGGGGCTGGTCACGGGCCTGCGGCGACGGTGCGTGAGTGTCGTGCGGACCGCGGTTCCGTGTCTGCGGTCACAGCGAATCCTTGCGATGGTCTGTTGTTAGACCGTATGCTCATTCGCATGGTTCGGAACACAGGCTCCGCAGAGACGCACCCCGGGACGGGCAGGTCCGACGTCCGGGACGGGCCGATCGCCGGCGGCATCCTCGCCGGATCGGTTCGGCCCGACGCCCCCGGAACCGGCACGACGCTCGCGCACCTCTCCGCCCGTGACGTCCGGATCGAGTACCGGTCGCCCGGTTCCAGCGACGCCGACAGCACCCTCGCGGTCGACAACGCGAACCTGGAGCTGCAGCGCAGCGACTTCGTCTGCGTGGTCGGCCCGTCGGGCTGCGGGAAGACCACGTTCCTCAACGCCGTCGCCGGGTTCCTGCCCATCCAGGGCGGCTCCCTCGAACTCGACGGCAAGGACATCCCGGGTCCCGGTCCCGACCGTGCGATGGTGTTCCAGCAGGCCAGCCTGCTGCCCTGGCGCACCGTTCTCGACAACGTCACCTACGGCCTCGAACTCGGCCGGAAGCTGAAGCGGGCGCAGGCCCGCGACCGCGCCAGGGGGCTCCTCGACACGGTCGGCCTCTCCGGGTTCGGCGACCGCTACCCGGCCCAGCTGTCCGGCGGGATGCAGCAGCGGGTGAACCTGGCCCGCGCACTGGCCGTCGATCCCGAGCTGCTGCTCCTCGACGAGCCGTTCGCCTCGATCGATGCGCAGACCCGCGAGGTCATGCAGGCCGAGCTGCTGCGAATCTGCACGGCTCGCCACGTCACGGCACTGTTCGTCACGCACGACATCACCGAGGCGGCCTTCCTCGCGGACCGGGTGTGCGTGTTCAGCCCGCGCCCCGGCCACATCGTCCGGGAGATCACGGTGCCGTTCGAGCGGCCGCGCGACCAACGGCTGCGCCGCTCCCGCGAGTTCATGGAGCTCGTCGACGAGATCGCCGAGGCGCTCTACGGCCGAGCTGGCATACCGGATGAGGAGCTCCGCTGATGGCAACGGTGACACCGACCCGCGCACCCGCGCCGAGGCCGCCGTCGGCTCGTCGCGCGCCCCGTCGCCGGATCCATCCCAAGTACCTCTACGGCACCGCGGCCGTGATCACCGTGCTCCTGATCTGGCAGCTCGTCGCGGCACTGCGCATCAAGCCCGCGATCGTGCTGCCCGGCCCGTCGGACGTGGTCAAGGCGTTCGGGACCCTGTTCGCCTCGTCGACGATCTGGACGGACCTCGGCGCCAGCGGCAAGGAGCTGCTGTACGGCCTGGTGCTCGCCACCCTGATCGGGCTCCCGCTCGGGCTGATGATCGGCTGGTACGTGCGGCTGTCGTACGCGCTCAGCCCGTTGATCACCTTTCTCTACGCGACGCCGCGCATCGCGCTGACCCCGCTGCTGATCATCTGGCTCGGTATCGGTGACGCGTCGAAGATCGCGATCGTCTTCCTGATGGCGGTCTTCCCGATCCTGATCAACTCGGCGACCGGGGTCCAGAACCTCGATCCGGCGGTCCTGCGGGTCGCGCGGTGCTACGGCGCGAGCCACCTGCAGATCTTCCGGACCGTGGCATTGCCGGGTTCGGTGCCGTTCCTGGTCAGCGGGCTGCGGCTCGCCGTCGGCCAGGCGCTGATCGGCGTGTTCGTCGCCGAGCTCAGCGGAGCCTCGCACGGCGTCGGGATGATGATGAGCACCGCCGGGCAGCAGTTCCAGACCTCGACCGTCTTCGCGGGCCTGTTCATCTTCGCGTTCACCGGAGTCGTGCTGACCGGCGTGCTGCGCCGGGTCGAGCGGCGCTACGCCGCATGGCGACCTCAGACCTGACGCGCCGGACCTGACGCGGGCGCCCGGGTGCCCACACCACCACAAGGAGAACGACGATGAAGTCGGGTATGGCACACAGGGTCGGTGGGGCGCTGCTCGCCGCCGTCGCCGCCTCGGCCCTGGCCGCCTGCGGCAGTTCGGCGACCGGCGGCGGCACGGCCGACAACACGATCACGCTCAGCTACAGCCAGGTCGTCGCCGATGAGCTGCCGCTGTGGATCGCCGAGGACGCGGGGCTGTTCAAGGCCCAGGGGCTCGACGTGAAGCTGGTGAGCCTGAGCAGCTCCGACGGCTTCCCGGCGCTGGTGTCCGGGCAGACCCAGATGGCGTCGATCGGGGCGTCGGAGATGGTCTCGGGCGCCGCGGCGGGCGGTGAGGTCAGCTACCTGGCCACGCTCACCCCGGTGTTCCCCTACTCGCTCTACGCCAAGGTGGCCGATCCGAAAGAGCTCAAAGGCCGGCGGATCGGAGTGACCTCCACCAGCGGCTCGCTCTACATCGCCACGCTGGAGGCGCTCAAGCAGGTCGGCCTCGCCCCCACCGACGTGCAGCTCACCCCGCTGGGCTCGGTGACCAACGTCAACAACGCGCTGGTCGCGGGCACGATCGACGCCGCGCTCTCGCACCCGCCCGCCACCACCCAGATCGAGGCGGCCGGCTTCCACCCGCTGGTGGACCTCGCCAAGCAGAACATCCCGACGTCGAACGTCGGCATCGCCGCCACGAACGACTACGTCTCCGGCCACGGCGACCAGATCCGTCGCTTCATGGTCGCACTGCAGCAGGGGATCAAGCGCGAGAAGTCCGACGAGGCCTACTCGTCGCGGGTTCTCGGCGCTCACCTCCAGATCACCGATCCCCAGGCGCTGCACGAGACCTGGCAGTACTACGCCGGCGAGGTGCTGCCGGACGTCCCCACCCCGACGGTCGAGCAGTTGCGGACGTCGGTGACCGAGCTGGGCCCGTCGGTCCCCGGGGTGCGGGATCTCGACGTCTCCCGGCTGGTCAACGCCAGCTTCCTCGCGCCGTCGGCCTGACCCCGCCGCACGGACCACCACCTCTCCCACCCTCAGAAAGGCCTCACTGTGACCGCAGCGTCGCGCACCACCACCGAGGTGACGCACTACCACATCCAGAAGAAACGGCGAGCCGCTTTCGTGGAGGAGTGGCGGAGCTACCAGAAGACAGTGGTCGCGCTGTCGGACGTCGAGATGATCGAGAGTGCCCGCGGCACCCGGGTCGGGGTCTACTGCGGCGTGGACGGCGACCGCCCGACGCGCACGATGGACGCGCTCGTGCACGAGATCGACCAGGGCGTCGTCTCGACGGTGCACCGCCACTCCTGGGACGCGATGGTGTTCGTCGTCGCGGGTCGCGGCTGGACCGAGGTCGACGGCGAACGGATCGAATGGGGGCCCGGTGACTCGCTGCACCTGCCGGCGTGGTCCTGGCACCGCTCGGGCAACGACAACGCCGAGACCGCGCGCTACCTGTCCTTCTCCAGCGAACCGATGCTGTCGACCATGGGCATGGCGGTGCTCGACGACCGGGGCCACACTCCCGTCGCCGAGCTCCCGGGGCGGCCGGACTACTCGGGTGAGATCGACGGCGCCGACCCGTACGCCCGCCGGGTCCGCCGGTTGGCGAAGGAGCAGCACCAGCGGCGCAACGGACGCCTGCACACGGACTGGGACGGTCTGGAGCTGCTGCCGACCCCCCGTGGCACCCGCACGACGTTCCTGCTGGACCGGGCCATCGGCTACCAGGCCTCCGGCATCACGATGGCGATGTTCGAGATCGGCCCCAACCGCGGCCAGTCGATGCACCGCCACCCGGGTGAGGCGTGGCTGTACGTCGTCGAGGGTGAGGGCCACAGCTATCTCGGCGAGGAGCCAGAGGGCGGCGTGAACCACCCGTGGAAGAAGGGCGACCTGATCGTCGTCGACCACTTCCTGTGGCATCAGCACTTCAACGACTCGCCGGACAAGACGGCGAAGGTGGTGCGCATCCACATGTTCGACAGCCTGCTGGAGACCATGCGGGTGCTGATGGACCCGAAGGTGCTCTTCGAGGAGCCGCCGGACCACATCCGCGACGCCCAGGCCGGTAACTACCACGAGATCCAGTGGCCGGAGATCGTCCGACCCACCTGGCCGTGAGCCCGGTGGCCACCCATCTGCCGCCGGGGCTGCTCTCGGTACACGCCCTCCCGGCCGACCATCACGACGGGCCGTGGGACCACATCCTGGTGCCCGACGGGACGAAGGAGCGGTTGCTCAGCCAGACGCTGCTGCGCCTGCGCCACGGCCGGGAGCTGCGCAACCTGCCCGGCATGCCGCACGGGCTGATCGTCCTCGCCGGCCCACCCGGCACCGGGAAGACGACGTTGGCACGGGGGCTCGCGCAGTCCGCGGCGCGAGCACTGGCGCCGATCGGGGCCACGACCTACATCGAGATCGACCCGCACGCGTTCCCGAGCGAGATGCTCGGGGAGAGCCAGCGCAACATCACCCGGCTGATGACCGACACGCTGCCGGAGTTCGCCGCGCGCCGGCCGCACACGGTGGTGCTGATCGACGAGGTGGAGAGTTTCGCCGTGCGCCGCTCCACCGCGTCGTTCGGCAGCAACCCGGTCGACGTGCACCGGGCCACCGACGCGGTGCTGGCGGGTGTCGACTTCCTTGCCGAGGCCCACCCCCGGATCGTGTTCGTCGCGACGACGAACTTCCCCGAAGCCGTCGACGAGGCGTTCCTCTCCCGGGCGGACCTGGTGCTCAACCTGGCCCTGCCCGACGAAGCGACCATCGCGGCGATCCTGCGCCGCACGCTGGCCGAGCTGGCCGGTATGTGGGAGGGCGTCCGCCCGCTGGTCGCCGACGAGGGCCTGCACCGGAAGCTGGCCGCCCGGTGCGCGGGCTGGGACGGGCGCCGGGTGCGCAAGCTGGTGCTGACCGCACTGGCCCAGCGCCGCGAGGTGGCGCTGAATCCGGGCCTTCTCGAGGCGGGCGATCTGCTCACCGCGGCGGAGGCGACCGGCTGAGTCCGGTGCTCGACCCGTGGCGCGAGCGTGCGCCACCTCGGCCGGATCGGCGCGGTTCCGTGTACCAGCGGTCGCCGGCCCGGCCTGCCTGCGCCCTCGTGCGGCGCCGGTGCACTGACGTCGACCTGCTCGATCGTCCATCTCTGGGAGCCCGATGATGTGCTCGTCCCGACGACCCCCCACCTCCGCCCGTTCCGGCCCCGGGAGCCGGCCGCTCGCCCGGATCACCGGGGTTGCCGCCGTACTCCTCGTCCTCGCCGGCTGTTCCTCAGGGCTCGCCGACAGCCCGGGAGCCGGGCCCGCCAGGGGCGCCTCCGACGCCTACGCGGCCTACACCGGACTGACCGGCCAGGCGCGAACCGACAAGCTCCTCGCCGACGCGAGGAGCGAGGGTGGCGAGCTCGACGTCTACACGTCCAACACCGACATCCAGTCCCTGGTCGACGGCTTCCAGGCGGCCTACCCGGGCATCAAGGTCAACGCGTTCCGGGCCAACTCCGAGACCGTCCTGCAGCGGGTGCTGCAGGAGACCTCCGCCCACAAGACCGCCAACGACGTCGTCGACACCAACGACTTCGAGCTGCGCGTGCTGAACGGCCAGGGCGCCCTCGCCACCTACGACGGGCCCGCGAAGGCGAACCTCCGCAAGGACGCGGTGTTTCCCGGCTGGCAGGCCGAGCGCTTCAACGCCTTCGTCGTGGGATGGAACACCGCGCAGGTGGGCGACGGTCAGGGCCCCGGGGACTTCACCGACCTCGCCGACCCGAGATGGAAGGGCAAGGTGGCGCTCGAGGTCGGTGACTGGGACTGGTACGCCTCGATGCACAGCTACCTCACCGACGTGCGGAAGATGCCGGCCGCCGACGTCGACGCGCTGTTCCAGAAGATCGTGGCCAACGCGAAGGTGACGAAGGGGCACACCGTGCAGGGTGAGCTGCTCAGCGCCGGCCAGTTCGCCGCCGCGGCCTCGGTCTACAGCCACACGATCGACAACGCCGCGGCGAAGGGTGCCCCGGTCGCCTGGCATCCGGTCACGAGCCCGGTCATCCTGCGCCCCAACGGTTTCGGCGTCATGGCCGCGCCGCGCCACCCCGCTGCCGCTCTGCTCTGGGCGGACTGGGTGCTCGGCGACGGCCAGCGGAGCATCGCCGGGTCGCACCGGATCCCGGCCGTCGAGAACGTGCCCGGATTCGCCGACCCCATCCCGGCCGGCACCCAGGTCTACACCGTGCCCGACTCGGTGATCAACGCCTCGGACAAGTGGAACAAGGCCTACGACGACCTGCTCCGCGGCGTCCCGCAGGCCGGCTGAGGGGAGAGCCGGAGATGACCACCACCACGCCGCCCGTCGCGGTCCGCACACCACCGGAGCCTGCCGGTCCCGCACCCCGGCGACGCAGGGGGCCCAGCCCGCAGGTACTCATCGTGGGCGCCGCGATCGTGATCGTCGGCTACCTCGCCGTCGTGCCGTTGGCCTACCTGTTCCATGACACCTTCACCGGCAGCCGCGGCCTGACGTTCGGGGCATTCGCCCGTGCCTACGGCGGCGACACGCAGGCCGGCCAGATGATGCTGAACTCGCTGGCCTTCGCGGTGGGGTCCTCGGCATTGGCGCTGGTCACCGGCACCGTGCTGGCCTACGTGCAGGTGCGCACCGACGTGCCGTTCAAAGGGCTGCTGTTCGCGGCGTCGCTCGTGCCGCTGATCGTGCCCGGCATTCTCTACGCCGCGGCCTGGATCTTCCTGGGCGATCCGACGATCGGCCTGGTCAACACACTGTTGCTGCGGCCGATCTTCGGCGTGAACCCGGTCAACGTCTTCAGCCTCGAAGGCATGATCTGGGTGCAGGGCCTGCACCTTGCTCCCGTGGCGTTCCTGCTGATGGTGGCCGGGTTCCGGGCGATGGACCCGTCGCTGGAGGAGTCGGCCGCGATGTCCGGCGCGCACCGCCTCACGGTGTTGCGACGGATCACCATCCCGCTGCTGCGCCCCGCGCTGATCTCCTCGGCGTTGCTGATGTTCGTGCAGTCCTTGGAGAGCTTCGAGGTACCGGGCCTGCTCGGGCTGCAGAACAACATCTACGTCTTCACCAGCCGAATCTACTTCGTGCTGCGCCAGTACCCCATCGACTACGGCGCCGCGGGTGCCTACGCGTTGGGTCTGCTGGCGATCGCCGCGGCCGGGGTGCTGCTCTCGGGCTGGCTGCAGCGCAACGCGCGCGGCTTCCAGACCGTCACCGGTAAAGCGTTCCGGCCTCAGCCGGTCCACCTCGGCAGGGCGCGGCCATGGGTCGGTGCGGGTGTCGTGGTGTTCTTCGTGGTGACGGTCGTGCTGCCGGTCGGCGTGCTCGTCTACGCCTCACTGCTGAAGTTCTACGCCGCGCCGTCGGTCGAGGCGATCGCGACGATGACCCTGGACAACTACGCGTCGGTGATCCGCAACCCGCTCGCCGGTACGGCGCTGAGCAACTCGTTGATCCTCGGGGTCGGGTCGGCCACCGTGGTGATGCTGCTGTCGGCGGTCGTCTCCTGGGTGGTCGTCCGCACCCGGCTGCCCGGCAGGCGGGTACTGGACCTGCTCGCGTTCACCCCGATCGTGATCCCCGGGCTGGTGCTCGGGCTGGCACTGTCGTTCGTCTACCTGCGGGTGCCGCTGCCGATCTACGGCACGCTGTTCATCCTGCTGATCTCCTACTGCACGCGGTACCTGCCCTACGGCATGCGCTACTCGTCCTCGGCGATGGCGCAGATGTCGAAGGAGCTGGAGGAGTCGGCGACGGTGTTCGGAGCTTCGTGGCTCCAGACCTTCCGACGGGTGCTGCTGCCGTTGGCCAGCAGCGGTGTGCTCGCGGGCTGGGTCTACATCCTCGTCGTGTCGTTCCGGGAGCTCTCCAGCACGATCCTGCTCTACAGCCCCGGCAACGAGGTGCTCTCGGTGCTGATCTGGGAGCAGTTCGAGAACGGCCAGTTCACCACCCTCGCGGCGCTGGGCGTCCTCATGGTGGTGGTCCTCGTCGGGCTCGTGTTCATCGCCTATCGCCTCGGCGCCCGTGTCGGGCTGCAGTCCGACACCGACCGCTGACCGGCACTCGGAGGAACTGACATGTTGATCGTCGACGGCCTCGTGAAGAGCTACGGCGGTGCGGGACGCGGGCGGGCCCGCGCCAGTGCGGGGAAGGCCCCCGATGGTGAACGCGTGTTCGCCGTCGGGGGCGCGAGCTTCGAGGTGGTCGAGGGGGAGCTGTTCACCCTCCTCGGGCCCTCCGGCTGCGGGAAGACCACGACGCTGCGCTCGATCGCGGGCCTGGAGAACCCCGACGGCGGCCGGATCACCCTGGCCGACCGCGTCCTGTTCGATGCCTCGGCCAGGGTCAACGTGCCGGCCAACCGTCGCGCGCTGGGCATGGTGTTCCAGTCCTACGCGATCTGGCCGCACATGAGCGTGTTCAAGAACGTCTCGTTCCCGCTCGACGTGCTGCCCCGTCGCGAGCGCCCCCGGCGTGCGGAGATCACCGAGCGGGTGGAGCGGGCACTGGAGGTCACCGAGCTCTCCGACTACGCCGCCAGGGCCGCCACCAAACTGTCCGGGGGCCAGCAGCAACGCCTCGCGCTGGCCCGCGCGCTCGTCATCCAGCCCGACCTCATGCTGCTCGACGAGCCGCTGTCCAACCTGGACGCCAAGCTGCGCGAGAACATGCGCTTCGAGCTGAAACGGTTGCAGCGCGAGCTCGGGCTCACCGCGATCTACGTGACGCACGACCAGTCCGAGGCACTGGTGATGTCCAGTCGGGTCGCGGTGATGAACAAGGGCCTGATCGAGCAGGTCGGCAAGCCGAGGCAGATCTACACGAACCCGGCGTCGCGGTTCGTCGCCGAGTTCATCGGCACGTCGAACTTCGTGAAGGGGATCGTGGTGTCCGTGGCCGGCGACGAGGTGTCCGTCGACACCATGGAGGGCCGGCTGGTCGTGCGTGGAGCGACGTCGCGGCCCCCGGTCGGCGACGAGGTGCTGCTCTCGATCCGACCCGAGTGCATCTCGCTGTCGGTGGAGCGGACCGCCGGCGCGGTCAACGAGTGGTCCGGTGAGGTGCTCACCAGGGCATTCCTCGGTGACGCCGTGGACCACGTCGTCGGGGTGAGCAAGCTGGAGATCCGCACCCGGTCCAACCCGACCCTGTCGATCGAACCCGGCACCCGAGTGCACCTGAACGTGGATCCGGCCAAGGTCACCCTGGTCCCGGCCGGGTGAGCGGCCCGGCCGAACGGGGTCGGACGCGGCTGCCCCCGGTCCTGCGCAACCGGGACTTCGACCTCTACTGGGGTGGCGTCGTCCTGAGCCAGGTCGGGACGCGGGCGGCGGTCGCGGCCAACCTGTACCAGGTCTACGAGCTGTCGCACTCGACGCTGCAGGTCGGCTTCGTCGGGATCGCCCAGGCCGTCGCGCTCGTGGTGCTCTCGCCGCTCGGCGGGGTCGTGGCCGACCGGATGGACCGGCGCCGGCTCCTGCAGTACACACAGGCGGCGGCACTGGTCGTGGCCGCGGTACTCGCGGCGGTGACCCTCTCCGGACGGGCGACCACGTGGATGGTCGTGCTGTCGTCGCTGCTCGCGACGGCGGCGGCGACCTTCGACCAGCCGGCTCGACAGGCGCTGATCCCGGCGCTCGTCCCACGCCACCAGATGGTGGACGCGATCGCGCTGATCAACCCCTCGCGGGAGCTTGCGGTGCTCACCGGGCCCGCGCTCGCCGGCGTGCTGATCGCGGCGGCGGGCCCGGGCGCGGTCTACCTGTTCGACGCCGTGACCTACGCCGTGCTGGTGGGGACGCTGGCGGCGGTCCGGGTGACCACGCCGAGGCCCGCCGGTCGAGCCGAACCCGTGCTGCGTGCCCTGGCCGAGGGCGCCGCGCAGTTCCGGCGGCGCCCGGTGGTCTGGCAGATGATGGGGCTCGACCTCGCCGCGACGGTGTTCAGCTCCTACCGGGTGCTGCTGCCGGCGTTCGCGCTCGATGTGCTGCACGCCGGGCCCACCGGCTACGGGCTGCTCTCGGCGGCGCCGTCGGCGGGTGCGCTGGTCGGTTCCGTGCTGGTCTTCCGGCTCGTCCGGTCCCGCCGGTCCGGCGTGCTGGTGCTCGTCTCGACCGCGGCGTACGGGTTCGTGGTGCTGGCGTTCGCGGAGGCCACCGTGTTGTGGCTCGCGCTCGCCCTGGCCGGCCTGCTGGGGGTGGCCGACGCCGTCGCCACCACCGTCCGGCAGGCCGCCGTGCAGGTGGAGACCCCCGACGAGCTGCGCGGGCGGGTGTCGGCGATCTACCAGATGGCTTCCCGGGGCGGACCCGCGATCGGCGACGGGCTGGTGGGCGCCGTGGCCGGCGCGCTCGGACCCGTCGAGGCGCTCACGATCGGTGGACTCGTGCCGATCGTGGCCGCCGGTGCGACCGCCCTGGGCGGGCGCACCGTCCGCGGTTACAGCATCGCCGCGTCCGGCCCAGCGCCCACCTGAATCCCGGCACGCCGGCATGCCGCTCGGCATGCCGGCCGGCACGACCACGCGCGAGCGCGCGTACGAAGGAGTGAGGACGATGTCGGTCGACACCGCCGCGAAGCAGGCCGATGCCGGTGACGGCGCGGGACGCTTCCTGCTCGACCCCTACCTGGACTGGGCGAAGGGCGAGGGGATACCGATCCACGACGACTTCGGGTTCGACCTGCTCGCGGTCGAGACCGGCCCGTGGGAGCGCTACGACGCTCGCGGCTGCTTCGCCCACACGCTGGGGCGCGGCGACTTCATGAGCAACTACGTGCTGGAGGTCGAGCCCACCAGGCGCACCCGGCCCGTGCGCCACCTCTACGAGGCGTTCTTCTACGTGCTCACCGGCTACGGTTCCACCACGGTGTGGCTTCCCGACGGCACCGAGAGCAGCTTCGAGTGGGGGCCCAAGGCGCTCTTCGCGATCCCGCTGAACTGCCGCTACCAGATCCTGAACGCCTCGGGTGTCGAGCCGGCGCGGCTGTCGTGCACCACCGACGCGCCGCTGCTGCTCAACCTGTTCCACAGCCCGGAGTTCGTGTTCGGCAGCGACGCGGCGTTCCCCGACCGGGTCGGTGCCGCCGCCCGTTTCGAGGGTGACGGCGAGCACTCGGTCTACAACCAGGACTCGGCGAAGGTACAGAACGTCTGGGAGACCAACTTCGTCCACGACCTGACCAGCTTCAAGCTCTACTCCTTCGAGGGCCGGGGCACGGGCTCGATGAACGTCAACTTCGTGCTGGCCGACGGCACCATGCACTCGCACGTCTCCCAGATGCCCGTCGGCCGCTACAAGAAGGCCCACCGGCACGCCGCCGGCACGCACGTGCACGCCGTCGACGGCGAGGGGTTCTCGCTGCTCTGGTACGAGGGCGACGCGGAGTTCCGGCGCTTCCCGTGGCGGCACGGGTTCATGTACTCCCCGCCGTTCTGGATGTTCCACCAGCACTTCAACACGGGGCCGACACCGGCCCGCTACGTGGCCTGCAGCCTCGGCAGCCGCAAGTACCCGTTCCTCGCGCTGCGGCGCAAGAGCGCCGAGGGCTCCGGGGCGGTGTCGGTGAGCCAGGGCGGGCGCCAGATCGAGTACGAGGACCAGGACCCGCGCGTGCACCGGATGTTCCTGGAGGCACTCCGGGAGGCCGGCGTGGAGTCGCGGATGGGCGACGCGTTCGACGAGGCCGCGATCATGGCCCTGCCGCCGGAGTCGCTGACCGGCGTGATCCACACGCCGCGCAGCACCGGCCCCGCGATCTGAACGGGGTCCGCCGGATGCACGACGTCGACTTCGACCACGAGCACGGTGCGGGCCTCTCCGACGAGGAACGGGAGGCGATCGCCAGGGCGATCCTGGAGCAGGACACCCTGGAACTGCTCACCGTAGGGATCGACATCGGCAGCTCCACCTCGCACCTGCTCTTCGCCCGGGTCTTCCTCAAGCGGGACGTGCGCGCGGTCTCGAGCCGCTTCGAGGTGGTCGACCGACAGGTGGAGTGGCGGTCGCCGATCGTGCTCACGCCGTTCCTGCCCGACGGCACGATCAACGTCCACGAGCTCGGGCACTTCCTGCGCCACAGCTACGTGACCGCGGGCCATACCCAGGCCGATGTCGACAGCGGCGCGGTGATCCTCACCGGCGAGGCGATCAAGAAGCGCAACGCCAGGGCGATCGGGGAGCTGTTCGCCAGCGTGTCCGGCACGTTCGTGTGCGCCACCGCGGGGCACCGGCTGGAGGCCATCCTGGCCGCGCACGGTTCCGGCGCCACCCGGGTGTCACGCGAGCGCGGCGTTCAGGTGCTGCACGTCGACATCGGCGGCGGCACGACCAAGCTCGCACTGATCGACCGGGGCGAGATCGTCGGCGTCGCCGCGTTCGCCGTGGGTGGGCGGCTGGTGGCGACCGATCGGGCGGGGGAGTGGACGCGCGTCGACCACTCCGCGCTGCGGGTGGCCGCGGCATTGGGCCTGGGTACGAGTCCCGCCGAGCTGGCCGATCCCTCGGTCCGGCGCGCCATCGCGGAGCGGCTGGCCGACCTGCTCGTCGACCAGGTAGCCGGCGGCCCCACCGATGAACTCGGGCGCGAGCTGGAGCTCACCGACCCGTTGCCCCGCACCGTGGCACCCGCCTACCTCACGTTCTCCGGTGGGGTGTCGGAGTACCTGCTCGGGAACGAGCGGCGCGACTACGGCGACATCGCGCGGGACCTGGCCGAGGCGGTCGGCGCTCGGCTCGCCGGCCGGGTGGGGCTGCCGGTGCTCGACCCAGGGCAGCGCATCCGTGCGACCGTCATCGGTGCATCCCAGTTCACCGTGCAGGTCAGCGGCAAGACGATCCATCTCACGCCCGGCGCCACGCTGCCGGTGCAGAACGTCCCGGTGGTCCACCTGGGGGAGCCGTTGGCGTTCGACGTCGACCCGGTGGCGGTGACGGCGGCGTTCCGGCGCCGCGCCGCGCTGCAGGACCGCGGCTCGGACGAGGCACTCGCGTGCGCGTTCGCGTGGACCGGACCGCCCACCTACGAGCGTCTCGCCGCCGTCGGCAGAGGGATCGTCGGCTTCGCGGGCGAGAGCGACCAGCCGTTGGTCCTGGTGATCGACGGCGACGTCGGGCAGAGCCTGGGCCGGCTGCTGGAGCGTGAGCTGGGCCTGCGCAGGCCGTTGATCTCGATCGACGGGGCCGAGCTGGGCGACCTCGACTTCGTCGACGTCGGCGAGCTGCTCGACCCACCGGGTGTCGTGCCGTTGGTGATCAAGTCGCTGCTCTTCTCGTGACGGATCACGCCGTTCCGTCGCCACGGTCCGTCGGGCTGGCGGTGTACCTGCCGTCGCTGCTGTTCGGCATCGGCCAAGGCGCGGTGGTGCCGCTGGTGGCCCTGTCGGCGACCACCCGAGGGGCGTCCGTGGGGATGGCGGCGGTCGCGGTGGCGGCGATGGGTGTCGGCAAGCTGCTGGGCGACGTCCCTGCCGGGAACCTCGCCGCGCGCCTGGGGGAGCGGCGGGCGATGCTCATCGCCACCGTCGTCGCCGTTGCGGGCCTGGCCCTGTGCCTGGTCGCCCCGGATGTGATCACGCTGTGCGCGGGTCTCGGCCTGGTCGGGGTCTCCTCGGCGGTGTGGAGCCTCGCGCGGCAGGCGTATCTCACCGAGGTCATGCCCTACCGACTGCGTGGGCGGGCGTTGTCGCTGCTGGGCGGCATGCAGCGGGTCGGGCTGTTCGTGGGGCCGTTCCTCGCCGCCGCGGTGACCGGCCCGCTGGGGCTCGCCGGTGGCTACTGGGTACACGTGGCTGCGGCGTTACTCGCGGGCGGCGTGCTGGTCGTCGTGCCGGACCGGGACGTGCGGAAGCTCGAACCGGGGCCGGACGGGCACTGCGTGGCCGACACCGTAACGCGGTCCTCGACCCGGATCCTCCGTGATCATCTGCGGGTCTTCGCGACGATCGGGATGGGGAGCTTGACGATCAGCGCGGTCCGCACGGCCCGCCAGGTCGTGGTTCCGCTGTGGGCGGACCAGATCGGCATGACACCGACGGCCGCGAGTGTGGTCTTCGGGCTGTCCGGCGCGATGGAGATCGCCACGGTCTACCCAGGTGGCCTGGCGATGGACCGGCTGGGCCGGCGCTGGGTGGTGACGGTCTCGATGGCAGGCCTCGGCCTGGCACTGTCCGTAGTGCCGCTGGCGACGACCCCGGTCCTGCTCGCGGCGCTGGCGTCGGTGATGGGGTTGGCGAACGGCCTGGGCAGCGGCCTCAACATGACTCTCGGCGCGGACGTCTCGCCTGCCGTGGGCCGGCAGGTCTTCCTCGGAGCGTGGCGGTTCTGCACCGACATCGGAAACGGGCTGGGGCCGGTGGTGATCGGCGCGGTGAGCGCGGTGTCGGCCCTCGCGCAGGCGTCGATGGTGATGGGCGGCACCGCCGTCGTGTGTGCGGCGGCGATGCGGCGCTGGCTGCCGCGACCGGACCTTCCCTTAAAGGGCTAATTGTAATACCATCAGTCCGAATCGGACGGTGTTGGTGCTCATCCCGCGGAAGGACCAAGTCGATGAAGACTCGATCGCTCGTCGGGCAGACGGCCGCGCTGACCGCACTGGCGCTACTGGTCACCGCGTGCGGCGGCGGACTGGCCGACTCCGCCCAGGGTCGGAGTGACCAGCCTGCCGCGTCGGCGGCCCAGGCCGTCTACGCCCAGATCGCGGCGCTCCCCAAGGATCAGCAGCGAGCCAAGGCGGTGGAGCTGGCCAAGCAGGAGGGCGCGTTCTCGCTGTACACGTCGATGACCGACAGTCTCGCCCAGCCCGTGGTGGCGGCGTTCACGAAGCAGTTCGCCATTCCGGTGAGTCTCTTCCGGGCCAACTCCGAGACGATCGTGCAACGCACGCTGCAGGAGGGGCAGGCCAACCGGCCCGGTGCCGACGCGGTGGAGAGCGACTTCGCCGAGATGGCGACGCTGGCGGGTGAGCACCTGTTCGCCGACTACGACGGCCCGGCTCTCGACAGGGTGAAGGAGGGACGGTTCGACCACTGGACGGCCGACCGCGTCAACCTGTTCCTGCCGGCCTGGAACACCAACCTGATCGCGCCGGGCCAGGAGCCGCGCAGCTGGGAGGCCCTCGCCGACCCGAAGTACCGCGGCAAGATCACCATCGAGCTGTCGGACAGCGACTGGTACGCGAACCTCACCGACTACTGGCTCGCCCACGGAAAGACCCAGCAGCAGGTCGACCAGCTGTGGCAGGGGATCGTGGCGAACGCCAAGGCGGCCAAGGGGCACGTGGTGATGATGCAGCTGCTCAGCGCCGGACAGACCTCGATGGACGCGATGAACTACACCTACATCACGCAGCAGTCCAAGGACGCAGGCGCTCCGGTCGCCTATCGCCTTGCCGACGGGACGAACCCGATCCCGGCCTTCCCCCGGCCGAACGGCGTCGGGATGCTGGCCAACGCGCAGCACCCGGCCTCGGCCTGGCTGTTCTACGACTGGATGCTCGATGAGGGCCAGAAGCTGCTGGTGGAGCAGCACCTCACCCCCTCGACCGAGGTCGAGGGAGACACCAGCCTGCAGGGGCTGAACATCGTCCCGTTCGACACCCGGTCACTGGTCGAGAACGCGAAGTCCTGGGATGACCGCTACGACGCGCAGCTGCGCGGCGTGCAGCAGGTCAGTAACTAGATCGGAGTAGCTGAATGAGCGACGGCGACCAGCCGGGGGACGACCCGGCACTCGCGCACCTGTACCACAGCCAGAAGAACCGGACCTTCGTCCGCGCGATCCAGGGTGAGTACGGGCTCAACGCGGAGCTGCGGCGGTTGCGCTCGATGCCGCGCGTCCGCAAGGCCAACGAGATCAAGTTCGTCGACGGGCCCCAGGCCTACAGCCGCCACTACGTCGAACCGAAGGACGGCATCGCCCAGACCTTCCATCTGCACCTGGAGGAGTACGGGCCGGGCGGGAAGTCGCAGAAGCACGGGCACGTCAACGAGGCGGCCTTCTACATCCTCGACGGCCGGGGTTATGAAATCCACGACGGCATCCGCTACGACTGGTCGGCGGGCGATGTCGCGATCGTGCACAACAACTGCGTGCACCAGCACTTCAATGCCGATCCGGACCGGCCCGCCCGGGCGCTGGTGATCAAGACGAAGCCGATGTACCTGTTCCTCAACATGCTGTTCCAGAAGCAGGTCGAGCCGCGCGCGACGACGGCCGCCCCCGGCGGGGAGGCCTTCACCGCCCGCGAGGAGGAGACCGACCACAACCACCCGGCAGAGGGGTACTGAGATGGCGTGGGACGAGACCGGTGCCTGGGTCGCGGGGGCGCGCACGGCACAGCTCTACGCCGAGCAGCTGCAGCGGGCGGCTGATGCGCCCGTGCGCAACGCGGGGCGACGCAAGGTGTTGCACCCCGACGACATGCCGTGGGAGATGTCGCGCCAGGGCCTGCTCAAGCACCTGCTCAACGAGGCGCTGGACACACGGATGGAGACCGTCGACGCGTACATGCAGATCATCCCGGGTGGCAGCCGATCCGGTCGGCACCGCCACCTCGCGGAAGAGTGCCTCTACGTACTGGAGGGCACGGGATACGACCTGCACCAGGACTGCGACGTCGAGATCACCGACACGTACCACTGGACGCCACAGGAGGAGGTGCAGCGTTTCAGCTGGGAGGCCGGCGATGTCATCTACGTGCCACCCAACACGATCCACCAGCACTTCAACGCCGACCCGGCGCGCCCCGCCCGGCTCATCTCGGCGACGAACCGCGTGTACCGGTACTGCGGGCTCGACGACCTCGAACAGTACGAGGACGCCCCGGAGTACGACCCTTCGGTCGTGCTCGACGCGGAGAGGGTGCGCCAGTACGTCGCGACCCGCGAGCTCAGCGGACGCTCTGCGGCGGACCAGCCGTGAGCCGAATTCCGATCACCCTGGCCTGCTGGGACTACGACCGCACGCGAGCTCTCGCCGACGGCACCGTCCGGCCTGAGGGTGTGGACCTGACCTACCTGAACCTACCGGTCGAGGAGACGTTCTTCCGGATGCTGCGGCACCGGGAGTTCGAGGCGGCGGAGATGTCGCTGTCGTCGTACGTGACCCACCTGGCGGCGGGCGGCGCGGAGGCCGCCGATGGCCTGGTGGCGATCCCGGTGTTTCCGTCCCGCGCGTTTCGCCACCACGGCGTCTACGTCCGCGCCGACAGCGCGGCCGAGAAGCCGGCCGATCTCGCGGGCGGCACGGTCGGCGTTCCCGAGTACCAGCTGACGGCGGTGGTGTGGATCCGAGGGATACTCGCCGACCGGCACGATCTGCCGGTTGCCTCCGTGCGCTACCGCACCGGGGGCATGCACACGCCGGGACGCGTCGAGAAGCAGCACCTCGACCTGCCCTCCGGTATCGACGTCAGGCCCATCCCGGCCGACCGCACACTGGTCGACATGCTGCTCGGGGGTGAGATCGACGCGCTCTACGCCCCGCGCACGCCCCGGCCGATGCTCACCGGCGGCGGCGAGCTGCGCAGGCTGTTCGCCGACGCCCGCGGCGAGGAGGAGCGCTACGCCGCCGAGACCGGCATCTTCCCGATCATGCATGTGGTGGTGCTGCGCAGGGACGTATACGTGGGCCGACCGTGGGTCGCGCGCTCGCTGTACACGGCATTCGAGCGGTCCAAGGCGCTGACCGAGGCGCGGATGGGGGAGGTCGCGGCCAACCCGTACATGGTGCCGTGGCTGACCGACGAGCTGGAGCGGACCCGAGAGCTGCTGGGCCGCGACTTCTGGCCGTACGGACTCGCCCCCAACCGGGCGACCCTCGAGGTCTTCCTGCGCTACGCCCACGAGCAGGGGCTCACCCGCCGCCGGCTCGCCGTGGACGAGCTGTTCGTCCCCGAGACGCACGAGAGCTACGTGATCTGACGGGGACCGCACGCGGCCTGGACTTCCCGACGCCTCCCGGGTGCTGATGATCGGTCTACGGCCCTCAAACGGACCTGGGTGAAAACGAGCTGGTCGTGGCCGGTTCGAATCCGTCCGCCGTCCAGTCGGCGGTCTCGCCGCCCCGGGTGGGATCGTCGTCGGACCACAGGTCGTTCTGGTCCTCCAGCGGCCATGAGTCGTTCGGTGGGGTCTGGCCGTGGCCCATCGCTTCGGCGGTACGCCGTCGGATTCTGTTGCGCATTCGCTCGAGGAGGCAGGTCAGTCTCACCGCCACGAGCAACAGATGGTCCGGCGGTCCCACGAGAGCGGCAACGTGGTGGCTGAGCGTCATGGACATGGCAGACCTCTCGCATATCCGGGTGTATCGAGGCATTCGGATTCAGGAGGCGAATGGCCTGGTCAGCATCGCCTAATCAGCCGATCGGACGCGCACGGTCGTGGACGATTCGCCCGCGCGTGTTGGACAGCGGTGGGCCTTCACGGGTGTGGCCCGGCTGAACCGGTCAGGGCTCCGTTGGGGTGTTGTGGTTCGCCGGTGAGCCGGTTGATCGGGAGCGGCAGGGGTTCGAGTGGCCGGCGGCGGAGTTGGACGATCTGAAGGATGGTCAGCCCGATCAGGAGCGTCAGAAGTGCGACCGAGCCCCACAGCGTGCCCCAGCCCAGGCCACCTTCGTCGGTTGGTTTGGTCAGTGCGTCACCGCCGGCGGCGCCGAGCGGACGGGTCAGGATGAATGCCAACCAGAACAGGAGGGTGCCGTTGACGCTGGTCAGGTAGTGCGCGGCGACGATGACCAGCATGATCGCCGAGATGACAAGGAAGGCGCCGGTGAAACCGAGTCCGGTGTCGTCGGACAGCCAGTCGCCACTGGAGGTGCCCAGGGTGTTGGACACGAGGATCGCGATCCAGTACAGGAACTCGCCCTTGCGGCTGGCGATGTTCTCCACGTCGTAGGTCTGGCCGGTGCGCCACCAGGCCAGGAACACGAGCGCCAGCAGCCCACTGAGTAGGACCGCGCCCCAGGCGTAGCCGATGCCGTTGGGTTCGCTGGAGTGGCCGAATCCCCGGTTGAGGAAGTCCGAGACCTCGGTGCCGACCATGCTCGTGCCGAGGACCACGGCCCAGAACAGCGCCGGGTGCAGACGTCCGGCTCGGAGCTGAAGTGTCAGGACCGCGCCGAAGAAGACCAGGAAGATGATCGCGGTGGCGACGTAGCCGACCTGGAGGGTGATGCCGAGCAGATCTCCGGCGGTCTCGCCCAGTGTGACCGCGACGATCTTCAGTACCCAGAACAGCAACGTCACCTGGGGGAGCTTCCGCATTACGTATCGGGTCGATTGTTGGGCGTGCGAAGACATCGTCCTCCTGTCTTTATGCCTTGCTGATTGATGCGCGCGTGAGTCCGCTGCGTCGACGTCACGGTAGCGGTCGCGAGTGACCGCCACTCGACATTCACGATGGGTGAGACGGTGCGTTCGAGTCGGAATACGATTCGTGCTGAGTAGCGCTGACCTGCGGATACGTATGGTGCGTCAGTCTTGTTGGGCGACTCACTCGGCCGCCGATAGATGAATTAAATGGTCAAATCATGGCCATCGGATTACCGACAATTTACCTTCCGAGGTGCGAATCGACTTGATCGACCGATTTTCAGGCGGACTCGTCGGGGCCATCCGGTGTCGGTATGAACAGGGTGAAAGTGGGTGGTGCGGGCTTGGTCAGCCGGAGTCGGCCGCCCTCGGCTTCGGCGAGGCTGCGCGCCAGCGCCAGGCCTATGCCGTGACCGGTTGCGGTCGGATTGCGCCGGGTGAACAGCTGGTCGACACCCAGGCTGATCCCCGGGCCCTCGTCGGCCACGTCGATGGCCAGTGCGGCGCCGGCGTCGCGGACGCTCACCCGCACGGTGCCCACGCCGTGGGTGACCGCGTTGTCGATCAACACGGCGAGGATTTGGCGGACCGCCGCCGCGGCGGCGTTGGAGACCGGTAGCCGAGGCGCGGTTGTGCACGCGAACATCCGGTGCTGTGCTTCCAGACGTGGTCTCCAGGTCAGGGTCAGCGCGTTCAGCAGGGGTTCGAGCGCGAGTGGTTCGCGGAGCCGGGTGGAGTCGCGTGCGAGGCTGAGCAGGTCCTCCACGGTCTTCTGTAGCCGTTCGGTGCCTTCGACGGCAGAGGTGACCGCCGCGCGTAGGTCGTGGCTGGGCTCGTCGAGTGCCACCTCCAGGCCGAGGCGCAGCGCGGTCAGCGGGGTGCGGAGTTGGTGCGATGCGTCGGCGGAGAAGGCGCGTTCGCGGGTCACCAGGTCGCTGAGCCGGGTTCCGGTGTTGTTGAGCGCGTCCGCGACCGAGTCGATCTCCGGTATGCCGGCGACCGGGAACCGCACGCTGAAGTCGCCATCGCCGAGTTCTCGGGCGGTCACCGCCAGGTCTTCGAGGGGTCGACTCATCCGTAGGGCCATCCGTCGCGCGATGAGCCAGACCGCGAGCACCGCCATCAGGGCGAGTCCCGCCATCAGCAGCCACACCAGGGCGATGCGGGTGTAGACCTCGGTGGCGGTCGTGCTGGCACGCACCATGGCGAGCAGGGTGTCGCCGTGACGGATCGGTACCGCGACCACGATGCCGCCGTCACGGTCGGCGACATGGATGCGGCCGTTACGTGCTCTGTCGACCGCGACATCGCCGATCGGTGGCCCCTCGCCGATCATCCGTCGGCCTGACGGGTCGTATACGGCGAGGATCGCGTCGTGTTCGGTGCTGGCGACCGGTCCGGGCTGCTGACCGAGCGCCAGCTGGATCCCGACGGTGACGGCGGCGAGGTCGGCGGACCGTTCCAGCTCGCTGTGTTCGTCGTCGATCAGGTACCGCACGACGAACGCCGCGAGCGGAACGCCGAACAGCGCGATCGCCAGCGTGGCGGCCAGGACGGCGAGGCCGACGATACGTGTGCGCACTCCGGGATTGTGCGCCCCGGGCTTCCTCTGCTGACCGCCGGTTAGGCTCGGTGGGGTGACGGCTCGGGTGATGGTGGTCGAGGACGAGATGACGATCGGTCGTCTTCTGGAGGGTAGTTTGCGGTCGAACGGCTACCAGGTCACCTGGCAGCGCACCGCGCACGGCGCGTTGCGTGCCGCGCCGTCGGATTTGATTTTGCTCGATCTGGGGTTGCCCGACTTGGATGGTGTCGAGGTGTGTCGGCAGTTGCGTGTCGCGCAGCCGGGCACGGTGATCGTGATGCTCACCGCTCGTGATGAGGAGATGGATGTTGTCGTCGGGCTGGAGGCGGGCGCGGACGACTATCTGACCAAACCGATCCGGTTGCGTGAGCTGCACGCGAGGATCCGGGCGCACCTTCGTCGCGGTACCACGTCCCAGACTTCCGCGCCGTCCTACACGCTGGGCGATCTGGAGGTTGATGTCGCCGCTCGGCGGGTGCAGCTGGGTTCGGTGCCGGTGGTGCTGCGGGCGCGGGAGTTCGACCTGTTGGCCAGGCTCGCGGCCGAGCCGGGTGTGGCGATCAGTCGTTCGACGCTGATGGCTGATGTGTGGGGTCATGACTGGTTCGGTCAGACCAAGACGTTGGACGTGCATGTCGCGGCGTTGCGGCGAAAGCTCGTGGCGGCGGCCGAGGGGCTTGATGTCGTTCTTCCCGAGATCGTCACGTTGCGGGGTCACGGGTTCCGCTTCGAGCTCGCCTGATCATGCTGTGGTGAGGTCGGGAGTTTGCCGATCGATTACCGTCGGCTGGTCGGGGGCTTGCTGTCGGTTCTTTAGCGTTGATCTCGTGTTGATGACACTGGCTGCGTCCACGGCGGTAGTGCTCGTGCCTCCGGCGCCGAGCGAGAACTGATCTTGGTGTCCGGGGCGATCAGGGCGCTGTCGGCTCATTACCGGTCAGCGGTGCGGGACCGGCCGGCGGCGACGTCCGAGGAGATCGCCGCCATGATCATGACGCGGCTCGATCGTGAGCAACTCGTGGCGTTGGCCGCGGATGGTGTGGGCATGGGTGGACGGCCGGGCGCGGACACCACGACGTTGGCATACGGCTTCGTGCGGAACTTCGTGCGCGCGATGGATTCCCCGGACGACGAGTAGCGCTACCGGTCATCGATCGGTGGGGCGGGTGATGAGGCCTCGCGCGACGAGTTCGAGGGTGATGAGCACGGCGATGACCTCGGCGGCGAGCAGCCCGATGAGGACCAGCAGCTGCGCGGCGCCGGCCTGGACCGGGTCACCGCTTCCGAGTAGCACCCCGACGAAGGCGCCCGGCAGGGTGACCAGGCCGACCGTGCGTGTCTGGTCCATCGGCGGGATGAGCGCCTGGGTCGCGGCCGCCCGGCATACGTGCAGGGCCGCGTCCCGTTCGCGCAGCCCTATCGACAGGCCCGCTTCGTACTCGCCGTGGCGGGTGTGTATCTCGTCGAGTGCTCGGCGCCCGGCCTGGGAGGTCGCGGTCATGGTCCCGCCGATGATGATGCCGGCCACCGGCACGATGGCGATGCCAGTCATCGGTACCGCGGCGGAGCCAAGAGCAACGGTCAGTACCGGTAGCGTGCCGGCCGCGATCGGGATGGCGCTGAGCAGCGCGGAGCGGTCGGGTGACATGCGGCGGGCGGAGGTCCACAGGGCCGCGCCGAACATCAGCACGACGAACGCCGCGGTCAGCCACAGCGACCCGACCACCGCCACGATCACGGCGGAGACGGCCGCGAGCTGCAGGCAGGCGCGGACCGCGGCCGTCACGACCTGGCGTGCGACACCCAACCGGCCTGCCGTGGCCGCCCCGACCGCGACGGCCACCAGCACCACCAGCGCCGCACCCAGACCCCAGCCGAGGTTGATGGTGGAACTGCCCACAGCGTGTGGCCTCCCTGGTGCGGTGTTCCCTGACACAGGGTCAACCGCTTCTGTGTCACGGGCAACCATGCATGGGTCGGGCGTCGATCGTGGGTCAGCGCGTGTGGGCCGGTGCTGTGCGGGGAGCCGCCGCCGTAGGGCAGAGGTGCTGGAGGGTGGCGATGAACAGGGTGAAGGTCGGGGGAGCGGGCCGGGTCAGTCGCAGTCGGCCGCCTTCGGCCTCGGCGAGGCTTCTGGCCAGTGCCAGACCGATGCCGTGCCCGGTGGCCGTCGCGCCTCGGCGGAGGAAGAGTTCATCGGTGGGTGTGGTGATTGCGGGGCCTTCGTCGGTCACGTCGATGGCGAGCGCACCGCCGGCGTCGCGCACCGCGACGACGACACCTCCCGCGCCGTGGGTCAGGGCGTTGTCCATCAGTACCGCCAGAATCTGTCGTACCGCGGCGGCCGAGGCGCCGGAATCGGGCAGGTGTGTTCCGGTGTGGATGGTGAGGGTTCTGTTGTGGGCGGTGAGCCGGGGGCGCCATGCCTGGTCGAGGCCGTGGAGTAGGGCGTCGATGGCCAGTGGTTCGCGCGAGCGCGCCGTGTCTCTGGCGAGTGAGAGGAGGTCTTCGACGGTCTTCCGCAGGCGTTCGGTGTCCTCGACCGCGGCGACGACAGCGGCGCGCAGGTCCTGGTGGGAGTCCTCCAGCGCCACCTCGAGTCCGAGACGCAGGGCGGTGAGCGGAGTCCGCAGCTGGTGGGAGGCGTCGGCGGAGAATGCGCGCTCCCGGGTCACCAGGTCACTGAGCCTGGTGCCGGTGGTGTTCAACGCGTCTGAGACCGAGTCGATCTCGGCTATCCCGGCAGCACGGAAACGCACGCTGAAGTCGCCGTCGCCCAACTCGTGCGCGGTCTCGGCCAGGTCCTCCAACGGCCGGGTCAACCGGGCGGCCATCCGTCGGGCGAGCAGCCACACCGCCAGCACAGCCCCGACGGCCAGACCGGCCATCAGCAGCCAGACGGTGACGACCCGCGAGTACACCTCGGTTGTCGGTGTGCTGGAACGTACGACCCCGAGCACCGAGCCGCCGGCGCGGACGGGCACCGCGACAACGATGTCGCCACCGGGGTCCGAGGTGTGGACCCGACCGTTGCCGGCGGCTTTGGCCACCGGTGGGTCGGCGGTCGGCGGCCCGTCGCCGGTCATCCGACGCCCCGTCGGGTCGTAGACGGCGAGGGTGGCGTTGTGTTCGGTGCTGATGAGCGGGCCCGGGGTCTGGCCGAGTGCGAGCTGGATACCGACCGACACGGCCGCCAGATCCGCGGAGCGTTCCAGCTCGCCCCGCTCGTCATCGAGCAGATATCTCACCACGATGGCCGCCAGCGGTATCCCGAACAGGGCGATCGCCAGCACGGCCGCGAGCGCGGACAACCCGACGATACGTGTGCGCACCCGAGGAGTCTGTGCCCCGCGCCCCCGCCGACAACGCACGGTGACCCGATGATGGGCAGCCGATAACCCTCCGTTTGCCTTGACCGGCAGTGTGGCGAACCGGGCCCGACCTGGGACCACCCGATCTGGACGGCGTCGAGGTGGACACGGCCGCGCGCCGGGTGAGCCCCGGTGACGAACCGGTTCGCTCGCCAGGCTCGTCGGCGAGCCCGGCGCCGCGATCAGCCGTGCCACGCCAATGGCCGGCGACGTCGACATCCCCGAGATCGTCACACTGCGTGGGTATGGATTCCGCTTCGATCCTCACCGACAGCGAAGCTCGGCGGCGCCCGCATCGGCCGGACCGGGGTCAGTCGAGCGCGCGCGAGCGTACTGCCACTGCGCTCTTCTCACCCGATCCGTCACATCCGGCTCGGACCAGCGGTCACCGGGTTCACCGTCCGCCCGCCGGGCGCGACTCGCTGGGTGGCCGCGACGGCGACGGGAAGGAGAACACCGAGACCAGCTCGCCGACGCCGGTGTTGGCCAGCGAGTGCCACCGGCCGGGCGGGATGAAGATCGCGTCGCCCTGCTGGAAGGCGATCGGGTCGCCGTCCCGGCGAAGCTCGCCGCTGCCCGCCGCGACGTACATGACCTCGCCGGTGGTGTGCACCGTCTCGTGCTCGACCACGACGCCCTCGGGCACCGTGGCGACGCCGAGACAGTGCTCGATCTCCGGGACGTTCACCGATGACAGCAGCAGCCCGCTCTCGTCCGGCCCGCCCCGGTGCCGCACGAACCCGCCCACGTGCACGTCCCCGCTCATACCGCACCGTCCTTGCGCAGCGTGTGCCACCACTCGGCGATCTGTGCCCTGGTAGTGATCCACACGTCCGGGAACGACGAGGCGTAGGCGAGGAAGTCGTCGAGGCCGCCGATCCGCCCGGGCCGCCCGATGATCCGGCAGTGCAGCCCGACCGACATCATCCGAGGCCGAATCTGCGCCTCGGCGCGCAGCACGTCGAACGAGTCGCGCGCGTAGGTGTGGAACTCGCCGCCGGTGACCATGGTGCCCATCCACCACTGCATGTCGTTGACGTCGGCGGTGTAGGGCACCACGAGCTGGTCGGTGCCGTGCACGTCGACGTAGTAGGGCAGGTCGTCGTTGTAGGCGTCCGAGTCGTAGCTGAACCCGCCCTCCTCGACCACCAGCTCGCGGGTGTGCACGCTGGGGCCGTAGCGGCAGTACCAGCCGACCGGCCGCGTACCGGTGACCCGTTCGATGATCTCGACGGCCTCCCGGATGTGCGCGCGCTCCTCGTCACGGGACAGCTGGAAGACCTCCTCCCAGCGCAGGCCGTGGCTGCAGATCTCGTGCCCCTGCTCGACGGCCACCCGCCCGACCTCGGGGTGGATCTCGAGAGCCTTGGCCGCCGCGAAGAAGGTGGCCGGGGCGGAGTGCCGCTCGAGCACGTCGAGGATGCGCCACACGCCGACCCGGGAGCCGTACTCGTACATGGACTCCATGGCGAGGTCCCGGGTGCCGTCCGGCACCGGCGAGCGCCCCCACTCGGTGCCGGTCTCCTGGGTGTCGTCGCCGCTCGGATAGGCCCGCTCGGCGCCCTCCTCATAGTTGACCACGATGGACAGTGCCAGTCGCTTTCCGTCTGGCCAGGCCACGTCCGGGTAGTTGTTGTTGTACCCGATGAAGTCTCTCGGCATGTCGTTCCTTCCTGGCCCGGGCGGGCCGGTCTTCCGATGCGGGGTGGGAGCGGGGTGCTCAGCCGGCGCGGACCGGTCTGCCGTGCAGCTCCTCCAGCGAGACCCCCCGGGTCTCGGTGCTCAGCGGCATGAGCAGCGCCATCAGCAGGTACATCACGGCCAGCAGGCAGAACGCGGCGACGACTCCGGTCCGCTCGAAGACGACGGTGGCGACCACCGGCATCACCGCGCCGCCGAGGAAGCCGACGTTGACCACGAGCGCGGTGCCGAACGCCCGGATGCTGGTGGGGTACAGCTCCGGCGACCAGAGCCAGACGGTCGTGTTGACCATGAGGCAGCAGAGCTGGAAGGCGAAGCCGATCAGCAGGATCGACCAGTCGGAGTAGGCGTACAGCGCGAAGACGACCACACAGACCGAGCCGGCCACCGTGCCGATCGCCACCACGGCCCGCCGGGCCAGCACGTAGCTGGCCAGCGTGGCCAGGCATGCGCCGATCAGCGCGCCGAGGTTCTGCACCATGGTCAGCGCGAGGCTGCCGGCGATCGAGTACCCGCGCTGCACCAGCAGGGTAGGCATGATCAAGATGATGCTGAACTCGACGCCCCAGGCCAGGAACGCCGCGACCGACATGACGACGGTGCGCCTGCGCAGCGGCGGGGAGAGCACCTTGGCCAGTTCGCCGGACGCGGACCCGCTGGTCTGCGCGCTCTCCGAGGCCGCGGCGGTGCGTTCGTCGACGAACGCGGTCACCTGGTCGTCCGGCGGCGGCCGCAGGCGTCCGCTGGCCAGCCGGGTCAGCGCGCGGTTGGCCCCGTCGATGTCGCCGCGCTTGAGCAGGTGCGCCGGGGTCTCCGGCAGGTAGCGGCGGAAGAACACGATCAGGATCACCGGCAGCCCGAGCAGCCCGAACGCCCACCGCCAGGCGTCGTCGCCCGCGCCGGTGAGCGTGGCGACCGGGCCCAGCACGAGCAGGGTGTAGGCGAACACGAGGAAGACGCCGACGCCCGCCGAGATGGTGTTGAACAGCGAGACGAACACGCCGCGCACCTTGGTCGGCGACAGTTCGGACAGGTAGGTCAGCCCGATGGCGATCTCGCCGCCCACGCCGAGGCCGGTGATGACCCGGCTCAGCGCGAGTACCAGGTACGAAGGCGCGAACGCCGAGATCACCGTGCCGACGCAGTACACGGCCAGACTGACCGACAGCACCGACCGGCGGCCGAGGCGGTCGCCGAGCACGCCGCCGCTGATCCCGCCCACGACGACGGCGACCAGCGTGATGCTGGACAGGATGCCGATGCTCGACGTGTCGACCCCGAACGCTTTCTGCAGCGCGGGGCCGAGTGAGGACAGGATCAACTGCTCGAACACCTCGAACAGGCCGCCCAGCACTACGAGGACCAGCGCGAAGTAGTGCGTTCTGGTCACGCCGATCCGGTCGAGGACCTCACCGAGGGTGGCGGCGCGGCCTCCCGGACCGGACGCGGTGGCCGCCACGGACTCGTGGCCGGCCGGGGGTGGTTGGTTCATCATGGCTCACCTCGGCGGTGTCGGGCTCGGGTGTCGGCGAGGCCGCGCACGGGACTGCCCACGGTGTGTCCGCGGACGACCTGGTCGACTTCGTCCCCGCTGTGCATACAGCACCGTTGCTGATTGTGTACTGACTTGCATACAGAACGGGATAGCGGGAAAGCTACAGCTGACCTGCGCGTACGGCAAGGGGCTCGGCTCGATTGCCGGTGCGGGGTACGGTGATCGGCCGGACCGGTGGGCCGGACTCGTATACTCCGCGGTACACGGGTTTCGTGTGCGGGCCGCTGGTCACGGGGCGACAGAGAGTAGGACACTGGAGTCGATGGGGGCTGCACAGAACGAAGCACGGAGCCAAAAGGTCGTCGACGCGGTGGCCCGGCAGATCTCGGACTTCGAGCTCGAACCTGGCGAGCGGCTGACCGAGGAGGGACTGGCTCGTCGCTACTCGGTGAGTCGAACGCCGGTGCGTGAGGCGCTGAAGTCGCTGCAGGAGATGGGGCTGGTCGAGCGACTGCCCAGCGGCGGGTACGCGGTCCGGGTGGTCAAGCTGGAGACGGTCGCCGACCTGATGGTCATCTGGGCGACGCTGGAGGATTTGGTGATCCAGCTCGTCGGCGAGCAGGCGGACCGCCCCGCGCTTCAGGCGCTACTCGCCCGGACGTGCGACGGGACCAGCGGGGACCCGGTCGTCGAGGAGCGGGTGCATGCCGAGCTGGCCGCGCTGTCCGGCAACGACGAGCTGGTCCGGATGCTCGGCACCATCTACAGCCGTACCCAGCCCTACCGGCGGCTAGACGGACTCAACCGGCGCGAGGAGGTCCACGGCGACCACGTCCGGATCCTGGAGCTGCTGGTCGACGGCAAGGTGGCAGACGCTCGCTCGCTGATGCGCGAGCACGTGGAGAAGAGTCACCGGTTCGTCGACATGCTGCTGCGCGGCGGCGTGCGCTCGCTGTCCTTCGACTCGCCGGCCTGACCGACGCCCAGGTCACGATCGGCCGGATACCGGCACGCTGCTCCAGGACGCCGTGTTCTCCCGGACCACCTCTGTGGAGCCGCCGTAAGCGCAGGGCGTGACTGTGGCGGTGTCCAAGAATGTAGCGCTGCTAGATATTCGAGCGATAGCAGTGCTAGCGTTGAACGGTTACTTGTCGATGCTAGGTCCTAGCGAGGGTCGCCGTGCTCAACGCACTCGAGGTCGTCACCACCGTGATCGTCGGCGTGATGGTGGGGGTGGAGTTCTCCGTCGCCTTCGTCATGAATCCGATCTTCCACGCGCTCCCCGAGGACAGCGGCCAACTCGGCCACGCCCACGGGGGTCGGATACTCGGCGCCGTGATGCCGATCTGGTACATCGGCTCCCTCGTCCTCGTCGGGTTCTGGGCCGTCGCCGGGCGACACCATCCCGGTAGCGGCCTCGTCGTCACCGCCGGCGGGCTGCTGTTCCTCAGCGTGGTCATGTCGGTCCTGCTGCTCGTCCCGATCAACAACCGGAACAAGACGTGGACCCCCGACAACCGGCCCGAGGACTGGACTCAGCAGCTGCGCCGCTGGGAACGCTTCCACTATGTCCGCGTGGCGGTGATCATCGCTGCCTTCGCCCTGCTCGTCACGGCGCTCGCCTGAAACCCGAGGCCCCACCCGGGCCTGAGCGCGGGTCCCGTTGGCTCACTGTTGCTGGGGTGAGGTGACGGCCTTCGGTGGGTAGGCCCTCAGGACCAGTGAGGTGGTGACGGGGCCGAGGCGGGCGACGGTATCGACGATGCGCTCGAGTCGTTCCGCGGAGCCGGCGTGGACATCGAGCAGGAAACAGTCCTCGCCGGTCAGCCGGTAGGTGTTCGTGATCTCCGCGAGCTTGTCGAACATCGCGAGCGCCGTGGGGATCTGGGCGTGCGTGGTCCGTAGGCGAATGACGGCATGGATGTTGAGTCCCAGTTTCGCCGGATCGACGCTGGCTCGGTACCCGGTGATGACACCCGCCTGTTCGAGCCGATGGATACGGGCGGACACCGCGGGTTGGGAAAGGTTGACCCGGCGCCCGAGCTCCGCCGCGCTGAGCCGGCCGTCGCTCTGCAACAGGGCGAGGAGCGCGGCATCGGTCGAGTCCATGGAATGCATCGTTCCTCCGGGCATCTACTTTCGATTCATTCGTCGAGAGCGACCGGGGTGATACCCCCATGTCATCGTCACCCAGGTAACTGTTCGTCGCCCCACCCTCTGGGCGCATAATGATTGGTGACTCGTGGACTTCGTGCTGGTTCCCGGTATCGACGGATCGGATGAGCGCCACTGGCAGAGCCGGTGGGAAGCCGCCTGGGGCCACCGTGCCACTCGAATCGCGCCGGCGTCATGGACCGCACCCGACCTGGAGGACTGGAGCAACGCCATCACCCGGGCCTGCGCACGATCTGGACCGGACACCGTGCTCGTCGCCCACAGCCTCGGCTGCCTCGCGGTGGCCCACTGGCTGTCGCGGCACGCCGACGACACGCGCGGTGCGTTCCTCGTGGCTCCGCCGGACAGGCACGGCGCTGCCTTCCCCCGAGACGCGGCGCCGTCGTTCCTGGTCGTCGCCGCGCTGCCGCTGGGCACGCCGAGCCTGGTGGTAGCCAGCGACGACGACCCCTACTGCGCGTCGCCCAGCTCGCGGGACCTTGCCCGGCGTTGGGGCGCGCCCCGGGTGAGCGTCGGTGCGCAGGGGCACTTGAGCTCGGACAGCCAGCTCGATTCCTGGGACCACGGATGGAACCTGCTGACCGCCTTCGTGGCCGGCCTCGGCGGTCACCCGGGAACAGACAGCGAGAGCTGACCGGACGCGGTTCGGATCGACCACCGATCCGGCGTGTCGTGCCAGGGTTCACCCGTGGCGGACCTGGTTCGGCGACTCGCCCGCCGCGGTGCTCCGGGCCACGTGCTGCATGAGCCGTTCCGGCCACGCCGCGACGTCCGCCGGGACATGGGCGACGTCGAGGGTGCAGTCCGGCAGCGTCGCGACCAGGTTCTCCGCCGTCGAGACCGGGTGGGCCGGGTCGTCGACCCAAGCGAGCACATGGACCGTCATGCTCAGCCCGGCGAGAGCCCGTCGAGCCGGCAGATCGGTGAGCGCCGCACCCCGCAGCAGTGCCGGGAGGAGGTGCTCGGGCACATCGGGGGTCGTCTCGGGCTGCTGCGAGGTCGCGGGTGGGACCGGGTACAGCCGCCCGGCTCGCACGAACGCCGCCACGCCGTGCTTCTCGACGAGATCGGCCGCGCGACGGTAGTCCTCGGCCTTCGCCGCACGCGTGTCCCACGCTGTCGGCGGGACGAGCAGAGTCAGACCTGAGAACCGGTCCGGCTGCCTGAGCGCCGCGTGCAGCAGCGTCCCGGTACCCATCGACGGGCCCACGCCGTGGACCCGCTCACCTGGGAACCACCGGTCGAGCAGCCGCAGCAGGTCGTCGGCCAGAACCTCCCATCGGTAGTCCTCCGGGACAGCTCGCCCTGCCGAGCGGCCGTGCCCGCGCGCGTCGTACCGCAACAGCCGGGTGCCGCTGAGCCCTCGCCCCAGATCGAGGTCGAGCAGCCGGTCGCGGACGCGGCTGGAGGTCAGGCCGTGCAGCTGGACGACCGGGTGGCCTCCCTCGTCGCTCAGCTCGACATCGAGCTCGGCGCCGGGGACGGCGAAACGCGGCAGAGGGCGGCTCACAGGCGGCTCCAGGAGGGGAGGTTCGGCTCCCTAGAGTACGGAGATGCGGCTGACCAACGTTGCGCACCTGCGACTGCCCTTCGGCCGGCTCCTCGGCTACGACGTCACCGTCGGGCCACCCGGGCGCGCACTCCCGGTCTCCTTCGACCAGCGACGCCACGTCGGTGCCGGAGACCGCCCGGGCTCATGGATGGCGCTGTCGGTGCGCCTTGCCGAGGCTGTGGAGCCGGGGCACCTGGCAGCCGCCTGGCTGGCGGTCGTGGCCCGGCACGGCACCCTCCGGTCGGTCTTCACACGGGCCGGGGACGGCACCCCGCTACTGCACGAGGTCGACATCTCGCCGGGTGGCTGGGTCGAGCACCCGGTCGCGTCCGGGCAGGCCGTGAACGACACGCTCCGGGCAGTGCTCGACGCGGCGTGCACGCCGTACGCGTCTCCGTCACACCGACTCTGTCTGCTCGAGACCGCGGACTCCCCGACCGTCGTCGTTGCGGCCGACCACGCCCACGTGGACATGTGGTCGATGCTCGTCGTCGCCCGCGACCTGCTCGCGGCCCTGGTCGACGCCCGCGCCGGCCGGACACCCGTTCTCGCCGAGACACCTCCCTTCGCTGCGCACACCAGTGCCATGCGCGACCGCCCGCTGGCCCCGGACGGGGTCCGCGCGCGGTGGGCCGAAGTGCTCGCGGCGTGCGGCGGGGTGATGCCGAGGTTTCCGCTCCCGCTGGGGGAGATCGACGCGATGCACCACGAACGGGTCGAGGTCCGCGACGTTCTCGACGTGGACGCCAGCGCCGCGCTCTCGGTGCGCGCCCGTGAGGAGAAGGTCTCAGCGCTGGCGCTGGTGGTCTCGGCGATGACCGCGGTGACCCGTGAGCGAGCGGACATTCCGCTCCGCGCGGTGTTCCCGGTCCACAGCAGATACGAGGCGACCTGGCACGACTCGGTCGGCTGGTTCATCACCAACGCCGTCATCGAGTCGGCCGACGCCTCGCCCCGCGCCTGCGCGGAGGCCGTCAAGGAGGCGGTGCACCTCGGGTCCTGGCCGCTCGAGGACGTGCTCCAGCCATGGGGTGGGATGCCCGAGGCGCCCGGCATGTTCGCGATCTCGTGGCTGGACCTGCGCCGGTTGCCGGTGCGCGTCGATGCGACCGGCCTCGAGGCGCACTACGTCGGAGCGGCGGTCCTCACCGACGGGGTGATGCTGTGGTTCATCCTCGACGAGTCCGGCCTGCACCTCCGTTGCCGCTATCCCGACACCGTCGAGGCGCGTAGGCACGTCGGCGGCTGGCTGGACGCGCTGGTGGCGCGGCTGCGTGACCAGGCAAGGGCCGCCGACCACAGTGTGCTCCAGCTCGCCGGACGGGTGTACCGCATCGACCGAGCCGCCCGGTCCGACGTCCCAGCCCTCATCGCACTGCTCGCGAGCGACGAGACCGGGCAGGACCGCGAGGTCAGCGACGTCGAGCGCTACGAAGCGGCCTTCGACGCGATCTCGCGCGACCCGTCCCACTTTCTCGCCGCGGTCCGTGACGAGCTGGACCGTGTCGTCGGCACCATCCAGCTGAGCATCATCCCCGGTCTGTCCCGAGGCGGCGCCAGCCGGATGCAGGTCGAGGGGCTCGGTATCGCTCCCGCAGAGGGCGCCGGCAGCCTCGGTTCGGCCATGATCGAGTGGGCCCACGACTACGGCCGCGCCCGCGGCGCCACCCACGCCCAGCTCATCACCGACACGGCCCGTACCGATGCCCGCCGCTTCTACGAGAGCCTCGGGTACGTCGCCAGCCACGCCGGTTTCACACGGCCGCTCTGACCTGGGGGAGGCTGTGGAGAATGGGGCGGTACAGACCGCCGTGCCCGCTCCAACGAAGACTGCAACCGCTCCAACGGTCCGTCAGGCCAGCGGCCATCTGCGCAGGGTGTGGTCCGCGGCCGAGGTGAACACCCAACGGTGGTCCGCCGAGAGCGCTGAGGCGGTGACCACGTCGTCGTGGCCACTCAGTGTGGCGTGTGGGTTCATTTTCTGGCTGGTCCACACACGCGCGGTGCGGTCCTGGCCGCCGGTGACCATGATCTCGTGGTCAGCGGAGAACGCCATGGTCCGGATCTTGCCGACGCGACCGACGCCGTGCGCCTGCAGCCGGCGTAGGGCGAGGCCGGTGGTGATGTCCCAGATTCTGACGGTGCCGTCCGAGCTTCCCGAGACCAGAGTGCCGTCCGGTCGGAAGCGCAGGCAGCGGACCTTGCCGGTGTGGCCGCGCAGCCAGCGCCGCGGCTCGCCGCTCGCGGTATCCCAGACCGCGATTCGGTGTGCCTCGTCACCGGAGGCGATGTGCCTGCCGTCCGGGGCGAAGGCTACCGAGCGGACCGGCGCGTCGTGCCCGGTCAGCACACGGTGGTCCGGCCGGTCGGTTCGCCACAGCCTCACCGACCCGTCGTTTCCGGCGGAAGCGATCAGGGACGTGTCGGGGGAGAAATGGACTGACCACGTCCGGCCCTCGTGTCCGGTGAATCCGCGGATGCGTGTTCCGGTGGTGGTGTCCCACAGCGCCACCGCTCCGTCATAGCCCGCCGTCACCAGGCGTTGCCCGTCGGCGGAGAAGGCCAGATCGCGCACTTTCGCCTCGTCGGCCCGCCAGCGGCGCAGCGTGTCGAACGTTCGAGGGGCGAGCAGACGAATCTCACCCCGGCATTCGACCGCAAGCACGCCGGTGGCGGGTGACAGGTCCATGGCCAGCACCGATCCGTCCAGCTCGGTGACCACGTCGGCGACGGGAGTCGCGGAATCTGCCCTGACGGTCGCGGTGCGCATCGTCGGCACGCTACGGACTCCACCGTCGGACCACCGCATCCGAGGCTCAGGAACCTGCCAGTTCCGACAGACCGCTGCTCAGCCCTTCACGGTGCCACTGATCTCGCTCAGCGCCCAGCCGCCCGAACCGGAGAGGTCCAGATGGTTCGTGTGCACTGATTCCAGGGTGTGATGGTGCGCGACGCTCACGATCGTGCATTCGGGTAGGTCGTCACGGAGCAGGCGGTAGAGCATGAGCTCGATCCCGGCATCCATTGCCGAGGTGGCCTCGTCCAGAAAGGCAATCCTCGGACGGTTGAGCAGGATTCGTGCGAAACCGAGACGCTGCTGTTCCCCGGGGGACAGGATTCTTCCCCAATCGCGGGGTTCGTCGATTCGTTCGGCGAGATGACCGAGCTGAACCCGGTGGAGAATGTCGACACCCCGAGCCGGGTCGGAGTCGGTCGCGGTGTCTTCCGGGTAGTACAGCGACTGCCGCAGGGTGCCGAGCGGGAGATAGGGGCGCTGGCTCAGGAACAGTGCTTGCGTGCCGGTCGGTCGCCGCACCTGGCCGTCGGCGTACGGCCACAGGCCTGCCAGGGCGCGCAGCAGAGTGGTCTTGCCGCATCCGGAAGGCCCCTTGACCAGTAACGTATCGCCGGTGCCCAGCGTGAACGTGAGGTCTTCGATCAGCGGCTGACCGGTGGGGAGATTGATCGTCAGGCGTCGGACATCGAGGCGTCGGTCGGTTCCGATGCTCAACGTGGGCATCTTTCGTGCCTGCGCATTGACCTTCTTCAATCCGATGAGCCGATCGATCGTGGCGCGGTAGGTCGCGAAGGTGTCGTAGTTGTTGCGGAAGAACGACAGGGAGTCGTGGACCTGCCCCATCGCCGAGGCGGTCTGCTGCATATCGCCCAGGCTGACCGCTCCACTGAAGAACCGGGGCGCCTGCAGGATGAACGGGATCACGACGGAGAGCTGGGTGACCACGATGTTGAGGCCGTTTAACTTGACGTTTCGGTGCACCAGGTCCCACGCGTTGCCGATGACGGCGCGGAATCCGCTGTCCAGATTTCGCCGTTCCACCCGCTCCCCGGAGTAGAAGGCGACGCTCTCGGAGTTGTCGCGCAATCGGACGAGCGCGTACCGGAAGGATGCCGCCAGGGCTTCCTTGACGAAATTCAGCCTGATCAAGGGGTGGGCGACCTTGAACACCACGACCGAGGCCACGGTGACGTAGATCAGGATGGCGAACGTCATGGCGCGCGGAACCTGGAATCCGAACACCGACATCGGTCCGGACAACGTCCACAGCACCGCGACGAACGAGCAGGTCGAGATGATCGCGCTCACCGCGCCGAGCAGCAGATCCTGTGAGTTCGAGGTGAACGAGTTGATGTCCTCCTGAATGCGCTGGTCCGGGTTGTCCACCGCATCGGGGAGGAAGTTGGCCACGTGGTAGGACCTGTCCGTCATCCAGTCGGTCAGCATTTCGTTGGTCAACCACACTCGCCAGCGGATCACCAGCAGCTGACCGAGGAAGTAGCTGAGCATCACTTGGACGACGTTGACCGCGGCGATGAATCCGAAGATTCCCATGTAGCGGTAGAACTGTGAGGCGTCCCGTTTCTGGAACGCGGTGTAGAGCCCATTCTGGAAGTACGAGTCGAGTACCTGCAGCCTGACTCCGACGATGGCCAGGACGAGCACGGCGGTGATCGACAGTATCGGTTGCCAGCTGGCCCAGCTACGGCCCGGGATGAAGTGCGACAGGGTCAGTGCCTTGAAGTTTCGCCCCCAGCCGGTGAACTTCATGACCGAGGCGGCCGACAGTGCGAGTACGACGAGTGTGACGACGGAAACCTTCAGCGTCCACGACAGGCTCAGCAGCCACTCGTCGGGCCAATCCAACGAGTCCTCCATCAAGCGATTCGCTCGGTGCGGACGAGGGTGCCCTGGTTGTCGTCGCACGCCTCCGGTGGGAGCCCGATCATGACCCCACGCTAATCCGGCCTGGCTGGGGAACTGTCAGCTTCGCCGAGACCCTTGCCGATCCTCGACCGGTCGTTGCCGCCGATCTCGGCGACTTGACCTGAGTCGCACGACTGTGCGACACTGACTGAGTCGTACAGTCGTGCGACTCTCTCAACATCGCGGAGCGGGTCGATGAAATCCTGGGTAAGCCACGAACCGGGTGGCCCCGAAGCGCTTGTGCTCGAGGACGTACCGGTACCGACACCCGGCCAGGGCGACGTGCTCGTGCGGGTGCGCGCGGTCGGGATCAACTTTCCGGACAGTCTCCTCATTCGCGGGCAGTACCAGGTCTCGCCACCTCGCCCTCTCACACCCGGAAGTGAGTTCTGCGGCGATGTCGAGGCCACTCGTGACCATGAGTCGGGCCTGAAACCGGGAGACAGGGTCATCGGCGTCTCGGGCTGGGGGGCGATGGCCGAGTACGTGACGATGCCGGCCCGAGCTCTCACAAAGGCACCCGACTCCCTGCCGTACGCGACGGGCGCCGCATT
This sequence comes from Actinospineispora spinosispora DSM 44797, assembly GCF_000429025.1. Lineage (GTDB taxonomy): Bacteria > Actinomycetota > Actinomycetes > Mycobacteriales > Pseudonocardiaceae > Pseudonocardia > Pseudonocardia spinosispora. The sequence goes on from NZ_AUBB01000021.1 coordinate 125,317, forward strand.
CCTGTTCACGTATGCGACCGCGTATCACGCGCTCCGCGACGTCGCCGATCTGCAGGCCGAGGAGAAGCTGGTGGTGCTCGGCGCCGCCGGGGGCGTCGGTCGCGCCGCGGTGGAGCTGGGGAGGGCATTGGGGGCAACCGTCGTCGCCGGAGTCTCCTCGGCGGAGAAACTCGACTTCGCGTTGGCGGCCGGAGCGACCAGCGGGATCGTCTACGACGCCGAGCTGGGCCCCGGCGGACCCCAACGGGACTTCACCGGCCGGCTCAGGGCCCTGGACCCGGCCGGAACGGGGTTCGACGTCGTCTTCGACCCGGTCGGCGGGTCGTACTCCGAGCCCGCGTTTCGCGCGCTCGGCCGGGGAGGCCGCCACCTGGTGGTCGGATTCGCCGCGGGTATTCCCCGAATACCGCTGAATCTGGTACTGCTCAAAGGTGCGAGCATTATCGGCGTCGACTGGCGTACGTTCGTCGAGGTAGAAGCGGCGTCGAATCGGCGCAACGTCGGAGAGCTTCTCGCGCTGTGGGGTAGCGGGTCCATATCGCCCGCGGTCACGCACATCATTCCGTTCTCGGACGCACCGAGCGCCCTTGCTCTCCTCGATGCCCGGAAGGCAATGGGGAAAATTGTGGTCATGCTGCCGGAATAGCCCGAACGACCGACATGCTCGACATAGTCGACAAAGGAGAGTGTGCGAACATGCATTTCGAACTCACGGCGGAGCAGCGCGATCTGCAGGAGCGTGCCCGTCGATTCATGGACGACGAGGTACTCCCGAACTATCAGTCATGGCCCCTGCGGGAGGAAGATTACGGCGCTGAGCTGATCACCTGGCTCAACGCCACGCAGGAGAAATACGGTATCAATAAGATCAATGTTCCGAAAGAGTATGGTGGACGAGGCCTCGGTGCGGTCGAAGACGTCATCGTACTGACGGAGATAGCGAGATGCCCCCGGCATATTCCAGGGAACGCGTACAGCCCGTGGCCGGTGATGTACGAGTCCTCAGAGGAAATCAAGCAGAAGTATCTGTACCCGGTTCTGGACGGAAAGACCGGTTGGTCACTGTGCTTCACCGAGCCGGGAGCGGGTTCCGACCTGTCGGCGATGACCACGTCGGCGGTTCGCAAGGGGGACAGTTGGGTGCTGAACGGCCGAAAGTTGTGGCACACCGAGCATGCTTTGGCCTCGCACACCGCCGTCGCGGCGGTAACGGACCCGTCGAAAGGATCCCGGGGTATCAGCATCTTCCTCGTCGATCACGGCACCCCCGGCTTCCGGCCGGTGCGCCAGATTCCGGTTCTGTCCCGGTCGTGGGGGATCGAAGAAGAGCTCGAGCTGGACAACGTCGTCGTGCCGCACAAGAACCTCCTCGGAGAAGAGGGAGCCGGGTTCGCGATCGCGCAGCATCAGTTCAACCGCTTCCGCCTGCGACTGGGCGGCAGTGCATTGGGTATCTCGGAACGCAGCCAGGAGCTGGCGGTCGCGTACGCGAAGGAACGCGAGGTGTTCGGTCGCAAGCTCGGCGAAAACCAGGCAATCCAATGGATGTTGACCGACAACTTCTACGACATCGAGTCGATCCGCTGGAACACATTCCACGCCGCGTGGCTCGTGGACAAGCTGGGATATCCGGCCGTGCGTCTCCAGGTCGCGTCGGTAAAGGCTTACTGCATCGACGCCGGGCTCCGTGTCGTCGATCGTTCGATGCAGGTCTTGGGCGGTCGGGGTCTGGCGGTCGACGACTATCCGTTCGGCGACTTCTATGGGTTCCTGCGGATGTGCAAGCAGATGGAAGGATCGACAGAGATCATGAAGATCGTCATGGCCAGGGAGATCTTGGGGCAGCGGACGTGAAGCCCCTGTTCTTCCCGTCGAATGTGTCGAGTGACACCGTCGACCGACTCTCGTAGGATCGCATAATGGCTCGACCTCGCGCTGACGACGTGCGCCGACAGATTCTGCTCGCCACGTTCGCGCAGATCGCCGGCCGCGGGGTCGACGGGATGAGCATGCGAACACTCGCAGCAGCGGCCGGTGCGAGTGTGGGAACGGTTACCTACCATTTTCCGAGCAAGAGGCAGCTGCTGCACGAGGCCATCAGGTACGGCTACGAGCGCCCGCCGGCGAACTTCGTCGAGGGCGACCCGTTGGCCAGCATGTATGCGTTGCTCGAACGCTTCGACCTGACGGCGCCACATCGGCGGACGTGGTGGCAGTTCTGGATCGCGATCATCGCCTACTCCCAGAAGGACGACGAGATTCGCCATCTTCTCGCCGAGCAGCATCACTCGGCGGTCGGGAGATTTCGCACAATCATCGCCGATGGGATTGCGTCCGGCATCTTTCACACCGACGATGTCGACGCATCCGCCGTCGAGATCGCGGCGCATGCTCATGGAATCGCCGTGTCACAGCTCGTCGATCCTCCGTCCGCCGAGGCACTGAGTCGTAACCTGCCGGCGCTGGTGGATCCGATCCGGGTGGCCAGCAGGCGCGCATAGGCGGCTGCCAGCGTTAGTACCCGCCGCTACTCGGCGCGGCTGGATCGGCGATCGTCGGCATTCAGCGGCGATACCCGACTGTATGGGTCCCCGCGGGAAACGTTCGGAAACGAGTTTTCGCGAGCGCGAAAGGTGTAAATCTGTGGCGTACCTCAACACGTACGAAGTGATCAACGACCGCGCGCGTCGACATCCGGACCGGGTGGCGCTCATCTTTCTCGAAGACGGGACGACGGACGGCCAAGAGCGGTCGTTCTCCTACCAGGAGCTCCGAGATGACATCGTGCGTGCCGCGAACATGCTGGCCCAGCTGGGTGTCGGTCGGACCGATGCCGTGACCCTGATGTTGCCCAACGGCCCCGAAGCGCAGGTGGCGATGTGGGCCGCCGAGTCCGTCGGTATAGCGAACCCCGTGAACGGCCATCTGAGCCTGGGCCAGCTCGCCCATATCCTCAACGCCGCTGGCACGAAAGTCCTCGTCGTCCAAGGACCGTCCGAGCCCGCGGTCTGGGAGAAGGCCGTTGAGCTGCGGGACCTCGTCCCGTCCCTGGGGTGCATCCTGGCCGTGGACGGAACGAACGACGTCGCCCTCGGATGGCACTCTCGAATCAGTTCCCAGACCGCCGGCCGGCTGCAGTTCCCCGCTCCTCGGCCGTCGGACATCGCCTCCTACTTCCACACCGGCGGTACCACGGGGACCCCGAAGCTGGCCCAGCACACACACGGGAACGAGGTCTTCAACAGCGCCGCGATCGTCGATGTACTCGGCTGGTCGCGCTATCGCTCTTCGGCGATGGCTCTGCCCATGTTCCACGTCGTCGGCGCGATCGCCGTGTCGCTGGGCGCTTTCACCTCGGGGATGACACTGGTTGTTCTCGGGCCTCTTGGCTTCCGCAATCGGACCGCCGTCGCGCGCATCTGGGAAACGGTCGACAGACATGACATCGAGGTGTTGGTCGTTGTACCGACAGTCATGTCGGCGATCCTGGAGACCAGCGATCATGGTCGGATCTCTCGAACTCTCGCACAGACCGTCTCGGGATCGGCGCCGGTCCCGATCGCTCTGGCGCAACGGTGGGAACGCACCGTCGGACACCGGCCGCTCGGTGCCTACGGTCTGACCGAAGGGACTTGCGCGAGTGCGTTGACACCGCCGGGTGGCCCGGTCAAAGCAGGCTCGGTCGGGCGATCGCTGCCCGGGTGCGAGATTCGCATCGTCGATCACGATCTCTCCGGGACGGAGCCGTCGGTGGAGAGCGTCCGGGAGACCGGAGAGCCTGGTCTGGTGCTGACCCGAGGCCCGAACATCTTCCCCGGCTACAAGGTCCCTCGGCGTGACGCGGGTGTGCTGCTCGACGGCGGGTGGCTCAACACCGGGGACATCGGGTACGTCGACGGCGACGGCGATCTGTGGATCACCGGGCGCGCAAAAGACCTCATCAAGCGCAGCGGCCACGGCATCGATCCGTCGGAGGTCGAAGAGGGCTTGGCGCGGCACCCGGCCGTGACGATGGCGGCGGTCGTCGGGCGCCCCGATGCCTATGCCGGAGAGGTGCCGATCGCGTTCGTGCAGGTCCGCCACGACCTGGCCGCACCCGAGGTTGCTGAAGAGCTACGTCTGTGGTGCAAGGAACGCGTCGGCGATCCTGCCGCGGCTCCGGTGCAGGTCGTTGCCGTGAGCGAGCTACCGATGACGGGCGTCGGCAAAATCTCCAAGGTCGAGCTGCGCCGTCGGGCGGCCCGCCTCGCGATCGAACTGGAAATCGCCGGCATCGTGAAGAACTCCCGATCGGCCTACGCGCTGGAGCTTCACGACGAGGGTACGAGATTCGTGGGTCGGGTCGTGACGAGCAGTGCACCGGCCGATCTCGCCGAACGGATCCGGTATCGGCTTTCCCTGCTCTCGGTGCCCACGGTCATCTCGGTCGAGTCCGGCTGACAGCGTGGCGGAGGCATCAGCCCGCTCGGGTGGGGAGCCGCTACGACAGCTGCGCCTCGTCGTCCACCAGGTTCAGCTCGTGGGCGGGCGGGCTAGGCCGGCGGATGCACAGTGAGCAGACCGCTGCCAGCGCGCAGAGGCCGCCCGCGAGGTACCAGGCCAGGCTGTAGCTGCCGGTGTGGTCACGGATCAGACCCGCCCCCGAGGCGGCGATCGCGGCCCCGACCTGGTGGGAGGCGAACACCCAGCCGAACACGATCGGTCCGTCGTCACCGAAGTGTTGTCGGGCAAGGGCCACGGTGGGGGGCACCGTGGCCACCCAGTCCAGCCCGTAGAAGACGATGAAGGCCCACATCGGTGGCATCGTGGTCGGGGCCAACAGCGGCGGCAGGGCCAGCAGGGACGCCCCGCGCAGGAAGTAGTAGACGCCGAGCAGCCAGCGTGCGTCGACCCGGTCGGTGAACCACCCGGAGGCGATCGTGCCGACGATGTCGAACAACCCGATCACGGCGAGCAGACCGGCAGCCATCGAGGTCGGCATGCCGTGGTCGTGCGCGGCCGGCACGAAGTGTGTGCCGACCAGGCCGTTGGTCGTCGCACCGCACACCGCGAACCCCGCTGCGAGCAGCCAGAACGTCCGGGTACGTGCCGCCGAGACCAGGACCTCGATCGCACGCCGGGCCGCGCCGCCGGTCCGGACCGGCGGCATCGCCACGCCGCCGAGCGCGACGGTCCCCACGTCACTGGGATGGTCGCGTAACAACAGCCAGACCAGCGGGAGCACGATCAGCGCCGCCCCGGCGACCAGGAGCGAGGCGACCCGCCAGCCGTGGTGGGTGGACAGCAGCGCGATCAGCGGCAGGAACACCAGCTGGCCGGTCGCACCGGCCGCTGTGAGCACGCCGCTGACCACACCCCGGTGACGGACGAACCACCGCCCGGTCAGCGTCGCCACGAACGCCATCGCCATCGAGCCGGTACCGACCCCGATCAGCAGCCCCCAGCACAGCATCAGTTGCCAGGGAGCGGTCATGAAGACGGTCAGACCGCTTCCGCAGGCCACCAGCGTCAACGCGCAGCACACCACCCTGCGCATGCCGAAGCGGTCCATCAACGCCGCCGCGAACGGCGAGAAGACGCCGTAGAGCAGCAGGTTCAGCGAGACCGCTGACGCGATCGTCGTGGTGGACCAGCCGAACTCGGCGCGCAGCGGGTCGATCAGCACGCCGGGCGCGGACCGGAAACCGGCGGCTCCGATCAGCGCGATGAACCCCGCGAACGCCACCAGCCACGGCCAGTGCGACTTTCTGAGCGCCGTATCCGTCATCGGGGACGATCCTCCGTCGGCTGCGATCCGGAGGTCGAGTGGCAAGAATGCCAATATCTGTCAAGATTCGGCCATGTCGCGCGCCCGGACCGTCGCAACTCGGCCACACCGCATCGCGATTCTGGCCGTCCCCCAGGTGATCGGTTACGACCTGGCGATTCCGGCCCAGTTGTTCAGCGGGGCGACCGGGCGGGACGGGCAGCCGCTGTACGAGGTGCGGGTGTGCGGGCTGGACCGGCTGCCGATACCCACAACGGTCGGCTACCAGCTCGTGCCCGAGCTGGGACCGGAGGGTCTCGACAGTGCCGACACCGTGATCATCCCCGGCACCGACGCATCCGGTCCGAGGCAGCACGGCAGCCTGGACGAGCGGCTGGCCGCCGCGCTGCGCCGGATCCCGGGCGACGCCAGGCTGATGTCCATCTGCACCGGTGCCTTCGTGCTGGCCGCGGCCGGAGTGCTGGACGGGCGCCGGGCCACGACGCACTGGTCGCACACGGAGCGGTTCCGGGAGCTGTACCCGGCGGTAACGCTGGACGAGTCGGTGTTGTACGTCGACGAGGGCGATGTGCTGACCTCGGCCGGGCTCGGTGCCGGGGTGGACCTGTGCCTACACGTTCTGCGCTCCGACCACGGCGTGCAGGTGGCCAATGCGGTGGCCCGCTACTGCGTGGTGCCGGCATGGCGAGACGGAGGGCAGTCGCAGTTCATCGACCGGCCGGTACCGGAGCCGCACAGCGGCACCACGGAGCCCACCCGTTCCTGGGCCCTGCAACACCTGGACGAGGCACTCACGCTCGCGGAGCTGGCGGCGCACGCACACCTGAGCGTGCGCACCTTCAACCGCCGCTTCCGCGCCGAGACCGGGTTGTCCCCGCACACCTGGCTGACGCGCCATCGCATTCAGCACGCCCGGCACCTGCTGGAGACCACCGACCTTCCCGTGGACCAGGTGGCGAGTGCGGCCGGCCTCGGGTCGGCGGCCACCCTGCGCCACCATCTGGGCAGGTCGCTCGGCGTGCCCCCACTGGCCTACCGCCGCACCTTCCGCTCCGAGTGAGGCGACCTCCGCGTCCATGGGCGTCGGCCCGGCTCACCTCGTGAGTGTTGAGTCTGGCTATAGCCACACCCAACACTCACGAGTCCACCGAGGCCGCGTGCTCGTCAGTCCGGCAGGCCACGGCTGAGCGCTACCCAACCCAGTCGTTCGCGGCGCGCTCGGGGCAACCCCGCTACCACCAGGTCGTAGGAGTCCTCGATCATGTCGTCGACCAGGTTCGCCGGCACTGAGCCGTCCAGGGTCACGGTGTTCCAGTGGCGCTTGTTCAGGTGGTAGCCGGGGGTGATCGCCGGGTAGCTGATGCGCAGTTGCACGGCGAGGTCGGGGTCGCACTTCAGGCTGACCTGGAGCGGGGAACCGGCCAGCCGACTCAGCGCGAAAATCTTCCCGGCCACCTTGAAGACGCTGGTCGCCTCGTCGAACGGAAACTCCTCGCCGGCACCCGCCAACGACAGGCACATCGCTCGTAGCTGCTCACCGCTGAAGGAGCTCATGGCGCCACGTTAGTCATCGGCGCCGACACTACCGCTGCCGCCGGAAGGACGGGGTGCTCCCAGCTCGCCGGGGGAGGTTCTCGCGGGTGTCTCACGTCGTTGATGGGGTGAGGACGATCTTGCCTCGGGTGTGCCGGTCGGCGAGTCGGTGGTAGGCGTCGCGGACCTGGGTGAGGGGGTAGGTGGCGGCGATGGGGATCTCGAGGGTGCCGGTGGTGGCGAGGTCGACCAGCCGCTGCAGCCCGGTGGTTCCGCCGGCGTCGTCGGTGCCTCGGATGCCGGCGCGATGGTCGATCGCGGCGTCGAAGTTCACCACCGTGTTGATCCGGGTGGCTGGGATGCCCAGCTCGTGAGCGAGGTCGACGTAGTCGGCGCCGAAGGTGTCGATGAACGCGTCGACCCGGCCGGCGGCGGTGTCGCGGATCCGTGCGGCTTGACCGTCGCCGTAGGCGACGGGGGTGACGCCGTGCGCGCGTAGCCAGTCGTGGTTGGCTTCACCGGCCAGGCCGATGACGGTGGCTCCGGTGTGACGAGTGAGTTGGGCGGCCACGAGTCCGACCGCTCCGGAGGCTCCGGACACCACGACCGTGTCGCCCGCCCTGGGCGCGACCGCTTCGACGCTGGCCAGCGCGGCCATCGGCGCGACGAACATCGACCCGGCGACCTCCCAGCTCAGGCCGGCGGGTTTACCGACGAGATGCTCGGCTGGCACGGCGACGAGCTCGGCCTGGGCCACCCGCTGCTCGGACCAGCCCAGGACCTCGTCACCGGCGGCGAACGCGGTGACGCCCTCGCCGACGGCGATGACCACGCCGGCGAGGTCCATGCCCTGCCCGGCGGGAAAACTCATGGACCACCTCGGCGCGTCGGAGCCCGGCCCGGACAGCTGGGCCCTCAGGGCCCAGGCCCGTTCGGCGAGTCCTTGCCGTACGTAGATGTCGCCGGGGTTGGTCGCGGCGGCGCGAACTCTGACCAGCACCCGCCCGGGTGTCGCCTCCGGGTCGTCGACATCGCGCACGTCGAGCACGTCAACGTCGCCGTACCGGTCGAATCGAACTGCTCTCATGACGGGCTCCAATGCGCGGTGGGCTCTGCACGACCATTTATACATGAGATATGTCGAACATGAGCAATGTCGTTCATGTTCGATGTATTCTCCGGTAAGGTGCCGGCGTGGATTCGAGGATCGGTGCCACCCCGGAGTCCGGCGTCGGCGACGCGGTCGAGCCGTCGGAGGTGGCCGGCGAGCTGGGGTTTCAGGGCACGACGTCGTGGCTGCTGGCCGGTGCCGGCAAGCTCGTGCTGCAGCGGTGGGGTGTGATGCTGGCCGACCTCGAACTGACCTCCAGCCAGTACAAGCTCCTGCTGGCACTCAACGAACTCGGCCCGCTCGGTCAGCAACGACTCGCCGAACTCGTCGGTATCGACCCCCGCAACACGGTCCCGATCATCGAGACCTTGGTCGAGCAGGGCCTGCTCATTCGCACAATCGATCCCACCGACCGCCGACGCCGAGTCCTCGAACTCTCCTCGACCGGCCAGCGTTACGCCGCGCAGCTGGAGTTGACGAGCGCCGAGATCGAGACGGAACTGCTCAGCCCTCTGAACCTCGCTGACCAGGCCAGCCTGCGGCGGCTGCTGCACTCGGTGCTGGACGCCTCCGAGTCGCACCCCTGACTCGTCGGGACGGGTTCGCTCGGGTCGGCACGCCCGCGCGGATGAGGGAGCGGGTCGCTGATCGCGGTCGGAGCACGCGTCGGAGTCGACGCGCCCGGCGGCCTGTGCGCCGGCCAAGAAGTCGGCCCGCCGGGACGGGGCTCCGCGTGTCCGGGGGACGGGCTGCGGAAACGTTCCGGCGGGCCTTCGGGAGACTCCCCGCACGTGCTGGGCGAGGCGCTCTCGCGGCAGATGGTACTACCCAGCGTGAGGCAACAGGAGAACTATTCACTCACTTGTGTCACATTGGTCACGGTCATGAGCGTCGGTCGTTGTACCTCTTGCCTGGCCACGGTGATTCCGGCGATAAGCCGTGGTCGGGAGAGGTCGGGTCGGCGCGTGTATCGGGGGTGGCGCCACCCGTAACGCCGACCCCGCGCGACGGGGGCACCCGTCAGGGCGTTGAGCGGGGTCGGCGAGGGGGCTCGCGTGGACGGAGAGCGGCGCCGGCGGTCCCGTCGATGTCGACCCGTCTCACTGTGACCAGGAGTTCCCGTCGGTGAACCGCGGCGTGGGGACCAACCGGAGCGGTCCCCGTGGGCCGTCGCCCTCACTCGGCCTCGGCCCGCCGCTCAGGCACCGCGACGGCTCGGCCCACCGCGAGCCGATAACGTGCAGTGAGCTGGTGACGCCGTCGTCTCCTCGACGACCGGTGACAGCTGGGAAGCAGGTGTGGGGACGCTGTGTGGAAGCGAGGACGTGGCCCCGTCGGCGGCCGGTTACCGTGGTCGATGGTTCCTCGCGGTTCGCGTGACGGTGACCTACTCGAACGACTCGGGGGAGCGTGGCGAACGTGGTGAGGTTGTCCCGCTGGGTGCTGGTGGCGATGGTTGCCGTGACCATGATCAGCGGTGTGGTCACGGCATCGGTACTGCAGACCCGCCACACCGGCGGAGCGGGCGACATGGTCGCCGACGCCGAGCCGGCGCCGGTGCTGACGATGTCCCCGACCGGAACTCAGCCGGTCAGCCCGGCGACCCCGGTCGTGGTGACGGCCGAGCACGGCAGACTGACCAGTGTGCAGGTCCGCGACCTCGCCAGCGGTGCGGTTGTGGCAGGCACTCTCGACAGCGGGGGAAAGGTCTGGACCTCGACCGCCCCCCTGAAATACGCCGCCAGCTACACCGTGGTGGCCAACGCCACGAACACCGAGGCCAAGAGCACGCAGAACACATTCACGATCGCCACGCTCAAGCCGGGTAAGACCTCGTACCCGAACATGGTGCCCGCCCCGGGGTCGGTGGACAGCGTCGGAGTGGGACAACCGATCGTGTTCCAGTTCAGTGAGCCGGTCACCGACAAAGCCGCGGTCCAGCAACATCTCCGGGTGACCAGCAATCCGCCTCAGGAAGGCGCCTGGTACTGGGTGGACGCCAGGAACGTGCACTACCGGCCGAAGGAGTTCTGGCAACCGGGCACCACGATCACCGTGGGAGCCGACATCTACGGGGTGGACTTCGGCGCGGGAGTCTATGGTGCGGAAAACCGGGAGGTCACCTATCGGGTACACGACTCGTGGATCGCCCACGCCGACGGCAACACACAGAGCATGGCCATCTTCCACAACGGTCGCCAGGTCAAGACGATGCCCATCTCGATGGGCAAGGACGTCACCCCGACCCACCACGGCATCCATGTGGTGTCGTTCAAGAGCGCCAACTACACCATGGACTCGTGCACATACGGCGTGTGCAAAGGCGACAAGGGTTACTACCGCACCAACGAGAAATGGTCGACGCGCATCTCCAACGATGGTGAGTTCGTGCACGAGAACCCGAACTCGGTCAGTGCGCAGGGGAACTCGAACGTCTCACACGGCTGCATCAATCTCAATGCCGCCAACGCGCAGTGGTTCTTCCAGAACTTCGGCCTCGGCGATGTGGTCGACGTCGTGAACTCCGGGGGCCCCGCGCTCCCGGTCTGGGACCTCTACGGCGACTGGTCCCTGTCCTGGGCTCAGTGGCAAGCCGGCAACAATCCGTGAGACACCGCGAGAGGGTGACCGCGCGAGGGGAGCTGGTGGACGAGAACGCGGCGGATCTGGTCGTGCGCGGGGCGCGGATCTGGACGCAGGATCCCGAGCGTCCCTGGGCACAGGCCCTCGTGGTGCGGGACGGGGTGATCGTGGCCGTCGGCTCGGACGAGGCGGCCGTCGATCACATCGGCCCCGGCACGGAGGTGGTCGAGCTGAACGGGGCCATGGTGATGCCGGGCCTCAGCGAAGGGCACGTTCATCTGTACATGGGTGGCTCGCAGGCGGCGTTCGAGCTGCCGGTTCTCCCGACGGACGGGATCGACGACGTACTGACGAAGGTCCGGGCCTGGTCGGGTCGTCTGGGCCCCGACGAGTGGGTGGTCGGGGGGATTCTGGGTGCCACGCTCATCGACACCTTGGCGGACCGACGGCATCTGCGACGGCTGGACGAAGCCGGCGGTGGACGGCCGGTGCTGCTGCGCGACGACTCGATGCACAACCGGTGGGTGAACAGCAAGGCGCTGGCGCTGATGGGGGTCGGGCCGGCGACCCCGGATCCTGAGGGAGGCCGGTACGTCCGGGACGAGGACGGTCAGCTGACGGGCGTGTTGCACGAGCTGGCGTGCACGGTCGCGGAGGGCGCGTTCGCCGCGTCGTTGACCGAGCCGGGAGCGCGCACCAGGACCGCGGTAGCGACCGCTCTTGAAATGCTCAACTCGTATGGGATCACCTCGGCGCAGGATGCGCTCACCATGGGACCGACGTACGCGGCGTTGAGGGAGCTGGAGCGGACGGGCGAGCTCACCGCCCGGGTGGTCGCGTCGATGCCTGTCCGTCCGTCCCTGCTCGAGCAGGGTCAGGTCGGCGACGAGCTGATCGAGATCGTCATGGCGGACCCGGGGGAGTTGGTGCGCCCGGCGTTCGTCAAGGTCTTCCTCGACGGCGTGCCCATGACCCGCACGACCGCCCTGCTCGAGCCGTACCTGTGCTCGCACGGGCAGAAACCCGGGACCGGAGAGCTCCTCTGGACACTCGAGGACCTCGTGACACAGGTCGAGAAGTGCTACGAGCTGGGTCTGGGAGCCAAGTTCCACGCCACCGGTGACGCATCGGTCCGGCTGGTCCTCGACGCGGTGCACCGCGTGCGCGACGAGCGAGGTCCCGGTCCCCGCTTCGAGATCGCTCACGTGGAGTTCGTCCACCCCGACGACATCGCCAGGTTCGCCGGTCTGGATGTCGCCGCCGACGCCTCGCCGTTCATCTGGTTCCCCAGCGTGCTGCAGGAAAGCATCCAGCAGCAGGTCCCGGCGCCGCTGGTCGAGGCGTCGTGGCCGTTCCGAAGCCTGCTCGATGCGGGCGCCACGGTCGCGGCCGGATCGGACTGGCCGTGCGCCGCGCTGACACCCGACCCGTGGGTGGGCATGCAGACGATGGTGACCCGTCAGAATCCGGACCCCACCGTCACCGGTTCCCTCAACCAGGCACAGGCGCTCACTCTCGAGGAAGCCATCACGGCGTTCACCAGCGCTCCCGCGCGGGCGATGGGGCTGGGCGAGGTGACCGGCCGCCTGAAGCGGGGGTACTCCGCTGACTTCATCGTCCTGGACCACGACCTGTTCGACGTGGACATCTCACGGGTGCACGCCACGCGAGTCCTGCGCACCTATTTCGCCGGCCGTCTCGTCCACCACACCGCGCCCAGCCACGAGAGGTAGCCGGTCGCCGCATGCTGCGCGGTGATCGATCATCTGAGCAACTAGTCTCGCTGTATGACGTCTTCCGGTCTCAACAGGGCACCGTTGCGCACTCAGATCAGGCAGGTTCTGGTGGACGGGCTGATCGCGGGGCGGTGGAAGCCGGGCGAGAGGATCGTCGAGCGGCAGATCGCGGCCGAGTTGGAGGTCAGCCAGGCGCCGGTGCGTGAGGCGTTGCGTGAGCTCGAGGCGCTGGGGCTGCTGACGTCGGTTCCGAACAAGGGCGCTCGGGTGCGGGAGCTGAACCTGAGGGACGTGTACGAGTTCTATACCGTCCGTGCGGCGCTGGAGGAGCTTGCCGCGAACCAGGCGGTGGTGAAGCTGGGTGGTGATGTCTCCGTCCTGGAGGGGTACAGCGCGGCGCTACATGTCGATGCCGCCGATATCGACCCTCTTGCTCAGATCGAGCACGCGGTGGCGTTCCACCGGGCGATGGTCTCCGCGGCCGAGAACCGAATCTTGATCAACATGTGGGAGTCGATCGGCGTCGAGGTGTGGACCACCCTGTCGTTGCGGCTGTTCCGGGTCGACCTGCAGGTCAACGCCGATGATCACGACGAGATCATCGAGGCGTTCCGAACCTGCGATCCTGAGGTGGGCAGGATCGTCCGCGACCACGTTCTGTCCTATGGCCCCTCGGCGGACGCGGTGAGATAGCGGCCCGGGTTCGACCTCGGGGAGGCCCGTCCAGCTGGTGGGCCTGGAGGCAAACGTATCTTGACAAATGATCGATCATTGCGCAAACTGAGTTCGCGCTCGCCCCTTCAGGGCAACGGGCGTGGGACGGTCCTCATCTCAGACGTCGCAAAGGTGGGTCTCTGAATGTCAACCACTCATGATCTGACTGGCACGCGCAATTATCAGGACTGGCGCCTGAAAGATATTCCGCACTACCGCGAAGGCATGACTCCGTACGAGTTCATTCGAGCGACCCACGAGCTGGATTATCGGACCTACCAAGCCGAGGCGGTCGCTGGGCGAACCTTCGGTTTCAACGGCATCGGCCGTCTTACCGAAGTGGCCCTGCACATGCCGAACAAGTACACATTGCACGACCGTAGTCCGCAATATCAGGAGAACCCTGACTTCTTCAAGAATCTCATGGGCGTCCCGGATCGCGGTCCCGTCGACCTCGCCGCGTTCCAGCGGGAGACCGAAGAGCTTGCCGTGGCCTTCGAAGACAATGGCATCACCGTGCACTGGGTTGATTTCCCGGAGGAGCCGGCGAACCCGTACGGCCCGCTGATGGGCCACGTGTTCCTGTCCTGGGGGTCGGTGTGGCGCGGCGGGACCGTCATCTCCAGGTTCGGCTTCCTCCCCGGCATGGTGGGGGTGACCGAGTACCTGGCGAAATGGGCGTGGAACAACCTGGGGATCCCCCCGCTGGTGGCGATCACCGAGGGTGCGATGGAGCCGGGCGCGTGCAACATGATCGCGGACGATGTTCTGGTCACCTGCCTGTCCGCGTCGTACGACCAGCGCGGAACGGACCAGTTCGTCAACGCGATATCGAAGACCAGTGGCACGGAAGAATTTCACAACCTGCAGCTGAGGCCGGCCGCGGAGGGGTTCTTCAATCAAGCGACCGGCGCCAGCGCACATCCCGACATCAATATCAATGCACTCGACGTCGGCAAGCTGATCGTATCCCCGGCGGCACTCGACTACGAGGCTCGGGCGTGGCTGTACGACAACAACTTCGAGCTGATCGAGGCTGATCCCGATGAGCAACGCGAGTTCCGGGCACCGTGCAATGTCCTGCTGCTGGAACCCGGCAAGGTCATTGCGCACGCGGACTGTGTGAAGACGAACCAGAAGATTCGAGACGCCGGTGTCGAGGTCATCGAGGTGACCGGAACCGAGATTCGTAAGGCCTGCGGTGGCATCAAATGCCGGGTCATGCAGATCAATCGTGAGCCGGGGCCGGCGCTGGCGGACGTGCGCAGCCGAGAATGGCGCTGACCGGTTCGTCGTAGAGCCGACGGTGGTCACCGCTCACCGAGGGAGCGGTGACCACCGTCCGAGTCGAAGCCCGGTCTTGCGGCGGGTGTCCCGGTTACCGATAGGGGGCGTGCTCGGGCTGCTCCGGGCCATGCGGGATGTCGAACGTCTCCTCACCGGTACGCAGGAGCCGCACGACGAAGTCGGCGACGTAGTCGGGGCTGTGTACCACCATGCCGGGTCGGGGAGAGGCGCCGAGGGTGAACATGCTGTCGCCGAACTCGGTCGCGGTGATCGAGGGCAACAGCAGCGACACCGCGATGCCGTCGTCGGCCAGCTCGTGGGTCAGGACGGAGCTGAGCATGTTGACGGCGGACTTCGACGCGGCGTAGGCGCCGAGGCCGACCGCGGCCCGACGGGTGGTGCCGGAGCTGATGTTGACGATCCGGCCGAAGGCCTGGCTGCGCATGGCCGGTAGCACCGCCTGGGTGGTTGCCAGGAGGCTGACCACGTTGAGCTGCAGGATCGACGTGAACTCGGCCGGGTCCACGCGGTCGAGGGGGCCGTTGAGGCTGGCTCCGGCGTTGTTGACCAGGCCGTCGATGCGGTGGTGGCGGTCGAGGGTGGCGGCGACCAGGGCGCGCAGTTGGACCGGGTCGGTGACGTCGGTGGGGATGGCGAGTGCCCCGTCGAGTTCCTCGCTGAGCGCGGCCAACCGGTTGGCGCGGCGCGCGGCCAGCACCGGGTGAGCACCTTCCGCGTGCAGCCGACGCGCGACCGAGGCCCCGATACCGGATGAGGCACCGGTGACGATCACCGTCCTGCCGGTCAGGTCGATGAGGCCGGTCATGGGCTGAGCGGTCGGGGTGGTGGAGTGGTCTGCACCGGTGTTGTCGAAAGACATGATCATTACCGCTCTCGTGTGGTGGCTGGTCAGGGCTGAGCCGGGATGTAGGCCAGGCCATGGGCTCCGGGCTCTTCGGTCTTCGGTACGTCCACGGTGTGGATGACGCCGGGACGGCTCGGGTCGGCCAGGTCGACGACGCTGACGGTGGAGGAGCCGACGGCCGCCGCATAAGCGCGTCGTCCGTCAGGGGATGACGTCAATGTCAGTGGCAGTGCGCCGATCTCGACGCTTCCGACCTGCTTCATCTCGGTCGGCGACGAGCCGGCCCACACCGACAGCCGCCCGGCGGAGGGCGCCGCGATCCCGCCGAACGGGCCGGACTTCGAGCGCGTGGAGTTCTTGCCGGGGGTCCCCGTCTCCCCGGCCAACAGCAGCCCCGTGGTCGTCCAGTGCACTGGGATGACGACGTGTGCGGTGTGCAGGGTCGCCACGATCGCGCGGGTGCGAGTGTCGATCAGTCGCAGACCAGGTGGGCCGGCCAACCGGCTCAGGCCGGCCTTGGGCGCGGCGACGGCCACGGTCGAGCCGTCCGGGCTCACCGAGATGCCCTCGCTGCCCGGTACGTCGATCGTGCTGACGACCTCGCCGGTAGTCAGGTCGACCACGGTGACGAACGGTGCTTCCTTGTTGGCCGCGTATCCCGTCGTGCCGGTGGGATCGATGGCGAACCAGTGGGGCCCGGGTGCGAGTGTGTCGATGCGGCGCAGGACCCGGCGAGTGACGGTGTCCAGCACGACGACCCCTCCGGGGCCGGCGGGTCCGGCCTCGACGCTGATGTAGAGCAACCGGCGGGTCGGGTCGAGGGCCAACCCGTGCGGTCCGTGCTCGGGCGACAGGTCGATCACCTCGACCACCTGGCCCTCGTCCGGGTCGATCACGGTGACCAGGTGGTTGGTCCCGTCGTGTGCGCCGTAGTAGCCGCGAATGTAGGCACTGGTGCAGTACAACAGGCGGTGCTCGGGGTCGAAGCACAGCTCGTGCGGCTCGGCCGGGACGGTCAGCACGGAGTGGACCCGGTGGTCCACGGCGTCGAGCAAGGTGACGGTGGGACCGCTCTGGCTGACGACAGCCAGTCGGTCGCCGTGGCGGGGGTAGGCGAGGGACATCGGTGGGTCTCCTGACGAGCGGGACGGGATCGGTCCTGCCCACAATGCGACCGGGTGACGTTTTGCCACAATAGGAACGTTGGCAATGAATAGTTGCCCAGAATGGAATGGTGCCCCATGGACGAGCGGATTGTCGATGCCAACCTCGTGGTGGCCTTGGACGCGTTGCTCGCCGAGCACAGCGTGACCCGCGCCGCGCAACGGTTGCGCACGTCACCGGCGGCGATGAGCCGGACCCTGAGCCGGCTGCGTCGGTTGTTGGACGACCCGCTACTGGTCCGAGCCGGGCAGCGAATGGTGCCGACTCCTCGCGCGGACGCGCTGCGCGACGAGGCGGCCGCCGTGGTGCGCCGGTGCGGCGCGCTGCTCGCCCCGGACGTCGCGGTCGATCCGGCCACGTTGCGACGCACCTTCACCGTGCAGGCCGCGGACATCCTCGCCGCCGCCCTCGGGCCCGGTCTGCTCGAGGTCACGGGAACGGAAGCGCCGGGGGTGTCCCTACGGTTCCGGTCGGAGGAAGTGGAGGGCGGGCCGGCACTGCGCGACGGTCGGACGGACCTGGAGGTCGGATCGCTCGACCGTCTCGATCCGGAGATTCACAGCGAACCGCTGGCCACCCTGCGCATGACGGCGGGTGTTCGAGCAGGGCACTCGTTGACCATGGGCGAAGTGACACCGGCACGGTTCGCGTCCGCGCACCACATCTCGGTGAGTCGCCGAGGACGCTTCACCGGACCGATCGACGTCGCCCTGGCCGAGCAGAACCTGCATCGGCGGGTCGTCACCGTGCTGCCCAGTCACGTGGCCGCGATGGCGGTGGCCGCCCGAACCGATCTGGTGTGCTTGATCCCGACGCCGTCCGAGGGCGGGTCGCGCGGTCCGTTCGCCGCGCTGGCCTCGGACTTCGGGCTGCACTTGATCGAGATTCCGCTGTCCCTGCCTGCGGTGGTCATCGGTATGGCGTGGCACCCCCGTCACGACGCGGACGGTGGCCACGAGTGGATGCGCTCCGCCGTGCGACGAGTTCTCCAGGTGCCCGCCACGGCCGGGCCGTGCCCACCGTCTCCCGTTGCCTCGACATCCGAAGATGACGCGGCCCCGGTGCGCAAGTGTGAACTCGGAGCTATCCGGCCCGCCGGCCATGCTCGATGAGGGCGAACCCGAGGTCGATGGTCGAGGAAGGATCATCGGAATCCATCGCAACGATCAGCGTCTGGAGCGCGAAGGCCGCTACGAGGCGGCATGTCCGGTCGTCCGAGGGAAGGTGCTCGGCTTCGGCGACAGCGGCGGTGAGGGCGTCTTGATGGCGCAGCCACATGTCGCGCTCGTGCTTCGTGAGTGCTGCCTCCGACTGCACCAGGACTCGGAACCGGGTGGCTCCCGGCGCCGCTGATGCATGCACCGCTCGCTCCTTGAGGTGCTGGTGCAGCGCCGTGACCGCCGATGTTCCGGCTGGACGGTCGGTGATGGCCGCAACCAGCGAAGCCTGTACATCGGCGTCGTGATCGAAGACGAGGGTCTCCTTGGTCGGGAAGTAGTTGAGCAGGGTGGTTGCCGAGACATCCGCCTCCTCGGCGACCTCGCGCATGGTCACCTTGTCGTATCCGTGTTCCAGGAAGAGTCGGAGAGCGGCATCGGCGATGGCCTTGCGTGTGGCCGCCTTCTTACGTTCCCTGCGTCCGACCAGCGGTTCCTGTGTCGCCATGCATCAAAGCTAGCAACTGGCGTTCGGTGACCCCATACTTGG
Organism: Actinospineispora spinosispora DSM 44797; assembly: GCF_000429025.1. Lineage (GTDB taxonomy): Bacteria > Actinomycetota > Actinomycetes > Mycobacteriales > Pseudonocardiaceae > Pseudonocardia > Pseudonocardia spinosispora. The sequence continues at coordinate 143,784 of NZ_AUBB01000021.1, forward strand.
TACGAGACAAAGTTTTGTATCGCCATAGATTGTGTGTCGATCACCTGAATGAGGCACAGCGAGGAGAACAGTCATGACCCTTCAGCCCTCCACCGCCGAGGTCTTCCGGCGTGCCACCTATCTCATGCAGGCCGGCGAGATCGATCAATGGCTCGCCCTGTTCCACGATGACGTCGTCTTCGAGTTCCCTTTCGCGCCGCCGGGCGCGCCCCGGCGACTCGAAGGCAAAGAAGCTCTCACCGCGCATGTCACAGGCCGCGCCGCCCGGCGATTGGCCGCTCCGAGGGTCGAGAACCTCACCGTTCACCAGTCTGTGGACCCCACCACGCTGGTGGCCGAGATGACAGTCCGAGGTGAGGGCGGAGCTGAGCGGCCCGCCATCGCCGTCGTGAGCGTCCGCGAGGGCCGCATCACCCTCTACCGCGACTACTGGAACCCGTTGGATGTGATCAACGGCAAGCAGTGACCGACCCGGTTCTCGCCGATCCAGCGGGCGAGTGACACGGGAGAACACCTGTCCTGCCTATCCCTGGCGTGGTGTGGCTAAGTGTGCTGCCGCACCAGAGACTGTGACACGTGGATGGAAGACGGCAGCTGGGCGAGTTCCTGCAGGCGTGTCGCGCCCGGCTGCGTCCGGAGGACGTCGGGCTGGTCCGGCACGACGAGCGACGGCGGGTGCCTGGTCTGCGGCGCGAGGAGCTGGCGCTGCTGGCCGGCGTCAGCTCGTCGTACTACTCCAGGCTCGAGCAGGGGCAGGCGGTCAACGCCTCCGTCGAGGTCCTGTCGGCCATCGCGGGTGCGCTGGGCCTCGACGAGGCCGAGCGCCGTCATCTGCACAATCTCGCGGGGGCGCCTCGCCGGCGACGAGGCGTCCGCCGGCCCACCCCGGAGCGGGTCACCTCGGCGGTGCGTCAGCTGATGACCGCGCTCGCGGACGTTCCGGTCGTCGTCCTGGGGCGTCGCAGTGACGTCCTGGCGTGGAACCGCGCTGGGCACGCCCTGTACGCCGGACACCTCGACCCGGACAGCCCGGATCGTTCGGCCGATCGACCGAACATGACATGGCTGGTGTTCTCCGACGTCCACACCCGTGAGCTGTACGCGGACTGGGAGGCGAAGGCGAAGGACGTGGTGGGCAACCTTCGCCTCGCGGCCGGTAATAACCCGGACGACCCTCGGCTGACGTCACTGATCGGCGAACTGACGATGAAGAGTCCGGAGTTCAGCGCGATGTGGTCCGGGCACCGGGTTCGCGCCTGCGACGTCGGGGTCTACGAGATGCGACATCCACTGGTGGGCTCCATGACCGTCACGCAACAGACCTTGCACACCGAGCAGGGACAGAAGGTCGTCGTCGCTACCGCGGAACCCGGTTCGGCCGCCGAACACGCCCTGGTCCTGCTGAGCAGGACCACCTATCTCGCCGAGGGCGACAGAAGAGTCGATTGCCCGGGATGACGGCCAGATAAAGAACTCACGCACCGATCGCCCCGGGAATTAATTCAGGGGTTTTATTCGACACGCCCGAACAGTGCGCCGACCGGGCGGCTCTGTTCAATTCTGACAAAATGCTTTTCCGAACCGATAGGGGAAACAACACATGAGTGACATCGTTCTCGGTGACGTAGAAGTGACGCGGGTCGAGGAGATGCACGGACCGGTCGGTATGACACCGGACGTCTTCTTCCCCGGCTCGCCGAAAGAAGAATGGGCCGAACATCAGTCTCTGCTCGTACCTGACTTCCTCGACGCCGACACCGACATCTGCGCGATCGCGGTGCAGACGTGGGTGCTGCGGAGCGAAGGAAAGACGATCCTGATCGACACCGGCGTCGGTAACCACAAGGAGCGTCCCTACGCGCCGTTCTGGGGCCACCTGGAGCTGGACTTCCTCGGCAACCTCGAGCGCGCCGGAGTCCGCCCCGACGACGTCGACATCGTGATCAACACCCACTTGCACGTTGATCACGTCGGATGGAACACCCGGCTGGAGGGCCAGTACTGGGTGCCGACCTTCCGCAACGCCACCTACCTGATGCCCCGAGCCGACTTCGAGTACTGGAACCCGGCCAACAACCCGAGAATCGCCGGTGGTGTCAACCAGAACGTGTTCGAGGACAGCATCGCGCCCGTGCATGCCGCTGGCCAGGTCATGCTGTGGGAATCCAGCTATCTGATCGATTCCGACCTCTACCTGCAGTCGGCGCCCGGGCACACCCCCGGATCGAGCGTCCTGATGCTCGATTCCGGCACCGATCGCGCCGTGTTCGCCGGCGACCTGCTGCATTCGCCGTTCCAGATCATGCAACCCGAGCACAACAGCTGTTTCTGCGAGGACGCGGACGCCGCCCGGATCACCCGGCGCGACATCCTCGGACGGGCCGCCGACAACAACGCGCTGATCCTGCCCGCCCACTTCGCGGGCCACGGAGGCTTGGAAATCGAACGCGCCGCCGGCTCTTTCCGCATCACCCGATGGGCCCCGCTCGACCGCCTCTGAACGCCCGACACGACCGGCGAGAACCCATAAACGGAAAGTGACGACAGTTCATGACGATGTTCCAGCTCTGGGGCGGGCCGTATGTCCAGCGGGAAACACGCTGATGAGTATTCGCGGCTCCTCGGAGCAGATCGACGGCCAGACCGTTTTGACGATCGCGGGAAAGGTCGATACCGCGATGGCGGCAGCTCAGTTCGAGTACCTGATAGCCCATGCTCCCGGGTGCGGGCGGCTGGTTCTCGACCTGACCGACGTCTCCGCCTTCGGTAGGGCGGGGGCGGCGGTGCTGGCTCGGACGTCGCGTGGCGACGAGCGGGGGTTGGCCGTTGTCATAGGCGAGCGGCATGACGCGGTGCTGCGCGCGGCGGAGACCGCGTCCATCATGATCCGGGTACGACTGTTCGACAGCCTCGAGTACGCGCTCGCGGCGGCCGAGTCGAACTCGGCAACGCATCGGTCGGCGAGCCGGTACGGCGACTCATGACCCGGGGCGCAGGTGGCTGCGTTCCCCGTCGTGATCGAGGATGATCAAGATTTCGACCGGACCTCCGTGCGGCCCGATGGCGTGCGGAACCATCGTGGAGAACTCGGCGGCCTCGCCGGTCTCGACCAGGATGGTCCGCTCGCCCAGCTGCAGGCGCGCGGTTCCGGACAGCACGGTGAACCAGTCGCGCCCCGGGTGCACGCCCAGCCCCTCGGCGCCGAGTGGTCGAACGGGTCCCGTTATACGCATCTTCGCCACGGTCACACCGTGCGAGCCACGATCCCGGGTGAGTGTCCAGATCGTCCTGTCGTGTACGTCGTCGCGCTGTGGCCGGATGACCACGTCACCGTCGTCAGCGGACTCGACCAGCTGATCCAGGGTGGTGCCCAGTGCCCGAGCGATGGGGACGAGCTGGTCCAGGGCGATCCGCCGATGGCCGGTCTCGATTCGGCTCAGACTGGACGGACTGAGGTAACAGCGAGCAGCGAGGGCGTCCAGCGACCACCCCTTGGCCACGCGCAGCCCCCTGATCCGCTGGCGGATCAGGCTGTCGATGCCGGGATCTTGTGTCATAAGCAAGACCTTATGCCAGATATGCACGCCGTCGATATGTTCGAAGTGATCGACGACAACACGACACTCAAGGAGCCGCGTGATGGCCCGCATGAAGAACCCCGCCACGGTCCTCCCCGACACCGGGGAGGCCATCCGGTTCCTCACCCGGGCAACCCGCGCCGGCGGCGTCCCGGAGTCGACCCTCGAACTCGTCCACCTACGGGTCAGCCAGATCAACGGCTGCGCGTTCTGCGTCGACAACGGGGCGCGGTCGGCCCGTAAGAACGGTGAGACCGACGACCGGCTCGCCGCGGTCGCCGCCTGGCGCGACACCCCGTACTTCACCGCTCCGGAACGCGCCGCCCTCGACCTGGCCGAGCACTCGACCCGTCTCGCCGATCGCATCGATCCGGTGCCGGACACCGTCTGGGACGAGGCGGCTCGGCAGTACGACGAGGCAGCTCTGGCCGCGCTGGTCGTCTCCATCGCCACCACCAACTTCTTCAACCACGTACTCGTCACGACGAAGCAGTCGGCGGGCAGCTGGTGACGCTGGCGTGGCGAACGTTCCTCCTTGATCGACCAGCTCATCCGAATCGCACGACGGGCGGTGCGCCCCGGATGTTGCGGGTCAAGCCAGGTGGCACCAGCCGCCGGGGCGGGCCGGGTAGAGGCGGTCGCCGATTCCCGCCATGTCGAATGCCTCCTCGGTGGCCGCGAAGCCGCGGGTGAAGTGCGCCCAGCCGTCGTGATGTGCGGCGATGACGTGATGGGCGCCGAGGACCTCAGCCGCGGCGGCGGCACGTTCAGGGGTCAGGCTGAGTGGCCGTCCGCCGAATTTCGCGGGAACCGACGCCGCGCCGACATGGAGGATCGCGTGGTCGATCGGTCCGTGCTGCTCGCGGATCCGCTGCACGAGCTCGACCGAGGCGTTGTCACCGCTGACATAGAGGCGTGGCACGTCCTGGTCGGTGGATTCGAGGAGAAACCCGATCACCTCGCAGTTGATGAAACCGTCTTCGTCGCGCTCACCGTCGGCCGGGCCGTGTTGTGCCGGCAGGGCCGTCACGCTCAGCTGACCGTTGGGGCTGAGCCAGCGTTCACCGAGCGCGAGCGGTTCCGCCGGCCGGCCGATGCGCGCCGCGGCCGTCGGAGCGGTGACGACGACCGGGCAGCTCAGTGCGAATGCGCGTCCGGCGCGGTCGAAGTTGTCCGCGTGGAGGTCGTGGCTCAACAGCACGGCGTCCACCGGACCGAGCGCCTCGGCGGGGACGGCGGGTCCCTCGGTTTTCTGGAGATAGCCGTAGTCGCCGGGCGGATCGAAAGTCGGGTCCGTGACGAGCCGGACACCAGCGATGTCGATGACCGTGGTCGGGCCGCCGATGACGGAGACGGCACAGTGCTGCCGTGCGCTGTCCACCATTCCACGTGGCTCCGGTGGCTCGCGGTCATCACTTACCACGGGCGGCCTCGCTGACTTTGCGCCACTTCTCCCAACCCACCATCCGCTGCTCGAACTCGGCCTCGACCACTTCGATCATGCCGCGACCGAGGAAGATCCGCCGTGGCGGTTCGGCCGCGTCCACCACGGCAAGGATCGCGCGTCGCGTTGCGGACGGCACCCCGAGCGCGCCCGGCCGTACCCGTGACGCTTGCTTTCCGTGCGGCCGAGCGTCTCGTCGACCACTTCCCTCGGCCTTCCTTCGGGAATGGCCGTATCCAGGCTGACCAGGAATTCCATTGTCTTCTCCCGCCTGTCGGGGTCGTTATGTGTGTGTCGTTCACCCCGAGTATCGAGTGCCGGCTCCACCAGGCTTACCTCTCGAATCGTGAATGAGCTACGACGTTTTTCTTCTCTGCTGAGAGGTTCCGGCTCCTACAGCATCGTCTCTTTTAGTCGGTCGTTCACGCTTGGCGACGTTCGTGACAAAGTGTGGTAGACGTTGTTACGCGACAGGGCGTCCGCGCGCACAATCGGAATTGGCGCTGCAAATCGTGTGAGCGACTGAACGGTTCACCTCGTCAGGAAGGAGACATACGGTGCCGGATCGTTTTCTGGTCGAAGAGCTCGGGCGGTTCAGCGCGGATTCCCGGTGGGAGCACGTATCCGAGTCGGCGCGGTCGCTGCTGCGGCGCAACGTCCTGGACTCGGTCGGTTGCGCGATCGCCGCACTGGACGGCGAGCTGCCCACCACACTGCGCGAGCACGCCTCGGAAGTCGGCGGCAATCCGGTCTGCACGCTCATCGGCGGTGGCCGGACCAGCATGGACCAGGCGGCGTTGATCAGTTCGGTGCAGGTGCGTTACGTCGATCTGCTCGACACCTATCTCACACCAGGTGGGTTGTGCCATCCGGCGGACAATTTCGGGGCGCTCCTCGCGGTTGCCGAGGCGAGCGACGTGGGCGGGCGCGACTTCCTTCTGGCGCTGGCGCTGGCCTATGAGCTGCAGGCCCGCTTCAGCGCGCAGGTTCCGGTGATGGCAAAGGGCCTCAATCACGCGCTGCAGCTGGCGATGTCGGTGGCGGCGGGCAGCGCGAAGCTGTGGGGGCTGGATGCCGGGCTGACGGCACACGCGATCTCGATCGCGGCCGCGGACAATGTCTCGCTGGCGGCGGTCCACTCGGAGCCGGTGTCGCAGTGGAAGGGCGTCTCGCCGGGCATCACCGCACAGCGCGCGGTCTACACGACCGGGCTTGCTTCCCGCGGTGTCACCGGTCCGAAGGGACTGTTCGAAGGGCCCAACGGATTGTTCCGGCTGTTCGATCAGACCGTCGACTTCCGGCTGTCCGATCCGTCTCTGGACGTGGTGGAGCAGACGCACCTGAAGAAGTACTGCGCGCTCATCCACGGGCAACCGGTCATCGAGGCGGTGCTGAAGCTGGCGCGGTTCTACGACATCGCCGCCGGTGAGATCGCGCGGGTCGATCTCGAGGTGTTCCAGACCGCCTTCGACATCGCGGGCGGAGGTTCCTTCGGTGACAAGGACGATCCGGGCACGAAGGAACAGGCCGACTACAACCTCAGGTACCTCGCGGCGGTGGCACTGCTCGACCGCCAGGTGGGCCCCGAACAACTGAGCGAGGAGCGGATCCAGCGCCGGGACACCCAGCAGCTGTTGGGTCGGGTGCACGTACGCGCTGACGATGCCCTGACCGAGGGATACCCGGCCACCACTCCGGTACGAGTGCACATCACGTTGCGCGATGGACGGCGACGTTCCCGCGAGCAGATCGACTTCGAGGGTGCTCCGGGGCGAGCGATGAGCTGGGATCAGGTAGTGCGGAAGTTCCACTGGCTGGCCGAGCCCTACGCCGACGAGGAACTGCGCGGGCAGATCGTGGCGTGCGTCGCCGCGCTGGAGGTGAAGCCGGTGACCTCACTGACTCGTCTGCTGGGCAAGGTCAGCCGGCAGCCGAGGCGGGCTCGGCAGCGCTCACCCTTCTGAGCCACCGCCGCGCTCGCTCAGGTCGAGCCGGTGGCCACCACGTCGTAGCCGGTGGCCCGGTCGAGCAGACCCGCCCGGTGGCTGAACTCCAACAGCGACGCCACCGTCGGGGCGTCGATCTCCTGCTGGTAGAACGGGCCGTCGCGCCGGACAAGCTCCGCGATCGTGGCGGCCTCGACCGGTGGGAACAGCCGTCCGCCGGTCCCGGTGGCGAGGTCGGGGTCGGCGCGCAGCGCGCGCTGTGCCCGGCCGACGGCCCTGGACACGGCGGCGACCAGGTGGGGCCGGGCCGCGAGGGTGGTGTCGGTGGCGGTCAGCGCGGGGAAGGTGTATCCGCGCAGGCCACGTGGGGTGGTGTCGCGGCGGGCGTCGACGACCACGGTCCCGGTGCCCGCCCGTACGGCGAGCTCTGCTCCCATCCCGTTGGCCCAGAACCCGTCGACGGTGCCGCCGGCCAGCGCGGCGGTCGCGGCCAGACCGAACGAGGTGCCGGCCTCCTTGCTCGGCGGGACCGCGGTCAGTGAGACGCCGCGAGCCTCGAGGTCGATCCCGGCCTCCGCGAGCATGATCCTCAGCGCCAGTTCAGGGCCGGGTGCGGCCGCGATCCGCACATCGCGCAGGGCGGTCAGCTCGCCCGGTGCGATGCCCAGGTCGGCGCGCATGACCAGGAACCAGTAGCTGTACCGGGACAGCGCGGTGACCAGCTTGGCGCCGCGCCACTCCGGGAAGGCGTACAACGGGTCGTGCGCGGCACAGGCCAGCAGATCGATCCGACCCTCGCGCAGCGCGTGGGCGGCCTCGGTGACCGGGAACCGCAGCTCGAGCCGGGCGTCGAGGCCTTCGTCGCGGAGGAACCCGAGGTCGACGGCGGCGATGGCCGGGAAGTACGACGGCGACACCAGGTCCGGCACCGCGAGCACCACGTCCGGGGCCATCGGGTCAGCCACCCGCCAGCCGAGGGCCGATGACGTTCGCGAACGCCTCGACGTCGGCGCTGGGCAGGTCGTAGCCGGTGTTCGCGGTGTGCGAGGGGAAGAAGAACACGTGGTCGACCCCCGATTCCTCGTGCGCCGCGAGCAGTCGTTCCGCGCAGTACTCCGCCGGTCCGAACAGCCCGAAGGCGTCGCAGGCTCTCGCCGCCAGCTCGGGGGACAGTTCCGAGGGGTCGTGGTCGGCCGGGATGTCGACGCCGGCGGCGGCGAGCCAGCGCAGGTTGGCGGTGCTCGGGTAGTTCAGGAACGGTGTGCCGGGGCGGAACCAGCGGCGTGGCCATTCGCGGGCGGTCTCGAAGTCCTCGACGGCGGTGGGCACGATGAAGATCTCTTCGACCTCGTCGGGAGCACGCCCGGCCCGACGGGCGCCGGCCCGCACATGTGAGCGGGCGGCCTCGATCGAGGCCGGGTGCAGCCCGGCCATCATGAGCACACCGTCCGCGACCTCGCCGGCCAGCTCCAGCATCTTCGGCCCGGCGGCCAGCACGAACACCTCGGGCGCCTGCGGGTACACGTTGTTCATCCGGGTCTCGTGGCCCTCGATGACCGCCGATCGCCCGGAGAGCAGCGCCCGCAGTGCGGTGACCACCTCGGCCAGCTGGTCGCGTCGCGCCTGGGGCTTGCCCGCGCGTTCGACGGACAGGAAGCCGGGGGCGAGGGTCAGTAGCACCCGGCCGGGGGCGATCTCGGCCAGCGAGTTGGCGGTCGCGGCGAGGACCAGCGGATGCCGGGTGATCGGGTTGGACGTGGCCGGGTACAGCGTCAGTGAGCGGGTGCGTGCGGCGGCCAGGGCCAACACGGCGTAGACGTCGCGACCGGAGTGGTGATGGTCGTGCACCCCGACACCGTGGAACCCGGCGTCCTCGCAGGAGGCGATGAAGTCGGTCAGCTCGGGAAGCGGGCGCCCGACCGGCACTCTGATGTCGACCTTGACAGTCATGGAGCTCCTCAACGAAATCGATGGATCAGTCCGGCAGGGGTTGGCCCTTGGTCTCGGGAAGCCAGAGGACGGCGAGCATGCCGAGCAGGTAGATCGGGGTGAAGATGGCCGCGGCCGTGCCGAATCCGCCGACGGCGGAGGCGAGCGTTCCGGCCAGCACGGCGCCGATCATGGCGAGATAGCGGGAGCCGCTGAACACGACGCTGATCGCGGTGGCGCGCAGCGACGTGGCGAACAGCTCGGGGGTGTGCACGGTGTACCAGCTGTAGGTGCCGCCGGTGAGGAACCCGGCGACCAGTTGCAGCCAGGTCACCGCCGTCGCGCTGTGCACCGAGAGGAACACCACCGGCACGATGACCAGACAGCCGACGAAGTACGCCTGGATCGTGGGCTTGCGTCCCCAACGTTCGGCGAGGAACCCGAGTGCGATGCAGCCGCCGATCTCGCCGAGGTTGTACAGCGCTCCCGCCCAGCCGGTGAAGAACGCCACCCGCCGGGTGTCGTCCACCAGGCTGCCCACGAAGCTGGGCAGGAACGAGCTGACCGCCCACCAGCCGCAGGTGATTGCGATCGACACCACGAGTGCGCCGAGGAAGTTACGGCGCACGGCGGGGGAGAGCAGCTCCGACACCGGGACGCGCCGTCCGGTGGTGGCCGCCCAGCGCCGCGACTCCGGAATGTGGCGGCGCACCAGCACCGCGATGACCAGCGGGATCAGCCCGAACAGGTACATCCACCGCCAGGAAAGACCGTAGGTCGAGCCGAGAAGCACCCACAGACCGGAGACCAGCACCCCGCCGAGGGAGAACCCGCTCTGTAGCAGTCCCGCGCCCCGGGTGCGCCAGCGTTGCGGCCACACCTCCTGCAGCAGCGACGTCCCCACACCCCACTCGGCGCCGATCCCGACACCGGTCAGGAAACGGGTGATGCCGAAGACCCACCAGTTGTCGGCCAGTGCCGAACAGGCCGTGCACACGCTGTAGACCGCGACCGCGGCGAGCATCGTGCGGCGCCGGCCGAGCCGGTCGCCGACCACACCGCCCACGATGCCGCCGCTGGCCCACCCGGCCAGCGTGATGGCCACCAGATAACCCTGGTACGCGGGAAGGTGCGGCAGCTGGGCGGGGGTGAGCAGCTCGGTGAGCGTCGGTCTCGCGGTGATGAGCAGCACGAACGTGTCGTATCCGTCGGCCACCCAGAAGACCAGGGTGATAGCGAGGACCGTGACCGCTGCCCGGTCCAGCCCCGCCGATGTACTGCCGAACGCGGGTCGGCTGGTCGTCATGGCCACCTCACTCGTCGAGATACGTGCGGATGACCGAGAAGCTGAGGTAGGCATCGTTGACGTGCACCACGGTGACCGCGACCGGCCGCTCGTCGGCCCGGATGTGGGTGTGGCTCAGCTGCAGCAGCGGGGTCGTCGAGCTCACCCGCAGTGCCGCCGCGACGTCGGGCGTCGGCAGCACGGGGCGAATCCGCGCCACGGAATAGCACACCGGAGCGCCGAGGTGGGTGGAGACGAACTCGAAAGTCGATCGCTGCTCGTCCAGCCGGTCGTGGTCGGCCGGCAGCAACCTGGCCGGGAAGAGGTCGACGCTGTGCACGGCGGGCTCGTCACCGGCGAGGAAGACGCGGGTGATGCGCAGCCCGGTCTCGTCCTCGCCGAGTTCCAGCGCCCCGGCCTCCTGCTCGGCCAGCGGTACCAGCCGACGATCCAGCGTCCGTACCGACGGCCGGTAGCCCTCCTGGGCGAGCAGGTCCATGAACGCGCCCGCCTCGGCCAGGTTGGCACCGATCCCCAGTGCGTGCCGGTTGATGAACGTCCCGTGTCCGTGCAGCCGCCGGATCCGGCCCTCCTTCTGCAGCGAGAGCAACGCCGAGCGCAAGGTGGCCCTGCTGACCCCGAGCGCCTGGGACAGGTCCGCCTCGGACGGCAGCCGCAGGGCGCCCGCCGAGCCTTGCTGGGCGATGACCTCGCGCAGCCGGAGCTTGACCTGGCCGTAGCAGTCGGTGTTCAGCGTCTGCAGGTCCGGCGACCCGGTCACGGCTGTTCGTCCGTTGACCCGCCGGCCGGGCCGCCGATCGGGCCCTGGTAGCCGCGCAGCCACTGCACCAGCTCGGCGAGGCGGCCGACGATGTGGTCGTGGTAGCGCTTGCCCTTGTCCTCCGACAGGCCCAGTGACGAGCTGAAGCTGCCGCTGGGGGTGAACACGCGCTGTTCGGCGCCGGACCAGATGATCTCCACCCCGTCCGGGGCCGGACCGAACAGGTCGGTGCCGACGAAACCGCCGAACACCTCGTCGAAGTCGACCCCGGCGTCGGTCAGCCGGTCGGTGCGAATCTTGCCGGGGTAGCGGTAGTGCACGTGGGACAGCTCGAGCTCACCCGCGTGGTGCTCGTTGGTCTCCTTGATCGTCGGAGCCGCCGAGCGGGCCAGATGCAGTGGGTCGGCGACGGCGAACAGCACCTGGGGGAGCTCCTCGTCGTGCAGCACGCGGACCGCGCTGTTGAGCGCGGGCAGGTTCGACCCCTTGTGCCCGTTGAGCAGGATGATGCGGGTGAACCCGTGCTTGGCCAGGCTCCGGGCCACATCCCGGATCAGCAGGGTGAGTGTGTCCGGGCGGATGCTGATGGTGCCGGGGAAGCCGCCGTGGTGTGAGGAGTCGCCGTACCAGATCGGCGGCGCCACCAGCACGCCGGTGCGTTCGGCGACGTCCTCGGCCAGGGTGATCGCCACGTAGGAGTCGACGCCGAGCACGCCGGCCGGACCGTGCTGCTCGGTGCTGCCGACCGGCACGATCACGATCCGCTCGCGCTCCAGGTAGGAGTTCACCTCCTCCCAGGTCAAATCCTGGATCCAGACCGACGGCAACGTCGTGGACATGGCACCTCACAGTTCTCGGCACTGGTAGACGTCAGACGTCTAACCTAAGCTGCCCGATAGAGAATGCCAATCCGGGACCAGGGAGTGAGATGGACAGCACGAGCGAGGAGGTGCAGCCGGCTCGTTCTCCTCGGCTGCGGGTGCCGCCGCTCCTCGGCGCCGGGATGCTGATGGCGATGAGCGCGGCCGGCCCCGGATTCATCACGCAGACCGCCTCGTTCACCGTGCTCTACCAGGCGTCGTTCGCGGCGGCGGTGGTGCTGTCGATGATCGTCGACGTGGCGGTGCAGCTGAACGTGTGGCGCATCCTGGGCATCTCCGGGCAGCGGGCACAGGACCTGGCGGGCAAGGTGTTCCCCGGTGCCGGCCAGCTGCTGACCGCACTGGTCGTGCTGGGTGCGGTGGTGTTCAACATCGGCAACATCGGGGGTGCCGGCCTCGGGCTGCACAACCTGCTCGGTGTGGACAGCAGGGTCGGGGCGGCGATCAGCGGATGCCTGGTCATCGCCGTTTTCTTGGCGAGGTCGATGTTCGTGGTGTTCGACCGGACCATGATGCTGCTCGGGATCGTCAAGATCGTGCTGATCGTCGTGCTGGTGGCGGTCACCGCGCCGCCGCTGGGCCAGGTGGCGATCGGCACCGTCGCGCCGAAGGGCCTGCCGCTGCTCGCCGTGCTGACCCTGATCGGTGGGACCGTGGGCGGCTTCATCACCTACTCCGGTGCGCATCGGTTGATCGACGCGGGGATCACCGGTGTGGAGAACGTGCGCCGGATCAACCGGGGAGCGTGGACGGGTGTGCTCGTCGCCTGCGTGTTGCGGATCGTGCTGTTCCTCGGGTTCTTCGGCGTGGTCGCCACCGGGGCGCACCTGGCCAACCCGAACGACGCTGCCGGGTCGAGCTTCCTTGCCGCGTTCGGCACGGTCGGGCTGCACCTGTTCGGACTGGTCTTCTGGGCCGCAGGCATGACCAGCACGATGGGCAACTCCTATACGACCGCGACGTTCCTGCAGACCTACCTCGGCCCGGTGCGCCGGCACTTCAACCGTGCGGTGATCGTGCTGATCGGCTTGGCCACGGTCGTCTTCGTGGCGGCCGGGCAGACGCCCCAGTCGATGTTGGTCTTCGCGGGCGCGATCAACGGCCTGGTGCTCCCGGTCGGCCTGGCGATCATCCTGTGGGTCGCGTTGCGGCGGCGAGAGCTGATCGCGGGTTACCGCTACCCCTCGGTGCTGCTCGGTGCCGGTGTCGCGGCGTGGCTGTTCACCGCGTACGCGGCTGTGCTGTCGATCACCTCGATCGGTTCGATATTCCGCTAGTTCGACCCATGCCAACAGTCCGAGATCAGGAGTGCCTGTGACCGTCGTGAGTTCGACCCCGGCCGAGGCTCGGGCGCGGTTCCGAGCCGGTGAGCGGACCCCCACAGCGGGCTGGGCGCCCGGGTACGCCCAGGCCAACATGATCATCGTGCCCCGCGAGTACGCGTACGAGACGCTGCTGTTCGGCCAGCGGAACCCGAAGCCGTGCCCGATCATCGACGTGACCGACGCCGGCAGCCCGTACACGGCGTTGGCCGAAGGGGCCGACCTGCGCACCGACCTTCCCGCCTATCGGGTGTGGCGCGACGGTGAGCTGGTCGACGAGCCGGACGAGATCCACCGCTACTGGGCCGATGACCTGGTGAGCTTCCTGATCGGCTGCAGCTTCACCTTCGAGACGCCGTTGCTGGCGGCCGGCATCGAGGTGCGGCACATCACCGAGGGTCGCAACGTGTCGATGTACCGGACGAACCGCGAGTGCCGAGGGGCCGGACGCCTCGGCGGTCCCATGGTGGTGTCGATGCGCCCGATCGCCGCCGACCGGGTCGCCGAGGCGGTGCGGATCAGCGGACGGTTCCCGTCGGTGCACGGGGCGCCGGTGCATGTCGGTGCGCCGGAGGCACTGGGCATCACCGACCTCGGCTCCCCGGACTTCGGTGATGCGGTGACCATCCGGGAGGGCGAGGTCCCGGTGTTCTGGGCCTGCGGGGTGACCCCGCAGGCGGCGATCATGGCGTCGCGCCCGCCGTTCGCTATCACCCACGCCCCCGGCTACATGTTCGTCACCGATGTCCCCGACCACACCTACGCCGTGTGAGGACGTCTTCGGACCAAGTGACGAACCAGTCGGCAACAGCGAGTACGGAGGGCAGCACCATGCCGAAGGACCTGCGGACCTATCTCACCGACCTGGTGCGGGGGAAGAGCGGTGACCTGCGGACCGTGGACACCTCGGTGGACCCCCGGTTCGGCATCACCGCCTACGGCGCCTGGTACGACAAGCGCAACGAGTACCCGGCCCTGCTGTTCACCGACGTGGCCGGCACCGACATCCCGTGCCTGAGCAACCTGGTGGCGACCCACGAGCGGATGGCGCTGGCCCTGGGGGTTCCGGCGGACACCCTCACCCGGTCCTCCATCGCCGGGCAGGGCCGCGCGGCGCACCCGCCGATCGAGGTCTCCGCCGAGCAGGCGCCCGTGCAGGAGGTCGTGTGGCGCGGCGCGGACGCCGACCTGCGCCGACTGCCGATCCCGGTGCACAACGAGCTGGACGGCGGGCCGTTCCTCACCGCCGCTGTCTCGGTGACCCGGGACCCGGAGTCGGGGCGGCTCAACGCCGGCATCTACCGCCACCACGTGTACGGCCCGCACCGGATGGGCGTGTGGTTCTTCGGCTCGCACGACGGCGGAGTCATCCACCGCCGCTACGCCGCGAAGGGTGAGCCGACGCCGATCGCCATCGTGATCGGTCACCACCCGGCGTTCCTGATGGGCGCGGTGTCCCGGGTACCCGGGATCGGCGGCGAGTACGACGCGGCGGGCGCGTTCCTGGACGAGCCGGTCCAGCTGGTCCGGGCGATCACCTCGGACCTGTTGGTGCCGGCCAGGGCGGAAATCGTCATCGAGGGTCGCATCCTGCCCGACGAGCTGGCCGAGGAAGGACCGTTCGCGGAGTGGCCCGGCCATTACGTCGGCGGCGGGATGAAGCCGGTGATCGAGGTGGACGCGATCACCCTGCGCCGTGACGCGATCTTCCAGGACATCCAGGCGTCCGGGCGCGAGCACCGGCTGATGGGCGCGCTGCCCCGGATCGCCAGCGTGCACCAGGCGGTTCAGCAGAAGGTTCCGGGGTTGCGCGCGGTGAACATCCCGCTGCACACCCGGATGCACTGCTACCTGTCGATCCGCAAGGAGTTCGACAGCGACCCGACCAGGGCCGCGTTCGCCGCGTTCAACACCGAGCCGGAGAACCTGCGCGCGGTGATCGTGGTGGACGACGACATCGACGTCTACGACGAGCGTGAGGTGTCCTGGGCCATCGGCACCCGCTTCGACGCGGCCGAGGACCTGCAGATCATTCCCGCCTGGAACGGTCCGGGCGGGCTGCTACCGACCAACTGGAGCTACGACGCCGAGGGCGGGCGCAGCGCGCGCAGCTCCTCGGCGGTGATCATCGACGCGACCAAGCCGGCACCGCCGGTGGTGTTCCCGACCCGGGCGAAGGTGCCCGACGACGCGGTGGCGGCGGTGCGGCCGGCCTCGGTGCGCGAGGTCGGCTCCCTCGATCAGCTGCCGTGGCTGAGCTGAGCACGCTCATCTACCGAGAGGATCTTTCGTGCCGTTGCGTGACCGTGCAGGCCTCGTGGTGCCCGAGCAACCCCAGTACATCCCGGGCAGCCCGCTGGCCAGGGCCTTCGAGCAACCGCTGATGCTCGGGCTGTTCCTGCCCCTGCAGACCGGTGGGTGGTCGCAGTCCACCCTGGCCCGGGACACGGACTGGTCGTTCCACTACAACCTCGCGCTGACCCGCCAGGCCGAGGACCTCGGCTTCGACGTGGTGTTCGGGTTGTCCCAATGGTTACCCAAGGGTGGTTTCGGCGGAGCGACCGGATATCGGGAGAACTTCCTCGACCCGTTCGTGTCCGCCATCGCGCTCGCCTCCGCGACCCGCTCGATCCTGCTGCTGGGCACCGTCCACATCCTGTACGGGCCGTGGCACCCGCTGCACCTGGCGAAGTTCCTGGCCACCGCCGACCACATCTCCGGCGGGAGGTTCGGTGCCAACATGGTCACCGGGTACGCCGACACCGAACCCGCCATGTTCGGCATGACCCGGCCCGACCACGACCGGCGCTACGCGATGGCCGACGAGTTCGCCGCGATCTGCAAGGACCTGTGGGCCGGACACGACAACCTGACGTTCCATGGCGAGCACTGGTCACTCGACGAGGCCTACGTGTCACCCCGCCCCGCCTACGGCCGGCCCATCCTGGTCACCGCCACCGGGTCGCCGTCCGGTTTCGACTACGCCGGTGAGCACGCGGACATCGTGTTCGTCTCCAGCCCGGTGGGGGAGGACTTCGAGCGGGCGATCGAAGCACTGCCCGGGCATGTCGCCATGGTCAAGGCCGCCGCGAGGGCACGCGGCCGGGAGGTCCGGGTGGTGATCAACCCGACGATCGTCGCGCGACCCAGCCACGCCGAGGCGGTGGCCCGCTACCGGGCGATCGGTGACCACGCGGACCTGGAGTCGATCCGCAACTTCACCGGTCGCCACGACGCCGGCGACAGCCAGTCCTGGCTGGAACACACCGCGCGCGGTCGGGCCGTCGGCGGCCACCTACACCTGGTCGGTTCTCCGGAGGAGATCGCCGACCAGCTCGAACAGCTTCACGACGCCGGCCTGGACGGCGTCCAGATCACCTTCTACGACTACCAGCCCGAGCTCACCTACTTCGGCCAGGCGGTCCTGCCCCTGTTGGAGAAACGCGGCCTCCGGAACTCCTGATCGCCTGCGTGGCGGGACGGGAGCGGGATCGCGCTCAGGGGGCGAGGCGTTCCAGTTCGATCACCGGGATCTCCCGTTCGGTCTTCTGCTGGTACTCGCCGAACTGCGGCGCGACGGCGACCTGCTTCGCAAAGATCTCTTCCCGTTCCTGGCCCTCCAGGAACCGGGCCCGCACCGGGAAGGTCTCGCTGCCGACCTCCACCGTGGTCCGAGGGTGCGCGCGCAGGTTGTGGTACCAGGCCGGGTGCTTCGGGTAACCGCCCTTACTGGCGAACACGAAGATCCGATCGCCGTCCGGGAGGTACACCAGCGGGTTGATCCGTTCGGTGCCTGACTTCGCGCCGACGTTGTGCACCAGGATCACCGGGAAGTCGGCGAACACGCCACCGACCTTTCCGTCATTGGCCCGGAACTCGGTGATGACCGAGCGGTTCATTCCCTCGAAGTCGAACTCGTCGAGCTCGCTCATCTGCACTCCTCTGTTTTCGGTGTCGCGGTCGGTGAGACGGTGCGGGTGGAGCGTGCCGGGCCCCACCTCTGCCTGAAGTCGTGCACGCGCGGTCCTATTCCCTCCGGAGAAGGCGCCGCTGAGGATCTCGCTCGCATGTCAGAGCCGCTTGACTGGACTACGGCGTCCAATACTGAGGCGAGTGAGATCCGCAGGATCGTCTTCTGCGGCCACTGTCTTGGGGAAACCTCACTGGTCCAAGCATTGTGGCCCGTCGGATGCCCATTCCGTGGGGGTCTCTGCGGCAAGCTTAAGTGGACTATATAGTTCATCGTGTTACTCGCGACGTGCGGTGGCGTGGGCTGGACAAGGGGAGATACCGGATGAAGGCAATCGTGGTGACTGACCAAGCCGCCGGAACAGCGGGGATGACGCTGGCCGAGCGGCCCGATCCGGATGCGGAGAGGCTCGCCGGCCTCTCGGGTGCGAACTACGGCGACGTTCTCGTCGACGTTCATGCGTCCGGGTTCACCGTGGATGAGCTGGAGTGGCCCTCGACCTGGATCGATCGGGTCGGCCGTGACCGAACGCCGTCGATCCCCGGACACGAGGTCGCCGGTGTGGTCAGCGCCCTCGGGTACGGCACAACGGGCCTGTCGGTGGGGCAGCGGGTGTTCGGCCTCACCGACTGGACCCGCGATGGGACCCTCGCGGAGTACACGGTCGTCGAGGCGCGCAACCTCGCGCCGCTGCCCGGCGACGTCGACTTCGTGGCAGGAGCAGGCGTCGCCATGACGGGTCTGACCGCGTGGCAAGGTTTGTTCGAGCACGGCCGCCTCAGGGAGGGCCAGAGCGTCCTCGTGCACGGCGCGGCCGGAGCGGTCGGATCGATGGCGACCCAGCTCGCGCGCGAAGCCGGCGCCTACGTCATCGGCACCGGGCGCGCCGCCGGCCGCGAGCAGGCGTTGGCCTTCGGCGCGCGGGAGTTCGTCGATCTTGAGAAGGACGCGCTGGAGGACGTGGGCGGCGTCGATCTGGTGTTCGACGTTCTCGGCGGCGACGTCCAGAAACGCTCCGCGGGTCTGGTTCGAGCCGGAGGAACGCTGGTGACCGTGACTGGGCCGCCCGAGGCGCGGCCCAGTGACGGACTGGCGATCGACTTCGTCGTCGTGTCCGATCGCGCCCAGCTCGGTGAGATCGCCCGGCGGGTGCGTGACGGGCGACTGCGGACGAACATCGGCACCGTCGCGACTCTCGACGACGCCGTCGCGGCCTTCAACTCGACCGGGCGGGCCAAGGGAAAGACGGTCATCAGCGTTCGTGCGTAGGACGCGGGGACAGCAACCGGGGCCCTCCGAGTGGATCAATGGTCGCCGATCGTCTCCGCCTGTCAGCCGGCGGCGAAAAAGCCGATGTGGTTGAGGGCCATGTCCAACGCGATGCCCATGGGCTCGGCGTTGTGCGCGCTCTGCGCGAGCAGGTATCCGCCCTGCAGGGCGGCGAGCGCAGGTTGGCGCGCTAGTGTCCGGGGACGCAGATACCGCACAGGACTTCGTCGCCGAGAAGTCGAGCTTCTTCGAGGCCATGCCGTCGTATCGGAGGGTGATCGCGCGAGAGGGTGTCGCCAGCACGGTGGACCTCGCCGCGGTGGGTTCGGCGCAGTCGGTCAGGCGTCAGATTCGACGCTACCTGGACGCGGGTGCGACCGACGTGGTGCTGAGCCCGCTGGCCTGGACGGACACCGCTGCCTCCGAAGAACTCTGGGCTGTCGCCGCCTCGATCTGACCGACCGAGGCGGCCGGTGGCGGGGCGACCGCCCGATCCGCGCCCGACTGGATGAAGAGCCGACAGGACGATGTTGTGAACAGCACGCATGATGCCGGAACCCCGGCGGGACGATCGAATGCCGCGCTGCGCGGCATCTACGAGGAGATCCTGGCGGACCCGGACAACGTGGAGGCCACGCGGGCCGGGCTGCGCCCGGTGTACACCGCGCATCCCGAGGCCCGCATCCTGCTCATCGGGCAGGCGCCGGGCTCACGCGCGCAGCGCAGTGGCGTTCCATGGGACGACCCGAGCGGTGTCACCCTGCGGAGCTGGCTCGCGGTCACGGACGAGCAGTTCTACGACCCCGCATCGTTTGCACTGCTCCCGATGGATTTCTACTATCCGGGCAAAGGTGCACACGGCGACCTGCCGCCCCGTCCCGGGTTCGCCCAACGTTGGCACCCCCGCTTGTTGGCCGAGCTGCCCAGGCTGCGGTTCACCGTGCTGATCGGCCGCTACGCGCACAAGCAGTACCTGTCGGTCGTGGGCACCAACCTCACCGAGACCGTGCGCGGGTTCCGCGACCACCTGCCCGACCGCATGCCGCTGGTCCACCCCTCGCCGCTCAACTTCCGCTGGCACACCCGCAACCCTTGGTTTCTCGACGATGCCGTGCCCGCCCTGCGGGCACGCGTGCAGGAAGTCCTCGCCTGACGCCGAGCGGCCCGGAGCCGGAGGTACACAAGTTCTCCACATGATTGATCAGTAGGCTCGGAGGGGAGTCACGAGTCCGGAGGCAGTCATGGATCGCCCTGCTCAACAGAACTGGGGCCCTTCGGCCTCGGCCGGCGGGGCACCGCCGCGGTGGCAGGGGCCTCGCCCTGGGCCGCCTGGGGGCTCGCCGCCGCCCGGGGGTCGGCCCCCGGGCAGACGTTCGGGCTGGATGTGGTCCGGTCTGGCAGCGGCCATCGTGATCCTGCTGGTCGGCAGCTATCTGGTCGCGAACCACCTGGGTGGCACCACGCAGTCCGGCGGTTCGGCGACCGTCGAGGCGGAGGCGCTGACCGACTGCACCGTCAGCGCGGCCGACGCGGCGAGCGCCAGCAAGGCGCTCGAGGCCGCCAAGCCCGGTGACCGGATCTGTCTGAACGGCGACCTGGGTGGCCAGGAGCTTCTGCTGCGTGCCTCGGGTGCGGACGAGCAGCCCATCACCGTCCTCGGCGGTGGAAAGGCGAACACCGGGCAGATCACCGTGCGCGGCGACCACGTCGTGATCGACGGAGTCCGCATGACCAAGCCCCGGTCGCCCGGGTTCATGCTGGTCGGCAACGACATCACCGTGCGCGCCAGCGTGGTCGACGGCCCTCAGGTGGTGAAGAAGGGCGACGACGGTGACGGCATCCGGTTCTTCGGCAACGACATCAAGATCGTCAACAACCTGATCCGGAACGTGGTGAACCTGAACGGGCAGAAAGGCAATCACGCCGACGCGATCCAGACCTTCGCGACATCGGAGGAAGAGGGGCCGAGTCAGCGGGTGCTGGTCAACGGCAACAGGTTCGAGAAGATCGACAACATGTGCCTGATCGCCGAGGGCCCGGACAGTGAAGAAGGCGACGGTCTCGGCGAGGGCGAGTCCGGCCAGTTCACCGTGACCGACAACTACTGCGACAACGGTGCGGGACAGGCGTTCTTCTTCGACGACATCACCGGCGTCACGCTCACCGGCAACACCGTGGTCGGCACGATCGACAAGGCGTTCGCGCTGCAGAACAACTCCACCGGCGCCACCATCCGGGACAACGAGGTCGGACCGAAGGTGGGCTTCGAGGTCGGTATGGACGACTCGTCCGAGGAGGACTACACGGGCCCGAAGCCCGGCGGCGCCCCGTGATCGCCGTCCGCGCGCGTACAGGTCACGACCACCGACCCGACGAGCCTCGGTCAGTTTCGAGGGCTCGGAGCACCATAGCCTGACCGATCCCGCTGCGAGATCGAACCGAAGGCGGACTTCGAGGTGTGGGGATGGACGACTGGATCGCGGGGCAAGGCGCAGGTGTGCGGGCATTGGGCATTGGGATGGAGCAGGGCTGATCCCGCACCCGCACCCGCGGCCGCTCGCGAAGCAAATTTGTTTGCAGTAACAATCTTTAAACAGCGACAACAGCCAGTGAGCAGGCTCGCGGCCTGCGTCTTTTGGCTCGCGGGTCGGGGACCGTCGTCGGGTACGTCGGCGACGCAACCTTCGGGGCTTCAATTTCTTGAAAACTTTCTCCCCGGAGTCCCGGATTTTGCTGCAAAACTGTCAGACCCCCCTGAGACCATGGGGTTATGACCGAAACCGTGCTCCACACCGACACCCCGAACGGGATGTCGGCGTTGAACGCGTGCGCAGGTCAAGAACTCATCGACCGACTGCTATACGAACGCCACCACATCCAACGCCGCTCCCGCTACAACGAGCTGTACCTCATCTCCCGCCTAGACGCCGAAGGCGAGTTCGCCGAACGCGGAGTAGTCGCCAAAGCAGCGGTCGCCGACATTCTGCAGATCAAACCAGCTGAGGCGTACAAGGTGACCCGGCTGGCCAGGCACGTGTTTCCCACCGTGACGCTGACCGGTGAATCCCTGGGGCCGAAGCTGCCGCACACCGCCTCGGCGTTGGCCGACTATGCGATCGACCCAGCCCACGGTTTGGTCATCGACATCGTGCTCAACAGCCGCGCCGCCGGGCGGTTAGACCCGGGTGCGTGGTCGAGTATTGAGCAGACATTCTCCGAATGGGCGCTCACTCTCTCCCCTCACCAGTTGGCGGTTGAAGCGCACTGGCTGATCAGCCACCTCGACCAAGACGGCCCCGAACCCGGCGAAGACGGGTGCGATGAGCTGCTCAACGAACTGTGGCTCACCCCGAACCCTGACGGTGGGGGCTGGATCAAAGGCACGCTCGACGCCGGGTCGTTCGAAGAAATAAGGCGCGCTGTCCTGGCCAAGCTGTTGCCCGAGGCAGACGAGGGCAAGACCCTGCCCCAACGCCAAGCCGACGCACTCGCCGAAATCTGCTCCCACTCCCTGGACGAAGGCCGGCTACCCGCCGAAGGCGGAGTACGGCCGCACGTCACGGTTATCATGACCGAACGCGACCTGCAGCAGAAAGCACGCGGCGCGCAGTTGGAGTTCGGCGGCAAAGCACCCGCCTCCTATCTGCGGGCGATGTTGTGTGACTGCGGGATCACCCCTGTTGTCCTCGGCGGGAAGAGCCTGCCGATCGACGTTGGGTACGAGTCCCGCACCGCACCAACCGGACTCCGCAAAGCGCTCAGCGTGCGAGACCGAGGCTGCGCCCACCCTGGCTGCACTCGGCCTCCGCACTGGTGTCAGGTCCACCATGTGGTCGAGTGGAGCGTCGGTGGCCGGACTGATCTCGATAACTGCATGCTGTTGTGCAAACAACACCACCGCATGATCCACACCAGCGGATGGACGGTCAGAATCCGCGAGGGATGGCCCGAATTCATTCCACCCAAATGGCTCGACCCCACCCAGACAGCGAGACGAAGACCCCAACCACCGATGTCACTTTCGCGCGCCTCGCGGTAGCGGCGGGCAACAGACGCTCACCATTCGACCTCCGCGAGCGTCGCCGACGTCGGAATGAGCGGACCGCACGGCAGATAACCGGTCCATCCCAGGCGGCGCACCCGACGCCGCAGCACCGTCGCGCCGCCCACCAAACGGCTGTCTGACCAGGCGAAACATACAACGGCTGGTAGACGGTCAGAGCAGCTCCTCACGGTACAGGCCGAGTGCCTTGACGACCGGCTCGTTCGAGTAGGAGAAGAGCACCGCGTCCTCGGTCCGCGAGTCGTTGAGGTGCCGGTAGCTCGCCCACGACGGCACGGCCAGCACGTCCTTCTCGTGCCAGTGGAACTCCTCGCCGTTCACGACCGTCATCCCCTCACCGCGCACGACGTGCAGGATGGTGGCGGCGGTGTGCCTGCGGGCGACACCGTGGAAACCGGGAACGAGGCGCTGGACCCGGCAGGCCATGGTGGGCATGACCGGGCCACCGTTCCACGGGTTGGTGTACTCCAGGGAGATGCCGTCGACCTCACTGCCGGTGGCATGGTCGGCGATCGCCTCGAAGGCACGTGCGGTCTCGGTCCACGGGTACTTCCCGATCGGTGAGCTCGGGCCTCGGTCGCCGATCCAGGACGGGTTGAGCCTGCCGTGGATGAACTGCAGTGAGGACAGGTCGTCGGGTACCGAGGCCTTCTGCGCGGCGTCGGAGTAGAGCTCGAAGAAGGCGGTGTCGAGGGAGTTGACCAGCGGGAAATCCAGGCCGTCGAGCCACATCATCGGGCCTTCGCCCTCGTGGTAGTGGTCGTGCCACCGCCAGCCGGGGGTGAGCAGCAGGTCGCCGGGGCTCATGTGCACGCGTTCGCCGGACACCGTTGTATACGCGCCGGCCCCTTCGATGATGTAGCGGAACGCGTTGGAGGAGTGGCGGTGTGCCTGTGCCTGCTCGCCGGGAAGGATGATCTGGATGCCGGCATAGAGTCCGGTCACCGTTGCCGAGGTGTCCCGCATTCCCGGGTTGAGGAGCATCAGGACGCGGCGCTGGGCCTCCTCGATGGACAGCGAGTCGGCGAAGTGCAGCATGTAGGGCCGTAGCCGGCGGTAGTCCCAGTGATACGGAATGGCTCGGGCCGGCGGCTCCGAGGGGAACAGGCCGCCGAGGTGGCGCCACAGCGCCCCGACGCCCAACGCGTCCATCTCGGCGTAGGCGGTGTCCGTGCGGACGTCGGGGTCCGGTGTCGTGGTCATGCGGAGAGCTCCCTCGTGGTGTGTCCGAATGTGCCGGCCGCGTCGAACCCGTAGAGCCATTCGACGGCCTGGTAGTCGTCCTCGGCTCGGTCGGCGAGAAGCGCGGCGCGCAGCCGGCCGCCGATCCCGTCGACGTGGAGGACCTCGCCCCAGTCGCGGGCGGTGCTCTGGACGCGTGCGGTCCTCGGTGCCCGCCGCGCCTCGTACGCCCTGAACGCCGCCGCGATGTCGTCGGGATGTTCGTCGACGCTGTCGGCGAGTGCGACCGAGTCCTCGATGGCCTGGCATGCGCCCTGTGCCAGGTACTGCAGCATGGGGTGGGCAGCATCGCCGACCAGCGTGATGGCGCCCTGGCTCCAGCCGGTCGCGGGCGGGCGATCCAGCAGTGACCATCGACGCGTGGTGTCCATCAGCTGGATGCCGGTGCGGACGTCCGGGCACGCCTGGTCGAATGCAGCGCGAAGCTGAGCCGTCAGGTCGCCGGCGTGTTCGGTGTAGCGACGGGTGTCGATGGTCGCCACCTGGTTGCACAGCTCGCCGCGTCGTACCGGGTACTGGACGAGATGCAGACCAGGGCCCGCCCAGATCACCATGCCGTCCGGCTCGGGGAGACCGCCGTGTCGGGCGAGAACCTCCATCGGGACGGTGCCTCGGTAGGCGACATAGCCGGAGTCGGTCGGCGCGCCGTCGCCGATCAGTAGCCGCCGGGTGGGGGAGTGCACGCCGTCCGCCGCCACGAGGGCGTAGGTCGAGTACTCGCTGCCGTCGGCGCACCGGACGACGGCACCGCCGCGCCGGGGGCGGACCTCCAGCACCTCCTTGTCGGGGAGCAGCTCGACGAGCCCGGTCTCTTCGCAGGCGGTCAGCACGGTTCGGTGCAGGTCGGCTCGGTGGGCGACGAAGTAGCGGTAGCCGAACAGCTCGCGGAATGCGTCGCCGGTCGCGAGCGAGGTGAGCCGCTCGCCGGTGAGTGCGTCACGCAGGGTCAATCGGGTCGGGAAGAACGCGTGAGTGGTGACCGCGTCGAGGACGCCGAGCCGATCGAGCACCCGGGAGGCGTTCGGGCCGACCTGCAGCCCCGCGCCGACCTCGCCGAACTCAGGCGCCCGCTCGAGTACCCGCGTCCGGTGGCCGGCGCGAGCGAGGGCGAGCGCGGCGGCGAGCCCGCCGATCCCACCACCGATGACGAGGAAGGGACTGGTCACGGGCGAGGTGATCATCGTCGACCGATCCAGACGAGCGGAAGTTTAATCAGCATACGGACGAAACTGCCACTCTTGCTTGATGGCTGTCAATAGCGCCTTCTGTAGCGCACAATGACCTTGACGCAACATTGAAAGTCACATATTGTCCGTGTACTGATGGATATTGTTTCTCGCGGTAAGGCAGGTATGCATGCGACTGGTGACCTACGAAGAGGGTGACGGCGTCGACCGCGTCGGATACGTCCTCGGCGATCGGATCGTCGACCTGGGCGCCCTGATCGGCGGCTACGACCGGCCCGATGCGAAGGGGCCGATGCGGCGGTTGCTCGCGCGGTGGGACGAGGTCCGCGACACGCTTCCCGGTCCGGCCGACGCGCCGGGTGCCGCGCTGGCCGACGTCCGCCTGCGGCCACCGGTGACGGACCCGACGAAGGTGGTCGCGGCGCCCGTCAACTACCGAGACCACCGCACCGAGATGGAGATGACCGTCGACGTCAGCGACCTCGCGGTGTTCCTCAAGGCACCGTCCTCGGTGATTCCGCACGGCGGTGTGGTTCGGCTGCCCTATACCGACCGCCGGGTCGACCAGGAGGGTGAGCTGGCCGCGGTCATCGGGCGGCGTGCGTGCAACGTCGCCGAGGCGGACGCCCTGTCCTACGTCGCCGGGTACACCGGCTGCCTGGACATCACCATGCGCGGCAAGGAGGACCGCTCGACCCGTAAGTCCTTCGACACGTTCACCCCGCTCGGACCCTGGTTGGTCACGACCGACGAGGCCGATCCGGCGGACGACATCGACCTCGACTGCACGGTGGCCGGTGAGCATCGGCAGAAGACGAACACCAAGAACCTGATCTGGGGTGTGGCGAAGCTGATCTCGTACATCTCGTCGGTCATGACCCTCGAGGTCGGCGACGTCATCGCCACCGGTACACCGGCCGGAGTCGGGCCGATCGTGGCGGGTGACGAGATCGCGCTGACCTTGTCGAGTATCGGCACCCTGGCCGTGACGGTCGCTGCCGCGCAGGGTGCGGGACCGTCGCCGACCGGGACCAGGGGGCGCTGACGGTGAGCCCCGCCGGCGACCGATCGGCCGGTTACGAGCAGGCCGTCGCCTTCGCTCAGTGGATCGCGGACAAACGGGAGATGCGGACTACGGTCTGGGGGCACACGGACCCTGGGGTACCCGGGCTACCGACACGCGCTGGTGTTCGTGCTCTTCGGCGTCCCTCGGTTGATCGATACCTGACCGGTTCGTGACGAGCCTTGCCCAGGCCACGGTGAGCGAGCCGGCGACCGCGACGCGCCTCCGTCGACGGTCCCGCCGGGGGTCCGCTTGTACGATCGGCGGACGTCCTCCGGCAGGTGGGCGGCGGCCGACGACGGGAGTGAGGATTGTGGCGGCGCCACGGCAGCGGCCCGAGCCCGTCGAGTTCGACCTCTCGAACATGATCGGCCACCTTCTGCGGACCTGTCAGCAGGTCCACGTGGCCATCTGGGCGGACCACTTCCCGGGTGGCCTCACCTCGCCCCAGTTCGCCGTGTTGCACGCACTGGCCCACGAGGGCGCGCTCACCCAGGTCGCGCTGCGCTCGAAGATTCGGCTCGACCGGTCGACCACGGCCGACGTGGTCCGCAGGATGGTCGCGCGCAGGCTTGCCACCCAGGTCAAGGATCCGCACGATGCGCGCCGGCGCCTGGTGCGTCTGACCGCCGCCGGCCGGGCGCTCTACGCCGAGTCGACGGTGCGGGCCACGCAGGTCAACGAGTCGATGCTCGCCGGGCTCGAGGAGGAACAGCGCACCAGGCTCGTGACCCTGCTCGGCTCCCTGCTGGAACATCACAAGGGTCTGCTGGACTACCGCGAGGACTGAGGCTCACACCCCGGTCCCGCCGCCTCCAGATCGGTCCCGCGCTTCAGAGTCCGCTCGTCGCCGAGGGCGTGTTCGCGCTGCCCATGGGAGATCGGTCCTGACCGAACGAAGGAGAACCGGTGTCAACTCCCAACCCAGCCGCCACCGCGGACCGCGGCCGCGTCACCCACGCGGAGCTCCGTCTGGTCGACCTGCCGCTCGGCGCCGCCCGAGGCGGATCGGGCGCGACCCGGCTCCAGCTCGCCGTCGTCACGCTGACCGACACCGACGGCGCCACCGGCACCGGCTACACCTACTCGCTCGGGCCTGGCATGGCAGCGGTCGGCGCGTTGCTCGAGGAGCTGCACCTGCCCGCTGTGGTGGGGACGCGGCCGGACGAGTGGGACCGCAACTGGTACCGGATGCGGGACGCCACCCACCGGCTCGGAACGGGCGTGCCGTTGCTGGCGACCTCGGCCGTGGACATCGCGATGTGGGACCTACGTGCCGTGCGCGCCGGGCTGCCGCTGTTCCGGCTCCTCGGGGCGCAGCGCGAGCAGGTCCCGGTGTACGGCAGCGGCAGGGCGACACACGTGATGAGCACCGAAGAGCTGGTGGAAGGCTCACGCAGTTATGTCCGGGACGGTTTCCCGGCGGTCAAGCTGCGGGTCGGCGTGCGGACGCCCGCTGACGACGTGGCGAGGGTGGCGGCGGTCCGCGAGGCGGTCGGCGACGAGATCGGGATCATGGTCGACGCCAACGAACGCCTGGACCTGGCCACCGCTCGATGGATGGCGCCCCGGCTCGCCGACCTCGGCATCAGCTGGTTCGAGGAGCCGGTGCCGTCCCGCTACATCGAGGCCCACCGTGTTCTGGCGGGCGGACAGGCCCCGCCGTTGGCGGTCGGGGAGCACATCCTGGGGCTGGCCGGATTCACCGACTTCACCGACAGCGCCCCGGTGTGGATGCCCGACGTCCCACTCACCGGCGGCGTCTCGGAGTTCCGCCGCATCGACGCGCTCGCCGAGGCACACGGGGCGAGCGTCACGCCACACTTCCTGCCAGAGCTCCACGTGCACCTCGTGGCGGCCGGCACCGTCACTACCTGGCTGGAACACTTTCCGCTGCTCGACGACCTGCTCGTCGAGACCTTGACGATCACCGACGGCGTCGCGGCGCCGCCCGACCGGCCCGGCCACGGGCTGCTGTGGGACGAGGACAGGGTCGCCGCCCACACGGTACGGACAGCCCGGATCGGGACATAGTGGCTGACCTCGTGGCCCGATGAGGAAATCTCAGTTCACGGGCACAGAGGCACTTGATTTGGCTAGGCTGCCCTAAGTGTCATCTCGCGAGGATGGGCCGGGCGAGCTGTTCGGAAGGGTGCGGTGGGACTCACACAGGCGTTCGCCATAGCGCTGCGCAGCATGCGAGCCAGCGCCTTGCGCTCCGCGCTCACCACCCTGGGCATCGTGGTCGGCATCGCCGCCGTCATCGTGCTGTTCGGGTTGGGGCAGGGCGTCCGGACCAACTTCCACGACAACTACAGCCCGCTCACCGAGTCGATCATCGTGTCCAAGACCGCGGCGGCGACCGGGCCGGTGTCCTCGACCGAAAGCCTGCGCGAGTCGGACCTGGAGGCTCTCCAGTCGAGTGGTTCGCCGGCGATAGCATCCGTGACGCCGTTGCGTTCCGGGACCGCCGTGGTCAAGTACGGGCAGAAGGCGATCTCGGTGAGCATCGCGGGTGTGAATGGCACCTACCTGGCGATTCGCGGCCGTGTGGTTGCGGCGGGCCGGATGTTCACCGACGAGGAGGGCCAGGCCAAGGAACGGCTGATCGTTCTCGGGCCAGACGTCGTCACCGACCTGTTCGGCGGTGATACGAACGCGGCGCTCGGTTCCGAGGTGCGGGTGGGGAGGCTGCTGTTCCGGGTCGTGGGGGTGCTCGCGCCGGAACATGACAGCCAGGACGTGCTCGGGCTCATTCCGCTCGACTCGGTGCGTGAGGTCATCGGGGGAGCGGACACGCTCAACGGGATCGGTGTCGAGGCGGCCAGCGTCGATCAGGTCCCTGAGGCGTACTCCGTGGTCACCGGCATCATGGATCGCCAGCACGGGATCGTGGTCGCGGGAATGCGTGACTACCGCGCCGTCGCGGTGAACACCCAGGTGCTGCAGATCGAGAGCGTGGTGAACCTGTTGACCTGGTTCACGATGGCGGTCGCGGTGATCGCGTTGTTCGTCGGTGCGCTCGGGGTCGCGAACATCATGTTGATCACGGTGAAGGAACGGACCTCGGAGATCGGCGTGCGCAAGGCGATCGGCGCCCGGCGCGGCGCGATCATGAGGCAGTTCCTGACCGAGGCGGTTGTGCTGTCGGGCGTCGGTGGGGTGCTCGGGGTCGGGGCCGGCTTCGCCGCCACGGTTCTCGCCGACCGGCTGCTTCCCCGGTACCTGCCGGAGCTGGGTGCGCCGGAGATCTCGGTGCCCGCGGCCCTCGTGGCGTTCGCGGTCAGCCTGGGAATCGGACTGGCGGCGGGTGGGTATCCCGCATTCCGGGCCGCGTCACTCAATCCCATCGACGCGCTGCGGGCCGACTGACCCGACATCCCCCAGCTCCGTCAGTGAGCAGGCGGTGAACGTGTCGCCGGCCGTGAATAGTCGTTGTCACCCGTTTCGGCCCCGCTTATTGTTCGGTGAGGGGCGGCTAGCAGGTACGGAGGCGGGATGATCGTCCGCGACATAGTCGCCATCGCGATGCGGGCCTTGCGTGCCAACAAGTTGCGTTCCGGGTTGACCATGCTCGGCCTGGTGATCGGGGTCGCGGCGGTGATCCTGTTGACCTCGTTCGGCCAAGGACTGACGAACTCGGTCAACGCGGCGGTGGCGCCGATCGCGAACAGCGTCACCGTGGTGCCGAAACTGTCACCGATCCCGGGTGGACCGCCGGCCGAGCCGCTGACCGACTCCGACGTCCAGGCACTGGCGGCGATCCCGCAGATCGACCAGATGGTGCCGTTCGTGAGCGGGTCCTCCACCGGCGCGGCGGGCCAGGTCAGCCGGGCGGTGACCGCTTCGGTGCCGGGCGCCCAGTACCTGTCCGCCTCGGTCATGGGAACCACCGCGAACTTCCCGGCCGCCGCGCAGAAATCAGTGTCGGCGGGAACCTTCTTCAGCCAGACGCAGTCCGACAGCGGGGCGCACGTCGTGGTGCTCGGCCCGCTGATCGCCACCGCGCTCTACGGGCAGAACCCGGATGCACCGTTGGGCAGGCAGCTGCGGATCAACCACGCGTTGTTCCAGGTGATCGGCGTGATGGAGTCCTTCGGGGCCAACAACGACAACGTCATCATCATGCCGATGAAAGCCGCCCGGTCCGGCGTGTTCGGCTTCGGGAAGGGCGGCGACGAGGTCAGCGGCCTCTACATCAAGGCGATCTCGACGCAGGAGGTCAAGAACGTCGAGAACCAGGTGTACGACGTCATGCGTCGCCAGCACGGGGTACGGGATGCCAGATTCGACGATTTCCAGGTGCAGGACCTCGGGTCGCGGCTGTCCACCTTCACCAACCTGATCAGCCTCATCGCCGGATTCGTGCCGGCCGTCGCGGCCATATCCCTGCTGGTGGGCGGGATCGGCGTACTCAACATCATGCTGGTCTCGGTCACCGACCGGACCAGGGAAATCGGTACCCGCAAGGCGGTGGGTGCCAGCGACGGTGCGATCCTGACCCAGTTCACCCTGGAGGCGACGACACTCGGCGGCTTCGGCGGCCTGATCGGGGTGTTGTTCGCGATCGGGCTGATCGTGGCCGCCAAGATGGCCATTCCCGCGCTGGGTGGATCGCAAGGTTTCCTGGCCACGTTCAGCCCCGTGCTCAGCGCGCCGCCGATCCTGGTCGCCTTCACGATCAGCCTGCTGATCGGGCTCGTCGCGGGCGGCTATCCGGCCTGGCGGGCAGCTCGCCTCGAACCCATCGAGGCACTGCGCTACGAATGACCTGGGGATCGCCGTGTGAGTGAGAAGAGCAGGAGGCACCACCTGATGACCGACCGACCACACCACTCCGCCACAGATGGGGACATCGTCAAGGGGGTTCTGGTGACGGGGGCGTCGCGCGGTATCGGTCGGGCCGTGGCCACCGCGTTCGCCACTCGCGGATATCGGGTCGCGGTGCACTACGCCAGCAGCCGACATGACGCCGAGACGACGCTGCGTGGGCTCGACGGCGACGGCCACGTCGTGGTGGGCGGTGACCTCGCCGATCCCGGTGAGGCACGGCGGATCGTCGACGAAGCGGTCGAGGCGTTGGGGCGGGTCGACGTGCTGGTCAACAACGCCGCCCAGGCTCCGACCGAGCAGACCCGTCACCCGGTCGCCGAGGTCGACTATGACGGCTGGGTCGCGGTGTGGCGCCGCACGGTCGACGTCAACCTCCTCGGCGCCGTGAACGTCACCTGGGCGGTGGCCCGACACCTGATCGAACTCGGGAACGGCGGCAGCATCGTCAACGTCGGCTCTCGCGGCGCGTTCCGAGGTGAACCCGAGCACCCCGCCTACGGCGCGAGCAAAGCGGCGCTGCAGGCCTTCGGCCAGTCGATGGCGCAGGCGCTGGCGCCGCACGGAATCTCGGTGACGTCCGTCGCGCCCGGACTCGTGGCCACCGAACGTCAGGAGGCGGCGCTGACCGGCCCCGACGGTGACGCACTGCGCGGGCAGAGCCCGTTCGGTCGCGTCGGCACCCCGAGGGACGTGGCCGCCGCCGTGGTGCACCTCGCGTCGCCGGACGCCGTGTGGAGCTCCGGCGCGATCCTGGACGTCAACGGTGCGTCCTATCTGCGATGAGTCCCGTCGCGCCGGCCGAGTCGACAGGGCCGTTGCCGACCCGGCATCGTCGCGGTGGCAGCGCGGCCGGTCGGTGATGGTCGGCCGGTCAGCAACGGCCGGCGACGCCCTCGGCGGGCATCACGGTGCGCTGAATGCCGTGACCACCGGCGCCAGCTCGGTCGGTGTGGCGCCGTGCATGATCACGCCGTCGACCCCGAGGTCGAACTGGTGGCGCACCGCCCGCGCGCAGTCGTCGGCGGTGCCGGTGGCCGCGACGTCGAGCCAGTCCTGGGGCAGGACGGCCTGGAGCCGTTCGAGTTGCTCGTTCGTCGCGACCGCGTCGGCCCAGCCGTCGAGCTCCTGGACGACCGAGGAGGCGCGGAAGTCCGTCAGCCGGGCGGGATCCCAGCGGTTCGTGCCGACGAGCAGATCCCCATACACCTGGAGGTAGGTGGCGAGACGCCCGACCGACTTGAGGAGTGCCCGGTCAGGGGCGATCTCGTCCACCAGGGTGGCGTAGCAGGACCAGATGGCGATGGCGGCGGGGTCGCGTCCGGCACGTTCGGCGGCCTCGCGCACGGTGCGCACGCATCGGCGGACGGTGTCATCGGCGAAGAAGGTGTGCAGCACGACCACGTCGAACGCGCGGCCCGCCAGCTCGAGTGTCCTCTCCCCGAAGGCCGTGATGCCGAGCCGGATCCGTTCGTCGAAGCCGGCGTTGAGCGCGATCCTGGGAAAACGGCCGGCCGGTCCGTCATGGTCACGGACGGTCTCGCCGGCCCACAACCTGCGCATCAGGCCGGCGAAGTCCTCCATCTCGGCGGTCGTGGTCTGGGACAACCCGAGGCCCGCGATCTGCGGCCGAAGCCCTCGGCCGATCCCGAACACGAAGCGTCCGCCGGTGAGGCGGTGCATCGTCGTGGCGAAGGCGGCGGAGATCGCGGGGTGCCGGGTGTTGATGTTGGTGGCGGCGGTGGTGATGTCCATGCGCTCGGTGGCCGCGCCGGCGGCTCCGCTCAGCGAGCAGGCCTCCTTGACGTTGAGTCGCTCGGAGATGAAGGCGTTGCCAAGGCCCATCTGCTCGGCCAGCCGTAGTTCGGACAACATGACTCGCGGGTCCTCGACGTGGCCGCCCAGGGTATAGAACCCGAGCCTGTCGACACCTGGTCGTCCTGACACCGGTCATACCTCCGAGGTGGTTTCGAGCTCGTGGAAGCCGTGCCGGTCCTGGGCCTGACGTACGGCGTTGGTCACCATGGAGGTGAACAGGTCGTCGCCCCGGGCGGTGCGCTCGACCAGCATGGCCGCCGCGACCCCGATCACGAGATTCGCGAAGCAGCTGACGGCGTAGTCGGCGGCGAGACGGTCTGAGTCGTAGTCGACCCCCTGCGCCCGCAGCTCTGCGTGGTAGATCTGGAGCAACCGGTCCTCGTGCCGACGGCGGGTCTCCTGATCCAGGGCACCTCCGACGAAGTAGGCGACGTCGACCGAGGCCGGTCCGAGGATGACCGTCTGCCAGTCGACGATGGCGAGGGTTCCGGGCTCGTCGTGAATGTCGAACAGCACGTTGTCGGGCCGGAAGTCACCGTGCTGCACGGTGAACGGGCACGCCCGCAAGCGGCGGTAGTAGGCGCCGATCCGGTCGACGAAGTGCTGCGCGGCCTCGAGGTCGGCGGCGTCCATGCGCGGGGCGTAACGCTCGACGAAGCCGGCGAACCAGGTCGGCAGCATCTCCTCGAAGCGCGCCCAGTAGCTCTCGGAGATGTCGAGCCAGTCGACTCCGCGCAGGGATCGGTCGCCCCAGAAGGGCGCGTGGAACCGCGCGGCGTGGCGAAGCGCGAGCTCGGTCTCCTCGACGGAGCAACCGGTGAGCTGGTTGCCCGGCCTGGCGGGGCTGAGGTCCTCGAGCAGGAGCACGAACTCGGTTCCGTTGGTGTCGATCTCGGCGTGGTGACAGGCGGGGACACGGGCCGCGACCCGAGGAGCCACCTCCTGGTAGAAGCGGACCTCGCGCAGGTAGTTCGTCTCGCTACGGCCGGCTGCCCGGCTCTGTGGCGAGTCCGACGTCAGCTTGGCCACCAGGCTCTGTGGCCGAAGGATGTCGGACGGCTCCGACCGCAGGCGCACCTGGTAGCTGTCGGCGACCTGGCCGGTCCCGATACGGCAGGTCTCGATGTCGGTGATCCGCGAGGCCGGGTCGGCGCGGGGGAGCACGGCGTCGAGCCATGCCGCGTTGAGGTCACTGGCGTGCATCGGTTCGCCTCTCGTCAGCGGGGGTCGTGCGCGCGCAGTCGGGTGGCCTCGACCGCATCCCAGTCGGCGACGGCCGCGCAGTTGCGCTCGAGCAGCGCCAGCAGCAGCGTGTTGACCTGATCGACGTCGGGCAGGACGGCGATCGCGGCTGTCGTGATCATGAGCCCGCTCATCACCTGCGTGCGGTAGTCGTCGATGGCCTCACCGGAGGTGTACGAGGCCCCCCGCGCGGTGAACTCGCCGAGGTAGTGGTCGAGCAGCTCCCGTTCGTGCGCGCGCCGGTCATCGACGGAGAGACTGCCGGAGAGGAAGTAGCCGACGTCGTACATCGGGTTGCGCAGTCCGGTGACCTGCCAATCGATCAGCACCGCCTGGCATCCGCCGTCGGCGGGCTCGAACAGGACGTTGTCCACTCGGGGGTCGCCGTGGGTGAGGCTGAGTCTGGCCTGGGGGAGCAGGTGCCACGCCTGCGCGAGCTCGCCCGCCGCGGCGACACTGTGCAGGTCGGTGCGTGAGAGCCGGGCCGAGTAGCGCTCGACCGCGATCGCGGCGCCCCGCTGGATCATGGGTGTCCAGTAGTCGGCGGCCTCGGTCATGCGGATGGGCCAGGTGGGCGCCGTGGCGGGATCCATCGGCGAGAAGCAGGCGTGCAGGCGGGCTAGCTGGGTGAGGACCGCTCGAGCCTCGTCGGTCCCGCACCCCGCGACCTGGTCGCCGGGTGTCGCGGCGGTCAGGTCCTCGACGACGAGGTTGATGTTGGTCTCGTCGCCGTCGACGTGGAACAGGCGGGGTATCCGACAGGCGGCCCGCTCGGTGATCGCCCGGTAGCCGCCGATCTCGCGGTGGTAGGCGCCGCTACCCACCCCGTGTTCGTGCACCTCGGGGGACCGAGGGCGGAACTTCGCCACGACGGCGTCCGGGGCACCGGGAGGGCGGTCCGCGTAGTCGAGCGAAATGTGCACCGTGTCGCTGACGTTGCCCGCTCCGATGGGGCGCAGCGCCGCTGAACGCACCCGCGCCCCGGGGTACGTGCGGTCGAGTACCGCGCTCAGCCAGCCGGCGCCGATCTCGCTCGTCGTCTCCAGCAGGGGGATGGCGGTCAGGTTCATCGTCGGACCTCGCCTCTCGGTGCGACTCAGCCCCAGGGCATCGTCGAGTAGGGGGTGTTCCACACGTCGGTGATGCGACCCTCGCGCACTCGGAAGACCTCGATTCCGGTCAGCAGCCGATCGGCGGTGCGGCCGCGCGCGGTCCAGACGAGGACGGCGTGCTCGTCGTCGCCCGCGAGCACGTCCGCGGTGAACCGCGGCCGCCACTGCGGGAGGTCCGCCTCGATGCGGGCGATCTGTGCGTCGTGATCGAGCGTCCGTGTGCTTCCGGGATCGTGGCGTACCAGGCCGTCGGCGGTGATCTCGCGGACCACCTCGGTCCGGCCCGCGTGGTAGACCTCGTCGAGGTACCGGCGGATCACGTTCACCGGACTCGTTGCACTCATGATCCGCCCTCCACCGAACGTCCCTGTGCCCGAGCCGACCCGACGGGCCGCGTCGGGTCGCCTGAGCGACACCGCCCGAAAGTGGAACGGTGTCGTGTCAAAAACAGGAACACGAACCTAATTGTCGACACGCATGTGTGTCAACATGTGTCGCTACGCCGGCTGACCTTCGAGCTATCTGAACACGGCTCATGCGCGGGCGACGGCGACGGCCCGCCGCCTCCTCCGGTTGCTGGCGAGCACGACGAGCAGCACGAACAGCTGGGTGGGTCGGTCGAGCCCGGGCAGGTCCGCTTCCACGCCACGCACGACCTTGCGGACTCGACCGATCGGCTCGTTCCCCTCGGCGAGGACCTGCGCCCCGATCCCCTCCGAGTCGCGCCCCAGTCGGAACGTCCGACCGCCGGCCTCGATGGTCCAGTGCGTCAGGCCCTCCCGCTGCGCGGTAGCGAGAAACCTCCCGTCCTGGGAGCTCAGCTGGTGACTCCGGCCGAACGCCGACCCGCTCAGCGTGTAGCGGGATCCGTCGATCTCGACGTCACCGCCTCGGCGCAGGACACGGGCTGAGATCGTCGTGGCGGGAGCGCCGTCCTCGACGATGTCGTAGCGGGGCGGCAGTCCGGTCCGAGAGGCGTGCAGGACAGGGTTCATCTCATTTCTCTTTCTCATTGACGGGCCCGTTCCGGGCAGAATCGTTTCCACACCGCCGCGAATCAGCGGATGCGTCGAGGCCTCAGCGCACGAGGCCCGATCGCCACACCCAGATGGCTACCTCGGTGCGGTTACGCGCCGCGACCTTGCGCTGGATCGCGGTGAGATGGGTCTTCACCGTGGACAGCGAGATCATCAGTTCTCGGGCCATCTCGGCGTTCGTCTGCCCCCTGGCCACCGCTTTGGCCAGTTCCAGCTCGCGCTGGGTCAGTGCGGGATCGGCGGGACGGGCCGAACGACCCAGGGCAGCGAAGTGCGCCAGTAGCCGCGTCGTGATCGATGGTGACGCCAGGGACTCACCGTTGGCCGCCGCGTGCACGGCCTCCACGAGGAACCGGGGGCCCGCGTCCTTGAGGATGAAACCGCACGCGCCCGCGACGAGCGCTTCGTGGACCAGCTCGTCGAGATCGAAGGTCGTCACGATGAGAACCCGCAACGGCTCGGTGACCTCCGGGCCGGCGAGAGCCCTCGTGGCAGCGAGCCCGTCGAGCAGTGGCATGCGGATGTCCATCAGCGTGACGTCCGGCCGCAACTCCTTCGCCAGTGAGACGGCTTGCCTGCCGTTCTCGGCCTCGCCGACCACCTCGAGGTCGGGTTCCCGTTCCAGGATCAGCCGGAATCCGGTGCGTACCAAGGCCTGGTCGTCGGCCAGCAGGACCCGCAGCGTCACGGTTCGATCCCTCCCTCGGACGATCGTGTTGCCACGACGCCGCTCGGCAGGGGCAGCTCGACGAGGACCCGCCAGCTGCTCTCGCCGTGTTCTCCCCAGATCAACGTGCCATCCAATGCCGCGATCCGCTCGCTCATGCCCAGCAAGCCGTATCCCCCTGCCGATCGTCCGCGCCCCCGTCGGTGCCCGTCGTTGATGACCTCGACCATCAGCCTGCGAGCCGCCGCGGTGACCGGCCGCACCGTCACGACGACGTGGTGGGCATCGGGTGCGTGCTTACGCACGTTCGTCAGCGACTCGAGCACCACACGATGGACCGTCGAGACGGTTTCCGGTGCGATACTCAGGTCTTCCAGCCTTGGCTCGAGCCGTAGCGAGACGGCGTCGTCGCCGTCGACCGCCGCCTCGACCGCGTCGGTCAGGCCGCCCATGGACACGGCCGTGGCCTGATCGAGGCGCAGCATCATGACCAGGCGTCGCACCGCGGCCAGTGCCTCCGCCCCGGAGTGCTCGATCTCCTGGATGAGGTCGTGTTCCGGGCCCTCGCCCAGGATCAGCCCGGCGGCCTGGGTACGGACCACCACGCCGGTGATGTGGTGAGCCACCAGATCGTGCAGCTCCCGGGCCAGCGCGAGCCGCTCCCGGTTTCGGGCCGCCACCAGCGCGGCGTCGCGCCGGGCGTCACCATCGCGCAGGATGAGTCCGACAGTGACGCTGCAGCCCCACAGCACCGCCCACACCACGGCGACCGTGATGGGGTTGGCTCCGGTGCCGTAGCGCAGCACCGGAGCGGCCGCTATCGCCAGCCCGCCGAGTACCACCGCCCCGCAGGCGAGCCGGCGCGGTAGGCGGTGG
Source organism: Actinospineispora spinosispora DSM 44797 (assembly GCF_000429025.1). Taxonomy (GTDB): domain Bacteria; phylum Actinomycetota; class Actinomycetes; order Mycobacteriales; family Pseudonocardiaceae; genus Pseudonocardia; species Pseudonocardia spinosispora. The sequence continues at coordinate 181,326 of NZ_AUBB01000021.1, forward strand.
CACCCGGCCCCCACCAGAAGCATCAGGGCCAGTACCTCGGGATCCCCGCTGAGGGTCGCGGCAGGCGCGACGAGGTAGCCGACGAGGCTGGTTCCCAGCGACAGCGCGATCGCCGATGCCGCGAGCGTCGCGATTCGTTCCGGGAACCAGTGCCGTGCCAGCGCGAACACGCCGGCGGCCGTGCCCACCGCGAGGTAGGCGATGCCACCTGCTCCGGGTGCCCCCTCCAGGAACAGCCGATGCACACCGGACTCGACGTTCAGGCCGACCAGGACCAACAGCTCGACGATCACCCACACACGGCGCAACGGTGGTCGATCACCGGTCCGAGTCACCGATCCGTTCTCCTCTCCGCTCGTGTCGACCCAGTGTGTCCGGTGAGATCAACCGGTCGCATCACACGCGGGGACGGTCTTTGTCCCGTCGCGCCTCGGCCGGAAGTATGAGGCCGTCGCGGGCGCCGTCACCGACCCGACCGGGCGGCCCGCCGTCAACGTCCGGTGCGGGCAGAGCGAGTCCCGCCGGGGACGCCGGACAGCCGGCCTCGACGAGCCGCTGGGCCCAGCCGGGGCGGCCGTCGGGGGTGTCGGACCACTCGGTTCCCTGAAGCAGACCGTCGTGGACGAGCACGATGGGGCAGGGCTTGGTGACGTGCTCGGGCGCCTCCCAGCCACGAACATCGGGCCGTGCGCAACGGTGTGCCCGTCGCGGGCGAGGCGTTCCCCGGGTATCCAGAAGCGTCCCCGTCGGCTCGCGCGAACCGTAGTGGCGGACCGGAAGGGGCGAGTACCAGCAGGGCCGGTCGACGTTTGTGAGGTCATGACTCCGACGCCAGGGACGCCGCGGTCTGCTGGGAGGGTGTGTCACACCCATCCGTTCCGGATCGGCCGCCGCTACCGTCGAGCGGTATGAACCGCGACCTTGCGTTGGCAGAGTTCCTCCGCGCGCGTCGAGACCTGGTCACCCCGCGCGACGCCGGGTTGATCGAGGACGACGGTCGACGTGTGCCGGGGTTGCGCCGCGAAGAGGTCGCCCTGCTGGCCGGGATCAGCACCGATTACTACATCCGCCTGGAGCAGGGCCGCGAACGGCGCCCCTCCGGTCAGGTTCTGCAGGCGCTCGCGCGCGCTCTGCGCCTCGACGAGGCCGCCGCCGAGCACCTGTTCCGGCTGGGTCTGTACACGCCACCGTCGCCGGCGCACGGCGACTCGGAGGTAGGTCCCGAGCTGCGCCGGCTGATGGACCAGATGCACCAGGTCCCCGCGTTCGTGGTCGGTCCCGGGCAAGACGTACTGGCCGCCAACGCACTGGCAGGGGCGCTCTACTCGGGCTTCGCGCGCTTCGACAACCTGCTGCGCATGATCTTCCTCGACCCGTTCGCCCGCGACTTCTACCTCGACTGGGACCAGGCCGCACGGGTCGCCGTGCGGAACCTGAGGGCCTCCACCGTCCCGGCCGACGAGCGCACCGAGCAGGTCATCGGCGCACTGAGCGTGCGCAGCCCGGCCTTCGCCGCACTGTGGGCCCGCTACGAGGTGCGCCCGCGCACCACCGAGACCAAGCACTTCCGCCATCCCGACGTCGGCGAGCTGCACTTGCACTTCGAGGCGTTGGCCGTGAGTAGTGCACCTGGCCAGCACCTGTCGGTCTACACCGCGGAGCCGGGCAGCCGCAGCGCCGAGGGACTGGCGCTGCTGTCCACCCTGCGTTGCGCCACTGCCGCCGACGCCCAGGAGCCCGTGCGGGACACACCGGCGGTCTGACGCGACAGGGCGGGAGTGGCAGTGGCGGAAACTTCCTGGCCGGTCCACCCCGTCCCCGCGGCGGGAAGGGGCCGAGGACGGCTCATCGTGAGGTCGGTTGCCTCTTCCTTCGGGCTCGGTAGCCGGAGATCTTGACGAGGTTCCCGCAGCGCTCCATGGAGCACCATCGGCGACGCCTGCCCTGGGTCTCGTCGAGGAAGAGCAGCGAGCAGTCCGGGTGTTCGCACTCCTTGACGCGCTGGGCGTCGGGCCCGCCCAGCAGCGTGGTGGCCTGGCGCGCGATGCGCGCGAGAGCCTCGGACACGGTGCCGGGCGCCGGCTCGGCGCGCAGGCCTTCCGCCGTGGCGACGAGTCGATCGCCGAGCGCGGGACGAGCGCCGATCTCGTTGACCACGGCCACCGCCTCGTCGGCGTCACCGGTGGCCGGCGGGTCGAGGAGAGGGCGAAGCAGGTCGTAGACGGCCTCGCGCAGCCGCAGCGCCAGCTCGAGGTCGGCGTCGGTCGGCTCGGTGAGTGTGCGTGCCTGACCGGAGCCGATCAGCCATCGCGCCAGAGCAGGGGGATCGGGCAGCCGTTCGATCGGCGCGGCGGACCGGCGCCGCCCGAGCGTCGCGACCAGGTCGAGTGGCGCGCTCCCGCCGGTGAAGACGAACGCCGGCCCCCTGTCGGCCTCCTCGGCGGACTGGCTCACCGGGTCACGATATCGCGGTGCGGGTGGGCGGGGAACGTGTCGACGGACCACAGGACTCCGTTCCTCCTCCCACTCGATTCCCCGGTCCGGCCGAGGGGAACAGGTCGACTGGTTGACACCAGTTCAACCGGTGTTCTTTGATGACACTAGTTCAACCGGTGTCGCACGGGGAAGGTGTGGGATGCGTGCTGTGGTGATGGAGGAGTTCGGTGATCCGGACGTGTTGGTGTGGTCCCACCGTCCGGACCCGGTGCCCGGGCCCGGACATGTGGTGATCGCGGTGGAGGCCGCCGGGGTGAACCGGGCCGATCTGCTGTTCCGGTCGGGCAACTACCACCGAGGTCCGGTGCTGCCCTCGGTCCCCGGCCTCGAGGCCGCGGGGACGGTGCTCGCCGTGGGTGAGGCGGTGGAAGAGCTCGCTCCCGGTGATCGTGTCCTCGCCTGGGGCGCGACCGGCGAGCCCGGCTTCTACAGCGAGCAGGCCTCGGTGCCCGCCGTCCGGACGGTGCGGATCCCGGCTGAGGTCCCCTCGGCGGCCGCCGCCTCGCTCCCCACGGCCTGGCTGTCGGCCTGGTACTGCCTGCACCATCTCGGCGCGATCGTCGAAGGGCAGACCGTTCTGGTGCACGCCGGGGCCAGCGGTGTCGGCAGTGCCGCGGTACAGATCGCCAAGGACGCGAAGACGCGGGTGATCGCCACCGCGGGCGGCGTTCACAAGAGCGGCTGGGTGCGTGACCTCGGAGCCGACGAGGTGCTCGACCACAACCTCGTCGACGTCGCGGCCGAGATCGCCCGGCTGACCGACGGCCGAGGCGCCGACATGGTGCTCGACCTCGTCGGGGGTGACACCTTCGCGGTCAGCCTGCGCTCGGTCGCTCGCGCCGGGACGGTCGTGGCGATGGCCAACGTCGCGCTGGAACCCAGCCGGATCGACACGCGGGACTTCTACCCCAGGAACGTCCACATCCACGGCTTCCAGATCACCGACCTGCTCGAGCACGGCTACGACCCACGCCCCGACCTGCGGGAGCTGCTCGCCGGGATCGCCGGCGGCCGCTTCCACGTCCCGATCGACTCGACCTACCCGCTCTCCGACGCCGCGGCCGCGCACCGCAGGCTCGCCTCCCGCGCCGCGCTCGGCAAGGTCGTCCTCACTCCCGGCGCGAACTCAGCTGACCTCGCATAGCCAGGGTGCACTGCACACAGGTTGTGCGTACGCGACGTGCAGGCTGGGTATGCGAAGTCGCTCGATGCCGCCACCGCGACGAACAGGACAGGGACATGCCGGTACTCGTGACGGGTTCCGCCGGACTCATCGGCCACGCGGTGCGGACCCGGCTGGAGGCAAGGGGTACCTCGGTCGTCCCGGTGGATCGTGACGCGCGCTCCGTCGACGGAATCGAGCAGGTGGCGTGCGACGTCACCGACCCGGTCGCGCTGGAGCGGATCGTGGCCTCGCGGCGGGTGACGGCCGTCGTCCACTGCGGCGCGGCGTCCGGTCCGACGGTCGAGAGCGACAACCCGCGAGGCGTCGTCGAGGTCAACGTCGGCGGCACCGCGAACCTGCTGGAGATCAGTCGGCGTCACCGGATCCGCCGCTTCGTCTACTGCTCGTCGATCTCCGCCTACGGGGTGACCCCACCGGCGCCGGTCCCCGAGAGCGCGCCGCTGCGACCGTTGGACGTCTACGGCGCGACCAAAGCCGCCGGTGAACACCTGGTCGCGGCCTATGCGGCGCAGCACGGCCTGGACGGAGTGTCGCTGCGGATCGCGACCGTGTTCGGGCCGCGACGGCGTACCGACTGCCTCATCCGTACGTTGCTGCGGGACGCCGCGGCGGGCCGGGCCACGTCCGTCGCGATCGCCGCCGACGCGCCGCAGCAGTACGTGCACGTCGACGACGTGGCGGCCGCCGTGGTCGCCGCGCTGGACGCCGACGGCGTGATCGGGCCGTACAACGTCGCCGGCGGCACCGTCCAGACCGTCCAGGACGTCATCGACCGCGTGCACCGGATCGACCCCCGCTGCCGGGCGACGCCCGCACCCGCCGATCCCGGCGGCGCCCAGCTGTGGCCGGCCCGTCTCGATCTTGCCGCCGCCGCGCAAGCCCTGGGCTGGAGGCCGGTCAAGAACTCCGACGACGCCGTGCACGAGTACCGCAGGTGGCTGGAGCACCACGAGGCGTGACGCTTCGCGCGGCCACGCACGTGGCTCCGGCGGCGACGGATCTCAGGACTCGGCTCGGGGTGGGCGTCGCATGAACAGGGCCAGCACCAGGCCCACCAGGGAGACTCCGGCCAAGGCGATGAACATGTCGGCGTACGCCAGCGCCTGCACTTCGTGCGAGAGCCCTTCGTAGAGTCCGGCGAGCATGCTGTCGGGCCGGCCGACGGAGGCCGAGTAGGCCGCTTCCCGCCCTCCGGGTAGGCCCATGAGGGAGGTCGGGGTGAGCACCGCGCCTCGGTCGGCAGTCAGCTGTGCGTCGGCCCGGGTGACCAGGGCGCCCATCGCGGCAACTCCCATCGCGGAGGCCACGCGCTGCATGACGTTGTTCATCGCTCCGCCTTGGCCCACCAGGGACGGGGGGAGCCAGTTGAGGCCGTTGGTCATGATCGGCATCAGACCCAGCCCGCCGCCGAGCACCCCCACCGCCGCCCAGGTCGCGACCTCGGTCCGGGTCATGTGGACGCTGATGCCGGTCGCCAGCAGCAGCGCACCGACCACGGTGCCGCACAGCCCGATCACCGCCGGCACCCGAGGGCCGACGCGGTCGTAGAGCACCCCGGCGACCGGGACGAGTACCGCCATGACCACGCCCATCGGCAACAGGAGCATGCCGGTGTCGTGGGCGCCGAGCCCCTGGGCACTCTGCAAGAACTGCGGCAGGTAGAAGACCGTTCCGAACACTCCGAGCAACAACACACCGATGATCAGCAGCGAGTTCACGTACGGCCAGCAGCGCAGCACGCGCAGGTCGAGCAGCGGGTGGTCCACCTCGTTCTCGATGACCACGAACAGGGCCAGTGAGATCAACGAGGAGGCGGCGAGAATCATGATCGGGTACGAGTCCCAGTGCCATCTGGTGCCCTTGGCCGTCACCACGATCAAGCCGGTCAGTCCGTAGCCGAAGGTCGCGAAGCCCCACCAGTCGAACGGGGGCACCACGCGCGCCTTCTCGAGGCTGGGCAGCAGCAGGATCCCGGCGATGACCGCGGCGATGCCGAGCGGTGTCTTGAAGTGGAAGATCCATCGCCAGCTCAGGTCCTGGACGATCAGGCCGCCCAGGGTGGGCCCGATGCTGGGCGACACGGCCACCCCGAGCCCGTAGAGCCCCATCGCGGCACCGATCTTCTCCTTGGGCACGATCTGGAAGATCATCGAGATCGTCACCACGGGCACGATGCTGCCGGGGATCGCCGTGAGCACCCGGAAGGCGATGAGGCTGTCGAGGTTCCAGGCCATACCGCACAGGGTGGAGCCGGCCAGGAACCCGATCAGGGTGAGCCGGTGCAGCAGGGTCAGGCCGAGTCGCTGTGACAACCACGTGCTCAGCGGAACGAACAGGCCCAGGCCGAGCGAGTAGGCCGTGCTGACCCAGGCCATGTCGTCCGAGCCGCCTCCCAGATCCTTCTGGATGTGCGAGATGGCCACATTGACGATGCCACTGTCGAGCGGGGGCAGAAAGCTACCGACCATCAGCACCAGTAGCGGCGGCAGCCACGCCGAACCGGTGGGTGCCGCACGCGAGGTCGGGGTGCGCGTCCGACCGGTGGGCGCGGGGCGGGCATCGGTATCCGGGGCAACGATCGAAGTGGACATGCCGCCGATGGTTCGACTTAATGTCGACATGAAGTCAAGTTCGATGACGATCGGCCAGGTGGCCGGCCACTTCGGCCTACCGACACACGTCCTGCGTCACTGGGAGTCGATGGGTCTGCTGCAACCCGCGCGCGTCCACGGCGACCGCCGTCGCTACACCTACGATGACCTCGTCCGAGTCGCGTCGATCGTCGTGGTCAAGCGAGCCGGGTTGTCACTGGTGGACATCCGGGAGTTCCTCGGTTCGATGCACACCACCACCCGCAACGAGGTTCTCCGCCGCAACCGCGACGCGCTGCGGGCCAAGATGACAGCACTGCGGTCGGCTCTGGAACTGCTCGAGGCCGCCTTGGACTGCCCGTACAACGACATCACCACGTGCCCGATCTATCGGACGAACCTGGCCGAGCTGGTCGACACCGACTCGGACACCACGCGGCGGGTGACCGGTTGATCGAGGCCGGCTGAGTCGTTCGTGGGGAGCACCGCCTCGCAACACGAGCCTCTGCGAAGTCGCCCCAGGTGTTGCTCGTGTGGGTAGGCGGACTAGGCGCTTGTCCGAGCCAGCTCGTGCGCATTGGACAGCAGTGATGCGAGGTGTCTGGTCTCGGGCTCCTCCAGCGGGAGGAGGGGCAGACGCGGTTCGCCTACGTCGAGGCCGAGTGTCCGCAGGCCTGCTTTCACCGTGGTGGGCAGTCCGCCGTTGAGGATGAACTCCAGGATCGGAAGCATGTCGCGGAACTGCCGGCGTGCGTCGGTCAGCGATCCGGACTGCATGGCGTCCCATAGGTTCAGGCAGTGGCGGGGGATCAGGCAGGGCGCTGCGGTGCACCAGCCGGCGGCTCCGGCCGCGAGGGCTTGGAAGATCAGGGGGTTGCTTCCGTTGAAGAAGGGCACCCGGCCGTCGGTCAGCTGGGCGATGCGCTGCATTCGGGTGATGTCGCCGCTGGACTCCTTGATCATGGTGATGTTGTCGACGTGTTCGACCAGGTGGACGAGGAAGTCGGGGGACATGTCGATTCCGCTGGTCGCCGGGTTGTTGTAGACCATGATCGGGAGGTCGATCGCGCCGGCGACGGTCGTGAAGTGCCGGAGGAGCTCGCGCTCGGACAGTTTCCAGTAGGACGCGGGCAGCAGCATGACGGTGTCCGCGCCGTACCGCTGGGCCGCGACCGCGCGGCGTACGGCGCCGGCGGTGGTGAGGTCGGAGATGCCGACGACGGTGGGGACGCGCCCCGCGACGGCCGAGATGGTCCGTTCGGCGACGGTGTGCCATTCCTCGTCGGTGAGGTAGGCGCTCTCACCGGTGCTGCCCAGCGGCGCGATGGCGTGGACACCTGATTCGACGAGTTTGTCGATCAGCTTGGCCAGCGCGTCGGTGTCGATGCCGGAGTTCGAGCCGGAGCCCGATGAGGTGAACGGCGTGACCGGGTAGGCCACGATGCCCTGGATGGTGGGAGCGGACATGGATGTCTCCTGGTTAGTGCGCGGGGCTGGTCTGGGCGAGTGCGTCGGAATGGTGGCGTAGTGCCTTGCGGGCGTAGTAGGCGAAGTTGGCCTGGCTCCGTTTGCCGGTCAGGGTCCAGTCGTGGGCTTCGCGCGCGAGGTCGTCGGGAAGCGGCTGGATCGTGCCGGCGGCCATGGCGAGCAGTTGCAGGCGCGCGGCCCGCTCGATCAGTACCGCGAGCGAGCATGCTTCCTCGACCGTCGAGGCGGCGACGACCTGACCGTGGTGGGCGAGCAGGACCGCACGCTTGTCCCCGAGCGCGGCGGAGATGATCTCGCCCTCTTCGTTGCCGACGGGGACGCCGGGCCAGTCCTTGAGGAAGGCGCAGTCGTCGTACAGGGGGGCGAGGTCCATCTGGGACACCTGTAGCGGGACCTCGAGCATGGACAGCGCCGCGACGTGCAGCGGATGAGTGTGGATCACGCAGTTGACATCGGGGCGTGCGCGGTAGATCCATGAGTGGAAGCGGTTCGCCGGGTTGGGCATCCCGCCGCCGGAGACCACCGTGAGGTCCTCGTCGACCAGGACCAGGTTGTCCTCGGTGACCTCGTCGAACCCGAGACCGAGTTGCTGGGTGTGGAACGTGCCGTCCTCCGCACGCGCGGTGATCTGGCCCGCGAGGCCGGAGTCGTGTCCGGCGTCGAACAGGATGCGGCAGGTGAGCGCCACCTTCTGCTTCACCGTCCAGGCGCTGTCTCCGATCATCTTCTCCATGTCGCGCCGGGAGCGCGTCATGAGGACTTCCTTGCTGTCGTGCAGCGTGGTTGCCATGTGCTTCCCCTCCTCGAGCTAGCTAAGGAAACCATGTGTACTGTAGGACACAAGGTGTCATACAGCAAGAAGCGCACCCGAATCGAGGTCGCGTCGCCGCCGTGAATACTGGGCGGAGCGCGATGACCTCGACACACACGTCGGGCGGGAGGGCACGGGTGGCAACTGTCAGCTTGAGGATGTTGCGGCGTGAGAACGGGCTCACGCTCGAGGCACTGGCCACCCGGACGGGGCTGACCAAGTCCTATCTGTCCAAGATCGAACGCGGCCACAGCGTTCCGTCGATCGCGTCGGCGATCAAGCTCGCCGACGCACTGAACGTCGAGGTCGGGTATCTGTTCGGTCAGCACGACCAGTCGGTGCTGATCAAGGTCGACCGTGCCAGCGACCGAATCTCACTGGCGCCGACCTCGTCGAGCGAGGGCTCGCGGTACGACGGCATCGCCGTCGGGATGACCGACAAACAGATGTTGCCGTTCGTCCTCTACCCGCCCACCGTCGAGATCGACTGTGTCTTCCGTGAACACGCGGGCGACGAGCTCGTCATCGTCCACCGCGGATCGGTGGAGGTGCAGTTCCCCGATCATGCCGTCGTTCTCGGCGAGGGGGACACGGCCTACTTCAAAGGCGGTATACCCCACCGGTTCCGATCGGTGGGCGAGGTGCAGGCCAGCATGTTCGTCGTCATCGGTGCCGTCGCCGAGCACGAGCCGAGAGCCGATCGCTGAGGAACCCTTCGGGCGTTCGAGAGTGCGGGCAGCGTTGAGGACGGTGCCCGCACTCTCGTTCGGCGGGCCGGCGGTCTACTCGACCCGGACGTACTGCTTCAGGAAGTGGCCCGGCATGTCCCAGGTGAAGTCTCCGTGCTTGGTGAGCATCCCGGACTCGCCGGGGCCGAGCTCGAGCCGGACTCCGGTCTGCCGGTTGGTGATGATCACCCGGCCTTCCAACACGATGAAGTACTCGTCGAAGGGGTAGTCGTCGGTCTGTAGCACTCCGGCCCGGCTCTCCCACAGCCGCACGGCGAAGTGCCCGTCGGCGGACACGTAGTTGGTGGCCTCGCGGCACTCGCCTGCGAAGCCGTCCGGGCCGCCCACCACCATCTCCGGCGGGTACTGGCCGTTGGAATCGAGTGGGGCATCGGTGCGCATCGGTGCGCAGTCCCGAACCACGGTCGTCGTCTCGGACATCGTGACCTCCTTTGGTCAGACCGCAATGGTGCTCGTGGGTACCGGTACCGGACGCGGATCCGCGTGCACACCGGGCGGATCCGCGTGCACTACTCGTGGACGCCCGACCGGTACCGGCCGGGCGTCATGCCGTACGCGGCGCGGAACGCGCGCTCGAACCCCCGGATGTCACCGAACCCGTGTCGCGTGGCCCGCGCGAGGACCGGCATCTCGGCCAGCCGGGGATCTCGGAGATCCCGTGCACAGCGGCGCAGGCGTCGCCTCCGGATGTGGGCGGCGACCGAGTCGGGCTCCTCGGCGAACAGTGCGTGCAGCGCGCGCAGGGACATGTGGTGCGCGGCAGCGATCCGTCCTGGTGTGAGGCCGGGTCGGACAGGTGCACGCCGATGTAGTCCTTGACCCGCGCCAGGGTGGCCTGTCGGTGGGGCGGGCGGACGGCACCGTCGGACACGCAGTCGCGCGGCAGACAGATCACCAGGTCGGTGAGGTCCTCCACGATGCGATCCGGGGCCGACGGCGCCAGCTCGTCGGCATGGTCGGCCAGGTCGGTGAGGAACCGGGAGACCAGCCCGCCGGCGCCGCCGCCCCAGGCAGCAGCCGTGCGGTGAGCTCGCGGCACTCGGCCTCGGCCAGCCTGACGGCGGTCCGGGGCAACGTGAACACACTCGCCGCCCACGGGCCGTCGAAGGACCAGGGGAACGGGCGGGTGGTCTCCTAGACGACCAGATCGCCTGGCTTCAAGCTGACCTGCCGGTCGTCCTGGTCCAGCCGGACGCCGCCGTTGCGCGCGAGCGATCTGCCAGAGCTGGGGGTCGGTGCTGGAGGTCTCCATGCGACCGCGGGTTATCTGCTGTGGGGAGGAACTCAGCGAGGTGACCGACAGGTCGCCGACGTGCGTGCTGCCTAGCGATCCGGTGAACGTGGCCGGGTCGAGGCACGAGATGTCCAGTGGGACGAAGGTCTTGGACATGGCTCGGCGCCACGGCTCGATCGAGTGTCGACGGCGGTCCTCGCGCTCGTTTCTCACACCGCCGGGGCGCTATCCTCGGGTGGCGCCGGACGGAATCGTCCTCATCGGGCCGCCCGCCGGTCCAGGATGGGGCGGAGTGCCTCCAGAACGCCTGGGTCGTCGATGGTCGAGGGCACGGGTTCTTCTCCTCCGTTCGCGATGCCGCGTATGGCTGTGCGGAAGATCTTCCGGAGCGGGTTCTCGGCAGGGCGGGCACGACCGCGATGTCGCGTAGTGACGCGACGGCGCTGATCTGCTCACGAACCATGCGGACGAGCTCGGCGACCTGGAGCTGTCCGAGAGAACACATCGCTGGGCATAGCGTTCCGGAAATGCTCCGTGGAGACAGCGGTCAGCGCTCGGGTGTGCGGTCCTCCGAGATCCAGAGCAGCGTGGGACGGTCGGCCTGCCAGGCCGAGGCGACCTCGGCCGTCAATGCCGTGGGGTCGTCGATCCGTATGCCGTGGCAGCCCATCGAGCCGGCCAGTGCGGCGAAGTCGACCGGAGCCAGGTCGACCGCGACGGGCCGGTCGCCCCGGTCGACCATCTCGTTGCGGATCTCGCCGTAGCCGCCGTTGTCCACGACCAGGACCGGCAGCGCGAGGCCGAGCTGAGCGGCGGTGGCCAGCTCGGCGACGGTGAACATGATCCCGCCGTCGCCCAGGACCGCGAGCACCCGCGCATCGGGTGCGGCGACGGCGGCGCCGATCGCGGCGGGCAGCCCGTAGCCGAGGGTTCCGGCGCCGGTCGGGTAGAGGAAGCCCGCCGGCCGGTGGACCCTGAGCCCGGACAGCAGACCGTAGTAGCAGGTCATCGTGCTGTCTCCGGCGACGATCGTCGTGCTGTCCACGACGGGGGCCAGCGCGGTCAGGATGTCGCGCCAGCGCCTGCCCTCGGCCTCGGCGTCGGCACCCAGCGCGTCCCGTGCCGATCGTGCACGATCGTCGTCGGGCCGGTCCCCGGGTAGTCGCGCGGTCAGTGCGGCGAGGGTGGCGCCGGCGTCGCCGAGCAGACGGATGGCGGGGTCGGCGTTCGTGACGATCGCGGAGGCATCGACGTCGATCCGGATCAGGGTTCCGGGCAGGGCGTACGGACCGTTCCACAGGTCCGAGGGCGCCAGCTCGGTGCCGACCGCGAGGACGACGTCGCTGTTCTCGACGAGTCGCCGCGCGCTGGGGTGGTGCAGACCGGCACCGACGGACAGCGGATGGTCCTCGTCGAGGACGCCCTTGCCGTTGGCGGTGGTCAACACGGGTGCGGCGCAGCGTTCGGCCAGCGCCCGCAGCTGTCCGGACGCTCCCTTTGCGCCGCCACCGGCCAGGACCACCGGCCGGTGCGCCGCGCCGAGCGCCGCGGCGGCCGCGTCCAGCGCGGGCTCCGGGGGAACGGCGAGCGAGCGCTGGACCGGAGCCGTGAGTGTGACGTCGCCACATGCGTCGAACAGGTCGAGTGGAATCTCCAGGTGCACCGGCCGAGGTCGCCCGCCGAGCATCGAGGAGAACGCGTTCGCCACGGCGAGCGGAATCTCCGCCACGGACCCGACGCGGTGGCTGTAGGCGACGAGTGCGGCCATCGCGGCGCGCTGGTCGCGCACCTCGTGCAGATAGCCGTTCCCGAGCCCGGGGTGCCCGGTCGGCAGCCCGGGGGAGATGAACAGCACCGGGACCGAGTCGGACCAGGCCTGCGCGGCCGAGGCGGCGGCGTTCAGGATCGCGGGTCCGGTCGTCGTCAGGCACACGCCCGGGCGACCGCTGACCCGGGCGTAGCCGTCGGCGGCGTAGCCGGCGCCCTGTTCGTGGCGGGTCAGGATGGTGCGCAGGCCCGCCGAGGTCAGGGCCGCGAACGCACCGAGGTTATGGGTGCCCGGGATCCCGAACACCGTGTCCACCCCGTGCGCGCTCAGCGCGGTGACGAGCGCTTCGCCTCCGGTGAGGGTCGCCATCAGCGTGCCACCTGCGTGGTGCGGTCGTCCTGGGCGTCGGCACCGCCCAGCCGGTCGAGGGCCTGTGGGTGGCGGCGGCGCAGCACCCGGTAGAGCACGACGGTTCCGACCAGCAGAGCGAAGAACAACCACGCAACGACACCCTTCGCGCCGGTGGGGAAGGGCGCGAAGGAAAACGAGTAGACCAGGATCGCGCCGGCGGCGGCGAGCAGCGTGGCCAGTGCGATGCCAGGGCGTAGCTGCCGGGTACGTGCCGCATGCACGCCCGCGCAGATCGTGGTCAGGCCGTAGGAGACGATCAACATGTAACCGGCGAACGTGCCCAGCAGACCGTAGGAGGTCTCCGCGCGGACCAGTATCGCGCCGAGCGCGCCGACCACCCCGAAGAACACGCCGACCGTCAGCACCGCCGCCGACGGGGCGGTACGCGCGGCACCGACCCTGGACAGTCCGCGCGGCAGCATGCCGTCCTTCGCCATGGTGAACACAGTGCGGCTGGTACCGGCCAGGATCCCGAGCGTCGAGCCGAAGAAGCTGATCGCGACGCCCGGGTCGATCAGGAAACCGATCCAGCCAACGCCGTTGTTGGCCGCGAGCAGATCCAACGGTGCGTCCAGCTGGGTCATCGGGACGTCGCGCAGGCCGAGCACGATCACGTAGGTGGCGAGGATGTACAGCACGCCACAGCCGAGCACCGAACCGAGCACCGACACGCTGACCGCGCGGTGCGGCTCGGCGGCCTCCCTGCCGAGGGTGACGGCGTGGTCGAAGCCGGCGAGGGAGAACACCGAGAACCCGGCGGTGGCCAGGATGGCCGTGGCGCTGAATCCGGAGAAGTCGAACTGGCGGGCGTCGAACGGTCCGCCCGGTGCCCTGACCAGGATCGCCACCAGCAGGATCACGATCACCGCGACGGTCAGGAACTCGATGGCCAGCAGCAGCTTCGCGGACAGCTTCACCTCACGCAGCGACAGCCAGGTGACCAGTACGGCGACGACCGCGGCGACGGCTCCCAGGGTCGCGGCGTTGTCCGGTACCCCGAACTTGCGCAGCCAGGCATTCAGGTAGATCGCCGAACCGAGCACACACGCCGGCCCGGACACGAGTGACGAGCACAGGTGGAAGATCATCACGAAGTAGCCGCCGCCACGCCCGACCGCGCGGGTGGTCAGCACGTAGATGCCGCCGGTCGTCGTGAACCGCTTGGCGAGCCAGGCGATACCGCCGGCGAAGCCGAGTACCAGCGCCGAGGTGACCGCCCAGGTCAGCCAGCTGAGTGGACCGGCGATCTCCACGACGACGCCGATCGCCAGCGCAAGTGTGGACGCGGGCGCGAGCACGCCGAGAGCGACGCCGAACACCGCCCAGGAGGGGAGCTGGCCCCGGCGAAGCTCGCCCGAATCTGTGTCCTGCACCGCGTCCTCCGGTGGATCGTCATCGATCGTCATGCCAATAACTGGCTGGCTGGTTAGTTATGTTCGTGGTGTCGGTAGTGCCTGTCAACAGCCAGTTTTCGCTCTTGACGGCATCGGCGAAGCGGCCACTATAATTGACTGGTGACTCAGTTATGAGCTTGTCGATGTTCCGCGACCCCGCGTCGGTCGCCGTGGTCGGTGCTTCGGAGGACGAGACGAAATGGGGGTACTGGCTGGCCCGAGGCGCATTGCGGGGTAGCCATCGGCGCGCGGTCGAGCTGGTCAACCGGCGGGCCGGCACGTTGTTCGGCCGCCCCTGCTCGGTGAGCATCACCGCACTGGATCGGGCGCCGGAGCTCGTCGCGCTGTGTGTGCCGGCGCCGATGGTCGCCGGGGTCGTGGAGGAAGGGCTCGCTCTCGGCGTCCGGGGGTTCCTCGGCATCACGGCGGGTGTGCCGGACGAGTGTGCGCTCGCGGCTCGGGTCCGCGACGGCGGGGCACGGCTGCTCGGCGCGAACAGCCTCGGCATCTTCGACGCCGCGACCGAGCTGGAGCTGGCCTGGGGCCGGTTCGAGGCGGGGCCGTTGGCGATCGTCTCGCAGAGTGGTCAGCTGGGATCGGAGCTGGCGATCCTCGGGGCCCGGGTCGGTCTGGGGATTTCCCGCTTCGTGTCGATCGGCAACCAGTCCGATGTCTCGGCGGCGGAGGTGCTCGCTGATCTGGCCGAGCACGAGCCGACCAGGGTGATCGCGCTCTACCTGGAGAGTTTCACCGAGGCCGAGGAGCTGTTCGGCGTGCTCACCGCGCTGCGCGCGACCGGTAAACCGACGCTGCTGCTCACCGTCGGTGCGGGGGAGGCGAGCAGCAGGCTGGCCCGATCCCACACTGGCTCACTCACCTCCCGGACTGACGTCGTGGACGCCGCGTGCCGGATGGCGGGGGTCGCGAGAGTGAGGACACCCGCTGAGCTGATCGACCTCGCCCGTGCCTGTCTCACCGGCGTGGGCGTACGCGGGCACCGGGTCGCGGTCGTCGGGGACAGCGGCGGACAGGGCGGTGTGGCGGCGGACCTGGCGGACGCGGTCGGGCTGGTGGTGCCAGCGTTCCCCGCCGGGCTGCACGAGCGACTCGCCGATGCGCTACCCGAGGGCGCGGCCACCGGCAACCCGGTGGATCTCGCGGGTGCGGGCGAGCGGGACCTGGCCAGCTACGCCGACACGGTCGAGGCGGTACTGGCCGACGACACCATCGACGCCGCTGTGCTGACCGGCTACTTCGGTCGTTACGCCGAGGACGTTCCGGGCCTCGCCGAGCACGAGCGGCAGATCGCGCGGCAGCTCGGCGCGGTGTCGCACAGGCACGGCAAGGCCCTGGTCGTGCACAGCATGGCCGAACCGGGCACGAGTACCGCGCAGCTGTGGAGCGCCGGGGTGCCCACGTTCGGCGACATCGGTTCCTCGATGCGGACGCTGGCCGGGCTGGCCGCGCTGCGGCCAAGAGGGACCGAACCGATGCCGCCGCTCCCCGAGCCGGAGCACGAACCGGTGGACGGGTACTGGGCGGCCCGGGAGGCACTGGGCAAGCACGGCGTCCGGTTCCCCGACGGTCGCCAGGTCCGCTGCCGCGACGACCTTCTGGGGACCGGGCTGCGGATGCCGCTGGTACTCAAGGCCGGCTGGGTGGCGCACAAGAGCGAGGTCGGCGGCGTCGCGGTGGGGATCACCGACACCGAGGCGCTGCTGGCCGCGTTCGACCGGATGTACGCCGCGCTGGGCCCGGGGGAGTACGTGCTGGAGGAGCAGGACCGTCGGCCGGACGTCGTCGAGATGCTCGTCGGCGCCCGCCGCGACCCCGGATTCGGGCCGGTCGTCCTCGTGGGCGCGGGCGGCACCGAGGCCGAGGTGTGGGCGGACACCACCGTCGAGCTTGCCCCCCTCGGCTCCGAGACCGCGACCGACATGCTCGACCGGCTGCGCTGCGCGACCCTGCTGGCCGGATGGCGCGGCCGTCCTCCGGTGGCGACACAGGCGCTGGCCGAGGTGGTGTCGGCCGTGTCCCGGTATGTCACCGCGAACGACTGGATCACGGAGCTGGAACTGAACCCGGTCCGTGTCGGAACCGACGGCGTCCTTGCCGTGGACGCCCTGATCATCAGGAGAGACCAACGATGAAGAGCACCTCCGCATGGTCGTTGACCGACGAGCAGCGCCAGATCGTCGAGCTGTGCCGGGACTTCGCGGCCAAGGAGATCCGTCCGCGCGGACGGGAGGTGGACGAGGCCGACATCGTCACCCCGGTGGACCTGTTCGCCAAGGCCGCGAAGGTCGGCATCACCGACTTCATGCTCCCTGACGAGTACGGCGGCGGCGGTTTCACCGACGTGTTCACCCAGTGCCTCGTGCAGGAGGAGCTCTGCTGGGGTGACCCGGGCATCGGGAACCTGGTGTGTTCCAACGGCTTCTTCGCCGATCCGATCCTTGCCCTGGGTACCGAGGAGCAGAAGCGCGCCTGGCTCACCCCGCTCGCCGGCCCGGACACCCCGATGACCGCGCTGGCCACGACCGAACCGGACTCGGGCTCCGATGCCGCGTCGATCGTCACCACCGCGCGTCGGGTCGACGGCGGCTATCGGATCAACGGTCAGAAGGCATGGATCTCCAACGCGGGCGCGGCGGAGCTCTACGTGGTGTTCGCCAAGACCGACCGCACGAAGCGCTCCGCCGGGGTCACGGCGTTCCTGCTGCGCAAGGACAGCGAAGGTCTGTCCTTCGGCCAGCCCATGCGCAAGATGGGTCAGCGCGCGATCGTCTGCCGAGAGATGTTCTTCGACGACGTCTTCGTGCCGGAGGAGCAGCGGCTCGGCGACGAGGGCCAGGGCTTCTACGGCCTGATGACCACGTTCGACATCTCCCGGGTGGTCCTCGGCTCGGCCGCGCTCGGTGCCGCGCGCGCCGCCTACGAGTACGCGCTGGAGTACGCGCGGACCCGCAAGCAGTTCGGGGTTCCGATCATCGAGCACCAGGCGGTCGCCTTCCGCCTCGCCGACATGGCCACCCGGATCGAGTCCGCGAGGCTTCTGGTGCACCACGCGGCACGGGTCATCGACTCGGGCGAGCGGGCCACCGGGCTCGCCGCGATGGCCAAGCTGACCGCGACCGAGAGCGCGATGTTCGTGACCTGGGCGGCGGTGCAGACGCTCGGCGGCTGGGGGTACTCGAGGGAGCACCCGGTCGAGCAGTGGATGCGGGACGTGAAGCTGGAGGAGATCGAGGAGGGCACCTCCGACATCATGCGGCTGGTCATCTCCCGCAACCTGACCCCCTGACGGGCGACGGGGGTGGTTCCGGCCGCCCTCGGCCCGGCCGCACGTCGTAGGATTTGATCGGCTGACCGGTTATCAGGGAGAACGATCATGCCTCGGCCCAACGTGGAAGTCGAACGTCGCAAGCAGATCCTCGACGCGGCGTGCAGCGTGATCGCCAAGCGCGGACTGCAGGAGCTGCGGCTCACCGACGTCGCCGGGGTGGCCGGGGTCAGCTCCGGCACCATCCACTACTACTTCGACACGAAGCGCGAGCTGGTCAACGCCGCGTTCGAGTACAACTTCCGGCATTCGCTGGAACGCCGCCAGTGGCTACGGGACGAGAACCGCGAGCCGCTGGAGATGCTCATCGAGATCATCGACTCGTACCTGCCGAACCGGGGTGCGTCCCTGCGGGCGTGGCGGGTCTGGGCCGATCTGTGGGCCGAGGGTATGCGTGACCGGGCGCTGCAGAAGACCAACGAGGAGCTGTACGGGCAGTGGCGTGAACTCGTGCGTGCCACCATCGTTGCGGCTCAACAGGCCGGAACAGCCCGGGCGGGAGACCCCGAGCTGCTCGCGAACATGCTGATCGGCATGGTCGATGGTCTGGCGATGCAGGTGCTGCTCTCGGCGAAGGCCATGTCGCTCGACACCATGCGCCACACCTGCCGGGCCTTCATCGACCAGGTGATCGCCCGCTAGTCTCCCACCGGCCGATCAGGAAGAACGCCACGCCGATGGCGAGGAACAGCGCCAACGGCACCAGCTGGGTCACCTCGTAGGTCCAGCGCTGCCCCTCGAATGCCGAGGGCAGCGCGTCGTCCGGGGAACCGCTCGACCCGAACCAGCCGATACCGACGCCGGGCCAGAGCAGCTGGGACAGGGTGAACGCCACGATCGAGGTGGACAACACCGACACGACGTACCCGCCGAGCCTGCCTCCCGGAACGGTGAACGGCCGGGCGACGTCCGGGAACCTACGGCGCAGCACCGGCAGTGTCGGGAACACCGTCAGGTACGCGACCATGGTCATCGAGATGGCCAGGTTGAGCCCCGCGCTGAAGTACTTGCCGGAGTCACCGTCGGTGAAGTTCAGCGCCGCGACCATGACGGCGCTGGCCAGCAGACCGGACAACACGTTGATCCGCACCGGCGTCCCTCGGGTCGGTGACAGCACACCCAGGTAGCGCGGCCCGGCACCGTCCGCGCAGGCCACCGCCTGTGCCCGGCATTCCCCGAGCGCCCAGGACACACCGCTGGTGAACAGCCCGACGATCAGGCCGAGCGCGGCGAGGACACCGACGACGGCGCCGAACCCGGTCAACGTGACGGTGCCGTCCGCGTTGATCTGCCCGCCGTAGACGGTGAACACGGCCTTGCACGCATCGACGAACCCGCCGAGATTGCTCACCTGCGCGCCGGGCAGCACCAGCAGTATTCCCGCGACCGGTGCGGCGACCATGAGGAACGACAGGACCCCCGAGCGCAGCACCCCGAGCGGGATGGTGCGGTGCGGGTTCTCGATCTCCTCGGCGGCCGAGCTCGACACCTCGAAGCCGACGAAGGTGAACACGATGATCGGGACCAGGGCGATGAACCCCAGGTAGGTGGGGCTGAAGTCGGACAGGTTCAGCTCCTGGACGCCGCGTTGCACGCCGTAGACGACGGTGGAGACGAAGAAGAACCCGAGCAGGACGATCCGGGCGATCCCGCCGATCGCCGGAACCCAGCGGCCGACCGCCAGCGACACCGACGTACACAGCACGCCCGCCCAGATGAACACCAGCCCGGCCAGGTAGGTCCAGAGTCCGGGCAGTGGGTGCACGAACTTCTCGAAGGTCGTCAGCGCCACCACGCACAGTGTGCCGCCGACCCAGACCGGGTTGGACAGCCAGTACACCAGCTGCGCGACGCCGGAGACGAAGCGCCCGAACGCGAGCCGCGTCCAGGTGTACTGCCCGCCCTCCAGCGGGAACGTGGCGCTCAGCTCGGCCACGATCAGTCCGTACGGCACGAAGAACAGCAGCGAGAGCACGAACAGCCAGGTGAACGCCTCGTGACCGGCGGCGGCGAGCGAACCGATGGTGTCCAGCCCGACCAGCGAGCAGAGCAGCAGGAAGAACACGTCGAACCGCCCGAGCCCGCGCCGGGGCGTCCGGGTGGTGCGCTGATCCGTCGTGTCGGCGAGCGCCACGGGTTCGGACACGGAGCCTCCCAGTTCTGACCAGAGACTGACTGACTGATCAGACAGTTAGGGCAATACGATGCGACGCCGGTCACACGGTGTCAAGAGCGGGTAGCGTGACCGGGTGCCGAGGACGAAGAAGGAAGCCGACGTCAGGCGTGGCGAGATCCTCGGTGTGACGCTGGAGCTGATCAGCGAGCGCGGCATCGCCGCGCTGCGCGGCGCCGACGTCGCACAGCGCCTCGGAATCAGCTCCGCGCTGGTCTTCTACCACTTCGAGAACCTCGACAACCTGATCGTCAGTGCGTTCCGGTACGCCACCGAACGCGATCTCGTGGCGCTCGACGACCTCCTCGCCGCTGACGCGCCGAGCACCCTGGAACGCCTGCGCGCGGCCCTGCGCGAATACGGCCCGACCGGCTCAGCGCAGAGCTGGCGACTGTGGATCGAGGGCTGGTCGGCGGGCCTGCGCAGCGAGTCACTTCGTTCGGTGATCCACTCGTTGGACGAGCGGTGGCGCGCCGTCATCGCCGAGCTCATCGCCGATGGCGTGAGACTGGGGGAGTTCCGCTCCGAGGACCCGGTCGGCGCGGCATGGCGGCTGACCGCCCTGATCGACGGACTGGCCGTCCAGCGGGTCGCGTTCGACAACCCGGTCATCCGCTCCCGTGCCGAGACCTGGGTCGACTCCGCCCTCCGCGCCGAGGTGGGCCTGACGCCCGGCGCATGACTCACTGTTGACCGGGGCATCCCACGATGTTATTAACTGTCTGGTCAGTCAGTAAACGTCCGGAGGTGGCTGTGGTGCTCGTCCTGCCCAATGCGATCTCGGAGGAAGCCGACACGGCGGTGGATCGTCCCTACTTCGAGGCCACCTGGCACGACACCGAAACCGCCGCGCGCGGGTACCTGGTGATCGACCGGTTGGTGCGCGGCCTGTGCAGCGGCGGACTGCGGATGCGGTCGGGATGCACCCTCACCGAGGTGCGAGGGCTCGCGCGGGGCATGACCTTGAAGGAGGCGATTCACTTCGAGCCGGAGGCGCGGTACGTGCCGCTCGGCGGCGCGAAAGGTGGCATCGACTTCGACCCGTACCACCCGGACGCCGAGGGAGTGCTGTTCCGTTACCTCTGCGCGATGAGCCCGTTGATCGAACGGCGATGGACCATGGGGGAGGACCTCGGCGTGCGGCAGGAGGCCGTCGACCGGGGCGTCCACGCGAGTGGGCTGGACAGTTCGGTGCAGGCCGCCTACCGGATGGTCGCCGATCCGGAGGAGTCACGCGAGCGGATGCGGACCGCGTTCGCCGCGGTTGTCGACGGCGTCGCGCTCGACGAGCTGGTGGGCGGGTACGGCGTCGCCGAGGCGGCGTTCGCCGCGTTGCGGCACATCGGATCAGACCCGGCTTCGACCACCGCGTTCGTGCAGGGTTTCGGGTCGATGGGTGGCGCCACCGCCCGCTACCTGGCCCGTGCCGGGGTGCGTGTGGTCGGCATCAGCGACGTCCGTGGGGTGGTGGCGAACCCGGCGGGTCTCGATGTCGAGCGGCTACTGCGCACTCGCACTCCCAGCGGCGAGATGGACCGCGCTCAACTGCGCCCCGGCGACACCGAGCTGCCGGGCGAACAGTGGCTCACGGTGTCCTCGGACGTGCTCGTCCCGGCGGCGACCTCCTACTGCATCGACGCGGACAACCAGCACCGCATCGCGGCCTCGGTGATCGTGGAGGCCGCGAACATGCCGGTCACACCGGAGGCAGAGGAGCTGCTGCGCGGCCGTGGTGTGCTCATCTCTCCCGACTTCCTGGCCAACTCCGGCACCAACGCCTGGTGGTGGTGGGTCCTGTTCGGTGACATCGACGGCACGGCCGACGCTTCGTTCGCCAAGCTCGCGCACCGCATCGGTGCACTGAGCGAAGAGGTCTTCGCGCACGCCGACCTCCACCGCACGAGCCCACGCGCGGCGGCCCTCACCCTGGCGAGTTCGCGGCTGGAGGAGGTCTCGCACCGGTTCCCCGAGGGCTAGCTAGCCCTCGGCGTAGCTGGGTGCGTAGTGCGTCGAGCAGGTCGTGGGGTCCGTGTTCGCGGTGCCAGCGGGTGAACAGGCCGTGCACGGTGGACCAGGGTGGGAAGTCCGCGGGCAGTGCTCGCCATTTGATGCCGTTGTCGAGCACGTAAAAGATCGCGTCGAGCATGGTTCGGCGATGGTGTTTTTCCGGTCGTCCTCCCAGCTCGGATCGCGACAACGGTATGGGCAGCAGCGGTTCCAAGATCGCCCACTGCGTGTCGGTGAGATCGTCGGGTACCGAGGCCGGCCGGTCATACAGCCACAACCACAGCGTGGGCCCGATCGTGGCGAGGGGCGATATCAAGAGCCCGCCCTCGTCAGGGCCTACGACACGCCCACGCCCACCCGAATACTGCGCAACAGCCGCCTACCACAAACCGGCCACACCAGTTCTCAGACAGGCTCTATAGGCGCCCGGAGCACTCACGAGGGGGAGGTTAGGCGGGGCGGAGGGTGGTGAGGGCGCGGTTGAACTCCCAGAAGGCGCGCAGGGAGTGGATTCGGCCGTCCTCCGTCGCCCGGTAGACGAAGACGCCCTCCGCGTCGATGCGTTGGTCGCTTGGCAGGTACGAGGTGATCGTGCCGACGTTCGCCACCTCGTCGCCCGCCGCGAAGGAGTCACGGATGGTGAACTCGAAACGCTCGGTGTGTGCGACCGTGTTGTCCCAGAACGTGGAGATCGCCGCGAGGCCGTGGTGGCCCTTGCCGTCCTCGTCCAGCGGTGACGGGCCCACCGGGTCCTGCACGAACGCGTCGGGGGCGAACAGCGCCAGCCATTCGTCCTTGGCCTTCCGGCACACGGCGTCCATCGAACGCCTCGACAACGCCCGAGCGGGTGTCTCCTCCTCGGGGCCCGACCAGTTGACCGTCATCGCTCTCCCATCCTGCTGATGATCTCGTCGGCGAACTTCTCGATGCTGTCCTGCTTGGCGCGCAGGTCGCCGTCGAAGCCGATCCCGTCGAACGCCCACGGCACCGTGATCGAGTCGGTGACCCCGATGTCCTCGAGCTGGCGGTATCCGTCCAGCCCGAACCGGTCCACGCAGATCGCCTGGATCTCGAACGGCTCGTCGGCGCGCCCGTTCTCCTTCCGCAGCGTGCCGAGAGTGTTGATGACGTCCTTCAGATCGGTGTATTTGATCATCGCTGAGGTCCAGCCGTCGTACCGCGCGGCGCGACGCAGACCGGCCTCGGTGTGACCGCCCACGAAGATCGGTATCGGTTCGCTCGGCGCGGGGCTCATCTGCAGCTCGTCGAAGTCGTAGAACTCGCCGTGATGCGCCACCATGCCGCCGGCCAGGATCGCCTGCAGGATGTCGAGGAACTCGTCGGCCCGCTTACCCCGCCGCTCGAACGGGACACCACACCATTCGAACTCCTCGGGCGACCAGCCGAGCCCGACGCCGAAGGTGAACCGGTTGCCGGTCAGGTTGGCCACCGAACCGACCTGCCTCGCCAGCGGCAGCGGTTGCCGGGAGCCGAGTTTCAGTACCTGGGTACAGAACCGGATCCGCTCGGTGGCCGCGCCCATCGCGGCGGCGGCGATGAGCGGATCGACCCATGGGGTGTCCTTCGTCCACATCCGCGACCCGTCCGGCGTGTACGGGTAGTCGGCGCTCACCTTCTCCGAGTAAAAGATCGAATCCGGCAGCGCGATCGAGTGGAAGCCGCAGCGCTCGGCGGTCTTGGCCAGCTCGACGATCTGGTCGATCGGGTTCATCGCGATCGAGACGGTGAATTTCATCTGGTCACTCCCGGCTTGTCGGCGCTGACTACCCACATGGCGAAGAACTGTGATCCGCCGCCGTACGCGTGGCCGAGCGCCGTGCGTGCGCCGTCCACCTGATGCGCGGCGGCTCTACCCATGACCTGCCTGGCTGCCTCGGTGAACCGGATCAACCCGGAGGCGCCGATCGGGTTGGAGGACAGCACTCCACCGGAGGGGTTGACCGGGAGCCGGCCACCGATCGCGGTCTCGCCTGCCTCGGTGAGCTTCCAGCCCTCGCCCTCGGGCACGAAACCGAGGTTCTCCAGCCACATCGGCTCGAACCAGGAGAACGGCACGTAGATCTCCGCGACGTCGATCTGGGAGAGCGGGTCGGTGATGCCTGCCTTCGCCCACAGGTCGGCCGCCGCGTCCCGGCCCGCCCTCGGGTTGACCTGGTCACGCCCGGCGAACATGGTCGGTTCGGTACGCATCGTCGTCGCGTGAATCCAGGCGGGCTGGGAGCCGGAGGCCTTCACGGCGTCGCCCGCCGCCTCGTCGCCGATGACGACCGCGCACGCGCCGTCGGACGAGGGACACGTCTCGTCGTAGCGGATCGGGTCCCACAGCATGGCCGACGCGGTCACCGACTCGACGGTGATGTCGGGCTGGTGCAGATGGGCGTGCGGATTGAGCGCCCCGTTGCGGCGATCCTTGACCGCGACCATCGCGCCCACGTGTTCGGGCGCCCCGGACCGGCGGATGTAGGAGCGGACGTGCGGCGCGAAGTAACCGCCGGCGCCGGCGCCCACCGGCATGGTGAACGGGGGCATGATCGACAGGGCCCACATGGCGTTCGACTCGGACTGCTTCTCGAACGCCACGGCCAGCACCTTCCGGTGCACGTCCGCCTGCACGAGGCTCGCGGCGACAACACCGGTCGAACCGCCGACCGAACCGGCGGTGTGGACCCGGATCAGTGGCTTGCCGGTCGCGCCGATCGCGTCGGCAAGCGTCAGCTCCGGCATCATCACGCCTTCGAACAGGTCCGGCGCCTTGCCGAGCACCACGGCGTCGACCTCGTCCCATTCGAGCTGGGCGTCGGCCAGCGCCCGGTCGATCGCCTCCCGGCACAAACCCGCCATCGAGACGTCGGTGCGCCGGGCCACGTGCGCTGTCTGTCCGGTGCCGAGCACCGCGGCCAGCTGTCCACCCATCTATCGGCCCTCCATCACGCAGATCAGGTTCTGTTGCAGCAGCTGACCGTTGGTGGCATGACCGAGCACCCGCTGTGCGCTGCCCTCCATGACCCGGTTCGCCGCCTCGCCGATCCGGACGAGGCCGGTGGCGAACAACGGGTTGCCGCACAACGGGCCGCCCGACGGGTTGATCACGACGTCGTCGGCGAGGCCGAGCTCACGCCGCAGCAACAGCTCCTGCGAGGTGAACGGTGCGGCCAGCTCGGCGATCTGTACGCCGTCGATTCCGGCCGCCTCGGCCGCCGCGGCGGCGGAAGGTGCGTGGGCGAGGTCTCTCGCTCCGAAGGCGGGGGAGTCCACCCGATGCTCGAGGCCGGTGATCCAGGCGGGCCGCTCGCACAGCTCGGTCGCCTTCGAGGCGGACGCGAGCACGATGGCGGCCGCACCGTCGGTGACGGGCGCGCAGTCGTGGGCACGCAGTGGATCGGCCAGATACGGGCTGTCCAGCAGCGCACCCGGGTCCACGACGCCGCTGAGCTGGGCGTTCGGGTTGTCGACCGCGGCCGCGCGGCTGCGGGCCGCCACCTCGGCCATCTCCTTCTCACTCCACTGCCCGGACTCGATGCCGATCCGTGCCTGGAGCGCGGCGAGGCTCACCGAGTCCGGCCACAGTGGCGCGACCAGGTAGGGGTCGAGCTGCAGTGACAGCACGCGGCGCAGCTGGCCGGCCGAGGACTTGCCGAAGCCGTACACCAGCGCGGTCTCCGCTTCGCCGGTGCGAATCTTCAACCAGGCCTCGTACAGGGCCCACGCCGCGTCGGCCTCCACGTGGGACTCCGCGATCGGTGGCATGGCCCCGATCGCGTCCACCGCCGAGACGAAGGAGAACGCCCGGCCGGCGAGGTAGTCGGAGGAACCGGAACACCAGAAGCCGATCTCGCGTCGGCTCAGCCCGGTGGCCTCGAACAGCTCCTGGAAGATCGGAACCAGCATCTCGACACCGTTGGTCGTGCCGTCGGTGCGCCGTACCTGCGGTGACTGGGCGAAACCGACCACCGCGACGTCAGGGAAGCTGCTCATCACAGATGCTCCGCATAGGACTCGTATGGGGCGTCCGGCTCTCCGGTCGGACGGAAGTGGTCGATGTTGCGCAGGGTGTGCTCCCACTCCTCACGAGGCCGCCAGCTGGCCCGCACCCGCATGCCCATCCGGACCTCGGCCGCGGCACACCCGAGCACCAGGTGCTGGATCGGGATGTCCGCGCCGTCGAGCAGGATGTAGGCGGCCACATAGGGCGGCTTGAGGCGCTGGCCGAGGAACGGCACGTTGACGATGCAGAACGTGGTGACCGTGCCGGTGTCGGCGAGCTCCACGTCCTCGACCGTCGGCACACCGTCGGTCGGGCAGGCACCGCGTGGCGGGACGTAGACCTTCTCGCACTCCGGGCAGCGCTGCCCGATCACCCGGCCTTCCTTGAGACCGCGCAGGTACAGGCTCTCCTCCCGCGACGCCGAGTGCATGTAGTGAAGATGGATCGGGGTGGTGACCATGGTGACCAGGTCGACGAGCTCCTCGGGCACGGGTGTCGGCGTCGCCGGCGTGGCGTCGCCCGAGTCGACCGGCTCGAAGCACGCGATGTCGTTGATGTGGCCGACCGTC
Organism: Actinospineispora spinosispora DSM 44797; assembly: GCF_000429025.1. Lineage (GTDB taxonomy): Bacteria > Actinomycetota > Actinomycetes > Mycobacteriales > Pseudonocardiaceae > Pseudonocardia > Pseudonocardia spinosispora. The sequence continues at coordinate 207,552 of NZ_AUBB01000021.1, forward strand.
TCCTCGGCCCACCGGACGCGGACCCGCATGCCGGTCTGGACACGGCTGGGATCCCCGGCGTCGAGCGCGTGCAACAGCGACGTGTCGGCGCCGTCCAGCCGGACCAGCGCCCAGGCGAACGGGTGATCGAGGGGCTGGCCCTCGATCGGCTCCGGCTGCCACGACCAGGACACCACGGTGCCTTCGGACGCGACCGCGACGGGTTCACCCAGCGGTTGACCACTGACCGGGTCGTACTCCACCGGCGGCACGTGCACCCGGCCGTCCGTGCCCCGCACGCCTTCCACCCGTCTGTCGCGCAGCGCGGTGACGAATCGGGAGAGCACTGGGCCGAGCGATCGTGTGTAGTCGAACCCGATTTCCAGCGGTGCCGCCAACGGCTTTTCAATGGCAACCATTCGCTAAGTAGAACAGGTTCTCGATTCGACTGGCAAGATGGGATAGAACAGGGGACCGACGAGGAGGTCGTGATGCAGCTGGGACTACAGCTCGGATATTGGGGTGCCGCACCGCCGGAGGGTGCCGCTGATCTAGTGGTGGCGGCCGAGCAGGCCGGCTTCGACGCGGTGTTCGCCGCCGAGTCGTGGGGGTCCGACGCCTTCGGTCCGCTGTGCTGGTGGGGTTCGCGCACGGAACGGGTGTCGCTCGGGACATCGGTCGCGCAGCTCTCGGCCCGCACGCCGACCGCATGCGCAATGCACGCGCTGACCCTGGACCATCTGTCCGGCGGCCGCGCCGTCCTCGGCCTGGGCGTGTCCGGTCCGCAGGTCGTCGAGGGCTGGTACGGAGCACCGTTCAGCAAGCCGCTCGCCCGGACCAGGGAGTACGTGTCGATCGTGCGGCAGGTGCTGGCTCGGGAGGCGCCGGTGCGCAACGGCGGCCCGCACTATCCGCTGCCCTACGCCGGGGAGGGCTCGGTCGGACTGGGTAAGTCGTTGCGGCCGATCACCCATCCGCTCCGGGCTGACCTGCCCATCTGGCTGGGTGCCGAAGGGCCGAAGAACGTGGCGTTGGCGGGCGAGATCGCCGACGGCTGGCTGTCGATCTACTACTCGCCGAGACTCGCCGACGACTACCGCACCTGGCTGGCCGAGGGCATGGCCCGCCCGGGTGCTCGCCGCCAGCGCTCCGACTTCACCGTCGCGGCCAGCTGTCCGGTGGTCGTCACCGACGACCCGACGGCCGAGATCGCCGGGTTGAAGCAGGTCATGTCCCTCTATCTGGGTGGAATGGGCGCGCCGGGGCAGAACTTCCACGCCGATGTGTTCGCCCGCATGGGGTACGCGGACGCGGTCGCCGAGATCGGTTCTCTCTTCAGGGAGGGCAAGCGCGCCGAGGCTGCCGCCGCGGTGCCCGACGAGCTCGTCGAGGACACCGCGATCATCGGCACGGCCGATCAGGTGCGTGCCGGAATCGCGCGCTGGGAGGCCTCGGGTGTGGACATGCTGATCGTCGGATGTAAGGACATCGGCGCGATCAAGGCTCTGGCAGGGGCTGTCGAAACGTCCGCGACCTGATAGAACTGGTTCTAGTTTGGGTCACTGTGGGATCGACGGGAGCAGCATCATGACGACCGCTCTAGGGCTGTGGAACATCGCGGCGGAGGAACCTGACCGACCGGCGGTCTTCGGCCCGGACGGCAGCGCGTTGAGCTATGGCGAGCTGGCTACCGCCGCGAACCGCTACGGGCGGGGCCTCCAGGCGATGGGGCTGAAGGCGGGCGACGCCATCGTGCTGATGATGCCCAACTGTCCCGAGATGGTCGCGGTGCACTTCGCCGCGTTGCAGACCGGGCTGTACATCGTGGCCGTCAACTGGCACCTCGTCGGGCCTGAGGTGGCGTACATCCTGAAGGACAGCGGGGCCAAGGCGTTCGTCTCGCACGAGCGCTTCGGCGTGGTCGCCTCGGCCGCCGCCGACGAAGCCGGGCTGTCTGCGCAGGCGCGGTTCGCGGTCGGTGCCGTCGAGGGGTTCCGTCCGCTCGCGCGGCTCGGCGCGGGTGAGCCCGAGGGACGGCCGGACACGCGCACCACGGGTGGGCCGATGCTCTACACGTCGGGCACGACGGGCCGGCCGAAGGGTGTTCGCCGCCCGTTGACCGGTGCGGACCCCGACGCCGTGCCGGGAACGGCGGTGTGGTTCTTCGGTATCTTCGGAATCGCGCCGCACGACGACCACGTCCACCTGTGCGGCTCGCCGCTGTACCACACAGCGGTGCTGAACTTCGTGGTCATCTCGCTGCAGCTCGGTCATCCGGCGGTGCTGATGGATCGGTGGACGCCGGGCGAGATGCTCCGGCTGGTCGACAAGCACAGGGTGACGCACAGTCATCTCGTGCCGACCCAGTTCTCCCGTCTGCTGGCGCTGCCTGAGGCGGAGCGCACCAGTCATGACCTGACATCGATGCGCGCGATGATCCACGGCGCGGCGCCGTGCCCGCAGTCGGTGAAGCGGCGGATGCTGGAGTGGTGGGGCCCCGTCGTGGTCGAGTACTACGCGGCGACCGAGGGCGGCGGCACGACCATCATGGCCGACGAGTGGCTGCGCAAGCCCGGATCGGTCGGTCTTCCGTGGCCGGGGTCGACCGTGAAGGTGTTCGACGAGGACGGCACCGAGAAGCCGGTCGGCGAACCCGGCCTTGTCTATCTCAAGATGGGCACCTCGAGCTTCGAGTACCACGGCGACAAGAAGAAGACCGAGGCCGCGCGGATCGGTGACATGTTCACCCTCGGCGACGTCGGGCATCTCGATGAGGACGGCTACCTCTTTCTGCACGACCGCAAGGCCGACATGATCATCAGTGGCGGGGTCAACGTGTATCCGGCCGAGATCGAGGGTGAGCTCGCGGGTCACCCCAAGGTCGCCGATGTGGCGGTCTTCGGCATCCCGCACGCCGACTGGGGTGAGGAGATCAAGGCGGTCGTCCAGCCGGTCGACGACGCCGTGCCGGGCGACGAGCTGACCGAGGAGCTGTTGGCCTACGCCGCGACGCGACTGGCGAAGTTCAAGCTGCCGCGCAGCATCGACTACCTGGAGGAGCTGCCCCGCGACCCGAACGGCAAGCTCTACAAGCGACGGCTGCGTGACCCGTACTGGGCCGACGACCAGCGCGTCAACTGAGAGACGAGGAGTCGGGCATGAGTCGCAGGGACCAGATCACCATGTCGGCCGAGGAGATCGAGACGTTCCTCGGTGAGCAGCAGACCGTGATCGTGGCGAGCCTCGGTGCGGCGGGGCACCCACATCTGGTTCCGATGTGGTTCGCGCTGATCGACGGTCGGATCGCCTTCTGGACCTACCGGGGCTCGCAGAAGGTGCTCAACCTGCGGCGCGATCCTCGGTTGAGCTGTCTCGTCGAGGCCGGCGAGACTTATCCGGAGCTGCGCGGCGTCTCGATCGAGGGCACCGCCGAGCTCGTCGAGGACCCGGACGAGGTCCTGAACATCGGCGTGGCCGTGACGGAGCGCTTCGCCGGCACGCTGGACGAGGACGGCCGCAACGGCCTGCGCCCCATCGGCGCGAAGCGGGTGGGTGTCCTGCTGACCCCGACGAGAACGGCCAGCTGGGACCACCGCAAGCTGCCCACCGGCGTCTACTGACCAACCTCGTGAGTGTTGAGTATGGCCTGAGCCATACTCAACACTCACGAGCGGTCAGCGGCCGTGGAACTCGGGCTTGCGCTTCTCGGCGAAGGCTCGGGGGCCTTCCTTCGCGTCGGCGCTGCCGAAGACCGCCATGCCCAGCTTCGCGTCGACGGCGAAGGCGTCGTTCTCGTGCATGCCCTCGGTCTCCCGCATGGTCCGCAGGATCGCCTGGACCGCCAACGGTCCGTTGGCCGCCACCAGCTCGGCCAGCTCCATCGCGCGCGCGAGAGCCTCGCCGTCGGGGACGACGCTGCCGACCAGGCCGATGGACCGGGCCTCCTCGGCGCTGAGGTGCCGGCCGGTCAGCAGGATCTCCGCGGCCAGCGTGTACGGGATCTGCCTCGGCAGGCGGACCGCGGAGCCACCCAGCGGGAAGAGGCCCCAGCGCGCCTCGGACACGCCGAACCTGGCGCTCTGCCCCGCGACGCGGATGTCGGTCGCCTGCAGAATCTCGGTGCCGCCTGCGATGGCCGGCCCTTCGACCGCGGCGATGAGCGGCTTGGTGAGCCTGCGGCCCTTGAGCAGCGGCTCGATCACCGACAGGTCCCAGCCGCCGGCCGCGAACGAGTCGCCGGGGTGGGTGCTGGTCATGGCTTTGAGGTCGGCTCCGGCGCAGAACGCTCCGCCCGCGCCGGTCAGGATCGCGACCCGGATCGTCGGGTCCTCGTCGACCTGGTTCCAGGCCTCGCGCATGATCGCCATCATGTCGGCGGACAGCGCATTGCGTGCCTTGGGGCGGTTCATCGTGACGACCAGTACGGCGCCCTGACGCTCGACGAGGCAGTGCGGCTGCTCGGTCTCGGCGGTGGCGGACCCGGTGGCGGGCGACTTCGAAGTCATGGGCACTCCAGGGAGGTGGACTGTTGCCGAAAACAGTAACATGTTCTAGTTTTGTCCGATGGCACTGAACATTGCCGATCTCTTCGAGCACGCCGTCGATCTCGTCCCCGATCGGCTCGCGTTGATCTGCGGAGCCGACGAGCTGACCTACGCGCAGCTGGACGAGAACGCGAACCGCCTGGCTCATCACCTGCGGGAACACGGGGTGACCACGGGCTCGCACATAGGTGTCCAGGCCCGGAACTCGGTCGAGACCGTGCAGGCCATCCTCGCCGCGTACAAGCTGCGCGCGGTCCCGATCAACGTGAACTACCGGTACGTCGAGAACGAGTTGCGGTATCTGTACGACAACGCGGACCTGATGGCGCTCGTGCACGACCAGCGCTACACGGAACGCGTCGCGGCGGTTCGGGATGAGTCGACGACCCTGCGGCACGTGATCGTCATCCCGGACGACAGCGGAGCGGAGATCCCCGAGGGCCACGGCGTCCGCTATCCGGACGCCGTCGTGGGCCGGTCCGGCGATCGGGACTTCGGCGAACGCAGCGGCGACGACACCTACGTGCTCTACACCGGCGGCACGACCGGCATGCCGAAGGGCGTGCTGTGGCGCCACGAGGACGTCTGGCGCGCTCTGGGCGGAGGGATCGACTTCGCCACCAAGGTGCGGGTCGTCGACGAGTGGCAGCAGTCCCGGATGGGCAAGGACTTCGCGTTGGTTCGCCTGTGCCTGCCGCCACTGATCCACGGCGCCGCGCAGTGGGGTGTGCTGCTGACCCTGTTCTGTTGCGACACGGCTGTGCTGATGCCGCGGTTCGACGCCGACGAGGCCTGGCGCGCGATCGATCGTCACAAGGCCAACATCGTGACCTTCGTGGGTGACGCGATGGCGAGACCGCTGATCGAAGCCTACGAGGCGGGGGACTACGACGGCTCCTCGGTCATGGCGATGTCGAGCCACGCCGCGTTGTTCTCCCCGGCGGTGCAGCAACGCGTCATGGCGGCACTGCCCAACGTGGTGCTGACCGACGCGATCGGCTCCTCGGAGTCCGGTTTCAACGGCATCCAGATGGTGTCCAAGGACAGTAGACCCACGGGCGGTCCCCGGGTCAGCCCCGGAGCGGACGTGATCGTGATCGACGAGGACGGCCGCCAGGTGCCCTCCGGTTCCGGCAGGGTCGGCAAGGTGGGGCGCGGCGGACACATCCCGTACGGCTACTACAAGGACCCGGAGAAGACGAAGGCGCTGTTCGTCGAGGTCGACGGCACGAGGTACGCGGTGCCGGGGGACTTCGCCCGGATGGAGACCGACGGGACCATGACCCTGCTCGGCCGGGGCAACGTCTCGATCAACACCGGCGGCGAGAAGGTGTTCCCCGAAGAGGTCGAAGGGGCGCTCAAGGCGCATCCCGACGTGTTCGACGCGTTGGTGATCGGTGTGCCCGATGAGCGCCTCGGTCAGCAGGTGGGCGCCGTCGTCCAGCCCCGGCCCGGCGCCCGGCCGGGACTCGAGGCACTGGACGCTCACCTGCGCACGTACATCGCCGGGTACAAGGTGCCCCGCGTCCTGTGGCTCGTCGACGAGGTGGGCCGGACGCCGAGCGGCAAGCCGGACTACCGGTGGGCCGTGGAGCATGCGACCGCGAACGAACCCGTCGGTCGCAGGCGGTCCACGCCCGTCACATCCATCAACTGAACGGAGGCGCCGTGCGCACCGAGATCTGCGACCGGTTCGGGATCGAACACCCGATCATCGGCTTCACCCCGTCCGAGCACGTCGCGGCTGCGATCAGCAAGGCCGGCGGGCTCGGTGTGCTGGGCTGCGTGCGGTACAACGACGCCGCCGAACTGGATCGCGCGCTGGACTGGATGGACGAGAACACCGACGGGCGTCCGTACGGGGTCGACATCGTGATGCCGGCGACCGTGCCGACCGAGGGGACGCCTGTCGACCTGGACACGCTGATCCCGGCGGGGCACCGGGACTTCGTCGAGCGGACCCTGACCGAACTGGGTGTCCCCCCGCTGCCCGCCGACGAGAAGGGCAGGGACGGGGTGCTCGGCTGGCTGCACTCGGTGGCCCGCTCGCACGTCGACGTGGCCCTCACCCACCGGATCGCACTGATCGCGAACGCGCTCGGTTCTCCGCCGCCGGATGTGATCGATCGCGCGCATCGGGCCGGCGTTCCGGTCGCTGCACTGGCCGGCACCGCCGCGCACGCCGTCCGGCACGTGGACGCGGGTGTGGACCTGGTCGTGGCCCAGGGTTACGAGGCGGGCGGGCACACCGGCGAGATCGCCAGCATGGTGCTGCTGCCCGAGGTCGTGGACGCGGTGGGGGACAGGGCGCCGGTGCTCGCCGCGGGCGGCATCGGTACCGGCCGGCAGATCGCGGCCGCGCTGGCACTGGGCGCGGCCGGTGTGTGGATGGGCTCGACCTGGCTGACCACCAGCGAGTACACGCTCGACATGCCGGAGTCGGCGACCCAGCGTGCGCTGCTCGCCGCCGGTTCGTCGGACACGGTCCGCTCGCGCATCTACACCGGCAAACCGGCCCGGCTGCTGAAGACCCGGTGGACCGAGGCCTGGAACAGTGCCGACGCGCCGAAGCCGCTGCCCATGCCGCTGCAGAACCTGCTGGTCAGTCCCGCGCACAACCGGATCACCCGGTCCGACGACCCCGAGGTCGTCGCCATGCCGGTCGGGCAGATCGTCGGACGGATGAACGAGGTACGCCCGGTCGCCGATGTGTTCGACACGCTGCTCACCGAGCTGACCGCCACTCTGGACCGCCTGGACAACCTGCGTAAGAACTGACCCGCGGCCGAGTCCGACAAGATCACCACCGCGTGAGGGCTGTTCTCGGGCAGAGAATCAGCCCTCACGCGGTGGTGATCTTGTATTTTGACGCTGTCGGTCAGGGTTTCGCGTCGGCCAGGATCGTGCCGAGGCGGACGAGCTGCTCGGTGGCGCCGCCGAGGGCGAACTCGTTGCGTTTCGCCGCCGTGAAGTAGCGGTGCAGTGCGTGGTCGACGTCGATGCCGACGCCGCCGTGCAGGTGGACCGCGGTGTGGGCGACCCGGTGACCGGCGTCGGCCGCCCAGAACTTCGCGGTGGCGACCTCGGCCTCGGCCGCGCGGCCGGTGTCCAGGTGCCAGACGGCCTGCCACAGGGTCATGCGAATCGCCGCGACGTCGATGTAGGCGTCCGCGATGCGCTGCGACACGGCCTGGAAGCCGCCGATCGGGCGGCCGAACTGCACACGGGTGCGCGCGTACTCGGCGGTCAGCTCCAGAGCGCGGTCGGTGATCCCGAGCTGGAGCGCGCAGAGCCCGACGGTTGCACGGGTCACGAGCCAGTCGGCGACCTCGCCGGCTTCGGTGGCCCCGCCGAGGATGCGGTCCGAGGACAGCACGACACCGGTGAGCTCCAGCTGCGCCGCACTGTCCAGGTCCGTCATGCGCTGCGCGCGGACCCGTACGCCGGCGTCCCCGGGCTCGACGAGGAAGACGGTGCGCCCGGTGGGGGTGTCCGCGGCCACCAGGAACAGTGCCGAGATCGAGCCGTCCGGGACCGCGACCGCGGTGCCGTCGAGCACCCAGCCTCCGTCCGGCGAGGCCACGGCGCGCGGCGCGGTGGCGGGCTCGGCCGCTTCCAGTGCCGCGGTCAGCACCACCGTGCCCTCGGCCGCCGGTGCGACCCAGCGGTCCCGCTGCTCGGCCGTACCGAACCGGGACAGCGCCGAGGCCGCCACCACGATGGAGGAGAGATAGGGCGCGGGCGCGACCGCCCTGCCGATCTCCTCGAGCACCGAACACTGCTCGAACAACCCGAACCCACTGCCGCCGACCGACTCGGGAAGCGCGGCGGCGAGCACGCCTGCCTCCGCGAGCGCCGCCCACAGAGTCGCGTCGAAGCGGTTCGGGCCGTCCTCGATCGCGCGGAGACGTTCCTGGGTGACCTGGTCGGTCAGGATCTGTCGGGCCAGCGCGGCGAGGTCGGCCTGCGCTTCGGTGGGGGAGAAGTCCATGACGGTTCCCTTCGGGGAGTCAGCGCCGGGAGACCGGCAGGCCGAGTGCGGTTGCCGCGATGATGTCTCGCTGTACCTCGTTGGTGCCGCCACCGAAGGTCAGGATCAGCGCGGCGCGGTGCATACGCTCGATCCGGCCGCGCAGCAGCTCACCCGGCGAACCGAGCCGCACCGTCGCGGACGGGCCGAGGACTTCCATGAGCAGGCGGTATGCCTCGGTGGCGAACTCGGTGCCGAAGACCTTCGACGCGGAGGCGTCGGCGGGGCTCGGCGAGGCCTCTGCGGACGAGGCGATACGCCAGCCCATCAGCTTCAGGAACTCGGCCTTCGCGTGCACCTTGGCCAGGTGAGCCCTGACCCACTCGCGGTCAAGGGCCCCGGTCGAGCGCGCCCACTCGGTGACCTCACGGAGCGCGATGAACAGCGGTGCCGCCGAGGTGAGCGCCACGCGCTCGTGGTTGAGCTGGTTGGTGATGAGTCCCCAGCCCCGGTTCTCCTCCCCGACCAGCGCGCTCGCGGGCACCCGCACGTCGGAGTAGTAGGTCGCGCTCGTGCCGACACCGGACATCGTGCGGACCGGGGTCCAGGAGAAGCCGTCGGCATCGGTCGGGACGATCAGGATGGACAGGCCGCGATGGGCCTTGGCCTCCGGATCGGTGCGGCAGGCCAGCCACACGTAGTCGGCGTGCTGGATGAGGCTCGTCCACATCTTCTGGCCGTTGATCACGAAGTCGTCACCGTCGCGGACCGCGCGGGTGCGCAGCGACGCGAGGTCGGTGCCGGCCTCGGGCTCGGAGTAGCCGATGGAGAAGTGCAGCTCACCGCGCGCGATACGGGGGAGGAAGAACTCGCGCTGCTCGGGCGTGCCGTATTTGATGATGGTCGGCCCGACCGTGTTGATGGTCAGGAAGGGCACCGGGACGCCCGCGATCGCGGCCTCGTCGGTGAAGATCAGCTGGTCCATGACGGACAGGTCGCGCCCGCCGTATTCGGAGGGCCAGCCGAGCGTGAGCCAGCCATCCGCGCCGAGCTGTCTGATGATCTCGCGGTAAGCTCCGCCGCTCCCGTACTCGCCTTCCCCAGAGGTGAGGTCGGCCCGCCGTTCCGGTGTCATCACGCTGGCGAAATACGTGGACAGCTCGGTGCGCAGCGCTTGCTGTTCCGGAGTGAACGCAAGGTGCATGAGTAGCTCCGTTCAAGGAAAACTGAAACGCGTTCTAGACAGTGTAGAGGGCGAGAACGGAGAGTTCCAGATGCACGTGTGTCAACCCGGGTTTGACCAAAAAAGGAACTCGTTCTAGTCTCTCGGTAGACGCTGGCCGGGCTGCTCGCTGCCAGATACGTCACAGCATCTTCTGCACGTCGAGGAGGACTTGGACGATGGTGAGCGGGTCGAGGGGCAACGGCCTGGCCGGTCAGGTCGCGGTGGTGACCGGGGCGGGTGCCGGACTCGGTCGAGCCGAGGCACTGGCCCTCGCCGCCGAAGGTGCCGACCTCGTGATCAACGACCTCGGAACGGCCGCCGCCGAGGTGGTCGACGAGATCGAGGCGCTCGGCGGCAAGGCCGTCCTGGTGACCGGCGACATCGCCGAGCGGGCAACGGCCGACGAGCTGGTCGAGACGGCGGTGCAGCGCTTCGGCGGGCTGCACGTCGTGGTCAACAACGCCGGGATGTTGCGGGACCGGATGCTGTTCAGCATGTCCGACGAGGACTGGGACCAGGTGATCCGGGTCCACCTGCGTGGACACTTCCTGCTGTGCCGCAATGCCGCCGCCTACTGGCGAGGCCGGTCCAAGGAGGGCAACGCGGTCTACGGGCGGATCATCAACACCGCGTCCGAAGCGTTCCTGCTCGGCCCGCCGGGCCAGGCCAACTACGGCGCGGCGAAGGCCGGCATCGTGGCGCTGACCGTGTCCGCCGCGCGCTCGTTGCAGCGCTACGGGGTCACCGCGAACGCGATCTGCCCGCGCGCCCGGACCGCGATGACCGAGAACGTCTTCGGTGCCGCGCCCTCGGACGGTCAGGATCCACTCGGAACCGGCCACGTCGCGCCCCTGGTCGCCTATCTCGCCTCCCCGGGAGCCGCCGCGATCAGCGGTCAGGTCTTCGTGGTGCACGGTGGGAAGGTCGCGCTGCTCGCCGCTCCCACGGTGGAGCAGCGGTTCGACACGAGCGCCGGGCAGTGGACGCAGAACGAGCTGAACGACACCGTCGGCCGTTACTTCGCCGACCGGGACCCCGCACACATGTTCGCCGCTACGGAGGTACTGGAGCTGTGAGCCTTTCTGTCCTCGCCCACCGGGAGGCCGTCGGCCTGCCCGACGGCCTGATGTTCATCGACGGCACGTGGCGATCCGGCCAGGACGACACGAGCTGGACACACAAGCACCCGGCCACGGGTGAGGAGATCGGTTCCTTCTCGGTCTCCGGGGTCGCGGACGTCGACGCCGCTGTCCGTGCCGCCCGGATCGCGTTCGACGAGGGCCCGTGGCCCAGGATGCGTGCCGGCGAGCGGATTCGGCTGCTGCACGGGTGCGCCGCGACCCTGCGCGACCACGCGGACGAGCTACGTTCGCTGCAGGCACTCGACAACGGCGTCCCGCTGTCCTTCGCCTCGGTCTACGCCACGTCTGTCGGCGCCGCCGCCGACGTGTTCGACCACCACGCGGGCTGGGTGGACAAGGTGGGCGGTCAGACGCTGCCCGCGTACCAGGGCGGCGATCACCTGGCGATGACCTTCCGCGAGCCGGTCGGCGTCGTCGCGGCGGTCCTGCCGTGGAACGCCCCGTTCCTGCTGTTCGCGCAGAAGGTCGCTCCGGCGCTCGCGGCGGGGTGCACCGTGGTGGTGAAGCCGTCGGAGCACGCGACGTTCACCGTGCTGCGGATGGTGGCGCTGCTGCTCGACGCCGGTCTGCCCGCCGGTGTGCTGCAGGTCGTGACGGGGCCCGGCGAACCGACCGGCCAGGCACTGATCTCTCACCCCGGCGTCGACAAGGTGAGCTTCACCGGTAGCCGGGGGATCGGCCGCAAGGTCATCGAGGCATCCGCGAGCACGATGAAGCGGGTCTCCCTCGAGCTGGGCGGCAAGAGCCCGGCCATCGTCTTCCCGGACGCGAACGTCGACCTCGCCGGCATGACCGCGATGGGCATGGTCACCATGGGCCTCTCCGGTCAGGCCTGTGTCGCGCACACCCGCGCGCTCGTGCACCGGGACGTCTACGACCAGTTCGTCGCCGCGACCCAGCTGCTCGCCGGGATGATCACCTACGGCGACCCGTTCGATCCGTCGGTGCTGGCGAGCGCGCTGATCAGCGAGCGTCAGCTCGATCGGGTGCTCGGCTACATCGAGACCGGTGTCAAGGAGGGTGCCCGTCTGGTCGCCGGTGGCACCAGAGGTGAGGGTGACCTCGCCGCGGGTAACTTCGTGACCCCGACGATCTTCGCCGACGTCGACAACTCGATGACCGTCGCCCGTGAGGAGATCTTCGGTCCGGTCCTGGTCGTGGTGCCCTTCGACGACGAGGACGAGGCGGTACGTATCGCCAACGACACCGAGTACGGCCTGGGCGCGGGGCTCTACACGACCGATGCCGCGCGGGCGTTCCGGGTGGCCAGGAAGCTGCGGGCGGGCACGATCGGCATCAACGGCTTCCAGGTCGAGCCGCACCTTCCGTTCGGTGGCTTCCAGCAGTCCGGTCTCGGTCGTGAGGGTGGGCTGGCGGCGTTCGAGGCCTACACCGAGCTCAAGTCGGTCGTGATGCCGTTGACCGAGGAACTGATGTGACGCCCCGGCTGGCCGGCAAGGTCGCGCTCGTGACGGGCGCGGCCCGGGGCATGGGCGCGGCCACGGTCCGGCGGTTCGTCGCCGAGGGCGCTCGGGTGATGATCGCCGACATCTCGGACGACGCGGGCAAGGCGCTGGCCGACGAACTGGGCGAGCCCGCCGCCTACACCCACCTCGACGTGAGCAGCGAGAGCGACTGGGCCTCGGCGATGGAGGCGGTGACCAGCACGTTCGGTGCACTCCACGTGCTGGTCAACAACGCGGGCGTGCTGCATTTCGGCAGCCTGGTCGACACGACGCTCGCCGACTACCAGCGGGTGATCTCCGTCAACCAGGTCGGGACCTTCCTGGGCATGCGTACCGCGGTCCCGGCGCTGCGCGCGGCGGGGGGCGGCTCGATCGTCAACCTGTCCTCGGTCGAGGGGCTGGCCGCCGCACCCATGCTGACGGCGTACACGGCCAGCAAGTTCGCCATCCGAGGGATGACGAAGGTCGCGGCGCTCGAGCTCGGGCCGGACGGCATCCGGGTCAACTCGGTGCACCCTGGCATGATCGACACCGAGCTGATCAGCGACGCCGTCGGTGGCCACAAGCTGGACCTGGGCCCGGTCGGACGCAAGCTCGCGCTGCGCCGGGTGGGCGAGCCAGAGGACATCGCCAACCTCGTGCTGTTCCTGGCCAGCGACGAGAGCCGGTACTGCACCGGCGCGGAGTTCGTGGCTGACGGCGGTGCCACGGCTACGCACGCCCTCAACGTCACCTAGGGCGAGGCCGAATCGTTGCCACACCAGCCCCACTTGCGATGTCAACCACCTCACACCGTCGGGAGTCAGGCATGACCCGTCAGGCCACGATGGCCGACTTTCCCGGCGTGCGCGCGCTGCGTCAGATCGGCAATCTCGCGACCCTGGCCTGGCTGGTGCTGCGGTCGCTGCCCCGGCGTCCGTTCCAGTGGCGCGAGTTCCTGCAGCAGGCGTGGTTGTTCGCCTCGGTCACGATTCTGCCGACCGCGCTGGTGGCGATTCCGTTCGGCGCGGTCATCGCGCTGCAGCTCGGGTCGCTGACCCAGCAGATCGGCGCACAGTCGTTCACCGGAGCGGCCAGCGCGCTGGCCATCGTGCAGCAGGCCAGCCCACTGGTCACCGCGTTGCTGGTGGCGGGTGCCGGTGGCTCCGCGATGTGCGCCGACCTCGGCGCGCGGGTGATCCGGGAGGAGATCGACGCGCTGGAGGTACTCGGCGTCGATCCGGTACAGCGGTTGATCGTGCCGAGGGTGCTGGCGGCCATGGGCGTGTCGGTGCTGCTGAACGGACTCGTCAGCGTCGTCGGTGTGCTCGGTGGTTACTTCTTCAACGTGGTCATGCAGGGCGGTACCCCGGGCGCCTACCTGGCCAGCTTCAACGCACTCGCGCAGCTCCCCGACCTGTGGATCAGTGAGTTCAAGGCGCTGCTCTACGGGTTCGTCGCGGGTGTGGTGGCCGCCTACCGGGGGCTCAACCCCCGAGGCGGGCCCAAAGGCGTCGGCGACGCCGTGAACCAGGCAGTGGTGATCACGTTCCTGCTGCTGTTCCTGATCAACCTCATTCTCACCGGCATTTACCTGCAGGTCGTCCCCCCGAAGGCGCTCTGATCCGATGACTCGTCCCACCCCCGTCGTCTCCCCGATCGTTCCGCCGTCCCGTAGGTCGCTCAGCGCGATCGCGGCGCGCGCGATCGACGAGCGCGGCACCGCACTGGCCGACGTCGGCTGGCAGCTGGCCTTCTACGGCCGCACCGCCGCGTCGGCGCCACGTGCCATCCGCCGCTACCCGAGGGAGACCCTGCGCCTGCTGTCCGAGGTGTGCTTCGGCACCGGCGGGCTCGCGGTCATCGGTGGAACGCTCGGCGTCATGGTCGGCATGACCTTCTTCACCGGCGCGGTGGTCGGCCTGCAGGGTTACTCCGCGCTGGAGCAGCTCGGCACGGCCGCGCTCACCGGGTTCATCTCGGCTTACTTCAACACCCGCGAGGTGGCCCCGCTCTCGGCGGGGCTCGCGTTGTCCGCGACGGTCGGCTGCGGTTTCACCGCTCAGCTCGGCGCCATGCGCATCTCGGACGAGATCGACGCGCTCGAGGTGATGGCGGTGCAGAGCCTGCCGTACCTGGTCACCACGAGGGTCATCGCGGGTTTCGCCGCCGTCATCCCGCTGTACGTGGTGGGCCTGCTGGCCTCGTACCTCGCGTCCCGTCAGGTCACCATCTGGTTCTACGGCCAGTCGGGTGGCACCTACGACCACTACTTCCACCTGTTCCTGCCGCCGGGCGACGTGCTCTGGTCGTTCCTCAAGGTGATGGTGTTCGCCCTGGTCGTGATCCTGTCGCACTGCTACTACGGCTATACCGCTCGCGGCGGGCCCGCCGGTGTCGGTGTGGCGGTCGGACGGGCGGTGCGCACGTCGATCGTCCTGGTCGCCTTCACCGACTTCTTCCTCAGCCTGGCCATCTGGGGTTCCAGCACGACTGTTCGGATCGGCGGATGATCGGCTACTCGCCCGAGGAGCGGCGCCGCTACCAGGTACTGGGTGTCATCTTCCTGGCGGTCATGGTCGCATTCGTGGCGGTGACCGTCGGCATCTACCGCAAGGCGTTCACTCCGGCGGTGATGGTGACCCTACAGGCCGAGCGCATCGGCACCCAGCTGATCGCCGGCGCCGACGTGAAGGTGCGCGGGGTCCGGGTCGGAGAGGTCCGGTCCGTCTCGACCAGCGCGTCCGGCGCCTCGGCACAGCTGGCGCTGGATCCCGACTCGGTACAGCTCGTCCCGGCCAACGTGACCGCGCGCCTGCTGCCCAAGACGCTGTTCGGCGAGCGCTACGTCGACCTGTCCATCCCGGCCCGTCCGGCGCCACCGATCACCGCCGGTGCGGTCATTCCTCCCGATCGCTCCAGCTCGGCGATCGAGGTGGCGCAAGTGATGGACCACCTGTTGCCGACGTTGGAGGCCGTGCGGCCCGCCCAGCTGGCGAGCACGCTCGGCGCCCTGTCCCAGGCGCTGCACGGGCGGGGCACGACGCTCGGCACGACCCTGGTCGGGCTCGACACCTACCTGAAGGGCGTCAATCCGGCGGTGCCCGCGGTCCTCGCGTCGCTGAGCGACCTGCGGCCGGTCACCGACACCTACTCCGACGCGGCGCCCCAGCTGTTCGGTGGGCTCGCCGACCTGGGCACGACCAGCCAGACGTTCCTCGACATGCGGGACGACCTGCGGCGCATGCTCCTCGGCATCACCGACGCATCCGGTGACCTGACCGACTTCCTCGACGAGAACCAGGAGAACCTGGTGGCGCTGAGTGCCTCGGCCCGCCCCACACTGGAGATCTTCGCCCGCTACTCGCCCGAGTTCCCGTGCGTCTTCCGGCAGATGGTGACCGGCATCCCCCGCGCGGAGGCGGTGTTCGGGAAGGGCTCGACACATCCGGAGCAGGGGCGCTACACGATCGAGGTCACCGCGAGCCGGGGGAAGTACCTCCCGGGTGTCGACACCCCGATCAACGCCGACGACCGTGGCCCTCGGTGCTACAGCCAGACACCGACCGCGCCGCAGTACGCACCCGGCGGACCGCTCAAGGACGGCGCGCGTAAGCCTCCGGCCGCGTCGAACCAGCCCGATCCGAGCCTCGGCGGCCTGCTCGGGCTGAGCACCGACGACACGTCGAAGGGGGTCACGAGCCCACCGCCCGCCGACCGGCAGGCGCTCGTGCCGCTGCTCGGCGGTGACGGGTCCGCCGGGCCCTCGGGCTCGGGCGGGCCCGGCTTCCTCGGCCCGCTGGACGGTGGTGACCGGTGAGAAGCGTGCTGGGACCCTCGATCAAGCTGGGGATCTTCGCGGTGGTGACCGTGTTGCTGACCGGAGTGCTCGCGGCCACGATCGCGAACACGAACTTCAGCTCGTCGAACGGCTACACGGCGATGTTCACCGACGCGTCGGGGCTGCAGACCGGTGACGACGTGCGCATGCGGGGGGTCAAGATCGGTCAGGTGACCTCGCTCGAGGTCGCCGGTGGCCAGTACGCGGCGGTGGGGTTCGACGTCGACTCGGCCCGGTCCCTGCCCGCGACGGTGCGTGCCACCATCAAGTACCGCAACCTGATCGGCCAGCGGTATCTGTCGCTCGACGCGGGCGCCCCGGCCGGTCCGACGCCGGCGAGACTGGCGACGGGCGCCACGATCCCGCTGGCCCGGACCCAGCCGGCGTTGAACCTGACAGACCTGTTCAACGGCTTCCAGCCACTGTTCCGGGCGCTCAACCCGGCCGACGTCAACCAGCTCTCCTACGAGATCATCCAGGTCTTCCAGGGTGAGGGTGCGACCGTCGAGGGTCTGTTGGGCACCACGGCGGCGCTGACGAACACGTTGGCGGACCGTGACCAGGTGATCGGCAGGGTCGTGGACAACCTGAACACGGTCATCGGCAACGTCAGCGCACACTCACCGCAGCTCGACCAGATGATCGACACGCTGCAGCTCCTGGTCAGCGGACTGGCACGGGATCGTGAGCCGATCGGCTCCGCGGTCAGCGCCATCGGCGACCTGACGAAGACGACGGCCGGTCTGGTCGGGCCCGCGCGGGCGCCGCTGGAGGCGGACATCGCGGCCCTCGGGCAGCTGAGCGGCACACTGAACGACAACTCTCCGGTTGTCGACAAAGCACTGGTGGAGTGGGGGCCGAAGTTGGAGAGGCTGACCCGCACGGTCGGCTACGGCAGCTGGTTCAACTTCTACCTCTGCCAGATATCCGGTCAGGTATCGGTGTCCTCGATCGGCATCACGCTGCCGATCTACCCGCTGCCCGCGACCCAGCGTCCGGTGCGGTGCGGCCCATGAAGTCGCTGAAAGAACGTAACCAGGCCGTGGTCGGCGGTGTCACCCTCGTGCTGATCGTGGCGGTCGCGCTCGCCGCCTTCTATGCCGAGCGGTTGCCGTTCATCGGGAGCGCGGGTACCGAGTACACGGCCCAGTTCGCCGAGTCGGCGGGGCTGAGCGTCGACGACGAGGTGCGGGTCGCGGGCATCCGGGTCGGCAAGGTCATGAAGGTCGGGTTGGACAAGGGTCGCGTCGTCGTCCGTTTCCGGGTCGACGGGGTTCGGGTGGGCGACCAGAGCCGGGTCGGCATCGAGATCAAGACGCTGCTGGGGGAGAAGTTCCTCGCAGTGCTTCCCGCCGGTTCACGGGACCAGGACCCGGACACGGTGATCCCGGTCGCCCGCACAAGCACACCGTTCGAGATTCCGGACGCGTTCGGGCAGCTGAGCACCACGGTCGACCAGATCAACACCACCCAGCTGGCCCAGAGCTTCCGGGTGCTGGCCACGACCTTCGCCAACACGCCGGACGAGTTCGGCAAGACCCTCGATGGGCTGTCGCGGCTGTCCGAGACCATCGCCTCGCGCGACCAGCAGCTCACCGCACTGCTGGCCAGCGCCAGCAACGTCAGCGGTGTGCTGGCCGGCCGCAACGAGCAGGTGGGCACGCTGCTCACGGACGGCTCGCGGCTGCTGGACGAGCTGAACCGGCGCAAGGACGCGATCAACACGTTGCTGGTCGGCACCCAGCGCCTCGCGGACGAGCTGCGCGGACTGGTGCAGGACAACCAGGACCAGCTCAACCCCGCGTTGGAGGAACTGGACGGGGTGACCAAGCTGCTGCAGCGCAATCAGGACGCGTTGTCCCACGGCGTCGCGGCGCTGGCCCCGTACGTGCGCGCCTCGAACAACCTGGTCGGCAACGGACGGTGGTTCGACGGCGCCCTGTGCGGCCTGCTCTCGCCCACGATCAACGTGCAGGGTCTGCAGCTCAATCCCGGCACGTGTGGGCCGCCGGAGACCAAGGACGGACCACTGCCGTCAGGGGGTAGGAAGTGAACGCGGTCGAGACGCGGGGCACGAGCAGGACGACGGTGATGGCCGTCGTGTGTGTGGTCGCGCTGCTGGTGGCGGCCACCGGCTGGTGGCTGCTGCGTGCGCCGTCCGGCACCGTGATCACCGCCTACTTCGACCGGGCCGTCGGGTTGTACGCGGGTTCGGACGTGCGAGTGCTGGGGGTCAAGGTCGGCAAGGTGACCGACGTGACGCCGGCGGGCTCGGTGGTGAGGGTGGCGCTGACCGTCGACGACGAGTTCCCCATCCCGCCGAACGCGTCGGCGGCGGTCGTCGCCTCCAGCCTGGTGAGCGACCGGTACGTGCAGCTCACGCCGGCCTACGTCGATGGACCGGTGATGCGGTCCGGCACTGTGATTCCCCGGGAGCGCACCGAGACCCCGGTCGAGATCGACGAGCTGCTGCACAGCGTGAACCAGCTGTCGACCGCGCTGGGGCCGGACGGGGCCAACAAGACCGGTGCGTTGTCCGCCGCGGTCGACACCGCTGCCGCGAACCTACGCGGCAACGGGACCGACCTGAACGCCACGTTGACACGGCTGGGCGCGCTGGCCGGGACGCTGTCGCACTCGCGGGGTGACCTGTTCGCCACGATCGACAACCTGAACAAGTTCACCGGGACGCTGGCCGAGAGCGACGCGCAGGTGCGCGACTTCCAGAGCAGGCTGGCCGCGGTGAGCTCGAACCTGGGTTCACAGAGCGACCAGGTCGGTCACACGCTGGACTCGCTCGCCGGTGCGCTCGGGCGGGTCAACGACTTCGTCGGGGAGAACCGTGAGCTGGTGTCGTCCAACGTGCATCGACTGACCGGGATCACCAGGGCGCTGGCCGACGAGAAGAAGGCGCTCAGCGAGGTGATCGACGTCGCCCCGCTCGGGGCGTCCAACTTCCTCGGTTCCTACGACGCGGCGTCCGGTTCCGTCGCGGTGCGCCTCGCGGTCGACGAGTTCGGCCTGACCCCCGACATGCTGGTGTGCACGATCCTGCAGCGCTACACCCCGGACTCGGTGCCCTCCCTGCTGCGCGACGGTTGCGTGCGGACAGCCCAGGGGCTGGACAAGCTGCTTCCCCTCCCCACAGTGGGTCAGACGCTCGGAGACCTGCAGAAGGGCGCGCTGCCGTTGCCGGGAGGAACCCGATGAAGCTTCGGTCGCGCACGTCCCGGATACGTGCCGGGATGGTGCTGTTATCGGTGTTGCCGCTGATCGCGAGCTGTGGTCAGGCGGGTCTGTACGGTGCTCCGCTCCCCGGCGGCGCGGACCTGGGCGACCGTCCTTACCGGGTGGTCGCCCAGTTCGGCGACGTTCTCGATCTGGTCCCGCAGGCAAGCGTGCGGCTCAACGACGTTCCGATCGGCAAGGTGGACGAGGTGAACCTCGCGCCGGACGGCTCGGTCGCGCTGGTGACCCTGCTGATCAACGGCGATGTGACGCTGCCCGCCACCTCGCGTGCCGAGCTGCGTTCCGCGAGCCTGCTCGGTGAGAAGTTCGTCGAGCTGGAAGCGCCGAAGGGAGCCGAAGCCTCCGGGCGGCTCCGCGACGGCGCGGTCATTCCGATCAGCGGAACGCGCCGCTACCCGGAGGTGGAAGAGGTCTTCGGGGCCCTATCGCTGCTGCTCAACGGTGGTGGGCTCGGCCAGCTGCAGGACGTCATCCGGGAGGTCAACGCGACGACGACCGGGAACGAGCCGCAACTGCGGGACCTGTTGAGCCAGATCGGACGGTTCACCGGCCAGCTCAACGCCCAGCGGGACACGATCGTGCGTGCCATCGACGGGCTCGACCGGCTGTCGGTCACGCTCGCCGGGCAGACCGGGAACATCAACACCACCCTGGACAAGCTCGGACCCGGGCTGGCGGTGCTCGAGGAGCAGCGCACCGAACTCGTCGACATGCTCAAGTCGCTGGACACGTTGTCCGGGGTCGCCGTCGACACGGTGAACCGCAGCCGCGACGACGTGCTCGCCGACCTGCGGGCGCTGCGGCCGACCCTTCGTCAGCTGGCGAAGTCGGGCAACGACATCCCCAACTCGCTGCAGATCCTCCTCACCTTCCCGTACCCGGACTACGCCATGAAGTCGCTCAAGGGCGACTTCTTCAACGCGGACGTCAAGGTGGATCTCGACCTCAGCTCGACGCTGGGCAACCTGATCCGCGCCGGACAGCCGATCGTCCCCATTCCGGGCACTCCGGCACAGCCGCTGCCCAGCGTGCTCGGGAACCTTCTCCCGGCATCTCCGACGAAGCCCGAGGACCCCGACACACCACCGTCGGACATCACCGGACTGCTGTCGCCGCTCACCGGAGGCCGCTGATGCTGACTCGCCGCATCAAGATCCAGCTGATGCTGTTCGCCCTCATCGCGGTGGTGGGCATCGCCTACACGGGAGTCAGCTACGTCGGCCTCGACCGCTACTTCGGCGGCGGTGGCTACCGGGTCACCGCCGAGCTGGCCGATTCGGGCGGGATCTTCACCAACGCCGAGGTGACGTACCGCGGTGTCGCGGTCGGCCAGGTCACAGCGCTGCGGCTGAGCCCAGACGGTGTGACGGCCGAGTTGAACATCGAACACAGCGCGCCCCCGATCCCGGCCGACACCCGTGCGGTGGTGGCGGACCGCTCCGCCATCGGTGAGCAGACGGTGGACCTGCGCCCCGAACACGACACCGGACCGTTCCTGCGAGCAGGCTCGGTCATCCCGAGGGAACACACCGCGCTGCCACCTCGGCCCTCCGACGTGCTGACGAACGTGGACCAGCTGGTGTCGAGCGTCCCGACCGACTCGCTGCGCACCGTGGTCGCTGAGCTGGGCGCGGGGTTCGCGAACACCGGGCCCGCGATGCGACAGCTGATCGACGGCGCCGGTGCGTTCATCAAGACCGCGAACGAACACCTACCGCAGACGGTGGCTCTGGCGAACAACGCACAGACCGTGCTGCGGACGCAACGGCAGCAGAGCGGCGACATCCGGACGTTCAGCCGAGGCCTGCAGCAGATCGCCGCGCAGCTGAAGAAGTCCGATCCGGACCTGCGCACGGTGATCACCGACTCGTCGGAGACGGCCGACCAGGTGCAGTGGGTGGTGCGTGAGGTCGGCCCGCCACTCGCGGACGTCGTGTCCAACTCGCTGGAACTGACCCGGGTGGCGGAGCCGCGCTCCGCGGCACTGAAACAGCTGTTCGTGTCGCTGCCCATGGTCACCATGATCGGACCGACGCTCGCCCCGGACGGTCGGGGCCACCTCGGGCTGGTGCTGAACATCTACGATCCGCCGCCCTGCGAGAAGGGCTACGAGGGAACCGACAAGCGCCGCGCGGACGACCTGAGCCCGGGCAAGCCGCTCAAGAAGGTGCACTGCGCGGAGCCCAAGGGCAGCCCCACGAACGTTCGTGGCTCACAGAACGCGCCGACTCCGGGACACTAGCCACCGGTCCGCGTCGCACCGGGGTGCCGTGACGAGGCATCCCGGTGTTCGGGTCCGGCGTCAGCCGGAAGTCTCCATGGGGTCGATCGCGTGGGCGCGACGCAGCGTCGTCGCCGCGTCCTTGGTCGCCAGGCGTGCCTCGGCGAGCAGCTCGGGGTCGTAGGTCTGTTTGAAGAGCATGTGCGCCGCGTCGGCCAGGTTCTTGAGGTAGCTGGCGTGATCGGGGTGGTCGGTGGACGAGGTGGCCACGGCGAGGCGCGCCATGTCGACCGCCTCGGTCAGCAGCACCAGGTTTCGGGTTCGCCCGAACAGCCGCTGCAACGCATTGCCGAGGTTGTTGACGCGAACCGCGTAGCTGGCGTGGTCGCTCGGAGTGGCCGTCACCGCTGTGCGTCCCACCTCGACGGCCTCCTCCAGCACCCTGAGGTCGCCGGTCTGCTGGAACAGCCGTTGCAACGCGGCACCCAGGTTGTTGAGCGCGGTGGCGTGCTCCGCGTGCTCCGCGGGAACCGTGATCACCGCGCGACGGTAGGAGCTGACCGCGTCACGCAGAGCCGCGACGTTCTTCGTCTGTTCGAACTGGCCGACGAGGTCGTTCGCGTGAGTGATGGCGATCTGGCCCTCGATGAGGTCGCCCTTGCGTAGCCGTCGGGACATGGCCGGACGCCGCGGCCTGTCGCGGTCCGCCGGGTGCCTCAGTTTCCACACGGGTCGTGCACCTGCCCTCCCTTAACTGCTACTTACATTTCTACGTGAACCGCGGCGCCGGGGTCGGGGCGACCGCCCTTCATGGTCAACGCGAGTGCGACTCCGCCGAAGGCGACCAGGCTGGATATGTAGAGGCCGTTGTTGTATGTGGTGATCAACACACTGTTGTGCAGCGCCTGGTACATGCCCAGTAGGCCGGGGCGCCCTGGTCGGCGGCGCCGGAGACCTGGGGGAGTGCTTGGGCTCCGCTGTCGAGCAGCGCGCCGCGGTCGTTGATCAGCTGCGCGGTCGCCGACGTGCCCAGCGTGCCGATACCGGCGACGGCGGCGGCGGCGGCGCGCGGGTCACGGTCGTGTCCGGGGTCATGGACGCCATGAGATGCAGGCCGTGGCCGAGCACACACAGCCAGAGGATTGGGGTGATGAGCATGACGGAGTTCTGGTCGATCGTCGTGGTCATAGCCGATCCCTCTTAAACGGAGATATGTCTCCGTCTATAGGGCGATGCTACAGTACCGGAGTGGGTTCTCCAATTCTCTGTGAGCAGTGACTGTGGTCACAGATGCCGAGCGACGCCCCGCCCAGCGTCGGGACGCCCAGCGCAACCGGCAGCGCATCCTGGACGCGGCGCGGGAGGTGTTCGGCGAGCAGGGTCTCGGCGCCCCGCTGGTCGAGATCACCCGTCGTGCGGGCGTGGGCGACGGGACGTTCTACCGCCACTTCCCGAGCCGGACGGACCTGCACACCGCGTTGTACGACGAGGCACGGGAGTCCATCGGGCGCGTCGGTGAACAGGCGCTGCTGATCGAGGACGGTTGGCTCGCACTGACCAGGTACTTCGAGAACGCGTGCGAGTTCACCGCGGCGAATCGCGCCATCGGCGAGCTGATGGCGGTCATGATGTCGGATCCGGCCGCCCGTGAAGCGCAGTGGGAACACGGCAACAAGGTCATGGGGGAGCTTCTGGAGCGCGCACAGCGGCAGGGTCTGGTGCACCGGGAGGTCGCGCTGGGCGACGTTCTGTCCGCGCTGAACGCGGTGCTGGTCCTCATCCCCGCGTCCGAGGGCGTGGCGCCGGAGATGTGGCGCAGGCAGCTGGCGTTCACGCTCAACGGCTTTCGCCCGCATGACGGTCTGACGGTGCCCCCGACCCCGCCGGTCACGACCGCTCAGCACCTCGAGATCGTCACGAGGCTGTTCCTGCGTCGCCAGTGAGGCGGACGGTCACCGGCCCGGGTGGAGGGGATTCGAGCAGGACCGACCGACTTCCCGGCCGAGGGCGGGCCCGCTACCTCGCCGGCACGGGAGCGCCGAGATCAGTACGAGGCGAGCGCGTCCTTTCCGACCCTGATGGAGGCGAGCACGTCGGAGACCGGCTCACTCGACGCCCGCGCCAGCCGTTCAAGGAGCTCGCACGTCGAGGCTGCCAGCTCCTCGACGCTCCGCGCGGGGATCTGCTGCTCGTAATGGAAGAACTGCAGGTCCACGGTGTCGCCGAAAGCGAAGACCGCGACGCGCAGCGGGTGCTCGGTCTGTGTCTGACCCTCGACGATCCGCAGTTCGGTCCGCTGCTTCGCCTCCTCGCCGTCACCGCTGAACGGAAAGTTCAGGAAGACGAAACAGGATTCGAACAGCTCGGCGTCCTCCGGCTGCCCCGACCACTGCCGGATCTCGCGCAGTGAAGCGTGATGGTGGGCGTCGAGATCGAGCTGCAGCCGTTGCACCCGCTCGACCCAGTGCAGGAACGTCTCGTCCGGGGTGACATCGAGTTGCAGGGGAAGCACGCTCGTGAAGATTCCGACCATCCGCTCGTACCCGGAGAGATCGGCGGAGCGACCCGTCATCATGTTGCCGAACGACACCCGGGTGCGCTCCGTCCAGCGCGCGAGCACCAGGGCCCACGCGGCAAGGACCACGTTGCTCAGCGTGACATGGCCGTCTCTGGCGAGTGCGCGCAGCGCACGAGTCGATTCCACCGAGATCGTGGCGTCCCTGCGCAGGTAGTCGCCGCCCTTCAACGGTGAGCACGCGGTGCCGCCGAGGGCCGTTACGAGCGGGGTGACCTCGAAGGGCTCCATGCTCCCGCGCCAGAACCGTTCGATGGCGTCACGGTCGCGGGCATGCTGGTGATCGATGTAGCGGCGGTAGGGGATGACCGGGGCGAGCTCGCCCCGCCGGTCGACTCCCGTGTCCAGCTGTGCATCGAGCATGACCAGCAGGTCCGCCAGGATGAAGGACAGGCTCCAGCCGTCGGAGAACATGTAGTTGTACAGGAACGCCATGACCAGCTCGTCCTGGCTCACCCGGAACAGGCCGACCCGCAGGTGCCCGGGACGGTCCAGGGCGAAGCCCTCCTTCCTGACCGCCTCCACCCAGCGGTTCACCTCGTCGAGACCGGCGTCCGGGTCGAGAGCCGACAGGTCGTGGTGGGTGATCACCGGCCGGCAGGTCCGGTGCACGACCTGGACGGTCTCCCCGGTCTCGACCTGCCGGAACGCGCTGCGCAGCACCGGATGACGATCCACCACGGCCTGCCAGGCGTCCGCGAGCGTGTCCGGGTCGAGCGGTGCGCCGGAGAGCGACCGCACCCGTGACACGACGCTCTGGACGTACAGGCTCGCCGGGGTGTCCGACCGTCGCCTGCGCACCATCTCCGCCTGGTACGCGGACAGGGGGTAGACGTCCTCGACGTCGATCCCATCTCCGCGCAGCCGTGCGATCTCGTCCACCAGGCTCGTCGACCGGGCGGTGTCGGTCGTATCCGGTCCGGCCGTCGCGGTCGCCGCCGTGGCCAGCGCTCGGATGGACGGGTGCCGGACGACGTCGGCCGGGGTGAGGTGCAGGCCGGCTTCCGCGGCGCGTGCGACGACCTGGATGCTGTCGATCGAATCGCCGCCGAGCGCGAAGAAGTTGCCGTCGATGCCGACCTGCTCGACGCCGAGCACGGACGTCCAGATGTCGGAGAGGGTGTGTTCCGCTGGGGTGCGTGGAGCGTCACCGACCGGGCCTTCGTGACCGGCTCGGGGAGGCGGCGGCAGCGCGCCTCGGTCGAGCTTGCCGGTGGACGTCATCGGCAGCCGGTCGAGGATGACGAAGGCGTGCGGGATCATGAAGTCCGGGAGCCTGCCGAGCAGGTGACCGCGCAGCCCGGCGACCAGCGCCCGGGACGGCGCGGTGAGCAGCGGCTCGACCCGGTCCGGCCGGTGCGGGGTGGCCCCGGGTTTCAGATAGTCGTCGAACAGTCCCTGCCGGCGTGCCGTCGGCGTCACCGACGACGCGGTGTGTCCCGAGGGGTGCTCGGTGGGCGTGGCATAGGCGACGAGCTGTCGGCGCCCCTCGGCGTCCGTGCGGACGATCACCGCGGCATCGGCGACGCCGGGGTGGACACGCAGGACCGACTCGATCTCCCCGAGCTCGATGCGCATGCCGCGCAGCTTCACCTGGGAGTCGAGCCTGCCGAGGAACTCGATGTCACCGGTGGGCCGCCAGCGGGCCAGATCGCCGGTCTTGTACATCGTCGCGCCGTCGGTCGTGCTGAACGGGTCCGGCAGGAACCGTTCGGCGTCGAGCTCCGGGCGGCGCAGGTACCCGCGCCCCACGTTCGTGCCGCCGATGTGCAGCTCACCCGGCACTCCGATCGGTGTCGGCCGGCCGTGGTCGTCGAGGATGTGGATCTGGGTGTTGGCGATGGGTTTCCCGATCGGGACGACCGGTGACGTGTCGGTCTCCCGGCACTGCCAGGCCGTCACGTCGATCGCGGCCTCGGTCGGTCCGTACAGGTTGTGCAGCTCGGCACCCGGTAGCAGCGCGAAGAACCGGTCCCGGAACTGCCCGGGCAGCGCCTCGCCCGAGCAGATGACGCGAGTGAGCGACGAGCAGCCGGCGAACCCGGGATGGTCGAGCATGACCCGGAGCATCGAGGGGACGAAGTGGATCGTGGTGATCCGTTCCCGCTGGATGGTGGCGATCAGCGCCGCCGGGTCCTTGTGCTCGTCCGGCCGCGCCACGACGAGGCGCGCACCGGTCATGAGCGGCCAGAAGAACTCCCAGACCGAGACGTCGAAGCTGAACGGCGTCTTCTGCAGGACACGGTCGCGCTCGGTGAGCCCGTATCGCTCCTGCATCCACACCAGCCGGTTCCCGATGCCCCGGTGGGTGTTCAGCGCGCCCTTGGGGCGGCCGGTCGAGCCGGACGTGTAGAGGACGTAGGCCAGTCGGTCCGCCGGCATCTCCCCGGGCAGGCGCCTCCGCTCCGCTGGTGCGACCCGTTCGGACAGATCGATGACGTGGGGAGCGAGACCGCGCGCCCTGGGCGACAGCGGCCGGTCGGTCAGTACCGCCTGGACCTGGGCGTCGCCGAGCATGTCCTCGAGGCGCTGTTCGGGATAGCTCGGTTCGAGCGGCACGTACGCGCCGCCGCTCTTGAGCACCGCCAGCAACGCGACCACCAGGTTCGTCGAGCGTTCGGCATGGACTCCGACCAGGCTTTCGGGTGCCACGCCCGCCTCGACGAGCCGGCAGGCGAGCCGTTCGGCGCGGTCGTCGAGGGCGCGGTAGGTGAGCTCGTCGCCGTCGAAGGCCACGGCCACCCGGTCCGGGGTTCGTGTCACCTGCGCCTCCACGTACTCGTGCAGGAGCCTCGGCCGCCCGAAGTCCACGGCGGTGTCGTTGAACTCGACGACAACCCGGCGGCGTTCCTCCTCGTCCAGCAGCGGGATCGCGGAGACCGCGAGCCGGGGGTCGGCCGTCACCGCGACCAGCACATTCGTGAGGTGCCGCGACAGGCGGGAGACGCTTGCCTCGTCCCAGAGGTCGGTGTTGTACTCGAACGTCGCGGTCCAGGTGTCACCCACCGCCATGAGCTGCAGCCAGAGGTCGAACTTCGAGGTCCCGGTGTGGACCTCGTCGAGTGTGGTGTCGAGCCCGGCGAACGACGTGCGTTCCAGAGGAGCGTTCTGCACCACCATCATGACCTGGAACAACGGGTTCCGGCTCAGGTCCCGTTCCGGGGCGAGCGAGTTGACGAGCTCCTCGAACGGGACCTCCTGATGTGCGTACGCCTCGAGCGTCCGCGTCCGGATGCGAGTGAGCAGCTCCTCGAAGGACGGGTCGCCGGACAGGTCGGTGCGCAGGACGATGGTGTTCGAGAAGTACCCGATGAGCTCTTCGGTCTCGACCGGGATGCGGTTGGCGATCGGTGAGCCGACCGCGATGTCCTCCTGACCGCTGTAGCGCGACAGAAGGGTGGTGAACGCGGCGAGGAAGAACATGTACGGCGTGACATCGGCCCGCCGGCACATCTCGTGCACGGCCTCGGTGAGCGACCGGGGCAGTTCCACCTCCAGACGGGCGCCTCGGAAACGCTGCACCGGGGGCCGGGGACGGTCGGTGGGCAGCGTCAGTGAGGCGAGCCCGGCCAGCTCCTCGGTCCAGAAGTCGAGGTCGGTTCGGAACGCACCCCGCTCACGCCTGCTCCGCTGCCACTCCGCGAAGTCGCCGTACTGGATGGGCAGCTCGGCGAGTGGGCTCTCCGCGCCGTGGGTGAACGCGCGGTAGAGGGCGATCAGCTCCCGGTTCAGGACCCCGAGTGACCAGCCGTCGGACACGATGTGGTGCAGCGTGAGCTGAAAGAAGTGCTCGTCCGGGGTGAGACGAACCAGCCGGGCCGCGAACAGGGGTCCCTGGTCGAGTGGGAACAGCCTCGCCGCCTCGGCCCGCAGCAGCTCCCGCGCTCGTTCGCCGCGCGTCGCGGGGTCGGAGTCACACAGGTCGTCGGTCGGCAGCGTCGGCTCGAACGGAGGCGCGATCACCTGGCGGGCCCGGCCGTCGGCGCTCGGGAACGTGGCGCGCAGGCTGTCGTGGCGCCGGACCACCTCGGTCAAAGCGCGGTGCAGTGCCGCGCGGTCCAGCGGCCCCACGAGCTGAAAGGCGACGGAGACGTTGTAGGCGGGCGTACCCGGAATGAGCTGTTCGAGATACCAGATGCGTTCCTGCGTCGAGGACAACGGCGCCTCGTCGCGCCCGGTCCGACGGACGATTGTCGTGGTGCCCGACCGCGTGCGGCCACTCGTCCAGCGCTCGAGGAGGGCGCGTTTCGCGGGGGACATCTCGTCGAGGCTCGGCCGGGAGTCTCGCTGCGCCATCGTCATCTCCTGGAGGTCGTGCTCGGTCATGCGTCACCGGACAGAGAGCTCACGCTCTCGAGAAGCTGTTCCGCCTCGTCGTCGGTCAGTTCTGCGAGGTGCGCGACGAGGCAGTCCTCGACGAGTGGGGCCAAGCCGGCGATCGTCGGGTTGCCGAAGAACAGGTCGAAGCGGATGTCGATCGGGAAGGTCGTCCGCAGGCGGGTCAGGACCTGTCCGGCCTGCAGCGAGCTGCCGCCGAGCTCGAAGAAGTTGTCGTGGACGCCGATCTCGTCGAGTCCGAGTACCTGCTGCCACACGGTGGTGAGCAGACGCTCCAGGTCGGTCGACGGCGCTGCGTAGGCGACGGCGAGCGGGGGGGCGCGCCCGGAGCTCGGCGTCGGCGACCGGTGCGCTGGCGACCCGGTCGTCGGCGGGCCTGCCGGCAGGTACGTCCCGGACGTCCGCGGCGGGTGGAGCTCCGTGCTTCGCACGCCACCGGGCCAGTGTGGGGAGCAGGTCGGCGAGTGCGCCGCGCTCGCTGTCGTCCACGTCCAGCTCGTCGATGAGCGCGCCGAGGTCCTCGCGCTCGACCGCACTCCAGAAGCTCCGTTCGGCGGTGGCGACTCGCGGCGGAGCAGGGTCGAGCCAGTAGCGGTCGCGTTGGAACGCGTAGGTGGGCAGCTCGATGGCCCGTCCGCCGGGAGCGACCGCCGACCAGTCGAGTGGATGACCGTGGGTGTGCAGCTCGCCGAGGGACAGCAGTACGCGTTCGAGCTCACCCTCGCCCCGGTGCACCGTGCCGACGACCGCCCCGTCCACCCCGTGCGTCGTGAGCGCCTCCCGCAGCACCAGCCCGAGCACGGGGTGGGGGCTGACCTCGACGAAGACACCGTGACCGGTGGCGAGCAGCTCGTGCGCCGCCTCGTCGAAACGCACCCGGTGTCGAAGGTTGCGGTACCAGTAACCGCCGTCCAGGTCGGTGCCGTCGATCCGGCCGGCGGTGACGGTCGACTGGATGGGCACGGTTCCGGGGCGCGGCACGATGCCGGCGAGGCCGGCGCGCAGCTCGTCCCGGACCGCCTCGACAGCGGGGCCGTGCGAGGCGTAGTCGACCGGGATCGTGCGTGCGAAGACCGAGTCCGCGCTCAGTGCGGCGACCAGCTCGTCGATCGCGGACGGGTCACCCGACACCAGACACGAGTGCGGCCCGTTGACACCGGCGACCCAGACGCGGTCGCCGAACCGGGCGAGCCGGTCCTCGACGACCCGCGTGGGCAGTTCGACCGCGGCCATCGCTCCCCGTCCGGCAAGGCGGGTGAGTGCGCGGCTGCGCAGGGCCACCACCCTGGCCGCGTCGCCGAGGGTGAGGGCGCCGGCGACGTGGGCGGCGGCGATCTCGCCCTGGCTGTGCCCGATGACCGCGTCCGGTTCGATGCCCAGGGAACGCCACAGCGCGGCCAGCGAGACCGTGACCGTGAACAGCGCGGGCTGCACGACGTCGACGCGATCCCACACCGCGACTCCGTCGGACGCAGGCACCGTGTCGGCATCGCCGCCGAGCAGCGCGAGGGGTGACCAGCCGAGATACGGCGCCAGCGCGCGGGAGCAGGCCTCGGCCCGTTCCCGGAAGACGCGTGAGCTGTCCAGAAGGGACCGGGCCATCCCGGGCCACTGTGAGCCCTGGCCAGGGAACACGAAGACGACCTTGCTCTTCGGCGCGACCTTCCCGACGACGGCGTGGGGTGCGTGGCGACCGCGCGCGACCGCCACGAGACCACGCGACAGGGACTCGTGGTCATGCGCGACCACGACGGCGCGGTGGTCGAAGTGCGTTCGGGTCACCGCGAGCGAGTGGGCGACGTCGAGCAGGTCGACCGTCGGGTCCGACTCGACGCGTTCTCGCAGCGCGTCGGCCTGCGCCAGCACCGCCGCCTCGGTGGCGCCGGAGAGCGGGAACAGCCGGGGTGCGCCGGCCGATGCCGTCGGAGCGGGCGCGGGAACCGGGGACTGCTCGAGGATCACGTGCGCGTTGGTTCCGCTGACGCCGAAGGAGGAGACCCCGGCACGGCGCGGCCGGTCGTCCGGTTCCCAGGTCGTCGCCGACGTGAGCAGAGCGACCGTGCCCGAGGACCAGTCGACGTGCGGGGACGGCACGTCCGCGTGCAGGGTCCTGGGCAACAGCCCGTTCCGCATCGCGAGCACCATCTTGATGACCCCGGCGACCCCCGATGCGGCCTGGGTGTGGCCGATCGAGGACTTCAACGCTCCGAGCCGCAGCGGCTTGTCGCGGGAGCGGGCGCGCCCGTACGTGGCCAGCAGCGCGCGCGCCTCGATCGGATCGCCGAGCGTGGTCGCGGTGCCGTGTGCCTCGACCACGTCGACATCACCCGCGCCGAGGCCCGCGCCGGCCAGAGCCCGGTTGATGACCCGTTCCTGGGCCGCGCCGCTGGGGGCGGTGAGGCCCTGACTCTTCCCGTCCTGGTTGACCGCCGAGCCCCGGACCAGCGCCAGGACCGGGTGGCCGTTGCGCCGGGCATCGGACAGGCGTTCGAGCACGAGCATCGCGGCGCCCTCGGACCAGCCGGTGCCGTTCGCGTCGGCCGAGAAGCTGCGGCACCGGCCGTCGGGTGACAGTCCACGTTGGCGGCTGAACTCGATGAACGTCGCCGGGGTGGCCATGACCGTCACGCCACCGGCGAGCGCGAGCGTGCACTCACCCTGCCGCAGTGACTGGCATGCCAGGTGCAGCGCGACGAGCGATGAGCTGCACGCGGTATCGACGCTCACCGCCGGGCCTTCGAGCCCGAACGTGTACGAGATGCGGCCGGACGCAACGCTGCCCGCGCTGCCGAGTCCGATGCCGGCTTCGAGCTCGGGCTCGTCGAGTGTGCCGGCGAGGCGGGCGCCGTAGTCCTGGTACATCACGCCGACGAACGCGCCGGTATCGCTTCCCCTCAGCGTCGCCGGAACGATCCCGGCGCGTTCGAGCGCCTCCCAGGTGATCTCGAGCAGCAGCCGTTGCTGTGGGTCGATGGTGAGCGCTTCGGCGGGGCTGATGCCGAAGAACGACGCGTCGAACGCGTCGGCGTCGTGCAGGAACCCGCCTCGCCGTACGTAGCTGGTGCCGGGGGCGGTCGGGTCGGGGTCGTAGAGCGACTCGAGGTCCCAGCCGCGGTTGTCGGGGAAGCCGGAGACGGCGTCCCGCTCGGACAGCAGCAGCGCCCACAGTTCCTCGGGTGAGCGCACGTCGCCGGGGAGACGGCAGCTCATGGACACGATGGCGATCGGGTCCTCCCCGTCGGCGGCCGCGCTCCGGCCGGTCGGCCGGCGCGGTTCGGGTTCCCCGCCGAGGACGTGCGCGATGAGGTGGCGGGCCAGCGCGGCCGGGGTGGGATGTTCGAACAGGAGAGTGGCGGGTAGCGCGATACCGGCCGAGGAGGCAAGGCGGTTGCGCAGCTCGACGGCCATGAGCGAATCCATGCCGAGCTCCTTGAGCGGACGCTCGGGAGCGACGTCGCGCGGCCCGCCGAGCCGCAGCACGGCGGCCGCGTCACCGGAGACCAGCTCGAGGGCCGCCGCCTCACGGTCACCGGGCTCCAGATCGAGCAACCTCCGCCGCAGCGACGGAGCAGGGGCGGCATTCTCGGCTCTGACAACCGGGGCGTCGACGCGGTCGAGGTGCGCCGCGACGACAGCGGGTGCCGCGCTGTCGAGCGCCGCATCGAACAACGCGAGGCCGTCGTCCGGGGACAGCGCCCCGATTCCCCGGCCGCGCAGCCGGCGGGTGTCGGCGTCGGTGAGATGGGTGGTCAGGCCACTGGGCGTCCGCCAGTAGCCCCAGGCGATCGAACACGCGGGAAGGCCGTGTGCCGCCCGGTGGTGGGCGAGTCCGTCGAGGAACGCGTTGGCGGCGGCGTAGTTGCCCTGTCCCGCGCTGCCCGCTGCGCCAGCCACCGAGGAGAAGAGGACGAACGCCGCGAGATCCTGCCCGAGGGTGAGCTCGTGCAGGTGGGCCGCCGCGTCCACCTTCGCGGCCAGCACCGCGGTCAGCCGCGCCGGGGTGAGGTCGGTGAGGACACCGTCGTCGAGGACACCGGCGGCATGGACCACCGCGGTGAGCGGGTGCTCGGCCGGGATCGTGGCGATCCGCGCGGCGAGGTCCCGCCGGTCGGTGACGTCGCAGGCGGCGACGGTGACCGAGGCGCCCTCGGCCTCCAACCGGCGCAGCAGCGGGCCGACATCGGGTGCGGCCGCTCCCCGGCGGGAGAGCAGGAGGAGGTGGCGGACTCCGTGCCGGTTCACGAGATGACTCGCCAGCAGCGCGCCGAGCGTTCCGGTTCCTCCGGTGACGAGCACGGTTCCGTCGGGATCGAGCGATCGTCCGGGTCGTGGATCGGCCGGGTCCACGGGCTCCAGCCGGGGCACCAGCCGTGCACCCTCGCGCAGCGCGCACTGCTCTCCGCCGAGCAACCGGGGGTCCGGCGTCTCGAACCGGCCGAGCACGGTGGACGGCAGCGCCACCCGCGACGCCGAGCTGTCGTCGATGTCACACAGCCGGATGCGATGACCGGGGCTCTCCAGCTGGGCGGTGCGGACCAGGCCCCACAGCGGCGCGTGGACCAGATCGGTCACGTCCTCGCCGGGACGGGCCGCGACCGCGCCCCGGGTGAGCAGTACCAGCCGCGAGGAGAGCGTGCGGTGATCCGTCAACCAGGACCGGAGCAGCGCCAGCAGTCGCGCGGCGGCGTCCTGGGCGGCGTCGATCAGCTCCCGGCCCTCGAGGGGAGGTGCCGCCGCGATGAGCGAAAGGACCGCCACGTCCGGCAACGGGTCGTCCCGTTCGAGTGCGTCGAGCAGCCTGTCGGTGCCGTCGTAGCGTTCCACCCGCATACCGGGCTCCGACGGTCCCGGCTGCTGCTCGTCCCAGACGAGGCGCCGCAGCGGGTGGCGCTGAACCTTCAGCGAGGCCCGCAGCACGTCACGCGACACCGGCCGGACGTGCAGCGCCCGCACCGAGGCGAGCGGCTCTCCGGCCGAGTCGGCCATCGACACCGTGACGTCGCCGGTCGGCGTCCGCGCGAGCCGCACCCGAGCCCTCGACGCGCCGACGGCACGCAGCGACACCCCGGTCCAGGTGAACGGGAGTGCGACGGTCGTCTCCGCCGGCACGTCGTCGATGTCGGCGAGCAGCGCGTGCAGCGCCGCGTCCAGAAGCACCGGGTGAAGCGGGTGCTCCTCGGGTGAGCCACTCGGCTCGGGCAGCGCCACCTCCGCGAACAGGGCATCGCCCGTGCGCCAGACCGCGGACAGGGCCCGGAAGCTCGGTCCATAGGCGAGTCCGCTGTTCGCGGCCCTGTCGTACAGGCCGTCGAGGGCCACCGGCGTCGCACCACGCGGTGGCCAGGTGCGCAGATCGACCGCCGAGGTGACCGGCTCCGGTGCGAGCGTGCCGGTGACGGCCCGGGTCCACGGAGACTCGGGTGCGGCCAGGTCGGAACGGGTGTGGACGGCCAGCGACCTGCGACCGCCCGCGTCGAGGTCGCCGAGGGCGAGCTGGATGAGCAGCCCGGACCGCCCGGGCAGCGCGATCGCCGAGTGTGAGGTCAGCTCCTCGACATGGTCGAGACCGACGTGCCGTGCCGCGAAGAGCGCGAGGTCGACCAGCGCCGCGCCGGGCAGGATCACCGTGCCGAAGACGGAGTGGCCCGACAACCAGGGGTGATCGGCAAGGGACAGCCGGCCGGTGAGGAGCACGCCCCGCTGCTCGGCGAGCGTCACGGCGGTGTCCAGGAACGGATGGTCGAGCGGCGTGGCGCCGGGGGCGGCTGATCCCTCCTTCTTCGGCGCGGCGGGCGCCGGCCAGAAGCGCTCGCGTTGAAAGGCGTAGGTGGGCAGGTCGATCCGGGTGCCGCCGGGCAGCACCCGCGACCAGTCGATCGGAAGGCCTCTCGTGTGGAGTTCGCCGATCGACCGTAGGAAGCGCGCCTGGTCGCCGTCGTCACGGCGCAGCGAACCCACGGCGGCCACATCGGACTCCGTGGCCGCGAGTGACGGCACCAGCACCGGATGAGGGCTGATCTCGACGAAGAACCGGTGCCCGGTACCGACGAGGCCGTCGGTCACCTCGGCGAACCGGACGGTTCGACGGAGGTTCTCGTACCAGTAGCCGGCGTCCAGCTCACGGCCTTCGAGGACTCCACCGGTCACGGTGGAGTGGAGCGGCACGGTCGACGGGCCGGGGGCCACGTCGGCGAGCCGGTGGACCAGCTCGTCACGGATGGCGTCCACCTGGTCGGAGTGCGATGCGTAGTCGACCCGGACCCTGCCGGCGAGGATCTGGTCCGCCGCGAGCACGCGCAGCAACGCGTCGACCGCGTCGGCCCTGCCCGAGACCACTGTCGTCGTCGCGCTGTTGACCGAGGCGATCGACAGGCCGTCGATGCGCGTCAGATAGCGGGTCTGGAGCTCCGTGCTGCCGAGTTCGACCGAGGCCATCGCGCCCTGCCCGGCCAGCCGGGTGAGTGCGCGGCTGCGCAGCGCCACCACCTCGGCCGCGTCGTCGAGGCCGAGCGCGCCCGCGACGTACGCGGCGGCGATCTCCCCCTGGCTGTGGCCGACCACCGCGTCGGGCTCGACACCGACGGATCGCCACAGTGCGGCCAGCCCCGCCATCACCGCGAACAGAGCGGGCTGGACGACGTCGACGCGGTCCAGCGAGGCTGCTCCCTCGTCGCCACGCAACACGGGCAGCACGGACCACTCGACATGGGGCGCGAGCGCGCGAGCGCAGGCCTCGACCTCGGCACGGAAGACCGCTGAGGTCGCCAGCAGCGACCGTGCCATCCCGGCCCACTGTGAGCCCTGACCGGGGAAGACGAACACGACCCGTCCACCGCCGCGGACGGCCCGGCCGATCGCCCAGTCCCGCGACGGCCGGCTCTGCGCCAGTGCGGCGAGAGCGTCGCGCAGCTGATGGCGGTCGTGGGCGAGGAAAGCCGCGCGGTGCTCGAAGTGTGCCCGGGTCGTCGCCAGTGAGAAGGCGAGATCGACGAGGTCGATGTCAGGGTGCCGGTCGAGGTGCTCAGTCAGCCGCGCTGCCTGGGCGTCGAGAGCCGGGCGGGTCCTTGCGGACAGCACGATCAGCAGCGGGCCGGGAGGAACGGACTCGACGGTCACTCGGGTGCCTCCTCCACGATGACGTGCGCGTTCGTGCCGGACACGCCGAACGAGGAGATGCCGGCGCGGCGGGGACGTCCGTTCGCGAGCCAGGCGACAGGTTCGGTCAGCAGCCGGACCGTGCCGGGGGACCAGTCGATGTGCGGGGACGGGTTCTGTGCGTGCAACGTCCTGGGCAGCAGACCGTGGCGCAGCGCGAGGGTCATCTTGATGACGCCCGCGACGCCGGCCGCCGCCTGGGTGTGGCCGATGTTGGACTTGAGACTGCCCAGCCACAGCGGGTCCTCGGGAGAACGCCCGTGTCCGTAGGTGGCGAGCAGGGCGTGGGCTTCGATCGGGTCGCCCAGCGCCGTCCCGGTGCCGTGCGCCTCGACCGCGTCGACGTCGTGGGCGGACAGCCGTGCGCTGTCCAGCGCCTGTCGGATGACGCGTTCCTGCGCCGGACCGTTGGGCGCGGTGAGCCCTTGGCTTCGGCCGTCCTGGTTGACCGCGGAGCCGCGGACGACCGCGAGCACCGGATGCCGGTTGCGCCGGGCATCGGACAGTCGTTCCAGGAGCAGCATGCCGGCGCCCTCGGCCCAGCCGGTGCCGCTCGCGTCGGCCGAGAACGCCCGGCAGCGACCGTCCTCGGCCAGCCCACGCTGACGACTGAACGCGACGAACATCGCCGGTGTGGCCATCACGGTCACTCCACCGGCGAGCGCCAGCGAGACCTCACCTCGGTGAAGGGCCTGGCAGGCCAGGTGGATCGCGACCAGCGATGAGCTGCACGCCGTGTCCACCGTCATGGTCGGGCCGTGCAGCCCGAAGGTGTAGGCGATCCGTCCCGACGCCACACTCGGTGAGCTGCCCAGCGCGACATAACCCTCCAGGTCGTCCGGCATGTCGAGCCGGCTGTAGTCGCTGTAGATCACACCGGTGAAGACACCGGTCGGCGAGCCGTCCAGCGACGTGGGATCGATGCCGGCGCGTTCGAAGGCCTCCCAGGTGGTCTCGAGCAGGAGCCGCTGCTGCGGATCGATCGCCAGTGCCTCACGGCGGCTGATGCCGAAGAACGCGGGGTCGAACTGGTCGGCGTCGTCGAGGAAACCGCCCTGGTAGGTGACGCTCTTGCCCACGGCATCGGGGTCGGGGTCGTGGAGATCGGCGGCCCAGCCGCGATCGCCGGGAAAATCGGAGATCACGTCTCGGCCGGCACCCAGCAGCTCCCACAGGTCTTCGGGGGTCCGTACCCCACCGGGGAACCGGCAGCCGACGGACACGATCGCGATCGCCTCGTCATCGACCCCTTCGGTGACCTGGGCGGGAGAACGACCTTCCGGTTCCGCCGGACCGGTACCGGTCAGCCGCGTGTCGAGGAAACGGACGAGTGCCTCGGGCGTCGGATGGTCGAACAGGAGAGTGGCGGGCAGCCGCCATGGGGCCATCGCGTCGAGACGGTTGCGTAGTTCGACGGCCATGAGTGAGTCGAGCCCGAGTTCCTTGAGTGGCCGGTCGTGATCGAGCCCGCCGTCGGACGACAAGCCGAGGACGGCGGCCGCCTCCACCAGGACGAGGTCGAGCAGCGCGCGATCCCGCTCGCCGGGAGAGAGGAGCCGCAGCCGTTCGGTGATCGGCGCCGGGGCGCCGGTTCCGGCCGCGACCGGCCGGGAGGCACGACTGCGTTCGGGCAGGTGCGCCGCGATCAGGACGGCGTCGGGTCGGCGCAGAGCGGCATCGAACAGCGCGAGGCCCTCCGAGTCGGACAGGGCCCGCAGTCCTCGGCGTGCCATCCGATCCCGATCGACCCGGGACAGGTGGGCGGTCATCCCGCTCTCCCTGGCCCACAGCCCCCAGTCGAGGGACAGCGCGGGAAGTCCTCGGGTCGCCCGGTGGCTGGCGAGCGCGTCGAGGAACCGGTTCGCCGCGGCGTAGGCGGCCTGACCGGCGCTGCCGAGCAGCCCGGCGGCCGAGGAGAACAGCACGAAGGCAGACAGGTCGGTCGTGAGGGTGAGCTCGTGCAGATGGACCGCGGCGTCGAGCTTGGCGCGCAGGACGGTGGCCAGGCGCTCGCGGGTGAGCGACCCGAGCACCCCGTCCTGGAGTACCCCAGCCGTGTGCACGACGGCGGTGAGTGGGTGGTCGCGCGGGACGTCGGCCAGCACCGCGTCGAGCGCGGAACGAACCGATACGTCGCAGGCACGAATGGTCACCCGCGCGCCGAGAGCCTCCAGCTCGCCGCGCAGCTCAGCCGCCCCGGGCGCCTCGGGGCCGCGCCGGGACACGAGCAGGAGGTGCCGGGCGCCGTGTCTCCCGACGAGATGGCGGGCGAAGAGCGCACCCAGTGCACCTGTGCCGCCGGTGATGAGCACCGTGCCGCCGGGCTTGAGTACGCGGGGGAGGTTCAGGACGATCTTGCCAACGTGCCGGGCCTGGGCGAGCGCTCGGAACGCCTCCGGAGCATCACGGACGTCGCGGCAGGTGAGAGGCGGTGGGCGGAGCACGCCGCTGTCGAAGAGCGTGATGAGCTCGGCCAGCATCTCCCCGATGCGCTCCGGCCCCGCCTCGAACAGGTCGAACGCGCGATAAGCGACGCCGGCGTGTGCGCCGGCCACCTCGACCGCATCCCGGATGTCGGTCTTGCCCATCTCGACGAACCGGCCGCCTCGGGGCAGCAGCCGGAGTGAGGCGTCGACGAACTCACGAGCCAGACTGTTGAGAACGACGTCGACACCGTGACCGTCGGTGGAGCCGAGGAACCGCGGCTCGAAGTCGAGGGTGCGGGACGAGGCGATGGCCGTGGGCGCGACACCCTGCGCGGCGACCGCGTCCCACTTGCCCGGTCCGGCCGTGGCGAAGACCTCCGCACCCAGATGGTGGGCGATCTGCACGGCCGCGGTACCCACCCCACCCGCGGCGGCGTGAACGAGGACGCGTTCGCCGGGCCGCAGCCTGGCCAGATCGACCAGGGCGTGGTAGGCGGTGAGGAACACGATCGGGACCGAGGCCGCCTCCTGGAACGACCAGCTCGACGGCATGACGGCGACCACGCGTTGATCGGCGATCGCGGTCGGCGCGAACGCGGGGGAGAACAGGCCCAGCACCCGGTCGCCCACCGCGAGCCCCGAGACGCCTGGCCCGACCTCGGTGACCACCCCCGCGCCCTCGCCGCCGAGGGCGTCGAGCCCACCTGGGTACATGCCCAGCGCATCGAGCGCGTCCCGGAAGTTGAGCCCTGCCGCGCGGACCTCGATGCGGACCTGTCCCTCTCCCAGCACGGCACCGGCGCCGGGGTGCGGCACCAGTGCCAGGCCGTCGAGCGTGCCCCGGCTGGTCGTGGCGAGACACCACGACGACTGCGCCGGTGCGACGAGGCCGTGCTCCGCCGGCGCGAACCTCGGGACGAAACACCGCCCGTCGCGGAGCGCGACCTCGGGCTCCCCGCTGCTCGCGGCCGCGGTCAGCGCCGCTCGTGACGCGTCGGTGTCGTCGGTGTCGACCAGCACGACGGTGCGGCCGGGGTTCTCGACCTGCGCGGCACGGACCAGGCCCCAGAGGGGTACATGCGCGAGGTCGGTCAGTTCGTCCGAGTCGCGTACCGCGACGG
Organism: Actinospineispora spinosispora DSM 44797; assembly: GCF_000429025.1. GTDB lineage: Bacteria > Actinomycetota > Actinomycetes > Mycobacteriales > Pseudonocardiaceae > Pseudonocardia > Pseudonocardia spinosispora. Next base: position 246,783 of record NZ_AUBB01000021.1, read on the forward strand.
CTCCTCGGGTGACCACCACGAGACGGGAGGTGCCGAGACGCTCGTCGGCAAGCCACGTCCGCATCAGGTCGAGCGCGTCGGCCGTGGCGGCGTGCGCATCCCCGATGAGGTCCTCGACCTCCGGGCGAGGGAGGAACGGGACCACGAACCCGTCCGGCGGCGCGTCGCTGCGTCCCAGCTGTCGGACGAGCTCGGCCGAGTCGGTGCAGTGCCGCCAGCTGACGTCCGGCGAGGGGACGGTGACGAGACGCTCGACCCATGCCACCCGCTGGAGCGAGTCACGCTGAGGAAGCAGCGCTTCGGGTGACGCGGGACGGCAGTGCAGCGCGTCGATGACGGCGACAGGCGAGCCGGCGGAATCGGCGAGGGTAAGAGTCGTCGCGCTACGGCCCGAGGGCGTGAGACGCGCGCGGAGGTGTGTCGCCCGCACCGCGTGCAGCCGGACACCGGCGAAGGAGAAGGGCAGTTCGACGCCGCTACCGGACCGGACTCTGTCCTGGACCAGCGTGTGGAGCACGGCGTCCAGGAGCGCGGGATGGATGGAGAACGCGTGCTCCGGGGCGGCGTCGGGGAGATCGATCTCGGCGAACAGCTCGTCCCCGAGCGTCCACGCCCGCGTCAGCCCCTGGAATGCGGGGCCGTAGGTGAGTCCGGCCTCCGCGAGCCGGTCGTACACCCCGGTGAGCTCGACGGCTCGGCTCCCCGGAGGAGGCCACGCCGCGGGCTCGACGGGCACGGTCCCGGCGACGGCCGGCTCCAACCTGCCCGTGGCGTGGGTGGTCCAGCCTTGATCTCGAGCGTCGTCGGGGCGGCCGTGAATGCTGATCGGCCGGCCGGCTGCCTCGTCCTCCGGCCCGACCGTCAGCTGCAGCTGTACGCCGCCTCGGGCCGGGAGCGCGAGCGGAACCTCGATCGTGAGCTCGTCGATGCCCCCGAGGCCGACGAGGTCGGCCGCATGGAGGGCCAGCTCGACGAATGCGGTTCCCGGCAGCACCGCGGTGCCGAACACGTCGTGCCCGGCCAGCCACGGGTGCTCGTCGAGTGACACGTGCCCGGTGAGCAGCGTGCCGCCGGACTCCGCCAACGCGACGGCGGTACCGAGGAAGGGATGAGCCACCCGTGACCATCCCTCGGTGTCGCTCGGCGCGGCGTCGGAGATCGCACGGTTGTCGATCCAGAATCGTTCGCGTTGGAACGCGTAGGTCGGCAGGTCAACGGCTCCCGGCGCGAGTGGCGCGAAGAAGGCGTCCCAGTCGACGGGCACGTCGGCGAGGTGGAGGGCGCCGACAGCCCCGACGAGTGCATCGACGTCGTCGCGACCCCTGCGCAACGCGGCGACGAACCGCGGCGCCGGTTGCCGATCGGCGAGGATCTCCTGGCCGAGCGCCGACAGCACGCCGTGCGGACCGAGCTCCAGGAATGCCGAGGCGCCCTCCCGTTCGAGCGTCTGGACGCCGTCGACGAAACGTGTCGTTCCGCGTACCTGCCGGACCCAGTAGCCGGGTGAGGTGATCTCGTCCGCGGAGGCGAGCCGGCCGGTCAGGCTCGAGACGATCGGAATGCGCGGGGGAGCGAAGCGGAGGCGTCCGGCCACCTCGCCGAAGTCCGCCAGCATCCCGTCCATGTGATGGGAGTGGAACGCATGGCTCACCCGCAGCCGAGAGATCCTGCGCCCCCGGGTTTCGAAGTGCCCCGCGACGGCGGACACCGCGTCCTCGTCGCCGGACAGGACGGTCGAGGACGGGGCGTTGAGCGCGGCGACGGACACCGGCGGGTTGTCCCACCGGTCGAGCAGGGCGGCGATCTCGGCCTCCGAGGCCTGCACGGTCACCATGGCCCCGCCGGGCGTGAGGCTCTGCATGAGCCTGCCGCGCGCGGCGACCAGCGTGCATGCGTCGTCCAGCGACAGGACGCCGCCGACGTGGGCGGCAGCCAGCTCACCGACCGAATGGCCGAGCAGGAGGTCGGGCTCGACGCCCCAGCTCTCGAACAGCCGGAAGAGCGCGATCTCGATCCCGAACAACGCGGGCTGGGTGTATCCGGTCTGATCGAGCAGACCGGCGGTCTCGGACCCCTCCGGGGCGAAGAGCACCTCGATCAGCGGGACGGGCAGCTCACCGTCGATCCGGGCACATACCTCGTCGAGCGCGCGGCGGAACGTGGCGAATCTCGGGTAGAGCGTCCGGCCCATCACGGCCCGCTGGCTTCCCTGACCGGTGAACAGGGCGGCCAGCTTCCGCCCGGTCGTGCGGCGGACGGAGACGACCGGGGAACGTCCGTCCGCGATCGCGCGGCACTGGGCGATCCAGTCGGCACGGTCGCTGGCGACGAATGTGGCGCGGCACTCGAAATGGGTACGGGTGGTGGCGAGTGAGTGCGCCACGTCGGCAGGCGTGACATCGGGGTGGTCCGTGAGATGCTCGGCGAGCCGGTCGGCCTGTGCCCGAACGGCCGCGACGGTCCGGCCGGACAACAGCGCGGGCACGACAGGCGCCGGCTCAGCCGGTGGGCGGTACACGCCGACCGTATGGAGCGCGGCGAGAGTCTCGAGGAGCGCCCCGCGTTCGTCCTCGTCGCGGCGGAACGAGCCGAGGGCGAGGCTCGCCGGACGTGCACCCAGCGCATCGAGGGTCTCGGTCACGGACCGCACGAGGACCGGGTGCGGGCTGAGCTCGACGAACACGGTCGGACGCTCATCGGCCAGCCGCGTGACGACCTGGGCGAAGCGAACCGGCCGTCGGAGGTTGCGGACCCAGTAGTCGGCGGTGCATTCGGGACCGGCCAGCTGCCGCTCGGTCACCGTGGACACCATGCGGGGCCGGTCGACGGCGCTGACGGGTGTCAGGCCGTCCAGGGCCTCGGTGAGGGGTCCGGCGAGCTCGTCCATCTGCGGGCAGTGCGAGGCGAAGGTGACGTTCACCCGGCTCACCTCGACCCGCTGGTCGTCGAGGGAATGCAGCAGCAGGTCCAGCGCGGCTCGCTCCCCGGACACCACCTGGGAGCGTGGGCTGTTGTACGCGGCGACGGCGAGGTGCTCGCGGTGCCGGTCGATCAACGCGTCGGTGTTGCCGGCCGGCAACGAGACCACCGCCATACCGCCCTTGCCCGCCATCCGCCGAGCCAGCCGGCTGCGCGCACAGATGACCCGCACCGCGTCCCCGAGACCCAGGATGCCGGCCAGGTGCGCGGCCGCGACCTCACCCATGCTGTGGCCGACGACCACGTCCGGTTCGACACCCCAGGACTTCCACAGTGCGGCGAGCCCGACCTGGACGGCGAACAGGACCGGTTGCACCACGGCGAGGTCGTCGAGCCGGGAGTCCGCCTCGGTGCTGACCAGCTCCTCGATGACCGAGAAGCCCGCGACACCGCGTACCTCGGCGTCGCAGGCACGCAGTGCCGCGCGGAAAGCGGGCTCGGTGCGCAGCAGCGACCGGCCCATGCCGAGCCACTGCGAACCCTGCCCGGGACACACGAAGACGACCTGAGGCCTGGACTCACCGAGCGCAGTGGCCGGGTGTCGAGCCGCCTGCCTGATACGAGCGAGCAGCTCGTCCCTGTCCTGGGCGACGAAGCCCGCTCGGCAGGGCCCGTCGTCGACCCGCGCCCGCAGCGCGCTGCTCAGCTCGGCCATGGCGGCGGCACCGTCGGGCAGGTCCGCGACCGTGGGCAGCAGGTCGAGCATCCGCCGTCGCAGCTGCGCGGGTCCCCCGGCCGACAGGGGGAAGAACCGGGCCTGTGTGCTCATCCCTTCGAGAACGACATGGCAGTTGGTCCCGGAGAAGCCGAACGAGCTCACTCCGGCGACCGGCGACTCACCCGGCCAGGGCCAGGCACGTCGCTCACGAGCGACGTCCAGGTTGAGCGCCTCCCACGAGACACGCGGGTTCGGGGTGTCGAGGTGCAGGTGTTGCGGAATGACTCGGTTCTCGACGGCCAGCGCGGTCTTGATGAACCCCGCGATGCCGGCCGCTGCCTCCAGGTGCCCCATGTTCGTCTTGACCGATCCGAGGATCAGCGGCCGGTCCGGCGCCCGGCCCGCGCCCAGTACGGCGCCCACCGCGTTCGCCTCGATGGGATCTCCGAGCACGGTGCCGGTGCCGTGCGTCTCGACGTAGTGCACGTGCGACGGCTCGATCCCGGCGTTGCGGTAGGCGGCACGGAGAACGGCCTGCTGCGCGTGCGGGTTCGGGGCGGTCAGTCCGTTGCTGAACCCGTCGTTGTTCAGCGCGCTGCCCCTGATCACGCACACGACGGGATCGCCGTCCGCGATCGCGCGGGACAGCGGTTTCAGCACCACCATCCCGGCGCCCTCACCACGCACGTACCCGTCGGCCGACGCGTCGAACGTCTTGCAGCGGCCGTCAGGGGCCATGGCGCCGAACTTGGACATGGCGACGGTGCTTGCGGGTGACAGGATCAGACTCACCCCACCGGCCAGCGCCAGCGTGGACTCTCCTCTCCGCAGGCTCTGGCAGGCCAGGTGTATCGCGACCAGCGAGGACGAGCATGCCGTGTTGACGGTCAGGCTCGGTCCCTCCAGGCCCAACGTGTAGGAGACCCGCCCGGCCAGGACGCTCGTGTCCTGCCCGGTGGCGGTGTGCGGATCGACCGTGTTCAGGTCACCCGCACCCAGACGCGCGTAGTCGCTCCACATCGCCCCGAGGAACACCCCGGCCGGCGTGCCACGAAGCGTGCGTGGCGCGAGGCGTGCGTGCTCGAAAGCCTCCCAGACGAGCTCCAGGACCAGTCGCTGCTGCGGGTCCATGTGCGTGGCCTCGCGCGGCGAGAGACCGAAGAACGCGGGGTCGAACTGGTCGACCTGGTCGAGGAAGCCGCCCCACCTGGTGTTCATCTTGCCGGGAGCACTCAGATCGGGGTCGTAGTGCCGCTCGACCTCCCACCGATCCGCCGGCACCTCCCGCACCGCGTCGGTGCCCTGGACGAGCAGCTGCCAGAAGGCCGCGATCGACTCGGCGCCCGGGAATCGGCACGCCATGCCGACCACGGCGATCGGTTCGTCGGCCGCGGTCCGCCGATCATCGGCCGTCGAGGCTCCGGGTGGGGTGAGGGGCGCTTCGAGATGGTGGAGCAGAGCGTCGAGGGTCGGATGCTCCCAGGCCAGCGTCGCGGGCAGCTCCCGGTCCAACCGGCTCGCCAGACGGCTGACGATGGCGGTCGCCGACGCCGAGTCGATCCCGTACTCACGGAAGCGCACCGACGGGTCGTACTCGTTCTCGGGAACGCCCGCCGCGCGGGCCAGCTCCGCGCGCAACCACTCTCGGACCCCGGCGCTGTGCCCGGCCCGCCCGCTGGTCACATCGGGCCCCTGCGCGAGCGTGACCACGAGTGCCGGGTGACGGACCGCATCGTTGCGCGCGCAAGGCTGGACATCTCAGGCAGCCTGGTGCCAGCGGATCGACCGGTCCAGCCGATTGGTCCCGGATTCCCGTTCTATGGCTCCCGGTTAACACTGCGCTGACACTTCAGAAGAACCAGTGCTCCGGCTCCTCGCCGTGGACGGTCAGGTCCGCGAAGCGGCCGCCCAGGAACGCCAACGGCGCACCCGGGCGGTCGCACACCTGGCGTACGTGGCCGATGACCACGACGTGGTCGCCGGCCTCGAAGTGCTGTTCGACGGTGCATTCGAGGTGGGCGAGCGCGTCGGGGACGACCGGGATGCCGTGCTGGCCGTAGCGCAGGGGCAGCCCTTCGAAGTGGTCGGCTCCACGCCGGGCGAATCGCAGCGCGATCTCCCGTTGCCGCGCGCCCAGGACGTTCACCGCGAAGCCACCGGCCCTGACCACGGCCTCGGTGGTGCGTGCGCCGGTGGTCAGACACACCAGCAGCAGCGGCGGGTCGAGGGATACCGAGGTCAGCGAGTTGACCGTCATGCCGTGCGGCTCGTCGCCGTCGAGCACGGTGACGACGGCGACGCCGGTGGCGAACCGGCCGATGGTCCGCCGCATGACCAGGGGATCGACGACGCTCGGTGCGGACATGGGCATGGCTCCTCTACTGGACGCGGTAGCGGACTTCGAAGGTCGTGACACCCTCGTCGGAGCGCCACGGGCCGTGGCGCATGCCCGGCGGGCGACAGGCGTACATGCCGGCGGTGAAGGTCTTGCCCAGCTCCAGGTCGGTGAAGGACCCCTCGAGGATGTAGACCTCCTCCCAGAAGTCGTGCACCTGCACGCCGTTCGGGGTCGAGTCGGCGCCCGGCTCGTAGCGCAGGATGCGCGTGGCGACGCGGGACTCGGGGTCGGCGGCGAGGATCCGTTCCTTGATCTTCGGGTCGTCTCCGGGGCACAGCGTGTAGTCCACGTCCGTCACGGGGAAGAACTCGTGCTCGGGTTTTGCCATCGTTGACCTCTTCTCGGTCGGGGTGTCTAGTCGATGCCGTAGCCGGCGAGGAACTCGTCGACCTCGGCGAGGGGCTCTTCGAAGCCGTAGTTGCGGAACGTGTAGCCCTTCACCACGAACGGGGCGCCCGCGTAGAACATCTCGTACTGGTGGTGGCGCCCGGCGAACTCGCTGCCGACGGCGTCCCAGGCGAGCTTGAACAGCTTGACACGTTCCTCGGCCGGTGCGTTGGGGGAGTAGATGTAGCGGTCGATGTCGGCGCGGGTCTCCGGGTTGTGCATGTCGGCGACGCTGGAGGGCACCTGCAGCACCCCGCCCCCGACCAGGTCACGCAGGATCGCCAGCGCCCGGGGGTAGAGCTCGGCCTGCAGCCCCATCGCGCCGTAGACGGCTCGCTTGCCGGGCCGCCAGAAACCCGCGTCGTCCGGCGCCGCCGTGTACTCGGCCGCGAGCACCCCGGACTCCACGATCGAGGCCAGGCTGGCGAGCTCGCCGAGCTTCTCGACCACACCGGGGAACTTGTCCACCCCGTTGACCGCCGCGACCTTGCGGGCGAGCCCGGCGAGGAAACGCAGCTTCACCGAGAACCGGTTCTGCGCCTGCCAGTTGCCGAGCACGTGCGCCCCGGTGTCGTGGAACTGCCGGCGCACCGCGGTGACGTCCCGGTCGACGAACACGTTCGCCCAGGGGATGAGCACGTCGTCGAAGACCAGCAGCGCGTCGGTCTCGTCGTACCGGGTGGTCAGTGGGTAGTCGTAGGTACTGGTCGCGGCCGGGGCGTAGGGGCGACGGCAGTACAGCTTGAGGCCCTCGGTCCCGACCGGGACGACGAAGCTGACCGCGAAGTCGCGGTCGTCGTCGGTCAACGGCTTGATACAGGACACGAAGATGTCGTCGGCGACCGGTCCGCCGGTGGCGAGCATCTGCGCACCGCGTACGACGATGCCTTCCGAGGTCTCCTCCACGACGCCCGCCTGGACGAGGTCGCCGTCCCAGGCGTGCGCGGTCGTGGCTCGGGAGACCTGCGGCGGGATGATCGCGTACGACACGTAGCGGCTCTGGTCGAGCAGCGCGCGGTGGTAGGCCAGCACGTTGGCCGACAGGTCGCGCTCGCCGCTGGAGAACACCTCGGGGTGTGCGGCGAACCCGGCGACGAAGGCGGCGACATGGTCGGGGCTGCGCCCCACCCAGCCGTGGGTGTGCCGTGCCCAGGTGTCCACGGCCAGCCGGTAGGCGGTGAGGTCTTCTCGGCTGCGCGGGATGCCGTACACACGGTTGGCGTCCGCTCCGGTCTCCGGCGCGGTGAACGCCATCCCGGAGGCCGGGTCGGCGGCTTTGTCGAACAGCTCCGACATCGTGACCGCGATGGGCCGGAACGCCGGATGGTCGACGACGTCGCGCACCCGCTGGCCGTCGACGTAGATCGCGCGATCGTCGCCGATCGCCTTGAGGTAGTCCGCTCCGCTGCGCATCAGCCGTGTCCGTTCTCGACCAGGTAGTCGTGGGTGAGGGTGGTGCCATCAGGTAGTTGCAGACGCAGGCTCCAGGCGCTGCCGTGGACGAACCGGCCGGTCAGCAGCGGAAGTGTGCCGCCGAACAGGACGAGGTCGCCTTCGGTGTCCGGCAGCGCCTCAGCCAGCCTCCCGAGCACGTCGGTCGGGGTCCGCAGCGCGGAGAGAGTGCCGTGCTGGTAGGTCTCGCCGTCGACCGTGCTGCCGGCCCCGATCGAGTCCCAGTCGACGGTGCCGGGATCGAGCGGGACGACGGTGGCGCCGAGCGGCTTCGGGCACGCGGCCTTCGACTCGGCCACCGACGACCGCTCCAGCTCCCGGTCGGTGTGGTCGGAGCCGACACCGAGGAAGTACCGGCCACCGTGGCGGATGACCACCGGCTCGACCTCACCGGACGTGCCGGCACCGTCGACCCGCACCACGGCGTCGGTGCTCACCAGCGAGGGGTCCAGGTCGTAGAACGCGGGAACCGTCTCCGGCGGCGGCACCCCGATCGCGGCCAGCTCGGCGATGTGCTCGGCCACCGCCTCCTGGTCGCGCCCGGTGTAGCCGGCCACGATGAGCCGGGCGGGGCGGATGTCGAGAGTCTCGCCGGTTCCGCTGACGGTCAGTTGCACTGGCATCGTGGTCACACTCCTGCTCGTGGTCGGGAGAATTCGAGTCGGCGGTCGGCGAGCACCGGGAACTCCGACCGGGCGGCGGAGACGACAGCGGGGTCGATGTCGCAGAAGGTCACCCCCTCCTCGTCACCTGCTTCGGCGAGGACCTCGCCCCATGGGTCGACCACCCGGCTGTGTCCGGCCAACCGGACGCCGCCGGTCTGCTCCCCGACCGCGTTGCACGCGATGAGCAGCACCTGTTCCTCGACGGCGCGGGTCGAGGTGAACAGGCGCCAGTGCGCCAGCCGCGCGGCCGGCCAGGCGGAGCACACCACGACCGTCTCGGCGCCGGCATCGATCAGCGCCCGGTACAGCTCGGGAAAGCGAAGGTCGTAGCACGTGGTCGTGCCGATTCTGCCGAGTTCGGTCGGCACCGTGGTGACCTGGTCGCCGGGAGTCAGCAGCTCGGCCTCGCGGGAGCGGTAGCCGAAGACGTGAATCTTCCGGTAGCTGTGGACGACCTGGCCGTCCGGACCGATCAGGACAGCGGTGTTGTACAGCCGCCCCTGATCGTCGCGCTCGACGATGCTGCCCATGTGCAGAGAGGCTCCGAGCCGTACCGCCCACTCGCGTGCGGCGGTGACCGTGTCGCCGTCCAGCGGTTCGGCCACTTCGGAGTACGCGTCGAAGTCGAAGTAGCCGGGCAGCCACAGCTCCGGAAGGACCACCAGGTCCGCGCCTCTCGCGTCGGACAGCATGCCCCCGACCCGGTCGCGTCGAGCCGCTGCCGACTCATCCGGGGGACTCGCCACCTGTACCAGCGCCGTCCTCATCTCGGCCTCGCCGAGTCCAGGAACGCCACCAGCTCGGTGTTGAACCGCTCGCCGATGCGCTGCACGGCGTGTGGGCTGCCGTCGAACAGCACCCGCTTGGCCGGCAGCCGCTCGGCGAGGACATCGCCGACGTCCTCGAACCCCGCTGTGCCGCCGCCGGTGACCACCAGTTTCGGGAACGGTGCTGAAGCCAGCTCGTCGAGCGGGACCCCGGTCAGCCAGGGGCGTTCGGTGCGCAGGTTCCGCACGGCCTCCGCAAACGGATCGGGCAAGGGGGAGGGCAGCTCCATCGACACGTCCAGTGCCCTGAGGAACCCCTTGGCGAAGGTCTCGTCGTCAGCCTCCTCGTTCTGCTCCCAGTGCGCACGCAGGCCGGCGATCAACGCGTCCGCTCCTGGCCTGCCCGCCGCGTTCGGCAACGCGGGCGGTTCGATGACCGTCAGCGACCACACCCGTTCCGGTGCGAGCGCCGCCGCGCGCATCGCCACGACACCACCCATGGAGGTACCGACCAGGTGCGCGCCGGAGCCGAGCAGCTCCACGATCTCGCGCGCATCGCGGTCCGGGTCGATCCGATCGGTGCTCGGGCTGGGCCGGTAGCCGCGCCGGTAGGGCGCCGTCAGCGAATAGCGGTCGGCGAGTTCCCGCTGCTCCCCGAACGCGGTCGCCGCCGAGGCGAGACTGCCGTGTACCAGTACGAGCGGCGGTCCCTCGGTGCCCCAACGTTCTACGGCGAGCTCGGTCACTGCGCCGCCGCCGCGAAGACGCCGTTGTCCACGTCGAGCCGCCGCGACTCGAAGCGCCATCCGCCGGGGGTGCGGACCACGACGTCGTTGTACACCCCGCTGGCGATGATGTGAGGCGCCTGCTCCACCTGGAGCTTCACCACCAGGGAGTAGACCGTGGCCCGGTCGCCGTCGCCCTCGATGACGTAGTTGCTGAGGATGTGGCGCGCACCGTCCTCCTTGCCCTCGGCGATGTGGCCCCGGATGAACTCCTTGATGGCTTCGTGTCCGGTGAAGGCGCCGTAGGTGGCGATGAACGCCCCGTCGGGCAGCCAGCAGCCTGCCCAGGCGTCGACATCGTGCGCGTCGAGGTGGCGGACGTGGGTGTTGGACAGCTCCTGAATGGCGATCTTGTCGTCAGCGGAGAGTGGCACCGAGGGCTCCTTCAGCGTGGTCGGCAACACCTCCGAGGCTAGGACACTAGTACGTAGTATACAAGTAGTTCGGGCTAACTGGTGTGTAAGATGCAAGCGTGCCGAAGTTGAGCGGGATCACCGCGGTCGAGCGACCACCGACCCTGTCCCGCCGGGCGTACCTGCAGATTCAGCAGGCCATCCGGGACGGCGCGATCCGCCAGGAGGTCCTCTACTCGGAGAACGAGCTGGCCGAGACTCTGGGGATGTCCCGTACCCCGGTACGTGAGGCGCTCATCTCGCTGAGCCGCGAGGGTCTTGTCGCGATCGAGTCGCAGCGCGGGTTCCGGCTGCGCAGGCTGTCCGCCTCCGAACGCCAGGAGGTCTTCGACCTGCGCTCCCTGCTGGAGGGTCACTGTGCGCGTCGCCTCGCGGAAACCGCCACCGAGGACGATGTCCGCAGGCTCAACGAGTTGATCGACGGGCAGCGCATCGAGGGCGCGGCGGGCCGGATGCCCGAGTTCCTCGCCCTCGACGAGGAGTTCCACCTGGTCCAGGCCGAGCTGCTCGGCCTGGAGCGGACGCGCGCGACCATGGTCAGCCTGCGCGGTGCGATGTGGTTGATCGGATTCGAGGCGCTCGCGCTGCCGCACCGCCACGAGAACGTCGTGGCCGAGCATCGCGCGATCGTGGACGCCATCGAACGGCGCGACCCGGATGCCGCGGAGGCGGCGGCGAAGGCGCACATCGCGACGACGGCCACGGCGGTGCGTGAGTCGGAGAACGACCAGGCGGGTCAGAACTCGGTCGGCGAGCCCCAGGCGTAGGTCTGCTTCGCCAGCTTGAGATAGACGAACGTCTCCGTGTCGGTGACGTTCTCGATCGCCCGGATACCGTTGTTGAGCACGTCCAGCAGGTGCTCGTCGTCGCGGCAGATGATCTCGGCGAACAGGTCGAAACCGCCGGTGCACAGGATGACGTAGTGCACGTCGGGCAGAGCCGAGACCTGGTCGGCGACCTGGTGGAGATCGCCGTTGACCTTGATCCCGACCATCGCTTGCCTGGCCAGGTCGACGATCAGCGGGTCGGTCACCGCCACGATCTGCATGGTGTCCTCACGCAACAGGCGCTGGACTCGCTGGCGGACGGCGCCCTCCGACAGGCCGACCGCCTTGGCCAGCGCGGCGAACGACGCCCTGCCGTCGCGTTGGAGCAGCGCGATCAGCTCACGGTCCGTCGCATCCAGTCCTCTCGGCGAGCGCGCCTGGGCGACGGTGTCCTCTGATCCCGCGCTCATCGAAGTCCCTTTCGCGCTGACTGCCCGTCCACTCACGTCCGGGCAGCCTAGCCGCGGGTCGGCGACCGACCCGGAGAAGGTGTGCGGGTGCGCGGTGACGCTCAGGAGTCGAATCCGAGGCCGGCCCGGTCGAGGGTGCGGAGCCAGAGGTTACGCCGCCCCCTGTTGTGGTCGGCGCGATTGAGGGACCACCGGGTCAGCTGGATGCCCAGCCAGCGCAGCGGTTCCGGTGGGAACGGCACCGGCGCGGTGTTCATCAGCCGAAGCCGCGAGCGCTCGGTGTCGTGGCCGTAGAGCTTGTCCAGTAGGACCCCGGCGGTGAACCTGCTGGAGCCGACGCCGAGTCCGGTGTAGCCGAGCGCGTAGCCGAGGCGGCCGTCGAACGCGGTGCCGATGAACGGGCAGAACCGGGTGCAGGTGTCGATCACACCGCCCCAGCGATGGGTGAACCGGAGCCCGTCGAGCTGCGGGAACGTGTCGAAGAAATGTTCGGCGAGGAGTGCGTAGGTGGCCGGGCGGTCGGTCAGCTCGGAACGCACCGGGCCCCGGTAGTAGTAGAGCGCGTCGTAGCCACCCCACAGGATTCGGTCGTCCTCGGTGAGGCGGTAGTAGTGGAACTGGTTCGCCGAGTCGCCGACGCCCTGGCGTTCCCGCCAGCGCAACGAGCTGAGCTGAGCCTCACTGAGCGGCTCGGTGACGAGTACGTGGTCGTACACCGGGGCGATGTAGTGGCGCAGCCGCCGCAGCAGGGAGGGGAAGGCGTTCGTGGCGAGCACGCCGTGCGACGCCCGAACGCTGCCGTAGGGAGTCTCCACGAGCAGGCCGCCGGGTGCGTCGCCGATCTTCGTTGCCGGGGTGCGCTCGTGGATTCGGACCCCGAGCTCCAGGCAGGCGCGGCGCAGCCCCCACGACAGGCGGGCCGGGTCGAGCATCGCGACCGCGTCGGGCATCTCGAGCGCGCCGAGGTAGGTGGGCGAGTCGACTTTGAGCCTCGCCTGCTCGGCGGTCAGCAGGGTCGCTCGGTGGCCGAGTGATGTGGCGAGCTGGGCGGTGCGGCTCAGCTCGTCGACCTGCCACGGCTCGGTGGCGACGCTGAGCTCGCCGCTTCGTCGGAAGTCGCAGTCGATGCCGTATCGGGTGAGGGTCGCCTCGATTGCGTCGAGGTTGCGCCTGCCGTGTGCTTCGAGCGCCGGCATCTCGTCGGCGAACCGTGCCATGCCGTTCGCCAGGCCATGGGTGAGGCTCGCCGCGCAGAAGCCGCCGTTGCGCCCGGAGGCGGCGGAGCCGCACAGATCGGCGTCGACGAGCACGACGTCCAGACCCGGGTCCTGTTCCTTGGCCTGCAACGCGGTCCACAACCCGGTGTAGCCGCCGCCGACGATGACGAGGTCCGCGGTCGTGGCACCGGTCAGGGTGGAGCAGGGATGCGGCGCGGGGTGCGCGGTGAGCCAGTACGGAGTCGGCTCGGCGTCGGCAAGAGAGTTCACCGCGGGGCTTGCCATGGTGGCCACACACGTAATCTATCGCAATGTCAGTCACAGTCAAGGGAATCCGTAGTAGTAGAGCGCTATTGCAATGGATTCCCTTGAAGTCGACTCGGTGAACGTTCGGATCGACCGCCACGCCGGGGTGGGATGAGGGCTCGACATCGACGGTGGGGCTGTACGGTCACAGCGGCGGTGACGGTCGTCCGTTCCGGCCGACCGGGGACCTGCTGTACCAGCCCCGCTACGACTTGTGGTTCGCATTCGCTGTGCAGAAGGGTCCGCCCATGACCGATGAGCGCTTCATCCCGTTCCGCAAGACGAGCATCGTCGAGATGTGCGCGGACGAGGTGCCTGGTCCGGAGCGTGAGTCGTTCGAGGCATTCGCGGAACTGCTGGCCAGCCTGCTGCACCACGAGTTCCGGGGGAGGCTCGAGACGCTGAAGGACGCCTACCATCCGTTCAACCCGGGCAGCGACATCCGCACGATCGCGGACACCGGGCCCGAGGAACGTAAGGCAGCACAGGAGCGGCTGGTCGACGAGCTGACCTCACTGGCCGAGGCCGCGAACTTCGAACGGGTGAGCAGCGAGGACCTCGACCGGGCGTTCACCGAGGAATCGTTGATGAAGGTCCGGCTCGAGGCGGACTTCGACGATTTCGAGCAGGTCGTGTTCTACCGGCGCGGGGAGAACAGCCGGACCGAAGAGGTGAAACGCTTGTTCGGGCTACGGCGCCGGACGATCGAGTTCACCAACTACGCCAAGGTCCTCGTCTACGTGAAGTTCAAGGACGCGGCCCACTTCGAGGAACAGGGAAAGAAGATCGACGACCTGCCGTTCGCCCCGGGGTCGACGATCATCAAGCTGTTCCAGGACGTGCCGAGGGCCGACCTGGAGATGCTCTTCCCCAACGCGCGCGTGCGGATGCGCCCGATCGACAAGCTGCTGATCGGCGTCCCCGCCGTCATCTCCGGGGTCATCGTGGTCGCCACCAAGCTCATCGCGGCGCTCATCCCGGTGTTGTTGCTGCTGGGCTTCTGGTTCGGGGTGCACAACAAGCCGGTCCAGCTCAACCACGGTCAGCTGCTGGCGCTCGGCGCCGGGCTCGCCGCGCTCGGCGGCTACGTCGTGCGGCAGATCAGCACGTTCAAGAACCGCAAGATTCAGTTCATGAAGGCACTCTCGGAGAACCTCTACTTCCGCAACCTCGACAACGACGCGGGAGTGTTCCACCACCTGCTCGACTCCGCCGAGGAGGAAGAGGTCAAGGAGGCAGTCCTCGCCTACCACTTCCTGCGCAGGTCGGAGGAGCCGCTGAGCGCCGAGGAGCTGGACACGCGGATCGAGCGATGGTTCGCCGAGAAGTGGGACGCCTCCTTCGACTTCGAGGTCGACGACGGTGTCGGAAAACTGCGCCGGCTCCAGCTGATCGACACCGACGAGCAGGAACGGCTGACCGCGGTCACGTTGGACGAGGCAAAGCGCCGCCTGGACGAGACCTGGGACAACCTGTTCAGCTACAACGCGCAGCCGGCGAAGGCCGAGGCCTGACCGTCGGTCCCGCGCCGGCTCACCAGGGCTCGGGTAGCGCGAACCGGGCCAGCTGCAGGACGAGCAGCCGACGGTCCGCCCGTCGTGGCGGACGCAGCGACGAGCTGGCCCAGACCGTGTTGCTGTCGGCGTGCAGCGCGGCGACGAAATGCGCGACCGTGTCCGGAGCCGCGACCAGCTGCGCGGGCAGGTAGCGGGACACCGCGAGGCGCTCGTCGCCGTCGAGCCCGCCGGGAAGCAGCGTCGCTGACCAGCCGGTGTTCTGGTCCCAGCGCAAGCGCGCCGGCGCCCATTCGTCGCTCGGCACGTCGCCTCGGTGCAGAGTGAGCTCGCCCCAGAGGGCGCGGGACTCCGAGGGCTGCGCGTGTAGCTGCCTCGCCATGAAGCCACGCTGGTTGAGCCGATAGGCGACAGCGGAGACGTAACCGAGGACCAGGATGTGTTCCTCTGAGTCGACCGGCTGCGTGGTCTGCGCCGGGCGCGGTATCGCTCTGCTGCGTTGGTTCGGTATCGACCGATCGTCGACGGACTCGGATGGGGGAAGGACGGGCTGTCGCGACCGGGGGACGCGAGTGGGGGTGGACATGTCTTCTGGCCTTTGCTCGAGGTCTGGCGTCGTCGAGTCGTTCGTGGTCGGGCTCGGTGGCACAGGTAGCGCCCTCGGCGGGAAATGCACGTCGATGTGCTCCGCCGAGAACCGCGGCGTGTGGCGTCGCGCGCGTCCACCTGCTCAGCTGTGAGGAGCGCGGTAGGGGGATCGAGGCTTCTCCGCCGCCGCGACCGTGGCCTACCGAGGCTCCCGACTCATGCCTACTCCTCGAACCCTGTGACGACAATCAATGTCACCCGTGAGCCAGCCGGAGAAAGCCGTGAGTGCCGCGGCCGCCCATAGGCGGCCGCGGCACTCACGCCTCTTGACCTGGTACGACGCTCACAGACAGTCGTTCAGCGCGGCAAGGAGCCGAGTTGCCCGGGTGTCGATGTCCTCCGAGCACATCTCGTTCGTGACGAACGAGAACCCGACCTCGTGCTCCGGCCACGCGCCGTGCCGTCCGCCGCCCGCCCCGCTGTGTCCGAAGGCGACCGCCGCGGGACCGTAGGTGCCGATGGGGTCGGCCAGTTCGTAGCCGAGCCCGAACCGCAGCGGGCGGTCGTTGATCGCGTCGGTTCCCTCCGAGTGGGTACCGGTGAACAGGGCGAGCACCGCCGTGGGCACCAGCGGGTCGCGTGGATCGACGAGTCGCGCGTAGACGCGGGCCATCGAGGCAGCGCTGCCCACGGCGCCGCCCGCCGCGGACCCGGCGAGCCGGTAGGCAGCCGAGTTGATCAACTCCGGATCGTCGGTGAGCACGCGGTACATGCGCTCGACGATCCGGCGGCGCACCGGGTCGTCCAGGAACGTGGAGAGCCGGTAGTGATCCTCGCGCACGATCCGGGCCATCCTCCCGGCGAGGCGGTCCGGTGTGCGTAGCCGGACGTCCACGCCGTCGATGGCGTTGAGCTCGGACTCGACGTGTGACGCGGTGTCCCGGCCGGTCGTGCGCAGAACCAGCTCGTCGACCAGGTAGCCGTACGTGAGCGCGTGGTAAGAGACCCGCGAGCCGGGCTCCCAGAGTGGGGACTGGGTGGCCAGTGCCGCCGCGCAGGCGCGGTTGTCGAGCATCGGCACCTCGTCGCGCTCCACGTAGGGCAGGCCCGCCGTGTGCGCGAGGACCTGACCCACGGTCACCTCGGCCTTGCCACCCGCCGCGAACTCCGGCCAGTACATCGCGACCGGATCCTCCGGGTCGAGCAGGCCGCGGTGGGTGAGCAGCGCACACACCGTCGCGGTGAGGCCCTTCGTGCCGGAGAACAGGACGGCCGTGGTGTCCGGGGCCCAGCGCCGCCCGGTGTGCGGGTCGGCCAGGCCACCGTGCAGCTCGACCAACGGTCGCCCGCGCCGGACCACGCTGAACGCGGCGCCACCGCGCGCCTGCCGCAGGACCTCGGCGAACGCATCGGCGACCTGTTCGAACCCTCGCGCGACAACCATCCGCGGTCAGGCCCCGACCCGCATGGTCGGCGTGTGTTCGAGCAGCTCGACGGTGTACTCGTGTCGGGGATTGCGCAGTACCTCGTCCACCGTGCCCTGCTCGACGATCCGGCCCCGGTTCAGCACCGCGATCCGGTCCGCGACGTGCCGGGCGAGCGCGATGTTGTGGGTGACGAACAACATCGCGGTGCCAAGCTCCCGCCGGACCTGTGCCAGCAGCTCGAGGATCGAGGCCTGCACCGACACGTCCAGCGCGGAGGTGATCTCGTCGCACACGAGCACGTCGGGCGCGGTGACCAGGGCCCGCGCGATCGCCGCGCGCTGGCGTTCGCCACCGGACAACGCGCCCGGGTAACGGTCGGCGAACGAGCCGTCCAACCGCACTTCGCCGAGCATGTCGAGGACCCGCTTCCGTCGCTTGCCCGCATCGAGATCGGTCAGCTGGCGCAACGGCACCTCCAGCGAGCGGCCGATGGTGCGCCGGGGGTTCAACGAGGCGAACGGACTCTGGAACACGTACTGCACGCCCCGTCGCTGCACCGGGGTGCGGTCGAACCCGAGTGGCTCGCCGCGCAGTGCCACCGTGCCCTGGTCCAGCTCGAGCAGCCCGGCCAGGCCCCTGGCCAACGTCGTCTTCCCGGAACCGGACTCGCCGAGCAGCATCAGGCACTCGCCCGGTGCCAGCTCGATGTCCACACCGTCCAGCACGGTCCTGCCGCCGTAGCCCTTGGACACACCTCGAACCTGCAGCAGCGCGGTCGGGTCGGTCGTGGCGGCGGGCCCGGGGCGTGGTGGCGCCGAGTGGAGGTCGGGCACCGCCGCGATCAGCTCCCGGGTGTAGGTGTGGCGCGGGTCGTGCAGAACCTGCGCGACGTCGCCGGTCTCGACGACCTCACCGGCGCACATGACGGCGACCCGGTCGGCGAGCTGGGCGACGACCGCGAGGTCGTGGGTGATGTAGAGCGCGGCGGTTCCCGAGCGGCTCACCAGGGTGCGCACGGTGTCCAGCACCAACGCCTGCGTGGTGACGTCCAGCCCGGTCGTCGGTTCGTCGAGCACCACGAGGTCGGGGCAGCAGGCGAAAGCGGCGGCGATCCCGACGCGCTGCTGCTGTCCGCCGGACAGCTGGTGGGGATAGCGGCCCAGGAACGTGTCGTCGTTCGGCAGACCGACGTCGGCCAGCACCTCCCGGACCCGGTCGAGCCGTTGCGCCGGTGTGCCGCCCTGATGCTCGGCGAGCACCTCGTCGACCTGCCTGCCCACCCGCAACAGGGGGTTCAACGACAGCGCGGGGTCCTGCGGTACATAGCTGAGCAGCCGTCCGCGCATCGAGCGGATCGTGGCGGGTGGCAGGGCCAGCAGGTCGTCGACCCGCTCGGTGTGCCCGTCGAAGCACATCGTGCCGCCGGTGTGGCGCAGTCCCTCGCGGAAGTGCCCGAGCGCGGCCAGCGCCGCGGTCGTCTTGCCGGATCCCGACTCGCCGACGAGTGCGAGGATCTCGCCGGGCGCGATCGCGTAGTCGACGCCGTGCAGCACCTCACGTCCGGCGAGGGAGGTGACCCTCAGACCGGAGCAGCGCAGGGTGCAGGCGGGTTCGGTGGTGGTGGCGGTCATGACGTCGGCCCCACAGACGTGTCGGCCGACGCCTTCGCCAGGCCGTCGGTGATCATGTTGGTGCCCACCGTGAGAAGGGCGATCGCGGCGACCGGCAGCAGCACGCCCCACGGCGTGACGATGAGCGCGATGCGGTTCTCGTTGATCTGCAGCCCCCAGTCGGCGGCGGGCGGTTGCACACCCAGCCCGAGGAACGACAGCGACGCGACGTATCCGATCGAGTACGTCAGCCGCAGGCCGACCTCGACCATGAGCGGCCCGGTGATGTTCGGCAGGACCTCGGTGGCGAGGATCTGCCGCCGAGGCAACCCGTACATCCGGGCGGCCAGCACGTAGTCCTGGCCGGCCACGGCCAGCGTGGCCTGCCGGACGACCCGCGCGACCCTGGGAACGTGGGTGATCCCGATGACCACGACCAGCAGCCACCCGGACGACCCGAGGACCGCGACGGCCAGCAGCGCCAGCACGAGCTGCGGGAAGGACAGCAACACGTCGCCGCACCGCATGACGACGCTGTCTGTCCGGCCTCCGCTGTACCCGGCGACCATGCCGGTCAGGGTTCCCGCGATCACTCCGATCGCGGTCGCGGCCACCGCGTAGAGCAACACCGGCCCACCTCCGGAGAGGAACCGGGTGAGCACGTCCCGACCGAGGTTGTCGGTACCGGCGGCGCCGTCGGTGCGGAACGGCTTACCGACGAAGTCGCCCACGTCGTGGCCGGTCAGCAACGGTCCCAGCAGTGGCCCCAGAACAGCGATGGCGACGACGAGCAGTGTCAGCGCGGCCCCGACGCGTACCTGCCGCTGCCGCCAGGTACGCCGGAGCAGCCCCGTCCCGCTGCCGACCGGGATGTTCTCCGCGGCGAAGTTCGTGCTCATCGAGCACCTCCGGTCCGGATTCGAGGGTCCGCGACGATGCCGATGAGATCGGCGGCGAGGTTCACCAGGACGTAGAACGCGGCGATGATGAGCGTGATCGCCTGCACGACCTGCACATCCCGCTTCGCCACGGCGTCGATGAGCGCCTGCCCGATGCCCGGATAGCGGAACAGGAACTCGACCACCACGACGCCGCCCGCGAGCCAGGCCAGCTGCATGGCGAGAACCTGCGCGATCGGACCTATGGTGTGCGGCACCGCGTGTCGCAGCACGACGGTGCGTTCGGGGAGACCTTTGAGGCGTGCCATCTCCACGAACCCGCCGCTCAGTGCCTCGGACAGGGTCGCCCTGGTCATGCGCACGACGTACGGGATCACCACCAGGGCGAGCGTGAGCACCGGCAGCACCAGCTGGCCGGGTTGGCTCCAGACCGGCTCGCCTGGCCTGGACAGGGTGACCGAGGGCAGCAGCCGGAACACCGAGGTGGACAGCAGGACGACCAGCAGCACGCCGATGACGAACTCGGGGAGCGCGGCGAGCACCAGGCTGAACCCGGACACCACCTGCTCCCCGAGCCGGTCCCGGCGCACCGCGGAGTACGTGCCCATCGCCAACGCGAGAGGAGTGCTGACCAGCGCGGTGAGCACGAGCAGCAGACCGGACGCGACGAGCTTGCCCGCCAGCAGCTCGGACACGGGCCCCTGGGTCGCGGCGGAGAAGCCGAGGTCGCCGGTCAGGACACCGCCCAGCCAGTCCAGGTAGCGCTGCCACACCGGGAGATCGAGACCGAGCTTCGCGGACAGGGCCGCGACCCGCTCGGGCGTGGCCTGCTGGCCCAGGATCGCCCGCGCCGGGTCGCCGGGCAGCAGCAGCGTGGCGACGAACACCAGGACCGACACGACCCACAAGACCAGCACGCTCAGCGCAAGCCGGCGCAACACCAGCCGTACCAGCAGCGACGGGCCGCTACGCGGCGCGCCCGATGGCGGGTCGGCCCTGTCGATCGGTTCCTTCACGGATGCGGTCACCGTCCCACCCACACCTTCCGGAACTCGTAGCCGGACAACGACAGTCCGGTGCGGTTGGGGACCAGCCCCCCGATGTAGCTCTGGGCGGCGTCGACCCGGTCCGGGAACGACCAGATCAGATAGCCGCCCCGGTCGTACTCGATTCGTTGCGCGGCCTCGGTCAGCTCGGCGCGACGGGTGGGATCCAGCTCGGAACGGGCGCGGCGGATCAGCCCCACGTACTCCGGGTCCGTCCAATGGGTCTCGTTGAACGGCGCCTCGGGCATCGAGCTGTTGGCCGCCTGCGGCAGGTAGTTGCGGGTGTTCCAGAACGACTGGGCGAACTCCCAGCTCAGGTACTGGTCAGAGAAGAACGTCGAGGTGTCGACCCGGCGCAGCCCGATCTCCACGCCCGCCGCCTTGGCCTGTCCGGCGAAGACCTGGGCGGCCTCGACCGTGCCCGCCTGGATCGGGGAGGTCACCAGCTCCAGGGACAGCCGCGGCTTGCCCGCCGCCGCGAGGAGGTCCTTGGCGTGGGCCAGGTCCTGCTCCCGGTTCGGGACCGAACGCAGGTAGTCGCGGTCGAACCGGGAGTACAGGTCGTTCGCCGTGGAGCCCTGGCCGCTGAGTACCTGGTTGACCAGCTCGTGGCGGCCGGCGATCAGTCGCAGTGCCTGGCGCACCCGGACGTCGTCGAACGGGGGCACGTCGACGCGCATGGTGAACGGCAGCCACGCGGCCGTCGGCGAGGTCAGTACCCGCACCGTGTCGTAGGCCGCCATGACACCGGTGAGCGCCAGCGGAACCTGGTCGATCGCGTCGACCTGGGCGGAGAGCAGGGCGTTGACCCTGGCGTCGTCCTCCTGAAAGTTGATCAGTTCGAGGCGGTCGACGTAGGGCTCGTTCGGCCGCCAGTAGTGCTCGTTGCGCAGGAAGACGCTCTGCTGGCCGGGGGAGAAGGAGGAGTACCGGAACGCTCCGGTCCCGATCGGAGCGTCCAGCGTGAAGTTCGCGGGCACGATGCCGTTCCCGTACTCCGCGAGGTACTGGTCGAAGACCGGTGACGCCTCGCTCAGTGTGAAGCGCACCTGCCGGTCCCCGGCGACCGTGACGTCCCGCACGATCGTCAGGCTGGACGCGCCCGACTTCGGGTCGGCCGGGTCGAGAATCCTGCGGAACGTGGCCACGACGTCGTCCGGCGTGACCGGGCGGCCGTCGTGGAAGCGGATGTCGCGGCGGATCGTCGCGGTCCAGACCTGGGCACCCTCGGACGGCTCGACCGACTCGGCGACGGCCGGCTGCAGTGTGTACGCGTCGTCCCAGTGCAGCAGTGGTTCGTACAGGCTGAGGGTGCGGGCGATGTCCGGGTTGGTGGCGGGAGTGTGCGGATCGAGGGAGTCGGAGCTCCCGCCCCCGGTCACCCCGATCCGCAGGACGCCGCCGTGAGTCGGTGGACCGGCTTCGCGTGCTGTGGAACCGGCACCGCAGCCGGTCAGCAGCACGGCACCGGACAGGCCGGCCGCGCCGAGGAAACGGCGTCGGCTCAGCGGCCCGAGTGCGGGTGATCTGCGCGTGCGCGGGGACAGGCTGTCCATCTGATCTCCGTGGGTACGGCTTCGGTGGCGTACTGGAGGGCGAGTGGTCGTTCAGCTCGGCGGTGGGGGCGCCACCGATCGGATCGCGCGCCCCGCCGCGTCCGGCCATGGCCCGGCAAGGGCGTCGAGGTTGAGGCCGACGTCCCGAGGGAACGCGGTCGTGCCGGACTCACCGACGTGCAGGGTCATGAGCTCCTCGGTGGCCACGGTCCGGCCGTCGAGCGTCATCTCGTGCCAGATGCGGGCGCGCTTGGCGTCGCGTTCGAGGATCACCGTCGTGACGTCGAGACTGACGTCCGGTGGGACCTCGTGCAGGTAGCGCACGTGTGCCTCGACCGTGTAGAGCGAGCAGCCGGTGGTCTCCCGGTATCGGGGGCCCATCCCGACGCGGTCCATCAGCGCGGTCGTGGCGTTCCCGAAGATCAGCACGTAGTACGGCTCGGAGAGGTGCCCGTTGTAGTCGATCCACTCCGGGACCACGCGCTCACGGTGCTGCGCGGGGCCCACGATCCGTCGCGGTGCCGGCTCAGCCATCGGTACGGCCCCGAGCGGCGGCGACCGCCCTGGTCACCGCGATGATCGCCCGGTCCCGTTCGGCGACGAGCGTGGCCATGTCCCGCCCGCCCGCCGAGGCGTGCGCGCCCGCGACCATGTCGTCCCGGAGCCGCTCGGTCAGCTCGGGGGCTTCCAGCCGCGTCCACGGCGACTTCAGCGACGGGCCGAAGTGGTCGAGCATGTGCGCCATACCGCCCTCGCCGCCCGCGAGGTGGAACGTGAGGCACGGGCCGTGCACCGGCCACCGCAGGCCGGGGCCGTCGGTGATCGACAGGTCGATCTGTTCGACCGTCGCCTCACCCTCGGCCACCATGTGCAGTGCCTCCCGCCAGATCGCCTCCTGGAGGCGGTTGGCGATGAAGCCGGGCAGCTCCTGATCCATCTGGATCACCGACTTGCCGATGTGCCGGTAGAACTCCGCCGCCCGGGACACCGCCCAGTCCTCGGTGCCCTTCCCCCCGACGACCTCGACCAGCGGGATCAGGTAGGGCGGGTTGAACGGGTGCCCGACGACGAGCCGGGAGGGATCCGCGGCGGAGGTCGCCATGTCCGACATCGGGTAGCCCGAGGTGGACGACGCGATCACGACGTCGTCCGCGGTCGCGGCGGCCAGCTCGGCCAGCAGCGTGCGCTTGAGCTCCAGGTCCTCCGGTGCGCTCTCCTGCACGAAGCCCACACCCTCGACCGCTTCGGCGACGGTGGGGACCATCTCCCACGCGTCGGGGCTCGCGCCGGGGGCCAGGCCCAGCTCGGTCAACGCCGGCCATGCGGCGCCGATCAGGCGGCGCAGCCTGTCCTCGGCACCGGCGCCGGGATCCCAGGCCCGCACCCGGTAGCCGCGGGCGAGGAAGTAGGCGACCCAGCCGCCTCCGATGACTCCGGCGCCGATGCAGGCGACGGTGTCGATGTCCGAGACCGGGCGCAACGAGGGCGACTCAGACACCGACGCGCTCCTTCAGGCCGAGGATGGACCGTGCGCGGTCCGGCCCGGCGACCTCGGCGCCGAGCCCGCGCACGATCTCCACCGCGCGTTCGACCAGCTGGGCGTTGGTGGCCTTGATGCCCTTGCCGAGGTAGAGGTTGTCCTCGAGCCCGACCCGCACATGTCCGCCGAGCAGTGCCGACTGCGCGACCCAGGGAAGCTGGTTACGTCCGATCGCGAACGAGGCGAACTGTGAGCCCTCCGGCAGCATGTTCACCATCGCGGCCAGCAGCCCCGGATCGACCGGCGCGCCGTACGGGATTCCCATGCACAGCTGGAACAGCGGCGGAGCGTCGATCAGCCCCTCCTCGACCATCTTGGAGGCGAACCACAGGTGCCCGGTGTCGAAGATCTCCAGCTCCGGCTTCACCCCGAGCTCCTGGACCCGCTTGGCGCCGATGCGCAGCATGTCCGGGGTCGACACGTACAGCTGGCTGCCCTCACCGAAGTTGAGCGAACCGCAGTCGAGCGTGCAGATGTCCGGCAGCAGCTCCTCCACGTGCGGGAGCCGCTCCAGCGCATTGACCAGGTCGGTGCCGTCGATCGGCTTGAGCGGGTCGTCACCGTCGATCACCAGGTCACCACCCATGCCGGCGGTCAGGTTGATGACCATGTCGACGCCGGAGTCACGGATCCGGCTCACGGTCTCCCGGTAGAGCGACACGGCGCGCGAGCCCTGGCCGGTCTCGACGTCGCGCACGTGGATGTGGACGACGGCGGCACCCGCCTCGGCGGCGGCGATGGCATCCGCCGCGATCTGGGCGGGCGTGACCGGGACGTGCGGGCTCTTGCCCACCGTGTCACCGGCACCGGTCACCGCACAGGTGATGATCACGTCACGGTTCATGCGTTCTCCAGGTTCTCGCTCGTCGGTGTGACCCCGGCGCGCAGAACGCTCCGGTCGATGAACTCGTGCAGGGTGGCGCGCATGCCGTCCACGGTGGCGCCGGGCGTTCCCGCCATCACCTGGATGCCGAGGCCGTCGATCAGCGCGGTCAGCTGGCGGGCCAGCAGCTCCGCGCCGCCCGGGACGAACATTCCGGTCTCCGCGCCGTGCTCCAGCGTCATCCGGACCGTGCGGTACCAGCGGTCGTAGGACTCCCACTGCAGCGAACGGCGGGACGGGTCGATCGCGGCCTCGGACCAGACCTGCATCCAGATCGACCACTCCCGGCGCAGCACCGTGCCGTTGGGCAGCTGCAGGTCGATCAGGCGCAGCAGCCGGAGGTAGGGATCGGTGACGTCGCCCAGTTCGGCGACCTGCCGGTCGAACGCGAGCTTCACGTTGTGGCGTAACGCTTCGTCCAGCAGCGCGGAGCGGCTGGGGAAGTGGTAGTGGATGGCGGCGGTGCTGGTCCCGCAGGCCCGCGCGACGTCGGCGGTGCGAACCCGGTGATACCCGTGCTCGGCGATCAGCACCCACGCCGCCTCGAGGATGCGGCGCCGGGCCCGAGCCCCCCGGCCCTCGGCCGCGGTGCTGTCGGTTCGTGTGGCGCCGCCGGGCAGAGCGGTGTGGGTGTAGGCGTCGTCCCGGCCGTGCAGGAGCCAGTTGACCGTGACGCCCGCGCGGTCGGCGATCGTCACGAGCTCCTGCGCACTGAACCGGCGGCGCCCCGCGAGCGCCTTGGACAGCTTGGTCTCGTCGAGCCCGATGTCCTCGGCGAAGCTGCGCTGGGTACCCCCGCTCGCCTCGATCAGCTCCCGCACCCGCTCGGCCACCTGGCTCGAGTCGGGAGCGACCTCCGGTTCCGGCATGGGCGAATACTAGAGACGAACTTGCCCAGATCGCAAGACACTTGCGACAAAGAACGGCATACCTGCAGGCTAAGCCATGAGTTGCGCTAACTCTGACTGGATGTCCAGTCAGTTTAGAGTAGAACTATCGAGTCGGTGCAAGATCACCCCACCAGCAACACGGGCAACGCGCGGGCCGACCTCGCAGAGGTTCATGTCGCGTCGCAGATGTTGCAACATCTGCGACGCAACACGTAGCTCTGCGAGGCGGGACAAAAGCGACCACAGAGACTCATGGGACTACGCGCAGCGCGCGAGGGCACAGCCCGATGCGCAAAGACAGCGCCATCGGCACGCCACCCCGTACGGCATGCACGCCACCTGCGAGTGGACACACACACCACCCCCTTCCCCGCGATCCTGGCTAAGCACTTGGCGTGGCCGCCCGCTGTCAACCCTGAAACCTCGCCCCCGAGCCCGCGCAACCAGGAACCCGCGCGAGGCCGGCGAAGCCGGGGGTTGAGAGCGGGCGGCCACGCCAAGCACACTGAAAGCCAGCGGGGAAACCCCGAACTCGGAGAACCCGCCGGACAGACCGGGGCAGAAATGCACGAACTCCGCACACCGGCAGGTGTGCGGAGTTCGGCGGGAAAGCAGCAGGGGCCGGTCAGAAGCCGTAGGGGGACGGGGCTCCCGGCGTCATCCCGGTCTGGTCCGACGGCACGCACTGCTGCGTGTTCTGGGGGTTGAGCGTGTAGCCGGGCGGGCACTGAGCAGCTTGGTACGAGACCGCCGGCGTCGCCATGGCAGCCGTGCCGACGAGCCCCAGGCTCGCGGCGACCGCGCCGACAACCAGACATCCGCGGATGCGCGACATGATCCAATCCTTTCTCGAACACACCAACGTGGGCTGCTGAGCCGGTCCGACGATCACCGTGTGATCAGGACAGTAGAAGTCTGGTCAGCGCGTGGTCAACGAAACTCAGCGTCCCTTAGGTAAGGTTTAACCGTACTCTAAAAACTGCAGGTCAGGGTTACCTAAGTCAGTGGATCGTTCACACCCGTGTGGTGATCGACTAGATCACGCTGAGTACTACGGTCGCGGTGGCGAACAGCGCGACCCAGCCCTCGAACACCGTCCGCAGCCACCGTGGGGCCGACCGTAGCTCCATGAAGTCCAGACCGACGAAACGGATCTTGGCGAAGGCCACGACGAGGACGATCCCGGTGGCGATCCGTCTTCCGGTGGCACCGGTGAGCCCGTGGTCGGTGCCCAGCCACCAGGTGAGGAGCGTGGCCAGGAACAGCCCGGCCCAGACCAGCGTCGCCCGCGAGCGGACGAGGTCGTTCACGTCAGCACCACCAGGTAGAGCAGGGGGAACAGCACGATCCAGAGCAGGTCGACCATGTGCCAGTAGACGGCCGCGCCCTCCGCGAACAGCATCCGGTCCCTGGTCACCGTCGCCGCTCGAATCCTGCGCCACAGCACCGTCAACAACGTCGCGCCGATGACGAGGTGCAGGAGATGGATCCCGGTGAGCACGAAGTAGTACGTGAAGAAAAGGTTCTCGCCGGGACCGTGGCCGGCCGCGGCCTCCCCGCTGTACTCGACGACCTTGAGCGCGGCGAACACGATCGCCATCCCGATGGCGACGGCCACACAGCGCAGGGCCTGCGCTCGACGGTCCCGTCGCAGTGCGCTCATCGCGAACGCGACGAACACCGAGCTCGTGATCAGCACCAGCGTGTTGACCGCGCCGATGGTCTGGTCGAGCGCCGCCCGCGACTGCGCGAACAGCGCCGGCATCTGGTGACCCGTGACCAGGAACGCGCAGAAGAACACCCCGAACAAGGTCATGTCGCCGAGGATGAAGACCCACAGCCCCGTCTCACCGGGAACGTGGCCCTCCGGTGCCGGGCGTGCCCGGGGCGGAGCGATCGGCCGCGGCGGTCGTTCGCGGAGGAAGAGCGGGCGGTCGGAGTCGGCGCTGCGCGACGACACGTCGTTGGTCACGCGGCGACTCGCGGCGTATCGACGGTCGCGTCCTCCGCCGCTTCGTCGAGCACCGCTCGTCTGATCGTCAGTCCCATGACGATCGCCCATGCGGCGTAGGCGGCCGCGCCCAGCCAGAAGCAGAAGATGCCCTGCCAGGCGAACGGGCCGTTCTTGAAGAAGTAGGAACAGACCGCCGGACAGAACAGGAACGCGATCCAGAGGTTGGTGTAGCCGACCCAGCGGGGAAGTACCGGCCGGGCGGCCCCGTCGCCGAGGATCGCCAGCCCGATGACCACCGTCTGGACGACGAACGGCCCGATCGGGGTCAGGAAGAGCAACCAGGCCAGGTCGTTCAGGGTCACTGTGAGCTCGGGGGAACGGTCCGGCCGGAACGCCACGATGTTGAGCATGATGGTCGGCACGATCAGGAGAATCCAGGTCACCGCGCCGGTGATCAGCTGAATGAAGGTGAGGATCGGCGCCCGACCCTCCATCCTGAGCATCTGGATCGCGACGACGGCGCTGAGCAGACCACCGCCGGACATCCCGATGGTCGCGAGCAGCAGTCCGGCGCGGATGGCCGAAGGATCGTCCGAGTAGAACGCCATGATCTGCGCGGCGCTGTCGTTGGCGGCGGGCGGGATCGGCAGGATGCCCGCGAGGATCCAGCCCAGGAACACGGCGGCGACCATGACGGGCCCGGACCACGCGCAGGCGAGCTGAACCTTGCTGGACGGACCGAGTGAGGTCGTCTTGCCGGCCATGATCTCCCCTTACCGTCGTCCGAGGGCGAAATTTAAGGGAGATTAGATACGGTGTCAACGACCCGGTCGGGTTCCCTGTCCGACGTCGGCGGCGACCCGGAAGCCGATGTTCCCGGCCGAGCTGTCAGGTGAGTTCGAGGTCCTTGCGGCCACCCGGTAGCGGTTGCAGTACGACGAATGGCACAGGTAGGACCCGCCGCGCATCGCCCTCGGGTCGTCGGCCTGCTCGACGCCGGACGGCGGGGCGAACGGCTCCGAGGTCCATTCCCACACATTGCCCACCATGTTGAACAGGCCGTAGCCGTTGGGCCGGTACTCCTTGACCGGAGCCGTCCCGAGATGGCCGTCGTCGAGCGTGTTGACGGTGGGGAACTCTCCCTGCCAGATGTTGCAGCGATGCCGTCCGTGATCGGTCAGGGTGTCGCCCCACGGGTAGCGGGCCTGCTCGAGACCGCCCCGGGCGGCGAACTCCCATTCGGCCTCGGTGGGCAAGCGTGTCCCCGACCAGGCGCAGAACGCCACCGCGTCGTGCCAGGACACGTGCACCACCGGATGGTTGCGGCGGTCGCCCACGGTCGAGCCGGGCCCTTCCGGGGCCCGCCACGACGCTCCCGATACGGCGACCCACCACGGCGCGTCGACGGCGCGCGCGGTCGAGATCGCCCGCCCGGGCGGGAGGAGCCGGTCGAACACGAACGACCAGCCGTAGCGTTCCGCGTCGGTGCGGTGACCCGTCGCCCGAACGAATGCGGCGAATCGGGCGTTCGTGACGGCGACGGCATCGATCTGGAACGCGGCCACGTCGACCGGCCGGATCGGCGCCTCGCCGTCGGCCGGGTTGATGTCGGCGTCCTCGCTGCCCATCAGGAACCTGCCGCCCGCCAGCGACACCAGCGAGGTGGCCGGCCGCGCGCGGACCAGCACGGTGAAGTCGCGGGACGGGGGCGTCCCGCGCCCGCCCGACCCGCGACCCGAGCAGCACGTCACTGTGACGTCATGACGCGTCGGACAAGGCCCTCGTAGCTCTCCGGTCGGTCCTGCTCTTCGAGGTCGATCCGCACGGTGTGAACGGTGCCGGTGAACCGGTTGTCGATCTCGGGATAGTCGTCGGTGACCGGCGTGCCCAGATCCACACCCACGTCGAGGGTCTCGTCGAACGAGAAGTAGTAGGGGATCGTCCGATCGACGCGGCCCACGGCCTGCTTGGCGCCGTCGACGCTCAGGACGACGCCGCCGCCCTTGCCGAGGCCGCCACCGTCGTAGGTGAAGTCCATGCGGATCTCATGACGGCCGGGCCCCAGGGTGCAGCCGGTGCGCACCGTGTACCGCGACAGGCCGAAGTAGTTGTAGACATAGCAGGCCCGCCCGGCCACGCAGTAGAGCGACCAGCCGCCGAAACGTCCGCCCTGGGCGATGACGACGCCTTCGGTGTCGGCCTCGTCGATCCCGATGTCGGCGATGATGCTGTGCGACCGGTTCTTCACGTTGGGCGTCGTCTCCTCGGTGAACCTGCGCATGCCACCGCGGTAGGTGACGGAGGTGCGTGCACCCAGCAGGTCCACCCGGCCCGCCATGGTCGGGTTCTCCCGTTCGGTGACCCGGTCGTCCAACGGGAACACCTGGTGCTTGGCCGCCTCGATCAGGAACAGGTCTCGCAACCGGCGCAGCTTCTCGGGATGCTCAGCCGCGAGATCGTGCGCCTGGCTCCAGTCGGTGTCCAGGTCGTAGAGCTCCCAGACGTCGTCGGCGAAGCGTCTGGTGGCCGACGGGACCATCTCCCAGGGGACACCGTGGCGGGTCACCGCCATCCAGCCCTCGTGGTAGATGCCGCGATTGCCGCACATCTCGAAGTACTGCGTCCGGCGCCGGTCGGCCGCGTCGGCCGCGCCGAAGGTGTAGCGCATGCTGATGCCCTCGATGGGCTTCTGGGTGACGCCGTCGACACTGGTGGGACGGGGGAGCCCGGCGCAGTCCAGGATCGTCGGCAGCACGTCGATGACGTGGTGGAACTGGTGGCGAAGGCCGCCCCGGTCGGAGATCTCCCGGGGCCAGTGGACGATCAGGCCGTCGCGGATGCCGCCGAGGTGCGAGGCGACCTGCTTGGTCCACTGGTACGGGGTGTTGAGCGCGAGCGCCCAGCCGACCGGCGCGATCGGGTACGTGGAGGGGTCGCCGATCGCGTCGATGTCGTCGATCATGAGGTCCGGGTCGTCGACGATGCCGTGGCCAAGCCGGTGCTCGACGGTGCTGCCCTCGATGCCGCCTTCGCCGGACGCGCCGTTGTCGCCGAGCAGATAGACGAACACGGTGTTGTCCAGCTCGCCGAGCGCCTCCAGTGCGTCGACGAACCGGCCGACCTGCGCGTCCGCGTGTTCGGTGAAACCGGCGAAGGTCTCCATGAAACGGGCGGACAGGGCTCGCTGGTTCTCGGTCAGCTCGTCCCAATGCGGGACGCCGGTGGCCCAGCCGGCCAGCTCGGTGTCCGGCGCGACCACTCCCAGTCGCCGCTGGCGGTGCAGCGTCTGTTCTCGCTGGCGATCCCAGCCGTGGTCGAACCGGCCGCGGTACCTCCGCTGCCATTCAGGTGCGACGTGCAGTGGAGCGTGCGAGGCACCGAATGCCAGGTAGGTGAAGAACGGGCGGTCCGGGGTGAGCGTCCGTTGCACGCGTATCCAGTCGATGGCGTGGTCGGCCAGGTCCTCGGACAGGTGGTAGCCGTCCTCGGGGCGCCGGTCCGGTTCCACCGGCGTGGTGCCCTCGTAGAGCAAGGGGTACCAGTGGTTCATCTCCGCGCCCATGAACCCGTAGAAGTGATCGAACCCTTCACCGGTCGGCCACCGCTCGAACGGGCCGACCGGGCTGATCTCCCTCGGGGGCGTCTGGTGCCATTTACCGAATGCCGCCGTGCTGTAGCCGTTGGCCTGGAGGATTCGCGCCATCGTGGCGGCGCTGCGTGGGCGGAACCCGGTGTAACCGGGTGCCGACGTCGCCATCTCGGTCGTCCCACCCATCCCGACCGAGTGATGATTGCGCCCGGTCAACAGCGCCTGACGGGTGGGCGAGCAGAGCGCCGTCACATGGAACCGCGTGTAGCGCAGCCCGTCGTCCGCCAGCCGCTGCGCGGTCGGCATGTGGCACGGGCCGCCGAACGCGCTCGACGTGCCGAAGCCGAGGTCGTCCAGTACGACGACCACCACGTTCGGCGCGTCGGGCGGCGCCTCGACGGGGAGGACCGGGGCGAACGTGTTCGTGTCGTCGTCGATCCCCAGGCTCGTCACGACGTCCGCCACCGTCTCCGGCTCGGGAAGTATGTGTCGATCGGCGCGGAAGCTGCTCATACCCGGCTGCGTCTCCTCACTGCTGACAGGTGGTGGGCCACCGATGGATTCGTATGTCGATCCCGGTGCGCCGCTATTCGACCCGCATTCCACAAATCATTTCGATAGTGGAATAGTCACGACGTGTCGCGAGGGGGAATGGGTCGGCGCTGGCGGTATCGTCACACGTGGCCGCCGCTACGGTCAACGAGGTGCGCGGGCGTGCTCAGTGCGATTTCTGATGCGCCCGATAGACGCCGACTATCGGGTCGCCGAAAGGTGATCCTGGACAGTGGTGTGCGCAGGCAGGTACAACCTTTCCATGAGTTCGCCGCGCCACCCGATCGCGACCTGAGATGGAACGTCGCCAGCTCGAGTACTTCCTGGCCGTCGTCGCGCACGGTGGTTTCACCAACGCCGCGCGCACGCTGCACGTGTCGCAGCCCTCGCTGTCCCACGCAATCGCGTCGCTCGAGGCCGAGCTGGGCGGCATGCTGTTCCACCGGCTGCCGCACGGTGTCGTGCTGACCCCGGCGGGGCAGGCGCTCGTCGGCCCCGCCCGCCAGGTCGCCCGTGACCTCGTCACCGCCACGGCATCGGTGCGGGAGGTCCTCGGACTGTCCGGTGGCCGGCTGGACATCGTCGCCCAGACGACTCTCGCGGTCGACCCGCTGGCGGGCATGGTGGGGCGGTTCGTGAGTCTGTACCCGAAGGTCGGGGTACGGATATCCGACCCCGACGAGTCCGGTGCCGAGCACATGGTGCGCACCGGCGAGCGCGAGTTGGGCCTGGTGAAATCGACACTCCCGGCACGCGAGCTCGACGGCCTCGAACTGGCCGACCAGGAGCTGCGACTGGTACTGCCGCCCGTGGACGTCCGGTGCGCGCTGCCGGATGTGGCACCCGTGGCGAGCCACCGCGAGCTGACCGCACTGTCGTTCGTGACCACTCCGGAAGGCACCGCGACGCGTGTCCTGCTGGAGGAGACGGTGCGGGCCCTCGGGTCCGAACCGCGCATCGCGGTCGAGACCGCGCACCGGGCGATGATGGTGCCGCTCGTGCTCGCCGGCGCGGGCGCGGCACTGCTGCCCAGGTCGATGGCGGCCGACGCCGAGGCCAAGGGCGCCCGGGTCCATCTCATCGAACCGGCCCTGCGCTACCGAGGTCGTCTCGTGTGGCGGTCCGGTCCGCTCTCGCCGGCGGCACGCACTTTCGTGGAGCTCGCGATCAGTGACTATTCGGCGAACCCGCACGCGATTCCGGCCGTCGGCGGCGAGTCATAGGTGGGGTGAATGGCATGAATAGAAATGAAGTCTGGGCCGGCGAACCGATTATGTTGCTCACCTGAGCTGACCCATGCGACTGTGATTCGACGCGTATCCCGTCATCGTTGACGAAGAGGAATTCATGGCGTTCACAGTTGTAGATGAAGCACCTGTCACCGGATTTCATCGGAAGCTCGCGGCGTCGTGCTGCGGAGGGCCGCTCCTGGACGGCTATCTGCTCGGAATCGTCGGAATCGCGCTCACCGGAATCACCGCCGAGCTGCGGCTGACCACGACCCTCGAAGCGGTCGTGGGGGTGGCCGCCTTGGTCGGCATGTTCTTCGGTGGCCTCGTGTTCGGGCCGATCACCGACCGGATCGGCCGCAAGACGATGTACACCCTCGACCTGTTGGTGCTGATCGTCGGCTCCGCGCTCTCGGTGTTCGTCACCTCGGCGTGGCAGCTGATCGTCCTGCGGTTCGTCATCGGGATCGCGATCGCCGCCGACTACCCCATCGCCACGGCCCTGCTCACCGAGTGGCTGCCGCGTCGACGCCGTGCGCGGATGTTCACCTCGGTGATCATCGTCTGGTACGTCGGTACCGCGCTGGCCTACTTCGTCGGGTACCTGATCACCGAGTACCTGGGCAGCGCGGGGTGGCGCTGGATGCTCGCCAGCGCGGCCGTGCTGGCGGCCGCCGTGTTCCTGCTGCGGCTGGGTACGCCGGAGTCCCCTCGGTGGCTGATCAGTGCGGGCCGTGACGCCGAGGCCTGCGACGTCATCGAGAAGGCGCTGAGGACACGGGTCACCCCCGAGCAGCTGCGGGCGGGCGAGACGAGCGGCGGTGAACGGCGAGGCGACATCACGGAGCTGTTCCGAGGCATCTACCTGCGGCGGACCGTGTTCGTCGTGGTCTTCTTCACCTGCGCGATCATCCCCCTGTTCGCGCTGCTGACCTTCGGTCCACAGCTGCTCGGCTCCTTCGGTCTCGGCACCGGCAACCTCATCAACCTGGGCACCGCGGTCATCAACCTGGTGTTCGCCATCGGGTGCATACCGGCGATGCTGCTGCTGGAGAGTGTGGGACGCCGTCGGACGATCATCTGGTCGTTCGGGCTGATGGTCCTGCCGCTCCTCGCGCTGGGCGTGTGGACGCACGCCCCCGCGCCGTTCGTCGTCGGGTTCTTCTGTCTGTACGCCCTGTTCTCCGGCGGCCCCGGGATCCTGGAATGGGGATATCCCAACGAGCTGTTCCCCACCCACATCCGCGCGGCCGCGCTCGGCGTGGCCATCGCTCTGACCCGGTTCGGTGCCGCGGTCGGCACCTTCCTGGTCCCGTTGTCGTTGGCCGCCTTCGGCGTCTCGGCGACGATGTTCCTGGGAGCAGGGGTCACATTCGTCGGCTTCGTGGTCTGCCTCGCCTGGGCCGAGGAGACGCGCAACCGCACCCTGGAGGAAGCCGCGAGTCGGGGACCTCAGCACACCGAGTCGGCGTTCCCGACGCCCCACCCGGTCCAGCGTATTGCCCCATAGCCCTCACCGGCACCATCCGCGCCGCCTCTGCGAAGTCGGGCTCGATGCTGCCGGCGACGACAACAGTCGGACTTCGTCGGCGTGCGTGCACTATATGCACAGTACGTGCACGATATGCATAGGTGGTGTTAGCTTGCGAGTGCGCGGACCGGTGGTGGTCCGGCGTCGGGTTCGTGCAAGGGAGCACCATGACCACAGACGAGACCAACATCGAGGGCTCGCGCCGGCATGTGACGGAGCAGAAGGCTCGCGTCCGTATCGCTGCCGCCTCGGTCGTCGGATCGGTGCTGGAGTGGTACGACTTCTTCCTCTTCGGCGCGTCCGCGGCATTGGTGTTCAACCGGGTGTTCTTCACCGGACAGTCCACCTATGTGTCGACGCTGGCATCGTTCGCCACGTTCGCGGTCGGTTTCGCGGCACGCCCGGTGGGCGGCCTGGTCCTCGCCCACTTCGGCGACCGGATCGGCCGCAAGCCGATCCTGATGGCGACATTGCTGCTGATGGGCGTCGGGACGCTGGCGATCGGCCTGCTCCCGACCTACGACAGCATCGGTGTCTGGGCGCCGATCCTGCTGGTCTTCTTCCGAATCCTGCAGGGACTCGGGGTGGGCGCGGAGCTGGGCGGGGCCTACGTCTGGACGACCGAGGCCGCCACGCCGACCAACCGGGGTTTCTACGCGGCGCTACCCGGCGGCGGTGAGTTCATCGGCGTCGTCCTCGCGTCCGGGGCGATGGCCCTCGTCGCGTCGATGCCCGAGGCGGACTTCTTCAGCTACGGATGGCGCATCCCCTATCTGGCCTCGGTGCTCGTCGTGATCGTCGGTTTCGTACTGCGCTACACCACGGCGGAGAGCGCGGTGTTCGAGGCGGCCGTCGCCGACGGGAAGAAGCGCTCGGCACCGCTGGCGGAGGTCCTGCGCAACCACAAGCGCACGGTAGCGCTGATGATCGGCGCCGGGTGCGCGACGGCGGTGGCCTCGTACTCGATCCAGGGCTATCTCCCCGCCTACACGACCCAGCAGCTCGGCATGCCCGCCAACACCTCGGTCATCGCGATCTCGATCGCCTCCGCGGTGTCCGTCCTCGGGGTGCCGTTCTGCGGGTGGCTGTCCGACCATGTGGGCAGGCGGCCGCTGATGATGGCGGGTGGCTGCGCGATCGCCGTCTTCACCGTGCCGTTCTGGCTGCTCATCGGCACGAAGTCGCTGCCGCTGATCATCCTCGCCGTCACGCTGGGGTTCGCCGTCATGCTGAACTCGATGATCTTCGGTCCGGCCGGCTCGTTCTACTCCGAGCAGCTCCCGACCGAGGTGCGGTTCTCGGGGCTGGTGCTGTCCAGGGAGACGACGAGCGTGGTGTTCTCCGGCACCGCGCCGTTCGTCGCGACACTCCTGGTCCACGCCGGTGGCGGTACGCCGTGGCTGCTCGCCGGGTACATGGCGCTGTCCGGCATCATCACGGCGGTCTGCACGTTCTTCCTCCGGGAGACCGCACCGCGTGCCCTGCGCCGGGCCGCGCTGCGGTCGGGGGACAGTGACGGCAGCGTGCCGATCGACGTCGAGTACGCCCAGGTGCGCTGAGCGCGCGGGCGGGAGGAACGAGTGTGAGCGAAGGTCCGGACGTGGTGTGCGTCGGGGAGTCGATGATCCTGGTGGTACCGGGCGAGGGGCAGCGGCTGGCGGACGCGCGCTCGGCGGCACTCACCGTCGCGGGCGCCGAGTCGACGGTTGCGCTCTACCTCGCCGACCTCGGTCACCGGACGGGCTGGTTGAGCCGGGTCGGCGCGGACCCCCTCGGCGAGCACGTCCTCGCCGAGATCGGCGGCGGCGGAGTCGATGTGGGGCTGGTCGTGCGGGATCCCGAGGCGCCGACCGGCGTGTACTTCAAGGATCCGGCTCCCGAGGCGTCCGGTGTGTACTACTACCGGTCCGGCTCGGCGGCGTCGCGGTTGTCGACGGCCGACCTCGATCGTCTGGACCTCCGGTCCACCCGGTTGGTCCATCTGTCCGGCGTCACGCCGGCACTGTCCGACTCCGCGGCCGAGCTGGCGACGACCCTTCTGGCGCGTGCGGGGGCCCAGGGCGTGCTGCGTTCGTTCGACGTGAACCACCGGCCCGCGCTGTGGTCCGCCACCGAGGCGGCTCCGGTCCTGCTCGAGCTGGCCAGGGCCTCGGACGTGGTGTTCGTCGGGCTCGACGAGGCCGAGGCGGTGTGGGGGACAGGTACCCCAGAGGAGACGGCCGCCCTGATCGGCGGCTCGGCCGCGGTGGTGGTCAAGGACTCCGACGTCGGCGCGACGCTCGTCGAACGAGGCCGATCGGTCTTCGTCCCCGCTGAGCCCGTCGACGTGGTGGAGCCGGTGGGCGCGGGGGATGCGTTCGCCGCCGGGTACCTGTCCGGGCTCCTGCGTGGCGCCACACCCGAGGCCCGGCTGCTGCTCGGCCACCGGGTCGCCGGATTCGCGCTGCGTTCGATGAACGATCACGCCGACGCCACCTCGCTCCGTCCGGCAGTGCTGTCATGAGCCAGGCGGTGGAGCGGGCGATCTCGATCCTGGAGATGATCAGCAAGGGGCCACAACGCCCGCAGGACGTGGCCGAGCGCTTGCAGGTCCATCGGACGACGGCGCTGCGGCTGATGCAGGACCTGGCCAAGGGTGGGCTCGCGCGCAAGAACGAGGACGGCACGTTCACCGCCGGCTACCGGCTCGCCGGTCTGGCCCACGCGGCGCTCGAACAGTTCGACCTGCGCACGATCGCTCACCCGCACCTGCGGGACCTGTGCCGCGAGCTCCAGGTGACCGTGCACATCGCCACCGTCGTCGACGACGCCGTCGTGTACGCGGACAAGATCGAACCGCACGGCAAGGTCCGCCTGTACTCGGAGATCGGCAAACCGGTACGACTGCACGCCTCAGGCGTCGGGAAGGCGATCCTGGCGTTCATGCCCCCGGCGGAACGTGCGGTGCTGCTCGACGGCTATGTCTTCGAGCGCTACACCGAGACGACCGTGGCATCACCGGACGCGTTCGTCGAGGAGCTGCGACGCATCCGGGCGCGAGGCTTCTCCACGGACGACGGCGAGTTCGAGAGCTTCGTGAACTGCATCGGTCACCCCGTGTACGACGCGACCGGCGTCGTCCGGACGGCGATCTCGGTGACCGCGATCAAGGCCGACACCGATCTGGAGGCGCTGCGCGCTCGGTTGCCGGCGATCCGCCGGACCGCCACCGCGATCTCCTCGGAACTGGGATGGACGACGTGAGCGACCCGACGAACGAGCGGTTCTTCCGGGCCGGCTTCGCGGACCTGCCGTTGATGGCGATCCTGCGCCGCTTCGACCGGCAACGCACCCTCGAACTCTGCACCCGCGCCTGGGATCACGGGATCCCCATGGTCGAGATCCCGGTGCAGTCTCCGGACGCCGTCGCGGCGCTGACCGCCGCGACCCGGGCCGGCGCCGAACGAGGTGCCTCGGTCGGCGCCGGGACCGTCACGACGATCGAGCGGGTCGAGGCCGCCGCGAAGGCGGGCGCCGCGTTCACCGTGGCGCCGGGCTTCTCCCGCCGGGTCGCCGAGGCGTCCATCGCCGCCGGGATGCCCCACCTTCCGGGCGTCGCCACGGCGTCGGAGATTCAGCGCGCCATGGAACTCGGGCTGACCTGGCTCAAGGCGTTCCCCGCCGCCGAGCTGGGGACATCCTGGTTCCGCGCGATGCACGGGCCGTTCCCCGAGGTCAGCTTCGTCGCGACGGGAGGCATGTCGACCGGGAACGCCGAACGGTTCCTCGCCGAGGGTGCGTCGGCCGTCTCGCTGGGCTCCGCACTGGCGGACGCGGGCCAGCTCGCCGCCCTTCCCGAGCTCGTCGACCGAGTGAGAGGTGCCCGATGAAGATCGTCGGTCTGGAGACCTTCCTCGTCGCGCCGCGCTGGTGCTTCCTCGCGGTGACCACCGACGAAGGCATCACCGGGTGGGGCGAACCGGTCGTCGAGGGACGCGCGGCCACCGTGGCGACCGCCGTGGCCGAGCTCGCGGAGTATCTGGTCGGTCAGGACCCGTTCCGCATCGAGGACCACTGGCAGGTGTTGACGAAGGGTGGCTTCTACCGGGGTGGCGCGATCCTGGCGAGCGCGGTCGCCGGCGTCGACCAGGCGTTGTGGGACATCAAGGGCAAGGCGCTCGGGGTGCCCGTCCACGACCTGCTCGGCGGTCCTGTGCGGGACCGGATGCGCAGCTACTGCTGGGTGGCGGGCGACGACCCGACCGAGGCGGCGGAACACGCGCTGGAGAAGAAGGCGCAGGGTTTCGACGCGATCAAGATGAACGGCTCGGGCTCGATGCGCGCTCTGGAGTCGAAGCGCGAGATCGACGCCATGGTGGAGCGGGTCGCCGCCGTCCGTGCCGCGGTGGGCGACGACTTCGACATCGCGGTCGACTTCCACGGCCGCACGTCCGCCGCCGTGGCCCGCGAGGTGTGCCGGCTGCTCGAGCCCCTGCACCCGTTCTTCGTGGAGGAGCCCCTGGTTCCGGAGCAGACGGCGGACTACGCGGCGATCTGCGCATCGACCACCGTGCCGATCGCGACCGGGGAACGGCTGTACTCGCGATGGGATTTCCGGGACGTCCTCGGTTCGGGCATCGCGGTGGCACAGCCCGACCTGTCCCATGCGGGCGGCATCTCCGAGTGTCGGCGGATCGCCGCGATGGCCGAGGTGCACGGGGTGGCGCTGGCGCCGCACTGTCCGCTGGGCCCGATCGCATTCGCGTCGTGTCTGCAGGTCGACTTCGCGACCCCCAACGCGCTCATCCAGGAGACCAGTCTCGGAATCCACTACAACCAGGGGTCCGACCTGCTCGACTACCTCGTGGACGCGAGCGTCTTCGAGTTCCGGGACAGCTCGGTCGCGTTGCTGACCGGCCCCGGGCTGGGCATCGAGGTCGACGAGGCGGCGGTGCGCCGGGCGGCGGAGGTCGGGCACGACTGGCGCAACCCGATCTGGCGCCACCCCGACGGGTCCTTCGCCGAATGGTGAGCCTCACGGACGCGTCGGCGAGGTCAGGCGGGTTCGGACCGCGAGCCCGGCGCAGGCGATGACGGCGACTCCGCCGAGGACCGTCGGCCAGGTGATCTGTTCGCGCAGGAACAGTCCCGCCCAGCAGATGCTCAGCACGGGCTGGACCAGCTGAACCTGGCTGACCTGGGCCATCGGACCGATCGCCAGCCCGTGGTACCACGCGAAGAAGCCGAGGAACATGCTGACGACGCCCAGATAGGCGAACGAGGCCCATTCGACCGGGGTGCCCGTGGGTGGATGCTGGACGGTCGCCACTCCGGCCAGAGCGAGCATCACCGGCGCGGAGACAACGAGGGCCCAGGAGACCGTCTGCCACGGCCCGAGCTCACGGGCGAGCAGGCCGCCCTCCGCATAGCCGATGGCGGCCGCGACGACCGCCCCGAACAGCAGCAGGTCGGAGCGGTGCAGCCCGTGGAGCCCGCCGCCCTGCACCGCCGCGAAGGCCACGGCGACGACTGACCCCACGATCGCCATGATCCAGAACCGGCTCGAGACGTGCTCCCGTCCCCGAAGCACCGCCGTCACGGCCGTCGCCGCGGGGAGCAGCGCGATCACGACGGCTCCGTGGCTCGCCGGGGCGCTGGTGAGCGCGAACGAGGTCAGCAGCGGAAAGCCCACGACCACACCGGCGGCGACCACGGCGAGCCGGGTCCACTGGACACCGCGCGGGCGCCGTTGCCGGGTGATCGCCAGGGCCGAAGCCGCCAGGACCGAGGCGATGACCGCTCGCCCCGAGCCGATGAACAGCGGCGACAACCCACCGCTCTGAACCGCGATGCGAGTGAACGGGACGGTGAAGGAGAACGCGCCGACTCCGAGCAGCCCCCACAGGAGACCGGAATGCGTCCGCGATAGCACCGGCGACGCGGTGAGAGTAGCGCTACTATGTGCTGTCATGTCCGACGATAGCAGTTCGCGCATCGTGGCAGGCCTCCGTGACTGGGTCGACGCAGCCCCGCCTGGCGCGAAGCTGCCGTCGACCCGGACCCTGGTCGCGCGGTACGGGGCGAGCCCGGTCACCGTCCAGAAGGCCTTGCGCACCCTGACCTCGCAGGGGACGGTCGAGACCCGGCCGGGCGTGGGGACCTTCGTCCGTACCGTCCGGGTGGCGCGCCCGAACGACCACGAGTGGCAGACGGCCGCCCTCGGCTCGGTGCGCAACCACATGCCGCAGCTGTCCACAGCGCTGCGCACGACCCCGAACGACGTGATCGCGCTGCACTCCGGCTACCCGGACCGCGGGCTGCTGCCCGAGCGTCTGGTCCGTTCGGCGTTCGTCCGCGCCGCGCGTGGTGAGGCCGCCGTCGACCGCCCGCCCAGCGCGGGCCTGCCCGACCTTCAGGCCTGGTTCGCCGCTGAGCTGGGCTCCACCACTCCGAGCGGTGTCTCGCCACCCGCGCCGAGCGACGTGGTGATCTTCCCCGGTAGCCAGAGCGCGCTGAGCACGACGTTCCGCGCGATCGTCGGGACGGGCGGTCCGCTGCTGATGGAATCACCGACCTACTGGGGTGCGATCCTGGCGGCGGCCCAGGTCGGGGTGGAGATCGTCCCCGTACCCAGTGGTGTCCACGGCCCCGACCCGGACGACGTGGCGCGAGCCTTCGCCCGGACCGGGGCGCGGGCGTTCTACGTCCAGCCGAACTTCGCCAACCCCACGGGCGGCCAGTGGTCACCGGCACTGATCGATCAGGTGCTGGAGACGGCCCGTCGGCACGGTGCCTTCGTGGTCGAGGACGACTGGGCGCACGACTTCGGCATCACCGACGACCCCGTGCCGATGGCCGCGCGCAGCGACACCGGCCATGTGATCTACCTGCGCTCGTTGACCAAGAGCGTGTCACCCGCCGTGCGCATCGCCGGTCTTGTCGTCAGGGGGCCGGCTCGCAGGCGGATCCTGGCTGATGCCCAGGCGGTGTCCATGTACGTCAGCGGCGTGCTCCAGGCCGCCGCGCTCGACGTCGTCACCCAGCCGGCGTGGCGTACCTATCGGCGAGGTCTGCGCCACCAGCTGGCCGCGCGCCGCGACCTGCTCATCGGCGCCCTCCGCGACCATGCCCCGGCGCTGCACCTCGACGCCGTGCCCCGGGGAGGGCTGCACCTCTGGGTCCGCCTGCCGGATGCCATCGACCTGGCCGTCTTCGCGCGGGACTGCGAGGCGGCGGGAGTGGTCGTCGCGCCCGGCAACGAGTGGTTCCCCGCCGAACCCGCTGGCCCGTACATCCGGCTCAACTACTCCGGCTCGAACCCGGGTGCCTATCCGGACGCGGCACGCATCATCGGCGAGACCCTTGCGCGACATCCCGGCTGAGCCCGGGGTCGTCCGGCTCGCCCAGCACCGCCCGCAGAGCGGGCAGGACGGCGTCTAGATCCTTCGTGGTGCGGAAGGCGACGATCGCTCCCTCGGCCGATGACGGTTGCGCGAATGACTCCAGAGCCGCCGCGATCGCCGTTTCGAACTCGGCCTCGGGACGGTCGGTCATGCCGCGCAGCCACCGGCGCAGCACGTAGTTGTGAGCGGTCACCACGGCGGCCGCCATCAGCTCGGCGCGCAGCGCGGCGTTCTCGCCACCACCCAGCCAGGTGTGGATGTACTCGCGGAACACGCGCTGGTACTGCAGGGTGCCGGCGATCTCCCGGTCGCGCAGCGCGGGCACGCTTCGGGTCAGCCGGTACCGGGCGAGTGCCAGGTCGCCTTCGCCGAGGTAGTGCAGCAGTACGAGCCGGGCCGCCTCACGGACCGCGACGAGCGCCGTGTGCGGCGTCGAGGCGGCGAGACGGGTCCGGATGGCATCCAGCACGGCGTCGTGGTCGGGGAAGATGACCTCTTCCTTCGACCGGTACGCGCGGAAGAACGTGGTCCGCCCGACGCCCGCGCGCTCGGTGATGTCGTCGACCGTCGTGGCCTCGTAGCCGCGTTCGTCGAACAGCGCGAACGCCGCCTCGCTGAGGCGTGCCTTGGTGCCGTGCTGCGGCATGGGTGCTCCTCGACTCTCTCGGCGTGACCCTATGTCGTCGGTGACGGGGCGGTCGGTGACGCTTGCTCTCCGCGATGGTACGCAGTACCGTACACTGGAACGCAGTACCTATCGGAGAGGTTGTGGCTATCGATGCAGCGCGTCGGCGTTGTCGGATGCGGGCTCATGGGTGCGGGGATCGCGGAGGTGTCCGCCCGTGCCGAATGCGACGTGGTCGTCGTCGAGGCCGATCAGAAGGCGGTGGACGCCGGCCTGGAGCGACTGACGAAGTCCCTCGGTCGCGCCGAGGCCAAGGGCAAGATCACCAGCGCCCAGGACGTGCTGACCCGGATCCGGGTCGTGACCGAGCTCGAGGAGCTCGCCGACCGCGACCTGGTGATCGAGGCCATCGCCGAGAACGAGACCGCCAAGGTGGGTCTGTTCAAGCGCCTGGACGCGATCGTGGAGTCGACCGACGCGGTGCTGGCGTCCAACACCTCGTCGATCCCGATCATGAAGCTGGCCGTGGCGACCAACCGTCCGACCCAGGTGCTCGGCGTGCACTTCTTCAACCCGGTGCCCGTGCTGTCGCTGGTCGAGCTGGTGCCGAGCCTGCTGACCGCGCCCGCGACGACCAGCAAGGTCCGGAGTTTCGTCGAGGACACCCTCGGCAAGCACACGATCGACTGTCAGGACCGCGCCGGGTTCATCGTCAACGCCTTGCTGATCCCGTTCGTGCTCTCGGCCATCCGGATGTTCGAGTCCGGATTCGCCACCGCGGAGGACATCGACCAGGGCCTGATCCGGGGTGCCGCTCACCCACAGGGCCCGCTGGCGCTGGCCGACCTGATCGGCCTGGACACCACGAAGGCGGTCGCCGAGTCGCTGTACGAGGAGTTCAAGGAGCCGCTCTACGCGCCACCGCCGCTGCTCGCCCGCATGGTCGAGGCGGGGCTGCTCGGCCGTAAGACCGGCCGCGGCTTCTACACCTACAACTGACACCGGAGGACACCTGTGAACAACACCGACTTCGACCTGTTCCGTCTCTCCGAGGACCACGAGGCGATCCGCGAGGCGGTGCGGGCGGTGAGCGAGGACAAGATCGCGCCGTACGCGGCGGAGGTCGACGAGAAGGCGGCGTTCCCGCAGGCCGCCTACGAGGCGCTCGTCGCGTCGGACTTCCACGCGCCGCACGTGCCGGAGCAGTACGGCGGCGCGGGCGCGGACGCGCTGGCGACGTGCATCGTCATCGAGGAGATCGCCAGGGTGTGCGCCTCGTCGTCGCTCATCCCCGCGGTCAACAAGCTGGGCAGCATGCCGGTGCTCCTCGGTGGCTCCGAGGAGATCAAGTCGAAGTACCTGCCGCCGCTGGCGCGTGGTGAGGGCGGGTTCTCCTACGGTCTCTCCGAGCGCGAGGCCGGCTCCGACACCGCCGCGATGAAGTGCCGGGCCACTCCCGACGGCGACGACTGGATTCTGAACGGCCACAAGGCGTGGATCACGAACGCCGGGGTGTCGGAGTTCTACACGGT
Organism: Actinospineispora spinosispora DSM 44797; assembly: GCF_000429025.1. Classification (GTDB taxonomy): domain Bacteria; phylum Actinomycetota; class Actinomycetes; order Mycobacteriales; family Pseudonocardiaceae; genus Pseudonocardia; species Pseudonocardia spinosispora. Next base: position 290,394 of record NZ_AUBB01000021.1, read on the forward strand.
ACTTGCCGTGACCGACCCGAACGGTGCCCGCGGCTCGAACATCAGCGCTTTCGTGGTGGAGAAGTCCGACGAGGGGTTCGGCTTCGGTGCTCCGGAACGCAAGCTCGGCATCAAGGGCTCACCGACGCGCGAGCTGCACTTCGACAACGTCCGGATCCCGGGCGATCGGATGATCGGGAAGCCGGGCGAGGGCCTCAAGATCGCGCTGCGCACCCTCGACCACACCCGGGTGACGATCGGTGCTCAGGCGGTGGGCATCGCACAGGGCGCGCTCGACGCCGCGCTGGACTACGTCAAGGAACGCCGGCAGTTCGGCAAGGCGATCGCGGAGTTCCAGGGCATGCAGTTCATGCTCGCGGACATGGCCATGGCGGTCGAGACGGCCCGGCAGATGGTCTACGTGGCGGCGTCGAAGTCCGAGCGTGGTGACGCCGACCTGCCGTTCTTCGGCGCGGCCGCCAAGTGCTACGCCTCGGACGTCGCGATGAAGGTCACCACCGATGCGGTCCAGGCACTGGGCGGCGCCGGTTACACGCGGGACTTCCCGGTCGAGCGGATGATGCGCGACGCCAAGATCACCCAGATCTACGAGGGCACCAACCAGGTCCAGCGGATGGTCATCGCCCGCAACCTCCTGAAGCGCTAGCCAACCGCCCCGCCCCGCCCAGCCACCCGCCCCGAGTGGCACGAATGTGGCTTTAGGGACGTTCAACGTCCCTAAAGCCACATTCGTGCCGTTGGGGGTGCGTATGTGGATCAGAGGTCCAGTAGGAGGTGCGGGGTGTGGGCGCGGGAGACGCAGGGGTACATGCGTCCGGCGGGGGCGCCTATGTCGTCGCGGTGTTCTGGTTCGCCGTCGAGGACCACCACCTCGCAGCTTCCGCAGACCCCTTCGCGGCAGCCGGGGGGCACGGGATGTCCCGCGTGGATCAACGCGTCGAGCAGTGACTCGTCGGTGTCGACCGCCACCGTGTCTCCCGACCGGACACACGTCACCTCGAAGGGTGTGTTCGGCGCGAAAGTTCTGGTCAGCGGACGGAAGCGTTCGATGTGCAGACGGTCGGCCGGGAACGTGGCCTCCACCGAGGCGACCATCGACGCCGGACCGCAGCAGTACACGAGAGCGTCCGGTGACAGGCGTGACGCGAGAGCTGTGAGGTCCGGCCGCCCCTCGGTCTCGGTGGCGATGATCCGTGCTCCGGACCCGTAGCCGGCCCTCAGCTCGTCGACAAACGGCATGGTCGACAACGATCTGCCCAGGTACACGACTGTGGCCGTCGCACCGGACTCGACCGCGCCGCGCAGCATGGGCAGGATCGGCGTGATGCCGATACCGCCGGCCAGGAACAGGTACTCCGGCGCGGGCAGGCGCGGGAAGTGGTTGCGCGGCAGGGAGACGTCGAGGCCTCGTCCCGGGGCGAGGAACAGGTGGATGTACTCGGAACCGCCTCGGCTGAGCGGCTCGTGGCGGACCGCGATGCGGTAGCTGTCCCGATCGGCGGGATCTCCGCACAGCGAGTACTGCCTGGTCAGCCAGTTGGGTAGCGCGAGGTCGATGTGCGCGCCCGGTTCCCAGGGCGCGAGTGGAGCAGTCGCGCCGCGCAGGACGAGGGACACGACGTCCTCGGCGATCCGGTCCACGCGGTCGAGGATGGTGTGTTGCACGGGATCACCTTCGTGTGCGGTCAGTACAGCTTCCGGTACGCGGATTCGAGGCTGCGGTCGAGCTCCTCCGGAGACATGTCGAGCCCGAGCTGGCTGGTGACGATCTCGCCCGGTGACGGAAGCGCGGCCGCCAGAGCCTGGCTGGCCGGGTCCCACAGCCGGGACCGCAGTAGTGCCCGTCCGCAGTGGAAGTAGACCTCGGTGACCTCGACGATCAGCGCCAGGTCCGGTGTGCTGGCCTCGGCCTGCATCCGGGCGAGTACGTCGGGTTCATCGGTCGGGTAGGCGTGGCCGTTGAGGCGCAACGTCTCCCGGACGCCGGGCACGAGGAACAGCAGCCCGACTCCGTCGTTCTCGGCGATGTTGCGGAACGAGTCGGCGATCTTGTTGCCGGCGCGGTCCGGAATCGCGACCGTGTGGGGGTCGAGCACCTTCACGAAACCCGGATAGTCGCCCCGGGGCGAGCAGTCGGCCCGCCCGGCCGCGTCGGCGGTAGCCAGGGTCAGGAACGGCGAATGAGCGATGAAGCGGTGGGCGTGCTCGTCGACATGGTCGAGGATCTTCTCCGTCACGAGCCCCTCCGGCTCCCCGAGACGAGCGCGGACCTCGCTCGCCGGTACCCGCCGGGGGCGTGTGCGGGCATGCGTCATGAACGTCTCCTTGCTGATGAGGTGAGGTGTGTGTCGCCGCCTGCGTCCTGGACGTCTAGTCGTTGCAGGTCATGGCACTATTACGAGCAATCATTCGCTTTCTTGGCTACTCGCTTTCGAGCCCGTCCACCGGAGCGCTCATGACGTCGGACAAACGCAGGCTTCAACCACGTAGACAGCCTCGCCAGGTTCGTTCCGAGCTCACCCGGCGCCGCATCCTGACGGCGGCGGCTCAGGTTTTCGCCGAGCACGGCTACGCCGCGGGCACCACGAACCGGATCGCGGAGCGGGCGCGGATCTCGGTCGGGTCGCTGTACCAGTACTACCCGAACAAGGACGCGATCCTGCTGGAGCTCCTGACCCGGCATCTCGACGCGGGACTCGTCGCGATCGGGGAGCGGCAGCGTTCCGAGCTGCCCGGTCCGCTGGAGGAGATCCTTCGGCTCTTCGTCCGCGCGGCGATCGAGAACCACCTGGACGACCCGCAGCTCCTGCGCGTGATGATGGAGCAGGGTCCACGCTCCGACGAGCTCCTGGCGAAGGTCGCGAGGAGCATGGGGATGTTCGTCAGCTACATCCAGGACCTGCTCGACGGTCACCCGGAGGTCCGGGTCACCGACACGCACACCGCGGCGAGGCTCGTGGTCTCGACCGTCGAGCTGGTCGTGCACCAGCTGATCGCGGCGCCCGACCCGATCGACGTCACCCGCCTCGAGAACGAGCTGGTGGCGATGCTGACGAGCTATCTCACGAGTGCTCGAGCCCCGGTGACGTGACGATCGCGCGGCTCATTCCTTCGAGCGAGTCGGCGAAGGCGTCCAGCGCACCCCGGGCGAGCTCGGAGTTCCGGTCGACCAGCCAGCCGAGCACGAGGCCGTCGATCATGTTCATCAGCATCCTGGTCAGGATCGGCAGCGGCAGGGTCCACTCGACGGCGGCGCGTGCCGCGATGTCGCGCAAGCGTTGCGCGCTGCGTTCGTAGTAGACCTCGTACTGCCACCGTGCCAGTTCCTCCAGCCCTTCGGTGCGCAGCGCATGGTGGGTCAGCTCGTAGGTGACCTGCTGCTTGCCGGGTTCACGCTCGACGACGTCCCACAGCGCACGGAGTTCCGCGCGGGCCAGCACCGCGACACCGGCGCCCTCCGTCGCGCTCGGCAACCAGTCGCCCGCCAGCTCGTTGATGATCGAGATCAGCACCTCACGGAGCAGCTCCTGCTTGGAGTCGAAGCAGTAGTGCACACTCGCCAGGCTCGCCCCGGCCTCCGCCGCGACGGCGCGGGTCGTGGTCGCGGCCACCCCGTCGCGCGCCGCGACCCGCACCGCGGCCTCGATGAGCAGCTCACGCCTGACCTTGGCCCGTACCCGCGCCACGCTGTCGCCACCCTCTGTCGTTCTCGATCCACTCCGGCTGTCGCTCATGAGCTAACCACTAACCGATGACCGGACGGTGCGAGCTTACGACAAAAGTGGGTCACCTGACTCAGACCATTGACTCAGAACCGGTTCTATGGCCACCCTGAGTGGCGTGGCTCATAGCGAACAGGCAAGTGCCGAATCGGGCGAGTTCGGGTACCGACAGGAGCTGCGCCGGGTGTTGCGCCTGTTCGCGGTGTTCTCGGTCGCGTTCTCGGTCGTCTCGATCACCACCGGAATCTTCCTGAACTATGCCTTCGGGATCACCCATCTCGGTCCGGCGAGCATCTGGCTGTGGCCCATCGCGGCCGTGGGGCAGACCCTGGTCGCGCTGATCCTGGCCGAGCTCTCGACCCGGATCCCACTAGCCGGCGCGAACTACCAGTGGGCCGCGCGGCTGGTCGGACCGCGCTACGGGTACGTGGTCGGAGCACTGGGCATCATGTACAGCGCGGTCGGGATGCCCGGGATCCTGCTGCTCGGCGCCGCCCCGCTGCTGGTCACCGCGCTGGGCGGCGACCCGTCGGACAGCTCGTTGCTGTTCGCCGTCGCCGTGGTGCTGATCGTCATCGCGTTCGGCGTCAACATCGTGAGCGTGCAGCTCGCGGCCAGGGTCAACAACGTCGCGGTGGTCACCGAGATCATCGGCACCGTGGTGCTCGCACTGCTGCTGTTCGGGTTGTTCGTCGGTCACGCCAAGCCGGTCGGTCACGGGTTCGGCATCCTCGGCGAGTACACCAAGCTGCCCGGCCAGTCGCTGTTCTACGGGATCGTGCTCGCCTCGCTCATCGGCGTGTACACCCTCGTCGGGTTCGAGGCCGCGGCGGACATGGGCGAGGAGACGGTGGATGCGCGCCGCACGATCCCGAGAGCGATCCTGCTGTCGGTGATCGTCTCTGGGGTCCTCGGCATGATCACGTTGATCGGGTTCACGGTCGCCATCCCGGACCCTGCCACGATCGCCTCCTCGGAGGTGCCGCTCGCGGAGATCAGCACGTACTGGCTGGGTCACGGTCTGACATCCGCATTCTTGCTGGTCGTGGTCTTCTCCATGGTCGCGCTGACCGTCGTCGCCGCGGCCGCGAGCGCTCGGCTGATCTATGCCATGGCGAGGGACAACATGCTCCCGGCGTCGGGCCTGTTGCGGGGCGTGAGCGCCGGACGCAGGACCCCGGTGCCCGCACTGGTCATCTCACTGGTGATCTGCCTGGCACTGATGACGTACGGCTACCTCAACGGCAACGCGTTCGGCACCCTGGTCGGGGCAACCGCGCTGATTCCCTATGTGGTCTATCTACTGACCGTGATCGCCTACGGCATGCGCCGGCATCGGCTCGATCGGCTGCCGGGGGCGTTCCACCTGGGCCGGTGGGCGACCCCGGTGTTCGTGCTGGCTCTCGTCTGGCTGCTCGCCGCGCTCGCGGTGCTGGTCCTGCCCAGTGAGTTCCGCGATGCGCTGTGGGTCACCCTGGGCGGACTGGCGCTGGCCGCGGTCTGGTACTTCGTCGGGCTGCGCGGCAGGCTGCGGGACGGTGCCGCCGGCCCGCCCCGGCTGCCCGACGCGGCGGTCCGTCAGACACCGAACGTCGTCGAGGGGGAACGCAGATGAGCGGGGCGAACCGACAGCAGTGGCGTAACTGGGCGGGCAACCAGCGTGCGACGCCGGTGCAGGTGGCCCGACCCCGGAGCGTGGGGGAGCTGTCCGCGCTGGTCGAGACCGCGTCCCGGGTCGGGAGCAGGGTCAAGGCGATCGGTTCCGGGCATTCGTTCACCGGCATCGGACTGACCGACGGGGTACAGGTCGAGCTGTCCGGTATGGCCGGGCTGCGGGCGCTGGACACCTCGACCGGGCTGGTGACCGTGGACGCGGGGCTTCCGCTGTACCGGTTGAACCGGATGCTGGCGGATGCCGGGCTCGCGTTGAGCAACCTCGGAGACATCGATCGGCAGACCGTCGCGGGTGCCCTGTCCACCGGCACCCACGGCACCGGACGCAACCTCGGCGGCCTGGCCACGCAGGTCCGCGCGCTCGAGCTGGTGCTCGCCGACGGCTCGGTGGTGCAGTGCGACCCGACCCGGGACCCCGAGCTGTTCAGTGCCGCGCGGGTCGGGCTCGGAGCGCTCGGACTGGTCACCTCGGTGACCTTGGCGGCCGAGCCCGCGTTCGTGCTGCACGCCGCCGAGCGTCCGATGCCGCTCGGGCGGGTGCTCGGGGAGCTGGACGAGCTGGTCGCGACCAACGACCACTTCGAGTTCTACTGGTTCCCGCACACCGAGAAGACGTTGACCAAGCGGAACAACCGGCTCGCCGAGGGGCAACGTCCGCGGCCCATCGGCCGCCCGCGTGCCTTCATCGAGGACGATGTGATCGGCAACGGCGCTTTCCGGCTGACCTGTGAGCTGGGCAAGGCCGTACCGTCGCTGGTGCCCAGGATCAACCGGTTCGCCGCGCGGTTCATGGGGGACCGGGAGTACTCCGACGCCTCGCACCGGGTGTTCTGCTCTCCCCGACGGGTTCGGTTCGTCGAGATGGAGTACGCGGTGCCCAGAGAGGCCGTGCGCGACGCGATCGCGGGTGTCCGGCGGGTGACCGAGCTGCCCGGCATGAGGGTGTCGTTCCCGATCGAGGTGCGGTTCACCGCGCCGGACGACATCCCGCTGTCGACCGCGAGTGGCCGGGACTCGGCCTACCTGGCGGTACACATGTTCGCCGGTCAGCCCTACCAGCGGTACTTCGCGGAGGTCGAGGCCGTGATGAGCGGGCTGGACGGTCGACCGCACTGGGGCAAGATGCACACGTGCGACGCGGACACGCTGCGCACCCGGTACCCACGCTTCGACGAGTTCCTGGCGGTACGCAAGCGGGTCGACCCGGGAGGCCTGTTCGGCAACGACTACCTGGACCGGGTCCTCGGTCCGGCGGACGGGGGCAGTTGATGGCGGACCTGGGGACGGTCGCGGGGCTGACGACACCGGCGCTGCTGGTGGAGGACACCCTGCTGGAGGCGAACCTGGCCACGATGTCCGCCGCCTTACCCGGTGACCGGCTGCGGCCGCACGTCAAGGCGCACAAGTGCACCGCCCTCGCGGCACGCCAGCACGCGGCAGGCCATCACGGTTTCACCTGCGCCACCGTGCGCGAGGTCGAGGGCATGGTGGCCGCGGGGCTCGGCGATGACCTGTTGCTCGCCAACGAGGTGCTGGACATGAGGCGTCTCGGCGCGCTGGTTGCGGAGGGTGCCAGGGTGACCGCGGCCGTGGACTCCTCACAGACGATCGCGGCCGCCGTGGACGGCGGGGTCCGTGAGGTCGTCATCGACGTCAACGTCGGCCTTCCCCGCTGCGGATGCCCACCGGAGAAGGCCGGTGACCTGGCCGCATCGGCACGCGAGCGGGGACTGGCGGTGCGCGGCGTCATGGGCTACGAGGGCCATCTGATGATGGTGACCCCGGAGGCCGAGCGCACACGGCTCACCGAGGAGGCGATGAAGCTCCTGCTCGCGGCACACGCGGAGGTGGGCGGTGATCTGGTGTCCGCTGGCGGCACCGGCACCCACGCGGTCAACACCTGGGCGAGCGAGATCCAGGCCGGTTCCTACGCGCTGATGGACACCGCGTACGGATCGCTCGGGCTGCCTTTCGCCCAGGCCCTGTCCGTGCTGGGCACGGTGATCTCGGTGTCCGAGGGGTGGGCGGTCGCCGACGTCGGACTGAAGTCGTTGGGTATGGACCACGGGAACCCGACGATCGAGGGCGCCTCGGTCTGGTACTGCTCCGACGAGCACATCACGTTCGCTCCGAGCACTCCCGGCTCGGTGCATGTCGGTGATCGGGTGCGGGTCCTGCCCGCGCACGTCGACCCGACGGTCGCGCTGCACGAGGCGATGTATCTGGCCAGCGGTGATCGGGTGCTGGAGCGCTGGCCTGTCGACCTGCGTGGGTGGTGACGCTCTCTTGTGCTGAGCCGGGGGCATGGGGGTGTCTTGAGAGGTGCATCCCCGCTGGCTTTCAGTGTGCTTGGCGTGGCCGCCCGCTCTCAACCCCCGGCTGGCGCCGGCCTCGCGCTCGTTCCTGGTTGCACGGGTTCGGGGGCGAGGTTTCAGGGTTGACAGCGGGCGGCCACGCCAAGTGCTTAGCCAGGATCGCGGGGA
>NZ_KE386839.1:0-89717 GCF_000429025.1 Actinospineispora spinosispora DSM 44797
CCTGTGAGGGGTGGAGTTGACTGGTACTAATAGGCCGAGGGCTTCACCTCAACATTTTGTTCGCATCCACTGTGTGACCCTGAGCAAACAACCCGTGTGGTTGGGTGTTCAAGTAGGGTTTTATATTTGAATATTGTTGTCGGTGGTTTTAGCGTTGGGGAAACGCCCGGTCCCATTCCGAACCCGGAAGCTAAGCCCTTCAGCGCCGATGGTACTGCACTCGGTAGGGTGTGGGAGAGTAGGACACCGCCGACATACAAACCCCATAGAAGGCGGGCCCGGTTTCCGGGCCCGCCTTTTTGCGTGCGCTGCGCCCCCGGTGCGAATTATCCGGTATGGGGCCGACAAAGCCGTGGTTCCTGGCCGTCTGAGGGCCTTGTTGTCCACAGGGGGCTTGGTTGTCCACAGCTGACGACATGCCGGTGGAAATCGAGGTCGAACCCCGCCAAGCTCGAGTTGTCCGGCAAACGTCGGAAGCTACGGCGAGAGGCAGCGAGATGAACGAGACCTGGACGACCATCGTCGGCACGGTGATGACCGATGTGCAGCACAAGCAGACGAGCACAGGCCTGGATGTGGCGAACTTCCGGCTGGTCTGCAACGAGCGGCGCTTTCACAAGGCGACCGGGGAATGGGTCGACGGCGACCGTTTGTACGTGCATGTGACGTGTTGGCGAAGGCTGGCGACCAACGTCGCGGTGAGCCTGAACAAGGGCGATCCGGTGATCGTCCGAGGCAGGTTGTACTCGAGGCAGTACGAGCATGACGGTCAGCGGCGCTCGGACACCGAGCTGGATGCCATAGCCATCGGTCCGGACCTGAATCGCTGTTCGGTTCAGATGCTGGGTGCTCGCGGCGCGGGGCCGGTTCCCGTGTCCGGTGCGCCGGCGGCCGAAGTCCCGGCGGGGCGAGTGATCCCACGACAGTCCGTCGGCACGAGGATGGAGGAGCTGAACGAGACCGCGCGGCCGGTGTTGCAGGCGACGGGCACCACCTCGGACTGAGAACCGGTCCTAACGGGTGCGCCGGTCGGTCAGTAGGTTGACGCCTCTACGATCGTAGGTGTGGCTGAGTTCATCTACACCATGCGTAAGGTCCGGAAGGCCCACGGCGACAAGGTCATCCTCGATGACGTGAGTCTGTCGTTCCTCCCAGGGGCGAAGATCGGAGTCGTCGGTCCCAACGGTGCCGGTAAGTCCACGGTGCTGCGGATCATGGCGGGTCTGGAGCACTCCAACAACGGAGACGCCTTCCTTGCGCCGGGCGCGAGCGTGGGGATGCTTCAGCAGGAGCCTCCGCTCAACGAGTCCAAGACGGTCCTCGGCAACGTCGAGGAGGGTGTCGGTCCCATCAAGCAGAAGTTGGACCGGTTCAACGAGGTCGCCGAGAAGATGGCGACCGACTACACCGACGAGCTGATGGAAGAGATGGGGCAGCTCCAGGAGGAGCTGGACCACGCCGACGCCTGGGACCTCGACTCGCAGCTGGAACAGGCCATGGACGCACTTCGCTGCCCCCCACCGGACGCTGAGGTCACTCAGCTGTCCGGTGGGGAACGCAGGCGGGTCGCGCTGTGCAAGCTGCTGCTGAGCAAGCCCGATCTGCTGCTCCTGGACGAGCCGACCAACCACCTGGACGCGGAGAGCGTGCTGTGGCTGGAGCAGTACCTTGCCGGGTACCCCGGTGCCGTACTCGCCGTCACCCACGACCGGTACTTCCTGGACAACGTCGCCGAGTGGATCCTCGAGCTCGACCGGGGACGCGCCTACCCGTACGAGGGCAACTACTCGACCTACCTGGAGAAGAAGGCCGAGCGTCTGGCCGTCCAGGGCAAGAAGGACCAGAAGCTGCAGAAGCGGCTCACCGAGGAACTGGCGTGGGTTCGCTCCGGCGCCAAGGCGCGCCAGGCGAAGAGCCGGTCGCGGCTGCAGCGCTACGAGGAGATGGCCGCCGAGGCGGAGAAGACCCGCAAGCTCGACTTCGAGGAGATCCAGATTCCGCCGGGCCCGCGTCTGGGCAACGTCGTGGTCGAGGTCGCCAACCTGGACAAGGGCTTCGACGGCCGGGTCCTGATCAAGGACCTGTCCTTCACCCTGCCGCGCAACGGCATCGTCGGCGTGATCGGACCGAACGGTGTCGGTAAGACGACCCTGTTCAAGACCATCGTCGGGTTGGAGAACCCGGACTCGGGTTCGGTGAAGGTCGGCGAGACCGTCCAGCTGTCCTACGTCGACCAGGGCCGTGGCGGTATCGACCCCAAGAAGACCGTCTGGCAGGTCGTCTCGGACGAGCTGGACTACATCAAGGTCGGCCAGGTCGAGATGCCGTCCAGGGCGTACGTCGCGGCGTTCGGTTTCAAGGGCCCGGAGCAGCAGAAGCCCGCCGGTGTGTTGTCCGGTGGTGAGCGCAACCGGCTGAACCTGGCACTGACGCTCAAGGAGGGCGGCAACCTCATCCTGCTGGACGAGCCGACGAACGACCTGGACGTCGAGACCCTCTCGTCGCTGGAGAACGCGCTGCAGCAGTTCCCCGGCTGCGCCGTGGTGATCTCCCACGACCGGTGGTTCCTGGACCGGGTCGTCACGCACATCCTCGCCTGGGAAGGCGATGACGATCAGCCGGCATCGTGGTTCTGGTTCGAGGGCAACTTCGAGGCGTACGAGAAGAACAAGGTAGAGCGGCTGGGGGCAGAGGCAGCACGACCGCACCGGGTGACACACCGTAAGCTGACACGCGACTGAGTGTCGTGCCGGGCCCCGAGCCCGGGTCGAACCACCAGCCGGCTGTTCTCAGCCTCCATATAGACGCCGAAACACTGGGAGGAGCTGTGCAGCCGACGGGGTCGAGCACCACTCCCGTATCAGGCACTGCCGCTGTGGTCGGGGACGCGAAGGCGATCCTCGATCTGGCGGAGTCCTTCCGGTGGCGGGCGCCGGACGTCACGGCGGCGCTCGCAGAGCATGCCTCGCGAGTGGCCGGATCGGTAGGCGACGCGCCGAGTGCGCGTCGGGCCGAGGCGTGGTTGGCCCACGGACTGGTGATCATCGGGCACGGTGTGAGCGCGGTGCCGCGTGCGGTCGAGGCGCTCGCCGAGGCCGTCAGGGCCGGCGACCTGGCGGCCGAGGCCCGGTTACGGGTGGAGCTGGCTTCCGTCGCCCGCGAGCTGGGCGACCTGACGACCGCCTCGGCCCTGCTCGCTCCGGTCCGCGACAGGCTGGAGGTCGACCCGGCTCTTCGCGCGGACGTGTGCATCGAGGCGCTCCTGCAGGTGCCCGAACCGGGTGGCCAGGCCCAGGAACTGACCGACGCCGCCGCAAACGCTCTGCAGGGCATCGGCGGCGAGGCCGCCGCGCTGGGCCTCGGCAGGCTGGACACCGTGCTCGCCCGCCAGCTGCGTCAACGCGGCCAGCCGCAGGCCTCGCTCGAGCGAGCGAGGGAAGGGCTGCGCAAGGTACTGGGGGATCGGCTGGCGGGCGGCGCGTTGGAGCCCGTGTCACCGCACCTGGCGCTGGAACTGTGTCTCGAGCTGTGCCTGGCACTCGCCGATGCGGGTCACGCCGACCCGATCCGTGAGATCTCGCGCCCGATGCTGCGCTGGCAGACCCGGCCCGCCTCGCTCGTGCCCGCCGCTCGGCTTCGGCTCGCGCTGGCCACGCTGGTCCACCTCCCGGTGGGCGAACGAGACGCCGCCTTGTCCGAGGCGATCTGGGTCGCCGAGGCGGTCGAGTCGCAGGAGCTGCCCGGACTCGAGAGCGACGGTCAGGGGATCCTCGCGGAGCTCCGGGAGAGCAACGGCGAGCTGTCCGCCGCTCTCGCCGCGAGCAAGAAGGCACGCGCCGCAGAGCGGCGACACGCGGCGGCCGTCGAGCAGGCCCTCACCCTGCTGGCTCGCGCCTCCGGGGCCGCGATGTCCCGCTCGGGGGCCGGCGAGGCGGCAGCGCGGTCGACGCTCGGGTCCGGCACGGGCTCGTTCCCGGCCGGGGCGTCATCCCAGGCTTCGGGCTCCCGATCGATCAGGCACGCCTCCGGACCCAACGGGACAGGGGCGTTCGACCTCGCCTCGATCGGTGGCGGGAGTACCGAGCACACCAGCTTGTTGCGTCCGGTGTTCGCCAAGCCGGGTGAGCCGGAGCAGAGCGACCCGCTGAACGGCCACGCGCGCACCAACGGGACATCGGTGAAGCCCCGGTGGATCGAACCGTTGCCGGGACCCTCGGATCAGGTCGCCTCGACGGACAACGGCCCCCGGACGGGACGGCGTCGCGCGCCGGACATCGATGCCGGCACTCAGCGCATCGACCTCGGCTCGGTCATGGACGGTGATGCCGACCCGGCGAGCAGTCCGCTGGGCGGCCACAACCCGATCGCGGACACCTCGGTCGTCTGGCTGCCGGCGGGCGCCGAGCCCAGCGTGGAACCGCTCGGGCCGGGCGGCTCGGCGGACCGACGGCACGGCGCCCCGGACAGCCCGCCCGAGCCGGTGCGGCAGCGCCCGTCGTGGCTCCGCCACCGCGATCCCACACCGAGTGCCGACGCCACCTACAACGGTGCGTCGAGCGCGGGATCCGGCTGGTTGAGCGTGCCCGAGCTCGCCGCGCGACTCACCGGGCTGGCCTCCACCGGTACGTCCCGGCCGTCGCACCTGGTCGTGGTCGACGTGGCGACGCCCGACGGCCTCGGCGGAGGGGCGAGTTCCACCGAACTGGCCCTGCGCATCGCCGACCGGCTGCGCGACCAGATGACGGGTGAGGCGCGGCTGTTCCTGCTGAAGCCCGACGCCGTCACGATCGCGGTCTCCGAGCCCGACGCCCAGGGTGTCACGCGGTGGGTTCGCTCGGTGTCGAGCGGGCTCTCGCAACGGTGGTCGGAACTGTCCTCCGCCCTGCCGGGGGCGACGTTCCGCATCGCGGTGCGTCCGTTGGATCCGCAATGGTCGATGGAACAGCACGTCGAGGCTGTGCACTCGAGGCTGCACAGCGCCGGCAGCCGGCCGGACACCGTGTCCCCCGAACCCCCCGTGGCCGATTCCGCACCGACCTCCGCCGACACCGGTCCGGACTGGCTGCAGGCACGACCCGGCAGCGGAGGCCGCCGCCGGCGTCCGGAGGCGGAGACCGCCGAAGCCGCCCGCAACGGCCTGGACAGCGGATTCGGCGCCTCGGACCCGCTGGGTACGCCGCTGTCCGGAAACTCGCCGAGCTGGCTGGACCCGGCTCCGGCCACGACCGATCCGTTGACCGCGCAGACCTCGTGGCCGAATCCGCTCGCGGGGCCCGAACCAGGTACCTCGTCGCACCGGTCCGGAGAAGGCTCGGCGTCGCCCGAGTTCGGCGCGGCGGGTACCGATCTGGGCGCACTGCGGCACAAGGTGGAGCAGTTGCGTGCCCAGCTGGAACGGGAGGCCCCGCCTGCCGCCGAGGTGGCGGCGCCGTCATTCGGTACGGGTGGGCTCGACCAGGGCACGGTGGGCATCGCCCAGGTGGGTGGCAGCTCGTGGCGCCACTCGGCGGATGACGAGGCGGAGTCGCGGCCGCGTGCCGGCTCGCACCGGGCCGGCGGTGACAGCCCCGATACGGGCAGACACGGCGCGTCCGGGCAGGGGCGACACACCCCGCCCTCGGAATCGTCGAACGGTAGCCATGCCGAGGCCTCTCGCACCAACGGCGCCCGCACCAACGGCAGCCGGACCAACGGCGCCACGCCCCGCGACGAACGGCCCGACGAACGGCCGGCCGAGCAGGAGAAGCCCCAGCCGCGTCCCAGCTCCTGGGACAAACCTGTGTCGGAGCTGAGCTTCGCGGAGCTCATCGACGGTGCGCTCGCCGCTTACCGAGAAGCCTGATGCGGATCTGCTCAAGATCTGCTCAAGTGAGGATGACCTCAGCGGCGTAATCGATAGGGTTGCCTCGGGCCGGGTCTTGCGTACGGACTCGCTCGGAGGGAAGCAGGAATGAGCTCGACCGGCACTCGGGCGGCACAGCCCGGGCAGCACCACGACGGTGACCAGGGCGGGGGCCGGCGTCGATCGGACGCGCCCGCCACGCGAGGCGAGCAGGTGCTTGCCGAGGCGCGAGCCGCCGACCCGGGACTCGCCGACCTGTGTGAGCTCTACTTCCGGCACACACCGCCCGAGGACCTGGAAGCCGCCGAACCGGAGCAGCTGCTCGACTCGGTGCGTTCGCACCGGCTCCTGGCCGGACAGCGCACTCCCGGGCGTCCGGTGCTCCGGCTGCGCGACGCCACCGGTGACCACGGACGGCAGCACACCGTCGTCGAGATCGTCACCGACGACATGCCGTTCCTCGTGGAGTCCGTGCTGGCCGGGATCGGTCGCGCCGGCGCCTTCGTGCAGGGCATGGTGCACCCGATCGTCGTGGTGCGCAGGGGACCCACCGGCGAACTGCTCGAGGTGCTCGCCGAAGCCGATCCGGACGCCCCGCCGAAGGGCGCCCAGGTCGAGTCGTGGATGAACATCAAGATCGACCTCCTCGGCGAGGACTCGGCGAAGGAACGGCTCGCCGACGAGGTCACCCAGGTGCTCGACGACGTGCGCGAGGTCGTCGAGGACAGCGACCGCATGCAGCGCGCCGCGCTCGAGCTGGCCGCCCGGCTGCGCTCGGACCCCCCGCCGTTGGACGGCACCGAGGTCGAGGACGGTGCCCGGCTGCTCGAATGGCTCGGCGACAACCATTTCACCTTCCTCGGCTACCGCCGCTACGAGCTGGACACCTCGACCGAACAGCCCGTGCTCAGCGCGGTGCTCGCCTCCGGGCTCGGAGTGCTGCGCGGCGACCAGGTGTCGAGCACCTCGTTCGCCCCCGGCTCCGACGCCGTCGAGCGGGCCACCGCGCGTGAGCTGCTGCTGTTCAGCCAGGCGAGCTCGGTCAGCAGGGTCTCCCGGCCGGTCTACCCGAGCTACCTGAGCGTCAAGACGTTCGACGTCGACGGCCACGTGTCGGGCGAGCACCGGTTCCTCGGCATGCTCACCGTGCCCGCCCTGTACGAGAGCGTGCTCGACATCCCGGTGGTGGAACGGCGGGTGCGTGCCGCGATCCACCGGGCCGGATTCCCGCTGCGTTCCTACTCCGGTCAGCGGATGCTCGAGGTCATCTCCGGATACCCGCGTGACGAGCTGTTCCGGGCCAGCGCCGACGAGCTCTACAACATCGCGCTCGGAGTGCTGTCGCTCGCGGAGCGGCGCCAGCTGCGGCTGTTCCTGCGCCGCGACCCGTACCGGCGCTTCTTCACCTGCCTCATCTACCTGCCCCGCGACCGCTACACGACGAAGGCCCGGCTGGCGGTCCAGGAGTCGCTGCGCCGCGAGCTGGGCGGGCACCGCGTCGACTACACGGCGCGAGTGACCGAGTCCAGCGTCGCGTTGTTGCACGTCACCGTGCACACCGACCCCGAGCAGCCGATCGAGCCGGACACCGAGCGGCTGCAGGACCAGCTCGCCGAGGCGGTGCAGACCTGGGAGGACCGGGTCATGGCGCGCTGCGCCGGCAGCCCCGCGCTCACCGAGTCGGTGCGCGCCTACCTTCCTCTGGTCCCGGCCGCCTACCAGGAGGACTTCGACGCCGAGGACGCCGTGCGCGATCTCGCCCGGCTGGACGCGTTGACCGACCAGCCGGACATGACGTTCTACACCCCGCCCAACGGCCGTCCCGGTGAGCGACGCTTCAAGCTCTACCTGGCCGGCGAGGAGGTCGCGCTGACCCAGCTGCTGCCCGTGCTGCAGCAGATGGGCGTCGAGGTCGTCGAGGAACGGCCCTACCAGTTCACCCGCCCCGACGGCAGGCGCTGCTGGATCTACGACTTCGGTCTGCGTGTGGACGAGTCGGTCCTGGAGATCACCGGCGCCCGAGGCGCGGAGAACGTGCGGGTCGCGTTCTGCTCGGCGTTCGCGGCGGCGTGGCGCGGGGACATCGACGTCGACCGGTTCAACGCGCTGGTGCTGCGCGCGGGCCTGAACTGGCAGCAGGCGGCGCTGCTGCGCGCCTACGCGCGTTACCTGCGCCAGATCGGCACCCCGTACGGCCAGTACTACCTCGCGGACACCCTGATCGCACAGGCCCCGGTCGCCGCCGCGCTCGTGCGGCTGTTCGAGGCCCGGTTCGACCCGGCGCTCGGCGAGGCCGACGACCCTCGGCGCGTCGAGCAGATCGAGCGGCGGCTCACCGAGGTCACCGCGATGATCGACGAGGTCACCGGTCTCGACGCGGACCGGATTCTGCGCGGCTACCTCAACCTGATCACCTCGACGTTGCGGACCAACTACTTCACCGACCGGTCCTACCTGGCCCTGAAGTTCGATCCCAGCAAGATTCGTGAGCTGCCGGCGCCCGCGCCCCGGTTCGAGATCTTCGTGTACTCGCCCCGGGTGGAGGGCGTGCACCTGCGGTTCGGGCCGGTCGCCCGAGGCGGGCTGCGCTGGTCGGACCGGCCCGCCGACTTCCGGACCGAGGTGCTCGGGCTGGTCAAGGCACAGGCCGTCAAGAACGCCGTGATCGTGCCGGTCGGCGCCAAGGGCGGGTTCGTGGTGAAGAACCCGCCGGCGCCCACCGGAGACCCGACAGCGGACCGCGAGGCCACCCAGGCCGAAGGCATCGCCTGCTACAAGATGCTCATCTCCGGGCTGCTGGACCTGACCGACAACCGCGTCGACGGTCAGTCGGTCCCGCCCGAGGACGTGGTCCGCCACGACAGCGAGGACAGCTACCTGGTGGTCGCCGCGGACAAGGGCACCGCCACCTTCTCCGACATCGCGAACTCGCTCGCGGTGAAGCGTGGGTTCTGGCTGGGCGATGCGTTCGCCTCGGGTGGATCCGCCGGGTACGACCACAAGGCCATGGGCATCACCGCCAAGGGCGCCTGGGAGAGCGTGAAGCGCTCGTTCCGGGAGCTGGGCGTCGACACCCAGAGCCAGGAGTTCACCGTGGTCGGCGTCGGGGACATGTCGGGTGACGTGTTCGGCAACGGGATGCTGCTGTCCGAGCACATCCGGCTGCTCGCCGCGTTCGACCACCGGCACGTCTTCGTCGACCCGAACCCGGACTCGGCGACGTCCTTCGCCGAGCGCACCCGGATGTTCGCGCTGCCCCGATCGTCATGGGCCGACTACGACCGGTCGAAGATCAGCACCGGCGGTGGCGTGTGGTCGCGGACCGCGAAGGCGATCCCGGTGTCCTCCGAGATGCGCGCCGCGCTCGGCCTCGAGGAGACGGTGCGCAGCCTGACCCCGCCGGAGCTGATCCACGCGATCCTGCTCGCGCCAGCCGACCTGCTGTGGAACGGCGGTGTCGGCACCTACGTCAAGGCCTCGACCGAGGCGAACAGCGAGGTCGGTGACAAGGCCAACGACCCGGTCCGGGTCAACGGCTCGCAGCTGCGGGTCAAGGTCGTCGGCGAGGGCGGCAACCTCGGGCTGACCCAGCGCGGCCGGATCGAGTTCGCCCGCGCCGGTGGCCGGATCAACACGGACGCGTTGGACAACTCCGCCGGAGTGGACTGCTCCGACCACGAGGTCAACATCAAGATCCCGCTGCAGCGGGTCATCGCGGCCGGAGGGCTCACCGAGTCCGACCGCAACGAGCTGCTGCTGGAGATGACCGACGACGTGTCCCGGCTGGTGCTCGCGGACAACTTCAGCCAGAACGCGGTGCTGGGGGTGTCCCGCTCGCACTCCCGAGGCATGGCGTCGCTGCACGGCAGGCTCGTCAGCGATCTGGAGTCGCGCGCGGGGCTGGACCGGACGCTGGACGTGCTGCCGGAACCGGCGGGCTTCACCGCACTGGTCCGCAACCAGCAGGGCCTGACCTCACCGGAGCTGGCGACCCTGCTGGCGCACGTCAAACTGGACCTCAAGGCGCAGCTGCTGGACTCGGACCTGCCCGATGCCGCGGTGTTCGCCGACCGGTTGCGTGACTACTTCCCGCTCGCGCTGCGGGAACGTTTCCCCGAGGCCGTGGCGGCGCACCCGCTGCGCAGGGAGATCGTGACGACCCAGCTGGTCAACGAGATGGTCGACGGCGGCGGGATCACCTTCGCGTTCCGGCTCGCCGAGGAGCTGTCCACCGGCGCGGCCGACGCGGTCCGTGCCTACGCGATCACCACCGAGGTGTTCGGCCTGAAGAAGATGTGGGCCGAGATCGAGGACCTGGACACCGGCGGCGGGCGCGGGCTCAACACCGAGCTGGCCGACGAGCTGGTCCTGGAGTCGCGCCGGCTGCTGGACCGGGCCGCGCGGTGGTTCCTCACCAACCGGCCGCAGCCGCTCGCCGTCGGCGCGGAGATCGCGCGGTTCGGCCCGACCGTGCTGGCGTTGCGTGACCAGGTCACCGGGATGCTGATCGGCGAGGAAGCCGACGCGATCCACACGAAGGTCGACGACCTGGTCAAGCGTGGTGTGCCGCTCGAGATGGCCGAACGATTCGCGTCGCTGCTCAACGCCTACGGGCTGCTGGACATCGTCGAGGTGACCGAGCTGGGCGAGCGCGAGCACGAGGAACGTGACCCGCGCGAGGTCGCCCTGCTCTACTTCGCGCTGTCCCAGCACCTCAGCATCGACACCGCGCTGAACTCGGTCAGCAGCCTCGAACGCGGAAACCGTTGGCACTCGCTGGCCCGCCAGGCGCTGCGTGACGACCTGTACGGCTCGCTGCGGTCGGTCACCCTGGATGCGCTGCGGGAAAGCTCTCCCGGCGACACGGTCGAGGAGAAGATCGTGCAGTGGGAGCGGCTGTACTCGCACAAGCTGGGCAGGGCCAGGGCCGCGCTGCAGGCGGTCGGCCAGACCGGCAAGCTCGACCTGGCCACGCTCTCGGTGGTGTCACGACAGCTGCGCGGGCTGTCCCGGTGAGTCGGTTCCACGTCGAGATTCCGCTGCGCTGGGCGGACCTCGACGCGTTCCGGCACGTCAACCACGCGCGCACGGTGACGCTGCTGGAAGAGGCCCGGGTGGAGCTGGTCTTCCACCGGGCCAAGGCGCAGGGCGGCGGCGAATGGTCCGCCGGGCTGCTCGTCGCGAGCCTGCAGGTGGACTACAAGCAGCAGATTTCCTACAACGGCCAGGCGGTCCGGGTCAGCATGTGGGTCCACCAGGTGCGGGCCGCCTCGTTCCTGATCGACTACGAGCTGCGCACCGGGCCGAAGGAATCCGACCCGATCGCGGTCACCGCGCAGACCAAGATGGTGCCGTTCGACCTGTCGGCCGGCCGGCCGAGGCGGCTCACCGACCCTGAGCGTGAGTTCCTGGCGAGCTGGGCCGACACCGAATCCGATCCTCGGGGCGCGGCGTGAGCCGGCCGGTGCACGGCGGAGCGGTCGAGGGGGCGGTCCGACGGCTCCTGGTGGCCGATCGGGACGAGCGCGATGGTCTCGGTGACTTCGTCGCCAGGGTGGTCCGGCTCGACCAGGCCGCGTCCGTCCGGTTGCGTGCGAGCGGGGACCGGGTGGTGGCCTGGGCTTCGACCCCGTTCGAGGTGCTGGTCAGCCGGTCCGTGCCCGGTGAGGTCCAGCCCCGGGACGTCGTGGTGCCGGCCAACGGGTTGCTCGCGGCGCTCGCGGTGGTCCGGGATGCCGAGATCGATCCGGGCGGACCCGTTGATCAGCAGTGGCTGATCGAGGTTCCGTTGGACGACTCGGCGTGGCCGCTCGTTCAGGAGATACCCGCCGCCGAGGTGGAGGCGTTGGCGGACAAGGGGATCGCGCAGGCTCGCGAGCTGGCCGGACCGCACGGCACCGCACCCGACGAGCTTCTCGATCGGACCGTGCTCACCGCGGTCGGCGGGGACGCTCGGGTCGCTGTGCCGCTGCGGTGCCTGTTCGCGTTGTCGGGGATGGGTTTCATCGGGGGGAGCCTGGCAGGGGAGGCCGTGCGGGTCTCGGCCACGCCGTCGTGGTTGCGGATCGATACGTCGCACGGGGCTGTGGTCCGGCGGCGGCACGCTTTGCTGCCTCTGTTGGTGTGAGTTCGGGTTGTGGCTGGGGCCACGGCATCTCGGCTTCGCCGTCCACTCACGAGAGCCAGACTGCTGTGTCTGGGGGGAGTAGGCCCTCTTCCGTCAGGGGGGTGCTGTAGATCAGGGGGTCTCCCGGGGGGAGGGGCACGTCCACCGGGGACGTGTTCAGGACGCAGACCAGGGTTCCGCCAGGGCGGCGGAAGGCGAAGCAGCC
Organism: Actinospineispora spinosispora DSM 44797; assembly: GCF_000429025.1. Classification (GTDB taxonomy): domain Bacteria; phylum Actinomycetota; class Actinomycetes; order Mycobacteriales; family Pseudonocardiaceae; genus Pseudonocardia; species Pseudonocardia spinosispora. Next base: position 12,175 of record NZ_KE386839.1, read on the forward strand.
CTCCGGGGCGCCGTACCACTCCAGCTCGTCGCCCTCGAAGCCCGGATGCGCTCTGCGGATCTCCAGCGCGTGCCGGTACAGCGACAGCACGGAGTCGGCGTCCTCCAGCTGGGCCTCGACCGTGAGCTCGTCCCAGCCCTCCGGCATCGGCAGCCAGCTGCTCTCACCCTCGGTGAAGCCGTAGCACGGCGAGGTGCCCTGCCAGGGCACCGGAATGCGGTGCGCGTCCCGGCCTCGCCGGGTGTGACCGGAGCGCTCCCACACCGGGTCCCGCAACGCCGAGTCGGGCAGCTCGACGCTGGGCAGGCCGAGCTCCTCACCGTTGTAGAGGAACACCGCGCCCGGCAACGCCAGCTCGACCAGCGCGAGCGCCCTGGCCCGGCGCAACCCCAGCTTCCCGCCGCCGAGCCTGGTCACCGTCCTGGGCACGTCGTGGTTGCACAGCGTCCAGGTCGGTGTCGCGTTGACCGCGGCCACCGCGCTCATCGAATGCTCGATCGCCGTCCGCAGCTCGGCCGCGTCGAAATCGGTCGTGGTCAGCCGGAAGTTGAATCCCAGGTGCAGCTCGTCGGGCCGCAGGTACCGGCCGAAACGTTCGTCGTCGGACACCCAGATCTCGCCGACCAGCACGCGGTCCGGGTACTCGTCGACGACCGAGCGGATCATCCGATGGACCTCGTGCACACCGTCGTGGTCGAACCGGGCGTCCGGTCCCGTCCCGTTGTCGATCAAGCCGAACCCGGCGGGGTCGGCATCGGGTAGGCCGTGCGGCTTGGCCATGCCGTGCGCCACGTCGATGCGGAACCCGTCCACCCCGCGATCCAGCCAGAACCGCAACGTGGTCTCCAGGTCGGCCCACACGTCCGGGTTCGACCAGTTCAGGTCCGGCTGCTCGGGTGCGAACAGGTGCAGATACCACTGGCCCTTCCGGCCGTGGGTCTCGGTGATCCGGGTCCAGGCCGGCCCGCCGAACTGGCTCGGCCAGTTGTTCGGCGGCATCGTCCCGTCACCGCCCCTGCCGTAGCGGAACAGGTACCGGTCCCGCTCGGGGCTGCCCGGCGGCGAGCTGAGCGCAAGCTTGAACCATTCGTGCTGGTCGGAGGTGTGATTGGGCACCAGATCGATGATCACCCGGATGCCGTGCTCGTGGCTGGCCGCGATCAGCGCGTCGAATGCGGCCAGGTCACCGAACAGCGGGTCGATGTCGCGGGGATCGGCGACGTCGTAGCCGTGGTCCGCCATCGGCGAGCGGTAGCACGGCGTCAGCCACAGCGCGTCGACACCCAGTAACTCCAGGTAGCCCAGCCTGCTGCGCACACCGTCCAGGTCTCCGACGCCGTCAGCGTTCGAGTCGGCGAAGGACCGTAAATAGACCTGATAACAGACAGTGTTGCGCCACCACGGTGTGACCGTTCCGCCGTCCGAGCCGCTGCTGGCTTGCACGAAGGATCATCCTGCCAAGAAACCGCACGACTCGCCCGGGTCTTCGGCCGATTCGAATGATCCGGTTCAGAAACCGCTGTTGACCATGCTGGCGGCGGCCATCTCCAGGTAGCGCCACAACATGGCGCGGTGCGGCTCGTCCAGCTTGACCTCATCGACCGCGATCCGCATGCAGCGCAGCCACGCGTCGTGTTCGATCGGGCCGACCTTGAACGGTGCGTGACGCATCCGCAGACGGGGGTGCCCGCGCTGGTCGGAATAGGTGCGGGGGCCGCCCCAGTACTGTTCGAGGAACATCCGCAGCCGGTCCTCGGCCGGGCCGAGGTCCTCCTCGGGGTACAGCGGGCGGAGCACCGGATCCTCGGCGACCTCCTCGTAGAACCGCGCGACGAGTGCCTTGAAGGTGGCCGCGCCACCGACCTCGTCGTAGAACTTCTCGGGACTGCTCACGTCTGACTCCGGCTGTTGCTCGGTGACTTGTTCGGGGAACTGGTCGGGTTGGTGACCGGCCGGGGCAGCCCGGCCTTGTCGAACGCCGTGTTGATCGCCGCGTTGAGCGCCCGCTGCACCGCGAACTGCTCACCCGGCTGCACCTTCGCGGTGAGCCGCAGCGTGACCCCTTCGATCGACACGGCCTCCACTCCCAGAACCTGCGGCGGCTCCAGCATGACCGGAGCCACGTCGTCGCGCGCGGCCACCTCGTCGGCCACCCGGCCGGCGATCTCGCTGGCCTCGGTGATGTTCGCCTGGTAACCCAGCGGTACGTCCACCACCGCGACCGCGTAGCCCTGGCTCTTGTTGCCGACCCGCTGGATCGCGCCGTTGCGCACGTGCCACACCGTTCCGCGCACGTCACGAAGTGTGGTGATGCGCAGACCGACGGCCTCCACGGTACCGCTCGCCTCGCCAAGGTCGACGACGTCGCCGACGCCGTACTGGTCCTCCAGCATCATGAACATGCCGGACAGGAAGTCGCGCACCAGGTTCTGCGCGCCGAAGCCGATCGCCACGCCGACGATGCCCGCCGACGCGAGTACCGGCGCCAGGTTCAGCCCGAACTCGGCCATCACCATGATCGACGCGACGACCAGGACGACCGCCGAGGTCAGCGAGCGCAGGACCGAGCCGACCGTGTTGGCGCGCTGCACCCGCCGCTCGGACACCAGCGGCGCCGCGATGTCCTTCAGACCGGACGGTGCCCGTCGGCGCAGCGCGGACGGGATACGGACCTGTCCGTTCGTCGCGCCGCGCACCACCCTGCGGATCGCCCGGTGCAGCAGTGCGCGCGCCACCAGCGCGAGCACCACGATGAGCAGGATGTCCAGCGCCCGGTCGACCAGCACGTCCGCCGACCGCGACAACACGTCGTTATGGGTCCAGCCGTAGACCCGCGCGCACCAGGAACCCTGGTCCCGCACACAGGCCGGGGTGGTGCTGAAGATGTCCGACGCCCACTCGGTCACGGCAGCTCCAGCCCGGTGTGCGCGGCGAGGAACGCGAGCTGGTCGACGGCGAGCGACCGGGCGCGTGACACCGAGCGGGTGCTGTGGCCGACGTCGGTCTCCCTGCGCAGCAGGATCGGCCGGGTGACCGGGTCACCGCTGGTGGCGTGCTGCAACGCCGCGCACATCTTCCTGGCGTGCGCCGGGTCCACCCTGCTGTCCGAGTCGAACACGGTGAACAGGACCGCCGGGTACTCGGTCTCGTCGTGAACGTGGTGGTAGGGCGAGTAGGACAACAGCCAGTCCAGTTCTTCCGGCAGCTCGGCTGTGCCGTACTCGTCGTTCCAGGTCGGGCCGAGCGAGAACTTCTCGTAGCGCACCATGTCGAGCAGCGGCGCGGAACAGACCACCGCCCGATAGGTGTGCGGACGTTGCGTGAGCGCGGCGCCGACCAGCAGACCGCCGTTCGACCCACCCATGATCGCGAGCTGGTCGTGGCTCGTGGTCCCCGACGTGACCAGGGCGTCGGCGGCGGCGTGAAAGTCGTCGAAGACCCGCTGTTTGCTCTCCCGCATACCGGCCCGGTGCCAGGCCTCGCCCTCCTCACCGCCACCGCGCAACGACGCCAGCGCATACACCCCACCGGCGGCGACCCAGGTCAACGCCGTGGCCGTGTAGGTCGGCTCACGCGTGAGCCCGAAACCGCCGTAGCCGGTCAGCAGCGCCGGGCGGGGGCCTTCGGCGTGGTCGGCGGGGGAGACGACGAACATGCGCACCGTCGTGCCGTCGGCCGAACGGAACTCGCGCTGTTCGGTGAGCACGGAGGGGACGGTCGCCCGTCCGGGGGCGGACCGCTCCAGCGTCGTGGACTCCGTCGCCAGCTCGAAGCGGTGCACCTCGGGAGGAGTGACCAGGTCGGTCCAGCCGATCCAGAGCCTGCCGAACTGCTCCGGGGTGCTCAGATCGGACACCGACAGTCCGGTGAGCGAGCCCGTCCCGGGCAGCGCAACGATGCCGGACGGCGCACCGTCGGTCGCCCGGTGCAGCGCCAGCTCGGCCACCGCGTGCCGTGAACGAGCCAGCACCAGCACACCCTCGCCAGGGTCCGACGTCCCGGAGGGCTGCAGCCACCGCACGGCGTTCAGGACCGAGCCGGGATCCTCGGCGACCAGCTCGCGCCAGTGTTCGCGTTCCGGCGAGGTCGGTTCGGTCACCATCAGACGCCAGCGCGGTGCGCCGTCGCTGGTGAGGACGTACAGCCTGCCGTCGCGCTCCACCCACGGGTGGGCCCGGATGTCGTCGGACTGGTCGATGACCGGCCGCAGTCGCGGGATCGCGGCGTCGGCGCTCAGCTCCGCGATCCAGATGCTGTCCCTCGGCGCGGTGCCCACGCTGCCGGACACGATCAACCAGCGACCGTCTCTGGAGACCTGCACGCTGTAGTAGTTGTGGTCCTGGTAGAGCCCCGGCCCGTCGATGAGCTGGTCCGCGGCCGGGTCGTCGCCGACCTGGTGCAACCACACTCGCCGGTGGAAGGCCCGTTCGCCGGGCGGCGCCTCGTCCGGATCGAGCAGCCGGACGTAACAGAACCGCTTGCCACCGGGCAGCCAGGCGAGCGACGAATGCCGGCACCGGTCGATCGGCGCCTCGACCAGCTCGAGGGTCGTCACATCGAGTACGTGCAGCACCGACTCCTCGTCGCCACCGCGCGACACCCGGTAGGCGAGCCGTCGTCCCTCCAGGTCCGGAAGCCAGGAGTCGAGCGTCGTCAGGCCGCTCGGATCCAGCGCCGACGGATCGAGCAGTACCCGTTCCGTGCCGTCGGGTTCGGTCACGTAGAGCACCGTGTGTTCCTGGCCCGGTTCGCGGCGCGTGTGGAACCGGCGCCCGGCACGCCACAACGGCGCGGACACCGACCCGGCGCCGAGCAGCTCACCGAGCTGCTCCGACAGCCAGTCCCTGCCGGGCAGCTCGCCCAGCGAGGACCGGGTCAACCGGTCCTGAGCGGAAGACCACTCGACGGTGGCATCGTCGTCGGCGTCCTCCAGCCACCGGTACGGATCGGTGACGGGACGGCCGTGCAGGTGTTCGACGATCTCGCCGCGCTGTGCGGGCGGGTACTTCTTCGGTGTGTCCGGGCGGTAGACCACGACCACCGAGATTACGGGGTGTGCGGAACCGGGGGAGCGGTCGGGCGCAACACGAGGGGTTTCGCAGGTGCCGTGTGGTGCTGGGTGCAGGAGCTCGACTGTGGGCTTGGGGGCTTGGGTGCAACACGAGGGGTTTCGCAGGTGCTGTTTGGTGCTGGGTGCAGGAGCTCGACTGTGGGCTTGGGGGCTTGGGTGCAACACGAGGGGTTTCGCAGGTGCTGTTTGGCGCTGGGTGCAGGAGCTCGACTGTGGGCTTGGGGGCTTGGGCGCAACACGAGGAGTTTCACAGATGCCATTTGGCGCCGAATGTGGTCGACTATGGCCGTGGTGGCCTGACGTGGCCACAGCTGGAGGTGGTCGCGTGCCGGAACGACAACCTGGTTGCTGTGGTGCCGCTCTGTTCGCCGGGGCGGCATCTCGGTTCTTAGTGCGCGCCGGCGCCGTCCGCTAAGGGGGGCCACGGTGACTTCCCGAGTGCTCCTGCTCAATGCCACATTTGAGCCGCTCGCGGTCGTCACCGCGAAGCGCGCCGTACTGCTGATGCTCAGTGGCAAGGCCGAGCTGGTCCAGGCGGCGCTGGAAGGTGGCGCCTTCCACTCCGAGAACCTGACGATCACCGCGCCGTCGGTGATGCGGCTGTCGCGCTACGTGCGCGTGCCGTACCGGCCGAGTGTGCCCATGACCCGCGCCGGTGTCCTGCGCCGCGACAGCCGCACGTGTGCCTACTGCGGCAAACGGGCCGACACGATCGACCATGTGGTGCCCCGCAGCCGAGGCGGCGCGCACAGCTGGGAGAACTGTGTGGCGGCGTGCCGGGCCTGCAACTCACGCAAGGCCGACAAGCTGCTGTCCGAGCTCGGCTGGGTGATGCAGGTGATCCCCGGCCCGCCTCGCAGGGGCCAGGGCGGGGTCCTGGTCCTGACGGTCGAACCCCACCCCACCTGGCAGCCCTGGCTCGCCGCCTGAGCTCGTTCTTTTGGGCCTGTTTCGCGCGCGCTGTTTTTCTGTGACCACCCCGGCTCGCGTAAACGCTCGGTGGGGTACTCCCAGAAAAAAAGGCTCCGGGACTCGCCCGGGCGCGCGCTTGTGGGCACCGTGGGAGCCGCCCTGGCAGCTGGGCGATGTGGTCGCTGACATTCACTGCCCGGCCTTCGCCGGAACTCCTTCGGAGACTCGCGGAGCCAACTTGGCCCTTGCCGGGTTGACGCGGCCGGACTAGGGCAGACACTGGTCGGCCAGCGCGGGCACTGGGCTTCTGCCTGCGGAAACGCGCCGAAGAGTTAACCGCCGTGAACAGTATGACCACAATCGACGACCCGTCAGCGGTGTTGTTATAGCGTTGCTATAGTTGCTATAGCACCAAGGCCGTGCGGGTGGCACGTGGTGGAGCGTCATCGCCCGCGCGACCGGTCCTTTCGAGAGTGGGAGCGTCGGTATGGGCACGGTTCAGACCGCGATGTCCGGCGGGGCACAGTGCTCGTGGGCGATCCTGACCGCCGCCGCCGTGTCGATGACAGTCGCGTTCGCCTATCTGGTCGGACGGTTGGGCGACGACCGGCGATGGAGCTGGATCAGTGCGGTCGCGGCGCTCCACGGTGTGCTCATGCTGGCCTGCGAGGTGCCTGCCGTGACCGGTGTCTCCGCACTGATCAGTGGTGTCGTCCTGTTGCGCACCGGATGGTGGAGCTCCGCGCTTCGGTCCGCCGCGGTGGGCGCGATGGTGGTGGGGCTCGCGCACGGTGTCGAGGCATTGTCGACCGGTGCCGGCCACAACGTTCCCGCCTGTGCGTCGCTGGGCGGCGTCCTGCTGGTGCTGTCGGGCGTACTTCAGCGGATGCGAAGCTCGATGAGAGCGGTCGACACGGAGCGCGAAGAACTCGAGCTCGCCCGGCTGACCGCACGACGCACAGCGGAACGCGATCACGAGGTGCGCAACGCCGTCGCCGGTCTGGCCGGAGCCGCGCACGTGCTCGGTGGCAGGCGCGGCGCCGACGACCGCGCCGAGGCCGCTCTGCTGGCCAGCGCGATGACGTCCGAGCTGGCGCGGGTCACGACCCTGCTCGAAGGGACGCTTCGCCACCGTGTTCCGGGTGGGGCACCGCTGGCCTACCGGGTCCGGCCGGTGTTGCGGCGCCAGATCGCCCTGCGGCGATCGGCCGGCATGGACATCAAACTCAAGACCGACCTCGGGCTCGGTGCGTTCGGCCGGCCGGCCGTGCTCACCCAGGTGCTCGCCAACCTGCTGGCCAACTGCGCGACACACGCTCCGGGCAGCCCGGTGCTGATCGAGGCCCGCCGCAAGGGTGACGTCGTGTGCATCAAGGTCTCCGATGACGGCCCGGGAGTTGCGGTACTGCCTGGCCAGGACGTGTTCGGCTCCGGCGTACGCGGCGAAGGCTCAGCGGGGCAGGGACTCGGACTGCACATCAGCCGGCAGCTGATCGAGACCGACGGTGGCGGCATCTCGATCCGGCCCAGATCCGTGTCCCGTCCCGGGTGCACCGTCGAGATTCAACTGTCCGCTTCCAGCCACCAGGAACTGCCCGTCCCGGCTCCCGTGAGGAGAGCATCATGAAGCACTACCTCGGTACCACCCTGGCCGCCCCGAAGGTCGAGCTCTCGGACTACCCCGTGGTCATCGTCGACGACCACCAGCTGTTCAGCACCTCGCTGCGGCTCGCGCTCGGCGGGCGAGGCTTCGCGGCTAGCGAGCTCCCGGTCGCCGAACTGCCCGAGCTGCTCGGCCGCCCGTGCCCGACGACGTCCGGTCTGGTGGTACTCGATCTCGACCTCGGCAGGGACGAACGCGGTGGCCGGATCGGCGGCGCCGACCAGGTGGCGCGACTGCGCGAACAGGGCTGGCTGGTGCTCATCGTGAGCGGCAGCACCGATGAGCTGGAGCTGGCGAAAGCCATCGCGGCCGGAGCGACCGGTTGGCTTCCCAAGTCGGGCTCGTTCGAGGCACTGCTCGACGCGGTCGCCACGGCGGCTCAGGGTTCCCCGCTGATGACCGAGACGGAGCGGAGCCGCTGGGCGGCGACGCACCGGGATCATCAGGAACAGGTCCGTGAGGTGTCGCGCAGGCTGGCGAGGCTCAGCCGCCGCGAACAGGAAGTACTCAAGCTGCTCAGCGAAGGCCAGCGGGCCTCCGCGATCGCGGCGCGGTTCGTCGTGTCCATGCCCACCATCCGGACCCAGATCCGGTCGCTGCTGGCGAAGCTCGAGGTCACCTCACAGCTCGAGGCGGTCGCGCTGGTGCGCGGGAGCAGCCTCTGACCGGGTGTGCCGACAAGCCCGACTCGGTGTGCGCAGAGCCCCGACTCGCGGGTTCACCGGGCGAGCAGGGCGGTGTGGGTGGCGCCCCGGGAGTTCGTGACGTCGACGTCCAGGGTGAGTGCGGCGCCGGTGGAGACCTGGGTGACCCCGGGGTCCGAACCGGACGCCAGACGTCGGCCGGGTGCTCTCAGCGTGATCCGGAGGGTGCGCTGCTGCTGGGTCGGGTCCGACACGGTGAGCGAGTCGCGGCCCGCGATGACAGCGCACGGCCCCGACGTGGTGAGCGGGCCCGCTGTCGCGGCGGCAAAGAACAGAGCCGCGGTGGTGTCCTCGTCGAGCGCGACGGCCTGGACCTCCGGGGTGTTGCTCAGTACTCGCCACCGCGCCCACGCGTCGCGGGCCTGGTCGGGTGACGCACCCGGCAGCACGGCGTACGCGTAGCTCGCATTCACCGGCCGGACGCCGTGGTCCAGCCAGATCTGCTGGTAGCGGCGCGTGTACGGGATATCGGTGCCGTGGGTGTTCGCCCCGGTGTCGACGTCGCGCCAGGTGCCGGTGCGGTCCTCGACCCGCGCCGCGACCGGTGGTGCGCCGGCATGGTCGAGCAGGCTGTATCCCGCGACCCCCTCCAGGTGCAGCCAGCTCTGCCGGCCGGGAAGCATCGACGCTCGGCCCGGTGTCTGGTTCAACGGCTGCCCGCTCACCGTGAGCGCCGCCGTCCCGCCTTCACCCAGATTGCGGCTCTCGAGCGTCGTGCGCACCCGCGCGCCGGACGTGTCGGTGATGCCCGCGCCCAGGCACAGGACGGCGTCCGGGGTGAAGAACCAGGCCTTTCTGGCCGACAGGGTGCCGTCCTGGCTGACGAAGTCCAGCCCGTGTGCTCCGTGACCGTCGTCGAAACGCACACCGCCGGCGAACGTCCGGCCCGTCCCCGGTGGCGGGTTGCCGACCAACGGGGGAGGCGCGCTGTCCTTCTCCGTCGTCCCCGGGACGAGAGTGGCGTCCATCGTGGGCCAGTAGGCGTCGCTGTAGTGACTCTGCTGGCCGGGCAGGAACAGGTAGAGCGCGCCGTCACCGACATACCAGCCGTGCAGGTTCTGGCCGTTGATCGACTCGTACCGGCAGATGCGGGTCGAGCTCAGCCCCAGTGACGCGGACCACCCGGTCTGCCGGTGCACCATCCGGTCCATCTGCGGAAAGACGCGGTGCTCGGCCGGTGCACCCGCTGGTGGTGGCGCATCCGCCAGCAGCTGCTCGGCGTACTCGACGTCGGCGACCCCGACCGGCGCCAGGCCTCCGGAGAACCTGCCGAGGTCGGTCACCGCGAGGTACGGGGCCCAGCTGCCCTCGGTGATCCATCGAGCGGCGAGCCCGGCGAGCCGGGAGCGATGCGGCTCCGGCGCGGAGCGGGCCAGCAGCACCGTGGCGGCGGTCAGCTGGTGGCCGGCGTCGTGCCCGGTCTCGCCCTGACGGGACAGCATCCGCCCACGCACCGGCTCCATGATCGAACCGGCGACCACGAACGGGGCGAACACGTCGGGCACCGCCTGGTAGAACCGTGCCCGCAGCGCGGCGGGCAGCGCGGCCGAGGTGTTCTCGGTGACCGCGATCAGCCCGGCGACGGCGCTGAGCAGGACCAGCCCGTAGTGGCCCGAGTAGGGCACGACGTCGTGTTGGAGGAACGAGCCGTCGGTGCGGAACCCGTCGCCGCTCGTGACCCGCGCCGAGAGGTCGGCCGCGCCACGCCCCACGACATCGGTCACCGCGTCCACGCCCGCCGCGACGCGCGCGGGGTCGCCGATCAACGCACCGGAGACCACGGTGATCAGCGCCTTGTCGGCACGGTTGGCCCCGGTCTCGATCACCCCGTTGCCCACCGTGCGACGGTTCGGGTCGGCGACGAAGCGCAGGACCGGGCGCAGCAGCCGACGGCGATCCTCGACCGGCAGCCGGTCGCCGAGTGCGGCGACGGACTGCAGCAACCAGTACGGCACGCCGATCTCGTAGACGTACCAGTTGCCCAGCTCCTGAGTGTTCTCGTTGTACTGGGTGCGGTAGAGCGTCTCCAGCGCCGTGCGGATGCGCCGTGCCTGGTCCGGACGTCGGGACAGCGCCGATCCGGGTGTCGCCCAGCTGACCGCGATGGTGCGCAGCCGGTAGTACATGAGCGGGAAGTGGGTGCTGCCCGGGCCGCTCGGCAGGTCGGGCCACAGCTGATCGGCTGTGAGGTTCATCGCGGCGTCGTACTCGACGGCGACGGCGTCGAGGGACGCAACCGCGCGATCCCGATCCGGCGACCGCCGATCGAGCCCGATCTGCAACTCGCGGTAGGCCGCCACGATCCGGTCGAAGTCGTCGGCCGTGGCCGGTCCGCTCCTGCCCCCAGCATCTGGCGAACCGCAGGCGACCAGGCCTGATGCCCCGATCACCCCGAGAACCGCACCGAGTCGCAACGTGTCACGCCGGCTGATCAACACCGGCCAGACAGTAGCGGCTCCGTGACGCAACTCATAGGTGTACTTCTGTCCGTGATTTGCCAGGCCGGTGTGCCCGTAAGTGGGTCGCAGCTACTACTGTGCGTGGCTGTGAGCATCCTGCAGACCGTGCTGCTCTATGTCGGCGTGCCGCTGGCGATCTACCTGGTGATCGCCCTGCTGTCGGCCCGTAAGGGGCTGACCCGCAAAACGCGCTACCGGCCTGGTGAGCAGTGGAACTACCCACCGGTGTGGTGGACGGCCAACCCGACCGGCGCCGCCCTCCCCGAGACCGCCGAGCACGTTCAGGTGGGAACCGAACGAGGAGGCGCACATGGCGACTGGTGAGCTCGCGCATTCCCGGCACGACGGTGCCCAGGAGAAAGACCTGCCGCCCGGCTCGGTCGTGACGCCCTCCGGCCGGGTCTCCGGTGCCGCCGACGTCGGCCTGGAACCGGCACCGGGTGGACCGTTCAGTCCCGCGCAGCTGTCCCGGCTGGACGAGGCGCTCACGATCGTCAGCCGGCACACGAAGCTGCGCTTCTCGATCTACCTCGGCGAGCTGGGCAACGACTCGCACGCCGGCGCACAGGCACTGCACGACCAGCTCGGCAAGGCCGCGACCGACTCGGTGCTGATCGCCGTGGACCCCGGGCAGCGCAAGGTCGACATCGTGACCGGGCCCGACGCCCGCGTCCGGCTGCCCGATCGTGGCTGCAAGCTCGCGGTCATGAACATGGTCGCCTCCTTCAAGGAGGGTGACCTGCTCGGCGGGCTGCTCTCCGGTCTGCGCATGCTGTCCGACCAGGCGGGTGGCCCGCAGTAACCGCGTCCTGACCGCACAGCGACCGAGCCGGCCCTGATCCTTCATCGGGCCGGCTTCGTCGTGTCCGGAGCGGCGCGCGGTTCGATCAGCTCAGGCAGGTGAGCCGTGAGTGTTGTGGGCTGCCATGGCAGCCCACAACACTCACGGCTCGTGGTCAGGACTGGTCGAACTCGCGGGCGGTCAGTGCGCGCACCACGCCCGCCTTGCCCTCCGTCACCAGACGGCGCAGCGCCGGCGGGTGCGACTCGTCGGCCAGCCACGCGTCCGCGGCATCGACCGTCGCCTTGTCGACGGCCCAGGACGGGAACAGGCCGAGCACGACAGGCTGTGCCCGCTCGCTGGTGCGGCGCTCCCACACCCCTGCCACCTCGGCGAAGTACCTGTCCACATAAGGCGTCAGCAAGTGCCGCTGACCGGGGTGCGCGAACCCGGAGATGATCGCGTCGCTCACCGCGTTCGGCAGTGAGTCGTCGTGCACCGCGCGCTGCCAGGCCCGTTCCTTCGCCTCGGCGCTCGGCACCAGCGCGCGGCCCCGCTCGGCCTGCCGCTCACCGGCCGAGGTCCGGTCCCGCTCGTGCTCGGCGGCGATTTCCGCCTCGCCCGCCCTGCCGTGCGCCACGAGCGCGAGCAACAGCCGCCACCGCAGATCCGTATCGACCACCAGGCCGGGCAGCGAGTCGGTGCCCGCCAACCAGCCGGCCAGTACGTCGAGCGTCGCTGCGTCCAGTACCCCACTGGTCAGCGCGTTGACCGCAACGAGCTGAGCGTCCGAACCGGCCTCTGCGCCACGAGCGATGTCCAGCAGCGCGGAGGAGAACTGTGGCCAGCCGGTTTCAGCGGCCCAACTCTGCTCGGCGTAGGACGCCAGCGCGGTCTGGGCCTGCAACAGCAGCCGCTGCACGACGGTCGACTCGCTGTCCCGACCGGCACCCCGCGCCACCAGCGCCGTGAAGTCGCGCGCCTTCAGCTCGGCGTCCCTGGTCATCTCCCAGGCCGCCGACCAGCACAGCGTGCGAGGCAGTGGCTCGGTGATGTCGGCGATCCGGTCCACCAGGACGGCCAGCGAGTCGGGGTCGAGCCGTACCGCCCCGTACGTCAGGTCGTCGTCGTTGACCAGCACCAGCTTGCCGCGCGGCACACCGACCAGCTCCGGCACGTCGGTGCGCGCGCCCGTCACGTCGACCTCGGCGCGGTGCGTGCGGACCAGGTTGCCGGTGCCGTCGTCGTCGTACACACCGACCGCGAGCCGGTGGGTCCGCAGCTCACCGGCTCCGGGCCGGGCGCCGCCCTGAAGGACCGCGAACGTGGTGAACGTGCCGTCCGGACCGACCGTGAAGTCGGGGCGCAGCAGGTTCAGACCCGTCGTGCGCAGCCACTGCGCACCCCAGTCCGACAGGTCCCGGCCCGAGGACTTCTCCAGCGCGCCGAGCAGGTCGTCGAACGTCGCGTTGCCCCATTTGTGGGCCTCGAAGTACGCGCGCAGCCCGGCCAGGAACGGTTCGAGGCCGACATAGGCGACCAGCTGCTTGAGCACCGAGGCGCCCTTGGCGTAGGTGATGCCGTCGAAGTTGACCTCGACCGCGGCGAGGTCGGGGATGTCGGCGGCCACCGGGTGCGTCGAGGGCAGCTGGTCCTGCCGGTACGCCCAGGACTTCTCGACGTTGGCGAACGTCACCCAGGAACCGGTGTACTGCGTCGCGGCGGCTTGGCACAGCACCGAGGCCCAGGTCGCGAACGACTCGTTGAGCCACAGGTCGTCCCACCAGCGCATCGTCACCAGGTCGCCGAACCACATGTGTGCCATCTCGTGCAGCACGGTCTCCGCGCGCCGCTCGTACAGGTAGTTCGTCACCCGGGACCGGAAGACGTAGTCCTCCAGGAAGGTCACCGCGCCCGCGTTCTCCATCGCGCCCGCGTTGAACTCCGGCACGAACAGCTGGTCGTACTTGCCGAACGGGTAACGCACCCCGAAGTTCGCGTGGTAGAAGTCGAAACCCTGCTTGGTCTCGGTGAACAGCCGGTCGGCGTCCATGTGCCCGGCCAGCGACGAACGGCAGTAGATGCCCAGCGGGATCCCGTCGTGCTCGTCGTGCCAGTCCGCGTAGGGCCCGGCGATGAGCGCAACCAGATAGGTGCTCATGATCTCGCTCGTGGCGTACCGGTGCACGACGGCGCCGGAGCCGGCCGGTGTGCTCTCCTCGACGCTCGCGTTGGTGATCACCTTCCAGTCCGGCGCGGCGGTCACCGTCAGCTGGTAGCGCGCCTTCAGATCGGGCTGGTCGAAGCAGGTGAACATGCGCTTCGCATCGGCGGTCTCGAACTGCGAGTACAGGTACACGGCGTCGTCCACCGGGTCGACGAATCGGTGCAGGCCCTCACCGGTGTTCATGTAGCGACAGTCGGCCTTGACCGTCAGCTCGTTGTGCTCGGCGAGGTTCGGCAGCGCGATGCCGTCGTCCTCGCGGTAGCCGGAGATGTCCAGCTCGGTGCCGTTGAGTACAGCTGAATGCACTCCCGAGGCGACCAGGTCGATCCAGGTCGACTCGCCGGGTTGCGCACAGTCGAAACGCACCGTCGTTGTGCTGGCGAACGTCGTGGTGCCGGGCTTGCCTGCGCCGTCGGTCAGGTCGAGCTCGACGGTGTAGTCGGCGACGGTCACCAGCGCGGCGCGCTGCTCGGCCGCGGTGCGGGTCAGGTTCGGGGCGGCCACAGGTCTCCTGTCGGGTTGAGCTGAATGGACATGGCGCGGCATCGTGCCACGTCGGCGTGTCGTGCACGCGATCAAACCACGAAGGCCGTGACATGGCAGACGAGTTCTCACCCGTGGGCGAGTTGGGTGGACTCGGAACATTCGGGTGCCGAGGCGTGTTGGCCTGGTTGAGGCCTCATCCGTCCGAGAAGGAGAACTAACGCGATGACCAGCACCGCATCGACCACCGCAAAGGTCGACTTCTGGTTCGACCCGCTGTGCCCGTGGGCCTGGTTGACCTCACGGTGGATCCTGGAGGTCGAGAAGGTCCGCGACATCGACCTGAACTTCCACGTCATGAGCCTGTCCGTGCTCAACTCGGGCCGCGACATCCCGCAGCAGTACAAGGACCTCCTGGACAAGGGCTGGGGACCGGTACGAGTGTGCATCGCGGCCGCCAAGGAACACGGGGACGAGGTGCTCGCGCCGCTGTACACCGCGCTCGGCACCCGCATCCACAACGGCGGCAACAAGGACTTCGACGTCGTCATCAAGGAGGCGCTGGCCGAGCTGAACCTGCCGGCCTCACTGGCCGACGCCGCGCACACCACCGACCACGACGAGGAGCTGAAGGCCAGCCACCACGCGGGCATGGACCCGGTGGGCCTGGACGTGGGCACCCCGACCATCCACGTGGACGGTGTGGCGTTCTTCGGCCCGGTGATCTCCCGCGCCCCGTCGGGCGAGCAGGCGGGCGAGATCTTCGACGCCGCGCGCACCCTGGCGAACTACCCGCACTTCTTCGAGCTCAAGCGGACCCGCACCGAGGACCCCACCTTCTGAGCCACCCGTCGCCTATGGCGTGAAGCAGACGACTGTGCACACCTACGTGTTGCCTCGCACATGTCCGGACATGTGCGAGACAACACCAAGGTGTGCATAGTCGCGATCGTGGGGAGGGCGCTCCCAACGGTTGACGGGTGCGACCTCAGGCGGCTATGAGGTGATCATCGGCTAGGTAATAGGCTATGAAGCGTGACACTGACCGGTGACGCGAGCCCGCTTGTGCTCGCACAGCGCTACCGCGTGGGCGAGCGCATTGGCGCCGGTTCCATGGGTGCGGTTTGGCAGGCTACCGACGAGCTGCTGGGGCGGACCGTCGCGGTGAAGCAGCTGCTCCTGCAGCCAGGGGTGCCGGGTTTCGACGACCGCGGCTACCAGGAGGCCAAGCAGCGCATACTGCGCGAAGGGCGCCTGGCCGCGAGGCTGCAGCACGCGCACACGATCGCGGTGTTCGACGTGGTGCTGCACGAGGACTCTCCATGGCTGGTCATGGAGTACATGCCGTCCCGTACCTTCGGTGCGCTGCTGGACGAGGAAGGCCCGATCGACCCGCGCCGCGCGGCGAGCATCGGCAGCCAGATCGCCGACGGGCTCGCCGCCGCACACGGCGCGGGCATCGTGCACCGGGACATCAAGCCGGGCAACGTGCTGATCGGCCCCGACGGCAACGTCAAGATCACCGACTTCGGCGTGTCCAGGGCAGCCGACGACGTGCAGATCACCCGCACCGGGATGATCGCCGGCACTCCCGCCTTCCTCGCGCCGGAGATCGCCAGGGGCCGTACCCCCACGTCCGCCTCCGACGTGTTCGCACTGGGCTCCACGCTGTACGCGGCGGTCGAGGGCACCCCGCCCTTCGGCCTGGACGAAAACGCCTACGCCCTGCTGTACACAGTGGGGGAGGGCAAGGTGAAGCCGCCGGACAAGGCCGGTGAGCTCACCGAGCCACTGATGCGGATGCTGAGCAAGGACCCGGCGGACCGGCCGTCCGCCGCGACCGTGCGCGACGAGCTGGCCGCCCTCGCGGCGGGCAGGACGATCGGTACCCCGGGCACCATGCCGTCGGGACTTCCGCTCCCGCTCGTGAGCAGGCCGGCGGCCCAGACCGAACCTTCCTCGACGCCGGCCCACTCCGCGACGAAGGTCGACACCTCACCGCTGCCCATCCAGCGTCCGAGGGCTGCGCAGCAGGTCTCCGCCGCTCCGCCGGCCATGCCGTCCGGCGCGGCTGCTGCCCGGCCGGGTCGTCGGCAGCGTCCCTCCACCGTGGGCATCGTCCTGCTGATCGTGGTCCTCGTCATCGCCGGTGGTATCGCTCTGCTGGCGTACGGGATCGGATCGAGCGGGGGCTCGTCGGACGAGGCGTCGTCACGGCCGGGCGTCTCGGTGGCGCCGACCACGCCGGGTGCCGAGGCGGTCACCACCACCGATCCCGCGACGTTCATCAAGGCCTACTACCAGCTCGCGCCGGCCAACCCGACCGAAGCGTGGAAGCTGCTCAGCCCCCAGGCGCAGGCCCAGTCGAAGAGCTTCGCCGACTACCAGAGCTTCTACACCAGTCTCAAGACCGTGACGGTGGTGGAACCGCCGACGGTGACCGGCACCAACGTTCGTGCCAGGCTCCGGTTCGACAAGAAGGATCTTTCCTGGAGCCGGGAGCTGTACGACTTCGTGCTGGCACGCAATCCGGACGGGACGTTCACGATGACGTCCTTCCAGCGGATCGCCTAGTGTCCTGAGTCGCAAGTTCGTGTGCTGAGTCCGGTGATCCAGATGTCGTCTGGCAAGGCGCCGGAGGCAGCTCGTACCGGGGTACTTGCAACGACGGCGCCGCCGCCAGGCGGCATCTGGGCGCCGGAATCAGCGCGCGGACTTCCGACTCGGGACACTAGGCGCCCTCGGCCAGCAGGTGGTCGGTGAGGAAATCGACCACCGTGCGGACGAAGAGCGCGCGGTTCGCCAGACCGTGAATCTCGTGGCCCTCGTCGGGAAACAGCAGCGAGCCGGCCGGGGTGCCGAGCTTGCGCAGAGCGGCCAGCACCTGCTCGGCCTCGGTCAGCGGCACGTTCGTGTCGTGGCGGCCGTGGACGACCAGCAACGGCGCGGTCAGCTGGTCGATCCGGCGCAGTGGCGACAGTTCGCGCAGCAGCTGGCGGTCTGCGTGCGGATCGCCGTACTTGCTGGTCGCCGCGTCGGCGATCCAGGGCTCGGTGTCACGGAAGAACGTCTCCAGGTCGGCCATGCCGCACACGTCGACGCCCGCCCGGAACAGCCGCGGGTAGCGCACCAGCGCGGCCAGGGTCAGGTAGCCGCCGTAGGAGCGTCCACTCACCGCGATCCGGTCGGGCGCGGCCAGGCCGGATGCGCCCAGGAAACGTGCCGCCGCCGCGACGTCGGCGATCGCGGCGAACCGACGTTCGCCGTTGTCCGCGTTGACGAACGATTTCCCGTAGCCGGACGAACCCCGGACGTTGGGTGCGAAGACGCCGATCCCGGCCGCCGCCAACGACTGGCACAACGGCGCGAAGGTGGGCCGTTCCTGCGCCTCGGGCCCGCCGTGCAACCAGATGACCGCCGCGCCGGTCGCGTTCGGCGGCGAGTACCACCAGCCGGACAACTCGAGGCCGTCGTCGGCGGTGAACCTGTGCGGTGCCGGCTCGACCAGGTCCGGACGGGGCTCGGCCGGGAACAGGGGCCTCGGGGTCGTCGTTCGGCCGCGCAGCGGGAAGCGCATCAGGTGCGAAGGCTGGGCCGGACCTTCGGCACGCACCAGCAGCCAGCTGAGGTCACCGGCGAACGACACATTGTTGATCACCGGGCAGGGCGGTCGGAGCGTCCGTCGCGTGCCGGAGACGGTGTCGAACAGCTCCAGCTCGCTGCGGCCCTCGACGTTCCACACCACCGCGAGGGCGCCTCCGCACACCGCGAAGACGTCCAGGTCGGCGTCGGGACGGGACGCCAGCACGGCATGCCGGGCGTAGGCGTCACGACGCAGCCCGGCCCGGCCGAACGGCAACGTCAGCAGCGCCGGCCGGTCCCTCCCGCAGTCGGTGTGCACGTACAGCCGTGACCCGTCCACGCTGAACCGGGCGTCGGCGACGGTGGCGTCGGCTCCCGGGAGCACCGGAGTCGCGCGGCCGGTACCGACGTGCACGAGCATCAGCTCGCGCACACCCCGCCTGCCGACCCTGACGACCGCGAACCGGCCGTCCGGGCTGAACGAGCACACCACCGCGGCGGGCCCGCCGATCAGCCGGGTGCGCCGGCCACTCGTCGGATCGACGAGGAACGCCGTCGGTCCGGCGCCGCTCCGGTCCGCTTCGCTGATCCCCAGCCCGCTCGCGTCCATGAGCCACGAGCCGAGCACGCCGCAGCGATCGGGACCGCCCGCCAGCTCGCGCGGGTCGCTCCCGTCGGGGCGCAGGACGAGCACCCGGGTGTCCTCGCCCCCGTACGGCGCGACCAGACACGCCAGCCAGGCTCCGTCCGGCGACCAGCTGACCTGCCGGACATGGCCTGTCCCGGTGTCCAGCCGGACCGCGCCCACCTCGACGTCCTCGGTCGAGTCCGACATCGGGGCGATCCAGAGCGCGGGAAGCCCGTCGCGGTCCGAGATGTAGGCGAGCAGCCCACCGTCGGGAGACAGGCCGGCGCCGTGGCAGCCGGCGGCGGTCAGCCACCCGGGTCCGGCGCCGAGCCGCTCGGTGACAGTGCCCTCGATCGTCTTCTCCCGCTTCGCCGTCTCCCGCAGTCCTACCTGTCACAACGCGGTGGACCCTCATCTGGTGTGGGTCAGCGCAGGATCCAGGTGTCCTTGGCGCCGCCACCCCTGGACGAGTTGACGATCATGCTGCCGGACGGCGCGACCCTGGTCAGCGCCGCGGGAGCCACTTCGGGGCTCTTACCGTTGAACACGAAGACACGCAGGTCGACCGCGCGCGGCTCGATCCGGTCGCCCGCGTACGTCGGATGGGTGGACAGGCGCACCAGCTCCTGCGCGACCCACCGGTCCGGCTCGGCCCTGATGCGCTCCGACACCTCCGCCAACGTCCGAGGATCGGCGTGCGGACCGATGACGATGCCCGCGCCGCCGTAACCGTCCACCGGCTTCAGCACCAGCTCGTCGACCCTGGCCAGGACCTCGGCGCGCTGTTCCGGGTCCGCGCAGTGATAGGTCGGGACGCTCGCCAGCAGCGGACGCTCGCCCAGGTAGTAGGTGATCATCGCGGGCAGGTAGGCGTACACGGCCTTGTCGTCGCCGATCCCGTTACCGAGCGCGTTGACCACGCTGACCGTGCCGCCCGCGATCGCGGCCTTGATGTCCTCGCCGAGAGGCTGTCCGTCCGCGCCCTTCGCGGCGAGGAGGTTCTTCTCGTCCATCCGCCGATACAGCACATCAAGGCGCTGCGCCGGACGATCCCGTTCACAACGCCAGACGACACCGTCACGGACGACGATCTGCTGAGGTGTCACCAGCGCCGCCGCCATGCTCTCGGCGAGCAGCTGGTGCTCGTAGTAGGCGGAGTCGATCGGCCCCGCGGACAGCAGCGCAACGGTTCCGTCCGGCCCAGCGCACGGGGGCATGGCGTCGAGCAGCATCTTGTGCAGCAGCTCGGGTACGCCCTCGACCGGGACGACACCGGCCGGCGGTTCCAGCTCGGGAAGCACACTGCGAACCAGGCGCCTGCTGGTGATGGCGTACCCGATCCCGGACGGAACCCGCAGGTTGTCCTCGAGCACCAGCCACTTCTCGGCGTGGTCGCGCACCAGGTCGATACCGCTCACCGCGGCCCTGGCCAGCCCCGGCCGGGCGAGCTTGCCGTGCTCGCTCCAGCCGTGCTCGGGAGTCGCCAGTGACGCGGGAAGCACTCCGTCGGCGATCGCCGCCTGCTCGCCGTAGATGTCCGCGAGGAAGGCCTCCAACGCACGCACCCGCTGGGTGAGGCCCGCCTGCAGTGTCGTCCAGTCGTGGGCGGTGACGATGCGCGGGATGAGATCGAGCGGGAACAGCCGGTCCTCGCCGTGGTCGCTGACCCGGAACGTCACCTTCCGTGCACGCTGCTCGGTGTCCCGTTCGACCTCGCGCAGGCCGATGCCGTCCAGACCGATCCGGTCCAGCGCCCGGAACAGCCAGCCGTAGTGCGGCAGCACCCGCCCGCCCAGCGCGACGACCTCGTCGAAACCGGTGGGCTCGTAGCCGCCGAGCACCGAGGGCAACCGGGGTGGCGCGGACGGCGGCGGCGTGCGTGGCTGCGGCTCGCCCAGTGTCTCGGCGAGCAGGGAGTCGACCACGTCCCGGTACTCGCCCCGGCGCCCGAACGACCGGCGCTGACGTGCCGCGGCGCTGCCCCTGGCGAGTGCGGCACCGGCCAGCTCGTGCACCTGTGCCCAGTCACCCGCCTCCTCCAGCGGTTCGCGCAGCGTCATGAGCAGGGTGTCCACCATGGACGACACGGGGACCAGCGCGGGTCCGCCCTCGTGGTTCAGGTCGACGAGGTCGCTCTCCAGGCCGGAGCGGGCAGCGCGCCAGGTGGCCGCGCGCAGCAGCTCGTGCCGGATACCGGGCATCGGCGCGCCCGCCTCGTGCTCGTCGCGGGCCCTGCTGACCAGCGCCCGGAACAGCCCGGCCAGCACCACGACGGTGTCGACCGACGGACAGGCATCGCAGACCCGCAGCTCCACGGTCGGCACGTGCGCCGACGGACGGACGTCGAAATAGACCATCCCGGGGTCGCTGATCGTGCCGGACGCGACCAGCGCCTTGATCAGCGCGTCGTACTCGGCGGCACTCGACATCGGGGCCGGCGGGCCCGCTGTGGGCCAGCGCTGCCAGACCAGCGTGCGCGAGCTGGCGTAGCCGCTGTCCGCGCCCTGCCAGTACGGCGAGCTGGCGGACAGTGCGAGGAACACCGGCAGCCACGGCGCGATGCGTTGCACGACGGAGATCGCCAGGTCGCGGTCCGGCATGTCGACGTGGAACTGGACACCGCAGATGTGCTGCTCGCGCACCAGCATCTGGTATTCGCGCTGCATGTGGGCGTACCGGTCGCCGTGGGACACGTCGTTGTCGGCCGGATTGGTCAGCGGGACCGAGCCGGCCGCCACGATGCCCAGCCCGAGCGGGTCGGCCGCCGACGCGAGCTCGGCGCGCAACCGCACGAGGTCGGTCCGCAGCTCGTCCAACGTGCGGCAGGGCGAGGTGTTGGTCTCCACGAGGGAGCGTTGCAGCTCGGCGGAGAACCCCTCTCCGTCGAGCCTGCCGAGCAGCGCATCGACCTCGGGCGCGGCCTGGCGCGTCGCCAGATCGACGACGTGGAACTCCTCTTCGACCCCGATGCGCGCGACCACACTCATGGGTGAAACCTAAGAGGGTGTTATCTCAGTGGGGTTACTGCCGTGTTACCCGCGTAGTCAAGTGCGGGCCACTGAATTCATCGGACGCGCAGGGCCGTGCGGGTCGTGTCCTCGGGGTACGGGCTCGCCGCCACGGCGGCTTCGACGTCGAGATCGCCGGTGGCCACCGACCGGTACAGCTCGGCGATCGCGGTCAGCTCCCGGTGCTGTTCCGACGCCTCGGCGCGGGACATCGGGTCACCATGGCCGGGCACCAGCGTCGTGACGTCCAGAGCGAGCAATGCCTCGACCGCGGCGGGCCACTCGAGGGGCAGCGCATCCCCGAAGTCCGGTGGCGCGCCGTGCTCGACCAGGTCGCCGGCGAACACGACCCGCGCATCCGGCACGTGGACCGCCAGGTCGTGATCGGTGTGACCGAGGCCGGGATGCAGCAGGGTCACCCGGCGGCCGCCCAGCTCGACGCCGAGCGGCGCGGTCACCTCGGTGTCCGGTGACACGATCTCGGCGGTGCCCAGTGCCTCCGCGACGGCCGGCTCGCCACGGGCCCGGTAGTACTCCGACCACTCCGCGCGTTGCGCCTCGGCCGTGGCGCGCAGCGTGTCACGGCATCCCTGGTACGCGTAGATCGGTGTCGTCGGGCTGACGAACGCCGACGTACCGAAGCAGTGGTCGAAATGAGCGTGGGTGATCGCCACCGCGAGCGGCAGTGACGTCAGCTCCCGCACCGCGGCCGCCAGCTCGGCGCCCTGGACCGCGTCGCCCCGGGTGTCGATCACCAGCGCCCGGTCGGTGCCGCACACGAGCCCCACGGTCAGGTCGAGCTCCTGGTAGCGGCGCGCGAAGACGCCGTCGGCGAGTTCCAGCCACTGACCCGTCACGCTCATGACGGTAGGCGACTGGTTGGATGTGCATCTGTGCGCGTCTATCTCGGATCTGACCATGCCGGTTTCGAGCTGAAGTCACAGCTCATCGAGCACCTGAACGCCACGGGCGTCGAGACGGTGGACGTGGGTGCCACCAGCTACGACCCCGACGACGACTACCCGCCGTTCTGCCTGGAGACCGCTCGCCGGGTCGTGGCCGAACCGGGCAGTCTCGGCATCGTGCTCGGCGGCTCCGGCAACGGCGAGCAGATCGCGGCGAACAAGGTCCCCGGCTGTCGCGCGGCGCTGGCCTGGAGCACCGAGACCGCGACGCTGGCCCGGGAACACAACAACGCCCAGGTCATCGGCGTCGGCGCCCGCATGCACAGCGAGGAAGAGGCCATCGCGATCGTCGAGGCCTTCCTGGCCACCCCGTTCTCCGAGGGCGCCCGGCACGCACGACGGATCGCGCTGCTCGCCGACTACGAGGCGACCGGGAAGATCACCGGTCTGCCGGGGAACTAGATGCCGGAAGGTCACACCCTGCACCGGCTGGCCCGGCTGCACCAGCGCCGATTCGGCAAGGCGCCGGTCGAGGTGTCGAGCCCGCAGGGCCGGTTCGCGGCGTCCGCCGGTCTGCTGGACGGCCGCGTGCTGACCCGCGCGGAGGCACACGGCAAGCACCTGTTCCACCGCTACGGGCCGGACCTGGTGGTGCACGTGCACCTCGGGCTGTACGGCACGTTCACCGAGACCCCGGTGCCCGCCGAGGAGCCGAGAGGACTCGTGCGCATGCGTCTGGTCGGCGCGACGCACGTGGCGGACCTGCGCGGGCCGACGGCGTGTGAGCTGCTGACCGACGAGGAGGTCGCGTCCGTTCGTGCCCGGCTGGGCCAGGACCCGTTGCGCCGCGACGCCGACCCGGACCGGGCCTGGGACCGCATCTCCCGGTCCCGCACCTCGCTGGCCGCTCAGCTGATGGACCAGAAGATCATCGCCGGGGTCGGCAACGTGTACCGCGCCGAGCTGCTGTTCCGGCACCGTCTCGACCCGATGCTGCCCGGCCGCGCGTTGGACCGCGAGCTGTGGGACGACATGTGGACCGACCTGACCGCGTTGATGCGCGACGGCGTCCGCAAGGGCCGCATCGACACGGTGCGACCCGAACACGAGCCCAAGGCCACCGGCAGGGCACCGAGGGTCGACCGGCACGGCGGCGAGGTGTACGTCTACCGGCGTGCCGGGCAGCCCTGCCTGGTGTGCGACACCGAGGTACGCCGCGCGGACCTGGCCGGCCGCAACCTGTACTGGTGCCCCACCTGTCAGCCCGCCGCCTGAGCCGGCCGGCGGGTCAGAAGAAGCCGCCGCCGTTGTCACCGCCGGTCCAGTCGCCTCCGGCGTCACCGAAACCGCCGAAGTCGCCGAACCCGCCGACGTCACCGACCTGGTCGGCTCCGAACGCGTCCGCCGCCCCGAGTGCCTGGGCGTCCTGGAAGCCGTCCGCGTACGCGGCGCCGTCCATGCCGCTGAACAGCGCGTCGAACAGCACGAACGAGCCGACACCCCACGCGCCGGCTACCAGCGCCGTCTTCCACCACGGCTCGGAGTACCAGCCCGCCGGCACCTGCCGGCCGGCCACCGTGCCGCCCGGGTAATAGTGCGAGTTGCCGACCGACGGGCTGGGGGACGCGCTGTAGCGGTGCCCCTCGACCTCGACGTCCCGAGCCTCGGTGACCGAGCCTGCCCGCCGCTGACCGGGCAGCGGAGGCAGCTCTGGCCCGGGGTCCAGTCCCATCGCGGTGCGGGCCGCGCGAACGTAGTAGAGCCCCTCGTACGCGGTCTCGGTCACCTGGCGGCACTGGACGACCGTGCGCGCCTGGTCCAGCTGGGAACCGGCGGCGGTGTAGCGCTCGGACGCATCGGCCATGGCCTGCCGCGATGCGTCGTCGGTGCCCTGCAGGTTGAGTACCGACCCGCCCAGTCGCTCGACCCAGCGTCTCGCCTCGGACCGTGCGTCCTCGAGATCACGGGTCCGGGTCTCGGCGCGTTGCCGGGACAGGAACACCCCGCCGGCGACCAGCGCGACCACCAGAAGCAGAACCACGAGTGTGCCACCCACGACGGCCACCTCCTGCCCTGTCGAACGGCTGAGGCCCCGGCCCGGTTCCCGCGCTAGTCCAGCTCGACGCGGTCTCCGCTCACCAGCGGGCGTTCGCCCTCGCGAGGGACCGGGGCGGGAGCGCCGACGGCGGTCGCGGCCTCGGCCAGGGTCGCCGCCTCGACTCGATGGGCGCGGCCGAGATGAAGCACGGTCACCACCGGCCCCGGGCGGGCTCTCGCCGCACGGTAGTCGTCGGGGGAGTTGACGTTCACCACGGAGTCCAGACCCGGATCCAGCTCCGCGAGGTCGCTTCCGGCGAGCAGCGCCGCGCCGTCCAGCTCGCGGACCCTGCAGCGGTCGAACAGCGCCCGCAGCCGCCACTGCTGGGCCGACGCCATGTCGGTCAGCACGCCGGCGAGGCTCGTCCGATACGCCGCGGCCAGCGGCTGCGGGAAACCCCCGAGATGCGGGAGCGCCACCTCGTGGTCGTCGTCGAGCAGACCGAGCAGCCTCCGGACGTAGGCGGGGTGCAGGAACGGAAGGTCGGTCGCACAGACGAAGGCGGTCGTGGCACCCGCCGCCGACGCCGCGGTGAGCCCGGTGGCCAGCCCGAGCACCGGGCCGCGCCCGGGCTCCGGATCGTCGACCACGGTCACGGCATGGTCGAGCCGGGGCAACGGCTGACCGGCGGCGCGAACCACGACGACCGGCCCCGAGACGCTCCTGGCCAGCACATCCGTGGTCCGCCGCAGCAGCGTCGAGCCGTGCCATTCCAGGTCGGCCTTCGGCGTGCCCATGCGTGAGGACCGGCCGCCGACCAGGACGACACCCGCCGCCGTCGCGTTCACTACAACCCCAGTTCGATGATCTCCAGCAACCGCTCCGCAGTGTCGGGAGCGATCGACGGGTCCAGCTCACGAAGTGGTCCGTCGAGCAGCAGAATGGCCAGGCCGTGCACCGCCGACCAGGCGATGAACTCAGCGCCCTTCCGGCGAGCCGGGCTCAGCGAACCCGCCGCGACCAGCTCGTCGAGCAGCGCGTTGAGCAGGCTGAACGCGGTGTGCTCCGCGCCCTCGGTCGGCGGGTCGAGTGAGCGTCGCAGCTCCTGCGGCACCGAGTACGCGGTGCGGAACAGGCCGGACTCCTCGACGGCGAAGCTCAGGTAGGCGTACCCCGCCGCGCGCATCCGCGCCCGCACCGTGGCCACCGGGTCCGCCAAGGTGGGCAGATCGATCAGGGAGCGCCGCATGGCGCCGGCGAGCTCCGACTGCGCGTGGGTGCAGACCGCGGCGAGGAGCGCCTGACGGTCGGCGAAATGGCGGTACGCCGCGTTCGGCGCGACGCCGACCCTGCGCGTCGCCTCGCGGAGCACGACCGCATCGGGCCCGCCGTCACGCGCGAGCTCCACACCCGCCTCGACCAGCGCCCTACGTAGGTCGCCGTGCCGGTACGTGGCGCGTGCCGCGGGGGTGGTCCGAGCGTCGGTCATCCGGTCCTTCCAGTGGTGTCCGCAACTGGCGGACAGCGCTTGGGTGCTGTACGCGGGTCATGCCATTGTGAACACCGTACACAAGCATTCGAGCCCAAGTGTCGCGCCGCGGAAGGGGGAGAGACGATGCTGCCACGCGTCTCAACCAGAGAGGAATGGCTGGCGGCCCGCAAGGAGCTGCTGGCGAAGGAGAAGGAACTGACCCGGCAGCGGGACGCCCTGAACGCAGAGCGGCGCAACCTGCCGATGGTTCGGGTCGAGAAGGACTACCGCTTCTGGTCCCTCGACGGCGCGGCAAACATGCTTGACCTGTTCGAGGACCGTCGCCAGTTAATCGTTTACCACTTCATGTTCGCCCCGGAGTGGGACGAAGGCTGCCCCAGCTGCTCGGCCAGCGCCGACGAGGTGTCCGACGGTCTGCTCGACCACCTCAACAGCCGCGACACCACGCTCGCCTTCGTGTCGCGGGCGCCGCTGGCGAAGATCGAGCGGTTCCGGGCGCGCAAGGGCTGGACCTTCCCCTGGTACTCCTCCTACGGCAGCGACTTCAACTACGACTTCCACGTCACGTTGGACGACTCCGTCACGCCCGTGGAATACAACTTCCGCACCCCGGCAGAGCACGCCAGAGCCGGTTCCGCGTACTACCTGTCCGGCCGGCATCCGATCGAGGAACACGGCCACAGCTGCTTCCTGCGCGACGGTGACGAGGTGTTCCACACGTACTCGATGTACGCGCGGGCCACCGAAACCCTCGGCGGTTCCTACTACTACCTCGACCTGACGGCACTGGGCCGCCAGGAGGAGTGGGAAGAACCGAAGGGCCGCGCGGTCGACCCACGGGTGGCGAGCCCGGACTTCGCGAGCTAACCGGCGGGCCCTCGCGCGTCGAAAGTCGAGGGTGGTTGGCCCGTGCAGGTCGGGCTGTGGGGTTTTAGCGCTGGGTGAAGGTGCAGGCTGTGTTGCTTGGGCCTGTTTCGCGCGCGATGTTTTTCTGTGACCACCCCGGCTCGCGTAAACGCTCGCTGGGGTACTCCCAGAAAAAAAGGCTCGGGGACTCGCCCGGGCGCGCGCTTGTGGCCGACTGGGGAGCCGCCGACGGAGTTGGCGACGTTGGTTGCGGACATTCACTGCCCGGCCTTCGCCGGAACTCCTTCGGAGACTCGCGGAGCCAACTTGACAGACGCATGAGCACCCGCAGCGGGATAAGGGCCCGTGAGTGTTTTGGGTTGCCCTGGCAGCCCAAAACACTCACGGGTCCTTGTTGCCTGCGCGGGTGCGTCGTGGGTTGCGCATCGCGCCTGCAGCCCCTCAGCTTGCACCGGGAGTGTGGTGAGGCACGGTGCATGGGTGGCCCCGCAGAGGTGCCCGGAGGGGTTCCGCCGCAGGCGGGTAGTGCATGAGTGGCGGCTTCCAAGCCGGGGCACCAAGCGCGCGCGTCGCCGAAGGCGACATTTTCCGAGTGGGCCCCCGAAGGGGGTCCGCGAGGAAAAACCCCAGGCAGCGGGCCCGTTAGGGCCCGCCGCCTGGATCGTTCCCGGTTGGCCCGGAGGGCCCTCCGGGAACGATGGCGCGCGAAACAGGCAAGATAGACGCGTGTCCCGTCTGAGCCAGTCTGTTGATCATGCCACCGCACTGTTGGAAGGTGCGGATCTCGCGGCTGACGTCGCGGTGCGGGAGCTGTTGGAGATCACCGCGCCGCGTCGCTCGATGGATCTGTCCGATCTATCGCCGGTCGAGCAGGCGACGCTGATCGCCGACCGCTGCCAGCAGCTTCAGCCCTCTGCCGAGGCGCTGGCGAAGCGCATCACGTCGGCGGCGGAGAAGGGCCGGCCGTTCATCGCGAAGCTCGGCATCGATCCGACCGGTCACGAGGTCCATCTCGGGCACGCGGTGCCGATGCAGATCCTCAGCCGCTTCCAGCGCATGGGGCACCAGGTGGTGCTCATCGTGGGTGACGTGACCGCCAAGATCGGCGATCCGAGTGGCCGATCCGACGAGCGTCCGCCGCTGACCGACGAGGACATCGCCAGGAACCTGGCGACCTACCGGCAGCAGGTCGGTCCGTTCTTCGACTTCACCCGGGCGCAGTTCCGGCACAACGGTGACTGGCTGCGCGAGGTCACCC
Organism: Actinospineispora spinosispora DSM 44797; assembly: GCF_000429025.1. GTDB lineage: Bacteria > Actinomycetota > Actinomycetes > Mycobacteriales > Pseudonocardiaceae > Pseudonocardia > Pseudonocardia spinosispora. The sequence goes on from NZ_KE386839.1 coordinate 40,253, forward strand.
TGCCCCGGTTGATCGAGATCTCCGCGCACATCCCGGTGTCCATGTCGCTGCAGCGGGAGGACTTCCGTAAGCGCCTGGACGCGGGTGAGGGACTGTCGCTGGCCGAGCTGCTCTACTCGGTCGCCATGGCCCTGGACTCGGTGGAGATCAACTGTGACATCGAGCTGGGTGGCATCGACCAGTTCCTGAACATGCAGATGTGCCGCAAGGTCATGGAGATCTGTGGCCAGATCCCCGAGCTGGTCGCGGCGACGGCGCTGATCGAGGGCACCGACGGCACCGGCGCGAAGATGAGCAAGTCCAAGGGCAACTACGTCCCGTTGACCGCTCCGGCGAACGAGATCTTCGGCAAGATCATGTCGGTGCCGGACCGGCTCGTGGAGCCGTACCTGCGTGCGCTGACCGAGTGGCGTGACAGCGAGATCGCCGTGGTCGACGCGCGGGTGGGCGACGGTTCGGTGCACCCGATGGACCTCAAGAAGGTGCTGGCCGGTGAGGTGACCGCCGCGATCCACGGCGTCGACGCCGCGATGAAGGCGCGTGAGGAGTTCGTTGCGCGATTCTCCAAGCGGACCTTCGGTGAGGTCGAGGACCTGCCCGAGGTGGCTGACCTCGACCAGCCGCTGACCGAGGTCGTCAAGTCGCTCGGGTTCGCGAAGAGCAACGGTGACGTGCGCCGGGTCGCGCAGCAGAACGGTCTGCGGCTCGTCGTCGAGTCCGCCGACGGCCAGCGGCAGGTGCCGCTGAGCGCGGACGACCTGCGCACCTCGCTGGCCGACGTGCTGAAGGACAAGCTCGACGGCCAGTCCGGTGACCGGTACCTCAAGGTCGGGCGCAAGCTCGCCCGCATCACCGGGTAGCCCTTGACCGATCGGCGGAACGACGTGTTGCGGCGGGAGCTTGCCGGGGAGGACCCGGCGACGTTCGTGACCCACGAGGGGCAGTTCCACCAGGTGGTCGTGGGCGCGCGTCGGGTGGTGTGTTTCGCGCGTACCGACTCGGCCGCCGCCCGGTTGCCGGAGCGGGTCGAGGTCCTTCGGGTCGTCGACGGTCTCGGTCTCGGTGTGGCGGTCCCGCAACCGGTGTCTGCGGCGGGCAGCGGGTATGCCGTGTTCACCAGGGTGCCCGGTGAGCCGATCGACGTCGAGCGGGTCGGGGATCCGTCTGTGGCCGACGCGATGGCCGCCGACCTGGCTCCGCTGTTGCACGCGCTCGCCGCCGCGGGTGCCACGTCGAAGGCCTCCGCGTTGCCCGGTGCGCCGGCCGGCCGCTGGTCGGGTTTCGCGCGGGACGTCCGGCGCGCGCTGTACCCGCTGATGTCCGAGGCAGGGCGGGCGAGGGCCGACGCGGAGCTGGCCCAGGTCGTCGGGGTGTCCTTCGCCGCGACGTCGGTCGTACACGGTGACCTGGGTGGGGAGAACCTGCTCTGGGAATGGAACGACGGTGCGCCGCACCTGGTCGGCGTCGTCGACTGGGACGGCGTGGCGAGGGGGGACCAGGCAGAGGATCTGGCCGCGCTGGCCGCCGGGTACGGCGACGGGCTGCTCGACCGGCTGCTCCAGCGGCTCGAGGCCCCCGACGACGTCCGAGGCCGGATAGCGGCGATTCGCGGGACGTTCGCACTGCAGCAGGCCCTGTCAGCGGCGCAGGACGGTGACCAGGAAGAACTCGACGACGGACTCGCCGGCTACTGCTGAGCGGAACCGGGCTCGGATTCCGTCGGCGGAATCCGAGCGCGTCCGACCTGTGTGGTCGGGGTGGCGGGATTTGAACCCACGGCCCCTCGCTCCCAAAGCGAGTGCGCTACCAAGCTGCGCTACACCCCGTGTACCGGGTTGAGCCTAGCGTGTCACTCCAAGTGAGTTGTCAGCTATCCACGTAGCAGCTTGTCGGGACCCGCCGCCGCGTCCGGGTCGATCCGGAGTGTGGTCATCATCCGGGCCAGCATCAGGTAGTGCGCGGCCACCAGCGACAGCTCGACGACCTCGCGTTCGCTCAGTCGCGACGCGACCGCCTGGTAGCGGGCGTCGTCCACGTCGTCGGTGACGACGCCGGTCACGAACTCCAGTACCGCGCGGGGCAACGGGTCCAGCCGGTCCAGCTCGTCGCGGTCGACCGCGTCGATCTGTTCCTGGGTGACGCCGACGGCAAGCGCGATGGGAACATGCTGGTCCCACTCGTAGCGCGCGGCCAGCTGGCCGACCCGCAGGATCGCCAGCTCGCGCAGTGCCGGGTCGAGCGCCAGATCGTTGAGCAGCGCGCCACCGAACCGCAACCACGGCCGGAACGCCGTCTCCGCGTGCGCCATCAGACCGAAGACGTGCAGCGGAGCGAGCTTGTCCAATGTGCCCGCGACCGTTTCCGGGGCGGTGGACGGTGTCAGATAGGGAACGCGAGCCATGCCGGGAACGCTACTGCGCGCGCGTGAGCTAGGCTGTACGAGTCGCCGCACCGGCGATACGCGGGCGTAGCTCAATGGTAGAGCCCCAGTCTTCCAAACTGGCTACGCGGGTTCGATTCCCGTCGCCCGCTCAGATGGTTCTACCAGTGGAGTCGGCCTCCTCTCCCACTCGGGAGAGGAGGCCGAACGCTGAGGTGTGTCAGGTGCGACGCGGGCCTCTGTGCAGCGATCGTCAGGGCCGAATACCAGGGGCGAAGGTGACCTCGGCGGACGTCGCGACCACCTCGACGCCGTCACCGAGGGCCCATTCGGCCACCCGGGCCGCCTGAGCCGCGGGTACCCCCTCGGTGCCGCCGGGTGGCGCGGGCACGTCGTAGGTGGCGTGGGCGTCGTGCGGGAGGACCACGCCGTAGCCGCGATCCAATGCCGTCCGTGCGGTCGCGCCGACGCACATCTCCGACTGGACACCGCAGATCGCCAGTCGTCGGATTCCGTGTGCGACCAGGATCGCTCCGAGCTCGGTGCGATCGAACCCGTCGTCGACCGACTTGCTGATCACCGGTTCGCCGGCTTCGGCGGGCAGGTGGAGTCGCCAGGTGCCGGTACCCGGTTCGTCGGGGGTCCCGGGGGCGCCGTCGTTCTGGAGGTGGACGACGAGGGAGCCGGCGGCGCGGGCGCGTTCGAGCAGGCGCCGGACGACCGGGACCAGTTTCTCGGCCGAGGGGACGGCATGGTCGCCGGAGACGAACCCGGTCTGCATGTCGACCACGACCAAGGCCTGGACCGGCGGGGAGGAAGGCACCTCGTCACTGTGCCAGAGATGATCAGTCTGGCGGCGGGACCGCACCCAGCGCGACCTGTTCCACCTCGCCGAGATGACGCTCCATGATCTCCCTGGCCCGCTCGGACTGACCGGTGCGCAGGGTGTCCACCAGCTCGCGGTGGGCCTCGACGTGCTCGGAGCACCGGCGTTGCGTCACCTGGGTCACGTCGTCGACCACGGTGATCCCGAGCCGCAGGTAGCGCGAGGTGGCCCGCAGCAGCGTCTCGACGAGCCGACGGTCCCAGGCGGTCATCGCGGGCCGCACCAGGTCCATGTGCGCCTGATGGTGGAGCTCGTGGTGCTGCTCCGCGGTCACCGACGGGTTGTCGCACACCGCCAGCGCCCGCTCGATGTCGTCGAGGCCGCCGGGGGTGTGCATGACGGCGGCCTGCGCGGCGAGCTCCGGCTCGACCTGACGACGCAGCCGGAAGATCGCTTCCACCTCGTCGCTGGTCATCGGCGCGACGCTGGCGCTGCGTCCGCGGTGGGTGAGCAGGAGGCCCTCGGCCTCCAGACTGCGCAGCGCCTCGCGCACCGGGATGAAGCTCACCCCGAGCTCACCCGCGATCTGACGGAGGGAGAACTCCTGGCCCGGCTTCAGCCGTCCGGAGAGGATCGCACTGCGTAGTTCGTTGATGACCCGATCAGCGACCGACACGGTATCGACGGGTCGGACGAAAGCGAGCTCGCTCATCGAGTTCTCCAGGTTGGCTACAGCCCTGTCGCGAGCCACGTTATAGCAATATTGTCGCAAGGGCCCAGGCTTTCACCAAGTTGATATATAGGTCCAGTCTTTTCCGGCCGCACCGGTCGGTCCTGCCTGGGACGGTCGCCTCGAAAACGTCCGGCGGCCTCTCAGGGGCGACGTCTCAAGTCGAGACGATCAAGTGGCGAATCCCGCGCCAGCTCATATCATGCTCGCGGTTGCGCTTACATCGCTCACGGCCCGAAGGGACGGTCATGATTTTCATCGTCGTCAAGTTCACCGCTCGCCCGGAATACAGTGATCAGTGGCTGTCCGAGGTCGACGAGTTCACCAAGGCGACCCGCGCCGAACCGGGCAACATCTTCTTCGAGTGGTCGAAGAGTGTGGACACCCCGCACCAGTACGTGCTGGTCGAGGCGTTCCAGGACGATGCGGCCGAGGCGCACGTGACGTCCGATCACTTCAAGAAGGCCGTCAGCCGGATGTCGGAACTCGTCGCGACCACCCCGGAGATCATCAACGTCCAGGGTGTGCCCGCTTCCGGATGGTCGGAGATGGGCGAGATCCAGCCTCAGGGCTGAGCGAGGCCGCCTAGATCACGCAGTCCCAGGGATTGAGGGACTGCATGCTGGCGCGCAGCGACGGCAGATCGAGCGCCTGGTCGAGGAGCACGAGGAAGCGAGTGCTCAGCTGATGGGCCTCCGCGGCCGTCAACATTCCGCGTTGGGTACCGCTCAACAGCTCACTTGTCACCATCGAGCAGACGCCAGCGGACCACTCTTCCCTGGTCTCAACCTCGTCGCGCATTGGAGATCATTATCATCGTTGACGCGGCGCATCAAAAGTGGGATGGGTTTCTCACTCGACCGGGAGCGGAAAATTACCGTTCCGTCGAGTTTCTGGCCCATTCGAGGTAATGGATCCCGCACGAATGACAACGACTGATCCGGGATCGCGATCGAGGGCTCGGGCCGCCGAGTCCCGGGTCGTCCGGTGGACGCTCGTCGCGCTGGTCGTCGTCGGTGCACTCGGATCGGTCCTGTGGGGAACGTGGCTCGGCGGCCGGGCCCCGGTCGAGGCGAACCTGCCGGGTTCGGGCTCGCTGGGGTTCGCCGTCGCGGCCGTGCGGTTGCTGGTGGACGGACTCGGCGCGCTGGTGATCGGCGCCGGTGCGCTGCCGCTGTTGCTGCCCGGAGGCGGTCTCGCCCCGCGGAGCGGACGGCGGCTGCCCGGCGGGGTCGTCGAGCGCGCCCGCCGGGCGGCCGGACGCGGCTCCGGGCGCCTCGCGCTGGCGGCCGGCGCGTGCTGGGCGATCGCGGCGGCGGTGGAGCTCTGGCTGCAGGCGAGTGACGCGGTCGGCGGCTCGCCGTTCGCGCTGCGCCCTTCGACCCTGCTGCGGTACGGGACCGAGGTCGCCGCGGGACGAGGTCTGCTGCTCACCGGTGTGTGCGCCGTGCTGGTGATGGCGGTCCAGGTCGTCCGGCACAGGTTCGGGGACTCCGGTGCCGGGCGTCGCTGTCCCGAGTTCTCCGTGGGGGCCGCCGTGCTCGGGATACTGCCGGGTGCGGTCACCGGGCACGCGGGTGCGCACGCGAGCCAGGATCCGGCGGTACTGGCGATCACGTTGCATGTGGTCGCGGCGTCTTGCTGGGTCGGCGGGCTGTTCGCGGTGGCGATCGTCGCGCGGAACCGGCCGGTGCTGTTCGGTCTGGTCCTGCCCCGCTTCTCCGGCGTCGCGGGGTACTGCGCCGTGCTCGTGCTGGTGTCCGGTGTGCTCAGCGCGGCGTTCCGCCTGCCGAGTCTCGCCGACCTGACCGGCACCGGTTACGGCAGGCTGATCCTGATGAAGACCGCCGTGCTGAGCGTCTTGCTCGGGCTGGGCTGGCGCGCTCGTCGCGTCCTGTTGCCCAGGGCCGCCGCGCTCGCCGGCCGGGCAGGGTCCGGGAAGTCCACCGTGCCCGTCGCGCGGTGGCTCGGTGGTGAGATGACGCTGATGGCCGTCGTACTCGGACTGGCGGCGGCGCTCGCCGGCTCCGCGCCCTGAACCGACGCCGCGTCGTCCCGGGCAGCGGGAATTCGCGCTGTGTCGGCCTCGACGGAGAGCGGCACCGTGCGAGATACGCCACCATGAACGGGACATGACTTCCGAATCGAGCTCCGCACCCACCACCGGTCTCGACATCCGCGGCGCGTTGGACGACGTCGCCGGTATCGGGCCGTTCTTCGCCGTGACCGCGAACCCCGCCGAGGCGGTCGACGACAGCTGGCGTCCGATGAGCGAGCTCTACTCGGATCCCGAGCCGCTGGCCGCCCGGATTCGCAAGGTGGCGGACGCGCTCGGTGTGACGGACTCCGATGCGGACCGCCGGGTCGCGGCCTCCATCACCTACCAGGGGCTGGTGGCCCGGCTCGTGTCGCCGCTGATCGCGGTCGCCGCCGTGCACCGGCTGGTACCCCCGTGGTCGCCGGATTCGCTGCACTGGCGGGTGTCGGTGGTCGGGCCGTGGCCGCTGTGGGAAGCCGACCAGCGCGCGTGCCGGCCCGCCGACGGCGATCTGGCGGACGCTGTCGCGGACGTCCTGCTCGCACCACACCTGGACGCGCTGGCCGAGGCGATCCGACGACAGGCGTCGGTCCCGCAGCGGTCGCTCCGGGGCAATGCCGCCTCGGCGGTCGTCGCGGCCGGGCGGCTGGTCGCCAGGACCCGGCCCTCGGCGGCGGCGACGTCGGGACGGCTGGTCCGGCTGTTGCTCGACCGTGCACCGCTGTCCGGCGCCGGGACGCTGGCGGACAGCTGGGCGTTCCGCAGGCATTCCTGCTGCCTCTACTACCGCGTGCCCGGCGGCGGAATCTGTGGTGACTGTGTGTTGGCGGGCAGATAACCGTCGGTGAGGCGCGACTTCGCCCGATTCGTCGGACACGGCCTGGAACAGCCCGGTCACGTGCCTGCACCGGCCGTTCGCCTAGACTCGGCCGGAGGCCCCGCACGGGGCGAGCAGCGGTGCCATGGTCGGCGCGTCCGCCTCGGGTGGTAACGAGAGACGCCCGCGAGGCTGTGGTTCCTGCTCCACCAGCCTGTCTCAGCATGTCATCAGTACGAGGAGATTACGTGAAGAGCACCGTCGAGCAGCTCAGCCCGACGCGCGTCAAGATCAACGTCGAGGTGCCCTTCGACGAGCTCAAGACGAACTTCGACCGCGCCTACCGCAAGCTCGCTCAGCAGGTCCGCATCCCCGGCTTCCGCCCGGGCAAGGCTCCGGCCCGCATCCTGGAGAACCGTCTCGGTCGGGGGGTCGTGCTCGACGAGGTGGTGAACGAGGCCATCCCGGCGAAGTACAGCGAGGCGATCTCGGCCGAGCAGGTCCGTCCGCTCGGCCAGCCGGAGATCGAGGTCACCGAGATCAAGGACGGCGAGCAGCTCGCCTTCACCGCCGAGGTCGACGTCCGGCCCAGCATCGAGCTGCCGGACGCCTCGAAGATCGCCGTGACCGTCGACGACGTCGCGGTCGCCGATGAGGACGTCACCGAGCAGCTGGACGCGCTGCGCGCCCGCTTCGGCACCCTCACCGGTGTCGAGCGCCCCGCGGCCAAGGACGACTTCGTGGTCGTCGACCTGTCCGCCACGGTCAACGGCGAAGCCGTCGAGGAGGCCGCGACGACCGGGCTGTCCTACCAGGTCGGTTCCGGTGGTCTGGTGGACGGCATCGACGAGGCACTCGTCGGCCTGTCCGAGGGCGAGAGCGCCACGTTCTCCAGCACCCTGGTCGCGGGCGAGTACGCCAACCAGGAAGCCGCGATCACCGCGACCGTCACGGCGGTCAAGGAACGCGAGCTGCCCGCCGCCGACGACGAGTTCGCCCAGCTGGCCAGCGAGTTCGACACGCTCGACGAGCTGACCGAGGACCTGCGCACGCGCCTCGGCCAGGCCAAGCGCATGCAGCAGGCCGCCCAGGCGCGGGACAAGGTGCTCGAGGGACTCATCGCCGACACCGAGGTCCCGCTGCCGGAGAGCGTGCTGAAGGCCGAGCTGGACGTGCGTGAGCACGACGCGATCCACGCCTTCGACCACGACGAGGAACGCTTCGCGCAGTGGCTGTCCGAGCAGGGCAAGACCCGCGAGGAGTTCGACACCGAGGCCAAGGCCGACGCCGAGAAGTCGGTGAAGACGCAGCTGATCCTGGACGCGATCGCCGACGCCGAAGAGGTCGGTGTCAGCGACATGGAGCTGACCCAGCAGATCGTCTCGCAGGCCCAGCGCTTCGGGATCAGCCCCGAGGAGTTCCTGCAGCGCACCCAGCAGGCCGGTCAGCTCGGTGCGGTCTACGCGGACGTGCGTCGCGGCAAGGCGCTGGGACACGTCGTCCGTCAGGCGAGCATCACCGACGAGTCCGGTACCGAGGTCGACCTGTCCGAGTTCTTCGGTGGGGACGAGTCGGAGACGGACGCCGAGGTCGAGACCACCGAGCAGGCCGAGGCGACCGAGTCCTCGGAGCAGGAGCCGGCCTCCTCGAAGGCCTGATCCTCTCGACACGGGCCCTGTGCTCTGAGCGAACGAGGGCGTCATATCGGCATGATCGACGGCGAGCTTGGCTAGTGTCGTAGGCACGCGGTCGAGAGCGGCGGATACGGAACAGAAAGCAGGCAGACGTGACGCAGTACCCATCCAGCCCGAGGGTCCCTCAGATGCGGACCGCGACGCCGACGATGACGCTCGGTGACTCGGTCTACGAGCGGCTGCTGCAGCAGCGCATCATCGTGCTCGGCCAGCAGGTGGACGACGAGATCGCGAACCGGATCGTCGCGCAGCTTCTCCTGCTGTCGGCAGAGGACTCCGAGAGCGACATTCGGCTGTACATCAACTCGCCGGGCGGTTCGGTCAACGCCGGCATGGCCATCTACGACACGATGCAGTTCATCGACTGCGACGTGGCCACCTACGCGATGGGCCTCGCCGCGTCGATGGGCCAGTTCCTGCTGTCGGCCGGTGAGAAGGGCAAGCGCTTCTCACTGCCGCACGCCCAGATCCTGATGCACCAGCCGTCGGCGGGCGTCGGCGGAACCGAGTCGGACATCGCCATCCAGGCCGAGCAGTTCCGTAGGCACAAGAAGGTCATGGCGGAGCTGATCGCGGAGCAGACCGGGCAGACGCCGGAGAAGATCACCGCGGACTCGGACCGGGACCGCTGGTTCACCGCGCAGGAGGCCCTGGAGTACGGCTTCATCGACCACGTGGTGTCTCGTGCGCCGCAGGTCGACGGCGCGAAGTAGGAGGAGAAGCACGTGTCCCAGTACCAGGCACCCCAGTCTCGCTACGTGCTGCCCTCGTTCATCGAGCGCACCAGCTACGGGGTCAAGGAATCCAACCCCTACAACAAGCTCTTCGAGGAACGCATCATCTTCCTCGGGGTGCAGATCGACGACGCGTCGGCGAACGACGTCATGGCGCAGCTGTTGGTGCTGGAGTCGACCGACCCGGACCGCGAGATCACCATGTACATCAACTCGCCCGGCGGGTCGTTCACGTCTCTGATGGCGATCTACGACACGATGCAGTACATCCGCCCGGACATCCAGACGGTGTGCCTCGGGCAGGCCGCGTCGGCGGCGGCCGTTCTGCTCGCGGCGGGTACACCCGGTCGGCGGTTGGCTGTGACCAACGCGCGGGTGATGATCCATCAGCCGGCGATGGAGGGCGCCTACGGCCAGGTTTCGGACCTGGAGATCCAGGCCAAGGAGATCTCCCGGATGCGCCGCCTGATGGAGACCACGCTGGCCCATCACACCGGGCAGGCGGAGGAGAAGGTCCGGTCCGACGTCGAGCGGGACAAGATCCTGACCGCTCAGGAGGCCAAGGACTACGGCATCGTCGACGAAATCATCCAGAGTCGGAAGTTGTCCGTCGTAGGGCGCTGACAGTGCGGATTTTGGTGAGATGATGGGCGGTACGGTCCGCGACACGCCAGTCGTAGCGGACCTACCGCCGCACCTCGCTGAATGAGGGCAGTCTTAGCCTCCCCGTGCAGCGGGTTCGACGGGTACGGTCAAAGAGGGTGCGCCGCTCGGGTGCACCGGATGGGACGTTAGGTACGCACTCATGGCGCGCATCGGTGACGGCGGTGACCTGCTCAAGTGCTCTTTTTGCGGGAAGAGTCAGAAGCAGGTCAAAAAACTGATCGCCGGTCCCGGCGTGTACATCTGCGACGAATGCATCGATCTCTGCAACGAGATCATCGAGGAAGAGCTGGCCGAGGCCGGTGAGGTCAAGCTCGACGAGCTGCCCAAGCCCGCCGAGATCCACGACTTCCTCGATCAGTACGTGATCGGTCAGAGCGCCACCAAACGGACGCTCTCGGTAGCGGTCTACAACCACTACAAGCGCATCCAGGCAGGCGACAAGGGTCGGGACGGCAACGACGGCGTCGAGCTGGCGAAGTCGAACATCCTGATGCTCGGCCCGACGGGCTGCGGCAAGACATACCTGGCGCAGACACTGGCCAAGATGCTCAACGTGCCGTTCGCCATCGCCGACGCCACAGCGCTCACCGAGGCCGGATACGTCGGCGAGGATGTCGAGAACATCCTGCTGAAGCTCATCCAGGCCGCCGATTACGACGTCAAACGCGCCGAGACCGGAATCATCTACATCGACGAGGTCGACAAGATCGCGCGCAAGTCGGAGAACCCCTCGATCACGAGGGACGTCTCCGGCGAGGGCGTACAGCAGGCACTGCTGAAAATCCTGGAGGGCACCACGGCCTCGGTGCCGCCCCAGGGCGGGCGTAAGCACCCGCACCAGGAGTTCATCCAGATCGACACGACGAACGTGCTGTTCATCGTGGCCGGTGCGTTCGCCGGGCTGGAGAAGATCATCGGTGACCGCTCGGGCAAGCGGGGCATCGGCTTCGGCTCGGAGATTCGGTCGAAGAAGGACCTGGACGCCAGTGAGAGCTTCGGCGACGTCATGCCGGAGGACCTCATCAAGTTCGGTCTGATCCCGGAGTTCATCGGCCGTCTGCCGATGGTCGCCTCGGTGACCAGCCTGGACAAGGACGCACTGGTCCAGATTCTGACCGAGCCGCGCAATGCGCTGGTCAAGCAGTACCGGAAGCTGTTCGAGATGGACGGCGTCGAGCTCGAGTTCACCGACGACGCGCTGGAGGCGATCGCCGACCAGGCGATCCTGCGCGGCACCGGAGCTCGTGGTCTGCGCGCCATCATGGAAGAAGTCCTGCTGCCGGTGATGTACGACATCCCGAGCCGCGACGACGTGGCCAAGGTCCAGGTGACCGGCAAGACCGTCCGGGAGAACGTCAACCCGACGATCGTGCCCCGCCAGCCGGCCCGCCGCGAACGCCGCGACCGCTCGGCCTAGCCGGGCGAGCACGCTCCGAACCAGCCGCGCACGGGCCTCCCGTGCGCGGCTGTTTCTCGTTCCGGCCGGCTTCCCATGATCACCACCGTCTGACGGCTGTTTTCGGGCCGCAAAACAGCCCTCAGACGGTGGTGATCATGGGACCGCGCATTTGCGCGCTAGCATGGTAATTCAGTAGGTTGCATGAATATGCAGGCTGTTGATTGGGGAGGACGCGCGGATGTCGGGACCATCGCCTCAGGGGTTCGTCGGGTGGACAGCGTCGCTGGGCATCAAGGACCCGTTGCCGGACTTCACGGCGGTTCTGTCGACCGTGCCTGCCACCTCCTCGGCGGTGTTCACCCGTTCCCGGTTCGCGGGCCCCAGCGTGCTGCTGAGCCGGGAGAGCGCGCGGGCCGGTGGTGCGCGCGGCATGGTGGTGGTCGCCCGTAACGCCAACGTCGCCACCGGTGCCGAAGGACTGGCGAACGCGCGGGAGGTCAGGGAGCTGGTCGCCGGCGCGGCGGGTGTCCGGCCCGAGGAGCTGCTGATCGCGTCCACCGGGGTGATCGGGCGCCAGTACCCGATGGATCGGGTGCGCGCCGGGCTCGCCGCACTGCCGACCCCGCCGGAGAACGCGGACCTCGAAGCCTCGGCGGCCGCGATCATGACCACCGACACCGTCGTCAAACATGTGTCCGCGACCTGCGGGGCCGCGACCGTCGTCGGAATCGCCAAGGGCGTCGGCATGATCGAGCCGAACATGGCGACGCTGCTGACGTTCTTCTTCACCGACGCCCAGCTCGACCAGCAGGTACTGGACGACGTCTTCCGCCGGGTGGTGGACCGGACGTTCAACGCGCTGAGCATCGACACCGACACCTCGACCAGCGACAGCGCGGCGATCTTCGCCAACGGTCTCGCCGGACCCGTCGACACCGCCGAGTTCGAGTCGGTGCTCTACGACGTCGCGCTGTCGCTGGTCCGGGCCGTCGCGTCGGACGGTGAGGGCGCCAGCAAGCTCATCGAGGTCCGGGTGCACGGCGCACGGGACGACGCGCAGGCCAAGCGGGTGGGGAAGGCGATCGTCAACTCGCCGCTGGTCAAGACGGCCGTGCACGGTGCCGACCCGAACTGGGGCCGGGTGGCGATGGCCGTCGGCAAGTGCGAGGACGAGCTGGACATCGACCCGGAGCGGGTGGTCATCCGCTTCGGGGACGTCGAGACCTACCCGGCGCCGTCCACCGACGACGTGTTGGAAGCCGCGTCGAAGCACCTGCAGGGCACCGAGGTCCTGATCACGGTCGACCTCGGCATCTCCGACGGGGACTTCACCGTCTACGGCTGCGACCTGACCGACGGCTACATCCGCATCAACGCCGACTACACCACGTAAGTACTCGTGAGTGTTGAGTATGGCTATAGCCATACTCAACACTCACGAGTACTTGATGCGCTCGGCGCCGGTGTAGACGTTCATCGACTGGCCACGCAGGAAGCCGACCAGGGTCATGCCGGACTCGGCCGCGAGGTCCACCGCGAGCGAGGACGGGGCGGACACGGCCGCGAGCATCGGAACGCCCGCCATCACCGCCTTCTGCACGAGCTCGAACGACGTGCGCCCGGACACCATCAGCACGGTGCCCGCCGCCGGGATACGGCCGTTGAGCAGCGCCCAGCCCATGACCTTGTCGACCGCGTTGTGCCTGCCGACGTCCTCCCGGACGACCAGGAGCGAGCCGTCCGCGCTGAACAGGCCGGCGGCGTGCAGCCCGCCCGTGCTGTCGAACACCCGCTGGGCCTCACGCAGCCGGTCGGGAAGCTCGGACAGCAGCGCGGGCGTGACCTCCAGCTGGTCGTCGGCGGGGGAGAACCGGGTACGCAGCTTGACCGCGTCGAGCGAGGCCTTACCGCACACCCCACACGACGACGTGGTGTAGAAGTTCCGCTCGACGCCGGTGTCCGGCGGCGGCACCCCGGGGCCCAGCGCGATGTCGAGCACGTTGTAGGTGTTGCGGCCGGCGTCGTCGACGGAGTCGCAGTACCGCGCCGTCGCCACGTCCGGCACCGCGCCGATCACGCCTTCGGTCAGCAGGAAGCCGTGGGCCAGCTCGACGTCGTGGCCGGGTGTCCGCATGGTCACCGCGAGCGCTTTGCCGTCGACCCGGAGCTCGAGCGGCTCCTCGACCGCGAGTCGGTCCGGAGTGCGGCGCGCCTGCCCGGAGTCGAGCTTCAGCACCGAAGCTCGGGCAATCAGTCGCCCCATGGTGTGCTTCCTTCCGGTCAGCTGTCACGTTCGGCGCGCGGCCGCCCCCTGTATGTTGCAACATCCTGAGGACGGACATCGTTTCCCGATGTCACCATCGGCGCACCGTCGCGCATGAGTGGAGCAACTGATATGGCCGAAGCCGGCTTTCTGGACCGTTCGCGCATCGTCGCACCTCCCGACTGGAGCCGCTGGCTGGTCCCGCCCGCCGCGTTGGCCATCCATCTGTCGATCGGACAGGCCTATGCCTGGAGCGTATTCAAGGATCCGCTCAGCGCCACCATGTTCAAGGGCAGCTCGCACGCGGGCACGCTGAGCGCGCTGCCGTTCCAGCTGGGCATCGTGATGCTGGGCATCTCGGCGGCGCTGTTCGGCACGAAGGTCGACCACAAGGGACCGCGCTGGGCGATGCTCGTGGCCACCTCGTGCTTCTCCGCCGGGTTCCTGATCTCGGCGGCGGGTGTGGCGGTCGGCCAGTACTGGCTCGTCGTGTTCGGCTACGGCTTCGTGGGCGGTATCGGACTGGGCATCGGCTACATCTCGCCGGTGTCCACGCTGATCAAGTGGTTCCCGGACAAGCCGGGCATGGCCACCGGGCTGGCGATCATGGGGTTCGGCGGCGGCGCACTGATCGCGTCACCGTGGTCGAGCTCGATGCTCAAGGCGTTCGGTGCGACCGGCGCGAACGCCCAGGCAGGCGGTATCGCCCAGGCCTTCCTCGTGCACGGCGTCGTGTACGCGGTGTTCATGTCGCTGGGCTGGCTGCTGATCCGGGTACCCGCCGACGACTGGCGGCCGGCCGGCTGGGACCCGGCCTCGGTGCGGTCGCGGCCGTTGGTCACCCTGGCCAACGTCTCCGCCCGCAACGCGATCAAGACTCCTCAGTTCTGGCTGCTCTGGGTCGTGCTGTGCTTCAACGTGACCGCCGGGATCGGCATCCTCGAACGGGCGGCACCCATTTACCAGGACTTCTTCCGGGGTGACACGCCCGCGCAGACCCTCGCCACGGTCGCTGCCGGGTTCGTCGGGATCCTGTCGCTGGCCAACATGCTGGGTCGGTTCGTCTGGTCCTCGGTGTCGGACCTGATCGGGCGCAAGAACATCTACCGGATGTACCTGGGTGTGGGCGCGCTGCTCTACCTAGCGCTGGAACTGGCGGAGAACAGCAGCAAGACCGTGTTTCTGGTCTGCGCGATGCTCATCCTGTCGTTCTACGGCGCCGGGTTCGCCACCGTGCCCGCCTACCTGCGTGACCTGTTCGGCACCTACGAGGTGGGCGCGATCCACGGCCGGCTGTTGACCGCGTGGTCGGTCGCCGGGGTGCTCGGCCCGTTCATCGTCAACGCGATCGCGGACGCGCAGAAGGCGGCCGGGCTGTCCGGGCCCGACCTGTACAGCCTGTCGTTCCGCATCATGATCGGCCTGCTGGTGGTCGGCTTCGTGTGCAACGAGCTGATCAAGCCGGTGGCGGAGAAGTTCCACGAGCCGGTGGCGGGTGCCGCCTCGGCCAGAGAGGTGGCATGACGATGACCGGATCGACAGCGGGGTCGATGACTCCGGCCCGCCTGGTCCTGACCGTGATCGCCTGGCTCTGGGTGCTGGTCCCGTTCGCCTACGGCATCTGGCAGCTCCTGATCAAGGTCGTCCCCCTGTTCGGCGGCTGACCGGTTTTCTTGATCACCTCGGTGTGGCGGCTGATTTTTCGTCTGGAAACAGCCACCAAGCCGTGGTGATCATGGTTCGACGGCTGTGGGGCGCAGCCCGTGTACCCCACCGCCGGCCGGCGACTGGCCTTGGGCTGGGGTCTCTGTGCGGCGTGCGCACGGTCTGTGCGAGTGGTCGGGCTAGGGTCTCGGGCATGAGCACCATGTCGGAGTGGATCGAGTTCGTCTGCGATGAGCTGGAGCTGGACCTCACCGATCCTGGGACCACCACCACCGAGGTACTGGACCTGACCGCCGCCGTGGCGCACAACGTGGCGCGGCCGGCCGCTCCGGTGACCGCGTTCCTGATCGGACTGGCGGCCGGTCGCGCCGAGGACCCCTCGGCGGCGACCGCCGAGCTGGCGACCCGGTTGAGCGAGCGCGCGAAGGCCTGGAAACCCACCGAATAACACCGTCGGGTGTCGCTCGTAGACTTGTGTGGTGACTGAAACACTTCCACCCAAACAGCGTGCGTCCCTCCCCTCGCGGTGGGAGCCGGCTGAGGTAGAGGCTCGCCTCTATCAGCAGTGGGTGGACGCCGGCTATTTCACCGCCGATGCGGCCAGCGACAAGCCTCCGTTCACCATCGTCATCCCGCCGCCGAACGTCACCGGCAGCCTGCACATCGGACACGCCTTCGAGCACACCCTGATCGATGTGCTGGTGCGCCGCCGCCGGATGCAGGGCTACGAGACGCTGTGGCTTCCCGGTATGGACCACGCCTCGATCGCGGTGCACACGCTGGTCGAGAAGGCGCTGGTCGAGGAGGGCACCAGCCGCCGGGAACTGGGCCGGGAGGCGTTCATCGAACGCACCTGGCAGTGGAAGGCCGAGCACGGCGGCAAGATCCTGTCCCAGATGCGGCGCCTCGGTGACAGCGTCGACTGGTCGCGCGAACGGTTCACCATGGACGAGCGGTCCAACCGTGCCGTCCTGACGATGTTCAAGCGGCTGTTCGACGAGGGCCTCATCTACCGCGCCGAGCGCATGGTGAACTGGTCGCCCGAGCTGCGCAGCGTGCTGTCCGACGTCGAGGTGGAACACCGCGAGGTCGAGGGCGAGCTGGTCTCCATCCGCTACGGCGACGGCGACGACGCGCTGGTCGTGGCCACCACCCGGGTCGAGACGATGCTGGGTGACACCGCGGTCGCCGTGCACCCCGACGACGAGCGCTACGCGCACCTGGTCGGGACCGAGATCGAGCTGCCGCTCGTCGGTCGCAAGATCAAGATCGTGGCGGACGCGCACGTCGACCCGGAGTTCGGCACCGGCGCGGTCAAGGTCACCCCCGCGCACGACCCCAACGACTTCGAGATCGGCCGTCGGCACGACCTGCCGATGCCCTCGATCATGGACGAGACCGGCCGAATCGCGAACACCGGCACACAGTTCGACGGCATGGACCGGTTCGAAGCGAGGGTCGCCGTGCGCGAGGCGCTGCGCGAGCAGGGCCGGATCGTCGCGGAGAAGCGCCCCTACCTGCACAGCGTCGGCCACTCCTCGCGCGGCAAGCACGAGCCGATCGAGCCGAGGCTGTCGCTGCAGTGGTTCGTCAACGTCGGGCCGCTGGCCACCGCGGCCGGTGACGCGGTGCGTGACGGGCGGGTCGCGGTCCATCCGAAGTCGCTCGAGCCGCGCTGGTTCGGCTGGGTCGACAACATGCACGACTGGTGCATCTCGCGTCAGCTGTGGTGGGGCCACCGCATCCCGGTCTGGTACGGGCCGAACGGCGAGATCGTGTGCGTCGGTCCCGACGAGCAGCCGCCGACCGGTGAGGGCTGGACGCAGGACGAGGACGTGCTCGACACCTGGTTCTCCTCCGGGCTGTGGCCGTTCTCCACGCTCGGCTGGCCGGAGCGCACGCCCGACCTGGCGAAGTTCTATCCGACGTCCGTGCTGGTCACCGGCTACGACATCCTGTTCTTCTGGGTCGCCCGGATGATGATGTTCGGCTTGTACGCGATGAAGGACGACGGGCCCGCCGAGTCGATCCCGTTCGACACGATCGCGCTGCACGGCATGGTGCGTGACCAGTTCGGCAAGAAGATGTCTAAGTCGGCAGGCAACACGGTCGACCCGACGGTGTGGATGGACTCCTACGGCACCGACGCGCTGCGGTTCGGGCTGGCCAGGGTGGCGAACCCGGGTACGGACGCGCCGATCGGCGAGGACGCGATCCAGGCCGCGCGCAACTTCGGTACGAAGCTGTGGAACGCCACGCGGTTCGCGATGGCCAACGGTGCGGACCCGAACGCCGAGATCGACCCGTCCCAGCTCACCGACGCGGACCGCTGGATCCTGGACCGGGTGGGTGCGGTGACCGCCGAGGTCGACGCGCTGCTGGAGGACTACCAGTTCGCCAAGGCCACCGAGGCGCTCTACCACTTCACCTGGGACGAGTTCTGCGACTGGTACCTGGAGCTGGCGAAGGTCCAGATCGCCGAGAGCCCGGCGCGGGCGGCCAACACCCAGGCGGTGCTCGGCAACACGCTCGACGTGCTGCTGCGGCTGCTGCACCCGGTCATGCCGTTCCTGACCGAGACGTTGTGGACCGCGCTGACCGGTGAGGAGTCGCTGGTCGTCGCGTCCTGGCCTCGGCTCACCGACCAGGCGAGCACCTCGAACACCGCCGCGTCGCAGCGGATCGAGGCCGTGCAGAAGCTGGTCACCGAGGTCCGCCGGTTCCGCGCGGACCAGGGGCTGCAGCCGGCACAGAAGGTGCCGGCACGGGTCATCGGCATCGACGACGCGGGTCTGCACGAGCATCTCGACGCGGTGCGCGCGCTGGCGAAGCTGAGCCCGGCGGAGGACGGCTTCACCGCGAGCGCGACGGTCGAGGTCGGGTTGGCCAGCGGTTCGGTGCGGGTCGAGCTGGACACGTCGAGCACGATCGACGTGGCGGCCGAGCGCGCGCGGCTGGGCAAGGACCTGGCGGCCGCGGAGAAGGAGCTGGCCGGCACCGAGGGCAAGCTGGGCAACCCGAAGTTCACCGAGCGCGCCCCCGCCGACGTCGTGGCGGGCATCCGTGCCCGGCGGGACACGGCGGCGGCCGACATCGAGCGGATCCGGGCGGCGCTCGCCGCGCTGCCGGAGGCATGAGGTAGGCGTGGCAGGCGGCAAACGGACATCCTCCGAGGCGGAGGCGCAGCGGCTGGCCGAGCACGAACAGCAGGTGGCCGCCGACTTCCAGGCGGTCGAGGCCGAGCTCGACCAGCGCTGGCCCGAGTCGAAGATCGAACCGAGTCTCGACCGGATCAGCGCGCTGGTGGACCTGCTCGGCGAGCCGCAGCGGGCCTACCCGGTGGTGCACATCGCCGGCACCAACGGCAAGACCTCGGTGAGCCGCATGATCGATGCGTTGCTGTCCGAGGTGGGTCTGCGTACCGGTCGCTACACCAGCCCGCACCTGCAGAGCGCCACCGAACGGATCACACTCGACGGCGCACCGATCTCCCGGGAACGCTACGTCGAGGTGTTCCGGGAGCTCCAGCCCTACATCGAGCTGATCGACGCGAAGGGCGACGGTCCGAACCTGAGCAAGTTCGAGGTGCTCACCGCGATGGCCTACGCGGCGTTCGCCGACGCGCCGGTCGAGGCCGCCGTGGTGGAGACCGGTCTCGGCGGTCGCTGGGACGCCACGAACGTGGCCGACGGCACCGTCTCGGTGATCACCCCGATCGGGATCGACCACGTCGAGTACCTCGGCTCGGACATCCTGGGCATCGCGGCGGAGAAGGCCGGGATCATCAAGCCCGGCTCGATCGCGGTCATGGCCTCACAGGAGGCCGAGGTCGCCGCCGTGCTGCTGGAGCGGTGCGTCGAGCTGGGCTGCACGGTCGCGCGGCAGGGCATGGAGTTCGGTGTGCTGCGCCGGGAGAAGGCGGTCGGCGGCCAGCTGCTGAAGCTGCAGGGCCTGGGCGGCGCGTACGACGAGGTGTTCCTGCCGCTGCACGGTGAACATCAGGCGGGCAACGCGGCCGTTGCGCTCGCGGCGGCCGAGGCACTGCTGGGCGCCGGTGCGGACCGCCAGCTCGACATCGACGCGGTCCGCGCGGCCTTCGCCGGTGTCACCGCGCCGGGCCGGCTGGAACGGCTGCGCACCGCACCCGCTGTGCTGGTGGACGCGGCGCACAACCCGCACGGCGCCCGCGCGCTCGCCGCCGCGGTGCTCGATGAGTTCGGCTTCCGCAAGCTCGTCGGCGTTCTGAGCGTGCTGCGGGACAAGGACGTCACGGCGATGCTCGAGGAGCTGGAACCCGTGCTCGACGAGGTCGTCGTCACCCAGAACGCCTCGCCGCGCGCCCTGGACGTCGACGAGCTGGCCGCGATCGCGGTCCAGGTCTTCGGTGCCGACCGGGTGGCGGTCGAGCCTCGGCTGGACGACGCGGTCGAGCAGGCCGTCGAGCTCGCCGAGGACGTCGACCAGGACGCCGACTCGCTGGCCGGTGGGGGAGTGCTGATCACCGGGTCCGTGGTGACCGCGGGTGAAGCGCGGCTGCTGTTCGGCAAGGCGAGCGCGTGACCGAGCAGCCGTCACCACCGGACCCGATGAAGGGCTTCCGGGGAGTCATGGCGGCCACGCTGATCCTCGAGGCGATGGTCACGCTGCTGACCCTGCTGGTGACCAGCAAGTTCGGCAGCAACGGCGGACCGTTGGGTGTGGTCGTCGTCCTGGTGCTGGCCGCCGCCATGGTCGTGGCCTGCCGCTACCTGAGCAGGCCATGGGCGATCAAGCTGGTCATCGGGCTGCAGGTGCTCCTGCTGCTCAGCGGCTTCCTGGTGATAGCCCTCGCGGTGCTGGCCCTGCTGTTCGGTCTGGTCTGGTTCGCCCTGCTGATGATGCGCCGCGACGTGGCCCGCCGGATGGCGGCCGGCCAGCTCCCCAGCCAGCAACAACCCTGACCCACGGGGAGCCGTCAGGGCGTGGATGGCAGACCGCTAGGCTCCGCGACTGTGAGTGAGCGGACATTGGTTCTGGTAAAGCCCGACGGTGTTGAGCGTCGGCTGGTCGGCGAAGTGATCTCCCGGATCGAGGCCAAGGGTCTCGGGCTGGTGGCGCTGCGCCTGCGCACGGTGGATCGGGAGCTGGCGAGCCAGCACTACGCCGAGCACGACGGCAAGCCCTTCTTCAACGATCTCCTCGAGTTCATCACCGGGGGACCGCTGGTGGCGGCCGTGGTCGAGGGACCGCGCGCGATCGCGGCCTTCCGCCAGCTGGCCGGCGGCACGGACCCGGTCGAGAAGGCGACCCCGGGCACGATCCGGGGTGACTTCGGTCTGGAGACGCAGTTCAACCTGGTACACGGCTCCGACTCGACCGAGTCGGCGGCGCGTGAGATCAAGCTCTGGTTCCCCGACCTGTAACCGCTCCTAGGCCGCCGCGGCGGCCAGCTGGTACGACGTGCCGCTGCTGCTCTGCACCCAGGAGTCGGGCAGAGCAGCGGCGAGCGCGTGTTGCGCCCGCCAGCCCGTGCAGTGACCGGGCACGATCAGTGCGGGCTTCAGCTCGGTCAGCGCGGACACCGTCGGCGCGATCGTCGGTTCGAACGCCGGCCCGCCCAGGTGCAGGCCGCCGAGCAGCGCGTGCAACCGGTCCACCCCGGTGAGTCGTTGTGCGTGCCGCACGATGTTGACCGCACCCGAGTGACCGCATCCGGTGAGCACCACCAGACCGTGACCGCGCACGTGCACCACGAGCGCCTGGTCGTCGATCACCAGCGGGTCGTGGTGCCACCCGGAGCCGTCCCACGCCTGGTGCGCGGGCGGCATGCCGTGCTCGAAGTCCGTCGTCCGGTCGATCTCACCGGTGATGAGGACGGAGCCGTCGACCAGCAGGGACGGCTGGCGACGTTCGATCACCTCGAAGCCTTCGGCGTTCAGCGCGCGCTTGCTCAGCGTGGGCATGTCGCGGACCTCGTCGCCCGGCACGGCGAGCCTGCGCTGGGTCCAGACCAGCGGATGCACCACCATCGGCAGCGCACGGGTGCCGCGACGCCCGGTCAGGCCGGCGAGCCCGCCGGCGTGGTCGTAGTGGCCGTGGCTGAGCACGATGCCGTGCAGGTTCGACAGGTCGACGCCGAGACGCTCGGCGTTGGTGGTCATGCCGTCGGGGGTCAGCCCCGTGTCGAAGAGCAGCTGGGTCGTCGTGTCGCCTCTGCGTACCGTCACGAGCGCGGCGAATCCGTGCTCGGCGCGCAGGCCCGCCGCGGTCGCCCCACCCTCGAACTGCGGCGCGGTGACCCGTCCCCGGGACCCCAGCCGAGGGCGGCGGGTGTGCTCGGCGTCGGCCAGCAACGCGTCGAACGTGTTGTCGATCAAGGTCGTGATGGTGATCTCGTCGACGGGTTCGAGGTGGATCGGGTCGACGGCATCGCCGGGTGCCGGACGGGGAGCGGCGGCAAGGACCTCGTGAGGATCAGCGGTTGACGCGTCACACATGCCTCGACCCTAATGCGCTCGTCCGGCCTCGGCGATAGCGATCGGTGATCGCTGAGAGCTCGCTCTGCGTCTTGGTCCGGCCGGGGCACCCGGCTTGACTCGTCTCCAGGCGGACAGCCCGCCGAACGGGACGACAAGGACGGAACCCCTCATGGCGAGCACCGAACCCCGCGACGTGGTCAACCGTTACTTCGAGGCGCTGCTCGCCGGCGACCAGGGCACGATCTGGGACTCCTGGGCCGAGGACGGTAGCTGCTGGTACAGCGGTGACCTACCGATCTCCGGCACCTGGCACGGCCGCGACGGTGTGATCAACGGCTTCCTTGCGACCGCGTTCGCCCACCTCGACCCGGACCGCGAGGTCGGTTTGAAGATCACGAACCTCTTCGCCGAGGGCGAGCAGGTGCTCGTCGAATGGCACTCGTGGGCAACCGGTAGGACCGGCCGGGCCTACGATCAGAAGAACATCGGGGTCTTCACCGTCCGGGACGGGAAGATCACCGCCATGCGGGAGTACGCCGACACCCGCAACTGGGCGCGAGCCCTGCTCGACTAACCCCGGACCAGCGCCCGAGCCTGGTGCAGCGGGAAGAAGTCGAGCTCCTCGCCGATGACGGTGCCGCCGTTGAAGTCCCATTCGGTCAACGACCACAGCATCAGGACCTCGGCGTAGCCCTGCCACCACAGCCAGTTGCGCATCGTGCCGATCGCGGAGAGCTCACGCCCGTGCTCGTCGACCCCGGCCAGCTCGACCCGCAGCGGACGCTGGCGGCTGTCGCGTTCGAGGACCGTCCTGGTCGCCGACGTCAGCCGCCCGTACTTCCCGTCGAGGCGCTGCCACCCGTAGGACAGCGGGTCGGGGACGCCCACGCACGGGTCCTGGTCGAACGGCAGGTCGCTTGCGGCGTAGACACAGAACCCGCCGCGGCCCTCGGCGGTCACCGCGGACGCGAAGTTGCCGCGCGGGTTCGTGCCGGGACGCCTCGGCCCCCAGGAGTGGTCGCGCAGATGCGGGGTGTCGATGTCGAGTCGTTCTCCGCCGAGCTGGATGGTGCCCCGGATGTGGCCGGGCTGGGTGTAGTGGCCCTTGCCCCAGCCTTCCGAGCCGGTGGGGTACTCGTCGGAACCGCCGACCCCGGGGGACTGCGGCGGTGCGGTCGCGCTCCATTCCAGGTCGACGGAGCAGCCGTCCGTCGAGTAGCCGAGGGCGAAGCTGTCCAGAGGCTCCCGACACGCCACGGTCAGGCCGTTGTCCAGGGAGAAGTCGAACATGTCGGCGTCGGGCGGCAGCGCCATCGGCTGCCCCCAGTCGTAGTACCGGCAGTTCCACGGATACTCGCCGGACGGGTCCCAGAGCGCGACGCCGCCGACAGAGAAGTTCATGTTCGGGCGGTGGTAGAAGTACACCCAGCCGTTGATCAGCTTGTCCGGGACGGTGAAGCCGAACCAGGCGCTCTCGTTCCAGTACGGATCGTCCGAACCCCGGTGGAAACTGTCGTCCTGCGGTCGAATCATGGCGCTCCCCCCAGAGCGAAAAGTTCATTGCGTGTGCAATGACTTTCTCAACCGTAACGTCGTCCACATCCGGCTCACTCCGCCAGCCGGGGCGCATTCCTCACCCGGACGTGCAGAGCCAGTCGAGGACCACGGCGGCCGCCTGCGGTACGACCTCGCAGACCTTCATGTCGTGTCGCAGATGTTCCAACATCTGCGACACGACACGAGGCTCTGCGAGGCGGACCTGGTGGGAATCAACCAGCTAGAAGCGGCCGCGGCACTCACGGCCGGTGACCCGCCGGGTGCCCAGGAAGGCCGTCACGACGGCGCCGGCCAGGCACAGGACGGCGGTGATCCGGAAAATCTCCTGGTACTCGATGAGCAGTGCGGCTTGGACGGCGCGGACGTAGGTGGCCATGTCGGCCGCGAACCGCAGCGGGCTCGTCCCGAACGGGAGCGGAGTGTTCAGGTTCGCGGTGAGCTGGTTGAAGCGGTGCAGACCCCACGCGGACAGCGCCGCGATGCCGATCAACATGCCCGCGGTGCGTGCCACGACCGTGGCCGCCGAGGCGACGCCGTGCCGATCCGAGGGAACCGCGCGCAGCACGGCGGCGGCCACCGGCGCCACCACCAGCCCGAGGCCGACACCGGTGAGAGCGAGGTCCGTCGTCGCCATCGGAAGAGTGAGGGAACCGAGCCGGCGCGTCGCGGTGAGCAGACCGGCCGGCCAGCCGGACATCAGCGCGAAACCGCCGCAGGCGACGAGCATGCCGCCCGAGGCGACCACCGCCTCACCGATCCGGGGTGCCAACAGACCACCCAGCAGCGCACCCACCGGCAGCGCGACCAGGAAACGGACCAGCACCAGTGCGCCGTCGAGCGCAGGGAGCCTGAGGACGGACTCGGCGAACAACTGCACGTCGACCAGCGTCACCATCAGAGCGGCCCCGACCACGAAACTGGCCAGCAGCCCCGCGAGGACCGGTCGGCCGTGCACTCCGCGCGGGTCCAGCAACCGGGTGCTGGATCGCACCTCCCAGCCGATGAACGCCAGCAACGCAACGCCGGCCGCGCCGAGGGTGCCCGGTCCCCACGCCGGCAGCACCGAACGACCGGGATCCGGGTTGTACAGCCCGACCACACCCAGGGCCAGCGCGAGCGCCAGCAGCGCACCGCCGACCAGATCGACCCGGGGGCGCACCGTCGGGTCCGCCCTTCGGCCGGGGATCGCGAAGTGGACCGCGACCAGCGCCACGAGCGCCAACGGCAGATTCACCCAGAACAGCCCACGCCAGCCGATGGCGGCCGCGAGCAACGCGCCGTAGAGCGGCCCGAGGACGCTGCCCAACTGCTCGGCCGCGCTCACCCCACCCAGCGCGGCGGCTCGTCGCCGCTCCGCGACCAGGTCGCTGACCAACGCCATCGTCACCGGCAGCAAGGCGCCGCCGCACAAACCCTGCACCGCCCTGCCGAGCACGACGACGCTGAGCACCGTGCCGCTCGCGGTGATCGCCGACCCCACCGCGAAACCCACCAGGCACAGCTGGATGACGGTGCGCCTGCCGAACCGGTCGGACAGCTGCCCGAGAAGCGGCATCGCCGCCACGTAGCCGAGCAGGTAGCCGGTGACCAGCGGGGTGGCCCGCTCCAGATGGTTCAGCGGGATGCCGAGGTCGCGCACGACGTCGACCAGCACCGTGACGACGACATAGCCGTCCAGCGCGGCGAGCAAAACGGCCAGCCCACCGACACCGATGGCCAGACCGGGCCTCGGCCGGCCCGGCGACTCGCGAGTGCTCATGCGTTGATCAGGCTGGTGGGGTGATCGTGACCGGCGCGTCGAAGTCGGACATCGTGACCGTCACCGGGGCGGTCGGGCCGCCGGGGGCCGCGGCGCTGCTCGTCGGCGCGGGATCGGAGGGCGCGGTGGGGACGTCCAGCTGGGCTCGTACCAGCCGCGAGGTGGCCTTGTCGATCCACACCTTGCCGGAGCTCGTGCCGCTCAGCCCCGGCAGCACCGAGCTGACCAGCGTCGGATCCAGCGACGCGCGAATCCGGTAGGCCGGCGCCCCGTTGACGTCCTCCTCGGCCTCGGTGACCGCGTTGTTCGCCGACCTGACCAGCGCAGGCAGCCCACGGTCGGGGCTGAGCAGCGCCGTCGGGTCGTAGATGCTGGCGGCCAGAGCCAGCGGCAGCTGCTGGTAGTGGCCCGTCGGGCCCTTGAGGAACAGACGGCCGCCGGTGATCACGAACTGGAAGTCGTAGGTGCCCGAGCCCTGGTCGAGAGTGGCCGTGCCGATCGCGTCCCCGGTCGAGGTCAGCTTGCCGTTCGCCGACCTGATCGGGATCGAGGTCAGCGTCGGGTCGACCTGGATGTCCACCGCCGTTGTCTTGATCGCCGACATCGCCGTGGCCGCCTTGTTCAGCAGCTCCGGGGCCGGCGGCAGTGTCGGTCCCGCCGGCGCCGCGCTACTGCACGCCGTGAGGCCGAGCAGCAGGATGAACGCCGCGACGAACGGGGCAACCAGGGACGATCCTCGTGCCGTACGGGAAAGCATGAACAGTAGTCTGCCTGTTCCGCGCGCCATCGTTCCCGGAAGGCCCTCCGGGCCAACCGGGAACGATCCAGGCGGCTCGCCTAACGGCTCGCTGCCTGGGGTTTTTCCTCGCAGGCCCCGCAACCCTTCGGGCTGAGGGGCCCACTCGGAAAAATGTCGCCTTCGGCGACGCGCGCGCTTGGTGCCCCGGCTTGGGAGCCGCCACTCATGCACGACCCGCCTGCGGCGGAACCCCTCCGGGCACCTCTGCGGGGCCACCCGTGAACGCGCGTTCGCCATAAGGAGCCGTGAGTGTTTTGGGTTGCCAGGGCAACCCAAAACACTCACGGCATCTTTTCCGGCTGCGGGTGTACAGGTGTCTTGAAAGTTGGCTCCGCGAGTCTCCGAAGGAGTTCCGGCGAAGGCCGGGCAGTGAATGTCCGCAACCAACCTCGCCGGCTGCCAGGGCGGCTCTCAGGGTGGGCACAAGCGCGCGGTTGGGCGAGTCCTCGAGCCTTTTTTTCTGGGAGTACCCCAGCGAGCGTTTACGCGAGCCGGGGTGGTCACAGAAAAATATCGCGCGGAAAAGGCAGACAAGACTGTCGGTGGGGGCGGTTACCTTCGTGTTGTGTCGGATGCTTTGGTTCAGGCCCGTGGGCTCAGCAAGACGTTCGGTCGGTTCGAGGCCGTCCGGGGCATCGACCTCGATGTGACCAGGGGAGAGGTGTTCGGCTTCCTGGGGCCCAACGGGGCGGGTAAGTCGTCCACCATGCGCATGGTCGCGTGTGTCTCACCGCGTAGTGCCGGGACGCTGCAGATTCTCGGGATGGACCCGGATGTCGACGGGCCGTCGATCCGAGCTCGGATCGGTGTGGTGCCGCAGCAGGACAATCTGGACGCCGAGCTGACCGTCCGGCAGAACCTCGAGGTGTACGGGCGTTACTTCGGGCTGTCGCGGGCGCACGTGCGGGCCAAGGCGCGGGAGCTGTTGGAGTTCGCGCAGCTGACCGACCGGGCGGAGCAGTCGGTCGAGCCGTTGTCCGGAGGCATGAAACGCCGGCTGACGATCGCCCGCTCCCTGGTGAACGACCCGGAGCTGTTGCTGCTCGACGAGCCGACCACCGGGCTCGATCCGCAGGCGCGGCACCTGCTGTGGGATCGGCTCTACCGGTTGAAGCAGCGCGGAGTCACCCAGTTGATCACCACGCACTACATGGACGAGGCGGAGCAGCTGTGTGATCGGTTGGTGGTGATGGACGGCGGGGTCATCTCGGCGGAGGGCTCGCCGTCGGAGCTGATCGCACGGCACTCGACCAGGGAGGTGGTCGAGCTGCGGTTCACCCCGGACGCCGAGCGTCCGGGTGCCGAGCTGCTCGATCGGGTCGCGGAGCGGTTCGAAGAGCTCCCGGATCGGATCCTGCTGTACGCGGCTGACGGGGAGGCGGCGTTGAGCGCGGTTCACCGGGCCGGCGTGTCCCCGGTGTCCAGCCTGGTTCGCCGGTCCACTCTGGAGGACGTCTTCCTCCGGCTCACCGGCCGAAGCCTGGTGGACTAGATGACCGGGACACAGCCCGCGACGGGCCGGGTGCTGCCCAGCTGGCGCGCCACACTGATGATCATGGAGCACTTCTGGATCTGGTACCGCAAGGGCTGGCGGGCCACGGTGGTGTCCAGCGTCGTGCAGCCCCTGCTGTTCCTGCTGGCCTTCGGGGTCGGGTTCGGCACCCTCGTCGACTCGGGTGGCCGGGCCGGGATGGCCACCGGGGGCGTGCCATACCTGGTGTATCTGGCTCCAGGGCTACTGGCGATGTCGGCCGTGCAGACCGCGGCGTTCGAGTCCACCTACCCGGTGCTGTCCGGGTTCAAATGGCAGCAGGTGTACTGGGGGATGGCGGCGTCGCCCATCACGCCGGGTCAGGTCGCCGCCGGTCAGCTGTGCTGGATCGTCGCCAGGATGTTCACCTCCGGTGCGGCGTACGTGGTGGTCATCGCTCTGCTGGGCGGCGTTCTGGGTTTCGGCATCCTGCTCTCGTTGCTCGCCGCGACGCTGTGTGGTGCCGCGTTCGCGGCGCTCACCATGGCGTTCGCCGCGTCGTTGGAGACCGACGGCTCCGCGTTCGCCACGTTCTTCCGGTTCGTGCTGATCCCGATGACGTTGTTCGCCGGCACGTTCTACCCGATCTCCCAGCTGCCGGTGTGGTTGCGACCTCTGGCCTGGGTCACGCCGTTGTGGCACGGCACCGAACTGGCGAGAGCGGCGGCGCTGGGCACGCTGCGCTGGGTGCCGGCGCTGGGCCACCTGGCCTACCTGCTGGTGCTGCTCGCGGTCGGCTGTCGGCTCGTGCGCTGGCGCTTCACCGTGCGGCTGGCCCGATGAACGCGCCGGTGGACACCGCGCCGCTGCTGCGCATCCTGCCCATCGGGGGTTACGCGGGTCGGGCGCGCATGCTGGTGGTCCGGTCGGCGCTGGCCTATCGGCGGGCCTGGCTGGCGTTCGTGTCCGGCTTCTTCGAACCGGTGTTCTACCTGCTGGCGCTCGGTCAGGGGCTCGGCTCGCTGGTCGGTGTCCTGCCGGGGCCGGACGGCTCGCCGATCAGCTACGCGGCGTTCATCGCACCGGGGCTGCTCGCCGCGTCGGCGATGAACGGCGCCGTATTCGACTCGACGTTCGCGGTGTTCTTCAAGCTGCGCTACGCGAAGCTGTACGACGCGATGCTGGCGACGCCGCTCGGTCCGGTCGACATCGCGTTCGGCGAGATCGGGTGGGCGTTGCTGCGCGGTGGGCTCTACTCGCTCGGGTTCCTGTCGGTCATGGGCGCGTTCGGCCTGCTCACCTCGCCGTGGGTGCTGCTGGCGCTGCCCGCCGCGCTGCTGATCGCGTTCGCGTTCGCGGCCGTCGGGATGGCGTGCACGACGTTCATGCGGTCCTGGCAGGACTTCGACCTGGTCCAGCTCGCGATCATGCCGATGTTCCTGTTCTCGACGACGTTCTTCCCTCTGTCGGTCTACCCGAGGGCGCTGCAGCTGCTGGTGGAGTGCCTACCGCTGTTCCACGCGGTCGAGCTGATGCGCGCCTTCACCACCGGGATCGTCGGGCCCGGCGTGCTCGGGCACCTAACGTACTTCGTGGTGATGGCCGCGATCGGGGCCGTCGTGGCCGCCCGCAGGCTGGACGTTCTGCTCCTGAAATGAGCGTGCGTCCGCAACCGTGTCACACAGGACGAGTATCCGGTCCAGGCCGGCGATTTGGATCGGTCGGCGAGCGGCCTGGGTCGGGCCGACGACGACACGCAGCCGCGTGTCGCTACGCTGCGCGGCGTCCGTGGCCGTGACCAGCGTGGCGAGGCCGTGCGAGTCGAGGAAGTCGACCCCGGTCAGGTCCAGCACGACGACCCGGCCGGCGGACTCGCTGATCGCGTGTCGTGCCGCGGTCAGCAGCTCGGGGGAGCTGAGCATGTCGACCTCGCCCCGCACCGAGACCAGCACCACGTCCGCATCCGCTCGACGGTCGATGCCGAGTGGCTCGGGGGCGAACCGGTCGTAGGTTCGAGAGTTCATCGCGCGGCGTGGCCCATCTGTCTCACTGCGAACCGCCGGTCACCTGCTGGGTGAGTGCCGTGATCAGCTCGTCGTCGGTGCCGACGAGCCGGTAGCGGCGCAGGGACGGCTCCACCGTGCCCAGCTCGACGCTGTGGGTGAGGAAATCAGCCACCTCGGCGCAACCGGGGGCGAGCTCACCGGGCAGGTAGCGGCGCGCCCGGACGGAACCGGCGGACGGCGAACCGGGTTGTGCCCACCAGCCGAGCTCCTCGTGCCAGCCGGCGCGGATGGTCCGGTTCGGGTCCATGCCGGGTGAGCGCAATTCGATGCTTGCGCACAGCGCCTGTTGGGGTCCAGGGGACTGGACGCGGGCGCCGACCACGGTGACCTCGCGCAGCGCGAGCTCGTCCTGAACGGACCGCAGGTAGGCGGCGAGCGAGCGGGCGCAGCGTTCCGGGGACCGTGCCTCCGCGACACACAGCGGTGCACGGGAGTACGGGCGGCGGTGTTCACGACGGGTGTGTGCGGTGGTCAACGGGTGCCTCACAGGATCAGGTCACCGGTGTACGGGGCACACGGGTGACTCGAATTGGGAGACCGCAGCTGACTGTGTAACCGAGGCTGTCGGAATCTTAGCCGCACCGCCGTCGCGGTTGCCACAACGAGAACACGTCGCGGTGACCGACTCCGTGTGGTTGGCTCACGCCGTGAGCCCTGACCTGTTGTCCCTCGGCCAGGAGCTGGCCGAGATCGCCCGGCTGGTCGAGGACGACGACCTCGAGACGACGATGCGACGTTACGTCGACCGGATCGTGAGTACGGTGCCCGGCTGCGACCACGCCATGATCACGGTTGGTACCGCCAACGGGCTGGAGACGGTGGCTGGGTGGATCGACCCGGATCTGCTCCAGGGGCACGCGGACCAGGCCGTTCCGGCGAATCCGATCGCCGATGTGCTGGAGTTCCGCGAGCCGAGGCGGCTGGTCGACGTCGGGTCCGAGAAGCGGTGGCCGGACTTCACCGCACGGATGGCGGACGCCGGTTTCCGCAGCGCCCTCATGTTGCCGCTGGCGGCGACCACGGAGCCGTCCGCGGTACTGACCCTGCTGTCGAAGAGCGGGGACCAGTTCGCCGACACGTCGTACGACCTGGTGATGCTCTTCGCGCTCAACGCCGGTGTCGCTTTCGACAACATCAGCCTCTACCGCGACAGCACCTCGCTCGTGGGGCACCTGCGTTCCGCGCTGCGGACCCGCTCGACGATCGGGCAGGCGCAAGGGTTGCTGATGTCGCGTTACGCCTACACGTCGGACCGGGCGTTCCAGGCGCTCAGGATCTCCTCGCAGCATCGCAACATCAAGCTGCGCGACGTCGCGTCAGCGTTGGTCGAGGCCCACGACGGCGAGCGTCTGGAGGAGGCGTTGTCCGAGTACGGTCTCGATCCGGTCTGACCGGGCCGGCGTCAGATCCGGTCGAGCAGCCACGAGGGGCCGAGCACCGAGGCACCTTCGGCGAGGACACGATCGCGCAGGCCTCGGTCGGCGGTGATCACCGTGGAGGCTCCGTCGCGCGTCAACGCCGCCACCTGCTCGACGATCGTCGAGTCGCCGTCGCGTTCGGCGTGAACCACCGTCAGACCGGCGCCGATCCGCCCCTCGGCGACGCCCGGCCGGGCAGCGCCTTCCACCACGACGAGGACCGGTCCGTCCAGCGTCCCGGCCTCCAGCGCGGCCTCGACGGCGGCCACCAGACGCGCGGCGGCACCGGCACGGTCGCGCCACCAACCGTCCGGCCGCGAGCCGACCACGTTCGCCGCATCGACGACCAGAGTCATGTGCGCCATCCTGTCAAGTGCCTGGACGGTCTACGCTAGGGCGGCGTGAGTGTGGAATCTGTCTTTCCGGCGCTGGAACCACTGCTGCCCCGGGTGGGAAAACCCGTGCAGTACATCGGTGGTGAGCTGAACAGCACCGTCAAGGACTGGGAATCGGCCGCCGTGCACTGGGCGCTGATGTACCCGGATGCCTACGAGGTCGGCCTCCCCAACCAGGGTGTCATGATCCTCTACGAGCTGCTCAACGAGCAGCCCGACGTGCTCGCCGAGCGCGCCTACGCGGTCTGGCCGGACCTCGAGGCGTTGATGCGTGAGCACCACGTGCCGCACTTCACCGTGGACAGCCACCGCCCGCTGGGCGCGTTCGAGGCCATCGGTGTCAGTTTCTCCACCGAGCTCGGGTACACGAACCTGCTGACCGCGCTGGACCTCGCGGGGATTCCGCTGCACGCGGCCGACCGCACCGACGAGCACCCGTTCGTCATCGCGGGCGGGCATGCCGCGTTCAACCCGGAACCGATCGCGGACTTCATCGACGCCGCCGTGCTCGGCGACGGCGAGGAAGCGGTGCTCGACATCACCGAGGTACTGCGGCGGGGCACGCAGCGTCAGGCAGGCCGCGCCGAGGTGCTGCGCAGGCTGGCCGAGACCCCGGGCGTGTACGTCCCGGGGCTCTACGACGTGACCTACCGCGAGGACGGCGGGATCGCGGCGATCGCGCCGAAGGAGCCGAGGGCGCCGAAACGGATCACCAAGCGCACGACGATCGATCTCGACGAGTGGCCCTACCCGAAGAAGCCGCTGGTGCCGCTCGCCGAGACGGTGCACGAGCGGATGAGTGTCGAGATCTTCCGGGGCTGCACTCGGGGCTGCCGATTCTGCCAGGCCGGCATGATCACCCGCCCGGTCCGCGAGCGGTCGCTCGCCGGGATCGGCGAGATGGTCGAGCAGGGCCTCAAGGCAAGCGGCTTCGACGAGGTCGGTCTGCTGTCGCTGTCCAGCGCGGACCACTCGGAGATCGCGGAGATCACCAAGGGACTCGCCGACCGCTACGAGGGCAGCAACACCACGCTGAGCCTTCCCTCGACGCGGGTCGACGCGTTCAACATCGACCTGGCGAACGAGGTGTCCCGCAACGGGCGCCGCTCCGGGTTGACCTTCGCGCCGGAGGGCGGCTCGGAACGCATCCGACGCGTGATCAACAAGATGGTGTCGGAAGAGGACCTGATCCGTACCGTGAGCGCCGCGTTCGCGCAGGGCTGGCGGCAGGTGAAGCTGTACTTCATGTGCGGTCTGCCCACCGAGACCGACGAGGACGTGCTGGAGATCGCCGGCATGGCGCACCGGGTGATCAAGGCCGGGCGCGAGGCCAGCGGTCGCAACGACGTGCGCTGCACGATCTCGATCGGCGGCTTCGTCCCGAAGCCGCACACGCCGTTCCAGTGGGCGGCACAGTGCGACCCGGACACGATCGACGACCGGCTGCGCAAGCTGCGTGCCGCGGTGAACTCCGACCGGCGGCTCGGTCGCAACATCGGCATGCGCTATCACGACGGCAAGCCCAGCCTGATCGAAGGCCTGCTGTCCCGGGGCGACCGCCGGGTGGGCCGGGTCATCGAACGGGTCTGGCGTGACGGTGGCCGGTTCGACGGCTGGAGCGAACACTTCGACTACCAGCGGTGGATCGACGCGGCGGGCGCCGAGCTGTCGCCGCTCGGGGTCAGCCTCGACTGGTTCACCACCCGGGAACGGTTCCAGGACGAGGTACTGCCCTGGGAGCACCTGGACTCGGGCCTGGACCCGGACTGGCTGTGGGACGACTGGCAGGACGCACTGGCCTCACGCGAGCAGGACGACTGCCGGTGGACACCGTGCTTCGACTGCGGCGTGTGCCCGTCGACCGGGACCGACATCCAGGTCGGCCCCAGTGGCACGACCCTGCTGCCGTTGACCCCGGTCGCTCCCAGCGGTGGCTGAACCCCGCGATGGCTGATCTGGGCCCTCCGGTGACCGTCCGGGTGGCCGACGACCGGGATCTTCCCGCGTTGGCCAGGCTGCGGCGGCAATGGGCGGCCGAACGCGCGGGTGAGATGCCCGACGACAGCTTCGACCGGACCTTCGAGGCGTGGTGGCGTACCGAGCTGCCTCGTCGCACGTTCTGGCTGGCCGAGGCGGGTTCGGAGCGCACCGGGTTCACCGCGGTCGGCTCGCTGAACGTCGTGGAGGTGGGCAACATGCCCAGTCCCGGCGCTCGGGCGGGCCGCTGGGGCTACGTCGGCAACGCGTTCGTGCTCGCCTCGTTCGCGGACCGGGGCGTCGCCGCCGCGTTGCTCGCCGAGGCCGTCGAACACGCCAAGGCGCGTCGCTACCAGCGCCTCGTGCTGCGGCCGACGGCCCGCAGCACCCCGTTCTACCTGCGTTACGGATTCACCCCGGCCGGGGAGGGGATGTTGATGTTCGTACCGAACGCGACCCCCGCCGGTCAGGACACCACCGATCCGGAAGAGAGCAACAGCTGATGGCCAAGGCACCTGAGAAAGGTGTGGCACCCAACCCGGCGCCGCCGACCCGCTACAAGGTGCGGGTCCGGTTCGCCAAGCGCGGACGGTTGCGGTTCGGTTCGCACCGGGACGTGGCCCGCGCGTTCGAGCGTGCCGTTCGGCGCGCCCGGATCCCGGTGTCGCGCTCGCACGGCTTCAACCCGCACCCCAGGCTGTCCTGGGCCGGTGCCGCTCCGACCGGGACGGCGAGCGAAGCCGAGTATCTAGAGATCGGCCTGACCGAGCCGGTTGCCCTGGAACGGTTGATCGCGGATCTGGACGAGGCGCTGCCGGACGGGCTGGACGTCCTCGACGCGGTGGAGATCGAACTGGGGTCGCCGGCGCTGGCCGAGCTGATCAACGGGACGCGCTGGCGGATCAGCCTGCCCGGGATCGAGCCCGCCGAGCTGAGTGCCGCGCTCGAGGCGTTGCTCGCCGAGGAATCCGTGATCGCACAGCGCACGACGAAGAACGGTTCGAAGCCCGTCGATGTGCGTGCCGCCCTGGTGAGCGCGTCGGTGGAAGGGCCGGTAGGAGCGCCGACGAGTGGTCATGATCAGGATGTTGAGCCTTCGACTGATACTTTCGGCGCACCTTGTGCGATAATGGGCGCGGTTGTTCGGCAGACCACACCTGCTGTTCGACCCGACGACGTGTTGGCCGCGCTCCAGATCGTCGCGGGCCTCAGGCCGCCAGTACCGCCGGTTGCGGTACGGCTGGCTCAGGGTCTGCTCGACGACAGTGGGTGCCTTGTCGATCCGTTCGCCACCGGCCGGGTGACCACCTCGGCGGTGACGGAAGGGTCCGGTGCGCAAAACGCGCTGGCAGTTGGCGAGCAGCACGGCGTTGTGACCTAGTCGGCGCGGGCCCGGGTGACGTCTCCCGAGCTTCAAGAACGTGAGCGTTGTCGTGGTGTTCGTGGTCACAGGATTGCTGCCCCACCTGCATGGGGGAGGCAGAAAAAGCTAGGTCCCTGAGCGGCCGCCTTCCCCCAGAGGGCGCCCGGGGGCGAAGGAGCTGCATGTCCGATATCGACGTGCCCGCCGGCGAGGCCGGCGGGCTCAACAACGTATCCGCATCACCGGAGCTGCCCGCGCGCCTGCGCGTGCACGCACTGGCGAAGCTGATCTCCACGACGAGCCGCCAGGTGCTGGACACCCTCATCGAGCTGGGTACCCCGGCGAAAGGTGTGCAGTCCAGCATCGATCGCGAGACCGCCGCGCGGGTGATCGAGAAGCTGGCCCCCGAGGGGCTGGCCTCGTCCACCGCCGAGGAACCGGTCGACGCCGCCTCGGTCGAACAGGCCCCGGAGGCGCCGGCCGTACCGGCGTTCGACGAGCCGAACCCGGCGGGGAACGCACCGCTCGGGCTGTTCGCGGCCGGCGTGGGCACCCCCGCCGCGCAGGACGAGCCGGCCGCTGAGGCATCCGGTGCCCTGCCGCTGTTCGCGGCGCCGAGCCCGATGTTCCTTCCGCCGGAGCCGCCCGCGGCGCGCAAGCCCTCCCGTAAGCAGGCTCCGGTCGAGGCCGAACCGCTGCCCTCGGCCGAGAGCGTCGGTGAGGACGACGAGGACGACTCGGCGGACAGCTCGGACGACGGCGGTGACACGAAGCGTCGCCGTCGCCGGGGTCGCCGCGGTCGCGGCCGTGGCAAGGGCACCGAGGACGGAACCGACGAGGACAACTCGGACAGCTCGGCCTCCGACGACGCCCCCGCTGCCGACGGCGAGGACACCGCGGCCCAGACGGCCAAGGCCGAGGACGCGGACGCCGAGGACGACTCGGACGACTCGGCGGAGAACTCCGGCGACGAGTCCGGCGCCGGCTCACGCCGTCGTCGGCGCAGGCGTCGCCGCAAGGACGGCGACAGCTCGTCCGACTCCTCCGACAACGACACGGACGACCCGCCGAACACCGTCACGAAGGTCCGCGAACCCCGCTCGAAGAACGAGAGCGACAGCTCGGACAGCGGCAACCAGGGGATCCAGGGTGTCCGGGGCTCGACCCGGCTGGAGGCCAAGCGCCAGCGGCGCAGGGACGGGCGTGACGCCGGACGGCGTCGTGCCCCGGTGCTGTCCGAGGCCGAGTTCCTGGCCAGGCGCGAGTCGGTGGAGCGGACCATGGTCGTCCGCCAGCGCGGTGAGCGCTCCGAGGTCGGGGTGCTCGAGGACGGCGTTCTGGTCGAGCACTTCGTGACCAGCTCTGGTGGCACATCCCTGGTCGGCAACGTTTACCTGGGCCGGGTCCAGAACGTCCTGCCCAGCATGGAGGCGGCGTTCGTCGACATCGGCCGAGGCCGCAACGCGGTGCTCTACGCCGGTGAGGTCGACTGGGACGCGGCCGGCCTCGCGGGCAAGGCGCGGCGCATCGAACAGGCACTGTCCAGCGGCGACAGCATCCTGGTGCAGGTCACCAAGGACCCGATCGGCCACAAGGGTGCTCGGCTGACCACCCAGATCAGCCTGCCCGGCCGGTTCCTCGTCTACGTGCCGTCCGGCGGCACGCACGGCATCAGCCGCAA
Organism: Actinospineispora spinosispora DSM 44797; assembly: GCF_000429025.1. Classification (GTDB taxonomy): domain Bacteria; phylum Actinomycetota; class Actinomycetes; order Mycobacteriales; family Pseudonocardiaceae; genus Pseudonocardia; species Pseudonocardia spinosispora. Next base: position 76,409 of record NZ_KE386839.1, read on the forward strand.
GCTGCCCGACACCGAGCGGCGCCGCCTCAAGGATCTGCTCAAGGAGATCGTCCCCGACGACGCCGGTGTGATCATTCGCACCGCGTCGGAAGGCGTGAGCCAGGAAGCGCTGGAGCGCGACGTGCGCCGGCTGCAGGCCCAGTGGGACGTCGTCAAGACCAAGGCGGACGCCGCGAAGGGCTCGTCCAAGTCGAAGTCGCCCGAGCTGCTCTACGAAGAGCCGGACCTGATGATCAAGGTCGTGCGTGACCAGTTCAACGAGGACTTCGCCACGCTCGTCGTCGAAGGTGACGACGCGTGGGACACGCTGCACGCCTACGTCAGCCACGTGGCGCCGGAGTTGACCGAGCGCCTGCACCGGCACGTCGGTACCAGTGACGTGTTCACCGAGCACCGCATCGACGAGCAGCTGCTGAAGGCGCTGGACCGCAAGGTCTGGCTGCCCTCCGGCGGCACGCTGGTCATCGACCGCACCGAGGCGATGACCGTCATCGACGTCAACACCGGCAAGTTCACCGGCTCCGGCGGCAACCTCGAGGAGACCGTCACCAGGAACAACCTGGAGGCGGCCGAGGAGATCGTGCGCCAGCTGCGGCTGCGCGACATCGGCGGCATCATCGTGATCGACTTCATCGACATGGTGCTCGAGTCGAACCGGGACCTGGTGCTGCGCAGGCTCACCGAGTGCCTCGGCAGGGACCGCACCCGGCACCAGGTGGCCGAGGTCACCTCGCTGGGTCTGGTCCAGATGACCCGCAAGCGGGTCGGCGTCGGGCTGCTCGAGGCGTTCTCCACCCCGTGCGAGCACTGCCGGGGCCGGGGCGTCGTCGTGTCCTCCGACCCGGTCGAGCCGAAGGGCGACGGCGGGGCCCAGCACGGCTCCGGCGGTGGCCGCAGGCGCGGTCGCGGCGGTGACCACGGCGACAGCGGCGGTGCCGGCAACAGCGGCGGTGCCGGCAACGGCGGTGGCGGACACAACGGCCAGAACGGCAACGGCAACGGCGGGAACGGCAACGGCGGCAACGGGAACGGGAACGGCCGCCGCAAGGGCGGGGGACCCCAGGGCTCCGCGCCCGCCGCGTCCACCGCCCCCGAGACCGAGCCGGTGTCCGGTGACGTCGACCACGGCGGCACGGCGCCGAACGGCACGTCGGTGCACTCCACGCCGCCCCGCCAGCTGGCCGGGGTGGCCGTGGTCGCGGCCGCGACGGGCCACGCAACCGCCACCAAGGCCGATGACGCCCCGGCGGCACAGACCGAGGTGTCGCACCCGGCGGTCCGCACCGAGACGGCTGCCGCACCCGCTCCGGCGGCTGACGCCGTCGAGGAGCAGGTAGCCGTCGAGGCGCCCGGCGTGCCGGTGACACCGCCCCAGGAGGCGCCCAGCGCCGAGCAGGCGGCACCGAGCGCTCCGGTCGAGTCCGAACCCGTCGCGCCGCCGGTCCCGGCGGAGACGTCCGCTCGGCCCGCGCGCAGACGTCGTCGCGCGGCGTCTCGACCTGCCGGTCCGCCAGTGGTCGGTGAGTGATGTGATCCCCGGGTCGGAAAGCGGACCCGGTTTGACCCTCTGTCAGACCGGCCCGTACTCTGGACTCTCGACAGCCGCGTCAGCGGATGCTGATGCTGGCGGTAGACCGGCTCGGGGACATAGCACCTGCAAAGGTGCCACTGTCGGAGTCCGTGTCACCGTAAGCCCCACAAACGTCTAGGAGTCGTGCGTCAACGATGTACGCGATCGTTAAAACCGGCGGCAAGCAGTACAAGGTCGCGGTCGGTGACGTGCTCACCGTCGAAAAGCTCGATGCCAAGGATGGCGCCGAGGTGAGCTTCCCGGCCGTACTGGTCGTGGACGGCTCCGACCTGACCACGGATGCTGCCGCACTTGCCGCCTACTCGATCACCGGAACGGTGGTCGGCCAGGCCAAGGGCCCGAAGATTCACATCCACAAGTTCAAGAACAAGACCGGCTACCACAAGCGACAGGGTCACCGTCAGAAGCTGACCCGTGTCGAGGTCACCGGGATCTCGAAGTAACGAAGGAGGCGACAACGTCATGGCACACAAGAAGGGCGCCTCCAGCTCCCGGAACGGCCGCGATTCCAACGCGCAGCGTCTGGGCGTGAAGCGTTTCGGCGGGCAGAACGTCAGCGCGGGCGAGATCCTGATCCGCCAGCGCGGCACCAAGTTCCACCCCGGTGACGGCGTCGGTCGCGGTGGCGACGACACGCTGTTCGCGCTGGTGGCCGGAGCCGTCGAGTTCGGGAGCAAGCGCGGTCGCAAGACCGTCAACATCGTGCCGGGCGCCGGGGAATAGGGCCCGCACCGCACAGCGTCTATACCGAGAGGGCGGGTCCGGCTATCACCGGCCCGCCCTTTCGTTCTGTCCAGACCCGCTCTACCCAAGGAGGTGCAATGTCACGGTTCGTGGATCGCACCTCGCTGCGCGTGATGGCCGGCGACGGTGGCAACGGATGTGCTTCGGTGCACCGGGAGAAGTTCAAGCCGCTCGGTGGCCCGGACGGCGGCAACGGTGGTCGGGGCGGTGACGTGGTGTTCGTCGTGGACCCGGGCGTGCACACGCTGCTGGACTTCCACTACCGGCGCCAGGCCCGCGCGGGCAACGGCAAGCAGGGTCGGGGCGGCAACTGCAGCGGCGCGATCGGCGAGGACCTGCTGCTGTCCGTGCCGGACGGCACCGTCGTCCTCGACGAGAACGGTGAGCAGCTTGCCGACCTGATCGGCGCCGGCACCCGCTTCGTCGCCGCCCAGGGCGGTAAGGGCGGGCTGGGGAACGCGGCGCTCGCATCGGCCGCGCGCAAGGCACCCGGGTTCGCGTTGCTCGGTGAGTTGGGCGAAGAGCACGAGTTGGTGCTCGAGCTGCGTTCGCTCGCGGACGTCGGGCTCGTGGGCTTCCCCTCCGCGGGCAAGTCCTCGCTGGTCGCCGCGCTGTCCTCGGCTCGTCCCAAGATCGCCGACTATCCGTTCACCACGCTCGTTCCGCAGCTGGGCGTCGTGACCACGGGTGAGCAGACGTTCACCGTCGCCGACGTGCCCGGGCTGATCCCCGGAGCAGCCGACGGTCGTGGACTCGGGCTGGAGTTCCTCCGCCACATCGAGCGTTGCGCCGTGCTGGTCCACGTCGTGGACTGCGCCACCATGGAACCGGGCCGTGACCCGGTGTCGGACATCGACGCGCTGGAGACCGAGCTCGCGCACTACACCCCAGGTCTGGGTGGTGAGCTGGCGAGCCGTCCCCGAATCGTGGCGCTCAACAAGATCGATGTGCCGGACGCCAAGGACCTGGCCGAGATGGTCACCGAGGAGATCGGCAAGCGAGGCTGGCCGGTCGTGTCGATCTCCACCGCGAGCCATGCCGGGTTGCGTGAGCTCACCTACCTGATGGCCGACCGGGTCGTGACCTATCGGGCCAGCCTGCCGGCTCCTGAGGCGACCAGGCTGGTAATCCGGCCTCGTGCCGTGGGCGAGACCCAGTTCACCGTCGAGCCCGACCCCACCGAGGAAGGTGCCTTCGTCGTGCGCGGCGAGAAGCCGGAGCGCTGGGTCAAGCAGACCCAGTTCGACAACGACGAGGCCGTCGGGTACCTCGCCGACCGGCTGGCCAGGCTCGGTGTCGAGGACGCGTTGGCCAAGGCCGGTGCGAAGCCCGGCGCCCCGGTCACGATCGGCAGCATGACGTTCGACTGGGAGCCGTCCACACCGTCCGGCGCGATGATGACGATGGGCAGCCGGGGTACCGACCTGCGGATCGACCGCGACACCCGTCCCGGCGCCGACGAGCGGCTCAAGGCGAAGAAGGCGCGCCGCGTGCACAACGACGAGTGGGACCGCCACGTCTGGGAGAACCTCGACGAGAGCGCCGGCGGCGGCACTGCCGAGGGGAAGGATCTGACGGAGTCGGAGCGGTGAGCACCACTGCCTCACCTGTCGCTCTCGGTACCCGCCAGCAGATCGCCGCCGCGAGCCGCGTGGTGGTCAAGGTCGGCTCTTCGTCGCTGACCAGCCTGAACGGCGGCCTCGACCACAGCAGGCTGGACCGCCTGGTCAACGCGCTCGCCGCGCGCCGCTCGGCGGGATCCCAGGTCGTACTGGTCTCTTCGGGCGCCATCGCGGCCGGTCTGGCGCCGCTCGGGCTCCGTCGCCGGCCTCGTGACCTCGCCACCCAGCAGGCAGCGGCGAGCGTCGGTCAGGTGCAGCTGGCGCACGCCTACGCGGCCTCGTTCGCGCGGCACACGGTCACGATCGGTCAGGTGCTGCTCACCGCGGATGACGTGATCCGGCGTGCGCACTACCGCAACGCGCAACGCACGCTCGGCAGGTTGCTGGCACTCGGCACGCTGCCGGTCATCAACGAGAACGACGCGGTCGCCACCGACGAGATCCGGGTCGGTGACAACGATCGGCTCGCGGCGCTGGTCGCGCATCTCGTCGGTGCTGACGCGCTCGTGCTGCTGTCCGATGTCGACGGTCTCTACGACGGCGACCCGAGGACGCCGGGGGCGACGTTGCTGGCACAGGTCGACGACCTCGCCGCGTTGGAGGCAGTCGACGTGGACACGCCGGGAGCCTCCGGGCTCGGGCGCGGGGGAATGGCCACCAAGATCGATGCGGCTCGGATGGCGGCCAGCGCGGGGATTCCGGTCCTGCTGGCCGCCGCCGACGACGCCGCGTCCGCGCTGGACAACACCGCGGCTGGACCGACCGTGGGCACCGCGTTCCGGGGTGAGGGGCAGCGGCTGTCGGCCCGGCGCTTCTGGCTACGGCACGCGGCCGACGTGCGGGGGCGGCTCGATCTCGACGAGGGAGCGGTCGCCGCCGTGCTCAACCGGCGGCGGTCGCTGCTGGCCGCGGGAGTGCACGGGGTGTCGGGGGAGTTCGTCGCGGGGGACGTCGTGGACCTCGTCGGGCCTTACGGGGTGGTCGTGGCTCGAGGGGTCGTCGCGTTCGACGCTTCGGAGCTGCCCGCGTTGATCGGACGGCGCACCCGGGACCTGCCGCCGGAGTTCCGGCGGGAGCTGGTTCACGCCGACGACCTGGTTCCGCTGCGGGGCTGAGCTCACGGCTCCTCGGCTTCGCCTTGTGGCTGGGTTCCTCCGTCCCCGACTCCAAGGCATCTCGGCTGCGCCGTCGACTCGTGAGTGGCAAGGGCGCCTATAGGCGCCCGGATCACTCACGACGGAAAAGCTGTCGTGAGTGCTCCGAGCGCCTACGCCTTCGGCGCCCCTGCGGGGTAGACGCCCTTGCCACTCACGGGGGACCCGCCTCTCGTGAGGGGTGAGGCCGTCTACCCCGGAGGGGCGCGAAGCGTAGCCGGAGTGGGCACTCACGACACGCTTTTCGTCGTGAGGGTCCGGTCCGGCTATAGGCGGCCTCAGCACTCACGAGGACCCCGTGGCGGCTAGCGCCTCGATGCCCTCCGGGGACAAGGTTTGTTCTATTCCCAGGACGGCCGCACCCGCGACTCCCGCGTACTCGCCCAGGACGCTGTTGGCGAGCACCAGGTTGCGGGTCGCCAGCGGCAGCGCCCGCTGGTAGACCACCGCGCGGATACCGGCGAGCAGCTCGTCGCTCGCCGCCGCCACCGAACCACCGATCGTCACCCGCGCCGGGTTGTAGAAGTGCACCAGCGTCGCGACCACCTCACCGATCAGGCCCGCGGCCTCCCTGACCAGGCCGAGCGCGGTCGCATCACCGCCGGACACGAGCGTCCGGGCCTGGTCCAGCGAGGTCCCGAGACGTCGTGCGATGGCCGCCGCCGACGCGACCGCCTCGATGCAGCCGACGTTGCCGCACACACAGCGCACGTCCGGGGCACCCCGCACCCGGACGTGACCGATGTCGCCGGCCGCACCGTCGGCGCCGTGATGCAGGACGCCGGTCCGGGTGATCAGGCCGCCACCGATACCGGTGCCGACCTTCACGAACAGCAGCGGAGCCTGGTCGGCGGGCAGCGCCCGGGCTTCGCCGAGCGCGCGCAGGTTGACGTCGTTCTCCAGCAGCACCGGGCAGTCGAACGACCGACGCAGCCGTGCGGCGACCGGGTACTCGTGCCAGCCGGGCATGATCGGTGGCCGCACCGGAACACCACGGACCCCGTCGACCGGGCCCGGCACACCGATCACGACAGCACGCACCGGCGCGATGGTCGGCAGCGGCGCACGTAGCTCGTCGAGCCGGGCTTCGATGGTGTCGAGCACCCTGTCCGGCCCGTCGGACACGTCGATCGTGACGTGCGTGTGGGCGTGCAGCCGCTGGCTCAGGTCGACGACGGCGAGATAGGCGCCGTGCGCGCCGAGATCGGCGATCAGTACGTAACCACCGTCCGGGCGCAGCGCCAGACGGTCCGCCGGCCTGCCGCGTCCCGGTGTGGGCCGTAGCCCGTCCAGCCGCAGGACGCCGCCGGACAGCAGCTCGTCCACGCCGGTGCTGACGGTCGTGCGCGCGAGGCCCGCGGCGTGCACCAGATCGGCTTTGCTCGCCGCCGTTCCGGAGGCGACCAGCCGGGCGAGGGTGCTCAGGGTGACGGCCCGGTTCGCCGCCGCGTCGGTCCGGGTGGAGCGGGCGGACAGCACGGGGACGCTCAGCCGCAGAGAGGGCAACGGCGACGGTTCGAGCATCGAGCCAGCTCCTGCCAGCGATTATGACCTAAAAATAACCGAGAACAACATTATTCGGTCCTTGTACGGCATTGGTCAATCCTCGGAGACTGCTCTAAACACGACGAGGTGGGGCGATGACGAGTACCGACCGACCGCTGCTGCGGATGCGTGGCATCGTCAAGCAGTTCCCCGGCGTGCGCGCGCTCGACGGCGTCGACCTGGAGGTGACGGCAGGCGAGGTGCATTGTCTGCTCGGCCAGAACGGTGCGGGCAAGTCCACCCTGATCAAAGTGCTCGGCGGGGTGCACCAGCCGGATGCCGGCACGATCGAATGGGACGGCGGCCCGGTCACGCTCGGTTCGCCGCAGGCGGCGGACGCGACCGGCATCGCCACCATCCACCAGGAGCTGGACCTGGTTCCCTGGCTGACGGTGGCGCAGAACATCGTGCTCGGCCACGAGCCCGCCCGCCTGGGGTTCACCCGCTCGGGCCGAGCCGAGGACCTCGCGGCGACGCTGCTGCGCAGGCTCGGTCACCCGGAGATCCCGGTACGCCGTGAGGTCGGGCGGCTCCCGGCCGCCGGGCAGCAGGTCGTGAGCATGGCCCGTGCGTTGTCCCGCGACGCACGGCTCATCGTGATGGACGAACCCTCCGCCGTGCTGGACGCCGACGAGGTGGACAACCTGTTCCGGGTCGTGCGTGAGCTCACCGACTCGGGCGTCGCGGTCGTCTACATCTCCCATCGGCTGGAGGAGATTCGCCGGATCGGGGACCGGGTCACGGTCTTGAAGGACGGTCGCACCGTCGCGGCCGACCTACCGGCGCGTTCGACGCCGACCGCGCAGGTCATCCGGCTGATGACCGGAACCTCCACCGAGCACGTCATCCCGCCGAGGGCGACCCGCTCGATCGGTGACGTGGTTCTCGACGTGAGCGAGCTGGGCCGGGTGGGTGAGTTCACCGACGTGTCGTTGACCGTGCGGGCGGGGGAGATCGTCGGGCTGGCGGGGCTGGTGGGCTCCGGCCGCTCGGAGATCCTGGAGACGATCTACGGCGCGCGTCGGGCGACCAGCGGGTCGGTGCGGGTCGGGGGGCGCGAGCTGCGCACCGGCTCGGTGCCAGCCGCCGTCCGCGCCGGGATGGGGCTGTGCCCCGAGGAGCGCAAGAGCCAGGGGCTGTTGCTGACCGAGCCGATCGCACGCAACGTGTCGCTGCCGGTGCTGCGCCGGTTCGCCAAGGCCGGCTGGCTGCGTGCCGACGCCGAACTGGACGCCGCGCGCGAGGTCATCACCCGGCTCGACGTCCGTCCCGCCGACCCGTCCCGCCCGGTGCGCACGTTGTCCGGCGGCAACCAGCAGAAGGTCGTGCTGGCCCGCTGGCTGCTCACCGGATGCTCGGTGCTGCTGCTCGACGAACCGACCCGAGGCGTCGACGTGGGTGCCCGGACCGAGATCTATGCGTTGATCCGGCAGCTCGCCGGGCAGGGAGTGGCTGTGGTGCTGGTGTCCAGCGACGTACCGGAGGTGCTCGGTCTCGCCGACCGGGTCCTGGTCGTGAGGGACGGCCGGGTCGTCCACGAGGCGCCGGGAGGCGTGCTGGACGAGGCGGCTGTCCTCGACCTGGTGATGGAGGGGAGCCGCGATGAGCGTGCATGACCTACCCGCCGACGAGCTCGTCGTCCCGGCCGGCGCTGGCCGGGCGGTGGCCGCGCGGCGCGCGCGGCTGTCGGAGCTGCTGGACACCGGGCCGGGCCGCAATCTCGGCCTGGCCACCGTGCTCGTGGTGTTGTGCCTGATCGGGGTCGCCACCGCCGACACGTTCCTCACCACCGCGAACCTGCTGGTGATCATGACGTCTGCCTCGATCATCGGGGTGCTCACCGTCGGCGTGACCATGGTGATCATCGGCGGCGGCATCGACCTGTCCGTCGGGAAGGTCATGGCGCTGGCCTCGGTGTGGGCGACCACCGTGGCGACCCAGTCGTTCGGCCCGGTCGTGATGATCCTGTGTGCGCTGGCCGTCGGCGCCGGGGCCGGGCTGGTCAACGGGCTGCTCGTGGCCTACGGCCGCATCGTGCCGTTCATCGTCACGCTCGCCATGCTGATCTCCGCGCAGGGACTCGCCGAACGCATCTCCGGCAAACGCAGCCAGATCGTCACCGACCCGACGATCGCCGCCATCGCCAGCACCCGGGTTCTGGGCGTTCCGCTGCTCGTCTACATCTTCGCGGTGGTGGTCGCGCTCGGCTGGGTGCTGCTCAACCGCACCACGTTCGGCAGGCACACCGCCGCGATCGGCGGCAACCCCGAGGCCGCGCGCCTCGCCGGCCTCGACGTCCGCAGGCACACCGTGCTGCTCTACGTCGTGTCCGGACTGTGCTGCGGCATCGCCGCGATCATGATCGCCTCGCTCACCACGACCGGCTCCAGCACCCACGGCACGCTCTACGAGCTGGACGCGATCGCGGCGGTGATCATCGGCGGGACGCTGCTGTCCGGCGGCAGGGGCACTCTCGTCGGCTCCATCCTCGGGGTGCTGGTGTTCACGACCATCACCAACCTGTTCGTGCTCAACAACCTCGCCAGCGAGGTCCAGAACATCGCCAAGGGCGCGATCATCGTCGCCGCGGTGCTCGTCCAGGCCCGTGCCCAACGGACCAAACCGTCTCCACGACACCAGGAGGACAAGTGAGTCTCGACGCAGGCCTGCGGCGCAGGGGGTTCCTGGCCGGCGCTCTCGGCGTCGGTGCCACCGCCGCGCTGACCGCATGCACCAGCAACGAAGCGGCGGCTCCGTCCGGCGGAGGCGTCGGAGCGTCGGGTGGCAACGCCGCTGCCCCGGGCCGCCCGGTGACGATCGGCTTCTCGGCTCCCGCCGCCGACCACGGGTGGGTCGCCGCCATCGCGAAGAACGCTCAGGCGCAGGCCGCCCAGTACCCGGACGTGACGTTCGAGGCGGTGAACCCGACCAACGACATCACCCAGCAGATCGCCGCCGTACAGACCTTGATCAACAAGAAGGTCGACGCACTGGTCATCCTGCCCAACGACGGCAGCCAGCTCACCTCGGTCGGCCGCGACGCCATGCGTGCCGGCATCCCGGTGATCAACCTCGACCGGGTCTTCGACTCCGCGCTGGCCTACCGGACCTGGATCGGCGGCGACAACTACGGCATGGGGGTCAGCGCCGGCACCTACATCGGCACCCGGTTGAAGGCCGCCGGCGTGGCCAACCCGGTGATCGGCGAGATCGCCGGCATCGACAATCTGCCGCTGACCCAGGCGCGCAGCAAGGGCTTCACCGACGCGCTGGCCGACTTCGGGTTCACTGTCGGCCCGCGCCAGGCCGCCGACTTCACCGCGCAGGGTGGCCAACGGGTCGCGGCGAACCTGCTGCAGGCCGCGCCGAAACTGGACGCGTTGTGGAACCACGACGACGACCAGGGGATCGGGGTGCTCGCGGCGATCGCGCAGGCCGGGCGCGGCGAGTTCTTCATGGTCGGCAGTGCCGGGTCGACCAACGCGATGCAGGCGATCCAGGCGGACAACACGGTCCTGAAGGCCACCGTCACCTACAGCCCGTCCATGGCGTCCTCGGCGGTCGCGCTCGCCCGGTTGGTCGCGCAACGCCGGGGGATGGGCGACCTGGTGGAGAAGGAGGTGCCGGCCTCGATCACGCTGGCGTCCGCGACGGTGACCAAGGACAACGTCGTCGACTACCTGCCGCTCGGGTTCGCGTCCTGATGGCGGTGCCACAGCCACCGGTGCTCGGGGTCGGCATGGTCGGCTACGCGTTCATGGGTGCCGCGCACTCGCACGCCTGGCGTACCGCCGGCCGGTTCTTCGACTTGCCCCTCGCGCCCGAGCTGACCGCGTTGTGCGGCCGTGACGCCGTCTCGGCGTCGGCGGCGGCCGCCCGGCTCGGCTGGGGTTCGGTGGAGACCGACTGGAAGGCACTCGTCGCGCGCGACGACATCGCGTTGGTCGACATCTGCTCACCCGGCGACACCCACGCCGACATCGCCATCGCGGCGCTCGCCGCCGGCAAGCACGTGCTGTGCGAAAAACCGCTGGCCAACACGGTCGCCGAGGCGCGCGCCATGGCCGAGGCGGCGGACCGGGCGGCGGAGCGCGGCGTGCGCAGCATGGTCGGGTTCAGCTATCGCAGAGTCCCCGCGCTGGCGCTGGCCAGGCGGCTGGTGGAGCAGGGCAGGCTCGGCGAGATCCGCCACGTGCGGGCGGCCTACCTGCAGGACTGGATCGTGGCCCCGGAATTCCCGCTGGTCTGGCGGCTGCGGCGGGAGGTCGCCGGGTCCGGGGCGCTCGGCGACATCGGCGCCCACATCGTCGACCTCGCCCAGTACCTGACCGGCGACCGGCTCACCGGCGTGTGCGCGATGACGGAGACGTTCATCCGGGAACGGCCGCTGCCCGATTCGGACGGCGCGGTCGGCACCGTGACGGTGGACGACACCGCCCTGTTCCTCGGCCGGTTCACCGGCGGCGCGGTGGCGAGCTTCGAGGCGACGCGGTTCGCGGCCGGGCGCAAGAACTCGCTGCGCATCGAGCTCAACGGCAGCCGTGGCTCGCTGGCGTTCGACCTGGAGGCGATGAACGAGCTGCAGTTCTACGACGGCACGGACGATCCGGACATCGCCGGGTTCCGGCGCATCCTGGTCACCGAACCGAGCCATCCCTACGTCGGTGCGTGGTGGCCGCCCGGGCACCTGCTCGGCTACGAGCACACGTTCACCCACCAGGCAGTGGACCTGGTGAACGGCATCGGAGCCGGTACGGACCCGGCTCCGTCGTTCGCCGACGGGCTGCAGGTGCAGCTGGTTCTGGACGCGGTCGAACGCTCGGCGGCGAGCGACGGAGCCTGGCACGCGGTCTAGTCCCGGCGGCGCCACTCGCGCGGTGGAACGGCGTGCCCACGGCGGAAGACCCTGGCGAAGTAGCCGCTGTCCGGGTAGCCGACCGCGCGTCCGATCTCGGCGATCGACAGCTCGGTCTCCGACAGGAGCCTGCGCGCCTCGGTCATGCGGCGTTCGGTGATCCAGTCCTGCACCGTGCGGCCGGTCCGGCGGCGGACGGTCGTGGTGAGGTGGCCGGGGCTGAGGCTCACCGCGCGGGCCACGTCGGCGAGCGAGAGCTGCTCGGAGTACCGGCGCTCGATCACCGCGAACACGTCGGCCAGCAGCCCCTCGTTGTTCAACCTCAGGTCGCCGCTGACGTCGTTCGCCAGGCGCGCGACGCTGACCAGCAGCAACACGAGATGGGCGAGTGCCGCGTGCCGATAGCCGTCGCGGCACTCGGCCAGCTCTGTCTCGATCGCGTCGATGCCGGTGACCCAGGCCCGTCTCTCCTCGACGGGCACCCGCAGCCGGGTGATGCCCCGGGCGCTACCCCGGACGAACGGGAACAGCAGCGGATGAGCCCGCCAGGACAGCAGCGGTCCCGGACGGTCGGGCCCCAGCGCCTCGGGGGTGAAGAAGACGCCGCTGGCCGCCGCATCGGCGAGGGACGCGCGTTCGCCGAGCCCGACGACGTCGCCCGGCGCGATGACGAACAGGTCACCGGTGTCGATCGGGCTGACCTCACCGCCCTGGTGCAGGAAGCCGCCGCCGCGCTCGAAGTAGACGAGTGCGGGGAAGTCGTGTGTATGGGGTTCGTCCTGGGCGCGGTGGCGGGTGGCCCGGTCGACGCGCACGACCGATACCGGCGGAGCCGCCGGATCGTGGACATAGGTGAAGAGCGGCGGCCCCCCTCGACGCCGGTCCACCCGGCGAGTGTTCACCGACATGACCGGAAGATAGTCCCTATGGAGCCGAGTTCTCGACGACTCGGAGCTGATGACATCGCCGAACATGGGACGTGCACCCCACGTATCGTCCCAGGAGGCTGTCATGAGCGACCAGGTCCACCAGCACGACCATCCGTACCTGTCCGGGCTGGGCGTGCAACGGCTGCTGCCGTTCTATGACCTCGTCGGGTTCCTGCTGGGCATGCGGACCGACCACGGCGCGCTCGTCGAGCAGGCGGACCCTCCGAGATCGGGACAGGTGTTGGAGATCGGGTGCGGCACCGGGAACCTGGCACTGCTGGCGAAGCGGATGCGCCCGGACCTGGAGTTGGTCGGGATCGACCCGGACCGGGCGGCGGTGGACAGGGCCACCCGGAAGGCGGGCGGACGGGTCCGCTTCGACCACGGATACGGACAGGAGCTGCCCTACCCGGACGAGTCCTTCGACCGGGTGCTGTCCGCGTTCATGCTGCACCACCTGACCAGTGAGGTACGGTCCGCGACGCTCGCCGAGAGCCGCCGGGTACTGCGGCCAGGGGGCAGCCTGCACGTCGTGGACCTCGGAGGCCATGTGCACGCGAGTAACGGCGTCGTAGCGAGGCGTCAACTGCGATCGCAACGGCTGGCCGACAACCTCGGCGATGCGATCCCCGAGGCCCTGCGCGCAGCGGGCTTCACCGAGGTGACCGAACGAGGCCACCGGCACGCCCGGCTCGGCCGCGTCACCTACTACCGCGCGACCCGCTAGCCACACAGCGCCCAGCCCATGAATGACCACGAAAGTGGAACGACACTAGGCCACGACTAAGTCGGCTCCGCGAGTCTCCGTAGGAGTTCCGGCGAAGGCAGCAACCCAGTCCGGTAACGGCTGAGTCGGCTCCGCGAGTCTC
>NZ_KE386839.1:89767-239383 GCF_000429025.1 Actinospineispora spinosispora DSM 44797
GTAGGAGTTCCGGCGAAGGCAGCAACCCAGTCCGGTAACGGCTGAGTCGGCTCCGCGAGTCTCCGAAGGAGTTCCGGCGAAGGCCGGGCGGTGAATGTCCGCAACCAACGTCGCTGGCTCCGTCGGCGGCTCCCAGGGTGGCCACAAGCGCGCGGTTGGGCGAGTCCTCGAGCCTTTTTTTCTGGGAGTGCCCCAGCGAGCGCTCGCGCGAGCCGGGGCGGTCACAGAAAAATATCGCGCGGAACAGGCCGAAAAAGCCAGCACAGGCCAGACTAGGCCAGTGCGGGAAGATCGGCTGCGGGCCGCCATGGTGAGAGCGCTGCTGGCTGGGCAGCGGATTCGGACCAGCGAGGTCGAGCGAGCGTTCCGAACCGTCCCCAGGCACCTGTTCCTGCCCGACGAGCCCGTGGAGCGGGCGTATCAGGACGAAGCCGTACTGACCAAGTGGGTGGACGGCATCGCGGTCAGCTCGGCGTCGCAGCCGTCGATGATGGCGATCATGTTGGAGCAGCTCGCGCTGCGACCTGGCCACCGGGTTCTCGAGATCGGTGCCGGCACCGGGTACAACGCGGCGTTGATGGCCGAGATCGTCGGCCCGACCGGGAAGGTCGTGGCGGTCGACATCGACCGGGACCTGGTCGACGGCGCCGCCCGGCACCTCGCCGCCGCAGGTTCCCCCGACGTGGTGTTGGTGACCGGCGACGGCGCCGTCGGTGTCCCGGAGCTGGCGCCCTACGACCGGATCGTGCTGACCGTGGGCAGCTGGGACATCCAGGCTGCCTGGTGGGAGCAGCTGGCGCCCGGCGGGCGGCTCCTGCTGCCCCTGTCGATCCGCGGCAGCCAGCTGTCCGTTGCGCTCGACCTGATCGACGGCGATGTGCGGTGCCTCCTCAGCGACTCCATGCGCAGCTGCGCCTTCGTGCGGCTGCGCGGCCGGGGTGCCGACCCGGAAGGCAGCAGACCGCTCGCCGACGGACTGTCGGTGCACGCCGTCGACAGCCACGAGCTGGACCTCGAGCACCTGGCCGCGTTGCTGGCCGAGCCGGGTGCGGAGCGGATCAGTGCCGTCCGGCTGGCGGCGGTCGACCTGTGGGACGGGTTCGGGTTGTGGTTGTCGCTGCATGCGCCGGACATGTGCCGGCTGTTGGTGAGTCCCGATGCGTCCGGCTGGTGGCCGTCGCTGCTTCCGCCGGGGGCCGATGGCGGGACACTGCTGCTGTTCGGTGATCGAGGACTGGCCATGGTGGCGCCGACCAGGTCGCCCGAGGTGCCACTGGACACGGTGTTCCCGGTCGCGGTGCGCGCCTACGGTCCCGAGGGCCCGGAGGTGGCGCAACGTCTCGACCAGCTGCTCGACGCATGGGCCGGGGCCGGGCGCCCGACCGCGACCGGCCTGCGACTGCGGGCCTACCCCTCGGGTGTGACGGTGCCGAGCGGACCTGAAGCGGTACTGCGTAAGGCTCACAGCCAACTCGTGCTGGACTGGCCGGGTAATCCGGTACCGGACGGTCTTATCCTGGACGGGTGAGCACTCTCGCCGACGCGGCCACCCCCAGCACCGAGACCGACAGCGCACGCAAGGAATCGACGCCGGCGGGATCGAGCCCGGCAGGTGGCGACGATCTGCGCGAGCAGGTCCACGCCGCTGCCCGGCGGGCGCGCGTCGCGGCGGAGGCGTTGGTCGCCTTGCGCAGCGCGGACAAGGACAAGGTGCTGCTCGCCATGGCCGAGGCGCTGCGCGTCAACGCCGAACCCATCCTCGCGGCGAACGCGAAGGACGTCGCGGCCGGCCGCGAGTCGGGCATGGCCACCGGTCTGCTCGACCGGCTGACCCTCGACGAGTCCCGCATCGACGGCATCGCCGGTGGGCTCACCCAGGTGGCGAACCTGCCCGACCCCATCGGCGAGGTCGTGCGCGGCTCGACGTTGCCCAACGGGCTGCAGACCCGTCAGGTGCGGGTGCCGATGGGCGTCGTCGGCATGGTGTACGAGGCCCGGCCGAACGTCACGGTGGACGCCGCCGGGCTGGCGCTGAAATCCGGCAACGCCGCGCTTCTGCGTGGCTCGTCGTCCGCCGCGCACACGAACGCGGCGCTCGTGGAGGTCCTGCGGGGGGCGTTGACCGCCGCGAAGCTGCCCGCCGATGCCGTGCAGCTGCTGCCCTGCGAGGACCGCGCCAGCGTGCAGCACCTGATCACCGCGCGCGGCCTGGTCGACCTGGTCATCCCACGTGGTGGCGCCGGACTCATCCAGGCCGTCGTGTCCGAGGCGACCGTGCCGACCGTGGAGACCGGGATCGGCAACTGCCACGTCTACGTGGACGCCGCCGCCGACCTCGCGGTCGCCGAGCGGATCGTGCTGAACTCGAAGGTCCGCAGGCCTTCGGTGTGCAACGCGGCCGAGACGTTGCTCGTGCACTCCGACATCGCCGAGAAGTTCATCCCGTCGGTCGCCGCCGCGCTGCGCCTCGCCGGGGTCACGGTGCACGGCGACGAACGGTTCGTGTCGCTCGCTCCCGGCACGATCCCGGCCGATGACGAGGACTGGGACACCGAGTACCTGTCGCTGGACATCGCCGCGGCCGTGGTCGACTCGCTGGACGACGCGATCCGGCACATCTCCGAGCACGGTTCACAGCACACCGAGGCCATCGTCACGACCGACCTGGCCGCCGCGACCGCGTTCACCACCCGGATCGACGCGGCCGCGGTGATCGTCAACGCGTCCACCGGATTCACCGACGGCGAGCAGCTCGGCATGGGCGCCGAGATCGGCATCTCCACCCAGAAGCTGCACGCGAGGGGACCGATGGCGCTCACCGAGCTGACCACCACCAAGTGGATCATCTGGGGCGACGGTCAGGTCCGCCCGGGCTGAGCCCGCCCGAGCCCCGCCGCGTCGAGCGGCGGGGCTCAGCCGGTGACCGCCAGCGCGAACGGCAGCACCGACGGCGCGCCCGCCGCCCGCACCGCCCTGGCCGCGACGGTCATCGTCCATCCGCTGTCGACCAGGTCGTCGACCAGCAGCACGGGGCCGTCCAGCTCGGACAGGTCGGGCAGCTCCGCGCTGTCGAGACCGTGCCAGACGGCGGCGAGGCGCTGCGCGGAGTTCTCGTGCGCGGGCGGCCGTTCACCGACCGGTGTCAGCGAGCCGAGCAGCGGCAGCCTGCCGATCTCCGCGATCCGACGCGCCAGGTGGGCGAGCTGGTGCGGGCGGGTCCGGGAACCGATGCCGATCACCCCGACCGGGCGCTGTGCCCAGTCCCAGCCCTTGAGGACCCGCAGCACGGCGTCGAACAGCTCTTTCTGGACCGGCACGTCCTCACCGGCCAGCAGCTCCCGCAGCCGGGTGCCCCAGCCGAGGTCGGACAGCCTGCCGATCGCCCTGCCGGTATCCGCCAGCTCGCCTGCCGCGAGCCGCCCGGAGGCCGGCACGTCGAGCTGCTTCATGCCGCTCGGCCACATCTTGCGCGGTGCCAGCTCCACCCCGGGAGCCTGAATCCGGGTTTCCGCCGCGGTGGTGCTCGACCCGTCGACCTCGGCCGACCAGACCTGGCCGCTGCACACGTCGCACCGGCCGCACGGAGTCGCGTCCGCGTCGTCGAGCTGCTTGCGCAGGAAGACCAGCCGGCATTCCGTGGTGTCCAGATAGTCGAGCATCGCGCGCTGCTCCGCCTTGCGTGCCTCGGCGATCCGCTGGTGCCGCTCCCGGTCGTACACCCACGGCTCGCCGGTGCTGACCCAACCGCCCTTGACCCGCTTCGCGGCGCCGTCGCTGTCCAGGACCTTCAGCAGCATCTCCAGCCTCGTCCTGGACAGGTCGACGAGCGGCTCCAGGGCGGGAGTGGACTTCGGCGTCTCGGACAGGACATCGAGCGTCTGCAGCACCAGCGGCTCGGGAGGGAACGCGAGCGACGCGAAGTAGGCCCAGATGTCGCGGTCCTCCTGCCCGGGCAGCAACACCACCTCGGCCCGGTCCAGCGCACGACCGGCCCTACCGATCTGCTGGTAGTAGGAGACCGGCGAGGCCGGTGCGCCGAGGTGCACGACGAAGCCGAGGTCCGGCTTGTCGAAACCCATACCGAGCGCGCTCGTGGCGACGAGAGCCTTCACCCGGTTGGCCAGCAGGTCGCCTTCGGCGGCCAAGCGCGCCTCCGGGTCGGTCTTGCCGGTGTAGGACGCGACCGGGTAGCCGCGCTCGCGCAGGAACTCGGCGACGTCCTCCGCCGCCTGGATCGTGAGCGTGTAGATGATGCCGGCACCGGGCAGCTCGTCCAGCCGGGACGCCAGCCAGCCCAGCCGCTGCGCCGGTGTGGCCAACTTCACGACGGCCAATCGGAGGCTCGATCGGTCGAGCGTTCCGCGCAGTACGAGCGTCTCCGTGTTGATCCCCGGCCCGCCCGCGACGCCGAGCCCGAGCTGCTCGGTGACGTCGTGCACGACGCGGTCGTTCGCCGTCGCCGTCGTGGCGAGAACCGGGATCCCGGGGGGAAGATCACCGATCAGTGCGCGCAGCCGCCGGTAGTCGGGACGGAAGTCGTGGCCCCAGTCGGACACACAATGCGCCTCGTCGACCACCAGCATGCCGGCGCTGGCGGTCAGCCGGGGCAGCACCCGGTCCCGGAAGTCGGGGTTGTTCAAGCGCTCCGGGCTGACCAGCAACACGTCCACCTCACCGGCGTCCACCTCGGCGTAGGTGGCGTCCCAGTCCTCGACGTTTGCCGAGTTCACGGTGACCGCGCGGATGCCCGCCCTGGTCGCGGCGTCGATCTGGTTGCGCATCAGCGCCAGCAGCGGCGAGACGATGACCGTCGGCCCGGCGCCCGCCTCCCGCAGCAACGACGTGGCGACGAAGTAGACGGCCGACTTGCCCCAGCCGGTGCGCTGCACCACCAGCGCCCGTCTGCGTTCACCGACCAGTGCGTGGATCGCGGTCCACTGGTCCTCGCGCAGCCGCGCGTCCGGCCCGGCCAGTGCGCCGAGCAGCTCCTCGGCGCGCTCGCGCAGCTCGGCGCCGGATCGCGGTTCGGTACGCGAGGTCGGATGTGCCGCTGATGACATGTCCCCATGGTGGACGCAGGCACCGACAGTTCCGCGCGGGGGGCTCTGCCAGCGGGACTTCCGGTGCGTGGAAGCACCGATGGGGGTGCCGTCTCGGCTTGCCGAGTAGTCGATACGCCGCTCACAGTGCAGGATGGACCGGTGAGTGCAGACCAGTCAGCCAAGCGCCAGTCCCCGCTGTTCGGTTCCGTCGAGGACGTGACCGAGCGGTTGGCAGGCGTCGGCTACCTGGCCTCCACCGCGGCCGCGACCACGGTGTACCTGGCCGATCGGCTGGGCAAGCCGCTGCTCGTCGAGGGGCCGGCCGGTGTGGGCAAGACCGAGCTGGCCAAGGCGGTCGCGGCGTGTACCGAGTCCGGTCTGGTCCGGCTGCAGTGTTACGAGGGCATCGACGAGGCCCGCGCGCTGTACGAGTGGAACCACGCGAAGCAGCTGCTGCGCATCACGTCCGGGCAGGGCCGGGAGAGCTGGGACGAGACCCGCGATGACGTGTTCTCCGAGGAGTTCCTGCTGCCGAGACCGTTGCTCACCGCGATCCGGCGCGAGGAACCGACGGTGCTGCTCGTCGACGAGATGGACAAGGCGGACGTCGAGGTCGAGGGTCTGCTGCTGGAGGTCCTGTCCGACTTCCAGGTGACGGTCCCGGAGATGGGCACGATCGAGGCCAAGCGACGCCCGTTCGTGCTGCTGACCTCCAACTCCACCCGTGAGCTCTCCGAGGCGCTCAAGCGACGGTGCCTGTTCCTGCACCTCGACTTCCCCGATGCTGACCTGGAACGTCGCATCGTGCTCACCAGGGTCCCCGAGCTGCCCGAGGCGCTCGCCGACTCGCTGGTGCGCACCGTCCGCGTCCTGCGCGGCCTCGAGCTGCGCAAGGCCCCGTCGGTCGCGGAGACCATCGACTGGGCGCGCACGCTGCTCGCGCTGGGGCTGGACACGCTCGACGACGACGCGGCACGGGCCACCCTGGGCGTCGTGCTGAAGCACCACTCGGACGCACAGAAGGCCGCCGCCGAGCTCCGGTTGAACTAGTCGGTAGGGAGAAGCCCATGGATTCGCCACCGGTACACGGCCTGCCAGGGCATCTGGTCGACTTCGTCGGCGCGCTGCGCACACATCATGTGCCGGTGGGGCCGGGTGAGACCGTCGACGCCGCGGCCGTGCTGAGCACGCTCAACCTGCTCAACCGTGCTCAGCTGCGCGAAGGGCTCGCGGCGGCGGTGCTGCGCCGGTCCGGCCAGCGCGCGGTGTTCGACACCCTGTTCGACCTGTACTTCCCGATCGCGCTCGGTCGGGGGCAGGGCGAGGTCGAGGTGCCGTGGACCCCGGACGGTGACGTCGACATCGACGCACTGCGCGACATCCTGGCCGACCTGCTGCGCGACGGCGACGACGAGGCACTGCGTGAGCTGGCCAGGGCGGCCGTCGACGCGCTCGGTCAGGCGGGCGGCCCCGGTCAGGGCGGCTCGGGGCCGGGTCAGGGCGATCAGGGTCCGCGCAACTGGTCCGCCTACCAGGTGCTTCGTCAGCTGAGCCCCGAGACGCTGCTGGCCCGGATCCTGTCCGATCTGATGGCGGACAACTCGGCGGACGACGCATTCGCCGAGGAGGTCGCGCGGCGGGAGATCCGCCAGCGCATCGCGGAGTTCCGGCGCATGGTCACCGAGGAGGTCCGCAGGCGCACGGCCGAGACCAGGGGCCGCGAGCAGGTGGCGAAGACCGCCGTGCCCAAGCAGGCCGAGCAGGTCGAGTTCCTGTCCGCATACGCCGATCAGCTGGCCATGTTGCGCCGGACCGTGCATCCGCTGGCCAGGCGGCTGGCCAGCCGTCTCGCGGTGCGCCGCAAGCACGCGAAGCGCGGCCAGATGGACCTGCGCCGCACGTTGCGCCGCTCGATGTCCACCGGCGGTGTCCCGATGCGTCCGGCCTACCGCACGAGGCGGCCGGGACGTCCCGAGCTGGTCGTGCTGTGCGACGTGTCCGGCTCGGTCGCCGGGTTCAGCCACTTCACCCTGCTGCTGGTCCAGGCGTTGCGTGAGCAGTTCAGCAAGGTACGAGTGTTCGCCTTCGTGGAGCGCTCGGACGAGGTCACGCACCTGTTCGAGCCCGGGAGCGACCTGGCCGGCGTCATGACCAGGGTGCTGCGTGAAGCGGAGCTGGTCACGTTCGACGGGCACAGCGACTACGGCGGCGCGCTCGCCAGCCTGGTCGAGCACTGGCCCGACGCGGTCGGACCGCGCAGTTCGCTGCTCATCCTGGGCGACGCCAGGACCAACTACCGCGACCCGAACCTGGCGGTACTGCGCAGGCTGATCGGGCAGGCGCGGCACAGCCACTGGCTCAACCCGGAACCGCGCAACCAGTGGGGCAGCGGCGACTCGGCCGCCCTGCGGTACGCGGACCTGCTGCCCATGCACGAGTGCCGCACGGTCGCGCAGCTCGCCGACGTGGTGGAGTCACTCCTGCCGGTGTGACCTTGCGGGTATGGCCAGGCGGACCCCGCCCTACTGCGGATACGCTGCGTCGATGGCTGGGCCCTGCGAAGCGCCGCAACGTATCGGGGTGATGGGCGGTACCTTCGATCCGATCCATCACGGTCACCTCGTCGCCGCGAGCGAGGTGAGTTTTCGCTTCGGCCTGGACCAGGTGCTGTTCGTTCCGACCGGTGAACCCTGGCAGAAGGGCGGCCGTCAGGTCAGCCCCGCCGAGGACCGCTATCTCATGACGGTGGTCGCCACCGCGTCGAACCCGCAGTTCACGGTCGATCGGGTGGACATCGAACGGCCCGGTGCGACCTACACGGTCGACACGCTGCGCGAGTTACGCACCCGGCACCCCGGTGCCGAGCTGTTCTTCATCACCGGCGCCGACGCGCTGTCGCAGATCCTGTCCTGGCACCGGGTCGAGGAGCTCTTCGAGCTCGCGCACTTCGTGGGGGTCACGCGCCCGGGGTACGAGCTCGGCGACGACCATCTGCCGGAGGGCTCGGTGACCCTCGTGGAAGTGCCGGCGATGGCGATCTCGTCCACCGAATGCCGCCGCCGTGTCCGCGACGGCCGCCCGGTCTGGTACCTCGTGCCGGACGGCGTGGTCCAGTACATCTCGAAGCGCTGCCTCTACCAGAAACCCGAGGACTGACCGGACTCACGGGCAGGCCCGCCTCAGCCTCGCAGAGCTTCACGCTGCGTCGCAGACGCTGCAGCACCTGCGACGCGACATCACGGTCTGCGAGGTGGCCCGAGCACGACGTGTTCGGCGTCGTCGGCACAGGCCATCCCGGGGAACGGATCGGTGCCTACAGGTGGTGAGCCATGCCGAGTCTGGGGGTGAATCTGCGCGCGGCGCGCGAGAACGCTGGGGTCAGCTTGGCCGTGATGGCGGGCGATTCTCGATTACCAGGCGGAACATGTTCGGGAGATCGCTCTGTGTCGGACGTGGCTGGCGGACATGAATTCCCCTGGGTGATGCGCCTCTGCACGGCATATAACGCGATAGGCCAATTGGGTGGGTGTCACCCGGTCGAATTTCATTCCTGTACCGCTCGTCACGTCGTGATGACGTTCTGGCGCATGGGGTGCACGGGCTGGTTGGGTCACGGATCGAAACATCGGCGGTGAGCGGCTCGGCGAGTTGCGGAAACCCGGTCTGAGCTGCTGATCTCTGGTGTGAGCACCCCCACCTGAGAGCTTCCAGCAGGTATCAACTACGGTCCTCCGTGATCCACTCGTTATCGATCCGTGATCGACGAAAGGTGACCAATGAACAAGCGTCGCATGACTGCAGCCATCGCCGCCGGTGTTGCCGCGGTAACCCTGACCGTTGTCGGAGCGGGTACCGCATTCGCCGATAACTCCTCCGACAGCGGCTCCGGTTCGAGCAGCTCGGCCTCGGACGACTCGGGCTCGAGCTCGGCCGACTCCGACGACTCTGACTCCGAGGGCTCGGAAGACTCCGACTCCGACGACTCCGAGGGTTCCGAGGACTCCGCCAGTGAGTCCGTCCCCGAGGCTCCCGCCGACGCCGGCGGCCCGACCAGCATCGTGACCAGCCTCCTCGGCGGGCTCGGCTGACCTCCCCGACAGCGAGCTTTGTCGCTCCCCATCGGGGTCGATCGCTTCAGGTGGTCGGCCCCGGGGGCTGCGTCAGATAGTCCCGACAACTGATCCCCAGCTTCAAACCGCCCCTGCCGGCCGTCGGCAGATTGCCAGCGCCTCGTTTCCGGCGCCCATCTCGTGCGAAAGTCCGCTCTCGTCGCGGCACCATCACCGACCCTCGGGGTCTCCGATCGACACCACCATGCGTTACTCGATGTCGAGGAGCAGCGACTTCAGC
Organism: Actinospineispora spinosispora DSM 44797; assembly: GCF_000429025.1. Taxonomy (GTDB): domain Bacteria; phylum Actinomycetota; class Actinomycetes; order Mycobacteriales; family Pseudonocardiaceae; genus Pseudonocardia; species Pseudonocardia spinosispora. Next base: position 99,160 of record NZ_KE386839.1, read on the forward strand.
CCCCTGTCGACATGGTGGCGATCCACCACCGTCGGAGTGTCGTCGGCCGAAACGGTAGCCACGGGAACACTGTGGGTCTCCCGAACCCCGAAGCCCGCGCCCGGCTCAGTAGGGTAATCGCTGATGACGTGGGTGGATTGGCTGCCCGGAGCGGAGGGAGTGCGGTGAGCGCATCCGAGCAGGCACTGGAGTTGGCGAGGGTCGCGGCGGGTGCCGCCGCCGAGAAGAAGGCCCGGGAGATCGTCGTGCTCGACGTGTCCGAGCAGTTGGTGATCACCGACTGCTTCGTGATCGCCTCGGCGCCGAACGAACGCCAGGTACAGGCCATCGTCGACGAGGTGGAGGAGCGCCTGCGGCTGGTCGGGCACAAGCCGATCCGTCGTGAGGGCGCCCGCGAAGGACGCTGGGTCCTGCTCGACTTCGTCGACATCGTGGTCCACATCCAGCACGCCGAGGAACGCGGGTTCTACGGTCTCGACCGCCTGTGGAAGGACTGCCCGAGCATCGACATCCCGGAGGCTCGGGTCGACCCGCTCGCCGACGAGGAGCGTGACGAGGGCTACGCCGGATGACGCTGCGCCGATTGGTGCTGGTCCGTCACGGGCAGACCGATTTCAACGCCGAAGGGCGCATGCAGGGGCACCGCGAGTCCGAGCTGACCGCACTCGGGCTGGCTCAAGCTCGGGCCGCGGCGCCGTTGCTCGTGCGTTACAAGGCCGTTCGGCTGCTCAGCTCCGACCTCAGCCGCGCGGCCCGCACGGCCGACGAGATCGCCTCGGCCGTCGATCTGCCGGTCCAGCTCGACCCCCGGCTGCGCGAGACCGACCTGGGTAAGTGGCAGGGGCTGACGGGCTCGGAGGTCGAAGCGGACTGGCCCGGGGCGCTGGAGCGCTGGCAGAGCGACGCGACCTGGGGACCGCCGGGCGGCGAGTCCAGGATCGAGGTCGCTACCAGGGCCGTTCCGGTGATCGACGAGCTCGATGCGGAGCTCGCGGGCGGCGAGCCGAGCACCGTGATCGCCTGCGCGCACGGTGGGGTGATCGCCGCGATGTGTTGCGCCCTGCTCGGCCTGGACACCGCGCACTGGATGACGCTCGGCGGGCTCGACAACGCACATTGGGCGATCCTGCGGCGCCGATCCCTGGCGGGCGGCAACTGGCGACTCACCGGTTTCAACGTCGGCCCACTGGATTAGGCGTGCCACAGAAACCCGGGCCGGTGGTCTTGGTACTGGCGGATTCGCTGGCCTTCCACGGGCCGACGCGCGCCGAGCCGGCCGACGAACCGAGGCTGTGGCACAACGTCGCGGCCTCCGCGCTGGGCGGGCATTCCGAGCTGCTCGCGGGCTACGGCTGGACCGCGCGGCACGCCTGGCACGCGCTGACCCATGACCCTCGGATCTGGCCGGTCATGCCGACCGTCGACGCGCTGGTCCTGGGCGTCGGAGGCATGGACACGCTGCCGTCGCCGCTGCCCACGGCGCTTCGTGAGCTGATCCCCGCGCTGCGTCCGGCTCGGCTGCGACGCATCGTCCGCCAGAGCTATCTGGCGGCGCAGCCCGGTCTGTCCAGGGCGTTCGCGCGGTTGCCCGGTGGCGGCCCGGTCGCATTGCCGCCCCACCTGACCGTGCACTACCTGGAGTCGTGCCGCCGAGCTGTGACCGCCATCCGGCCCGGGATCCCGGTGGTGGCGCTGCTGCCGAGCGTGCACCGGGCCCCGGCTTACGCCGGAGTGCACGCGGGCAGGCCGGCCGCTGAACGTGCCACCAGACAGTGGGCGACCGGAGCCGGAGTGACGATGCTGGACTTGCCCTCGGTCGTCGGCGACCATGTGCTGTCCGGACAGGGAAACCCTGATGGCATTCATTTCGGCTGGTCAGGGCATGAGCAGGTGGGAATGGCGCTCGCCAAACTCCTTGCGGGCAAGCTCTGATGACGATCGCCGTGGTGACCGACTCGACGTCCTACCTGCCCGGGGAACTCGCCGCCGAGCACCGCATCCGAGTGGTGCCGTTGCGGGTGCAGTGGGGTGGGCAGATCGGTCGGGATGTCCTGGACATCGGATCGTCCGAGGTCGCGCAAGTGCTCCGCGATCCGACAGCGAGGGTGACGACGTCCCGGCCGGCTCCCGCCGAGTTCGCCGCGCTGTACCGGGAGCTGTTGGACGACGGCGCACAGGGTGTGGTGTCCGTCCACCTGTCCCGGTTGCTCTCCGGGACCTGGGAGGCCGCGCGGATCGCCGCGGACGAGGTGGACCCCGGCCGGGTACGGGTCGTCGACTCGCGGTCGGCCGCGATGGGGCTCGGGTTCGCGGCGATGGCCGCCGCCCGCGCCGCCTCGGCGGGTCTGACCGGCGCGTTGGTCGAGGACGCGGCGGCCGACGTCGCCGCGCGGAGCCGGGTCTACTTCTGCGTGGACTCGCTGGAGCATCTGCGCAGGGGCGGGCGGATCGGCGCCGCCACGGCGTGGGTCGGTAGCGCACTCGCGGTCAAGCCGTTGTTGCACATGACCGACGGGATGATCAAACCGCTGGAGAAGGTCCGCACGACCGCTCGCGCGATGACCCGGCTGGTCGAGCTGGCGGTTCGGGCCGCCGGTGAGTCCGGAGACGGGGCGGAGCTCGCGGTCCACCATCTCGGTGCCGCCGCTCGCGCGGAAGAGCTGAGGCACCGGCTGGCCGAACGGCTGCCCGGGGCGTCCTCCTGTGTGCTGTCCGAGGTCGGGGCGGTGCTCGGCGCCCACGCCGGGCCAGGGCTGCTCGGCATCGTGGTGGTCCCGCCGGCGCGCTGAATCCTGGCGAGCGCGGCACCATAGACCATCGGTACGACAGTCGAAGCGTTGTCGATGTCGGCGGACACTAGTTGTCCACAGTGCTCCGACTTGTCCTCAGGCGAGCCCGTGACCTGCACAGACGGTGAAAAAATCGCATAACGTCGGCGGCATGGCACAAGCAGCGACAGACGAGGCGGCTACCGGCGGACGGTCGGCGAACGAACGGTTGACCGCCTTGCGGAGCCGAGGCTCCGATCGACAGCGGGCGGCGGGCCCTGATGACGAGCACCGGCCACGGGACGTTCCCGAACCGGTGTTCGGCGCCGAACCGAGCCGGGTACGACACACGTACCAGGTACCGTCGCCGCGCGCTCCGCTCTCGTCCTATGACGGGGTCCGGGTCCGGCCGCCGGAGCGAACGGTGCCTCCGGCCCGTGACCAGCCGCCCACCGAGGCACCCGTGGAGCGGACGTCACCGCTGCCGGTGGTGGCACTGGCGCGGAGTCGGCTCGAGCGTCTGAGGGACAGGTGGGTCCCCACGAGCTGGCATGGCTCCCGGATGGATCCTGGGCGGCCGGCCGCGAAGGCGTTGGTGCTGGTCGCCATTCTGGCGGCCGTGCTCGCCGCCGTCGGGGTCTGGCGGGATCGGCCCGTGCCGCAGACTCCGCCGGCACTCGCGGTGGTGGCGCCGGCACCCAGCGCCTCGCCGCCCGCGCCGTCTCCCGCTTCCACCGCGACGCCGAGCCAGGGGCCGGCGGTGGTGAGCGTGGTGGGCAGGGTGCGCAAACCAGGGCTCGTACGGCTGGTGGCAGGGTCGCGCGTGGCCGACGCGATCGGCAAAGCGGGAGGACCGCTCCCGAAGACCGACCTGACCACCGTGAACCTGGCGCGACGAGTGTCGGATGGCGAGCAGATCGTGGTCGGCCTGCCACAGCCCGCCGCACCCGACCTCCCCGCCGTGCCTGCCGAGGGCGCCGCGAGCGGGCCCACGGGATCGGGCAAGGTCGATCTGAACCGGGCGACCCCGGAGCAGTTCGACGTGTTGCCCGGTGTCGGCCCGGTCATGGCGCAACGGATCGTCGAGTGGCGCACCAAGCACGGTCGGTTCACAGCCGTGGAACAGCTGCGTGAGATCGAAGGTATCGGGGAGCGGCGATTCGGCCAGCTCAAGGATCAGGTGACGATATGACCGCATCCGCTCCGGGCCGGGCGAACGAACGCGCCGCCGGCCAGGATCAGCACGAGACGGAACCGATCGGTCCAGTAGACCTTCTCGATCTCAGGCTCGTCCCCGCGGCCGCGTTGAGCTGGCTGGTGGCGATCGTGGGTCTCACCATCGGGTGGGCCGGTAGCGCCGCGCTGGCGCTGGTCTCCGCGGTGGTGGCGTCGACCTCGATGACGAGGCGTGGCGCGGGAACCGTGTGGGCCTCCGGTCTCCTGGCGTGCACGGGTGCGGCCGCCGCCATCGGACTAGTGGTCACCAGCCAGGCCTACCAGCTTGCTGGGCATCCGCTCAGGGCCGCGGCCCAGCACGGTGCGGCGGCGACCGTCCGGGTGGTGTTGACCGGCGATCCCGCACCGATCCTGACGGCAGCGTCCGTCGGTTTCGGTGGCGCACCGGGTGGTGCGACCTCGGTCGCGGTGCCGGTCGATCTGATCAGCGCACAGGCCGAGGGCGCTCGCTGGGCGACCGGTGGGCGGATGGTGCTGCTCGCGCCGTCGGACACCTGGGCCCGGTTGTTGCCCGGCACCGAGCTGACCGCCTCGGGCTTGCTGGCGCCCGCCGACCGGCCGGATCTCACGGTCGCGGTGTTGCGAGTCCGAGGCCCGCCGACGGCCGTCGGAGAACCGCCATGGTGGCAGCGGGCCGCCGATGGCCTCCGGGACGGGCTGAGGGCGGCGACGAAGGACGTTCTTCCGCAACGCTCGGCGGAGCTGCTACCCGGGTTGGCGGTCGGCGACACCAGCACGATGTCCTGGACGTTGCGCGAAGAGTTCAAGACCACGGGACTCACCCATCTCGTGGCGGTGAGCGGCGCGAATCTGGTGATCGTGTGCGGCGCGGTGTTCGGTCTGCTGGCTTTGCTGCGGATCGGCGGCAGGTGGCGGGTCGCCGGTGTCCTGGTGGCACTGATCGGGTTCGTGATGCTGGTCAGGCCCTCGCCGAGTGTGTTGAGGGCAGCGGTCATGGGCGGGGTCGGGCTGCTGGCCGTGCTCGTCGGCCGCCAACGGCCGGTGATTCCCGCACTGGCGGCCTCGGTGATCGCCTTGTTGTTGCTCGACCCGGCATTGGCCATCGATCCGGGGTTCGCGCTCTCGGTGCTGGCCACGGCGGGGCTCGTGCTCCTGGCCCCGATCTGGGTGGCGAGGCTACGAGCCTTGGGGTGCCCGCCGGGGGTGGCCGAGGCGATCGCGGTACCGGCGGCGGCGCATCTGGTCACCGCACCGCTGATCGCGGGACTGTCCGGCCAGGTCAGCCTCGTGGCGGTGGTGGCGAACCTCGCGGTTGCCCCGGCGGTCGCGCCGGCCACCGTGCTCGGTGTGCTGGGGGCCATGGTGTCCCCGTTCAGCTCGGTCGCCGCGCAGTTCTGTGTCTGGCTGGCGGGGCCCGCGGCCGGGTGGCTGGTGATGGTCGCGCACTGGGGCGCCGGTGTCCCCAACGGTGCGCTGCCCTGGCCATCCGGGCTGCCAGGAGCAATCCTGCTGGTGGCGGTGATCGTCGGGGGGCTCGCGTTGGTGCGACGCCGACGGCTCCGGGCGCTGGTCGTGGCCGCGCTGCTCGGTGTCCTGCTGGTGTTGGTGCCGACCCGGTTCGTCACGCCCGGCTGGCCGGCCCGGGATTGGGTGATGGTGGCCTGCGATGTCGGCCAGGGAGACGCGTTGGTCCTGGCCACCGGGCATCCCGGTAGCGGTGTGCTGATCGACACCGGCACCGAGTCGGGCTCGGTGGACGGCTGCCTGACTCGCCTCGGTGTGGTCGCGCTGCCGCTGGTGGTGCTGACCCACATGCACGCCGACCACATCGGCGGTCTCACCTCGGCATTGGACGGCAGAGCGGTGGGCGCGGTCGTCGTCGGCCCGATACGGGAACCCAAGTGGGCGTTCAACCAGGTTCGTCAGTCGGCGAAGCGGCACAACGCCGCAGTGGTCGAACTACACGCCGGACAGCGGTTGAGCTGGCCGGTGCTCACCCTGGACGTGCTGGGCCCGGTACGTCCGACCCCTTACCTCGACCCGGAGGACGGCGCTGATGTGAACAACACGTCGCTGGTGATGAAGGCGACCACGTCGGCAGGCACCGTGTTGCTGACCGGAGACATCGAACTCGACTCCCAGTCAGCACTGCTCAGTGCCGGTAGCGACCTGCGGGCGGACGTGCTCAAGATCCCGCACCACGGGTCCAGGAACACCGACCCCCGGTTCCTCGCCGCCGTTCGACCACGCGTCGCACTGGTCAGCGTCGGGGCGGGGAACCGGTACGGCCACCCCAACCCGGGGCTGCTGAACTCGCTACGTGCCTCGGGTGCGGTCGTGATGCGCACCGACGAGTCCGGAGACCTCGCGCTGGTCGCGGCACGCGACGGACCGGGTGTCGTGGCTCGCGGCGACCCACAACCCGGGCCCCGGCGACGGTGAGCCATGTGCCGCCGGGCCCCGGGAAGGGGTTCAGCTCTGCTTCAGTGCCTCACGCACGGCGGCGGTGGAGATGTCGACCGTGGCTGTCGGACCGACGTGGTCGGCGACCGCGTCGAGAGTCTTGAGGCCGTCACCGGTGATCAGCAGGACGGTCTCGGCGTCGGGGTCGAGCTTGCCGGTCTCGACGAGCTTGCGGGCGGTCGCCACTGTGACCCCGCCCGCGGTCTCGGCGAAGATGCCCTCCGTCCTGGCGAGCAGGCGGATCGCGTCGACGACCTCGTCGTCGGACACATCGGCGACAGCGCCGCCGGTGCGGCGAACGCTGTCCAGCACGTACGGGCCGTCCGCCGGGTTTCCGATGGCCAGCGAGCGGGCGATCGTGTCGGGACGCACCGGGCGGACGACGTCGTGTCCCTCGGCGTAGGCGGTCGACACGGGCGAGCACCCGGTGGCCTGCGCGCCGAACATGCGGTAGGCGGTCGGCTCGACGAGACCGAGTTTGCCGAGCTCACCGAAGGCCTTGTCGACCTTGGTCAGCTGCGAACCGGACGCCACCGGCACCACGATCTGCTCGGGCAGCCGCCAGCCGAGCTGTTCGGCGACCTCGTAGCCCAGTGTCTTGGAGCCCTCGGCGTAGTAGGGGCGGACGTTCACGTTGACGAATGCCCAGTCCTCCTCCTCGGCCGCGAGTTCCGTGGCCAGCCGGTTCACGTCGTCGTAGGTGCCGTTCACCGCGATCAGGGTGCCGCCGTACACGGCGGTCATCTGGATCTTTGCCTTCTCCAGCGAGCTGGGAACCAGCACCACGGAGCGCCAGCCGGCACGCGCCGCCGCCGCCGCGACGGCGTTCGCCAGGTTCCCGGTAGAGGGGCAGGCGAGGACGGTGAAGCCCAACTCACGGGCGGCGGCCAGCGCCACCGCGACCACCCGGTCCTTGAACGAGTGCGTGGGGTTGCCGGTGTCGTCCTTCACCCAGAGCTTCTTGATGCCCAGCTCCTTGCCGAGACGCTCGGCACGGACCAGCCGGGTCAGGCCGGGCTCGGTGTTGGGGTGCTCGGTGACGTTGGTGGGTACCGGGAGCAGGGACGCGTAGCGCCAGATCGACTTGGGGCCCGCTTCGATGCGCTCGCGGGTCACACCGGCGAAGTCGTAGGCCACCTCGAGGGGGCCGAAACACTCCGGACAGGCGAACTCGGGCGCGAGCGGGATTTCGTGGCCACACTCCCGACAGGACAGGGCACGCGCGGGGCCCAGGTTGAGCGTGGTGGTCGTGCTCAGGGCATCAACAGTCATGGCGAGGTCTCCTCATCTGTCCCGCACCGTGCGGGTCGGAATTGGCACCGTGATCGTCGACGACCTCGCCCTCACGGACGTGCTGCGCGTCGGCTACGCGCAGATCGGTCGACGCCGGTTGCCGGGGCTTCGTAGGGCCGTTTCCCTCTACCCCTCTGGATGAGCCGTATTCGATTGTGGCCCGCGGGCGGACCGTCCGTCGTGACGACGGACTGCCCTCACGTTACGTCACCGTCACCTCGTGCGCCCAGCCCGTTCCGTGATCTGGGACCACGCTCACGCTTCCGTGTGTCCCCGAGTGCGACCTGGGGCGTCACCCGGAACGGCTCGCTGGGACGATGGAGCCATGAGTGCCGACGGGACGATCAGCGTGAAGTCCATCCCGCTGCGACTGATCGTCGGTGATGAGGAACTGCTGGTCGAGAGGGCGGTGTCCGCCGCGCTCGCCTCGGCGCGGGCGGCGGACCCCGATGCGGAGCTGCGGCGTGTCGTCGCCGCGACGCTGACGCGCGCGGAGCTGGCCGAGATGGTGAGCCCTTCACTGTTCGCCGAAGGTCGAGTCGTCGTGCTCGAATCCGCGCAGGATGCCGGAAAAGATGTCGCCGCCTCGATCGTCGACTACATCCGCAACCCGGTCGACGGAGTGAGCCTCGTGGTGCTGCACGCAGGCGGGGCGAAGGGCAAAGCCCTGGCCGAGGCGGTCCGTGGCGAGGGCGCGGAGATCACCACGTGCGCGCGGCTGACCAAGTACGACGAGCGTGTCGACTTCGTGAAAGGCGAGATCCGGCAGGCCGGCGGCAAGATCAGCCCGGACGGTGTGCGGGTGCTGATCGACGCGGTGGGCAACGATCTGCGTGAGCTGGCGGCGGCTGCCGCGCAGCTGGTCGCGGACACCGACGGTGCCGTCGACGAGAACGCGGTTCGCCGTTACCACCGGGGTCGAGCGGAGGTCACCGGGTTCGCCGTCGCGGAGAAGGCCATCACCGGAGACCGAGCAGGTGCGTTGGAAGCGTTGCGCTGGGCGACGGTGCTGGGCGTGCCCTCGGTGCTGGTCGCCGACGCGTTGGCCGACGCGGTGCGCACAGTGGCGAAGGTCGGCGCGGCCGGTCGGGGGGATCCCTTCAAGTTGGCCGGACCGCTGGGGATGCCGCCGTGGAAGGTCCGCAAAGCACAGGGACAGGCCAGGGGATGGGCGCCCGCCGGCATCGCGGCGGCGATGGCCGTGGCCGCCGACGTGAACGCCGACGTCAAGGGTGCCGCGGCGGACGCGAACTACGCGCTGGAGCACGCCGTTCTGAGGATCGTTGCCGCGCGAGGCATCAAATAAGCCTAGCCTTTGGGGCATGACCAGGGCATTGCTCGCGATAGATCTGCAGGAATCGTTCCGTCAGCGGGAGAGCTGGGCCGCGTTGTCCAACCCGGGCATCGTCGGACGGGTGAACGAGCTGGCGGCCTGGGCGCGCGCGGAGGGCGACCTCGTCATCTGGGTGTTGCACGCCGAGCCGGGTACGGGCACGGTGTTCGACCCGGACAGCGGGCATGTGCGGCTGCTCGACGGTCTGGAACCGGCCGAGGGCGAAGCGGTGCTGACCAAGACCGTGCACAACGCGTTCACCACGACGAACCTTCAGCATCTGCTGACCGTGCGCGGGGTGCGTGAGCTGGTGATCGCCGGCATCCGCACCGAGCAGTGCTGTGAGACGACCGCACGGATCGGTTCGGACCTCGGCTTCGACGTCACGTTCGTGACGGACGCGACGGCCACGACACCGCTCCCGCACTGGGAGGCCCCAGCGGATCAGAGTCTCGCCGAGCAGCTGGCCGATCCGAGGACGATGCAGGTACAGGACGTCACCGCGCGCACGGAGTACGCACTCGCCGGGCGGTTCGCGACCATCGCCAGCGTGGCGGAGCTGACCGGACTCCGCTAGTCAGGGTCCGGACATGACTTCGGCGGCGCTGCCCCACGGGAAAGGGCAGCGCCGCCGAAGTGTGCTACGGAAGTGCTATCTGATGCATCGCCACGGGATCATCCGGTGTTACACCCGCGCGAGATCAGGATGGATCAGACCGAGGCGGCCTTGCGGGCGATCTTGGCCTTCTTGTTGGATGCCTGGTTGGCGTGGATGACGCCCTTGCTCGCCGCCTTGTCCAGCGCACGGCTCGCGGCACGCTGCTGAACGGTGATCTGCTCGGTGTCGCCGGACTCGACGGCTTCACGGAACCGGCGGATCGCGGTCCGGACCGCGGACTTGACCGACTTGTTGCGCTGGCGGCGCTTCTCGTTGGTCTTGACCCGCTTGATCTGGGACTTGATGTTGGCCACGCGACTGCCTCTGGTCTTCCTGTTCGTCGTTGTGCGCCGCACACCGACGCAGGTTGCATTCAGTGGCGGAAGCATTGCCGCCCCGTGTCGCCGCGCAGCGTCAATCGCCGCGGGGATCACGCAGGGCTTTCCGACAACCAGGGTAACAGCGGGTGCTGACCTCAGGGTTCCCGGGGGCGATCTCGGTGCCTTCCCTGATGTTCGGGCGACGCGTGCGCAGCAGCATTGTGCTCATGAGGGGTAACCGAGACCTGAGCACCCGGACACCATGCAGCAAGTCCGACCCGGAACTGTGGTTCGCCGAGCGTCCGGCCGAGCTGAACCTGGCCAAGGCGCTGTGTGCCCAGTGCCCGATCAAGGCCGCGTGCCTTGCCGAGGCGCTGGAGCGGGCCGAGCCGTGGGGCGTCTGGGGCGGTGAGATCGTCCAGGAGGGCGTCGTGCTCGCCTACAAACGCGGCCGGGGTCGCCCCAGCAACTCCGATCGTCGTCTCGGACTGTTCACCCGGGTGGCGCCCGGCGCGGTGAGCTTGACCGACCGGGTGGTCCAGACGGTCGTTCAGCACGAGGAGATCGAGCCCCTGCGGTCGCGGTCGGCCTGACGTGACCTTGGTCAAACGACTCGGCTGACCGGCGGAGGTCCCGTTTAGGGTCGGCGACGGTGAACACTCCGCTCGACTGGGCCGGCTTCGGCGCGGTCACTCCGCTCGCGTTGGCCGTGCTGTGCGTTGCGGCTTTCGTCGCCGGCGCGGTGGATGCGATCGTCGGTGGCGGAGGCCTGGTCCAGCTGCCGGCCATGCTGCTGTTCTCCCCGGGCGGGGCGGCCGTGCATTCGCTGGCCACCAACAAGGTGGCCTCGGTGTTCGGCACCGCGTCGGCCGCGGTCGGTTACGCGCGTCGGGTGCGGATCGACTGGGCGCATGCACTGCCCATGGCCCTGATCGCGCTGTGCGGGGCTCTCGGCGGTGCTCGTCTCGCCGCCGCGCTGCCGTCCAAGATTCTGACGATCGTCGTGCTGGTCGCGTTGATCGCCGTGGGCCTCTACATCTGGCGCAGGCCCGAGCTCGGCGTCGTGCACGCGCCGAGGTTCGCTCGGCATCATCAGCTGCTGGCGATGTGTGCCGGCGGGTTGCTGATCGGTTTCTGGGACGGCCTTGCCGGTCCTGGCACAGGGTCGTTCCTGGTGTTCTGGCTGGTCGCGGTGGTCGGGTTCGGCTTCCTGGACGCCTCGGCGACCTCGAAGATCGTCAACACGGCGACGAACTTCGGCGCCCTGTTGTTCTTCGTGCCGGCCGGGGTGGTTCTGGTGGGCCTCGGTGTGGTCATGGCGTTGTGCAACGTGGCCGGGAGCCTGATCGGAGCGCGCCTGGCGATCCGTAAGGGGACCGGGTTCGTGCGCACGGTGTTTCTCGTGGTGGTCTGCGCGCTCATCCTGAGCCTGGTCTGGAAAATCGTCCGAGCCGGCTGAATCGGGTTGTGTGCTGTTCGTATCCTGGGAACGACAGCACAGCAATTCTTGTTCAGGGGGCCACGATGCGGCAGATCAATAAGAAGCTCCTGTCCTGGGCGTCGATTCTCGAGGAGAAGACACTCGAGCAGGCGGAGGCGACTTCACGGCTGCCGTTCATCGCGCCACACGTCGCGTTGATGCCCGACGCGCACTGGGGAATGGGCTCGACCGTCGGAAGCGTCATTCCGACGGACAACGTGGTGATGCCGGCCGCGGTCGGGGTGGACATCGGGTGCGGGATGGCCGCGGTCCGAACCCACCTGACCAAGGCCGACGTCGACCGGATCGGCTCGCTGTCCGTGCTCAGGAAGGCGATCGAGCGGGATATCCCGGTGTCCATGGGCCAGTACCGGTCGAACCTGACGGCGAGCGCCGAGGCCCGGGTCGCCGAGCTGGAGCGGCGGGCGACCAAGGACGACGTGCACCCGGACGGTTACGCCGGCAACTGGCGGTTGCAGCTGGGTACGCTCGGCTCGGGAAATCATTTCATCGAAATCTGTCTCGATGAGGCTGACCGGGTGTGGGTATTTCTGCATTCCGGTTCTCGCGGCGTCGGAAATCGGATCGCCAAGAAGCACGTGAAGATTGCGCAGGAGCTGTGCGAGCGGTGGTACGTCCCGCTGCCGCACAAGGATTTGGCGTACCTTCCGACGGTTGCCGACGAGTTCTGGCTCTATCTACGGGATTTGCGGTGGGCGCAGGCTTTCGCCGCGGCGAATCGTGCGGAGATGGTCGATCGGGTGGTGGACTGCCTTGCCGAGTGGTTCGGCGCCGAGATCGTCGCGGAGGAGACGATAAACTGCCATCACAATTACACGGAGAAGGAGAAGCACTTCGGCCGCGAGGTCTGGTTGACGCGGAAGGGCGCGATCAACGCGGCAGAGGGCGCGCGCGGCCTGATCCCGGGCTCGATGGGTACCAGGTCCTACGTGGTGACCGGCAAGGGCAACCGGCCGTCCTTCTGCTCGGCACCGCACGGCGCCGGGCGGAACTTCTCCAGGGCCGAGGCGCGGCGTCGGTTCACCGTGTCGGAGCTCGCGGACGCGATGAAGGGGATCGAGTGGCGGTCGGACAACGCCGACGCGTTCCTCGACGAGATCCCGGGCGCGTACAAGGACGTCGACGTGGTCATGGCGGATGCCGCCGACCTGGTGAGCATCGATCACACGTTGCGGCAGATCCTCAACGTGAAGGGCGACTGACCCGCTCGGACGGGGAGAACACGAGTTCGACGTGACACAGCAGGCCCTCGAGCAGGTCCTGCTGTGTCACCCCGGCGTTCAGCTGTGCGAGCAGGTGCTCGGCGGCGAGCGGCGCCAGGAGAGCGTGGCTCAGCACCACCGCCCGGTGGGCGGGGTGGCCGGCGTCCACGAGCAGGATCCGCAGGTGGGTGTGCCAGAAGGCGAACGCGCCGAGCCTGAATCGTGCGCCGACGCTCGCGGTCTCGGACATGCGGACCAGCTCGGCGTTGGACAGTACGTACTCCAGGTAGGCCCGGACGAAACCCTGCGCGCGCGAGGTGGGCGCCGCTCCGGGACCGAGGGGTGGCTCTCCTTCCAGTAGGGCCCGCTGCAATGCCTGTTCCCGGTCGTCGAGCAGCGCGGCGGCGAGTCCGGACTTGTCGCCGAACCGGCGGAACACGGTGCCCTTGCCGACCTGGGCCTCGGCCGCCACCGCGTCCAGGCTCACCGCGTCGACGCCGTGCTCGGTGAAGAGCCTGGCGGCGGCATCCAGGATGCGGCGCCGGTTGCGAGCCGCGTCCGCCCGTTCCTTGGGCGGTTCGGGCCGGCCGAGTCCGGGAGCCTCCAGCGAGCAGGAGCTTGTCAAAGCGGACTGCGGTCCGTTACGTTGATCGGGCACAACCGGACCGTAGTCCGAATCAGCGAGAGGATCCAGCCATGACCACACTGATCACCCGTGACGAGCTGCGTGCGGCACTGGACGAGGGCGAGGTGACCGTCGTCGACGCGCTACCGGAGAGCTACTACGCACAGGCTCATCTGCCCGGCGCGGTGAACCTTGTCTCCGACCACGTGGCGACCAGGGCGGCGGAGCTGCTGCCGGACCGTTCCGCGGCGATCGTCACCTACTGCTCGAACGCCTCGTGCGGCAACAGCCAGGCCGTGGCGAGCAAGCTCGAGCAGCTCGGCTACACCAACGTCCGCAAGTACCGGGACGGCATCCAGGACTGGAGCGAGGCCGGTCTGCCGGTCGAGTCCGGGCCCGGGGCCGGCGCGACGCACTGAGCCGGTGATCGTCGGGTCGCGGTGGAGAGTTCGCACACGTCGACAGGCATGCAGATCGGGTTCGGGCCGGGGACATGCGACCATAGGGGGAGTCCCTGCCATTGAAGGAACCGAGTGAGCACGTTCGCCGACCGAACTTTCACCGCGCCCGAGCGCATCCGCAACTTCTGCATCATCGCGCACATCGACCACGGCAAATCGACGCTGGCCGACCGCATGCTGCAGTACACCGGTGTGCTCGACGAGCGCAGCTACCGCGCCCAGTACCTGGACCGGATGGACATCGAGCGCGAACGCGGCATCACGATCAAGGCGCAGAACGTCCGGCTTCCCTGGAAGGTGGAGGACACCGAACACGTCCTGCACCTGATCGACACCCCGGGCCACGTCGACTTCACCTACGAGGTGAGTCGTGCGCTGGAGGCCTGTGAGGGCGCGATCCTGCTGGTCGACGCCGCGCAGGGCATCGAGGCGCAGACGCTGGCGAACCTGTACCTGGCGCTGGAGAAGGATCTCACGATCATCCCGGTGCTCAACAAGATCGACCTGCCGGCCGCCGACCCGGACCGCTACGCGGCGGAGCTCGCGCACATCGTCGGCTGCGAGCCGTCGGACGTGCTGCGGGTGAGCGCGAAGACCGGTATCGGTGTCCGTGAGCTGCTCAACGAGGTCGTCCGGCTGGTCCCGGCGCCGGTCGGTGACGCGGAGGCCCCGGCCCGCGCGATGATCTTCGACTCGGTCTACGACACCTACCGTGGCGTCATCACCTACATCAGGGTGGTGGACGGCAAGATCACCCCGCGCGAGCGGATCAAGATGATGTCCACCGGTGCCGTGCACGAGCTGCTCGAGGTCGGCATCGTCTCCCCGGACGCGAAGCCGTCCGACGGTCTCGGTGTCGGCGAGGTGGGTTACCTCATCACCGGCGTGAAGGACGTGCGCCAGTCGAAGGTCGGCGACACGGTGACGTCTCAGCGCCATGGTGCGACCGAGGCGCTGACCGGCTACCGCGAGCCCCGCCCGATGGTCTACTCGGGGCTCTACCCGGTGGACGGTTCGGACTACCCGGAGCTGCGTGAGGCACTCGACAAGCTGCAGCTCAACGACGCGGCACTGACCTACGAGCCGGAGACCTCCACGGCGCTGGGCTTCGGCTTCCGCTGCGGGTTCCTCGGTCTGCTGCACCTGGAGATCACCCGCGACCGGCTCGAACGCGAGGCAGGCCTGGACCTGATCGCGACCGCGCCGAACGTCGTGTACCGGGTGAGCCTCGACGACGGCACCGAGATGACCGTGACCAACCCGTCGGACTGGCCGAGCGGCAAGGTCGCCGAGGTCCACGAGCCGGTCGTCAAGGTGACGATCCTGGCACCGTCGGAGTTCATCGGCGCGATCATGGAGCTGTGCCAGACCCGGCGCGGCCAGCTGGGCGGTATGGACTACCTGTCGGAGAGCCGCGTCGAGCTGCGCTACACGATGCCGCTCGCCGAGATCATCTTCGACTTCTTCGACGCGCTGAAGTCACGCACCCGCGGCTACGCGAGCCTGGACTACGAGGAGGCCGGCGAGCAGGTCGCCGATCTGGTGAAGATCGACATTCTGCTGCAGGGCGAGCCGGTGGACGCGTTCTCCGCGATCCGGCACCGCGACTCGGCATACGCCTACGGCACCACGATGGCCACGAAGCTGCGCGAACTCATTCCCCGCCAGCAGTTCGAGGTGCCGATCCAGGCCGCGATCGGGTCGCGCATCATCGCGCGGGAGAACATCCGCGCGATCCGCAAGGACGTGCTCGCCAAGTGCTACGGCGGTGACATCACCCGGAAGCGCAAGCTGCTGGAGAAGCAGAAGGAGGGCAAGAAGCGGATGAAGACCATCGGTCGGGTCGAGGTCCCGCAGGAGGCCTTCGTCGCGGCGCTGTCCACCGACGAGTCCGGCGACAAGGCCAAGTCGAAGAAGTAAAGACTGTCGGTACCCCCTGCTCCACTCCTCACCATGGAACTGGCCACGACCCGGAAATGGGGGGACCATGACAGCCATGGCTACGTCCACCTCCAGCGACCGACCGTTCACGGTCGACGATCTGGTGACGATGCCCGAGGACGGGCGCCGCTACGAGCTGCTGGACGGGGTGCTCATCGTGAGCCCCGCGCCCGGTAGACGCCATCAGCGGGCTAGCTTCAAGCTCGCCATGGTGCTGGAGCAGTCTTGCCCGGACACCATGGAGGTGCTGATCGCGCCATTCGCGGTGCAGACATCTCGGACCACCGAGCTCCAGCCTGATGTGCTGGTGGCCAGGGAACGAGACCTCACCGAGCGCAACCTGCCCACAGCGCCGCTGCTCGCGGTCGAGGTGCTGTCACCGAGCACAGGGCTGCACGACGTCAACAGCAAGAAGGCAGCATACGAGCGGATGGGCGCACAGAGCTACTGGGTGCTGGAGCCACTGACCTCGTCGTTGACGGTGTTCGAGCTGGACGCGAGCGCCCGATACCAGCAGGTCGCGGTGGTGAAGGGGACGGAACAGTACGACGCGACCGCGCCGTTCCTCGTCCGGATCGTGCCCGACGAGTTGCTGAAGCGGTCGCGCCGTACCTCGTAGCTCTATTCGGGCGTCAGCGGCAGGTTGTTGACGAGCATGCTGAGCAGCGAGCGCAGGGTCGCGTCATTGCCGGACATCTGTTCGAGCAGGTCGCCGACCCGCAGTTCGAGCTGCTGGCTGACCCGCTCGACGACCTCACGACCCGCCGGTGCCAGGTGCACGAGCACCCGCCTGCGGTCGTTCGGGTCGTTGCGGCGGAAGGCGAACGACTGGGCGACCAGGCGGTCGACCATGCGGGTCGCGGTGGGGTTCGGGATGGCGGCGTGCTCGGCGATCTCGCCCATGCTGCGGCCGCCGCCCCGGGAGAGAAGCAGCAGGACACGCCATCCCTCCCGGCTCAATCCCTCTTGGGTGGTCACGGGTGTCACGACCGCGTCGACAGCTCGGTCGGCGTGGTCAAGCAGCTCCACCACGGTGGAGTGGTCCCCGGGAGCCCGAGGCGATGGCACGTGTGTTGTACCGGTCACGGATAAAGAGTGTACGGCTTGTTGTGACCGAAATGGAATGATCCCCCCGAAAGCACGGTTCATGCCGCCTGTGACTTGGTAAAGACGATCTTTCCGGCGGTCTTGCCGTCGAGCATGGTCCGGAAGCCTTCCTCGGCCTGCTCGAAGGGCAGTTCGAGACCGACCTCGGGGGTGATGCCGGCGGTGTCGACGAAGGCGAGCAGGTCGCGCAGCTCGTCGAGCGTGCCCATGGTCGAGCCGACGACACGCAGCTGGAGGAAGAACAGTCGCTGCAGGTCAGCGGACGGGTTGGGGCCGCTCGTCGAGCCGGAGCAGACGATGACGCCGCCCGGCTTGAGAGCGCGCATCGAGTGGCTCCAGGTGGCCTCACCGACGGTCTCGAACACGCCGTCGACCTTCTCCGGCAGCCGCTCGCCGGACGCGAAGGTCGCGTGCGCGCCGAGCTTCTCGGCCAGCGCCCGCTTGTCGTCCCCCCGGCCGGTGACCCAGACCCGCAGGCCGGCGGCGCGGCCCAGCTGGACCAGCGCGGTCGAGACGCCACCGGACGCACCCTGGACGAGCATGGTCTGCCCGGGGCGCAGGCCGGACTTGGTGAACAGCATCCGGTAGGCGGTGAGCCAGGCGGTGCCCATGCCCGCGGCGTGTACCGAGGACAACCCGGCCGGCTTGGGGATCGCGTTGCGGGCCGGTACGACGACCTTCTCCGCGAACGTGCCCTGATGCTTCTCGGTCAGCAGGCTGCGGGACGGGTCGAGCGTCTCGTCGCCGGTCCAGTCCGGGTCGCTGATCACCGAGTGCAGCACGACCTCGGAGCCGTCCGGCAGTGTGCCGGTGCCGTCGCAGCCCAGGATCATCGGGAACTGCTCCGGCTTGATCCCGACACCACGCAGGGTCCAGATGTCGTGCATGTTCAGGCTGGCCGCGGTGACGTCGACCTCGACCCAGCCCTCGGGAGCCTCGGGGGCCGGACGCTCCCCGACGGTCAGCGAGGCGAGGGGGTCGTCGCGGTTGGGCTCGGCTGCATAGACGGCGAACATGGTCACGAACATAGCCGGGTTTACTCTGTGACGCGTGCTGCGCTCTCTTGCGGACTGGTGGGACTCGGTCGAACTGTGGATCACCCAGCTCGCCTTCCCCTTCCAGGTCCTGCTCGCGATCGTGGTGCTGCTGCCGCTGTGTGCGGGTGTGGCGGTACTCGCCGACCTCGCCTCGGACCTGTTCGACAACCTGATGGCGCGGCGCCGGTTCGCCCGGGGCGACGATCGAGCGGAGAGTCGATGAGCATCGCCGGCGGCCGGCTGCGGACGTTCTGGCTGGTCCTCGGTCTGCTGGGGCTGCTCGGTGCGGTGCTGCTGGGTTGTTCGTCACCCACCTCGACGCCCAGTGCGAGCACCGCGCAGAGCTCGGCCAAGGGTGGCTGTCCCGCGCCGTCGAAGGATGCGCCGGGAGCGGCCGCCTCGAAGCTGAAGGTCCAGTCGCTGTGTGCGCTCCCGCCGGAGGCGGCGCAGGTGTGGCACACGATCGAGACCGGCGGAAAATTCGCCTACTCGCGTGACGGCATCGTGTTCAACAACGCCGAGAAGCGCTTGCCTCTAGAAGCACGCGGTTACTACCACGAGTACACGGTGCCCACCCCGGGATCGAAGGACCGGGGCGCCCGGCGGCTCATCACCGGGCAGGAGCACGAGCTGTACTACACCGCCGACCACTACAGCTCCTTCGTGGTGGTCGACGCCGCCGCGACCGGCTGATCGTCGCCCGCGAGCCTGGACAGCTCGGCGAGGTCGACCGAACCTCCCGGCAGCACCTTGCGGGTGTTGCGGTAGCCGTACAGCACGTACACGAGCATGCCGACGAGCAGCCAGCCGAGCAGCCGCAGCCAGGTCTCCAGGGCGAGGAACGACATCAGCCAGACGGAGAACCCGATGCCCAGGATCGGGACGACCGGCATGCCGGGACAGCGGAACGACCGGGGCAGGTCGGGCCTGCGATAGCGGATGACGACGACCGCGGCGCTGACGATCACGAAGGCCAGCAGGACCCCGATGTTGGTCAGCTCGGCGACTTCCTGCACCGGGACCAACCCGGCCAGTGCCGCCGAGGCGACACCGATGATCCAGGTCGCGCGGTGCGGCACCCTGCGCTTCGGGTGCAGCTCGCCGAACCACTTCGGGGTCAGCCCGTCCCGGCTCAGCGCGTACCACAGGCGGGAGGCACCGAGCATGAACGAGAAGCTCACCGTGACGATGCCGAGTACCGCCCCGATCGCCACGACGATCCCGACCCCGCCCAGCCCGACGCTGCTGAACGCGGCGGAGAAACCGCTCTTCGGGTCGACCTCGGTGTAATTGACCATCCCGGTCAGCACGACACAGGCCAGCACGTACAGCACCATCGAGATGGCCAGCGAGAGGATCATCGCCTTCGGTAGGTGCTTGCGCGCCTGTACCGACTCCTCGGCGGCGGTGCTGAGCGCGTCGTAGCCGAACACCGCGAAGAACACCGTCGCGGCACCGGCGACGGCGCCGCCGAAGCCGAACGGCGCGAACGGGGTGAGGTTGCTGGTCTTGACCTGCATCAACCCGACAACCACGACGAGCAGCACCACGGCGATCTTGACGACGGTCAGCACCACGTCGACCCGGGCGGACGTCCGGGTGCCCCGGTTGAGAAGCCAGGCGACACCGAGGCAGATCAGCATGGCGATCAGGTCGACCCGGTGGCCTTCGCCCGAGCCGGGCGCGCCGAGCATCCACACCGGGAGCTGCAGGCCGACCGCGTTCAGCAGGTAGCCGACATAGCCGGACATGCCGATCGACACGGCGGCGACGATCGCGGTGTACTCCAGCAGCAGGTCCCACCCGATGATCCAGCCGACCAGCTCACCGAGAACCGCGGCGCCGTAGGTGTAGGACGACCCGGCCCTGGGCACCATGCCGGCGAACTCCGCGTAGGCGAACGCCGCACACAGCGAGGCGACTCCGGCGATGAGGAACGACACCAGCACCGCGGGTCCGGCGACGTTGCGTGCCACCGCGCCGGCGAGGCTGAAGATGCCGGCGCCGATGATCGCGCCGACGCCGATCAGAGTGAGCTGGGTCAGTCCGAGCACCCGGTTCATGCGGCGGCCCTGAGGTTCCTCCGGTGCCGGCAGCGTGCGTCGGAAGACGCCGCGCTCCCCGGTGCCGAACAGCCCGCCACTCGTCTCGCTGCTCACCACAGAACCTCCGGCTGTTCATGCATGTAGGCCAGGTCACATCTGAATGAGTGGCAGCTTCACTCGTGAGGAACCCCAAGGGAAGCCCAACGAGCGATGTGAAGCCTCACCCTCAGCCCAACTGCTACTGGCTCTGGTAGCTCGCACAGAGGTTGTGTACGCGACACAGAGGCCCCGGCCTCTGTGCCGCGTGTGGACGGTCTGTGCGAGCTCAGCCGGGGAGCGTGGCCAGGACGGCGTGGGCCGCCGCCGCGTCCTGGATGCCCAGGCCGACGCTGTTGTAGAAGACCAGTTCGGCCGGGTCGGTCCTGCCGACCGCCGCACCGGTCAGGACCTCGCCGAGTGACACCAGGTCCGTCTCGCGCAGGTCGCCGGCGGACAGGCCCATCACGACCGGTCCCGCGTGCCCCAGCGACGTGGCGACGTCGTCCACGACCACGCGGGCGGCTCTGAGCAGCTCGGGTGGGACCTCGCTGCGGTGCGGCTCGAATGACCCGACGCTGATCACAGTCGCACCGGGCAGCAGGTGCTCCACCGACAGCACCGGGCTGTGGCTGAGCGTGCACGTCACGACGAGCGGCGCGGCCCTGACCGCGTCCGAGGCACTCGACGAGGCCACGACGTCCAGACCCAGTTCGTCGCGCAGCGCGGCGGCGGCGTCCTCGCGCCGACGGGGCGACGGGCTCCACATCCGCACCTTCTTCAGCGGCCGGACCCGGGCCAGCGCCCGCACGTGCGCCCGTCCCTGCACCCCACAACCGAGGACCGCCAGCTCGTCGACGCCGTGTGGTGCCAGCGCGTCGGCGGCGACCGCGCTACCGGCGGCGGTGCGGATCTCGGTGAGTGTGCGTCCATCCAGGACCGCCGCCAGCCTGCCGGTCGTCGCGTCGAGCACCAGCACGGTCGCCGAGATCGTCGGCAGGCTTAGCGCGGCGTTGCCCGGGTGCACGTCGACGAACTTGCACACCGCGCCGTGCCCCGGCGACAGCCTGCTGACGTAGCAGAGCGCCACCGACCCGTCGGCGGGGTTGGGCAGCACCGCCTTCTCGGCCAGCTGGGCGGTGCCCCGGCCCAGCGCCTCGAACGCCTCCCGTTGCGAGGCGATCGCCTCGTCCCAGCCCAGGGCCGCGCCGACTTGGCTGTCGCTGAGTATGAGCATGGGGTATTTCTAGCCCCCCTGCGCACGAGATGTGAGGCCGAAAGCACAAGCAGAGCTGAGCCTCAGCGTCGCCAACAGTCCGCGATCGTGACCTCGGCAACGGTCCCCGCGCCCCCTACCGTCACTACGGACACGACCGGCAGAGCACAGGAAGCGGGTATGGGCATGACGTTGTCTTCGGTGATCGATGGTGCGGACCTGGGAGACGGTGCCAGCGAGTACCTCTCTCGGAACCCGTCGCGCCTTGACGACGTGGTGGCACGGGTCCAGCTCGCCAGGCCGGATGCACTACGGCGCGCCGCCGAGTCGGGACGGCGGGCGCAGCGCGACTGGGCCGAGGTGCCCGCGCCGGTACGTGGCCGGGTGATCGCGAACCTGGGGCGGCTGGTCGAGTCCAACAAGCAGGCACTGGCGGAGCTGGTCACCCGGGAGATCGGCAAACCGATCGCCGAGGCGCTCGGCGAGGTCCAGGAGATGATCGACACCTGCGACTTCTTCCTGGGCGAGGGACGCAGGCTGTACGGCCAGACGGTTCCCTCGGAGATGCCGGACAAGCAGCTGTTCACCTTCCGGGTCCCGGTCGGTGTCGCCACCATCATCACGGCGGGGAACTTCCCGGTCGCCGTGCCGTCCTGGTACCTCGTGCCCGCGCTGCTGTGCGGCAACGCCGTGGTGTGGAAGCCCGCCGAGTACGCGGCCGCCAGCGCCCGCGCCTTCGCCGAGCTGGCATGGCGCGCGGGTGTCCCGGCCGGAGTGCTCAACCTCGTCTACGCCGACGGTCCCTCGACGTTCGACGGCCTCGAGCAGGCACTGTCCGCCGGTCTGGTCGACAAGGTCGGGTTCACCGGGTCCAGCGCGGTCGGTGCCCAGGTCGGCGCGTTGTGCGGGCGGCACCTGCAGTCGCCGTGCCTGGAGCTCGGCGGCAAGAACCCGATGGTGATCGCACCGGACGCCGACCTCGATCTCGCCGTCGAGGGCGCGCTGTTCTCCGGTTTCGGTACGGCGGGCCAGCGCTGTACCTCGCTGGGCTCGGTGATCGCGCACGCGGACATCCGCGACGAGTTCGTCCGCCTGCTGGACGCGGCCGTACGCGGCGCGGTGGTCGGGGACCCGACCGGGAATGTGCTCTACGGCCCCATGCTGGACGAGAAGTTCGCCGACAACTACGAGAAGATCCTCGGCTGGATCGCGCCGCACCACCGGGTTCTGGGCAGCAGCGCGGTCGGGCGGATCACCGACGCGTCGCCGAGAGAGGGCTTCGTCGGCGACCATTCGGCGGGACTGTTCTACCACCCGGTCCTGCTGGACGGGGTCCGTGCCGAGGACGAGGTGTTCCAGCAGGAGACGTTCGGCCCGATCGTCGGCGTCACCGGCTACCGCACGCTGGACGAGGCGATCGAGCTGGCGAACGCTCCCGGTTACGGACTGTCCGCGTCGATCTACACGAACGACCCGGCGACCGCGTTCCGGTTCCGGTCGCGGATCGGCGCGGGCATGGTGAGCGTCAACAACTCCACGTCCGGCGCCGAGGCGCATCTTCCGTTCGGCGGCAACGGCAAGTCTGGCAACGGCAGCCGGCAGTCCGGTGTCTGGGTGCTCGACCAGTTCACCCGCTGGCAGTCGATGAACTGGGACTTCTCCGGCAAGCTGCAGAAGGCGCAGATGGACGTCGCCACGGTCGAGCCGGATCTGGACTACCGGCTGCCCTCGGCCGAGCAGCTGGGGAGCTGACCCGTGCCCCGCGCGCTGCCCGCCGCCGCCGAGGTGGTGATCGTCGGCGGTGGCGTCGTAGGTGCCAGTGCCGCGTTCCACCTGGCGGAGGCAGGGGTGGATGTTCTACTGCTGGAACGTGATGAGCTCGCCTCCGGCAGTACGTCGAGGGCGGCGGGCGGGGTGCGCGCGCAGTTCTCCGACCCGGTGAACATCGCGCTGGGGCAGCGCAGCCTCGACGCGTTCGAACGGTTCGCCCAGCGACCGGGCGGCGAGATCGACCTGGTTCAGAACGGCTACCTGTTCCTGCTGGACGACGCCGATGATGTGGCGGCGTTCGAGCGCAGCGTCGCGCTGCAGAACGAGCTCGGCGTGCCCAGCCGGATGCTGGACGTGGCGGAGGCTCGGAGACTCAGCCCGTACGTCCGGCCGGAGGGTCTGCTCGCGGCCGCGTTCTCGCCGAGGGACGGCCACTGCACGCCCGAGGCCGTGGTCTCCGGTTACGCGGCCGCCGCCAGGGCGCACGGCGCGACGATCCGCAGGCACTGCGCGGTCACCGGGATCGACTCCCGCGATGGGCGGATCACCTCGGTGCGGACGGCCGACGGGGGCGTCCGCACCGAGGTGGTCATCTGCGCGGCCGGTGCATGGTCGGGCGCGGTGGGTCAGATGGCGGGCGTCGAGCTGCCGGTGCGGCCGCTGCGCCGGCAGATCGTCGTCAGCGAGCCGGTCCCGGACCTGCCACCCGACCTGCCGTTCACGATCGACTTCGGCACGTCGTTCTACTTCCACGACGAGGGCAGTGACACGGGCCGGGCCGTGCTCATGGGCATGTCCGACCCGGAGCAGGAGTTCGGCTTCGACACCTCGCGCAGCGAGGAGTTCCTGGAACGGCTGTCCGAGGTCGTCGCGCGCAGGGCGCCCGCGCTGTCGGAGGTGGGGATCGCGCACGGCTGGGCCGGGCTGTACGAGGTCACCCCGGACCGCAACGCGGTCGTGGGCGAGGCGCCCGAGGTCGGGCGGTTCCTCTACGCGACCGGCTTCTCCGGCCACGGCTTCCTGCAGGGACCGGCCATCGGGGAGGTACTGCGCGACCTGGTTCTGGGCCATACACCGGTGGTGGACGTGTCCGCGCTGGACGTCCGCCGGTTCGCCGAGTCCACGTCGCGGCCCGAGCTCAACTGCGTGTGAGGGATGACTGTGTTCGAGGGATGGCTGGGATGACCGATCTGCTGCACACCATCGACGAGTGGGGCCCGGAGAAGATCGTCTGCGTCTCCGACTCACGGACCGGCATGCGCGGCGTGCTGGTGATCGACAACACCGCGCGTGGCATGGGCAAGGGCGGCACCCGGATGAGCCCGAGTGTCACCGTCGGGGAGGTCGCCCGGCTGGCCAGGGTCATGACCTGGAAGTGGGCGGCGGTCGACCTGTTCCACGGCGGCGCGAAGGCCGGCATCATGGCCGACCCGACCAGCCCCGACAAGGAAGCCGTGCTGCGTGCGTTCGTGCGCAGGCTGGCCGACCAGATTCCGTCGTCCTACGTCGCCGGGCTCGACATGGGCATGACCGAGCACGACGCGGCGATCATCCAGGACGAACTGGGCGACCGGGGCGCCGCGGTCGGGGTGCCGGAGCAGCTGGGCGGTGTGCCCTACGACGAGCTGGGCGTCACCGGCTACGGCGTCGCCGAGTCGGTGGATGCGGCGCTGACCAGGGCCGGACGTAGCACCAAGGGAGCGCGCGTCGCGTTCCAGGGCTTCGGCGCCGTCGGGTTCGCCGCCGCGCGTCGACTCGACGAGATGGGCGCGACGATCGTCGCGCTGTCCACGGCGCGCGGGGCCGTGCACGACCCGGACGGTCTCGACGTCGCGCACTGGCTGGCCTCGCGGGCAGAGCGGGGCGACGACTGCGTACTCGGCGTGGCGCCGGCGTTGCGGATCGCTCCTGGCGACGAGCTGACCGTCGACTGTGACGTCCTGATCCCGGCCGCCACCCAGGACGTCATCGACGCGTCGGTGGCGTCGCGGATTCGGGCCTCGCTGGTCGTCGAGGGTGCGAACCTGCCCACGAACCCGGGGGCACGGACCGTCCTGGCCGGGCGCGGAGTCACCGTCGTGCCGGACTTCATCGCCAACGCGGGTGGTGTGGTGGCCGCCGCGTTCGCCATGGACGCCCGTTACTCGGCGTTCCGCCCGGACCCGGCGGCGATCTTCGAGACGATCTCCACGAGGCTGCGGCACAACACCGAGACCGTCCTTGACCACGCCGAGGCGACGGCGACGACCCCGCACGAGGCTGCCCTGCACATCGCCACCGAACGGGTCCGCACGGCGATGCGCCTGCGAGGCCGCCTCCCGCACTGAGAGCCGTGAGTGTTTTCGGCTGCTGGGGCAGCCGAAAACACTCACGGCTCTAGGATCGGCGTGTGCTGAACCCGATTCATCTGCGCACGCTGCGGGAATGTGTGCGGACCGGGTCGTTCGCCGAGGCCGCCCGCGAGCTCGGGTACACCGCCTCGGCCGTGTCCCAGCAGATCTTCCTGCTGGAACGGTCGGTGGGGGCGCCGCTGTTCGAGCGGTCCGCGCGCAGTGTCCGCGCCACCGCCGTCGCGCTGCTGCTGGCGGAGCGCAGCGGGCCGGTGCTCGGCGCGCTGACCACCTTGGAACGCGAGGCCAGGTCGATGGCGCTCGGCGAGCAGGGCAGCCTGCGGTTGGCCAGCTTCGCGACCGCCAACGCGCGGATCGTGCCGGCGGCGCTCGCCGCGGTCGTCGCCGACCGGCCGAAGGCGGAGGTCCAGCTCGACGAGGGTGAGCCCAGCGAGGTGCTGGACGGAGTGCTGGACGGCAGCCTCGACGCCGCTGTGGTGTTCGACTACGACCTCGACCCGCGGGACTGGCCGGTCGAGCTGCGGCGCACCGAGCTGCTCGCCGAGCCGCTGGTACTCGCCGTCGCGTCGGGGCACCGGCTCGCCGGGCAGAGCGAGGTCGAGCTGGCCGAGGTCGCCCAGGAGACCTGGATCTGTACCCGAACCGACACCGCCGGTGCGCGCACGCTGAACCGGCTGGCCGCCGAAGCGGGCTTCACCCCTCGGATCATCTTCCGCAGCAACGACTACGCGGTGGTGCGTGAGCTGGTGACCCGCAACCTGGGCGTCGCCATGCTGCCGGCCCTGGCCTGGCCGGAGGACGGGGTGCACACGGTCCGGCTGGTCGGCGCCCAGACCTACCGCAGGGTCCTGGTGCTGTACCGCCAGAACAACGGGAACCCGCTGCTGCCGCTGGCACTGGACTGTCTCGCACGGTCGTGCGACGAGATCAAGGCGGCGTGGAGCTGAAGCCATCCTTGGGCTCAGCGGCGTAGACCGCAACGCTCGCGGGCTTTGCGTCGAACGCTGTTGCGGGACAGGCTGATACCACCATGACTGAAGCGATCGACGACCACTTCCTGAGCCGGATCGCGGCGACGAGACCCGGCCGCGAGGTCGAGCTGCCGTCCTCGTTGACCGGGCAGCGCGCGCTGGAGCTGTTCGACTCCCAGCTCGGCAGCCGCCACCTGGACCTGATGGCACGCGAGCTGGGCGCCAGGGGAGAGGGTTTCTACAGCATCGGATCCTCCGGTCACGAGGGCAACGCGGCGGTGGCGGCCGCGCTGCGCCCGACCGACCCCGCGCTGTTGCACTACCGGTCGGGCGGTTTCTACGTCGAACGCGCCCGCCAGGTCCCGGAGCAGAACCCGCTGCTGGACGTCCTGCTGGGCATCACGTCCGCCGTCGACGAACCGATCGCGGGTGGGCGGCACAAGGTCTTCGGCAACAAGGCGCTGAGCATCCTGCCGCAGACCTCGACGATCGCCTCGCACCTGCCCCGCGCGGTCGGTCTCGCGTTCGGCATCGAGCGGGCGGTGAAGCTCGGCGTCGAGGGGGAGTGGCCCAGCGACTCGGTCGTGGTGTGCAGCTTCGGTGACGCGTCGGCGAACCACTCCACCGCGGTCGGTGCGATCAACACCGCGTTGTACTGCGGCTACCAGGGGCTGCGGATGCCGCTGCTGCTGGTGTGCGAGGACAACGGCATCGGGATCAGCGTGCGGACGCCGACCGGGTGGATCGCCTCGACCTACGGGCAGCGTCCCGGACTGAAGTACTTCGACGCGGACGGCACGGATCTCGCACAGACCCTGGATACCGCGCGCAGGGCCGCGGACTGGGTACGCACGCGCCGTTCGCCCGCGTTCCTGCGGCTGCGCACGGTGCGGCTGATGGGGCACGCCGGCTCCGACGTCGAGTCCGCGTACCGCCGGGCCGCCGAGATCGTCGCCGACCACGACCGGGATCCGGTGCTCCGCACCGCGCAGCTGCTGATCAGCGCCGGCGTGCTGACCTCGGAGCAGGCGATCGAGCGTTACCAGGACAAACGCGACGAGGTGCGTGCGTTGGCCGCCGATGCGGTGGGGCGGCGGCGGCTGGGTTCGGCGCGCGAGGTGATGGCTCCGTTGGCGCCGTCGAACCCCGACGCCGTCGCGGCCTCGGCCGCGAGCCTCGCCGGCCCGGCCGATCAGGGCGGCCTGACCCTCGCCCAGTCGGTCAACCGTGCGCTGGGCGATGTGCTCGACGCCGAGCCGGGCGCCGTCGTCCTCGGCGAGGACGTGGCCGCGAAGGGCGGCGTGTACGGGGTGACCAGGGGGCTGGCCAAGCGGTTCGGCACGGCGAGGGTGTTCGACTCACCGCTGGACGAGCAGAGCGTTCTCGGCACCGGCCTCGGCATGGCGCTGACCGGGTTCGTGCCGATCGTGGAGATCCAGTACCTGGCCTATCTGCACAACGCGGCGGACCAGCTGCGCGGCGAGGCCAGCACGCTGCGGTTCTTCTCCCAGGGCCAGTACCGCAACCCGATGGTCGTCCGGATCGCCGGGCTCGCCTACCAGAAGGGTTTCGGCGGCCATTTCCACAACGACAATGCGGTGGCCGCGCTCCGTGACATCCCCGGGCTCGTAGTAGCGGCTCCTGGCCGGCCCGATGACGCCGCGGCGATGCTGCGCACCTGCGTCGCGGCCGCCCGCACCGACGGCCGGGTGTGCGTGTTCCTCGAACCGATCGCCCTCTACCACACCCGTGACCTGCACGAATCCGAGGACGAACAGTGGCTTGCGCCGTACCCGTCCTCGGAGGGACACGTGCCACTCGGCGTGGGGCGGACCCATGGTGACGGCGCCGACCTCACGCTGGTCAGCTTCGCCAACGGACTGCGCATGAGCCTGCGCGTCGCCGCGCGGCTGGCGGCGCGGGGGATCGGCGTCCGGGTGCTGGACCTGCGCTGGCTCGCGCCGCTGCCGGTCGAGGACATCGTGCGCGAGGCGACCGCGACCGGACGGGTGCTGGTGGTGGACGAGACCAGGGCGACCGGCGGTGTCGCCGAACCGGTGCTCGCCGCGCTCGTCGACGCCGGCTTCACGGGTGCGATGGCCAGGGTGAACAGCGCGGACAGCTTCATCCCCCTCGGCAGCGCGGCCAACGAGGTCCTCCTGTCCGAGCACGACATAGAAAAAGCCGCCCTGGCCCTCCTCCAGCCCTAGCCCCCGCGAGTCGGGAGATTCTGCCGCGCGAGTCGGGAGATTCTGCGGTAAGTATAGATGCTGTTGCGGTTATATTGCTGAGACGGTATGTTCGTGCCGTGACCAGTTCGTTCGAAGTGCTCGGTGAACCCATGCGCCGGCGAATCCTGGACCTGCTGCGGGTTCGCCCTCGGCTCGTCGGAGAGCTGACCGAGGCGCTCGGGCTGAGCCAGCCCGGCACCTCGAAGCACCTGAAGGTGCTGCGCGAAGCGGGCCTGGTCACGGTCCGCCCCGATGCGCAACGGCGCTGGTACGAGCTGCGGACCGAACCACTGGTCGAGATGGATGCCTGGCTGGCGCCATACCGGCTGCTCTGGGAGCACCACCTCGACCTGCTGGAAAGCCACCTCGACGCGATGCCGGACGAACCGGCCGCCCCCGATCCCGACCGGAAGGACCCGCCATGAGCAACACCACCCTGCGCAGTGAGGGAGACCGCGCTGCAGTGCGTCTCGAACGGGCGTTGCGCCACCCGGTGGAGAAGGTGTGGCGGGCGCTGACCGAGCCGTCGCACCTCAACCGGTGGTTCCCGTTCGACGTCGAACCCGAGCTGACCGTCGGCGGAACGGTGCGGTTCGTCGACCGCAGCGGCGGACCGTCCGGCAAGGGCACGATCACCGATCTCGAGCCGCCCAGGCTGATCGCCTACTACTGGGAAGAAGATCACCTGCGGTGGGAGCTGAGCCCGACCGAGGAGGGTTCCCTGCTGGTGCTCACGCACACCGTGGCGGATCGGTTCGGCACCGCCAGCTTCGCCACCGGCTGGCACGCGTGCATCGACGGACTGGAGTCGGTCCTGGCCGGCCAGCCCGTCCAGCCGCCGTCGGACATGGACGCGCCCCACGAGGAGTTCGTGACCCGGTTCGGGTTGGACGAAGGCGTCGTCTCGGACGGGACGGTCCGGTTCGAACGCCAGCTTGTCCGCCCGGCGGACGTCGCCTGGCGCGCGCTGGTCGGCCCACAGACCCCGAAGGTCGGTGACGCCGCGCCCTCCGGCGCGACCGTGTCGAACTTCGCGCCGGGGCCGGTCACCGAGTCGCGGACGGCGCAGGTGCTGGAGTACCGGCTGCGGGCCGGGGGGACGGTGCGCTGGGAACTGGGCCAGGGAACCGGCCACGGCGCCCGTCTGGTCCTGACGCACACCGATCCGGCTCGGCAGTCCGAAGCACTCGCTGTCTGGCGGGACCGCATCGCGGTGCTCGCCGCCGAGATTCGCGCGACGCCGCGCGGCTGATCAGGTACGGGTGACGGTGCACTCGAGCACGGTGGATCCGGCCGCCGCAAGGGTGGCCAGGAAGTCCTCGGGGTCGGTGTAGTCGCGGTCCGGAACGACCTGCGCGGTCACCGGCAGTGTCACGGTGTCGTCGGCGAACGGGTACGGGTCCAGCGCGAGCCGGAACCGGCCCTTCGCGGTGCACCGCAGCTCGCTCCCGTTCATCGTGGACGGCAGGGGAGTGATCACCCCGTCCGCCGCGTGACGCAGCGCGAACTGGAGCGACAACCGGTCCCAGACCTGCAACAACAGGTACGCGGACATCACCTCGGGCAGTTCGTGCGGGGCGTTCGGCGCGGCATGCCCGACGGCCTCGGCGTACAGGTCGGCCTGCAGCGCGGCCATGTCCGCGAGGAACTCGGTGACCAGCACGCGCTCGACGTCGGTGAGCGACTGGTCGCCGATCTCCTCCAGCCGGTAGCTGCTGTACCGGTCGTTGTACAGACCGGCACCGTGCATGCTGACCAGCAATCCGGTCCACGGGTCCAGCTGCGCGGCCCGCTCGATACCTGCCCGGTAGGCCGGGATGTGCTCGCGTGGCTTGACCTCGTAGAACTGCGTCGGTTGCCGCGTCGACGGATCGATGTCCGGGTGGCTCTCCCAGATCGCCCAGCCGTCGTCGTGGTGCGCGGCCGCCAGCCGGCTCGCCTCCCGGTGGTCCACGACCGGCGGAACCTCGTCATTGCCCCAGGCCTGCGCGATCAGCCCGGTCTGCGTCCCGTGATCGGTCTGCCGGACGACGAGGAGCTGACCGTCATACCTGCTGAGGATCATGCGAGAGCGCTCCGGTGGTAGTCGGATATAACGTCCGCGCAAGCCTTGCACACAACATCCGGACCACACCGCGCACCTTCCGCCCACACCGCGCGGTGTGCACCGCGCGCGGCGTGGACGCCAGGTGCGCGGTGTGCGCGTTGCCTACCGCTCCACCTGGCGAAGCGCCGCCGCCAGCCGGTCCCGGGCCTCGGTCTGCGCGGCGATGCGACGGTCCAGCACCGCCAGCCGGTCCCGCGCGATCCGCAGCCCGGACGGGGACGGCGGCGCGGTGCTCATGTCTCCGTCCAGGCAGCCGGAGAACGCGCGCACGTCGTCCAGCGTGAGCCCCGCGGCCAGCAGGTACCGGATGTTGCGCACCCGGGTCGCCGCGCGTTGGTCGTAGTCCCGGTAGCCGTTGGCCGCCCGGACTGAGCTGATCAGGCCTTCCTGCTCGTAGTGGCGCAGGGCCCGGGGTGTCGCCCCGGTCGCCGTGGCCAGCTCACCGATCCGCATCAGCAGATCGTCACGCGACCACCGCCCCGCCGTCCACCGCGACCACCGTGCCGGTGACGAACGACGCCGACGGTGAGGCCAGCCGCGTGATGACCCACGCGACCTCCTCGGCGGTACCGAGCCTGCCGAGCGGGGTGTGGTCGAGCTGCCAGCGCCGCAGCTCGGCGAGACGATCCGGTGGCAGATGATCCGCGATGGGCGTCTGGATCGCGCCGGGCGCGACCGCGACGACCCGGATACCCCGGGGTGCCAGCTCCACGGCCCAGGACCGGGTGAGCAGCTCCAGCGCCGTCTTCGTCGCCGCGTAGACACCGTTTCCGGGCCAGGCACGTTGGCCGACCGACGTGCTGACGTTGACGATGACGCCGCCGGACCCCAACGCCGGCAGCGCCGCTTTGGCCAGCAGGATCGGCGCCACGAGGTTGGTCGCCAGCAGGGGCTCGATCAGCTCGCGCCGCGCATCCGCCAGCGCCCCGCTCACCGCCAGCGCCGCGTTGTTGACCAGCACGTCCAGCCGGCCGAACCCGTCGAGGGCGGTAGCCACGATCCGCTCCGGCTCGCCGTCGCCGGTCACGTCGGCCACCAGTGGCCGGATCGTCCGATGGTCGGCCGCGGTCTCCGCCAGCGGCCCGGTCCGGCGTCCGACCGCGAGGACGTGGTCACCGGCCTCGGCGAAGCATCGAGCCGTCGCACGGCCGATGCCGGAGCCGGCGCCGGTGACCACCACTACCCGGTTGTCGATTGGTTCGGTCACCCGGTCATCGTGGAACCCTGCCGCCAAGGGCAGGGTCAAGCGTTCAGTTCGCCCAGGACGGCTTGCGCTTCTCCATGAACGCGCGGATGCCCTCCTGTCCCTCCTCGGACGCGAAGCGCTCGGCGGACACCTCGGCCATCGCGGCGAGGTCGTCGGACATGGTGCGCGCGGCGCTTCCCCGCAGCAGCACCTTGGTCGCGGCGAGTGCACTGGGTGCCCCGAGCCGCAGCATCTCCGCGTAGCGCGTGACCTCCGCGTCGAGACCGTCGGCCGGCACGGCCTTCGTGATCAGACCGATCTCGGCGGCCCGGCGCGCGTCGAACGTCTCGCCGGTCAGGAACAGCTCGTGCAGCGCGGCCGGCTGCACCTGGGGGACCAGCGGCACCGAGATGACCGCCGGGACCACCCCGATGCGGACCTCGGTGAAGGCGAACGTCACGGTGTCGGCGGCGATCGCCAGGTCACACGCCGAGATCAGGCCGACGCCGCCGGCGCGCGCCGGACCGGCGAGCCGGGCGATCACCGGGGTGGGGGAGGTCCAGATCAGCCGCAGCGTCTCGGGGAAGTCGGCGACACCCTGCTCGGAGGCGCTCGCGCCTCGGGACTCCTTGAGGTCCATACCGGCGCAGAACACCGTGCCGGTGTGGGTGAGCACGATGGCCCGCACCGCGTCGGAGTCGATCGCCGAGGTCAGGTGGGCGTGCAGCTCACCGCGCAGCTGAGCGGACAGCGCGTTGCGGTTGTGTGGCGAGTCCAGGGTGATCGTGGCGATCCCCGACTCGATCTCCAGATGGACGAGTTCGGTCATGACCGGACGGTAACCGGTGGCGGCCCGGTCGTCGTGCCGAGACGCACCGTGACCG
This sequence comes from Actinospineispora spinosispora DSM 44797, assembly GCF_000429025.1. GTDB lineage: Bacteria > Actinomycetota > Actinomycetes > Mycobacteriales > Pseudonocardiaceae > Pseudonocardia > Pseudonocardia spinosispora. The sequence continues at coordinate 131,863 of NZ_KE386839.1, forward strand.
GGAGACTCACATCGGCCGGGCGGCGCCCCTCGAGCAGCTCGACGACGGCTCGCGCGGCGGTGCGGCCCTTCTCGTCGGTCGGCTGGACGACCGTGCTGAGCACGGTCGAGTGCAGCCAGGGCAGATCAGCACCGTCGAATCCGGCCACGCTGACGTCCTCGGGCACCCGCAGACCGAGCTGGGCGGCGGCACGCAGCACCCCCGACGCGAGCACGTCGCTCTGCGCGATCACAGCGGTGGGCCGCTCCGACTCCGGTACGTCCAATAACACCCGGCCGGCCCATTCACCCTCGTCGACCGCGTTGCTCGCGGTCTCGACGACCGGGACGTGGCCGAACACGTCGAACACGCCCTCCATCCGGTGCCGGACGTCGCGGTAGTGCACGAGCGCCCTGCGCGCCTCGTCGACCGGTCCCCGGCTACCGTCCAACCGCAGCGGCATGGCGATCGTCGCCACCCGCCGGTGGCCGAGGTCGTGCAGGTGGCGTGCCAGCTCCGCTGTTCCGCCGCGATCGTCGATGTCGACGAGCACGACTCCGTCCGCCACCGGCCCCTCGACCCCGACGAGCGGAACCCCGCGCCGGCTCAGCAGCTCCAGCGCCGGGTCGTCCTCAAGGCCGCAGGTGGCGAAGATGGCGGCGTCCAGCGGGATACGGGCGAGCTTGTCCAGCCCCGGTCTGCTGGTGTCGCCGGCGAGCAGGAGCAGACCGACGCCGTGCGGGCCGAGCACCTCGGAGATGCCGTCCAGCAGCTGCACCGCAACCGGGTCGCGGAACGCGTAGAGCAACCGTTCGCCGACGAACGTACCGACGATGCCGCTGCGACCTCGGCGCAGCGACGCGGCGAGCGGGTCCGGTCCCGCGTAGCCCAGCTCCTCGGCCGCGGTGAGCACCCGCGCCCGGGTGTCGGGGGTGACCCGCGAGCTTCCGGAGAACGCGAGTGACGCGGTGGACGGCGACACGCCGGCATGCGCGGCCACCTGGGCCAACGTGGTTCTCGGGTGTGCGCACACACCTCAGACGGTAGCCGGTGAGACCGAAACCGCGTTGTGATCACCGCCGTTGCCCAGGTAGCGTGCCTATCGAATCGATTCGATTGTGGACTGTGAGGGGCGGGCAGGGGATGACGGAGCTGGTCGGGGGGACGCGCGTGGATGCTCTGGCGCGTGCCAGGAACGGTGTACTGGCGGCGTTCGCCGCGAACGGACTGTGCTTCGCCTCCTGGTTGTCCCGGGCCCCGCAGGCGCGGGACGCGTTGTCCCTGTCCGCCGCCCAGCTCGGTCTGCTGCTGCTCTGCCTGTCCGGTGGCGCCTGTCTGGCGCTGCCCGCATCCGGTCCCGCCGTGCACCGCTGGGGTGCGGCGAGAGTCGTCCTGATCGGGTCGATCCTGGTCGGGCTCGGTCTGCTCGGCTTCGCCGCCGGGCTCGCCGCCGGGACGGTGTGGCCCGCCGCCGTCGGGCTGGTGCTCACCGGAATCGGCATGAGCAACTGGGACGTGGCGATGAACGTCGCCGGCGCCGATGTGGAACGCAGGCGCGGCCGCTCGCTGATGCCCCGGCTGCACGCCGGCTTCAGCCTCGGCACGGTCGCCGGGGGCGGCGTCGGCGCCCTACTGGCCGCGTGGCTCGTGCCCCTGGCCATCCAGGTGGCGGTCGTGGCGGTGCTGGCGCCGGTCGCGATGGCGTTCGCGGTGCGGTTGTTCCTCCCGGAGGAAGCACACGAGCCGGACCAGCCCCGGCCCAAGGGCGATGCGCTGCGTGCCTGGCGTGAGCCGCGCACCCTGCTGATCGGCCTGCTCACCCTGTGCGCGGCGTTCGCGGAAGGGTCGGCGAACGACTGGCTCGCCGTGGCGCTCGTGGACGGACACCAGACGTCGGCGGTCGTCGGAGCGCTCGGGTTCGGTGTGTTCGTCACCGCGATGACGATCGGGCGACTCGCCGGTGGCGCACTCCTGGACCGCTTCGGCCGGGTGGTCGTGCTGCGCGGACTGCTTGCCGTGGCGCTGGTCGGGCTGCTGCTGGTCGCGTTCGCGTCGTCGATCGTCTGGGTGCTGGTCGGCGCGACGCTGTGGGGTTTCGGTGCATCGCTCGGCTTCCCGGTGGGCATGAGCGCGGCGTCGGACGAGCCGAAGCTGGCGGCCGCCAGAGTCGGGGTGGTCAGCTCGGTCGCCTACACCGCGTTCCTGGCCGGCCCGCCGCTCATCGGCCTGCTCGCCGAACATTCCGGCATCCTGCACGCCCTGCTGGTGGTGCTCGGAGCCCTCGTCGTCGCGCTGCTGGTGACCGGTGTGGCCCGGCCACCAGCAGCACCAGAAGCGCGCTGAACAGCTCGGGCCTACCGCGTGACGCCCAGGCGGCGCCCTCGCCGCGTTGTCGGTTCGGGCCGATCCAACAACGGGATCGGCCCGCGCCTTCGCCTTGCGATGACGTCACCTGGCCGCCACGCGCCACGGCCGGAGCTGTCCAGCACACTCCTAGAGCGCGCCGAGCAGCCGTGAGGTGATCAGGACCTCGCCCAGCGCGGTCGCCGCGACGACGGCCAGTGCGATCGCGCCGACCACGAACGGCCGGAACCCGGTGGTGCGCATCTGTCGCAGGTCGAAGTTCAGCCCGACCCCGGCGAAGGTCAGCAGGAACGCCCACTTGGACAGGTTCCCCAGGCTCGCGATCTCCGGTTTGCTGAACAACCCCGCGGTGGCCAGCGCGGACACCGCCAGGTAGCCGAGCACGAACTTCGGGAACCGCTGCCAGACGAACCCGGCGCGGGCGCTGAACCCGGTGCCGATCGCGGCGGCCTGGCCGCGCGAGGACCAGTACAGCGCGTAGAGCAGCACGACGAAGCCGATCAACGCGTTGCGGGTGTTCTTCACCAGGACCGCGACGTCCTGGGCGTGCGGTGAGTAGAGCGCGCCCGCCGCGGTGGTCTCCGCCGTGTTGTCGACCGCGAGACCGGCCCAGACGCCGTACTCGGTGTCGGTCAGCGCGAGCGCGTGCCCGATCAGCGGGAAGGTGAGTAGCGCGACGGCGCCCAGCGCGAGGATCGCGGCGATGGCGTAGCCGGAGTCCTCCTCGTCGGCCTCGATCGCGCCGCGCCCCGCGATGATCGCGGACACGCCGCAGATCGCCGTCCCCATCGCGAGCAGCGAGGTGAGCTTGCCGCTCAACCGCAGCCACCGTCCGAGCAGCAGCACGATGCCGGTGGCGATCGCGATGTCGATGAACACCAGCAGCAGGCTGACGCCGCCGAGGCGCAGCACGTCACCGATCAGGAAGCGGGCGCCGAGCAGCACGATGCCGATCTTCAGCCACAGCTCGTAGGTGCCGACGCCGGGCTGGAAGACCCGATGCAGACCGACGGTGTTGCGGATCAGAGCGCCGAGCAGGATTGCCCACAGCACGTACTCGATGTCCGGCAACGGCGTGTGCGTGGCGACGCCGAGTGCCTTGAACTCGGCCTGCGCCCACTTGCCGATCAGCCCGATCACCGCGAGCAGCACCAGGCCTGGCACGTAGGACAACAGGGTCACCGGTGCCCTGCGCAGAGCTGGACTCTGCGCGCGGGTCACCACGGGATCACCGGCAGCAGCCCGGTGCCGACGGCGACGACGAGGACGCCGGCGACGATCACGGCGATCCAGTCGACGGACAGCCAGGGGCGTGGGCCCTCAGCGGGTTCGAGGGGAGGTTCGGGGGTACTCATGACGGACTCCGGCGAGTGAGACGGGACGGACGCGGACCCTGCGGTCAGCGACAGAACTCGTCGAACGCATGCTGGCGACGGCTCGGCCAGAACGTTTCCCAGGTGCACTCGTCCGGAGTCATCGCCGGTTACCTGCTGATCGCGAGGCCGCGGGCGCGCAGCACCCGCTGCTCGACCGGACGGAACACCAGCAGCTCGATGCCGATCCCGACGATGAGGATCAGGAAGATCGCGGCGATCACCATCGACATGTTGTTGAAACTGCTGCCCTGCTCCAGGTAGGCGCCGAGGCCGACGCCGAGCAACGGGCCGGCGGCGATGATCTCGGCTGCCATCAGGGATCGCCAGGAGAACGCCCAACCCTGTTTGCATCCGGCGAGGTAGCCGGGCAGCGCGGCGGGCAGCAGGATGTGTCGTGCGCTGGCCAGGCCCCGGGCGCCGAGCACCTGCCCGACCCGGGGCAGCAGCGGTGGGATCTGGTCGATGCCGGCGACCAGGCCGTTGGCGATCGACGGGATCGAACCGGCCAGGACCACGAAGTAGATCGTCGCGTCGGTCAGGCCGAACCACAGCACCGCGGCCGGCACCCAGGCCACGGACGGCAGGCTCTGCAGACCGGACAGCAGCGGTCCGATCGCGGAACGGACCACCGGGACCTTGGCGACGAGCAGACCGAGCGGCGTGGCGATGATCAGCGCGACCAGGAACCCGAGGAACGCGCGGCTGATCGAGGTCCAGAGGATGGACCACACCTCACCGGTCGCCAGGACCTTGCTGAACTCCTGCCAGACCGACACCGGTGCCGGGAGCTTGAACTCCGGCCAGAACGCGGCCGCCCACAATCCCTGCCACAACGCCAGGAACAGCACCAACGCCACGAGAGGCGGCAGTCCGACGGTCACCGCGCGGCGCCACCACGGCGTGCGCTGCTCGATCGGCGTGTCGAGGGCGTCCAGGCCGGCGACCGTCGCCGCCGAGTCGTCCCGGACATCGGTCAGCTCAGGCGGCATGGCGGCTGATCACCTCGCGCAACCGTGCGGTGATCTCGTCGTGCAGCTCGGGCAGCCGGTCCTGGGCGCGCCGGACGTCCCACTGCCCGACGACCGTGCCGGGGCGCGACGACAGCAGCACGACCCGCTGGGCCAGCCGCAGCGCCTCCCGGACGTCGTGGGTGACGAACAGGACCGTGGTCCCGGTCGCCCGCCAGACTCGCAGCAGCTCACCCTGCAGGACGTCCCGGGTGATCGCGTCGAGCGCCGCGAACGGCTCGTCCATCAGCAGCAGCCCGGAGGTCTCCTCGCCGGAGGTCGCCGACGCCAGCGCGCGGGCCAGCGCGACGCGCTGGCGCATGCCGCCGGACAGCTCGTGCGGGCGCTTGCGCCCCTGGCCGTCGAGCCGGACCAGCTCCAGCAGTTCCTGAGCGCGCTTGCGCCGGTCGCCGCGGCCCACACCGCTGAGCTGCAGCGGCAGCTCGACGTTGCGGGCCGCGTCCAGCCAGGGCAGCAGCGCGGGTTCCTGGAACATGAACGACGGCCGCGCGGAACCGCGGCGCAACTCGCCGGTGGTCGGCTGGTCGAGCCCGGCGATCAGGTTGAGCAGCGTCGACTTGCCGCAACCGGAGGCGCCCAGCAGGCACACGAACTCGCCGGGACGAACGTCGAGGTCGATGTCGCGCAGCGCGGTCACCGCGGTCGGGCCGGTCCCGAAGGTCTTGCCGATTCCGGTGAGCTGAACCGAGGACGTGCCGGAGGTGAGGGGCTGCTCGATCGTCGCGGTCATACCGGGATCACCTCTGGGTGTTGTCGAGGCCGGCGGCGTCCACCGTCGGCTTACCGGCGGCCTGCAGGACCTTGTTGAGCTCGGTGACGTCCACGAACCCGTTCAGCTCGGTCGCGGTCGGCGCGACACCCGCGGTCACGCTGTCCTTGGCCAGCTGCGGGAACGACGCGGCGAGCGGGTCCGAGCTGAAGGACAGCTCGGAGAACGCCCTGTCGAGCACCTTCTGGCTCAGGCTTGAGTTGGTGAGCCGCTTGATGGCCTCGTTGGTGACGGTCTTCGCCTCGGCCTGGTTGTTCGTGGCGAAGTCGATGGCCTGCTGCTCACCGCGCAGCAGCGCGTCCACCGTCTCCGGGTGCGCGCGCAGGAAGTCGGTGCGCACGATCAGCACGGTGCTCGGGAACTGCCCGTTCGGCCACAGCGTCTTCTCGTCGACCAGCACGCTCGCGCCCGCGTCGACCAGCCGCGAGCTCCACGGCTCGGGCAGCCAGCCACCGGCGACCTGACCGCTCTTGAACAGGTCGAGGGTGCGCGGGTTCTGCAGGTTCTGCACCGCGACCTGGTCCGGGCCGGTGCCGACGGTCAGGTTGTGCTCCTTGAGCCACTTCTTGAACGCGACGTCCTGCGTGTTCGCCAGCTCGGGTGTCGCGATCGTCTTGCCCTTGAGCTGCTCCGGCGAGGTGATGCCCGGCTGAACGACGAGCTGCGCGCCACCGGACGTCGAGCCGGCGATCAGCCGGACGGTCTCACCCTTGGACTGGGCGAACGCGTTGATCGCAGGGCTGGACCCGACGAACGTGGCGTCCAGCGATCCGCCGAGCAGAGCCGCGACCGCGGGCGGTCCGGAGTTGAACGGCTGTGAGATCAGCTTGGTGTTGCCGAGCTCCTTGGCGAAGAAGCCCTTGTCGAGACCGATGAGCGCGGGCGCGTGCGTGATGTTGGGGAAGTAGCCCAGCCGCAGCTCGGTGGCCGGTCCCTGGCTCGCGGGCGCGGCGGAGGGTGAGCTGTCGCTGCCGGCCCGGGAACAACCGGCGAGTGCCGCTGCCAGTGCCAGAGCCACGGTCAGAACACGAAGGTGGCGGTTCATCTTGTCCACTTCTATCGATTTGGCAGCGATTTGGGGGAGAGGCGTGGTCGGGTCGGTGACGCGATCGGTCAGTGGACGGGGTCGAGCTGCTTCTCGGTGACCGGCCGCGCGGTCCGGGTACGGGGGGTGAGGACGGCCATGACGACGAAGCCGACGACGGCGGCCGCGATCAGGAACGGGGTGCCGACGTTGAGCAGCGCCAGCGCGGAAGCGAGCAGCACGGCCGTCACGACCGGCCGGATGACGGCGGCGGGTCCCTGCGCGGACACCTTCGCACCGAGATACACGCCGGGCAGGGCGCCGAGCAGCAGCGCGGTGGTCAGCGCGAACTGCACGTCACCGAACAGCAGGTGTCCGAGCGTCGCGGCCGCGACCAGCGGGATCGCCTGCACGATGTCGGTGCCCACCAGCTTGGCCGGGCGCAGCGTCGGGTAGGCGAGCAGCAGCAGCGCGATGATGACGGAACCCGCGCCGACCGAGGTCATGCCGACGGCGAAGCCACCGACCACGCCGATCACGATGGTGCGCAGTGGACGGATCACCAGCGGCTGCTCGTCTTGGCCGTCGAGTGCGTCACGGCGGCGGTTGCGCCGATCCAGCAGCTGCCGGGCGACCATCATCGCCACCGAGGCACACAGCGCGACGCCGATGATCACCTTGAGGTTGCCCTGCACCCCGGCTGAATGGCCGATCGCGCCGATCAGCACGGCACCCGCGAACGCCGACGGCACCGATCCCAGGGTCAGCCAGCCGACGAGCTTCCAGTCGACCGTGCGCTGCCGAAGGTGCACCGCGCCACCGACCGGCTTCATCACCAGCGAGGTCAGCAGGTCACTGGAGATCGCCGCAAGCGGCGCGACCCGGAAGAACAGCACCAGCAGCGGGGTGAGCAGCGCGCCACCACCCATGCCGGTCAGTCCGACCAGGAAGCCGACCAGCAGTCCGGCGACGGACAGCGAGAGATCGAGGTGCACGATGAGGTGCCTGCCTAACGACGACGAGTGCGGAGCGGACCGGGGTTCAGAAACCCGTCCGACAACATGCGGTGAAAATCCGCATCAGGTCGACGTGCAGACGACGAACCAGCATCGGCCGGATAATCCGGGCAGCTTCGATTCGTGTGTGCACTCATCGATGCTGACATTCTTGAGCCGCATAGTCAACAAACTGTGAGTTGGCAATCAGGGGTCTGATCAGCACTGATGTACCACTGGACTCAGCGGTCACCGGTCGATGCGCAAGGATGGGTACGTGCAGATTTCGGCGAGGGCGGACTACGCGCTGCGCGCACTGTGCGTGTTGGCGAGCGCGCCGGACGAATGCGCGGTGAAGGCAGACGAGATCGCGTCGGCGCAAGGCATTCCGCGTACTTTCCTGGACGGGATTCTGGTGGAGCTCCGCAGGGCCGGCCTGATCGCCAGCCGTCGGGGTCGCGACGGTGGGCACCGTCTTGCTCGTCCGGCGTACGCGATATCTCTGGCCGACGTGATCCGAGTGACCGACGGGCCGTTGGCGCTGGTCAGGGGGCAGCGGCCGGAGTCTCACGCGTACGACGGTGCCGCTCGGCATCTGCAGGATGTGTGGGTGGCCGTGCGGGCGAGCCTGCGAGAGATCCTGGAGTTGACCACGGTCGCGCAGGTCGTCGATGGTGAGTTGCCTGAGGCTGTGACTGCCTATACGTGTCAGGACCGGTCTTGGCAGTCGGTGTGGCCGCCGCAGTAGGTTCGGTCTCGTCCCCGCTGGCTTCTCGAGTTCCTGGCGTGCAGTCGCTATCCCCGCTGGCTCGTCAGTGTGCTTGGCGTGGCGGGCCGGCCTCAACCCCCGGCTGGCGCCGGCCTCGCGCGGGTTCCTGGTTGCACGTAGTTCGGGGGCGAGGTTTCAGGGTTGACCCCGACCCGCCACGCCAAGTGCCGGCCAGTATCGCGGGGATGGGGGAGCTGCGCGGCGCTTGTGTTGGTCACGGCTGCGCCGCGCCCCCGCGGTCTCCGGGTGCACTGCGCTCGTTGTGTGCGCGTGCCCCGGGGTATCCAAGATCACCCCATCTGTCACATGCGTAACGCTCGGGGTGACTTCGCAGAGGCTCGTGTCGCGTCGCACATGTTCCAACATGTGCGACGCAACACGTAGCTCTGCGAGGCGTGACAAAAGTGACCACAGAGACTCCTGGGACTACGTGATCGCGCGAGGGCGCAGCCCGATGCGCAAAGAAAGCGCCATCGGCCCGCCACCACCTACGACGTGCACGCACACCACCCCCATCCCCGCGATCCTGGCTCAGCACTTGGCGTGGCCGCCCGCTGTCAACCCTGAAACCTCGCCCCCGAACCCGCGCAACCAGGAATCTGCGCGAGGCCGGCGCCAGCCGGGGGTTGAGGCCGGCCCGCCACGCCAAGCACACTGAGAGCCAGCGGGGATGCACCCACCACGCCAGGAACGAGAAGCCAGCGGGGATGGGCGCCCCAAAGATCACCCCACGGCGCGAGCAGGCTCCCCAAAGGCATCCAGATACCGAGACACGACCAACGAAGCAACCGAGGGATCAGCCCCTAGAGGCGGGGCGATCAGCGCGGAAGGACAAGCCGACAACGCGGCATCGGACACCCGCCGGGACAACAACCCAGGAGCCAAGAACCAGCTGGCCACGGCGATCCGCCCAGCGCCGGCCTTCTGCAACTGCGACACAGCCCGCGGCACCGAAGGCGATACACCAGTCGCAAAAGCAGCGACACAGCTACGCCACCGATGAGAACGGGCCAACGACGACGCCAGCTCGTGAACTGCCTGGTTCGCGGCGGGACGAGACGATCCGGTAGCCGCCAGCACGACCCCGAGGTCCGGCGCGGACAGTGGTCCCGGGACGACCGAGGCGAGCCGACCAAGCAGAGTCGACACCAGCAACGGCCCGTTCCCGAGAACGGACGCCACCCGGATGTCCAGCAGCGGAAGCCGAGCGCTGGACCGCGAGACGATGCCGGGCAGGTCCACCCGGGCATGGAACGCACTACCGAGCAGCAACGGCACCACGATCGCCGACCGGTGGCCGGCGGAGGCGACCGCTTCCAGGACCTCGGGCAGCCGTGGCGTGTTCAGGTCCAGGAAGCTGAGCCGGACGTCGAGGTCGGGCCGCTGGCGGCGCACCTCGTCCATGAGTGCGGCGATCGTCGCCGCCGATGACGGGTCCCGACTGCCGTGCGCCACCGCGACCAGCGCGGGTGAGTGCATCAGCCGACCGACTCCGGCGTCAGCGGCGTCCCGACCAGGCCCGCGGCGAGGGTGTTGCCGGTCGGCGGGTCGATCAGCAGGAACGCGCCGGTCGCCCGGCTGTCCGCGTAGTCGTCGACCGGCAGTGGGTCGGCGGTGCGGATGCTGACCCTGCCGATGTCGTTGATCTCCAGCTTCTCCGGGACGCTCAGGGTGAGGGTCTCGGTGTCGAGCCGGTCGTGCAGCTCGCCCACGATCGCCTGGGTGACCCTCGTGCCGTGCTTGAGCAGCAGCCGCGCGCCGGGACGCAGCGGCTGCTCGGCCAGCCAGCACAGCGTGGTCTCCAGCTGGTCGGTGACCCGCGGCGGAGCGGCGGCGTCCACGATCACGCTGCCGCGCGCGACGTCGAGGTTGTCGGCGAGCAGCACCGTGACACTGCGCCCGGCACTCGCTGACTCCAGAGGGCCATCGGCCGTGTCGACCGAGGTGACCGTGCTGCGCAACCCCTCGGGCAGCACCAGCACCTCCTGGCCGGGGCGCACGGTGCCGGCGGCGACCTGGCCCGCGTAGCCGCGGTAGTCGGGGTGCTCGGCGGTGCGCGGCCGGATCACGTACTGCACCGGGATGCGCATCGGCGCGTCCAGGTCCGGGCTCACCACCGGTACCGACTCCAGGTGCTCCAGCAGGGTCGGGCCGCCGTACCAGGGGGTGTTCTCCGACGGCTCGACGACGTTGTCGCCGACCAGCGCGGACACCGGGATGGTCACCACCCGCTCCTGCGAGTAACCCAGCGCGGTCGACAGGCCGTTGAAGTCCTTGGCGATCGCGGTGAACACCGCCTCGTCGTAGTCGACCAGGTCGATCTTGTTCACCGCCAGCACCAGACGCGGCACCCGCAGCAGCGCCAGCACCGCCGCGTGCCGGCGGGTCTGCTCGACCACACCGAAGCGGGCGTCGACGAGCAGCACCGCCAGCTCGGCGGTCGACGCGCCGGTCACCGTGTTGCGCGTGTACTGCACGTGACCGGGAGTGTCGGCGAGTACGAACTCGCGCTTCGGGGTGCCGAAGTAGCGGTAGGCGACGTCGATCGTGATGCCCTGCTCACGTTCCGCGCGCAGGCCGTCGACCAGCAGCGACAGGTCCGGCGTCGCCAGTCCCTTGTCGACCGAGGCACGCTGAACGGCCTCGATCTGGTCGGCGAGGACCGATTTGGTGTCGTACAGCAGCCGCCCGACCAGCGTGGACTTGCCGTCGTCGACGCTGCCCGCCGTGGCAAACCGCAGCAGATCCCTGGGAGCCTGAGACATCAGAAGTAGCCCTCTCGCTTGCGGTCTTCCATGGCGGCCTCGGACATCCGGTCGTCGGCCCGGGTGGCGCCACGCTCGGTGAGCCGGGACGCGGTGACCTCGGCGATCACCTCGTCCAGGGTGGTCGCGGTCGACTCCACCGCGCCGGTGCAGGAGCCGTCGCCGACGGTGCGGTACCGCACCGTCCTCAGCTCCAGGGCCTCGCCGTCGCGCGGACCGCCCCACGGGCCTTCCGCCAGCCACATGCCGTCGCGGCGGAACACCTCGCGCTGGTGGCTGTAGTAGATCGAGGGCAGCTCGATGTTCTCCCGCTGGATATAGCGCCACACGTCGAGCTCGGTCCAGTTGGAGATGGGGAACACCCGCACGTGCTCACCGGCGGCGTGCCGGCCGTTGTACAGGTTCCACAGCTCGGGACGCTGCTTGCGCGGATCCCAGCGGCCGAACGCGTCGCGCAGGCTGATGATGCGTTCCTTCGCGCGCGCCCGCTCCTCGTCCCGTCGGCCACCGCCGAACACCGCGTCGAACCGGTTGGCGTTGATCGAGTCCAGCAGCGGGACGGTCTGCAGGGGGTTGCGGGTGCCGTCCGGGCGCTCGACGAGCCGTCCGTCGTCGATCCAGTCCTGCACGTGCGCCACGACCAGGCGCAGACCGAGACGTTCGACCAGCTGGTCCCGGAAGTCGATGACCTCGGAGTAGTTGTGGCCGGTGTCGACGTGCAGCAGCGAGAACGGGATCGGCGCGGGCGCGAACGCCTTCACCGCGAGGTGCACCAGCAGCGTCGAGTCCTTGCCGCCGGAGAACAGGATCACCGGACGGTCGAACTCGCCGGCCACCTCGCGGAAGATGTGGATGGCCTCGGACTCCAGGGCGTCCAGTGCATCGAAGGTACGTGCCGGTGCGCTCATGCGTGCAAACCACATTCTGTCTTGGCCCGGCCGGCCCAGCGACCGGCGCGCTTGTCCTCACCGGGCAGCGGCTTGCGGGTGCACGGCGCGCACCCGATCGACGGGTACCCGGCGTCCACCAGCGGGTTCACCAGCACTCCGTGCTCGGCGATGTAGGTGTCCATGTCGTCGTCGCTCCACGCCGCGATCGGGTTGATCTTCACCAGCCCGAACATCTCGTCGAACGTGATCAGCGGGGTGTTCGCCCTGGTCGGGGCCTCGACCCTGCGTACGCCGGTGATCCACGCGTCGTACCCGGCGAGGGTGTTCTGCAGCGGGACGACCTTGCGCAGCGCGCAGCACTTGTCCGGCTCGCGGGCGAACAGGTCCTTGCCGAGCAGCTCGTCCTGCTCGGCGACGCTGTGCTCGGCGCGCGCGTTGACCATCCGCACGTCGTAGACGGTCTCGACCGCGTCGCGGGTTCCGATGGTCTCCGCGAAGTGGTAGCCGGTCTCCAGGAACAGCACGTCCACGCCGGGGCTGGCCTTGGCGGTCAGGTCGACCAGGACCGCGTCCTGCATGTTCGACGCGACGATCAGGTTCTTGCCGAATTCGGCCGCGGCCCAGTCGAGGATCTCCTCGGCCGTGGCGTCCGGCCCCAGCTCGGCGGCGCCGCGTTCGGCGATCTCCCGCAGCTGCTCGGCACTACGGGTCCGACCGGGGGTTTCCACCTCGGTACTCGAGATGCTCATTCCGTAACCGACCTTTCCGGAACACCGACTCCGATGAACTTCACCGCGAACGTGCGCAGACAGCCGGCGCAACGCCAGGCCCCCTGCGGTTCTTCCACCGGGCGCAGGTCTTCCTCTCCGCAGTACGGGCAGTAGAACGGCGCCGCTCGCTCGCTCACGCCAGATCAGTCTCTTCGGCGCGGGCGACCCACTGGGCGAACCTCTCGCCCTCGTCGCGCTGCTTGACGTACTGGCGGACCACTCGGTCCACGTAGTCGCCCAGCCCGCTGGAGGTGACCTTCAGCCCACGCAGCTTGCGGCCGAAACCGGCGTCGATACCGAGGCCGCCACCGAGGTGCACCTGGAAACCGGGGACCTGGTTGCCGTCCGAGTCGGTCATGATCTGGCCCTTGAGGCCGATGTCCGCGGTCTGGGTGCGGGCGCAGGCGTTCGGGCAGCCGTTGAGGTGGATCGAGATCGGCTGGTCCAGGTCGGCGATGTCGGCGAGCCTGCTCTCCAGCTCGGTGACCAGCGTCGCGGCCCGGCCCTTCGTCTCGACGATGGCCAGCTTGCAGAACTCGATTCCGGTGCAGGCCAGCGTGTTGCGCCGCCATCCCGACGGCCGCGCCTGCAGACCCAGCTCGTCGAGGTCGGCGATCAGCGGTTCGACCTTGTCGTCCGCGACGTCCAGGACGAGCAGCTGCTGCTGCACGGTCGTGCGCAGCCGGCCGGAGCCGTGGCGCTCGGCGGCCTCGGCGACCTTGATCAGCGTGGTGCCGGACACCCGGCCGGCGATCGCGGCGGCACCGACGTAGTTGAGCCCGTCGACCTGCTTGTGCACGCCGATGTGGTCACGCGGGCCCAGCCAGTGCTCCGGCGCCGGGCCGTCGATCAACGGCCGCTTGAGGTACTCGGTCTCGAGAATCTCGCGGAACTTCTCCACACCCCAGTCGGCGACCAGGAACTTGATCCGCGCGCGGTGGCGCAGCCGCCGGTAGCCGTAGTCGCGGAAGACCCCGACGACACCCGCCCAGACGTCGGCGACCTCGTCCAGCGGCACCCAGGCGCCGAGCCGGACACCGAGCTTCGGGTTGGTGGACAGCCCCCCGCCGACCCACAGATCGAAACCGGGGCCGTGCTCAGGGTGCCGCACACCGACGAACGCGATGTCGTTGATCTCGTGCACCACGTCGTGACGCGGCGAGCCGGAGATCGCGGACTTGAACTTGCGCGGCAGGTTGGAGAACTCCTTGCTGCCGATGTACTTGTCGACGATCTCCTTGATCGCCGGGGTGCCGTCCACGATCTCGTCGGCCGCGATGCCGGCGACGGGGGAACCGAGCACCACGCGGGGACAGTCACCGCAGGCCTCGGTCGTGTACAGGCCGACGGCCTCCAGCTTCTCCCAGATCGTGGGTACGTCCTCGATCTGGATCCAGTGCAGCTGGACGTTCTGCCGGTCGGTGATGTCGGCGGTGTCCCGCGCGTGGTCGCGCGCGATCTCGCCGACGACCCGCAGCTGCTCGGTGCTCAGCGCACCCGAGTCGATGCGCACCCGCATCATGAAGTAGCTGTCGTCGAGCTCCTCCGGCTCCAGCGCGCCGGTGCGGCCGCCGTCGATACCGGGCTTGCGCTGCGTGTACAGACCCATCCAGCGGAAGCGGCCGCGCAGGTCACCCGGGTCGATCGAGTCGAAACCCTGCTTGGAGTAGATGTTCTCGATCCGCGCCCGCACGTTCAGCGCGTCGTCGTCCTTCTTCGCGCGCTCGTTCGGGTTGAGCGGTTCGCGGTAGCCGAGCGCCCACTGACCCTCGCCGCGACGGCGCTTGGGTTGGGCGGCGCGGCGGGCGGGCCGAGCGGCGTCCACTCCGGTGGCCGGCTGTGCAGGAGCCATTCTGGTTCAGACCTCCAGGTCGCGGGCAGGCACCCACGGCGCACCGGGTCCGATAAGAGACGCCAGTCAGCCGGAGTACCCGGCCGGTATCACGTGTGGTGGGAATTCGGCGCGGGTCAGCTGCAGAACCGGCACATAGCGCTCGAGACGCGCTGAAAATCGACGTGGCGACGGGCCACAAGTCGCATGCTCAGCGCGGAGATCACCCTGTAAGAGTGCCACCGTTCTCGCGGACTGGCCAGGCGTCACCCAGATGTTGGGAGACCCGTCACAATGGGTGGTGATGACAACTGTGCCGGCCACCCGCGGATTCGATCTACCCGACTCTGCGCTGGCGAATCTCAATACTTGTCCATTTGGGTTATATATTCACGTGCCCTTCTGTGCGGCACGCTGCGGCTATTGTGATTTCAATACCTACACACCGTCCGAACTGGTTGGTTCGGGCGCCTCTCCGGCCGGTTGGCTGGAGGCGTTGCGCATCGAGTTGGACCAGGCGGCGCGACTTCTGGGGAACGCTCCGCTCCCTGAGACGGTTTTCGTCGGAGGGGGCACTCCGTCGTTGCTCGGGGCTGACGGTCTGGCCTCCGTGCTGGGCGCGATCCGCCAGTCCTTCGGTCTCGCCGAGGGCGCCGAGGTGACCACCGAGTCCAACCCGGAGTCGACGTCACCTGAGTTCTTCGCCGGCATCGCGGACGCCGGCTACACCCGGGTGTCACTGGGCATGCAGTCCGCCGCGCCCGGGGTCCTGAAGATTCTCGACCGCCGGCACACCCCCGGCCGGCCGTCGGCGGCCGCGCGGGAGGCCCGTGAGAACGGCATCTCCCAGGTGAGCCTCGACCTGATCTACGGGACGCCGGGGGAGACCGACGCCGACCTGCGCGCGTCGCTGGACACGGTGCTGGCCGCCGGGGTGGACCACGTGTCGGCGTACGCGTTGATCGTGGAGGACGGCACCGCGCTGGCCCGCCGGATCCGGCGCGGTGAACTGGACGCGCCGGACGACGACGTGTCCGCCGATCGCTACGAGATCGTCGACTCGGTTCTGTCCTCGGCAGGGATGAGCTGGTACGAGGTGTCGAACTGGTCGACCTCTCGTGACACCCGGTGCCGGCACAACCTGGGTTACTGGCGCGACGGCAACTGGTGGGGTGCCGGTCCCGGGGCGCATTCGCATGTCGGTGGTGTGCGGTGGTGGAACGTGAAGCATCCGGCCCGGTACGCGGCGCTGTTGTCCTCGGGTTCGTCGCCCTCGGCGGGAAGTGAGCAGCTGAGTGAGACCGAGCGGTACGAGGAGCGGATCATGCTCGGGGTTCGGCTGGCGGAGGGGCTGCCGTTGAGCGCGTTGTCCTCGGCTGGTGTCCTCGCCGCTGAGCAGGCGGCTTCGGACGGGCTGTTGGTTCTCGGGGGTGGTCGGGCCGTTTTGACCGACCGGGGGCGGTTGTTGGCTGATGGGGTGGTTCGATCGTTGCTCGGGTTGTAGGTGCAGTCGCTATCCCCGCTGGCCCGTTCAGTGTGCTTGGCGTGGCGGGCCGGCCTCAACCCCCGGCTGGCGCCGGCCTCCCGCCGGGGCCTGGTTGCACGTAGTTCGGGGGCGAGGTTTCAGGGTTGACCCCGGCCCGCCACGCCAAGTGCCGGCCAGTATCGCGGGGATGGGGGAGCTGTGCGGCGCTGTTGTTGGTCACGGCTGCGCCGCGCCCCTCGCGGTCTCCGGGTGCACTGTGCTCGTTGTGTGCACGTGCCCCGCGCCCAAGATCACCCCACCAGTCACACGCGTAACGCCCGGGGCGACTTCGCAGAGGCTCATGTCGCGTCGCACATGTTCCAACATCTGCGACGCAACACGTAGCTCTGCGAGGCGTGACAAAAGTGACCACAGAGACTCCTGGGACTACGCGATCGCGCGAGGGCGCAGCCCGATGCGCAACAACAGTGCCATCGGTCCGCCACCAGGCAGGCGCTTGTGTTGGTCACGGCTGCGCCGCGCCCCCCGCGGTCTCCGGGTGCACCGCGCTCGTTGTGTGCGCGTGCCTGGGGCGCCCAAGATCACCACTTCTGTCACATGCGTAACGCGCTGGGCGACTTCGCAGAGGCTCAGGTTGCGTCGCACATGTCCCAACATCTGCGACGCAACACGTAGCTCTGCGAGGCGTGACAAAAGTGACCACAGAGACTCATGGGACTACGTGATCGCGCGAGGGCGCAGCCCGATGCGCAAAGAAAGCGCCATCGGCTCGCCACCACGCACGACGTGCACGCACACCTGTGAGTGGGCACGCACACTGCGCCCTTCCCCGCGATCCTGGCTAAGCACTTGGCGTGGCCGCCCGCTGTCAACCCTGAAACCTCGCCCCCGAACCCGGGCAACCAGGAGCCCGCGCGAGGCCGGCGCCAGCCGGGGGTTGAGAGCGGGCGGCCACGCCAAGCACACTGAAAGCCAGCGGGGACGCCCTAGGTCAGCTAGCGGGGGACGGCACCCTAGGAGAGAACCGACGTATCCACACCGAGCACGTCGAACCGCTGCGGGTGAGTCTCCCCGGAACAGATCGAATGCCCGTGCACGCCCAGAGGACGACGCCCCACGGTGACCCGATACGCCACTCCGGCGGCGTGAACCTCGACAGCAGCGGACTGATCATCGATCAACCGAGGCTGCCCGGCCGAAACCTCGTCCAGTCCCAGCAACCCGGTCCGCTCCCGGACGGCGATCTCGGCGACCTGGGCGAACGGGTCGATCCCACTTCGTCCGCGCAGGTTCTCCAGCGAGACCTTCCCGTCCTGCGCCGCGGTGGCGGCGACGAGGGCGGTGTGCGGCTCGAGCTGCCCGTACATGAAACCGTGCGGCGCGACGAGGAGATTGCCCGCCCAGCGGTCACCGCCGAAATGAGTGCACTGCCAAGCCTGCTCGGGGTGCGCGATCGCCAGCGCGTCGGCGACCGGGCGGCCCCGGATCGCGCAGCAGGCGTCTTTGCGGCCGTGTACGCAGACGAGCAGCAGCGGATGGTCGACGGGCTGGCCGAAGCCCCCGTCGCCGGTGGCGATCGCTTCCAGGTCCAGATCGGCCAGTTCGGCGTGTTCGCTGATCGTGATGCGCTCCAGCCAGCGGTGACCGGGCTGCAGTCTGCCCATGAAGATCGACAGCCTGCCCGTCGGTTTCTGCCTGCCCGGTCGGCGGATCACCAGGGCGCGCAAGCCGAGGTCGCGGTGCAGCTCATCGAGGAGCGCGGGACCGTGTGAACCGAATGCGAGCGAGAGCACCTGTTCGCGCACGTCCACCGGCCATGTGCCCGGGTGCTCGATGAGTAGCAGGGACCGGTGTCGCGACGCGGTGCCGGTCGGGCGCTCGCCGAGCTGGCGCGCCAGAGCCGCGCAATGCGGGAGGCCGGTGGCTGTCATGAAGTAAGGTTAGCCTAACTCGATCGTGTCAGCATTCACGGGTCAAATGTTTCCCTTGACGAGGCTGCCCATCACCCGCGTAGGTTAATCGTGGCCTTCACCCCGGGCCGTTGGTGATCAACCGATCAGGTATGTCGGGGAACTGTGAGGAGGTAATCCATGGCTGACCAGGACACACTGCTGCTTGGTATCGAGGTGGACAGCGTTGTCGCCCGTCGCGAGACGAACGGTGACAACGACGGAAGCGACCTGCACTCGGACTTCATCTGAGGCTCGAGTGTGACGGCGGTAACGCCTGAATGATGACCCGATCGTGCCCACCGGGGCAGTCCACCGGTGGGCACGATCGGCGTCCGACCCCTGATCTGAAGAGGTGGCGCAGTGGCGGCTCTGTTCACCGAACGATTCGTCGAGCTGGCTGGTGGCGACTTCGCCGCCGAGCGACTGGGCAACGACTTCGTCCGGGTGTCGTCGGGGGACAGCGGCGTCGCGGACCTGCTGACCTGGCAGGCGCTCAACGAGCTGCTCAGCACTCGCCAGCTCAGCGCCCCACGCCTGCGGCTGTTCCGCGAGGGCACCCAGGTCCCGGTGGCGAACTACACGCGCGAGGACCCGACGACCGGCCGGCAGGCTCTCGTGCCGGACGAGCTCTACCGCGAGCTGCGGGACGGCGCGAGCCTCGTGCTCGACTCGATCGACCAGCTGCATCCGCCGATCGCCCGCGCAGCCGATGATCTGATGCGCCTGGTCCGGGAGCCGGTCCAGGTCAACCTGTACCTCGTGTGGGGTGGGCGCCAGGGGTTCGACACCCATTGGGACGACCACGACACGATGATCGTGCAGCTCGCCGGCAGCAAGCACTGGACCGTGCGCGGCCAGGGCCGGCGGTTCCCGATGAAGGTCGACAACGACCACGACCACCAGCCGCCCGACACCATGCTGTGGGAGGGCGACCTCGCGCCGGGCGACATCATCCACGTGCCGCGCGGGTGGTGGCACGCGGTGCGCGGAACCGGCGAGCTGAGCATGCACCTGACGTTCGGCTTCACCCGGCGCACCGGGATCGACTGGGCGAACTGGATCGTCGAACAGCTCTACGCGGAGGAGCTGTTCCGTCAGGACCTTCCGCGCTTCGCCGCCGAGGGGCCGAGCGAGCAGCACGCCGACGAGCTGGTGACCGCGCTGACCAAGATCATCGAAGCGAACCGGCCCGCTGATTTCCTCGCCACGCGGGACCGTCGGTTCCCGCGCCGCTCGGAGATCAACCTGCCGTTGCCGGTGAGCTTCGAGATGCCGGCCGACGATGCGGTACTGGAGATCACCGCGCTGCTGGACCCGGTGCTGGACGAGGCTCCCGACGTGACCCGGCTGACCGTGGCCGGCAAGACCTACCGGTTCGCCCCCGTGATGGCGCCGATGCTGCGCCATCTGGTGACGGAGCGGACCACGACGGTGGCACGGCTGCGCACCGAGACCGGGCTGGCGGACAAGACACTGAGCGGGGCGCTCGAACTGCTGCTCCAGCAACACCTGGTGGTCGTCCGGTCCTCGTGAGTCTGTGGCTGGCACGCTTGGGGGCATGATCGGATCGGATGCCAAGACCGACCTGCACGACTATCTCCAGGCTGCCAGGGAAGCCCTGCTGTGGAAGCTCGACGGGCTGACCGAGTACGACATCCGGCGTCCGCTCACCCCCACAGGGACCAATCTGTTAGGCCTGGTCAAACACGCCGCCAGCGTCGAGTTCGGCTACTTCGGCGAGACGTTCGGGCGTCCCTCCGGCGAGCCGCTGCCCTGGTTCGACGAGGGCGCCGAGGTCAACGCGGACATGTGGGCGACCGCCGAGGAGTCCCGCGAGGACATCGTCGCGCTGTACCTGCGTGCCTGGGCGCACTCGGACGCCACGATCGAGGCGCTGGAGCTGGACGCGGTCGGCCATGTGCCGCACTGGCCCGCCGACCGCGCCGAGATCACGCTGCACCGGGTGCTCGTGCACCTGACCGCGGAGACCCATCGCCACGCGGGGCACGCGGACATCGTCCGTGAGCTGATCGACGGGGCGGTCGGGATGCGGGCCGACAAGGACAACATGGCGCCCGGTGACACCGCCTGGTGGGCCGGCTACCGCACCCGGCTGGAACGGACCGCACGCGAGTGGGAGAACAAGCAGTGAGTGACTACGTCGCGGCACCGGCGAGGCTCGGCGAGACCGAGCTGTCCGACGGCCGACAGCTGGGCTGGGCGGAGTGGGGCCCGGCGGACGGCGTCCCGGTCCTGTTGTCCCCTGGCGCGGCCACCAGCCGTTGGCTGGGTCTCGGCGGCAAGGCACCCGAATCACTCGGCGTCCGTCTCGTCTCGGTGGACCGCCCGGGCCTCGGTGCCTCGACGCCGAATCCGGGGCGGACCTTCTCCGACTTCGCCGAGGACATCCGCCGGTTCGTCGAGCTACAGGGCTGGGAGCGACCCGCGATGGTCGGCAACTCCCAGGGAACGCCGTTCGCCCTCGCCTGCGCCGAATCGGGCGTGATCGGTGCGTTGGCCGTCGTCTCCGGTGCGGACGAGGTTGCGGCACCCGAGTTCGCCGAGACGCTGCCGCCCGGGCTGGCCGGATTGATCGAGCGGGTCAGAGATGACCCGGACGGCGCGCGGGCGTTGTTCGAGGGGTTCAGCGCCGACGCGATGTGGGACATGGTCATGGCGGCCAGCCCGGAGTCCGATCTCGCGGTGTACCAGGAGCCCGGTTTCGCGGCTGCCTACCGCCGCGCGCTGGACGAGGCGTTCGCGCAGGGCACAGCGGGTTACGCGACCGACACCGTGCTGGCCATGGGGCGCTGGCCGATCGACCTGTCGGCGATCACCGTCCCGGTCGATCTCTGGTACGGCGAGCAGGACTCCAGCCACTCGCCGGACCTCGGTGCGACGCTCGCGTCCCGCATCCCGGGCGCACGACGCCACGTCGTCGCGGACATCGGCGGCGGGGTGCTGTGGACGCACACCGAGGAGATCCTGGGGACGCTCCTCGAACGGCAGGTCAGCGGCCGGTGATGTGCCGGAGATAGCGGTCGGGCGCTGCCAGGAAGTCCCGGGTGAGGCGGACCGGCATGGCGTCGTCGTAGGACACCCGCGCAAGGTCACCGTCGGCGTCGATCTCGACGATCGTCGCGCCGGGCAACGCGAGCAGGATCGGGGAGTGGGTGGCCACGATGAACTGGCTGCCCTGCTCCACCAGCTCGGTCATCCGGGCCAGCAACGCCAGACATCCGTGCACCGACAACGCGGCTTCCGGTTCGTCCAGCAGGTAGAGCCCGTGCGGTCCGAACCGGTGGACGACGAGGTCGAGGAACGACTGCCCGTGCGAACGTTCGTGCGGCGAGATCCCGCCGTAGGCGGGCAGCAGCGGCTTGTCGATCTTGTCCAGCCGCTCGATCTCGGTGGCGACGTTGTAGTACGACTCGGCGCGCAGGAAGTAGCCGGTCCGGGGCTTCGAGGTGCCCCATCGCAGGTCCAGGTGACTGCCCAGCGACGACTCGGACGCCCTGGTGGCGAACTGGAAGTTCTGGCTGCCGCCCTCCGGGTTGAACCCGGCGGCCACCGCGATCGCCTCCACCAGAGTCGACTTGCCGGAGCCGTTCTCCCCGATCAGGAAGTTGACCCCGGCGACGAGCGGGAGGCCGTCGGGTCGTCCGGCCAGCCACGCGACCACAGGCAGCGTGAACGGATAGCCGCCGGTGTCCACGCCAGGGGCGATCCGTGCGTGATGGAGGAATCGTCCGGCGGTCAGCTCAGCCTCCCGAGGCCGATGCCAGTGCTGTCAGCACCTCGGAGCAGCCCGCGTCGACCTTGACCGTGGCCAGCGGATCACCCCGGGTCACACCCCGGTTGACGATGACGATCGGGACGCCGCGCCGGTGCGCCCGGTGCACGAACCGCAACCCGGACTGGACCGTCAGCGACGACCCGGCGACCAGCAGCGCCCCGGGTGGGCCGGACTCCGGGGCGAGCCGCTCGACCATGGCGTAACACATCGCGACCCGCTCCGGCGGCACGTTCTCGCCGAAGAACACCACGTCCGGTTTCAGGACACCGCCGCACACCGTGCAGTCGGCGACCCGGAAGGCGGCGGTGTCGTCGAGCACCGCGTCCCCGTCCGGGGCGCTGCGGCTGTCCGCCGAGTGCAGGTCGGTGAACCCAGGGTTCAGCACCGACAGCCGCTGCTGCAGTGTCACCCGGGAGCTGATCCGTCTGCAGTCGAGACAGATCACGTCGGACAACCTGCCGTGCAGGTCGATCACCGAGCGCTGGCCAGCCGCGCGGTGCAGACCGTCGACGTTCTGCGTGATCAGCCCGCGCAGGGAGCCGGAACGTTCCCAGTCCGCCAGCGCCCGGTGCCCCTGGTTCGGCTCGGCTGTCCGCATCCGCGCCCAGCCGACGTGGCTGCGCGCCCAGTACCGTTGCCGGGCCTCCACACCCGAACGGAAGGCCTCGAACGTCATCGGGGTCGCCCGAGGCGACCCCGGCCCCCGGTAGTCGGGGATGCCGGAGTCGGTGGACAGCCCCGCGCCGGTCAGGGCGAGGACCGGCCGACCGGCCAACAGCTCACCCGCTTGTTCCAGTGACTCCGGAAGTGACTCGACCCGCACCTGTCAAGGGTATGTCGCGCAACCTAGGAGGGTGCTGAACGACTCAGACCTACCGCGCGACGCCCAGGCGAGGACGTCACCTGGCCGCCGCGCGCCACGGCCGGAGTCGTTCAGCACCCTCCTGGCTCCGGTTGTCCGACAGCGGTCGCACGTAGACTGATGGGTAACGTCCTGGGAGGTGTGAGCGGGTGAATGCTGAGGAGCGCCGATTTCAGGTGCTGCGTGCCATCGTGGCCGACTACGTCTCCACCCAGGAACCGGTGGGCTCCAAAGCGCTCGTCGACCGGCACAATCTCGGGGTCTCCAGCGCCACGGTGCGCAACGACATGGCGGCGCTGGAAGAGGACGGCTACATCGCCCAGCCGCACACCAGTGCCGGCCGGATTCCCACGGACAAGGGCTACCGCCGCTTCGTCGACCGGATCAGCGAGGTCAAGCCGCTGTCCATGGCGGAGCGGCGCGGCATCCAGTCGTTCCTCGGCGGCGCGATGGACCTGGACGACGTGCTGCGGCGCAGCGTCCGGCTGCTCGCCCAGCTCACCCGCCAGGTCGCGGTCGTGCAGTACCCGACGCTGACCCGCTCGACGGTGCGCCACGTCGAGCTGGTGTCGCTGACCCCCGCGCGGCTGATGGTGGTCCTGATCACCGACAGCGGCCGGGTTGACCAGCGGGTCGTCGACCTGGGCGAGGTGCTGAACGACGAAGCGGTCAGCCGGATCCGGGGCATGTTGAACGCCGCGATGGTGGGCAGGCCGCTGACCGAGGCGTCCACGCTGGTCGCGGAGCTGCCGGAGGCCGCGCCGGGCGAACTGCGCGACGTGGTCACCACGCTGGCGATGGTGTTGATCGACGCGCTCGTCGAGCACCCGGAGGAACGCCTCGTGCTGGGCGGCACCGCGAACCTCACGCGCAACGTCGCCGACTTCCCGGGTTCGCTGCGGCAGGTGCTGGAAGCGCTGGAGGAACAGGTCGTCGTCCTCAAGCTGCTGGCCTCCGCACAGAGCCCCGGCACGGTGCAGATCAGCATCGGACAGGAGAACGAGGCCGAGGAGATGCGCTCGACCTCGGTGGTATCGATCGGCTACGGGCCGGGCGAGACACTGCTCGGTGGAATGGGCATCGTCGGACCGACCCGCATGGACTATCCGGGCACGATTGCCGCGGTCCATGCGGTGGCCAGATATGTGAGTGAGATCCTGGCAGGGCGCTGAACTCGAGCGTCACGGATCATCATGAGGTAACCCGGCGCCGACGCGTCCGGATCAGGGAGCTTTTCGAGGGAACATGGGGAATTCAAGGGTGGCGAGGGACTACTACGGGGCGCTGGGCGTCGATTCGGACGCCGGCCCGGAAGAGATCAAGCGCGCCTACCGGCGGATGGCTCGTGAGCTGCACCCCGATGTGAATCCGGATCCGGCGGCGCGGGAGCGGTTCAACGAGGTCAAGTCGGCGTACGAGGTGCTCTCCGATCCGGAGAAGCGACGGATCGTCGACCTCGGTGGCGACCCGCTGGACAACGGCGGTCGAGGCGGCGGTGGCGCGGGTGACCCGTTCGCCGGCTTCGGCGGGCTCGGCGACATCATGGACGCGTTCTTCGGCTCGGCCGGCGGTGCGACCGGTGGGCGTGGACCACGCAACCGGGTCCAGCCGGGAGCCGATGCGCTGATCCGGATGCGGCTGACCCTGGAGGAATGCGCGGCGGGGCTCACCAAGGAGCTGACCGTCGACACCGCGGTGCTGTGCACCGACTGCACCGGCTCCGGGTGCGCGGCCGGCACGTCCCCGGTGACCTGTGACATCTGCGACGGGCGTGGCGAGGTGCAGAGCGTGCAGCGCTCGTTCCTCGGTCAGGTCGTGACCAGCCGTCCGTGCCCGACCTGTCGAGGGCTCGGCCAGGTCATCCCGGACCCGTGCCGGCAGTGCGGCGGCGACGGCCGGGTCCGCGCGCGGCGTTCGGTGACGGTGAAGATGCCCGCCGGTGTCGCCGACGGCATGCGGGTGCGGCTGTCCGGCCAGGGTGAGGTCGGACCCGGCGGCGGTCCCGCCGGCGATCTGTACGTCGAGGTCGAGGAAGCGCCGCACGACCTGTTCACCCGCGAAGGCGTGGACCTGCACTGCGTCCTGCCGCTGCCGATGACGGCCGCCGCGCTGGGCACCACGGTGCGGCTGCCCACCCTCACCGAGGACGAGGGGCTCGAGCTGGACGTCGAGCCGGGCACCCAGTCCGGTGCCGTGCGCACGTTGCGCGGCAAGGGCCTGCCCCGGTTGCGTTCCACCGGCCGGGTCGACGGCCGGGGTGACCTGATGGTCCACATCGAGGTCGTCACACCGACCAAGCTGGACCAGAAGCAGACCGAGCTACTGCGTGAGCTGGCGGCGCTGCGCGGCGACGAGCAGCCCGATCTGGCGATGAACGGACGCAACGGTGGCGGGCTGTTCTCCCGGTTGCGCGGGAGCAGGAGCACGCGCTGACCCCGCCGCTGTACCTGATCGACCGCGTGCCCTCCGGTGAGCTCGCGGAGCTGACCGGGCCGGAGGCGCATCACGCGGCGACGGTCCGGCGGACCCGCGTCGGTGAGCAGCTGCTGCTCGGCGACGGGCGCGGTGGGTTGGCCGGCTGCGAGGTCGTCGAGGTCGGCAAGGAGCTGTTGTCCCTGCGGATCCTGACGCGTCGCCAGGTGCCGGTGCCTCGACCCCGGGTCACGCTGGCGCAGGCCCTGGCGAAGGGTGACCGCGCAGAGCTGGCCGTCGAGATGGCCACCGAGGCCGGGGTCGACGAGGTTCTCCCGTGGCGCGCCGCGCGTTGTGTGGCGCGCTGGGACGACGGTCCGCGCGGGGCGAAGGCGCTGGGCCGCTGGCGGTCCACGGTGCTCGCCGCGGCCAAGCAGTCCCGGCGTGCCTGGATCCCCGAGGTGGGGGAGCCCGTCGGCACTCGTGACCTGGCCGGACGCTGCGCCGACGCCGGCGTCGCGCTTGTTCTGCACGAGGCGGCGGACACGCCGCTGGCGGACCTGTCCGAGGAATTGCGCGACAGCGAGGAGGTGCTCCTCGTGGTCGGCCCGGAGGGTGGTATCAGCGAGGAAGAGCTCCTCACGCTGCGGGAATCGGGCGCGCGCACGGTGCGGTTGGGGCCCGACGTGTTGCGCACATCGACCGCGGCGGCGGTCGCGCTGGGCGCGCTGGGAGTTCTGACCGGCCGGTGGCGCATCGGGGACATGCTTTGAGGTATCCTGATTGCGCGTCCTTGCAGTGAGTACAACTCAATCTTCACGCGTAGAGGCGCAGACAACGGCCTCATGAAACTTCTGGCCCGTGCGGGGCCAGAGTCGAGACGTCGGGACTTGTGCCCGATGAGGCCGCCGGTTGAGTCCCCCTTTGCCGGCGGCTGCCGTGCCGCGGTAGGCGTCCCCCCACGTCTGCCGCGGCACGGTCCCCCTGATCGGCTTCGCCGATTAGGGGTACTTTTTTCTGGCTGGCGCCCGCGCGTCGAAAGTTTCCGGTCGGGACCCCTCATCGGCTTCGCCTCGAGGGGCCCGCGACCGGAAACTTGGGCGGCTGCGCCTCTCGCCTCGCTTCGGGCTTCGCTGCCCTCGCTTGACGCGCGCTTGACTGTTCACCTTCTGCTTCGCCCGTTGCGTTCTTTACAGTGCGTTCGCACTGAACCCCCTGCCGGGGAGACCCGCGGAGCCGAGTGTGGATGTGGAGTTGCTGTCGGATTGGGTGGCGGCCAGGGCTGCGGCCCACTCACCCGCGCCCGGCCGGCCCCGGCTGAGTCAGCGGTGGCCCGGCTAACCGTGGCTGGGCTAATCGTGGCTGGGGTTAGCAGTAGAGGGTTGGGCGGGCTGCATGTGTTCGTCGTGGGATGCGCATCTGGCGGGACCACCTCACCCTGCACCGACCATGAGGTGACGCCGCGTTTCAAAGACGGCCCCGCAAGGGCTCCCGAAGGGGTTCCGCCGAAGGCGGGTAGTGCATGAGTGGCGGCTCTCAGGCCGCGGCAGCAAGCGCGCGTCCAGCGAGGGCAGCGAAGCCCGAAGCGTCAGCGAGGGCGTAGCCGCCCAAATTTCCGGTTGCGGGCCCCCCGAGCCCGAAGGGTTTGGGGGGTCCCTGCCGGAAATTTTCGACGCGCGGAACAGGCCCAAAGGGACACCTGCAGTTAAGCCTGGGCACTACAACCACACAGCCCGACCTACCCGAGTCGGGGACGGCCGTTCAACCTCGACCTACCCAAGCCGGGGACCGACCGTTCAACCCCTACCTACCCCCCAACAAGAACCCGCCTGCAGGCCACAGCGCGGCCCGCTACGATCGAACGTGACAGCGTGTAAGACACACAGCGAAGGAAGCAGGTCAGCACACCACGTGACCGGTACTGAACCGGAGCAGTCAGGCCGCTCCGCCCCACAGTCCCGCATGGCCGTGCCCGACGCCGCGCTGCTCGCGCTGCTGGGGTCCCGAGACGAGAACCTGCGCACCGCTGAGGATCTGCTGTCCGCCGATGTGCACGTCAGGGGCAACGAACTGACCCTGACCGGCTCCTCCTCGGACGTGGCGTTCGCGGAGCGCGTGTTCGCCGAGCTGATCACCCTCGCCAGCCGGGGACAGCAGCTCGGGCCGGACACCGTCCGTCGCACCATCGCGATGCTGTCGGACGACGATGCGGGTAGCAGGCAGGGCGAATCGCCCGCCGAGGTGCTCAGCCTGGACATCCTGTCCCGGCGCGGGCGCACGATCCGGCCCAAGACGCTCAACCAGAAGCGCTACGTCGACGCCATCGACACCCACACGATCGTCTTCGGCATGGGCCCCGCGGGCACCGGCAAGACGTACCTTGCGATGGCGAAGGCCGTGCAGGCGCTGCAGGGCAAGCAGGTCAACCGCATCATCCTGACCCGGCCGGCGGTCGAGGCCGGCGAGCGGCTGGGTTTCCTGCCCGGCACGCTGTACGAGAAGATCGACCCTTACCTGCGTCCGCTCTACGACGCGCTGCACGACATGATCGACCCGGAGTCGATCCCGAAGCTGATGTCGGCGGGCACCATCGAGGTCGCGCCGCTGGCCTACATGCGTGGGCGGACGCTCAACGACGCGTTCATCATCCTCGACGAGGCGCAGAACACCACGCCCGAGCAGATGAAGATGTTCCTGACCCGGCTCGGGTTCGGGTCGCAGATCGTCGTCACCGGGGACACGACACAGATCGACCTCCCCGGTGGGTCGCGGTCCGGCCTGCTCGTGGTGCGCGACATCCTCGACGGCGTCGACGATGTGCACTTCTCCCAGCTCAACAGCACAGACGTGGTGCGCCATCGGCTGGTCTCGGACATCGTGGATGCTTACGCGCGATGGGACGCACACCAGCCGACCGACGGGCAGCTGGTGCCCAACCGGGCGGACCGCCGCCGTCGCCGCTGATCCGCGAAGCGAAACAACCTTCATGAGTATCGAAATCTGCAATGAGTCCGGCGTCACCGTCGACGAGCCGGCCATCTCCTCGGTGGCCCGGTTCGCGCTGGACGCGATGCGGGTCAACCCGCTGGCCGAGCTGAGCGTCATGCTCGTCGAGACCGACGTGATGGCCGAGCTGCACCAGCGCTGGATGGACCTGCCCGGTCCGACGGACGTCATGTCGTTCCCGATGGACGAGCTGGACGCCAGCAGGCGCCCCGACTCACTGGACGACCCTGAGTCGATCCTCGGTGACATCGTGCTGTGCCCGGACTTCGTCCGCGAGCAGGCAAAGACCGCCGGGCATGGTCTCGACGACGAGCTGCACCTGCTGACCGTGCACGGGGTGCTGCACCTGCTCGGCTACGACCACGCCGAACCCGACCAGGAGCGCGAGATGTTCGGGTTGCAGAACGAGCTGCTCGAACGCTGGCGCAAGGTGCGCGCCGACGAGGACGAGCGCGAGCGGCGGCACCGCGCGGACTCCCACGTGCTCGGGACGGCGGGCTTCGAAGAGCCCGGCGGAACCGTTCAGTCTTGACGGTGACCGCCATGGTGGTGTGGCAGATCGTCCTCGCGGTCCTGCTGGTGCCGTTGGCAGGGCTGTTCGCCGCTGCCGACGCCTCACTCGGCACCGTGTCCAGGGCCCGGGTCGACGCGCTGGTCAGGTCCGGTCGCACCGGCGCCCGGCAGCTCGCGGCGGTCGTCGCGGACCGCCCGCGCTACGTCAACCTCCTGCTGTTGCTGCGCCTGGCCTGCGAGACGGTGGCCACCGTGCTGGCGACGATGGTCGCCATCCGGCTGATCCAGCCGGTGTGGCTGGGCGCCGTGGTCGCCGGTGTGGTCATGCTCGTGGTCAGCTACGTGCTGATCGGTGTCGGACCGCGCACGATCGGCCGTCAGCATCCGTACGGCATCGGTCTGCTGCTCGCCGCCCCGGTGCGGGCGCTCGCGGCGCTGCTCGGGCCGTTGACCAAGCTGCTGATCGTCGTCGGAAACGCGATCACCCCTGGCCCCGGTTTCCGCGAGGGTCCGTTCTCCTCCGAGGTGGAGCTGCGCGAGGCCGTCGACATGGCCGGCGCCAGGGGAGTGGTCGCCGAGGACGAGCGGCAGATGATCCACTCGGTGTTCGAGCTGGGCGACACGCCGACCAGGGACGTCATGGTGCCGCGCACCGACCTGATCTGGATCGAGCGGGAGCGGACCGTCCGCGACGGGCTCACCCTCGCCTTGCGCAGCGGCTACTCCCGGATCCCGGTGCTGGGTGACGGCGTCGACGATGTCATCGGCGTGGCCTACCTGAAGGATCTCGCCGCCGCGGACCCCGACGCCCCGGTCACGGAGGTCATGCGGACCGCGCGGTTCGTCCCGGACTCCAAACCGGCCGACGACCTGCTCAAGGAGATGCAACGCAGCCGGTACCACATGGCGATCGTCGTGGACGAGTACGGCGGAACCGCCGGTGTGGTGACGATCGAGGACATCCTGGAGGAGATCGTCGGCGAGATCACCGACGAGTACGACACCGAGGAGATCCCGCCGGTCCAGACCGTGGACGAGCACACACTGCGGGTCGCGGCGCGGCTGCCGGTCGCCGACCTGGCCGAGCTGTTCGGTGCCGAGCTGGAGACGGAGCTCACCGAGGCCGACGTGGACACCGTCGGTGGTCTGCTCGCCCAGCGCCTCGGCAGAGTGCCGCTGCCCGGCGCACGGGCCGAGGTGGCCGGTCTGAGCCTGCTGGCCGAAGGCGGCAAGGACGCTCGGGGCAGAATTCGGATCACGACGGTTCTGGTCTGTCCGGTCGGCGACCCGTCGACGGAGGATCAGGCCGAGGCCGCCGGTGATACCGCGCGGCGGGAGGGAAGCGATGTCTCAGGTTGAGGTCGGCGCACTGGACCCCGAGGACGCGAAGATCGTGGTGCTCGCCCGGTCCACCCGCGCCCGTACCGGTGCCGAGGAGGGCGCCGCGGTGCGCGACACCGACGGACGGACCTACGCGGCGGCGACCGTCGCGCTGCCGTCGCTGAAGCTGACCGCATTGCAGGCAGCCGTGGCCGCCGCGGTGTCCAGCGGCGCGCCCGGGCTGGAAGCGGCGGCCGTGGTCAGCACGGACGCGAGCGAGACGGACAGCGAGTCGGTCGCGGCGGTGCGTGATCTCAGCCCGGAAGCCCCGGTGCTGCTGGCGGACGCGGCAGGCGAGGTACGCACGGTCCTCACGCCGTGAGCACACCGCGCTACGACGTCGTGGTCGTCGGCGCCGGCATCGTCGGCCTGGCGACCGCCCGTGAGCTGCGCCGATCCGGGCGTTCGGTCGCTGTGGTCGAGGCGGAGGAGGACGTGGCCGCGCACCAGACCGGCCACAACTCGAACGTCATCCACTCCGGGCTCTACTACCGGCCTGGCACGCACAAGGCACGCCTCGCGGTCGCCGGCCGCGACGAGACGGTCGCCTTCTGCCGGGCGCACGACCTACCGCACCGGGTCGGCGGGAAGCTCGTCGTGGCGACCGAACCGGAGGAGCTGCCCCGGCTGGCCGAGCTGGCGCGGCGCGGCGTCGCCAACGGGGTGGAGTGCCACGAGCTGGACGGCGCCGGGGCCCGCCGCCACGAACCGTCGGTCCGGGCGCTGGCCGCCCTGCACGTGCCGGGGACCGGGGTGTGCGACTTCCGGCTGATCGCGGAGAAACTGGCCGAGCTGCTCGTCGAGCAGGGCGGTCTGCTGCTGCTCGGTCGCAGGGTGACCCGGCTGGTCCGCCGCCGCTCCGACGTCGTGGTGCGCACCGACGCAGGCGACCTGCTCGCCGGCAAGGTGGTGGCCTGCGCGGGCCTGCACGGTGACGAGCTGGCCCGGCGGCGCGGCGCCGACCTGGGTGTGCGGTTGCTGCCGTTCCGAGGTGAGTACGCCGGGCTGCGCGACTCGGCGGCGAACCTGGTCCGCGAGCTGATCTACCCGGTGCCCGACCCCGGGCTGCCGTTCCTCGGCGTGCACGCGACCCGGGGCGTCGACGACCACGTCCACGTCGGTCCGAACGCGGTGCTCGCGCTCGCCAGGGAAGGCTACGACTGGCACACCGTGGTACCCCGCGAGCTGGCCGAGGCACTGCTCTATCCGGGCCTGCACCGGCTGGCCGTCAAGTACTGGCGCTATGGTCTCGACGAGGTACGCGGCTCGCTGTCGCAGCAGGTGATGGCGGCCAGGATCCGGCGCATGCTGCCCGATGTGCGTGCCGAGGACCTCACGCCGGCCGGCGCCGGGGTGCGCGCACAGGCGGTCCGCCCCGACGGCTCGCTCGTCGATGACTTTTTGTTCGTTGAGGAAGGACCGATCTTGCACGTGTTGAACGCGCCATCGCCCGCCGCGACCGCGGCCCTGCCGATCGGCAGGGACATCGTGGCCCGGCTGACCGGTGAGCGCCCGGCGCCGATTCCCGAAGCGGCGAGCCAGTGACCCAGTCACCGCCCGAGCACCGCTCCGGATTCGCCTGCTTCGTCGGCAGACCCAATGCGGGCAAGTCGACCCTCACCAACGCGCTGATCGGCAGCAAGGTGGCGATCACCTCCAGCCGGCCGCAGACCACACGGCACGCCATCCGGGGCATCCTGAGCCGCCCGGACGCCCAGCTGGTGGTCGTGGACACCCCCGGGCTGCACAAGCCGCGCACGCTGCTGGGCAGCAGGCTCAACGACGTGGTCAGGGAGACCTGGGCGGAGGTCGACGTGATCGGCTTCTGCGTGCCGGCGGATGCGCCGGTCGGCCGGGGCGACGAGTTCATCATCGCCGAGCTGCGGTCCGTGGCCAAACGCACGCCGGTCATCGGTGTGGTGACGAAGACCGACCTGGCCGCGCCCCAGGTCGTCGCGGAGCGGCTGGCCCAGATGTCCGGACTGATGGACTTCGCCGACATCGTGCCGTGTTCCGCTGTGGACGGATTCCAGGTCGACACGGTGGCGCAGCTGCTGGTCAACCGGCTGCCGGAGGGCCCCCAGCTGTACCCGGACGGTGAGCTGACCGATGAACCGGAGGCCACGCTGGTCGCCGAGCTGATCCGGGAGGCCGCGCTGGAAGGTGTGCGCGACGAGCTGCCGCACTCACTGGCGGTGCTGGTCGAGGAGATGATCCCGCACGAGGGCCGCAAGGACATGCTGGACGTCCACGCGTTGCTCTACGTCGAGCGGCCGAGCCAGAAGGGCATCATCATCGGCAAGGGAGGCGCGCGCCTCAAGGAGGTCGGCAGCGCGGCCCGCCGCCAGATCGAGGCGCTACTGGGCACCAAGATCTACCTCGAACTGCACGTCAAGGTGGCCAAGGACTGGCAGCGCGACCCCAAGCAGCTGCGCAAGCTCGGTTTCTGAGTCGCGTCAGTGGACCGTCGACGTCCCGGCGAAGGCGATCAGGACGAAGATCAGCGCGAAGTAGGCGACGACGAGCAGCGTGAAGAACGAGCTGATGATGATGCCGGCCAGCGCCAGCCCGTCGCCCTCCTCGTGACGTTCCCTGATCTGTCTCTTGGCGATGATGCCGAAGATGATGCCCAGCGGCGAGAAGACGAACGCGAAGACGAGCGACAGGATCGCCATCATGTTGGTCGGCCGGACCGGGGCGAACGGCATGCCGTAGCCCTGCTGCGTTCCGTAGCCCGGGGGCGGGCCGTAGGGAGGGGGACCGAAGCCCGCCGGTGGTGGCCCGTAGGACGGTGGCGGAGCGTAGCCAGGGGCCGGCGGTCCCCAGACCGGCGGCTGGCCGTAGGCCGGGGGTGGCCCGTAGCCGGGCGGAACCGGAGCGGCACCGGGCTGGGTGCCGTCGTCCGACGAGCCGGGCTGCGCTTCCTGGGTCATGTCTGTTCCCCCATCGGTTCGTCGGTGGCCGTGGTCAGGACGCGGCCGAGATCGCCGCGATGATGCTCACGATGTAGATCACGTACCCGATGAGGACCAGCGCGGTCAAGACACCACCCACGATGATCCCGGCGAGCGCTGTGCCCGCGCCCGGTTCGTCGTGGTCCCGGATCTGTTTCCTGGCGATGATGCCGAGCACGACACCGGCCGGTGGGACGAAGAACGCGAACACCACTGCCAGCAGCGCGAACGTGTTGGTCCGTTCCACCGGGCCGTCGGGGTACGCGGGTCCCTGGCCGTATGGACCGATCTCCGGCTGGTACGGGGGTGTCGCGGCGGGTTGCCGATATGGAGTGGCAGGCGCGGCGAACGGCCGGTAGCCGCCGGTGCCGGCGACGTTCGTGGGGTAGGGGTTCGGGGCGTACCGGCCCCGGTTCTGGTCGATGCTCATCGGGCGGTCCTTCACGGCTGTGGTGACTGTGGTGGACAGGACGCTAGCCGCGGTGATCGGTTCGTCGTGGGCGATTGGTGAAATCCGGTGCCCGGCTACCGGCCGTACGACGGTGAGGATGCAACGATGGGACCGTGACTCTGTGGCGTGACACCGGTGTGGTGCTGCGGGTGCAGAAGCTGGGCGAGGCCGATCGAATCGCCACGCTGCTGACCCGTCGGCACGGCAAGGTGCGCGCGGTCGCCAAGGGTGTCCGCAGGACCCGTTCGCGCTGGGGTGCCCGGCTGGAGCCGTTCAACCACGTCGACGTGCAGTGCTACACCGGCCGCAGCCTCGACGTGGTGACCCAGGCGCAGACCGTGGACGCGTTCGGTGCCGGCCTGGTCGGCGACTACACCCGCTACACCACCGGCTGCGCCGTGCTGGAGACCACCGACCGGCTCGCCGCCGAGGAAGGCGAGCCGACGCTGCGGCTGTACCTGCTGGTGGTGGGCGCTCTGCGCGCGCTGGCCGGTCGGGAACGGGACGCTCACCTGGTGCTCGACGCGTTCCTGCTGCGTGCGATGGGTTACGCGGGCTGGGCGCCCGCGATCAGCGAGTGCGCCCGCTGTGCCGAGCCCGGGCCGCACCGCGCGTTCAACGTCGCCGCCGGGGGAGCGGTGTGCGGTCGCTGTCGGCCCGCCGGTTCGGTGACCCCGAGCCCGGAGACGTTCGCGCTGCTCGACGCCCTGCTGCACGGCGACTGGCCGATCGCCGACGCCGCATCGCCACCGGCCCGGCGCGACACGAGCGGCCTGGTGGCGGCCCACCTGCAATGGCACCTGGAACGCCAGCTGCGCTCCCTCCCCTTGGTGGAGCGCTAGCCCGATGATCACCACGGTCTGGTGGCTGATTCTCGGCGACACAACAGCCACCAGACCGTGGTGATCATGGACCGGGCGCTGTCGGTGCAGCCCGCGCACTGAACCGGCGGTCCGCTCGACAACCGGCGGGCCACCGGAGTCGCGCCGGTCCAGGCCGTAGTGGACCGGGCTGTCGCGTGTGCCCAGGAGCCCGACTCGGTGTGCCGAGGTGACCGACTCGCGGAAGTGGGGTGGGGGTCAGTGGGCGTAGCGGGTGTTGAGGTCGTCGTAGAAGGACTTGTCCACCAGGTGCTGGCGGGTCGTGAAACTTGCCAGGCGGTCGTTGACCTGCGCCAGCGTTCCGTGTTCGTGTAGTGCGCCGAGTACCTCCTGGGTGCCGAGGACCGCCGCCTGGAGGGCCGCGTTGGCGTAGAGGACGATCGCGTAGCCCAGCGCGTTGAGCTCCGCGCGGGGCAGCATGGGTGTCTTGCCACCGGCCACGATGTTGGCCAGCTTCGGTGTCCCCGGCACTGCCGCGCCCGCCGCCGCCAGCTCGTCACGGTCGAGGAGCCCCTCGATGAACAGCACGTCGGCGCCGGCGGCGGCGTAGGCCTCGGCGCGCTCCAGCGCCACCTCGAGACCGTGCGCCGCCCTGGCGTCGGTACGCGCGACGATGACCGTCCGCTCGTCGCGTCGGGCGTCCACCGCCGCCCTCACCTTGCTCACCATCTCGGCCTGCTCGACGACCTGCTGACCGTCGAAGTGCCCGCACCGCTTCGGCTGTACCTGGTCCTCCAGCTGGATACCGGCGGCGCCCGCCCGCTCCAGCACCCGGACCGCGTGGTGGACGTTCACCGCGTTGCCGTACCCGGTGTCCGCGTCGACCACCAGCGGGACGTCCACCACCTCGGCGATGGTCGACACGTGCGCCGCCATGTCCGGCAGTGACACGAAACCCAGGTCGGGCAGCCCCAGCCAGGTGTTGGTGACGCCGGCACCGGTGACGTACGCGGCGTCGAAGCCGAGGTCGGCGACGATGCGCGCGGTCAGCGCGTTGGCCACGCCGGGCAGCAGGAGCCCTCCGTCGCGGCCGATGAGTTCGCGCAGCCGGGCACCGGGTGTGGTGGTCACTGGAAGTCCAATCGGTATACAGTTTGGATACCGAAAGCGTAGGAGGACGAGCCCGCATGGAGCAAGGCGATGTGGCCTACCGGACCCTGCGCGAAGACATCACCGAATGGCGCCTCGCCCCCGGGGCCTCGCTCGGGGAGGTCGAGCTCGGGAGGCGTCTCGGCATGTCCCGCACCCCCGTGCGCGAGGCACTCAAACGCCTCGCCAGGGAAGGGCTGGTGCGCACCGACGCGGGACGCAGCGCGATCGTCGCGCCGCTGTCGGTCGACGAGGTCGTGCAGCTCTACCAGGCACGCGAGGCGGTGGAGAGCTATCTGCTCCGCCTGGCCGCGCACGCCTCCGACCGGTCGGCCTTCGACGAGCTCGGCACGCGTTACCAGCGGGCGGCACAGCGCCCGCGGATCGATGCGGACGAGATCTACCGCCTGTCCCAGGAGTTCGACACCGCTGTGGACGCAGCGGCGGCCAACCGTTTCCTGGCCGGGATGCTCACCGAGCTGCGCGGTCAGCTGAACCGGCTGCGCAGGCTCGCCAGGCAGCGGCCGGAGCGGCTCAGGGAGTCCGCGGTGCAACACGTAGCCATGTGCAGGGCCATTCGCGACGGCGACGAGGCCGAGGCGGCCCGTGCCGGTGCCGCCCGGCTGCGCGACAGCCTTGCCACGATCATCGACATACTCACCGGCTCGCTGCTCGGGCCGCTCGCCGACCCACCGCCGGCACTCGTTCACCCGACCGGGCCGTAGGCTCTCGAGTTGTGTCCTCCGTCCAACCGCCTGCCTCGCACCCCTCCGGTGCGCGGCCGCCGGACATCCCCCGAGACCAGGTCCCCCGCCACATCGCGCTGGTGATGGACGGCAACGGCCGCTGGGCCAACGCGCGCGGGTTACCTCGCACCGAGGGTCACCGACGCGGCGAGGCCGCGTTGATGGACGTCGCGCGCGGCTGCATCGACGTGGGCGTGCGCTGGCTGTCGGCATACGCGTTCTCGACCGAGAACTGGAAGCGCAGCCCGGACGAGGTGCGGTTCCTGATGGGCTTCAACCGTGACGTGATCCGGCGCCGGGTCGACGAGATGCACGCCATGGGTGTGCGGGTGCGCTGGGCGGGGCGCCGGCCCAGGCTGTGGCGCAGCGTCATCCGTGAGCTCGAGATCGCGGAGGAGAAGACGCGGAACAACGACGTCCTCACCTTGACCATGTGCGTCAACTACGGTGGCCGGGCGGAGATCACCGACGCGGTCAGGCAGATCGCCCAGCAGGTCGCGGACGGTCGGATCAAACCGGGCCGGATCAACGAGAAGATGATCGCCCGCTACCTGGACGAGCCGGACATGCCGGACGTCGACCTCTTCGTGCGCTCCTCGGGTGAGCAGCGCACCTCCAACTTCCTGCTCTGGCAGTCCGCGTACGCCGAAATGGTCTTCCTCCAGACGCTGTTCCCGGACTTCGACCGCCGGGACATCTGGGAGGCCTGCGAGATCTACGCGGGCCGCAACCGCCGGTTCGGTGGCGCGGTCGACCAGGCAGCATCCGACTCAGGAGCGCAGACATGACCACCGACACCGCCGGAATGCTGGACACGGCCAAGGAGGCGCTGGAGCGCTTCCACGAGGTACGGGTCGACGACGACGGCGCGCTGTCGTTCCTGCACAGCGAGGTGCCGTGTGCGTTGCTCGGCCTCGAGCTGTCCGAAGGACTGCTGGTCCTCAGCCTGACCTGCGTGGTCGCCTGGGACCTTCCGGAAGACTCCGACGTCCCGCTGCGGGTCGCGGAACGCGCCGGCCAGGGCCTGTTCGGCACGCTCGGCGTCGTGAGGACCGAACGTGGCTGGGACGTGACCCTGCGCTACGTCTTCCCCGCCGCGGGCCTCGCCGTGGAGCCGATGGGCACCCTCCTGATGCTGGTCGTCTCGAACGCCTCCCAACTCCGCACAGACCTGACCTCCCCGTCCACGTGAGTGGCAAGGGCGTCTACCGCGAAGCGGCGCCGAAGGCGTAGGCGCTCGGAGCACTCACGACAGCTTTTCCGTCGTGAGTGCTCCGAGCGCCTATAGGCGCCCTTGCCACTCACGAGTCGACGGCGAAGCCGAGATGCCTTGAAGCCGGGCACGGGCTAAGCCGGGTACGACGGCCGTGGTCCCGACCGCGTGCACAGAGTGCACGGCCTCGGGGTCCTCGTGAGTGCTGAGGCCGCCTATAGCCGGACTGGACCCTCACGACGATGAAGCTGTCGTGAGTGCCCACTCCGGCTACGCCCGCGGCGCCCCTTCGGGGTAGGCGGCCTCAACACTCACGAGGGGTAGGGCGTTCAGCAGGCGGGGGGTCATCGCCCTGGCCGACTGGAAGGTTGCTCGCTGGGCCTTGTCCATTCGTTTCTCGACCAGGGTGCTCAGCTCCAGGGCCAGGCGGCCTGTCTGGCGCACCGCCAGCTCCTCGACCGCCGGCAGCGGCGTGGACACGATCGCGATTCCCTCGGCGCGCCCGTCGGCGTCCTGGGCGGCGCCGATCACGAAACGTTCACGCGGGTTCGTCGTCGCCGAGGTCAGGTGTTCGCGCAGCTCGTGCAGCATCTTGTGCCATTGCACGACCTCACCCTGCAGGCCCGTCTCGGAGAGATCCTTCTCGGTCAGCCTGCCGGAGCCGAAACAGCGGACGTACGCGATGAGCGCACCCGACCAGAGGGCGTGCCCGACCACGTCGTCCTCGGTGGCTCGCCGGTTGACCAGCTCCTCGCAGCACTTCAGGACGAACTGCAGGTCTTCGAACACCGACGCCCAGCCGGCGAGCTCGGTGGACTCGGGCGTACTCAACTGCCGCACCGCGGTCGGCGCCTGGGTCTCGGTCACCGGTCGGACGCTAGCCCCACCGGGGGTGGGCGAGTGTGTCTTGTTGAGACAGCTCAGCCGGCGAGCGCGCGGCACGGGCCGCACACGCCGAAGACCTCGACGGTGTGGCTGACGTCGGAGAAGTCGTTGTCGTCGGCGACCCGCTGCGCCCAGCTCTCGACGGCGGGACCCTCGATCTCCACCGTGCGGCCACAGCGGCGGCACACCAGGTGGTGGTGATGATGGGTGGAGCAGCGCCGGTAGACGGCCTCACCGGAGTCGGTGCGCAGCACGTCCACCTCGCCGGACTCCGACAGGTTCTGCAGCGTCCGGTACACCGTGGTCAGACCGATGCCCTGGCCGTCGTTGCGCAGGGCCTCGTGGATCTCCTGCGCGGACCGGAAGTCGTCCAACCGGTCCAGCAGCGCGGACACGGCCGCGCGCTGCCTGGTCGCTCTGGGGGTCCGCCCGGCGGTCTGGCTGCTGGCGGCCGTCGAACTCATGTGCCCTCCTCGGCGTGCGCCACCGCGTCCGTCACGATGTGCGCCAGGTGCTCGTCGACCAGCCGGTAGACGACTTCGCGGCCGTGTCGCTCGCCGGCCACCACGCCCGCCGACTTGAGCACCCGCAGGTGCTGGCTGATCAGCGGCTGCGTCACCTGCAGCGCTTCGACCAGCTCGTGCACGCACCGCTCGGAGTGCTGCAGCTGCAGCACGATCGCGATACGGACCGGTGCCGCGAGTGCCCGCAGCAGCTCTCCGGCCGCGGCCAGTGTGGCAGGTGTCCTCGGCGGTGCGAGCGGAGCCGCCGGACGCTCGGGCGAATGCACCTCCGCCGGTGTGGCACCGATGCCTGCTTCGGCATGCTCGGTATCCGAACTCAGCGTGGTCATTCGATCGCTCCCCGGGGTGTCGTCGACGCGTTCGTGGTCCAGCGCCATGTTCATGGTCCATCGTAGGCGCCGAGTAACCTGCGCGGTTGTGCTGCTGATCTGCCGGTTCGACGTGTCGCTCGAGGACGAGGCCGTGTTCGCCCGGCGTGCCCGTCGAGCGTTGGCGCTGCTCACCAGAGCCGAGGGCTGTCTCGGCGGCGGTCTCGGCAGGTCGGTCGACGAGCCGAGCCGCTGGGTCCTGTCGGTACGGTTCGCCTCGGTCGTGGCCTATCGCAGGGCCATGTCGCCGTTCGACGTCCGCGAACACGTCGTGCCGCTGCTGTCCGAGGCGCTGGCCGACGAGCCCGCGACCTATGAGGTACTCGCCGAGGGCGAGGACGGCACGGTGACCGAACACACCAGCCTCCTCGACGTCGACGCGCGCCGCGGTTAGCTCCG
This sequence comes from Actinospineispora spinosispora DSM 44797, assembly GCF_000429025.1. Classification (GTDB taxonomy): domain Bacteria; phylum Actinomycetota; class Actinomycetes; order Mycobacteriales; family Pseudonocardiaceae; genus Pseudonocardia; species Pseudonocardia spinosispora. Next base: position 171,340 of record NZ_KE386839.1, read on the forward strand.
CGTCCGGCGCACCAGCTCGACCATGGCCGTACGTACCGCCAGCGGCGTGTCGGTCGCCGCGTCGAAGCCGAACCGGACCGCTTTCCGATCGCCGTCCGGGCCGTCGGCGGCCAGTACCGAGAACCCGTACCGGTCCACGTCGACCATGGAGGCCGAGGTCGTGTCCGGTCGGCCGCCCAACACCTGGCAGAACGCCACGAGCGCGTCGGCGTGGTCGTCGTTCATGTGGTCGATGATCGCGGTCCGGTGCGGGCGCAACGGGTCGGGCTCGGCCGACGCGTACTCGGCGGCGTCCACCCAGCTCATCCGGCCGAAGCCGCCGACGAACCGCACCGAGGTCACCGCGAGGCGGTAGAACCGGAAGTCGGCGAACTCGGCGTAGAACGCGCCCGTGTGGGTCGCGCGGTAACGCTCCAGCGCCGCGTCGCGCTCGTCCCCGTCGAGCACGCTGACCTCACCGAGCAGAGTCGTGCGGCCCCTGGCGAGCGGATCACCCTCGCCGTCCTCGGTGACCATCAGCGAGGCGCGCGGGTCGACCGCCATGTTGCGGCTGTGCTCGGCGAGGTCGGACAGGCACAGCAGCGGGCGGCCTCGGTCGTCGACGGCGTGCGCCACCAGCGAACCGAACGGGACACCGGCGGGCTCGACGCTGATCGTGGACAGTGCCGCCGTGCGACCCTCGGCGATGATCGTGCGGGACCGCTCGGCGTCACTCGGCTCACCGACGAGCCCCGGGGTCGCGTCGAGCGTCCTGGTGGTCTCCGCGAGGGACTCGGCCGGCACCGCGTGATCGCGCCGTTGTCGGGTGGTCGGCTCGGGCACGTGACCTCCTGCATCGATCTGGTTAGGGGAGCCTCACGGGTTCGTCGAGGCCTTGTCAAGCCGACTTCGGAGCCCCTCGGTGATGTGCCCGAGAAGTGGAGTGCGTGGCCTCGGTACGCTTGCTGAGTTACGTAGTCTCCCGATCTTCTGCTCCAGGAGCTCTTCTCGTGCCCAGCAAGTCGTCGTCCACCACGATCGAGACCGTCGTCGCACTCTGCAAGCGCCGGGGATTCGTCTTCCCCTGCGGCGAGATCTACGGCGGTACCCGTTCGGCCTGGGACTACGGCCCCCTCGGTGTCGAGCTCAAGGAGAACATCAAGCGGCAGTGGTGGCGGTCCATGGTCACCGGTCGCGACGACATCGTCGGCCTCGACTCGTCGGTGATCCTGCCGCGCCAGGTGTGGGTCGCCTCGGGTCACGTGGGTGTGTTCAACGACCCGCTGGTCGAGTGCACGAGCTGCCACAAGCGGTTCCGTGCCGACCAGCTCGCGGAGGAGTACTCCGAGCGCACCGGCAAGGAGGCCGCCGAGGACAACCTGTCCGACGTGCCCTGCCCGAACTGCGGTGTGCGCGGCCAGTACACCGAGCCGCGCGACTTCAACATGATGCTGAAGACGCACCTCGGCCCGGTCGAGACCGAGGAAGGCATGGTGTACCTGCGGCCGGAGACCGCCCAGGGCATCTTCATCAACTTCCTGAACGTGCTGACCTCGTCGCGTCGCAAGCCGCCGTTCGGTATCGGCCAGATCGGCAAGAGCTTCCGCAACGAGATCACCCCGGGCAACTTCATCTTCCGGACGCGTGAGTTCGAGCAGATGGAGATGGAGTACTTCGTCGAGCCGGGTACCGACGAGGAGCTGCACCAGTACTGGATCGACACGCGCACCCAGTGGTACGTCGACCTGGGTATCAACCCGGTCAACCTGCGGCACTACGAGCACCCGAAGGAGAAGCTGTCGCACTACTCCAAGCGCACAGTCGACGTGGAGTACCGCTTCCGCTTCGCCGGCCAGGAGTGGGGCGAGCTCGAAGGTGTGGCCAACCGCACCGACTTCGACCTGACGACGCACTCGAACCACTCCGGTGTCGACCTGTCGTACTACGACCAGTCGACCGGCTCCCGGTACCGGCCCTACGTCATCGAACCGGCCGCCGGCGTCGGGCGTTCGATGATGGCGTTCCTGGTCGACGCGTACTACGAGGACGAGGCACCCAACGCCAAGGGTGGTGTCGACAAGCGGGTCGTGCTGCAGCTCGACCGTCGACTCGCGCCGGTCAAGGCGGCGGTGCTGCCGCTGTCCCGGCACGCCGACCTGTCGCCGAAGGCACGTGACCTCGCCGCCGCGCTGCGCAAGAACTGGAACGTCGACTTCGACGATGCCGGTGCGATCGGCCGTCGCTACCGTCGCCAGGACGAGATCGGCACGCCGTTCTGTGTCACGGTCGACTTCGACACCCTGACCGACCAGGCGGTCACCATCCGCGAGCGCGACACCATGGCGCAGGAGCGGGTGTCCCTGGACCAGGTCGAGACCTACCTGGCAACCCGCCTGCTCGGCTGCTGACGTTTTTCCCGACTCACCCTGACGAAATCCCCGACTCGCGGGCCACTGCGCGCGAGTCGGGGATTTCGTCTGTGTGTGTCGGGGATTTCGTCAGGACCGGACGGTGCGCTGGGACTTGAGCGCGGTGGCCAGACCCAGGATCGCCAGGACCGCGAAGCCGCCGAACAGGTAGTGCGCTGAGCGGGCCGGGTCGGGTTCGCCGAGGTTGACGGCAACGCCGGTGAGTGCGGCGCCGAACGCGTTGGCGACCAGCTGGACGGTGTTGATCGCCGCCGACGCCTTGTCGCCCTCGGCGGGGTCGGTCACGCTGCTCATCGCGTTCGTCGCCAGGTGGGGCCACGCCATCCCGATGCCGGACCCCGCGAGGATCAGCGCGATCACCCAGGCGGCGATCGTCCACCCGCCCGCTCCGGCGCGCTGGGTCAGCCCGGTCAGGGCCAGACCGACCGCCAACACGACCGGACCGGCGATCACGATGCGCCGGGTGGTCGCCGGTGTCGACGCGTCAGCGCTGGGCAGTTCACCGAGGGTCCAGCCGGCCGCGATGGCAGCGCCGAGGAACCCCGCCGCGAGCGGCGCGAGACCGGCCAGGCGCTGACCGAACAGCGGCACGAACGTCTCGGTGGTCGACCCCATCGCCAGCAGCGCGATGGTCAGGTACGTCCACCGCAGCGGTGAGGAGCCGAGATAGGTCGCGGCGGGCAGCACCCGCACCGCCGACCGCCGCTCGTAGGCGGCGAAGCCCGCGATCAGCAGCAGCCCGACGGCGAGGCCGATCACGCTGGCCAGCAGGGTGGCGATCACACTGGCGACGCTGACCACGAGCGCGGCCGAGGCGAGCAGCACGATGGCCACCAGCGGGAACCTCGCCCGATCCGCCCCGGTGCGGGTCGCGGGCAGCACCCTGGGCACGATCACCGCGATACCCACCGCGAGCACCGCCAGCGCGACGAACGCGCCCCGCCAGGCGCCGAACTGGGCGAACGCACCGCCCAGCGCGGGCCCGACGAACGTGCCGACACCCCACATGGCGGAGACCAGCGCACTCGCCCTGGTCCACAGCGACGAGGGCAGCGTGGACCGGATGAGCGCGTAGCCGAGCCCGGCGAGCAAACCGCCGCCCGCGCCCTGCAGAGCGCGCCCCACCAGCAGCACCGGCATGGTCGGTGCGACCGCGCACAGCAGCGTCCCGACGATGAAGAGCAGCAGCGCGATCAGGTACGCCCTGCGGCTGCCCTGACCGGCCAGCAGCCTGCTGACCAGCACCGAGGTCGCCACCGAGGCGAGCAGGAAGATCGTGGTGCTCCACGCGTACAGGCGCTCGCCGCCGATGTCCGCGATCGCCGAAGGCAGCAGCGCCGTGGTGACGTACACGTTGGTCGCGTAGAGCGCGACGCCGCCGGCGAGCACGATCATCGCGCCCAGGTGCCGACCCCGCAGCAGCTCGCCCCAGGATCCGGGCTTGGAGTCCGCGTCGTTCGCGGAATCGGTTGTCATGGGATCACTGTTCAACCTCAACAGCGGTTGGGGTCAAGTAAGTTGCCCGGGTGCCACTTGATGATGCCGGTCACGTCCGCCCGCGCGCGGTGGAACACGTCTCGCTGGTCGAGCGGACGACCGCCGAGTTGGCCCGCATGCTCGACGACAGCGGCTGGGCGGTGGGGGACAAGCTGCCCGGCGAGGTCCGCCTGGCCGAGATGCTCGGTGTCGGACGGTCGACGACGCGCGAGGCGGTGCGCGCCCTGATCGCCTCCGGCCGGTTGGCGTCGCGTCAGGGCTCGGGAACCTATGTCGCGTCGCTCAGCGCCATCCCCGGCCTGGACCGTGCGTTGCGCGAAGCCGAGGTCGCGGACGTCTGGGAGGTCCGGCTCGGGCTGGAGGTGCAGGCGGCGCAGCTCGCGGCGCTGCGCCGGACCGACGAGGACGTGGCGGCGCTGCGTTCGGCGCTCGCGGCGCGGGACGCCGCGACGGACATCGACGGCTTCGTCGACGCCGATGTCGCGTTGCACCGGGCGAGTGTTGTGGCAGCGCACAACCCGGTGTTGCTGCAGGTCTTCGACTCCTTCGCGGCAGCCCTGCGGGGTGCGGCGCTGGAGGTCGCGCGGCGCGGTGGATCACGAGGTCATGATCCGGCGTTGGACGCGACCCGGCTGCACCACGACCTGGTCGAGGCGATCACCGAAGGGGATTCCGCGGCGGCCGGCCGGTCGGTCAGGGTCCACCTGGAGATGTTCCTCGGGGCCGTCCGACGCTAGCTATACAGGTCGGTAAAGTTGTCTGAGGAGCTGAGTAGTTGTATTCTCGGCTGCATGCACCGCGTACGCCTGCTTCTCGAGCGCCGCGGCGGACTCTGACCTGACCGGCGGTCCGCCGCGGGGCTCGAACCTGCCGGTCGTCAGATCCGGACCGAAGGACTTGTCAGCGATGTACACATTTCCCACCCTGCACACCCCGGGCGGACCGATCCCAGATGGTCAGCCGTGGTGGAACCGGCAACGCCGAAGCTCCATGCCCTCGCACCGATACCTGCCCGCGCACGAGCGCGTTGCCGCCACACTGACCGACCGGACCTGGCCGGACGCCCGCATCGAACACGCCCCACTGTGGGTGCCCGTCGACCTGCGGGACGGCAACCAGGCGCTGGCCGAGCCGATGGACCCCGACCGTAAGCGGCGGATGTTCGACCTCTTCGTGGCGATGGGGTTCACCGAGATCGAGGTCGGTTACCCCTCGGCCAGCCGAACCGACTTCGACTTCGTGCGCTCGCTCGCGGAGCCGGGAGCGGTGCCCGACGACGTGACGATCGTGGTCTTCACCCCGGCGCGGAAGGACCTCATCGAGCGGACCTTCGAGTCGATCGTCGGGATCGAGAGAGCCGTGGTGCACCTGTACACGGCCACCGCGCCGATCTGGCGTGACGTCGTTCTCGGCCAGGACAGGTCGAGCCTGCGCGAGCTGATCGTGGCCGGTGCCGACGACGTGGCGCGGTGCGCGCGGACGCACACCGGCGACGTCCGGTTCGAGTTCTCGCCCGAGGTGTTCAACCAGACCGAGCCGGACTTCGCGCTCGAGGTGTGCAACGCGGTGACCGCGACCTGGGAGGCCTCGCCGGAGCGACCGGTGATCCTGAACCTGCCGGCCACCGTCGAGATCGCCACACCGGACCTGTACGCCGACCAGATCGAGTACATGAGCCGGCACCTGCAGCGGCGGGACTCGGTGATTCTCTCGGTGCACCCGCACAACGACCGGGGGACCGGCGTGGCGTGCGCCGAGCTGGCCCTCAAAGCGGGAGCACAGCGCGTCGAGGGCTGTCTGTTCGGCAACGGCGAGCGGACCGGCAACGTCGACCTGGTGACCCTGGCGCTCAACCTGCACACCCAGGGCGTCGACCCACAGATCGACTTCTCCGACATCGACGAGATCCGCCGGACCGTCGAGCACTGCAACCGGCTCGGCGTGCACGAGCGCCACCCCTACGTCGGCGACCTGGTGCACACCGCGTTCTCCGGTACCCACCAGGACGCGATCAAGAAGGGCATGGCCGCGCACACCGCTCGCGCCGCGGAGCTGGACGTACCGGAGTCCGAGCTGCCCTGGCAGGTGCCCTACCTGCCGATCGACCCGGCCGAGCTGGGGCGCAACTACGACGAGGTCATCCGGGTCAACAGCCAGTCGGGCAAGGGCGGCATCGCCTATCTGCTGCACACCCACAACGGCCTGGACCTTCCGCGCCGCCTGCAGATCGAGTTCGCCAAGGTCGTGCAGCGCGAGACCGACGCGACCGGGCGGGAGATCGAGGCCAAGGAGATCTGGGAGCTGTTCAGCCGTGAGTACCTGCTGCCGGGCCGGACGCCGGTCTCGGTGGAGCTGCTGGACTGGCGGACCGTGGACGCGGGGGGCCGGCACCGGCTCACCGCGCGGCTGCGGGTCGACGGGTCGGAGCACGAGGTCGAAGCGGACGGGGCGGGACCGCTGTCCGCGTTCGCGGCCGCGCTGCGGGTCGCCGGCATCGAGGTCGAGGTCCTCGACTACCGGGAGAACGCGACTCGTGCGGGGGAGGACAGCCCGGCTGCCGCGTACGTGGAGGTCCGCATCGGCGGCGTGACCCGCTGGGGCGTCGGCATCGACCACTCACTCAGCACGGCGTCCCTCTACGCCCTGCTCTCCGCCATCAACAGAACCCGCTGAGAACCGTGAGTGGCGAGTGGTCCTACCGGACCACTCGCCACTCACGGCTCCGGACGGGGAGGTGTGCCAGGCTCTGGTCAGCTGGGCGCGCAGGAGCGGCTCGGGGCTGTCGTCGGTGCCGTTCAGGCGGTCGTCCAGCAGGATCAGCGTGTTGCAGCGGGCCAGGAAGATTCCCCGCTCACGGGTCGCGGCGTCGTAGCAGGCTCGTTCGGCTACCCGGAGCGCGGCGGGGGAGCCGATCGAGATGGCCAGCCCCGCGATGTCCGTGGCCGGGTCGCCGATCTCCGCGTCGGTCCAGTCGATCACGCCGGAGATGGCGCCGTCCCCGTCGACCAGCAGATGCTCGCCCTTGAGGTCGGCGTGCACCAGTACCGGCATCGCCTCGTGGGGCAGTGGGGCCCACGGGAGGATCGGGCCGTCGAGCTGACCGTTCCCGGTCATCCGCTCGGCGGCCGCCACGGCCTGTTCGCGCAGCTCCGAGAGCCGGTGCGGCTCCTGCCGGGGCACGCCGAGGTCGGCGGCATCCACCGTCGACACACAACGCAGCCCGGTCAGCAGGGCGGCGAGATCGCGCTCGCCTCGCTCGCCAACCGGGCGGCGTTCCGCGGAGATCCCGGGCAGACGCTCGTCGAGCGTGAACCGCAGCCCCGGGGTCCCGCCGACCGCGGCCGAACGCGGAACCGGCACCGTGACCCGGTCGCGCACCAGGTCGCGCAGCTCGATCTCACGCTGCTGCCGGTCGGCGGACCGCTGATCGGTGACGAACCGGGCCACGTACTCCCTTCCCACGAACCAGGACAGGTGCTCACCGCCCTCGTGGATCGCCGTCACCTCGAGCGGGTCGGCACGGCTGAGCGCCGCCCGGGCGAGATCGGCCACCCGGCACGCGGACAGGACTTCCTGCTGTCGGTGCACGGTGATCATTCTGCGCGCCGTCCGCCACCGAATTTCAGTCGCGCACCCGAACGAGGGGCAGCAACGCGTGCAGCGCCGGGTTCTCGTTGTTCGGCCGCCACATCACGTGCAGCTCGACCGGCCGCGCCGGCAGCCCGGTCACCGGGCGCAGCACGACCCCCTCGAAGTGCAGCGCGGCGGCGGCGGCTGGCACGAGCGACACCCCGACGCCGGCCCGGACCAGCGCCAGGATCGTGTGCGACTGGCTGATGTACTGCGTGTACACCGGGCTGACCCCGGACATGCGGAAAATGCCCACCAGCACCTCGTAGAAGTACCTGGCCTCGGACGGCGCGTGCATGATGAACGGCTGGCCGTCGAAGTCCGCCAACGTCGGATCGGCGTCCTGCCGCGCCAGCGGATGAGTCGTCGGCAGTGCGGCCAGCAGCGGCTCGCGCAGCACCTCGCGGGTGGCGATCTCCGGGTTGGCGACCGGCGGACGGACCAGCCCGAGATCGATCTGTCCGGCGAGCAGCGCCTCGATCTGCGTCGCGCTGACCATCTCGCGCAGCACCAGGTCCACCCCGGGCAGGTGCTCGGTGCACGCGGTCACCACGGAGTCCAGCACCGTGTAGGCGGTCGTCGCGGTGAACGCCATGGTCACCCGGCCGACCTGACCACCGGGCACCTTGCGCACCGACAACGCTGCCTGCTGGGACAGCTGCAGGATCGCTCGCGCATCGGCGAGGAACGAACGCCCGGCCGGGGTGAGCCGGATGCTGCGCTGCGACCGGTCGAACAGCTCGACCCCCAGCTCACGTTCCAGCAGGTGGATACGCCTGCTCAACGGCGGCTGGGTCATCGACAACCGGGTGGCGGCGCGGCCGAAGTGCAGCTCCTCGGCGACCGCGACGAAGCTCGACAGGTGCTGCAGCATCATCGATCCAATCTCTATATGGATGGATGCAAAACTAGTGTTGGACGGGTATCAGTTGGGATCGTAACGTCAGCACCATGAAGCCCGAGCTCGACAGTGCGGTCGGCAAAGTGTTCCGGCGGGTCGTCCCGCTGTTCATCGTGATGCTGATCTGCAACCAGCTGAACCGGTCGAACATCGGCTACGCGCAGGTCCACCTGGAAGCGGACCTCGGCATCGGCGCCGCCGCCTACGGGCTGGGCGCCGGTCTGTTCTTCGTCGCGTACGCGGTGTTCGAGCTGCCGAGCAACATGTTGATGGAACGCTACGGCGCCAAGATCTGGCTGACCCGGATCATGGTCAGCTGGGGCATCGTGTCCGCCGCGACCGCGTTCGTCACCGGCCCGACGATGTTCTACGTGCTGCGCTTCCTGCTGGGTGCGGCCGAGGCGGGCTTCTTCCCGGCGATCATCTACTACTTCGCGCGCTGGCTGCCCAGCTCGCACCGGGGCCGCGCGACGGCGTTGTTCGTCGCGGGGTCGTCCGTCGCGGCGGCGATCTCCGGCCCGGCGTCCGGTCCGCTGTTGGCGCTGCACGGCTCGGGCGGCATCGCGGGCTGGCAGTGGATGTTCGGCATCGAAGGGCTGCTGTCCGTCGTGGTCGGCATCATCGCCTACCGGATCCTCGACTCGCGGGTCGCCGACGCGACATGGCTGTCCGACGGCGAGAAGTCCGCGCTGACCGAGGAGATCGAGCGCGAGGACCAGGCCCGCGCCGCCGCGACCACGTCGGCCAAGGCCCCATCACGGTGGCGGCTGCTGCTGTCGCCGACGATCCTCGTCCTGTGCGGGATCTACTTCGCCATCCAGCTGTCGATCTACGCCAACACCTTCTGGCTGCCGACCATCGTGCGCCGGATTCCGGGCACCACGGACATCACCGTGGGTCTGCTGTCCTCGCTGCCGTGGATTTGCGCGATCGTCGCGATGTACCTGGCCGGACGCGCGTCCGATCGGCTCGGTCGGAGCAAGTCGTTGCTGGTCGGCGCGCTGCTGGTGGCCGCCGTCGGCACCTATCTGGCCGCGATCGCCTCGCCGTGGTGGGCACTGGTGTTCCTGTGCGTGGCCGCGATGGGCTTCAAGAGCGCCAGCCCGCTGTTCTGGACGATCCCGCAGGGGGCGCTGCACCCGCTCGTCGTCGCGGCGGCCATCGCGGTGATCAACTCGCTGGGCAACCTCGGGGGGTTCGTCGCGCCGTACGGCTTCGGGCTCGTCAAGCAGGCCACCGGTCAGGTGACCTACGGTTTGTATGCGCTGGCCGTCGCGTCGGTGATCGGCGCCGCGCTGGTCGGACTGGTACGCAGTGACCGGACGGTGCAGCCCACTGAGCACCCGCCCCTCCCAACGGACCCCACCCACTCAACAGAAAGGGAGTCGCAGACGTGACCGAGTCGTTGCCCCCCACTGAGCTCGCCGCACGGTTGGCCGGGGGACTGCTGTCCTTCCCGGTCACACACTTCGACGCGGATCTGAACTTCGACGAGCACGCCTACCGGGAGAACGTCGGCTGGCTCGGCCAGTACGAGGTCGCCGGCCTGTTCGCCGCCGGTGGCACCGGCGAGTTCTTCTCGCTGACCCCGGCCGAGGTGGCCACGGTCGTGAAGGCCGCGGTGGCCAGCGCCCCGGAGGGAACGCCGATCATCGCGCCGTCCGGCTACGGCACGGCGATGGCCGTCGAGCTGGCGCAGGCGGCCGAACGGGCGGGTGCAGCGGGCATCCTGCTGTTCCCGCCCTACCTGACCGAGGCCGACCAGGAAGGCCTCGCCGCGCACGTGCGCGCGGTGTGCCGCGCGACGTCGCTCGGCGTGGTGATCTACAACCGGAGCAACGCGCTGTACAGCGCCGAGACGGTCGCCGGGCTGGCCGAGAGCTGCCCGAACCTGATCGGGTTCAAGGACGGCGCCGGCAACCTGGACCAGATGACCCGCGTGGTCTCCCGTCTCGGCGACCGGCTCACCTACATCGGTGGCCTGCCGACGGCCGAAACCTACGCGGTGCCGTACCTGCGGATGGGTGTGACCACCTACTCCTCGGCGATCTTCAACTTCCTCCCGAGATTTGCGCTCGACTTCTACGCCGCACTGCGGGCCGGGGACATTGCTACGGTGAACGGCTGGCTTGCCGACTTCGTGCTGCCCTACACCGACATCCGCAACCTCCGGGCCGGGTACGCGGTGAGCATCGTGAAAGCGGGTATGCGGGTCATCGGCAGGCCGGCGGGTCCTGTTCGGCCACCACTGGTCGACCTGACCGTCGATGAGCAGGCCCAGCTGGCCGCGCTCATCCAGAAGCTGACCGCCTCGACCGAAGGGACCTTGAAGTGAGCTATCCCGTGACCGGAGAACAGTTCCTCGGCACCGCGCGGGTGCCCGGCACTGGACCGGCGCGTACCGCGGTCGACCCCAGCACCGGTGAGACGTTCGGCCCGGAGTACCGCGACGCCGCGAGCGAGCACATCGAACGGGCCTGCGCGGCCGCGGAGCTGGCGTTCGACGCCTACCGTGCGGTGCCGGACGAGCAGCGCGCCCGGTTCCTGCGCGCCATCGCCGACGAGCTGACCAACCGCACCGACGCACTCGTGGAACGGGCAGGCCGGGAGTCCGGTCTGCCCGCCGCGCGGCTGACCGGCGAGGTCGCACGGACCGCCGGCCAGCTGCGGCTGTTCGCGGAGACCGTCGAGGAGGGCAGCTGGCACGGTGCCCGGATCGACCCCGCGATCCCGGACCGCCAGCCGCTGCCGCGTGCCGACATCCGCCAGCGGCAGGTCCCGCTCGGACCGGTCGCGGTGTTCGGCGCCAGCAACTTCCCGCTCGCCTTCTCCGTCGCGGGCGGTGACACCGCCTCGGCGCTGGCCGCGGGCTGCCCGGTCGTCGTCAAGGCGCACGAGGCGCACCCGGGCACGTCCGAGCTGGCCGCCGGCGCGATCGCCGCGGCCGCCGAGGCGACCGGGATGCCCGACGGAGTCTTCTCGCTGCTGTACGGCGACGGTCCGACCGTGGGCGGCGCGCTCGCGGCGGACCCGCGGATCCAGGCGATCGGGTTCACCGGCTCACGCGGGGCGGGTCTCGCGTTGACCCGCGCCGCCGCGGCCCGACCGGTGCCGATCCCGGTGTACGCCGAGATGAGCAGCACCAACCCGGTGCTCCTGCTGCCCTCGGCGCTGGCTTCGCGCGGCGCCGACCTCGGTACCGCGTTCGTGGGCTCGCTGACCCTGGGTGCCGGCCAGTTCTGCACCAACCCGGGCATGGTGTTCGCGGTGGAGGGCGACGGTCTGGACGCGTTCGAGACGAGCGCGCGCAAGGCGGTCGAGGCCAGCACGGGTGCCACGATGCTGACCGCGAACATCGCCAGGGCCTATGCCTCCGGCGTGGAGAAGCTCAGCGGTCACGCCGACGTGCAGGTTCTTGCGACCGGAGCACAACCGACCACCGCGAGCGGGGGCTGCGCGACGCTCGTCGCCACCGACGCCGCGAGCCTCATGGCCGATGCGGCGCTGCGCGACGAGGTGTTCGGTGCCACGTCGGTGCTGGTGCGCTGCCGGGACGAGGCCGAGCTGATCGCGTTGCTGCGGGTCCTGGAAGGGCAGCTCACCGTCACGCTGCACGCCGACGAGGCGGACCACGAGCTGGCCGGACGCCTGCTGCCGGTGCTGGAGCGGCTCGCCGGGCGGATCGTGTTCAACGGCTGGCCGACCGGGGTCGAGGTGGGGCACGCGATGGTCCACGGCGGCCCGTACCCGGCCACGTCCAACTCCCGGACGACGTCCGTCGGGTCACTGGCGATCGAGCGTTTCCTGCGACCGGTCGCCTATCAGGACGCGCCGGCCGGCATCCTGCCGACCGAGCTGCGCGACGACAACCCGACTGGGACCTGGCGCCGCATCAACGGCGTCCTGGGCAACCACTAAAGACCCGTGAGTGGCGAGTGGTCCCCTGGGACCACTCGCCACTCACGGCTTCTGACCTGCGAGGGAGTAGACGATGTCCGGTGTGCCGACGGTCGTTGCCATGCGGGTGGTCCCGGTGGCCGGGCAGGACAGCATGCTGCTGAACCTGAGCGGCGCGCACGCCCCGTTCTTCACCCGCAACCTGGTGATCCTCACCGACTCCGACGGCCGTACCGGGGTCGGCGAGGTGCCCGGCGGCGAGGCGATCCGTGTGGCGCTGGAGGAATCCACAGTCCTGGTGGTCGGCAGCCGGATCGGCGACCACCACCGCGTGCTCACCACGATCCGGGGGGCGCTGGCCGACCGGGACACCGGTGGACGCGGCGCGCAGACCTTCGACCAGCGGATCGCGGTGCACGCGGTGACCGCCGTGGAGTCGGCGCTGCTCGACCTGCTGGGGCAGCTGCTGGAGGTCCCGGTCGCGGCGCTGCTCGGCGACGGAGTGCAGCGTGACCGGGTACCGGTGCTGGGCTACCTGTTCTACGTCGGCGACAGCGCGGCCACCGACCTGCCGTACCGGCGGGCCGAGGAGAACGACGACTGGCTGCGGCTGCGTGACCTCCCCGCGCTCACCCCCGATGCGATCGTGGCGCTGGCGGAGGCGGCGCACGAGCGGTACGGCTTCCGCGACTTCAAGCTCAAGGGCGGCGTGCTGCCGGGTGAGGAGGAAGCGGATGCCGTGCGTGCACTCGCCGCCCGTTTCCCGGACGCCCGGATCACCCTGGACCCGAACGGCGCCTGGTCGCTCAACGAGGCCGTGCGCCTGGGCCGCGAGCTGACCGACGTCCTCGCCTATGCCGAGGACCCGTGCGGCGCCGAGGACGGTTACTCGGGCCGGGAGGTGATGGCCGAGTTCCGCCGCGCCACCGGTCTACGCACGGCGACCAACATGGTGGCGACGGACTGGCGTCAGCTCGGCCACACGATCCGCTCCGGCGCCGTGGACATCCCGCTCGCCGACCCGCACTTCTGGACGATGAACGGCTCGGTGCGGGTCGCGCAGATCTGTGAGGCCTGGGGTCTGACCTGGGGTTCGCACTCGAACAACCACTTCGACGTCTCGCTCGCGATGTTCACCCACGTCGCCGCCGCGGCGCCGGGCGACATCACCGCGATCGACACGCACTGGATCTGGCAGGACGGCCAGCGGCTCACCCGCGACCCGCTGGTGATCGCCGACGGGTTCCTCGACCTGCCGAGCCGCCCCGGCCTCGGTGTCGAGCTCGACGAGGCCCAGGTCGAGCGGGCGCATCAGTGCTACCTGGAGAACGCACTCGGCGGCCGGGACGACGCGGCCGCGATGCGCTACCTGGTCCCGGACTGGACCTTCGACCCGAAGCGTCCCGCCCTGGCAGGTCTCTAGCCCCTCCAAGGGCGCCTTTTGGTTTTCGTAGCCAGGGGCCCCTCCGCAAGCTCCGGGGCCCCTACCTCCGAAAACGCAACATCGGCTTCGCCGAGCGCCCGTCGGGGACCCAGACCCGCCTTCGGTGGAACCCCTTCGGGTGCCTTGCGGGGCCAATTTCTACGCTGTGTGGCCCGGGCCGGGGGCGGGCTTCGGGATTTCCGGTCGTAGTCTGGGTGTTGTGAGCGCCGCAACTACGCCGACCGCCCTCCGTGACCTGGGTGCCGCGCTGCGCCGTTGGGCAGCCGACGGCGTCGGGGTGGTCCGGGTGCTGGACCGCCACGGTTTCGGCACGGTGGAGCCCGGTCAGCTGCTCGTCGCGCGCCCCGGCGGAGAGCACGTGGGTCAGGTGCTGCGTGGCGCGCTGGACACGGTGGCGGTCGCGCTGGCGTCCGAGTCCACGCGGGAGCCGGGCGCGACGGATGCGCACGTCGCCGAGGACGCCGCGGTGGCAGCCGGTCTGGCCTGTGCCGGTGGCGCGCGACTGCTCGGGCACCCGTTGCCCGCCGAGCTGGCCGAGGCACTCGGGGTCGCGCTCGAAGCCGGCCGTCCCGCCGCGCTGGCCAGTACCGCGGACGGGTCTGCCCAGCTGGTCCTGAGCGGGGCCGATCTGGAGAGCACGCACGGCGGCCTCGGCGACGCCGACGAGCTGGTGGCGGGAGCCGCGCGCCAGCTGCTGCGCCGGGGAGCCACCACGACCGAACGGCTCACCGACGGTGGCCAGGACGTGCTGCTGGACCTGTGGGTCCCGGTGCCGACGGTCCTGGTCATCGGCTCGGGTGCGATCGGCGACGCGCTCCTGGCCCAGGCCGCCCTGCTCGGCTGGCCCGGCGAACAGGTGACCGAGCTGGCCGACGCGCGGGACAGCGTCGCCCGGTTCACCGAGGCCGACGTGCTGGTACTGCTGGACCACGCCCCCCGGTTCGACGCCGTCCTGATCGACGGTGTGCGCGGCGGACGCGGGTTCATCGGGGCGCTCGGTTCCCGGCGCACGCAGTCCGCTCGGCGTGACCGGCTGGTCGCCGCGGGACTCTCCGAGGACGAGCTGAGCCGGGTGCGCGGGCCGGTCGGCCTGGACCTGGGTGCGCGGACACCCGCCGAGACCGCCATCTCGATCTTCGCTGAGGTGCTGGCGCGGCGCGGAGACCGCGGCGGTGTCGCGCTGGCGGCGACGGCGGGGCGGATCAGCTCGTGAGTGCCCCCACCGAACGCGCGACCGTGCCGCTGCCGGTCGTCCACCGTGAACCCGAGCCGCCTGGGCCGAACTGGATCGCCCGGGTCCTGGTCGGCTCGGTCCTGGTGGTGGCGATGGTGGTCGGCGCGACCGCGTTCCGGGTCTGGCAGGTCGCCCGCCTCGACGACCGCCGTCCGGTGGATGTGGTCGTGGTGCTCGGCGCGGCCCAGTACGACGGTTCGCCCAGCCCGATCTTCGCGGCACGGTTGCGGCACGCGCAGCAGCTCTACAAGGACGGCCTCACCAGCCGTATCGCGACCGTCGGCGGCCGCAAGGCCGGCGACGGCTACACCGAGGCCTCCGCCGGGCGGCGCTATCTGGCGAACCGGGGTGTCCCGACCAGCGTCCTGGTGGCGATCGGCGAGGGTTCGGACACCCTGGAGAGCCTGCGCGCCGTGGCCGGGGTCGCCGGGCGCAGCGGATGGCACTCGGCGCTGCTGGTCAGCGACCCGTGGCACTCCCTGCGCGCCCGCACGATGGCCCGCGACTACGACCTTCCGTCGTGGACGTCGCCGACCCGTAGCGGCCCGGTCGTCCAGACCAGGCAGACCCAGGCGCGCTACATCGTGCGGGAGACCGGCGCGCTGCTGTTCTACCGGCTCACCCACGCGTCGGTGGAGACCGAAGGCTCCGGCTTAGGCTGATGACGCGCGGGTACGACTACGACGAGCACGATCGCGCCCGCATGTCACCCGAGCAGCCCAAGGACGCGACGCTGGGCGGTTCCCGTCGCCCGGAGACTCGAGGCCCGTTCGCGCGGGACCGGGCACGCGTGCTGCATTCCGCCGCATTGCGCAGGCTGGCGGGCAAGACGCAGGTGGTCGGCCCGGGGGAGGGCGCCGAGATCACCGGGATGCCCCGCACCAGGCTGACCCACTCGCTGGAGGTCGCGCAGATCGGCCGGGGCATCGCCGAGGAGCTCGGCTGCGACCCGGACGTCGTCGACACCGCCGGGCTGGCACACGACATCGGCCACCCACCGTTCGGCCACAACGGGGAACGTGCGCTGAACGACGTCGCGGCGTCCTGCGGTGGCTTCGAGGGCAATGCCCAGACCCTGCGGACGTTGGTGCGACTGGAACCGAAGATCGTCGGAGCGGGCCTGAACCTGACCCGTGCGTCGCTGGACGCGTCCTGCAAGTACCCGTTCCCGCGTCGAGACGGACAACGGAAGTTCGGTGTCTACCCCGACGACCTGGACGCCTTCGCCTGGGTGCGAGCCGGCGCCTCTGAGGGCCGCCGGTGCCTGGAGGCACAGGTCATGGACTGGGCGGACGACGTGGCCTACTCCGTGCACGACGTGGAGGACGGCATCCTCGCCGGCCGGATCAGCCTGGTGGCGCTCGCCGACCCGACCGAGCGCGCCGCGCTGGCGGCGCTCGCGGCCGGCAGCTTCGGCGCGGACCCCGCCGCCTGTGAGGAGGCGGGCCTGCGGCTGCTGGCGTTGCCCGTGGTCGAGACAGCCTGCCGCGCCGACCCGACGGCAGCGGGCCAGGTGGCGTTGAAACGCCTGACCAGCGAGCTGGTGAGCCGCTTCGCCTCCGCCGCCGTGGACACGACCCGGGCCGTCGCCGGCGACGGCCCGCTGGGGCGCTATACGGCGGACCTGGAGATTCCCGCGCCGGTGGCGGCCGAGGTGGCCCTGCTCAAGGCGGTGGCGGTCCGCTACGTCATGGCCGACCCCGCGCGGCTGCGCATGCAGGCCGGTCAACGTGAGCTGCTGGCCGAACTGGCCGAGGCGGTCTTCGCGGGTGCCCCCGCTACGCTGGCGATCCCCCTGGCCGAATCCTGGTCGGAGGCCCCCGATGACCCGTCCCGCTGGCGGGTCGTGGTCGATCAGATAGCGGCCCTGACGGACAACCAGGCCTACGCCTGGCACACCCGCCTGTCCTAGCGAGCTGCCTCAACGCTCATCGGGCGGTGGTGGGTACACCGGCACCCAACCTGGGCGGTGCGGGCGACGCCAGGACGCGGCCAGTGCGGCGGCCGCCCGGGCCGAGAGGCAGGGGCGGCACGGCCAGGTCATGGTGAAGCCGAGAGTTCGGCAGTGCGTACAGGTGCCGTCGGGGGCCGGAACGTGCTCGGCGAGCATTTCGGCGGCGAAGCCTTTCGCGGCCAGGAAATAGACGTAGTCGCTCGACGGTACATAGGCGGAACTCACGAAGTGAGCGTCGCGGGCGAATGGTTCGCGCCGAGTCGAATGGTGTGCACACTTTTTCACACATCACTGAAATGGTTCGGTGATCGGCTAGCGTGTGTGTCCGGTGATGTGCTTCAGGGGGAGCAAGAATGATTGCGGCACGAAGCATTAGGGGGTGCGAACCGAATCGTAATACTGAATTGGAGATGGTTCTGGTTCGCGCCGGATGGACTGTCGAAGAGCTTGCTGATCGGATCAACGAGGTCGCCGCCGGGCGGCGCGACGGGGTGACGGTCCACCGACGGCACGCCAGGCGGTGGATCGCTCCGGACAAGGGCCGGGAACGCCCGAGTGTCCCTCGGTCCCCGGTTCCGGGGCTGGTCTGCGAGGTGTTGTCGATCCGGCTGGGCGAGCCGGTGGCGCCGGCGCAGCTGGGCTGGCCGGGCGCCGACGCGTACGTCGACCGCCGCTACGCGCGCGCCGACGACGGCCTGAGCGTCGAATGGACTCCCGGCGGAGCACTGGATTCCCTGGCCCAGGTCGTGGACCCTGGTGGAATGGAGCGGCGACAGTTTCTCGCGCTGACCGGTGTGTCGTTGACCGCGGTCGCGCACCAGTGGCTGTATGACCCGGCCCGGGTTGCCGCGTCGTTGCGTGGTGATCGGGTGACCGATGCGTTGGTGAACGATTTTGCGCAGGTCACCGATGGTTTGCGTCGGATGGACGACAAGATCGGTGGCGGGACGCTGCTGCCGACCATTCGGGAGAATCTGCGGCTCGCTGTGGCGTTGTTGAAGAGCGGGTCGTATTCGGAGGATGTCGGGAAAAGATTGCATGCGCAAACAGCTGAGTTGGGTCGGCTGGCCGGTTGGGTTGTGTATGACAGTGGTGACGAGGCGTTGGCGCAGCGCTATTGGATGGCCGCGTTGCGTCATGCGCACGTGAGCGAGGACCGGGCGATCGGCGCGAACATCCTTGGGTTCATGAGCAACTCGGCCGCGTATTCATCGCATCCTCAGGACGCGGTCGAGCTGGCCCGCTCCGCATTGCACTGGGAACGCGAGCTGACGCCGGCCGTGGCCAGCTCGGTGTACATCCGGCTGGCGACCGGCGCGGCGGCAGCGGGAGACGCCTACGCCTCCAAGCGAGCTCGGGATCGAGCCGAGGAGCTGCTACGAAGGTCTCGGCCGGATGAGGAGCCTGCCTTCATCTACTGGTTCAACCACCGGGAGGTGGAAGCCAGAGCCGGACGATCCGAGATGTGGCTCGGACGGTTCACCGAGGCGGAACGGCACCTGCGCGCTGCCTTGGCCTCCTTCGACCCCGGATTCAGCCGTGCGCGAGCCTTGTTCATGTGTGATCTGGCGACCGCTCGACTGGGCACTGGCGCCGTGGAGCATGCCTGCGCCACGGCAGGCGACGCGGCGGTCGCGATCCGGCGGTTGAACTCGAAGCGGGACCGCAACCGGCTGGTGGAGTTCCGTCAGGCGTTGGCGCCGCACGCGACCTCGGCCGCTGTCCGTGAGTTCGATGACCGGCACGGCGATCTGGTCGCCACCGCGTCAGCGTGACCACAGCTCCGGTTGGCCGCCGAGATGCACTCGCAGTTCGGCCAGTTCGGAGGCGTTGAGTACCACGTCGAGGTCCCGGAGCGTCGCGTCCAGCCGCTCCAGCGGAACGGGGGTGCGCTCGATCCGGCCGTCGGCGTGCTCGACGGTGAGGGTGTCGTCGATCAGCCGCCTGCTGAGACCGTCCGACAGCCGCATCACCACGAGCCGGCCGGTGAACGGCGAGGCCGGGTGGGTCGACACGTAATGGTGCGCGACCTCGTAGTCGACCGGGCGGGCCGGGGACTCGTCGAAGGCGTGCTGAGGCTCCCAGCCGTCCTCGGTGTGCTTGGCGAGCGTCCAGATTCCGTCCCGCACCGTCAACCGGTGCGGCCAGCCCGCCTGGTCGACGATGTCACCGTCGCGCAGCCGCATCGGTGCGATCATGCCGGCGCCGAACCCGACGTCGGCCAGGTACCGGGTCTCCTCGCCGTCGATCCCGAGCAGCAGGGCCATGTGGGTACGCGGACCGGACCGGTGCGGCTGGACGCGGGAGATGATGCGACGCACCCGGAAGCCCAGTCGTTCAGCGGCCGCCGCGAACAGCAGGGCGTGTTCGTAGCAGTAACCGCCCCGGTGACGCAGCAGCAGCTTGTCGGTGATGGTCTCCGGCGCGAGACCTCGATGGGCGCCGAGCACGACGTCGACGTTCTCGAACGGGATGGCCAGCACGTGAGCGCGGTGCAGGCTGTGCAGTGCCTCGACGCCGGGCCCGACCCGGGGATGCCGGATCCGCGCGAGGTAGGCGTCGACGTCGAACCGATCGAGGTACCAGTCGTCGAGCTGGTCGACGGATTCAGCGAGGCTGCTGCTCATGCCCCGAAGTCTGCGACCTCGACCAGGGTTGAGGTCAAGAAGTTCGGGCCTTGCGCAGGATGCGAGGTGTCGCCCTGGCCAGTTTCGCGGGATTCAGCATCGCGTAGAACGCGACGACCTGTCCGTTCCGGATGCTCATCGCCGTCACCGCCTCCGGTGAGCCGCGCAGCCCACCGGACCGATAGCCGAGCTCGCCGTTCACCAGCACCGGGGCGACCGTTTCGAAGAGCGCGCCCTCGTACTGCTTGGCGAGGCCGAACAGCAGCCGGGCCACCTTCTCTCCGCCGACGACCACCCGGCGCGCGGCCGGAGCCATCCCGCCGCTGTCGTTGAAGAACATCACGTCCGGGTGCAGCAGCGACACCAGCGTCCGGGTGTCACCCCTGCCCAGTGCGTCGGCGAGCGCTCCGAGCAGCCGTTGCTGCTCCAGGTCGGTCGCACGCGGGGGAGGTTGGGCGGTCGACACGATTCGGCGTGCCCTGGTCGCGTGCTGGCGGGCGGCGGCGGGTGAACAGTCGAGCACGTCGGCGATCTGGTCGAACGGCAGGCCGAGCGCGTCGTGCAGCACGAAGGCCACCCGCTGGGGTGGAGTCAGCCGGTCGAGGACGACCATCGCGGCCATCCGGACGTCCTCGTCGCGCACCAGGACCGACAGCGGGTCGTCTTCCTCGGGACTGCTGACCAGCGGCTCGGGCAGCCACGGCCCGATGTAGCTCTCCTTGCGCACCGCCGCGGACCTGAGCCGGTCGAGACACAGCCTGCCGACGACGGTGGTCAGCCAGGCCTTCGCATCCCGGATCGTCGCCCGCTCGTCGTCACTGAGTCGATTCAGCCGGAACCACGCCTCCTGGATCGCGTCCTCGGCGTCCGCAAGGCTTCCGGTCATCCGGTAGCCGACCCCGATGAGATGCGCCCGGTGTTCCTCGATCGCCAGTTCGACCCGTGCGGGTTCCGGTGTGATCGACACTTCTCGAACGCTACTGGCGTCGAGTCCGTAGTTCAGTGTGGAAGGCCACCCGGGCGCCCACTCGCATGATCAGAGCGCCCATCCGTCGCTCTCACGCGACGGGCGGGATCTCGGTTCCGGGATTGCGGCGCTGTCCCCGCTGGCCGGTCAGTGTCTTGGCGTGGTCGGCCGGGGTCAACCCCCGGCTGACGCCGGCCTCGCTGCCTGCGCGGCTGTCCGATGTTCGGGGGCGAGGTTTCAGGGTTGACGCCGCCCGACCACGCCAAGTGCGGGCCAGGATCGCGGGGACGGGGAAGACTGCGGCACCAAAGGCGGCCACGGCTGCGCCGCGCCCCTGTGGGGTGCAGCGCACAGGTTGGGTGATCAACTTTGGTGACGCCGCGCACCTCCAGTCCACACCGCGCGATGTGCACAGAGCGCGGTGTGCCCACAGAGTGCGCGGTGTCGCCCGTCCCCATGATCACCACGGGCCCATGGCTGATCTCGCGCGAAAAAGCAGCCACCACACCGTGCCGATCATGCAAACACGGCGGGACTACGCCACCCACACAGTGGGCTCCGTGAGTCTCCCCGGAGGGGGTTCAGTGCGGAGCACCGTAGAAAACGCAACGGGCGAGGCAGAACGCAACCAGACAAGCGCGCGCCCGACCGACGAAGTCGGCTTGTTCTTCTGGGAGCACCCCAGCGAGCGCTTGCGCGAGCCGGGGTGGTCACGGAAAAACTCCGCGCGGGACAGGCTTAAACTAACTCGGTGGCCGGACGGATCAGAGACTCGGATATCACCCAGGTCCGTGACCGCGCCCGGATCGACGAGGTGATCGGCGAGTACGTCGCGCTGCGTCGGGCGGGTGCCGGGTCGTTGAAGGGCCTGTGCCCGTTCCACGACGAGAAGACGCCGTCGTTCAACGTCCGCCCCACGCATGGCACGTTCCACTGCTTCGGCTGTGGCGAGGGCGGCAGTGTCATCGACTTCGTGATGAAGATCGAGCACCTGGGTTTCGTCGAGGCGGTCGAGCGGCTCGCCGACAAGGTCGGGGTGCAGCTCACCTACGTCGGTGGCGGGTCGTCGGTCCAGCGGGAGCGCGGCACCCGTACCCGGTTGCTGGAGGCGAACCGCAAGGCGGCCGAGTACTACAGCCAGCAGCTGCGGACGCCGGAGGCGGCGCCCGCCATCCAGTTCCTCACCAGCCGGGGTTTCGACTCGGCGGCCGCGGCGCACTTCGGTTGTGGGTACGCACCCGCCGACTGGGACGGGCTGACGAAGACTCTGCTCGCCGACGGGTTCACGCTGGACGAGCTGAACAAGGCGGGTCTGTCGAAGGACGGCAAGCGGGGGCCTATCGACCGGTTCCGGCGTCGGTTGCTGTGGCCGATCCGGGACCTCG
Organism: Actinospineispora spinosispora DSM 44797; assembly: GCF_000429025.1. Taxonomy (GTDB): domain Bacteria; phylum Actinomycetota; class Actinomycetes; order Mycobacteriales; family Pseudonocardiaceae; genus Pseudonocardia; species Pseudonocardia spinosispora. Next base: position 193,284 of record NZ_KE386839.1, read on the forward strand.
GCGGCGACGTGGTCGGGTTCGGCGCGCGGCGGTTGTTCGACGACGACCCGATCCAGGCCAAGTACCTGAACACGAGCGAGACGCCGGTCTACCGCAAGACGCACGTGCTGTTCGGCCTGGATTTGGCGAAGCGGGAGGTCGCCAAGCGGCGGCAGGTCGTGGTGGTCGAGGGGTACACCGACGTCATGGCGATGCACCAGGCCGGGATCCCCACCGCGGTCGCGTCCTGTGGCACGGCGTTCGGCGCCGAGCACATCTCGGTGCTGCGCAGGTTGATCGGCGACGACTCGTTCGACCTGGGCGAGATGATCTATCTGTTCGATGGTGACGAGGCCGGTCAGGCCGCCGCGATGAAGGCGTTCGAGGGTGAGCAGCAGTTCGTCGGGCAGACGTTCGTCGCGGTCGCCCCGGACGGGCTCGACCCGTGTGAGCTGCGACAACGTTCCGGCGACACGGCGGTGCGGGACCTGGTGGCGCGGCGGGAGCCGCTGTTCGAGTTCGCCATCCGCAGCTTGCTGCGCGACTACGACATGGACACCACCGAGGGCCAGGTGAGCGCGCTGCGGCGCACCGTGCCGCTGGTCGCCCAGATCAAGGACCGGTCGCTGCGGGACGGCTACGCGCGCAGGCTCGCCGGCTGGGTCGGCTGGACCGACGAGTCGACCGTGGTGCAGCGGGTCAGGGAGACGGCGGGGGAGCCCGCGCAGCGGCAGCGCGCGACGGCGCGAGGCGCCGTCCCGCCGCCCGCGAAGGACCCGAAGCTGCGGTTGCAGCGCGAAGCGGTCAAGGCAGCGCTGCAGCTGCCCACGGTCGCCGGTCCCGCGTACGACGAGCTGCCGATCGGGTGTTTCAGCGAGCCCGCCTACCAGGCGGTGCACCAGGGCATCCAGTCGGCCGGGGGAGCGGCGGCGGGGACGGAGGGCACCGAGTGGCTGGAGACGGTGGCCGCCCAGTGCCCGTCGACGCTGCGCTCGATGCTCACCGAGCTCGCCGTTGAGCCGCTCGACCTGCCGCGCAAGGGCAACGACGAGGCCCGCTACGTGGCGAGTGTGCTCGCCGGGGTCCGGCTGGTGCTGGTGGAGACCCAGATCGCGGAGCTGAAGTCGCTGCTGCAGCGCACCAACCCGGTCACCGAGCCGGACGCCTATCGGGAGCTGTTCGGCGACCTGGTCCCGCTGGAGCAGTACGGCATCGCACTGCGTGAACGCAGGGCCGGCAGCGCGTGAGCGAACTGCGTGGCTGGATGTACCGGCTGCTCGGCCGTGAGCAGCTGCCGGAGGGGTTCACCGGCACGCTCGAGGGCGAGGAGCGGGTGCTCGCGTCGGCGACGGTGAGCGGCGGCGGGGTCGTCGTGGCGACGTCGCGTGGTCTGTGGCTGCCCGAGGGGCGCCGGATCGGGTGGCACCTGGTCAGCAAGGCGACCTGGAACAGCGGCGCGCTGACGGTCATCGAGGCCGTCGAGCAGGAGGCCGTCGGTGACGCGGTGATCCTGGCCGACCAGCGGCCGCTGCCGGTGCGGCTCAGCGATCCCGGCCGGGTTCCCGAAGTGGTGCACAAGCGCGTCACCTCGTCGATCCGGTCGCGGCGACGTGTGGAGCTGCCGGGTGGCGGCGCGTGGTTCGTGGACCGCGCGGTGGCCGGCCGGGACGGCGTACAGGTGCAGGTCCGGCCCGATCCGGGCACCGAACCGGGAGCGCTTCGTCAGGCGGTCGAACGGGCCGCGGACCGAGAGGAAGTCGACTGAATGACCTGGGATCCGACCGCGTACCTCACGTTCGACGACCACCGTTCCCGGCCGTTCCATGATCTGCTGGCCAGGATCGGGGCTCGGAACCCGAGGCGCGTGGTCGACCTGGGGTGCGGCCCCGGCCACCTGACCGGGCTGCTGTCCGCGCGGTGGCCGGACGCCGAGATCGACGCGTTCGACTCTTCGCCGGAGATGGTCGCCGACGCGCGGGCGCGGGGTGTGCCGGCGCGGCAGGCCGACGTCCGCGACTGGCACCCGGGTGAGCGTGACGACGTGGTCGTCACCAACGCGGTCCTGCAGTGGGTGCCGGGACACCCTCGGCTGCTGGTCGACTGGATCGGCGAGATGCCGGCGGGCGGCTGGTTCGCCATGCAGGTCCCCGGGAACTTCGATGCGCCCTCGCACGTGCTGGTGCGTGAGCTGCTCGCCGAGCCCGCCTGGCGGGGCAGGGTCGAGGTCCGTGACGCGCTGGCCGTGGAAACCCCGACGACGTATGCGGACTCGTTGATCGCGGCGGGCGCCGAGGTCGATGCGTGGGAGACCACCTACCTGCACCGCCTGACCGGCGAGGACCCGGTCCTGACCTGGATCACCGGCACCGCGCTGCGCCCGGTGCGTGCCGCACTGGACGACGCCGAATGGGACCGCTTCCGCGCGGAGCTGGCCCCCAGGCTGCGTGAGGTCTACCCGGCGGGCGAGGACGGCAGCACCTGGCTCCCGTTCCGCAGGCTCTTCATGATCGCCAGGACGGCAGGCTAGCCCGACCTCGCAGACCGTGATGTCGCGTCGCAGACACTGCAGCGTCTGCGACGCGACGTGACGGTCTGCGAAGTCGTGTCGCGGTCAGCTGTCCTTGCGGAGGCCGGCGGTCGCTCGCACAGCGTCCACCGCTTTCGCCTTGGCGATGCCCGCCGCGCCCTGCACCGCGGGGTGGTCGGCTACGCGGCGGTAGGTGCGGGCCAGCTGCTCGTAGCGCTCCCGGCCGGCCCGGCTGCCCAGCACGTAGCCGGTCGCTGCACCGAGCATGAACGGGATCAACACGGCTTCCTCCAGGGTTGTCTGCGACCCATACTGCCGCGGGCCGGCTGAGCATGCCCACTCATGGGAGCCCCTGTAAACCGCCGTGCGGCGGTGCGCTAAGGTTATCTCCGTTGGCGGCCGAGCCGCCCGGAACAACAAAGCGGTCCTCCGTAGCTCAATTGGCAGAGCATGCGACTGTTAATCGCAGGGTTACTGGTTCGAGTCCAGTCGGAGGAGCAACAATCCCCAGGCCAAATCCCGTATCTCTGATCGTCGATCACGATACGTCGGTGGCCTAATAGTCGCTAAAGCGCGAAGAGGCCGGATATCGCCGTTCAATGGCGGTATCCGGCCTCTTGCGTGCGATCAGCGTTCGAGGTGCAGCAGCCCGAGCCGTTGGGTGGCGCGGGTCATCGAGACGTAGAGATCGGCCGGGTTACGTGCGCGAATCCGCTCGGGGTCGACGATCACGACGGCATCGAACTCGAGCCCTTTCGCCGACACCGGGGTGTGGACCTCGGCGCCGAGTCCGGCCAGGCCGTCGACGTCGTCGGCGATCACCGCCAGCGTTCCCCGGCCCGACCGAGCCTCCTCTGTCTCGACGGCTGTGCGCACGTCCGTCCGGGACACGGTGAGCTGCCACGGGTCCTCACCCGTCGCCCGGACCGACTCGGGTGGCTGCCGGTCCGGCGCGAACTCGGCCAGCACCGTCGCCGCCAGCGACATGATCTCGCTGGGCGTGCGGTAGTTCACCGTGAGCGTCCGGTACGTCCATCGGGAACCGAGGTGCGGCGCGAGCACGTCCGCCCACTCGTGCGCCCCGGATGCCGCGCTGCGCTGCGCGAGATCACCCACCGCGGTGATGGACCGGGACGGGCAGCGGCGTAACAGGACGTGCCAGTCCATGGCGGACAGCTCCTGGGCCTCGTCGACGACGAGGTGCCCGTACCGCCAGTCCCGGTCGGCCGCCGCCCGTTCGGCGACGCTCTTGAGCTCGTCGGGCACCTGCCGGGCGGCGAGCATGTCGGCGGTGACGAAGTCGGTCGGGCGCAGCTCGTCGGGGTCCTCCCCGGCGATCTGCCGGTCGGCCGCCTCCAGGATGGACAGCACCTCGGCCGCGTAGGCGCTGTCCGGCTCTCTCGGTTCGGCCGAGGAACCGGGCAGCGGGCCGAGCAGCTCGGCCAGCTCGTCGAGCAGCGGTGCGTCCGCCACGGTCCACGCGGCGCCCTTGGCCCGGTACAGAGCGGCGTCGGCGCCCGCCGAGGCGAGCCGGTCCGGTGACGTGAACAGATCGCCGAGCACCTGCTCCGGGGTCAGCGACGGCCACAGGCGGTCGACAGCGGCGTGGAAACCGAGGTCCGAACGCAGGTCGTCGCGCAGCTCGTGGCGCAGCTGCGCCGTCACCTGCGCCGGTGGGGCGATCTCCGGGAGCTCCTCGCCGAGCTCGCGGAGGATGTCGGCGAGCTCGGGTGGGTCCGCCAGGTCCCCGCTGAGTCGCTCGACGCCCTGCCCGACGAGCAGGCCGCCCAGTGCGTCGCGGAACGTCGCCCGCGCGGCGTTGTGCGGCAGACCCGTGGCCCGCGCGCGCCGCCCGGCCTCCGCCGCCGTGTCTCGGTCGATCTCGACGGTGACGTCGTCGAGCTCGATCCGGATCGGCGACCCGGGCAGCTCCTGCCGATCCGCGACGGCGCGGCGCAGCACGTCCAGCATGCCGAGCCCGCCCTTCGTCCGCGAGACGTCGTCCTGATCGACCTCGGTGGCGACCACGCCGAGGGCCAGCCTGCCCGGTGTGGTGAACACCACCGCCGACTCGCCCAGCGCCGGGAGCACTCCGCCGACGTACCGGATGAACCCGGCGCTGGGACCGACGACCAGCACACCGCTGCGAGCCAGCCGCTCCCGATGCGTGTAGAGCAGATAGGCCACGCGGTGCAGCGCCACCGCGGTCTTGCCCGTCCCCGGGCCGCCCTCGATCACCACCGCGCCGGACAGCGGCAGCCGGATGATCGCGTCCTGCTCGGCCTGGATCGTCGTCACGATGTCGCGCATCGTCGACCCGCGCGGCGCCGTCAATGCGGCGAGCAATGCCGGGTCGGACGCGGATTCCGAATCGGCATCGGTGAGTGCCGCCCGATCCAGTACGTCGTCGTGAAATGTGTGGACCCGTTCCTCGGGCGCGGTTCCGGCGAGCTGGAAATGCCGCCGACGGATCATTCCGAGCGGTGTCGCCAATGTCGCGCAGTAGAACGGCTGGGCGGCGGGCGCGCGCCAGTCGATGAGCGCGCTCTCCGAATCCGAGGGATCGGTGAGTCCGATCCGGCCGATGTAGCTCGTCGACCCGTCGGTGTGGTCGAGCCGGCCGAAACACAGACCCGAGCGTGCCGCCGCCAGCGCGCTCGCCCTCTCCGACCAGCGGTGTGCGGACACGTCGCGTTCCCAGCGCGCGCTGAGCTCCTCGCCGGCCGGCGTGCCGAGCACTCCCCGGGCCGTGGCGGTGGCGGTCGCCAGCTCTGCGGCGAGCAGTGCGTGAAGCCGGCGGATCCGCTCGGTCTCCGCCGCCAACTCTCGCTCGAATGGGGGTCTGGCCGGCCCCTCTCCGATCGTGCTATTATTAATGTGTAGGGTAGTGAGTTCTTTTTCTGATCGCACCCATTAGAGTATCTCTTTCGGCCGCTGCTGCGCAATAGCGAGTGAGTGTGCCGCATTATTTTGTTGCCACAGCAACTGTCGTAACGTCTGTCTCGGATTCCGCGATCCCTTAGATCGATGAACAATGAGCAGTTCGATCTGCCCGGGCCCGCCCAGGTCGAGCCTCGTAACGGCTTCGGCATCACGGCGCTGGTGACGGCGCTCGTCGGACTGGTGCCGTGCCTCATGCCCGTCACATCCTTCTTCGGCGTGATGTTCGGGATCGTCGCGGTCGTCTTCGGGTTCCTCGGCCTCGGTCGGGCGAGACGTGGAGCCGCGACGAGTAAGCGCCTCCCGCTGTCCGGGCTGATCATCGGACTTCTCACCCTGCTGCTCGGGCTGGTGGGAATCGGCCTGTTCTTCGGTGCCGTGGACAAGCTCGGTGAGGTCGTGGGGATCTCCGCCGAGGCGCCGCCCGCGCCTGTCATCCCCGCGGATCCGCTCCCTCCCGGCTTGGAGAACAAGAGGATCAGGGTCGACCAGGGCGACTTCAGTGAGCCGGTCTGGTCCTGTCTGAGTCGCTCCGCGACCCTGGGGGACGGTGCGTGGTACGTGCCGTACAAGGCGTTCGATCGGTGCGTGCGCGTCCCGGGGTCGAATATGGTGCGACTCACCCGGGACGGCACGGCGGAGGGAGTCTGGTTCTGTGTCGCGGGCAAGGGCTGGTTCTACGCCAGGGCGCCGGTGATGTGGGTTCCTCGGCAGGACTACAGCGATTGCGGCGGGCATTAGTGCCGCTCACCGGTCATTCGCCGAGCGGCGCCCGGTCGGCGCGGGGCAGTAAGGCGTGGGCGGGGACCAGCTGCTCGAAGAAGAGGGCCGGTCTCGGGCGGCCGTCCGCATAGTAGACCTGGTAGTTCACCATTCCGAACCACTCGCCACGTGACCCCCTGCGCCATTCGCGCAGCAGGCCGCGCGCCCGTCCGGTCATCTCCAGACCGTCACCCAGTTTTCTCGGGCTGGCCTGGTCCGTCCTGACCAGCTCGTCCAGCAGCACCCACACCTCGGTCAGTGGCGGGACCGTCGTCGGAGCCGCGAAGCCGGCGATCGCCGGCGCAGGAGGCGGCTGCCACTCGTGGTCCGAACACATGTTCGAAGTGTCACTCGCCGGTGCTTGTCGAAGCAACAGCGGTTGGGTCACAACTTTCCCGTGACGTTCTGGGTCGGTGACGGTGAGTGCGGGTACGGTGGAGGTGTTGGGAACATCTCGTATACGGGCGCTCGAGCTCGTGTCGTCCCCGATGAGCGTCCAGGGCGGATCGCTTGCCATCGGGTTCGGTGATCGGTCAGGTCCTTGGTTTCGCTCCACCGATGCAAGGGACTGAGTCATGAGCAGCAACGGGAAAGTCCTGTCTCCGTACGACCGGCGAGTTCAGCTGGTCGTGGCGACGATCAAGCAGCACGAGAAGCTCGGTGACAAGGCCACGCACTCGCTGGCCGTCGAGGTACTGCACGCGCTCGACCACATCCCGGAAAAGGTGCGTTGAGCGGGTCCTGATGATCCGGCCGCCAGGTGTCTGAAACGCCTGGCGGCACCGGGCACGGAACCCGCGGTGTCGAACTCCAGCACGGCCCAATCCCGTCAAGGAGGACTGCCGATGTCTGCTCCGAGAGAGATTCCGTTCTGTGACCGCGAGGGCAACCACCGCATGACGCTGTCGGTGGAGGTCGGTGAGCACGGCGAGCCGCCGAAAGAGGTCGAGCTGTTCGGCGCGGACCGCCGGGGTCGTACGACCCGTTGGTGCTACCGGCGTGAACCCCGGCCGGGGACAGAGGCCCAGTGGGCCTACGTCGAGACCAGTCGGGTCCTGTCGACGGTGCCGCCGCCCGGTAGTCAGGAGGCGTTGATGCGGGTCCTGGCGTCGGCGGAGTGGCCGGTCAGTCCGCGTTGATCATCTGTTCGGCCGCTCGAATCGCGCGTGGCCAGGCATCCGGTACCGAGCCGAGCCCGCCGGTGACCAGTGCGCCTTCGTGCAGGATGAACAGGGATTCGGCCAGCTCGACCGGGTCGTGACCGGCTCGGGTCCCGGCGTGCTCGGCGAAGCGCGCCAGCATGAACGCCTTGGACTCGTCGATGATCGCGAACGCCGGGTGCTCGGGGTCCGGTAGCTCCGCTCGCGCGTTGATGAAGCTGCATCCGCGAGGCGAGTACTCGGCGGCCCAGCGTGCAGATGCCTCGAAGATGCCGAGCAGTCGCCGTTCCTCGGGGACGGCGGCGAGGTGGTCGGCCAGGAACGTCCGCCAGCGCTGCTCCCGGTCGCGCAGGTAGGCGACGATGATCTGGTCCTTCGAGCCGAACCGGTCGTAGAGCGTCTTCTTGGTGACGCCCGCCGCCTTGGCGATCGTGTCGACGCCGATCGCGTGGATGCCGCGCTCGTAGAACAGCGTGCTCGCGGCGTCGAGGACCTTCCGGGCTCCGGGTGTCAGCTGTCCGTCCACTTGACCGAGTGTAGACCGATCTGTTTACCTGTGTCAGTAGGTATACCGATCTGTTTAGTTGAGGTGGACATGCTGCTGGCACTCGGATTCGTGCTCTGCTGGAGCTCAGGCTTCATCGGGGCGAAGCTCGGCGTCGGCCAGGCCTCGGCGCTCACGCTGCTGATGTGGCGGTTCGTTCCACTGGCGCTCGTGCTGGTCGCGGTCGCCGCCGTCGTGTACCGGGCGCGATGGCGGGAATGGTCGCCCCGCATGCTCGGCCGTGAGGTCGGCATCGGGCTGTTGTCCCAGAGCGGCTACCTGCTGACCGTCTACGCAGCTATCCAGCTGGGTGTGTCCAGCGGTACCACCGCGCTGATCGACGGCACCCAGCCGCTGGTCGCGGGCGCTCTGTCCGGCCCGCTGCTGCGCCAGTACGTGTCCCGGCGACAGTGGATCGGGCTCGTCCTCGGCCTCACCGGAGTGATCGTGGTGACCTCGGCCGACGCCTCGGCCAACCCGGCGGTGGCGCTCTGGGCCTACGGCGTTCCCTTCCTCGGGATGCTCTGCCTGGTGGCCGCGACCTTCCTGGAACGCCGCACCGAGGCCGGTGCACCACCGCTGCTCGCGCTGAGCGTGCACTGTCTCAGCAGCGCCGTCGTGTTCACGGTGCTCGCCGCGTCGGCCGGCGTCGCCGTCCCACCGAGCACCGGCACCTTCTGGCTGTCGGTCGGCTGGCTGGTGCTGCTGTCCACATTCGGCGGGTACGGCCTGTACTGGCTGCTCCTGCGCCGTAGCGGAGTCACCAGGGTCAACGCGCTGATGTTCCTCATGGCGCCGGTCACGACGGTGTGGGGTGCGCTGATGTTCGGTGAGCCACTGGGGTGGCGCACGGTGCTCGGGTTGGTCCTCGGGCTGATCGCGGTGCTGGTGGTTCATCGTGTCCGGCCCGCCTCGGCGGAGAACTCGGATGATCCGATCGCGGTCGGTCGATAACGTGCGCGGGCATGAGCATGCCACTCGACGCGGACATCCGGGCCCACTACGAGGCCGGTGTGGAGCGCGACCGCCTGACGACCTGGGGGAGGCTGGAGGCGGTCCGTACCCGGGAGCTGTTGGCCCGGTTCCTGCCCGAGGCGCCCGCGACGGTGCTGGACATCGGCGGCGCCGAAGGGCCCTACGCGCTGCCGCTGGCCCGGTCCGGGTACACGGTGCACCTGCTCGACCCGGTGCCCACGCACATCGAGACGGCGCGGCGCGCGTCGGCGGCGCAGGCCGACACTCCGTTGGCCTCGGCGCAGGTCGGCGATGCGCGGGACCTTCCCTACCCGGACGGAGGCGCGGATGCCGCGTTGCTGTTCGGCCCGCTGTACCACCTGGTCGACGCCGAGGACCGGCAACGCGCGTTGGCCGAGGCCCGGCGGGTGCTACGGCCGGGCGGGGTACTGCTCGCGGCGGCGGTGTCCCGGTTCGCCTCCACCTACGACGGGGTGCTGCGCGGTGACGCCGACGACCCGGCCTTCGAGGCGATCGTGGAGGGCGACCTGCGTGACGGGGTGCACCACAACCCGGACCCGGCCGGGCGCCCCGAGTGGTTCACCCTCGCCTACTTCCACCGCGCCGACGAGCTGCGGGACGAGGTGGCCAGGGCTGGGTTCGACCGGGTTCAGGTGCTGGCGGTCGAGGGTGTCGGTTCGTTCGCCGACGTCGGCGCGGCGCTGGACGACCCGACGCGCCGAGAGACCCTGCTGCGGATGATCCGCCGGGTGGAGACCGAGCCGAGCCTGCTGGGCGCGAGCGCTCACCTGATGGCGATCGCGTATGCCCCCGGGTGAGCTCAGCCGGGGGCGCTGAAGCTCGAGCGCATCTGGGCACCGAGGATGCCGCGCCGGGCGCCGGTCGGGAACCAGTCCTTCAGTGACACGTCCGTCCGGTTGGAGTCGACCCGGACGTCGATCCTCGCCGGTCGGATCAGGCCGTAGCCGGACGGCCGGGCGGTCCACAGAGCACCGTCGGGGCCGAGCTGGACCATCGGCAGCAGCCCGGGCGACACGGTCGGGATCGGCAGTCGCGCGGCGCGTGCGGTCGCTTCGACCCGCCAGCCCCGCCCGGTGACCGACATCGGGACCCGGTCGGCGGGCTTGCCCTCGAAGGTCGCCAGCGTCTTGGGCAGCGCCCAGTTGGTGCGGCCGCCGACGACGCTGACCGGGGAGTCGACCGCGATGAACGGGACGTGGCCGAACAGCGAGGCGCCGCGCCGGTAGACGACCAGGCCGATGATCTCGGAGTAGCTGCCGACCGGGGTGTCCAGGTAGTGGATGAACGCGCCGACGGTACGGACCGGGACCGCATCCCTGCTGATCTCGGACGGCACGATCTCGGCGATCGCGGCCTTGGCCCTCGCGTCGGGATGGCCGGTCCAGATCAGCGTGCTGGCACGCAGCGACCAGGGCGCCGGGGCGCTGTCCTCAGGCAGGAGCGCCAGCTGGTCGTCGTCCAGCACGCTCTCCGGCGCGCAGGCGAGGGTCGTGAAGTCGCTGTGCACGCCGGAGGTCAGTCAGCCGGCTTGGTCTCGACCGACTTCGCCTCGGCGGGCTTGGCCGGGTCGTCGTGGAGACCGCCGACCTCCGCCTTGAGGATGCGCGCGGACTTGCCGAGGCTCCGCGCGGCGTCAGGCAGCCGCTTGGCGCCGAACAGGACCACGAGAACGACGACCACGATGAGCCAGTGCATCGGCTGGAGGGCACCCATGCGGCCATGGTAAGCCCTGGTCGCTGAGACAGCTCACGGGTGCCGGGCGGCGTGGGGCAGCACCGCGCCCCTGCGCACGGAGTCGGCGTCCAGCGAGGACGGTCGGTAGGGCAGCGTCGGCAGCTCGCGCAGCACCCGGTCGACCGGATCGGGCACCGCGTGCGGCGAGCCGGTCAGGAATGACCACTCGTGCTCGTCGGACCCGTAGTGCAGAACGGTCGGGAACACCTCGCCGAACCGCCGGACCGAGCGCAGGAGCGTCTCGTTGCGCCACAGCGTCGCGCAGCCGGCCTGGCCGACCACCACACCGCCGGGACGCAGGACGCTCGCGGCGAGGCGCAGGAACTCCTCGCCGTACAGCCGGTTGTGCTGCGCCGACGGGTCCTCGGGACGCTCGTCCGGGAGGTCGACGACCACGACGTCGTAGCGGTGGTCGGTGCCGGTCAGGTACCGCCAGCCGTCCTCGTAGTGCATCCGGACCGGGCCGTCGCCGCGTTCCGCGTCGGCCAGCGATCCGGGGGTGTAGCCGTAGGGCAGCCACCGCGCGCAGGCCCGGACGCAGTCCGCGTCGATGTCCACGTGGTCCACGGTGCTCGCGCCGGCGGCGACCGCCAGCTCGCTGACCACACCCTCGCTGGAGCCGATCACCAGAACGCGGTCCCGTCGCTCGGCGAGCAGCAGCGCCGGGACCAGCAACGCCTCGTGGTAGACGAGCTGGCTGGCCTCGCTGCTCTGCCGTTCGTCGTCGCAGAACAGGGTGATGCCGTGCGCGGTGCGGGCGATCAGTACGTCCTGGTAGGCGGTGCGGCCCGACCACAGCACGTCCGCCACGTCCCAGACCCGCCGCAGGCCGTCCGCCATCGGCTCGACGACCTGGCCGGGTGTCGAGCCCCGGTGCACGGTGTCGATGTCCAGGCGCTGTGCGCCGAGACGTTCGGTGAGCAGTGCGACCGCGCGTTCGGGGTCGGCGGCGTCGCCGCAGGTGAACACGTCCACGAACGCGCAGCCCCGCTCCGGCCAGGTGTGGATCGAGGCGTGCGACTCGGCGAGCATCGCCAGCACGGTCACCCCGCGCGGCTCGAACCGGTGGGTCACCACGTGCAGGACGGTCGCCCCCGCGTCGGTCAGCGACTCGGCGAGGCAGGCGCGCAGCGCGCGGTCGTCGTCGAGCAGCGCGGCGTCGATCCCGGCGAGCTCGGCCAACACGTGCCGCCCCGAGAACGCCCGCGCCACATCATCCACCCCAGCAGCGTAAAAGCCGTCCGCGCGCGCCACACCGCGCACCCCGTGCCCACCCCGCGCACCTTCCCACCACGTCGCGCTATGTGCACGTCGCGCGGTGTGGACACAGGGTGCGCGGTGTCAGGTCGTTTGCTGGTGGCTGGCGCCGTGCGCGATCCGTCGGCCCCGCGCGCCCGCGGCTGACGGCGCGCACCTTGCGATCACGTCGCGCTATGTGCACGTCGCGCGGTGTGGACACAGGGTGCGCGGTGTCAGGTCGTTTGTTGATGGCTGGCGCCGTGCGCGATCCGTCGGCACCGCGGAGCCGCGGTCGACGGCGCGCACCCTCCGGTGACGCCGCGCTGTGTGCGCATAGCGCGGGGTGGGCGTCAGGTGCGCGGTGTCGGCACAGGGTGCGCGGAGTCGGTGCAGTGGACCGGGAGCGGGGGGAGGCCGTTGAAGGCGATCGAGGCGTAGCTGGCCGTGTAGGCACCGGCGGCCAGCAGACGGACCGGGTCGCCCGCGCGCAGCGCCGTGGGCAGGGGGACCTCTCGGTAGAGCACGTCGTCGCCGTCGCACGTGGGGCCGGCCAGCACCGAGGGCTCCAGCGGACCGTCGTCGTGCGGGGTGCGGAGCCGGTAGCGGATCGCTTCGCCCTCCGTCTCGGCCAGACCGCCGTACCGGCCGACGTCCAGGTAGACCCAGCGTCGCCCGTCGTGCCGCCGGGACACGCGCACCACCCGCGCGTGCAGCACCCCGGCCTCGGCGACCAGCACCCGACCCGGTTCGACCGCCAGCTCGGGTCGTCGGGCCGGAAAAGCGAGCGCCAGCGCGTCCGAGATCGCCGAGGCGCACTCGGACAGTGAGGCAACCGGCTCCCGATAGCGGACCGGGAACCCGCCGCCGAGGTCCAGCAGACGAAGCTCGACACCCGAGGACGAAGCGACTCGCGCGCAGGCAGCGATCGCGCCGCTCCATGCCTTCGGGTCCGACTGCTGCGAACCGACGTGGAAGCTCAGCCCCGCGACGTCCAGCCCGAGCGCGGCGGCCCGGGGCAGCAGGACGGCGGCCTCGTCCTCGGAACAGCCGAACTTGCCGCCGAACGGCGTCGCCGAACCCGAGTCGTCCACCGCCAGCCGCACCAGCACCGAGGCCCCGGGAGCGTGCAGCGCGAGCACGTCCAGGTCCTCCGCGCTGTCGGTCACGAACAGATGGACTCCGGCGGCGAACGCCGAAGCCGTCTCCTCGGGTGTGCGCACCGGGTTGGCGTGACACAGCGAGCCCGGGTCCGCGCCCAGCTCCAGCACCAGGGTGATCTCGCCGATCGAGGCGACATCGAACCCGCTGCCCGCTTCGGCGAGGGTCCTGAGCACGTCGGGTTCCGGGTTGGCCTTCACCGCGTAGAACACCCTGGCCTCGGGCAACGCGATCCTCAGCTCCAGGTACCGGGCCCGCACGACCGCGAGATCCATCTCCAGACACGGGCTCACCCGAGTCAGGTTATGCGGAGGTCAGGATTGAGGGAGGATGGTGTCATGGGTAAGCCCGTTCTGCTGACGGTCGACGACGATCCGGGTGTCTCTCGTGCGGTGGCGCGTGATCTGCGTCGACGCTACGGAGCGGACTTCCGGATCATCCGGGCCGACTCCGCGATGGATGCGTTGGACGCGCTGCGCGAGCTGAAGCTGCGCGGCGAGATGGTCGCGGCGATGCTCGCCGACTACCGGATGCCGCAGATGAACGGCATCGAGTTCCTCGAACAGGCGATGGACCTGTTCCCCAGGGCCCGCCGCGCGCTGCTGACCGCCTACGCCGACACCGACGCCGCGATCCAGGCGATCAACCTGGTGGACGTCGACCACTACCTGCTCAAGCCGTGGGACCCGCCGGAGGAGAAGCTCTACCCGGTCGTCGACGCGCTCATCGAGACGTGGCGGGCGACCGGGGACACCGCGGTGCAGGAGACCAAGGTGATCGGCCACCGCTGGTCCGCGCCGTCCTTCCAGGCCAGGGACTTCCTGGCACGCAACGCCGTGCCGTACCGCTACTTCAGCGTCGAGGAGCCGGAGGGGCTGCGGCTGCTCGAAGCGGCGGGCGCGTGCCCCGAGGACATCCCGGTGGTGATCACCTCGGACGGCGCGGCGCTGTGCCAGCCGTCCGACGCACAGATCGCCGGCGCGGTCGGGCTGTCCACCGAGCCTTCCGCCGAGTTCTACGACCTGGTCGTCGTCGGTGCGGGCCCGGCGGGGCTGGGTGCCGCCGTCTACGGGGCGTCCGAAGGGTTGCGTACGGTGCTCGTCGAGCGTCAGGCCACCGGCGGCCAGGCCGGGCAGAGCTCCCGGATCGAGAACTACCTCGGCTTCCCGGACGGGGTGTCCGGCGCCCAGCTGACCGACCGGGCACGGCGCCAGGCCCGCAAGTTCGGTGCCGAGACGCTCTCCGCCCGCGAGGTGACCGGGCTGGAGGCACGCGGATCGGCCAGGGTCGTGCACTTCGGTGACGGTACCGAGATCTCCGCGCACTCCATCGTGCTGGCCACCGGCGTCGCCTACCGCACCCTGGACGCTCCCGGTGTCGCCGAGCTGACCGGCCGGGGTGTGTTCTACGGCTCGGCGGTCACCGAGGCACCCGCGTGCGCCGGGCAGGACGTCTACATCGTGGGCGGCGCGAACTCGGCCGGTCAGGCCGCGGTGTTCTTCTCCAAGCACGCCAAGCGGGTCGTCCTGCTGATCCGGGGCGAGTCACTGCGCTCCTCCATGTCGCACTACCTGATCGAACAGCTGGACGGCATCGAGAACGTGTCGGTGCGCAACTACACCCAGGTCGCGCAGGCCCACGGCGACGACCACCTTGAGCGGGTGACGCTGGTCGACGCCCGCGACGGCAGCACCGAGACCGTCGCCAGCGGCTACCTGTTCGTGTTCATCGGTGCCGCGCCGCGCACCGAATGGCTCGACGGGACCCTGGTCCGTGACGAGCTGGGATTCCTGCGGACCGGCCCCGATCTGATCCGGTCGGAGCAGCGACCACCGGGCTGGACGTTGCAGCGCGACCCGTACTACATGGAGTCCAGCATTCCCGGTGTTTTCGTCGCCGGAGACGTCCGCGCGGCGTCGGTGAAGCGCGTAGCGTCGGCTGTGGGTGAGGGTGCCATGGCGGTCACCCTGGTGCACCGGTACCTGGGGGAGCAATGAGCGCGAACCTGACATTCGACCAGCTGCGTGAGCTGTTCCTGTTCACCGAGCTGACCGACGAACAGCTTGCCTGGGTCAACGAGCACGGCGACGTCGTCGAGGTTGCCGCCGACACCGAGGTGTTCGCCGAGGGCGACCCGGCCCGGTGCTTCTGGGTGCTGCTGTCCGGCACGATCGCGACGAGCCGGACCATCGGCGGTGAGCGTGTCGAGACCGCTCGCACCGACCAGCTCGGTGTCTACCTCGGCGCGGTCACCTTCTACCTCGAGGAGTCGCTGGAGAACGGCTACGCCAGCGCCGCGAGAGCGATCACCGACGTCCGATTGCTCGCCTTGCCGGCGGGCAAGTTGGCCCTGGCGTTCCGCGAGTGGTTCCCTATGGCGGTGCACCTGCTGCAAGGCATGGTGCTGGGCACCCGGCGGGGGCAGGCCATCACCGGGCAGCGCGAGCGACTGCTCGCGCTGGGCAAGCTCTCCGCCGGGTTGACCCATGAGCTGAACAACCCCGCCGCCGCGGCGGCCAGGGCGACCTCGACGTTGCGCGACCGGGTCACCGGGATGCGGCACAAGCTGGGGATGCTCGCCGAGGGCAAGCTGGACAAGGATGCGCTGCTCGCGTTGACCGGGCTGCAGGAAGAGTTCGCCGACCGCGTGCACGAGGCGCCGGAGCTGTCCGCCGTCGCGGCCAGCGACCTGGAGGACGAGCTGGGGGACTGGCTCGACGACCAGGAGGTGGCCGGCAGCTGGGACCTCGCCCCGGTGTTCGTCGCCGGTGGACTGCGGGTCTCGGACCTGGAGCAGGTCCGCACGGCGGTGAAGCTCAAGGGGGCCGACGCCTCGCTCGACGCCGCGATGCGCTGGCTGGCCTACACTGTCGAGACGGAGAGCCTGCTGCGCGAGATCACCGACTCGACATCCCGGATCACGGCGTTGGTGGCGGCCGCGAAGCAGTACTCCCAGATCGATCGGGCGCCGTACCAGTCGATCGACATCCACGAGGGGCTGAAGGCCACGCTGGTGATGTTCAGCGGCAAGTTCGCCAAGGGCATCACGCTGGTGAAGGAGTTCGACAAGACGCTGCCCAAGATCCCCGCCTACCCGGCCGAGCTGAACCAGGTGTGGACCAACCTGATCGACAACGCCGTCGGCGCGATGGACGGTTCCGGGACGCTCACGGTGCGAACGTCACTGGACGACGAGTGGCTGCTGGTCGAGATCGCCGACACCGGCCCGGGCATTCCGCCGGACATCCGTAAGCGGGTGTTCGAGCCGTTCTTCACGACCAAGGGGGTCGGGGAGGGGACGGGTCTGGGGCTAGACGTGAGCTGGCGGGTGGTCGTCAACCGTCATCACGGCGATCTGCGTGTCGAGTCCGAACCAGGCGATACACGGTTCCAGGTACGCCTGCCGCTCGTTGAGGATCGCTGACAAACGGCACTGTTATAGGTGACAAAATTTGGGGCAACGGCGACGTTTCCGCTGGTTGACGATTCATCTACCTTGAGATCGCCTTCACTCGAGCTTATGGTGTGACGAAGTTGATCTCAGCTGGGATGAACGTGGTCGTCGGGTCGTAAGGAGCCTAAGTGACACTTGATCTCGGCATGGTGTGTCTCCATTTCCACCACGTCCAGAGCTGTCAGGACGCCACAGACCACTCCGCCGACCGCTGGCATCTCGAGCTGCTCGCGCGGTCCGAGGAGGATCCGTCCTCGGAGATCCCGATCGCTCACGGTGAGGTGCTGTTCGTCGACCTGTTCGTCGCGGACCCGTACGGCTCGCTCGACCTGTTCGACACACACGTAAGGCAGGTGCGGGACGTTCTGTTCGACGTGGAGACCCGTGAGCTGGACGAGTCGTTCAGTGGCAGGCTGGAAATGCTCGGCGATCGGATCATGATCTTCACCGAGCTGTCCGTCGCTCCGGGGGGGCGCGGGCACGGGCTCGCTCCGCTGATCGTCCGGCAAGCGATCAGAAAGATGGCGCATTCCAGTGTCGCCGTCGTCTTCGCGCCCCGCGCGCACCCTACCCACGGTGCTGGCGACCTCGACCGTGAGCAGCTACTCAGCAGCGGCCTGCCGTTCGAGGTGTTCCACGGCGGACTGTGCTACCTGGACACCGCGCGCGACGGGGTCCGTTGCGAAGCCATGGGTACCGTTCGGCCAGGTCCCCGGCTGAGCTCAGGTCTGTAGGTCCAGCAGCCGGGAGCTGAACTCGTCGAGGAAGTCGCTCCTCGACGTGACCGGCACGACCGGCCGGACGACGAACTTGGTCAGGCCGACGTCGACGAAGCGCTGTATCTCGGCCCGCGCCGCCGCCCAGCCCCGGCAGATCAGTTTCCCCGGATCGTCCAGCTCGGGACGGTCCTTGGCGAGCCTGGCCAGCAGCGGGCCGAGGGTGCTGTCGTCGTGGCCGTCCGGGAGCACCTGGATGTTCGTGCCGTAATGGTCTTCCTCGATCTCGCGGCCCGCCTGCGCCGCGGCCTCCTTGATCTGGGACCGGCAGACCGCGGCCTCGTCCGGGGTGAGGAAGCTGCCGAGCCACCCGTCGGCGAGCCGGCCGATCCTGCTCATCCCGATCGGCGCCCTGCCACCCAGCCAGATGTCCAGCTGCTTGGCGGGCAGCGGCGCCACCGAGGCCTCGTCGAGGTGGAAGAACTCTCCGTGATGAGTGACGGACGGTTCGGTGAGCAGCCGTCGCACGACGACGAGGGCTTCCTCGAACACCGCCGCCCTGCGCCCGCCCGGCACGGTGAACAGCGTCCGGTCGGCGGCCCGCGCGGGCCGCACCCCGAAGGCCGGCAGGATGCGCCCCGGCGCGAGCGAGGCGAGGCCGGCGAGCTGCGCGGCGACGACCCCCGGATTGCGACCGGGAAGTACCAGCACACCGGTACCCAGCTTCAGCCGCTCGGTGCGGCCCGCCGCATAGGCGAGCCCGATCAGCGGGTCGGTCGTGTGCGGCGCGGATGCCAGGTCGGACAGCCACACCGAGTCGATCCGGCGGGCCTCCAGCTCGTCGATGAGCTCCGCGAGCCCCGGACCCGATTCCGCCGCCGAACCGTTGACCGGGATGGAGCCGATACCGATACGCACCTTCATGCCCATGGTTTCGACTCTACGGTCAGAAACACAGAGGCGGGGACCACAGATTCTGTGGTCCCCGCCTCTAGCTGGCCGGTTCCCGGGCTCCCAACCGGATCCGGCCTCACTCAGGAGATCAGCGTACTGAACGTCATTCGGAGGGTTACGAGGCGGTCACGCTCCCGAGTGTGACCGACACTGTCCGTGCAGCTCCGGCCCCGCTTCGCACGGTCAGCGGCACCGTGCTGCCCGGCGCGGCCGAGTTGATCGCGGCCTGCAGGCCGTCGGAGTCCTCGATCAGCTGATCGCCGACCTTGGTGACCACGTCGCCGGGCTGCAGACCCGCCTTGGCTGCTGCCGAGCCGTCCTGGACGTTCACCAGTCGCGCCCCGTTGTCCGGGGTGGCGTCGCTGGCGGCGACACCCAGCTGCGCCTGGGTCGCGTGCCCGTTGGCGATGAGCTCGTCGGCGATGCGCTTCGCCTGGTTGATCGGGATCGAGAACCCGAGCCCGATCGAACCACTCTGCCCGCCGCCTCCCGAGCCGAGCGACGCGATCGCCGAGTTCAGCCCCACGATGCGGCCCTGCATGTCGACCAGCGGACCACCGGAGTTACCGGGGTTGATCGCCGCGTCGGTCTGGATCGCGCTGAGCGCGGTGTTCGGCGCCGCCTGCTGCGCAGGTGCGGCCAACAGCCCGTCCAAGCCGCCGAGCCCGCCGAGTCCGCGCTGCGGGCTCTGCTGCTGCTCCGGCGCGGTCACCACCGGACGGTTGAGCGCGCTGACGATGCCGCTGGTCACCGTCCCGGACAAGCCGAGCGGCGAACCGATGGCGACGACCTGCTGGCCGACCTGGAGGCCGTCGGAGTTGCCCAGCTGGATCGGGGTCAGCCCCGAGACACCCTGGGCGCGGACCACCGCGACGTCGGCGCGGGTATCGCTGCCGACCACCTGCACCGGCGCGGTGTCACCGTTCTGGAAAGTAGCGCTCAGCCCACCGGACTGTGCCGCGTCGAGGACGTGGGCGTTCGTGAGGATCAGGCCGTCGGCGGAGAGCACGACACCCGAGCCCTCGCCGGAGGAACCGACCAGCTTGACGACGCTCGGCAGGACCTTCTGCGCCACCGTGCTGACCGCACCGGCCGGCTGGTCGCCCGCCGCCGGTGCCTGCTGGCTGAGGGTGCCGATCGCGGAGGTGCCGGTGCTCGACGTCTCGTGTCCCACGTAGCCGCCGACGCCGCCGCCGACCGCGGCCGCGATCACCGCGACCGCGACGATGCCGGCGATGCGCCGTCCCTTGCCCGGTCCGGGGCTCCCGATCCCGGTGGGCGGTCCGGCGGGCGGGGGCAGGTGGCCGTACGGCGTCGTCGTGCCGTACGGGCTGCCGTTGTAGGGCATCGAGGGGTACGTGTGTGTGGTGTGCGGGGTGCTGTCCGCATGACCGGCGCGGCCGTCGTTGGCGGCGGGCACGGGGCCTGCGCCAGTCGGGTCGGCCGGAGCTGCAGGCCCCGCCGGTGTGTTGGTCATGCCTTCACACTGCCGACCGAACCTGTGCTCCTCCTGAAAGACCGTTGAGTATTTGGCGCGAGTTCCTGTGGTTTCCGCGCCGGCTTGGCATTGGGGTTGCGGTGCGTTCGGGCACTTCGCACACCTTCGTGCTGCGTCGCACACGTCCGGACATGTGCGACGCAGCACGTGGGTGTGCGAGGACGCCAGCCGGAGGGGCCGCGAGGTCGCTCTCGGGCTACTGGATCTCCAGCTCGCCTGTCAGGTGGTAGCCGGGAGCGAGGGCGAGGTCGTCTCCGCTCCAGAAGCGGCCCGGGTCGTAGTAGTTGGGGCGGCGGCCTTCGGGGAGCAGACCCATCATCTGGTAGGTCAGGGCGACCACCTCGGCACAGTAGGCGGTCTCCAGCTCGGTGTTCTCCGATTTGCCCCGGCGGGGGAGCCTGCCCAGGAACCAGCGGGACGCCAGGCGGGTCGTCGAGGGGAACGGGGTGCCGTCCAGACGGGCGATGGCCCGTAGTGCGCCGTCTTCCATCTCGGGGGTGACCGCCGGCTCCAGCTGGCGCAGCCAGGCGCGCTGGCCGTAGCGGTTCGCCCAGACCTGTACCGCGTCGCGCAGGTCGTGCAGCTGGACCCCCCGGTGGTGGGTGCCGGTCCACATGTCGATCAGCGACTGGCCCAGCTCGGCGTGCCACATGAGCGGCGGCAGGTCGTCCAGCACGACGGCCATGCCGACGTGGTTGACCGGGCTGTTCGTGGTCATCCGGATCGCCCGGTCGGCGGCGGAATTGCCCCGGAACAGCCAGATGTCGCCGGTTCGGGTCTGCTCGACCGCTGTGTCGAGGGTCAACGGAGTGGCGCGCACCCCACTAACCTTGGCACCCATGCGGTGGTGGAAGGTGATCGGGTTGGCCGGGCTCGCCGGAGTGGCGGCGAGCGGCGTGGTGCTGGCGCGCGCGGAGCGGCAGCGTCGGGCGTACACCCCGGAGGAGATCCGGGAACGGCTGCGGGCCCGCGCCGAGGAGGCCAGCCGCGGTCAGTAGTTCCACCGGCCAACGGAGGACGTCGTGGGATCGGAACCGGATCAGGGCCTGGCGGAGAACCTCATCCAGCGGGTCAACGTGGGGGACTCGCTCGCCCGCTCGGCGGCGGCCCACCCGGCGCGCACCGCGGTGGTCGACGGGGATCGGCGGTGGACCTACGCCGAGTTCAACCGATGGGTCAACCGGGTCGCGCACGGGCTCGCCGACCGCGGCTACCGGCGCGGCGATGCGCTGGCGATCGCGTCCGGGAACAGCGCCGAGTTCCTCGCCGTCTACTACGCGGCGGCGAAGCTGGGTGTCGTCTGCGTGCCGATCAACCTCGGCTGGCGCGGCGAGGAGGTCACCTATGTGCTCGAGCATTCCCGCTCGAAAGCCGTCGTGGTCGAGTCCCAGCTGGTCGACGCGCTGAGCGACGCGATCGCCGGCGCCGGTGACGTCGCCGAGGTGATCGTCGCGCCGGGCACGGGTGCCGACCATCGGCGCGAGCCCGCCGACCGGGGCTGGTGCGGGTTCGGTGAGCTGGAGGGCGACGTCGACACCGAGCCGGACCGGTTCGTGGCGGACCGCGATCCACTCAGCTACCTGTACACGAGCGGCACGACCTCGTTCCCCAAGGGTGTGATGACCGGGCACCTGGCGATCTATCTGGAGTCGATGTCCTCCGCGCTGGAGTGCGGCTGGAGCCGGGAGGACCGGTTCGCCGCGATGATGCCGATGTTCCACACCGCGCAGCTCAACGCGTTCTGCACACCCGCGGTGCTGGTCGGGGCGAGTATCCACGTGCAGCGCGGGTTCGACCCTCGGGTGCTGCTCGACACGATCGAAGGTGAGCGGATCACCCAGGTGTTCGGCCTGCCGATGATGTACCGGACGATGCTGGAGCACCCCTCCTTCGCCGGTCGTGACCTGTCCAGCCTGCGGCGGTGCACGTACGCGATGGCGGCGATGCCGGAAGCGCTCATCCGTCGTTGCCTCGACGAGTTCGGCTGCGACTTCGCGCTGCTGTTCGGCCAGACCGAGATGTCACCCGTGACGACCCTGTTCCGCCCGGAGCACCAGCTGTCACACCTGGGCGCCGTCGGCACGCCGGTGACGAACGTGGCCGTGGCGATCATGGGCCCGGACGGTGAGCTGCTCCCGACCGGTGAGCAGGGCGAGATCGTCTACCGAGGGCCCAGCACGATGACCGGGTACCTGCGCAACGAGCAGGCGACCGAGGAAGCGTTCGCGCACGGGTGGTTCCACTCCGGCGACGTCGGCCGGTTCGACTCCGACGGAGTGCTGTGGTTCGCGGACCGGTTCAAGGACGTCATCAAGACCGGCGGGGAGAACGTCGCCTCGATCGAGGTGGAGCTGGCCGTCTACGCGGCGGATCCGCGAATCGGCGAGGTGGTCGTGGTCGGGCTGCCCCACGCCCGGTGGACCGAGGCGATCACCGCCGTCGTCCTGCCCAAGGACGGCGAGACGGTCGACCCGGACGAGCTGATCGGCACGCTCAAGCAGACCCTGGACGGGTACAAGGTCCCCAAGTCGGTCATTGTCGTCTCAGAACTGCCCCGGACATCGACCGGGAAGGTGCAGAAGAACGTCGTCCGGGCCCGGCACGACCAGCACTACATCGACTGAGGCGGCTCAGGCGCCGCCAACGCCGGTGGACGACGACGCCGTCACCTCACCTTGGGCTCGCGCGGCGCCGACCGGATCGAGGGCCGCGATCTTCGGGTTCCGCCGGGTACGCCGCTCCAGGTACCGGGTGAGGGCGGACAACAGCAGGCACATCGCGATGTAGATGACCGCCACCACCATGCCGACCTGCAGGATGGGGCCACCCAGCTGCCCCTGGCTGCCCAGGTAACGCGCCTGGTAGAGCAGCTCCGGGTACAGGATGAGGAAGCCGAGCGCGGTGTCCTTGAGGACGACCACCAGCTGGCTGAGGATCGTCGGCAGCATGGCGCGCAGCGACTGCGGCAGCAGCACGTTCGTCATGACCTGGGTCTTGCGCATGCCGAGCGCGAACGCCGCCTCGCGCTGCCCCTTCGGCAGCGCGAGCACACCGGACCGGAAGATCTCGGCGAGCACCGAGCCGTTGTAGAGCGTGAGGCCGAGCGTGAGCGCCCAGAACTCGCTGACGTTCAGACCGAGGCTGCGTGACGCCCCGTAGAACAGGATGAAGATCAGGACCAGCAGTGGCAGCGCGCGGAAGAACTCGACGATCGCCGTCGCGGGCCGGCTCACCCACCGATGGTCGGACAGCCTGCCCGCGGCGAAGATCGCGCCGAACACCAGCGACAGCACGGCGGCCATCGCGAAGGCCTGCAGTGTGGCGAGCAGCGAGTTCAGCAGCAGGAGCTGGATGTTCTTGTACTCGATCCAGGTCCACAGCCGTCCGTCGAACTGACCGGTGACGATCATCCGGTAGAGGACGTAGCCGAGCAGGGCGACGATCAGCAGCACCCCGACGACGCCGGTACCGGCGTTACGGATGCGGGCCTTCGGTCCGGGGATGTCGTACAGCACCGCGGTCATCGGGCCACGCTCCACTTCGCGTCCAGCCGCCGTTGCAGCACGGTGAGCGGGATGACCAGGATCAGGAACCCGAGCGCCACCCAGAGCAGCCCCACGAGCACGCTGTAGCCCCGTTCGGCCAGCACGCTGTAGATGCCGCCGGCCTCGAGCACCGAGAAGCCCGCCGCGATCGTGGTGTTCTTGAGCAACGCGATCTGGATGTTGGTCAGCGGCGGCACGACCGCGCGGATCGCCTGGGGCAGCACGATGTCGGCCAGCGTCTGGTTGAACGTGAACCCGAGCGCGCGGGAGGCCTCGGCCTGACCGACCGGCACCGTGTTGATCCCGGAGCGGACCACCTCACACACGAACGCGGAGGTGTACAGGATCAGCGCCGCGCAGGCGCGGGTGAAGAACGACAGGTCGACTATCTCCAGCGCCGGATAGGCGAACGCGAAGAAGAAGAACACCAGGGTGAGCGGGGTGTTGCGGACCGTGTTGACGTACACGGTCCCGAAGGCACGCAGCACCGGCACCGGGCTCACCCGTAGCCCGGCCAGGATCGTGCCGCCGATGAGTGACCCGATGGACGCCACGACGAAGAGCTTGATCGTTCCGAGGAACGCTTGCCCGTAGAGCCCGAGGTTGTCGAGTAGGACGTTCACTCAGGTGAGCTCCTTGTCCGATGCCGGATCGCCGGTGGTGGCCGTGCAGCCGGTCACCACCGGCGAAGGGCGTGCTCAGTACCGCTGCAGCTGGGGGTGGCTGGACGCGGCGCCCGACTTGCCGAGCGTGGCGTCGTAGATCTTCTGCCAGGTCCCGTCGTCGAACGAGGCCTGCAGGACGTCGTCGATCTTGCCGCGCAGCGCGGCGTCGTCCTTGTTCAGCCCGATCCCGTACGGCTCGCTGGAGAACGCCTCACCGGCGAGCTTCAGCTTGTCCGGCTGCTGGGCCGCGTAGCCCTTGAGGATCGCGTCGTCCGTGGTGAGAACGTCGACCTGCTTGTTGAGCAGCTGGTCGAGGCACTGGCTGTAGGTCTGGAACTGGATGATGTTGTTCGGCTCGGTGAGCTGCTGTTGCTGTACCCGCTGGATCGGGGTGGAGCCGGTCACCGAGCAGACCTTCTTGCCCTTGAGGGTGTCCTTGCCGGTGATCGTGTCGTCGTCCTTGCGGACCAGCAGACCCTGGCCGGCGACGAAGTACGGCCCCGCGAAGCCGACGAGCTTCTTGCGGTTGTCGTTGATCGTGTACGTGCCGACGTAGTAGTCGACGTCGCCGCGGGCGATCGCGTCCTCACGCGCCGCCGACGGCACGGTCTTGTAGTCGATCTTGTCGGCGCCGTAGCCGAGCTTGGACGCGACCAGCCGGGCGATCTCGATGTCGAAGCCGGAGAACTGGCCGGTGGTCGCGTCCTTGAAGCCGAGACCGGGCTGGTCGTCCTTGACGCCGATGACGACGCGGCCACGCTGGGAGATCTTGTCGAAGGTGGGGGAGCCCGCCACCTGGACGCCGGTCGCAGCCGGTTCGCTGACCACCGGTGCGCCGCCACCGCCCGGCGCCCCTTCCTTGCCGCACGCGGTCAGCGACAGGGCGCCGACCACGAGCCCGATCGCGAGGTTCCGCCACTTCATGTGTGTCTCCATCTGTCTTGTCGACCCGACGACGAGGTTCAGTGGGTGAGGATCTTGCCGAGGAAGTCCTTGGCGCGGGCCGAGCGTGGTTGGGTGAAGAAGTCGTCCGGGGTGGCGTCCTCGACGATCTCGCCGTCCGCCATGAACACGACCCGGTGCGCGGCGCGGCGGGCGAAGCCCATCTCGTGGGTGACCACGAGCATGGTCATGCCCTCCTTGGCCAGGCCGGTCATCACGTCGAGGACCTCCTGGACCATCTCCGGGTCCAGAGCAGAGGTTGGCTCGTCGAACAGCATCACCTTGGGGCGCATCGCCAGCGCTCGCGCGATCGCCGCGCGCTGCTGCTGGCCGCCGGAGAGCTGTGCGGGGTACTTGTCGCGCTGGTTGGCGATGCCCACGCGTTCCAGCAGCTCGAGAGCGTGCTTCTCCG
Organism: Actinospineispora spinosispora DSM 44797; assembly: GCF_000429025.1. GTDB lineage: Bacteria > Actinomycetota > Actinomycetes > Mycobacteriales > Pseudonocardiaceae > Pseudonocardia > Pseudonocardia spinosispora. Next base: position 218,509 of record NZ_KE386839.1, read on the forward strand.
CGTCGGGCTTCGACGTCTTGCGGACCTTGATCGGGCCCAGCGTGACGTTCTCCAGGATCGTCTTGTGCGCGAACAGGTTGAAGCTCTGGAACACCATGCCGACGTCCGCGCGCAGCTTCGCCAGTTCCTTGCCCTCGGCGGGCAGCGGTTTCCCGTCGACCGCGATCACCCCGCTGTCGATCGGCTCAAGGCGGTTGATCGCCCGGCACAGCGTCGACTTGCCGGAACCGGACGGCCCGAGCACCACGACGACCTGACCGGCGTCGACCTCGAGGTCGATGTCCTTGAGAACGTGCAGCTCACCGAAGTGCTTGTCGACGTGTTCGACGCGAATCATCGGGTGGTTCGACGGAGTGCCGGTCGGCGCGGGCGAATCCTGGGCCATCAGCAACCTCTCAGCGCAGCTAGGTTGGGTGAGACTAGGTGGTGGTGGGCGCACTCGTCCAGACGCTTGAGCAACGCTTAGGGTCTCACTTGGGTCACGTAGGCGGATGATCCACTACAGGAGAGAGACACGTGCGGATTCTGCTGGTCGAAGACGACGACAGGGTAGCCGCCGCGTTACGTCCCGCCCTTCGCCGACATGGGATGACCATGGTCCGGCTGTCCACCGGGCGGGACGTGGTGGGGCATCTCGCCGACGTCGACGTGGTTCTGCTCGATCTCGGTCTGCCGGACATCGACGGGGTCGACGTGTGCCGCATGATCCGGGAGACCAGTGATCTGCCGATCATCATCGTGTCGGCCAGGGGCGAGGTCGACGACCGGATTCTGGGGCTGCACACCGGCGCGGACGACTACCTCGTCAAGCCGTACGACATCGGCGAGCTGGTGGCCAGGGTCGAGGCGGTGTACCGGCGGCGGCGCGCGACGCTGCCCGGCGCGGGCCAGCCGGAGCGGATCGACGTCGACGGGGTGCAGCTCGACCTGGCCCGGCACACGGTCGTGGTCGACGGTGAGCCGGTGACGTTGTCCCGCAAGGAGTTCCAGGTGCTGGCGCTGCTGGCCACGGCGGGCGGCGCGGTGTGCACCCGCAACCGGATCGTCGCGGAGGTCTGGGGCCGCAGCTGGCCCGGGGCGAACCGGACGCTCGACGTCCATGTGGCGACGTTGCGGACGAAGCTGGGCAAACCGGACCTGGTGCAGACGGTGCGCGGGGTGGGCTACCGGCTCGGGCCGGCGACCCCGAGCGACTGACGCGAGGCGCGGGTGCAACGCAGACTGCTGGTCACCGTGGGTGTCCTGGTGGCGATGGTACTGGTGGGGCTCGGTGTGCCGCTCGCGGTCAGCGACCTGCGCAGCGCGGTCCAGCGTGAGTTCGTGGACCGGCTGGCGGACACGATGTGGTTCGCCTCGCTCGCCCAGCGGCCGCTGATCGAACACGACTTCGCGGGCCTGCGGCTGGACATGCAGCGCTACGACCAGGTGCACGGGGTCGCGGTCGCGCTGGTCGCGCCCACCCCGGAACGGACGGTGCTGGCCGCCTCCCGGCCGGGGTTCGACCTGGCCCACGCCGAACGCGTGGGGGTCGCTCTGGCGAAGCGCAGTTCCGAGCCGTACAAGATGATCCTGCCGTGGGACCGGAGGCCGATGCTGCTGGCCGAGCCGGTGCTGGTGGACGGCGAGGTCCAGGGCGCGATGGTCACCGTCTCCTCCACCGAGACGTTGCGCAGGCAGACGCTGCTGGAATGGGTCGCGCTGGTGGTCGCGGGCCTCGTGGCACTGGCCTTCGCCGCGCTGGCCGCGCTGCCGCTGGTGCGCTGGATCCTCCGGCCGGTCGAGCGGCTGGACGCCGGTCTGGCGGAGGTCGCGTCGTCGGTGATGTCCGGTGCGCCCGCCGAGCCGGTCTCCGACGGCAAGGGCCCACCCGAGCTGCGCCGGCTCACCGAGTCCTTCGACCAGATGGCCGCGACGGTGACCGAGGCGCTCCTGGCGCAGCGCGCGTTCGTCGCGGACGCGTCGCACCAGCTGCGGAACCCGCTGACGGCGCTGCGGCTGCGGTTGAACAACCTGGACGGCGATCCGGAGACGGTCGAGACCGAACAGCTCGCGGCGCTGGAGGAGGCCGACCGGCTGGGCGAGGTCCTGGACGGGCTGCTCGCGCTGGCCAGGGCGGAACGGGCACCGAGCGACCTGGAGCCGCTGGAGCTGGACGAGGTGCTGGAGGACCGGCTGGACGCGTGGCGCGTGCTCGCCGAGCACGAAGGCCTCACCCTGCGCAGGGCGGGGGAGAGTGGGCTGTGCGTCCGGGTCCCCTCCGGCGCGGTGGAGACCCTGCTGGACGCCGTCCTGGACAACGCGATCAAGTTCAGTCCGGACGGCGGTGAGATCGTCGTGCGAGCGCAGCGTGAGGACGACGGCGTCGTGCTGTCCGTGCGTGACCACGGCCCCGGGATACCGCCGAGCGAGCTGGACCGGGCGACCGACCGGTTCTGGCGCAGCCCCGGCCAGGCCAACGTCAGGGGGTCGGGTCTGGGGCTGGCCATCGCGGCGAGCACGGTACGCAGGGGCGGCGGCGAGCTGAGCCTTCAGCTCCCGGACGGTGGCGGGCTGCTGGTGGTGTTCACCCTGCGACCCGGCTGAGGATCACCCCGCGGAGTGGGCGGGCGCGCACAGCGGCGCCGAGACGGCCGGCCGGGGGTCGAGCGCGCCGCCGATGGTGGCCACGAACCGTTCCCAGAGACAGCGTTCGTCGTTCAGCGCGGTGCGGCCCCGCTCGGTGAGCTGGTACTCCCGCCTGCGTCGGCCGCTTCCGTTGGTCCAGGTGCCGGCGATCAGACCGGCTTCCTCCAGACGCCGCAGCGCCGGGTACAGCGTCCCGCCCTCGAGGTCGACGGTGCCGTCCGTCCGGCGTCGGATCTCGGCCATCAGCGCGAAGCCGTGTGCCGGTGCCGGCTCCAGGGCGGCCAGCAGCAATGCGTCGAGGTGGCCCTTCAACGCTTCGGCGCGCATGCCGCTCCTATCTCTCGGGTGGGTTCGGTGGCAACTCCTGTTCCGGAAGGTAGCAGCGCTACATAACGGTCGGCTGTGAATGCGATGTGTGTGCTCCCAGCGCGTTCTCAGCGCCTCAGGACGGCGCTAGTCGTAGACCTTGACCGAGCGGTAGTAGCGCTCCGCGCCGGGGTGCAGCGGGATCGGCTGGGTACCGATCGCCGAGCGCGTGTCGATGGCCCGACCTGCCGAGTTGGCCCTGGCGAGCTGCTCCGACGCCCCGAACAGTGCGCTGACCAGCGCCTCGGCCGTTTCGTCCGCCATCGACTCCGGCACCAGCAGGAAGTTCCTGACCAGCAGGGTCGTCACCGGCGGCGCGTCCCGGTAGGTGCCGGCCGGAATCGTCCCGACGTTGTACACCGGGTACTCGCGGCGCAGCGTCGGGATCAGCGGGTTGAGGTCGAGCAGCCTGATGGGCCGGTTGCCTGCCAGTTCGGTGACGCCACCGGTGGGCAGCCCGCCGGACCAGAAGAAGGCGTCGATCCTGCCGTCGCGCAGCGCGGCGAGCGAGTCGTCGATGCCGAGCGTGCTCGCGGTGAGGTCCTTGTCGGCGGACAGGCCGGCCGCGGCCATCACCCGGTTCGCCATCACGATCACGCCGGAGTCGGTCGCGCCGATCGAGACCCGTCGGCCGCGCAGGTCGGCGAGCTGGGTGATCGGGGAGTCGGCGAACACGACGACCTGCAGCGCGTCGTCGTAGATGCGGGCCAACGCCCTCGGCGCGCGACCGGCGGGCGGCGCCGATGCCAGGGTGGCCTCGGCGACGTCGGCGGCGCTGAACACGACGTCGGCCTGGCCCTTGGCCAGCAGCGCGACGTTCTCGACCGAGCCCGCGGTGATGCGTACCTCCGGTCGCTCCGCCAGGTCCAGCGAGGGCAGCCAGGCGTCGGCGAGCGCATTGCCCAGCGCGTAGTAGACGCCCTGCGAACCTCCGGCCCCGATGCGCAACCTGGGCAGGCCCGCGAACTCGGAGCCGCAGCTCGCCACGCCGACCGCGAGCAGTCCACCGACCACCGCGGCGCCGCCCGCGCGCAGCACGGCGCGGCGGGACAACGGACGAGACGGTGGGTGCACGGGCGGGATCTTGCCCTGCCGGTGCTGATCGGCGCCAGGCTTGGTGCCTCGCGCGTTGCCGGGTCCCGGCTCTTCAGGTCCCTGGTGAGGCATACCCTGACAGGTGTGACGGCTTCACCGACCCGCAGCTACGCCATCCGCACCTATGGCTGTCAGATGAACACGCACGACTCCGAACGGCTCGCCGGAATGCTCGAATCCGCCGGCTACCAGCGGACGCGGGACGGCGAACAGGCCGACGTCGTGGTGTTCAACACGTGCGCGGTGCGGGAGAACGCGGACAACCGGCTGTACGGGAACCTGGGCCATCTGCGTCCGGTGAAGGACGCGCACCCCGGCATGCAGATCGCGGTCGGCGGTTGTCTCGCGCAGAAGGACCGTGCGGAGATCGTCCGGCGGGCGCCCTGGGTCGACGTCGTGTTCGGGACTCACAACATCGGCTCGTTGCCTGCGCTGCTGGAGCGCGCTCGGCACAACGAGACCGCGCAGGTGGAGATCAAGGAGTCGCTCGAGGTCTTCCCGTCGACGCTGCCCGCCCGCCGCGAGTCCGGTTACGCCGCGTGGGTGTCGATCTCGGTGGGCTGCAACAACACCTGCACGTTCTGCATCGTCCCGTCGCTGCGTGGGACCGAGGTGGACCGGCGGCCGGGCGACGTGCTCGCCGAGGTGTCCGCGCTGGCCTCCGAAGGGGTGCTGGAGGTCACGCTGCTCGGCCAGAACGTCAACTCCTACGGCGTGGAGTTCGGCGACCGGGCGGCCTTCGGCAAGCTGCTGCGCGCCTGCGGAGACGTCGACGGGCTGGAGCGGGTGCGCTTCACCTCGCCGCACCCGCGCGACTTCACCAGCGACGTCATCGCCGCGATGGCCGAGACCCCGGTGGTGTGCCCCCAGCTGCACATGCCGCTGCAGTCCGGATCGGACGCGATGCTCAAGGCGATGCGCCGCTCCTACCGGTCGACGCGGTACCTGTCGATCCTGGACGAGGTACGTGCCGCCATCCCGCACGCGGCGATCAGCACCGACATCATCGTCGGCTTCCCCGGCGAGACCGACGAGGACTTCGAGGCGACACTCGACGTCGTCCGCAAGGCGCGGTTCACCAACGCGTTCACGTTCCAGTACTCGCCGAGGCCGGGAACACCGGCCGCTGTCCTCGACGGCCAGGTGCCGAAGGCGGTCGTCTCCGAGCGCTACATGCGGCTGATCGAGGTGCAGGAACAGATCGCCTGGGAGCTCAACAAGGAACTCATCGGCCGGACCGTCGAGGTGCTGGTGTCCGAGGGCGAGGGACGCAAGGACGGGGCCACCAGCCGGATGAGCGGTCGGGCCAGGGACGGCAGGCTCGTCCACTTCGCCCCCGGCGACGCCGCGGTGCGGCCGGGTGACGTCGTCGAGACGACGGTCACCTACGGCGCACCGCACCACCTGGTCGCGGATGGCGCGCTGCGCAGCCACCGCCGGACCAGGGCGGGAGACCTGTACGAACGGATCAGCGAGGCTCCGGAGTCGGAGCGGCCCGGCCGGTCGAGCGTGACCGGGCTCGGCCTGCCCGGCATCGGCAGGCCCTCGGTCGCTCCAGTGGGAGGCGTGTGATGGCAGACGGGCTGGACCAGCTCGACAAGGAGATGTCCGGGATGCGGAGCTGGCCCCGGTTCGACCCCGGCGTCGGCGCCGTCGTGGTCGCGGTCGGTGTGCTGGTGCTGCTCGGCTCCTACATCCTGCCGTGGACCGGGTCGACGAGCGGCTGGGAGGTCCTGCTCGGCGCGGGACATCTCGGCATCCTGCCCCGGCTGTTCGGGATCACCTCGGTGCTGTTCGGCGTGATCGGTTCGAGCGCCGCACTGATGAGCAGGTTGTGGGGCATCGGCTGGGCGTGCGCGCTCGGTGGCGGCTTCTCCGTGGTGAACGGGCTGTGGGCGGTGTGGTCGCGGCAGACCGCGCCGGGCGGCGGCACCGGTCCCGGTATCGGCATGGTGCTCGCGCTGCTGGCGATGGTGCTGCTGACGCTGCTCTGGGTCCGCATCGCCTGGTCCCGCCCCGGCGGCCGCGCCGACGGCTAGCACCGCGTCGGCCGGAGCACTTCGCACACCTTCGTGTCCCGTCGCACACGTCCGGACATGTGCGAGGCAGCACGAAGATGTGCGAAGTGCGGCCGGCCGCGCGAGGCTGTGATCAGCGCTGGATGGCCTTCTCGGCGGTGGCCAGCCACTCCCGCCACTGCTCTGCCTGGCCCTCGGCCCGTTCCGCGCGCCGGGCGTCGCCGGCCGCGCGTGCCTTCGCGGCCTGGGCCTCGAACTGCTCGACCCGCTCGCGGAACTGGGCGACCCGCGCGTCGGCCTCCGGGTCGGACCGGTGCCAACGGCGGTCCAGCTCCTCGCGGATGCGGTCCTCGACGGCGCGCATCCGGTCCTCCAGCTCCCGGATCCGTTCCCGGGGCACCTTGCCCGCTTCTTCCCAGCGCTCGTGGATCGAACGCAGCGCCGCGCGGGCGTTGTCGGCGTTGCTCGTGTCGATGTGCTCGGCCTCGACCAGGAGCTTCTCCTTCAGCTCCGCGTTGGCGGCGAACTCCGCGTCGCGCTCGGCGAACACCGCGGATCGGCGGCTGAAGAACTCCTCCTGAGCGGCCCGGAACCGCTGCCAGAGCGTGTCGTCGGCATCCTTCTGCGCGCGACCGGCCGCCTTCCAGTCCGCCATGAGCTGCTTGTAGCGCGCGGCGGTCGGGCCCCAGTCGGTCGAGCCGGACAGCGACTCGGCCTCGACGACCAGCTCCTCCTTGCGGGACCGGGCCGAGGCCCGCTGGCGGTCGAGGTCCGCGAAGTGCGACCCGCGCCTACGGTTGAACCCGTCCCTGGCCCGGGAGAACCGCTTCCACAGCTGTTCGTCGGTCTTGCGGTCGATGCCCTTGATCGCGCGCCACTCGTCGAGGATCGCCTTGAACCGGTCGCCCGCGTGTTTCCACTGGGTGGTTTCCTCGGCGAGCTGCTCGGCCTCGGCCGCGAGTTCCTCCTTGCGGGCGATCGCCTGTGCCCGGGAGGCCTCCCGGGCACTGCGGACTCCGTCGACCGCCTCCTTGGCGCGTTCGATCAACGAGTCGAGGTGCGCGGTGAGCCCCGCGACGTCCCCGATCACGGCGGCGTCGGCGAGGCTCTCACGCAGCTGGCGCACGCTGTTCAACGCATGCTTGGGGTCGCCGCCGCCGGTCGTGAGACGGGTGGCGAGCAGCTCCGCCTCGGTCAGCAGGTCGTCGAAGCGCCTGGCGAAGTGCGCGAGGCCCTCGTCCGGCGCGCCCGCCTGCCAGCTGCCGACCTCCCGCTCACCGTCCGGGGTGCGCAGGTACACGGTTCCGTCCGCGTCCACCCGGCCCCATCGGGACGGATCGCCGCACGCCGGGGGAACCGGGTGCACGATCGCCGGGGCACTCGGTGCGGGCGCCGGTGTGTCGGCCGCGCTCGTCGATGCGGGAGGACCCGGCACGCTCGGCGCCGGAACCGGACGGACGGACCCGCGCTGCGCCGGCGGCAGTGGCTTGGCGAGTGCCGCGGGACTGGGCACCGCCGAAGGGCGCGCGGGACGCTCGGCGTTCTCGGCGCGGGGAGCCGGCGCGACCGGCGTCTCGGCACGGCTGATGCTCTGATCCGATCCTTCGGGTGTCGTCTCCTCCTGGCGCACGTCGGCGCCCGTGAGATGTGTTCCCGTCGTCTCCTGATGCCCCACCATCAGCCTCCCAACTCCGGCCCGCCGCATCGCGGTGGGCGCTCCGCATGACACGGAGCCTTGACGTATGGCCGCCCGATCCTCGTGTGGCCCGTCCGCGATTGAAACAGTTCCTCGGTCCGACGGGAACTGAATCCACCGCATCCACACACTCAGCGGCAGCATCGGCGAGACGAATCGTAGTGGTTTCGCCGCCCGGAGCGGACTACTCCGATGGGGGCCGGGCCTGGTACCGACGCGGATCCGCGCGGCCGGATACGCTGGACGGTCGTGCCGGATAACTCACCCCAGGACCGACCGAGGCTGATCGCGGTGCTCGGACCGACCGCGACGGGAAAATCGGATCTCGGTGTCGAACTGGCCAGGCACCTCGGGGGAGAGGTGCTCAACGCCGATGCGATGCAGCTGTACCGGGGCATGGACATCGGCACCGCGAAGCTCACCCTCGACGAGCGCAAAGGCGTGCCCCACCACCTGCTGGACGTGCTGGATGTGACCGAGACGGCGTCGGTGGCGGAGTTCCAGCGCGACGCCCGAGCCGTCATCGAGCGGCTGCTGGACCTCGGCCGGGTGCCGGTGCTGGTCGGGGGCTCCGCGCTGTACCTGCGCGCGGTACTCGACGAGCTGGCCTTCCCCGGGACCGACGCCGAGGTCCGTGCGCGGCTGGAGTCCGAGCTGGAGTCCGAGGGTGCCGCGGCGATGCACGGGCGGCTGGCGGTGCTCGACCCGGCCGCGGCGGCGGCGGTCCTGCCCAGCAACACCCGGCGGATCGTCCGGGCGCTGGAAGTGATCGAGATCACCGGCGAGCCGTTCAGTGCGGCGCTGCCCGAACTGGGTGAGCCGAGGTACGGCGCGGTCCTGCTCGGCCTCGAACTGCCCACCGACGCGCTGGACGCGAGGATCGCGCTGCGGGTCAGCCGGATGTTCGACGCCGGTCTCGTCGAGGAGGTCACGGCGTTGGCCGAGCGGGGACTGCGGGAGGGCCGCACCGCCTCACGAGCGGTGGGCTATCAGCAGACGCTGGAAGCGCTGGACGGTGTGCTCACCGTGGAACAGGCCGCCGAGGACACCGTCCGGGCCACCAGAAGGCTCGTGCGCAGGCAACGCTCCTGGTTCCGTCGCGACCCGCGCATCCACTGGATCGACGGGGCGGACGACCCGCTCGGCGCCGCGCTGAGGCTGCTGCACGATGCCTAGCGTGACCACCGCACCCGTGAGTGGCGAGTGGTCCCCTGGGACCACTCGCCACTCACGGCCTTTGACCTGCACCGACGGCGCCGTGAGGTGCGCGTCCCTCGCCGGTCACCCTGAGTAGGCTGGTGGGGTGGCTGATTCGGACGCGGGTATTCCGTTCCTCAAGGGACACGGGACCGAGAACGACTTCGTGCTGCTCCCCGACCCGGACGGTGCCCTGGAACTGACCGAGGCGCGGGTTCGGGTGCTGTGCGACCGCCGCGCCGGCCTCGGCGCGGACGGCGTGCTGCGGATCGTGCGCAGTGCGTCCCTTGGTGAACCGATCGGTACGACCGCGGCGGCCGAGGGCGCCGAATGGTTCATGGACTACCGCAACGCGGACGGCTCGGTCGCCGAGATGTGCGGCAACGGGGTCCGGGTCTTCGCCGGGTACCTCGCTGAGACGGGCCTGGTCGCGGGGACCGAGTTCGCGGTGGGCACGCGCGCCGGGATCAGGCCGGTGACACTGTCCGCCGACGGTCAGGTCACGGTGGGTATGGGTGCGGTCCGGCTCGGCGGGACCAGTAGCGTCGACCTGAACGGCACCCGGTACGACGGGGTCGTCGTCGACGTCGGCAACCCCCACCTGGCCTGTGTCACCGACGTCGACCTGGACACACTGGACCTGTGCCGCGCGCCGGACCACGACCCCGCGACGTTCCCGCACGGGGTCAACGTCGAGTTCGTCAACCCGCCGAGGGACGGGGTCGCGCGCATGCGGGTCTACGAGCGCGGCGTGGGGGAGACACGTTCCTGCGGTACCGGGACGGTCGCCGCCGCTGCCGCCGTCCTGCGGTCGCAGGGCCGCTCGGAGGGCTCGCTGGTCGTGGCGATTCCCGGCGGCCGGGTGCGGGTGGACTGCCACGACGGCCAGGCGACACTCACCGGCCCCTCGGTGTTGCTCGCGGCCGGTGAGCTGCGGGCGGACTGGTGGCGGTCGCTCTCCTGAGCCGCCGCGCGGGGCGGGAAAACTTCTCCGCCCACAAATCGGATGCGAGACGTGGGACCATGGCTGGTATATGAATCAACCGCCTGTGTATGTAGAACCGTCCTCCGGTGAGCTGGAGCTCGAGGAGCGCTCGTCGTTGCGGCGGGTCGCCGGACTCTCGACGGAGCTCGCCGACGTCACCGAGGTCGAGTACCGCCAGCTGCGGCTCGAGCGGGTCGTGCTGGTCGGTGTGTGGACCGAGGGTTCGGCCGAACAGGCCAACGCCTCGTTGACCGAGCTGGCCCGCCTCGCCGAGACCGCGGGGTCGACGGTGCTCGACGGCCTCGTGCAGCGCCGCCAGCGGCCCGACCCGGCGACGTTCGTCGGCAGCGGCAAGGTCGCCGAGCTGCGCGACACCGTCCTCGCCAGCGGCGCGGACACGGTGATCTGCGACGGCGAACTCTCGCCCGGCCAGCTGCGCCAGCTGGAGGAGAAACTCAAGGTCAAGGTCGTCGACCGGACCGCGCTGATCCTGGACATCTTCGCCCAGCACGCCCGTTCCAAGGAGGGCAAGGCCCAGGTCGAGCTGGCCCAGCTGTCCTACCTGCTGCCCCGCCTGCGTGGTTGGGGTGAGGCGCTGTCCCGCCAGGTCGGTGGTCGTGCCGCCGGCGGTGTCGGCATCGGCGGCCGTGGCCCCGGTGAGACGAAGATCGAGCTCGACCGGCGACGCATTCACCGCCGGATGGCGAAGCTGCGCCGGGAGATCGCCGCGATGCGCACGGTGCGCGACACCAAACGCGGGTCCCGCCGCCGCAACGAGGTGCCGGGTGTGGCGATCGCCGGGTACACCAACGCCGGCAAGTCGAGCCTGCTCAACGCCATCACCGGCGCCGGAGTGCTGGTCGAGGACGCGCTGTTCGCCACCCTGGACCCGACCACCCGGCGCAACCGCACCGAGGACGGCCGCGCCTACACCCTGACCGACACGGTCGGGTTCGTCAGGCACCTGCCGCACCAGCTCGTCGAGGCGTTCCGCTCGACACTGGAGGAGGTCGCCCAGGCCGACCTGCTCGTGCATGTCGTCGACGGGGCCGACCCGATGCCCGAGGGGCAGATCAAGGCGGTCCGCGAGGTGCTCGCCGAGATCGGGGAGCAGCACGGCGGCGCGATGCCCGCCGAGCTACTGGTGATCAACAAGGTGGACGCGGCGGACGACCTGCAGCTCGCGCGGCTGCGGCACCTGCTGCCGGACGCGGTCTTCGTGTCCGCGCACAGCGGTGTCGGGATCGATCGGCTGCGCGACGAGATCGCGGCGCGGCTACCCCGGCCGAGTACCGAGCTGGAGGTGCTCCTTCCCTACACCGAGGGTGCTCTCGCGGCGCGGCTGCACGAGCAGGGCCAGGTCCTCGCCGAAGAGCACCGGGCGCAGGGCACCTGGTTGCGCGTCCGGGTGAGTGAGGACCTCGTCGCACTGGTGCACGACTTCGTCGTGTCGGGCGGGCCCGGGCCGGATTCGGCGGACGTCGATGCGGCGGGGGACGTCGTCACCGAACTGCCGCGCGGCGCCGCGCGCTGACCTTGCTCCGGAGTGCCGTGCTGGTCGCGGCGCTGGCAGCGGCAGGTATGGCGGTCGGTGCCGCGACCGCCATCGCGGCGCCGGGTCCCACGGTGCTGTGTTCGGTCACCGACCCGAGGTTGGCCGAGCTGTCCGGCCTGGCCACCGACGGCGGCGACCGTCGATGGGCGATCGTGGACAGCGGCCCCCGGGTGCGGGTCTACGAGCTCGCCGGTGACTGTTCGGTCCGCCGGGTGCTGACCGGCTCGGTGGATCCGCTCGACGTGGAGGACCTCGCCAGGTCGGCCGACGGCACGTTCTGGCTTGCCGACACCGGCGACAACAATCGCGACCGGGCGACCGTGGCGATGATCGAGCTGACCGCGGCGGGCACCGCCAGGTTGCACCGGATGCGCTACCCGGACGGTCCGCACGACGCGGAGGCGGTCCTGATGGAGAAGCCGGGGCTGCCCTTGATCGTCACCAAGGAGCCGTTCGGCCCGGCGGGAATCTATCGGCCGGACCGGTCGCTGTCCGCTCCCGGCGGTGGCGCGGCCACAAGGCCCGCGGCACCGGTCGACCTGCTCAAGGTGGGAGAGGTGGTCCTGCCACGGTCCGAGACCGTCGGCGGTCCCGTCGGGGGAGTCGGTACCCGCACGATCACCGGCGGGGCGACGACGGCGGACGGAAAGCTCGCGGCGCTGCGGACCTATACCGACGCGTGGCTGTTCGCCGCGTCGGACGGTGACCTGCTCGCTGCCCTCGGACGGACACCGACGCAGGTACCGCTACCCGGAGAGCCGCAGGGCGAGGCGATCGCGTTCACCGGGCGGGGCACGCTGCTGTCCGGTTCGGAATCGAGGGACGGCGTCACCGGGCGGCTCCGGACGGTCGCCGTCCCCGCCGGCTCGACCGTGGACGGCGACAGTGACACCTCGGCCGGGAACACACCCCGCTCGGCCGAAGGGCCGAGCAGGGTCCTGCACAGGGCCGCGCTGTTCAGCGGTGTCGCCGTGGTGCTCACGGTGGGCGTGCTGGCGGCGCGAGCGATGGTCTCGCGCCGTCGCTCCGGCTCGAGGCGACGCTGAGCCGGTCCGTCTGACCTCGCAGAGCGTCGTGTTGTGTCGCAGACGCCGCGGTGTCTGCGACGCGGCATGACGCTCTGCGGAGTCGGGCGCAGCTGCGACGCGACACTGAAGTGATCAATGAGGCCCGTGTGCGGCGCCTTGCTCCGTGAAGTCGAGGTCAGAGCCTGCGCAGTACCGCGACCACCCTGCCGAGCACCGTCGCCTCGTCACCCGGAATCGGCTCGTAGGCCGGGTTGCTCGGCATCAGCCAGATGTGCCCGTCCCGGCGCTTGAACGTCTTTACGGTCGCCTCGCCGTCGATCATCGCCGCGACGATGTCACCGTTCTCGGCGACCGACTGCTGCCGGACCACGACCCAGTCGCCGTCGGTGATCGCCGCGTCGGTCATCGAGTCGCCGCTGACGGTGAGCAGGAACAGAGTGCCCTCGCCGACGATCTCCCTCGGCAACGGGAACACGTCCTCGATGGCCTGCTCGGCCAGGATCGGCCCACCGGCCGCGATCCGGCCCACGACCGGGACGAACGCGGGGGAGGGGCGCAGCGCGCGCAGCTCCTCGGCGACCTCCGGGTTCTCCGTGCTCACCCCCGTGGCGGTGAGCGAGGACTCGCCACCCATCTCCTCGGGCCCGCGCACGTCGACGGCGCGGGTGCGGTTCGGATCGCGCCGCAGGTACCCCTTCCGTTCGAGCGCCCGCAGCTGATGGTGCACCGACGACGTCGAGGTCAACCCCACCGCGTCGCCGATCTCCCGAACGCTCGGGGGGTACCCGAAGCGCTCCACCCAGTCGCGGATGACCTCGAGCACCTTCCGCTGTCTGGGAGTCAGCGCCGTGGGCTCCGTACCCGGTGGGTCCGGGAAGGTGTGCACCTGCGCTCCCTCACTCTTCGCCGGGGCGAGCTCGCCCGAGCCGTCCTCCGTGGATCCCCGCGCCATCGTCGCCGACCTCCTCACTAGTCCGGTAGGCGGTCGTTCCCCGAGGGGGGCGACCGCGCGATCCGCGCCCACCGGTCTCCGGCCGCGCTGATCGGAAGACCGGGTACCACCCGGTACGAGGTCTTCCGTCCGCCTTGCCGCTGACCGAATGGAACACGAATCCCGTCGCCCGCGAACCCACAGGACACGACCCAACCGGGTAACACTCGTTGATCCGTTCGTGGTGAACCGTAGACCGATGGGCCGACAAGTCCAAACACATGTTCGAAAGACACGCCCTCGGGTTCTGCGTTTTTGTCGGTGCCTGGTGGTACACAGGTCGCACGCGCGTTCGATCGAACGGGTGTGCGATCAGGATAACGCTGGGGAGGCGTGATGGGCGCGATCGATTCGGTGGCGGTTGGCCGGTCCGAGCGAGAGGGTGTTCGTCGGGCTCCGGCCCGGAAGGTCGCCGTGGCTCCGGTGCCGACCGGCCCCGGACGTACGGCGCATCCGCCTCGGCGCACGCCCTCGGCCCGCATCGTCGTGCCCTCCTGCTCGTCCACCACGCGGCGGGCCGCTGTCCGTTCCGGTGCGCGTCCGGTCCCGGTCCGCCCGGTCCGGCGTCCCGCGCCCAGGGTGGTGCTCGACTCCCGGATCCGGCTGCGGCGGGCCGTGGCGTCGGTGGTGTTGCTCGCCGTCGGGATGGCGGTGGTCGTCGCCGCGCTCGGCCTGCTGTCCGACGCGGTCGCCTCCGCGCGGGTGCCGGACACGACGGGTGTGGTGCAGGTGCACGGCGCGGAGTCGCTCTGGCAGGTCGCACGCCGTGTTGCCCCGTCCGCCGATCCGGCCGCTGTCGCCGCCCGGATCGTGGAGCTGAACCACCTGAATTCACCCTCGGTGCAGGCCGGGCAGCGGCTGGTCAGTCCCATCGGGTGACATTCGTCAAAACCACCCCATCTGGGGTTGATCGACTTTGTTTACCCCCACATCTTGTGGTTACATAGCTGTAGTTCGGCCGCCGGCCGGGCAGATGTGTGGGGGAGGAACAGCACAGGTGCGCTGCCCGTTCTGTCAACACGCGGACTCCCGGGTCATCGACTCCCGGGACGTCGACGAGGGTAAGGCCACCCGGCGACGCCGGTCCTGCCCGGAGTGTGGGCGCCGGTTCACCACGGTGGAAGAAGCCGTGCTGGCCGTCGTCAAGCGCAGCGGGGTCACCGAGCCGTTCTTACGCGACAAGGTGGTGCGCGGAGTTCGGCGGGCGTGCCAAGGGCGGGACGTCGGCGAGGATGCGTTGCAGCACCTCGCCCACCGGGTGGAGGAGACGATCCGGGCGAGCGGCGCCGCCGAGGTGCCCAGCAACGAGGTGGGGCTGGCGATCCTCGGCCCGCTGCGTGAGCTCGACGAGGTCGCCTACCTGCGGTTCGCCAGCGTCTATCGGTCCTTCTCGAGTATCGAGGATTTCGAGAAGGAGATCGCCGACCTGCGTAAACCGGCACCCGGTTAGGCCCCCGGCCGCCAGCAGCCACGTCACCAGAGGGATTTGCCAGAGAGGGACGAGTACGCATGACCGACGCCGTGGAACAACAGGACAGCCGGAGCGCGAAGCCGGTGGTGGGGAACGTGGGGGGCAGCGGCAAAGGTCGCAAGCGGTCCGGCGGGCTCAAGATCGACCGGGTGCACACGACACCCGGTGTGCACCCCTACGACGAGGTCGAGTGGGAGCGCCGCGATGTCGTGATGACGAACTGGCGCGACGGCACGATCAACTTCGAGCAGCGCGGCGTGGAGTTCCCGTCGTCCTGGTCGGTCAACGCGACGAACATCGTCACCAGCAAGTACTTCCGGGGTGCCGCCGGCTCCCCGCAGCGTGAGCACAGCCTGCGTCAGCTCATCGACCGGGTGGTCTCCAGCTACGTCAAGGCGGGCGTCGAGCACAGCTACTTCGCCTCCGACACCGACGCCGAGGTGTTCGAGCACGAGCTCACCTGGATGCTGCTGCACCAGGTCTTCAGCTTCAACTCGCCCGTCTGGTTCAACGTCGGCACCTCGTCGCCGCAGCAGGTCTCGGCGTGTTTCATCCTGTCGGTCGACGACACGATGGAGTCGATCCTCAACTGGTACCGCGAGGAGGGCCTGATCTTCAAGGGCGGCTCCGGCGCGGGCCTCAACCTGTCCCGCATCCGCTCCTCGAAGGAGCTGCTGTCCTCCGGTGGCACCGCGTCGGGCCCGGTCTCGTTCATGCGCGGCGCCGATGCGAGCGCCGGCACCATCAAGTCCGGTGGCGCCACCCGGCGCGCGGCCAAGATGGTCGTCCTCGACGTCGACCACCCGGACATCGAGGAGTTCGTGCAGACCAAGCTGCGCGAGGAGGAGAAGATCCGGGTCCTGCGCGACGCCGGCTTCGACATGGACCTCGGCGGCTCGGACATCGCGTCGGTCCAGTACCAGAACGCGAACAACTCGGTGCGGGTCTCCGACGAGTTCATGCGCTCGGTGGAGAGCGACACCGAGTTCGGCCTGCGGGCCCGGCTGACCGGCGACGTGATCGAGACGGTCAAGGCTCGTTCGCTGTTCCGGGGCATCTCCGAGGCCGCGTGGGCGTGTGCCGACCCGGGTCTGCAGTACGACGACACGATCAACGACTGGCACACCTGCCCGGAGTCCGGTCGCATCACCGCGTCCAACCCGTGCAGCGAGTACCTGCACCTGGACAACTCGAGCTGCAACCTGGCCTCGCTGAACCTGATGAAGTTCCTCGAGCCGGACGGCGGGTTCGACGCCGCGCGGTTCGCCAAGGCCGTCGAGCTGGTCATCACCGCGATGGACATCTCGATCTGCTTCGCGGACTTCCCGACCGACCCGATCGGTGAGACCACCCGGGCGTTCCGCCAGCTCGGCATCGGCTACGCGAACCTGGGTGCGCTGCTGATGGCGACCGGCCACGCGTACGACTCGGAAGGCGGCCGCGCGCTGGCCGCGTCGATCACCTCGCTGATGACCGGCACGGCGTACCGGCGCTCGGCCGAGCTCGCCGGCGCGGTGGGCGCCTACGACGGCTACGCCCGCAACGCACAGGCCCACCAGCGGGTCATGCGCAAGCACGCCGCCGCGAACGACGACATCCGCACCCTCGACCACATCGACGCGAGCGTGCACAAGCTGGCGACGAAGGCCTGGCAGCAGTGCCTCAAGGTCGGCGAGAAGAACGGCTGGCGCAACGCGCAGGCCAGCGTTCTCGCCCCGACCGGCACGATCGGCCTGATGATGGACTGCGACACCACCGGTATCGAGCCGGACCTGGCGCTCGTCAAGTTCAAGAAGCTGGTCGGCGGCGGGTCGATGCAGATCGTGAACCAGACCGTGCCGCGTGCGCTCACCTCGCTGGGCTACCAGCAGGAGCAGATGGAGGCCATCGTCGAGTTCATCGGCGAGCACGGCCACGTCGTGGACGCCCCGAGCCTGCGCCCGGAACACTACGAGGTGTTCGACTGCGCGATGGGTGAGCGGTCCATCCCGGCGATGGGCCACGTGCGGATGATGGCGGCAGTACAGCCGTTCATCAGCGGTGCGATCTCGAAGACGGTGAACATGCCGGAGGCGGCCTCGATCGAGGACGTCGAGGAGATCTACCTGCAGGGCTGGAAGCTGGGTCTCAAGGCGCTGGCGATCTACCGGGACAACTGCAAGGTCGGCCAGCCCCTGACCAACGCCCGGTCGAAGCCCGCCGAGGCGGAGAAGCAGGTCATCATCGAGAACCGTCCGGTGCGCCGGCGGCTGCCGAAGAAGCGTCCGAGCCAGACGGTGTCCTTCACCGTCGGCGGCGCCGAGGGCTACCTGCACGCCGGTTCCTACCCGGACGACGGCCTCGGCGAGATCTTCATCAAGCTCGGCAAGCAGGGCTCCACGCTCGCCGGTGTGATGGACGCGTTCTCCATGTCGATCTCGGTGGGCCTGCAGTACGGCATCCCGCTGGAGTTCTACGTCTCGAAGTTCTGCAACCAGCGCTTCGAGCCGGCCGGCATGACCGACGACCCGGACATCCGGATCGCCACGAGCGTCCTGGACTACCTGTTCCGCCGTCTCGCGCTCGACCACCTGCCCTACGAGAAGCGGTCCCAGCTGGGCATCTTCTCGGCCGACGAGCGCACCGCGCAGGTGGCGGAGACCTACGGCGACAGCGGTGACGTCGACCTCGACACGCTGCGCACCACGGTCGACGCGACACCGGCCACCCCGGCCGGGGTGAGCAAGGCGCCGGTCGAGGTGGGCAGCTCGACCGAGCTGCTGGAGCTGCAGCAGGGCAAGCTCGCCGACGCCCCGCTGTGCCTGACCTGCGGTACGAAGATGCGCCCGGCCGGCTCCTGCTACGTGTGCGAGGGCTGCGGCTCGACCTCCGGCTGCAGCTGAAAACGAGCGATATTGCATCAGGTGCAACAAGTGCCGCCGCGCCACCGGCGGATGTGCGAGGAGAGGGGGAGGGAGTCAGGCTCCCTATGGTTTCCTCCCCCTCACCGCACGGGGAATCGCGTGAGCGATGTTGCACCAGCTGCGAAGGAATGCCGGTTCAGAGGCTGGCATGACAACTCAATAGATGCGGATTCGACAGTCCGCACCGATGACCTGCGGGTGCTCATCCCGCTCAGGCCTGGCGTCGCCCGGTCTCCCAGGAGGAGCCGGGCGACTCTGGGAAGGATCTATGCCAAGAAAGGAGGAAAGCTCACCATGGCGAAGACAAACAAGCGCCAGACCAGCGCGAAGGCCGCTACGGCGGCGTCGAAAGTGCTGAAGGGCAAGGCGTCCGCAGCGGCTAAGACGGCTGCGGGCAGCGCGCTAGCGCAGACGCGTCCGAGCGCGAAGAGGAAGTAGCTGGGCCCGGTACGGGAGTGCTGATATCACTCCCGTCCCGGGACCCGCACGGTAAACGACTTCGGCGGAGTACGCGCAGTGGGGCAAAGGCAATCTGACCCCGATCGTGTGTCACTCCCGTCGGTTTCGGCCTTGCGGGTTTCCGGCTCGGCCGTACAGGTCGGCCGGGCCACGGGACGTGTGCGTCGCCATTGGCGACGCACAGGAAAGGGAGGCCTTCATGGCCGCAGGCGATATCCACACGGTCCATCGCGATGGCCGTTGGTATAACGAGGTTGAAGGCGGTCAGCGTGCCAGCAACAGCGCGCCGACCAAGGTAGAGGCTCAGGCTACGGGGCGCGACATGGCGATCGATCGTGGTGTGGAGCACGTCATCCACAACCTCGACGGTGAGATCGGCGAGCGGAATACCTACCCGCGTAGTCGGGATCCGCGCGCGTCGAGGGGTTAGCTCAGCTCCCCAGCGGACCTCAAGACTCGGCCGGGCAGGGTATGTCCGGCCGAGTCGGGGGTCGCTGACAGTGACTGCATCGATGTTGTGTTAGACGCAACGTCGTGGATCATGTTTTGGCGTTGCCTGGGGCGGCGTCTTCGGTGTTGGTTGCGGGGGTTCGGCATCTCGATCCGGCGCCGGCGGTGTTCGAGGCGATGCTGGATGGTTGATCGTGTCAGCAGCGGTCTCGCTTCTTGCGGGCGGGCGGGACGATCAAGCCGCGGGTCAAGATCGTGCGCCGTTTCGTCCGGTTCTCGAATCAGTACCCGTGGCAGTGGACCCCGGTGAGTTCGAGGCGTTCATGGGCTCGACGTCGGTGGCCGTCTCGACCGCCCGGAACTACCGGAACTCGTTGCGGTTGTTCTGTGACTACATCACTGATGCCCGCTACGGCTGGCCGGCCGAGTGTTTGCAGCGATTCGGGGTGGCCCCGCAGCAGGTGCTGCACGAGTGGAACTCCGTGGTCCACAGCGCGGAGTATGAAGGGCGCTGGTCACCGACCTTCCCGGCAAACAGATCCGCTGGATCGCGCGCAGCCAGACAGCGCACCTCCTCCGAGAGCTAGCCACCATCCATGGACCCATCACCCACGACCACCTCGACGCCCTTCCCCAGAGCCGTCACGAGGTGTTCCTGCGTCAACTGCTCGTGCAGGCCGGCGTCGTTCCGCCGCGAGACGATGACCTCGAACGGATCCCGCCCTGGCTGGACACCCTGCTCGCCGACGAGCCTGAACACAGAGCACGGCCGATCCGGCCGTTCGCCCACTGGTTCGTCCTCCGACGAGCCCGCCGCCTCGCCGCCCGCCGACGCCATCCGAGTGAGGTTGGCAGGGAACTCCGAAAGCAAATCCGGGTCGCGCCCGAATTCCTCACCTGGCTTGACGCGCAGGGTCTCGATCTTTCTACGGCCAGCCAGACCGACCTAGAACGCTGGCTTTCGTGCGGCAACACCCGGTCCTACGACGTCCGCTACCTCGTGGCATGGGCCCGCTCTCGACAGCTGATCTCAAACCTATGGGTTCCTTCCCGAGCTCGACCCCAGCCCGAGCATCTACTCGACGAGCAACGCCGCTGGCAACTGCTAGAGCGCTGCTTCGATGACACCTCGATTGCGCTGGATACCCGAGCTGCCGCAGCCCTGATCCTGCTCTTCGGGTTATCGATCACCCGGGTCCGGCATCTGACCACTGATAACCTGCAACAAGAAGACGACGACACCTACCTCAAGATCAGCGCTCGCCCCCTGCTACTGCCGCCGAAACTCGGCCGCATGCTCACCGACCTCGCCGGCGGAGAGCATCAGCGTTCGCGCTACAAGCAACGACCCGACCTCCAGAAATGGCTCTTTCCGGGACTCGTGCCTGCAAAGCCCCTCAGCGCTGACGGCTTGCAATGCGAACTCAGAGAATTGGACTGCTCGCCCGCCCAGCCCGGAACGCTGCCCTCGTCGCTCTTGCCGCTGACTTACCTTCAGCCGCCTTAGCCGACTTCGTCGGGGTGCACCACGCCACCGCCGCCCGTTGGGCACAACTCGCTGCGCGTGACTGGCGTGCCTTCGTCGCCACCAGGCGAGGGAATACCGCCGCTCAGGAATAAGTGCCCTGCACCAGTACCCCACAGCGTTCGTCCGCTCCCACACCGGCGGTCACCATCGAGTTCCCCGATGGTGACCGCCGGTGTGTCCGGCCACTTCGCAGAGCGTCGTGTCGTGTGGGACTGTTCCAAGATCGGTGTTTCCGGCCCGACACGCCGGGCTGAGGTCCGGCGGGATGGGCACTGTGAGTGATGACATCGGACCTTGTGAGTCCAGGCAAGCGTGACGAGAAGCCGGCGCGGTTGTCGCCGGAGCAGGCCGCCGCGGCGGCGATGGTGGCCGAGGCCAAGGCACGGGGATTGGCGTTGACTGGCCCGGACGGTCTGCTGAAACTGTTCACTAAGAACGTGCTGGAAGCGGCGCTTGACGAGGAAATGACCGAGCATCTCGGGCACAAGAAAAATCAGGCGGAGCCGGA
>NZ_AUBB01000024.1 GCF_000429025.1 Actinospineispora spinosispora DSM 44797
GCGGCTTTGGCGACGACTCCGCGTTCGGCGAACTCGCCTTCGGCGTCTAGGCGGGAGATGAGGTACAGCTCGTTGTAGCGGGAGCGGCGTTGGATGTGGTGGCGTTCGTATTGCAGTCGGTCGATCAGTTCTTGACCCGCGCACGCGTGCAACGCCGAGACCCCGTTTGGGGTGTCGGTGTGGAGCACGGTTTCGGTCATAACCCTATGGTCTCAGGGGGGTCTGACAGTTTTGCAGCAAAATCCGGGGTTCGAGCGAAGAAAGTTTTAGAGAAGTTGAAGCCCCGGAGGTTGCGTCGCCGACGTACCCGGCGACGGTCCCCGACCCGCGAGCCAAAGGCGCAGGCTGGGTGCCTGCTGACTGGCTGTTGTTGCTGTTTAAAGATTGTTACTGCAAACAAATTCATTCTGTTAGTGGCCGGCGCGGCAATGGTGTGCGGCGATGTAGCCGAACGTGGCCCCTGTGGATATGGAAGCGCCGGGACCGGGATACGTGTGGCCCATGACGGTGGCGGCGCAGGTCCCGGCGGCGTACAACCCGGGGATCACGGACCCGGACGTGTCCAGGACGCGGGCGTTCGAATCGGTCACCAGGCCGCCGGTCGTGCCGACGTCGCCGGGATAGCAGGGCACCGCGTAGAACGGCGCGGCCTCGATCGTGCCGAGTGCCGGATTCGGCACGGTGCGAGGGTCGGCCAGGTAGCGGTCGTAGGCGCTGTCGCCTCGATGGAAGTCCTCGTCCACGCCGCGTACGGCCATGTCGTTGAAGCGGGACACCGTCGTGCGAAGACCGGGAGGGTCGATGCCGCACGCCGTGGCCAGGCCCTCCAGGGTCTCCGAACGGCGCAGGTAGCCCTGGCGGATCAGGGTGCGAGGGGTCAGCCCGGCGATCATGTCGCCGAGGCCGTAGCGGCGTCGGTGGCGCGAGTCCAGCACGAGCCACGCCGGTATCGAGGGCACGGAACGGTTGCGGTGGTACAGCGCCTGGCCGAACCGGGCGTAGTCCACGGACTCGTTGACGAACCGCTGGCCGCTCGAGTCGACGACGATGCTGTGCGGCAGGCAGCGGTCGTACAGGTGCATCTCGCGGGTGCCGTCGGGGCGCACCGAGGTGCCCATCCAGATTGCCTCGTCCATCAGGTCCACCGCGCCACCCACGGCCTGACCGGCGAGGATGCCGTCACCCATGTCGCCGGGGCCGGCAAGCGTCCAGGCCGTGCTCGCCGGCGCGGGCCCGTACTGCTTGCGCATGACGTCGTTGTGGCTGAAGCCGCCGCTGGCCAGCAGGACCGCACCGCAGCGGATCGTCGCGGCGGTGCCGTCGGGTAGCGCCAGCGCCGCGCCGGTCACCGCGGTGCCGTCGTGCACCAGTTCGGTGAGCGCGACCTCCGTGTGCACCGGAATGTCACGCTGGACCAGCGCGTGCAGCAGGCTGCCCATCAGGCCGGCGCCCAGCCCGTCGGGGCGTCGCCCGCGCAGCCGGCCGCCGAGCGCCCGACCGGCGATGCGGCCGACCGTGGTGACACCCGCGCGGGTGCGGGTCACGACGTTCGCCGCCGCGACCTCCTCCATGTGGATCGGTACGCCGGGGAACAGGTTGCGTCTGCGCAGCAACGGGCGCCACGGGCCGAGGCGGTTCAGGTCGAACGTGGCCATTCGCACCGAACGGCCCTGCGCCAGGCCGCCGGGGTGCTCGGGGTAGTAGTCGCTGTAGCCGGTGCATCGCCGCAGGTCCAGGCCCTGGGTGCGCAGGAACGTCAGCATCTTCGGGCCGTGGGAGAGGAATGCTTCGCGGCGCGCCACCGAGGACGGCGGCGTCGGATCGCCCAGCACCGCGTCCAGGTACGCGCGGGACAGCTCGGCCGAGTCGGGGACGCCCTCCTCGCGCTGCAGCGGGTTGTTCGGCACCCACAGCAGCCCGCCGGACATGGCGCTGTTGCCGCCGATCAGCGCGGTCTTCTCGATCACAACCGGACGCAGGCCGCGCGCGTGCGCGGTCAGTGCCGCCACCGCCCCGCTGACCCCGGAACCGACGATCAGCAGGTCCGCCTCGGCCGGTACCGGCCGGTCCCCTGGCGAGATCATGCGCGCGGGACGGCGAGCGAGCGCGCGGTGTGCGCGAAGATCGACAGCTGGGCGATCCTGCCGTTCTCGATGTCCGCTCGCTCGATCAGCTCCACGAGTTCGCCGGTGTGTTTGTCCGGCAGCCCGATGGTCGTGTAGACGGTGTTGCCGTCGGCGTGGATCTCGCCGACGACGAGCCCGGCAAGGTCGGCGTGCGGGGCCATCGCGGCCAGCAGCGCGGCGAAGCCCTCGCTGCCTCGGTAGTCGCCGCCGTAGGGCAGGAAGTCCGGCTCGCTCACCACGACGTCATCGGTGAAATACGAGGTCAGCGCTGCCATGTCGCCGCGAAGCGCGGCGTCGTAGAAGTCACGCAGGAGTGCGCGGTTCTGCTCGGTCAGCGTCTGCGTCGACGTCATGCTGCACTCCAGGAGAGAAGCGGGTACTTACTAGCTAAAGCACGCTATTGCCCGGCCCGGGCACGGGTCAAGACATCCGAACGGTCTTGACAAGCGGCCGCGGTGGTGGCTTTGATTGCCCAAACGTTTGGGCGCCGAAAGTGTGAACGGCCGCGCGAGATACCCAAACGATTGGGCTCATCGAGGAGGTCAGTGATGGCGACCGTTGCCGAGTGGGGTGGACAGCTGCGGGCAGGCACGGTGTCGGTCGAGTCGCTCGTCGAGGACGCCCTCGCGGCCGCCGACCGTGCCCAGGCCCTCAACGCGTTCGTCACCGTGGACGCCGACGGAGCACGGGCCGCCGCACGCACCGCGGCCGCGGAGCTCGCCGACGGCGTCGACCGGGGTCCGCTGCACGGCATCCCGGTAGTGGTGAAGGACATGCTCGACACCCGGGGGCTGCGCACGACGATGGGCTCGCGGCACTTCGCCGACCGGGTCCCGACCGAGGACGCCGAGCTGGTGCGCAGGCTGCGCGACGGCGGAGCGGTCGTCCTCGGCAAGACGACGACCCACGAGTTCGCCTACGGACCGACCGGTGACCGAAGCGCGAACGGTCCGGCGCGCAACCCGCACGACCCGGGCCGGATGTCCGGCGGGTCCAGCGCGGGCGCGGCCGTGGCGGTCGCCGCCGGTGTCGTCGGGCTGAGCATCGGCACCGACACCGGCGGCTCGGTGCGAGTGCCGGCCGCCTGCTGCGGCGTCGTCGGCTTCAAACCGACCCACGGCGTGCTCGACACCCGAGGCGCCTTTCCGCTGGCCCCGTCGCTGGACACGCTCGGGGTGCTGGCCGGCTCGGTCGCCGACTGCGCACTGTTCTGGCGGTTCATGACCGGCACCGCCGAGGCGTCCAGCACACCCGCGCCGCGCATCGGCTGGGTGTCACCGGAGCAGCTGCACCCGACCGATCCACGTGTCACCGACACCGCGCTCGGCATGCTGGCGCGGTTCGACAAGGCGGAGGTGCGGCTGCCGTTCGTCGAGGAGCTGCGCTGGTCCTACCGCGCCATCCAGAGCTGGGAGGCCACCGGCATCCACGCGCAGCGGATGGCCGACGCCCCGGAACTGTTCGACGCCGAGGTGCTCGCCAGGCTGCGCGACGCCGCCACCGTCACCCACGACGACTACGAACGAGCCGCGCGGCACCGCGACGCCGCGCACCGGGCGTTCGACCTGCTGTGGCAGCAGCACGACCTGCTCGCGCTGCCCACCGTCCCCATCACGGCGCCGCCGATCGGCGTCAGACAGCTGCCCCTCGGTGACACCACGATCGACGTGCGCGCGGCACTGCTGTCGCTGACCAGCCCGTTCAGCGTGCTAGGCCTGCCCGCGCTCAGCGTGCCGGCCGGGCTGGTCGACGGCCTGCCGGTCGGGCTGCAGCTCGTCGCACCGCGCGGCCAGGAACAGAAGCTCCTGAACTTCGCCGACCAGCTCTAGAACCAACCCAACGAAGGGAACCCGTTCGATGCCCACCAGCCTGATCGCCGCTGCAGCCGTCCAGTTCGACCCCCAGGTCGGACTGGAGAACCGCGACGCGAACCTGACCCGCACCGTCGAGCTGATCAACCAGGCGGCCGACGAAGGAGCGCGCCTCGTCGTGCTGCCCGAGCTGGCCACCACCGGCTACGGGTTCGAGACCAGGGACGAGGCGTACGCGCACGCCGAGCCGGTGCCGGACGGCCCGGCCGTGCAGGCCTGGATCCGGCTCGCCGAGCAACGCGACCTGTACATCGTCGGCGGCGTCGCCGAGTCCGACGGCGTCGACCTCTACGACACCGCGGTGCTGATCGGCCCGGACGGATTCATCGGCAAGTACCGCAAGACGCACCTGTGGAACCACGAGAAGCTGATCTTCGAGCCAGGCGACCTCGGTCTGCCGGTGTTCCACACCCGCATCGGCCGGATCGGCCTGCTGATCTGCTGGGACATCTGGTTCCCCGAGGTCGCCCGCATCCTCGCCGTGCAGGGCGCCGACCTGATCTGCAGCGTCAACAACTGGGTGTGGACCCCGCCGCCGCTGTTCGACGAGTCCGGCCGCTGCATGGCCGCGTACCTGACGATGACCGCCGCGCACGTCAACAACGTCCCGATCATCGCGGCCAACCGGGTCGGCAAGGAGCGCGGCGGCAGGTTCCTCGGCTGCTCGCTCATCGCGGGCAGCAACGGCTGGCCCCTCGGCGACGTCGCGTCCGCCGAGGACGACGCGATCGTGCACGCCGAGCTCGACGTCGTCGCGTCCCGGTCCGCGCTCATCTGGAACGACCTCAACGACCTAGCCAGGGACCGAAGGACCGACCTGTACGAGCCACTGCTGGGATATCGGCGCGGCGACGCGCTGCCGCGCTGAGCGGAGCCGACGATGACTCGTCGAACCGAGGAGATCGCCGGGACACCGACGGTGACCGCGTCCGCACTGACGGCCCGGCTGGCCGCCGCCACAGCGCTGGTTGGGGTCACCGCCCTGTCGGCCTGGCTGCTGGCCAGAGCCACCGGCTCGCTGCCGCACCTGCTGCCCGACTACGCGCAATGGCAGGACCAGGCGTATCGCACCGTCCCGCAGTTCCTGCGGTGGTGCCTCGGCGACCTGACCGAGGCACAGTTCTACAAGTCCGGGATCGGTGCGCTCGGGCTGCTCGCCGGCGCGTGGCTCGCCCACCGGGGCTGGCGGGCCGGCAAGCGGTGGGCCGGCTTCCCGATCTGCGGCGGCAGCGGGCTGTGGCCATGGGTGCTGGCATCGGCGTCGCTCGGGGTGCTGCTGTCGAACCTCGTGTGGGGCGCCTCGATACCGGCCACCGGCGCGTGGCAGCCGACGTTCGTGCCGTTCGTCTCGGTCCCGCCCGCGATCGTGCTGGTCTACGGCGCCGGGACGGCCGTGGCGCTCACCGGCGCCGTGCTCGGCGCGCTGCTGACCACACCGATCGCACTGCTGATCGTCAACCTGGTCTGCTACCCGCTGCACCTGCCCGCCGTCATCGGCAGCGTGACCAGCATGTGGATCGGCGCGCTGCTCGCGTTCGGTCTGTGCCGGCACCTGCCGTGGATGCGTCGTCCGGCACCCGCACCGGCGATGGCGGCCCCGGTGCATCACGGACCGGTCTGGGTGGTTCGCCGGGTGCTCGCCGACTTCACCGAAGCCCCGTTCTACGGAAACGAGCTGGCCACACTGGGGCTCGTGGCCGGCACGGTGCTGAGCTACCTGCTGAACCCGGCGACCCCCGCCTACGGCAGCGGTCTGCTCCCGGCGATGCTCACCGCGCAGACCCTCGCCGCGACCGTCGCCGTGCTGGTCTACCGCCGCTGCTGGGCCAGGCACGGCTGGTACCCGACGTTCGTGCCCGTCGTGTCGGTCGCCCCGGCCGCCGTGCTCGCCTACGGCGCGACCGTCCCGGCGATCGTGCTCGGCCCGGTGCTCGGCGCGCTCGCCGGACCCCCACTCGCGGCCGCCATCGCGCGGCGGCTGCCGGCGAGCCTTCCGCCGTTCATCGGCTGCGTCGCCGCCATGACGGTGTGCGGCCTGGCCATCCTCCCGCTCCTCGGCCTGCTGTAGAGAAAGGACTGTTCCCCCATGCCAGACATGCACTTCGACCGAGACGGCACGGTGCTCACCGCGACCCGACGAGACGGCGAGGGCCCGCCGCTGCTGCTCGTACCCGGGGTGATGGCGGACGCCGCGACCTGGCAGGCCGTCGTCGACGCGATCGACCTGCCCAACCCGGTGATCACGCTCAACCGTCGCGGCCGGGCCGGCAGCGGGCCGCTCGGTGACAGGTACTCGGTCCGGACCGAGATCTCCGACCTGCACCGGGTCATCGACGACCTCGGTGGGGAAGTCGAGCTGTTCGGGTGGAGCTACGGCGGGTTGATCGCGTTGGAGACCGCCGCCGAGCGGGGGGATGTGCGGTCGGTCGTCGCGTACGAGCCGGTGTCCGCTCCGTTCGCTCCGCATGCCGTTCCGTTGTTGCGGGAGGCGCTGGGACGCGGGGACCTCGATCGGGCCGTGGAGATCGTCAACCTGGACGTGTCGGGGTTCTCCCCGGAGTACGTGGCCGATCTGCGGCGGGAGCCGGTGTGGGCGGTCCTGCGGGAGCTTGCCGGGCCGTTGGCGCGGGAGCTGGCGGCGATCAACGACTTCCGGGTGGATGCGCAGCGGTATCGGGCTCTCGACCCGGTGCCGGTGACGTTGCTGCTGGGGGAGGTCAACGAGGGGCTTGCGCCCTACGGGACGGCGTTCTCGGTGTTCGCGGACGCCTTGCCGAAGGCCGAGGTGGTTCGGTTGGCGGGGGAGGGGCATCTCGCGCACGCGACCGCGCCGGGGGTGCTGGGTGCACAGGTAGCGGCCGCCGTGCGTGGCTGAGTTCGGAGATCCCGTGAGTGGCAAGTGGTCCTATAGCGCCACTCGCCACTCACGACCAAAATGCGGTCGTGAGTGGCGAGTGGTGCTACGCCTTCGGCGCCCCTTCGGGGTAGGACCACTTGCCACTCACGGGGCACTCACGTGAGGAGGCCTCTGCGGATTGCCGCTGCCACTGCTGCTGCTCTGTCGGAGACGCCCAGTTTGTCGTAGGCGTGTTGCAGGTGGGTTTTCACCGTTGCGACGCTGATGTGCAGTTCGGTGGCGATCGACTGGGCCGAGCCGCCGTCGGCCGCGAGGTTCAGGATGTCCAGCTCACGGCTCGTCAGCACCGGGCGGGGCTCGGCCTGCTGGGTGCGCAGCTCACCCGCGAGGCCGAGCTGCGCGCCGGGGGAGATGACGATGCCACCGCCCGCGATCTGCAGGATCGCGTCGGTGATGGTGTCCGAGGACGCGGCCTTCTCCAGATAGCCGCGGGCACCACCCGCGATCGCCCGGAAGACGCTTGCGCTGTCCACATAACCGGTGAGGATCACCGAGCGGGTCTCGATGCCCTCCCGGGTGATCGTCTCGACCAGCTCCAGCCCACCGAGGTCGGGCAGCTGCAGGTCGAGGATCGCGATGTCGGGCGGCGACTGACGTAACCGGCTCAACGCGGAACGGCCGTCCCCGACCGAGGACACCACCCGAATCCGCGGGTGGTCGTCCCAGAGCCGGACCAGTCCGTCCCGGTACACCGGGTGGTCGTCGGCGACCAGAACCCGGATCGGAGCGTCGGCTGGGTCGCTGTTCATGAGGGCGTCAGTGCCTTCCGTACCGCGAGTGCGAAGTTCAGAACGTCGAGCGGCTTCGTGAGGTAGTCGACGATGCCGGCCTCTTCGAGCTCGGCGATGCGACTCGGGTCGGCCTCCCCCGAGACGACGATGACCGGAATGGTACTGGTGCGTGGTTCCGACCGGAGCCGCCGCAGCACCTCCGCGCCGTCGGGCCCGGTGTCACCGTCGTCCAGGTTCAGGTCGAGCAGAACGAGCTCGGGCTGGTGCTGACGAGCCAGGCTCAACCCCAGCTCACCGCCCGCCGCCGCGAGCAGGCTCAGCCCGCCCATACGGTCGAGGATGTTCCCCACGAGCGCCCGGCTGGCCTCGGTGTCCTCGATGTAGAGCACCCTGGCCAGCCCCGGCCCGGTGCCGATCAGCTGCTCGGCGACCGAGTCGGGCAGCTCGTCGCCGGCAGCCGGCTCCTCGGCGAGCGGCAGCTCGAGGTAGAACGTGGACCCCTCGCCGGGTGCGGTGTGCAGGACGTCGACGCTTCCGCCCATCTCCTCGACCAACCGCCTGGTCAGCGCGTGCCGCAGCAGGCTGGCACCGGGCATCGGCCCGCTGTGCTCGAGCGTGGCGAACGGGGTGAACAGCCGGGCCGCGTCGTCCGGGTGGAAGCCGTGGCCGGTGTCGGTGACCAGGAACCGCAGGTGGTCGTCGACGACCTTGCACCGCACCCGGATCGCGCCGGCCGGCCGGTTGTGGGTGATCGCGTGGGACAGCATGTTGATCAATGCCTGCTTGAGCCGTCGCTGGTCGGCGCGCACGTAGCTGTGGAGCGCGCCGTGCAGGTCACTGGTCAGCTCGATGTCCTGCTCGTGCGCGATCGGACGCATCAGCTCCAACGCCTCGCGCAGCGGCACGGCGGCGTGCACCGGACCCAGCGCGAGCCCCGGCGCCCCCGCTTCGATCCAGCTGAGGTCGAGCACCTCGTTGACCAGTCGCAGCAGGTGCTCGCCCGCCTCCAGGATGTGCGTCACGTGAGCCGAGGCCGTGGACGGCAACGAACCCATCCGCAGCAGCTGACCGAACCCGATGACCGCGTTGAGCGGGGTGCGCAGCTCGTGGCTCATCCGGGACAGGAAGTCGCTCTTCGCCCGGTTCGCGCGTTCCGCCTCCTCCCGCGCCTGGCGGGTCTGGTTCGCGGTTCTCTTGCGGTCGGTGATGTCGGTCGAGATACCGCCGAGTGCCACCGGCCTGCCGTGATCGTCGAACAGCGGGAACTTGATCGTCAACATCGCGCGGTCGCCGTGCGGATCGACGCCGTCCATCCGGGGGAACGGCTCCTCGAACTCCATCGACCGCCCGGAGGCGATCACCCGCCGGTCGTTCGCCCGGTACACCCGCGCGGCCTCGGTGGGGAACAGCTCGTGATCGGTACAACCCAGCAGCGAGTCGGCCGGGCGGTCCAACCAGCTCTCGAAGAACCGGTTGACCACCAGGTAGCGTCCGGTCAGCGACTTGATGTACATGACGGCGGGCGCGTGGTCGACGAGGTCGCGCAGCTGCTTCACGGTTCCGCGCAGCTCGCGTTCCTTGCCGGTCATGTCCTCCAGCTGCAGCACCGAGTAGGCGCCGGCCGTCGGCAGGATGCGCACGTGCAACCGCATCGGGCGGTCGCCGCCCACGAGGACCAGGTGTCGGCCGTCCCTGCGTACGGCCGCGTCGAGGTCGTCACCGGCGGGCCACACGATCGGCAGCTCGCTGAGCTTGCGCCCGATGACGTCGTCGGGCGGGATGCCGAGAGCCGACGCGAAGGTGTCGCTCGCGGCGAACATTCCGGGGGAGTGCAGCAGCGCGGTGGGCAACGGTGCATATTTCAGGCTGAGCAGGATCAGCGAGAGTCTCTCGTTGTGGAGTCGTTGGTTCACGAACGCTCCTCCTCTGGCCGCAACGCGGTGCGGACGGCGAGCGCGAAAGCGAGGAGGTCGAGCGGTTTCGTGAGGTAGTCGGCGACTCCGGCGCGTCGCAGCTGTTCGATCCGGCCCGGACTCGCGTCGGCGGAGACGACGATCACCGGAATTCCGCTGGTGACCGGATCGGCACGCAGCAGGTCCAGCACCTCGGCGCCGTCCATGTCGGGCAGGTGCAGATCGAGCAGGATCAGCTCGGGCCGGTTCTGTCTGGCCAGTCGTACACCGCTGCTGCCCTTGGTAGCGGTCAGCACCGTGAGGCTGCCCATCCGCTCGATGATCTTCTCGACGAGTTCGATGTTGGCCTGGGTGTCCTCGATGTAGAGCACTGTCGCGGACTGGCCGGAGTCGGTGCCGAACGAGCCGGTCGCGCGCTGTGGCACCGGGTCGGGAGCCCGCGGCACCGCCACCGGTGACGTGCTGGACGGCAGGTCCACGAAGAAGGTCGAGCCGACCCCTGGCGTCGAACTCTGCACACCGACCGTGCCGCCCATCTGCTCGACGAGCTGGCGGGTCACCGCGAGCCCGAGCCCGCTGCCCTCCCTGACCGCGTTCTGGGGCTCCAGCCGGACGAACGGGGTGAACAACCGACCGACGTCGCGCCCGCTGATGCCCTGGCCGGTGTCGCTGATCAGGAACCGCAGATGTGCGCGGCCGACCTCGCAGCGCGCGCGTACCGTTCCGCCCGCGCGGTTGTACTTGATCGCGTTGGACAACAGGTTCAGCAGGACCTGGGTGAGCCGTCGGGGGTCAGCGAGCAGGTGGTGGCGCGACTCCGGCAGATCGGCGGTCAGCTCGACGCCCCGTTGCCGGGCGATCGGCTCGATCAGCTCGATCGCCTCGCTCAATGCTGAGGCGGCCGACACGGTGGCGAGGGTGGGTGCCGGCGCGGTCCCGTCACTCCAGCTCTCGTCGAGCACGTCATTGACCAGTCGAAGCAAGTGCTGGCCGGCATCGAGGACCCGTTGGACGTGCCCACGCTCCTCGGAGCCGAGCTCCTCCAGCCGCAACAGCGCGCCGAACCCGAGGATCGCATTGAGCGGGGTGCGCAGCTCGTGGCTCATCCGGGACAGGAACTCACCCTTCGCCCGGTTGGCGCGCTCCGCCTCGTCCCTCGCCTGACGAGCTTCCCGCTCCTCCCGTTTCCGGCGGCTGATGTCGGTGCAGATCGCCCCGACCGCATACGGTCTGCCACCGTCGTCGAGCAGCGGGAACTTGAGTGACAACCAGGCTCCGTCGGTGACGTCCGCGTCCGGACGGGCCGCGACGAACGGCTCCTCGACCTCCAACGCTCGACCGGTGCGCAGCACCTCAAGATCGTTGGCCCGGTACGCGTTGGCGGCGGCAGGCGGGAAGTGGACGAGGTCATCGGTGCCGATCACCTGTTCGGGCGGCAGGCCGAACACCGTCATCCACCCCTTGTTGACCATGAGCATTTCACCGTCGAGACCCTTGATGAACATCAAGGCCGGGAAGTTGTCCACCAGCTCCAACAGCCGGTTCGCGGTGCCCCGGAACTCCTCCTCCCAACCGGACAGGTCCTCGAACTGCACCACCACGTGACTCTTCGCGGTCGGGACGACGGCGGCATGCAGCATCATCGAGCGGCCGTCCGGCAGGAGCACCCGGTGGCGGCCGCCGCCGCGGGTCACCGCGTCCAGATCGCCGTCGTCCGCAAGCTCCAGCGGCAGCTCGCTGAGCTGGCGGCGGAGCACGTTGTTCAGCGGTACGCCCAGCATCTCGGCGAAGCTGCCGCTGGCGACCTGGATTCCGTGCGGCCCGAGGAACGCGCTGGGTAGCGGGCTGAAGCGGCTGGAGAGTGCCGCGATGTCGAACGCCCCCGGCGGTCTGGCCACGATCTACGAGCCCCCTGTCGTCGGCCCGACGGCCGATGCGGCCGGGTCAGACCGGGTTCGGCGCTCCCCGCAACCGTGCGGTTGCCGCCTCATCCACCACAAGCGTCCCACGAACCCCTGTGCCGGCAAAGGCCACGCGGTAGATCTCGATGGCGCGGTCAATGGAGACGATGCCGGCGAGCACATCATCTAGAACACGTTCTGGTTCTCGTGTCCGTGGGTCACCGTACCCGCCGCCGCCCGCGTGATGTTGGCCGATCAGCTCACCGGGGGCCAGCTCCACGCGGCCGATCGGGGCGATCTCCGTCTCGTCGGTCCGATCGCGGTCGGAGCGGAAGGGAACCGTGCGCGCGGCCGCGCCGCCGCCCTGGGCGCCGTGCGGCGGGAAGCTCACGTCGTCGGTGGTGTAGCTCGCGGTCAGCTCGTCCCATTTGGGTCCGTACCGCACGGTCAGGCCAGGGGCGCCCCGGCGACGCCCCGCGCCCTCGGAGTCCTGGCGGACACGTACCTCCTCGACCCGGATCGGGAGTCGCAGCTCGACCAGCTCGACGCTGTCCCGCGCGGTTGGCCCGCCGGTCACCAGACCGTCGGTGGTCGACGTCGCCGCGCTGCTGCGCGACCCGAGATGTAGCTGGTCAGTGACGGGTTCGTGGCCGCGTCGCCGGTCGACACCGGTCACCACCGCGTAGCCGGGACCGAGCCCGGTCGCCGCCTCGCCCGCCCCGAAACCGTCCCATCCGTCGGCGATGGTCCGCTCCGTGGTCACGGCCAGCCGATCGGCGAGAGTGGCCGCCGAGACCGAGTGCGGGAAGGCGGGGCGGCCGATGATGCAGTTGTCCCGCAGCAGGACCCGGACCCGGCGGAACGACCCGGAGTTCGCCGGGATGCCCGGCCCGAGCGAGGCGAACACGGCCGCGACCGTGCTGCTCACCGTTCGCGCCTCGGACTCGTTCAACCCGGCGGGCACACAGTCGATGTTGTCGCGCAAATCGACTGTGATGCGTGCGTCCGCCGGGTCGGCGGTGACCGTCACGTTGAGCGGGATGCCGTCCGGCAGCACCCCGTCGACCGGGTCGTGCGCCCCGTAGCCGGTGACCGTGCCGGCGGGCAGCCGTTCGACGGCGTGCGCCATCCGCGTCTCCGAGTAGTCGAACCAGTCGGCGAGGAAGTCACGCACCACCCGTACCCCGTAGCGGGAGCACAGCTCGGTCAGCCGGGTCTCGCCGATCCGGGCGGCGGCGACCAGGCCCCGGTAGTCGGCGTACCAACGGTCGGGACGGCGGATGCGGGCGCGGCACAACCGGACCATGTCGTCGACGTCGGCCCGGTCGCGCTGGATCCGCACGCACGGGAAGATCAGGGCGCCGTCGTGGTAGACGTCGCTGGTGTGGAGCTGGCCGGAGAACGGGTCAGCGGCGCCCGCGTCCGCCTGGTGGGCCTTCGCCAGCGCGGTGAACACGTGCTCACCGTCGTGGAATATCGGGACGAGCACCGTGTGATCGGCCGGGTGCGAGTTGCCCAGGTACGGGTCGTTGTGCAGGTAGGCGTCGCCGTCCGCGAGATCGGGGTGCAGCTCGGTCAACGACTCCGACATCAGCTGCGCGCCGAACAGCTGACCCGGGGACGCCGATGTGGTCGCCACCAGGTCGTTGGCCTCGGTCGTCACCGCGCAGGAGAACCCCGACTCGCGCGCCAGCATGCCGCTGCTGCCCGTGCGCAGCAGGGATCGGCCCATCTCACGGACCGCGCCGGCCAGCCGGTCGGCCAGGACGGCGAGCAGGATCGGGTCGGTCCTCACGACACCGGCACCGGGCCGGGACTGATCAGGTGGTCGCCGTTGTCCGCGATGGTGAGCCGGTCCCCGGGGTGCAGGACGAGCGTGCTGAACGGCTGACGGACGACGGCCGGCCCGGTCACTTTCGTCCCCGGGGTCAGCGGCCAGCGCGCGGGCAGCGCATCCGGACCGTTCTCCAGCGAGGCGACGGCGCGGACCTGCCAGACGAGACATTCCACCCGCTGCCCCGGCTCCCGCGTCGAGTGCACCCGCTCGTGGTTGCGATGGAAGGAGTCGAGCAACGCCGCGATCCCGGCCAGCCCTCGGAACCGGGAGACCGGCAGCCGGGTCTGCAGCACGGTCAGCTCACCCGGGTAGCGCGCGTGCACCGAGAACACCTTGTGGCTGGTCACCGACCCGAGCGCGGTGGCCTTCTCGAGGAACCGGTCGGCGCGGTCCTCGATGTCGCTCAGCAGCTCGTTGATGTGACCGGCGGCGAACGAGTCGCTCTCGGTGTAGCCGGTCGTGTGGAAGTCACGGATGACGTCGGCGTGCAGCGCACCGGCCGCCGCCAGCACCGGCGACACGCTGGGCAGCACCATTCGGGCGCAACCCAGCTCGCGGGCGAGAGCCACGATGATCAGCCCGGCCGCTCCGCCACCGGCGACGAGCGTCGTGTCCCTCGGATCGACGCCGTGCGCCGCCGCGAGCCCCCGGATCTCGGTGACCGCGCGCTGCGCGGCGATCACCATGGCGCCCCGCGCCGCGTCCTCGACGGCCAGGCCCAGGGCAGCGGCCACCGGCTCCCACGCGGCCAGCGCCGCCTCGGCGTCCAGCGGCATACGACCGTCGAGGAATCCCTCCGGATCGAGATACCCGAGAACCAGGGCGGCATCGGTCAGCGTCGGAAGAGTGCCACCGGTGCCGTAGCAGGCGGGCCCCGGCGACGACCCCGCGCTGTCCGGACCGATGTTCATCAGCCCGGCGTCGTCGACCGAGGCGATCGAACCACCGCCGACCCCGATGCTGCGTGTGTCGACGGCCCCGGTGCCGGTGGCGGCGGGGGTGCCGCCGCTCACCAGGCTGACATCGAAGGTGGTGCCGCCGATGTCGCAGATCAGCAGCTCAGGGCCGTACCGGCAGGCGTGCAGCGCCGCGGCGGCCGCCATCGAGGGGCCGCCGCGCACACTGTGGATCGGCTGTTCGGTCACCAGCTCGACCGGCCAGGCGCCCCCGAGGTCGGTGCCGCCGAGCAGCATGCCGGTGAACCCGACCGAGGCGAGGTCGGAGGCGAGCGTGTCGAGAACCCGGCGGATCAACGGCTTGAGCGAGGCGTCGACCACCGTGCGGTGCGCCCGGATGCACTCCGGCGGCACCGGGTCGAGCTGGTGCGACAGCGTCACCGGGATCCGGGGCAGCTCGCGCGCGAGCAGCTCACCGATGCGCAGCTCGTGCTCCGGGTTGCTGATCGACCAGAGCAGGCTCACCCCGATCGCCTCGACGTCCAGCGCCCGGCACCGCGCCGCGATCTCCAGCACGCCGTCCTCGGCCAGCGGGGTGAACACCGAACCGTCGCTGTCGGTCCGCTCGTCGATCTCGAAGGTGAGGTGACGGGGCACGTACGGCGGTGCTCCTCGGCCACCGCCGACCTCGCGCAGCAGCAGGGTGTCGGCGAAACCCCGGGTGGTCAGGAAGGCCGTTCGTGCCGCGCCGCCCTCGACGACCGCGTTGGTGGCATGGCTCGTGGTGTAGACGAGGGACGCGGTGTCGCGCAGCAGCTCGACGACGTCGAGACCGAGAGTGCCGGCGATCGGTGCGAGCGCGCGTGTGACCGCGGCGTAGGCGCGCCCCTCCGGACCGCTCGCCTTGTCGATGTACTGCCTGCCGCTCTCGTCGCACACGACGACGTCGATGAACGTTCCCCCGACGTCGACGGCGATGCGGTACGTCACTCCGGCCCCCCGCCGCACTGTCGTTCGTGTACCAAGCATCGGCCGGGGGACAGCCGACCTGTATCGGCCGATCGAATCAATAAAGGGATGAGTCGGTATCCGACAGACGGATGACCCTCGCACTACCGTGAATCGGCCTGGATTCCCACCAGTCGCACGAGTGCTGATCAGGCCGCATCAATGGCCAGATGGAGGTGGGCGAGTTCTTAACTTTCCCGCACAATTAGGCACGGCTCACCCCGGTGGGTAATCGATATCCCGACGAGTGGAGGCGACGCACCCGATGATCCAGGTCGATGGCGCGCTAGATGATGTCCTGCCCGAG
The DNA here is from genome assembly GCF_000429025.1 of Actinospineispora spinosispora DSM 44797. Lineage (GTDB taxonomy): Bacteria > Actinomycetota > Actinomycetes > Mycobacteriales > Pseudonocardiaceae > Pseudonocardia > Pseudonocardia spinosispora. Next base: position 15,508 of record NZ_AUBB01000024.1, read on the forward strand.
TTCCACGTGTCCCGTACGTCCGACGAGGACGGGACGGAGGCTGTGGAGGTGAGTGCGCTGACCGAAGCCTCGACCCTCGTCGCGGCCGGTCACTGGCTGGAGCGAGAAGCCGCCGAGGGGCGCGGGCGAATCCTCGAGGACCTGGACTGGAGCCTTCCCGGAGTGCGCTCGGTCGGCTACACGATGATCCTGACCGTGTCGCCGGCCTGAACCGGCGACACGGTCAGGACCTCGGTTCTCAGCCGGTAGGTGCGGCGATGACGCCCGGACCACCGGTGTTGCCGAACGAGGGCTGGCTGTTGGCCCCGCGCACGGCGTCGTTGACGATGGGTGTGCCGGGCGGCTGTGCCGGGTGTGTGCCGGCGAAGGTGGGGTGGGCCTTGTTGGGTCCGCGCACCGCGTCGTTGACGATGGGTGTGCCGGGCGGCTGTGCCGGGTGTGTGCCGGCGAAGGAGGGGTGGCCCTTGTTCGGTCCGCGCACCGCCTCGTTCACGATCGGCGTTCCGGCGGGCTGGACCGGGTGTGTGCCGGCGAAGGAGGGGTGGCCCTTGTTGGGCCCGCGCACCGCCTCGTTCACGATCGGGGCGCTGGCCTGGCACGGGTGCAACCCGCCGAGCCGGAGAATCGTGTTCGGCCCCCGGGGACCGAAGGCGGGCGGGGCCGGCAGTGTGTCGCAGCTGTCCGACGCCGCGGCCGGGTGCGGGGAGGCGGTCGCGGCGGAGGCCGTACCCATCGGCAGGAGTGTGGCGGCGATCACAACGGCCGAGCCTGCACCGATGCGAGAGAAACGGTTCAAGGGAAGGCCCCTATCGAAGATCGTGTGTAGGTCCACTATTACCTCGTCAGTAGCTGAGAAAACCTTAGCGACTCGCCGGGAAACTGGCGAACACGCCGCGTCCCTCAGCTGACTGTCAGCGTCGTACAGCAACCTTCTGGGCGGTTCGTACGTCAACCATCGTGGAAGCCGAGTTTCCCCAGAGCTCGGTGGCGGGCGAGTGGCCCGCACACGAATTCCTGAGAGGTTGTGGATGTCCAGCTATCGCCGTACGGGTAGTCCGGTTCGGTCGCGGGTCGCGGTGGTGACGGGCGGGGTCGCGGTGCTCACGGCCGCGGTCGGTGCCGTGTTCGCCGTCCCCGCGCTCGCCGCGACACCGGCCGAGGTGGCCGCCGCGACATCCGCACCCGTCGCCGGCACCCCCTGCACCGCGGCCGCGAGCGCGTGTGTGGACGTCAACAAGCGGAAGGCCTGGCTGATCAAGGCGGGCAAGGTCGTGCGCGGGCCGGTCACGATCGCCACCGGCGGGAAGGGCGAGGAGACCCCGACCGGCGACGTGTTCCGGGTCTACCGCAAGGACAAGGCGCACACGACGGCCGAGTTCAAGCTGCCCAACGGCAAGCCGGCCCCGATGCCGGACTCGGTGTTCTTCGAGGACGGCGGCATCGCATTCCACGCGGGCGACCCGAAGCGCGCATCCGCCGGCTGCGTGCACCTGGGCCTGACCGACGCCGAGGCGTTCTACAACTTCCTGCAGATCGGCGACCACGTGCAGGTCAAGGACGGCCCCGTGGCCGCCCCCGGCCCAGGAGCGGCCAGCGCGTCGAAGAGCGACAAGCACGACGACGGCGACAACGACGACGATGACAGCGGCGACGACGGCGATAGCCACCACCATCACGGCGACGATGACGACGACGACTGAGCCACCACCACTCCCCGCGAGTCGGGCACCACAGCACACCGGGTCGGGCACCTGAGCACACGCAACCCCGTTCCGCCCACCTCGCAGACCCCGATGCTGCGTCGCAGACACTGCAGCGTCTGCGACGCAGCATGACCCTCTGCGAGCTGTGACGGTTGTGATGGTGGTGACCACTGGTGCGAAGTCGCCTCAAAGGGTGCGGCGCAGCCGTGCCCCACGCAGTACACCAGCGGGCACGGCGCAGCCGCCACCGGAGAAAGCTGCCCCTGACAAGGCGCCGCAGATTTCACCTTTCCCCGCGATCCTGGCCTGCAGGGACAGCACCCCACCCCACGGAATCCACCAACTCACGCGGCGGAATCTAGCGACTCGCGCGGACGGAATCCCCGACTCGCGGTGCTGAGGCGCCCGACTCGCGGTGCTGATGTGCCCGACTCGCGGGGTAGGGGGTAGGGGGTAGGGGGCTAGTTGACCATTGCCCAGGGGCGGCCGGCTGTTGTCGCCTCGCGCAGGTAGGGGCAGTCGTCGGCCGGGTGTTCGTCCGGGCAGGTGAGCAGGTGCTCCAGGTGCTGGCGCGCCGCCTCCAGGCGTTGCTGCTGCAGGGTGATCGCGTCGATGCGCTCCTGGACCACCGCGCGCCAGGTCCGTTCGCCGTCGTCACCGGCCAGTACCAGCGCGATCTCGTCCAGGCTCATCGTCCCGGCCTCGCGCCACATCTGGATCAGGCCGATCCGATGCAGCTCGCCGGGCCCGTACCGGCGCCAGTTGCCGCGGCGCTGAGCGGGGGCGATCAGGCCGCGTTCCTCCCAGTACCGCAGCGTCGACTCGGCGAGACCGAAACGGCGCGCCGCCTCGCCTATCCCGACCAACCCGTCGTTCATCCGCGCGAATCCTCCGCAAGGGCTTGATCTCAAGCCGACTTGAAATGCTCTCCTTAGGCGACCCTAACAAAAAGGACGTACGCGTGAGGTTGCTGCTGGTCATCGGATCGCTGTACCTGGTGACCAACATCGGTTTCTCGTTCTTCTTCTTCGCGCTCGGCACGATCCTGCTCGAAGGCGGCGTCTCGACCGGGACGGTCGCGCTGATCAACCTGCTCGGTATCGCCTACTTCGGCCGCATGCTGATCGGCCCGGTCGTCGACCGGTTCGCGACCTACCGGACCTGGCTGATCACGACGCAGGTCGTGCTGGTCGCGGTGCTGCTCGCGCTGACCCCGCTGGACCCGGTCGCCGACCTTCCGGTGACGGTCACCCTGATGGTCGTCGTGCTGGTCGTCTCGGCGTTCCACGACACCGCGCTCGGCGGCCTCGCGGTGCGGCTGCTGCCGCCGACCGCCCGAGGGCTGGCGAACGGGATCCAGATGGCGTCCGCGAGCGCGTCGATCATGATCGGCTCCAGTGGCGCGCTGCTGCTGTACGCCCGCGCGGGCTGGGCCGTCACGGTGCTCGTTCTGGCCGGGGTGTTCGTGGTCCCGCTGATCGTGCTCACCCGGCTGCATGAACCGCCCGGCACGAGAGCGGAACGCGCCGGCCCGACGTGGCCGGTGCTCGTCGGTTTCTTCCGGCGGCCGAGGATGGCGATGTGGGCGCTGGTGATCATCCCGTTCTTCTATCTCGGTGACTGGCTGGCCACCGCGACGCAACCGGCGATGCTGCTCGCCGCGCACTGGCCGCTGGAGGACATCGCGCTCGCCCAGTCGCTCGCGCTCGTGGCGCAGATCGTCGCCGCGCTGGTCACCGGTGTTGCCGTCACCCGCTTCGGGCATGTGTGGTCCGCGCTGCTGATCGGGATTCTCGGGATCGTCGCCCTGGCCGGGCTGGTGCCGCTGGCGACCGGACGAGGAGCGGTCGGGTTCACCGTGGCGGCGATGGTGCTGCTGTCGGTGGTGTTCGGTGCCCGGCTCACCTGGATCGCCACCGTCACGATGGACCTGGCTCGCAGCTCTTCCGCCGCGACCGACTACGCCGTGCCGATGTCGGTCGACGGCATCTGCGTGACCCTCGCGGGCTCGGCGGGGCTCGCGCTCGCCGGCGGTGTCGGGTTCGTCTGGCTCATGGTCATCGCGATCGTGTTCGCGGTGGCGAGCACCCCGTTCACGACCCGCTGGATTCACCGCACCCTTGACCTCAAGCCGACTTGAAGTGTTCTGGTTAGGCAGTCCTAAGTACCACTGTCCGAACTAGGAAGCACATGACAACGACAGCGCCACCATCGGACCGGGGCGCGGCGGCACGGCTGCTGCGCCCGGTCCGTCCCCAGCTGATCGCGTGCGCGGTGCTGTCCGCGCTGGGCGCGGCGGCCGGGTTCGCTCCCTACATCGCCATCGCGGAGATCGCCAGAGCCGCGCTCACCACCACCCTCGACGGCCCGACCGTGTGGCTCTGGGTCACCGTGGGCGCGCTCGGCGCAGGGCTGCGGCTCGTGCTGGTCTTCGCCTCGTCCCGTCTGGGGCACTACGCGGACGCCGCGATCCTGCACACCGTGCGTACCCAGGTCGTACGGCACCTGGGTTCGGTCCCGCTCGGCTGGTTCCGCACCGCCGGCTCCGGCCAGGTCAAGAAGGTGATGACCGACGACCTGGAGGAGATGCACCACGTGATCGCCCATGCGCTGGGCGAGGTGGTCGGCGCCGCCACCGCGATCGCCATCGGGTTCGGCTACCTGGTGTTCGTGGATGTGCGGCTGGCGCTGCTCGCCATGGCGGTGCTGGTCGTGATGGCGGTGTTCTTCCAGACCGCGATGCGGTCCATGCCGTCCCACATCGCCCGCCTGGTCGCCGCCGAGGGTCGGATCAGCGCCGCGAGCATCGAGTACGCCGACGGGATCACCGTGGTCAAGACGTTCGGCGGGAGCGAGCGCACCGGTGGCCGCATCCTGGACAAGTTCGCCGACGCGGTCACGGAGAACACCGAGGCGATGCGTGTCTGGGTCACCGAGACGCGCTACAGCTCCGCGATCAGCAGGCTGCTGTGCTCGGAGATGGCGGTGTTCGCGGTCGTGATGGTCGCGGGGGTCTACCTCGTCAGCAGCGGCAGCCTCGCCATGGCCGACCTGCTGCCGTTCCTCGTCGTCGGCATCGGCCTTCCGACGTCGATCGTGCCCGCCGTCCACGGGATTCAGGGCCTGCGCAAGGGCCGGGTCTCCGCCGGCCGGATCGAAGCGCTGCTCGCCCGCCCACCGCTTCCCGAGCCGATCCAGCCCCGGTTGCCGAAGGGGCACCACATCGAGTTCGACCGGGTGTCCTTCTCCTACGACGGCTCGACCGACGCGGTCACCGACGTCAGCCTCAGCTGCGCACCGGGCTCGGTCACCGCGCTGGTCGGCCCGTCCGGCGCGGGCAAGTCCACCCTGGCCGCGCTGCTGCCCCGCTTCTACGACGTGACCGGCGGCGCGATCCGGGTCGGCGGTGTCGACCTGCGGGACATGCCGCACGCGACGGTGCTGTCCTCGATGTCGCTGGTGTTCCAGGACGTCACCCTGCTGCGCGACACGGTCGCGGAGAACATCCGGATCGGCAGGCCCGACGCGACCGACGAGCAGGTGCGGGGCGCGGCCACCTCGGCGCGCATCCACGAGGTGATCGAACGGCTGCCGGACGGCTACGACACGGTGTTCGACGCGGCCGGGGGTGGCCTGTCCGGCGGGGAGCTGCAGCGGCTGACCATCGCCAGGGCCATCCTGTCCGACGCGCCGATCGTCGTGCTCGACGAGGCGACCGCCTCGCTGGACGCGGACAGCGAGTCCGCCGTACAGGACGCGCTCGCCGAGCTGGCCGTCGGCAAGACGGTCCTGGTCATCGCGCACCGCTTGCACACGATCGTCGACGCCGACCAGATCGTCGTCCTCGACGAAGGCCGGGTCGCCGAGATCGGCACCCACGCGGAGCTCCTCGCGCGCGGCGGCCGGTACTCCCGCATGTGGCGCGCCCAGCAGATCGGAGCAGCGGCATGATCCGCCATCTCTTCCGGCTCTACCCGCACCCCGGACTGCTCGTGCGGCTCGGCATGCTGCACGCGGTGCTCGCCGTGCTCCAGGGGCTGCTGCTCGGTCTGCTCGTGCCGATCCTGCGCGCACTGCTGCAACCGCGCCCGGACTTCGCCGCCGCCACCCCGTGGCTGGTCACCGGCGCGATCGGCATGGTCGGGTACGTCGTGCTCAACGTGACCGCGACGCCGGTCGGGTTCGCGGCGAGCATGCAGCTCTCCGCGCAGCTGCGCCACCACCTGATGGCGCACGTGACGACCCTGCCGCTCGGTTGGTTCGGCACCGAGCAGAAGGCACGCCTGTCCCGCACGGTCACGACCGCGGCAGGCAACATCGCCACGCTGGCCGTGACGATCGGTGCGCCCGCGATCACCTGCACGCTCGTCCCGGCGACCGTGCTGGTGGTGACATTCCTGGTGGACTGGCGCATGGCGCTGCTGCTGTTGCTGGTCGCGGCGCTCGCGGTCCCCACACTGCGCCGTGCCGGCCGCATCGCCTCGACGTCGGAGGAGGAGCTGGAGGCCGCGGCCACCGAGATCGCCGGTCGCGCGATCGAGCTCGGCCAGGCCCAGCCGGTGCTGCGGGCCGCCGGCCACGGTGCCACCGGCAGTGCGCGCATGCGTGCCGCGCTGGACGAGCACCGCCGCAGCTACCGCGTGGGCCTTCGCCGCTCGATGGTCCCGGACCTGACCTACACCGCGGTGGTCATGCTCGGTTTTGTCGCCGTGCTGGTGCTCGGCTCGGTGTTCCTGCTGAACGGGACGCTCCCGGTCGCCGAGGCCGTGGCGCTGGTGGTGCTCGCGGTCCGTTTCCTGGAGCCGCTGGCCAACCTGATCGAGCTCATCGGGGCGCTGCGCGCGTTGGACAACAACATCACCCGGGTCGAGACGATCCTGACCGTGCCCGCGCTACCGAAGGCGGAGAACCCGGTGCGGAACCTGGAGCATTCGGGCATCGAGTTCGTCGGCGTGACCTACCGGTACGCGCCCGATGCGGCACCCGCGCTGGACGACGTGTCGCTGCACTGCCGGCCGGGCAGCACCACCGCGCTCGTCGGACCGTCCGGTTCCGGCAAGACCACGGTGACCCGGCTCATCGCCCGCTTCTTCGACGTCGACTCCGGCTCGGTGCGGGTCGGCGGCGTGGACGTCCGCGAGCTCGACCAGGCGGCACTGCTCGCCGAGATCGCCATCGTCTTCCAGGATGTCTACCTGTTCGACGACACGATCGAGGCGAACCTGCGCCTGGCCAGGCCGGACGCCACCGACGCCGAGCTGGCGGAGGCCGCGCGCGCCGCGCGTCTCGACGAGGTCGTCGACCGGCTGCCGAACGGCTGGCGGACCCTCGTCGGCGAGGGCGGCAGCGCGCTGTCCGGTGGGGAACGTCAACGGGTGTCGATCGCCCGTGCCTTCCTCAAGCAGGCGAGCATCGTGCTGATCGACGAGGCGGGCTCGGCGCTGGACCCGGAGAACGAGGGCGCGGTGAGCGACGCGATCGCCACCCTGGCGAGCGACCCGAACCGCACGGTCATCGTCATCGCGCACCGCCCCGCGACCCTGGCGACCGCGGACAACGTGGTGGCACTGGACAACGGCCGCGTCACCGAGACCGGCCACCCCGAGGTCCTGCGTCTGGCACACGGTCCCTTCGCCCACCTCTACACCCAGTACGAACAGGCCAGAGGCTGGCGCATCACCGCCAGGTGAGCGGGCCCTGCCCGTACCGACCTCGCAGAGCGTCGTGTCGCGTCGCAGATGCTGCAGTGTCTGCGACGCGACGTGACGCTCTGCGAGGTCGGGCTCAGCGTCTGTGCGCACTGCTTCGGGCGTCATGCGGGGTGAACTTCGGGTCGGACAGGAAGGTGTGCAGGGCCGGGCCCGCCGCTGCCAGGCCCAGCACCAGGCCCAGTGCGACGATCATGCTGGATGCGCTGGTCCAGTAGCTGAGCGTCCAGTCGGCCAGCAGCGCGACCGCGATCAGGGCGATCTTCGCCGCGACCATCCTGGGCAGCGACATCTCCTCCAGGATGCCGGGCGGTGCTCCGGCCGCGGCCCGTTTCTTCCGCGCCCGCAGGATCAGCGGGACCGCCACCGCTACCAGGACCAGCGCACGCACGGCGTGTTCCCAGGCGGGCTCGCTCGCGTGCGCCACCCAGATGACGCCCAGGACCAGCCCGATCGCGCCGTAGCGCAGGCGCAGTGCCCGGGTGTCGGTGTGGTCGGTCATTTCTTCTCCTCCAGTCCGGTGAACAACCAGTGGACGGCCTGGCCGAACAGCTGCGGCGGCACGCTGTCCGGGTCCAGCCTGCGTTGCTGGACCAGGCCGTTGAACAGCGCGAACAGCACGGTGGTGACCGTCTCGGCCGGCACGTCCGACGTGATGCCGCGACGAGCCATACCGGCGCTGACCGAACCGCGCATGGCGTCGCGTTGCTGTGCGACGCGGTCCGCCATCGCGTCGAGCGCGTGCGGATTGCGCACCGCGTACAGCCAGAACTCGGCCTGCAACTGCGCGAAGTCCGTGTCCTTGTCCGCGATGTCGACCATGAACCGCCCGAGCGCGGTGATCGGGTCGTCCTCCTCGCGGCGCTCGATGATCTCGTGCGCCCGCGCGGTACGTTCCCGGACCCGGGCGGACTGCAGCTCCAGGAACAGCTCCTCCTTGTTCCCGAAGTTCGAGTACAGCGCACCGATCGAGTAGCCGGCTGCTTCGGCGATCTCCTCGACGGATGCGCCGGCGAACCCCTTGCGGGCGAACACCTGGGCGGCCGAGGCGAGCAACCTCTCGCGGGTCCGGGCCTTCGCCTCCGCCCTGCTCAGCCGTCTGGGCGGCTCTGTCGCTTCGTCATTCACATAGCGAAGGATATTCAGATAGCGGTCACTATGTCAAATAGGCGTGCGCTTGGATGGCGAACAGCTGCTGGTAGGTGCCGCCCGCCGCGATCAGCTGCTCATGGGTGCCCTGCTCGGTGATCCGCCCGTGCTCCAGCACGACGATCGCGTCCGCCGTTCGGATGTTGGCCAGCCGGTGCGTGATCAGCACGGTGATCCGGGGATGCCCGTCGCTCCGGTCGGTCGACAGCTCGCGCAGCGCACTGAACACCGCGTGTTCGGCGCGCGCGTCCATCGCCGAGGTCGGCTCGTCGGCGACGACGACCGCGGCGTCCCGGTAGATGCCGCGAGCGACGCTGATCCGCTGCCACTGCCCACCGGACAGGTCGTGGCCCGCCTGGAACTCGCGGGACAACATCGTGTCGTTGCCCCTGGGGAGCCCGGCGAGGACGGCGTCCGCACCGGACCGGGCGCCCGCGTCGTCGAAGGCGCTGCCGTCCGGGTCGTGGCGATCGAGTCTGCCGATCCGGATGTTGTTCGCCGCGGTCACCGGCCAGCGCAGCGGATCCTGCATGACCACCGCGACCCGGTCGTGCAGCGCGGCCGAGTCGAGGTGCTCGGTGCTGACGCCGTCCCACTCGACCGTGCCCTCGCGCGGCAGGTACAGGCCGGTGATCAGCTTGGCCAGGGTGCTCTTGCCCGACCCGTTCTCGCCGACCAGTGCCACGATCTGGCCGGCGCGCAGCGTCAGGTCGATGCCGTGCAGCACGTCCTCGTCCTGCGCCGGATAGCGGAACGACACGTTGCGCAGCTCGATGACCGTCGGGTCGGTGGTCAGCTCGCGGGTGGCGGGCTTGCGGCGGCGAGCGGCGATGTCGGTCAGGCAGTCGCGGTAGAGCTCGATGAAGACACCCACCTCGAACAGGTTGCTGACCGCGAACACCCCGTTGCTGATCGACTGGTTCGCGGTGCGCATCGCCACGGCGGCCGTCCCGGCGAGGGCGAGCGGCAGCCAGCCTCGGTAGATCATCAGGCCCAGCGCCGCGTACCCGCAGGCGGTGCCGATCCCGGCGAGTCCCTGGCCGGCGGTGGCCAGCACGTTCTGGCGGTTCCGCACCCGGATGGCCTCGAGGGTCAGGTGCTCGGTGATCCGCCGGTGCTCGCCGGTCAGCCGCTGCTCGACGGTGAAGGCCCGGATCTCGGCGGCGCTGTCCCGGCGGGACATGAGGTGCGAGGTGACGTCCTGGCGCCGCACGTGCGAGGACCGCCGGACGAACGAGGCGACGCCCTCCTGCGCTTGCCGCAGGCTGGCCCAGGCCTGCGGCAACGCGCTCAGCGCGACGAGCGGGGCCAGCGCCGGATGCAGCACACCGGCGGCCACCACGGCCGCGAGTACCGAGACGATCGCGGTGAGCAGGGTCCCGGCCAACCGCGAGCCGTTCTGGATCATGTAGAGGCCGCGCAGGCTGGCGCGTTCCACCAGCGAGGTGAAGTCCGGGTCGTCGAAGGCCAGCAGGTCCACCGTGACCAGGCCGGAGAACAGGTCGTCCTGCGCGCGCTGCTCGATGCGGGGCGTCAGGTGCGCCCAGAGCGCACCTTTCGCGGCCTGCAGCAGCCCGCGCACCATCAGCACCGCCGCCACCCAGACCAGCGCGGGCAGCGCCGCCAGCACCCGCTCCGGTGTGGGCCCCTCGGCGAGCAGCTGGACGAACACCGTCGCGGTGGCGAGCAGGCCCAGCGCGGTGGCCGCCGCCCCGGCCAGCTCCACGGCCAGCGCGGACAGGGTGAGCCTCGGCGCTGCCCGCCACGCGAACGACGTCAGCACGGCCATGGTCCTGGGAGCCGCACCCGCGACCGTCCAGACACTCGCCCTGGCCTGGGCTTCGTACGCCTCCGCCCAGAACGGGATCTTCAGGTCGTCCGTGCCGATCAACGGTGCCGCATCCCCCGAGTGCATCGTTATATTCTCGGGTGCCTGTCGACCGGTTTCAGCTGTCCGAGAGGGCCTTCATCAGTTCGGAGTAGCCGTCGGCGAGCTTGCGCAGCAGTGCCGCCGCGCGTGGCCGGTCGTCGACGAGGACCGGGTACTGCAGCGCGCCGACGATCACCGCCTGCCGGCCGAGCACCTCGGCGACCCCGGGGTGTCCGGCGCCGCCGAGGCAGGTGGCCGCGTCGACGAGGCGGTGGGCGCCGACCTTGATGGCGAACTGCACGAGATGGGCGCGCAGCTCCTCATTCAGACCCATTTCGATTGCCTCGGCGAGCTGGTGCGCGGCGGCCGCCGAATTCCCTCGCGTCAGCCAATTCTTGGCATTCGGCAATGAATTCGTCAGAGCGTCGCGGATCGGCACGTCGCGGACCTTGTGGAATTCGGTGCGCATCGTGAACGGCTCGTGCGGATAGCCGACCGACTCGGCGCGCCAGGCGTCGAGGAAGTTCCCGACCGGTAGCGTCGCGAACGGGAAACCCTGCGGGTCGTGGAAGCGGACGACGTCGCCGTCCACGCCGAGCACGACGAGGAAGTGATCGGCTCCGACCAGGTCGCCGGCATCCGGAAGGTGGGCGAGATGCTCCATCGAGACCGGCCCTACCAGCAGCGGGCCGGCGCGGCGCAGCCGATCGGCCGCGGGCTCGCCGGTGACCGTGGTGCAGGTCCAGCCGAGCAGCTCGATCGCGGCGTCGAGCCCGATCTCCGGGGTCCAGCCGTCCGGGTCGAAGAACGGCTGGCTCGGGTCGGCCATGGACATCCCGAAAGGCGAACCGGTCAGCACCTCGATCACCGAGGCCGAAGGTGCTGCGTCCGCGCCGAGCGACATGGCGAGTGAATTCGCGTAACAATAGGGACCGGAACCGATGTACGGCGTACTCATGACTCGACCGTAGCATTTTCAGCCTATTTTCGTTCATCGCAGAAAGCCTTCGTAATTGCGCTGCATCAGCTGCGCCTCGATCCTTTTCACGGTGTCGAGCCCGACCCCGACCATGATCAGGACCGAGGTGCCGCCGAACGGGAAGCTCTGGCTCTGGGAGCCACCCGTGACGCCGAGGAAGAAGTCCGGCAGCACCGCCACGGTCGCCAGGTACAGCGAGCCGGGCAGCGTGATGCGGTTCAGCACGAACCGCAGGTGCGCGGTCGTCGGGTTACCCGGCCGGAAGCCGGGAATGAAGCCGCCGAACTTCTTCATCTCCTCCGACCGTTCCTTCGGGTTGAACGTGATCCCGACGTGGAAGTACGTGAAGAAGACGATCAACGTGGCGTACAGGGCGATGTGCGTCCAGCTGGACTGATCGGCCAGATGGGACTGGACGAACCGGCCGAACCCGCTGTCCGGGCCCGCGACCTGCGCGGCCATGTTCGGCAGGAACAGCAGCGAGCTGCCGAAGATGACCGGGACGACACCGGCCTGGTTGACCTTGATCGGCAGGTAGGTCGACGTGCCGCCGTACATCCGGCGGCCGACCATCCGCTTGGCGTACTGCACCGGGATCCGACGCTGCGCCTGCTCGACGAACACGACGCTGACGATGATCGCCAGGCCGAACAGACACAGTCCGGCGAACACCAGCGGGCCGGCGTTGGTCAGGATGGCCGAGGCCTCGGTAGGCAGGCGGTGCGCGATCGAGGTGAACATCAGGATCGACATGCCGTTGCCGAGCCCCTTCTCGGTGATCAACTCGCCGAACCACATGAGCAGCGCGCTGCCGGCCACCATGACCAGCACGGTGATCGCCATGGTGAGTGGGCTGGTGTCCGGGAAGACCGGCAGCTGGCACCCGCCGAACAGCTGACCACTGCCGGCCAGCGCGACCACGCCGACCGCCTGCAGCGTGGCGATGCCGATGCTCAGGTAGCGGGTGTACTGGGTGAGCGTCGCCTGGCCGCTGCTGCCCTCCTTCTTGAGCTGTTCGAAGCGGGGGACGACCACGGTGAGCAGCTGAACCACGATGCTCGCGGTGATGAACGGCATGATGCCGACGGCGAAGACCGACAGCTGCAGCAGCGCGCCGCCGCTGAACAGGTTGAGCAGCGCGAACACGTCCGGGCCGCCGGTCGTGTCGGTCTGGGCCATGCAGCGCTGGACGTTCGGGAACGAGACGCCCGGCGCCGGGATCGCCGCGCCGAGGCGGTACGCGACGACGACGGCCAGGGTGAAGAGGATCTTTCTGCGCAGGTCCGGGGTGGCGAACGCGGACCGGAATGCTCCGAGCATGAGGTGTCCTGTCGACTCAGGCAGCGCGGCACAGGGCGTTCGAGGGCGCCATGGATGGAGGTGCCGCGAAGAGATGCGGAAAAGGGGAGCGTCAGATCCGCGTGGCGGGCGGTGCGCGCCCTGCCTGGGGTGACCAGGTTCCGGTGCGCTCACCGGCGACGAAGCCGCTGGTCAGGGGTGCGCTGAGAGCCGTGAGCGCGACCGGTGTGCTCGGCTGGTCGGTCCATCCGGACGGCGTGGCGAGATCGGGGGAGGCCGAGGTGTCGGTGTGGCCGAGCAGGACCGCGTGCGGTGTCGCACTGGTGGCGGCCGCGGCGGCGGACACCGCCGACGTGGTCGGGACGGTGGTGCCGGTGACGAGGAACGTGGTGGCCGCGGCGAGCGCCGCGAACAAGGCACCGAACAGACGACGCGGAGCGCGCCGAGCCCGGGTGTGGTCCACGGCACCGTTCTACCAGAGCCGGGGAACAATGCTGCGCATGGAGTGGGAGCTGCACACACGGGAGGAGCCGGGCGCGCTGCTCACCTCCGCGCTGTGGTGGGCCGGGCCGGGCCTGCGGATGATCTCGTCGGCGATCCTCGGCGGCGGTATCGGCACGCGCGAATGGGTGCTGAACGCGCAGGTCCCCGGTGGCTACTCGCGCACGGACCCGGACGTGCACCTGACCGAACTGGCGGCGTCCCATGGTCTGCTCGGGCCCGGCGTCGGGCTGATGACCGCCGCGCACGTCGCCGGCATCGTGCGACGCCGCGACGAGGGGGTCGAGGCCGCCGCGACGGTCGGGCTGCGGGTGCCGACCTGGGCTGCCGCGCCGGTAGGCGCGGTGGACCGGGAGCTCGCGCCGGTGGTGCGCACCGACCACCCGTACCGGCCGGGCACGATCAACATCGTGGTCTCGGTTCCGGTCGCGCTCACCGACGCCGCACTGGTCAACGCCGTGGCCACCGCGACCGAGGCGAAGACGCAGGCCCTGCTGGAGGTCGGCTACGCGGCGACCGGCACCGCGAGCGACGCGGTCTGCATCGCGGCGCCGCTCGACGGTCTCCCGGAGCCGTTCGCCGGCCCCCGTTCCGAGTGGGGCGCCCGAATCGCCCGGGCAGTGCACTCAGCGGTCCATGCGGGCGCAACCACAGACGCCCGCCTCCGATCCGCCGCTGTCTCCTGACCCACACCGCGCACCGTCCGCCCACACCGCGCTCTGTGCACACCGCGCGCCGTGGCCACAACGTGCGCGGCGTCGCCGTGAGGTGCGCGGGGTGGCTCAGGTGGTGGCGTGCTCCTGGTTCGGGAGGGGCTCCAGGGTGATGGGGAGGCCGTCCAGGGGCATGGGGCCGGTTCCGTAGCCGATGGGGGGCTCGTAGTCGGCGGGGACGGTCCAGCGATGCCCCAGCAGGAGCTGGTGCATGATCGCCTTGATCTCCATCGTGCCGAAGTGCATGCCGATGCACTTGTGCACGCCGCCGCCGAACGGGGCCCACGCGTAGCGGTGCACCTTGTCCTCGCGGCGGTCCTCCGCGAAACGGCCGGGGTCGAACTCGTCCGGGTTCGCCCACACCTCACCCTGGCGCTGCGAGGCGTACGAGCTGGCGACGATCATCGCGCCCGCCGGGATGTGGTGGCCGAGGATCGAGGTGTCCCTGAGCGCCTTGCGGAACAACCCGCCGACCGGCGCGTTGAGCCGCATCGCTTCCTTCATCACCTGGTCCAGCGTGGTCAGCTGGTCCAGGTCGGTGAACTCGATGGCGTCGCGGCCCAGCGCGCGTGACTCGGCGCGGGCCTTCTCCTGCCATTCCGGGTACCTGCCGAGGTAGTAGCCCATCATGGCCAGCGTGATCGTGCTGGTGTCGTGCGCCGCCATCATCAGGAAGATCATGTGGTTGACGACGTCGTCGTCGCTGAACGTCTCACCCTCGTCGCTGCGCGACTGGCACAGCACGGTGAACAGGTCGTCGCCCTCGCCGGCGCGGTGCGCGTCGAGCCGGTCGCGGAAGTACTTCTCCAGCACCCGGCGGCCGCGCAGGCCCCGGTGCCAGTTGCCGCCGGGGACGTCGGACCGGATCGCGGTCTGACCGCCCCGCACCGCGTCGATGAACGCCTTGGTGATCCGGTCGGCGTCCGCGCCGACCGACTCGCCGACGAACACCTCGTTGGCGATGTCGAGGGTGAGCTGCTTCGCCGCGCTGTACAGCTCGAACCTCGCGCCCGGCCGCCACTCGTCCAGCACGGTGGCGATCTTCGGGTTCATGACGTTCAGGTAGCCGATGAGGCGGGGCCGGACGAAGGCCTGCTGCATGATCCGGCGGTGCTGCAGGTGCTGCTCGAAGTCCATCAGCAGCAGCCCACGATGGAAGAACGGGCCGATCAGGTACTCGTAGGCGCCCTCGGAGGAGAACGCCTTGTCCGCGTTGGTTGCGACCTGCTCGACACCTTCCGGGCTGACGACCGTGATCATGTCGGTGCCGAACACACGGCTCCAGTACACCGGTCCGAACTCCGCGCTGCGGCGCCTGCTGAACGCCAGCGAGTCGTAGACCGTGCTCAGTGCATGACCGACGAGCGGGGCGCCCGGCTCGCCGAGGACGGGCCGCAGCGCGGGGTCGGGCGACTCCGCGAGCGGTCTCGGCGAGCGCTGCACCTTCCCGACGAGTGCCACCACCGTCGACCGCATCGAGTTGATCAGTGCACTCGTCATGGACACCTCCGGCTGTGCGGCAAGCGCTATAGCAGCAGCATAGAGGAATCTCTTGTATCCGCAAACGCGTGATCGCTGATTTGTGCGGTGGCCGAAGCCGGAATCAGGACACCTAGTGGGCGCGGCGTTTGAAGATCAGCGTGAGTTCACTGTCGTCCAGAGCGGACTCGCGGCGCTCGCACAGTTCCCAGCCGTGCGCGCCCATCTGGTTCAGCTGGTTGCGGACGTTGTCGAGACACTGCCACCCGTCGGAGAACGCGACCGTGGCGTACTCCCAGAGCGGTGCGGACAGCGGTGGCGGTGTCAGGTACCGGCCGAGGTCCGTCGAGTACTGGACCGAGTGTTCCTTCTGTTGCGTTCGCGACATCCGAGCGCCCTACCCCCGTTGATCGTTCTCCCCTGTGGAGCGCAAGAGTAGATGGCATGCCAAGTGGATCGCGAGCCGGTCCGGCAGCTCGGCGGGGTCGATTCCGAGCGTCCGCAGCCGCTGGGCCCTGGCGGTGATCGTGTTGCGATGCACACCGAGCAGCTCCGCGGCCGCCGAGGTGGAACCGCCGGTGTCGAGCAGCGCGCCGAGGGTCCGTAGCAGGCCAAGGTCCGGGTCGTTGCTCAGCAGCGTGTCCAGCGCGCGCCGCGCCGCGCGGGTCAGGTCGGTCGGCAACGCGGCGAGCAGAGCGTTCGGTGTGACCGTGCCGTGCCTGGCGACGAGACCGGGAGCGCCGCCGCGTGCGAGGGCCGCCGCATCCGTCGCGGCGGACAGCCCCTCGGCGAGACCGGCGATCCCGTCGAGCACCGGACCGACCCCGCCGACCAGCGGAACAAGGTCGTTCACCTCGGCCACCAGCGCCTCGACCGAACCGATCGTGTCGTCCGGGTCCTCGGCCGGGAGCCAGGTCACCCACGCGGTGCCGGAGCGGGCGAGCATCGGCGCTCCGCCGGCCGAGGCCCACGCGGCGGGCACCTCGGCGCCGTCGCCCGGGCCGGTGAGCGCGACGGGCAGGACCCGGCCGCGCAACGGCCAGCCGAAGCCGGCGCAGCGCCGCGCCAGTACCGAGCTGCTCGGTACGGTGCCGGTGCGGTCCAGATGTTCCAGCAGCCGCCCCAGCACCTCACCCGCCAGCCGGTTGTCGAGGGTCGCGGCCAGCCGGTCGGCGAGCAGCCGGGTCGCGATCAGCGGAGCGGCCATGCCCAGCGCGATGCGCACGGTCCGGCGCAGGCCGTCGGAGTCCGTCGAGAGCGCCGCGACCAGACGCACGCCGTCCGTCACCGTCCGGACCTCCGGCTCGTCGTCCGCCTCGGCGCCGGTGTCGCCCGCCAGCACGCCCTGATGTGTCGAGACCAGCGCGAACCGGGTCGCGGGCACCGTCCGATGCAGGGTGTCCAGCACGTCCGCGCCGGTCGGATCCGACAGGTCCGTCAGGGCCGCCGCACACTCGGCGACCACGTCGGCGCGCGCCGAACCGGGGGAGCCGATCGCGCGGGCCAGCGCCAGCGCCACCCGGTACGGGTCTTCGGTCACCGTCACCAGCGGCGTCCTGAGCCTGGCCGCGACCAGCGCGGGACCGGGGGTGTCGACCGATGCCGCCGGGCTGACCAGACAAGCCGCCGCCCGTTCCCACGCCCGGCGCAGCGCCGTCTCGACGGCCCATTCACCCCGGGCGGCGCGCGCGGTCAGCACGACGGCCGAACCGGGCGTGACCTGGGTGAGCGCCGCGAGGTCGTCGACGATGCGTACCTCGTGGACCGGCCGGTCGAGGTCCGAAGCCGGGTGCACCGAGGCACCGGACAGCGGGCCGCCGAACAGCAGCTCGGCGAGCGTCGGGCCGGTGGTCACGGCAGGTCGAACCCGAACGCCGCCGGGCCGGCGACGACCAGCCCGTCCGGGGTGTGCCAGCGCGGCGCGGCGGGCAGCACGAGCACCTCGACCCGCATGCCGACCTCCATCCGCTCGATGTCGAGAAGATAGTGGCCGGGCAGCCCGAGCACACAGATGCAGTCCGGGGTGCTGGCCGCGACCAAGCCGTCGACCACCACGACGGCGATCTCGTTGAGCGCTTCGAGCCGGACGATCCGGCGCAGGTCGCGGTCCTCCTCGAGCACGACGCTGACCGGGCGGGCCGGCTGGGCCGAACCGAGCGTCGGTTCGTGCTCGGTCACCGCGAGCACCACGCCGGTGATGAGCCGGGTACCGCCGAGACGCCGGGCGACGTCGCCCCGCGCCGAGGCGTCCCGCAGCGTCCGTCCGGCCTCCACCGTCCTGGTCACGCTGTGTGGGATCGCCACGTCCGCCACCGTCGCGGCGCTCATCGGGTACATCGCGACGGCGGCCCATCCGCCGCAGGCGAGGACGAACGGCCTGGTCACCGCCTCCACCCTGCTCAGCGGCACGTCGAGGACGGCGAGCTCACCGCCGGAACCGGACAGTGCCATCGGCGTCGGGGACACCCCCTCCAGCCGGTACACAGTGCTCTCCAGCAGGGAGAACGTGCGGCCGATGCCGTCCGCGTCGATCAACGGCAGGTCGAGCTGCCGCGCCGCCGCGACCGGCAGGACGGCGTTGTTGCCGCCCGTGTTGAGCGGCACGATCGCGCCGACGTCGCGGCGCAGCCGCTGCTCCAGGGCGCGCACCGCCGCGACGAACTCGTCACCGGTGGGCAGCAGCTCCTCGAACAGCGTCGCCGAACCCGCCATGCCGACGGCGACCACGAGCGTGTCCGGCGCCAGCGCGTCCGCGTCGACCAACGGCACCGGGCCACCGTCGAGCAGCAGCTCACGCGTCCACTCGACCACGGTGGCCGAGGTGCGCCTGCCACCGCCGGATGCGTAGAGCGTGCCGCCGAGCATCAGGTCGTCGAGCTGGTCGGCGGTCACCATGGCGGCTCGTGCGTCCGTCCCCCGGCACGGACGACGATGTGCTGCGCGCCGCGCGGCAGATAGGACAGGGGCGTGGTGCGGACGCTGCCGACCCGCGCCGTGGCCGGGTCCGCGCCGACCCCGGCGACCTTGGCCAGTGCCTCGTCGCCGAGCGCACCGACGGCCTCGGCCAGCTCGTCCGCGCCGTGCACGACGGTCAGCCGTTCCACGGAGGTGCCGGGCGACGCGGTCGCCGCACCCACCGCGGCGGCGATCATCGCGTCGGCGGGACGGATCACGTCCTCGACCCGAACGCCCCATCGGGTCGCCGCGTCCCGCAGCAGCCCGGGGATGTCCGCTCCGACCGCGATCGCGGGCAGCCCGAACGCGCCGTTCTCGGTCGAACCCCAGCAGCGCGGTGGCTCGCCGGTGTGTTCCAGAACCTCCGGGACGAGTGCGCCGACCCGAATCCCTCGGACCGTCTGCGGCGTCGCGGGTGGTCTCGGGCGACCGTCGGTCACCAGTCCGGATCGTGCTCCAGGTGGCGAGATGTCGAGGACCAGCGCGCGGTCGTGCCCGCTGAGCAGCGCCGCGCCGCGAGCCGAGGCCGCCCAGCCACCCGCCAGCGCCACGACCGGGAACCGGCGGAGGTACTCGGCGCTGACCGCCGCGCCGTCACTGGTCACGAACATGAGCGCGACCTCCGGCGGAACGACCAGGTCGTCGACCAGACGGCCGGCGCGGCGGCGCAGCCCCGAGTTCAGCACCGCGGCGTTCTCCCGGTCGCGCAGGCCGAGGCCGCCGAGCTCGTGGGACAGCGTCACGTCGAGGTCGGGGAACTCGTGGCGCAGCAGCTCGGCGACCCGGCGCTCGTGGTCCGGGACCGCGCCGGAACCCACGGCGCACACCGCGACCTCCCGGACCTCGTCGGCGGCGGCGCCGTCGATGAACCGCGCGACCGCGTCGAGGTCCAGCGACGCCAGCTCTCGACCGGACAGGTCGTGCCCACCGGGCAGGGTCGTCTGGTGTCGCCCCAGGTTCGCCCGGATCGAGTCGGGCCAGCCGGAGAGGGGCGCCAGGATCGTTCTGCCCGCCTGGGCGAGGCGCAGGACCGCGACCGGTGCCAGGTCGTCCAGGCCGTCGGAGAGTGTGTCGGTGGCGATGGTGACCGATGCCGGCCGATCCAGGGGGAACGCGTCCAGCATCGCGCCCGGAGCCGGTTCGAGCACCCGATGGTCGAGCACCGTTCCGTCGGCGTCGAGCAGTGCCGAACACACGAGGCCGCGGTTCCAGCCGATCCCGACCCGACGCGCGCCGCTCACCAACCGACAGTAACCCAGCAAATCCCCCGGCTCACCGAGCATGCCCCCAACTCGCGCGGCACAATTCCCCGACTCGCGCGGCGGAATGTCCCGACGCGCGCCGCGGAATCTAGCGACTCGCGGGCTCCGTCCGCGAGTCGCGGGTTTTGGCAGGGTGAGTCGGGACATTTGCTGCGCGAGTCGGGAGATTCCGCGGCGCGAGTTGGGAGATTGTGCAGGTCGGGGCTAGTGGCCGCCGAAGCCGCCTCCGCCGCCGTGGCCACCGCCACCGCCACCGCCGCCGCCACCGCCGTGGCCACCGCCGTTGTTGCCGCCGCCTCCGTTGTTGGAGTGGCTCTGGGAGCGGCCTCCGCCGTGGTCTCCGCCGCCGTTGTTGCCGCCGCCGCGGTTCGAGCCCCAGGAGGAGCCGCGGTTGCCGTTGTCGGAGCGGCCCTCGGTGTTGCTGTTGCTGTTGCGGTCGGAGCGCGAGGGCGACGAGCCCCGCTCCTCCGAGCGGGAGGACGTGTCCCGGTTCTGGGTGCCGCTGTTCTGGGTGCCGCTGTTCTGGGCGGCGCGCGGCGTCGGCTGGGTGGCGGGCTGTTGCTGCACGCCCTGTGCCGGAGCCGAGGGCTGGTTCGCGTTCGGCTGCGCCTGGGTGGCGTTGGGGGTGGCGGCCGACCTCGGGGCGGCCGCGACCGGACGGGGAACGCTGAACCGGTCGGACGACCGATCCGGGTGGTGCGAGGAGCCGTCCGAGTCGGAATCGTCGTCGGATCGGTTCGTGTCGCCGTCGGTGGAGTCCGGCTCGCGCTCGGGCGCACCCAGGCTCGGGACCACGTCGGCGTCGGGGGTGACAGCGGGACGTGAGCCGGCCGGGGCGGGGGCGCCGGGCGGAAGGAGGGGTGCGTCCGGTGCGCGTTCCACGTCGGGCGGCGGCATGAGCATGGCGCCCGGCCCACCCGAGGGCGGCAGCACCGCGCGCGGTGCTCCGGCCTGGTACTGGACGACGGCGAACGTGCCGCCCACACCGACGATCGACAGCGCGGCGGCCGCGGCGGTGGCGACGGTGAGGCGTTGCCGGATGGCCCGGTGGAAGACCTGCTCGGTGGCGCGGCGGTCGGACCCGTAGGACAGGGCGTGCGTCAGGTCGTCCAGCTGCCGCGCCGCCCAGGTGTGCACCGCGCCGGTATCCGGCTGGTGGTGCCCGAGCTGGGCGGCGAGTGCCTCGTAGGCCTGAGCGAGTCCGGTCCCGACGACATCGGGCGTCAGACCTTCCTCCTCCGCGATGCGCGCCTGGTCCAGTCCGGCGACGTGGTGCAGCGCGAGGACCGTGCGCTGTTCGGAGGGCAGGGCGGCGAGTGCCTCGAAGGTCGGCAGGGCGACCGGCGCGATCCACTCGGTGTCGTTGGGGGACCTGTTCTGGCCGTCCGTGGCACGCTTGCGGCGCGGCGGTGCCGCCTGCCTGGCCCTGCGGCGCGTCCAGGCCGCCGGGTCGGGCAGCGCCCGCACGGTGTCCCACCGGCGCCAGGCGTGGGTGAGGGCCCGCTGCGCGACCTTGTGCGCGTGCGCCCGCTCACCGTCAAGAGCGTGCAGCAGAGCGACCAACGTCGGGTAGTTGTCCCCATGGAAGCGAGCGAACTCGGCCTTCCGCGACGTCGGCTCCTCGTCAGCGTTGAACGGGTCCATCATTCAACCCTTCGGTGAGCGGACTCTGATCATCACAGATTTGACATCGAACCATCACATCGAGTGACCTGAAAGAGGGTATCGATTGGGCTGTGCGTGTCGCACATCTGACTCGCTCAACCGTGCTCGACGCACAGGGGTGGACCGGTCGGCCGAGCTTAGGTTGGTCACCATGATGGACGGACAACGCGTGGTGATCATCGGCGGGAGCTCGGGAATCGGGTTCGCGGTCGCCCGGCAGGTCGTCGCGGACGGTGGGCAGGTGGTGCTCGGCGGCCGGGACCGGGAGCGGCTGGACGCGGCGGTCGGGAAGCTGGGTGACGCCGCGAGCGGCGGTCAGGTCGACACCGGCGACAAGGAGTCGATCGCGCGGTTCTTCGACCGGATCGACCACCTGGACCAGCTGTTCGCGCCCGGCTCCAGCTACGGCAGGGGCCGGCTGACCGAGATCAGCGACGAGCTGGCGGAGAGCCCGTTCCGGTCGAAGTTCTGGGGCCAGTACTACGCGGTCAGACACGCGGTGCCGAAGCTCGCCTCCACCGGGTCGGTCGTGTTGATGGGCGGCGCCTACAGCGCCCGGCCGCCGTCGGACGGTGCGGCGTACGCGGCGTGCAACAGCGCGCTGGAAGGGCTGGGACGTGCGTTGGCGGTCGAGCTGGCGCCGGTCAGGGTCAACGTCGTCGCACCGGGGATCGTCGACAGTGAACTGTGGGCGAAGCTGCCGCCGCAGGTCAAGGAGGCGAACTTCGCCTCGTACGGCGAGCAGGCGCTGGTGCACCGGGCGGGCACGGTCGAGGAGATCGCGCAGACGGTCCTCTACCTGATGACCAACCGCTACACGACCGGTTCGGTCCTCTACCCTGACGGCGGTTTCACGTTGCGCTGAGCCAGCCCTGCATGCGACAGCGGATTTCCGTCCGCTTAATGAACTGATGAAAGAATTCAATACATAACTTGTAGTTGCAAGTTATGCTCAGCTTAACTCTCCGCTGGTCCACCCAGGCGATCCGGGTGTGAAGTACGACTCAGTGCACAGTAGAGTGTCCTCGATGAGCGCGAATGGTGTGCGGGGGACCGTCCTCGACCTGGTGGACCGCAACGCCACAGCGCACGCCGGCATGACCGCGATGATCGACAACGGCACCGTTCTCAGCTGGTCGCAGTACCGGCAGCGGGCGCGGGCCGTCGCGCTGGCCCTGCTCGAACTGGGCCTGGAGCGCGGTGAGGTCGTCGGTCTGCACATGGTGAACCGCGCCGAACACGTGCTCGCCGACGTCGGTGTCCTGATGGCGGGTGGCGTCCCGACCAGCTTCTATCTCGGGCTCACCGCCGACCAGCTGTACTACCTGGCGCGTGACTGCGCGGCATCGGTGATCATCGTGGACGCCGACCAGCTCCCGCTGTGGCAGCAGGTCCGCCCCCGGCTGCCGTGGCTGCGTCAGATCGTGGTGCTCGACGCGGACGACGATGACCCGTTATCCGCCGGTGTCCTGCGGTTCGAGCGGTGGATCGACGACGCCGACCACAAGCTGGCGAAGCGCGGGGCCCTGGTCGATGCCTCGCGCGCCCAGGTCAAGGCCGACGACGTCCTGGCGATCGTGTACACCTCCGGGACCACCGGCCAGCCCAAGGGCGTGATCCTCACCCACACGAATGCGCGCTGGATGGTGGAGGAGGTCGCGCGACAGATCGGTGAACATCTCGGTGGCGCGGTGGGCTGGTCGTCCATTTCCTATCTTCCGTTCGCGCACGTCGCTGAACGACTCTTCTCCTACTATTTCGCATTGACCAGCACGGTCACCGTGACATTTGTGCGTGATGTGAACCAGATGTCGGCCGTACTGCCGGTCGCGCGTCCCTATCTCTACTTCGGGCCACCCGCCGTCTGGGAGAAGATCTACAGTTCGGTCCGGGCGCAGATGGCAACCGCGACCAATCCGGCGAACCGGGTGCTGGGTCGCTGGTCGGTGCAGGTCGCGCAGTCGATGGGGCGCAAGACCTTCGGGCAGCGCGCCCCGTCGATGATGAGCCGGATGCTCCACCCGATCATGAACCGCCTGGTCTACGAGAAGCTGCGGGTCGCGCTCGGTATGGACCGGGTGGTGTTCGCGGTGAGCGGCACGTCCTCGCTGTCGCCCGAGGTGATGACCTTCTTCGCCGGTATCGGCATCACCATCATCGAGATCTTCGGGCCGACGGAGAGCGGGATGGTCACGATGAGCCCGCTCGATGCGCCGCGCATCGGCACCGTGGGCCGCTCGATGGCCGGCGTCGAGCTGAAGATCGCCTCGGACGGCGAGATCCTGGTCAGCAGCCCCGCGGTGGCGCCGGGCTACCTGCGCCGAGCGGGCGGGGTGAGCGAGATCCTCGACTCCGACGGCTGGTTGCGGACCGGTGACCTCGGCGAGCTCGACGACGACGGCTACCTGCGGCTGTACGGACGCAAGCAGGAGCTCATCACCACCTCGACCGGCATCGAGATCTCCCCTGGCTACGTCGAGAGCACCCTGACCAGCGGGTCGACGCTGATCGGCTCGGTGTTCGTGTACGGGGACAGGAAGCCAGGGCTGGTCGCGCTGATCACGCTCAACCCGGACACCTGGCAGGACTGGTGCATGGCGAACGGCGTCGTGATGGAGTCGACGAACCAGGCGCTGTACAACCCCAAGGCGCGCTCGGAGATCGTGCGCGCGATCAAGGCGAGCAACGAGCTGCTGCCCGAGGGCGGGCAGATCCGGGACTGGGTGCTGCTCGAGGAGCACTGGAGCTACGAGACCGGTGAGCTCACGCCCACCATGAAGCTGCGCCGGTCGGTCATCCTCGACCGGTACCGGGAGGAGATCCTGCGGCTGTACGCGGGCCTGCCGGCCCTGGAGCAGGAGAGCTAGCCGTACCGGAGCGCGGCGGTGATGAAGGAGCGCAGGACGTCGTTCTTGCGCGCGGCCCCGGGCTCTCCACCCAGCGCCGCGATGCGGTCGTCGAATGCACTCTGGGTCAGCGCGCCGACCGCGAACAGGTACGCCCACTCGTAGAAGCCGGGCCGCTTGCCCGGTAGCGCACCCTTGAGCGCCTCGATGAACCGGCGGGCCATCGGGTCGAACAGGCCGCTGATCACCTTGCGCTCCCGGCTCGACGGGTCCGAGGCCTCCCGCAGGACGAGCTTGCGGTACCAGATCCCGTCGTCGTCGAGCTGGATGACCGGGTCCATGAACGCGGCGACGATCCGCTCCAGCGCATCTGGCGCGGTCAGGTCTTCGACCTTCTCCAGCAGCTCCTGACGTTCGTCGTTGACGTGCTGACGCCGCTCGAACACCGCCGTGTACAGGATCAGCTTCGACTCGAAGTGGTAGCCGATCAGCGACAGCTTGACGTCGGCCGCCTTGGCGATCTCGCGCAGCGCCGTGCCGTGGTAGCCCTCCTCGGCGAACACCCGCTCGGCGGCGTCGAGGATGCGGTTGCGCCGGTCGGGTAACACGGCCCTCCTTGACCAGACTGACTGGACGTCCGTACAGTTTCCTGGGCCAAGCTTAATGGTTGGTCGTGGCCATTCAACAGGGGGCGCGCAATGGGTGCACGCGCGCGGTGGGTGGTACTGGTCGGCGGTTTCATCGCCTACCTGTTCGACGCGTTGGAGATCATCCTGCTGTCGCTCGCCCTGCCGGCGATCCGGCAGAGCATGCAGCTCACCGCCACCGAGGCCGGCCTGCTCGCCACCGCGACGCTCCTCGGCATCGGGCTGTCCAGCGTGCTCGCCGGCTACCTCGCGGACAACTTCGGTCGCAAGAAGGCGCTGCTCGCGTCGCTGCTGCTGTTCGGCACGTTCACCGCGCTGCTCGCCGTCGTCCCGAACTTCGAGCTGTTCCTGCTGTTCCGGTTCATCGCGGGCTTCGGGCTGGGCGGCGTGTGGAGCGTCGTGTCGGCCTACGTCGTGGAGACCTGGCCGAGCCGGCACCGCGGTCGGGCGGCCGCGTTCGTGCTGAGCTCGTTCCCGATCGGCGGAGCGCTGGCCGCGGTCGCGTCGGGGCTGTTCCTGCCGGACTGGCGGCTGCTGTTCCTGGTGGCCGGTGCCGCCGTGATCGTGCCGGTGCTCATCGTCGCGCTGCTGTTCGACGAGTCGGAGCAATGGCGGGACGAGCACACCGAACCGGTGTCCATGGCACAGATCTTCACCGGGTCGCGGGCGCGCACCACCATCCTGGCGACGCTCGTCGCCTCGTTCGCGCTGACCGGCTGGTGGGGTGCGTCGACCTGGCTGCCGACCTACCTCAGCAGCGTGCGCGGCGTCCCGCCGGCGACCGTCGCGCTGTACATGACGGTGCTGAACCTGGGCATGTTCGTCGGCTACAACGTGTTCGGCCTGATCGCCGACCGCATCGGCCGCCGCGCGGCCATCATCGCGTCCCTGCTCGGCGTCGGGGTGACACTGCCGCTCTACGCGCTGACCGCGAACCAGACGGCACTGCTCTGGTTCGGACCGCTGTTCGCCTTCTTCGCCGCGTTCACCGGGCTGTTCGGGTCCTACCTCGGCGAACTGTTCCCCACCCGGATGCGCGCCACCGGCGCCGGGTTCTGCTTCAACGTGGGCCGGGGAGTCTCGGCCTTCGCCCCGCTCGCACTCGGCGCGCTGACCGCTGGCATCGGGCTCAGTGGCGGCCTGCTGATCTGCGCCGGGTTCTTCATACTGGCCGGGTTGGTGACGTTCCTGCTCCCACGTACCGACGGCCGACAACTGAAAGGAACGCCAGTCCATGAGGAAGCTGCTGCCGGACCCCGAGCTGGTTGAGGTCACCTCGGGGGTCTACGCCTACCTGCAGCCCGACGGCAGTTGGATGGTGAACAACACCGGCGTCGTCACCGGCCAGGACGGCTCGTACCTGCTGGTCGACACCACCTCGACCGAGGCGCGCAACCGCTCCTTCTTCGCCGCGGTCGAGACGATCAGCTCCCAGCCACCGACCGCGCTGGTCAACACCCACCACCACGGTGACCACACGTACGGCAACTGGCTGATGCCGGAGCGGACCCCGATCATCGGGCACGTGACCTGCCGCGAGGACGTCATCGCCGCCGGGCTGGTCGCCGCGCAGGTCCTCACCGGACCGGACTACGGCCACCTCGAGGTGCGGCCGCCGAACGTCACGTTCACCGGCAGCATGACGCTGCACCTGGGTGAGCGTCGCGTCGAGCTGATCCACGTCGGTCCCGCGCACACCCGCAGCGACGTCGTGGTGTGGCTGCCGGATGAGCGTGTCCTGTTCTCCGGTGACATCGTGTTCGCCGGCGGCCAGCCGTTCCTGGTCGAGGGCAGCGTCGAGGGGTACCCGAAGGGCATCGCCGCGATCCGCGAGCTGCAACCGGAGATCCTGGTGCCCGGCCACGGACCGGTCGTGCGGGGCGACGACATCCCCGCGCTGCTCGACGACCTCGTCGAGTACGCGGCGTTCGTCGCCGAGACCGGCCGCGAGTCGCACGCCGCCGGGCTGACCCCGCTCGAAGCGGCGACCAAGGCACGCGACAACCGGTTCGCGTCCTGGCAGGAGAGCGAGCGGCTGGTCGGCAACCTGCACCGGGCGTACTCCGAGCTCGGCGGCAACCCGCTCGACACCCGCATCCCGCTCGACGGGGTCTGGCATGACATGGTCGCCTTCAACGGTGGCCCCATCGGCTGTTTCGCCTGATCAGGGAGATCGAATGCGCTGGGTCAGCTATGTGTCACCGGCCGACGGCACCGAGCGTGCGGGTCTGGTCCGCGACGGTGAGGTGCGCGCGCCCTCGTCGACGGCAAGTCTGCTCGACCTGATCGAGACCGGTCTCGACGCGGCCGCGCAGCGTGCGTCGTCCTCGCCTGCCGAGGTCGTGGCGCTGGACGGGCTGCGGTTGCTGTCGCCGATCCCCCGGCCGCCGTCGGTGCGCGACTTCCTGTGTTTCGAGGAGCACCTGCGCAACGCGCTCAAGGCGCTGGGTCGGACCGAGATGCCCGAGGTCTGGTACGAGCAGCCGGTCTTCTACTTCACGAACCCCGCCGCGGTCCGAGGCCCGGACGAGCAGATCCCGGTGTCTCCCGGGTCGTCGTTGTTCGACTACGAGGTCGAGGTGGCCGCCGTCGTGGGGAAGGGCGGCTCCGACCTGTCCCCGGCCGACGCCGAGGCGCACATCGCCGGCTACACGATCCTGTGCGACTGGTCCGCGCGCGACCTGCAGGCGCGCGAGTCGACCATCGGCCTCGGCCCGGTGAAGGGCAAGGACACCGCGACGAGCATCGGCCCGATGCTCGTGACCCCCGACGAGCTGGAGCCCTACCGCGATGGCGCCGGCTACCGGCTGGCCATGAACGGTTCGGTCAACGGTCGGCACTACGGCGGCGGCAGCTGGGCGGACATCTACTGGTCCTTCGGGCAGATGCTCGCCTATGCCTCCCGGGGCACCGTGCTGCGCCCCGGTGACGTGATCGGCAGTGGCACGGTCGGGACCGGCTGCATCCTGGAGTTGTCCGGGCTGCACGGCAGCGAGGCGTACCCGTGGCTGGCACCAGGTGACACGGTTCGCATCGAGGTCGAGCAGCTGGGCGCGATCACCGGCCACATCACCGAGGGCGCGGTACCCGTTCCGCTCCGATAATGTCCGGCCTTCTTTTAACCTGATTGTCATCTGTTCGCTTATTGTTAACCGCTTTCAGGTTAATTCTGCCGCGCATCAAGAATGCGGTATAGCGCATTGTGGTTGCGATCGCACCTGCCGTTGGTGCTTTGTCGAGATGAGTGTGCTCTAATTCAATCCGCGAGGCCGGGAAGAGCGAAGGGGCTCGATCCCGTCACTGACGGATCGAATGGAAGAGGCTCTCGGGATGCGTGCCCTCTCAACTAACGCTGATCTGAAACTATATTGCTTCCCCTGGTCAGGGGCATCTCGATCAGCATATCAGGTATTAGCAGAATTGATGCCCGAGCGGGTCGAAGTGGTTGGTGTCCAGCCGCCGACGACTGCGAATATCGAGGCGATGGCCGCTATTCTCTCGAGTCGGATCGACTCGGATGTCAGGCGTGTGTTCTTCGGGCACAGCTTCGGCGCACTGCTCGCTTACGCGGTCGCCCGACGAATGCCGGTCGCTCCGGAACTGTTGGTCGTCTCGGGGAGCCGGGCCCCGCACGTCCCGGTCCCGGTGCCGCTGCGCGACCTTCCGGACCGGTATCTCGACCTGATGCTCGGACGCATGGGCGGAATGTCACCGGCGCAGCTGGCCGACCCGGAGCTCATGGCCCGGTTCCGGCCCAGGGTGCGCACGGACCTGTCGATCTGCGAGTCCTACGAGGCGCCGGTGGAGACCCTGGACGGGATTCCGATCAGCGCGTGGGCGGGCCGGGACGACTGGTACGCGCCATCCTGGCTGACACGTCCTTGGCAACGCTTCGCGCCCGGCCGCTTCCGACACCGGCTGTTCGACGGCGGACACTTCTTCATCAACGCCGTCGAGCACGTGGTCGACGCGCTGCTCGACGACATCGAATGGGCCGCCACCCAGCGTGCGCTCCCCGGCGCGGGTGACGGTTTCTCCCTCACCGACCTGGCGCCGTCGGATCGCGCCGAGCTGCTCGCCATGGCCGGCCGGTGCTCCCCGGACACCCTGCGTTCCCGGTTCCTCAGCGTCACGCCGACCGCCGCGACCAGTCACGTCGAGACCCTTCTGCGCGCCGCTGACTGCCGGACGGTCGTGGTGCGTCACCCCAGCGCCGGGATCGTCGGCTTCGGGTCGCTCTTCCTGAACGGGACGGCGCCCGCCGAGGTCGCCCTGCTGGTCGAGGACGGCTTCCAGAGCCAGGGCCTCGGTCGTCGTCTGCTCGACACGCTGCACGCGCATGCCGAGGCGGAGAACGTGGCCGCTCTGGAGATGACCGCGCTGGTCGGGAACTCCCGGATGATCCGCTTGTTCCGTGACGCCCGGTTCAGCCCGGCGGGCGCGGGCGCGGTGACCGCGGTGCTTCCCGTTCAACCGGCGCCGGTGGGGGTGGGGCGTCCGTAAACGAGACGCCTACAAAGCGTTGCCGGGCGATACTCTGCGTGAGGGATTCCGTCCGACCGACTCCGAGGAAGTGACGCGATGATGGCTGTCGGGTGCTCGCTGGCGGCGGTGTTGCTCATCGGGCTCGGGGTCTGGAGTCTGCGCACGGTTCCGGAACGGGTGCCGCGCTCGCTCGGCGAGCGCGAGCGCCGGCAACGCATGCGGATGCTGCGCCGAGGCGCCACCGCCTGCTTCCTGGTGGCCGCGATCCTGATCTGCTTCGTGGTCGACGCCGTCGTTCACTGACGGAAGCCCTGTGCGGGGTGGGGGAATCGGGTTAGCGTGGGCGCGGGAGGGTTGATGACCCTGATCGTCGTTGTGCTGGCCCTTGCGCTCATCTGGCTGGAGCACACGCTCGTCACCACCGCGTCCGTCGTGTTCGTGGTCGTTCTGCTCGTGCCCTCGGTGATCGTGGACCTGTTGGTGCTGTTCGGTCCGAAGCCGGACACGAACCACGATCCGCTCGCCCGGTACCGGTCCCGACGCGACTGACCGTCCGACGAACGCGGCCGACGTCTAGCCGCAGTGCTTATTTTAGATTAAAATAAGTCATCCCAAGGTTCGGTTGCGGAAGGCGGCAATGGTGCAGAGCAGGCCCGACTACGACCCGGTATCGGTAGGTTCGCTCGCCTTCTGGGGGCAGCGGCCCGAGCAGCGCGAACAGTCGCTGAAGGTGTTGCGCGACGAACGGCCGGTGAGCTGGCAGCGGCCCGCCGAGGGGTCGATGCTGCCGCAGGCCGAGGACGCCGGGTTCTGGGCGATCACCCGGCACGCCGACATCGTCGAGGTGAGCAAGCGCCCCGGGGACTTCTGCTCCGGCCAGGGCATCATGATCGAGGACGTCCCGGAGAGCATCCTCGAGGCCGCGTCCTCCTTTCTGGCGACCGACGCACCCCGGCACAGCGCGCTGCGCCGGCTGGTCAGCGCGGCGTTCACGCCGAAGCGGGTGGCGAAGATCGAGGAGCAGATCGCCGACCAGGCGCGCCGGATCGTCGACGACCTGCTGGAGACCGGCGACTGCGACTTCGTCGACGAGGTCGCCAGGAAGCTGCCGATGTGGACGATCTACGAGATGTGCGGCCTGCCCGAGGAGCAGCGGCTGCCGGCGGCGCATGCCGCTGACGGCATGGTGTCCTGGTCGGACGAGGACGTGCGCGCCGGGCTGCAGCCCGCCGAGCTGCTCGGGCAGTCACTGTTCACCCTCAGCGGCATCGGGCTCGGCGTCGCCGAGGCCCGGCGCAAGGAGCCGCGCGACGACCTGATGACCAACCTGGTGCAGGCGGAGGTCGACGGAGAGCGGCTCACCGACCAGGAGATCGCCGCGTTCTTCGTCCTGCTGTCCGTGGCGGGCAACGACACGACCCGCAACACGATCAGCTCGGCCATGAAGGCGCTGACCGACTTCCCGGACCAGCGCAAGATCCTGCAGGCGGACTTCGACGGCACGATCGGCACCGCGATCGAGGAGTTCGTCCGCTGGGCGAGCCCGGTCATGACGTTCCGGCGCACCGCGACCAGGGACGTCGAGCTGCACGGCCAGCAGATCCGCAAGGGCGACTGGGTCGTGATGTTCTACGCCTCCGGTAACCGTGACGACCGCGTGTTCGACGACCCGATGTCCTTCGACGTGCGGCGCACCCCCAACCAGCACGTCGGCTTCGGCGGCGGTGGCCCGCACTTCTGCATGGGCAACATGCTCGCCAGGACTCAGCTGCGGGCGATCTTCGACCAGCTCCTGCACCGGGTACCGGACCTGCAAGCGGGTGACCCGGTCCAGGTCGTCGGCAACTTCGTCGACGGCGTCAAGTCAATGCCCTGCACCCTGAACCTCACCTGACGAGGATCACCCGTGAGTGGCGAGTGGTCCCCTGAGACCACTCGCCACTCACGGGTCCTTGACTAGCTGCGGCGGCTCTTGCCCACTCGCACCGCTACCAGGGCCGCCGACAGCATGCAGACGCCGACCACCCACAGGCCGGTGCGGTTGGAGCCGGTGAGGTCGGACAGCGCGCCGGTGACGTACGGCGCGACGAAGCCGGACAGGTTGCCCAGCGCGTTGATCAGCCCGATCCCGGCGGCGGCCGAGGCGCCGGTGAGCAGCGCGGTGGGCAGCGACCAGAACGTGGGCAGCGCGGCAAGCACGCCGCACGCGCAGATGGTCACCGCGATCATCACCATGAGCGGGTTCTGCAGGTACAGCGCCACCGGGATGGCGAGACCACCCAGCGTCGAGGGGATCGCGACGGCGGCGACGCGGTGCCCGGTGCGGTCCGCGCGCCTCGCCCACAGGATCATCACGACCAGCCCGATGAGGTACGGGATCGCGGTGATCACGCCGGTCTCGATGGTGTTGTAGTCGGTGCCGAACGTCTTCTCGAACCCGGCGATGATCGTCGGGAGGAAGAAGCCGAGCGCGTACAGGCCGTACACGATGCCGAAGTACACCCAGGCCAGCGCCAGGACCTTCGGGTTGAACAGCGTGGACCGGATCGACGTGGGTGCGCCCGCCGCCGCGGTCTCGGCCTGCTCGCGCTCGATGAGCGCGGTCAGTGCCTCGCGTTCCTCGACCGGCATCCACTTCGCGTCCTTCGGGCGGTCGGTCAGCAGCCACCAGGTCACCGCCGCGAGCAGCACGGCGGGGATGCCTTCGAGCAGGAACATCATGCGCCAGCCGGCCAGGCCGAACCAGCCGTCGGCGTACCGGATGATCGTGGTGGACACGACGGCGCCGAGCGCGCTGGACACCGGGATGGCGATGAAGAACGCGGCGGTCATCTTCGCGCGCTGCGCGGCAGGGAACCAGTAGGTCAGGTACAGGATGATGCCGGGGAAGAACCCGGCCTCCGCGACTCCCAGCAGGAACCGCAGGATGAGCAGCACCGTCGCATTGGGTGCGAAGGCCATCGCGGTGGCCACGATGCCCCAGGTGATCAGGATGCGGGCGATCCAGCGGCGCGCGCCGAACCGGTGCAGCGCCAGGTTGCTCGGCACCTCCAGCACCAGGTAGCCGATGAAGAAGATGCCGGCCGTCAGCCCGTACATCGTCGCGCTCAGCCCGAGGTCGCGGTTCATGCCGTTGGGGCCGGCGAACGCGATGTTGACCCGGTCCAGGTAGTTGACGAAGTAGAGCAGGATGAGCAGCGGGACCAGTCGCCAGCCGGCGCGTCGGACCGCGGATCGGGTGAGGTCGGCGTCGATGCCGGTCATCGTGAACACCCTTCTACAGCTGTGGCCGCGACGGCGCGTCGCTGAATCAGCCTACTGAATACAGGGCCTTCGGTGTGACCTGTCGCGCAACAGCCCCGCCGTGGGCGGCTCACCAGGCGCCTCTGCCGGCAATTAACAGATTGCTAACCTCTATGACATAAGTGGTGTTATAGAGCGTTGTGACGGCACTCGCAGTAAGCCCGGCTTTTTCTGTGACGGTCTCGTGTGCTCTAATTCGGGTTGTTGGATATGGGAAGGGCAATGCGGCTCACGTCCCCTCGCTGGTCACTGAGGAGGGTTTCTGATGGGTGCCTACAAAAGGATTATCGTCGGTTCGGACGGCTCGGCGACGTCGCTGCTGGCGGTGGACCGGGCCGGTGCGATCGCGGCGGAGGCCAATGCCGAGCTGCTCGTCGTGTCGGCCTACGAGCCCGCCGACAAGGCCGAGGTCGCCGCTGCCTCGGACGCGCTGAAGGCCGACGCGTTCCAGGTCGTCGGGTCGGCGCCGGCGGAGAATGCGCTGCGTGAGGCTGCTGACCGGGCCCGCGCGGCCGGTGCGACGAAGGTCGAGACACTGGCTGTGCAGGGCGCCCCGATCAAGGTGCTCGACGACGCCGTGACCGACTGCGACGCGGACCTGTTGGTCGTCGGTAACGTCGGCCTCAACACGCTGACCGGTCGGATCCTCGGCTCGGTGCCCAGCGGCGTCGCCCGCAGGGCCGGCGTGGACGTGCTGATCGTGCACACGTCCTGAGGATATCGAATTCCTGCATTCTGATAATTGTCAGGAATGGTGGTCAACCCGCCGAATGCGCTCCGGTCATGAGCGCGGCCAGATCGTCCGGCTGCAGGAATGACGGGGGCGGCGGCGGGCCCCACGAGTAGAGACCGGCCATGCCGTGCAGCACGTCGGGACTCCACAGCTCGTCCTCACCGATCGCGTCCATGTCGGAGTAGTACTCGGAGAAGTTGCCGGCGGGGTCCTTGAGGTAGTAGAAGAAGTTGGCGCCGGCGAAGTGCCTGCCCAGACCCCAGATGTGCCGCTCGGGGTGACCGTCGAGCATGGTCTGCGCGCCCCGGCCGACCTCGTCGACGTCCTCGACCTGCCAGCTCGTGTGGTGCAGGAAGTTGACCGGAGCGGCCATGACCAGCACGTTGTGGTGGTCGACCGAGCAACGCATGAACGCGGCCCGGTCACCCATGTAGTCGCTGACCTTGAAACCGAGCCCCTCGGTGAAGAACCGCATCGCGGCGGCCAGATCGGTGCTGCCGAGCACGGCGTGGCCGAGCTTGCGCGGCGTGACCGGGTCGGTGCGGGTGAGGAACGGCGCGCGTCCCCACCGCTCGACCCGGCCCGGCCCGTTGTACGGGGTGGGCGAGGGCACCGGGTCGACGATCAGGCGCGGGCGGACCGTGACACACACGGGTGTCCCGGTCGACGGCTCGGTGGCACGCAGTGAGTCGTGCTCGACCGAGACCGGCAGGTCCAGCGCACGCAGCCGGCTGGCGATCGAGGCGATGTCGTCCGGGTCGTCGGCGGCGATCGTCAGCTCGGCCAGCCGTCTGGTCGGGGCGTGCACGATCTCCAGCTGGTCGCCGCCGTCGCGGGTGGCGAACACTCCGTCGCCGCGAGGCCGCAGCCCGAAGTCGGTGTAGTACGCGATGGTCTCCGCGACGTTCGGGACGCCGATGCGGACCTTGGCCAACCCGTGCAGTGCCATGGC
This sequence comes from Actinospineispora spinosispora DSM 44797, assembly GCF_000429025.1. Classification (GTDB taxonomy): domain Bacteria; phylum Actinomycetota; class Actinomycetes; order Mycobacteriales; family Pseudonocardiaceae; genus Pseudonocardia; species Pseudonocardia spinosispora. The sequence goes on from NZ_AUBB01000024.1 coordinate 49,757, forward strand.
TCAGTCCTCCGCCACGAAGCGCTGGTGCAGTTCGCCGATGCCGCTGATCCAGCTGTCCAGCTTCTCGCCAGGTCGCAGGAACCGCTGCGGCGTGCGTCCCATGCCGACCCCGGCCGGCGTCCCGGTGAAGATCACGTCGCCCGGGTACAGCGTCACGGTCTCGGAGAGCGCGGCGACGATGCGCGGCACCGAGAAGATCAGGTCGCTGGTGCGGCTCTTCTGCACCTGCTCACCGTCGATCGAGCAGCCCAGCTCCAGGTCGTCCGGGTTGTCCAGCTCGTCGGGGGTGACCAGCCACGGGCCCTGCGGCGAGAACCCGGGCAGCGACTTCGCCAGACCGAACTGCGGCGCGGGCCCACGCAGCTGCGCGGTGCGCTCGGAGATGTCCTGGCCGACGGTGAGCCCGGCGACGTGGGACCACGCGTCGTGCGCGGTGACCCGGCGGGCGGTGCGGCCGATGACCGCGACCAGCTCGACCTCCCAGTCCACCGTCGTTCCCTCGGGGATGACGACCTCGCTGTCCGGGCCGGCGAAGCTGGAGACGTACTTGGTGAACACCGGCGGCAGCTGGGTCGGCGCCTCGAAGCCCGACTCGGCGGCGTGGGCCTGGTAGTTCAGCCCGATGGCGAACACCTGGCGCGGCTCCGGCGAAGGAGCACCGAGCCGGGCACGGTCCAGAGCGATCGTGTCGCCGGGGGACAGGCTCGCCGCCCACTCGACGACTTCCTGCCAGGACTCGTAGACCGACTGCAGCCCCGGCCCGAAGCGGCCCTGCGACGCGGTGGCGATGTCGACGGCCCGGTCGGAATCGACGACCAGGGCCGCGCGGTTGTCGAGGTTGGCGATGCGCATGGACTCTCCTAGCGGTACTGATTAGTGGGCAGGGCTGGTCAGCGTGTGGGCAGTGGTCAGGAACTGCGTGGTCAGCGCCGCGCAGTCGGCGTGGTCGGCGACGGCGCCGAAGATGTAGCGGTCCGGTCGGAGCAGGACGGCGGCGGCGCCGCGCTCGGTGAACCAGCGGGTCGCCGCGCCGGTCACGTCGTCCAGGTCGGCGCCGGCACCGATCGAGAGCGCCGGTAGCCCGGGGCTGACGACCGGGTCGAGGGTCAGCAGCACCGGGCCGTCGCCGAGGAGATCGTCGAGCAGCCCGGTCCGGCCGTCCTGGGCGACGGTGAACTGCGGGAGGAGCGTCCCGCGCAGCGCCTCGATGTCGACGTCGCGCGCCGTCACGCCGGGCCCGAGCACCGGCAGCGCCGCCACCGGCAGTACCCGGCGCGGATCGGCGCCACCGGCGATCATCCGGGCGTCCCGCCGCGCCGCCTGTTCCGGATCGAGCACGCAGATGACCCTGCCGAGCTCGACCGACAGCGCGATCGCGTGCTGCAGGTGCACCAGGCGTTCGTCGGTGTAGGTGTCCAGGAGCGCGGGCCCGGACTCGCGGCGCAGTACCCGGTCCAGCTTCCAGACCAGGTTCGCCGCGTCGCGCAGGCCCGAGCACATGCCCTGCCCGGCGAACGGCGGCATCTGGTGCGCGGCGTCGCCTGCGATCAGCAGCCGGCCCTGGTTCCACCGGTGCGCCCAGCGCGCGGCGAACGTGTAGACGGCGTGCCGCTCCAGGGTCGTGTTCGACGGGGCGCGACCCCAGGCTTCCAGCAGCTGCCAGGCCTTCTCGGTGCAGTTGAGCTCGTCGCGGGTCTCGCCGGGCAGCCGCATGAACTCCCAGCGCCGCCGCCCGGGACCGCCCGACACCACGGTCGTCGGCCGCGCCGGGTCGCACAGCTGCCAGTTCTGCGGCGACCACTCGCGGTCGTCGAGGGGGATCGTGTCGACGATCAGCCAGTCGAAGAAGAACCCCTGGTCCCGCACCTCGACGCCCATGTGGCGGCGCACGAAGCTGTTCGCCCCGTCGCAGCCCACGACGAACCGCGCCCGAGCCTGCTCGCCGTCGCCGTAGGTCACGACGACCTCGTCGTCGTCCTCCTCGATGCCCACGACCTCGGCACCGCGCAGCAACGTGACGGTCGGCATCGCCTCGACCGCGGTGGCCAGGACCTGCTCCAACTGGGGCTGGGAGAAGAAGCTCGCCGTCGGCCAGCCCGACGGCCCGGCGCCGGACCAGTCCATGCGTACCAGCAGCTCACCGGCGGCGTTGCGCCACTCGTAGTGGTCCGGCACCGCCTCGGACACCGCCCTGACCTCGTCGGTCAGCCCCATCGACTGGAAGATCCGGCCGATCTCGTCGTCGAAGTGCACTGCGCGCGGCAACGGGTACGGAGCAGGCCAGCGTTCCCGGACGAGCACGGCACGCCCACGCAGCCCGAGCAGCCGCGCCGTCGCCAGCCCGACCGGCCCGGCGCCGACGACCACCACGTCCCACATGCCTACTGTCTACTCAAGCGATAATCGAACTGTCAATGAACTTTCGAAAGTTAGTCCGACTGTCGTATCTTGTTAGGGTGACGGCATGGTGAGCACGGCGAAGCTGACCCGCGCCGAGAGCGTGTACGCGCGACTGCGCGCCGACATCCTCGGCGGGCGGCTGGCGCCCGGGCAGCGGTTGAAGTTCCCTGAGCTGCTGGAACGCTACGGAACGAGCGTCGGCGCGGCACGTGAGGCGTTGACCAGGCTGGCCGCCGCCGGGCTGGTTCGTGCGCAGGCGCACCAGGGATACATGGTCATCCCGCTGTCCCACGAGGACCTCGCCGAGCTCACCCAGGCACGCGTGGAGATCGAGTCGATGGTGCTGCGGCTCTCCGTCCGGCACGGGGACCTGCGGTGGGAGGCCGAGGCGGTCGCGGCGCACCACCTGATGGAGCGCACGCCGTTCCTCGCCGACGACGATGCCGACCACCCGGCCGACAGCTGGTCCGCCGCGCACGCCGCGTTCCACCTGGCCCTGCTCGCCGGCTGCCCCAACCAGCGGCTCCTCGCGATGGCTCAGGGTCTTCGGGAGGAGGCCGAGCTGTACATGCACTGGTCGGTCTCGTTCGGGCGCGAACCCGACCGGGACGTCCGGGCCGAGCACCGGGCGATCCTGGACGCGGCCCTCTCCCGAGACGCGGACCTGGCCGGCAACCTGATAGCCGACCACATATCCCACACAGCCCGCCTCCTGATCACCTGCGCCCCAGACGCCCCCAACCCTCCCCTCGTGAGTGATGAGGGCGTCTACCCCGAAGGGGCGCCGAAGGCGTAGCCGGAGTGGGCACTCACGACAGCTTTTCCGTCGTGAGGGTCCAGTCCGGCTATAGGCGCCCTCATCACTCACGAGGGCACCCCGAGGCAGCGCAACTCTGTGCACGCGGTCGGGACCACGGCCGTCGTACCCGGCTTAGCCCGTGCCCGGCTTAGCCCGTGCCCGGCTTCAAGGCATCTCGGCTTCGCCGTCGACTCGTGAGTGGCAAGGGCGCCTATAGGCGCCCGGAGCACTCACGACGAAAAGCGTGTCGTGAGTGCTCCGAGCGCCTACGCCTTCGGCGCCGCTTCGCGGTAGACGCCCTTGCCGCTCACGATGGCGCCGCTTCGGGGTAGACGCCCTTGCCACTCACGGAGGGGGTCAGGTGAGGCGGGCTGCTGCTGTTACTGCTTCCGCGTCGGCTGGGGTCAGGCCCAGGGAGGCCAGGACGTGTCGGGTGTAGGCGTACTCGGAGCCCGCCTCGTGGTGGGCGGCGAGGATTTGGCGGATCAGTGCCAGCGCGCTGGAGATGACCGCGGTGAGCGTCACCTCCAGGTCCGGGATGACGAACCGTCCGCTGTCGATCCCGCGTTCCAGAGCGGCTCTGGCATACGGATGAATGGTCGTGTCGAACAGCGCATCGGCGCTGGACAGATTCACCAGAAGCTGGGCGAAATCGGGCTCTTCATAAGCCAATCGGATGAACCGGAAGCAGGAGATCGCCACGGCTTCGGCCGGATCACTGTCCGGAGCCGACGGCGTGCTCGCCGTCGCGGCGAGGTCGGTCAGGCTCTCCGTGACCACGGCCTCGACGAGCTCCTCCTTGGTGGAGAAGTGGTTGTAGAACGAGCCGAGTGCGACGTCGGCCCGCTCGGTGATCTCCTGAATCCGCAGGCCGGCGACGCCTCGCTCGGTGATCAGCATGCGGCCGGCGTCGAGCAGGCGTCGTCGGGTTCGTTCACGTTGCCGGTCGCCGCGGGTCGGACCGGTGCGTTGGGTTGCCTGCGCCACGGGCCCATTCTGCCACGTTCCGTGACCGCTGCCCGCCACGAATGAGTGTTTCCTCAGTCTTGAAAGTTCGTTCAGTCTGCCGTAGCTTCCTCCGTCAACGACAGAAATACGTTTCGTGACGGGAGAAGTGGATGCTGGCAGCGCTGCTCGGTGCTATCCCTCAACCTCCGGTTGATGACCCGATGCCCAAGACGGCCGAGACGATCTTCAATATCTTCATCTTCATTCCGCTCGGTATCGCACTGGCGGTGGCCGTCAGAAAGATCATCAAGGGTAATGGTCCGGTGTTGCTCTACTGCATCATCGGCGGAGCATTCGCGGCGACGATGGAACCGATCGTCGACGTACTGGGCCTGGTCTATCTCAAGGAAGTCAACGCGTTCGGGACCTTCACCGTTCTCGACCGCACCATGCCGCTCTACATCTGCTTCGTCTACCCCTGGTACGTGGGCGGGCTCGGATATCTGGCCTCCCGCCTGTTCCGGCGCGGCGTCACGATGAAGAACATGTTCGCGCTGTGGGCGCTGGACTGTGTCGTCGACATCTTCCTGGAGACCCCGGGAATCCTCGCCGGAACCTACCTCTACTACGGCCACCAGCCGTTCAACTTCTGGGGATTCCCGCTGTGGTGGGGATTCGTCAACCCGGTCATGCCGATGCTGGCCGGCGCGCTGATCTACCACCTGGAACCGCGGCTCGACAACGCCTGGAAGAAGCTGGCGATCATCGCGTGCATCCCGATGGCGGACGGCATCGCGAACGGCGCGGCCGCCTGGCCACTGTGGGCGGTGCTCAACCAGGACGACGTGTCCTACGTCTGGACCCACCTGGCCGCGCTCGTCGTGCTCGGACTCGCGCTGTTCTCGGTCTGGATCATCGGCCTGACCGTCGCGCGGCCCGCCGACCAGGTCCCCGACGAAACGCTCGGACAGAAGCTCAAAGCGCTCATCATCCCGACCTCGCCGGCCAAAACGACCGTCGACGCCTGAGGAGAAGAAACAGACATGCCGATCGGAATTCATCCCCCGGAGTCCGACCTGATCCTCCCGCTCCCCGCCGACGGCGAGCAGTGGGACCCGCATCTGATCCACACGCACTATTTCGGCTTCTCGATTCCGGAAGCGCGGATCGGGGCCTTCCTCTACGTGCGCTACCAGCCGGCGTTCCCGTTGTCCCAGGGCGGCGTGTGCATTTTCCAGGGAACGGACAACTTCGAGCCCACCGACATGGCGTTCATGGACTACGAGATCACCATGCCGTGGCCCGAGATCGACGGAAACAAGATCACCACGGCCAACGGCCTGTCGATCGAGTTCCTCGAGCTGGGCCGGGTCGCCCGCATCACCTACACGAGCAGCGACGGCTCGACGAGCGTGGACGTCACCGCCACCGCGGTCACCCCGCTGCTGGCCAGGGGCCACATCATGCCGGGCGAGGAGGACCACCACGCCGTCGGCAGCAAGTCGGGTGGCACCGAGCAGTTCATGCACATGACCGGTGAGCTGGTGCTGCACGGCGAACGCCACGCAATCGACTGTTTCGCGCCGAGGGACCGCTCCTGGCGCCAGGTCCGGCTGGAGACCCGGGGCGGTGCCACACCGGTCCCGCCGATCGGCTGGTCACCCATGTACTTCGGACCCGACCTCATCTTCAACCAGATCAGCTTCGAACCGCTGGACACCGACCCGGCGTGGGCCGGGCTGTACAACGTCGGCGACCGGCCGTCGCACCACTACGCGTGGATCCAGCTGGGCGACGAGACCCGGGCGATCACCTCGGTGCGGCGCAACGTGCTGGAGTACCACGACCGGATCCACCTGCCGGTCCGCCAGGAGATCACCGCCGTCGACGAGCACGGCGCCACCTACGGCTTCCACGGCGAGGCGATCGCCTGCGCGACGCTGCCCGCCTGGCCGAACACGTCGTTCCACGACAGCGTCTACCGCTGGGAGGACGAGCAGGGCCGCGTCGCCCATGCCACCTACCAGGAGCTGTGGTTCGACAAGTACCAGCGGCACATGAAGCAGCGCAGCGCACAGTTGGTGAGCAGATGAGCCACGACGTCATCGTCATCGGCGCCGGCCACAACGGCCTGACCGCCGCCGCCTACCTGGCTCGCGCCGGCCTGCGGGTCGTCGTCCTGGAGGCCTCGCCGACCTCCGGCGGCATGCTCGGCACCAACGCGATCTTCCCGAGCGCGCCGAACCACCTGATCAACGAGGGTGGCATCCAGGCGTCGATGTTCCGCTCGACGAGCATCATCAAGGACCTGGAGCTCGACCGGCACGGGCTGCGGCAGATCATCGCCGACCCGTTCCACGTGCACCTGGACCCGGACGGCTCGTCGCTCGCGTTCTGGAAGGACCCGGCGCGCACCGCCGAGGAGCTGAAGCGGTTCTCGCACAAGGACGCGCGTGCCTACCTGGAGTTCGCGAACCAGTGCGACGCGGCGATGGACCTGGCGCTGCCGTTCATGAACGGCCACCCGACCCGCCCGTCCGGCAAGGAGATCCTCAAGGCGATCCCGAAGGCGGTCCGGCGGCGCAAGGAGCTGACGCCGTTGATCAGCTTCCTGACCCGGTCGCACGCGGAGATCATCACCGAGCGGTTCGACACCCCGTTGCTGCAGGCGGCGCTGGCGTCGATGCCGCCGTTCTGCTGGATGACCCAGGACGGCACCGGCTGGGCGCTCATCTACGTGGCGATCTGTCACAAGCTGAACTCCTCCCGCATGGCGGGTGGCTCCGGGTCGCTGCCGGCCGCGATCCAGCGGTCGTTCGAGTCCTCCGGCGGCACGGTCCGGACCTCGGCGCGGGTCCAGGAGCTGCTGCTCGACGGCAACAACAAGATCACCGGTGTGCGGCTCGAAGGCGGCGAGGTGCTGCGCGCGCCGTACGTGCTGGCCTCGTGCAGCCCGAAGGCCACGTTGACCGACCTGCTGCCGCGCGGCGTCCTCGACGACACGATGCAGCGGCGCGCCGACGCGATCCCGATCGACACCGTCGAGGCGGCCTCACTCAAGATCGACGTGGCGCTCGACGGCCAGCTGACCTTGCCGAGACACCAGGCCTGGCGCAAGGACGATCTCAACCTGCGCGAGCCGATCATCGCCTGGCAGACGTTCGACGAGCACATCCGGGCCTGGGAGGACACGATCGCCGGCCGCTGGCCGGACCCGATCTGCGGTATCGGGATCATCCCGTCCGCGCTCGACCCGAGCCAGGCCCCGCCCGGCAAGGACACCTTCTGGTACTGGTCCGGCATCACTCCGGCGCACCCGACGGAGCCGTGGAAGGACGTGCGGGACAAGATCGGCGACCGCGCGCTCGGCGCCGCCGCCGAGATCTTCGAAGGTCTCGACTCGATGGTCATCGAGCGGCGGGTGTTCAACATCCCGGACCTGGAGACCCGCTTCAACGTGCCCGGCGGCAACGTCTACCACGTGGATCCCGCGCTGATGCGCATGGGACCGCTGCGTCCGGCCAGCGGTTTCGGTAGCTACCACACCCCCGTCGAGGGTCTGTTCCTCAGCGGCGCCGGCACCCACCCGACCGGCGGGATCAGCGGCATCCCGGGCCAGCAGTCGGCGAAGTGGCTGCTCAAGAAGATGGGGAAGAAGTAGCGATGGCGCTCACCAACAAGATCGATCCCGTCGAGGCGGCGATGAGTCTGACCCGCTGGTTGTCCGAGCGGATGCCCGAGGCGACCGGTCTGCGAGTGTCCGACGTCCGGGTACCGAGCTCGAACGGCCTGTCGACCGAGACCGTCCTGTTCACCGCGTCGTGGCAGCAGGGCTCACAGGCGATGGTTGCGCGGGTCCAGCCCGACGGCGAGGGCGTCTTCCCGTCCTACGACCTGGCCAAGGAAGCGGCGGTGATGCGCGCGCTGGCGGACAACACGCCGGTGCCGGCGCCCCGGGTCCTGTTCTACGAGGACGACCCCGCTGTACTGGGCGCCCCGTTCCTGGTGATGGAGCACGTCGACGGCCGGATCCCGTCGGACGACCCGCCGTTCACCGCCGCCGGCTGGGTCCTCGATCTGGAACCGGAGCAGCGGCTGGCGATGTGGGAGAACAGCCTGACCGTTCTCGCCGACATCCACGCCGCCGACCACCGAGAGCTCGGCCTACCCGAGGGCGGATTGCCCGAGCAGCTCGCCACCTGGGAGGACTTCTTCCGGTGGGCGAGCAAGGGCGAGCCGAACCCGACGATCGAGGCAGCGCTGGCCTGGCTGCGCGACAACCAGCCCGCCGATGACGAGAAGGTCCTGAACTGGGGTGACGCCCGGGTCGGCAACCTCATCTTCGGTGACGACCTCGGCGTCGGGGCGGTCCTCGACTGGGAGATGGTCACCCTCGCCAGTCGTGAGCAGGACCTCGGCTGGTGGCTGTTCCTCATGCGCCACCACACCGAGGGCATCGGACTGCCTCTACCCGACGGCATCCCCGATGCGGCCGAGACGGTCGCCTTCTACGAGAAGGTCGCCGGAACCCAGGCGCGCAACCTCGAGTACTACGAGGTCTTCGCCGGGACCCGGCTGGCGATCATCATGGTCCGTGCCGCGCACATGCTGATCGGTGTCGGCGCGCTTCCGCCGGACAACCCGATGGCGCTGAACAACCCGGCCAGCCAGCTCGTCGCGAAGCTGCTCGGCCTGCCCGCTCCGAGCGGGGACACCACGAGCTTCATCGGTAACCGCTGAGCCGAAAAAAAGAAATAACCGACAATTCATCGTAACTCCACCTCGGACCCTCTCGTTTGATTAATTGGATAGCGCGAATTGAGGAGATGGGTGGCATGGCTACATCTGTCGTGGCTCAATCTGTACCCAGGAATCAGAGTCGATGGGCCGGACTCGTACCCGGTCCGGTATACCGGCCCATCGAACTCGTGGGTGGATTGACCGATCTTGCCGGCAAAGTGCTCTACAGTGCCATCAGGCGCCCGCGAGGTTATTGGACCACTGCTCGGGACGAGATGTATTACGTCCTGCGGGTCGCCTGGTTCCCCATGGCGCTGGCGGTCTTCACGTTCGGACTCATGGTCGGGATCCTGGGGATCAACTTCACCACCCTGCTCGGCGCGAACAACCGGTACGGCCAGTACTTCTTCATCATCAATATCCGCGAATTCACGCCGTGGATCAACTCGATGGTCGTCGCGGGGATCGTCGGTGCCTCGATGTGTGCCGACCTCGGGTCCCGGAAGGTTCGCGAGGAGCTGGACGCGCTGGAGGTCCTCGGCGTCGAACCCGTCCGTGAGCTGGTACTTCCCCGGATCGTGTCGGTCACGCTGCTGACCCCGCTGCTGATGGTGGCCTCGCTGCTGATCGGCGTCGTGTGTTCCGCGGTGAGCTCGGTGACCTACGGAACTGTGCCCAGCGGCGAGTACTTCGCCACCGTGTACGCGAACCTGACCGTGGTGGAGATCGTCGTCGCGCTGCTCAAGAGCGCGATCATCGGCTTCGTCATCGGGGTGGTGTGTTCGTACATGGGCCTCAACGCCACCGGTGGTGCCTCCGGAGTGGGGAAGGCGGTGAACCGCGCGGTGGTCATCTCGTTCGCGCTCGTGTTCATCGTCGATTTCATCGTCAACCTCATCGCTCTCGGGTTCTATCCCGAGATGCAGACCGTTCGTTAAAGGGGTCGGGTCGTGACTGGCTCAATGGTGCGCCAAGGGGTTTCGGACAAACTGACCAAGTTGACCGAGATGGTGGTCTTCTTCGGTCAGGTCTTCGCCTCGGTCCCTCGGACCAGGAAGTACGCGAGCGAGGTACTCCGGCAGGCCGGGATTCTGATCCTGTCCAGTGGACTGATCATCTGGTTCATGGAGCTGCTCATCGGGGCCGTCTTCGCGGTCCAGGGGCACTACCTGACCAGGCAGTTCGGCGCCGGCGGCTACGTGGGGATCTTCCCGGCGCTCGGCGGCCTCCGTACCTGCGCACCGGAGATGTGGGGCTGGATCCTGGCCGCGAAGGTCGGCTGCGGCCTGGTCGCCGAGATCGGTTCGGCCCGGATCTCCGACGAGGTCGACGCGCTCGAGGTCATGGGCATCGAGTCGAAGCCGTACCTGATCGCCACCCGGTTGATCGCCGCCCTCATCGCCATGCCGTTCCTCTACATCGTGGGCCTGGGACTGCTCTACATCTCCTCCTGGTACATGGTGGTGCACGTACTGCACACGGTGTCCGAAGGCGGTTTCCTGACGATTCTGTGGGCATTCCAGAGTCCGTTGGATCTGCTTTTCTCGATGATCTGGACGATGGTGCTCGGTGCCATCGTCATTCTGGTCGGCTGTTACTACGGATACACCGCGAGCGGTGGTCCGGTGGGCGTCGGCCTGAACACCGCTAAGTCGATGGTCGTGAACATGGTGCTCGTCAGTGTCATCGGTCTTCTCGCGCAGCAGGCTTTCTGGGGCGGTTTTCCGAATGCGCCTATCGCCAACTAGCCGCATCGCTACACGTCCTTGGAAGGTCCGGAAATGAGCAACAAACTGACGTGGGTCGCCTTCGGGGTGGTCGGTGTCCTGGCTGTTCTCCTGGGTTTTGTCCTGGCTGGTCGATACAGCGGGGACGACTACACGGTCGTGCTTCCGAATGCGATCGGAGTCGTCGAGGGAACGCCCGTCCAAATCGCCGGACGGGACGTCGGAAACGTCACCGAGGTCACCGTCAAGAATGACAAGGCGATCGTCGGAATGCGTGTCGGTAATCTGCCCGCACCGTTGCGTACCGGCACCACGGTCACCGTGGAATGGCGCTCGGTGCTCGGTGAGCGCTACCTGCAGCTGCAGCCCGGCCCCGGTACGAACCCGGTGCTGCCGGCCGGCGCGATGATCCAGGCAGGCTCCTCGCAGGTGGTCGTCGAGGACCTCCTGGAGGCGCTCGACACCCCGACGCGCACCCACCTGGCATCGATGCTGCAGCAGCTGAACGTGACGATGGCCGGTCATCAGCAGGACTTCAACCAGACCCTGAAGGCGGCCGGCCCGTCGGTGCAGGCGGTCGGCTCGGTGCTGAAGGCTGTCGGCTCCGACGGTCAGGCCATCCGGACGGTGCTCGCTGACCTGCACAAAGTTACCTCTGTGCTCGCCGAGCGGCGAGGCAGGCTGTCCTCGACGGTCACCGACCTGAAGCAGCTCACCAGCACCGCCTCGGTCCACGAGCAGCAGCTCAGCGACAGTGTCGCCGAGCTGCCGGGCACTCTCGACTCGGTGAAGACGGCGCTGGACAAGGTGCCGGCCGCCGCGGACGCCACCGTCCCGCTGCTGGACGACCTGGCCCCGGCGACCGAACAGCTGCCCGGGCTGGCCGCCGACCTGAGCCCGATGCTGGACGACCTGCGCCCGAGTGTGAAGCTCCTCGGTCCGACGCTGGACGCCGCGGACGGGCTGCTCGACGTGGCCCCCGATTTCCTCGACACGTCCAGCCATGTCCTGCCGGTATTGCGGACCACACTGGACACCGCCAATCCGGCTGTTGCATTCCTGCGGCCCTATACCCCGGAGATCATGGGATTCCTCTCCGGGTGGGGCGGCGTCTTCTCTCCCTATGACTCCATGGGCCACATGGGTCACCCGATCGTTCCGGCGGGTCAGACCGCCAACAACAACGGCCCCAATGTGCAGACCCCGGGCGAGACCATCTCGCCGGTAATCCTGCCCGGCGCGATCGTGAACCAGCCGTGGGCCGACGCAACCGGGAGTGCCCCGCGATGAAACCTCGTCGATTTCTGGTGGCCGCGCTCGCGGTCGCAGTGATTCTGCTCGGCTGGCTCGCCTATGCGAAAACGCAGGACAATGCGCGGGCGACCGTCACGGCCGTGTTCGTCGATTCCAGCCCATTGGCGCCGGGGAACAAGGTGCAGCTCGACGGCGTCGAGGTGGGCACGATCTCCTCGATCAGCCTGGTCGGCGGCCAGTCCCACGTGCGGATGTCCCTGGACCGTTCGGTGCTGCCGCTGCACACCGACGCGACCGCGAAGATCCAGCCGGTGAGCCTGCTGGGTGAGCGGTTCATCGCGCTCGGCCAGGGAACGCCGTCCGCCCCGGTCCTCGCGCAGCCGATGGTCATCCCGGCGAGCCGGACCGGTTCGTCGGTGGACCTCGACGACCTGCTCAACACGCTCAGCGACCCGACCTCGACGGCGCTGGCCGCGACGGTGACCACGCTGGGCCAGGGGATCGCGGGCCAGGGTGACTCGGTCGCCAAGGCGCTCACCGTCGCGCAGCCCTCGCTGCACCAGGCCGACCAGCTGTCCCGGCTGCTCGACCAGCAGAACTCGTTGCTGACCAACCTCATCGTGGCGGCGCAGCGCAACGCCACCGCGTTCGCGCAGCCGCTGGACTCGCTGGTCGGTTCCGCGCGGCAGTCCCTGGGTGCCGTTGCCGCGAACCGGCAGGCACTCGACGGTGCCGTCGGTGACCTGCCCAGCACATTGGCCAGCGCCCGGCGCACGCTGGGCAACCTGGGCACGATGGCCGACAACACCACCGACGTACTCGCCGGGGTCCGGCCGCTGACCGACAACCTGGTCGACGCCAGTGGCGAGCTGAGCGACTTCGCCGATGCCGCGAAGCCGGCGCTGAACGCGGCGCCCGACGCGCTCGACCGGCTCGACCACCTGCTGGACGAGGCACGTCCGGTGATCCACGACCTGAAGCCGGCGGCCGGTGATCTGCGGTCGGTCGGCACGTCGCTCAACACGCTGAGCAACCAGATCCTCACCCACGACAAGGGCGTGCCCAGCCAGCTGGAGAACGCCATGACCGGCCTGGCCAACTGGGCCATGACGACCACCGGCTACGACGGGCTCGCCCATTACTTCCGTGCCGTCGTGGTCGCGTCGCCGTCGACCGTCGGCACGACGCTGCTCGGCCCGCTGCCCCCGGTCGGCAAGAACCAGCCGTTCAACCCGGTCCGCGACGACCCCAGCGGACAGAGCGGCTACCCGCCCACGAAGCCGTTGCCGTTCGTCCCGACGCTGCCGAACCCCGACGGTGCCGAGAACGGCGGCCACGCCCCGAAGAACGAGCCTCGAACGAGGCCGGAGCCGGAGCCGGGCAACGCGACCGGGCTGACCCCGAAACAGGAGTCGAACATGTTCGACCAGCTCCTCGGCGGAGGCAACTGATCATGGCTCCGACCAAGGAATCAGCCCGCAACTTCACCAAGGGCCTCGGCACCGTCGTCGTCGCCGCGATGATCGGCTACCTGGCGTTCACCGCGAACGAGGGCCGTCTGCCCGGAGCGCCGGTCACCACCGTCAAGGCGGAGTTCGACGACGTCGGGCAGCTGCAGCCCGGCTCGGAGGTCCGGCAGAACGGGATCGTCGTCGGGCAGGTCTCGGCGGTGCAGCTGGTCAACGGCAAGCCGCTGGTCACGATGGACACCCACGACGGCGTCCCGATGTACCGGGACGGCTACGCCGGTATCTGGGACCAGTCGGCGCTGGCCCAGAAGTACGTCGAGCTGCGCCCGGGCAACCCGGCCAGCGGGTTGCTCGGGACGGCGACACTGCCGGTCCGCCAGACCGAGTCCACGCACGACGTGGTCGCCCTGCTCGACGTGTTCGACCCGGCCACCCGCGCCGCGTTCGGCAACTCCATGCGGCAGCTCGGCGGCCTGGCAGGCTACGGCCCCGGTCTGCACGACTTCGTCGCGGCGGCACCCGGAGCTCTGACCGACCTCGGAACGATCAGCACCACGCTGGTGTCGCAGCGGACCGACCTGCCCAGTCTGCTGCGCACCTCGGACCGGCTGTCCGAACGCTTCAACGGCCGCCAGCAGCAGATCACCGAGCTGCTGCACCAGACCGACGAGACGCTGCAGGCGCTGGGCGTCGACGGCGGCAAGCCGCTGAGCGACACCGTCGCCCAGCTGCCCACGACGCTGAAGGCCGCGCGGACCGCTCTGGACGACGCCGACGCCCCGCTCGCCGACCTCGCCTCGGCCACCGGGAGCCTGCGCTCCGGCGCCGGTGCGCTCGGCCAGGCAACCCCCGATCTGCGGGGAACCTTCCGGGACGCACGCGCGCCACTGCGCCAGGTCCCCGACGTCGTCGACGACGCGAAACCGGCGGTGGACGACCTGTCCGACACGCTGTCCGACGCTCGCGGGTTCACCCCGAAGCTGGCCGACGGGCTGTCCTCGGCGGCGCCGCCGCTGAAGGTGCTGGCGCCCTACAGCCGCGACATCGGCACCCTGATGACCAACGTCGGCCGCCTGTTCACCAACCACGACGGCTGGGAGCACCGGCTGCGCCTGATGGTCGACGCGCCCGAGGCGAACACCGTGCTGCCGAACCAGGTCAAGGACGCCAACAACCCCTACCCCAAGCCCGGTGAGGCGTTCCGTGACCGGGACAAGAACGGCGGCCTGATTCCCGGCGATCCCGGTCGTGGAGGGAAGTGACCATGAGGACTTCAGAACTCTTGCTCCGCCGACCGGCACTGACCGGTCTGGTGCTGATCGGGGTCGCCGCGGTCATCGCGGTCCTGCTGTTCCAGCGTTCGGCGATCGTCACCGCGCTGGAGCCGGGGGAGACGCTGACCGTTCAGCTCGCCAGGGACTACAAGGTCGCGCCGTACGGCACGGCCGTGAAGATCGCCGGCACGAAGGTCGGGGTCGTGCAGAGCGTCGACTCCGACACGGGCGGCCCGGTCGAGATGACGCTCAAGCTGGACCACGGCACCCGGGCGCTGCTCGGCACCGAACCGAGGGTCGTGATCCGGCCGGCCACCGTGCTCGGCGGTTCGTACTACGTGCAGCTGTATCCCGGTGGCGCGCCGGGCACCTCGGCGACCGACGTCGTCCCGGTGCAGCGCACCAGCCTGCCGGTGGAGCTGGACGAGCTGCTGTCCGCGATCCCGCCGGACGCGCAGCACGGCCTGCAGGGCATGACCGAGCGGCTCGACAGCACGTTGAAGGCGGGCGCGGGCAACGATCTCAACCAGCTGCTCGCCGACGCACCGGCGGCACTGCGGCCGACGGGTGAGGTGGCCGACGCGCTGCGCGGGCTCAACAAGGACACCGACCTGGCGACGATGGTCACCAACCTGGACCGCACCGCCAAGGTGCTGTCGGAGAGCCCCGGGCAGCTGGGCTCCATCGCCGACTCGCTGGCGAACGTCTCGAAGACGTTCGGGACGAACGCGTCCCCGGTGGACCGGACGATCACGACGATGCCGGAGACGTTGCGGGCCACCCGCACCGGAGCCGACGACCTCGCCGTGACGCTGGACAAGGTCACCGACACCGCGGATGACGCCCGCCCGACGGTCAAGGAGCTGGACCCGCTGCTGCACGACCTGCGCCCGGCGATCGCCGACCTTCGGCCGGTCGTCGCCGATCTGCGGCCGCTGCTGGAGGACGCCGAGCCGCTGGTCCGCCAGCTGGAGCCGACCGTGGGAACGGCCACCGACGTGCTCGACGACCTCAAGGGGCCTGTGCTGGACCGGGTCAACGGCCCGATCCTGGGTTCGCTCAACACCGAATGGCACGGGCTGGCGCCGAAGTACCCGAACGGCGGCGGTGACGGGCAGAAGTTCTACCAGGAGATCGGCTACACCTTCGCGCACCTGGCCGACTCGGTCCGCTACTACGACGCCACGTCGCACCTGCTCGGCTTCCAGGTCGGCGCCGGTTCCACGTCCGTCGAGGGAACCGGGATCACCGCGCAGCAGCTGCAGGACTACCTGTCCGAGTTCCCCGGCAAGCCCGGAAGCCACGGACCGCCGCTGAAGGTCGGGCCTGAGCTCAAGAACGGCGTTCCGCTCCCTGATCCGGGCATCAAGCCGCCCGTGCTCGACCTCGACAAAGGACCGGTCCGATGAATGCTGCTGGTGCAACGATGAGGCAGCGGTGGCAGCGCCTGCGGACCGTGCCGGGACTCGGCCGGGACGTCAGCGCGGTGGTGGCGCTGGTCGTCGTCGGGCTGGTCGCGGGCGGGATCATCCTGTCGCAGATGAACCTGACCGCGCCGTGGGCTCAGCGGTTCACCTTCAAGATCGAGTTGGCCGACGCGGTCGCGGTGAGCCCGGGCAACTCCCAGGAGGTGCGGATCGCCGGGGTCGAGGTCGGCCAGATCGTGGCCAGCGAACCGACCGCGCACAACACCTCGCTGGTGACGCTGTCGATCGAGCCCGGTCACCCGATCTACGACAACGCCCGCGCGGTGCTGCGGTCGGTCAACCCGCTCAACCAGATGTACGTGACGCTGCAGCCCGGTGGGCCACCCGGGCATCTGATCCCGTCCGGCGGTGTCCTGCCGGTCACCCAGACGTCCCGGCCGATCCAGCTGGACGAGGTGTTCTCGAAGTTTGACGACCACAGCAGGGCAGCGCTCACCCAGCTGCTCGCCGAAGCGGACAACGCGCTGGTCAACGCGCCGAAGACGCTGCCGGTGGACCTGAAGGCGGCGGACACCTCGCTGGAGACGCTGCGTCCGGTCATGGAACGGCTGCAGACCCGCAGCGACAACCTCCGGGGCCTGATCGGCGCGCTGTCCCAGCTGTCCGCGGCGCTGGGCAGCAACGACGGGCGGCTGCGTGACCTGGTCGCCTCCACCCAACAGACCCTGGGGGTGCTCGCCCAGCGCGACGGTGACCTCGGCGAGGCGCTGCGCCAGCTGCCCGACACCACCGCCGCGCTGCACCACGGGCTGGACAGCACGTCCAAGCTGACCCACGAGCTCAACCCGACCCTGGACGACATCCGGGAGGCCTCGACGGCACTGCCCGACGCACTGTCCGACGTGCGCGACATGGTCGGCCCGCTGCGCGACACCACCGACGCCGCGCGCGACGTCGTGTCCAAGGCCCGCCCGGTCGTGTCCGACCTGCGGCCGCTCACCGACGACCTGCGCGACGCGGTCGACGAGCTGCAGCCGGTCAGCCACTGCCTCGACGACGTGACGTCGAAGGTCGCGCCGTGGATGTACGACCTCGGCGGCTTCTTCTACAACACGAACTCGGTGTTCAGCACCCGCGACGGCATGGGCACGTGGGGCCGGGGCCACCTGACGATCGCCACCAACGGTCCGACCGGTGTGCTCGCGCCCGGCGAGCGGGACAGCAACACCTACCAACAGGGAGGCAGCCCGTTGGGGCCGTATCCCGCCATCGGAAGCGGGAGCTGCCACCGATGAACGCCTTCCCGAGTCCTGGCCCTGCCGGTCGTTTCGCCGTGTGTCCGAGTGGGAGCTGCCACCGATGACTTCGCATTCGTCGTTCCGCAACCTCACGCTGCTCGCGTTCTTCGCGGCGTGCCTCACGTTCCTCGGCTACCTCTACGCCCAGGCCGGGGGCTCCCTGCCCGGTCTGGGCGGTAGGGACTACACGGTCTCGTTCGACACCGAGACGCTCAACAACCTCGTCGAGTACGCCGACGTGCAGATCGCCGGCGTCCCGGTCGGCAAGGTCGGACGGCTCGAGCGCATGTCGCCGGACCGCATCCGCGTCCCGCTGCGGATGGACGAGGTGGCGACGCCGCTGCACCAGGGCGTCACCGCGCAGATCAGCGAGAAGTCCCTCGCCGGCCAGCCGGTCGTCGTGCTGGTGGACGGAACCGGCCCGGCGCTGCCGGACGGCACCGTCCTGCCGGCGGCCTCGGTCAAGGACTCGGTCCAGTTGCGCGACGTGCTGGCCAGCCTCGACAAGCCGACCCGCGACTCGCTCGGCGGCGTCATCCGTTCGCTTGGCCAGTCCACCGACGGCCGCCGCGACGACATAGCCGCGCTGGCCGACGGCCTGTCCGGCTTCGGCGGCGGCGGCGCCACCGCGTTGCGTGCGGTCGCCGAACAGTCCAGCGACCTGGAGGCCATCTCCCAGCAGCTCAACCAGGTCTTCGACTCGCTGGACGTGGGACGCGGACAGATCGTGGACCTGGTCTCGACCGCCGACCGGCTGAGCTCGGCCACGGCGCGGCAGCGCCCCGCGCTGGAGGCGAGCATGCGCAAGCTGCCTGCCGTCCTGACCAGCGCCACCCAGGCCAGCGACGGTGTCTCGCGCATCGCGCACTCGCTGTCCCCGGTGGCGGCCGATCTGCACCGCGCCGCACCGGACCTCAACGATGCGCTCGACCAGCTCCCGGAGACCAGCTCGGACCTGCGCGGACTGATGCCCAGCCTGCACGCCGTCCTCGACCACGCGCCGGACACGCTGGACCGGGTGCCGGACTTCGGGCACGAGGCGCGGGAGTTCTTCCCGCCGGCCACCGGCGTGCTGCGCGACCTCAACCCGGCGCTGCGTTACCTGAAGCCCTACGGCCTGGACATCGCGCAGTTCTTCGCCAACTTCGGCGCCGCGGTCACCCACTACGGAGACGACGGCGAGGCGTGGGTCTACGTCCGGCCGCACGTGTCCGCGATCAGCGCACGCCCCAGTCCGGTTGTGCTGCCCCAGTCGTTGTTCCCGTCGAACCCGTATCCCGCACCCGGCGGCATGGTCGATCTCAAGCCGTTCGTAGGGAAGTACCCCAGGCTGGAGCGCGACGGTGAGTGAGCGAAGGAGAGACATGAACGCACGCAACCAACGGCTGTGCGCCTGGAGCGGCCCGGCCATGATGGTGGTCTTCGGAATCGGCTTCTGGGGCATCGCCGGGCTCATCCCGCCGCCGTCGCCGTCGATGCCGGCAGCGGAGCTGGCCCGTTTCCTCACCGAGAACCAGGTCCGCATCCGGCTCGGCCTGGTCCTGTCGATGCTCGGTGCCGCGCTGGGATTCGCCTTCCCGGTGGGCATCCTGCTGCAGATGCGGCGCATCGAGGGTGAGTCGTCGCCGCTCGCGTACATCCAGCTCATCGGGGGTCTGCTGACGCCGGTGCTGTTCATCTTCCCGATGTTCGCGATGGCGGCCGCCGCTTACCGGCCGGAGACCCGGTCCCCGGAGATCACCCAGGTGATCAACGACTTCGGCTGGCTGGCCCTGGTCGGCTTCGGCGGTCCGGCGATCCTGCAGAGCATCGTGATCGCGCTCGCGGTGTTCGGCGACCGTCGTCCGGAGCCGGTGTTCCCGCGCTGGGTGGGCTACTTCAACGTGTGGGTCGCGCTGTTGTTCCTGCCCGGTCTGCTGGTGATCTGCTTCCACCAGGGGCCGCTGGCGTGGAACGGCGTGTTCGCGTTCTGGGTCCCGCTCAGCGTGTTCGGTGCCTGGTTCGCCGTCATGGCCGCCGTACTGCTGCGGGCGATCGGCCAGGAGGAACGCGAGCTCGACTCCGTCGACGGACCGGTTGGCCTCGGTCAGCCGCAGTCCGCCTGAGGCCGGGGATGTCCGTCATCTCGCGCCGGACCGAACCTCAGCGAGCCCAGAGCCGCCACACCCCCGGTGAGGAGGGGGTGTGGGTCTTCATCCTCGGCGACATGGTGGTGTTCGCGGTCTTCTTCGCGACCTACCTCTTCTACCGGGGCCAGCAGCCCGACCTGTTCATCACCGGGCAGCAGACACTGAGCCAGACCTACGGCGTGATCAACACGCTGTTGCTGCTCACCAGCTCGCTGTTCGTCGTGATGGGAGTCCGAGGGCTCCGCTCCCGAGCCCGCGTGGCGCCGTGGCTGTTCGCGGCGTCGATGGTGTGCGGGTTCGGGTTCGCGGTGGTGAAGTTCCTGGAGTACAGCGCGAAACTGGCCGCGGGCGTCACCCCGGCCACCAACGACTTCTACATGTACTACTTCGTGCTCACCGGGCTGCACTTCTTCCATCTGCTGCTGGGCATGGTCGTGCTCGCGTTCCTGGTTCGCCTGGCCAGGAAGCCGGTGCTCACCGACCGGCAGTTCGGCTTCGTCGAGGGCGGCGCGTGCTTCTGGCACATGGTCGACCTGCTGTGGATCGTCCTGTTCCCGCTCCTGTACCTGATCAAGTAGGCATCGATGACCACTCTCAACGTGCTCCTGCGCACCCGGATCACCGTGGTCTGGGTGGCGCTGGTCGCGGCGACGCTGCTGTCGTTCTGGCTGGGCACCGACCACGGGCTGTCCTCCACCGAGGCGCGCACGATCCTCATCCTGGTGGTGGCTTTCGTGAAGGTCCGGTTCGTCGGCCTGTACTTCATGGAGCTGCGCGCCGCGCCGGTCGTCCTGCGGAGCCTCTTCGAGGGCTACTGCCTGCTGGTCTGTGTCGTCCTGCTCGGCCTGTATCTCGGGGTCAGCTGAACGTCTCGTCGAACAGTTCGAGCATCGCCCGCCACGACCGCCGCGCGGACAGTTCGTCGAACCGCAGGCCGGGGACCTCGACGCGATCGGCCTGCGGGTGGGTGAAGCTGTGCTGCGCTCCGCCGTACAGGTTCATCCGCCAGTCGACGCCGGCAGCGGTCATCTGCTCCTCGAACACCAGCCGCTCGCCGGTCGAGATCAGCGGATCGTCGGTGCCGATACAGACGAGCACCGTGCCGGTGATGTTGCCCGCGTCCAGCGGCCGGGTCGTCGCCAGCCGGGGATGGAACCCGACCACGGCCGCCAGGTCGGTGCCGCTCCTGGCCAGCTCCAGCACCAGGTGCCCACCGAAGCAGTACCCGATCGCCGCGACCTTGCCGGGGTCCGCGCGCGGCTGGGCGAGCAGGATGTCCAGGCCGGCGCGAGCGATGCCGCGGGTCCGTTCCGGGTCGTGCCACAGGCCGTCGAGCCGGGCGATCATGGCCGCACGGTCGGTCATGACCGTGCCGCCGCCCTGCTAGTCGAGCGCGAACGCGACGTAGCCCAGCTCGGCGAGCTCATCCGCCCGGTGCCGTTGATGATCGTCGAGCCCCGGGCCCTCGTGCGCGATGAGCACCGCGGGACGGCGGCCCTCCCCGTCCGGCAGGGTCAGCCGTCCGACCATCGTCTTGCCGTCGGCCCGGTACTCGATCTCTCTCGCGGTGGTCATGACCAACGTTATAGCGCTGGGCTACCGTCCGTCCGGCACCTGGTCCTTGACCTCGTCGTAAGCGACCTTCGCGGGTGCCTCGGTAGGTGCGTAGATCACCCGGATCACGCCCGTCGGGTACACCTCGGTAGCCGTCACCTTCAGGTGGTACGGGACGTCGCCGTCGTCGAAGAGCTTGCGGCCCTTGCGCGCGGCCACGGGATGGACCAGCAGGCGGAGCTCGTCGATCAGCCCCGCGGCCAGCAACTGCTGTACGACGGAGATCGAGCCGGCGACGAGGATTGCGCTGACGTCCTCGTCGGCCTTGAGTGCGGCGACCGCTTCGACGAGGTCGCCGTCGAGCAGCTCCGAGTTACGCCAGGAGAACTCGAGCGGCTGACGAGAGACGACGATCTTGCGCATGTCGCCGAGCTGCGTCGCGAACGGCGCGTCCGCCCCGCCCTCTACCTCTCGGACCGGCCACGCCCCGGCGAAGCTGTCGTAGGTCTCGCGGCCGATGAGCAGCACCGCGGTCGCATCGTAATCTTCGCTGACCGCGCGACCCATGTTCTCGTCGAAGTACGGGAAGTGCCAGCCCGGGTCGATCTCGGCGATGCCGTCGGCCGAGACGAACAGACTCGAGATGATCTTTGCCATTGCTGTGGGCTCCGTTCGAAGCGAGTGATGTCGGTAGGTAGACCAGCGAGACGCTGAAATCTCATCGGGCGGGCTCACGACTCGGGAAGCAGGCCGTCGAGGTTGAGCCGGAGTATCCGCGCCAACCTGTCATCGATCGAATCGCCGGGCTGGAGCCCGACTCCGGTCAGCGCGGCCGCGAGGTGGGGATAGGAGCCGTCGCGGGTCATGTGCCGCAGGTACGCCGCTTGCGCGAGGGCGAAGTCCTCGTCGAGGACCCCGCCCAGCCGTTCCTGCTGCGCGTGCATCCGCACGATGCCGGTGAGCGTTCCGAGAGCTTCCATCTTCGCCGAGGCAGGAGCCGGGTGACCGGACATCCGGGTGAGGACGCCCTCCACGATCCCCACGACCCGAGGGCCGAGCCCGGGGCGTAGCGCGATCGCGTCGACGAGCCACGGGCGAGCCCGGAACAACGCCAGCTGCCGCAGGTAGTCGGCCACGAGATCCGCTCTCCAGTCGCCGGTGTCCGGAGCCGGCTCGTACTCGCAGAAGGCCTGGTCGATCATCAGGTCGAGCAGGTCATCGCGCGTCGACAGATGCCGATACAGCGTCGCCGCGCCGGTCCCCAGCTCGTTCGCCACCCGCCGCATGGTGACCGCCGCCAGACCGTCGGCATCGGCGATCGCGATCGCCGCGGCGGTGATCTGCTCACGGCTCAGCTCGGCCGGTCGTCCCGTGGTCGCCTCGACCACGGGCCGCATCCAGATCAGTTCGTGAGCCACGCCAGTCCTCTCCATTGCGAACGCCGTACGCTAACAGCTATGGTCGTTTGCGAACGTCGTTCGCAAACTAGGCTGAAGGGCGCGACCGAATGATCATCGAGCCTGGCCACCACTCGACGTTCGAGTTCCTCGGACTGACCTTCAACACCGACACCCTGATCGGCACCGGCGCGGCCGGGTCGATCGTGCTGGGCGCCGGTCTCCACATGGCCCGCCACGCGAGCGCCGGGCGGCCGAGCAAGCTGCAGCTGCTGTTCGAGACGTTCGTCGAGTGGGTCCAACACCAGGTGGCCGAACAAATGGGCGTTCGGGCGCCCCGTGGTGTCGTACAGCTGGGTGTCACGACGTTCGCGTTCCTCCTGATCGCCAACTGGTTGGCGGCATTACCCACCGAGTCGGTCGTGCCGTCGCCGACCGCGGACGTCAACCTCGTCTACCCGATGGCCCTACTGGTGATCATCTGGGTGCACGTGGTGAGCATCCGGAGTAAAGGCGTCAGGGGCTACTTCCGCCACTTCCGCGAGCCCTACGCGTTCCTGGCCCTCAACGAGTTCGTCATCCAGTACTTCGGTCGCCCGGTGTCGCTCGCCCTGCGGTTGTGGGGGAACATGTTCGCCGGCGGCCTGATGGTCATGGTCGTCGGCCGGTTGCCCGCCTACGTGCTGTGGCTGCCGACCGCGGCGTGGAAGCTGTTCGACATGTTCATCGGCCTGCTCCAGGCACTGATCTTCACCGTCCTCATGATCATCTACTTCGGCGAGGCGGTCGCCGACGGCGAGGAGACGTCACGCTGAACCAGGCTGCCGCTGGTCAGAAAGGTGGCGGCTCGTCGTCGGGTGTGGAGGGTGGTGGGGTGATGACCGGGTCGCCCCGGGTCCGGTAGGTCTGGCCGAATGGGCTGGTCCAGCGGAACTGGCCTGGTGTGGGTTGTTGGAGGCGCCATCGGCCTCGGGTTTTGAGGTCGTGGTCGTGGGCGCAGAGTTGGCCGGCGTTGGTGTCGGTGGTGGGGCCGCCGTGGTGGAAGTCGATGGTGTGGTCGAACTCCGATTCCCGGGCTGGGCGGCGACAGCCTGGGCCGAGGCAGCCGCGGTCGCGGATCTGGCTGTAGAGCCGGAGTGCGGCGACCGGGAAACGACGTTCGGGTCGGGAGTTCAACGTCGTGCGGGTGTCGGACCAGGCGTCGCACTGGGCCGCGATGTCGGCGATGACTCGTTCCCACCCCGGCGGCGGGTTCTGCACCAGCTGGGCGAGCAGCGCGGCGGTGAGTTGTAGTTCGACCGTGCCACCGGCACGCCCTCGGGTGGCGTGGGTCGGGCGGGAGCGCAGGACCCCGGGCACCGGGAGGTAGCCGTGTTCGTCGCACACGGCGAAGGTCCACGACCCGCCCCGCTGCTGCAGAACGGTGCGGCGGGTGTTGGCGGCCAGGATCGGTCCCCAGCCCGGTAGCTCGCCCGGGCGGTCGCTGAGGTCGAGCAGGGTGGCGAGCTCGGCGCGGACCTCGATCCCTTGGGGCTTTCCCGCCGATGCCTCGCCCCGGAAGTGCGCGATGATCGCGGCGCGGTCCAGGCCGTGCAGGGTGCCGTCGAGTAGCCCGCAGAACACGTCCGCGCGAATCTGATCCACCCGCGCCGGACACCCAGCCCGCTTGATCGCCTGGGCCAGAGCATTGACCCGAGTACACGCGGCGGCCATGTCCTCCGGAGCGATACCCGAGGCGGAGAGAGTCGCGGTGCCGTCCTCGTTCAAATACCCGACCACGCTGCGGCGGTCGAACGCCTTCTCATAGAGGTCCTGGGCACGGTCGGGGTCGGAGCCGATGACCAGCTTGCGCAGATAGGCGGCCAGCTTCCCAGTCGTCCATGGCGGAGTCTTCGGCAACACCGCCTGACAGATTTCGGCGCGCCGGGCCTCGGGGAGATCAGCCAGGTAAGTAGCGAAGATGCGGGCTTTGGGCAGATCGATACACCCCGAATCCAGGGCATCGAACACCAACGGCAGGCACGAGAGCAGCAGCCAGGAGAAATCCAACTCCGCATCCGACTTACGCCGAGTCCACGACAACGCCACCCGCAACTCATCCGCCACATAGCGGCCCGGCTCGGCCACCAACGCGACCTCACGCGGATCAGCCTCGGGGTCACGCCCACCCAACGCGGCAATGTCCGCCGCCAACTGAGCAGCAACATGCGCCTGCAACCGATACCGAGCTTTCAGCAC
The DNA here is from genome assembly GCF_000429025.1 of Actinospineispora spinosispora DSM 44797. Classification (GTDB taxonomy): domain Bacteria; phylum Actinomycetota; class Actinomycetes; order Mycobacteriales; family Pseudonocardiaceae; genus Pseudonocardia; species Pseudonocardia spinosispora. Next base: position 74,411 of record NZ_AUBB01000024.1, read on the forward strand.
CTCAACAAGGTCACCGTTGCACACCGAGGACCGATCAACCCGAGCCAGGGCAGCGGCGAGTTCCGGGCCTGGCGCCATCGACGCCAACCCCTCCGGAACCACACCAGCCGCTGCCACAACCCAGACGCTACGGCCGACCCCCGACAAAAACCGGCGCCAGAGACTAGACCAAAAGGGTGATATATCCAGGCCAGGAAGCTACACACGCACAAAACACGCAACCGCCTACGGCGTGCACGCACACCACCCCCATCCCCGCGATCCTGGCCAGCACTTGGCGTGGCCGCCCGCTGTCAACCCTGAAACCTCGCCCCCGAACTACGCGCAACCAGGAACCCGCGCGAGGCCGGCGCCAGCCGGGGGTTGATAGCGGGCGGCCACGCCAAGCACACTCGACGGCCAGCGGGGATGACACCAAACAACCTCTTGTCGCAAATATGTACAACAGCTACGCTTCTGTAAACCAAGCCGGCAGAGGGAGCGAAGAAGAATGACAGTGGAGTCAGAACCGACGCGAACGACGACAGAATGGCGAGACGGCAAGCGCTACCTGTGGATCCTCGGCGCGATCATCCCGCTGCTACCGCTCGCCAGCTGGGGTCTGGCGGCGAGCACGGGTATCGAGGCGTTCTGGTACTTCACCCTCGTCTTCCTCTTCGTCCTCGTCCCGCTGGTGGACCTCGTCGTCGGAACGGACAAGAACAACCCACCGGACGAGGCGGTCAAGAGCCTGGAGGAGGACCGCTACTACCGCTGGGTCACCTACGCGTTCATTCCGGTCCAGCTGGGCGTCCTGGTCTGGGGCATGTGGATGCTCGGCAGTCTCGACGTGACGGCCAGGATCGGCCTGGCGCTCGGCCTCGGCGTGGTCGCCGGCATCGCGATCAACACCGCCCACGAGCTGGGTCACAAGAAGGAACAGCACGAGCGCTGGTTCGCCAGGATCGCGCTGGCCCAGACGTTCTACGGCCACTTCTACATCGAGCACAACCGAGGCCACCACGTCCGCGTCGCGACCCCGGAGGACCCGGCCAGCTCACGCATGGGCGAGACCGTGTGGGGATTCCTGCCGCGCACCGTACGGGGCAGCCTGACCAGCGCATGGAGCCTGGAGAAGAAGCGACTCGCCCGCCTGGACCAGTCGCCGTGGACGCTGCGCAACGACGTCCTCAACGCGTGGGCCATGTCGGTCGTGCTGTGGGGCGGCCTGGTGATCGCGTTCGGCGTGGGCATCCTGCCGTACCTGGTGCTGCAGGCGCTGGTCGGAATCTGGCTGCTGGAGACGATCAACTACCTCGAGCACTACGGCATGCTGCGCCAGCAGACCGCGTCCGGGCGCTACGAGCGGGTCAACCCCAGCCACAGCTGGAACTCCAACAACCTCGGCACGAACGTGCTGCTCTACCACCTGCAGCGGCACAGCGACCACCACGCGAACCCGACCAGGCGCTACCAGGCGCTGCGTGACTTCGCCGAGTCGCCGGTGCTGCCCACCGGGTACGCCGGGATGATCGTGCTGACTTGGGTACCGGCCATCTGGCGTTCGGTCATGGACAAGCGTGTCGTCGCGCACTTCGACGGCGACCTGACCAAGGCGAACCTGCAGCCGAGCAAGCGCGACCGCATCCTCGCCCGGTACGGGGTCGCGGCATGAGCAGGTTCCGCTGCCCCAACTGCGACTACGTCTACGACTCCGAACGCGGCGAGCCCCGCGAGGGCTGGCCGGCCGGCACACCGTTCGACCAGATCGACCCGGACTGGTGCTGCCCCGACTGCGGCGTCCGCGAACAACAGGATTTCGAAGCTCTCGAAGGAGCGAACTCATGAAGGTCTGGCGTTGCGAGGTCTGCGGCTTCGAGTACGACGAGGCGCAGGGCTGGGCAGAGGAAGGCATCGCGGCGGGCACCCGCTGGGAGGACATCCCGGACGACTGGAGCTGCCCGGACTGCGGTGCGTCGAAGGAAGACTTCGAAATGGTCGAGGTCACCCGCGTCTAGGCAGATAGCCTCGAGGCATGAGCACCGACGCCGCGACCTTCCGGGACACCGTGCGGTCCCTGCTGCGGGACAGACTGCTCGACGCCGCCGCCGCGATCACCTCGTCGGAGGGGTGGACGGCGGTGACGATGAGCAAGCTGGCCGACGAGGTCGGGGTCAGCAGGCAGACGGTCTACAACGAGTTCGGTTCGAAGCCGCGCATCGCCGAGGAGCTGGTGATGCGCGAGCTCGGCCGGTTCCTGGAGCTGGTGCGCGATCGCATCCGAGCCCAGAGCACGGTCGTCGAGGCGGTCCGCGCCGCGTGCGAGGGCGCATTGCAGACCGCCGCCGACAACCCGCTGGTCAAGTCCATTCTCGACTCGGCGCACACCGGCGGCAGCGACCTGCTGCCGCTTCTCACGACGCACTCCCAAGGTCTGATCGAGCGGGCGACCGAAGCGGTCGCCGAGGGCCTCGGCTCGGCGGGACTGAGCACGGGACTCGAACCGGCGCGCGAACGCATGGTGCTGGACTCCGTCGTGCGCATGGTTCTGAGCCACGTCATGCAACCGTCGGGCTCGCCGGCCGAGACGGCCGACGGCATCGCCTGGATCGCCGCCCAGCTTGTGCGTTAGCCCCTGGGAAGCCGCGCGTCGGCCTTCGCGGCCAGCTCCTCCTCGCTCACCATGGTGATCATCTCGACGTCCGGTGCGCAGAGCATCACCACGAGGAACCTGCTGTTCCGATCGTCCAGAAGGTTCGCGGCGGTGTAGTGGATGACGTCGCCGCCCGGCTCCCAGAACGCCTCGCCCTGCTTGATCACGTAGGGCGCCGCACCCTCCAGCTCGAAGAGCATCTCGCCCTCCAGCATGTAGCCGAAGACCGGTCCGGAGTGGCGGTGCGGGCCGAGGCCCGGGTCGCCCGGCGGCAGGTCGAGGATACGGGTCATCACGTGCGAGCCCTGGGGGATGAACGGTGGCACGACCTGCTGCAGGTCGGTGCCGGTCATCCTGGTGGTGATCGTTGCCATGTCCATCAGGCTAGGTTCGACCGCCGCCGTTCTCGCGGGCCAATCCCGAGGAGAACGGCTGGTCCACCGTGTGCCCGTCAGCTACGGAACTCCTCGACGGCGCTGGTGCCCGAGCCCGTCCTGGACTCCCATTCCCAGGTTTCGGTGAGTCGCACCCTGCCGTCGGTGAGCACGTCGATCCGGGACCGGCAGTGCCCGCTGGAGGTCTCCCCGTCGATGTTGAGCTGGGAGTAGCGGAAGTCGAGCTGGTCCCCGGTCCTGGTGCCGACCAGGAACCCGCGCCGGACCGAACCACCGGAGTAGGAGCCCCAGATCTCTCCGTCCTTCTCGCGGTACTCGAAGGTCGTGTCGAGCCCGACCTCACCGTGGGCGTCGACGTCGGTGGCGGCGAAGCGGCGCCCGTCCAGGGAGGGTGCATGCGAAGTCACGCCCACAGGATGGCGCACTCAGGCCCCGGTCGCCGGAACACGACCGCTTGTGAAGCATGTACTTGCTACACTAAGGTCGCCGCATGAGCATCGGCGCCGGGTACCAGAGCCTGACCATCTCGCGGGCCGACGGCATCGCCGAGGTCCAGCTCAGTCGGCCCGAGCTGCTGAACCGGTTCGACGACGTCCTGCACCGCGAGCTCACCGCCGCACTGACCGAGCTGGCCGCCGACGTCGAGGTCAGGGCGGTCGTGCTGTCCTCGACCGGCAAGTACTTCTCCTCCGGCGGGGACACCGCGATGATGCTCGCGGCCAACCGGGACGCCCAGGTACGCCTGGCGATGCTCGACGACGGCCGCAGGCTGTTCCACGCGCTCGGGGACTTCCCGAAACCGCTGGTCATCGCGCTGGCCGGGGACACTTACGGGCTCGGGGCCACGGTCGTGCTGCTCGGCGACGCGGTCGTGACCGCGCCGGAGGTGAAGATCGCCGACACGCACGTCCGGATGGCGCTCGTCGCCGGTGACGGTGGCGCGATCGTGTGGCCGCTCAACATGCCGTTCGCCAGGGCGAAACGACATCTGCTCACCGGCGACCCGTTGACCGGCGCCGACGCGCACCAGCTCGGCGTGGTGAGCGATCTCGTGGACACCCGCGATGAGGTGCGTCCGGCCGCGCTGGCCCTCGCCGTGCGGATGGCCGAGCTACCGCCGCTGGCCGTTCAGCTGACCAAGCGGGCGCTGAACAAGTTTCTGATGAGCAGGGCGAACGAGGTGCTCGACCTCAGCTTCGCGCTGGAGAGCACCAGTCTGGCCAGCGACGACCTGCGCGAGGCCGTCGACGCGTTCGGAGAGAAGCGCGCCGGTAAGTGGACCGGGAACTAGAGCGATGTCCTTCACCGTCAGGATCGACTCCGAGCTGTGCATGGGTGCGCAGCGCTGCATGTTCCTCGCGCCCGAGGTCTTCGACCTCAATGACGAGGGCATCGCCGAGGTTCTCGACACGTCCGGTCTGACCCAGGAACGCGCCGAGAAGCTCGCCTACGAATGCCCCAACATGGCCATCGAGATCACCCGTTCTTAGCCCAGCGGCAGGGCTCGCACTGAGCCTAAGTGGATCATCGTGCGTGAACCATGATCACCACGGCCTGGTGGCTGTTTCCGGGCGAAAAATCAGCCACCAGACCGTGGTGATCATCAAATGCCGGTCGGGGGCGAAGTGCCGCTGACGGGGCCGCTGGTGCTGGTGGTGCTGGTTTGGGAAGCGTCCGGGCGCAGCCCGTGCACTCAGCCGCCGGCCGGCCACCCACGTCCGGCCCCGAGCCTCACCGCCCCGGTCCAGGCCGCGGTAAACGTCACCACCGGTGAAGCCGCGGCTCAGCAACATGATCGAACTGAGCCGAGTGGCATTGGGTTCCAGCCTCTGTGCGAGCTGCCAGTTCGCATACCGCCCCTTGAATCTTGGTACTAGAATCTCTAAAGTTCTCGACAGACTTCAAGGAGGATGTCGTGGCGGAGTTTCTCGGCCTTGGGCTGACCCACTACCCCCTGCTGTCGGTTGCCGACGATCGCATGGCCGATCTGCTGCGCTGGACGTTGGCCGATCCCGGCATCCCCGACCAGCACAAGGACCCGGCGGCCTGGCCGGAGCTGATGCGCCGGGAATGGGCTGCCGACGGCGGAACGGCGGCGGCGGCCGGCCACCGCAAGCACCTGCGGGAAGACCTCACCGCGTGCCGGGCGGCGCTCGACGAGTTCAGCCCCGATGTAGTGCTGGTCTGGGGTGATGACCAGTACGAGAACTTCCGCGAGGAGGTCGTCCCGCCGTTCTGCGTGCTGGCCTACGGCGAGACCGAGGTCTGCCCGTTCGAGGTGATGAACGAACGCGGCGCGCCCAACGTGTGGGGGCTGCCCGACGACATGACGTTCACCCTGCACGGGGACGAACCGGGTGCCCGCAGACTTGCCAACGAGCTCCTCGAAGACGGTTTCGACGTCGCCTACAGCTACCAGAAGCGCGAGGCGGGGCACTTCCCGCACGCGATCGCGAACACACAGCTGTTCCTGGACTACGACAACGCCGGCCGCGAATTCCCATACAAGATTCTGCCGATCACCGTGAACTGTTACGGCCAGCACGCAATCGCCCGCAGGGGCGGTCTCGCGCGGTTCGCCGACATCGAAGACGAACGCCTCGATCCGATCGGCCCCTCACCCCGGCGCTGTTTCCAGCTGGGCGGCGCCGTGGCCAGGGCGTTCGCCGGCACCGATCTGCGGGTCGCGCTGGTGGCCAGCTCCAGCTGGTCGCACGCGTTCCTCAACGACAAGGACTGGCACCTGCGCCCCGACACCCCGGCCGACCAGGTGCTCTACGACGCGTTCGTGGCGGGTGACTGGGACACCTGGACCGCTACCACCGGCAAGCAGGTCGTCGACGCCGGTCAGCACGAGATGCTCAACTGGTTCTGCCTCGCGGGCGCGATGCACGAGCTGAACCTGCCGCTGACCTGGTCGGACTTCGTCGTCACCGACGTATTCAACTCCAACAAGTGTTTTGCGATCTTCGACGGAAAGGCCACCTCGTGACCAGCACGCAGACCGAAGAGGCAACCGTCCTCACGAACGGCTTCAGCACCCACTTCCACGAGTACGGCCCGAAGGACGGCACACCGCTGCTCATGCTGCACGGGTCCGGCCCCGGTGTCTCGGCCTGGGCCAACTGGCGGCTCAACATGGCGCCGCTCGCCGAGCGCGGCTACCGGGTCCTCGCCCCTGACCTGGTCGGGTTCGGCTACACCGAGCGGCCGGCGGACGTGTACTACTCGCTGGACACCTGGCGCGAGCACGTCTGGTCGTTCATGGACGTCATGGAGCTGGGCCGCACGTCGATCGTCGGCAACTCACTCGGCGGGCGGATCGCGCTGCACATGGCGGGCCAGCACCCGGAACGCATCGAGCGCATGGTCCTGATGGGCGCTCCGGGCGTCGGCATGACGATCACCGAGGGGCTCAAGGCGTTGCGCGCCTACCAGCCGTCCGAGGAGAACATGCGGCAGATGCTGCTGGACTGCTTCGCCGTCGACAAGTCGATCATCACCGACGACCTGGTCCGGACCAGGTACAAGGCGAGCATGGAGCCGGGCGCGTTCGAGGCCTACACCGACATGTTCTCCGAGCGGCACGCCGGTAGCCAGCTGGGGATCACCGAGGAGCAGGTCCGCGCGATCGGGACCCGCACGCTGCTGCTGCACGGCCGCGAGGACAAGGTCGTGCCGGTCGACGTCGCGTGGAACATGGTGCGGCTGCTGCCCGACGCCGACCTCGCGGTGTTCGCCCACTGCGGCCACTGGACCCAGATCGAGCGGGCGACCGACTTCAACGCGGTGGTCCACCAGTTCCTGAGCGGAGGCGGATCATGACCCTCACCGAAGACGCCCCGGCACGGCTGACCGGGTTCCCGCTGGTCGACGAGGACCCCGAGCACCACAGCTTCCGGGTGCATCGCTCGTCGATGGTCTCGCCCGAGATCTTCGAACAGGAACGGCGCCGGATCTTCGACCGCTGCTGGCTCTACATCGGCCACGAGTCCGAGGTGTCGAAGCCCGGTGACTTCGTACGCCGCTCGGTGGGTGGTAGGGCCCTGTTCATGGTCCGGGCCGCGAAGTCCGGCCAGGTGAAGGTCTTCCACAACTCGTGCACCCACCGGGGCGCGATGATCTGCCGGCAGGCGTCCGGCAACTCGAAGACGTTCCCGTGCTTCTACCACCACTGGAGCTTCGACTCCGAGGGCGACCTCAAGGGTGTTCCGGACCGCGCGGGCTACGGCGACAACCTGGACTTCTCGAAGCTCGGCCTGAAGTCGCCGAAGGTCCAGAGCTACCGGGGGTTCGTGTTCGTCAGCTACGACCCGGACATCGTCGACCTGGTCACCTACCTCGCCGGGGCGCGCGAGTACCTGGACCTGGTGATCGACTCCGCCGACGGGGAGATGGAGATCGTCCGGGGCACCAACGAGTACTGCATGGACGCCAACTGGAAGCTGCTGTGCGAGAACAGCATCGACGGCTACCACGCGGTGTCGGTGCACGACACCTACTTCAAGTACCTGGTCGCGCTGGGTACGGACCTGAAGGGCGGGGTCAAGGGCACCGCGCGCGACCTGGGCAACGGGCACGCGGTGCTGGAGTACTCCGCTCCTTGGGGCAGGCCCATCGCTAAGTGGGAGCCGCTCTTCGGTGAGCACGCGAAGGAGGAGATCCTCGCGCTGCGCGCCGACCTGGTCGCCAAGCACGGCGAGGAACGCGCGTCGCGCATGGCCGACACCAACCGCAACATGCTGATCTACCCGAACCTGGTGGTCAACGACATCATGGCGGTCACGGTCCGGACGTTCATGCCGCTCTCGCCGGGCCGGATGGACATCACCGCGTGGGAGATGGCGCCCCGAGGCGAGCTGCCCCAGCTGCGGCAACGCCGGCTGGACAGTTTCCTGACGTTCCTCGGACCGGCCGGGTTCGCCACTCCCGACGACGTCGAGGCGCTCGAGTCGTGCCAGCAGGGCTTCAACTCCGGCGGCGTGGAGTGGAACGATATCTCCCGGGGCATGGCACGCACCCCCGAAGGCAACGACGAGCACCAGATGCGCGTGTTCTGGCGTCGCTGGGCTGACCAGATGGGTGAGGCCGCGTACGGAAGGGTCGAAGGCCGATGACCGCCACACTCCACCCGCTGACCTCGCTGGACCGTTCCGCCGTCGAGGACTTCCTGTACAGCGAGGCCGCGCTGCTCGACGCCTGGGACCTCGACGGCTGGTTCGCGCTGTTCGACACCGAGCTGCGCTACGTCGTGCCGTGCAACGACACCCCGGACGGCGACCCGACCCGTGACCTCGTCCTGATCGACGACGACGAGCTGCGGCTGCGGCTGCGGGTCGAGCGGCTCAACAGCCGCAAAGCGCACCGCGAGTACCCGCATTCACGCACGAACCACCAGGTCACCAACGTCCGGCTCGGGGTGGTCGTCGATGACCAGCTGCCGGTGGACGCGCTGTTCACGGTGTGGCGGTTCCGCAACGGCAAGGCCAGCTACTACGTCGGCCGCTACCGGTACCGGCTGGTGCTGCGTGACGGTGCGCTGCGCATCCGGTCCAAGCGGTGCGAACTGGATATGACCGAGCTGCGCCCCGCCGGTGACCTTGCGGTGATTCTATGAGCCCTCCGGCCCGCGAGACCGGGCACTCTATGAGCCCTCCGGCCCGCGAGACCGGGCACTCTATGAGCCCTCTACAGGGCAAGGTCGCGATCGTCACCGGCGGCACCAGAGGAATCGGCTTCGCCATCGTCGAGCGGTTGCTGGCCGACGGTGCGGACGTGGTCATCGGAGCGATCTCCGACGACGAGCTGACCAAGGCGCTGGATGCGCTGCGTTCGGCAGGGCACAAGCCGGTCGGCTGCGTCGGCAACCTCGCGTTGCCCGGCGAGGCGGACCGGCTGCTCGCGGTGGCGACCGAGGCGTACGGCGGAGCGGACATCCTGGTCAACAACGCGGGCGGCGGCGTCATCCGGGCGACGCTGGAGCACACCGAGGAGACCCTGCAGGCGACGATCGACAACAATCTGTGGACCACGATCCGCGCGACCAGGGCACTGCTGCCGCACCTGGTCTCCCGCGGTGGTGGCCGGATCGTCAACATCGGGGCGGAGTCGGTGCGCAACGGGCTGCTCGACCACGCCATGTACAACGCGGCCAAGGGTGGCGTCCACGCCATGTGCACGGCGCTGGCCAGGGAGTTCGCCACCTCCGGCATCACGGTCAACACGGTCGCGCCGTCGTACGTCGAGACACCGGAGATCACCGCCGGGGTCGAGGCGGGCAGGTTCGACGAGGCGTTCCTCGCGGTGCTGGACGCGGCGACCGACCTCATCCCGATGGCGCGGCCCGGCCGCGTCGAAGACGTCGCGGGCGCGGTCGCCTACCTGGTCGGCCCAGACGGCGCATTCGTCACAGGACAGGTGGTCAGTGTCAACGGCGGAAGCAGCATGGGTTAGGAACGTGGAATGACAAGCGCGCTCACCGATCCCGAACTGCACGTCCTGGCCGCCGACAGGCTCCGGCAGGCGGCGGCCGACCGCACGCCGTGCGCCCCGATCCGCGACCTCCTCCCGGACGGGGAGGCCACCGACCCGGCCGACCAGATGGAGTTCGGGTACGCCGTGCAGCGGCTCCTGACCTCCTCGTCGCTCGAGTCCGGGCGGCGCATCGTCGGGTCGAAGATCGGGCTGACCGCGCCGGCCGTGCAGGCGCAGCTCGGTGTCGACCGGCCGGATCTCGGGATTCTGTACGAGGACATGGCGTTCGGCGAGGGCGAGACGATCCCGATGTCGCGGCTGCTGCAGCCCAAGGTCGAGGCCGAGGTCGGGTTCGTGCTGGGTGCCGACCTGGACCGCGACGACCTGACGCTCGACGTCGTGCGCGACGCGGTCCGCTCGGTCGTCGCGTCATTGGAGATCGTCGACAGCCGGATCGCGGACTGGAACATCCGCCTCGTCGACACGGTCGCGGACAACGCCTCCTGCGGCGTGTACGTGCTCGGCTCGCAACACCTGTCCCTGGACGGGCTCGACCTGCCCGGCGCGACCATGTCGATGACCGCGAACGGTGAGGTCGTCTCCGAGGGCGCCGGGTCGGCGTGCATGGGCGACCCGTGCATCGCGCTGCAGTGGCTGGCCGAGACCGCCCGCCGCTTCGGCACCCCGCTGCGCGCGGGCGACGTGATCCTGTCCGGCGCCCTGGGCCCGATGGTCCCGGCCCAGCCCGACACCACCTACGAGGCGACGATCACCGGCCTGGGCACGGTCCGAGCCACCTTCGGCCCCGCCTGACCCTCGTGAGTGTTGAGTATGGCTATAGCCACACTCAACACTCACGAACCCTGACCTGCGGCTCAGCCCCACACCTCGTGAGTGGTACGGGCGCCTATAGGCGCCCGTACCACTCACGAGCTGTGACCTGCGGCTAGAGGTAGCGGGCGAGCACGGCGGCCTCGGCGTGCAGGCGTTCGGCGGCGTCCTCGCGGCCCAGGCGCTCGTACTCCGCCGAACTCGTCGAGCGCTCCTGGACCTCCGCCTCGACGATCGCGCGCACGTCGTGCTCGGTCAGCACGCGGCGGGGAACCTCGGCGCCACCGGCGACCGAGCCCGCGAAGTGCGCGTTCCCGCTCGGCGACGGAGCCGTGTTGTCGGCGGCCTCGGCGTTCTCGATGGCGGCGAGCGCCGACCGCAGCGCGGTGATGGCGACGCGGTCCCTGGCCTTGATGGCCGAGGTCAGATCCTGCCGGAGCACGGTACGCATGAATCCGATGCTAAGCGGGCGGCGAAGCGGGTTTCGCGGTCGGCAGCGGGCGGTTGTCGACCACTCGCTTCATGACCAGCGTCGAGTTCATCCGTGCCACCCCGGGCAGGAGAGACAGCGTGTCGTCCTGCAGCTGCTGGTACGCGGCCAGGTCCTCGGTGACGATCCGCAGCAGGTAGTCGGGGTCGCCGAACAGACGCTGCGCCAGCAGGACGTTCGGGATGCGGGTGACCGCCTCCTCGAAGCTCAGCAGGGTCTCCCGGTCCTCCTGCAGCATCGTGACGAACACCAGCGCCTCGAACGTCATGCCGAGCGCGACCGGGTCGACGACCGCGCGATAACCACGGATCGCGCCGCCGCGTTCGAGCTCGCGGAGCCTGCGATGGCACGGCGACACGCTCAGCCGTACCCGGGACGCGAGCTCGGTGAGCGTCAGCCGCCCTTCCTCTTGCAGCACGGCAAGAATCTTCCGGTCAACCGCGTCCATGGAGGAAATCTTTCCACTGTTACGGCTGATCGAGGTAATTCTTGGAACCACATTCCGGCGAGTCGGTCATAGCGTTCTTGGCAGACCGCAAGGAGTGAAGACCCATGCCGCTCAGCGCACTGCTCGGATTCTGGGCCGTCGCCGCCCTGCTGATCATCGTCCCGGGACCCGACTGGGCGTTCGCGATCAGCGCCGGTCTGCGCGGGCACGTCCTCCCGGCCGCGTCGGGCATCGTGCTCGGCTACCTCGCCATGACGGTCGTCGTCGCGGCCGGTGTCGGTGCGCTCGTCGCGTCCAGCCCGGTCGCGCTGCGCGTGCTGACCGTCGTCGGCGGCGCCTACCTGGTCTGGCTCGGGGTCAGCACACTGCGCCACCCGGCCACCGCACCCGGTGGGCAGGAACGCACCACAGCCACCCGACGGGCCACTCTGGCCAGGGGGATCGGGGTGAGCGCACTGAACCCGAAGGGCCTGCTCGTCTTCGTCGCGATGCTGCCCCAGTTCGCCAGCCCCGGCGCGCCGTGGCCGATCGCCTGCCAGCTGGGTGCGCTCGGGCTCGTGTTCACTCTGACCTGCGCCGCCGTCTACCTGGTGGTCGGCGCCTGCGCGCGGCGCGTGCTGCACTCGCGGCCGAGTACCGCACGCGCCGTGTCCAGGGTGTCCGGGGTGTGCATGGTCGTCATCGGGGTCGCACTGCTGGTCGAGCGCTTCGTCTAGTTCCAGACGCCGCGCAGGAAGGCGACGATGTCGTCGACGACATGCGACGCGCTCGGCGTGGCCGCGAGGGTCCAGAAGAAGCCGTGCACCATGCCGTCGAACCGGGCCGAGGTGACCGAGACCCCGGAGTCGGCGAGCCGCTTGCCATAGCTCTCGCCCTCGTCACGCAGCGGGTCGAACTCGGCGGTCGCCAGGTAGGTGGGCGGCAGGCCCTCGAGGCTCTCGGCGCGCAACGGTGCCGCGTACTGGTCGGCGTCCTGGTCGCCGAGGTAGTGCGCCCAGAACCACTGCATGGACCCTCTGGTCAGCAGGTATCCGTCGGCGTTGCTCAGGTAGGACTCGGTGTTGAAGTCCGGGTTGGTCACCGGGTAGAGCAGCACCTGCGCGCTGATCGCCGGGCCGCCCTGGTTGTGCGCGGCCAGTGCGACGACCGCCGCGAGGTTGCCACCCGCGCTGTCCCCGGAGACGGCGAGCTTCGACGCGTCGACGCCCAGCTCGTCGGCGTGCCCGGCGACCCATGCGGTGGCGGCGTAGCAGTCCTCGAACGCGGCGGGATAGCGGTGCTCGGGGGCCAGCCGGTACTCGACGGAGACGATCACCGCGCCGGCGGCAGCGGCCAGCTGCCGGCAGGGCTTGTCCGAGACCTCGATGTCGCCGATGACCCAGCCGCCGCCGTGGAAGTACACGATGACCGGCAGCGGACCGTCACCTTCGGGGGTGTAGATGCGCACCGGGACGTCGCCGGCCGGCCCGGGGATCGTCCGGTCGACGACCGAGGCGAGCTCGACCGGGTCCCCCTGCAGCTCGGCGAAACCCTTCGCGCTCGCCCGCGCGTCCTCGACGGTCATTTCCTCGAAGGGCGGAACGTTCTCTTCGGCCAGCGCGGCGAGCAGGTGCTGGGCTTCGGGATGGAGCGGCACGATCGAACCTCCAGGTGGGCAGACTCTCCGGCGAAAGTATGCCCACCCCGGTGCGATCGCGCTGATGAAGAAGCCACTAGAGTGGCAACCGAGTAGTTGCTACTTCTGGAGGCTGAGGATGGGTTTTCCCGATCGCATCGAACGGACCCTCGAGGTCACCCAGCCACCGAAGACCGTGTGGGCGGCGATCACCACCGCCGAGGGTCTCGGTACCTGGTTCGGCGAGGCGGCGACGATCGACCTGCGCCCCGGCGGCGCGGCTCAGATGAGCTGGACCGGCGGGCACGTCGCCAACATGCGGGTGGAACGGGTCGAGGAGCCGTCGGTGTTCGGTTTCACCTGGCAGCTCGAAGGCCTGCCGGACGACGATCCGCGCCGCACCTACGTCGAGTTCACCCTGGAACCGGTCGGCGGGGGCACGAGGCTGACGGTCGTCGAGACCGGGTTCGCACAGCTACCCGAGGAGACCTACCGCACCGAGTACGACGCGCACACCGAGGGATGGCGCAGCGAGCTCGGTGAGCTGATCGACTTTCTAGATGCCGCCTGACACCGACAGCGAAGCCGTCGCCGAACAGGTGTTCGTGGCACTGGCCGACCCGAGCCGGCGCGGCATCCTCGCCACGCTCGCCTCGGGCGGTCCGGCCACGGCGACCGACCTCGCGGACCGGCTGCCGATCACCCGGCAGGCGATCGCGAAACACCTGGCGTTGCTGGCCGAGGCGGGCCTGGTGACGGCGGAGCCGGGCGAGCGCAGACGCGTCCGGTACCGGTTGCGTTCCGCGCCGATGCGGGTGGCGCAGCAGTTCCTCGCCGCGCTGGCGCGCGACTGGGACGGCCCGCTCGACGCGTTGAAGAACCATCTGGATCGTCACTGAGCGAGCCGCCGCTCCTGTATCGGGATGCCGTCGCCGCCCAGCCGCGTCACCGCGTGACGGCGGCCGAACCACTGATCCGATGACACGAATGTGGCTTTAGGGACGTTCAACGTCCCTAAAGCCACATTCGTGCCGCGGCGGGCGGGGTTACGGGGCGGGCGGGGGTTACGGGGTGAGGCGCTGCTGGAGCCGGGGGACACCGGTGCCGGTCAGGCGGGATAGGGCATGGGGGCGGCCGGCCAGCACGGAGGCCAGGTCGGCGGCGGCGCCGGAGACCGTCCACCGGGATGAGCCGGGACGGGTCCAGCCGATGTCGGTGGCGTGCAGGGTCAGGTCCCGGGCGCGGTGACGAGCCGGGACGAACGGGTTGGGGACGGTGACCTCCGTGGTCAGGACCGAGGCCAGCACGTCGGCGGCCACGGTGGACGGCCGGCCGAGCGCGAACACGATGTCCAGCTCGTGCATCACGTGGTCGCCCAGCATGAGCCGGTCGGGGAGCAGCCGCCCCAGGCCACGACGACGGTCGCGCCCGCGCTCGAAGTCCGCCAACAGCTCACCCGGGGCCCTGCGGGCCGCGAGCTCGGCGGCCAGCGCGGCGTTCGCCACGTCGAAGCTGCCCCGGGCGCCCACCATGCGCGCGGAGAACTCGACGATCGGCGCGGAGAGCCCGTGCACGAGGTGGGCGAGGACCTCGTGGTTCGTCCAGCGGGCGCACAGGCTGGGGGCGGCCCAGTCCGACTCGGTGAGCGTGTGTGCCGTGGTGAGAAAGCGTTCGTCGTTGCCGGCCAACAGCGGCACGTCACACCCCCGCCGGGAGTCGGAGCGTCTCGCACAGGAACGTGGTCTGGTCGGCGACGACCTGATCGACCAGGGGCGGGTGGTAGACCTGGAAATGGTCGGACGGATAGTGGATCGCGCGCCCCTTCGGCGCCCGCCTCGCGGCGCGTACGGCGATGGCCGGGTCCATCAGGGTCTCGTTGTCGCTGACGCACACCAGGAACGGACACTCGACGCGCGGCGCCACCCGGACGGCCCGGTAGTGGAGGAGGTCCACCGCCACGGCGGCGGCGCAGCGGTTGTCCCACGCGCTGCCCTCGGGGATGAGCGAGTACCAGCCCGCTTTCGCGCCGGGGCTGTTGATCAGCGCGAACTCACCGGGCTCGCCGACCATCGGGACGTATCGAGGGGCGCGTCGCAGCAGGTCCGAGGTGACCGGTCCTAGAAGTCTGAGCAGTTGGGCCGGACCGAGGCGCAGGGCCGCGTTCAGCCCGTCGATCATCGGACAGTTGACCACCAGGCCGGCGATCTCCGGATGCCGCGAGGCGACGACCATGGCGTGGCTGGCGCCGAACGACGTGCCCCACAGCGCTGTCCGGTCGGGGTCGACCGACGGCAGTGACCGGGTGAAGCGCAGTGCGGCTTCGACGTCGGTGAGCAGGTGGCGGACGCGGATGAGCTGGCGTGGCTCGCCCGGCGAGGCGCCGGTGAAGCGGTAGTCGAACGACACCACCGCCATGCCGGCTTCGCTGAACCGTTGCTCGTAGTGGGCCAGAGCCATCTCGTGGGTTGCGCCGAACCCGTGTATCAGCAGTACCGCCGGGTGCGGGCCGGGAGCCGGCGGCAGCGTGACCCACGCGGTGCACTGCCCGTCGCCGCTGGGGAATGTGGTCTGTTCGGTCCGTGGCATGGGTGCGCCCTCCATAAACTTACGTTGTAAGTGAATGTAAGCTTACGCAGTAAGCTTTGACAAGTGTGGAGGTGTTCCGTGCCGCGTCCCGCAGTGCTGAGTCGGGAGAAGATCGCCGAGGCCGCGCTGAGGGTGATCGACCGCGACGGGCTCGCGGCGCTCACCATGCGTTCGCTGGGCCGGGAGCTAGGGGTCGCGGCGATGTCGCTGTACAACCACGTGGCGGACCGTGCCGGGCTGGAGAGCCTGGTCGCCGAGGCCGTCGTCTCGAACATCGAGCTCGGGGACGTCGCCGCCGACGCCGGGGTGGAGGTGCGCCGGCTGATGGTCGAGCTGCGCGGCTCGCTCAACGCGCACCCCGCCGCGATCCCGCTCATCCTCACCAGGCCGACGGCCAGCGAGGCGGCACTGGCGCCGATCGAGGCGCTGCTGGAGGCACTGGCCAGGGCCGGTTTCACCGGGTCGGACCTGCTGGGGGCCTACCGGACGCTGTTCGCGTTCCTCGTCGGCTTCGCCCAGGCCGACCTGGCCGGCCCGGTGTCCTCGGGGCAGCCGGCGACGCTCGACGAGGTCGCGGCGGGCGTGCTGCGGCTACCCGAGCACGCCTTCCCCCGCCTGCGCGCCTGCGCGGTGGCGGCGAAGACGTCCACCTCCGACGCGGAGTTCGACTACGGCCTGACGACCGTCCTGCGCGGCCTGGGGATCACCTCGGACGACTTCGCATAGGCAGTGCGCACTATTAGTTAGCCAAATGACCTACATTTGGCTACCGTTGCCGGCATGGTGCAGCTGCGTGGGCCGCGTCGGTCAGTGCCGTTGTCCCGGCAGGTGGCCGAGCAGATCGAAGAGCTCATCACCTCGGGGCGGTGGGCGGTGGGTGAGCGGGTTCCTTCCGAACACGAGCTGGTCGAGCAGCTCGGGGTCAGCCGCAACACGGTGCGGGAGGCGCTGCGGGCGCTGGTCTACACCGGGCTGCTCGCCGCCCGGCCCGGGGACGGCACCTACGTCCAGGCCTCGAGCGAGCTGGACGCGGTGCTGGCCCGTCGCTCGCGGCGGTGTGGCGTGGAACAGGTCCGTGAGGTTCGCGCGATGCTGGAGACCGAGGCGGCGCGGCTCGCGGCGCGGCGTCGCAGCGCGTCCGACTCGGAGCGCCTGCGAGCCCTGCTGAACCGTCTGCACGAGGCGGAGGCCGTCGGTGACCCGGTCGAGATCGCGCTCGCGGACGGCGAGCTGCACCGGGCCGTCGTGGCCGGCGCGGCGAACCCGCTGCTCACCGATCTTTACGACAGCCTCGGCAGCGCCCGCGCC
The DNA here is from genome assembly GCF_000429025.1 of Actinospineispora spinosispora DSM 44797. Taxonomy (GTDB): domain Bacteria; phylum Actinomycetota; class Actinomycetes; order Mycobacteriales; family Pseudonocardiaceae; genus Pseudonocardia; species Pseudonocardia spinosispora. Next base: position 91,190 of record NZ_AUBB01000024.1, read on the forward strand.
GAAGCGCTCGTCTCCGCCGTCGAGCGCCCCGACCAGGCGGGACATCAGCAGCGTCAGCACACGCGGTTGGTCGATGCCATCGCCGAGGGCGACGAGACGAGCGCGGCGGCGGCAGCCGCGGCGATCGTGGCGGGCGCGGAGCAGGGGGCGGCGAGATGAGCCGGCCGGCCGAGCGCACCGTGCCCACCCGGGCCCGGCGTCTGGTGCTGGTCCTCGGGATCGTGCTGATCGCGGTCAACCTGCGTGCGAGCCTGACCGTCGTCGGACCGCTGGTGGCGACGATCAGGGCCGATCAACGCCTGTCGGCCACCTCGGCCGGACTGCTGACCACGATCCCGCTGCTGATCTTCGCCGCGGTCTCTCCGCTGGCCCCTCGGCTGGTCGGGCGCTGGGGCGAGACGAGGACGCTGTGCGGCGCGATGGTGGTGCTCGCGGTCGGCACGGTGCTCAGGTCCGTGCCGCTGACCGGGGCGTTGTTCGCCGGGACCGTGCTGCTGGCCGCGCCGATCGCGGTGGCCAATGTGGTCCTGCCGGGCGTCGTCAAGCGCGAGTTCCCCGAGCACGTCGGGATCCTGACCGGCGTGTACGTGAGCACCATGGGCCTGCTGGCCGCGCTCGCCTCGGGGGTGGCGGTTCCGCTGGCCGGCGCGACGCCGGCCGGGTGGCGAGGCGCGCTGGCCTGCTGGGTCGTGCTCGGGCTGTTCGCCATCGCGGTGTGCCTGCATCCGTCGTTCGCCGTCGACCGGGGTTCGGCATCGGGCCCGGTGCCGGGCATGCCCTGGCGCAGCGCGGTCGCCTGGCAGGTCACCGTCTTCATGGGACTGCAGTCCCTCGGCTTCTACGTCATGATCACCTGGCTGCCCAGCATTCTGGTGACCCACGGCTTCACCGAGGACCGGGCCGGCTGGGTGCTGTTCCTCTTCCAGCTCGTCGCGCTCGCGGTGAGCCTGACGTTGCCGATCGTCACGAGGCGGCTGAGCGGCCAACGAGTGGTCGCCGCCACCTGTGCGTCGTGCTGTCTGCTCGGCTACCTGGGACTGGCCGTCGCACCGGGCTTCGCCATCGCCTGGGTGGTCCTCGCGGGCCTCGGCGGTGGCGGCACCCTGGTCCTCGCGCTGTCGTTCATGGCGCTGCGCTCCACCACCCCGTCCGAGACCGCCGCGCTGTCCGGCATGGCCCAGTCGATCGGCTACCTGCTGGCCGCGATCGGTCCGGTGCTCCTCGGCGCGCTGCACGACCTGACCCACAGCTGGACCCCGTCGATCTACATCCTGGCCGCGACCGCCGCGCTCCTCACCCTGACGGCACTGGGCGCGGGTCGCTCCCGAACCGGACCACCCCGCCGCGAGACCGGCTCCGCATGATCACCACCGCCTGACGGCACTTTTCGAGCCCCGTAACAGCCCTGAGGCGGTGGTGATCATGGGAGCCGGACGTACCAGACGGTCGAACTCGGGGTTCTCCGTCACTCGACTTAGCGAGCCTTAGTTGCTGACGATCGTGGCGAGCACCTCGTTGAACGCCTCGGTCGAGCTCGGGTGGGTGTAGATCGAGTCGCGCAGCTCGGTGGCCGTGACGCCGTGTCGCATGGCCAGCGCGACCGTGTTGACCAGTTCCTGCGCGTCGATGCTCAGCAGTGCGGCACCGAGGATTCGGTCGGTGTCGGAGTCGATCACGAACTTCATCAGCCCTCGGGTGTCGCCCATGATCCGCGACCTGGGCATGGCCGCGATCTGCCCGATCGCCTTGCGGGCCACGCGCACCGGGTGTCCCGCCGCCCGCGCGGCCTTCTCGGTCAGCCCGACGGTGGCCAGCGGCGGAGTCATGAACACCGTCGTCGGCACCGCGACCCGGTCCGCCGTGCTCCGCTTGCCGGCTCCCGCCAGCTGGTCGAGCACGACGCGGCTGTCGTCCAGCGAGATGTAGGTGAACTGCGGTCCGCCGTTGACGTCACCCAGGGCGAAGATGTGCGGCTGGCTGGTCCGTAGGTACTCGTCCACGACGACCGAGCCACGCGGTCCGGTGTCCACGCCCGCGGCCTCGAGGTTCAGGCCGTCGGTCGCGGGTGCGCGCCCGGCGGCGACCAGGACCTTGTCGGCGGTGAGTGAGCGCTGCTCACCGCCGCGCTCGTACGAGATCGTGACGCACTCGCCGGTGTCCTCCAGTGCGGTGACCGCGCTGCCGGTGAGCAGCGTGATGCCGTCCCCGGCGAGGATCTCGACGGCGGCCTCGGCGACGTCGTCGTCCTCGCGGCCCAGCATCCGCTCGGCGGCCTCGAACACAGTGACCTCGGCGCCGAACCGGCGGTACATGGCGGCGAACTCGACGCCGAGGTACCCGCCGCCGAGGATGGCGAGGTGCTTCGGCAGGTCTTCGGTGCTGAGCAGATCGGTGCTGGTCACGGTGTGGGCGCCGGCGGCGAGGCCGGGAATGTCCGGCACCACCGGCAGTGAACCCGTGTTGATCGCGATGGTGTCCGCCGTGATGGTGAGCCGGTCGTCACCGGCGCGGACCTCGACCGTGTGCGGGTCGACGAAAGTGGCCTGCCCGGTGACCACGGTGACCGCGTCGATCGTGTCCAGCATGCGGAAGTTGTTGCCCCGCAGGAGTGTGGTCAGCGACTGCACCGAACCGATCGCCTGTCGGTACCAGCTCCCCGGCTCGTCCTCGTCGCGGCGCTCGTCGGCCTGGTGCACCAGCGCCTTCGTCGGTACGCAGCCGATGTTGATGCAGGTCCCGCCGTACATCTGGTCGGACTGTTCGACGAGCACCACTCGCTTGCCGGCCCGCCCCATGGCGGCGGCCAGCGTCTTGCCGCCCTTGCCGAACCCGATCACCAGCAGCTCTGCGCGCACGGTGTCCATGTCCCACTCTCTGGTAGTCCTGAAAAGTTACGATATTCGATCGAGCTGCCCACCGCTGGGCGAGCTAGTTGCGCGGCTCTCTGGCGTGAGAGTCGCATCCATATTAGTCATGATCGCTGACTACTTCAGAGGGTGTGTTCAGGAACAGGTTGACAAGAACCGACCGTGCCGATGTGACGGACGGGGCGCTCGACTGACTGGCACTGTGCACATCTACGTGCTGCGTCGCACATGTCCGGACATGTGCGACGCAGCACGAAGGCGTGCACAGTGCCAGTCAGTCGTCCGAGAGGTCGTGCACGTAGCTGCGCTGGTTCTCGGTGATCTGGAAGAAGAGCTCCTTGAAGCGCTGGTAATCCTCACGGCCGACCATCTGCGCGTGCCGCCGCTGCATGGCCGCCAGGATCGAGTCGGCGGCGCGCATCTGCGCCAGCCCGCGCTCGGTCGGGAACACCAGCTTCGCCCGGCCGTCACTCGGGTCCGGCCGGCGCTCGACGTAGCCCAACGCCTCGAGCTCGTCGATGAGCGTCCCGATGACCTGCTTGTACTGGTGCGACAGGCGGGACAGCTCGGTCGGCCGCACACCGTGCGCGTCCAGGTAGGCGAGCACAGCGCCGTGCCGGTGTTTCAGGTCGTCGAAACCCAGCTCGGCCAGCGCCGTGAACAGCTCGCGCTGCACCCCGAACAACAGCCGACCCGACAGCACGCCCAGGTCCGGGTCGGTCGAGTTCCGCTCCGCGCGAGTCACCACCCGCCGTCTCCCCTCACCAGAGCTCAGGCCAGTGCCAGGGTTCGTAGCACGAGTCGAGCGGCGTCGCCGCCTGCTTCCTCAGCGATGTCCAGCGCGGTGGGTACGTCCAGCTCACGCAGCAGCGCCGAGGTGACCGCGTCGAGGGAACCCTTCTCCTCGCCCCGGGTGCCCGCCGCCGAGTAGATGCGGTCCAGCCGGGCGGCCGACGCCGTGAGGTCCGCCGGATGGAAGTCCCACGGCTCGCGCCAGTCGCGATCGAGCAGCAGCAGCCGGATCGCGGCGGGCGAGTGCTCCCGCAGCAGGTCGGCCACCAGCACGAGGTTGCCGGTCGACTTGGCCATCTTCTCGCCGCCGATCCCCACGGTGCCGACGTTGAGCCGGGACCTGGCGAACGGCCGCACGCCGGTGGCGGCCTCGACGAGCGCCGCCTGGTAGGCGTGGTGCGGGAACGCCAGGTCGGCACCGCCCGCGACCAGGTCGACCGAGGAGCCAAGCACGCTCAGCGCGATCGCGGCGCACTCGGCGTGCCAGCCCGGCCGCCCCAGCCCCCACGGGCTCGGCCACGCCGGTTCGTCCGGCCCCGAGCTGCGCCACACCGCGACGTCGTGCGGCTCCCGCGCGGTGTGGTCGCCGGTCAGCTCGCCGTGTTCGTCGGCGTCGGCCGGTACACCACCGGGGATCGCGGGGAAGCCCCGGAAGTAGACCTGCCCGTCGCGGAGATAGCCGTGGCCCGACTCCAGCAGCGCGGCCGCCAGCTCGATCACCCGGTCCACGTGACGCCGCGCGCGCGGCGTGTAGGTGGGCGGCCGGACCCGCAGCGCGGTCATGTCCTGGTCGAACAGGTACTCCTGGGTGGCGGCGAGCACGTCGTAAGGGGTCTCGCGCTCGGCCGCGGCGATGGTGAGCACGTCGTCGATGTCGGTGACGTTGCGGCACACCAGCACCTCGACGCCGGCCATGCGCATGATCGAGGTGGCCGCGTCGGCCCACACGAACGTCGCGGCATGACCGAGATGGGTGACGTCGTACGGCGTGATCCCGCACAGGTAGACGCGGGCCGGACTGATCAGCGGCAGCGCCTGGCCACCCAAGGTGAGGCAGCGAGGGCCGGCAGGCAGGGGAGTCACACGACCGAGTTTGCCAGGCCACCCGGTCAGGCACCGGACCGGCGCGCGGGTCCGATTCCTAAGATCACCACGGCCCCATGGCCGTCGTCGGCGACGGAACAGCCATGGCGCCGTGGTGATCTCGGGCCGGACGGGTCAGGGAACGAGGATCGCCCGGCCGAGGACCTTGCCGGCCGCGAGGTCGTCGAAGGCCTGCTGGAAGTCGGCGAGCGGGTAGCGGACCGTCTCCACGACCAGCTTGCCCTGCTGCGCCAGTGCGATGACCTCCAGCAGGTCGGCCCGGGTGCCACCGTAGGAACGTTGTGCGTTGACGCCCCACGGCAGCGACACACTGTCTGCGTCGGCGGCGAACGGGAACCGGCCGCCGCCCAGACCGACGAACCTGATGAGTCCCTCGGGAGCGACGACGGCGGTGGCCAGGTCGACGGTGGGCTGCGCGCCGACGAAGTCGAGAACGACGTCGACGCCGTAACCACCCGTGTCGTCGAGAATCCGCTGGGCGGCCGAGGAGTCGCTGGGGAGCACGAGGTCCGCGCCGTGCTCGCGGGCCACGGCCAGCTTCGCCTCGTCGGTGTCGAGCGCGATCACCCGCGCGGCGGTGGTGGCCTTCATGATCTGCAGGCCGAGGTGCCCCAGCCCGCCGATCCCGATGAGGACGGCCGTGGAGCCGGGGGTGAGCCGGTCGCGCGCGGAGTTGATCGCGTGCATCGGGGTGAGCGCCGCGTCCGCGAGCGGACCGGCGATGACCGGGTCGATCGCGCCGAGCTGCTCCAGCTGGCGTGCCGGCACCAGCATGTACTCGGCCATCGCGCCGTCCGGTCCGAGACCCGGTGTGGTCGGGAACAGGTTGCGGCTGCCGTTCACCCGGCAGGCGTTGTCCCTGCCCTCGGTGCACGGCCGGCAGTGGCCGCAGCCCCACACGAGGTTCACGATGACCGCGTCACCCTCGGCGAGCCCGGCCACCTCGGAGCCGAGCGCATCCACCCAGCCGGCACCCTCGTGCCCGACCGTTCCGCCGAAGAACGGCCACGCCTCGCCCATCTCCAGTACGTGCAGGTCCGAGTGGCACAGCCCGGCGCCGGCGATCTTGATCCGGACCTCGCCGGGACCCGGCACGGGAACATCGACCTCGGCCAACTGCAGTGTTCCGGGACCGACGAGCTTGACTGCGCGCATGTGCCGTGGTTCCTCTCAGACGCGTCCGGCGCCGCCGGCCGGCGGCGCCGGGGCAGCGTTATCACGTCTAGTGTCGCGCATCACTCCCGCAAGTGGGTGCGGCGACCTCACCCAGCCGCCTGACGAGGTAGCGCCGCTCGGTGTCGGTCGGTGCCAGCGCGAGTGCCTCGCGGTAGGCGGCGGCGGCCTCGTGCCGGCGGCCCAACCGCCGGAGCAGGTCGGCGCGGGTGGCGGACAGCAGATGGTGACCGCCGAGCTCGGGCGCCAGCGCGTCCACCAGCGCCAGCCCTTCGGCGGGACCGTCGGACATGGCCACCGCCACGGCGCGGTTCAGCTCGACCATCGCCGAGCCGTTCATGACCGCCAGCCTGCCGTAGAGCTGCGCGATCTGTGCCCAGTCGGTGTCCGCCGCCCGCCGCGCGGTGCTGTGACAGGCCGCGATCGCCGCCTGGACCTGGTACGGCCCCGGACGTCCGTTGCTCAGGGCCGTGTCGAGGAGATCGGCACCGCGGGTGATCTTGTCGGTGTCCCACCGGGAGCGGTCCTGCTCCTCCAACGGCACCAGCTCACCGGAGCCGTCCATCCGGGCGCCTCGCCGTGCATCGTGCAGCAGCATGAGTGCGAGCAGTCCGAGCGCCTCGGGTTCGTCGGGCATCAGCCGGGTGAGCGTCGTGGCCAGGTCGATCGCCTCGGCGCACAGCCGCCGCCGGATCAGCGCCGCACCCGCCGACGCAGCGTAACCCTCGCTGAACAGCAGGTACAGGACGGCGAGCACCGCGTTGGTGCGTTCCGGCAGCAGGTGTGCGGGTGGGACCCGGTACGGGATGCCCGCGTTGCGGATCTTCTGTTTGGCGCGCACGAGCCGTTTGGTCATCGTCGCTTCGCTCACCAGGAACGCGCTCGCGATCTCGGCGGTGGTCAGGCCGGTGACCACCCGCAGCGTGAGCGCCACCCGAGCCTCCGGCGGCAGCGCGGGGTGACAACAGGTGAAGATCAGCCGTAGCCGGTCGTCCTGGATACCGCTGTCGTCCGCCGGCTCGTCACCCTCGACACGTTCCGCGACCTCGCGCAGCACCGAGGTCTCGGTGGCGGTGCGCCGCAGCCGGTCGAGTGCGCGGTTGCGCGCCGCGGTGGTGAGCCAGGCACCGGGGCGGCGCGGGACGCCTTCGCGTGGCCAGCGTTGCAGCGCTGTGGCGAAGGCGTCCTGCACACATTCCTCGGCCAGGTCCCAGTCGCCGGTCATGCGGATCAGGGTCGCGACGATGCGCCCGCGCTCCGCCCGGAAGACAGCGGTGACCTCGGCCTCGACGCTCACTCGCGAAGCGGCCTGATCTCGACCGAGCCGAAGTGGGCCACCGGGTGCGCCGCCGCGATCTCCATCGCCTCGTCGAGGTCGGCGCACTCGATCAGGTCGTACCCGGCGATGTGCTCGCTGGTCTCGGCGAACGGCCCGCTGGACAGCAGCACCTCGCCGCCGCGCGTCCGGACCGTCGTCGCGTCGCTGATCGGCCGCATCTCCGACCCGTGCAGACGGCGGTCGCCCACCTTCGCCAGCCACTGCTCGATGTTCGGCGTGCCCGCCGGCACCTCGGGGTCCTCGCCGGCACAGATGAGGAGCATGTACTTCACGGTTTCTCCGTTCTTCGGGGTCATCTCACCACTACGACGAACGGGAACGGCCGGACAGGACACCCTGGCCGCCCATCACCCGGAAGGGGGCGATGAGCGTGTCGCGGGCGGGTGCGGGTACGTCCGAGGTCGTCGACGACCCACGATGTGCTCTCGGCGACCTGTGAGGAGACCTATGACCGCCGTCGACACCGGACAGACGCGGGTGACCGGCCGTCGCATCGTCCAGTACGTCCTGGACCTGTTCCTGGCGGGCTTCATCCTGTCGTTCATCGACATCGCGCTGAACGCCGTCACGCCCGGTTGGGGGTTCCGCCGAGGCGACGGCTCGTGGACCGAGCTGTACGGCCTGGTCGCGCAGCCCGGATGGCCTTCCTTCTTCGCGGGCCTGCTCACCGTGGTGGTGTGGGCGCTCGTGTTCATCGTGGTGCCGATCCGCTCCGGCCGCACACCGGCGATGGCGCTGATGGGCCTGCGTATCGTGCGCCTCGACGGCGGACCGCCCTCCGCCGGGCAGCACACCGGCAGAGCGGTACTGCTCGTCGTGGACATGTTCCTCGGTGGTCTGCTGGGCTGGCTGGTGATCGTGTGCTCGCGCCACCGCCAGCGCATCGGCGACCACGCCGCCGGCACGCTGGTCGTCCGACACCTCAAGTAGGCACCGTGTCTAGTGCAAGTGACGCTGTGTAAAGTTAGAGTTGCATGCGTCACCCCGGCGCGGCGCCGACCCCCGGAGGTCCTGGATGAGATCGCTGCGCAGCGCGCGGGTGTGGCTGGCCGCGGCCATCGCCGTCGTCGCCACCGCCATGACCGCACTCCCCGCGTCGGCGGCACCGGTCCGGGAGACGTCGGTGGCCACCGTGCTCGGTCTCGACGAGACCGGGGTCTACAGCAGCGACCAGGGGCAGGTCAGCTACCAGGTCCACGTGCCGCCGGGGCGCCGGCCCGGCACCCGGCTGCCGGTGATGATGGCGGTGCACGGCTGCGCGATGACCGGCTACGGCCTGAACTCGATGAAGAGCACCACCCAGTTCAACCGGCTGGCCGACCGGGAGGGGTTCATCGTCGTCTACCCGACGCAGTCGCTGCTGCGCAACACCAAGCTCTGCTGGAACTCACTCGACCCGGCCCACCAGCACCGAGGCCGGGGTGAGCCGGAGCTGCTCGCCGGTGTCGCGCGCAACGTCGTGCGCGACTTCGGCGGCGACCCCGACCGGGTGCACGTCGCCGGGGCCTCCTCGGGCGCGGGCACCGCGGTGATCCTCGCCGTCACCTACCCGGACGTCTTCGCGACCGCCACGTCCGTCGCCGGCGGCGAGTACGGGTTCTACCGGGTCGACCTGAACAAGCCGGACGAGGTGACCCCGACCGACAACGCGCGGCTGGCGCTGGCGGAGATGGGGCCTCGGGCGCGGCAGGTGCCGCTGCTGGTCGTGCAGGGCGACAAGGACACCACGGTGCCGCCGGTGATGGCCGAGCGCCTCGTCCAGCAGTGGGCCGCGCTCGACGACCTGGTGCCCGACGGGCGCATCGACGGCGACGTCGACGACCACGCCGACGAGACCACCCGCCACACCCCTCCCGGCATCCACCCGTACACGTATCGCGGCTACACCGATGGGCAGCGGACCCTCATCGAGTACTTCCTCATCGAAGGCCAGGGTCACGCCTGGTCCGGCCCCGACGGGTTCGGCCTCTTCACCGACCGGCAAGGACCCGATCTCGCCGAGATCACCTGGAAGTTCGCCTCGAACCGACGTCGCTGACACCACCCATGACCCCCTCGGCACCACGACGAACCCGGCTGTCCCGGGAAGCACGCGCCGCGCAGCTCCTCGACGTCGCGGAACGGCTCTTCGCCTCGGCCGGTTTCGAAGGCACCGCCATGGAGGACATCGCGCGCGCCGCTGGCGTCACCCGTCCCATGGTGTACGCCCACTACGCCACGAAGGACGAGATCTTCCTGGCCTGCGTGCGGCGGGCGCGCGCCGAGCTGGAAGCACGGATCCGGGAACCGGAGATCATGATCGAGGCCGGCGCCGGCGCCCCGGCGGTCATCGAGCGCGCCGGCACCGTGTTCTTCGAGATCCTCGAACGCGACCCGGCCCGGTGGATGGTGCTGTTCAACCCCAGCACGGCCCTGTCGAAGGAGCTGGCCACCGAGCTCACCGCGATGCGGCAACGCACCATCGCCCGCATCGCCGACCTGACCCGCCACTTCGCCACGTTCGACGAGGAACGCAACACCGCGTTCGCCTACGCGATCAGCGGAGTCGGCGAGCAGCTCGGGCGCTGGTGGATCAACAACCCGGACGTGCCGCGCTCCCGCGTCGTCGAGCATTACCGCGACTTCATCGTCGGCGGCCTCGCCCTGCCCTAGCCGTAGGGCGACCTCGCGGATCTTGCGCCCTTCTCATCCCACACCGCGCACCGTGTAGTCACACCGCGCTATGTGCACATGGCGCGGTGTGGACTCACGGTGCGCGGTGTCGCTCTGCGAAGCGGTGCTGGCCTGACCCTAGGAGATGGTGAGTCTTGTGCCGACCGGCAGCTCCCGCGCCGGAGCCGCGCGACTGAAGAGGACGGCGTCGCGGCCGTGCAACCGGGTGCCGTCGGACGCGATCCGGAGCCAGGCGCCCTCGCGCAGGCCGAGTACGGGCACGTCGTTCTCCTCGAGGAACTCGCCGATGCGTTCGGCGCGGGTCTCGCCCATGTGAACCGAGTCGGGTGAGCTGTCGAGGTAGTGCGGGTTGATCTGGAACCCGATCAGACCGAGTGCGTCGAATCCGCCCGGGTCGACGATCGGCATGTCGTTCGTGGTCCGGATCGACGGACAGGCCAGGTTGGTGCCGGCGCTGGCCCCGCCGTAGCGGGCGCCGGCGTGCACGGCCGAGCGGACGGCGTCGAGCAGACCACCGCGACGCATCGCTCGCAGCAGCCGGAAGGTGTTGCCGCCGCCGACGAACACCGCCTGGGCGCCGGCCAGTGCCGAGGCCGGGTCGGGGGCCGTGTGCACGCCACGCACCCGCACTCCCGCCGGGGCGAAGGCGTCGGCGATCGCGGCGGTGTAGGCGTCGTGGTCGGCCAGCGCGTACGGGACGAACAGCACCTCGCGGTCGCCGTAGAACTCCCTCAGCTCGGCGCGGACGTGCCCGAGCCGCTCCTGGCCGTGGTTGGTCGAGTTGGACAGCAACAACAGGTCCATGGGGCCTTTCCCGTGGTGCGAGGCATGTTCTTCGACCGCGACGCGCACCCGAGCCGTTGACACCGCTGTCCGCGAGCTCCACTATCCAGGTGCCGAAGCCGTGAGCGCACCGTAGCGCCCGGAGGGAGCGCCAGATGACCGCGCGAGAGCATGTTCCCGAAGTGGCGACCCTGCCCCCGTGGAACATCGGCCAGGACGAGGGCCTGCTGGTCCAGCGTGAGGTCTGCCGTTCGGGGCTGCTCGACGAGTTCCGTGCCCAGCTGAACAACTACTTCTACCCGGCACGGGTGGAGACGCTGAGCCGCGACGCCGACCTGCAGACCTCGTTGCTCAGCGCCGTCCATCTGGAGCACATCACCATCGGGTTCGTGCGGTTCGGTTCCGAGGCGATGGTCGATCCGGGGGCGCTCGGCGCCTACCACATCAACGTGCCGCTCTCCGGGCGAGTGGCGTCCGAGTGCGGGCCCCGGCAGGCGCTGGCCACACCCGGCCGGGGCGCTGTCTTCACGCCTCGGGAGCACACCGTGCTGCCGTGGTGGAGCGCGGATGCGTCGCAGCTGTGCATCAAGCTGTCGAAGGCCTCGGTCGAGGACGAGCTCGAAGCACTGCTCGGTCACCCGATCACCCACGACATCCGGTTCGACCTCGCCCTCGACCTCACCACCGCCCCGGCGGCCAGCTGGCTGGCGACGATCCGCCTGCTGATCGAGGAGCTCGACCGGGCGGACGGTCTGCTCGCGCGGTCCGGCAGTCACCGTGCCTACCTGGAACGGCTGATCATCGCGGGGCTCCTGCACACCCAGCCGCACGACCATCTCGAAGAGCTGCTGGCCCCGGCCGCCCCGGCGCGCCCACGCACGGTCAAGCGGGTCATCGACCTGATCGAGTCCGGTCCCGAGGTGAACCACACCCTGTCCGACCTGGCACGCCACGCCGGGGTGTCCGCCCGCAGGTTGCAGATCGCGTTCCAGGACGCGTTGGGCACCACGCCGACCGCGTACCACCGGAAGGTCAGGCTGGAGCACGCCCGCGCCGAGCTGCTCGACGGCCAGGACAGCGTGACGACCGTGGCCTATCGGTGGGGGTTCAACCATCCCGGCCGGTTCGCCACGCACTATCAGAACGCGTTCGGTGAGTCCCCGTCGCAGACCCTGAAACACGCCCGGCGCCACGGCTGAGCGCGCGGTTCGCATTGTGTACCGCGTGCGTCGCAACGTGGCTGGAGAAATTCCCTCGCCCGCCTAGCGTCTTGCCCCAGGTGAGTGCTGGTCGAGTGGAGGAACGTCATGACCGAGATCCTTGATCGCCCCAACGTGGCCTGGACGGGCGCCGGTGTCGCCGTCGACCCGGAGATGGTTGCGCACGCCACCGCCCTCGTCCCGCTGATCAGGGAGCACGCGCAGCGCTCCTCCGAGGACCGCAGGGTGGTCCCCGAGGTCGTCGACGCAGTTGAGGCGGCAGGGCTGTTCAAGTTGCTCGTGCCCCAGCGGCTCGGCGGCATGGGGGCGAACCTCCGGACGATGATGGAGTGCGTCGCGGAGGTCGCCCGTGGCGACGGCTCGACGGCCTGGGCGGTCGCGCTGCTCAACGTGTGCTCCTGGTTCGCCACGACGTTCTCCGACGAGGCGCAGCGTGACATGTACTCGACGCCCGACGCGAAGGCCTGCGGCATCTTCTCCCCGCCGCTGAAGTCCGAGCGGGTCGACGGGGGTTACCTGGTCAGCGGCCGCTGGGCCTACTCGTCCGGTTCGTTCGCCGCGACCTGGGCGACGCTGGGGATCGCGCTGGACAACGGTGACCCACGCGCGCTGGCCCTCATCCCGTCGAGCGCGTGGACGATCGAGCCGACCTGGTTCGTCGCCGGTATGAAGGGCTCCGGCAGCGACACGATCGTCATCACCGACCACTTCGTGCCCGACCACCGCATCCAGCGGTACCTCGACATGGCCGAGGGCGACTTCAGGACGACACACAAGGCCGACGAGCAGAACTCCAACATGGCGTTCCTCCCGGTCGCGGCGCTCGTGCTGGTCGCCGCGCAGGTCGGGCTGGCCCGGCACGCGATGGAGCGGACGCTGGCGAACCTGCCGAAGAAGAACGTCGCCTACACCTGCTACACCAACGCCCGCAACTCGCCGACCCACCAGGTCGGCGTCGCCGAGGCCGCGACCCGCTTCGACCAGGCCGAGCTGCTCATGCAGCGGGCCTGCGCGGACATCGACGGCGCGGCGGCGCGCGGCGTGCACCTGGACAAGCTCACCCGGGCACGGGTGCGGATGGACACCGGCGTCATCGCCGAGCTGGTCAAGGACGGCCTGGACCGGCTGATGTCGGCGAACGGCGCATCGTCCTTCGCCGACGCGAACGTGCTGAGCCGGATCTGGCGTGACGCCGAGATCGCCGGCCGGCACGCGCTGGTCATGCCGGACCTGGGCAAGGAGGCGTACGGACAGCTGCTCCTCGGCGCCGACGAGCCGTTCAGCCTCGACGTCTGAGCCCCAGCCACCGAAGGAGCAGGCCATGACGACCTCCGCATCGAGATGCCCCGTCACCGACGTCGCGGACGATTTCGACCCGTTCGACGAGCCGTACCTGGACGATCCGTACGCGTTCTGGAAGATCGCCCGCGAGCAGGCACCGGTCTTCCACAGCCCTCGGCTCGGCTACTGGGTCGTCAGCCGTTTCGACGACGTCCGCGAGGTCTTCCAGGACACCGACACGTTCTCCGCGTCCATCTCCATCACCCCGCTCAGACAACTGTGCCCCGCCGCGGTCGACGAGCTGGTCAAAGCGGAGATGGCGATGGGACCGAGCCTGGTCAACGAGGACCCGCCGATCCACACCAGACGCCGTCAGCACGTCCGCAACGCGCTGGTGGCCCCCCGGCGGATCGAGGCGGTGCGGCCCCGGATCCGGGAGCTGGCCAACCGCTACATCGACGGGTTCGTCCGGCGCGGGCACGCCGATCTCGTCGCCGACTTCGCCTGGGAGATCCCGGCGCTGGTGGCATTCGCGGTCATGGGCGTTCCCGACGAGGACGTCGAACGCGCGAAGGAGTTCTCCGGCCGGCTCGCGCTGTTCACCTGGGGCTACCCGTCGGACGAGGAACAGACGCAGCTGGCCGCCGGGATGGGCCAGTACTGGACGTACGCGAAGGAACACGTCCAGCGGCGCCTGCGCGAGCAGACCGACGACTACATCAGCGAGCTGATCAGGTCCTGGCGCGCCGAGGGCAACGAGGAACTGTTCGACGAGGACTACCTGGTCACGACGATGATGAACTTCCTGTTCGCCGGGCACGAGACGACCACCAACGCCACCGCGAACGGCATGCGGGCGCTGCTGGAGAATCGTGACCAATGGGACGCGCTGTGCGCGGATCCGTCCCTGGCGCCGGGCGCGGTCGAGGAGATCCTGCGCTACAGCTCCTCGGTCATCGCCTGGCGTCGTGAGGTCGTCCGCGACGCCGTCATCGGGGGCGTCGCCATCCCGGCGGGTTCGAAGGTGCTGGCGGTCACCGGCTCGGCGAACCACGACGAGTCGGTCTTCCCGTCGCCGGAGACGTTCGACATCACGCGGCGCAACGCCAGGAAGCACTTCGCGTTCGGCAACGGCCGCCACCTGTGCCTGGGCGCGCCGCTGGCCAGGCTGGAGATGCAGATCTTCCTGGAGGAGCTGGGCCGCAGGCTGCCGCACATGAGGCTGGTCGAGGACCAGACCTTCACCTACTCACCGAACACCTCGTTCAGGGGCCCCGACCACCTCCTGGTGCACTGGGACCCGCACGCCAACCCCCAGCACGCCGATCGCCCCTGATCAGAACCCGTGAGTGGCGAGTGGTCCCCTGGGACCACTCGCCACTCACGGGTTGTGACCTGCGCTGTGTCAGAAGAAGCCGTCGCGGGCGTGGGGCTGTGTGCGTTGGGTGTAGCCCAGCTCCTGGGACAGGGCGGCGGCGGTCTCCAGCAGCGTCGGGACGGTCTCGGTCTGGAGTCGCTCGGGCGCGAGCCGCCCGGCCGAGGTCGAGGACGCGAGGGCCGCGACCACGGCGCCGGTGCGGTCGCGGACCGGCGCGGAGACGGAGATGAGGCCTTCCTCCAGCTCGCCGTCGACGAGCGACCAGCCCTGTTCGCGGACCGTCGCCAGCGCGGTGCGCAGCTGCGCCGGATCGGTCAGGGTGCGCGCGGTGTGCGGCCGCAGCGGCGCCTCCTCCAGGAAGCGGGTGATCCGCTCGGGACCCGACCAGGCCAGCAGCACCCGGCCCATGGACGTCGCGTGCGCCGAGACCCGGGTACCGACGGCGACGTTGATGCTCATGATGCGGCGGACCGGGACGCGCGCCACGTACACGACCTCGTTGTGGTCCAGCTCCGCCAGCGAGGCGGACTCGCTGGTCCGTTCGGCCAGGCGCAGAAGGTGTGGGTGCGCGAGCTCGATCCGGGCGTTCGTCGCAGTGTAGTGCTGCCCGATGGTGAGCACCCGAGGGGTCAGTGACCAGCGGGTTCCCTCGTTGGCGACGTAGCCGAGGCGCTGCAGGGTGAGCAGCAGCCGACGTACGGCGGGGCGGGAGAAACCGGTCGCCGTGGCGAGCTCGGCGAGCGTCGGGTTGGTCAGGTCCTCGTCGAAGGCGAGCAGCACCGCGAAGCCGCGTTCGAGGCTCTGGACGTAGTCCCGGTCGGTGCCAGCCGTGCTCATGGTTTCCATCTTTGCCTATTCGGTCTTGAACCGGCCCTTGACCGCCAGGGGTGGCGTGGGGCACTCTTCATCGCATCGAACGCAAAGCGTGCAGAACGTACGCATAGCGTACAGCCTCGGAGAAGGAGGCGCGACATGGCGGTCGCACCCAAGGAACTACGGGCTGCCTTCGGTCGGTTCGCCACCGGTGTCACGGTGGTGACCTGCCGAAACAATGACGGCGAACCGCACGGTGCCACGGTCAACGCGTTCACCGCCGTGTCACTGGAGCCGGCGCTGTGCCAGGTCACGCTGACCCGGCAGTCGAAGGCGTGCGGCTATCTGGACGGCTCGCCGTTCGCGGTCAACGTGATGGGCGCCGGCCAGACGGACACCGCATGGCATTTCGCCGGGCGCCCCTGCGCTCCCGGCCCGGAGTGGGCCGACGGGCCCACCGCGCCGGTGCTGGTCGGGTCGGCCGCCGTCTACTCCTGCCGGCCGTGGCGCACCTACGACGGAGGCGACCACCTCATCGTCGTCGGCGAGGTCGAGCACATCGACGTCACCGACCACGACCCGCTGCTGTTCTTCGCCGGCGCGTTCCGGGCGATCGGTCCGAAGGAGACCGGCACCCACTGGAGCGGCTCGCTCGACTGCCCGGAGGCCGGCTGGTTCGACGCCTCCACCAGGTTCACGCCACTGCGCCCGCACGCCGCCTGAGCTTCCCCATTCCCCAGCAAGACGAAGGGCTACCCGGATGACCATCCAGCAGGACCGACCCGCCCCCACGGCCACCGCGCCGATGACCGGCGACGAGTACATCTCCTCCATCCAGGACGGCCGGGAGGTGTGGGTCTACGGCGAGCGGGTGAAGGACGTGACGACCCACCCCGCGTTCCGCAACCCGGTCCGGATGACCGCGCGGCTCTACGACGCGCTGCACGCCCCGGACACCCGCGACAAGCTGACCGTCCCGACCGACACCGGCAACGGCGGCGTCACCCACCCGTTCTTCCGCAGCCCGCACTCGGTCGACGACCTGCTCGCCGACCGTCGGGCGATCGAGACCTGGGCGCGGATGTCCTACGGCTGGATGGGACGCAGCCCCGACTACAAGGCCAGCTTCCTCGGCACGCTCGGCGCGAACTCGGAGTTCTACGCGCCGTTCGAGGACAACGCGAAGCGCTGGTACAAGGAGTCGCAGGAGAAGGTCCTGTACTGGAACCACGCGATCATCAACCCGCCGGTGGACCGCAACCTGCCGCCGGACGAGGTCGGCGACGTGTTCATGAAGGTGGAGAAGGAGACCGACGCCGGCCTGATCGTCTCCGGCGCGAAGGTCGTCGCCACCGGCTCGGCGATCACCAACTACAACTTCATCGCGCACTACGGGCTCCCGATCAAGAAGAAGGAGTTCGCGCTCATCTGCACCGTCCCGATGGGCGTGCCCGGGGTGAAGCTGATCTGCCGCACCTCCTACACCCAGCAGGCCGCGGTCATGGGCAGCCCGTTCGACTACCCGCTGTCCTCGCGGATGGACGAGAACGACACGGTCTTCGTGTTCGACAAGGTCCTGGTGCCGTGGGAGAACGTCTTCCTCTACGGCGACATCGAGAAGATCAACGGGTTCTTCCCGGTCTCCGGATTCATCCCGCGCTTCACCTTCCACGGCTGCATCCGGCTCGCCACCAAAATCGACTTCATCGCCGGGCTGCTGCTCAAGGCACTGGAGATCACCGGCAGCAAGGACTTCCGAGGGGTGCAGACCCGCGTCGGTGAGGTCGTCGGCTGGCGCAACACCTTCTACGCGCTCGCCGACGCGATGGCCCGCAACCCCGACGAATGGACGAACGGGGCATTGCTGCCGAAGCTCGACTACGGGCTGACCTACCGGATGCTGATGATCCAGGCGTACCCCCGGATCAAGGAGATCATCGAGTCCGACGTCGCCAGCGGCCTGATCTACCTGAACTCCCACTCGATCGACTTCAAGACCCCCGAGGTCCGTCCCTACCTCGACAAGTACCTGCGGGGCTCGAACGGCTACGAGGCCGTGGACCGGGTGAAGGTCATGAAGGCGCTGTGGGACGCGGTCGGTTCCGAGTTCGGCGGCCGCCACGAGCTCTACGAGCGCAACTACTCGGGCAACCACGAGAACGTCAAGGCCGAGCTGCTGTTCGCGGCCGAGGCGCAGGGCACCACCGCGGCGATGAAGGGCCTCGCCGAGGCGTGCCTCAACGAGTACGACCTGGACGGCTGGACCGTCCCTGACCTCATCGGGAACGACGACGTGTCGTTCCTGGCCAACCGGCACTGACGCAGTCGAGGACAAGGGAGTTCACGACATGACCACCACACATCCGTTACCCACCGCGGCAGGCTCCGGCGCGAACGCCTCCGAGGCGTTCCGGGCCAGTGCCGGGCGCGTCGGCGCGGCCGGCACCGACACCGAACGCGTCAGCCTGCTGGTCAGCTCGACCCTCGAAGCGGTCCACGCGGTGATCCGCGAGCACGAGGTCACCTACCCGGAGTTCCAGGCCGCGAAGGCGTGGCTGATGGCGCTCGGCGAGGGAGGGGAGTGGCCGCTGTTCCTCGACGTGTTCGTCGAGCACGAGGTGGAGCAGGTCGCGGAGAAGGCTCAGCGCGGCACCGCCGGAACCATCCAGGGCCCCTACTACCTGCCGGACCAGGTGCGGCTGCCGGCGGTGGCGACACTGCCGATGCGCACCGACGAGAAGGGTGACCGCCTGGTCTTCAGCGGGCAGGTCACCGACCTGGACGGTGCCCCGCTGGCCGGCGCGGAGGTCGACTTCTGGCAGGCCGACGCCGACGGCTACTACTCCGGCTTCGCGCCGCACCTGCCAGACGGCAACCTGCGCGGGGTGATCACCGCCGACGACGAGGGCCGGTTCGCGATCACCACGATCCTGCCCGCGCCGTACCAGATTCCGACCGACGGCCCGACCGGAGCCATGATCGCCGCCGCCGGCTGGCACCCCTGGCGCCCCGCGCACCTGCACCTGATGGTGCGTGCCGACGGTCACCGTCAGATCACCACCCAGCTCTACTTCAGCGGCGGGGAATGGCTCGAGTCCGACGTCGCTCGGGCGACCAAGGACGAGCTGGTCCTGTCCCCGGAGAAGCGGGACGACGGTACCCATCGGGTGGCGTACGACTTCGTGCTCGAGCCCGCCTGACACCATGGCCCGGCCCGACCAAATGATCTTGGTCGGGCCGGGCCCACCTACCTGTTCCGAGAGGACCTCCGTGAGCGACGACCTGCGGATCGACCGAGTCGAGACCGTGCTGCTCGACATCCCGCTACGCCGCCCGCACCGCTTCGCGCGCGCGAGCATGGACGCGCAGCCGGTGCTGTACGTGTTCGTCCGCACCGCCGGCGGGCTCACCGGTGTCGGTGAGGGCGTGGTGCCCGGCGGGCCGTGGTGGGGCGGGGAGTCCGTCGAGACCATGCAGCTGGTCGTCGAGCGCTTCATCGCGCCGATCCTGCTGGGCCGCCGCGTCGACGACATCCACGCCATCGTGCGTGACGTCACCGACGTCGTCGCCGCGAACCTCTACGCCAAGGCCGCCGTCGAGGTCGCGCTGCACGATGCGTGGGCGCGTGGCCTCGGGGTGCCGGTGCACACCCTGCTCGGCGGACTCGCCCGCACGTCGATCCCGGTGACCTGGGCGTTGGGCACCGAGCCGGCACCGGTGGTGATCGAGGAGGCGCTCGGCAAGCTGGACGCGGGACTGCACCGTTCGTTCAAGCTCAAGATGGGCGCGCAGGAACCGGCCGACGACGTGGCCCGCATCTGCGCGGTCGCGGAGAAGCTGGCCGGCGTCGCCGGCGTGCGCGTCGACATCAACGCACGCTGGGACCGCCTCACCGCGCTGACCCACCTGCCGAAGCTCGCCCAGGCCGGTGTGGAGATGATCGAACAGCCGGTGCACGGTTCGGAGATCGACGCGCTTGCCGAGATCAACGCCGCACTGCCCGTCCCGGTCATGGCCGACGAGGCGCTGCGCACCCCGTCCGACGCGATCCGCATCGCCGACCGCCGCGCCGCGGACATCTTCGCGGTCAAGACGACCAAGTGCGGCGGGTTGCGGGCCAGCATGGAGATCGCCGCGATCGGCGCGGCCGCCGGCATCCCGTCCCACGGCGCCACGTCGATCGAGTCACCGGTCGGCACGGCGGCGTCGCTGCAGTTCGCGTGCGCCGCGCCGGGTGTCACGTGGGGCAGCGAGCTGTTCGGGCCGCTGCTGATGGCGGAGGAGATGCTCGTCGAACCGCTGCGCTACGCCGACGGCGAGCTGCACCTGCCCGACGGTCCCGGCCTCGGGATCGAGCTGGACCCCGACAAGCTGCGCGCCTTCCGGAGGGACTGAACCCATGCTCTTCCACGTCACCATGGACGTCGACATCCCGGCCGACCTCGACGCGGGCGTCCGCGCGGACACCGTCGCGCGGGAGAAGGCCTACTCGCAGGACCTGCAGCGACAGGGCAAGTGGCGCCACATCTGGCGGGTCGTCGGGCAGTACTCCAACGTCAGCGTCTTCGACGTCGACTCCACCGACGAGCTGCACGACATCCTGTGGAACCTGCCACTGTTCCCGTACATGTCGGTGAAGGTCACGCCGCTCTGCCCGCACCCGTCCGCGATCTGACAGACACTGACGATATGGAGATTGCGATGACGGCCGCGGACCGCGCGCCAGAATGTCCCGACTCGCGCGGCACTATCCAGCGACTCGCGCCGCGGAATGTCCCGACTCGCGGAGGCATGCGCACCTACCTCGGCGAGTCGCTGGATTCTGCCGCGCGAGTCGCGGGATCGTGCCGCGCGAGTCGGGAGTCGAGCCGATGATCGCCGTCGAGATGGAGGCGGATGTAGCGGTCGGTGAGATCGGCGACGGGGCGACCGTCTTGATCGGTGGCTTCGGCACCGCCGGTCAGCCCGTCGAGCTGATCGACGCGCTGCGCCGCTCCGGTGCCCGGGACCTGACGGTGGTCAACAACAACGCCGGCAACGGTGAGGAGGGTCTCGCGGCCCTGCTTGCCGCCGGGCAGGTTCGGAAGATCATCTGCTCGTTCCCCCGGCAGCGGGACTCCTATGTGTTCGACGAGCTGTACCGGTCGGGCCGCATCGAGCTGGAGGTCGTTCCGCAGGGCAACCTGGCTGAGCGGATGCGCGCGGCCGGCGCCGGGATCGGGGCGTTCTTCTGCCCCACCGCGGTCGGCACCTCGCTGGGCGAGGGTAAGGAGACCCGCGCGATCGACGGTCGCGAGTACGTCCTGGAGTACCCGATCCGCGGTGACGTCGCGTTGATCAAGGCGCATGTCGCGGACACCATGGGCAACCTGGTGTACCGCAGGACCGCGCGGAACTTCGGCCCGGTCATGGCCACCGCGGCCGCGACCACGATCGTGCAGGTCGACCGCGTCGTCGAGGCCGGTGAGCTGGACCCCGAAGCGGTGGTGACGCCCGGCATCTACGTCGACCGCATCGTCGTGACCTCGGCGAAGAACGAGGAGGCTGCCTGATGACCCGCGAGCACACCGACCGGGGCCCGTTGAGCCGCGACGAGATCGCCGCCGCTGTCGCCGCCGACATTCCACGTGGCTCCTACGTCAATCTGGGCATCGGGCAGCCGACACTGGTCGCCGACTTCCTGCCCGGCGACAGCGGGGTGGTCCTGCACACCGAGAACGGGATGCTCGGGATGGGCCCGGCCGCGCACGGCGACGCGATCGACCCGGACCTGATCAACGCCGGGAAGATCCCGGTGACCGAGTCGCTCGGAGCGTCGTACTTCCACCAGGCCGACTCGTTCGCCATGATGCGCGGCGGTCACCTCGACGTGTGTGTGCTGGGCGCGTTCCAGGTCGCCGCGAACGGTGACCTGGCCAACTGGCACACCGGTGAGCCCGATGCGATCCCGGCGGTGGGCGGCGCGATGGATCTGGCCATCGGTGCCAAGCAGGTGTTCGTCATGATGTCGCTGTTCGCCAAGGACGGGTCGTCCAAGATCGTCCCCACCTGCAGCTATCCACTGACCGGTCGCGGCTGCGTCAACCGCGTCTACACCGACCACGGCGTCTTCCTCCTCGGCGACGGTGTCGTCCGGGTCCGCGAGACCTACGGGCTGTCCCTGACCGAGCTGCGCGCCCGAATCGACGTCGACCTCCGATGAGCCTCGGCTAGCCCCGTTCCTGGTTCGGGTCGAGGGCGAGTGCCTCGGCGTGCGCGGCTGCCAGACGCTCGCCGACGGTCGGCCCGGTTCGCGGTGGGACGGGTGTGCCGAGGTGCTCGGCACGCAGCTCGGCCATGAAGTCGTCCCACAGGCCGGGCCCGCCGTCGGCGAGCACCTCGGCCCGCACCCGCAGCGCCGGCGTCGTGGGGCGATGGCGCGCACCCCACTGCCCGAGCACGGCCATGACCGGGACGAGCTGGATGGCGGCTTCGGTGAGGCTGTACTCGGCGCGCCTGCCCCGGCCCGCGTCCGCCCGGGTGAGCAGGCCTTCGGCGACCAGGCGACGGAGCCGGTCGGCAAGGATGTTCGAGGCGATGCCCTCCTCGGAGTGCTCCTGCAGGACGCGGAAGTACCGTCGGTTGCCGAACATGACGTCGCGCAGGACCAGCAGCGACCAGCGGTCGCCGATCACCTCCACCGCGGCGTTGATCGCGCAGCCCGAGCGCGGTTGGTCCGATCTCCCCGTCACCATGCCGTGTATAGCACTTGCGGTTTGCCACCACCTGCTACCGTCTGCCCAACCGCTTGCAAGTCACAATCACTCAGGGGTTGGCGATGCCGGACACCACCTGTCACATGTCCATCTCGCTGGACGGCTTCGTCGCCGGACCGGACCAGAGCCGGGACAACCCCCTGGGCAAGCGGGGACTGGAGCTGCACAGCTGGCACATCGGCGACCCGAGGGCCACCGACGCCGACAGGGCCGCGAACGACTGGCTCATGCGTCCCCGAGGCGCATACGTGATGGGCCGCAACATGTACGGCCCGATCCGAGGGGACTGGGACGAGGACTGGTCGGGCTGGTGGGGCGCCGAACCGCCGTACCACGCGCCGGTGTTCGTGCTGACCCACCACAGCCACGACCCGATCCAGATGGACGGCGGGACGACCTTCCACTTCATCACCGACGGCTTCGACGCGGCCTACGCCGCGGCGCGCGAGGCCGCCGGGGACAACGGTATCGACATCGCCGGTGGGGCCTCGACCGTCCGGCAGGCGCTGAACGCCGGGGTGGTCGACGAGCTCACCCTCGACATCGCGCCCGTCCTGCTCGGTTCCGGCGAGCGCATGTTCGACGGCGTCGAGTCCTTCGGCTTCGAGCCCGTCGAGGCGCTCCACTCGCCGCTGGCCACCCACATCCGCTACCGCAAGGTCAGCTGATTCGGTAACGAAACGGCGCCTCGATCTGAACCAGGCGTCGGGAGGCGCTGACCACGAACTCCGCACTCGGTCGGCAACGCCGGTGAGGTAGCCCCGCTGCCCCGGCCACAGCTTTCTCGGCTTCGGCGACCTGTCCTTCGTACCCACCCGGCGCACGGTGCCGCCGCGCTCCCGGCGTCCGGATTTGAGGGATTCCTGGCCGGATGAAGGCGGCGGAGAATGGGGGCGGGTCGGCAGCATGGAACTCACATTCCAGTAGCTGTTGCCCGAAAGCGAAGAGGCCATGTCTGAGGTCATCGCGGGGGTGGAGGTTCCGGATACCGAGGCGGTCGCCGAGGCGACCCGTCTCGTCCGGGACACGACCAGCCCGCTCATCTACCACCATTCGCGCCGCGTCTTCTTCTTCAGTGAGATGCACGCCCACCGGCTCGGGGTGACACCGGATCCGGAGCTGCTCTACCTCACCGCCATGTTCCACGACACCGGTCTGGTGACGCCGTTCTCCGAGGTGGAGCAGCGGTTCGAGGTCGACGGCGCCGACCACGCGCGGCGGTTCCTGCTCGACCGCGGCTTCTCCCCGGCCGCCGCCGACACCGTGTGGACGGCGATCGCGCTGCACACGACGCCGGGAATCCCCGGCCGGATGGGCCCGGAGATCGCCACCACCCACCTCGGTGTGCTGACCGAGATTCTCGGTTTCGGGCTGGACGACCTGAACACCGATCAGATCGCCGCGATCGTCGCGGCCCACCCACGTGGCGATTTCAAGAACGAATTCCTGCTGGCCTATTTCGAAGGGCAGAAGAACCGTCCGGAAACCACCAACGGAACGGTGAACTCCGACGTTCTCGAGCATTTCCTCCCCGACCTGCGGCGTACGACGACCGTCGAGCGCATCGTCGGCTCGGCCTGGCCGAGCTGACCCGACGACCATGAAGGACACCGTGATGAACGGGGGGCGGCTCGGGCGGGGCGCCTCGTTCGCCCTGCTCGTCGTCGCCACCGTGCTGATGATGGCGGCCTCCAGCGTCCCGTCGCCGTTCTATCCGCTGTACCTGCAGCGCTGGGGCCTCTCGGTGACGACCCTGACGGTGGTCTTCGCGGTGTACGTCGCGGGACTGCTCGTCGCGCTGCTGACCGTCGGGTCGTTGAGCGACCACATCGGCCGCCGACCGGTGCTGGCCGCGTCACTCCTGGTGGCGGCCGGTGGTACGGCGGTCTTCTTGGCGGCCGACGGGGTCGCCGCGCTCGTGGTTGCGCGGATCGTGCAGGGCGTCGCAGCGGGAACGGCCACCGGTGCTCTCGCCGCCGGGCTGGTCGAGCTCGCCCCGGCGCGGCGTCCTCGGCGTGGCCCGACGATGACCGCGGTGGGTACGAGCTTCGGCCTGGCCGTCGGCGGTGGTGTGGCGGGGTTGCTCGTCCAGGTGAGCGAGCGTCCCGACCGCTACGTCTTCGCCGTGCTCACGCTCGCGTTCGTGGTGCTCGCGGCGCTCGTTCTCGCGCTCCCGGAGACGAGCACCGGATGCACCGGAGCGCTGGCCTCGCTGCGCCCGCGAGTCCGTGTCCCTGTCCGGACGCGGGCCGAGTTCGTCGCCGCCGTCCCGGCGATCGTGGCGGGGTGGTCGGTCACCGGGCTGTTCCTCGCCCTGGCGCCGTCGCTGGTGAGCGATGTCCTGCACGTGCACTTCGGTGCCGCGGGCAGTCTCGGCATCGCGGTGCTGTTCCTCGCCAACAGCGCGGGCGGACTGTGGTCGGCGCGATACGCGGCGCCCACCGCCACCCTGCTGGGCTCGGTCGCGTTGACGGTGGGCGCGGCAGGCCTGGCGGGCGCACTGGCCACGGCCTCCGCGCCCGTCTTCCTCGGCGGAGCCGTGGTCTCCGGGCTGGGCGTCGGCCTGACCTTCAACGGGACGCTGCGCGGTATCAGCGAGGCCACCGAGGCGCCGTCACGGTCGGAGGTGTTCTCCGCCGCGTACGTCGTCAGCTACGCGGCGCTGAGCCTTCCGTCCCTCGCGGCGGGCCGGGCCGTGCCGGTCTGGGGGCTCGCGACCACCGGCTACCTGTACATCGCGGGTGTCGCGGCGCTGTCCGTGGGCGCCGCCGTCCACACGGCCCACCGTCACGCGGCACCGCTGCCCGCTCCCCGAGCACACGCCATCGAGAAAGGAACCACATGCACGCCATCACCGTGACCGACCGCGACGCCGGTCTGGACGGGCTCACCCTGACCGAGATGCCCTACCCGTACGCCTCGGAGAACGACGTCATCGTGCGGGTCCACACCGCGGGCTTCACCCCGGGGGAACTGGACTGGCCGGGCACCTGGACCGACCGGGCCGACCGGGACCGCACCCCCAGCATTCCCGGGCACGAGCTGGCCGGAGTCGTCGTCGAGCTGGGCTACGGGACCACCGGCCTCACCGTGGGCCAGCGGGTGTTCGGGACGGTCGACTGGACCCGCAACGGGACCCTGGCCGAGTACACCGCGGTCGAGGCGCGCAACCTCGCCCCGCTGCCCGCCGACATCGACGACACCGTGGCGGCTGCGCTGCCCATCTCCGGGCTGACCGCGTGGCAGGCCCTGTTCGACCACGGCGGGCTCACGGCGGGCCAGACCGTTCTGATCCACGGCGCCGCCGGTGGTGTCGGGTCGCTCGCCGTGCAGCTCGCCCGCGAGGTGGGCGCGCACGTGATCGCCACCGGCCGTGCCGACGACCGCGACCTCGCGCTGGACCTCGGCGCGCACGCGTTCCTCGACCTGGGTGCCGACGAGCTGGAGAGCGTCGGCGAGGTGGACCTGGTCCTCGACGTCGTGGGCGGGGACATCCTGGAGCGGTCCACCGCGCTGGTCCGCCCCGGCGGGACCCTCGTGACGATCGCCGAGCCTCCCTCGACGCAGCCCGCGCACGGGATTGCCAAGTTCTTCGTGGTCGAAGCCGACCGCGCCCGGCTCGCGGACCTCGCCCAGCGGGTCCGCGACGGACGTCTCAGGCCCCTCGTCGGCGCCGTGCGCCCGCTCACCGAGGCGGCCGCCGCCTACGGCCGCGACCGGCGGACCCCCGGCAAGACCATCATCCAGGTGACGAAGGACCAGTAGGGCACGGTCCGCAGCCAGCCCGGCCCCGGACCCAGCTCGACTTCGCAGAGCTTCACGTCGCGTCGCGGACACTGCAGCGTCTGCGACACAACACGACGCTCTGCGAGGTGGCACGGACCAGGGTCGCGCTCCGCGTCCCGCACACTCATGACCACCGGAGGATTCACGTGAAACTCGGACTTCGTCTGCCCCAGAGATTGGGGGTGGACCTGCGCCACGACGTCGCCGAAGCGGCCAGAACAGCCGAAGCGGCCGGCTACACCAGCGTCTGGACCTATGAGAGGTTGCTCTTCCCGGACACCCCGGTCGAGTCCTACGCCGCCCTGTCGGACCTGCCGTGGCCGGAAGGTTCACGGCAGGCTGCCGACCCGCTGGCGCTCCTCACGGTCGCCGCGATGGTGACCGAGACGGTGCGGCTGGGCACGTCCGTCCTGGTCGCGCCGCTCCACGGGCCGGTCCAGCTGGCGAAGGCGCTGGCCACGGTCGACCAGATCAGCGGCGGCCGCATGATCGCGGGCATGAGCACCGGCTGGTCCACCGACGAGCTGCGGGCCACCGGCGCCACCCGCGCGGACCGCGGACGGTTCCTCGACGAGACCCTCGACGTCTTCGACGCCGTGTGGGGGCCGGACCCGGTGAGCTTCCGGGGACCTCGCGTCGTCATCGAGAAGGCGTCGGTGCTGCCCAAGCCCGCGTCGAGAATCCCGGTGATGCTGGGCGGCGGCGGTGGGCCCTCGGTCGTCCGGCGCATCGCCCGCCGCGCCGACGGCTGGCTCCCGCTGCTCACCACACCCGGGCCCGCCGGGGCGGCGGAGCTGCGCGCGGACTGGGACCGGATCCGGGACATGGCGTCCGGGTACGGCCGGGACGCGAGCAGCATGGAGATGGTCGTGGTGGGCAACGTGACCTTCACCGACCGCCCGGCCGGACCTGACCGGACCGCGTTCGTCGGCACGCTCGACCAGATCCTGGAAGACATCCACACGGCCGAGGAGGCCGGTG
The DNA here is from genome assembly GCF_000429025.1 of Actinospineispora spinosispora DSM 44797. Classification (GTDB taxonomy): domain Bacteria; phylum Actinomycetota; class Actinomycetes; order Mycobacteriales; family Pseudonocardiaceae; genus Pseudonocardia; species Pseudonocardia spinosispora. Next base: position 118,135 of record NZ_AUBB01000024.1, read on the forward strand.
CGGACGAGCTCATCGTGGACCTGAACCTGCACGATTGGTTCACCAGCACCCGGCAGATGCTGGAGACCGCTGTGGAGATCCGCGAACGCACGACACTTCGGGAGCAGACGTGACCTCGACCGAGACATCCATCGACCTGACCGGCCGGTCCGGGGTGATCACCGGAGCGGGTAGCGGGATCGGCCGCGCGCTGGCCGAGGAGTTCGGCGCGCGCGGCGCCCACCTGCTGCTGGTGGGACGCCGGGAACAGGCGTTGCGGGAGACCGCCTCCGCCGTGGTGCGGGCGGGCGGCACGGCGGAGGTGCTGGCCGTCGACATCACCGCCGAGGGTTCCGTGGAGAAGGTGGCCGACGTCGCGCGCACGGTGCTGGGCAGGGTCGACCTGCTGGTCAACAACGCCGGCAACGTGCGCGCCGGTCGCCTGGAGGACTGCGATCCGACGGACGTACTGGCGATGGTGAGCCTGAACCTGACCGCGCCGATCCTGCTCACCCGCGCACTGCTGCCCGACCTGCGCGCGGCCGCCGAACCGCCGCGCCGCAGCATCGTGCTGGACATCGCGAGCGGTATCGCGCTGGTCCCGCTGCCGTTCTACACGACCTACGCGGCGACGAAGACGGGACTGGCCGCGTTCGGCCACGCGCTGCGCCGGGAGCTGCACGGCACCGGTGTGCACGTCGCCAGCGGCTACCTCGGGGCCATGGCCACCGCGATGATGGACAGCTCGACCGCGGGCGAGGACCTCGGTTTCGGCCGCCGCTCGGTGCAGGACGTGGTGACCGACCTGGTCGACGCACTCGGCCGGGGCGAGCACGAGATCAACACCAGCCTGCCGAGCCGCCGGGCGATGCAGCGGCTGCACGCCACCGACCCGCTCGCGGTGGACGCCGACCTGGCCCCCCGCCTGACCGCTTTCGAGTCAGCCGTACGAGACCACCGCAGCATCTAACCCGCCGGACATTCCCTCCGAGTGGCACGAATGTGGCTTTAGGGACGTTCAACGTCCCTAAAGCCACATTCGTGCCATTGCGGGCGGGCGCCTAGGGGAGTGTGGGCAGCCAGGTGGTGAGGGCCTTGCCGATTCCGTGCGGGTCGTCCTCCGGGGTCCAGTGCAGCCCGTTGATCTCGATCCGGGTGAGGTTGCGGTACCGCGCGATGCTGTCCCGCCGCCGTCCGCCGATGTGGTCGATCCCGCCCGGGACCGCCGCGAGGTGCAGCGTCGGAACGGAGCCGGCGGCCAGCCACTCCGCCTGGGCCTCCAACGCCTCGCGGGTGGCGGTCCGGTCGTCGCCGAACGGGACCTCCCGGGGCCAGTCGTAGGTGGGCCTGCGTCCCTCGCCGGGCTCGGCGTACGGGCGGACGATCTCGGTCCACTCCTCGGCGGCCAGCATCCGGGTCATGGACTCGGTGGAGGCGTTGACGAAGTAGTTGTCGTCCAGGATCGCGGCTTCGGCGTCGGGGCCGCGCAGGAAGCGGAACTGCTCGTGCATCTCCCGAGGCCAGTCGTCCCACTCGAAGGGGGGCAGCAGCGCCTCGGTGAACGCGACGCCGGCCACCCGACGCGCGTTGCGGCGGGCCCACTCGATGGCGACGTTCGCGCCCCAGTCGTGCCCGACCAGCACGGTGTCGTCGCCGAGGTCGAGCTGGTCCATGAACGCGCTGAAGTACTCGACGTGCGTCCCGAAGCGGTAGGTGCCCGGCCCTGACCCGGGGAGCTTGTCCGAGTCACCGGCGCCGATGAGGTCGACCGCGACGGCCCGCCCGTGCGGGCCCAGGTGCGGGATGACGTTGCGCCACAGGAACGAGGACATGACGTCACCGTGCACGAGCACGATCGGGCGCCCCCGGCCTTCATCGACGTACGCCATACGACGGCCCAGCGCGGTCACCTGGTGCTTGCGGTACGGCGAGACGGGTGAGATCGGTGGCCCCTGCCCGGTCGCGGGCGCGAGCGCGGCGTTGCGCAGCAGCGCGCCGACCGGGGACAACGCGGCGCCGCTGACGTTGACCTGCTCGAAGTAGTCGTACCATCCGGACGCGGCGATCGCGGCCTCGAATTCCCGTTGCAGCTCCGCGTTCGGCACCCGGTAGGCCGAGAAGAAGTCGTAGGGTGCGCGGCGATCGGTCGCCGGGTCGTTGACCCCGAACCCGAGGATCTCCAGCCCTCGCTCCCGGAGGGAGGCCAGCGCCGCCGGAAGCGCGGTCACGAAGGCACGGCGCTGCTCGAACGGTAGCTCGGTCCATTCGTCGCGGTAGTTGTAGAGCTCGACGAAGAGCTGTTGCATCGATCCTCATTCCGTCAGCGATCTTCTCCGTCGATCGTGCAGTGAGACCCGTGTGGCCGCACTGACCAGTCATTGTCAGTTCCGGACAGGGCGACGATGTCCGTTTCCGACAAGACCTGGTCCTTGAAGACATCACCGCCGTGGGGAAGGGTGACCTGGTGACGGCCGTTCCCTCGCACCTCGTCCTCGTCCCTCTCTTCGAAGGCGTCGACGCGCTCGACGTGACCGGCCCCGCCGAGGTCTTCACCATGGCGAACCTGCTGCTCGCACCTGAGCAGGCTCGGTACGAGGTGCGGACGGTCGGCGTCCGCCCGGGTGCGGTGCGCGCGTTCTCCGGGATCCGCCTGCTGCCCGACACGACCGTCGACGAGGTCCACGAGCGGCCGGACACGCTGCTCGTCCCGGGACGCATGGACATCGTCGACGGGTACCCGCGCCCGTTCGTCGACCAGGACGTCGTGGCGTGGCTGCGCCTCGTGGGCGGTCGTGCCGGGCGCATCGCCGCGGTGTGCGCCGGCAGCCACCTGGCGGCCGAGGCCGGTCTCCTGGACGGGCACCGCGCCACGACCCACTGGGCCACCGTGGAGCAGCTCGCGGCGGCGCACCCGACCGTCGAGGTCGAGTCCGACCCGATCTTCGTCCGATCCGGGCGGGTGTGGACCAGCGCGGGCATCACGGCATCCATGGACCTCGCGCTCGCGCTCGTCGCCGAGGACCACGGCGACCCGCAGGCGCTGCGCATCGCCCAGCTGATGGTGATGTACCTGCAGCGCCCCGGCGGGCAGAGCCAGTTCAGCGCGCCACTGGCCTTCGCGCCGAGCAGCCGGGCGGACATGGCCGACCTACGGCGATGGATCGTCGAGCACCTCGACGCCGACCTGTCGGTCACCGCACTCGCCGGTCGCCTCGCGGTCAGCCCACGCCACCTCGCGCGACTGTTCCGCGCCGAGACCGGGACCACCCCCGGCGACTATGTCGAGGCACTGCGGGTGGAGCACGCCAGGAGACTGCTGGAGAGAACCTCACTCAGCTCCAGGGCCGTGGCGGGCGCGAGCGGCCTCGGCTCGGTCGAAACGCTGCACCGGGTCTTCCAGTCGCGCCTCGGAACCACCCCGGGGGAGTACCGAAAGCGTTTCACCACGGCCCGGTGACCGGGCCACGAAGGCCGCATCGAGCATCAGCGCTGATCGGAGATGGTGCCCTCGGCAGGATTCGAAACAGATGAGGACGGGTGCGACCTGCGGCGATTCGCGCGGACGGTTACTCATCGAGCGTTCCCTGCCGTTGGAGCACAGGGTTTCCGGACCTGCTCGGTGAGACCGATTACTTGTCCTGATGTCTCGCCCGTTGTCGATCTCGGGTTGAGGAGCGCGTCTCACGATGCTGCACCCGGATCGAGGCTCAGATCGTGGCGTAGGCCGGTGATCAGGTACCGCATCCCCCGCTCGAACGATGCGGCTGATCCACCTCGCCCGCGTCGTGTCTCGACCATGGCGTCGCCGAGTAGGTAGTTGAACACCACGCTGATCCCGTCGATGGCCTCCGCCTCCGCGCACCCGGTCGACCGCAAGATGTCGAGCAGCTGCTCCCGGACCTGTACGAGCGACGGGCCGGCGAACTCCCGGGTCACCAGCAGCTCGGCGATGCCCGGTCGTTTCAGCAGGGCCGCGTGGATGTCCCGCATCCGGTGCAGCAGGGCCTCGTGCCAGCTGGATGCGACGCCGCCGGAGCTCTGGGACTCCGCGAGCGTGCGCGCGACGAGTGCTTCGAGCAGCTCGTGCTTGGAGGGGAAGTAGCCGTACAGGGTCATGTGGCTGACGCCCAGCTCCGAGCTCACCCGGCGGAAGGTGACCGCGGTCAGACCCTCGGTGTCCAGGAGCTCCAGCGCGGCGTTGACCACCCGCTCGGCGTCCAGCAGTTGTGGTCGCCCACGGGGAGTCTCGGCGGCTGCGCTCATGATGGGGAAACCTTACCTCGAATTCTTTGACAGCGTAAATTTTACGGTGTAAAGATTGTCACCTCCCCGTAGAGAGGTTCATCGATGACTGGCGAGCTGACCCGTGAGATCGTCGCCGAGGACGATTCGTGGAAGCATCACCCTCGGCCTGATGACCCGTTCTGGAACGAGTCCGGCCTGTTCGGGTTCATGGTCCCCGAACGCAAGATCGACGGATACTTCTACGTCTGGCACCGGCCGAACATGAACCTGACCTCCGCCGGCGTCGCGCTGTGGGACGACAAGGGCACCGAGACCCACAACTGCCTCTACTCGGAATGGTTCCACTTCAACCCGATGTCCCCGGACGCCGACCTGTTCGACTTCGAGCTGGGCAACAACATGCGATGCACGCTCGTCGAGCCTCTCAAGCGGTACGAGCTGGGGTTCATCAGTGACGAGATGACGCTCGACCTGCAATGGACCGCCGCCTACCACCCGCCGAACCTGCACTACACCGCCGAGCACGGTTTCGACATCTACGGTGGGGTGCACTACGAGCTGCTCGGTTCGGTCACCGGCACGATCACTCTGCACGGCGAGACCATCCCGGTGGACTGCCACCACTTCCACGACCACTCTCGCGGCCCACGCCCCGGGCCGGCCCGCAACGTGCCCGGCGGCGGCTTCGACTTCGGCTGGGCCTCGGAGAACACCTCGTTCGCGGTCACGTCCGCCCGGCCCGACTCGAAGGCCCCGGTCACCGCGAAATCCGTCGACCAGATCAGCTACGGCCACTTCACCAAGGACGGGGTCCTAGGGCAGGTCACCGGCGGCACCCGGGAGGTCATCGAGCGTGAGCCGGACGGCCGGCCGCGGCGGGTGGTGCTGCACCTGGAGGACGAGCACGGGCGGACCCTGGACGCGCAGTCGCAGGTCCAGAACTGCCTGAAGTGGCACAGTCTCTGGCACATGCAGTGGTGTCTGGCCAGCTGGACCATCGAGGGCGAATCGGGTTGGGGCGAGAACCAGGACTGGTTCGACATCGAGGTCATCCGGGCACACCAGCGGCGAGCGCTCGGTGCCTGAGTGCGTGGAGGGGCAAGCCGTGTCGATAGTGGCGGACGTCCGGCAGCTCAGTCCGGAGTGGTTCACCTCGGCCCTCGGTCGCGGGCGCGTTCTCGGGGTCGACGTCGAGCCGATGAACATCGGCGCGATGTGCCAGATGGTCCGCGCGGACCTGAAGTGGGAGTCGGGGGCTTCTGGACCCGGCTCGGTCGTGGTGAAGTTCCCGACGACCGAGACGAGCACGTTGGGCCTGGCCCGGGCCATGGGGATGTACGGGCTCGAGGTCGGGTTCTACCGCGATCTGCTGCCCCGCCTGGGTCCGGTCAGCGTCCCGACCTGCTACGCCGCCGAGTTCGACTCGGAGACCAGCCTGTTCACCCTGGTGTTGGAAGACCTCGGCGGACGCGCCCGTCCCGGCGACGTCCTCACCGAGAGCACTCCCGAGGAGTGCGCTCTTGTGCTGACCGAGCTGGCTCGCCTCCAAGCCGCGTCCTGGAATGATCCGGCGCTGCTGGAACTGCCATGGCTCGCCGGCCGTCAACGGACCTACGAACTCTTCGACGCGATGCCCCGGGGCCTCGAACCGTTCGTGAAGCGGTTCGGACATGCCCTCGAAGCCCGACAGATCGAGCTTTTCGAGGAAGTCATTCCCCAAGCCGGCAGCTGGGTCCGGTCCTGGAGCTCACCGTTCGTTCTGCAGCACGGTGATCTTCGCACCGACAACATCCTCTTCGGCAGCGAGGACAAGGCGCCGCCGGCCACATTCGTCGACTTCCAGACCGTCCGCCTGGGGCCGCCCGGCATCGATGTCGCCTATTTCCTCGGTTCGTCGCTCTCCACTGCCACGCGTCGCTCGGTCGAGCGAGAACTCGTCCTCGGCTACCACACCCAACTGACTGCCGCCGGTATCGAGGGCTTCGATTTCGAGCACTGCTGGGCGGCCTATCGAGAAGGCGCGATGTACGCCGTGTACCTCTTCTGCGGGTTGTCGAGCCAGGTCGCCTCCTCGCCACGAGTCGACCAGGTGATCGCCGATCAGACACGGCGCTACGCCGATATGGCCCTCGACCTCGATGCGCCTCGAATCGCGGGCCTCGCCTGAGACGGAGGCTTGGTCCAGAACACCTCAGGTATCCCGGCTGACGCCCCTGAATCGCTCTGCGTTACATAGTACAAAAAACGACAGATGTTCTGTAGTTTGACCTCAGGCGTGGGTGCGAGGAGATCGCATGGAGTTGGAGGATGACGCGGCGTGAACCTGGCGGAGACCTGTGAGTTCTGGGCGCGGTGGCAGCCGGAGGCGGTGGCGATGTCTCAGTCGGGCCGTCACCGGACCTGGTCGGAGCTGGAAGAACGGACCCGCCGCATTGCGGTCGGTCTGCGCGGGAAGGGGGTGACCGCCGGAGATCGGGTGGGCATCCTCGGCGCGAACGCCCTGTCCTGGTGCGAGCTGGCCATCGGCATCCTGCGTGCGGGGGCCGTTGTCGTGCCGCTCAACGTTCGGGCCACGACCTCGGAGCTCGCCTACATGGTCGACGCGGTCTCGTTGTCGGCGATAGCGCACGACGCGACACTGGTGGACAGGTACGAGCCGTTGGCGGCCGAACGCCCGAACACTCTTCGGATCGCGCTGGACGACCGCGCTCCCTCGGACATCACCCTCTCGGCGCTCGCCGCGCAGGGCCATGACCTGGACCCGACGATCGTCGCGGGGATCGCGGGTTCCGACCCGGCCGTGGTCGCGTTCACCTCCGGCACCACCGGCTATCCCAAGGGCGCCGTCCTCACCCACGACAACGTGTTCGCCACGGCGAACAACTACACCCGGACCGAGGGCTGGGACTCCGGGACGGCGATGCTCTGCTGCGTCCCGCTGGCCTTCACCGGTGGAGTCATCAACAACTTCCTGATCACCTTCGTCGTGGGCGGAACGCTCCTGCTGGAGGAGTTCGACCCGGTGACGGCGCTGAACCTGATCGTGAGCTGGCCGGTCAACGCGATGACCGGCGTGCCGATCATGTACGAGGGAATCGCGTCGGCGCCGGGATTCGACTCGGCCGACCTCTCCTCGCTGGGTACGGCCATCACCGGTGGTGCCCTGGTACCGGCCCCGTTGCTCCGGCGGTACGAGGCCAAGGGCGTGTATATCCGCCAGGCCTACTCGCTGACCGAAGCCACCGCGAGCACGACCGTGCTGCCCCGCTCGCACTTCCTCTCCAAGCGGGACGCCGCCGGTCTGCCCGCCCCGCACACCCGGGTCAGGATCGTGGACGGCGGTCGCCGGGAGGTACCGGTCGGTGAGGTCGGGGAGATCGCGGTCAGCGGGCCGCAGGTGTGCGCCGGCTACTGGGGCGACCCGGAGGCGTCCTCGGCGGCGGTGGCCGACGGCTGGCTCTACACCGGAGACATGGGCACGGTCGATGCGGACGGGTTCCTCCGCGTCGTCGACCGCAAGAAAGACATGATCATTTCTGGTGGGCTGAACGTCTACCCCGCCGAGATCGAGCGGGTGGTGGGCGAGTTCCCCGGTGTCGGCGAGGTCGCCGCGGTCGGCACCGACCACGAACGATGGGGCGAGACGGTGGCAGTCGTGATCGGCGGCCCTGGCGTCGCCGATGTGGACCTGGCGAAACTGCACGAGCACTGCCGCACGCACCTGGCCGACTACAAGCTGCCCCGCTACATCGTTCGCTCGACCGAGGCGCTGCCGCGCAGCATGTCGGGCAAGGTCCTACGCCGGGTTCTGCGGGACGGGCTGGACACCTCGGTCGCCCACCGGACTCCCGCGCGATGAGCCTGGTCGCCTACCGGGAGCTCGACGGCGGGGTCGGCCTGATCGAGATCCGGCGGCCAGAGGTTCACAACGCGCTGAACCGTGTGGCGCAGCAGGAGTTCGACGAGTGCTTGGCGGCGGCCAACGCCAACGCCTCCATCGGCGCCGTAGTGCTGGCCGGGGCCGGCGGTAAGGCGCTGTCGGCGGGTTGGGACATCGAGGAGATGCGGTCGCTGTCGCGCGACGACAACGTCGCGCTGCTCCTGGAGCGGGAGGAGTGGCTGTGGCGCTGGTACACGAGTCCGACACCCACGGTCGCCGCGATGCAGGGTCTCGCCTACGGGGTCGGTGCGCTGCTGGCCGCGTGTGCCGACCTGCGGGTGGGCGGCCCCGGCACTCGGTTCAAGGTCACCGGGATGACCTACGGCTACGCCAACCTGACCTGGGTGCTGCCCGACCTGATCGGCGAGTCGCAAGCCAAGCAGGTACTACTCGCCGGGGGCGCTGTCGACGGCACGCGGGCCGACGAGCTCGGGCTGTTGGCGGAACTCGTCGCTGATGAGCGGGTGCGCGACACCGCCGTCGCGCTGGCCGCCCGTGTCGCGGCGCTCCCGCCGGGCGGGGTCCGCGCCGCGAAGTCACTGATTCGTGACGGCGCGGGCCGGGACGTCCGCGGCCGCTACGACGCGGAGAACCTGCTCGCACGGCAGGCGCTGAGTCTCCGGTCCGCCGATGATGTGTTCGCCGGCTTCACCGAACGAAAGAGAGCCTCCGATGAGCATTGACGTGTAGGCCCGGCGCCCGTTCTTCACTGAGGACCACGAGGCCTATCGCGGGGCGGTGCGCACCTTCATCGAGCGGCACGTGGCGCCGTTCGTCGAGGACTGGGAGCGGGAGCGCCTCGTGCCGAGAGAGCCGTGGCTGGAAGCCGGGCGACAGGGTTTCCTCGCCCTGTCCGTGCCCGAGGAGTTCGGCGGTGCCGGGGTCGGCGACCACCGGTTCCAGGCAGCGGCGACCGAGGAGTTCGCCAAGATCGGCGCCATCGCGATGTCCGAACCCGCTACCGGCAGCGTCGCGGCGCCTTCCGACCCGGACGCCGGGTCGCGCGGCATCAGCCTGTTCGTCGTGGAACGCAAAACACCCGCCTTCGAGCGAGGGCGCAAGCTCGACAAGATCGGGCTGCACGGTCAGGACACCGCCGAGCTCAGCTTCACCGACGCGCGCATCCCGGCCGAGAACCTGCTCGGCACCGCGGGGCGCGGATTGGTGCACCTAATGGAGCGTCTGCGCAGCTCACCTGCCGTGAGTGGCGAGTGGTCCGGGAGGACCACTCGCCACTCACGGCTCAGCGGGCGTGCGCGAGCAGCTGGGGCAGGTCGGTGAGCTTGACCCTGGGACGGTGCAGCGCGGCGCCCTGGCGGCGCTCGTGGGTGTCGATGGCCGTCCAACCGTCGATACCGATGGGGTCCGCCGCACGGTCGGTCACCAGTGAGTCGAAGCCGTCCACCGGATCGGGCAGGTGTCCGGCGCGGGCGTCGTCCAGCAGCGCCCTGACCGTCTCGGCGGCGTCGTGCTTGTTCGTCCCGATCACCCCGGTCGGTCCGCGCTTGATCCATCCCGCGACGTACACACCCGGTTCGACCCTTCCCCCGGTGTGCGGCACGGTGCCCGAGCGCTGATCGAACGGCAGCCCGTCGATCGGCTGTCCCCGGTAGCCGATCGAGCGCAGCACCAGACCCGTGTCGAGGTCGGTGGTCGTGTCGGTCGGCACCGCGCGGCCGTCGCGCAGCTCGTTGTGGCACACCCGGATGCCGCTCGCCCGGTCGCCGCCAAGGATGTCGACCGGCGAGCTGAGGAATCGGAAGACGATCCTGCGACGGGCTCCTCGAGGCTCGCGCTCGGCGAGCTCGCGCAGCAGCCTGAGCTTCAGCCGGTCCCCGTATGCCCTGGGCTCCGCGCCGTCACCCAGGTCTCCCTCGACCACGACGTCCACGTCGTCTCGTTGCGTCAACGCGAGCAGCTCCGGGCTGGTGAACGCGGCGGTGTCGGGCCCCCGGCGGGCCAGCAGCACCACCTCTTCCACCCGGCTGTCCCGCAGCGCTGCCAGGGCGTGGTCGGCGATGTCGGTGCGAGTCAGCTCGTCGACCGGCCAGGTGAGGACCCTGGCGATGTCGAGCGCCACGTTGCCGTTGCCGACGACGACTACGCGCGGCGAGGTCAGGTCGAAGGACCGGCCGGAGAAGTCCGGGTGGCCGTTGTACCAGGCCACGAACTCGGTGGCCGTGTGTGAACCTGCCTTGTCCTCGCCCGGGATGCCCAGCTGCCTGCTGCCCGATGCGCCGACCGCGTACACCACGGCGTGGTGGTGTGAACGCAGCTCGGCGTGGGAGATGTCGGAGCCGATGGCGACGTTAAAGTGGCACCGGACCCGGGGGTTGCGCAGCAGGCGCCCGAACCCCACCTGCACCTTCTTCGTCTTCTGGTGATCGGGAGCCACACCGGCACGGACGAGCCCGAACGGTGTCGGCAACCGGTCAAGCACCGTGACCGACTCGACGATGTCCGCATCGTTGCCGAGCAGATGACCCAGCGCGTACATCCCCGCCGGGCCGGTTCCGACTACGGCGACCCGCAGACCGCTCATCGGGACGTGAAGTAGTCGGCGTTGATCGCGAGGTAGGGCACCATCGGCTCCGGAAGGTCGAAATCGGGATGGATCGCCTCGACCGGGCACGCCTCGAAGCAGGCGTCACAGTCGATGCACGAGCTCGGGTCGATGTAGAGCTGTTCCGCCGTCGCGTAGTCCGGTGACGAGGGCAGCGGATGAATGCAGTCCGCCGGGCAGACATCCGCGCAGACCGCGTCGTTGCAGCAGCTCTGGGTGATCACATAGGTCATCGCGCCGCTTCTTCCCGCTCGGGAACGCCGGAGACCACCCGGACCGGTTCCACCCGGACGGCGGTCGAGTTGAACGCCGGTGTCTGGGACAGCGGATCGAGGCGTCGGTTGTCGACGAGCAGATTGCGGTTCACCCCGATCCGGTCGGCGGCACCGCCCCCGGCCGGATCGAACTGCCCTCCGCCCCAGCCGTGGGCACAGGCCACGACGCCCGGTCGGATCCGCTCGGACAGCTCGACGGTCAGCTCGATCGAACCGAGCGGCGAGGTGACCCGGACCTGGTCGCCGTCGCCGATCCCGAGTCGGTCGGCGTCGTCGGGGTGCATCTCCAGCGGGTTGGCGCGGGTGGTCGTGAGCCCGGGTGACTCGTTGAGCCAGGAGTTCATCGCCTCGCGGACACGCTTGCCCGTCAGCAGGAACGGATAGTCGGTGTTCTCGACCGTCGGGTCGCGCAGTGCCGCTCGTGTCGCGTCGAGGAAGGCCGGCGGCGCGATCCGTACCGCGCCCCCGGGGTGCGCGATGATGCCGGCGAGGTCGCCGTAGCGCTTCCGCGCGTACCGCAGGCCGTGGGGAGCGTTCAGCACGTCCCGGTACTTCACCCGCCGGCCAGCCTTGATCATTCCGGCGGACACCCAGTTCGGGTTCATGGCCAGCCCCGGCCGACCGGTCCATCCCGCGAGTTTCCGCATGACCTTGACAAAGATGTTCACCCCGGGCCTGCCGAACAGGTTGCGCCCCATCTTCAGCGCGAGCGCCTCGAAGAACTCCCACTCCTCCATGACACCCTCGGGCTTGGCGAGGGCCTGCGCGCCGTAGTGGATGTAGGGCTGTTCCTGCAGCGAGGCGAACAGCGGGGACAGCTCCGCGCGCTCCAGCCAGTGAGTGCCGGGGATCAGCCAGTCGGCGTGGCGATGGCTTTCGCGCTGGACCAGGTCGATGGCGACCAAGAAGTCCAGCTGCTCCAGCGCCTCGTCCAGCGCACGTCCGTCCGGACCGGACACCACCGGGTTGCCGAAGGCGATCATCATCGCCCGGATCCGGCCGTCGCCGGGCGTGGTGATCTCCTCCGGGAGCTCGGACAGCGAGTGGAACCCGACGATGGCAGGCAGGCCGCGCACCCGGGTGCGGTGCACGCTCGCCGGCGCGAACAGCGACATCACCTTGGGGATGTCGATGACGCCCCGCTCGAAACGTCGTCCGCCGGGTCGGTCGGTCCGGTCGGTGATCAGGTTGAGCACGTGCGACAGCCACTCGCCGACGGTGCCCATCTCGTTCTGCGAGACGCCCGTGTGGCACACGCACATCGCCCGGTGCGCTCCGGCGAACCGTCGGGCGACGTCGGAGATGACGGTGGCATCGACGCCGCACCGGGCGGCCAGGTCGTCGAGGTCCGCCTCCGCGACGAGACGCCGCAGGTCGTCCACGCCCTCGATCGGCAATGTCGTGGACAGTCGTTCCAGACCCCGATCGAGTATGACCTTGACGAGCCCGAGCAGGAACGCCCAGTCGCGGCCCGGCAGAACAGCGACGTGGGTGTCGGCGTTGCGAGCGGTGGCCGAACGGCGAGGGTCGACGACGATCACATCCGCGCCGGCCGCCTGGCGTTTCAGCACCCGCTGCCAGCCTCGGGGGTTGTTCTCCATCCAGTTGAACTTGGAGACCGCCGGGTCCATGCCCACGAGCAGGAAGCAGTCGCTCTCGTCGATGTCCGGGACGAGCGAGACAAGCTCCACCCCGTAGAGCGCCTGCGCGACGACGTGCCCGTTGTTCTGGTCGATGGAACCGACCCAGTACCGGTTGCCGGTCCCGATGGCGTCCAGCAGCCCCGTCCACCACGTCGTGGTGGAGAACGAGAACCCCATCGGATTGCCGTGGTAGGTGCCGACCGCATCCGGCCCGTGGCGGTCGATGACCTCGCCGAGACGCCGTGCGATGTCGGTGATGGCCTCGTCGTAGGTGGCTCGGACGTACCGATCGCCCACTCGCTTCATCGGCGTGGTGATCCGCCGAGGATGCTCGACCACCTCCGCCGCGGTCTTGCCCTTCCGACAGAAGTCACCCCAGGTGTAGGGGTTCTGCCGGTCGGGCTCGATCGACATGACCTTGTTGCGCTCCCGGTCCACCGTGACCTCCAGGCCGCAGCCGGCCACGCAGATCCGGCAGAACGTCGTGACCACGTGGCTCATCAGTCCGTCCCGTCGACGTCGCGGGCGAGCTGGGCGTGCAGCAGCTGGGTGGCTTTCTCGTTGCGTCCGAGGATCATGTCCGGCGGCTCGGTGTGCGCCAGACCGTCGGAGATCGTCCTCGCCACCACCCAGTCCTCCTGCTCCACGGTCCTGAGCAGCAGGTCCCAGTTCTTCTCGAAGAACCTGACCGCTTTCTCCGACGTCGGCAGGGTCGGCACCAGGAACATCAGGGTGACCAGGCACCTGGTCAGGTCGGTCGGGTCCGGCCGAACGGTCCACGCCTCGAAGTGCCCCGGCTCAGTGGCGATCACGACGCCCGGATAGATGGTGAAGTTGGTGATGGCGTACTTGGCGAACTCGTCGAGGTCGATGTTCTCGTCGCGGAACTTCTCGATACCCCGCCGCGCGACGGCCATCCGCCAGTTCTTGCCGTACGAGTCGACCTTGTAGATGTTGGTGTGGAAGAACGGGCCGACGGTCTCCGGGTGCACGAACTGCAGGTGGTAGGCATCGGTGAGGCCGTCCATGACGACCTTCCAGTTCATGTCGAGCCGGAAGGACCGCGTGCGGAAGACCTTGGCCTCGCTCACCCCGGAGGCCTGGACGTCCAGATCCATCTCGGGGCCGACGTGCGCGGTCATGTCGAGCTCGGCACCGGCGGTGGGGAGCACCCAGACCAGGCCGGCGTACTCGTCGGCGGGGTACTCGGCGAGCGCGTACTCCCGGCGGTCCATCCCAACGAAGCCGTCGTCGAACGGGATGTTCCGGATTCCGCCGTCGCGGTTGTAGCACCACTTGTGGTACGGACAGTTGAACATCTTGCGGCGGCCCGACGGGCGGGTCTCGACCTGCGCGCCTCGGTGGCGACAGATGTTGACCAGCGCCCGTACCTCGCCGTCGTCCTGGCGGACCAGCAGCAGTGGCGTGCCGGCGAGATCGACGGTCAGGAAGCAGCCCGGGTCGGGCAGCTGCGACGAATGGGCGACCACCATGGGGTGCGTCTTGAACACCTTGTCGTGCTCCCGCGCGAGGTAGGCGGGATCGGTGTAGCGCCAGGAGTCGACCCGCATGGTCGAGTCCGCGTAGTCCGTCGTACGGGTGTCCACGAAGCCGACGAGATGTTTGCGCAGCTCTTCCTTGCTGTTCCTGTGCATCGACGCCCGCTTTCTAACGAATGACGTAATCTGTCGAATGTATCATTCGATTGTCGTTCGTTCGAGCGCTCAGGCGACAACGGACAGCACCCCGAAGTCGAGGACCGAGGTGCGGAATCCGCTCGTGGGGTCACGCACGTGATCCAGGTAGTCGGGTTCGTGGCTGTCGTTGAGCACGAGGGCGCCCGGTCGCAGTCCGGGCCGGATCAGTTCGAGCACGCTCAGCGCCAGGGAGGGTGCGCCCAGCTCGGGCCAGCCGTCCAGGTAGGCGAGGTCCACCGGGCCCGGCAGGCTCCGCAGCGTGTCGAGCGGGTTGCCGAGGCGCAGATCGACATAGTCGATCAGGCCCGCCTCGGTCAGGTTGTGTCGCGCCGCACTGCGCCGGTCTTTCCGGTGGTCAGAGCTGATGACCGTTCCGGCGCCGTTGTCCCGCAGGGCTGCCGCGCAGTAGATCGCGGTGGCGCCGGCCGAGGTGGAGAAGTCCACGACTCGACGCGCGCCGATCGAGCGGCACATGAGGTACAGGAACTCTCCCTGTCCGGGGCGAAGCGAGTAGCCGAAGTCGCCCAGCTCGTCGGCGGCGCGTGGAAGCCCGGATGGCGCGGCTCGGGCATCGTCCGCCGCTCGCTGTGCGTCCGAGTAGATCCGCTCCAGGACGAGCTCGATTCGCGGGTCCCTCAGTATGTGGGACGTTCCGGCAAGGATGTGGTTGATCAGGCGCCGAGCCACGATCCTCCTCGATTTGTTATGCCTTATCGATAGACGAAACGTGTCAATCGTCTCATGTAGTGGTGAGTCGTGTGGAGGGCTCGGGCGATGCGGCACGCGCTCCCTGTCGGGTGCATGTCCTAAGCTCCGGTCGACACCGGGCGAGGGGGGTGCGCATGGCTCGCGGACGAGGACCGTTCGCCGGAGGTCTCGAGCAGGCGCGGCGCCAGCTGATCAAGGCTGCGGAGGCGTGCTTCGCGGACTACGGGCTGACGCGCACCAGGATGGACGACGTCGCCCGTCGAGCGGGGGTGTCCCGACCCACCGTGTATCGGTACTTCCGCGATCGGGATGCGCTCGTCGCCGCCGTCATCGAGCGTCGTGCGACCCGGTTCGCCGCGCGGGCACGCGAGTACATCGGGCAGTTTCCCGAGTTCGCGGACAAGGTCGTCGAGGGTCTGGCGTTCGCGATCGCGGCGGGTCGCGGCGATGAGATCGTCAGCAAGCTCGTCGAACCGGAGAGTCTGAGCTTGGCCACCGACGTCCTGACCGGGTCCAACTTCGCCCAGGAGCTGACCGACGAGCTGTGGCGGCCGATCTTCGAAGCAGCACAGAGTGCCGGACAGATGCGACCGGAGCTGGACCCCTTCGAGATCAGTTCGTGGTTCTCCGACATCGAGCTGATGCTCGTGGGGCGCCCGGACCTGGTCGATGCCGGTGACACGGACTTCCGCGAGACCATCCGGCACTTCGTTCTGCCCGCGCTGTTGCCCGACGTCGGGTGAGCGTGTGGCTGATTCCATGATCACCACCGTCTGAGGGCTGTTTTTTGGCGCGAAAACAGCCCTCAGACGGTGGTGATCATGGAGGGAGTGTGTGGCCGGCGGGTGGCGCGGCCCGATGCAGCGCCGGGGTCACGAGCCGGTGCAGTGTGGCCCGGTGGACGTCCTGTGCGCCGGGAGAGCGATCCACCCGGCCCACCATGATCAGCTCGACGAACAACAGCCATCGACAGGCGCGGGTCACGTCGATCCCGTCGAGGATCTCCTGTGCCGCTTCGGCCTCGCGCAGGAACGGTGCCCAGAGCGAGTCGTTGAACTCGATGGCGAGCTGAGCGCCCGCATCGAGGCGGCCGAGAGCCTGGAGCGGCTCGGGCACCAGCAGCAACCGCAGCACATGGTCCTGTCGGGCCTGATTGACGAGGAACAGGATGCCGTCCACGATCTTGGCGTCGATGCTGGCCCTGGTCGAGGCGAACGCGCGGACACGTTCGCACAGCTGCCAGGCGCGCGCCACGACGACAGCCACGACGAGGTCCTCCTTGGCCGCGAAGTGTCGGTAGATCGTCGGGCGTGACAGGCCCGCCTCAGCGGCAACGTCCTCCATCGTCGTCTTGTCGATGCCGCCGCGGTCGTAGCAGGCGGAGGCGGCGGCCACGATCCGGGACGACTGGGTGCCCGGGGGGCTGCTGACGATGCGCTGCGCCTCGGTGTCCTGGCGCGCGTTCATCGTTGCCTCCTCCCGTCGAACAGACGCCGAAAGTACCGCAGCCGAGATCTGGGAGCGCACCAAGACTGTCTGATACAAATGACGTAACTTGACAGTCGTTAGATACGAGGTGTGCAGATGGGCAGACTCACCGGCAAGGTCGCTCTCATTTCGGGAGCCGCCCGAGGCCAGGGCCGTTCGCATGCGGTCCGTCTCGCGGAGGAAGGCGCCGACATCATCGCGTTCGATCGCTGCGAACCGATCGGATCGGTGCCCTACGACCTGGCGACCGAGGCCGATCTCGACGACACGGTCAAATCGGTCGAAGCACTGGACCGGCGGATCGTGGCGCGCAAGGTCGACGTCCGGGACACCGCCGGGCTGGCCGCGCTCGTCGAGGAGGGTGTCGCCGAGTTCGGTCGGCTCGACTGCGTCGCGGCCAACGCCGGGATCATGCCGCTGCAGCCCTTCGCCGAGACCTCCGACGAGCTCTGGGAGGACGTGATCGGGACCAACCTGACCGGGGTGTTCAAGACCGTTCGGGCCGCCCTGCCCGCGATGCTGGCCGGTGGCCGGGGTGGGTCCATCGTGATCACCTCGTCCACCGCTGGTGCGAAGGGCGTGCCCAACACCGCTCCCTACACCGCCGCAAAGCACGGGGTGATCGGGCTGACCAGGGTGATCGCCAACGAATACGGCCAGCACTGGATCCGTGCCAACGCTCTGCTCCCCACCTCGGTCGGCACAGACATGATCTTCAATCAGGCCACCTACTCGATCATGACCGGCGGTGTCCCCGACGCCACTCGGGAGATGGCCGCACCGGGTTTCGCCTCGCTGAACACGCTGCCGGTGCCGTGGATCGAGCCGATCGACGTGAGCAATGCCCTGGTCTGGTTGTGTTCGGACGAGGCGCGTTTCATCACCGGAGCCGCCCTGTCGGTCGACGCCGGTTCGATCCAGAAGTGAGGTTCAGGCGCCGGCGCGCAGGAAGGCCGGCGCCAGGAACCGTCGCAGCATCTCCTGCTTGTAGCTCAACGGCTGGTCGTCGTAGTCCTGCCAGCCGATCAGCATGAAGTTGATCGAGGTGAGCCAGCGGTAGGCCATCCGCTCGTCGAAGTCCTCGGGTAGGAGCCCGTCGCTGGCTGCTTTGTGCAGCGTCGGCGACCACACGGCGTCGGCGAACGCGGTCGCCGTGCCCTGCTCGATCATCAGCTCGTTGGTGAAATGGTCGCTGTCCGAGCGCAGCAGCTCCCGGATGAACTGGTCGTTGCGTCCGATGTCGACCAGGAACAAGGTTCCGGCGATCAGCTTGTCCGCCAGCGTGGCCTGTTCGTCCAGCAGTCGGTGCACCTTGCTGACGAGTTTGCCCGCGCGATGATCGACGATGCTCTTGATCAGCGAGTCGCGGTCACCGAAGTATCGGTAGAGCGTCGGACGGGACACGCCGGCGGCTGCCGCGATCTCGTCCATCGTGACCCGCCGCACGCCGTAGCGCTCGAAGCACTCCTCGGCGGTCTTGAGCAACGAGAGCTGAGCGGCCTCCGCATCGTTGGGCAGCGACCGCGCGCTGCGTCGGCCAGCCAAAGAGAACTCCTCGAATGCGCACGTCAGGGGCAGTTGATGAACCTGAAAAGCATATCAGGGCGACCTTGTCGGACCCGGCAAAGGCGCTAGTGACCGGACATCCCGCCGTCCACCGCGAGCGTGGCGCCGGTGATGTAGCTGGAGGCGGGGGAGGCGAGGAACAGGACCGCGGCGTCGAGCTCGCGTTGGGTGCCGAGCCGGTTCAGCGGGGTTCGGTCGAGGAACGGTGCCAGCGTCTCGGGCGTCATCTCGGCGGTCATCTCGGTGGTGACGAAACCGGGTGCCACGGCATTGACCCGGATGCCCCGGCGGCCGGACCACTGCTGGGACAGGTCCCGGGTCAGTCCGATGAGTCCCGCCTTGCTGGCCGAGTAGGCGGCCTGTGGCAGGACGGAGGCGACCAGACCGAGCACGCTCGCCACGTTGACGATGCTCGATCCGGGCTCCATCCTCCGGGCGCAGGCCTGTGCCATCCAGTAGGCGCCCATGAGGTTGGTCTCCACGACCCGGCGGAAGTCGCCTGGCTGTTCCCGAAGCGCCGGGGTGACCGTGGAGATCCCCGCGTTGTTGACCAGGATGTCCACTCGGCCGAGGTCGGTGGCGGCGGCCTCGGCGAGCCGCTCGCACTGTTCCGGTTCGGCCACATCGGTCGGTACCGACACGCATCGGCGGCCGAGTGCTTCGACCGAGGCCGCGGTGCGTTCCAGGGCGGTGACCCGTCGGGCCCCGAGCACGAGGTCGGCTCCCGCCTCGGCCAGTGCGATGGCGAAACCGGCGCCCAGTCCCGAGCTCGCCCCGGTCACCACGGCGACTCGTCCGTCGAGGCGGAAGAGGTCGAGCACACGAGATCTGTCGAGCTCTTCAGGGGTCGTCATGAGGATTCTTCGCCGCCTTCGCTGTCGCTCGCATCGTAACAATGAGACACTTGACGATTCTTGTATCTTGCATCAAGATAAGTCGTCGCCGGACACCACACCCGCAACGCGGCCGGAATGGAGTTCCCGAGTTGACGATCGATCACCAAAGAACGCCCGAGGTCGGTGAGGCTTTCGATCCCGCTGCATTCGACCACTTCAGCCAGGAGTACGCCGAGCGCCCCGAGGGGGTGTGGGCGGCGCTGCGGGAGATCGCCGGGCTGGCCAGGAGTGAGCGGTACGGCGGGTTCCGGATCATCTCTCGCTACGACGAGATCTGTGCGGCCGCACGTAATCCCGCGGTGTTCGCGTCCGGGCAGGGGGTGGCCATCCCCGACCACCAGATGCCGCCGCTGATCCCGGTGGGGATCGACCCGCCACTGCACGGGCAGTACCGCAAGGTGCTGCTGTCCGACCTCGGTCCACCCGCCATCGCGCGCAAGGAGGCGGAGTACCGCGAGCTCGCCGACCAACTGCTCGCACAGATCGGTGAGGGCGAGTTCGACTTCTGCGCGGCGTTCTCCTCGCAGTTCCCGGAGCGGGTCGCGCTGCGCACCATCGGTTTCGACCTGTCCGACCGCGAGCGCATGAGTGCCTGGTTCCACGACATGACCCATCTTCGCGGAATCGACGACGAGGCGGTCGGTGCGGCGATCGCCGCCATGTTCGGCCGGGTCGCCGAGGTCGTTGCGCAGCGGCGGGCGGAGCCTCGGCGGGACGACCTGCTCAGCACCATGCTCGACGGAGAGGTCGACGGTCGAGCGCTGCGCGACGACGAGATCCTGATGTACATCGCGCTGCTGTTGTTCGGCGGTCTGGACACCACGGCCAGCGCGATCGCGGGTGCCTTCCACTACCTCGCGCAGCACCCCGAGGATCGGGCACGCTTGTTGGCCGACGAGGTTGCGTTGGACCGGGCGGTGGAGGAGTTCGTCCGCTGGACCAGCCCGGTCCAGGCGCTGGCTCGGACCGTCACCGAGCCCATCGAGCTGGGCGGATGTCCGCTCGAGGCAGGGGAGAAGGTGCTCCTGCTGTGGGGCGCCGGCAATCGTGACGACACGGTCTTTGAGTCTCCCGACGAGATTCGGCTGGACCGTTTCCCGAACCGTCACCTGGGCTTCGGCATGGGTCCGCACCGGTGCATGGGCTCGCACCTGGCCAAGGTGATGGTCAAGATCGCCATCGAACGAGGGGTGAAGGTGCTCGGGGATTTCGAGCTGGCCGACCCCGCGCGCGTCCGCTGGGCGACGGGCGAGGCGCGCGGCATCGTCGAGCTCCCGCTCCGCAGGCGCTGACCCCTGTGAGTGTTCCGGCCGCCCATAGGCGGCCGGAACACTCACGGGGCGGCGGCCTCCACTCCGGCGAGAAATGCTCGCAGTGACGCCACGAAGAGCTGCTCGGTGTTCGCTTTGTTGGCCCGGCTGGCCGCCGCCAGCTGGGGCATCTGTTCGGGGTCGATGTCGCGGAATGCCATGTCCCCTGCCTCGGCGTCGCGCGAGGCCTCGATCAGCGCGGTACCGATCGTGAGCCGTTCCAGCCCGTCCATGACCAGGACGTGGCTCGACAGCGGCAGACCCGAATGCTCCTTCAGTACGACCGCGTGGAGCTCGTAGAGGGAGACAAGTAGATCCCTGGGGAGGAACTGCACGAGTACCGGCGCGGTGTTGCGGTGCCGCAGGATCGTGCGCCGGAAGTTGACCGAGAGCTCCACGAAGTAGTCGGTCCAGTGCGCGCCCGGCCGCCACGGGGGGCGCTCCGTCTCCAGGACCACCGTCTTTGCCACCTCGACGAGTATCTCGGTCCGGTCGCGGAAGTGGTGGTACAGCGACGGGGTTCGAATGCCGAGAGCGTCGCCCAGCTTCGGCATGCTGAATGCCGCATAGCCGTCCCGGTCCATGAGCGCCAGGGCTGCTTCGACGATGACCCGGCGACTCAGCGTCGGCGGGGTGTAGTTCGTCATGGCAGCGGATTATGCAGCATTGCCCGCCGATCCGGTGTTTTCGTCGATCTTCAACGTGTCGGCCTCGGCACGCTCGACCAGGTTCCGCGGCGTAGCGGGCGTGCTGGACGATCTCGCTTGACGTCTTTTCCCTAAAGCTATAAGGTACTTTCGTTACGTGATTTCCTTGAATGTTTTCAATGCGCGCATGGTGGACGTCGGAGAGGACGTGTCGTGGCGAGGTTGAATGGCAAAGTCGCCGTCATCACCGGGGCAGGCTCAGGCCTGGGGCGCCAGGCCGCCCAGATGTTCGCCGCCGAGGGCGCGAAGGTCGTCGTGATGGACATCCTGGGTGACCGCGCCGAGGGAACCGTCAAGCTCGTCACGGAGCAGGGCGGCGAGGCCGTTTCGGTGGAAGCGGACACGACGGTCGAGGCGGATGTCGCCCGTACCGTCGACACGGCGGTCCGGCGGTTCGGCAAGTTGGACATCATGTGGGCCAATGCCGGGATCGTCTCCCGAGGCGGGGTGCCCTCGGTCCTCGGCGGGGAGCAGCTGGCCTTCGAAGACTTTCCGCTGGAGGACTGGAACAACGTTCTCGCGGTCAACCTCACAGGCTCGTTCCTGTGTGCCAAGCACGCCGTACCTGCCCTGCGTGCCAACGGCGGCGGCGTGATCCTGATGACGTCATCGGCGTCCTCGTTCGTCGCCTACCACAGCATCGCGCCCTACTCGGCGACGAAGGCCGGCATCAACGGCATGGTTCGCGCACTGTCGTTGGACCTGGGCAAGTACGGGATTCGGGTCAACGCGATCGCACCGACCCACGGCATGTCGCCGAACTTCCTGATGGAGCAGGGCGCGCCCGTCGTCGGGCAGTCCTACGAGGAGGTTCAGGGAGCATGGGACCCCTCGGTGTCGCCGATCCCGCTGAAGCTCGACCGCCCACCGTCACTGACCGACAACGCCAACGCCGCCCTGTTCCTCGTCTCGGACGAGGCGGCCTACATCTCGGGGCTCACGCTGCCCACCACGGACGGCGGCACGCTGGCCCGGGTCGCCATGCAGTTCCCCGAGGACATGGCGTCGCACCCGAGCGGCTGAGCGGTCCTCGTCGAAGAACAACCGGAGTTCGCATGGACACCGAGCTGAGGAACCGGGTGGGTGTCGATTGGCTGCCGCCGGCGGGTGGCGGCTGGGATGCACTCGAGGATCCGTCCTTCGGGACCGTCTTCGGTCGCGTGCCGCACAGCGGTCCCGAGGACGTCGACGCCGCCGTCGCCGCCGCGCGGAAGACGGTTGATCGTGGCCACTGGGCGGCTACGCCGCCCTGGCAGCGGGCCGGTTTCCTGCGGCGCATCGCCGAACGCCTGGACGCGATCGCCCCGGAGCTCACCGCCGCGCTGGTGCGTGACACCGGGACCGCCGCGCGGCTGTGCGGCGCGGTTCACGTGTTGGGGCCGGTCGCGCACCTGCGGGAGTTCGCCGGGATGCACGCGCTGCTCGCGCCGGTGGAGCGTGAGCCGTCCAACCCGTCGGGAACCGGCAGGTGGACGATCCGGCGGGACCCGGTGGGAGTCGTCGCCGGACTGCTCCCGCACAGCTTCTCCGTGCGGTCGGCGGTGTGGAAGTTCGCGCCGGCGATGCTGGCCGGTAACACAGTCGTGCTGAAGGCGCCGAGGCTGGCACCCCTCGGCGTCCACGAGCTGGCTCGAGCGGCGGAAGAGGTCGGTCTGCCACCCGGTGTGCTGAACGTGGTGCACGGGGGAGTCGACGCTGGCCGCGCGCTCGTCGGCCACCCCGACGTGGACTTCGTGTCGTTCACCGGTAGCTCGGCGGCCGGGCGTGAGGTCATGGCTGCGGCCGCGTCGGGACTGACGCCGGTGTTGATGGAGCTGGGGGGCAAGACGCCGGCGGTCCTGCTCGACGACGTCGACGTCGAGTGGGCGACGCGAGCGGTGATGTTCTCATCGGTGATCGGCTCGGGGCAGGGCTGCGTCGCGGTCACCCGGATGCTCGTTCCGGCCTCCCGCTACGCCGAGGTCCTCGACGTCGCTGTTCGCTACGCGCGGGACGTCGTGGTCGGGCCGGCCGGCGAGGAGGGCACCGACGCCGGGCCCCTGATCAGCCGCGCCCACCGGCGCAAGGTCGAGGAGTTCATCGCGACCGGTGTCGCCGAGGGTGCCCGGCTGCTGGCCGGCGGCGGGCGGCCGGACGGCGTGCCGGAAGGGGGCCACTACCTGTCCCCGGCCCTGTTCGGCGACGTCACCCCGGACATGACGATCTACCAGGAGGAGATCCCCGGCCCGGTGCTCGTCGTCGTGCCGTACCGGGACGACGACGAGGCCATCCGGCTGGCCAACGACTCCCGCTACGGCCTGGCGGCGTCGGTGTGGGGTGCCGACCCGGACCGGGCCCGCGGCGTTGCCGCGCGGCTGCGCGCCGGGCTCGTCTGGATCAACGAAGCGGGTGTGATGGACGTGGCGCTCGCCCCGCTGGCCGGCCGGGGCGACAGCGGGGTCGGAGCGGAACTGGGGCCGGAAGGTCTGCTGGCCTACACGTTGCCCAAGAGCACCTGGCACGCCGGGGCCGCGCGACGCGACGGCGGCGCCCGGGTGGAATCTGTGAGGGAGTCGGGATGAGTACACACCTGCGGATCGACCGAGGTGCCTGCGCGGGGCACGGGCTCTGCTACGGCACCGCCCCCGACCTGCTGGACAGCGACGAACAGGGCGACCCGGTCCTGCTCACCGAGCCGGTACCGGACGACCTGCTCGACGACGCCGACCAGGTCGTCGAGATGTGTCCGGAACGTGCGCTGACCATCGAGCGGGACTGAGCCCGGGGTGGAAGCCGAATTCGATGTCGTCGTCCGTGCGCGGGACGAGCTCGCGGACGGTGTCGTGGCGTTGGAGCTGGAGCGCACCGACGGCGCCGAGATGCCGCACTGGCGGCCGGGTGCCCATCTGGACCTGGTGCTCACCGACGACCTGATCCGCCAGTACTCGCTGTGTGGTGATCCGGCCGACCGCACGATGCTGCGGGTCGCCGTGCTGCGCGAGGCCGACGGACGAGGTGGTTCCGC
Organism: Actinospineispora spinosispora DSM 44797; assembly: GCF_000429025.1. GTDB lineage: Bacteria > Actinomycetota > Actinomycetes > Mycobacteriales > Pseudonocardiaceae > Pseudonocardia > Pseudonocardia spinosispora. The sequence continues at coordinate 142,156 of NZ_AUBB01000024.1, forward strand.
CCACGTCCACGACCAGGTCGGCATCGGGCAGAAGCTGCGTGTGCGGGGGCCGCGTAACCACTTCGCGCTGGAGCCCTCGGACAGCTACCTGTTCATTGCCGGCGGCATCGGCATCACCCCGATCCTGCCGATGATCCGGGCGTGCGAGGACGACGGAGCGCGGTGGCGGTTGGTCTACGGGGGGCGTCGACGTGCCTCGATGGCGTTCCGCGACGAGCTGCAGCGCGAGTTCGGTCAGCGGGTCACCCTGTGGCCTCAGGACGAGCGCGGGCTGATCGAGCTCGCCGGGGTCGTGGATGCCGCCGCCGAGGGCACGTCGGTCTACTGCTGTGGTCCGGAAGCGTTGATCGCGGCGACCGAGGCGGTGTGCCGAGAGCGTCCGGGCGTGACGGTGTACGTCGAGCGGTTCGCGCCGAAGGACCAGGCCGTCGGTGAGTCCGGTTCGTTCGAGGTGGAGCTGGCCCGCAGCGGCCGGACGATCACCGTCGCGGCCGGGGTGAGCATCGTGGACGCGCTGGCCGAGCACGACGTCCAGGTCGACACGTCCTGCAGGGAAGGGACCTGCGGGACGTGTGAGACGGCCGTGCTGAGCGGCGTTCCGGACCATCGAGATTCGCTGCTCACCGAGGAGGAACGGGCCGAGAACGATGTCATGTTCGTCTGCGTGTCCCGGTGTCGGTCCGGCAGGCTCGTTCTCGATCTGTGAGCCGTCGGAGGCTGGCATTAATTGCCTAAAAGCGTTAGACTAATTTGCATATCGCACAGAGAAATGGCGATGCGGGTTTTGCCTGTTGGTCCAGCGGTGAACTCGTCGAGGAGGACGTAATGACAAGCTCGATCGCGCCCCGCGAGACCAGGATTCGGCGAGCACTCGATCATCTTCGGAACGAGACGACCGACGAGTACGACCGGATCACCGGGTTCCGAGCAACGGACTTCACCGATCCGGTGATCGCGGCGAGGGAACGTGACCTGGTGTTCGGCAGGGTGCCCTCGATCGTGGCGCACAGTTCGGAGCTGCCCAAGGCCGGCGACTTCATGACCCTGCAGCTGCCGCGTAACAAGGTCATCATCGTGCGCCAGCGAGACGGCGGGTCGAAGGTGTTCGTCAACCTCTGCCGGCACCGGGGCGCCTTGCTCGAAGAACAGGAGAAGGGGCGCTGCAGGCTGTTCTCCTGCGGTTACCACCGCTGGTCCTACGACACCAACGGTGAGTTGCGCACGGTGACCCGGGGCTCCACCTTCGGTGAGATCGACCGGTCCCGGTACGGGCTCATCGAGCTACCGAGCCAGGAGCGGCACGGGTTCATCTGGGTCGTCGACGACGCGGACGCGACGATCGACGTCGCCGACTGGCTGGGCCCGGAGATGGACGACGCGCTGTCCCAGTACGGCCTCCAGGACATGGTCGCGTTCCAGGCCGAGGGTTTCGACGAACCGGTCAACTGGAAGATCATGCAGGATGCGTTCCTGGACGGCTACCACATCCAGTACGCGCACCCGAACACGGCGGCGAAGCACGTGCACACCAACGTGCAGGCCTTCGAGGACTGGGGGCGGCACTGCCGCTTCATCGCCCCTCGCAAGACCATCGATCGGTGGATCGATGAGGACCCGGGTGACCTCAGCCTGGCCAAGCACGTCATCGAGACCCACTTCCTCATGCCGAACAGCACGCTGCTGCGTCAACCCGACCATTTCCAGCTGCTCACCTTCCGCCCACACCCGAAGGATCCCGGTTGGTCCCGCATGGAGATGCGGCTGATCGTGCCCAGGTGCGAGGTCAGCGGGATGGACGAGGGAACCTGGTCGAAGATCTGGGCCAAGAACTGGAAGATCCTGCTCGCGGTTCTGCACGAGGAGGACTTCCCGCTGCTGCGTGGTTCGCAGGCCGGGATGGAGAGCGCGAGCGCGGGCCCCATGCTGCTGGGTCGCAACGAGGTCGCCAACCACGTGTTCCACCGCGAGCTGCACCGTCTCGTGAGCCCGGCCGATGAAGCGGACCGCGCGGTCGATGGAGCCGACGATCGCTGCTGAGGTACCCGGCGTCGCACCGCGGCGATGCACACCACCACGAACCCGACGACGTGCCCGTGGAGCGACGAGGTGATCACCTACACCTGGTACGGCGAGCTGCCGGCCGACCATGTCGACGAGCTGCGGCGGATGCTGCGCGACTCGGCCGTGGAGGACGACGAGGCGGGCTTCCCCAAGATCACCGTCGACGGGCCGTACCCCGCCGGCTGCGCTCACCTGCTGGTGTGGCTGGTGCCCGACGAACGGCCCGGCGCCGGCGCCCCCACCGAACGTCCCCGGCCGATACTGGCTGCCTACCTCAGGGTCGAGCCCGAAGACGGTGTCGGTTTCGTCCGGTTCGTGGTTCGTCCTGAGCTGCGCTCCAAGGGCATCGCCACGCTGTTGTTCGAGCAGCTCGGGTTCGACCTGACCGCTCCGGACGGCTGGGCGGGAACGGGCGTGTCCGCGCTGTACACCTGGGCCAGGGGTGACCACCCGGCCGCCGACCGCATCTCGTCGCGGTTCTCCGGCGGCGGGGTGCGTCGCACGCATCGTGAGTGGCAGCTGCTGGCGCCGCTGCGCGGCGACGCGACCCGGCATCCCGACGGCGCCGACGTGCGGCCGTTCGAACCCGGGACCGACGGTGAGTCCTTGGCGGTGTTGCGTTCGAGGTGCGCGCGGGCCGCGCCGGACCGAGAGGTGCCACCGGAGCTCTTCGTTTTCGTGGCACCGGGCACTGACGGGCTTCGTGGCGCGGTCTCGGTGGACCCGGATGCCGGCCAGCGAACCGACTTCGGCACGGCGGGCCGGATCGCGGAGATCCTGGTGGACCCCGACCACGCCGACGGCCCGGTCCGGCCGAGCCTGCTGGGCCGGGGCCTGGACTGTCTGCGTGAGAAGGGTCTGCGGGTCGCCGGGATCACCGTGGACTCCGCGGACCGGGAGCTGGTCCGCGACTGCCGGTTGATCGGATTCATGCACGACCGCACGGACGCCGAGTACCGGGTCACTAGCGCCAGGAGCCCCCGCAATGCCACCTGAGATCCTCGGCTCGGTGCCGATCGGCCTCGCGGAGATCGTCGAGCGCCACGGCCGGGCGGTCGCCGAGGGCGACCAGCACGCCACGCTGAACGATTTCCGCCCGGATCGGATCGGCCAGCTCGTCGCCTCCGCGTCACTTCCCGAGCAGCTCGTCGGGTCCGAGGTCCTGCGGCTGACCGCCGAGCCGGATGGCAAGGTCACCGCCCTCATCCGGTACACGGCGGCGGACGGCGAACGGATCGTGCTGCGGTCACGCTGGGTGGAGCTTGCCGAGGGATGGCGGGTCCACCACGTACGCAACCTCCCGGAGACACCGCCGAGGCTGCCCGCCGAAGGCCCGGCCGACGACGGGCTGGACACACCTCACTGGGACGGGCTTCGTGCCGGTGAGCTGCGTATCCAGCGCTGCACGGCGTGCGGTGAGTGGATCTGGGCGCCCCGACCGATGTGCCCCGTGTGCCATAGCTTCGAGCTCGGCTGGCCCGCCGTCGCACCGAGGGGAGAGATCTACTCCTGGACCCGCACCTGGCAGCCGTTCGCGCCCCAGCTCAGCGGCCACCTCCCGTTCGTCGTGGTGGTGGTGGAGCTGGCGGAGGCAGGCGGTCGGCGACTCGTGGGCGTGCTGCGTGACGGGGAGAGCGCCGCGCTGCGTGTCGGCCAGCCGGTGAAGGGCGACTTCGACCCACCGCCGGATGAGCACGGTTGGCCACTGCTGCGCTGGCAGCTGGCATGAGCAGGGGAACCAGACCATGAGCGAGTCGAGGACGCTGCGCGGCAAAGCGGCCGTGGTCGGCGTCGGCAGCACGCCCTACTACAAACGCGGCACCGCGCCGGACACCTCGGCGCGGCTGATCCTGCGCGCCGCGCTCGCCGCCTGCAAGGACGCCGGAGCGGACCCCCGGAGCATCGACGGGTTCGTCTCCTACGCGGGCGACCTCAACGAAGGCCTGGCGATCGGCGCGGCGCTGGGCGTGCACGAGGTCCGCTACACGACCCAGGTGTGGGGCGGCGGCGGAGGCGCGGTGGCCGCGGCCGTCAACGCGGCGGCGACCGCGGTGGCGACCGGCCAGGCCGACCGGGTCCTGGTGTACCGGGGCATCAGCGAGGTGGCGGACGGTCGCCAGAGCTATGGGAAGGGCCATTTCCCCCCGTTGCTGTCCGCGCACGGGGTGCTGACGCCCGCGCAGATCTGTGCGCTGCGCACGCAGCGGATGCTCAGCGCGGACGCGGTACCCGCGTCGGCGATGGAGGCGCTCGTCCTCGCCGACTACCACCACGCCCAGCGCAACCCCGACGCGGTCGCCTACGGCAGGCCGCTGACCCACGAGCAGTACCTGGACGCACGGATCGTGTCCGAGCCGTTCCGCCTCTACGACTGCTCCCGGGAGAACGACGGCGCCTCGGCGCTGCTGGTCACCTCGGCACAGTCGGTCGAGGAGTTCGCCGGGCAACCGGCGTACCTGCTCGGGGGAGTGCAGGGCGCCGGCCCGGACTGGTCGGAGTCGATCGAGAACATGGCGGCCTACAGCAGCGCCGGTTTCCACCCCGCGATGGTCGAGCGGCTCTGGGCGGAGGCGGCGATCAAACCGAGCGAGATCGACGTGGTCCAGGTGTACGAGAACTTCAGCGGCCCCGCGGTGGCCTCGCTGATCGACTTCGGTCTGTGCCCGACCGGGCCGGAGGCGGGCGCGTTCATGACGGTGCACAACCTGGTCGCACCGACGGGTCGGCTGCCGATCAACACGGCGGGCGGCAACCTTGCGGAGGGGTTCGTCCACGGCATCGGCCTGGCGGTCGAGGCGGTCCGCCAGATCCGGGAGAGCTCCACCAACCAGGTCCCGGGCGCGGACATCTCACTGCTGATCGGCGGCCCGATGGCCCCGCTGGTCAGCGCCACGGTATTCGGCTCGCACCGCACTCTCTGACCGACAAGCTCCCTCCCACCACACGAGGTAGACATGACGACATCAGCGGCATCGGCGCTCAACTGGTGGGCGCGGACCAAGGGCGACCAGACCGCGATCGTCTGTGGCCCCGACCAGCTGGACTACCGGACGCTGCGCAACTGGTCGGGCCGGGTGGCGCGCCGGCTCGCCGAGGACGGTGTGCGACCCAGCGACCGGGTGGCGGTGCTCGGCGGCAACAGCCTGGACTGGGTGGCCTCGGCCTACGGCGTCATCAAGGCCGGCGGAGTCCTGGTCCCGCTCAACCCTCGGTTGGTCGCGGTCGAGCTGCACAAGTTCCTCGTCGAGTCCGGAGCCTCCGCCGTGCTGGTGGAGGCACCACACCGGGCCGCCGTCGACCGGGCCGTCGAACTCGGAGCCGACGTTCGAGTTGTGGACTTCGACGTGGTCGCCGGCCTGCGCGAGGGCGAGGACGACGAGTTCCGCATCGACCGGGAACCGGACGAGCCGGTCGCCATCCTGTTCACCAGCGGTTCCACCGGCCTGTCGAAGGGCGTCGTCTGTACGAACCGGACCCTGCTGGACATCGTCTTCGAGGCGTCACTGGTGGAGGAGGGGCTGCGGCCGGGCGCTCGAAGCCTGCTGCTGCTCCCGCTGTGCTTCACCCCCGGCCTCGTCTGGGGACTGATCATGACGACCGTCCTCGGCGGAACACTGGTCGTCGAGCCCGACCTGAACGCCTCCCGCGCGGTCAGGCGCCTCGACGAGTTCGACATCCAGGTGCTCTTCGGCGTACCGCTCATCTACGACGTGATGGCGAAAGCCCCCGAGTTCGCGACGGCGGACCTCTCACACCTGAAGACCGCGGTGGTCGGCGGCGCCGCCGTCCCGCTGCCGTTGCTGAAAGCGTGGGGCGACAAGGGGGTGAAGCTGCGCCAGATCTACGGCATGACCGAGGTCGGCGGCATCGCCACCGCCACCTGGCCGAGCGAGGCGGAGCAGCACCCCGACTCGTGCGGGAGCGGGTCGGTGTTCACCGACCTGTTGGTGGTCCGCGAGGACGGCACCGAGTGCGATCCGGGAGAGGCCGGCCAGATCCTGATGCGCGGCCCCGGCATGACCATCGGCTACTGGGAGGACCAGGAGTCGACCGAGCAGGCACTGCGCGGCGGATGGCTGCACAGCGGCGATCTCGGCGTCCGCGACGAGGCAGGACGGCTCAGGTTCGTCGACCGGCTCAAGGACCTGATCATCTCCGGCGGGATCAACATCTCCCCCGTCGAGATCGAGGCGGTCATCGCCCGGATACCCAACGTGGCCGAGGTCGCCGTGATCGCCGCGCCCGACGAGCGGTTCGGGGAGACACCCGCCGCGATCGTGAGCCGTAGCGGCCCGCTCGACACCGACCAGATCATCCAGCAGTGCCGCGACGAGCTCGCGGACTACAAGGTGCCCAGATACGTGGTGCTGCGGGAGGACCCGCTGCCCCGGCTGCCGAGCGGCAAGCTCTCCAAACGCGACATCCGCGCCGAGTACGCCGACGTCACAGCTCGTTTCCAGAAGATCACAAGCCCGTGAGGGTATTTCTCGGGAGGCATCGTCCATGAGCACCACCACCGACGGCCCGGCGGCACCGGGCGAGACCAGCCGGCGGGACATCGTGGTCCGCTGTCCCGCCGACGGGCGTGTCGTGGGCAGCGTGCCGGACCTCGACCCGGCCGCGATCGGCGCCGAAGCGGCCCGGTTGCGCGCCGCGCAGCCGGACTGGGAGGCGCTGGGGCCGAAGGGTCGAAGCGCCCATCTTCTGCGCTGGCTGGACTGGCTGCTGGACAACGAGCAGCGGCTGCTGGAGATGGTGCAGGCCGAGGCCGGGAAGTCATGGGCGGATGCGTCACTGGAGATGGTGGTGACGATGGACGTCATCAACTACTTCACCAAACATGCGGCCGAGTTCCTCGGCGACCGCGCCATCCGTCCGGCCGGGATGGCGAATGCCGCCCGCAAGCTGCGGGTCCAGGTCCGCCCCCACCAGCTCGTCGGGCTGATCACCCCGTGGAACGGTCCGCTGGCCGGCCCGATGATGGACGTGGTCGGTGCCCTGGTCGCCGGCGCGGCGGTACTCAGCAAGCCGTCCGAGGTGACCCCGCTGGCCTGGAGCGAGGCGGTCCGGGGCTGGCGGGAGATCGGCGCGCCGCCGGTGCTGGCCTGTGTGACCGGTGGACCGGACGCGGGTGTCGCCGTCGTCGACGAGGTGGACATGGTCATGTTCACCGGCTCGGTCCGCACCGGGCGCAGGATCGCCGCCCGCGCGGGCGAACGGCTGATTCCGTGCAGCCTCGAGCTCGGCGGCAAGGACGCGATGATCGTGCTGGCCGACGCCGACATCGAACGGGCGGCGGGCGGAGCGGTCTGGGGCGCCATGACGAACGTCGGCCAGGCGTGCATCTCGGTGGAGCGGGTCTACGTCGAGGCCGCGGTGTACGACGAGTTCGTGGCGAAGGTGGTCGAGAAGGTCCGCGCGCTGCGCCAGGGAATGGACGGCCCGGGGACCTTCAGCACCGACATCGGCGCCATGGTCACGTCCGGCCAGGTCGACATCGTCGAGCGACACGTCCGCGACGCGGTAGCCAAAGGGGCTCGGGTGCTGGTCGGCGGCGAGCGTGGACCGGGTGAAGGGAACTTCTTCCAACCGACCGTGCTCGTGGACGTCGACCACTCCATGGCCTGTATGCGCGAGGAGACCTTCGGTCCCACGCTGCCGATCATGAAGGTGTCGGGCGAGGACGAAGCACTCGAGCTGGCGAACGACTCGGAGTACGGCCTCAGCTCCAGCCTGTGGACCGGCGATCCGGAGCGGGCGGACCGCCTGACCCGTCGCATCGAGGCCGGTTCGGTCGCGGTGAACAACGCACTGGTCGCCACGTTCCAGCTACCCACCCCGATGGGCGGCTGGAAGCAGTCCGGGATCGGGGCTCGGTTCGGCGGCGCCGCCGGGGTTCTGAAGTACTGCAGGCAGCAGACTGTGGTCTCGGAACGGATGACCATGAAAGCCGAGCCGAACTGGTACCCGGTCCAGCCGCGACGCGGCCGACTCATCGCGAAGGTCGCGCGGATGCTGGGCGCGAACGACTGGCGACGGCGGCTGGGGCGCGACCCGGAAAAGCCCAGTTCAGCGACCTGATGGGTATCTTGACACAAATAACCTAAAGCAATAAGGTGACTGCACCCGAGAATTGATCCCGAATTCTGACCATTGTCCGATCCGCATTTACTGGCTAGGGCAGGAGTACCCGTCATGACCACCAGCTCGACCGAGAGCAATGTCGTTCAGGTCGACTTCGACATCTACGACCAGGCGCTCGTCGCCCCGACCGACGTCGTCCGGGAGAGGACCGCCGAGGTGGCGGCACTCGGGTCCGTCGTCTACTCGACGGCCCATGGCGGGCATTGGGTGGTGACCGGCTACAACGAGATCCAGGCCGTGATGCGTGACCCGGAGACGTTCTCCAGCTGGCCGAACAATCTGGTCCCGCACGGCGCGGGCAAGTTCCTGCCGCTCGAGCTGGACCCGCCGGAGCACACCGCGTACCGTCGCGCGCTCCAGCCGCTGTTCAGTCCGAGCAGAATGCGTGCGCTCGAGGACGAGATCCGGGGGATCGTCACCGAGCTGATCGACGGTTTCGCCGAAACCGGAGAATCGAACTTCATCTCCGATTTCGCCCACGAGCTGCCCGCGCGAGTCTTCCTGGCGCTGATGGACTGGCCGCTCGAAGACGCGCCGATGTTCACCGAGGCCACCGACATCACGCTGCTGGGCAAGCCGGGCGCGACCGAGGAGGAGTCCAACGCCGCGCGCGCCGAGGCGGCCATGCGCATGTTCACCTACTTCGGCCAGGTCGTCGCCGATCGGCGGGCGCGCCCGGAGGATGCCGACGACGTGACGACGGCCATCGTGCGCACCCCCATCGCGGTGGACGATGGTGAACGACTGCTCACCGACGAAGAGCTGTGCAACATGTTCTTCCTGCTCCTCATCGCGGGCCTGCACACGGTGCAGGGGTCGCTGGCCTGGAGCCTGCTGCAGCTGTCCGCTCATCCCGAGCAGCGGCAACGCCTGATCGACGACCCCTCGTTGATCCAGCCCGCCGTCGAGGAGATTCTGCGGATCGAGGCGGCGGTCTCGCCGGGGCGCTGCGCCACGAAGGACACCGAGCTGGCCGGCGTGCGGATCAGGAAGGGCGACCAGCTGCTGCTGATCCTCAACGCCGCCAATCACGACGTCGCGGAGTTCGCCTCGCCCGACGAGCTGCAGCTCGACCGCAGTCCGAACCGGCACCTGTCGTTCGGGTCCGGGCCGCACCGCTGCCTCGGCTCGCACCTGGCGAGGGTCGAGTTGCGCATCGCGCTGGAGGAGCTGCACCGCAGAATCCCGGACTACAGCATCGCGCCGGGTCGGTCCCCGATCTCGCACGTGAGCCAGGTCCGAGGGGTGGTCCAGCTCCCGATCGTCTTCACCCCGGAGCGCCCGACAAGCTGACCCGCAGCTCGCACAGAGCGAGTGCACGCCGCACAGAGGCTGGGGCCTCTGTGCGGCGTCGAGCACGTCTGTGTGAGCTTTTTCGTCGGCGTGATCTTGAGACGAATTACGATGTTTGTAACAACGTATCGTTCTGGCGAGACGCTCGTTACATCTGGTGAGAGCCCGGCGAGCTTCCCCCGGGTGGACGAGGAGGTCCGATGAGTGCCGGTGTCGAGGTCCGGGTCGACGGTCTGTCGAAGTCTTTCGGCAGGTCGAACATCTGGTCCGATGTCACGCTGACACTGCCGCCGGGTGAGGTGAGCGTGTTGCTGGGCCCGTCGGGTACGGGCAAGTCGGTGTTCCTGAAGAGCCTGATCGGACTGCTGAAACCGGAGCGGGGTTCGATCGTCATCCACGACACGGACCTGGTGCGGTGCACCGAGTCGAAGCTGTACGAGATCCGCAAGCTCTTCGGCGTGCTGTTCCAGGACGGTGCGCTGTTCGGGTCGATGAACCTGTTCGACAACATCGCCTTCCCCCTTCGTGAGCACACGAAGAAGGGCGAGAAGGAGATCAGGGACATCGTCATGGAGAAGATGACGATGGTGGGCCTCGTCGGCGACGAGATGAAGCTGCCCGGTGAAATCTCCGGCGGAATGCGTAAGCGCGCCGGTCTGGCCCGCGCGCTCGTGTTGGACCCGGAGATCATCCTGTTCGACGAGCCGGACTCCGGTCTCGACCCGGTCCGTACCGCGTACCTGAACCAGCTGATCGTCGACCTGAACGCACAGACCGACTCGACGTTCCTGATCGTCACCCACGACATCAACACCGCGCAGACGCTGCCGGACAACATCGGCCTGCTCTACCGCAAGCACCTGGCGATGTTCGGACCCCGAGAGGTGTTGTTGACCTCGGAGGAGCCGGTCGTCTCCCAGTTCCTCAACGGGCGCAGGGAAGGTCCGATCGGGATGTCGGAGGAGAAGGACTCCGAACAGGCCGCGCGGGAGATGCAGGAAGCAGGCGACCTGGCCGGCCTTCCTCCGCTCAAGCCGCAGCTGCAGCCGAGTCCCGGAGTGGGCGAGCGGCCGGCGGTCGGGCGACGCAGGGCCAGGGTGCGGGACATGATGCACACGCTGCCCGAGAGCGCGCAGCGGGCGATCAGGGAAAGCATGACGTCAGAGGGATCGGGCGACGAGTCGCCCGGCGGGCCTCGGCGTGGTCGACACGGGATGGATGACGCCCCCACGGAGCAGTTCCGCCGCTGACCTGGCCCGCCGGTCCTGGAAAAAATCTGTCAGCAACGTCACCTAACACATTTAGGTTCGTTGTCCAGGCAGAAGGAAAAGTGCTGCACTACCTGAACCAGTTCGGCAAATGAATATGGCGAACTGGACGACGAAACGAGGCGTTGCCGACCCCGTGTTGAACCATGCCTCTGTTCACGATTAAAGGAGCCGTCGTCATGGCGACGTCGCTGGGTAGAGTCTGATGGGGAGAATGTGATGTTGGAGATCAGTGCCAAATCGGCCGTTACTCCAACCGGCAGGTTCTTCGCATTTACCGCCGACACGATGGTTGCGATCTTCAAGCGCCCGTTCCAATGGCGAGAATTCATTCAGCAGACCTGGTTCGTGGCCAGTGTCTCGCTCGGGCCCGCCGTGCTGCTCGGCATTCCGTTCGTCGCGCTGGTGACGTTCCAGTTCAACCTGATCCTCAAGGAGATCGGCGCGATCGACCTGTCCGGCGCCGGTTCCGCGTTCGCCACGGTCACCCAGATCGGCCCGGTCGCCACGACGTTCATCGTGGCGGGCGCGAGCTCGACGGCGGTGTGCGCCGACATCGGCGCCAGGCGCATCCGCGAAGAGCTGGACGCCATGGAGGTGCTCGGCATCGACGTCGTCCAGCGGCTCGTGGTGCCCCGGGTCCTGGCAACGGCGCTGAACGCGTTCCTGCTCAACGGCGTCATGATCCTCATCGGGCTCAGCGGCGGCTACTTCTTCGGCGTCTTCCTGCAGGGCGCGGCACCCGGCCAGTACCTGGACTCGCTCAAGCTGCTCGTCGGCTTCGCGGACCTGGTGCACGGTGAGCTGCGGGCCGTCGTCTTCGGTGTGGTCGGCGCACTCATCGCGTGCTTCCGGGGAATGAACTGCAAGGCCGGACCACGAGGTGTCGGCAACGCGGTGAACGAGACGGTCGTCTACACGTTCCTCGCACTGTTCCCGATCAACATCATTCTCACCCAGGTGCCGTACTCCCTGGGCATCGTAGGAGGCCACTGATGGTCGTGGACAAGGACACCACGGCTGGTCGTCGCCTGGTCCGCGCGCTCAGCGCACCGTTCAACGCCCTCGACGACCTCGGCAGACAGGCCGAGTTCTACGGCGCGTCGATCGGCTGGACCTACAAGGCCGTCGCCCGCTACAAGAAGGAACAGGTGCGCCTGATCGCCGAGGTCGGCATGAGCACGGGCGCGCTCGCGGTCATCGGCGGTTCCTCGGTGATCACGCTGTTCATCACGCTGTTCGCCGGTGTCACCGGTGGCGTGCAGTCCTTCGACGCGCTGAAGAACCTGCAGCTCGAAGCGCTCGGTGGGTTCGCTTCGGCGATCATCAACCCTCGGCTGCTCACCCCGATCATCGCCGGTGCCTCACTCGCCGCGACCGTGGGAAGCGGGTTCACCGCCCAGTTGGGTGCCATGCGGGTCGCGGAGGAGATCGACGCGCTCGAAGTGATCGGCGTCCGGTCGCTGCCGTACCTGGTGACGACCCGGCTGGTCGCCGGAATGGTCACCATCATCCCGATCTTCGCCATGGCCATGGTGGGCGCCTGGTTCGGCTGGAAGATCACCCAGGTCGGATTCTTCGGACTGTCCGAAGGGACGTTCGACCACTACATGGACACATTCATGCAGTGGACCGACATTCTCTACTCGTTCGCACAGGCAATCGGCATCGCCGTCGTCGTCATCCTCATCCACACCTATTACGGATACACCGCATCCGGTGGGCCGGCCGGTGTGGGGCAGGCGGTCGGTAAAGCCGTGCGTACCTCCCTCATCGCCGTGCTGTCCGTCGAGCTGTGCATCTCGATGGCGCTCTACGGCAACTCCGACGTGTTCCGGATCTCGGGGTAACAACACAATGGACCAGACATTCTTCGGGCGGTTCAAGTACAAGATCTATGCAACGATCTTGCTCGCTCTCATCGTCGGTTTCGTCGCCATCTGCGTCGGCGGCTACAAAGGCACCTTCACCCCGACCACTCCGCTCTACATCCACGCGGACCGCAGCGGTCTGCAGATGTACCCCGGTAACCGCGTGCTGCTGCGCGGCGTGGACGTCGGAACCGTCGGCGCGGTCGCCATGGCCGCCGACGGCAACGGCGTGGACATCACGCTGAAGATGAAGCCGGAGATGGTCTCGAAGGTCCCGGCCAACGCGACGGTCTCGCTGGACCAGCTCACCGCGTTCGGTGCCAAGACCGTGACGCTCACGGTGCCGGACGGCGCGGCACAACCGGGCGTCCAGCCGGGGACGACACTCGCGGCGGGGCGGGTCACCGTCGAGGTGAACTCCGTCTTCGACCAGCTCACCCGGGTGCTCAACGACGCACAGCCGGCGAAGGTGAACGCGGTCCTCGGAGGTCTCGCGGAAACGCTGCACGGACGCGGCGAGAAGATCGGCCGCACGGTCGGCACGATGAACGACTACCTGGTCAAGTTCAACCGTGACCTGCCGACCCTGCGCGAGGACTTCCGCAAGGGCGCCCAGGTCGCCGACCTCTACGCGGGCGTGACACCGGACCTGATGAGGCTGTTCGCCAACGGCACGGTCACCGCCGACACGATCGTCGACCAGCGCGACAACCTGGACGAGGCGCTGCACCAGGTCACCAGGGTGTCCGGGATCGGTGAGGACTTCCTGACCGAGAACGGCGACGACATCATCGACGTCGCCGGCAACCTGCGGCCCACGACGAGCCTGCTGCGCAGGTACTCGCCGATGTTCCCGTGCTTCCTGCAGGGCCTCGCGGTGTCGAACAAACAACTGATCACCTCACAGGGCAACACGGTGCCCGGCCTCGTCGGTGTCACCACGTTCGTGCCGGGCACCAACCCGTACCGCTACCCGGACGACCTGCCGAACATGAACGCCAACAGCGGCCCCGCCTGCCACGGGCTGCCGAACTGGGACGGCGTCGACACGCCACCCGGTCTGGACCGGAACTTCTCGCACGGCAACCAGAAGGACAACCGGGGCGACAACACACCCCGGATCGGCGACCCGCCCGCCGTCGCCCAGCTGTTCGGCGGATCGGCCGTGACCCCGCGAGACGGCGCGGCCGAGAAGAAGGCCGCCGAACAGAAGCAGCGTGAGATGCAACAGAACGGGGGTGGCCGCTGATGAATCGCAACAACGCACAGGCGATCGCGGCGCCGCTGGTCAAGAACATCATCTTCGTGGTCGCCACGCTGTCCGTGCTGGTGCTCGTCGCGGTCCAGCTCGGCGCGAACTTCACGCTGAACGAGACGAACCGCTACACCGCCGCGTTCACCGACACCTCCGGGCTCAAGAGCGGTGACACGGTCCGCATCGCCGGTGTCGAGGTGGGCACCGTGCACAGCGTGACCGTGCAGAACAGCAAGATCGGCATGGTCTCCTTCGACGTGGACTCCGCGCGAGCGCTGCCGAAGAGCGTGCGGCCCTCGATCCGGTTCCTCAACCTCACCGGCGACCGCTACCTGGAGCTGCAACAGGGGCAGGGTTCGCAGGACCGGCTGCCGCCCGGCGCGGTCATCCCGATCACCCAGACCACCCCGGCGCTGGACCTGGACGTCCTGCTGCAGGGTTTCAACCCGCTGTTCGAAGGCTTGGCCCCGGACCAGATCAACCAGCTGTCCGGCAACCTCATCTCGGTGCTGCAGGGCGAGGGCGGCAACCTCGACGGTCTGTTCTCCCACGCCGCGTCGCTCAGCGGGACACTTGCGACCCGGGATAAGCAGATCGGGTCGGTGATCGACAACCTGAACGTCGTGCTCGGCACCCTGGACCAGCGCTCACCAGAGCTGGGCCAGACGATCGAGCGGCTGCAGCAGCTGGTCAGCGGCCTGTCGCAGGACCGCAACCGACTGGGGGAGTCCTTCGACTCCACCAACAAGCTGGTGACCAGCGTCAGCGACCTGCTGGACAAGGTTCGGGGCCCGCTCAAGGGCACCGTCGACCAGATTCACCGGGTCGCCGAGCAGGCCAACAAGGGCGAGTTCGCGATCGACGACGCGCTGAGCACCTATCCCGGCGCCTACCTGCGAGTCGGCCGGATCGGGGCACGCGGCGCGGGCTACAACCTGTTCATCTGCGCACTGCGGGTCAAACTGACCGGCCCGGACGGCAAACCGTTCTTCACACCCTGGCAGGGCCCGAACCCCAACCTGAAGCGCTGTCAGTCCGGCAACGTGTACCCGCTGGAAACCCCGCAACAGCGCGAGGCGAGCCACGGCTGGGACGACGTCGTCGGACACCGCCCACCGGGACAGGGGCCAGACGGCCGCCTGATCGACGACAAGCGCCCCATGGCACAGACACAGCAACCGGAGCAGCCCGCCACCGATGAGGGTGTTCTCGACGGAACCCTCCCCGGCGGCCTGACCGGCGGCCTGGAGACCCCGAAGGAGGGTGGCACCCGATGAGGCTCCGCTTCCGGGAGAAGAACCCGGTCACCATCGCGTTCGTCGGCATCGCCATCCTCCTGGTGCTGCTGTTCGGCTCGTTCCAGCTGGCCGCGCTGCCGGTCTTCGCCGGCACCACCTACAAAGCGGTGTTCGACGAAGCCGGTGGGCTGACCGCCGGTGACAAGGTCAAGGTGGCCGGGACCGAGGTCGGGAAGGTCTCCTCTGTCGACCTGGAGGACGGCGACGTCGTCGTCACCTTCACCGCCAGGGACGTGACGCTGGGACAGCGCTCCACCGCCGCGATCACCACCCAGACCCTGCTCGGTGAACGCGATCTCGCGCTGGTCAGCACAGGTCCCGGTGCGATGGGGTCGGGTGACACGATCCCGATCGAGCGCACCCGCTCGCCGTACAACCTGACCGATGACCTCAACGAACTGAGTGACCGGACCAGCCAGATCGACACAGTCCAGGTCGGCAAGGCCCTCGATGCCTTCTCCCAGGCCTTCACCGACACTCCGGACGACATCAAGCCGACCTTCGACGGCCTGACCCGGGTCTCCCGCACGATCAACGAACGCAACGAGGCGTTGCAGACGTTGCTGCACCACGCCGAGCAGGCCACCGGTGTGCTGCGTCAGCACACCGGTCAGCTCACCACACTGATCGGCGACGGCAACCAGCTGCTAGAAGAGCTCGACGCGCGGCGCCAGGCGATCCACCAGCTGCTGGTCAGCACGAAGGACGTGACCGATCAGGTCAGCGGTCTGGTCCACGACCAGAACGACCGGTTGAAGCCGGCGCTGGACGAGCTCAACCGCACGATGGAGATCCTGCGCCGCAACGAGGGCAACCTCACCTCGGCCGTCGGCCGGGTCGCGGCCTTCATCACCCCGCTCGGCGAGGGCCTCGCCGGTGGCACCTGGTTCCAGGGCTTCGGTGACCTGAGCGGCTCGGTCGCCACGAAGTTCCCGACCAACAACTTCATCCCCGGAGCGCCGGTGCCGATCAAGCCGGCTCCGAAGGGCTCGATCCCGACCGTGCCGTCGGTGCCTGGCCTGCTCGGTGTGGGAGGTAACAACTGATGCGCGCGCTCAACCTCAGCTCGGGCCTGGTCCGGCTGCTGATCGGAGTCGCGGTGCTCGTCGTCGCGGCCGTCGCGGTCGTGGGCTTCCTGTCGACCCAGAAGAAGCACGGCGTCGCCTACTTCGCGTCGGTCAAGAGCATCTACCCGAAGGACCACGTGCGCATCAAGGGCGTGGACGTCGGACAGATCACCGCGATCACCCCGGCGCCGGGACAGGTACGGGTCGAGTTCAGCTACGACAGTAAGTACAACCTGCCGGCGGACGTCCGCGCCGCGATCGTGTCGCCGACCCTGGTCTCGACGCGGTTCATCCAGCTCACCCCCGCCTATAGGCACAGCGGGGCGGTGTTCCCCGACAACGGGGTCATCCCGCTGAGCAGGACGGCGTCGCCGCTGGAGTTCGACGACCTGAAGAACGAGCTGTCCCGGCTCGCCACGTCGGTCGGCCCGAACGGCATGGACCGCGACGGTGCGCTGTCCCGGTTCCTCGACGTCGCCGCCCGCAACGGCCATGGCGGCAACGGGCAGCGGTTCAACGACCTCATCCACCAGGCGGCGGGCGCACTCGAAGCGATCGACAACGGCGGCGGCGACCTGTTCGCCACGGTGGGCAACCTGCAGGTCTTCGTGAACTCCCTCGGACAGGTCGACGGCGAGATCCAGGAGTTCAACTCACGCCTCGGCTCGGTGTCCACGACGCTGGACGACAACAAAGACGAGCTGGCCAGCGCGTTGGACGGGGTCAGCAGGGCCGCGAAGGACATCGACGGCTTCGTCAAGGACAACGGCGACACGCTGAACGAGTCGATCGACCGGCTCGGGCAGTTCACCCGCACCGTGGCCCAGTCGCGCGACAACCTGGCGACGATCCTGCACGTCGGGCCGAACACGCTCACGAACCTGATGGACATCTACTCCACCCGCGCGGAAGCCATCACCGGTTCGCTGGAGTTCGACAACCTCAACACCCCCGCCGACTTCGTGTGCTCGGCCTACGCCGAGGCGACCGCGTCGAAACCGGAGGACGCGGTGAAGTGGTGCGGCAGCTACCTCGGGCCGCTGCTCAACGTGATGCGCATGGCGCAGCCACCCGGCGGCGTCTCGCCGGTCATCGTCAAGGACAACGGCACCACGGCGGTCAAGCCGGGTGACCGTGATCCGAAGCAGAACAACGCGCCCGCGACTCCCGAGTTCCCGCCACCGTCGAAGCCGCTACCCGGCCTCGGTGGCCTGACCACACCCTCCGGGGGCAACTGATGATCAGCGCGATGACCAGGCGAGTTCTCGCTCCCCTGCTGGTTCTGCTGGTTCTGCTGCTCACCGGTTGCGACCGGTACGCGCTCAACTCGCTGGCGCTGCCCGGGACCCAGGGCCGGGGCGACGGTGCCTACGAGGTGAAGCTCCAGATGCCGAACGTGGGCAACCTGGTGCCGAACAACCCGGTGCGGCTACACGACATCGAGGTCGGCAACATCCGTCACATCGACCTCGACGGGTGGCACGCGGTTGTCACGGTCAGCCTCAACCGCGACGTCTCGCTGCCGCGTGACGTCGTGGCGCGGGTCGGACAGGCGAGCCTGCTGGGTGCGAAGTACATCGAGCTGGACGAGCCGACCGGCCCGGCCAAAGGCGCGCCGATCCCGGCCGGTTACACCGTGCCGCTGGCACAGACCGGCCGCTACCCGGAGACCGAGGACACCCTCGCCGCGGTCGCCGCGATGCTCAACGGCGGCGGATTGCAGCAGGTCAGGACCATCTCGACCGAGCTGAACCGGGCGATGTCCGGCCGCACGCCGCAGTATCGGTCGCTGCTGACCCAGCTCAACACGTTCGCCGCCGGACTGGACGCACAGAAGGCCGACATCGTCCGCGCGATCGACGGACTCGACCGGATGAGCGCGGGGCTCGCCGCTCAGGACAAGACACTGAACGACGCGCTGGTCGCGTTCCCGCCGGCGCTGGACACACTCCAGAAGGAACGGAAGAACCTGGTCGACACACTCGTCGCGCTCGGCCAGTTCGGCGACCAGGCCGACCGGGTGTTCAGGGAGAGCGACGACAACCTCGCCGCGAACCTGGACGATCTGCGCCCGGCGTTGAAGGGCCTCGCCGATGCGGGCGACAGCCTCACCCAGTCGCTGTACCTGCTCGGTTCGCTGGTCTTCCCGATCAAGTCGTTCCCGTACTTCTTCCGGGGCGACTACATCAACTTCTGGCTCAACCTGGACCTGACCCTGCCCACGCTCGACCGGAACTTCCTGACCGGCACCCCTGCCGCCGGTTCGCTGGGCAGGGCGCAACAGGAGCTCGCCCGCGCGATCGGCGGCGGCCCCACCGGACCGGGCAGCCCGCTGCTCTCCCCGCTGCGCCCACCCGGCCCGGCCGACGGCCAGCAGAAGGACGGCAGCGCGATGGCCGACAACGGCTACACCTCGCCGAAGGAGACGAAGAAGGCGCCGCCTCCGCCCAGCAAGGACAGCGGGCCGCTGCCGCTGCCCAAGGAAGGTCTGGGCAACGGGCTGCTCCCGGGCGGAGGTAACAACTGATGATCGCGCGTACCGTCAAGCTCCAGCTGATCATCTTCTCGATCCTGACGCTCATCGCGGCGCTGCTGATCGTGTTCGTCTACGCCCGCGTCCCGATGCTGCTGGGCTACCAGCAGATGTCGGTGTCGGTGGACCTGCCCAAGACCGGCGGGCTCTACCCGAACGCCAACGTGACCTACCGCGGCTACACCATCGGCAAGGTCAAGAACATCGACCTGATCCCCGACGGGGTCCGGGCACGCATGTCCATCGACTCCAGGCACGCGCCGCCTGCCAACAGCCGCGCGGAGGTGCACAGCGTCTCGGCGATCGGCGAGCAGTACCTGGACTTCGTGCCCGGCGACGGTCCCGACCAGCCGATGCGTGACGGCGCGATGATCCCGATGTCACGCGGCAGCGTCCCGGTCCCGGTCGCCGACGTCCTGCAGAACAGCCAGAACCTGCTCACCTCACTCAAACAGAAGGACCTGACGACGGTCCTCGACGAAGGGTCGAACGCCTTCCACGACCTGGGACCGGACCTGGGCAGGGTCATCGACCACACCGACTCGCTCGTCGCGCTCGCGGACAAGAACTACGACGCGACGCACCAGCTGATCGACCAGGCACCCAGGTTCCTGGACAGCCAGACCGCCAGCAGCCCAGCCATCCGCTCGTGGACGAAGGACCTGGCGTCGTTCTCCGACCAGCTGCGCGACAGCGACGAGTCGTTCCGCGACGTGCTGCGCAACGTGCCGTCCGCGGCCCGGAACGTCGGGGACTTCGTCGACGACCTGAACTCCAGCGCACCGACCCTGCTCAGCTCGGGCAACGTGCTGGCCAAGCTGGCGAAGGCCTACCACGCACCCATCGAACAGGTACTCGTCCTGTACCCGATGTGGGTCGCCGCCGACGAGATGGTCGTTCCGCCCGACCAACCGGGCGTCCTGCGGTTCAACCTGCAGACCTCGACCAACCGCCCCGGCTGTCACATCGGCTGGGTGCCACCCGGCCAGCCGGGCGGCATCCGCGAGGCGAACCAGCTCACCGACGAACCACTGCCGTCCGACACCTACTGCAAGCTCCCACAGGGCGACCCGACACTCGCCCGCAGCGCGCGCTACCTGCAGTGCTTCGAACCGGGATCGCCTCCCGGCAGACGCGCCGCGACGATCTACCAGTGCCGAGGCAAGGGATACACCACCGACCAGCCGCGCAGGGTCAACGTGCCCGGCGGCAGCACCGCGCCGATCGGCGGCGCCCCGTTGTCCCCGCCAACGGGTGCGAAGGCCAAGGGCAAGGAGGACCTGTCCATGATGGCGGTCGACGACCCGATGGCGGCCTTCGGCGGCACCGGTGAACCCGCGCCGAAACCCCAGGACATGACGTGGCAGAGCCTCATGACGAACGGAATCCCGAAATGACGGCGACCCTCGAAGCGGCCGCCAGGGACACTCCTGTGGCCACACCTGGTCGGGGGTGGACGCTGCTCGTCCTCGCTCTGAGCGTGTTGACGCTGGTCGCCTTCGCCGCGGCGGTGGTGACCGGCCTGCGCTGGAACAGCGGGCGGGCGGCCGACTCCGGAAGGGCCGAGGCGCTGGCCGCCGCGCAGCAGGCCGCGACCGACCTCACCACCGTCGACTTCCACACCGCGCAACCCGACGTCGACCGCGTGCTGGGCAACTCGACGGGAGAGTTCGCCGACGTGTTCCGGACGAACGCCGACTCCTTCATCGGGGTACTCAAGGCGGGTGAGGTCGTCTCCAAGGGCACGGTCGTCGGCGCCGCGGTGAAGGACTTCGCCGGCGACACCGCCGACGTGCTCGTCGCGCTGCGCGCCACCGTCACGAACAAGGACAACCCGACGGGACAGGACCGGTCGTACCGGATGATCGAGAAACTGAAGTACCAGGACGGCGACTGGCTGGTGTCCCGAGTGGACTTCATCCCGTGAGCGCCCTGGTGAAGGTCCGTGACCTGGTGTCCCGGATCCGGGCGAGCGCGGTGGGGCACCCGAGGAGAACCCTGGCCGCACTGAGCGCCGCGACGGCGGTGTTCGTCTGTGCCGCCATCGGGTTCAGCCTGCTCACCGCCCATCGGAGCCAGGTGGAGCTCGCGCGTGGGCAGGCGCTGACCGCCGCTCAGCGGTCGGTCACCGAGCTGCTGTCCTACGACTACCGCTCGCTGCCCCGCGACCTGGCCGAGCGGCAGAGCCTCGTCGCCGGCAGGTTCTCCGGCGACTACACCGGTCTGCTGACCACGGTCATCGCACCGGCCGCGACCCGCACCCAGCTGCTCACCAGGGCGAGTGTCGGAACCGCCGGCATCGCGGACAACCAGGGAACCGACGAGGTCACGGTTGTCATGTTCGTCAACCAGACCACGCGCTCGGCCGCCACCCCGGACCCTCAGCTGGTGAACACGAGACTGAGAGTGACCATGGTCCACCAGGACGGCCGCTGGCTGGTCTCGGACCTGCAACCCGTCTGATCAGGCCCGCACCGTGGGTGTCGCGGCGCCCGGATGGAGGGCGAGCACCTCGGCGAATCCGTCCCGCACACAGCTGACGAACGTGTCGGGCTCGGTGAACGCCGCCGCGTCCATGTTGATCCCCACGCAAGCCGTCCGGCCGTGCGTGATCAGAGTGATCATGGACGCGCAGCCCGGCAGCGGGCCGAAGCCGTACATGCGCTCGATCTTCGCCCCGGCCAGGTAGAGCTCCTCACCGAGCCCAGGCACGTTGCTGGCCTGCAGGTCGTTCCCCTTGGTCATCGGACCGGCGAGCTGCGCGATCACCGAGCCGGGCAGCCGGGCCAGAAGCGGTGACGCAAGCCCGATGACGTCCACGGCGGGCTCGGTGCGGGCAGCGCCGACGAGCTGCCTGATCCGCTGGATCCGGTCGGTGGGATCGGCCATCGCAACCGGGCCGGCGAACCGCGCGGACGCGATGTGGTTGCCGCCCTGCGCGTCGTCACTCGTGCGGATCGACACCGGGATGGCCGTGGGTATCGCGTCGACGACCGGTACCCCCATGGCCTCGTGATACAGGCGGAAACCGCCGAGCAGACCCGCCATGAAGGCGTCGTTCAGCGAGCCCCCAGCAGCCTTACCCGCTGCCTTGAGGTCGGCGAACGACATCTCCAGCACGGCGAACCGCCAGTTGAGACTCCGTTCGGCCAACAGCGGGGAACCCACACAGTCAGGCGGTGACAGCACACGCTTCAACGAAGCGCCGTACTCGACCGCATCCCGCACCGAACGCGTCGGCGACGCGGCCGCGCGGAACAGCCGTGACCCCAGCGCCCAGGTGGCCCTGGGCAGCTCCTGCGCGTCGGCCCGGACCTGGTGCAGCAAGGCGTCCACCGGCGTGATCGGCTCGGCGGCGGCGTAGGCGGGCTGGGGCTTGGTGCCGGGTTCACGGGTGCGGGAGTGCAGCTGGCCGAGCAGCTGCATGAACCCGTGCCCGTCGGTGGTCGAGTGGTGCAGCTTGAGCATGTACCCGGCCCGACCGTCCGGCAGACCCTCGAACAGCACGACCTGCCACGGCGAACGGGAGCGGTCGAGCGGCGTCATACCGATCTGTGCCGCGGCGTCGAGCAGCTGTGTCCAGCCGCTGCCTTCGGGCAGCCGGATCCGGCGCACGTGATAGCGGACATCGAACTCCGGATCGGTGGTCCAGCGGGGCGCGCCGACCCCGAGCGGCCCTTCGACGACACGTTGCCGGAAACGGGGCGCCATCCGTGTCGCCCACTCGTGGGCGGCGACGAAGCGGTCCCAGTCCGGCGTGGTGTCCAGCTCCTCGATGGCCATCGCCGACGCACGCTGCATCGGGTCGGCCTCGATCCGCCACATGACCGCTTCGAACGCGTTCATGTCGTCGGTGGACGCCCAGGCCAGCGGAGCGTCACCCTGGGAGCCATCGGCCTTCTCAACGGACGGGGACATCAGGAAGCCGCCAATCGATCTCGGACACCACTCGTGATTAGAGTGACGTTAGACGTCAAGTGTCAGATTGTCGCATATTTCGTGCCTGGAGGTCCGTCATGTCGAAACCCGCAACCCTGCTGGTCGAGCGGCAGCGGTCGGTGAGCCTGCGGTCACGTGCGCTCACCGCTCTCGTTCAGCAGGGTGCGAAGCGTTACCTCGCGGACCTCGGCAACCAGACCTTCGGCCCGGTCCTCCTGGAGCGAACCGCGAAGATCGACACTCTCGCCGCGAAGATGCGCCCGCCGCGTGGTACCCGAACCGAGCGGGTCGCACTCGGGGACTTCGGCGGCGAATGGGTCCATGGACCAGGTGTAGCGACCGGGCGCAGTCGGGTGATCCTCTATTTGCACGGTGGTGGGTGGTTCTTCGGCGGCATCAACACCCACCGTTCACTGGTCGCGCGCATCTCGGCGGCCGCGAGAATGCCGGCGCTGTCCCTCGCCTACCGGATGGTGCCGGTCGTCCCGTTCGAAGCCGAGGTCGAGGACTGTGTGGCGGCGTACCGCTGGTTGATCGACAACGGGGTCGCCGCCGCCGACATCGTGATCATGGGTGATTCCGCCGGAGGCCACCTGACCTTTGCGACCGCGCTGAGGGCCCGCGAGGAAGGACTGGCAGCCCCAGGGTGTCTCGTCAGTATCTCCGGGTGCCTGGACCTGGACCTAGCCAGCAAGCATTCCCACGCCAACGCCGCGGCGGATCCGACGGGCTCGATGGCGGCTCTGCAGTTCCTGGTGGAGTCGATCGCCGGTCACCTCGATCTGTCCGATCCGGCCGTGTCGCCGATCCACGCGGACCTGTCAGGACTACCGCCGACGCTGCTGACCGTGAGCTCGTCCGAGGTGCTGTTCGAAGACTCCGAGATCATGGCCAAGCGGCTGGCCGAGGCCGGTGTGCCGTGCACACTTCAGATCTGGGGTCGCCAGCTCCATGTCTTCCAGGCAGCGGCTGCATTGATCCCGGAGGCCAAAGCCTCGATCGGCGACATCGGCCGTTTTGTGCGGACCGCGTTCGACGGTGTGTCGAGGGACTCGGCCTGGCGCTCGCCCGGATCGACGTGATCGGCGGACAACTGATCGAAATCAACGTCACGAGCCCGACCCGGGATACGCGAGACAGAGGCATTGTCCGGCGAGGTGTTGGCGAAACAGATCGTCGACCGGGCTGCGGGGTTGAAGCAGCAGGCGTGTTGGAAGAGCGGGTGACGCCAGACCTCAGCGCGGAGCACGGACACGCAAGACATCGATGCTGGGTGTCAGGGGATAGCGCGAGGTGACCTCGCCGCGGGAGTTGCCGCGGGCCAGGGTAGCGCGGGACCTGACCTGAGGGTGGATAGTCTTTTGTGGTGTCCGGCGGCGAGGCTGAGTGGCGGCGGTTCGGCGAGCGGGACGTGTACCGGTCCTGGGCCGCGGCGGCTGCCGGCTACGTGTCCGTGGGGCCATCGGTGTATCTGGACCGATTTGTCGATGAGTTTGGCTTAACCGAGGAAGAGGTACGAGGGCGGGTTATCGCCAAGCTGAACGTTCCGTTCTGGAGTGATGGGGCACGCAGCAACGAAGAGTGGTTCGTTCATGAATCGTTGCTCCGTTCATGCGGAGAATTCCCGTGCGCGGGCGACGCGAAAGCTCTGGAATTCTGTCGGGAGATAGTCGAAGAGATGGTGACCACTCTGGGCGTGCCCCGGGATGAGGCAGTAGCCAGAGTGAACCGCCAATGGTCAGTACCAGGGGAAAGCGGAGACGTGCCGAGGGTGTGGATCGTCGGGCTCAGCATCGCCTACCACGAAGACCCGCACACTTGGGCGGGCAACATCTACTACGGCCACGGTTCGCGATGGTGGGACCCGTCATCAACACCGAGCCCACTTCCTCCCCCTGTTCACGGTCGGCCAGACACAGCCGGCTAGTGGCCACGGCGGACCCAGGCTGGGCGGTCGACCTTAACCACGTCGAGGTTGACGTGTGGGTGTTTCCGCGGGTGCGGCGCTCGAACTCGGACCTGCCGTGTCCGGCCGGGATCGCGTGCACTTCTGGCCCGCGTCTCCTGGGGGTATTGCAAGTGGCTACCCTTCGCACCTTCGGCTTGCTGACGCCTGGACCCCGCGTTGCGACGGATCAAGTTTCTTCTTGACGAGCGGGTGACGCGGGGGTCTGGCGTGGGCAATGATTCGGCGTTCGTCCTGCTGTGGATGGACTTCATCGGGGAACCTGGCCCGGAGACGGAGCCGGATGCACTTGTTGTGCGGGTGCCAGGTGGGGTCGGTCCCGGCTGGCCTCGGGAGCTCTGGTCGGAGCTGGAGGGAGCGCTGGAGCAGGCGGCCGGACGCTTGGTGGTCGCGGACCTCACGTGGGTCGTCGGACTGACCGGACGGGCCGTCCGGGTCCTGGTCCTCGTTGCCGAGGCGGCTGCGCGTCGGCACGTCGCTTTCTGCGCGATAGCGCCGCTTCACAGTCCTTGAACCACTATCTGAACCGCTGCGATCCGACGCACGCACTCAGCGTGTACAGCTCGACCATCGGTGCCCTGGCCGTACGGTCTTGACTCCTGGCTCCCGGATCGCCTGTGGTATTCGATCTTGTCCGCTCCCTATGAGGGCGGCGGTCCGGGCTGCGAGCCACACCGACGTTGGTTTGCGATCCGGGCCACCACCTCCGACGGCTGGTAGGCACAGCGTTTCGTTTGAGGCGCAGACCCAGTGTCTCGGCAATCGTCGCCAGAGGCGGAGACCATTCGTCCTGGACCAGCTGGTTGGGTCGACCTGGACCCGTATTTGGCCCAACTACCCGGTTCCCGGCGGTATCCAGCCGTACAACGCACCAGCAGACTCCTCCCCAGTTCTTGCTGGTGAGGGGCCTGTCCTGGCTGGTAGATGCTGGTTCTTGATGGGTGCCCTCGGCAGGATTCGAACCTGCGACACACGGTTTAGGAATGTTTGCTGGGGCTTACACACCGGCTTCTACCAGCGACTATGGTTCACTCTGGCCCGCACCACGAGCCACGTTCGCTACCGCTGGCTGCAGTTCGCACCACGATCTGCACCACGGGATCGTGGGCTGTCACACCAACAGTCGCGCTGGGCGATCGCCAACTTGGCAGCCGACTCAGGCCGCCGATGTACGACCGGACTTGGAAACGAAATTCCAGGTAGGAAATCCAACTTCTCTCGAATCTGGGAGTAACGGGCTAGCTGTGTACATCCGGAGCCTGCCATGGAATTTTGAATCCATCTGCTCTAGACAAGCTCGCATCGCCCGATCGGCCATCGTACATGACTACGTCCCTCACGCGGCGACCGCTGAATGTTCGATTGAACGCCAGTACACGGGCTGGTCAGATGTGCGCAAAAAGAACTGGAGAGTGGAACGTTACATTCTCGGGAAGCGGCATTCCTGGAGTACCTACTGGAATGAGAAGCCAAATAGTCCGCCGTCTTCATGCCAGTCGGTCAACTGAGGCGGAATAACGGAGTTTCCAGCATCGAAGCCCTGATCTATGGCTTTCGTGAGATCATCCGAATTCATTGTCACGATGTACTGAATTCGCTCGCTCTCGCTTATTTCCTGAGCCAACTGGAGGGCGCGCGTGACTTGGCGCTCATCGACTCCATCAAATAGATGACTGTCATGAACCAAGAAGTCGGGCCCACGTCCAGATCTATGTGCGATAACAGCTACCGTAAGATCAAAGCAGAAGATCACCATATTGCCGATCCCGCGGCTCTCTTGACTGTCGATGTGTGGTGTTATCTTTAGTTGAGTCGCAGTCGGATCAAATTCCAGGTATGCAGCACGGCCATCGCCGTAGAGCCGCTCGGCATATTTGAGGAAGAGTAGAGTACATTCCGTGACTAGCCGATCACGTTCCCTGATATCGGCACGCATCTCCGACTCAAGCTGGTTCCGCTCGGCAGCAATCTCAGCCCTACTGGCTTCTAGCGACTGCGCCGCCTCGTAGCGATAGCGCAGGGCGCTTAGCGACGCCCGCTCCTGCGAGAGCAGCTCTTGTAGAGTTGTCAGGGCATCAAGCGCGCCGCCATCGCTCAACGTCTGGAGAAGGCGAGCCTGCTCCTCTCCTAAGGATTCTCGCTGGGCCTGACGGGCACTTATTCGACTACGTGTGGCACGGATTTCGTCTTCTAGGTAAGAGCGTCTATTTTGTACTATCGCCCGATGAAAATCGGACACATCTTCGAATTGCTGTCGTACCGATGATCCTAGCGTCAGGCCGAGGTCTTCGTATACGTCGAATAGGTATCCGGTGTCCGGTTCCACAGACTCAGCAGTAGCGGCCTCTAGATCTTGAAGATTTCGACGGTCAGCTAGGTCTTGCATTCTAAGTTCTCTAATATGACGATCAACCTCGTCTGCCTGCTGCTGCAGCCTTTCGTATTCGGGGACGATTTGAAATGAAGAGACTTGTCGCTCCAAGTCTTGGACTCGCTTGTCGGTTACAGTGATCTGACCGCGTAGTTCAGACGATCGCCCTACTATGCGTCCCCACACGGGGTCCCTTGTAGCTGCTATCAGTTTACGGCGAACTGACTCGCGCGCTGCCAGATCTCGGTAACGAAGCGCGAGACTGTAATCGAGACCTAGGAGGTATGCTACATTCGCCGAGGCTTCCGCCAAAGACTGCTGCGGGTGTATTCTGACTGCATCGTTGAAGGCATGACCGCTTATGCGGCGCATGTATAGGGACAACATTGCGCGACCGCTAATTCCCTCGATTCCCGAGCGCAGGCCGAATAGCTGCTGCTCTAGGAGTCGCTGCCATTCGGTGGAGGTGACGGAGCCTGGTGCAGGAAAGAGGTGATCTAATTGCGAGATATCTGGCTCAAGTGAGATTCTGTTAGCCTCAGCAGGGCACCTTTCGACCCATAGGCCGTCGTCTACTGGAGGCCAGTCAAGATGAAGGTGGAAGACATTTTCACGCAGCGAGGGCTTGGATAATACGGTTCCATCAGCTCGAGCGCCGAGCATGAAGTGAAGTAGTTCTATAATGCTCGATTTCCCCGAGCCGTTGCGGGTATCTGTCTCAGTCGAATGTATTGCTTTATCGGCCACTACAATATTTAGGCCGTCTCTGAAGCTGATCGTCTTGAATCGCTCGTCGTCGGATCCTAACTCTCTAAGCACTTCGATTCACCCGGACTAGTAGGTCATTTTGCATCTCAAGAAGCCCGATTGCGTAGAGGACGTCGAGCGACAGAGCAAACCACCAGAACGGCAACGTGGATCGATGGCTATGTTCATCTCGCCAGGCTTTTAGCCGCAGCCAAGCTTGGCTAACAGTCAAGGGTTCATCTAGGATCGACAGGACCTGTGCACCGACGGCTAGAAGCGAACGTTGCGGCGGGATTCCCTTCGTGGGGAGTATCATCTCCTGGCCCCGCTGATTGACCATCCTGCAGGCGGGTTTTCAAAAATGTCGCAACTTTCAAAAAAGTATGCAAGTATCGCTGAAGCTGCTCTCCTTTTTGGGTACGATGCGGAAGCATTACCAAGTATGTACTGCTCCAAGTTGTGCAGAATTTGCTCAGGGTCTGCGGTTTTCTCTCGTATCGACATGTACTCTGCATGGAATGCCAGCGCTACTTCGTCTCTTTCGGTAATGTCATCGCGCAGTTGGTAGTACTGGTCTATTTCTCGGGTTTGGACCATCGCTTTTCGCAGTTCGTCTTTGGTGTCGGCGCAAAATTCGTTGAAGTCGAGTTTGTCGGCTGATGGTTGCACGATTGACTGCTGAGGGGAATGTGGCCGTTCGCGACTCAGGTGCTCTAGTAGCGGTATTACTTCATCGAGCGAGACGCTGAAGACCATGTTGACGGGTATTTCATGCCCAAGGAGATCTTCGACCTGATCACGTCTGAGCTGGCACGCTTCGTCTCGAAACCTTCGCATTCCAAAATTCTCAAAAGCGAGGTGAGGATGGCGAGACCTGGCTGCACTGAGCTCGCTAGTGACAATGGGGTGCATGCCGCGCAGCTCGCTGTGCACGAAAACGAAGACGTCGAACTCCTTGGCTCGTTTCGAAAGGGCGCCCGCTAGATCATCTTTAAGCTTCTTAATCACTTTGTATGCGCTGAATACTTCGGGTCCATAGCATGCGTACAACTTCCGGTTGACCAGGCTAAGCCCGTCGCTGGATAAATCTCCTAGACTCCCTGCGGTCCGGACGTCAGCGAAGTCTTTATATCTAAGGCACATTAAGTCTTGGAAGAACTCTTCAAAACTTGGTCCGTGAAGCTCTGACAATTTCATTTTAACCATATGTCTAACTGCGATTCTCGAATGAAAGTCGAGTGTCACGTTTCGCTCCCGGCTGTGATCATTCAATTGCAGTCTGTCGCCAACTGTAGCGCATGTCGCCGTGGTTTGTATCGCCCTGCATCGGTCGGATATGTAGTTGTTGTGGCAGCTTGCAGCAAGCTGCCCACATGTATGCCTAACGTCGGAGTACACGCACGGGTACGCGTTGAGCTTCGACTAGGCGAGTGCGCAGGCAGCTGTTCTCCGTCTGGAGCGTGTTTCGTGACGATTTTCGTGCCTCTAGGGTACGGGGATGGTGGACGAGCGGGGTGCGTGGCGGACGTTCGGCGAGCGGTTGGTCTATGACAATCGGTGGGTGAAGCTCGGGCTGGTGGATGTCGAGGCGCCCAATGGTGAGCGGTTCGACTACCACGTGGTTCACCTGGATCGGATCGCCATCGCGCTGATCGTCAATGATCAGGATGAGGCGCTCATGCTGTGGCGCTATCGGTTCCCGACCGAGCAGTGGGGCTACGAGCTGCTGGGCGGGCTGGTTGAGGAGGGCGAGGCGCCGGCTGCGACCGCCGCCAGGGAGGCTGCCGAGGAAAGCGGCTGGGAGCCGATCGGAGAGCCAGAGGAGCTGATCAGTTTCGAGCCCTTGCCGGGGCAGCTCACGGCTAGGGTGGATGTGTATCTGTGGCGCGGTGCGCAGCACATCGGCGACCCCACAGACACGGAGGAAGTTGGCCGGGTCGAGTGGGTGCCGTTGTCTCGCGTGCCTGAGCTGGCGCAGCGTGGCGAGTTGCTGGGTGCCGGGGCGTTGGTCCCGTTGCTGTATTACCTGGCCTCACGCAGCGCCAGGTAGTACGAGCTGACCGAGCCTGTGCAGTTGGCGATCCGACTTGATCTGCATGGCCAGGTGGCGGGCGTCGCGCGCGTAGGTGCTGGCGGCGTCTCGGTTGCCGGTGGCGGCGTGGGAGTAGGCGAGGTCCACAAGCAGACCGGCGCGAGCGCGGACGAAGTCGGCAGGCATGCGCTCGAGTGCGTGTGCGAGGTGTTCGATTGCGTCGGGGTCGCCGAGTCTGGCGAGGGCGTTGCCGTGCCAGCGTTGTAGGTGGCCGTCGCCGAGGAACAGGAACGGTAGACGCGGGTCCACCGGGTCAGCCGGTAGCTGTTGGTTGGCGGCATCGAACGCACGGCGTGCGCCGTCGGCGGCGCCGTTGATGGCGAGGACTTCTCCGTGGGCGGCGGCGAGCCAGGCCCGGATTAGCGGTGACTCGCGGTCGGCCAGGGTGCGGGCGTGGCTGATGTGTTCGGCTGCCAGGGCGGTCTCTCCGATGTCGATCAGGATGTAGGCCTGTTGCGCGGTGGCGTGCGCGAGGAGCGCGGTCGATCCGGCTTCACGAGCCGCGTGTTTGGCGCGTTCGTGATGCTGCCACGCCTGGTTGTGCGCGTTGCGATCCAGCGATAGCCACCCGGCTAGGGCGGAGGCCTCGCAGAGCACCCCGGCGAGTTCTGCGCGGTAGCCCTCACCAACGGTGTTGGTGAGTAGGGCGGTGACCTGGTCGATGTGGTGGCGGAGCTGTTCGAGTTGGGTGAGGCCGCCGAACTGGCGGTCGACGCGGCGGGTGTGCTCGATCTGGCTGCGGAACACATCGATTGTGGCGGTGTCGATGGTGCGGGCGATGGCCAGGCGGGAGCGGAGTTCTTCGGCTTCGGAGTCGATGTGTTCGTCGGGGAAGCCGAGTTCGGCGTTGGTGCGCCCGTAGATCTCGCGGAATAGCTGCCGGTACTCCGGTAGGCCTACGCCTTCGTGGCCGTTCTCCCAGCGCGACAGCTTTGTCTTGAGGCTGGTCGCGGTCATGATCGGAATGCTGTGCTTTGCGGCCCTGGCGCCCAGGAGCGCGATGGTGTCGGCGGCGGAGTAGCCGAGCTGTTTACGGGTCGCTTGGAGCTTTGTCGCGTAAACCATCGCTGCCTCTCCAATACGGCCTCTGACCTGCGCGGTTAATACCGGTTATCACCGTCTGAGTTATCCGCTGCCAACTATTTAATAACTCTGCCGAGTTGTTTCCTTGTGTCATGACAGCAGAGCGGAACGAAATGCGGGCGGCGAGGCGGGACGGCTCATTCATTGATGTCGCCCTTCGCCAGATAGGCGTGCACCTCGTCGAGTCGATCCTCGATAGAGCGCAGCCGCGACTGGATCGCGGCGAGCTGGCCGGCGATCTCGTCGGCGGCCAGCGGAGTGGCCTCGGAACGGGCTGGGGGCTGCTCGCCGGACAGGATGGCATGCAGGTGGCGGGGGTGCCAGCCCAGCGCGGTCGACAGAGCTTCGAGGGTGCGGGCGCTGCGTCGGCGTTGGGCGGTGTTGTGCTGCAACTCGCGCACGATGGCCTGGGACACGT
Organism: Actinospineispora spinosispora DSM 44797; assembly: GCF_000429025.1. Taxonomy (GTDB): domain Bacteria; phylum Actinomycetota; class Actinomycetes; order Mycobacteriales; family Pseudonocardiaceae; genus Pseudonocardia; species Pseudonocardia spinosispora. The sequence goes on from NZ_AUBB01000024.1 coordinate 173,562, forward strand.
GGGCGCGTTCAGCCAAGTCGCGTTGCAATATGCCCAGCTCGACCATTCGCTGGTCGATTGCCGCCGCGACCGCCGCCCATTGCTCGGACACCCATTCCTCTTTCTCCGCGCTCCGCCTGCTGACGTTCGACAGTAACGGCAGTCCCTGACCGGCCGGGGCCGAATCGCGTATTCGCGCTCGAACCAACTCATCGAGAGCTGATATCAGCTCTCCAATCGCTGAAATCACTTCTTCTGAAATGGACTTCACTGAAATGACTACGCACGACACGTCGATCGACCGGCCCGCCGAGAGGCGAGCGAACTTCTACACCGTCGCGGAGGTGGCCCGGCTGTTGAGGGTCGACGCGGCGACGATCTACCGGGCCATCCGGGAAGACGCCTTCCCCGCTGTTCGGGTCCGCTCCCGCTATGTCATTCCGGCCGCCGCGGTGGAGCAGCTCGCCGAATTGGCTACCGCGTCCGGCGGCTGTGTCGACGTGGCCGCGATCGCGGCTGAGCGTCGGACCGCTCGTGAGGTCGCTCGCCTGACCAACGGAGGCCAGCGATGAGCGCGCAGCGCAAGAGCTTCGAGGAGATGGCGGCTGGGCTGGACGAGTTGGCCATGGTGCCCACAGAGGTGCTTGCCGACTGGGTGACCGCTCGGGGGAAGTGTCTGTGGGAGACCACGTTCGGCGAGCCGCCGGAGTGGACGTGTGAGGCCGACGCTGATCGGGAGCTGGCGCACCGGTTGTGCTCGGGCTGCCCGGTCCGTGGGGAGTGCCTGGAGTTCGAACTGCGTATCGCCGGTGAACGGACCCTCGGTGTGTGGGGCGGACTCAACACCGATGACCGGTTGGCCCTGCACAAGGTGTGGGCGTCGCGCCGCCGCGACGAGGTCGCCGAGCTGCCCGAAGACGACGAGGAAGGAGAACGGTCGTGAGCGGCGTCGAGTTGTTCCTCGGTGGTGTCGCCGCGCTGGCCGCGTCGTGGCTGGTCGTGAAAGCCAAGATCAGCGCACACCGTGCCCGGACGGCGGCTGAGATCGCCCAGGTGGGCACGAGCCCGGTCTCACTATTGGGGCGAGTGATCGTCACGGCCCTGGTCATCGTCGGTGTCCAGTGGTTCGTGATCACCCACCCCGGCAACAAGACACTGCTGCTGGTGGTGCTCGCGTTTCCGGCGTTGGTGACGGCATTCACGCTGGTCAAAGCGTTGACAATCACGCAGGTTCGGCCGTCTCGGAGTCGAGGTGGTCGGCGATGAGTATGCCGCCGCAGGGCGGTTCGGTCGGTGGGCGCGGCGAGGACGCCGCGCCCACCGGGCGTGACCTGCCAGACGATGACGTGTTCGAGGCTGAAGTGCTCTCCGATGAGGAGAGCGCGGAGGTTGCCGCGCGATTCGCCAAGACCGGGGAGATCGAGAAGCGCGGGCCGGGTGAAGTAGCGCGCCGTGGGATGTTGACGGTTCGGCGCGCGGTGGGAGAAGCGTGGCGCTCCGATCAGGCTGCGCGGGTGCGGTCGGTGGTCGCGTATCGGTTGCGACAGGCGCCGCGTGACGTGGTCCGGTTGGTGTGGTTCGTGTTGCGCGGCCACGGCCGGTGGATCGGCAAGGCCTGGACCTATCTCACCTACGGAGATCTGCGAGCCGATGTTCGGGCGGCACGGTTGTCCGGGGACGCGGAAGCACGCCGGAAAGCGCAGGAGATGCTGCGCGCTGATTCTCACGCGCGGTGGGCTCGACTGGTCATGGCCGCTGAACGGCTCGCAGCCGCGGCGGGCTCGGTGGCTGTGGTCGCGGGGGTGTTGTGGTTCCTGGATTCGGTGATGACTCGGGCGGAGATGTGGCCGTGGTTGGCCGGGCTGTACTCGATCTTGGCCACCACCGGAACGATCATTATGGCCACACTGCCGACCGTGGCCGCGACGTTGGCCGCGGGTTGGGTGGTGGCCGCGGCGTTCGAAGGACGCGACAGAACACCCGGTGCGGGGTGGCTGGTCCGTCCCGATCGTGATGACGCTGATTCGTGGATCGATGAACGGATGATCTCCCAGGCGTTGGCGCATCTGGGTATCTCGCCGCTGGACAAGTTCTTCAAAAACAGCGGCGAACTCGTCTACACCGTCCCCGCCCGGACCGACGGAAACGGAACATACGCCCAGGTCAGACTCCCGATGGGAGTGACTGCGGACATGGTCGCGGATCGGCGGGACCGGTTGGCGGCGAACCTGGGGCGGGCGAAGCTGGAGACCTGGCCCACCGAGGGCGCCGAAGCCGGCCAACTCGATCTGTGGGTGGCAGACAAGGGCAAACTCGGCCACGGCGCCGGACCATGGCCGCTGTTGGCCGATGGTGCGGTTGATGTGTTCGCCGGGGTGCCGTGTGGCCGTTCGCAACGCGGGCAGGTGCTGGATGCGCCGATCATGGAACGCAACTACGTGATCGGTGGCATGCCCGGCCAAGGTAAGTCCACCTGGATTCGCACCCTCTGTCTGGGCTGCGTACTCGATCCGACCGTCGAGTTGAAGGTGTACGTGTTCGCCTCCAACCCGGACTTCGACCCGTTCGAGCCTCGGCTGTCGGCCTACGTCAAGGGCGACGACGACGGCGCGATCGAGGCCGGGTTGGGTGAGTTGCGGTGGCTACGGGAAGAGGTCACCCGGCGCGGCAAGCTGCTGGAACGCCACGGCGCGGCCAAAGTCACCCGCGCGCTCGCCGCCCGTGTCAGGGGGCTGCATCCGATGGTCGTGGTGTTCGACGAAGCACACGAGATGTTCGAGCACTCCAAGTTCGGCGGTGAGGCCGGGCCGTTGGCGATCAAGGTGGTCAAGAAGGCCCGCAAATGCGGAATCGCCTTGATCTTCGCTACCCAATCACCGACCGCGGCGTCGATCCCGAAGGATCTCACTCGCAACTGTTCCAACGGCGTCGCACTCGCGGTCGCCGATCAGGTCGCCAACGACGGTCTGCTGGGCTCCGGCAAATACAGGGCCGGTATCCGGGCGACGGAGCTGCGCCCCGGAGAGGACCGGGGTACGGCAGTCACCACAGGGCTGACGGCGAACCGGTTCGAGTTGGTCAACGGGTTCTACATCCCGTTCGACGAAGAGCGCGACGATCTCACCCCGGTCATCACCCGAGCCATGGCGCTACTGGCCGAACACGGCGGGCAGGTTCCGGCTAGCCAGAGCACCGACGCGCAGGACCAGTCCGAGGAAGCTGATCACCTCGGTGACATCCACCGAGTGATGCGCGGTGAGCCGCGCGTACGGACACAGATCGTGCTGCAAAGGCTCACCGAGCTGAACCCCGGCGAGTACGAGGACTGGACATTTCAGAACCTCGCCGCGGCGCTGGCCGTCTACGACATCGAGCCGGTCAAATCCCACGGCGTCAAGGTCGTTCGTGCCACCGACGTCACCGAGGCGCTCGCCGAACGTGACCAGGATGGAAGCGACGAAACGGGGAGGTAGCGGGGGAGGAACGTGGGGACCCGGGGAGAACTCCCCACCCGGGTCCCCACGGCCACATCCCCCCGACTACCTGCACAAACACCCTGTGGGGACCCGGATTAGCGACCCCAGCGAAGGGCCGTTCCAGGTCCGTAACCGCTGTTGCTCGGAAGTTGGCTTGCGCCTCTCCCCGCACGCTCGAGCCGCTCGCATCTCACCTGGCTGCGGCGCGCTGGTAGGAGTCGAGCAGCCGCACGGTGGCGTCGGTGCGATTGCGCCACGGTCCACCTGGCAGCTTCGTGAGCTGAGGGGTGACCGCCAGCCAGCGACCGCTACGACGCCCGGTACTGCCGGAGAACACCGGTTCCAGAAAACCCACCACGGTTGGCGCCTCATCTGAACCCGCCAGCACCCGCCAGCCGGATTCCGGCTCCTCACGCCGTTCGAGTCTCACTGAGTCGAGGTCGAGGGGCTTCGGCCTCGGACGCCGTGACCGCGCCGCGGAGGCTACGTGTCGAGGCGGCTTGGCTTTGGCGCCTCCTTTTTCCGTGACAGATTCCGTGACCACGCGTGGAACGACCGGCGAAACGTCGATGCGTTGAGCGGAGGTCGCGGGACGTTTTGCGTCGGTGTCTGCGGCGACAGGTAGGGCGGTGACCTCGTTGATCTGCCGCAGAGCTTCGTTGGTGGCCTCGCTCAGGTGGCGGCCAGCGTCGCTGGGGAGCTCCTGTCCGCTGAGAACCGAACGTCTGATCTCGCTGAGCGCCGATTCGATCGTGACCAGCGTTGAGAGAAGTTCTTGATGTCGGACAGCGAGGGCCGCCCGGTGCGCACGTTGCCTGCATGTCGCGTTGTGGAAGCGGTTCGGTCTGCCGCGGGTGCTCGATCGCGCCGGGAGCTCCATTCCACATCCTGCGCAGATCATCGGAGACCGCCTCCAATTTGGTGACATATTTCGTGACCGGTCGAAGCGAAGGTACCTCTTGTCACGGAAAATGTCACGAATTTGATGGTTCGGCGACGGCCAGGCGGGCGAGCCGGTCGCAAGCGGTCCAGTGCGCAGCGTCGAGGCGACCGGACCGGCGTGCCTCGGTTGCACGGAAATGAGCCTCTTCAATCGCGGTGCAGCCGCCATTGATCACCAGCTCGGCTACCCATCGTCGGGCTTCGGTCGGATCGTCGGCGTGCATCTGGCGGGTGTCGAACACGTCGTAGAGCACCGCGGCGACTTCCTCGATGGTTAGCGGTACCGGAGCGTTGATCCAGGTGGCGGCCGGTGTTGGGGACGGCAGCCATGCGCGATGGAGCAGAACGACCCCGGTCACCTCGTGTGTGCCGAACCGTGCTGTCGTGGTGACCTGCATCAATTCCTCTCCTCGGGCTCCATGTCGGAGGTGTTGGTTCCCCAGGCTGATCGGCCAACCACCCAGGTCGGGCCGCCCGCCGGGCAGCGGTGCCGGTGTTCGCCCAGTGCCAGCTCCGCTGGGGTGCACCAGCAATCGCGCGGAGCGAACGGGTCTACCGGCTCATCCATGTCGGTGCCATCCGCTGCGAGTGGCGTTCGGCTCGACTGGTCGACGCACTATCGCCGCGGCCTGACGCAGGCTTCGAGCGAGCAGGTTGAGAGGCGTCGGTGCCACCGATTCTTGGTGCGCTCGAACGATGTCGCGGCAGAGCGTGCACCTCGGAGCCGGTGGCGTGAGCATCGATCCCGCGAGGAACACGGTCCCGCACAGGCCACGGTGAACGCCGGTCTTGACCGCGATAACCATCTGTTCGTCGGTCACGGCGTGACTCACCCGGGGCTTGAACGCCGCCGCCACCCAGATGAACAACAGCCGATCCTCTGCCGCGTTCACGCGCGGCCCCCCGGGGCCGTCAACCTCTGCGCACACACTCGCTGATTCCTCGTCTCCCTGAACACAGCATGACTGAAATCAGCGTTTCATCAGCGCTATATTGAGCGGAATGACGCGGCGAGGCCATAGACGTGCCACCGCACGGGGCGAGGGGGGACGCGGGATAGTGGAGAAGAACGGACGCCGGGCTGGCAGGACGGTGCTGGAAGAGCAGATCCGGGCGCGGCGGATGACGTTCGAAGAGTTCGTCGGCTACGCCGAGACGTTCGCCCGTGAACATGGTGAACCCGGCACACTCAGCCTCCGTCACCTGAAACGTCTGGCGGGCGGCAAGTACGCGGGCGAGGCTCGTCCGGCCACCCAGCGTCTGCTGGAAGCAATCTTCGGTCAGTCGTGGGAAGAGCTGCTAGCCAGCCCTTCAAGGCACCGGCAGGTCGTCACTACGACGTCCAGTGCGGAGCTGCTGTCGGCTGAGCTCCGTAATGCGCGACGAGTCGACGCTGAGACGGTCCGGTTGCTGGCCAGTCAAATCGACACCGTTCGACAGCTTGACCGCCGATTCGGTGCTGGGGCTCTGCTGGACCAGCTACTCAGCCATGCGGTACACGTCCGCCGCCTGCTCGACTACACAGTCGACGACGACACGCGTCGAGCGTTGGCGTTCATCCTCGTCGACGCCTACACCTTGGCTGGGTGGCAGACCCTTGACCGGGGCGAAACGCTCGGGTCCTGGAATCACTACCGGAATGCATGCGAGGCGGCGCGTATCGCCGAATCACCCACCTGGCTCGCGCACGCCCAAGCGGAACAAGCCGTAGTCCTCTCGGACACGGGGGAGACTGCGCTCGCGGTAGATCTCACCGAACATGCGTGCGAGAGCACCCGTCGGTCCGCTCCTGCGCTGTTGCGCGCCTGGCTCGCCGCTGCCCATGGTGAAGCTCTCGCCGCGAATGGCCAGCAGTCCTCGAGTCTCCGCGCGTTCGACCAGGCTGCCGTGCTGTTGCCACAGAGCCTGCAACCGGAACCCGGGAGCCCGTACATGGCGCTGGATGACGTGCATCTTGCGCGCTGGCGTGGTCACGCTCTTGCTCGGTTCGGCCATCCTGATGCCATCGCTGTTCTGAGCGAAGCGCTAGCCCGACACGACTCGACATTCGTCCGAGCCGAGACAGGTCTACGTGCCGACCTGGCTCTGGCGCACCATGCTGATGGGGAGTTGGACGAGGCCGCTAAGCATCGCGCAGTTGCGACCGTACTTGCCGACGAGATCGGGTCTGTGCGACAGCGACGGCGGCTGAATCGATCGATGGGCATCCGGCAGTCCGTGGATTGGCCGAAACTGTCGTAGCTGCAGGCTAACGTATACCCATCCCTTCTGCGGGGTGCGAGGAAGGACATGGGTGTGGGCGAACGCAACTACAGCAAGGCCACCGAAGCTGCAATGTTCGCGATGAGCATAAAATGCTACTATCCAGGCTGTCGGGTGCCAAGCGTCAGTATCTTTGGAAGCGATACGAAGAAGAACGTCCAGATTGCGCACATAGTGGCGGTCTCGCCAGGTGGTCCACGCTATCGGATGATGTCGGTAGATAAGCGGGATAGTTTCGGGAACCTGATCCTTCTCTGTGCTTTCCATCATGCACCTGTAGATCGAAAAGCCAATGAGAAAAAATATACTGAGCCTCGACTTCTGCAGTGGAAGGAGGAAAATGAGAAAGATTTAAAGTCTAAGATTAAGGGACTGAGTAGTTTCACTGAGGGAAAATTGGAGCAGATGCTGAACCTTGCAGTATCTTCCACAAAGATGGAGATCATGACTGCTCTGGACAAGTTGGAAGATGTTAGTAGAGATACGTCGAACTTGCTCCGGCTCCTTCTGGATAAAGTCGAGCGCCATTACATTGATTCTGATTCGGTGGCAGCGCTCTACGCTGCATCGCTGAGGTTCGGTCATCTCGAAGAGAATGCATCGACGCTCTACGCAGCGGCAGTACGGCTCGGTAACCTAGAAGAGAACAGTGTCAATATGGTGAGAGCAGCGGACGCGCTCACGGCGATTGATACCAATGCAATCCACGCGGCATCTGAAAAATTTGAGCAGTTTTCGCAGGACTTCTCTGGGATGATCCGGTATCTCCCAGACGTCTCTGGCGTGAGTCATTCCGTCGCAGAGGCAGGTCGAGAGATTGTGGCTGACATCAAGACGGCGATGGGATCGATCGAGAATGGTCCGCCAGTTGAGTTTGTGGCTGACCGCCAGCGGTGGAAGTTCTTCCTGGTTGGTTTTTTCTGTGCGGTCGTTGCTGTCCTAGCGATTGCGATTATGCTGTCATCCCGTGGCTCAGTTTGACGGGCTTATTTAAACCTTGAGCGGCCTCTGACTTCGCATCTGCTGAAAGTGTGGTCGCTTGCGGCTATTGAGCGGCGGTCGTGACCGTATTCGGCGATCATTATTCTCACAGCTCAGGTCTGCTGACGGTCGCCCGACGGCCGCGACCGGCCGTAGCGAGACCTGCTGCAGTGAGCAGACCGAGGGCGCGGTGGGCTGTACCGACAGAGACTCTGTAGCGTTCCCGAATGTCTTTGATCGTGGGTAAGTAATCGCCGGACTTCAGGATGCCGCTATTGATGGCGCCACGTAGATCGGACGCGATTCGCTGGTAAGGGGCGCCCTGTTCATCCGGTTCCGGCGTTGGCTTAGCCGCCGAAGGTCCAGCAAGCAAGTCTAGATCGATGGGCAGCGTGGGCATTCGGCCGTCGATGTTTCCAGCGGCGCGCTGGTCGGCCTCAGAGACCCATGCTGTGTAGACCCGCAGTGTGGTCGAGCCTCCGCCACCGTGACCGAGGCGACCGGCGACGGTGCGAACGTCCACGCCAGCCGCAATCAGCTCGGTCGCCGAGTAATGGCGGAGCTGGTGAATGTGCATGTCCCAGCCGAGCCGCGCGCACATCCGGTGAAAGCGCTGCGTGACGGTGCTCGGCTTCAGCCAGTCGAGATGGTCGGGCGACGGCGAGAACAGCCGCCCATCCTTCGGGATCGTGATGCCAAGCTCACGGGCGTCAGACTCACGGCTGGCACGGTAGGCGGTCAGGAGCGAGACGGTGACCTTGTCGAGTGCGATACGTCGCTGCTGGTGCGTCTTGGTGGGCTTCTCCCATGTCTTCGCGCCGTCCTGGGCGATGCTCGTCTTGATGGACAGCGTCGCCGTGTTCAAATCGAGGCGGTCCAGACGTAGCGCGCACATTTCGCCGCGCCGGGCTCCGGTGGTCATGGTCAGCCAGACGAACACACCCCATGCCGGGTCCTTGAACGCCTCGTTGACGATCGAGGCGGCCTGTTCCGGGGTAGGCGGGTCCGGATCGCTCTTGACAGCCTTCGGGGGCTCAGCCTGGTCGAGAGGGTTGACGGTGATCCAACGCCAGCGGACGGCCCTCGTCAGCGCGCCGCTGAGACAGAAATGCACCTGGCGGATGGACGACGCCTTGAGGGGCTTGCACGTGTGCCAGCGGCACTGGTCGTCGCATTCGTGGTCGTCGTCCGAGCTGCTGTGCTCCATGAACGCCCGTCCGTCGCAATGCGTTCGGCAGCGGCGCAGGATCGAGTAGAAGGAATCGAGCACCTCGCCGTCGAGCTTGGCCACGGACAGCTCGCCGAGGAGCGGGCGGACGTGGTTGCGGATGTAGCCCTCATAGCCTTTGCGGGTGGTCACATCGACGTCGAGCAGCTCCAGGTAGCGATCCATGAGCTGGTTGACGTTCGCCTTCGTTCGCGGGTTGCGCTGCTCGTCCACCTGGTTGATCAGACGGGTGCGCGCGGCCTTCGCATCCTTGAGCGCCGCCGGGCTGTCCGGGATGACCTCGGTGAGGTAGTTGCGCTTGCCGGTGAGTGGGTCGATGCCCGCGTAGACCTTCACCCGCAGCGAGCCGCTGGGCAGGGTCTCGATCTCGCCGCGCTTGCGGCCTTCAGCGGGGCGGGGTCGCGAGGCAGCCATGGTGCGCATTCTAGGCGACTCGCACCACGAATAGCACCACATCTGCGATCCAAGATCGCTGGTCAACGTTCTGACCTGGTGCCCTCGGCAGGATTCGAACCTGCGACACACGGTTTAGGAAACCGATGCTCTATCCCCTGAGCTACGAGGGCGTGCGCTATTCGTCTGTGCTGGTCAGAGCCACTTCCGTGAGAAGTGGAGAGTGGCTCACGGGACCAGGGCCCGCGAGGAGCCCGTAGTCCGTGACACAGTCTAGAGCCTGCCGGTCGACACCTGGGCAACGGCCACGGGACCGGTGATCCGGTGTCGTGATCTTGCTCGGCCTAGTCGCCGTCGCGGTACTTGTGGCGGCCCTTCCACACGTTGTCCTGGTCGAAGCGCGCCCTGCGGTTCTCCGCGCGCCAGCGACCGAGGTAGTAGCCGGGCACGGCTCCGATGAACAGCATGATCCATAAGGTCGAGGTCACGAGTCTGCTCCTTCTCGCCTGGGTTGCCAGCCGGAGTGCGGCATCCAGGGCCGACCGTGTCACGATCGTGGAAGTGCCTGGTCAGAACCTGATATTTCATTCGCAGTCGCATCGGTTGTTCGCGCAATCACGAGCGTTCTCACCGGGTTCGCGTGCGAGCGATGATTTCCGGGGGCCTCTCCGGTCTCACCTCCGGACAGGATGGATCCGAGCGGAGGAGGCAATCATGAGCGACGTCTGGCCACTGGTGCACGTGGAGCGTGCGGCCCTGATCGACGACCTCGCGCAGCTCGACGACCGCGGCTGGGACGTGCCGTCGCTGTGCGCGGGCTGGACGGTGCACGACGTCGCCGCCCACCTCGTGGACACGGCGAAGACCACGCGACTGGGGTTTCTGGTGGGGCTCGCCATGGCGCGCTTCGACTTCGACCGGCAGAACGCCGTCGGGGTGGAGCGGGAGCGGGGGGCGTCGCCGGGGGAGACGCTCGAGCGGCTGCGGCACGTCGCCTCGCGCACCTCGACCCCGCCCGCGCACCTCGACACCCGTCTCGTCGAGGAGGTCGTGCACGGCGAGGACATCCGCCGGCCCCTCGGGCTCACCCGCGCCTACCCGGGTGAGGTCGTCGTGCGGGCGCTGCGGCTCCAGGCGCGTACCCCGGCCTCGTTCGGTGGCGCCAAGGAGCTCGTGTCCCGTGTCCGGCTGACGGCCAGCGACGCGGACGTGGAGCTCGGCGACGGTCCACGAGTGGCCGGCACCGCGCTGTCGCTGCTCCTGGTCATCTCCGGACGGAAGGTCGCGCTGGACGAGCTCGACGGGCCGGGGATCGAGGCACTAGGCACGGCGGGCCCACGGTAGGGGCAGGACGCGCTCGCTCGTGCGCTCCTCGACCAGGTCGCGGTGGCGGCCCTGCAGCAGCTGGGTGACCGTGATGATGCCGAGCAGCACCCCGTGGTCGTCGCGGTCGACGACGGGAGCGCGGGCGACACCGTGTTCTGCGAACAGGTTGGCCACCTCGCGCAGCGTGTGGTCGGCGTGCACCACCAGCGGCGACCGGACCATGACGTCGGACAGGAGCCGGTCGTCGTCCGGGCCGAACGTCACCTCGAGCATGTCGCGGCGGGTGACGACGCCGGCCAGGCGGTTGTCCTCCAGGATCGGGTAGAGCCGCTGGCGGTGCTGGCGGTCGCGTTCCTGGACGTGTTCCGGCGAGGTGAAGTCGTCCAGGGCGGCGCGCAGGCTCAGGTCGCCGGGCAACGTCACCATGTCGGTCCACATGACCTCGCTGGCGAACAGCACCTCCAGCGGATCGACCGAGTATTCCCTGGTCAGGTGGTAGCCGCGGCGGGCGACCTTTTCGGTGAGCACGGACCTGCCGAGCACCAGCGCGGACAGCAGGTAGGCGATCGACGCGGCGACCACGATCGGGAGCAGCGCGTTCCACAGGTGGGTCAGCTCCAGGGAGAAGATCACCCCGGTGAGCGGCGAGCGCATCACCCCGCCCAGCACCGCCGCCAGGCCGAGCAGCGCCCAGAAACCCGGGTTGACCGGCGGGAACAGGTGCCCGACCAGCGCGCCGAGGGCCGCGCCGATCATGAACGTCGGCGCCAGGACACCGCCGGACGTGCCCGAGCCGAGCGAGATCGACCAGATCAGCGTCTTCACCACGAGGATGCCGAAGATCAGCCCCAGCGTCGCGTTGCCGTGCAGCAGCTCGTCGATGACGTCGTAGCCGACGCCGAGGGCCCTCGGCTCGACGAGCCCGCCCGCGCCGATGACCAGCCCGCCGATCGCGGGCCACCACATCCAGTGCAGCGGCAGCCGGCCGAACAGGTCCTCCGACAGGTACACCAGACCGGTCGCCACGATGGCGAGCAGCGCGCCGAGCACACCGATCGCGGCACAGCACAGGAAGATCGCCGGGTCCAGGTGCAGCACCGTGTCCGGCAGCCCGAAGATCGGCGCCGTGCCCAGCAGCGACCAGCGGCAGATCGTCGCCGTCGTGACGGCCAGCGCGGTCGGGAGCATGCTGCGCGGCCGCCACTCGAACAGCAGCAGCTCCACCGCGAGCATGATCGACGCAAGCGGAGCGTTGAAGGTCGCGGACATACCCGCCGCCGCGCCCGCCACCAGCAGCGTCTTGCGCTGGTCCGCGGTCAGCCGCAGGAACTGCGCGATGACCGAACCGACCGCGCCGCCGGTCATGATGATCGGTCCTTCGGCGCCGAACGGGCCGCCGGAGCCGATCGAGATCGCGGCCGACACCGGCTTCAGCACGGCCACCTTGGGCTGGACCTTGCTGCCGCCGACCAGGATCGACTCGATGGCCTCCGGCATGCCGTGACCCCGGATCTTCTCCGACCCGTACCTGGCCATCAGGCCGACGATGAGCCCGCCGAGCACCGGCACGAACAGCACAACCCACCAGTGCGAGTTGTGCGGCGCGACCAACGTCGTGTCCAGGCGGCCGGCGAAGAACAGGTTCGTGAACAGGCCGATCAGCTGCAGCAGCGCCCACGCCACGACGGAGGCCACCGCGCCGATCGGGATCGCGAGTGCGCAGATCGCCAGGACGTCGGGTCTGAGCTCGAAGTCACGCAGGTGACGCGCCGTGCTCACAGCGGCCCCGGTCCGGTCCAGTGCAACGCCGGCACGTCGGCCGCGGTCGCGCAGAACTGCCGCGCGCCGTCGACGACCGACGCCCGGGTCTGCTCCGGCATGCGGTCGAGCGCGTCGCGCAGTGCGATCTGGCGGACCGCCAACACCTGCGCGACGACCGTCCGGCCGGTCTCGGTCACCTCGACCGTCACCACGGCACGATTGCGCTCGTCCGCGCCGCGCTCCAGGTATCCGCTGGTCACGAGCTTGTCGGCGAGCCGGGTGACGGTCGAGGCATTGACCCCGAGTGCCGCCGCGAGGCGCGAGGACGGAACCCTGCCGAGATGGTGCAGCACCAGCAGCAACCGGAACTGCGAGAACGAGAGACCGGAGGGCGCCGCGTGTGCGCTGTTCCAGGCGAGACCGACCAGGACCCTGGTCAGCATCTCCAACGCGGCGACCTCGGGGTCGGTGTCGGACGCTAGCTCTTGCATTAGGCAATACTTGCTTTCAGCAAAGCCGGTCGTCAACGCGAGGTGGCTCACCCACGGTTTGAGAGGGTGGCGGGGTGCACACCCTGAGCGAGCTGTACGAGGTCATCCATCGCCGTCGGGATGTCCGGGGCCAGTTCACCGGCGAACCGATCGAACCGGCGGTACTGGACCGAGTCCTGGACGCGGCGCACGCCGCGCCCAGTGTCGGTCTGAGCCAGCCGTGGGACTTCGTCCTGGTCCGTGACGACGTCACCCGGCGCTCGTTCCGGGAGCACGTCGAACGGCAACGCCGCGAGTTCGCCGCCACGCTCGACGGGGAGCGCGCCGACCGGTTCGACAACATCAAGGTCGAGGGCATTCTCGAGTCGACGCTGTCGATCGTCGTGACCTACGACCCCGCCCGGGGTGCGCCCGCCGTGCTGGGGCGTCATTCCATCGCCGACGCGGGGCTGTACTCGGTGTGTCTGGCCATCCAGAACCTGTGGCTGTCCGCGACCGCCGAAGACCTCGGCGTCGGCTGGGTGTCGTTCTTCGCCGAGTCCTTCCTGTCCGAGCTGCTGGCCATCCCGGACGGTATCCGCCCGGTCGCCTGGCTGTGCGTCGGACCGGTCAGCCACCTCGAAACGGTGCCTGACCTGGAACGTCACGGCTGGCGGTCGCGGCGCCCGCTGGCCGCCGCGGTGCACCACGATCGGTGGGGCGGCGCCAGGGCCTGAGTCGTCGGCTACCGTCGAAGGCACTGTGGTTTCCCGATTATCAGCGGTTGTCCTCGCCCTGCTGCTCCTGACGTCGGCCGGTTGCTCGGCCGGCGGCGGCAACGCGCCCGGCCCGGCCTGCGCCTCGACGCCGGACCCGGCCACACTCGCCTGCCGGATCGGCGCCGCGGAGGGCGTGATCCACGATCCTGAGGTCACGCGGGAGGCACTCGCCTCGGCGGGACGCGACGCGCAGGACGCCTACCAGGAGCTGGGGTCCCACCCGGAGTGGGACGCCCAGGTGCTCGCCGCGCTCGACCCCGCGCGCCGCGAACCGGCCCGCTACGCCGCCGACGCCTACCGGCAGCTCACCTCACTGGCCGGGGCGCCAGGCGCGAACCTGCCTGCCTGGCGGATCGTCGACCCGCTGCCCTCGGACACCCTGCGCGGCCTGTACGGCGAGGCGCAGCAGCGGTTCGGTGTCGACTGGACGGTCCTTGCCGCCGTCAACCTGGTCGAGACGCGCATGGGGCGGGTCGTCGGGCTGTCCAGCGCGGGAGCGCAGGGGCCGATGCAGTTCATGCCGCCGACCTGGGCGCAGTACGGCCTCGGCGGCGATGTGTGGCAGCCGAGGGACGCGATCCTCGGCGCGGCCAACTACCTCGCGGCGAACGGCGGAGCGGACCCGGCACGGCTGGACCGTGCGCTCAAGCGTTACAACAACGACGTGCGCTACGTCCGCGCGGTGCGGGACTACGCGGCCATGATGGCGGCCGATCCCCGGGCGTTCGTGGGATTGCACGCCTGGCCGGTGGAGTACCGCTCGGTTGCGGGCGACATCCCCCTCAACACCGGCTACGCGTCCGCACGCCCGATCCCCGTGGCCGAATGGCTCGCGACCAACCCGCCGCCCGCCGTCCGATAGCCGGCCGTCGGTGACACCGCGCACCGTCCGTCCACGCCGCGCTACGTGCACATCGCGCGGTGTGACCACAGGGTGCGCGGCGTGGCCGTGATCATGATCGGTCGCGCCACTAGCCTGGGGTGCGTGCCGATTCCCAAAGCCGAGCTTCACCTGCACATCGAGGGCACGCTGGAGCCGGAGCTGGCGTTCACGCTGGCCGAGCGCAACGGTGTCGACCTGAGCTACGCCTCACCGGACGAGCTGCGCGAGGCCTACTCGTTCGCCGACCTCGGCTCGTTCCTGCGGCTCTACTACGCGCTGATGCAGGTACTGCGCACCGAGCAGGACTTCGCCGACCTCACCGAGGCCTACCTGGCGCGGGCGCGGGAGCAGGGCGTCCGGCACGCGGAGATCTTCTTCGATCCTCAGGCGCACACCGCGCGGGGTGTCCCGATCGACGAGGTCATCGGCGGCATCTCCCGGGCGCTGGACGCCGCGCCGGAGCGGCACGGCATCAGCACCGGACTGATCCTGTGCTTCCTGCGCGACGAGAGTGTCGAGTCCGCGCGCGCCACCTTCGAGGCGGCCCGCCCGCACCTCGATCGGATCAGCGCGATCGGTCTCGACTCGGCGGAGGTGGGGCATCCGCCGTCGAAGTTCGCCGAGCTGTACGAACTGGCCGAGGCGGCCGGGCTGCGGACCGTCGCGCACGCCGGTGAGGAAGGCCCCCCGGAGTACGTCTGGGAGGCGCTCGATGTGCTGCGGGTCGAACGGATCGACCACGGTGTACGCAGCATGGAGGACGCCCAGCTCGTCGCGCGGCTGGCCGAGCAGCAGATTCCGCTGACCGTGTGTCCGCTGTCGAACCTGCGGCTGGGGGTCGTCGACGACCTGGCAGACCACCCGCTGCCGAGAATGCTGGCGGCCGGTCTGCTGGTCACGGTCAACTCCGACGACCCGGCCTACTTCGGGGGATACGTGGGGGACAACTACACGGCCGTGCGTGAGTCACTCGGCCTGGACGACGACCAGGTACGCACCCTGGCCCGCAACTCCTTCCGGGCCGCGTTCCTGGACGAGCCGACCAAGCTGCGCTATATCGCCGAGGTCGACGCGCACCCGATGCGTTCGTAGCCTGGTGCCATGACTGTCGCACTGCTGGGAACGGGGATCATGGGCGCCGGCATGGCGCGCAACATTCTGGCCGCGGGGCTCCCGCTCACTGTATGGAACCGGAGCAGGGACAAGGCGGCCCCGCTGGCCGACGAGGGCGCGACGGTCGCGGACACTCCCGCCGAGGCGGTACGCGGCGCGGACGTCATCGTCACGATGCTGCGCGACGGGCCGAACGTGACGCAGGTGATCGCCGACGCCGAAGCGGGTCTGCGCCCCGGCCAGGTCTGGGCGCAGTGCACCACGGTCGGTCCGGCGGCCGCCGCCGAGCTCGCGGAACTGGCATCGAAGCACGGGCTGGTGATCGTCGACGCGCCCGTGCTGGGTACCAGGGCACCGGCCGAGCAGGGCCAGCTGCTGATGTTCGCCTCCGGGGCGCGCGCCGAGGCGGAGCCGCTGCTGACGCCGGTGTTCGACGCGGTCGGACGCAAGACGGTATGGCTCGGTGACGACCCGACGGCGGCCAGCAAGCTCAAGCTGGTCGCCAACAGCTGGGTACTGGCGATCACCGGCGCCACCGCCGAGACGCTCGGGTTCGCCCGCGCGCTCGGCGTCGACCCACAGGCGTTCCTCGATGCGGTCGCGGGTGGTCCGCACGACCCTCCCTACCTGCGGATGAAGGCTGCCGCGATCCTCGGCGAGGAGTGGGAGCCGAGCTTCACGGTGAACAACGCGGCCAAGGACGCCGATCTGATCGCCGACGCCGGTCGCGCTGGCGGCGCTCGGATGGACATCGCGGAGGCCGTCGCGGCGCGGTTGCACCGGGCCGACGCACAGGGTCACGGCGACAAGGACATGGCCGCGAACTACTTCGCCAGCTTCGACGCCGACTCCTAGGAGCTACTTGTTCTGGGCGGCGGCCGGCGCGGCGGACGGGTTCGGCGTGGCGACCGGCGCGGGCGGCTTGTTGTGCAGCGCCGAGCCGGCCACGTAGTCGTCCCAGCTGAACAACCAGTCGGAGATGTCACCGTCGGCCGGGGTCAGCGGACGGCTGGTGTTGACCACGTTCACCGGGTCGCCGATCTGCACCCAGTCGTAGAAGAACTTGCCGTTCGCGGGCGACAGGTTGACGCAGCCGTGCGACACGTTCGCCCGGCCCTGCTGACGCACCGTCGCTCCGTTGACGTGTACGAACTCGCCGTTGCTCGAGATGCGGACGGCGAGCGGCAGCACCTCGTCGTAGAAGCCGTCCTCACCTTCCTGCGGGCCGCCCCAGCTGTCCGAGCGCATCCGCTTCGTCGGGTGCTTCTCGTAGGCGACGTGCATGCCCCACTGGCTGGGGTACTTCGCCTGCCCGAGCGACGCGGGGAACGTCTTGATCGGCTTGTCGTTCTCGAACAGCGTCACGGTGTGGGTGCCGGCGTCCGCCGTCACGTAGTGGTGGGCGCCGATGGTGAACGACGAGGTGTGATCGCCCGCGCCGAACGTCCCGTTGCCCGCGTTGACCCCGCGCAGCGACGAGTTGACCTTGACGGTCGTGCCGGGCTTCCAGAAGTCCTTCGGACGCCAGTGCACCCGCTGGCTGCTCATCCAGTGGAAGGACCCCTCGGTGGCGATGCTCGGCGAGACGCTGAGCGCGCGTTCCACCGCCGCCTTGTCGGTCACCGGCCGGTTGAAGTAGATCGAGATCGGCATCGCGATGCCGACGGTCTGCCCGTTGCTCGGGCGGACCGCGGTGACGGCGAGCGTCCGCGCCGGTGCCACGGTGGTGAACGTGCTGTTCAGCGGCTGACCAGGGGTGCCGTCCGTGCCGGCACCGGTGGCCGCGACGGTGTAGTTGCTCTTGAACGCCAGCGGCGCCGAGGTCCAGCGGGTCTTGTCCGGGCTGAGCGTTCCGGATACCGGTTTGCCGTCCGGACCGGTCAGCGTCACGGTGTTCAGCGTGCCGTCGGTGGCGGTGACGACCAGCGGATCGACGATGCCGACCTGCTGCGCGCCGGGCGGCACCGAGGACGCGAGCCGGACCGGTGCAACGGCGGGTGTCACGACGTCGGCCAGCGGCGCCGAGGGGCCGGAGGACTGGACGGACACGGTCACCAGACCGGCGGAGAGCGTCAGCGCCACCGCGGCGGCCAACATGCCGCGCATGGTTCGTGTGTTGCGCACCCGGGCTCCCCCTTTCACCTGGCCCGACCCCCACCGGGACTGATCCTCAGGTCGTTCCATCACTCCTGAGGGTTACTCAGAATAATCGGAAGCCCGCTGATCGGCATGACCCGAGGGGTATGTCGCACCGGATGAGGTGGTCCGCTCAGGTGAATCTCAGGCGTTCGGTTCACACTGGCCGCATGCGAATTCTGGTGGTCGACGACGACCGGGCGGTTCGGGAGTCGTTG
The DNA here is from genome assembly GCF_000429025.1 of Actinospineispora spinosispora DSM 44797. GTDB lineage: Bacteria > Actinomycetota > Actinomycetes > Mycobacteriales > Pseudonocardiaceae > Pseudonocardia > Pseudonocardia spinosispora. Next base: position 191,509 of record NZ_AUBB01000024.1, read on the forward strand.
CGGCGATCGCTGTCGTTCAACGGCTATCAGGTCGACCTGGCGACCGACGGGCAGGCGGCGCTCACCGCGGTCGGCATGGCCCGGCCGGACGCGATGGTGCTGGACGTCATGATGCCCCGCCTCGACGGGCTGGAGGTGTGCCGCCGGCTGCGCGGCACCGGCGACGACCTGCCGATCCTGGTGCTGACCGCGCGGGACGCGGTGTCCGACCGCGTCGCCGGTCTGGACGCGGGCGCCGATGACTACCTGCCCAAGCCGTTCGCGCTCGAAGAGCTGCTCGCCCGGCTGCGCGCGCTGCTGCGCCGCCGCACCGGCACCGACGTCGACGCCGAGCTGGACCCGCTGACCTTCGGCGACCTGTCGCTCAACCCGGAGACCCGCGAGGTCAGCAGGGGTGACCGGCCGATCAGCCTCACCCGCACCGAGTTCTCGCTGCTCGAGCTGCTGCTGGCCAACCCGAGGCGAGTGTTGACCCGCACCCGCATCCTGGAGGAGGTCTGGGGGTACGACTTCCCGACCACCGGCAACGCGCTCGAGGTCTACATCGGGTACCTGCGGCGCAAGACCGAGTCCGAGGACGAACCGCGGCTCATCCACACCGTGCGCGGGGTCGGCTACGTCCTGCGGGAGAGCCCCCCGTGATGAGGCCGGCGTGTTGAGAAGGGCCACGTCAGGCGTACATGAGGGCTGGCAGCGGCTCGTCGCGGCCATGCGGGAGCGCTCGGCGGAACAGGGCGGTGCCGCGTGGCGGGGCGCGACCGACCAGGTGTCGCTGCGCATGCGGGTCGCGTTGCTCGCAGCGATCATGGTCGGTCTGGCCTCGGCGGGTGTGTCGGCCGCCGCGTACTTCGTCGTGCGGGGCTCGCTGTACTCGGACCTGGACGACCAGCTCGTGGTGCGCGCCAACACGGTCGTGTCCAGCGGCATCCTGAACAACCAGAACGCGCTGCCGGTCGCCGCGCTGTACGGCTCGGACATCCGGGTCGGTCTGATCAACTCGCAGGGTCACGGGGTCGCGGCGCTGGGGTCGCCCCCGCCGCCGATCGGGGACGCGGAACGGGACGTGGCGGGCGGTGAGCTGGCCAGCTCGCTGCGCACCGTGCACGACCTGCGGGTCCTCGCGGTGCCGGCCGGACCGCGGGGTCTCGCGCTGATCCTGGCCCAGCCGATGGACCCGATGCGGCACACACTCGCCGGACTGGGCGTGGTCCTCGCCCTGGTCGGTGGGGCGGGTGTGGTGCTGGCCGGGCTCGCCGGAGCCGCCGTGGCCGGCGCGGGTCTGCGCCCGGTCCAGCGGCTGACCGCCGCCACCGAGCGGGTGGCGTCGACCGGTGACCTGCGCCCGATCCGGGTCACCGGCAGCGACGAGCTGGCCAGGCTCACGCACAGCTTCAACGTGATGCTCGGTGCCGTCGCCGCCGCGCAGGAACAACAGCGCAGGCTCGTCGCGGACGCCGGACACGAGCTGCGTACCCCGCTGACCTCGCTGCGCACCAACATGGAGCTGCTGATCGCGGCCAGCGCACCCGGCGCGCACCTGCTGCCCGAGTCCGACCGGCTGGAGATCTTCGACGACGTCCGGGGACAGATCGAGGAGCTGACCACGCTGGTCGGCGACCTGGTGGAACTGGCACGCGACGACGCCCCGCAGGCCGTGCACGAGTCGGTCGAGCTGGTCGAGGTGATCGAACGGTCCCTGCAGCGCGTCCGACGTCGAGCCGGTGAGGTCACCTTCGAGCCGCAGCTGGTGCCCTGGACGCTGCTCGGTGACGCGACCGCGCTGGAGCGGGCCGTGCTGAACCTGCTGGACAACGCCGCGAAATGGAGCCCGCCGGACGGCGTCGTCCAGGTCGGGCTGCACCAGGTCGGTGACAACACGGTGATGCTGGAGGTCGCCGACTCCGGCCCCGGCATCGCCGACGCCGACCTGCCCAGGGTCTTCGATCGGTTCTACCGGGCGACCGAGGACCGGGGACGCCCCGGCAGCGGGCTGGGCCTGGCGATCGTCAAGCAGGTCGCCGAACGCCACGGCGGCACGGTCCGCGCTGGTCGAAGCGTGGCGGGCGGCGCGCTGCTGGCCGTCACACTGCCCGGTTCAGCCGGGTGAGTTGTGCGGGTCGGCGTTCGCACGGGGCCTCGGGGGGATAGGGACATGCCCTACTCTCGGGGGCCGAGGCCCGCGCGCTTCTGTTTCTTCTACCGCTTTTGTGAACGACGGTGAGGGTATGGCCTACGACGAGACGCCAGGGCGGCGCGACGACGCCGCCGAGCAACTCGAGCAGAAGGCGGGGGTCCCAGCCGAGGATCAGCGGGCTTCCGCCGAGCGAGAGCAGTTCGAGCGGCAGTTCGCCGAGAAGGCCGCGCAGACCGAGACGTCCGACAAGACGGCCGAGGTGACGCCCGCCGAGGACAAGCCGTCCGATGCGGCGCCGGAGGCCGACGAGAAGCAGGCCTCCGCCGAGACGACCGCGCCGGTCGCGAGCGAACAAACCGCCGGCTCTGAGGAGAAGGCCGCCGGAGAGTCACCGGAGCCGACCGAGGGACCCACCGAGCCGAATCCGCCGACCGAGCCGATCTCGACGAAGCGCCCGGACGCTCCCGGCGACGGGTCCTCACCGTGGGCCCGCCCGGACGGCCAGGCCTCACCGACCGCCCCGGTCCCGACGATCCCGCAACAGGCCGTGCCGACCGGTGCGTTCGCCGGGCAGCAGCCTGCCGCCTACCCCGGGACGCAGCCGTACCCGGGTGGTGCCCCGTATCCGGGGGTCCCGGCCTACCCGGGCGCCCCGGCCCAGCAGGGCGCCCCGGCGCCGGGCGCTCCTGGCCAGGCGCCGGGCCAGCAGCCCTCCTCGGCACCGTCCACCGGTAGCTCCACCCGGCGGAAGCTGCTGGTGGGAGGTGTGGTGCTCGCGTTGGTCGCCGCGCTGATCGGCGGCTGGCTCGGCGGCATCGTCGGCTACCGCTACGCGGCCTCGGGCGGGCACCTCAGCGTCCTGGACGGCCCGTCGCCGGACGCCGACGCGGGCGCGGCGCCGGAAGGTGTCGTTGAGGAGGTCGCGCAGGGCACGCTTCCGACCGTGGTCCAGATCAGAGTGACCGCCGGGCAGCAGTCCGGTGCCGGCTCTGGCATGGTGATCAGCCCCGACGGGCTGATCCTGACGAACAACCACGTCGTGTCGATGGCCGCGGCGGGCGGTGACCTCAAGGTCCTGTTCCAGGACGGCAGGGTCGTGCCCGGCAAGATCGTCGGACGGGACAAGACGTCGGACATCGCCGTGGTGCAGGCACAGAACGTGTCCGGCCTGAAGCCGATCACCCTGGGCAACTCCGACTCGGTGCAGATCGGCCAGACCGTGATGGCAATCGGCTCTCCATTGGGCCTGGGTGGCACGGTCACCACCGGAATCGTCAGCGCACTGAACCGTGCGGTCTCGGTCGGTTCCGACGGCGACGACCCGGCACCGCCGGACCTGCCGAGACGACCGCTGCCCCGGCCGAACGGGGGACTGCCCCCGCTGCCCGGACCGGCCCCGGAGAACCCCGACTCGCTGAAGCTCCCGATCTCCAACGACGAGGTTCTCAACGCCATCCAGACCGACGCGGCGATCAACCCAGGCAACTCGGGCGGCCCGCTGGTCGACCTGGAGGGCAACGTGGTCGGGATCAACACCGCGATCGCCAGCGTGGCGGGAGACGGCGGCCAGGGCGGCTCGGTCGGCCTCGGCTTCTCCATCCCGATCAACCAGGCCAAGCGGATCGCCGCCGAGCTGCAGCACACCGGCCACGCCATGACCGCCTCGCTGGGCGCGAGCGTGCAGACCGCCGGCCGGCTGGCGCCCCTCGCCGAGCAACCCGGCGCGCTGGTGGTCGGTGTCGAGCCGAACAGCCCCGCCGCGGCCGCCGGTCTGAAGCCGCAGGACCGCATCGTGAAAATCGACAAGCGGCCGATCCCCGGCGGCAGCGAGCTCGTCGCCGCGATCCGCAGCCACGCGCCCGGTGACACCGTGGAACTGGTGTTGAGCGATGGACGCACGTTGCGTGCGGTGCTGGCGGGAAAGCCTGACAACTGAGTGAACGGTAGCCAGCAAGCGGCGGAAGGGTCACCGTTCGAAAACAGCCTCATTTTTAAGGGGTCGAATCCGCCAAATGCGGGTACCGTAGTAGGTATCCAGCCAGTCCTGGTCCGCAGTGCCGGATCGGGCTTTAGCCGCCGCACCGGCGTAGGTCCCCCCTCCCAACGCCGGTGCGGCTCCTAATTTCCCCCTCGTGAGTGATGAGGCTGCCTACCGCGAAGCGGCGCCGAAGGCGTAGCCGGGGTGGGCACTCACGACAGCTTTTCCGTCGTGAGGGTCCAGTCCGGCTATAGGCGGCCTCAGCACTCACGAGAACCCCGAGGCTGTGCACTCTCTGCACGCGGTCGGGACCACGGCCTCGTACCCGGCTTAGCCCGTACCCGGCTTCAAGGCATCTCGGCTTCGCCGTCGACTCGTGAGTGGCAAGGGCGCCTATAGGCGCCCGGAGCACTCACGACGGAAAAGCTGTCGTGAGTGCTCCGAGCGCCTACGCCTTCGGCGCCCCTCCGGGGTAGACACCCTTGCCACTCACGAGGGCCACTCACGCGGTGGGGGTCAGTTCGGCGTAGGGGCGTCTGCCGGCTCGGCTTCGTCGCACGGACAAGCCGGCCGACGCGGCGACCGCCGGTAGCGCGTCCAACCCCACCTGCGCCCAGGGGAACCAGCCGCTGTCCGACCCGTCCGAAGCAACCAGCCGGGCGGGTCCACGCCACAGGCCGGACCGCCGGGTCAGCTCCACCAGAACCGACCCGCGCCGGGACAACAGACCCCGCACCCGGTGAAGCAGAGCGACAGGATCACCCCCGATGCCGATGTTGCCGTCGGCGAGCAGCGCGTGATGCCAGCGCCCCTCCCCGGGCAGTGGCTCGAACACGTCCCGGCGTAGTGCGACAGCACCTCGTGCGCGGCACAACCGGATCGCCACGTCCGAGCTGTCCACCCCCAGCGCCGGGACGCCACGCTCGGCCAACGCGGCGACCAGCCGGCCGGGCCCGCATCCCAGGTCGACGGTCGGGCCCTGGCACGCGCGCAACAGCCACCGGTCCGAACGGTTGGCGTCGGCCCGCCACCGCCGAACCGGCAGCGCGATCGGCGGCGCGCCGGACCGGTCCAGCCGGCAGAACTGCCCGGCGAGGCCCGCGTCGAATGCGCGGGGCAGCCGGGGACCCGCGTCGATGCTCACGAGCGCGAGGCGTGCAGACGGGCCGCACCCAGCACCGACGCGACCTCGGCGGCGAAACGCCGGCCCGCCGAACCGGACCCCGCGACGGCCAGCGCGTCCTCGGCGGTGTCGACGTCCCTCAGCTCGGGCAGCAACGCGACGGTCAACCCGGCCGCGCGCAACGCGTGCAGCGTCCGGTCCCCGGTGTCGTCGCGGGAGGTCGGGACCGACGCGACCAGAGCAGCGGCCCTCGGATCCCGCAGCCCGAGCGCCCACCAACCGCCGTCGAGCGCGGGCCCGAGTACCGCGTCGAAGCGTCCCCCGAGCACGCGCAGCGCCTCGGTCAGCACACCGGAACCCGCCTGTGGGGTGTCCATGCCGATCTGCAGCACGGCGGAACCCGGCGCGCGATCGGCGACCTCGGCGTGAGCAGCGGCGATCCGCTCACCCAGCGTCCCGCCGCGCTGCTCGAAGCGGACCACCCCGGCCAGCGACGCGACGACCTCGTCGTGCCGCTGTGCGTCCGCCAGCTCCCCACTCCAGGCGACCATCGGTGTGGCGCCGGGTACGGCGGACACGGCGTCCACCGTGTCCAGCAACGACGCGGCCGCGATCCGGGCCGCACCGACCGGCGAGGCGGGTGGGCAGAGCCGGGTCTTCGCGCGGCCGGCGACCGGCGACTTGGCGAGTACCAGCAGCACCGGGTCGGGGGCGGTCATCGGATGGTCGCCAGCACGGACGTCATGTTCGCGGCCGCCTGCACCGTGCCGCGCAGCGAACCGGACACCTTCGAACGACCCCCGGTCCGAGGCCGGTAGGGCACCTCGAGCTCGTGCAGCCGCCAGCCAGCGGCGGCGGCCCGCAGGAGCAGCTCGAGCGGATAGCCGGACGCGCGGTCGCGCACGTCCAGCGCAAGCAGGTCCGCTCGACGGGCGGCCCGCACCGGGGCGATGTCGTGCACCGGAACGCCGCGGTGGCGCAGCAGCGCCGCGATCGCCACGTTGCCGGCGCGCGCATGCCACGGCCAGGCTCCCGCCCCGGTCGGCATCCGCCGGCCGACCGCCATCTCGGCCCCACCCTCGGCGACCCGCGCGACCATGACCGGGAGCACCTCGGGCGGCAGCGAACCGTCCGCGTCGAGCACGCACACGTATGTCGCGGTGGCCGCCTCGAGCCCGGCATGGACGGCGGACCCGTAGCCCTTGCGGGGCTCGTGCACGACCATGGCACCCGCGTCGGCGGCGACGCGCGCGGTGTCGTCGGTGCTGCCGTTGTCCACCACGATCGCCCGGTAACCGGCGGGCAACCGGCGCAGTACCCCGGGCAGCGCCTCCCGCTCGTTGAGACAGGGCAGCACGACATCGGCTGTGATCATGGGTCCGACAGTAGGAACACCGGAGGTCCGAGAGGGTACTTCCGCTGCTTACGGAGTGATGACGGTGAGACCCGTGTGGTGCAGCACGACCCTCGACGTGGTGGGCCGCACCGTAGGTTCTGACCTATGACTGGTGCGGCCGGACACGTTCTGGTGATCGACGACGACCCGACGGTGCGCGACGTGGTGAGCCGCTATCTGACGAAGGCCGGCTACCAGGTGTCGCTCGCCGCCGACGGGGAACACGGCCTCGCGCTGGCGGGTGACCCGACCACGACGCGGCACCCGGACCTGGTGGTGCTCGACCTCATGCTGCCCGGCCGGTCAGGGCTCGACGTGTGCCGTGAGCTGCGCAGACGCGACAGCGGTGCCTACCTGCCGATCATCATGCTGACCGCGCTCGGCGAGGAGGAGGACCGGGTCGTCGGCCTCGAGCTGGGTGCCGACGACTACGTGACGAAACCGTTCAGTCCCCGTGAGCTGGTGCTGCGGGTCGGTTCGGTGCTGCGCCGTTCGAAGGACGTCGCGCAGCCGTCGGCGATCCCGCCGGCCTCGGACGGGGATCTCACCGTCGACGCGTCCGCCCGGCGCGCCGTACTGGCCGGGGAGGAGCTCGCACTGACCGTCCGGGAGTTCGACCTGCTCGCGTTCCTGATCAGACACCCCGGTCAGGCCTACACCCGCGCCGAGCTGCTGGAGAAGGTGTGGGGGTGGAGCTTCGGCGACCAGTCCACGGTCACCGTGCACGTGCGGAGACTGCGCGAGAAGGTCGAGCCCGATCCGACGCGGCCCCGGCGGATCAGCACCGTGTGGGGCGTCGGCTACCGCTACGACCCCGTCACCGACCAGGCCTGAGTAGAGGAGACGCTCGATGAGCATGGTGTGGGCCGAACTCGGCGAGGTGTGGCAGCTGGCCCTGATGTTCACGCTGCCGATCGCGCTCGTCGGTGCCGTACTGCTGCAGCTGATGCGGCGCTACTCGATCATGGCCGCGGTGACCGTGCTGGTGCTGATGCCGGTGCTGGCCGCGTTGGTCGGCGTGCTCGGGGTCAGCGGTTTCATGCTGGATCCGCAGCTCAACCGCACCGTCGCGGTGTGTCTGGTGGTGGCGGCCGTATCGGTGCCTGCCGGTCTGCTGCTCGGCAGGGGACTGGCCCGCGACAGCGTGTGGGAACGCGAGGCCAGGGATCGGGAACGGGCGGCGGAGTCGGCGCGGCGTGAGCTCGTCACCTGGATTAGCCATGATCTGCGCACCCCGCTCGCCGGCATCCGGGCGATGTCCGAGGCGCTCGCCGACGGCGTGGTGAGCGAGCCCGAGGAGACGGCCCTGTACGCGCGGCGGATCGGCAAGGAGACCGAACGTCTCGCCGGCATGGTCGAGGACCTGTTCCAGCTGTCCCGGATCACCTCCGGGGCCCTGCGGCTCAGCCTGGCGGCGGTCCCGCTGGAGGAGGTGGTGTCGGAGGCGGTCGCGGCCGAGTCGGCGCGCGCGACCAGCAAGGGCGTCCGGCTCGCCGCCGAGTCGGACGCGGTGTGGCCGGTGGTCTGGGGCAGCGACCCCGAGCTCGCCAGGGTCGTGCGCAACCTCGTCTCCAACGCCGTCCGGCACACACCTCCGGACGGGACCGTGGTGCTCGCGGCGGGCACCGAGGACGGGCATGCCTGGCTGCGGGTGCAGGACGGCTGCGGCGGCATCCCCGAGCACGACCTCGAGCGGGTGTTCGACGTGGCGTTCCGTGGAACCACGGCGCGCACCCCGACCAGCACCGACGATCTCGCGGACTCCGGCGCCGGACTCGGCCTCGCCATCGCGCGCGGCCTCGTAGAGGCGCACGAGGGGCACATCTCCGCGCGCAACTCCGGACCCGGATGCAGCTTCGAGGTCCGGCTCCCGCTGGCGAACCGCTAGTGCGTTGACCACGAAGCTGGGACGTCGAGGGCCGGTGAAGGTTCGTGGCCAGCGCACTAGCTCTTACCAGGTTGTTGCTGATCGCTTACCGCACGCTTACAGACGGCCCGGACCAGCCCGAACACCGTGATCACCTGGCTAACGTCACCGCCATGACCTCCGGTGACTACGGATTCCCCGCCGCGCTGTGGCGCACGATCGCACGGTTCCGGCCGCCGTTTCTAGGCCGGACCAAGGCGTGGCGCAGCCCGATCCGAGGCACCTGGCTGACCTCGATCTTCGGCGCGGTGCTGCTGGTGACGCTGCCGGTCGTGATCCTGACCGGGCTGCTCGACTACATCGCGTACGGCCCCCAGTTCGGCCAGGCGTTCCCCGGGAACGTCGGCTGGCTGCACCTGCCGTACTTCTCCTGGCCGGCGCGCCCGTCGTGGCTGTTCCGGCTGACCCAGGGGCTGCACGTCGGGCTCGGGCTGGTGCTGATCCCGGTGGTGCTGGCCAAGCTGTGGTCGGTCGTACCCAGGCTCTTCTCCTGGCCGCCTGCCCGTTCGCTGGCCCAGCTGGTCGAGCGGCTGTCGCTGCTCGCGCTGGTCGGCGGCATCCTGTTCGAGCTTGCCACCGGCGTGCTGAACATCCAGTACGACTACGTGTTCGGTTTCGACTTCTACACCGCGCACTACTACGGCGCGTGGGTGTTCGTGGCGGGTTTCGTCACGCACGTGGTGGTCAAGCTGCCCACGATGCTGCGAGGCCTGCGGTCCCGTTCGCTGCGTGCCGAGCTGCGCACCGGCGTCGCCGACACCCGGCCCGAGCCGTCCGACCCCGCCGATCCGGACAGTCTCGTGGCGATCGAGCCCGGGCCGCCGACCGTGTCCCGCCGGGGCGCACTGGCTCTGGTCGGCAGCGGGTCGCTGCTGGTCGCCGCCCTCACCGTCGGCCAGACCGTCGGAGGGGTCCTGCGACCGGCGGCACTGTTGCTGCCCCGGGGCCGTTCCTACGGCGACGGCCCGACGGACTTCCAGATCAACCGGACGGCGAACGCTGCCGGTGTCGTGGGCGCCGACGTCGGGGAACACTGGCGGTTGTCGCTCACCGGAGGAACCGAGCCCGTGCTGCTGGACGCGGCCACACTGGCGGCGCTTCCCCGGCACACCGCGACCCTGCCCATCGCGTGCGTGGAGGGCTGGTCGAGCACCCAGACCTGGTCCGGGGTGCGGCTGCGCGACCTGGCGGCCCGCGCCGGCGTGCCGGCCCCGACCTCGGCCCGCGTGCGCTCGGTGGAGCGGGCCGGGGCGTTCAACTCGGCCCAGCTGACCTCGGCGCAGGTGCTGCACCCGGACGCGCTGCTGGCCACCCACGTCAACGGCGCGCCGCTGAGCCTGGACCACGGCTTTCCCGCCCGCGTCGTCGTCCCAGCCCTGCCCGGGGTGCACTGCACCAAATGGGTCGGCTCGATCGAGTTCCGGAGTGCCTCGTGATGATCAGACGACTTACCGCGCTGTACGGTGCACATCCGCTGCAGCTGGTGCTCATGCTCGCCGCGCTGGCACTGGCCGGTGGCGCCGCGCTCGGTGTCGCGGACAACCCGCAGTGGCTGCGCATGCTGGTCTGGTTCGCCGCCGCGATCGTGGCGCACGACCTCGTGGCGTTCCCGCTCTACGCCGCGGTCGACCGGCTGTTGTCCCGGTGCAGGGCGGTCAACTACGTGCGTGTCCCGCTGATGGCGTCGGCGCTCACGTTCGTGCTGTTCCTGCCCGGCATCATCCGCCAGGGCGCGGTGACCTACCAGGCCGCGACCGGGCTGACCCAGGAGCCCTTCCTCGCCAGGTGGCTGATTCTCTGCGCGGTGTTCTTCGCGGCGTCGGCGCTCGTGTATCTCGTCCGAGGATGGGCATTCGGCCAGCGGATGGGACGTACCGCCGACGTCGACTAAACTAGGGGAGGTAGATCTTCCGAGTGCGAGGTGAGGCTGAGTGGCTGCCGCCGCCGAGATATATCGGCCGATCGGCCCGCACACCGTGTCGGACTGGCTTGCTCTGCCCCCCGCCGCGGACGGCTCTCGCGTGGAACTGATCTACGGATACCTACACCTGACTCCTGCACCATCGGGCGAACACCAGTTCGCGTCGTCTCTCCTGATCGACCAGATTCGGTTGGCGACGCGCGGCGCAGGCCGCGCCGACCTCTACGTGGTTCCGGCGATCAATGTCGAGATCAGCACGGCCTGGCGCACCGCGCTCATCCCGGATGTCGTGGTACTGAACACCCGGCCGGTCGGCGTGGCATTCGCCCCCGAGACGGTCGTCCTGGTGGTGGAGGTCTGGTCGCCCGGCAACGACCGGCACGAGCGCGAGACAAAGAGAGCCGGGTACGCCGCCGCGGGCGTGCCGTTCCTGTGGACCGTCACCCAGGACCGTAACGGCGCGATGCTGACCGCACACCGGCTGGTCGAGGGTACCTACGAGGTCGAGAACATCGCCACAGCCGCCGCCCGAGCCACGATCACGGCGGCCCCGGTGCCCGTCGTGGTCGACCTCGCCGAGTTCACCCGGTAGCGGCGGCGGGCTCGCGCAGCTCGTCGGTAGCGAACGCGGCGACGCCGTCCGCGAAGCTGGTGCGCGCGGTGAACCCGAGCAGCTCACGTGCTCTGGCCGGTGAGGCGACCACATGCCGTACGTCGCCTGCCCTCGCACCGCCGACGATCACCGGCTCCGGCCCGTTCATGGCGGCGGCCAGGGTGCCCGCCAGCTCGCCGACCGTGTGCGGCTCGCCGGAGCAGACATTGACCGCGGTCAGCCCGCCGGGCTCGGCGTCGGCGGCCAGCGCGAGTGCGTTGGCCAGCGCGACATCGGTGACGTGCACGAAGTCCCGCCGCTGACGGCCGTCCTCCATGACCCGGGGAGCCTCGCCGCCGGCCAGTGCGGAACGGAAGATCGACGCCACCCCGGCGTACGGGGTGTCCCGGGGCATCCGGGGGCCGTACACGTTGTGGTAGCGCATCGACCAGACCGTCCCGCCGGTCTGACGGGCCCACGCGGAGGCGAAGTGCTCCTGGGCGAGCTTGCTGGCCGCGTAGGTGCTGCGCGGATCGAGCGGGGCGTCCTCGCCGACCAGCCCGTCAGTCAGCGGAGCGGCGCAGTGCGGACAGGGCGGCTCGAACCGGCCCGCATCGAGGTCCTCCCGCCGTCGTGGGCCGGGGCGCACGACACCGTGGTCCGCGCACTCGTAGCGGCCTTCGCCGTAGACGACCATGGAGCCGGCCAGCACCAGCCGGTGGACACCCTCGGCGTGCATCGCGGCGAGCAGCACCGCTGTCCCGTAGTCGTTGTGCGAGGCGTACTCGGGGGCGTCGGAGGGGTCGACGCCGTGGCCCACCATCGCCGCCTGGTGGCATACCGCGTCGACCCCACTCAACAGCGAGGCCAGCAGCTCGCGGTCGCGGACGTCGCCGACGACGAGTCGGTGGCGCTCGCTCCAGCCTGGGGCGCCCGATGATCCGTGTGCCTGCGGCAACAACGCATCGAGCAGAACTACTTCATGGCCGGTGTCGGCGAGCAGGTCGGCGATGTGGGAACCGATGAACCCGGCACCGCCGGTGATCAGGACGCGCATGTGAGTGAGGCTAGGACACCGGCCGGGCGCCGACGGTGCTGAAGGGATTACAGACTAGGGTTTGTTCCATGGAGATGGCACCACCCCGGATCGGTCGTGCACTGGTCGTGATCGTGGACGACCGCGCGACACACGGTGAACAGAACGACACGACAGGCCCGCTGGTCACCGAGCTGCTCGAAGAGGGCGGCTTCGTGGTCGACGGGGTCATTGCGGTGCCCGGTGAAGCGGTGGCCATCCGCAATGCACTGAACACAGCCGTGATCGGCGGAGTCGACCTGGTGATCACGGTCGGCGGGACCGGTGTGTCGCCGCGTGACGTCACCTCCGACGCCACCGCGGGTGTGCTAGACCGGCCGATCCCCGGCATCGCCGAGGCCATCCGCGCATCCGGCCTCGCCGCGGGCGCGGTCGACGCGGGGCTGTCCCGTGGTCTTGTCGGCGTCTCCGGCAGCACCCTCGTGGTCAACCTCGCCGCGTCCCGGGCCGCCATCCGCGACGGCATGGCCACGTTGACCCCGCTGGCGCCGCACGTCATCGAAGAGCTTTCCGGCCTCGACGAGGCCTGAACGCTCGTGCCGGACCAGCCGACCACCCCCGGCTCCGCCGACGATGCCGCCGCCCGGCGGCGTCGCCTGGCCGAGGTGTTCGGCGATGTGCTGCCCGAGATCACCGGTGACGACGTGCCGGACCGCACGGCGGACGGTGCCGATGAGCGCTGGTACACCGAGAACCGTCCACCGCATCACGACTCGGGCTGACCGCGCCGCGGAGCAGGCTCAGTGGTCGCGGCTGTGACGCCCGCCCTCGGCCGCGTTGGGCTCGCCGACCGCCTGCTCCGGGCCACCGATGGGTCGGATGGTCTGGGTCGTGCCGCCGACCGGTCCGACCGCCTGGCGACCACCGGTGCCCATGCCCACGCCAGAGGGTGCCGACCTGTGCGGCTGGGTGAACAGCGTCGGCTCCTCCTCAGCGGCTTCGTCGCTCGTCGTCGCCACCGGTTCCGCGCCGGCTGCATGAGCGGTGGATGACTCCGTCGCGCTCGATGTCGTCGCCGAACCGGCCTGGCTACGCAGCAGGTCGCGGATCTCGGTGAGCAGCTGGACGTCCGTCGGCTCCGCCGGCCCGCTCTCCTCGCCCCGCTTGCGCCTGTTCTGAATCTTGCGCATCGGCATCACGATGACGAAGTACACGACCGCCGCGATCATGACGAAGTTGACGACCGCGGTGATCGCCGCCGCGAAGTCGATCGCGGTGCTCGGCTTACCCGCCACCAGCTCGACGCTCATGCCCGGGCTCGCCGGTGGTGTGATCGCGTTGAGCAACGGCCGAAGAATCTTGTCGGTCAAGGACGTGACGATCGCACCGAACGCCGCACCCATGATGACCGCCACCGACAGGTCGATGACGTTGCCGCGCAGCAGGAAGTCCTTGAAACCCTTCAGCATCGGTCCCCTCCGAAGTCTTGACGCATGCTCAGCGGAGGGTAACTGTCACCTCCCTGCCCAGTGTTGCCGCGGCAAGTTTCGTCGCCGAGGCCCTCGGGACCGCCACCAGCACCAGACGGCCGCGCCCGCCCGGCGACCGTGCCTCCGGCGGCAACACCGTCAGGACGATGGCGGCCGAGGCCAGCACGAGCGACCCGTCGGACCGGCCGTCACCCGCTACGACGTCCACGACGCGGCCCGGGCTGAGCAGCGCGACGACCTCCGCGTCGGCCAACCGGATCGGCACACTGGCCGCGTCCGCTCGGCCGCTCGCCCGTCGCGCCAGCTCGGGCCCGGCGAGACGGGGCGCCGTGAGCGGTTCGCCGGCACCGGCCGCTCCGGCGAGCACCCGACCCTCGACCTGGTCGGCCGTATGCAGTGCGCCCGCCGGCGCGAGGTCGGGCGGCCACTCCCGCACCTGCACGTCCTCGGCGCGCAGAGTGACGCCCGGAGCGAGATCGCGGACCGTGACGAGCACCGGTACCGCGGCCGTGGAACCGGGCGGGGCACGGACCGCGAGAACGAGGGCGGCCACCGCCAACAGGCCGGCGAGTACCCGCCTGGCCAGCACCGCGCGGCGCCAGCCCCAAGCTTCCAGCCACGCGGCTCGCGCCGAGGGGCCACGTCGTTCGGGATGGGCAGGACGTTGTGTGTCGGTCATGGGTCCGACGCTAGGACGAATCCACGCCCGAGCAACCGACTCCGGTTCCGCCTGTGGATAACCGGGGTGAGTCCGAGGCGAAATCGGCCGATTGTGGATAACTCGGCCGTTTCACGCCGAGCGAGGCACGTCCTGCTCGACCGACGGGCATCCTGGCGCCATGACGAACGACACGCGGGGCCTGACCCCGATCAGGAAGCCTTCGCCGCCGTGCTGGTGCTCGAGCCGGACGACGAGGACCCCGACGACGACGAACCCGAGCTCGACGAGGAGCTGGACGAGCTCGAGGAGTCCGACGATGAGGACGACGACTCCGACGAGGTCGACGACTTGGAGTCCGAGGGCTTCTCCGAGGAACCGCCCGCCGCCACACCCGAGCCCGATCGGCTGTCGGTGCGGTAGAAGCCGCTCCCCTTGAACACGATCCCGACTGACGAGAACACCTTCCGGAGGCGACCGGCGCACTCCGGGCATTCGGTCAGGGTCGAATCCGTGAAAGCCTGCACAGCCTCGAAGCGGTGGCCGCAGGCCGTACACGCGTACTGATAGGTCGGCACCGCTCTACCTCCGCAAGACTGGCACTCGCACCGTACGAGTGCCAGTCTAGTCCAGACGATCCGCGAGCGCCCGCAGCCCGCCCGTGGGAGTGAGCACACCGTGCATGAGGACGTCGTGGCGCTCGGCCGGCAGTCGGTCCACCCACTCCTCGTCGCGCACCACGGCGACGAGCGCAGTGGTGGGCTTCGCCAGGGGAAGGGTGCGGTCGTACCAGCCCGCGCCCCGGCCGAGGCGTACTCCTCGGCGATCGACGGCGAGAGCGGGTACGAGAACGAGGCCGGCGACGGCGATCGCTGCCGGCCCCCATCCCGGTCCACCCGGCTGCCGCAGCCGGTGCGGGCCTTCGACGAGACAGGAGGGACCGCTATAGGGCGCCCAATCCATCGGGCCTGATGGTGCGCGGGTCAGCCGGGGCGCCCCGGCTGGTGCCGGCTCGCGGTTCGGTACCACGGGCAGCAGCACTTCGTGTCCGGCCGATCGCAACGCATCGAGCATGCTCATCGAGCCGGGCTCGCCGGGCATCGGTACGTAGCAGCACACCGGCCCGTCACGTCCCTGCGCCGCGGCCACGGCGGCCTCGGCGAGCGCGTCGGCCTCTTCGGCGTGGACGGCGGCGGGCACCGCGCGACGGGCGGCCAGCAGACGACCGCGCCACGCCGTCTTGTCGGTTGCCCCACCATCGGGTGCGGCAGTGGTGCTGTCGTCGGGCGGCGGGGCGCCGGCTCTGGTCACGGGAGGTGCTCACCTGTACTCGGTTCGGCCACGTCGACACCTCCAGGTTAGCCGCTGCGCCGGCGCCGCATACCGGCCACGACACGGACCATCCGGGTAGTTCGAGATCGATACGCCGCGTGCTCAGTGCCGAGTTCGGGATCTGTGCGGCTAGGCTCGCCGACCATGCAGGCACCTCGACCGTTCCGAACCGCGATCGTCCCTGCCGCAGGCATGGGGACGCGATTCCTGCCGACCACCAAGACCGTGCCGAAGGAGCTTCTCCCGGTGGTGGACACACCGGGCATCGAGAGGGTCGCCGCCGAGGCGGCCGAAGCCGGGGCAGAGCGGCTGCTGATCGTCACCTCACCCGGTAAGGACGCCGTGGCGGCACACTTCGCGCCGCAGCCCGAGCTGGAGTCCACCCTGGCCGCAAGGGGCAAGGACAAGCTGGTGGCGAAGGTGCGACGTGCCGCCGAGCTGCTCGAGGTGGCGACGGTCACCCAGCACGAGGCGCTCGGACTCGGCCACGCGGTCGGGTGCGCGAACGACGCGTTGTCGGCCGACGAGGACGCCGTGGCGGTTCTGCTGCCCGACGATCTGGTGCTGCCCTCGGGCGTGCTGACCAGGATGGCCGCGGTGCGCGCCAGGTACGGCGGCAGCGTCCTGTGCGCCTTCGACGTCCCGAGGGAACAGATCAGCGCGTACGGCGTGTTCGACGTCGAGGACACCGACGACCCCGACGTGAAGATCGTCAAGGACATGGTGGAGAAGCCCCCGGCCGACGAGGCGCCCTCCACCCTGGCCACGGCGGGCCGCTACCTGCTGGACCGGCAGATCTTCGACGCGCTGAAGCGGATCACCCCGGGCGCGGGTGGTGAGCTGCAGCTCACCGACGCGGTGGCGTTGCTGATCGCCGAAGGCCACCCGGTGCACGTCGTCGTCCACCACGGCGGCCGTCACGACCTGGGCAACCCGGCCGGCTACGTGCGTGCGTACGTCGACTACGCGCTCGCGGACCCGGAGCTCGGACCCGACCTGCGCGACTGGCTGGCCGAGCGTCTGGAGTGGACGGGCGGGGGAGTGCGCGGGGCGTGAGACCGGTCGACGAGCAGCTCGCGCGAGTACTGGACGCGGCCGTTCGGCCGGCTCCGGTACGGGTCGCGATCGCCGACGCGCAGGGCATGTTGTGCGCGGAGGAGGTCGTGGCCCAGCGTGCGCTGCCCGGATTCGACCAGGCGGCGGTCGACGGGTACGCGGTGCGCAGCGTCGACCTCAGCGGCGCGGGGCCGGATCACCCCGTTCAGCTGCCGGTCGTCGGCGAGATCCCCGCGGGTTCCCGGCAGCCGCACCGGCTGCAGCCGGGCCAGGCGGTCCGGCTGGTCACCGGAGCGCCGCTGCCCACACTCGCCGACGCGGTCGTACCCACCGCCGACACCGACGGCCACCCGGCCACCGTGTCGATCTACCGCGCCGTGCCGTCCGCCGCGTTCGTGCGGCGCATCGGTGAGGACGTCATGCCGGGCGACGTCGCGGTCCGGCGCGGCTCGGTGATCGCCGCCGCTCAGGTCGGGTTGCTCGCCGCCGTGGGCAGGGAACGCGTCCTGGTGCACCCGAGACCCAGGGTGGCGGTGCTGTCCATCGGCGACGAGCTGGTCGACGTCGCACGCAACCCCGGCGCGGGCGAGGTCTACGACGTGAACTCCTACGCGTTGGCGGCAGCGGCGCGGGACTCCGGCGCCGACGCCATCCGGGTCGGGCTCGTCCCCCGCGACCCGATGCGGCTGCGCGCCGCAGTCGAGGACCACCTGGCGAACAGCGAGGTCATGGTGATCTGCGGCGGGATCGGCGGCGTCGTCGGCGAGCAGGTCCTGTCCACCCTCGGCGAGCTCGGCGACCTCGACGGCAGCCGCGTCGCGATGCACCCCGGGTCCGTGCAGGGCTTCGGCAGGCTCGGCAGGGAACGCGTCCCGACGTTCCTGCTGCCCGCCAACCCGGTGAGCGCGCTCGTGCTCTTCGAAGTGCTCGTCCGGCCGCTCATCCGCACCACGCTCGGTCGCAACGACCCTCGGCGACGACGGATCAGCGCACGGCTGCTGTCCCCGCTCAGCTCGATCCCCGGCCGGCGTGGCTACCTGCGCGGCCAGCTGTTACGCGAAGAAGCCACCGGCGACTACCTCGTGCAGCCCCTGGGCACCTCGGGCACCCAGCTGCTGTCCGCGCTCGCCGAAGCCAACTGCCTCATCGAGCTCGCCGAACACGTGACCGAAGTGACCGTCGGCGAACAGGTCACGGTCGCCTTCCTCGCCCCGCGCAGCTGACCGGTATCCGTGGCTCACTTCCCCGACTCGACCCGTCTCGGCCGTCACCCCGGCTGGCCCGCGACACTCGGCCCGCTCCGCACCAGTGGCGGAGTCGTGCGCCTGCGCCCCGTCCGGCTGCGTGACGGCGGCCGATGGTCCGACATCCGCACCCGCGACGAACGACACCTCGGTCCCTGGGAACCCGACGCCCCGGGGCTCTGGGCACAACGCAACACCGTCGTCGAATGGCCCGCCCGGTGGAGCGCACTACGCGCCATCGGCAGACGCGGAATGGGCCTGCCGTTCGCGCTGCTCGTCGACGACCAGTTCGTCGGCCAGGTCATGATCGGCAACGTCCTGCGCGACCCGCTGTGGTCCGGCTACGTCGGCTACTGGATCGGTAGCCACGTCGCGGGCCGAGGCCTCACCACCGCCGCCGTCGCGCTCGCCGTGGACCACTGCTTCGGGCCCGTCGGACTGCACCGCATCGAAGCCACCGTGCGCCCGGAGAACCACTCCAGCCGTCGCGTCCTCATCAAACTGGGCTTCCGGGAAGAAGGACTGTTCCGACGCTACCTCAACGTCGACGGAGCCTGGCGCGACCACCTGATCTACGCCATGACACCCGAAGACCTCGAGCACAGCGTGGTCGAACGGTTGGTCAGAAGGGGCCTCGCCGAGCGCGTCTGAGCCGGTACCGGCGCGTCGTCATGATCGCGGACGGTTCCCTGGTTACCGTGAGCGAACACCGAAGGTGCCCTCTACTTCCCGGGCTCCCCAGGTGCGAGCCGGTACGACCAGCGGGAGGCGGGATGCCCAGCTCCCTGCTGTTCGCCGGTCTAGTGGCCACCTGGCTGGCCGTGTTGGTACCGATGGCCGCGCGGCGACGCCAGCAGACGCCGCGCCCGAGCGACGCGGCGTTGTCCGGACGGGTGTTGCAGCGCCCACGCCGCCGCAACCAGGAGGTGACGATGGACGACGCCGCGGACGGCCGTACCGGTCCCGAGGCGCCGGAACCGTCGGATCGACACGATCCTCCGGGCAGCCGGGACGACGCGGTCCACCCGGAACCCGACCGAGGTGAACGCCTCGCGAAGAGCCCCTACCGCCCCGGCCGAGGTGGATACGACCCCGAGGCGGCTGCACTCGCCGCGCAGGCCAAGTACACCTTCCGGCAGCGCATGGTCCTCCTGCTCGTGCTGTTCGCCGTCATCTCCGCGCTGCTCGCGGCCACCCTGCGCATGTCCGACGCCTGGTACCTGCACGCCGCCGTCGACCTCAGCCTCATCGGCTACCTCGTGTACCTGCGCCGGCAGGTCCGGATGGAACAGGCCATCCGCGAACGCCGCGCCGCCCGCATGGCCGGTACCCGCCGCGACCACACCGGCGGACGTCCACGCACCGTCGCCGACGAGGTCGCCGCGCGCGAAGCCGCGAAGACCAACCCCCACGGCGACGAGCGCGCCACCGAGGGCAGGCCCTCACGCGACCACGACAACGGCACCGACACCGGCGACGGCGCCGACGACGCGGAGCCCGAAGACGCCGGCTGTGCGGAGCACACCGACGACGAGCCCCAGACTCCCGCGCTGCCCCGGCTCACCCCCATGCGCCTGCCCCAGCCACCACCCGGAACCGTGCGGCTCGAACTCGACGCAGAGGACCCTGAGCTGCACGAGCTCGCCGAACAGGCCTATCGGGGATACCGACGTGCGGCCGGTCAATGACCGACTGCTAAGCTTTGATCGCTCCGCAAGCGGAGCAAGTTTGGGGCTGTGGCGCAGTTGGTAGCGCGACTCGTTCGCATCGAGTAGGTCAGGGGTTCGATTCCCCTCAGCTCCACCCGACTGGATGGCTCGTGCTCGCGGAGAGCCCGAGCCTTTGTCGTGTGGTCATGGCATTGGGGGGCCGAGCCCCCCAAGCCCCCCACGGTGCGGCATCCTCCGACCCGGCGTGGTCACCCTTCGTGAGCGCTCGCCTTCGGCATCGTTGTTCGTGGGCTCTCCTGTGGCGTCGTTGTTCGTGGGCTTGCCTTGGGCGTCGCTCCTGTTCGTCGGTCTTCGCTCTTGGTGTTCGGCGATTCGGCTCGGGTTCTTGCCAGCGTTCTCCTCGGGTTGACATCTTGTTCCGCTGCTTTGGTGGTGGGGCCGGCTTGGCACGGGCTTGCCGTGGGGCTCGGAGTGACGTTGATCATAAGGCTCGATTGTGGCAGTTATTGCTTTGGCAATTAGTTCACTGGGAGTCGGGAGTGGATTACCGGTGGGTGGTGTGGGGGTGGAGATGTGCGCAAGATTGGGCCGGGAACGGTCAATTTTGGTGATTCTTCGACCGTTGTGCCGGGTCTAGCCTCTGTGTGCGGTCTCGGGGTGTCTACCTGTGTTATCTCAGGTTAGATCTTGTGTTGGCTTCCCTCGCTGGGGTGGCTACGCTACCCCCGAAATCTGTGCGTGCATTCGGCTCGGGGCGTTTCGGAGTGTGTGTCGGATGGTGTCAATGGTGCAGCTCGGCTACTGATGGTGGGTCCTGTGGTGCGAAATGGAGGAGCGGTGAACGGACGTCATCGGGCGCTCTTTGCCGACGACAGCGAGGGGTCCGCTCCCGGTGCGCCCGAGCAGTATCGGGACCACGAGCCATCACTGATCCCACGTACGCTGCGCGTCCTGTTCCGGCCGACGTCGATCCGGGCGAAGCTGAGCCGCATCCTGGTGGTGGCTCTCGTCCTGGTGCTGCTCGCGCTGGGCTTCATGGTCACCGGGAAGCTCGGTGAGTTCCGAGACGCCCAGGGCACCTCACGCATCGTGACGGTGACCCTGCAGACGCAGGAGCTGGTGCACTCGCTGCAGAAGGAACGCGGCCTGACCAACGGTCTGCTCGGCGGTGGCCGCTACTACCAGGCGTCGGTCACCGCACAGCGCATCCAGACCGACGCCGCGCTCGTCACGCTCAACCAGCTGCTCGACGACCCGACCTACCAGGGTCCGACCTCGGACGCGGTGCGTACAGCGCTCGGCAGGCTCGGCGATCTGGCCTCGGTCCGAAAGGACGTGGACAGCGGCGCCGCCGACCAGGCGACGACCCTGTCCTACTACACCGACGCCACCGCCGCGCTGAACGACCTCGACCTCGGTCTCGACCGTGCGCAGGACCGGGTCCTGCGCAACGGGCTGCAGGCGCTCTACACGCTGGGTGACGCCAAGGACAACACCGACCGCGAGCGCGGGCTGCTCAACGGTGTGTTCAGTGCGAACGCGATCTCACCGCAGCAGTACCAGGAGTTCTCCGAGATTCGCGCGGCCAAGCAGATCGCGCTCGACGCCTTCGAGCACTCGGCGACTCCGCAGCAGCGCTCGGCCGTCGACGACGCGCTGCAGTCGCCGGTGGCCACCAGGGCCGCCGAGTTCGAGGAACTCGCCGCCGCCAGCGTCACCGGGGTGCTGGCCCGGCACGTGGACGCGCAGAACCACTGGTGGAACCAGATGACGCTGGTCATCAACGATCTCCACACGGTGCAGCAGTCCATCGGCACCGAGCTGGCCGACCGCGCCGACGCGCTGCGCAACGCCGCACTGCGCGAGCTGATCGCGTACCTGGTCGCCGCCGCGATCGGCATCGCCATCCAGGTGGCGCTCGTGATCGGCGCCGCCCGATCGATCATCGGCCCGCTCGGCGCACTGGCCGCCGAAGCCGACGACGTGTCGGCCAACCGGCTGCCGAAGGCGGTCGAGGACCTGGAGAACCCGACCGACGACGAGGAGATCGAGCTCCCGAGGCCGGTTGCGCTCCCGGTCCCCGAACACGCGGGCACGGAGATCCGGCAGCTGGCGCGTGCGGTGAGCAGGCTCCAGGAATCGGCGCTGACACTGGCCACCGAGCAGGCGTTGATCCGCCGCAATACGACCGCGTCGCTGGCGAACCTCGGCAGGCGCAACCAGAACCTGGTGCGCCGCCAGCTGGGCCTGATCAGCGAGTTCGAGCGCGAGGAGCTCGACCCGTCGACGCTGGCCAACATGTTCGAGTTGGACCACCTCGCCACCCGTATGCGCCGCAACGCGGAGAGCCTGCTGGTGCTCGTCGGCGAGTCCGGCCCGAAGACCTGGTCGAGCCCGCTGTCGATCTACGACGTGGTGCGCGCCTCGCTGTCCGAGGTCGAGGGGTATCAGCGGGTCTCGCTCAAGCGGATCGACGACGTGCACATCGCCGGCTCCGTGGTGACCGACCTGGCGCACATGCTGGCCGAGCTGATCGAGAACGGTCTCGCGTACTCGCCGCCGGGCGTGGAGGTCGAGATCTACGGCCGCCGGATGGGCAGCCGCTACACGATCGCGGTGGTCGACCACGGTGCCGGCATGCAGCCGGACGCACTGGTGAAGGCCAACGCCCGGCTGCACGACGAGGAGAACTTCCTGGTCGCGCCCACCAGGTTCCTCGGTCACTACGTGGTCGGCCGCCTGGCGAGGCAGCTCGGCGTCGAGGTCACGCTGGCGCCGGCGCCGATCACCGGTATCACCGCGAGGATGCTGCTGCCCTCGATCATGCTGGTCGATCCGGCGGGACCGGACGCGGACCAGCCGACCGTGTCGGTCCGGCCGGTCGGCTACGCGGAGAAGCCGAACGAGGCGGACACCGAGGCTCGGGGCCCTCAGCGGACGCCGGTCCGCACCTTGTCAGCGCCCGCCGACGCGGTGCCCACGCAGCAGGGCGCCACGACCGGCGCACCTATGCCCCGGCAGGAACGACCGGCACCGGCACAACGGGTCAGGGTGGATGTGAGCAGCGAACGCACTCGTAACGGACTCGCCAAACGGCAGGCGAAGTCGGCGCGCCCGAAGCAGTCGACGCCCGCCCTGCGGCCCGCGGCGCAGTACATCCCGCCGAAGGTCTCCACCCCCGAGCGGGAGCGCTCGCCGAGCGACGTCAGCTCCATGCTGTCGGCGTTCCGGGCAGGTCACCAGCGTGCCGCGCAGTCCGGCGTCGAACGGGACATCTACCAGCAGTCGACGCAACCCGCGCCCGCGTGGGCCAGCCCGGCGCCGTACTCCGGCCACCAGGAGCCGAACCACGAGCAGAGCTACGCCCTCTCCGTGGGCGGCGAGGGACCCCGGCACGACGAGCCCCCGTACTCCGAGCCCGCCCAGCGGGAGCCCGGCTTCTCCGACCAGAGCACCGCCGAGCTTCGCGCGGTCGCCTACCGACAGCCCAGTCCACCGGAGCACGTACCGCTCGAGCTGACCGTCGAACCGGCGGCCGACGGGACAGATGAGCCGGCCATCCACACCGCGTCGCAAGGAGGACAGGCGTGAGCATCGACTCCCACGCTGATCCGCAGAGTTTCAACTGGCTGATCACGAACTTCGTGCGCGGCACCGACGGCGTCCGCGACGCGGTCGCCGTGTCGTCGGACGGGCTGCTCATCGCCATGTCCGAAGGGCTCGACCGGGACTCGGCGGACCGGCTGGCCGCGCTGGTCTCCGGACTGGCGAGCCTGTCGCGCAGCGCATCCCGCTACTACGACTTCGACGGCCTGCGGCTGATCATGATCGAGATGAAGCGGGGCTTCCTGCTCGTCTCGACGGTCAGTGACGGCAGCTGTGTCGCCGTCCTCGCCGACGAAGGCTGCGACATCGGCCTGATCGGCTACGAGATCGCGGTGCTGGTGGAGCGCGCCGGAAGCCTGTTGACCCCGACATTGATCTCAGAGCTCAGGGCAGAGCTGATGTTATGAGAGGGCTGGTGTGACGATGGTTCCTCCACGACTTCCGGAGCCGGGAGGTACGCACTTCTCGGCGATGACCGACGACGCGGCGAGAGTGCGTCCGTTCATCGTGACCGGCGGCCGGACCCGTCCGCTGGACAACAGCCTGCGGATCGAGACCCTGCTGCTGGCGATGCCGGCCGCATTGTCGGCGCCGCTGCGGTTCGAGCAGCGCCGCCTGGTCGAGCTCGCCCAGCGCGCCGTATCGCTGGCCGAGGTGGCTGCCTCGTTGTCCGTCCCGGTCGGTGTGGCGCGCGTTCTCGCGTCGGACCTGCAGCACCAGAACCTGATCACCCTGCACGAACCACGCAGTCTGTCGTATGACGCCATCGAAAGGATCCGAGAACTTGTACGGGCGCTCTGAACATGGTTCGGCGTCGCAGTCCGGCCATCTGGCGCCTATCAAGATCGTTGTGAGCGGCGGGTTCGGTGTCGGGAAGACCACGTTCATCGGCGCGATCTCCGAGATCGATCCGCTGGTGACCGAGGCAGCGATGACCGACCTGTCGACGAAGGTGGACGACGCGAGCCTGCTCGCCGAGAAGTCGACGACCACGGTCGCACTGGACTTCGGCCGCATCACCCTCGACCGGACCCTGATCCTCTACATGTTCGGCACTCCGGGCCAGGACCGGTTCACCTTCCTGTGGGACGACCTGGCCGACGGGGCGCTCGGCGCGGTCATCCTCGCCGACACCCGGCGCATCGAGGACTGCTACCCGGTGCTCGACTACTTCGAGGAGCGGTCCGAGCCGTTCGTCGTCGCGGTGAACATGTTCGACGGGGCCGATCGGTTCGATCTGGAGGAGGTCCGGGAAGCGCTCGGGGTCGACGACACGATCGCGCTGGTGCACTGCGACGCGCGGGAACGCGAGTCGGTCAAGGACGTCCTGATCGCCCTGATCGACCAGGTGTTGTTGCAGCGCGCCGCGTAATCTAGGCGCGTGCTGAACACCTTGGTCGACGGTCAGGACTTCAAACTCGGTCTGTTCGCCCCCAACTGTTCGGGCGGATTGGCGGTGACCAAGGTTCCGGAACGGTGGAGCGCGAGCTGGGCGGACAACCTCCGGCTCGGCCGGCTGGCCGACGAGGTCGGTATCGACTTCATCCTGCCGATCGCGCGCTTCGTCGGCTACGGCGGCGAGACGAACTTCCACGGCTCGGTGCTGGAGCCGATTCCGTGGGCGACCGGGCTGTTGGCGCACACCAGCAGGGTCGTCGTGTTCGCCACGGTGCACACCGCGTTCAACCATCCGGTGGTCAGTGCCAAGCAGCTGGCCACGATCGACCACGTCAGCGATGGCCGGGCCGGGGTCAACATCGTGGCCGGCTGGAACCAGCCCGAGTACCTGGCGATGGGCCTGGACCTGCCGACCGACCACGACGACCGCTACGCGATGGCGCAGGAATGGTGGGAGCACGTCCGCACCCTCTGGACCTGCGAGGGCCGCATCGACCTCGAGGGCCGGTTCTTCTCCTCACACGGTGTGGAGGCCGAGCCGAAGCCGCTGCAGGGGACGCTCCCGGTGCTCAACGCCGGTTCGAGCGCGCAGGGGCGTGACTTCGCGGCACGCAACGCCAACTACGTCTTCACCATCATCGGCGACGCCGACGAGGGCGCGACGCTGACCAAGCAGCTGACCGAGACCGCGCGCAACACCTACGGTCGCGAGGTCGGTGTGATGAGCCCCGCGCACGTGGTGTGCAAGCCCACGCGCGCCGAGGCGCTGGAGTACCTGCACTACTACGCCGAGGAGAACGCCGACTGGGACGCGGTGGACAACCTGATGCGGCTGCAGGGCCTGCACGCGCAGTCGTTCACCAAGGAGATGCTCGCCAGCTTCCGCCCCCGGTTCGCTGCCGGCCACGGCACCTGCCCCCTGATCGGCACCCCCGACGAGGTGGCCGACGAGATCGAGCGCTACGCGAAGGCGGGCCTGGCCGGGATGACGTTGGCCTTCGTGGACTACGTGACCGGCCTGGAGCACTTCGCGGCCGAGGTCATCCCGAGGCTGGAGGCCAAGGGGATCAGGGTGCCCCGAGCCGCACTCTCGAGCTAGGTACAACCCGTGAGCGTTGTGGGTTGCCAGAGCAACCCACAACACTCAGGGGGTTTTCTCCGGAGCGGGCATGTATCGGCCGACCAGGAGCTTGTACAGGCCCAGGCCCAGGACTCCGCCGATCAGCGGGCCGACGATCGGGACCCAGAAGTAGACGTTGCCGTACTGGTCGAGCCACGCCGTGTCGTAGCCGGTGATGAACGACGCCAGCCGGGGACCGAAGTCGCGGGCGGGGTTGATGGCGTAGCCGGCGTCGGTGCCCCACGCCATGCCGATGGCGACCACCAGCAGGCCGATGACCAGTGGGGTCATGTTGGCGCCGGGTGCTTCGGTGTTGCGCAGGTTGGTGAGCGCCGCGATGACGAACAGCAGGATCGCGGTGCCGATGATCTGGTCGCGCAGCGCGCCCAGGTCGCTGACCGGGAGCGTGCCGTTGCCGGGCAGGGTGGAGAAGACGCCCTGGGTCTTGACCGTGTGACCGGGGTCGACCGAGGCGAGCACCTCGCTGTAGTTCCACCGGACCAGCAGCGCGGCGACGAACGCGCCCGCCGTCTGGGCCAGCGAGTAGGGCAGGACCTTGCGCCACGGCACGTCGCCGAACACGGCGAGAGCGAACGTGACGGCCGGGTTGAGGTGCGCGCCGCTGATCCGGGCAGCCACGTAGACACCGAGTGTCACACCGAGGCCCCAGGACCAGGCGATGCTGTCGTGGTCACCGATCTGACCCGCGACGACCTGGGCGACGACGCCGACGCCGAACAGGATCAGGATCATGGTTCCGGCGAACTCGGCGAGCAGCTCCCCGAGCAGACTTGGACTCTTGGCCGTATCCGTCATGGGCCGCTCCCCACTCCCAGTGCACGCCTCGTCGCGCGAACACCGAACGGTACAACTGGATCACCCCGGGCGGAGCCGCCAATTGGTGTCCTGAGAACGATTCTTGCGCAAGCCCGAGTGGCGCGGACCGAGTTCGCCGGAAACCGGTTTCCTCTCGGGCTCAGCTGCCGGTGGCGAGCAGGTGCGGGCCGAGCACGTCGGCCAGCCGGTTCCGGGCGCGCTTCCACAGCGGTTCGAGCAACGCCAGGCCCTGGTCGCGGTGCCGACCGGCCGGGAGGTCACGGTGCCGGCGCAGCTCCCGGGTGAGGACCACGGCGAGGTTGATCACGAACGGCACCTCGATGCGGCGCCGGGCGACGGCCTGCTCGATGCGACGCAGCGCGTACGGGGTGTTGGTGAGCATCGTGAAGAGCACCGCGAGGTCGAACCCCGGCAGGAACCAACCGGCGAACTCCCAGTCGACCAACAGGGTGTCTCCGTCCTCGTCGACCAGGACGTTGCTGGGTACCGGGTCGCCGTGGTTGAACTCCCATGCTCCGGCCAACGGGCTGAACGCGCTGGTCAGCGCCGACTCCTCCGCGTCGCTCAGCAGGCCGTGATCGCGGTACCTGCGGAACCGGTCGGGGTAGTTGAACACCACCGGGAACTCCGAACGGGGCGGCTGCCACTCGTGCAGCTTCTCGAGGTTGCGCAGCAGCGAGTCGAGATGCGTCGATTCCGCGAGGTTGCCCGGAAAACGTTCGGAGTTGAGCTGCTCGCCGGGCAGCCGCTCGACGACCAGCAGGCGGAGCCCGTCGGTCAGCACCAGTTTCGGTGCGCGGATCGGCGGTGGGTACGCGATGAATCGGCGGTGGACGGTGGCCTCGTGGGCGAATCGTGCCCGCGCGTACTCACCGTCCACCGCCAGAGACTTGGCCACCACTCGTTCACCGATGGCCACGACGGACTTGTCAGTCCGCTCGTAGCGGGGAGTCACAGGGGTAATTGTGACCCTCTTCTCAGGGTCGGGGAAGGTGCCCGGCCCAATTAGCACACGGTTGTTACGGCTGAACCCCTCTAATGGCGGGCCACGTAGAGGTCGCGCAGCACTCCGGTCTCCAGCTCCATCTCGTCGAGCCTGCTGCGGACGACGTCACCGATGCTGATCAAGCCGGCGAGCTCGCCGTGGTCGAGCACCGGCACGTGGCGGTACCGCGTGCGGGTCATCTGCATCATGACGGTAGCCACCGTGTCGTCCGGAGAGCAGGTCGGCACGTGATGGGTCATGAGCGTGGACACCCGCTGCTCCAACAGTGCGGGGCCGTGCATCTTGAGACCTCGGATGACGTCCCGTTCGGTGATCATGCCGGTGAAGCCGCGCGGGACTCCGGTGACCACGAGCGCGCCGATACGGGGCGGTCCGTGCAGTCGGTCGACCGCGTCAGCGATGGTGGACCAGGGCTGGATCGTGGTGACGGAGCGGCCCTTGGCGCGCAGGATCGACTCGATCTTCATCACTGACCTCCGTGTGGAGAGTGCTGAGAGACGTGCACTAGAAATCGTTCACACGGCTTACGAGGTTAGGCTCATGACCAGGTCAGGGCAATGAACGCGCCGCCCCGCAGCTGAGAGTCACCCGTCCCCATACCCTGGTCGGGTGAGAGCGCCGTCGGCCGGGACCCGCAGGACGCTGGTTCTCGCGTGCGTGGCGCTGCTGGGCGTCGGCGGCCTGTTGTTCGTGCTGTACCGGGCGAGCCCGTTCGCGCATCCGGCGCCGGGTTGCACGGTATCGCTGCGGGTCGGAGCGGTGGACGACCCGGATGCGATGTCGGATTTCGCGTTGACGGTCGAGCAGGCGGAGAACGGTGCAACGATTGCCGGGGTCGGCGCCAGGCTGGGAATGCCGGACCACGCGGTGACCGTGGCGATCGCGACCGCGTTGCAGGAATCCGGGCTGCACAATCTCAGTTACGGCGACCGCGACTCGATCGGCCTGTTCCAGCAGCGGCCCTCCCAGGGCTGGGGGACCGTCGCGCAAATCTCGGATCCGGTCTATGCGGCGACCGCGTTCTACCAACGCCTTCGCCAGCAACGGAACTGGACGACCCTCGAGGTCACCGACGCCGCGCAGCTCGTGCAGCGCTCGGCAGCGCCGCAGGCCTACGCGCAGTGGGAACCGCAGGCCAGGGCAATCGCGGCGGCGTTGACCGGCGAGGCGGAGGGCTCGTTGACGTGTCACGACCTGAAGCTCACCGTGCCGAAGGAATCGCTGGTCACAGTGGCGAAACGGGAGCTCGGCACCGCCGCGCTGACCGGCCGGCACGAACCGGGTCGCAGCTGGGCGCTGGGCAACTGGCTCGTCGCGCACGCCGCCCGGCTGGGTATCGACCAGGTGACCGCGAACGGGCGAACCTGGACCGCCGACTCCGGAGAGTGGGCGAACACGGGTCCGGCGGACGGTAATTTAGCGCTTCACCAGATTCCGCCACCCACCTGAGTGCCTTGATCGAGTCCGGACTGATATGTTATAGCAACTATCGGTTTGGAAGGGGACACTCAATGAACGACGCACGGTCACCGGTGCTGCGCACGCCGATGCGCAGGCGTGGGTTCCTGACGGCGGCGTTGGGTGGCGCCGCCGCCCTGGCGGCCGGCGGCAGCCTGCTGTCCGCGTGCGGTGGCCAGTCGGCGACGTCCGGCAGTGCTGTCGGTCTGCAGCTGAACTACCTGAAGAACGTGCAGTTCGCCGGCAGTCTGATGGCTGCCGAGAAGGGCCTCTACAAGGCGGGCGGCCTGGATGTCACGCTCATCGCGGGCGGTCCGAGCGTCGCGCCGGAGCCGGTCGTGCAGAGCGGCAAGGCGCTGGTCGGCATCACGCACACCGCCGAGGTGGTCAATGCGATCACCAACGGCGCCGACCTGAAGATCATCGGTGCCGGCTACCAGAAGAACCCGTTCTGTGTGGTGTCCACGGCCGAGAAGCCGATCCGGACGCCGCAGGACATGGTCGGTAGGAAGATCGGTGTCTCGGACACGAACACGCCCGTCTGGCAGGCCTTCCTCGCCGCCAACAAGATCCCTGCCTCGGCCATCAACGTGGTGAAGATCCAGTTCGACCCGACACCGCTGGCGACCGGCGAGGTCGACGGCTTCATGGCGTTCTACACGAACGAGCCGATCATCCTCGAGGTCATGGGCATCCCCGCGGTCACCTTCATGTTCGGTGACTTCGACTACCCGCTGCTCGAGGACGTCTACATCGCGAAGAGTTCGTCGCTGACCGACCCGGAGCAGCGCGCGAAGGTGATCGCGCTGATGAAGGCCGAGGCGCAGGGCTGGCAGCTGGCGGTCAAGGACCCGGCGGCCGCCGCGACGCTCGCGGTGACCAAGTACGCCGTCGAGGCCAAGCTCGACCAGACGCAGCAGGTCCGGCAGGCGCAGGCGCAGAACGCGCTGGTCGTCGACGCCGACACCCGTGCGCACGGGCTGTTCTGGATGACCGATCAGAAGATCGCCGACTGCTCGCGCTCCCTCGCGCTCGGCGGTTCGAAGGCCACGCCGGACATGTTCACCACCGAGATTCTCGAGCAGGTGTACCAGGGCAAGGCGACTGCATGACGGCTCGCGTTGCCGCCGAGGCGACCGAGATGCACAGCGGGCAGAGCGACGGCATCCATGTGCGCGGGGTGAGCAAGCGGTTCACCGCGCGGGGCAGGACGGTCGAGGCGCTGTCCTCGGTCGATCTGTCGGTGCCGAGGGGCGGGTTCCTGGCACTGCTCGGTCCGTCCGGTTGCGGCAAGTCGACGATGCTGCGCGTGCTCGCGGACCTGGAGCAGCCCAGCGCCGGTGAGGTGCTGGTGCACGGCGAGGCCCCGGCGGCGGCGCGGGCCGCGCACCACCTCGGCATCGCGTTCCAGGACGCGGCGCTGCTGCCCTGGCGCAGCGTCGTCGACAACATCAAGCTGCCGTTGCAGGCGGCGGGGCAGCGGATCGACATGGCCGACATCGACGAGCTGGTGGAACTGGTCGGTCTCGCCGGGTTCGCCAAGGCCAAGCCCGCCGAGCTGTCCGGTGGCATGCGGCAGCGCGTCGCGATCGCCAGGGCCTTGGTGCACGACCCCAGGGTGCTGCTGCTCGACGAGCCGTTCGGCGCGCTCGACGAGCTGACCCGCCAGCGGCTCAACCTGGAGCTGCTGCGGGTCTGGGCACAGCACGCGACGACGACGCTGCTGGTCACGCACTCGGTCAGCGAGGCGGTGTTCCTCGCCGACCAGGTCGCGGTGCTCGCCCCCCGGCCGGGCAGGGTGGTCAGGCACGTGACGATCGACCTGCCCAGGCCGAGGACGATCGACATGCTGCGCACGTCCCGGTTCCACGAGCTGTGCGACGAGCTGACCGACGTGCTGTTCGGTGTCTCGACCTCGGCACCGGTCGAATGACGACGCTCGCGCCCCGGGCGGTGCTCAGCGGCAGGTGGTTCCCGGCGACGCTCGGTGTCGCCGTGCTGCTGGGCGTCTGGTCGATCGCGGCGGCGATGGGCGGGACCAGGCGGCACGTCGTGCCGGCGCCGACGGCGGTGCTCGACAAGCTCGTCGCCGACGGCTTCTACCTCGAGAGCCTGCTGACCACCGGGTGGGAGGCGCTGCGCGGCTTCCTGATCGGCAACGTCATCGCGCTGGCGTTGGCCGCGGTGTGTCTGCTGCTGCCGGCGACCCGTCCCACGCTGACCCGGCTGGCCGCCGCGAGCTACTGCGCCCCCGCGGTTGCGGTCGGCCCGGTGCTCGCGGTGCTGCTCGACGCCGACCAGGCCAAGGTGATCATCTCCGCGCTGTCGGTCCTGTTCATCACGATGCTCGGTGCGGTGCTCGGGCTGTCCAGCGCCACGACGTCCGCGCTGGAGCTGGTGCACGTGACCGGCGGGAGCCCGGTGTTCGCGCTGCTGCACATCCGGGTCCGCGCCGCCGTGCCCGCGCTCGTCGCCTCGGTGGGGCTGTCGGCGCCCGCCGCGGTGCTCGGCGCGATCGTCGGTGAGTACCTCGGTGGTGACAGCGGTCTCGGTGTCGCTCTCGTGCAGGCCCAGCTGGCTCTGGAGGTGTCGAGGGTCTGGGCGCTCGCGCTGCTGGCCACGGCGGTGGCTGGTGCCGCATATCTGGTCGTCGCGTTCCTCGGTCACCGGTTCCGGTTCACCGCCGTGACGAACGAGACCGCCGAGTCTCGTCGGGCGCTGGAGCCGACCGGCGGTCTCGGCGCGCGGTTCGTCTCCGGCTTGGGCCGGATCGCTCTCGCACTGGTCGGCACCGTGGTCCTGTGGTGGGGGCTGCTCGTCGTGTTCGGGCTCGACCCGTACCTGGCGAAGAGCCCGGCGCAGGTGTTCGACCACCTGGCCGGTGAGGGTTCGGGCGAGCATCGCACCGTGATCCTCGACGGCCTGCTCGTGACGTTGCGTGATGCCGGTGCGGGCTACGTCGTCGGCACGGTGCTTGCCGTGCTGCTCGCGGTACTGATGCTAAGCTCGCCGTTCGTCGAGGCGATGTTCCTGCCCATCGCGCTCGCGCTGCGCTCGATCCCGCTGGTGGCGATGACACCGCTGGTCGCGCTGGTGTTCGGTCGTGGGCTGCTCGGCGTGACCGTGCTGGCCACGACGATCACGCTGGTGCCGACGCTGGTCAACCTGGTCGCGGCGCTGCGTGAGGTGCCGGCGCCCGCGCTGGACCTGATCCGTGCGTACTCGGTGGGCTGGGTGCGCGCGATGGTCACGATCAAGCTGCGGTACGCGCTGCCCGCGCTCGCGGTGAGCGCCCGCATCGCCATCCCCGGTGCGTTGCTCGGCGCGGTGCTCGCCGAGTACCTGGCGACCGGGGACGGGCTCGGCACGCTGATCTCGGTGTCGACGATCAACTCCGATTTCGCGACCCTGTGGGCCGCCGTGGTGGTGGTGACGGCGGTGTCCGTGGTCCTGTTCAGTCTCCTCACCTGGCTGGAATCAGCCGCAACCCGCCGCCTCACCTAGCTGCCGGCCTCCGCTTGAGTGTCAGAGCAGCGCGGTGAAGAAGGTGGTGAGGAGCGCGGCCACCTGGGCCGGGGACTCCTCCTGGATGAAGTGGCCGTTGTCCGGCAGTGACGTGATCTCGGCGTGCGGCAGGTCCACGCGCAGCTTCGCCACGGTGTCCTCGATGTCGGGCAGGAGCCTGTCCCGCACGCCGTAGACGACCCGCACCGGCACGGCCACCTCGGGCAGCAGTCGAGCGATGTCCTCGAAGCCGGACACGCTCAGACCGGATCCGGCCGCGGCCAGCGCCCGCTGCGCCTGCTCGGTGACGAACGGCGCGCGGACCGCCGCGATCACCTCGTCGCTGAGCATCGGCCCGTCGGCCACTCCCGCGCGCAGGATCTCGGCGAGCCCCTCCGGGCCGGTGAGCTGCGCGCGCCGGTCCGGGCTCAGCAGGGTCCGGACGAAGTCGATCGCCTCCTCGGAGAACTCCGGGTAGACGAGGGTGTTGAGCAGCGCGAGGCCGGTGAGCCGATCGAGCCTGTTCAGCGCCCAGTGCAGGGCGATCGGGCCGCCGATGTCGTGCACACCGAGAGCGACCTTCCCGATGCCCAGCTCGGCCAGGAACCCGTCGAGGAAACGGTCGAAGAACGCGAAGTCGTAGCGGCGCAGCGGTTTGTCGGACTCACCGAACCCCGGCAGGTCGACCGCGACCACCCGGTTGTGCTCGGCGATCGCCGGCAGGACGTTCCGCCACAGGTACGACGACGTCGGCCAGCCGTGCACGAGCAACACCGCCGGACCGGTGCCGGCCTCCCGGTAGGCGACCTTCAGCCCGTCGACCTGACAGAACTCCATGGTGGTCACGCTCCTCGATGATTCAAACCGACTGACGGTCTGAAAGCTAACAAGAAACCGACCAGCGGTCTAGTATGCCTTCGTGGGAAGCGCAGCACCCGACGACGGCCGGGTACGCAGGGGACGAGACACCCGGGCCAGGCTGATCGCCTCGGCCCGCGCGCACTTCGGTGAGTCCGGGTTCGACGCCACGTCGATCGAGGCCATCCTGGAGTCGACCGGTGTCGCCAGGGGTGCGCTCTACCACCACTTCACGAACAAGACCGCGCTGTTCGACGCCGTGCTCGACCAGGTGACCGTCGAGCTCGCCGAACAGGTGCGGGAGGCGGCTCTCGGCCACTCGGACCCGGCCGGCATGCTCCGTGCCGGGTGCCTCGCCTGGCTGCGGTGCACCGCCGACCCCGCGATCCAGCGGATCGTCCTGCTCGACGCGCCCTCGGTGGTCGGTTGGACCCGCTGGCGGCAGATCGACGAGCAGCACACGCTCGGCGCGACCAAGGCGGTGCTGCGCGAGCTCGCGCGCACCGGACGGTTCCCGGTCGACACCGCCGACACGCTCGCCCACCTGGTGCTCGCCGCCGTCGGTGAGGCCGCGCAGCTCATCGCGCGCGCCGAGCAACCCGAAGCCGCGCTGCCCGACGCCCAGGTGGCGCTGGAGATCCTGCTGGACCGGCTACTGGAGAACTGAGGTGCGGGCCTCGATCAGGAACCGGGTCGAGTGCGCCACGAACGGGCCTTCGCGCTCGATCTGCTCGTGCATCTCCCGCAGCCGGTCGCGGTACCGCTCGACGGTGAAGCCGGGCACCATCCAGATGACCTTGCGCAGGAAGTAGGTCACCGCACCGACGTCGAAGAACTCCATCCGCAGGGACTCGGCGCGCAGGTCGACGACCTCCAGCCCAGCGGCCTGGGCGTCCGCGCGGGCGTCGTCGGGATGGCGCGCCCGGTGGTTCTCGGCGGGCAGCGGCCCCAGGAAGTACTCGCACAGCTCGAACACGCTCGCCGGCCCGACGTGCTGGGACAGGTAGGTGCCGCCCGGGCGCAGCACCCTGGCGATGTCGGACCACCAGGCCTTCACCGGGTGCCTGCTGGTCACCAGGTCGAACGTGCCGTCGGCGAACGGAAGCGGCGGCTCGTCCTCGTCGGCGACTACCACGACTCCACGCGGTCGCAGCAGCGCGGTCGCTTTCGCCACGTTCGGCGGCCAGGACTCGGTCGCGGCCATCACCGGGGGCATCGTCGGTGCTCCGGCGAGCACCTCACCGCCGCCGGTCTGGATGTCCAACGCGGCGTCGACCGTGGCGAGCCGTTCGCCCATCAGGCGCTGGTATCCCCAGCTGGGGCGTTGTTCGGTCGCGCGGCCGTCCAGCCAGGAGAAGTCCCAGCCGTCCACGGAGACGGAGTCGGCCTCCGCGACCAGTTCGTCGAATCGTCGAGGCATCGGATGATCATGACGGCGCCGGCTGCCGCGCACAAACCGGTTAGCGCCGGGTGGGCCGGTGCGGGCATCATGCGCCGTGTGGGATTCCTGGAGGCCAGCGGACTGGCGTATCGACTGGCCGACGGGCGCGAGCTCTTCCGTGACGTGAGCTTCCGGGTGGCCAGCGGAACCATCGCCGCGCTGGTCGGCTCGAACGGCGCGGGAAAGACGACCCTGCTGCGGATCCTGTCCGGCCAGCTCGACGCGGGCGACGGCGGCGTCACGGTCCAGGGCGGGCTCGGCGTCATGCCGCAGTTCATCGGTTCGGTGCGGGACGACAAGACGGTGCGCGACCTGATGCTCTCGGTCGCCCCGCGCGCACTGCGTGACGCGGCCGCGGAGCTCGACGAGGTCGAGCTGCTGCTGATGGACACCGAGGACGAACCCACCCAGATGCGGTACGCGAGTGCGCTCGCCGCATGGGGCGAGGCGGGCGGCTACGACGTCGAGGTGCTGTGGGACACCGCCACCGTCGCCGCGCTCGGTGTGCCGTTCGACCGGGCGAAGTACCGGGGGGTGCGCAGCCTGTCCGGCGGCGAGCAGAAACGGCTCGCGCTCGAGGCACTGCTGCGCGGCCCCGAACAGGTCCTGCTGCTCGACGAGCCGGACAACTACCTCGACGTCCCCGGCAAACGCTGGCTGGAGGGGCGCCTCGCGGAGACCGGCAAGGCGGTTCTGCTGGTCAGCCACGACCGGGAGCTGCTCGCGACCTCGGCCACCCAGGTGATCACGCTGGAGGCCGGGACCACGTGGGTGCACGGTGGCAGCTTCCGGACCTGGCACGAGGCCCGCGAAGCGCGCTGGGAACGCATCGCGGAGCTGCACAAACGGTGGGACGAGGAGCACAAGCGGCTGCGTGAGCTGGTGTTCACGCTGCGCCAGCAGGCCGCGATCAGCGAGGACATGGCGTCGCGGTACCGCGCGATGCAGACCAGGCTGCGCAAGTACGAGGAGTCGCCGCGCCCGCCGGAGATGCCCCGCCAGGAGAAGCTCCGGCCGAGGTTGCGCGGCGGGCGGACGGGGGTGCGGGCGATCACCTGCGAGCGGCTCGAGCTGACCGGTCTGATGAAGCCGTTCGACACCGAGGTGTTCTTCGGAGACCGGCTGGCGGTGCTGGGCTCCAACGGATCGGGCAAGAGTCACTTCCTGCGGCTGCTCGGCGGTGGCGAGGTCGCGCACACCGGAGTGTGCCGGCTGGGCGCACGCGTGGTGCCCGGGCTGTTCGCCCAGACCCACGAGCACCCGGAATGGGTCGGATCGACGCTGGTGGATCTGCTGTGGCGCGGCGACGACGACCGGGCCGGGATGGGCCGAGGTCCCGCGATGTCGGTGCTCAGCCGCTACGGCCTGGGCGAGTGCGGCGACCAGCGGTTCGAGACGTTGTCCGGTGGGCAGCAGGCCCGCTTCCAGATTCTGTTGCTGGAACTGTCCGGCGCGACGCTGCTGCTCCTGGACGAGCCGACCGACAACCTGGACCTGACCTCGGCCGAAGCACTGCAGACCGCCCTGGACCAGTTCACCGGCACGGTCGTCACGGTCACCCACGACCGCTGGTTCGCCGACTCCCTGGACCGTTTCCTGATCTTCCGAGCGGACGGAACGGTCACCGAGTCCGACACCCCCGTCTGGGACGAGTCCCGGGTGGCCCGCACCCGCTAGTCACCCGGTCAGGTCGTGGTGTCGAACGGCTCGTCGTCGGACCAGCTCAGGGGCCGTTGCCGCCCCGCGATGGGAGCCGGCGCCGGCGCCGGGCGACCGGCCGGACGCGGTGTCGGTGCACCGCGCTGGGCGGGAACCGGGATCGGGATCGGCGCCATGCGGGGTTTCGGCACCGGCCGAGGTGCGCGAGCGGCACTCCTGTTCGGGTCCGGTTGCACAGACGCGGGCGTCGGCATCACGGCCGGTTCCACCGGCTCGGTCTCGGTGACCGACGTGCGCTTCGGCGCCGGCCTGGTCGGTGGTGGCGGCGTGAGGTCTGAACGCCAGTCCGGATTGGTCCGCGGACGAGGCCGAGGTGTGGGACTGGGCCGGGGAGTTGGGTTCGGCTCGGGCGACGGACCGGGTTTGGGCGACGGGCCCGGCCTGGGCGACGGGCTGGGTCGGGGTGTCGGGCTCGGGCGCGGAGCGGGACTGGGTGTGGGTGGGCTGGAGGCCGGCCGCCGGGAGACGAGGCCGGGGCTCGACGGCCGTGGCCGCGACCGTCGGTACGGCGTGGGATGCCAGCCGGTACCCGGGCGCTCCGGGGCCTTGGCCGCCGGAGGGTCCGGGATCTGACGGGGCTGAGGCAGCTCGGCTCCCGGATGGTGCAGCCGGTACAGCTCGGCGTAGCCGGACGCGCGGTCCATCAGCTCGGCGTGCGTGCCGTACCCGACGAGCCGACCGTGTTCCAGATAGACGATGCGATCCGCATCGGTCACGGTCAGCAGGTTGTGCGAGATGACGATGGTGGTGCGGCCCTCCATCGCGCGGCGCAGCGGTTCCAGCACGCGTTTGCTGGCGGCGGCGTCCAGCCCGGTGGTCGGTTCGTCGAGTAGCAGCACCGGTGCGTTGCGGATGATCGCCCTGGCCAGCGCGATGCGTTGGCGCTGACCGCCGGACAGCATCATGCCGCGTTGACCGATCCGGGTGTGGTAGCCGCTGGGCAGGCCGCTGATGAACTGGTGCGCGTCGGCGGTGCGCGCGGCGGCCACGACGTCGGCCGGGGTGGCGTCCGGCCGGCCCCACTGGATGTTCTCCGCCACCGTGCCGTCGAAGACCAGGGTCTCCTGCAGGACAACGGCGATGTTGCGCCGCAGGTCGGCGAGGCTCAGCGCGCGAATGTCGGTGCCGTCGAGGCTGATCGAGCCCATGGCCGGGTCGTGCAGCCGCAGCAGCAACCGCATGAGCGTCGACTTGCCCGCGCCGCTCGCGCCGACGACGGCGATCGTCTCGCCCGCGCCGGCGGTGAAGCTGATCTCGGCGAGCGTCGGACGTTCGCTGCCGGGGTAGTGGAACCCGACCCGCTCGACGGTCAGGTCGCCGGTGGCCCGGCGTAGCGGAACCGGCTGGACGGGGTTGCGGACCTCGGGTTCGGTCTCGAGGATCTCGATGATCCGCTCGGCGCCCGCGCTGGCGCTGTAGATCGAGTTGATCAGGTTGCCGAACCCGGTGATCGGGCCGTACAGCTGGCTGAGGTAGCCGAGGAAGATCAGCAGGCCGCCGAGGGTCAGGCGTCCGGCGATCAGCTCACGGATGCCGATGCCGACCACCAGCAGCACGCCGAGGGCCTGCAGCAGATCGGTGAACGGGGCGAACAGCGCCTCGAGCTTGGTGGCGAGCATCTGCGCGGTGAAGCTGCCGAGGTTCTCTCGCTGGAACCGGGCGGACTCCCGCGCCTGCTGGTCGTACGCCTGGACCAGCGCGACGTTGTGCAGGCTCTCCTCGGCGACCGCGGTGATGGACCCGGACCGCCGTCGCCGCTCCCGGGACGCGTCCTTGATGCGGGTGGAGAAGAACCGGGCGAGCAGAAGAAATCCGGGCGCCGCGATCAGTGCGACGGCGGCGAGTCGCCAGTCGAGAATGAACAGCGCGCCGGCGAAGAAAATGATCTGAAAGATGTAGGTGAGGGCCTGGTTGAGCCCGGAGAGCATCAATTCTTCGATGGCGGTCACATCGCCGGTGAGACGAGTGAGGATGTCACCGTGCTGACGACTCTCGAAGAAAGTCAAGGACAGATTCTGCAAGTGGTCGAAAACGCGCGACCGTAGGACGAGTACGAACCGTTCGGCGACCCAGGCGTTCAGGTATTCGTCGATGAAGCCGACGATGCCCTCCAGCAACGTGACCGCGATGAAGGCCGCCGCGACAATCGGAAACCGCCCGAGGTCGCGGGGGGTGAGAACGTCGTCGACCAGCACCTTGAACAGGTAGATGCCCGCCGCGGCGAGCAACGGCGGCAGAGCCACCATGACCAGGCTCAGGAACAGCCGGCCCCGGAACGTCGCGGTGTCCGGCCAGAACACCCGGAAGATCGTGCGGATGCTGGCGACCGGCGCGGCGGCCACCTCCGAGGTCATCGGCGGGACGACCGCGAGCAGCGTCGTGGTGGCGAGGGCGTCGACGTCGGGCGGGGGAGCGGCGGAGGTCGAACGTGACACGGTGCGTTGGGGAGCGGACCGTCGGGATGCTTTTCGATGCGTACCCATGAAGAAGTGCGGAAACGAGGCGGTCCCGCCCGGGTGGGGACCCGGACGGAACCGCCTGAGGTTTCTCGCCCGTCTAGCAGCGACCCCGGCCGCGTCCGCCTCGGTGCGAGTCGCAGTCGCGCTTGAGGCGGCGGTGGCAGTCGTCGTCGCGGTGGCGGCGACGTGACGAACGGTCGTCGCAGTCCCGGTCGCGTCCGCCGCCGCCACGGCGAGAGCTGGACAGGATGTTGGTGACGATCAAGGCCATGAGAGGTCCTTCCTGAATCAATCCGTAGCGACCTCGGGGTGGCCGCTGTGGGAGTCATCGACGGTCGGTGACGAATACGTTTCACGACCTTGCGCGTTCCACCCGAACAGCCCAGGAGCAGTCGATATGGGCAAAAGGGCTAATAAGGGGAATTCAGCGGGTGAATCCGCAGGTTGTCCCGGTCGAGGCGAAAGTGCAAACAGTTGTGTAGTGAATTACCGGGGTGTTGTGGATGCCGTTCGGGTGTTCACTCGAACGGCCGCCAAGGTGCGCGACAGCAGCTGGTAATCACTGATCACACTCTTGGTGGCACAGGAGTGGTTCACGAGGCAATCGTTACTACGGTGCGTTGCATCTGATCCCTCGACAGTGGGCTATGATCCAACTCAACTCACTCGATCAGGTCTGATCGATGCTGAATGGACACGTTCCGGTTAGGTGCAGCGATGACGCCATCGTGGGGTTCGACTGATCCGGTGGTGAGGGAGACGACGATGTCAAAGGGCCCGGTGTGCCCCACCGAGCACCAGCACAGGTTCACGGTCGCCGACACGGTGACCGGGATCGCGCTGACCTGTCCGAACTGCGTCGAGCCGCAGCGGTCGGTCGTCGAGGAGCTCGCCGAGATCGTCTCGATCGGTCGGCGCACCCTCGCCGGCCTGGCTCAGCTGCCCGCGCGCGCCCGTGACGAGCTGGATGCGTCGGGGACGGTGGCCCGGCTGTGTCAGACGATGGTGACCGAGGTGCGGGACGCCGCGGAGCGGTGTCGCTCGCAGCTGGGCACGGAACTGCCCCTGGCGCTGCGCACTCAGGTCGCCGCACTCCTCGACGCCGCGGGCGACAACGGCGGCGAGACGGCCGTCTCGGCACGCTGGCTCTAGAAGCGGACCGACCAGCGGCCCGCGTTGCCCACCAGGGTGATCAGGCTCAGGGGTGTCACGTCGAAACGCCAGATCGCTCGAGGGTGTGCGTCCACCGCGTGCACCAGTGCCGCCCTGATCACCGTGGGGTCGGCGATCGTCAGGATCGCTCTCGCATCGCCCCGGGTGTCCAGCCATCCGCCCACCCGCTGAATCAGGGCGGTGAG
Source organism: Actinospineispora spinosispora DSM 44797 (assembly GCF_000429025.1). Lineage (GTDB taxonomy): Bacteria > Actinomycetota > Actinomycetes > Mycobacteriales > Pseudonocardiaceae > Pseudonocardia > Pseudonocardia spinosispora. The sequence continues at coordinate 231,830 of NZ_AUBB01000024.1, forward strand.
GCTCTCGCCGTCGTGCGGAGTCGCTGAGGGATCGCTGAGCCAGGCCGTGAGCGCATCGGGTGTGGTGGTCAGCACATCATCCAGCGTGCGGCCGGTCCACGCTCCGAAGTCGCAGCCGGCGAGCGCGTCGTGTGCGGAGGCGTCCAGTCCCAGTGCGTCGGCGGTCTGGCGGCAGCGCGTCGAGGGAGCACGGAATGCCTGGTCGAACCGGGGCAGCGACCCGGCGACGGCTCCGGTTCTGACGATCTCCCTCGGCTCCAGCGACTCGTCACCGGCGAAGGCGGCGGAACGGGTCGCCGACGTGGCGGCGTGGCACAGCAGAAAGATTCGCAACCGTCACCTCCACATCTGATCGTTTGTATAACTATCACGATGTTGACCGGTCTCCGACCGGGACGTACCGTCAGTGAGCTTGCCCGGCAGCGCGGTTGAACCGCGCCCGGGCTGGTCAGCGTGCCAGTCGCAGGAGAGGAACGATGATGACATCACCCGCTATTGGACAGGTCCGGCCGGTTCCGGTTGCAGTGTCCGAGGTTCTGCCCTGGTTGATCGGCGCGCTGGTCTTCGGCCTGGCGCTCTACTACTTCGTCGGTATCGACGAGGGTGCGACCTCGGTGTTCGGTAACACCATGGTCGTGCACGAGCTCGTCCACGACGCCCGTCACTTCCTCGGCTTCCCCTGCCACTGAGAAGGACTGAGAAACTCCGGTGGTCAGAGCACTTGTCCTGCGCGGCGTCGGTGCCGGCGCGCTCGCCGGACTGATCGCGTTCCTCTTCGCCAGGATCTTCGCCGAGCCGGTCATCCAAGCGGCCATCGACTACGAGGGCGCCAGGGACGAGGCCCAGCAGGCGCTGAACAAGGCCGCCGGTCTGCCGGTCGAGGAGGCCGGGCCGGAGCTGTTCAGCAGAGCGGTCCAGGGCAACCTCGGCATCGGTCTCGGCATGGTGCTGTTCGGTGCCGGTGTCGGGGCGCTGTTCGCCGTGGCGTTCTGCCTCGCCTGGGGGCGGACCGGCGCGTTGAAGCCTCGGTCGCTGGTCATGCTGACCTCACTCGGCTGTTTCACGACGCTGTACCTGGTGCCGTTCGTCAAGTACCCGGCCAACCCGCCCGCCATCGGCCACGAGGACACGATCAGCGACCGCGCCGGTCTGTACCTGGTGATGGTGGTCGGCTCGGTCGTCGCCTCGTTGATCGCGCTGTGGGCGGGGCAGCGGCTTGCGGAGCGGCTGGGTAACTGGAACGCCACGCTGGCGGGCATCGGCGTCTTCATCGTGCTGAGCGGCCTGCTGATGGCGGTCCTGCCGTCGTTGGGGCAGCTGCAGGTCAACATCGACCAGTACGGGAACCTGGCAACCGAGACGCCGCAGCCGCTGCGCAACCCCGAGGGTGCGATCGTCTTCCCAGGTTTCGACCCCGACGCCCTGTACAGCTTCCGGCTCTACTCCCTCGCCGCGCAGGCGTTGCTGTGGACCGTGCTGGGGCTCGTGTTCGCCCCGCTCGCCGACCGTGTGCTCGGCGACCGGCGCGACAGTGCATACCGCGAGGTCAGCTCACCCGTGGTGTGAATGCATGCTGACCTCGGACGTCGTGGCGAGATGTCCGAGCAGCGCATGCAGTGTCTTGTCCTCGGTCAGGTGGTAGTGGATGGTGCGCCCGTCCCGGCGGGTGCCCACCACTCCGTGCGCCCGCAGCAGCCGCAACGCCTGCGACACCGTGCTGTCCTTGACCCTGGTCGCCGCCGCCAGGTCGGACACGCAGATCTCACCGGCGTTGTGGATGCACAGCAGCAGCATCAGCCTGGTCTGGTCGGCCAGCAGGGCGAACCGGGTGACCCAGTCGTGCAGCGTCTCGCGGTCGGGTAAGGCGGCGATGGCCTCGCACACGCGATCGCCGTCGACAATGGTGTGCGGGTCGTCCGGGTCCAGGAGGTGCACCACTCCATTGTGCCCGGTGTCCGCGACTGTGTTGGGGCGGTCACGTTTCAGCTGCCTGCGCGCCGGGAATTCTCTCCGTGAGCAACCAAGCGCCCGACCTTCGGACGCTGGAGCGAAGGAGGAACTCGTGAGCTTGTTCGACAAGGCCAAGAACAAGGTCGACGAGGCCATCGGCAAGGGCAAGGAAGGCGCCGGCAAGGCCACGGACGACAAGTCCCTCGAGTACGAGGGCAAGGGCGACCAGACCGAGGCGAACGTCAAGCAGGCTGGTGAGCACCTCAAGGACAGCGCCGGCAACGTCAAGGACGCCTTCAAGAAGTAAGACCCCCAGAACTCCGTTCCCACCGGAGCCGAACCCCCGTTCACCCCAGGGTGAGCGGGGGTTCGCTTTGCTCGCGATCATTGGGGGTATGGCGCAGCTCCCCTCGCCCGGAACCAACCGACCACAGCGGCCGCGCACCTCGGCGCCGGAGGACATCGGTTTCGTCCCCCGCCCACCGGTGACCTGGCTGGCCCCCGGCGTCCTGGCCCGTACCGGTGTCCAGGTCGCCATCTCCACCCTGTTCGGCAGCTACGCGGACCGGCGTGAGCTGCAGCGCGCCGAGTCCGGTGAGCCGCTGGACCTCTCCGGCCGGGCCGACGACTCCCGGGCTGGCGACTCCCGGGCTGGCGACTTCTGGCTCGACTACGTGGCCGACATCGGCGACGGCGTCGACGGCGCCATGACCGTCGCCAGCCAGCTCGCGCGCGACGAGCTGCAGCTCGACGGGCAGCGAACCCGGGCAGGGTCATTGCTGGTCATGGGCGGCGACGAGGCGTATCCGGTCGCGTCCATGGCCAACTACAACGACCGGATCGTCGGGCCCTACCGGGCGATGCTGCCCTGGGCGGACGAGCCCCGCTGGCTGGTCGCGCTGCCCGGCAACCACGACTGGTACGACGGTCTGACCAGCTTCCTGCGACAGTTCTGCCAGGGGCGCTGGATCGGCGGCTGGAAGACCGCGCAGACCCGCAGCTACTTCGCGGTGAAACTACCCGGCGGCTGGTGGCTGTGGGGGATCGACGTCGCGCTCGGCGACGACATCGACGAACCCCAGCTGGACTATTTCCGCGAGATGGCCGGCCGGATGGAACCGGACGACGCGATCATCCTGTGCTGGGCGATGCCGTCCTGGGTGGAGTCGGGCCCGGACAACCCGGAGGGCTACGCGCCGCTGGAGTACTTCGAGCGCACCGTCATCCCGGACCGCGCGATGCTGCGGCTGTCGCTGTCCGGCGACCTGCACCACTACGCCCGATACCAGGGCCAGGACGAGGCGGCGCAGCAGAAGATCACCGCCGGGGGTGGCGGCGCGTACCTGTTCGGCACCCATCAGCTGCCCGAGACGCTGAACCTGCCGCCGGTCGAGTCGCGTGACCCGAACAAACGCGCACCCGTGCGCTACGACCTGGCCGAGCGCTACCCGAGCGCCGCGACGTCGAAGAGTCTGCGCGCCGGGATCTTCGGCGCGGTGTTCCGCAGCCCGAAGTTCTGGGCGGTGCCCGCGCTGATCTACCTGTTGCTGGGGGTGACCCTGGCCAGGGCTCTGCCCGGGCTGGCCAGGTCGCGCTGGTGGTCGGTCAGCGTGCCCGACCTGGTACTGGCGCTCGTGCTGATCGCCGCGGTCTACCTGGGGCTGGCCGCGTTCACGACGTTGAGCAGGAAGTACCGGCGGCTGCGACATCGGCTCGGGTTCGCGCACACCGTCGCGCACCTGGTGGTCGTGCTTGCGACGGTGTACCTGGGTGAGCTGCTCGGTCACCGGCTCGGCTGGCCCTCCTCTGGCCGCGCCGCGGCGGTGGCGGTCTTGTGCGCCCTCGTCGGCGCCGCGATCGGCCCACTGGTGGTCGCGCTCTACCTACTGCTCGCCGACATGGTGAAGCCGCGCGGGGTCAACACCGAGGAGTTGTTCTCCGCGCAGGCGATCCAGGACTACAAGTGCTTCCTGCGCCTGCGGATCGCCGAGGACGGCACGCTGACCGTGTTCCCGGTGAAGATCGACAAAGTGGTGCACTGGACCTTCGCGGCCGAAGGAGACACCCGCGGCCCGTGGTTCCGTCCGGCCGACGGCGTGCCCCCCGCGCCGGAGCTGATCGAACCGCCGATCACCATCACCAAACGCCCCACCGCCCCACCTCCGTCGGCAGCCGCGGGGATGGAACGGGATCAGTGATGGGATCGTCCCGACCGGGGTGGATCGGGACCTGCCGTGCCGATGGTGATTGGCTTGGGCACGAACCCAGAACGGTCAGATCAGCGCTTCGCGGTGGTCATCGCGGCCTGAACGCAGCGGCAATCCGTCACCGACCATGCAGCGGGCCGACCGCAACCGTCCGGCCGGCCGGCTCCACACTCATCGAGCTAGAACGGCGGCGGGTCTGGGTCGGTGATGGGTTCTCCTCGGGTCGGGTAGCTGCGTCCGAGCGGGCTTGTCCAGCGGAAGTGGCCTGGTTGGGGTTGGGTGACTGTCCAGCGTCCTCGGTGTTTGAGTGCGTGGTCGTGTGCGCAGGCGGGTGCGAGGTTGGTTGTGGTGGTGGGTCCGCCGTGTTGGATGTCGTGGGTGTGGTCGAGTTCGGATTGGACTGCTGATCGGCGGCAGCCTGGTGCTGTGCAGGTGCGGTCCCGGATTTGGGTGTATCGCCGTAGTGCGTTGGTCGGGTGTCGCCGCCCGGGTTGGGTGTCGAGTTTCTCGGCGGGGTCGCGTTCGCGGGCTTGCTGGTATTGGGTGGCGATGTCGGTGATCACCTTGGCCCACGCTCGCGGTGGGTCTTTGGCCAATTGGGCGAGTGTGGTGGCGGGGATAGCGAGTTCGACGATCCCGCCTTCGGCGCGGTAGCTGGGTGGGCTGGTGGTGGGTCGGCGGTGGGTGATGCCTTCGGCGATCAGATAGCCATCGGCATCGGTGACCACCCACCGCCATTGGCCGCTGTGTTGGCGGGCGGTGGCGCGTCGGGCGACCGATCCGAGGATCGGGCCCCAGCCCGGGAGTTCACCGGGGAGGTTGTTGAGTCCGGCGAGGGTGTCGAGCCGGGCCCGCACCTCGATCCCCGACACCCGACCCACTTCGGCAACAGCCTCCACCGGCCCTTCAGCGCCGAAATCAATATCGACGGGCTCAACCTCGGCCGGGTCGGTGTCGGCCGGTTCGTTGGCAGGACTCGGCGGTGAGGTTTCGGCCAGCAGCGCGGCGATCATCTGAGCGCGGGTGAGGTGATGGAACCTCCCATCGAGCAGGCGTAGGAAGATGTCGGCGCGTAGCTGATCGATCCGCCCGCGATGCCCCGCGCGTTTCGCATCGGCCGCCAGCTTCGCGATCCGCTCGGTCGCCGCCGCCGCTTCATCGGGTGGTAGGCCGGTGGCGGTGACCGTGGCGGTGCCCGCAGAGTCGAGGTAGCCCACCACCATCCGATCAGCCAGGGCTTGCTCGTACTGGTCTTCGGCCCGGTCCGGCTCCACGGTGATGATCAGCTTCAGGATTCGGGCCCGCAACCGCCCCGCCGTCAACCCCGGCGCCACCGGCAACACCCGCCCGATCACCGCGGCGATCAAGTCTTCAGGCAAACCCGCGAGGTGATGGGTGAACACCATCGCCCGGTCCCGGTCGATCAGCCCCGCCACCATCGCCGCGTGCACCGCCGGCAGCTCCAGACACAAAACCTGGGCGAAATCGCACTCGGTCCGCGCCCGACTCCGAGACAAGGTCAACGCGGCGCGTACTTCATCAGAGGCGTACTGCTCCGACCCCACCACCGAACCACGTTGCACCACCGTGGCGACCGCCGCGGTGTACAGCCCTTCGACATGCGCACGCTGACGCCCACAGGCTTGCAGCACATCGACGACGAAGTCATCGGACACCGCGTTCATGTCCAGGGCGGACAGGACAGCACCGAGGACTGGCCCGGCGGGCATACCCGCGAGCCAGGAACCGACCGACACCCCACCCTGCATGCCATCGATCATACGTTCGAACACCGACAAAACCAGGAAATCAGCAGGTCAACCAGTCAACAAACCCCCACCAGCGGCAAACGGTCACAG
>NZ_AUBB01000025.1 GCF_000429025.1 Actinospineispora spinosispora DSM 44797
TGGGCAGCGGCTTGTCATACAGCCGCTTCCCAGCCAGGTCTAGACCGACAGCGTGGTGGGCACCCTTGCCGACGTCCAGGCCGAGGAACACCTCGTAACCGTTGTCCACGTGCGTACCGTCTCTCCTACCGAATGTGCCGGTCACCAGTCAGCATCGACAGCCGGCAGCCACGTTACGAAGAGACCTACCCAGAGGGTGGCCGTGTCCCTATTAGCGGTCCACCGATGCCACCAGACCCGGTGACACCACCCCCCGGATCATGCGTGCGACTGGGGGTGTAAGTCATACCGGGCCTGGCGACCGGAGCTCCTTGATCAGGAGCCACGAAGAAGGTAACGGGGTGTTCAGACCAGGCGGCGGTCGGAGGCCCAGCGGGAGAGTTCGTGGCGGTTGGAGAGCTGGGTCTTGCGCAGGACGCTGGAGACGTGGGTCTCCACCGTCTTGATCGAGATGTACAGCTCGGCCGCGATCTCCTTGTAGGCGTAGCCCCTGGCCAGCAGGCGCAGGACGTCTCGTTCCCGAGGGGTGAGCAGGTCCAGTTCGGGGTCCACCGGCGGGGCCGCGCCAGGACGGTCGGAGAAGGCGTCCAGCACGAATCCCGCCAGCCGGGGCGAGAACACCGCGTCACCGGCCTTGACCCTGCGCACAGCGTCGGCCAGCTCCCGGCCGGAGATCGTCTTCGTGACGTATCCCCTGGCGCCGGCCCTGATCACCGCGATCACGTCGTCCGCGGCGTCGGACACGCTCAACGCGAGGAACACGACGTCCGGCAGCTCGGCCCGCACCTGGCGCAGCACCTCGGCGCCGCCGCCGTCGGGCATGTGGACGTCCAGCAGCACGACGTCCGGCTTGTAGTGCCGGGTGCCGGCGACCGCCTCGGCGACCGATCCGGCCTCGCCGATCACCTCGACGTCGTCGGCCACCGTGTCCAGCTCGGCACGGACCCCGGCCCTGAACAGTGCATGGTCGTCGACCAGGTACACCCGCAGGCGGGCCGTCTCGTCGCTGGTGTGCTCGGTCATTCCGCTCCCTCGAATTCCGGCCTCGGCATCCGCAGGTGCACCTCGGTGCCCTCACCGGGTGTGCTGCGCAGCGACACCGAGCCGCCGTGTCGATCCATCCTGCCGTGCACCGAGTCGACGAGGCCGTGCCGGTCGTCCGGCACCTCCTCCGGGTCGAACCCGACACCACGGTCACGCACGAACACGTGCACCGCGTCCGGTTCGATCTCCGCGTACAGGCTCACCTCGCCGACCTGTGCGTGCTTGGCCGCGTTGACCATCGCCTCCCGCGCGGCCTGCGCGAGTGCCGCCAGCCGGTCGTTCAGCTCGCAGTCTCCGACCACGACCGGCCGCACCGCGATCGCGTACGTGTCCTCGACCTCGGCCGCCGCCGACGTGATCGCCTCGGCCACCGTGCACGCCGAGGGCCTGCCCGCCTCACCCGGCGGGGAACCCACGTGCCCGTACCCCGTGGGCCCGTACAGCCAGGTGCGCAGCTCCCGCTCCTGGCCCCGGGCCAGCCGACGCACCTCACGTGGTCGTTCCGCCTGACGCTGGATGAGCGCGAGGGTCTGCAGCACCGAGTCGTGCAGGTGCGCGGCGATCTCGGCGCGTTCGGTCTCCCGGATGCGCTCCCGGCGTTCGTCGCCGAGCTCCTGGGACAGCCGAACCCAGAACGGCACCGTGAGCACTCCGACGCCGACCAGCGTCGCGGTCACCGCGAGCAGCGCCGACGGCACCTGGCTCAGCGTCACCCGCCCGACGAGCAGCATCACCAGCCCGCACGCGACGAACAGCCCGCCCAGCACGATCCGCAGCGTGGCGGCCTTGCCGCCGGCGCCGAGCAGACCAGAACGGCTCGCGGCCGCCCACCGGCGACGCCGGGTCTCGTCCGCCTCCCGCCACACCAGCGCGACGCCGACCGCCACGACACCCAGCGGACCGACGATCCAGCCGACGACGCTGTCCCCCGCCGCCGACGCCGCCGTCGCCACACCGATCCCGAGCACGGCCAGCCCCAGCGCCTGCCTGCGTTCCCGGCCGGACACGTCGCGGACCTGGTCCGGGCTCTCCTGCGGGATGAACACCCAGCACAGCCCGTACGCGACCACTCCGGCGCCGGACAGCGTGGCGAGCACCGTGAACCCGGCGCGCACCCACCCGACCGGCACCCCGAGGTGCTCGGCGATACCGCCGGCGACCCCGGCGACCATCCGCCCGGAGCGGTGCCGAAGCAGCGTCCGCTGCCGCGCGACCGATCCGATCGGGACTTCCGTCGTGCTCATGGCTCCCATGTTCACACGGACCGGCGTGGTATTCATCGGGGTAGACCCGGATATGCCCCGGTCTGAGACAGGGCAGGGCCCCGACGCCGGGCACACGTGACTCAGGGATCACTCCGGGTTCGACCCCGATGGACGCACCCCGTCCGACGAGCAGAGTGAGAGCCATGAGCCCGACCACCGAGCCCCGTGCCGTACTGGCCGCCATCTGGCAGACCAGACCGAGCCGCCGGCAGTCCGACAAGAAGATCGCCGGCGTGTGCGGGGCGATCGGCCGCCGCTACGACATCGACCCGGTCCTCGTCCGCATCGGTTTCGTGGTGGCCGCGATCTACGGCGTCGGGATCCTGCTCTACCTCGCCGCGTGGGTCGTGCTGCCCGCCGACCCGAACGAGCCGCCGAGTGGCCCGTTCGCCAATCGGGCCAGCGGCTCGGTGCATCCGATCGTGATGATCGCGGCCATCGTGGCGGCGCTGTTCGCCCTGTCGTCACTGATGCGCGGCGGCCTCGGCCTGATCGCCGGGCTCGTGGTCACCGCCGGCCTGCTCTACCTGCTGCACCAGAACCGGGCGGACCGGGGCCTTCCCGGCACCGAGCCGCGCCCGGTCGCCACCCCGGACCCGGAGCCCGGTCCGGCACCCGTGCCGAGCCCCAGTCTGTTGGGCGCGGACCCCTTCGCCCCGGACTTGCCCGGCCACGGTGAACCGCCGCCGCCACCGAAGCGACGCCGCAAGCCACTGACCGCGATCGTCTTCGCACTCGCGGTGCTGACCGGAGGGGTGGTCGCGTCGATCATCCTGATGGCGGGCGGTCCAGGCGGACCCGACGCCGTCCGGCTGGTACTCGGCTGCGTCCTGGCGGTGATCGCGCTCGGGTTGCTGCTCGGCGCGTTCCTCCACCAGGGACGCGGGCTGATCCTGCTGGCCATCCCGTTGGTCCTGATCGCGTTCGGCGTGACGAAGGCGAGGATCAACCACTGGGAGCAGTCCGGGGAGCTGCGCATCGCCCCGACCACCGTGGCCGGGCTGGCCGAGACCTACCACCGGGGTTTCGGCACGGTGGAGCTGGACCTGACCCAGCTCGACCTGTCGGCGCCAGGGACACCCCCGCCGCCCCCTGTTCCTCCCGCGCCGGGACAACCGGCGCCCACCGGCGCGGCACCGGTTCCACCACCGGCACCCGGCGTCCCGCCGCTGCCGCCGGTACACACCAAGATCAGCATGCAGGCCGGTGAGGTCATCGTCATCCTGCCGCCGAACGCGGACGTGACGGTGCGCTGCCACACCGACGTGGGCAGCGTCGACTGCCTCGGCCAGCACGATGACGGCGCCCCCGGCGCCGATCTGCGCGACGCCGATCTGGGTGAGGACCACACAGCGGGCGGGCGCCCGCTGGACATCGACATCACCGTAGGAGCCGGAACCGTGAGCGTGAACCGTGGCTGACCAGGATCCGAACTGGACCGACACCACCGAGACCAGCACCGACACCGTCACCGAGACCAAGCGGCGCAGGCAGGGGCCCGATCTGCTGCCCCTGCTGGCCGGGCTGGTGACCCTGGCGATGGCATGCATGGCGCTGGCGAACTGGGTGCCGAACTTCCCCAGCCTCGACCCTCGCTGGCTGCTGGCCGGCGGAGCGGTGCTGGTGGGCGTGCTGTTGCTGATCGCCAGCGTCCGGCCGCCTCGTCGGTAGTTCTGAGGTGGTCGGGTCTACTACCCCGTGAGTGGCGAGTGGTCCTATAGCGCCACTCGCCACTCACGACGAAAAAGCGTGTCGTGAGTGGCGAGTGGTGCTACGCCTTCGGCGCTCCTTCGGGGTAGAACCACTTGCCACTCACGAAGTGGGGGGTGGGTCCAGGAGGCCTCGTTGGTAGGCGCGGACCAGGCGTCTGGGGACCAGGTGGCGGCGGCCGGATATCAGGATCGGGACCAGGTCGACCGGGGTGGCCTTCCACTGCGAGCGGCGGGAGCGGGTGTTCGAGCGGGAGGTCCGGCGCTTGGGGACGGCCATCAGCGCTGCCCCCCGCGTGCGCCGTAGCGGCGGCGGAACTTCTCGACCTGCCCGGCCGCGTCCAGTACCCGGCTCTTCCCGGTCCAGAACGGGTGCGAGTAGCTGGTCACGTCGACCGTCAGCAACGGGTACTCGTTGCCGTCGGACCAGGTCACAGTGGTGTCGGAGGTCGCGGTCGAGCGGGTCAGGAACTCCTGTCCCGTCGAGCGGTCTCGGAACACCACCGGGTGGTAGTCGGGGTGGATGCCGGGTTTCATGCGTAGTCCTCTCCTGGGTGTCGGGCGGAACCTGGCCGGGTCGGGATGACCTCTCCGCACGGGTCGGTGTGGTACCAGCCGAACGGGTCGGAGAACCGCTGCCAGGCGTCCTCGCCCATCAGCAGCTCGGCGTCGGTGAGCAGGGCGGCGCGCAGGCCGTCCTCGATCTCGGCGGGGTCGGCGCCGCAGGTCAGCACGCTCAGCTCCTGCACGCGGTCGCCGTACCGCGGGTGCCAGCGCAGCGCGGCGCTGGTGCGACGTTCCGCTGAGGCCTTGACCCACGCCTCGTCGTCGCCCGCCGCGAGCCAGTCGTCGACGTACCCCACCTGCAGCCCGCCCCCGGCGGACTCGATCCACAGCACGGCGTCCGGCCGGGTGGCCAGCCAAATCCGGCCCTTGGTCCGGATGACGCCGTCCAGCAGCAGGTCCATGGCGTCGTGCAGCCGTTCGGGGTGGAACGGCCGCCGCGCGGTGAACACCAGTAGCTCGACGCCGCAGTCGCCGGTCAGCGGCGGCTGGCCGCGCAGCAACGTCGCGTGCGGGCTCTCCGGGACACCCCGACGCGCGGTCGGGGGCAGCGCGGCGAGCGGCGAGACCGCGTCGAGTGCGGCGAGCTCGATGCACGGGGCCAGCGGGGTGAGCCGGGTCAGAACCGCCTCGGTGCGGGCACGCAGCCACTGCTCGGCCGGCCCGCCGGTCAGTACCAGCAGGTCGGCGAACTCCGCCTGGCCGACCACCAGCTGCGCGATCGTGCGCTCGTCGTCCGGAAGCGCCGCGAGGCCCCGACCCGTGACGTCGTCCTCGCTGGCCGCGTCGGCGAGGAACCTGCTCTCGTCCAGGACCGTGATGACGCCGGTCAGCTGCACGTCGGCGGCGACCGGGGTGCCGTCCAGCAGGACGTGCAGCACCGCCCAGCACACCTGCTCGGGCTCCAGCGCCGGGTCCAGGTGCAGGACGATCCGCCTGACCGACGGCCTCCTGGAGAGCTCCCTGATCAGGGGCAGCACGTCCTCGCGCAGCGTGCAGGACACGCATCCGTGCGCCAGCTCGAGCACCGCCGTCGCGTCCGACACCACGATACGGCCGGACGGGCCGCCCTTCCCGGACAGCCTCAGCCTGCGGCGCACGACACCGGACGTCACGTCGGCCAGATCGTGGTGCAGGACGGCCGTGCCCGGTTCGGTCAGTAACCGGTCCACCACCGCGCCGACCCCCGGCGCGGTCACCCCACTCACCAGTACCAGCTCGGTATCCACGAACTCCTCCATCCTCGGTCTGCTAATCTCGAGCATAGATGAAAACGACTTTCATTATCGATGGAGGTGTGACCGGATGGCTTCAACCGACGTCCGACCCCTGGTCAAGCTGCGTTCGACGGCCGGGACCGGCTTCACGTACGTGACGCGCAAGAACCGTCGCAACGACCCGGACCGGATGGTGCTACGCAAGTACGACCCCCGGATCCGGCGGCACGTCGACTTCCGCGAGGAGCGCTGATGGCGCGCGTCGACGTGCGGCGCACGCCCCGCCGGAAGGCGAACCCGCTGCGCGCACGAAAGATCGACTCGGTGGACTGGAAGGACGTGGGACTGCTGCGGTCGTTCATCTCCGACCGGGGCAAGATCCGCGCCCGGCGGGTCACCGGGCTCACGCCGAAGCAGCAGCGTGAGGTGGCGGTGGCGATTCGGAACGCGCGGGAGATGGCGTTGCTGCCTTATCCGAGCGCTACGCCTCGGTAGGTCCGGTCTTCGCCGTGGCTGGGTTTAAGGCATCTCGGCTTCGCCGTCGACTCGTGAGTGGCAAGGGCGCCTATAGGCGCCCGGATCACTCACGACGGAAAAGCTGTCGTGAGTGCTCCGAGCGCCTACGCCTGCGGCGCCGCTCCGCGGTAGACACCCTTGCCACTCACGTGTGAAAGGAAAAGTATGTCTCGGCATTGTCAGTTGACCGGGCGTAAGCCCGGGTTCGGGAAATCCGTGTCGCATTCGCATCGGCGCATCAGCCGGCGGTGGGATCCGAATGTTCAGGTCCGCCGGTACTGGCTGCCCAGCGAAGGGCGGCACATCCGGTTGCGGCTGAGCACGAAGGCGATCAAGACGGTCGACCGGTACGGCATCGAGTCCGTGGCGGCGACGCTGCGCGCCCGTGGGGAGAAGTTCTGATGGCCAAGCGCAGCAAGATCGTCCGCAACGACCGGCGACGGGTCATCGTCGAGCGCTACCGGGAGCGTCGAGCGGAGCTCACCGCGATCATCGCCAGCCCGCGCAGCACACCGGAGGAACGCGACGCCGCCCGCCGTGAGCTGAGCCGTCAGCCCCGGGACGCGAGCGCGACGCGAGTGCGCAACCGGGACGCCGCCGACGGCCGCCCGAGAGGTTTCCTGCGGGCGTTCGGGGTCTCCAGGGTGCGAATGCGGGAACTGGCGCACGGCGGTTATCTACCCGGCGTCCGCAAGTCCAGCTGGTGACCTACCGTCACATTGTCCAGTCAATAATTCGGGATACTTCTTTCGAGTGGAACACGTTAACCCGCTGGGGCTCCGCTCGTTGACGGAGTATGACCGCGCTTCGCGATTGGGCAATGGCTGCCGCACCCGCGACCGCGTCACCTGTATCGAACGTGGCGCGGTCGGCGGGCCAGCTCGCCGCGGATGGCCACATCGAGCTGCGGGTGAGCGCCGAGCGGCAACGTATCGCCACCGCACTGCACGACGACGTCAGCCAGCTGCTGTTCGCCATGACCGGCCGCGCCCGGCGCGCTCAGGAGCTGCACGCGGACGATCCGGCCGAGCTGCTGGCGACCGTACGACTGCTCGCCGACCAGCTCCAGGAAGCCCAGCAGCGGCTACGCGGAGTGATCAGCGGCTGCGGCCCCACCGAAGCGACCGACACCGTGCCGACCGCGACCCAGCGTGACCTGGACGACTTCACCGACCGGACCGGGGTCGTGTCCCACCTCGTGCTGCACGGACTGCCCGAGCACCTTCCCGCCGCCGTCGAGCGGGTGACGTTGAGCTGTCTGCGCCAGGCGTTGTTCAACATCGAACGTCACGCGCACGCGAGCATCGTGATCGTCACACTCGACTACCGCCTCGACCGGCTGCGCCTGGTCGTCCAGGACGACGGGCTGGGCCTGCCGGCCGGTTTCGAGCCCAGGGTCGTTCCGGCCGATGGCCACCACTGGGGGTTCACCTCGATGGCCGAACAGGTGGAACGCATCGGCGGCTCGGTCATCCTGCGTCGCGTCGAGGAGGGTGGCACTCAGCTGCGCGTCGAACTGCCCCGCCAGCCCGGCCCCAGTCCCGAGCTGGCCCGCGAGGCGCGATGAGCACCGCGACCACGTTCGCTCTGTCCATCGAGAACGGCGACGAGCCATCGGCCGAGCGCCGCATCCTGATCGTCGACGACCACCCTGTCGTCTTCGACGGGGTGCGCAACATCCTGGCCGCGCACCCGGACCTGCGAATCGTCGGAGAGGCGAGCGAGCCGGTCGGCGCGGTTCGGCTGGCCGGCGAGCTGCAGCCGGACGCGGTGATCCTGGACCTGCGGATGGGCGGCCGGTTCAACCCCGAGATCTCCGGCGCGGTGAAGAAGGCGGCGCCGGCGACGAAGGTGCTGATCCACACCGCGTCGGAGGAGAACGAGCCGGTGCACGCGGCCCTGCGCGCGGGCGCCGACGGAGCCGTGTTCAAGGACGGCCGCGACCTGGTGGTCGCGCTGCGTACAGTCCTCGACTCCGACCGGGGCTATCTCGACCCCCGGCTACGCACGGAGCGCGGCGGCGCTCGGGGTGGCGACACCGGACCGGTGGTCGATGCTTTATCGCCGCGCGAGTACGACGTGCTGCGCGCGCTCGCGCTCGGTCAGTCGACCAGGGAGATATCCCAGGAGCTGTACCTCGCGGAGAGCACTGTGCGCAGCTACACGAAGGCACTGCTTGCCAAACTGGGTGTGCGCAGCCGCATTGAAGCGCTTGCGGTGGCCCGCCGAGCGAACCTCATCTGAGCGCACTGATTCGCCACTGATTGGCTCAGCACACAACTAAACTCGTAACTGGTGACAACTCTCCGTACAGGAGAGCTTACTGAGACCACCGTATCGAGTGCACTTTTCTTTCCTAACGGACTAGCCCGTACCCTCAGTGCTGTCGCCCCCGTAGCCCAATCGGCAGAGGCAAGCCCCTTAAAAGGGCCGCAGTGTGGGTTCGAGTCCCACCGGGGGCACGCTCATCGATTACCCGCGGTACGGCGAAGACGGACATTGCCCAGACTGCATGATCATATCGAGGATTCGGGAGCATAGCCCGCTCGGGCCGCACCGCGTGCGAGCTGCCGGGCGGCCTCGTGTTCCTCGGCGAGGCGGCACAGGGCGAGCACGACCGGCTCGTGGAGCACGGCGCCGACCACCCTGTGCCGCACCATCTCGTCCCCGGGCGCCGAGGCGCTGGTCAGCGCGGTGATCTCGCTGGCCGCGATGCGGTGCGCGGCCTCTGCGTAGGCGTCCAGGACGTCCCTGGCCGGCGCGGCGTCCAGGCGGCGCAACGCCAGCAGTGCGTCGGCGAGCTGGTCCCGTGCCGGGGCGCGGTGGCGCACCTGCCAGCCCAGCTCCTTCAGCAGCGCGTCGACCTCGGTGCGCGCCGACAGCCGGTCCGGGTCGTCCCCCGCCGGGCCGGGGCCCCCGGCCAACGCGTCCCGCACGCGGACGAGCGTCTCATGCGGTCCCGACTCGGTGTCGTCGACCAGGTCGAGCACCGCCCGCACGGTCACCAGCGGCAGTCCGCCGACCTCACTGAGCGCCCGGACCAGCCGGAGGCGACGCACGTGGCCGTCGTCGTAGACGGCCTGTGTGGTCGAGGTGCGCCGCCCGGCGGGCAACAGACCCGAGCGCAGGTAGTACTTGATCGTCGCCACCGGAAGGCCCGCCCGCAGGCCCAGCTCCGAGATCCGCATGCGAGTACTACCCGCACACCTGGCTGCTGGTGCTCCTGATCGGTGGCCCGGCGGGGAACACGCTGTCGATCGCGTAGTACCACCGGCCGGTGCAGGTGGGCGGCGCCACGATGAGCGGGATCCGGCGGGTCCGACCGTCGACCTCCCGCTCGACATAGGTGTGGATGTCGATGTTGCGCAGCGAGGTGATCACGATCGGTGAGGGTGTCGCCGCGGTACCGCCGGGAAGGTCGCGCAGATCCACGTGCAGCGCCGGCCCGTAGGGACCTTGCGGCTCGTCACGCACGACCCCGGTGAGCACGAACGGGGGCGCGATCGGCGTCTCGACGTACAGCAGCTGGGTGGGGTCGCCGTCCAGCGCCGGCCCCACGAACTCCGTGACGTGCGCCCGGTGGGTCAGTGGCGCCACCCCGGCCGCCGCGAGCACCTCGGCGGTGGCGAACCTCGAACCGGCCGGGCACGCGGACGGCCCACGTGACCTCAGCTGTCCCGGGTCGCACTGGGGGAACACCGGCCCGTTCCACACGACACCGCGAGGGAAATGGATGACCACCTCGGTCGGTGAGCGCAGCGGAACCGCGCGCACCCGGTTGTCGTAGGTCTGTTCGAGATCGAAGACGATGCCCTCCCCCGGCCGCGCCGGTGACGCCTGCGCACGAAAGGTCTGGGTATTGCCTAGTGCGTCCGCGTCCTCCGAGGCGTGAGCCACCGGGGCCACCGCGAGACCGGCCGTCACGAGCGCCGCGGCCAGCGAGACACCGAGCATCGTTCTCATCGGCTCGCCCCGACCGATGCCGAGGTCATGCGCCCTTCGGCCGCCTCCGCGACACCCGAGGCGACCAGACGTTCGCAGCCTCGGGCCCATCTCTGGGTGTCCTCGATGACCAGGTCGTGGACCACCTTGCCCCAGCGCAGCACCAGGAAGTGCGCGAACTGGTTCTCGTACGGAGCTCCGGCGATCGAGCTGTGGATGACGACGTGCGCGGTCAGCTGTTGCCGCCACGGCGGACCGGCCGAGACGACTCGCCGGACGTCGAAGCGGGGCTCCGGCAACAGCCGCAGGAACCGCTCGAACCAGCGTCGCAGCTCGACCGAGCCGGACAGCTGCGCGCCCAGCGGTGAGTCACCGGTGAACTCGAACTGGCAGCGGCCGTCGAACTGCGCCAGAAGGGCGTCCAGGTCTCCGCGTTCGAGCGCACGAAGACCCCGGAGGTACTCGCGACGAGCAAGTCTCTGCAGCACAGCTACTCCTGACGGCGTGGGCCGGCACGGGCGCATGGCGATTCCGTGCGGCGGGAGGTCTGGCACGCTGGAGACCACCAGGGCCAGTGTTTGACAGTGTCATACTAGCGAGGAGATTGTCAGTGTCAATCAATGCTGGGGGAGGCCCTCGAAAAGTGGGTACCCACTACGAGGGCGACCTGCGTGTGGCCCTGCTCGACGCAGCCGTCCTCGCGCTCGGCGAGACCGGCGTCGACGGGCTCAGCCTGCGGGGCGTCGCCCGGCGGATCGGGGTCTCACACGCCGCCCCCGCCCATCACTTCGGCGACAAGGTGGGTCTGCTGACGGCCGTCGCGGCCAGGGGGTTCGAGCTGTTCACCGAGCACCTGGCCGAGGCGCTCAGCGGCGGCGAGGCCGACCCGGTGGCCCAGCTGCCGCTCTTGACCAGGGCGTACTCCGAGTTCGCCGAGAACTATCCGGAGCACTTCGACCTCATGTTCCGGCCGGCGTCGGTCCGGGTCGAGGACCCCGAGTACATGCGCACCAGCGGTATCGCGTTCGAGGCGCTCCGGGCCCACCTCGAGGAGTGCCAGCGCCGGGGCTGGCGCGGGGAGGCCGACTCGGCGGCGCTCACCAGCGCGGCCTGGGCCCTCGCTCACGGAATCGCCGTGCTGCGCGCGCACGGCTCACTCGCCCGCCACTACTCCGACCCGACGCTCGACGCCGTCGAGGACATCGCGGTGTCGCTGCTGTTCTGACCAGGCCACCCTCCCGTTCGAGGGGACAGATTGCCTCTCTGGGGGCACGCCCGCGACGCGCACGCTCTCTAGCCTTGTATCGGTAGGTGCCAACGGAGGACCCGGCGCACGGTGTCTCCGACTTCACCGAGCGCACCACGGAAGCGGCGAGACTGTGGACAGCATCGCGATCGAGGAGTTGGCCTACGCGCTGCGTGGTGTGTCGTACCCCGCGCAGCGATGGCAGCTGTTGGCCTGGGCCGACTACAACGCGACCGGCGGGCGGCTGCGGGACGCGGTGTGGCAGCTCCCCGAGCGGGCCTACGCCCACCTGTACGACGTGCACGACGCCATCCATGCCGAACGCCTGCCACCCGAGGTTCCGCTGACCGTCATCCAGCCGCACCGCCTCAGCAGAGAACCCTCGGCCGAGGTTCGCTGACCGCGCCAGGTGTACGTCCGGTACCCGAGGGTAGGTGCTGGGCATGACGCATCACCCGGCACCCTTCGACGACCAGGCCCGGCTGGGCAGGCCCCGATGAAGACGGCCGTGGCCGGTTCCTCGGGTTTCATCGGCACCCGGCTGTGCCCACGTCTGGAGGACGCGGGCCACACCGTGCGGGCGATGACCCGCCACCCCGACCGGTACCTCGGTTCGGGCGAGCCGGTGTTCGGTGACGTCAACGACGAGGCCTCACTCGCCGACGCACTGGCGGGCTGCGACATCGCCTACTACCTCGTGCACTCGCTGGGCGAACCCGACTTCGAGACCCGCGACGCCGACGCCGCGCGGCGCTTCGCCCGCGCGGCCGCCGACGCGGGGATCCGTCGGATCATCTACCTGGGCGGGCTCGGCGACGACCGCGACGACCTGTCCGCCCACCTGCGCAGCCGCCGTGAGGTCGAGTCGCTCCTCGGCGGGTCGGGGGTGCCGGTGACCGCGCTGCGCGCCGGGATCATCGTCGGCAACGGAGGCATCTCCTGGGAGATGACCCGCCAGCTCGTCGAACGTCTCCCGGCGATGATCACGCCCCGCTGGGTCCGGACCCGGACCCAGCCGATCGCGGTGGCCGACGTCGTTCGTTACCTGGTCGAGGTGGCGCAGGTCGAGGAGACGACCGGCCGCGTGTTCGACATCGGTGGGCCGGACGTGCTGGCCTACCTGGACATGCTGCGGCGCGTCGCGGCGATCCAGGGCCGCCACACCCTGATCGTGCCGGTTCCGCTGCTGTCGCCGGGGCTGTCCTCGCTCTGGCTGGGGCTGGTCACCGACGTGGACAGCGACACCGGCCGGTCCCTGGTCGACTCGATGGCCAACGAGGTCGTCGTCCGCGACGACTCGATTCGCTCGCTCGTCCCGTTCCCGACCACGAGCTACGACGACGCCGCGCTCGCCGCACTGGGCGAGCGCGCCGCCGCGAAACGCTCCACGACCGGCGGGTGATCGTGCCAGAGGAGTCCCTCGGGCGCGATCACCCTGATCGTCAGGCCTTGGCCTGCATGGACTCCCTGGCGGGATTGGCCTGCTCGCCCGCCTTCGGGTCCATCTCGTCCTTCTTGTCCAGCACTCCCTGCATGATGCGGTCACCGAGCGTCTTGTCGACGTTGTGCCAGTACTCGAAGGCCCGGTTCAGCACCGGCTCGGTGACGCCGTTGAGCAGGTGCCCGACGACGTTGTCGACCAGCCGCTCGCGGGCGGCGTCGTCCATCACCTCGCGGACCAGCGTGCCCGCCTGACCCCAGTCGTCGTCCTCGGCGTGGGACACGTACGCGGAGCGGGTGATCGCCCCGTCGGTCTGCCAGGTCGGCGGGGTGCCGTACCGGCCGACGTCCGCGGCGGGCCCACCCTTGGAGTTGGGCGCGTACACCGGGTCGGTGCGCTTGCGGAACGCCATCGCACCGTCCTTCGAGTACGTGTGCACCGGCACGATCGGCGCGTTGACCGGCAGCTGCTGGTAGTTGACCCCGATCCGGTAGCGGTGCGCGTCCGCGTAGGAGAACAGCCGCGCGAGCAGCATCCGGTCCGGGCTCGGGCCGATTCCGGGCACCAGGTTGTTCGGCTGGAACGCGGCCTGCTCGATCTCCGCGTGGTTGTCGGTCGGGTTGCGGTCCAGCGTCATCCTGCCGACCTCGACCAGCGGGTAGTCGCCGTGCGGCCAGACCTTCGTCAGGTCGAACGGGTTGAACCGGTAGTCCGCCGCGTCGGCGTACGGCATGACCTGCACGTACATCGTCCAGCTCGGGTGCTCGCCGTCGCGGATGTGTTCCCACAGGTCACGCGTGTGGTAGTCGGTGTCCACCGCGCACATCTGGTCGGCCTCGTGCTGGGTGAAGTACTCCACGCCCTGGTCGGTCTTGAACGTGTACTTGACCCAGAACTCCTCGCCCTCGGCGTTGACCCACATGTAGGTGTGCGACGTGTACCCGTTCATGTGGCGCCAGGTCCGGGGGATGCCCCTGTCACCCATCAGCCAGGTCACCTGGTGCGCGGACTCCGGGGACAGCGTCCAGAAGTCCCACTGCATGTCGTGGTCGCGCAGGTTGTTGCTGACCAGGCGCTTCTGCGAACGGATGAAGTGCTGGAACTTCATCGGGTCCTTGATGAAGAAGACCGGGGTGTTGTTCCCGACCATGTCGTAGTTGCCCTCTGATGTGTAGAACTTGAGGGCGAACCCGCGCGGGTCACGCCAGGTGTCGGGGCTGCCGCGCTCGCCGGCCACGGTGGAGAACCGGGCGACCAGCTCGGTCTCGGCCCCGGGCTGGAACAGCGCCGCCTTGGTGTAGGCGCTGACGTCACCGGTCACCTGGAACCTGCCGAACGCGCCGCTGCCCTTGGCGTGCGGCTGGCGTTCGGGGATGCGCTCGCGGTTGAACTGCGCCATCTGCTCGATCAGGTAGGCGTCCTGCAGCAGGATCGGCCCGCCCGGCCCCGCCGTCAGTGAATGCTCGTCGCTCTCGACCGGGATGCCGGCGTCCGTGGTGGTGAAAACGTGCTGGGCGTCAGTCACTACTGACCTCCTCGGGTGTCTCGGTGCACGGGCGACGGTGACGTGCCCGTGCCTCAGCTGAGGCCTCCCCCGGCCCGGGTCCGTCAAACCTCGCGGCAGGAGGCCGTGCGCTCAGGCGGCGAGCCAGTTCTCCGGTGCGTCGCCGTACTCGCGCCGCAGCGCGGGCAGCAGCTCGGCGCGCGCGTAGTCGAGGAACTCCGGCTGCGTGTCACCGCCCACCTGCACCAGCGCCACGTGGCTGTATCCGGCGTCCGCCCAGGGCCGCAGTGCCTTCACGAACTCGGCCGTGTCCGGTCCGCAGGGGATCGACTCGGCCACGTCCTCCGGCCGGACGAACTGGGTTGCCGCGGCGAAGCCCGCCGGTCCGGGCAGCTCGGCGTTGACCTTCCAGCCGCCGGCGAACCAGCGGAACTGCTCGTGTGCCCGGCGCACGGCCTCGTCACGGTCCGGGTCCCAGCAGATCGGCTGTTGCCCGATCTTCGGCACGGTCCTCGACGTGGCCGCGTCGAACCCGGTCACCAGCTCGGCGTTCGGTTCGACCGCGATCATCGCGTCCGAGACCGGAGCGAACCGCTCGATGCTCTGCGCGCCGCTGACCGCCACACCGATCGGGAGCCTGGTGGCGGGCAGGTCGTAGAGCCGCGCCGAGTCCACCCGGTAGTGGTCGCCCGCGAAGTTCACGTCCTTGCCGTCCAGCAGGTCGCGGATGATCGTGATCGACTCGGCCAGCATCTCGTGCCGGACGTTGACCGGCGGCCATCCCCGCCCGACGACGTGCTCGTTGAGACTTTCGCCCGCGCCGAGGCCGAGCAGGAAGCGGTCGTCGGACAGCAGCGACACCGTCGCCGCCTTCTGCGCGACGACCGCCGGGTGGTACCGGATGATCGGGCAGGTCACATAGGTCATCAGCCCGATCCGCGTGGTGCTCGCGGCGACCGCGCCGAGCACCGACCACGCGTACGGCGCGTGCCCCTGCTCGGCAAGCCAGGGTGAGAAGTGGTCACTGCTGACCGCGAAGTCGAAGCCGGCGTTCTCCGCCCCGACCGCGTCGGCGACCAGCCCTTTCGGTCCACGTTGCTCGGTCATCAAGGTATAGCCCACTGCCACCATGCCCGCGGCTACCCATCGAGCGCGCGGCAAAAACGCCTCACCGGTCCCGGTCGCGCACGGTGCGCCACCGTTCCCACTCCCGGTGTCCGTAGGTCGCGCGCCGCACGGTGGTGTCGTTCTCCAGCCCGGAACCCACCGCGCCCGCGACGGTGCCCATGACGGTCGCCATGAGCGCCACGGTCAGGTAGTCGGTGATCCCCGCCGGGTGGCCGATGATCCGCGACAGGTACCCGGGTGAGGCGACGACACCCACCGCGACCAGCACGAACGCGAACAGCTCGACGAAGAAGACCGCCACGCCGAAACCCACCGTCAGCACGGTGCCCGCGTTGCGCAGTCCGGTGCTCGGCGAACGACGGCGTTCCCACAGGTCGTGGTCGGTGATGAGCCAGGTGACGAGGATGCCGATCGCCCCGCCCGCCATCGTCGCCAGCCGCCACGGGCTCAGCGACGCGGCGAGCTGCCAGATGTTGGAGTACAGGACGCCGAACGCGCTACCGGTCAACGCGCCGGCCAGCGCCCTGGACAGCCCGAGCACGAACTGCCACGGCCGGTTGGCCCGCACCATGCCGGCCACCAGGCGCGGGATGCCGAGCGCGGAGTCCACCACGATCTCGCTGCTGGCGTTCGCCCAGGACGGGGCCGCGGCGCGCACCCTGTTGCGGCCGCCGAAGGCCGGCACCCGATCGGTGCGCCCCGCGAGGTAGCGGATCAGCGGGACCACCAGCCGGCGCGCCCGCCGGGTGATCATGAACCCGCCGAGCGCGGGCAGGGACACCAGCGCGACGCGGTCCTCGACG
Organism: Actinospineispora spinosispora DSM 44797; assembly: GCF_000429025.1. Lineage (GTDB taxonomy): Bacteria > Actinomycetota > Actinomycetes > Mycobacteriales > Pseudonocardiaceae > Pseudonocardia > Pseudonocardia spinosispora. The sequence goes on from NZ_AUBB01000025.1 coordinate 16,380, forward strand.
CTGACCTCCGCGACGATGACGCTCTCCTCGTCCCGCAGCGGCGCGTCGGTCAGGCACAACGCCAGGTCCCAGCCGGTGTGGCGAACCCGGTCACGCGCCTTGTCGAGCAGTCGTTGCTCCGCGTCGGGCGCGAGCGCCTCGAACGGGTCGCACACCGCCTCGACCTCCCAGACCGTCCCGTCCCCTCGGCTCAGGTCGTCCGGCAGCGCCGCCGCGAGCCGGTCGGCGATCACCGAGGGCAGGTCGGGGTCACACAGCAGCCCGACGACGACCTTCTCCGTCACCGCGCGGCACTCAGGTCCTCGAGCGGTGTGGACACCCCGTCGCGCACGATGTCGCGCAGCCGGCCCCGGTGGCGCACGAGTTCCACCACCGCGAGCAGGACGTACACACCCGCGAGCACGAAGCTGACGGTGCGGTTGGTCTCGCCGGGCAGCAGGATCGAGGACAGGAACTGGACGGCGAACAGCACGAACAGCAGCGCCGCGACCTTCCCGTCGAGCCGCAGGCTCACCAGCGTGCTGACCGCGAACAACGACTGCGCGGCGGTGAGCAGCAGCTCGACGCGTTGCTGACCGTCCAGCGGCAGGCCGTGACCGGACCACGAGGAGAGCGCGAAGACCACCGGGATCGTGCCCACCAGCAGCGTCCACTGGTTGACCTTGCTGGACAGCAGCGCGCCGAGTGAGTCGCTCGCCTTCAGCCGCCACGCGTAGAGGCACGCGACGATGAGCTCGGGGGACTCGCTCGCCAGCGGCGCGACCCACTGGACCAGGATGAACTGGTCGGCGCCCCACTGGGTGCCGGTCTGAACCAGCCCGTCCGCGAAGTGCTCCGCGGTGGCCAGGATGACCAGCCCCGCGACGACGAACAGGCCCACCACCGTCGCGCGGCGAGCCGTCCGGGGCTTCTCGCCGGCCCACTTAGCGACGCCGCGCAGCTCCGGCTCCTCGGCTGGGGCCTTCGACAGGCGCCAGGCGTAGGCCACGAAGATCGCCACGAGGACGGCGGCGTCGACGAGGGTGAGCGACGACCGCAACGGCAGCGTGAGCGAGTAGCAGGTGGCGATCGCCAGGAACACCACCTCGACCGACATAGCGCGCTGCAGCCGCACCTCACCGACGTGTGTCGAGGCGCTGTCGTCACCGCCCCGGCGCCGGGAGTGCAGCACCGCGAGCGTCGCCACCAGCAGGACCAGCGGCCAGCCGACACCCACGAGTACCCGGTTGGCGCCGGTCATGTTGGCCAGCGCGAGCCCGCACGGGCTGGCGCCGGCACCGGCCGCGCACGAGCCGTGCTCGGCGAACACCTGCCCCGCCTGGAAGCTGAAGACGAAGTCGACGGCGTACTCGGGCAGGACGGCGACCAGGGCGAGCAGGGCGAGCGCGAGGCCGGCGCTGAGGTCGACCTGCGCGGCCTCGGACGCCCAGGACAGTACGAAAGCCGCGCCGACGATCGCCAGGCCGTAGACGAGTGTGGCCACCGGTGCCGCGAGGTTCGGCGCCGGCAGGCCGAGGTAGGCCGCCGCCCCCAGGTACAGCCCGGGCACGGCGGCCACGACCGCGACCAGCAGCCGGGGCGGCAGTCCACGCCGCGGAGCCGCCTGGGTCATCTCGTGACCTTCTCGGCGAGCTTCTTGTCCAGCGCCACCCTGACCAGCGCCGCGGCCAGCGCGGCGAGCTCGTCCGGCTCGACCAGTGCCGCGAGCTTCGCGGGCGAATCGGGTAGACCGACCCGTCTCGCCCCGTCGAGGGCCTTGCCGTCCAGCGCGGGCCGCAGCTCGGGCCACACCGCCTGGGCCTCCCTGGCGAAGATGTCCGCGCCCACCGGGCCGAGCCGGGGGAACCCGGTCAGTAGCTCACGGATGCGACCGGGATCGCCGTCGGCCCGGGAGCGCAGCTCACGCAGGTCACCGGAGTACTCGTCGACGAGCTGGTGCGCACCGTCCCCCAGTGCGGTGGCGGTGCTCTCGTCGTAGCGCGTGTAGTGCGCGCGGCCCAGCGCGTCGACCCGGTCCTGCCACGTGGCGTCGAGCATGCCCTTCGGCGTTCCCATGCCCGCCCGGGACAGCTCCGCGGCCGCGGCGACCGCGATGTCCGCCTTGATCCGGGTCGACAGCAGCACGGACAGCACCAGCAGCCGGTAGAGCGGCGCGGGCTCGTCCGTCAGCGTGATGCCCGCCTCGGAGGCGTACGTCCGGCCGGCCTGGTCCAGCAGCGCACCGGCGATGTCCTGGCGCGGGCTCATGCCGCCGACTCACCCCGAGGGACCGATGCCCGCGCCCCGGTGAACACCACCACCGCGCCCGCCGCCGCGACGACCGCGCCGAGCAGCGCGCACCAGAACCCGGACCCGGTGAACGTGGTGGCGCTGATCCCCAGCTCCTCGGCACCCGAGCCGGAGATCTCGCGGCTGAGCTCGCCGTAGGGCATCAGGTAGGCCAGCGCGGTGAGCACGGCGCACACCACGACCACCGCCGAGGCCACCTTCGCGGCGCCCGCGCCCGTTCTGGCCAGCACCAGCCACAGGCCGACGCCGAGCATGACGACCGAGGTGAGCGGCACCAGCCGCAACAGCGTCAGCGAGCCCGCGTCGGGAAGCTCACCGGCCAGGCTCGGCGCGGTCAGCGACCCGATGAGCGGTATGGACGCCACCGGCAACAGCAGGTACGCCACCCCGACCAGCACACCTCCGCCCGCCGTCAGGCCGCCACCCAACCGCCGGTTGGCCGACACGACTCGATCGGCCGTGCTGTGCTCCCGTCCCGTCATGTAGTGGCTCTACCCCACTGGGCCCCGGCACTAACAATGCCCACCTCGGTCGCGGATCTCGATAGGCTCGCCATTGCTGCCGGCGAAGAGGAGGCCGCTCATGGACGCGGCTGTGTCGCAGAGGCCGTCGCACAGGTTCGAGCTGACCGACGAGCAGATCGCCTCGTTCCACGAGGACGGGTTCGTGATCGTCGACCGGATCGTCGATCCCGGGCTCGCCTCTGCGGCGCTCGCCCGGTTCGAGCCGATGTTCTCCGGAACCTTCGAGACCGGCCTCTATCCCGACGAGTGGAACTGGCGTCCCGGCCGGGACGACCCGTCGCTGACCCGCCAAATCTGCAACGGCTGGAAGTCCGACCGGGACGTGGCCGCCGTGGTGCTGCGCGAGGACGTCGGGCAGGCCTGTGCGACGCTCGGCGGCTGGCCGGGGACCAGGCTCAGCCAGGACAACGTGCTGTGGAAACCGCCGGGCGGACGACCGCTCGGGTTCCACCAGGACGCGGCCTACGACGACTGGGCGGTGCCGGCGGAGTTCGTCAGCTGCTGGGTCGCGCTCGACCGCACGACCGCCGGGGGCGGGACCCTGGAGTTCGTCGCCGGGTCCCACCGGTGGCGTAGCTGGGGAATGATCGAGGAGTTCCACGGTCCCGAGGACCCCGAGCGCGACCTGCGGAAGGCGGCGGAGCTCGAGGGTGTCGAGGTCCGCAAGGTCGCGGTCGAGGTTCCGCCGGGCGGTGGCGCGTTCCATTCCGGGCGCACCTGGCACGGGTCCGGACGCAACCTGGGATCGGCGCCCCGGCGCACCCTGGTGGCGCACTGCACCACCTCGGAGGCACGGTTCAGCTCGCACGAGGTCGGCTACATCTACAGCCGGTACAAGCGCTTCGGCGACGACTCGATGGACGAGACCCACTTCCCGATCACCTGGCGCGAGGACGGCTACCGCTCACCGTTCATCCGGCCCTACGTCGACCGGGAGATCGGCTGGGGTGGTTAGAGCCCGCCGAGCACACCTGCCGCGCTCTGCGCCGGGGTGAGGCCTCCCGGGGTCGCGCCGGACACCGCGGCACCGGGGGATGCGGCGGCCGGGCCGAGCCCGTTGACCGCCTTGCCCGGCGACGTCGATCCCTCGGCCTGTGACGAGCTGGTCGCGCCGTGGTTGGGGTCGGCCGCGTACGCGGGGTCGCCGGAAGGGGCGACGTAGCCGGAGTCCGACGAGTCGTCGGCGAGCGGCGCGGCGGAGGCGACACCCGCACCGGCCAGGGTCAGCGCGACGGCCGCGCCGCCGGCGACGACGAGGGTGAGCACACGGTGCTGCGTCATGGATATCGACCATCCTTTGTGAATCGGGGAGCGATGGTCTCGCTATTCTAGCTGCTCACGGCCTCTAAATATTGACTGATCTAGTGAAGTATTCAGCCCGCCGGTATCTTGGCGCCGGTGAGAACAGCCCTCCGTCTCCTCCTCGCCTCGACCACGGCACTCGCGTTGTCCGCACTCGCCGCCTGCGCGGGCGGAGGCGGCGACGCCGCGCCAACGACCGGGCCGGTCTACTTCGGGGTGTCCGGCCCGGTCACCGGCCCGAGCGCGGAGTACGGGCGGCTGTGGAAACAGGGGTTCGACCTGGCCATCGCCAAGATCAACGCAGCCGGCGGGGTCCAGGGGCGCCCGATCGCGCTCAAGTGGGAGGACTCGCAGTCCGACCCGAAGCAGACCGTGCCGATCGCACAGAAGTTCGTCGACGACCCGTCGGTCATCGCCGAGCTCGGTGACTTCTCCTCACCCGCGTCGATGGCGGCCTCCGCCGTCTACCAGGATGCCGGGCTCGTCCAGTTCGGCTTCACCAACTCCCACCCGGACTTCACCAAGGGCGGTGACCACCTGTGGTCCACGTCCCTGACCGACCGGACGCTGCAGAACGCGAACGCCGAGTTCGTCGCGAAGAGCGCGAAGCGGATCGCGGTGCTCTACCAGCAGACCGACTGGGGCAAGTCGGCCTTCGACGTGTTCTCCGCATCGGCCGCGCGCCTCGGTGTCACCATCGGCTACAGCTCGGCGTTCCTGCCCGACTCGACCGACTTCCGGCCCATCCTGATCAACGCACGCGACTCGCATCCCGAGGCGGTCGTGCACCTCGGCTACGGGCCGGACGGCGCCCTGATGGTCAAGCAGCTGCGCGACGTCGGGTTCACCGGGCAGTTCTTCGGCGGGCAGAACACGCCCGAGTTCCTCACCCTCGCCGGCCCGGCCGCCGAGGGCGACATCATCACCGGCGCGTTCACCGCCGACGACCCCCGGCCCGAGGTCGTCGCGTTCGTGACAGCGTTCCAGAACGCCTACCACGAGGTCCCCGGCGACTTCACCGTCTACGCCTACGACGCGCTCACCACCGTGGCGACCGCGGCGGCCCACGGCGGCCCGACCCGGGACGGCGTGCAACGCGGGCTGCTGGAGACGAAGGACTTCCCGTCCATCCAGTTCGGCACCTTCGCGTTCGACGCCGAGCGCCGTCCGGCCGACCCGAAGGTGCGCGAGCTGGTCGTCACCGACGGCAAGTTCGTGCTGAAGCACTAGTGGCCGACACTCTGCTGGCGGGCTTGATCCACGGCAACGCGTACGCGCTGGTCGCCGTCGGGTTCTCGCTCGTCTTCGGGGTCAGCCGCGTCGCCAACTTCGCGCACGGCTCGGTGTTCGCCATCGGGTCGATGGCCGGCTGGTGGTTCCTCGCCGACTGCGGCTGGCCGCTGTGGGCGGCGGTCGCCGGGGTGCTCGTCGTGACCGGGCTGCTGGGCCTGCTGATCAACGTGCTGGCGGTCCGGCCGCTGTCGAAGGCCCCGCCGATCGCGGCGCTGCTGGCCACCGTCGCGGTCTCGCTCATCCTGGACAACCTGGCGCAGCTGGTCTTCGGACCGAGGGTGCGGCCGTTTCCCGCCGCGCTGCCGACCAACGATCTGCACCTGGGCGGCCTGCGGTTCGGCACCTCCGACGTGGTGATGCTCGCGATCACCCTCGTCGTGATGACCGCGCTGGCGGCCTACCTGAGGTACGGGCGGTCCGGCCGGGCGATCCGGGCGGTCGCGCAGGACTCGGACGCGGCGCTGCAGATGGGCATCCCGGTGCCGCGCATCCAGCATCTGGCGTTCGTCGTCGCGTCCGCGCTCGGCGGGCTGGCCGGTGTGTTCGTCGGTATGTACACCTCGAACGTCTCCCCCACCTCCGGCGCGGCGGCCGGGCTGACCGCGTTCGTGGCCGCCACCCTGGGCGGGCTCGGCTCGATGGTCGGCGCGGTGCTCGGCGGTGTCCTGCTGGGTGTCGTCGAGGCGTTCGGGATCTCCTGGTGGGGCGACGGGGTGCGGGACCTGCTCACGTTCGGGGTGCTGATCGTGGTGCTGGTCCTGCGTCCCGGCGGCCTGCTCGGAAAACTCCCGACGATCCCGGCCGAGCCGATGACCGGCACGTTCCTCTCCGCCGGACGGGAGATCCGGCTGCGCTGGTGGCAGGGCGGCCTGCTGCTGGTGCTGGCCGCGGTCGCGGTGCCGCTGCTCGCGGATCGCTACACGGTGACCGTCGCGTCCGGGGTGGCGGTCTACGCGATCATCGCCGCGTCCATGACGCTGGTGTCCGGCGCGGCGGGACAGATCACCATCGGGCAGGCCGGTCCGATCGCGATCGGCGCGTACACCTCGGCGGTCCTGACCGTGGTGACCGGCTGGCCGTTCTGGCCCGCGCTGCTGGCCGCCGGGGTGCTCGCGGCAGTCGTCTCGACGGTGCTCACCGCGCCCGTGTGGCGGCTGCGCGGACACTACGTCGCGATCGCGACGCTCGGGACCGGGGCAGTCACCGTCGCGGTGATCCGCAACTGGGAGTCGCTGACCCGGGGCGCCTACGGAATCCGGGGCATTCCGGCGCCGACCCTGTTCGGTGCGAAGCTCCACTCCGCCGTCGAGTTCTACCTGCTGGCGCTGGCGCTGCTGCTGGTGACGCTCGTCGTGATCACCCGGATCCGGGCGTCGCACCTGGGTACGGTGCTGGCCGCGGTCGGCGCCGACGAGGTCGCCGCGCGTGCGTCCGGGGTGCGGGTGCGGGACTACAAGGCGCTCGCGTACGCGGTGTCCGCGTTCTTCGCCGGGATCGGCGGTTCACTCCTGGCACACCAGTACACCTACATCGACCCGAGCATCTTCACCCTGACCATGTCGCTGCTCGCGTTGACGATCATCGTGCTCGGCGGGCTGTCCTCGCCGGTCGGCGCGGTGCTGGGTTCCGTGGTGCTCGTCGGGCTGCCCGAGCTGCTGCGGATCACCCCGGACGTGCGCATCTTCGGCTACGGGCTGGTGCTGCTGCTGGTCATCCGGTTCCGGCCACAGGGCCTGTGGGTCAGGAGCGGGACGTGACCGTGCTGAACGTGAGCGACCTGCGATGCACCTTCGACGGGGTGACCGCCGTCGACCGTCTGTCGTTCGCCGTCGAGCCGGGCGAGGTCGTGTCGCTCATCGGCCCGAACGGCTCGGGCAAGACCACGACGCTGAACCTGATCTCCGGGCTGCTGCGCGCGGACTCCGGCACGATCTCGCTCGACGGCAGGCGGATCGAGCGCGCGTCGGTCGAGCAGATCGCCGAGGCCGGGCTGAGCCGCACCTTCCAGAACGGCCGGGTGTTCGCCGGTCTCACCGTGACGGACAACGTGGCGGTCGGCCTGCACTCCACACTCACCGCCGCGCGACCGTTGCGGAGCTGGTCAGGGGCCCCGGTGCTGCGTTGGGTGCCGTTGCTGGCGGAGCTGGCGCTGGCTCTGGCGCCCACTCCCTCGGTGCGCCGGGAACGGGCCCGGGTGAACGCACAGGCCGACGAACAGCTGCGGCGATTCGGCGAGCGGCTCGTACCGCGCCGGGACGAGCCGGCGGACACGCTGTCGTACGCGAACCGCCGGCGCACCGAGATCGCCAGGGCACTCGTCGCCGCCCCTCGGCTGCTGCTGCTCGACGAACCGACCGCCGGCATGAACCGGACCGAGACGAACGAGGTCGCCGAGCAGCTGGCCGAGGTGAAGGCGGCCGGTCAGACGATCCTGCTGGTGGAGCACAAGCTGGACCTGGTGACGGCGCTGTCCGACCGTGTCCTGGTGCTGGACGAGGGCAGACTCATCGCCTCGGGCCCACCCGAGGAGGTACGGCGTGACCCGGCGGTCATCGAGGCCTATCTCGGCAGGCGGCGGTCCCGGTGACCGCCGAGCCGCTGCTCGCGCTGGACCGCGTCGACGTCTCCTACGGTGCGGCCACCGCGTTGGAGCAGGTCAGCCTGCGGGTGGGGCCGGGTGAGATCGTGTCGCTGCTCGGCGGCAACGCGTCCGGCAAGTCCACCACGATGCGGACGGTCCTCGGCCTGGTCCACCCGCGCGCGGGCACCGTGTCGTTCCACGGCGCGGACGTCACCGCATGGCCGACCCCGCGCCGCATCCGGGCCGGCCTGGCGTCGGTCCCCGAGGCGCGGCGAGTGTTCGGCGAGCTGACGGTCAGGGAGAACCTCCTGGCGGGCGCCTACACCCGGCGCGGCCGCTCGGAGATCGCCGAGGACCTGGACCGGATGTTCACCCGGTTCCCCCGGCTCGCCCGGCGCCGAGGGCAGGCGGCGGGAACGCTGTCCGGCGGCGAACAGCAGATGCTGGCGTTCGCCAGGGCGCTGATGAGCCGCCCCACGCTGATCTGCATGGACGAGCCGACGATGGGCCTGTCCCCGCTGCTGGTCGACCAGGTCCTGGACGAGATCGTGCGGCTGAACGCCTCCGGTGTGGCGGTGCTGCTGGTGGAGCAGCAGGCCGAGCTGGCGCTGTCGATCGCCCACCGGGGCTACGTGCTGTCCACCGGTCGAATAGTCCTGTCCGGCTCAGCCGCGGATCTCCTGGGCAACCCGGCCGTCCAGGAGGCCTACCTGGGCTCTAGTACCCGTGAGTGATGTGGGCTGCCCTGGCAGCCCACATCACTCACGGGTATTCAGCGGGTGCGCCACTCCTGCGCCAAGAGCTCGTAGGAGCGGACCCTGTCGGCGTGGTCGTGGGTGATCGTGGTGATGATCAGCTCGTCGGCGCCGGTCGCCTCGCGGAGGAGCTCCAGCTGGTCGGCCACCTCGGCGGGGGACCCGACGAACTGGGTGTCCAGGCGGTCGGCGACCAGCTCTCGGTCCCAGTCGTGGGACCTGGCCTCGGCGGGCGTCGGGTACGGAATGGCGCCCGCGCCGCTGCGGATGCTGTGCACCCACGGCCCGTAGCCGGCAGCGAGCTCACGTGCGGTGGCCGAGTCCCGCGCGACCACGACGTCCGCCGAGACGCTGACCTGGGGCCGGTCGAGGGCTGCGGACGGCTGGAACGCCGCGCGGTACCCCTCGGCGGCTTCGAGCACGGTGCCGGGGCTGACGTGGTAGTTCGCCGCGAAGCGCAGACCGTTGCGCCCCGCGACCTGCGCGCTCTCCCCTCCGCTGCTGCCCAGGATCCACACCTGCAGGTCGGCGCGCTCGCCGGGCACGACGTGCGCCTCGATGCCGTCGGCGGTGCGGTAGGTGCCGGCCAGCAGCGCGAGGATGTCGTCGATCTGCTCCCCGTAGTCCTGCGCTTCGGCGTGCGGCTGCACCAGCAGGTTCTTGATCATCGCGAACCGGGGTGACCGCAGCAGCCCCTCGAAGGAGAACCGGGGCGGGATCGTCAATCCGTTCGCCGCCCGGCCTGCCGTCGCGCCGACCAGCGCGGGCTCCGGTGCCGGCTGCGCGGGAGGCCGTCCCCCGGACCGGCCGAGGCCCAGGTCGAACCGGCCGGGGTGCAGCGCGTCGAGCAGCCCGAACTCCTCGACCGTCGCCAGCGCCGTGCGATGCCCCAGCTGCACCGCGCCGGAGCCGAGGCGGATCGTGCTGGTCGCCTCGGCGGTCAGCGCCAGCACCACCGCGGGCGAGGTACCGGCGACGCCGGGGTTGAGATGGTGTTCGGCGAACCAGTAGCGGGTGTAGCCGAAGCTCTCGGTCCGTTTCGCCAGGTCGATGCTGTTGCGCAGCGCGTCGGACGCGGTGTGCCCGGACGAGATCGGGACCAGATCGAGGACGGTCAGCGGGGTGGTGGCCATGGTTGTTCCTCTCAGGACGCTCGCTCGGTCGCGCGGTGGCCGACGGGAGCCAGCCCGAGGTGGTCGCGCAGGGTGGTGCCCTGGTACTCGCCGCGGAAGACGCCCCGGTCCTGCAGGATCGGGACGACCGTGTCGGCGAACTCGTCGAGGCCGCCGGGGGTCAGGTGCGGCACGAGGATGAACCCGTCGCTCGCGTCGGACTGGACGAACTCGTTGAGCGACTCGGCCACCTGAGTGGGTGTGCCGATGAACGACTGGCGGGCGGTGACCTCGACCATCAGCTCCCGGATGGACAGGTTCTTCGCCTCGGCCAGCTCCCGCCACTCGCGCGCGGTGGCCAGCGGGTCGCGGTACATGCGGACACTGGCCCTGCCACGCGCGATCGTGTTCTCCCCGACCAGCGGGTCAACCGAGGGCAGCGGGCCGTCCGGGTCGTACGCGCCGAGGTCTCGGTTCCACAGCTGTTCCAGGAACTTGATCGCGGTCTGGCCGCTGACCTGCTGGAGCCGGATGTGCCGAGCCCTCTCGTGCGCGTCCGCCTCGGTGTCGCCGAGCACGAACGTCACCCCGGGCAGGACCTTCAGCTCGTCGCGGGACCGCCCGTACTTCGCCAGCCGCGACTTGACGTCGGCGTAGAACGCCTGGGCCGCGTCGAGTGTGCCGTGCCGGGAGAAGATCGCGTCGGCGCTCGCGGCGGCGAACTCGCGGCCCTCGTCGGAGTCACCTGCCTGGAAGATCACCGGGCGGCCCTGCGGGCTGCGCGGCACGCTGAACCGGCCGGTGATGTCGAACTGGCTGACGTGGTGGTCGAACAGCCCGACGTCCGGGTGGCGCAGGAACTGCCCGGATGCCTTGTCCGCGACGATCTCGTCGCCGTGCCACGAGTCGAACAGCACCTTCGTGGCTTCGAGGAACTGCGACGCGCGTTCGTAGCGGGCGTCCTGGGGCAGGAAGCCGCCCCGGCGGAAGTTCTCCCCGGTGAACTCGTCCCACGAGGTGACGACGTTCCACGCGGCGCGCCCCGCCGAAAGGTGGTCGAGCGAGGCGAACTGCCTGGCCACCTCGTACGGCTCGTTGAACGTCGAGTTGATCGTGCCGGCCAGCCCGAGCCGATCGGTCACCGCGGCCAGCGCGCTGAGCACGGTGAACGTGTCGGGCCTGCCGACGACGTCCAGGTCGTAGATCAGCCCGTTCTGCTCGCGCAGCCGTAGGCCCTCGGCGAGGAACAGGAAGTCGAACTTCGCCCGTTCCGCTGTCCGGGCCAGATGCGCGAACGACCGGAAGTCGATCTGGCTACCGGCCTCCGGGTCGCTCCAGACCGTGGTGTTGTTGACGCCGGGGAAGTGAGCGGCGAGGTGAATCTGTTTCGGAGCCATGGATGTCCTCACGCGGCCGTGTAGCGGTTGGTGGGGCGGGCGAGTCCGAGCAGGCCACGCAGGGTGTCCGCCTGGTACGCGGTGCGGAACGCGCCGAGCTGTTGCAGCCGGGGCACGAGCGCGCGGGTGATCTGTTCCAGGTCGTGCGGGATGGTGCCGGGACGCAGCCGGAAGCCGCTCAGCCCGGCGTGGCGCCAGTCGAGCAGCAGCACCGCGAGCTGGTCGGGCGTGCCGACGAAGACGTGCGCGTCGCTGGAGTACTCGGCGCCGTCGAGCTCGTCCAGCCGCGCCTTGCGGTCGGCCGCGCGGGAGGCGTCGTCGTCGAGGAGCACCACCAGGTCGCCGAAGATCCGAAGCGGGTCGTCGGCGCGTCCGGCGGCCTCCTGCTCGGCGCGGATGGTGGCGACGATCTCGGTGCCGTCCTCCACGCCGGTCGGGGTCACGAAACCGATGTCGGCGCCGCGCCCGACCAGCCGGTACGGGACGGCCTGGTGCGCGAGCGCGCTGACGATCGGCTGGCCCTGGGGCGGGCGGGGCGTGATCGACGGGCCTCGGACGCTGAAGTGCTGACCGCTGAAGTCGATGTAGTGCAGCTTGTCGCGGTCGATGAACCGGCCGGTCGCGGTGTCACGGATCTCCGCGTCGTCCTCCCAGCTGTCCCACAGCCGGCGCAGCACCTCGACGTAGTCGGCCGCCTCGTCGAACAGATCGGTCAGGACCTCGGCGTCGCCGGGCCGTCGCGGCCCGTCCAGCCGGAACGGCGGCACCGTGCGCCTGCCGAACAGCGCCGCCTCGTCCGGTCGTGCCGAGACCTTGATCCGCAGGCCCGCGCGTCCGCTGCTGACGAAGTCCAGGGTGGCGATCGCCTTGGACGCGTGGAACGGCTCGGTGTGGGTGACCACGACGGTCGGGATCAGGCCGATGTTGCTGGTCAGCGGCGCGACCCTGGCGGCGATCAGCACCGCGTCGAGCCGCCCCCTGACCTGGTCGGTGCGCCGGTCCGGCCCGGTGTAGCCGGTGGACTGCTGACCGAGGGAGTCCTCGATGGTCACGAAGTCCAGCAGGCCGCGCTCCGCCTCGCCGACCAGCTGGGCCCAGTAACCGGCGCTCAGCAACGCGGTCGGTTGCGCATCCGGTTCCCGCCAGGACGCCGGGTGCCAGCCGGTGCCGTCCAGCGCGACCGCCAGGTGAAGCTGCTCCGAGGATTGGGACATGATCGCCTCCTGTGAATGGGACGGCTAGGGCCCGTGAGTGAGTTGGGCTGCCAGGGCAGCCCAACTCACTCACGGGGCCAGGACAGCGCGGCCGATGGCGTGCAGCGCGACGTCCTCCTGCGGTGCGTGCACGCCGGCGCACTGGATGTCGCGGAAGTGGCGTTCCAGGGGGTTGTCCTGGCTGAGCCCGGGGTTGCCGAGCAGCCGTACGGCGAGCTCGACGGCGGCGCGGGTCTGCCGGTCGGCGACCACCCGCGCGCCCAACGCCCTGGTCCTGGGGACCGGTTCGCCTCGGTCGAGCCGCTCGGCGACGCCGAACAGCAGTTCCTCCGCGCCGGACAGCAGCACCTCGATCTCACCCGCTGCCTGCGCGAACCGTTCGGTCGTCGCGACCGGGCGGCCGAGGTTGGCCGGGACCCGCTCGTGCGCGAACCGGTGGAAGTAGCGCTGCGCGGCGCGGCCGACGCCCAGGTAGATCGCCGCGAGCGGCAGCGCCATCCGGCCGACGGCGAGGTTGTCCTGCCGCGTCGCGGCGGCGGCCTCGGTCGCCTCGACCAGGTGACCCGCCGCGTCGGTGAACACCACGTCGTGGCTTCCGCTGGCCCGCAGGCCCAGCTGGTTCCAGGTGCGGCGGACCTCGATGCCCGGTGAGCCACCCGGCACCGCGAACGTCCCGACCCTGGGCACCGGCTCGTCGGTCACCGCCCAGACCAGGAAGTAGGCGAGCCCTTCTGCGCCGGTGGCGAACCGTTTGTGCCCGGAGACCGCCCAGCCGTCCGACGTCCGCCGCGCGATGGTGCGCGGGAGGCCGCCGCGTGCCGGCGAGCCGAGGTCCGGCTCGACCCGGACGGCGTTGAGCAGCGTGGGCCGCACGGCGGACTCGTCGAGCACCCGCGAGTACAGCTCGGCGGGCCAGAACCGGCCATTCGCCTGCTTCGCGTGGCTGAACAGCGTCATCGCGGCGATCAACGCGACCGACGGATCACCCTCACCGAGTGCCGCGAGCACCCGGCACTGCCCGGCGACCCCGAGACCGGCACCACCGTCCTCCTCGGCAACGGTGGCGGTGAGCAATCCCGCCGCGTGCACCGCGGCGATCCCGTCAGCCGGGAACTCCCCACTCAGATCGTTTCCAGCGGCCCCCTCACCCAGCACAGCCGTCACCCCACCCAGCCCACCCGCACGTTCCCCCGCCGATCCCAGCGGCACGAATGTGGCTTTAGGGACGTTGAACGTCCCTAAAGCCACATTCGTGCCATGGGGCGGGTGGTGGTGGGTGGCGTTCTGGGTGGTCATGTGGGGGACAGCTCCCTGGTCTCGGTGAACGAGGCCAGGTCTACGGTGCGTGCGATGGGGCCGGCGTTGGCGCCGAGGCGCAGCTGTTCCAGCCAGAGAACGACGGTGGCGGCCACGGTGCGGTGGTGTGCCGCGTTCAGCACGTCGTGCCGGCCGTCCTCGATCGCCGCGAGCTGGACCCTGGGCAGGTCGCTGTACCGGCGTACAGCGTGCGCGAGCGGGCTGACCTGGTCGTTCGCGCCGTGCACCGCCAGTACCGGCACGCTGACCCCGGTCAGGTCGACCGGGTCCCGCAACTCCGACGGGATGCGGGCCGTCGTGAGTGTCCCGGCGACGAACAGGCCGCGCTCGGAATCGGCGAGCAGCTTCTGGTGGGTCGGACAGGACGCGCGCAGCTCGGGTTCGGCGTCCTCGGCGACCGCGGTCTCCCGATCGGGATCGGGCAGGCCCGCGAGCACGACCCCGGCGACGTCGGCCCCGGTGAGCAGCGTGCGCAACGCCATCAGCGCGCCGGTGTCCGAACCGGCCAGCACGACCGGGCCCACCGTGTACGGCGCGGCGAGCAGAGCGCTGATCCGGCGGGCGACCTCGTCGACGTCCTCGGTGGCGTCCCGCACCACCCGGACCCGGTAGGAGTCGGCCGCGAGCCGCCGACCGAACCGCTCGTACACACCGGGTCGCTCGCCCCGGCCGGGCAGGACGATGACGGTCCCCCTCGGCGCGAGTCCGAGTGGTTCGTCCCAGGCGAGCACGGCCTCGAACGGGCTGGTGGTCATGGGGATACCTCTCCCTCGGGCTGACTGTCGATGGCGCTCGATACGGCGAGCAGAACCGGCGGGCACAGGCCACGTCGGGAATTCAGAGGATGTGCGGGGTCAGTACCGGATCAGCGCGGACACGCGGCGCCGACCACCGTCATGAAGTCCACGACGCGGCGGCGAACCAGGAGCAGCTGCTCGAACCTTCGCACACCATCGAGAGTCGCCTGGCCGAGGTGATTTGTCAAACCCCTCACGCGATGTGGGACGCTGGCGGGGTGAGCGAGTTGGTCACCACCAAGAATCTGCGTAGGGCCGGGTTCCCGTTCCGGTCCGGCGCACTGTGCCTGGACTTCGTCGGGACGATCGCTAAACGCGGGATGGGCGACCAGGAGCTGCTCGACAGCCCGGAACGGCTGGCCACCTGGTTGCGCGCCGCCGGGCTGCCCGAGGTCCTGGACCCGATCTCCGACGAGCAGGTACGGACGGCGCACGCGCTGCGCGAGGCGATCCACGACCTCACGCGGGCGACCGTGGAACGGCAGCGGCCCTCAGCCGAGACGGTCGACCGGATCAACCGCGCCGCCCTGCCGTCTCCCCCGACCGCGACGATCGCCCTCGACGGCCGGACCAGGGTGCCACCGCCCCCGGGCAGCGTCGAGTCGGTCATGGCGGTCGTCGCACGCGACGCCGTCGACCTGTTCACCGGACCGTACGGCCCCCGCATCAGGGCGTGCCAGGGCCACGACTGCTCGCTGTACTTCGTCGACCGGTCGCGGCCGGGCTCGCGCCGCTGGTGCACGATGGCGGCGTGCGGTGAGCGAGCGAGCTCAGCCACCTACCGCCGCCGCCACCCCCGCTCATGAGCGGGTCATCGCGCCCCCACCGCCGCGTTGTACCGGCGGTCGAAGTACTCACCGATCGCCACCTTGCCCGGGATCAGGCCCGCTGAGGTGAACGTGTCGGCGAGGGCCTGTTCGGAACCGACCAGCCCGTCGTCGATCGACACCGGGGACAGCGCGAGCCTCGGCACCGCGACCTTCGCCGTGTCGAGGGGGATGCCGGTCTGCTGGGCGTAGATGCTCGCCCACTGGTCCACGTGGCTCTGCGCCCAGACGTTGGCCCTGCCGACGCGCGCGACGTAGTCCTGGATCGCGGAGTTCTTGCCGGGGTCGGTCAGCGAGGCCCGGTTCGCGACCTGCAGCGCCAGCCCGTTGGAGAACGCGGTTCCCCCGGCCAGCCCGGTGCCGTTGAGCGCGTCCGCGCCGCTGACCAGCTCGCGGGCACCGAGGCTCTGCACGGCCTGGGTGGCGTACGGCTCCCAGACGGCCCATGCCGCGACGCTGCCCTGACTGAACGCCGCGTACGCGTCACCGGGCTGCAGGTAGGAGATGGTCACGTCGGTCGGCTTCAACCCGGCCTTGCCGAGTGCGTTGAGCAGCGTCCCGTTGCCGGACGAGCCCTTGGCCACCGCGATCGCCTTGCCGCGCAGGTCGGCGAGGGTCGTGATGGGCGACCCCTTCGGCACGAGCAGCACATCGCCGACCGTGGACCGCAGCGCACCGACGATGGCGATGTTGCCCTGCGCGGCGGCGGAGAAGATCGGCGGAGTGTTGCCGACCTGGCCGACGTCGATCGCGTTGGCGTTCGCGGCCTCCAGCATCGGCGGCCCGGAGGTGAAGGTGGACCACTGGATCCGGTACGGGAGGCCGTCGAGCAGTCCGGATGCCTTCAGCAGCTCCTGCTGGCTGGTGCCCTTCTGGTCCCCGACCCGCAGCGTGACGCCACTCAGCTGGTGGGCGTCGACCGGCGGCGGCACGGCGGCCGGGCCGGTCGAGTCGGTGGGCCCGCCACAGGCGGTCACTCCCAGTACGGCGGCGACGACCGCCAGGCTACGCAGCTTCATCATGGCTCACTCCCAGGTCGGACAGCACTCGTGCGCGCAGCCGCGCGAGCGAGGCGATGGTGCGGGGACGGTCGTCCGGCACGTGGTGTTCGGCCGCGATGCGACCGCCTTCCAGGACCAGGACCCGGTCGGCCAGCACCAGCGCCTCGTCGACGTCGTGAGTGACCAGCAGGACCGCCGGCCGGTGCCGCCGCCACAGCTGGGTGACCAGCCGGTGCATGGCGAGCCTGGTCAGCGCGTCGAGCGCGCCGAACGGCTCGTCGAGCAGCAGCAGGTCCGGCTCGCGGACCAGCGCCCTGGCCAGCGACACCCGCTGCGCCTCGCCGCCGGACAGCGTGCGTGGCCACGCCTGCGCCCGGTCGTCGAGCGCCACCTCGGCCAGCGCGCGCCGGGCCACCCCTCGCGGGTCGTCGGTGTCCAGGCCGAGGGTGATGTTGCGCCAGACCCGCCGCCACGGCAGCAGCCTCGGCTGCTGGAACGCCATGGACACCCGCCCCTCGACCGTCGAGGTGCCGTGGATGTCGCGGTCGGTCCCGGCAAGCACCTTGAGCAGCGTCGACTTGCCGGAGCCGCTGCGGCCCAGCAGCGCGACGAACTCGCCGCGCCGCACGGTCAGATCGAGCCCGTCGAGGACCCGCCGCCCGTCGTAGGCCTTGACCAGCCCGCGCACGGTCGCCGTCACTGGACCCGCCACCGCAGCACTCGCCTCTCGATCAGTCGCACGACCGTGTCCATCAGCAGTCCGACCAGCGCGTAGACCAGCAGGCCGACGATGACGATGTCGGTGCGCAGGAAGTCCCGAGCATTGTTGATCATGAACCCGATGCCGGAGTCGGCCGCGATCGTCTCGGCGACGACCAGCGCGAGCCACGCGGACGCGACACCGAGCCGTACGCCGACCAGCGTGTAGGACGCGGCTCCCGGCACGACCACGTGCGCCAGCCGCTGCCAGCGGGAGTAGCCGAGCACCGTGGCCGCCTCCACCAGACCGGGGTCGGCGTCGCGCATGCCGGTGTGGACGTTGAGATAGATCGGCAGGGCGGCGGCCAGCGCGATCAGCACGAGCTTCGGCAGCTCACCGACACCGAACCAGAGGATCAGCAGCGGGATCAGCCCGAACAGCGGCACGTTGCGGATCATCTGCATGACCGGGTCCACGACCGAGTCACCCCAGCGCAGCAGCCCGGCGACGACCCCGAGCGCCGCGCCGATGACGGCGCCGATGACGAACCCGACGAGCAGCCGGTTCAGCGACACGGCAAGACCGTCGCCCAGTTGCCCGTTGCGCGTCACTTCGACGGCGGCCCGCCAGATCGCGGTCGGCGGCGGCAGCTTGCGCTCGGACACCAGCCCCGAGCCGCTGACGACCTGCCAGCCGACCAGCAGCACGAGCGGACTGACCCACCGGGCGAGGCTCAGCCGCCGGTACCACGCGCGACCGGGGACCGGCCCGGGCTCGGGCGGCGTGATCGGCGGATCGGCCTTGTCGAGCAGGGGTGGGGAGATCGAGGTCACGGAAGGCTCCGATGGCTCAAGACACGGGAACGCCGCTCAGGCGCCGTCGAGGCACGCGGCGGGAGGGCGTGGGTGGGCCGGCCGATCGTCAGGCCGGACAGCCGGAGCTGGCCACCCGCAACAGGTCCACGTGCAGCCGGTGAGAACTTCCCGTTCTGCGATAGAACGAGCTCACCAAGGCCTCCCGAAGTCGGACCGGCACGCGCCGGACCCCATCACTGTACGTAATTGAGGCGCCCTAATGTCAACTAATCAGGTCGATTTAGTTAGACAAGACACGGGGCGCGTCCTCAGCGAGCGCGAGCGCCAGCAGGCCGGGGAAGCGGTCGTCGAGATCGTCCCGGCGCAGCCGGTTGAACCGACGCGTACCACGGC
Organism: Actinospineispora spinosispora DSM 44797; assembly: GCF_000429025.1. Lineage (GTDB taxonomy): Bacteria > Actinomycetota > Actinomycetes > Mycobacteriales > Pseudonocardiaceae > Pseudonocardia > Pseudonocardia spinosispora. Next base: position 34,697 of record NZ_AUBB01000025.1, read on the forward strand.
GACGTGAACGCGCCACACGGGGAGAACGCCATACCATCGACGTCAGCGACCGGAGGGCGACCGGTTCCGCCTGGTCACCACCCACCCCGGTCCCGGTGGGCCGCACCCCTACCAGGGCATGGGCCCCTCGTCGTTGCTGAACGTGCCGGTCGGGCCGTCGGCGGGGATCGTCGCCATCCGAACCGCAGCGACGGCACCCTGGGCGGGCGTGCGATGGCCGGAGTGGTCGTTCAGGTCGGTGGCGCAGTAGCCGGGACAGACCGCGTTGACCAGGATGCCCTCGGAGTGCAGCTCCCTGGCGTACTGCAGGGTGAGGGCGGTGAGCGCGGTCTTGGACGGGGAGTAGCCGACCGAGATCGGCAGATGCTCGTCGTTCCACTGGTCCTTGTCCGCCATGAGGGCCAGGGAGCCCGCGCCGCTGGACACGTTGACGATGCGTGGCGTCGCCGAGCGGCGCAGCAGCGGCAACAGGGTGTTGGTGGCGGTCATGACGCCGAGGTAGTTCGTCTCGAAGATGTCGCGGACGGTGTCCAGGTCGGCGGTGCTCGGGCGCTGACCGGCGAGATCGCCGCCAGGGCGACGACTCACGGCGGCGTTGTTGACCAGCGCGTCGAGCCTGCCGTAGCGGGCTTCGACCGTGCCGGCCGCCGAGGCGACCGTCGCGGGGTCGGTCACGTCGAGCACGACGGAGGTGACGTCGGCGCCGGTGGCACGCAGTTCGGCGGCGGTCTTCTCACCGAGCTCGGCGCTGCGGGCACCGATGACGACGGTGTGCCCGAGCGCGGCGAGCTGAGCGGCGATCTCGCGGCCGATGCCCTTGTTGGCTCCGGTGACCAGAGCGATCATGGTGTTGTTCATGACTCCAGAGCACCACGGCGCGGCCCGCGCGGGCCAAGACCGATGCGGTCCGGACCGATACCCTACGGGTATGGATGCGCTGGAGACCCGGGAGCTCGGCTACTTCGTCGCGGTCGCCGAGGAGCTGCACTTCGGCCGCGCGGCGGCGCGCCTCGGCATCGCACAGCCACCCCTGTCCCGCGCCATCCAGCGGATCGAGCGGCGGATCGGGGTGCCGTTGCTGGAGCGCACGAGCCGCGCGGTGAACCTGACCCCGGCGGGCGTCGTCCTTCTCGCCGAGAGTCGGAAGGCCCTCGATGCGGTCGCCGCCGCCGTCCGGCGGACCCGGCGCGCGGGACAGGACGTCGCGCGGTTGACGGTGGTCATGAAACCCAACGGCGACGCGGGCCTGCTGGAGGACATCCTGCCGAGGTACCGCCGCGACCCGGACGCGATCGAGGTCGAAGTGGTGGTGTGCGGCATGGGCGAGCAGGCGCCGATGCTGCGCGACGGGCGCGGCGACCTGGCGTTCCTGCACGCCCCGCACGACGACCTGCGCGGGTTCGACACGGAGCTGCTCCTGGTCCAGGACCAGGTGGCCGTGCTCCCGGCGGGCCACCGGCTCGCCGGCCGTGCCGCTCTGGTGCTGGCGGACCTCGACGACGAACCACTGCCGCGCTGGCCCGGCCACGCCGAAGGCCCTCGGGTACGGGACAGCGCGCAGCTGATGCAGCTGGTCGCACTGGCCCAGATGATCGCGGTCCTCCCCGAGTCCGCCCGGCGCCACGCACGGTCGGACGTGGTCTTCGTCCCGGTCCTCGACGCACCGAACAGCTCGATCCTGCTGGCGTGGCCCGAGCGCACCAGCTCCCGCGCGGTCGCCGCGTTCGTCCGGGCGAGCACGGAGACCACGGCCGGCGATCCGACGGTCGAGACCAGCGGTCCCCCAGGGTTCAGCCCGTCAAGTACCCGGTGATCGCGGCGCGCAGATCGTCGTGCTCCGGACCGAGCATGGTGGCCGGGTCGCTCCATCTGGCAGGCGGATGGAGCCACACCGGCCGGCTCACGAGGTCCGAGGGCTCCCACTCGTAGCGAGGCCAGACGTGCGCGTGCAGGAACGGGTCGGTGTTGCCCAGAATCTCCAGGTTGACGCGGCGGAAGGCCGGGTCGGCCTCGACGCACGCCCGCTCGACCGCCGCGCCCAGGTCGGCCATGCTCTCCAGGAACGCGGTGCGTTCGGTCCGGGTCAGGTCCGAGAGCCGTTCGACGGCCGGGTCGTCGGTGAGCAGGACGCAGTAGCCCGGGAGCCACTGCGAATCCCCCATGACCGCGAAGCCGCCCGGCATCCGGGCGAGCACCGTTGGGTTCTCACCGCGCAGGGCCGAGCCGATCCGGTCGTCCCGCCAGTCCGGCACCGGCAATCAGCTCAGACCTTGCGCAGCACGGTGACGATCACGCCGAGCACCACTGCCTCGTCGCCGTCGATCACGTCGTAGGCGTCGTTGCGCGGTTCCAGGTAGACGTGGCCGTTGCGGCGGCGGTAGACCTTGACGGTCGCCTCGCCGTCGATCATCGCGGCGACGATCTGGCCCGAGTGGGCCTCGTGCTGCTGGCGGACCACGACGGTGTCGCCGTCGCAGATCGCGGCGTCGACCATCGAGTCCCCACGGACCCGCAGCGCGAACACGGTGCCGCGCCCGGCGAGCTCGCGCGGCAGGTTCAGTACCTCGTCGGTGTGCTCCTCGGCCAGGATGGGCGTCCCGGCCGCGATGTCACCGACCACCGGAACCGACACCGAGTCCTCGCTGACCGCCCGTTCGCGCGGTTCCCGCAGGAAGACGCGCACGTCGATCGGCCGGGACATGCCGGTACCCCGCCGGAGGAAGCCCTTCTCCTCCAGGCTCGCCACGTGCTTCAACACCGACGACGAGGACCGCAGGCCGACCAGATCACCGATCTCACGGGTGCTCGGCGGATAGCCGTACCGGGCCACCCAGTCCCTGATCGCCACCAGGATGAGCTGCTGACGCCTCGGTAGTGCCGAAGCGTCCAGTTGGTCGAACAGATCAAGGTCATCGGCGACGGGCACCCGCGAATCGTATGGTCCCTAACCCGCCGAGCGTGTGGCGGCCTCCAGAGCGTTCAGCAGGCACTCGACGTCGGTATCGGTGATGTGCAGGTGCGGTGAGATGCGCAGCGACTCCCCGCGCACCGCCGCGTAGCAGTTCGCCGAGGCCAGCGCGGCCACGATGCCGGACCGCACCGAGGGCGGCAGCCGCACCCCGAGCATGTGCGGGCCGCGCCGGTCGGTGGGGACCGGGTCCAGGCCCAGCTCGACGGCGCGCGCGGCGAGCTGACCGGTCAGCTCGGACAGGGTCGCCGCGATCCGAGGGATCCCCCAGGTCCGCAACTGCTCCAGCGCGACGATCGCCATCGGGAGCAGCTCGAACTTGGTGCGTTCCCCGACGTCGAACCGTCTCGCGCCGGGCTGGTACTCGTCGCGGTAGTCGACCAGGCGCGCGAAGTCCTCCGAGCCCTCCCGCAGGATCCAGTTCTGCTCCACCGGCTCACCCCGGCGATGCTCCTCGGCGACGTACAGATACCCGACGCCGAACGGGCCGAGCAGCCACTTGTAGCCGACGCTCACCACGAAGTCGGGGCGGATCGCGGCGACGTCGAACGGCATCGCGCCGATCGACTGGCTGCCGTCGATGACCAGCTTCGCACCGACCTGGTGGCTGCGTGCGCTCACCTCGTCCAGGTCGATCCGGGCGCCGTCGGTCCAGTGCACGTTCGGCACGCTGACCACCGCGACCCGATCGTCGAGGACGTCCAGCACCGCCTCGGTCCAGGTCTGGTCCTCGGCCCGGTGAACGGTGACGATCTCGGCGCCGGCCGCCCGGCACGCGGCGCGCCAGGTGTAGATGCCGGACGGGTACTCCTCGGCGAGCACGACCACCCGGTCACCAGGCCGCAACGGCAGGTTGCGGGCGGCCACCGCGAAGCCGTAGCTGGTGGCCGGGACCAGCGCGACACCCTCGGCGTCACCCCCGACCAGCCCGGCGAACAGCGAGCGCAGCCGCTCGACGTCGGAGAACCAGTCCGAGGCCGAGATCGTCCACGGCCGGGCCCGCCGGTCCAGCGCCGCCTCACCCGCCGCGCGAACCCCGTGCAGCTGGGGCGAGAGGTTGGCGGTGTTGAAGTACGCGATGTCGGGCGGCACCGCGAACGCCGGCCGTTGCCCGCCCAACGACGTCCCTGCCTGCTCTGTCACCGATACAGGATTCCTCAGTTCCGCTGTTGACCGCGACACGGTTACTCGTAGACAATTCTCGCTTTAGAGAAATTTCTATACCTGGAGGTCCGGCTCCATGACCATTCACGACGTGACCGTCACCGAGGAGCTCGACGAGGCTCCGGTCCTGCTCGACGATCCCGAACCGACCAGGCGCCACACCCGCACGGTCGAGCAGGAGCGGGAGCACCGCAAGCGCATGCTGGCGATCTCGTTCCGGATGTTCGCTCGCTACGGCTTCGACGAGGGCGTCGCCGGCCACATCACCGCGCGCGACCCGGAGCTGCCCGACCACCTGTGGGTCAACCCCTACGGCGTGCACTTCTCCCGGATCCGGGCCAGCGACCTACTGCTCCTCGACGGGAACGGCAAGGTCGTCGGCGGGAACAAACGAACCAACAAGACGGCCTTCGCCATCCACGCCGCGATCCACGACGCCCGCCCGGACGTCACGGCGGTCGCCCACGCGCACACCCTGAACGGCCGGGCGTGGTCGTCGCTGAACAGGCCGCTCGACCCGATCATCCAGGAGTCCTGCGCGTTCTGGAACGACCACGTGGTGTTCGAGGACTACCGGGGCCTCGTGCTCGACAAGTCCGAGGGCGAGGCGATCGCGGCGCGGATGGGCATGCGCAAGGCCGCGATCCTGCGCCACCACGGCCTGCTCACCGTCGGCCGGACGGTCGAGGAAGCCGTCTGGTGGTTCATCACGATGGACCGCGCGTGCCACATGCAGCTCATGGCCGAGGCCGCCGGCACGCCACGGCTGATGAGCGACGAGGAGGCGAAGCTGGCCCACCGCCAGTTCGGCAACGCCAACCAGGCACAACACAGCTTCACCCTGCTGGCCGACATCATCACCGAGGAGGAGCCCCAGGTCCTGGACTGACTGGACCCAATCTTGCCATTCCGGCAAGAACATTCGCCGTTCCAGAGGCAGCACGTGCATCGTCGTGGGCAGGAAACCCCTCAGGAAGGCCACCGGATGCACAGCATGCCCGACACGAACACCGACCCCGCGCAGTTCTGGAACCAGCACTACGGCACCAACCAGAAGACCTGGGGCGGCCGCGCCAATCCGCTGCTCGTCGAGGTCGCCGGACCGCTCGCCCCGAAGGACGCCCTCGATCTCGGCTGCGGCGGTGGCGGGGACGCACTGTGGCTCGCCCGTCAGGGCTGGCGGGTCACGGCGGTCGACATCTCGACGACCGCCGTCGAGCGGGTGCGCGCGCGGGCGGTCGAGGAGGGCCTCGGCGACCTGGTGACCACCGAGGCCCACGACCTCGCCCGCTCCTTCCCGGCCGGGACCTTCGACCTGGTGTCCGCCCAGTACTTCCACACCCCGTTCACGCTGCCCAGAGCCGAGGTACTACGCACCGCGGCGCAGGCACTGGCCCCGGGCGGCCTGCTCCTGGTCGTCGACCACGGATCGACCGCCCCGTGGTCGTGGAACCGTCACGAGCACACCCACCACGCCACCCCGCGCGAGGTGGCGGCCGAGCTGGACCTCGACCCGGCACAGTGGTCCGTCGAGCGGGCCGACGCCCCCGAGCGCGAGGCCACCGGCCCGGACGGCGAGACGGCGCTGGTGACGGACCACGTGCTGGTCGTCCGCCGTCAGTAGCTGCGGCCGACCACCGCCATGACGTCGTCGGCCGAGGTGTCCTCGGGGATCGCGCCGTCGGCGGTCTGCAGGCAGCGAACCGTGATCGCGTCGGTCGCCAGTGCTTGTTCGCCCTCCACCCCCAGCACCCGCCAGGGGATTCGGGCGAAACCGGTGCGCGCGGCTTCGCGGGCCTCCTCGATGGACCCGGCCTGGACGGTTCTGTCCGCCAGCCGTGCCTCGGCCGCGGCCAGCACCTCGTCCTGCATCGTCTCCAGGAGCGAGGGCACGACCTGAGCCGGCGCCTCGGTCACGAGGCGCTCCCCGGTGTCGCGCCGGACCAGGGTGAACCGGCCGGCCTCGACGTCCCGGGGGCCGATCTCGATCCGCAGCGGAACGCCCTTGAGCTCCCAGTCCGTCACCCGGCGACCGAACCCCCTGCCCACGGCCTCGTCGAGGCGCACTCGCACGCCTGCCCGGTCCAGCCTGTCGAACTGGTCGCGGGCGGCGGCGAGCACCGCCTCGTCGTCCTTGACCGCGATCACGACCACCTGGGTCGGCGCCAGCCGGGGCGGAACGACGAGACCGTTGTCGTCACCGTGGCCCATGATGAGCCCGCCGACGATCCGGGTACTGCTGCCCCACGACGTGGTCCAGCACAGCTGACGCCGGCCGTCGGCGTCGCTGAACGTCATGTCGAACGCACGCGCGAAGTTCTGGCCGAGCTCGTGGCTGGTCGCCATCTGCAGTGCCTTGCCGTCGCCCATCATGGCTTCGCAGGTCATCGTGTTGATCGCGCCCGCGAACCGTTCCCGGGCGGTCTTCACACCGACCAGCACCGGCATGGCCAGCACGGACCGCAGGAAGTCCCGGTAGACGTCCAGATGGATGCGTCGCGCGTAGGCGTTCGCGTCCTCCCGCGTGGCGTGCGCGGTGTGCCCTTCCTGCCACAGGAACTCGCTCGTGCGCAGGAACAGCCGGGGTCGCAGCTCCCAGCGCACGACGTTGGCCCACTGGTTGAGCAGCAACGGCAGGTCCCGGTGGCTCTGCACCCACTTGGCCATCAGCTCACCGAACACGGTCTCACTGGTGGGCCGGATGACAAGCGGTTCGGTGAGTTCCTTGCCACCGGCGTGGGTGACGACGGCCAGCTCCGGGCTGAACCCTTCGACGTGCTCGGCCTCGCGCTTGAGGTAGTCCTCCGGGATCAGCAGCGGCAGATAGACGTTCTCCGCGCCGGCACGCTTGATCCTCGTGTCGATCTCCGACTGGACGCGCTCCCACAGTGAGTAGCCATACGGTCGTACCACCATGGTGCCGCGCACCGGGCCGTTGTCGGCGAGCTGAGCCTTCTCCAACACGTCCTGATACCAGCGAGGGAAGTCATCCGCCCTCGCGGTGAGCACCGATCCTCGGCGTGGGTTGACCATGGCGCGCGATGCTAGCGACAGCCGTCCGGGCGCGCCTCCGAGTTTCAGCGGCAGCTCAGGGCAGGTTCAACGGGCGGCGGGCTGGGTAGGCGTCGGCGTGGAGCAGGAACCATGGACCGGGTTGCCGGGCGCGATCGAACGCCTCGGGCCGGTGGACCGCGTCGAGCTCAAGGTCCTGCTGGACGCCGACTCCGCCGACGTCATGTCGGCGCTGGGGGTGCGGCCCCGTTCCGTACGCCGACGCTGGGTCTACTACCTGGACAACCCCGACGGCACGCTGCGTGACCTGGGCATCATCATCCGGGTACGGCTCACCCAGCACCGGAAGGCCGAGCTGGTCACGAAGCTGCGCCGTGCCGATCCCTGTGCCCTCCCGGTCAGCCGGCTCCCGCACCTGGCCCTCGAGCTGGACGCGCTGCCGCACCGGACCCAGTGGTGCGCGGCGGTCAGACGACCGCTGAAGCTCGGCTCCTTCGCCGACGGCACGGGACGGCTGGACACGTTGTCCGCCGAGCAACGACTGTTCCTGACCCACCTCACCCCCGACGCCACCGCGTTCGAACAGCTCAGCCCGCACGGCTCCGCCTCCGTGCTGCGGGTGTGCGGCGCGGCGGCCGGCCTGCCGAAGCTCACCGTGGAGGACTGGCGATTCCCGAACGGCGACCAGGTGGTCGAGCTGTCGCTGAAGTGCGCGCCGAGGCAGGCGCCCCGGTCCGCGGCCCGGCTGCGTCGGTTCCTGCGGATGTCGCGGCTGCGTACTCATCGGTCCCAGCGGACGAAGACGGAGCTGTGCTGCAGCGTCCCGAGTTTGTCGCCGGAGCGTGCGGGTAGTCGAACCACATGGCACAGACGCTGAACTCACGCAAGGTCGCCTTCCTCGTCGCGCCGGAAGGCATCGAACAGGTCGAGCTGACCGAGCCGTGGAAGGCCGTCGAGGAGGCGGGCGGCACACCCGAGCTGATCTCCACCAGCTCCGGAGAGGTTCAGGCCTTCAACCATCTGGACAAGGCCGACACGTTCACCGTCGACCACGTGGTCGGCGACGTGAGCGTCGAGGACTACGACGCGCTCGTCCTGCCCGGCGGTGTTGCGAACCCCGACTTCCTGCGCACCGACTCCGACGCCGTGGCGTTCACCAGGGCCTTCTTCATCCAGAGCAAGCCGGTGGCGGCGATCTGCCACGCGCCGTGGACACTCGTCGAGGCGGGCGTGCTCGCCGGCCGACGGCTGACCTCCTGGCCGAGCCTGCGGACGGACCTGCGCAACGCGGGCGCCGAGTGGGTGGACGAGAAGGTCGTCGTGGACCAGGGCCTGATCACCAGCCGCAACCCCGACGACCTGCCGGACTTCTGCAAGACGCTGGTCGAGGAGTTCGCCGCTGCCGGGGACCGCGAGGTTCCCTCGCCCGGTCACCCGACGCCGGGCTGAGTCAGTCCTTCTCCAGCGCGACGACGAGCCGGTCGAGCTTGCCGTTCAGGGTGCGAAGCTCCTGCGCGACCGCTTCGAGCCGCTGACCGTTGGTCTCCTCCAGCTGGCGCAGCACCGCGAGGAGATGGTCGTTCATCGAGCCCAGCGCCTCGCCGTTCGTCTTCTTCAGCTCGCTGAGCACGTCGGCGAGGCGCGCGTTGGTCGTCACGAGAGCGTCCTGGAGGGCGCCGGTGCCGGCGAGGTCGCGGATAGCCATTGGTGCAGGCTAATGCGGTAGGCCGGATCGGGCAGGACGACGCTTGACCTCAACGTTGGTTGATGTACGACGCTGTGCGCATGGACAACGCATCACGCCTTCCGACCTTCGACAACGCCTACCAGCGGCGCTCGGCCCCCTGGGTCATCGGTGAGCCGCAGCCGGCCGTCCTGGAGCTCGAACGCGCCGGACTCATCACCGGCCGGGTCCTGGACATCGGCTGCGGGGCGGGCGAACACACGATCCACCTGACCAGGCTCGGCTACGACGTGCTGGGTGTCGATTTCGCGCCGACCGCGCTCGAAGTCGCCAGGGAGAATGCAACGACCCAGGGCGTTCCGGCCCGATTCGAGACGGCCGACGCACTTTCCCTCATCGGTTTGTCAGGTTTCGACACTGTCATAGACAGTGCACTCTTTCACGTATTCGCGACCGAGGAACAACAGCGCTATGCGCGCACGCTGCACGGGGTGTGCGCACCGGGTGCGCGGGTGCACGTCCTGGCGCTGTCCGACCGGACCCCCGGCTTCGGACCCCGGATCAGCGACGCGGCCATCCGGGCGGCCTTCACCGAGCCCCTCTGGGCCCTGGACCAGCTGGAGCCGGACATCTACCGCGCCGACGGCAGCCCCGAGGACAGGGCGCAGCTCGGCCTTCCCGCCGAGGGCCTGGTCGACATGACGGCCTGGCTGGCCACCGCCCGCAGGCTCGACAACTCGGAATGACGACTCTCGGTTTCTCACGCCGCTGCCGCATTCGTACGCGGACAGTTGCCTCGTACACACACAGCGTGTTGTTTCAGTTCGAAAACTCACCCGGAAACGCCGAGTGCATACCACCATTAGCGTGAACTTAACCACGGAGAGCACCAATTGGCGCAGAGAGGAATACCCTGTTCAGTGAGCAGCATGGTCTGACACAGGCTTACCGCTTGTCGCTGGGGAGCGGACGGGCGGTCGCGGGCCGGGGTCGGTCGTCTCGGGGACGACCGGCTCCGGCCACTTTCATCTCACGAGCCGGACCGCCGAGCAGTATGCCCCTGACCACTCGATCATGGCCAGCCCGGCGCGGGTGACCACACACCGCTCCACTCGTACCCAGCGGCGTTCCGGCGGTGTTCCGACGGCTGGAGGCCTGATCGGGCCTTGTATAGTTCCAGCGGTTAGATGCCGTCGGGGCCCACTGAATACGATAAGGATGGGGTAAGGACATGCGTGGTCACGCACGATTCGGGTCTCTCATCTGTGCAACGGCAGCCGCGGGAGCCATCGTGCTCCTCTGGCCGAATGCTCCGATGGCCGCCGCGGCGGAAGGTACATTCACTTACACCGACGCCGCCGGTGTCAGCAAGACCAGCGCCAATCCCCCGGACGATTACTGCGTCGTATTGGCCGGCAAGGGCGAGATCGCGAATGACACCGACAAGCCGGTCGGCTTTTACAAGACCGGCGACTGCAAGGAAAAGGTCGCCTCGGTCGCCAAGGGCGACTCGGGTTCCGTTCCGCAGTACGGCTCGGTGATGTTCAGCAGGAACAATGCCCCGCAATCCGAGCCGACGCACGCGGCCAAGCCCGCGCCGAGGCGCCAGCAGTCCGACTCGGGCGGCGGCCTGCTCGGCCTTTAAGCACAGCGACAGCGAACCGGCGTTCGGATCATGCCGAACGCCGGTTTTGCTGTGTCGCGACACATGTTGACGTGCCGTGACAACGCTGTTTCATTTTCTCAAGTCTCCATCAAGTCGCCTGGCGCCCCCTCGGCGACGTGCTTAGACTCTGCGCCCATCAGAACTTCCGGTCGAAGCGGCTAGTTCGTCATCTCACTGGGCACCACGCGCAAGGGGGCCAGCCCGTGTCATCTAATACCAAGGCCGAAGACTCCGCGAACTACGAATCTCGAACCGATTTATCAGTCTTCGAGGACCAGGGTTACCAGAAGGCCCTCGGTAACCGCCAGGTCCAGATGATCGCCATCGGCGGCGCCATCGGCAGCGGCCTGTTCCTCGGTGCCGGTGGGCGGTTGCACTCAGCCGGTCCCGCACTGATGATCGTCTACGCCGTCGCGGGTGTCTTCGCGTTCCTGGTGGTCAGGGCGATGGGCGAGATGGTGATGCACCGCCCGACATCCGGTTCGTTCGTCTCCTACTCGCGCGAGTTCATCGGCGAGAAGTCGGCGTACTTCGCGGGCTGGATGTACTTCCTGAACTGGGCCTGTAGCGGCATGGGTGACGTCACGGCCGCCGCCGTGTACGTGAAGTTCTTCTTCCCGGACATCCAGCAGTGGATTCCGGCCCTGATCGCGCTGGCCGTCGTGCTCGCGGTCAACCTGGTGTCAGTGAAAATCTTCGGCGAGCTGGAGTTCTGGTTCGCCATCATCAAGGTGGTCACGCTGATCGCCTTCATGGTGATCGCCATCGTCGTACTGGTCATCCGTACCCCGGTCGACGGTCACTCGACCGGCCCGCAGATCATCTTCGACAACGGCGGATTCTTCCCGTTCGGCTTCCTCGCCGTCCTGATGATCCTGCAGGGTGTCGTGTTCGCCTACGCAGGTGTCGAGATGGTGGGCGTCGCCGCTGGTGAGACGAACAACCCACGCAAGGTGATCCCCAAGGCGGTCAACTCGGTCGGGTGGCGGATCGCCATCTTCTACGTGGGCTCCGTGCTGCTGCTGACCATGCTGCTGCCCTCGTCGGTCTACCAGTCCGGTGTCAGCCCGTTCGTCACCGCACTGGACAAGATCGGCATTCCCGGCTCGGCCGGCATCATGAACATCGTCATCCTGACCGCAGCCCTGTCCAGTGTGAACTCCGGCCTGTACACGACCGGCCGGGTCCTGCGGTCTCTGGCGTTCAACGGTTCAGCACCGATGTTCCTGTCCAAGATGAGCAAGAGCGGTGTGCCCTACGCGGGTGTGCTGCTCACCGGTGTCATCTACCTGATCGGTGTGTTCCTCAACCTGATCCTGCCGCACGACGCCTTCGAGGTGACGACCGAGCTGTCCGCTGTGGGCATCATCGGAATGTGGTCAATGATCATGGTTGCGCACCTCGCCATGCTCCGGGCCGCCAACGCCGGACTGGTCGAACGGCCTGCCTTCCGACTGCCCGGCGCCCCGTACACCAACTACGTCACGCTAGTGTTCCTGGTGTTCGTGCTTGCGATGACCTGGTTCAACGGGCACACCGGCAAGATCGTCGTCGGCTGTATCCCGCTGATCGCCATCGCACTGGTTGTCGGCTGGTTCTGCGCTAGGGGCGGAGTCGACCGAATCCGCCGCCAAGGCGTGGGGAGCCATCACCGGTAACCCATGATCCATCGAAAGGCCCGGCACCGAATACCTCGGTGCCGGGCCTTTCGCATTTTCTGATAAGCGTCTCAGTTAACCGGCGAGGTGCGATCGGCAGGCGTAGCGTCCGACCGTCACGGCCAACCGGAGTCTGAGGGGACTACCGCATGACCCAGGCCAGCAGCGAGGCGCGCGAGCGACTCACGCCAGATCAGCGCAACTCGTTCACCGCCGCGCTACTCGGCTGGATGATGGATGCTTTCGACTATTTCATCGTGGTGTTCGTCTACGCCTCGATTGCGAAGGACTTCCACGTCTCACTGAGCGAAGTCGCGTTCCTGACCACCGCCACGCTTGTCATGCGCCCGGTCGGCGCGATCATCTTCGGGCTCTGGGCGGACCGGAAAGGGCGGCGAATTCCGCTGCTCGTGGACGTCGTCTTCTATTCACTGGTCGGCTTCCTGTGTGCTTTCGCCCCGAACTTCACCGTTCTGGTGATCCTGCGCATGCTCTACGGCATCGGCATGGGCGGCGAATGGGGTCTCGGCGCGGCGCTGGCCATGGAGAAGATTCCGGCGAAGCGGCGTGGTTTCTTCTCCGGCGTCCTGCAGCAGGGCTATTCGATGGGTTACCTGCTCGCGGCACTGGCGAACCTGCTGGTGGTCAACGCGGCCGGGCTGTCCTGGCGCTGGCTGTTCGCGCTGAGCATCTTCCCCGCGCTGATCAGCCTGCTGATCCGGACCAGGGTCAAGGAGTCCGAGGTCTGGGAGGACACGCAGCAGAAGATGCGCATGACCCAGTCCTCGTTCCGTGACGTGCTGCTGAACGCGACGGTGCTGCGCCGGTTCGTCTACCTGATCCTGCTGATGACGGCCTTCAACTGGATGAGCCATGGCACGCAGGACATCTACCCGACGTTCCTCAAGGCGACCGAGAACGGCGGCGCGGCGGTGTCCGGCACCACGGCGTCCTGGATCGCGGTCGTCTACACGATCGGCGCGACGATCGGCGGCATCATCTTCGGGCCGCTGTCCTCACGGTTCGGCCGGCGCTACACGATCGCCTTCTGCTCGGTGCTCGGGCTGCCGATCGTCCCACTGTTCGCCTACTCGCACACCGTCGGCATGCTGTGCCTCGGCTCGTTCCTGATGCAGGTCATGGTGCAGGGCGCCTGGGGTGTCATCCCGGCGCACCTGTCGGAGATGTCGCCGGACACCATCCGCGGCTTCTACCCCGGCGTGACCTACCAGCTGGGCAACCTGCTCGCCTCGCTGAACCTGCCGATCCAGGAATCGCTCGCGGCCAAGCACGGTTATCCGTTCGCGCTGGCCGCCACGATCATCCCGGTGTTCATCGTGACCATCATCCTGGTTCTGCTGGGCAAGGAGGCCAGAGGTATCGAGTTCGGCGGCCGCCTGGGCACCGAACCCGCGCCAGTTGGTAGCTCCTAGCCCTTGACCTGAGCGCCTCGAACAGGGATCGTCAGTGTTCGGACTATCTCGGTTGGAGGATGGCAGTGAACCACAACCTGCTCAACGACATCTGCCTGCGGCAGCTGACCCTGAGTGGCGTACACGAGGGCGAGACCATCTCGGTGCTGACCCAGGGTGACGAACGCGCCGACTACGCCGACGCGTTCATGTGGGCGGCGCAAACGCTCGGCGCGCGGACATTCCACCTGCGGCTTCCGTCGCCGGCGAGCGCGTCGGGCGCCTGGGCGGTCGGCCAGTCCGGGCTGGCCGGCAACCAGCTCGCCGTGGACGCGCTCAAACAGACCGAGATGCTCGTCGACCTGACGTTCCTGCTGTTCAGCAAGGAGCAGTTCGAGATTCAGGCGGCGGGCACGCGGGTGCTGACCGCCGTCGAACCGGCGCCGCTGCTGGCCCGGCTGATGCCGACGCGTGAGCTGCGCGAACGCGTCGAGATCGGCGCCGAGCTGCTGGCCAAGTCGCAGTCCATGCGGATCACCAGCCCGCACGGCACCGACGTCACCTACAGGCTCGGTGTGTACCCGACGATGAGCGAGTACGGCTACACCGACCAGGCCGGGCGCTGGGACCATTGGCCGGCGGCGTTCGTGTTCACCGGCGGCGCCGACGACGGGGTGGACGGCACCATCGTGCTCGCGCCCGGCGACGTGCTGCTGCCGTTCAACACCTACGTCCAGGCGCCGGTGGAGTTCACCATCGAGCAGGGCTTCATCCGCGACATCCGGGGCGGGCTGGACGCCGAGCTGCTCTCGTCCTACATCAAGAGCTTCGACGACCCGCGCGGCTACGGCATGTCCCACGTCGGCTGGGGCCTGGACGAGCGTGCGCACTGGCACGGGCTCACTCAGTTCGGCGGCGGTATGGGCATGGAGCTGCGCAGCTTCTACGGCAACGTCATGTTCTCCATCGGCCCGAACAACGAGCTCGGCGGACCGAACGACACCCCGTGTCACTTCGACATCCCGATGCGCGGCTGCTCGCTCTACCTCGACGACGAACTGATCGTCGACGCCGGCGAGCTGACCGTGGCCGACATGCGGCCGGCGGGTAAGCGATGACCGACCATCACATCGGCATGATCGTGCCGAGCTCGAACCTCACGATGGAGACCGAGCTGCCACGCATGCTGCGTGCCCGCGAGGAGGTCGACCGGGACAACCGGTTCGTCTTCCACTCCGCGCGGGCCCGCATGCAGCACGTCACCCCGGAGCAGCTGCGCGCAATGAACGCGCAGGCCGAGCGCGCCGCGACCGAGCTGGCCGATGCCCGGCCGGACGTCGTCGCGACCGCGTGCCTGGTGGCGATCATGGCGCAGGGACCCGGCTACCACTGCACCGCCGAGGACTCGATCAGCGCCGCGCTGCGCGCCGAGGGCTCGGACGCGCCGGTCATCTCCAGTGCGGGAGCACTGCTGTCCGGCATCGAGGCGCTGGGCGCCCGCAAGGTAGCGATCATCACGCCCTACCTGAAGCCACTGACCCAGGCCGTTGTGGACTACCTGGAGGACGCGGGCGTCGAGGTGGTCGACGCGCTGTCACTGGAGGTACCGGACAACCTGGCCGTCGCCCGCCTGGACCCCGCCGACCTGCGCGACCACTACCGGAAGCTGTCGCTCGCCGGCGCGGACGCGCTGGTCCTCTCGGCATGCGTCCAGATGCCGTCGCTGCCGTCCATCCAGCCGGTGGAGGACGAGCTGGGACTGCCGGTCCTCTCCGCCGCGACGGCAACCACCTTCAGAATCCTGCAGTCGCTGAACCTGCCCACCAAGGTCCCCCACGCAGGCTCACTCCTCACGTGAGTGGCGCCGGCTACGAACCCAGCGCAGCCGATCAGCCGAACCCGATGTCGCGCTGCCAGTCGTCGAGCAGCGCGACGTCACCTTCGACGTCGATACCGGGTTCGCCGAAAGGCTTGCGCCGGTAGATGGCCAGCAACAGGTCGGTCAGCGAGGCCCGGACGACGACCGACGCCGCGCGGCGGCCTCGGCTCCAGGTGATGACGTCGCCGCCGAGGTCGACGAACCAGACAGCCTCGAAGTCGGTGGCCTCGAAGGTGAGACTCCGGCCGTGTCCGAGCAGCTCACGTTTCCTCGGCTTGTACTCGAGGTGGAAGGGCAGCGCGTCGAGCTCCATCCACTCGTCGACCGCGTCGAGGACGATGTCGGGCCCGGCAGTGAACTCACGCCCGGCCGCCAGCAGGGCGTCGGCGCGGTGCACGAGTGTCTCGTGGGTGAAGCGACGGGCGAAGAAGGCCGTGGGTGCTTCGAGGCCGTGTTGCATAGCGACCCGCACGTCAGGACCCGCCTGGCGCAGGGTCTCGGCAAGGCGAGCGGCACCGTCGACGAGCCAGTCCGAGGGTGCCTCGCCCGAGTCGTCCCCCTCGGTCTGCCGGATCCGGTCGTCGGGGATGAACTCGGTCGCCCGGGTCCGCACGGTCTCCTCGATCCACCGGTGACCGCCGCCGATGTGCCGCAGCAGCCTGCCGAGCGTCCAACCAGGGCAGGATGGCACCGGCGCGCGCAGGTCGGCGCCCTTGATCTCGGTGGCGAGCAGCTCGGTCTGGATGAGAATCTCGCTGCAGTGGCGGTCGTAGTGCATGACTTGCCTTCCTGATGGCGGGTCCGATGTGGAGTGGTCGGAGCACGGCACTCACTTTTGACACTCCCCCGCAGAGAGGTTCGCCCGATGTTGGATCACGTGTCGATCACCGTCGACGATCTCGAGGCCGCGGTCCGGTTCTACGACGCGGTCATGGGCGTCCTCGGCCACGACCGCGTCCATCTCACCGACAAGGCTGCCGGTTACGGCACCCGAAACTCCGCGGCGGACGACGGGCACTGCTACCTGTCGGTCGTCGCCGTGTCGGCGAGAGCGGCCGATGACCGGCACTGGGCCTTCCGCGCGCGCTCACGCCCCGAGGTGGATCAGTTTCACGCGGCCGCGCTGGCCCACGGTGGCCGCGACGATCAGGGGGTCGGCGAACGCCGCGAGTATCACGACTCCTACTACGCGGCTTTTGTGCTGGACCCCGCGGGCAACCGCATCGAAGCGGTCACCCATCGCTAGAACGGGGGCGGGTCGGTGATGGGTTCTCCTCGGGTCGGGTAGGTGCGACCGAGTGGGCTCTTCCAGCGGAAGTGGCCGGGGCGGGGTTGGGTGACCGTCCAGCCTCCTCGGTGTTTGAGTGCGTGGTCGTGTGCGCAGGCCGGTGCCAGGTTGGTGCTGGTGGTGGGTCCGCCGTGTTGGATGTCGTGGGTGTGGTCGAGTTCGGACTGCACCGCTGATCGGCGGCAGCCCGGTGCGGTGCAGGTGCGATCCCGAATCTGGGTGTACCGCCGCAGCGCGCTGGTCGGACGTCGCCGACCCGGCTGGGCGTCGAGTGTGTCGGCGGGGTCCCGTTCGCGGGCCCGCTGGTATTGGGTGGCGATGTCGGTGATGACTTTCACCCAGGCCCGGGGTGGGTCTTTCGTCAGTTGAGCGAGTGTGGTGGCGGGGATAGCGAGTTCCACGATTCCACCTTCGGCGCGGTAGCTGGGTGGGCTGGTGGCGGGTCGGCGGTGGGTGATGCCCTCGGCGATGAGGTAGCCGTCGGGGTCGGTGACCACCCATCGCCATTGGCCGCTGTGTTGGCGGGCGGCGGCGCGTCGGGCGACCGACCCGAGGATCGGGCCCCAGCCCGGGAGTTCCCCGGGGAGGTGGTTGAGTCCGGCGAGGGTGTCGAGCCGGGCCCGCACCTCGATCCCCGACACCCGCCCCACCACCTCAGTGACAGCCTCGGCCGGTTCGGTGTCGGCCGGTTCGGACGGTTCGGGGTTGGCCGGGTTTGGCGGTGAGGTTTCGGCCAGCAGCGCGGCGATCATCTGGGCTCGGGTCAGGTGATGGAACCTCCCATCGAGCAGCCGTAGGAAGATGTCGGCGCGTAGCTGATCGATCCGCCCGCGATGCCCCGCGCGTTTCGCATCGGCCGCCAGCTTCGCGATCCGCTCGGTCGCCGCCGCCGCCTCATCGGGTGGCAGGCCGGTGGCAGTGACCGTGGCGGTGCCCGCCGAATCGAGGTAGCCGACCACCATCCGATCAGCCAAGGCTTGCTCGTACTGGTCCTCGGCCCGCTCCGGCTCCACGGTGATGATCAGCTTCAGGATTCGGGCCCGCAGCTGCCCGGTGGTCAACCCCGGCGCGATCGGCAACACTCGCACGATCACCGCGGCGGTCAGATCTTCGGGCAAACCAGCCAGATAGTGGGTGAACACCATCGCCCGGTCCCGGTCGATCAGCCCGGCCACCATCGCCGCGTGCACCGCCGGCAGCTCCAGACACAGAACCTGAGCGAAATCGCACTCGGCCCGCGCCCGACTGCGAGACAACGTCAACGCGGCCCGTACTTCATCGGAGGCGTACTGCTCCGACCCGACAGCTGCGGCGCGTTGCACCACCGTGGTGACCGCAGCCGTGTACAGGCCTTCGACATGCGCACGCTGACGCCCACAGGCTTGCAGCACATCGACGACGAACTCGTCAGAAACAGCACTCATGTCCAGCGCGGCGAGGACAGCACCGAGGACTGGCCCGGCGGGCATACCCGCGAGCCAGGAACCGACCGACACCCCACCCTGCATGCCATCGATCATACGTTCGAACACCGACAAAAACAGGGAATCAGCAGGTCAACCAGCCAACAACCCCCGATCAGCGGTAAACGGTCAGAGTCAGAACACCGCGATCAGACCCACACCGACCACTCACACAACGCGACCAGAAGGGACTTCGTTGGCAACCCGAGCCGCGCCACAGGGCCCCCAGGGCCCTGTGGCGCGGCTCGGGGCGGCAGCCCCCTCAGTAAAAGCCCCCGGCACTCACAGAAGAGACGACAAAACCGAACGAAGCAGCGACAACGCCGGCCCCGGGTTGTCCCAGAAGACCATGTGCCCGGCGTCAGGAATCGACACGAAAGAAGCCGAAGGGTTCGCGGCCCGAGCCTCGGCAACACCGGCAGCCGTGACCACAGGACTGTCAGCCCCGTACAGCAACGCGGTGGGGGAAGGGACCTTCGGCCACGACGAGAAGAAGTCCTCGGTCTCGAACCCGAGGTGGGTGGCGGCGATGGCCGAGGAGTCACAACTGGACAACCAGCGTGCCCGGAGTTCCTGCTCACGCCGCGGCCACCGAGGCCAGGAGCGAGCCACCTCATCAGCGTCGGTACCACGCGAGGCTTCGGCGAGCTGTCCGAGGAAGGCGTCCAGCGTCGTCGGGTACGGCCCACGTCCGGGACCGCTCATGGGTGGGTCCACCAGTACCGACCCGCGCAGCGACACCAGCCCCGACGAGGCGACCACGGACGCGATCCGGGCACCCATCGAATGTCCGAGCAGCAGCGGCCGGGACAGACCCAGCGAGGTGATCACCGCGATGGTGTCGTGCGCGTAGTCGTCCAGGGTGTACGACGAGCCGGAGTCCGACAGGCCCCGTCCCCGCACGTCCAGCACGAGTGGCCGGACCAGGTCGGTCAGCTCACGCGCCACGAAGTCCATGGTGATGGCGGGGCTGGTGATGCCGGGCAGCACGACCAGCGGGACACCGGATCCGCCGTAGTCGAGCAGATGCAACCGGACGTCGGAACGAACCCACTGGCTGGTCGCGGGCACCGACGCCAGGTCGGCCAGCGCCGACTGCAAGACCGCGCGGGCCATCAGACCGACACCGCCGCCGCCAGCGAACCCAGGTAGCCCAGCGCGTCGTCCAACTCGATCACATCTCCGTACTTGGCGTGGATGTCGAACAGGTTCGCCTGGTGCGGGCCGTCGGCGCGGTCACCGACGCACTGACGGGGCACCAGCACGTCGAAACCGGACTGCACGGCGTCGACCGCGCTGGCCCGCACACATCCACTGGTGGTGGCGCCGCAGATCAGCACCGTGTCGACCCGAAGTCCGGAGAGCAGCGCACCCAGACCGGTCCCGAAGAACGCCGAGGCGCCCTTCTTGGTGATCAGGTGGTCCGAGGGGCCGACCGGCAACCGGGCATCGAGAGCCACCGCCGAGGAGCCCTCACGCAGCGACGCCATGCCGGGTGCCTTGCGCAGCCAGGCCACCGCGCCACCCGACAGCTCCGCGGGCGTGTAGGCGATCGTGGTGAACAGCACCGGCACGTCGGCGGAGCGGCCCGCGCCGATGAGCTGACCGGTGGCCGCGACCACCGAGGACAGGTCGGCACCGGTAGGCAACGAGGGATCGGTGAAGCCGTTGGTCAGGTCGACCACGACGATCGCCGGCCGCGAACCTCGATGCGCACGAGCGCCGAACCCGGCGCGCGCATAAGACTGGTCGGTCTCGGTTCCGTGCATGCTCATGAGCTCCTCCGTGCCGTCGCGCACGAGTCGATGGCCTCGACGATGGTCTGGTATCCGGTGCAGCGGCACAGGTTCGACGCGACCACCTCTCGGATCTCCTCTTTGCTCGCGTCCGGCCGCTCGGCAAGGTAGCCCTCGGCGAGCATCAGGAACCCGGGTGTGCAGAACCCGCACTGCAGGCCGTGGTGCTCGGTGAACGACCGCTGCAGGTCGGTCAGGCCGCCGTCCGGCGCGGCCAGGGACTCGACGGTGCGGATGTCACAGTCCTCGGCCTGCGCGGCGAACATCAGGCAGGCACGAGCAGGCGCGCCGTCGACGAGGATCGTGCAGGCGCCGCAGATGCCGTGCTCGCAGCCGACGTGGGTGCCGGTCAGGCCGAGGTCGTGGCGTAGTACGTCGACCAGCAGACGACGCGGCTCGATGGCCAGGTCGTGCTTCTCGCCGTTCACCGTCAGCTCGATGAGCTGGACGTCGGTCATGCTGAAACCTCCAGTGCCCGGTAGACGGACTCGCGGGCGATCGGGGTGTCGTCCAGTTCGACGCCGGTGAGCCGCAGCGCGTCGTTGACCGCGTTCAGCACGCCCGCGGGAGCGCCGATCGTGCCGCCCTCACCGGCGCCCTTCGCGCCGTTCTCGGTGAACGTGCACGGTGTCTCCAGGTGGTGGATCAGCACGTCCGGGATCTCGGCGGCGGTCGGCACCTTGTACTCCATGAAGCTCGGCGCGAGCGGCTGGCCTTCGGAGTCGTAGACGACCTGCTCGAACAGCGCGCCCGCGATGCCCTGCGCGATGCCGCCCCGGCACTGGCCCTCGACGATCTGCGGGTGGATCGCCACACCGCAGTCCTCGACGCACACGTACCGCAGGATCCGCACGCCGCCGGTGCCGGGATCCAGCTCGACGACCACGCCGTGGGTGGCGTTGGAGAACGTGCCGTCGCCCATGTGGTCGAAGCTCGCGGTCGCGGTCAGGCCCGGTCCGACGCCCTTGGGCAGCAGATGTGAGCGCAGGTAGGCGACCTCGGCCAGCTCGGGGAAGGACATCCGCCGGTCCGGCTCGTCGCGCAGCCGCACGCCACCGGCGCCGTCCAGCTCGGTGTTGTCCACATCGGAGTCCATGAGGTGCGCGGCGATCTCGCGCAGCTGCTCACCGAGCTTGCCCGACGCCGCGCCGACCGCGCTACCGCCGATCGTGATGGAGCGGCTGGCGAACGAACCCCAGCCATAGGTGATCCGGTCGGTGTCGCCCTGCAGGATCTTGACCCGCGCGATGTCGATGCCGAGCCGGTCGGCGACGATCTGTGCCATCGTCGTCTCGTGGCTCTGGCCGTGGCTCATCGTGCCGGACGTGACGACCACGGTGCCCGAGGTGTCCATCCGGATCTCGGAGATGTCGAAGCCGGGGACGACGTTCATCTTGCGCTGCGCGAACGCGCCGGAGCCGTAGCCGGTGCGCTCGGAGAAGCACGAGTAGCCGATACCGATGACGCGGCCGGGGTCGTTGCGCACGTCGTACCAGCCCTCGTCGCGCAGCACCTGCTCGCACAGGTCCAGCGACTCGCGGTACGAGCCGGGGTCGTAGGTGATGTTGTTGATCCCGGTGTACGGGAACACGGTGATGACGTTGCGGCGGCGGATCTCCACCGGGTCGAGGCCGGTGGCCTTCGCGGCCTTCTCCATCAGGCGTTCCATCACCATGACGTACTGCGGCCTGCTGACCCCCCGGTACGGCGCGGTGGGTGCCTTGTTCGTGGTCACCGCCCTGCCGCGCACCCGGTACGCGGGCAGTTTGTACACGCCGGGGAACTCCGCCGAAGCCATCAGCGGCTCGATGCCGGCGGTGAACGGGTAGCAGGAGTAGGCGCCCATGTCGCACACGATGTCGGCGTCCAGCGCGAGCAGTGTTCCCTCGGCGTCGAACGCGGCACGCGCGTCGTAGCGCTGCTCGCGGGCCAGGAACGCGGCGGTCAGCGCGTCGCGGCGGTCCTCGATCCACTTGACCGGCTTGCGCAGCCGTAGCGCGGCGGCCGCGGCGGCGATCTCTTCGCGCCCGACGACGCACTTCTGCCCGAACCCGCCGCCCATGTCCGGGACGATGACCCTGACCTGCTTCTCGAACAGCCCGACGCACCCGGCGAGCACGGTCCGCACCTGGTGCGGCACCTGCGTGCAGGTGTGTACGCGCAGCTGTTCGTCGCGGTCGTCCCATTCGGCGACGACGCCGCGGGTCTCCAGCGGGAGTGCGTTCTGCCTGCCGGTCTTGGTCTGGACGCGCACCACATGGTCGGCCGTGGCGAAGATCTCGTCGATGCCCTCGGTGGCGAACAGCGAGACGTCCACCAGGGTGTTCGCCGGCGCATTGGCGTGTACCAGCGGCGCGTCCGGGGCCAGGGCCTCGGTGTCGGAGGTGATCGGGTCCAGGTCGTCGTACTCGACGATCGCCGCCTCCACGCCGTCCTCGACGGCGTACGGGTCGCGGGCGATGACGATGGCGATGGGCTCGCCGACGAACCGGACCTTGTCGTGCGCCAGAACGGGCATGTCGGTGGCCACGAACTCGTGCGCCGGACGGTCCAGCAGCGCGGTGATGTCGCCGAGGTCCAGGTCCTTCGCCGCGTACGCGGCGACCACCCCGGGCACGGCGCGCACCTCGGACAGGTCGACCGAGGTGATCCGGGCGTGCGCGAGCGGCGACCTGACGAACTGCGCGTGCAGCATGCCGGGCAGCGCGATGTCGTCGACGAACCGCCCGCGTCCGGTCAGCAGCCGGGGATCCTCCCGGCGGGGCACGGACGCGCCCACCCAGGCCCCGTCCTTGCGGAACTTCGGTCCACTCACAGCGCGGCCGCCTCCTCACGGGCTCGTTCGACCAGCGTGTTCACCAACCCGCGCCGGTAATGGGCGCTCACCCCCGGCGCATCCCGCAGCTCGAGCTCGCCCCCCGCGACCACCGGGGTCGGACCGACGCCGCCGAGAACCACGCGGTCGGCATCCAGGTCGACCGCCGCGGCGACGATCGCGAAGTCACCCTGCCGCTCGGCGAACTCGGTCAGCGCGGCACGCGGCGCGGGCCGGGGGAAGATCACCTCGACGATCAGCTCATCGGGCTCCAGCGCGGTGGTGAACACCCCGACGAAGAACTCCTCCGCCGGGATCTCCCGGCGACCGGCCGGCCCCTCCACGACGATCAGCGCCTCCAGCAGAACAGCGAGCAGGCACCATTCGGCGGTCGCGTCGGCATGCGCGATGCTGCCGCCGACCGTGCCCCTGGTGCGGATCGGCAGGTGACCCACCCAGCGCATCGTCCTGGACAGGACCGCGAAGTCGGGCCCGAGGTCGGCGGTCTCGACCGCGTGGTGGGTGACCAGCGCTCCGATCCGCAGCCGGTCACCGTCCCGGACGATCTGGTCCAGCCCCGGCACCTTGCGGATGTCGATCAGGTGCTCGGGCCTGGCCAGCCGGAAGTTCATCATCGCGACCAGGCTCTGCCCGCCCGCGATGAGCTTCGCGCCGTCGCCCAGCTCTTCGAGCAGGTCCAACGCCCCGATGACCGATCCGGGCCGGTGGTAGGTGAATGCGGCGGGCTTCATGCGTCAGCTCTGGACAACGGGGACCACCGCCTCGTCGCCGGTGATCCGGTCCAGCTCACGGCCCCGGGTCTCCGGCGCGGCGACCGCCATCCACAGCACGGCGGCGACCACGACGACGCCGAGCACGGTGAAGGTCAGTGGCAGTCCGAGGACCGGCCACAGCAGGCTGCCGAAGATCAGCGGGGTGAAGCCGGTGACGATGCGGCTCGCCGAGGACGCCCAGCCGAAGCCGCTGGCCCGCAGCTCCGTCGGGTACAGCTCGGAGACGTAGGCGTACATGACCGGGATGGCCATCAGGATCAGGAACCCGAACACCCCGATCATCGTCAGTGCGGCCGCCGGCACGTCCAGGACCAGCGCGAAGATGACCAGCGCCGCGGAGGCGAGCGGAGCGGTCACCCCGATCACCCACTTGCGGCCGACGGCTTCCACGACGAGCACCGACACGACGACACCGAGGAACCCGACCGCGTTCATGACGGTGGTGCCGGCGAACGCCGCGTACTCGCTCATGCCCTGGGCGCGCAGGATGGACGGCATCCAGGTCAGCGCGGCGTAGTAGACGAGCATGACGGTGGTGAACAGCGTCCAGGAGATTCCGGTCAGCACCGGGTTGAACCGCCACACGAGCTTCAGCTGCTCGGCCGCCGCGGCCAACCCGCGCTGACGGCGCTCGTCGTGCACCACGGCGGGGATCACGTACGGCTCCGGCGTGGCGCCGGTACGCACGACCAGGTCATCGATCACCACGCGGGCCTCGGCCTCGCGCCCGGCGCGGGCCAGGAAGATCGGCGACTCCGGGACGCCTCGCCGGACCCAGAACAGCAGCACGGCGGGCACGATCATGATCGCCAGCATCCAGCGCCAGCTGCCGTTCAGCGGCAGCAGCAGGGTCGCGGACAGACCGCACAGCGTGGCACCGATCGGCCACCAGCCGTCCATCGCGGCGAGCACCTTGCCTCGCTGCTTGCGTGGTGAGAACTCGCTGACCAGCGCATAGTCGACCGGAATGCAGCCACCGAGACCGACGCCCGCGATGAACCGCAGCGCCAGGAAGATCCACCAGTTCGGCGAGAGCGCACCCAGCGCGGAGAACAACGCGAAGATCAGCAGGGTCAGTCCGAACGCCCGCTTGCGGCCCATCCGGTCCGCGATGGTGCCCCAGCCGACCGCGCCCACGGCCATGCCGACCAGGTTCGCCGTGCCGACCAGGCCGCGCTCTCCCGGCGTCAGCTGGAACGCGGTCCCGAGCAGCGGCGTCAGGAACCCGTTGAGCGCGACGTCCCAGGCGTCGAACATGTAGCCGAGGCCACCGATGATGAAGATCTTTCCTTGCACTCCCCATTTCCAGGGAAGGTCCTGCACTACCTGGTCTCCGGTTCGCATGGTCGACTCCTCGTGGGGCTAACGGCCGAATGGGTAGTGGAAGGACTCGAGGTCGGGGTCGTTCAAGGGGGTGCCGTTCCAGAGCCAGTCGTAGGACACGTCCGACTCACCGTTGAACTCGCGGAGAACTCTGTCGCGTTCTTCCTGCTCGGGGCCGTCGGGCAGGTGATAGAAGTCCTTGTTGCGCAGCGAAGCATCCTGCACCATTCCGGCGTGTTTGGCCCGCCGCCCGACGTATCGGGTCAGCGCGCCCGCGATGCCGTCGCGCGTCACACCGCCCAGCTCCTCAGCGAGCACGGCGGCGTCCTCCATCGCCTGGGACGCGCCCTGCGCCTGGTAGGGCAGCATCGCGTGGCAGGCGTCGCCGAGCAGCGCGACATGGCCGTCGACCCACACCGGGTCGCGGCGACGCCGGAACATCGCCCACTTCGACGCATCTCCCTCGGCCTTCGACAGCATGGCGGCCACTCGATCGTCCCAGCCGCTGTACGCCTCGACCAGCTCGTCGGCCGTGGCCGGTCCGGTCCAGGTCTGCTCGACGTCCAGGGTGTTCGGCACGATCGCCACGACGTTGAGGTACTCGCCGCCCCGGATGCAGTAGTGCACGAGGTGGCGGTCCGGGCCGTACCAGATCGTCGAGTGCAGGCGGTCCAGCAGAAAGCGGGTCGCCGGGTCGGCGGCGATCTTGTCGCCGGGGATGAGCGCGCGGTAGGCCATCTCGCCGGAGAACTCCAGGGTGTCCGGCAGCCCCATCAGGTCGCGCACCGCCGAGCGGACGCCGTCCGCGCCGATCAGCACGTCGGCGTCGAACCGCCTGCCGTCCTCGCTGACCGCGACCGGCCTCGTCGGGTCGGTGCGGTCGATCTCGGTGACCTTGGCGCTGGTGTGGACCTCGCTGACCGGTCCGACGCCCTCGCCGTCCAGGCACGCGTCGAGCAGCACCCGGTGCAGGTCGGCGCGGTGGTAGTGCCAGTAGGGCGCGTTGTACTTGCGCTTGACCCGTTCGCCGAGCGGCAGCTGCGCGATGATCGCGCCGTCGTGCCAGCGGCGGCGAACCTGGTCCTGCGGCTCGGTGTGGATCGCCTCCAGCTGCCGGCGAAGCCCGAGGCCGAGCAGGATGCGGCTGGCGTTGGGCGCGGTCTGGATGCCGGCACCGACCTCACCGAGCTCCGGCGCCTGTTCGAGCACGATGGTGCGCAGACCGCGCTGGCGCAGCGCAAGCGCGGTGGTCAACCCTCCGAGACCGCCACCGACGATGGTGACTGCATAGGACTGGCTGGGCGGCACGGTTGCCTCCACTCCTTCAGGATCAGGCGCAGGTGGTCCATAGTGGACACCTCCTGAAGGACGCCGGTTTTGACCTTCACAGCAGCTCAGCTGGGTCGCATCAGCGTCCGTCGGAGATAATCCGAACACTGACGATCCCTAAAATCAAGCGCTACGTCAACCCGTAACCGAGTAGAAACTTACGTCGACTCAATCCTCGACGAGGCTCTCCCAATGCTCGGACAGCGCGGTGAGCTGGCGAAGCAGCTCCTCCTGCCGCTCGCGGCCGTAGCCCTTCATCAGCAACAAATCCAGCTCGCGGGCTTTACGATCGGCGTCGCGCAGGATCGCCTCGCCCTCCTCGGTGAGGTAGAGCAGGCGCTTGCGCCCGTCGTTGACCGGCGTCTCGCGGGTGATCAGGCGGCGGTCCTCGAGCCTGCGGACGATGCTCGCCATGGTCGAGCGGTCCAGCGCGACCGAGGAGGCGAGCGAACCCTGCTCGGCGCCCGGGTAGGCGTCGACCGCCGTCAGCACCGCGAACTGCGGCCCGGTCAGCGTCGCATCGACCTGGCGGACCCAGGCCGCGACGTACGACTGATGCAACCGCCGGGCCACATAACCCGGCGCGGCCAACAGAGCCTCGGGCGCCGGAAGCTCCGAGGGCGCACCATCCTGCCGATCACTCACCACCGCGCCACTCAACCATGCCGCCACCCCACGTCGACGCCGCACCCGCCCCTCCACTCCCGTGAGTCGGGGTTTCCGTCAGCGCGAGTCGGGGATTTCGTCAGGGGCGAGCAGTGCCTTGACCGCGTTGGCGACCAGGGTGCGGCGTTCGTCGTGGGTGCGCGCCGCGACCAGGTCGGCGAACTCCGGGGTCAGCGTGTTCCACATGGTCGACATGGCCAGGACCAGCATCAACAAGTCGGCGGCAGGCCAGCGGGACGGGATCGTGCCAGCCCGCTGCGCGGCTTCGATCGAGTCCACCTTGTGCTGGTTGCTCGCCACGATGGCGCGCAGCGGGGACTGGGTGCCGGCACGTTCGAGGCGATACCAGGTGGCGATCCGCAGCACCTCGGGCCGTTCCTGGTAGCCGTCGAACAGGCGCGCGGCGTACTCGGGCAGGTCGCCCGCGTCGATCGGGACCTCGCGGACCGTGCCCACCACCAGCTCGTGGAACACCGCGTCGAACAGCGCATCCTTGCTGCCGAAGTAGTGGTAGATCTGCGCCTTGTTGGACTTGGCCAGGTCCGCGATGCGGTCGACCCGCGCGCCGGCGATGCCGTACTCCGCGAACTCCCGGGCACCGGCCTCGATCAGGCGTTTCTTCGTGGCTTCGGCGTCACCGGGCATACTGAACCCTAGCTGACTAACCGTCTAGTTGACAAACGAGCGCTGCGAGCGTTCGCTTCAACTAACCGTTTAGATGAAGGAGTGGACATGAGTAGGGTCTTCCTGGTCACCGGCAGCTCACGCGGCCTCGGCCGATCCATCGCCGAGGCGGTGCTGGAGACGGGCCACCAGCTCGTCGCCACCGCACGCACCCCCGGGCAGCTCGACGACCTGGTGCGCACGTACGGCGACCAGGTCCGGGCTGTTGCGCTGGACGTGACCGACACGGCCGCCGCCGACCACGCGGTCCGCACCGCCGTCGACGAGTTCGGCAGGCTCGACGTACTGGTCAACAACGCCGGCTACGCCAACCTGGCCTCCGTCGAGGACATCACGGCCGAGGACTTCCGCGAGCAGATCGACACCAACCTGCTCGGCGTGGTCAACCTGACCAAGGCGGCGCTGCCGATCCTGCGCGAGCAAGGCTCGGGCCACATCGTCCAGGTGTCCTCGGTGGGCGGCCGGGGTCCCGCGCTCGGACTGTCGGCCTACCAGGCCGCGAAGTTCGCCGTCGGGGGCTTCTCCGAGGTGCTGAACCTGGAGGTCGCCCCGCTGGGCATCAAGGTCACCGTTCTCGAACCCGGCGGCATGCGCACCGACTGGGGTGGCTCGTCGATGTCGATCCCGCCGGTCAGCGAGCCGTACCGGGCGACCGTCGGCGCCTTCGCCGAGCACATCCGGACGATCAACGACGGCGCGGCGAGCGACCCCGCCAAGGTCGCGCAGGTGCTGCTGCGGATCGTCGAGATGAAAGACCCGCCACTACGCCTGCTGCTGGGCAGCGACGCGGTCGCCGTCGCCGGAGCGATCGAGGCGCAGCGCACCGCCTCGGACGCCGCCTGGCGCACCCTCAGCGGATCCACCGACCACGCCGACTGGACCCCCGCCCACCTCGCGGCGCTCCAAGAAATGCTCGCCAGCACCCGCAGACCCTCGTGAGTGTTGAGTATGGCTATAGCCATACTCAACACTCACGAGCCGTACAGGCGGCGGTGGATCTCCAGGACGGCATCGGCCTTGTTGAGCGCGTAGAAGTGGAAGCCCGGCACGCCGAACGCCAGCAGCTGCTGACACTGCTCGGTCGTGTAGTCGATGCCGAACCGCACCGCGGCCTCGTCGTCACCGACCAACGACTCGAGCTGCTCGTTCAGCGCGGACGGGATCCGGGCGCCGCACAGCTTCGCTATGCGCTGAATCTGCGCGGCCGACCGGATCGGCATCATGCCCGGCACGATGGGCACGTCGATGCCGATCCGGCGCGCGTCCTCCACGAACCGGTAGAAGTCGTTGTTGTCGAAGAACAGCTGCGTGATGACCGCGCACGCGCCCGCGTCGACCTTCGCCTTGAGGAACCGTAGGTCCGACTCACGGCTCTCTGCGCGCGGATGCACCTCCGGGAACCCGGCGACCGCGACCGAGAAATCCTTGATCGCCTCGGTGACCAGCTCGTGGGCGTAGGCGTAACCCTCCGGGTGCGGCGCCCACTCGGCGCCGGGCGCCGGGTCGCCGCCGAGCGCGATGATGTTGCGCACCCCGCCCTCCCGTAGTCGGTCCAGCACGCCCATGACCTCGGCGCGCGACTGGTCGACCACGGTCAGGTGGCACATCATGTCGATGCCGAACTCGCGCTCGATCCGGCAGACCAGCTCGACCGTCTTGTCCCGCGTCGACCCGCCCGCGCCGTAGGTCATCGAGCAGTACGCCGGGTTCAGCGTGGTCAGCCGCTTGATCTCCTGGAAGAGGTTCTCCTCGCCGCGCTCGGTCTTGGGCGGCCAGAACTCGATGGACAGCACCTGCCCCGGACGGGCATAGATGTCCGCGATCCGGTTCACTCCCATTCGATCGTTCCCGGCGGCTTGCTGGTCACGTCGAGGACAACGCGGTTGACCTCGGCGACCTCGTTGGTGATGCGGGTGGAGATGCGCTCCAGCACGTCGTATGGCAACCGCGTCCAGTCGGCGGTCATCGCGTCCTCCGAGCTGACCGGACGCAGCACCACCGGGTGGCCGTAGGTACGCCCGTCGCCCTGCACCCCGACGCTGCGGACGTCGGCGAGCAGCACCACCGGGCACTGCCAGATCGCCTTGTCCAAGCCGGCCGAGGTCAGCTCCTCGCGGGCGATCGCGTCCGCCGCGCGCAGCGTCTCCAGGCGGTCCTCGGTGACCTCACCGATGATCCGGATCCCCAGACCCGGACCCGGGAACGGCTGGCGACCGACGATCGTCTCGGGCAGCCCCAGCTCGGCGCCGACCTTGCGCACCTCGTCCTTGAACAGCGCGCGCAGCGGCTCGACCAGCGCGAACTCCAGGTCGTCCGGCAGCCCGCCGACGTTGTGGTGACTCTTGATGGTCGCCGTCCCGGTGCCGCCGCCGGACTCGACGACGTCCGGGTACAGCGTGCCCTGGACGAGGAACCCGACGTGCGCGTCCGCCGCCACCTCGGTGGTGGCGACCTCGAACACCCGGATGAACTCCCGGCCGATGATCTTGCGCTTCTGCTCCGGGTCGGTGACACCGGCGAGCGCGCCGAGGAACCGCTCCCGCGCGTCCACCGTGTGCAGCTTCGCCCCGGTCGCCGCGACGAAGTCCTGCTCGACCTGCTCCCGCTCACCGGTCCGCAGCAGACCGTGGTCGACGAAGACACAGGTCAGGCTGTCACCAATGGCGCGCTGCACGAGCGCGGCGGCCACCGCCGAGTCGACCCCACCGGACAGACCGCAGATCGCCCGCCCGTCGCCGACCTGCGCGCGGATCGCGTCCACCGTGTCGTTGATGATCGACGCCGTCGTCCAGGACGGCGCGATCCCGGCGATCTCGTGCAGGAACCGGCGCAGCACCTCCTGGCCGTGCGGCGAATGCCCCACCTCGGGGTGGTACTGCACCCCGGCGAGCCGCAGCTCGAGATTCTCGAACGCGGCCACCGCGACCCGCCCCGACGACGCCGTGACGGTGAACCCCGGCGGAGCCGCGACCACCGAGTCGCCGTGGCTCATCCACACCGGGTGCTTCTCCGGCAGCCCGTCGTGCAGCACACCGGTGTGCTCGGACGGCACGGACAGCTCGGTACGGCCGTACTCGCGGGTACCGTCGTGGGCGAC
Organism: Actinospineispora spinosispora DSM 44797; assembly: GCF_000429025.1. Lineage (GTDB taxonomy): Bacteria > Actinomycetota > Actinomycetes > Mycobacteriales > Pseudonocardiaceae > Pseudonocardia > Pseudonocardia spinosispora. The sequence goes on from NZ_AUBB01000025.1 coordinate 65,395, forward strand.
CTCGCCACCCAGCGCCCTGGCCATCGCCTGGAAGCCGTAACACAACCCGAGAACCGGGATACCGGCCCGGAACAGCTCCGCGTCGACGGCCGGAGCACCGTCCGCGTACACGCTGGACGGACCACCGGACAGGATCACCGCGGCGGGCTTGCGCGCCACGATGTCGGCTACCGGTGTGTTCGAGGGCACGATCTCGGAGTACACCTGGGCTTCGCGGACTCTTCGGGCGATGAGCTGGGCGTATTGCGCCCCGAAGTCGACGACCAGGACGGTTGGCGGCTGCACTCCGTCATCCTAGGCGGGCCCTCGCGCGTCCAAGTTCCCGGTCGGGGCCCCTCATCGGCTTCGCCTCGAGGGGCCCGCGACCGGGAACTTACGGCGGCTACGCCGTCGCTTCGCTCCGGCTTCGCTGCCGTCGCTGACGCGCGGCCGACTGTTCACCTTCTGCTTCGCCCGTTGCGTTGTGTGCAGTGCTGCGCACTGAACCCCCTCCGGGGAGACTCGCGGAGCGCGACCTCGCAGACCGGGGCCGCCAGGCCGACTTTGCACATCTACGTGCTGCGTCGCACACGTCCGGACATGTGCGACGCAGCACGTAGGTGTGCAAAGTGCCCGCATGAAGGCGCGGCGCAGCCGTGGCCCTGTGGGCGCGCAGAACTCCCCCGTCCCCGCGATCCTGGCCCGCACTTGGCGTGGCCGCCCGCTGTCAACCCTGAAACCTCGCCCCCGAACTACGCGCAACCAGGAACCCGCGCGAGGCCGGCGCCAGCCGGGGGTTGATAGTGGGCGGCCACGCCAAGACACTGATCGGCCAGCGGGGACACACACTCCCGAGCCAGCGCGGCCACACTCCCCGAGCCAGCGCGGACATTCCCCTGCACCATCCGGATACTTTTCTCAGGCAAATCTCAGCCTTGAGGTCGCGTTTTAGGCGAAATGGGTCTCCACTACCCCGGACGAGTGTCACTCAATCGCCCAGGAGGTAGTCGGTGTCGGCAGACAACTCGCAGTCGGGGCTCGACGCCCCTGACCGGCCCGGCACCGGGTTCGAGCAGATGCACCGCAAGATCGGGTTCGGCGGGCTGCTGTTCGCCGCGATGGCATCCATGATCGGCTCCGGCTGGTTGTTCGGGCCGCTCAACGCCGCCAAGTACGCCGGGCCGCTGGCGATCGTGGCCTGGCCGCTCGCCGCCGTGCTGTTCGGGCTGCTGGCGCTGTGCTACTCCGAGCTGGGCGCGATGTTCCCGGTCTCCGGCGGTGTCGTCCGGTTCCCGCAGTACGCGTTCGGCCAGGTCGCGGGTGCGGTCGTGGGCTGGATCGTGTACGTCGGGGCGGTGACGTTCCCGGCCATCGAGGTCGAGGCCGCGCTGCAGTACGCCACCAACTACCTGCCGTGGCTGACCCACAAGGTCACCGAGGGCGACACGAGCGTCGTCGTGCTGACCGGCCCGGGCTTCGGTGTCGCGGCGCTGATGATGGTGCTGTTCACGATCATCAACCTGTACGGCGTGCAGGTGTTCGTCCGCGCCAACAACGCGATCATGGTGTTCAAGCTGTTCGTGATGTTCGCCGTGGCGGTCGCGTTCTTCGCCACCGCCTTCCACGTCGACCGGCTGACCGACTTCGGTGGGTTCGCTCCCGAAGGGGTGAGCGGTCTGCTGACCGCGATCGCCTCCGGTGGTGTGGCGTTCGCGTTCACCGGCTTCCAGCAGCCCGTCGCGGTCGCCGGTGAGGTGACCAACCCGGGCCGCAACGTGCCGCGCGCGATGATGTGGGGCCTGGCCATCACGTCGCTGCTGTACTGCCTGCTGGAGCTGGCCTTCCTGTGTGGACTGCCGACCGAGGCGCTCGCGCAGGGCTGGGCGAAGGTCGGGTTCGAGAACGACTTCGGCCCGCTCGCCGGTCTCGCCACCCTGCTCGGCCTCGGCTGGCTCGCCGCCCTGCTCTACATCGACGCCATCGTCTCCCCCGCCGACTGCGGCCTGAACTGGGCGATGATGAACTCCCGCATCTCCTACGGCATGGCGGAGAACGGCACCGCGCCCGCAGCGCTGGCCAGGCTGAGCCGCCGGGGAGTGCCGTGGATCGGCGTCCTGGTCGGCTCGGTCATCGGCCTGGTGCTGTTCCTGCCGTTCCCCGGCTGGCAGACGTTCGTGGGCTTCATCACCTCCGCGGCCGTGCTGTCCTACGGCACCGGACCGATCGCGCACGCCGCGCTGCGCCGTCAGCTGCCCGACCAGGACCGCCCGTTCCGGACCCTGGGTGGCGACCTGGTGCCGTTCCTCGCCTTCTACGCGGCCAACCTGATCGTCTTCTGGACCGGCTGGAACACCGTGGAGAAGCTGCTCATCGCGGCCGCGATCGGCATCGTCCTGTTCGTGGTCCAGCAGACCCGCGCCACTGAGCGGGCGGGCCGTGAGCAGTGGATCGCTGCTGGCTGGGTGCTTCCCTGGCTGGTCGGGCTCGGGGTCATCAGCTACTTCGGCACGTTCGACGGCGGCACGAAGGCGCTGTCGTTCGAATGGTCGTTCGTCGCGGTGCTCGTGCTCAGCGCCGTGGTCTACGCACTCGCCGTGCGCACTCGGTTGCCGCGCGCACTGGTCGGATGAGGAGCAGGTAACGCCCAGCATGTCGGCCCGGTGGCGAAAAGCTCACGATTCGACCGGCGCCGGGTGCCGGCCCGACGATCTGGGTAGCGTCACCGCCATGTCCGAACGTTCCGGTGATGACGCATGCGCTGATCCGTCAGCACCGAAGGTCCCGCTCACGCTCACCGGCGTGCCCGAGACGTTGCTGTGGAACCTGTACCACCGCTCGATCGCCGCCGCCGACCCCGACAACCCGTTCGAGGACCCGAAGGCGATCGAGCTCGTCGCGCGAATCGACTACCCGTTCGAGGAGTTCGTCACCGAGCACACCGACTACCTCGCCCGCTGGCACGCACTGCGGGTGCAGACGTTGGACGCGGAGATCCGCCGGTTCCTCACCGCCAACCCCGGCGGCACGGTCGTCGCGCTCGGCGAGGGCCTGGAGACGCAGTTCTGGCGGGTCGACGACGGGCAGGTCCGCTGGCTGAGCGTGGACGTGCCGGAAGCCATCGACGCGCGCGCGAAGCTCCTACCGGAAGGGCCCCGACAGGTCAGCGTGGACTGCTCGGCGATGCACGAACGCTGGATGGACGAGGCGGACACCGACCACGGCCTGCTGATCACCGCGCAGGGCCTGCTGATGTACCTGCCGCTGACCGAGGTCGAGGCGCTGGTGTCCCGGTGTGCCCGCCGGTTCCCCGGCGAGTCGTTCGTCTTCGACTCGGTGCCCGCCCGGATGGTGCATTCCCGGGAACGGCTCGGCGGCACGGGCAAGGGCGCCGGTTACCAGCCGCCGCCGTGGGTCTGGGGCATGCAGGCCTCGGTGCGCAGACGGCTCTCGGTGCTGCCCGGGGTGTCCGAACTGCGCGAGGTACCGCAGGTCAAGGGCCACGGTCTGGTGTTCGGGATGCTGCTGCCGACGCTGCGCCGGGTGCCGTGGCTCGCCGAGCTGATGCCCACGTTCCCGGTGCTGCGTACCCAGTTCGCCTCACGCACGTAGTGAACCTGCGGTGCTCGCCGGGCCGTGCCATGCTGCGGGAATGACGACTGTGCGCACCGTCGCGGACGGCTTCAGCTTCCTGGAAGGCCCACGCTGGCACGACGGCCGGCTGTGGGCATCGGACTTCTACACCCGCCGCGTCGTCGCCATCGACGAGTCCGGCACGGTCGAGACGATCGCCGAGGTGCCACAGCAACCGTCCGGGTTGGGCTGGCTGCCGGACGGACGGCTGCTCGTCGTGTCGATGCGCGACCACAGGCTCCTGCGCCAGGAGAGCGACGGTTCGCTCGTCGAGCACGCCGACCTGTCCGGGCTGACCGACTTCCACCTCAACGACATGCTGGTCGACGGCACCGGACGCGCCTACATCGGCGATTTCGGGTTCGACCTGATGTCCGGCGCCGCGATGCGGCCGGGCCGGGTCAGCGTCGTCGGCCTCGACGGTTCGGCTCGGGTGGCCGCGCCCGACATGGAGTTCCCGAACGGCATGGCGCTGGTGGACGGCGGCGCGACGCTCGTGGCGGCCGAGACGTTCGGCAACCGGCTCACCGCGTTCACCCTCGGCTCGGACGGCGAGCTGACCGACCGCAGGGTCTGGGCGAGCTTCGGACCGGAGCCGACCAGCACCGACGTCCACGAGGCGATGGCCGCGCTGGCCGTCGCCCCGGACGGCATCTGCGCGGGGGCCGACAACACGATCTGGGTCGCCGACGCCGTGGGTCGTCGAGCGATCCAGGTCGCCGAAGGCGGCGAGATCGTGGCCGAGGTGTCCAGCGGCGACCTGCACGTCTTCGCCTGCGCGCTGGGCGGCGCGAACGGGAACACCCTGTTCCTGTGCGCGGCGCCGTCGTTCGCCGAGCACGAACGCAAGGACACCCGCGAAGCCGTCGTGCTGGCCGCCGAGGTCTAGCGTTGCCTGGGTGAGCTTCCGCCCTCGCCCAGGTCTGTTCGCCATCACCCCGGTGCTGGCGTTGATCGCGATCACCACGCTGCTCGTCTCCCAGGGCTGGCCCGCCTACTCCTGGTGGGTCGTGTTGATCCTCGCCGGGTTCGCGGTCGCCTCGATCCGGGTCGAGTACCTCCGCTGGCAGCAGTGGAAGAACGACGAGCACCTCTGACCCGGCACCGGCCCGACCCCCGCGAGTCGGTCGTCTCAGCACACCGAGTCGGGGGTGTCAGCACACCTCGATGTGCCCAGATGCCCGACTCGCTGTGCTGACGGGCCCGACTCGCGGAAGCCACCTGGGACACGGTTCGATAACGTGACGGGCTTAGGGCATCCTTTGTCGCCCGCCGCGGTTAGTAGTGGCATGGCTACTTCCTCAGCTTTCTCAGCGAAGTTCTTCGAGAACCGGGTCACCGGGCGCGCCGCGATCGCCAACGTCGTCGCCCGGGTACTCGCCGGACTCGCGTTCCTCCCCGCTGGCGGCATGAAGTTCCTCGACCTCGACGCGACCGCGCAGGGTCTCGTTCCGCTCGGGTTACCCGCGTGGCCGGTCCTGGCGTTGCTCCTCGGGCTCGTCGAGGTCGTCGGCGGACTGATGCTGCTCGCCGGCCTCGGGACCCGCCTGGCCGCGTTGGGCCTGTTCATCGCCATGATCGGCGCCAACATCGAGAACGCGATGGTGATGCCGGCCGCGCTGCCGGTGACGCTGCTCCTGCTGGTCCTCACCGGCTACCTGCTGTGGGCGGGCCCCGGCCCGTACGCGGTGGACAACAAGCTCGCGGCCCGCGCCCAGCCCGTTCAGGGCGCCGCGTAGATCGGGTAGGTGACCAGTCCCTCGCGGCCGCCCGTGTAGTGGGTCGACGGATCGCTGGTCGCCAGGGACTGGTCCAGCGCGAAGCGGGTGACCAGGTCGGGGTTGGCGATGAACGGTCTGGCGAAGGAGACCGCGTCGGCGACCCCGGACTCGATCACCTCGATGGCGCTGTCCCGGTCGAAGCCGTGGTTCGCGATGAGCGCTCCGCGCAGCAACGCGCGGTACCGGGCGAACGCCCCGAGGTCCGGCGCCCCGCTCGGGGCGGGACCTCGCAGGTGGAGAAAGCCCAGGCCCCGCTCGTCGAGCTGGGCGACCAGCTCGTCGTAGCCCGCGAGGGTGCGTTCGTCGGCGACGTACGGGTAGCCGGCACGCTGCTGGTCGGCCACCGGCCGGTCGCGGCTGCTCCAGAACGGTGAGATCCGCACACCCACCCGGCCCGCGCCCCACACGGCCGCGACCTCGTCGAACACCTCCAGTGCGAACCGGCCGCGCCGCTCGCCGTAGACGTCCGTGCGCTGGTTCAGCCGGGGGTTGAGGAACTGCGCGATCAGGTACGTGCCGCCCGCCGCGATCTCGACACCGTCGAAACCGGCGCGTTGCGCCTGCTCGGCCGCCGTCCGGTAGTCGGCCACCGCGCACCGGATGTCCGCGCGGGTCATCGCCTCGGGTGTGACGGTCGGCTTGGGACCGGTCGGTGTGTAGGACGTCTCGCCGGGGTTGACGGCGGACGGTCCGCGCGGCACCCGCCCGCCGAGGTGGTCGGGGTGCGAGTTGGCGCCCGCGTGCCAGAGCTGCGCCACGATGCGGCCGCCCAACGCGTGCACCACATCGGTGACCTCGCGCCAGGCGACGACCTGCGCGTCGCTGTAGAGACCGGGCACGTTGCTGAACCCGACCGCCCGTTCGCTCACCCACACGCTCTCGGACACGATCAGGCCCGCGCTCGCCCGCTGCGCGTAGTACGCCGCGTGCAGCTCGGTCGGCGTCCGCTCGGGATTCGTCGCGCGCGCCCGGGTCAGCGGCGCCATCACCACCCGGTTCGGCAGCCGCAGGTCGCCGAGACCGACCGGTCTCAGCAACGGTGCGGGCCCCTGTTGGCCGTTGTGTCGGATCATGGAATCGTCTCCGTTGCTCACGTCGTCCTTCCTCGGTGTCACCCAGCAGACGGACGGTGACGAGAAAAGGTGACCGATGAACCAGCACGACGATCTGACCAGGAGATTCGAGAGTCATCGCGGTCAGCTGCGCGCTACCGCGTACCGCATGCTCGGCTCGGGCGCCGAGGCGGACGACATCGTCCAGGAGGCGTGGCTGCGGCTGGAACGAACCGACGTCAGCGGTGTCGAGAACCTCGAGGCGTGGTTGCGGACGGTCCTGTCGCGCCTGTGCCTGGACGCGCTGCGGACCCGGGGTTCGCGCCGCGAGGAGCCGCTGGAGCAGCATGCCGCGCCGCCGACCGGCGAGGACGGCCCGGAGCACGAAGCGGTTCTGATCGACTCCGTGGGCCGCGCGATGCTCGTGGTGCTCGACCGGCTGGCTCCCGCCGAACGGGTCGCGTTCGTGCTGCACGACCTGTTCGCCGTCCCGTTCGACGAGATCGCGCCGATCGTCGACCGCACCCCGGTCGCCGCGAAGAAGCTCGCCAGCCGCGCCCGCGCCAGGGTGCGCGGCACCTCCGACGTGCCGGACCCGGCGCGGACGGCCGAGCGGAAGGTCGTCGAGGCCTTCCTCGCGGCGGCCCGCGACGGCGACCTCGACGCCCTGCTCACCGTGCTGGCCCCGAACGTCGTCCGCCGGATCGCTCAGCCGGGCCGGGAGTCGGTGATCGAGGGAGCCGACGCCGTGTCCCGCGAGACGATGGTGCTCGGCCGGGGCGCACGGTTCGCCGAGACCGCGCTGGTCAACGGGTCCGTGGGCATCCTCGTGGCACCCGGCGGACGGCTCGCCGTGGTGCTGGCGGTGACGGTGCTCGGCGACCGGGTCGCCGAGTACACCGTCATCACCGACCCCGCGCGGCTGCGCGAGCTCGACCTGGTGCTGTTGTAGCTCAGGCCCCGACCTCGTCGAGCTTGCCGGTGGCCACGTCGAAGACGAACCCGCGCACCGAGTCCTTGTGCGGCACGAACGGGCTGGCCTTGATGCGCGCGATGGACTGACGTACGTCGGTGTCGAGGTCGGCGAACGCTTCGGCGGACCAGGCGGGCTTGATGCCGGTGTCGTCCTGGATGGACTGCTTGAAACCGTCGTCGGTGAAGGTCAGCATGCCGCAGTCGGTGTGGTGGATCAGGATGATCTCGGTGGTGCCGAGCAGCCGCTGGCTGATGGCGAGCGACCGGATCTCGTCGTCGGTGACCACACCGCCCGCGTTGCGGATGACGTGCGCCTCACCCTCCTGGAGGCCGAGGATGCCGTAGACGTTCAGCCGCGCGTCCATGCAGGCCACCACGGCGACCTGCTTGGCGGGCGGCAACGGCAGCGGACCGGTGAAGTTACTGGCGTACTCGGCGTTGTTGGCGAGCAGCTCATCGGTAGTGGACATACACGTCTCCCATGGATTTAGTCAGGTTTAGGGCGTCGAGCGGCGGCGAACGCTCAGCGCGGACACAGCTCGTCGAAGGCCACGGAGCGACGGCTCGGCCAGAAGAACTCCAGCAGCCGTGCGGGGCACATGCGCGTCACGCCATAAGTAGACGCACCGCGCACGCGCGACCCGCAACCCCGCACCCGCAAAGTCAACCCCGACGGGCTAACCGCACGCTTCTCATGCAGCCGGATCAGGTGTAGAAGGGATCGGCCCGTTCGGAAAGCCCGTGGTCGATGCGGAGCCGAATCGACGGATGAACTCGCAGGTCGCCCAGCTCATCCGGCGCGATCCAACGGACCTCGCTCGACTCGTCGCTGGTCCGGAGTTGGCCCGCCACCGGCCTCGCACGAAAACAGATCGAAAACTCCTGCCGGACCTCGCCATCGGTGAAGCCGATGACGTGCCGAGGATTCGAGTAGATGCCGATCAGTCCGGTGACCTCGATCGTCATCCCGGTCTCCTCGACAGTCTCCCGAATCGCCGTCTCGGTCATCGTCTCGCCGAGCTCGTGCCGCCCTCCCGGTAAAGCGTGCAACCCGTTGTCAGTGCGTCGAATCATCAGCAACCCGCCGGATTGATCTCGAACGAACGCGCTCGCCGCGATGACGATGCTCGTCGGCATAGGCGCGTCCGGGTCGTCGAAGTAGTCGATGCGAGCCATCCGCCAATCAGATCACCAGCTGGCAGGGCGCGACAATCTCCACACGTCGGTGAAGCTCTTGACGTACGTGCCGTACAAGTCTCCCGCGCCGAGCTTGCGCAGGTGAAGCGCCGGGGCGTGCGCGCCGGGCACCCCGTAGACATGGTTGTTGACGATCAGTTCCTCGTCGAATCGGAAGATCGAGTTGTACAGCGTCGTGGCGTGGAAACGGAACTCGATTCCCGGTGTTCCGAGCAGCGGAGAATAAGGCACGAGCCCGTATCTGATGCGGGACGCGAGTACCTCCTCACCCAGCTGCTCCTCATCACCTCGAAGCCGCACGGCATCCGAATCCGGGTCGCCGAACACAATACGAACGGTCACGCCGTCGGCCGCCTTGGCGGCTAGCGTGCGGACGAAGTCAGGGCGCTCGACCAGGAAGAGACCGGCATGAACAAGGATGTCGATCCGGTCGACCGCGGCGGCGAGCAAGCGGTTCCATAGATCCACCGGGATCGCATTACGGTGCGGATAGACACCCACGATCTCCGAGGCCGCGATTCTCGTCTGGCGCTCAGCAGAGACCGCGGCCGGCCACAGATAGTTCTCGGCTAGGCCGAGTAGCACCGAGACCGCGCGCCGATGGCGCGCGTACGGCGTTCGCCCTTCCTGCGTTATCCAACGCTCGACCGACTTCCGGTCGACTCCGATCCGCTCGGCAACCTGCTCCGATGTAAGGCCGGCCTGTAGCAACGCGTCGAGCAGCCGCTCATTGGCCACGAGCCCTCCAGCAACTTGAGTCGGGACATCTACAGCGTCCCGAAGACGTCCCAAGTTGTCCAGTGCTGAGGTGTGGTCGTCCCAGCGGTTCGCCGAAAGTGATCACGGTGAACGCACAGCAGGCCGGCGCGGCGAAAGGCCGAGTTCATACCTTCCGAATGAGTTGCGCGGTGGATCACTTGGAGCACTCCGTCAGCGAGAACAATGTCGTTGCCGGCATGGCTCACGGCGTATACACCGCAGTCTGCGGACACCCCGTGCATGCCCTCCCGATGATCTGCCCGCCTGGACGCCGTTGCCCAGACTGCCGCGACAAGTTCACGACGAGCACGACTTCAGAACGGTGGTGGCACAGCGCAGCACGCTGGACTCATTCGACCTGGACCGGAAGGTGGGTGGTCCGCGGAACGCCTATCCACTCGGCCTCATGGCCCGCAACTCGGACCAACAGCTCGTGACAGTCGCATGTGGGCACTGTCGATAGCAACCATAGCGCTCGGAGTGATCAGGCTGGCGGAACTGCTCTACCGGTTGCGCGGACCTGACCATGCGAAACGCTGCCAGGTCAGACGTTGAACCTGAACTCCACCCAGTTACGGTACAGTCCAACGTCATGAGCATGACCCGTCGTGCCGCCCTGTACCTGCGCATCAGTCTGGACGCCACCGGCGAGATGCTGGCCGTCGACCGTCAGCGTGAGGACTGTCTACGCATCTGCGGTGAGCGAGGATGGACGATCGTCGGCGAGTTCGTCGACAACAGCGTAAGCGCCAGCGATGCCCGCAAAAAGCGACCAGGTTACGACGCGCTGATCAGCGCGTACGACGCCGGTGAGTTCAATGCACTGGCTTGCTACGACCTCGACCGGCTTACTCGCCAACCTCGTCAACTAGAGGACTGGATTGACCGAGCTAGAACCGGCGGACTGGTGATCGTTACCGCTAACGGAGAGGCAGACCTGTCTACCGATGGCGGGATGCTGTTCGCTCGAATCAAACTCGCCGTTGCTCGTGGCGAGGTAGATCGTAAAAGTGCGCGACAGAAACGCGCCCTACAGCAACGCGCAGACCTAGGGCGCCCGCCCCTCGGCGTGAGACTTACTGGCTACACGACAGCAGGCGAGATCGTCGACTCGGAAGCTAGGACCATCAAGCGCATCTTTCGTGAATTTGCGAACGGTGAATCCCTCAAAGGGATTGCAGCCCAACTTGAGACCGAAGGGCAAAGCACACGAAGAGGAGGCCGTTGGAACTCCTCCTCGATCTCCTCTATCCTGCGCAACCCTCGATATGCCGGTTACGCCATATATCGGGGAGAGGTTACGGGCAAGCCCGGAGAATGGGAGCCTCTCGTTTCGCACGATCAGTTCGCGCTAGTTCAGGCTAGACTCAAAGACCCACGCCGGAAGACGAACAAGGTCGGAACACATCGCCGCCACCTTGGCAGCGGATTGTTCTTATGCGGCCCGTGCCTCGCGCGAATTACTTCCTGGTCCGGCGACCGCTACCGGTGTCCGAGTGGCTGCCTAACTCGTTCCCGCGATCCGATAGATGACTACGTCACCACAGTGCTCACGACACGCCTTCAACAGCCGGACGTGGTCAGTCGAATGCGCCGGACACCAGGAGAATCGGCTGCGCCGCTGGAGGCTGAGGCGGCCGCGCTGCGCCAGAGATTAGAACGAATAGAGAACGACTACGACGCCGGACTAATCGATGGTAGACGCTACTCCGTCGCCACCGAGAAAGTACGGACCGATCTTCATGGCATCGAGCAGAGGCTTGCTGCGATCAGCGGACTAGCGCCCGTCGTGGAGCTTCTCGGGCAGGCTGACCCTGCAGCGGCGTTCGAGAACTTGGGACTCATGGCCAAGCGAGCGATCCTAGAAACCGTCATGACTGTCACCCTTCAGCGGGGCAAACACGGCAGCCGCTCGTTCGACCCAAGAACGGTCAATATCTCATGGAACGGCCCGCATTCAGATTAAGTAGGCGAGGATATATAAACAGAGAAGGCCGCTCCCCAGACATGAGGGAGCGGCCTTCTCTGTTAAGCGGCTTCGTCAGTAAAGTAGCGTGCGCCCCGCTCGGAAGTCATCGACTGAGCAGTTCTCCGAGTGTTCTTTGGCGCATGCTCGAATTGAGGACCCATGATAGCTGCCAGCTTGCCAAGCTGTTCCTCGGTCAACGGCGGGGCGGCGGCTACCAGTGCAGTGACGTATTCAGCAAGGTCGACGGCGACCGATCGACGCTTCTGGCATGGCGAACCCATGTTGGCTGGTCTCCCTGATGGTGTTGCCGTGAAGTACTTGCCGTCAGGTCCATGAATGCCGTCTCCTCCCGATGTGGCGTTCAGTGATGCTGTCACCGGCGCTGTCACCGTTTCCGGGACTGTTTGCGCAGGTCAGAAGACTGGAGTGACAGAGTGACAGCGGTGACACCAGTAGGGGTGTCACCGCTTTAGCCGACTGTCGGCTAGCCGTCTTTCGCAGGTGATTCCAGAGTTAAAGACGGCGTTGCCACCGAGCCGTCACCGGCGCTGTCACCGTTCCCAGGGTTGTTTGCGCAGGTCAACAAGCTGGAGTGACAGAGTGACAGCAGTGACACCAGTAGGGGTGTCACCGCTGTCACCAGTTTTGTCACTGCGGTCGGTTGGGGTAGTAGGCGCCGCCTTTCGCGTGTAGTTGTCCGTCGTCGGCCATGCGTTTGCAGGTTTGTCGGGCGCTGTCTCGGCTGATTTTGAGTGCTTCGGCGATGTCGGCTGGTTTGGAGCCGGGGTAGTCGCGTATGTAGCGCGCGATCATCGCTCGGCCGTCGGTGAGTAGTTGTTCTTCGACTGGTCCGTCCATGAGTGACCATGCGCCGATGGCGGGGTCGAAGCTGAGTGCGTAGTCGGTTTCTTCGACGTCGCGGCCGGTGACGTGTAGGACGCCGTCTGCTTGTGCGCGTGAGCGTTCGAGAACGAGAACGGCATCGGCGGCACCGGCGAGTCCGTTGGTCCCGGATACGGTGGCGAGGAAGTCTTCGGAAGATGCTTTCCTGACGTGGTGCACGAGCACGATCGGTATGGCGTAGGTGTCGGCGAGTCGTTTGATCCCGCCGATTGCGGCGTAGTCGGCTTCATACGCTGAACTCGCGCCGACGGGCGGCCTACCGCGCACCTTGGTGAGCACGTCGATGACCACGAGGCGGGCGCCGATGTTCTCGTCCAGCCATCCGGCGATGTACTCGTCTCCTCCTTCTGGGATGGGTGGACAGTAGGTGTCGAGGGTCAGTTCCGCCGATGCGTTGGTTCCGGCGAGGACTTTGCGCATACGGTTCTGCAGTCGGCGTGGTGTGTCTTCCAACGCCAGGTACAGAACGGGCCCTTGCTGCACCGGCAGTGATCCCAGCGCGGGTGTTCCGGCCGCGATGGACACGCCGAGGTTGAGTGATAGCCACGACTTGCCGACCTTCGGCGGGCCGACCAGCAGTGAGACGCCTTCGGCGACGATTCCGGGCACTGCCCATGTCGGATCCGGGAATTCGACGGCCATCAGCTCGTTGGCCCGCCATGCTGTCCGGGGTCTTCCTTCGGGGTGGTCGGGAACGGCGCTCAGCGTGCGTTCTAGCTGGACGCTCACGCCGCCACCTGCCTCGGTCGGTTGGCCCCTGCTCGGATACCGGATGCGATGGTTCGACGGGCCTCACGGTCGCTGTAGGCGCCCAGAGCGATGTGCCTGGCGGCCGCCGAGACGAGCGCGGCGGTGACCTCGGCCTCGGTCAGGCCGCCACCGGCGACTAGCTGGCCGAGAGCGAGTGCGGCGGCGTAGAGGGTGGCGTTGCGCTGGTCTGTCGGCGCCGAGATGACTTTCTTGCTCTCGCCGTGGATGGCCGCGTCGAGGTAGGCGTCCCGGCGGCCTTTGGTGGTTCGGATGGGTGCGGTCGGTGCGGGTGGCGGTGGCTGCGGGGTGAGGTGCTCAACCAGCCAGTCTGGCAGCTGGGCAGGGTCGCGGTCGGCGAGCACTTGGTAGGTGCCGGTCTCGGTGACTGAGCCCGGGGCGACGACGTAGCCGCCGTGTGCGCGGGTGTCGATTTTCCAGCCCAGCCCCCGGCCTCGGTCTCCGCCGGTGTTGCGCAGCGCCACCCCGTCTGGCGCCGTCCAGTACAGGTGCAGGCCGCCGGACGGGGTGATGGTGGTGAACGTGTCGGCCGGGTAGGGCTGTCCCGCTTGCTCGGCGACGACGGCCAGGACGTCCTGTCCGTCGTGCACCCCGGGCTCGTTCCAGGGTGCGGGCACGGTGTCCCCGGGTTTGGCGGTGTCCAGGTCGATCACCACCAGTCCGGAGGGTCCGGTGGCGATGCCGATGTTGAACGGGTGGCGCCCGGACCAGGCGGAGCGGATGCGGTCCGGGTCGGTGGTGGCGCGCTGCTCCCACCCGAGATGACGCTGCTCGCAGGCGCCGGTTCGGGGGCAGCGGTCGTAGCCGTGCAGAGCGGGTTGCTTGGAGCCGGGGCGCAGCGGGAACACGTGCCAGCCCCGCCCGGCGGCGGCCAACGCGTGTTCCAGCAGCTGTTCACCGGTAGCGGTACCGGTGGGGTCGGTGACTCGGGTGATGTGGCTGGTGGGGGTCATGATTGGCCGTCCTCCGCGCGTTTCGGGTCGGGTAGCACCACGCCCGGCCCCCTGGTGACGGGGCCGGGCGTGCTGTAGGGGTGGTTGGCTGGTTAGGCGACGGCTCTGTCGCCGGGGTTGAGGCTGATCAGGGGGCGTTGGCTTGTGGGCTTGACCGTGCATGCCACGGTGGGGTCCTGGCGCCGGTAGAACGCGCAGGTCTGTTCGCCCTCGGCGGGGTTGTCGTCGTAGACCACGACGTCGCGCCCGTCAGCGAGTACCTGCCTCGGGTTAGTGCTGGGGGTGAGTGAGACGGCGGCGGCGACGAGTGCGGCGAGCGCGATCGTGGCCGTATGTCTGGTGCGCGGTGTGGGCATGGTGATGCCGAGCATGGAGACTCCTATTACTGTGAGTGACAGATTTTGGGTAGGGGGTGCCGTCCGGCGGCCGGGTCGTGGTGGCCGTCGGCGAGTTAGATCGGTAGTTAGATCGGGCCGGGCGAGTTAGATTTCTAACTTTCGGCTCGTAACCCCTGATCACGGGCTTGATCAGGGGTTAGTTAGAAAGTTAGCGAGTGAGCACCCTGCTTCCGGCGGCGGAAAACCCGCCGGAAACAGGGCTGCCGGTACTTCTGGTCGGGCTAACTCACTCCTCGTCGTCCCGCGCCGCCCGCCCCTCAAGAGCGTCACGCACGGTGATTGGGTCGACGAGGTTCTTGTTGCCGGTCCGGGCCACCTTGATGCCCAGATCGGCCAGCGCGGCGACGAACGTGGGCACCGTGTACTCGGCGTAGGGCTTCCACTTCGGCGCCAGGTTGCGCAGCGCCCCGAGCACATCGCCCGCGCCGACCCGCTCGTCCTGCAAGACCTCGTCCAGGTCATCGAGCAGGTCCCGTGCCGCCTCAACCGCAGGCTGTTCAGGCAGGTCACCCTCCACCGGTGTGCCCTGAGCGATCTGGGTGAGGGACCGTTCGATGATCTCGGTGGCCTGGTCCCATCCGGAGTCGTCGTCGACCTTGATGTAGAACGTCCGCACGATCTCGAACAGCTCTTCGGTGGCGCCGGTGGCGACCATGGTTCCCCGGTCGACGTTGAACCGCAGGTCCGTGGCCCGGATACCGGCGGCGAACGAGCCGTCACCGAGGAAACCATCGTTGGACCGCCAGGACTTGACCATGAAACAGCCGTTGAACCCGACGTTTTCCACCAGCTCCGCCGGGATCGCGTTCGTCCGAGCGGACTGGGTGTCGAACACCAGGCTGATTCCGGTCTTGCGGCCCCGCTTGGCCACCGCGATCGCCAGCTCAGCGGCGAGCTTGCCCAGCTTGGCGTGCTTGAACATCTCGTGGCACTCGGAGAACCCGGCCAGCAGTGGACGCATGTCGGGGTGCTTCTGTGCGATCGCGCGGGTCAGCTTCTTCGCACCCACCTCCGCCAGACGCGCCTCACGGCGCCCTACCTCGTCGTAGAGCTCCTGCAGGTGCTCGATCGCCGACTCCGCATGCTCGGTGGTGTCACCCTTCTCATACCGCGACAGGCGCTTCGCGTAGGCGTCGAAGTCACCGTTGTTCGCGAACACGTGGATGCGGATCTCGGCCAACGGGTCCAGAGCGGCCCCGACCATCGTGACCCGCACCGCGTTGGACTTGCCCTGACCAGGCAATCCACCGAAAACCGCGTTCGAGCCGTTGATCGGCATCATCACCACGTCACCGCGCTGAGTGATGCCGATCGGCACACCCTCGAACACGTCCGCGCTGCCCTCTTCCAGCAGCGGGTAGGCCGGGGTCGGCTTGTCCATCACCCCGGAATCGGCGACATACAGGTTCAGGTATCCGGCCTTGCCGCCCTTCTCCTTGCCGTAGTCGCTCGGCCAGACCTCCATGGTGTTGCGGTTGATGTTCTTGGCCATTACCTCGACCTGGTCGGCGATCATCTTGGGCGGCACACCCATCGGTAGATCGAGGATCGTCCGGTAGCCCTTGAACTCGCCGTGCCCTTCGCGGGTCGGGGTCAGCTCGAACCGGGGAACCCAGCCGTTCTTGAACGCCTGCTTCAGCGCCGGGATCGGCAGGTGCCGCAACGCGGTCACGATCCCGTCCGCCGTCAACACCGCCCCAGCAGCGTCATCACGCTGACCTTCAGAACGCAGCCAGCTCGGTGTGGCGTCGACGTAGTTGCGCCCGGCATGCCACAGGAACGCGACCGCCCCGCCCGTCGCCACCAGCAGCATCGTCGCGCCGTAGACGGTGACGAACCACCAGGCGAACGCCACCGCGCTGATGATCGCGGCGATCGGGGCGATGACCTGGCTGATGTCTTCGGAGTGGATCGCCAAGATGATGCCCAGCACCAGCAGCAACCCGACCGTGCCGACGATCGCCAACGCGATCGCCTTCAACAGCTCGATCGGGGACTTGATCCAGTCCATCACCCGGTCATGACGACGCTGCTTCTCCGCGACATCACGGGCCTCCCATTCCTGCAACATCTCCACGTTCCCGGCCGCCTCGGCCTGGCGCATCAACCGCTCATAGCGGCCGGTGCCGTGCGTGTCACGCCACCGCTTGGCCACCACCCACGCCCCCGCGAACGGGTACCACAGGTTGCGACCCAACCCCTTGGTCGTCGTGGTCGTGAACGGATGAGTCGCCACCGCACGCGTAGTGCTGATGGCCTTCACCGCGTTGCGTGTGGTGAAGCGGCCCGCACGACGCAACACCACCGCCGTGCCCGGCCGCCCCGGGGTCTCATCGAGGATTTCGGCGTCGAACACCGGCGCATCGGTGTCGGTCACCGGCCCCGTCTCATACACCTCCTCCCCCTCAACGCCACGCTCGCCGACAGCCTCACCGGCGGGCGAGTTGGTGGCTTCGCGAGGGGTGTCGCGGGTGGTGTCGTGACCGGGTCGGCGGGGGAAACCGATCACCCGCCCGGTCGGCTCATCAGCGGCGCCCGACCGGCGTCCGGGCTGGTCGTCGCGCGGGGAAACAGGCTGTTCAGTCACGGTGGTCCTCCTTGCTGTCGGTCTGGTGGTTGGGCGAGTCGGTGTGTCGCAACGTCATGGCCGAGGGCGCGACAACACCTCCCTGAGGGCTGTTCACGGGTGTTCTCGTGTCGGGTTCGGTCATGCCGCCTCCTGCTGATTCGTGAGCTTCCGGTCGGTGTGGTTCGCGAAATCGCTGGTAGCGGGGTTCGCGAGTTCGGTGCGGAGCTGCTTCGCGAGGAACATCGAGGTTCCGTCCGAGCAGCCGGTGACCCGCTTGCACCACGACGGCGACGGGTCCGTTCCCGCCTCGGCGGCGGCGAGCTTCGCGCGGGCCTCGATCAGGTAGTCCGCGCGCAACCGGCGCGGCGCCGGTCGCCCCTTACGGCTGCCCCGCTTGCCCGGACGCCGCGCCGGCACCTTCGCCGGTGTAGTGGTGGCTGTGGCTTCTTCGATCGCCGCCGGTTCACCAGCTGCCTCTACCGCCGGTGCAACCTCGACGGCGGTGGTCCCCGTCGCGGGCGCTTCGGCCGGAACCGGTTCGCTGGTGAGGTGGCGCAGCGCCGCGCCAGCACCAAGAACCAGTACCGGCAGGCTGGCCACGAACACCACTACGGGTATGGGAGCGCGGGTGTAGCCCATCGCGGTCAGCACGTGGTAGCCGACCTGGCCCAGCAGTCCCAGTACCAGCGACGCCAACGCCGACCATCTCGCGTAGCTACGCGCCTTGTCGGTCAACGGCCGCGTGGTCAACCAGGCGCCCAGCGCCATCGCGCTGTAGGCCTCCATCCCCACCGGCAGCGTGATCGCGGTGTTCAGCTCGAACCCGTCGGCGATCCCCGGCAGCAGGTTCACCACCCCGAACCCACACATCCCGCCGAGGCCGACCCATCCGGCCCAGATCGAGACGGCCGCCGGTGCCGCGATCGCCCACAACGGCACCCGCCGCGCCGCCGCCCGCAACCTGTCCCCAGCGCGCTCCCACTTGCCTTTCTGCTTGCTCATCGTGTGTCTCCTTCCTGCGTCCAGTCGTGTCCGATCAGGTCCTCTGCTTGGCTGCCGGTCAGTCCCAGTCCCCCGGCCAGGTGCTCGAACCGCTCCTCGGTGTCGGGCTCCCATGGCCTCGGGGTGGTCACCAGCTCCGCGAGAGTCATCGCGGCGATCGCTTCGAAGCGGGCCATCGGCGGGGCGTCTGGGAGCCACGACACGGACCACCACGGGCTGCCCCACTCGCTAAGCGCCCGGTGACGAGTCAGTGAGCTAGTGATCTCCAGGCGACCGTCGATCAGTCCCCGCCCATAGCCGTCGTCCGTGCTCATTCCCCTGCTGTCGTTCATCACTTGGTCTCTTCCTCGTCGTTGGCCCACATCGACCACACCTCGCCGTCGGCGCCTTCCGCGACGTGCTCGTGTTTGTGGCCGCGCTTGTCGGTGCAGGTGAAACCGTTACCGTCAGACGCTCTACAGGTGGTCATCATGATTTTTTGTGCTCTCCCACTAGACAGACGTGTCACCGGATGGGTAATGCGGGAATTGCGAAACAAGCCGCTGAACCCGAGTGCGTTCAGCGCATCTCGTCGACCAATGCGAGGGTCGATGAGAATTCAGAGTGAGCTGCCGCTCAGATAGCGGGCGCGTTCCAGGCGGACGGTGTAGCGGTCCAGGTAGTCGCCCTGCCGGTTGAGCAGGTTCGTGGCCTGCTCGAACGCCCAGTCTTCCGAGGCTTTCCAGCGCAGGCCGAACTCTTCGCGCCAGTCCCGGAAGTTCTCGTAGTCACCGCCTGCGGACTGGCGGGCGAGCTTGAACGCCTCGCGGAAACCCATCCCCGCATGCAGCTGGTAGAAGCGGGTCTCGGCGGCGTGACCGGCCAGGTCTGAGACCAACCGGCCCAGCTGCCGACGACGCGGCCACGCCGCTGACGGCATTTCATCGGTCACGCACAACCCGCCGTTCACACCACCGAACAACCCGATATCGATCCGCACCGATTTGGGTCGGCCGCCGTTGGCCAGCGCGCCGACGACGTGACCGATCTCGTGCGCGGCCGCCGCCAGATGCTCCGGTTTGCGGCCCTTGTCCAACGCCTTCCCGACGTGGTCACTCACAGGTCACCCCCGTCCAGGTAGCGGGTGCGTTCCAAACGGAGGGTGTAGCGATCGAGGTAGTCGGCGCGGCGTTCGATCAGGCGTGTGGCCTGGTCGAACGCCCAGTCCTCCGAGGCCTTCCAGCGCACCCCGAGCTTGCCGCGCCAGTGCCGAAAGTCCTGGTAGTCACCATCCGAGCTGCCCCGCCCGTACTTGAACGCCGCCCGGTAGTCCATGTCCAGATACAGCTGACAGAACCGGGTCTCGGCGGCGTGACCGGCCATCATGGCCACCAACCGGCCCAGCTTCTTCTCCGAGGGCCAGTCCCGATCCGGGTAGCCGCCGTAGTCGCACCAGCCGCCGGTGAAGCCGCCGAAGATGCCGAACTTCAACCGCACCGACCCCGGACGCTCACCGTTGGCCAGAATCCCGATCGCGTGGCCCATCTCGTGCGCGGCCACCGCCAACTGAACCGGCTTACGCCCCCGATCCAGCGCCGCCGCGATCTGCTTGCCCGTCGCGCTCATCGGCGGCCTTGCCCGGGACGGTCGAAGTCCTTCACGTGCGCCAACAGGTAGATCTCGCCGCGTTCCATCGAGGTGATAGCCCGGTGATGCCCATCCCAGAGCCAGTTACGGCCCCGGTAGCGCACCACCAACGGCAGATCGCCCCCATCTGGACGTGCCCCCGGACGCGAGTGGTGCTTCAATCCATCCCGGGAAATCCACTTCTGCGTGGCGTAGAGCGAGTCCAACCGCACTCGCTCGGTCGGCGTGCGCCGCCACCCGGCCTCGGACCATTCCTTGTTCACAATCACGATGTCCGGATCCCGCAGGACACCAACCCGAGGCCGGTCGATCACGCCCTGGAAGTAGTCGCGCAGATCAATCCGGCGCCGGTGCAGTGGCACCTCACTCGAACCACCCCGCGCCCTTGTCCTGGCCGACGTGGGGGTGTTGCTTGGTGCGTTGGCCGAGCCCCAGTAGAAGAACCCCATCACCGGCCACCCCGCTTTACCGAGGCGCGACGCGGACCGCGTGGGCTACGCGAGACCGACCAGGTCGACATCCGGCCCAAGGTGATCCCGGCCAGGATCGCCGGTGTCCCGAGGACCAGCGCCAACGCCGTCGAGTCGGTGGTGTTGATGACCACCAGCCACTGGATCAGCACGATCACCAGCCCCGAGACCGCCGCCGTTCCCAGCACGCGCCCGCCCCGGGTGACCGACCGGATACGCCGTTCCGCCGCCCGGCCAGCGCGGGCACCGGAGGCGAAGATGTACATCAGGCCCAAACACGCCAACGCGACCAGCGCGCACATCACGCTCGTGGTGTTCACGCCGCTACCTCCTGCCCTACCATCGAGTTCTCCTTGCTGTCGCTCTGGTGGTTGGGAGACCCAGCCCGGTGGAACGTCTTGGTCGAGGGACCACCGGGCTGGACCACCCCCGCCCCGGCGCCCAGGCCCAACCGGACCGCTGTCGCCTTCGCCAGCGCCGCCAACTGCGCCGCCGACGCCGTCCGCTTGGTCCTGGCCAGATCAAGCCGATACAGCGCCGCCCAACGCGGCCGCGACGCCCGCCCCCACGCCAACCACCCCGCCACCGGCTGACCACCCGGACGCAAACCGGCGGCCCGCAGCTGCCGCGTCGTGGCCAAACCAGACGGAGCAGCACGGAACCGGAACACCGGCACCCCCGCGAACTCACCCGCCGCCAGATACGGGCGGCCATCCCACAACACCGTCAACGCCGGACCCACGCCCGGACGCGGAACCTCATACACGCCACTCATGAGATAACCTCGCCTCTTTACTGGTCGGCTACTCGGCAATCTTTTTCTTGATTCGCTCTACCTCCCGGTCCGGGACGACTGATTCCCAGTCGCAGTGCTTGCAGCCGTCACCGTCACACGCTGGGCACGTCACCCATTTCGTTCCCGTAAACCATTCACGGGCAGGGTCCTTCGCCATCTGTTTTCTCCTTGATTCCAGGTTGTTGCTGTCTTTCAGGTTGTTCTTGGCCGCCGCGAGTAATGCGGTTCGACCGCCCGGAGCCGCGATCAGCGCTGTGCCGGGCGTACTACCGGGTTCAGACCTTTACGTCGGAAGCTGTTGGCCACGACCTCGGCGCTGACCGGACCAGCGCACGTGAATCGGGCGCCCGGAATCTCAACCACCATCGGATCGGAGTCGTACAACTCCCGATACCGCTTCTCACTCATCCGCTTCGGCTTCGGCGGCACACCCGTCACGACCACCACCGCCGCTTCCGCGCGCGCTCAATCTCGTCCCAGTGAGGCGCGAGCTTGTCGCTGATCTCGTCGTTCACCCACTGCAAACTCAGGTCCCGACCCTTCTCCGCCTTCTTCTCGGCGACCCTGTAGGCGGTCCACGCTTGTTTCTCCCGCTTACTCAACCGCCCCATCAGGCCACCTCACCGAGGTCACGCAGGTCCCCGACCGCGAAGATGAACAGGTCTCGCCCGCTCAGCTCGGTCAGATCGGTCAGCGCGGCGCCCTTGCCCTGGCCGGGCATTCCGGCGGCCGAGGCGGTCCGTAGCAGATCAGCCAGGGTCCGGCGCTGCATCCGGCGTAGCCGCCGCTCAGCCGCCGATCCGTCCAACAGCGCCGACGTTGCTTCCGGCAGGTCGGCGATCTCCTGGTCAACCCCGCTGATCAACGCCTCGATCGCGTTCTCGTCAAGCGCATCCGGGAAGTAGTCCGCCGAACGCGCATTAGTCGAGTTGCTCTTCACTGTGTTCCTCCTGGAAATCGGTTCCGCATTGGGGACATTGACCCCCGACACCCCGCACACCACCGACAAGCCGGTGTGCGGGGATCGGCGTACAACGGCGACAGCGGAACGTTTCAACACCTCAGAAACGGCGACGCGCGCCGGTCGTTCAGTCAGAGCAGCTTGCGCCATACCTTCGCGCGGTCTTCCGCCTTAGCGGCGGCCTTGTAGTAAACGCTGGCCTGTCGATAGTTCCCGGCCTTCTCGTGCTCCTTCGCTGTATCACGCAGCGCACTAGCCGTGGATTCCTCATCCGCCGCGTTGTAACGAATACTCTCGTCGAGTTCCTTCTTGAAACCGCCCACGATCAGTCCTAACGAGTCGAGTCACAGAGCTACACAATCAGATGTTCAGTGCCCCTATCGGGCAGCGAGAGATCAAAGAGCACCCCCGCACCGCCGACAAACCGGCGGTGCGGGGGATCGGCGCGCAACAGCTCGCAGCGTCAAAGTCTTCCGGCGACAGCGGCCTCATTGACCTTGTCTCGACACTTCTTCTGGCCGCACACCGTTACTCCGGCGATCTGCGTAAGCCTGATGAGGACAACGGACTTGCAGCCCCAACAGACCGACGCAGAGCTTTTACCGGCAAGAATGCGCTTGGTCCGACGACTCTGGTACATCTTCACTCCCGAATTTCACGAACGGTGTCAGACTTATTAATCAGTGGTTTTGATTTCCGGGGGCGTCGCCAAACACACCTCCTTGCTGTCGCTCTGGTGAATGGGGGATGGCTCCGGTGAAGCTTCTTGGTCGAGGGATCACCGATTGCCACGCTCACTGCAAATACTGAGGACTTACTCGACTATGAACACCGTGTCTGGCCATACGCGCCTGATGCGTGAGCCGTCAGTCCAGATCGGCTCAGAACGCCACATCTCGGCTACAACCTTCGGCAGCTCGAAAGGCCCGGCACCCTCGATTCCGGACACGATCACTCCTGGCCAAAGATCCTTTGCCTTGATCTTGCGATTCTCGCGGAACGCTTTCCCCGGATCAAAGATCTCGATCGTTGCGGTGACGTGGAAATGACTGTAGTACGAGCCATCCGTCCAGACCGGTTGATACCAGTTAGTTTCGAGTGGTCGAATCTCGACCAGGACCTTCGACATGGTGAACCTTGGCTTATTTCCGATTCGGGAAACGATCATCCCTCGCTTGAGGTCTTCCACGTGAACCTTCACTCCAACTCTCTCCTCATTCCGTTTACTTCTCCCAACAAAGCTCCATCGATCCCGAAACGCCTCGCACACCAGGACTACGGAGGGCGCGCAAAGCGGGAATTAAGGAGCGAATTCACGCCGCTCGTTCCGTCACTGCACCTGTATCGCGGGCCATCCGTCCGGCCATGCGCTGGTCTCGGCGACGGCGGGCGCTTCCGTCAAGCAATGCACGCGTTACTACCGGCGGACCGAGACGTACTTCGGTCAGCTTCCTAGAAAGCCGTTCACGGACAACGAAGTACTGAAACTCCATATCCAGCGAGCACCACTGGATCGTGGGGCTCGCAGCCAGCGAGTCAAGTTCAAGCTGATCAGCATCAATTTCGTTCATCACGATGCTCCTCACAGGTTTCGAGTGATGGGCGGTCAAGTCCGTTGATCCCCAAACCTCCACACTCCAGCAATATGTGGCACCAGAGAGTGAAGGAATGGCATCCAACGGATCAGGATGCGAGCCACAGAACGCGCGGCCCGTAAACGACAAGAGCGGGTCAGCGCATGCGATTTTGAGCATGCTGCCGCCCTGTCAAAACTTCCACTATTGTCTTATCTCACGATTGACGGATGAGCTTGCAAGAGTTTTACCTCGTTGCCCATTACCCGTCTGACACTCGCGTGAGCGGCGTAAAACCGAACCTCAAACCGAACTACATTCACTGCGATGTGCTAGTTCGTCTCGTTCGTACTAGTACATCGTAGCTCAGACACTCCCCTTGAAGGCCATCGCCCGTTCGGGTTGCTCTAGTACGAGCTAGTACACAGCCGGTAGAGTGGCGGCATGAAACTGTCGCCGACTTCTGGTCACCCCTACCAAGCGCTGGCGGCCGCCTTGGTCGCCAAGATCCGCCGAGGCGAACTCCGACCAGACGACAAGCTGCCGCCGGTCCGGTCGTTGGCCAAGGAGTACGACGTCACGTCCGCTACCGTGCAGCGCGCCGTACAACAGCTGGCCCTCGATGGGCACGTCAAAACCGTGCCCAACGTTGGGAGCTTCGTGCTGATGCCGGTCGAGGACGACGGCACCTCGATCACCGCTAGGTCCGTCAACCAGCGCGTCGACGAACTCCTCTCGACGCTGGCCGACCTTGAGCGGCGAGTCCAACGACTTGAGAACCCCGCCAGTTGAGTCACTCATCATTGCCTGCCTCCCCGGCTTCCGTACTCCGTCTTGCTGCTATCCATTCAACTGCGGAAGCGGGTCGACGCCGATGAACCGGCAGTGCACTCACAGTGCACCGGCAGTGCACTCAACTAACACGACGGCGACGCAAGGGGGCAGAGCATGGACGTGATCGACGTCTGGACTGGTCGACGGGCTAACGCGTTGCAACTTGCCTTGCGCCTGAGTAACGAGGCATTCGCCACCAAGCTCGGAACAGCGACGAGGACTGTCGCCAAGTGGAGTGCTCAACCTGACGTGGAGCCACTCAGCGAGCTGCAACAAGCACTCGACACTCTCCTTTACCAGGCTCCCGGTCCGGTACAGGCACGCTTCGCGCTAATCCTTCAGCGGAGCCAGGAGGCAGTCTCAGAACCGAATGAGGTCAGCCCTGAGACAGTGGAGGCCGAACTCAAAATAGCCGCTGACCCACATGTCAGCGCCGCCTTAGAGTGGCTCGATCACCGCGCCGGATGGGCTCCTGGAACCAGTCGCCGAAAAGTGGCAACAAAGATCGCGACGACCGATCTCCGCTCCCTCCAAGATCTGGGACAACAACGCCGGAGAGTGGATCGGCAACAACTTGCAGTCGCCCTTGGCGAATATTACTCGGCAGGCATCGCAGGCTTCGGGACCTACGGATCAACTTACGAGGATGACCAGACAATTCAGACTAGCATCCTCACTCAGGAGCGTTGGCTAGATCTCGCTTCTCCACTGGAGGCCCATCACGACAATCTCGAACTGACGGATTCATCAACTGAGACCGTCATGGAGGTGGATGACCTCATCGCGGGAGCTGCAGCTAGCCGACTGGCTGAGTCGCTTGCCGTCGGGGCTCGAATTATCGATGCACCTCTTTACCGACTCACTCATATCGATATTACGCCCGGCCACATCGGAGGAACAGTAGGCCTGACGACATTCGTCCAATATGCGCTGACAATGGACCTACTAGAGGGGGAATGCGTTGACGCGCTCGCTACAGGTAAGCCAGTTGCTCCTAACGCTCTCCCGCTGCGCGACAAGCTCTTGCCCCACCTCACCTCTGTTCTCGACACTGGGAGTCGAATCTGCGCAGGTGGCGCGCTTGCTCTCTGCGCTATCGCTCGTCCGTCGGGCCGGTCACGTCGAGCCAAACCTGACTATCTGCTTCTAGTCCAAGAGCGCTCAGGACGTGTGCTCAACGCATCGCGGCGACTCGCGGTCATCCCGAAGTGCTTCCACCAGCCATTGACTGATTACGCTGATGACGCTCAAGTCGGCGCTACGCTCAGGCGTGAAATGGAAGAGGAGCTGTTCGGCCGAGAGGATGCCGATGGCACAGTTGGAACGATCCGACATGCAGACCCTATGCACTGGAGTCGCCTGTCTGAGCCGATGCGATGGCTGGTCGACAATAGCGATCAGAGCCAGTGGCGGATGGAGTGCACAGGATTCGGCCTGAACCTTGTGAGTGGCAACTTCGAGTTCGCTAGCCTAATCGTGATTCACGATGAAGATTTCTGGGAGCAGTATGGCGGGTACATCGCGGCCAATTGGGAGTCCGACGGACTTCGTCAGTACTCATCCCTGGACCGCGAACGCGTCACTAAGCTGATTGGCGATCCGGCGTGGAGCAACGAAGGCGTCTTCGCTCTACTGCAAGGAATCCGCCGCCTCAAGGAAGTCGGCGGTGACCGCGTCGACCTACCGACCATAGGTTGGGAGATCAATTAATGTCAGCAAAGTGGTACACCGGTAACGCTGTCGATGACGGAGACAAGAATCGCGGTTGGCTGCTCGGCCATTTCATCCAACCGATCGAGGACATCCGCTCAACGAGTGACCTCGAAGTCAAGTGGGGCATCCACCCCGCAGGACAGCAACGACCGGAGTGGACGGCGGACGACCGACGAACAACGCTTCTGCTCCTCATCAGCGGCCGATTCCGCCTGGATCTCACGGTCGACAGCGTCACCCTTGCCAGGCAGGGCGACTACGTGATGTGGGGACCAGGTATTGACCACTCCTGGCAGGCCGAGGACAACTCCACAGTGGTAACGATCCGGTGGCCATCGCTGTCCTGATCAGAAATCAGTCCGCCGCAGCCAGCCCAACGCTAGTTGCAGACAGTGTTCGACGACAGCGGTGACAGGTAGGAACTGTCACCGCTGTCACTCTGTCACTCTGAGCCTCTGGCCAGCAGAAAGACCGGTGACAGTGCGGTGACAGCCCGGTGACAGAGCCTTCTTTTCAAGATCTCTCTCTCTAATTTACTGTCACAGAGTCACTACTACTGAAGAGCTGCTGGAACACTGGTGGGGGGCGCCCCCCGGTGTTCCAGCCGCTTTTCGACGAGGCAGCCGTCATCTCCCTCAGAACCGGGTCTAGAGGCTCGGTCAGAGAGCACCAGGGTCGCTGGAGCACCTTGACGACACGGCACCGTGACAGCGGCGGCGTACAGAGGTCTCTGAGCGGCTTCTAATCCGAGTTGGCTCGATTTAGTGCCCCTCCTTGGTGGGCGCGGATGGTGTTGAGCGCGGTGTGGAGACGGACCGGTACCTGCAGTGGCTCGAACGTGACCGGGCCGCCGATCCTCGAAGGGGGTTCCTGGCGTAGTCAAAACCAACCTCGTACGTCAGGGTTGGCCCGTACGATCCTGGTCCATGCAGTACAACCTCAGGTGGTGTCTGGACTGTCTTGCTGACCAGGAGACGGACGAGCGTGGGCCATGTACGTACTGCCGCAGCGAGCGGGTTATGGGGCCGATGACGTACGGCCCTGGGTCGGTCGTCCTCAGCATCGAGGAAGGCAACTACACGGAGTACGGGACAGCCCGGCCGTGGCAGGAGCAGTGGTACCAGGTCATAGTGCACTTCAAGGAGTTGAAAGCGCTCTACCAGCCTGGAAGAAGCCAACGGTCCGACTCGGTCACCAAACTCGCCGTTGAGGACTTCTTCGACCACTGTCTTCGCTTGCGCGAGTGGGTAAGAGACGAAGCGCTGACCACCAAACAGGGCAAGAACAAGGTGGAGAACCTCTTCAATAACAACGAGTCGCTAGATCTCGGTAGAGACATCGCCAACACGGCCAAGCATCGCGGGCGCAACAAGGAAGGTGACCGGAACGCCGTCGTGCGCAGGGTGTATCACCGGGAGGACAACTCGGCGTCCGCTCTCATCGAGTGGTGGATACGTGGCGATGAAGGCAACCGACACAAGCAGGACGCCCTCGAGATCGCCGAGGGATGTATGGAGGCTTGGAAGGACTTCCTCAAGCGCCATAACCTGAGGCTGTGGGAAGTCAAGACCCGGCGCAACAACATCTGATGCAGCCGCAGCCCCACCTTCCGTGCCGCCTACGGTCACGGTGACGGTTACGCCCGCTCCAGTGCCCGGCCACCGTGCCGATGCCCGGCGGTGGCTACATGCCTACGGCGCCGTGACAGCGGCGTACAGAGGGGCCTCTGAGCGGCTCTAACCCACCATCGATCACCCGCGAGGGCCTTGCCGCTTGCCGGGTTACTTCGTGGAACCAGACGTTGGACTGAAACGGAACTCCACCACGTCGCCGTCGGCCATCACGTAGTCCTTGCCCTCCATGCGGACCTTGCCCGCCGCCTTCGCCGAGGCCATCGAACCGGTCTCGACCAGGTCGTCGTAGGACACGATCTCGGCCTTGATGAAGCCCTTCTCGAAGTCCGTGTGGATCACACCCGCGGCCTGGGGCGCGGTGGCGCCGATGCGGATCGTCCAGGCCCGAGACTCCTTGGGACCGGCGGTGAGGTAGGTCTGCAGACCGAGGGTGTGGAACCCGGCGCGGGCCAGGGCGTTGAGGCCCGGCTCGTCCTGGCCGATGGACTCCAGCAGCTCCGCGGCCGACTCGGCGTCCAGCTCGAGCAGTTCCGACTCGACCTTGGCGTCCAGGAACACCGCGTCGGCCGGCGCGACCAGCGCGGCGAGCTCCTTGCGCTTCGCCTCGTCGATGAGCACACCTTCGTCGGCGTTGAACACGTACAGGAACGGCTTCGTGGTGAGCAGCGTCAGCTCGCGCAGCGGCTCGGTGTCGACCTTCGCGGCGAACAGCGTCGTACCACCGTTGAGCAGCTCGCGGGCCGCTTCGGCCGCCTCAAGGACGATCCGGCGGTCCTTCTGCAGCCGCGCTTCCTTCTGCAGGCGCGGGATGGCCTTCTCCAGGGTCTGCAGGTCGGCAAGGATCAGCTCGGTGGCGATCGTCTCGATGTCGGCGGCGGCGTCGATGCGACCGTCCACGTGCACGACGTCCGGGTCGTCGAACACCCGCACGACCTGGCAGATGGCGTCCGACTCACGAATGTTGGCGAGGAACTTGTTGCCGAGACCGGCGCCCTCGGACGCACCGGACACGATGCCGGCGATGTCCACGAACGACACCACGGCGGGCACGATCTTCGCCGAGCTGTACATCTCGGCGAGCTTGTCCAGCCGGGGGTCGGGCAGCGGCACCACACCGACGTTGGGCTCGATCGTGGCGAACGGGTAGTTCGCGGCGAGCACATCATTGTTGGTCAGCGCGTTGAACAGGGTCGATTTACCGACGTTGGGCAGACCGACGATGCCGAGGGTGAGACTCACGGGGGTCCAGGGTAGTCGTCGACCGGTGACGAGCCCCTACCGTGTCACCGTGGCGACCCGTCGGCAGGTTCTCGGCTCCAGAATGCGCGCGCAACAGCTGGATCGGGAGTCCGGCATCGTCGCCGACACCGCCGTGCTCGACATCGGGGTGCAGGACAGCGGCACGGACGGTGCACTGTGGGCGCTGACCAACCGCGGCGTGGCCGTCACCGAGGCGGTCGAGGAGCAGCTGGCCACCGTGTGGACCGCCCGAGGGGCACCGCACGTGTACCGGCTCGCGGAGCTGCCGTCGGTCGCGGCGGCCGTCGCACCGTTCTCCGAGGCGGACGCGGGCAAGCGCATCTACGACGCGGCGAAGCCCTTGAAGGCCGCCGGAATCCCTGTCCTGAGTGCGATGGACACGGTGGCCTCGGCACTGCGTTCGCTGGTCGTCGAGCCGACCGCGAAGGGCACCGTGTCCGGCGGCCTGAACGCCCTGCTCGACGCGCCCTATCAGCGGGACTGCCGATCGTGCAAAGCCACACACATCTACGAGATGCCGTTCCGTCTCGCCGCGCTGCATGCCGGGCTACAGCTGCGGCCCGGCACCTCCCCGCCGGTGCTCGAACGCATTCCCGGCTTCGAACAGGCGCCTCACCCCGACGAGCGTCACGACGTGATCCGCGCCTACCTGCGGCTGCTCGGCCCGGCGACGCCGAAGGACGTGGCGAGCTATCTCGACGCGCCGGTACGCGAGATCAAGGATCGCTGGCCGGCCGACGCGGTCGAGGTGGTCGTCGACGGTGTGACGACCTGGTCGCTGGGTCCGCTGTCCGACGACCCACCGCCGGTCACCCGGCTGCTCGGTCCGTTCGACCTGTTCCTGCAGGCCAAGGACCGGTGGCTGGTGATGCCCGACCAGGCGCGCGCGAAGGCACTGTGGCCGGTGCTCGGGCGTCCCGGCGCGGTGCTGCACCACGGCGAGATCGTCGGTACCTGGCGTCCGCGCAAGTCGGCGAAGACGCTGACGCTGCAGGTCGAACCGTGGGCTCGACTGACCGCCGAGCTGACCGAGGCGATCACCGAGCAGGCCGAGCGGCTCGCCGCGCACCGGGGCACCCGGTTCGCCGGCCTCGAGCTAAAGACCTGACCCGGCCGCGATCCGGCGGGCCTCGCGCACGGCGGCGGTGTTGCGCTTGCCCTGGCGGGACCCGGCGAGCTTCGCCCTGATGTGGTCGCGGACGGTGATCGGCTCGTAGGCCAGCTCCGAGTCGAGCCCGAGGTGGCTGTCCAGGGTCTCGACGACCACCTCGGGGTTGCCGTCGTGGAAGAACGCGGCCGAGCGACGCCGCTGGATCGCGCCGTCGACGATCGGTGGCTTGACCCGGTGCAGCGTCGAGGACCAGCGGTCGTTGGTGATCCGCGCGGTCAGGTCGCCCAGGTTGACCAGCAGCGCGCCGTCGGCCGGGGACACGTCGTGCCAGCGGCCGTCGCGGTCCAGCACCTGCAGACCCGCGACCCGGTCGGCCCACAGGACGGTGACGATGCCGAAGTCGGTGTGCTCGCCCATGCCGGTCAGGTCGCCGTCGAGGGTGACCGTGCCTTCCGGCAGCGCGTAGTTGTTCATCCGCAGCACGTCGATGGAATGGTCGGTCAGGCGGGCGAAGTAGTCCGGGCCGACGTCGAGCGCGTCGGCGAAGATGCCGGTCAGGGTCCTCGCCACGCGCGCGGCGTGGTCGAAGTAGCGCCTGACCGACTCGGTGAAGCCGTCGACCTCGGGCCACAGGTTGAGCCCGTAGTCGGCTTCGGACAGGTCGAGGTGCGGGAACGACCGCGCCTCGACGCCGACGTTGTACGCCTCGAAGAAGTCGTTCATCTTCGAGGCCGCCTCGACCCCGGCGCTGAGGCTCAGCGACTCGCTCTTCGGCGGGCTGTAGCCGCGGTTGGCGTCCGGCACCCGGTAGGTCTTCTTGGTGTCCAGGGGCAGCTCGAAGAAGGAGTCCATCGCGGTGGCCAGGCCCTGGGTGACCGCATCGGGGACGCCGTGCCCGAGCACCTGGATGAAGCCGACCGTCGCGCAGGCGGAGTCGATCGCGTCCGCCACCTCGGCCCGCTCACCCGGCGACCCACCGGTCACGTACGGGGAGATGTCCACGGCGGGGACGGTGAATCCATCAGACGGGCGCATCGGCCGACGGCTCCTCTCGAGAGGTCCGGTGCGCTCGCGCCGCGACACCGAGCCGGGTGTGGTTGAACAACAGATTCAACGCGAACGCCACGATCGCGGCAAGGCTGAGACCGCTGCCCAGCAGGATCTGCGCGGGCGCCGGGAAGCGCTCGAACATGCCGGGGACGAAGGCCGGGAGCAGCCCGATGCCGATCGAGGTGGCCGCGATCGTCGTGTTGATCCGGTCGCCGAGATCGACCCGGCGCAGCGTGTTGATGCCGACCAGCGCGACGGTGGCGAACAGAATCACCCCGACGCCGCCGATGACCGGGGCGGGCAGCGCCGCGACCAGCGCGCCGAGCTTCGGCACCAGACCCAGCACGATCAGGATCACGCCACTGGTCGCGGTGACGAACCGGCTGAACATCCGGGTGGTGGCCAGCGCACCGACGTTCTGGGTGAACACCGTGTCGATGAACGCGTTGAACACACCGCCGAGGATGCCGGACAGCCCTTCGCCGACCAGGCCCCGCGCCAGGTCGGGGCCACGCAACGGCCTGCCGGTGATCTCGCTGACCGCCATCATGCTGGCGGTCGACTCGGTGAACACCACCATCATCACGATCACCATGGCGACGACCGCCGCGACCGGGAACGTCGGCGCCCCGAAGTGGAACGGCGCCGAGACACCGAACCAGCTCGCCTCGCCAACGCCGCTCAGATCGAGCAGGCCCATCGAGAGCGCGATCGCGGTGCCGACCAGCATCGCGACGAGCACACCCAGCTGCGTCCACAGCCCCTTGCCGAGGCACAGGAAGGCGATCGCCACCGCGATCACCACCGCGGCGAGCGCGATGCCGGACGGCGCGCCGAACGTGGGTGCCTCCGGGTCGGTGCCGACGATCAGCCCACCAGCGACCCCGATCAGCGACAGGCCGACGACGGTCAGCACGATGCCGGTGATCAGCGGCGGGAAGAAGCGGACCAGCTTGGCGAACGGGACCGCGAGTGCCAGTCCGATGGCACCGCCCGCGAGCATCGAGCCGTACACGGCGGGCAGCCCGTACTGCTTCCCGATGACGATCATCGGCGACAGCGCGGCGAACGTGGCACCGCACACGACGGGCAGCCGCAGGCCGACGAGCTTCCCGATCCCGAGGCTCTGCACGATCGTGATGACACCCGCGACCAGCAGGTCCGCATTGATCAGCAGGCCGATCGTCGCGCGGTCCAGGCCGAGCGCGGCGCCGAACACCAGCGGGACCGTGATGCACCCGGCGTACATGATCAGCACATGCTGGACGGCGAACGCGCACAGACGAACGACGGGTGGGCGCTCGTCGACGGGATGCAAGGTCATCGGCGGGTCTCCGTCCGAAGCGGGAACGTAAATCTTACACTCAATTAACTCCCACGGTTGTTTTCTCGACGGATCCACTAGGTAACAACGGCATTACCCGACACGCCGTGGAACCGGACCGCCCGACCGACCCGAAGGTCCGCTCGCATTCGAACAGCCGGTCGACGGCGCGCCGGGGTCGAAACTGTCGGAGTGAGCGTCCACACTGATCGACATGGGGATTGTCAGTGCGCTCAACATGCTGCTGATCGGGCTTCTGTTAGGCCTGGCGGTCGGCGCCGGGCTGGCCTGGGTGCTGATCGGCGCCCGGAACCGGGTGGCCGAGGCAGAGGCCGCCCGAGCCCGCGCGGACGCGTCCGCAACCCTGCGCTCCGAGCTCGCCGGCCTGCACGTCGAGCGTGACTCGCTGCTGCAGCGGGTCAACGAGATGTCCGAGAAGACTGCGAACGCGGAGGAGCGCGCCCGACGCGCGGAGACCGAGGCGGTCGGGGCCAACGCCGCTCTCGACGCCGAGCGCACCGCGTCGATGGAGCGCGAACGCATGCTCACCAGCCGTGACTCCCAGCTCAAGGAGACGTTCCAGGCGCTGTCCGCTGACGCGCTGGCCCGCAACAACGAGAACTTCGTCGCGCTCGCCGAAGGCCGCCTCAAGGAGGTCACCGCTGCGCTCACCGCGAAGGCCGAGGGCGACGCGACGGCGCACACCCAGGCGATCAACGCGCTGCTCGACCCGATGGCGGTCGCGCTGCGCAGGGTCGAGGGCCAGCTGCGCACCGTCGAGATGGAGCGCCAGTCCGCATACGCCGGCCTGAACGAGCAGGTCAAGGCCATGAGCCGCAGTTCGGACCAGCTGCACGAAGAGACGAAGCAGCTGGTCAACGCGTTGCGTGCGCCGCAGGTCCGGGGTCGGTGGGGCGAGCTGCAGCTGGAGCGCATCGTGCAGCTCGCCGGCATGGTCGAGCACTGCGACTTCGACCAACAGGTGGTCAGCTCCGGCGAGGACGGCGGTGTCCGCCCCGACATGGTCGTGCGACTCGCCGGTGAGAAGCAGATCGTGGTCGACGCGAAGGTCCCGTTCGCGGCCTACCTGGAGGCCGTCGAGTCGAGCGACCCCGACGTGCACGCCGACCGCCTCGCCGCGCACGCCCGCCAGCTGCGTGCGCACGTCGACTCGCTGTCCTCGAAGTCCTACTGGATGGCCTTCGAGCCGAGTCCCGAGTTCGTCGTGCTGTTCGTCCCCGGCGACCCGTTCCTCGAGGCCGCGCTGCGCGCCGACCCGTCGCTGATGGAGCACGCGTTCGCCCGCAACGTCATCGTCGCCACGCCGAGCACCCTGATCGCGCTGCTGCGCACCGTCGCCTACACGTGGCGCCAGGAGGCGCTCGCCGCGAACGCCGCCCAGGTCCACCAGCTGGGCCGCGAGCTGCACTCCCGGCTCGCCACGATGGGCACACACGTCGCCAAGCTGGGCCGCACGCTGGACAGCGCGGTCGACAGCTACAACAAGACGGTCAGCTCGCTGGAGTCCCGCGTGCTGGTCACCGCGCGCAAGCTCACCGAGCTGAAGGTCAGCGACGAGGAGCTGCCCGCACCCGGCCAGGTCGAGCGGTCCCCGCGCCAGCTACAGGCGCCCGAGCTCGTCGCCTCCGCCGCCGAGGCCCTCATCGCGCTGCACCAGTCCGACCGGGCCGACCGCCCCTACGACGTGAGCGGCGAACGCGCCGGTGACCGAACCGGTGGCAGAGCCGACGACACGGGCCAGGACGGACGGTCTACCGTGACCAGGTGACCACCCGCTCCCCCGCACGCCCGGTGCCCGCCGGATGGCCGGTACTCGAGCGGTCCATCCTCAGCAGCGTCCTCGGGCTGCCCGGCTACGCCGCCATCGCCATCGCGTTCGGCTTCACCGGCCTTGGCGTCTTCATCGACCTGAACCGCATCGACGGCCTCGGGATGGTCTTCAAGGGCTGCTACTTCGCCGGGTGCGTGCTCGCCGCGTGCTGGGTGAAGCGCCGCGCCCTGTTCGGCCCGCTCGTCCAGCCCCCGCTGCTGCTGGCCGTCGCGGTCCCCGGCGTGGTGCTGCTGACCAGCGGCGGCCCCGGCGACGGCGGTGGGCTGGCCAACAACCTGCTCAACATCGGCGCCCCGCTGCTCAACGGTTTCCCCACGATGGCGACCGCCACGACGTTCACCCTGGCCATCGGCATCGGCCGCTACCTGATGCAGCGCCCCGACCCGGTGGCACCCCCGCCCCGCGTCCGCCGCTCACCCCCGCCCTCGGACGCCGACCCACGCGACCCCGCGAGCCGCCGCGCAGCCAACCGTTCCACCCAGGGCTCCCCCGGCGGCCACTCCCGCGCGGCATCCGCACCTGAGCGCTCCTCAGGCCGCCGCCGCGCCTGACCGCTGGGCTCCGTCTCCTCGCCGGCTTTGCGGGTCTTCGGGGTGTCCCCGCTGGCCATCCAGTGTCTTGGCGTGGGAGGGCGGTATCAACCCCCGGCTGACGCCGGCCTCGCGCGGGTTCCTGGTTGCACGTAGTTCGGGGGCGAGGTTTCAGGGTTGACACCGCCCACCCACGCCAAGTGCAGGCCAGGATCGCGGGGGAAAGGGGAGCTCTGCGGCGCTCTTCTGGCCACGGCTGCGCCGCGTCCCGCCGTGTGCACCGGTGTCCAGGAGGGGCCGCGGGGGACCGTTTTCATGATCACCACCGTCTGGTGGCTGTTTTAGAGCCGAAAAACAGCCACCAGACGGTGGTGATCATGAAAACCCAACCGGAGCTACCGCGCGACTCGCCTCGGGCGCAGCTCGCGGGGCAGGGAGAAGGTCAGGGTCTCCTCGGCGGTGCTGATCTCCTCGACGTCCTCCCAGCCGCGCTCGGCCAGGAAGTCGACCACGCCGCGCACCAGCAGCTCGGGGACCGAGGCGCCGCTCGTGATGCCCACCGTGCGCACGCCGTCCAGCCAGGCCTCGTCGATCTCCCTGGCGAAGTCGATCAGGTAGCTCGCGCCGGCACCGGCGTCGAGGGCCACCTCGACCAGTCGCTTCGAGTTGGACGAGTTGCGCGAACCGACGACCAGCACCAGATCGCACTCCGGCGCCATCGCCTTCACCGCGACCTGGCGGTTCTGCGTGGCGTAGCAGATGTCGTCGCTGGGCGGATCCTGCAGCTTCGGGAACCGTTCGCGCAGCCGGCGCACGGTCTCCATGGTCTCGTCGACGCTCAGCGTGGTCTGGGACAGCCAGATGACCTTCTCCGGGTCGCGCACCTGGACCGACGCGATGTCGTCGGCGCCGTCGATGAGCTGCACGTGGTCCGGCGCCTCACCGGCGGTGCCCTCGACCTCCTCGTGGCCGTTGTGACCGACCAGCAGGATGTCGTAGTCCTCCTTGGCGAACCGCTTCGCCTCGTGGTGGACCTTCGTGACGAGCGGGCAGGTCGCGTCGATCGTGCGCAGGTTCCGCTCGGCGGCCTTCTCGTGGACCGTCGGGGCCACGCCGTGCGCGGAGAACACCACGATCGCGCCCTCGGGCACCTCGTCGGCCTCGTCGACGAACACGGCGCCGCGCTCGGCGAGGGTCTCCACGACGTGGCGGTTGTGCACGATCTCCTTGCGCACGTACACCGGCGCACCGTGGGCGTCCAGGGCCTTCTCGACCGCAAGGACAGCGCGATCGACCCCCGCGCAGTAGCCACGCGGCGCGGCCAGCAGGACGCGTTTGGCTCCGGAGGACGGCACGATCGAGGCAGTCATGACACCAGGGTAAGCGGGACGGGGTGCGGCTCGCCGCTCGCGGTGACCAGTCCAACCCGCAAATATAGGGTGTCCCATTCCACATCAAAGCTACTCTCAGGTAAGAATGGCAGGTATGAAACCGCTGCCCATGCCGATCCGCCTCGCCGCCGGCCTGGTTGCCACCGCGCTGGAAGAGGCGCAGGAGCTGCCGCGCAAGCTCACCGAGCTGCCAGTGACAGCGGTCAGTCAGGCGCTGCAGGTGTCCATGCGGCTGCAGCAGCGGGTCACCGACCTGGCGATCAAGGGCGACCGCGCGCTCGGCTCGTTGCGGCCGGTTCCGGAGACGCCGACCTGGGCGCGGTTCGACGAGGACGAGGATCTCCCGGCGCGGCCGACCAACGGTTACGCGGGCGCCCGTCCCGCCGAGCCGCTCTACGTGCCGACGCCGCCGAAGGTCACGCCGGTACGGATCCTGCCCGACCCCGAGCCGGAACCCGATGAGGTCCGGACCGAGGTCCCTGCCCAGCGCCGGCCCGAGGCCGCCGAGCCCACCGCGACCGGCCCGGAAGGCCTGGAGGAGTACGAGGAGTGGAGCCTGCCGCAGCTGCGCGCCCGGTTCCGCAACCTGAGCCTCGACCAGCTGCAGGCGCTGCTGGTCTGGGAGACCTCCCACCAGGACCGTCCGCCGTTCGTGACGATGCTCAGCAACCGGATCGCCAGCGTCACCGACAAGTGACCACGGACAACCTCCCGGCACGGACCCCGAACCCGCCCGCGACCTCGGCCGAGCAGCCGTGGCCGGTGCGCACCGTCGCCCGCAAGGTCGCGGGATGGATCGACAAGCTCGGTGCCGTCTGGGTCGAGGGTCAGCTCACCCAGGTCAACGCGCGGCCCGGCACCGGAACGGCGTTCCTGGTGCTGCGCGACCCGGCCGCCGACGTCTCGCTGACGCTCACCTGTCCGATCGGGCTGGTGCGCGGCGCCGAGGTCCCGATCGTCGAGGGCAGCCGGGTCATCGTGCACGGCAAACCGACGTTCTTCCTCGGCCGGGGAACGTTCAGCCTGCGCGTCGACGAGATCCGCTCGGTCGGCATCGGTGAGCTGCTGGCCCGGATCGAGCGGCTGCGCAAACTGCTCGCGGCGGAAGGTCTGTTCGACCGTGAGCGCAAGCGCCGGCTGCCGTTCCTGCCTCGCCAGATCGGCCTGATCACGGGCCGGGCGAGTGCCGCGGAACACGATGTGGTGAGCAACGCACAGAATCGCTGGCCGGCCGTTCGCTTCCGGATCTGCCACACCGCGACCCAGGGTGCGCTCGCCGTCGCGCAGCTGATCGAGACCCTCGAGATGCTCGACCGGGACCCCGAGACCGACGTCATCGTGATCGCCAGGGGCGGGGGCAGCGTCGAGGATCTGCTGCCGTTCTCCGACGAGGCACTGTGCCGCGCGGTCGCGACGGCCCGCACCCCGGTGGTGTCCGCGATCGGCCACGAACCGGACACCCCGCTGCTCGATCATGTGGCTGACCTGCGATGTTCCACCCCGACGGCCGCCGGCCGGACGATCGTGCCGGACCTTGCCGAGGAGTCGGCGCGCATCGCGGGGCTGCGGGACCGGGCCAGGCGCGCGCTCGGCGGCTGGGTCGACCGGGAGCGGCGGCTGCTCGACTCGCTGCGCGGCCGACCGGTCCTCGCGCATCCGCATCGAGAGCTGGACCGGCGTGCACAGGACGTTCTCGGGTTGCGTCAGTCGGCGCGCAACTCGATACAGCGAACGCTCGTCGAACGCACCAGCGACCTCTCCCACCTGCAATCACGCTTGACGAGCCTCGGACCGGCAGCCACTCTGGCGCGTGGATATGCCGTGGTGCAGCAGGTGACGAACGGCGCCGAGCCCGGTGCCGGCTCGCCGGTGCTGCGTTCGGTGGCGGACGCCACGCCGGGCACCCGGTTGCGTATCCGGCTCGCCGACGGGGCGATCCCCGCGGTGGTCGACGACCCCGAACCGTGATACCTGGAGGGCGACATGTCTGCTGTGTTCAGCAGCGTCGCCCCCTACCCACCGGCGGGCGCGGCCGCGTTCCTGCCGATGACGTTGTCCGCGATCATCGGTACGCCCGGCCTCGGCGGGCTCGCCGACGACGCCTGGGCCGCCGAGTATGCCGCCGAGGCGACCTGGCAGGCGTTGCTCGGCGGGTGTACATGCGTCCGCAGGCGCAACTTCCCGGAGAGTCTGCGACGGCTCTCCGCTTCGGTCGCCGCCTACGCCGGTGACGGCGCGGGCCGTCGGCAGCGCGACCGGATCGCGTCCTTCGAGCTCTGGGCGGTCGAGGCGCTCGCCGAGGGTGACGGCGCCGAGTTCGCCGAGGCCTGCGCGGGCTACGACGCCGCGCTCGCCCGGGCTCTGGTCACCGCCCCGCACCTGTCCTGAGCCGACCGTCCGGCACGATGGTGGGGTGAGCACCTCCGAGAGCCCGGCCGACAAGACCGACCAGATCGAGCAGCTGGGCTACGAACGTGCCCGCGACGAGCTGGCCGAGGTCGTGCGCGCCCTCGAGGTGGGCGGGTTGAGCCTGGACGACGCGCTCGCGCTGTGGGAGCGCGGTGAGCGCCTCGCCCGTCGTTGTGAGCAGCAGCTGGCCGGCGCGAAGGAGCGGGTGGACGCGGTGCTGCGCGCGGACGAGACCCCCGCCGAGGGCCGGGAGACCCCGTGAGTGCCTCGGCTGCCTATAGGCGGCCGAGGCACTCACGGGTTGCGCGGTAGTGGCTGAGCCGACTCGACGGCCCTCGCCAGCACGGTGAACTCCGAAGCCACCCCGTCGCCGGTGATCAGCCAGATGACCCCGTCGGCCTGTCTGGTCCAGGCCTGCTCGCTGTTCGCGCCGGTGTAGCTGACCCATTGTTGGCCCGCCACGTCGACCGGGCCCTGCGCGATCGGCTGCCCGCCGCCCGTCTCGTCGGCGACGAGCGCGCCCTCCTCGGCGGTCGTCTGCGTCAGCCGCAGGTAGCGCCCGCCGTCGGTGATCCAGCTGACCCGCACGGCGCTGGCGTTGCCGGGCGCGAGCCGCTGGTTCACGGTGCTCGCGCGCCAGCCGGCGGGCAGCACCGGCTCCCGGATCGGGAAGCTCAGCCGGTGCGCGGCCTCGGTGTAGGTCGCGTGCGCGTCGGCCTTCGGCATCTGCGCCGGGTCGACCGTCGGGCCGCCGGGACTGAACGAACAGCCCCGGCTGAGCAGCGCGACGAACGCGACGATCGGCAGCAGTACCGCCATCGAGATGATCATGTCGCGGTAGCCGGAGCCGAGTCCGCTCCTCGAGCGTGGAGGCTTCGGTTCCGGCGGGCTCTCGGGCTGGGCGTTCACACCGCTCATTGTTGCTCTCCCGGCCCTCGGGACCGGTGCCCGGGGCCTGAGAATCTCAGGTCCCGCACTACCCGACTGTGAGCACCGATACCCGAATCAGGACCTCGCGACAACACGATTGTCGGAGGGATCTGCCAGGATCGGTGGTCATGAGCACCTCGCAGCCCGAAAGACGCCGTGAAGCACCGGACCGCAACCTGGCCATGGAGCTCGTCCGGGTCACCGAGGCGGCGGCGATGGCGGCCGGCCGCTGGGTCGGCCGCGGCGACAAGAACGGCGGAGACCAGGCAGCGGTCGACGCGATGCGCAAACTCATCGGCGGTGTGTCGATGAGCGGCATCGTCGTGATCGGGGAGGGCGAGAAGGACGAGGCCCCGATGCTGTTCAACGGGGAGCTCGTCGGCAACGGCGACGGCCCCGAGTGCGATGTGGCGGTCGACCCGATCGACGGCACCACGCTGATGAGCAAGGGCATGCCGAACGCGCTCGCGGTGCTCGCGCTGGCCGAGCGCGGCGCGATGTTCGACCCGTCCGCCGTGTTCTACATGGAGAAGCTCGCCGTCGGCCCGGAGGCGGCCGACGCGATCGACATCACCGCGCCGATCTCGGAGAACGTCCGCAGGGTCGCCAAGGCCCGCTCGATCGACGTCGCCGACGTGACGGTGTGCATCCTCGACCGGCCCCGGCACGACGAGCTGGTGCACACGGTCCGCGAGACGGGCGCCCGCATCCACTTCATCTCCGACGGCGACGTCGCGGGCGCGATCGCCGCGGCCCGCCCCGGCACCGGTGTGGACATGCTTCTGGGCATCGGCGGCACCCCGGAGGGCATCATCGCGGCCGCCGCACTCAAGTGCATGGGCGGTGCGATCCAGGCGCGGCTGTGGCCGCACGACGACGCCGAGCGTGAGCGCGCGATCGCGGCCGGACACGATCTCGACCGGGTGCTGCAGACCGATGACCTGGTCGCGGGTGACAACGTGTTCTTCTGCGCGACCGGCGTCACCGACGGCGACCTGCTGCGCGGTGTGCACTACACCCCGGGCGGCTGCACCACACAGTCCATCGTGATGCGGTCCAAGTCGGGCACCGTGCGCATGATCGACGGCTATCACAAGCTGACGAAGCTGCGCGAGTACTCCTCGGTCGACTACGACATCGACGAGAGCACGGAGCCCTCGCCCCGCCTGCTGCCTTAACCAGACCTTAAAGTCCACTCGATCGTGTCGCGCTCAGCCGATCGCGCATCCGGATCGGGCCCCACGCGTCTATTCAGATAGGCGGCAGGTGCCAGATCCGGTGCGCCGGCTACGCGGTCGAGGGACATAGATGATCAACAGAACTGCCGTGACGGTGCTGGTGTTCCTGGTGTGGGCATCGGCCACGATCACGGGTGCCGTTCTGCAGTCCGACCAGAACTTCGAGACCAGGATCAACGGGGAGCTGGCCGCCAGCCGCTCCGATCTGGACGACGGACCGCCGTTGCCCGCCTCGCCGCCCACCTCACCGCCGGCGATCCCCGGGGTCCCGACCGTCACCCCGAACCCGCTGATCATCGCCCCGCCGCCGCCTCCCCCTCCGCCCCCGCTGCCACCACCGCCGGTTCCGGTGCGCGGCACACCGTGCCTGAGCAACGTCAGCGCGTGCGTCAAGCTGTCCACCAAGCAGGCCTGGCTGATCAACAAGGGCAAGGTCGTCCTCGGCCCGGTGTCGATCACCAGCGGAAAGAAGGGTGAACCGACGCCGACCGGCATGCACCGCGTGCTGTGGAAGGACGCCGACCACCTGAGCAGGGAGTTCGACGACGCGCCGATGCCGTGGTCGGTGTTCTTCGCCTCGGGCGGCATCGCGTTCCACACCGGCAGCCTGCGCGCCGCGTCGAGCGGGTGCATCCACCTGTCCGACTCGGTGGCGAAGCGGTTCTTCAGCAACCTCTCGGTCGGCGACGCCGTCCAGGTGCTGCGTTGACCTGATCAAGGGTGACCGACTCCACCCGGACGGGGAACCGGATTGACGCCAGACTGGGCTCATGAGTGAGTTCCGGGTTGAACACGACACGATGGGCGAGGTCCAGGTCCCGATCGACGCGCTCTACCGCGCGCAGACACAGCGGGCCGTGGACAACTTCCCGATCTCCGGGCGCGGTCTCGAACGCGCCCAGATTCGAGCGTTAGGGCTGGTCAAAGGTGCCTGCGCGCGGGTGAACGAGCGCGGCGGCGCGCTGGACCACGACCGGGCGCGGGCCATCGCGGCGGCGGCGGACGAGGTCGCGGACGGCCAGCACGACGCCCATTTCCCGGTCGACGTGTTCCAGACCGGTTCCGGCACCTCCTCGAACATGAACGCCAACGAGGTCATCGCCACCCTCGCGCAGCGCAAGCTCGGCTCGGACACCCAGGTCCATCCGAACGACCACGTCAACGCGTCCCAGTCGTCCAACGACGTGTTCCCGACGACCATCCACCTGGCCGCGACCGAAGCGGTTGCGAAGGACGTGATCCCGGCGCTGGAGTACCTTGCGGCGACGCTGCGGCGGCGCGCGAAGGACTGGAGCGAGGTGGTCAAGGCGGGTCGTACGCACCTGATGGACGCGGTGCCGATCACCCTGGGCCAGGAGGCCGGCGGCTGGGCGACGCAGGTCGAGCACAGCGCGGCGCGGCTGACGGACTGTCTGCCCCGGCTCGCGGAGCTTCCGATCGGCGGGACCGCGGTGGGCACCGGGCTGAACGCACCGGCCGGGTTCGGCGGCGAGGTGGTGGCCGAGCTGCGTGCCGCGACCGGGCTCGACGTACTGAGTGAGGCGGCCGACCACATCGCGGCGCAGGCGTCGAGGGACGGCCTGGTCGAGGCGTCCGGCGCACTGCGCGCGGCGGCGGTGTCGCTGTTCAAGGTGGCCAACGACCTGCGGTGGCTCAGCTCCGGTCCGCGCACCGGTCTCGCCGAGATCCATCTTCCGGACCTGCAGCCGGGCAGCTCGATCATGCCGGGCAAGGTCAACCCGGTGATCTGCGAGGCCACGATGATGGTCGCGGCACAGGTCATCGGCAACGACGCGACCGTCGGGTTCTCCGGCGCGCAGGGCAACTTCGAGCTGAACGTGATGATGCCGGTCATGGCGCGCAACGTGCTGGAGTCGGCGCGACTGCTCGCCTCGGTCGCGCC
The DNA here is from genome assembly GCF_000429025.1 of Actinospineispora spinosispora DSM 44797. Taxonomy (GTDB): domain Bacteria; phylum Actinomycetota; class Actinomycetes; order Mycobacteriales; family Pseudonocardiaceae; genus Pseudonocardia; species Pseudonocardia spinosispora. The sequence continues at coordinate 107,936 of NZ_AUBB01000025.1, forward strand.
GCTGCTGGCGGACAAGGTGCTGGACGGCACCGAGCCGGACGTCGACCGCATGCGCGAGTACGCCGAGTCCTCCCCGTCGGTGGTGACGCCGCTGAACCGCTACCTCGGCTACGAGGAGGCGGCCTCGATCGCGAAGCAGTCCCTGAAGGAGCGCAAGACGATCCGCGAGGTCGTCCTGGAACGGGGCCACGTCGACAACGGCAAGCTGACCGGCGACCAGCTGGACAAGGCCCTGGACGTCCTGTCCATGACCCGCCCATCCTCGTGAGTGATGAGGCCGTCTACCCCGAAGGGGCGCCGCAGGCGTAGCCGGTCTACGCACTCACGACAGCTTTATCGTCGTGAGTGCGTAGACCGGCTATAGGCGGCCTCAGCACTCACGAGGGGTCCGAGGCCCGGACGACTGCACTCACGAGGTTTTGTCAGGGGCACGTGGGAAGCTGCGCACATGCTGTTGGCCCAGGTGGTAGACGTGTCAGCTGCCGTAGCCGCGACCAGGTCGCGCAAGGCGAAGGTGCAGTCCCTCGCCGGCCTGCTCTCCGACCTGGCCCCCGACGAGATCGAACCCGCCGTGGCCTGGCTGTCCGGCGAGCCCCGCCAGGGCCGCCTGGGCACCGGCTGGCGCACCCTCTCCGCGCTGAAGGTGGAGCCGGCCGAGCAGCCGGCCACGACCGTCGCCGAGCTCGACATCACCCTGACCGAGCTGGTCGGCACCTCCGGCGCGGGCTCAGCCAAGCGGCGCACCGAGCTGTTGACCACGGTCTTCAGCGGGGCGACCGCCGACGAGCAGCAGTTCCTGTTCCGCCTGTTCACCGGGGAGCTGCGCCAGGGCGCACTGGAGGGGGTGCTCACCGAGGCCGTCGCCGCGGCGTCCGGCGTGGCGTCCGAGCTGGTCCGGCGAGGTTTCATGCTGTCCGGTTCGCTCCCGGCGACCGCGCGGGCGGCGCTGCTGGACGGCACCGAGGCCGTCGCGGCGTTCCGGCTCGAGGTCGGCCGGGGTGTGCGCCCGATGCTGGCCTCACCGGCCAGCACCCTGGACGACGCGGTGGCGGAGCTGGGTGCGGTCACGGTCGAGTACAAGCTCGACGGCGCGCGCATCCAGGTGCACCGGGACGGCGAGGACGTCCACGTGTTCACCCGGAGTCTGCGTGACATCACCGCGAAGGTGCCCGAGCTGGTCGAGCTGGTCCGCGCGCTGCCGTGTCGCTCGGTGGTGCTGGACGGTGAGTCGCTCGCGCTGACCGACGACGGCAGGCCGCGCCCGTTCCAGGAGACGATGAGCAACGCCAGTTCCGGCACGCTGGCGCCGCGGTTCTTCGACTGCCTGCACCTCGACGGCACCGACCTGCTGGATGTCCCGCTGCGCGAGCGGCTCGCGGCGCTGACCGAGGTCGTCGGCGACCTGCGGATGCCCGGTGTGCTGGACGCGACGGCCGAGCAGGCGGCGCAGGTGCTGGACGACTCGCTGGGGGCCGGGCACGAGGGCGTCATGGTGAAGGCGCTCGACTCGGTGTACGCGGCGGGCAGGCGCGGCAAGTCGTGGCAGAAGGTCAAGCCGGTGCACACGCTCGACCTGGTGGTACTGGGCGTCGAGTGGGGGTACGGGCGGCGCACCGGGATGCTGTCCAACATCCATCTGGGGGCGCGGGACCCGGACGGCGGCGCACCGGTCATGGTCGGCAAGACGTTCAAGGGCATGACCGACGCGCTGCTGACCTGGCAGACCGAGCAGTTCAGCGCGAGGGCGCTGCACGACGACGGCCACGTGGTGACCCTGCCACCGGAGTTCGTGGTGGAGATAGGCCTGGACGGCGTCCAGACCAGCACCCGCTACCCCGGTGGCGTGGCCCTGCGCTTCGCCCGCGTCATCCGCTACCGCCCCGACAAAACCCCCGCCGACGCCGACACGATCACCGCCGTCCGAGCGTTGCTCGCCTGACCTCTATCCGCGAGTCGGGCATCTGGCCACACCGAGTCGGGCGTCTCAGCACACGACACTGTGCACGAGAGCCCGACTCGGTGTGCTGAGGTGCCCGACTCGCGGACAGGTCCGTGTGCGGCAGGCGTATCGTTTCATTCTCGTGCGGTTCCTTCCTGGGCATGACGCCCATTCCCGTGACCTGACCTACGACGACGTGTTCCTGGTACCCAGGCCGTCGTCGGTCGCCTCCCGGTTCGATGTCGATCTCAGTACCAGCGACGGCTCCGGGTCGAAGGTGCCGGTCGTCGCAGCGAACATGACCGCGGTCGCGGGCCGCCGAATGGCCGAGACGCTGGCCAGACGGGGTGCGCTCACCGTGCTGCCGCAGGATGTGGCGCCGGAGGCGGTCGCGGACATCGTCGCCTGGGTGAAGTCCCGGCACACGGTGTGGGACACGCCGCTCATCCTCACCCCCGACCAGGCGGTCGCCGACGCGCTGAACCTGCTGCCGAAGCGAGCGCACGACGCGGTCGTGGTGGTCGACGAGAACGGGCGTCCGGTCGGCACCGTCGACGAGGCCGCCTGCGCCGGGGTGGACCGGTTCACGCGGCTGAGCGACGTGCTGGTGCCGGGCCCGATCACGCTGCCGCTGGACACCCCGCCGCGCGAGGTGTTCGACGCGCTGCAGCACCGCGCCGAACGCGTTGTCCTCGGGGTGGACGAAGGCGGTCGTCTGGTCGGGATCCTCACCCAGCTCGGCGCGCTGCGCGCGGACATCTACAACCCGGCCTGCGACGACCAGGGCCGGCTGCGGGTCGCGGCGGCGATCGGGGTGAACGGCGACGTGGCGGCCAAGGCCACCGCGCTGCTGAAGGCCGAGGTGGACCTGCTCGTGGTCGACACCGCGCACGGTCACCAGGAGAAGATGCTCAGCGCGCTGGCGTCGGTCGCGGGTGTGGTGGACGGTGCCGTGCCGATCGCGGCCGGCAACGTCGTGACCGCCGAAGGAGTGCGTGACCTGGTCGCGGCGGGCGCGGACATCCTCAAGGTCGGCGTCGGGCCGGGCGCCATGTGCACCACCCGCATGATGACCGGCGTCGGCCGCCCGCAGTTCTCGGCGGTCGCCGAGTGCTCGGCGGCGGCACGCGAACTGGGCAAACACGTGTGGGCCGACGGCGGTGTGCGACACCCCAGGGACGTCGCGCTGGCGCTGGCCGCCGGCGCGAGCGCGGTGATGATCGGCTCCTGGTTCGCCGGCAGCTACGAGTCGCCGGGCGACCTGATGCGGGACGAGTCCGGGCGGCAGTACAAGGAGTCCTTCGGGATGGCTTCGAAGCGGGCCGTCACCGCACGCACCCGGGGCGACGACGCGTTCGGCCGGGCCCGGAAGGCCTTGTTCGAGGAAGGCATCTCCAGTGGCCGCATGATGCTGGACCCGCTGCGCCCCGGCGTCGAGGACCTGCTGGACGAAATCTGCTCCGGCGTCCGCTCGACCTGCACCTACACCGGCGCAACAACTCTGGAGCAGCTGCACGCCGACGCGGTCCTGGGGGTCCAGTCCCCCTCAGGCTTCGCCGAGGGCGCCCCCCGCCCCTCGTGAGTGCTGAGGGCTCTACTACCCGTGAGTGGCAAGTGGTCCTACAGCAACCCTGGGCACTCACGACGAAAAAGCTGTCGTGAGTGCCCAGGGTTGCTACGCCTTCGGCGCCCCTTCGGGGTAGGACCACTTGCCACTCACGGGGGGCTAGGCGATGTCTCCTTCCAGCATTTCCGTGACCAGGGCGGCGATCGCGGAACGTTCGGAACGCGCCAGGGTCACGTGCGCGAACAGCGGGTGGCCCTTCAGCTTCTCGATCACCGCCGCGACGCCATCGTGCCGGCCGACCCGCAGGTTGTCCCGCTGCGCGACGTCGTGGGTGAGCACGACACGCGACCCGGTTCCGAGCCGGGACAGCACGGTCAGCAGCACGTTGCGTTCCAGGGACTGTGCCTCGTCCACGATCACGAACGCGTCGTGCAGCGACCGCCCACGGATGTGGGTCAGCGGCAGCACCTCGAGCATGCCGCGCGCCAGTACCTCCTCCACCACTTCGGAGCTGACCAGCGCGCCCAGCGTGTCGAACACGGCCTGCGCCCAGGGCGCCATCTTCTCGCTCTCGCTACCCGGCAGGTAGCCGAGCTCCTGGCCGCCGACCGCGTACACCGGGCGGAACACCACGACCTTGCGGTGCTGCTGCCGTTCCAGTACCGCCTCGAGCCCGGCGCACAGCGCGAGCGCCGACTTGCCGGTACCGGCGCGCCCGCCGAGCGACACGATGCCGATGTCCGGGTCCAGCAGCAGGTCGAGTGCGATGCGCTGCTCGGCGGAGCGGCCGTGCAGCCCGAACGCCTCCCGATCGCCGCGAACCAGCCGGACCCGCTTGTCCGGTCCGACCCGCCCGAGAGCCGCGCTGCCCGATCCGACGAGCTTCAGCCCGGTGTGGCAGGGCAGCTCACGCACCCATTCCAGCTCGGTGCCCTCCAGCTCGACAGAACCGTCCCGGAACAGTGCATCCACGATCTCCGTCGACGCCACCTCGACGTCCGCGAGCCCCGTCCAGCCCGACGGCACGACGTCCTGGCCCCGGTACTCGTCCGCGACCAACCCGACCGCCGCCGCCTTGACCCTCAGCGGCATGTCCTTGGTGACCAGCACAACGCCCGAATCGGCGGGACCCGCGCCCTCGGGCACCAGCTCCGCCGCGAGGTTCAACGCACAGGCCAGGATCCGGCTGTCGTTGCTGTCGGTGCGGAAACCGGACGGCAGGACCTCCGGATCGGTGTGGTTGAGCTCGACGCGGACCGTGCCACCGCTCTCACCGATCGGCACCGGGGTGTCGAGACGGCCGTAGCGGATCCGCAGGTCGTCGAGCAGCCGCAGGGCCTCCCTGGCGAACCAGCCCAGCTCCGGGTGGTGGCGTTTGCCCTCCAGCTCGGAGATGACCACCAGTGGAAGCACCACGTGGTGCTCGTCGAACCGGGTGATCGCCCAGGGGTCGGACAGCAGCACCGAGGTGTCGAGAACAAAGCTGTGCGGCGCCGCTGTTTCGGCCTTACTGGTCGGAATGGGTGCCACGATCTGGCCGTCGTTCTGGCGGCCGGTCGGGCTGACACCGGCCCCGGTTGCACCGCTGGTGGCGGCGGTCGGGGTGGAACTCGAGGCGGGACGTCGTGCGATCACGGCTTCTCCCTCGCGGGCGCGGCACCGCACCCGCAGTGGTGGCGGCCGGTGCGGCCCTGATCGGACGTGACGTCGGACGCCGGAGCGCCCTTCCTCACGGCCACGAGGGCCGGCTGCCGGCCCCCCCGTGCTCGTGACAGCCACGTTCAGGGCCTCCCGGGCGGGACGCATCCGATACGACCCGCTAGAAGGCACGCTACCTGCGCCCGGCGGGGTGTGGTCAACATTCTTAAAGCCTTTTTAGCGATCAGAGGACCGTGAATACCGGGTCGGGCTACCGTTCGTCGCTCTCCGTCAGCCGTACGACGTATTGATGATCTATGGATCCCCCGCAACGTTCACCGCGAGTTCATCGGTCCCCGAACGGCCCACCGTCAGTTCCCGACGAAGCCCGGACGGTGTCCACTGCTCGTCCGTCAGCCGGAGGAATCGCGCGGCCGCCGGGCTCCCGAGCGGTCTCGCATCGAGCCAGGCGCTGGTCAGCCGGTAGCCCTCCACGTAGGCGGTCGTGTAGCGGCGCCACAGCGGATGCTGGAGGAAGCGCAGCGTCCGCCGGGCGCGCCCCTCACCGACCAGCAGCCAGCGACGCAGGTGGGCCAGTGCCTCGTCCTGACCGGAACCGTCGCGGTGCAGCAGCAGGGCGGCGTCCTGGCGGACCGGGCGCAGCGCGTCCATCGCCCGCTCCACCCGTTCGGCGAGCTCACCGTCCATGCGCACGCCCACCTGCGCGAGCACCGATTCGACCCAGCGACCCCACCCGGGCCCGGGCAGCGCACGCAGTCCCAGATCGGCGAGCCCTTCGGACACCAGGCACTGCGGTGTGTCGACCAGGTGGATGGCACGCTCGGGCGGCAGCAGCCCCTCGGTCCGGGCCAGGTCGAGGCGACACCGCTCGGTGTGGTGGCCCGGATAGGCCTCGTGCGCGACGAGCTGCGCGAGCTGGGTGCCCCGGCCGACCGCGTCCAGGTTGACCACCACGCGCGACCGGCCATGACCGAGGTGATGCGCAAACCCGCTCCACGGCCTGCCGGTGACGAACTCGTAGTACACGGCCTCGCCGTCGGGCAGCTCGGTGATCCGCCGGGTCAGCCCCCGCAGCGCGGAGGACAACGCCTGGGCGGCCGGCGCGATCAGGGCGGGCGGTATCTCTTCCCGCTTGCGGTAGACGGCCATCCTGGCCGCCAGCGGAGCGCCGGCGGCCGGCAACAACCGCTCCAGCTCGGCGTGCGCGGCCCGGTAGTGGTCCTGCTCGCCCGGTTCCACATCGTGCTCGAGGTCGAAACAGGCCCGCAGTTCCGTCCGGAAATCGGGCCGAACGCCATCCATCCGCCGCAGGACGCACCGCAGGGCAGTCAGCTGCGCGGTGAGAAAGTCCGCCCTCGGTCCGGTCGAACCCCCGATCTCGCAGCTCAGCCGGGCCGCGTCGCGGGCGAGCGCGGCGGGGTCGGGCCGGGGTTCGGCCTCCACGCGCCTGCGTAGCGCATCCGGCCCGAGGTACGACTCGACGAGGCCGTCACGCAGCCTTCCGGCGCGCAAGCCGAGGAGTACATACTGTTGCGCGACGGCGGGCAGGTCCACGAATGCCGAAGCGTACTCGCGGCCTCCGCGCAAGGGTCTCTGTTCGACGGTGATCGACGGCTGGGGCGCACCTGAGAGACCGGTACACCGGACTAGCCCGTTCGTGTGAGAGAGAGGTGACGAAGAGTGAGCAAATCGGCGCTTATTCCCCGAAAACCTCCTCTGAAAAGTCACCCGATCGGAGGAATAACCTCCTGAAATCCCGTCAAGTCACACGATAGTGGTACGGGGTTTTGAAGGTCACGGTTTGGCCAGTAGTTTCAGTCCAGTCAGCGCGGGCTCCCCAAAGAACCGCTGGCGTCGAGAAGGGGGCCGCCGCCTTGAACGGCGGCGGTAGACTCAACAGGAGATGAAGACTGTGCTGAAGAAGGCTGGAATCGTTGTGGCGGCCGCTGCTGCCGGTCTGCTCGCCGTGAGCCCGCTGGCTTTCGCCGGTGACTACGAGGGCGACTCGGGCGACCACGGCAGCTCGCACCACCACAAGAGCAAGAAGGTTGCCTGCGAGCAGGACAACAGCGTCGACAACGGCGGCGACAACCGGCAGAAGGGCCTCGTCAACGTTCAGAACACGAACGTTCAGGTTCCGATCCAGGCTTGCAACAACTCCGTTGTTGAGGGCGTCCTGGGCATCCTCGCCAAGGACCAGACCAACAAGGACAAGCACTGATCGCATCCCCTGCGGTAGCGCCCTCCGACACCATCGGATGAGCTAAGCCGTCCAGGAGAGATCAGACCTCAGTCAAGGGCGGGCCCATGTGGCCCGCCCTTGACTGTTTTCATGACAAGCACCGCCAGTTACTGATTCACCCGAAAGTGGCCGTAACCTTTCCGAGATACCCCTCAGGGTCAATATTGGACAAAATCGGCCCCTGAGTTTGATTCTTCGGGAAGCTCGGCTATATTGGTACAAGTCAGCGAGGGCTCCCCAATCACCGCTGACAGCCATGGGCGGTCGTACAAGCGTTACCGCCGATCTGAACAGGAGAGCTACTGTGCTGAAGAAGGCTGGAATCGTTGTGGCGGCCGCCGCTGCCGGTCTGCTTGCCGTGAGCCCGCTGGCGTTCGCGCACGACCACGACAGCGACGGCAACTCGCAGAAGGGCCTCGTGAACCTGCAGAACACCAACGTTCAGGTTCCGGTCCAGGCGTGCAACAACTCGGTCCTCGAGGGCGTCGTCGGCATCCTGGCCAAGGGCCAGGAGAACAAGGACAGCCACAAGGGCAAGTGCAAGCAGGACAACTCGGCCGACAACTGAGCTTGATCCATTCGAGCTAGTCGTACTGCCTGAAAAGGGCGTCAGACCTTCGGTCTGGCGCCCTTTTCGCATGCCCGGGAAAGATCCCCTCGCACGCGGCCGCGGACGCAGGACGCGCGGCGAGGTTACGGAAATGCGCCGGGCGGTCGCCGGACGGTCCAGGTAATGGCCGTCACCTCGCCGTCACCTCAAAGCAACTACTGACCGACAAGATCTGCACACTGACGGCAACATGCTGGCCAACCCGCGGATCTGCCGCGGGTTATCGGCTATGTTTAGTTCTGCCAGCGGGGGCTCCCCAATCACCGCTGGCAACCATGGGCGGACATCGAGCGATGCCGCTGATTTTTAGAGGAGAACTAACTGTGCTGAAGAAGGCTGGAATCGTCGTGGCGGCCTCCGCTGCTGGTCTGCTCGCCGTGGGCGGCTTCGCGTTCGCCAGCGACAAGGGCGGCAACGAGCAGCACGGCCTCGTGAACCTGCAGAACACCAACGCTCAGGTTCCGGTCCAGGCGTGCAACAACTCCGTCGCCGAGGGCACCCTGGGCATCATTGCCAAGGACCAGGAGAACAAGGACAAGCACGACGGCAAGTGCAAGCAGAACAACGAGGCCAACAACTGAGTCTCGACTACTCATGAGCTAGCAATCCCCGATCGCTAGCCAGGTAGTGCGAAAGGCGCCAGACCATCGGTCTGGCGCCTTTTTCGTGTCTTCGCACCGGGTAGGGCACCTACCCTGAGCTGCGGAAACGTCCGTCAGCTACCGAAGCGGCGGTGCCGAATACCGTAATCGCGCAATGCGCGGAGAAAATCGACCCGACGGAACTCCGGCCAGTAGGCCTCGCAGAACCAGAACTCCGAGTGCGCGGACTGCCACAGCAAGAATCCGGACAGCCGTTGTTCACCGGACGTGCGGATCACCAGGTCCGGATCAGGTTGCCCTGAGGTGTACAGGTGCTCGGCGATGTGGTCGACATCGAGCACCTCGGCGAGTTCCTCGATGGACGTCCCGCTCTCCGCATGGCTGAGCAGTAGCTTCCGAACCGCATCGGCGATCTCACGCCGGCCGCCGTACCCGACCGCGATGTTCACCTGCGTGCCGTCACGCCGTTCCGTGCGCCCGGCGGCGCTGACCAGCCGCTCCCGCACGTCACCGGGCAGCAGGTCGAGCGCGCCGACCACTCGCACCCGCCACGGTCGCTCCGGCGCGGACAGCTCGTCGACCACGTCGACGATGATGTTCAACAGTGGCCGCAGCTCGTTGTCCGGGCGGGTCAGGTTGTCCGTCGACAGCAGCCACAACGTGACCACCTCGACATCGGCCTCGCCGCACCACCCGAGAAGGTCGACGATCCTCGACGCACCCGCACGGTGGCCGTCGTTGACGTCCAGAAGCCCGGCGTCACGCGCCCACCTGCGGTTACCGTCCAGGATCACACCCACGTGACGTGGGCGTTGGGCGCCCGCCAGCTGGCGGTGCAGATTACGCTCGTAGACGGAGTACAACACGTTGCGCAAGCCCACGCGAGAAGGGTACGCCTGTCTCTTGGGCCTGTTTCGCGCGGAGTTTTTCCGTGACCACCCCCTCGGCTTCGCCGTCGGGGGTACTCCCGGAAAAACAAACCTCGTTCCTCGGTTGAGCGCGCGCTTGTTGTCGCCCTGGGAGCCGCCGTCCGGCTTGGGAGCCTGGTTGCGGACATTCAGTACGCCGGCCTTCGCCGGAACTCCTTCGGAGACTGGCGGAGCCAACTCTCACCGCACCGCGGTTCCGCACCCCGGTTCCGCACCGCGCACCGTGCGGCGACACCGCGCTATGTGCGGCCACACCGCGCTATGTGCACATTGGGCGGTGTGGACGGAAGGTGCGCGGTGTCACCGAGGTTGATCGCTCGACGGCGGCACCTGGCGCCGCCGACCTCCCCGGCCCCGCGATCGGCTGGCTCCCGAGCCCCTGGGATGCCTACTCCAGATTGGGCGGAGCCGAGTCCGTGACGCACTCCCGGTCGACGGCCCGACACGCGTACCCTGTTGAGGCGTGAGCAGCAGCGGCCCGATCGTCGACACCGTGCCCCCGCTGCCGCCCAAACCACGGTTCCGAGGGCGGCTGCACCAGGGATCCTTCGTTTTCTCCCTCGCCGCGGGCGCCACCATGATCACAGCGGCGGCGGCGGTGAGCCGCACCGCTGTCGCGGTGATCTCGGTCTCGGTCTACGCGGCCACCGTGCTCGGGCTGTTCGGAATCAGTGCGCTGTATCACCGCGGCCGGTGGAAGACCGAGCGCGCGCGGGCGAGAATGCGCCGGCTCGACCATTCCATGATCTTCGTGTTCATCGCGGGCACCTACACCCCGGTCTCGGCGATGGCACTGCCCTCGCCGACGAGCACCGTCGTGCTCGCCGTCGTGTGGATCGGCGCGCTGGGCGGTGTGGCGCTACAGCTGGCCTGGCCGGGGGCGCCGCGCTGGGTCGGAGTGCCCATCTACCTGGCGCTGGGCTGGGTCGCGGTGTTCGTTCTCCCCGACCTGCTCCACCACGTCGGGGTCGCCGCGTTGGTCCTGATCCTGGCCGGCGGCGCGCTCTACACCGCCGGCGCCGTCGTGTACGCGATCAAACGCCCCAACCCGTGGCCCAACACCTTCGGTTTCCACGAGTTCTTCCACGCGGCCACCGTGCTGGCGGCCGTGTGTCACTACGTCGCGATCTGGTTCGTGCTGGTCTCGACCTGGTGAGCTAACCGGTCGGGCCGCGGCCGCGCAGCTCGTCCACCTTGGCCATCGCGGTGCGCAGCTCGTCGAGCCACTCGTCGGCGTGCTCGCCGACCAACCGCACCGCCCAGGCGAGAGCGTCGGACCGGGACCGCGCCACACCCGCGTCGACCAGCGTGTCGAGCACCACCCGTTCCGGCTGCCGCAACCGCGTCATGACCGGCACGGACAGCGTGGTGAACAGCTCCTCGGTGTCGCCGATGCGCGCACCCCAGGCGACCTTGCGCTGGTAGCGGTGCTCGGCCTGGCGGGCGATGTCGATCCGCTCCTCCCGGGTCTGCTCCCGGAACCGCGAGATCCGCCCGGCCTCGGCGGCCGCCCGGTCGGCCCGTCCGGCATCGCTGTCCTCGAAGTCCTCCGTCAACGCGGGCAGCGTCCCGACGATCAGGACCTCCTCGCGGTCGACCGTCACCTCGGGCGCCTCGGTGAACCACTCCTCCGGCAGCCGGCCACGAACCCAGGCCGGTGCGTCGGACGCCGACGGCAGATCGGCGTGCTGCCACCCGCCACGGCCCTGCCCCTTGTTGCCGGGGCCGCGCCCCGGTCCTGGCCATCCTCGATGCATGCGCGCCATGAGTGTCGCCTCCTCAACTTCTTACGTGATTACAGCATTACACATTTAGCTCCATGATCGGTACTATCAGGGACGGCTACCGAGTCCGATCACCCATGACCGCACACCGCGCACCGGTGTCGACGGGAGCTATGAGAGTCCGGTGATCACGGACCAGGCATGATGCGGTCATGCGCTATGCGGAACACGTGTCGGAGCTGGTGGGCAACACACCGCTGGTCAAGCTGAACAAGGTCGCCGAGGGGCTGACGCCTCTGGTCCTGGCGAAGGTCGAGTACTTCAACCCCGGTGGCAGCGTGAAGGACCGGATCGCGCTGCGCATGATCGACGCGGCCGAAGCGAGCGGCGAGCTGCGACCGGGCGGCACGATCGTCGAGCCGACGTCGGGCAACACCGGCATCGGCCTGGCGATGATCGCCCAGCGGCGCGGCTACAAGTGTGTGTTCGTCTGCCCGGACAAGGTCAGCGAGGACAAGCGCAACGTGCTGCGCGCGTACGGCGCGGACGTCGTGGTGTGCCCGACGGCGGTACCGCCGGAGCACCCGGACTCGTACTACAACACGTCCGACCGGCTCGCCCGCGAGCTGCCGAACGCGTGGAAGCCCAACCAGTACGCGAACCAGAACAACCCGGAGAGCCATTACCTGCAGACCGGCCCCGAGCTGTGGGAACAGACCGAGGGACGGATCACCCACTTCGTCGCGGGCATCGGCACCGGCGGCACCATCAGCGGTATCGGGCGCTACCTCAAGGAGGCATCCAACGGCCTTGTGAAGATCATCGGCGCCGATCCGGAGGGCTCCGTGTACAGCGGCGGCACCGGCCGGCCCTACCTGGTCGAGGGCGTCGGCGAGGACTTCTGGCCGACCACCTACGACCGGGAGATCTGCGACGAGATCCTCGCCGTGCGCGACGCCGACTCGTTCGACATGACCCGGCGCCTCGCGCGCGAGGAAGCCCTGCTCGTCGGCGGTTCCTGCGGCATGGCGGCCGCCGCGGCGCTCCGCGTCGCCGCCTCCTTGGATGCCGAGGAGGCCCGCGACGCGGTGATCGTCGTCCTACTTCCGGACGGCGGGCGTGGCTACCTGGCGAAGGTCTTCAACGACGCCTGGATGTCGACCTACGGTTTCCTGTCGCTGGAGTCGAGCGAGGCCACCGTGGGCGACGTGCTGCGCGGCAAGGACGGCCGGCTGCCCGAGCTCGTGCACGGTCACCCCAACGAGACGGTCGCCGACGTGGCCGGCTACCTGCGCGAGTTCGAGGTGTCCCAGCTGCCGATCGTCGCGGCCGAGCCACCCGTCATGGCCGCCGAGGTGGTCGGTGCGGTCAACGAGCGAGACCTGCTGCAGGCGCTGTTCAGCGGCAAGGCGAACCTCGCCGACCGGGTCGAGCAGCACATGTCCGCGCCGCTGCCCACGATCGGCGCGGGCGAGCCCGTCGCCGCCGCGATGTCGGCACTGGCCGGCGCCGACGGCGCGTTGGTGCTGGTCGATGGCAAGCCCGCCGGTGTGCTCACCCGACACGACGTGCTGGCGTTCCTGTCGTCCCAGACGGGCCCGGTCAAGAAGCTGTGACCACCCGCCCGCGAGTCGGGCGCGTCAGCACATCGGGTCCGTGTGCAAGGACACGACCGGCCGCCGCGAGGCGGCCGGTCGGATCGGCGTACCGTCCACGTGTGTGAACGGCTTCTCAACCCGCGCCATCCATGCCGGGCAGGCCCCGGACCCGACGACCGGTTCGGTCATCGTGCCGATCCACGCCACTTCGACGTTCGCCCAGGACGGCGTCGGCGGCACCCGAGGCGGGTACGAATACTCCCGCAGCGGCAACCCGACCCGCGACGCGCTCGCTGAGTGTCTGGCGGCGCTGGAGGGCGGCCGGCACGGTTTCGTGTTCGGTTCCGGCATGTCGGCGACCGACACGCTGCTGCGCGTGGCTCTCAAGCCCGGTGACCACCTGCTCATCCCGCACGACGCCTACGGCGGAACGTTCCGCCTCGTCGACAAGGTGCTCTCGAACTGGGGCATCGACTACACCCCCGCTGACCTGGGCAACCTCGACGCCGTGCGCGCCGCGCTGCGGCCGAGCACCCGGATGATCTGGTCCGAGTCCCCCACCAACCCGCTGCTGGGCATCGCGGACATCGCCGCGCTCGCCGAGGTCGCCCGCGACGCGCACGCCCGGCTCGTCGTCGACAACACGTTCGCCTCGCCCTACCTGCAGACCCCTCTGGGCCTCGGCGCGGACGTCGTCCTGCACTCCACGACGAAGTACTGCGGCGGTCACTCCGACGTCGTCGGCGGCGCGCTGGTCACCAGCGACGAGGAGCTCGCCGAAGGGCTCACGTTCACCCAGAACTCGGTCGGTGCCGTGCCCGGCCCGTTCGACTCCTGGCTGACCCTGCGCGGGCTCAAGACCCTCGCCGTCCGCATGGAACGCCACAGCGACAACGCCGAACGAGTCGTCGCGGCGCTGGTCAGCCACCCGAAGGTGTCGAAGGTCTTCTACCCCGGGCTGCCCGAACACCCCGGCCACGAGGTGGCCGCGAAGCAGATGCGCCGCTTCGGCGGGATGGTGTCGTTCCTCGTGCGCGGAGACTCCGACGGTGCCGCGGACCCGGCGGCCGAGGCGCTGCGGGTCTGCGCGGCGACCCGGCTGTTCACACTCGCCGAGTCCCTCGGTGGCGTCGAGTCGCTGATCGAGCACCCCGGCCGCATGACCCACGCCTCCACCGAGGGCTCCGCGCTGCAGGTCCCCTCCGACCTGGTGCGTCTGTCCGTGGGCATCGAAGACGCCGACGACCTGGTAGAGGACCTCCTAGAGGCCCTGGGCTAACCCCTCGTGAGTGATGAGGGCGTCTACCCCGAAGGGGCCGCGAAGCGGTAGCCGGTCTACGCACTCACGACACGCTTTTCGTCGTGAGTGCGTAGACCGGCTATAGGCGCCCTCAGCACTCACGAGAACCCCGAGACCGCGCACTCGGTGCACGCGGTCGGGACCACAGCCCCCGTACCCGGCCTAGCCCGTGCCCGGCTTCAAGGCATCTCGGCTTCGCCGTCGACTCGTGAGTGGCAAGACCGCCTATAGCTGGACTGGACCCTCACGACGGAAAAGCTGTCGTGAGTGCCCACTCCGGCTACGCCTTCGGCGCCCCTCCGGGGTAGACGGCCTTGCCACTCACGACGAGGGGCTCAGGGGCGGAAGGGGAGGTGGTCGTCTGGGCGCGGTGGGGTTGGTGCGGGGGCCGGCTCGACGTCTGTGCCTATCGTCAGGTCGCCTGGTTCCACGCAGCCGCCGACCAGTTCGTAACCGCTCGCGGTGGGGACGTAGCGCCCGGGGTCCTCGCAGCCGGCACGTTGCACGGTGATCAACGCGATGGTGGCCATCGCGGCCGCGACGACCAGCGAGACAACGACCGACCAACGCTCGGCGTTGATCTTCGGCCCCGCCATGCTTCCTCCCGGGCTGGTACCGACCTCCGACGACATCTGGCCGGGGGCGGACCTGTCCGAGGTTACTCGGTACTCGCTCGGCACAGCCGACTGGCCATCCCGAACACGATCACACCCGTCACTCCGCCCCCAGATTTCGCCCCCGGGCGGACCGAAGGGAGAAGCCCGAGACCAGTGGCCTCGGGCTTCTACGAACCTGTGAACGGATCAGCCGCTGAACGGCTCCGCGCCTTCGAGGGTGACCTTCATCGTGCCGCCGTCGGGCAACGAGTACTGGCGGGTCTCGCCCACCTTGGCGCCCAGGATCGCGGCACCCAGCGGGGAGTTCGGCGAGTAGACCTCCATGCCGCCGGCGCTGCCCTCCTCGCGGGAGCCCAGCAGGAACTGCTCGGTGTCGTCGTCGCCGTCGTAACGCACGGTGAGCACCATGCCGGGCTGCGCGATGTCGCTCTGCGTCGGCGCCTCGCCGACCTTGGCCGTGCGCAGCAGCTCCTGGAGCTGGCGGATACGTGCTTCCTGCTGGCCCTGGTCCTCACGAGCCGCGTGATATCCGCCGTTCTCCTTGAGATCGCCCTCTTCGCGGCGCGCATTGATTTCCGCTGCAATAACCGGCCGGTTCGCGATCAGCTCATCGAGCTCGTGCTTGAGCCGGTCATAGGCATCCTGGGTCAACCAGGTCACCTGGATCTCGGTCACGGTCATCACTCCTCCAGACGTCCAGACCTGCGGGTGCGGGTCGGCCAACGCTGCTGGGCGGCGCGGCCCAGGGCATGTGCCCTGAGATGGAAAAACACGACCCGACGGCGGGCCGTGTGCGGGCAACGGTAACACGGGCCTCACCGCTCAGCGCATTCTTTCGACGAACGGTCGACGGCTCCGAGAAGTTCCCGAAACCGAAATCCACCCCGTTCGTTGATACTCCGTCGCGCTATGAGAGCCTTCTCAGCCGTCTCAGTGACGCCATTCGTAGCCCGTCCGCGCGAACTCCTCCCGCATCGGGAAGATCCTGCGCGACCTCGCGGTTGTACCTAGCGCGCAAGAGTGACCGCGTGGCCGGGACAATGGGTCCGGGGGTCGTTACTGCTCTCAGAACGTCTTGTTCACGCCACTCGAGATGCCCGAGGAAGAGGACATGGTCGGACCGCTACGACTGATGACTGTGCACGCCCACCCCGACGACGAGTCGAGCAAGGGCGCCGCGACCTGTGCACGCTACGTGGCGGACGGACACGAGGTCATGGTCGTCACCTGCACCGGCGGTGAGCGGGGCAGCGTGCTGAACCCGGCGATGGACCGGCCCGAGGTCATCGAGAACATGTCGGAGATCCGGCGCGCCGAGATGGCTCGCGCGGCGGAACTTCTCGGCGTCTCCCACCGTTGGCTCGGGTATGTGGACTCCGGCCTGCCCGAGGGCGACCCGAAGCCGCCGCTGCCGGAAGGCTGTTTCGCGGTGGGCGACCTCGGCGAGCAGACCCAGAAGCTGGTCGCGTTGATCCGCGAGTTCCGTCCGCACGTCCTCGTCACCTACGACGAGAACGGCGGCTACCCGCACCCCGACCACATCCGGTGCCACCAGGTGTCCGTCGCGGCGTTCGACGCCTCGGGCGACCCGGACAAGTACCCGGAGGTCGGCGAGCCGTGGCAGCCGCTGAAGCTGTACTACTCGCACGGCTTCTCCCGTGAGCGCATCCTGAAGTTCCACACCGCGCTCGAGGCAGCCGGCATGGAGTCCCCGTACGCCGAGTGGATCAAGAACTGGTCCACCGACCGGCCCGACCCCGGTAGCCGCGTGACCACCAGGGTGCAGTGCGCCGACTACTTCCCGGTGCGGGACGAGGCGCTGAAGGCGCACGCGACCCAGATCGACCCGACCAGCCGCTGGTTCGCCGTACCGATGGAGATGCAGCGCGAGCTCTGGCCGACGGAGGACTACGAGCTGGTCCGGTCGCTCGTGGACAGCTCGACACCGGAGGACGACCTGTTCGCCGGCCTGCATGAAAGAGTCTCGGCATGAATACGTTGATGACCGGCGCCTGGCTGGCGCAGGACCCGCCGACCGGGCCTCAGGGCCCGGAGTTCGGCGGCTCCTCGCCGCTCGGTCTGCTGGTGACGCTGCTGATGCTGATCGCGGTCGTGCTGCTGGTCCGATCGATGAACCGGCACCTGCGCAAGCTCCCGAAGTCGTTCGACGAGCCGGACGAGGCGAAGGTCGGCGACACCACGTCCGACGCCGAGCAGAAGAAGTAGTCCCGAGGCCACTGTCGTATGTCCAACCGGCTCGCCCAGGCAACCAGTCCCTATCTCCTGCAGCACGCGGAGAACCCGATCGACTGGTGGCAGTGGTCACCAGAGGCATTCGAGCAGGCGCGGGAACGTAACGTCCCGGTCCTGCTGTCGGTCGGTTACGCCGCGTGCCACTGGTGCCATGTGATGGCACACGAGTCCTTCGAAGACGAGGACACGGCGGCCCAGGTCAACGCCGAGTTCGTGGCGATCAAGGTGGACCGTGAGGAGCGCCCGGACATCGACGCCGTGTACATGGCCGCGACCCAGGCGATGACCGGCGCGGGTGGCTGGCCCATGACGTGCTTCCTCACGCCGGACGGTGAACCGTTCCAGTGCGGCACCTACTATCCGTCGCAGCCGCGCCAGGGCATGCCGAGCTTCCGGCAGCTGCTCACCGCCGTGAGCAAGGCGTGGCGGGAGGACGGTGACCGGGTCCGTGAGGCCGCCGGTCAGATCGCGGAGCGTCTCGCGGACAGCTCGACCGCCGCGCTGCCACCGACGAAGCTGGACAAGAAGGCGCTCGCGCACGCCGTCGGCTCGGTCGCGGAGGGATTCGACGCGACGCACGGCGGTTTCGGTGGCGCGCCCAAGTTCCCGCCGTCCATGACGCTGGAGTTCCTGCTGCGCCACCACGAGCGCACCGGTTCGACGCGTGCGTTGCGGATGGTCGAGCTGACCTGCGAGCGGATGGCGCGCGGCGGCATGTACGACCAGCTCGCCGGTGGTTTTGCCCGGTACAGCGTCGACGAGCGCTGGGTCGTTCCGCACTTCGAGAAGATGCTCTACGACAACGCCCTGCTCCTGCGGGTCTACGCGCACCTGGCGCGTCGCACGGACGCCACCGAGCTTCCGGTGCGCATCGCCGACGAGACCGCCGAGTTCCTGCTCCGCGACATGCTCACCCCCGAGGGCGGTTTCGCGTCGGCATTGGACGCCGACACCGAAGGCGTCGAGGGCCTCACCTACGGCTGGACGCCGTCGCAGCTGCGTGCGCTGCTGGGGCCCGAGGACGGCGACTGGGCGGCGGAGCTGCTTCAGGTCACCGAGGACGGCACGTTCGAGGACGGCACCTCCACGTTGCAGCTGCTCACCGACCCCGATGACCTCGAGCGGTGGCAGTGGGTCCGCCCAACGATGCTGGGCTGCCGCAACCGCCGGCCACAGCCCGCGCGCGACGACAAGGTCGTCACCGCCTGGAACGGGCTCGCTATCACCGCACTCGCCGAGGCCGGCGCCGCGTTCGGACGCCCGGACTGGGTGGACGCCGCCGCGCACGCGGCCGCACTGATCCTGCGGCTGCACCTGGTCGACGGCCGGCTGCGTCGTTCGTCGCGCGCCGGTGTCGTAGGCATCGCGGCCGGGGTGCTCGAGGACTACGCGTGCCTCGCCGACGGGCTCCTGGCCCTGCACCAGGCGACCGCGGCGCCGCACTGGCTGGAAGCCGCGCTCGGCCTGCTGGACACCGCACTGGAACGCTTCGCCGCTGACGAGCCGGGCGGCTACTTCGACACCGCCGACGACGCCGAGGCGCTGCTGCACCGGCCTCGGGACCTCACCGACGGCGCCACGCCGTCCGGAGCGGCCGCGCTGGCCGGCGCGCTACTCACCGCGTCCGTGCTCGCCCCGCCGGACCGCGCGGGTAAGTACGGAAAGGCCGCCGAGGAGGCGCTCGCCGCCGTGGGCGCGCTGACCGTCCGGCACCCTCGGTTCGCCGGGCACTGGCTCAGCACCGCCGAAGCCGCGTTGCGCGGGCCGTTGCAGATCGCGGTCGTGGGCAACGACGGGCTGGACGAGATGGAGCTGCGGGCCACCGCGCGCCACGTCGCTCCGGGCGGCAGTGTGGTGGTCATCGGCTCGCCGGACACCCCCGGCGTGCCGCTACTCGCCGGCCGGGCGCTGGTCAAGGGCTCAGCGGCCGCCTACATCTGCCGGGGATTCGTGTGCGAGTACCCGATCACGACGGCGAAAGACCTGGTGTCGGCTGTATTGTAGGGCCTGTTTCGCGCGGAGTTTTTCTGTGACCACCCCCTCGGCTTCGCCGTCGGGGGTACTCCCAGAAAAACAAACCTCGTTCCTCGGTTGGGCGCGCGCTTGTTGTTCCCTTGGGAGCCGCCGTCCGGCTTGGGAGCCTTCTCGCGGACATTCACTACGCCGGCCTTCGCCGGAACTCCTTCGGAGACTCGCGGAGCCGGCTTAGCTGTTACTGGGCCGTGCTGGGCCGGGCTGTGCTGGGCCGGGCTGTTGTTGTGGTGGTCCCGGCCTTGCGGGCGTACTGCTGCTGCGGGGCTTCGTGTGCGAGTACCGATCACGACGGCGGAGGAGCCGGTGTCGGCCCTGTCGAAACCGCCGCCCTTGCCAGACGGAACCCCAGGTCGTCGATCGTGAAGGTGGGATGGCTGCGGCGGCGCACGGTCGCGCCGCAGCCCCGTTCGGACTCGGCCCAGCCGCCGCCCCGGAAGATGCGGTAGGCGCCGTACACCTCTTCGTCGTAGACGTCCCAGCACCATTCCCAGACGTTGCCGAGCATGTCGTGCAGGCCCCACGGGTTCGGTCGCTTGGCGCCGACGTCGTGGACCGTACCGCCCGAGTTGTCCGCGTACCAGGCGATCTCGTCGATGTCGCCGTATCGGTACCCGCTGGTCCCGGCCTTGCAGGCGTACTGCCATTCGGCCTCGGTCGGAAGGCGGTAGCCGTCGGCCGTCCAGTCGCAGCTCACCTCCCCGCCCTGTTCGTCACGCGAGTAGACCTCGGTCAGGCCGGACAGCTCCGAGAGGCGGTTGCACAGGCCGATCGCGTCGAACCAGCTGATGTTCGTGGCGGGCGAGTCGTCGCTCGTGGACCGATCCGCCCGGATTCCGGTGATCGCACGGTGCAAACCCAGCGTGACCGGGTACGTCGCGAGCAGGAACGGCGCGATCTCGACGCTCCATCGGCTGCCCCGACGGTCGTCCCGGAGGTCGACCACACCGCCGGGGACCCGAACCATGGCCGGGACCGCTACGTCGGCGATCGATGAGTTCACGCGGTCAGCCTCTCGTCCGGACAACACCGATACCCACGATACGGGCGTCCTCAGCCAAGAGAACTACTCGGCAGTAGGGTCGAGAACATACGCCGCTGCCTGCGGGCGGGCGATACGTTGATCACCCATCACGAGGAGGCTCCACCATGCCCGAAGCTGTGATCGTCGCGGCGGCCAGGTCCCCCATCGGGAGAGCGTTCAAGGGCTCGTTGAAGGACATCCGGCCGGACGACCTGACCGTGCAGATGGTCAGGGCGGCGCTGGACCAGGTTCCGCAGCTCGACCCGAACCGGCTCGACGACCTGATGCTCGGGTGCGGCCTGCCCGGCGGTGAGCAGGGCTTCAACCTGGGGCGCGTCGTGTCGGTACTGCTCGGCTACGACCAGCTGCCCGGTACGACCATCACCCGGTACTGCTCCTCGTCACTGCAGACCACCCGCATGGCGCTGCACGCCATCAAGGCCGGTGAGGGTCACGCCTTCATCTCCGCCGGTGTGGAGACGGTGTCCCGGTTCGTCAAGGGCAACTCCGACTCGCTGCCGGACACCCACAACCCGCTGTTCGCCGACGCCGAGGCACGCAGCAAGCAACTCGAGCAGGGTGGGGTCGACACCTGGGACGACCCGCGCGCCGACGGCCAGGTGCCGGACGTCTACATCGCGATGGGCCAGACCGCCGAGAACCTGGCGCGCGCCAAGAACGTCAGCCGCGAGGACATGGACCACTTCGGGGTCCGCTCGCAGAACCTGGCCGAGAAGGCCATCGCCAACGGGTTCTTCGCCCGCGAGATCACCCCGGTCACGCTGCCCGACGGCAGCATCGTCGACTCCGACGACGGTCCTCGCGCCGGCGTCACCTACGACGGTGTGGCCGGCCTCAAGCCGGTGTTCCGGCCGGACGGGCTCATCACGGCGGGCAACTGCTGTCCGCTCAACGACGGTGCCGCCGCGCTGGTGATCACCTCCGACACGCTGGCCGCCGAGCTGGGCATCACCCCGCTCGCCAGGGTCATCTCGACCGGCGTCTCCGGCCTGTCGCCGGAGATCATGGGCCTCGGCCCGGTCGAGGCGTCCAAGAAGGCCCTCGCGCTGGCCGGCATGACGATCGACGACATCGATCTCGTGGAGATCAACGAGGCGTTCGCGGCGCAGGTCCTTCCCTCGGCGAGGGAGCTGGGCATCGACGAGGACAAGCTGAACGTCAACGGCGGTGCGATCGCCGTGGGTCACCCGTTCGGCATGACCGGCGCCCGCATCACCACGACGCTCATCAACTCGCTGCGCACGCACGACAAGCAGATCGGTCTGGAGACCATGTGCGTCGGCGGCGGCCAGGGCATGGCCATGGTCATCGAGCGCCTGAGCTGACCCACAAGGTGGGTGGCGCGCTCAGCGCCACCCACCGCGGTGTCAGCACATCTTTACGATTGGGCGGCGCACTGGTTAGCCAGGCACCTTCAACACGAAGCACGGTGGGCGTGGGGTCTATTTTCGCGGCCCTGCGGGCCATGGCTTGGAGGCCCTGACCCGCCCCCAATGGCTCGAATCTCTAGCTCGCCCCTTTTTGCCGGGCGCGCGCTCGATCCGCGAACCCGACCGCCACTAAGAAGACGTGGGAATCACCGTGCAGGCCATTCCCAGTTTCTCTCCGGCCTCATAAAGTGTCGCGCAAACACGGTTGAGCGGAAACTCGAAAGACTTACCAGCACGCGTAACGCTCTCCGAGACACGATCGTTGCCCCACTCCTGCTGAGCAGTCATCACGACCTTGTTATTCACGTCCGAGAGCGTCACTACCAGCTTCGGCCGGACGACCTTCGTTCCACTGAGGAAGCTACCTCCGAACGACTCCACATCCGTATTCGACCGCGATTTGAAATCGACACAAACCGTGCCGGTCCCTGACTGAATCGCGGTACAACCTGCCGGGATACCCGCAGCGTACGCAGTGCCCATGGACATCACGATCGATGCAAGCATCACCAAGCCCACCCCGAACGCCGCCCCCACACCTCGGACAAGACCCGTCGCACTCACGCTTCCTCCACGTTTTTCGGCGACATTTAGTCGAACTCGCCGTTGACCTCGGACGCTCACAAAACCTTGGCGAGACTACCGAGCCACGAGCCGAATGGAGGGCGGAACAAGCACATCTAGGTAGAACTACTCAATTGTGATTGAAAACAATTACAAGACATTTACTAGTCAATGCGAAACACTCCAGACACACAAACGCCGTGGGCTCCTCCGCGACAGAGGAGCCCACGACGTTCATGGCTGGAAGGGGTGCGGGACGGTCCGAACCGGACCGCCCCGCGAGGGAGATGGCTAGTTGGACCGCATGTAGCTGAGCAGCCGCAGAATCTCCAGGTACAGCCAGACCATGGTGGTCATCAGGCCGAACGCGATGTACCAGGAGTACTTCGCGGGCACGCCGTCCTTGATGGCACGGTCGGCCTGGTCGAAGTCCAGCAGCAGCATGAATGCGGCGATGCCGATCACGACGATGCTGAACAGGATCGCCAGCGGGCCGCCGGAACGGATGCCGATGCCTCCGGTGGTGAAGAAGCTCACCACGAAGTTGATCAGCATCAGGCCGACGACACCGAACATGGCGCCGATGACCATCTTGGTCAGTCTCGGAGTGACCTTCACGGCGCCGGTCTTGTACACGACCAACATGCCGATGAACACGCCGATGGTTCCGGCGATCGCCTGGAAACCGATGCCCGCGTAGCCCCCGCCGCTCGCACCCGGCGTGCTGCCGTAGGCCTCCAATGCTCCGGTGATACCACCGAGCGCCACACCTTCGGCGATCGAGTAGGTCAGCACCAGCGGCGCGTTGCTCTTCTGCGCGAAGATGATGATGAGCGAGACGACCAGACCGACGATGAACGCCGGGAGGGCCAGCCAGTACATGCCGCTGAACGCGGTGAGTACACCGGCCAGCAGGGCTACACCGGCGGTGATCGCCGTCTTCTGCACTACGTCATCGACGGTCAGCGGACGGTCGAGCCCGGAACCCTGGGCGCCGCCGAGACCCGCTGGAGCCTGCTGGTATGCCGCCGCGGTACCAGCTGCGGCACCGCCGAACCGGTCGTTGAATCCGGCGTAGCCGCCCTGCCCGGTGGGCAGGTTGCGGAACGCGGGGTTGCTGCTGCTGCGCACCGTGCTCCTCCTCAGGAACCTTCAGACCAGGCCCGTCATCGGCCTTCACTGAATCCAACGCACATAGCAAGCTTTGGGTTCCCGTCCAAATCAAAAACTGAGAATTTGGTGAGATTCCCCTGGTCAGCCCTGTACCGCGAGAACCGTGCCGAGCTCGGACGGGGACGCATTGCCCCCGGTCACGACGACGCCGATCTTCGAACCAGCAGGCAACGACGTGGCGAGCAGACCGGCGAGTGACGCCGCGCCCGCTCCTTCGGCGAGCGTGTGCGCATGGGTCAGCAGCAGGAGCTGCGCCGCGCGCACCTGGTCGTCGTCGACCAGTACGAAGTCGCTCAGGTGGCGGCGCAGCACCGCCTGGGTGGTGGCGAAGCCGGCACCGATGGCGAGACCTTCGATGGCGGTGCGGTTGGGCCTGGCGAGCAGCTCACCGGTGCGCCACGAGTCGTGCGCGGCCGGGGACGCGTGCGTCTGGACGGCGATCACCCGGCAGTTCGGTGCGACCGCGGCGGCGACCAGACAGGCCGCGCTCGCACCGCTGCCGCCGCCGACCGGGACCAGCAGGTAGTCCAGTTCGGGGTGCGCGGTGAGCATCTCCAGGTAGAGGGTGCCGACGCCGGCGATCAGGGCGGACTCGTTGCCGGGGTGCACGAACCGGGCGCCGTCCCGTTCGGCGAGCGCGCAGGCGTGCTCGGCCGCGGCCTCCATCGTGTCGCCGTGCAGCACCAGCTCCGCACCCCACCCGCGCAGCGCCCGGACCTTCGTCGGGTTGGCGGGCTCTGGCATGACGATGCGGCAGCGGGCGCCGAAGCGCCGCGACGCGTACGCGAGCGACTGACCGTGGTTGCCGGTGGACGCCGAGACGACTCCGGCCGCCCGCTGCTCGGGTGTCATGCCGGCCAGCAGGTTCAGCCCGCCGCGGACCTTGAACGCGCCGGTCGGCTGGACCTCCTCGTGCTTGAGCACCACCTGGCAGCCGGTCACCTCGTCCAACGCGGGCGCACCCCAGCACGGCGTCGGTTCCAGGTGCTCGGCGAGCGCCACCGCGGCGGTGCGGACCGCGTCGATGTCCAGGCCGGGGACCGCATGCTCGGTTGCGCGTAGAGCGTCAATCTCGGAGATCGTCACAGGTTCCAGGGTGCCGCCCCTCGATGCATCAATCCAGTGCCAGTATTCGTGGTGACCCATAGATAGACTTGATGAATGCTGAACCTGACCCGGTTGCGGGTGCTGGCGGCCGTCGCCGAGCACGGCTCGGTCACCGCGGCGGCCGCGGCTCTGCACTATGCGCAGCCCTCGGTCAGCCATCATCTGGCCAGGCTGGAGGCGGAGACCGGCGCGGTGCTGGTGCAGCGCGTCGGGCGGGGTGTACGGCTGACCGACGCCGGGCGGCTGCTCGCCGCGAGGGCGAACGAGATCCTGGGGCGGATCGAGGCGGCGAGCGCGGAGCTGGACGAGGTCACCGGACTGCGCGCGGGCCGGGTTCGGCTCGCGGCGTTCCCGTCGGCGCTGGGCACCCTGGTCCCGGTGGCGGCGGCCAGACTGCGTGCCGCGCACCCGGACCTGGCGTTGGAGCTGACCGAGGTGGAACCGCCGGAGGCGCTGGAGCTGCTACGCGCGGGTGAGGTCGACGCCGCGGTGGTGTTCCGGTACCGGCCGGAGGACGACGAACCGGAACCGGACCTGCGCCTCGACCAGCTCGACTCGGAGGCGATCCACCTGGTCGGCCCGGTCGGCGACGACTGGCCGGGCGACCTGGCGGCGCACGCCGGCGCCGACTGGATCGCCGGCTGTGTGCGCTGCCGCAACCATCTGTTGTGGCTGTGTGATCGGGCTGGTTTCACGCCACGAATCCGGTTCACCACCGACGACTACGTCGCGGCGCAGGCGCTGGTCGCGGCCGGTCTGGGCATGACGGTGCTCCCGGACCTGGCACTGCGCGCCTACCGCCGCCCCGGCGTCCGCACCCGCCAGCTGATCGGCACCGGTCGGCGAGTCCTGCTGGCGCGCTACGGCGTCCCGCCCGACCCGCCGGGTGTGCTGGCCCTCGCCGAGGCGCTGACCACCCCGTAGGTGCCGAAACACCCGACTCGCCGTGCCCAGACGCCCGACTCGCCGTGCTGAGGTGCCCGACTCGCCGGAGAGAGGGGGTTCTACACGCCGGTGGGGAGGGTGGGGTGGCGCTGGAACAGGATCGTGGCTCTCACCACCGTCTCCTTGTACAGGGCGGCGAACCGGCCGGTGATCACGCCCTCGCGGGGGCTGTCGTCGGCGTGCACGAACTGGATCAGCCCGTCCCGTCTGCCGAGACTGATGCACTGGTTGACGTAACGGAAGCGCAGTGCCTTCGGCTCCTTGCCCTCCCGCCGGGCGGCGAGCGCGCGCACCGCCTGCTGCGCCATCGGGATGCTGGTCGCGCACGCCATGCGCAGCTCCTGCCCGTCCGGGAGGTGCGCCGATGCCGCGTCGCCGACCACGGTCACGTCCGGGTGGGACAGCGAGCGCAGCAGCTCGTCGACGATCACCCGGCCGCTGTCGTCGACCGTCAGACCCGCCTCACGGGCCAGTGGCGACACCTCGAACCCGGCCGTCCAGACGACGGTGTCCGCCGCGACGTGGTCGCCGTCGTCCAGCAGCACACCGTCCCTTCGGACCTCGGCGACCCTCGCGTTCTCCCGCACCTCCACGCCGAGGCGCGCGAACGTCTGACGCAGATGGTTCTGTCCCTTGGCCGACAGACCCGCACCCAGCATCCCCGCACCGACCAGCCGGACCTTGAGCCGCGGATGGCATTCTGCCAGCTCGGCGGCGACCTCGAGACCGGTGAGGCCGGCGCCGACGACCGCGACGGTCTCGCTGTCCGGCAGCCGCCGCTCCAGGTTCCGCGCCTGCTCCTCGCCGGCGACGGTGTAGGCATGCTCGGCCGCGCCCGGGAACGCGTCGAGGTTCACCCGGCTGCCCAACGCGTAGATCAGCTGGTCGTAGTGCAGCGGCTCGTCCGAACCGGCGAGTGTGACGATGTGCGCAACCGGGTCGATCGCGGTCACCCGGTCGACGACGAGCCGCACACCGCTGCCCTGGAGGAGCCCGGCGATCGGCAGGTCCGACAGTTGCTGCCCCGCGGCGAGCTGGTGCAACCGGACCCGCTCGACGAACCGGTCGCTCGCGTTGACCAACGTGACCTGGGCATCAGTCCATCTGGCCGCGAGCTTGGCCGCCGGCAGTCCGGCGTAACCCGCGCCGAGAACGACGATCTTTCCCCTCATCTGAACTGCTCCTTTCCGCTCCATGTCGATGAGACGGCACGGCGCTCGCGGATGTGACAGCTCCGTGTACCTGCCGGTCGGTACGACCCGGGGCGCTACTCTGAGTGGCCAGGTACCCGAGGAGGACTTCGCGTTATGACCGTGCAGGTGGCCCGCCGGGGCGGCTGGGTGGAACTGCGGGACGACAAGACCGAGTTCGGTTCCCTCGAGGACCAGCGTCTGGTGTTGACCGACGCCGAGTTCGCGGAGTTCCTCGCGGGCAACACCGAGGGCCCGCATCTGACCTTGACCCGTCACCCGAGCGGCGACTATCTGCTCACCGCGCACGGCGCCGAGCTGCGGTTCGACGAGGAGGAGATCGCGGCGTTCCAGGACGGGATCGAGAACGGCGAGTTCTCCGAGGGCGCGTTCAGCATCTGATCCGCCGGAAACTGTCTGTCCTTCGGTGTAGATCTGGGCATCGGCCGTTCGTATAGAGGACGAGCGGTCGGCACGAGGCCGGCGCTCAGGTCCCGTGAGGAGAGCCCGATGACCACGTATCTGCTCAGCGTCTACCAGCCCACCGGTGCAGAGATGCCGCCGCCGGAGTTCCTGGAGAAGGTGGCACACGATCTCGAGGAGCTCAACCAGGAGATGAAGGACGCCGGCGTCTGGGTGTTCAGCGGAGGGCTGCACGCGCCGAGCACCGCGACGGTCCTGCGGCCCGAGTCCGGCGAGGTGCTCGTCACCGACGGGCCGTTCGTCGAGGGCAAGGAGTACCTGGGCGGCTTCACGATCCTGGACGCACCGGACCTGGACGCGGCGCTGGCCTGGGGGCGCAGGCTGGCCGAGGTCGTTCCGCTGCCGATCGAGGTGCGGCCGTTCCACCAGGTCAGATGACCACTCCGACCGCGGAGCTGATCGAGCGGGTGTTCCGGGCGGAGCACGGGCGCGCGGTCGCCGTGCTCGCCCGGGTCTTCGGCGATCTCGACATCGCCCACGACGCGGTGCAGGACGCGTTTGTCGTCGCCGTCGCACGCTGGCCGGACACCGGGCTGCCCGCCGCGCCGGCCGGCTGGATCATCACGACGGCGCGCAACCGGGCGATCGACCGGCTGCGCCGGGAGGCGTCGCGGCAGGACCGGTACGCCGAGGCCGCCCTGCTGCACGCCCGGGACGAGCCACCGGAGGTGGTCGCGGTGCACGACGACCGGCTGCGGCTGATCTTCACCTGCTGCCATCCCGCGCTGTCGCCCGGCGCGCGGGTCGCGTTGACGCTGCGGCTGCTCGGCGGGCTGAGCACCGCCGAGATCGCGCGCGCCTTCCTGGTGTCGGAGGCGACGATGGCGCAGCGGTTGGCGCGGGCGAAGGGCAAGATCAGGGATGCGCGGATTCCGTACCGGGTCCCGGAGGATGCGGAGCTCCCCGACCGGTTGCGGTCGGTACTCGCGGTCGTCTACCTGATCTTCAACGAGGGCTACACGGCCAGCGGGGGCGAGCTGCCGATCCGGGACGAGCTGTGCGCGGAGGCCATCCGGCTCGGACGGCTGCTCGCCGAGCTGATGCCCGATGAGCCCGAGGTGATCGGCCTGTTGGCGTTGATGCTGCTCGTCGGGTCACGTCGGCGCGCCCGCATCGACGCGAACGGCGAGCTGGTGCTGCTCGCCGACCAGGACCGCACGCTGTGGGACCGTTTGCTGATCGACGAGGGCCAGACCTTGCTGCGCTGCTGTCTGCGCCGCGACGACCCCGGCCGGTACCAGGTCCAGGCCGCGATCAACGCGGTGCACAGCGACGCCGTGAGCGTGGCGGACACACAGTGGTGGCAGGTCGTCGCGCTGTACGACCAGCTACTGGCGATCGCTCCGTCGCCGGTCGTCGAGCTGCACCGGGCGGTGGCGGTCGCCGAGGTCGACGGTCCGGCGGCGGCGCTGGCGATCATCGAGACACTTGCGTTGTCCCGGCATCATCTGTGGCACGCGGTCCGCGCCGACCTGCTGCACCGCGTGGGCCGCGACAGCGACGCGGCCGAGGCGTACCGGGAGGCGATCAGCCGCACCGAGAACGCCGCCGAACGTGCACTGCTGCGCCGCAAGCTGGCGGCGCTGAGCCGTTAGCCCTGGTCGACGCTGGAGGCAACAGGTTCCGAGGCGTGGCGTTTGGTCGTCCGGCGCTTCACGTACAGCGCGGACCCGATCCCGAACAGCACCGCGGCCAGCAGCCCGACCCAGGAGAAGCGGGACAGCCACTTCTCCGCGACGACACCGAGGTAGTAGATCACCGCGACGGTGCCGCCCGCCCACACGATGCCCCCGAGCGCGTTGGCGATCAGGAACTTGGGGTAGCGCATCCGCAATGCCCCCGCGAGCGGACCGGCGAAGATGCGCAGCAACGCGATGAACCGTCCGAAGAACACCGCCCACATGCCCCACCGCTCGAACGACCGCTCGGCCGACGCCAGATGCGCGGGCCCGAAGTGCTTCGGGAACCGTCGCCCCAGCCGCTCGAACAACGGTCGCCCGCCCCGACGTCCGATCGAGTAGCCGATCGAGTCGCCGATGATCGCCCCGGCGGCAGCGCACGCCGCGACCCACACCGGGTCGACGACATGCTGCGCCGCCAGCAGGGACGCACTGACCAGCACGATCTCCCCCGGCAACGGCACCCCGAGGCTCTCGATCCCGATGACCAACCCGACGGTCACCAGGATCGCCACCGGCGGGATCAGCTGCAGCCATTGGTTGATGTGCACCCCTCCATGGTGCCCGGAGATCGACAAGCGGCTGTGGTCGCCCCCACTCCGCGCACCCCGCCCCCACTTCGCAGACCCTGACGTCGCGTCGCAGACACTGCAGCGTCTGCGACGCGACACGAAGCTCTGCGAGGTGTGGCGACTGTGATAGGTGTGACACCAGGGGTGCCGCACCGGGCACCGCCACACCGGGCACCACCGCACGAGGCGCCGCAGACTCCTCCGTTCCCCGCGATCCTGGCCCGCACTTGGCGTGGGCGGGCGGTGTCAACCCTGAAACCTCGCCCCCGAACCCGTGCAACCAGGAACGAGCGCGAGGCCGGCGAAGCCGGGGGTTGATACCGCCCGCCCACGCCAAGACACTGAATGGCCAGCGGGGACAGCCCCCACCGCCGCGGAATCTAGCGACTCGCGGGACGAAACCCCCGCTCGCGGTGGGCGGGAGGTCAGGGGCGGTGCTGCGGCAGGAGGGGGTCCAGGCCGGGGGCGCCGGTCAGCGCGAGGGCCGTCAGGAAGACCCGTTGCGGTCCCAGGTGTGAGTCCTTCGGGTCGAACCACTCGGGGTCGGTGAACGAGTGGGTGTTCCCGTCGTCGCCCCCGCCGCCGAGCCGGACAGCCGGAATCCCCTTGTTGATCGGCAGGTTCGCGTCGGTGCTCGACGCCTCGCCGAGCGAAGCGGCCAACCCGAGCGCCGTGGAGGCGGCGAAGGAGGCTTCGACGATGGGCGACTGCGCGGGCTGGTCGCCGGCAGGACGGTCGCCGATCAGTTCCTTCTTGACCGTGATCCCCTTACCGGCGGCGGCGTTCCACCGGGCGTTCTCGTCGTCGGCGCCGGCCTGCGCCATGGGCACCAGCTGCCGCTCCAGTCCGTCCAGCTCGGCGGGCCCGTTGGACCGCATGTCCACCTGCATCGAGGCGGTCCCGGAGATCGCGTTCACCGAGGTCCCGCCGTCGACCACGCCGACGGTGAACGTCGTCTTCGGCTGGGCGGGCGGCCGGAGCTCGTCGATGCGGGCGATCGCCCGGCCCATGGCTCCGATCGCGCTGGGCCTGCCGAAGTCACCGAAGCTGTGCCCACCGGGCCCGGTGAACGAGAACTTGTAGCGTCGGCTGCCGGTTGCCTGGTAGACGACCTTCTTGACGTCGCCCGGTTCGATCGTGATGAACCCGTCGACGTCCGGGTTCTCCGCGAAGAAGGCCTTGACGCCGCGCAGGTCGCCGAGGCCCTCCTCGCCGACGGTGCCGCCGAAGATGATGTCGCCCTTGGTCTGGATGCCGCTGTCGCGCAGCGCCCGTACGACCGACAGCACAGCGGACAGCCCGTTGGCGTCGTCGGCGATTCCCGGGCCGTACAGCTTGCCGTCCCGCTGGGTGACCTTCACGTCGGTGCCTTCGGGGAACACGGTGTCCAGGTGCGCGGAGACGAACAACGTCGGTCCGCCCCCGGTGCCGCGCCGCACGCCGTACACGTTGCCGGTCGCGTCCCGGCGCACGTTCTCCAGACCCAGCTCGGTCAGCCGACGCTGGTAGTCGGCCGCGCGCCGGTCCTCCTTGAACGGCGGCGACGGGATCTCGCTCAGCGCGATCTGCTCGGTGATCGTGTTCTGGTGGTCCTGTTCGAGGAACCGCAGCGCGCTGGCCACCGAAGGCATCGTCTTCAGCGTGTCCATGGTCCGGCTCACCTGGTCGGACACCGCGAACGGCTTCGGTGCGGCCGCCCTCGGTGTCTCCTCGGCGGCCGAGCACCCCGCCGACGCCAGAATTCCGGTGATCGCCATCACCGTGAACCTCGATCGCAACCGTGTGGTTCTCATCTCGTCGCATCCTGACGCTCGGGGACCTCCGAACCCTGCCACTGATCGATCTCCCCCGTCGAGCACGGCTGGTCGGAGCCCTGGGAGTGGCGGTCGCCACCGTAGAGTGCACACAGCTTGCATCTGAAGACACCGCACATCACCATCACCTGATCCACCCACGGCCTAAGGGGTTTGACCGGTGCGAACCGACTGGGACGACGACGAGCGCGACACCACACCAGGGCAGGGTGTGGTCGCGTCCTGGGGCGCTGTGCTGCGTGATGTGCGGTCATTGGCCGTCGACCTGACGGTCGTCGGCACCGAGGTCGCGCGGCAGATGCCGAAACCGCCGGTGCAGGAGTTCCTCGCCGGCTGGACCCGGGTCGAGGACGTGGTGCTGCGCGAGATCAAGACCCGGCTGGACGCGGTGGACACCGACCCCTCCCAGCGGCGCCGTATCGGCAACGACCCGACCCGTACACCGGCGCAGCTGCTCGACGACCTGCTCGGCGCCTCGATCGACGCGGACAGCGCGCGCAGCCGTGACGAGCTGTACCGGTCGCTGCTGCTGCGTCTGGTTCCGGACGAGGCACGGATCCTCGCCGCGCTGGCCGACGGCACGCCGTATCCGCTGATCCACGTCCAGACCAGGTCCAGCGGCGGACGGACGATCCTGTCCAACGCCTCCACCGTCGGACGCTCGGCCGGCGTCCAGGTCCCGGACGCGGTGGGCACCTACGTCAGCCACCTGCGCGCGCTCGGTCTCGCCGAGGAAGGGCCCGCCGACGACTCGTTGTCGGTGCACTACGACATCCTGCTCGGTGAGCCAGGGGTCCGGGACGCCGAGGAGGAGGCGCGGCACGCCAGCAGGCTCGGTGCGAAGGTCGTGCGTCGCACGCTGCGCATCTCGACGCTGGGCAGCGAGCTGTGGCGGGCCTGCCGGCCGGACGACGTGCCGGAGCCCGGTCCCGCGTTGCTTCCCGGTGAGGACCCGGTCGCCGAGCTGGTCCCCGAGTCGGTCGAGCCCGACCTCGACACGCCGATGCCCGGGCCGCGCTTCAATCCCGACACCGTCTACCGTCCGTCTACCAGCACCAACGGTGTGGGCGGAGTGCGGTGATCGGTCTGTCGGAGATCCTCTCCGACGTACAGACCAACTGGCCGGTCTACGCCTCGATGCCGTTCATCGCGGCCGCGATCGGCTATGTGACCAAGCTGGTCGCGATCGAGATGATGTTCCGGCCGCTCGAGTTCGTCGGCCGCAAGCCGTGGCTCGGCTGGCAGGGTGTCGTGCCCCGGCGCGCTGCCAAGATGGCCGGCATCGCGTGCGACACGATGACCAGCCAGCTCATCACCCCGGCGGAGATCTTCGGTCGGCTCGACCCACAGCGGGTGGCTGAGGAGATCGAGAAACCGCTACTCGCCTCGATCGAGGACATCACCCGCGAGGTCGCCGCGGCCACCCAGCCCGACCTGTGGGAAGCGCTGCCGGACCGCATCAAGCACATGATCGTCGACCGGGTCCGGCGTCAGTCGCCGCAGATGGTCGAGAAGGTCATGCTGCAGATCCAGACCGACATCGACTCGGTGTTCGACCTGAAGGAAATGGTCGTCACGCACCTGGTGCGGGACAAGGCGCTGCTCAACCGCATCTTCCGCGAGGCGGGCTACAAGGAGTTCCGGTTCATCGCGCGCGTCGGCGCCCCGTTCGGTTTTGTCATCGGACTGCTGCAGACGGTGACCTGGGCGGTGTTCCGCGAGCCGCTGCTGCTGCCCGCGTTCGGCCTGATCACCGGGTGGGCGACCGACTGGCTCGCGTTGAAGATGGTCTTCTTCCCGATCGAGCCGCGCCGGTTCTTCGGGCTGTTCACCTGGCAGGGGCTGTTCCTGCGGCGCCGTTCCGAGGTCGCGCGCGACTACGGCGACCTGATCGCCAAGGAGATCATCACCCCGCGCAACGTCGTCGAGGCGGTGCTCAAGGGTCCACTGTCGGACCGGCTGTTCGCGCTGGTCCAGCGCGAGGTGCACCGCCTGGTCGACTCGCAGGCCGGGCTGGCCCGCCCGCTGGTCGTGATGGCCGTCGGTGGGCGGCGCTACCAGCGGGTCAAGCAGCTGGTCACGATGAAGGTCATGGAACGGCTACCGGAGACCATGGCGGCGGTCGAGGAGTACGCGACCGACGCCATGGACATCCGCAACACCCTGACGTCCAAGATGAAGCTGCTCAGCCCGACCCAGTTCGAACGCCTGCTGCGGCCGGCGTTCGAACAGGACGAGTGGATGCTCATCGCGGTCGGTGCGATGCTCGGGTTCGGTGTGGGTGAGCTTCAGATCCTCATCGTGGAGTTCCTGACCCACTAAGGCTCAGGCCTGCTTCTTGTCCACCGGCGGGTCGAGCCTCGGGGTCGGGCCGATGACCCGGGAGAACTCCTTCTTCGGCTCGTGGATCTGCTCCAGCGAGACCACCTCGCGGCGGAACAGCAGCGCCTGCGTCCAGTCCGACACGATGCGGAACTTGCGGTTGAACGTGGGCATCCGGCTCAGGTGGTACGTGCGGTGCATGAACCACGCCAACGGGCCCTTGAGCTTGATGCCGTAGACCTCGGCGGCACCCTTGTACAGACCGAGGCTGGCCACCGAGCCGACGTGCTTGTGCTTGTACGGCGTGACCGGCTTGCTGCGCAGGTGGGCGATGACGTTGTCGGCCAGCTGCGCGGCCTGGCGCACCGCGTGCTGCGCGGACGGGCTGGTCTTGGCGTCCGGGTCGTCCTTCGTGAGGTCCGGCACCGATGCGCAGTCGCCCGCGCTGAAGATCTCCGGGCTGCCGTCGACCTGCAGCGACGCCGAGCAGATCACCCGCCCCTTGTCGTCGAGCGGCAGGTCGGTCTCGGCCAGCATCGGGTTCGGCTTGACGCCCGCGGTCCAGACGATCGTGTCGGTGTCGAACTCGGTGCCGTCGTCCAGCACCACGTGACCACCGGTCATGCTCTTGACCCGGGTGTCGAGGTAAACCTCGATACGGGCCTTGAGCAGCTGCTTCACCGTGTACTTACCCATCGGCGGGCTGACCTCGGGCATGATCCGCCCGGACGCCTCGACCAGCACCCAGCGCAGGTCGGTCTCGTCGATGTTCTCGTAGTAGCGGCTCGCGTAGCGGGACATGTCGGCCAGCTCGGCCAGCGCCTCGACACCCGCGTAGCCGCCGCCGACCACCAGGAACGTGAGCAGCTTGCGCCGCAGCTCCGGGTTGATCGTGCTGGCCGCCTCGTCCATGTGCGACAGCACGTGGTTGCGCAGGTAGATGGCCTCGGCGACGTTCTTGAACGCGATGCCCTGCTCGGCGAGACCGGGGATGGGCAGCGTGCGCGCGACCGAACCGGGCGCCACCACGAGCACGTCGTAGCCGATCTGGCTGACGTGCCCGGCGGCCGCCTCGACGGTCACCTCGCGGCGCTCCCGGCTGATGCCGGTGACCCGCCCGGTCAGCACGTGGCACTTGCGCAGGACCTTGCGCAGCGGCACCACGACGTGGCGCGGCTCGATGGAGCCGGCGGCCGCTTCGGGCAGGAACGGCTGGTAGGTCATGTTCGCCTGCGGATCGATGACCGTCACGGATGCTTCGTTGGCGGCGAGTTTGCGCTGCAGGCGCAGCGCTGTGTACATACCGACGTAGCCGCCGCCGACGATCACGATGCGAGTGTCACGAGCCATGCCCCTATGGTGCCATCAGGTGTATCGATTCACCTTACGCAAACGGGGTGAGCCTCATCGCCCTTTCGAGTACGCTTTACCTATGACCGCTGCGGTAAAGCACGAGGACCAACCGGTGCGGACCACGAAGGTGAGCCGCAAGAACCAGGTGACGCTGCCGGTCGCCGCGCTGCGCGAAGCAGGCGTGGCGGCGGGTGACGTCCTGCGGGTCGAGGTGGAGGCTCCCGGAGTCTTCCGGCTGGTACGGGCCCACGACCCGTGGTGGGAGTTGTTCCAGAAGTTTCAGGGCTCCAACCTCGGGATCACCACCCGTGAAGAACTCGAAGAGATGCGGGACGAATGGGATCGGTAGTTCTCGACTCCAGCATCGTGATCGGGTTCTTCGACGCCGGAGATGCCCACCATGCCGCGTCCAGCGCGGCGCTCATCGCCATGCACACTCATGGCGACACATCCGTGCTACCGGCGACAGTGCTCCTCGAGTCATTGGTCGGGAGCTACCGGAGGAACGAGAACGACGCCGTCGAGCTGCGTCGGCGGATACTCGCGCTGTTCGGGCCTATTCGCATCGTCGACGAAGACATCGTCGACGCGGCTGCGCGGCTACGCGCTGCGCATCGGTGGCTACGGACGCCCGACTCGTTGGTTCTGGCTACCGGAGTCGTCGAGGACGCAACTGTGCTCACCTGCGACCAGCAGCTCGCCAAGGTGGACCCCAGGGTCGAGGTCATCGGCTCGGGCTGAGGCCCGCCAGGTCCGCGGCATGCCGGAGCACCTGGCGCAGCATCGGCTGGGTGAGTCGGCCGGTGAAGGTGTTCTGCTGGCTGACGTGATAGCTGCCGAACAAGTGCAGCGGATACCCGTCCGGCTGGCTCGGAGCGAGCTCGACGTGCGCGCCGTGGCCGAAGACCGGCCGAGGTTTCGGGACCGTCCAGCCTCCATCGGCGAGGACCGGCAGCAGCGCCTGCCAGCCGAACCCACCGAGCACCACGACCGCTCGGACCGTCGATGCGAGCAGCCCCAGCTCACTGACCAGCCACTGCCGGCAGTTGTCCCGCTCGGCCGGGGTCGGTTTGTTGGCCGGCGGCGCGCAGTGGACAGGGGAGGTGATGCGCGCCCCTAGCAGCTGGAGGCCGTCACCGGCGTGAACCGCCGTCGGCTGGTTGGCCAGGCCCTCCGCGTGCATCGCCGCGTACAGGAAGTCCCCGGAACGGTCGCCGGTGAACATCCGTCCGGTCCGGTTCGCGCCGTGCGCCGCCGGAGCCAGCCCGAGGATCAGCAACCGGGCGTCCGACGGCCCGAAACCCGGCACCGGCCGACCCCAGTAATGCTGCTCGGCGTAGGAGGCACGCTTCTCCCGCGCCACCCGCTCGCGCCATTCGACCAGCCTCGGGCACACGCGGCACTCACTGACCAGCAGGTCCAGCTCGTCGACGGTTCCCGGCGCACTCACCCGGCCGATGATAGGCGGCCACCCGGCGGCAGATCGTAGAGTCACCGATCATGAGCGACGCCGAGGCCACGACACCCGAGCCGGAACCGACCGACGACCTGGTCGAGACCAGGCACACGCTGATCACCTCGACCGGCGAGCTCGCCTACACCGCAACCGCCGGGCGGATCGTGCTGCGTACCGAGCAGCACACCGACGGCGCGTTCGACGGGCTCACGCCGACGGCCGAGGTCTTCGTGGTCGCGTACACGGCCGATTCGGACACCGACCGTCCACTCACGATCGCGTTCAACGGCGGGCCCGGGTCGGCGAGTGTCTGGCTGCACCTGGGTCTGCTCGGCCCACGACGGGTCCTCTCCGGCGACGCGGGTGCGCCGGCGGCGCCGCCGTACCGGCTGGTCGACAACGCGGAGTCGCTGCTCGCGCACTCCGACCTGCTGTTCATCGACCCGGTCTCGACCGGCTACTCCCGCGCGGTACGCGGCGGCAAGCCGTCCGACTTCCACGGTTTCACCGCCGACCTCGAAGCGGTCGCCGAGGTCATCCGGTTGTGGGTGAGCCGCAACCAGCGCTGGTTGTCGCCGAAGTACCTGGTCGGCGAGTCGTACGGCACGCTGCGCGCCGCCGCGCTCGCCGGGCGTCTGCAGGAGCGGTACGGCATGTACCTCAACGGGCTGGCGCTCATCTCCACCGTGCTGGACATGGGGTGCCTGCGCTTCACCGAGGGCAACCTGCTGCCCTATCCGCTGTTCCTGCCGACCTATGCGGCGATCGCGCACTACCACGGTCTGCACGGTGACCGTCCGCTGCGCGAGGTGCTCGACGAGGCCGAGCAGCTCGCCGAGCGCGACTACCCGTGGGCGCTCGCCAGAGGCGCGCGCCTGTCCTCCGCCGACCGGGACGACATCGTGGCCCGGCTGGCCTCGGTGACCGGCCTCTCTCCGGACTACCTGCGCAGGGTGCGGCTACGGATCGAACACCAGGGTTTCTACCGCGAGCTGCTGCGCTCGCGGGGCCTCGTCGTCGGCAGGCTGGACGGCCGGTTCACCGGCTGGGAAGCCGACGACGCGGGCTCGACACCCGAGCACGACCCGTCGTACACCACGATCCTCGGCCCGTACGCCGCCGCGCTGAACGCGCACCTGCGCGGCGCGCTCGAGTACCGCAGCGACCTGCCCTACGAGACGTTGACCGACCAGGTGCAGCCATGGTCCTACCGCGAGTTCGAGGGTCGCGCGGTCTCGGTCAGCGGGACACTCGCCTCGGCGATGCGGGCCAACCCGCACCTGCGGATCCAGGTCGGCTGCGGCTACCACGACGGCGCGACGCCCTATTACGGCGCCGAGCACATGATCGCCTCACTGGCCATCCCGGACGAGCTGCGGCCCAACATCGAGTTCCGCTACTACGAGGCTGGCCACATGACGTACGTGCACGAGCCGTCCCGCATCGCCCAGTCGGCCGACCTGGCCGCCTTCATCACCGGCTGACCCGTTGCACCCGAAGGCTTCCTGAGGCGACTTCGCAGAGGGTCATGTCGCGTCGCAGATACTGCAGTGTCTGCGACGCAACGTGAAGCTCTGCGAGGCGGTGCCGATGTGACCAGTGAAGCCGACGAGCTTCCGGATCAGAGCAGCGACAGTGCGATGCCGTCCAGGATGTCGTGTTCGCTGACCACCAGCTCGGTGATGCCGGCGCGCGCGGCGAGCTCCTCGGCCAGCACCGAGACGATGAGTGCGCCACCGCCGATGACGTCGACGCGGCCGGGGTGCATCGAGCCGAACTCCATGCGCTGGTCCTTCGTGCGGGACAGCAGCTCGTCGGCCACGCGGTGCAGCTCGGGCAGCGCGAGACGGGACAGGTGAATCTTGTCCGCGTCGTACTCCGGCAGGTCCATCGCCACGGCGGACAGGGTGGTCACCGTGCCGGCGACGCCGACCCAGGTGCGCGCGGACTCGACCGGGACGTGCTCGAAGGCCTCGGCGAGCACCTGCTTCGCCAGCGCGTACGCCTCCTCGCGTTCGGCGGCGGTCGGCGGGTCGGAGCGCAGGCACCGCTCGGTGATGCGCACGCAGCCGATGTCCACCGAACGAGCGGCCTGCACGTCGACCGAGCCGTCGGTCCGGGTGCCGATGACCACCTCGGTGGAACCGCCACCGACGTCGACCACGACGAACGGCCCGTCCTGCGCGGGCAGGTCACCGACCGCGCCGGTGAACGACAGCCGAGCCTCGGTGTCCCCGCTGATCACCTCGGCGTCGGTGCCGAGCGTCGTGCGCACCATGCCGAAGAAGTCGTCCCGGTTCGCCGCGTCCCTGGTCGCGGAGGTGGCGACCATCCTGACCCGCTCCGCGCCGTCGCCGCGCAGCAGCTCGGTGTACTCGGCCAGCGCGACCCTGGTGCGCTCGATCGCATCCGGGGCCAGCACGCCGGTAGCGTCGACGCCCTTACCGAGCCGCACGATGCGGTTCTCCCGGCGCACGTCGGTCAGCCGTGGCCGTCCGTCCGGCCCCGGACCCGCGTCGGCGACCAGCAGGCGGATCGAGTTGGTCCCGCAGTCGATCGCGGCGACTCTAGGCATGCGCACTCCCCGGTGATCTGTTGTCACCACCGTACCGACCGGCCGGGCCGGGCCGGGGCTAACGAGTGATCGCGCGCCGAATCCCTCGGCACATCGCGGCCAGTCCGTACGTCAGCGCGGCGAAGAATGCGGCGACCAGCACCATGCCGACCCAGTCACCGAGCCCGCTGCCGACGACGATGTCGACGACGGAGCCGTCCGGAAACCGGTAGATGCACCGTGTTCCCGGCGGCAACCACGAGGGACCCCATGAGCCACTCCCGCCTTCCGGCAGCTCCATGCCGATCGGATTGCCGAACGAGCATCGCGCCTCTGCGATGAATCCGAAGTACACACTGAACACGATCTCCAATCCGAGGACGACGAATCCGACCACCAGACTCGCTCTTGTCGCTCTACTCATGGGTCGGGCTACTTCGCGGTCGTCGACCTCGGGGCCGAGTCGGTGGGTGGCAGGACGATGATCGGGATCGGCTTCTGGCTGGTCGAGACACCTGGGGCCGGTGCGGCCGGGGACGGTTGGGCTGGTGGCGCGGACACGGTGGTCGTCACCGTGGTCACCGTCGGGCTCGCGGCCTGCTGGGTGACCGGGGTGCCCGCATCCGGTGCGCCGGCCGTCGTCGGCGCGATCGAGGTGGGCGGCAGGATCCGGTTGGGCCGCCCCGGCGCCTTCGACGTGCTGGTGGAGGCTGTCGTGGTGGTCGGGGTCGTGCTGGTCGTCGGAGTCGTGCGCTTGACCGGCGTGGTCGTCGGCGTCGAGCGGTGCGACGGCGCCATGCGGTGAACCGGTTTCGGCGGTGACACGGGCGGTGACACGGGCGGCGGTACCGGAGCGGGAGGCGGAGCGGCGAGCGGTTGTGGGACGGTGTCGCGGGCGTAGTCGGTCGCGAAGGTCCGCACGGCCGCCACGTAGCTGTCGGACCGGTTGACCCGGTGGAACGCCGCCGTCTGCTGCTCGGGCACGGCGAGGTCGACGTTGCCTGCGCACAGGTAGCGGCCGGCGGTGAGCGCCGCGTCGGACATGTCGTTCGGGTCGGCCTGACCGTCCCCGTCTCCGTCCGCCGCGTAGCGCCGCCAGGTGGACGGGATGATCTGCATCGGACCGACCGCGCGGTCCCATTGTGGATCGCCGTCGAGCTGACCGTGATCCGTGTCCGGGATGCGGGGCAGGCCCGGCGAGCCGTCCAGCCGGGGACCGAGGAACCTGCCCAGGGTGCGGCCGTGCCCGTCGAGCTGGCCGCCCCTGGCATGGCCGGACGCCGCCCTGCCCAGCGCCGCGAGAGTCGTCCAGCTGAGCCGGCAGCCGGGTGTCGACGTGGCGAGAGTGCGTTCGGCACGTTGGTAGGCGGCCATCGCCGCACCCGGTATCCCGCCCGGGCCGGCCGGCACCTGCGCGGCCACGACGCCGGGCGGCGGGTCGACGACCGACAACTCGCCGGACGGGGTGCCGCCGGTCGCCGACTCGTCCGGCAACGGTGCGGGCAACGCCTCCAGGGAGATCGCGCCGGGCAGCGGCACCGGACGGGCCGGCGCGGCCGCCGGTTCTTCGGGCGGCGCGGACTGCGAGTGCAGGACCGCGACGGTGCCGAGCAACGCCAGCGCGGCGACCAGCAGCCACACCGCCGACCGTGCACCACCGTTCCCGGACGCCACGGCCAACACCCTGCCTCAGTTGAGGACGCAATGAGGGCCGAACGCGAATATTCTGTCCGCATGACGGATCTCCTGGACCAGCGTGGCGCCCAGGCCGCGAGCTTCGCCCAGCCGGACGGCGACCGGTTCGAAACCCACCGGGTCACCAACCAGGCACCGCCGCTGGACGGCTACGACCCGCTGGCCTGCGATCCGGCGCTGACCCACGCCGTCGCTCTCGAAGGCGCCGAGGCCGCGTTGCCGCGCATCGCGGAGATCGGGCGGGTCGTCGGGTCCGGTGAAGGCCGCGAGCACGCGCGGCTGGCGAACGAGAACAAGCCCGTCCTGCACAACTACGACCGCTACGGCAACCGGATCGACGAGGTCGAGTTCCATCCGTCCTGGCACTGGCTGATGAACTCCTCGGTGCACGCCGGGACGCACGCCGCACCGTGGGCACCGGACGCCGGGCCTGCCGCGCACGTCGCGCGCGCCGCCGGGTTCTACCTGATGAGCCAGCTGGAACAGGGCCATTGCTGCCCGATCTCGATGACCTACGCGTCGATCCCGGCGCTGCGCCACAACCCGGAGCTGGCCGCTCGTTACGAGGCGGGCCTGCGGTCCACCAGCTACTCGCCCGGGATTGCGGAGCCTTCGACCAAGGCAGGTCTGCTGGCCGGCATGTCGATGACCGAGAAGCAGGGCGGCTCGGACGTCCGCTCCGGGACGACGGTGGCCAAGCCGATGGGTGACGGCAGGTATCGGCTGGTCGGGCACAAGTGGTTCACCTCGGCACCGATGAACGACCTGTTCCTGACATTGGCCCAGGCACCCGACGGTCTGACCTGCTTCGTGCTGCCCAGGGTGCTGCCGGACGGCAGCCGCAACCCGATCCGGTTCCAGCGGCTCAAGGACAAGCTGGGTAACCACTCCAACGCCTCGTCCGAGGTCGAGTACCAGGACGCGGTCGGGTGGCGGCTCGGTGACGAGGGCCGAGGGGTCCGGACGATCATCGAGATGGTCACCATGACCCGGGTCGACTGTGTGCTCGGTTCGGCGGCGCTCATGCGGATCGCGCTGTCCGAGGCCGCGCACCACGCGGCGCACCGCTCGGCGTTCGGCACCCGGCTCGCCGACGCACCGCTCATGCAGGCGGTGCTCGCCGAGCTCGCGGTGGAGGCCGAGGCGTCCATTCGGGTCGCATTGCGGCTGGCCGGCGCGGTCGACCGGGGTGAGACCGGGCTGCTACGGCTCGCGCTGCCGGTGACGAAGTACCAGGTGTGCAAGCGGACGGCCGCTGTGGTCGCCGAGGCGCAGGAGACGCTGGGCGGCAACGGGTACGTCGAGGAGTCCGGGCTGCCCCGGCTCTACCGCGAGGCCCCGTTGAACTCGATCTGGGAGGGCTCCGGCAACGTCACCGCGCTGGACGCGCTGCGTGCCATCAGCCGCTCCCCGGACAGCGTGCACGCGGTGCTCGCCGAGATCGACCTTGCGGCGGGCGAGTCGGCCGCGTTCGACGCGGCCGTGCGTGACCTGCGTACCGAGCTGTCCTCGGTGGACGAGCGCAGGGCCCGGCGGCTGTCCGAGCTGATGGCGACCTGTCTACAGGCCTCACTGCTGCTGCGGCACGCTCCGAGCGAGGTCAACGAAGTGTTCCTGTCCTCCCGCTTCGGCGAGGCAGGCCCCTACCGCACGGCCGGAACCCACACGGCGTCGAACAGCGCGATCGCCTCAGTCCTCTCCCGCGTCACGCCGGTTCTTTCGTAGCGAGGTCGCAGGGTTAGCTGTGGCTGGGTTAGCTGTGGCTGGGTTAGCTGTGGCTGGGTTAGCTGTGGCTGGGTTGGGTAGCTCGGGCGGTGGGGCTCTAGCGCTGGGTGGAGGTGCAGGCTGTATTGGTTGGCCTGTTTCGCGCGCCATCGTTCCCGGAAGGCCCTTCGGGCCGACCGGGAACGATCCAGGCGGCTCGCCTAAC
The DNA here is from genome assembly GCF_000429025.1 of Actinospineispora spinosispora DSM 44797. Lineage (GTDB taxonomy): Bacteria > Actinomycetota > Actinomycetes > Mycobacteriales > Pseudonocardiaceae > Pseudonocardia > Pseudonocardia spinosispora. Next base: position 150,319 of record NZ_AUBB01000025.1, read on the forward strand.
GGCTCGCTGCCTGGGGTTTTTCCTCGCGGCCCCCCATACCCTTCGGGCATGGGGGACCACTCGGAAAAATGTCGCCTTCGGCGACGCGCGCGCTTGGTGCCCCGGCTTGGGAGCCGCCACTCGTGCACTACCCGCCTTCGGCGGAACCCCTTCGGGTGCCTTGCGGGGCCGGACTCCAGCGCGAGTCGCTGGATTTTGCTGTGCTAGTCGCTGGGTTTTGCTGCGCTAGTCGCTGGGTCTTGTTGTGCTAGCGGGGGATTTGTCCTTGGGGACGCAGGGGCCGGCTCGCCACCAGTCGCCCAGTTCGGCTAGGGCCTCGTCACCGAAGGGGTTCACGCCAGGGCCCGCCGCCAGTGCGTGGCCGACGTGGACGTGCAGGCACTTCACCCGTGTCGGCATGCCGCCCGCGCTGACCTGGGTACCGAGCGACTCGATCGCGTCGCGTTCGGCCAGGTACTCGTCGTGCGCACGCTGGTAGGCGGCCGCCAGCTGCTCGTCGGTCTCCAGCCGGTCGGTCATCTCCTGCATCCGGCCGTCCGCTTCCAGGCCGCCGATGCGTGAGCACAGCCGGGAGCACGTGAGGTAGTACAGCGTGGGGAACGGCGTGCCGTCCTCCAGCCGGGGAGCGGTCTGCACCGTCGAGGGAAGCCCGCACGGGCAGCGGTGCGCCACCGCGCGCAGACCTCGCGGCGCGCGGCCCAGCTGGGCCTCGACCGCCGCGCGATCCGCCTCGGCGACCGCATCCGTATCGGGGCTCATTTCGGCGCTCCTCGCACGTCACTCCACAATCGTTCGAACCAGGGCAGGGTGGGCGCCACACGAGTGCTGCCCGTCGGCGCGCCCACGTCTCCGGGCAACTGCACGATGAACGGCACGTCGCCCGGTCTCACGTAGTTCAGCCGCTCGCGGGCCTCGGCCTGCACGTGCGCCGGATCGCGCAGCTCGGCGCGCCGCCTTTCCTGCTGCTCGACCTCTCGGGTGAGCTGTTCCTGGCGGGTCTGCAGCGCGCCGAGTTCCTGACGCTGGGTCAGGAAGTTCCGCAGCGGCACCGCCACGGTCAGCGCCAGCGCGCACACGACCAGCGCGAGCACCGCGGCCCGCCGGGTCGAGGAGACCCCGAGCATGCCGGAGGTGGCCACCGCGACGCGGTGCGCGCGCCCGCCCCGGATGGCTTCTCCGCTGGTACTGCTCCTGACCCTGCCACCGGGCGGACGCTCGGCCGCGCGGGTGGTACTCGACGTACGGCCCGACCCGCCGGCGGCACCCGAGCGCGGGCCACGGGCCGGACGGTTACGTCCGGCCCGGGCCCGTGAGGTGTCGCCTGCAGGCATCGGCCGATCAGTCCGCCGGGTTGTAGCGCGGGAACGCGAGGTCACCGGCGTAACGGGCCGCGTCGCCGAGGGTCTCCTCGATACGCAGCAGCTGGTTGTACTTCGCCACCCGCTCGGAACGAGCCGGCGCGCCGGTCTTGATCTGGCCGCAACCGGTGGCCACCGCGAGGTCGGCGATGGTGGTGTCCTCGGTCTCGCCGGAACGGTGGCTCATCATGCAGCGGTAGCCGCAGGAATGCGCCAGCGTGACCGCGTCCAGTGTCTCCGACAGCGTGCCGATCTGGTTGACCTTGACCAGCAGCGCGTTGGCGATCTGCCGCGAGATGCCCTCTTCGAGCCGCTCCGGGTTGGTCACGAACAGGTCGTCGCCGACCAGCTGGACCTTGCTGCCGATCGCGGTGGTCAGGCCCTGCCAGCCGTCCCAGTCGTCCTCGGACAGCGGGTCCTCGATCGACACCAGCGGGTAGCCGTCGACCAGCTCGGCGTAGAAGCTGGACATCTCCTCGGCGGTCCGCTTGGCGCCTTCGAAGGCGTAGCTGCCGTCGGAGAAGAACTCGGTGGCGGCCACGTCCAGCGCGAGCACCACGTCGCGGCCGAGGACCAGCCCGGTCTTCTCGATCGCGGTGCCGATCAGGTCGAGCGCGGCCTTGGTGCCGGGCAGGTCCGGAGCGAAACCACCCTCGTCACCGAGCCCGGTGCTCAGCCCCTGGGACTTCAGTACCGACTTCAGCGCGTGGTAGGTCTCCGCACCCCAGCGCAGCGCCTCGCGGAACGACTCGGCGCCGATCGGGGCGATCATGAACTCCTGCACGTCGACCGACGAGTCGGCGTGCGCGCCACCGTTGATGATGTTCATCATCGGCACCGGCAGCACGTGCGCGTTCGGCCCGCCGACGTAGCGGAACAGCTCGAGACCCGAGGACTCGGCGGCGGCCTTGGCCACCGCCAGCGACACCCCGAGCAGCGCGTTCGCGCCGAGGCGGGACTTGTCGGGGGTGCCGTCGAGGTCGACCAGCTTCTGGTCGACGACCCGCTGGTCGACGGCTTCGACGCCGATCAGCTCCGGGCCGATCTCGTCCAGTACCCCGGCCACCGCGCGCTCGACACCCTTGCCGCCGTAGCGCTTGGCGTCACCGTCGCGCAGCTCGACGGCTTCGTGCTCACCGGTGGATGCGCCCGACGGCACGGCCGCCCGTGCGAGCGTCCCGTCGTCGAGTGCGACCTCAACCTCGACGGTGGGGTTGCCTCGGGAGTCGAGGATCTCGCGAGCACCGACCTGCTCGATGACGGCCACATCAGCTCCTTGTTCTGAATCGGTACTGAACAGCTTGACTTGTCGCCTTAAGCCTAACTGTCCGCAGATCTCGCGGTTCGGCGCCGCGCCACCTAACGTAGGAGTGACCATGACGAGCGCTCCTTCTCCGGACCCCGACAGAGGTGTCGAGCACGCCACTGAGCAGCCCGATGCCGAACAGACCTTCGCCTCGTTCCGGCGCGCCGAGACGCTGATGGCGCAGCGCAGGCCCCTGGACGCGGTGGCCGCGCTGCTGCCGGTCCTGGCGACCCAGCCCGACGACGCGTCGGTGCAGCTGCTCGCCGGGCGGGCGTTCCTGGACTCGGCACAGCTCAAGCGCGCCGAGTCGGCGTTCATCCGGGTACTGGAGCTCGACCCGGCCGACCACTATGCGCGGTTCGCACTGGGTAAGGCACTGCAACGGCAGGGCAGGCTGACCGAGGCGCTCGCCCAGCTCAAGATGGCCTGGGCGATGGACCCGCGACCGGAGTACCAGGACGCGATCGGGGCGGTCAGCGCGCGCATCGCGATCGGCAAGCAGGAGTAGCACCGGCCGCTTCGGCAAACTGTTGGTAAGGCGACGATCACGAATCTGGCGTCTCAGCCAGCTGTCAGGTTAGGCTCCGCGCCATGAGGTTAGCCTGGCCTTTTGCGGCTGTGACGCGTGGTGCCCGAGGCGACGCGCGGTGCTGAGCAATGCGTTGATCGGGCTGCGCGAGGGGCTCGAGGCGGCCCTGGTCGTGAGCATCCTCGTGGCGTTCCTGGTACGCAGTGACCGGCGCAAGGCGCTGCCGCTGGTGTGGGCGGGCGTCGCGGTCGCGGTGGCGATCAGTGTCGCGGTCGGCGCGCTGTTGACCTTCACCTCGAACTCGATGTCCTTCGAGGCGCAGGAGGCGTTCGGCGGCGGCATGTCCATCGTCGCGGTCGGCTTCGTCACCTGGATGATCTTCTGGATGCGGCGTACGGCCCGTGCACTGTCCGGTGAGCTGCGCGGCAAGCTGGAGCAGGCGCTGCAGATCGGCTCCTGGGCCGTCGTGCTGATGGCCTTCCTCGCCGTCGGGCGCGAAGGTCTGGAGACCGCCGTGTTCTTCTGGTCCGCGGCGCAGGCCGCCGGCGAGACCACCATGCCGCTGGTCGGGTTCCTGATCGGGATCGCGATCGCCGTGGTGCTGGCGTACCTGATCTACCGGGGCGCGGTCCAGATCAACATGGCCAAGTTCTTCAAGGTCACCGGCATCCTGCTGATCTTCGTCGCGGCCGGCATCCTGGCCTACGGCATGCACGACCTGCAGGAGGCGGCGATCCTGCCCGGCCTGCACACGCTCGCCTTCGACATCAGCGACGTCGTCCCGGCCGACTCCTGGTACGGGACGTTGCTCAAGGGCATCTTCAACCTGTCGCCCCAGACCACGGTGCTCGAAGCGTCCGTCTGGGTGTTGTACGTGGTCGTGGTGCTCACGCTGTTCCTGCTCCCGGGCCGAACCCGCCGCTCGTCCACCACCGCGGCAGCGGTCTGATCCCAGACCGTTCTCGCACCATCAAGGAGAAACCCCCGTGTCCCGCTCTCTCCCTGTCTGCGCCGCCTCGGTCGGCGCACTCGCCCTGCTCGCCGGTTGTGGTGGCGGGGGCGCGCCCGCCCAGTCGGACGGGTCCATCGCGGTCAACGCCTCGGACAGCGCCTGCGAGGTGACCAAACAGGATGCACCCGCCGGGAAGATCACCTTCCAGGTCGCCAACAAGGGCAGCAAGGTCACCGAGTTCTACCTGCTCGGTGTCGGTGACCGGATCATGGGCGAGGTCGAGAACATCGGCCCCGGCCTGACCCGCAGGCTGATCGTCGAGGTGCCCGACGGCGGCACCTACACCACGGCGTGCAAGCCCGGCATGGTCGGCGACGGCATCCGCGCGCCGTTCACCGTCACCGGGCAGGCCACCCGCTCGGTCGACGACAACGCCCGCCTCGCCGAGGCGACCGCCGGGTACAAGCGCTACGTGACCTCGCAGATCGAGGCGCTGGTTCCGAAGACCGAGGAGTTCGTCAACACCGTCAAGGCGGGCAACGTCGACGCGGCCAAGGCCCAGTTCCCGATCGCGCGCACCTACTGGGAGCGGATCGAGCCGGTCGCCGAGTCGTTCGGTGATCTCGACCCGAAGATGGACGGCCGCGAGGACGACGAGCGCGAGCCCGGGGTGGGCTTCACCGGCTACCACCGCCTGGAGAAGGACCTGTGGGTCGACGGGCTGAAGGCCGACTCCGGCGCGATCGCCGACCAGCTGCTCGCCGACATGAAGGACCTGCAGAACCGGGTCGCGACGATCGAGCTCACCCCGGTCCAGCTGGCGAACGGCGCGAAGGAGCTGCTCGACGAGGTCGCCACCGGCAAGATCACCGGTGAGGAGGACCGCTACTCGCACACCGACCTGTGGGACTTCAAGGCCAACGTCGAGGGCTCGCAGGCGGCCATCGCGGCGCTGCGTCCGGTGATCGACGAGCGGGACAAGAACCTCGGGCCGACGCTGGACCAGCGCTTCGCCGACGTGGAGAAGCTCCTGGAGGGCTACCGCGACGGTGACGGGTTCAAGTTGTACACGCAGCTGACCCCGGAGGACACGAAGAAGATGTCCACCGCCGTCGACGCGCTCGGCGAGCCGGTCAGCCAGGTCGCGGCGGTCGTCACCAAGTGACCGAACAGCACGACGTTCGTCCGGCGCCGGGAGCACTGTCCCGGCGCCGGGTGTTCGGTCTCACCGGAGCCGGCGTCGCACTGGCCGGCGCGGCAACCCTGTCCGGTTGCGCACCGGAAGGGGCGCCGGCCGCGGTCGCCGATGTGGTCCCGTTCCGAGGACCTCGACAGGCCGGCATCGTCACGCCCGCCCAGGATCGTCTGCACTTCGTCGCGTTGGACGTCATCACCTCCGACCGGCATGCGCTGCGCGACCTGCTGATGCGCTGGACCCTCGCGGCGGAACGGATGACCACGGGCCGGGAGACCGCGCCGAACGGCGCGACCGGGCTCGGTCCGCTCGCGCCGCCCTCGGACACCGGCGAAGCACTCGGGCTGCCGGCCAGCCAGCTCACCCTGACGTTCGGCGTCGGACGCGGCCTGTTCGAGAAGGACGGCGTGGACCGGTTCGGTCTGCGCGACAAGATGCCGCCCGGACTGGCGCCGCTGCCCGGTTTCCAGCAGGACAACCTGGACCCGACCCGTTCCGACGGGGACCTGTGCATCCAGGCGTGCTCGAACGACCCGCAGGTGGCGGTGCACGCGATCCGCAACCTGGTGCGGATGGGTTTCGGTACGACCGAGGTGCGCTGGTCACAGCTCGGGTTCGGCCGCACGTCGTCGACCTCGACCTCGCAGGCGACGCCGCGCAACCTGTTCGGGTTCAAGGACGGCACGAACAACCTGAAGGCCGAACAGGGCCCTGAACTCGACACACACGTGTGGGTAGCCGCCGGTGACGGGCCGGACTGGCTGACCGGCGGCAGCTACCTGGTGGCGCGCCGCATCTCGATGCACATCGAGGTGTGGGACCGGACCTCGCTCGCCGAGCAGGAGGACCTCATCGGCCGCACCAAGGGCGAGGGCGCGCCGCTGTCCGGCAAGGCCGAGTTCGACCTGGCTGACCTCGCCGCGAAGGGGCCGGACGGGAAGCCGCTGATCGCGCCGGACGCGCATATCCGGCTGGCGTCCGCCGAGGCGCTGGGCGGGGTCAGGATCCTGCGGCGCGGCTACAACTTCGTGGACGGCAGCGACGGGCGCGGGCACCTGAACGCCGGACTGTTCTTCATCGCCTTCGTCCGCGACCCGCACAAGCAGTTCGTCCCGATGCAGCGTGCCCTCTCGGGCCAGGACCGGATGATGGAGTACGTCCAGCACACCGGTTCCGCTCTCTTCGCCTGTCCACCGGGGCTCGCGCCCGATGGTCACTGGGCGACGAACCTGCTCTAGTACCCGTGAGTGAGGTGGGTTGCCAGGGCAGCCCACATCACTCACGGGTTGTATGTTCGATCTTTCGTGTGGCGTAAGTCTCCTTGGGGGCCGTGATGCGGGTTGCCGGAACACTGTTCGCCGTCGCGTGTTGCGCGACGCTCGTCGCGGCGTGTGGCGGGCCGCCGACGCCTCAGCCACCCCCTGGGCAGCCGTTCCCGGCGAGGACCGCGGTCGCCGTCGGGTCCGGTGGCGCCGTGTCCAGCGTCAACCCGTACTCCACGCAGGCCGGCATCGACGTCCTGCGCAACGGAGGGAACGCGGTCGACGCCGCCGTCGCGACGGCGGCCGCGCTGGGCGTCGTCGAGCCGTACTCGGCGGGCATCGGCGGTGGCGGGTACTTCGTCTACTACGACGCGCGCAGCGGCCAGGTCCGTACGATCGACGGCCGCGAGACCGCACCGGCGACCATGAAGGAGGACTCGTTCCTCGACCCGGCGACCGGCAAGCCGATCCCGTTCGACGAAGCGGTCAACTCGGGCCTGTCGGTCGGTGTCCCCGGAACGCTCGCCACCTGGGACAAGGCGCTGCACAGCTGGGGCACGGTGTCGCTGGGCACCGCGCTGGGACCCGCGACGAAGCTCGCCGACGACGGTGTCGTGGTCAGCCAGCAGTTCCGCGACGAGACCGCGATGAACGAGAAGCGGTTCCGGGCCATCGCGCCGACGACCGAGCTGTACCTGCCCGGCGGGCAGCTCCCGGCGCCCGGCACGATCCTGCGCAACCCGGACCTGGCGAACACCTACCGGCTGCTGGCCAAGGACGGCCCGAACGCCTTCTACCAGGGCGAGATCGGCGCCGACATCGTCAAAGCCGTTGGTCAGCCGCCGATGGCCTCCGGCGCGACGATGAACTTCCGCCCCGGGTTCATGCAGGCCTCCGACCTGGCCGGCTACTCCGTCATCGAGCAGGATCCGACGCACTCGACCTACCGGGGCATCGACCTGTACGGCATGGCCCCGTCCAGCTCGGGTGGAACCACCGTCGGCGAGGCTCTGAACATCCTGGGCAACTACACGCTGTCCTCGGGCGACCGGGTGCAGGCGATGCACCACTACCTGGAGGCCAGCCGGATCGCGTTCGCCGACCGGGGCCGCTGGGTGGGCGACCCGAAGTTCTCGTCCGTGCCGACCGGGCCGCTGCTCGCGCCGGAGTTCGGCAAGGACCGGGCCTGCCTGATCGGCCCGACCGGCACGCTGACCAGCCCGCTCGCCCCCGGCGACCCGAACGTTCCGGCGTCGGGCTGTGTGCCGGGGACCGGTTCTCCGCAGACGCACGAAGGCCCGTCGACGACGCATCTGGTGACGGCGGACCGCTGGGGCAACGTCGTGTCCTACACACTCACGATCGAGCAGACCGGCGGATCCGCGATCGCCGTCCCGCACCGGGGTTTCCTGCTCAACAACGAGCTGACCGACTTCAACTTCGCCCCGGTCACCGCCGGTGTCCCGGACCCGAACCTGCCGGCGGCCGGTAAGCGGCCGCGCAGCAGCATGTCGCCGTTCATCCTGCTGCGCGACGGCAAGCCGTTCATCGCGCTCGGGTCACCGGGTGGCGCGACGATCATCACGACCGTGCTGCAGACCCTGGTCAACCGCATCGACCTGGGCATGACGCTGCCGGACGCGATCGCCGCGCCGAGGGCGTCGCAGCGCAACTCGGCCAACACCGAGGCCGAGCCCGCGTTCCTGGACTCGCCGGAGCGCGCCGGGTTGGAGAAGCTCGGGCAGAGGTTCGTGACCGCGCCCGGCATGTTCACCCCGGCGCCCGAGATCGGCGCGCTCGAAGCCCTGGAGTTCCTGCCCGACGGTGCGCTGCAGGCCGCCGCCGAGCCGAAACGCCGCTCCGGCGGCAGCGCGATGGTCGTCACCCCCAGGTAAACCCCGTGAGTGATTTGGGCTGCGGGAGCAGCCCAAATCACTCACGGCTCGAAGAGCTGCTGGCCCCAGTAGTGGTTGGCGTCGGGGACTCCGCCGGGGCAGGCGAACAGGCCGGAGCCGACGTGGCGGATGTACTCGTTCAGCGCGTCGTGCACACCGAGCTTGCGCTGCAACGTGACGAACTGGTCCGGGTCGCGCTGGAACGAGATGAAGAACAGGCCCGCGTCCAGGTCGCCGGTGCGTGAGTCGATGCCGTCGGTGAAGGAGTAGCCGCGACGTAGGATGCGCAGCCCGCCGTTGTTCTCGAACGCGGCGAGCCGCACGTGGGCGGTGTCGTCGATGACCGGCTGCCCGTCCGGGCCCTTCGCCGCGAAGTCCGGGGTGTCGAACTCGTCGCGGCCGGTCAGCGGGGCACCGGTGTACTTCTCCCTGCCGATGACCTGTTCCTGGTCACTGAGCCGGTCACGGTCCCAGGCCTCGACGAACATGCGGATGCGGCGCGCCACCAGGTAGCTGCCGCCCGCCATCCACGGCTGCGCGGCCTCGTCACCGACCCACACGTACTTGTCGAGTGCCTGCTGGTCGTCGCTCTTGATGTTGCGGGTGCCGTCCTTGAAGCCGAGCAGGTTCCGTTCGGTCTGCTGGTCGGTCCCGGTGGACGCGGTGCGCCCGAAACCGAGCTGGGTCCACCTGGTCACGGCCGTGCCCTTGCCGAGGCGCGCCAGGTTGCGTACCGCGTGGAAGGCGACCGCCGGATCGTTGGCGCAGGCCTGGACTCCGATGTCACCGCCGGTACGCGTCGGGTCCAGGAGCGCGCCGGGAAGCGGCGGCAGCTCGGCGAACTGCGCCGGTTTGCGGGCCGCGAGGCCGAACCGCTGGTCGAACAGTCCCGGGCCGAAGCCGATCGTGACGGTGAGCTGGGACGGCGGCAGACCGATCGTCTCGCCGGTGTCGGCGGGCGGGACCTCCTGGGCGTGCGACTCACCGGGCACCATGACGCCCCTGGTCATCGCCTCGGCGGCGGCGGTCCAGGTGCGCAGCATGTCCACCAGGTCCTGGCGGCTCGCGGTCGGGCTGACGTCGAACGCGGCAAACGCCAGCCGGTCCTGGGTGTCGGTACTGATGCCGGCCTGGTGGGTGCCGTAGAACGGCACCACCTGCTGCTGCTCGGTCGAGCTGCCGCAGCCGGCCAGTCCGGCACCGACGACGGTCGCCACGCCCAGGCCGGCGGCACCGCCGAGCAGACCTCGGCGGCTGAGCCTGGGTCCGCCCGGTACGGAGTCCGCCAACTCAGACCACCTGTCCGGAGACCTTCGACAGCGGCTCGGCCAGCGCGTTCACCGAGTTGGCGAGCACGCGGCGCTGGTCCGGGTTCACCGTGCTGTAGTCGACGTAGCCGTCGCCCTGCTTGAACTGGCCGAGCTTGGTCACGACATCGGTGAACCGCGCCTCCAGCTGCTGGGCGAGGTCCGGGTTCTTCGCGGCGAGCGCCGGCTTGAGCAGCTCGAAGCACTCGCGGGCGCCGCCGATGTTCGCGGCGAAGTCGAACAGGTCGGTGTGCGAGTAGCGATCCTCCTCACCGGTCACCTTCGTGGTGGACACCTCGGTGAGCAGGTCGCTCGCGCCGTTGGCCAGCTGGGCGGGCTGGTAGGTCGCGTCGGCGACGTTCTTCTTGAGCGTCGCGACGTCCGCGTCCAGCTTGTCCGCGAGCGGGGCCATCCCGGCCAGGGTGTTGTCCTGCCAGATCGCCTTCTCGATGCGGTGGAAACCGGTCCACTGGGTGGGGTCCGGGGCGTCGTCGATACGGGCGTCGATGTTCGGGTCGAGGTCGCCGAAGCTCTCCGCGACCGGCTCGATGCTCTCGTAGTTCATCCGAGCCGGGCCGAACACGGCTTTCGCCTTGGCCATGTCACCGGCGCGCACGGCGTCGGTGAACGTCTTGGTGCTGGTCGTGAGCTTGTCGACCTCGGCGACCACGTAGTCGTGGTAGGCCTTGGTCGCATCAGCCAGCGACGTGTCGGCGGCCTTCGTGCTCGGTGCGGTGCCGCCGGTGACGGTGAACGTCCAGGTGTCCTTGGCGCCGCCCGGGCAGTAGATGCTGTACTGCCCGCCGTCCAGACGCAGCGAGAAGTTGCCGGACAGGCCGGGGGTGAGGCTCTCCTTCTCACCCAGGATGCGGCCGTCGCGCTGCACCTCGGCCTCGGTGACCTTGGCCGAGCCGGAGTTGGTGATGGAGAACTTCACCGGGCCGGCCGGCACACTCGCGGGCTGCGGTTCGCACCCGGCATCGGACAGGGTGATCTTGACATCGGTCGCGGGCTGGGAGCCGGACTGGCCACCAGCGCCGCCGGAGCCACCACAGCCGGCGAGCAGGCTCGCGGTACAGAGCAGAGCCGCGGCGCCGACGAGCGTGTTCGCTCGAGACATGATCATGACGTGTGGTGCCTCTCGTGCTTGGTTGAGGACAGGCCCCGGGGGCCTTGTTCGTGGGGTCGGCGCTGGGGCCAGAGCAGGTAGGCCAGCAGCGGAACCAGGTACACGAGCCACGCGACGACCTCGACGGTCACCGGGTAGGGCTGGATACCGAGCATTCCGGTGAGCAGCGAGGAGATCGGGGTCCCCGGTTGCACCAGCCAGGACAGGTCGGCCACCCGGTCCTGGCCGAAGTTCACCCAGCCCGCCTCGTGGGCGGTGTGGGCGGCGGTCATCACCAGTCCTGCGGCAACCAGGACGAGCACGATGCCGGTGATCCGGAAGAACCGCGCCATGTTGATCTTGACGCCGCCCCGGTAGATGCCGTAGCCGAGCGCGATGGCGAGCAGGATGCCGATCAGTGCACCCGAACCGGCCAGGATCGGCGAAGTGCTGGCCTGGAACGCGGCGAGCAGGAAGACGGCGGTCTCGAAGCCCTCCCGCAGCACGGCGAGAAAGGCCATCGCGACGAGTGCGAACGCCGAGCCCCGGGCCAACGCGGCGCTCGCGGCGCCTTCGAGCTCACCCTTGAGGTCCCGGGAATGCTGCCGCATCCACACGACCATGTAGGTCACCATGGCGACGGCGAACAGCCCGATGACCGTCTCCAGGCCTTCCTGCTGAGCCTGCGGCAGGTCGGCCGAGACGATCTCCAGTGCGACGCCGACGGCGATGCAGATGAGCACGGCGACGATCACGCCGATCCAGACCTGACGCAGCGCGTCGCGTCGTCCCTGGCGACCGAGGAAGCCGGCGACGATGCCCACGATCAGCGAGGCTTCGAGTCCTTCGCGGAGCCCGATCACAAACGTGGGCAGCATGGTTAGGGCAACCTCCTCCAGAGCCGGCTCAGGTTAGGCATCGCTAATCAGGAGCGTCAATCGACGACTGAGGCCAGCCTCAGCTTGCTTTTCTCACCCGCAACAGGCCCCTCACGCCCCTGCAGAAACGCCGGCCCCATGTGTCCTGCGCCCCACCTCGCGGTGCCCACACCCCCGACTCGCGGTGCTCAGACGCCCGACTCGCGGGGTGTGCGCGGACACCCTCCGCGAGTCGGGCTTCCTGGCACCGCGAGTCGGGCGTCTCGGCACCGCGAGTCGGGAATTTCAGCACCGCGAGTCGGGAGGTTTGGCGAGTCGGGGCTCGGTCAGGCGCTTGCCAGGAGGCCTGTGCCCAGGATGAGCATCGTCGTCGCCACCAGGCCGTCGAGGACCCGCCAGGAGGACGGGCGGGTGAAGAAGCCGCTGAGCAGGCGGGCGCCGAAGCCCAGCGCGACGAACCAGCACACGCTGGCGAGGGTCGCCCCGAGCGCGAAGTACCAGCGCAGCGAGCCATGGCCGGCGGCGACCGAGCCGAGCAGCAGGACCGTGTCCAGGTAGACGTGCGGGTTCAGCCAGGTCAGCGCGAGCGCGGTACCCAGCGCACGGCGCCGCGAGCCTGCGACCTCGCCGGTGAGCTGCATCGCGGACGGCCGGAACGCCCGCCGCGCGGCCAGCGCCCCGTAACAGAGCAGGAACAGCCCACCGGCCACCGCGACCGCGGTGAACACCCAGGGCCACGCACCGATCGCGGCGCCGACACCGCCGACGCCCAGCACGATGAGCACCGCATCGGACACGATGCACACCAGCACCACGAGCAGAACCGCATCGCGTCGGATGCCCTGGCGGAGCACGAACGCGTTCTGGGAGCCGATGGCGACGATGAGCGAGAGGCCGGTGCCGAATCCGGCTGCAAGGGCGAGTACGTCAGGCACGACACCGAACGTAGGAACAGAACTGTCAACAGTACAGCTCAAGATTCTTACGTAACATTAGCGCTCGTGATGACTGAGCTGCCCCTGGACCAGGTCCGCACGCTGCTGACCGTCGTCGACGAAGGCACGTTCGACGCCGCCGCCGCCGCGCTGCACCTGACTCCGTCGGCGATCAGCCAGCGCGTCAAGGCGCTCGAACAACGCACCGGACGGGTGCTGCTGATCCGCTCGAAGCCGGTCCGGCTGACCGAGTCCGGCCAGGTGGTGGCGCGGTTCGCCCGCCAGGTCGCGAGACTCGAACGGGACGCTCTCGGCGAGCTGGGCATGAGCGGCGCCGACGAGCCGTCCCGGTTGTCGATCGCGGTCAACGCCGACTCGCTCGCCACCTGGTTCCTACCGGCGCTCACCCGGGTCCCCGAGCACCTGCGGGTCTGTTTCGAGCTGCACCGGGAGGACCAGGATCACACCGCCGCGCTGCTGCGCGAGGGACTCGTCGCGGCAGCGGTCACCTCGGCACCGGACCCGGTCCAGGGCTGCTCGGTGCGCGCGCTGGGCAACATGCGCTACCGGGCGGTGGCCAGCCCCGCGTTCATCGCACGACACCTGCGCGACTGGCCGGACACGTCACTGCGCACCCTGCTGCCGACCGCACCGGTGGTGATCTTCAACGACCACGACGACCTGCAGGACCGCTTCGCGCGCTCACTCGGACACAGAAACGGCGTCGGTCCGCTGCGCCACTACGTGCCCTCCTCGGAGGGGTTCGTCGACGCGGTCAGCGCCGGCATGGGCTGGGGCATGCTGCCGATGGCGCAGGCGGGCACGCATCTGAGCGCCGGCACCCTGATCGACCTCGCCCCGGAGACCCCGATCGACGTCCCGCTCTACTGGCAGCAGTGGAAGCTCGACTCCCCCGCACTCGCCGCCACTGCCGACGCGGTCAGCTCAGCCGCGCGGGAAGCCCTCACCTGAGCCGTGAGTGTTCTGGGTTGCCAGAGCAACCGAAAGCACTCACGGCCTGCTCAGGGGAGGTCGTCCGGGTCGTCGGGCCAGAAGTGACGCCAGTCGTCCGAGGTGAGCGTGTGTGACGCACGGCCGGCCGCCTTGGCCGCCTTCTCCGCCGCCCGCACCGCCGCGACGAACTGCCGTGCCGAAGTGCGCAGGTCCTGCTCGGGGTCGTCGCCACCGAGCTTCATCTCGACGACGGCTTCCCACAGTGACTCGTACGGCCTGCTGCCCTCGATGAGGTCCTGGGGGATACCGGCCTTGTACCCGCGGGAGATCACCTTCGCGGCGAGCGCGGCGGCGGGCTGTCCCAGTGCCACCCCGTCCATCGCGGACTCGCGCTGCTTCTCCTGCTGCTTGAGCTGGTCCCAGTGGCCTTCCTGCCGCTGCGCCGCGGCGCGCCGCTCCATCATCTGGCGGGACAGCTCGGCCACCGTGACCCTCGGCTTCTCCTGCTGTGGCTTCGCCTTGACCGCCTGGTACTCCTGCTCCCAGCCCGGAGCGAACACCTGCGGGTGGCGGCTCACCAGCTTCTGGATCAGGCCCTCGGCGACGTCGTCAAGACTGAACGGTGTCGTTCCGCGGCGGAACGGGGCGACGTACCCCTCCTCGGCCATCCGGGAGTGGAAGAGCACCTGGAGCAGGACGTCGCCGAGCTCCTCGCGCATCGCGTCCCGGTCGGCCTGCTCGATGGCCTCGTGCAGCTCGTAGGTCTCCTCGATCAGGTACTGCAGCAACGTCGTGTGGGTCTGCTCGGCGTCCCACGGACAGCCGCCCTCGGAGCGCAGCCGGTCCATGACCAGCGCCGCGTGCGGAACCATCGCGCCGGGAAGCTCCGGGACGATCAGGACCTCGTCGGCCGACGCGGCCAGCGCCTGCACCGTCGCCTCGTCACGCGCGATCGTCAGCAGCACGCTGTCGACGGGCCAGCTCGCAACGTCCGACAACCGCGTCGCACCAACGGTCTCGAGCATGAACGCCGAGACCGTGTCGTCCGCATAGATCCCGGACGCCGCGCGCAGTGCCGGTAGTGCCGACAAGGGCAGCACCGAGCCGACCCTGGTGGACAGTACGACCAGCGTCCGGGCCATCAGGTCAGGGTGGCCGGCATGATCACACTGGGCGACTGCCCGGGCTGCAGGATCGACAGCACGACCGGGTCCCAGCGACCGAAGCGCGGGTTGACCCGCACGCCGAGCTGCTCGGCCAACGGCTGCGTGAGCCGCCCGCCGACCATGTACACGGCGGCGTCACCGAGCGAGGCCGCCGCGTCGGCCGGACCGACCGGCGGTGCGGTGGTGCTGCGCTGGCTGACCCGCCACACGGTCCACGAGGTCGGCCCGGTCTGCAGCGCGACCACCTGGCCGGCCTGGGTGCCGAGCACCAGGTTGAGGTCCTGCTGGGCGACCAGCGCCCCGCGCAACGCGAGCCCGCCGGCGCCGTTCTGGCCGGCTGCCTTGATCGCGGCCGCCGCCTGCGCGGGACCGGCGGCCAGCTGCCTGGCCACGGCGATCGCCTGTTCCTTGGAGTCGGCGTTCACCAGGTCGACCGTCGCGGACAGCCGGTTGAGGTACTTGTTGACCAGCGCTTCGCAGATCAGCTGGTCACGAGCCGAGTCGCGCTGGCTGGCCGGGTCGAGCGCGAGCTGACCGGCGTAGCTCTGCGCGACGCCCGGCTTCGCCAGCTCCGCGTTCACCTGGTCCTCGGTGACCGTGATTCCTTCACGCTCGGCCGATTCCAGCAGCAACAGGTGCTGCACCTCGCGGCTGACGATCACCTGCGCCACCAGCGATGCGGGCGCGCCCTGCAGCGCGAGGCTCTGCTTGATCTTCGGGTTGGCGAGTGCGGTGTCGACCTGCTTCTGCAGCTGCGAGACCGACACCTCGCGGTCACCGACGATCGCGGCCGCCCCGGCCTGGTTGGGCCCGCTGCCGCACCCGGTCAGCAACGCACCGCTCACCCCGATCGCGGCTGCGACGACCACGGACCTACGCCGGAAAACACCTAAAGCAGCGTTGAGCACCGTCGTACCTTCTCACGGCCGGTGATCAGGCCGATCCCGACCCCGGTGCGGCCAGCGTCGGTCCGACGATGTCGGCGAGCAGCTTCGCGCACCAGTCGAGCAGCTCGGTGTCGCGCATCGGCGCGGCACCCATGCGCTGACCACCACCGGACGACCCCGCGGCGGGACGCGGGACCACGATGGTCCCGGCGACCGCCTTGTAGGTGGACCGGGGGTGCAGCCTGCGCAGCCGCAGCTGCGCGGACTCCGGCAGCTCCACCGAGGAGAACCGGATCGAGCTGCCCGCCATCGCGACCTCGGCGATGCCGAAGCGGCGGCAGGTCTGGCGGAAGGCCGCCACCGAGATCAGGTTGCGCACCGGCTCCGGCGGCGTGCCGTACCGGTCGGTCAGCTCCGCGACGATCGCGTCGAGGGCCTCGCCGTCCCCGGCCTCGGCGATCTTGCGGTACACCTCGAGACGCAGCCGTTCGCCGGTCACGTAGTCGTGCGCGACGTGCGCGTCGACCGGGAGTTCGACCCGCACCTCGGCGAGCGTCTCCTCCTCGCCGGCCGCGCCCGCGCCCCCTGCCTGCCGGAACGCCGCGACGGCCTCGCCGACGAGCCGGACGTACAGGTCGAAGCCGACGCCGGCGATGTGCCCGGACTGCTCGGCACCCAGGATGTTGCCCGCGCCGCGGATCTCCAGGTCCTTCATCGCCACGGCGGTACCCGAGCCCAGCTCGGAGTGCTGCGCGATCGTAGCGAGCCGGTCGTGCGCGGTCTCGGTCAGCGGCGTCTCCCCGGGGTACAGGAAGTAGGCGTAGCCACGTTCCCGGCCACGTCCGACGCGACCGCGCAGCTGGTGCAGCTGGGACAGGCCGAGGTTCTCCGAACGCTCCACGATGAGCGTGTTCGCGTTGGAGATGTCCAGGCCGTTCTCCACGATCGTCGTGCAGACCAGCACGTCGAACTCGTTCTGCCAGAAGCCCGCCACCGTGCGTTCCAGCAGCTCCTCGTTCATCTGGCCGTGCGCGACCGCGACCCGCGCCTCGGGCACCATCTCGCGCACCGTCGCGGCGGCCCGGTCGATCGAGGACACCCGGTTGTGCACGTAGAACACCTGGCCGTCGCGCAGCAGCTCGCGCCGGATCGCGGCACCGACCTGCTTGCGGTCGTAGGCGCCCACGTAGGTGAGCACCGGGTGTCGTTCCTCCGGCGGGGTGGCGATGGTGGACAGCTCGCGGATGCCGGCGAGGCTCATCTCCAGGGTGCGCGGGATGGGCGTCGCGGACATGGACAGCATGTCGACGTGCGCGCGCAGCGCCGTGATGTGTTCCTTGTGCTCGACGCCGAAGCGCTGCTCCTCGTCGATGATGACCAGACCGAGGTCCTTCCAGCGCACGCTGTTCTGCAGCAACCGGTGCGTGCCGACGACGACGTCGACGGTGCCCTCGGCGAGACCCTTGATCGTCTCGGTCGCCTCGTGGCCGTCGGTGAACCGGGACAGGCCCTTGACGTTCACCGGGAACGACCGCATCCGGTCCTGGAACGTCTGCAGGTGCTGGCTGGCCAGCAGCGTCGTCGGCACGAGCACCGCGACCTGCTTGCCGTCCTGCACGGCCTTGAACGCGGCGCGCACCGCGATCTCGGTCTTGCCGAAGCCGACGTCACCGGAGACCACCCGGTCCATCGGGACCGGCTGCTCCATGTCGGCCTTGACCTCGTTGATCGCGGACAGCTGGTCGGGGGTCTCGGTGTGCGGGAACGCGTCCTCCATCTCCCGCTGCCACGGCGTGTCCGGCGCGAACGCGTGCCCCGGGCTGGCTTTGCGGGCCGCGTAGAGCTGCACGAGCTGCGCCGCGATCTGGCGGACCGCGCGCCGCGCCTTGCTCTTCGTCTTGGCCCAGTCACCGCCGCCCATCTTGTTGAGCACCGGCTGCTCGCCGCCGACGTAGCGGCTGATCTCGTCGAGCTGGTCGGTCGGCACGAACAGCCGGTCGGCTGGCTGGCCGCGCTTGCTGGAGGCGTACTCCAGCACCAGGTACTCGCGCTTCGCACCGCTGACGGTGCGTTCGCGCATCTCGACGAACCGGCCGATGCCGTGCTGGGAGTGCACGACGAAGTCGCCCGGCTGCAGGGTCTCCAGCTGGACCGCGTTGCGCCGGCGGGGCGCCAGCTTGCGCACCTCGCCGGTCGCCACGCGGTTGCCGGTGAGGTCGGCCTCGGTGAGCACCAGCAGACCCAGCGCGGGCGCGTAGAACCCGTCGGTCAGTACACCCTGGGCGACGGTGACGACGCCCTTCTCCGGCTCGAAGTCGGAGCCCTGGGCGCGCTTGGCCGGCACCTCGGCCTCGGCGAGCTGCTCCATCGCGCGCTGCGCGGTGCCCGCGCCGGCCAGCAGCAGCACGGCCGATCCACCCTCGGACGTGTGCTTACGCAGGTCGTCGAGGGCCTTCGAGATGTCGCCGCGATAGGACTCGGCGGCGAGGAACCCCGGCCGGACGGTGTAGTCGTCGGTGTCTGCCTGCTCGTCGCTGTTGAACGGGCTGAGCGTCCACCAGTGGCGACCGGTGGCCAGCGCGTGCTCGGAGATCTCGGCCAGGTCGCGGTAGGCCGAGGAGCCGAGGTCGATCGGGGCCTTGGCCGCCGGTCCGGTCGCGGCGGCGAGCCAGGACGCCTCCAGGAACTCGATGCCGGTACGGACCAGGTCACGCGCGCGCGTGCGGATCCGCTCCGGGTCGACCACCAGGACGTGCGAACCGGCCGGCATGAGGTCGGTCAACAGGTCGAGGCTGCCCTCGCACAGCACCGGGATGAGCGATTCCATGCCCTCGGCCGGGATGCCCTCGGCGAGCCTGCCGAGCAGCTCGGACAGCGCCTGGTTGCTCTCGTGCTGCTCGGCGAGCTGCGCGGCGCGCGCCCGGACCGGTTCGGTGAGCAGCAGCTCACGGCACGGCGGCGCGTCCAGCTGGTCGGCGGGCCCGATGGAGCGCTGGTCGGCGACCGCGAACTGGCGCAGCTCGGAGACCTCGTCGCCCCACATCTCGACCCGGACCGGGTGTTCGGCGGTCGGCGCGAACACGTCCACGATGCCGCCGCGCACGGCGAACTCCCCGCGTCCGGTGACCATGTCGACGCGGGTGTAGGCGAGCTCGACGAGCCGGTGCAGCAGCTCGTCGAAGTCGTGTGTGTCACCGACCCGCAGCGCGATCGGTTCGAGACGACCGAGCCCCGGCGCGATGGGCTGGATGAGGCTGCGCACCGCCGCGACGACCACGCGCAACGAGTCGTCACCGCTCGCCAGCCGGTGGAACAGCGCGATGCGCTTGCCGACCGTGTCCGAACGCGGTGACAACCGCTCGTGCGGCAACGTCTCCCAGGACGGCAGGATCGCCACCGCGTCCTCGCCGACGAGCTCGCGCAGCGTCGAGGCCAGCTCCTCGCACTCCCGCTCGGTCGCGCAGACCGCGAGGGTGGCCGGCACGTCGGTCGCTCTCGCGAGCGCACCGGTGACCAGCGGGCGCAGCGCGGCCGGGCCTTCGATGCGCAGGCTGGGCACGCTGAGCGAATCGACCAGTGAGCCCAGGCCCGGATCGGCCATGGCGGCGGTGAGCAGTCCGGGCGAGAGGGCGGGAGGTGCGGCGACCGGAGACAATTGCGAACCTTCCGAGCAGGGCTGGTTGAGCGCACGCGGGCAGACCCCTGCCCGGGACTGGTACCCCGGCGGAGTCTCCGTCACCAGCGTACGTGCCCCACCTCGTGAGTGCTGAGGCCGTCTACCGCGAAGCGGCGCCGGCCTCAGCACTCACGAGGAAACCCGACCACAGCCGTTCCGGGACCTCCTACAGTGGTGGCATGGACACCGCCGAGGTGAGCTGGGCGCTACGCCGCCCGCACCCGGCGCTGCATGCGCTGGTCAGCCGCTACATCGGCTACCGGCAGCGTGATGTGTCGCTGGCGGTGCACCGGGGTCTGCCCGGCCGCCACCTCACGTTGATCATCAGTCTCGAGGAGCCGATCCGGCTCGTCGACATGCCCGGCAGCCCGCAGCGACCGGACCACTGGCAGGGTCTCGTCAGCGGTCTGCACGCGGGCCCGGCGCTCATCGGGCAGGACCGCAACCAGTCCGGCATCCACGTCGAGCTGAACCCGCTCGGCGTCCGCACACTGCTCGGGGTGTCGGCCGCCGAGCTGTCCGGCTGGATCGTCGACCTCGCGCAGCTACCCCGCCCCGACCTGGCGTCGCTGCCGGACCAGCTTCGCGCGGCCCCGGACTGGGCCACCCGGTTCGATCTGCTGGATCGCGCGCTGATCGACTCCGCGAGCAGGTCGTCCCGGACCGGTCCGGCGGACGAGATCGGCTGGGCGTGGCGGCGGCTGGTGACCGAGGGTGGCGCTGTCCCGATCGCGCGGCTGGCCGAGGACATCGGCTGGAGCCGGCGGCACTTCTCCGAACGGTTCAGCCGTGAGGTCGGGCTGAGCCCGAAGCAGGCGGCCAGGGTCGTGCGGTTCGGACGCGCCACCGAGATGCTGCGGCGGCTACCCCCCGGCGGACTGGCCGAGGTCGCGTCGACCTGCGGTTATTTCGACCAGGCGCACCTGAGCAACGAGTTCCGCTCCATGGCCGGGTGCACGCCGCGCACCTGGCTGGTCGAGGAGCTCCCTTTTCTCCAAGACCCGGAGGCGTTCGGCGAGCAAAGCTGACGCCATGACCACACCAGCACCCACCGTCTGGCCGTCCGTGCGGTACGACGACGCCCCCGCCGGTCTCCGTTTCCTCGTCGACGTCCTCGGGTTCCACGAGGTGTTCGTGGTCCCGGACGACGCAGGCGACATCACCCATTCGCAGCTGCGCTGGCCCGAGGGCGGCGGAGTCATGCTCGGCTCCGTCAAGCACTGCGCTGGCGCCTCGAGCGGGGTCGCGGCGGCCTACGTCGTCACCGACCGCGTCGACGACATCCACCGGCGGTGCGTCGCGGCCGGAGCCGACATCACCACCCCGCTCGAGGACACCGACTACGGCTCCCACACCTTCACCGTGAACGACCCGGAGGGCAACGTGTGGACCTTCGGCACCTACCGGGGCGAGCCGGGCTGACGCTCGCCGGCGAGTCGGGCACCTCAGCACCCTGAGTCGGGAACTCGGCGAGGGCGGTGTGCCGACGTCCCGGACTCGCTGAGCTCACGTCCCCGACTCGCTGAGCTCACGTCCCCGACTCGCGGCGCGGGTGTCAGCGGGGCGGCAGTGGGGGGCGTGCCCGGGACGGGCGGCTCGACAGGTCGGGCGGCTGCACCGCGGGGCGCTGCGCCAGCGCGGCCAGCGCGAGCTCCACGGCCTTCTCCAGCTGTGGGTCCCGCCCCGCGACGTGGTCGGCGGGCGTCATGACCACCTCGTGGTCGGGTGTCACGCCGACGTTCTCGACCTCCCAGCCGAGGTTGTCCATCCAGAACGAGTAGCGGGGCTGCGTCACCGCCGTTCCGTCGACCAGGCGGTAGCGGCTGTCGATCCCGATGACGCCACCCCAGGTCCGCACCCCGACCACCGGGCCGATCCCGACCCGTTGGAACGCGGCGGTCACGATGTCGCCGTCCGAACCGGAGAACTCGTTGGCCACCGCCACCACCGGTCCGCGCGGCGCATCCAGCGGGTACGTCGTGGGCTGGCCGTGCCGGATCAGGTCCCAGCCGATGACCCGCCGCGCGAGTTTCTCGATCACCAGCTGGGACAGGTGGCCGCCCCGGTTCTCCCGGACGTCGACGATGAGGCCCTCGCGGGTGGTCTCCCTGCCCAGGTCACGGTGCAGCTGCGCCCAGCCGCTCGCCACCATGTCGGGCAGGTGCAGATAGCCGAGGCGCCCTTCGGATCGGTCCGCGACGAACGCCCGCCGTCCCGCCACCCAGTCCTGGTAGCGCAGCTGCTCCTCGTTGCCCAGCGGCGACACCACCACGCGGCGCACCCCGGTCTCCGGGGACTCGACGGTCAGCTCGGTCGGCTGGCCGGCTGTGCCCAGCAACAGCGGGGCGGGCCCGGTCGTCGGGTCGACCGGACGGCCCCCGACGGCCAGCAGCACGTCACCGGCGCGCACGTCGACGCCGGGCGCGGTCAGCGGGCTGCGGGCACGCGGGTCGGACGACTCACCGGGCAGCACCTTCGCCACCCGCCACCGGCCTTCGGCGTCCCGTTCCAGGTCCGCGCCGAGCAGACCGGGCCACAGCGCCGACCCGCCTCGGCCGGTCGGCGACACGTACGCATGCGATGTACCGAGCTCACCCTGCAGCTCCCACAGCAGGTCGACCAGGTCGTCGTGACTACCCACGAGGTCCACCAGTGGCCGGTACCTCGCCTGCTCGGCGGCCCAGTCGACGCCCGCCATGTCGGCGACCCAGAAGTGGTCGCGCATCAGCCGGCCGGCTTCGTCGAACATCTGGCGCCACTCGGCGGTCGGGTCGACGGTGACCGTGACCCGGCTCAGATCGACGTCGAACTCGTCCGAGCTGTCGTCGCTCGGCTTGTCCGAGCCGGACCGGTCGGTCCGCAGCACGCGCAACGAACGCCGGTCCCGCACCACCAGCCGAGAGCCGTCGCCACTGACCTCGTAACCGTCCACCGGGTCGGCGACCCGATCGTGCCTGCACCGCACCAGGTCGTAGCGTTCGAGCACCGGACGCGGGCCCTCGGCACCTTCCGCGAGCCCGTCACCGAGCACACCGCTGGGTGTGTTGCGCAGCCACAACAGACAGTCCTTGCCCGCGCGCAGCCGGAAGTAGCGCGCCTCACCGACGGGCAACGGCACCAGGCGCTCGGCGAGCCCGTCGGCGTCCACCACGACGGTCGGCACCGGGTCGGAGTCGTCCGTGTCGGTGTCCTCGGCCTCGTCGGTCTCCTCCTGGTCGAGCGCTGCGCCACGATCGGAGCCGTTGGCCGGCCGTCCGTCCGGCGACGGCCCGAACGGGGACGGCGTCCGCGCGGCCAGCGGCACGAGGTACGGCCGGCATCCGTTGGGGAAGGACAGGTCGAACGAGTGCGCGTCGTACACCGGGTCGAAGCTGCGGTAGGACAGGAACGCCAGGTACTTGCCATCGGTGGTGAACACCGGTGAGGTGTCGACGAACCGGGTCGCGGTCACCGCGATCGGCGTCGGTGTCTCGTCGTCGATCTTCGCCAGCAGGATGCGCCGGATGCCGGCCTCCACCGGGTCCGACCAGGCAAGCCAGGCACCGTCGGGTGCGAACGCCAGCCCGGTGACCTCACCGTCGGCGCCCCGCGCCAGCTCGGTGAGCGCGCCGGTCTCGGTGTTCATCAGCAGCAGGCGACCGTCGTGGCAGGCCAGAGCGATGGTCGAGCCGTCGGGCGCGCAGCTCAGTTCCAGCACGCGACCTATCTCGCCGGCGCCGTATCGGACGGTGTCCTCGTCACCACCGGACAGCGGGCCGATCTCGACGGCGTCCTCGCCGGTCACATCGGTGATCCAGACCGCCCGGTCGGTGCCGAGCGGCCGGGCCAGCCGGGCACGGACACCGTCCGCGGCGGCGAGCGTCCTCGAGGGACCGTCCCGGTGCACCAACCGGTGCACGGTGCCCCGGACACCGACGACGCTGAGCCGGCCGGTGTGATCGGGTACCGCCGAGCTCAGGTGCCGCTCGGCGCCCACCTGATACGGCGCTCTGGCGCTGCGCGGACCGCCGAGGCGGATGTCCAGCCTGCGAGCCGATGCGTCCAATGAGTCCAGGACCCAGAGCTCACCGGCGCACTCGTAGACGATGCTGCTGCCGTCGGTCGTGGCGTGCCTGGCGTAGAACGCCGGCCCCGGACCGTCGTCGGCGCCGTGATCGGTGTGCCGGCGCAGGTCCGAGCTGCCGTCAGCCGCGACCGAGTAGATGTTGCCCCAGCCCTCGTGGTCGGACAGGAACGCCAGCCGGTCACCGACCAGCATCGGGGCGACCAGGTGCCCGTCGAGGTCGGCGAGCAACCGGGTGAACTCGCCGTCACCGGCCGGGTTCCACCACAGCTTGCCGGCGGTCCCACCCCGGTAGCGTTTCCACCAGGCGGGTTCGAGCGAGATCACCGAGTTCAGCAGCGCCCGGCCGTCCGCGCCGAGCGCGAGATCCGACACCGGACCGTAGGGCAGCGACCGAGGTGCACCACCGTCCGAGGGCACCGCGTGCGCCCAGCTGCTCCGGGTCGACGGGCGCCCGGCCGAGGTCACGGCCAGCACGTCGTCGCCCGTCCACCCGAGCGTGCGGGTCTTGATGTCGCCCCAGTAGGTGAGCCGCGAGGCGAGACCGCCCTCGACGTCCGCGACGAACACTTCCGGCGGCCCGTCGCGCCGGGAGGTCCACGCCACGCGGCTTCCGTCGGGGTGCAACCGAGGATTCGCCACCGGCGCCTGGTCGGCGGTCAGCCGGTAGGCCCGCCCGCCGTCCAGCGACGCCAGCCAGACGTCGTTCTCGGCGACGAAGACCAACTCGGAGCCGCGCACATGAGGGAATCGAAGATATCCGGACGACCGCGAACTCATGTCCGCACTGTAGAACGCCACTCCGGTGAGGGGTGCGATCAGGGATCGAGCTACTGGTCGCGGCCCTGCCTGGCCGCGGTCGGCTCGTTCTCGTCCTCCGGCTCAGACCCGTCGTCCGGCTCGGTCGAGTCCTCGGTGTCCTTCGACTGCTCGAACTCCGGCCAGCCGAACTCCTCGTCACCGTCCTCCCGCTCGGCGTCCGCGTCTTCGGGTTCCTGCTCGTCCACCGGGACGGCAGGCTGAGCCGGCGCCGGCTGGTCGTCGGGCTCGCCTGTCCCCTGCCGCGACTCGCTCCTCGGCGTCCCCTCGTCCGGTGACGAGGGGCGCTCGGACCCCGCCGCGGCGGCCGGTAACCATTTGTCCGGTCCGTCCGATGCAGGGGTGACCGGGGCCCACAGTTCCGACGACGCGAACGTGGCGGGGTCCGGCCCGCCGAACCGGTTGACCGGACGTGAGGCACCGGAGTCCGAGGTGGACTTGGGCTCAGCGGGCGCAGACGCAACGGACGTCTGCTCAGCAGGTGTCGGCTCAGCAGGTTTCGGCTCAGCTGGCGGCGTGCCGCTCGACTGTGCGGGAGAAGACGTCACCGGTGACGGTCCAGGTTGCGGCCGCACCGGTGGTGTGGTGTTCGGCCGTTCCCCCGGCGGTGGCTGTCCGCTGGCGGGAGCCGAGGGCCGATCGCCGCTTCCCCTCGGCCCCATCTCCGTCGCCCCGTTTCCGGCGGGCGGCCGCTGACCACTCGGCGGAGCCGGCGGCCGCTGTCCTGGGCCGCGCCCCATCCCCGGCCGCGAGGACCCCGGTCCCGGGACACCCGGCCCGGGACGGGGCCCGTTGGGCGGCCCCGGCTGCCTCATCCGCTCCGGCTGACCCGGCCGGCCACCTGGGCCCGGCCGATCCGATGCAGGGCGATCCGGTCCCGGCCGGTCCCGACCAGCGCGATCCGGCGCGGTCCGCTCGGGGCCCGGTCGAACCGGGCCACCACGGCCCGCGCCAGGCCCATCGGGACCAGCACGGTCGGGGCCAGGACGGTCCCCGCTCGGACGGCTCGGGCCACCACGACCTTGACCAGCCCCATCCGGACCACCGCGATCAGGCCCTGGGCGGTCCACACCCGGACGGCTCGGGCTACCACGGCCCGGACCAACACGGTCGGCGCCAACCCCATCCAGACCTGCACGATCAGACCCACCACGATCCGGGCGATCCGGCCCGGGCCGATCGACCCTCGCACGATCCGGCCCCGGCCGATCCAACCCAGCACCATCGGGCCCACCACGATCCGGCCCAGGGCGGGTCAGGTCGCCGCGTTCGGGTCCCGGACCATCCGGTGCAGGCCGATCGGGCCGCGCACGATCCGGCCCACCACCGTCAGGCCCAGCACGACCAGGCCCGGCACGATCCGGGCGACCCGGCCCAGGGCGGGTCAGACCGCCGCGATCCGGTCCCACTCCATCCGGTGCAATCCGATCGGGCCGCGCACGATCCGGCCCCGGCCGATCCAGCCCAGCACCATCGGGCCCGGCACGATCAAGCCCGGCCCGATCCGAGCGATCCAGCCCAGAGCGAGCCAGACCGCCGCGATCCGGTCCCACACCATCCGGCGCAACCCGATCGGGCCGCGCACGATCCGGCCCCGACCGATCCGACCCAGCACCATCGGGCCCGGCACGATCAAGCCCACCACGATCAAGCCCGGCACGATCAAGCCCGGCACGATCCGAGCGATCCGGCCCAGAGCGAGCCAGACCGCCGCGATCCGGTCCCACACCATCCGGCCCGGGCCGATCGGGCCGCGCACGATCCGGCCCCGACCGATCTGACCCACCACCATCGGGCCCACCACGACCGGACACACCACGACCAGAACCGACCGGCTCCGCACCAGACCGATCCGACCGAACCCGATCGGCACCGGCCCGGTCCGGTCCCGCGCTGTCCGACGTGGTCCGGCCCCGCGCGGCCTGATCTGATCCAGCCGCGGCTCGGTCCAGCTCGAGCGGGTCCGAACCGGCCCGGTCTTGTCCCGCTCGATCCGGCCCGGGCCGATCGGCCCCGGCACGGTCCGTCGCGGGCCGATGAGGTGCATCTCTGTCCAGCCCGGGCCGGGAGAACCCGGGTCGATCGGGTTGGTTCGGTTTCGGGCGGTCCGGTCGCGACGGCCCTGGCCGGTCCGGCCTCGGTCCGGGAGGCGGCCCCTGAGGGGGAGGGCCTCCGGCGCCGGGACGCGCCGGAGGGCGACCCGGGCGAGCTCCCGTCCTGGGGGCGTCGGGGCGCGCCTGCCGCGGTTCCGGCTGGCCGGACGCGGCGACCGGCGGGCGTTCGGGCTGGCCGAGCTCATCGGACTTCGGTCGCGCGGGAGGCTCCGGCAGGGCAGGTGCCTTCGGCCGCGCGGGAAGCGCCGTCGTCGGCTGCTCCGGCATCGGCCGGTCCGACACGAGCTCGTCGGGCTCCGTCCGGCGCTCATCCTCGGACGCCACGGCCGGGGTGCGCGGCGGTTCGACCAGGTTCGGCCGGTCGTTCGGTGGTGTCTCCGGCCGTTCCCGCTGGCCCGAGGGCTCGGCGTCGACGGACCGTTTCCGCTGCTCGGACTCAGGCCGACCGAGCGGGTCCGACGGTGCCACCTTCGGCGTGTCCGCGAGTACGTGCCGGGATGGCCGTTGTACCGGCGGGGGTGGCGGCGACAGAGGCGAGTTCGCGTCGGCGAACCGTTCCTTCGGAACGCCGTTGCCCACGGGTTCGGGCCGGGTCGAGGACGGTCGGGCAGGCATGGCGGCCGGTCGCGGTCCCGAAGGGCGCTGCTCCGGGCTCACCGGCAATGAGGCGGCGGGAGGGCTCCCGTTCGCGCGGCCCGCCGGCCCGCCCCTGACGACCTGCCTCGGCGTGCCGGCGAGACCACCGACCGACCGCGCGGGTCCCTCGACGGCGCTGGCCCGCACCGGTACCGGCGGCCGGTCACGCTTGGCGCCGTCCAGAGAGCGGGTGATGCCACCCTCGGCACGTTCCCGGATCGGTGCGATCGCCCCGATCTGCGTCGGCGCCTCCTCGGCGCCGAACGCCGACGCCGCGGCGGAGACCGACGCCGCGGAGGCCACGACCCCCGGCTTGCCGATCGGGGGGAATGCCGCGATCTGGGTCGGGGCGTCCTCGGCGTCGGGCTCCGCGACGGGCTCATGGGCGACGGGCTCGTCGGTGACCGCCGGGATCGCCCCCACCTGGGTGGCTTCATCGGTGACCGCCGGGATCGCCCCGACCTGAGTGGGTGCCTCGGCATCGGCCGACCCGACGGCCTGTTCGGTCGCGGGGCTCTCGTCCTCGCTGTAGTCGTCGTCGCTGTCGCTGTCGTACAGCGCACGCCGACGCCGCGCGGTGCGTTCCACCGCGGCGGCCACCACGACCGACAGGCCCAAGCCGAAGATCAGCGTGGCGATGAACACCCGGATGCCGGTCGTCCGGACCGGCGGCGCCACCGTCGGCGAACCGGACGCCTCCAGGCGCATCTGCGCGCTAGACGACACCCGGCTGTCGCGCTGCAGCTCGGCGAGCCGGTCGGTCAGCCTGATGCCGACCGCGTTGACCGAGGCCAACGCCTTCTGCTCGCTGTCGGCGGAGGCCTGCACGGTGATCGTCGACCCCGAGGCCGTGATGGTGAACGGTGGCGGTTTGTTCTTGCCCCGCCCCGCCGAGGGGGGCCGGACGTCACCGGCCAGCTTCGCGGCGGTCGCCGTCGGGTCGGAGAACGGATTCCTGGAGCTGCTCGAGCTGGAGCTGCCGCTCGACGCGGGTGGGTTCACCTGCTGCACCACGCTCGCCGAGTACACGGCCGGCATCTGGAGGTACGCGTACCAGGAGATACCGACGGACACGAGCACCAGCGGTATCAGGATGTACCACCGCTTCGCCGCCATCCCGAAGGCCCTGAACACGCCCACCCGTCCACCTACTTTCGGGTCGACTACGAACGCGTAGAGTACCCAGACGGCCACGGTCAGTAGCAACTGCCCTGGTCAACGAGTACATCGGTCAATCGGCTGGCAAACCCCACTTTAACCAAGGGCTCATGCGCCCCACGGGTCAGCCCTGATGCGGCGCGACGCCCGGCAGTGCCGCCCAGCCGAGCACCAACCGCGACACGTGGAAGGCCTCCGCGTAGCGGGCATAACACTGCACACCACGCAACCGGGCCAGCCCGGCGAACGACTCCTCGTCGAAGGACGGCCGGTCGCGCTGCGAGCCGTAACACTCCAGCATCTTCTCGATCTTCTCCCGGAGCACCGGCTCGGCCAATGGGGAGAACAGGCCGGGCTGCTCCAGGTTCCCTTCGCGGCCGGCGATCTCGTAACCGAGCACCAGGTGGTCCGGGAAGGCCACCGGGATCAGCTCGGCCACCATCCCCCGGTCCTGGTTGCCGTCCTTCGGGCTCGGCCCGAAGATCACGCCGGGATCGACCCGCGCGCGCAAATCTTCCAGCGCGCGCTTGATCCGGTCCCAGCGGGTCGGCAACTGGCCGTGCGGCAGATCCAGCACCGCGACCCGGAGCTGCGCCCCCGGACAGAAGGCCTCCAACGCGGCTCGTTCCTCCGCCTCCCGCAGGCTGCCGCCACCGGTGAAGGTCAGCGCAGTGACCTCGATCCCCGGATGTGCGCGGCACAGTTCGAGCAGTGTCCCCCCGCAACCGACCACGATGTCGTCGCAGTGCGCGCCGACCAGCATCACATGGTCAAGTCGTTCCGGAAGCAGGGCCAACACGTCGTGAACCACCTCGTCGGGGCATGTCCGACGGGCCTTCCGTCGAGTCCACCGGGGAGTATCTCACTCCCTCGGGGGAACTTTGACACCGACGGGCGACGAAAGTAGTAATCAATACCGCACCCTTGCCCTGAACAGGGGTCACCCGTACGGGAAGGTCAAGATTTGGCGGTGCGAAGCTTGGCGAGACGAGTCGTCGTCGGCCAACGGACATCACTGGCCCAGCCGAACTTCTCGAAGATCCAGATGAGCCGAGCCGACACGTCGATCTGACCGCGCAGCACACCGTGGCGGGCACACGTCGGGTCCGCGTGATGCAGGTTGTGCCAGGACTCGCCCATGCTCAGGATCGCCAGCGGCCAGAAGTTGCGCGACTTGTCCCGCGACGCGAACGGACGCTTGCCGATCATGTGACAGATCGAGTTGATCGACCAGGTCACGTGGTGCAGGATGCCCATCCGGACCAGACCGCCCCAGAAGAAACCGGTCAGCGCACCCCACCACGACCAGGTGAGCAAACCGCCGATGACGGCCGGCAGCACCAGGCTCGCCACCACCAACCAGGCGAAACTATTGCTCACCCGCATGATCGCGCGGTCCGCCAGCAGGTCCGGCACGAAGCGACGCTCGTTGGTCTCGCTCTTCTCGAACAGCCAGCCGAAGTGCGCGTGCACGAAACCCTTCGCCACCGCGAGCGGCGAGGTCCCGAAGGCCCACGGCGAATGCGGGTCGCCGTCCTTGTCCGAATACGCATGGTGGCGGCGATGATCAGCGACCCACCGCACCACCGAACCCTGCACCGCGAGCGAACCCGCGATCCCCAGCACGACCCGCAACCAGGTCTGAGCCTTGAACGACTTGTGCGTGAAGTGCCGGTGATAGCCGACCGTGATACCCAGGCAGCCGATCGTGTAGAACGCGACCATCATGCCCAGATCGTGGAGATGAACACCCCAGCCCCAGGCCAGTGGCACCGCGGCGAAGAACGCGACCATCGGCACGATCACGAACACGTAGATCAGCACGTGCTGCCAGCCGGCGCGTTCGCCTGCCATCATCGGTTCGGGGCCCGCCAGGGCCTCGGCGGTGCTGGTCATCGATAAGTCACCTCAGAGGTCGGGTGCGCATCGGTCGAACGGACGGTTCCGCGACCGTAACCTACGCAAGCGTAGGTTAGGTGGAGCCAACCCTCCACCCCCAGCACGTGAAGTTTCGGCGTGTCTTGAGATGTCCGGTGTGTCGCCCGCCCCCGAACAGACCCCGAGCGGCCCATGGGAACATGGGTGAGCACGATCCGCCGTGGTGTAATGGCAGCACCTCAGATTTTGGTTCTGATGGTTCAGGTTCGAATCCTGGCGGCGGAGCTGGCTTTCCGGCGGGCCTTCGCGCGTCGAAAGTTTCCGGTCGGGACCCCTCATCGGCTTCGCCTCGAGGGGCCCGCGACCGGAAACTTGGGCGGCTACGCCGTTCGCTTCGCTCCGGCTTCGCTGCCCTCGCTTGACGCGCGCTTGTCTGGTCGCGTTCTGCTTCGCCTGTTGCGTTCTTTGCAGTGCTTCGCACTGAACCCCCTGCGGGGAGACTCGCGGAGCGCGACCCTCGCCCACCTCGCCCACGTCGCGCACTTCGCAGAGGTTCTGGCGCACCTCGCAGAGGCTCGTGTCGTGTCGCAGATGTTGGAACATCTGCGACACGACACGAAGCTCTGCGAAGTCACCCGAACCCCTGCCCCTCCCGGGGCGCACTGCAGCCGGTGGGACGCGGCGCAGCCGTGGCCGCCTGTGGGCGCGCACAGCTCCCCCGTCCCCGCGATCCTGGCCCGCACTTGGCGTGGTCGGGCGGTGTCAACCCTGAAACCTCGCCCCCGAACTACGTGCAACCAGGAGCGAGTGCGAGGCCGGCGAAGCCGGGGGTTGATACCGCCCGCCCACGCCAAGACACTGGATGGCCAGCGGGGACACCCCAGTGCACCCAGACCTGACCGCGGCGACACCCCAAGCCAGCGGGGACACCCCAGACACCCGCGAGACACCCCGGGAACCCGCGAGTCACATATCCAGAAGCCGCGAAGGTTCCGCCACCTGGGCAGGCACCGGGCGGCTGGTCATCCGGATCTGCGTCCCGGTCGCGGTGCCCTGGACCTCCATCGACTCGGTGCAGGCGCGCATCAGCGGCAGACCCCTGCGGCGGTTCTCGTGCCACGCGGGCGGCGGGCGCCACGAACCGTGGTCGTCGACCGTCACCACCACCCGGCGGCCGCCATCTCCGTCGGTCACGCATTCGGCGCCGACGATCACCTCACCGACGCTGCCGGGCGGATAGGCGTGGTCGGTCACGTTGGACACCGCCTCGCTCACCGCCAACAACAGGTCGTCCGTCTCCTCCGAAGGCCAGTCCAGCTCGCCGAGCCAGCCACGGAACAAGCGGCGCACGATCGAGGGCGCGACGGCATCCGCCGTCAGCACCTCGTGCACAGCCTCAGTCATCATGCGCAGCCTTCCCCCGCGGACACAGGGGGATACCCGTTCGGGCCGCGTTCAGTCACGCGGGAAGCGCATCGTCGAGTGAGTCGTACAGATCGAGCTCACGGTCCAGCCCGGACAGCATGATCGGGCGGACGACCGGCCGCTGCGAGTCGACCACGACACGCAGACCTTTGTCGTTCGCCTCGGCCTCGGCGGCGATCTCGACCAGGGCACGCAGGCCCAGAGAGCCGAGGAACTCGACGTCGGTCAGGTCGAGTACAAGGGTGTCCGCCTCGGGGCTGCGCACGGATTCGGCCAGCGTCTCACGCAGCCTCGGCACGGTGAGCACGTCCAGCTCACCGGTCGCGACCACCACGATGGCGCCCGCGCGCACGCTGCACCCCAAGGTGAGCAGCTGCTCGGACGGCCGGGACGTTCCGTCGGACACGCCGAAACGGTACAACGTCGCGGCACCCGGCCGCCCGAGAGCAGGTACCTACTACTGGGGCCGGGTCAGGAACAGCACCTCGGTGCAGATCGGCTGGAACCCGCTGGCGATCGCGATGCGGGTCACCCGGTGATCGTGCAGCGGGGTCGAACCGAACAACGTGGCGCCGGTCGGGATGACCGTCTTCGCCGCGGCGAGCAGCTCACGACCGACCCGGCCACCAGGGCCCTCGTCGACCCGGAAGAACACATCCCAGCGCCCACCGGGCCCACGGCCGACCGCGAACGCCCCCGCTGCACCGGGGCTGGAGTACTGGAAGCAGCGAATGTCGGTGCGATAAGCCGCCCAGCCGGAATCCGGCTCGCCATTCTCCTCGATCTTCCCGTTCAGATAGGCGGACCTCGGCGGCGCCGCACAAGTCATGCTGGCATAGACGGCCGGGTTACCCAGGCGCTCGGTCACCGCACCGATCAACTTACCGAGACCGGTCGACGGGTCACTACCGCCTAGCCCGACCCGGTCGACGTACTGCTCGTCCAGCCAGTTCTGCTCGACGTCGGCGGCAACGATCACGTGGTGGGCGAAGAAGGCCATCATGTCGCACGGGCCGTCCAACGCACCCACCGCCACGGCCCTGCCGTCCGCCGGCGGAAACACACCCCGTGCCGCGTCGGACAGCGCCGTGTTCAAAGCATGGTCAGTTGCTGTTGTCATCGGAACTCATACCTCCTTGCTCAACGGCGCCTGACCCGAAACGGGTCAGGCGCCGGTCCTCCCCGGAGCACTGCACTGAAGCTATGAATCTTGTCACACTCGAACGACTCAAGGTGGACCGTTCGGCGTTTTTCTCTGTCTATCCCCCGCAAGTATGAGTTATATAGCTTGACAGGTTACTGTTTGTCATTCCTGTGACGAATTACCACCCTCGGCCGCCCCGGGCCTTCCCGAGCTTCGGCGGACGGCGGTCCCTGCTGGTCCGTTTCGGTGTGCTCCGCCTCGGCGCGGGCGCCGGTGCCGCCGGGGAGCCCGAGCGCTGCGCGGGCACCTTCGGCCGGGCCTGCTCCTCCTCGGGGGAGCTCAGCACGGCGATGAGCTCGGCGGTCGTCACCATCCGTTCCTTGAACTCCCGCCGTTCCCGCGCGGACCGCAGCGCACGGTCCTTCGCCGCGCTCGCCGCTCCCACCGCCCCGGACGCCATCCGCACCCACCAGCCGCGCCGTGCCGCACCGGCCTTGGTCCGGCCGAGCGCACGCAGCAGAGCCGCTCCGACCACGACCGCGACCAGGAACAACACCAGCGTGATCGGCACGTTGTAGCCACCGATCGAGGTCAGTCGCGCGGCGGGAGCGGTGGACGGCGGGAACAGGGCGTAGTCGACGAGCCCGGTGCTCTCCAGATAGTCCATGTGCCTGCCGATGAACTGGTTCCCCTCGATGGCGAACTGGCGGACCAGCTCGTTCTGGGTCCCCGAACGCACCCCCTCGACCAGCGGCATGACCTCGCCGTGGGCGGACCGCACCAGGTTCACGAACAGCTTGTCGTAGTCGGCAGGCGCGGCGTCGGAGATCTCCGTCATCCAGATCTTCTGCTGGTCACTGGGCTGGCTGGGCAGCACGACGTTCAGCTTCGCGGCGACCGTGCGCAGCGCCGCATCCAGCTGAGCGTGCTCCACGCCGAGCTTGCGGCCCACCTCGCGGACGGCGGGGCTGGTCGCGCGTTGCGCCGCCTGCTCACCCGCCGGGCCCTCCCACAGGTTCGCCTGCCGAACCTTGATCAGCATGTCCCGGTCGGACGGCCCGAGCGGTCCCCACCGGGTGTCCGAGGTTCCGCCGCCGAACAGCGCGGAGAACGACTGCGGTGAGGACGGAGACCGGCCGGCCAGCACGACCGACACGATGACCGCGAGCAGGACCGAACCGGGCACCGTCCACCGGATGAACCGAAGAGCGGCATTCATGTGGACACTTCCCCTAAGCCATGTCGAACAACTCGGTGTGCACCCTGGACGGATCGATGTTGCGGTCGGCCAGGGCTTCGACCACGCCGTTGACCATCCCGGGCGGCCCGCAGACGAAGTACTCGATCTTGCGGCGACCGGTGCGTTCCGGGAGCAGCTCACCGAGCAGGTCTCGGTCGATCCGCCCCGTCCGACCGCTCCAGTCCGAGGACGGGCGGCTGACCACCTCGACGACGGTCAGGTTGAGCTTCTCGGTCAGCTCGGCCAGCTCGTCACGGAACAGCAGCTCGGTCTCGGTGCCGGCGCCGGAGATCAGCATCACCGGGGTGTCGTCGCCCCGGTGCGCCAGTGTGCGCAGCATGCTCATCATCGGCGTGATCCCGACGCCGGCCGCGATCAGCACCAGTGCCCGGCTGTAGACGGTGTCGTCCCAGGTGAACGAGCCGTGCGGGCCATCGATCCACACCGGGTCACCGACTTTCAACCTCCCGACCGAGGAGGTGAAGTCACCGACGTCGCGGATGGTGAACTCGATCGAGCCGCCCGCCTCCGACGTCGGGCACGAGGTGATCGTGAACGGGTGCTCCTCGGCGGTGATCGAGCGCCGCACCCGAATCCAGGCGAACTGGCCCGGCTCGAAGGCCAGCGTGGACACGTCGAACCCGTGCCGGGGCCGTCTCGGGCCGATGACCAACGTGTGTACGTCCTCGGTCTCGGCGCGGATCTCCCGCACCTGGTAGGCGGAGCGCTTGTCCAGGCTCGGCCGCCACAGCCAGCGGTAGCTGAGGACACCCAGCAGCGCGGCGGCCAGCAGGCCGAACGCCACCCGCAGCACCGGGTCGTTGACCAGGTGCTGCAACCGCCAGATGTGCAGCGCGGAGAACACCACGGACGCGGCCGCCAGCACGATGTGCGTCCAACGCCAGAGCGCGTACCGGCGACCCACCCGACCGCGCAGGCCGGCGAGACCGACGAGCAGGATGAGCGCGACGGTCGCGGCGATCGCGGCCTTGGACGGCTGCGACCACTGCCGCGGGTCGAACAGCGTCACCGAGTTCGGGTTGGCCGCGAGCACCAGGATCACGTGCACCAGGACCATGAGGGTGACCAGCAGCCCGAGGCTGCGATGCACGCCGTACACGGCTTCGATGCCGACCGCCCTGGTCAACGACCGCAACCGGGACGGCACCACGGCGGCGCCCACGAGAAGCCCGGTGGCGAGCAGACCGGACTGCACCGCCAGCTGCGAGGCGATCGGGTTGTCGCTGCCGTTGACCAGGCTCAGCAGGGTAGGGCCG
This sequence comes from Actinospineispora spinosispora DSM 44797, assembly GCF_000429025.1. Lineage (GTDB taxonomy): Bacteria > Actinomycetota > Actinomycetes > Mycobacteriales > Pseudonocardiaceae > Pseudonocardia > Pseudonocardia spinosispora. The sequence goes on from NZ_AUBB01000025.1 coordinate 185,481, forward strand.
AACAGGACCGCCAGGAAGGTGGCAGCCCACATCAGCCGTGCCTGACCTGGTCGCATGCCAGCGACTGTATGGAGCGCCCGGAACCTGTCCTCGACAGATGAGAGCGGGGGTCACGCCCGGTCGACCACTTACCCCGGCAGCGCGCCGAGCGCGCCCCCGAACACCCGTTCGGCCGCACCAGCTGGGCCGAACGGCCCCACCCACCACTCAGGTGTGCGCCCGCTCACCCCCACTGAACTACTCACCGCACCCCTCCCCTCGTGAGTGGCAAGGGCGTCTACCCCGAAGCGGCGCCGAAGGCGTAGGCGCCATCGTGAGTGGCAAGGGCGTCTACCCCGGAGGGGCGCCGAAGGCGTAGGCGCTCGGAGCACTCACGACACGCTTTTCGTCGTGAGTGATCCGGGCGCCTATAGGCGCCCTTGCCACTCACGAGTCGACGGCGAAGCCGAGATGCCTTGAAGCCGGGCACGGGCTAAGCCGGGGACGGGGCCGTGGTCCCGACCGCGTGCCAAGAGTGCGCTGCCTCGGGGTCCCTCGTGAGTGATGAGGGCGCCTATAGCCGGACTGGACCCTCACGACGGAAAAGCTGTCGTGAGTGCCCACTCCGGCTACGCCTTCGGCGCCCCTTCGGGGTAGACGCCCTCATCACTCACGAGGTCAGGGGGTTAGGGCTCGGAGGCGGCGGAGGACCTCTTCGGTGCCGAGGGCGCCGCAGACGGCGTGCAGGTCGGGGCTGCGGGTGGCGCCGGTGATGGCCACCCGGATCGCGTTGGCCGCGTCGCGCAGCACGCCGGGGTAGGAGTCCGGGTCCGCCTTGTACGTCTTCGGGTTGGGCGCGAAGCCGTGCCGGGCGGCGAGCTCACGGATCTGGGCGAACCAGGTCGGCTGGTCGTCGGCCCACGCGTAGTTGTCGGCGAAGTCGGCGGCGAGCTTGCGCACCAGGCTCGCGTCGAGGCCGCCGAACCGCTCGTCGGAGGCGTCGGTGACCTCGGTGAACAGCGGCGGGAAGAAGAAGCCGTAGATCGACCGGAAGTCCGACCAGCGCACCAGGTCCTTGCGCGGGTTGTCCACTCCGACCCGCTCGACGTCGATCGCCCGCTCGGCCAGCTCGCGGTGCTCGGTCAGGACCGTCACCAGCTCGGGGTCGCGCTCGGCTGCCCACTCGGCGACGGCGTCGAGCACAGTCGGGCCGGACAGGGTGGCGATGTGGTCGCCGCTGATGTCGGCCAGCTTGACCATGTCGACCAGGGGACCGGCCACGCCGCACTCCTCGAGGCGGATCGGCTCGGTCAGCGCCTGGTCAAGGGGGGTCTCGGCGAGGCGCCCGTTGGCCAGCCCACGCAGGTAGTAGAGGACCGCCTCGGACGGGTAGCCGGCGTCGACGTAGAAGTCGACCGAGGCCTCCGGGTCCTTGCGCTTGGACAGTTTCCGCTTCGAGCCACCGTCCTGCTTCATCAGCGGCGCGACGTGCGCGTAGCGGGGCGCGGGGAACCCGAGCGCCTCGAACAGCTGCAGGTGCAGCGGCACCGAGGAGATCCATTCCTCGCCGCGGATCACCAGCGTGACGCCCATCAGGTGCTCGTCGACGGCGTGCGCGAAGTGGTAGGTGGGCAGCCGGGGGCTGGTCGCGGAGCTCTTCAGGATGACGACGTCGTTGCGGTTGGCCTCGTGTTCGAGACGGCCCCGGATCGCGTCGGAGAACGAGACGCGGCCGGCCTGCACGCCGGGCGAGCGGAAGCGGACCACGTAGTCGTCGCCCGCGGACAGCTTCGCGGCGACCTCGTCCGGGTCGGCGTCGCGCCACACCGCCCACGAGCCGTAATAGCCGGTCGGCACCTTCGTGGCCTGCTGCCGTTTGGTCATCTCGGCGAGCTCGTCGCGGGTGGCGAAGCACGGGTAGGCCTTGCCTTCGCGCATCAGCTCACGCACGTAGCTGAGGTAGATCTGCTCGCGCGCGGACTGCAGGTACGGCCCGTACGGCCCGTCGACCGGCTCCTCCGAGGCGATCCCGAAGTACTCGAAGGCGCGGTCGAACTGCGCCGCGACCCCCTCGACCTCACGGCTCTGGTCGGTGTCCTCGATGCGGACGAAGTAGCTGCCGCCGCTGTGGTCGGCGACGTCCTTGGCGATCGTCGCGGTGTACACGCCGCCGATGTGCACGAACCCGGTCGGGCTCGGCGCGAAGCGGGTCACCTCGGCGCCGTCGGCCAGCTCACGCGCCGGGTAGCGCTGCTCCCAGTGCGACGGGTCGGGCAGGTCGGAGGGGAAGAGGCCGTCAACGAGGGCGCGGTCGAGCATGCGGAAGAGACTATCCGGCCACCCGCAGCTGCTCCGGGACCGGATGCAGCTCGAAGTAGTACTCCCCCGGCGCGGTGTCGGCCAGGCGCATCGGCCAGTGCAGCGAACGCAGCAGCCGGATCACCCGCCTGTTGTCCGTCTGCACGGCCGCCACCAGCGGCATGCCCGCCCAGCGCGGGTCCTGGGCCGCGAACCGCATCAGGTCCCTGCCGATGCCTCTGCGCTGCCACCGGTCGGCCACCAGCAACCCGACCTCGATCTGTTCCGCGCCCGGACCCGGCGCGATGTTGACGAGGCCGACCGGTCGGTTCTCGTCCATCGCCAGGTAGACGCCCCCGTTCTCCGGGCCGGCGAGCAGGTCGACGAGGTTCGCCGGAAGGGCGCGCTGCTCGGGAACGAACAGCCGCGCCCGCAGGGCGCCGGGGCCGGTACGGAACACCAGCCGCGTGATGAGTGCCCGGGCCTCGCAGCCCTCGGCGCGGATGAGCCTGATCATGACGGGTCCGGCCGCAGGATGAGCAGACTGCTGATCGCCTCCGCGTAGAGCTTCCCGGTCGCGTCACGTAGCTCGGCCTTCGCCAGCCCGGTCCGTCCGCCGAGGTGCGTCACGGTCCCCTCGCAGCGCAGCGGCCCGGTGTGCACGGTGATCGCGCGCAGGAACTTCACGGTCAGGTCCAGACTCGTGTATCCGACGCCCTGGGGCAGCAGTGACTGCGCGGCGCAGCCGGCCGCAGAGTCGAGGATCGTCGCGTACATGCCGCCGTGGACGCTGCCGATCGGGTTGTAGTGCTGCTCGGTGGGGGTGAACTCGAAGACCACGCGCCCCGGGTCGGCCTCGGTCATCCGGAGGCCGAGGAGCTGGGCGAGGGGCGGGGCGGGCAGCTCCCCGGCGATGACCGCCCGCAGGAAGTCCAGTCCGTCGCGCTGCCCGGCCTCCCGTGCGAGCTGACCGGCCGCCGTCTCGGTCATCAGATCCGTCATCACAGCACCTCTGAGTTTCATTTCGAGATTCAGGTGGAGCATGCTCGTTCTGAGTTTCAGAAAGCAACCCACTAGGCGTATGATTCATGTCATGTCCACCCTCACCGATCCCCGCGAGCTGGACAGCCGAACCTGCTCGATCGCCCGGACCATGGAGCTGATCGGCCATCCGTGGACCATGGTCGTGCTGCGTGACCTGTTCAACGGGGTACGTCGTTTCGACGAGCTGACCGACCACCTCAACATCGCGCGCAACGTTCTGGCCCGGCGTCTCGCCGGGCTGGTCGACGCCGGACTGGTCGAGAAGGTCTCCTACCGCGAGCCCGGCCAGCGCGCCCGCCACGAGTACCGGCTGACGCCGGCCGGACGCGACCTGCGGCCGGTACTGCTCGCCGTGACCGCGTTCGGCGACGCCCACCTGTCCGAGGGCCACGGCCCGCCGATGCTGGTCGAGCACGCCGAGTGCGGCGGCGCGGTCGAGGTCCAGCTGCGCTGCGCCCACGGGCACGACATCGCTTCGCGGGACCGGTTGCGCGTGCGGCCCGGCCCCGGGGCACACGCGAAGTAGTTTCGCCGCTCGCGACGGTTTTCCGGCGCCCGGCCGGTCTTGATGCGGACACGTTCCGCACCAACCCCCGGGAGCACCCCATGACCACCCGAACCGCCGTCGTCACCGGAGCCAGCCGAGGGTTCGGCCGCGCGATCGCCACCGCACTCGTCGCGGAGGGGATGGCGGTCCTCGGCATCGCACGCGGCAAGCAGGACCTCGGTGCCGTCCGCGCCGAGCTCGGCGGGGCGTTCACACCGCTGACCGGTGACGCCACCGACGAGACGCTCGCGCGGAACGTGATCCACGAGCACCGGCCCGACCTGCTGGTGCTCAACGCCGGCGCCGTGCCGCACATGGCGCCGGTACATCAGCAGACCTGGGAGACCTTCAGCCTCAACTGGCACACCGACACCCGGCACGTCTTCCACTGGACGCGGGCGGCGCTGCTGGAGCCGATGGCGCCGGGTGGGGTGGTCGTCAGCATGTCGAGCGGTGCGGCCATCGGCGGTTCCCCGCTCAGCGGTGGGTACGCCAGCGCGAATGCCGCGATCCGCTACCTGCGCAGCTACGCCACCGACGAGGCGGCGCGGGCCGCGCTGGACCTCCGGTTCGTGACGGTGCTGCCGCAGCTGACCCCGACCGCGGGGGTCGGGGCCGCCGGCGTGGCCGGGTACGCCGCGCGCCAGGGTGTCGACCTCGACACGTTCGTCGCGAACATGCCCTCCGTGCTCACTCCGGAACAGGTCGCCAAGGCCGTCGTCCAGCTCGCCGGCGACCCGGACAGCGCATCGGAGTACCAGGTCAGCGGCGCGGGGCTCACACCGCTCGGCTGATCGGCGCCCTACTGTGAACCGCACCGTGACCTCGGGAGAGACCGCCATGTCGAGCACGCCGCCGGACACCGAGTTCGCCCTGGTGACCGAGCCGTTCCGGCCGGAGCTGCTCGCCCACTGCTACCGGCTCCTCGGCTCGATCCACGACGCGGAGGACCTGGTGCAGGAGACGTACCTGCGTGCCTGGCGTGGCATCGACCGGTTCGAGGGCCGGTCCACGGTGCGTCGCTGGCTGTACAAGATCGCCACGATGGCCTGCCTGACCGCGTTGGAGACCCGGTCGAGGAGACCACTGCCGTCGGGCCTGGGAGCTCCGGCCGACGATCACCGGGTGGCGGTGGCCGACCGCGAGCCATCGGTGCCCTGGCTCCAGCCCGCGCCGGACGCACTGTTCGGCGCGGGCGACCCGGCCGCGATCGTGGCCGGCCGGACCGGGGTGCGGCTGGCCTTCATCGCCGCACTCCAGCTGCTGTCGGCCCGCCAGCGTGCGGTGCTCACGCTGCGCGACGTCCTGGCGTTCCGGACAGCCGAGGTGGCCGAGATGCTGGACACGACCGTGGCCGCCGTGGACAGCACCCTGCGCCGGGCCCGCGCGAACCTGGCGCAGGCGGGCCCGGTCGCGGACGACCTCGCGGAACCGGACGCCCTGGTCAGACGCGCCCTGCTCGACTCATACGTGGACGCGTTCACCAACGCCGACCTGGATGCGCTGGTCGGGCTGCTGCGCGCGGACGTCGAGCTGGAGATGCCTCCGACCCCGACCTGGTTCACCGGCAGACCGGCGGTCGTCGGGTTCCTCGGCAGTCGCGTCCTGCGTCGCGCGGGCCAGTGGCGGTTGACGCCCACCCTGGCGAACGGTCAGCCGGCGCTGGTCATCCACGCGAGGACCGACGAGGGCGGCTACCGGCCGTACGGCATCCAGGTGCTGACCCTGATCGGGGCCAGGATCGCGCGCATCACCGCGTTCAACGACCCGGCCCTGGTCCCCACCTTCGTCCCGCTCCCGGTGCTCGACCGTCCCACCGGCGAGTCGGGCGCCTGAGCACACCGAGTCGGGCGGATCAGGCGACGACCTCGACCTTGTCACCGAGCTTGAGGAAGTCGTAGAACTCCTGAGCGTCCTTCATCCGCAGCCGGACACACCCGGAGGACTGCCGAGCGAGCTTGCCCTCGTGGAAGGCGATCCCGCCCTCGGCGAAGAAGACCGCGTACGGCATCGGGGACGGCTGCCCGTCCGGCGTCTTGAACTCACCCGACTTGTGGTTCTTGTTCTTCCACTGCACCACGTGGCTACCCAGCGGGGTCTCCTTGCCCGGACCACCGGTCGAAATCTTGACCGGCCCGTGAACGACCTCGCCTTCCTTGATCAACCAGGCGAGGCTGTCCTTGACGGCCACACAGGCGATGGTGTCCAGGGCGCACGGGGTGCCCTCGACCAGCTCCTTCTTCTCCGCCGCCGCCGGTGTGTCGGCCTCATCGGCGAACGCGGCCCCGGCGAACGCGAGGACCGCGAGCAGAGCGGCGATCACACCGCACACCACGAGTCGAACCGAGCGGGTCAACGCAGGACGGGAGGACATTCGGGGGTCCCTTCACGGCCGTGTGAGAGCTGGGGACTCTCAGCTGGAGGTCGCTGGCCACCGCCGCGCAACTGACAGAACGCTGAGACGACGAGCCGAACCAGACCTTATCGGGTGAGAGAACGTCACCCTCAGCTACCCATGCGGTACCGGCGGTCGCTCACCGGGGTCGAGGGGAACCTGCATCGAGGCACCGCCCTACCATGCACCGGACCAGATGACGCGCTGTCCGCATCGGACAGCCATGTACTCCGTGTACGCCGTGTGTCCGCACAGCGCGCGCGGCCCAGGCAGGGGGGAGCCAGCGATGCTGGAAACCAGCCCGGATGCACCCAACCCCGCCGCCGTTGTGGTGCTCGCGGCGGGCGAGGGCCGAAGGATGCGCTCGAGCAAGCTCAAGGTGCTGCACGAGATCGGCGGCCGACCGCTGCTCGGCCACGCCGTGCACGCCGCCGCCGCGCTCGCGCCGGAACACCTCGTCGTCGTGGCCGGGCACGGCCGCGAGACCGTCCGCGACTACCTGAGCGGCCTGGCCACCGAGCTGAGCCGGTCCACACTGCTGGCCATCCAGGAGCAGCAGCTGGGCACCGGGCACGCCGTCGCCTGCGCGATGGACTCGCTGCCCGCGCTGACCGGCCCGGTCATGGTCACCTACGGCGACGTGCCGCTGCTGGACTCCGGCACGCTGCGCGGTCTGCTGACCGAGCACGCCGTGGCGGGCAACGCGGTCACCGTGCTCACCGCCGAGCTGCCCGACGCGACCGGCTACGGCCGGATCCTGCGCGACCAGGACGGTGCGGTCACCGCGATCGTCGAACAGCGTGACGCGACCCCGGAACAGCTGGCCATCCGCGAGTTCAACTCCGGTGTGTACGTGTTCGAGGCCGACGTGCTGCGTGACGGGCTGACCCGGCTCGCCGACGCCGCGCCCAGCAACGCACAGGGCGAGCTGTACCTGACCGACGTGCTCGGCATGGCCCACCAGGACGGTCGCAGGGTCGGCGCGCTGCGCTGCCCCGACCCGTGGCTGGTCGCCGGGGTGAACGACCAGCTGCAGCTGTCCCAGATCCGCGCCGAGCTGAACCGCAGGCTGCTCGGCGCCTGGATGCGCGCCGGCGTGACCGTCGTCGACCCGTCGAACACCTGGGTGGACGTCGGCGTCCGGCTCGCGCCCGACGTACTGCTGCACCCCGGCACCCAGCTGCACGGCGCGACGACCGTGTCCGAGGGCGCCCAGATCGGCCCGGACACCACGCTGACCGACTGCTGGATCGGCCAGGGCGCGACGGTCGTGCGCACACACGGGACCGGCGCGGAGATCGGCGCGGGAGCCAACGTCGGGCCGTTCGCGTACCTGCGTCCCGGAGCCAGGCTCGGTGACCACGGCAAGATCGGCACGTTCGTCGAGGTCAAGAACGCCGAGATCGGCCGGGGCACCAAGGTCCCGCACCTGACCTACGTCGGCGACGCGACGATCGGCGAGGGCAGCAACATCGGCGCCTCCTCGGTGTTCGTCAACTACGACGGTGTGACGAAGAACCGAACGACCATCGGCTCCTATGTAAAAACCGGGTCCGACAACACGTTTGTGGCTCCGGTCACCATCGGCGACGGCGCCTACAGTGGCGCCGGAACCGTCGTCCGCAACGACGTCCCGCCCGGCGCGCTCGCCGTTTCCGCAGGTGAACAGCGCAATATCGAGGGTTGGGTGATGCGGCGCCGCGCCGGGACCCCGTCGGCCCTCGCCGCCGAACAGGCGATCGAAAAAGCCAACACGGAGCAGTCGTCAAGCACCGCCGGGGCACCCGAACAGGTGCTCTCAGACGGTCCGAGCGACACTGTAGGTGCCCCGACCGCTCCGCGCGGGGGAAACGATCTCGGCTAGGAGGCGCGAGCCACGATGAGCGCGATGTCGGCAACACCCAAGAAGAGCCTGATGTTCTTCGCGGGTCGATCGCACCCGGAGCTCGCCGAACAGGTCGCCAAGCACCTGGACGTCTCGATCACCCCGCAGACCGCGCACGACTTCGCGAACGGCGAGATCTTCGTCCGCTTCGACGAGTCGGTACGCGGCTGCGACGCCTTCGTGATCCAGAGCCACACCAGCCCGATCAACAACTGGCTGATGGAACAGCTGATCATGGTGGACGCGCTCAAGCGCGCCTCCGCCAAGCGGATCACCGCGGTCATGCCGTTCTACCCGTACGCCCGTCAGGACAAGAAGCACCGAGGCCGTGAGCCCATCTCGGCGCGCCTCGTCGCCGACATGTTCAAGACCGCGGGCGCCGACCGCATCATGACCGTCGACCTGCACACCGCCCAGATCCAGGGCTTCTTCGACGGCCCGGTCGACCACCTGTGGGCCATGCCGCTGCTCGCCGAGTACGTGAAGGACTCGTACGCCGACAACAGGCTCGCGGTCGTCTCCCCCGACTCCGGCCGGGTGCGCCTCGCGGAGAAGTGGTCCGAACTGCTCGGCGGCACACCGCTGGCGTTCATCCACAAGACCCGCGACCCGCTCAAGCCGAACCAGGCCGTGGCCAACCGGGTGGTCGGCGACATCGCCGGCCGCACCTGCGTGGTCATCGACGACATGATCGACACCGGCGGCACGATCGCCGGCGCGGTCAAGGCACTGCTGGCCGACGGCGCGGCCGAAGTCATCATCGCCACGACCCACGGCGTGCTGTCCGGCCCCGCGCGCGAACGTCTGTCGACCTGCGGCGCCAAAGAGGTCATCGTGACCAACACGCTGCCCATCCCCGAAGAGAAGCGCTTCCCGCAGCTCACCGTCCTCTCCATCGCGCCCCTGCTGGCCCGAGCGATCCACGAGGTCTTCGACGACGGCTCGGTAACAAGCCTCTTCAACGGGAACGCTTGATTTCCGGCTGGCCCTCGCGCGTCGAAAGTTTCCGGTCGGGACCCCTCATCGGCTTCGCCTCGAGGGGCCCGCGACCGGAAACTTGGGCGGCTACGCCGTTCGCTTCGCT
>NZ_AUBB01000026.1 GCF_000429025.1 Actinospineispora spinosispora DSM 44797
CCGGATCTGACTCGTGACGGTACGGTGCTGTCGATCGCTCCGAGTGGTACGAACATCTCGGGTGTGACGAACTACTACGCCACGATTCTGCTGACCAACACCGACCCGAGGTTGAAGGCCGGTCAGACGGCTGAGGCGTCGGTCATGACCAACACGTTGGACAACGTGCTGGTGGTGCCGAACTCGGCGGTCATCAAGCAGGGCAACGGTTCGTTCGTGAACACCCCGGGTCCGGACGGCAAGCCGGTCCAGACCAAGTTCGAGCCGGGCATGGTCGGCGACAACAACACCCAGGTGTTGTCGGGTCTGCGTGAGGGTCAGGAAATCCTGCTCCCGCAGGCGCAGGTCGCGCCCACCCAGAAGTAACTCCCAAGAAACACATCGGTGGCCCGGTCTTCCCCGAGAGGACCGGGCCACCGGCATGTTCAGGTCTGTTCGAGCGCCGCCAGGAACGCGGCCAGGTACGTGCGGTGGCCGGAGTTGCCCGGGTGGGTCAGGTCCCGGCCCACGTCACGCAGCCGCTGGCCCCTGGTGAGGGCGTGCAGTGGGGCCGGCACGAGCGCCGGGTACCCGGCGAGGATCTCGCGGGCGACGGCGGCGTAGCGCTGCGCGGTGACCCGGTGCGGGCCGCCCCGGAAGTCCGGGACGTCGGCCACCAGGACCCGGGTCCGCTCAGCCCGGGTGGCCAGTTCCGTGCACAGCGTCCGCCAGTTCTCCCGGAACTCGTCCGGCCCGTTCCGGGTGACGTCGTTGGTGCCGACGCACACGACGACCAGGTCGGGCGCGAGCCCGTCGAGCGCCGGAAGTTGATCAGCCAGGACGTCCGGGACGGTCGCTCCGCTGACCGCCAGGTTGTGCACCGCGACGGAGGAACAGAGTTCAGCTTCCAGGTGGTCGGCGAGCAGCCCGACGAAGCCCAGCTCGGGTCGCGCGGCGGTGAGTCCCTGCGCGAGCGAGTCGCCGAGCGCCACCAGGACGAACTCGCCGGGCCTGCGGGACCGTCGTCGCCAGTACGCGGCGTGATCGGCGACGATGGTCGTCAGACCCCGTCGCCACCTCGAGATCAGCAGCACCGGGGCCGCGAACAGCACCACACGTCGTAACGTCATCGGGTCGCAGCATAGGTAGGGAGCCATGGCACGGACACGAACCATCGACGCGATCGATGTGCGCACCGCGTTGGCCCCGGTGCGCGACTGGCTCGACGCTCCCGACGAGGCGAACGGCCCGACCAGCGCGGGTGCGGCCGGGACACCCGATCGGACGACCCTGGCGGCCGCCGTCCGCACGACGCTGCGGGCCTTCGCGCAACGCCATCCGGGTAAGGCCGTCGAGGTGCGGGTGCCACCGTTCGCCGCCGTCCAGTGTCTCCCCGGCGGCGCCCACACCCGGGGTACGCCGCCGCACGTGGTGGAGATGACGCCGAAGGTCTGGTTACGTCTGGTCACCGGGCGGGTCGACTGGGACGCGGCGGTCGCGGACGCTTCGGTACAGGCGTCCGGGCATCGATCAGCTGAAATCGGCGAGCTGCTGCCGATGCCGATCGCGACCGATTCCGGTGCGACATGAAGTGAAACTTGTTGCATTGATACCGTCAGTGACCGTCTTGATGCCCGAATCGAGTGACGATTACAACCAACTGGTAGCACTCTGCGGTCAAAGCCTTCAGGATTAACCCGTTCGGCAAAGTCGTACTCGCCGAAAGGGGCAAGGAGTGCAGGTCGGGGGGCGCCGGTCATCCGGTGCGGCGACCAACACGCGGTTCGCCCAGGAGTGGGCACACGTCCTCGCGGACGCCAGCTACCTGTCCTGGGGTAGAGCGGATGCGGAGGAACGGCTGCGTCCGTTGGTCGACCCGCTGGTGGAGCTGTTGACGGCTCACCAGCTGGATCGCGGGGCGGCCCGAGAGCTGGGTGCGAGGTTCGCCGAGGCGCGCTTCCGGGGCACCAACGCCCTCCAGGTGACGTTGCGGCTCATCCGCACCAGGAGCGACGAGCTGTTCGCGGTGGCCGAACCCGATCGGGTGGCCGAGCTGCTCGGCGAGTTCACCGCCGGGTACGCCGACGGGCTGCGGGAGAGCACCCAGCGCGAGCAGGAGACCCTGCTGGCCGCGGTGCTGCAGACCGCCAAGGACACCGAGACCGCGATGCGGGCCAGCGAGAAGCTGTTCCGGGCCGTGTTCACGAAGGCGGCGGCCGGCATCGCGCTGGTCGGGCTCGACGGCCAGTTCCTCGACGTCAACCCCGCCATGCGCCGCCTGTTCGACCCGGACGGGCTCAGCGAGACCGAGACGCCGCCAAGGCCGATCACCGACTACGTGCACGCCGACGACGCACCCGCGCTGATCGGTGAGCTGCGCGAGCTGACCACCGGCCGCAAGGACAGCCTGCACGGCGAGGCCCGGTTCGTCCGGCTCGACCACTCGGTGATCTGGGCGCACGTCACCGCGTCGCTGGTGCGCAACGAGGCCGACGAGCCGGACTACGTCATCGGCATCGTCGAGGACGTCACCGAACGCCACCAGCTGCGCACCCGGCTGCGTCACCAGACCTACCACGACCAGCTCACCCGGCTGCCCAACCGCTCGCTCATGGAGGAGCAGCTGCGCTGGGCGTTCTCCGCCGACTCCTCGGTGGAGAGCGTCGGGCTGTGCCACCTCGACCTCGACGGGTTCCGGGCGGTCAACGACTCACTGGGCCATCAGGTCGGCGACCAGCTGCTGCTCTCGGTCGCGGCCCGGCTGCAGCTGCTCGCCGGGGAGCACCTGGTCACCCGGACCAGCGGCGACGAGTTCAGCGTCCTGGTGTCCGACCCGATGGGTGTCGAGGAGCTGTGCGAGCTGGCCGAGCACATCCTGGCCGGGCTCACCCCGCCGTTCGTGATCGGCCAGCACCGGCTGTCGATGACCGCGAGCCTCGGCATCGCGTCCCGCGCGGTCACCGAGACCTGGCCGGAGGAGCTGCAACGCGCCGCCGACGCCGCGCGGTCCTGGGCGAAACGCGCCGGCGGCGGCCGCTGGGCGGTGTTCGACGCGGAACGGGACGCGGGGGAGACCAGCCAGTTCGCGCTCGCGTCCAGCGTCCCGGCGGCGGTCGACCGTGGCGAGTTCCAGCTGTACTACCAGCCGCTCGTGCAGTTCGGGTCCGGTGAGCTGATCGGGGTGGAGGCGCTGGTCCGCTGGCGGCACCCGGAGTACGGGCTGCTCGGCCCGGCCCAGTTCATCGACCTCGCGGAGAACAACGGCTCGATCGTCGCGCTGGGCCGGTGGGTGCTGACCGAGGCGTGCCGTCAGGCGAAGCGGTGGGCGGAGGAGCTCGGCCCGGCCGCGCCGTACGTGAGTGTCAACGTGGCGCCCCGGCAGCTGGCCGAGCCCGGCTGGCTGGACGAGGTGTCCCGGGTCCTGGAGCAGACCGGCCTCGACCCGTGCCGGCTGCAGCTGGAGATCACCGAGCGCGCGGTGCTGGTCGACGAGACCGCCGCCTCGGACACCCTGCGCACGCTGCGCGACATGGGCGTCCAGCTGACCATCGACGACTTCGGCACCGGCTACTCCAGCCTGTCCTACCTGCGCAGGCTCCCGGTGCACGGCCTGAAGATCGACGGCTCGTTCATTCGGGGCCTCGGCGAGGCCGGCACCCAGCAGTCCAAGGACAGCAAGATCATCGAAGCCCTGATCACCATGGCCCACGCCCTGGACCTGGTGGTCACCGCCGAATGGGTCGAGACGGCAGGCCAGGCAAGCTGGCTGGCCTCCCTGGGCTGCGACGTGGCCCAGGGCAACTGGTACGGCCCCCCGGTAACGCCCACCCAACTCAACCTCCGCCCCCCGCTGGCCGGCTAGCTCGCACAGACCGTGCACACGCCGCACAGAGGCCCGGGCCTCTGTGCGGCGTACGGACGCTCTGTGCGGGCGGAGTTAACTCACACCCCGCTGGACCGATCTAGCGTTTAGACTGGGAAGCGTCCTGGCCAGGCAAGATCACCCGCAACCGTCATGGGAGCGTGCGTTGGAACCGCGTGTGTCAGATCAGACCGCGACTGGACACCTCGACACAACTAGCGACACCGAAGAACGCGAGCCCCGCGAGGAGTGTGGCGTCTTCGGCGTCTGGGCTCCCGGCGAGGAAGTCGCCAAGCTGACCTACTTCGGGTTGTTCGCCCTGCAGCACCGCGGCCAGGAAGCCGCCGGCATGGCAGTGAGCGACGGCCGCCAGGTGATGGTCTTCAAGGACCTCGGGCTGGTCAGCCAGGTCTTCGACGAACAGTCGCTCAGCTCGCTGCGCGGACACCTGGCGATCGGGCACACCCGCTACTCCACGACCGGGTCGCCCACCTGGGAGAACGCGCAGCCGACGTTCCGCACCACCGCGACCGGCAGCGGTCTCGCGCTGGGCCACAACGGCAACCTGGTGAACACCGCCGAGCTGCGCGACGAGGTCAACGCGCTCGAGGGCCGTCCGCGCCGGCAGGGTCAGCTGCCCAGCACCGACTCCGACCTGGTGTGCGAGCTGCTCGCCGCGACCTCGGCCGACATCGGTCTCGAAGAGGCCGCGATCCGGCTGCTGCCCAGGGTGCGCGGCGCGTTCTCACTGGTCTTCTCCGACGAACAGACCCTGTACGCGGCGCGTGACCAGCACGGGGTCCGCCCGCTGGTGCTCGGCAGGCTCGAACGCGGCTGGGTGGTGGCCAGCGAGACCGCGGCACTGGACATCGTCGGCGCCTCCTTCGTCCGCGAGGTCGAACCGGGTGAGCTGCTGGCGATCGACGAGAACGGCCTGCGCAGCAGCCGGTTCGCCGCGCCGGAGCCCAAGGGCTGCGTCTTCGAGTACGTCTACCTGGCCCGCCCGGACACCACGATCTCCGGTCGCTCCGTGCACTCCGCGCGGGTGGCGATCGGGCGTCAGCTGGCGACCGAGTTCCCGGTCGAGGCGGACCTGGTCATCCCGGTTCCCGAGTCCGGCACGCCGGCCGCGATCGGCTACGCGCAGGAATCCGGCATCGCCTACGGCCAGGGCCTGGTCAAGAACGCCTACGTCGGGCGCACGTTCATCCAGCCGTCCCAGACGATCCGCCAGCTCGGCATCCGGCTCAAGCTGAACCCGCTGCGCGAGATCATCCGGGGCAAGCGCCTCGTCGTCGTGGACGACTCGATCGTGCGCGGCAACACCCAGCGCGCGCTGATCCGCATGCTGCGCGAGGCGGGCGCCCTGGAGGTGCACGTCCGGATCGCGTCGCCGCCGGTGCGCTGGCCGTGCTTCTACGGCATCGACTTCGCCAGCAGGGCCGAGCTGGTCGCCGGTTCGCTCGACCTGGACGGCGTACGCCGGTCTATCGGCGCCGACACCCTCGGCTACGTGTCGCTGGACGGCCTGGTCAAGGCCACCGAACAGCCCGCCAGCCGGCTCTGTTCGGCGTGTTTCGACGGCCAGTACCCGATCCCGCTGCCCGAAGAGGCCAGCCTCGGCAAGCACCTGCTCGAGGAGATCATCGCCGAGAGCGACACCGGCGACTCCCTCGCGGCCGGCTACGGCGCCGCGGGCGCCATGAGGCAGCCCTAACCCTTTCCGCAGTTTCGATGTTTACCTCGACACCTCGCACGGAGTAGAAACAAAAACATGCCACCGACCAGCACCGACGGTCCCAGCATCGAGGGTTACAGCCCAGCAAGCTACGCGGCCGCGGGGGTGGACATCGAGGCCGGCGAGGCGGCCGTCGAGAAGTTCCGTCCCTGGGCGGAGAAGGCCACCCGCCCCGAGGTACTCGGCGGCATCGGTGGCTTCGCGGGCCTGTTCGCGCTGAAGCTCGGCAAGTACCAGGAGCCGGTGCTGGCGGCGTCCACCGACGGCGTCGGCACCAAGCTGGCCATCGCCCAGGCACTCGACCGGCACGACACCATCGGCCTCGACCTGGTCGCCATGGTCGTGGACGACCTGGTCGTCTGCGGTGCCGAACCGCTGTTCCTGCAGGACTACATCGCCTGCGGCTCGGTCGTGCCGGAACAGATCGCGGAGATCGTCAAGGGCATCGCGGACGGCTGCCAGCGTGCCGGCTGCGCGCTGCTCGGCGGGGAGACCGCGGAGCATCCCGGTCTGATGCAGGCCGGTGACTACGACGTGTCGGCGTCCGGCGTGGGCATCGTCGAGGCCGAGGAGATGCTCGGCCCGGACCTGGTTCGCCCCGGTGACGTGGTGATCGCGCTGCAGTCCTCGGGACTGCACTCCAACGGCTACTCACTGGCTCGCCACGTCCTGCTGGACCTGGCCAGGTTGCCGCTGGACTCACAGGTCGAGGAGTTCGACCGGACCCTCGGCGAGGAGCTCCTCGAACCGACCCGGATCTACGCGCTGGACTGCCTGGCGCTCGCGGCCGAGACCAACGTGCGGACGTTCGCACACATCACCGGTGGTGGGCTGGCCCGCAACCTGTCCCGGGTGCTGCCGAAGGGTCTCATCGCGGTGTGTGACCGGGGGACCTGGACGCCCGCGCCGGTGTTCAAGATGATCGCCACCCGGGGCCGGGTCGAGCGGCCCGAGATGGAGAAGACGTTCAACATGGGCGTCGGCATGGTCGCGGTGCTGGACCCGGAGGACGTGGACCGGGCCCTGGCCGTGCTCACCGCCCGCCACGTGCCTGCCTGGATCCTGGGCGAGGTCCGCCGCACGAAGGACGTCACGGACACCACCGAGGTAGTGGACCGCGTCCTTTTGCACAACGAGCACCCTCGTTTTTAGGCCTGTTCCGCGCGGAGTTTTTCTGTGACCACCCCGGCTCGCGTAAACGCTCGCTGGGGTACTCCCAGAAAAACAAGCTCCTTCGTCGCCGGGGCGCGCTTGTTGTCGCCCTGGGAGCCGCCGTCCGGCTTGGGAGCCTGGTAGCGGACATTCAGTACGCCGGCCTTCGCCGGAACTCCTTCGGAGACTGGCGGAGCCGGCTTTACTGCTCCCCAGGCAGCACTGCTCCCCGGGCTTTACTGCTGCCTAGACACACCAATAGGTGATGCGAGTTACGGGAGATACTCACATCACCTATTGGTTGTATATCGTCAGGGTTCTCTGGCGGCCAGCCACACTCTGGCCGCCAGAGTTCTGACTAGAGCCTGTCGGCTCAGAGGTGGTTGTTGTTGCCGATGCTCGGGCAGATGCCTGCCGGGCGGGTGGCCTGCGCACCGAGAACGTTGGTCTCGGCGTCCTGAGCGGCCAGGTTGCCGCCGACCAGCTGGTGGCCCTTGTTGCTCTGCTTCTGGGTGTCGTTCGAGGTGCAGGTGGTCTCACCGGCGCCGTTGTGACCCTCGTGTGCGCTGGCAACGCCAACGAAGCCCATCCCCAGAACGGCTGCTGCCGAGGAGACGATGATCAGTTTCTTCAGCATGCGTACTTCCCTTTCGATTGACTTGCTTGCCCCACCGGTCACGTGCTGACCGTGGAAGTCCGTACCCCCACTCAACGGGACTCATGGGACTCAAGTGACGGATGAGCTGTGACAACCGCTCGAACGAGAGGCAACCTTCTCGTAGAACCCCGCCAGAGCCTGTCGTGATCTACGCGGGGTGATCATGAGAAATGAGTGGGAGATATATCGTGAGCCCCCTGCGCTGAGAGCGAGCACAGCAGGTTACAGAGGGTAATTGCGACTACTATATAGCAGCTGACCTGCGCAAATCGTGACCGAATCCTGCTGCGCTCGCGACAAAACCGCCGTTGCCGCGGCCCCTGGGAAGGGACGCGACTACGGCGGCTGTCTACACACCGACCCGCATGACGCGGCAAACGATCACCGAGGCATGCGAGGGCGATGTGCGGGTGGAACGGATTCGGCGGAATGCCGGATACGACCGGAGGACCGGACGTCGCTGGACTCAGCGGCGGCGGTAGTCGTCCTCGTCGTCATCGTCGACCCGGTACGCGTACTCGTTGGGCGACGAGTAGTCGTCCGGGTCCGGGTCGTGAGTGGAGACTCCCGACCCACCGGTGAGCTCTCGTTGCAAGGCGTCGGCGTCCAGACCCGGCGAGCTGTACTTCAGCTCTCGGGCCTTACGCGTCTGCTTGGCCTTGGCACGGCCGCGCCCCATGGCTCGACCCCCCTCACAGCAGGGACGGGGCGGCCGACGTAGCGGCGGCCCCGTTCATCTCGTTTGAATGTCCTGCCCTCTACCGTACCTTGCGTACGCCGGTCTGTGCGACGTGGTACCGCCCCTGGGGGCGGAAGATCCCGTACTGGCTTAACGGAGTGCTGCTGAGAGCCACCGAACGCGCTCGATGTGTGAGCAGCACCACCAGATCAGGGACGCAGTGCGCGGGCCGTTCTCGCCTGGGCGGCCCGTCCGGGAGGCGGTGTCTCGTCCTCGGCGGGTGCCGAGTCGGGGTCGATCCGCACCGGGGTCAGGCGATCCCGCGTCTCGGCGTCGCCGGGGACACCCGCGGTCAGCTCGGCGTCGACCGCGGTCGACCGCTTCACCAACGCCAGCGCGACGCCACCCAGCTCGTGGTGCAGCGCCCAGCTGCCCACTCTGCCGACCGTCCTGCCGCCGAGCAGTACCGGGTCGCCGGGGTGCAACGGCTCGTCGTCGCCGGACTCGGTGTGCAGCAGCACCAGCTTGCGCGGCGGACGGCCCAGGTTGGCCACCCTGGCGACCGTCTCCTGCCCTCGGTAGCAACCCTTGGTCAGATGCACCGCCGAGCCGATCCAGCCGACCTCGTGCGGGATCGTGCGCTCGTCGGTATCGACGCCGAGCCGGGGACGCAGCGCGCCCACCCGCAGCGCCTCGTAGGCGATCGCGCCCGCGGCGGCCGCGCCGGCCGACCGCAGCCGCTGCCACCAGCCCACCAGCTCGGCGCGCGGGACCAACAGATCGAAGGCGTAGTGGTTCGCACCGCTGGCCAGCGGGCCGGCCAGACCGGGCATCCGGCGGACGAGGCCACCGTCCGGCAGCGAGACGGAACCGTACGGTTCAGCGGGTACCGGGACGCCGGCCTCGGCCAGCACCGCCGGGGCGGTCGGCCCGACGACGCTCAGCATCGCCAGCTCGTCCGTCGCCGACCGGGGCTCGACCTTCGACCAGAAGACCATCTTGCGCAGGTAGTCGAGCAGCGCCTCGGACCTGCCGGGGTCGACGTCCAGCCAGACCGTGTCCCCGACGTGCGACACGATCATGTGGTGCTCGACCCTGCCGTTCAGGTCCAGCACGAGGGCCTCGGTGCCGGACCCTTCCGGCAGCTCGCTCACGTGCTGGGTCAGCAGCAGATGCAGCCAGGACAGCCGGTCCTCGCCGGGGACCGCGATGACCTCGCGGTTCGACCGGTCGACGACAGCGGCCGAGCGATCCATCGCACGCTGTTCGGCAAGCGGGTCACCGTGGTGGCCGGGGACTCCGACATCCGGGCCGTCCTCGACAGCCACCACCCTGGGCAGCGTCAGAAGCGGGTTCACGCGCTAGTCATCTCCGTCGGTTGGTTCGGCTGGGGCGGCCTCGGACTTCGCGCACTCGGCGCAGGCGCCGGACAGTGCCACGTGGGTCGCGTCCAGCTGGAAACCGTGCTCGCCCGCGAGGTCGCGGCCCAGCGCGTCGAGGACCTCGACCGGCGCCTCCGCGACCTTCCCGCACCAGTGGCACACCAGGTGGACGTGCTCGTGCTCACGGACCGAGTAGTTGGGCGCGCCGTGGCCGAGGTGCGTGTGCCGCACCACGCCGAGCCGCTCCAGCAGGTCGAGGGTCCGGTAGACCGTGGTGATGTTCACTGCCGGCGCGACCCGCTGCACCGTTGCGCAGATCTGCTCCGGTGTCGCGTGCTCCAGCTGCTCGACCGCGTCGAGAACCAGTTGCCGCTGAGGGGTCATCCGGAACCCGCGCTCGTGCAGTGTTCGTCGCAGTGCTGTTGTTCCGGCCGTCGTCCCGGTCTCCACCAGCTCGATGGTAGTCCGATCGGCCCAGCACCGGGGGTGTCGCGGCGGTTGTGCGGCACTTGGCGGAGAACACCCCCGCCGAATGGCCTTGCTGTCACGCCGTAGAGTGAACGGGCGGACCAGCGGGCGCTCTCTGTCTACGCTCGCGGAGTATGCGAACCCACGGGAGTGACGATGACCGCTGACCATGGCGACAACGCGGTTCCCGGCCGATACCCGCACCGGCCAGATGGCGACGGCCGGTTCGAGGTCGTGGTGCGTGGTTACGACCGTCGGCAGGTCGACGAGTACATCGCGAACCTGGAGCTGACCATAGCCCGCCAGCGCACGGAACTGGAGCAGGCGCGCGAGGCGCTCTCCCGAAGCGGTGGCAACGGCGCGTTCCGGGGTCCCGATGGGCAGGCCGCTGGGTTCAACTCCGGTACCGCACCCGCCCGCAACGCCGAAGGTTCCGGCGGGCAGATGATCGAGGCGTTCACCGGCCGCCTGCAGACCATCCTGCAGGAGGCGCACGAGGAGGCCGAGGAGATTCGGTCCAACGCGCACAGTTTCGCCCGCAAGGAAGAGGAAGCGGCGCGCGCTCGCATCACCGACCTGGAACGTCGCCGGGACGCGGTGGTCGGCGATCTGAGCAGGGTCCGCAACGGCCTCGACGCGCTGGTCGGCCAGCTGCTCGGCACCGAGCAGAAGAAGTCGGGCGACGAGAAGCCTGCTCCGCGCGCCGACGGTGCGCCCAGCCCGTCACCCCGGCCGAGCCCCACCCCCTCGCCGAGCGCCGACAAGCCGTCGGCGACGCCGCGTTCCGACTCGGCGCCCAGCCCCCGGCCGCACCCGGAGCCCAAGCCGCGTCCGCACCCGGAGCCCGCGCCGCGCTCGGAGTCCGCGCCCCGTCCGCACCCGGAGCCCGGTCCGCGTAAGACCGAGCAGGCCGGCCCGCCGTCGCCCACCCCTCGGTCGGACAGCGGTCCGCGCCTCGGGCAGCAGCTTCCGGTGAACGAGGGGCTGCGTCCCAGCCCGAGCCCGCGCTCGGACGACGCCGCCCGCGCGCCGCGTCCGTCGCCCAACCCGTCGCCGTCGCCGTCCGGTGCTCCCGCTCCGGCATCGTCTCCGCAGGTCACACCGTCGGCGCAGTCGAAGCCTCGGCCCAGCCCCTCGCCTCGGCCGCGCACCACGCCGCCGTCGCCGGGGCCGGCCGCTCCCGGTACCGGCCAGCGCAACGGGGTGAGCAACCAGAACGGCGCGACCGCGACTCGCGACGAAGAGGGCGGCACCCACAGCGCGTTCGGCACGGGCGCCCGCTAGTTGCGCGATACTCGGTTCTAGTTGATGGGCGCGGCCTGGGGCTGAATCGGCGACTCCTCACGTAGAGTCACCGGCTATGCGGTTGCCGATCCACCTGACACCTGTCGTGGCCGGTGTCGGACTACTGGTTGTAGTCGCCCTGGTGCTGTTGCTGATCGTGCTGTTCGTGCGATCCCGGGTTCGGGCACGTCGGAGAGCACGCGAAGCGGCGACGTCTCGCCAGGTCGAGGCCAGTACGGTGGCCGCCCCTGTCGAGGAACCCGCGACCGACCCGCGTGACCAGTGGTGGGTGGCACCGCCCGATCGGGACGACGATGCCCAGGAGCCGGACGTCGGTGGCCAGGACGGCGCCTGGGAACCGGACACCGAGCCGGTCGTCGTGCACCGGCAGCCGGTCACGCCGCCGGAGCCGGCCGAGGAGACACCGTCCGAGCCGACGTCCGAGCCGACGTCCGAGGCGGCTCCGGAGCCGGTCCCCGAGCCGGAGCGGAACACTGAGCCGGCCCCTGAGCCGGCGGCGGTGCCGTCCGACAACGGTCACTCGGAGGCGTCGACGGTGGCCCTGCACGAGGTCGCGCGGGAGCCCCGGCACGCGAGTGAGCCCGCGACCAGCTCCGAAGCGGCGAAGGACCGGTTGCTGCGGGTGCTGCTGAGCGACCCGGAGACCGCGCTCGTCGCGGTCGGTGACCTCACCGAGTGCCGCGAGCAGCTGGACCGCCTGACCGAGTCGGTCGGCCACCAGCGAGGCGAGCTGGCGAAGGTGGCCCGCCGCCTCCGCAGCGCGGGCCTGACGTCCGCCCAGGTCGCCCAGCTGGCCGGCTTCGGCGAGGGTGAGCTGGCAACCCTCCTGGCCGAACACGCCCCGTCTCCCCGCCCCCGAGTGCGCTGAACGGCTCGCACAGAGCGAGTGCACGCCGCACAGAGGCTGGAGCCTCTGTGCGGGGTGTGGACGGTCTGTGCGAGCCGGGGGTCAGCGCGGGTGCAGGCGCAGCTGGGAGCCTGGGCGGGCCTGGGCCAGGCCAGGGAGCGCCGCGCGGGGGACCACCGCGATCACCGGGTAGCCGCCGGTCGTCGGGCCGTCGGCCAGGAAGATCACCGGCTGACCGCTGGGCGGGACCTGCACCGCGCCGGGCAGCATCGGTTCGCTGGGCAGCTCGGCGCCCTCGCGGTCGGCGACCCTGGCCAGCCCGGTGCCTTCGAGCCGAAGCCCGATGCGGTTGCTCGCCGAACCAACCGTCCAGACCCGGGCCCGTAGCGCGTCGGCAGGGTCGGTGAACCAGTCGTCCCTCGGGCCGAGCAGCACCGGTACGTCCAGCCGCGCCGGCGGCACGGTCACCGGGACCGGTTCGGCGTCGGCGGGCGGGTCACCCCGCACCGCGCCGAGGACGATCCGGTCGCCCTCGGAGACCGGATCGGGGCCCAGGCCGGACAGCAGGTCGGTGCCCCGGCTGCCGAGCACCTCCTCGGTGTCCAGGCCACCGGACAGCGCCACGTAGCACCGCAGGCCGTGTTCGGCGGTGCCCAGCGTCAGACGATCGCCCTCGGCCAACGCCAGCGCCCGATGCGTGCCTGCCCGACGTCTGGCACCGGATTCGGAGGTCACCGTCACCAGGACCGGAGGGCCGGTGACGGCGACCGTGCACGCTGACTCCGCACGCAGCTCCAAGCCGCCCAGCAGGACCTCCAGCGCGGCGCACGCCTCCGGGTTGCCGACCAGCCGGTTGGCGAGCCGCAGCGCGGGCTCGTCCAGTGCGCCGGACCTCGGCACGCCGATGTGCGCGCGGCCGGGCCTGCCGAGGTCGGTGACGACGGTCAGCGGCCCGGTGCGCACGACGGTGACCGCTCGAATGGAGGCGCTCATCAACCGACGGGCTCGAAACGGACGATGTCCCCGGGCGACAGGCGTGCCGGCGGGTCCGCGGCGGGATCGAACATGACCTGCTCGGTCCGGCCGATCAGCCGCCACCCTCCCGGCGAGCTCCTCGGGTAGACCGCGCTGAACTCGCCCGCTACGCCGACCGAACCGGCCGGAATCCGGGACCGCGAATCGTCCAACCGAGCCTGTTGCAGCGGCTCGGGCAACCCGGTCAGGTAGCCGAAACCCGGTGCGAAACCGCAGAACGCCACGGTGTACTCCGCGCCGCTGTGCAGCTCGACGACCTCCGCGACGCTCAGCTCCGCGGTGCGGGCCACCAGGTCGAGGTCCTCGCCGTCGTAACGGACCGGGATGGTCACCTCGGCGGGCGTCTCGCTCGGCGAGCCGAGATGGTCGAGGTCGCCGAGATCGGCGATCAGCTCGCCCACCCGCTCGCGGGGCGGCGTCGAACCGTCCTCGGCGGCCACCAGCACGGTCCGCGCGGCAGGCACCAGCTCACGAACCCCGTGCAGCCGACCGTCGTCGCACGCACTGTGCAACGCCCGATACACAGCCGTCACCTGCGCGCTGGAGGTCAGTTCGAGCAGCAGCCCGGACTCGCCACAGGGAAGCATGCGCACTGGCTCATCATGCCTGTTCCGCGCGCGATACTTTTCTGTGACCACCCCGGCTCGCGTAAACGCTCGCTGCGGTACTCCCAGAAAAGAAGGCTCGGGGACTCGCCCGGGCGCGCGCTTGGGGCCACCTCGGGAGCCGCCCTGGCAGCTGGGTGGGTGGTTGCGGACATTCACTGCCCGGCCCTCGCCGGAACTCCTTCGGAGACTCGCGGAGCCGGCTTCACAGACACATGATCACCCGCAGCGGGTCCTTGTGTGCCCGTGCAGGTGTTCGTCGTGGGAGGCGCATCACGCCTAGCCCCCTCACCCCGCACCGGGAATGTGGCGACACGCGGTTCACGGGTGGGCCCCGCGAGGCGGGCCGGAGGCCGTTCCGCCGCAGGCGGGTAGTGCATGAGGGGCGGCTCTCAAGCCGGGGCACGAAGCGCGCGCGTCGCCGAAGGCGGCATTTTTCCGAGTGGGCCCCCGAAGGGGGTCCGCGAGGAAAAACCCCAGGCAGCGAGCCGTTAGGCGAGCCGCCTGGATCGTTCCCGGTCGGCCCGGAGGGCCTTCCGGGAACGATGGCGCGCGGAACTAGCCAGCAATGCGGCGCAGCTGGGCGGACAGGTGCGGCTGGAGCGGCTCGCCGACCATGGCGCGTTCGTCGACGTAGGCGAGGTCCTTGCCGTCCGAGCCGTCGGCGGCGTCGACCAGCCCGTACAGGCGCTGGCCGGTGTTGACCTCCTTCGCCGTCTGGGTGCGCACGATCGCGTCGGTCGTGAGCTCCCAGGCCGTGGTCGCTCTCGGCTGGCCGTAGTAGATCTCCATGATCCCGGTGGCGTGCGCGATCAGGACCTCGATCGTGTCGTCCTCCTGCGGACGCCAGAAGCCGGTCTCCCGTGCCGCCGGACGCACCACCGCGCCGCCCTCACCGTCGAGCAGCCAGGACTGCGCGCTGTAGGTGAGGAACGGCCTGCCGTCGTGCGCGAAGATGATCTGCTGTCCGAAGTGCATCGGGCCGTCGATCGTCGGGTACACGACCTGGCCCTCGCCGCGCCAGACACCGATCAGCGGCAGCAGGGCGAGACATCGAGGGTGCAGGTCGGGTCCTTCGCGCAGGTTCGCGGTGTCCGGCGGGACCGGGAGGTCGTCGAAGGACGGGATGTTGCGTTGAGGCGCGGGAAGCGGCTCGAGGCTCATGATCGGGTACTCCGGTACAGCAGGGCGGCGGACAGCCAGAGCATCGCGGCGGACGCCGCGAGCAACAGGCCGGTGAACAACCAGGACACGGCTGCGCAGCGTATACCGTGGTGAGTTGTGACCGCGCCGCTGCACGATCCGTCGACGTATCTCCAGGGGCCGCCGCTGGTCGAGCTGGCCAGGCTGCGCCGCGAACAGGGTGTCGTCCGGGTGCCCGAACCGGACGGGCCGGGCTACTGGCTGGTGCTGCGCCACGACGACGTCGAGCAGGTGCTGAAACAGCCCGCGACGTTCTCCTCCGCGATGCGCGGCACGCAGGTCCGGGACCCCGAGACCAACACCGACCTGCGGTACGTGCAGCGGATGATGCTGAACATGGACCCGCCGGAGCACTCCCGGATTCGTCGGCTGGTCGCCAAGTCGTTCACCCCGCGAGCGGTCGCGGCGCTGACCGACCGGATCGAGGGGCACGCCCGCGCGCTCGTCGACGCGATGCTGGGCGACGCCGATCAGGGTGAGTGCGACTTCGCCAAGGACGTCGCGGCGGACCTTCCGCTGCTCACCCTCGCCGAGGTGCTCGGGGTGCCTGCGCAGGACCGCGGCCTGCTGTTCGACTGGTCGAACCGGGTGATCGGCTGGCAGGACGAGGACTACGCGACCAGCTCCGCGTTCGACGCCGAGCGCGGCACCGACATGGCCCGCGAGGCGCTGCGTCTGCGGCCGTTGCCCGATTCCAGCGGCGCGATGCCCGATCCGCGTGCCCGCGAGGGCATGCCGGACCTGTACGCCTACGCGCACCTGCTCGCGGAGAACAAGCGCGCGAACCCGGGCAACGACATCATGTCGATCCTGCTCGCCCAGCCCGACGAGACGATCTCCGTCGAGGAGTTCGAGAACCTCTTCTGGCTGTTCGCGGTCGCCGGCAATGAGACGCTGCGCAACGGCATCCCCGGTGGCATGCACGCGCTGCTGACCCACCCGGACCAGCAGCGGGCCCTGCGCGCGGACCCGTCGCTGCTGGAACCGGCGGTGGAGGAGATGCTGCGCTGGTGGACACCGGTGATGGTGTTCCGCCGCACCGCGACCTCCCCGGTCACGCTGTCCGGCGTGGACATCGCGGCCGACGAGAAGGTCGTGGTGTCGTTCCTGTCGGCGAACCGGGACGAGTCGGTCTTCACCGACCCGGACCGCTTCGATGTCCGCCGCGAGCCGGGCAAGCACCTGGTGTTCGGCCACGGCCCGCATTTCTGTCTCGGGGCGATGGTCGCCCGTACGCAGATGCGCGCGTTGTTCCGAGAGTTGTTCGCGCGGACGTCGTGGCTGGAACCGGCGGGTGAGCCGGCGTTCCTGCGGTCCAACTTCCAGCGTGGCGTGAAGCGGCTACCCGTGCGCTGGCGCCGCTGACCCCGTGAGTGAGTTGGGCTGCCCTGGCAGCCCAACTCACTCACGGGGTCTGAGCTGCTGCTGGTGTGCGGACGGGCCTGCGGGCGCGGACCCGGATTCGGGCGCCGCGCGCGGGGACGAGCGTCACGTGCTTGGGCCGCTGCGGCTCGGCGGGCGCATCGGTGGTCTCCAGCTCCACTCCGCGCAGCAGCTGCCGCAGCACCACCCGCATCTCGACGAGCGCGAACGTCGCACCGAGACAGCGCCGGCCACCGCCGCCGAACGGGAACCACGTGGTGGGGGGCAACGTGACGCCGAGCATCCGGTCCGGGTCGAACCGCTCCGGGTCGGGGTACTGCTCGGCCGAGGCATGGACGAGCCCGATCGCCGGCATGACGAGCGTGCCAGCTGGCAGGTCGTAGCCCTTGATCGTGACCGGCTGGGTCAGCGTGCGCGCCACCTCGTTGATCACCGGACGAATGCGCAGCGACTCCTTGATGATCGCGTCCAGGTAGTCGTCATCGGCGGTGCTGTCGCCGTCGGCGGCCTCGACCGCGCGGCGCAGCAGCTCGGGGTGGCGGACGAGGCGTTCGAACGTCCAGCTCAGCGCGGTCGCGGTCGTCTCGTGGCCAGCCATCAGCAGGGTGATCAGCTGGTCGCGCAGCTCGCGGTCGGACATCGCGCGACCGTTCTCGTCCGCCGCCCTGACCAGCATCGCCAGCACGTCGGTGCGCTCAGCCAGGTTCGGATCGGCCCGCCGGTCGGCGATCTCGGCGAACAGCAGCGCATCCGCCTCGGCGCGTCGCCGCCGCACGCCACGCCACGGCAGGTGCCGCAGCAGCTCCGGCTTGGCCATCGACGACACGTCCAGCAGGTTCATGTCGGTGACCTTCGGCAGCGCCTCGCGCAGCGCGGCGAGCCGTGCGGGATCGTCGGCTCCGATGACCGTGCGCAGGATGACCTCGAGGGTGATCGCGGCCATTCTCGGCGCGACCGCGAACTCCCGGCCGACCGGCCAGCGCGCCACGTCGGAGTCGGCGATCTCGGCCATCAGCTCGGTTTGGCGGCGCACCGCGTCACGGTGGAACGGTGGCAGCATCAGCTTGCGCCGATCCCGGTGCAGCTTCTCGTCGAGCAGCAGCACGGAGTTGTCCCCGATCACCCCGCGCATGATCGAGTTCGCCTCGCCTGCGTGGTAGACGGCCGGATCCCCGGCGAACACGGTCTTGATGTCCGCCGGGTCGGCCAGGTAGACCAACCAGCCGGACGGCGCGGCCCACACCCGGAAGACGTCGCCGTACCGCCGCTGGTTGTTGGTGGCCCAGGTATGCGGACGGGTCCACATCATCGCGGTCTGGAGGAGGCGCGGGAGCTTGGGTCCGGGCGGCAACATGATCAACATCATACATTCGTATATGACGGGTGTCTACATTTTACGGCTAGGCTCTCGCTCATGGGACACCGCGAGGAACTGCTGGTCGCCGCACGGGAGTGTCTGCGCGACCGCGGCTACGCCCGCACCACGGCCCGCGACCTGGTGTCGGTGTCCGGGACGAACCTGGCGTCCATCGGCTACCACTTCGGCTCGAAGGACGCGCTGCTCAACGAGGCGATGATCCAGGCGTTCGCCGAATGGGCTGAGCGGGTTCGTGCGCTGGCCCTGGCCGCGATGCCGCCCGAGGAGGAGCTGCGCAACGACCCGGTGACGCTCCTGGTCGCTTCCTGGGGCGCGATCAGGGCGTCGTTCGCGGAGTACCGGGGGCTCGCGGTGTCCTACCTGGAGGCGATGGCACAGTCCGAACGCCACCCCGAGCTGCGCGCCCAGCTGGCGGCGTCGTACCAGCGCAGCAGGGATCAGGTGGCCCGCATGGTGGTCGAGCTGGCGCCCGGCCTCGGCGAACACGCCCACACGATCGCCGCATTCGAGATCGCGGTGTGCGACGGGCTGCTCATGCAGTGGCTGGTCGACCCGGACGCCGCGCCGTCCTCGGACGACGTGGTCACCGCACTGTCTGCCGCGCTGAGTCGGCGGTAGTCGTTCGGAACGTCGCCCGGTAGGCGGTCGCGGTCGTGCCGGCGAGCTTCTCGAAGTTGCGCCGCAGCGTCTCCGACGAGCCGAAACCGACCATCGCGGCGACCTCCGACACCCGATGGTCGGTGGTCTCCAGCAGAACCTTGGCCCGGTCGACCCGCTCCCGGGTGATCCATTCGAGCACGCTCGTGCCGGTGTCCTCCCTGAACCGGCGCACCAGGCTGCGTTCGCTCACGTGGTGCCGCGCGGCCAGCCGTGCCAGGGTCAATGGCTCGTCGAGATGCTCGCGGATCCACCGCAGCAGCGGCCCGAGCTGCGGTTCGGCATCGACCCGCAGCGACTCCTTGATGAACTGCGCCTGCCCACCCTGCCGCCTCGGTGGGCTGACGAGGAGGCGTCCGACGTCGTTCGCGTAGGCCTGGCCGAGGTCCAACGCGAGCAGGTGCAGCGACAGGTCGACGATCGAGAACATGCCGCCCGAGGTGTGCACCGGCCCGTCATCGACGTAGAGCTTGTCGACCTCCAGCCGGGCCAGCGGAAACGCATGCCGGAACTCGGCGGACAGCACCCAGTGCGTGGTCGCCCGCCGTCCGTCGAGGATGCCCGCTGCGCCGAGCACGAACGCACCGCCGCAGAACGACACCATCCGAGCCCCCGCACCGTGGGCCCCTCGCAGATTGTCGAGCAGGGCGGCGCCGCGCGGGGCGAGTGGTTGTTCGACGCCAGGGACCATGACCGTGTCGGCGGTCAGCATCGTTTCCAGCGGGGCGAGCTCGCCGAGGTCAGCCCCTGAGGACAGCCGCTGCCGAGGCTGCTCCCCGCACAGGACCACCTCGTACCGCGGGTTCTCGTCGCCGATCGCCGCCGCGAGCGACGGCATCCTCGGACCGAAGATCTGCTGCGCGATGGCCACCTCGAACGCGACTGCGTCCGGGACGACCAGCAGCGCGATGACGTGTCGCATGAGCCCCGCTCTCCGGCTGATTCGGCGTGATCCGTGGCAAGTATGGCTGGATCCGTGTGAGATGGGTATATCCGGCAGGCAGGGTTTGTGTTTGTCAGCTCACGCTCACCGGTCAGGAGAACCATCGTGCCGTCATTGGGATTTCTCGTGGAGTTGGAAGCCCAGCAGGGGAAGGAAGACCTGGTCGCCGAGTTCCTTTCGGAGGCGAAGCTGCTCGTCGATGCCGAACCAGGAACTGTGGCGTGGTTCGCATTCCGGACGGGGCCCACGTCGTTCCGGATTTTTGATGTCTTCGACACCGAGGACGACCGGCAGACGCATTTGCACGGCGAGGTGCGCAAGGCGTTGGAAAAGCGTGGCGGCGAACTCTTCGGCGCGCCCCCGGTCATCACTCCGGTGGATGTTGTGGCAGTCAAGCTGCCATGAATGATCAGTAGACGCGCGTGGGTCTTCGTCTCGCTGTTTGGGTGGGGTCGAGCCATTTCGGTGGGATGAATTCGGGCCATCCGTCTCGGATGGTGACGGTCCATCCGCTGGTGTGGATCATGCGGTGGTGTTGTTTGCACAGCAGCATGCAGTTGTCGAGGTCAGTCCGGCCGCCGACGCTCCACTCGATGACGTGGTGGACCTGGCACCAGTGCGGTGGTCGGGTGCATCCGGGGTGTGCGCAGCCTCGGTCGCGCACGGTGAGGGCTTTGCGAAGGCCGGTGGGTGCGGTGCGTGACTCGTAGCCCACATCGATCGGGAGGCTTTTGCCGCCGAGCACGACCGGGGTGATCCCGCAGTCACACAGCATGGCCCGCAGATAGGAAGCCGGGGCTTTGCCGCCGAACTCCAGCTGCGCGCCGCGTGCTTTCTGCTGTAGGTCGTGTTCGGTCAGGATGACCGTGACGTGCGGACGCACCCCGCCTTCGGCGGGGAGTCGGCCTTCGTCGAGGGAGTGGGAGCAGATTTCGGCGAGTGCGTCTGCTTGGCGTTGGGGCAGGGTTTTGCGTTCATCTGCTTCTGGCAGGAGTGTGGCGAGGACGGCGCGTTTGATTTCTTCGAACGATCCGGCGTCGAGGGTGCCTTTGATCCAGCCCCCACCGTCGGGGTTCGGGGTGAGCCACAGTTCGTTGAGCAGCTCATCGCACCCGTCTTCACCCGGCTCGGGCCCGTCCTGATCCAGATGGCTGATCAACCAGTGCGCTTCGACCGCCAACTGGTGTGGAGAGAGCGTGCGCGCCCATTCGGAGAATGTCTGCTCAACGCTGGTCCACGCACCCGGGTCCAACCGTCCGGCGGCGCGGCTGTTCAACACGATGTCGATGACTAGCCCATGGGCGGGGTCGATCTCATAGTCGGCCAACGCGGCGGCGGTACAAGGGAGTCTCGGTGCCAGGGTTTCACCGGTCAGCGTCACGGTGGGGAACACGTGCCGGGCCAGCCGGGTCACCTTGTACGCCTCAGCCGGTTTGATCTGCAGAATATCGGCCACGGCGGCTTTCGCTACGACTCCGCGTTCGGCGAACTCGCCTTCGGCGTCTAGCCGGGAGATGAGATACAGCTCGTTGTAGCGGGAGCGGCGTTGGATGTGGTGGCGTTCGTATTGCAGCCGGTCGATGAGTTCTTGACCCGTGCATGCGTGCAACGCCGAGACCCCGTTTGGGGTGTCGGTGTTGAGCACGGTTTCGGTCATGACCCTATGGTCTCAGGGGGGTCTGACAGTTTTGCAGCAAAATCCGGGGTTCGAGGGAGAAAGTTTTAGAGAAGTTGAAGCCCCGAAGGGTGCGTCGCCGACGTACCCGACGACGGTCCCCGACCGAACAGCGGAAAGGTGCGGCTGGAGAGCCTGCTCACTGACTGTTGTATCTGTTTAAAGATTGCTTATACAAATTGTTATTCGCCGTGGTGGCTGGTGGGTGCAACGGCCTCAATCTCGACCGCAGTCGGTTGCTGGAGTTGGCCGTTGACCGGCGCCAGGTCCTGTGGGCAGGCGGACAACACGAGAACTAGATTCGTCAACGCTCGCAGCGTCACGCTGTCGCCGGGGCGTGAGGTCGGGGGGCGGAACTCGATCTGGCCGGTGGCGTCGACTGGGACGTTCATGAACAGGTTGAGCGGGTCGGGCACCAGCTCGGGGCCGTCGGCGTTCGTCGCGGTCACGGCCGCGCGGAAGTTGTCGTGGCAGTTGTCGTGGTAGCCGACGTGGCCGAGCTGGCGGTAGCGGGTGATGTCGCAGGCGGGGATGAGCGCGTCGTGCACTCCGGGGCTGGTGTCCTCGGCGAGTTCGAGCATCGGTTCGCGGTGGTTGTCCACCAGCTGGTCGCCCGTCCGTACGAAGAGCCGGCCCAGGCGGACCCGGGTGTGGGCCATCGAGAGGACGCGTTGTGCGTTGTCGTCCGCGAACGCCCAGGTGTCGACGACCTGGGTGCCGTGTGTGTTGACGATCCGTACGACGTCGCCCTCGCTCAGGCGAAGTGCGCGTCCGGTGCGTGCGGCGAGAACTGTCACGATGTGTCCTGTCGGTCGACGCGATTGATGTCTTATCGAGCAACTATACAGCCAACATGTTGCCTCTAAGGACAAGTTTGTGGCATCTCGTGTTTTGGTGACCGGAGCGAGCGGCTACCTCGGTCGGGCACTGGTGCGCGCACTGGCCGACGCCGGCCATGAGCCGGTCGCGCCGGCGAGGGCGGACATCGGTGACCCGGCCGTGTACGGGGGCGCGGACGCGGTCTGCCATCTGGCCGGTCTGGCTCAGGCCCGAGCCTCCTGGGACCGGCCGCTGGACTTCTTCGACGTCAACGTCGGGGGAACCACCTCGGTGCTGCGCGCCATGGCCGCCGCCCGGGTCGGCACGCTGGTCTTCGCGTCCACGGCGGCGATCTACGGCGCGCCGGCCGAGCAGCCGATGTCGGAGCGGCTACCGGACGATCCGCCGCACCCGTATGCGTCGAGCAAGGCTGTCGCCGAGACCGTGATCGGCTGGGAAGTGGCACGGCGCGGACTCGCGGCGACCGTGCTGCGCCTGTCGAACCTGGCGGGCGGCGCGGATCTCGACGAGTCGCGGCTGTTGCCCAGGGTGCTCGCGGCCGCGCGGTCCGGCGAGCCGATCACGGTGAACGGTGACGGTCGCGCGGTCCGTGACTACCTCCACGTCTCCGACGCCGCCGAGGCGTTCGTGGCCGCACTGCACACGCCGGGGCCGCCGGGCGTGACCCGTCGCTACACCATCGGCAGCGGTGTCGGTTCGAGCGTCACCGAGGTCATCGCGGCCGTCGAACGCGTCACCGGCAGGGTCGTCGCGGTGACCCACGGTCCGCCAGCCGACGAGCCGCCCGCGCTGGTCTGCGACCCCACTCTGGCGATGACCGAGCTGGGCTGGCGGCCGCGTCGGGCGACCGTTCCCGACATCCTGCGCGACTGATGTCGAGTCCCGAGTTGCGGGATCGCCGCGTGTCGCATACGGCGAGTCCTCTCAGGCTACGGCGTTTTGCTTGAAAGGACCCCGGGGAGGCTGTATCGATGGAAGTACGGGTCAATCCCGCGCCCTAGCAACAAGGAGAAGCAACATGGTGACGCTCAGCGCCGAGCGACCGGTCCAGCGGCAGGCCATCACGGAGCACTTCCTGGCCGCGTTGGAAGACGTGGTTGCGCGGTACAGGGCTCTCGACCCGGGCTCGCAGCAGGCGGACCTGCATGCGGAGCTGCTCACCGCCGAGGTCGCCCACCAGCTCGCGGTCGCGCGCAGTGCGCTGCACCGCCGCCCGCCGCTGAAGAACGACCTGAAGAACGACCTGAAGAACGACGACCTGAAGAACAACAAGGTCTGATCGCGACACGAGGGCCGGCCCGGGATCGGGTCGGCCCTCGTGTCGGCGGATCAGGCGGGGGTGCCGAGCAGTCCGTCGACCAGCTCGTCGGCGGTGCCGTCGGACGGGAGCGGCTTCGCCAGCAGCTCCAGCGCACCGCTACCGGCCAGCTCGGCCGGGGTCAGCACCGGGAGACCGGTGGCGGCCGCTGCCTCACGGGTGGCCAGCGGGCTCGCGGTGACCAGGCCGCTGACCGCGCGGACCGGGACACCCAGCTCGGACAGGACCTTGATGCCGGCGATGGCGCCCAGCGCGTCGCCGACCGCGAGCACCACGGCGTCGGCGAAACCGGGCAGGGTGGCGGCGAGCGCGCGGGTCTCGTCCTGCAGCACGCCGTCCGCGACCTCGAGGACGACGGCGTCCGCGCCCTCGGCGACCAGCTGGTTGCGGATGGCGGACATGGTGGTGATCAGGCGCTCGACCGGGTAGCCGAAGCTGGAGGCCATGCCGAAGTCGAGGAAGTCGGCGATCGTGGCGGCACCGGCGTCGAGGTAGGCCCAGTGGTCCTTACCACTGCCGGAACCGGTGACTTTGCCGGCGCCCGCGCGAAGCCCGGAGCGGGTCAGGCCGCGCACGATGGACGAGGTCGCGGTGGTCTTGCCCGCGTTCATCGACGAGCCGAGCACGACGATGGTGCCCAGCTCGGGGCGTGCCTCCGGAGCGGGGGCGAGTGCAACGTCGTCGGTGCTCATCGAGTTGCCGGCCGCGTCGGTCAACGGGCCGAGGACCTCGAGGACGGTGGGCTCGCCCTTGGAGGTGTGTGCCGAGGCGACGGTGCCGATCAGGCCGCCCGCGGTGAGCAGGTGCACCTCGTCGCCGGGGCCGGGGATGTAGCCCTCGTAGAAGTCGGTGGCGTAGCGGTTGCCGTAGGCGCCGATGACCAGGTCACCCGGGTACATCCGGACCCGCCGGCCGTACGGGTTCTCCAGGTACTCGTGCTCGCCGAGCTTCGCCACGCTGGCCACCACGAAGTCGCCGAGGCGGGCCGGCTGTGCCGACGCGCCGAGTTGCGCCTCCGCGGTCTCGCTGACCCGACGCGTGACGTAACCCCACTTGGCCGCCGAAATGCCCCGCACCATTGCTACACCCTTCGCAGACTGAAAATCGCTTGCCGGCCGCGCCGTTTGCCAGCTCGTGCCTCTACTCGTCACACCCTCAACGAGTCAACAGCGACTGCGTGACGAATCCCCGGTCTTTACAGCCCCGTTACGAGGTCAAGTAGCACCGGTATCACTCGGAAGAGTGGCGTTGAACAGTATCCTCAGTGGGTATCCAGGCCGGTCACGACCGGCGCCTCGGAGCCTGTTTCTCAGCTGCCACACGCGTATCGCGTCACCGAGTGGGTCGGCGCCTCGTTGGGTGCTGTAGGGATGCCGGTCCACGTGACCACCGACTCTCGCGGACCGGCTCCCTGTCTGACTCCTCAACTGCGCACTTCCTCAATTGCGCACTCCTTGGGCTGTGTGTTCGTCAGCCCTGAGGCAGATGTTCGGCCGTCGCCCAGCTCGGTCCGGACGCCAGCAGGTGGGTACGGGTCAGTGTCTGCCAGCGGCGCTGCCGGATCCGGTACATCAGCGTCCCGATCGCGGCGACCACACCGGTGAGGCCTCCGGCGTCGACGTCCACCGTGTCGCTGTAGCGGCAGCGTCCGGAGTCGATCGGTTCGACGTGCAGCGTGTGCCGCCAGCCCTTGATGACCCCGCCGTGCTCCTGGGACCGCATCGTGCGCGTGTCGTGGTCGAGCAGCTCGAGCCGGATGGTGTGGCGCCAGGCAGGCAGGACGTGGAACAGCACCAGCCAGCTGGTGCCGCTCTCGCCCTGACGGAACGGCTGGGTCCGGCCGGCCAGCGCGGGGAGCTTGAACAGGCCCTGGGTGACGTAGCGCAGCGACTCGGCGTGCTGCATGGCCTGCCAGACGGCATCGGCGCTGGTCGGCAGCTCGGTCTCGACGTGAATGGTTCGCATGATGTGCCTCCTCCGTGAGGTTGTGAGGTAAATTGTGAGTAATTGCTCGGTTGTCTGGCTACTCGCTTTTACCCGGAGGATCACGTGGTGACGAAACGCCTCGAACCGAGGAAAAGCCCACGTCAGATACGTGCACAGGAGACGAGGCAGCGGCTGCTCGCGGCGGCTGCTCACGTTTTCGCCGAGCACGGCTACGCGGCGGGCACCACGAACCGCATCGCGGAGGCCGCCGGGCATTCGATCGGCTCGCTGTACCAGTACTTCCCGAACAAGGACGCGATCCTCGCCGAGCTGGTCACCGCGCACGCGGAGGAAGGGCTCACGCTGATCCGCCGCAGGCTCGCCGAGGGGCCGCTGCCGGAGACGTTGCACGACAAGCTGACGCTGTTCGTCCGGGCCACCGTCGACCTGCACCGCGACCAGCCCCGGCTGCACCGTGTGCTGTTCGAGGAGGCGCCGCGTCCGCCGGAGCTGCTGGTGACGCTGCACTCGGCGGAACGGCAGATCGTCGCCATGGCGGCCGCGGTGCTCGCCGAGGACCCCTCGGTGCGGGTGGCCGACGTCGCCATGGCGGCCCGGCTCGTCGTCGGCGCGATCGAGTCGCTGGTGCACCGGTTCATCGCGTCCGACACACCCGACGACACCGAGCGGTTCTCCCGCGAGCTGGTCGCCATGCTGATGCGCTACCTCACCTGCCCAGAATCGCCAGGTCCAGCCGATCCAGCCGGGCCGGATCGCCGATGACATCGAGCTCGGTGATGCGATCGCCGGAGATCGTGACGGCCATCGCGACCATCAGACGGCCCCCGGGCGCCACGACCAGGCCGACCCGTCCGTCGACGAGCGCGGGCACCGAGAACGGCGAACGCCGGGAGAAGAACAGCGCCTGACCGGCCACCTCGGAGGCGCCACGCAGCTCTCGCGGCGTTCCCTCGGGCGCGGTGAACCCGTCGGTGCGCAGCACCACGTCCGGATCGAGAACGGCGACCAGCGCGTCGAAGTCGCCGCCCCGCGCGGCCGCGAGGAACGCGTCCACCACCTCGCGCTGCCGGGTCAGGTCGGGCCGAGGGACCGTCGCGGTGCCCTGCACCCGGCGACGGGCCCGACTGGCCAGCTGGCGGGCGGCGGCAGGCGAACGGTCCACGATCGGCGCGATCTCCTCGAACGGCATGGCGAACATGTCGTGCAGGACGAACGCGAGCCGCTCGGCCGGCGCCAGCGTCTCCAGAACCACGAGCAGCGCGAGCCCTACCGAGTCGGCCAGCTCGGCCTGCTGCTCGGGATTCGGGTCGGTCGAGGGACTCTCCGGGGCGATGTCGTCCAGCGGCTCCTCCCGGCGGGTGGAACGGGAGCGCAGCATGTTGAGCGACACGCGCGCGACGACCGTGGTCAACCAGCCCGCGAGGTTCTGGACATCCTGGGTGTCCGATCGGCTCAGCCGCAGCCAGGCCTCCTGCACGGCGTCGTCCGCCTCGCCGGTCGAGCCGAGCATGCGGTACGCGACCGCGTGCAGATGGCCCCGCTGCTCCTCGAAGTGTCGCGCCAGCCAGTCGTTCTCATCCATTGCGGTACCTCCTACCCGACTGACCCGCCGCGCCGCTGAGATGTGACTGTCCGTTCGAGAGAGCTTTCCTCCTCCCAGCGGGCGATGTGCGACGGGTGTCACACACACCACACTGGATCTTCGGCTGATCGGCGTACGTCTGGTCACCTGTGCGTGAGGACGTGTGGATGGAAGCCCGGGACGTGGTGGTCGTGGGGGCCGGCATCGCCGGTCTGACGGCCGCTCGCGAGCTGCGCGCCCGGGGCTACCGGCCGGTGGTGCTGGAGGGCGACGCCGTCCCGGGCGGCCGGGTACGCACCCGGGTGCTGGACGGTGCCAGGGTGGAGCTCGGCGGCGCCGTCGTCACCCGGGCGCACACCGGGATGTGCACGCTCGTCGACCAGCTCGGTCTCGCGGGTGACGCGATCGAACCGGAGTCCCGGTACAACGCGGCGGTGCGGCGCGACGGCGTCTGGCATCACGTCGACCACGGCGGCCTGCGCGGGCTGCTGGGGTTCTCCGCGATGAGCGTCAGGGACCGGCTCTCGCTGCTGACCGGCGCGGCCCCTGCCGTGCTCGGACGCGCGGACCTCGGTGACGTCCTGACCAGCGCGAATCTCGACATCCGATCGATGGGCGAGGTGATCAGCAGGTCAGCTGCCACCTTCTACGCCGGTGTGCTGACCGGCCTGTTCTGGGGCGTCGAGCCGCACGAGGTGTCCCACACGCTGCTGCCGCACTGCCCGAGCATGGTGCGCGAACGGCCGGTTGAGCTGCGCGGTGGCGCGGCGTCGGTGATCGACGAGCTGGCCGCGCCACTGGACGTCCGGTGCGGGGTGACGGTCTCCCGGATCGAGGAGACCGAGGACGGGGTGCGGGTCGACGCACACGGCACCGAGGGTGAGCTCGCGTTCCTGAGCCGCGCGGCCATCCTCGCGACCGACGCGCACACCGCGGCACGGCTCTGGCCCGGTGCGCCCGCGCCGACGCGCGAGTTCCTGAGCACGGTGCGGTACTCGCGGGCGGACTTCGTCCACTTCAGGACGAGCAGCCCGGTCGGCCCCACCAACTCGACCGGCGCGCCGCTGGCGATGGCGACCCTGCCCGCGACCGGGCGCGGCGACCGCATGATCGGGATCATCCGCTACCTCGACCACCGCGCGCCGACCGGCGGCCTGGTCTGTGTCCGGGCCGCGCCGCACAGCGGAGCCGAGGCGCTCTCCGACGCCGCGCTGGGCGACCGGTTCGAGGCCGAGCTGCTCGAGCTGAGCCCCCGGATGGCCGAGCGGATCACCGCCCGCCACGTGGGACGCCAGCGGCGGTTCGTGCCGATCTTCGAACCCGGCTACATCGCCAGGCTGACCCGGCTGCGGTCGACGCTGTCCTCCGGCTCGGTCGACCTCGCGGGGGACTACCTGCACGCGCCCTGCCTGGAGGGTGCGCTGCGCAGCGGCACCCGAGCCGCCGCCCGCACGCTGCGCAGGCTGGCGACGATCCCCGCCGTCGGTGTCGGGGCCTGCGCCCGCTAGCCGGTTGCACCACGTCGCAGAGCCTCGTGTCGCGTCGCGGATGTTGCAGCGTCTGCGACGCGACATCACGGTCTGCGAGGCGCGCGGTTCAGCCTGGTGAGCCGTGTCAGGACCGTGTCAGGACGCACCGTCACGGCGTCAACGACACGTCAGCGGTGTGGTGCGAGCGGACCGCGCGAGGTGCGCTGGGGTCGTGGACGAGGTCATCGCGCGAGTGGTCGTGGGAGTGAGCGGTTCGGTGGGCAGCCTGGCCGCGCTGCGCCGGGCGGTCGCCGAGGCCCGTGCCCGGCGGGCGGTCCTGTGGTCGGTGCTGGTGTGGGACGCGGGTGACGACCGTACGGTCCGGCGGGACCCGGTCGCCGAGGTCTTCCGGGTGTGGGAGGCGGACGCGCTGGTGCGGCTGCACGCCGCCTGGGAGCAGGCGGTCGGGGCCGTCCCCACCGATCCGGCGACCCGGCTGTTCATCGCGCCGGGCCGGCCCGGGCCGACGCTGACCCGGATCGCCGACCGCGCGGACGACCTGCTCGTGGTCGGTTCGGGCACCGGCGGACCGTTCCGGCGGCTGCGCGGCGGTTCGGTCGCCGCCCAGTGCGCCGCGCACGCCCGGTGCTGTGTGCTCGCGGTGCCACCTCCCGCGTGGGAACGGGACCTCGGCCGAGGACCGGTCAGCCGGCTGCTCGCGCGCCGCCGCCTGGTGCAGGAGCTGACCCGGCCCTAGCCTGCCCGCCCATCGGTGACGACGACGAACTTCTCGAACGGCTCGTGAAACGTCCAACGGGTCATCGTGCCCTTCTTGAACGAGTACAGGTCACCGGCGTTCAGCTCGACCGTCTCGCCGGTGTCGACGAGCTCGATGGTCACGCGGCCCCGGACGACGTAACCCGACTCGTCCCCCATCGGAACGTCGTAGAGCGGTGACGTCGTCGCCCCGACCCGCCAGAACGCCGCGACGTGGACCGTGCCGTCGTACGCGGTGCTGCGCTGGACGGCGATCTCGCCGAACGTGCGGGTACGTCCGGTGCCCCCGGCCTCC
Organism: Actinospineispora spinosispora DSM 44797; assembly: GCF_000429025.1. Taxonomy (GTDB): domain Bacteria; phylum Actinomycetota; class Actinomycetes; order Mycobacteriales; family Pseudonocardiaceae; genus Pseudonocardia; species Pseudonocardia spinosispora. Next base: position 29,178 of record NZ_AUBB01000026.1, read on the forward strand.
GGGTACTCGAACGGGACGAACTCGGACGCGGCGCTGTCGGCGATGACGTGCGTCCACGCTGCGGTGGTCATGGTCTGCTCCTCTGATTGACGTGCACACCCGTTCGGCGAAAGGTAGGACGTCGCGGAGTGACCTGGTCGACGGTTCGCGCACGGAGCATCGACGGTTCGCGCAGGGAGGCCTCATGCAGGTGGTCACGGACAGCCCCGCGCGGTGGGCCCAGATCATCACGGACAGCTTCATCTCGTTGCGCGTCCGAGGCGCGGACGACGGTTTCGAGGGTTCGCTGCGCCGGTGCGACCTGGGTGGCGGCGTGCGGCTGACCGCCGTCGGGACGCGGCGGTGCCGGGTGTGCCGGGACGAGAGCGGCGTGCGCGCGGACGGGTCCGACGACCTGCTCCTGCTGTCCCCGCTCACCGGCACGGCGACCGTTCGGCAGGAGGGCACCGAGCAGGTCATCGGGCCTGGTTCGGCGTCCGTGCACGTCGCCGACCGGCCCTACGAGCTGGAGTTCGACGGGCCCAGCCAGGTGATCGTCCTGCAGGCGCCGCGCACGATCGTCCCGTCCTCGGCGCTCGTCTCTCCCGAACGGCGCCGCAGTCCGTCCCGCGGCGGCCTGGTCCGGGTCTTCCGCGCCTTCGCCACCGAGCTGCTGGCCGCGACCGAGGAGCTCTCCGCGCGGGACCGCGACGAGCTGGGCGTGACGGCGGCGGGACTCGCGGTGAGCGTGCTGGGCGCCGCGCGGCCCGAGCCGACGCGCCACCTGGTGACGACCGCGCGGGCGTTCGTCCACGACAACCTCGCCGACCCCGACCTGAGCCCCTCGACGATCGCCGCGCACTGCCGAGTGTCCGTGCGCCTGCTCCAGCTCGCCTTCGCCGAGGACGGCGGCAGCCCGGCCGCGTACATCCGGGCCGAGCGGGTACGGGCCGCTCAACGGCTGCTCGGCGACGGGCGCTACTCGGCGCTGTCGGTCGGTCAGGTCGCGCGCAGGGTCGGGTTCACCGACGTCACCGTGTTCATCCGGGTCTTCACCCGCCGGACCGGCTCGACGCCGGGACGCTGGCGGGTCCGCTGAGTTCAGTGGTTGCTTTATTCAGCGCTCGCTGTACTGTTGAGTCGTGGAGACGTTGACGCACGGCGAGGTGCTCGCCCGGTTCGGACACGCGCTGTCCGACCCGATCCGGTCACGGTTGCTGCTGGCCCTGCGGGAGGCTCCCGGATACCCGGCCCAGCTCGCGGAGCTGCTGGGTACCTCGCGGCAGAACCTGTCCAACCATCTGGCCTGCCTGCGCGGGTGCGGGCTCGTCGTGGCGGTGCCCGAGGGCAGGCGCTCCCGGTACGAGCTCGCCGACCCTCGGCTCGCGCATGCGCTCGGTGACCTGCTGGGCGTCGTGCTGGCCGTCGACCCGGCGTGCTGCCCCGGCAGCGGCGACGCGGAGTGCTGCTGATGACGGCCCCGGCCCGGCTGGCCACCCGGATCCGGTGGCTGGTCGCCGCGACGATCACCTACAACGTGGTCGAGGCGGTCGTCGCGATCAGCGCCGGCGCCGCCGCGTCCTCCACGGCGTTGATCGGATTCGGGCTGGACTCGGTCATCGAGGTGTCCTCGGCGGCCGCGGTGGCCTGGCAGTTCGCCGCCACGGACCACGCCAGACGGGAGCGGACCGCGCTGCGGATCATCGCGGTGTCCTTCTTCGCGCTCGCCGCCTACGTCACGGTCGAGTCCGGGCGGGCGCTGCTGGGCGCCGAACGTGCCGAGCACTCCACGGTGGGGTTGGTGCTCGCCGCGCTGTCATTGCTGATCATGCCCGTATTGTCGAGCCTGCAGCGTCGGGCCGGGCGGGAGCTGGGCTCGGCCAGTGCGGTCGCCGACTCCAAGCAGACCCTGCTGTGCACGTACCTGTCGGCGGTGCTGCTGGTCGGGCTCGGGGTCAACAGCCTGTTCGGCTGGTGGTGGGCCGACCCGGTGGCCGCGCTGGTCATCGCCGCCGTCGCGCTGAAGGAAGGCCGCGACGCATGGCGCGGTCAGCACTGCTGCGCGGTCGGAGTCCCGGATCGTTCCGGTGAGTGCTGCTGAGCGAGCACTCGACGGGTCAGCGCGCGAACGGACGCCGAGATCTCGGGGGTGAGGAACTGGAGCAGGTCCTTCGACGGCGCGCCGTCCGGACCGAGCACCAGCCCGGTCGCGCCGTCGAACGCCGGGTCGGTCGCGGCGGCGACGATCGGCCGAGCACCCTCGGCGGCGGGACGCAGGCCCCGCTGAATCTCGTCCCAGAGACCCCGCAACGCGGGCGGCAGGATCTCCGGGGTCATCGCGGCGGCGTTCGGCGTCGCCGCCGCTGCCGGACCGAGCGGATCGACGACGAACACGCTGATGCCGCTCCCGCTCAGCCGCTCGGCCAGGTCCAGGGCGTGCGCGAGGTGCGCGAGCTTCGCCCGGCCGGTGACCGCCATCCCGTAGTACTCCCCACCCTCCTCGACCTCGGTGTACGTCGGCGATCCGTCGACCACGGTGATCGACGACGAGCTGACCTCGATGATCCGGCTGGGAGCACCCGCCTTCAGCGCGTCGATCAGCGCATCGGTCAGCACGGTGGGGGACAGATGGTTCAGCGCGAACGCGGCCTCGATCCCGTCAACGGTCTCCCAGCGTGTCGACCACATGCCGCCGACGTTGTTCACCAGCAGCCGCAGCGGGCCTTCCCCGGCGAGGCGCGCACCGAGCGCGCGCACCTCGTCCAGTGACGAAAGATCGGCACGCAGGAACCGGGTGTCCCCGCCGATGGCCCCGACGGCGGCCTCGCCGTGGTCCGGGTCCCGGCCGACGACCGTGACGGCGTACCCCTGCCGCCGCAGCTCCATGGCCACGTGGAAGCCGATACCCCTCGTACCGCCGGTGACGACTGCTCTCATCGACCCCTCCGCTCGTCCTGCCGATGTCGCCAGCACACAGGACGAGCAGTCGCGGTGTCCAAGGCCGCTGTGGGATGACGCCATGCCCGCCCGGCATCGCCGCTGGTCTGGCACGCTGGAGGGTGTGGAGCCGGAGATCGAGCTGAGGCATTTCCGCTACGTCCTGGCCGTCGCCGAGGAGGGCACGTTCACCGGCGCGGCCGCGCGGCTGGGCATGACCCAACCGGCGCTGTCCCGGGCGATCCGGGCGGTGGAGACCATGCTCGGCGCGGACCTGTTCGTGCGTGACCGGCACGGCGCGACGCTGACGGACGCGGGCAGGGCACTGCGCGACGACGCCCGCGCCGTCGACGATGCCGCCCGGGCGGCGGTCACCCGGGCGACCGCCGCCCGGGGCACGCGGCAGCTGCGGGTCACCGCGCGTGCCTGCGACATCGACGCGCTGGAGGCTCTCGTCGTCGCCTACAACGCCGAGCATCCCGGTCGCGTTCGGGCGGCGGTGGTGGACGGGTCCGCGCAGGTGGAGGAGGTGCGCACCGGAGTGACGGACGTGACGCTGGTGCGTTCACCGATGGACTTCCGGGGCCTGGACAGCGACCTGTTCCGCGCAGACCCGCGCGTCGCGCTGCTCCCCGACGATCACCCGCTGGCGACGCGCCGGGTGATCGAACGCGCCGAGCTCGACGGCGCGACGATCCCGACCTGGTCCGGGGACACGCCCGCGCAGACCGCCTACTGGACCGGCACGGACCTGGCCCCACACGCGTGGACGCCCGGCCCGTCCGTGTCGGACGCGGCACAGTACGTCGCCGGCATCCGGCTGGGCGGCGCGATCGGATTCGTCCCGGAGTCGTTGCTGCCGGAGCTGGTGCTGCGCGGCATCAGCGTCGTCCAGGTGGCCGGCCTGTCCGCGAGCGAGCTGCGGATCGTGTGGGCCCCGTCGGCGACCTCACAGGAGACGGCGAGCTTCGTCCGGCACGCGACCCGTTAGCGGCGCAGGCCGGACGCGCCCGCGCCGAGAGCAAGACCCACCGCGACGAGCCACCACATGCCCGTCACGATGCTGGCGACCACACCGATGATCAAGCCGGTACCGGCGGTCAGCACGAACCGGTTGCGACCGCGCGTGGAATCACTCATACGCGAGACGATAGGGAAGAACAGGACGGCTGAGCGAGCTCAATTACTTCGGCCCGGTGTGCGGGCAGGACGCACCCGTGACCGTCGCCGAACTCGACTTCGCAGAGCTTCACGTCGCGTCGCAGACACTGCGGCGTCTGTGACGCAACACGACGCTCTGCGAGGTGGCGCCGTTGCTTCGAGGCCAGACACGACGAAGACCCAGGTCCGATGTAGACATCGTCTGACCTGGGCCTTTGTTGGTGGAGCGGATGACGGGAATCGAACCCGCGTATTCAGCTTGGGAAGCTGATGTTCTACCATTGAACTACATCCGCGCGGTGCTTCGAGAGCGAGCTTAGCACCATCCTCGGCGGCGCCATCAGGGTGACACTGGCCTCGGTGAGTGAGCCGGTAGGGTGACGGCGTGCTGCTCTCGGACGGTGATCTACGCAAGGAGCTCGACTCCGGGCGGCTCGTGTTGGACCCCTGGGATTCCGCGATGTTGCAGCCGTCCAGCATCGATGTGCGGCTGGACCGGTACTTCCGCGTCTTCCAGAACTCGCGCTACACCCACATCGATCCGCGCGAGCAGCAGGACGAGCTGACGACCTCGGTGGAGCCGGAGGGCGACGACCCGTTCGTGCTGCATCCCGGCGAGTTCGTGCTGGGTTCGACGTTCGAGTCGGTGGGCCTGCCGGACGATCTCGCCGGTCGGTTGGAGGGCAAGTCGAGCCTCGGCCGTCTCGGGCTGCTCACGCACTCGACGGCCGGGTTCATCGACCCGGGCTTCACCGGGCACATCACGCTCGAGCTGTCGAACGTGGCGAACCTGCCGATCACGTTGTGGCCGGGGATGAAGATCGGTCAGCTGTGCCTGTTCCGGCTGTCCAGCCCCGCCGAACATCCGTACGGCAGCGCCGAGGCCGGCTCCCGCTACCAGGGGCAGCGCGGGCCGACCCAGTCACGCGCCTACCTCAACTTCCACCGGGTCGACACCCGCCGCTGACCGCGTCGCCCAAAACTGTCAGACCCTTCCGGCATCATCCTCGTATCGAACATCCATTCGACACGAGGAGCTTGTCATGGGTACGTCTGTTTCTGTGGCGAAGGCAGTCGCCCCGACGCGTGACCGGCACGAGCAGGTGATCGCCGAGGCGCTGCGCTGGTGCGCGGCGCGCGGTGTGCCGGCCGACGCCGACGTGTTCGCGCTGATCTGTGCCGGTGCCGAATCGGAGGGCGTGGGCACGGGCGCGCCGTTCGTGTGGACCCGGGTCGGTGTCCGCGCGCTGCTCAGCGACGGCATCGCGAGCTGGTGTGCGCTCGCGGGTGTCAGGGACTGCTCGGTCGAGGTGGTCCCCTCGGTCTGGCAGTGGTTCGACTTCCTCCACGACACGGGCCGGTTCGATCCGAGGAGTGACCCGTTATGGGAGCTGCGCAAGCCGCTGATCTGCTACGGGGGCCTCGACTTCGGCGGCCGTCCCCGCCCGGTGGACGACCCGTCGCCGATCCCGTGCGAGTGCCAACTGCCCTACCGGGAGACGGTCGGCTACCTCACCGCGCTGCTGAACGAGGGTGTGCTCGTTCCGGACATCCTGTTCCCGCCGGGGCGGGAGGGCGCACTCGCGCTGTTCGACACACCTCTGCCCACTCAGCGCCGAGGCAAGGCTCCACCCCGCCGTGCCCCGGGCCGTGGAGGTACCCGACCGGGCGCGGGAGGGCGCGGCGGTCCGCGGGGCAGGCGGTGAGCACTGACCTCGAGTGTGGCGACTCCGGGAGCTTCGGCGCCTACAGCCCGGACCTTCCTGGGTGTGTCGCGGTCACCACGATCACCACGGCGGCCTGAGGACACACGCCGAACGGTCCACCGCGTGCCGATACCAGGCCTCGTGGTGGTGACACGGCTACTCTCGGGCGGCCATGGATGAGCGAGCGACTTCCACTTCAGTCCGGTCCGTTCGAGCGGGATGGCCGCCGTGGTCGCGGCGTCCCCGGGTGGACCGTGCCGGCCGGCAGCGGTGGCCGATCCGGGTTCTCGCCGGGCTGATCCTGCTGGCCGCCGTCGGATTGTTGTGGCCGTTCGCGGGCTGGTCGTGGTGGCCGGTGGTCATCGGGCTCGGCGTGTTGGTGCTGCTGTACCTGCTGCGGCTGGACCGGTTGCTGCTCGGCTGGGCGCCACACCTCGCGGGCCTGGTGGTCGTGGTGCTGATGGCGGCGCGCAGCGATCCGTGGGCGTGGGGCCTTGCGGCGGGGCTCGCGGTGCTCGGTGTCGGGTTCGTGCGGCTGCCGGACTGGTGGGTGGTCGCCGTCGGCGTGGTCATGGTCGTGGCGTTCGGCGCCGGATACGGCATCAGCCACTACCGGACGGCCACGCAGCTGCAGGCCGAACAGGCGGCGGCCGACCAGCAGTACCGGGCGAGCCGGATGGCGTTGCCGGCGGAGGCGTTCCTGGGTGCGATCACATCGGACATCGCGTACGGACAGGAGGTGAAGGCGTGCGGTCTGCTCGGATCACCGGGCGGTGAGCAGCTCGCGGCGGCGGAGGGTGCGCCGTCCTGCGTCGACGCCGTGCGCCGGATGCACGGCAGGGTCACCAACCCCGGCAAGTACTCGAACCCGAGGCTGCCGAAGGGCACCGTGACGAAACGCGCGGACGGCACCGCGACCGTCGACGGTTGCGCGGTGTGGCCGGCGGGCACCACCGCGCCGGGGCCGGTGCTGGGCAGGCTCGAACTGCGCCGGCACGAGGGCAGCAGCTACCTGATCACCGGGTACACCCCCTGCGGGAGCTGATACCCGCTCAGCTTGGGTACCGTCGCGCCCGATACAGGCCCGCTCGCCGGCCCGGCGCGCGGTTCCCCCGGGCCGGACGGAGCGAACGTGTCACGACGATGGCAGACGGTGTGCAAGGCGGTTGTGCTGGTGACCGCGACGGTGTCCCTGACCGCGTGCGGGGCCGCCGGTACCGGCACCGCGCCGGGCTCGGGAGCCGCATCGGTCGCGCCGACGCCCACCGCCCCGGACCTGATCGGCGTGCCCGGCCCGCTCAGTCTGGACGGCATCGACCACAGTCTCGCCGCCAGCAGCAAACCGAAGCCGACCTACTACCGCCAGGAGTACCTGCCCTCGGGTCAGCAGCTGGACAGCTACCAGCGGATGCTGCAGGTCGAGCTGGTCGGCGGCGCCGCCGTGGCGGACGCGGTCAAGACCCAGGTCACCGCGCTCGACCAGCGCAAGAAGACCGACCCGGTGGTGAACTACGACGTGCGGGTCAAACAGGAGACCGGTGAGGCGCTGCTCGACTTCGTGCTCGCCGGCAAGACCCAGGCCGGTGAGGACTTCATCGAGTGGAACGTCTACCGGTACGTCCCGGCGACGCTGGCCGGTAAGAAGGCGACCCAGCTGTACGGGCTGAGCCTGCGTGCATATGGCAAGGGCCGCGAGGACTTCTTGAAGAACCTCAAGCAGACCCGGCCGAAGGAGGTCAACGCCGTGGCGTTGGCACAGGTCCCGAAGGTGACGGTTCCGGCGTAGGACGGCGGTGGGGCGGAGCCGGCGGCTCCGCCCCACCGGTCGGTCAGTTCTCCGAGTCGCCGGACTTGGCGGGCTCGGCCGGTTCAGCGGGCTCGGCCGGTTCCGGCGAGTGCGCCTTGCCGTTGGAGTTGCCGTTCGTGCTCGGGTCGCCGCGCTTGACCGAGGCGAGCAGCATCTGCGAGACGTCCAGGACCTCGACGTCCTCGCTCGCGCCCTCGCTCTGCTTCTCGGTCAGGCCGTCGGTGAGCATCGTGCGGCAGAACGGGCACCCGGTGGCGATCTGCTTGGCCTCGGTGGCCAGCGCCTCCTCGGTGCGGGCCAGGTTGACCCGCTTGCCGATGTGCTCCTCCATCCACATCCGCGCACCGCCCGCGCCGCAGCACATCGAACGGTCCGCGTGCCGGGGCATCTCGGTCAGCTTGGCGCCGGCCGCACCGACCAGCTCGCGCGGCTCCTCGTAGACGCCGTTGTGCCGGCCGAGGTAGCACGGGTCGTGGTAGGTCACGTCCGTGCCGCCTTCCGGGGCGGCGACCGGAACCAACTTGCCCTCGCGGACCAGCTTGTTCAGCAGCTGCGTGTGGTGCACGACCTCGTAGTGCCCGTCCAGCTGCGGGTACTCCCGGCCCAGGGTGTTCAGGCAGTGCGGGCAGGTGGTGACGATCTTGCGCTTGCCCGGCTCGCGGCCCTCGAAGACCGTGTTGAGCACCTCGACGTTCTGCTGCGCCAGCATCTGGAAGACGAACTCGTTGCCGGAGCGCCGCGCCGGGTCACCGGTGCAGGTCTCCTCCGGGCCGAGCACGACGTAACCGACGCCGGCTCGGTGCAGCAGCTCCGCGGTGGCCTTGACGGTCTTCTTGGCGTTGTCGTCGTAGGCGCCCGCGCAGCCGACCCAGAACAGGTACTCGGTGTCGTCGGACAGCTCGCCCTCGAACACGGGGACCTCGAAGTCGAGGCCCTTCGTCCACTCCAGGCGGTCCTTGGCGTTCTGTCCCCAGGGGTTGCCCTTGTTCTCCAGGTTCTTGAACAGCACCGACAGCTCGCTGGGGAACTCCGACTCGATCAGCACCTGGTGGCGGCGCATGTCGATGATGTGGTCGACGTGCTCGATGTCGACCGGGCACTGCTCGACACACGCGCCGCAGGACGTACAGGACCACAGGACGTCCGGGTCGATGACGCCGCCGGCCTCCAGGGTGCCGACCAGCGGACGCGCCGCCTGCTCCTCGCCGGACCCGGTGACCCGCCCGAAGCCGGACTCGGGAACGCCGTGGCCGTGTGCGTCGGCGTTGCCGGCCACCTCGACCGCGCCCTCTTCGGGCATGTCCTTGCCGCCGATGAGGTACGGCGCCTTGGCGAACAGGTGGTCCCGCAGGTCCATGATGACGAGCTTCGGGGACAGCGGCTTGCCGGTGTTCCAGGCCGGGCACTGCGACTGACAACGCCCGCACTCGGTGCAGGTGGCGAAGTCGAGCATGCCCTTCCAGGTGAAGTCCTCGATCTTGCCGCGACCGAAGGTGTCGTCCTCGCCCGGGTCCTCGAAGTCGATCGGCTTGCCGCCGGACTCCATCGGCAGTAGCGGGCCGAGGCCCTTGGGCAGCCGCTTGGCCGCGACGTTGATCGGCGCGACGAAGATGTGCAGGTGCTTGGAGTACAGCACGATGATCAGGAACGCCAGCATGACGCCGATGTGCAGCATCAGGCCGACGGTCTCCAGGATGAACAGCGTGGTGTGCGACAGCCCCTCGAAGGGCACGCCGAGGCCGATCGAGATCCAGGCGCCCGAGGTGTACGGCGAGTTCCCGGCGGCCGAGGACACGGCGCGGAAGAAGAACAGCGTCCACACCACGTTGAAGATCATGAACAGGATGAACCAGGCGGGCCCGGTGTGCGAGCCGTAGAACCGGGACTCGCGCTGGCGCCGCTCGGGCGCCTGCCGGATCCGGATGACGGTGAACACCACGAGCGAGACCAGCACCATGAACGCGATGAAGTCCTGCAGGAACCCGAGCGCGGCCCAGTGGCCGATGATCGGGATCGCGAACTTCTCGTCGAACAACGCGCCGTAGGCCTCGATGTAGACGGTCAGCAGGATGATGAACGCCCACATGGTGAACAGGTGCGCTAGCCCCGGTATCGACCATTTGAGCAGCTTCCGCTGCCCGAGCACTTCGACGAACTGGGTGCGCAGTCGAGCGCCCAGCTGGTCGGTTCGGTCATGTGCGGGTTGGCCTGAGCTGATCAGCTTGTACAGCCACCACGCCCGTCGGCCGGCGACAGCGAGTACGAGCACCGTCAGTACTAGGCCGACCACCATTCGCGCGATCACGGTTGTTCCTCCCGGTGGGTCTTGCGGGTGAGAGTAACCCCCGCCGGAGCTGGACGTTTGGTATGCCACGCATGAGGGGAGCCTTACCTACTGAACGGTAACTAAACTGAAACGAGCCAGATGTGCGCCGTGGGTCACAATGTGTGATGTCTCGCGCGTCGCGCCCACGGACCCGGGAGAACCGCGAGGACACTCTTCCGGGCGACCGGTAGCACTCTCGGCAGGTTTTTCCGGCAATCTTCGGGGTTTCCCGCCCGTTCTCCGGACTGGCACGCATCGCTCGTCCTAGGATTCGCGTGGCCAGTTCTTGGGGAGCAGGCGCCGACGGGGAGCAGTCGGCTTTCACCCGGCCGGGTGGGTGCGCCCAGGCCGTGCAGCTACGTGAGGAGCCGTCATGACCAGCCCGTTCGCCGCGGTCACAGCAGGGGCCGGCCAGTTTCTGGCGCAGGAACAGGGCAAGGAGCTCGGCACCCAGAACCTGCAGACCTGGATCACCGGCAACATCGTGCCGTTGTTGCTACTGGTGATCGCGGTGATTCTGCTCTGGATCGGTGGCCGGGGCGACAACGCCGGCGTCGCGCGCCGAGGCGTGGGATTACTGGTCGGCCTGGTCGCGCTGGGCATCGCGGTGTCCGGCAAGGCGGGCGACGTGGGCCAGTTCCTCGCCAACCTCATCGTTGGGTGACGTTTTGCGGGTCCGGACAGACGACGAGATCTACCGCATCGACGCGGTGTGGCTCGGTCCGCCTCGGGCGACGTTCCCGTGGCGAGCCACTTACTCCAGCTATCTGGTGGGCTTCCTCATCTTCATCTTCGTGCTGTTCATTCAGCGCCGGGTCGGTATCGCGTTCAACATCCTTCCCACCGCGTGGGCGATCGTGATCACCGTTTTCCTCACCAGGCTGGTGTCGCGCAAGGTGAACTACGAGAAGGGTGTGGTCCACCTCTTCCAGCATTTCTGGTACGAGGTGACCGGTCCGAGGGCGAGCACCGCGCACCGCGGCGGCAATGTGCGCAACGAACACGTTCGGGTACGCCGCATGATGCCGCGCGGCAAGCGGCGAGGTGGTCGCTGATGTTCGGTAAGCGCCCGCGCAAGGGCAGGAAACCACCGCCGCGCAAGCAGCCACCCCGCCAGCAACCGCCAAGGCAGCAACCGCCCCGGCAGCAGAGCCAGCGGCCGACGGCGAAGAGCGCGGACGGACGTAAGAGCAAGGCCGCGCGGTCGCTCGCGGGCGAGACCTCGGCGCCGCGCTACCAGCCGAGCATCAACCTGCGCTCGATCGACGGGCACCTGACACGCACCGCCACCCAGGTGATGGCCTGGTACCGGCTGGCGCCGCAGGCCTGGAGCTTCCGCAGCGACAACCAGCGTGAGCTGCTCATCCACCAGATCGCCGCGCAGCTCGGCGAGCTGCAGGGCCGCTGGCTGCACCTGCGGGTCACGACCCGGCCCTACCCGGTGCACATGTGGGCGGAGGCGTTCGACCACAACGCGCTCGGCAGGCCGCCGGACGTCGCCGGCGCACTCGGCTGGGACGGGTTCCTGGAGGGTGAGCAACGGCACCTCATGGGCCTGTCCATGTCGGACAAGGAGGTGTTCCTCGGCGTCGAGGTGTCCGGCAGGGGCACGCTCGACCGCTGGGTGGAACGCACCGCTCCGGTGCTCGGCCGGATCGTCCCGGGCGCCGTGCAGGCGGAGCTCGCCGCGCTGCAGTCCGAGGTGCGCCACGTCGACGAGCTGGTCGCGGGCACCGGGCTGGACGCCGTGCCGGCACTGGCCGACGACCTCGCCTGGCTGATGCACCGCTCGTGCGCGCTCGGTTTGCCCGCGCCCCGGTCGCTCGGCATGACCCCGGGCGGGTCGTCCGCCGCGCGCTGGGAGACCGAGGACCTCGCCGCGTTCACCGACGGCGTCGAGCTGCACCAGGAGCCGTACGCGCCGACGGTGCGGGTCGTCGGGCGGCTACGCAACCAGACGGTGACCAGGCACGTCGCGGTGCTGTCCATCGGGCTGATGGACGGCATGCGGATCCCCGAGGTCGACGACCCGTGGATGCAGCGCAGCGACCGGCTGTCCTTCCCGGTGGAGTGGTCCGCCCGGATGTACATCCGGCGCCCCGAGGACGTGACCGGTGAGCTGCAGCGCCAGATGGGCAAGGTGCGCAGCCAGATCCGGCACTACACCCACGACCACGACCTCGACCCGCCGATGTCACTCGCGCGCCAGGCCGACCGGGTGCTGGAGATCGAGGACGAGCTGAGCAGCGGGCTCACCCAGACCAACACCCGGCTGTACGGCTGGTGGCGGGTCGCGGTGTCCGGCCGGGACGAGGCCGAGGCGGTGTCCCGGGCGCAGCAGCTGCTCGAGGTGTACCGGCCGAAGGTGTCCATCGAGCACCCCGAAGCCCAGTACCGCTACGCCCGCGAGTTCATCCCCGGCGAGCCGCTCGCGTCCACCGCGTACCGCCGCCGCGGCTCGGTGACCTGGGCCGCGGCCGCGGTACCCGCCGCGACCGCGGCCGTGGGTGACCGGCGCGGCATCATGCTGGGCGAGACCTGCACCGCCACCCGGCGCCCGGTCGCGTGGGACCCGTGGATGGCGCAGGAGGTCCGCCGCGCGTCCGGTCTGACCGCGATCGTCGGCGGTCTCGGTTCCGGCAAGTCGTTCCTGACCGGGCTGATCGTCTACAAGTCGCTCCGTGCCGGCGCGCAGTGGACCGTGCTCGACCCGTCCGGTCCGCTCGCCGAGCTGACCCGGCTGCCCGAGCTGGCGCCGTTCTCCCGCAACATCAACCTGCTGCGCGCCGATCCCGGAATCCTCAACCCGTACCGGGTCGTCGCCGAACCGAACATCGAGCATTTCTACGAGGAGGAGGACGCCGAGCGGGCCTGGCGCCGGGAGCGTTCACTCGCCGCCGCGACCCGGCGGCGTCTGGTTCTCGACGTGCTGACCGGGCTGCTGCCCTTCGACGTCGCCCGGCTGCCGCACACCCGGATCGTGCTGCTGCGTGCGGTCCGCGAGGTCGGTGGCGCGCCGGACCGCAACCCGGCGCAGGTCATCGACGTGTTGCGACGGCACGCGAGGGACGGCGAGGACCACGCCGGTGTGGTCGCCGACTTCCTGGAGGAACGCCGCGAGCTGCCGCAGGCCGCGCTGCTGTTCCCGGACCAGACCAGGGAGGACCCGTGGCACGCCGACCGGGAGTACCGGCTGACCGTGCTCACCATGCAGGGCATGACGCTGCCGCGCCCCGGTTCGCCGCGTGAGGAGTGGACCGACGGCGAGCAGCTCGCCGTCGAGCTGCTGAACCTGGCGTCCTGGCTGACCCAGCGCACGATCTACGACGCGAACCGCAACAGCCGCAAGGGCGTCGCGCTGGACGAGTCGCACTTCCTGTCCCAGGTACCGACCGGCAAGGTCCTGATCGACCGGCTGGCCCGCGACTCCCGCAAGTTCAACGTCCGTGCGCTGTTCGCCTCCCAGCTGGCGGGCGACCTGCTGCGGGTGTCCGGGTTCGCGTCGCTGGTCAACGCGGTGTTCGTCGGGCGGACCGACGACGCGGAGGCGCAGGCCGATGCGTTGCGCCTGCTGCGGGTGCCGACCGGGGTGGGCTACGAGGCGATGCTCGGCACACTGTCGCCGAGGCCGCGCCACGACGACCGACCGGACGACACACCGCGCCAGTTCGTGTTCGCCGACGGGCACGGCGGCGTGGAGAAGATCCGGATCGACCTGGAGGCGCCGCACCTGGCGCACCTGGCCGAGGCGCTGGACACCAACCCGGACGCGAACCGGGTGTCGACCTCCGGTCCGGCGGCCCCGGCGCTGGACGGGAACCGTATGGCACCGGCGCTCGGCCGGAGCGAGGCGCCCGCGCTGGGCCGCTCCGCCCCGGCTGAGCTGCCCGCGTCGACCAACGGCCTCACCCGCACCCCGCCACGCCCGCCGGCCGAGCCCTCGATGCACCCGACGGGTGCCCGCCAGTCGCCGCCGCCCGCCGAGTACGACTCCGGCGACGAGCTGGACCTGCTAGATGACCTGGACGAGTTCGACGACCTGGACTATCCGGCGCACACCAGCGAGCGCCCCCGGTGACATCCCCGACCGCCTTCGTGAGTGGTACGGGCGCCTATAGGCGCCCGTACCACTCACGACCTGCGCGCGGCCCGGTCGACCTCGTGAGTGGTGCGTATGGCTATAGCCACACTCAACACTCACGAGCCTGGGGTGGCCGATGATCGCCGTCGGGCTGATCGTGCTGGCCGCGCTGCTCGTCGGACTGCTGCGGCGGCTGCCCCGCCCGCGGGTGCCTGTCCGGGCGCGGCGGATCGTCGTGGTGATCGCGCTGCTGCTCGGGTCGATGCTGCTGGGGCCCTCGGCCTGGGCGGACCCGTTCGACTGCAAGCAGGCGCCCGAACCGGACCGGCCGGGGTCCGGCCTGGTCGGTTCGCTCGACCCGGCGGTCAACGTCGGTGCGCCGAACAGCGTCTACAACGAGGTCGGCTACGCCGGACTGTCCTGGCACACCTACGACCTCGGCTGCGCGGGCTCGGTGTCCGACCCGGCGGTCAACACCGACACCTGGCTCGGCAACCAGACGTTCAACCTGGCCAAGTTCGCCGTCGGTGGCGTCAACTGGGCGCACTACCTGCTGGCCAGAGGCGGTGACGTGCTCACCCCGCTGGACAACGTCATCGAGCAGGGCACCAGGGCGATGTACAACGGCGTGTTCGCCACCTACATCGGTCCCGCGCTGCTGCTGCTCGCGCTGATGATGCTGCTGCTGGCGTTCCGAGGGGACCTGGCGCGGCAGGCCCAGCGCGGCGCCTTCGCGCTGCTCGCGTTGATGCTCGGCGCCGCCGCCTACCTGGCGCCGGTCAACTGGGCGAAGGCCGCCGACGGGCTGCTGCTGGACGGCATCACCCAGATGCAGGAGGGTTTCCTCTCGCCGCTGCACCAGGGCGACGTCAACACGCTGCCGACCGTGCTGACCGACCAGGTCATCTACAACAACTGGCTGCGTGGGGAGTTCGGCACCCCGACCGACCCGAAGGCCGTCGAGCTGGGCCGCGACCTGCTGCGCGCCCAGACCTTCACCAACGACGACGTCTACCAGGGCAAGACCCAGCAGGCCGACGTGGACGCGAAGAAGAAGGCGTTCACCGACATCGCCACCAAGATGGGCGAGCGGTACCCGAACTTTCAGGGCAAGTCGGGCAGTCGCATCGGTGTCGGGGTGCTGGCGGTCATCCAGGCGGTGTGCATCGCACTGTTCCAGCTGATGTCGAAGGTGCTGGTCCTGGTGGCGATGCTGATCCTGCGCCTGATGATCATGACGTTGCCGGCGATCGCGGTTCTCGCGGTGCTGAAGCCCGAGGTACTGCCGACGCTGGCGAAGGTCGCCGGGTCCGCGCTGGTCAACACCCTCGTGGTGGGCGCACTGGCCGGGCTGCACGCGCTGCTCGTGGTGTCGCTGTTCAAGCCGGACAGCGGCATCGACCTCTGGCTGGCGTTGCTGATCACCGGCGTGACGACGGTGATCCTGTGGGCGGTGGCCAGACCGTTCCGACGACTCGTCGCGATGGTGTCGTTGACCCGTGAACAGTTCGGCGGGGTCGTGCCCGGGGTCGGCAGCGGGCCGGTGTCGCGCATGTGGGGCCGGCTGCGTGGTGCCTCCGAGCAGGACGAGCGCCAGACGCGCTGGTGGGACGAACGGCGCAGCGACGTGTCGCGCCCGTCCGACCCGCACGTCCGCAGGCCGGAGACGGTGCAGGCGCAGGCTCAGGCGCGAGTCGTCCCGGAACAGCGGTTCGCCGGTGGCTGGCGGCCCAGCGACCGCACGGCGGTCGACGAGGGTGAGGCGGCGGCGGTCACCGCGCCGTCACGGCGTGCGCTGACCGGCGGGCAGTCCCGGTTGGGCGCGGCGAACAACTACTACCCCGGCGGCGGCTACGGCGGCGGCGCCGACCACACCACGATCGACGAGTCCGTGCTCTACCGCAGGCCCGACGCCGCGTCCGACCGTCCGCACCGCCAACCCGTGCAACCTGAGCTGGTGGACGGCGTGCCGGTCTACCGCATCTACCGCCCGCGCCCGGTCCAGCCGATCTATCCCTACGGCGGCGACCGTGACTGACACAACACGGGTACTTACCGGGAGCCAGCATGCCGATTAGGTCGCCGAAGGGGCGCGGGGCGGCGTACCGGTCGCTGTGGCAGTGGCCGCTGCGCTCGCCGGGCCGGCTGGTGGGCTGTTTCATCGTCCTGCTCGGGCTGATCATCGCGGGCAACTCGCTGCTCGGTCAGGTGTTCCACCGCGGCGCCACCACGGCACCGACCAGCACAGCACCGGCCGTGCCGACGTTCGCCGCGCCGCCACCGGCCGCCGCGCCGACCAGGCTCCCACCGGTCCCCGAGCTACGCCCGACCGTGCTGCCGCCCGCCGAGGCACCGCAGGCCGCGCTGACCGTGGCGACCAGGTGGACCCAGGCGTGGGCCAAACACCCGACCGGGACGAGCACCCAGACCTGGGTGAACGGGCTCAAGCCGTACACCACCGAGGAGTACCTCGGCGTCCTGTCGACGGTCGACCCGACGAACATCCCGGCCAACAAGGTGACCGGTCCCGCGCGCGCCGTCCTGGTCTCGCCCAACTCGGTGCGCGTCGAGATCCCGACCGATGCGGTCAAGCTCGTGGTGCTCGTGGTCAACACGACCGAGGGTGGCAGCACCTGGAAGGTCGCGGGCTACGACAGAGCCGATGACTAGCGCCGATGACTAGCCCCTGGCGCAAGTTCCGCGCGCTGCGGCTGTTGCTGCCGCTGGTCGCGATCGGCATGGGGTTGCTGCTGTTCCTCGGCATCGGCCTGATGATCAGCTTCGGTGGTTTCGGCGGCTCCTCGGCGCGCTCCGGCCCGTGCGCCAGCGGATACGGCCCCGGCTCGGTCTCCGGCGGTCCCGGACGCGGTGTCACCGACGCCTCGCAGCTGTCCGACGAGCAGCGGCAGAACGCCGCGACCATCATCGGGGTCGGCAAGGGCATGGGGCTGCCGCCGAAGGCCTGGCTGGTCGGGCTGGCGACGGCCATGCAGGAATCCGCGCTGCGCAACATCAACTACGGCGACCGCGACTCGCTCGGGTTGTTCCAGCAGCGCCCCTCGCAGGGCTGGGGCAGCCCGTCCGAGGTGACCAACCCGGTGTACGCGGCGACCAAGTTCTTCCAGCACCTGCAGGCGGTGCCCGGTTGGGACCAGCTGCCGGTGACGGTCGCCGCGCAGACGGTGCAGCGGTCCGCGTTCCCGGAGGCCTACGCCCGCTGGGAGGGCCTGGCCGGGCAGCTCGTGCAGACCCTGGCCGACGTGGCGGACCCGCTCGGCTGCGGCGCGGCGGTGAACCTGCCCGAGGGCGTCGTGCGCTCGGCGATCACGTTCGCGCTCAGCGAGCAGGGCAAGCCGTACGTGTGGGGAGCCACCGGGCCGAACGCCTACGACTGCTCCGGCCTTATGCTGCGGGCGTTCCAGTCGGCCGGGATCTTCCTGCCCCGGGTGTCCCGCGAGCAGTACGGTGCCGGTGGTCATGTGCCGCTGAGCGCCGCCCAGCCGGGCGACCTGCTCTTCCTGGCCACCGACCGGAACGACCCGGCAACGATCCACCACGTGATGCTCTACCTGGGAAACAACATGCTCGTCGAGGCGCCCTACAGCGGGAAACCGGTACGCAGCCGTCCGGTCGACTGGAACAACCCCGAGCTGGTGCCGCTGGCCACCCGCCCCGGCGTAGCCCCGAACCCGGCATGAACCGTCCGATCCCCGGACTCCCGCCCTCACCGGGCGAGGAGGATGCCGCGTCGACCACCCCGGTCCGCGACTACGCCGACACCACCTACCCGGGCGCGACGCTCGACTACCTGGTGATCCCGCGTTCGCTCGCGCAGTCGATGCCGCTGGGCTGGCAGAAGCACCTGGTCGGGCTCCTGGACGACCTGCACGACGCCTACAGCAACCTGGAATGGCCCGAGTACCAGGTGATCGCGGCCCGCGAGGAGCTGCTCACCGACCTGGACGAGGAGCAGCTCGCGGCGACCGGCTTCATCGCCGACATCGACGCCGAAGGCGAGCTGGTCTACCGGGACCTGTCCGAACAGCCGGTGCCGGACGCACACACCGTGCGCGTGCTCGCCCCGATCATCGACCCGATCCCACCTGCGGAGGCAGGCCGCATCGACCCCCGACCGGCGGACGACCGCATCAGCTGAGGTCAAACCTCGTGAGTGTTGAGTATGGCTATGGCCACACTCAACACTCACGAGGTTCTGGGCGTTACGAGGCGCGTTCGGCGGCAGCCACGGCGTTGCGGAAGAGCATCGCCACGGTGGTCGGGCCCACGCCGCCCACCCGTGGCGTGATCGCGCCCGCGACCTCGGCGCACGACTCGTCGACGTCCGGCAGCAGCCGGCGGCCCTCGTAGCGGACGCCGCCGCCGATCACCACCGAGCCGGGCTTGACGTGTTCCGGCTTGATGATGCCGGGGACACCGACCGCGGCGACCAGGATGTCCGCGCGGCGGGTGTAGCGGTCCCAGTCCGGCACGCCGGTGTGGACGACGGTGACCGCGGCGTTCGCTGTCGGGCGCTTCTGCGCGAGCAGCATGGCCAGCGGGCGGCCCAGCGTGGCGCCCCTGCCGAGGATGACGACCTCACGGCCGGCCACCTGGATCCCGTGGAACGCCAGCAGCTCCTCGATGCCGGCCGGGGTGCACGGCAGGGGGCCGGGGATGCCGGCGGCGAGCTTGCCCAGGTTGAGCGGGTGCATGCCGTCGACGTCCTTGGCGGGGTCGATCAGCGACAGGGCCGCGTCGTAGTCCAGGTGCTTCGGCGTCGGGTACTGCACGAGCATTCCGTGCACGCCGGGGTCGTTGTTGTAGTTGGTGATGACCTCGGTGAGGTCGTCCTGGGTGGCGGACGCGGGCAGGTGCGTGTGCGGGGACACGAAGCCCAGCTCGGCGGCCTGGCGCTGCTTGATGCGGATGTAGCCGGCGCTCGCGTCGTCGTCGCCGACCAGGATCGTGGCCAGGCTGGGTTCGACACCACGGGCGCGCAGGGCATTGGCGCGCTCGGTGATCTCACCGAAGAGTCGCTCCGCGACGGGCGCGCCGGGCAACAGACGTGCGGTGGCGACAGCGGTCGAGCTGTTTTCAGACATAGGCAGCTGCTCCTCAGCGGCGGCCCAGGCGGTCGACCCCCGCTGGAAGCTCCCCGATGGTTTCCCACCCTCTGGCCGCCAGTCGCGTGTGCCGCCCAGTGTGCCATAGGTAACAACGTAGGACCAATAAACGGATCTTGAGTTCGCACTGGACTCACTGTTGACACTCTGTCTAACATGACAACATGTCTCATAAGGTCGAGGTCGCCGCGGTGCCGCGGACGCGTCGAGTCACCGCCAGTGATGGTGTGTCGCTGGCAGTACAGGAATGTGGTGTCCCGGACGGTCCGGTGATCGTCGCGGTCCACGGCTACCCGGACGACCACACCGTGTGGGACGGGGTCGTCGAGCTACTCGCCAAGAAGTTCCACGTCGTCACCTACGACGTGCGCGGCGCCGGCGCCTCGACCGCGCCGACCAGCCGCGCCGGCTATGCGCTCGACCAGCTGGCCGACGACCTCGGTGTCGTGCTGGACGCCGTGTCGCCGCACCAGCCGGCCCACCTGATCGCGCACGACTGGGGGTCCATCCAGGCATGGCACGCGGTCACCGACGAGCGGTTGGCCACACGCATCGCCTCCTACACCTCGATCTCCGGGCCGTGCCTCGACCACGTGGGGCACTGGTTCCGGTCCCGGTTGCGCCGTCCGGGTGGTGGCCGGTTCCGCGAGCTGGTCCAGCAGGGCCTCTCCTCCGGGTACATCGGCTTCTTCCAGCTGCCGGGAGTGCCAGAGGCGGCCTGGCGCAGCGGCGTGCTTCCCCGCCTGATGCGCCTGCTGAGCAGGGGCGACACCGGGCTGCGG
The DNA here is from genome assembly GCF_000429025.1 of Actinospineispora spinosispora DSM 44797. Classification (GTDB taxonomy): domain Bacteria; phylum Actinomycetota; class Actinomycetes; order Mycobacteriales; family Pseudonocardiaceae; genus Pseudonocardia; species Pseudonocardia spinosispora. The sequence goes on from NZ_AUBB01000026.1 coordinate 49,080, forward strand.
GCACCGAACCCGGACGACGCGATCCGCGGGCTGGAGCTGTACCGGGAGAACATGCGCGGGCACCTGGTCAAGCCGGGCCTGCGTCGCACCACCGTGCCGGTGCAGGTGCTCGCGCCGACCGACGACGCGTTCGTCGGGACGCCGATGCAGTCCGACATCGCCGCCTGGACCACAGAGCCCCGCCTGCGCCGTGTCGTCGGCGGGCACTGGATCGTCCGCAGCCGCCCCGAGGTGATCGCCCGCTGCATCACCGAGCTGGCCGACAACGTCGACGGGGCACCCGCGAGCAACGGGCTGCGCCGGGCGGCCGTCCGCGCCGCTGCCGCCAGCCTTCCCGCCGCGCGTCGGCGCCACCACGGCTCGCTCGTCGTCGTCACCGGAGCCGGCAGCGGCATCGGTCGCGCGACCGCGCTGGCCTTCGCCCAGCGCGGGGCCGATGTGGTGATCGCCGACATCAACCCCGCCGCCGCGTCCGACACCGGCGCCGCCGTGCGTGAGCTGGGTGTGCGTGCCACCGCCTACCAGGTCGACGTGTCGAAGGCCGACGAGATGGCCCGGTTCGCCAAGGAAGTGATCAACGAGTACGGCGTCCCGGACGTCGTGATCAACAACGCCGGCATCGGGATGTCCGGTTCGTTCCTGAACACCTCGGTCGAGGACTGGCAGCGGATCATCGACGTCAACCTGTGGGGCGTCATCCACGGGTGCCGCGAGTTCGGTGCCGCGATGGTCGAGAACGGCGAGGGCGGGCGGATCGTCAACACCGCTTCCGCCGCCGCCTACCTGCCGTCGCGGGCGCTGTCGGCGTACTCGACGACCAAGTCCGCCGTGCTGATGCTCAGCGAGTGCTTGCGCGGTGAGCTCGCCGAGCACAAGATCGGGGTCGTCGCCATCTGCCCAGGTCTCGTCCACACCAACATCACCGCGACCACCAAGTTCGTCGGGTTGGACGACTCCGAGCAGCAGCGTCGCCAGCAGTCCACCACCGCGTTCTACGACAAGCGCAACTACACACCGGAGCGCGCCGCGATCCAGATCGTCCGTGCGACCGAACGCAACACCGCACTCGCCCCGGTGACCCCCGAGGCATGGGCGGCGCTCGCCGCGTCCCGGCTGACCCCGGCGCTCCTGCGCGCCGCCGCCCGGAGGGAGGTGTCGGTGTGAGCAACGAGCTGGCCGACCCGGACAAGGTCTCGCTGCGCCCCCGTGAGGTCGAGTTCGACTGGTCTCAGCTGCCGATGCACTGGGTGCCGAACGACCCGTTCGCCACGCACCTGCTCAACGTGCTGCACCTGCTGCTGCCCGAGGGTGAACGCTGGTTCGTCAAGGTGTTCGCCGAGGCGCTGCCGCTGGTCCGCGACGAGCAGGTCGCCGAGGACGTGCGCGGCTTCATCGGCCAGGAGGCGCTGCACGCCGCGTCGCACCAAGGCGTGCTCGACCACCTCAACACCCACGGGCTGGACACCGAGCCGTACGTGGCCCAGGTCCGGTGGCTGTTCCGCAAGGCGCTGGGGGACCGCGAGTTCACCGGTCGGAAAGCGGCGGCGCGCCGGGATGCGTGGCTCATCGAACGGGTCGCCGGCGTGGCCACCATCGAACACTTCACCGCCGTGCTCGGCGACGCGATCCTGAACGCGCCCGGGCTGGACGCCGCCGGCACCGACCCGGTCATGCTCGACATGCTGCGCTGGCACGGCGCCGAGGAGGTCGAGCACCGCGCGGTCGCGTTCGACCTCTACCAGCACCTCGACGGGCGGTACTGGCCTCGGGTACGGCAGATGATGGTCGTCGCGCCCGGTATGGCGCTGCTGTGGATCCAGGGCGTGCGGTTCCTGATGGCCAACGACCCGACCGGCAAGCGCAAGCCGCGCCTGCGTGACGCGATCCGGCTGCCCCGCTACGGGCTGCCCAGCCTGTTCGCGCTGATCCGGTCCTGTCTGCCGTACCTGCGCCGCGACTACCACCCCAGCCAGCACGGCAGCACCAGCCAGGCCGTGGCCTACCTGGCGAGCTCGCCGGCGGCGATGATCGCCGACGCCCGAGCCGGCCGATGAAGATGACCACCTGGCGGCCCCGCCCCGTGGGTGATGTGGACGATCAGGGGAGCCCACATCGCTCACGGGCGGGGGATGAGTTGCCGCTCGGGCGGCCGAGCGGGGTGTTCCGGGCCGTCGGCGGAGCCGTCCGGGTACTCGACGGGTTGAACCGGTTCGGCAGGCGGCCTCCGGTGCTCGCGGTCGACCGGGACCTGCGGCTCGTCGTCCGTGAGGTGCACGCCGAGGCCAAGGACGTGGTGAGCCTGTGGCTGACCCGCCCCGGCGGCTCCGGGCAGCTGCCCGCCTGGCACCCCGGTGCGCACCTGGACGTCGTGGCGCCCAGCGGCAGGCTGCGCCAGTACTCGCTGTGCGGTGACCCGTCCGACCTGGGCGGCTATCGGATCGCGGTGCGGCGCATCGCCGACGGACTCGGCGGGTCCCGCGAGATGCACGAGCTGCGGCCGGGCGACGAGCTCGTCGTGCGCGGCCCGAGGTCGGCGTTTCCGCTGATCAGAGCTCCGCGCTACCTGTTCGTCGCGGGTGGCATCGGGATCACGCCGATCCTGCCGATGCTGCGGGCGGTCGCCGCGACCGGCGCCGACTGGCAGTTCGTCTACGCGGGCCGGGACCGCGACTCGATGCCGTTCCTCGGCGAGATCTCCCGGCTCGAACAGTCCAGGGTGACGATCCGCACGGACGTCGAGAACGGCGGTCCGCCGACCGGGGCCGAGCTGCTCGGTCATGCACCCGAGGGGGCCACCGGCTACCTGTGCGGGCCACCGCCCATGGTCACCGCATTGCGCGCGGCCATGGACTCGGCGGTGGACAGGGCGGCCCCTCGGCTGGTAGCACTGCACACCGAACGCTTCTCCGCGCCGCCGGTGGTCGGCGGCAGGCCGTTCGTGGTCGAGCTGGCGAGGAGCAGACGACGGTTGGCGGTGCCGGCGGACCGATCGGTGCTGGACGTGGTGAGCGAGGCGGTGCCGACGGTCGCGTACTCGTGCCGGCAGGGGTTCTGCGGGACCTGCCGGACCTCGGTGCTGTCCGGCGACGTCGAACACCACGACCGCGCGTTGACCGAACCGGAACGAGACAGGGAGATGACCATCTGCGTGTCCCGGGCGAAGGGTGATCAGTTGGTGCTCGACCTGTGAGTGACAGCCAGACGAACTGGGACTCCGTGTCGCCCGCGCGCCGGATGAATCCGGAACGTCGTCGCGAGCACCTGATCCAGACGGCGCTGCGGCTGTACGCGGACCAACCACCCGACCTCATCGCGGTGGACGACGTCGCGCGCGCCGCCGACGTGTCCCGCGCGCTGTTCTACCGCTACTTCCCGAACATCAACGAGCTGCGCATGGCCGCGCTGCGCACGGTGGTCGAGGAGATCATCGCGGTCATGACGCCGCCGGAGAACGGCAGTCTGATCGAGCAGGTGCGCTACTCGCTGCACGAGTTCCTCGGGCTCATCCAGACCTACGCGGGCGCCTACGTCGCGCTGCAGCGCACCGGGTCCGTCGTGGCGACCGCGGAGAGCGAAGAGCTGATGAACCGCGTGCGCGACCACATCGTGCGGACGGTCGCGGTCCGGATCGACGCCCGCATGGGTGGAACCGGTGACGCGGCGAGCCCGGCGCCGATGCTGGAGCTCACGATGCGTAGCTGGTTCGCGGTCGTCGAATCGGCCAGTGTCGCGTGGCTCGGCGAGGGCAAGATCGCCCGGGACCGGCTGGAGAACTGGCTGGTTGATCAACTGGTGGCAATGCTCGCGACCACCGCCCGGCACGACCCTGCCACCGCGTCGCAGATGGCCGCCGCGATGCGGAATTCCTACACAAAGTAACTGCGACGCGCCCTCATCAATCTATCGGGTGACGATTCCCTGACCTCTTGATGACCATTGGTAGCTTTCGCCACCAAGTGATCATTCAAGTTGTTGTTGAGGGAGTGCAGTGCCGCGGCTACGTGCTCTGTTTTTCACGCTCACATGCGTGGTCGGTGCAGTACTCGGAACAGCCGGCGCCACCTATGCCGACACCCTGGCCGATTGCATCGGCCACCCGGTGCATGCGGCGTTGCTGGTGCCGCTCGGGGGAGAGGCAAGCCGCGATCTGGCGACCGAGGTGGCGGCCGATGTGGTTGCCGACTCGCCACGCCTGTCGTCGGCCGAGATGGCCTGCGAACAGCGACTCGGCGCGGCGTCGGTCCAGGCGACCCCGATCAAACCGGGGGCACCGCTGATCTCGACCGCGGTCCGGCATGTGCCGAAACCCGGCGAGCCGTCCTCGCCCGGTGTGCTGCATCCGGCGACCGACAAGGCGATGGCGTTGTTGATCGGCTGGATCATGCTGGCGCTGATCGCCGGTGGACTGTGTGCCGGCAGACCCGCTCGTCGACCGGTATCCGACCGACATCCGGCCGTCCGGGCCCGTCGGGCAGCGGCCCGAAGACATCCGGCGGGCAGTAGGCGAGCAGGCTCGCCGAACGCCCGCCAGAACCCCCGCTGCTCACCGAACCGAACCCCGCAACACCGGGCGCCCACCGTCCCCCGCATCCCGATGCAAAGGGTCGGCCCGCCCCGGACAGCCACCAGAGGCAGGTAGCCCCCCCCATCCTTTCCCGCGAGTCGGGGTCCTCAGCACACCGAGTCGGTCGTTTCAGCACACGCCGAGGTGCTCAGATGCCCGACTCGCTGTGCCGAGAGGCCCGACTCGCGGGGAAGGGACGAGTTGACAGGGCGGCTCGCGACGCGCACCGTTCGCGCCATGGTGATGGCGATCACGGACTCCGCGTTCCTGCTCGGCGAATCGCGTGAGCACCCCACGCACGTCGCCCTGCTGCAGCTCTTCCGGCCGCCGCCGGACTCCGGCCCGGAGTACGTGTCGGAGTTCTACCGGGACCTGCTCACCCGCACCGAGGTCTCCGGGACGATGCGTCGCCGCCCGGTGCGCCGCGCGGCGACCCTCGGGCAGTGGAGCTGGGTACGGGACGAGGACGTCGAGCTGGAGTACCACGTCCGGCTGTCCGCGCTGCCCCGCCCCGGCCGGGTCCGTGAGCTGCTGGAGCTGGTGTCCCGGCTGCACGGCTCGCTGCTGGACCGGCACCGGCCGCTGTGGGAGATGAACGTCATCGAGGGCCTCGCCGACGGCAGGTTCGCCGTGTACACGAAGGTCCACCACGCGCTGATGGACGGCGTCACGGCGGTCCGCCGGGTGACCGAGGGCCTCAGTACCGAACGGGACGGCGAGTCGCTGCCGCCCTGGGCACCGTCGGCCCGTGCCCGAGCCGATGGCGGGGCGAAGGGTGACGTGATCGACCAGGCCTGGGGCAGGGTCAAGGGCGTCACACGGATGGCGACCGAGGTCGCCGGCACGCCGGCCGCGCTGACCAAGGCGCTGGTCGACGCTTATCGGGACGGCGCGGCGACACTGCCGTTCGAGGCGCCGAAGACCATGTTCAACGTGCCGATCGGTGGGGCGCGCCGGTTCGCCGCGCAGTCCTGGCCGTTGGACCGGATCCGCGCGGTCGGTGCCAAGGCCGATGCGACGATCAACGACGTCGCGGTCGCCATGTGCGCCGGTGCGCTGCGGCGCTACCTCATCGACCAGGACGCGCTGCCGGATCGCTCGCTCGTCGCGATGCTGCCGGTCTCGCTGCGCGCCGCGGACACGGCCGGGTCCTCGGAGGGCAACGCGGTCGGCGCGATCCTGTGTGACCTGGCCACCGACCAGCCGGATCCGTCGGTGCGGCTGGCCAGGATCCGGGCGTCCACCCGGCACGCCAAGGCGATGCTGTCGGGCTTGAACCCGACCGAGATCGTGGCGCTCGCCTCGGTGCTCGTCGCGGGGCTCGCGGTCGCCCCGGTGCCCGGCCTGAGGGGCATGGTCCCTCCGCCGTTCAACCTGATCATCTCGAACGTCCCCGGCAGCCGCGAGAAGCTCTACTGGAACGGCGCCGAGCTGGTCGAGAGCTACCCGCTGTCCATCCCCGCCGAGGGCCAGGCGGTGAACATGACGTTGACCAGCTACGCGGGCCAGCTGTCCTTCGGCATCACCGGTTGTCGGCGCACCGTCCCCCACCTGCAACGCCTGCTGGACCACCTGGACGCGGAGCTCGACGCACTGGAGGCGTAGGGGTCGGAGTTCGGCTCGCCGGTTCTCGGGGTGTCCCCGCTGGCCATTCAGTGTCTTGGCGTGGGTGGGTGGTATCAACCCCCCGCCTCGCCGGCCTCGCACGGGTTCCTGGTTGCGCGGGTTCGGGGGCGAGGTTTCAGGGTTGACACCACCCACCCACGCCAAGTGCGGGCCAGGATCGCGGGGACGGGGGCAGTCTGCGCGCCCAGAGGGTCACGGCTGCGCCGCGCCCCGCCGGTTGCAGTGCGCCCCGGGAGGGGTGGGGGCGGGGTGACTTCGCAGAGCTTCGTGTCGTGTCGCAGATGTTGCAACATCTGCGACACAACACGAGCCTCTGCGAGGTGCGCCAGAACCTCTGCGAAGTGCGCCCGCTCCGCTCCGCCCGCTCCGCGAGTCTCCCCGAAGGGGGTTCAGTGCGAAGCACTGCACAAAACGCACCAGGCGAAGCAGAACGCGACCAGACAGACGCGCGTCAAGCGAGGGCAGCGAAGCCGGAGCGAAGCGACCGGCGAAGCCGCCCAAGTTTCCGGTTGCGGGCCCCCGGAGCGAAGCGGAGCGGGGTCCCAACCGGAAACTTTCGACGCGCGAGGGCCCGCCGGTTATCGACAAGCAGAATCCACCTGCACCGAGCGGTGTGGGTCGAAGTACGCGTCGGTGGGGTCGGGGTCGCGGAAGTCGGGGGCGGTGTTGCGTGCGTGCGGGGGTGCGGGGGCGGTGAGGCCGCGGGTCGAGGCGGTGCAGTCCATGCCGTGCCAGTAGCCCGTGGATGCGCCGAGGTACATGCCGCGCGAGGTGGGCCGCAGGTTCTTGGCCAGCGGGAACATCCAGTGCGTCTCGGAGTGCAGCACGACGACACCGGACGGCTGGTCGAACGCGTAGGCCCACACGTAGTTGCTGGTCACGTCCAGTGCGGGCAGGCCGTTCCAGTCGACCCGGGCGTAGCTGAGGCGCCCGTTGACCCGGGGTGGACCGGCGAGCACGGTGCCGGGGGCGAGGCGGATCATGGTGGTCCCGTAGTCGCCGTCGGCGAGCATCGAGCGCACCGTGCCGGCGCTGTCCGGTGCGAGCAGCGACAGCAGCGTGGCGGGGTCGTGTCCGACGAGGAGCCGGTCGTCGAGGTAGGACGCCTCGAGCGCGGACTTGACCTGGCGCAGCGCGCCGTCGACCTGTGCCGCGGTCATGCCTTCGACGGCGGTGGCTTCGGGGAGCACCAGTCCGTCGGGGGCGGTGGGGAAGTTCGCGGCCGGGGTGGTCTGGAACGGGTCGGTCGAGGTGACGAGCGGCAGCCATTGCGCGCGGCTGACCCAGAGGCCGGCGGCGGTCATCACCAGTAGGACGAGTGCGATCAGGCGGTTGCGGTCCCGGTTGCGGTGGACTTCGCGCAGTCCCGCGGAGACCGCGGCGAGGTCGTGGAGCTCATCGGTGCTGACCGGGTTGAGGAGCTTGCGTGGATGGTGGATGGTCACAGATGTCGGTCCGAGCTGTCGGTTCGAATGGGGGAACGTTGTGACTCATCGTCACAACGTCGCGGGCCTGGTGGGACCGCCATTCGGCGCATTTACGCGGTAGTAACCCCACATGGCCCAGTGCAATCGTGACACTCTGTATCCGAGCGCGCGGGTTTCTCGCACATCCGATCGTGGCCTTTTCTTGACTTAGTCCAGAAAAGGTGGTGGGTTGGAGTCATGCCCCAGCCCGAGCACGGTGTCACCACCGACGGCGCGCGACAGATGTTGCGCACCGCCGGCATGCGGGTGACGGCGGCTCGGATGGCGGTACTGGAGGTTCTCGGCGAGCACCCGCACGCCACCGCGGACACCGTGGCGAAGCTGGTCGCCACCCGGCTCGGCTCGGTGTCCAAACAAGCGGTGTACGACGTGCTCGCCGCATGCACCGGCGCCGGGCTACTGCGGCGCATCGAGCCGGCGGGCTCCGCCGCCCGGTTCGAGACCCGGATCGGCGACAACCATCACCACCTGGTCTGCCGCCGATGCGGACGCACCGAGGACGTGGACTGCACGGTCGGCCAGCGGCCGTGCCTGACCCCGAGCGACGACGCGGGCTTTGCGGTCGAGGAAGCAGAGATCGTGTTCTGGGGTCTCTGCCCGGATTGCCAAGGACAAGGCACCATCCACCACCACAACACGAAGGAGCTGCAGTCGTGACCGACACGCGGCCAACCACGACAGACGCCGGCATCCCGGTACCCAGCGACGAGCATTCGCTCACCGTCGGCCCGGACGGCCCGATCCTGCTCCAGGACTCCTACCTGATCGAGCAGATGGCGAACTTCAACCGGGAGATCATCCCGGAGCGCCAGCCGCACGCCAAGGGCGGCGGCGCGTTCGGTCGCTTCGAGGTGACGAACGACGTCAGCGCCTACACCAGCGCCGCGGTCTTCCAGCCCGGCGCGAAGACCGAGGCCGTCGTGCGGTTCTCCACCGTCGCGGGCGAGCGCGGCACCCCGGACACCTGGCGTGACCCGCGCGGCTTCGCGGTGAAGCTCTACACGTCAGAGGGCAACCTGGACATCGTCGGCAACAACGTGCCGATCTTCTTCATCCGGGACCCGCTGAAGTTCCAGCACTTCATCCGCTCGCAGAAGCGCCGCAAGGCCAACAACCTGCGCGACCACGACATGCAGTGGGACTTCTGGACGCTGGTGCCCGAGTCGGCGCACATGCTGTCCTGGCTGATGGGCGACCGGGGCATCCCGAAGACCTGGCGCCACATGAACGGCTACAGCAGCCACACCTACAGCTGGGTCAACGCGAACGGCGAGAAGTTCTGGGTCAAGTACCACTGGAAGACCGACCAGGGCATCGAGTTCCTCACCCAGGAAGAGGCGGACCGCATCGCCGGCCAGGACGCCGACTTCCACCAGCGCGACCTGTACACCAGCATCGAGAACGGTGACCACCCGTCCTGGTCGCTGAAGATGCAGATCATGCCGTTCGAGGACGCGAAGACCTACCGGATCAACCCGTTCGACCTGACCAAGGTGTGGCCGCACAGCGACTACCCGCTGATCGACGTCGGCACGCTGACCCTGGACCGCAACGTCGAGGACTACTTCACGCAGATGGAGCAGGCCGCGTTCGAGCCGAACAACCAGGTCGCCGGCACCGGTCTGAGCCCGGACAAGATGCTGCTCGCCCGCGGCTTCTCCTACTCCGACGCGCACCGCGCCCGGCTCGGCGTCAACTACCGGCACATCCCGGTCAACGCGCCGAAGTCCCCGGTGCACAGCTACTCCAAGGACGGCGCCGGACGGCAGATCAACGGCTCCGACCCGGTGTACGCGCCGAACTCCTACGGCGGCCCGAAGGCCGACGCCGGCAAGACCAACGAGGTCCTGTGGCAGTCCGACGGCGAGATGGTCCGCCAGGCCTACACGCTGCGCGAGGACGACGACGACTGGACCCAGGCGGGCATCATGGTCCGTGAGGTCCTCGACGACGAGCAGCGCGCGAGGCTGGTCGGCAACGTGGCGGGCCACCTGCTGGGCGGCGTGTCCGAAAAGGTGCTGGTGCGCGCGTTCGAGTACTGGAAGAACATCGACAAGGAACTAGGCGACAAGATCGAGCAGGCGGTACGAAACGGCACGTGAGTGGCAAGGGCGTCTACCCCGAAGGAGCGCGAAGCGTAGGCGCTCGGGGCACTCACGACAGCTTTTCAGTCGTGAGTGTTCCGGGCGCCTATAGGCGCCCTTGCCACTCACGAGTCGACGGCGAAGCCGAGATGCCTTGGACTCGACCACAAGGCGAAGCGACACCAGCCGTCACCGGCCCCCGTTCCCTAGCTGGGAACGGGGGCCGGTTCGCGTACGCGGTGTGGCCTGTGGCCAGTGGGGCCACCGCGCGCGAGGGGATCAGCCGAAGGCCTCCTCCAGGGCGGTCAGCTCGGTGTCCAGGTGGTCGAGCATGCGTTGCATGTGCGGGACGCTGCGGCGGCACGCGACCAGGCCGAAGGACAGCTGGCCCGCGTAGCTGATCAGGGTCATGTTCAGTGCCTGACCGTCGGCGATGACCGACATCGGATAGCCCTCGGTCAGTTGCGCGCCGTTGAAGTACAGGGGCTCGCGGCTGCCCGGCACGTTCGAGATGATCACGTTGAACGCCGGCGGCAGACCGGGTACGGCACTGAACAGCACCCCGCCCGCGGTGGCCAGCGTCATCAGGCCCATCTCGGTCGAGTTCATGCCGGCCAGGATCGTCTTGGCGTTCTTCGTCGACTTGTGGATCTTCGCCAGGCGCACCGCCGGGTCGGCCTCGTCGGTGGCCAGCTCGCACAGGATGCCACCGACCGCGTTCTCGTCCGACCGGCTGAGGTTGCCGGCCAGCGACGTGCCGCGCATCGACACCGGCAGCAGCGCGACCAGCGAGCGGTCCGGCAGCTCACCGGCGTCGAGCAGGTAGCGCCGCAGCGCGCCGGAGCACATGGCCACCGCGACGTCGTTGACCGTCGCGCCGGACTGGGCACCACCCTTGGCCGCCTTGGCGACGGCGCGCACCCGGTCCAGCGGCCAGGTCTGGGCCGCGACCCGGCGGGCGCCGCCGATCTTCACGTTGAGCATCGACTTGGGTGCCTGGAACGGCAGCGCCGCCGTCTCGTCGCGGATCGTGCTGGTCAGCGCCTTGAACAGGGCGGGCTGGGCGGAGACCAGGTTGCCCGCCATCTGCGTCGTGTCGCGTAGACGGCCCCACGTGGAGTTGATGACCGAGCTGACCAGGCCCTCCGGCTCCTCCTCCGCTGCCTTCGCGGCGGCGGGCCCGTGCGGCGCCCACGGCGGCTGCGCGGTGCCGTCGGCGTTCAGGGTCAGCCCGGCGGTCAGCCGTTGCATACCCGCTACGCCGTCCATCAGCGCGTGATGCAGCTTCGTGAACACGCCGAACCGGCCGTCCGCGAGGCCCGCGATCACGTGGCACTCCCACAGCGGGCGCTGCCGGTCCAGCAGTGTGCCGTGCAGCCGGGAGACGAGCTCGAGCAGCTCACGGACCCTGCCGGGATGTGGCAGTGCGGACAGGCGCACGTGGTATTCGAGGTCAACCTCGTCGTCCTCGGTCCAGGACCACTGACCGAGGCTCGACATGCTGCGCACCGGACGGCGGCGCATGAGCGGGTCGACGGCGGTGTGCGTCAGTAAGGAGCGGTAGAACTCGGAGACGTACTCGGGTCCCGAGCCCTCCGGGGGCTGGAAGAGCTGCAGCTTTGCGAAGTGAGTGGGGTGCTCACGGGATTCGATGTTCATGAAAACCGAATCCATCACGGCCATGGGCATAGTGCCCGAACGTTGTATAACAGTGCGTCGCTGTCAATCTCTGGGCGCATTGATCCGCCATATGAGGGAGGTCACATGCTCATAGGTCCGTCAGACCATTGGGCTAACGGGCCTCATGGCTCACGTCGTCGCCGAGGCTGAGCAGCAGTGTGCGGAGGGTGGCCGCGAGATCGTCCTGCTGGTGTCGGTCGAGTCCGGCGAGCAGACGCCTCTCGTTGTCGACGTGGGCGGCGACGGCGCGGTCGATCAGCTCGCGACCGGACGGCGTGAGAGCCACGATGACGGTTCGCCGGTTCGCCGGGTCCAGCTCGCGGGTGACGTAGCCCTTGGCGACGAGCCGGTCGAGCCGGTTCGTGACAGCCCCCGCGGTGACCATCGACGAGCGGGCCAGCATGCCCGCCGTCATCGTTCCCTCCGGTGACGCGGCGCGCCTCAGCGTGCCGAGCACGTCGAACTCGCCCCGCTCCAGCCCGAACCGGCCGAACAGCGTCTTGAGCTCGTGATCGAGGATCCGGGACAGACGGGAGAGCCGGCCGAGTACTCCCATCGGGCTCGCATCGAGATCGGGCCGAGCGCGCTCCCATTGCTCCAGGACCAGGTCCACGGCGTCACGTGCCACGAGCGACCTCTCAACGTTGAAATGTTTGACGTGAAGATACCATCCGACGTACGGTCCTCAACGTTGAACATTTCAATGTTAAGAGGTTGCCTCGATGAACACCGAACCCCGAACCGGCACCCCGACCGCGCTGACCGTGCTGACCGCGCTCGCGCCGATGAGCTGGGGCACCACGTACCTGGTGACCACCGAGTTCCTGCCGCCCGGCTATCCGCTGGTGTCCACGGTGATCCGGGTCCTGCCGGCCGGGCTCGTCCTGCTCGTCCTCACTCGCCGGCTACCGCACGGCGTGTGGCTGTGGCGATCGCTGCTGCTCGGCGCGCTCAACATCGGCGTGTTCAACGCACTGCTGTTCGTCGCGGCGTATCGGCTGCCCGGCGGAGTCGCCGCGACCCTGCAGTCCATCCAGCCGCTGTTCGTCGCGGGTCTCGCACTTCTGCTGCTCGGCGAGAAACCGACCCGGTGGCGGCTCGGTTGGGCCGCGGCCGGGGTGGTGGGTGTCGCGTTGATCGTGCTGCGCGGCCGGATCCACCTGGACCTCGTCGGCATCCTGGCCGGCGTCGTGGGCGCGGGCGTGATGGCCGCCGGAATCGTGCTGATCAAACGGTGGGGACGCCCCGACGGCGTCAGCGCGGTGACCACGGCGGGCTGGCAGCTCACCGCGGGTGGCCTCGTGCTCGTCCCACTGGCGGTCGTGTTCGAGGGGCTGCCGCCCGCGCTCGACCTCCCGGCGATCGGTGGCTATGCCTGGCTGGCGATCGTCGGCGCCCTGCTGTCCTACCCGATCTGGTTCCACGGCATCGGCAGGTTGCCGGTGGTCGCCGTGTCGTTCCTGCCGCTGCTCTCGCCGGTGGTCGCCACGATCCTCGGCCGGCTGTTCCTCGACGAGTCCCTGACCCCGGCGCAGGGCATCGGTTTCGTGCTCGCGCTTGGCGCCGTCGCCGCCGGCCAACTCGCTCCCCGCACCACCTCCGCTCTCGAGACAGGAGACTGACGATGTCCCGTACCGTTCTGATCACCGGGGCGACCGGAACCGTGTCCGGCGCGCTGATCACCGCACTGCACGACGCCGACCTGCAGCTGCGTGCTCTCGTCCGCGACGGGTCCCGCGCGGACGGCCTGCGTTCGCTGGGGGTCGAGGTGGCGGTCGGCGACCTCGACGACCCTCGGACGCTGCCGCCCGCCTTCGAGGGTGTGCGGGACGTCTGGCTGCTCGTCCCGAACGGACCGCGCGCGCCGGAGAACAACATGAACGCTGTGTGGGCCGCGCGCCGGGCCGGGGCGGAGCGCATCGTGCGGCTGTCGGTCGTCGGCGCGGCCCACGACGCGCCCAACCGCAGCGGCAGGCTGCATGCGTTGTCCGACCGGGAGACCGAGCGTTGCGATCTGAGCTGGACGATCCTGCGTCCGCACTGGTTCATGCAGAACCTGCTGAACGAGGCGGGCGACGTCGCAGCCACCGGCACGTTCTCGCTGAACATGGGCACGGCCCGCCTCGGCATGATCGATGCGCGGGACATCGCGGACTGCGCCGCCCGGGTGCTGCTCGACGCCCCGGACCGCCACCACGGCGCGACCTACACGCTCACCGGTCCGCGCTCACTGACGTTCGACGACGTCGCCGAGCAGCTGGGCCACGCCGTGGGCAGGCCGGTCGGATACCTGCCGGTCACCGACGAGGCGAAGCGCGCGACCCTGCTCGGCTACGGCGTCCCGACCTGGATCGTCGACATGCTGGAGGAGTACGCGCGGGCCTACGCCACGGGGTGGGGCGACTTCACCACGGACACGGTCGAGACCCTCCTGGGGCGCCCGCCCCGCACGCTCGCCGACTTCCTCCGGGACCACGCCGCCGCGTTCGGTGGGTAGTCGCCAGTGCGCCGAAAGAACTTTGCGTCACCCGTCCGCAAGAGGTAAGGTCAGCCTTACTCGAAAGGGGTTGGTTGTGCCTGCGGATGCTCCGAAGTTCGCCCTGCTGCACGTCACAGGCATCGAGCTGATCGCGCCGAAGATGATGCGCGTGCGGTTCGGCGGCGACGACCTGGCCGCTTTCCGGTCCGTGTCGCCGGACCAGCAGGCGAAGTTCTTCTTCGCCAAACCCGGACAGGGCGCTCCGGTCGTGCCGCCGATGCCCGAGGACGGCAACGTCATGACCTGGTTCCAGGCGTACCGGTCGATGCCGGAGGCGCGGCGACCGTGGATGCGCAGCTACTCGATCCGCGCGCACCACGCCGGCAGCGGCGAGATCGACGTCGACTTCGTGCTGCACGAGCACCCCGGTGAACCGGCCGGGCCCGCCACGAGCTGGGCGAAGAGCGCCTCGGTCGGTGATCGGGTCGGCATGCTGGGTCCGGCGCGGAGCCATTTCGTCACTCCCGGCGCGTACGACTGGCGGCTGCTGGTCGGTGACGAGTCGGCGCTGCCCGCGATCGCGGCGTTGCTGGATGCGGACAGCGCCGTGCCGACCCTCGCCTACATCGAGGTCGCGGACGCCGCCGAGGAGCAGCCGTTGACCGGCGCGGACGTCCACTGGCTGCACCGCGACGGCCTGCCGGCCGGTAGGTCCGAGCTGCTGGTCGAGGCGGTGCGGGCGGCGGAGTTCCCGCCCGGAACCCCGTTCGCCTGGCTCGCGGGTGAGTCGTCGGCGGTCCGTGCGCTGCGCCGGCACCTGGTCAACGACCGGGGCGTCAACCGCAAGCAGATCGCCTTCTCCGGCTACTGGCGCCTGCACCTGACCCAGGACGACGACCCCACCACGGAGGACGTGGCGGAGCGCGCCGAGATCATGGCCGAGCTGGGCGGCGCGTAGCGCAGTTCGCACCGACAACCCCCGAACCTTGATCACCACCGCCTGATGGCTGTTTTTAGGCGGGGACACAGCCGTCAGACGGTGGTGATCAAGAAACCACACCGGCTATGTGGTGCGCAGGACGGCCATCATCGCCATGTCCTCGTGCTCCAGGTTGTGGCAGTGGAAGACGTAGCGGCCCGGGTAGTCGGTGAAGCGGACAGCGATGGTGACGGTGTCGCCGGACCGCAGGTGCACCGTGTCCTTCCAGCCCGCGTCCTCCGGTCTCGGCGGGCCACCGCGCCGGTCGAGCACCTGGAACTGGTCCAGGTGGACGTGCACCGAGTGGTCCAGGCTGGAGGAGATTCGCCAGATCTCCAGGTCGCCGAGCCGGGCCAGGGCGTCGACCCTCGCCGGGTCGAACGCCCGGCCGTTGATCGTCCATCCGGTGTGGGCGCCGGCCAGTGTCCCCCTGGCGAACTTCCACTCCCTGCGGACCGAGCCGGTGTCGGGCACGAGCGGCTCGACGTGCGACAACGTGTCCGGCACCCGTGAGTCGTCACGGGCCGCGCGAGCCACCTTGAAGCGCAGGATCCGACCGGCCGCACCCGTGGCGTTCTGGTTGAGCAGGGTGACCTCGGAGCCCACCGGGTACCGGGAGAAGTCCACGATCACGTCGAACCGTTCACCGGAGGCGATGTCCAGGGTGGTCAGGCTCGCGGGCGCGGCGAGGAGACCGCCGTCCGAGCCGATCTGGACGAACTCGCCGCCGGGGGACAGCGCGAGCCGGTAGCGGCGGGCGTTGGACGCGTTCAGCAGTCGCAGCCGGTAGCGGGCCGCGTCGACCTCCGCGATCGGCCACGGCGCACCGTTGACCAGGATGACGTCCCCGAGCACCCCTTCCATCCAGTGGTTCTCCACACCGGGCAGCGTGTGCAGGGTCGGGTCGATCGAGGGGTAGCTGAACTCACCGTCCGGCCCGAACGAGCGGTCGCAGATCATCAGCGGTAGTTCACGGTCGCCGCTGGGCAGCCCCAGGGCGTCCTCCTCCGCGTCGCGGATCAGATGGAAGCCGGCCAGGCCCCGGTAGACCTGCGGGCCGGTGAAGTCCATCCGATGGTCGTGGTACCAGAGCGTCGCGGCGCGCTGGTTCATCGGGTAGTGGTGCTCCCGGCTGCCCATCCGCAGGTCACCTGGCATGCCGTGCTGGTCCCACCCGCCGTCGGCCGGCAGCAGCAGGTCGGCGGGCCAGCCGTCGCTGTCCGGCGGGGTGTGGCCGCCGTGCAGGTGGGTCACGGTCGGGACGGGCAGCTGGTTGGTGTGGACGACCGTCACCGGCTCGCCGGAGCGGGTCTCGATCGTCGGTCCGGGGAAGATTCCGTCGTAGCCCAGGATGCCGGTGCGTCTGCCGGGCAGGATCTCCGCCTCGGCCACGCGCTGGACGATGGCGATCCGCCCGTCGACCGGTCGCCGGATCGGCGGGATCGGCAGCGCCACGGTGAACGGCGAGGGCAGTGGGACCTGGCTGCGCACCAGCTCTCCGCTGCCGCCCCAGCCGCCGTCGCCGGCGCTTCGGGTGCTTGCGGTCCGGCGCGTGCTGACCGGATCGCCGGGTGTGCAACCGGCGAGTAGCGCGGCGCCGCCGGCGAGGGTGAGGAAGCGGCGACGGTCCAGTTCAGGCCGAGCCGATGATGTCCACATGCTTCTGAAGCTATATGTAGACGGTCTACGTATTGATCAGGGTTTTCCCTGATATTCGCGCCGTACCCAAGGGATAGACTCCCTACCTATGAAGCCGGACCGAGTGCGCGGCCACCTGGACGCGCTGATCCTCGCGGTGCTGGACGGTGAGCCGCTGCACGGCTACGCGGTGATCGAGGCGTTGCAGGTGCGCAGCGGTGGTGAGCTGGAGCTGCCCACCGGCACCATCTATCCCGCGCTGCGCAGGCTCGAGCGGGCCAAATGGATCTCCGGTGTGTGGAGCACCGTCGGCGGCCGTCGCAGGCGCACCTACCAGCTGACCAGGGCGGGCAGACACGAGCTCGGGGTCTCCCGCACCGAGTGGCGGGAGTTCCACCGGGTGATCGACGCGGTACTGGGGGAGGGTCCGTGCCCGGCGATCCGATAGACACGGTGCTCGCCGAGCTCGGGCGGGCCCTGCGCGGCCCGAAACGCGCCCGGGGTGACCTGCTCGCCGAGGTGCGGGACGGCCTGCTCGACGCCGCGCACCGCTACCAGGACACCGGCCTCGACCGGGACGACGCGCGACGCAGAGCGGCCGAGGACTTCGGTGACGTGCGAGAGCTGGTTCCCGCCTACCGGGCCGAGCTGATCGCGGGTCAAGGGCGGCGCACCGCGCTGGTCATGCTGCTGGGGCTACCCCCGTTGACCCAGCTGTGGGCGGTCCTTCCGCGCAACGCCCCACCGAGGCCCGACCGGCTGGGCTGGCTCTACCACCTGTACCAGGGTGCCGCCGCGGTCAGTGTGTGCGCGGCGGTGTGCGGACTGGCGTTGCTGGTGGTCTCGGCGCGGAACGGTCGCTCCCCGGGCGTCGTGGTGCTGGGCCTCGCGGTCGCCACGGGGGTTGCGGTGCTGATGAACCTGTCCGCCACGACGATCAGCGCGGTGGCGTTCCGGTCACCGGTCGACGTCGTCGCGCGATCCCCGCTCACCGCGCTCGTCTACCTCGTGACCCTGCTCGGTCTGGCGCTCGCGATCCGCGCCGCGTGGCGCTCGTTCGCCCTGTTCTTCGCGCCCCCGGCGTGACCCTACGATTCGTCTCATGACCGAGCCGAACGTGACGATCTGGCACAACCCGCGCTGTTCGAAGAGCAGGGGCGCGCTGGCGTTGCTCACCGAGAACGGGGTGGATCCTCAGGTGGTGCGCTACCTCGACGAGGCGCCGAGCCGCGACGAGCTGGTGTCGGTCCTGCGCAGGCTCGGCACCGACGACCCGCGCGCGATCACCCGCACCGGCGAGGCGCGCTTCAGGGAGCTGGGCCTCGCGGACGCCGGCCCGGAGCAGCTTCTCGACGCACTCGCCGCCAACCCGGTGCTGATCGAGCGTCCGATAGTCCAGGCCGGCGACCGTGCCGTGGTCGGTCGTCCGCCCGAGCGAGTGCTGGACCTGCTCAACCCGTGAGCGGCTTGTTCGGGCAGTCCTGCGGGTAGCGGGTGCACCACGGGGTGACGCCGGGCAGCCGGTGCCGGTTGTCGGCGACCCAGGCGTAGAGCGTGCGCTGCACGCCGGAGGTCCGGCGGTACAGGCGGTTGGGCCAGTCCGCGTCCAGCGCGACCGACAACGCGGCGCTCACCGCCTCGGCGCCCTCGGCTCTGCTGCCGTCGGCACCACGCCACTGCACGGCCGCCGCGCACTGCTCGGCGGTCAGGCCGAGGCTCTCCGGCACACCGGGCCGTTGGTACGGCACGCTGTCGATCCTGCGCCTGCCGTCGATGAGCCGCAGCCAGCCAAGCGAGCGGGTGCAGAAGCCGCAGTTGCCGTCGAACACCAGAACGGGGAGCACTACAGCATCCACAGCGGGCGTTCGGCGATCTGGCGGATGCGGTGCTCCGTGCCGTCCAGCTCCAACAGGCCCACCTCCAGGGTCTCCTCGATCTCCGGGCTGCTGTAGCGCAGGTCGTGCATGGTCATCCGCAGCTCACGGATCATCTCCAGTTCGGCGCGTGCCAGCTCGCGGCGGTGTCTCGCGGAGCGACGGGTGATCAGGTAGGCGAGCGTGAACCCGACCGCGTTGATCACCACCATGGCCTGGACGGCATGCGTGGTGCTCATGTGGCGTCACCTCGGAGTCGGCCCGGACTGTCCGCTAGATCATGGCCGGTATAGCGTCCCGTGACAATCCCGTGACCTTCCGGATTTGCCCAACCAGCTCGCACAGAGGTCGCCCACGCCGCACAGAGGCCAGGGCTTCTGTGCGGCGTGCACTCGTTCTGTGCGAGCTGATCTAGGGGGTGCGCAGGCCCGGGGGGAGCCGGAGCAGGGTCAGGCCGCCGACGGCCACCGTCAGGATCGCCAGGCCGACCAGGGTCGCGCCGAAGCCGAACCAGCCGGTACCCGCACCGGCCAGCAGCGGGCCGAGCATCAGGCCCGAACCGAACGCGAGGAAGTACAGCGCGTACGCGCCGCCCAGCGTCGGCGGTGTCGCGGCCATGCCGAGTTCCGCGACGAGCGTCGTCGTCGGTGCCAGCAGACAGCCCTCGCCCGCGCCGAGCAGCACCATGCCGACCCAGACCTGCCAGCTCTGCGCGGCGACCCCGATCAGCGCCATTCCGGCGGCGGCGCTCACCACGCCGAGACCGGCGAGCGCGCGGGCGTCCACCCGCCCGACCAGCCCGCCCGCGACCGGGCTCAGTACCGCGCTGGCCGCGACGAGCACCGCGAACAGGACGCCCACCATCATCGCGCTCATGCCGAAACCGGTGGTCAGGTGCAGTGGGAGAATCGGTTCGATCGCGGCGACGGTGCCGGCGCTCAACAGCACCGCGCCCAGCACCGGCCAGATTCCCCTGACTCGCAGCACCCCGCGCGGGCCACCCTGCTCGCCCGCACCTCGGCCGGAGCCGCGCACCGTCAGCCAGCCCAGCGCGCCCAGCACGGCGAGCCCGCTGGCGACCAGGAACGGCGTCTGGACGGTGAAGTGCTCCACCAGGATGCCGGCCAGCGGCGGGCCGACGAGCAACCCGACGGAGGTCATGCTCATCGCGAACCCCATGGCGCGGCCCCGGTTGGCCGGTGTCGTCACGGTGGCGACCAGTGACAGGCCCGCGACCCAGCCCATCGCTCCCGAGGCGCCCTGCACGACCCGGGCGAAGGTCAGCACCCAGTACTGCTCGCTCAGTGCGAACAGCGCGGTCGCCGCTGCCAGGCCGAGCATGCCGCAGAGCAGCGGCACCCGAGGTCCGAACCGGTCGACCAGCCACCCGGTGACCGGGGTGGCCGCGAGCATCGCCACCGCGTACGAGGCGAACAGCACGCCCGCCGCGGCGGGCCCGGCGGCCACGACGGTCGGCAACAGCGGCAGGATCGGGATGGCCAGCCCGTAGACCAGCATGTCGGTGAACATGGCGACGCAGGCGATGACGATCGCGGGCGTCGAGGACGGTGCTCGGGTCTCGACGTGGGTCATGCCAGCAGCCCCTTGACGATCATCCATGCGGTGTCGGTCGCCGGCAGCAGGCTCGGGTGGGCCGCGGCCTGCACCGCTGTTCCGTCCAGCCAGGCGTTGAGGTGGTTGGCCGCGGCGGCGGGATCGACGCCGTCGGCGAGCTCGGCGGAGGCCGAGGCCAGCGCGGCCTGCAGCCGGTCGCGCCACTCCAGGCGCCCGCGCAGATCGATCTGCTTGGCCTCCTCGTCCTCGCGAAGCGCGCCGCTCAGCTGCACGCTGATGTTGATCAGTGCGAGGAAGCGGTCGTCGGACCGCAGTGCGGTCAGCCAGTGCTCCGCGAAGGCGGTCAGCCTGGTCTCCAGCGACCTGCCTTCGGTGTCCGGGCCGTCCAGCACGGCCCATGCCGGCGCGGACACGGCGTCCCACGGCTCGTTCAGCGCGGCGTCCAGCAACGCCGTGCGATCGGCGAAGTGGTGGTAGAGCGCGCCTCGGGTCACTCCAGCCCGCGACGCGATGTCGGCGAGGCGCGCGGAGGCCACACCGCGCTCGGCGAACTCCAGCAGCGCCGCTTCGAGCAGCGCTGCCCTGGTGGCCGCAACGTCGGCCGGGGTACGTCTCATGCCACCAGCATACATGCATGTATGTATGTGATGGACCTACTTGTTAACTCAGGTTTATCCAATAGGGCCAAACGTCCATTCTTCAATGTCGATGGATGAATGTGCATTAGCAATCACATTGTCGGATCCGGTGAGGATTCGGTTTGTGTTACTGATAGTCTCCGATCGATTGGGGGGAGTGCGTTGCGAGTACGGGTAGAGGCCAATCTTCAGCCGCGTATTGATCCTTTGCTGGCGGCGCTGCGGAATCTCGGCGCCGAGATCGAGTTCTTCGACCACGCGCGGTTCGGTGATCTGGTGGACGGCGGTGCGCCCGTCATGGTGATGGCGAACGCCGAGGTGAACTCGCGGCTGGCGCAAGGTGATCATCGGCGGGCGCCGGTCGTGGTCGTCGTGGACGACTACCTCGGTCACCAGACGCATGTCGCCATTGATGCAGGTGCGACGGCCGTGATCAATCTGGCGATCCCGGCCGAGCGGCAGGTCCATGCGCTCGGGGCGCTGCTGGGACTCGGCGCCACGTCACTGCGTGCCGCCGTCGCCGACATTCTTTCCGATCACGATGCGGCGCTGTTGGCCCGGTTGTTGAGCGGCCCGGAGACCGTTGCCGCAATTTCCCGAAGATTCTTCTGCTCGGAACGTACGATGTACCGAAAGATTCGTGCACTCTATGCGCGCTTACGGGTCTCCAGTCGCGCCGAATTACGCGCGCTCCTGGCCGTTCGACCGGAGCTCGGCGAACTTCCGGGCGAGGACGGATCCGCTCGATACGAACCGGGAATGGGCGGCCTGTTACGAACCCTGGTTGATGGACGAGCGGCGCCCTTCGCCAACCGACTGAGCCAGGCTCACCCGCACTCGCAGCAGGCCGTCCACTAGCTGCGCGGTCGGCCGTAGCCCCGCCCGGCGCATCAGCCGGGTCACGCCGAGGTTGCCCGGCTGGGTCGACAGGGTCAGCTCGTCGTATCCGGCGTCGGTGGCGAGCGACGCGGCACGCCGGATCAAGGCGGTGGCCACACCTCTGGCCTGCCACGCGTCCTCCACCAGCACACCCAGCGCTGCGCCGTCCTCGCTCGTGTCCGGCCCGTCCGGATCCAGGGTCGCCACGCCGACCGCGTGACCGCCCTCGGTCGTCAGCGCGATCAGCCCGGTGCCGTTGCCGCACCGGCCGGCCAGCTGAATGGCCAGCTCGTCGGAGGACAGGGCGGGGCTCGGGTTCAGGAACGCCGAGCGTCGAGTGCTCGGGGTGCACCGCGCGTGCAGTGCGGCGATGAGCGGACCGTCCAGCGCCGTCAGCACTCTCAGCTCGACCTCCGAGCCGTCGCCCAGCAGCACCAGGCCCAGGCTCGCCGACGACTGGGTCTCGCCGGACGCCAGCGGATCGAAGCACAGCTCGGCGGTCTCCACCAGCATGGCGGCCCTGGACAGCTCGGTCGCGGTGAACGGCCACGCCCTGCCGAGGCGTACGTCCTGGTCGAAGACCGGGAGCCGGCACGTGTGGATCGACCGTTCGTCGTCACCGAGCAGGTGCGCGTGCAGCAGGTTGGCCACCGCGCGCGGGGCCGCGTCCGGATCGGCCGCCACCCTGCGGGCCAGCGCCAGCGCGGTGGTCACCGGGTCACGCAGCTCACCACCGCCGGCCGGCACCGCGAGCGTGCAGCCCATCCCGGCCGCCCGGATGCGTTCGGCCAGCCGGGCGGCGGTGTGCTCGTCCGCCGCCTCCACGAGCAGTTCGTCGGTGATCGAGCCGTCAGGGCCGGGTTCACCGAGCACGGTCAACGACACGATGTTGCAGCCCGCGCCACCGACGGCGGCCGCAAGTTCACCGAGCTGACCAGGACGGTCCTCGATCTCGACATGTACTCGCCACAGTCCCATACGTCCCATGCTGCCCGTCGGGTGTTTCCAATGCTTTTCCAGGGCGGAAACAGCTGGGTGGTGGTAGACCGAAAGCGAGGGTGACGGTCTACACGAAATCAACGAGAGAAGGACACAACTGATGAACGTGGTCTACACCGCGCATGCCACCTCGTCCGGCGGCGGTCGGGACGGCGCGATCCGCTCCGACGACGGCATCATCGACCTCGACGCGAAGATGCCGCCCGCGCTCGGCGGCCCCGGCGGTGGCACGAACCCGGAGCAGCTGTTCGCCGCCGCCTACGCGGCCTGCTTCCACGGCGCGCTGCGGCTGGTCGCGAAGAACGAGAAGGTCGCGGTGCCGGACGGCGCCACGGTCGAGGCGGCGGTGGGGATCGGCCCGGACGACACGAGCTTCGCGGTCACCGCGACCCTGACCGCGACCCTGCCCGGCCTCGACCAATCCCAGGCCGACGACCTGGTGGCGAAGGCCCACCAGGTGTGCCCGTACTCCAAGGCCACCCGCGGCAACATCGAGGTCAACCTCGTCGCCAAGGTCTAGAACCTCGTGAGTGTTGAGTATGGCTATAGCCATACTCAACACTCACGAGGTGTGGTGACGGGCGAAGTGGACCTCGGCCGCCTGGTGGCGTACGGCGTCCTCCACGACCAGTGAGCCGTGGCCCGCGTCGAAGCGCAGCACCTGGAACGGATGGTTGCGCGCGGCGAGCGCGTCGAGGTAGTTGTCGACCTGCCGGATCGGGCAGCGCGGGTCGTTCTCCCCGGCCAGCAGCAGCACGGGCGCGCTGACCTGGTCGATGTAGGTGATCGGGGACGCCGCGCGGTACAGCTCCGGCAGCTCGGCGGGGGAACCGCCGAACAGTGCGCGGTCGAAGGACCGCAGCTGCTCCATCTCGTCCTCGTAGGCCGCCAGGTAGTCGGCGACCGGGACGCCCGCGATGCCCGCCGCCCACCGCTGTGGCTGGATGCCCAGCGCGAGCAACGTGAGGTAGCCACCCCAGGACCAGCCCTCGACGATGCAGCGCGCCGGGTCGGCTATCCCCTCGGCGACCGCCCAGTCGTGGACCGCCGCCACGTCCTCCAGCTCGGTGTGCCCTGGGCGACCCTCGATCGCGTCGCGCCATGCGGTGCCGTAACCGGTGGACCCCCGGTAGTTGACCTCGATGACCGCGAACCCGGCGTCGACCCAGGTGGCCCTCGCCGCGGAGAAACGGTCCTCGTCGGCGGCGTGCGGACCGCCGTGCAGCGCGAACACCGCGGGCAGCGGGCCGGACGCATCCTCGGGCACCGACACCAGCGCGTGCACATCCCCGGTGCCGCCCGGGCTGGGCACCCACGCGTCGACGACCGGCACCGAGTCGGGCGCCCGTTCACCAGGAGCGGCGAGCAGCACCCGGTCCTGGCCGTTCGGGTCCTGTGCGGGGTCCGGATGCAGCGCACGGACCGACGGCGCGGTCGCCGCCGAGGACAGGCTGTACTCGACCGTCCCGTCCGGGCGGACACCCGCGCCGCCGACGCAGCCCGGCGCGGTGGCCAGGGTTTCGAGAGCGCCGGTCGCCAGGTCGTAGCGGTGCAGCGTGCACCGTGCCGCGTGGGTGTGGATGACCAGCAGCGCGGAGCCGTCCGGGTAGAAGTCGGCGCTCAGCTCACCGGGCAGGTCCAGGTGCAGCTCGGTCTGCTCGCCCGTCGCGACGTCCCAGATGAGCAGCTCGTCGCGGCCGCGCCGTTCGTGCCCGACGAGCAGCCGGGTGTCGCCGTCGACCTCGGGGAACGCCATCGGCATCAGCCCACGTCCCTCGCCGTCGTGCAGCTCGCCGACGGTCGACCCGTCCGAGGTGGACAGCACCCGGATCGACGGGTGCCGGGAGTCCCCGTGCTCGGAGTGCATGATCGCCAGCAGCGACTCGTCGTGGGACAGCGCGCCCACGCCCGCGTCCTCGGTGTGCCGGTAGATCAGCGCGGCGGGCGCCCCGTCGGTACTGAGCCAGATGCTGGTGCCGTCGTCGGTCGCGGAACCCAGCGCGACCCGGCCGCGCCCGAGCGCCAACCCGGCCGAGTAGCCGTCGAGCGCTTCGGGCTTCTCCCCGGCCGGGGCGTCGATCGCGGGCCGCGCCGCCTCGTCAGGGGGCAACCCACCGAACGGCTCGTTGACCCAGTGGCCGAACTCGTCGCCGGAGTGGTCGGCGAACCACCAGATGCGTTCGCCGTCCGGGCTGATCGTCGCGGCGTACGTGCCGTCCGGCCGGTCGGTCACCTGGCGATGGGTGTCGGTGGCGCGGTCCCAGGCGTAGATCTCCCAGGTGCCGCTCGCGTTGGAGCGGTAGACACAGCGGTCGGGGGCGTCCAGCGCCCATTCCGGCAGTGACACCCTCGGCGCGGCGAACCTGGCGCGCCAGCGCCGCTCCTGGACCGGGTCGTCGAACAGTGTTTCCGGGACGTGCGCGGCTGGGTGGCTCATCAGCACCGAGTTTGCCAGAGTCCGCTAGGACACCGTGGGATTGCCGGGTCGTCCCGAGGTCGCGGGGTTGGACCAGGAACTGAGCCTGGTCAGGCCGGTCCTGGTGGCGGCCACGATGATCCGGTCACCCACGTCCAGCAGGTGCTCCGGCGGCGCGGGCAGGTCGAGCACCTCGTGGCCCCTGCGTTGCAGCGCGATCACCCGCGACAGCCGAGGCACGTCCGCCGCGCGCACCGGTAGCCCGATGAACGCGGAGTTCGCGCTGATCGGCAGCTCGGCGACGAGCAGGACCTGGCGGCCGATCGGGATCGTGGCGAGCACCTGCCTGCCCAGCATCGCGGCGGTGAAGGCCGGCGCGGCGAGGAAGGACACGCTGCGCGAGATGTTGATCTGGAAGTTGCGTTCCACCCGCTCGGCGAGGTCGTCGTCGAACAGTCGCAGCACGACCCGCAGTCCTTCCCGCATCGCGCGGCCGTGCAGCGCCGCCTCGAGGTTGGTGACGTCGTTGTTGGTGACCGCGACCAGCGCGCGGCTCTGCGCCAGGTGCGCCTCGCGCAGGTTGCTGTCCCGGCTCGCGTCGCCGATCACCACCGGGACGCCGAGGCGCCGCGCGACCAGCACGCCACGGGCCTGCGGGTCGTGTTCGACGCAGATCATCGGCACGCCGAGGTCGTGCAGCTGGGTGACGACCCGGGACCCGACGTTGCCGAGCCCGGCCACCACGACGTGGTCGCGCATCGGCGGTGGTCTGCCGAGCGCGGTGGCCAGCCTGGCCTTGACGATCGCGTCCACCACCGCGGCGATGACCACCGGGATGAACGTGACACCGGTGACGGTGACGACCGCCTGCACCGCCTGCTGGAACCCGCTGAGCGTCAGGTCCGGTTCGGCGGCGCCCGCGGCGTCCAGCACGACCAGGTAGACGGCCTGCCACCAGCTCAGGTGCATGCTGACGGCGAGCGCGACGACGCTCAGCGCCAGCAGGCCGAGCAGCCCCAGCGCGGCGAACGCGAGCTTGGGACTGACCGCGGCGCGGATTCTCGGCCAGTCGCCCCGGCCGCGCCGACGGCGGAACCTGCCCAACCGGCCCGGCGGCGGCGCTTCTAGGGAGATCGGGCCGTTCGCCCTGGCGAGCACGAGGTCCGCGTCGGTCTCGTTGACCGGCAGCCGCTGTTGGTCGTAGGTGGCGGTGGTGTCGGCCAGACCGAACAGCACCCGGTCCTTCGGGACGTCGGAGCGTTTCGCCACGTACACCGTCGGACGGCCGCGCCCGGGCAGCTGCGCGTAGCTGGCCGGCACCTCGCCGAGGGTCGCGGCGACGAACAGCGGCGCGGCGGTCGCCGAGTCGGACAGCACCACGCTGCCCGGGAACAGCTCGCGGATCCGGTAGCCGAGGCTCATGTTGAAGAACCGGATGACCAGCCGCAGGTTGGCGTTGAGCTCCTGGGCGCGCAGCGCGGCGTGGATGTTCGCCACGTCGTCCGGGTCCACCAGCGCCAGCGCGTCGGCCTGCGCAACCCCGGCCGACTGCAACACCTCGGCGTTGAGCAGCGGCGCCTCGATCACCCGGACGCCGGAGATGGCGCTGATGAGCGGGCCGTGCCCCTCCTTGCGGGACGGCAGCACAACCGTCACCTTGATCCCGGCGTGGTCGGCGAGCGCGACCGCGAGCCGGTAGGCCAGCGGGTTGCCGCCACACACGATCATCCGCGCCCACGGCCGCTCGCGACGCGTCAGTTCGATCACCGGAACGACAGTAGTGCTCCGCCGGTGTCGCTAGGTGGTGTTTCGCGTACTCACCGTATTCACATGTTTCGAGACACTGCAACAGATTGGACGTATTGTCGTTTTTGAAGGTATGTTAGGGGAGTGACAGAGCCGCCGAGACGGACCGCGCAGCGCACCGCCAAGCTGGGCTCCATTCCGCTCGGGTTCGCCGGGCGGGCCGCCAGTGGGTGGGCGAAACGGGTGACCGGTGGGGACCGGACCGAGATCGCCGCCGACCTGGCGGTCCGCAACGCCGACCAGCTGTTCGCCGTGCTCGGCGAGCTCAAGGGCGGCGCGATGAAGCTGGGCCAGGCACTGTCGGTCTACGAGGCGCTGATCCCCAACGAGCTGGCCGAGCCCTACCAGCAGGCGCTGATCAAGCTGCAGGCCAGCGCGCCGGCGATGCCCAAGAAGGACGTGCACCGGGTGCTCGCCGAGCAGCTCGGCAGCAACTGGCACACCCGGTTCGCCGAGTTCGACGCCGACAACGCGCACGCCGCGAGCATCGGTCAGGTCCACCGCGCGGTGTGGCACGACGGTCGCGAAGTCGCGGTCAAGCTGCAGTACCCCGGTGCGGACCAGGCGCTGCTGTCCGACCTGCGCACCCTCCGCCGGTTCGCCCGGCTGATCCAGATGATCGTGCCCGGCGCCGACGTGCGTGCGCTGATCTCCGAGATCACCGAGCGGATGGCCGAGGAGCTCGACTACGCGGCCGAGGCGGACCACCAGCGCACCTTCGCGGCCGCGTTCGCCGACGATCCCCGCGTCGTCGTGCCGAAGGTCGTCGGATCGGCGCCCAAGGTGATCATCTCGGAGTGGCTGGAGGGTGTGCCGCTGTCGAAGTTCGCCCGTCAGCCGATCGCCGACGACGAAGACCGGCAGATTCGGGACCAGATCGGCGAGATCACGATGGAGCTGCACTTCTCCTCGCCGGCCAGGGTCGGGCTGCTGCACTCCGACCCGCACCACGGCAACTTCCGGCTGCTGCCCGACGGTCGAATCGGCATGCTCGACTATGGCGCCATCACCGAACTGCCCGACGGCATCCCGCCCTCCATCGGCCGAATCCTGCGGCTCGTCGCTGACGGCCGCAAGGACGAGATGATGCAGCTGCTGCACTCCGAGGGCTTCGTCGGGCGCGCGGACAAGGTCACCGCCGACGACGTGATGAAGTTCCTCGGTGCGTTCGCCGACCCTCTGCGCACCGAGAAGTTCCACTACAGCCGCGAGTTCATGCAGGCGGAGGGCAGCCGGGTCACCGACATCAACGGCGACTTCCGCACCGCGCAGGCCATGAACCTGCCGCCGCAGTACCTGATGTTCATCCGGGTGGTCGTCGGCTGGATGGGGATTTTGTCCCAGATCGACTGCACGGTGGCGTCGCTGCCGATCGTGGAGCGCTGGGTACCTGGGTTCGCTGGCTGACCCTGTTCGGGCTGCCGGTGTTTCGGTGTGTCCCCGCTGGCCATCCAGTGTCTTGGCGTGGTCGGGCGGTATCAACCCCCGGCTTCGCCGGCCTCGCGCTCGTTCCTGGTTGCACGGGTTCGGGGGCGAGGTTTCAGGGTTGACACCGCCCGACCACGCCAAGTGCGGGCCAGGATCGCGGGGACGGGGCAGTCTGCGCGCCCGCAGCGGCCACGGCTGCGCCGCATCCCGCGTGGGGTTTTCATGATCACCACCGCGTGAGGGCTGTTTTCGCGCCCCAAAACAGCCCTCAGGCGGTGGTGATCATGAAAACCCGCCCTTGTGCCCGCGCGGAACAGGCCCTAAGAGTTGGTCGGGAAAGCCATCTCCAGGCCCGCGCCGGGGGCTACCCAGCGGCTGGTGACGATCTTGCCCCGGGTGTAGAAGTGGACGCTGTCGCTGCCGTAGATGTGGTGGTCGCCGAACAGCGAGGCCTTCCAGCCGCCGAAGGAGTGGTAGGCGACCGGCACCGGGATCGGCACGTTCACGCCGACCATGCCCGCCTCGACCTCCATCTCGAAGCGGCGCGCGACCGCGCCGTCGGAGGTGAACACGGCGGCGCCGTTGCCCCACGGGCTCGAGTTGACCAGGTCCATCGCCTCGGCGTAGGTCTCGGTGCGGATGACCGAGAGGACCGGGCCGAAGATCTCGTCGCGGTAGGCGTCGGAGTCGACGCTGACCTTGTCCAGCAGGCTGACCCCGAGGAAGTGTGCGCCCTCCGGTCCGACCTGCTCGGCGGTGCCGTCCAGGACGATCTCGGCGCCCTGTTCGCGCGCGGACGGCAGGTAGGAGGCGACCTTGTCCCGGTGAGCGGCGGTGATCAGCGGGCCCATGTCGGAGGTCTCCTGGTCGCCGGGGCCGATCCGCAGGCCCTTGGCACGCTCGGCGATCTTGGCGACCAGCTCGTCGCCGATCCCACCGACCGCGACGACCACCGAGATCGCCATGCAGCGCTCGCCCGCTGAGCCGAAGCCGGCGGACACCGCGCTGTCGGCGGCGAGGTCCAGGTCGGCGTCCGGCAGGACGACCATGTGGTTCTTCGCGCCGCCGAGCGCCTGCACGCGCTTGCCGGCCTCGGTGCCCGCGCGGTAGATGGACTGGGCGACCGGCGTCGAGCCGACGAAGCTGATCGCGGCGACGTCCGGGTGCTCGAGCAGCCTGCGCACCGCGACCTGGTCACCGTTGACGACGTTGAGGACGCCGGGTGGAAGCCCCGCGTCGGCCATCAGCTCGGCGACCCGCAACGCCGCCGACGGGTCCTTCTCGCTGGGCTTGAGGATGAAGCTGTTGCCGCACGCGATGGCCATCGGGAACATCCACAGCGGCACCATCGCGGGGAAGTTGAACGGTGTGATGCCAGCGACGACCCCGAGTGGCTGGCGGATCTCCCGTACGTCGACGCCGGTGGAGACCTCGTAGGAGCCCGCGCTCTTGAGTAGCTGCGGGATCGAACAGGCGAACTCGACGACCTCGATGCCCCTGGCGACCTCGCCGAGCGCGTCGGAGTGGACCTTGCCGTGCTCGGCGGTGATCAGGCGGGCGATCTCGTCGCGGTGGCCGTCGAGCAGCTCGCGGTACTTGAACAGCACCTGGGTGCGCTTGGACAGCGAGGAACGTGACCAGCTGCGTGCCGCTTCGGCGGCGACCGCGACCGCCTGGTCGACGACCGCCTCGTCGGCGAGCGCGAGCTGCTGGGTGACCTCACCGGTCGCCGGGTTGGTGATCGGCACCGTGCGTCCCGCAGCACCTTCGATGTACTTGCCGCCGATCCAATGCATGCCAGCTCCTGGTGTGAGTCGCGAGGTCTCCCCTTCGGTTATATTGATTGAGCAAAGCTGTAGCAATACCTCTTTTGTTACAGAACAATATTTCTGCGCAAGTGTGGCCAGGGTCGCTGAGATTTGTCGCGGATCTGCGCAACCTCACGGCATCTGACGCGTCATACCCTGTAGAACGCCGGATCCCCGAACCGGTGGCAAGCGCATGCCCAGATACTCCTGGGGAAACGCAAAGGATGGTCAGCAGTATGCAGTTCGGCAAGCGTCGAGCGTCGGTCGTGGCAGCAGCCGTGATGGCGCTGTGCACCGCGACCGGTGCCTACCTCGCGGTGCCCGCATTCGCCGCCCCACCCAAGGTGGCAGCTGACCCGAATGCACCGCTGGTCGCGGGCACCCCGTGCACCGCGACCGCACGGTCCTGCGTCGACCTCGACAGCCAGCGCGCCTGGCTGCTCGACAACGGCAAGATCACCAGGGGACCGGTCAAGATCTCGTCAGGCGGTAACGGCAAGGCCACCCCGATCGGCCACTCGCTGCGGGTCTACCGCAAGGACAAGGACCACAAGAGCGCCGAGTCGAAGCTGCCCAACGGCCAGCCGGCGCCGATGCCGTGGTCGGTGTTCTTCGAGGACGGCGGCATCGCGTTCCACAGCGGGAGCCCGAGCCGCTCCTCCGGCGGCTGCATCCACCTCGGCCCCGCCGACGCCCAGGCCTGGTTCAACTACCTCGAGATCGGTGACCAGGTCCAGGTCGTCAAGGCGTCCCAGGAGCTGCCGAAGCACAAGGGACAGCCGACGGTCGACCCGAAGGTCGGCACCGGTGACCACCACGAGGACGGCGACGACAACGATGACGACGACTCCGACGACTCGGATGACGACGACTGAGCTACAGTGAGTCTCATGCAGCGCTATTTCTGGTTTAGCGGGCCGGCCCCGGGTGGGCCTGCCAGCGGCCTGCTGCGCTGACCTTCCACCCCGAGCCGGTTCCCCTGAGCCGGCTCGGCGCTTTTTCGGGGCGGCTCTCTCCATGAGAGGACGCCTTACCGATGACCATCACCGCTGACTCGCTGGCCCTTCCCGTCCTGGACGGCAAGCGCACCGCGAAGATCAGCCCGCTGATCTCACCCGCCCTGCTGCGCCAGGAGCATCCGCTGCCCCTGCATACCGGGCAGCGCATCGAACGTGCCAGAGCCGAGGTCGTCGACATCCTCAATGGCGTCGACGACCGGCTGGTCGTCGTGGTCGGCCCGTGCTCGATCCACGACAAGGCCGCCGCGCTGGACTACGCGGCCAAGCTCGCGGTCGACTCCGAGCGGCTGTCCGACGAGCTGCGCATCGTCATGCGGGTCTACTTCGAGAAGCCGCGCACCACACTCGGGTGGAAGGGCCTGATCAACGACCCGGAGCTGGACGGCAGCTTCGCGGTCAACCAGGGGTTGCGGGTGGCGCGGGGGCTGCTGCTGGACGTGTCCGAGCTGGGGCTGCCGGTCGGATGCGAGTTCCTCGACCCGATCATCCCGCAGTTCCTCGCCGACACGGTGTCCTGGGGCGCGATCGGCGCCCGGACCGCGGCCAGCCAGGTGCACCGGCAGCTGTGCAGCGCGTTGTCCATGCCGGTCGGCATCAAGAACTCGACCGACGGTGACGTGCAGGTCGCGGTCGACGGCGTGCGCGCGGCCGCCGCCGAGCACGTGTTCCCCGGCATCAACGCCGACGGGCTCGCCGCGCTGATCAGCACGACCGGCAACCCGGACTGTCACGTGATCCTGCGCGGTGGCTCGAACGGTCCGAACTTCTCCGCACCCGACGTCGCCGCCGCACTGGAGAAGCTGCGCTCCGGCGGTCTGCCCGAGCGGGTGATCGTGGATGCGAGTCACGGCAACAGCGGCAAGAGCCACGTCCGGCAGGCCGAGGTCGTGCGCGATATCGCCGACCGCATCGGTGCGGGCGAGCGCGGCATCATGGGGTTGATGCTGGAGAGCTTCCTGGTCGAGGGCAACCAGAACCTCACCCTGGGCCGGCGCGACGAGCTGACCTACGGCCAGAGCATCACCGACGCCTGCATGTCCTGGGACACCACATCCGCCCTGCTGGAACAGCTCGCCACGGCCGTCAAGGCCCGTCGCCGCTGATCAGAACCGTGAGTGGCGCGGCCGCCTACAGGCGGCCGCGCCACTCACGGGTTCACAAGCGGGTGCGGGCTCGGCCACCCACGCCGGCCAGGTGCAGCGCCAGGCACAGGAGACCGGCCGTGACCAGCACGTTCCAGTCGACCGTGCCGAGCGCGATGGCGGCGAGTTGGAAGATCAGGGCGATCAGAAAGATGACTGCGGCAACGATGGCGAGCATCTTGCACCCCTTCGTAAGGCGATGGAGCCTGAGTATGCGGCGTGGGCGGAGTACCCAGTCACTCCTTGATCCAGTCGTGCCCTGATCGAGATGTCAGCGCGAGCTGTACGCGGTTGCGGCTCCGCGTCTTCGCCATCAGGTTCGTGACGTGCGTCTTGACCGTGGTGATGCCGATGTGCAGCTCACCGGCGATCTCCGCGTTCGAATGACCCACCGCGACCAGCGCGAGCACCTCGCGTTCGCGGTCGGTCAGCGCGACCTGCTCGGATGCCGCCCGTGGCGGCGGGGTGCCCTCGACCGCCCTGCGCACCACCCGGCGAAGCACGTCGGGGCTGAACGAGCTGTCGCCGTCGGCCGCGCGGCGGATGCCGTCCAGCAGCGCTTCCGGGGCGGTGTCCTTGGCGAGGAAACCACACGCGCCGGCCGCGAGCGCAGGGTAGAGGTGCTCGTCGTCGTCGAACGTGGTGAGCACGACGATCCGCAGCGCCGGCCGCGACTGGAGGATGCGTTTCGTCGCGGTGATGCCGTCGACGCCGGGCATGCGCAGGTCCATCAGCACGACGTCGGGCACGAGCTGCTCGACCAGCCGGATCGCCTCCTGGCCGTTCTCCGCCTCGCCGACGACCTCGACGTCCGCTTCCGCCGCGCACAGCATGCGCAGCCCGGCGCGGATCAGCCGCTGGTCGTCGACCAGCAGGACGCGGATCATCCGGCGACCCGAGCCATCGCGTCGGGCAACGTCGCGCGCAGCGCCCACCCGGTGGCGCACGGTCCGGCGCGCAGCGTGCCGTCCAGGAGCTCCACCCGCTCGCGCATCACGATCAGGCCGTGTCCGGAACCAGGGCTCGCCCCGGACAGGACCGGAGGCATGGTCGCGCCGAGACCACCGTCATCGATCACCTCGACCAGCAGACCACCCTGCTCGTCACGACGGACGGTCACCTCGGTCTCCGCGCCGGGCCCGGCATGTTTCAGCACGTTCGTCAAACCTTCCTGAACGACCCGCCACACGGCGTGCCGGTGCACCGTATCGAGGTCGTCGACCACCACCGGATCGATGTGGGCACGCACCTCGACCCCGGCCTGGCGGGTCCGGGTGAGCACCTCGTCGAGCGTCGTGGACAGGTCGGCCGCCGCCAGCAGCGCGGGGTCGGTCCCCTCGGCCGGGTTGCGCAGCACCGCGACCAGCTTCCGCAGGTCGGTCAACGCCTGGCCACCGATGCTGTGCACGTCGTCGAGGGCGTCCAGCAGATCCGGATCGCCGTTCGGCACCACATGCCTGGCGACTCCGGCCCGCAACACGATCGCCGCCACGTGGTGCGCCACGACGTCGTGCAGCTCGCGGGCCACCGCGGTCCGCTCCGCCGTGCGCGCGGCGCCGACCTCCCAGCCGCGGCGCCGTTCCGCCTCGACCGCGCGCAGCTCGGCCTGGCGGGCCAGCTCGCGCTGGGTACGGATGAACGTGCCGAGCAGCACCGGCAGGCCCACGTCCAGCACGATGATCAGCACGTTCGCCGCGATCGAGTACAGCGGAAAGGCGTGCGCGCTCGCCGCCACGGTCAGTGCGGCGGCACCGATCCAGACCGGCGGACCGGGGCGGCGCAGCGCCACTTCGCCGAGCGCGACGGAGGCCAGGATCTGGGCTACCCCGCCGCCCAGATCCTGCACCTCCCGCGCCGCGCCCGCGACGAGCGAAGCCGCGAACACCAACGCGCACTGGACCAGCAGCACGGTCAGCGGGAAGCGCGCTCCGGCCAGCACACACAGGGCGGCGGCCAGCGCGACCACCCAGTCCAGCGCGGTCGGCCGGAACCCGGGGATGTGCAGCAGCGACAGCACGGCGACGGCGCCGACCAACGGCAACAGCCGTGTCCAGCCGTAACCGCCCATCGGCATCCGAAGCCAGTCGATTCGCACGAGCTCGAATTTAGTGTGTTAACACCGGTCACGGCCTCCTCCCAGAGTAGGAACAGGTGTTCCTACCGGGTTGGTGTGGGCTCGGCCCGGCGCAGGATTCCCACTCGACAGCGGTTCACGCAGGCTGGGCGACATGGAAAACACGATGTGGCTGCGCCGGGTGATGCTCGGTGTCCGGCTGTTCCTCGCGCTGGTGTTCATCGTCTACGGCGGAGTCAAACTGCTCGGTGGGCAGTACTACTACGGCGACTGGGTGCTGGACAAGAAGACGGTGCAGGGGCCCTCGCTGGTGTGGGCGTTCTACGGCTACTCACCCTTCTACGGGCGGATGACCGGGCTGTTCGAGCTGCTGCCCGCGCTGATGCTGCTGTCCTCGCGGACCGCGACCCTGGGCGCGTGCGCGCTGTTCGCGGTCGGGCTGAACGTCACGGTGATGGACTTCGCGTTCGGCTATCCGGAGGTCAAGTACTACATCCTCGGCTACACGCTGCTGTGCGTGTCACTCATGGTGTACGACCGCAAGCGGCTACTGCTGCTGGTGCGCAGGCCCGCCGAGATCCGTGCGCTCAGTCCAGCAGCCGGCTCATCTCCCGTGCCGACTGGTCGGTGAGTGCCCGGACCAGCCGCAACAGCGCCCCCAGCTCCGACTCGGGATGCTCGGCGAGCACGGCGCGGCTGCGTTCGGCGATCTCCTCGAACTCCTCGGTGAGGATCGTCAGGCCCTCCGGGGTGGGTGCGACGCGCACGCTGCGCCGGTCGGTGTCCGAGGGCATCCTCCTGACGAACCCGGCGCGCTCCAGCCGGTCGATCATCCTGGTGACCGCGCCGGTACTGCGGCCGACCCGGCGGGCCAGCTCACCCGCCGTCGTCGGACCGTGACGGTTCAGGAAATGCAGGCACTGCAGGTCCGTGGCGCCGATCCCCAGGCGTTCGGCGATCAGTTCCTGCAGCCGCGCGGTGAACGCGTACCAGTCGGGCAGGGCCGTGAACAGCAGTTCGTCGACCGCGTCGGTGTGCACGGCGAGGATCCTGCCCGATATGTCGCCTGTGTCGAGGGGACGCGACGCTTGCCTTGACGTAGGCGTCAACGTCTACCGTCGGGGCATGCGGATCGGTGAACTGGCCACACGGGTCGGCACGACCACCCGGGCGTTGCGTTTCTATGAATCCCGGGGGTTGCTCGCCACGTCGCGCACAGCCAACGGGTACCGGGAGTACGGCGAGGAGGACGTCCGGCTGGTCAGCGAGATCGTGGCGCTGCGGGAAGCCGGATTCTCGCTCGACGACACCCGGCCGTTCGTCGACTGCCTGCGCTCAGGGCATGCGACCGGGGACAGCTGTCCCGACTCGATCGCCGTCTACCAGCGCAAACTCACTGAGCTGTCGGCCGTCCAGGAACGGCTCGACGAACTGCGGGACGTGCTGGAGCGCAAGCTCGCCGATGCGGTGGAACGCCGGTTCGTCCATACCTGCACCGTGGAACCTCTCTCGGATCGAGGCCTGTCATGACCGTTCCCACGTCACTGGAGCTGCGTGCCGTCACCGACGACACGTTCGACGCCGAGGTGTTGCGGCACGACACACCCGTGCTGGTGGACTTCTGGGCCGAGTGGTGCCCGCCGTGTCGGATGATCGCGCCGGTCCTCGCCGAGATCGCGGCGGAGCGGGCCGGGTCGTTGAAGATCGTCAAGCTGGACGCCGATCACAATCCGGTGGTCACCCGCCGGTATCAGGTGATGGCGATGCCCACGTTGGTGCTGTTCGTGGGTGGGGAGGCGGTGTACAGCGTCGTCGGGGCCCGGGCCAAAGGGCGCTTGCTGGGTGAAGTGGATTCCGCGCTGTCCGGTGGTGGTTGAGTTTTACGGCTCGTGAGTGGCGAGTGGTCCTATAGCAACCCTCAGCACTCACGACCAAACAGCGGTCGTGAGTGCTGAGGGTGCTACGCCTTCGGCGCCCCTTCGGGGTAGAACCACTCGCCACTCACGTGGGGCGTAGGCGCAGGGGCGGGTGTTGGTATTCCTCCAGGGCGTGGGCTGTCCAGCCTGGGGTCCTGGCCAGGGCGAACAGGGCTTCGCCTGCGTCGGGGCGCATGTCGTAGACGTGCATCATGACCGCCAGGGCCAGGTCGACGTTCGGGAACTGGCCCTGAGCCAGCGTGATCACCTTGTCGACCGCGGTCATCATCGTGTCCGCTTCGGGGCGCCCGCGCAGCAGGCCCAGCAGCAGCTCGGCCCGGGGATCCTGGGTGCGGTAGAGCCGGTGCCCGAAACCGGGCAGCGGCTCGCCGGTGCGGAGCCGCTCGGACAACGCGCCGACCGGGTCCGCCAGCGCATCGACCCAGAACCGATACGCGACGCTGCTCGCCGCGCCGTGGTACGGCCCGTCCAGCGCGCCGAGCGCGGCCGACACGACCGCATACGGGTTCGCCCTGGCGCTCGCCGCGACCCTCGCGGACAGCGTGGACACCGCCAGCTCGTGGTCGGCGAGCAGCACCAGCGCGGCGTCGAGCAGCCCGGGCGGCTCGGGATGGGCACTCAACGCCGGCCACAGCCGTCGTCCCCAACCGGAGTCGGCCGAGGACGGCCCCAGGGAGTCGGTCAACACACCCAGCAACGTGCGGACGGTCCGCACGACCGATGCCGGGGACAGATCGAAACGCAGCGGATCGGCGGCGCCCAGACCGACGACCGCGACCCGCAACCGGTCGGTGAGCCGCGCCGTCTCCGGTAGCGCATCGATCAGCGACCGGGCGAGCCCGACCAGCTCGGGATCGCGGGGAAACGGCTCTCGGGGTTCGAGCGAACCGGTCCAGAGCAGGTGCGCGACGGACTCCGGCGTCGCCTCGGTGGCCAACCGGACGGCCGAATGCCCCCGGTAGCGCAGCTCACCGTCGGTGAACTGGGTCACCTCGGTTCGAATGCGCGTCGGGTCGTCGACGGTGGACCGCTGGCGGCGCGGGTCGCGCAGTGCCAGCCGCTCGACCTCGTCGGCCGCGAACAGGCTGCCACGCTGTCCACGTGGGCGAACGCTGCTGAGCAGACCCCGGCTCACGTAGGCGTACACGGTCTCCGGCTTGATGCCGAGCCTGCGCGCCACCTCGGCGGTACTGAGGTACTCCTCGGCCATCCCGTGCTCCATACATTGATTCAATCAATATTGACAAGACATTACCGCACGCGGAGCCTGAGGTCATGACGACGAGCACGGAAGACCTGGTCGACGCCCCGGCCGGGCTGCGGAACGTGGTGGTGACGACCACTCAGATCGGCGATGTGCGAGGCGATGAAGGCTTCTACCACTACCGTCAACACTCAGCCATCGACCTGGCGACGACGGCCACCTTCGAAGAGGTCTGGTTCCTCTTCGTCGAGGGCCGCCTCCCGTCGGAACCGGAGCTTGCGGCGTTCACCGAGGTCATCGCCGCGCGCCGGGAACTGCCCGAAGAGCTGGTCGAGCTGCTCCCGGCGATCGCGCTGGGCGGAGACAGGTTCGACCCGCTGGCCGGCCTGCGCACCGCGCTGTCCCTGCTCGGAGCCACCCGCGGACTGGCGAAACTCTGGGACGCCGACCCCCGGACGGCGAAGGACGACGCACTGACCGTGTGCGCGGTGACACCGACCATCCTCGCCGCCCTGTACCGGCACCGGGCGGGCAAGGAGCCGTTGGCGCCGTGCCCGGACCTGTCGACCGCGGCGAACCTGCTGTACCTGATCACCGGCGACACCCCGGACCCAGCCATGGCCCGCGCGGTGGAGCGCTACCTGATCGCCACGATCGACCACGGCTTCAACGCATCCACCTTCACCGCCAGGGTCGTTGCCTCGGCCGGCGCCGACGTGGTGGCCGCGGTGGCCGCCGCCATCGGCACGTTCTCCGGCCCGCTGCACGGCGGCGCCCCCGACCGAGCCCTCGACGCGCTGGACGCCATCGGAACCCCCGACCGCATCGACGACTGGGTGCGCGCCCAGGTGCTGGCCGGGGACCGCATCATGGGCTTCGGGCACGCCGTCTACCGCGTGGAGGACCCGCGAGCCCGGATGCTCCGGGAGATCGCCCAGCATATCGGCGGCGACCTGGTCGACTTCGCGGTCCAGGTCGAACAGCGCGTCACGACGATCCTGGCGGAGCTCAAACCCGGCCGGGAGCTACCGGTCAACGTCGAGTTCTACGCCGGAGTCGTGATGCAGCTGTGCGGCATCCCGCGCGAGATGTTCACCCCCACCTTCACGGTCAGCAGGGTGATCGGCTGGTGCGCGAACATCCTGGAGCAATCCGAGACAGGCAAGATCATCCGCCCGGCGGCGAGATATGTCGGGCCTGCTCTGTCTTTTGGGCCTGTTTCGCGCTCAAGATCCTAAAGAGGCCCCCTCCGGAGGCCGTCTTTAGGATTTTCGGCCTTCGGCCCAAGCGCGCGCTTGTTGTCACCTGGGGAGCCGCCCTGGTCGCTGGGTGGGTTGTTGCGGACATTCACTACGCCGGCCTTCGCCGGAACTCCTTCGGAGACTCGCGGAGCCGGCTTAGCTGTTGTCGGGTTGAGTTGGAGGGGGATGCGGTCGGGTTGGTTGCTTGACCCTTGTTAAACCACTCTAACGAGCGATCAAGAGTTAAAGCATCGATAGGGTCCGCGACCTTCTGCTCACTCTTTCGTTTGAGATCTTGGTGGGTCTGCACGCCGTAGGAGCGCGTGAGGTGTCCGCCGAAGTCAAGGAAAGGGTGCGGATGCTCAGCCAGCGTCACTCGGTGCGTCGTCGGATCGCGATGGTGGCGGGGGGTGTCATCGCACTGTCCACCTCGACCGCCACACTGCTCGCCACGCCGGCCTTCGCCGCTCCCGCGCCGGCCATGGTCCCCGGGACGCCGTGCACGGTGACGGCGAGAGCCTGCGTCGACCTGAAGGACCGCTACTCCTGGCTGATCCAGAACGGCAAGGTCGTCGGTGGCCGGGTCGACAGCAGCTCCGGTGGCGACGGCGAGGAGACGCCGATCGGCACGTACCACGTCCTGTCCAAGGACAAGGACCACAAGAGCCAGGAGTCGCGGCTGCCGAACGGGCAGCCCGCGCCGATGCCGTGGTCGGTGTTCTTCGCCCCCGGCGGCATCGCGTTCCACTCCGGTGACCCGGAGAAGGCATCAGCCGGATGCATCCACCTGCCGCCCGCCGAGGCCGAGCGGTGGTTCAACACGCTCAAGGTCGGCGACGAGGTGCAGGTCCGCGAGGGTGGCCACACCGACGACGGTGACAATGGCGACGACGGGGACGACGGCGATGACGACAACGGGGACGACGGGGACGACGGCGACCACTAGTGGTCGGCCGGCTCCGTCTCCGCTGAGGCGGACGCTCCACGACGGCTGAGCGATCTGCCCTCCGCCAAGGCGAGCAGGAACCCGAGTGCCGCCGCGCCGGTGGTCACCAGGAATGCCGACCGGACGCCGGCATGGTCCGGCGCCCGTCCGAGCACGAGGGTCAGTACGGCGATCGTGATGGCGCCGGACAGGTACTGCGACGTGGTCAGCAGGGCACCCGAGGTGCCCTGCTGACTCGTCGGCACGTCGTGCGTGCCGATGATGAACATCGACGTGTAGATCATGCCGTGGCCGAGCCCGCTGAGCAGCAGCCCCGGCAGCAGGTCGGCGGCGTACGAGCTGCCGTGCAGGGTGAGCGACAGCCACAGCAGACCGACGGTGGCGATGGCGAAACCGCAGGCCAGCACCGTGGCGGGGGAGAAGCGTCGGACCGCGCGTCCGGCCGTGGTGCTGCCGACGGTGACCAGCACGGCCAGCGGGAGGAACGCCCACCCGGCCCGCAGCGGCGAGTAGCCGTCGACCGACTGCACGAGCACGGTGAGCAGGTAGAACTCCGATCCGACGCTCGCCATGTACAGCGCGGTCGCCGCCGCGCCGACCCGCAGCGACCGGATGCCGCGCAGCCCGCGCTCGATCAGCACGGTGGACGAGACCGTCTCGTTCCGGAGGAAACCGGCCAACAGCGCGAGCGCGAGCACCAGACAGCCGAGCGTCGAGCCGGCGCCCCAGCCTTCGGTCGAGCCCAGGGTCAGGGCCAGTACCAGCGTGAGGACCGTCGTGGTGCCGAGCACCGAGGCGAGCATCGGGACCCGCCGAGAGTGCCCGGCGTCCACCGCCGAACCGACCCACAGCGCCGCGCCCAGCGCGCAGAGCAGCGTCAATGGCACGTTGATCATGAAGGTGAGCCGCCAGGACGCGGTGGTGAGCAGCCCGCCGAGGATCGCGCCCGCCGCGAGGCCGGACGCGCCGACCGATCCCCAGACCGCCACCGCCCTGCCTCGCGCGGGACCGGGCGGGAACGTGGTTCCGATCAGCCCCAGGACCGCCGGCTGGAGCATCGCCGCCGCGAGACCCTGCGCACCTCTCGCGGCCAGTAGCACCGTTCCGTCGCCCGCGAGCCCGCCGACCGCGCTGGCCAGGCCGAACGCGACGATGGCGGCGATGAACAGCCGTTTCGGCCCGACCCGGTCGGTCAGCCGTCCGCCGACGATCAGGAAACCGGCGAACAACACCGCGTAGGCGCTGATCACCCATTGTGCGAGCGCCGGCTCCAGGTGCAGATCGGCGCCGACGCTGGGCAGCGCGATGTAGATGATCGAGTAGTCGAGCGCGATGAGGAACTGGGCGACCGAGAGCACGGCCAGGACGGGCATGCCGTCATGATGGAACCTTCACACTAGTGTGAAGGGAAGGTCGGATCATGCGAATCGGAGAGCTGGCCGAGCGGACCGGCGTGCCGACCCGTCTGTTGCGCTACTACGAGGAACAGGGGCTGCTCACCCCGGACCGGGCCGCGAACGGCTACCGCGACTACTCGGAGAGTCTCCTCGACCGGGTCGCCCAGATTCGTGGGTTGCTCGATTCAGGGCTCCCCACGAAGATCATCAAGCAGATTCTGCCGTGTCTGGACAACCCGTGCACGATCCACGTCACGGACGCGACGCCCGAGCTGATCGCCGACCTTGAACACGAGCGGGACCAGATGACCGCCCGGATCAGCTGCCTGACCCGCAACCGTGACGCGATCAACCGCTACCTGGACGCGGTGACCAGACCGTGAGTGCGTAGGCCGCCTATAGGCGGCCTACGCACTCACGGTTGCGCGCTGGGGAACAGGACCGGCTTGGCCTGCGGCGACTCGAACAGCGCGTAGTGGTCGTGCGCGACTCCCGGGACCGTGATCTTGGTGTGCGGCGCGTTCGGGAACGCGGAGTGCATCACGTTGAAGTAGCGGGTGCCCCGGTCGAACCGGTTCTTGCCCTCCAGCATCGCGCCGCAGTCGGTGTCCAGCTCCTTGCTGCCGGTGTCCGCCTCGCCGAGCAGGATGGTGACGCGGCGGCTCACGTAGTTGGCGAGCAGCTGCTGGTCGGCGATCTTGGCCAGGTACGCCGGCTTCTCCTGAAGTCCGTACTTGTACTCGTCGTAGCCGCCGCACGGATTGGCCGGCACCACCGGCGGGATGCCCGTCGCGTTGGTCAGGTCCGGCCGTTGCGGGGTGAAGTACAGGTACGAGGACGGGTTGGCGACCACGTAGTCGATCGTGACCCCGGTCAGCGTCGAGGGTGCCTGGCCCGCCGCTGCGTAGCGCTGGGTGAACTGGCCACCGGCGGAATGCCCGACCACGGTGATGCGGCTCAGGTTGGGGAACTTGGACTTGTCCGCGAGCCTGGCCAGCAGCTCGTCCATCGCGGTGAACGAGCTCAGCCCGGCCGGCTTCTCCGAGTCGTTGCCGTCCTTCCAGGCGTCGCTGCTCCAGGTCGCCTCACCCTTGGCCGGGTTGTCGCTGTCGGTCTTGAACCAGGGGGCGGCGATCAGCGTGTGGTCCTCGGCGCCGGCCAGCTGCGCGGCCTTGGCCATCCCGGTGAGCGTCGAGACGGGGTTGCGGCCGTCGCCGTGCACGACCACGAGGGCATCGGTCAGGCCGGGTGCGCCGTCGAGCGGGTAGTTGCGGTACACCTCGAGCTTCGAGCCGGAGGCGAGGGCGAAGTCCTCGTGGCAGGACTTGGTCTCGGTGCACTGGTTCGGCGCGGCTCCGGGTAGCGGGGCGCTCCGGGTGCTCAGCTCGGCGTTGGGGACGACCGAGGGGCCGCAGGCGAGGGTGAGCGCGCTGAGCAGTGGTAGCAGCAACGCCGCGACCACCGTGCGTCTCTGACCTGGGCTCCTGCGCATGGTGCCGCCGACGTTACTCCGAACGGTGTTATACGTGGTGTCAGTGAGGCTGGTGTGTCGTTAAGAGTTGCCTGTGACTTGTTAAACAGCGCGCAGGTGCGGCGGTTTGCGTAGTGGGTGCTTACCACTCTCGTCGCTGATGATACGACCCTCGTGCAACCGGATTACCCGGTGGGCGTAACCGGCGGTCTCCTCGCTGTGTGTCGAGTAGACGATCGTGCGGCCGTTCTCGTTGAGCTGGGCGAACAGCTCCATGATCTCGCGGCTCGAGTCGGCGTCCAGGTCACCGGTCGGCTCGTCGTCCAGCAGGACCGGCGGGTCGTTGATCAACGCCCGGGCGATCAGTACCTTCTGGCGCTGCGCCTCGAACAGCTCGATCGGCATGTCGTCGTGGTGGCCGAACAGTCCCACGCGTTCGAGCGCGACCATGGCCCGCGCGCGGCGCACCCGTTTGCGGGTGTAGAGCATCGGCAGCTCGACGTTGCGCCGAACGTTGACGTCGGAGATCAGGCTGAACGACTGGAACACGAAGCCGATCTTGGTGCCGCGGAACTTGGTCCTTCGGCGCTTGGACATCCGCCCGACATCGGTGCCGTCGAGCAGGTACCTGCCCCCGCTGGGCACGTCCAGGCAGCTCAGGATGTTCATCAGGGTGCTGGTTCCGGAACCGGACGGTCCCATGACCGCGACCATCTCACCGTCGGCGATCGTCAGGTCGACGTCGTGCAGCGCGGCCACCGTCGCGCGCTCGGTCGTACGGTAGGCCTTGCTGACTCCCTGGAGTTCGATCATCAGCGTTGACTCCTCAGTCGTGCCTTAAGTGCGTTGACCACAAACCTTCACCGGCCCTCGACGCCCCAGCTTCCCGCTGGACGCACCGGCGAACGACCCGAGTACGCCCGGTACGAGGGCCGTTCGCCGGCACGCCCAGCGGAAATCTGGAACGCCGATCATCCGGCGAACGTTCGTGGTCAACGCACTCGCCATGCTATTGCCCGTTCACTGAGAACCCGACCCGATCTCGATCACCCGGTGTGGCGCCCCGCGACCACCGTGGCCCCCAGCTCCGCGCACTGGACGACGCGCGCGCTGAGCCCGCCGCGCAGGAACGACTCGGCGGTGCTCGGTGCCTGCGTGACGCTGGTCTCGATCAGCAGGTAGCCGCCGGGTGCCAGCCAGCGCACCGCATCCGAGGCCACCCGCCGCTGCACGTCGAGGCCGTCGGCGCCACCGTCCAGCGCGACCCGGGGCTCGTGCAGACGGGCCTCCGGCGGCATGAGCCGCATGGCATCCGTCGGCACGTACGGCGCATTGGCGACCAGGACATCGACCCGGCCCCGCAGGGCCGGGGGCAGCGGCTCGTACAGATCGCCCTGGAAGACCCGCCCATCGGGCAGGTTGCGGCGGGCGCAGCGCGCCGCCGACGGGTCGATGTCCGTGGCGTACAGCTCGATCGGGTCGAGGGCGGCGTGCAGGGC
Source organism: Actinospineispora spinosispora DSM 44797 (assembly GCF_000429025.1). Lineage (GTDB taxonomy): Bacteria > Actinomycetota > Actinomycetes > Mycobacteriales > Pseudonocardiaceae > Pseudonocardia > Pseudonocardia spinosispora. The sequence continues at coordinate 92,970 of NZ_AUBB01000026.1, forward strand.
CTTACCGACCGCGCCGGAGCCGCAGCACAGGTCGACGACCACGGCCGGTCCGGTCGTGCTGAGGGTCGCATGCGCCGAGATCGCCTCGCGGACGAGCAGCTCGGTGCGTCTGCGCGGCACGAACACACCCGGCTCGACGAGGACCCGCAGCCCGCAGAAGTCGGCCCAGCCCAGCACGTACTCCAGCGGCAGGCCCGCGACGCGCCGGTCGACCATCGCGGCCAGGTCGGACGGCGTCCGCGCGGAGGAGGTGAGCAACCGCGCTTCGTCCTCGGCGAACACACAGCCGGCGGCGCGCAGTCTGGCGACGATCGTGGTGTCGGTGTGGGGGGAGACAGACATGGGAGGCCTTTCGATGATGCCCATCGGGCGCCCCCGCGTCGGCCCCTAAGCGGGGTCTGCCGACCGGTGTCGAGAGGGGAGCACCCGATCCGAACCAGCGGTAATGGGGCTCACCTCCTCCGTCGGTCCGAGTCCAGCAACTGAGGTAACCCTACCTCGCGCGAACGCATCGCCGCACGTCCCGAGGGGAGTGGACGCGCTTCGGGTCAGCGCATTCGATTTTTGCCTCCGGCATAAGAACGGTTTCGGCGTGCCTCACTTTTTGCAGCGGTTGCGAAAACAATGAAACGCCTGAAATGGTGGTGGAGCTGGGAGGGAGAAGTAGTGCTGCATGTTCTGATGCTGCTGGTCTGCGCGGTGGTGATCTATCTATCGTGTGAATGGTTCGTGAACTCCGTCGAATGGTTGGGTCTGCAGCTGAACGTCGGATCGATGGCGGTCGGCACCGTTCTCGCCGCCGTCGGCACCGCACTGCCGGAAAGCGTGGTGACGCTGGTCGCGGTCACCTTCGGTGGCGGGGAGCACGGCGCGGAGATCGGTGTCGGTGCGGCCATGGGCGGTCCGCTGGTCGTCGGCACCATCGCCTACGCGGCGGTCGGGGTGACGCTTCTGGTCACCCGGCGCAGGTCGTCCGGCAGTATTCCGCTCGCCGACGCGATGGCAGGCGGCGGCCGTTCGGAACGTCCCTCGGTGCTTCCGGCGCGCCCGCTCGGAATCCAGGGTGTGAACACCAGGCGACTGGCGCGCGACCAGACCTGGTTCCTCTCGATATTCGTGGTCAAGGTCGGTCTCGGCCTGGTGGCGTTTGCCATCAAGCCCTGGCTGGGACTGCTGTTCTTCGCTCTCTACGCGGTGTACTTCTGGCGTGAGCTGCGCGGCGGCAGCGAAGTGTCCGCCGCGGATCTCCCACCGCTGAAGCTGCAGCCGAAGCGCGCGACGCCGGCCAAGTGGGCCGTGTTCCTGCAGACCGGCTTCACGCTCGTCCTGATCTTCGAGGCCTCGCGGCTGTTCGTCCAGCAGCTCGAATGGGCCGGGCCCGCGCTCGGCATGTCACCGGTGGTGGTGGCGATGCTGCTGGCGCCGGTCGCCACGGAGCTGCCGGAGGTCATGAACGCCCTCATCTGGGTCCGCCAGGGCAAGACCCAGCTCGCCCTGGCGAACATCTCCGGCTCGATGATGATCCAGGCGACCATCCCGTCCGGCCTCGGCCTGCTCTTCACCCCGTGGCTGTTCGACACTCCCCTGGTACTCGCCGGAATCGCCACGATCGCGGCAATCGGATACCTGCTGATTCTGCTGCGCTTCAGTCGGCTGACCCCGATTAGGCTGGCGATTGCCGCCGGGTTCTATGTCGCTTTTGCGCTTGTTCTCGCATTATTCAGCTGAGCGGTGAATCCGTTCAGGACGTGCCCTCGTAGGCGGCCACGAGTGGGGCGATGTCCAGCTTGACCATGGTCAGCATCGTCTCCATCACACGCCGGGCCTTCTCTGGGTCCGGGTCGTGGTGCATGTCGATGAGCTGGGTGGGCACGACCTGCCAGGACACGCCGAACCGGTCCTTGAGCCAGCCGCAGGCACTCGCCTGGCCGCCGTCGATCAGCCGGGACCAGTAGTGGTCGACCTCGTCCTGGTCGGCGCACGGGATCTGGAACGACACGGCCTCGTTGAACGTGAACATGGGTCCCCCGTTGAGCGCCACGAACTTCTGCCCGTTGAGCTCGAACTCGACCGTGAGCACGGTGTCCGCCTCGCCCTGGCGCAGGACCCTGCCGACCGAGGAGTTCTTGAAGACGCTGACGTAGAAGCCGACCGCCTCTTCGGCCTGGGTGTCGAACCATAGGCACGTGGTGAACGCGGTGTCGGTCATGGGATTCCTCCTGAGATCGCCGTGAGCACATCGGTCGAGGTACTGACCCGGCCCGCGAGCGCAACTCATCGGGTTCGCCGCTATCACTGTCTGCCCGTGCTGGGTACAGTCCTGCTGTGGCCACCAGAATCCTGCAGGTCAGTGACTTGGCGGACGATTCGATTGCACGGCGCGCCATCGGTTCGGTCGTGACGAACCGCGCCTGTGCCGGCCTTTTCTTCGACTTCGACGGCGTATTGGCGAACATCCAGAACGATCCGGAGACGGTCGAGCCACTGCCGGAGATCCCGGCGCTTCTCGGCGATCTGGCAGTTGGGGTGGCCGTGGTCGCGGTGATCTCTTCCCGGCCGGCCGAATTCCTGTGGAAGCGCCTGGGGTCGGTGGAGAAGCTGACGATCCTCGGGCTCTACGGTCTGGAGCAGGCCGACCGCGGTGGCGACGTGACGGTGGTGCCTGAGGCCCGCGAGTGGCTGAACATCGTGCCGCTGATCGTGGCCGCGGCTCGCGACGAATTGTCCGGAAGTGTGTACATCGAGGACAAGAAGCTGTCGGTGGGTCTGCACTACCGGGCGGATCCCGGTAAACGGTCCGAGGTCGAGGACTGGGCGGTCTCGGCCCGGTCGAGATGGGGCGTCAAGGTGCAGCCCGGGCGTCTGGCCGTGGAGCTCAAGCCGGACCTGGGAGTCGACAAGGGAACCACACTGGAGAAGTGGTCCGCCGAACTGTCGAGCGTCTGGTACTGCGGGGACGACCTCGGAGATCTGCCCGCTTTCGACTATCTGACACGTCGAGCGGCAGCGGCCGGCAAGGACGACTTCTCGCCGCTGGCGGTCGGGGTGGGCAATGACACCGTCGTGCCGGAGGTCCAGGCGGCGGCGGACATCTTCGTCGAGTCACCGGACGTCCTCTGCCGCTTGTTGAGGCTGCTACGTGCAGAGTTGCGCTAGAGCTGCTTCGGGGGCTTCCGCTTGAAGTCGCAGACCCATTCCATCGCCGTGGCATCGTCGGGATCCGACTCCCGGCCCTGTGCGCTCGACTCGAACCCTGTTGATGCCCGGGGAAGGAATATGCGATACAGCACGCCGAAGTCGTTGGTGCCGTACTTCTCGAATTTCCGCCAGTCCGTCAGCTGGTCGACCGCCGCGGCGGTCGCGGCCGTGCAGGTGCCCGCGCACACGAATACTTTCTTCTTCTTCTCGACGGTGAGGCGGCAGACCACGAAGTAGTCTTCTATGTGGTCTTCTCCTTCGGTTCGGATGTAGTCGCGCGGGTAGACGCCCAGGGCTCGGATACCGCGGAGTGCTTTTCCGTCAGGATCGTTCCGGCGGATGAACTCAAAGAACCGCATGTCATCGGCGTTCTTGGGGCGATGCCGAAAGATGTGATGGGTGAGTAGATTGTAGATCGGGCCACCTATGAGGATGGTGCAGGTGTTCTCGCGCAGGCTCGCCGAGATCGCGTTCGAGTCGTAGGAGACCTCTCCGCCGGGAGTCACTCTCGTGTTCTGGCGGAATGAAGGGCTGTGCTCGATCGTCGAGAGTATCCGGTCCGCGCCCGAACGGGTGCCGAATATGGTGGTCAGGATCCAGGAGAAAGAGCCGCTGCGCATTAGAGCCGCGAACTCGAGGGCGTGCTTGTATTCCAGCTCGGTCATGGCGTCGCCATGAAAGCCTTCCTTGATCTCGGCTGTTCCTCGCGTTCCTCCCGGGTTGACCGCAATGGTCGACAGGAAGATCTTGATGCTGCTGCCGCCGCTGGCCACGCCGAAGAACCGACGGACCCCTCGACTCCGATATCCGGTGAGGATTGCCAGTGCGATGAAGCCGACGACGAACGCGGCGATGATGTTCGCTGCCACGTTGACCAGAAGATCGACGACGATGGATCCATCCTGAGTCAAGATGCACTCCGAACGCAGTAGCGGACGCGATCGCTGGGTGTTGACCTGGGATGAGTCGCCGACAAGGTGATCTATGTTACATGAGAAGTGGTGTTGCGTGGGTCGGATGAGTCAGGTGCGTTCCCGTCGTAGGACGACCGCGGTCGCGGCGAGGAACAGGTAGCCGGGGAAGCGGCCCGCCGGGATGAACGGGACCACGAGTGCCGACGGCAGCATCGGGGTGGCGAAGTTCAGCGCGGACAGCAGGCCCAGCGCGGCGATGACGAACCCCGCGACGGTCAGCCAGCCGGGCAGTCGCCCGGAGCGTCGCCCGGCGATGGCGGTGGTGCCGATCAGGACGGCCAGCGCGACGACGTGTCCAGGACCGCCGATCATGAACCCGAGGTGGTAGATCGCCGCGGCGAGCGCGGGCTGGTCGGCCAGCTCGGGCAGGGACAGGACGTTGAACAGCGCCGCGCCGACGAACAGGGCGCTCGCCGCGAGCGTGCCGGCGGCGACGAGCTGGGGCGCCGCACGGCCACCGAACGTCGCGGCCAGACCCGCGGTGAACACCACGAGCCCGACGGCCGCCACCGCCTGGCTCAGCTCGTTGATCGAGGTCACCACGTGGTGGCCGCTGAAGTAGGCCAGTACCTGGGCTGGGGTGCTGGTGGGGGTCGGATAGGTGCCGAACGTCGGCGCCAGCCCGGCGAGGAACACCACGACGAACCCGATGCCAGCCCTCAGTCGTGGGTCTGTGTCGGGTCGTGTGCTGCCTGGGGTCTCGATGACGGCCATCGGGCCAGCCTGCGCGCGGGCGGAGCTCGTGTCGTCGGTCCTGGGGAGTGTTCAGGGGTACCGCGCTCGGCGTAGCGGGGCTCAGCCCTTTCTGGGGTGCGGAGGGCTCGTGAGTGCTGAGGCCGCCTGTAGCCGGTCTACGCACTCACGACGGAAAAGCTGTCGTGAGTGCGTAGACCGGCTACGCCTTCGGCGCCGCTACGCGGTAGGCGGCCTCATCACTCACGAGGCTGGGCGCTTCAGGATTACTGCCAGGTCCATGGCCTGGCCCGCGCCCGTGCTGGGTGAGACGGTGCTGACCGCTTCCCAGCCGTCGCGGCCGAGATCGGTGAGGTCCTTCTCGATCTGCTCGTACTTGAAGCCCTTCCAACCGAACTTGTGGACGACCACCTTGTACTCCCACTGCGCGGCCATGCGTCGATCTCCCTCGTCGTCGGTTGCGAGCCGCAACGATACGAGCCGGTTCGTCTCGCGTCAAGACGATCCGTCTCGTCTGCGATATGCTTTCTCGATGACGCCGTCCACGCCCGATCCCACCCGGCGCAATGAGCATTCGCGTCGGGCGATCCTGGCGGCCGCCGTCGATCTGATCAGCGAGCTGGGCTACGAGCAGGTCTCGATCGAGGCGATCGCCCGTCGAGCGGGTGTCGGCAAGCAGACGATCTACCGGTGGTGGCCCTCGAAGGGCGCCGTCGCGCTCGAAGCACTCGACGACAGCCTCTCCTCGGTCGTCAGCTTCCCGGACTCCGACGACCTCGTCGAGGATCTGCGCACCCAGATGAAAGGGGTCACCCGGCTGCTCGGGTCGACCCAGGTCGGGCCCGTCTACCAGGGGCTGATCGCCGCCGCGCAGTCCGACCCCGCGCTGTCCCGCGCCCACCTGGACACGGTCATCGAACCGGCCATCGTGGCGTGCCGTGAGCGGCTCGCGCGCGCGAGGCAGCATGGTCAGCTGCGCGCCGACGCCGACGAGCAGGCGCTCATCGACATGCTCTACGGGGCGATCTACTACCGGCTGCTGCTGCACACCCGGCCGCTGGAGGAGGACCAGGTCGACGCTGTGCTGGACATCGCGGTCAAGGGGTTTCAGTAGTCCGCGAGGGTGATCGCGTGTGAGGCCTCGGCCAGCGCGTCCGGCCTCGACAGTGCACCTCCGTCCCGCGTGGCCAACGCCTGGTTCGCGGCGACGTACCCGGCCATTGCCCGCCGGTAGCCGTCGAACCCCGCGCGATGGTCGTCGGCGGTGCTCAGCTCGCCGGCCAGCACGTAGCCGCCGACCAGCGCGAGGCTCGTGCCCTGGCCGGACATCGGTGATGCGCAGTGCGCGGCGTCGCCGGCCAGCACGATCCGGCCCGCGGACCAGCTCGTCAGCTTGATCTGGCACATCTGGTCGAAGTAGAAGTCCGGCGCCCGCCACATCGCGTCCAGCAGCCGGGGCAGCTCCCAGCCGACCTCGGCGAAGTGTTCGGCGAGGAACTCCTTCTGCCGCTGGGTGTCCCGATGTCCGGGGGTGTCCGAGGTGGACCGGAAGTTGAGGATCGTCCGAGCCTCGGTGTTGTGCCGCGCGCTCATCACGACGACCAGGTGGTCCGGGGTTCGCAGGCCGGTCTGCCAGTGGTCGAGGTCCAGGAAGTTCTCCGAGCTGAAGATCGCGATGTGCCGGCCGAGCGGATGCGCGAACCGGTCCTCCGCTCCGAATGCGAGCGCCCGGACCTGCGAGTGCAGCCCGTCCGCGCCGACGACCAGGTCGAACCGGCGTGGTTGCGCGTGCTCGAAGGTGACGTCGACCCCGCTGTCGTCCTGCATCATCGCGGTGACCGAATCGCCGAACCGGAACTCGACGGTCCGCCCGATCGCCTCTGTCAGGATGCGGCTGAGGTCGTCCCGCATGAGCTCGACGTCGTCGTTGGCGATGACGCCGCCGGTCAGGGTCGTGCCGGTGTCGCGCATCAGCTCGCGGCCGGCCGCGTCCACCATGTTCATTCCCCGGATGGCGGTCCGCGCGCCCCGCACCTGGTCGAGTACCCCCATGCGCTCGACGACGCCCAGCGCCGACCCTCGGACGTCGATCGCCTGTCCACCGGCCCTCGGCGCCGGTGCGCGTTCCACCACCGTCACCCGCCACCCGTGCCTGGCCAGCCAGTACGCGGTGGACACACCGGCGATGCCGGCTCCGGACACCAGGACGTTTCCCGTTCTCATCTGTTCCTCCCCAAGGCCGATCAGTGGTCTCGAGACTGACTGTACGAATGTCTGAGACAAATGTGCAAGACGTTCGTCTCAAATGTGGGCTAGCATGCTCCGCATGGGAAACCGGGACGATCTGCTGGCCGGTGCACGGCGCTGCCTGTACTCGAAGGGCTACTCACGTACGACGGCGCGTGACATCGCGACGGAGGCAGGCACCAGCCTCGCGGCGATCGGCTACCACTTCGGTTCGGTTCAGGCGTTGCTCAGCGCCGCGATGGTCCAGACCATGAGTGAGCTCGCGGATTCGCAGCGGGACGGCAGGCGGCAGACCGAGGGGTCCCCGGTCGAGCGGCTGGCGGCAGTGCTGGCCGACACCATCGCGCACCACCTCGAGCACCGGCAGCTCTGGCTGGCGAGCCGGGAGGCGGCGGTCGCGGCTGAGCATTCTCCCGAGATTCGCGCGGAGCTGGTCAAAGGTCTCGGGCTCGGTCGTCGGGGGATGGCGGCCGAAGTGCTCGACGTCGACGAGGACACCGTCGACGAGGAGGCGGTGCGCACGGTCGGCGCGTTCGGCATGTGTCTCCTCGACGGCTTGAGGTACCAGCTACCGATCGAGGCCCAGGGTGCGCCGTCGGTGGAGGACGTGGTCGCCGGGATGCTCCGCGTGCTCGCACCGACGGGTGGGTCAGCCGGAGTCGAGCAGGTCGTCGGTGAGGGTGTCCAGTAGGTCGACAGGAATGCTCGCCCCCCTCAGCGCGCGATAGACGATCGGGCCGAGGAGGGCGTCGATCGTGGTGTCGGGGTCGAGCCTGAGCGAGATCTCCCCGGCCTGGACCCCGGCCGTGAGCATGTCGCGTTCCTGGGCGCGGCGTGGGTCGAGATAGCGCTCGTGGAAGCGCGCGGCCGTGGCAGGGTCGTGCTGCGCCTCGGCGAGCAGCGCGAGCAGAACCGCGCCGGCGGGGTCCTCGCCGACGAACCGGGCGAATCCGCGCAGGTAGCCCCGGATGCTGTCCGCCGTCGGGTGCTCCGTCGGGACGGGCAGTTTCTTGGTGCTGTCCTCGATCAACGTGTCGAGGAGGATGTCGACCTTCGAGGGCCACCAGCGGTAGATCGTCTGTTTGGCGACACCTGCCCGGCGAGCGATCGCCTCCACGGTCAGGGCGCCGAAACCCTGTTCGGCCAGCAGGTCGTCGGCGGCATGGAGTACCGCCAGGCGGGCGGCCTCGTCACGCCGGGGGCCGGAGCGCGTCCGGGGGCTCGCGGGCATGGGGGCACGATACCGGTCGTGGTCATTGTCTAGACGCAACGTCTAGTCTAGAGTTTGGTGGTCTCACACCGAAGGAGTCACTATGTCCGCCACTCGCGATCGCCACGCACTCGTCGTCGGAGCCTCCCGAGGTCTGGGCCTCGTACTGGTGGGCGAGCTCGTCCGCCGTGGCTGGCGGGTCACCGCCACGACACGCCGGAGCGGAGGCGAACTGCAGGCACTCGCCGACGCCTCACCCGGACGGCTGACGATCGAATCGCTGGAGATGACCAGCACCGAACAGCTGGCCGCCCTGCGCGCGCGCCTGACCGGCCGCACGCTCGACCTGGTGTTCGTCAACGCCGCGATCGACCGGGGCGACCTGCCGATCAGCGACGTCCCGACCGACATGTTCACCGAGGTGATGATCACCAACGCGCTGAGCCCGCTACGCGTCGTCGAGTCACTCCGCGACCTGGTCGTGCCGGGTGGAACGGTCGCGGTCATGTCCTCCGAGCAGGGCAGCATCGCGCGCAACGTCGAGGGCGGATTCGAGCTGTACAAGGCGAGCAAGGCGGCGCTCAACCAGCTGATGCGTAGCTACGCCACCCGCTGCGCCGAGGACGGCAGGACCAAGCTGCTGATCGACCCCGGCCACAACCGCACCCAGCTGGGTGGGCCCGACGCGCCGCTCACCGCGTGGGAGAGCATCCCGGCTGTCGTCGACGTCCTGGAGGCACAGGCGGGTGCTCCCGGCCTGCGCTTCCTGGACCGTCACGGCGAGCCGGTCCCGTGGTAGCGCCGGTTCAGCTCGCCGGTGGACCGGGCTTCATGATCACCACGGCGTGGTGGCAGATTTTCCGGCGCGAAACAGCCACCAGACCGTGGTGATCATGGCTAGACCCCTCGGGGGGCGTACATGATGATGGCGACGCCGACGAGGCACACGGCCGCGCCGACGACGTCGTAGCGGTCGGGGCGGTAGCCGTCGAGGACCATGCCCCACGCGAGGGAACCGGCCACGAACACCCCGCCGTACGCGGCGAGGATGCGGCCGAAGTTCGCGTCGGGCTGCAGGGTCGCGACGAAGCCGTAGAGGCCGAGCGCGACGATTCCGGCACCGATCCAGGCCAGACCGCGCTGTTCCCGGACGCCCTGCCAGACCAGCCACGCGCCGCCGATCTCGGCGACGGCGGCGAGGACGAAGAGTCCGATCGAACGCAGCACGGTCACAGCGGCACCCTAACCAGGGTTACCGTGGAGGCGACTGCGAGATGCGGGAGCCCGGTGATGGTCTTCGACATTCCGACGAGCTGCACCCTGCCCACGGCGGAACGCCCGATACGTGCGGCCGAGTTCGAGGCGTTGCTCCCGCGCGCGGTCGATGTGCGGCGCGACGGTCCCTGCCACGTCCGGTTGACCTTCGCCGGCGGTGACGCGGTGGCGGTGCGTGACCTGGCGGCGCGAGAGACCGCGTGCTGCTCGTTCTTCGAGTTCGTCGTCTCCGTCGAGACAGGCCGGGTCCTGCTCGATGTGACGGTGCCGGCGAGCCGGGTGGAGGTGCTCGACGGCATCGTCGTCCTCGCGGCCGCTAGCGAGCAGGATCGGCGCGGATAGCCGCGTAGAGAAGCATGTCGCGTCTGGTGCCGCCGATCTCCTGATGGCTGCGCAGCAGTCCTTCGCGCTGGTAGGAGGCTGTTTCCGCGGTACGGATCGAGCCGCTGTTCCACGGCTCGATGTACAGCTCGACCCGGTGCAGGGCGGGGATCGTCCACGCGAACGTGGTGAGCGCCCGCAACGCGTCGCCGGCCAGACCTCGTCCACGGTGCTCGTCCGAGATCGAGTAGCCGGCCGTGGCGCGACCCGAGGGCAGCTCACGAAGCCACAGCCCGATCGCGCCGACGGCCCTGTCGCTGCCGGCGTCGGCGATGGCGAAGGAGAACCCGGCGCCCTCGGCATGTCGTCGGAGTTGGCGCCGGACCCAGTCCAGCGCCTGCGCGTCCGACGGACGCTCCGGGAGGCTCCCGATGAGCGGGATGTAGGGGTCTTCGCCCAGCTCACGGGCCAGGTGAACGTCCTCGTCGGTGAACTTCCTGAGCAGGACCGGGCCGTGCGCGGGTGGCGTGGCCGGCCAGGCCGGCAGGTCTTCGGTCAACGGCGTGGTCTCCTCACGCGGTCAGGCCCGCGCTGGTCAGCCAGATGTGTTCACAGGTCGCCGACGCCTCCCGCAGTGTCTCGGGGGAATCCTGGGACGCGTGGTAGAAGGTTCGTTCGATCATCCAGCACAGGGCGCGGGCCATCGCCGGAGCCTGTGTCGGGTCGCCGCCGGTCTGGACGCCCGCCCGCTCCAGGACGCTGGTGATGGCGGAGATGAACAGGTCAGCCGTGTGGTCCCACAGCTCGCCGATCTCCGGCACGGTCAACGACAGATCGATCGCCGTGCGCATGACCAGGCCGTGCGCGCTCCACAGCTCGACCGTGCGCCGCATGGCCGCCGCGATGGCCTGGCGCGGCTCGTCGGCCTGTGCGGTGCTCCGGGATCGCTCCCACAGGTGCTCGACGGTCCGCGCGACGAGGGCCGTGACCACCTCCTGCTTCGAGCCGAAGTAGAAGTACAGGGCGCCTCGGGTGATGCCGGCGCCCTGGGCGACGTCGCCGACGGTCATGGCGTCGTAGCCCTTCCGCGCGAGCAGCGCCTCGCAGGTGTCCAGGATGGCTCGTTCCCGGACGTCGCCCTTGCGTTCGGTGCCGCGCCTGCTCCGCGCGGGCATCAGAGCTGTGCACCCTCGGCGAAGTCCGTGGTGCGGGAGAGCGCCTCCCACGCACAGATGTCCTGGTCGACGGCGGTGCGCGCGGTGGTGACCAACCGCAGTGCGTCGGAACCGAGGAGGAGGTGGGCGGGCGGGCGCTCGACCGACGTGATGTGCACGACGGCGTCGCCGGCCTTGACCGGATCGCCCAGCTGGTTGCCGCTGGCCTTCCGCCTCGCGTCGCGGATGGGGGCGAACAACTCGTCGTAGTCGTCGACGGTTCGTGCGGTGCGGGTCATGGACCGTCCCGCCCAGTCGGTGCGGAAGGAACCGGGCTCGATGGCCGTCACGTGGATACCGAACTGCGCGACCTCCTTGCCAAGCGCCTCGAGAATGCCCTCCAGTGCGAACTTGCTGCCGCAGTAGGCGGACATGCCGGGCACCGCCATGAGCCCGCCCATGGAGGTGACGGCCATCAGGTGCCCGCGCCGCCGTCGGCGCATGTGCGGCAGCGCCGCGCGCAGGGTCGCCACCGCGCCGAACACGTTGACCTCGAACTGCCGCCGCACCTCGTCCAGCGGGGTTTCCTCGAAGGTGCCCTCCAGGCCGTAGCCGGCGTTGGCGATGACGACGTCCAACGGGCCGACGCTGTTCTCCACCTCGGCGATGACGCTCGACACGGCGGCCTCGTCGGTCACGTCCAGGATGCGGCCGTGAGCGCCCTCGAACTCGTCGAACGCCGCCAGGTCCCGCTCCGAGCGGACCGTGCCGACGACGGTGTGCCCCGCGGTCAGCGCGGCCTCGGCGAACGCGCGCCCCAGGCCCGTGCTGACCCCGGTGATGAACCAGTTCTGCTTCTCCATGTCCCAAAATCTACACAGTGCAGATTTTTATTGCCACTGCGTTGATTCTAGTGTTGTAACGGTCACACCGTTTCGGCCGACCTTGTTGTTGTTCCCGTGCGAGGAGGGGCTGCCGTGACCACGTCAGACGAGACACAGGCCACTGGCCGGCCCAACCCTGAGGAGCCTCGGCGGCGCAGCCGGCTGTGGCGGATCCTCGGCGTCGTGGGGATCGTCGTGGTCAGCCTGGTCGTGGTCGCAGTCGTCTACGCCGTCAGCTACACCACCGACGATGCTGCTCAGGCGCAGCCAGGTGACTGCGCGAAGGTCAGCGCGACGACCTCCACCGACCAGACCGGGTACGAGAAGCGTGACTGCGCGGCCCCGGACGCGGGTGCCCGGGTCACCCATGTGTCGAAGAACGCGGCGGGGGCGTGCCCGGACCCCAGCCACTCCTCGATCTCGGTGGTGTCGAACTTCTCGCCGAGCTACACCGTCTGCTACGTCCCGAACTGGGTCGAGGGCGCCTGCTACGACGCGAGCGACCTACGCACCGCGTGCCCGGGCAGGTACCAGGTCGTGAAGGTCGTCCCGAGGGACAGCCCCGACGGCGCGGTGTGCGACACGTCGAGCTACCGGAGCTTTCCCGAGCCGGCGATGACCGTCTGCACCAATCCGTGACCCGGCATTGCGGCTAGGACAGGGCATGGTCCCGAAGCCAGGCCAGCACCTGCTCGGCGTGCTCGTTCGGGGGGAACACCGGATAGAACACGTGCTCGACCATGCCGTCGCGGACGACGAGGGTCAGCCGCCGGTACAGCATCAGCCCGCCCGCCTCGAACGTGGGCAGGCCGAGTTCGCGGGCCAGGCTCCGGTGCGGATCGGAGAGCATCTGGAACGGCAGGTGGAGCCGCTCGACGACCTCACGTTGGTAGTCGGTCTCCTGGCTGGACAGGCCGAACACGCGCCCGGCGCCGGCGGCGAGAAGATCCTGGTGGTGATCGCGGAAGCCGCAGGCCTCGGGAGTGCAGCCGCGCGCTCCGGGGATCGAGTCCCAGCCTTCTGGCAGGTCGACGCCGGGGCGTCCGGTGAGCGGGTACACGTAGATCACCGTGCGACCCGCGCCGAGCGCATCGAGGCGGACCATCGCGCCGTCGGTGCCGGACAGCTCCAGGTGCGGCAGCGTCGTTCCCGGCAGATGATCGGTCGCGTGGTCGTCCTCGGGGACGGGAAGGTCGGTGGGCAGGCTCGTGTAGTCGGTCATCGGGTCCTCTCCTCGGTCGGCCGGTGCGGCCTGGCTGCCGCGGTGAGCGGCCTGTCGCAGATGCGTGATCAACACCGCCCGGCGGGCGGTGAGTCCCTCGATCCGCTGGGTGAGCTCGTCGATCGCGTCCCGGTAGCCGGCCAGCGACGCCGGACAGTCGTCGGCGTGCCGATGACCGGCCGTCAGGCACTCCAGGAACGGCCGGGTGCGCTCGACCGGGATTCCGAGACCGCGCAGCACCCGGATCTCCCGGGTGAGCCGCACGTCGTGCTCGTCGTAGTCCCGGTAGCCGTTGGCCAGTCGTCCAGGTGCGATCAGCCCCAGCGACTCGTAGTAGCGCACCGCTTTTGTCGTCACACCCGCCCGACGGGCCACCTCACCGATCCGCATTCCGCTCACCTCGACGAACGCTAAACCTTGCCCCGTAGGGCAAAGTCAAGCCGAACGTGCCCCGAACCGCTGAGAGAAGAAGGAGTCGATGCCGGGATGACGGCAGGCATGCCCACCCAGGATGACGTGCTCGGGTACTTCGACACATTGTCGAACTGGGGGCGATGGGGTGACGACGACGAGCGCGGCACGCTGAACCACGTCACCGACGACGTCCGGGTGGCGGCGGCACGGGCCGTGCGCCACGGCAGGAGCGTGTCGTGCGCGTGGGAGGTCGCCGTGCCGGGGGAGATGGAACGGTCGACGACGACGTGTCCGTGCGCCGCCGAGATGCCGGGCGCCGAGAACATGCCGGCCGCGTTCCACAACGACCGGCGCTGGGGCTTCTCGTCCGAGCAGCTCGGCATCGCGTTCCACGGCAACACCATCACCCACGTCGACTCGCCGTGTCACATCTACTGGAACGGCTCGATGTACAACGGGCGGCCGCACTCACTGGTCGACCCCGCAACCGGGTCGGCGTGGGCAGCGGTCACGGCGGCGGCGAGCGGGATCGTCACGCGCGGTGTCCTGCTGGATGTGGCGAAGGTCCGCGACGTGCCGTGGCTGGAGCCGGGGGAGGGGGTGTTCCCCGCCGACCTCGAGGAGGCCGAGCGTCGCCAGGGCGTGCGGGTGCGTCCCGGCGATGCGGTGCTGCTGCGGACCGGTTTCGGTCGCGCCCGGCACGAGTCCGGCGTGACGCCCGGGTTCACGCAGGCCGGCTGGCACGCCGCCTGTCTACCGTGGCTGCACGAACGGGGGGTCGCGCTGATCGGCGCCGACACGCCCTCCGACGTCCAGCCGTCGGGATACCAGGACGTGCTGATGCCGGTCCACGCGGTGGGTCTGGTCGCGATGGGTCTGTGGCTGCTCGACAACTGTGACCTGGAGGCGTGCGCGAGGACGGCCGTCGAGCTGGGCCAGTGGGACTTCCACCTCGCGGTCGCGCCGGTCCGCTTCGCCGGGACGTCCGGCAGCCCGGTCAACCCGATCGCCACGTTCTGACGCGACCGCCCGCCGTCACGCGCTGTCGTACGCGGTGGGCAGCGCGACGGGCGCCCACTCGTCCATGGAGTCGAGGAACGCGGCGAACTTGGTCCGGGCGAGCCCGTAGGCCCGCTCCCCGAGAGGGAGGTGCAGCGGGGGTTTCTCGGCGTCCACGGCCCGCAGGATGACGGCGACCGCCTTGTGCGGGTCGCCGGGCTGCCTGCCGTCGTTGTCGACCCGATACCTCCGCCGGGCCCCCACGGTGTCGGAGTACTCCGGTATCTCGGCGGCCGCGATCCGCATGGACCTTCCGAGGAACTCGGTGCGGAACGGGCCGGGCTCGACGATGGTCGTCGCGATCCCGAAGGGCGCGACCTCCTGGGCGAGCGCTTCGGACAACCCTTCCACGGCGAACTTCGTCGCGTTGTAGTAGCCGTCGCCCGCGATCCCGGCGATTCCGGCGCCGGACGACATCATGACGATCCGCCCGCCGCCGGTCTTCCTCAGGTAGGGAAGGACCGCCCGGGTCGTCTCGATCAGCCCGAACACGTTGGTCTCGAACAGCGGGCGATACTCCGAGGGCGTCGCTTCCTCGATCGCACCCATCATGCCGTGACCGGCGTTGTTCACCAGGACGTCGATCCGGCCGAACTCGCGCTCGGCCAGAGCGGCGGCGGCAGCGGCGTCGCCGTCCCGGGTGACGTCGAGCGTCGTGGCCCGGCACGTGTCCGGGTACCGCGCGACGAGATCGCCCAGCGACCGAGGGTCGCGGGCCGTGGCGACGACCTGATCACCTCGGGCCAGCACCGCTTCGGCGAGAATCAGACCGAGTCCCCCGGAACAGCCTGTGATGAGCCACGTCGACGGCATCTTCCTACCTCCTCGGGATGGGTGTCCGCCCAGTGCCGAGCCGTGTTCGAACCTGGCCTGGCGGACCTTCGCACTCGACGCTAGCGGCGCCGGACCGTCGCATCGGTGGCCGCGCTGCACCCACCCGGCAACCCTGATTCAGTGCTAGTCGGCGACCGAGGGACAGCCAGGGCGCGAGGTCGGCTTCGGGCTGGACCGCGCGCTCAGATCGAGATGACCTCGGCGGTCCGGAGACCCAGATGGGATATGTCTTCGGCGAGCCTGACGTAGCTCAGCTGGGCATCGGCAGCTGCCTTCGCACTCCGCATCCGGCAGGCGTCGACGACCTGCCGGTAGCTGTTGGCCAGAGTCTGCATGTCAGCGGGGTGGTGCTGGAGCATCCAGTGGTAGCCGATTCGCTGGCTGCGCTCGGATGCGACCTCCAGCTCGATCATCAGGGACATCTCGATCGGGGTGAGGACGGGAGCGAGGAAGTCGGTGAAGACTTGCCGCTCGACGCCGTGGGCGTGGTCGTCCAACCACTCGACGACGGTGAACCCCTTCATGACGGCCTCGAGGCCGGTGAATCCTTCGACTGGTGACACGGTGGCCGCACGGGCGAACGCATCCGGTTGCAACGCTCGCCGAAGAGTGAACACGCGGTCCAGCTGCCGGGGGTTGACCTCAGTCACGACCAGGTGGTTCATCCCGCCGAGACTGACCAGTCCGTCTTGCTCCAGCGTCCGAAAGACCCGGCCCAGTTGTGCCGGTGACAAGTTCAACTCGTCGGCAAGTGGTCGAAGGTCGATGTGTTCGCCTGGCAGGCGTCTGCCAGCCAAAATGTCGGCCCTGGTCTGCTCGACGAAGGTCTTCAGAGCGCGCGAGGACTCCATCGAGTAGAGACGCGCACGATCGGGCACCCAAATCACGCTACTTGATGCATCACATGACGCAACGTGCGGAAGTTGACGTGTCATCGATCCAGCGAGGCTCTCGCGGTAACGCCTCTTTGCCTCTGACATGACGAAGGCCCAGGGCAGTCGCTCTGTTTCTGAGCTTCTGACCTGGGCCTTTAACCCTGTCGGGGTGGCGGGATTCGAACCCACGACCTCTTCGTCCCGAACGAAGCGCGCTACCAAGCTGCGCCACACCCCGATGGCCTTGCGGCCTGTGCATGAGTCTAGCGGACGTCCGCGGCGGCCGATGACACGGCTCTCCCATGTCCGTTGTGGCTGGCAGCGGGCTTGACCGGACGAGGGACGAGAGTCAGCAGGCTCGCCTCCGGCGGACAGGCGAAACGGACCGGCGCGTACGGCGAGGTGCCCAGTCCGGCCGACACGTGCAGCCAGGTGTGCGAGCCCCAGCGCGACGCCCCTCGCGCGCGAGAGCGGTCTAGCCCGCAGTTGGTGACGAGCGCGCCGTAGCCGGGCACCCGGAGCTGGCCACCGTGCGTGTGGCCGGCCATGATCAGGTCGTACTCGTCGTCGGCGAAGGCGTCCAGCACGCGGGGCTCCGGCGAGTGGGTCAGGCCGAGCCGCAGTGCGACCGGTGCCGTGACCGGGCCGGAGATCCGGTCGTAGTGGTCGCGGCGGATGTGCGGGTCGTCGACCCCGGCGACGGCGACCGGCTGGCCCGCCACGTCCATGATCAGGCGCTGATGGGTGGCGTCCTGCCAGCCGCGTTCCAGCATCGCCGCGCGCAGGTCGCGCCAGGGCAGCTTCGCGCCCTTGACCCATGTGCGGTTGCGCTTCTTACGCAGGTACATGGCCGGGTTCTTCGGGGTCGGTCCGTAGTAGTCGTTGCTGCCGAACACGAACAGCCCGGGCAGTCCCAGCAGCGGTTCCAGCGCGCGCAGCACACCGGGCACGGCCTTCGGGTGCGCGAGGTTGTCGCCGGTGTTGACCACGAGGTCCGGCGCCAGGTCGGCCAGCCCGGCGACCCAGCGCTGCTTGCTCTTCTGGTCGGGCATCATGTGCAGGTCGGAGATGTGCAGCACCCGCAGACTCGACCGGCCCTCGGGTAACACCGGTAGCGTCGCGGTGCGCAGCGTCCAGTGGCGGCGTTCGATCAGCGCCGCGTATCCCGTGGTGGCGAGGCCGAGCCCGACCGCGCCGACAGTGCCTCGAACCAGACCGTGCAACAGCGTGCTCACGCCGACCAGCCTACGGACAGCCACACATTCGTTATCAGTAAGCTCGATCGTCATGGGTCTGAAAGCTCAGCTGCGTGACGATTTGACCGCCGCGATCAAGGGTCGCGACGAGTTGACCAAGGGCACCCTCCGGATGACGTTGAGTGCGATCACCTCCGCCGAGGTCGCCGGTGATGTCGCACGCGAGCTCGACGAGGACGAAGTGCTGAAGGTGCTGGCCAAGGAGGCCAAGAAGCGCGCCGAGTCCGCCGAGGCGTTCGACGCCGCCGGCCGTCAGGAACTCGCCGACAAGGAGCGCGCCGAGGCCGAGGTCCTGGCTCGCTACCTTCCGACGCAGCTGTCCGACGCCGAGGTGGACGCGATCGCCGAGCAGGCCGTCGCCACGGTCGCCGAGGAGAGCGGCGCCGCTCCGGGGCCTCGGCAGATGGGCCAGGTCATGAAGGTCGCCTCCGCCGCGGCCGCCGGTCGCGCCGAGGGTTCCCGCGTCGCCGCCGCCGTCAAGTCCCGGCTCGTTTCCTAGGGCCTGTTCCGCGCGGAGTTCTTCTGGGACCACCCCGGCTCGCTATCGCTCGCTGGGGTGCTCCCAGAAAAACAAGCTCCTTCGTCGCCGAGCGCGCGCTTGTGCCCACCTTGGGAGCCGCCCTGGTAGCCGGGGAGGTTGGTTGCGGACATTCACTCCGCCGGCCTTCGCCGGAACTCCTTCGGAGACTCGCGGAGCCGGCTTTGCTGTTGCTCGTTGCGGTGTGACCGCTCCCCGCGAGTCGGGGGTTACAGCACAGTGAGTTGAGGGTTTCGGCATTCTGCGGTGGGTAGGCGGAGTAATCAGCGGGGGGTCGAGTTCACGCCCGGGATGCCGGGCTGCACCGTGGGTGGCGTGGCGCCGGTCGAACTGTCGTCGCCGGGGTTGGGAACGGGCTCCTCGCCCGACTCGTCCTCGCCGGGTGGCGGCGGGGGCGGCGGAACCTTGCCGCTGCTCACCTGCAGGGTGATGACCTCGCCGGGCAGCGCGGCGCCGTGCTGCGACTGGCCGACCACGGTGCCCTCCTCGGCACGGTTGTCGACGTCCTGCAGCTCGGTCTTCCAGCCGGCCTTGGTCAGGATCCCCTCGGCCTCGTCGGAGCTCTTCCCGATCACCTCGGGCACCCGGGACGCCTCGCCGCCCTCCAGGTAGCGGTCGTCGGTCGGTGGGAGCGGCAGGATCGGCTGGCCCGCCAGGTAGCCGTTCATGGCCCGGAAGAACGTCCTCGCGGGTGCCTTACCGCCGTAGATGTTGCCGCTGCCGCAGGCGACCGGGGGGCTCTCGCCACCCGGGTCGCACAGCTGGCGCGGCGAGCGCGAGTTGTCGAAGGTGATCACCGCTCCGGCGACCTGCGGCAGCACCCCGAAGAACCCGGCGGACTTGTACTCCTGCGTGGTGCCGGTCTTGCCGCCCATCGGACGGTTCCAGCCGAGCGACTTGGCCGCGGTGGCCGACGTACCCACGAGGTCGTCGTGGCTCAGGCCGTTGACCAGCGTGTTCGCCAGGCCCTGGTCGAGCACCCGCTCACAGGGCAGCTCGCTGAACGGCACCGGCTTGCCCTTGGCGTCGGTGACCTGCTCGACCGGGCTCGGCGGGCACCACATGCCGCCGCTCTGCAGTGTCGCCCCGACGTTCGCCAGCTCCAGGATGCTGGTCGGCGTCACACCGAGGGTGAACGAGGCCAGGTGCTGCGCCTTGGTGACCTCGGCGATCGACCGGTTGGTGCGCTTTCCGGTCCGGGGGTCGACGAACGCGGTGGTCGCCAGCGAGCGCATGCCCATCCGGACCGCCATGTCGACGACCGGCGGCACTCCGGTGAACTCCTCGAGCTTGACGAACGCCGTGTTGGGCGACAGCGCGAGCGCCTGCCACATCGGCATCCGGCCCGCGTAGCTGCCGTCGTTGCGCACCGGGATCGCCCGCCCGGCGCCGTCACGGTAGATCGGTGAGGCGTAGCCACTGGGCGGGACGGCCATCACGTAGTTGATGCCGAGCCCCTTCTCCAGCGCCGTCGCGGCGGTGAAGATCTTGTAGATCGAGCCCGCGCCCAGGTTGACCGGCTCGTAGGGCAGCCCGTAGCTCGTCTCTTCCTGGTCGGCGTGCAGCCCGAACGTCCGGTTCGCCGCCATCGCCAGCACCCGGTGCTTCTCGGTGCCTGGCTGCACCAGCGAGATCACGTTCGCCACGTGCGGCTGCTTGGGCGGCACCTCGGCGTCGACCGCGAGCTTCGCCTGCTGCAGGGCTTTCGAGTCGAGCGTCGTACGGATCGTGTAGCCGCCGCGGTTGAGCTGCTCGGTGGTGAACCCGGCCTGGGTGAGGTACTCGACGACGTACTTGCAGAAGTACCCGGCGTCGTGGGCGCCGATGCAGCCGTTCTGCCGGGTGTTCAGCGGGTTGACCACACCCAGCGGTGCGGCCTCCTGTTCCTTCGCCTGCTCCGGGGTGATCATGCCCTGCTCGGCCATGGCCCTGATCACGAGGTTTCGCCGGTCGATGGCTGCCTGCGGGTGCGCGACCGGGTCGTAGGCGCTGGTGCTGCGCACCATGCCGGCCAGCAGCGCCGCCTGCGGCACGGTCAGCTTGTCCGGCGTGGTGTTGAAGTAGGTCTGGGCGGCTGCGGACACGCCGTAGGAGTTGTTGCCGAGGAACACGATGTTGAGGTAGCCGGCCAGGATCTGTTCCTTGGTCAGCTGCTTCTCCAGCTGCAGCGCGATGCGGA
Organism: Actinospineispora spinosispora DSM 44797; assembly: GCF_000429025.1. GTDB lineage: Bacteria > Actinomycetota > Actinomycetes > Mycobacteriales > Pseudonocardiaceae > Pseudonocardia > Pseudonocardia spinosispora. The sequence continues at coordinate 113,303 of NZ_AUBB01000026.1, forward strand.
TCTCGCGCAGCTTGCGCGCGGGCGTCTGCTCGGTCGCCTTGAGCCGGTCCGACTCGGTCTTGGCCGCGACGTAGAGCTGGTAGTTCTTGACGTACTGCTGGGTCAGCGTGGACGCACCCTGCCGGACGTCTCCGGACGCCGAGTTGGCGATCATGGCCCGGATGGTGCCCTGCCAGTCCACGCCCTGGTGGTCGTAGAACCGCCGGTCCTCGATGGCCACGATCGCGGCCTTCATCGCGGGCGAGATCTGCTGGGCGTCGACCATGCTGCGGTTCTGGTCGTACAGATAGGCGATCGGAGCGCCCGCCGAGTCGGTGACCGTCGTGGCCGAGGGCAGCGGCTGGTCGGCGAGATCGCTGGAGGCGTTGACGACGGTGTCGGCCGCCTTGTTCGACGCGGAGCCGAAACCGGCGGCCGCCGGGAACAGCATCCCGGCGAGCAGGATGCCGCCGACCAGACACAGCCCGAGCAGCTTGAACACCAGCTGTGTCGTCGACTTTTCCCCCACGTTGCTCACGCCGAGCACCTTACCTCCGGAGGAAGATCACACTGCGTAGCTAAGTCGTGTGGCCTGCCGATCCGCTGCCGATCGGAGGGAACCGAGGGCCTTCGGGCCGCGTCCTAGTGCGGGACGGGGGTTCATCACTTCGAAGCGGGGAGATCATCATGGTTGCGACGGGAGCCTGGTCGGTGTCGGCGAACTGTCGGGGTATCGAGCCGGACCGGCTGTTCGTGGCCGGTTCGCGGCAGCACACGGCCAAGTCGATCTGCCGGGGCTGCCCGGTGCTCACCACGTGCCTGGCGCAGGCTCTCGACGAGCGGCTGGAGTACGGCGTGTGGGGCGGGATGACGGAGCGCGAGCGTCGCGCGCTGCTGAGACGCAGGCCCGACATCACGTGCTGGGCCACCTTTCTCACCACCGGCTCCACGGGGCTCGCCGCCTGACCCAGCTCGTGAGTGGTATGGGCGCCTATAGGCGCCCATACCACTCACGAGCTTTTACATAGGAAACGGGCAACGGGGTTGCAAACTTGTTACTGCATCTATTGTTTGCGTCCGCAAATGCAGTCACGGGTCGGCGAAAATGTCACTCAATGTAACGATCATGAGTGCACTGGCTCGGAGTAATATCCTTCTGAGCTGGTGCGATGCTCGCCAGGTAGGTACTCAGGCTATCTAGGTAGGTCACCCTGAGTTAATGAGTAGTTTCACAGGCTAGTCGCGGATGGCGCTCTCCGGTTGACTCATCCCCAACAGCGGGACAGAAGTTCTACAGCGAGACGCGGGAGTGCGAAATGGTTGCGAACACGAACTGGCGCCTGTCGGCCAACTGTCGGAATGTCGACCCGGACAGCCTTTTCGTGAAGGGTGCCAAGCAGCGCGACGCCCGGTCGATCTGCCGGGGCTGCCCGGTCCTCACCCAGTGCCTCGCCCAGGCACTGGACGAGAAGCTCGAGTACGGCGTGTGGGGTGGCCTGACGGAGCGCGAGCGGCGCGCGATGCTGAAGCAGCGCCCCGACGTCACGTGCTGGTCGACCTTCCTGACGAAGGCCGTCGCCGCCCAGCGGGCAGCGAAGGCGCGACCCACCCAGACCCCGGCCGCCCCCACCCGCCACCTGGAACTCGTCGCTAGGGGCGACCGGCAGGCCGTCATCGTGACTGCGCAGGCGCCCGCGATTGAAGCCGCGTGATCGCCAGTAGGTAGACCTGATCCCTTTGAAGTTTCAGAGTGAGAGAGTTCGATGGGTTCGAAGAGAGCTTCTATTATTGCGCTTATGGTGGTCAGTGTAGCCGCATTGGTGCCGACTAGTGCGTCGGCTGCGGAGCCAGTCGCACGTCCGAATATGGGCAGAGATGTAAAGGTGGAGCTAGTCCTTGGCCAGGGTTTGACCGGACTGACCGACACCTTGGCGTGTGGTCAGGAAACGACTAAGAATGATCACGCGACTGGTGTATTGAACCTTCGATTCCAGTGTCTGGGAAACAGAGGCGTCGTGAATTGGGCGTTCAGTATCTCTTCTCAGGTTAGAGCGCTGATCGGCCCTGAGAACGAGCCAGTATCAGAGACCGGCATGCGATGGTTCAGAAACGGAAAGTATCAAGGTAAGAACGCTGATCATCGCGTGGCCAGCACGTATCAGCTGCATGGCACGCTCAACCCGGTGAGTGTCGGTGAGACCGTCAATTACCAGGACTCTATCAACTTCACTACGACCGATGGGCGTGCTGGTACGCTCGTCATCGCTGGAACATTGATTCTGAAACCGTAAGGGTTCGGTTATGGACGACGACATTGACTTCGCTCGTTTGCTGGCTTCAGGAATAGTCTCGCAACTGGGCGAACAAGGGCCAGACTGGGAAATCGGCAGCGTCGAGCATCAAGAAGACGACTTCAGCGGGACGGGAGATTTCTCCTGGTCTCCGACAGTTCGGGTCGAGTTCAGGTCGATCTCAGGCGAGTATGAGTCCGTCGGTGTCTACTTCGTTTACAACGGTGTCAGTCTGGGGGACTCGGTAATCGCTACCGCTGACGGAATCCAAGACCACGCTGTTGAGATGATTCCGGGTGCGGCACTGCCTCCCTGTCCTGGTCATCATCACCCGGCCGTTGCCCGGGTGGTCGATGACGTGCCGAAATGGGTGTGCATGAAAGACGGCGCAGCACACTTTTCGGAGGATATCGTGCCTGGACTCCAGCCGGGCATGACATTGGCGGAGTACATGCGGCGGCATCGCGTCAGGACGAGCTAGCGCGACGCGGTCAGGCGGTCGCCGATCTCGCGGAGGCCGTCGAGGTCGGTGATGTCGCCCGCGACGGCGGGCACCGGGACCACCGCGACGCTCGGATGCGCGTTGGTGAACCGGGTCAGCAGCCGTCGCTCCCGGTCGGAGCGGTCGACTCGGTCCGCGTGCAGCCGCAGTACCGCTGAGGCCAGCTTGGCGCTGCCGGTCTTGTCGACCTGATCGGCCAGGTCCCGCGCTCGCGCCGCGGGGATGTCGGCGAGCACCGGGTGGGTGCGGTTCAGTACCAGCCCGGCCAGCGGCATCTTCTCGCTCGCCAGCCGGTCGACGAAGTACGCGGCCTCGCGCAGCGCGTCCGGCTCGGGCGCGGCGACCACCACGAACGCCGTGCCGGGGGAGCGCAGCAGCTCGTAGGTCGACGCGGCGCGTTCCCGGAAGCCGCCGAACATCGTGTCGAAGGCCTGGACGAACGCCGACGCGTCGGCCAGCATCTGACCGCCCAGGATCGTGCCGACCGCCTTGGCGAACAGCCCGAAACCCGCGCCGACGATGCGGCGCAACCCGCGGCCGCCCGCGCGGGCTGGGGCCGACAGCAGCCGGATCATGCGGCCGTCCAGGAACGACGACATCCGCTGCGGCGCGTCCAGGAAGTCCAGCGCGGACCGCGACGGCGGGGTGTCGACGACGATCAGGTCCCAGTTGCCGGTCGCGACGAGCTGGCCGAGCTTCTCCATGGCCATGTACTCCTGCGTTCCGGAGAACGACGAGGAGATGGTCTGGTAGAAGGGGTTGGCCAGGATCTTCTCCGCGCGGTCCGGAGTGGAGTGCGTGTAGACCATCTCGTCGAAGGTCCGGCGCATGTCCAGCATCATCGCGTGCAGCTCGCCGTTCTCGACCGCGGAACCGTTGCGCCCGGACGCGGAGACGTCCGAGGTGATGTTCTCGACGCGCTTCGGCTCGTTGCTCAGGTTGCTCAGCCCGAGCGCCTCGGCGAGCCGTCGCGCCGGGTCGATCGTGAGCACCACGGTGTTGCGGCCGCGTTCCGCCGCGCGCAGCGCCAGCGCGGCCGCGGTCGTCGTCTTGCCCACCCCGCCCGAGCCGCAACACACGATGACCTTCGTCTTCGGGTCGTCGACCAGCGCCTCGAGCTCCAGGGTCGGGGCCGTCCTGCTCGGACTCATCGGACCTTCCTCACCGGCTCGCCGAACGGACCACCGAGTGGGCGCGGACACCCTGCTCGGCCAGCTGTTCGGCCAACTCGTAGATCGCGCCGAGCTCGACGCCGTCGACCACCTCGGGCAGGGTCAGCCGGGGCAGGGGCTCGGTCGGGCCGGTCGGCGGACCGGCGTCCAGCCTGGCCAACGCCGCCGCCTCGGCGCGGATGCGCACCGCGTGCTCGACGGTCTCCGCGATCAGGCCGTCCAGCTGCTCGTCGGTCAGCTCCAGGCCCGCCGCGGTCAGGCCGGACCGCACGCGCTCGCGGTCCACCTTGCCGTTCGCCGCGCTGCCCACCGAGCGGCTCGGCAACCGGCGCGGATCGGAACGGTTGACGATCACCGCGCCGGGACGCAGCTGCGCCGCCTGCAGCTCGGCGACCGTCTCCAGGGTCTCGGTCACCGGCAGGTCCTCCAGCAGGGTGACCAGGTGGACGACCGTGTCCGCCGAGTGCAGCAGCCGGACGACGCCCTCGCTCTGCCGGTGGATCGGTCCGGTCTTGGCGAGGTCGGCCATCGCCTTGGTGACGTCGAGGAAGGTCACCACCCGGCCGGTCGGCGGCGCGTCGAGCACCACCGCGTCGTAGTAGTAGCGGCCGTCGTCGCCGGTGCGGGTCACGCACTCCTTGACCTTGCCGGTCAGCAGGACGTCCCGCAGTCCCGGCGCGAGCGTCGTGGCGAACTCGACGGCCCCCATCCTGCGCAGCGCCGTACCGGCCAGGCCCAGGTTGTAGAACATGGCCAGGTAGTCCAGCAGCGCCGCCTCGGCGTCCACCGCCAGCGCGCGGACCTCGCCGCCGCCGGGCGCGACGGCGATCCGGCGCTCCTCGTAGGGCAGCGGGCTGGTGTCGAACAGCTGCGCGATGCCCTGGCGTCCCTCGATCTCCACCAGCAGGGTCCGCCGACCCTCGGTGGCGAGCGCCAACGCGAGTGCGGCGGCGACCGTCGTCTTGCCGGTCCCGCCCTTCCCGGTGACGACGTGCAACCGGGCACGCTCCAGCTCTTCTGGCCACATAGTTGTGCACGATACGAGGACAGTGCACGTGAGGGCAGCACCGGCGGGTCGCGGAGGGTGCCGCGCAACGGCGTGTGGGCAGCGTGAACTGCCCGATCAAGCCCGACGTGAAGCGCGTCGCATCGATCGGGTTAGCATTCCGATATGAGTGCCTCGGTCGCCACCTGGGAGTACGCAACCGTTCCGTTGCTTACCCACGCCACCAAGCAAATCTTGGACCAATGGGGAGCCGATGGGTGGGATCTTGTGACCGTGTTGCCCGGCCCGACCGGTGAACAGCACGTTGCGTACCTCAAGCGGCAGACCTCGAGCGGAGCCGCGAACTGATGTCGGCGAGCGAGCGTCTCCGTGAGCTGGGTATCGAGCTGCCCTCGGTGTCCGCCCCCGCCGGTGCCTACCTGCCGGCCGTGCAGTCCGGTTCGATGGTCTACACGGCGGGGCAGGTCCCGTTCGTGGACGGCAAGCTCGCCGCCGTCGGCAAGGTCGGCGCGGAGATCGACCCGCTCGAGGGAACCAAGCTGGCCCGCATCTGCGCGCTCAACGCTCTCGCTGCCGTGCACGACCTGGTCGGGATCGACTCGATCGTGCGCGTGGTGAAGGTCACCGGCTTCGTGGCGTCCGCGCCCGGCTTCGGTGGCCAGCCCGGTGTGGTCGACGGCGCCTCCGCGCTGTTCGGCGAAGTCTTCGGTGATGCCGGCAAGCACGCGCGATCAGCGGTCGGGGTCGCGGAGCTGCCGATCAACTCACCGGTCGAGGTCGAGATCATCTGTGAAGTCCGGACCCCATGAGGGTGGTGTCGTCATGACGGATGCTGTGCTTGACGCCGAGCGTGCCTGCCACGACCTGCTCGTCAGGTTGGCCGGTCGGGTGCCGGACCGGTTGCTGTGGAGACTGCGCGACTGGCTGGCCGCAGGCGGGCACTCCGCACTGGCCCGCAGCTTGCCCAAGACGCTGCTGCGGCACCGAATCGGTCTGACGGAGGCGGAGCGCAGCCTGCTCGAGGCCTGCCTGCCCGAGTGGGGTGTGCCACAGCGCCAGCTCGACGCGGTGCTGCCGGCCGCCGAGCAGGTCGACACACCCGCCCGGTTCCGCGCCGAGCTCGCCCCCGAGGACCTGTGCACCGACGTGCCCGGGGTCAGCGGCTGGCGCGACGGCGTCGACCTCATGCTGGCCGCCGTGGTCAGGGGGCATCCCGGCGCGAAGGAGCTGCGCCGCAGCTGGCGGGTCGATCGCGGCCGCCCGCAGCGGGTCGTGCTCGCTCACGTGACGGAGAACATGCCAGCCCTCACCGGCACGCTGCAGCGGCTGCTGCGCGCGCACGGTGACCTCACGCCGTGCGTCGAGATCGTGTCGCCGCCGCTGGCTCTGCCGCCGTACCACCGCATGGCGTTGCGCGATTCGGTGTCGCTGTGGCGTGCCGCGGACCGGGAACCGCCAACCAGAGCGCGTCGGGACTCCGGTTCACTCGTTGATGCCTGAGACAGACCTGCACACGCACGCCGCTGTTGCCTGACCAACCGAGCTGAGGAGGCGAGATGTCCGAAGGCCTGGAAGACACCGACGTCGCCGTCGAGATGCACAGCCTGCTGCTGTCCTTGGCCGGTTTCGTCGACGACGAACTGCTCGGCTGGTGCCGCGAGCTCGTCGCGGTCGGCGAGAGCGACTACGCGATGGAGCTGGTCGTCGCGACCGTGCAGGCCGACCGGGTGCGGTTGCCCGGGCCGCTGCACGACGAACTGCACGACTCGGCGGTGCGGCGCAGGGCGCTCAGCCGCTCGGAGGCGCTTCCGCCGCCGGACCACGCCCCCCGCATGCGGCACCGTTTCATCGCGGACCCTGCCGAGCACGGTTTCCCCGAGCGGGACGAGGAGCAGTCGCCCGAGCACGCGCTGCAGTCGGTCCCGCACCGGTTGCTCCGCGACTGCCAGCTCTGGCTGACCTGGCGCATCACTCCCGCCGGTGGCGCGTCCGGCCCGGTTCCGCACCCGGTGGTGCTGATCGAGGTCCTGGACAACGCGGGTGCGGACGTCCTGGCGTACCAGGTGGCCGAGGTGCTGTCCCGCGCCGGCGTGTTCGCCTCCGTCGAGGTGTTCACCGCGGGCGCCGACCTGAACGAGTACCACCGTGCGGCGCTCGCCGATGCGCAGCTGATCGTGAGCCAGGAAGGTCACGACGAACATCCTTTCGGTGAGCCGTCCGGCCCGGGTGGTTCCGGCCCGGGCGGAGCGCCGACCAACGGGCGCAACGGCACGCCGCCGGGTCGCCCCGCGACCGCACCACTGCCGACCAGGGATCCGGGACGCCGTCCCAGCCCTTCCGCGGTGTCGCCGACCTCCGAAACCGGCGGCCTGCCCATCACGCCGCCGTCGCCGGACAGCCCTCGACGCACCCCGCTGCACCCGGTCGACCGGGTGATCACCGCGCGCGGTTCCGCTCCGCGCCGCCCACGTCCGGACAACGCCGAGCGCCAGCCCGGCAGCCTCGACGACGTGGTGGCAGGTCTGAGCTTCGAACGCGGCCGCGACGGTGCCGCACCCGAAGACCCATTCCTGTCAGCGGAAACAGAAACTTCGAACGGGGAGACGCCGGTCGAGTCACCTCCGGTCGAACCGCCTGCCGAAAGGCGGGCACCGTCCCGTGACGCGCTGTGGGGCCCGTCACGGGACGGCGAAAGCCAACCGTCTGCTGAAGGACCGCAGCAGGCACGCGAGGAACGCCCGAGGCCACGCCCGAGGGGCTTCCCGACGGTCGGCGGGCGGGGCAACCAGACCAGCTCAGGTCTGCCCAAGCGCACTCCGCCCGGCAGCGATCCCGCGGAAACAGCCGAATCCGGCCTCTCCGACGTCGAACAACGCCTGCTGCGTCAGCTGCACGAAGAGCTGGCGGCACGGGAGGACGACGAAGAGCCGAAGGAAACCGAGGCACCGCCGCCCCCGCGCATGTTCAGGGGCAACGGCACCAACGGCGGCAGAAAGCGCCGCCCGTCCTGAGCCCACCGGCACGTCGCAGACCGTCGCGTCACGTCGCAGACGCTGCAGTGTCTGCGACACGACACGAAGCTCTGCGAAGTGTGACTGGTGGTTCTGACGGGGCGCAAGGAGCGACCGCACCCCAGCGTGCATGATCACCACCGTCTGAGGGCTGTTTTTCGGCCGCAAAACAGCCACCAGACGGTGGTGATCATGGGAACAGCCCGCTCCCGCCCGGGACGCGGCGCAGCCGTGGCCGCTCTTGGCGCCGCAGAGCTCCCCTTTCGCCGCGATCATGGCCTGCACTTGGCGTGGTCGGGCGGGGTCAACCCGGAACCCTCGACCCTGCTGCGGCCGCACCAGGAGCGACTGTCGAGGCCGGCGTCAGCCGGGGGTTGAGGCCGCCCGACCACGCCAAGACACTTGATGGCCAGCGGGGACAGTGACCCGCACCCCAGGGCAGGAATCGGACCCAGAGTTTAGAGTCCTGAGATGACCTCTGAGATGCCTCCTGTCCCTCGCGCTGCCGCTACTGTCATGTTGCTGCGGAACACCGAGGCGGGCCCTGAGGTCTTCTTACAGCGTCGGGTGAAGGCGATGGCCTTCGCGCCGAACGTCACGGTCTTCCCCGGCGGCGGGGTCGACGAGAGGGACCGCGTCACGGACCCGGCACGGTGGCTCGGTCCGTCTCCTGACTGGTGGGCCAAGCGCCTCGGCTGTGACGTCGAGCTTGCGGCCGCTCTCGTCTGCGCCGCCGTGCGCGAGACGTTCGAGGAGTGCGGTGTCCTGCTGGCCGGTGCCGGCCGGGACGGTGCCCAGCTGGACGGCGCGACCGTGAGCACCGAGCAGCTCACCGCGGCGCGCGCCGAGCTGGTGGACCGGCGCGTCTCACTGCCCGACGTGCTGGCCGCCAACGACTGGGTCCTGCGTACCGACCTGCTGCGCCCTTGGTCGAACTGGATCACCCCGGAAGCTGAGCCGCGCCGCTACGACACCCGCTTCTTCGTCGCGGAGCTGCCCGAGGGGCAGCACGCCGACGACAGCACCACCGAGGTCACCGGGGCCTACTGGCGCCGTCCGGTCGATGCGTTGGACGACTGGCACGCGGACCGCATCGAGCTGCTTCCGCCGACCTGGGTCTCCCTCGAACAGCTGCAGGACCTGCCGGACACCTCCGCGGCGCTGCGCGCGGGAGACGAACGGATCATCACGCCACTGATCCCCAAGGTGCGCCGGGACGGCGACAAGATCCTGCTGACCATGCCGGGTGACCTCGGCTACGACAGCGCCCCGCTGCACCTGCGGCCCCGCTTGCTGCCGACGCTGAAGGGGCCGGCGACGCTGTCCGGTCTGCTACCGGGGCGCACCGAGCACCCCCGGTACGAGACGTTGCGTCAGGTGACCGCCACCGCGTCGGTCGTGCTCGCGGACAACCCCGGGCAGATGACCCTGGACGGCACCAACACGTGGTTGCTGCGCGGTGTGGACTCCGAGTCGGTGATCGTGGTCGACCCCGGCCCGGAGGACGCCAGGCACCTGTCCCGGATCGCGGAGAACGGTCCGGTCGCGCTGATCCTGCTGACCCACCGGCATTCCGACCACACCGAGGGCGCCCGCCGGCTCGCCGAGCTGACCCAGGCGCCGATCCGTGCGCTCGACCCGTCGCTCACCCACGGCGGCGAGGCGCTGAGCGACGGTGAGGTGATCTCGGCCGCCGGGCTGGAGATCCGGGTGATGACGACGCCCGGCCACACGTCCGACTCGCTGTCCTTCGTCATGGAGGACGCCGTACTCACCGGTGACACGATCCTCGGCAGGGGCACCACGGTCATCGACCACCCGGACGGCACCATCGCCGACTACCTCGCGTCGCTGCGCAGGCTCATCGAGCTGCCGGACGGGATGGCGGTGCTCCCGGGCCACGGCCCCGAGCTGGCGGACGTCGTCGTGGTTGCCAAGCAGTACCTGGTGCACCGGGAGCAGCGTCTCGACCAGGTCCGGGGGGCTTTGCGGACCCTCGGGGCGGACGCGTCGGCGCGGCAGGTCGTGGAGCACGTCTACGCCGACGTGGACGAGTCGCTGTGGCCGGTCGCGGAGTGGTCGGTGGAGGCCCAGCTCACCTACCTGCGTCGCCCGTGAGCGCGGGCGTGCGGGGTTCCGCCGCGATGATCAGATGACGGCGCAGCAGCCACAGCAGCGCCGCCAGCAGCAGACCTGAGGCCCCGCCGGCGAAGAAGGCCGTGTCGGGGCCGTAGGCCTGCACCAGCGGCCCGCCGAGCGCATAGCCGGACCCGATGCCCAGGGTCGTCGCCGTGACGACCCAGCCGAACGCCTCGGTGCCGGTGCCCGGCGGGGCGACCAGCTCGACGGTCAGCGACTGCGCGGTCACCTGTGGGGTGATGAGACACCCGGCGAGCAGCATGGCCACGATCAGCCCGGCGAGACCCGGCAGCAGCCCCATCGCGACGACCGTGAGCGAGAAACCGACGAGCAGCACCGGCAGCCGATGGCGCAGCTGCGTCGGCCACGGATGCAGCCCGTACAGCAGGCCGGCCACCACCGAGGCCACCGACCACGCGCTGAGCAGCACGCCGGCCAGCGCCGGATGGCCCTCGGCCGAGGTGACCGCGGGAACACCGACCTCGACGACGCCCACGACACACCCGAAACCGAGCGCGGCCAATGGCATGACCCGCATCCCCGGGCTCGCCAGAGCACCCCAGCCGGAGCGCACGCCCTCGCGGACCGGGCGATACCGGCGGACCGTCGAGGTCAGGGCGAAGCAGATGGCGCCGACGAACATCATCGTGACGGCCACGGCCAGCCCGGTGCCGGGCCACGGCGCGAGCAGCAGCAGACCGGCCGCGCCCGGCCCGAGGATGAAGAACGTCTCCAGGCTGATCGCCTCGTAGGTGAGCGCCGCCTCCCGCTGCGAACCGGGCGGTACGAGCTGGCTCCACAGCGAACGAGAGGCTCCGGGTAGCGCGGGGCTGGTGACGCCGAGCACCAGTGACAACGCAACCAGCACCGGGACCGCGAGATGACGCTCGACGGCAAGGATCAGACCGAGGCCGGCGAGCAGGTAGAGACCGCTGATCACCAACAGCGGTCGCGTCGGACCGAGCCGGTCCATGATGCGACCCTGAAGGATCGAGGCGATCGCTTCACCGGTCAGCGCGGCGGCGGAGACGAAACCGGCCGCCGCGAACGAGTCGTAGGCGCGCTCGACGTACAGCAGTGAGGCAAGACCGAGCATCGCGATCGGGAAACGCCCGACCGCCGACGCGATCAGTGGCGCCAGTGCACCGGGAGCTCGTAGGGCCGCGCGGTAGTCGGACAGTGAAGCGGACACCGTCCGAGCTTCACATCTTTCCGCCCCGCGCGGCCACCGAGTTCCGCGTGATCTCGGCCGGGATCGCACGGAGCAGCCTCGGGCCTACCGGCCGAAGCTGCTCAGCACTCTCCTAGCGCGCGCGACGTGCGAGCCGCTCCGGCTCGAGGATCAGCACGCTCTTGCCTTCGAGGCGCAGCCAGCCGCGCTGGGCGAAGTCCGCGAGGGCCTTGTTCACGGTCTCGCGGGAGGCGCCGACCAGCTGGGCGATCTCCTCCTGCGTGAGGTCGTGAGTGACCCGCAGCAACCCGGACTCCTGCGAACCGAACTGGCGTGCCAGCTGCAGCAGCGCCTTCGCCACCCTGCCGGGCACGTCGGTGAAGATCAGGTCGGCCAGCGAGTTGTTCGTCCGGCGCAACCGCCGGGCGATGACCCGCAGCAGCTGCTCGGCGATGTCCGGCCGCTTGGCGATCCAGTCCTTCAACGCGGTCCGGTCCATCGTGTAGGCGCGCACCTCGGTGATGGTGGTCGCCGACGACGTCCGGGGTCCGGGGTCGAAGATCGAGAGTTCGCCGAACATGTCGGAAGGTCCGAACACGGCGAGCAGGTTCTCCCGCCCGTCCGGCGACTTGCGCCCTATCTTCACCTTGCCGTTGGTGATGATGTAGAGCCGGTCACCCTGCTCGCCCTCGTTGAAGATCACGTGGGAGCGCGGGAAGTCGACCGGCTCCAATTCTCCGGCAAGCACTTCAACCGCGCTCGGCTCCACACCTTGGAAAATGCCCGCGCGGAGCAAGACGTCGTCCACAGTCACTCCTCAACTCGCGGTCCCGGCCCCAACTTGGACCAGGGGCATGCGTGGACCGGAACCGATCAATCCGTCGGGAGTCTAGTGGCCGGTGACACCGCTGTTGACCACGGCGTCCCATAAAGGGGCGCAACTGGTCGCTTATAACACCCGACAGGGGGTGAATCGGTACCGTTGTGATGGATCTATCTCTAGATGATCTAGAGTTTCCAGCGCTTTTAGGACGCGATCCGGTCGCGACGTGGGGGGGCGGGCCGCTCAGTGGAGCGGCGTGGGCTGCTTCGCGGCTGACGATCGTCCCTGTTCCGGATCCTGAAGAGCTCGAGAGCGCTCCGGGTACCGGATCGGAACAACGCCTTCACCTCATCCGGGCGGGCACGCTCGAGGAAATCGTCGAGCTCGTCCTGGCGCAAGGCCGAGTCGCGCATACGAGCCTCGAGGCGTTCCATGCCCAGGGCGAAGAACATCACCAGTAGCGGCACGAGTACTGACAACCAGGCAGTCATGGCAAGGGAAATCTTCTCGCACGCCGTCTGGATCGCTCGCAGGGGGGTCGGCGCGGCGCGCGCGATCGCCTGGATGGCCCAGCGTGTCGGCCGATGTCCTGACGCTGTGCTGGTATCCGTACCCTGGACCGGGTGAGGAACCGCGCGCGTAGGGCCCCGCGCCGGAGCAAGACGGGGGACGCACTGTGACGACCCCTCCGGTGAAGGTGACCCGAACCAAACAGTTGGCGGCTCGCATCGCGGCCGGAGAGAGTGACCTCGGTCGCACGAGGCGGGTGAGACGGATGTTGCGGGTGCTCGCCGACGCCTATCCGGACGTCTACTGCGAGCTCGACTTCACGACTCCGCTGGAGCTCGCGGTCGCCACGATCCTGTCCGCGCAGTGCACGGACAAGCGGGTCAACGAGGTCACCCCCTCGCTGTTCGCCCGGTACCGGACGGCGGCCGACTACGCCGGCGCCGAGCGTCCCGAGCTGGAGGAGCTGATCCGGCCGACCGGCTTCTACCGCAACAAGGCCGGCTCGCTCATGGGGCTGGGCGCCGCGGTGGAGGAGAAGCACGGCGGGGTGCTGCCGAACACGCTCGACGAGCTGGTGAAGCTGCCCGGCATCGGGCGTAAGACCGCGAACGTGATCCTGGGCAACGCCTTCGACATCCCGGGGATCACCGTCGACACGCACTTCGGGCGTCTGGTGCGGCGGTGGGGGTGGACCGAGGAGGAGGACCCGGTCAAGGTCGAGCACGCGATCGGCGCGCTGGTGCCGAAGCGGGACTGGACGGTCCTGTCCCATCGGGTGATCTTCCACGGCCGTCGGGAGTGCCACGCCAGGAAGCCGGCCTGCGGGGTGTGCCCGCTCGCCGCGGACTGCCCGTCCTTCGGTGCCGGCCCGACTGAGCCCGAGCAGGCCGCGAAGCTGGTCAAGGGCCCGGAGACGGCACACCTGCTGGCCATGGCCGGCTTCCCCGCAGGTCAACAGCCGTGAGTGTTTTGGGCTGTCATGGCAACCCAAAACACTCACGGGTTGTTCGGTGACGTCTCGGACCGGGTTGACCAGGGGCGAGCTGCTCGGGACGGTCGTCCTCGTGGGGCTCGTCGTGGTCGCGGTGCTCGCGTTGTGGCCGTACGGCGGGTCCTCCTCGGAGCCCAGCGCCTCGCCTACCGCCGAGCAGTGGGACGACGCCGCACTCGCACAGTCACGGCGCGAGGCCGCGCTGCCGCCCTGTCCGCGTAGCGCCGGGCTCGCCGCGCCGGGGCCGTTGGTCGGGGTGCGGGTGCCATGCCTGGGTGAGCCGGGGACGGTCGAGCCCGCCGCCGCATTCGTCGGGAAGGACGTGCTGATCAACGTCTGGGCGTCCTGGTGCGCGCCGTGCCGAGGCGAGCTCCCGGTACTGGCCGAGTACGCGCAGCGCCCCGGATCGGTCACAGTGTTGGGTGTGGACTCGAACGACAAGCCCGGCGCCGCGCTCGCGTTGCTCACCGCACTGAAGGTCAAGCTTCCCGTGGTCGGCGATCCGGACAACGCGTTCACCGCCGCGCTGCGGGTACCGCCCGGCCTGCCGGTGAGCTACCTGCTGCGGGCCGACGGCTCGGTCGCCATGGTGACCCCGCCGGTCCCGTTCCGCTCCGCCGACGAGGTCGCCTCGGCGGTCGAACGGCTCAGGCCGGTGAGCCGGTGAACCCGTGCTCGTCGGATACCTACCCCCGCCTCCGGCCGGAGGCGGCACCGAGCTGGCTGGTCCCGGTGCTGCGTGCCACTCGGGACGCCGACGCGGCGTCGATGAGCGTGCACGACCTGCCACCCCCGGAGACCGTCGGACGCCGGGCCGCCGTGCTGGTGCTGTTCGGCGAGACCGAGGCCGGACCCGACCTGCTGTTGCAGGAACGCGCCGCGAGCCTGCGGGACCACGCCGGTCAGGTGTCGTTCCCCGGCGGCGCGACCGAGCAGACCGACCGCGACCCGGTGCACACCGCGCTGCGTGAGGCCGCCGAGGAAACCGGGCTGCGGCCCGAGGGTGTCGTCCCTCTCGTGGTGCTGCCCGAGCTGTACATTCCCCCGTCGGGCTTCTGCGTGACACCGGTACTGGCACACTGGCCCGATCCTGTGGCGGTGTCCCCGGTCGATCCCGGTGAGACGGCCAGGGTGGTGCGGGTTCCGGTGGCCGAACTGGCCGACCCGGCGAACCGCTTCCTGATTCGGCATTCATCGGGCTTCGTCAGCCCGGCGTTCGAGGTGGCGGGGATGGTGGTGTGGGGATTCACCGGTGGTCTGGTGGACGCGCTGCTGCGGATGGGCGGCTGGGAACGCCCGTGGACCGGCGCCGAGCTCGATCTGGACAGCGCGCTGGCCTCGGCCCGGCGACGGCACAGCGTTGCGGGACCGGACGCGTGAGTGAGGACGCCCGATGAGCTGGGTTGATGTCTTCGTACTGCTGCTCGCGGTGCTGGCCGGTGTGTCCGGCTGGCGTCACGGTCTCGCGGTCGCGTTGCTGTCGTTCGTCGGTGTGCTCGGCGGCGCGATCATCGGGGTGAAGCTCGCGCCGTTGATCGCGCAGAGCGTCGAGGCGCCCACCGCCAGGGTGATGGTCAGCATCGGCATCGTCGTGCTGCTGGTGGCGCTCGGCGAGACCACCGGTGTGTTCTTCGGCCGGCGGATCCGCGATCGCATCACCGGCGAGCAGAGCCTGCGCATCGACTCCACCCTCGGCTCGATCCTGCAGGCGATCACCGTGGTGCTGGCTGCCTGGCTGGTCGCTGTGCCGCTGGCCTCGGCGAGCTTCCCCGGGCTGTCCGCCGGCATCCGTAGCTCGAAGGTCCTGGCCGGGGTCGACTCGATGGTCAGCACGGTGTTCCCCTCGGCCGGCCAGCTGCCCTCGCAGCTGCGCGCGCTGCTCGACTCCTCCGGCTTCCCCGCCGTGCTCAGCCCGTTCGCCCAGACCCCGATCACCGAGGTCGGACCGCCGAACACCGCGCTGGCCAGCAGCCCCGCCATCCAGGACGCGGCGAGCAGCGTGCTGAAGATTCGCGGGAAGGCGACGCGGTGTTCCCGGGCGCTGGAAGGCACCGGGTTCGTGATCGCTCCCGAGCGGGTCGTGACGAACGCGCACGTCGTCGCGGGGACCGCGGAGGTCGCCGTCGAGGTGCCCGGCCGAGGCGGCAAGTCGCGGCTGAAGAACGCGAAGGTCGTCGAGTACGACCCCGAGGTAGACGTGGCGGTGCTCGACGTGCCGGGCCTCGACATCGATCCGCTGAAGTTCGCCTCGCGCACCGCCGCGGTGGCGGCCGACGCGGTCGTGCTCGGCTACCCGCTGGACGGGCCGTTCAAGGCGACACCGGCGCGGATCCGCGACCAGATCGACCTGCGTGGCCCCGACATCTATACGTCCAAGACCGTGGTCCGCGACGTGTACACGGTCCGCGCGGTGGTGCGTTCGGGCAACTCCGGCGGACCGCTGATGGCCCCGGACGGCACCGTCTACGGCATGGTGTTCGGCGCGGCGACCGACGACCAGGAGACCGGCTACGTCCTGACCGCGCAGCAGGTCCTGCCGATCATCCAGAAGGCGGCGAACCGCAGCACCTCGACGTCGACCGGCGCCTGCGCGGCCTGATCACCAGCGCGGCCTGATCACCAGCGCGGCGCCGGTTCGGAGCGGACCGGGATGACCGCGATGGCGAGCAGTGGCGCGAGCGCGGCGACGGCGAAACCGGTCGCGTAGTTGGAGCCGCCGATGACGGCGCCGAGCGTGACCGGAGCCAGCGCGGACAGCACGTTCTGCCCGGTGTTCTGCACCCCCAGCGCACGACCGGACCAGGCTGGGCCGGCGATCTCGGCGGTCGCGGTGTACCCGAGGCCGTTGTCGGCGACGGTGATGACCGCGCCCAGGGCGAGCGCCGCCGGGGCCAGCCAGGCGAGCCACGGCGCGGTGACGGCGTCGCCGAGCGCGAACATCAGCAGGACCAGCATGGCGAGTACGGCCAGCTGACGCATCGGCCGCAACCGGGACCGGACGCGGTCGGACCACCAGCCGGAGCCGATGCGGCCACCGGCTCCGGCGAGCTGGGCGACGGCGGCGAACGTCCCGGCCGCCGCGATGCTCCAGTGCCGCTCGTGGACCAGATATTCGTAGGTGAACGCGGCGACCGCGAACTGCGGGACCACGAGCAGCGCGCTGGAGGCGTGCACCCGGAACAACAGTGGCTCGTGGTACGGCGAGCGGGGCCGTGCGTCGCCGGCCTTGCGGGGTGCCCGGGGCGGGTCCGGCGCGAACGCGGCGATCAGGATCGCGGACAGCAGGCACAGCGTGCCGGGCAGCACCATCGCGGGGAACGGCCCGAGGTGGTGGGCCAGCGTGGGCAGCGTCAGGCCGGCGATGCCGACGCCGAGGGGCTGCGCGGTCTGCCGGATGCCCATCGCCAGTCCGCGCTCGGTGGTCGGGAACCAGCCCATCACCATCCGGCCGCTCGCCGCGTTGACCGAGGCACCGCCCGCGCCGCCGATGGCCAGCAGCACGAGCAGCAGCCACGTCGGCGGATGCTGCGACTGGTGGGTCAGTCCGACCAGTGCCCCGATGCCGATGCTGGCCACCGCCATGCCGGAGGCCATCACGACCCGCTCGCCCCAGCGGTCGGCGGCGGCACCCCAGGCGATGAGCGTGCACAGCAGGCCCACGGTCGGCGCCGCCACGTACACGCCGACCTGCGCCAGCGACAGCCCGAGCGTGTCACGCAGCGTCGGGACCAGGAACGGCACGCCGTAGATGAACGCGCTCGCCGCCGACTGCGCGAGCACGCCGATGGCGAGGATGACCCAGCGCCTGCGGGACAGGGGCTGGGTGGCGGTCTGGCTCGGCTGCGCCGCTGTGGCCATGCGTGGCGTCCTCCTGGTTCCTCCGGATGTTCTTAGCGTAACGAACAGTTCCAAGGCTTAGGAGTGCAATCCCATTATGTGGACGTGAGCTCCAGCTCGGCGATCGTGGCCTCCAGCCAGGCACGGTCCGCGCGGCTGGTCGCGGCGGCGAGCGTGAGCATGGCCCGGCGGAACCGGTCGGCCATGTCGGCGGCACGCAGCGGGGCGCCGTCCCGGTAGAAGTAGCTCGCCGGCCGGTTCATGAACTCCAGACGGCGACGCAGCACCCGGGCCTGGTCGGCCGGGTCGGGGAGCCGGCCGAGGAAGGCCAGCAGCGTCAGGAACGAGTTGCGGTCGGTGATCTCCACGTCCGCCGGATCGCGGAGCCTGCGTTGGAACTCGGCGCGGCCCGCGTCGGTCAACGAGAGCACCTGTCGAGGGGCGGCGCCACGTCCCGGCTCCTCGTGACGCGTCAGGTAGCCGTCCTTGCGCAGCCGGGTCAGTGCCGGGTACAGGGCGCCGTCGCTCACCGGGCGGATGTGCCCTGACAGGCCGGACAGCCGCACGCGCAGCTCGTAGGCGTGCAGTGGTTCCTCGTCGAGGAAACCCAGAATGCTCAAGGTCAACATTTTCTGCCTCCCCGCGCACCGTAACGAGGCGCCTGGAATACCGCTGACTCGGATCGTGTTACCTCTAATCGAGACACTCGATTAGAGGTAGTTAGAGAGGATCTGCGATGACGACCTTCGTTCTGGTTCCCGGCGGATGGCACGGGGCCTGGGCCATCCAAGCCCTGGTCAGAGAGCTGCGCGGTCGCGGCCACGAGGCGTTCCCGGTGACGCTCACCGGCGTCGGCGAGCGCAGGCACCTCGCGTCGGCCTCGGTCAACCTCGACACCCACATCCAGGACGTCCTGGCCGTGCTGGAGACGGAGGAGATCACCGACGCGGTGCTGGTCGGCCACAGCTACGCCGGGATGGTCATCACCGGCGTCGCGGATCGTGCCCCGTCACGCATCAGCAGGCTCGTCTACAGCGATGCGTACGTGCCGGCCGACGGCCAGTCCTGCTTCGAGCTGACCAACGACGTCTTCCGGCAGGTGTTCCTGCAGGTCGGCGCCGACGGGTACTCGGTTCCCGCACCGGCGGGCACCGCGCCCAGGGCGACACCTCATCCGCTCGCGTCCTTCATGCAGCCGATCCGGCTGACCGAGGCGCCGGACAACATCCCGGCCAGGGACTACCTTTACCTGTCCGACTGGGCGGACACCCCGTTCACGCCGTTCTACGAGCGGTTCCGCGACGACCCGGCCTGGCGGGTGCACGTCGTGGCCGCACAGCACAACATGCCGACGGTCATGCCGGAGCTGATGGCCGACGTCCTGACCGGCGAGGCGCCGGCCAGGTGAGTAGCCGTGAAAACACCGTCGGCAGACGCCGGGACTCGGTACCGTGGTGATCTGCGGGATCGGGGGGAACGGTGTCCACAGAGGACGGGACGGGCAGCACGGTCGTCGGCATCGCCGAGTCACGGTGGGGCGTGCGGCTCGAGCCTGAGCTGCAGCGGTTCCGTGAACCCGGTTGGTCCTACGAACGATGCGTCGAGCGTCGATGTCCCACCTGCTCCGGTGAGCTGCACACCATGCGCAGGCCGTACGAGAGCGCCGGCAAGCAGTACCGGTACGTCGCGATCGTGTGCCCGGCGTGCCCCGCCGCCTTCGACCTGGCCGGACTCGGGCTCAAGAAATACGACCACCTGCTCAAGCCGGCCACCACCGGCGGAACCCGGACCCGGCCGAAACCGGGTGTGACCGGCGACGGCGCCGGGCGCCCGTTGCTGCACTGGGTCAAGACGACCGATCCGGCCATGCGGGTTCCGCGCCAGCCTCCGGGTACCGACGCGAGGGTGATCCTGCCGTCGGGAAGCGAGTTCGACGCGCTGCGGACGTCCCTGGCCGACGCTGGTGTCGCGTACCGGCAGGTGCGGCACTGGCTGGAGGACGAGACGATCACGACCGTCGGTGCCCGGGGTCGTCCCGTCCCGTTGCGGGCATCGGCCGGCCGTGACATCGCGACCGGGACCGCGGCCACCTCGGCACGGGACGCGTTCGAGATGATCTGGGACGCGCACGGCGATGCGCTCGCCACCGACTGGACGCCGGTCGAGGCGGCCACGCTCGTGCCGGCCGAGTGGGTGCCGTACCTGCCCTATCCGGGGCTGAACCCGCTGCAGGTCCAGGCCGCGTCCGAGATCGTCGAGCAGGACGGTCACGTGATCGTCACCGCGCCGACCGGTTCGGGCAAGACCGTGATCGGCATGCTCGCCGCGATCAAGGCGCTGCTCGGTCAGGGCCGCAAGGTCGCGTGGCTGGTCCCCCAGCGTTCGCTCACCGATGAGCTCGACCGTGAGCTGGCGTCCTGGCGGGAGCAGGGGGTGCGGGTGGAGCGTCTCTCCGGGGAGCATGCCACCGACATGCGGAAGATCCGTGAGGCGAACGTGTGGGTCGCCACGACGGAGAAGTTCGAGGCGCTCTGCCGGACCGCGTCCCTGACCACGGCGCTGGCCGAGGTGGCGTGTCTCGTGGTCGACGAGATCCATCTCCTCGGCGACCCGGCCCGAGGGCCGTTGCTGGAGGCGCTGCTCGCCAGGGTGGCGGGCAGCGACTCGCGGGTCCGGATCGTCGGGCTGTCCGCCACCGTGTCGAACGCGGCCGAGATCGCCGGCTGGCTTGGCGCGAGGCTGGTGACCAGCGGGTGGCGGCCGAGCAGGCTGACCTGGCAGCTCCTGACGATCCCGGACGGTGCCGATCATCGCGCCCAGCAGCTCGCCAGAACCGAGACCGCGGTCGCCGTCGCCGATCGGATCGTCGACGACGGCGGCAGCGTGCTGGTGTTCTGCGGGAGCAAACGTGCGGTCCGCGCCACCGCGCTGGCGGTCGCCGCCGCACGGGGCGCGAACACCCGGGGGGTGAGTCCCGATGATCTCGCGCGCCTGGAGAAGGTCTGCTCCGGCGCACGGGTCGGCATCCACTACAAGGACTGGGACCACAAGGCCGCCGCCGAACGCGGCTTCCGCACCCGCGACCTCGACGTCCTGGTCGCAACGACCACCGTCGCCGCCGGGGTGAACCTGCCGGCCCGCGCGGTGGTCGTGCAGGACACCCAGCTGGGCATCACGACCATGGGGGTGGCGACCGTCCAGCAGATGTTCGGCCGCGCCGGTCGGATCGGCGCGGGGGAGACCGAAGGCTGGGGTTACCTGATCACCACGCGAGGTGACCGGAGCGGCTGGCAGCAGGACCTCGTCGACGGCTACGTCGTGCGCTCCCGCCTCGACGAGACGCTGCCCGACCATCTTCTCGCGGAGACGGCTCAGGGCCGGATGAACACCGTCACCGAGGCCGAGAACTGGTGGGTGCGCACCCTGGCCAACCATAAGGGCACCCGCGACCTGGAGCCCGTGCACGCGGCGGTCCAGACCCTCCTCGACGGTGGTTTCCTCGCCGCGACGACGCACGAGGACGGTTCGAGCCGGTTCGCGGTCACCGAGCTGGGACGGTTGACGACCCGCCTGATGGTCGGTGTGCAGACCGGGATCCGGCTGCGCACCCACCTCGCCGCACAGCCGGCGCCGAGCACGGCCGAGGACGCCGAGTCGCTGCTCATCCGCGCTGTCGCCACGCAGGTGCCGCAGTTCAGCGAGCTGGTGATCGGGGAGGAACACCGGCAGCAGGTGACGCGGCTGCTCCGCGCGCAGGGCCACGTCGACCGTCTGAGCTCCGAGCTGTCGACGGCCGGCTCGGTACTCGCACCCGGTGATCTTGCCCAGGTGACGTTCCTGCTCGTCGCCAACACACCTCGGGCCTGTGCCGGGCGACCACGGACGATCGCCGGACTGCCGTACTCGGTGCTGTTCTCGATTCTGAGCGAGGCGCCGCACTACTTCGCCTGGCTGGCGGAGCAGGGCGGGCTCGCCACGGTGCAGCCGTGGGTCGCGGTCGTCGCCGCCGACCTGGGCCGTCGGATCCGATGGCGGGTGACGGCCCCGCCGCGTGGTGCCGGGCGGCTGCTCTGGATATGTGAGCAGATGGCCACCCGCGAGCACGCCGATCGGCTCGTGCCTCAGCTGTTCGGCGCCGCACGCAGGGCGGAGATCACGAGTCCCGACTGGCCGGTGGGTGCGCCGCCGCGCGCCTGTCAGCTGACCGAGCCGCTGTACCGGGCGTTGCTGGCCGACCGGGCCGCCGCGGTCGACGACGCCGGTGAACCGGTGGTGTTCGGACGGCGAGGTGACTACCGCTCGCGTGGCTGGCTGGCGAGCTACAACGAGATCGCCCGGTGAGGTCAGCCGCGTAGGAAGTCGCTGATCACCCGGCTGGTCGCGTGTGAGGCCTCCTGGTGCGGGAAGTGCCCGACCTCGGGGAGTACGTGCCAGCGGTGCTCGTCGGCCACCCACCGGGCCGACTCCCGCGCGGTGTGTTCCAGCAGGGTCGGATCGTCCGCGCCGTGAATCTGCAGGACCGGGAGGTCCAGTGGGCGGGACATGGCGTGGGCGAACCGACGCCCGTCCGGACGTCCCTGCGACCGCACCGCCCACCGGTAGTACTCCAGCGCGCTGTGCGGGACGCCGGTGATCAGCATGGCCGCGCGGTTGCGGCGCACCACCTCGTCGAACTCCGGCGTGCTCCGCCAGCCCGCGCCCGACCAGGACCGCAGCAGCCGCTCCACGCGGGCCGCGTCGTGACGCCGCAACGAACGTTCCGGGAGCAGCGGCACCTGGAAACCCAGTGCGTAACGGGCGGTGGCACGGCCCTGTCCGGCGGGGTCGCGCCATACCGCGCGGCGCAGGGCCAACGGGTGCGCGGCGTTCAGCACCACGAGCGAGCGCACCAGCCGGGGATGCAGCGCGGCCAACGCCCAGGCGATCAGCCCGCCCCAGCCGTGCCCGACGACCGTCGCGTCCCGGGCCCCGAGCGCCCTGATCAGCCCGGCGAGGTCACCGGACAGGGTCCACAGGTCGTAGCCGCGCGGCGGTTTGTCCGAGTCGCCGTAGCCGCGCAGATCGACCGCGACCACCCGGAACCCGGCGTCGGCCAGCGCGACCAGCTGATGTCGCCAGGACCACCAGAACTCAGGGAACCCGTGCGCGAGAACGACGAGCGGGCCCTCGCCGCACTCGGCGACGTGCAGCTGGATGCCGTTCGCGGACACCGCGCGGTGCCGCCACGGACCGGGAATCCGTACCGAGGACGGATCCGGCGCCGCGCTCACCTGCGCAGCGCGGCCGCGGTGCCCTTCACACTGGCGATGGTCCGCTCCGGCGCGCGAATCTTCTTCACCTTGAGGTATCCGAGGAACCCGAGCAGACCGGCGACGAGTGCCATCACGCCGAACACGATCAGGAACGACGCCCACCGCTCGAGCCACAGGCTCAGCAGCTCGGCGACGAAGAAAAAGAAGAAGAACGTGCTGAACAGAATGATCGTCAGCGCGGCGATGAAGAAGACGCTGCCGGTGAGGCCCTTCTTGACCTCGGAGGTGAGCTCGGCCTTGGCCAGCTCCATCTCGCCCTTGATGAGCGTCGAGATGTGCCGGGAGGCCTCACCGACCAGGCCGCCGATCGACGCGTCATCCGGGTTGGCCACCTCGGGGGACAGCGGGATGGACGGCAATACCGGCGGAACCTCGGTTCCGCCGCTGCTTCGGGTCGGGCTGGCCACCTCGGTGTCCTTCCTGCCGGTGTCGCGCACTAACTCATCAGCGAAGATCGCCGCGAAGATCGTGGGGCCATCGTGCCACGGCGGCGCCCGCAACGTGCGGTCAGCACCCTCCTCGGGCGTTTCAGGCCCGCTGGGCGGCCCGGTGCGCCCGGCCGCGCAGCACCAGTAATGCGGCTCCGAGCAGCGACGCGACGGCCGAGCTGAGCAGCACGGCGGCTTTCACCCGTTCGACGGCCTCCGCGTGCTGTCCCATCGACAGCTCGGCGAGCAACAGGCTGATCGTGAAGCCGACACCACCGAGCATCGACACGGCGAGCATGTCCCACCACCCCAGCCCGGCGGGGCGGACGGCGGGCGTCAACGTCACGGCGAGCACGCAGGCCCCGAAGATTCCGACGAGCTTGCCGACGAGTAGCCCCAGGATCACTCCCCAGGACACGGCGTCGCCGAAGACGCCGTGCAGCGCCGCGCCGCCGAGCGGCACGCCCGCGGCGAACAGGGCGAACAGCGGCACGCACAGACCGGCCGACCATGGCTGGAGGCGGTGTTCGAGTCGCAGCAGTGGCGCGGCGGTCTCACCGGGGTCGGCCCGCACCCTGGTGAGCAGCCCCAGCGCCACACCGGCGACCGTGGCGTGGATCCCGGCCTGGTGCACCGCGGCCCAGGTGAGCAGCGCGATCGGCACGTACAGCAGCGGCGTGGTGACCCGGCGGCGCTGCAGCCACCAGTACAGGAGACACAGCACGACGGCGGCCAGTACGGCGAGCAGGTGCACGCGGTCGGTGAACAGCCCCGCGATCAGCGCGATCGCGCCGAGGTCGTCCACCACCGCCAGACCGAGCAGGAACACTCTGGCCGTCGCGGGCAGTGAGGTCCCGGCCAACGCCAGGACACCGAGCGCGAAGGCGATGTCGGTGGCCACCGGGATCGCCCAGGCGCGCTCGGCGCCCGGCGTCCCGTGCGAGACGACCAGCGCGATCGCCGCCGGTACCACCATGCCGCCCAGCGCGGCGGCCACCGGGAGCACCGCGCGCCGTACACCGGCAAGCTCACCGATGACCAGCTCGCGCTTGAGCTCCAGGCCCGCGACGAAGAAGAACACCGCGAGCAGCCCGTCGGTCGCCCACTGCGCGACCGTCAGGTTCAGGTGCAGCGCCTGGGGGCCGAGCGTGAAGTCACGCAGCGCCCGGTAGCTGCCGCCGACCGGCGAGTTCGCCCAGATCAGCGCGATGGCGGTGGCGACGAGCAGCACCATGCCGCCGACGGTCTCGGTGCGCAGATAGCGCGCGAACTCACCGGCGGGATGCGCCACCGCGCGGCGGGCGATACGGAACAGACGTGGCACGGGCAGCTCCAGGGGTCGGCGACAAAGCCGCCGACCAGCCTTCCCGGCACACCAAGGTCCATCTTACCCGCTCACCACCCGCAACACCCGTGAGTGGCGAGTGGTCCTATAGGACCACTCGCCACTCACGGCCTCTGACCTGCGGGTTCAGCTCTGTACGTGGGCGGGGTCAGACCGTTTTCAGCAGGCCGGCGTCGACGATGTAGTCGGCGCCCGTCGTGCTGGCCGCGCGGGGGGAGGCGAGCAGCGCCACCACGTCGGCGATCTCCTGAGGCTCGCCGAGACGGCCGGTCGTCAGGTTCATCATCTGCGCGCCCGTCCCGTCCAGCACCGCGTCGCGCTCCATGCCGACCTTCGCGGCGAACACCTCCGCCGCGCCACCCGCGTCGGTCCACCACGGCGTGCGGACCGGTCCCGGGGTCACCGTGTTCACCCGGATACCGCGCGGCCCGAACTCGTCGGACAGTGCCTTGCCGAGGTTGGTCATCGCGGCCTTCGCCGCGCCGTAGTCGACGTTGACCGCCGACGGTTGGCGTGCGTGGGTCGACGAGATGTTGATGATCGAACCGCCGCCCCTGGCCAGCATCGCCGGGATCGCCGCCCGCACCGCGCGGACGGTCGAGAACAGGTTGAACTCGAACACCGACCGCCAGTTCTCGTCATCGAGATCGAAGAAGGAGAACGTGGGCATGGTGATCCCGGGCGGCGGCCCGCCCGCGTTGTTGACCAGGATGTCGAGGCCGCCGAACGTGTCCACCGCGGCCCGCACCACAGAGCCGGGAGCGTCCGGGTCCATCAGGTCGACCGGCACGTGGATCAGGTCGTCCCCGACCAGCTCGGCCAGCTCGGGGCTGAGCTTCCGGGACGCCGCGACCACCCGGGCGCCCTCGGCGCGCAACGTGGCGGCGATGGCCAGCCCGATCCCCTTCGAGGCGCCCGTGACCACCGCGACGCGGCCGGACAGTTGTAGATCCATGCTGGTCTCCCTGGCTGTGTCCCGCCGCCGGGCAGTTTCCGGGCGGCACCGGGAGAACACCGGTGGCCGTGGACCGGTTGCGTGGCACCAGTTGATCCCGCACCGCGCACCGCGCAGTCACGCCGCGCACCGTGTGGTCACACCGCGCTATGTGCACATAGCGCGGTGTGGACTTACGGTGCGCGGTGTCGGCTGCCCACCAGCGCGGACCACGGAACAAATGATCTAGTCATCGGGACGGCCGCGCAGACGTTTGATCTCGCTGCGCCTGCCCTTGGCGTCGAGACGGCGCTGTCGTGCACGTTTCGACGGTTTCGTGGGTCGCCGCTTCGGCGGGTCCGGCGTCATGGCCGTGGTCAGCAGCGCGGCCAGCCGGTCGCGCGCCGCCTCCCGGTTACGCAGCTGTGAACGATGCTCGGCGGCGACGACGGTCAGCACACCGTCGACCAGCCGGGACCGCAACCGGCGGGCCAGCCGCTCGCGCGCCGTGTCCGGCACCGACGGCGAGCGGGCGAGGTCCACCGACAGCTCGACCCGGGAGTCCGTGGTGTTGACACCCTGCCCGCCAGGACCGGACGACCGGGAGAAGCGCCAGCGCAGCTCCCGGTCCGGCAGCAGGAACGGCTCGGGGCCGGACACCGCGATGCCCCTGTCGGCATCGCCGTGTCCGGCCCCGGAACTGTCGGCGGTGGTACTCAGTCCTCGCCCTTGCCTTCCTTCAGACCGCTCGAGATCAGGTCCATCACGGTCGAGTCGGCCAGCGTGGTCACGTCACCGACCTCGCGGTTCTCCGCCACGTCCCGCAGCAACCGACGCATGATCTTGCCGGAGCGGGTCTTGGGCAGCTCGTCCACCACCATGATCTGGCGCGGCTTTGCGATCGGACCGATCTGCTTGGACACGTGGTCGCGCAGCGACTTGATCGCGTCCTCGCCCTTCGCCTCGTCCTTGGCCGCGTTGCCGCGCAGAATCACGAACGCGACGATGCCCTGCCCGGTGGTCGGGTCCGAAGCACCGACGACCGCGGCCTCGGCGACCGTCGGGTGCGACACCAGCGCGGACTCCACCTCGGTCGTCGAGATGTTGTGCCCGGAGACCAACATGATGTCGTCCACCCGGCCCAGCATCCAGATCGCGCCGTCGTCGTCGTACTTCGCGCCATCGCCCGCGAAGTAGTAACCCTGCTTGGCGAAGCGCGACCAGTAGGTCTCCTTGAACCGCTCCTCGTCGCCCCACACGGTGCGCAGCATCGACGGCCACGGCTGGTCCAGCACCAGGAAACCGCCCTGGCCGTTGCCGACCGGGGTGCCCTCGTCGTTCACGATCTTCGCCGAGATACCGGGCAGCGGACGCATCGCCGAACCGGGCTTCGCCTCCGTCACACCGGGCAGCGGCGCGATCATGATGGACCCGGTCTCGGTCTGCCACCAGGTGTCCACGATCGGGCAACGGTCGCCGCCCACGTGCTCCCGGTACCACATCCAGGCCTCGGGGTTGATCGGCTCGCCGACGCTGCCGAGGACCCGCAGGCTGGACAGGTCGAACTTCTCCGGGATCTCCTGGCCCCACTTCATGAAGGTCCGGATCAGCGTCGGGGCGGTGTAGTAGATCGACACCCCGTACTTCTGGACGATCTCCCAGTGCCTGCCCTCGTGCGGGGTGTTCGGCGTGCCCTCGTACATGACCGAGGTAGCGCGGTTGGCCAGCGGTCCGTAGACGATGTACGAGTGCCCGGTGACCCAGCCGATGTCGGCGGTGCACCAGTAGACGTCGGTCTCCGGCTTGAGGTCGAAGACGTTGCGGTGCGTGTACGCGGTCTGGGTCAGGTAGCCGCCGGAGGTGTGCACGACACCCTTGGGCTTACCGGTGGTCCCGGACGTGTACAGGATGAACAGCGGGTGCTCCGAGTCGAACGCCTCGGGCGTGTGCTCGTCGGACTGACGCTCGACCAGGTCGTGCCACCAGAGGTCGCGGCCCTCGGTCATCGGCACGTCTTCCTCGGTGCGCCGCACCACGATGACGTGCTCGACGCTGGGCGTGTCGGTCAGCGCCTCGTCGATGTTCACCTTCATCGGCGCGGGCTTGCCCCTGCGGAACTGCCCGTCGGAGGTGATCACCAGCTTCGCCTCGGCGTCCTGCACCCGGGACCGCAGCGCGCCGGGGGAGAACCCGCCGAACACCACGCTGTGCAGCGCGCCGAGCCGCGCGCAGGCCAGCATCGAGATGGCGGCTTCCGGGATCATCGGCAGCTGGATCGCGACCCGGTCACCGGCCGCGACGCCCAGCTCGGTCAGCGCGTTCGCCGCCTTGCACACCTCGGCCTTGAGATCGGCGTAGGTGATCGTGCGGGTGTCGCCCGGCTCACCCTCCCAGTGGAAGGCGACCTGGTCGCCGTGGCCGTCCTCGACATGCCGGTCGACGCAGTTGTAGGCGACGTTCAGCTTGCCGCCGATGAACCACTTCGCGAAGGGGGCGTTGTCCCAGTCCAGGACCTGGTCCCAGCGCTGTTCCCAGTGCAGTTCATCGGCTTGCTCGGCCCAGAACGCTTCACGGTCGGCGTCCGCGTGGCCGTACATGTCCTCGGTCGCGTTCGCCTGCGCGGCAAACTCTGCGCTCGGCGGGAAGCTGCGGCTCTCGGTGGAGAGATTGCTCAGGGTTTCGCTGGCGTCGGTCACGCCGTGACCTCCTGTTTCCGGTGCTGGTGTCGGTGCGGTGAGAGAAGCGCAAGTCAAGGACGACAGACTGTCGACCGTAGTCCAGTTGGCACGTCAAGACAGAGTGGGCTGAAAACGCGCACCGGGCCGGGGTCCGTCCGGAACCGCCGGTCGGAGCGGATGGCAGTATCACGACGTGGTTGCAGCCGTCGATCCCCTCGCCCCGCTCATCGATCTTCCCGGAGTGGCCGACGCGGTGGCCCGGGCCAGGGAAGCGGTGGCCAAGGCTCACGCCCATCCCACCAACCGGCGCGGCTGGCCGGCGACGGCGGCCGAGGCGAGCGTGCGTGCCGCGCGCGCCTCGGCGGCACTGGACGGCGGCTCGGCGTCGCTGCCCGACGACGGCGTCGTGTCCGACCCGATCCTGGCCGGGGCGGTGCGGGTCTCGGAGCAGCTCGGACGGTTGCTGCCGGTCTGGCGGCAGGCCCCGTTGCAGGCGATCGCGCGGCTGCACATGCTCGCCGCGACCGACCTGGTGCCCAAGGCGGAACGCGATGACGTGCTCGGCAGGCCGCGCACGTCGCCGGGGGTGTCGCGGCGGCTCGACCTGCTCGCGCACGTGATCGGGGAGAGCAAGGTGCCGGCCCCGGTGCTCGTCGCGGTGGTGCACGGCGAGCTGCTGGCGGTCGGGCCGTTCTCCGAGGGCAACGGCGTGGTGGCGCGGGCCGCCGCCCGGCTGGCCGCGGTCAGCAGCGGTCTCGATCCGAAGGGGCTCGCCGTACCCGAGGTCGGGCACCTGCGTAAGACCACCGAGTACCGGGAGACGGCCGCCGCGTTCGCCGGCGGTGGCGAAGAGGGGCTCGGCCGCTGGCTGTTGCACTGCTGCGCGGCGTGGGAGCTGGGCGGACGTGAGGCGGAGTCGATCGCGGAGTCCGCTTCCTGAAGCCACGCCCTTGCCTTGCCTGGAGTCATTGCACATGAGTCGGGCGGCGCCTCCGCTGGGGAAGCGCCGCCCGAACCGCATGAGCTGCCGGGGTCCAGGCGTGCACTACGTGTCGTGCTCTTGGCCTCGGCGTCCGGCGTCCCAGTACGCAGGCCCACGACGACATGCCTCCCGCGGCGTGCTGTGCGTGGAGTGCCCGGTGCTCATACCCGGAGCCCTGGTCGGGGGAGACGGTGCTTCTCTTCCGCATCGCCCCTGGCCTTCCAGGAGTCCGTGGGTTCATTCCTAGTCGGTGGTGGCGGTCACAGCAAGAGTCATCCGCTTGTGCACCGTTACAGACACTCTGCGTGCTTGAAATCGGGGATCCGACTGGCGAGTAGCCGTCCATTCGGAGTCTTGATACTCGGACGTTACCCAGTTACTGCAGTGAGTGATGGGGTCGATGGGGTGGTGGGTTCGCGTGTGCCGGTACGGAGACGTGCCGGGCGGCCCGCCAGCCGGGTAGCGAGCAGTACCGCCGCGAACCCGGCGACACTCAGTGCAACCGCCACCGGCGCCTGTCCGGGCAACAACGAGCGCACCCGGGAGCTCATGCGGGTGCGCAACGGGATCGGTGCCACGAAGTTGAGTACCGGCCAGCCGCGGCTCACCGCGATCCTGCGCAGCGCGCGATCCGGATTGACCGCGTACGGGTGTCCGACGACCTCGAGCAGCGGGAGATCGGTGATCGAGTCGGAGTAGGCGTAGCTGTGCTCGAGCCGGTAACCGTGCTCGGCGGCCATCCGCCGTGCGGCGTCGGCCTTGCCCTCTCCGTAGCAGTAGAAATCGATCTCCCCGGTGTACCGGCCGTCGGCGACGGCCATGCGCGTCGCCGCGGCGCGCACCGCACCCAGCGCTTCGGCTATCGGCGCGACCATCTCCTCACCGGACGCGGACACCACGACCACCTCATGGCCCCGCTCGCGGTGGCTATCGATGAGTGCGGACGCTTCCGCATAGATCATCGGTGACAAGATCTCGGGAAGGCTTTGTTCAATGACGGCCCGGACTTCGGCGACGTCCCAACCGGCACACAGAGCGCTGATGCGACTACGCATTCGTTCCATGAAATCGGCATCCGCGCCGGCAACCATGAGGAGTAACTGCGCGTAGCCACTTCGCAACAGTGCGCGTCGCCCGATCAGCCCACGGTCGCGCAGTGGGCCACTGAATGCGAGAGTGCTCGAGCCGGCGATGATCGTTTTGTCGAGGTCGAAGAACGCCGCGACGGGAAACGCCTCCCGACCAGCGCAATTGACCTCACCGCTCGGCAGGTTGGTCCTACCAGCGGGGGAGGTGGCATGCAGTGGGTCCTGGCGGTCGGGCACAGCTCGAGCATAGAGCGCCGACACGCATTCGCGGCCCGTGACGCGAGGGCTCGCCGCCGCTGAGGGTGTCCGATATTCGGTGGCAAGATTTCGGGCACGTTTCCGGAAAGGGCGCTAGAGTACAGAGGTCCGGTGTTGCCGGATAGGTTCAGCTCGACCCCCCGGGGCTGAACCGCCCGACGGCCCCCGCCTTCCCCCCTGGCGGGGGTCGTCTCTATTTCCGGCCTTTGCCGAGCATGCCCTAACAAAAGGGCAATCCGGGTTTGTATCGTGCTCCTACCTAATCGGCTTGATTGTATGCCGTATGCCGGTAGTGCGTCGGTTATATATCGCTCGCCGCACGGGCCGCCGCGTCTTCGAAGCCCCGCCGGTGCCGCGCGGGCGCTGTTCAGCCCACGCCCGGCAACCCACGCCCGCGAGAAGGGTCCACCGGTGCCCGCGCGCTCGCCCGCGAGGGGGCCCCCTTGAATCCAGAGTCGCACAACGCACCGACAGTTCCGCCGGCCCCGCCGCCGCGGGGGCCGAGTTATCCACAATCGGCCGATTCGACGGGTTCCAGACCCGGGTTGTCCACAAGTTGATCAATACCGATTTCTTCTCGCTCGCCTCGAGGTCATCGTGAGTCACCGGGCGCACCTGCCAACCGGTGCCCGAGCCCACATCGACCGAGAGGACACCGCGATGACACCGCCGAGAGCTCTGGTGCTGATCACCGACGACGAGCTACTGGACGACGTCCTGCGGCTCGCGGCGGCCGCTGGCTGCGAGCTGCACCGTGTCCCCGACGCCTCGGCGGCCCGGCTGCACTGGACATCCGCGCCGTTGGTGCTGCTCGACGAGAAGGCCGCGAGTGACTGCGCGCGGGCGGGTCTGCCGCGCAGACCACGAGTGGTCGCGGTCAATCGAGGTGAACCTCCCGGTGGGCTCTGGCAACACGCGGTCGCGATTGGTGCCGAGCAGGTGGTCGCTCTCCCGGACGGGGAGGAGTGGTTGGTCTCCGCGCTCGCCGATGCCGCCGAAGGCATCGCCAACCGGGGCCGGGTGCTCGCGGTGGTCGGGGGCCAGGGCGGCGCCGGCGCGTCGGTGCTGGCCACCGCGGTCGCCGTCGCCGGTGTCGCGGACGGTGAGCGGGTCATGCTCGTCGACTGTGATCACCTGGGCGGCGGCGTGGACCTGTTGCTCGGTGCCGAGGACGTGCAGGGCCTGCGCTGGCCGGATCTCACCCTGTCCGAGGGGCGGGTACCCGCGTCCTCGTTGCGCGCGGCCCTGCCTTCTCCCGCGATCGGCTCCGGTGCGGGCGAGCTGAGCGTCCTGTCGTGTGACCGGCAGGGGAGCGGGCCGCGGCCCGGTGCGGTTGCCTCGGTCCTGGACGCGGGTCGGCGGGCCGGTGAGACGGTCATCTGCGACCTTCCTCGGTATCCGACGCCGGCGGCGCTGGCCGCGTTGGACGGCGCCGATCTCGCGGTCCTGGTGGTCCCCGCGACGGTGCGTTCCACCGCTGCGGCCGCGCGGGTCGCCGCGGTGCTGCGGCCGCGCGGAGCACCGCTGCGGCTGGTCGTGCGTGGCCCGTCGCCCGGTGGCATCGATGCGCGAGACGTCGCGGCGGCCCTCGGCCTGCCGTTGCTGCACGCGATGCGGCCGCAGCCGGGGCTTGCTCGCTCGCTCGATCGTGGACTCCCGCCCGGACGCGGCCGGGGGCCACTGGCGATGGCGGCCAGGGCGGTGCTCGAGGAGCTGTACAGCCAGGTCGGTGTCCCGACGCCCGCCGAGGTACCGGCATGACCGCGGTGCTGAACACTCTGTCGCTGGTCGACCGGGTGCGGGTGCGGCTGGCGAGCACCGGTGGTGAGATCACCCCGCCGGTCGTGGCCGCCGCGGTCAGGGCCGAGGCAGGCGGGGTCGTGTCCCACGTGGAGGTACTGGCCGCATTGCGGTTGCTCCACCAGGAGTTCAGTGGCGCGGGCCTGCTCGACCCGTTGCTGCGTGACCCGGCCACCACGGACGTCTTGGTCACCGCTCCGGACGCGGTGTGGGTGGACCGGGGCCACGGCCTGGTCCGCACAGCCGTGCGGTTCTCGGACGAGGCGGCCGTCCGCAGGCTGGCGCAACGCCTCGCGCTGGCGGCCGGCCGTCGCCTCGACGACGCGAGCCCGTACGTCGACGCGCTACTACCCGACAGTCGCGTTCGGCTGCACGCGGTGCTCGCGCCGATCGCGGCCGACGGCACCTGCCTGTCACTGCGCACGCTGCGGCCCGCCATGCACGACCTCGCGGCCCTGCGTGAGCTCGGTGCCGTCGACGAGGACGGCTGGCATCTGCTGCGTGCCGTCGTCGAGGCACGGCTGGCCTTCCTGATCGCGGGCGGTACCTCGTCCGGCAAGACGACACTCCTGTCCGCGCTCATCGGCTGTGTCCCGTCGAGTGAGCGTGTCGTCTGTGTCGAGGACGCCGAGGAGCTGCGGCCCGCGCATCCACACGTCGTCCGGTTGGTGGCGCGGCCGCCCAACATCGAGGGAGCCGGTGAGGTCGTGCTGCGCGACCTGGTGCGCCAGGCGCTGCGGATGCGCCCGGACCGGCTGATCGTCGGCGAGGTACGCGGTGCCGAAGTGTGCGATCTCCTGGCCGCGCTGAACACCGGTCACGAGGGTGGAGCGGGCACGGTCCACGCGAACTCCACGAGGGAGGTGCCCGCCCGGCTGGAGGCGCTCGCATCCCTCGGCGGCATGTCGCGGATGGCGCTGCACAGCCAGCTGGCGGCGGCGGTTCAGGTCGTGCTGCACGTGGCCAAGGGGTCCGACGGGGTGCGCAGGCTGGAAGCGGTCGCGTCGTTGAGCCGTACCGGCGGCGAGGTGGAAGCGGTGCCGGTCTGGGAACGGCGAGGCGGCTGGACCACCGATCGTGGGTTGCTCGACGACCTGCTGTGTGACCGAGGGGTGCGGCCCCGATGGTGACGTCGTTCGCCGCGCAGCTGGCGGCCCCAGGATGGGCTCCGTCGACAGGGCGGCGCCCCTGGAACGAGATCCACCTGGTGGCTTTCGCCGCCGCCGCGCTCTGGTCGTGGCCGGACATCGGCGCCACACGATTGGCGAGATTGTTCCCGCGACCGACGGGCGGCGCGGTCCTTGCCGCCCCGCGACGGATTCTGGCGAGGGTGCTGCGCGGTCCCCGGAGGGCCGTCGCCCTCGTCGTGCTCGCCGGGCTTGTCGGCGCATCGGTTGCCGGCGTCGGGGGTGCGGTTGCGTTGGCGATGGTCACCGGCTTGGGAGCGCACCGGTGGCAGAACGCCGCAACGGCCAGGCGTCACGGTGCGCAGCGCGCCGCGTTGTTGGACGCAATCGGTCTGATGGCCACCGAGCTCAGGGCCGGTGCCCACCCGGCGGCGGCCGCCGTCACCGCTGCCGAAGCGATCACCACGGCCGGACCCGGTGCCGCATCGGGAATGCTCGGCTCCTTGCGGGCGGATGCCGCCCGTGGCGGTGGTGGTGCGGCGCACCGGGTGCTTGTGTCGGTGGCCGCCGGTGCTCGGCTTGGCGCCGAGGTGCCCGCCCTGTTCGAGAGGCATGCGCAGGCAGAGCCCGCGATCGCCGACGAGCTGCGACGGGTGGCGGCCGCCTGGGCGTTGGCGGAACGGCACGGAGTCGCGTTGGCGGAGCTGATGGATGCCGTGCGCTCCGATCTCGATTCTTCGGCGCGGTTGTCCGGCCAGATCAAGGCGCAGCTCGCGGGCCCACGCTCCACAGCGGGTGTACTCGCCGGCCTGCCGCTGGTGGGAGTGCTGCTGGGCCAGGCCATGGGAGCCGATCCCTGGGCCGTTCTGACCGGTACGCCGGTCGGGCAGGTGCTACTCGTGGTCGGTGTCGGGCTCGGTTGCGCGGGAGTGGCATGGAGTAGCCGGATCACCGCGCGGGCGGTGATCCGGTGATGTCCCTGTTGCTCGCCTCGTTCGCGCTGCTGGTCGTGCCGTCACATCCACCGGCGCGTGCGCGGTTGCATCGCCTGTTCCGACTCGGCGAGACCGCCACACCCGCGCCTCGTTCGGTGTGGTTCCTGTCCGCTGTCGCGGGCGGCGCGGTCGCGCTGCTGACCGCCTCGGTCATCGGTGGCACCCAGGGGCTGGTTCCCGCGGTGCTGGCCGGTGCCGGAGCCACGCTCGGCTTCCGGCGGTTGCTCCGCGCCACGTCCGAGCCGGAGCTCGACCCGCTGCGGCTCGCCGGTGGCTGGGACCTGCTCGCGGCCTGTCTGCGCTCGGGCCTCCCGGTGCCGGTCGCGGTCCGGGCGATCGCCGACCACCTGCCGCGCGAGGTCGCTGCCGAACTGCGGGTCATCGCCGATCGCCTCGCGCTCGGTGCTGATCCCCGGACGGCGTGGGAGGTCCGCGAGACCTCGCCGGTGCACAAGCTTGCCCGCGCCGCCCGACGCTCGGCACACAGCGGGGCGGGCCTCGCCGGGGTGGCGGTCTCGATCGCCGCCGAGGTACGTGCGAGCGCCCAGGACCTCGCCTCGGCGCGTGGCCAGCGCGCCGGAGTGCTGATCACAGGCCCCCTCGGCCTGTGCTTCCTTCCGGCCTTCCTCGCCCTCGGAGTGGTCCCGGTGGTGATCGGTCTGGCGAGTGGATTGGCAGTGACGTGGTGAGAAGTGAGCAACACACGACAAGGAGGAACAGTCATGAATCAACTGATCGCGGGTATCGGCTCCCGGCTCCGGGGCGCGCTGAACGGCGACGACGGAATGTCCACGGCGGAATACGCCATCGGTACGGTCGCCGCGGCCGCTTTCGCCGCGGTTCTCTACGGGGTGGTCAGCGGAGATTCCATCGTCTCGGCACTGACCGCGTTGGTGCAGCGTGCGCTCACCGCGAGTTTCTGATGCCGAGGCGACCGTCGGTGGCCCGAACGGCGTTCTGCGTGGCGACCGGGGGATGGTCACCGTGGAGGCCGCGCTCGCACTGTGCTCGCTGATGGTGGTGCTGGCACTGGCGGTCGGCGCCGTGGCCGCGGCAGCGGCGCAGGTGCGTTGCCTCGACGCCGCCAGGGAAGCGGCGCGCCTGGTGGCCAGGGGTGAGCCGGATCGTGCGCGGCAGGTGGCCGCGTCGATCGCACCGGGTGGCGCCCGGGTCGAGGTGCGGGTGGTCGGCGACGAGATCGCGGTGGACGTCTCAGCCGAGCTCGTCGGCCGGCTCCGCGGCCTGACGGTCACCGGCCGGGCGGCCGGTGTGCTCGAGCCGGGCCTGCTGGGCGGTGCCGGATGAATCTCGGTGAGCGCCAGGTCTGTGGCCCGCCGGAGCCAGACGACAGCGAAGGAGGTGTGGCGACGGTGTGGGCGGCCGCCGCGATCGGGGTGCTCATGTTGATCATGATGTTCGGGGTGGGGCTCGGTCTGGCCATCGGTGGCAGACACCGCGCCGAGGCGGCGGCCGACCTCGCCGCCCTGGCCGCCGCGGCGCATGCGCTCGACGGAGAGGAGGCCGCCTGCGCCTATGCCGATCGGGTGGTGGCGGCGATGGACGGGCGGCTGCGGTCCTGTCACCTCGACGGCTGGCAGGTGTCGGTCGAGGTCGAGACGAGAACCTGGCTCCCGCTCATCCCCGGCGGCAACTCGTACGGAAGGGCCCGAGCCGGCCCGGTCGACGGTTAGCGGGTCTACAGGCAGTGTGCGCCCGGCAACAGCACAGCATCCCTTACGCCGGTAGCCCACCGACCACTTTTGCACCGCTGCGCAGAGCTTCATGTCGTATCGCAGACGCTGCAGCGTCTGCGACACGACAGCAGGGTCTGCGAGGTCGCCGGAGAACAGCGCCTGACGGCGGCGAGCGGCATGATCGTCCGGCTGAGTGGGCGATCGACAGCCGCGGGACATTTGGGGTATCCGCTCACCCGCCGGCAGTTCGATCAGTCACGTTCATCGTGGCCACGGCACCGATCGGCGACGTGGACTGGTAATCGGCGACCCACACCGGCTTAGTTACTCCTGTCACAGGGGGTGACACGTGGCTCGGGGGATTGGTGATCAGCGAAGAATGAGGATCGGCTTATGGCGTTGTGGGACAGCTCTCGGGCGGTGTACCGCACCGAGCTGAAGGCCAACGCCCTGGGCCTCGCTGATCACGGCTGGCCGTTGTTGCCGGGTACGTACTGGCAGGCGGGCCGATGGACGGGCACGGTGGACGCACCGCAGTCGGGTCCGGTCGCGGTACCCGAGGACGGTGTCGCCGCGGCGAGCTGTGACCGCGCCACGATCGACGCCTGGTGGTCGCAGCGGCCCTACTCGATCTTGATGGCGACCGGGGTCGTCGGTGACGCCATCGAGGTATCGGCGCTGGTCGGGCGCAGGGTGTGTGCGTTGCTGCGCACCTGGGGTGTGGTCACCCCGGTCGCGGCGACACCGACCGGGCGGTGGTGGTTCCTCGTGCGCGCGGGCGAGGCATTGCGCCCGGAGCTCGCATCTCGCACCGACGTGGTGCAGCACGGGCGCGGCTCGTGGGTTGCGGCGCCGCCGTCCGAGCTGCCCCAGGGCATCGTGCACTGGCGGGTGCCGCCCTCGACCTGCGACTGGCGGCTACCCGATCCGGCCGATCTGCAGCTCGCGCTGCTCGAGGTGCTCAGCGCCCGCCCCGGCCTCGCCGGAGCGGGAATCGGGCACGGGTTCAGCCCTCGGTCGGCTCGGCGGTCCGACGGTCGGTGATGTCGCCGCGTGCGCGGCCCAACGCACCCAGCACGATGTCCAGTACGAGCACCGCACCGTCCTTGTCCAGCGGGTTGTTGCCGTTGCCGCACTTCGGTGACTGCACACAGGAGGGGCAACCGAACCTGCACTCGCAGTCGGCGATGGCGTCACGGGTCGCGCTGAGCCAGGGCAGCAGGTCGTGGTGGCCGCGTTCGGCGAAACCGGCCCCACCGGGGTGTCCGTCGTGCACGAACACCGTCGGCGCACCGGTGTCCGGATGCAGCGCGGTCGACATGCCGCCGATGTCCCACCGGTCGCACACCGCGAACAGCGGCAGCAGGCCGATCGCCGCGTGCTCTGCGGCATGCAGCGAGCCCGGTACGCGCTCGGCGTCGAGGCCGGCGTCGGCCAGCAACGACTCGTCGATCGTGTACCAGACCGCTCGGGTGCGCAGCGACTGCTCGGGCATGTCCAGCGGCACCGTCTCGATGACCTCACCGCTCGGCCGCTTGCGCAGGTAGGACACCACCTGCGAGGTCACCGTGACATCACCGAGCTGAACCGTCACACCGCCCGTCGGACGCGCTATAACGTCCGGTGCCCCGCTCGGCGACCTCGTCGCGCCGCCGGTCGCCGTACCCGCTCCGGGCGGCGTGTCGAGGCCAGAGTCTGGATCCTGGCTGAGGATCGCGACCTCGACGACGCTGCGTGCCCAGGTGCTCCAGTCCGGTTCTTCGGGGTGCACCAGCGCGAGCCCGTCGTCCAGGTTCAGCTCGTCGACCACGAAACTGACGCCTCGATGCAGATACACCGCGCCGGGGTGCACGGTCGCCGGTGCCCGTGACCAGTCCACGGTGCCCAGCATGCGGCCGGTGTCCGACTCGACCACCGCGACCTGACCGCCACCACCGCCTCTGATGTCCACGAATCCTGCCGGGCGCTCGGCGGGCAGCGGCCAGTACCAGCCGGTGGGGCGCTTACGCAGCGTGCCGTCCGCGACGAGGGAGTCGAGCACGTCCCGGGTGTTGGCCTCGCCGAACAGCGCCGCCGACGAGGACACCTCGGCCTCGGTGATCGGGGACTCGGCCGCCGCGCAGGCCAGTTGTGGCCCGAGGACGTACGGGTTCGTCGGGTCGAGGACACAGCCCTCGACCGGTTTGCCGAGCAGCGCTGACGGGTGATGGACGAGGTAGGTGTCCAGCGGGTCGTCCCTGGCGACGAGCACGACCAGGGCGTCGCGTCCCGCGCGGCCGGCCCGACCGGCCTGCTGCCAGAACGATGCGCGAGTGCCGGGAAAGCCCGCGACCAGCACCGCATCGAGGCCCGCGATGTCCACGCCCAGCTCGAGCGCATTGGTCGACGCGACGCCGAGCAGCGATCCGGACACCAGCGCCCGTTCCAATGCACGGCGTTCCTCCGGCAGGAAGCCCGCCCGGTACGCGGCGACCCGGGAGGCCAGATCGGGGTCGACCTCGGCGAGAGCGCGGGCGGCTCGCAGCGCGACCACCTCCGCGCCCGCCCTGGAACGCACGAACGCCAGGGTTCGTGCGCCCTCGATGACCAGATCGGTGAGCATCGAGGCGGCTTCGCTGCCCGCGGAACGGCGGACCGGGGCGCCGTTCTCCCCGGTCAGCTCCTCCAACAACGGCGGCTCCCACAGTGCGACGGTGCGCGCGCCCCGGGGCGAGCCGTCCTGGGTCACCGCCGACATCGGCAGGCCGGTCAACCGGGAGGCGGAGGACGCCGGCTCGGACACCGTCGCGGACGCGAGCACGAACGTGGGCGAGGAGCCGTACAGGGCGCACAACCGGCGCAGCCGCCGCAGCAGCAACGCGACGTGCGAGCCGAACAGCCCCCGGTAGGAATGGCACTCGTCGAGGACGACGTAGCGCAGGCGGCGCAGGTAGGAGGCCCACCAGGTGTGCCGGGGGAGCAGCGAGCGGTGCAGCATGTCCGGGTTGGAGAACAGCCAGCGACCGTGTGCCCTCGCCCAGTCCCGCTCGGTCTGCGAGGTGTCGCCGTCGAACGGCGCCGCCCGCACGTCGTCGAGCCCCAGCGAGCTCACCGCGCGCAGCTGATCGGCACCGAGCGCCTTGGTGGGCGAGAGGTACAGCGCCGTGGCCTTGCTGTCCGTCGCCAGGGTCGACAGGACCGGCAGCTGGTAGCCGAGTGACTTGCCGGACGCGGTACCGGTGGCCAGTACGACATGCTGCCCGGCCCAGGCCGTCGAGGCCGCTGCCGCCTGATGCGACCACGGCCGCCGCACGCCCTGGTCGACGAACGCGTCCCTGACCTCCGGCGCCACCCAGCCGGGCCAGTCCACGCTGACGGCCGACCGCGCCGGCAGTGAGGCGACGTGGGTCAGCGGTGACTCGCCGGGGGCGACCCCGGCCAGGACCCGGGCGAGCAGGGATCCCGCTTCCACGTCGGCCAGGGGCATGCAACCAGACTCCGAAACGGGGCTCACAGCCCCATTCTGAACCGGACCACTGACAGTTCCCGGCTGGCCTGCGGTTCGGGTCGACTTTCGCGTTGTGGTCGGGTCCACGGCATCTCGGCTTAGCCCGTACCCGGCTTCAAGGCATCTCGGCTTCGCCGTCGACTCGTGGGTGCCGTGCCCGGTTTTGCCCGTGCCCGGCTCCACGGCATCTCGGCTTCGCCGTCGACTCGTGAGTGGCAAGGGCGCCTATAGGCGCCCGGATCACTCACGACGGAAAAGCGTGTCGTGAGTGCTCCGAGCGCCTACGCCTTCGGCGCCCCTCCGGGGTAGACGCCCTTGCCACTCACGAAAGGAGGGCAGCAACCAACCTCACACTTTTTCACTCATTCGGCCCCTCGTTCGCAACAAGCTGTGAGGCCACCCATACACTGCGCGAACATTGGGGGTCGCTGACCAGCACGGCCCGGCTCGAGCTAGATCAAGGCCCGGGACGCCCTGCTGACCAAGGCCGCCTTCGTGAAACACGCGCGAGGATCGGTCCAGTGCCAGTACTGATCCAGTACTGGGCCGTCTCCTCGCTGACGAGTGCGATTTCAATCAGGAGGACGGATGTCCCGGCTCATTCTCGCGGAGGGCCTGCAGCTCTCCGGGAGTGACCGCACCGTTGTCGGTGTGGTCGCCGTGGTAGCCCTCATTGCACTGGCGATCGGTTTCGTGCTGCGCAAGGAGGTCCTGGCCGCCGGCCAGGGCACCGAGCGCATGCAGGAGATCGGCCGCGCCGTGCAAGAGGGTGCCGCTGCTTACCTCAACCGCCAGTTCAAGACGCTCGGCATTTTCGTAGTCATCGTGTTCCTGCTGCTGTTTGCGCTGCCGGCGGACACGACGAGCGAGCGCATCGGGCGTTCGATCTTCTTCGTGGTCGGCGCCGGCTTCTCGGCGACCATCGGCTACCTCGGCATGTGGCTGGCCACCCGGGCGAACATCCGGGTCGCGGCGGCTTCGCGGGAGGAAGGCGGCCGGGAGAAGGCCAT
The DNA here is from genome assembly GCF_000429025.1 of Actinospineispora spinosispora DSM 44797. Classification (GTDB taxonomy): domain Bacteria; phylum Actinomycetota; class Actinomycetes; order Mycobacteriales; family Pseudonocardiaceae; genus Pseudonocardia; species Pseudonocardia spinosispora. Next base: position 153,873 of record NZ_AUBB01000026.1, read on the forward strand.
GCGGGTCGCGTTCCGCACCGGTGGCGCTGTCGGCATGTTCACCGTCGGCCTCGGCCTGTTCGGTGCCGCGCTGGTCGTGATGGTCTACGCGGGTGGCGCGCCGAAGGTCCTCGAGGGCTTCGGTTTCGGTGCCGCTCTGCTCGCCATGTTCATGCGTGTCGGTGGCGGCATCTTCACCAAGGCCGCCGACGTCGGTGGTGACCTCGTGGGCAAGGTCGAGGCCGGTATCCCGGAGGACGACCCCCGCAACGCCGCGACGATCGCCGACAACGTCGGTGACAACGTGGGTGACTGTGCCGGCATGGCCGCCGACCTGTTCGAGTCCTACGCCGTCATGCTGGTCGCCGCGCTGATCCTCGGATCGGCCGCGTTCGGCCTGCAGGGTCTGCTGTTCCCGCTGATCGTGCCGGCCATCGGCGTGGTCACCGCTGTCCTGGGTGTGTACATCACCAAGGCCAAGGCGGGCGAGGGCGGCCTCAAGGCGATCAACCGCAGCTTCTACATCTCCGCTGTCTTCTCCGCCGTGCTGTGCATCGTCGCCGCCTACGTCTACCTGCCGGGTAGCTTCGCGGAGCTGACCAACCCGACCGACACCTCGGTCGTGCAGCAGGCCGGTTCGCTCGATCCTCGGCTGTTCGCCTCCGTCGCGGTGCTCATCGGCATCGTGCTCGCCGGCGTCATCCTGTGGCTGACCGGTTACTTCACCGGCACCGAGCACAAGCCGGTCAAGGAGGTCGGTGACTCGGCCCGCACCGGTGCCGCCACCGTCGTGCTGGCCGGTATCTCGATCGGTTTCGAGTCGGCCGTCTACACCGCACTGGTGATCTCGGCCGCCGTGTACGGCGCGTTCGTGCTCGGCGGTGTCTCGGTGACCGTGGCGCTGTTCGCGGTCGCACTGGCCGGTACCGGCCTGCTGACCACGGTCGGCGTGATCGTGGCGATGGACACCTTCGGCCCGGTCAGCGACAACGCGCAGGGCATCGCGGAGATGTCCGGTGACGTGTCGGGTGACGGTGTGGACATCCTCACCGAGCTGGACGCGGTCGGTAACACGACCAAGGCCATCACCAAGGGCATCGCGATCGCCACGGCCGTGCTGGCCGCGACCGCGCTGTTCGGCTCCTACCGGGACGCCTTCACCACCGCGCTGAAGGCCACCGGTACGGCGCTCGCGGACGCCGGTCAGGGTTTCCTGACCGAGGTGTTCAGCCCGAACACGCTGGTCGGTGTCATCATCGGCGCCTCGGTCGTGTTCATGTTCTCCGGGCTGGCCATCAACGCGGTGTCCCGTGCCGCTGGTGCCATCGTGTTCGAGGTGCGCAAGCAGTTCCGTGACGACCCGGGCATCATGGCCGGAACCGTCAAGCCGGACTACGCGCGCGTCGTCGACATCTGCACCCGCGACTCGCTGCGTGAGCTGGCCACCCCCGGCCTGCTGGCGATCTTCGCGCCGATCGCGGTCGGTTTCGGTCTCGGTGTCGGCCCGCTGGCCGGTTACCTGGCCGGTGCCATCGCCTGCGGCACGCTGATGGCGGTCTTCCTCGCCAACTCCGGTGGCGCGTGGGACAACGGCAAGAAGCTGATCGAGGACGGCGTGCACGGCGGCAAGGGTTCGCCCGCGCACGAGGCCACGATCATCGGTGACACCGTCGGTGACCCGTTCAAGGACACCGCCGGTCCGGCGATCAACCCGCTGATCAAGGTGATGAACCTGGTCTCGGTGCTGATCGCGCCCGCCGTGGTCGCCATGTCGGTCGGGGCCGGTGCCTCGCCGCTGCGCTACGTCGTCGCACTGGTCGCGGTGATCATCATCGTGGCGGCCGTCGTGGTGTCGAAGCGTCGGTCCACCTCGATCACCGACGAGCCCGCTGAGGCACCTGTCAGCTGACAACTCAGCAGCTCAGCAGCACCCCCGCGCCGCCTGGCCCCGAGCAGGGTCAGGCGGCGCGGTACGTTCCGGCCCGGAGCCGCGGGAGGTACCGATGAATCGTCGAGTGAGAGCGACTGTGCTCAACACCGTGTTGGCCACGGTGCTGACCGTGCTGCTCGGGGTCCTCGCGGGGTGCCTCGTCGGATGTTCGGGCGGCAACGACCGGCTGCCGAACGCCGACGACCCGGTCGCCTGGGCGGACCGGGTGTGCGCGGCGCTGGGGCCGTTGGCCTCGATGAAGGGGCATGCACCGGAGTTCAACCGCAACGATCCCGCCGCCAGCCGGGACGCGATGAGCAGGTACTTCGCCGACACGGCCGATCGGGCCGGACAGTCGATCGAGGGTCTCGACCTGGCCGGGCCGTCCCCGATCGTCGGCGGCGACGACGCGGCGAGCAAGCTGCGCGGCGCTCTGCAACGCACCCAGGCGGCCTACTCGGCGGCACGCGACAAGGTGGACCGGGTCGACCCGAGCGACCCGGTCGGGATGGGCACCCAGCTGCCCGGGATCCTCGTCGAGCTTGCGAAGTCCGCGAACGACCCGGACCTGCACAGCCTCGGCGCCAACAGCGAGCTGAACGACGCGGTCAAGCAGGCGAAGAGCTGTTCACTGGTCGGCAGTGCCGGCGCGCCCTCCGACCCGAACTGAGCGCCCCGGTCGGGTGAACTAGGGGCCGCCCCGCCAAAAATTTTGTGACCTGCGGCTCAGCCGGAGCGGCGAGTCGGCGTGACGCTGATCGAACGGGTGTTCTAATCTGACTCCCGTGGCGCAGATGTCTTTTTACTCCGCTGAGGCCCAGGACGTCCGGCTCGCCGACCTCGCCGGGCTGCTGTGCGGCCCCGGGCAGGTCGTGCGGTTCGGGGCGAGCGGCACCGCCCGGCTGAGCATCGTGCTCGCCGACGGCGACCGGGCGCCCGCGTTACGCGCGGCGATGGCCGAGCGCGGGGTGAGTACCGAGGAGACGGTCTCCGAGTGCGGTTCGCCCGCGCTGCGCACCGCCTTCCGCAGGGATCTCGTCGAATTGGCTGGTCAGTGGTGCTCCGGTGCGGTCAAGGCGGTGCCGGAGGGGTTCGTGCTGGACGGCGCGTTGTTGCGGATGTGGGTGCTCGCCACCGGTGTGGAGGACCGCCGCTCCGGCTATCTGCTGGGCCTCGATCCGCACGCGCCGCAGACGCACGTACCGTTGGCGCAGGCGGTGACCCGGCTCGGATTGCCGGTTCTGCGGCTGGGTCCGCGTGGCGCCGGCCCGGGTTTGCGCATCGCCGGAGTACGGTCCCGACGAAGGCTGGCGGAGCTCGTCGGTCCGGTGCCGGAATACGCGTCGAGCAGCTATTGGCCGTGTTAGAACGGGCCGGTGGTGCTCATTAGGCTGCCGGTCGGCCACCGTGGTGAGTTGACGGTGAGACGTAGGACTCAAGTGCATCGCCCGGCGCGGATGTGCGAGTCTGGCGGTTGACTCACCGAGCGGGGTGCGGTGGATGGCGCGAGTACGAGCGCCAGAGGAAGGGAATGGTCGAAGCAGTGGCAGCGGGACGGACCAGCGCAAGCTCGGGTCGCAAGAAGAGCTCTGCTACGGGCGGAGCAACCGGCGCCGGCAGCGCGAAGAACGGCAACGGCACCAATGGTTCGGCCACGCGCCGGCTGGTGATCGTGGAGTCGCCCGCCAAGGCGCGCAAGATCGCTTCCTACCTCGGTTCGAACTACGTGGTCGAGTCCTCCCGTGGACACATCCGGGACCTCCCGCGTGGTGCCGCCGACGTGCCCGCCAAGTACAAGGGTGAGGCCTGGGCGCGGCTCGGGGTGAACGTCGACAACGAGTTCGAGCCCCTGTACATCGTCACGCCGGACAAGCGTTCGACGGTCACCGAGCTCAAGGACGCGTTGAAGAACGTCGACGAGCTCCTCCTCGCGACGGACGGTGACCGGGAGGGCGAGGCGATCGCCTGGCACCTCCTGGAGACCCTGAAGCCGAAGGTCCCGGTCAGCCGGATGGTCTTCCACGAGATCACCGAGCCGGCGATCCTGGCGGCCGCCGCGAACCCGCGCGAGCTCGACCACGACCTCGTCGACGCGCAGGAGACCCGCCGCATCCTCGACCGGCTGTACGGCTACGAAGTCTCGCCGGTGCTGTGGAAGAAGGTCATGCCGAAGCTGTCGGCGGGCCGTGTGCAGTCGGTCGCGACGCGCATCATCGTGCAGCGCGAGCGTGAGCGGATGTCGTTCGTCTCGGCGAGCTACTGGGACATCGCCGCCGTGCTCGCCACGAAGGAGAAGCAGGAGGACGGGCCGCGTAGCTTCGGCGCGAAGCTCGTCTCGGTGGATGGCACCCGGGTCGCCACCGGGCGCGACTTCGGTCCTGACGGCCAGCTGAAGGGGACCGCCGCCGCATTGGACGAGGCGAGCGCCCGGCGTCTGGCCGAGGCGCTCGACGGTCGTGACTTCACCGTCGAGAGTGTTGAGTCCAAGCCGTTCACCCGCAGGCCGTATGCGCCGTTCATGACCTCGACGCTGCAGCAGGAGGCCGGCCGCAAGCTGCGCTTCACCGCGGAACGCACCATGCGCTCCGCGCAGCGGCTGTACGAGAACGGCTACATCACCTATATGCGTACCGACTCGACGACACTGTCCGAGTCGGCGATCAACGCGGCGCGCACCCAGGCCCGTGAGCTGTACGGCGACGCCTACGTGGCGGACAAACCGCGCCAGTACACCCGCAAGGTGAAGAACGCGCAGGAGGCACACGAGGCGATCCGGCCCGCCGGCGACTCGTTCCGCACGCCCGGTCAGATCGCCCGCGAGGTCGACGGTGACGACTTCCGGCTCTACGAGCTGATCTGGCAGCGCACGGTCGCCTCCCAGATGGCCGACGCACGCGGCACGACGATGACCGTGCGGGTCGCCGCGACGGCCGGTACCGGTGAGCAGTGCGTCTTCTCCACGTCCGGCCGCACGATCACCTTCGCCGGCTTCCTGAAGGCTTACGTCGAGACGCTCGACGACCAGGCCGGTGGCGAGGCCGACGACGCCGAGTCACGGCTGCCCCAGCTGGAGCAGGGCCAGCCGCTGACCGCCGAGGAGCTCAACCCGGAGGGCCACTCCACCAACCCGCCGGCCCGCTACACCGAAGCCAGCCTGGTCAAGGCCCTCGAAGAGCTGGGCATCGGCCGCCCTTCGACGTACAGCTCGATCATCAAGACCGTCCAGGACCGCGGCTACGTGTGGAAGAAGGGCAGCGCGCTCGTGCCCTCCTGGGTGGCGTTCGCGGTGATCGGTCTGCTGGAACGGCACTTTGGGCGGCTCGTCGACTACAACTTCACGGCCGCCATGGAGGACGAGCTCGACTCGATCGCCGCCGGCGCGCAGACCCGCATCGACTGGCTGGCCGGTTTCTACTTCGGTTCCGAAGCGCCGAAGGCGGGCTCCGACGGGGCGTCCACCGACGAGTCGGTGGCGCACGCGGGTGGGCTGAAGAAGCTCGTCGGCATCAACCTGGAGGAGATCGACGCCCGGGAGATCAACGCGATCCCCATGTTCAGCGACTCCGAGGGCCGCGAGGTCGTGGTCCGGGTCGGCCGCTACGGGCCGTACCTGGAACGCATCGTGGACGGCAGCTCGCAGCGGGCGAACCTGTCCGACGAGCTGCCGCCGGACGAGCTGACCCCGGAGATCGCCGAGCAGCTGTTCTCGGTCCCGCAGGAGGGTCGTTCGCTGGGTGTCGACCCGGTGACCGGGCACGAGATCGTCGCCAAGGAGGGCCGGTACGGGCCCTACGTGACGGAGCTGCTGCCCGACCCGCCGGAGGACACGCCGAAGTCGAAGCTGCCCAAGCCGAGGACCGGGTCGCTGTTCAAGTCGATGGCGCTGGACAGCGTGACCTTGGAGGACGCGCTGAAGCTGCTGTCGCTGCCGCGCGTCGTGGGTACCGACCCGGAGTCCGGTGACGAGATCACCGCGCAGAACGGTCGCTACGGCCCGTACCTGAAGAAGGGCACTGACTCGCGGTCGCTGGCCACCGAGGACCAGCTGTTCACGGTCGACCTCGACGAGGCGCTGAAGCTGTACGCGCAGCCGAAGCAGCGGGGCAGGGGACGCGGCGCATCGACGCCGCCGCTGCGCGAGCTGGGTACCGATCCGGCGTCCGGCAAGCCGATGGTGATCAAGGACGGTCGCTTCGGCCCGTACGTCACCGAGGGTGAGACGAACGCGTCGCTGCGCAAGGGCGACGAGGTCGAGACCCTCACCGACGAGCGCGCCGCCGAGCTGCTCGCCGAGCGCCGCGCCAAGGCCGGGACCACGCCCAAGCGCAAGCCGGCCGCGCGCAAGCCCAGAGCCAAGAAGGCCGCCTCGTCCGCCTGACTACCCGTGAGTGGCGAGTGGTCTTCTGGGACCACTCGCCACTCACGGCTTTGCTCGGCATTCTGAGTGTCGGTTCGGCGAATGTCCCACGTGGCGGCTGGGGGCAGAGTTACAGTCCCGAGCTGTGGGAAGTGATCTGGGTAGGCGTTCGGACAGCAGGGATGTGTCCGACGCACACACCGATCCGCTGATCCCCAGGATCACCGACGAGATGCTCGCGGCGGGCGGGCCCGAGCCTGCTTCGGCGCTCGACGACCGCACGCTCGCGGAGCTGCTCGCCGAGCTCGAAGAAGACGACCAGTACGCCCTGGACGAGATGCTCACAAACGACGAGCCGTCGCCAAAAGTGAGGCACATCCCGGCTGAGCCCGCTGAGTCCGAAGCACCCGTGAGTGATTTGGGCTGTCAGGGCAGCCCAAATCACTCACGGGTGGAGCCGCCCGGGCCGCCGGGGCAGCGGACCGCGCGGGAAGCCCCTGCGCCTGCGCCTGCGCCTGCGCCGATCCCGGGCGCCAAGGACGACTTCCTCGACGAGGACGACAGCCACCCGGTCATCCGGGACTCGCCGCTCGGCCCGGTGGTGCGCTCGCGCTACGGCGACTTCCGGCCGCCGATCGAGCGTGAGCCGGAGGCGCAGACCCTGACCGGGTTCGGCCTCACCCGGCGCTCCCGCAGCAAGGTCGGGTCGATCCTGTTCACCGTCGTGTTCGTGGCGATCTTCCTGCTGATCCTGCTCCAGGCGATCGTTAGTCTGGTCAGCGCACCAGGCCACTAATATCTGATACAAATCAGAGTCGCCGGGAGGATTCATGCCGCGAACAGCAGTGCCGTCCTCGGTGCGCTGGCTGATCGGCATGGAGCTGGCCAGGCACCGGAACACAGCCGGGGTGACTCTCGCCGAAGCAGCCCGATTATCCGGGATTCCGAAGCCGAGCATCGGCCACCTCGAGTCCGGCCGGATGCGCCAGGACGCCGACCAGATCTTCACGCTGCTGTCCGGCTACCAGACCGACTGGGCCGAGATCGACCGGCTGACCGCGCTGGCCGCGCGCGCCGACGAGGCGGCCTGGTGGGCACCGTGGGCGCGGGTCGTGCCGGACTGGTTCGCCACGTTCGTCGGGCTGGAGGGACTGGCGATCGACGAGTTCGTCTACGAGCCGACGCTCGTCCCCGAGCTGCTGCAGACCGCCGACTACGCACGAGGCCTGACCGAGGCGAGCCCGCTGGTGCCACCCGCACACCGCGAACGTCACGTCGGTCTGCGGATGGCGAGGGCGGCCCGGCTCGATGACGCCGCCGCGCCGCTCGGCCTGCACGCGGTGATCACCGAGGCCGCGTTGCGGCTGGTGGTGGGCGACCCGGAACAGCACCGGGATCAGCTGCGGCACCTGATGGACATGTCCGAGCGGGACAACGTGGTGATCCAGATCTTGCGCCCGGAGGACGGGCAGCACGCCGCCGCGCACGGGCGCGTCACGATCCTGGGCCTCGGCGACGCGCCGTCGCTGGTGTACCTGGAGGTGCCGCACGGCGCGGTCTACCTGTCCGATCCGCAGGACGTGGAGACCTACATGGTGGTCGCCGAGTCGCTGCAGCGGGTCGCGCTCGACGTGGACGATTCGGCGGCGCTGCTGACCTCGATGATCAGCGGCTGAGAGGTCCTCGATCCGCCGCGACACGGGGCGCCGAGATGCTTGACTCGGCGGGAGATTACTCTGGTGCGGTGGCCACAAACGTTCACCGGCCCTCGACGGCCCAGCTTCCCGCTGGACGCACCGGCGAACGACCCGAGTACGCCCGGTACGAGGGCCGCTCGCCAGCGCGCCCAGCGGAAACCTGGATCCGCCGATGAGCCGGCGAACGTTCATGGCCACCGCACCGGGTGTCTCTGACGGTCCTATGGTGCGGCCCGCCGCCGCGAGGAGGTGAGGCGCGATCGGTCCCGATCACGCCCCCGTCGGCGAGCCCGGCCAGGCGGCATACCAGACACCTGATCAGGGGTTCGCTGAGACAGGCGGGTCCTCCTCCACCGCGCACCGGATTCGCGGTGTGCTGGCCATCCCGTCGTTCCGCAGGCTCTGGTTGGTCACTGCGCTGGCCTCCAGCGGTGACTGGCTGTCACTTCTGGCGCTGTCCGCGCTGGCGACCGGGCTGACCGACGGCACCCAGGCGCAGAGTTTCGCGCTCGGTGGCGTCGTGGCGACCCGGCTGCTGCCCCCGTTGCTGTTCGGCCCGATCGCCGGTGTGCTCGCCGACCGGTTCGACCGCCGCAAGGTGATGGTCACCTGCGACGTCGTGCGCTTCGGTCTGTTCTTCTCGATTCCGCTGGTCGGCAGCCTGTGGTGGCTGTTCGCCGCGACTTTTATGATCGAGATCTGCTCGATGTTCTGGATCCCCGCGAAGGATGCGTCGGTCCCGAACCTGCTCAAACGTCCCGACCAGGTCGAGACCGCGAACCAGCTGAGCCTGGCGATGACCTACGGCGTCTCGGTCGTGCTGGCCGCCGGGTTGTTCAGCACGGTGTCCACGGTCGGCCGGTTGCTCGGGGACGAACCCAGCAACATGACCACCGTCTACATCGCCCTGATGATCAACGGCGCCGGCTATCTGATCACCGCCGCGACCGTCTGGTACCGGATCCCGGAGATCTCCGGACGCTCGCCGATCCGATCGAACGAGTCGAGCCCCAGCATGCTGGCGCTGCTGCACGACGGCGCGCGGTTCGTCAGCTCGACGCCACTCATCCGCGGCCTGGTGACCGGCATCATCGGCGCGTTCGTCGCCGGTGGCGCGGTGATCGCGCTGGCCAAGCTGTACGCGACGAACCTCGGTGGCGGCGACGCGGCGTACGGCATGTTGTTCGTGTCGGTGTTCATCGGCATGGCCGCCGGCATGAGCGCGATGCCCGGGCTGGCCCGAAAGCTGCCGCACAACCGCCTGTTCGGTGCCGCGATCGTCGGCGCCGGGCTGTGTCTAGTGCTGGTTGCGTTCGCACCGCATCTGTTCATCGCGCTGGCGACGGTGGCGATGGTCGGCTGCTGCGCGGGCGTCGCGTTCCTGACCGGGCTGACGATCATCGGCGCCCAGGTGGCGAACGAGGTGCGCGGCCGGGTCGTCGCGTTCGTGCAGACCATCGTGCGGCTGGACCTGCTGGCCTCGATGTCGGTCGCGCCGGTCGCGGTGGGTCTGGTGCAGACCAGGGCGATCACCGTGTTCGACCACACGCTGCACGTCGACGGCTCCCGCACCGTGCTCGGTGTGGCCGGGCTGATCGCCTCGCTGGTCGGCGTCTTCGCCTACCGGCAGATGGACGACCGCAGCGCCGCGCCGCTGCTGCCCGACCTGCTCGGCGCGCTGCGTCGCGGCGTGCGCCGCCCGGTCGGCGGTGTACTGATCGCGGTCGAGGGCGCGACGGCCGCCGAGTCCGCGCGACAGAGCCGCCTGCTGGCCGACTGGCTGCGCGAGCAGGGCTACCCGGTGAGCGAGCCGATCGACTACGACGTCCGGCTGACCAGCGCGCTGCTCGGCAAGGAGCTGACCGGCGAACGAGCCCGCGCTCTCGCGGCCGCCGCGGTCCACGCCGACGTGGTGGAACGCGAGGTCCGGCCCGCGCTGTCGGCCGGGAACATCGTTGTGGTCGACCGTTTCCTGGCGAGCCCGCTGGTACACCAGCAGCTGCACGCGGACGAGCTGGAGAGCCTCGCGGTGTGGGCGAATGGCGGTCTGCACCCGGATGTGACGGTGCTGCTGGACCGCGCGCCCGCGCCGTCGCCCGTCGGCGAGCCGCACCTGTGGATCAACCGGCTGCTCACCCGGCGTGCCGCGGCCGAACCGAACAAGTACCTGGTCGTCGACGCCGACGAGCTGCCCGAGGTCGTGCAGGAACGCGTCCGCGAGGGCATCCAGGAGCTGCTGCGGAAGGTCCGTAGGAGCACTCCGTTGCGGCAGGTCTGAGTTGTCCGTCTGGACTGAGGTGGTCGGCCAGGACCGTGCGGTCGCCGAGCTGAGCGCGGCCGCGACCGACCCGACCGCGATGACCCACGCGTGGCTGTTCACCGGCCCGCCCGGCTCCGGCCGCTCGGTGGCCGCGCGCGCGTTCGCCGCCGCGCTGCAGTGCCCGTACAACGGCTGCGGCCAGTGCCAGGCATGTCGCACCGTCATGGCAGGCACCCACTCCGACGTGCGCGAGGTGGTACCGGAGGGCTTGTCCATCTCGGTGTCGGAGATGCGCGCACTCGTCCAGATCGCGGCGCGGCGACCGAGCAGCGGCCGCTGGCAGATCGTGGTGATCGCCGATGCGGACCGTCTCACCGAGGGCGCGTCGAACGCGTTGCTGAAGGCGGTCGAGGAGCCCTCGGAACGCACCGTGTTCCTGCTGTGCGCCCCCTCCGACCACCCCGACGACGTTCCGGTGACGATCCGCTCGCGCTGCCGCCTGGTCCCGCTGCGTACGCCGCCGCCGGACGCGATCGCCGACGTGCTCGCCTCCCGTGACGGCATCGACCCGGAGACCGCCGCGTGGGCCGCCTCGGTCTGCGGTGGTCACGTCGGCAGGGCACGTCGCCTGGCCCGCGACGACGACGCGCGCCGCCGCCGCGAACAGGTCCTGCGCATCCCGCTGTCGCTGCGCGGCTTCGGTGAGGTGTTCGCCGCCGCCGACGACCTGATCGGCTCGGCCGAGGCCGAGGCGGTCGACATGACCGGCTCCCGCAACCAAGCCGAACGTGAAGCCCTCGCCACCGCGATGGGCGCGGGCGGAACCGGCAAGGGCGTCGCGGCAGCGCAACGCGGCGCGAAGGCCGCTGAACGGGAGCTGGAGCGCAAGCAGAAGTCCCGGGCGACCCGGACCCAGCGCGACGCCCTGGACCGCGCGCTGGTCGACCTGGCCGGCTTCTACCGCGACGTGCTCGCGGTCCGGGTGGGTGCCTCGGTCGCGGCGACGCACCCCGACCGGGCCGCCGACGCCCAGCGCGCGGCGTCCTCCTGGACCCCCGAGTCGACGCTGATCCGCCTGGAGGCGGTCCTGGGCTGCCGCGAGGCCCTGGAGTCGAACGTGAAGCCCCGAATAGCGGTCGAAGCGATGCTGACGGTCCTCTACCGAGGCGCCTGACCTCGCACACCCTGGTGCTGCGTCGCACACGTCCGGACATGTGCGACGCGACACGTGGGTGTGCGAAGTCCCGTTGAAGCGGGTCGCTAGACTAGGCGCGCACCACGCCGCCTTAGCTCAGTCGGTTAGAGCGACGCACTCGTAATGCGTAGGTCTGGGGTTCGACTCCCCAAGGCGGCTCCGTTTCTCTCTTCCGTGGCACGGCGGCTCGAGAGCCTCGGCGAGCGCGCGGCGCGATCACAGGACGAGCAGGAGTTTGCCGCCGGGGCGGCGGGATCGGCTGAGTTCGGCCGCTTCCTGGAGCTGGTCGAGTGTGTAGGTGCCTGCGACAGGTACGACCAGGATGCCTTCGCCGGCGAGCCGGGCGAACTCGTTCATCTGGTCGTAGCGGATCTCGGTGGTGATCCGGACGCCCAGTTCGGCCGCGGCGGCGAAGTCCGAGACGGTGAGGACCCGGTCGGGATCCCCGGTCAGCTCGATCAGGGTCGGCAGTGAGCCGCCGGCCGGGCTGGGCTGGTCGGCGCGGTCGATCCGGCCCCCGGTCGGCGCGGTGTCCAGGGCGCGGTCCACGGGGCCTGGGGCCAGTGCGCCGACGCGTTCGGCCATGCCCTCGCCGTAGGTGGTCACCTGGGCGCCGATCTGTTCCAGAGCGGCGGCCCGAGTCGGCCCGGCGGTGGCGATCACTCGAGTACCCCGGTGCAGCGCGAAGCGCACCGCCGCCTCACCCACGGTGGTGCCCGCGCCGTGGACGAGCAGCAGCTCACCCGGCTGGACGCCGAGGTCGTCGAGCGCGCGCCACGCCGTCTCGGCCGCCATCGGCAGCGCGGCGGCCTGCTCGGCGGTGACGCCCTCGGGAATGCGTGCCCAGGCCGGCATCAGCGCGTACTCCGCGGCGCCGGCCGTCGGGCCGTCGAAGGTGGCCGGGCCGAACACCCGGTCGCCGATCCGGACGTCGGTGACGCCCTCGCCGAGCGCGTCGACGGTGCCCGCGACCTCGAGGCCGAGTCCGCGCGGCAGTGACGGCAGGTGGTCGGCGAGGAGTCCGTCGACAACGTGCCAGTCGGCCGGTGTCAGGCCGCACGCCCGCACGGCGATCCGGATCTGGCCGGGTCCCGGTTCCGGTTGTGGGACGTCGCGGAGCACGATCACGTCCGGGGAACCGAACCGGTCGAATTGCAGAGCCTTCATGATGATCTCCTAGTTGATGACAGCATCTGTTGTCATCGACCGTATCAGCTGATGACAGCTCCTGTTGTCGTAACCTGGTGGGTATGCCGCGATGGGAATCCGACGCACAGGGCCGGCTCGAACGCGCGGCGCTCGAGCTGTTCGAGACGCAGGGGTTCGAGCGCACCTCGGTCGCGCAGATCGCGGATGCCGCCGGCCTGAAGGAGCGCTCCTTCTACCGCTACTTCCCCGACAAGCGGGAAGTTCTCTTCGCCGGCAACGAACTCGAGGCCCACCTCGTCGCCCAGGTCGAGGCAGCCGACCCGGACCTCACCCCGATCGAGGCGCTGCTGACCGCGCTGGGAACCGCCGAGGGGATCTTCCGCCCACGCGAGTTCCTGCTGCGCCGGGGAAGCGTGATCGCCGCCAATCCGGCGCTTGCCGAGCGCGATCTGATCAAGCTCGCCGACATCGCCGAGGCGCTGGCACCGGCGCTAGAGCGCCGCGGCGTCGAGCCCGGCACAGCACGCTTCATCGTCGACGTGGTCCTGGCGATCCACCGGCGCGCCATGCCCCGCTGGCTAGCCGAGCCGGACACCACCCTCGCTCAGCTGATGGCCGAGGCCGCCGCCGAGCTGCGCGAGGTGGTCACCCTGCCGGCTCCGACAGTCCGCCCCACCACGCGGTGATCATCACTCGTTGTTCCTCACGGCGTCTCGGCACGGCTCGCGTGGCGCTGGCTTTGCACACCCTCGTGCTGTGTCGCACATGTCCGGACATGTGCGACACAGCACCACGGTGTGCAAAGTCGTGCTGGGGGGTCAGAGGGGCAGGCGGAAGTCGTTGCCGGCGGATCGGGCGGCTCGGGTCAGGTCCAGGACGCCTGCCATGACCTCGGGCTGCATGTCGTCGGTGATGTCGGCGATCCACAGGCACAGGTCGGCCAGGTCCTCGTCGATGGCCTCGTCGGTCAGCGGGCGCGGCGCGAAACTGGGCCAGAAGCCGTACACCAGTGCCATCGACGGGCGGCCTCTGCCGAAGTCGCCGAGGTCGATCGCGTACAGGTGACCGCTTCGGGCACGCCAGTGGCGGCGGCCCGCCCGAAAGCCGAGCGCCTTCTCCAGGGCGGACGCCACCGAGGGGCGCACGTCCAGCTCCTGCTCGAACAGCAGCGGGTCCGCGCGCAGGTCGGCGAGCTCTTCGGGGGTGGGTTCGACGAAGTTCATCGGGACGCTCCGGCGGTGCGGTCGAGGAAGTCGATCAGTTCGACCGCGATGTCGGCGCCTCGGTCGTCCTGGAGGAAGTGGTGCGCGCCGGGGAACTCCTTGCCGATCTCGGCGTGCGGCAGCAGCTCGTGGATCCGGTCGCGGTAGGCGACCGGGAAGACGCCGTCGTCCGGTGCCCAGAGCAGCTGCACGGGCGTGTCCGCGAGCAGCGGCAGCCGGTTCTGGATTCGTTTCATGTCTGTCCAGCCCCGGTCGCCCTCGGTGAGCGGGATGGTCCTCGGCCAGGTGAGGGTGACGCTCTCGCTGCCGGGCTCGTCGTAGACGTGCTGGTAGGCGCGGGCCTCCGCATCACTCAGGCCCCTGGCGGACACGGCGGTCAGGCCCCGGTGCGACAGCATCTTGAACCGCTTCAGGAACACCTGCCCGACCAGCGGTGCGTGCCAGGTCGTCCACGGCAGCGGCGAGGCGTGGAACTCGCCGCACACGTCGGTGAAGACCCAGGTGTTCATCAGGGTGAGCGCGGCGACCCGGTCCAGGCGTTCCAGCGCGGCGCCGGTTCCCTGCGGGCCACCCCAGTCCTGGCCGACGATGGCCATGCCGTCGAGTTCCAGGGTGTCGATCAGCGCGACCAGGTCGGCGACGTGGTGCGCAAGCGTGTACGCCGCGTCGAGGGCAGGCTTGTCCGAATTTCCCGCGCCGATCCAGTCCGGTGCGATCACCCGGTAGCCGGCCTCCAGCAGCGGGGGGATCATGAAGCGGTACAGGAAGCTCCAGTTCGGGTTGCCGTGCAGCAGGACGACCGGCGGTGCGGCCCGGTCGCCCTCGTCGAGGTAGGCCATGCGACGGCCGTTGACCACCGCGACCTGCTGGTCCCACGGGTAGAGCTCACGCAGCCACTCGGGTGTCATCTCAGGCCACCTCGGTGAAGCCGGCTTCGCCGCCTTCGATGTAGCGCGGCGCCTTGAGGCCTCGCTCGGCGGTCAGGGTGTCGGTCAGGTGACGCAGCGACAGGGCGTCCAGCAGCGAATGGAACGCGCCGTGCTCGTCGAAGTTGATGTTCGTGCCGGAGACCCGGACGAAGATGATCGTGTCCTCGGTGTTGTCGGCGGGCGCGTACAGGGTGTGGACCGACCCGCCCGGTTCGTACAGGTAGGAGCCGGCGGTCTGCGGCTGGGTGGGGTGCTCCCGGTACATCCAGCGGCCCTGCAACGTGTACACCTCGGCCGGTCCCGTGTGGTAATGCAGCGGGACACCGGAACCCGGCTGCCCCTGGGGCAGCGCGACGAGCGGCAGCGGGGCACCGCCGTGCGTCGTCGCGGCGGTGGGCGTGGTGGTCGGCATGCGCGATCCTCCTTGATCACTGGTTCGGTGGACCCACGGTATGGCCGACCAACGCTCAAATACTTGACAACAGGTGACAGAACTTTGACTCTTGGCGACATGCGCGACCTGATCCGCGCGAGTGCGCTGGCGGGCTACGTCGACCTCGTGCGTGAGCTCGGCGGCGACCCGGCGCCGATCCTCGCCGCCACCCGTCTGCGCGCCGAGCTGCTCGGCAACACCGACGCCTACATCCCGTTCCGGTCGATGGCGCGGGTCATCGACCTCGCGGCGGCCGAGCTCGACCGGCCGGACTTCTCACTGTGCCTCGCCGCGCGTCAGAACATCCAGATCCTCGGCCCGATCGCGCTGATCGCCCGGCATTCCCGCACGACCCGCGACGCGCTGCACGGCATCGCCCAGCACATGGGCGACTACAGCCCGGCCCTGCGGATCGCGCTGGACGACGCCACCGGCCAACAGACCCGGTTCACATTCGAGGTGCTGGTCCCGGGCATCCCGTCGCACGCGCAGATCTACCAGCTCGGGCTCGGTGTCTCGCTCGGCATCTTCCGACTGCTGATGGGCAGCGGCTTCCGCCCACTGCTCGTGTCCATCCCGCACGCCGAACCCGCGCACCGCGACCGGTACGAGAGGTTCTTCGACTGCCGGGTCCGGTTCGACAGCGACTACGCCGGCCTCGTGCTGCCCAGCGCGGAACTCGATCGTCACCGAGGGGCCCACGACCCGGACGTGCGTGAGCACGTCACCCGCTACCTCGACGCCGAAGGCCCGGCGGACGACGTCGTCGTCGCCCAGGTCCGGCATCTGATCAACCGCACGCTGGCCACCGGGCACGCCACCATCCGCACCGTGGCCGCTCACCTGGGCCTGCACCCCCGGACCCTGCAACGGTGGCTCGCCGCGCGGGACGAGACGTTCGAGGCCGTCCTCGACGAGGTCAGGCGCGAGAGGGCCACCGCGTACCTCACGCAGTCCACGGTGAGCCTCGGCGGAGTCGCCGCGATGCTCGGCTACTCCCAGCAGAGCTGCCTCAGCCGCGCCTCGATGCGCTGGTTCGGAGTCCCACCGAGCGCCGTCAGGGCTGGTCGGTCGGGCGGATGACGATCTCGTTGATGGCCCGCCGCCGTGGACTGGTGACGATGTAGGCGACCGCATCGGCGATGTCCTCGGACTCCAGGACCTCGACGTCGCCGAACGCGGCGGTGAAGTCCCGGTCCGAGTTGGCCTTCTGGTCGAACAGCTCGCTCGCCGTCCGGCCGGGCTCGATGACCGCGAACCGGACGTTGCGCGTCGTGTACTCCTGCCGCCACGCCTCCGTCGCCCCGGTCACGGCGAACTTCGTCGCGTTGTACAGCGCGACCGTCGGCGCGGCGAACCGCCCGGCGACCGAGGAGATGTTGACGACGTCGGTCACCGACCGGGGGCTGTCCTTCGCGGCGGCCAACAGGTGTGGCAGCGCGGCCTTCGTCACGTACATCAGCCCGCGCAGGTTGACGTCGACCATCCGGTCCCATTCCTGCAGCGGGGACTCCTCGGACGGGCCGTTGAGCATGACTCCGGCCGCGTTGACAAGGGTGTCCAGCCGCCCCAGCTGGCGGACGGTCGACTCGACGGCTGAGCGGGCCGCGTCGGAGTCGGTCAGGTCGGCGCTGATCACCACCGCGGTCCCGCCGTCGGCGCGGATCGTGGCCGCCAGTTCTTCGAGGCGGTCGGTGCGCCGCGCGACCAGCGCGACGGCCGCTCCTTCCGAGGCCAACCGCACCGCGGTCGCCCGTCCGATTCCGCTCGATGCGCCGCTGACCAGCGCCACGGTGTCGGTGAGTGTCATGTGCTCTCTCCATTCGACGCAATGTTCAACAGGGGTGGCAGTGGGCGCAGCAGGGGCAGGAGGCGCGCGCGGGCGTCGGCGACGGTGAGGAAGTCCTCGGCCGCGACGGGCTCGATGCCGTGCAGCGCCTTGTTCTCGTAGACGTGCTCGCCCTGGAGACGGCCGGCCTCGTCGTAGGGCCAGATCATGGCGAAGTGCTGGTGCTCGCGGTAGAAACCGTCGGGATCGTCCACCTCGAAGCCCTTGCCGATCGCGTCGGAACCGCGCAGGTAGGTGATGAAGGTCGAGTCGGAGGCGAAGCCCCAGTCGTCGACCCACAGCTGTTCGTCCTCGACCAGCATGACGCAGGTCTGGGTCTCCGCGAGCTGCCGGTAGATCGCCTTGACCGCTTCGGCGCCGTCGGCGACCACACCGTCGAGCCCGGTGATGTTGAAGTGGTAGACGGGGTGCTCGACCATCATGTCCGGCGCGAAGATCGCCTCCCACTCGCCGCAGACCTCGAGGATCGCGTGCCGCCGGTAGTTCTCCAGGATCTGCCGGTGGCGGGGGTTCTCGGTCGTGGCCAGGAGACGGTCGGCCGCGCTGATCGTGGTGGCGATGTCCTGTTCAGGCACGGGTCACCTCCGCGCTCGCCGGTGGTGTGGTGAGGCCTCGGGCGATCAGCCAGGGCAACCGTCGGGGAACGTCCGCGAGCAGCGAAGCGGGGGACAGGCGTGCCGGCAGACGCACCGACCAGCGGTTCTCCCGCACAGCGTCGAGCACCGCGGCGGTGATCTCCTCCGGCCTGATCAGCCTGCTCAACCGCAGCCGGTACATGCGGTCGAACATCGCCGCCAGCGCCGGTTCGGTGCGACCCTTGTCCATCAGACCGGTGTCGGCGACCTCGCCGATCTCCACCCTGGTCACACCGATCGGGGTGTCCTTGAGCTCGAACTGCAGGTTGACGGAGTGGTGGCTCAGGAACGCCTTCGTCGCGGCGTAGGTGGCGAGCATCGGCGGGACGACGATCCCGGCGAAGGACGACACGTTCACCACGTGGCCACGGCCGCGGGCGAGCATGCCGGGCAGCGCCTGACGGGTCAGCTCGGCGGGCGCCAGCGCGTTGAGCCGGAGCATGAACTCGAGGGTCTCGGCGCTCATGTCGGTGAAGCGTCCGATGCACTCGTCGGCGGCGTTGTTCACCAGGATGTCGACCGGGCCGTCCGCCTCGACGCGGGCCAGCAGCCCGCGCAGAGTGGCCTGGTCGGTGAGGTCACACGGGTAGGCGCGGCCGCCCACACCCCGCGCGAGCTGCTCCAACGCATCGGCGCCGCGCGCGACGAGGGCGACGTCGGCACCGGCGGCGGCGAAGCCTCTGGCGAGGTCCTGGCCGATTCCCCGGCTCGCGCCGGTGATCAGTACCCGGGATCCGGCGATGTCCACGGTCAGGCCTCCCGGTACGCGGCGAGGATGGGTTCGAGCTCGTCGGGGGTCGCGCCGTGCAGGATGACCCGATCCGCGCCCAGCTCGAACTCCCGGCGGATGCGCGTGACGCACTGCTGGGGTGACCCCGTCGCCGACGGTTCGAGCCACTCGTCGGGCAGCAGCTCCGCCAGGTGCGCGATCTGCCCGGCGTCGGCCTTGCCGTCGATCGGCTCGTCGAACGACGCGACGAGCGGGTCCGCGCGGAACCGGGTGAGCACGGCCGGGTCCCACTGGTTGGTGCGCACCAGCAGGTCGCCGTAGTACTGCAGGTAGGTCGCCAGCCGCGCGACGGACTTCTTGAGCCGCAGCTCCTCCGGCAGGTGGTCGCCGATCGTCGCGAAACACGACCACACGCGGACGTCGTCGGGGTTGCGTCCGGCCTGCTCGGCGGCCTGTTTGACGGTCGCTACCGCGCGCCGCAGCGTGTCCTGGGTGAAGTAGGTGTGCAGGATGACGTCGTCGAACACCTGGCCGCCCAGCGCGAGTGTCTTCGGGCCGAATGCGACCAGCGCGAGCGGGATGTCCTCGTCGAAGTCCGAGTCCAGCCGCAGCGCCCGGTAGGACCCGGCCGGACCGTCGTGGCCGACGATCGTCTCGCCGCGCCACAGCCTGCGCATGAGCTGCGCCCAGTCGCGCATCTGCTCGGTGGTCACCTCGGGCAGCCCGAACGCCTGGTACATCGCCGCGACGCCCCGCCCGATGCCGAGGGTGAACCGGCCGCCGGACAGCCGGTGCATCGTCGTCGCCCAGGACGCGGAGATCAGCGGATGGCGGGTGTTGTGGTTGGTCGCCCCGGTGGCGATCTTCATCCGGGACGTCACCGCGCACGCCGCACCGGTGAGCGACGCGGCCTCCTTGACGTTCCACCGCTCGGAGATGAAGCCCGTGCCGAGACCGAGCTCCTCGCCCCGCCGGGCCTCCCGCAGGATGTCCGCCGGGCCTTCCGGTGCTCCGCCGAGCAGGTAGAAACCGAGTTCGTCCAGTGTGGTGCTCACGCGAATACCTCCAGCGCTTCGATGTCCTCGATCGCGGCCACGGCCCGCTCGACCAGCGACAGCAACAACTCCCGGGCGCGGGCCGGCAGCAGCTCCCAGCCTCGGATCGCGATGACCGGGAACAGCAGGAAGAACGCGACCGCGACGCGGTAGTGCCGCCACGCCTCGTCGAAGCCGTAGTCCGTCACGCCCGCGTCGGCCAACCGGTCCAGGTACTCGCGCAGCAGCTGCTCGTCGCGTCCGCCGCGCTCGGCCGTGGTGAGGCCCTGGCTGACCAGATAACCGATGTCCGCCGGGCCCGCCGCGAGGGAGGCCAGCTGGAAGTCGACGACCGCGAGCCGGTCGTCGCGGAAGAACAGGTTGTCCGCGCGGATGTCACCGTGCACGAGCCAGCGCCGCTCGGTCAGCGTGCGCAGCGCGGTCGCGGTGTGGTCGGCGAACCGCGCGGCGAACGTGCTGATCGACGCGGGGATGGCCGTCCTGGCGTGCTCGCGGTAGACGCGCCAGCCCTCGTCGAACAGCGCCGGGAACACCTCGCGGGTGACCGGGCCGTCCAGGTCGGGGAAGACGGCGATGTGTTCGGCGTTCTCCGGTCGTGTCGACCAGGCGTGCAGGTCGGCGAGCGCGGCGATGCACTGCCGGGCCCGGTCGAACGGCAGGCCGGTCAGGTGGTCGGTGTTCTCCCAGTCGCCGAGGTCTTCGAGTACGAGCACGAAGTCGGTGCCCGTCTCGGCCATGCGCGCGACGTGGGCCTTCGGCGTGCCCAGCGGTGCGCGTCCGGCGACCCGTTCGTAGAAGGCCAGCTCACGGGAGTAGCCCGCGACGAGGTCCATCGCCTGGCGGACCGCGGTGGTCGTCGGCAGCTTGACCACGACGCTGGACGGAACCGTCTCGTCTCCGGTCAGTCGCAGCCGGTAGAGCTCGGAGGAGAAGCCCGTCTCCAGCGCGATGCGCTGTGCCTCGACGCTCGACACCCGCGCGTGCGGGCCGATCGTCCGGCTCTCGCGCAGCGCCTGGGTGAGCCAGTGCCGGTCCACCTCCTCGATGGTCGTGGGCAGCCCGACCGTGGACGACGTCGTCACAGAAGCCTCCAGCCAACTTATTTGTTATCTGTCAACTAAGTTAGTTGTCGACCGTCTACTATGTCAACGATGGCTGCCACACCGACACGTCGAACCCAGGCCGAACGCCTGGAACTGTCCGCGCGCCGGCTCCTGTCCGCCGCGGCCGAGCTCATCGCCGAGAAGGGCTGGGACGCGACGACGGCGGCCGAGATCGGCCGTCGGGCCGGCTACAGCCGCGCGATGGTGCACGCCAGGTACGGCAGCAAGGACGCGCTGCTCGACACGCTGTTCCGCGCCGAGTACGGGGACCTGCTCGATCCCGCCGAGGACTCGACCGCCACGGGTCTGCGTCGGGTCCTCGCCCCGTTCGACCGGCTCGCCGAACTGTTCGACGAGGATCCGGTCTTCCTGGAGACGATGTTCGTGCTGAGCTTCGAGGCCGTGAAGCACGGGTCCGTGCTGCGGCCGAGGATCGTCGCCTGGATGCAACAGGTCGCCGACGGCGTGGAGCGAGGGTTCACCACCGGGGTCGTCGACGGTTCGGTCCGGCCGGACGTCGACGTCGCGGCGGCCGTGTCCGAGGTCGTCGCGGCCGGTGTGGGCATCGCCTACGGCTGGATCGTCCTGCCCAACCGCTTCGACCTGGCCACGGAGCTGAACCGTCTCCACACCCGCGTCCACCGCGACTACGGCGCCACCTCGCAGAGGTAGCCGTCGCGTCGCAGACACTGCAGCGTCTGCGACGCGACGTGACGCTCTGCGAAGTCAGGCCAGCAGGCGTAGCGGGCCTGATTCGAGCGCCTGGAATGCGCGTTCCAGGTTCTGGGTGGCCGAGGTCGGGCGTCCGGCCGTGGTCGCCTGGGCGTCGAAGGCCGCGCGGATGCACGCGACGATGCAGGCCGCCGCGACCCGTGCGCCCACATCGTCCACCGTCGGGTTCCGGGACGTGATGAGCTCGGTGAGCCAGTCCTCGTACTGCCGGCAGTAGTCCAGGTACCGGCTGGTCAGGGCAGGCTCACGGTGGAACAGGCGCACTCGGGCCGCGGCGAACTCGGAGTCGTCGGCCTCCCAGGTGCGGGTGTGGTCCAGCAGCGCGGCGCGGATCCGCGGCCAGTCGCACTCGGGGTCGACCGACTCGCGGAGCCGTTGCAGACGGTCGGGCATGTCGAAGAAGACCGCGTCCTCCTTGCGCGGGAAGAGGCGGAAGAACGAGCTCGCGGAGTAGTCGGCGGCCAGCGCGATCTCCTCGACGGTCGTGTCCGCGAAGCCGTTGGCCTCGAACAGCTCCACCGCAGCGAGCGCGAGCTCGCGGCGCGTGCGCTGACGTCGGCGGTCCCGGCTGGTCTGCGCTACGGCACGAGTCACGCTCTCGAGGGTACAGCGGCACGCAGAAAAGAAGCAGCTAGCTTCTTGACAGTGACTACTGGATTGAAATAACTTTCAGCTCCGCCTACCGACTCCGGGAGCGCACCGTGTCCGCAGTAGTTCTCCCCGCCCCGCTCAGCCGTCTCGACGCCACGTGGTTCGACGAGGCGTTGCCGAGCCGGGGTCGTGCGCGGGTCGTCGATGTCGCGTGCGAGTCCCTGCCGGTGTCGGGCGCGGTCGGGGAGCTGGCCCGGGTGCGGCTGTCCTACGGCGACGGCGAGCCCGGCCCGGCGAGCGTGATCGCCAAGTTCCGGGGCACCTCGGAGAACCAGCGCGCGATGGACGCCGCGCTGGGCATCTACGACCGGGAGCGCCACTTCTACGCCGAGGTCGCGGCGTCGGTTCCGGTGGCCTCACCTCGGTGTTTCTTCGCGGGCGACGGTCACCGCACGCCGTTGCTGCTGGAGGACCTCGCGGGCCTTCGGGTGGTGGACCAGGTCCTCGGGTTGCGGCTGGCCGACGCCGAACGGCTGATGGACACGCTCGCCGGCCTGCATGCACGGTTCTGGGGACGGCCGCTGCCCACCGGTTCGGACTGGGCGGTCTCGCTCACCGACCCGATGTTCGCGGGCATGCTGACCCAGCTCCTCGGCAGCGGTGTCTCGACACTGCGGGAGCGCTATGCCGACCGGGTCGAGCCCGGCATGCTGGTCGCCCTCGAAACGAACGCGCCGCACTGGTCGTCGGTGCTCGCCCGCTGCGACGAGGGCCCGCGCACCCTGGTCCACAACGACTGCCGCGCGGACAACATCTTCTTCACCGCCGAGGACGAGCCGGTACTCATCGACTGGCAGATCCCGGCACACTCCCGGGGCACCCAGGACGTCGCCTACCTGCTGTCCGGGAGCCTCGACCCTCGGCTGCTCAGCACGAGCTGGGAGGCGCTGCTGCGCCGGTACCACCAGCGGCTCGCGGTGCCCGACTACTCGTGGGACCAGTGCCTGACGCACTACCGCCAGAGCCTGCTCTACACGCTCACGCCCGGCGTCGCGATGCTCGGCGCGATGGCGATCGCCGGTGACGATCGTGGACTCGCCGAGTCGATGGTGCTGCGCACCGTCGCGCACGCGGCGGAACTCGACGCCTTCTCCACCCTGTAGCCCCGGAGTGACGATGATCGAAGATCTGAGCGCCTACGTCATCAGCGGACGGGTGCTCGCCCGGCCGCGCGCGAGCCGGTACGTGACCGACTTCCGAGGTGTCGCGGAGGGAATCCAGGACGGCGTCGACGCCGAGAACCTGGGCTTTCGCCGGGTGTTCCTCTCCGAACGCTGGAACCTGAAGGAAGCCGGCGTGCTGCTGGCCGCGATCGCGGCCAGGACGAGCCGGATCGGTGTGGCGTCCGGGATCATCACGACTCCCGCGCGGCACCCGCTGCACGCCGCCGGTCTCGGCGCGACCATGCAGGCGGCGTTCGGGGACCGGTTCGTGCTCGGTCTGGGGCGGGGCAACCCGGGGTGGCTCGGCGGCGCCGGCCTGACGATGCCCTCGTACCCGGGGCTGCGTGACTACGTCGACATCCTGCGGCGGCTCTGGGCCGGTGAGCAGGTCGCCTACGACGGCCCGGCCGGAACGTTCCCCCACCTGGCCCTGGAGGACGTCGACCCCGAAGTGCCCGCGCCGCCGGTGTGGTTCGGGACCCTCGGGCAGCCGCTGGGAGCGAGGGCCACCGCGGCGAGCTTCGACGGAGTCCTGCTCCCACCGGTCTTCACCCCCACCGCGACCGCCACTATCGTCGAGCGCCTGCGTCGGGAGTGCGAGCGGATCGGACGCGATCCGGCGACTCTGCGCATCTGCCAGTCGGTGATCACAGCGCCGGACCTCGACGACACCGAGACCCGCACGATCGCGCACGCGCGGGCCGTCACCTACCTCGACGCACCCGGTTACGGCGAGATGCTCGTACGGCTCAACGGCTGGGACCCGGCCCCGTTGGCAGCCCTGCGCGAGCACACCCAGTTCCGCGACATGGACTCGGTGAGCGACCTGAAGTTCCACCGGGGCGAGCTGCTCGGACCGGCGGCGCTCGTGCCGGACGAGTGGATGAGCGAGTCCTGCGCGTTGGGCTCGGTCGAGGAGTGTGTCGCCACGCTGCGGCGGTTCCGTGACGCCGGGGCCGACGAGATCGCCACCTACGGCAGCACCCCCGCCCAGAACGCCGGACTCGCCCGGGCCTGGGCCGCCCGCGTGACGGAAGGTGCCAGCCGATGAGCATCGACCTCAGTGGTCAGGTAGCGGTCGTCACCGGCGCGACCCGGGGCATCGGTCGCGCGCTCAGCCTCGCGTTCGCCGAGGCGGGTGCACACGTCGTCGGTACGGCTCGCAACCCGGAGCCGGCCGCCGAGCTCGAGCGAGAGATCAAGGCGCTGGGTTCGAGCTTCACCTTCGTCACCGCGGACGTCAGCGTCTGGGACGACTGCCAGGACGTCGCCTCGGCGGCCCTGAGGGCTCACGGCCGGATCGACGTACTGGTCAACAACGCGGGCACGTCGCTGCCTCAGGCACGCATCCACCAGCTCGACGAGCAGTCCTGGCGCGCGGTGTCCGGACCGACGCTCGACGGACCGCTGTTCATGTCCCGGGCCGTGCTGCCCGCGATGCGCGCCCAGCACAGCGGTGTCGTCCTCAACATCTGCTCCGGTGCCGGTGTCCAGGCGCTGGCCACGATGGGCAGCTACGGCATGTCCAAGGCCGCCGCGATCCAGCTCGCCAGGGTCATCGCGGTGGAGAACTTCGACCGGGGCGTCCGGGCGAACGCGCTGGTCGTGGGCCCGGTGGCGACAGAGCTCTCCCTCGCGTCCCTGGTCGCGCGCGGCCGGGACACTCACGGCGCGGACTGGACACCGCCGGTGCCCGACGACTCCTCGATGGACGCCATGATGATCCCGCCTCGGAACGTGGCGAACGCGGTGCTGAACCTCTGCACACCCGAGTCGGTGGAGATCAACGGCGCGGTGATCGCGGTCGACCGGGGCTTCTCGGCGGGAGCGCTCAACTCCGCCTTCATCGGCCTCGCCGCTACCGGCGCACTCCCTCTCTGACGCACAATCCCCCGACTGCCGTGCGAGTCGGGAGAGGGTAGGACGCTGTGGCCGGCGTGGGGTCAAGCAGACTTGCGGAACTGCTCGATCAGCGCCGCGTAGCTGTCCCCGCCCCGCCCTTCGGCCACCGCACGGTCGGCCAGCTTCGTGACGAACGCCGGCAGCTCGCCGTTGATCCCGGCGGCCCTGCTCTCCTCGACGAGGTGTTGCATCGCGGCGCGCTGGGTGTCGATCGTCGCGTCGTCGGCAGGGTACACACCGGCATCGATCTGGTCGGCGTAGCGCGCGATCCACCCGGTGACCGCTTCGATGCCCTGACCGAGCATCGGAACGACCGATGTGGCGCTCACCCCCGCGGTTCCGAGCAGCGCGGTGCCGTGCAGGAACCCGTTCAACAGACCCCACATGACGCTGAGCATCGCCGCGTCGTACAGCGCGGCCAGGCCGTGGTCCTCGCCCACGAACGTGGCGCCGGGACCGAGTGCGCGCAATGCCGACTCGTGCTCGTCGAAGGTCGAACGGGGTCCGCTGTAGAGGATCGTGGCCTCCGGGGTGCCGATGCCGGACGGGATCGTCAGGATCACGCCGTCGAGGTAGGTCGCGCCCTGCGCGGCGGTGTGCTCGGCGTTCTCCCTGGCTTCCCGCGAGGTGCCGGAGGTCAGGTTGACCAGCACTCGACCGGGCAGCGCGTCGCCCAGCGGTTCGAGCAGCTCCCGGACGGCACGATGGTCGGTGACGCATACGACGATCAGAGAACCCGCCGCGACGGCGGCTGCCGGTGAGGCGGCGAGAGTCGCGCCGCGACCGACGAGCTCATCGGCCTTGGCCGCGGAGCGGTTCCACACCGTCGTCGGGTGCCCGGCGGCGAGGAATGCTCCGGCCAGGGCCTGGCCCATCAGACCGAGGCCGAGAACGGTGACCGGAACGGGGCTGTCGGACATGTGGGGCTCCTCCATGACTCGGGTGACCGATCGGGCCGGCCATGGCAGAATCATCAACCTTCACATTGATATGAAGGTCAAGGAGCAGCGCGATGTTGATCGGAGAACTGAGCCGCCGAACCGGCGTCGGTGCTCATCTGCTGCGCTACTACGAGTCCCAGGGACTGCTCGACGCGCACCGAGGCGCGAACGGCCACCGCGAGTACCCCGAGGACGCGGTCCTGACCGTCACCCAGATCCGGAGGCTGCTCGAGGCGGGGCTGTCCACGAAGTACATCGGCTACCTGTTGCCCTGCGCGATCGGCGCGACCCCGGAGTTCGAACCGTGCGACGAGCTGGTCGACGGCCTGAAGGAACGCCTGGCCGGGCTCGACGAGCGCATCGAGGCGCTCACCGAGTCCCGCGAAGCCCTGCATGGCTACCTCGACGCGATCGAGCGGACCAAGGCGGCGGGCCTGCGCGCCGGCGGTTGATCGCAGCTTGCGGCGAGTGACTCGCTCGCCCTGCACAATCCAGCGACTCGCACGGCGGAATCTAGCGACTCGCGGGGTGGTGCAGGGTGAGGACGGTGATCTCGCTCGGCGCGAAGACCCGCAGCGGCGGGCCCCAGAAGCCGGTGCCTCGGCTGGTGTAGAGCTGGGTGCGGTCGCCGTGGCGACTCAGCCCGGACACGACCGGCTGGTCGAGCCGAACCAGGTAGCGGAACGGCCAGATCTGGCCGCCGTGCGTATGGCCGGAAACCTGCAGGTCGACCCCTGCCTCGACGGACTGCACGACCTGTGTGGGCTGGTGGGCGAGCAGCAGGACGGGCAGCGCCGGATCCTGGCCGGCGAGCGCCGACGCCAGGTCGGGGCCGTGGCCGGGCAGGCCGGACGTGGCCCCGGTCGGATCATCGACACCCGCGACCACCAGCCGATCACCGCGCCGGCTCACCACCTGGGCGGTGTTGTGCAGCGGCTGCCAGCCCAGCGTGCGCATGTGGTCGATCCAGCCCTGGGCCTCGCCGAAGTACTCGTGGTTCCCGGTGATGTAGAACCGCCCGAGTCCCTCGTGCACGTCGGCCAGCGGATCGACCTGCGCGCGGCGGCGGGCGACCGCACCGTCCGCGAGGTCGCCCGCGTGACACACGATGTCCGGTGCCAGCTCGTTGACCCTGGCCACCACCCGGCGCGACCACCCCGACCGGTCGATCGGACCGAAGTGCGTGTCGGTGACGACCACGACCCGCAACCCGTCCAGCCCGGCACCCAGCCGGGGTAGCACGACGTCGACCTCCCGGGTCCTGGGCAGCCGCAGCGCCTCCACGAAGCCGTACCCGGCCAGCGCCGCGACGACGATCACCACCGCGACAGCGACGAACCGGCCCACAGCGGGGCCGTCCGTCCCGGCCGCCATCAGCACGAGGCGGACCAGCTGCCCCAGCACGGTCCAGACGAACAGCATCCACACCAGCCCGAGCAGTGTGTCCCCGATACGCGCCGAGGTATCCGACTGCCGCCGGCCGTGGCCGCGTCCCATCAGCACGGGCAGCGCGGCGAGGCCGAGCAACGCGACGACCGTGCCAGCCACCAGCACCCACGCCGGCCAGCTGACGGTGGCCACCAGGCCCAGCCACGGGACCCCGAACAGCAGGGTGGTCACGGTGAGCACCATGGCGGTGCGTCGTGGCGACCTCGCCGGTCGGCGCGCGACGGACGCGGGCTCGGGCGTCCCGGTCGACGGGGTGGGCGGTGTGGTCATGCCTCCAGTGAACCCGGATCGTCCGGGACGTCGACGGCCAGCTTGCGCAACGCGTCGAGCGGCACGATCTTGAGCACCGCCTCGTTGGTCGAGGCCAGCACCACGGGCGCCGCGACGCCGTCGTTGTACGCGCGCGCCCAGTTCATCGCGGTGACGCACCACCGGTCGCCCGGTCTCAGCCCCGGGAATCCGTACTGCGGCATCGGGGTGGACAGGTCGTTGCCGATGCTGCGCTGATGGGCGAGGAACTCGGAGGTCGCCACCGCGCAGATGGTGTGGCTCCCCAGGTCCTCGGGGCCGGTATTGCAGCACCCGTCCCGAAAGAATCCGGTGAGCGGGTCGGTGCTGCACGGCTCCAGCTCGCCGCCGAGCACATTGCGTTCCGTCACCCGTCAAGTATCACCCGGCGCCGGGCGCCTGGCTGGGGGGAACCGGAGTGTGTAGCCGGTCGTGAGTGGTCAGCGCGGCTTTGTGCTTGTGGTCGGGTCCAAGGCATCTCGGCTTCGCCGTCGACTCGTGAGTGGCAAGGGCGCCTATAGGCGCCCTTGCCACTCACGACGGAAAAGCTGTCGTGAGTGCTCCGAGCGCCTACGCCTTCGGCGCCGCTTCGCGGTAGACGCCCTTGCCACTCACGATGGCGCCCCTTCGGGGTAGGCGCCCTTGCCACTCACGATGGCGGCTACGCCACGGCCTTGCCGCTCACGAGTGGTGGCGGGGTGAAGCCGCCGAAGTGGCGTTCGGCGAGCTCGGCGAACCGGATCGTGGTGCGGTCGCCGTACATCGGACCGATGGCCTGCACCCCGATCGGCAGACCTTCGGGGGACAGGCCGAGCGGGAGCACGGTCGCCGGCAGACCGGGCAGTGTCGCCACCCCGGCCAGCGCCAGCTGGTTGAAGTAGTTGTGTTCGGTCCCGTCGATCGTGAGCGTGCGGGCGTTCGAGTCGCCGTGGTCGTGCGGGAACGCCGGCGTCGGCGTGACCGGGTACAGCACCACGTCGAACTCGGCGAACAGTGCACGCCAGCTCTCCCGCAACGCCCTGCGCTCGGTGTCGGCGAACAGCCAGTCCCGGTGGCTCAGCGCGACGCCACGACTCAGGTCGGCCTCGAGGCTGTGATCGTCGGCGGACAGCTTCTCCGCCTCCTTGCGTGCCCGCTCGTAGCTCTCCGGCGGGAAGCTCGCGCCGAGCACCGACATCAGCAGGCGCAGGTACAGCCCGGACGCCTTCTCCAGGTCCGGCAGCAGCGGGCTCTCCGACGTGACGTGCGCGCCGACGCCAGCCAGCTGCTCGGCGAACCCGCTGATCGCGGCGCGCACACTCGTCGACGACGGAATCAGCGGGTGGCTGTCCAGTACGAGCACCCGATAGTCGGTGAGGTCGTGGTGCCGGGCGTCGGGCAGCGCGAGCCGGTACGCGCCGCCCAGCGTCAGCGGGTCGGGCTCGGCCATGATGTCGAGCAGCAGACCGAGGTCCGCCGCGCCGCGCGCCATCGGGCCGATCACCGCGAGGTCGCTCTCGCCGGGCAGCGGCGGCAGGTGCGGCGGTACGTGTCCGCGCGCCGGAACGAGCGCGACGGTCGGCTTGTGCGCGTAGACGCCGCAGAAGTGCGCGGGGTTGCGCAGCGAGCCGCCGATATCGGAGCCGAGCGACAACGGCCCGTACCCGGCGGCCAGCGCGGCCGCCGACCCTCCGGAGGAACCGCCGGGCGTGCGTTCCAGGTCCCACGGGTTGCGGGTCACGCCGTACACGTCGTTGAAGCTCTGCAGGTCACCCAGGCCCAGCGGGACGTTCGTCTTGCCGAGAACGACCGCGCCAGCCGCCTTGACCCGCTCGACGGCCAGTGCGTCTGCCGCCGGGACCGTGTCCTTGAACGCCGGGAAACCCCAGGTCGTGGGCAGTCCGGCGACGTTGAAGGACTCCTTGACCGTCATCGGGACGCCGAGCAGCGGGCGCTGCTCGCCCCGGGCGCGGGCCGCGTCGGCCTCGCGCGCCGCATCCAGCGCCCGGTCGAAGTCGCGCACACACACCGCGTTGATCGCGGGGTCGTGCTTCTCGATGCGGGCGATGGCGGCCTCGGTCAGCTCGACCGCCGACACCTGACCCTCCGCCATCGCGGCCACGAGTTCCGTCGCACTCCGGTAGCTGAGCTCAGCGTCGCTCACACCGTTCTCCGTTCACTGGGATTCTCCGGAGAACCTACTGGTGCCCACCGACACCCGTCAGTCCATTTCGGGCGCCCCGGTCTCGTCCAACCTGCCGTCGGCGAGCCGCAACCAGCGGTTGACCCGGATCTCCGCGAGGAAGCGCTCATCGTGGCTGACCACGACGAACGCCCCCTGGTAGGCGGTGAGCGCGTTCTCCAGCTGGCCGACGCTGACCAGGTCCAGGTTGTTCGTCGGTTCGTCCAGCAGCAACAGCCGCGGTGCCGGTTCGGCGAACAGGACGCACGCCAGCGTCGCTCGCAGCCGCTCACCGCCGGACAGCACCCCGACCGGGAGGTGGATGCGCTGACCTCGGAACAGGAAGCGGGCGAGCAGGTGCATGCGCTTCGCCTCCGGCATGCCCGGTGCCGCAGCGACCAGGTTCTCCAGCACCGTCCGGTCGAGATCCAGCAGGTCGAGGCGCTGGGACAGGTACGCGACCCGCCCGTCGGCGCGGCTGGTCGCGCCGCCGTCCGAGGCGAGGTCACCGCTGATCAACCGCAGCAGTGTGGACTTGCCGGAACCGTTGCGGCCGGTCAGCGCGATCCGTTCCGGGCCTCGGATGCCCAGGTCGACGCCGCCGGCCGCGAACAGCCCCCTGGCCTGCATGCGCTCACCCTGGAAGACCGTGCGCCCGGCGGGCACGGTGGTCGCGGGCAGCTCCAGCGCGATCGCCTGCTCGTCCCGCAACGCCCGGCCGGCCTCGTCGAGCCGAGCCTTGGCGTCACTGAGCCGCGCGCCGTGCATGCCGTCGGCCTTGCCGGCGGATTCCTGGGCGTTGCGTTTGCGCGCTCCGGCGAGGATCTTCGGCAGACCCGCGTTGGAGACGTTGCGCGCGGCGTTGCTTGCCCGGCGGGCCGCCCGCTCGCGGGCCTGCTGCATCTCCCGTTTCTCGCGTTTGACCTCCTGCTCGGCGGTCCGGACGGTGCGTTCCGCCGCCTCCCGCGCGGCCCGCACGGCGTCGGTGTACTCGGTGAAGTTTCCACCGTAGGTCCGCAGCTCGCCCCGGTCCAGCTCGGCGATGCGGTCCATCCGGTCCAGCAGCGCCCGGTCGTGGCTGACCAGCAGCAGGCTGCCGTTCCACTCGTCGAGCACGGTGTAGAGCCGCTCCCTGGCGTCGCGGTCCAGGTTGTTGGTCGGCTCGTCGAGCAGCAGGACGTCGGGCCGCCGCAGCAGCTGCGCGGCCAGCCCGAGCGACACGATCTGGCCGCCGCTGAGCGTGTCGAGCCGCCGGTCGACCGTGACGTCGCCGAGCCCGAGACGGTCCAGTTCGGCACGGGTGCGTTCCTCGATGTCCCAGTCGTTGCCGATCGTGGTGAAGTGCCGCTCGCTCGCATCACCCGACTCGATGGCAGCCAGCGCGGCGAGCACGTCGGCGATCCCGAGGACCTGCGCGACGGTCAGGTCACCGGCCAGCGGCAGGCTCTGCGGCAGGTAGCCGAGAACGCCCTCGACGGTCACGCTGCCGTGGCTGGGCCGGTACTCGCCCGCGATCAGTTTGAGCAGCGTCGACTTGCCCGCGCCGTTGGGCGCGACGAGACCGGTGCGGCCGGTACCCACGGCGAACGAGAGGTCGTCGAACACCGGGGTGTCGTCGGGCCAGGAGAAGGAAACGTTCGAACAGACGATGGATGTGTCGTGCATGCGGAGTGCCCTCGGTGTGAGGTGGGCGCGAAGGAACGGCAGCCCAGCGGGAGACAGGGTCGTGGTGCGACGGCAGCGGCCGTGTGCGGCGCTGTCAGCGCACGCCGATGGCCGGACACGCTCCGGTATCACCCGGAGATGTCGTCGTCACCCGCCATGTGTCTGCTCTCCTCGGTCAGGGAACACTCGCTGAAGACGGTAGCAAACGCTCAGCCGAGATCTCGGCGCTGGTCGATGAGTTTCGGCGTCTCCGAGGGTCTGTAGGGGTGAGGACTTCTCGGACCGAGGGAGAACACGATCATGGGCAACGAAACCTTCAGCGTGGAGACGACCGTCGAGGCGCCGGTGGAGGCGGTGTTCGCGGTGCTCACCGACCCCGGGACGCACGCGGCGATCGACGGCACCGGCTGGGTCCGTGAGCCGAAGGACGACGAGCCGCTGACCGGCGAGGGTCAGGTGTTCCGGATGGCGATGTACCACCCGAACCATCCGGACGGCGACTACGAGATGGCCAACCGGATCACCGCGTTCGAGGCGCCGCGCACCATCTCCTGGGAGCCGGGCCA
Organism: Actinospineispora spinosispora DSM 44797; assembly: GCF_000429025.1. Taxonomy (GTDB): domain Bacteria; phylum Actinomycetota; class Actinomycetes; order Mycobacteriales; family Pseudonocardiaceae; genus Pseudonocardia; species Pseudonocardia spinosispora. Next base: position 185,915 of record NZ_AUBB01000026.1, read on the forward strand.
GTACTCGCCGGGCAGCGACGTCCTGGAGACCGGTGGCTGGATCTGGCGCTACGACCTGGCACCGGCTGGCGATACCGGCACCACGGTGACGTTGTCCTACGACTGGTCGGCGGTGCCGGCGCAGATCCGCGAGCACATCCCGTTCCCGCCGTTCGAGGTCGACCACCTGCACAACTCGCTCAGCCATCTGGCCGAGATCGCCACGTCGAGACAAGCGCATCGCGGTTAGCCTCGAGGTATGACCGTTGCCGCTCGCCCTCTGTTCGCGTTCGACAACTCCTACGTGCGGGAGCTGCCGGGGCTGTACGTGGACTGGCAGGCCAGACACGCCCCGGCGCCCCGGCTGGTGCTGCTCAACGACGCGCTCGCCGAGGAGCTGGGCGTCGACGCCGAGGCGCTGAGCACGCCGGAGGGCATCGAGGCGCTGGTCGGCAACACCGCGCCCGAGGGTGCGGCTTCGGTGGCGCAGGCCTACGCCGGGCACCAGTTCGGCGGGTTCGTGCCGCGCCTCGGCGACGGTCGCGCGCTGCTGCTCGGCGAGGTGCTCGACGTCCACGGCCAGCGGCGTGACCTGCACCTGAAGGGATCCGGGCGCACGCCGTTCGCGCGCGGCGGCGACGGGCTGGCGCCGCTGGGCCCGATGCTGCGCGAGTACGCGATGGGGGAGGCGATGCACGCGCTGGGCATCCCCACGACCCGCGCGCTCGCCGTCGTGGCGACCGGCGACGACGTCGCGCGCGAGACGATGCTGCCCGGTGGCGTGCTGGTGCGGGTCGCGTCCAGCCATCTGCGGGTCGGCACGTTCCAGTACGCGGCGGTGCACGGCGGGCCGGACCTGGTGCGCGGCCTCGCCGACTACGCGATCGCCCGGCACCATGTCGCCGCTCGGGAGGCGCCGAACCCCTATCTGGCTCTGTTCGAGAGTGTCGTCGAGGTCCAGGCGTCGCTCATCGCCAGGTGGATGCTCGTCGGGTTCATCCACGGTGTCATGAACACCGACAACATGACCATCTCGGGCGAGACGATCGACTACGGGCCGTGCGCGTTCATGGATGCCTACGACCCGGCGACGGTGTTCAGCTCGATCGACGAAGGTGGTCGTTATGCGTACGGCAACCAGCCGGGCATCGCGCAGTGGAACCTGGCGCGGCTGGCCGAGACGTTGCTGCCGCTGATCGACGACTCGTCCGAGGTGGCGATCGAAGCGGCCACCGAGGTGCTGCGTTCCTTCGCCGACCGCTACCAGCGGCACTGGACCGAGGGGATGCGCGCGAAGCTCGGGCTGGTGGGCGAGCAGCCCGGAGACGGTGAGCTGATCACCGACCTGCTCGCGCAGCTGCACGCCCAGCACGTGGACTACACGTCGTTCTTCCGCGCGTTGTCGGCCTCGGCACGCGGCGATACGGAACCGGCGCGCTCACTGTTCCTCGACCGGCCGGTCTTCGACGTCTGGGCGCAGCGGTGGCAGGAACGGTTGGTGGAACCGGAGGCGGCCTCCGCGACGATGGACCGGGTCAACCCGGTCTACGTCCCGCGCAACCATCTGATGGAGGCGGCGCTGGCAGCGGGAACCGCCGGCGACCGGGAACCGTTCACGACGTTCCTCGACGTGCTGGCCAGGCCGTTCGGCGAGCGCCCCGGCCTCGAGGAGTACGCGGCACCGGCGCCGGCGGGTTCCGAGGGGTACCGCACGTTCTGCGGCACCTGAGTCAGGTCAGCTGACGTCGTTTCAGCTGACGTCGTTGTAGACCGTGTTCACCGGACGACCGGCGGCGAGCCCCATGATGTCGCCGAGGGTGCCGCTGTCCCGCCGCCAGACGCTGTACGCGTTGTGGTCCTCTTCCGAGTCCCAGGTCTCGACGAGGACGATCTTGTCCTTGTCGTCGGCGCGCTGTAGCACGGTCACACTCTGGCAGCCCTTGTAGGCCCGGGTGTCCGGGAGGATCTTGTTGAACGCCGCGACGAGCTCGTCGCCCTTGCCCGGCTGCGCGGGAACTTCGAGAGTGATGATCGTTGCCATGGGTCCAGACGCTATCGGGTATTGACACTCAGTGCCAACAGACACTTGGTGTCAGTATGGTGGGGGAACCGCCATCGAAAGGACTCGCTCAATGACTGAGCTCTACGCGAACGCGAAGAATTTCTACATCGACGGCAAGTGGGTCGCCCCGTCCACCGACACGGTGCTGGACGTGCTCAACCCGGCGACCGAAGAGGTCATCACCCAGATCGCCATGGGTACCAAGGAGGACGCCGACACCGCGGTGGCCGCCGCGAAGGCCGCCTTCCCGAGCTGGTCGGCGACCAGCCGCGAGGAGCGGCTGAGCCTGCTGGAAAAGATCGTCGACGTGTACAAGCGGCGCATGGGAGACCTGAGCGCCACCGTCACCGCCGAGATGGGCGCGCCGAACGCGCTGGCCAGCAAGGCACAGGTACCGGCCGGCCTCGGCCACCTGATGACCGCGATCGAGGTACTGAAGAACTACGAGTTCGAGCAGGTCAAGGGCACGACCGTGCTGCTGCGCGAGCCGGTCGGCGTCTGCGCCATGATCACCCCGTGGAACTGGCCGCTCAATCAGATCTGGTGCAAGGTCGCACCCGCGCTGGCGACCGGCTGCACGATGGTCCTCAAGCCCAGTGAGGTCGCCCCGCTGGACGCGGTGATCGTCGCTGAGATCCTGCACGAGGCCGGGGTTCCCTCGGGTGTGTTCAACCTCGTCCACGGTGACGGCCCGAGCGTCGGCTCCGTGCTGTCCGCGCACCCGGACATCGACATGGTGTCGTTCACGGGTTCGACCCGCGCCGGCATCCTGGTGTCGAAGAACGCGGCGGACACCGTCAAGCGCGTGTCGCTGGAGCTGGGCGGCAAGTCGGCGAACATCGTGCTGCCTGACGCCGACCTGGAGGCGGCCGCCCAGGTGGCGGCAGGTGCCTGCTTCACCAACAGCGGCCAGAGCTGCAACGCCCCGACCCGCCTGCTGGTCCACGAGGACCAGCACGACGAGCTGGTCGAGCTGATCAAGGGTGCAACCGCGACGTACGCGACGGGTGACCCCCAGACGAAGGGCACCGTGCTCGGTCCGTTGGTCAGCAAGACCCAGTTCGACCGGGTGCAGGCACTCATTCAGGCGGGTCTTGACGAAGGCGCGGAGGCGGCGGTCGGCGGCCTCGGGCTCCCCGAAGGCCTGGACAAGGGCTACTTCGTCCGGCCGACGGTGTTCACCGGGGTGACCCCGGACATGCGGATCGCCCAGGAAGAGATCTTCGGTCCGGTGCTCTCGGTGATCAAGTACTCCTCCGAGGAAGAGGCCATCCAGATCGCCAACGACAGTGAGTACGGCCTCGGCGGTGCTGTCCAGTCCAGCGACCCGGCCCGGGCGTTCAAGGTCGCGTCCAAGATTCGCACCGGCATGGTCGGCCTGAACGGCGCCGGCCTCGACCCGACCGCTCCGTTCGGTGGCTACAAGAAGTCGGGTAACGGCCGCGAGTGGGGCGAGTTCGGCTTCGACGAGTTCACCGAGGTCAAGGCCGTGATGGGCTACCAGCCGGCGTGAGTGTGGACGGTCTGCGGGAGCGCAAACGGGAACGGGCTCGGTCCGAGCTGGTCTCCGTGGGCATGCGCCTGTTCGCGGAACGGGGTTTCGACGCCACGACGGTCGACGAGATCGCCGAGGCGGCCGACGTGTCGCGCCGGACCCTGTTCCGCTACTTCGGGGGCAAGGGCGACATCGTGATGGAGTGGGCGCGCGGCACGACGACGCTGCTGCGCGACTCGCTGCGCGCCCGCCCGCTCGACGAGCCCCCGTTCGCCTCCCTGCAGGCCGCTTTCACGGCGCTGTGCCAGAACTTCGCCGGGAACCCGTCGGAGATCTACGCGGTGACCGTGATGATCGAACGCACCCCGAGCCTGCGCGCGCACAATCTCCTGAAACACGCACAGTGGGAGGACGCGCTGGCCGAGGTGCTGCGTGAGCGCTCGCCGTCGATGGACGACGTGCGCTCGACGTTGCTGGCCAGGATCGCCGTCGCGGCGTTCCGCACCCTGCTCGACGAGTGGATCAACACCCAGGGCAGGGCACTGCCGTTCGACAACCTCAACCGGGTCTTCGACCTGATCCGGAACGATCTGACCTCGTGAGTGGTACGGGCACCCGTACCACTCACGAGGGGTCTATTCGACGACGAGCTCGGTGCTGACCGGGGTCGCGTTGGCGAACAGGTCGAGCACCGGGCAGTGCTGGTCGACCTGCGCGTGCAGCTCCTGGTACTGCTCGGGTGTGCCCGGCCCGCTGAGGGTGACCTTCACCCGAACCGCGCCGAGCCCCGGCCGAACCCCGTCGCGCAGCCCGAAGAACCCCTGGATGTCCAGGTCACCCTCGGTGTCGACACGCACGTCGTCGAGCGGGACGCCCAGCTTCGCCGCCCAGAACCGATAGGTGACGACCTGGCAGGACAGCAGCCCGGCGAGCGCCGTCTCGATGGGGTTCGGCGCGGTGTTCTCCCCGCCCAGCGCGGGTGGCTCGTCGACGCGCACCTGGTGCCCGCCGATGCGGATGTCGGTGGCGACGGCGTCGACGCCGCTCCCGGTGGTCCTGAACGTGACGTGCCCGTTGCTCGCGTCGGCGGACACGGCGGAGGCGGTGGCATCGATGATCCCGCGAAGCTGCTGATCGCGGTCGGAGGTCGTGGACGTGACAGACATGGTTTCCCTACTCGGCTGATGGCGGGACGGGGCGAAGGATCAGCGTGAACGGCGACACGCGCACGTGCAGACCAGCCCGTGGTCCACGTGCCGGCGGCGCGCCAGGTACCACCCACCAGCCATGACCCCATTCGTACCAGACTGTCTCGCTGTCGCGGTAGACCAGCGGTGAGGCGTCTGCGCTGCGGGGTCGGTCAGTTGAGGCGGTTCCAGGGCGTACAGCCACGTGATTCGAACGCCCTATCCGTCGGCTTGATGGTCACGGTCGTGGGTCCCTGAGCGATGTTCGTGGCGATCACCGAGCCAATTTCACCTGAGGTGTCCTTTCGCCGCGACCAGGAGCACATCTTGATGAGGGCTGTTTCGTCCGGACCGGCCGTCCGGTAGGTGCCGGCTTCGATGTCAGTGCCGACGACATAGGTCCCATCGCTGATTGCCTTCGCGGGAGGCGTCAGCTGCTGTCCCGTCGTCGGAGGTATGGAGTCAGGACAGGTGGTTCCGAACAGACCGATTTTCGACGAGCGCGCTGCATCGACCTGACGTGCGATGCGCTGGCTGTAGGACTGGGACGCTGGGGAATCCGGGTAGGCCCACACCCAGCCCAGGCTCGCAAGCCTCTCCCCGAGATCGGCGCCACCGACCTGCAGGTAAGCCCATTGGTTGCCGTACAGGTCGGATTGACCGAGCAGCTGGTAGCTGAGCTGAGCGCGACGTACCTCTGCGTCGGTGACGACAGCGGATTCCTTGGCTGCACAGGTGTTCGAGTTGGGCGCCGAAATGCCGGCCTGTCTGAGCCGGACTCCGTTGGTGAGCACCACCGTGGCGGCATCATGGACCGAGGCGACGGACACCGCTGACGGGTCTGCGGGTTGAGCCATTTTCGTCGGAGATGTAGTGCTGACCGCCGTTGTCGGAGGCGGGGGCGGCCCGGGCTTGGTGGCCAGCGGCAGGGCTGCCTCGTACTCGGCCGCCTGTTGGGGTGTCAGGTTCCGGGAGACGCGTAGCAGTACCGCTCCGTTTTGATAGTCGTACTCTCCGAGGATCGGCGCTCGTTTGCCGATCCCTTGCAGGTAGTCGCGTCGCGTGGTGGCGCCCTCTTCATCGGCGAAAACCTCGACCGAACCACCATTGGTTATCGCGTCTGGAAGTGCACCTGACGAACTTGTCTCGGCCCGGCTGTCGGTGAACGCAGTCTTGGAGAGGTATCCGCCGGGGCGACCCAGAAGCTTGTTCGGGTCGCTCTCCGCCGTATAGACCCTCGTCAAGGTGCTGGTCTTGACCTGAGCGGCGAGCTGCTGAGTGACTTGCTCGGCGGTGAGCGGCGGCGGATCGCCGGCGCAGCCTGACAGGCTGACGCCCAGCAGCATCGCGCCAGCTCCGGCGCACAGAAGCCGATTCGCCGGGGAAATTCGTGCGGCACGACGGCGGCGTGTCGATGACAACGTTGTCATGGCGAGACAGTCCGTTCTTCCAGATGTGCCCGGATAATCCTTCCCTCGGCCGTCGCCGTTACCCGTGGGCATTAGGCCAATGGGATGAGCTTCTTGGCATCGGGTGGGTGGTCACGCCGGTGCCGACGTGTTGTGTGGCTCCGGAAGAAGGCGCGTAGCCGTCACCAAGAGATCGGAGTTCGAAGGTCTGCCTTCTGGGCCGACTACTCCGAGACCCCCGAAAGTGATATCGGTGGCAGGGGTCTTCGGCGTGCTGTTTGGGTGGGGTCCAACCATTTCGGTGGGATGAATTCGGGCCATCCGTCTCGGATTCTGACGGTCCATCCGCTGGTGTGGATCATGCGGTGGTGTTGTTTGCACAGCAGCATGCAGTTGTCGAGGTCGGTCGGGCCGCCGGCGCTCCACTCGATGACGTGGTGGACCTGGCACCAGTGCGGTGGCCGGGTGCAGCCGGGGTGGGCGCAGCCGCGGTCTCGCACGGTGAGGGCTTTGCGGAGTCCGGTTGGTGCGGTGCGTGACTCGTATCCGACGTCGATCGGGAGGCTCTTGCCGCCGAGCACAACGGGGGTGATGCCGCAGTCGCAGAGCATGGCGCGTAGGTAGGAGGCGGGGGCTTTGCCACCGAACTCCAGTTGTGCGCCGCGTGCTTTCTGCTGGAGGTCGTGTTCGGTCATGATGACCGTGACGTGCGGCCGGACGCCGCCTTCGGCTGGCAGGCGGCCCTCGTCCAACGAGTGGGAGCAGATCTCGGCGAGTGCGTCGGCTTGGCGTTGGGGCAGGGT
>NZ_AUBB01000027.1 GCF_000429025.1 Actinospineispora spinosispora DSM 44797
GAAGCGCACTGGCTGATCAGCCACCTCGACCAAGACGGACCCGAACCCGGCGAAGACGGATGCGACGAGCTGCTCAACGAACTGTGGCTCACCCCGAACCCCGACGGCGGCGGCTGGATCAAAGGCACCCTCGACGCCGGATCCTTCGAAGAAATCAAACGCGCCGTCCTGGCCACACTCCTGCCAGAAGAAGATGAACGCAAGACCCTGCCCGAACGGCAAGCCGACGCACTCGCCGAAATCTGCTCCCACTCCCTCGACGAAGGCCGGCTACCCGCCGAAGGCGGAGTACGCCCACACGTCACCGTCATCATGACCGAACACGACCTACAGCAGAAAGCACGCGGCGCGCAGCTGGAGTTCGGCGGCAAAGCACCCGCCTCCTACCTACGCGCGATGTTGTGCGACTGCGGGATCACCCCTGTTGTGCTCGGCGGCAAAAGCCTCCCCATCGACGTCGGGTACGAGTCACGCACCGCACCCACCGGGCTCCGCAAAGCACTCTCCGTGCGAGACCGGGGCTGCGCCCACCCCGGATGCACACGGCCACCGCACTGGTGCCAGGTCCACCACGTCATCGAATGGAGCGCCGGCGGCCGGACCGACCTCGACAACTGCATGCTGCTGTGCAAACAACACCACCGCATGATCCACACCAGCGGATGGACCGTCACCATCCGAGACGGATCGCCCGAATTCATCCCACCCAAATGGCTCGACCCCACCCAAACGGCACGGCGAAGACCCACGCCACCGATGTCACTTTCAGACGCCTCCGACTAGCGAGGTTGCACCCGTTCGTACAGACCCCTGGGCGCCCGCGCAACCAATAAATAGAGCTACATCGTCGACGAGACAAATTGTGTTACATGGAGAAGCTCCCGTTTTAAAGCTTTGGCATCCAGAACCTCGGAACCTAACCTGCAAAAGCACGAACATTCTGAGATGAGGGGATGCATCATGAAACGAGGCCGCAATCTAGGACTCGCGGTACTGCTCACCAGTGGGCTCGCCGGTGCGATGGTAGCGACTGCGCCGGTCGCCTTCGCGGCGTCCGCACCTGCCGCACATACTAGCTCTGACCTGCAGCAATCAGCATTTCGCGCCGAGCCGCCGCGTGGCGACTACGCACGGGGTTACGACGACGGCCGCCAGCAGGGCGTCAAGGACGGCACCCACGACGCGAATGTCGACTGCCAGAAACAGAAGCGAGCCTCAGCTCGCGGCGCGGGTGAATACCAGCGCGGCTGGGAAGCGGGATACAACGCCGGATACGAGTTCGGGTACAACAAGACGTACAACGAGAAGTGCAAATCGGGCAAGAGCCACAAGTAATTGTCCGATGGTCGTACCGTCAATCTGACTAAAGTTGCACTCGACAGTACAAACGCCGGGCTCCCATCGTGGGGCCCGGCGTTCGTGCGGGTGAAGTCTCAGTGCCCGAGCTCACCCCGCACGGCCCGTTCGATCAGGATCGGTAAGAACGAGCGCACCGGCGCATCCGTGAACCGCTGGTACATGCGCGCGAAGGTCTCGCGCACGCGCTCCTCGGTGATCTCCCGCCTACCGGCGAGCTGCGCAATCAGACGCCCCTCGGTGTCGGCGAGCTGTTGGGCGAGCTGCCGCTCTTCCGGCGTCTCGCGGACGGGCGTCCGTTGGGCATGCGTCATCGGGAAACCTCCTGCGTGGATGAAGAGGCGACGGTGCGAGCAGTGCAGTCGTCAGCACTTACGAGCGTAGATGAAGTTGAGTGCTCAAGTAGGGCTGATGTTGTGCTTCACCTGAGAGGCCCAACCGGACAACCGCCGTCGACCGATCAGGGAGCGGTCTAAGGTCGTCGACGTCACCTTGCCGGCACTCCGGGAGACTCCGATGGGCTCGTTCGACGTGCTGCTCGACGCCGAGCGCACCCAGCTCGACGCGTTCGTCGAGGAGTATCGGAGTGCCTTCGACATGACGCTCGACGGCCTCACCGACGAGCAGGTGCGCCGCCGCCTCGTCCCGTCGGCGACGACCCTGCTCGGACTGCTCAAGCACGTGACGTGGATGCAGCGGGTGTGGTTCGAGGAGTGCGTCGGCGGCACGTCCCGCATGGAGCTCGGACTGGTGCAGAGCCCGGGTGAGTCGTTCCGGCTCACCGATGACGACACCGTCGCCTCCGTCACGGCGGCCCACCGGGAGGCCTGCGCGACGGCCAGGGCAGCGGTCGGCGACCTATCGCTGGACGCCGTCGTGACCGGTCATCGGACCGGGCCGCGCACGGTGCGCTGGGTGTACCTGCAGGTCCTGCGCGAGCTGGCCCAGCACTGCGGGCACGCCGACATCCTGCGCGAGCAGTTGCTCGCCGGCTGAGCCCTCCCGGGCCCGGTCACGGTCGCCATAGGAAACCCCTATAGGGCCCGCTCATATTTCGTCTTTGCGTACCGCTCTTTTCCGAACGTACGGTGAAAAAGTCGACGAGGCACTCACCACGAGTCGCCGAGGATTCGTCGACTCTTTTCGTCGAAAGGGCCGGTGGCATGACCACGTTCGAAAACAAGTCAGAACTCAAGGGAAAGCGGGCACTGGTCACGGGTGGTTCTCGCGGAATCGGAGCGGCCGTCGTACGCGGACTCCTGGACGCCGGTGCCGAGGTTCTCACCACCGCCAGGTCGACGACGACCGCGGCACCCGAAGGCGCCGCCTTCGTGACGGCCGACGTGCGGACGCCCGCCGGGGTGGAGGCGCTCGCCTCGGCGGCGCGGGAAGTGCTCGGCGAGGTGGACATCCTGGTCCACAACGTGGGCGGGGCGGAGCCCTACAAGGACGCATTGGCGATCCCTGACGAGGGGTGGCGGGACGCGCTCGACCTGAACTATCTCGCGTCGGTGCGGCTGGACTCCCTGCTGGCACCGGGGATGCGGGAGCGACGTTCGGGGGCGATCGTGCACGTGTCGTCGGCCGCGGTGCTCACTCCGATCGGACCGTTCCTGCACTACGTGGCGGCGAAGGCGGCACTCGAGTACTACAGCCGGGGGCTCGCCCTGGAGCTTGCGCCGCATGGGGTCCGGGTCAACGCCGTGTCTCCCGGCAGGACCGCCACCCCGGGCGGTGAGGCGACGAGAGAGCTGTGGGCGCGCCTCGACGCGGCGCCGGGCCATGGCGACGTCACGGCGCCGCCGTTGGGGCGCGAGGGCCGGCCCGAGGACATCGCCGAGGCTGTGCTGTTCCTCGTGTCCGAGCGGGCGAGCTGGTTGACCGGACGGAATCTCATCGTGGACGGCGGCGAATACCCGATGGGTTGATACCGGCTGTTCCCTCATTATGAAAGGCCGCACGACAATGGAACTACAGGGAAAAATCGCACTGGTCACCGGCGGCACTTCCGGAATCGGATTGGCGACCGCTCGATTGTTGGCCCGCGCCGGTGCCGAGGTCGTCATCACCGGCCGCGACGTCCGGCGTGGCGAGAACGCGGTGCACTCCTTACGGGAGGACGGCGTTGTCCGATTCGTTCCGGCTGACCTCGCCGACCTGGACTCGGTCACCGAACTGGCCCGCCGGAGCGGCCCGGTCGACATCCTCGTGAACAACGCGGGCGCCTATCCGACCTCGCCCACCGTCGACCAGAGCGTGGCCGACTACGAACGGACCTTCGACACCAATGTGCGCGGTGCCTACTTCCTGGTCGTCGCGCTCGCGCCGCACATGCTGGAGAGGGGCGGGGGCAGCATCGTCAACGTCACGACACTCGCGGCGGTCAAGGGCTTCCCCGGCGCTTCGGTCTACGGCGCGTCCAAGGCCGCGTTGGACTCGCTGACCCGGACCTGGGCGGCGGAGTTCGCCGATCGCGGGGTACGGGTCAACAGCGTCTCGCCCGGCCCGACCCGCACCGAAGGCGTACTGACCGAGTGGGGCGAGGGCATCGAGGACGTGGCGAAGGGTCTGGGGATCCAGCGGACGGCCGAGCCGTCCGAGATCGCCGAGGCGATCGTCTTCCTCGCGTCTCCTCGCGCCGGCTACATCACCGGCACCACTCTGCACGTCGACGCGGGTGGCACCGTCTTCTGACCCTCAGGAGGCCGGTGAGACAGCGGCCTCGGTCCACGCCTCCTGGCGCAGGAGCTCGAGCAGAGCGGTCTCCGCCGGGCCGGCTCCGTGGCGCAGCACGGCGATGACGGGCTGGGGGACGACGGGGCACACCGGTCGGACGAGGTGCTCGTAGCCCTCGGGCACCGCCGAGGCCGGAACCAGCGTCACCCCCAGCCCCTGGGCGGCCCACCGCACGGCGGTCGCGGTCTGGGACACGCGAGCGGCCGTGGTCGGGGCCAGGTCGTTGTCCCGCAGCACGGCCAGCAGCACGCCGTCGAGCGCGCTGTCCCGGTCGAACCGCACCCACGGCTCGCCCGCCAGCTCCCGCAGCTCGACCCGGCCCGAGGCGAGCAGCCGGTGCCCGGCGCCCAGCACCACGACGAACTCCTCGTCGCCGAGATGGTGGGCGTCGGCGGGGGTCCGCTCGCATGCCGCCATCAGCGCGAGATCGAGCACGCCCCGGTGGCACAGCCGTTCCAGCTCAGCGGAGCTCGGTTCCTCGAAGACGGTGACCTCCAGCCGGGGGAAGCGACGACGCAGTGCACCCAGCGCACCCGGCATCTGTCGCGTGCCGAAGCCCATCTGCGCCGCGACGACCAGCTCACCCACCAGCTCATCGGCACCGGCCCGCGCCGTCGCCCTCGCCCGCCGCGACGCACTCACCGCGACCTCGGCCTCACGCAGGAACGCACGACCGACCGCGGTGGGCACGAGCCCGCTCGGCGTCCGGTCGAACAGCTGCACCCCGAGCTCCCGCTCCAGGCCGCGAATCTGCTGCGACACCGACGGCTGAGCGACGCGCAACATCTCGGCCGCCGCCGTCACCGAACCCTTCTCGGCGATTGCCAGGGCGTACTCGTACTGACGAAGGCTCATCGACTCCCGCCCCTCCCGCTGCACTCGGCGCACTGCCCAGTGTCGCACCGCGGGGGCCGCGCGTGCGTTCCACGCAACAGAGCCCCGGTCGCCATGTTCGGCTACCGGGGCTCTGACCTGCGGTGGCGGTGGGATTTGAACCCACGGAGGCGTTAACCTCACACGCTTTCGAGGCGTGCTCCTTCGGCCGCTCGGACACGCCACCGCCGAGAACAATACCTCAGTGACCGCGGCCACCGATCACGCCCCGGCTACAGGTGCGGCTGGCCGGTGGAGGCGCTGGTCCCGCCGTCGACGGGCAGGATCGCGCCGGTCACGTAGGCGGCCGCCGAGCTGGCCAGGAACAGGACGGCGGGGGCGATGTCGGCGGGCTGGGCGACGCGGCCGAGTGCGATCCGGTTGACGAACTGCGCGTGCAGCCCGTCGTCCTCGGCGACGGCGCGGGTGATGTCGGTGACGGTGAACGCGGGGGCGACCGCGTTGAGGCGCACGCCGCGCGGGCCCCAGTCCAGGGCGAGTGAGCGGACGAAGTTGGAGACCGCCGCCTTCGTGGCGTTGTAGCCGGCCTGACCCCAGTCGCCGCGCGAACCGGACACGCTGGACACCGCGACGAGGTTGCCGCCGGACTCCGCCAGCCGGGGCAGGGCGGCCTTGGCCAGGTGGAAGAAGCCGTCGACGTTGGCCGAACGCAGCGACTCCCAGTCGGCGTCGTCCAGCTCGGTCAGCGGGCCGTTCGCGTAGCCGGCGGCATTGCTGACCACCACGTCCAGCTTGCCGAACGGGGTGATGACCTGGTCGATCAGGTCACGGACCTGCTGGCCGTCGCCGACGTCCGCCGCGACCGCCTCGGCCCGCGCCGGGTCGGCGTCCTTCAACGCCTCGTCGAGCTTGTCCTTGCGGCGCCCGGTGATGACCACGTTCGCACCGGCGGCGAGGAACGCCTGGGTGATCGCCAGTCCGATCCCGCTGCCGCCGCCGGTGATCAGCACGGTCGAGCCGGTGAAGTCGTAGGTTGTCGTGCCCTGTGTCATACCTGCTTGGACGCCACAGGGCACGGGATCATTCCTACTGGCCCTTGAGTTCGGGGAAGTCCTCCTCGCGGAACTCGCCCTCCCGCGAGCCGGTCTCCTCCTGGCCGCGCAGCTGCACGCGGCGGATCTTGCCGGAGATCGTCTTGGGCAGGTCGGCGAACTCCAGCCGGCGGATGCGCTTGTAGGGCGCCAGGTGCTCGCGGGCGTACTTGAGAATGGACAGTGCGGTCTCGCGGTCCGGAGTATGACCGGAGGTCAGCACGACATACGCCTTCGGGACGGCCAGCCGGATCTCGTCCGGCGCGGGGACCACGGCGGCCTCCGCGACGGCGTCGTGCTCGATCAGCACGCTCTCCAGCTCGAACGGTGAGATGCGGTAGTCCGACGCCTTGAACACGTCGTCCGCGCGGCCCACGTAGGTGATGTACCCGTCCTCGTCGCGGGAGGCCACGTCGCCGGTGTGGTAGAAACCGCCGGCCATCGCCTCGGCGTTGCGTTCGGCGTCGTCGCGGTAGCCGACCATCAGGCCGAGCGGGCGCTGCGCCAGGTCGAGGCAGATCTCGCCCTCCTCGGCGCGCTCACCGGACGCGACGTCGACCAGTGCCACCGCGAACCCGGGGATCGGGCGGCCCATCGAGCCGGGCTTGAGCAGCTGGCCGGGCGAGTTGCCGATCTGCACGGTCGTCTCGGTCTGGCCGAACCCGTCCCGGATGCGCACGCCCCAGGCCTTCTCGACGCGTTCGATGACCTCGGGGTTCAGCGGTTCGCCGGCGCCGACGACCTTCGCCGGTGGGTTCTTCAGCGCGGTCAGGTCGGCCTGGATCAGCATCCGCCACACGGTCGGCGGTGCGCAGAACGAGTCGACGCCACAGCGGCCGATGACCTCCAGCATGGTGGCCGCGTCGAACCGGGCGTAGTTGTAGATCAGCACGGTCGCGCCCGCGTTCCACGGTGCGTACACGTTCGACCAGGCGTGCTTGGCCCAGCCGGGCGAGGAGATGTTCAGGTGCACGTCGCCGGGTTCGAGGCCGATCCAGTACATGGTCGACAGGTGCCCGACCGGGTAGGAGGCCTGGGTGTGCTCGACGAGCTTCGGCTTCGCCGTCGTGCCGGAGGTGAAGTACAGCAGGAGGGTGTCGGAGGCCAAGGTCGCGCCGTCGGGGGTGAACTCTTCAGACTCGCCGGTGGAGGTCGCGTACTCGATCCAGCCCTCGACCTCGTCGCCGACCGCGATGCGGGTGTAGTCACCGGCGACCGCGTCCCACTTGCCGGTCTCCGCCGACGCGACGACGACGTGTTTGGCCTGGCCCCGGTCGATCCGGTCGCGCAGGTCGGACTCGGCGAGCAGTGTGGTCGCCGGGATGACCACGGCGCCGAGCTTCATCGCGGCGAGGATCATCTCCCACAGCTCGACCTGGTTGCCGAGCATCAGCACGATCCGGTCGCCCCTGCCGACGCCCTGAGCACGCAGCCAGTTGGCGACCTGCGCAGAGCGCGCGGACATCTCGGCGAACGTCCACTTCCGCTCCGAACCGTCCTGCTCGACGATCCACAACGCCGGACGGTCGGCGCTGTCCGGGGCGCTGCCCAGGTGATCGAACCAGTCGAGCGCCCAGTTGAACTCGTCCAGCTCCGGCCACCGGAAGCCCGCGTACGCGGTGTCGTAGTCCTCCCGGTTGTCCAGCAGGAACTGCCGCGCGGTCCGGAACTCGGTCAACCCAGTCTTGTCTGAGAGCACCTCAGGAACCCTAACTTTCAGCCGAAGATGGCGAAACACTTGTTCGAGTTGAATACGTCGGTCGTCACGAAGTTCGACCAGGTCAGTGGCATGCCCAGCTCCTGCATGGCGCCGGCGAGGCAGAACCAGTTGAGCATCTCGTGCTGACCGGCGTCGACGACCTGTGTGCCGGTCGTGGACGTCCAGGTGTCCCAGTCACCGGCCTCGAACGCACGGTAGAGCCGCAGGTCGGCCTCGGTGTCCGGGCGCAGGTGCCAGTCCTTGTCGTTGAGGAACGCGTGCGACCAGCTGGAGCTGGCCACCAGCGCGACCTTCTGGCCGGTGCTCGCGAACGCCCTGGCGACCGCCGCGCCCAGCTGGAAGCACCGTTTCGGTGACGGGCCGACCGGGTCGAGGCGTTCGTCGGAGATGTCCGCGAAGCGCGCCAGACCTCCTCTTCGGGCGATCGCGTGCTGGCCGTAGCAGTTCACCGTGATCGGCAGAATCTTGTACGGGAATTCGCGGCCGGCGTTGTCGTAGTCCAGGAACAGCTGTGTGTTGGCGATCGCGTGCGGGAAGTGCCCCGCCTCGCGCTTCTGATAGCTGTACGCGACGTCGAAACCGTCTTCCAGGAGGTCGTTCGCCAGCCGTCGCGCGCCGTCGGCGTCGCCGTGCAGGGTGAACGTGGTGTCCTCCGGCAGACCCCACGCGTTGGGCGCGCCCCGGTTGTACATCAGGGTGAACGGGTCGACCTCGGTCTCGCCGTAGGCGAGCACACAGAACGGCGGGACGACCTCCTCGCGGAAGTTCTCGTACTGGTCGTCGCCCCAGACCAGCACGACGTCCGGGTTGAACGCGTCCAGCGCGTGGCGACAGTTCGCCAGTCCTTCGAGCAGCTCTTTGCGGTGCCCGGCGGCCGCCACGGTGCCGCCGTCGTCCGCCCATTCGCAGCGCATCAGCTCGGGCCAGTTCGCCGGGTCCTTGTCGGCTTCCGGGATGTCCGGATCGGTGAGCGTCCACCGCAGCAGGTCGGCCATGTGCTCGTCGGTCACCGCGAGCAGCGGGTAGTGGGTGATGCCGAGCCCGAGGAACTGGTTCATCGTCGAACCTCCAACAGTGCGCGTGCGTTGTCCCGGCCGATCGCGGCCCTGAGCAGGTCGGAGAGCCCCGACTCCGACTGACCCGCTTCCGGCTGGGCCAGCACGGCCGCGGTGGGGTCTTCCTTCGCTGCGAACGGATAGTCCGTGCCCAGGTAGACATGGTCCTCGCCGAAGCGGGTCACCGCCAGCAGAAGGCTGGACACGTCGTAGGTGAGCGAGTCGCTGCACAGCCGACGGGCGAGCGCGCTGGGCAGCTGCTCGGGTGGGGTGTCCGCGTTCTTGATCAGCTCGCCCTTGTCGAGTCTGGGCAGCAGCCAGGGCAGCGTGCCGCCGCCGTGCGCGAGGCACATCCGCAGCTGCGGCCGCCTGCGCTGCAGCGCACCGCTGACCAGCAGCCCGGCCGCCGCGATGCCGGTCTCGGAGGGCATGCCGGCGCCGAACGGGATCTTCAGCCTGGCCAGTCTCGGGTCCAGCGTCACGTCCGCCGGGTGCACGAAGACCAGGGCGCCCAGCTCGGCGGCCTCGTCGAAGAACGGGTCCAGCACCGGGTCGCCCAGCTCGGTGTCGCCGATCCTGGTGCCGATCTCCACCCCGAGGAAACCCAGCTCCAGCATGCATCGACGCAGCTGCTCAATCGCCAGGCCGGTGTCCTGCATCGGGACCGCGCCGAGCGCCCGGAAGCGGTCCGGCGCGGTGGCGGTGAGCTCGGCGAGGAAGTCGTTCTGGGCGGCGGCGAGCACCGCCGCGGCGTCGGCCGGTGCGTCGTGGCAGAACGTGATCGGGGTCGGTGACACGACCTGGACGGCGACCCCGTCCGCATCCATGTCGGCGATCCGCCGAGGCGCTGACCAGCAACGATCGTCGATGTCCCGGTACGGGGCGCCGCCGAGCAGGATGCGCGCGGAGGTCTCGTCGAGCTGTTCGACGGACGGCCACCGGTAGTCGGGAGAGCTGTCGGTCAGGTCCGGCAGGCCGGGCCAGATCGCGTGCGTGTGCAGATCGATCAGCCCGTCGCGGTCGGACATGGACTACCTCCTGGCGTCGTTGCCGGAATCCTAGTACCAAGATTCAAGACTATGTGCCGTAAGATCGGTGTGGTGACCAGTACCGAGCCCGCCGCCGAGCCGGCACCGCGTGCGTCTCGCGCCCAGCAGGTCGCCGCCGAGCTAGAGGCTCAGATTCTGGCTGATCGCGCGTCAACCGGCGACCGGGTCGGCCTGCGTACCGAGCTCATCGCCCGGTTCGCGGTGAGCCCCTCGGTGATGAACGAGGCGTTGCGCATCCTGCGGGAACGCAATCTCGTCGAGGTCAAGCCCGGCCCGAACGGCGGCGTGTTCGTGGCGAACCCGCCCCCGCAGGTCCGGCTCGGCGCGATCGACGTCTGGTACCAGGGACTGACGGTCGATCCGGTGCAACTGTTCGAGGCGCGTCAGTACCTGGATGCGCTGTTCCCGACCGCCGCGATGCAACGCGCCAACCCCGACGACATCCGCGCGATGGAATGGGCGCTGGACGACATGCGCGCCGCGTCCGGCCGCGACGACGCGCGGGCGTTCCTCGACGCGAACATGCGGATGCACCTGGCGATCGCGCGCGCGTCCCGCATCGAGGTGCTGGTCGGGATGTACCAGACGATCGTCACGATGCTCACCGCCACGATCAGCCGCGCCCGGTTCATCGAGGGTTTGACCGGACCCCGGGCGCACAACCTCGAGGTGCATGCCAACCTGATCGCCGCGATCCGCGACCAGGACACCGTCCTGCTGGAGAAGACCCTGGCCCAGCACAACGAGGACATGGTCCGCGTCCGCTAAGACTTGACCTTGCTCGCGCGTGGGCAGCAGCCTGTACTTTCTCGTACAACATGTTCGCCCAGGTGTCGTTCTGGCCGCTGTCGCGTCTGGCACCTGTCCGGAAAGGGCACCACCGTGACCATCGAGGACGAGTTAGCCGGCCCGCTGACCTTGCGTTATGCCGCGCACACCGATCGGGGCCTGGTCCGGGAGCAGAACCTGGACGCCGCGTGGGCCGGGGACGGGCTGCTCGCGGTCGCCGACGGGTACGGACCGACGGACACGCCGTTGATCAGTGCGTCGGCGATCGAGGCGATGGTCGGGGCGAAGCCGTCGCCGGGTGAGCTGCTGGACAGCCTGCGCTCGGCCGCGCAGCGCGCGACCGACACGGTCCGCGAGCTGGCCGCCAGTGACGCCGCGCTGGCCAACTCGGGCACCACCCTCACCGCGCTCGCCTGGAACGACGCCGAACTGGCGCTGGTGCACGTGGGTGACTCGCGGGCCTATGTCATGCGCGACGGTCAGCTGCTGCAGCTCACCCATGACGACTCGCTCGTGCAGAGCCTCATCGACTCCGGTCAGCTGACCGAGGCCGAAGCGGAGTCGCACCCGCAGCGGGCGATCCTGATCCGCGCGTTGAGCGGCGGCGACGGCCCGCCGCCGACGATCCTGCCGCAGTACGCCCAGCCCGGCGACCGCTACCTGTTGTGCTCGGACGGGCTGCACAACGTGCTGTCCTCGCTCGACATCCGGGACACACTCGCCGAACAGCCGGAGCCGAGCGCGGCGGTCGCCGAACTGATCGAACTCGTACACAAGGCGGGCGCGCCCGACAACGTGGCCTGCGTGGTAGCCGACGTCCTGGACACCCCCACCCCCGAGTCAGCTGCCACCGAAGCCAGCAACAGCCAAGCCAGCCACGGCTAAGTTGGCTCCGCGAGTCTCCGAAGGAGTTCCGGCGAAGGCCGGCGTAGTGAATGTCCGCGACCAATGTCGCCGACTACCAGGGCGGCTCCCACGGTGAGCACAAGCGCGCGATGGGCGAGTCCTCGAGCCTTCTTTTCTGGGAGTACCCCAGCGAGCGCTCGCGCGAGCCGGGGTGGTCACAGAAAAGAGCCGCGCGGGTCAGGCCCAAGAAGACAGCGGGTCAGGCCTTTAGGGACGAGCGCACGTCCAGGTTGGCGAGGTCGGCTGCCGCTCTGCCGGCTACCCAGCCCGCTGAGCTGGAGACCGAGATCCTGCGGGTGACGATCTTCGGGAAGTACTCGGACATGCGCTCCTGGACGGCCACCTCGCGCGCGGCCAGCACCGGGAGCAGCGTGCTGTCACCGAGCGAGGCCACGACCTCCGACCGGGCGTGGTCGGACGCCTCGACCAGGCGCTCCCCGATCCGCTGCGCGTAGGAGACCAGGAACGACTGGCGGAACGACTTGGTCCGGGACCGTCCGCGCTGGTCGACCCTGGCACCGGTGGACAGCATCGCGCGGCCGGCCTGCACGAGCAGTGAGGTGGCGAGCATGTCGACGATCTCGGTGTCGGTGTCCTCGCCGACGACGGTGACGAACCCGAGCGACTGGTCGAACACGGCCTGGCAGCGGTTCGCGTTGGCCACCGCGTTGACCAGCATCGATTTGGGGCTCAGGTACGGGTTGTCCAGCCAGATGCGACGCCCACCGGTCTGGACGGCGGCGAGGCCTCGGCTGTCCTCCATCGCATCGATGACCGCGCGCTCCAGCGAGTACCGGCTCATCAGCTCCTGCGCCTTGGCGAAGAACGCGTCCGCCTCGTCCGGATAGTCGGTCGCCTCGGCCTTGGCCAGCAGCGCCCGGACCTTCGCCAGCATCTTCGGGTCCACGCCGTCGGCGGGTGGGCCCGACGGCGCCTTCGACGCGGCACCGGGACCGGTGTAGCTGCCCGGCGGCGGGATCAGCAGCGGCTGCTTCGGCAGCATGCGCAGCTGGGCGACCACCTGCAGCACCAGCTCGACCACGCCGGCCGAGGCCAGCCCGTGACGCTCGGCGTAGGCGCCCACGTACATCTCGTCCGGCCGCCACCACTGCATCGCGCCGAGCTGTGCCAGCTGGGCCTGCCAGCGCGGATGCCGGGTGGCGTCGGCGTGGCACACCGCCTCGGCGGCGATCGCGCCCACCGTGAACTCGGCGGCACGTTCGCCGATCTGGCGGCGGGTGATCTGCCAGACGTCGACCGGCTGCCATCCGTCCCGCCACAGCCCGGCCAGGCCGGTGATCAGCGTCATCCCCGAGGCCTGCGCGAACGGGGCATCCTCGACGACCTTCCCGACCAGCTCGTCGGCGACGAACGCCGCCGCCTCCGGCATGCCGTAGACCCTGCCCGAGGCCATCCAGATCGCGTCGGCCAGCGCCTCGGCGGTCACCCGGTCGCGGCGGCGGTAGCTGAAGCGGCTCATGGCGGTCAGTGTGCCGGGCGGGTACGACAGTTTCCGCGACGGCCCGCGAAGAAGTCCTCGAGCAGGCCGGCGCACTCGGACTCCAGCACCCCGCCGATCACCTCGGGCCGGTGGGTCATGCGCCGGTCGCGCAGCACGTCCCACAGCGAGCCAGCGGCGCCGGTCTTCGGTTCCCACGCGCCGAACACGACCCTGGCGACCCTGGCCAACGCGATCGCACCGGCGCACATCGTGCACGGCTCGACCGTGACGACCAGGGTCGAGCCCTCCAGACGCCAGCTGCCGAGCACGGCGGCGGCCGCGCGCAGGGCGAGGACCTCGGCGTGCGCCGTCGGGTCGGCGAGTGCCTCCCTGGCGTTGCAGGCGGCGGCCAGCTCGGTGCCGTCGGAGCCGAGAACGATGGCGCCGATCGGCACGTCGGCGGTGTCCGTCGCGGCGCGCGCCACCGTCAGCGCACGCCGCATGAGCGCCTGGTCAGCGGAGGTGACTCCGGTCAGCCGAGGACCTTGGCCATCGCGTCGGCGAAACCGCAGCGGCGGGCGATCGAGGTGAGCTGCTCGTCCGGGTAGAGCTCGAGCTCACCCGCGAGCACCTCCAGTTCGTCGGCGCCGAGACCGAAGTCCGCGACGATGCCCATGTCGCCCTCGGGCCACGGGTCGTCGTCGGCCGCGTCCTCCGGCGGCAGGTCGACCCGCAGCAGGTCGAGCACGTCGGCCGCCACGTCGTAGTCCAGCGCGGCGACCGCGTCGGACAGCATCAGCGACACCCCGCCGGGGATGGGCCTCAGCACGACGAAGAAGCAGTCGTCGACGGCGAGCAGCCCGAGCACCGCACCCGTGGAGCGCAGCTCCCGCAGCTCGGTGATCGCGGTGTCGAGGTCGGTCAACGCCTCCGGGTCCAGTTTGGTGCAGCGCCAGCGCCCTTCCTCCCGGATCGCGGCAAGCGCAAATCCGGGCAGCACCTCGTCCTGCGCCTGGGGGGCATCGCGGACAGTCTGGACGGCCATAACACCACGGTAAGCCCAGATAGGCGTGTGCTCCAAACCACATCGGAGTAAGTTGACCCATTGGTTCCGCAGTGTTCGACCAACGGCAGCCCAGCGACTCCGAACGGTGTTATTTCTGTGGCCTGACCACATATATCCGCTGGTGAGATCGCTTCGGTAAACACCGAAACAATCCGCTCCTAGGGTCGCCGGCATGGAGCTGACGACCCCTCCGCGCCAGCGGATACTCACTCTCGGCCTCGTCGCGATCTGCCTCGGCTACTTCCTGGTGATCCTCGACTCGACGATCGTGAACGTGGCGCTGCCCACACTTCGCCGAGATCTCGGCGCGGACCTGGCCGCGCTGCAGTGGGTCGTCGACGGGTATCTGCTCACGTTCGCCGCTGGACTGCTCGGCGGCGGAGCGCTCGGCGACCGCATCGGCGGGCGCCGGGTGTTCCAGCTCGGGCTCGCCGTCTTCGTCATCGCCTCGGCCGCGTGCGGTCTCGCGCCCGACGCCGCGACGCTCATCGCGGCCCGAACGGTCCAGGGCGTCGGCGCCGCGCTCGCCGTACCCACGTCGCTCGCCCTGCTACGGGCCGCCTACCCGGAGCGGACCGACCGGGCACGCGCGGTCGGGATCTGGGGCGGCGTCGCCGGGCTGGCCGCCGCGGCGGGTCCGGTCCTCGGCGGGCTGCTGGTGGACGTCCCGACGCTGGGCTGGCGGCTGGTGTTCTTCGTCAACGTTCCCCTCGGGCTGCTGGCGATGGTCCTGACCGCCCGGAGGGTGCCCGCGCCCGCCGGGAGCCCCGGTACCCGGATCGACCTGCCCGGCCAGTGCACCGGCGCACTCGCGCTGGCCGCGCTGACCTACACGCTGATCGAGGGCGACCACGGCGGGATCACCCGGGCGACCGCGGTGTCGGCCTCGGTGTTCCTCGCCGCGAGCACGGCGTTCGTTCTCCTGCAGCGCTTCCGCGCGGCACCGATGCTCGACCTGACGTTGTTCCGGTCCGCGACGTTCACCGGCGGGACGGCGGTCGGGCTGCTGATCAACCTCGGCTTCTACGGTGAGATGTTCGTGCTGAACCTCCACTTCCAGCAGACCCGCCACGAGTCGCCGCTGGTGGCCGGGCTCGCGCTGCTCCCACAGATGGGTGTGGTGGCCGTCGGCTCGGCGCTGTCCGGGCGGTTCACCGGCCGGGCGGGCGGCCCTCGGCCCACGATGATCATCGGCTTGCTCGTCGGCGCCGGTGGCCTCGCGGGGCTCGCCTGCTGCGTCGGGCTGCCCTACCCGATGCTCGTGCTGCCGCTGGTCGCCGCCGGCTTCGGCATGTCGTTCACCATGCCGGCGGCCACCAGCTCGGTCGTCGACGCGGCACCGGCGAACCGGGCGGGCGCGGCGGCAGGCGTGATCAACACGGCGCGCCAGATCGGCAGCGTCATCGGCATCGCGGTCCTCGGCGCGCTCGCCGACGGCGCGACCTCCGGACCCCGGACCGCACTGTTCGTCTCGGCCGCCGCGTTCCTGCTCGGCGCGGCGCTGGCCGTGCTCCGGTCCGCATAACCCACTCTGCCCACGGGCGTGGGACAGCTGTCACTATCTACCCATGCCCGCGCACGCCGAGCCCGACCGCCGACTGCGCGGACTGGTCGAGGCGGCGCACGCGGTCCAGCCACGCACGGTCGCGCTGCGCAGGCGGCTGCACCGGCATCCCGAGCTCGGCCTACAGCTGCCGATGACCCGCTCGGCGGTGCTCGACGAGCTCGCCGGGCTGCCGCTGCGCATCCACCCCGGCACGTCCTGCAGCTCGGTCGTCGCGGTGCTGGACGGTGAACGCCCCGGCCCGACGGTGCTGCTGCGCGGCGACATGGACGCGCTGCCGCTCACCGAGGACACCGGGCTGCCGTACGCGTCGAAGATCGAGGGCTCGATGCACGCGTGCGGCCACGACACGCACACCGCGATGCTGGCCTCCGCTGCCCGGTTGCTGTCCGAGCGCCGCGAGCTGCTGGCCGGCCGGGTCCTGCTGATGTTCCAGCCCGGTGAGGAAGGCGACCACGGCGCCAGGCAGATGATCCAGGAGGGCGTCCTGGACGCGGCCGGGCCCGCCGGGACCCCCAGCGCCGCGTATGCACTGCACATCAGCTCCACGATGCCGTCGGGCTCGGTGCAGACCCGCCCCGGCGCCATCATGGCCGCCGCCGACGTCCTGCGGGTCACCGTCCACGGGCGGGGCGGCCACGCATCGGCGCCCCACGACGCGCTCGACCCGATCCCACCGGCGGCCGCGATGGTCGGCGCACTCCAGACCATGATCACCCGCAGGGTCAGCGCGCTCGACCCCGCCGTGCTCACGATCGCCCAGATCCGCGCCGGGACCACCTCGAACGTCATCCCCGAGTCGGCGTACCTGGAAGGCACCCTGCGGACGCTGTCCGAACGCACCCGCAGACAGCTGCACGAACAACTACGTCAGGTGTGCCAGTACACGGCGGCCACCTACGGCTGCACCGCCCACGTGGAGATCGACTCCGGCTACCCCATCGTGGTCAACGACCCGGACGCCGCCGCCCGGGTGGACCAGCTGTCCAACGAGGTACTGGGCCGAGGCCGCTCGACCCCCATGGACAGCCCCATCCTGGGCGCCGAGGACTTCGCCTACGTCCTGAACCGGGTTCCCGGAGCACTGGCCTTCCTCGGCGGCTGTCCACCCCACCTGAGCCCCGAGTCAGCACCCCCGAACCACTCGAACAAGGTCATCTTCGACGAGTCGGCGATGGTCGACGGCGTAGCCCTGTACACAGCCTTCGCCCTGGATGCTCTCTCCTAGGGCCTGTTCCGCGCGGAGTTTTTCCGTGACCACCCCCTCGCTTCGCTTCGGGGGTACTCCCGGAAAAACAAGCCGACTTCGTCGGCCAAGCGCGCGCTTGTCTGGTCGCCTTCTGCCTCGCCCGTTGCGTTCTTTGCAGTGCTTCGCACTGAACCCCCTGCGGGGAGACTCGCGGGAGCGAACCGAGCCGTCTTCGCCGACCTCGCAGACCTTCCATCACACTTTGCACACCTTCATGCCGCGTCGCAGATGTTGGAACGTCTGCGACGCGACATCAAGGTGCGCAAAGTGCAGCCACAGTGATCAACACGGTCACGGGAGCGGGCCGCAGGCGCGAGGGCGCAGCCCGATGCGGAACAGGCGCGATCGGTTCGCAAGCACGTAGGGGGTGCACGCACACCTGCCCCGTCCCCGCGATCCTGGCCCGCACTTGGCGTGGTCGGGCGGGGTCAACCTGGAACCCTCGCCCCCGAACCCGTCCAACCAGGAGCGGGTGCGAGGCCGGCGAAGCCGGGGGTTGACGCCGCCCGACCACGCCAAGACACTGACCGGCCAGCGGGGACACCCTCTGATCCAGGGTCAGCCGCGATAGCCCAACCCCCGGCACAGCCGCGCGTGCGGCATGAACCCGAGATCCCCACGCCGATGCGCGGCCGAGGCCTCCCGGTGCGAGAGAACCTGAACGATCCGCGCCTGACTTCCGTTGATGATCAGCTCACCGCCGGGTACGGCGACAGGGTGGACCGGGATCAGCTGTCCGGCGGAGTCGCGGCAGCCGATCACGACTTCGCCGCAGCGTTGGCAACGGCCGTATTCCGGCCGGGTGATGGGCTGGGTGGGGTGTTCCTGTCCTCCTGGCGGTCGCGTCGGCTGAGGTACCGGGTGGGAATGTTGCGGCGGGGAGCCTTCCCGGTGGGGAGCGGGTGCAGGATGTCGCACCGCGGAACGGGGATTAGCCGCTGCCTGCATCAAAGCCTTCTCGTATCAATCGAGCCGCCTGACGTGACCGGTCCGGCTTGATCCGGTCACGCCCCCCGAGCTCGAAGGAGCGACGTTACCCAGTCGTGTCGCATCGGAAACGCGACCGAAGAGCGCAATCACGACAAGCGGTCAGCCACACGGGTTGAGTGGTTGCTTTGGTGCGGCGAGTGGAAAGATCGGCCACCCCCAGGCGCCTCACCCGTCAAGCGAGAGACGCCGTAGGCTGCCTCGCCGTGACCTCCGCACGCGACGCAGCACCCACGCCGACACCCGACGGCGACGCCCGGCCGATCTGTGTCATCGGGCTCGGACTCATCGGCGGCTCCCTGGTGCGCGCCTCGGTCGCCTCCGGCCGCACGGTGTGGTCGGCGACCGCGTCCGCCTCGACCGCCTCGGCCGCCCGCGCCGACGGCTACGACGTCGCCCAGAGCACCGACGAGGCACTGGCGAGGGCCGCCGAGGCGGACGCGCTGGTGGTGCTGGCGACACCGCTGACCGCGATCACCGAGGTGCTGCGCCGGGTCGATGCGATCGCGCCGCGCTGTCGCCTCACGGACGTGGTGAGCGTGCAGGTTGCCATGCGTGACCTGGTGGAGGAGCACGCCCCGACGACGCGCTACGTCGGCGGCCATCCGATGGCGGGCACCGCCGAGTCCGGCTGGGCCGCCGGGTCGGCGACGTTGTTCGACGGCGCGAACTGGGTGGTCGAGACCGACGACGGTGTCGACACCGGCGCGGGCAGCGTGTGGGCCGACGTCGCCGAGCTCGCCTGGGCGTGCGGCTCGCGGGTCGTCCCGGCCGGTTCCGAAGAGCACGACGCGGCGGTGGCGAGGATTTCGCACCTGCCGCACATCCTGGCCGCCGTGCTCGCGGCCGTCGCCGCCTCGGACGTCACCCACCCCGGGCGGGGCTTCGGCGTGGACCTCGGCGGTCTGCCCCTGACGCTGGCCGCCGGGTCCTTCGCCGACGGCACCCGGGTCATGGACACCCGGCCCGAGCTCGTCGTGGCCATGTGCGAGGGCAACCGGTCGGCGCTGCTGGCCGCCGTGGACGACGCACTGGGCCGGCTCGGTGCCGCGCGCGGCTCACTCGCCTCGACCGGTGGCCTCGCCGCCACGGTGAACGCCGGTCACACCGGGCGGCAGCACTGGCAGTCCGCGCGCACCGCGCCCGAGGTCCGCATCCCGACCGGCCTCAAGCCCGCCGAGCTGCGCGACCTCGGCCGCGAGGGCAAGGTCCTCACCGGCTGGTCGTGAGTGTTGAGTGTGGCTATCACCACACTCAACACTCACGAGACGCGGGTGGCCAGGTCCGGGTACTCGACGACCATGCCGTCGCCGTCGACCGTGATGTCCTTCGAGAAGTCGTTCGAGCTGAAGTTGATCGTCGACCGGCTGCCCGACGTGGACAGCGTGCGGTAACGCTGGCTGACCAGCACCACCTCGAGCGTCGGCAACGTCACGAAGACCATCGGCAACACCTGGTCACCGGACTGGCGGTGCAGACCGAGGCGCCGAATGGGCAACGCGTTGAACAGCGGGGAGAACTTCAGGTCGACGTCCACCGCACCGTCGAACTCGGCACGCGAACCGCCACCACCCGCCGAACCGGTGTCCAGCAGCCAGTAGCCGTCCTCGGTGTGGTTGAGCGTCAGGTTGCGTTCCCGCTCAGCGGTCGCGCTAGTGACCGACAGCCGGGACAGCACCCCGGCCTCGTCCACGAAGAGCCGGTACGACGCGGTGAACGCAGGGGTGTCCCGCGTTGCGCGCACCATCCGGCCCAGCGCCCTTAAGCCGGTACCGCCGAGCAGTACCCGCACGCTCTCCAGCGCGCACCCGTTCTCGCCCTGCCAGGTGAACATCGAGGTCACCGGCGTCAAGATAGCCGTAAGGCGGCGAGTGGACCGGCTAGGGGATCACTCGCCGCCTCATCGGCGCATGTGTCAGGCTGGTTCCGGCCTGTTCTCGCTGCCGCCGAAGTCGTAGTTCTGGCCCATCTCGACGACCTTGTCGATCTGCGCGTCGTGACCTTCGAACTTGCTCTTGGCGAACTCGCCCGCCTTCTCCAGTGCCTGGTCAACCTTGTCGTCGTGCTCGCCGAGCATCTCCTTGGCCTTGCCGGCCAACGATCCGAAGTCCATTCCGGGTCCTCTCCCCAGCAACAATCGAACCGCTGAATAATGCCAGCTACCGGTCGGTGCGCAATCGTGACAACACGGGAAGTCTCAGGCGGTGCCCTTCGGTCCATCCGCTGTGCGCGACCTCCACCATCAGGGTCGGTTCGCACCAGCGGGCGCCCAGCCGGTCCTCCCGGGGGAGGTCGTCGAGGAACGGCGACTCGTCCGACGGCCGCAGCGCCGCGCGGAGCGCCCGCTGGGTCTTCTCGCCCGCGACACCCGAGCCGACCCGGCCGGCGAACCGCAACCGTCCCGAACCGTCCGGATCGGGCACTCCCAGCAGCAGGCCGCCGATGCGCGACGGGTTGGTTCGCTCCGGTCGCCACGCGCCGACCAGACAGTCCTGGGTCTTGCGGTGCGGCACCTTCACCCAGCTCTGCGCGCGCTGTCCCGGCCGGTACACCGAGTCGCGACGCTTCGCCACGACGCCTTCCAGTCCCTGCGCCGCCGTTGCGGCCAGCAGCGCAGGCCCGTCGTCGTAGACCGGGGAGAGCTGCACCTGGTTCACCGGGCCGAAGTCGAGCCGCTCGAGCGTCGCGCGGCGTTCGGACAGCGGCCGTTCCAGCAGCGGGACGCCGTAGAGGCGCAGGACGTCGAACACCATGAAGATCACCGGCCGCGCCGCGACCTCGGCCGGCGAGGGGATCCGGTGGAACCGGTCGGCCAGCGTGGCGAACGAGGGCACCCCACCGGACAACGCGACGACCTCACCATCCAGCAACACATCCGGGGCGAGCTCGGTCAGGCCGGCCAGCTCGGGGAAGTGCCGGGTCATGTCGCGGTCGGTGCGACTGGCGAGCTTCATCGCCACCTGGTCGTTCGCGGTGCTCACGTCGGCGAGCAGCCGCATGCCGTCCCATTTGACCTCGAACGACCAGTCCGGGCCGGTCGGAAGGGCGCCAGGGGTGGCGAGCATGGGGTCCACGGCCTCATGCTGTCAGGTAACCAACGCGGGGAGGGAGACACCATGCGCGCGATGTGGAGCGGCGCGGTGTCGTTCGGTCTGGTCAGCGTGTCGGTGAAGATGTACTCGGCGACGGAGAACCACGACATCCGGTTCCATCAGGTGCACGGCGCCGACGGCGGCCGCATCCGGTACAAGCGGACCTGCACGGTGTGCGGCAACGAGGTCGAGTACGCCGACATCGTCAAGGGCTACGAGACCGAGGACGGCGAGCTGATCACGCTCGACGAGGCCGACCTGGAGGCGCTGCCCGCCGCGAGCGGCAACCGGGAGATCGACGTCGTCGAGTTCGTGCCCTCCGACCAGGTCGACCCGCTGCTGCTGGACCGCAGCTACTACCTGGAACCGGAGACGAAGGCCGTCAAGCCGTACATCCTGCTGCGGGAGGCGCTGCGCGAGACCGACCGGATGGCGCTGGTGAAGGTCGCGATCCGGACCAGGGAGACGTTGGCGCTGCTGCGCGTGCGTGACCGCACGATCGTGCTGCAGACCATGCTGTGGCCCGACGAGGTGCGTACCCCGTCGTTCGACATTCTCGACACCGAGGTCGAGCTGCGGCCGCAGGAGACGGCGATGGCGGCGTCGCTGGTGGACAGCCTCGGCGCCGACTTCGACCCGACCCGGTTCGACGACGAGTACCGCGATGCCATGGTCGAGATGATCGAGCGCAAGCGCTCGTCCGGTGACACGCGTGAGGCCCCGGAGCCCGCCGCCGCTGGTGCGAGCGGGGCGGACGGTATGACGGACCTGCTCACCGCGTTGCAGCGCAGTGTCGAGGCGGCGAAGGCCGGAGCGTCTCCCGAGGTGCCCGCGCAGCGTTCGAGCTCGCCGGAGGACACGCCGTCCGAGCCCGAGCCGTCGGCGAAACCGAAGCCGAAGGCCAAGGCGGCGAGCAAGTCCGCAACGAAGACACCGGCGAAGCGGACGCGCCGCACGGCGTAGCCCCACCCACCCGCGAGTCGGGCGCGTCAGCACCACGAGTCGGGAATCTTGGTGCAAGTGGTCTGGCGGAACCGTGCGGCGTTGGCCCTCCAGCCGGAGATCGTCTCGTCCTACCCTCCGGCGGGTGAGCACTCTGACCGAGCGCGCCGAACGGCTGCGCGCACTGCACCAGCCCGGTAAGCCTCTCGTACTGGCCAACGCCTGGGACCCGGTGACGGCCGCTGCCGTGGTCGACGCCGGTTTCGAGGTCGTGGCCACCACCAGTCACGCGGTCGCCGCGACGCTCGGCCATGCCGACGGCGGGCACACTCCGCCGGAAGAGATGTTCGCTGCGATCAGCCGCATCGCGGCGGTCGCGGGCGATCTGCCGGTGACGGCCGACATCGAAGCCGGCTACGGGCTGGACCCGAAGGACATCGTCGCCGAGCTGCTCGCGGCGGGGGCGGTCGGCTGCAACCTCGAGGACTCCGACGCCGCCGTCCGGAAGGTCGTCGACGTCGAGCAGCAGGCGGACCGGCTGGCTGCGGTGCGCGCGGCCGCCGATGCCGCCGGTGTACCGATCGTGATCAACGCGCGGGTGGACGTGATGCTGCCCGGTTACGGTCCGAGCGACGACCCCGCCGAGCTGCTCGCCGACGCGATCGCGCGGGGGCGGCGCTATCGGGAGGCGGGCGCGGACTGCGTGTTCCCCATCCCGATCTCGGACCCGGCGACGATCCGCGCGCTGGTCGAGGGCATCGGCGGAGCGGTCAACATGATGATGTTCCCCGGGGTGCCGAGCGTCGCGGAGCTGGCCGATCTCGGTGTCGCCCGGGTCTCCTACGGCGCGCTGCTGCACCACGAGCTGATGACGGCGCACCGCGCACGTCTGACGGAGATCGCTCCTCGGCGTCCCTGATCCCGAGGGAGCACCGGGCCTCAGGCCGTCCACCCGGACCGCGCACGGTCCACTCACCCCGCGCACCGTCCGGCGACACCGCGCGCCGCGCACACCGCGCGGTGTGGACGTCAGGTGCGCGGCGTGGGCGCCAAGTGCGCGCCGTGGGCGCCAGGTGCGCGCCGTGGGCGCCAGGTGCGCGGTGTGAGCGCCAGGTGCGCGGTGTGAGCGCCAGGTGCGCGGTGTGAGCGCTAGGTGCGCGGTGTGGCGTCCAGCCGCGTATCTGGCGCAGCCACAGGCCCGGCGACCTCAGCCCGGCCGGCGCGGCGAGGGTGGACGCCAGCAGGGCGACACCGCGCACGTCGCGTCCACACCGCGCGGTGTGCACCGTGCGCGGTGTGACTGCGAGATGCGCGGTGTCACGGCTCAGGCCGACCAGCGGCGGGGTGGCGAGGCCGGGGTGCGTTGGCCTGGTCAGCGGGGGCGCCAGGTGCCGGGGTCGGCGCCGTAGGCGATGCGGAGCGGGGGCCAGGCGAGTGGGGTGCCGTCCAGGGAACCCGGGGGCGTGACCGTCGTGACGTCGCCGTCTTCCCCGGGCAGGGTGGTCAGCCAGTCTCCTTCGGATCGCTCCCCCTCGGGGCGGGACGTCGCCGGTTGGCCGAGCAACCAGTGTGCCGTGCGCGCCAGGGAGAGCTCACGCAGCTGGGTGCCGCCGTGCACGGACTGTTCGCGGAGCGCGGTGAGGGCCGCGGCCGCGCACAGGTAGCCGGTGCCGTGGTCGAGCAGCTGGCACGGCAGTGCGCCGGGGCGCAGGCCGTCGGGGGATTCGCGCACCGCGATGCCGGTGGCGACCTGCACGATGCTGTCGAAACCGCGACGGTCGCCCCACGGTCCCTCGCTGCCCCAGGCCGACAGCGACACCACGACCAGCCCGGGGTGACGCTCGGCGAGCGCGTGGCCGTCCAGTCCGAACCGGCTGAGCGCCCCGGGGCGGTAGCCGTGGACCAGCACGTCGGCGCCGTCGAGGAGCTCGTGCAGGTGGCGCTCGCCTTCCGGGGTCGTGGCGTCGAGGAGGGCGCTGCGTTTGCCGGGCAGTCCGTCGTAGCGATGGATGGGCAGCTCGGGGCGGTGCGGTGGGTCGAGCCGTAGGACGTCCGCGCCGAGCGCCCCCAGGTAGCGGGTGCACACCGGGCCGGCGATCACCCTGGTCAGATCGAGTACCCGCACACCGGAGGCCGGCAACGGGCCGGGTCGCCGCCCTCGCGGTGCGCCGGGAGCGAGCCGCGTCGCGGTGATCAATGGCTGGGTGGCGACGACCCGGCCGTGCGGGTGCACCGACCACTGCTCGGGGGTGCGCATCGCCACGGCGATCCCGCCCGCCTCGACGACACGGTTCTCGACATCGGCCGAGGTGCTCGCCGCGATGGCCGCCGCCACGTCGTCGTCGCCGGTGACGCCCAGCGCGGTGAGCAGCGCGTCGCGGTGCCACGGGTAGTTGGCGTGGGTGCGGACCCAGCCGTCGGCGGTGTCCCAGAACCTGGACAGCGGCGCGAACCCCGGGCCGACCGGCGCGCCGTCGACCCGCAGACGACCCTCGCTGCGCACGGCGGTGGCGAGGTGCGCGGCATCCACTGCCGCGGCCCGGTGCCCTCCCGCCTGGGCGGCCGCGAGCAACGCCGCCCCGACGCAGGCCACCGCGGTGTCCGCGACCGGCAGGGCCGAGGGCAACGCGGCGTGCGGCGAGGGGCCGTTCAGAGAGAACCGGGCTGGCATCTCGGCGTCGCCGGACACCGCTCGCCAGGCATCGGCGAGCAGTCCCGGCCACGATTCGGCGGTCATGCCCTCGATCCTGACACCGTTGACCCGAGCCGGGAGCGGTCAGTTCTCAGCGGACTTCGGGATCGCCTCGTCGTTGGCCAGCGCGGTGAAGAACTGCTTGGCCTTCGTCGTGTCCCAGCGCACCACCGACGAGCCGCCGGAGGTACCGAGGCTGCCGATCGGGACCGTGGTCGTCTTGCCGTCAGGGCCGGACAGCTGGCGCATGGCCAGGGCCAGCCAGGCGAGGTTCCACACGTGGTCCTCGGTGCCGACGGTGAGCGCGCCCGGGATGGACTGCACGAGCGGCACCAGGCGGAACGGGTTGACCAGCGTCGCTGGGCTCAGGACCCTGGCCATCAGCGCGGACAGGAACTCGCGCTGGTGCTGCATCCGGTCCAGGTCGGCGCGCGGTGTCGCGCGGGTGCGCACGTAGCCGAGCGCGGTCTGCCCGTCCAGCTCCTGGCAGCCCGCCTTGACGTTCAGCCCGGCCTTCGGGTCCTTCATCGCGGACGGGATGCACATGTCGACCCCGCCGACCGCGTCCACGACACCGACGAACCCGCCGAAGCCGATCTCGGCGTAGTGGTCGATCCGCAGGCCTGTCGCCTGCTCGACGGTCTTGACCAGCAGTTTCGACCCGCCGAACGCGTACGCGGCGTTCAGCTTGTTGCGGCCGTGGCCGGGGATCGAGAGGAACGAGTCGCGGGGCAGCGAGACGAGCGTGGTGCCCGCGCTGCCGGTGTGCAGGAGCATGATCGTGTCGGTGCGCTGACCGGCGGCGTTCCCGGTGGTCAGCTGCTGTTCCTGCTGCTCGGTCAGGTCGGCGCGGCTGTCCGAGCCGACGATCAGCCAGTTCGTCCCCGAGCTCTCCGGCCTGCCCTGGTAGTCGGACTGAGCGGCGGTGCGGGTCAGCCTCGTGTCGAGGTAGCCGCCGATTCCGATGACCGCCACCAGCAGCACCAGCAGGGCGATGAACAGCCGCCTGCCCCAGTTCGGCCGGGGCCGGGGCGGTGCGGGCGGTCGGCCTGCCGGGCGGGCCGCCGGGTCGGGCATGACGGCGGTGCGTCTCGGTGGCTGGCGACCGTACTGGCCACCGGGCGGGGGCGCCCCGTACGGGGCCGGGGGCGGCGGCGGTTGCGGAGGGCGTCCGGTCAGCCCGTTGCGCCGGTAGTTCCCCGGCTGCCTCGGACGGCCCGGAGGCGGCGGCCGGCCGGACAGCGGCGGGCGCGGCGGTGGCCCGCCCCGGCCGGGCGGCGGGACCGAGCTGCCCGAACGTGGCCTGCCCCACGACCCCTTGTCCCGGTCGCGTGCCCAGTCCACCGCGTCAACCCCGCCTTCCCACGTCATCGCCCGGCCGATCCCACCGGGTCGATGTCACCCGGTTCGGCCGCCCGCCACGATACGCATTGTCGCCATCCGCCCTCGCGCGCCGCTTTCTCTTTGCGAGACGTAGTGGACGCCGTTACGGATCCATGAATCTTTATACGGTTCCATGGATAGCCGGAATCTGCCCGAAACGACCAGCCTCGAAGTCCTCGAACGCGGTCAGCACCTCGGCCTTGGTGTTCATCACGAACGGGCCCGCCCAGGCGACCGGCTCACGGATCGGCACACCGCCCAGTACGACGACGTCAAGCGCCGGGTAGCGGGACTCCTGGTGATCGGCGCCGGCGACCGTGATGACGTCGCCCGGCCCGAACACGGCCAGCTGCCCGGTCTGGATCGGCCGACGCTCGGCGCCGACCGAACCGGCACCGGACATGACGTAG
The DNA here is from genome assembly GCF_000429025.1 of Actinospineispora spinosispora DSM 44797. Lineage (GTDB taxonomy): Bacteria > Actinomycetota > Actinomycetes > Mycobacteriales > Pseudonocardiaceae > Pseudonocardia > Pseudonocardia spinosispora. Next base: position 26,363 of record NZ_AUBB01000027.1, read on the forward strand.
ACCAGCGCGTTGAAGTCCTTGCGCCACGGCAGCCGCAGCTGTGCGCCGGGGCTGATGGTCGCGTGCATCATCGCCATCGGCGTGTACGTCGATCCCGGCCCGGACACCTCGCCCAGGTCGCCCGCGATGATCCGGACCAGCGCGCCACCGTCGCGGCTGCTCACCAGAGCGGTCTGCGCGGCACGCAGGTCCTGGTAGCGCGGCGCGGTCTTCTTCAGCGAACGTGGCAGGTTCACCCAGAGCTGCAGCCCGTGGAACAGACCGCCGCTGACGACCAGCGCCTCCGGCGGCTTCTCGATGTGCAGGATGCCACCGCCTGCGGTCATCCACTGGGTGTCGCCGTCGGTGATCGTGCCGCCGCCGCCGTGCGAGTCGGCGTGCTCGAACGTCCCGTCGATGATGTAGGTGACGGTCTCGAACCCTCGGTGCGGGTGCCACGGCGTGCCCTTGGGCTCACCGGGTGCGTACTCGACCTCGCCCATCTGGTCCATGTGGATGAACGGGTCCAGCTCGGTCTGGCTCACCCCGGCGAACGCCCGGCGCACCGGGAAGCCTTCGCCCTCGTAGCCGGTCGGCGCGTCGGTCACCGACTTCACGCCGCGTTCCACGGCGTCCGGAGCGACCTCCGGGATACGAGGCAGGGTGGTGATGTCGGAAACGGTCACGGCCGGCATGTTCGGCTCCTCAGTTAGTCAAACTTTCAACTGATTCACTGAACATACCGCGGCCCACCGACATTCCCGTCTCATCTACGACCACGTTCCCCTCGTCGGGGCATGACGGATTCCGCGACTCACCCTGACGAAATCCCCGACTCGCGGGGCGGTGTGCGGGCTAGCTGGCCGCGATGCCGTCGCGCAGTGCCGCGGCGACCGAGGCGCGCAACGGCAGCTGGGGCAGCAGCGTCGCCTGCACCGCGTGGTAGGCGTCGGCCTTGCCCGGCCACACGGTCGCGGCCGGATGGTTGCCCGGGTCGAGTTCGTGGTGCCAGGAGCCGTTCTCGCGGTCGATCAGGTAGCGCTCGGCGTAGTCCCACCACGTCTGGTACCGCTGCCGGTAGGTCTCCTCACCGGTCACCGAGTACAGGGCCGCGGCCGCCGCGATGGCCTCGGCGAGGACCCAGTGCATGCGCTGGCGCACGACCGGCCTGCCGTCCCAGTCGACGGTGTAGACGAACCCGTCGGCCCCGTCGACGGCCCACCCGTCGCCCACGGCCCGCTCGAACAGGTCCCGGGCGTGGGTGACCAGCCAGTGCGGTGCCTTCTCGCCGAGCGAGGCGTGCAGGTGCAGGCACAGTCGGGACCATTCGAGGCCGTGTCCGACGGTCGAGCCGTAGGGCCGGAACGGATCGTCGGGCCGGTCTTTGTTGTACTCGGGGCGCGGGTTCCAGTCCGAGTCGAAATGCTCAGGGATCCGCCAGCCGTTGGGTGCGGCGAAGTCCCGCACGACCCGTCCGGTCATCTGCAGCGCGCGGTCGCGCCACACTTCCGCGCCGGTCGCGTCATAGGCCGCGAGGAACGCCTCGACGCCGTGCATCGTGGCGTTGACCCCGCGATAGGGCTCCAGGTCGGTGAACGTCTCGTCCCAGGTCTCGTAGACCATGGCGTCGTCACGGGACCAGAAGCGCCGGTCGATCAGTTCCAGGGACTCGTCGAGCAGGCCGCGTGCGCTCCGGTGACCGGCGATCACCGAGCTCGCGGCGGCCAGCACGACGAATGCGTGCTGGTAGAACTCCTTGTCGGTGCGCACCGGCCCACCCGAGTCGACCTCGGGGTACCAGCCGCCGTGCTCGTCGTCGTGCAACCGGCCGTGCAGCGCACCGAGACCGTGCACGACCAGCTCGGACGCACCGGGGTGACCGAGCTGCTCACCGAGCGCGTACACGTGCGTCATCCGACCGGTGATCCACAACTCCGCCGGGGTACCGGGGGCGCGGATGCCGATGTCGTCCTGCCGCCCGTAACCGCCGAGCGGGTCCCACGAGCCTTCCGCGAAGTCCAGCAGCCGGGCCGTCTCCGCGATGAGCCAGCCTGCCTGCCCCGGAGCGTCACCGGGCTGCGCGCCAAGAAGATCCGCCACGATTACTCAGCGTACCCGGGCACGGGTCTCGTGAGTGGTACGGGCACCCCGGGGCGCCCGTACCACTCACGAGTCTTACTGCAGGTCGAGCGGGGTTGCGGCGCCCTCGGGGGTACGACTCGATTCGGGTTGCTCGACGGCGGTGCCCTCGGGGTCCGGCCACTGTTCGGCACGTACCGGCGGGTTGCCGCGTACCGCCTCGGCGATCTCGCGCTCCAGTTCGTCGTCCTTCACGGGTCCGTGTTTGTCGCTGCCACGTTCCATGCGGTCGGGTAACCAGTGACCCGGACCACGAAACACCGAACCCGGATTACCTCGACTACCGGCCGAGGTGACGGTCCAGGAAGCCGGTCATCCGCCGGTACGCGTCCGGGGCGGTGCGTTCGAGGTTGATGTCGTGCCCGGTGCCGGGGACCACCATCGCCTCGACGGTCGCCGCCGGACCGTAGAAGCGGCGCTCGAAGTCGGCGAGCGCGGCGTCGGAGGAGCAGTCCGGGGTTCCCCATCCACGAGCGAATATCGTGTCCTGGTCGCCGATCACGGTCAGCACGGGGATGTTCGTCGTCCGTGACACGCCGTTGACCAGGTAGGGCAGCGCGCTGGGAATCTCGAACATGCCCGCGGTCTGCTTCAGCTGCTCGTCGAGCGCGATGACGGCCGGGTCGGCGTTCGGGACGTGGTAGAGGAAACCCCGCCAGCCGCGCCGTGTCGTGGTGTACAGCGGGCCGGGCCCGACCGGCGGCGAGTTCAGCAGCAGCTGGGAGATGCGCGCCATGTTCACCCGGTGCGCGGCGCCGGTGATGACCAACGCGTCGACGCCGGGATGGCGGCCCGCGACGAGGTAGCTGGTGACCGAACCGAAGCTGTGGCCGACCAGCGCGACCTGGTCGAACCGGGTCCCGAGGCTGCCGTCCCGCAGCGCGCTGACCACCTGCGCCACGGTCAGTGCGGCGTTGCCCCAGGTGAGCCGTCGTCCGGCGGGACGGGTGGAGCGGCCGTCGCCGAGCCGGTCGATCGCCAGGGTCGCATAGCCGGCGCGGTCGGCCGCGCGGACGTAGGAGTAGGTGTCCGGCTGGTACGGGAAGTCCCAGTAGTACCGGTCGTAGCTGTAGCCGTGCACGAGCAGCTGCACGGTCCGCGCGCCACCCGGCGGCACGGTCAGCGTGCCGGCGATGTGCCCGGAGCCGCCCTTGAACCGGACCGGGACCGCGACGTCGGTGACCGTGCTCATGGCTGGTCCCGCCACAGCGGCTCGCGCAGCGCCCTGCGCAGGATCTTGCCCACCGGGGACTTCGGTATCTCCTCGACGATCTCGATCCGTTTGGGCACCTTGTACCCGGCCAGCCGGTCCCGGACGGAACCGAGCAGCTCCTCGTCGGTGACGCTGGCCCCGGGGCGCAGCGACACGAACGCGGTGACCGCCTCGACCCAGGTCGGGTCCGGCGCGCCGACGACCGCGCACTCCGCGACGGCCGGATGGACCGACAGCGCGTCCTCCACCTCACGCGGGTAGACGTTGTACCCGCCGGTGATGATCATGTCGCTCGCGCGGTCGACCAGGTGGACGTAGCCGCGGTCGTCGGCGCGCGCCATGTCCCTGGTCCGAATCCAGCCGCCCGGGGTGATGGTCTGTGCGTTCAGCTCGGGCGCGTTGAAGTAGCCGGCCATGGCGAACGGGGCCCGCACCCGAAGCTCCCCGATCTCACCCGGTGGGACGGGATCGCCCTGCTCGTCGGCGATGACGATCTCGGCGTCCACCGCCGGATGCCCGCACGAGCCGAGCAGCGTCGGGTCGGTGTGGTCGACCTTGTCCAGCACGGTCTGGCACAGCGGCGCCTCGGTCTGGCCGTAGTACTGCACGAACCTCGGGCCGAACCGCTCCAGCCCGCGCTCCAGCATCGGCCGGGGCATCGGGCTCGCCCCGTAGATGATCGTGTCCAGGCTGCTCGCGCGCTTCGGATCGTCCAGCGCGCCGGAGGAGAACAGCAGGCCGAGCATGGTCGGCACCAGGTTGACCGTGGTGATCCGCTGGTCGTCGATGACGTCGAGGTACCGCTCCGGGTCGAAACCGGGGAGGACCACGGCGCGGCCGCCGCGCAGCCAGTAGGGCAGCAGGAACGTTCCGCTCGCGTGGACGAGCGACGCGGCGTGCAACATGGCCGAGTCGCGGCCGGGGTCGACCAGGTTCGCCAGGATGTTCGCGGTGATCGCGGAGATGCTGGCCTGGGTGTGTTGCGCCGCCTTGAGCGTGCCGCTCGTCCCCGAGGTGAACAGCACGACCGTGCGGTCGTCGGGGGCCAGCAGCACGGCCGGGTCGGTCGCGCTCGCCGCGTCCGCCTCGGCGATGAGGTTGACGTCGTCGGCGCGCTCGCGTACTCCGAGACCGGCAAGCCGAAGCCCCTCGCAGCGCAGCACCAGCTCGTGCGCGCGGTCGGTGAGCTCCTCGCTGTGGACCAGCAGCCGCACGTCGGTCTCGTTGAGCATCCTGGCCTGCTCGGTCACCGACAATCGCGCGTTCAACGGAACCCTGGCGACGCCGGCCTTGAGGCACGCGAACTCCAGCGGGACCGACCAGACGCCGTTGTCGGCCAGCAGTCCGACCCGCTGCCGGGGCCGTCCCGCGCCGTAGCCGAGCGACAGGAACACGTTGGCCAGCCGGTTCGCCCGCTCGTCCACCTCGGCGTAGGTCATCTCGCGGTCGCCGACCACCACCGCGACCCGGTTCGCGTACCGCCGGGCACCACGTCTCACCAGCTCAGCAGCCAACATGCGCCCACAGTAGTGGTTGACAGTCCAACCTGACTGTTATCTCACGGGCGTGCGCCGCCTAATCTGCTCCGATGGCCGCCACCACCCGCCGCGAGCAACGCGACCGCACCCGCACCCACCTGCTGGAGACCACGGTCGACTGCCTCGTCGAGCTCGGGTACGCCGGCACGTCGACCCAACGCATCCAGGAACGGGCCGGGGTGTCCCGGGGCGCGCTGCTGCACCACTTCCCGTCCAAGGCGGAGCTCCTCGCCGCCGCTGTCGAGTACGTGGCGCGGCTGCAGCTCGACGAGATCCGGGCCGCGGCGCCGGACACCGCGCAAGGACGGCTGGCCGCGGTGCGCGCGGCGATGTCCGGGCCCGCATTCCAGGCCGCGCTGGAACTGTGGATGGCCTCGCGGACCGATCCCGCGCTGCGTGAGGCGTTGCTGCCATCGCAGCGGGAGATCGGTCACGCGGTGCAGTCGCTGCTGGCTCCGGACTTCGCCTCCCAGTCGCCTGCGGAGGCGCGGGTGTCGCTCGAATCGCTGCTCATGTTGCTGCGTGGGTTGGCGTTGACCAGCACGTTGCGGGACGATCCTGAGCTGGCCGATGCAGTCCTTGCTCGGTGGAGTTCCGCTCAGTAGGTGGTCGGCTCAGGTGCACCCGTGAGTGGCAAGTGGTCCTATAGCGCCACTCGGCACTCACGACGGAAAAGCTGTCGTGAGTGCCGAGTGGTGCTACGCCTTCGGCGCCGCTTCGCGGTAGGGCCACTTGCCACTCACGGGTCAGGGGATCCAGCGGCCTGAGTCGCGCCAGCGGACCGCCTCGGGAAAGCCCTCGCGCTCGGCCAGGTCCTGGAACCAGCGGCCCTCCGGGGAGTGTCGTGCGATGCCGTCGAACAGGGTCGCGAGCAGCTGAGTGCCGGACATACCCATGTTGTCGTACGCCTGGTTGATCATGATCTTCTGCATGGCCAGCTGGTTGACCGGCACACCGGCGATCCGGTCGGCCAGGCCTTCGACCGCGGTGTCCAGCTCGTCGGCGGGCACCGCCTCCAGGACCAGGCCCCACTCGGCGGCCGTGGCGCCGTCGATCGTGTCGCCGGTGAACAGCATCCGCTTGGCCCGTTCCGCGCCGAGCCGGTACACCCACATCGCCGTGGTCGGGCAGCCCCAGACCCGCGCGGGCATGTAGCCGATGCGCGCGTCGTTCGCCATGACAACGAGGTCGCAGCACAGCGCGATGTCGCTGCCACCGGCCACCGCGTAGCCGTGCACCTTGGCGATGGTCGGCTTGAGCGAGCGCCACAGGCTGGTGAAGTCGTCGGTGTTGCGCTTCATCAGCGCGTAGTCCTTGATCGGGTCCCACACCGGCGGCTGGAACGCCTCGCCCTGCTCCGCGTAGCGCTTCAGGTCGTATCCGGCGGAGAACGCGCGGCCCTCACCGGCGAGGACGATCACGTGGACGTCCGGGTCCTGGTTGGCGCGGTCCACAGTGGCGGCCAGCTCGCGCGCCATCTCGGCGGTGATCGCGTTGAGCCGATCCGGCCGGTTCAGCGTGACGTAGGCCTTGCGGTCGGCGACCCGGTAGCGCAGTGTCTCGTACTCGTCATCGGACATGCGCCGATACTTTCACAGTCAGACCTGACGGTGAAGCGTTCTAGCGACGGTGCGCACCACCGGACGAGGCGGTCGGGCTCGAACCCGGTTCGTCCGAGCTCGGCTCGTCCTCGTGCTGGTCGAGTTCCGGTTCGGGCTCCGGCTGCTTTGCGCGCTTCGACTTGGGCTCCGGCCTCGGCTTCGGCGTGCTCGGCGCGGACGAACCACCCGCCAGCGTCACCGCCAGCCCGAGGACACCCAGCGCGGTCAGGCCCCAGGAGGCGTAACGCCGCACACCGACGGCGTCGGAACAGTGGTCCGCGTAGGTCTGCCTCGGCAGGAACACGTCGCGCTCGCTGGGCAACGCGACGAGGTCACCGGGCAGCACCGGTGGGGTGGTCAGCAGGAAGCCGTTGCCACACTCAGCCGTCAGCAGCCGCAACTGCGGCTTGACCTGCGTAATGGACGCCGTCACCGGCAACAGTCCCATCACCACGCCAGCCACCAGCACCAGGGCAGACACCGCGATAGTGATAACCCTGCGGGAAACCTTCATATGGTCACTATCGCCTGCGCTCTCGGAACAGCTACCGGCACCCCCCATTCGAGTGAGGAGGGTGCGCTCACGACCGCCCCATGGTGGGCACCACACCGCGCCGATGGCAAAGCATTTGGCCGGATTTTGGGGAATGTCACCACTCCGCGGGATCCGGAACAAACCCGGGCACGGATCGCTTGTCCTCCTCGGGCACCAGGACGAAGAAGTCAGCTGTGCCGTCCCTGTAGTGCCGTAGACGAGGAGTATCCGTGACCATCGCCGCAGACCGTGCGGAGTCACCTCCCACCACCCGCGCCGCGACGGCGGGCGAGCTGTACACCGCTCGCGAACGTCGCAGGCTGATCCTCGCGCTGGGTGCACTCATCGCGCTCGGCCCGTTCTCCATCGACATGTACCTGCCGGCGCTGCCGAAGATCGCGCTGGACCTGCACACCACCGAGTCGGCCATCCAGCTCACCCTGACCGGCACGCTGCTCGGCCTGGGGTTCGGCCAGCTGCTGGTCGGCCCGCTGTCCGACGCGGTCGGGCGACGCAAGCCGTTGATCATCGGCAGCATCGTGCACGTCGTCGCGTCGCTGCTGTGCCTGGTCGCACCGAACGTCGTACTGCTCGACATCGCCAGGGTCCTGCAGGGTTTCGGCGCGTCGGCGGGCGCCGTGCTCGCGGTCGCCGTCGCCAGGGACCTGTTCAACGGCAGGGCGGCCGCGACGCTGCTGTCCCGCCTGATGCTGCTGCTCGGGGTGTCCCCGGTGCTTGCGCCGACGATCGGCGGCGAGCTGCTGCGCTGGACACACTGGCGTGGTGTGTTCGCCATGCTGGCGCTGCTCGGGCTGCTGACCATGATCCTCACCGCGCTGACCCTCCCGGAGACGCTGCCCGTCGACCGCCGTCAGCCGCTGAAGCTGCGGAGCACGCTGCGCACCTACGGCGGCCTGTTGAGCAACGCGACGTTCATGGGCCTGGTGGTGGTCGCCGGGCTGGCGATGACCGGGGTGTTCGGCTACGTCTCCGGCGCGAGCTTCGTGTTCCAGCAGCAGTACGGCATGACCCAGCAGCAGTTCGGCCTGTTCTTCGGGCTGAGCGCGATCTGGCTGATCGGGGCCACCCAGCTCAACGCGCGACTGCTGCGCCGGTTCGAGCCGCACCAGGTGCTGGTGGTCGCCGGCATCCTGGCCACGGTGTCCGGCGGAGTGCTGTTCGCTGCCGCGGCGACCGGGTTCGGCGGACTGCCGGGGCTGGTCGGGCCGCTGTGGGCGGTGCTGTTCTTCAGCGGGCTGATGATGCCGAACGCGCCCGCGGTGGCGTTGTCACAGCACGGCGAGTCGGCCGGTACGGCGGCCGCGCTGCTCGGTGCGATGCAGTTCGGCATCGGGGCGATCGCCTCACCGCTGGTCGGGGTGTTCGGCAACAACGCACCCGCCATGGCCGGCGTCATGGCGAGCGGCGTACTGCTGGCGACGATCGTGCTGGTCACGGTGGCCAGGCCGTGGCGGCTGGAGGTCCCCCGGGACGCCGACGTGGTGGTCGTTCACTAAGTAAGTGTTAAAAAAGTCTTGGTCCGCTGCCCCATTGGGACCAAAATCAGCTGCAGGTGGAAAGGGGGGTACCTGACTCCGGGGAGGCGTTAGGGTCTACTCTTTCTACCTGCAGAGGGGTGTAGCTCAACTGGTAGAGCGGCCGGATTCCACTCCGGTCAGATGCCGCGTTCGAATCCGGCCGCCCCTGCTCTCTCAGTGTATTATCAGTGCCCGGCTTGCGCCGGTCCCAGCGTCGGTAGTACGCGCTGTGCGAGATCGGCCAGCACCGGCTCCGCCGCGTCGTCCGGCACCAGCCCGAGGGTGAGGCCCTCGGTCAGGGTGAAGCGGTCGTGCGCGACCATCAGCAGCCTGCGGTCCGCCTGGGTCAGCAGCGTCGCGCTCGCGGTGCCGAGCGGTGTGGTCCGCACGCCGCGGGTGTCGGCCTTCTCCGCCGCGATGTTGCGGTCCCGCTGCACCGCCGCCGAGGCCGCATCGGTGAACGCGGTCAGTGTCATCACCAGCGCCGGGCCGGGCCGGCCAGGAGCCTGGTAGTTGCACGTGACCCGCTCCAGCTGCCCCACCTGCGGTGACGGCACGCCCAGCACGGTGCGCACCCCCACGCTGCCGGTCGGCTTGCCGAGCAACGCGGCCATGTCGGTGGAGCCCGGCAACAGCTCGGCACAGTCCGTCGGCAGCAGCGTCGCTCGCGGCGGCACCGCGGCCGACTGGGTCACATCGGTCGAGCCGAACGTCGGCACCGGCACGGCGACCACGTCACTCGACGCGTCGCCGCCCGAGCCACCCGCCCAGGCGAAGCCGAACCCCGCGAACATCAACAACGCAACTGCGGCCACCGCCGCGACCCGAGCCCCCACCCGTCCTACTCAAACACCCTTCAACATCACTCCGCGACGAACTACATCAGACCGTGACCAGTCACCACCGGAACGGCGCAATGTCCAGCTTTCAACAACTGGGGCTATCACGGTGCGATTGCGCAACGTCTCACATCCAGAGACGCTGGTTGCACGTTCACAGATCTTGCGCGAGGCTCCGAACTGCGGAAAAAGAAATGGGCATACTCTTTAATGCCTATGGATATGTTAGGTCTTGAGCGGCGCTTGTTGAGTTTCCGCTGGATCCTGCCCTATTCTGCGGTTTCCATGTCTGTCTCCGGAGGTGCCGCGGCCGCAGGTCCTGTCCTGGGCTCGAGCCGCGTGCTGCCTGCGGAATCCATCGGCCGGCTGTATCCCGTATATCGCTACTGCGAGTACACGCGCGATCGCCATGATGCAACAATTAGTCGGCCGGCTTCCGCCGGGTACATGTCCGGGGGGACAAAAAATCGATGTTGAACACGATACGAAGAGCCGGCAGTGTGCTCACCTTGTTCACCGAGGAGCGCCCTGACTGGGGCGTTCGCGAAATGGCGGCCGAGCTCGGCATTCCACGGTCGAACGCACACGAGCTGCTGTCCAGCCTCGCCACCATCGGCCTGCTGCAGCGCACACCCGACGCGCGCTATCGATTGGGTTGGCGGTTACTCACGCTCTCCGGCCATCTGGTGAACAGCACCGATGTCGCCCGGATCGGTTCGTCCGTACTGAGCCAGCTCGCGCACCAGCACGGCCAGACCGCTGGGCTCGCCACGTTGGACAACGGCCACATCCTGTCCATCGGACAGGTGGAGCCACACGGTTCGGCACCGGTCGCCAGGGTCGGCGACCGGCTGCCCGCGCACTCGACCGCGTCCGGCAAGATCCTGCTCTCGCACCTCGATCTCGACCCCGGTGACAACCTCGAGCAACTCACCCCGAAGACCATCACCGACGGTGAGGTACTGCGCCGCCAGCTGGCGGTCGTTCGGCGCAACGGCGTCGCGTTCGATCTGCAGGAAACCGACATGTCGATCAGCTGCGTGGCCGCCCCGATCAGGGACGGTCGCTCCGGAGCGGTCATCGCGGCCCTGACCCTGTGCGTCTCACCGGAGAAGTTCTCCCGCGACCGTGAGCGCTACATCCGCTCCACGGTAGGCGCGGCCCGCCGCGTCTCGTACCTGCTGACCCCCGACGCCCTGGCAACGGAGCGTGCGAAGGACAGCACGAACGTCGCCCGGGTAGCGCACGTGAACAAGGTCTTTGGCAAAGACAAGCCCGACGCAGCCAGCGCCTGACAGCTCACACAGACCGCTCACATGCCGCACAGAGGCCCAGCCTCTGTGCGGCATACGCAACCTCTGCGCGAGATGCACGTCCTGAGCGTGGACGTTGCCCAAGCCGGCTCCGCGAGTCTCCGAAGGAGTTCCGGCGAAGGCCGGCGTAGTGAATGTCCGCAACCAACCTCGCCAACCCCAGCGGCGGCTCCCAGGGCGACGACAAGCGCGCGCTCGGCCGACGAAGTCGGCTTGTTTTCCCGGGAGTACCCCAGCGAGCGCTCGCGCGAGCCGGGGTGGTCACGGGAAAACTCCGCGCGGAACAGGCCCTACAGACCGAGCTTGCCGATTGTTTCGTCCTGGTCCAGCTGGCGCTCGGTTTCCGCTCGCGCCTCGTCGGCGTCCCTGGCTCGGAACGCGGCGATGAGGTTGCGCTGCTGCTGCTCCGGGGAGGTGTAGACGTCCCAGGTGTCGCCGACGGCGTTGTAGCCGGGGTAGAGGTAGCGTGCGGCGCCCTGCCACAGACGGTCCAGGATCTTGAGGTCCCAGTTGGTGGCCGCGGGGCGCAGGAGCTCCGCACGGAACTCGATGTGCGCCTGCAGCATCTCCTCACGGGAGCACTGCGGCGGGTTGATGCTCGAAATCTTGGCCTCGAGGCGGTCGAGCTCGCCGGCACGCATCCGCATGCAGGCGTTCGCACACAGCTCCGGCTCGATGAGCTTGCGCAACCGGGTGATGCCCAGCAGCCCGTCCTCGTCGAGCGGTGCCACGACCGCGCTTCGTCCTCGCCGGGTGTGCAGCAGGCCGTCCGCCTCGAGCGTGCGCAGCGCCTCGCGTACCGGGATGAAGCTGATCCCCAGCTGGCCGGCGATCTGGCGCAGGGAGAACTCCTGGCCAGGCTGCATGGCGCCGGTGATGATCGCTCAACGGAGTTCAGCCGTGACCCGATCGACGACGGAAAACGCCTCGATCCGCCGCACGGATGCTGGCTCGCTCATCACGTCTCCCCGCAGAGTCGACCTACAACAGCGTTATCTAATGTCTCATCTAAGTTGTAGCAGCGTCTGTTACAACGAGTACACCGTATTATCCATTATGCCGAACGAACGTCCAGTCACCAAGTCGGACTCGCTACTCCAGTGGGTGGAGTCATCCGGCGACTCGACCGCGATCCCGCAGCCTGAGAACACCCCGCCCGTGACGAGAAACCCCAGGCGGTGCGGCACTTTTCGCGGACAGACGACGTTGTCGATTATGGACTATAGACCGACTGATCACCAGAGCGGACGGAGAGGCTTGTGTCTGCAACCATCTCTCATCGTCCGGGCGGACCCACGCCGCCCGGACGACACCGGATGGCGCGGCACCTGCCGCCCCTGCTGTACCTCACCGCTCTCGGCTTCGTCGCCGCGGCAGTGGCCCTGGCAACCCATCTGGCCAGGCACGACGCCCTGTCCGGCGGGCTCGCCGCACGCGAGGCACGGCTGCGCGGCTGGTCGCATTTCCTGGCCAACGGCATCTCCATCGCGGGCGGCCCGTTCATCGCCACACTCGGCCTGCTGGTGACCGCGGCAGTCATCGCCCGCCGGGCCGACCGCTGGGCACCGCTACGCGACGCCCTCGCCGCGGTCGCGGTCACCTGGGTCGTGGTCGCCGTGGGCAAGCTGGCGCTGGGCTGGCTCGGCATCTCCGGACCTGGAACCACGATCGTGGTCGTCTGCTGCGTCGGCTGGTGGTTGTTGCGCCGGCATCTCGAACGCGGCGCCCGCACCGCGCTGGGCTGGCTGGGCGGCGCGATCGTGCTCGCCGTCGGGGTCGCGCAGCTCTACCTCGGCCACAGCTTCGTGGCGATGGTCGTCAGCTGGCTGCTCGGCGCGGCGACCGTCGGCCTGCTCGCCTGGCTCAAGCATCGACTGCGGCAGCGAGCTCCTGGTCAGCGCCCGTAACGCCAGGCCGATCAGGAACGCGCTCAGGTGCCCGAGGTCGGCCACCTCGTGATGCAACACCAGTGCGGTGACCAGCCCCAGCAGCAACACCGCGAGCCAGGTCGTCGCCGCGGCACGGGTACCGAAGCGATAGGTGAGCACGCCGGCGGCCGCGAACAACGCATAGCTGACCCCGACATCCGAGGCCTGCGCGACCGCCGACCCGACCATTCCGTGGCTCAATGCATAAGCGGTTGCCAGTAATGTGACGAGCGTCGCACCCAGATGGCCCACCACGACCGTCGCCAGCCAGCGCCACGTACCGAGCCAGCGCTCGACCGGCACCATCACCCCCAGCAGCGCGAGCAGCCCGAGGCAGGTCAGCAGCGGCGAGGTGTCGGTCCAGAACGCCGAGCCGATCAGCACCTGCACCGGGGAACGGGTCATGTTGTGCAGGTTCGTCGACTCGCTGAGCAGCAGCCTGCGGCCGATCCGGTCGTCCACCGTGTTCAACGTCAGCTGGGTGACGAGCAGGGTGAACAGATAGATCAGCGTGCCCGGGGCACCGCGCAGCCGTGGGGCAATCGATCTGAACGCCACTGAAGAAATCTAGTGCGTCGACCGCCGATGTTCGCCGGATCATCGGCGGATCCAGGTTTCCGCTGGGCGTGCCGGCGAACGGCCCTCGTACCGGGCGTACTCGGGTCGTTCGCCGGTGCGTCCAGCGGGAAGCTGGGCCGTCGAGGGCCGGTGAAGGTCAGTGGTCGGCGCACTGCGCCGAGGTTAAGGTTGAACCCGATGACAGAACAGCGTGGTCCACTGTCCGGGGTGCTCGTCGCCGACTTCTCCCGCATCCTGGCCGGGCCGTACGCCACCATGATGCTCGCGGACCTCGGCGCCGACGTGATCAAGGTCGAGAGTCCCGAAGGGGACGACACCCGCACCTGGACACCGCCGACCCGCGAGGTCGACGGTACCGACGTGGCGACCTACTACCTCAGCATCAACCGGGGTAAACGGTCCATCGCCCTGGACCTGCGCAAGCCGGAGGACAACGCGCTGGCGCGCGAGCTGGCCCGGCGCGCCGACGTCGTCATCGAGAACTTCAAATCCGGCGGACTGGCCCGCTTCGGGCTGGACTACGACACCGTCCGCGGCGACAACCCCTCGGTCATCTACACCTCCATCACCGGGTTCGGCTCGGGCGCCGGGGCGCACGTGGCCGGCTACGACCTCATGGTGCAGGCCATGTCCGGGCTGATGAGCATGACCGGCGATCCGGAAGGGCCGCCGACCCGCACCGGAATCTCGGTCATCGACGTGTTCGCCGGCAACCACGCTGCGATCGGCATCCTCGCGGCCCTGCGCCACCGGGACCACACCGGCGAGGGTCAGCGCGTCGAGGTCAACCTGCTGTCCTCCGCGCTGGCCGGGATGGTGAACCAGAGCTCCGCGTACGTGGCGGCCGACGTCGTGCCGTACCGGATGGGCAACGCGCATCCCAGCGTCTACCCGTACGAACCGTTCCCGACCGCCGACAACGACATGATCATCGCGGTGGCGAACGACAGTCAGTTCCGACGGCTCACCGCGCTGCTCGGCGTGCCGGAGCTGGCCGACGATCCCCGCTTCCTGCGCAACGGTGACCGAACGGTCAACCGGGTCGAGCTGCGGGCTCTGCTCATCGAGCGGCTCGCGCTCAAGGGCGCTCAGGAGTGGTTCGAGCAGCTCGTCGACATCGGGGTGCCGTGCGGTCCGATCAACACGATCGACGGCGGGTTCGCCATGGCGGAACGGTTCGAGCTGGACCCGGTGGTGGAGGTCGGCACGGGTTCTCGCGCGGTGCCCACTACGCGCAACCCGCTCCGCCTGTCCGCAACCCCCGTCCAGTACCGCCTACCGCCTCCCCAGCTGAACGAGCACGGCCCCGAACTACGCACCTGGCTCACCCCCTCGTGAGTGATGAGGGCGTCTACCGCGAAGCGGCGCGAAGCGTAGCCGGTCTACGCACTCACGACAGCTTTACCGTCGTGAGTGCGTAGACCGGCTATAGGCGCCCTCAGCACTCACGAGGACCCCGAGGCCGTGCACTCGGTGCACGCGGTCGGGACCACGGCCCCCGAGACAGCGCACTCCTACTACGTGCAGCCCGTGGTTGCGACCAAGGCATCTCGGCTTCGCCGTCGACTCGTGAGTGGCAAGGGCGCCTATAGACGCCCGGATCACTCACGACGGAAAAACTGTCGTGAGTGCTCCGAGCGCCTACGCCTTCGGCGCCCCTCCGGGGTAGACGCCCTTGCCACTCACGATGGGGGGCCCTGGGCCAGGGAGACTGTTGCTTGTTGCTGTTGGCCTGAGGTGTGGTCCTGCCAGATCAGCTGGATCTGGTCTCCGGGACGGTGCTGGCCCACCAGGCTGGTCAGGGTGTTCGCCGAGTCGACCCTGGTGCCGTCGAAGGACACGATCACGTCACCCCGGGACAGGCCGGCCTTCCCAGCAGGTGAGTTGCCGATGACACTGGCCACGGGTGCGCCGGAGTCGGTGTCGCCGTCCAGGCCTCGGCGGGACCGGGAGCTGGACAGGACCGTCACGCCCAGCATGGCGGTCGGGCCGACGTGCACCGTCTCGGACACGGAACCCGCGCGGATCTGGCGGGCGATGTCCATCGCGTCGTTGATCGGGATGGCGTAGCCCTTGCCGCCGGGGGTCTGGGTGCGGAAGTTGACCGACGCCGCCGTGGTCACACCGATGACCTGACCGTTCGCGTTGACCAGCGGACCGCCGGAGTCGCCGGGTTCGACGACGGCGGCGACCTCGATCAGGTTGGTGAGCCGCTCGGTGCTGCCGCTCAGCTCGTCGCTCGTGGTGATGGACTTGCCGAGTGAGACGACCTGGCCGGGGGCGATCTTCGGCTTGCCGCCGGCGCCGCCCGCGTTGCCGATCGCGGCGATCGGGTCGCCAACGCTGACCGCGTCGGAGTTGCCGATCGTGGCGGTGCGCAGCCTCGGGGCGCCCTTGATCTGCAGTACCGCGATGTCGTGCGACCGGTCGTAGCCGACGACGCTCGCGGGGTAGCTGCGCCCGTTCGCCTTGCTGGTCACCTTGATCGCGGTGGCGCCGTTGATGACGTGGTTGTTCGTGAGGACCTCGCCGGTGCCGCTGAGCACGATCCCGGTGCCCGCGCCCTCGGCGCCCTGCAGGCCCAGCTGCACGTTGACGTCGACCAGGGTGGGGCTCACCTTGCTCGCCAGCGACGAGATCTCCGGGTCGGTCAACGGGCCGCGGACCGGCAGCGCGGGCGCGCTCATGCCGTCGGCCGTGTAGGACTGCTCGACCGGGTCGCTCAGCGACAGCGCGTTGCGGATACCGCCCTGCGCGTGGCCGACGCCGAGGGCGACGGTGGCCAGCAACGCGAGCACGAGCATGGCGACGAACGCGCCGAGCGGGTTGTGCTCCTTCGGCGGCTGCAACATGCGGTCGGGTAACTCGACGGGCAGGCGGTGACGGTGCGGCGGACCGATCTCGCTCACCGGTCGCTCCTCTCGGCACCCGAAACGGGTTCCCTCTCAGGTGCCCGGGAGGACACTGTGACACATCGGTCGAGCTACTGCGTAGACCAAATTACCGGGCCAGCTGGACTACTGTGCGTGCCAAGATCGGCATTGAGACACCATTATCACCCACACGAGTGTCCTTCGGCCGGGCAAGCATGGTTACTGAGCCGAGGCGTCGTCGAACGAGCGGAGCGACGCGGCGTGCGGCAGAGTTGCCGACATGGCAGCCGGTGGTGACCGTGCACGAAGCCTGGGTGAGCGGCTGGGTGACGACGTCGTGGGTGGCTGGTGCCAGCTGCCCTCGGCGAGCACGGCCGAGGTCATGGGTTCGGTCGGCTGGGACTTCGTGTGCGTCGACACCCAGCACGGCCTGATCGGCGACGACACGCTCCTGCCGATCCTGCGCGCCCTCGACGCGACCGGAACTCCGACGCTGGTCCGGGTGGCCACTAACGCACCGGAGCCGATCGGGCGCGCGCTGGACCGGGGTGCCGACGGGGTCATCGTCCCGCTGGTCGACTCCGCGGAGCAGGCGCGCGCCGCGGTGAACGCCTGCCACCATCCGCCGCGCGGGACGCGCAGCTACGGACCCACCCGGGTGGGCTGGCGGGCCGCGGCGACCGGAGCGGCGCCGGTGTGTGTGGTCATGATCGAGACGCGTGCGGGGGTGGCGGCGCTCGGCGAGATCGTCGCGGTGGAGGGGCTGGACGCGGTGTTCGTCGGCCCGTCCGATCTGGCGCTCGCGGTGGGCAAGCCCCTCGACGCGCAGCACGGTTCGGACCCGGAGTACGACACGCTCCTGGGTTCGATCGCCTCACGTTGTCGGGAAGCCGGCCTGCCGGCCGGTATCTACAGTGCCTCGCCCGCGCACGTGCAGCGCTACCGCAGGCTCGGGTTCACGTTCTTCGCGGTGATGTCCGACGTGTCGCTGCTGCGGGCGGCCGCCGCCGCCCGGCTCGCGGAGAGCCGCGGCTAGTTGGCCTTGCTCCCGGCGGGAATCCGGCAGCCGCCCTTGGAGTAGATCGGACCCGACATCACCGTGCGCCCCGGCGGCGGGTTGACCTCGGCGGGCACCGTGCCGGTGATCCGGTTCATGCACTTCTCGACCGCCGAGGCGGACCCGTCGCGGCCGTCGACCCACATGTCCAGGTGCGTGTCGGTGCCCGAGGACGCCGAGCTGGCCCCGGTGTCCTCGATGATCACGTAACGCTGGACGCTCGGGATGTAGAACTTCGTGCCGGGCTTGTACTTGGTCTTCGGCACCGCGACCGTGATCGGGTCCGTGTAGGTGCCCTGCCCGCCAGCGCTCTTGTGGACGATCGGGTTGCTCACCTCGGCCGAACCGGCCGGGGTGTTGTCGTGCCACGAGTAGCCGGTGAGGTCGATGCGGATCTGCTTACCGGCAGCCTGCTTCGCCGCTTGTTTCGCCGACGTCTTGTCCGGGGTCGCGGGCTTGTCCGGCTTCTTCGGCGGCGCGGGCTTGGGTTTCGCCGACGGCGTGACGACCGGGGCGGGCGGCACAACCTCGGGAGCCGGCACCACCTCGGGGGCGGGCGCCTCGGCCGGCAGCTGACCCTCGGCGGCGACGTTCGCGGCCGGCATCGAGTCGGGCCCGGTCGCCATCGGCACGATCGCGTAGGCGCCGGCGATGAGGATCGCGGCGGTACCGACGGCGGCGGCCCCGGTCACCAGCGCACGTCTGCCTGATGAAGAGGACCGTCGATGCGACGAACGGCGCTCCGAACTTGGTGTGCGTGCAGACACCAGCGGTTCCCTTCTCCGGGCAGAATTGCGTGGGTCGCGCGGCGGACCGGCCTGCGTGCTGGGGAGCGGAGGCAGGGGGAGTGCCGGACTTGCAGCGCTCTCAGCAGCGTAGTTACCGGATCGTGATCCGACACGCCCGGAGAGAGCAACGGCCGTTGTCCAGCGGTGAAAGGTTTGCTTGCCCTAGCGAGTAGTTGGCGGGAGAGTTCAGCGGTGGCGATCAACGAACACGAGGGCCTGCTCGACGGCCTGATCAGTACCCCGGTCCGATACCTGCGTCGCGCGGTCGCCACCACCCGCAACGCCGCCGAGGTCGCCCGGTTCGGCGGTCTGGACACCGGTGAGCAGCCCTCGCCGTTCACCGTCGCCGCCGCGCAGTCGACCTACCGGCTGCGGCACTACTTCCCGGACGCCACGCCCACCGGCGCCACCCCGGTCCTGCTGGTCCCGCCGCTGATGATGACCGCCGAGGTGTGGGACGTCTCGCCGAGCACGTCCGCCGTGGCCAGCCTGCACGCCGAGGGCATCGACCCGTGGGTGGTCGACTTCGGCGATCCGGGCAACGAACCGGGCGGGCTGCAGCGCACCCTGACCGACCACGTGCTCGCGGTCAGCGATGCCGTGGACCGGGTGCACGCCGCGACCGGGCGCTCGGTGATCCTCGGCGGCTACTCCCAGGGCGGCATGTTCGCCTACCAGGTGACCGCGCTGCGCCGGGGCCGCGACATCGACTCGCTGGTCACGTTCGGTTCGCCGGTCGACACGACGGCGCCGCTGCCGATCCCGCTGCCGCCGGACATGGTGGCGCAGCTGGCGAACAGCCTGGTGCACAGCGGGCTGCTGCGCCGGGTGTCGTTGCCCAGCTGGGCGACGCGGCTCGGGTTCAACCTGTTGTCGCCGGTCAAGACGGTGCAGGGGCGTATCCAGTTCCTGCTGGAGCTGCACGACCGGGAGGCGCTGCTGCCCCGCGAGCGCCAGCGCCGCTACCTGGACTCGGAAGGCTGGACGGCCTACTCCGGTCCGGCGATCGCCGAGCTGCTGGAGCAGTTCGTGGCACACAACCGCATGGTCGAGGGCGGTTTTGTCATCGACGACCGGCTCGTCACGCTCGCCGACATCAACGTGCCGGTGCTGACCACCGTCGGCACGACCGACACGATCGGCCACCCCGACTCGGTGCGGGCGATCCGGCGGGCGGCTCCGCTGGCCGACGTCTACGAGCTGACCCTGCGTTCCGGGCACTTCGGGCTGGTCGTGGGCTCCAAGGCCAGCGAGAACACCTGGCCCGCTGTCATCGCGTGGACCCGGTGGCGCAACGGCACCGCCGAGCTGCCGGACAACATCGTGCCCGCCGACCAGGTCCCGTCCCGCCCGCTGCTGCGCGACGCCCCGCCGGACGCGGCGGCCGCGGCGCTCGGGTACGCGACCGACCTGGGGATCGGGGCGACCCGGATCGGGCTCGGCACCGCACGGTGGGCGACCCGGTTGGTGCGCGGTGTCCTGACCGACGCGCCCGCGCTGCTGCCCAGGCTCGCGCGGATCGAGCACCTCGACCCGAGCACCCGCATCTCGCTGGGACTGCTGCTCGACGAGCAGGCCAGGAAGATCCCGAACGACATCAGCTTCCTGTTCAACGACCGCGGCTACCGGCAGCGCGACCTGAAGTACCGGGTCGACAGCGTGGTGAAGGGCCTGATCAGTGTCGGCGTCCGGCAGGGCCAGTCGGTCGGGGTGCTGATGGGGACCCGGCCGAGCGCGATCAGCGTGGTTGCGGCGCTGAGCCGGATCGGCGCGACGTCGGTACTGCTGCGCCCGGACGGCGACCTGCGGACCGAGGCCACGCTCGGCGGGGTCACCCACATGATCTCCGACCCGGAGCATGCGACCCGTCGTCCCACGCTGCCCGACCTGCCGTGGTGTGTGCTCGGTGGCGGCGACGGGCTCGTCGAGGGTCAGCGGCGCGAGCTGCCGGGCGACGTGCTGGACATGGAACGGATCGACCCGAACGAGGTCGAGCTGCCTGCCTGGTACCGGCCGAATCCGCATCGGGCCGCGGACATCGCGTTCGTGCTGTTCACCGGCGAGGGTGAGACGACCCGGCCGATGCGGATCAGCAACCGCCGGTGGGCGATGTCCGCGCTGGGCACCGCGTCGGCCGCCGCGTTGCGCACCGGCGACACGATCTACTGCGTGACACCGCTGCACCACAGCTCGGCGCTGCTCATGGCGGTCGGCGGCGCGATCGCCGGTGGCGCCCGGTTCGCCATGGCCAGCGCGCGGGACCCGGAGACGTTCTGGTCCGAGGTCCGGCGCTACGGCGCCACGCACATCTCCTACACCTGGACGTCGCTGCGGGACATCGCGCTCGCGCCCGCCAACCCGGCCGAGCAGCACCATCCGATCCGGATGTTCATGGGGTCGGGTATGCCGCGCAACCTGTGGCGGCGGGTGACCGAGCGGTTCCCGACGGCCCGGGTGCTGGAGTTCTACGCCTCGGCCGAGGGCGAGGCGATCCTGGCCAACCTGACCGGGATGCCGATCGGGTCGATGGGGCACGCGCTGCCCGGGACACCCGAGGTGCGGGTCGCGGCGTTCGACGTCGAGACCCGGAGCCTGGAGCTGGGCGAGGACGGGTTCGGCCGCGAGTGCGACACCGGTGAGGCCGGGTTGTTGCTGGCCAGGGTCGCGCACCCGGAGTCGCGCAGCGGCGTGCAGCTGCGCGGGGTGTTCGAACCGGACGACGCGTGGAGCTCGACCGGCGACCTGTTCCGCCGTGACGACTCCGACAACCTGTGGCGGGTCGAGTCGGTGTCCGCGCTGGTCCGGACCGCGAAGGCGACCGTGGCGCCGGCACCGGTCCGGATCGCGCTGGGTTCGATCGCGACCGTCGACCTGTGCGTCGCGTACGGCGTGCCGGAGGGCGACGCGCAGGTGCTGGTCGCGGCGTTGACGCTGCGTCCGGGCGCGTCGCTGAGCTCGGCCGACCTGGATCGTGCGCTGGACGGGCTGCCGGTCGAGCAG
Organism: Actinospineispora spinosispora DSM 44797; assembly: GCF_000429025.1. GTDB lineage: Bacteria > Actinomycetota > Actinomycetes > Mycobacteriales > Pseudonocardiaceae > Pseudonocardia > Pseudonocardia spinosispora. The sequence goes on from NZ_AUBB01000027.1 coordinate 47,283, forward strand.
CGGCCTGCGTACGTGCGGGTGGTTCCGTCGATCCCGGTCACGACCTGGCACCGTCCGTTGTGGCGGACGCTGCAGCAGGAGGGCGTCCCTCAGCCGAGCGAGTCCTCGCCCGTCTGGCACCTGACCAGCACCGGCACGTACGAGCCGTGAGTGATTTGGGCTGCTGGAGCAGCCCAAATCACTCACGGGTCGTTCGGTCGTTTCACGGGGTATGCGCAGCACGATGAAGTGGGCGACTGCTCTCGCGGTCGCGGCGGTGACGGCCCTGGTGGGGACCCCGATCGCGTCCGCGTCCCCGGGCTCCGGCCCTGAGCTGCGGGTCTCCGTGGATCGGCTGGACGACAGCCTGCGCTGTCACGGCGATCTCGGCGGCGGTTCCGGGGCGCCGGTGCTGCTCATCCCGGGCACGACGTTGAGCGCGAAGACCAACTTCGACTGGAACTACGAGCCCGCGCTGCGCGACCTCGGGCGCTCGTACTGCGCGGTGAACCTGCCGGGCAACGCGATGGGCGACATCCAGATCGCGGCCGAGTACGTGGTGAACGCGCTGCGCACCATGCACGACCGGGCGCACCGGCGGATCGACGTCGTCGGGTTCAGCCAGGGCGGCATGATCAGCCGCTGGGCGTTGAAGTTCTGGCCGGACACCCGGGACGCGGTGGAGGACCTGGTCGGCATCGACCCGTCCAATCACGGCACGCTCGACGCCTACCCGATCTGCGCGCCCGGTTGCGCACCGTCGATCTGGCAGCAGCGGACCGGCTCGCATTTCCTGGCCGCGCTCAACGCAGGCCAGGAGACCTACCCCGGCATCGACTACACGCAGATGTACACGCTGACCGACGAGGTCGTGTTCCCGAACCTGCCGCCGGAGCCCAGCTCCGCGCTGCGCACCGACGGCCCCGGGCGGGTGCGCAACATCGCGGTACAGAGCATCTGCCCCGTCCACGTGGCCGAGCACCTGAGCATGGGCAGCATCGATCCGGTCGCGTACGCGCTGGTCGAGGACGCGATCACGCACGAGGGCCCGGCCGACCCGTCCCGCGTCGACCGCGCCGTGTGCACCCGGGCGCTGATGCCCGGCGTCACCCCGCTGACGCTGCCGGTCAACGAGGCGCGCTACACCACCGAGGTGGCAACAACACTCGCCACCTACCCGCACGTCACCTCCGAGCCGAAGCTCGCCCCCTACGCCACCCGCGACTGACACGAATGTGGCTTTAGGGACGTTGAACGTCCCTAAAGCCACATTCGTGCCGTGGTTGGCGAGCAAAGCAATGTGGTTACATTGGTTTGGTGAAGGGTTGGGTTGTTGTCGGCGTGGCCTGCCTGGGGCAGTTCATGGTCGTGCTGGACGTGTCCGTGGTGAACGTTGCGCTGCCGACCATCCAGAGCGCGCTGGGGTTCAGCCGGACCGGCCTGCCGTGGGTGGTCAACGGTTACGTGCTCACGTTCGCCGGGTTCCTGCTGCTCGGCGGCAGGCTCGCGGATCTCTACGGCCGTAAGCGGGTCTTCCTGTGCGGGCTCGCGCTGTTCACCGCCGCGAGCCTGGTGGGCGGCCTCGCCGACACACCCGGCCTGTTGATCGCCGCGCGAGCCCTGCAAGGGCTCGGTGCCTCGGTGCTCGCCCCGGCCACCATCACGATGCTCACCGTCACCTTCCCGGAGGGCCCGGCGCGCATCCGCGCGCTCGCCACCTGGACGGCGGTCGCCGCGGCGGGCGGAACGGCGGGCAACCTGATCGGCGGAGCGATCACCGAGTTCCTGTCCTGGCGCTGGATCCTGCTGATCAACGTCCCGCTCGGCGCCGCGCTGGGAGCGCTGACGGTGCTGTGCCTCGCGCCTGACCAGCGCACGGACGAGTCCGTCCGGCTCGACGTTCCCGGCGCGCTACTGGCGACCACCGGGCTCGGGGCCCTCACCTACGGCATCACCCTGACCCGTTCCGACAGCTGGGCCGCACCGAGCACCATTACCGCGCTGGCACTCGGCGTGGCGGCGCTCGGCGCGTTCGTGCTGGTCGAGGGACGGTTCGCGCGGGCGCCACTGCTGCCGCTGCGATTGCTGAGCATCCGGACGGTCTCGGTCGGGAACGTGCTCATGCTGCTGGGCGGCGTCAGTTTCACCGCGATGTGGTACTTCCTGTCGCTGTTCATGCAGGACGTCCTGCACTACAGCGCCTGGCAGACCGGGCTCGGGTTCCTTCCGCACACGCTGGTCTCGGTGGTGATCGGCATGCACACCGCGCCGTGGCTGCTGCACCGCCTCGACGGCCGGACCGTCATCGTGATCGGCGCGGTGCTGGCGGGCGCCGGGTTCGCCTGGCAGAGCCTCGCCGGTCCGGACAGCACCTACCTGGTCGGCATCCTCGGTCCCGGGGTGATCATGTCGTTGGGCGGTGGCCTGCTGAACACACCGATCACCAACACCGTCACCTCCGGGGTGCGCTCACCCGACGCGGGTGCGGCGTCCGGGCTGATGAACACCAGCAAGCAGGTCGGCGGCGCGCTCGGCCTGACCGTGCTGGTGGTGCTGACCGTGCCGTCCGTTCCCGCACTCGACGCGCTCGACGCCGGCTACTCGCTGGCATTCGGGATCGTCGCCGCCGTGCTGGTCGGGATGGCGGTGCTCGCCACCGCGCTACCGGGGCGCCAGGCCCGATGACCCGGCCCACCATCGTGGGGGAACGGTCCTGCGCCACCACTGGAGCTGCAGACTGTTCGTCATGCTCGTACCCACCCGACTGTTGGCCCTCGGCGCCCTCACCATCGGCCTGACCGCCTGCGGTGCCCCGGCCGCGCCGCCGACCCCGCCGGCTCCCCCTGCCGCGCCGGCGAACCCGCTCGCCGGAGTGGACTGGGCCACGGCGACCACGTTCACCTGCCCGCTGCCCGAGCAGAAGGTCGAGGTCGTGGGGACCGAGTACGGCGACGTCACCGGCGACGGCGTTCCCGACGCCGTCGTGTCGCTGACCTGTTCGACCACGACGTCGAGCAACCCGATCCAGGTGGAGGCGTTCGACGGCGTCTCCGACCGTGCCCACCCCCGTTCCCTCGGGGTCCTGATCGAGGCGGCCGACCCGATGTACGTCGAGAAGGCTGAGATCACGATCGCCCGTTCCGAGGTCACCGTGGTCGGCCATGCGGTCGGGGAGAACGAGGCGCTGGCCGCGGGCCCGCAGGTTCGGTTCACCCAGACGTTCACCTTCCGCGACGGGACGCTGCACGCGGGCCCGCGACGCTGAGAAGGATCGCTAATGCCCCGGCGATCCGGTGGCAGGCTTCCTAGGATCGCGGGGTGAGCGCTGACGAGATGCACCTCGACCGGGCCAGGGCCGAATCGTTCGGCTCGGTGGCGACCGACTACGAGCGCTACCGGCCGGGCTATCCCGATGCGCTGTACGACGACCTGCTCGAGCCGCGGCCACAGCGGGTACTCGACGTCGGTTGCGGCACCGGGAAGTTCACGGTCGGGCTCGTCGAACGCGGAGTCACGCCGCTCGGGGTGGAGCTGGACCCGAGGATGGCCGAGATCGCGCGCGGCCACGACATCCCGGTCGAGATCTCCGCCTTCGAGACCTGGGACGTGGCCGACCGCCGGTTCGACCTGATCACCTGCGCCCAGGCCTGGCACTGGATCGACCCTGGGCGCGGCGTGGCGAAAGCCGCCGAGGCACTGCGCCCCGGCGGCACGATCGCCCGCTTCTGGAATCACAACGAGGTGGACGAACCGCTGGTCAGCGCGCTGGACACGGTGTATGCCGAGCATGCGCCCGACGCCCACCCGCACGGCCGCGCTCCCGCCGAGGACACCGGCTACGTCGACCCGTTCGGCGCGAGCGACGCGTTCACCGACCTGGAGGTTCGGACCTACCGGGTCGAGCGGATGCTGAGCGCCGACGAATGGGTCGGCATGGCGTCGACGTTCAGCGACCACCAGCGGCTGGGCCCGGAGCGCCTCGCCCGGCTCGGCCGTGCGGTCCGGGCGACGATCGACGCGCACGGCGGCACCGTCCGTGCCCAGTGCCGCACACTCGCCGTCTTCGCTCGCCGCGGCTGACACTCACGGGGTGGTCAGAAGGAGTCCAGCGAGTCGAGGTCGTCGATGGCGTGCGACATGCGCCGGATGAACTCGATCGAGCTCTCCCTCGGCTGCATCTTCGGCGCCTCGGGCGGCTGGCCCAGTGTCCCGGTCCACCAGGCGAGCGCATTGAACAGCTGCTGACGGTAGATGCGCCACGCCTCGTCGAACTCGACCTTCGGAGCACCGGCCGCGTGCAGCTGCTCGACGTAGTAGGCGACCAGGTCGCGCTCCCACAGCCTGCGGTTCTCCACCGACAGCGCCGTGGAGATCGAGTAGGCGAGGTCCCGACCCCAGCTGCCCTTGCACGAGCACTGCCAGTCGTTGAGCCCCATCTCACCGTCGGCGTCGATGTACCAGTTCTTCAGGTGCACGTCGGAGTGGATCAGCGTGCGCGGCAGTCGGCCGCTGTCCTCGACCGACCGCAACGTCGCGGGCCAGATCTCGTCGGCGCGGGCGAACAGCCGGGGCGGGATGACCTCCTCGGCCTCGGCGAACCCGCGTGCACAGGCCGGTCCGAACCCGGCGGCATCCACCGTGATGGCGAAGTAGCGCTCCCAGGTGTTGAACTCGCTCAGCGTCGTGTCCAGCTCGGGGCTCTCGTAGTACCGCGCGTGCAGTGAGGCGAGCAGCCGAAGCTGGCTGCGGACCTGGTCCTGGGTCAGGTCGATCGAGTGCGAACCGAACCGCACCTGGTCGGTCATGTCCCGCATGATGATGATCGAGTTGAACGTGTCGGGGTCGTACGCGGCGAACAACGCGTGCGGCGCGCGGACGTCCAGGGTCGGCAGCACCGTGTTGTAGAAGACGGCCTCGGCGGCGATGCCACCGTTCATGCCGAGCAGGTATCGGCTTTCCAGCGTCATCGTGCCCTTGCTGAACACGCTGGTCGGCAGCCCTGCCTGGGTACCGGCGTCGTTCCAGGTCAGGAAGATCCGGCGCCTGCTGGACGTGCCCTCGTCCTCGTCACCGAGGCGATGCGACACGACCTCGGCGCCGGGTGTGCCGTCGCTCAGCACGGCGGTCAGCCATGCCGGGGTGAGCTCGTCGTAGCTGAGCGGCAGCTCGTCGCGCGAGGACAACGTCCGGCCCTGTGCCCGTTCCACCTCTGCCGCGTACTGCTTCTTGATCTGGTCGAAGGTGACGTCCACCCGGACCACTCCCTTGTGATCGCCCGTTGATGGGTCACGAGTGTGGCGGGTGGGGCGGCAACCCAGCTACGACCAGCCGGCCAGAGCCGATGACCCCGGCTCTACTGTTTTCGTTAATCGACGCGCCTCCGAATGACAGTTATGCACAAAGTTATCCACTACTGTGCACACGTCCTATCCATACGGGAAGAAGCCTGATGACCCCGGCAGCCAATGACAACGTTCGCCGCGTCGCGCGCGAACTACTGCCGCGCGTCCTCGACATCTCCGCCCAGGTCACCGAACGCGTGCTGAGCTCCGTGCCCGAACTGGCACCCGCCGACATCCCCGACTCGGTTCGGGTGGTGCGGGAGAGCACCGACCAGAACATCGGCGCGATGCTGTCCACCCTCGCCTTCGGCATCACCGCCAGCAGCATCGAACCCCCCTCGGGCACCCAGGAGCTGCTGCGCAACCTCGTCGCGGGCGGCGGGAACCTCACCCACCTGCTGCGCGCCTACCGGGTCGGGCACGAGCTGCTGTGGCAGCTGTGGAGCGAACACGTACACAGCAGCACCACCTCGGCCGACGACCTGCACGCCATCCTGCGGATCTCCTCCGCCCACCTGTTCGACTTCATCGACCGCGCCTGCCAGCGCATCGTCGAGGAGAACCCCGAAGCACTCGGAACCACCCAGCGGACGACCACCCAGCCGACCAACCGGATCGAGCTGGTCCACGCCCTGCTCGGCTCGGACCCGCTCGACCTGCACGCCGCGACCGCCACCCTGGGCTACGACCTCGAACGCCACCACGTCGCACTGGTCGCGGTGGGACTCAGCGAACCCGCCGACGTCCGACACGAGCTGGAACAGGTCCAGCTCGCCGCCGGCGTCCGCGCACTGGCCATCCCCGCCGACGGCGGCATCTGGTGGGGCTGGCTCGGCTGGGCCACCACCCCCACCGACACCGAACTGACCGGTCTCGCCACCGTCGAAGTCCACAACGTGCTCATCGGAATGGGCGAACCCGGCCGAGGCCGAGACGGTCTGCGCAGGTCACACGCCCAAGCACGAGAGGCCGAACGCGCCGGCCGCCTCGCCGGAGGTCATACCGCCTCGGTCATCCGGCACCGCGACATCGAGATCGCGGCGCTGCTGTGCACCGACCCGGACCGAGCCCGCCGCCTCGCCGCCGAACGACTCGGCCCGCTCGCCACCCGCGACGACACCAGCCAGCGACTCCGCACCACCTTGCGTGCGCTGTTCGCCCACGGCCACAACCGAGGCCAGGCCGCCGCCGCGCTGACCGTCCACCACAAGACGGTCGCCTACCGCATCGCCCAGGCGGAAGAGCTCCTCGGTCGTTCCCTGGCGGACAACACCTTCGACCTGGAAACCGCCCTGCTCATCGACCACACCCTCCACGGCGAGTAGAGCCGGCGTCAACAGCCGCCATCCCAGCCACTGGACCAGCAGAAGATGCACGTCAGCACGATCTTCGTCGATCAGATACACCAACTGACCGGCACTTCCAGGGCCGAACGTCCAGCGCCGAACCGCGCCCTCAGGGTTGTTCTCATGCTGGGGAAGCCCTGTCCAAGGGATCAGCTGAACGACCTCCAGCGCTTCGGCGTAGTTGTTCAGCGCCTCAGTCGGTAGCGCTTCGACCTGCGCGATGATGGCTGGGTCGGGAACGATCCGGTACAACTACGGAGCGGTCCGGCGACGGATCACGGCCTGCATGTCCTCAACAGGCACCGCGTCAGGGTTCGCGCCCGCTCGTATGATCTGTTCGGCCTTGGCCAGCATCCGGTAGTAGGCCCCGGGGTCGCACATCTCCTGGTAGGCGATATGACGCCACTTGTTCAGCAGGTGGTGCAGGTCGGCGAGTTCTTGGGTTTCGCGGACCCGATCGAGCACTGTTCGCCACTCATGGTCGAACTCGGCAGCCAACGTCGAGGTCAAACAAGCGCGGATTGCTCGCGGCTCGGCCGGTGGCGCGGCCGGCGTGGGTTCGGGCAGCACGCCTGCAACAGACATACCGAAACGATAGCCCCAGACGACCGTCGAAGCTCGCACAGATCGTCCGCTCTTCGAGAAGCGATCATCGGGCTACACCCGACCAGGCTGCGCCGTTGGCCTCGGCTCCAGCGTGCGGTGTAACACCCAGATATGCAAAAGCGGTGGTTGGCACGGAAGACTACTAGTTTTCGCTAAGTATTACTGCTACTTTTCCACCCTTGTGCACAGACTTATCCACAAATGTGCATACCTTCTATCCCTTCTAGAAGAAGGATCGAGCTGCTCGGGCGAGGCTTGCCGGGTCCAGCCCGTGGGCTCGGTCGTGATCGGTGACGCTGCCGTAGCCGCGCACCTCACGGTCACGGCTGACGCCCAGCGCGGCGAGCCGGTGGGGACGATCCCGCAGCGCGTCGCTGATCACGTGGCTGGACGTGCCGGCCAGGTACGGCTCCACCACCATGACGTCGGCGCGGTCGTCGGGCAGGGCGGCGCGCAGCATCGCGGTGTCCAGCGGGCGCACCGTCGGCGTGTACAGCACCGTGACGTCCAGTCCCTCGGTGGCGGCGAGCACCCGGTCGGCGATCGGGCCGACCGCGAGCACCACACCCCGCCGCCCCTCGCGCAGCCGGGTCATCTCGCCGGCACGGGAGTAGGCGACGCCGTTCGGTTCTTCCCTCAGTCGCAGGTAGACCCGGTCGTCGCCGGCGGCAGCGGCGCGCAGCAGCGGGCCGACCTCGTCCGGATGACCCGGCACCTGGATGGTCCAGCCCGGCAGCGTGTCGATCAGCGCCACGTCGCCGGGGCTCATGTGGGTGCGTCCGGCGAACGGGTAGTCGTAGGACGCGCCCGAACTGACCAGGACGGCACCGAGATCCTGGTGCCCGAGGTCCAGCTTGATCTGCTCGAACGGCCGCTCCACGAGGAACGACGCGAACGTGTGCGCGATCGGACGCATACCGGCGAGTGCCAGACCACCCGCGGTGGTGACCAGCAGCTGCTCCCGGATGCCGACGTCGATGACCCGATCCGGGTGCCGCCGGGCGGCGTCGGCGAACCGGTCCAGGGTGATCACCGCAAGGACGACCGCGACGCGTGGATCGGTGTCGATCAGCTCGGTCGCGGTGGCGACGAACGTGTCGCGCATGCCGAGGGACTGGACTCCGTAGTCCCGGGCTACCGCTGTGGACATGATCAGTGCTCCTTCGGCTCGACGAGTCCCGGCCTGTTCCGCGCGCCAACGTTCCCGGCGGACCCTACGTTCGCTAACGCTCTCTCCGGGCGCCACCGCGAACGTTCAAGGCGCCTCCGGCGACGCGCGCGCTTGCTGCCGCGGCTCGGGAGCCGCCACTCATGCACTACCCGCCTGCGGCGGAACGGCCTTCGGCCCGCTTTGCGAGACCCGTTGTGACATGCAGCGTCACCACACGCTCGGCGCAGGGTGGAGGTGCTCACGCCGCAATGCGCCTCCCACGACGAAGGGCCACAACAGCACCAGCGGGTCATCAAACCCAGCAACACACACCATGCAGCCGCACCACCATCGGCCCGCAGCCACAAACCTGCGTCCGGCTGCGCGCCCAGCAGTTCAAGGTGCGGCTCTACATGTCGTCTCCCACGCGGGCTCCGCGAGTCCGGAGGAGGAGTTCCGGCGAAGACTCAACGCAGCACCGGCAAAGTCGGCTCCGCGAGTCTCCGAAGGAGTTCCGGCGAAGGCCGGAGTAGTGAATGTCAGCGACCAAATAGCCCAGCTGCCGGGGCGGCTCCCCAGGTAGGCACAAGCGCGCGCCCGGCGACGAAGGAGCTTGTTTTTCTGGGAGTACCCCAGCGAGCGTTTACGCGAGCCGGGGTGGTCACAGAAAAACTCCGCGCGGAACAGGCCCAACTAGGGAGCCCTCCAGTGCACCGAGACCGAGCGTTCGGCTCTTCTGGTCCGGATCTCGACGAACTCGCCCAGGATCGTGGCCCGGTCGAACACCGCGACCGACTCGTCGATGCCGTAGGTGACCCGGTCGCTCAGGAACACCGGGGTGCCGGGTGGCTGTTCGAGTCGCTCGGCCAGCTCGTCGCCGAGGGCCCCGGGGCGTAGTCGTTCGTCGGCTCTGCTCACCACGACCCCCAGGTCGGCGAGTGCGCCGTAGAGCGAGGTCTGGGTGAAGTCCACTTGTCCCAGCTCGGTGGAGTAGCGGCTGGGCAGCCAGGATTCCTGGTGGATCGCGGGGATGTCGGAGAGCCACCGGAGCCGTTCGATCCGGTACGCGACCGCCCCGGGTTCGAGGCCCAGCTGTTCGGTGACGAGCTTCGGTGCGCGGACCTTCGTTCGGCCGAGCAGCTCGGTCTGCACCGTGCGGCCCTGCTCCCGCAGGTCGTCGGCGAGGCTCTGCATCGAGCCGAGGTTGTAGCTGGCTCTCGGCGCGGTGACGAACGTGCCCCTGCCCGCGTGCTGGCTGACGAGCCCGTCGTCGATCAGCACCTGCAGGGCTTGTCGCAGGGTCATCAGGGTGACGCCGTACTCGGTGCTGAGCGTGCGCTGGGCGGGGAGCGCCGCTCCGGGGGCGTACTCGCCGGACCGGATCTTGGCTTCCAGGTCGGCGGCGATCACCGAGTACTTCGTTCGGCGCCGCGCGGGATGCTCCACCCAGCTTCTCCATCGGCCGACGTCCCCTCGGCGGCGTCCAGCGCGTCACGCATCGCGGCCACCTGAGCACCGATTTCCTCCGCACCGGCGCCGGTGAGCACCCTACGCATCAACGCCGACGCCACGACCACGCCATCCGCGTAGTCGGCCGCGGCCGTCACCTGTTCCGGCGTGGACACCCCGAAACCGAGCAGCACCGGAAGGTCGGTGTGCCGTTTCAGGTCCAGGACCAGCTCCCGCCCGGTGTCGGTGAGGTCGCCGCGTTCGCCGGTGGTGCTCATCCGGCTGACCGCGTAGACGAATCCGCGACTGGCCTCGCCGATCTGGCGGCGGCGGGCCGCCCCGGTCGACGGCGCGGCCAGCAGCACCAGGGCGACGTCGTTGTTCCGCGCGGCCTCCCGCAACGGGGCCACCTCGTCGACCGGCACGTCCGGCACGATCAGGCCGCTCACCCCCGCGTCGCGCAGCCGCGAACAGAAGCGCTCCGCGCCGCGGTGGAAGACCAGGTTGGCGTACGTCATGGCGACCAGCGGCACGGCCGATCCGGCCTCGCTCAGCTCGGCGAGGATCGTGTCCACCGTGGAACCTCGGCGTAGTGCCTGGTCCGAGGCCTGCTGGATGGTCGGGCCGTCGAGCATCGGGTCGGAGAACGGCAGCCCGACCTCGATCACGTCGGCGCCGGCGCGTTCCACGGCCCGTACGTACGACGTCCAGTCCTCGGTGATGCCGCCGGTCACGTACGGGACAAGCAGCTTCCGGCCGGCGTCGCGGGTACCTCGCGTGACCGACTCCAGTGTGTTCACGACAGCTCCATCAGTGTCGACATGTCCTTGTCGCCCCGGCCGGACAACGTCAGCAGAACGGTCGAGCCCTTCGGTATCTCGCCGCTCTCGGCGGCGGCGAGCAGCCATGCGACCGCGTGCGCGGACTCCAGCGCGCACAGAATCCCTTCGGCCCGCGCCAACCGGTGGACCGCGGCCACGACCTGCTCGTCGTTGACCGTGACGTACCGCGCGCGCCCCAGCTCGGCCAGGTGTGCGTGCTCGGGCCCGATGCCCGGGTAGTCGAGGCCCGCCGAGATCGAGTGCGCCTCCTGGATCTGGCCGTGCTCGTCCTGCAGCACCATCGAACGGACGCCGTGCAGGACCCCGACCGAGCCGAAGCTGATCGCCGCGCCACCCTCGGCCTCGACCCCGATGAGCGTGGCCGGGGTGTCGAGGAACCCGGCGAACGTGCCGGCGGCGTTGGACCCGCCGCCGACACAGGCGAGGACGTAGTCGGGCGCGCCGGCGCTCAGCTCACGGGCGCACTGCGCCCTGGCTTCCTCACCGATGACCCGCTGGAACTCGCGCACCATCCACGGATAGGGGTGCGGGCCGAGCACTGAGCCCAGGCAGAAGTGGCTGTCGGACACCGAGCTGACCCAGTGCCGCATCGCCTCGCTGGTCGCGTCCTTCAACGTGCGGGTGCCGGAGGTGACCGGTACGACCTCGGCGCCCAACATGCGCATCCGGAAGACGTTGAGCTCCTGGCGCCGCATGTCGACCTCGCCCATGAACACCGTGGCCTCGAGGCCCAGCAGCGCGGCGGCGGTGGCCGTGGCGACGCCGTGCTGTCCGGCGCCGGTCTCCGCGATGAGCCGCCGCTTGCCCATCCGGGACGCGAGCAGCGCCTGACCGACCACGTTATTGATCTTGTGTGATCCGGTGTGGGCCAGGTCCTCGCGCTTGAGCAGGACGTTGACGCCCAGCTCGGCGGAAAGCCGCCACGCCGGGGTCAGCGCCGTCGGGCGCCCGGCGTACACCGCGAGCAGCCGGTCCAGCTCGGCACGGAAGGCCGGGTCGGCCCATGCCGCCCGGAACCCCTGTTCGAGCTGCTCACAGGCGGGGACTAGCGCTTCCGGTACGAACCGGCCCCCGAACTCACCGAAGCGACCGAGCCCTGACGGTTCTCGCTCGACTGTTCTAGAACTCATGCCGCTAGGTATAGCACGACTTGGGGCGAGAGTTCTAGAACAATCTGTCTCGGGCTAGCTGTGGTTGGGGTGAGTGGGGTTGGGCTAGCTGGGGTTGGGTTGGGTGGCTCGGGTTGTGGGCCTGCGGGGGTGATTGGCCTGGGTAGCTCGGGCTGTGGGGCTCTAGCGGTGGGTGGAGGTGCAGGCTGTATTGCTTGGGCCTGTTTCGCGCGCGACTTTTTTCTGTGACCACCCCGGCTCGCGCGAGCGCTCGCTGGGGTACTCCCAGAAAAAAAGGCTCGGGGACTCGCCCGGGCGCGCGCTTGTGGCCACCCTGGGAGCCGCCCTGGCAGCTGGGCGGGTTGTTGCGGACATTCACTGCCCGGCCTTCGCCGGAACTCCTTCGGAGACTTGCGGAGCCGGCTTCACAGACGCATGAGCACGCGCAGCCGAATGGGGGGCCGTGAGTGTTTTGGGTTGCCAGGGCAACCCAAAACACTCACGGCTCCTCGTTGCCTGCGCAGGTGTTCGTCGTGGGATGCGCATCGCCGCTGGGCCCCCTCACCTCGCACCGAGAATGTGGTGAGACACGGTGTGCGGGTGGCCCCGCAGAGGCGCCCGGAGGGGTTCCGCCGCAGGCGGGTAGTGCATGAGTGGCGGCTCCCAAGGTGACCACAAGCGCGCGCGTCGCCGAAGGCGACATTTTTCCGAGTGGCCCTCTCTGCCCGAAGGGTAGAGAGGGCCGCGAGGAAAAACCCCAGGCAGCGAGCCGTTAGGCGAGCCGCCTGGATCGTTCCCGGTCGGCCCGAAGGGCCTTCCGGGAACGATGGCGCGCGGGTCAGGCAATTTTACAAGCCATGCGCTTCACGACGTGGAAGAAGTTGCCGGGGGACAGTTCTGGTTCGCCGGCCACGATGTCGGGGCAGCGGGTCAGCAGCTCGATGAACAGTGCCTTGATCTGGAAGCGGGCGAGCTGGTTGCCGAGGCAGTGGTGGATTCCGCCGCCGCCGAACGAGATGTGCGGGTTCGGGTTGCGGGACAGGTCCAGCTCGTGGGCGTGGTCGATCGCGTCCTCGTCGCGGTTGGCCGAGGAGTAGAACATGACGAGCTTGTCGCCGGCACTGATCTGGACGCCGTCGAGCTCGGTGTCGTGTGCGGCGGTGCGACGGAACGTCATGATCGGCGTGGCCCAGCGCACCAGTTCCTCGACCGAGGTCTGCATGCGACCCTCGAGGTCTTCGAGCAGCCAGGCACGCTGCTCGGGGTTGGTGGTCAGTGCGCGCACGCCGTGCGCGAGTGACTGGCGGGTGGTGTCGTTGCCCGCGACGGTCAGCAGCACGAAGAACGAGCCGATCTCGTGGTCGGTGAGCATCTCGCCGTCGACCTCGGCCTGCGCGAGCGAGGTGAACAGGTCGCCGGTGGGGTTGCTCCGTCGTTCGACGACGGTTTCCTTGGACAGCTCGTGCATGAAGGTCAGTGCATTGAAGATCGCCGCGAACTTCTCTTCCTTGGTCGACCCGGTGATCTCGTCGTCGCCCCACGACATCATGACGGACATCTCGTGCGAGGTCTTCTGCCGGACGCCGTCGGGCACGCCCATCATGTCGTTGAAGTTGTGCATCGGGAGAAGCGCGCCGCATTCCTCGACGAAGTCGACCCAGCCGTCTTCGGATGCGTGGGCCTTCTCGATGAGGTTGTCGACGACCTTGGTGGCGTTGGCCTTGATCTGGTCCTCGATGCGGCGCATCTGCTTCGGGGTGAACGCGGCGGACATGAGCCTGCGCAGCTTGGTGTGCCGGGGCGGGTCCATCGCGATGATCGACTGTGCTGCCTCGAGGAACTCGGTGGGCAGGTTGTCCATCACGATGCCCGGGCCGGACAGGAAGTCCTGCGGACGCTTGGTGACCTCCGCGAGGTGCCGGTGCGTGGTGATCGCCCAGTAGCCGTAGTCGTCGTCGACCGGCATCAGCTGGTCCTCGAAGGGCGGCTGCCAGGTGATCGGCCGCTCGCGGCGCAGCACCGCGAAGCTCTCCTCGCGATCGTCCATGGTCGTGGACCAGAACGCCGTGGTCGACAGATTCACCTCGTCGTACGGCCGGTCCGGGTTGCCGCTGGAGTGCTGGGTCAGTCCGGTGCCTTGGCCTTCGAAGCCTGTGGTGGTCATCGTCGCGTCCTCCCGTAGTGATCAATCTCTCGCCGTTGAGCACCTCACTGCACACAAGGTCTCACAGCATGCCCACTTTGCACAAGTGCCTTTTTTTGTGCAGAACTTGCGTTCGACTCTGGATATGTTCAAGACTGGTGCGGTGGCCGTGACTTTCACCGAGCGAGTCCGCTCCCAGCTGCGCGACGAAGTACTCGACGCGGCCGCGGAGGCGGTGTCCGCCGGCGGCTGGGCCGCGCTTCGCATGCAGGCCGTCGCCGACCAGGTCGGTATCAGCCGCCGCACCCTGTACTACGAGTTCGGCAACAAGACCCGCCTCGCCGAGGCGCTCATCCTGCGCATCACCGGCCGGTTCCTCGACGGCGTCCACGAAGCACTCGTCCAGGCCGATGACCTGGCCACCGGCTGGGAGGCGGCGGTGCTGTCCGCGCTACGCGCCGCCGAGACCGACCCGGTGCTGTCCGCGATCCTGACCGGCACCGCTCGTGAGGACTTCCTGCCGCTGCTGACCAGCGAGGGGACCCAGGTCATCGACTACGGCACGGCGCGCATGAGCGCGGCCGCCCGCGAACGCTGGCCCGACCTGCCGCAGCGAGAGACGTCACTGGCGGCCGAGGCCACCGTGCGGCTCGCGCTCAGTCACATCGTGCGCCCCAGCGGTCCGATCGCGGCGGCGGCGCACGACATCGCCGAGCTGGCCGCCGTCTACCTCACCCGGCCACGCGCCTGAGCCACGACCTGCCGGATCCCGTGTGTGGTGGCCGTGACCAGCACCCGCCCGGCGAAGCTCGCGGAGTCGAAATACTCCCGCCAGTAGGTGATCTCGCCTCCGGTGAAGGTCAGCACCCCCGCGACCGGCGCCGACACGATGAGACCGCCGTCCGCTCGGCGCAGATGATCGACCCGTTCGGTGTGCACGGTGTCGCCCTCCACCGCCAGACCGAGGACGTCCACGTCGATGGTCTCGAGACCGAGTGTCCGGTGCGCGAGGCTCAGGAACCGGCGGGCGCCCACCGGTCCTCGGACCCGAGGTATGGGCCGCTGGTCCCACACGCAGTCCTCGGCGAGCAGGTCGAACGAGCGGAAGAACGCGTCCCGCGACCGGCCCCACTCGGCGAAGAAGTGCCGTACGACCTGCTCACGAGGCAGGCCGACGAGTTCGGCGGCGTGCACATCACTATCCACGTTCGAGCCTCCCGCTGGGCGATCACCAGCAGGCTGACACACACTGAACGTTCTTTCAATGATGGCGGAAGCGGAGGGATTCGAACCCCCGGTACCTTTCGGTACTTTCGCTTTCAAGGTCCATGACTCCCCGTCCGCGCCTGACCGACATGCCATCTACCAGGTGCTGGAGCCACGAGGGAAGCCACGGTGAAGGTGTGGATTGCGCCGGACTGAGACCCAGAATGAGACCCCTCCTACGAACCCATCGGAGCGCGCGCCGAACTGAACTCGACGGAGCCCACCGGCTCCCAGTCCCATCGACGTTCCGGTCCCCACTGGACCACGAGCGTGACCGCCTCGACAACAAATCGGTGCGCCGGGATCGAGGTGCCCAGCGCGTCAATGATCGGGGCTGCCGGTTGGTTCGCTGTGCTGTAACCGACAGTCATGTGCGGCACCCACTTTGCCGTCGCCTCGTCATCTACCTCGCCGCCGGTCAACGAACACGTAGCGCTGTCGATCTGTCTGCGGATTTCGCGCAGTGGTTCGGCGGGTTCGACGGCCAGCAGGATCGCCTCAGGGTGGTACAGCACATGCTGAAGGGCCACAGCTGGCGCTGAGACGTCACCGAGCGCAGAGCGGGTCGCGTCCAGCAGATGCGACAGACGATCGCGCGGCATCTCTTCCGTGGCTCCAGCGACGAGCATCGTCATGTGCAGCCAGTCACACGGGGTGAGGTGGAAGCCATCGAAACCAGCGAGAATCGCCTGCGTAGTACCCGCTGCCTCACGGGCCTTCGGGTATCGAGCCATCAGTGCGTGCCAGTAGACCGTTCCCCGGCCTTCCTGCGGTTCCCAGCGATTGGCCCAGCGGTCACGCATGTGCGCGGGCAGCGGATACACGCAGACTCCTATCGGGGGTCGTTCGGCAGAGCTTCCAGTGTGAAGACGCGAACATCGGACAACAAGTCACGCGCGGACCGGTCGTTGCGGAACCGTCGGTCACGCAGTCGTCGAGTCAGATTAGCCATGTAGGCCGTCACCGTAGATACCCGCAGTTCAGGTGGAAGGTCCAGCACTGGCCGCACTTCGTCGATGCCAGCCGCCAGGTCACCGCAGTCAATGTGCGCAATCCCGGCGCCGATCCGGATCTGTGCCCAGTTCGCCTTGTTCACGTGCGCACCCGTCGCCCAGCTCGCATCCGCGCTAGCAACGGCTTGGAGGGCATCGTCTGGATTTCGAGCCTGCGTGGCTACCGATAGTGCGAAAACTGCCTGCCGAGCGGCCGGGAATGACCACGCCGAGACTCCCGAGTCCTGCTCGCATTGTGACGTTTCTTCTTCGACCCGTCGAAGTACGTCTTGCGCACGACGCACGTCTCCGACGAGAGCGGCTGCGTTGGCCTCGTAGCAGCCAAGTTGCAACCGGATCGGCGCCATCGGGCTCCGGGCATAACCAGCGCGTGCCATGTCTGCGGACTCCATCAACCGGTCTGTCCATCGCAAGGTTTTCGCTAGCGCACTGCGAATAACCGCGTCATTAGCTCCGGCTTCCTCGGCGAAGGTGAGGCCAGCCATACCGTGTCGGATCGCCGCATCGTCCTGCTTGAGATCACTCAGCAAGAGGCAGGAATGAGCGAGCAACTCTGACTCAATCCGGTAGATGTCCCGAGCCTGACTGAGACGAACCGGACCGGCCAGCAACTCGTGTGCGTCGGCTCGTAGACGAAGAACCTGGCGAAGTACCGTCCGTGCCGGTGCGCGAGTGTGCATCTCCGCGAGCGCTGTAGTCGCTCGGTCTATGCGCTCGATGGCGTCCCTCGACGTGCCCGACTCGGTGATCTCTGCGAGCAGGTGTTCAACGTCAACGGTCGCCGACCGAGCAGCACCGACAACGGCCCCAGGGACGAGACCGAGATCGGCCTGACTTGCCCGATACAGCGCGCTGTAGCGCTTCCGGTTGTCCGGTGCTGGCTGATGCTCGCCCTTCTCGTGCCGCCGCACCATCTCGGCAGTGATACCGATCGCGTCGGCGACCTGTTCCTGTGTCAGCCCGCGAGCCTGCCGGTACTCAACGAGGCGTGGTTCGAGCACGGGGCGTCGTGGTCGCGCCATCGTCACCTCCCCCACCCTGTACTTGCCGAGAAGCTACCTCGGCGATGGCGTCATCTGGGGCCGAATGACGGAACTCGTCAACCCCGCACGTCTGCGGTGTTTCGCGGGGGGTTTCGTGAGGGGTTTCGTGACCTGGGGCGACTGCGGCCGAACTGGTGTTCTTGAGGCATGCCAGAAACCACAGTGACGAGGGAAAACAGCGGGGGGTCAGTCCCTAGCCTCACGCTGCTCCAGCGCGGTAACTCGCTCCAGAACCTCGTGCAGCAGGCGAATCACCTCGGCCAGGTCGCCAGTCGGACCATGCGCATCAAGCCTTGCACTCAAGGCCGCAACGTCCAGGTCCTCGCGGACAAAGCTCCCGGTGCCTCGCCTGGTGGACACGACCGCGCTGTCCCGGAGAACGGCCAGCGCGCTCTGGATGGTGCCGCTGGCAACTCCGTAGCGCTCCGCAAGCGCGGTGATGGACGGCAGTCGTTCACCAGGTGCCAGGTCCTGTCTGACGATCGCTTCCATCAGGTCGTTGGCAATCTGCACGTAGGGCGGCCGGGGTCCATTCAAGTCAAGTTTTCCCACGTCGACAGCCTATCCACTACGCCAGTCAGGTTACCAAGTATGGCAGGTAAGTTGACACACTTGACATACCTCGCTAGCGTCTCAGTCGTTGCAGGCACTTCGGAGCTTGCTGAGCAAGAAGCCCCGACCGGTGCGGGAACACCAGCCGGGGCACACATCGAAACCTCTGGAGAAACGATGCAGTCGCAGGTTACGCGCATGTACCGGGTGAAGGCAGTAGCCGAGATGTTCGACGTCTCGGTGGCCACGATCTACCGAGCGATCGAGTCTGGCCAGCTGACCGCGTTGCGGATCGGCGGTGGCACGGGCGCGGTTCGTATCCCGGAGTACGCGCTCAAGCCGTTCGTGGATGCCTGCATGAGTGCGGCCCAGCAGGCTCCGACCGGGAAGGCGGCGGACGCCGGACAGGCCGACGACGTGGTGTCGGGGGAGGTGGCCTGAATGCGTGAGATCAGGACGAACGTGGTGTTCGGTTCGCACGATGTACCGGGTCTGTTGCTGGATCACAGCACCAGCCGCGAGTACTACCCGGCGGTGTTCGTATCGGCACCGGTTCCGTTGAGCGTGGACGATGTCGCGTCGGTCCTCTACATCGTGCTGGAACCGCAGGAGACCGCCGACGTGTCGGCACCCGAGGCGCGCAGCCTGGTCTGTGACATCACGATCAACGCCGGTTTGCAGGGCGTGGCCGACATGGTGGACACCGTGGCCAAGGACCGGCGGATCGGCGATGAGGCGGCGGTTGAGCACTGGGCGGAGTGCAGCCGGTTGGCCGTGGCTGCGATCGCACCGGCCACCCGTCCGGTTTCAGCTGACATTCCGGCCGCGCGGTCCGCGCTGGCCCTGGCCGCCGGGAGCACCCGATGAGGACGATGACGACGGTGCACGCGACGAGCAGCAGGGCACGTGACAGTTTCCGGATCACCTTCAGCCGGGGTCGCCGGTCTGTGGTGTTCCGCAGTATCGCCCCGGTATCGGCGGCGTTGGGTCTGTCCGATGGACGCGTCCGGGCGGACATGGACCCGCAGGAGGCGGCTGAGCTGGTCATGGACGCGGTGGACCGTCACGGTGTCGAGCGGCTGGAACACCTGGAGCGGTGGAACCGGCGGGTGAGCCTGCTCGACCGGTCCGGGCTGGCCGACCCGCACGAGCTGCGCGAGCAGCGCGCGTTGTGGACACATCGGCACTGGCAGGTGTGTGTGGACGTGGCCGACACCCTGGCCACGGCCGCCGGGCGTGGCCGGCTAGCCGGTCCACCGGCGATCCCGGCCGCCCGCTCCGCTCTCGCCCTGGCCGCTGGTGGTGCCCGATGAGCACCGGCCGCGAGAACATCAGCCACGACGCCGACCGGGAGCACGCCCGGCTGGTGGCCAACTCCAAGCGCATCTTCCGGGCCTGGCAAGGCCTGGACGGCTTCGACTGGGCACCGGGCTGGCGGCCGGGACCGCTCAACGAGACACCGGCATCGGTGTTCCCGCCCTACCTCGAGGAACGGGACGCCCCGGATACCCCGATGGACCACGCCGCCGCGCTGGTCGATGCCCTACACGGCCTCGATCTGGGCTTCGTCGACGCCGACGTCATCAGCGCGCTGGCCCGCTACTGCGACACCCCGGTAGTGGCCGGTCTGGTGTCCCTGATTCACCGCGCACGCTTGGCCGGACCGATCCCGGGCCGCGCACGCCCTGGCCACCGACCGCGCTAGCAGCGCGTCTCAGGGCCGCCTGAACGCCTCGTAGACGGCCTTTCCGCCCCGCCTGGACCGGCGGGCACCCCTCCACCACCAACCCACCACGGCCCCGCCGTGTCACTGGGTGTCTTCACCCTGCCCGCCGGTCGGCTCCCAACCACCACCAGCAACCCCGCAGACGTCCAGGACACCCCAGTCCTGGCGCACACCGGAAGAGAAGGAAGCCCTGATGAAGAAAATCAAGCTCAAGGACCTCAAGCCCGGCATGGTCCTGGTCGGCAACCAGATCGGCCCGTTCTTCGACGGCGAGACCAACACCGTCGCCAAGGTCACCAAGACTCCGGGCGGCAAGTACCGGGTCACCGACGTCGACGGCCTGTCCTCACCCGAGTGGCCCGCCACGTTCGTCTTCCACGTCCGCTAGCCCGCACCAGGCCAACGCCAGAGCGCTCGCGAGTCCCGGCCCGGTGGTCCCTCCACCAAGACGTGCCACCGGGCCGGGTCTCCCGACCACCAGCTCAATCCCCCCCATGCTCCAGCCGTCTGTTTCCGCAGTTCAGCGCTACCGCACGCCAGTTCGCGAGGTATGCGGCACCGACCAGTCACCCGACGTTTGGGAGTTCACTCGTGGCAACCCCTCACCGAGCCGGACCCGGCCACCTCACCGCCGTTCACGAGCCCGGCACGAACATCCCGCACGAACCGGCACGAGCAGACGTTCACGACCAGCACGAGCCGGGCGCCGTGCCGACGTTCGAGCCGCCCGAGCTTGAGCATGAGGAGGGCGGCACATCCGGCGCCAAGGTGTCGGTAGCAACCCAGCTCGTACGGCTGGCCGAGGACGGCTACAACCTCGGCTGCACCGCCGACGGCGACACGTTCGCGTTGGCCAAGCACGGACCGCAGATCGTGCGCCAGCTACGCGGCGGCCGCTCGTCGCTGCGCGCGGAGCTGGCGCACGCTCACTACGACCGCACCGGCACCGCCGCATCACAGTCCGCGCTTGCCGACGCGTGCGCGGTACTCGAAGGCAAAGCAGCACGGACCGAACCGGCCGAGCTGAACCTGCGGGTTGCCGAGCATAACGGGGACCTGGTGCTTGACCTCGGTGACGCGACCGGCCGCGCGGTGCTGATCACCCCACACATGTGGAAGCTCACCGACACCCCGCCCGTGCTGTTCCGCCGGACCGCGCTGACCGGGCCGCTACCCGAACCGGTCGGCGGCTGCGGGTTCAGCGGCCTGTGGGAAGCACTGAACGTCGCCGACCGCTACCAGCCCATCGTGCTCGCGGTCCTGATCGCCGCGCTGATCCCGAGCATCCCGCACCCGGTCGTACTGCTCACCGGAGAGCAGGGCACCGGCAAGTCCACCGCCACCGCACGACTCGCCTCGGTCATCGACCCATCCCCCGCACAGCTGCGCAAAGCACCACGTGACGTCGAAGCCTGGACCACCGCCGCCGCCGGATCGTGGATCGTGCCGATAGACAACCTCTCAGCGGTCACTGAGTGGCTCTCTGACGCCCTGTGCCGGGCCTGCACCGGCGACGGGGACGTCCGGCGCACCCTCTACAGCAACGGCGACCTGTACGTCATCTCCTTCCGCCGCATACCGCTCATCAACGGCATCGACGTCGGCGCGCTGCGCGGCGACCTCGCTGACCGCCTGGTCCATCTGGCGTTGGAACGCATCCCGGACACCGCGCGGCGCCGGGAACAGGAAATGGCCCAGCACTGGACCCGCACCCACCCTCGCGTCCTCGGTGCCCTGCTCGATCTCGCCGTCCAGGTCCTGGCGGTGCTGCCCACGATCGAGCTGGACAGCGCACCACGCATGGCCGACTTCGCCCGCGTCCTGGCCGCCGTCGACCACGTGTGCCGAACCGACGGCCTCGCCACCTACCTCGGATTGCGCGACGAGCTCGCCGAGGACGCCGCCGGTTCCGACCCCGTCCTGATGGCCCTCGGCGCGAACGTCACCGGCGAGTTCACCGGCACCGCCGCCGAACTGGTCACGCTGCTGCACCCGGTCGACGGCGACGGCCAGCCGGTCGCAGACAGGGCGCTCGCCAAGGGCTGGCCGACGACCGCCCGGCAACTGACCGCCGTGCTCACCCGGCAAGCACCGACCCTGCGCCAGCTCGGTTGGGACGTGCTCAAGCTCGAACGCGGGTCCGACCCGCACATCAAGGCGGTCCGGTGGCACCTCGTCCCGCCCGCCGACGCCCCGGGCCGGGGCGATGGCGAACCGAGAAGGGCCGTAAACGGTGCCGCTGATGCCGCCGATGCCCCAATCGGCCTGCTTCCGCAGGTCAACGTCGGTATCCGGGTTGCGGCATCAGGTGCGGCATCACTGCGGCATCCCGGCCACGATGCCGCACACCGGCCGGGCGGGCGCGACTCTGCGGCATCAGCACCGGTCCTCAGTCGTGATGCCGCAAGCGATGCCGCAACCCACACACCCATCCTGACCAGCGAAAACGAAGATCATGCGGCATTGGCGGCATCAGCGGCACCGAATACCTACCTTCTCGGTCCATCACCCCGGGCCGCGTCATGACCCTCACCCAACCGCGCCCGGTCGTGGGCCGGGTGGCCGCGCTGCCCCCGGCTTCAGCGTCTCGGCCCCGCCCGACCGCCCTCCCCGTCACGCACGGTAATGACGAGACGGGCAGGGAAGCGCGAGGGAGGCAGGGAGTTCTCCCTCAACCCCTCCCTCGCCTGCCTCCCCGGACTGACCAGCCGCGATGCACCGAGGGAGGCGAGGGAGGCAGCACAAGACAGACCAGCAAGAACCTCGAAACCGGCGGTTTCCGGGACTGTCGAGCGCCTCCCTCCCTCGTCCTGCCCTCGACACCGACCCAACGCAGCGTCACCAACTCGCCAGTCACTCACTGCCAAGGAGAACCGCACCTGATGGACACCACCATCATCAGCGCCCCGCGCGTCCTACTCACCGTCGAGGCGGCAGCCCGACAGCTCTCGATCGGCCGCACTCGCATGTACGAGCTGCTGAAGGCCGGAGAGGTGACCAGTGTCCGTGTCGGCCGACTCCGGCGAATCCCTGCCGATGCCCTGGCCGACTACGTCATGCGGTTGACCGCCGAACAGCCGACCGCCGCCTGAATACGAAAGGACTTCAAATGCCTCGTAAGAAACGACCCGAAGGAACACGCGCACCCAATGGCGCAAGCTCGATTTACTTCAGCGAATATGACGGAAAATGGCACGGCCGCGTCACCATTGGAGTGAAAGACAGCGGAAAGCCGGACCGACGACACGTGAAAAGAGCGTCAGAGGCGGAGGTGATAGACGAAGTGCGCAAACTCGAACGAGCCCGTGACGATGGGAAAGTGCGTAATCCGGGCCGCGCCTGGACAGTGGAGAAGTGGCTGCGGCATTGGGTTGAGAATATCGCCGCGCCAACTGTGCGACGAAATACTCTGGTCGGATATCGAGCAGCCGTATACGGCTACCTCATCCCCGGGGTGGGCGCGCACCGACTCGACAAGTTGCGACCGGAACACCTGGAGAGCCTGTACCGGACACTCGGAACGACGAAGAGCAGGCGAGGAAAGAACCTTCGACCAGCAACGATCCACCAGGCGCACCGAACGATCCGCACCGCGCTCAGCGAAGCGGTGCGCCGCAACCACATCACTGAGAATCCAGCGAAGATCGCCAGGGCGCCACGGATTCCCGAAGAGGAGATAATTCCATTCTCGCAGGCGGAAGCTGCGCAGATTCTGCGAGCATGCAAAGATCGCCACAATGGGACCCGCTTTGTGGTTGCCTTGACGTTGGGCCTCAGGAAGGGAGAAGCACTCGGCCTGCAGTGGCGGGATATCGACCTCACAAAGCGCACTATGAATGTCCGGCGCTCAATTCAGCCGGTTCCCTGGCAGCACGGATGCACCTCAGGTACGTCCACATGTGGCCATCGGTATGCCGGCCATTGTCCGCAACGGCACAGTGGCGGCGCGATCGCGCAGGAGGTCAAGTCGAAAGCTGGCAGGCGGACACTCGGAATTCCGGCACAGCTTGTCACTGCACTGAAAGCGCACCGGAAGGCGCAGGAGAAGCAGCGCGAAGAAACCGGTGACCTATGGCGCGATGAGGGTTGGGTCTTCACCAACTACCGGGGTCAGGTGGTCCATCCCCGAACCGACCACAACGAGTGGAAGGAGCTACTCAAAGCGGCCGGGGTCCGTGACGCCCGGCTGCACGACGCCCGGCACACAGCCGCGACGATGCTGCTCGTCCTCGGCGTGCCGTCGCGCGCCGTCATGGACGTCATGGGCTGGTCTCAGATCGCCATGACCACCCGGTACCAGCACATCACCAGCGAGCTGACGGTCTCGATCGCCGATCAGGTCGGCGGCCACTACTGGCCGGATGAGGAGGAGGACGGCGGCAGCGCCGCCCCTGTTCCAGCCTGACCGGACGTCAGTGGATGGACCAGTGGATCGCGGGTGGCCAAGTGGATTCCCACTTGGCCACCCACTGACCGCATCCACTGGCCGTGAGCTGGCCAGATGTCCGTTAAGTGGGTCAGTGGGTGGTAGCCGGCCAGGCCTGAAAACGCCCTCCAGGAGAGGTTTTGCACCGAGCCCGGCTATCCACTCACTGACCGTCGGCGCTCCTGGCCCGAGGAACCCGCCGCTAGAACCGAGGGTCTAGTTCTAGGGGCAGGGGGCCCTAGGTCTAGGGGCAGCCTCTAGACCCTCAGACTGGCGCTGAGCAGCCCTCTAGTGGCTCTAGGCCCCGTGGGGCCTTCGGTGGCCGGCGCAGCCCTGGCGGCCCTTCACCGGCTCCGGCGCCGGGCTCTAGGAGTCAGTTAGGTGCAGAGTTAGACCGGCCGGGGCGAGTTAGATTTCTAACTGAGGCGCCTAACCCGCGTCTTGGCCGGTTGACCTGCGGGAAGTTAGAAAGTTAGGTGAGTTAGCTCGGGTCCACGGACGGCTGAAACACGCGCCAGAGCGGCCCTCAGGGGGTTCTCGCCGAGCTAACTAACTCGGGCCCGAACGGGTCGAATGAGACCCAAACTGAGACCCAGACGGCCACCGGCAGGCCTCCGCAGACCAGGGCCACGGCATCGTGCCTGGTCAGATGGCGGAAGCGGAGGGATTCGAACCCCCGGTACCTTTCGGTACTTTCGCTTTCAAGGCGAATGCATTCGGCCGCTCTGCCACGCTTCCGTGCACCAGGGTAGCGACTGCCGCCGCCGGGCACTGTGATGGGATCGCAGGGTGGACCCGAGGCCGGAAACCGAACCCGGGACCGACCCCTCGACGGAGCCGATCCCGAAGGTACGCGACGCTGCCCGCCGTGGCTGGTCGAACGGCCAGGTGGCAGTCCTGCTCGTGAGTATCGCCGTGGTCGGAGCGCTGGTGTTCGTGCTGACCACGGTCGCTCCGCCGCACTGGCTGACCCACTTCGGTGGCGGCAGCGGCTTCAGTGACGTCGGTTCGGGCCAGCAGGTGACCGACGACCAGCTGCGTTGGAAGTGTCAGGCCGCCGCAAACCCGGACACCGACGCGCACTGCGAGGCCGTGGCGCTGCTCGACTCGATCCAGACGCTGTGGAAGGGCGAGGCGGGCGCGCGGTACAAGCCGGTTCCGGTGGTCTTCTTCCGGGGCCGTCCGCAGTCGGCCTGCCAGCTCGCCGGGCACAGCGGGCTGCCGTTCTACTGCCACACCGACCGCACGGTGTACATCGACCTCGACTTCTACGACAGCCTCGACAACCGTCTGGCCAGGGGTTACGTGCTGGCCCACGAGTACGCGCACAGCCAGCAGCCCGGCACGCTGAGCGGCGACCGGTCGACCGAGCTGCAAGCCGACTGCGAGGCCGGCGCCTGGGCCAGCCATTCGACGCTGCTCAGCACCGTCTCCGGGCAGCCGCTGCTGGCGAACGTGAGCGAGGAGGACATCGCCGCGGCACTGGCCGCCGCAGGTCGGATCGACGACCACGACAACCTCCCGCCGCTGGAGCAGAAGGCCGTCGGTGACGAGTTCAACCGTCGCATCGAGATCGTGCCGAGGAAGGACTTCTCGCACGGCACCGCGCAGGACCGGGAGAACGCGCTGCGGACCGGCCTGAGCGCCGGCGTGCTGAAGAAATGCCCCACCACCGGCTGGTGACACCCGCCGAGTTACTCCGCTGGATCACCGGCGATCGCTGTGGTGGGATCGCGGCGTGGACTTCAACCGCGATGCTGAGCTGGACACCTCACAGGTCGAGGATCTCCGGGGTTCCGGCGGAGGAGGCGGCGGCCTGGGCGGCCGGGTCGCCATCGGTGGTGGCGGCGTCAGCATCGTCGGCGTCATCCTCTACCTGCTGATGTCGCAGCTCGGCGGGGGCGGCGGGTCGTCACTCCCCGACATGACGCAACTCGGCTCCGGCTTCGACCAGCTCCAGTCGGGCCAGCAGGTCGATGACAACACTCTGAAGAACAGCTGCAAGACCGGCCAGGACGCGAGTGACCGACGGGACTGCGAAGCCGTCGCCGTGATCAACTCACTTCAGTCGTTCTGGTCCGCCAAGCTGGGCCGGCAGTACCGGCCGGCGGACACGCGGTTCTTCAGGGGCAGTGTCCGTACCGACGGCTGCGGAGGCGCTACCTCCGCGAGCGGGCCGTTCTACTGCCCGGCCGACGGCAAGGTGTACATCGACCTCGACTTCTACGACGAGCTCGAGCAGCAGTTCCATGCGGAGGGCGGGCGGTTCGCCAGGGCGTACGTGTTGGCGCACGAGTACGGCCACCACGTCCAGAACCTGATCGGGACGCCGTCCAAGGCGCGCTCCATGGCTGCGGCCACCGGCCCCACGGGCAGCTCGGTACGCCTTGAGCTGCAGGCCGACTGCTACGCGGGAGTGTGGGCGAACCACGCGGCCACCACGACCGACAAGTCCGGTCACACGTTGATCAGCGGGATCAGCCAGGACGACATCAACGCGGCGCTGGACACCGCCGAGAAGATCGGCGACGACAACATCCAGTCGGAGATCGCACACCAGCAGGTCGACCAGAGCCAGTTCACCCACGGCAGTTCGGCGCAGCGACAGAAATGGCTGACCCGAGGACTCAGCACGGGTGACACGAAGCAGTGCGACACGATTTCGCGGGGCGTCAACCTCGGGTGACCCGGGGACGCGGTGTACGAGAAGAAGAATTCCGGTGGTGTCCGGGGCCGGGCGGGGGCTCCCGTTCCACTGCCGGCCCCGGACACTCTGATCTGGTAACGAGACGGCGCCGATAGAGATGCGGCCGGGTGCCCCCCAGTTATCCCCGAATGCCTCCTGAACCGGGGCCATTAGGGGCAGATCATCGGGTTATCGGTCCACTAAGAGATCACGACCGGCTGATCACGTGCGCCGAGCTGCTGGCCACACCATCGTGGCTGGCCGGGCGGTCGTCACACACCGCCACTGGGCTCGTGCGGGGAGCGGTCGAGTGGACACTTCGTTACGCATCAATCACCCGTCCGGAAGTTTCTGACGCTCACCGACGATAAGCAACCATCGGCCGCTGTTATTGCACCCCGGGAGCACTTATCCCAGCTCAGGGCACTAAATGCAGAAATCCCCTAATCACTGCCGGGGCAGCGATTAGGGGATTTCGGTACTTAGGGTGGGCTCAGCTGGCGGGAGTTGTCACCGCGACTTGGCTGTTGCGCCACATGGCGTTCGACTGCGAGCCGGACTGGGTGTAACTGTTCGGCTGCACCCAACCGCCGCCGGACTGCTGCTGACCGGGCTGGCTCCAGCCGGGACCGTCGGCGCCACCGGCGGCGGGCTGCTGCTGCACGTCCGCCGTCGGGGTCGTCTGCTCCTGGTTGAGCGTGCTGTTCCGGCTGTTGCTCGGTGTGTCGGTGCTCGCGCCGTTCGTGTCCCCGGCGCCCGAGTTGGGCCTGTTCGCATCGCTCGGCGACGAGTCGTCGTCCTCGCCGGTGCTCGGCTTGGGCGAGTCGGAGGGCTTCTTCGGCGTCGTCTCGTGCGACGTCGTTGGCTTCGACTCCCTGGTGCTCGTCGTCGGCGGGTTGTTCTTGGTGACCGGCGGCGGGACCGCCTTCGTCGCCTTCGGCGTGGTGTGGTGGGTCGGCGCCGTCGACTTCTCGGTCTCGGCCGGAGCGCTGCTCGTCGTCGGCGCGGACGGCGTCAGGTCGGTGCTGCTCCCGGTGCTACCGGTCGAGCTGCTGTCCCACGGCTTGAACACCAGCGCGAGGATCACCGCGATGGCGATGACACCGCCGATCCCGATGAACATGCCGGTCTGCTTGCGCTTCTCCGGCTCGGCGTAGTAGGCGTCGCCGCCGTACGAGGCCGCCTGCGGACCGGCGTCCGGACGGGGCGGCGGTTCGGCGCGCTGCATCGCGGGCCGGGGCGGACCGCCCATCCCGCCACCGGGTCCACCGGGTCCACCGGGACGACCGGGGCCCGCCGCGTACGCGGCGACACCGGCGGCGCCGGCTCCAGCGGCCGCGGCACCCGGACGGACCGGCGGCATGCCACCGGTGCGGTGCGCGGGCGGCGGACCGCTCGGCGCGGGCGGTGCCTGCTGAGGGGCCTGCTGCTGGGGCTGCGGTGAGATGGCGAGTGCCGCGCCCATCGCGATCGCCGTCTTCGGGTCGGCGTCGACCGCGACCGGTCGGCCCAGCTCGTCGGACACCAGCTGGGACACGAGCGGAATCCGCGACGAGCCACCGACCAGCAGGACCGCGCTCAGGTCGTCGGGCGTGAGACCGGCGGAGCCGACGGCGCGGCGCAGTGCCGTGATCGTCTCCTCCAGCGCGGGCCGGATCATCGCCTCGAACTCGCCACGGACGATGCGGGTCTGGGTGCGCAGGTCGGGCAGCAGCACCGGGATGGTCGCCTCGGTGTCGCTGGACAGCGCTTCCTTGGCGTCGACGCATTCACGGCGCAGCCGGGCGACGGCGCTCAGTACGTCCGGGTCCTCCGGGTCGAGCGAGTCCAGCTTGTCGCCGATGGCCTCCCGCACGTGGGCGAAGACGACCTCGTCGAAGTCGATACCGCCGAGGTGCTCGAGGCCCTCGGGCTGGCCGAGCAGCTCGAACGAGCCTCGGCCGGTGTTGCGGACCACCGCGGCGTCGAACGTGCCGCCACCGAGGTCGTACACGGCGACGGCGGCACCCTGGTCGATGCGCTCGGCGGAGGCGTAGCTGACCGCGGCGGCCTGGGGTTCGGCCAGGAAGGTGACCGACAGCCCGACCGTGCGCAGCGCGTTGTTGAGCAGGTCCTTCTTGTACTGGCCCCAGCTCGCCGGATGGGTGACCGCGATGCGCCGGGGTGGGCCGCCCTCGCGCTCGGAGACCAGGTCGACGACCCAGCGCACCAGGCGGGCACCGAGCTCGTGTGCCTGGTACTGCCTGCCGCCGATCATCAGCGGGACGTCGTCGCCGATGCGCCGCTTGAACTCTCGCACCACCCGGTCTGGGTCGGTCAGCGAACGGCGCTCGGCCGCCTCTCCGACCAGTACCGAACCGTCATCGGCCAGGTACATCACCGAGGCCACGGTCGCGGACCGGGCGCCCAGCGTGACGACATCGACCCCGGCAGGCGCCCGCTCGGTGGCGCGACTGATCGCCGCCGCGGTATAGGTGGTGCCCAGGTCGATCCCGAGCTGGTAGCTCATCCGCTGCTTCTCCCTCACCCTGCGAGCACAGTGTCCTCAATTCCCCTGCCATCTTCCCGCAGGGGATCGCAACCGCCCGCTGACTTGTTAGACCCGCAAGCAAAGGTTGACCGGATCGAGGGACGGATCCCCCAATCCCCCAACGCGCAGACTCCCATACCCCGTATCGACGCCCCCAGGGACCCTGTGCGATCCCCGATGCAGTGTGCCGGTCCAGGACATAGCGTTACGACCAGCGTCGAATGGGCTCACTCGCACGCCGGCCCGCACACCATAGGAGACGACCCATGACCGCTTCGACTTCATTGCTGGACTGGATCCTCAGTTTGCTGCGTGATCCGGACGCTCGGGCCGACTTCCAGGCCGACCCGAGTGGCTACGCGGCGGACCACGGGTTCGACGGACTCACCTCCGCCGACGTTCACGACGCGCTGTGCCTGATCGCGGACAACGGCTCGGCCAGCTACGACCACAAGTCGTTCAACGACCACAACCACGTGCACTACCCGCCGCCACCACCGCACGAGCACAGCCACCACGACGCCCCGCACTACCTCAACCACTACATCACCAACAACTACACAACGGTCGAAGACCACAGCACCGACATCGATAATTCAGTGCACCAGAACATCGACACCCACGGTGGCGACTTCGACCAGGTCATCGACAACGACCCGGTGGTCGCGTCCGGCGACGGCGCGGTGGCCTCCGGTGGCGACATCGACGGCAGCACCGTGACGACCGGCGACCACAACGTCGTGGGTGACGATAATCACGCCGTCACGGGCGACGACAACACGACGTCGTTCGGTTCCGGCGACGCCAACAACACCGACGTCAGCCACTCAAGCTTCGGCGACGGCAGCGCGCTGGCCGCCGGCGGCGACGCGGCGGGCCACAGCACCGACACCGACACCACGACGGCCGTGCACAACTCCGGCTCCGGCGAGACGTCGGTCAACGCGGCGGGTGACCACGGCTACGCGGACACCTACGCCGACCAGAGCGAGCACGACGACAGCGCGAAGAGCAACTACGAGGATCACTCGTCGTCGGACAGCCACGACCAGGTCGCGTCGCACAACGACTCGTCCTACAGCGACAGCAACGACTACGACACCCACCACGCCTGATCCCACCCGTGAGTGGCGAGGGGCCCTACCCCGAAGGGGCGCCGAAGGCGTAGCAACCCGGGGCACTCACGACAGCTTTACCGTCGTGAGTGCCCCGGGTTGCTATAGGACCCCTCGCCACTCACGGGGTAGTAGAGCCGGCACCGCACTACGAGGTGCCGGCTTTTTGCTTTTCTGCTACAGGGTCAATTTGCGCACCTGCTAGCGTGTCTGGCGTCTCCGTTGCGTCGGGTACCGGGTTCACGGCATCAGCCGAGGTCACGAGCACTACAGGGCGCACCGGAACACCGGGTACGGACAGGGCTTGCACCAATCCCCAGTACGACCAAGCCCCCCAACCCCCCAACAGGTCCGGCTCCCCATCCCTAGACCCGGCCCCGAGGGAACCCTGTCCGATCCCCGATGTCCTGGGCCACCCGTGGCCGTAGCTTTTGCCTCAACGCCGGAGCACCCGCCCGGCAGCTGACAGAAGAACCACCGAAGCATCCTGGAGATGAACACCATGGCTACCTCGACCTCGCTGCTGGACTGGCTGCTCGATCTGCTGCGTGACCCGGAGGCCCGCGAGGCCTTCGAGCGTGACCCGCAGGGCTACCTGAACGACTGCGGCTTCCACGACGTGTCGGGTCGGGACATCCACGAGGCACTGACCCTCATCTCGGATGACGACGACCGGCACGGCAGCCACGGCCACCACTACCCGCCGCCCCGCGAGTACCACCACGGCGACGGCCCCGACACGGTTCTGAAGAACTACGTCACGAACAACTACACGACCATCGAGGACCACAGCACCAACATCGACAACTCGGTCCACCAGGACATCGACACCCACGGTGGCGACTTCAGCCAGGTCATCGACAACGACCCGGTGGTCGCGTCCGGTGACGGCTCGGTCGCGGCGGGTGGCGACATCCGGGACAGCACGCTGACCACCGGCAACGGCAACGTGGTCGGTGACAACAACCAGGCCGTGACCGGTGACGGCAACACCAGCTCGTTCGGTTCGGGCGACGCCAACAACACCGACATCAGCCACTCCAGCTTCGGTGACGGCAGCGCGGTGTCCGGCGGCGGCGACGCCTACGGCCACAGCACCGACAACGACACCACCACCGCCGTGCACAACTCCGGTTCGGGTGAGACCTCCGTCAACGCCGCTGGCGACCACGGCTACGCGGACAACTACTCCGACCAGAGCGCGCACGACGACAGCACCCGCAGCAACTACGAGGACCACTCGTCGAGCGACAGCCACGACGACGTCAACTCGCACAACAGCGGTTCCTACGAGGACTCCCACGACGTGGACGTCCACCACGCGTGACGTAGCGTGCGGCGGGCCGTCCACCTAGTCGCGGTAGACAACGTACGAGCCGCGCATGCTTGTAGTGTCACTGTCACAACGGCCGGCTCCACAACCCTCCGGGTCGTGGGGTCGGCTGTTTGCGTGTCGGATGCATGCGACAAGATCCGGACAGGCGCATTGCGCAATGCAGGCCCGAGGGATTTCAACAGCGAGGAGGTAGGTCCGCGTGGCGCTACCCGATGCGGTTGCACTGGTGGACCTCGCCCTGAAGGCGACCACCGCCTACGACCGCCCCGACCTGGGCAAGCGGCTGCGGGCCACGCGTGCCCGTCTCGCGGATCCCGATGTCCGGGTGCTGATCGTCGGTGAGTTCAAGCAGGGCAAGAGCCAGCTGCTGAACGCGCTGGTCAACGCCCCGGTCTGCCCGGTGGACGACGACATCGCGACGTCGCTGCCGACCGTGGTCAAGTACGCGGAGAAGGCCGGCGTGACGCTGGTGCGGGAGAGCGAGTCGGACTCCGGCGAGCCGCAGATGCCGCAGCGCACCGAGGTCGAGGTCGAGCAGCTCGCCCAGTACGTCTCCGAGGCGGGCAACCCGAACAACCGCCGCCAGCTGACCTACGCCGAGGTCGGTATCCCGCGCAGGCTGCTGTCCGACGGTCTGGTGCTGGTCGACACCCCCGGGGTGGGCGGTCTGGGTTCCAAGCACGGCGCGGCGACCATGGGTGCGCTGCCCAGGGCGGACGCGGTGCTGCTGGTCTCCGACGCCGCGCAGGAGTACACCGCGCCGGAGTTGGAGTTCATGGACACCGCGCGCCGGCTGTGCCCGAACGTCGCGTGCGTGATCACCAAGACCGACCTGTACCCGCAGTGGCGCCGGATCGTCGACCTGGACCAGGGGCACCTGTCGCGGGCCGGCGCGAACGCGCGGGTGTTCCCGGTGTCCTCGACGCTGCGGCTGCACGCGCTGCGCACCGAGAACTCCGAGATGGCCACCTCGCTCATGGACGAGTCGGGTTTCGTCGACCTGATCGGGTTCCTGCAGCGCGACGTCGTCGGCCGCGCGGACGACCTGGACCGGCGTTCGACCGGTCAGGACGTGCAGGCGGTCGCCGAGCAGCTCGCCGCGTCGATGGCGTCGGAGCTGTCCGCTCAGGAGGACCCGGAGAAGGCCGCCGCGCTGATCGAGCAGCTCAACGAGGCCAAGAGCAAGGCCGACGCGCTGCGGCAGCGGTCCGCGCGCTGGCAGCAGACGCTCAACGACGGTGTGCAGGACCTGACCTCCGACATCGAGTACGACCTGCGCGACCGGCTGCGCACGGTGTCCAAGGACGCCGAGCACGTCATCGACCAGGAAGACCCGAAGGACACCTGGGACCAGCTGGTCACCTGGGTGGAGCAGCAGGTCTCGCAGGCGCTCACGCAGAACTTCGTGTGGGCCATCCAGCGCGCGCAGTACCTGGCCGAGCAGGTCGCCGAGCACTTCGGCTCCAGCGCGGACCTGCTGCCGAAGCTCAACTACGGTCCGGAGGACTTCCACCAGACGCAGTTGAGCGCGATGGAACGACCCGACCTGGAGGTCGTCGGCATCGGCAACAAGCTGTTCAGCGGAATCCGGGGCGGTTACTCCGGCTTCATGATGGGCGGCATGGCCATGACCCTGGCCGCCGGCGCCTCGATCCTGAACCCGGTCGCCGCCGCCGGTGGTCTGCTGTTCGGTGGCAAGACGCTGCACGACGAGCTGAAGCGCGCGAAGGACCGTCGTCAGTCCGAGGCGAAGCAGGCCGTCCGCAAGCACATCGACGAGGCGACGTTCCAGATGGGCAAGGAGGTGCGGGACATGCTGCGGCAGGTCCAGCGCATCCTGCGGGACCATTTCACCTCCATCGCCGAGGAGATGCACACCTCGCTCACCGAGGCCGCGTCCTCGGCGGCGAAGGCCGTGCAGATGGACGAGTCGCAGCGCTCCAAGCGCATCCGTGACCTGCGCGCCGAGCTGGAGCGGGTCGAGAACCTCGGTCAGCGCGCGAAGGCGCTGGCCACCTCGGCGGCCGGGGTCGGTCTGCCGTCGCTACCCGAGGCGGTCCGGTGAGCGCTCCCCAGATGCAGGTGCCGCTCGGCGCCTCGGTCCGCATGCTGCTGACCAACGCGATCGACGTCTACTCGGACAGCCCGCAGGCGGCCGGCTGGCTGCGCATGTACCTGGCCCGGTTCGACGAGCCGCTGCGCGTGGCGATCGCGGGCAAGGTCAAGGCCGGTAAGTCGACGCTGCTCAACGCCCTGGTCGGTGAGCCGGTCGCGCCGACCGACGCGGGGGAGTGCACCCGGGTCGTCACCTGGTACCAGGACGGTCCGGCGCCGAAGGTGATGCTGTACCCGAAGGGTTCGCAGCCGCACCAGCTGACGATCCACCGCAACGACGGCGCGCTGGCCTTCGACCTGGCGGGCACTCCGGCCGACCGGGTGGACCGGCTGGTCGTCGACTGGCCGTCGCAGAGCCTGCGTGGCCGCACCCTGATCGACACCCCCGGTATCGACTCGCTGTCCACGGACGTCTCGCAGCGCAGCCACACGTTCCTCGCGCCGGACGACGCCCCCAGCGCCGCCGACGCGGTCGTGTACCTGATGCGTCACCTGCACTCCGGTGACGTGCGGTTCCTGGAGTCGTTCCACGACCAGGGCGTCGCGAAGGCAACCTCGGTCAACACGATCGCGGTGCTGTCGCGCGCCGACGAGATCGGCGTGGGCCGGCTGGACGCGCTGATGTCCGCGAAGCGCATCGCCAGCCGCTACCGGGCCGACGAGAAGCTGCGCGACCTGTGCCAGACGGTCGTCGCGGTCGCCGGGCTGCTCGCCCAGACCGGCCGCACGATGCGTCAGGTCGAGTACAACGCGCTCACCGAGCTGTCCACGCTGCCCCGCGAGGACATGGACGACCTGCTGCTGTCCGCCGACCGGTTCGTGAAGTCCGAGACAAAGGCGGCGCTGGACAGCAACGCTCGCGGCCAGCTGCTCGACCGGTTCGGCCTGTTCGGTGTGCGCCTGGGCGTCACGCTGATCCGCCAGGGCGTGGCCGACCCGACCAGACTGTCCGCCGAGCTGGTCCGTCGTTCCGGCCTTGACGACCTGCGCGAGGTCCTGAACATCCAGTTCACCGAGCGGCGTGACCTGCTGAAGTCCCGCTCCGCGTTGCTGGCGCTGGACCTGGTGCTGCGCCGCGAACCGCGGCCGCAGTCCGGTCCGCTCTCGGTGGAGCTGGAACGGATCATGTCCGGCGCGCACGAGTTCGCCGAGCTGCGCCAGCTGACCGCGCTGCGGTCCGGTGCGGTGAAGGTGCCGGAGGACGCCAGGGTGGAGGCGGAACGCCTCCTGGGCGGCGAGGGCGGCGCACCCAACGCCCGCCTGGGCCTGGACCTGAACGCCAACCCCACGGACAGCAGAGGCGCCGCGATGGACGCCCTCTCCAGGTGGCGCCGCAGGGCCGAGAACCCCCTGTCCTCCAGGGGCCTGCAAGACACGGCGAGGATCGTCGTCCGCTCCTGCGAAGGAATCCTGGCAACCCTCCCCCGCTAGCCCGGAGCTCGCACAGAGCTTGTCGACGCCGCACAGAGGCTGGAGCCTCTGTGCGGCGTGTACGCGGTCTGTGCGAGCTGGGCTACCTGCAGCCTCGGGTCGAGACCTCCTGCGGTTTGCCGGTTGGCCACAGGAGTCGCTGCGGGACCGCGCCGCCGGAGGGCGTGATCATGATCAGTGGGACGGGGCGGTGGGTCGCGTTACCGTTGCTCTCCTTGCTGAACGCGATCGGACCGCTCGCGCCGGCCACCGGAGCGTTGCAGTTGATCCCGGTGAACGCGTCCGCAACGGTGCCTGGGTTGTTGACCGCCGAGTCGACGCTCCGGGCCGCGGTGGCCGCGGTGAGCACGGCATCGTGGTTGACCATCGCGTAACCATCCGGCAGGTCGGGCTCCGCGCCGACCTTCGGCGCGCCCAACGTACGGCCGGTGAACGCCGACACGAAGTCCTGGTAGTTGCGCGCGTACGACCGGTACTCGGCTGACTCCTCCGGCGTGCTCCCGTTCCACTGGTTCACCGTGGCCTCGCCCGTGTAGACGACGGTCACCGATGCGGAGCCGATCATCGGGACCGGACTACCGAGGATCGCGGTCGCGTCATCTCCCGTGACGATCGTCATGGGCTTGAGATTGCAGTCGCCACCCTTCGCCAGCGCGGCCAGCAGGGCACTCAGATCGACGCCCCTGCCCGCGAAATAGAGCACATCCGGCTTGTTGAGGCAGATCTGCAGGCGTGGGCTCCCGCCGAGCATGTTCGTCATGTGAGCCCGGCGCTTCGAGTCGTTCAGCGGCTCGTCGGGCGATCGATAGGTCACCGAGTTCGGTGGAGGTTGAGTGGGGAACCTCACTGCGTACGACTTGGTGAAGGCGATCGCGAGAGACCGAGCGTAGTTGTCCGACCTGTTGGTGTCCTCCACCAGAACGACGTT
This sequence comes from Actinospineispora spinosispora DSM 44797, assembly GCF_000429025.1. GTDB lineage: Bacteria > Actinomycetota > Actinomycetes > Mycobacteriales > Pseudonocardiaceae > Pseudonocardia > Pseudonocardia spinosispora. The sequence continues at coordinate 83,416 of NZ_AUBB01000027.1, forward strand.
GCCGCCCGGGGGCAGGGTCGACACGGCCGCTTCGGCCTGCTGGGTGTTGTTCGCCGCGATGCGGTGAAAACGCTCGATCGGCTGCCCGTCGAGGCCCAGGTTCATGTCGTCACCGGTCACCAGGGAAGCAACGACGGCGATGTGCGCGTCGGACAGATCGCTCGCGGCCTTTCGGGTGGTCTGCAGACTCTGCCCGAAGTCGGTGACGGCGACGATGTGCTCCGTGTTGCGCGCCTCGATGATCGCATCGACAGCCTGCTGCGCGGAGCTTCCCTGGCTCCCGTAGTTGGCAAGCAGAAGTTTGATCTTGACGGTCGCCTTCTGCGGATCGTCGGAGTGACCACTGCCGTTGGCCACCGGGGTGTGGTTCGCCCGCCACTGGCCGGTGATGGCTCCCGCGACAGCATGCTGAACGGTCTGGACGGCGACGCTGTCCCTCGACGGGTCCGGCGTCAGGTTGTCGAGCAGGACGATCGTGACGTAGTCGCCGGTGATGTCCGCGTTCTGCTTCGCAAGGATCTTCTCCAGCTTCGTGAACTCCTCGCCTGCCCCGAAGCTCGTCGAGTCCAGGTTGAGCCCGACACACCCGTCCGACGATCCGTCCTCTGGGGAGCGCAGCCCGTTTCCGCACCTCGGCCACAGCACCCACACGACCACAGCGACCAGCAGGACGACACACGCGGCGAGGTAGTACCGATAAGGCCACCAACTCGGCCTCGGCATGACGGGTTGCGTCCGGGTCATCGACGTTCACCTTTCTCCGAGTCAGAGAATTCCTCTGGTCGCCTTCGCCGCGGCCGTGTTCAGCGCGGAGACATCCGGACGGCGGGATTTGCCGGGCAGGCGCCGGTATTCCTCCGCTATGGCATGCCACTGCGCGGGATCGGGCATGGTGAACGGGCTCCTCGCCAGCCACAGTCCGGCGACGAGGCGCGTCACGACGTTGCGGACGTCGGTCCGCTCCGGGTGCTGTTCGGCGTCGGAGTTGACCAGCTGGTCGAACAGGACGGCCGTCGGGTGGTCGTGCGGCTGGCTGCTCGGCGCTGTCGCGACAAGACGGAGGCGGTCGATCCACTCCTGGTGCGGACCCCGATCGAAGTGCGCGGTGAAGTACGACACCACGTCGCTGAACCGGCCGAGTGCGAGCCAGCAGTACGCGATGCGCACGAGATCATCCTCGGTTCGCTCGCCGTCATCGCTCTGATCGGCCAGCAACTTGGTGAACTGGGTCGGGTAGTCGTGGGTGAGCGATCTCGGCCGGGCTGCCAGCGCGGACACCAGGGTCTGCGCGACCCAGGGGTGCAGCTCGGCGTGGTTCGCGGTGGCTCCGCCCTCCACCGGGGCGGTGACCCACAGCGCGGCGCGCAGCTCGGTGAGGATCTGCCCGACTCTCGGCGCGGTGATCAGGCTCGGAGCGCTGTCCGGTATGAGCCACGGCGCGGTGGCGAACGGGGCCGCCGAAACGAAGTCGCTGATGCTGAGGCCGTCGAACTGTGTGTGCAGACGAAGTTTGACCAGCCGTTCATGCCACGGATCGGCCTCTCTCGGCTCGTCCCCGGGAAACTGCTGCCGCACGGAGGACGGTCCGAGCAGGGTCCGGGATCCGGGATCGAGCCGCCCGCCCCGCAGCAGCGGCCTGAGCACCTCCACCGCCATCGGCAGGCCTCCGGTGGCTCGCCGTGCCAGAACGCATCGAGGATCAGCGGTCGCGTCGATGTCGAGCAGTCGCGCGGTCTCCTGGAGGTCGAGCGGTTCCAGCAGCACCGGGTAGTACACGGGAGGCACCGGCTGCGCGGTCGAGGCGGCCCAGTGCTGGTATTTGGCGGCGCCGCACCGCGGGATCGTCGCCAGGCCGTCGTGCCCGATCGGCGCGGCCCTCCAGGGCACTCGCCAGTCGGACTCCCAGTCCGCGTTCCATCGGCCGCTGGACGCAACGATCAGCAGCGCGTCGTGGTCGTCGGGATGGTGGTCGGTGTGACGCTGGCGGGCGTTCGCGAGGTCCGCCACGAACTCGGCGCCGCCGGGATGATCGAGGTTGTCCAGCAGCAGCACCCAGGCATGCTGGTGACGGCGCGGTTCCTGACAGGAACAGGGCGCACCGGGCTCGGTTCTCGCCATCCTGGGGTGGCTTTCCCTGGCGTCGGCGAGGAACGCCTGGGTCAGCCACGAGGTCATGGTCGCTACGTCGCGGCGGGCGATGTCGTGCAGAGTGAGCAGGGCGTCCTTCGGTGTTGCGCCCTGGGCCTCCGGGATGTCGGCGTGCCATTGGTGAGCCCCGCGAAGAGGCTTACGGACAACGGTCCTGATCAGTTCCGGCAGCGTCGGCCTCAATGCCCGTACGACCGACTCGGGTACACCGGGAATCGCTTCCGCGGCATCCAGCAGTGCCCCGACCAGGTCGGCGGTGCGGTCCGCGTGTGGAACCCGGGACCAGTCCCGGATCAGGGCGCCCAGCTCGTCACTGGCCTTGCTGTGGTCATTACTCAGCTTCGCCTGCACCGCGAGAAGGCCCAGCGCCAGCCGGGTGAAGCGCGCTGGACCGCGGTTCGCCCATTTCCGGGAGAGTTGGTAGGCCAGGTCGCTCAGCACCTCGACGGTGGTCACCGGTTCGGTGCGCGCGGGCGCCGAGGCGAAGTCGAACCGGGCATGCACGACGCCGGGCCCGCAGTCCTCGGAGATCGCCCGCAGGGACCTGGTCTTTCCCGAACCGGCCGGTCCGAGCAACACCACGACCGGCTGTCTGCGCGGGCGAGGTTCGTCGACGGTGCGACTCACCAGCAGCCGTCGGTAGAGCAGCTCCGCACTCGACAGGGGAACCTGATCCGACATCAGCCCCAGCCTTCGTAGGTCGCCAAGATCGAATCCGGCTTTACTATATTGTCCACAGAGGACTATATAGCAACGATTGGCCGCGTGCTTCCTGATATCGCGGTTCGCCCTGACGCCGGGTGGGGCGCCCGATGCGGTCTACCTAGTTGGACCGGGGAGTAATGATCATCCTGAGGTGGGCCATCAGCTCGCTGCGGCTGTTCGAGCCCAGGCGCTGGCGCATCCGGGCCACGTGGTGTTCCACCGTCTTGGCCGAGATGAACAGGCGTTCGCCGATCTGCTTGTAGGTGAGGCCGCCGAGGACCAGCTCCGCCACCTCCCGCTCGCGGTCGCTCAACGCGCCGGTGGGCTCGTTGTCGGACTGGGGCGCCGCCGAGGACGGCGCCGGAGAGACCGGGGCGACCGGTGTGACCGACTCAGCGGCAGGCTCGGAGCCGTTCGTGGGTGAGGTGCTCTGCAGGCCCCGCGCGCACTGCAGCAGCGCCGACATCGCCTTGCGGTCCGTCGTGCGGATCGCGCCCTGGCCGGCGAGCTTCCCGCCGTCCCAGGACAGTCCCACCGCGTGCAGCCCGCGAGCGGCCGACTCCACCGAGGCCTGGTCGACGTCCCCGTGCAGCACCGCGAGCCAGCTGCGCGCCGCGACGGCCATCGCGGCCGCGTAGCGGCTGCCACCCGACGACGCGGCTTCCAACGCGGCGGCCTGACGCTCCGCCTCGGCCCACTCCTCCGCCTGCAGGGCGGCGTGCAGCTCCGACCAGTACAGCGACGCCGACCACAGGACCGGGTAGTTCAGCTGTTCCAGCAGCGCATGCGCCTCCTGCAGGTGCGGGCGCACCCAGGGCTGTTCACGCAGCCTGGCCGAGGCCACGATGAGCTCGCCGAGCGGCTGCAACACATAGAGGTCGACCGGGTGGCGCACGATCGCCTCGCGGGCCCGTCCCCAGGCGGGCATGAGCGCCGCGAGGTCACCGGCGCGCCGGGCCAGCCCGACCTCCAGCGCGGACGCGACGAGCTCGTCGCGCGGTTCGAGCCTGCCGGTGGCGTCGACCTCGGTGAGCAGGCTCCTGGCCAGGCTCGTCGCGCCTCGGGACATGGCGATCCAGGCCTGCAGCAGGCGGTGGCGGCTCGCCGCCGACCGGCCGCCGAGCCCGGCCGTCACCGCGCGGTCCAGCACCGACTGCGCGACGTCCAGCTCACCGCAGTGCGCGGCGACCAACGCGGCCAGCGCGGCCGGGGTGTCCGGGAGCAGCGCGCCCGCACCGGTCGGTTCCAGCAGTGCGGCGGCTCTGGCCAGCTGGGACAGCGCGGCGGTCGGGGAGCCGACGATCGTGTCGTACACGCCTCGCGCCATGAGCTGCTCGGCACCGGCGAGCAGTGTCGGCGGGCGTCTCGGCGCGGAGGACGGAACGGCCGGCGGCGGTTCCAGGAGGGCTCGCGCCTCGTCCAGCGCCCCGGTACCGAGCAGGGCGGGCACCGCGACCACCGCGTTCGCCCCGAGCGACTCGGCGCCCAGCCAGCGGTACAGCTCGGCACTGCGCGCGAGCAGACCGCGCTGGGCCAGTGCGGCGGCGGCCACGCTGACCGCGCGCGCCCGGTCGGCCTCGGTGAAGCCCTCGGGATCGGCGAGCACCTGGTCGGCCAGCTCCAGCGCGCGGTCGAGATCGCCCGCACGGGCGGCCGCCTCGGCGCCGCGCGCGGCGAGGCTCGCCGCTGAGGCGCCCGCCGCGATCGCCGCGTCCAGCAGCCTGCCCGCCAGCGGTGAGCCGTCCTTCAGCGCTTCGTCGGCCGCGACCTCGAACACCGAGGCGACCCTGCTGCCGGACGCTCCGGTGTCGAGCAGGTTGCGCGCGGCGGTGAGTACCGAACCGCCACGGTCGAGCTGGACCTCGGCGAGCCGCCGCCGGGTCGCGAGCCGGCGCACCGCGGGGGTCCGGCGCAGCACCGAGGTGGCGAGGATCGGGCGCAGCGCACCGCCGTCGGTGAGCAGACCGGCGGCTCGGGCCTGCTCGGACAACGCCACCACGTCCTCGTCGGTCGCGTCGAGCAACGGGGACAGCACCTCGGCGTCCATCGGCGCGCCGACGGCCAGCGCCAGTGCCAGCTCGCGCAGCTGCTCGGGCTGACGGTCCAGCTCGTAGTAGAGCTGTTCGACCAGCCCGGCCGGGATCGCCCCGTCGCCCTTGAGACCGCCGGAGTCGCGCAGTGCGGACAGCAGGCGGTCGACGAGCACCGGAAGGCCGTCGGTCTGCTGGGCGACCAGCTCGACCAACGGCACCGGCGGACGGCCTTCGGTCAGCTGCGCGGCCCGGCCCGCGATGCCGGAGCGGTCCAGGTTGCCCAGCACCAGCGGCGCCCGACCCCTGGTCAGCACGGCTCCCAGTGCGTCGAGCGCGGCGGACCTCGGCCAGGGCCGTTGCGCCACCACCAGGCGCGCGCCCGGTTCGGCGGCCCGCGCGCGCAGCGCGTCCAGCTCGGCGGCGCTCAGCCGGTGGGCGTCGTCCATCAGCAGCACCGAACCCGCGTCGGCCGAGGACACGTCCCGACAGACCGTCACACCGGCCTGGGCGTACAGCTCGGCGAGCGCGTCCAGCAGCACGGTCTTGCCGCAGCCACCGACGCCGACCACGCTGAGCAGTAGCGGCTCCCCGGGCTTCGCGGCGATCTCCCGGTACAGGCGGCGCGCGGCCGGCGAACCGGTCAACCGGGCCTCACCTCGGAGGTCGCCGGTCAGATCGGTCCGCGCCGGCATGCGGGTGCCAACGCTCACACACCTCTCCCCTCGCTGGTGAGCACGTGGGCTATCTCGCGCTCACCCGATAGTGACGAGTTCACTGAGACTACTGCGCCGGGTAATTGCGCTGTGACGGTGTCCACGACACTGTCACGGATCCCGCCGCGCTGTCGCCGCATTACACCCGTGAGTGGCGAGTGGTCTCCGCGGACCACTCGCCACTCACGGGTGGTGAGCTGGGGTTATGTGGGGGTGGCGGCCGACGAGAGCAGCTGCTTCCACTCGGTGGCCGTGATCGTGGACGGCAGCCGGGCACCGGGCCAGGTGCGCTTGCCCCCGCTGGTGAGGGCGTGCACCGCCGCGTCCCGCTCACCGCCCTGCCCGATCCGGACCGGCACCGCGAGCAACGGCCACGACCCGCCGCCGATCATGCCGTTCGCCGCCATGCCGTGCTGCCGCTGGAACGCCATGACGCCGTCCGCGGTGGCGCGGCCGAACTCGCCGTCGGCGGGCACGCTGGTCACTCCGGCGCCGCGCAGCAGATGCTGCGCCGCCAGCACGGTGGAGCCCTTGTCCGCGATCCGCAGCAGCGGCCAGCTGGGCTGGTGGTACGCGGTGGAGGCCAGCTGGTCGCCGCCCCGGTCCTTGCCGGACCCGGGCTTCTCGCCGAGCAGCTGACCGACCTGGCTGCGCAGCGTCGGCAGCAGCGCGTAGAACTTGTCGCCGGGGCAGGCGGTGTCCCAGAAGTCCCGGTGGCCGTACAGGTCGGACGCGGTCAGTCCGTACTGCTTGCAGATGAACACGCACAGGTTGCGCAGCGTGGTGAACTGGCCGACCGGCGGGTTGATCTGGGTGTACGTGCCCTGGTTCTCGATGCCGATCGAGCTCTCGTTCTGGTTGACGCAGTGCGCACCCTCGATGAACTTGTCGCCCTCCAGCAGGGTTTCCAGGCTGCGGTGGCGGCCCTCGGCGATCAGCCCGCCTCGGTTGATGGTGAAGTGCTGGCCGGTGTCGATCCAGCCGTTGGTCTTCATGTGGAAGGTCTGGATGGACCTGGCGAGGATGCCGAGGTCGGGGACGGTCACGTCGTTCGAGTTGGTCGTCGCGGTGTGATGCACGATGATCTTGGACGGCTTGTCGTCCAGTTCCTTGACCGGGGAGGACGGCTTCCGTGCGCCCCAGGACTCGCAGTCGTAGATCGCGGGCTGACCGGCGACCTGCTGTCCGTCGGCGAGCCGGTTCACCGGCTGGGCGGCGAACATCCCGGGTAGTACCGCGCTCCCACCGAGTGCCAGGCCGCCGGCCAGGGTGATGAGCCCCCGCCGCGACATCCGCCCGAAGCCGGGAGGGGGTTCGGGGGGCAGCGGCTCCGGTTCGACCGGGAGACCGTATTCGTCGAGCTCGGTGACTCTCAGCGACGCGCGGTAGGACTCGCTCACACACGCCCCCTGACAGAACGACGAGAGATCGGAATAGTTTCCGGCTCAACGGCCATCACGATCGCTCACCGTTATCCAACATGCCACCACCCACCCCCTAGTGGGTGATCATCGTGGCGTGTCGGGACTCAGCGCATTCACAGCCGCCAAACCCGGCTTGCCATTGTTACTGGTGGGTAATATCCTGGTGTTACTAGCGAGTAGGGAGCCTCGACCATGGGTCACTACAAGACCAATGTCCGTGATCAGGAATTCAACCTCTTCGAGGTTTTCCGCATTCAGGACAGACTGAACGCGGGCGCGTTCGGCGAGGACGGAGCCGACGAGGACACCGCGCGCGGTGTCCTCCACGAGCTCGCGACGCTGGCCACCGGGCCGCTCGGCGAGTCGTTCGTGGACGCCGACCGTAACCCGCCGGTGTTCGACCCGGCCACCCATTCGGTGACCCTGCCGGACTCACTGAAGAAGTCGTTCAAAGCACTGTGGGACGGCGAGTGGTACCGCCTCGGCCTGCCCGCCGAGCTGGGCGGATACGGCATCCCGCCGTCGATCCAGTGGGCCGGAGCCGAGCTGATCCTCGGGTCCAACCCGGCCGCGTTCATGTACATGGCCGGTCCGAGCTTCGCCGCCGTGGTGCACCGCAACGGCACCGAGCAGCAGAAGCACTGGGCCGAGCTGATGATCGAGCGGGCCTGGGGCGCGACCATGGTGCTCACCGAGCCGGACGCCGGTTCGGACGTCGGCGCCGGCGTCACGAAGGCCTACCAGCAGGACGACGGCACCTGGCACATCGACGGCGTCAAGAGGTTCATCACCTCGGCCGACCAGGACATCACCGAGAACATCATGCACCTGGTGCTCGCCCGTCCCCAGGGCGAAGGCCTGAACCGGCCGGGCACCAAGGGCCTGAGCCTGTTCCTGGTGCCGAAGTTCCACTTCGACCCGGAAACCGGTGAGCCCGGCGAGCGCAACGGTGCCTTCGTCACGAACGTCGAGCACAAGATGGGCCTCAAGGCGTCCACCACGTGCGAGCTGACGTTCGGTGCGCACGGTGTGCCCGCGGTCGGCTGGCTGCTCGGCGAGGAGCACAACGGCATCGCGCAGATGTTCGAGGTCATCGAGCACGCGCGGATGATGGTCGGCACGAAGGCCATCGGCACGCTGTCGGCCGGCTACCTGACCGCACTGGACTACGCGAAGTCCCGCGTCCAGGGCGCCGACCTGCCGAAGATGATGGACAAGACCGCGCCGCGCGTCACCATCACCCACCACCCGGACGTGCGCCGCATCCTGATGCTGCAGAAGTCCTACGCCGAGGGCCTGCGCGCGGTGTACACGTACGCGGCGACGTTCCAGGACGAGATCAAGGCGGGCAAGATCAGCGGCGCCGAGACGCAGCTGGCCGAGCGGGTCAACGACCTGCTACTGCCGATCGTCAAGGGTGTCGGTTCGGAACGCGCCTACGAGATGCTGACGCTGTCGCTGCAGACCCTGGGCGGCTCGGGTTACCTCCAGGACTACCCGATCGAGCAGTACATCCGGGACGCCAAGATCGACAGCCTGTACGAGGGCACGACCGCGATCCAGTCGCTCGACTTCTTCTTCCGGAAGATCGTCAAGGACCAGGGCGGCGCGCTGACCCACGTGGCCGGCGAGATTCAACAGTTCCTCGACTCCGAGGCCGGCAACGGCCGGCTCAAGGAGGAGCGGGCGCTGCTGCGGACCGCGCTCGAGGACACCCAGGCGATGCTCGGTTCGCTGTTCGGCTACGCCAGCGCCTCGCTGGAGGAGCCGACGTCGGTGTACAAGGTCGGCCAGCACAGCGTGCGGCTGCTGATGAGCGTCGGCGACCTGCTGATCGGCTGGCTGCTGCTGCGTCAGGCGGAGGTGGCCCAGCAGGCCCTCGACGCCGGTGCGTCCGCGAAGGATGTGCCGTTCTACCAGGGCAAGATCGGTGCGGCCCGCTTCTTCGCGGCGACCGTGCTGCCGGAGCTGACCTCGCGTCGCAAGATCGTCGAGACGGCCGACAACGCCCTGATGGAACTGGACGAAGCAGCCTTCTGATCGAACCTCGTGAGTGTTGAGTATGGCTATGGCCATACTCAACACTCACGAGTCTTTTCAGCCGCCGCTGACCATGATCAGCGCGGGGACCGCAAGGAGCAGGCCCACCCGCTGCAGGGGGCCGATCTTTTCGCCGTGCAGCCAGCGAGCCAGCAGGACCGTCGACGCCGGGTACAGGGCGACGATCGCGCCCACCACGGACAGCTGCCCGCCGCCGTGCACGGACAGCAGGTACACGCCGTTGGACAGCCCGTCCAGGACGCCGCACAGGACCGCGAGCCGCCATCCGGTGCCGGTCCGCTGAAGCCAGCCGCGGCCGGACTCCAACCCTTGCGGCACGCCGAGCGTCAACCCGCCCGCGCGCAGCGCGAACAGCAGACCGACCCCCGCGACGAGGCTGCCGGACACCTTCGCGGTCGCCACCGGCCACAGCCCGGCGCCCGGGGTGGCCTGCGCGAGCAGCACGAAGAACCCGCCGAAACACGTGCCGGCGAACAGTGCGAGCAACACTCCCCGAGCCATCTGCCGTGACGGTGCGAGCGACTCGCCGACCGGCTCACCGGAGCCGATGGTCACACCGACCAGCACCCCGGCGACCACCGCGAGCGCGATGCCGATCCAGGCCACCATCGAGGGCCGCTCGCCCATCGCGGCACCCGCGATGACCGGGACCGCGGCCGATGTCAGCGCGGTCAGCGGAGCGACGACGTTCATCGGCCCCTCGGCCAGGCCCTTGTACATGAGCGGCACGCCGATACCACCGGCGAGACCGGCGAGGATGCCCCAGCCGAGCGCGCTGGGCACCGCGACCGCGGGCATGAGCGAGGCCGGGATCGCGACCAGCACGATCAGCAGCGCGCCGAGGCCGGCGAGCTGCGCCAGCATCGCCACCACGGCGGCCGGCGCTCGTCGGGCTGCTGTACCACCCAGGAAGTCCGCCACTCCGAACGCCGCCGCGGCCACTCCGGCCAGCACAACAGGCACCACACACCCCTCTCGTCAGACAGAAGTCTAGTACATTCTGTTGTACTATCCGTGCCATTAAAGCGACCGAGTGAGAGAGAACATGTCCGAGCACGACACGAGCACCGAGGTCGCCAGGGCGGTCGCCGCGAACCTGCGCGCCTTACGCGCCCGACGCGGCTGGAGCCTGGAGACCCTGGCCCAGCGCTCCGGGGTCAGCAAGGGAGCGCTGGTCGCCCTCGAAGGCGAACGCGGCAACCCCAGCCTCAACACCCTGTGCCGGATCACCGACGCGTTCGCGGTCTCCCTGTCCGACCTGATCGACGCCGGCCGGCCGACCACCCTGCGCCGGATCACGATCGCCGACGCGACGGTGCTGTGGCGCGGCCCCTCCGGTGGCACCGGCCGGCTGATTCTCTCCACCGACCCGCCGAACCCGGTGGAGCTGTGGACCTGGCGCCTGGAACCCGGCGAACGCAGGGACAGCGAGGCGCACGCCGCCGGGACGCAGGAGGTCTACCTGGTGTCCTCAGGCGTGCTGACCGTCCACACCGACGGCCAGACCGTCACCACCCAGCCCGGCATCGCGGTCACCTTCCCCGGCACGACACCACACTCGTACTACAACGAAGGCACCGAGCCGGCCGAGTTCCTGCAGTTCACGACCGTCCCCCAGTAATCAGCCGCTCCAGCACCGGGAGAAACCAGCTCGCACAGACCGAGTACACGCCGCACAAAGGCCCCGGCCTCTGTGCGGCGTAGAGAACCTCTGTGCGAGCGGCTCGGGCTACTTGCGGCGGCTGTCGCGGATGGCGTGAACGCAGCGGCGGCGGAACTACGGCAGTTCCGCAAGTCGACCTACAGCGGACAGAACGGCTCATGCGTCGAGGTCGCCACGGCGCCCGGCTGGGTCGGCGTCCGGGACAGCAAGCTTGGTGTGGACAGCCCCGTCCTGGTGATCAGCGCGCTTGAGTGGCGCGCGCTGATCACCAGGCTCCGGGGTTAGCTCTACGAACCTGCCGCCAGGTACTGGTGCAGGTGATCGCGCTCGTCCTCCAGCTCGCCGATCCGCGCCTTGACCATGTCGCCGATACTGACGATGCCGACGAGTGATCCGTCGACGACCACCGGGAGGTGGCGGATGCGGCGTTCGGTCATGGTGCGCATCAGGTTGTCGACCTCGTCCTCGGGTACACAGCTGACGACGTCGGTGCTCATGATCTCCGAGACCGGTGTGCTGAGCAGCTGACCACCGTGTCCGTGCACGCAGTGCACCACGTCGCGTTCACTGACGATGCCGATCACGGTGCCGTCCCGCGCACCGCCCTCGGTGACGACCACGGCGCCGATATTGCGATCCACCAGCAGCTCGAGCAGTGCGGATACCTGCATGTCCGCGCTGATGGTGACGACCTCGGAACCCTTGTTACGTAGCACATCGGAAATCCGGCTCATCTGCCACCCCGTTCAACTAGGCGTCTCGTTCCGAGAGTAGGTGACGGGCACCACAGATCTGAAGGGCTAGACGTTGCTGATTGGTCACCTATCCGGGCACAGTCGCCAAAACGTAGAATCTACCGGTGCCGTCGTCCCGCTATGACCCCACGGTTCTGCGCTGGTACATCGCCCTGGAGCTGAGCAGGCTGCGCAAGCAGACCGACTTCACGCTCAAGGACGTCGCCGCGCGGCTCGGGTGTTCGGTCGCGCACGTCGGACACCTGGAGACCGGCCGCAACCTGCCGTCGCGCGCCGAGCTCGAGGTCGTGCTGGAGCTCTACCGGGTCGGCGCGCGCATCCCGTCGTTCGTGGAGCTGCTGGACGCGGCGCGGCGCGGCAAGGACTGGTGGCTGCCGTTCCGGGACGTGACACCGAGCTGGTTCGAGCTGATGCTCGGTTTGGAGACCGCGGCGGCGCGGATCGAGTGCTACGACTCGCAGGTGATCAACGGGCTGTTCCAGACCCCGACGTACAGCGAGGCGCTCATCCGCGCCGTCGAGCCCCGGCTGCTCGAGACGGAGATCGCCCGGCGGGTCGAGCTGTGGCAGGCCCGTCAGTCGATCCTGACCCGCGAGATCGATCCGCCCCAGGCGTCGTCGGTGCTCGACGAGTCGGCGCTGTACGGCACGGCGGCCGAGCCCGAGATCCTGTACGAGCAGCTGGAGCACCTGATCGCGCTGTCCGACCTGCCGAACGTCAGCATCCTGGTGCTGCCGATGAGTGCCCGGCCGCACGCGGGAGTGGACGGCTCGTTCCGGATCATGTCCTTCGCCGACCTGCCCGGTGCCCCGTCGGTCGCGTACACCGACGGCATGATCCGGGGCAGCTACCACCAGGGCGCCGCGGAGGTGGCGCGGTTCCGCATGGCGGTGGACTCGCTGTACGCCCTCGCCCGGGACCCGCGGACGTCCCGCGTCACCGTCCACCATCGGGCAACTCAGCTTGCGCAGTCCCAATAACCCCACAAAGCTCACTAGTAACTTTCGTAACAGCGAAGGTCACTGTTGATGGGGAAGGTCTCCTCTCATGGCACTGGGCACACAACTGACCACCGCCACCTGTCTGATCGCCGGCACGCTGCTGCTGGGGCCGGGCCTCGCGCAGGCCGCCCCCGAGTCGAAGGACCCGCACAACGCGGTTGAGGGTTCCCTCCAAGGACCGACCTGCGAGGACCCGGAGGCCTCACTCGTCTCTGTGTGTACGAACCGCCCGGTAGACGGCCGCTGATCAGCCAGGCGGCTCGGCCTCGTCGTGCGAGTCCTCCGAGTGGTCCTCGGGTTCGGGCGCGGCGGCGGGCGGAGGCGCGGCACCGGCGCACACGACCTTCGGCGACGGCTTGTACCGGACCGTGCGGGTCTTGCTGGTGCTCTGCCCGGTGGTGACGTCCTTCATCGTGCGCGTGTCGGTCGTGGTGAAACCGGGACCGCCCGCGCTCGGTGAGCACTTCTCGCCCGCCGGGATGGTCAACGTCTGCTGCGGGACCGGCTTGGTCCTCGGACCGGGTGTCGAGGTGACCTCGAACTTCTTGGTACCCCAGAACTGCACCGTGATGCTCGACGGCGTCCACACGGTCTGGATCAGCACACCGGTCGGCAGGTCGTTGCGGAACTGCAGGTCGATCGCGCCCTCGAACACCGTCGCCTCGCGCGCCGGGGGATAGCGGCTGATGTAGTAGCTGTGCTCGCGGTGTCCCACGTCGGTCATGCCGGCGAAGTACGCCGCGTTGTACAGCGTCGTGGCCAGCTGCGACACGCCACCGCCGACGCCGCGCGCCGGGTGACCGTCCTCGATGATGCCGGCCGGGACGTAGCCCTGCGGGGCTTCACGGGTGCCGGTCGCGTTGTTCAGGCTGAACGTCTCGCCGGGCTGCAGGATCTTGCCGTTGATCGTCTCGGCGGCACGCTTGATGTTCTGCCCGGAGTCGGCCGCGAACCCGCCGGTGCTGAACTTGCTGATCACGCCCTTGATGCCGAGCTTCTCCACCTTGTCGGTGGTGAGCTTGGCCGGTTGGTCGCCGTAGATCGCGGTGACCGTGCGGTTGTCGGTCCGTGCCAACACCTCGGCGAGGTCGGCGAACGTCTTCTCGTAGTCCACGCCCCGGCCGTTGGAGGACGGCGTGACGCTCGGTGTGGCGCCGACGAGCGACACCGAGGCGTCCTTCGCGGGCTGTTCGGTGGAGGCCAGCTGCGGCTTGACCGCGTCGGTGATCGCCGGGATGTCCACGACCGGCTTGAGCCCGCCGCGCCCGTCCGGTGCGAAGCTCAGCGCCCCGGCGATGGTGCGCGGCGTGATCGTGGCTTCCTTGCCCTCGCCGATCACCTTGACGTCGTCGGCCACGGCGGGCTTGGCCAGCTCGGTGACGGCGGTGGCGATCGCGTCATCGGTCACGTGACCTGCGGGTTCGACCTGGATGATCGGCAGCTGGACAGTGTTGCCGCTGGTCCAGTCGCGCAGGATCGCGGTGGTGGCGCCCGCGTTGTCCAGGTTCGTGCCGGGTACGGCCGACACGGCCTTCGGGGTGAGACCGTCGAAGCGGATCGTGCCGTCGGCCGGTTCCTTGCGCACGAGGCTGTTGATGCCGTCGAGTGCGTCGCTCAGCGCCTCGTTGTTCGCCTGCGTGACCACGTCGACCTGGCGCCGGGAGCCGAACAGGGAGGTCACCCGGGTGAACGGGTTGAGCGGCTGGTCGTCGGCGTCCGCGAGGGTCGTGTCCCAGTCGATGTGCAGGCCGGCTGCCTCCGGGGTCAGCGTGGTGCGGACGCTGCCGGCCTGGATCGGGATGCCTTTGCCCTTCTCGGGTTCGAGCCGGGAACGCAGGGTCTGTTCGGCCGCGGACGTGCTCATGCCGCCGACCTCGATACCGCCGACCTCCGTGCCACGCGGCATCTTGCCGCTGCTCAACGCCAGGTCGCCGAGGTAGATCAGGGCGAGCGCACCGGCGGCTGCCGCGGGGATGAGCCACGGCTTGCGGCGGAGGCCCGGCTCGTGCGGCTCCTGAGGCGGTGTGGGCGGCGGGCCCTGCGATGCGCGCGGCCGCGCGGGCGGCGGGCCCTGCGGCGCGATCCGCTCGGTGCGCGGTTCTGGCCGGCCGGGCATGCGCTCGGTGTGCTGGCTACCCCAGTCGGGCCGTCGCTCATGGGGTGGGGGCACGGCTGTTTCTCCTCGTTCGGCGCCCAGGTTGTCATCGGCGCAGCAGTCAGCCGCGCTCCGGCTGCAGCTGGTTACAGGTAGAGACCGGTGCCGTGCTCCGCCGGCTCGGCGGCGGCGACCGCGTGCAGGTCGCGTTCCCGCATCACCAGGAACGTCTGGGCCTGCACCTCGAACTCGAACTGGTCCTCCGGGTTGAACAGCACCCGGTCCCCCACCTTGACCTGACGGACGTGGTTGCCCACGCCGAAGACCTCACCCCAGGTCAGTCTCTTGGCCATCTGGGCGGTCGCCGGGATCACGATCCCCGCGCTGCTGCGCCGCTCACCCGCGCCCGGCACGACCCGCACCATGACTCGGTCGTGCAACATCTGGATCTCGAGCTTCGAGTCCGGGTCCGCCACTCGGTAGATGCTACGGACTCACCCAAGCGCAGTGATGCTGGGGCATGAAAGAACCCCGCGGGGCTGTCAGGTCGGGGGTCCAACAGCGCCACGGGGCTATCCAGCTTGTCGACGGGGGTCCGAATGGCGTTACAACCTCCGACGAAAACATCTTGGCTTCACCCGTCAGAGTGATGTAGCGGCCACGAGCCCGCGTTCCGACGACCGGCTTGGGCTCCTGCCAGTCTCCGATAGGAGTTCCGGCGAAGGCCGGCGCCTTGGATGTCCGCAAGCAGGCTCCCAGACCGGACGGCGGCTCCCGGGCCGCAAGGAAGCGCACGATTGCCCGACGAAGTCGGGCTGTTTTCTGAAGACACCCCCGGAGCGAAGCGGAGCGGGGTGGCGGCAGAAAACTACCGTGCGGAACAGGCCCAAGAAGCTACTCCTGGGCAAGGAGATAGCGACCGAAATGGGGCACGGTGAACGCGATGTGGCCGCGCTGCGCCGAGTAGACCAGGCCTTTCTTCAGCAGGCTGTCCCTGGCCGGTGACAGCGAGGACGGTTTCCGCGCCAGGTGTTCGGCGACCGTCGCGGTGCCGACCGGTTCGTCCTTGCCGCCGGACAGCTCGGCCATCGCGCGCAGGTACTCGCGCTCGCCGGGGGTCGCCCGCTCGTAGCGGGAGCCGAAGAACCCGACGGCCAGCTCGACCTCGGCCTCGGGCGCGGCGACCGTCACGTCGACCGTGGTGATCGGGCTCATCGGCGCGGCGTCCCAGGCGGCCTTGCCGTAGGCCTGCACGAAGTACGGGTAGCCGCCGGACGCGACGTACAGCGCTTCGAGGGCGTCCTCGGAGAACTCGGCATCCTCCCGTTCGGCGGGCGCGATCAGCGCGCGGTCGGCCTCGGTGCGTTCCAGGCGGTCGATGCGCATGTAGCGGAACAGCCGCTCTGAGTAGGACTTCGACGCGGACAGCACCGAGGGCAGGTGCGGCAGGCCGGCGCCGACGACGACCAGCGGCGCGCGGTTCTGGGACAGCTCGTGGCACGCGGCGCACAGCGCGGACACGTCGTCGGGGCGCAGGTCCTGCATCTCGTCGATCAGCAGCGCGACACCGGAACCGACGTCCCCGGCCAGCTCGGCGACCTCGGAGAACAGTTCGACCAGGTCGATCTCCATGTCGCCGGAGTCGGCGCGGCCGGTGACGGTCGGTGCGTCGATGCCCGGCTGCCAGCGGTCGCGCAGCTTCGCGTCGGCCGGGGCGGCACGCAGCGCGAACGCCTTCAGGACGCCGAGCACGTGCTCGACCCGGTCCGGGGCGCGGTGCCGGACCGCGAGGTCCCGCACCGCGCGGTGCAGCGCGGCGGACAGCGGCCTGCGCAGGTCCGCGTCCGGCCGCGCCTCGACCTTGCCTGCGCCCCAGCCGGCGCGCAGGGCCATCGATCGCAGCTCACCGAGCATGACGGTCTTGCCGACGCCACGCAGTCCGGTCAGGACCAGCGAGCGCTCCGGCCGGCCGCGCGCGACGCGTTCGAGCACGACGTCGAACGCGTCCAGCTCGCGATCCCGGCCGGCCAGCTCAGGGGGTCGCTGACCAGCGCCGGGGGCAAACGGGTTCCGCACCGGGTCCATGCCATCGGACTGTATCCGCCCGTATTGCTCCGACCCTAGATTTGGCTAGTTTCCGCTAGCCGTGTCCAAGAGTCGTGAGTGAGTTGGGCTGCCAGGGCAACCCAACTCACTCACGGGGTGAACGGGGTGCCGTCGAAGCGGTCGGTGGTGGTGAACTCCTCGACCTGGGCCCTGCGCAGCTTGGTGATCACCTTCTGGGGGTGGCCCAGCGCCAGGAGGCCGGCCAGACCGTGGCCCTCGGGGATGTTGAGCAGCTCGCGGACCGTCGTCTCCTCGCGGGCCAGTACCGAGGTGAGGACACCGCCGAGGCCCTCGTTGCGGGCGGCGAGCAGCAGGTTGTGGCAGAACGGGTAGATCGAGCCGCCGCCGATGATGCTCTGCCGGTCGAGGCCGTTGTCCACGCACGCGAGCCGCCCCAGCTCGGCGACGATCAGCAGCAGGGCGGGGACGTGCTCCAGGTTGTCGCCGAACTCGTTGGGCGCCGGGGTGTTCCTGGCCTCGGCGAGATCGACGGCGGGGCCGGTCCAGCGGCCGTTGTCCCTCGGCGCGAACGGGACCAGCCCCTCCCGGACGTGGGCGGTGTACTCCCGCCAGCCCACCTGGTACAGCTCGCGGACCCGGCGGCGGATCTCCGGGTCCTTGAGGATGATCACGTGCCAGCCCTGCCGGTTGCCGCCGTTGGGCGCGAACCTCGCGTGGTCCAGCATCCGGTGCAGGACGGCGTCGTCGACTGGCTCGTCGGTGTACGCCCGCGTGGCGGGCGTGGTGCGCATTGCGTCGTAGAGCTCCACGTCCGCGATGATCCGCCCCAGCGCGTTCCCTTGCCAGATATACAGCTTTCTACGTCACACACTAGAGAGCTTGATAAAGGTCTTGTCAGGCTTTTATCAAGCTCTCTACCGGAGTGGCTAGATACGGCTAGAAAGAAATAGGAACCGCTGAGCGGGCGCAGCTGCCAAACTCTTCCGCGTGTTATTGACGATCACCACGACGCACGAACCCGCTGACGAGCTGGGCTATCTGCTGGCCAAGCACCCCGACCGGGTGCATCGCGCCGAGCTGGGATTCGGTACCGCGACCGTGTGCTTCCCCGAGGTCGGTCCGGCGCGGACGACCGCGGCGCTGATCGTCGACGTCGACCCGGTCGGGCTGGTGCGCCGTGCGGCCGGCGTCAGCGGCGCGACACCGGACGGGTTCTCGCTGGGCCAGCACGTCAACGACCGGCCGTACTCGGCGTCCTCGCTGCTGTCCGTGGCGATCTCCCGTTGCCTGGGCAGCGCACTCGGTGGCCGGTCGCGGGAACGTCCCGAGCTCGCCGAGACCCCGATCCCGCTGGAGCTGGGTGTGCCGGCGGTGCGTGACGCCGACGACCTCGCCGCCGCGTTGTTCGAGCCGCTGGGCTGGACGGTCGAGCGCACACCGGTCGGCCCGGTGCACGCGGCGCTGTCGCTGCGCGGCACACATCGGCTGGCGGAGGCGTTGTCGCAGGTCTACGTCCTGCTGCCGGTACTGGACGACACAAAGCACTACCCGGTGGGTGCCGACGAGGCGGAGAAGCTGCTGCGGTCGGGCGGCGACTGGCTGGCCGGGCACCCGGAGCGAGAGCTGATCACCCGGCGCTACCTGCGCTACCGGCGACGGCTGACCTCACCGCTGTTGGAAACGCTCGGAATCGCGGAGGACCAGGAGGTTCCGGCGACGCCGCTGCGCGAGCTGCGCAGGGACGCCGTGCTCGCCCAGCTGCGTCGCGCGGGCGCGCACCGGGTGCTCGACCTGGGCTGTGGTGACGGTGCGCTGCTCGCCGAGCTGGTCAAGGACATCGGGTTCACCGAGATCGTCGGGGTGGACGCGTCGAGCGGATCGCTGACCCGTGCCGAGCGCAGGCTGCGGCTCGACGAGCTGGCGCCGTCCGCGCGCGAGCGGCTCACCCTCCTGCACGGCGCGCTCACCTACGCCGACCAGCGGCTCGCCGGGTACGACGCGGCGGTGCTGATGGAGGTCATCGAGCACGTCGACGAGCCGAGGCTGCCCGCGCTGACCGCGTCGGTCTTCGGTACGGCGGCGCCGACCACCGTGCTGGTGACCACCCCGAACCGGGAGTACAACGTGCGCTACCCCGACCTGCCGGCCGGGGCGTTCCGGCATTCGGACCACCGCTTCGAATGGGACCGAGCGCGGTTCGCGGCCTGGTGCTCGGCGACGGCTCAGGAGTACGGCTACCGGGTCGAACAGCTCGGCATCGGCGAGCACGATGCCGCGCTCGGTTCACCGACCCAGCTCGCGGTGTTCAGCAAGGGGGTGGCGGCATGACCGAACTGCGCATCCCCGAGATGTCCCTCGTGCTGCTCGTCGGGGTCAGCGGCTCCGGCAAGTCGACGTTCGCGGCGCGGCACTTCGCGCCGACCGAGGTGCTGTCCTCGGACGTGTTCCGCGGTCTGGTCAGCGACGATCCGGACAGCCAGGACGCCACCGGCGACGCGTTCGACGCACTGCACCACCTCGCCGGGATCCGGCTGCGGCGCGGACGTCTCACCGTCGTCGACGCGACGAACACGCAGCGCGCCGCGCGGGCGAGCCTGCTCGCGCTGGCCCGTGAGCACGACGTGCTGCCGGTCGCGATCGTGCTGAACCCGCCGGAGAAACTGGCCGCCGCACGGTCCCGGTACGGGCCGAAGGTCGTCGGTCGCCAGTACGGGGAGCTGGCCCGGAGCCTGCGGAAGCTGCGCGCCGAGGGGTTCCGGAGCGTCCACCTGCTGGGCAGCGCCGAGGAGATCGACTCGGCGGTCGTCGAGCGCACGCCGTCCTACAACGACCGGCGTGATCTGCACGGGCCGTTCGACCTGATCGGCGACGTGCACGGCTGCCTGACCGAGCTGACCGCGCTGCTGGAGAAGCTGGGCTGGCAGCTCGTCGGTCCCGACGGCTCGCCGACCTCGGCGCGGCACCCGGCCGGGCGGACCGCGGTGTTCCTCGGCGATCTCGTCGACCGGGGCCCGGACACGCCGGGGGTGCTGCGGCTGGCGATGGGGATGGTCGCCGACGGTGTGGCGTTCGCGATCATGGGCAACCACGAGCAGAAGCTGGTCAGGGCGCTGCGCGGGCGGGACGTGCAGCGTTCGCACGGGGTCGTCGAGTCACTGGAGCAGCTCGCCGCGCGGCCCGAGGAGTTCGTCGCCGCCGCGACCGAGTTCATGGACGGGCTGCGCGCGCACTACGTCCTGGACGACGGAAACCTCGTCGTCGCACACGCGGGGCTGCGGGAACGGTTCCACGGTCGGGCGTCCAAGCGGGTGCGTGCGTTCGCGCTGTACGGCGAGACGACGGGGGAGACCGACGAGTTCGGGCTGCCGGTGCGGTACCCGTGGGCGACGGAGTACCGGGGCGCCGCGCTCGTCGCCTACGGGCACACGCCGGTGCCGGAGACCGAATGGGTCAACAACACGATCTGCCTGGACACCGGCTGCGTGTTCGGTGGTTCGCTGACCGCGCTGCGCTACCCGGAACGGGAGACCGTGGCGGTCGCGGCGCAGAAGACCTGGTTCGAGCCGATCCGCCCGCTGACGGCGCCCACCGCCTCGGCCGAGGAACGTCCGGCCGACCAGCTGGACGTCTCCGACGTCTTGGGCAAACGCGGCGTGACCACCGGTGAGCACGGCAGGATCACCATCCCCGCCGAGAACTCGGCGGCCGCGCTGGAGGTCCTCAGCCGGTACGCCGTGCACCCGCGCTGGCTGGTGTACCTGCCGCCGACCATGGCGCCGGTCGGCGAGCTGCCCGAACACCCGACGCAGGCCTTCGACGCGTTCGCCGGCATGGGCGTGGCGCGGGTCGTCATGCAGGCCAAGCACATGGGGTCCCGCGCGGTCGTACTGGTCTGTCGTAGCGAGGACGCTGCCGCCGCACGCTTCGGCGCGACGTCCGGGGAGACCGGGATCGTGCTGTCCCGTACCGGTCGGCGACTGCTCGACGACCCGTCGCAGCTGTTGACCGCGCTGCGCGGGGCGTGCGAGACGACCGGGCTGTGGGACTCGCTCGGCACGGACTGGCTCGCACTGGACTGCGAGCTGCTGCCCTGGACCGCCGCCGGAACCGGCCTCGTCGGTGACCGGTACGAGCCGATGGCGGCTGCCGCGCTCGCGGACACCTCAGCCGTGGCCGCTGTTCTGTCCGCCGCTGTCTCGCGTGGCGTCGACCTGACGGAGGAGCTGGCGGCGGCGCGCGATCGGTCGCTGGACGCCGTCGGGTTCGACACCGCGTGGCGGCGCTACGCCGGACTGGGCGAGCCGGCTCGGCTCGCGCCGTTCTGCGTGCTCGCCGGCGCGGGGGAGGTCTGCGCGGGCCGACCGGTCAGCTGGCAGCTGGACATCCTGGATCGGCTGGTCGCGGCCGCTCCCGAACACCTGGTGCGCACCGAGCGGTTCACGGTCGACGTCGACGATCCGGCGTCTCGTTCGGCCGGCGCGAACTGGTGGCAGGCGCTGGTGGATTCCGGCGGTGAAGGTGCCGTGGTCAAGCCCGCCGACGGCCTGGTGCGCGGCCCGAGGGGCCTGGTCCAGCCGGGTCTGAAGGTCCGAGGGCCCGACTACCTACGGCTGGTCTACGGGCCGCACTACCGGGAGGACGCGAACCTGACGCGGCTGGCGCGCCGCAACGTCGGCCGTAAACGTTCCCTCGCGCTGCGCGAGTACGCCCTGGGTCTGGAGTCGCTGCACCGCTTCGTCGCGGGCGAACCCCTGTGGCGGGTCCACGAGGCAGCAGCCGCGGTCCTGGCCCTGGAATCCGACCCGGTGGACCCGCGCCTCTAGTTTGGGCCTGTTCCGCGCGGAGTTTTTCCGTGACCACCCCCCTCGCCTTCGGCGTTGGGGGGTGCTCCCGGAAAAACAAGCCTCCTTCGTCGGCCGGGCGCGCGCTTGTTGCCGACCTGGGAGCCGACCTGGTAGCCGACGAGATTGGTCGCTGACATTCACCACGCCGGCCTTCGCCGGAACTCCTTCGGAGACTCGCGGAGCCGACTTAGCTGTTGTCAGGTGAGTCACGGGATTCCGCGGCGCGAGTCGGGGGATTGTCAGCCCTCCAGGGGGCGGCGGGCCGTCGGAGGGCTCGGCGGCTTGGGGCCCGTGTCAACCACGGTTCCCTCTACCACCGTTCCGTCTATCACAGGGCCGCCGGTGCGGATGCGGACGTTGCGCAGCAGCGGCGAGCGCTGCTCGGCCTGACGGACCAACCGGCCGCGCACCAGCGCCCGGACCGGCGGCAACACCAGCAGCAGACCGAGCACGTCGCTGACCACGCCCGGCACCAGGATCAGCAGACCGGCAACACCGATCAGTGCACCGTCGGTCAGCTCGGCGTGCGCCGTCCGGCCACCACGTACGGCCTCGGCCGTCGCCAGCGCGGCACGGGCGCCCTCCCGGCGCACCAACCACATCCCGAGCATCGCCCCGGCCAGCAACAACAGCAACGTCCAGCCGAAACCGAGCCAGGCGACCACGGCGGCAAGCGCCACCACCTCGACCACCGCGTACATCAGGAACCAGCGCATCTCCACGACCTCCTACCCCTCCAACGTTCGATCAAGCGCTTGTGCTCCCGAATGAGGGATTCCGTGCACGATCGGAACATGACAGGGTCGGTGTCATGGTTCAGGCAACGCAGATCACCCGCGACGGGCTGGCATTCAACGTCACCGAATCCGGTCCCGTCGACGGCGAACCGGTGTTGCTGCTGCACGGCTTCCCCCAGCACGCGGACAGCTGGGACGCACTCGTACCGCTGCTCAACGACGCCGGCTACCGCACTCTCGCGATGACCCAGCGCGGCTACTCCCCGGGCGCCCGGCCGAAGAGCAGGCGCGCCTACCGGATCAGCGAGCTGGTCGCCGACGCGGTCGCGGTGATCGACCACTACGGCGGCAAGGTGCACGTCGTCGGCCACGACTGGGGTTCCGCGGTGGCCTGGGGACTCGGCGCGAACAACCCGGAGAAGCTGTACAGCCTGACCGCGGTGTCCGTCCCGCACCCCGGTGCGTTCCTGCGCGCGATGGTGACCAGCGTGCAGGGGCTCAAGTCCTGGTACATGTACTTCTTCCAGCTGCCGTTCCTGCCCGAGTTCGTGCTGCGCCGGCTCATGGTCACCGGTCTGGTGCGCAGCGGCCAGACCGACGAACGGGCCCGCCGCGACGCGGCCGCGTTCACCGGTACCGACGCGCTGACCGGAGCCGTGAACTGGTACCGCGCCATGCCGTTCCTCGACCCGAGGCATGCGGGCGACCCGGTGCGGACGCCGACGCTGTTCATCTGGAGCGACAACGACACGTTCGTCCACCCCACCGGCGTCCAGGGCTGCGCGAAGTACGTGGACGCCCCGTACCAGCTGGAGACCCTGCACGGCGTCAGCCACTGGATCCCCGACGAGGCCCCCGCCGAAACGGCCGCGCTGCTCCTCCCGCACTTCGCGTCTTTTGGGCCTGTTTCGCGCTGAGCGAGTTGTTGCGGACATTCACTGCCCGGCCTTCGCCGGAACTCCTTCGGAGACTCGCGGAGCCGGCTTCACAGACACACGTACACCCGCAGCTGGAAAGGAGCCGTGAGTGTTTTGGGTTGCCAGGGCAACCCAAAACACTCACGGCTCCTTGTGTGCCCGCGCAGGTGTCGTGTGGGATGCGCATCGCATCTGCACCCCTCGCCTCACACCGGGAATGTGACGAGGCCCGGTGCGTAGCAGGCCCCGCAGAGGCGCCCGAAGGGGTTCCGCCGAAGGCGGGTAGTGCATGAGTGGCGGCTCCCAGGGTGACCCCAAGCGCGCGCGTCGCCGAAGGCGACATTTTTCCGAGTGGTCCCCCATGCCCGAAGGGTATGGGGGACCACTCGGAAAAACCTCCATGCAGAGGCCCGCCAGGGCCTCCGCCTGGGATCGTTCCCGGTCGGCCCGGAGGGCCTTCCGGGAACGATGGCGCGCGAAACAGGCAAGTCTAGCAGTGCTAGGGTTTCGCCCCATGGCCGCCCAGGATCGGCGCGAGCGGCAACGCGCCGAGCGACATCAACTGATCATCGACACCGCACGCGGGATCGCCGAGTCGGAAGGGTGGGACGCGGTCACCACGCGCCGCCTCGCGGATCGCATCGAGTACAGCCAGCCGGTCCTCTACAGCCATTTCGCGGGCAAGGACGCGATCGTCGGCGCCGTGGCGCTGCAGGGCTTCGTCGAGTTCGCCGACACCCTGCGTGCCGACGTGTCCGCCGCGCCGGACTCGGCCAGTGCCCTGGGCGCGCTGGCACGGGGCTATCTACGGTTCGCCGAACTGCGCCCCGCTGTCTATGCCGCCATGTTCAGCATGGACACCGACCTGACCTTCGCCAGAGCCGACACACCACCGGCACTGCGCACCGCCTTCGAGGTCATGCGCGACACGCTCGGCGCCGCGACCGGAACAGCTCACCTGGAGACCCGCACCGAACTGGCCTGGGCCACGCTGCACGGCCTCGCCACCCTGACCGCGGGCAACCGGCTACGCCCCGAGCAGGCCCACGAGCGCCTGACCCTGCTGGTCGAGCACTGGCGAGCCGCCGCACCACACAGTTGAAGTACGCTTCAAGCTCATGGGGAAGACCTGGGACATCGGTGAAGTCGCGGAACTGACCGGTCTCGCCCCGTCCGCGCTGCGCCATTACGAGCGTGAAGGCCTGCTCCACCCGGCGGGCCGCGCCGGTGGTCGCCGCTTCTACGACGCGACCGGTCTGCGTCAGCTGGCCACGATCGACCACTGGCAGCGCGCCGGCCTGACCCTGCGCGAGATGTCCGAGCTGTTCCACCGGGACGCGGGCGACGTCGCCAGGATGAAGGAGCTCGCACTCATCCGGATCGCCGAGCTGGACCGGCTCATCGCCCATGCGACGCAGGTCAGGGAGATGCTGTCGCACACGACGGTGTGCACGCACCAGCGAATGGACGAGTGCCCTGAGTACCGCAAGCACATCGATGCCGCCGTCGAGCAGCTGCTCGGCGGCGACCTGCGCGACCAGCCGCCACCGCTGCAGCCGATGCGCCGGCCCACCAGGGCCGATCAGTAGGTGATGGCGACCGCGGGGTTGGCCAGCAGCGCGCCGACGTCGGCCAGGAACCGCGACCCCTGCTCACCGTCGACGAGGCGATGGTCGAAGGACAAGGCGAGCTGACAGACGGTCCGGACCGCGAGCTGCCCGTCCACCACCCAGGGCGCCTGTTTGACCGCGCCGAGCGCCAGGATCGCGGCCTCGCCCGGGTTCAGGATCGGGGTACCGGTGTCCACCCCGAACACCCCGACGTTCGTGATGGTGAACGTGCCGCCCACCATGTCCGACGGTGGTGTCTTGCCCGATCGCGCGGTCGCGGTCAGCTCCGCGAGCGCACCGGCCAGCTCCACCAGCGACAACGTGTCCGCGTCCCGAATCTTCGGCACGACGAGACCACGCGGTGTCGCGGCGGCGATCCCCAGCTGCACGTGGTCGTAGTAGACGATCTCCTGGGCGTCGTCGTCCCAGTGCGCGTTGACCTCCGGGGTGCGCCGCGCGGCGAGACACACGGCCTTGGCCGCGAACACCAGCGGGCTGAGCTTCACGTCGCGAAACGCGGCCGTGGTGCGCAGCTGGTCACGCAGCTCGATCATCGGCGTGACGTCCACCGTCAGGAACTCGGTGACGTGCGGTGCGCTGAACGCACTGTCGACCATCGCCGCCGCGGTGGCCTTGCGGACGCCCTTGATCGGCACCCGACGCTCCCCACCCGAGGCAACCGGCGGCGCCGACGAGGTGCTCTGCCGCACGTCATCCCGGGTGATCGTGCCACCAGGCCCGCTCCCGTCAACCCCCTGAAGATCAACCCCCAGCTCCCGAGCCAGCTTCCGCACCGGCGGCTTGGCCAACGGCACGGTCCGCCGCTCCGATTCCGACGGCACGAATGTGGCTTTAGGGACGTTCACCGTCTCCATAGCCACATTCGTGCCACCGGCTGGGGTGGCTGTAGGGGCTGGGGTGGCTGGCTTGCGGGGGCGGCGGGTGACTGAGCCGGGGCGGGGGCCGTAGCCGACCAGGTTGGCGATGCGGCCGTCCGCGCCGGGTTCGCCGATCTTCGCGCCGGCCGGTTCGTCAGCGGGAGCCGGCGCGGGAGCTGTCTGGGTGCTCGGCTCGTCGGCGCCGTCGCTGATCGCGATGATCGGGGTGCCGACCTCGACCGTCGTCCCAGGTTCGACCAGCAGCTCGGCGACCGTGCCGGCATACGGCGAAGGCAGCTCCACGGCGGCTTTCGCCGTCTCGATCTCCACGATGATCTGGTTGACCGCCACCGTGTCGCCCACCGCGACCTGCCAGGACAGGATCTCGGCCTCGGTCAGTCCCTCACCGGCGTCGGGGAGCCGGAACACCTGGCGCATGCCGCTCACCAGGCCAGCGAGCGGTCGACGGCGTCGAGCACCCGGTCGAGGTCGGGCAGATAGTCCTCTTCGCAGCGCGACGGTGGATAGGGCGTGTCGAAGCCCGTCACCCGCAGCACCGGGGCTTCGAGGGAGTAGAAGCAGTCCTGCTGCACCCTGGCCGCGACCTCGGCGGCAACCGACACCTCGGACGGTGCCTCGGCCACCACGACGAGCCGGCCGGTGCGCCGGACCGACTCGTACACCGGACCGAGGTCGAGCGGGGACAGCGACCGCAGGTCGATCACTTCGAGCTCGCGCCCGTCCTGCGCGGCGGCGACGGCCGCGTCCAGGCAGGTCCGGGCCATCGGCCCGTAGCCAGCCACCGTCACCGCGTCCCCGGAGCGCAGCACGCGTGAGGTGAACAGCGGCGGCGGCTCGGTGTCGAGGTCCAGCTCCGCCTTCTCCCAGTACCGCCGCTTCGGTTCGAAGAAGATCACCGGGTCGTCGCACTCGATCGCCTGCTGGATCATCCAGTAGGCGTCGACCGGGTTGCCGCACGCCACCACCTTCAGGCCCGGGACGTGCGCGAACAGCGACTCCGGCGACTCCGAGTGGTGCTCGACCGCGCCGATCCCGCCGCCGAACGGGATGCGCACGACGACCGGCATCGGCACCCGCCCCTGTGAGCGGTACCGCAGCTTCGCCAGCTGGGAGACGATCTGATCGAACCCGGGGAACACGAACCCGTCGAACTGGATTTCACACACCGGCCGGAACCCTCGGATCGCCAGCCCGATGGCGGTGCCGATGATGCCCGACTCGGCGAGTGGCGTGTCGAGCACGCGCTGCTCACCGAAGTCCTTCTGCAGCCCGTCGGTGATCCGGAAGACGCCGCCGAGCTTGCCGACGTCCTCACCCATCACCAGAACCTTCGGGTCGCGCTCCATCGCCGCGCGTAACCCGTTGTTGAGCGCCTTCGCCATGGTGATCGTCGCCATCGGGCATCCTCCCAGCGCGGCCGCTCGTGACGGCGCGGACGAACTCGGGCCCGGCATCCCGCGTCAGGTGAGACGCGAGCTGACCGTTGCCGCCCATCCTGGCACGGCCGGTGTCGTCCCGCGGGCCGTCAGCCCAGCCACACTACTTCGAGCAGATCGACTCTGTGCTGGTCCTCGAGAATCAAGAAGGTGAGGATGCAGTCGTCGCCGAGCAGGATCGTTCGAACGGCGCCTGACGGGTTGTCCTCGTTGATCGGCGGGCAATTCCACGGCGTCAGTTCAAGCATGGCGATCGCCTCCGCCAGAGCGTTGAGCAGCGAGGCAGGAAGTGCACTGATCTGCGCTTCAAGAGTCGGATCAACATCAACGTGGTACACGACTTCTACAGGCCGAGTCTCGCCTTAATCTCGCTCCATGGCACCGCGCCCTCGGCTCGTTCCCCCGTACGTAGGCGCCGCGCAGCACTTTCCAGCATCGTCCGGTAGGCATCTGGCCCTTTGGCCTGCGTCACTATCGCGGTTCGGCGCCAGGAATCAAGAACCGCGTGCACCTCGGTGAGATCCAGCTCGTGGACCGCACGCATCAGCGCTTCGCGCCAGTCCTCGTCGAACTGGGCGGCCTCTTCTGGAATCAGGCACGCACGCACCTCGGCCGGGGACGCGGTCAGCAGCCAGCGCAGGCCGCCGCGCGGCGAGTGATCATCGACTCTGGCTGCTGTCATCGGGTCATCGTAGCGCGACATCAGCTGGTTTCGAAGGAGGCGTGATATCGGAGGAACGCCTCCCGCTGGGCCTCCAGCGGAGCTGACGACTCGGCGTAGACCTGCGAAAACATCCGTTCCGGGCCGGGCTCGGGCATCGTCGAGCAGTACTCGCGCAGCCTCGCGGCGAGCTCGTCGGACTCGGCGCCGATGCCGTCGAAGTAGGACTGTTCGACCTGGTGTTCACGGACCAGGTTGACCCGGACCCGTTCGATCGGATCCTTCAGCTTCCACAGCTCCAGCTCGTCGGCGAGGCGGTAGCGGGTGGGGTCGTCGGAGCTGGTGTGCGCGTCCATGCGGTAGGTGAACGCCTCGATCAGCACCGGCCCGTTGCCGGAGCGGCACTCGTCCAGGGCCCACCGGGTGACCGCCAGCGTGGCCAGGACATCGTTGCCGTCGACCCGGATGCCGGGGAAGCCGTAGCCGCGGGCGCGTTGGTAGAGCGGAACCCTGGTCTGGCGTTCGAGGGGCTCGGAGATGGCCCACTGGTTGTTCTGGCAGAAGAACACCACGGGCGCGTCGTAGACCGCCGACCAGACGAAACCCTCGTGCACGTCGCCCTGCGAGGTGGCGCCGTCGCCGAAGAAGCAGATGGTGGCTTCGCCGGTCTCGCTGTCCCCGACCTTGCCTTCGAACTTCTGGCCCATCGCATAGCCGGCGGCGTTGAGGCACTGGTTGCCGATGACGATCGTGTACAGGTGGAAACCGGTCTCGGCCGGGTCCCAGCTGCCGTGGTCGGTGCCCCGGAAGATGCCGAGCAGCTGCGTCGGGTCGATACCTCGGCACCACGCGACGCCGTGCTCGCGGTAGCTCGGAAAAGCCATGTCCCGCGCGGCGAGTGCCCGGCCGGCGCCGATCTGCGCGGCCTCTTGGCCGAGCAGCGGCACCCAGATGCCGAGCTGGCCCTGCCGCTGCAACGCGCTGGCTTCCCGGTCGACCCGGCGCACCAGCACCATGTCCCGGTAGAGGTCCTTGAGCTGGTCGACCCCGATGTCGCCCAGGTGCTCGTCCACCCAGGGCACCTGCAGCCGGATGCCTTCCGGGGTGAGGACCTGGACGAGGTCCTCGCTGCCTTCGTCGGTACCGCGCAAACCGGCGATGACCTGCTCGGCGGTCGGCGCGGGCTCAGGAAAACCGGGGAATCCGGGCGGAGTGGACATCGCGGCTCCTCAGCGTCTGGTCCCCGGGCCGCTTGTGGCGGCCCAGGGAGCTTCGGCAGCGATCCGAACCCGGCGCCCAGGTCAGGGCGGAGTCCGAGAGGTCACCCGTCCCGTCAACGCCGACGAGATGATGACCAACTCGCTACCGGCCATCCTGGCACGTGCGCGCCGCCCGGGCGACTCAGCCGCGCTTGTACGGCGTGGGCCTCGGCGCGCCCGACGGGGTGACCGGGTCGATCACCGCGGTCGCCTGTACCGGAGGCGGCTGCTCGGAGAACCCCCC
Organism: Actinospineispora spinosispora DSM 44797; assembly: GCF_000429025.1. Classification (GTDB taxonomy): domain Bacteria; phylum Actinomycetota; class Actinomycetes; order Mycobacteriales; family Pseudonocardiaceae; genus Pseudonocardia; species Pseudonocardia spinosispora. The sequence goes on from NZ_AUBB01000027.1 coordinate 112,688, forward strand.
GACGTCGGCGAGCTTGCGCTTGGCCGAGTCGATCTGGTTGCTGTACTTGCCCTTGGTGCGCTGGTCGGCGAACTGGGCGGCCTTGTCGGCGAACTCCCGGGCCTTGTCCGGGTTCTTCTGCGCGTAGCGGCGGGCGGCCTCGGCGGCGGCTCCGAGCACGGCCAGCTTCTTGATCAGCGACATGGCGAAATCCCTTCTGACTGCTCTCCCCTGGGGACAACGTATCGGACGGTGTCTCAGGTTCCGGGCCGGGTCCGTTAGGAGATATAACGAAATAACCTGTGGGTTTATCAATTTCGAGTGGTGGCCGAGCGGGGTCGCGGTGTGAGGAATAGCGTGGTCATCCGTGACGCGCTTCACCACATTCGCGCTGGTCGTGCTGCTTGCCGCCGGCAGTCTGGTTCTGACGGTCGGGGTGAGCCCCTGGTGGGGTTTCGCCGCCGTACCGCTGCTCGCGGTGTGCCTGCTCGGTGTGTACGACGTCGTGCAGCGTGAGCATTCGATTCTGCGGAACTATCCGGTCGCCGGCCATATGCGGTTTCTGATGGAATCGATCCGCCCGGAAATCCAGCAGTACTTCATCGAGAGCAACACCGACGGCGAGCCGTTCGACCGGGAGGCGCGGTCGCTGGTCTACCAGCGGGCGAAGGCCACCGAGGCGGAGGAGCCGTTCGGCACCGAGCGCGAGGTGTACGCGACCGGCTACGAGCACTTCGTGCACGCGATGTGTCCGCTGCCGACGCCGGAGGAGCCACCGAGGGTCCGCATCGGCGGACCGGAGTGCCGCCGGCCGTACGACATGTCGCTGCTCAACGTGTCCGCGATGTCGTTCGGCTCGCTGTCCTCGAACGCGATCCTGGCGCTGAACACCGGCGCCGCGCGCGGCGGGTTCGCGCACGACACCGGCGAGGGCGGGCTGTCCGAGTACCACCTTCGCCCCGGCGGCGACCTGATCTGGGAGATCGGCACCGGCTACTTCGGCTGTCGTACCGAGGGCGGCGACTTCGACCCGGTGATGTTCGCCGCGAAGGCCGCCCAACCGAGCGTCCGCTGCGTGTCGCTGAAGCTGTCCCAGGGCGCCAAACCGGGCCTCGGCGGCGTGCTGCCCGGCCCGAAGGTCAACGCCGAGATCGCCGCCGTGCGTGGGGTGCCGCAGGGCAAGACGGTCATCTCGCCGCCGTCGCACCGGGTGTTCTCCACGCCGGTCGAGCTGATCGCGTTCATGGCGCAGCTGCGTGAGCTGACCGACGGCAAACCGGTCGGTTTCAAGCTGTGCGTGACCTCGCGCCGCGACATGCTGGCGATCTGCAAGGCCATGCTGGAGGTCGGTACCGCGCCCGACTTCATCATCGTCGACGGTTCCGAGGGCGGCACCGGGGCAGCGCCGCTGGAGTTCCTCGACCACATCGGCACGCCGCTCACCGAGGGGCTGATCACGGTGCACAACGCGCTGGTCGGCACGGGGCTGCGCAGCCGCGTCAAGATCGGTGCGTCGGGCAAGGTGTCCAGCGGGTCGGACATCGTGAAGCGCCTCATCCAGGGCGCCGACTACACCAACGCCGCCCGCGCGATGATGTTCGCCGTCGGCTGCATCCAGGCCCAGACCTGCCACACCAACACCTGCCCGGTCGGCGTCGCCACCCAGGACCCGCGCCGCGCCCGCGCGCTCGACGTCGCCGACAAGTCGATGCGGGTCGAGCGATTTCAGCGCGCGACGGTCCGCAGCGCCACCCAGATCATGGCGTCACTGGGCATCCACAACCCCGACGAGCTGCACCCCGGCCTGCTACGCCGCCGCATCGCCCCCACCGAGATGCGCAGCTACGCCGAGCTCTACGACTGGCTGGAGCCCGAAGAGCTGCTCACCGACCCCCCGGCCGCCTGGGCAACGGACTGGAAGGCCGCGACCCCCGACTACTTCTGAGTTCTCTGGCCGGCTCTTCGCGCGTCCAAGTTTCCGGTCGGGACCCCTCATCGGCTTCGCCTCGAGGGGCCCGCGACCGGAAACTTACGGCGGCTTCGCCGGTCGCTTCGCTCCGGCTTCGCTGCCGTCGCTGACGCGCGGCCGACTGTTCGCGTTCTGCTTCGCCCGTTGCGTTTCTTGCAGTGCTCGCACTGAACCCCCTCCGGGGAGACCTGCGGAGCCGACTATGAGCGGCCGGCCTTCACACCGCCCGGCCCCACGGCATCCGCTTCCTGAGCGTCACCCGTCGAGCCTGTCGAACAGCTCGACCAGTCCATCAGCGATTCCCGGCGCCACTGCGACCGTCGCCGTCGATGCCGCCGTGTGCGCCTGACCCGCCAGGTCGATCACGGCCGCACCCGCCTCCCGCGCGATGATCACGCCCGCGTTCACGTCCCAGGGCTTGTTCGACAGCGCGACACACGCGTCGAGCAGCCCCTCGGCGACCCAGACCAGGTCGATCGCGGCGGAACCCAGCATGCGGATGCGCTGCACCCGCTCCACCAGCAGCTGAGTAAGCGCGAACCGCCGAACGTTCTTGCGGGACGCGAGTGGGCCCACCGCGTAGTCCCCGATCGCCACGATGGCGTCCGTGAGCTGATCGGTACCGCTCGCCCGAATCGGTACGCCGTTGCGGTGGGCGCCCTCACCCTGTGCCGCTGAGTAGGTACGACCCAGCATCGGCAGCGAGACGACGCCAACCACCGGTGTACCTCGACGGACCAACGCCAGTGAGACGGCGCAGAGCGGAACTCCGTGGACGAAGTTCGCGGTACCGTCAACGGGGTCGAGCGTCCAGATCCACTCGCTGTCAGCTTCCTCGCCGCCGTCCTCCTCACCCAGAAAGCCGACGTCCGGGGTCTCGTCGCGAAGGAAGGCCCGCAGCGTGCGCTCCACCTCGAAATCGACCTCGCTGGCCATGTCGCGGTCCCCTTTGAGCGCCACCTGTCCGGGGGCGCGGGATGTCACGACGTCCGCACCGACAGCGACCGCGCGCAACGCGACTGAGAGGCCCTCGGCAGGCTTCATGTCCGCCGCCCCGCTTCCCACAGCGCGGTGTAGGTCTGTTGGAAGGTCTCGAAGAGGCCGGTCTCGCTGATCCGGCGGTCGGTGACGAAGGTCGGCGACTCGACACCTCGCGCGAACGGTAGATAGGGCTGTGCGATGCACAACCACTCGTCGACGATCGTGATGTTGAAGCGCAACGGGCCGCCATAGGTCCGCAGCTCCAGCCTGTCCCGAGCCTCATCGGAAAGCTGAGTGCTTAGACGGCGCAACACCTGAATGTTCAGTCTGGTCAGCGAACGCAGATGTCCCTCAGCGTGACCCTCCTCCTGCTCGCGGAGCTCGATCTCCTCGCCTTCCGGGTCCAGGAACAGACACTCGACCGTCGCGCCACCCTCCACGATCGCTCGGAGACCCGCGTCGGAGTACTGCTGGCAGATCAGATTGAGCGACAGACCACAACAGCGCAGCCTGCGTGCGCCGTCGAAGATCACACTCGGTGGCATCGCCTGGGTGAACTCGGCACGTGTCCGGAAAACCCCCGTTAGGTCGAGAGTGCTCGGTACGACGGCACCTGCGGTCGGCTCGACGGCCGAGGGTTCGAACAGTTCGAGAGCCGAACGCCCGGGGAACATCTTCTCCAGGATGAGGCAGTGGTCGGCGTAGGGCAGACCAGCCAGATCACCGGCCAGCCACCGGTAGAACTGAGCTTTGCCCGGCCACTTACCGACCAACGAACGGTCCAGTGACCGCGCTACCCGGTCGTACTCACGGCAGAACGCTCGATGCCCCTGCAGGTGCCTGTGCCGGAGCAACTGTTTGAGAAGGGTCCCGTGCGGCTCCACGGGCGGAACCTAGCAGCCGATGAGACAAAGACGAGACCAATCGAGCACCGGAGGTCCCAGAGGAGACACACAAGTCGCCTCTACGAGACGAATTCGCCCCGACGCTAGCGGTCGACAGTGATCGTTCGATCCGGGGGAAAACCAGTGCAGGCCCGAGACTCACATCCGAGCAACGCCGGCCAGAACGGCGCTACCAGCCGGTTCGTACTGTGGATGACCAGCTCACAGTCCGCCCGCGAACATTGCGTCACCTTGGACGAAATGGCCAAGGAGATCGAGGCACGCAGCGGCTGGTACCTGGCGATCTGCGACACGTGGCTGACGCCTGCTGCCATGACCGCGCCACCAGGCCCTCGATGCGCCCGTTGCAGAGAACTGCGCCGCGGTCCGCCACCAGTACGCGGTTCTTGGACGCGCTTCGCCTTCCAGTTCCGCAGGCGCTGACGAACCCGGCAGCTCCCGACTCCGTCGGGACCGAGCCCGGAGTCCGAGATCATCACCGTCTGAAGGCTGATTCGTTGGGGTGAATCAGCCGTGAGGCGGTGGTGATCTTGAGGATCGTCTCGGCGGGCTAGCCTGGGAGCCCCGATTTCTCCTGCCGGAACCGGGCTCCGACCTCAAATCTTCGTCAAGCCGGTTTCCATTTGGCGACTGATCGGAGCAAACGCTTACCTGAATGGGCGCAGTTTGGCACGATGCGGTGAACTTCACCCCAACTTCGGAGAAGAGGTGGCCGTGATCCGTCGAGGACGTCACAGTCTGCTCGCACTCGGCCTCGCATCGGCCGTCCTTCTGCTCAGCGCCTGCGGTGCCGGTGGCAGCGGTGCCCCGACCAGCGACAGCGCCGCGCCGGCCGCCGCCAAGGACGACGCGCTGGCGAAGCTCGTCCCGGCGGACATCGCGGCCGACGGCAAGATCGTGGTCGGCTCCGACGCGTCGTACCCGCCGAGCGAGTTCGTCGACACCGACGGCCGGACGATCATCGGGCTGGACGCGGACCTCGGCAAGGCCATCGCGCAGAAGCTCGGGCTCACCGCGGAGTTCCAGAACTCCCAGTTCGACGGCATCCTCCCCGGCCTCAACGCCGGCAAGTACGAGTGGGGCATGTCCTCGTTCTTCATCAACCCCGAACGTCTGAAGAGCGTCGACATGGTCAGCTACTTCAACGCGGGGACCAAGCTCGGCTCGCTCAAGGGCAACCCGGAGAACCTCAACGTGGACGACCTGTGCGGCCGCAACATCGGCGTGCAGCTGGGTACCGCCCAGGTCCAGGAGCTGTCCGAACGCAGCGCCAAGTGCACCACCGAAGGCAAGCCGGCCATCAACGTGACGTCACTGCAGCAGCAGACCGACGTGACGCTGGCGCTCACCGCGCACCGGATCTCGGGCATGCTCGCCGACTCGGCGGTGGTGTCCTACGCCGAGACGACCACCGACGGGGCGGTCGCCACGGTCGGGCAGCAGTACGGCACGACCCCGTACGGCATCGCCATCGCCAAGGGCAAGGGTGACTTCGGCAAGGCCATCCAGGGTGCTGTGCAGGCGCTCATCGCGGACGGCACGTACGCCACCATCCTGAAGAAGTGGAACCTGTCCGACGGGGCGCTCGCCACCTCGCAGTGGGAGAAGTGATCCGTCGTGGTCCAGGCATCAGCTCCCGCTCCGGAACAGCCAACCACTGAGCCGATCGAGGCGGTCCCGGTCCGGCACACCGGGCGGTGGATCGCGGCCGCGGTCTTCGTGGTGCTCGCCGCGCAGCTGGTGCACACGCTGTTCACCAACCCCCGGTTCCACTGGGACACCGTCGGTCAGTACCTGTTCTCCGCGCCGATCATGGCGGGGCTGCGCAACACCCTGCTGCTGACCGCGTTGGCGATGCTGATCGCGGTCGTCGGTGGCCTGCTGCTGGCGGTCATGCGGCTGTCCCCGAACCCGGTGCTGAGCAGCGTCTCGTCCACCTACATCTGGTTCTTCCGGGGCGTTCCACCGATCACCCAGCTGATCTTCTGGAACTTCCTGGCCGCGCTGTTCCCGACTCTCGGGCTGGGCATCCCGTTCGGACCGGAGTTCGTCACGTTCGACACGAACAAACTGATCGTGCAGTTCACCGCGTGTCTGCTGGGTCTCGGGCTGTACGAGGCCGCGTACATGGCCGAGATCGTGCGCGGCGGCATCCTGTCGATCGACCCAGGGCAGACCGAGGCGGCCGGCGCGCTGGGCATGAGCAGGGTTCAGACGCTGCGCCGGATCGTCCTGCCGCAGGCCATGCGGGTGATCATCCCGCCGACCGGCAATGAGACGATCTCCATGCTGAAGACCACGTCGCTGGTCGTGGTCATCGGCTACTACGAACTGCAGACCGCGGCGCAGACGATCTACTCGCGCAACCTGCAGACCATCCCGCTGCTGCTCGTGGTCGCACTCTGGTACCTGGTGCTGACCTCGATCCTGACCGTCGGCCAGTCCTACCTGGAGCGGTACTACGGCCGGGGCACCACCCGCACGGAGACGCCGGGGCTGCCGTCCCGGCTGTTCGGGATCGGCCGGACGAAGGGGGACCGGGCATGAGTGATCGACCGATGGTGAAGGCCGAGCAGGTGTGCAAGAGCTTCGGCAGCAACCAGGTGCTGTGCGGCATCGACCTGGAGGTCATGCCGAGGGAGGTCATGTGCATCATCGGCCCGTCCGGATCTGGGAAGTCGACGTTCCTGCGCTGCATCAACCACCTGGACAAGGTCAGCGCGGGCCGGCTGTACGTCGATGGTGAGCTGGTCGGCTACCGCGAGCACGGCGGGAAGCTGCACGAGCTGCGCGAGTCCGAGGTGGCGGTGCGCCGCCGGGACATCGGCATGGTGTTCCAGCGGTTCAACCTGTTCCCGCACCGCACGGCGGCGGAGAACATCATGGAAGCTCCCATGACGGTGCGCCGCGAGTCCCGTGCGACGGCCCGCAAGCGCGCCACCGAGCTGCTCGAACAGGTCGGGTTGGGCGACAAGCTGGACCACTACCCGACGGAGCTGTCCGGCGGGCAGCAGCAGCGGGTGGCGATCGCCCGTGCGCTGGCGATGAAGCCGAAGCTCATGCTGTTCGACGAACCGACCTCGGCGCTCGACCCCGAGCTGGTCGGCGATGTGCTGTCGGTCATGCGTCAGCTCGCCGAGGACGGCATGACCATGATCGTCGTGACGCACGAGATGGGCTTCGCGCGTGAGGTCGGCGACTCGCTGGTCTTCATGGACGGCGGGGTCGTCGTCGAAGCGGGCAAGCCGCGTGACGTGATCACCAATCCGGCCCACCAGCGCACCCAGACGTTCCTGTCGAAGGTGCTGTAGGGCTTATCGGGGGAGCCGGCCCATCAGGTAGAACTCGGGGTTGGGGCGCAGGGCGGTCAGGTGCGCGAGGCGGTTGGACATCGCGAACAGCGCGGTGATCGCCCCGACGTCCCAGATCTCGTCGTCGGTGAGGCCGGCTTCGCGCGCCAGGTCCAGGTCGGGTTCGCCGACGGTCGCGGAGTCGGTCGCCAGGTGCAGCGCCAGGTCGACGATGGCGCGGTGACGGTCGTTCAGCTCGACGCCCCACGGGTTCGCGGCGACCTGGTCGGACAGCTCCGGGTCCTTCGCGCGGATCCGCAGGATCGCGCCGTGCGCCACGATGCAGTACGTGCAGTGGTTCGCGCCGGAGGTGGCCACCACGACCAGCTCACGTTCCGCCGCGCTCAGCGTCGGCTCGGTGTCGCCGGGGGTCATGAGCGCGTCGTGGTAGTCCAGGAATGCGCGCAGCTCGGCGGGACGGCGGCCCAGCGCGCGGAAGATGTTCGGCACGAAGCCGGACTTCTCGGCGATCGCCTCGATCCGTTCCCGCAGGTCGGCCGGCAGATCCGCGGGCTCGACCACACCGAACCGGCTGACCTGACGTTCCTGCTCCTCGGCACTCATACCGTGCACGGTAGTCGGGTGCGTCGCTGTGCAATCTGTTGAGCTGCTCGCATCCTGAGGCCGATACCTGGATTATGAAGTGATGCCCATGCCGAAGGAGTACCAGCCGCTGCTCAGCCGCTGGTGCGCCGAACGTGTGCCCGAGCAGGCCAGAGGGTCTCTGCAAGTCGCCTACACCATCCACGGTGACGAAATCACCATCGTGGAACGCCGGCCCCCCACCTATCCGGAACTGAACTCGGCATGGTCGGCGACCCCGGTCGCCCGGCTGCGCTACAACGCGCCGGAGAAGGGCCTGTGGCGCATCTACCTGCCGACCGGCGGTGACGAGCCAGGCTGGAAGCGCTACGACCACTCCCCGGCCAGCACACTGGAACCGTTGCTGGACGAGATCGCCGCAGACCCAACGTCGATCTTCTGGGGCTAGCCGGGGACGCCATGATCACCACCGCCTCACGGCTGTTTTCCCGCCCGAAACAGCCCTCAGACGGTGATGATCATGATGGGTGTGCTGGGGTGACCGACTCAGTGTGCTGAGCGGCCCGACTCGCCGGTGGATTCGGCTGCCTCGGCTGCCTTGCGGTCGGTCTGCCTGGGGACGATGCCCAGGGGGAGGACCATGAACGCGGCCTCCTCCTCGGTGGGTGTCGCCTCGGGCTCCGGCTTCTTCGCCGGCTCGGGCTCGGACGGCACCGCGACGAGCTTCGGCGGCTTCGGCTCCTCCGGCCGCACCGCTGCCGGCTCGGCCTCGGGCTGCTTCGTGGTCGCCGGTTTGTCCGACCTCATCGCGTGTGCGCCGGTCGAGGTGGCGGTCACGATGACCGGCACACCCGCGCGACGCAGCACCGACAGCACCGTGTCCTCCGATGCGGACACCGGCGTCGTCGCGAAGCCGCTGCCGACGGCCAGCAGCCGGGGTGCCGCCGCGGTGACCAGCAGGTTCGCCGTCGGCAGATGGTCGGCGCCCAGCAGCAGGACCAGGTCGGCGGTGTCCGCGTCCGGTAGGCCGGTGAGCAGCTCCTCCAGTCCGACGAACCGCGCGGTGCCCTGGGTGACCGCGTGTTCCGCCTCGTCCCACGCGCTCGCCAGCTCCGGCGCGGCCTCACGCAGCCTGCCCATGAGCTCGGCGACCCGGTGCTGGTCGGCCCACTGCCGGCGCGCGGCGGACAGCTCGGACAGCGCATCCAGGTAGTCGGGCAGGTTGTGCGCGCGCAGCGGCTCGATCAGCCCCTCGAACTCCGGCGCCGCGCGGTGCTCGGAGTCCACCTCGGCCAGCGATCGCTCCAGGCCGTCCGCGAGGATGCCCAGCTGGGTGCGGGCATCGGCCATCTGGTCCGCGCCGCCGGAGGCGACGATGTTCGCGGCGACCGTCTCCGCCGTCGCCAGGTCGGGGATCGACACCGGGCTCGACGGGTGGATGAACAGCACCTCGTGACGCAGTGCCTCGACGGCGCGCACCGACTCGTCGATGCGGGTCAGCCTGCGGTTCAGCTCGGACACCGCCGGCACGTCGTTCGGCGCCGGCACGTCCAGGTTCTGGCAGGCCTGCCTGAGCTTGCCCATCGCCTCGATCAGCTCGATGAACGCGACCGCCTGGCGCAGCAGCCGGGAGTCCTTCATCGGTACGCCGTCCAGCTGCAGATGCGCCAGCGTCGGTTCGACCGCGCGTTGCTGCTGCGACCGGAAGTAGGTCTTCGCCTTGCCGCCGCCGTCCAGGTAGTCGGCGTAGCGGTTGAGCTGCTCCACGGCGTCGGAGGGCAGGTCGCCGACGACCGCCATCCGGTCCGCCGCCGTGTTCAGGGTCTCGGCGGAGGACACGATGTCGGCCGAGCGCTTCAGCAGCCGTTCGAAACCGGGGCGGGCGGAACCGAACAGGACCCGCTCCAACAGCGGGCGCGCCCAGGATGCGTCCCGGTATCCGGCGGCGCCGGTGCTCGTGGTGCTGTCCACCGAGGCCAGCGCACGTTGGAAGCGCTGAGCCGTCGAGATCAGCCCCTGCAGCCGGGTCGGGGTCAGGCCCCCGAGCAGCTCGGGGATCAGGTCGGCGGCCTCCCGAGGCGGGTAGCCCCGGCCGCCGGCGGCGCGGCACAGCTGCGCGACCCGGTCGACCGTCGGGACCAGCTGCGGCTCCGGCAGTACCTGGCCGAGCCGCTGCTGACGCTGCGGCGTCCCGGTCACCATCAACCACCGCAGCTCACGCAGCTCGGCGTCGGACAGTGGCAGCTCACCGTCGAGGCACAGCCTGCGCATCGGTTCGGGCAGCGCACCACGCACCGCGGCGAGACCGTCGACATCGGCGCCGGTGACCACGACCCTGCGGCCGTCGGTCAGCAGCCCGGCCAGGCCCTGCGCGATCCCGGCGGCGTCCGCCGCGTCCAGCACGGCACACGGGTAGCGGCGGGCCACCTCGACGACGGCATCCGGTTCACCGATCGGGGTCCTGGGCGCGGGAGCCGACCTCGGTGTGATGACCTCGGACAACCGGTACAACCCGACCGGGGTCTCACCGGCCGCGACCCTGCGGCGGATCTCCTCGGCCGCACGTGCCACCGGTGAGCTCTGACCAGCGCTCTTCTCCGCACCGTCCTGCCCGGCCGTCGGGCCGACCAGCCTTTCGACGAGTCCGATCGCGGGATCGATCGGACCGCCGACCGCTGCAGGCCTCTCGGCCTTTTCCGCAGCGCCGAGATCAAGCACTAGGCACCTCCTCTGGCCCCCGTGGCCGCTCGTCACATTCTGTATCGAACAGGGACCCAAAACGTTCCACCTTCTGGTGCAAAAAGATGGAAAAAGTTACTGAGAGCAATCGCTACGTGGTCGTCGGAACACTCTCCGCAATGGGCTTGACCCTGGGGCTGTGCTCGTCGACGTGGTAGTCCTCGGCAGCCGTCTCGTCCGTCCCGTTGGACACCGTCGTCCGCCGGAGGATCAGGCTCACCACGACAGCCACCACCAGGTTGAGCACCAGCGCCACGAACCCGACATAGATCTGCACCTTCGAGCCCGCGAACGGCTGCAGCCCGAGGAAGTCCAGCTTGTCCAGGGTCAGTGCGGACCCGCCGAAGTGCAGGCGTTTCGCCGCCGGGTTCGGAATCTGGTACAGCAGGTACAGGCCGTAGGCGAGGCCGATGAACCAACCCGCCGCCAGCGCCCATCGGTGCAGCCAGCGGGTGTACAGCGCGATCGCCACCGCCGGCAGCGTCTGGAGGATGATCACGCCGCCGATCAGCTGCAGGTCGATCGAGAACTGCGGGTCGACACCGACGATGAACAGCACCGCGCCGACCTTCACCACGAGCGAGGCCAGCTTCGCCTGCTTGGCCTCCTGTTGCGGTGTCGCGTCCCGCTTGAGGTAGGTCTTGTAGATGTTGCGGGTCCACAGGTTCGCCGCCGCGATCGACATGATCGCCGCCGGCACCAGTGCGCCGATGCCGATCGCGGCGAACGCGATCCCGGCGAACCACGAGCTGAACTCGTTCTGGAACAGCACGGCGATGACGGTGTTGGTGTCCGGCCTGCCGGTCGCGTTGTTGGTGATCGGCTTGACGCCCGCCGCGATCGCCACATATCCGAGCAGCGCGAGCAGGCCGAGCAGCAGCGAGTACGCCGGCAGCGCCACCATGTTGCGCTTCAGCACGACCCGGCCCCGGGAGGCGAGCACGCCGGTCAGCGAGTGCGGGTAGAGGAACAACGCCAGCGCCGAACCGAACGCCAGGGTGATGTACTGCAGCTGGTTCGTCGCGGTCAGCAGGACCGAGCCGGTCGGAGCACCGGTGGTCGGGCTCGGCTGGGCCAGCTTCGCGGCCGAGACGTCGAAGATGTGGCTCCAGCCGCCGAACCTCGTCGGCAGGTAGAACACCGCGACCAGGATGACCAGGTAGATCAGGATGTCCTTGACGAACGCGATCAGCGCGGGCGCGCGCAGCCCGGACTGGTAGGTGTAGAGCGCCAGCACCAGGAACGCGATGAACAGCGGAAGGTGCCCGGAGAGGCCGGAGCCGTTGAGACCGATCGTGCGCAGCACCGCTTCGAGGCCGGACAGCTGCAGCGCGATGTAGGGCATCGTCGCGGCGATGCCGGTGACCGCGATCATCAGACCGAGGATCGGGCTGCCGTAGCGGCCGGTGACGAAGTCCGCCGGGGTGACGTAGCCGTGCACGCGCGACACCGACCACAACCGCAGCACAGGTAAGAACACCATCGGATACACCAGCACTGTGTAGGGCAGCGCGTAGAAGCCGAGCGCTCCGGCGCCGAACAGCAACGCGGGCACCGCGACGAACGTGTACGCGGTGTACAGGTCACCGCCGACCAGGAACCAGGTGATCCAGGACCCGAACTTGCGCCCGCCAAGACCCCACTCGTCGAGGTGGTCCATCGTGGCGCCGGAGCGCCAGCGGGAGGCCACGAACCCCATCACCGCGACGACCACGAACAGAATGGTGAACACGGTCAGCTCGACCCAGTGGATCATCGCTGCGCTCCCTCGTCCAGCTCGTCGACACCGCCCGGCGTACCGGGCGCGGGCGGCGTGGTGTCATCCCTGGTCATCCGGAAGACCACCGCGACACAGACCACGCCGATCGGGACGAACGCGAACTGCGACCAGTAGAAGAACGGCAGGCCGAGCAGCCGAGGCTGGTCGAAGTTGAGCCACGGAGTGACCAACATCAGGAACGGAACCAGGAGCAGCAGGTTCCACCCGCTCCGGCGCATGATGTCTCCCTCGATCGGGTGTATGCCGACGCGCAAGTCTGCCTCTTCCGCGCCGGTTACGCGATCACAAGAAGATAAAGCCCGACCATGGTGTACACGATCATGATCAGGACCAGCGGGATTTCGTCCGCGAGACGTCTGCTCTCGGTCACCTGGGGGCCGTCGTGCGCAAGAACCCGGTCGTGCGCGGCGATCACGCCGACCACGTGCCCGACCAGGATCGCGGCGACCTGGATGGCCGCGATCAGCAACGGCGCCGGCAGCAACGTCGACGGACCGGCCGAGGGGTCGACCAGCTGCGCGGCCCCGCGCGGGCCCTCCACCAGCAGCAACGACGCGTAGTGCGCGATGGTGTAGCCGACGGCGATCGGGATGAGCGTGCTGACCAGGTAGGTGGCGAGCACGCCGGTGGCCAGCCGGTAGCTGACCGCGACGAGCGCGATGAGAGCTAGCAGAACAACGGTGGAGATCAGCTCGGCCGGGATGCCCGAGGCCCGCGCGAGTTTCGGGCCGGTCGTCGCCCACCACGGGGTGCCGGACACGCCGTCGAACACCGTCGAGCCCCACCAGACGGCGAGCAGCGCGACGAGCCCCGGGCCGGGTGTCACGGTGTTCAGCCCGACGAACGGGTTTCGTCGCCCCGGCCCCCTTCCCACCGGCGACAGCGACGCGACCAGCGTCGAGTAGGCCTCGAACGGATCACCTCGGTCGAACCAGCGCTGCCCGTAGACCGTGGCAGCGGCGGTGGTCAGCACGACGTAGGCGGCGATGAAGGTGCCCACGACGAACGGCTCGGCGCGGGCGTCCGGGACCAGCTCCAGCCAGACGAAGACGGTGAGCCCGAACGCGGCGGGCCAGTAGCCGGTCCGCCCCGGAAGCTCCCGGGCGCCGTCGACCGGCAACCGCAGCGCGGCCGCGACTGCCCGGTGCAGGGCTCGGAGCGGGTTGAGCGCCCGCCAGACCGGTCCGAACAGCAGCGACGCCGGGACGATGCCCACCCACAGCAGCACGTACAGGGCCCGAGGCGCCGGGTTGTGGTTCGGGTCCTGGTCACCGAGGAACGCCTGGCCCAGCAGGTAGCCGAGCAACGCGACCATGAGCCAGCGCAGGACCCAGACCGCCCTCGGCCCGCTCGCCCACGGGAGCCGAGGCGGCGTCGGGAACCGCGCCTTCCGCCAGGCCAGCCCCACCGCGAGGAACGACACGAGCACCACGAACCCACCGGCCTGCAGCACCAGCTCGCCCGGCAACGGCAGGTCCGCGCGACCCCCGATGCCGTGCGCGAGCACGATCATGCGGCGTCGCCGACCGCGGCGGGCGCGCGGCGCATGAGCAGCCAGGCGGCGAACAGCACGCCGAGGCCACCGCCGACGGTGAGCGCGATGAGCAGCCGGTCCAGATCGGCGCCCCAGGCGAACGGGATCACCGGGTCGTGGAAGCTGAACAGGTCGGCCGGCGCGATGATGATCGCCAGCAGGGCGCCGGACACACAGCACAGCAGCGGTCCGGCCGGTCGGTTCCGCGCGGTCAGCCAGGCGCCCGCCACCCCGATAGGCCAGCCGACCACGGCGAACCCGGACGCGGCGAGGAACACCCAAACCAGCCGCCCCTCGGCCACGACCAGCGCCGACCCGTACATGTGCACGATGTGCGACACCATCACCGCGGCGGTGCACACCGCCAGGCCCCATCGAGCCACCCCCGCGCCCAGCGCGACCAGCACGACCGGGACCGCGCCGACGATCACCAGCAGCAGCCACCACAGCGCGGCGTCGGGAGGTGCGGGCCAACGCTGCTCGCCGAGCACCGCCACCGCACGGTCCCCGACCGTCAGCGGAATCCGCCAGTCCAGCCGCGCATCGGCCGGGCGAGGAGTGGCGGCGGCTGCGACGACCCGGGGATCGCTCCACAGCGCGGTGTCACCGGCGTCGACGCTCGGCAAGGCGTTGATCACCGATCCCGCCGGTGGTGTCACCGCGACCCGCTGGCCGGTGTGGTTGACCAACCGCAGCCGGGCACCGGCTTCGACGACGGTCACGTCAACACCCGGCACCGCGGGCTCCACCCGCAGGACCACCGGTTCGTTGGTCGACGAGCTGAGCCCACCCGCGTGCGCCAGCGCCACCCCGTTGCTGACGACCACCCCCAGCAACCCCAACACCACAACAACAACCGCTCTAACCACGCCACCCCCTCGTGAGTGATGAGGCCGTCTACCCCGAAGGGGCGCGAAGCGTAGCCGGTCTTGCCACTCACGACAGCTTTTCCGTCGTGAGTGGCAAGACCGGCTATAGGCGGCCTCAGCACTCACGAGGGATCCGCAGGCCCGGCGGGCTGCACTCATCCTCCGTGCAGGCCCGTAGCTTCTGATCCCTCTGTGCCCCGGCTCCAAGGCATCTCGGCTTCGCCGTCGACCGTGAGTGGCGAGTGGTCCTATAGCGCCCCTCAGCACTCACGACGGAAAAGCTGTCGAGAGTGCTGAGGGGTGCTACGCCTTCGGCGCCCCTTCGGGGTAGAACCACTCGCCACTCACGGTTGCTAGCCCAGGCGCTGCTTCAGGGACTCGAACTCGTCGCGCATCGAGCTGGGGAGGGAGTCGCCGATCTGGGCGAACCACTCCTCGATCAGCGGAAGCTCTTCCTTCCACTCGTCGACGTCCACCTCGAGCGACGCGGCAACGTCCGAAGCGTCACCCTCGAGGCCGTCCAGGTCGATCTGGTCGGGCGTCGGGACGAAACCGATGGGGGTCTCGACGGCGGCGGCCTTGCCCTCGATGCGTTCGATCATCCACTTGAGGACGCGGCTGTTCTCGCCGAACCCGGGCCACAGGAAGCGGCGGTCGTCGCCACGGCGGAACCAGTTGACGCAGAAGATCTTCGGCAGCTTCGAGGCGTCCGCGCCCTTGCCGACGTCGATCCAGTGCTGGAAGTAGTCACCGACCGCGTAGCCGAGGAACGGCAGCATCGCCATCGGGTCGCGGCGCACCATGCCGACCTTGCCGGCCGCCGCGGCGGTCTTCTCCGAGGACAGCGTGGCGCCGACGAAGACGCCGTGCTGCCAGTCGCGGGACTCCGCGACCAGCGGAACGGTGGTGGCGCGGCGGCCACCGAACACGATCGCCGAGATCGGCACACCGTTCGGGTCCTGCCACTCGGGCGCCACGACCGGGCACTGCGAGATCGGCGTGGTGTAGCGCGAGTTCGGGTGCGCGGCGGCGAAGTCCGAGTCCGGCGTCCACTCCTGGCCGGTCCACGCGGTGAGGTGCTGCGGGTCTCCCTCGAGGCCCTCCCACCACACGTCACCGTCGTCGGTCAGCGCGACGTTGGTGAACAGCGAGTTGCCCTTTTCGATGGTGCGCATCGCGTTCGGGTTGGTGCTCCAGTTGGTGCCGGGCGCGACACCGAAGAAGCCGAACTCCGGGTTGACCGCGTACAGGCGGCCGTCCTTGCCGAAGCGCATCCAGGCGATGTCGTCGCCGACGGTCTGCGCGGTCCAACCGGGAACGGTCGGCTGCAGCATCGCCAGGTTCGTCTTGCCGCAGGCCGAGGGGAACGCGGCCGCGACGTAGTAGTCCTTCTTCTCCGGGCTGGTCAGCTTGAGGATCAGCATGTGCTCGGCGAGCCAGCCCTCGTCGTGCGCCATCGCCGAGGCGATGCGCAGCGCGTAGCACTTCTTGCCGAGCAGCGCGTTGCCGCCGTAGCCGGAGCCGTAGCTCCAGATCTCGCGGGTCTCCGGGAAGTGGCAGATGTACTTGGTCTCGTTGCACGGCCACGCGACGTCGGCCTGGCCGGGCTCGAGCGGCGCGCCGACGGTGTGCAGGCAGGGCACGAACTTGTCACCGGCGGGGCCGTCGAACAGCGGCAGCACGTTCGCGCCCATCCGGGTCATGATCCGCATCGAAGCGACCACGTACTCGGAGTCGGTGATCTCGACACCCAGCATCGGCTGCTCGGCGTCGGTGGGGCCCATGCAGAACGGCACGACGTACATCGTGCGGCCGCGCATCGAGCCGGCGAACAGACCCTTGAGGGTCTCCTTCATCTCCTTCGGGTCGACCCAGTTGTTGGTCGGACCGGCACCCTCAGGAGTCTCGGTACAGATGTAGGTGCGCTCTTCGACGCGCGCAACGTCCTTCGGGTCGGACGCGCACCAGTAGGAGTTCGGCTTCTTCTCCTCGTTCAGCTTCTTGAAGGTTCCGGCCTCGACGAGCGCGCTCGTCATCCGGTCCCACTCGGCCTCGGAGCCGTCGGCCCACACCACTCGCTCCGGCGTGGTGAGCTCCGCGACCTCCCGCACCCAGCTCAGTAGGCGCGGATTCTTGGTCGGGGCATCTGTGATGCCGGGAACCGTGGCTGCCGTCATGTCCAGTCTCCTCGTTGGTGCTGCCGGCCGACTCACGGAACGACTGAAATGACTCAGCGCCCGTTGCCAGCTGTGCGGCCCCGGGCGGTGTTCCGTGCGGAAGGGTGGTTTCGAAGGTTAGTCCCGTAATGCACTTCGCACAGCCCGTACCACCTGTCGGATCACTCACAGGAGCGATAAGGGAAACGATTCAGAAGAGGTAAATCTGACAGGAAGCGATATTGATCACGTGGTAACCGCTTACGTCTGTGGGGTGGACAACAGGTGGCGGGACATGGTGCTCGTCACTCATCAGCACAGGTCCCGTACTGTCGGCCAGGTGAACGCCAGTCGCGCCACCTCGCGCAGCGATGTAGCCGTCGAGTTCTTCCGGAACCGGACCAGGGGCCGGCACACCCTGGTCGCCTCGGTGATTCGAGCGCTCGCCGGTGTCGCATTCTTTTACTTCGGGATCACAAAACTGTTCGACCTGTCAGGAACGACGTCGCAGTTCGCCGCGATGGGATTTCCCGGTAACTCGACCATTCCGTTCCTGGTCGGGATGCTGGAGACGGTCGGCGGTCTGATGCTGATCGTCGGTCTCGGCACCCGGCTCGCCGCGCTCGGGCTGGCGATCAACATGGTCGGCGCGTGCATTGCGACGCTCGGGATCATGGCCGGGCATCCCACGTTCCTGCTGCTGCCGCTGCTGATGCTGGCGCTCATGCTGTACGTCCTGTGGGCGGGTCCCGGCGTCTACTCGTTGGACGAGCGGCTGGCCAACTGGCTGGACGGCAAGTTCGGCATCACCCTGGCCCCGGCGTACGACCCGGAGCTGACCGACCCGAACATCCCGCGCACCCCTCACCACCGCAGAGACCCGTGAGTGATGTGGGCTGCCAGGGCAGCCCACATCACTCACGGGTCTTTAGCTGGCCTGGCTGACCGAGGACATGTTGAAGTCGGGAATGCGCATCGGCGGCATCACCGCGCGGGTGAACCAGTCCTTGAACTCGCGGGGCAGCGTGCGTTCCGAGGCGCCGACCCGGTCGGCGCGGCGCAGCAGCTCCAGCGGCGACTCGTTGAACCGGAAGTTGTTCACCTCGCCGACCACCTCACCGCCCTCGACGAGATAGACACCGTCCCTGGTCAGCCCGGTGTAGAGCAGGTTCGCCGGGTCGACCTCGCGGATGTACCACAGGCAGGTCAGCAGCAGGCCGCGCTCGGTCGCCGTCACCAGGTCGTCGAGGGACTCGGTCGAACCGCCGGTGAGCAGCAGGTTGTCGCCGGGCGCCGCGAACTCGGTGCCGAACTCGGCGGCGGCCGCCCTCGGGTACATCAGCGCGTTGAGCCGGCCTTCGGAGATCCAGTCGACGCGGGACAGCGGAGCGCCGTTGTCGAAGACGCTCACGTCGTCGCTGGAGTGCGAGGTCGCCAGGAACGGCGCGGTCGCCAGCCCCGGCTGTCCGGTCGGGTCGCTGGTCAGCGTCAACGGCAGCTCGGTCAGCTTCTGGCCGACTTTCGTGCCTTCACCGTTCGCGGCGGAGAACGCGCTGCGGCCCTGCTGGGCGTTACGGCCGGACATGTCCCAGGCCATCATCGTGACCAGGTCGGACACGCAGGACGGCGGCAGGATCGTCGGATACCGCCCAGCGGGCAGGTCGACCCGGCGTGACCCCCAGGACAGCCGGGTGGTCAGCTCCGCGTCCAGTACGAGCAGGTCGATGTCGGTGAAATCCGAGGTGGACCGCCCGCCCCAGGCGGATCGGGCCAGGTCGGCGGTCTTCGAGTTCAGCTCGATCGAGCCGGTCGGCTGGGTCCAGCGCCTGCGCACGCCGGTGGACGTACCGAGCCAGGTCGTGGCCACCTCGTGGCTTGCGAACCCGTACAGCACCCTGGCCTGGTCACGTGCCGAACCGAACGCCTCCGCGAGCTGATCGGCCAGGCGGGAGTAGACACCGATCGTGGTCTCGCCGGCCGGATCCTCCCAGCCGTCGTTCACCCCGGCATCGGGCGCGGGCAGGTCGGCGACGTCCCTGGCCGGACCGGACTGGATCGCCGCCGCCTCGCTGGCCCGTACCGCTGCCTCGATCTCGACCACGTCGCTGACCTGCACCGATGAGCTGATCACACCTGCCGCGGTGCCGCCGGACACCCGGATCAGGGAGATCACCGACCAGTCCAGACCGACCGCGTGTCCGTTGGTGGTCATCGTGTTGTTCGCCCAGCGCAGCATCGCCTCGCTGGATTCGGTCACCAGTACGACCCGCCCGACCGCGTCGATGCCGGCACCGGCGGGTACCTCGAGCACCCGCTCGATGAGTTCCTGCGCACGCATCTACTGACCTGCCTCTCGGGCCGTGTTCAACACGTTGACCTGCTCGAACAGTGCCGATGGGCAGCCGTGGCTGACCGCCGCGACCTGCCCGGGCTGTGCCTTGCCGCAGTTCAGCGCACCACCGAGAACCCAGGTCGACGGCCCGCCAAGGCCGCGCAGCGAACCCCAGAAGTCGGTGGTGGTCGCCTGGTAGGCCACGTCGCGCAGCTGGCCGGCGAGCCGGCCGTTCTCGATGCGGTAGAACCGCTGACCGGTGAACTGGAAGTTGTAGCGCTGCATGTCGATCGACCAGGACTTGTCGCCGACCACGTAGATGCCGCGTTCCACCCCGGCGATCAGGTCATCGGTGCTGGTGTCGGCGCTCTGGTTCGGCTGCAACGACACGTTGGCCATGCGCTGGATCGGCACGTGGTGCGGCGAGTCGGCGAACGCGCAGCCGTTGGACCGGTCGAGGCCCAGCTTCGGCGCGAACGACCGGTCCAGCTGGTAGCCGACCAGAACGCCGTCGCGCACCAGATCCCACTGGCCGGTGGCCACGCCATCGTCGTCGTAGCCGACCGTGGCGAGCCCGTGCGGGATCGTGCGGTCGCCGGTGACGTGCATCAGCCCGGAGCCGTAGCGCAGCGTGCCCAACTGGTCCGGCGTGGCGAAGCTGGTACCCGCGTAGGCCGCCTCGTAGCCGATCGCCCGGTCGTACTCGGTGGCGTGCCCTACCGACTCGTGGATGGTCAGCCACAGGTTGCTCGGATCGATGACCAGGTCGTACGTGCCCGGCTCGACCGACGGCGCCTTCATCCGCTCGGCGAGCAGCTCCGGGACCGTCGCCAGCTCGGCGTCGAAGTCCCAGCCGGTGCCCAGCGCGTACTCCCAGCCACGTCCCGCCGGGGGCGCGAGCGTGCGCATCGTCTCGAACCGGCCCTCGGCGCGGTCCACGGCGGTCGCGGTGAACCTCGGCTCCAGCCGGATCCGCTGCTGCACCGTGGACGTGCCCGCGAGGTCGGCGTAGTACTTGTTCTCCTTGACCTGTGGACATGCGGCGTCGACGTGCGCGACCCCGTCGGCGGCGAGCAGCCGTTCGGACCAGTTGGCAAGGAGCGCGATCTTGTCCTGCGTCGGGACGGTGAACGGGTCGATCTCGTACGCGGAGCTCCAGCTGACCTCCGGGTACACCGGTTCGTCTGCGCGCACGACCGGCTCGCTGTTGACCGCGCGCAACGTGCGGGCGACCTCCACGGCGCGGGTCGCCGTCGCGGCGGCCGCCGTGGTGGTCAGCTCGTGCGTCGCGGCGAAACCCCAGGTGCCGTCCACGATCACCCGCACGGCCAGGCCCAGCGTCACGTCGTCCCGTGCGGTGGACACCGATCCGTCGCGCAGCGAGAGGCTCTGTTCGAGGATGCGCTCCACCCGCAGGTCCGCGTGTTCGACGCCCAGCTGTCGGGCCCGGCTCAGCGCGGCATCGGCCAACGCCCCCAGCGGCAGCGCCGCAAAATCCGCATCAACCACGCTGGGAAACTACCTCCCGAGATCACCAGTGATCCCACAGCGGGTCGGTGCACTGGTGGGCGTCGAGCCCGGTCGGCAGCCAGGGAGCGTTCGCGGCGGTGCTGATCGCCGAGTCGTCCTGCCCGATGTGCACGATCCGGTCGGCCAGCTGATCACCGTCGGTGTCGACCGCGAGCAGCACGCCGTCCGGGTCGGACAGCGGCACTGTGTCCGCGAGCCCGTTGTGGTCGGTGTCCACACCGTGAGCGGTGGTGATGCGCTCGTTCGGGTCCGGGGAGAACATCAGGCCACCGCGCGGGAAGACGCGTCCGCGAGCAACCGGTCCAGCTCGGCACCTGCCCGCCGCAGCTCGGTGAGCGGCTCGGAGTGATCGACCCGGCTCCGCTGCAGGACACGATGAGCCACGACCTCGTGCCGGCGTTGCTCGATGTCCAGCGCCACCGAACGTTCTCCGACATAACGCTCGACCAGCGGGGTCAGCCGCTGCTCGGTGAGCCGGACCCGTTCGGTCAACGTCGCCTCCACACCGATGCGCAGGTCGCCGACGACCTCGGCGACCCAGCAGCGCAACCGGGCGCGGTCGCTCATCGCACGTCGGCCCGCCACCACCAGCCAGGCCAGCCCGGCACCGATCCCCACCGCGAGCGGCACGGTCAGCGGACCGAGTGCCACCGGCAGCGCGTGCTCGGACGCCATCGCGGCCCGGCCGAGACCGAGACCGGCGGACGCGCCGAGCACCAGCATCAGCCGCGCCTCCACCACCCCGGTACGCAGGAGCGGTGTCCGCGGCCGGGGCGGTGCCGGTGTGCCCCGGTGTGCCGATGCGGCGACACCGAGACGTCCTTCGATGCCGTCCAGCGCCCGGTCGAACCCGGCGACCAGCTCCTCCGTCAACCGGATGCCTGCCGCGCCGAACCGGTCGGGGAAGGCGAGCCGACCGGCTCCGTCGAGCTGGTAGAGCTGCGCACCCGCGTCATCGCGCAGACGGCGCAACGCCTCGGCCGCGGTCGTCGACGCCACCGCTCTCGCCGCGGCCAGCTCTCCGCGCACCCGCTTGGGCAGCGTCCCCGCCGTCTCGCGACGGGCCGCGCCGAGGTCCTGCCGGTGCCGGCGCAGGGCTCGATCGACCGCGAGCTCGCGCTGCACCGCGTGCTCGCGGCGTGCCTCGCCCCGGTGGAGCTGCTCGTCGACACCGGTGCGCAGGACCCGAAGCGCGTTGCGTCCCGCGTCGGACGTCGCGCTCGCCGACAACGCGTCGACCAGGTCGTGCTGGCTGCCGGCGAGCACGTGCACCGGGTGGCCGGCAAGGCGGGGGACCTCGTGCGCGAGCCGCTCACCGTCACGCCAGCCGGTGTAGCGCGCCACCCCGGCCAATGCGAGATGGACCTCGTCGACCTCACCCGCCAGCTCACGAAACCTCGCCCAGTGCGGAGCGGCCATCGGTACGTCGGTGTGGAACACCCAGACGACCGCGCGGGTGTGGCGCAACAGCTCCTCGGCGGGTGGCGCCTCGACGGGGGCGCACACCGCCCTGCCCGGGACCCGGGCGGCCACGACCATCGCCAGCCGGCCCACCGACGGCACGTCCGGGCCGAGGATCAGCACGCCGTCCGGCGCCGAACCGGACAGTCGAGCCCTGACCCGTTCAGCGCGTTCCGGGTCGTGCCTGTGCAGGAGTTCCACGAGTTCGTCCACGCCGTGATGCTCGCCGACCCCTGCGCGCGGCGTACGGGTTTCGGGCACAAACGTTCACGGTTGCGAACGAACCCGGCCCCCCTGCCCGAAATCCCCCAACTCACACAGCGCGCTCGCGTCACCGGTGGGAACGGACCAGTCTCGCGTAGCCGCTACCGGCCGCCAGCAACAGCAGACCGGCACCGACGAACGCCGCCACCCTGGCCAGGCCGTCCAACGCGACCAGGTCGAACAGGAACAGCTTCGCCACGGCCGCCGCGACCAGCACCAGCCCGGCGACCCGCAACACCGGCCTGCGGATGCCCCGCGCCAGCAACGCGAGCGCGATGAGCGTCCAGGAGATCGTGACCAACGCGTGGCCGCCGACGAAACCGGCCTGACGAGGCACCGCCAGCAACGTGGCGGTCAGTACGACACCGGCCGCGCCGTACAGCCCGATCGCGCCGACCGGCGCCCACAGCCACGCCGACTCGACGTCCGCGCGTACCAGCCGCAGCCGGGAGCCCGCCACCAGCACGGCGATCGCGAGCAGCGTCACCAGCACCGACAGGGTCAATCCGGTCAGCAGCGCCGACGAGTTCGGGACGCCCTGCCAGGACAGGTACGGCTCGCTGGGGAACGTCACCAGCGCGCGGACCGGCGCGTCGTGGAACACCGCCAGCCCGAGGCCGATCACGCCGTAGAGACCGGCAGCCAGCAGCGGGCCGGTCCTGCCCAGGAGCCACGCGAGCACGGCCAGCACCAGCGCCTGGCCCAGCAGCACGCCGGTCAGACCGGCGCCGTGCACCGCGAGCGCGGTCGCCTGGAAGACAGCCACCCCACCGGCGACCGCCCCGGCGACCGCCACCGGCTTCGGCAGCCCGAGACGGCCACCCAGCCCGGCGATCGCCAGCAGCACGCACCCGACCGAACCGGCGAGGACCGCGCCCTGCCAGCCGTACCAGTCCTGCGCCATGCCGAGCGCCGGCAGCGGGGCAGCGACCAGGCGGGCGGCGCTGAAGCCCACCGCCCTGGCCTCGGTCACTCCGCGTGCGCTCAGTACCGCGAGCGCGGCACCGACCGCGAAGACCGCGAGCAACACGGTCGTGCTCGGCGCGCGGTCGTTCGACTCGGACAGCAACGCACCGAACACCGCGACCCAGCCGTACAGCACCGGGAACACCGACGCGACCAGCCCCAGCCACGTCCAGCCCCTGCGCACCACCGACGGCACCGCCGCGACCTGCGGGACCAGCACCAACGCGACCAGCAACGCCAGCGGACCGTCGTTGACGAACGGCAGCATCAGGCCGACTCCGACCACCACACCGCAGGCCAGCAGCTCGGAACGCCACCGGTCGGCCAGCGCGATACCCGCGACCGCGACCAGCAGCCCCAACGCCAGTCCGAGCGCGTGCGGGAGGTAGTCGTACTTCGCGGTCGCCGTGCCGACGTCCAGGTACAGCGCCGCGATGCCGGTCGCGGCCAGGGCGAGCGCCCCCGCCCGCCCGTCCTCGCGCCGGTGCAGCCGCGCCCCGATACCGACCAACGCGAGGCCGAGCGCCCCACCCAGCGCCAGCCGCAGCGGCACACCGAACCAGCCCCGGCTCGCCGCCAACGCCAGGAACAGCACCACCCCGACCAGCGTGATCGCGCCGCCGACCCAGGCGAGGATGTTCACCGCACTTTCTGGCCCGTTCCGCGCGGAGCCTCCGTCGTCGGCCGGGCGCACACTTGTCGTCGCCTCGGCAGCCGCCCTGACCGTCGGCGAGGCTGGTTGCGGACGTTCACCGCGCCGACCTTCGCCGGAACCGCTGTCGGAGACCGGCGGGAGCCCGGGCCGGGAGTGCGGCTGATCCGATTCGGTCACCCGCTCGATCTCCGGTTCGGCTCGCGCCGCCCAGGACGCCACCTCGGCCCGCGCCCGGTCCAGCCTGCCGGTCAGCTCGGCCAGCTCGTTCGCCAGCCCGGCGAGCTCGTGGGTGTCCAGCGGTGTGTGCGCCATAGCGCCCAGGGTGCACCGGGTGGCGCTCGCACGGATCCGTAGAACTACGGGGACGCCAGTATCGTTGCGCCGTGTCCGAAAGCGCCCTGTCCGAAACCGCCGTGCCCGAGACCGCTGTGCCCGAAACCGCTGTGCCCGAAACCGCCGAGCCCGAAACCGCCGAGCCCGAGACCGCCGAGCCCGAGACCGCCGAGCCCGAGACCGTCGAGTCCGACCCGGCCGAGGCCGACAGCGCGTTGGCACCGGGTCGTGGCGTGGTCAGCTTCGTGCACCGGGGCGGCCGGATGACCCACGGCCAGGATCACGCCTGGCGGCAGCACTGGGCCGAGTTCGGAATGGCGCTGACCCGCGAGCCCGGCACACCGCTGGACCTGCCCGGCTGGTTCGGCCGTACCGCGCCGGTCATCCTGGAGATCGGGTCCGGCATGGGGGAGTCCACCGCCGCGCTCGCCGCCGCCGCGCCGGACGTCGACCACCTGGCCGTCGAGGTCTACCAGCCGGGACTGGCGCAGCTGCTGATGCGCATCCGCGACAACGAGCTCGGTAACCTGCGGCTGATCAGGGGAGACGCCGTCCGGGTGCTCCAGGAATGTCTCGGCCCCGAGACGCTGGACGGCATCCGCGTGTACTTCTCCGACCCGTGGCCCAAGCGCAAACACCACAAGCGGCGGCTCATCCAGCCGGAGTTCGTCGCGTTGGCCGCCTCCCGGCTGCGCCCCGGCGGAACACTGCACCTGGCCACCGACTGGGAGAACTACGCCGAGCAGATGCTCGAGGTGTGCCAGGCCGAGCCGGCGCTGCGCAACACGCACACCGACTGGACACCCCGCCCGGACTGGCGTCCGCTGACCAAGTTCGAACAGCGCGCGGTCATCGAGGGCCGGGTCGTCCGTGATCTGATCTACGAGCGCGTCAGTCCGTGACCCCCGGCGGGTGCGACATCGACGGCACCGCGCGGCTGCGGCCCCGGAACTCGGCGATCACCGTGTCACCGCTGCGCACCGTCACGTCGTACACCCCGGAGCGCCCGGACTCGGACCGCAGCGTCGCCTCCGCCAGCAGCCGGTCACCCAGATGACCCGGGCGCAGGAAGACGATGTCGCCACCGGCCGCGACCGTGGGCGTGCCGAAACTGTTGCACGCGTAGGCGAACGCCGCGTCGGCCAGCAGGAACAGATAGCCGCCGTGGCAGATGCGGTGTCCGTTGACGTGCCGCTGCTCGACCGTCAGTGCGGTCACCGCGTGACCGGGTCCGACATCGACGAGCTCGACCCCGGCTCCCTGCGCCGCCGTGTCCGAAGCACGCATCGCCTCCGCGACCCGTCGCGCCAGCTGCTCTCGTTCGGCGGGAGTTCGCACATCGTCGGTCATCACCGCAGTCTGCCGGGGATCGCAATTTCGGGCGCGCCGAAAGGTTCCACACAGCAATGACTAGGGTCTACGCATGATTGAGGCCGAGTCTCCGACGGCTGGACGTGTCCTGTTGGTCTGGGACGCACCGAACATGGACATGAGCCTCGGCTCGCTGCTGGGCGCCCGGCCGACGGCCGCGTTCCGGCCGCGGTTCGACGCGGTCGGCAGATGGCTGCTCGACCTCGCCGACGAGGGCGTGGCCGAGGCGTGCGTGTTCACCAACGTGACCCCGGGCAGCACCGAGGTCGTGCGGCCCTGGGTCGAGGCGCTGCGCAACGTCGGTTTCGCGGTGTTCGCCAAGCCGAAGGTCACCGAGGACAGCGACATCGACTCGGACATGCTCGATCACATCGAGCTGCGCCGCGCCGAGGGTGGGCTGTCCCAGGTCGTCGTCGCCTCCGGCGACGGACGGGCGTTCCGTGGTCCGCTGGAGTCACTCGTGCACTCCGGTATCGGCGTCACGGTCATCGGGTTCCGCGAGTACGCACTGTTCGCGCAGGCGTCCGAGATTCTGCAGTTCCGAGACCTGGAGGACATCGAGGGTGTCTTCCGCGAACCGCTGCCCCGCATGACGCTGGACTCGCTGCCCGACGAGGGCGCCTGGCTGCCGCCGTTCCGTTCCCTGCGGTCACTGTTGGAGAAGCGATAGATGGTCAGGCTCACCGCACCGGTACTGCTGCCCTGCGACCCTGCCTGTTCGGTCATCCGTGACGGTGTGTTGGACATCGGCGCGGACGGCCGGATCCTGTGGTGCGGGCCGAGGTCCGAGGCCCCCGCCGCTCCGGATGCCGAGGTGCGGGAGCTGACCGGGATTCTGCTTCCCGGCCTGGTCAACGCGCATTGCCACACGCCGATGACGGTGCTGCGTGGTCTGGGTGGTGACCTGCCGCTCATGCGCTGGCTGCAGGAGGTGATGTGGCCGGCCGAGGGCCGCATGGACGCCGCCGACGTCCGCGCCGGGATGCTGCTGGGTTGTATCGAGATGCTGCGCGCCGGGGTCACCACGAGCGTGGAGATGTACTTCTACACCGACGCGGTCGCCGACGCTGCCCTGGACGCGGGCAGCAGGCTCGTGCTGACCCCCGGGATCATCGCGGTGCCCGGCTGGGACCGGCTGGGTACCTGGCAGCAGATGGCCGCGGAGGTCTCCGCCCGGATCGACGCGAACGGGCTGCGCTACGGGCCGGGTGAGCGCATCGAGCTGGGCTACGGCCCGCACGGCGCCTACACCTTGCCCGCCGAGGCGCTGCCCTCGGTCGCGGACGCCGCGCGAGAGCGGGGCGCGCTCATGCACATGCACCTGGCGGAGACCACGGTCGAGGACGCCGAGCAGCGCGCCCGGTACGGCTCGGTCCCCCGGATGCTCGAACAGCTGGGCGTCCTGGACCCCGCCCGCCCACTGCGGCTGCTGGCCGCGCACGGCGTGCACCTCGACGACGCCGACATCGCGCTGTTCGCCCGGCACCAGGTCACCGTCGCGCACTGCCCCGGCTCGAACGCGAAGCTGGCCGCCGGTACCGCGCGGGTTCCCGCGCTGCGCCGCGCCGGGGTGCCGCTCGCGCTGGGCACCGACGGTCCCGCCTCCTCGGACGACCTGGACATGTGGTCGGTCGCCAGGCTCACCGGCAGGATGGCACGGCTGGCCAGCGGCGACTCGGCCGAACTGACCGCCACCGACCTGCTGCTGCTGGCCACCCGCCACGGCGCCGCCGCGATCGGCCGCGACGACCTGGGCGCCCTGGAACCGGGCCGCTGGGCCGACGTCGTGCACGTGACCACCGACGATCCCGCGTTCCTGCACCTGGACGACGACACCCGGCTGATCTCCAACCTGGTCTGGGCGGGCGGCGCCCGCCTGGTCCGAGACGTCTGGGTGGCAGGCGAGCAGGTCATCGCCGACACCGAACCGACCAGGACGGACCGAGCTGAGGCCCAGTCCACGGCGCGGGCGGTCGCCGCCCGCCTGTGACCCGCGAGTCGGGGATGTAGGCACACCGAGTCGCGGGTGTCAGCACCCGTGGCCCGGTGTGCTGACATGCCCGACTCGGTGTGCTGAGAACCCCGACTCGCGGAGTTCGGTCAGCCCAGGAGCTTGTGCAGGTAGGGGTTGGTGAAGAGGCGGTTCGGGTCGAGACGGTTACGGACCTGTTGGAAGTCGGTGAGTTTCGGGTACGCCTCGGCGACCTTGGCGGCCGTCCAGGGGTGGCGTTTGCCCCAGTGGGGGCGACCGCCGTGCGCGCCGAGGACGTCGGCGGTCAGCTTCACCAGCGGCTCCGGGTCGGTCCCGGTCGCGGTGTGCACCGCGACCCAACCGGTCGGCCTGTCGTGCGCCGGATGCAGCCAGCCGCTCTCGGCGGGGCCGACGCGTACCTCGAGCGGGAAACCCACGTCCAGCCCACGGTCACTGATCGCGTCGAGAAGCTCGTGCACGCCGTCGGCCAGTGCTTCGCGCGGCAGGGCCCATTCGCTCTCGTCCCAGCGCACGATCGGCCGCGCCACCAGCACCCGGTGCGCCAGATCGGTGACCGAGCCCGAACCGTTGAAACGGGTGGCCGCGCGGTTGATGGTCGGCACGAGCCGGGGCACCGTGCGGCCCAGCGCAACACCGCCGCCGACAGCGGCCGACCGCACGACCCGACGCTCGAACGACCGCATCGCCGAGGGCGGCTGCGGTTGTTCGGTGACCTCGTCGGCCCAGCGGGCGAGCGCGTCCTGTGCGTACGGGAACACCGAGAACTCGGCCCAGCGATGCGCGTCGAGATAGTCCGGCGCCAGCGCCTCGTCGAGCGGCAATCGGGCCTGCGAGGCGCGCAGCACGAACGCGGGCAGCACCGCGAACTCCACCTCGGTGATCACCCCGAGCGCGCCGAGCCCGGTCCGCGCCGCGTCCAGCTCCGCCGAGGACACCTCTACCACGTTGCCCGTACCCTCGACCATCCGCAGGCCGGTGACCTGGGCGGACAGCGATCCGGTCCCGCTCATGCTGCCGTGGGTCCCGGTCGCGATCGCGCCGGCCACGGTCGGCGCGTCGACATCCGCCAGTGCCGCGAGTGCCAGGTCCCGCCCGGCAAGGACCGAGTTCAGCTCACCCAGCGTCGTCCCGGCCCGCACCCGGACACGGTCGCCCAGCACGCGCACGACACCGGTCAGCGCCGACAGATCGAGCGCGACGTCGTCGGTCAGCGCCAGCGGGCTGAACGAGTACCCGGACCCGACCGGACGCACCCGCTGACCACGCTCGGCCGCCCGACGCACCGCCGACCGGACGCCGGCCTCGTCCAACGGCCGAACCGTCGAGCTGGGTCGCCCCTGATAGCCACCCGACCAGTTCGTCCACATTCCGCTGAGTTTAGTGCGCTGTGCGCCCCGGAAGCGTGCTGAACGACTCCTAGGAGCGGAAGTACAGGGTTCCGTCGAGACTGCCGAGCGCCGAGCTGTCCAGCGCCGTGGTGCTCGCCGCGCTGGTGTCCTGTGCGCGGTGACCACCCACCGGCTCGCCGGCGAACTGCTGGCGGCCGACCTGCTGGCCGCCGCCGCGCGGACCGACGTTCTGACGGTTCACCGACATCGGCTCCGAGCGCTGCTGCGCGGGCTGCTCGGGGCGGTCCGACGCGAACTGCTGGCTCGCCACGGCGGCGGTACCCAGCGAGGACTCCACCGACCGGTCCTTGTACAGACCGCTGGTCGCGCGGCGCGCCGCGGCACCCAGCTCGACCTCCGGTGCGGCCTCGCCGTACGCGTAGAAGCCGGTGCCCCTGCTGCCCTCGGCCGGGCCGAGCGCGCCGATCGGTGGTCCATCGGACGGGCCCGTCGGTGCCGCGAGGGCAGCGACGTTTCCGGCGAGGAAGCCGTCCGAACCAGCGCTGTGCTGCTGGGCGCCGAACGTGGCGGGCTGGTTCACCGCCTGCTGGGGCGCCCCGAGCGGGTCGGTGCGCGGTGCCGCGCTGGTGGGGTTGATGTTGGCGCCGAACGCGAGAGCGTCCGCGTCCCGGGCCGGAGCGTCGAAGCTCGGCGCGCCGTGCCTGCCGCCGCTGGCGTCGCCGAAGGTCGACACCGCCCGCAACGGGCCCGAGGAGTCCGGCGCGGATCCGACCTGGAACCCGCCGTGGGTTCCGACGGGCTCCGGTTCCGCCCGGTAGCCGCCCGATCCGAGGACGTCCGGAACGGCCTGGTAGCCGCCGGTCCCGGTCATCTCAGCGAC
This sequence comes from Actinospineispora spinosispora DSM 44797, assembly GCF_000429025.1. GTDB lineage: Bacteria > Actinomycetota > Actinomycetes > Mycobacteriales > Pseudonocardiaceae > Pseudonocardia > Pseudonocardia spinosispora. Next base: position 142,627 of record NZ_AUBB01000027.1, read on the forward strand.
CAGCTGGTAGCCGTCGGTCCCGGTCATTTCGCCGGTCAGGCCCGGCCGGTACTCGGTCGCGGACTGCCGGCTCATCTCCGGGACGACCCGCAGACCGGAGCCCTGCTCGTTGTCGGGGCGACGCCTGCGACCACCGCCGCGCGGTCCGTCCTGAACCGGACGCTGGCCGATGCTGCCGATGATCTCCTCGACGCCCCGGTAACCACCGGGCTCACCGAGCGAGGAGGACTGCTCGGGTTCCGGCGCGGCGCGACGGCCGCCCGTGCTGGTGGCCGCGGCGTTCAGCGGGTCGAGTCCGGCCGGCTCCAACCGGGTCTGCTCCAGCTGGGCCGAGCCCAGGTTGGGCTGACCGAGATCCGACCGTCCCAGGTCCGACCGTCCCTGGCCCGTCGGCTCCGAGACGACACGCAGACCGACCGTGCCCTCCGAGTCCGCCGCGCTGACCGATCCCGGTGCGCCGATCGGGCCGGACGAGCTGACGGGGTTGAACCCCCCGCTGCCCAGGCTGTCGCCGAAACCGGAATCCTGCGCCGGGCGCGACGGCGCGTTCAGCGCGTCGAGCGACCCGCCGCTCCTCGGGAAACCGTCCATCGGGCCCGCCTGCGGACCGAGCGGCTGCGCGGGCGGCGGGAAGGGCTGCCGGTGTCCGCCGGACTGCTGGTTCAGCGGCGGCTGACCACCTCTCGGCTGACCCGGCTGCTGGCCGAACTGCATGGAGGAACCCGGCTGCGCCGGACGCGCGTGTCCGTTCAGCGGGGACTGGGCCGGCGGGGCCTGACCCAACGGCGACTGCCCCAGGGACGCCTGGTTCAGCGGACCGGCGGGCGGTGTGCGCGGGAAGTCACCCGAGAAGCCACCCAGGTCGGAGCCACGGTCCCGGCCGTCCGGTTTCGGCTCCGCGGACACCGGGACGAACGGTGGCACCGGACGCAACGCGGCGGCGGTACCGCTCACACCGATCAGACCTCCGGTGATCACTGCCGCGGCGAAACCCCGGTTCCCCGTGTTGTACATCCGGTCCTCCATTGCTGCCCAGACACCACTCGCCCGATCGTGCGTGCCCGACCAGTGGGAATTCGCGGCAGTGCACAGGGCGATGGACGCTCACCGAGTTCAACGCGTGGCCGCCAACCGAGTGATGGGCTCGACGGAGTGAGCCCGCGGCGCAGTTTGGTAACGATCCGTGACCGGTCCGTCCAATGCGTCGCATGTGTGTGAGAGAAGTCGGGAGTTCCGGACAGCCCACGGAACCGACGGGAGGATCAGCCGAGAGCCGTCGGCCAGTCACCGGCGCCCTCGACCGAACGCAGAACCCGGTGCCGTCCACCCGCGGGCTGGTGCACGGCGCGGTGCCCACCCCGATAGCCGGGCTCGGGCATGCGGTCGGGCCGCCTCAACGGGTCGGGGAGACGATCCTGCCGCGAGTGTGCGGCACGCCCGGCCGTTGATTCGGTACGCCCATTTGCCACCGGCCGCAGCATCATCCGGTTCGCGGACGGAGCCGGCACCGCCGCGGCGGGCAGCGGCGCGGCCAACGGGTCGCGATGGAAGTGCTCCAGCGGATCCGGCGAGGTCCGCTGCGGCTCCCGCTGCGCGGACGCCCATCGGCTCAACGCGTGAAAAATAGGGGTTAGCTCTGCTTCTTCGTTATGTAGTCCGTAATGCTGACCCAAGCCCGACTCAAACACAGGCGCGCGTACCTCCACCACTTCTCAGCTTCTGCCCCGAGCAACGGCCAGGGAGCGCGGAAGTTGCGGCCGTTCTCGGTAAGGTGTGCCGAACCAACGAAGGACCGCTCGATAGAGTGGCCTCTTTAGGATCGCTTCAGTACGCGTGCGGCCCCGCTGGCCGCCGTCGAGGCCAGGATCCACCCGACAACGACCAGGCTGCTGCTGATCCACTGAGACGCTCCCTGGGCACGCCAGTAGCCGTCCGCGCCCAGGTTGATGATCGGGATCAGGGTGTCGGCCGCGTACAGCCACGGGTTCCACACCGGGTTCTGACCGGAGTCGATCGGGGTCAGCGGATGCCCGGTGAACCACACACCGCCGAGTACCCAGAACAGGGACAGCCAACAGACCGCCAACCACGGACGGTAACCGAAGCCCACTGTCCACCGCTGCAGCTCGCCCCACACCCGGCCCGCTACCCCCAACGAGGCGTAGCGCCGCCGCTGCCGGACCATCTGCACCCGCTCGGCCTTCTCCTCCTCGCCGTCACCCCGGTAGGCGGCGGCGAGCTGCTCGTACGGCCCTGGCGCGTACACCGGCAACGCCCTGGTCAGCCAGCCCAGCCGGGTCGCCACGTCGATCTCGGTGCCCAGCGACTGGAACTCGAAGCCCTCCAGCTCCAGGCCGCCGGCGGCCTGCCACAGCTCCTCGTTGTCGGTGAACGAGCCGACGACGGCCTTGCTCAGCCGGACCCGGCCCGGCGGCGCCGAGCTGGGCCGAAGCGTCAGCTCGGGGGTGACCAGGCCGTACCCGTTGAACGCGAACTGCTCCGGTCTGCCGTCCGCCCCCACCGACACGTCGGAGATCACCACCGACTTCAGTACCTCGGCCGACCGCAGGCGGACGCCTCCCTCGGCTCGGAAGCCGTCGTTGCAGAACAGGTCCTTGCCGATCGTCGCGGCACGCAGGTCGAGCGACGGCTTGGCGCTGCCGTCCGGGCGCAACCTCGGCCGGACCAGCTGCGCCCCGGAACAGTCCAGCGACGACCCGATCCGCGCGCCCTGCAGCCGCACGGTGCCGGTGAAGCGTGCCTTGCGCAGGAACAGCATGCTGCCGACGGTCAGTGCATCGGCGAACAACGCATCGCCGCCGGGTGCGTTCAGCTCGATGCGCGACAGGCTGGCGCTGCCCCGGACCCTGGCGCCGGCCAGTCGTAGCTGACCGGTCACCCGCAGCGCACCGACACCGTCGTTGCGGCACTCCAGGTCGCCGCCGATCTCCATGCCGTCGCCGAGCAACGCCACCGCCGTCGAGGCCGGTGCGCCCTCCGGTACCCCTTCCGCGTAGCCCAGCTCGGCACCGGACAGCCGCACGTAGCCGCCGACCGCCGCGTTCGGCAGCCGCACCGTGCCGGACGAATGGAAACCGTCGTCCAGCTCCAGGTTCCCCTCCACCCGGATCCGGTCCGCGACCAGGCAGGCGGCGGCATCGATGATGCCGCGCGGCACCAGCCGCATGCTCTGCTCCACGGTGTCCGCGCGGTCCTCGGCTCCGCCGTCCGCCACTGACCCGTCGTCACCTGGTGGCCGCTCCGGTCCCAGGACAGGCAGCTCACGGCGAATCTGGGCGCCGGACAGCACGAGGTCGCCGCTGATCCGCGCGCCGGCGAGCAACATGCGGCCCTCGCTGACGAACCGGTCCTCCGGATCCGAGCTGACCACACTCGCCCGCCTACCGAACCGGTCGGCGAGGAAAGTGCCGGACACGTCTATGCCGTTGGCGTCCAACGTGTCGCCGCCCGAGTTCACCAGGCGGGAGCCGCCCAGGTTCACGTTGCCGATCACCCGCGCACCCGGAATGCGAATCTCACCCTCGGTGCGCATCTGCCTGGCGTAGAGCGCCCCCCGCACCTCCAGACGTTCACCGAACAGCGCGTAACCGCCGGGCACGCGCAACGTCGCGCGGTCGAGACGCAGGGTGCCGCCGACCTGCGCGTCGTTGAGCCGGACGGTGCCGTCGCTGACCAGACCGGTGAGCCGCAGGTTCGCCGCGACGCGCAGGTTCGCCCCGTTGAGCCCCGGCAGCCGGCAGTCCAGCAGCGACAGGCCCTCCAGGTGGGCCATCTCCAGATCCGGTGCCTCGTCGAACTCGCACGCGGTGAGCCACAGCGGTGTGCTGACCATCGCGCCGGCCAGGCGCAGCTCGCCGACGATCCGTACTCCGGCCAGCCAGGCGGCGGGGACCGCGCGGCGCGCGGCCCGGTCCTCGGTGAGGAGTTCGGCAAGCGTGTCGGCGCGCAGCTCCGGCAGTGCACCGCCCCGGGTGCCCCGCAGATCGAGCGGCTCACCGGCCCTGAACCTCTTGCGCACGGCGTCGTCCACCCGAGTCATGGCCTGGTCCTATCACGATCACGGTCGACACCGGGTCGTTATCCGAAATCCCAGGCCGAATCGATCAACCGACTACCCTTCGGGACGTGGACCCCAACGGCACCAACTCCGAGGAAGTTCCGCCGCCCGGCAAACCGCACCTCGTGGTGCCCACGGGCCTGCGGGTGGCATCGGAGATCTGCGCCCGGTTCCTGGTGATCGCCGTCGCGTTGGCGGCGGTGATCTTCATCCTGATCGAGCTGCGGATCGTCGTGATCCCGGTGGCCATCGCGCTGCTGATCGCCGCGTTGCTCGCGCCGCTGGTCAACTCCGCGATGACGCACGCGAAGCTGCCCAGGGGCATCGCCACCGGGCTGGTGCTGGTCGGGGGCATGGCGCTGTTCGGCGCGGTCATGTCGTTCGTGATCAACGCGTTCATCGCGGGTCTGCCGGACCTGCAGGCCAAGCTGGTCCAGAGCTACGAGATCACCATCAAGCCGCTGCTGGCCGGGAAGCCGCTGCGGATTCCGCTCGCCAAGCTCAACGACCTGCCCGGTGAGCTGCAGCGGTCACTGGCCGCCAACGCGGACGCGATCACCACCGGGGCGCTGACCACGGCCGCGACGCTGTCCGAGGTCGTGTCCGCGCTGCTGCTCGGGCTGTTCGTGCTGATCTTCTTCCTGTACGACGGCAGCCAGATCTGGCACTTCCTGCTGCGCGGCATCCCCCTGGCACAGCGCAACCGGGTGGACATCGCCGGGCAGCGTGGTTTCGCGTCGCTCGTCGGCTACACGCGCGCCACGGCGGTCGTCGCGGTGGTGGACGCGCTCGCCATCGGTGTCGGGCTGTGGATCATCGGGGTGCCGCTCGTGGTCCCGCTGGCCGCGTTGGTGTTCCTCGGCGCGTTCATCCCGGTGGTCGGGGCGGTGCTGTCCGGTTTCGTCGCGGTCGCCGTGGCGCTCGTGGCGAACGGACCGATCCCAGCACTGATCGTGCTCGCCGTGATCATCGGGGTGGTGCAGCTGGAGAGCCACGTGCTGCAGCCGCTCCTCATGGGGCGCGCCGTGCAGCTGCATCCCTTGGCCGTCGTGCTGTCGGTGGCCGGCGGGGTCGTGGTGGCCGGGGTGATCGGGGCGTTGCTGGCGGTGCCGCTGGCCGCCGTCATCGCCGCCGCCGTGCGGTCGCTGGCCTCGCCGGACGAACCGCAGCCCCGGGACGTCAACCCGTTGGACCCGGACTTCGCCAAGGCCGGGCCCGGGGACCCCGCCGCTCGGCGGCGGCTGTTGCGAATCGCCACCGGAATAGTCCGCCGCCCCCGCAAGTAGCCCTCGTGAGTGATGAGGGCGTCTACCCCGAAGGGGCGCGAAGCGTAGCCGGTCTACGCACTCACGACACGCTTTTCGTCGTGAGTGCGTAGACCGGCTATAGGCGGCCTCAGCACTCACGAGGACCCCGAGGCAGTGCACTCTCTGCACGCGGTCGGGACCACAGACCCCGAGGCAGTGCACTCTCCCGAGGCGCAACCCCGTACCCGACTCCAAGGCATCTCGGCTTCGCCGTCGACTCGTGAGTGGCAAGGGCGCCTATAGGCGCCCGGAACACTCACGACGAAAAGCGTGTCGTGAGTGCTCCGAGCGCCTACGCCTTCGGCGCCCCTCCGGGGTAGACACCCTTGCCACTCACGGTTGTCAGAGGGCTTCGTCTAGGGCTTCCACTGTTTTGAGGTCGAGCTTCAGGGGGGCTGCCGCGCAGTTCTCCTCCAGGTGGGCGACCGTGGAGGTGCCGGGGATCGGCAGCATGCGGGACGAGCGCTGCAGCAGCCAGGCCAGGGCGATCTGGGCGGAGGTCGCGCCGAGACGCTCGGCCGCCTCGTAGGCGGCGCCGCCCGGCTTGGCCAGGTCACCGGCGTCGATCGGGGCCCACGGGATGAACGCGATGTTGCGCTCGGTGCAGTAGCGCAGCACGTCGTCGGACTTGCGGTCGATGAGGTTGTAGCGGTTCTGCACCGACGCGATGTCGACGATCTCGGCGGCCTCGGTGATCGTGTCGACGCACACCTCGGACAGCCCGACCAGGCGAATCTTGCCTTCCTTCTGCAGGTCGGCGAGCACGCCGAACTGGTCGGCGGCGGGCACCGTCGGGTCGACGCGGTGCAGCTGGAACAGGTCGATCCGCTCGACGCCGAGGCGGCGCAGGCTCATCTCGCACTGCTGGCGCAGGTAGTCGGGGCGGCCGAAGGCGTGGAACTCGTCCGGTCCGGTGCGCAGCAACCCGGCCTTCGTGGCCAGCACGAGCTCCTCCGGATACGGGTACAGCGCTTCCCGGATCAGCTCCTCGCTGATGTTCGGGCCGTAGGAGTCGGCGGTGTCGATCAGGTTGACGCCGAGCTCGACAGCGCGCCGCAGCACCCGGATGGCCTCGTCGTGATCGGCGGGCGGCCCCCAGACGCCGGGCCCGGTGATCCGCATGGCGCCGAACCCGAGACGGTTGACCGACAGGGCGTCGCCCAGCCGAAGTTGACCGCTCTGTACAGCTGGGCGGTCGTCCACGGCGGTAGCTGAGGTGCTCACAAATATCTCCCCCGGAGACAGGTCGAACGTTGGTTGAATTAACAAGCGTGGCAGGTGGTGCGAGGGCCCGGCTCGCGTTCGTGACGAGTCAGACACGCCTAGTGCTGTGAAAGGGGTCGCATGACCCGCTGGGGGTTTCCGCACGGTAAAAACAAGCAAGCGTGCTTGATTGTTCTAGGTACCACTGGCACTCTTTCCTCCCGTGGGAACAACACTGCGCATCGGTAACGCATCCGGTTTCTACGGTGATCGCTTCGCCGCGGTGCGGGAGATGCTGACCGGCGGGCCACTCGATGTGCTCACCGGCGACTATCTCGCCGAGCTGACGATGCTGATCCTCGGCAGGGACCGGCTGAAGAACCCGGACGCCGGCTACGCGCGCACCTTCCTGCGCCAGATGGAGGAAGGTCTCGGGCTCGCCGTCGACAACGGCGTCCGGATCGTCACGAACGCGGGCGGTCTCAACCCCGCGGGGCTGGCGGACGCACTGCGCGCACTGGCCGACAAGCTCGGCATCACGGTCCGGATCGCGCACGTCGAAGGTGACGACCTCGGTCCGAGGGCCGCCGAGCTGGGTCTCGGCCGGCCGCTGACCGCCAACGCCTACCTCGGCGCGTGGGGTGTCGCGGACTGTCTGCTCGCCGGCGCCGACGTCGTGGTGACCGGGCGGGTGACCGACGCGTCGCTCGTCGTCGGACCGGCCGCCGCGCACCACGGCTGGCGGCGCACCGACCACGACGCGTTGGCCGGCGCGGTCGTCGCGGGCCACGTCCTGGAGTGCGGCGCGCAGGCGACCGGCGGCAACTACTCGTTCTTCACCGAGCACGACCTGGGCGTTCCCGGTTTCCCGATCGCCGAGATCGACGCCGACGGCAGCAGCGTCATCACCAAGCACGAGGGAACCGGCGGTGTCGTCACGACCGAGACGGTCACCGCGCAGCTGCTCTATGAGATCGGCGGCGCCCGCTATGCGGGACCGGACGTGACCACCCGGTTCGACTCGTTCGAGCTGGAGCAGCAGGGGCCGGACCGGGTCCGGATCAGCGGTGTTCGTGGTGAGGCGCCGCCGCCGACGCTCAAGGTCTGCCTCAACGCACTCGGCGGCCACCGCAACGAGATGACCTTCGTGCTGACCGGCCCGGACATCGACGCGAAGGCCGCGCTGGTCCGGTCGCAGCTGGAGGCCGGCATGCCGAAACGGCCGGAGGAGGTGCGCTGGACGCTCGCTCGCACCGATCACCCGGAGCGCGCGGACAGCTCCGAGCAGGAGGCCAGCGCCCTGCTGCACTGCGCGGTGCGGGACAGCGACCCGAACGTGGCGGGCCGGGGGTTCAGTGCGGCCGCGATCGAGCTGGCGCTGGCCAGCTACCCCGGCTTCCACACCACCGCGCCGCCGTCGAACGGTTCCCCGTACGGCGTCTACACCGCCGCCTACGTGCCCGCGGACGACGTTGCGCACATCGCGGTGCTGCCCGACGGGAGCCGGACCGACATCGCGGTGGCCGAGGACACCTCGGCACTGCGACCGGTGGACAACCCGCCGTTGCCGCCTCCGCTGCCGGACGGGCCGACGAAGCGCGCGCAGCTGGGCGCGGTGCTCGGCGCGCGGTCCGGCGACAAGGGCGGCGACGCGAACCTGGGCGTCTGGGCGCGCTCCGACCAGGGCTGGCGGTGGCTGGCGAACTCGCTGACCGTCGAGCGGTTCCAGGAGCTGCTGCCGGAGACCGCCCCGCTCACCGTCACCCGACACCTGCTGCCGAACCTGCGCGCGGTCAACTTCGTGGTCGAGGGGCTGCTGGACGCCGGCGTGGCGTCGCAGGCCCGGTTCGACCCGCAGGCCAAGGGCCTGGGTGAGTGGCTGCGCGGCCGAGTCGTCGACATCCCGGAGGTACTGCTGTGACTGATTCTGCTGGGACCCTCGAAGCCGCGCCACCCGACAACCGCGACTCGATGCTGACCAAGCTCGCCGAGCTGCGTACCGAGCAGGAGAAAGCGGTCGCGGGCGGCGGTCCGAAGTACACCGAGCGGCACCGCAAGCGCGGCAAGCTACTGGCCCGCGAACGCATCGAGCTGCTGATCGACGAGGACTCGCCGTTCCTGGAGCTGTCCCCGCTCGCCGCGTACGGCACGAGCTACCCGGTCGGCGGCAGTGTGGTCACCGGCATCGGGGTCATCGAAGGCGTCGAGTGCATGCTCATCGCCAGCGACCCGACGGTGAAGGGCGGCTCGATCAACCCGTCCGGGATGAAGAAGGGCCTGCGCGCCGCCGAGATCGCCGAGCAGAACCGGCTGCCGCTGATCAACCTGGTCGAGTCGGGCGGCGCGGACCTGCCGACGCAGAAGGACATCTTCATCCCCGGCGGGAAGACCTTCCGGAACCTGACCCGCTCCAGCGCGGCGCGGGTTCCGACGATCGCGCTGGTGTTCGGCAGCTCGACGGCCGGCGGTGCGTACCTGCCCGGCATGTCCGACTACGTCGTGATGGTCGCCGAGCGCGCCAAGGTGTTCCTCGGCGGTCCGCCGCTGGTCAAGATGGCGACCGGCGAGGAGGCCGACGACGAGGAGCTGGGCGGCGCCGAGATGCACGCCCGCACCTCCGGGCTCGCCGACTACCTGGCGGTCGACGAGCAGGACGCGATCCGGCTCGGGCGACGCATCGTGGCACGGCTGAACTGGCGCAAGCACGGCCCGAGCCCTCGTTCCGACTACGCCGAGCCGGTGCTGGACGGCGAGGAGCTGCTGGACATCGTGCCGTCCGACCTGAAGGTCCCGTTCGATCCGCGTGACGTGATCCGGCGGATCGTCGACGGCTCCGAGTTCGACGAGTTCAAGCCGCTGTACGGATCGTCGCTGGTCACCGGATGGGCGCAGCTGCACGGCTACCCGATCGGCATCCTCGCCAACGCCCAGGGTGTGCTGTTCAGCTCCGAGTCGCAGAAGGCCGCGCAGTTCATCCAGCTGGCCAACCAGATCGACACACCGCTGCTGTTCCTGCACAACACGACCGGCTACATGGTCGGGCGCGACTACGAGCGCGGCGGCATCATCAAGCACGGCTCGATGATGATCAACGCGGTGTCCAACTCGACGGTCCCGCACCTGTCGGTGCTGATGGGCGCGTCCTACGGCGCCGGGCACTACGGCATGTGCGGACGGGCCTACGACCCCCGGTTCCTGTTCGCGTGGCCGAGCGCGAAGTCGGCGGTCATGGGACCGGCGCAGCTCGCCGGCGTGCTGTCCATCGTGGCGCGGGCCGCGGCGGCCGCACGGGGCGCCGAGTACAGCGAGGAGAACGACGCGGCCATGCGCGCGATGGTCGAAGGTCAGATCGAGGCGGAGTCGATGCCGATGTTCCTGTCCGGAATGCTCTACGACGACGGCATCATCGATCCGCGCGATACCCGAACCGTGCTGGGACTGTGCCTATCGGTTGTGCACAACGCCCCGGTACGCGGCACCGACGCCTTCGGCGTCTTCCGGATGTGAGTGCACTGATGATCACTAGCCTGCTGGTCGCCAACCGGGGCGAGATCGCCCGCCGAATCTTCCGCACCTGCCGTGAGCTGGGCATTTCGACGGTGGCCGTGTACTCGGACGCCGACGCCGACGCGCCGCACGTGCACGAGGCCGACGCGGCGGTGCGCCTGCCCGGCAATGCACCCGGCGACACCTACCTGCGCGCCGACCTGCTGATCGCCGCGGCTCGGGAAGCCGGCGCGGACGCGGTGCACCCCGGATACGGGTTCCTGTCCGAGAACGCCGCGTTCGCCCGCGCGGTCACCGACGCCGGGCTGACCTGGGTAGGGCCACCCGCGCCGGCGATCGAGACGATGGGCTCGAAGGTCGAGTCGAAACGGCTGATGGCGGCGTCCGGGGTGCCGGTGCTGCCCGAGCTGGACGTCGACTCGGTGACCGAGAAGGACCTTCCGGTGCTGGTGAAGGCGTCCGCCGGCGGTGGGGGCCGGGGCATGCGGATCGTGCGGACCCTCGCCGAGCTGCCCGACGCGGTGTCCGGCGCGTCCGCCGAGGCCGGCTCCGCGTTCGGCGACCCGACGGTGTTCTGCGAGCGCTACCTGGAGACCGGACGGCACATCGAGGTGCAGGTCCTCGCCGACACGCACGGCACCGTGTGGGCGTTGGGGGAGCGGGAATGCTCGATCCAGCGCCGCCACCAGAAGGTCATCGAAGAGGCGCCGTCGCCGTTGGTCACGCCCGCGATGCGGGAGCGGCTGTGCGACGCGGCGGTGGCCGCGTCGAAGGCCGTCGACTACGTGGGTGCCGGAACGGTCGAGTTCCTCGCCGACGGAGCCGGTGAGTTCCACTTCCTGGAGATGAACACCCGGCTGCAGGTCGAGCACCCGGTGACCGAGCTGGTCACCGGCCTCGACCTGGTGGCGCTGCAGCTCTCGGTCGCCGAGGGCGCCCCGCTGCCGCCGGACGGTCCGCCCGACTTCGACGGGCACGCGATCGAGGTCCGCCTCTACGCCGAGGACCCGGCGCAGAACTGGCAGCCCCAGACCGGCACCCTGCACCGCTTCACCGTGCCCGGCTCGGTGCGCTGCGACAGCGGTGTCGAGAGCGGTTCTGTGATCGGGGTGCACTACGACCCGATGCTGGCCAAGGTCATCGCGTGGGCGCCGGACCGGACCAGCGCCGCCCGCACGCTCGCCGGCGCGCTCGCCCGCGCCGAGATCCACGGCATGCGCACCAACCGGGACCTGCTGGTCAACGTGCTGCGGCACCCGGCGTTCGTGGCCGGTGACATCGACACGGCGTTCTTCGACCGGCACGGCCTGGGCACCCTCGCCGCACCGCTCGCCGGTGACTCGGGTGTCCGGTTGTCCGCACTGGCGGCGGCGCTCGCCGGGGCGGAGGCGAACCGGCGGGCCGCCACGGTGCTGCGGCGATTGCCCGGCGGCTGGCGCAACGTGCCGTCGCAGCCGCGCCGCGTCCGCTTCCTCGCCGACGGGCAGGAGCTGGAGATCGCCTACCGCCTCGACCGTGACAGCCTCGCCGCGGAGGGTTTCGACGGCGTCACGCTGACCGGCGCGACGCCGGACGAGGTCGTGCTGGGTGTCCGAGGCACCCGGCGGTCGTTCACCGTGGCCCGGTACGACGACCTGGTCGTGGTGGACTCGAGCCTCGGTTCGGTGGCACTGCGCGTCGTGCCGAGGTTCACCGACCCCCGGGACGCGCTGGCCAGCGGTTCGCTCGTGGCGCCCATGCCGGGCACCGTGCTGCGGGTCGGTGTCTCGCTGGGCGACGAGGTCGACGCGGGTCAGCCGGTCGCCTGGCTGGAGGCGATGAAGATGGAACACCAGATCACCGCGCCCGCCGCCGGTGTGGTGACCGAGCTGCCGATCAGCGTCGGACAGCAGGTCGAGGTCGGCGCGGTGCTCGCGGTGGTCGAACCGGCTCCGTCGTCCACCCCATGACCGGCAACCTCGGCGGGTCGACCCGTGCGCCGCAGCAACAGCGCAGCCGCTCCACCAGGGCCGCACTGATCGACGCCGCGGTCGCCTGCATCGTCGAGCTCGGCTGGAACGGCGCGACGGTGGCGGTCATCGCCGAACGCGCCGGGGTGTCCAGGGGCGCGGCGCAGCACCACTTCCCGACCAGGGAGGACCTGGTGACCGCGACCGTCGAGTACATCGGCGAGCAGCAGGTCGAACAGCTGAGGGAACAGGCGCGGGAGCTGCCACACGCCTCGGTCGACCGGGTCGTGGAGATGCTGCTGGAGCTGTACACCGGGCCGGCGTTCCGCGCGGCGCTGCACATGTGGGTGGCCGCGTCGACCGACGAGTCCTGGCGCGCCGTCGTGGTGCCCCTGGAAGCCAGGGTCGGCCGGGAGGCGCACCGGCTGGCGGTGGAGCTGCTCGGAGTCGACGAGTCCCGGCCGGGCGCCCGCGAGCTGGTCCAGGCGACCCTGGATCTGGCCCGCGGCCTGGGTCTGGCCACGCTGCTGACCGACGACACCGCACGCCGCCGTCAGATCGCGAAGCAGTGGGCTCGTGTTGTTGGGCCTGTCTCGCGCTCAAAATCCTGAAGAGGGTTTTCTTGTTGGGCCTGTTCCGCGCTCAAAATCCCAAAGAGGCCCCTCCGGGGGCCGTCTTTAGGATTTTCGGCCTTCGGCCCAGGCGCGCGCTTGTGGCCGACCTGGGAGCCGCCCTGGTCGTCGGCGACAGTGGTCGCTGACATTCACTGCGCCGGCCTTCGCCGGAACTCCTTCGGAGACTCGCGGAGCCGACTTAGCTGTGGCCGACTTAGCTGTGGCCGAGTTCGGTGCGGCCGACTTCGGTGCGGCCGGGTTAGGGGATTTGGAGGCTTTCGGCTGCCTGGTCGTGCAGCGGGGCGTCGGTTGTCTCGTCGGCGGCGGGGCCGGTGGTGATGACCTGGATGAGGCCGGTGGGGGTGAAGACGACCCGGCCGAGCATGAAGCCCTTCGCGCCTCCCGGGGCGAGATCCATGCGGAAGTCGGCGCCCGGGTGCCCGTTGACGGTGACCGCCTGGTTCTTCGTCACCGTGCCCTTGTTCTCCGTGGCGAGCTGCTTCACGTACGCCGCCGGGTCGCCCTTCGGCGGGCTCTTGAGCTCGCCGACCGCGAGGGTCTGCACCGCGCCGTGCTCCAGCGTCGCGGTGTACTCACGCAGCGCGCCGCCGCTGTCGGTCTTGCCGTTCTTGAGCTTCGACGGACCGGACAGCCGGGCGCTCGCCCTGCTCGCCGGGTCGGTCGCCACGACGCCGGGTGCCGGCTCGGGCGCGGCCGCGGCGGGCGGAGGCGCCTCCTGCGGCTTGTTCCACAGGCCGCTGATCGTCGAGCAGCCGGTGGCGCCGCAAGCCACGCTGAGCGCGATCGCGGTGACACCGAGAACCCGCACCACACCCCGCGAGTGGCGCGACCGGCTATAGGCGGCCGCGCCACTCACGGGGTGTGGTGCGGCGGACGTGGAATCGGGGATGCGGCTCATGATGCCTTCGACCGTATAGCGGCTACTCAGGGGATTCGGATGGTGTCCGCTGCGTAGTCGTGCATCGGCGTCACAGCGGCCTCGTCGGCCAGCGGCACGACCGTGGTGATCTCGATGACCTTGGTCGGGTTGAACACCATCCGACCGAGCATGACCTGCGGTTTCCCGCTCCGCACGAGCACCATCCGGAAGTCCGCGCCGTACCGCCCCCGGACGGTGATCGGGACGTTCCTGGTCAGCGTGCCGTTCGCGCCGCGCGCCATGTTGATCGTCGCGATGAGCGGGTCGGCATCCGCGCCACCGAGCAGGTCACCCACGCTCAGCTGCTGCGACCCTCCGTCGACGAGCGCCACGACGTAGACGTGCAGGGTTCCGCCGCCGCTCGCCGGCTGGCTGATGGCCCCGGGCAGGCCGGCGAGCGCCGTGTTGATCCCCGTCTCCGGGTCGGTGGCGATGGTCCACGATCCGCTCTGCAGCTCGTTCCTCGGCGCCTTCGCCACGCGGGGATCGACCGGGATCGCCTGGACCGGCGCGGGCGGCGGAGGCGGTTCCTCCGCCGCACACCCGGTTAACGTCGCCAGGACCACGAGGGTCGCGGTGAGGGTGCGAATGCCCCGCTGACGGGCAGGAGACGACGGTTCCGCGGTCATGATGCAAGGACGATAGCGACGGTCGGGTCAGGTGTGCGCGGACACGCGCAGAGTGCTTGCGGCTTGCGTATGCAAGGGCAACGCCGACATCTCGTTACCGGTCTCCACCAGCGTCAGCACCTGGACCGAGTAGGTGTGGGTGTACACCGCCCTGCCGAACATCACACCGGTGTGACTGCCGCTGGTGAACCTGATCTGGAAATCGGCGCCCGGGTTCCCGTCGACCGTGACCGGCTGGTTACTCAGCACCGTTCCGTTCACGCCCCGAGCAAGCACCTCGGTCGCCGCGACCGCGTCGGTGACCGGCATGATCAGCTGCGTGACGTTGAGCCGCTGCTCACCGACGCCCGCCGGGAGCTGGACAACGTACTTGTGCACCATCGGTTTGCCATCCGGGCCGTCGATGACACTAGCCAGTGCAGGCCCGGAAGCGAGCCGGACGTTGGCTCCGCTGTCGGGGTCGGTCACCGTGTCGATGTCGGGGACCGCCATGCTCGTCGCCGCGCTCGGGCTCGAGGGCGCAGGCAACGGCTGCTCCGAAGGCTTCGCACACGCGGAGACGCCGACCACCGTTGCTGAGCCGATCAGCGCCGCGACCGCGATCCGAAGTCCACCTGACATCGCCATGACACCCTCCACATGTTTGCCGGAACAACCTCTTCGACCCGGTCGTCGTCTCAGCGGTTGGGTGGCATCGATATGACCTGAGTCACATCACCGGCGGCGGCCGGTGCGAGGACGGGTGAGGGTCACCGAACACAGAGCGGCCCGGCCACGCAGCACGAACCGGATCGACGGCGCGGACTCGGTGTCCCTGGCACCCCGCAGCAGCCGACGTAGCCCGCGCGGTCGTTCCCTGGGCAGCGTCGCGCGCACGGTCCGGTGCCGGACGGAACCGGCGATCAGCTCCAGGCCGTCGGTGTCGACCTGGGCGTCGAACGGCAGCAACACCCGCGTCGCGCTCATCGCCGCGGTGATCTCGATGAGCACCTCGGGGCGGCGGATGACCGCGTCGGTGAAGTCCAGCGTGGTGCGCTGCCCCAGACCGGTGATCCGGACGATCTCTGGCACCAGCCACTCACCGGTGCGTCTGACCTGCCCGAACGGCACGTCCAGCACCAGCGGCGCCAGCTCCGGCGGCGGCCCGCCGGGCAGGTCGGACAGCACCACCAGCAGTTCGGCCCTGGTCCGCGCGGCCCACGCGACGTCGCAGCGGTCGCTGAACTCGGTCGGGGTGATCCGCCCCTGTTCCATCGCGGTCATGAGCGCGGCGACGGCCCGTTCCCGATCGAGATCGGAGATCCGCAACTCTGTCGGATCGAGGTCGCCGGACACGTCGGTCACACTAACCTCAGCGCAGGCTGAAGTGCTCACCCAGCAGCGCGTTGACCTCGTCGGCGCATTCGACGCTGAGCAGGTGCGCACCGTCGACCCGCTCGAACCGGACCCCCGGGATGCCGGCCGCGATCGTCGCGCCGTGCGGGTCCTCCGGGGTGGACGGATCGGCGGTGCCGCAGATCATCAGGGACGGCGCGGTGATGTCACCCAGCCTGCGCTCGTGGTCCCAGTCGCGCAGCGCCTGACAACACGCCAGGTAGCCCGCGTCCGGGGTGTTCTCGATCATCTCGCGCAGCCAGGCCGCCGTGTCCGGGTGAGCGGCCGCGTAGTCGGGGGTGAGCCAGTTGACGATCGAACCGGCCGCGGTCGCCTCGGTGCCACCGGTGGACACCGCCTCGATGCGGGCCAGCCACGGCGCCTTGTCCGGGTAGCCGGCCGAGGTGGCCATCAGCGCGAGCCGGTTGATCCGCTCCGGCCATTCCGCCGCGATGAACATGCCGACCATGCCGCCCATGGACAGCCCGACGTAGTCGACCTTGTCCAAGCCGAGCTTGTCCAGCAGCGCGACGACGTCCCCGGCCAGCTCGGAGATCGTGTACGGCCCGGCGGGCACCGGCGACTCGCCGTGCCCCCGGTGGTCCACCCGGATGACCCGCCGCCCGGTGAGCACCGGCAGCTGCGGCCGCCACATGTCGAGCGTGCTGCCCAGCGATCCGACCAGCACGATCGGTTCCCCGGCGGGGTTTCCGTCTTCCACATAGTGCAGTCCCACCGGACTGCGATCACCCATCATGATCCGACGGTACGCAATGAACGCAGCACCGTCAGCTCCTGAACCGTCGGCGGCGGTGTGTACTGCAGATCGTCGGTGCCGACCTGCAGGTCCCAACCGGTCTCCGCGCGTACCTGCGCGAGGGTGATGCCCGGGTGCAGCGCGGTGAGCACCAGCTCGCGGGTGTCCGGATCGGGTTCGAGCACGCCGAGGTCGGTGATCACCCGCAGCGGCCCTGCGCCGGTCAGGCCGAGACGTTCCCGGTCGCCGGGACCGTTGCCGTGGCCGAGCGAGGTCACGAAGTCCACACCGGAGACGAACGCCCGCAGCCGGTGCCGCATCACGATCATCACCTCACCGCAGGACGCGGCGATCTCCGGCGCGCCACCGGAGCCGGGCAGCCGGACGGACGGCTCGTCGTAGTCGCCGATCACCGTGGTGTTGATGTTGCCGAACCGGTCCAGCTGGGCGCCGGACAGGAACCCGACGTCGATGCGCCCCGGCTGCAACCAGTAGTTGAACACCTCCGGCACGCTGACCACGGTCAACGCGGACTCCGCGAGGATCCCGTCGCCGATGGACAGCGGCAGCTCGGCCGGTGTGGTGTCCAGCGTGCCGGACTCGTAGATCAGCACCAGCTTCGGTGCGTGCAGCCGCCGCGCCAGGTTCGCCGCGGTCGACGGCAGCCCGATGCCCACGAAGCACACCGCTCCGTCGCGCAGTGCGCGCGCGGCGGCGACCGTCATCATCTCGTCGGCGGTGTAGCTGGTCAGCTCGTCCAGCGCCGTCATGCCGTCAGCTCCTTCAACCACGCGATGAACCGCTGCCGGTCCCGACTGATCGCATCCCACGCCTTGTAGGCCGCGTTGTCCCGGTCGTAGTAGCCGTGGGCGTAGGACGGCTTCGCGCCACCGGGCGCCACCGCGACCGCGTTGACCACCCAGGACGGCAGCAGGACCGCTCCCGGCACCGGGTCGAGCCTGTCCACGACCTCCTCGACGGTGACCAGCGACCGCTTCGCCGCCAGCACGGCCTCCTTCTGCACGCCGGTGATGCCCCAGAGCTGCACGTTGCCTGCCCGGTCGGCCCGCTGCGCGTGGACGATCGACACGTCCGGGTTGAGCGCCTTCACCGCGGCCAGCTGCTGGCCGGTGAACGGACAGGTGACCGTGCTGATCGTGTCGGTGTGCTCCGGCAGGTCGGTGCCCGCGTAGCCGCGCAGCACCCCGAAGGGCAGGCCCGACGCGCCCGCGACGTACCGGTTCGCCATGCCGGCGTGGCTGTGTTCCTCGATCTCCAGCGGCACCGGCCAGCCGTGGCTCAGTGCGTCCCGCATGCGGTGCAGCGAACCGACACCCGGGTTGCCGCCCCAGGAGAACACCAGCTTCGACGCGCAACCCGCGCCGATCATCCGGTCGTAGATCAGGTCCGGGGTCATGCGGATCAGCGTCAGGTCCTTGCGTCCCTGCCGGATGATCTCGTGGCCGGCGGCGAACGGGATCAGGTGGGTGAATCCTTCGAGCGCCACCGAGTCACCGTCGTGCACCAGCTCCGCGATCGCCTCGGTCAGCGTAATGATCTCCGCCATCGGCTCCGTCCGTGCTCAGGGGCCGTCCTCAGCAGCGTCGCGAGTATGCGGCCCGTCCTCAGGAACGGTATCTGCCGCCCCTCCCCCTCGCCAACGCACCTTCCCCCCACCGGAACCCCTCGTGAGTGATGAGGGCGTCTACCCCGAAGGGGCGCGAAGCGTAGCCGCTCTACGCACTCACGACACGCTTTTCGTCGTGAGTGCGTAGAGCGGCTATAGGCGCCCTCAGCACTCACGAGGACCCCGGGACTGTGCAGCTCCTACTGCGTGCAGCCCTGACGTGCTGATCCGCTCGTACCCGGCTTTCGTGAGTGGCAAGTGGTCCTATAGCAACCTTGGGTACTCACGACGGAAAAGCTGTCGTGAGTGCCCAAGGTTGCTACGCCTTCGGCGCCCCTTCGGGGTAGGACCACTTGCCACTCACGGTTGTCAGTACATGGGGTCCAGGTGTAGGGCCTGGAGGGCTGCTGCCAGGTCGGCGATGCCGTAGGGCTCGGCCAGGGAGCGGCCGGTCAGCTCCTGCACGCGGCGCAGGCGGTAGCGCACCGTGTTGGGGTGGCAGTACAGCTGCTCGGCCGCGTGTTCGGCGCTGCCGGCGTGGTCGAACCAGGCGCGCAGAGTGTCCAGCAGGACCTCGCGGTCGTCGGCGGGCAGCTCGAGCACCGCGCCGAGCACCCGGGACACGATGCGTTTGCCCTCGTCCATGTCCTGCGCGACCAGCGCGGCCAGCGGCGAGGCCTCGAAGACCCGTACCTCGGCCCGTCCCGGCCGGACACCGGTCAGCGCGACCCGGGCCAGGTGCAGTGCACGCGGGGTGTCCTTCAGCAGCTGGTACACCGGGCTCACCCCGACTCGTGCCCGCGCTTTGTCCTCCAGCAGCGCGATGAGCTCGTCGCGCTCCCCGGTACGCAGCGACACCACACCCATCTGCAGCGCGGGTGTGAGCCGCCACGCCGAGTTGATACCCCGTTCGGACAGACGCGTCTCGATACGCGGCAGACCCTCCTCCGCGGTGCTGGAGTTCTCCGAGGCGACGACGATGAGGTCGCCGTCGGCGGGCAGACCGAGCAGCTTCGACAGCTCCCACGGGCCGGCGCCTTCGCCCGGCGAGCCGGTGAACAGCGCCTCGGCCAGCGCGGACCGGCGCTGGTGCTGGCTGACCAGCAGGTCGGCGGTGGTCGCGCGGTAGGACTCGGTCAGCTCGATCGAGTACTCGTCGCCGAGCTGCCACAGGAACTTCCCGACCGAGATCAATGTGTCCAGCATCGAGCTGTCCCTGGCGTCGCGGGCCGGCTCACTGAACAGGTCCCACAGCGCGCTGATGCCGGTGCGGTAGGCGCGCAGCACCTCGGGGAGCGGCACACCCTGGTGTGCGCGTCTACGACCGGTCTCCCGAGGGGCAGACAGGTCACGGGGAGCCGCCGGGTCGCGGACCGCGCTCACCAGGTAACGCATGTTGTGCTCGACCGAGCGGCGCACGTCGTCCCGGGAGACCGCCTCGCTCCGATAGACGTCGATCTCGGTGATCATGTAGGTGGTGTGCTGGTCGATCAGCCGGGACAGGTTGTGCTCGGCGTGCTCGACAAGGAGCGCCAGCCGGGACTCCTGCCCCAAGCCGGTCGACACGGAACTCCGCACTAATCGGCCGTCACGCTGCTGTGCCATCACAGAATTGTCTCCCCCCGCCCCCAGGCGAAATTTCATCTGAGGTCAGCTAGGCGAACCCCGGTCCAGGAACTCGTCGATCACCGGGGCGAGTTTCTCAGGCTCGGTGAGCAACGCGAGGTGCCCACCCGAGTATCTGTGCAACTCGCCGCGCGGCAACAACCGCGCCATGATCGTTCCGTTGATCGAGGGAATGATCGGGTCATCGTCACCCGCGAGCACGAGCGTCGGCTGCCGGATCATCGGCAGCCACGGCAGGCTGGTCCAGCTGCCGATCGCGGCGAGCTGGTACAGGTAGCCGCGAACCGGCGTCGCACGCATCGAGCTGTGCAACACGTTCACTGTGCCCTCCGGGTCGCGGCGGGCGCTGCCACCATAAATACTTCCGGCGATGTCGCGGGCATACTCCGGGTCCCGGTGTCGTCTCGGCGTCATCATGCGCCCCAGGACTTTCGGCGCCGCCGGAACCATCCACAACCCAGTCGCTGTCGCTACCAGGACGGATTTACGACAGTAGAGGGGGTATTGGAAGGCGAACTGTTGCGCAAGACCGCCTCCCCAAGAAATTCCCAACACGTCCGCACGCGGATAACCCAGGTTCTTCAACAGTCGCCGCATCGCAAGCGCGAGCTGCTGATAGATGTACGGCAGCTTCGGGGTGTCCGAACCGCCGATACCCGGGACATCGAACCGCACGACCGGACGGCCCGGGTCGAGCTGCGCGACGAGCGGGTCGAACAGCTCCATGCTGGAGCCGATGCCATTGCACATCACGAGCGGGACGCGCCCTGGCACACCCGGATCATGGGTGTAGGCCAGGCGGCGTCCGCGCACCGTCATGACGTCGGACGCGGGGTTCGGACGTGGCGTCATCGGGTGAGCACGTAGCTACCCGGTGCCGCGCCGAGCGGCGGGTGCTCCCTGCTGCCGCCCTGGGTCAGCTGCTCCGTCACCGGAATCTCCTCGCCCGTTCGGGCGTGCAGCCAGGTACTGAAGTCCGGCCACCAGGAACCCTCGACGGTCTGCGCCTCGGCGAGCCAGGCCGACGGGTCCGGCGGATTGTGCTCGGCGGTGCGGAAGTTCGCCTTCTTGTTGCCGGGTGGGTTGACGATGGACGCGATGTGCCCGCTGGTGGACAGCACGAACCGGCTCTTGCCGCCGAACAGCTGGGTGCTCTGGTAGCAGTTCTGCCACGGGCACAGGTGGTCGGCGATACCGGCGGTGATGTAGGTGTCCAGGTGCACCTTCGCCAGGTCGACCGGTGAGCCGAGCATCGTCGCGTCGCCCGGCTTGGTCAGCGCGTTGCGTTGCGACAGGTGGATGAAGTCGCGGTGCAGCCGCGCGGTCATGCGGGTCGTGTCGGCGTTCCAGAACAGCACGTCGAACGGCTTGGGCGAGTTGCCGAGCAGGTAGCTGTCGACCCAGTAGTTCCAGATCAGGTCGTTGGGCCGCAGCCAGGCGAACACCTCGGCCAGCGCCCTGCCGTCGAGGTAGCCGCGCGCGGCGGACGCCCGGACGGCGACATCGGCGGCCTCCTTGGTGAGCAGCGCGCCCGTCACGCCCGCGTCGCCCTGGTCGAGCACCGCGACCGACAACGCGGCGGCGGCGACCCGGTCCAACTCGCCGATCGCCGCGAGGTGGCCGAGCACCATCGAGGACAGCACCCCGCCGGAGCACAGCGACAGCAGCGCGACACTCGGCGCGCCGGCTACCTCGCGTGCCGCGTCGATCGCGTCCAGGATCGCGCCGCCGTAGGTGTCGAATCCCCAGCGGGCGTGCCGGACGTCCGGGTTGCGCCAGGAGATCGTGAACACCTGGTGGCCCTGCCCGACCAGGTACTCGATGAGGCTGCGGCCGGGGGAGATGTCCGTGACGTAGTACTTGTTGATCGTCGGCGGCACGATCAGGAGCGGGATCTCCCGGACCTTCTCGGTCGTCGGGGTGAACTGCAGTACCTCGAGCACCTGGGTGCGCAGCACGACCGTGCCCGGTGTCGCGGCAGCCGTCCGGCCGACCTCGAACGCGTCCGGTTCGACCATGCTCGGCACCCGGGGCGGCGAGGACATGTCGTTGGCGAGGCGCCGTGCGCCGCGCAGGAAGTTCGCGCCGCCGGTGTCCACGACCGCCTTCAGCGCACGCGGGTTGAGCAGCGGGTTGTTGCTCGGCGCGAGTGCGTCCGACAGGTTGGACACGGTGGTCTGCACGCGTAGCCGGTCCGGCTCGGACAGCCGCGCGTCCTCCACGAGTGCCTCGGCGACGCGGCTGGTCACCAGGTGGGCTTGCAGCGCGCGCCGCAGCAGCGGGTTCTGCGACCAGGCCGGGTCGGAGAACCTGCGGTCACGCGGTTCCGGTTCGATCGCGGAGCTTCCGGTGGCGATCCGCCCCAGCTCGCCGGCGAGCCCACCGAGCCTGCCGACGACCTTGCGTGGCCGGTTCGCCAGACCCCTGACCAGGCGCAACGCGGTCGCGTCCGGCAGCAGCCGTTGCCAGCTGCCCTTCGCCGCGTCAGTGAGCAGCAGGTCCAGTGGAGCGCCAGCAAGCTCGGCGGCGTCCGGTGCGTGGCTGTCCTGGGTGCTCATTCGACCGTCACCTCCGGCGGTGCGACAACGTCCCGGTGCAGGATCTTCCCGGTCGGCCCCTTCGGCAGCGCGTCCACGATCCAGATGTGCCGGGGGTACTTGTAGGCGGCGACCCGTTCCTTGGCGAAGGCGCGCAGCTCGTCGGGCGTCGCCTCGGCACCCGGCGCGAGCGCGACCGCGGCCCCGACCTCCTCGCCGAGGCTGGAGTGCTTCAGCCCGACGACCGCGACCTCCGCGATGGCCGGATGCTCGTGCATCGCTTCCTCGACCTCGCGCGGGTACACGTTGTAGCCGCCCCGGATGATCAGCTGCTTCTTGCGGTCGACGATGTAGAAGTAGCCGTCGTCGTCGACCCGGCCGAGGTCACCGGTGCGGAACCAGCCGTCCTGGATCGCCTCGGCGGTCGCCTCGGGCTTGTTCCAGTAGCCGCGCATGACGCACTCACCGCGCACCGCGAGCTCACCGACCTCACCGACCGGCACCTCGACACCCTCGTCGTTCTGGATCCGGACCTCGACGCCGTCGATCGGCGTCCCGATCGAACCGGGCTTGCGCACCGCGTTCGGATGGTTGAACGACACCACCGGCGAGGTCTCGGACAGGCCGTAGCCCTCCAGGACCATCGCGTCGAAACGCTTCTCGAACGCGTGCAGCACCTCGACCGGCAGCGCGGCGCCACCTGAGGCGCAGATCCGCAGGCTGGAGGTGTCGTAGTTCTCGGCGTCCGGCGCGTGCAGCAGCGCCGAGTACATCGTCGGGACGCCCTGGAACACCGTCACCTTGTGCGCGGCGACCAGCTCGAGGGCCTTGACCGGGTCGAACCTCGGCAGCAGCGCCAGGCACGCACCGGTCAGCACCGACACGTTCAGCCCGCAGGTCAGCCCGAAGACGTGGAACAGCGGCAGGCAACCCATCACGACGTCACCGGTCTCGGTGCCGAACAGCTCGCCCGCCGCCGTGGCCGCGTTGCTGGCCAGGTTGTGGTGGGTGAGCTCGGCGCCCTTGGGCCGCCCGGTGGTACCGGACGTGTAGAGCAGGACGGCGAGGTCACCGTCGGCACGGGTCTCCGGTTCGGCGACCGGCTCGGTGCCGTCGAGCTCCGCGCTCGACAGACCGACAGGCCCGACGACCAGCACCTCGATGTCGTTCGCC
Organism: Actinospineispora spinosispora DSM 44797; assembly: GCF_000429025.1. Taxonomy (GTDB): domain Bacteria; phylum Actinomycetota; class Actinomycetes; order Mycobacteriales; family Pseudonocardiaceae; genus Pseudonocardia; species Pseudonocardia spinosispora. The sequence continues at coordinate 165,948 of NZ_AUBB01000027.1, forward strand.
TCGCCGGCCGCCGTCGCGGCGCGACCGCCGTCCGGCAGCGACTCGAAGGCGAACGCGATCCGCACACCGGCGTCGGTGAAGTAGTAGCCGATCTCGCGCTCGGTGAGCAGCGGGTTCATCGGCACCACGGTCGCGCCCGCGAACAGCGCGCCGTAGAACAGGATGGGGAAAGCGGGCACGTTCGGCAGGATCAGCCCGATCCGGTCACCCGGCTCGACACCGCGCTCCCGTAACCAGCCGGCGGTGACCCTGGCACCGTCGAGGAACTGTTGATAACTCAGTACGTCGTCGCCCACCCGCAGCGCGGCTGCGTCGGGCTGTCGCGCGGCGGTCGCCACCAGATTTCCCGCCAGGTTCATGCCTGGGCCAGCTCCCTCGGGTCAGAAGTGTCCATTTATATCAACGGCACCAACCAGTGTGGCCCAGCTCACGAGCGATTGTCGATGTTGTCGCAACCAGAGCTGACTGTTTTCACCCACAAATGCGGTTGGAGGTGCTCACAGGCCTGTTCCGCGCGCCATCACTTGCCGGCCTGTTTCGCGCGCCATCGTTCCCGGAAGGCCCTCCGGGCCGACCGGGAACGATCCAGGCGGCTCGCCTAACGGCTCGCTGCCTGGGTTTTTTCCTCGCGGGCCCCTCAACCCTTCGGGCTGAGGGGCCCACTCGGAAAAATGTCGCCTTCGGCGACGCGCGCGCTTGGTGCCCCGGCTTGGGAGCCGCCACTCAGGCACTACCCGCCTGCGGCGGAACCCCTTCGGGCGCCTTGCGGGGCCCACCTGTGAAACGTGCGTCGCCCCATTCCCGGTGCGGGGTGAGGGGGCTCTAGACATGACCCGCATCCCACAACGAACACCTGCACCCCACCAGGAACGCCGTGCACCCGCACCAGGACCGTCTGCGCATGTACAGGTGTCTGTAAAAGCCGGCTCCGCGAGTCTCCGAAGGAGTTCCGGCGAAGGCCGGCGTAGTGAATGTCAGCGACCACATCGCCCAGCTGCCAGGGCGGCTCCCA
>NZ_AUBB01000028.1 GCF_000429025.1 Actinospineispora spinosispora DSM 44797
TTCTGCTGTAGGTCGCGTTCGGTCATGATGACCGTGACATGCGGCCTCACTCCGCCTTCAGCGGGCAGTCGGCCTTCGTCCAACGAGTGGGAGCAGATTTCGGCGAGTGCGTCGGCTTGGCGTTGGGGCAGGGTCTTGCGCTCATCTGCTTCTGGCAGGAGTGTGGCGAGGACGGCGCGTTTGATTTCTTCGAAGGATCCGGCGTCGAGGGTGCCTTTGATCCAGCCCCCACCGTCGGGGTTCGGGGTGAGCCACAGTTCGTTGAGCAGCTCGTCGCATCCGTCTTCGCCGGGTTCGGGTCCGTCTTGGTCGAGGTGGCTGATCAGCCAGTGCGCTTCGACGGCGAGTTGGTGGGGTGAGAGTGTGCGTGCCCATTCGGAGAATGTCTGCTCAATGCTGGTCCAGGCGCCGGGGTCCAATCGTCCGGCGGCGCGGCTGTTCAACACGATGTCGATGACTAGCCCATGGGCGGGGTCGATCTCATAGTCGGCCAACGCCGAGGCGGTACACGGCAGCTTCGGTGCAAGGGTTTCACCGGTCAATGTCACGGTGGGGAACACGTGCCTGGCCAGCCGGGTCACCTTGTACGCCTCTGCCGGTTTGATCTGCAGAATGTCGGCCACGGCGGCTTTGGCGACTACTCCGCGTTCGGCGAACTCGCCTTCGGCGTCTAGCCGGGAGATGAGGTACAGCTCGTTGTAGCGGGAGCGGCGTTGGATGTGGTGGCGTTCGTATTGCAGTCGGTCGATCAGTTCCTGACCCGCGCACGCGCTCAACGCCGACATCCCGTTTGGGGTGGCGGTGTGGAGCACGGTTTCGGTCATGACCCTATGGTCTCAGGGGGGTCTGACAGTTTTGCAGCAAAATCCGGGGTTCGAGCGAAAAAGTTTTAGAGAAGTTGAAGCCCCGAAGGTTGCGTCGCCGACGTACCCGACTACGGTCCCCGACCCGCGAGCCCAAAGGCGCAGGCTGCGAGCCTGCTAACTGGCTGTTGTCTCTGTTTAAAGATTGTTACTGCAAACAAATTTCCTCGCGAGCAGTCGCAGGTGTGGGACCAGTCGTGTTGTGTGTTCGCCGCATACTCCACCCTTGCTCCGCGATCCTGGCCTGCTTCTTGGTGTGGCCTGTCGTTGTCAATCCTTTACTTCGACCCTGCTGCATGTGCACCGGGTGGCTGCGTCGAAGCGCGAAGCGGGATTGACAACGACCGGCCACACCAAGAACGATTGATGGCCAGCGGGGGAAACAATTCAGCTGGCGAGAAAGTTGACCACCGACGGACTGGCGACATCCCGCCGCTCCTCGAAATACGCGTGCCGCGCCCCGGGGATCAGCTCAACCCGGCAGCGAGGGATCCGCGACGCCAGCAGCGGGGCGTTGGCGGACGGATTGAACCGGTCCGCATCCCCGTGCAGGATGAGCGTCGGCGCGGCGATACGGGGCAGCGCGTCCCAGGCGTCGTGCTCGGCGCTGGCCCGGAAATGCAGCTTCCGGGATCGGGCCGACATGTGCGGATCACCCAGCGTCCAGTATGGCCCGGGGTGGTCCGCCAGCCAGGCGGGCGAGTACATGAGCTCCAGCAGGAACTGGCGGCTCACCGCCGGGTCGGCGAGCTTGGCGCGGACCTCCGCGTCGCGCTCCAGTCCGTGCGTGCCGCCGGGTGACGTGCAGCCCAGCACCAGCGACCGCACCCGCCGGGGATGGTCCGCCGCGACCCATTGTGCGACCCGCCCGCCCATCGACGTGCCGTACACGTCGGCTCGGTCGATCCCCAGCTCGTCCAGCACCTCGATCGTGTCCCGGGCGAAACCCCGGGTGCTGTAGTGCTCGTCGGGTGCGTCGCTGTCGCCGGTACCCCGGTAGTCGAGGGTGATCGTCGTCCGGTACGGGGCGAAGTCCGCGCGCACGCCGTTCCACCAGTGGTGCGAGTTTGCCTGGCCGGCGAGCAGGAGCAGTGGTGCTCCCTCCCCGCTGGTCTGGTAGGCGATCCGGGCGCCGTCGGGGGCGAGCGCGAAGGACAACTCAGACCTCCGGGTAGCGGATGAAGAAGCCCTCGGCGACCGTGGCGGCGAATCGGATGATGCGGTCCGGCGGATAGTCCGACGAGTCTTCCAGCACCAGCCTGCCCGCCTCGCCCAGCAGACGCAGCAGCAGCCGGGCGAGCAGCTCGACGTCCACCTCGTCGGTGTGCTCGCGTCCCTGCAGGAAGAACCGGATGATCTCGGCGAACCGCACCGTGATCGTCTCCTCGGCCTGCTGCAGGTAGGTGTGCACCGGATCCGGGACCTCACCGATGGGCAGCAGGATCGCGCGCCACGTCGAGGGGCGTTCCGCTACGGCGGCGACCACCGCGCGGGTCCCCTCGACGAACCAGCGCACCGGGTCGACCGCGCCGGTCGGGATCGGGGTGGCCGACATGATCTGGTCGAGCGCGCACCTCGTCTCCCGGTCCAGCAGCGTGCGCAGCAGGTGCTGCGTGTCGGTGAACTGCGTGTAGAAGACCGGACGGGTGACCCCGCACAGCCGCGACACCGCATCGACCGAGACGGCGGCGACGCCCTGGCTGTTGATGATCTGCAGGGCGGCGTCGAGCAACTGCGTGCGCCGTTCGGCCGGCGGCATACGGCGTGCATACGAACGTTTTGCGGCCGGGGTCACCAGCGGAGCGTATCCCTCAACCCGACCTCACTCGTCAGCAAAGCTGCATTGATGTAGGAATCTTTACCCGTCAGCCTGTCGTGGCGAACGCGTCGAGGCCGGTCAGCTCGGCGGACAGCCGCCACAACCGGGCCGCCTGCTCCGGGTCGACCGCGTAGTCGAACACCCCGATGCTCGAACCGGCGACCACCGGACCAGCCGAGTCGGCGTGCGGCGCGGCGATGTCGCAGTCCTCGCAGTACACCCCACCCATGCCGTCCAGCCGGGGAGACGTCGCCGCCCACAGCTGGGTCGCCGCGCCCTGCTCGACGCTCTTGAACTGGATGAGCGCAGTGCCGTCCGCGTCGATCCAGCCCGAGTCGATCATCTCCTGGCGGGGCAGGTGGCGTTGCAGCGGCGTCATGATCCCGCCGGGATGCAGCGCGAACGCGCGAACTCCGCTGTCGCGCCCGAGCCTGTCGAGATGGACCGCGAACAGCACGTTGGCGGTCTTCGCCTGACCGTAGGCCTGCCACTTGTCGTAGCCGTGCTCGAAAGCCATGTCGTCCCAGCGGATGCCGCTGTGGCGGTGACCGGCAGAGGAGACCGCCACGACCCGCGCACCGCCGTCGACGATGGCCGGCCAGAGCCGGTTGACCAGGGCGAAGTGGCCGAGGTGGTTGGTGGCGAACTGAGCCTCCCAACTGGGGCCGACCCTGGTCTCGGGGCAGGCCATGATCGCGGCGCTGTTGATGACGATGTCGATACCGCGGCCGGTGGCGAGGAAGCCGTCGGCGAAGGCCCGCACGCTCTCCAGATCACCGAGGTCCAGCTCGGCGATCTCCACGTCAGCGATGCCGTCGAGCGCTTCCTTGGCCTGGTCGGGACGCCGGGCCGGTACGACGACGTGTGCGCCGGCAGCGACGAGCGCACGGGTCGTCTCGAGGCCGATGCCCGAGTAACCGCCGGTCACCAGCGCCAGCTTGCCGCTCAGGTCGATCCCGTCGAGCACGTCCCCGGAGGTGCTCCGCGCGTCGAATCCGGATCCGATCGGACGTTGTTGTGTAGTCACGGATTCGACGCTATGACTTTGAGTGCACTCACAGTCAAGGCGCGTGTGTGATCGCGGACTCGACGCAGCGCGCGATCACCCGATCGGCATTAATGTCCCACCGGGATCTGCTGAGGGGTGACCGTGCTGAAGTGGTTGACGACCAGTCCGTCCGTCGAGGACGAGGTGGCACCCCGGCTCGACGGGCCGGTGCCGCGCACGCTGGGCCTTCTGGATCAGGGCGCGTTCTGGGTCAACCTGGGGGTGAGCCTGCTCGGCTTCGCGGGCGCGCTCGCGGTGCTGCAACCGGCGGGCTCACCCGCCCTGACCATCGCGGCGGCCGTGCTCGCCACGGTGGTCGGGACGGTCATCGGCAGTGCGATGGTCGGGCTCTCCGCGATCCCCGGAGCCCAGACCGGCGCACCGGCGATGGTGCTGCTGCGCGGTCTGTTCGGCGCGCGGCTGTCCTCCGTGCCGACCGCGCTCAACGTCGTCCAGCTGATCGGCTGGGGGACCTTCGAGCTGGTGGTGATCGCGCAGGCCGGGCTGACGGCGTTCCCGTCGACGCCGAGGTGGGCGTGGGTCGTCGGCGCGGGGGTGCTGACCACGGTGCTGACCCTGCGCCCGCTCGGCATGTTGCGGCTGCTGCGCAGGGTCGTCACGATCGCGGTCGCCATCTCGGTCGCGTACCTGGCGTGGCACCTGTTCCGGCAGTCGCCGCCCGCCGGCGCGCTCGGCCAGGGCAGCTGGGCGGGCTTCTGGCGGGGTGCCGACGCGGCCATCGCGGTGGCCGTGTCCTGGATTCCGGTGGCCTCGGACTACTCGCGGCACGCACGCAAGACCGGTGCGGCGTTCACCGCCGCGACCGTCGGTTACGCGATCGCCCAGATCCTCACCTACCTGATCGGGCTCGCCGCGCTGGCGATGGTGGCGGGCGACGGGGACGCCGTGTTCGCGCCGATGCTCGCCGCGCCGTTCGGCCTGATCGCGTTCCTGGTGCTGGTGGTGCGTGAGACCGACCAGTCCTTCGCCAACGTGTACTCGACCGCGGTCTCGGTGCAGAACCTCGCGCCGCGCGCGGACCGGCGCGGACTGTGCCTGGGCATCGGTGCGCTGGTGACGGTGCTCGCGCTGCTGGTCGACATCAACTCCTACGCGGGCTTCCTGAGCGTCATCGGCTCGGTGTTCGTTCCGCTGCTGGGCGTCGGTGTGGGTGACGCCCTGGTGCGACGCGCGCTGCCTGCAGACCTCACGGTCACCGCACCGTCCCGCCCACTGATGTTGCTGGCCTGGCTGATCGGGCTGTGCGTCTACCAGCTGCTCAACCCCGGTGGCCTCGCAGGCTGGTCGGACCTGTGGCTGGGAATCCAGAACGGCATCGGCCTGGTCCCGCCGTCCTGGCTGTCCGCGTCGCTGACGTCCTTCGTCTGCGCGGCACTCGCGGCGGCAGCCCTCGCAACCCTGGAACGCAAAGGCTCGTGAGTGTTGAGTACGGCTATAGCCATACTCAACACTCACGAGGTCAGAGCACGTTCTCGGTACTGCTTCGGGCTGACTCCCCGGACCCGTTTGAACGCGGTGCTCAGCGCGAACGGGCCGCTGTAGCCGACCTGGTGGGCGACCGCGCCGACCGTCGCCTCCGGCTCACGCAGCAGGTCGGCGGCCATGGCGAGCCGCCAGCCGGTCAGGAAGCTCATCGGCGGCTCGCCGACCAGGTCGGTGAAGCGGCGGGCCAGTGCCGCTCGGGACACCCCGGTCTTCGCCGCCAGCGACGCGACCGTCCACTGGTACGCCGGATTGTGCTGCAGCAGCCGCAGCGCCCGCCCGACGACCGGGTCGGCGTGCGCGCGGTACCAGGCGGGCGCGTCCGCCTCGGGGCGGGCGAACCAGGTGCGCAGCACGCTGATCAGCAACAGGTCGAGCAGCCGGTCGAGGACAGCCTCCTGGCCGGGGTCGTCCTTCACGATCTCCTCGGCGAGCAGCGGCACCAGCGGTGACGACCACTCCTCGGCGCGCAGGATCACCACCGGCGGCAGCGCGCGCAGCAAGCTCCGGCCGATCTCGCCGTCGAGCTGGTAGGCGCCGATGAGCATCATGGTGCTGCCGTGTGCGCTGTTCCCCCAGGTCCGGGTACCGATGGCGAGCTCGTCGACCAGTTCGACGCCTTCGCTGGTGGTGCATACCTGACCGGGATGGATGACGATCTGCGGCGGCGTCGACGGATCGTCGCCGAAGACGTACGGGCCGTCCCACCGGGTCACCACGATGTCGCCCGCGTCCACCCGCCGAGGCTCGCCGCCCTCGGGCACTACCCAGACATGGCCGCTGGTCACCGCGGTCAGGCACAGCGGAGCCTCGTCCTTGATGTGCATCGACCACGGCGGTTCCATCACACAGCGCAGCAGGAACGCCCCGCGTGCGCGAGGTCCGTCGAGCAGCCCGGCCAGTGCGTCCATACTCTCGGCCCTTTCCGCGCGGAGTTTTTCTGTGACCACCCCCTCGGCTTCGCCGTCGGGGGTACTCCCAGAAAAACAAACCTCGTTCCTCGGTTGAGCGCGCGCTTGTTGTCGCCCTGGGAGCCGCCGTTCGGCTTGGGAGCGTGGGTGCGGACATTCACTGCCCGGCCTTCGCCGGAACTCCTTCGGAGACTCGCGGAGCCGACTTAGCTGTTGTTGCCCTTGCTGTTGTTGGCCTTGCTGTTGTTGGCCTTGCTGTTGTTGGCCTTGCTGTTGTTGGGTTGGGGGCAGTGTAGACGAACAGACATGTTTCTGGGTTGCTCAGCGATGTTTTGTCTCGTTTGTTGGCGGTTGACTCTAGGCATGACACAGAACGAACTGACCCTGGTAGTCGGCGGAACCGGCAAGACCGGCCGTCGGGTGGCACAGCGACTGACCGAGCGCGGGGTACCGATCCGGCTCGCCGCGCGGTCGACCGAACCGCGCTTCGACTGGGACGACGAGAGCACCTGGGCTCCGGTGCTGGACGGCGTCACGTCGATCTACCTGACCTACGCTCCGGACGCGGGCTTCCCTGGCGCGGCCGAGCTCATCGGTGCGTTCGCGCGGCGTGCGGTCGACGCCGGTGCTCGCCGGATCGTTCTGCTCACCGGCAGGGGAGAGGCGGGCGCGGAACGCAGCGAGGCGGCGGTGGCCGCGACCGGTGCCGACCTGACGATCCTGCGCGCCAGCTTCTTCGCCCAGAACTTCAGCGAGGACATGCTCATCGACCAGGTGCTCGCCGGCCAGGTCGCGTTCCCCGCCGACCAGGTCCGCGAGCCGTTCGTCGACCTGGACGACCTCGCCGACGTCGCGGTCGCCACGCTCACCGAGCCCGGCCACATCGGTCGCACCTACGACGTGACCGGCCCCGAGCTGCTCACTTTCGCCGAGGCCGTCGCCGAGATCGCCGCCGCCACGGGCAAGGACATCCACTACCACCCGATCAGCGGGCAGGAGATGCAGGCGGGCCTGACGGAGGCGGGCCTGCCCGCCGACTTCGCAGCACGGCTCGTCGAACTGTTCGCCGAGGTCCTCGACGGCCGCAACGCAACACTCGGCGACGGCGTGCACCAGGTTCTGAACCGCACCCCCCGCACCTTCAGCACGTTCGCCAAGACCACCTTCACGCCCTGACCCACCGGCACGAATGTGGCTTTAGGGACGTTCAATGTCCCTAAAGCCACATTCGTGCCGCCTGGTGGTGGTGAGGGGCGGGGTCAGACGGTGGTGGTGCGGATCGCCTGGAGGATGTCGGCGGGTTCCGTGCGGGTGCCGTAGTCGGGGTGGACGTCGATCCAGCGGATCGTGCCCTCGGCGTCCACCAGCACGACCGTCGGCATCGGCAGTGTCCAGGTGCCGTCCGCGTTGACCTCCGCGAGGTTCATGCCGAGGCCTTCCTGGGCGGCCTTGGCATCGGGCGTCGGGGCATTGAGGATGCCCAGCCCGGCGCCGAGCTGGTTGCCGGGGTCGGACAGGACCGCGAAGCTCAGCTCGTTCGACTCGGCGACGGTCAGCGAGCCGTCCGGCTTCTGCGGGCTGACCGCGATCAGCGTGATGCCCAGCCTGTCCAGCTCAGGGACGAGTTCCTGCTGGTAGGCACGCAGCGCGACGTTGCAGTACGGGCACCACGCGCCCCGGTAGAAGACCAGCACGGACGGGCGGCCACCCGCGGTCTCGGCCACGGTGGTCGGTGCGCCGTGAACGTCAAGCAGGTCGGCCGAGGGCAGCGGTGAACCGGGCTTCGACACACCGGCGGGCACCCCTCCCCGGGTGAGGAGCGCGCGGTTCTCATCGAACGCGGCCAGCGCCTCGGCGGGCAGTGCGGGTCCGAGCTGGGCCTCCATCGCGGCCACCTGCTCGGCGAGCGACGTCGGTTCGGTGCCTGCGGTCATCGAGATGCCTCCACCAAATTTTTGGATTAAACGATCCACTCATCCTCTGTGCAACGTTCTGGATTGTCAACTCCAGAAACTGGGTAAACTGACAGGGTGAGTGACACCGCGATCGCCGCCGAACCGCCGGGGCTGACCCGCAAGGGCCGGGCCACGCGGGCGAGGATCGTCGAGGCGGCCGCGCGGCTGATGTTCGAGAATGGTGTGACCAGGACCAGCATCGACGACGTCCGGCAGGCGGCCGGCGTGAGCAGCTCGCAGCTGTACCACTACTTCGCCGACAAGCAGGAGCTCGTGCGTGCCGTCGTCAGGCACCAGGCCGACGAGGTGCTCGCCGCGCAACAACCGCTGCTGAGCAACCTGGACAGCTTCGAGTCGCTGCGGATCTGGCGGGACGCGATCGTCGACCTGCAGCGCAACCGGAACTGCGCGGGCGGCTGCCCGATCGGCTCCCTGCTCCCGGAGGTCGCCGAGGTGGACGCCGTGGCGCGAGACGGCCTCGCGGACGGCTTCAGCCGGTGGGAACACGCCATCTCCCGGGGCATCGCCGCCATGCGCGACCGGGGCGAGCTGCGTGCCGATGCCGATCCCGAACGGCTGGGCCTCGGCGTCCTCGCCGCGCTGCAGGGCGGCCTGCTCCTCACCCAGGCCCGTCGCGACACCGAGGCGCTCTCCGCCGCGCTCGACCTCGCTCTGGATCACCTGCGGACCTACGCGACGGATGGAGTGGCCGGCGCATGAGGGCTCCCCGGAACCATCGCGTGTCAGCCACTCTAGGGTTGATCGGATGAGGGTCGAGAGCGGCGACGGTGCGCGGCTGGGCTTGCGCGAGCGCAAGAAGCTGATGACCCGGCGCGCGATCCTGGATGCGGCGGAGTCGATGTTCGCCGAGCGCGGGTACGACAACGTCACGGTCGTCGAGATCGCCGACGCGGTGAACATCGCGCCGAAGACGGTCTTCGTGTACTTCCCGTCGAAGGAGGACCTGGTCTTCGACGGCGAGGACGACATGAGGGCGCGGGTGGTCGCCCGGATCCGCGACCGCGCTCCCTCGGAGACACCGCTGCAGGCGATGGCCGGACTGCTGCGTCAGATGATGTCCGAGTCGGGGTCGCAGGCCGTCGAGAAGATGGCCCGGATGCGGCGCACGGTGCGCGGCAGCGCGGGGCTGCAGGCGCGCATGTGGCTCATGTGGGAGCACATCGAACAGGAGCTCGCGGTCGCGCTCGCCAGGGAGTGCGGGGAGGACGAGCACGCCCCGTGCTCGCGGGTGGTCGCCGCGCAGCTCGTGCTGATCTTCCGGCTGCTCGCCTCCGACGAGGTGCTCGGCTACGTCCGCTCCCGTCCGCAGTCCGAGCAGCGTGCGGCCCTGGAAGAGTGGCTGGAGACGTCGATCGAGATGGTCGGCGGCGGGATCAGCAGCTACCCGTCCTGAGCTAGTGTCCTGAGTCGCAAGTTCGTGTGCTGAGTCCGGTGATCCAGATGTCGTCTGGCAAGGCGCCGGAGGCAGCTCGTACCGGGGTACTTGCAACGACGGCGCCGCCGCCAGGCGGCATCTGGGCGCCGGAATCAGTGCGCGAACTTCCGACTCGGGACACTAGCCCCAGCCCAGCTCGTGCAGGCGGTCGTCGTCGAGGCCGAAGTGGTGGGCGATCTCGTGTACGACGGTGATCAGCACCTCCTCGACGAGCTCCGGTTCGTCGGCGCACATCGCCATGAGCGGCTCGCGGTAGACGGTGATGCGGTCCGGTAGTGCGCCGCCGTAGTCGCTGGTGCGCTCGGTGAGCGGGATTCCGTCGTACAGACCGAGCAGATCAGGGTCCTCGGGGTGGGCGTCCTCGGTCAGCACGGCCACGTTGTTCATCGCCTCGGCCAGTCCTTCGGGGACCTGGTCCAACGCCTCGGCGACCAGCTCGTCGAAGCGCTCGGCGGACACGACGACACCACTGTTCTCACTGTTGATGCGGCGAATCTATACCTGTTCGCGCTGCTTGCGACGCGCGCGGGAGGCACGCAGGTTGGCGGCGTTCCCGCACACGTGCACGTCGTGCCAGACCCCGCTGTTGTTGCGGGACCGATCGAAGAACACCGTGCCGCACGTGCCGTTGCGGCAGCTCTTGAGCCGACGCCAGGTGTCGTGCTGGTGCGCGAGATAGATCTCGCCGAGCACCGCGGAGACGACCCACGCGGCGCCGTCACCGTCCGGCGACGAGGTGAGCCGGCCGTCGCCGCTGAGGGCCAGTCGTAGCGCGCCGTGCGCGGCGGGCGCCTCGACGTCCGGCTCGCCTGCGACGATCCGCTTCAGCTGGGAGCGCAGGACGCGTAGCGCGTCGAGGTCGTCGCGGCCGAGCGGGATTCGGGTCGGTTCGGTGCCGGTCTGCTCGGCCCACAGTGCGACGGCCTGGTCCAGCCAGTTCTGCGCGGTCGGCGGTTCGTCGAGCAGGTCGGGGGACGACACGACCGGGACCGTGTTGAGCAGCTCCTGGACCAGTACCAGGCCCGCGGGGGCAGGAGCGATCCCGAAGCGGGCGCTCGCCAAATCGGACATACCCATAGCGTACTCGCTTATGTCGCACGACACAGTGTGCAGACAGAAGTAAAAGCGCTACGGTTATGTCATGACGACTTCTGGAACCGCACTCATCACCGGCGCCTCCTCAGGGATCGGCGCCGTGTACGCCGACCGACTCGCCCGCCGCGGCTACGACCTGGTCCTGGTCGCGCGCAATCAGGAACGGCTCGACGCGCTCGCCGCGAAGCTGGCCGAGCAGACCGGTCGCACGGTCGACGTACTGGTCGCCGACCTCGGCAAGCCCGAGGGCGTGGCGGCCGTCGAGCAGGAGCTGCGCACCAACTCCGCGCTGACCCTGCTGGTCAACAACGCCGGCATCGGCGCGCTCGGCCCGCTGCTGGAGACCGACGTCGACCTCGCGCAGCGGATCATCGAACTGAACGTCACGGCTCTGACCAGGCTCAACTACGCGGTGGCGCCTCAGTTCGTGGCGCGCGGCGCCGGCGCGGTCATCAACATCGCCTCGGTCGTCGGCGTCGTGCCGGAGATGCTGAACGGTGTGTACGGCGCGTCGAAGTCCTACGTGCTGGCACTGACCCAGTCGATGCACAAGGAGCTCGCCGACCAGGGCGTGCAGGTGCAGGCCGTTCTGCCCGGCGCGACCGCCACCGACTTCTGGGCGATCGCCGGTAACCCGGTGGAGAACCTGCCGGAGACCATGGTGATGTCGGCGCAGGACATGGTCGACGCCGCACTGGCCGGCTTCGACCAGGGTGAGCTCGTGACGATCCCCGCGCTGCAGGACGTCACCCAGTGGGAGGCGCTGGAGTCGGCACGCCAGACCCTGGCGCCCAACCTGTCCGTCACCACCCCCGCCGCCCGCTACCGCACCCCGGTCACCGCGAGCTGACCCCGCCGCGCTCGGCTGCGTCCTCGCAGAGCCTCATGTCGCGTCGCAGACACTGCAGTGTCTGCGACGCGACACGACGCTCTGCGACGCGATGTGGACGGTGGGGTCGTGCGGGGCGCGGAGCTACCTGTTGTCGGGCTTCTGGTGCTGGTGCTCGTCCTGGGTGTGGTTCTGGTCCTGGTTGTGGTGCTGGTTCTGGGGTGCGCCGTGGTGGGACGGGGCGGTGGTCACCGTGGTCGGCACCGTGACGGTGGTGGTCGTGGAGGTGGACCCGCTGCCCGAGTCGGTGTCGCCGCTCGAGGTCGTATCCGGAGCCGGTGTCGGGGCCGGCGTCGCCGAAGCGGTCGGTGACGCGGATTCGGACGAGGTGTCCGCCGGGGTCGACGAACTGTTGTTGCAGCCGGCCAGGAGCGCGAGCAGCCCACCGGCGAGGAGCAGCGACGCTGTGTGATGTCTCATGCCCCGCCCAACGCCCGGCCGGGACAATGGGCGCGGTCGCGCACCGCCCCCGGCCTAAGCATCGCCTCAATATTGGCAGGGTTCTCTCAGCTGCCCCGGCGAAGCCCGCTCCAGCTACTTCTTCTGGCGGCGACTACCGCCGTGCCAGTCCTGGGAGACGCCGACCTCGTCCTGGGAGACCCCGAGCGCGGGCAGCTGCGGCAGCTCGCGCAGGCTGCGCTTCAGCTCGGCGAACCCGGGGAACCGGGCCAGCCCGATGACGTGGTCCCACAGCACGGCCGCCTGCTCGTCGGACGGCAGCCTGCTGATCACCGGACCGAAGAACGCGACGCCCTCGGGCGGCTGGAAGTGCAGGATCGGTGTGCCGACGTCCTTGCCGGTCAGCGACAGCGCCTCGTCGGTCGAGGCCTGGATGGTCGGGTCCCATGACGAGTCGTCGAGTGCGTCGGCGAGCCCGATGGGCAGATCGACCGAGGTCAGGATCGGTTCGACGAACTCCCGCGTGCCGCGCGAACCGGCGCTGCCCTGCTCGTCCTTGGGCGTCTCGAAGATGTGCGCGCCGTAGGCCTCGTACAACGCGGCGACGGCGTCGGCGCCTTGCTCGGCGGAGGTCCGTGCCGCGACCCGCAGCAGCCGCAGCCCGGCGGTGTGGCCCGCCTCGTACTCCGGCGGGAAATGCGTGTCGTAGTCGATGTGCGCGTTGAGCTGGCGCAGCGAGATGAACCGCCAGTCGACCGTGTAGTCGCGCTGCGCCTGCACCTGGCGGACCCACTTGCTGGTCATCCAGGCGAACGGGCACACCGGATCGAAGTAGAAGTTGATGTCCGCATCGGCCATGGTTTCAGGCTAGGCCGTAAACGTCAGTCCTGCCCGGGAGCCGTGAGTGGCGAGTGGTCCTCGGAGACCACTCGCCACTCACGGCGTCAGATCTCGTCCCAGCCGTCGACCTCGGAGGGACGGCGCGGGCCGGGGCCGATGTACTGCGCGGACGGCCGGACCAACTTCGCCTCGCGCTTCTGCTCCATGATGTGCGCCGACCAGCCGGCCGTACGGGCACTGGTGAACATCGCGGGCATCATGTGCGGCGGGACCTCGGCGAAGTCGAGGATGACCGCCGCCCAGAACTCGACGTTCGTCTCGATGGGGTGGTCGGGACGACGTTCCCGCAGCTCCTTCAACGCGGCCTGCTCGAGCGCCACCGCCACCTCGTAGCGCGGTGCCTTGAGCTCCTCGCAGGTGCGGCGCAGCACGCGGGCACGCGGGTCCTCAGCCCGGTACACCCGGTGCCCGAAGCCCATGAGCTTCTCCTTGCGGTCCAGGATGCCCTTGACCAGCGCGGTCGGGTCGTCGCTCTTCTCCGTCTCGGCGATCATCGGCAGGACCCGCGCCGGCGCGCCGCCGTGCAGCGGTCCGGACATCGCGCCGATCGCGCCGGACAGCGACGCCGCGACGTCCGCGCCGGTGGAGGCGATGACCCGCGCGGTGAACGTCGAGGCGTTCATGCCGTGCTCGGCGGCCGACACCCAGTAGGCGTCGATGGCCTTGACGTGCGCCGGGTCCGGCTCGCCGCGCCACCGCACCATGAACCGCTCGGTGATCGTCTTGGCCTGGTCGATCCGGGACTGCGGAACGGCCGGGATGCCGATGCCGCGCGCGGACTGGGCCACGTAGGACAGCGCCATGACCGAGGCCCGGGCCAGCTGTTCGCGGGCGTCGGAGTCGCTGATGTCGAGCACCGGCCGGTAGCCCCAGTACGGGGCCAGCATGGCCAGCGCGGCCTGCACGTCGACCCGCACGTCACCGGTGTGCACCGGGATCGGGAACGGGTCGGCCGGCGGCAGGCCCGGACCGAACCTGCCGTCCACCAGCAACGCCCATACGTTGCCGAAGGTCACCTTGCCGACCAGATCCTCGATGTCGACGCCTCGGTAACGCAGGGCGCCGCCGTCCTTGTCCGGTTCGGCGATCTCGGTGCGGAAGGCGACGTGGCCCTCCAGCCCGGATTTGAAGCCCGGCGGCGGAGGGGGTACCTCCGAGCCAGTTGCTGACGATTGTGACAACCCGGCCGTTCCGTTCGTGGCGGAGCCGGCGCTGGCTGCGTTGGTCACGGGGTCCTCCTCGTAGGTCCCTACACCGGTGCGGGGACCGTTGTGCACACCTGCACTGGTAGGTCGTCTGGTGAGGCCGAGACTAGGCCGCAATCGCGTCGATGGCAGAGCAAAACGCGTCACACTCCGGTGAAAGGCCAGCTCGCGCCAGGTGAACGCACACTAACCAAGGTTAAGGATCACTAACAAGACGTGCGCGGAGCAGGTACACGTTGTAGGGACCCCACTGCGACATGGCGAAGTAGATGTCGTCGCCGTCCAGCGCGCCGGGGTGCAGGTAGCCGCCGTACAGTGCGGGGTAGTCCTGCCCGGAGACCAACGTCTCACCGTCGCTCCACGGACCGGTGACCTCGCGGGCGGCGCGCAGCACGATCCGGCCGGCGCGGTCGTCCAGGTGCACCATGAGCCACAGGCCCAGACCCCGGTGGAACGCGACGGACAGCTCGCCGCACGGCCCCGCCGCGACCGGCACCGCGCGCCGCACCCGGGTGCCCCAGCCCTGCCCGGTCCAGTACTCGTAGCGCTTCGGCTCGCCGACCTGCGTCGGCTCGACCCTGGCCAGGTGGACGTCGCCGAACCGGCCGTTGCGGGTACCGAACAGGTAGACCCAGCGATCATCGCGGGTGAACGCGCCCATCTGGAACGGGTTGCGTCCCAGCAGCGTGTTGCGCCAGCGCGCCGAGCGCCGTTTCGTCCAGGTCTCGCCGCCGTCCACGGAGTGCGCGATGCCGCCGTAGTTGGTGCGCCACCCGCCGGGAACGCCCCACATCATCACCGACATGTAGTGGAGGTACTGGACGCCGTCGACCGCGATGCCCGCCGTCGGGATGACGGTCGACTCGATCCAGCGGCGCCGGTCCTTGGGCAGGATCTCGGCGGCGTGCCCCGGCCGGTCGCAGATCGCCGACTCCAGCACCAGCCCGTCCTCCGGACGGTCGCCGCTGCACCGGACCAACACGTTGCGCCGGTGGTCGGCGGTGCGCAGGCCGGCGCCCGGACCGCACCAGCCCTCGCCGTAGGTGTCCCCGAACACGGCGAACAGGCCGCCCTCGCCGTCGTCCCACAGAATCCCTAGGTCGGTGGCGAGGAAACCGAAGCGGCTGCCGGTGCGGTTGGGCGAGTCCTCACCGGTGATCGCCGCGATCAGCTCGGGCCGGCTCGGGCGCACGATGGGCGCGGTGGTCATGTGCTGTCGATATCACATTCGTGCTGTGTAAACGAACGCTAGCGCGCGGGGCCCTTCCACACCTACGGTCAGTAACCCGGGGCGGAGAGGTGGCACAACCATGTCGGTTGATCGGATGGAGAGTCGCGCGGTGGCGGCCGAGACGTCGTTCGACGCGGGGGATCTGGCGGCGACCTGGCACGAGCAGCTGCACAACTGGCTGGCCGATGCGGTCGAGGCGCAGCTGCCGGAACCGAACGCGATGGTGCTGGCCACCGCGGACCTGGACGGCGCGCCGTCCAGCCGCAGCGTCCTGTGCAAGACGATCGATCAGCGCGGCATCGTGTTCTTCACCAACTACACCTCGGCCAAGAGCCGCGACCTGCGCTCCAACCAGCGCGCGGCGGTGACCTTCCCCTGGTACGGGCTGCACCGTCAGGTCAACCTGCGCGGCACGGTCACCGAGGTACGCCAGTCCGAGTCGGAGGCGTACTGGGCGACCCGCCCACGCGGTTCGCAGCTCGGTGCGTGGGCGTCACCGCAGTCGGTGATCATGTCCAGCCGCAAGGCGCTGGACGACTCCCTCGACGCCGTGACGCATCGCTACGCCGACGCCGAGCAGATTCCGCTGCCCCGGCACTGGGGCGGCTGGCTGATCCGTCCGGAGCGGGTCGAGTTCTGGCAGGGCCGCCCCAACCGCATGCACGACCGCCTCGCCTACGACCGAACCGCCCACAACAACTCCTGGACCATTCACCGCCTGGCCCCCTGACCCCCTCGCCCACCCCACCTCACCCGCGAGTCGGTCCCCTCAGCACACCGAGTCGGGCGTTTCGGCACCGCGAGTCGGGCGTTTCGGCACCGCGAGTCGGGCGTTTCGGCACCGCGAGTCGGGGGATTGGGCACCGCGAGTCGGGGGATTCCGCGCCCACAGCTACCGCGCCGAGTTGGTCCAGAGCTCCACGAGGTGCGTCCGGGGCGGCAGATCGGAACCGGCCGGGTTGGTCCGCGCGGACACTCGCACGTGGTACGGCTTGCCGGGCTCGATCGACAGCCGGGGGAACCCGGGAAGCTTGCCCTCTTGCGGGAACACCGTCACGTGCATGCCGGTGGCGATGAGCTTCGCGTCCTCGACCTGGTCCCACTCGCCGCGATCGGCGGGCCCGGGAGGAGCGCCGAGCACCCGCACGGTGACGCCGACCGGCCCCGAGCTGACACCGGTCGGGATCAGCGCGCCACCGTCCGAGCTGGGAATGATCATCCGGCCGGGCTCGACGTGCGACGGCGGCAGCCCCGAGCTGCCGTCCTCGCACAGGCAGTAGAAGCCGTTCTCCAGGGTCAGCGTCGCGTCGTGCTCGGCGGTGACGTTGCTCGGCCAGCTCAGCCGCCGGGTCTGTTCCAGGTCGGCGAACGGAAGCGGGAACCGCAGCGAGCCGCGCAGCACGATCGGCGGCGGCGCGGACACGTCGACGAGCGTGCCGGGGGGCGAGCTCCAGTACGCGAGCAGCGCGGCACGCTCGATCGACGTCATGGCGTGCGTCTCGCTCGTGACGAGCGTGTACGCCGTCGAAGGGCTCGACGGATCGGGCAGCAGCGCGACCAGCGCCGCGCCACATGCCGCCGCGGTGACGATGGCCCGTGCCGAATGCATACCTCTCCCGAAACGCGTGTCTGAACGGATCAACGCGCGACGGGCCGGGATGATGCGCAGCCGGTAGTGGCTATGAGAAGTGCCACCGAGCGATGGCTCAGCGAGGTGGGTCGAACGGGCACCAGGGCTGGGTCCGAGGGTCATGCGCGGGACCGCAGTAGCTTTTCGTCGTCGATTGGACCTCGCCACCGCGGACCTGAAGGACCAGGATCTGCTTGTCCCTCGGCACCCGTCGCTCGTTCTCGCCACCGAAGTCGATGTAGCCCGAGGCACCGCGAATCCCGCGAGGAGCGGTGATCGACGAGATCTGGCGCCACACCGCGGTAGGTGAGATCGGGATGCTCTGCCGACCGGATCGCAGGTGCTGTACCGAGGTGATGAACGTTTCCGCCGCGTCGAAGGCCAGCGCCGCATACCCGTCGAGCGACCGATCGGCCGGATTGTCGGTCGGGAACATCCGTCCGTAGCTGTTGTAGAAGTCCAGTTCGGGGCTTGCTGAGGCCTGGCTCGGCGTGGTCACCGCGAACGCCACGTAGTCGAACGGAACCGACGGGTACTGCCTCCGCGCCACAGGATTGGCCGCGTGGCGTGTCGTGTCGTCGTCGGCGAGAATCCGCGGTGTCGTGAGGCAGTTCCTCGCGGATGCCAGGAACTGGCCGAAGTCCGGCGCCGGCCTTCCCGCGTAGAACACCAAACCGGGATGACCGCATGAGTCGGTGCCCGCCTGGTTCGCGTTGGCCACATGCCGATCCGCATCGGTGAGCGAACCCGGTGAATCGCTGCCGTCCGGGGTGAACGACACACGCTCCACACTGAACCCGTGTCCGCTGAACGCCTCGGAAGCGTCAGCCGCCAGATTTCTGCTGTAGAGATCCGCGCTGTTGTCGGAGAAGTAGATGCGCACCGAACGGGCCGGCACATCCCCCGGTGGCGTGTGCGCATCGGCATAGGCCGCGGCGACTGCTGCTTCGCGTCTGTTCTGCGGCGCGATCTGGTAGTACATCAGCATCTCGTCGGCGAAGCTGTCGGTGGAGATGGTGACGGCGATGGTCGGAACACCGTGATTCGCGAGTGCATCGACCGTGTCCGAGGTGGCCTGGTAGCTCTGGTTGAGACCGACGACGCCGACCAGTGTCGGGTCGGCCGAGGCGACCGATCCGATCCATGCGGCGACCTGCACACCGTTGGCCATGCGCTGGCCCGCGTTGGCGAAGATGACCTTCACCAGCGGCTCGGTGCTCGCAGTGGCGTCCAGCTGACGGCGCTGTGCCACCGCCATGCCCTTGAGCCCCTCGCTCTCGGCGGCCAGAGCGCCGGTGTTCGGTCCGGTCACGCTGAGCGCGCCCAGGTACACCAGTGTGACGATCGGCCGGGCGGGTTGCTGGTCGTGCCGGTCGTCCACCTCGTCGTTGAGGGCATGGACCAGCTGGTTGAGGCTCCGTGCCGAGTCGTCGAGCGGGCTGAACAGCACGGTCAGGTCATCGGACACCCCGACGCATTCGTCATTCGCCCAGGCCACTGTTGGACTCAGCCCTGGCCAGCTCAATCCATTGCCGCAATGTGTCTGGCTCCACCAGAGGTAGCTGAACGCGCCCGCCGCGACCAGGAGCCCGGCCGTCCCGAGGCGGGCGGTCTTGCGGAGGTGGGGTTCATGCGGGGCGACGATCGCCGGTGTCGCGGCGAGACGTTGCCGCAGCGGGTGTCGTTGTTCGGGGGTCTGAGGTGGCGGCGGGACCTTCAACGGCAGGAACCACGCGGCTTGACCTTGCTCACGCAACGCTTGATCCAGCGTATTCGTCCAGGCCTGGTACGCGACATCGGCGGCCGCGACCGAATCGACGGTGGCAGGCATCGTCGCGAACGGGGGCACGCGGAGGCTCTCGGTGATCACCAGCAGGGGATCGGCGAGCTGCGTGCGGTTGCGTACCTCGTTGATCGCCCGCAACAGCTGGTAGCCGCCGTTGCGGCGGGTGATGTTGCTGATCGCGAGCAGACAGCAGGTTGTCCTGCGCACGCCGAGGAACCGTTTGACTGGGCTGCGGTAGGCGGCCCGGAGGTCCTCCATGAACGAGTTGACCAGGAACAGCAGTGTGGTCTCCGGCTTGTGCGGCCAGTCGTCCCTGGTGAGTTCCAGCATGACGCCCAGAGCGTTCCCCGCGCGCCGAGGAGCGATCGCTTGCGGGCGCATGACCCACCGGTAGTAGCCGCTGAGCAGCGGAATCCTGCCGCCGACCCGGGCCCGGTAGAGCAGCGCCATGAGCGGGATGGTGGCCGCCCGCAGCCAGGCCGGGATCGCCAGGTCGTTCGGAATCTCGGGGAGCCGATAGCGATCGCGGGTGCGCAGCGAGGATCGCAGTGCCCGTTCGCGAGCCGACTGATCCACGTGTGCCGGCGTGATCTGCTGGTCCATCAACCAGCTCAGCAGCGCGAACCTGCGGAACCGGTGAACGCGCTGCCGTCGATCGTTCGTCCCGCCGAGCTGTTTGGCCAGAGCCGTGAGCACCTTTCTGACCTGTGTGACGTCGTCGACCGTGACCTCCATCGGCCGCTCCTGTGACGGAGGGTTCCTGAGGTCGAGGCTCAGCACCTTGTTCACCTCGAGGCCGGAGGCGATGCGGGCACGGATCGAGGGCAGCAGCTCGGGTTCGTGGTCATCGCGGATGAGGCAGATCAGCGGCCGGTTCGGCTCGCCCTTGGCCGGTATCGGATAGAGCTGTGCCAGCAGCTTCATCAGCGCCGCGTTGCCCTCGAACAGCAGTGCGTCGTCGTCGGACGCCGTCATGTCGCCCCGCTCTGAACCTCGATGGGAGATGCCCGACTCCTTCGTCACCAGACCGTCACTCAGAGTGATGTTATCATCGTGAGTGATATACATCTCGCCTAACGGGTGGATCTGTTACCGAATGATCGCCACGGCCCTTATGAGCAGCGCCACCGACCTTGCCGGTGAAATAGGTAGTTCGGCGTGCTAAGTCTTGTCGCGTGACAGAGCCAGAGCCGGAACCCGAGCCCTCACCCCAGTCGAACCGCCCGCCGGTGTCGCGCGGCAGGCTCGCGGTGATGGCGTCGAGGGCCCGCGACGCGCTCGCCGACACCACCCCGCTGCGGACCCTGGAGTTCCGCAGGCTGTGGCTTGCGGGTGTGGTCACCACGATCGGCGCGCAGATGACCGTGGTCGCGGTCCCGCTGCAGATCTACAACCTCACCGGCACCTCGGCCTACGTCGGGCTCACCGGCCTGTTCGGGCTGGTACCGCTCATCGTGTTCGGCCTGTGGGGCGGCGCGATCGCGGACGCGATGGACCGCAGGACGTTGCTGCTGATCACCGGCGCGGGCATCTCGGTGACGTCGTTCGCGCTGTGGGCGCTCGCGGTCACCGGCGTCGGGTCGGTGTGGGTGCTGCTGATCCTGTTCGCCGTCCAGCAGGGCATGCTCGCGGTCAACCAGCCGACGCGCAGCGCCGTGCTTCCCCGGCTGCTGCCCGCGCCGCAGCTGCCGGCGGCGAACGCGCTGAACATGACGGTGTTCCAGTTCGGCGCGATCGTCGGCCCGGTCCTGGCGGGTGCGTTGATCCCGTTCATCGGGCTGTCCACGCTGTACCTGATCGACTCGATCGCGCTGCTGGCCAGCCTGTGGGCGACGTGGCTGCTGCCGAAGCTGCCGCCGACGCCGGGGGAGGACGGTCTGCGTCGGACGGCCGGCCTGCGCGACGTGATCGCGGGCTTCAAGTACGTCGCGACGCAGAAGATCCTGCTGGTGTCGTTCCTGGTCGACATCGTGGCGATGGCGTTCGGCATGCCGCGCGCGGTGTTCCCGGAGATGGCCGAGCGGACGTTCCACGACCCGCCCGGCGGCGGCATCGCACTGGGTTTGCTGTACGCGTCGATCGGCATCGGTGCGGTTGCGGGCGGGCTGTTCTCCGGGTGGCTGCACCGGGTTCGGCGCCAAGGCGTCGCGGTGACGATCGCGATCTGCGTCTGGGGCATCGGGGTGGCCGCGTTCGGGATGCTGCACGCGCTCTGGCTCGCCGTGCTGTGTCTGGCGGTCGGTGGCGCGGCGGACCTGGTGAGCGCGGTGTTCCGCTCGACGATGCTGCAGGTGGTGGCCACCGACGAGATGCGCGGCCGGATGCAGGGTGTGTTCATGGTGGTCGTCGCGGGTGGGCCTCGGCTCGCGGACATCTGGCACGGCTACGCGGCGGACGCCGTCGGCCCCGGGCCCGCCTCGGCCGCCGGGGGTGTGGCGGTGGTGGTCGGCACGATCATCGTGGTCGCGCTGCTGCCGGCGTTCTGGCGGTATCGGGCTCCTGTGAGTGGGTCCTGAGGGGGCTGGGTTCCTCCGTCCCCGGCTCCAAGGCATCTCGGCTTCGCCGTCGACTCGTGAGTGGCAAGGGCGCCTATAGGCGCCCGGATCACTCACGACGAAAAGCGTGTCGTGAGTGCTCCGAGCGCCTACGCTTCGCGCCGCTTCGCGGTAGACACCCTTGCCACTCACGAAAGGTTGCTGAGAACATCTCAGGATGGGTGATCAGGCGGTTGTGGAGCCGGAGAGCAAACCGGAGCTGAAACGGGCCATCGGCCCGAAGCTGCTGCTGTTCTTCGTGGTGGGGGACATCCTCGGTACCGGCATCTACGCGTTGACCGGTGACGTCGCCGCGCGGATCGGCGGTGCACTGTGGGTGCCGTTCCTCGCCGCGTTCGTGGTGGCGTTCCTGACCGCGTTCAGCTATCTGGAGCTGGTCGGCAAGTACCCCGGCGCGGGCGGCGCCGCGCTGTTCACGCACAAGGCGTTCGGCGTCCAGTTCCTGACGTTCATGGTGACGTTCACCGTGATGAGCTCGGGTGTGACCTCGGCGGCGTCGGCGGCCAAGGCGTTCGGCGACACCTACCTGAAGCAGTTCGCCACGCTGCCGCTGTGGCTGGTGGCGTTCGTCTTCGTGGTCGGTCTCGCGCTGATCAACTTCCGGGGCGTCGGCGAGTCGGTCAAGGCCAACGTGGTGCTCACCTTCATCGAGCTCGGCGGCCTGATGATCATCATCGTGGCCGGGCTGTGGGCGATCGGCAGCGGTCAGGGCGACGCGAGCCGGCTGGTCGAGGTCGACACCTCGGACACCGGTGTGCTGCTGTCGATCACGGCGGCGACGTCGCTGGCGTTCTTCGCGATGGTCGGTTTCGAGGACTCGGTCAACATGGCGGAGGAGACCAAGGACCCGGTCAAGATCTTCCCGAGGGCGATGCTGGTCGGCATGGGTATCGCCGCCGCCGTCTACGTGCTGGTCGCGATCGTGTCCTCGATGCTGGTGCCCGCGCGTGAGCTGGCCGCCGCGAAGAGCGGCGCGCTGCTGCACGTGCTGCAGGTCAGCGCACCCGGCTTCCCACTGCAGCTGTTCGGGGCGATCGGTCTGCTCGCGGTCATCAACTCGGCGCTGATCAACATGCTGATGGCCAGCCGGTTGCTGTACGGCATGGCGAACGAACGCATCCTGCCCAACTTCTTCGGCACGGTGCACCCGACGCGGCGCACGCCGTGGGTCTCGATCCTGTTCACCAGCGTCATCGCCTACATCCTGGTGATCAGCGTGGACCTGAGTGTGCTCGGCGGCACGACCGCGTTGCTGCTGCTCGCGGTGTTCACCCTGGTCAACGTCGCGGTGCTGGTGCTGCGCAAGGACAAGGTCGAGCACCGGCACTTCCGTGCACCGACCTGGGCGCCGATCCTGGGTATCGGACTGTGCGGATTCCTCGCGACGCCGCTGTCCGGTCGTCCGGCGAGTCAGTTCCTGATTGCCGGCATCCTGCTGGGAATCGGTGTACTGCTCTGGTTTGTCAACTACCTTGTTGTAGGGCGTATCAATTTCAATCCGGAGCACGTGGGCAAAGAATGACCCGGGCGAGTGGTCGCCCGGGTCATCATTCAGTGCGGAGCTGCCCTAGATCAGCACACTGTTTTGGTCTTGCGCCATTCCCCCGGGCCATCGCCTCTGGAATCGATTCGCGCACCGTTACGCCATTCCGACAACACACGCAGACAGCCGACCGAGTCGAGCTCCCGTGCGGTCACCGCGACGGAACCGTGTGGCCAGTCGCTCGATCGCGTGCGAGCATGGCTCTCGGCTGTGCTGCGCTCAGCGGACAGGATTTCGATCTCGCCGACCTGACCCCATGCCTGAGTGTGTACCCCGTAGATAACCATGTCTTGAACTCCCCCGAGTCTTAAGAGACAGTAAACCCAGGGTAGCAGGATCTTGGCAATACAACAGAATAGTTCAGCCCACTCAGCGAAAGTTCGCTTCGTACCGGAACTCGTACCGATCGGCAACACCGAGCGCTTCACGCACTTCGATCGCGGTACCGGTGGTGTCGTATCCGGTGCGGAGTAATCGGGATACCGGTAAACTGCGCGGGATTCCGAGTTTCGCTGCTTCTCTCTCGGTGGGCAACCGGGAGGTGATCTCGTCGACCGAACGCTCCATGGTGCGGCGGATCGGGCCGTCCGGGTCCTCGATGAGCGCGAGAATGCCGCCCGGGACCGGCTGGGCCTCGGCGATGGCCGTGCCCTCGGCGATCGCCAGTGGGAAGTAGCGGTCGCTGGTGCCCATCAGATCGCCGTTGACCACCAGCAGTTCTCCGCGCAGGACGACGTCGGCGTGCGGCTCGATGTCGAGCCGTTCCGCCACGTAGTCGGGCGCCTTCACCACGCTGACTGCGTCGAGCACCAACTCGGGATGGTGGCCCTGCTCCTCGAGCTGTTCGATTAGCCCGGGACGGCCCGAGCGACGCCGGTCGCCGCGCAGGTGCATGCCGCCCATGCTCAGGTGCACCGGAGGCAGGGACCGGACGAACGAGCCCTGGCCCTGCCGGGTGACGACCAGTCCCTCCGACTTCAGTACGGCCAGCGCTCTGCGGACCGTCGGGCGGCTCGTGTCGTACTTGCTGGCGAGGCTCCACTCCGAGTGGATCCGCGAGCCGGGCGCGAGGTTCCCGCTGAGGATCTCCGAGCGCAGATCATCGACGATGCGGTGGTAGGGGAACCCCGGGTCTGGTCGCGGTGGCACGCGGTGACCGTAGTACTCGCGAGTATGTTTTGCCGTCCTTGACTCGCCAATAGTGGTGGCCGCAACTATCAACGCTGGTATGCGCAACTATTCGCGCAATCGTCCGTACGGCTCTCGACTTGGTCACGCTCGGTTGTCAGACTCCGATCATGTCGAGTACCCGAGTGGGCCCGTGATCGTCGTCGGCGGCGAGGCGCTCGTCGATCTGGTGCCGGGCCCGGACAGCCATGACCCGAGCGGTCCGCTGCTGCCGCGCTGGGGTGGCGGTCCGTACAACGTGGCGATCGCGCTGGGCAGGCTCGGCGTGCCGGTGCGCTTCCTGTCCAGGGTGTCGACCGACCCGTTCGGCAGCGCGATGCTCGAGCGTGCCGAGCGCTCCGGCGTCGACATCTCGCTGGTGCAGCGCGGCGACGAGCCGTCGACGCTCGCGGTCGTCGGGCTCGAACCGTCCGGTTCGGCGCGGTACGGCTTCTACACCGAGGGCACGGCGGACCGGCTGATCGTCGACCCGGGCCCGCTGCCCTCGGACACGCGAGCGGTCGCGCTCGGGACGTTGTCGATGGTGCTGGAGCCCGGCGCCTCGGTGTACGCGAAGGTGCTGCGCCGGGAGGCCGACGCGGGCCGGGTGATCAGTCTCGATCCGAACATCCGTCCCGACCTGATCACCGACCCGGACGCCTACCGGGAGCGGTTCCGGTCCTGGCTGCCGTCGGTGAGCCTGCTGAAGGTGTCCGACGAGGACGCGGAATGGCTTCACATGGCTCACCCGAAAGAGTGGCTGGACGCCGGCGTCACAGCGATCATTATCACTCGCGGAAGCGAAGGGCTGAGCGTCGTGACGGCGGCCGGCAAGATCGACGTTCCGGGCGTCCCCACAGTGGTTGTCGACACAATCGGTGCTGGTGACACGGCTCACGCCGCGCTCCTGGCCAGGATTTATGCCCATGGTGCGCTGAGTAGGGACGGGCTCGCGGCACTGTCCGAGGAGGCGTGGCACGACGTCGCGGGGTTCGCCGCGAAGGCCGCCGCGCACACCGTTTCAAGGGCCGGGGCGGAGCCTCCGACGGCCGCCGAGCTCGACGCCGCGAAGCTGTGAGTGAAGCAGACCCGGGGATCCAGGCACTAGTTTGTCGCTGAAACCAAGCGTCATCCGAGTGTGAGAGGGAACCTCCACATGTCTTCTTCCGAGGGCGACACCGCCCGCGAGACCGCCGTACTGCAGTACCCGGGCGGCGAGCACGAAATGAGCGTGGCGAAGGCCACCGAGGGGTCCTCCGCCGTCGAACTGGGCAAGCTGCTGGCCAATACCGGCCTGGTGACCCTGGACAACGGCTTCGGCAATACCGCCGCCTGCTCGTCGGAGATCACCTACATCGACGGCGACGCCGGCATTCTCCGCTACCGCGGCTATCCGATCGAGCAACTCGCTGAGCACTCGACGTTCGCCGAGACCAGCTATCTGTTGATCTACGGCGAGCTGCCGACGGCCGCCGAGCTCGAATCCTTCAAGACCAAGATCAGCCGGCACACCCTGCTGCACGAGGACCTCAAGCGGTTCTTCGACGGCTTCCCGCGCGACGCGCACCCGATGCCGGTGCTGTCCAGTGCCGTCTCCGCGTTGTCGACCTTCTACCAGGACGCACTGGATCCGTTCGACGAGGACGCGGTCGAGCTGTCCACCATCCGGCTGCTGGCCAAGGTCCCGACGATCGCGGCGTACGCGTACAAGAAGTCGATCGGCCAGCCGTTCCTGTACCCGGACAACTCGCTCGGCGCCGTGGAGAACTTCCTGCGCATGACGTTCGGCTTCCCCGCCGAGCCGTACGAGGTGGACCCGGAGCTGGCCAGGGCGCTCGACGTCCTGTTCATCCTGCACGCCGATCACGAGCAGAACTGTTCGACCTCGACGGTGCGGATGGTCGGCTCGTCGCAGGCCAACCTGTTCGCCTCCATCTCGGCGGGCATCAACGCGCTGTTCGGGCCGCTGCACGGTGGCGCCAACCAGTCCGTCCTGGAGATGCTGACCCGCATCAAGGAGGTCGAGGAAGGCGACATCGACAAGTTCATCGCCCGGGTCAAGGACAAGGAGAAGGGCGCCCGCCTGATGGGCTTCGGGCACCGGGTCTACAAGAACTACGACCCGCGCGCGAAGATCGTCAAGCAGAGTGCAGACGAGGTGCTCAAGAAGCTGGGTGTGTCCGACCCGCTGCTGGACATCGCCAAGTCCCTGGAGGAGCGCGCGCTCGCCGACGACTACTTCATCGAGCGCAAGCTGTACCCGAACGTCGACTTCTACACCGGGTTGATCTACCGGGCGATGGGCTTCCCGACGAAGTTCTTCACCGTGCTGTTCGCCCTCGGCCGGATGCCGGGCTGGATCGCGCACTGGCGCGAGATGATGGCCGACCCGCAGACGAAGATCGGCCGTCCGCGCCAGCTCTACACCGGTGCCGCCGAGCGCGACTACCTGGCCATGGAGAAGCGCTGACACCCCCTGTGAGCGGCAGGTGGTTCTACCGCGAAGCGGCGCCGTAGGCGTAGCAACCCTGAGCACTCACGACACGCTTTTCGTCGTGAGTGCTCAGGGTTGCTATAGGACCACTTGCCACTCACAGGAGCTCTTATGGACACCGCTGTTGTCTGGTTCCGCCGCGATCTGCGGCTGAACGACCACGCCGCGCTGCTCGCGGCGGCGGACGCCGCCGGGTCCGCGCTCGCGCTGTTCGTGCTCGACGAGCACCTGCTCGGGCCGTCCGGCGCGCCCCGTACGGCGTTCCTGGCCGGCTGCCTGCGTGCGCTGGACGAGTCCCTGGACGGGCGGCTGCTGGTCCGCCGGGGCGATCCGGTGACCGTCGTGCCGGAGGTCGCGCGGGAGATCGGCGCCCGGACCGTGCACATCAGCGCGGACGCCGGTCCGTACGGCCGCGAACGTGACGCCCGGGTGGCGAAGCAGCTGCGTTCGCACGACGTCGAGCTGGTCACCACAGGTTCGCCGTACGCGGTCACCCCCGGACGGGTGCGCAAGGCCGACGGCGAGCCGTACCGGGTGTTCACACCGTTCAAGCGCGCGTGGCTGGAGCACGGCTGGCGCGCGCCGGCCGATACCTCCGCCGACACCCTGACGTGGCTCTCACCGCCCTCCGGGGGCCGCGCGGAGCTGCCCTCGGTCGACTGCGCGATGGAGCTGCCGGAGCCCGGCGAGCAGGCCGCTCAGGCCGCCTGGCGGCGGTTCACCGGCAACGCACTGGCCGACTACGACCATGCGAGGGACCGCCCCGGGATCGACGGCACCTCCCGGCTGTCCGCCTACCTGCACTTCGGCTGCCTGCATCCGCGAACCCTGCTGGCCGACCTCCCCGAGGGCGTCTCGGCGGAGACGTTCCGCTCGGAGCTGGCCTGGCGCGACTTCTACGCCGACGTCCTCTGGCACCGCCCCCGCACCGCGAGGTACAACGCGGACCGCCGGTTCGACCAGATGCCCTGGGACTCCGGCGACGAAGCCGACGCGCTGTTCGACGCCTGGTGCGCGGGCCGCACCGGCTACCCGATCGTCGACGCCGGAATGCGCCAGCTGCTCGCCGAGGGTTGGATGCACAACCGGGTGCGGATGATCGTGGCCAGCTTCCTGGTCAAGGACCTGCACCTGCCGTGGTGGCGCGGTGCGCGGCACTTCATGCGCAACCTCGTCGACGGCGACCTGGCGTCGAACCAGCACGGCTGGCAGTGGACGGCCGGCTCGGGCACGGATGCCGCGCCGTACTTCCGGATCTTCAACCCGACCAGCCAGGGCGAACGCTTCGACCCGGACGGCGAGTACGTGCGCCGCTACGTCCCCGAGCTGCGCGAGGTGTCCGGCCGAGCGGTCCATCAGCCGTGGAAGCTACGCACGAGCGTCGAGGGCTACCCGGAGCCGATCGTGGACCACGCGGCGGAACGCAAGGAGTCGCTGGCGCGCTACGAGTTCGTCAAGACCGGTTCGGCCTGACGTTCCCTGGCCCGCCACATCCGGTCGATCACCACACCCGCGACGATCCCGATGAGCCCACCGAGCGCGTTGGCCAGGAAGTCGGTCGTCGAACACTGTCGGCCGGGGACCACCGTCGCCTGGCTGATCTCGATCGCGGCCGGCAGCAGGACGACCAGCAGCGCCGGCCAGACAGCGCGCCTGCTGGCCACCACGAGCGCACAGCCGAGGGGGAACAGCATGCCGACGTTGAGCAGGCTCTCCATGCTCCCGCCGACCTTGGACGCGGAGTCGGCGACGTCGCCGAGGGTGCTCGGCAGGCACTGCTCGAGGGTCTTGTAGTTGCCGTACCAGCCGCGCGGCGACAGCGTCATCGCCGAGGCACCGGCGAGCGACAGCAGCGCGATCAGGGTCGGGAACGAACGCCACCCCAGCGATCTGGCGAGCGGCCGCCAGATCAACAGGGCCACCACCAGCCCCACCAGCAGGAAGATCGGAGTCCATTTACTGATCGGAACAACCCGCCGCAGATGATGCGCGGCCTCGAAAATGGTGACCATCGTGGCTCCATTTTCCCGGCCGGCCGCTGAGACCGCCTCAGTGGGGGCCGTCCCAAGATGAGACACCCGGCCGGCCGTGGCGGCGCGATCATCGCCAGCGTGGACACCTCGAACGAGAGCTACAACCCGTGGACCGTCGTGAACCTGGTGTTCCACCATCTCGCCGACGCGGGCCTGCACCCGACGTTCAGCGAAGCGGGCGACCCCGGCGCGCACGCGGCAGAACTGTTGCGCGCGCTCGGCATCGAACCGGCCGCCGAGGGCAACCGTCAGGACTTCGAGCGCAAGACCGACGAGCTGGCCCGCATCCGGGCCGCGATGTTCGGTGAGTCCTGACTCGCCGGTAGCCGGTCGACGACGCATACTCGTTGGTGAGCTGAGAAGATCTCTATATTATAGAGCGGCTCACCTGATGGGGTGATGGTTTCCGAAAGGGACTGTCTGGCGGGGCTTGCCGCGGCAGTTTGCGAGGGATGCGCATTGAGGGGGACACGTCGATGAGCAGCGCGACGGCGGTGTGCGCGCTGCACGACTGCGACAATCCGATCCCCGACGACGCGGCCGGTTCGGCCCGTCGGTACTGCTGCGCGGCACACCGCAAGATCGCTCGCAAACACCGCAGAGACCTGGAGGCGCTCGCCGAGGCGCTCCCGGCGCAGCAACCGGCCGGCGGTGTCCCACACGATCCGCCGACCGAGCCGATCCCGATCGGGTCGTCCGAGGCAGACGCGTCGGCGCGACGGGTCGTGCCCGCGCCCAAGCCCCGGTGGTTCCGCCGGGGCACCCAGCCGTTCGCCGCGCGAGGGGTCAAGCAGAGCCGCCTCCGCCCGTCGCCACCACCGTTGCCCACCCAGCCCGAGTGGTTGCGCCCCGCCGAGGAGGCCGAGGCCGAGCTGCCCGCCGCGCTCGCCCCGCCGCGGGCAGCCGCTCCGCCGCCCGCGCCGCCGAAGCCCCGCCCGTCCAGGGCCGAGCCGGCGGCGTCCCCGTGCTCGCCGTCGCCGTCACCTGTCACGAAGCCGGAACCGGTTGACCGGCAGGCGCCGGTGGCCGAGCCGATCGATGCCGAGCCCGAGCCGCCTGTCGGCGAGCCGGAGGCAATCGAATCGGCTGAGGCGCTCGGGGTACCCGAGGTCGTCGAGCAGGCGCCCGTCGAGGAAACTGCGGCACCCGACATCGCCGAGTCCCCGGGATCTCCCGAGCATGAGCCGGAGGTCGTTCCGGAGCAGATCGAGGTCGAGCAGCCTGAGTCGGCCGACGTGGCAAGAAATGCTGAACCGACGGCTCAGGTGGAGCAGCAGCGAGTCGATCCCCGGCAGGGACAGTGGACGGCGCCTTCCGTCGGGTTTCTCGAGGAGCTGACCGCGCAGCCCGCCCCGGCGCCCCGTCGCACGAAGAAGGCGGTCAAGGCCGCGAAGCGAGAGAAGCTGGAGCAGCGCGCCGAGGCGAAGAAGAAGCTGGAGAAGCCGGACACGCCGACGTACGTGGCGAAGCCTGTCGCTCAGAAGCTGCCGCAGGCAGTCGTTCAATTTGCCTGGTTGATGCAGATGCGGGAAGCGCTGCTTGCCGCGCTGCACAGTCTCTCCAGTAACCGGCTGCGGTCGGTATTGACCACGATCGGCATCATTGCCGGTGTCGCCTCGGTGATTGTCCTCGTCGCGATGGGAGACGGGATGACCAAGGGGTTCAACGACCAGTGGAGCCGGTTCGCCACTCAGATCACGATTAAACCAATTACCGGTCCCGTGGCGACCAGCAAGGCACCGCAGCATCTCACCGATGCGGACTTGAAGGCACTCCAGAACCGTCGCAAGGCGCCGGACGTCGTCATGCTGTCACCCGCTGTGGCCAGCAACTTGGTCATGGTGTCGTACGGTCAGCAGAAGGCTAGCGACCAGCTGTTCGGCATCGTCGGCAACTACCTCGAATTGGCGAACCGGCACATGATCGCTGGCACCTGGTTCACCGACAAACAGATGAATGCCACTGTTCGCCAAGCGGTCATCGGGCCGGAAGTAGTCAACCAACTGTGGGGCCCGAGTACCGATCCCAACTCGCTGATCGGCCTGCCGTTGCGAGTCGGGCACAGTACATTCCAGATCCAGGGCGTGGTCAACTCCGACGGCCAGAGTGACAACGTAATCATGGTTCCGCTCGAAGCGGCTCGGGCCTACGTTGTCGGCAACAACGGCGACAAGCTGGATGTCATCATCGCCAGAGCTAGCAGCACCGAGACGGTGAAGACCGCTGAGTCCCAGATTTACCAGATTCTCGATGAGCAGCACCATGTACGGGAGAGCACCGACCGGGACTACGCCGTCAATGATTTCACTAGTATCCTGCAACAGCAGATGTCGTCGATCAAGTTCATGTCGTTGTTCATCATCGCGGTCGCTGCTATTTCGTTGTTCGTCGGCGGTGTCGGCGTCGCCAACATCATGTTGGTGGCGGTGACCGAGCGGACCAGGGAGATCGGTATCCGCAAGGCAATCGGTGCGCCTCGTCGAGCGATTATGCGCCAGTTCCTGAGCGAAGCGGTGATGCTGACGTCCTTGGGCGGTGTGGTCGGTGTCGTGCTCGGCGTCGTGTTGTGCAAGGTCGGCGAGGTGGTCATACCGAAGCTCTGGCCTCCTGATCCGGCTTCGCTCACTCCTACCCCACTTCCGTTGCTGAGCTTGGAGCCGGTCCTGATCGCATTTGCGGTCAGTGTGGTGATCGGTCTGCTTGCCGGTGGCTACCCGGCATACCGGGCATCTCGTCTGCGCCCAATCGAGGCTCTGCGCTTTGAGTAGTACAGCTCGTCACATCTTTTCGACGACGATAAGAGATTTTAACAGGGCATGTGCTGGTGTATAACGTATGATCGTCTCGCTCAGTGATGAACATTTCATCGATCTCGTCGATCAAAGGAGGCAGTTATATGCTCCGTCGCACTGTGATTGGGCTGGTCGCCATTGCGTTTAGCCTGATTATTCTCAGTGGCACGGCTTCAGCGGCGACATCCAGCCATCTAGCTGGTGTGGTTCCTACGCCTCACGGTACATGTGACAAGCCGGAAGGTTCATCTTGTCCGGAGGGAACCCAGCGGCCTCACAACAACACTTACGATCACAAGAGCGGTCAGGTCAACCCCGACGATCCGGACTACGATAAGAGAAACAACGATAATTGACAAAAATGGACTGTAGCTGGATTGAATTCGACGAAGCTACAGTCCATTTTCGTAGAGTCGACAGTGTGTCAGCTGCCGTTTCCACTATCTCCACAGTTTCCGTTTCCGTCGGCTCCGCAGCCTTGCCGTCCACCCGGGCTTCCGCCCGGGCCAGAACCGTTGTTTCCAGTGCCGTCATCGCCGTACGAACCGCCGGGACCATCGGCGGGGCCGTCCTTTACTGGCCCGGCCACAACCATGCTCGTGCTGCCGGCAGTCAGGGTGGGGCTATGGGCAGCGATCGAGGCTGATCCGGAGCAGGTGAACGCAACGATCGCTCCCGCGGCGACAGTTGCTCTGGCGATGGGGAACATGCATTTCCTCCTGAAGCTGAACAACGGTTTGGTGTAGGCTGATCCTACATCGGGTCCGCGTGCTGCCAGGTGGTTTCAGGTGAATTGGCCAGCCTCGTCTGCACAATGAGGAAGATTCTGTAGTCGCGGATCCGGCAGAAGGTGGTTGCCCGTACACCCGCGAGGAGTTGGGTGCTTCTGCATCGATGGTTAGGAGAGCTGTTCGCCGCCATGATCGAAGTCAAGGTGCCTCCCTTTCGCACGGCGGCGATCTTATTCGACGAGCCAAAGGCGAGATATCCCATCTCGAAGTGGCTTCACGCCTCTTGCGCCGCGACTCCGGAGGCTCCCGAGAGCTCGACCGCCCGGTATCTCGTCGAGGTTCAGCGCTTTTTCGGTGGAGCTGCCCCAAGGGCGATGATAGGTGGTGTCTTCCAGGTCGACAGTGGAGATGGTGTCCGATATCGAGTCGGTATTGGCGATCCCGTCTTCGTCGCGGATGAGGCTCGGCGTTCTTGTCCCAGTGGGCTGTGGAGTCAATCTTTCGCGCCAGGGTTACCGGCAGAGTACGCGCAAGCGGTGTGTGATGGCATAGTAGGACATGAGGGTCGGCTTCTTCCCACAGGTGAATTAATCGTGGACCGAGCTGGCTTCGACGTCGCTGAGTCGTCTAGCATGGTATTTCGACAAGCTGCCGAATTGCTAAGAGTGGCCGTAGCTTCTTCGTTGCAAGGTGCTGATGTCAAAGCTGAGGTGCGAGCGTCTATGGAAAATTGGTGAGAGTTACAGGAGTGGCTCAGCGAGGGGCTGACTGTGAGGGGCGTGGCTCAGAAGCCATCGCCCTATGTTTGGTTGGAGAAGCGAGGTGGATTGGCCTACGGATCTGACGGTCGACGGCCCGTGCGATGACGTTAGTTACATTCACTCTGGCCAATTGAGCCCGAATGGATGAAATGCACTGGCGATGGTCCAGGCGGTGGGATGATGATTCCGTAGTCGCGGATCTTGCGGTATATGGTTGCATCGCAGCACTGCGTTTCGAATGAGTACGTGCCCGTGTCACAGGGGGAGTGGTGTCGGTGAGTAAACGGTGTGCCGGTGTGGCGGCCAAGCTCGCTGTGCTGGTGGTGTCGCTGGCGACCGCGGTGCAGGGACCTGTGTCGATCGGACACGCGACTGACCCGGGGTCGGTTCGGGTCCAGCTGGTCGCGTCGCTGGCTCCTGCCGCTCCCGGGGATGGCCCCGGCGCCAATGGCGGACAGGCCGATCCGGTGCCGAAGCCCAAGGGAGGCTCCGCGTCGGACGCGAAATCGTCCTCCGGGCCGGAGGTGAAGAAGGACGAGCCGAAAACAACTCCGGCGACGGACAAGGACCCCGGAAGCGGCAACGTAGGCACTCAACCGGAGGGCGCGAACCCGCCGAAGACGGAGCCCACCCAGAACACGGGCGGCACACGACCCACGCAGGCGCCGGCAGCGGTCCCGAGTACCGCGCCTCAGTCTGGGGCGCCGCCCCCGAACTCCGCGCCCACCAGCAACGTCGCCCATGCACCGCAGCCTCCGCCGCAGTCAGCGCCATCCGCTGCGTCGGTCGCGCCGCCGCCACAGGAACCGAATGCGACACCGACCGGCACGGTCCCCGGCCAGCCCTCGACCGATCCGCTGGTGGCGAAGGCCGGGCAGCGACTGCCCGACGGACAGCAGGTACTGGGAGTCTCTCCGAAGCCTCTGGATCCGGAAACGGCCAAGGTACTGAGTGGGCTGCCCAAGGACCGGCCCACGGACCTGTCGTCCACGAAGGTCGACGGGCCAGCCCGCAACGCCTTGGTACTTGCCGAGGACGGGAACGTCGGCAAGGTCAACTCGATGATCGACAAGCTCGGCGGGCCCAACGCCGAGGTACGCCAGACGCCGCTGGTGCTGCAGGACAAGGACGGCAACACCGGCTCGGCCACGCTGTTCACCCTCAAGGGCGCCGACGGCAAGGACTACATCGTCGACGGCCAGGGCGCGAAGTACTCCGGGATGCAGGACTACCTGGAGAACAACCAGCTCTCCGAAGACTGGACCATGGTCCGTCCGGCGAACCCGGGTGCCGACGGTCCGCAGGACCTGGTGACGGGCGCGGCCCACGTGGTGTCCGACGGCGAGAAGACCGCGAGGGCGATCGATGGGGTCGCCGGTCCGCTGGCCGCCGCCGGTGACGGGCTGGTGCTCGGCGCCGGCGCGGTGACGGCACTCAGCGGCGGCACTGCCGCTCCCGGGACAGTTCCCGCCGCGGCCGTGGGCGAGACCATGTCCATCATCGGTGGCGGCTGGTCGAGCGCTCGCGTCCTGAACCAGATGGTCAACGACGTGGAGCACGGTCGCGACGTCGACCCAGAACAGCTCATGGACCTCGTCAGCTCCGCCGCGGTACCAGGTGCCGGAAAGCGACTGCTGCGACATACCGAAAGTAGCGCGCCTGACTTGCCCAAGGGGCCACTCGCGCATGATCCAAAGTCTGCGGCGCCGTCGAGTCAACAGACACCTGTTACGGCCGCGCCAAACCCGTCTGCTAGCAGACTGAACACAGGCGCGGGCGGCGTGCCACCCGCTGGAGTCAAGCCTGGCTGGCAATCACGACCAGCGGATAATGGTAAAGGGACCGTCTATCAAGATCCTGCTCGTGCTGGAGTGGACAATGGAAATCAGGTCCGTGTGATGGACCCAGGTGCTGACCGACGCTATCCTGATGGATACGTTCGTTTCTACAATAAGAATAATCAGCCAGTGGGTCTTGATGGAAAGCCGGGAAATAACGCGCACACTCATATCCCGCAGAGGTCTGACGGTTCTTACGATCTCCCGCAGGGGTGGTAGTCGTGGAGATAGAACTGCGTGGCGAGTCCATTAGTAAGGTTCAGGCGGACTACACCCTGTACCTGTACGTCACTGGGGGTTTTGGCATATCAATTGAGTCTGAGTTCGTGTTAGTGGGCAGTGAAGAGAAATTCAGTTTAGCCCCAGGCAACTTCGAAGCTGGAGGGCATATATCAAGCCTGGTGGGAGTTCCAATAGCTGCTTGTTCAGTCGACGAAGTGCGTGGGGGTCTGTGTGTCGAGTTTGTGAACGGCAGTACCATCGTCGTAGCGGCTGACGACGAGTACGAGTCCTGGAACTTGACTGGGCCACAGGGGCTACGGATCGTCTGCATGCCGGGAGGTGAACTCGCATTCTGGTCTTCCACCGCTTAAATGGAAGCCGCTGTGCGAGATTCCAAGTATAGAGTTTTACCGCGATAGCTTCCCAATAGATTCGGAGTGGCTCGATGAGCTTGTACGAGGTCAAGAGCAAGCGGGGTGTTCTGCTGTCCGTTCTGCTCGTCCTCCTGGCGATCGTTCAGGCCTGGGTGATCTACCGGGGTCTGGTCGTGTGGAACCTGCTCGTCAGCCACGGCAGAGATGGCTGGGTACTCCCGCTGGTCGGCGCAGCCCTCGCCGCGCTCGCCCTCGTCGCGATTGTCGGTGTCTGGTTCTGGCGACGCTGGGCCGTGTACCTCTTGGCCGTGGTTGTGGTGATCGGGGTCGTGTCCGACGCGTGGTTCGGACTCGCTTCGTTCGCCTTGTTGATCAGGCTGGTCCTGCTCGGTCTTCTCGCCTGGCTGATTCGCTCGCGATGGCGGTCATTTCGGTAGCTGTGACTCCGGGTGAGACTCATCTGGACTGGAAGAAACCGGTATTCCCTGACGGCGGTTCAATCATTGCTGGAGCGCTGTTCACTTCGACGGCGGGACGACGATTCCGTAGTCGCGGATCTTGCGGTAGATGGTTGCTCGGGACATGCCCAGGTGGCGGGCCGCCTCGGCGCGGTTGCCGTCCGTGCCCTTGAGGCACGAGATGATCGCGTCGCACTCGATGGATTCCAGCGGGGTCAGGACTCGGCGGGCGGTGGCCTGGACCTCGGCTGGCAGGTCGGCGAGGGTGATGGTGCCGGTTCGGCGGAGGGCGACGATTTTGCGGATGATGCGGTAGAGCTGTTCGACGTTGCCGGGCCAGCGGTTGCGCATCAGGACACGCATCGCGTCGGGGCCGCAGCGCAGGCTTGCGCCTCGGGTGAGGCGG
Source organism: Actinospineispora spinosispora DSM 44797 (assembly GCF_000429025.1). GTDB lineage: Bacteria > Actinomycetota > Actinomycetes > Mycobacteriales > Pseudonocardiaceae > Pseudonocardia > Pseudonocardia spinosispora. The sequence continues at coordinate 36,065 of NZ_AUBB01000028.1, forward strand.
GAGATCAGCTGGGGGACCAGCTCGCGGACGTCGTCGAGGTGGTGGCGCAGCGGCGGGACCACCACCGAGCCGGGGAACCTGCTGACCAGAGCTTCCAACGCGCCGTGGACGGGGCCGGTGCCGGTTCTGATGGCGACGACCCATTGGTTGCTGTTCGGGCCGAACAGGGACAGCAGGTCGGCCAGGTCGGTGAGGACCTGCTCCGGCAGCTGGTCCACGTGGCGCAGGATGATCGTGCCCTCGCCGGCGGTCAGCTCCTCGCTCACCGACTCTAGCCACGACGCGGGGTCTTCCATCGTTGCGGCGTCGAACAGGCGCAGGTGTGCCGCGGGGGTGTTCGCCAGGTGCGTCGCGCGGGCCACCGCGAGCTTGCCGACGCCGGGTTCGCCCTCCAGCAGCAGCCACTCCTTGGACCGGAAATGTGTCTGTACCTCCTGGCAGCATCTGGTCCACAGCGCGCCGCTGCCCACGATTCCGGGCAGTGGGGCCGCCGCGGTCAGCAACGGCACCGCGGGTGACCCAGCCGTGGGAGGCGCGAACAGGTAGACCTGCAGCACACCACCGATGACCGAGCCGTCCGACCAGCTCGGTTTGCAGTGCACGCGTGCCGCCGCGCCGGTCGGTAGCGGCACGCTGAACTGGACGGGCTTGCCGGAGCTGAGCGCGTCCGAGGCCATGCCGAGCAGCGTCGTCTGGTCGCGTGGGTCGATGAGCTGGCGCGCGGCGTCGTTCATCATCACCAGGTCGTTGCTGATCGCCAGCACGGGGCCCCGGTTGCGTTGGCACGTCGCCAGGTAGTCCTGCAGCAGGGCCAGCTCGCGGCGACCGGTGTGCTCAAGCAGTGCTTCCTCGATGCGCCTGGCGATCGTCGAGACCGCCGCGACCATCATGTGGTTGGCGTCCGCGCGCCAGCACGTCAGGTCGACGACGCCGAGGACCTTTCCGCTGGTCGGATGGTGGATCGGGGCGCCGGCGCAGGCCAGCTCCTCCAGGTTCTCCACATAGTGCTCGTGCCCGAACACCTGGGCCGGGCCGCGGCCCTCCAGCGCGGTGCCGATGCCGTTCGTGCCGACGAACTCCTCCGCGTAGGAGAACCCGGGCGCCAGCGACACCCGGTCCAGGTGGTGGCGCAGGCGGGAGTCGTGTGTGCGCCGGTCCAGGACCACACCCTCGGCGTCGGTGAGGATCAACGACACGGGCTCGCCGGAGAACTGGTTGTCGGTCTCGGCGAGGATCGAACCGGCACTGTGGGTCAGCGATGACGAGCGTTCCGGATTGGGCGCGAACGGCAGCTCGAAGTGGTCCGCCGAGACACGGTAGTCCCGGGACCGGACCCAGGACGCCAGGATCGGTTCACGCACGATGCCGGGCTCGACGTCGGAGAAGTTCAGGAAACACTCGCGAGCATGCGCCAGCGCCCTGCTGTGCGCCGGTCGTGCGGTCGGTCGGTATCCGGGCCGTGGTGGTGTGGACGCGTCTGCCAAGCCGGGTTGCCTCCTCGCCAGCTTCGTCGGTGACGTGATGAACGCGCTTGAGTTCACGTCGAGGGCAACCAGCTCGACGCTACTCCGGCGATGTGACCAACGGTAGAGGTCAGAAGCAGCCTCTCAGTGTCTCATGTTGAGACCACGAGCCTCCCCGTCGCCCGGTGTGATCCGTAGCACGGCAACAAAAACGGGTGAGGAGTGACCATGAGTCGCCAGAGCGTGGCAAAGGCTCACCAGAAGATTCAGGAGCTCTCCTGGGAACCGATGTACCACACCCCGTACCAGAAGTACGGGACCGATTACACGTTCCAGAAGGCCCAGAAGAAGGACCCGCTCAAGCAGGTCCTTCGATCCTATTTCCCCATGCAGGAGGAAAAGGATCACCGGGTCTACGGTGCGCAGGACGGCGCCATCCGGGGAAACATGTTCCGGCAGGTGCAGGAACGGTGGTTGGAATGGCAGAAGCTGTTCCTCTCGATCATTCCTTTGCCTGAAATTTCAGCTGCGCGTTCGATGCCGATGCTCTTCCACACGGTGCCGAACCCGGAGCTGCACAACGGGCAAGCCATCCAGATGATCGACGAGGTCCGGCACAGCACCATCCAGCAGAACCTCAAGCGCCTGTACATGAACAACTACATCGACCCGGCAGGCTTCAACTCCAGCCTGCGCAACTTCCACAACGACTACTGCGGCACCATCGGCAGGCAGTTCGCGGAAGGCTTCATCACCGGTGACGCGATCACCGCGGCCAGCATCTACCTGACGATCGTGGCCGAGACCGCGTTCACCAACACGCTCTTCGTCGCCATGCCGGCGGAGGCGGCCGCGAACGGTGACTATCTGCTTCCGACGGTGTTCCACTCGGTGCAGTCCGACGAGTCGCGGCACATCTCCAACGGTTACGCGACGCTGCTGATGGCATTGTCCGACGAGGGCAACCACCAGCTGCTGGAACGCGATCTCCGGTACGCCTGGTGGAACAACCACGCCGTGGTCGACGCCGCTATCGGAACGTTCATCGAGTACGGCACGAAGGACCGCCGCAAGGAACGCGAGTCCTATGCGGAGATGTGGCGTCGGTGGATTTACGACGACTACTACCGCAGCTACCTGGTGCCCCTGGAGAAGTACGGTCTGGTCATTCCGCACGATTTGATCGAGGAAGCCTGGAACCGTATCTGGAACAAGGGCTACGTGCACGAGGTCGCGCAGTTCTTCGCCACCGGCTGGCTCGCCAACTACTGGCGGATCGACGCGATGACCGACGAAGACTTCGAATGGTTCGAATACAAGTATCCGGGCTGGTACGACAAGTACGGCGCATGGTGGGAGAACTACAGCCGCCTCGCCACGCCGAACGGGCATCACCCGATCGTCGCGGAGAACGTCGACTACGTGTACCCGAACCGGTGCTGGACCTGCATGGTTCCCTGCCTGATCCGGGAGGACATCGCGACCGCCGAGGTCGACGGTGTGCACCGGACCTACTGCAGCGAGCCGTGCAAGTGGACCGACGTCACCGCGTTCCGGCCGACCTACCAGGGCCGGGAGACGCCGAACATGGGCAGGCTCGTCGGGCAGCGTGAGTGGGAGACGCTGTACCACGGCTGGAACTGGGCCGACGTCGTCGAGGACATGGGATTCGTGCGGGACGACGGCAAGACGATGGTCGCCCAGCCGCACCTGAACCTCGACCCGAAGAAGATGTGGACCACCGACCACCTGCGTCGCATGGGTCCGCTGCAGAGCCCGAACGTCCTCTTCAACGAGATGACCGACGAGCAACGCACCGCCTTCATCGACGACTACCGCCGCCAAGGCCCAGCCGGCCGTCCGGCCCCGGCCACCCCGTGAGTGATGAGTGGTTCCACCGCGAAGCGGCGCCGAAGGCGTAGCTCTCCTTGCCACTCACGACACGCTTTTCGTCGTGAGTGGCAAGGAGAGCTATGGGACCACTCAGCACTCACGAGCCCGACGACGAAGGAGGAGGGCAGATGAAGCACGTGGTCAGGTTCGAGCCGGTCGGCGTGGAGATCGAGGTCGATGAAGATCAGACGATCCTGCGGGGCGCCGCCGAGCAGGGCGTCATGCTCATGCACGGCTGCAAGGAAGGGCAGTGCGCCGCGTGCAAGTCGTTTGTCCTCGACGGCGAGCTCGACGACATCGATCACGACAAGTACTCGACCTTCGCGCTGCCGGACTACGAGAAGGACGAGGGCTACACGCTGCTCTGCCGGGCACACGCCTACGCGGACCTGACGATCGAGCTGCTCAACTACGACGAGGAGATGATCAGGTCAGGGTTGCCGATCGTGGATGCCACCGCCGAAGTGGTGTCCAACGACGCGGTGACGCACGACATGCGTCATCTGGTGCTGCGCCTGAAGGAGCCCACCGAGGTCAAGTTCTTCCCGGGGCAGTACGTCGACATCGTGGTACCCGGCACCGAGGAACACCGCTCGTTCTCGATGGCCAACACCTCCAGCAGGGAGAGCGGGCTGCTGGAGTTCGTCATCAAGATCTATCCGGACGGGCTGTTCTCCCAGTTCATGCAGGACAAGCTCAAGGTCGGTGACGAGCTGGCGCTGAGCGGGCCGTTCGGGGTGTTCACGCTGCGGGAGAGCCACGACAGCCCGCTGGTGTTCGTCGGCGGCGGGGCGGGGATGGCACCGATCCTGTCGCTGCTGCGGTCGATGGCGGAACGCGGCATCACCCGCAGGGCCCGGTTCTATTACGGCGCTCGGACCAGGGCCGACCTGTGCTTCGAAGAGGAGCTTCGCGGACTCGAAGCACAGCTGGCGGACTTCCGGTACGTGCCGGCCCTGTCCGAACCCACGGATGCCTGCGCGTGGGAGGGCGAGACCGGGCTGATCACCGACGTGGTCAAACGGCTGGAGAGCGACTGCACCGGGCGGGACGCCTACGTCTGCGGGCCGCCGCCGATGGTGGAGGCGGCGATGCCGCTGCTCGCCGGGCTCGGCGTCGACGAAGCACGGATCTACTTCGACAAGTTCACCACCACCGGCGAGACCGGGCAGTGACAACTCAGGTAGCGAGGAGAACGGACAGATGACCACCACGGAGGAACCTGCCGTCACACGCAGTGTGCCGAAGGTCCAGCACACCGACGCCGAGGCGGGCGCGAAGGAGTTCCCGGACTCGAACGCGCGCCGGTACAACTACTTCTCGCCGCAGAAGCGCAAGCAGACGCACTACGAGGACGTCACCGTCGAGGTCCAGCCGGACCCGAGGCACTACCTGTCCCAGGGCTGGATCTACGGATTCGCCGACGGCTCCCGGGGCTACCCGCTGACCTGGACGAAGCTCAAGGCGTGGGGCGTCGACGAGCCGGAGCCGGTGCGCGGCATCGGCACCGGTGGCGGCGGCAAGGACCTGGTGTGGCCCGCGCACGGCTGGCACGAGTTCCGCGATCCCAACGAAGAGTGGGAGATGACCTTCTACCGGTACGGCGCGAACGTCGTCCGGCAGGTCAACCAGAACATCGAGAACGCGAAGCAGGCCAAGGCGTTCGAGCAGTGGAACCCGAACTGGATCCGGTTCGTGGAGAGCCACGTCGGCGCGTGGATGCACGTCGAGCACGTCCTCGGGTTGTACGTGTTCAGCCACGCCAACCGCTCCGGCCCGACGAACATGCACAACACCGCGATCGCGGTGAACGGCATGCACAAGATCCGGTTCGCCCAGGACCTCGCGCTGTACAACCTGACGCTGACCGAGGAGATCGACGGGTTCGACGGTGCCGCGCACCTGGAGGCGTGGAACGCCGACCCGACCTGGCAGGCCACCCGCAAGGTCGTCGAGGCGCTGACCGCGATCGAGGACGACTGGGGCGAGTCGATGTTCGCCGCGAACATCGTGTTCGAGCCGCTGGTCGGTGAGCTGTTCCGCAGCGGGCTGGTCCAGCAGGCCGCTGCGGGCAACGGCGACTTCATCACCCCGACCGTGGTGGGCGCGGGTGAGTACGACTACTCGCAGCGTGACCTGCGGATGAGCATCGCGATGTTCGCGCCGAGGGTCAGCGACAAGGAGTTCGCCGGGCACAACACGGAGATCATGAACGGCTGGCTCGCCAAGTGGGTGCCGCTGTGCCTGGACGCGGCCCGCACAATGCAGCCGCTGTGGTCGCTCACCGACTTCAAACCGCCCCGGTTCGAGGACGCGCTCGACCGGGCCAAGAACCGGTTCACCGGAATCCTGTCCGAGCTGGGCCTCGACGCACCGAAGGAGCTGGCGCAGTGACCGCGTTCAAGACAGACAGAACAGCATCGAACATGTGCGGCTTCACCCTGATGAACAACCAGGTGGGAGCGGTCATCGCGGAGGTGCTGCGGCCGCTGGAGAACGTCACGGTGAGCCCGCTGCCCTCGATGATCCGGGTGGACGCCACGGGCCGGTTCGACCTGGTCTACGCCGAGGTCGACGAGGCGGCAGGCGAGGAGGAGGGCTGGTTCGACGCGGCCGAGTTCGAGGAGAACATGTCGACCCACTACGGGCGCATGATCCACGAGGACGACCGCACGATCATGTTCGCCAACCCGGAGGACGCGGCCGAGTACATCGGCTTCGACCTGCAGGCCCGCTGACTCCCGTGAGTGGCAATGGGCCCTACCCCGAAGGGGCGCCGAAGGCGTAGCAACCCTCGGCACTCACGACACGCTTTTCGTCGTGAGTGCCGAGGGTTGCTATAGGACCCATTGCCACTCACGGGTACTAGACGCAACCACAGGGAGGAGCGCCAGTTGAAGGCCGTAAGGCTGCACGCATACCACGAGCCGCCACGGATCGAGGACGTCGAGGAACCCACGATCGAGGGTCCGCTCGACGTGATCGTGAAGATCGGCGGGGCCGGCGTGTGCCGCACCGACCTGCACATCATCGAGGGCCAGTGGGCCGACGCGATGGGGCCACGGCTGCCTTACACGATCGGCCACGAGAACGCGGGCTGGGTGCACGAGGTCGGTCCTGGCGTGACCAACGTGGCGCCCGGCGACACGGTGATCCTGCATCCGCAGCCGAGCTGCGGGCTGTGCCTCGCCTGCCGGTCGGGCCGGGACATGCAGTGCGCCGACGCGTTCTTCCCCGGCCTGTCCGACAACGACGGCGGAATGGCCGAGTACCTGCGCACCAGCGCGCGAGCGTGCGTCAAGCTCGACCCGAGCACGAAGCCAGCGGACGTCGCAGCGCTCGCGGACGCCGGAATCACGGCCTATCACGCGGTCCGCAAAGCGGTCCCGCAGCTGTATCCGGGCACCACCGCGGTCGTGCAGGGCGCGGGCGGGCTCGGCCACATCGGCATCCAGACCCTCGCCGCACTGACTGCGACGAAGATCGTCGTGGTCGACCGCAACCCCGAGGCGCTGGCGCTGGCGAAGGAGATCGGCGCCGACGAGACGGTACTGGCCGACGGCACCCACATCGACGCCGTCAAGGACCTGACCGGCGGAGACGGCGCGAACGTTGTGTTCGACTTCGTCGCCGAGCAGGGCGCGGAGAACGACGCGTGGGCGATGACCGCGCCCGCCGGCTACCAGTACGTCATCGGCTACGGCGGCGAGTTCCGGGCGCCGACGCTCGACTTCGTCGCGGGCGAGAAGAACGTCATCGGCAACATCGTCGGCACCTACAACGACCTCGTCGAGCTCATGGTCCTCGCGCAAGCAGGCAAGGTCACGCTGCACACGAAGCAGTACCCGCTGGACAGCGCACTGGAAGCGCTGAACGACCTAGACAACGGCCGGGTCCGCGGCCGAGCGATCCTCGTCCCGTAGGGGGAGACACACATGGCCAAGGAACTCCGTTTCGACGAAGAAGCCCGTGTCCTGCTGCAGGCCGGTGTCGACAAACTGGCTGACGCGGTCAAGTCCACGCTCGGCCCGAAGGGCCGCAACGTCATCCTGGAGAAGATCACCGGGAGCCCGGTGGTCACCAACGACGGTGTGACGATCGCGCGCGAGATCCACCTGAAGGATCCGTTCGAGAACATGGGCGCGCAGCTGGTCAAGGAAGCGGCGATCAAGACCAACGACGTCGTCGGTGACGGCACCACGACGGCCACGGTCATCGCGCAGGCGATCATCCGCGAAGGCATGAAGGCGATCGGGACCGGCGGCAACCCGGTGCTGGTCAAGCGGGGTATCGACCTCGCGGTGGGCACGCTCGTGCGGCGGCTGCAGGAGGTCGCCCACGAGGTTGCGACCGAGGAGGACTTCGCGCACGTCGCGGGCATCTCGGCGAACGACGACCCGATGGTCGGCACGGTCATCGCCCGCGCGCTGCACACCGTCGGCGAGACCGGGATCGTGACCGTCGAGGAGTCCGCGCAGCACGGCATGAGTGTCGACTTCGTCGAGGGCTTCGAGTTCGACAACGGCTTCATCTCGCCCTACCTGGTGACCGACCCCGGCAGGCTCGAAGCGGTCCTGGAGGACCCGTACATCCTGCTGACCAACGAGAAGATCACCCAGGTCCAGCAGCTGATGCCGGTGCTCGACAAGATCATGCGCGACCCGAGGCCGCTGCTGATCATCGCGGAGAACGTCGAGGGAACCGCGCTGAGCATGCTGGTGCACAACCACGTGAACCGGACGTTCCAGGCGTGCGCGGTGCGCGCGCCCGGCTTCGGTGACCGGCGGCTGCACAAGCTGGAGGACATCGCGGCGATCACCGGTGGCAAGGTGCTGAGCAAGCACGCCAGCTTCACACTGCAGACGATGACGCTGGAACACCTCGGCCGCGCGGAACGGGTTCTGGTGACCGACAACAGCACCGCGATCGTCGGCGGCGCCGGTTCGACCGACGACCTGGCGTTCCGGGTCACCCAGCTGAACTCCGAGCGCAACCGTGCGCAGTACGGCATCGACGAGGACGTGCTCGCCGAACGGATCGGCGCGCTGACCGGCAAGATCGCGGTCATCCGGGTCGGGGCGCCGACGCCGGCCGAGCTGAAGGAGCTGCAGCACCGGGTGGAGGACGCGCTGTCCGCGTGCCGCGCCGCCATGGCGGAGGGCATCGTCGCCGGTGGCGGGGCCGCGTTGGTCCACGCCGAACAGGCTCTGGATGCGCTGGAGCTGACCGGGGACTACGCGATCGGCGCGGACATCGTCCGCAGGGCGCTCACCGAACCGGCGTACCTGATCGCCACCAACGCCGGCTACTCCGGTCAGGAAGTGGTGGCGAAGATGCAGGCCATGGACGTCGACGAGGGATTCGACGCCCTCGAAGGCCGCTACGGCAACATGCTGGAGATGGGCATCATCGACCCGCTGCGGGTGGCCCGCTCCGCACTGCAGAACGGCGCCTCGGTCGCCGGCCTGCTGCTCACGACGAACTCGCTGATCGCGGAGGAACAAACCCCCTGGGGTGGCAGCGCGTCCCTGATGACCGAGTTCGGCCCGCTGGACGAGGGCCTGAAGCAACCCTCACCCGACTCCAGCACCCCGCAGTCCCTCGGCCTCGGCCCAGCCGTCGGCTGATCCCCTTACCCACCTCCCGCGGTGGCACGAATGTGGCTTTAGGGACGTTCAACGTCCCTAAAGCCACATTCGTGCCGTTGGGGGTGCGGGGTGGGCGGCGTCTGCGCCTGCGCATGGGGGGACGGCGAGCTGCGGCGCCGACGCCGAACCGCCGTGGCCCGCGGTCCTTGGTGGCACCAGCAGTCACACTGGCAGCGCCTCGCAGAGCCTGATGTTGCGTCGCAGACACTGCAGCGTCTGCGACGCGACATCACGCTCTGCGAAGTGGTGTCAGTGGCGGTCAGCGGTGGCGAGGAAGGTCTGCCACTGGGTGGCGGTGAAGGTCAGGATCGGGCTGGTGTCGCCGATCTTGCTGTCGCGCAGGAGCACCGTGCCGTCCGGTCGGACCGCCACCTCGACGCAGGCCTCGTTGTCGTCGCTGTGGCTGCTCTTGAACCAGGTCAGCAAGGGACCGGCCTCCTCGGCGCATCGTCATGAGACCGCCTTGGCGGCCTCCATGATGATACGTCGGGAATCCTCCGGGCTGGCTGCTGCCGCACGCAAGCGGTCGAACGCGACCAGCGCGCGTCGCTGGTCTCGGGGCTCTTCCACCTCGTGGACCGAGCTGATCCCGCCGCTGAACACCAGCGGGTCGCCCGCTTCGAAGTGCAGGATCATGAAGGTAGTACCCATCGGCGGGCGCTCCGTGGCCGTGAACGGCAGGATCTGCACGTCGATGTTCGGACGCTCGGACTGATCGACCAGGTGCAGCAGCTGGGCCTGCATGATGTCGGGGCTGCCTACCTGACGGAGTAGCGCGCCCTCGCTCAGCACGGTCCAGAGCCTGAGCGGCTTGTCTCCTCGGCGGAGCGCGGCCTGGCGTTGCTGGCGCAGCTCGACTCGCTGTTCGAGCTGGTCCTCGGTGTCCTCGCGGGCCGACTGGCGCATGATCGCCCTGGTGTACGGCGGGGTCTGGAGCAGGCCGCAGATCAGTTCCAGCTGGAACTCGTGTACCTCGGTGGCGGAGGCCTCGAACGGGATGTAGTTGTTGCCGAGGACGTTGCGGTAGGGCTCCCACCAGCCCGGGGTCCTGGCCTGTCTCACCAGTTCCACCAGCGCATCGGCCACTCCCGGTTCGGCATCGAGCATGTCGCAGAGAAAACGCACGTCCCGGCCGAGGATGGGGCCCTCGCCGTTCTCCACCCGGCTCAGCTTCGCGATCGACCACTCCATCGCGGTCGCGACATCGGACAGGGTGCGGCCGGCCTCGGAACGCAGCCGACGTAGCTCCAGGCCGACCCGGCGCTGGGCCACGGAGTTCTTCAGTGGTGGTGGCATCGCGGGCAAGCATGCCCGAGAACCTCTAGATCACACAAATAATCGTTCACAATCGCACACGTTTTGGAATTTGCGGATCTTGTGCAACTCTATATCAAGCCGTCGAAGGGACGGCCTGGTCACTGGGGGGATCCATGAGCACGCCGGCCGAGATTCAGCGTGGTGTCGCGGAGTTGCTGGCCGAGCACCATCCGGACACCTGGCGGTATCTGTTGGCCAAGCACATGCCGGATGAGACGGGACACTGTCAGGGATGTCGGACGTCGTCCCGGGGTGCGCCGCTGTCGCCGTGCAACCTCTGGGTCGTCGCGGAGATGGCCCAGTGGATCGCCTCCGGCGCTCGGGTGAGGCCTTTCGACTGATCACTTGCCCTCGTTGGGCGTGACGTTGGTGAACCTCGCATCGATTCGATCCGGTGTTCGCCTAGGCTGAGCTGTGTGAAATCCGAGTCCGAACAGCGGTACTCGGCGGCGATCGAGGACTATCTCAAGGTGATCTACGCGTTCGAGGAACGCGAAGACGGTGAGATCACCACCTCCCGGCTGGCCGAGCGAATGGGCGTGTCCGCGTCCTCGGTGTCGGGCATGGTGCGCAAACTGTGCGAGCTGGAGCTCCTCGAACACCCCAAGTACGGCAACATCGCGTTCACCGACACCGGGCGCGGCGTCGCTCTGGGCGTGGTGCGGCGGCACCGGCTGATCGAGCTGTACCTGGTCTCGGCGCTGGGCTACGGCTGGGACGAGGTGCACGACGAGGCCGAGGTACTCGAACACGCCGTCTCCGACCGCATGCTGGACCGCATCTCGGAGCGGCTCGGCAACCCCCGGGTCGACCCGCACGGCGACCCGATCCCGAGCAAGGACGGCAGGCTCGAACCCTGGGACGCGCAGCGGCTGTCGACCGTCGAGCCCGGTCTCGGCGGGCAGTTCGTCAGGGTCGACGACGTCGATCCCGGCATGCTGCGGCACCTGACCTCGGAGGACATCAGCCTCGGTGAGCGTCTCGAGGTTCTGGAGCGCGCGCCGTACGGTGGCTCGTTCGTCGTGCGGGTCGGCATCGAGCCGCACTGCCGGACCCGGCAGCTCGGGCCGGAGCTGGTCGAGGCGATGTGGGTCCGTATCGATGCCTGAGTGGCCCACCTAACCTTGTTGTTCGCCGCTCCGCATCTTAAAGTTAGGCATGGCGAAACCGGCGATCGACGCGGAGCCGAGTGCACTGACCCAGATTCGTGCGCGCGGTCGCGTACGCGGGCCCGTGGCACTGCTCGGCCCGGCGTTCGTCGCGGCCGTCGCCTACGTCGACCCCGGCAACTTCGCCACCAACTTCACCGCCGGCGCCCAGTTCGGCTACACCCTGGTCTGGGTCATCGTGCTGGCCAACCTGATGGCGATGCTGGTGCAGTACCTGTCCGCGAAGACCGGCGTCGCCACCGGTAAGGACCTGCCCGAGCTGTGCCGCGAACACTTCCCCCGCCCGGTGTCCCGGGGCCTGTGGGTGCAGGCGGAGCTCATCGCGATGGCCACCGACCTCGCCGAGTTCGTCGGCGCCGCGGTCGGGCTGAACCTGCTGTTCGGCGTGCCGCTCTTCCCCGCCGGGCTGATCACCGCCGTCGTCGCGTTCGCCATCCTGGCCCTCGAACAGCGTGGCTACCGGCGCTTCGAGCTGGCGATCGTCGCGCTGCTCGCGCTCGTGTTCTTCGGTTTCCTGTATGACCTGCTGACGGTCGGCACCTCGGTCAGCGGCGTCGTGTCCGGCCTGGTGCCGAGCTTCTCCGGCAGTCAGAGCGTCGTGCTGGCCGCCGGGATCATCGGCGCCACGGTCATGCCGCACGTCGTCTACCTGCACTCGGCGCTCACGAAGAACCGGGTGGCCACGCGCAACGATGCCGAACGCCGCGAGGTGATGCGCTACCAGCGGTTCGACGTGTTCGTCGGGCTCGGCATGGCCGGCCTGATCAACCTGTCGATGCTGGCCATCGCCGCGTCGCTGTTCCACGCCGGCGGGCACACCGAGGTCGACTCGATCGAAGCCGCGCACGCCGGCCTCGGTCAGCTCATCGGCGGCGGTGCCGCACTGGCGTTCGCGATCGCGCTGCTGGCCAGCGGGCTCTCCTCGTCGAGCGTCGGGACCTACGCGGGCCAGGTCGTCATGCAGGGCTTCATCCGCCGCCGCATCCCGCTCTACCTGCGCCGCGGGCTGACGATGCTGCCCGCGCTCGTCGTGCTCGGCCTCGGGCTGCCGACCACCGACAGCCTGATCGTGTCGCAGGTCGTGCTGTCGTTCGGCATCCCGTTCGCGCTGGTGCCGATGGTCCTGCTGACCCGTCGCCGCGACGTCATGGGCGCACTGGTCAACCGTCCGATCACGACGTTCGCGGCATGGGTGATCGCGGCGCTCATCATCGCGCTGAACGTCTACCTGATCGGCGACACGATCTTCGGCTGAGCTCGGCGCCTCTTCGGATTCCCGGGCGTGACGAAACGCTTGCGCAACGTTGTCGACAATCAGCGGTGTCGATTGTTTACAATGTTCTCACTTAGCGAGAACCTGCAGGTAGCGGCCCCATTTACCCTGTTCACGTGCATGGTCAGCGGTTGCGGTCACCCGTTCGAGGCCCTACCGTCCCCGGGAAACAGGGGAGAGGGACCACAACATGAGCACACCAGAGGCGGCGGGCACGGCGACGGAAGTCGACGAAGCCACAGTACGTAAGGCGGTCGGTGCGGCCGCGATGGGAAATCTCGTCGAGTGGTTCGACTACGGGATTTACAGCTATGTGGCGGTGTACATCGCCAGCCAGTTCTTCCCGGGTGGCGACCCTGAAAAGAACCTGGTGCTGTCGCTCGCGCTGTTCGCGGTGGCGTACCTGGTGCGGCCGATCGGCGGCACGATCCTCGGTCCGCTCGGCGACCGGATCGGTCGCAAGAAGGTCCTGTCGCTGACGATCATCGTGATGTCCGGCGCCAGCTTCCTGATGGGCCTGCTGCCGAACTTCCCGACGGTCGGCTGGCTCGCACCGATCCTGCTGGTGGTCCTGCGCCTGGTGCAGGGCTTCGCCACGGGCGGCGAGTACGGCGGCGCCGCCGCGTTCATCGCCGAGTACGCGCCGGACAAGCGGCGCGGCTTCTACTGCAGCTTCCTCGAGCTCGGCACCACCGGCGGGTTCGTGCTCGCGGCCGGCCTGGTCACCGCGATGCAGGTCGTGCTGCCGCACGACGACATGAACTCCTGGGGCTGGCGCATCCCGTTCCTGATCGCCGGGCCGCTCGGCCTCATCGGCCTGTACCTGCGGAACAAGCTGGAGGACACCCCGGCCTTCCAGCAGCTGGAGCAGGAAGCGCACGTCGCCGAGTCGCCGCTGAAGGAGCTGCTGGTCAAGCACTGGCGCCCGATCGTCCGGTGCTTCATCCTGGTGCTCTTCTACAACGTCGCCGTGTATGCGGTCATGTTCTACATGCCGTCCTACCTGGAGGTGACGCTCAAGATCCCGGCGACCCAGGCGCTGCTGTACATCCTGGCGATGATGGTGGCGATCATGATCGTGATCATCCCGGTGGGTGCCCTGTCCGACCGGATCGGCCGGAAGCCGATCATCGTGACCGGCTGCGTCGGGTTCATCCTGCTGTCCTACCCCGCCTACCTGCTCATGGGCCAGGGAACGTTCGGTGGCACGGTCGGCGGTCTGGTGATCCTGGCGGCGCTGCTGGTGATGCTGCTCGGCACCATGTCGGCGACGCTGCCCGCGCTGTTCGACACCGACGTCCGGTACGGCGGGTTCTCGATCGGCTACAACCTCTCGACGTCGATCTTCGGTGGCACCGCGCCGGCGATCATGTCGGGTCTGGTGGTCAGCCTGAACTCGCCCGCGCTGCCCGGCGTCTACATCGCCGTGGCCGCGGTGATCTCGCTGCTCGGCGTGCTGTCGATCAAGGAGAGCGCCGGTAAGCCGCTCCCGGGGTCCTCGGCGAACGTGCTGAAGGAGAAGTCCGCGGCGGCCTGAGCCGCACGACCTGCTCCGGGCCTCGTCGATCCTGTCGGCGGGGCCCGGAGTCGTTTTCGTCAGCGGTCCGGTTCGTCGGTGAGCAGGCCGTCGGAGTCCGCCGGTTCGCCGCGCAGCTCACGCGCGGTGAGCTGGTCGACGTCCGTGCAGCGGACCGGGACACCGTCGACCAGCAGGGGCAGACGGATCGAGGTCTGCCCGAGGTAGGTGTGCGGGCGGTCGACCACTGCGCCATCCTCGGTTCGCACCGTGCCGGAGCGCAGCCGGGCCAGGCGGTAGCGGATACCCCGGCCCTCGCAGCGGTCGAGCACCGCGAGCTGGTCCGGGGTCGCCAGCCAGAGGGAATGCCGTTCCCTGGTGCCGGGCATGGCGGCGAGTGTGGCCGGGCGTTGACCGTCGCGGACCCGAAAACCCGAAGCCCAGACCGCCGCCACGTCCTCGACGACGACGGTCAGCACCACCACCGGACCGGACAGCCCGAGGGACTCCCGCAGCCAGGTGATCTTCGAGGGGCAGCGGTTCGAACCGTAGGCCAGCACCGGCAGCCGCCCGGCCACGGGAACGGCGTCGCGGGCGGCGAGCCACTCGTCGAGACCGTCCGGCCCGGTGCGCCAGCCCGACTCGCGGTGCCGCAGCGGATACCCGACTCCGTCGAGGTGGACGAACGAACAGTCCGGCACCGCGCCCGGGTACGGATCCGCGGGAAACGTGGCATCGGGGAAGGGGCGCACCCGGATAACGTAGGCAAACGATGACTGGACTGCGGAGTGCACCGTTCCGACTGATGCTCGGGTTGTCCGTGCTGGCCTTCGGGGGGTACTCGTTACTGCTGTCCGTCGTCCCGCTGTGGGCCGCGCGCGGCGGGGCGGGCGCGGCGGGTTCCGGCGCGAGCACCGGCGTGTTCATGCTGCTCACCGTGCTGACCCAGCTGGTCGTGCCGTGGTTGCTGAACCGGGTGGGACACGGCTGGGTGCTGGTCGTCGGCATGGTGCTGATGGGTGCGCCGACGCCGGGGCTCGCGTTGTCGCCCGAGCTGGTGCCGGTGCTGCTCATCTCGGCGGTGCGGGGGATCGGGTTCGGGTTGCTCACCGTGTCCGGCAGTGCGCTGGTCGCCGAGCTCGTGACGCCGGCCGAGCACGGCCGCGCGTCGGCGCGCTACGGGCTGGCGATCGGGTTGCCGCAGCTGTTCCTGCTGCCGGTCGGGGTGGCGCTGGTCGAGCGGGTCGGGTTCAGCGCGGTGCTGATCGCCGGTGCGTCGCCGCTGCTCGGGCTGCTGGTGATGCCGTTCCTGCGGGTGCCCGCGCCGTCGGCGACCGCGCCGGTCCTCGCGCCCGACGAGCTCGTCCCGGCCGGGTCGTGGGTGCGCGCGGCCGTGCCTCCCGTGCTGGCGCTGACCAGCTGTTCGCTCGCGCAGGGCGGGGTGGTCACGTTCGTTCCGCTGGCGGCGGCCGGACCGGGGGTCGCGGTGCCGATCGCGCTGTTCGGCATGTCCGGCGGTGCCGTACTGGGTCGGTTGCTGTGCGGTGAGCTGGTCGATCGGCGTGGGCTGGGCGGTCGGCTGCTGCGGCCGGGGGTGCTGTGTGTGCTGGCGGGCATGCTCGTGGTGATGTTCGCCGCCGGGCAGCCGGGTGGGCTCGCCGGGACGGCGCAGGCGCTGGGCGCGGTGCTGGTCGGCGTGGGTTTCGGTCTGGTGCAGAACGACTCGATGGTCACCCTGTTCGCGGCCGCCGGTCGTCGCCGGTACGGCACCGCGAGCGCCTGGTGGAACATCGCCTACGACGGCGGTACCGGCATCGGCGCGGTGGGCCTGGGTGTGGTGGCGGAGCTGGCCGGCTACCGTGCGGCCTTCGGCACCTCGGCGCTGATCCTGCTGCTGACCGCAACCCTGGCCCTGCGCCCCCGCCGTCCCCAATCCTGACCCCGCGCACCGCGTCGCCCGCACCCCGCGCACCTCGCGCCCACGCCGCGCACCTCGCGTGCACGCCGCGCACCGTGCACACCGCGCGGTGTGGACGCGGGGTGCGCGGTCACGCGCGCGCGGGTTCACGCACCGCGTCGCACGCACCCCGCGCACCTCGCGCCCACGCCGCGCACCTCCCGCACGCCGCGCACCTCCCCCGCTCACGCCGCGCATCTCGCGTGCACGCCGCGCACCGTGCACACCGCGCGGTGTGGACGCGGGGTGCGCGGTCACACGCGCGCGGGCTCACGCACCGCGTCGCCCGCGGTGCGGTGCAGGCGCAGGATGTTCAGCAGGGCGGCCAGCACCAGCAGGGCGAGCAGGGCGAAGTCGACGCGGAACGCATCCGACGGCGTACCGCTGAGCAGCGTGCCGATCCGCAGGCCCACCGCCGCCACCGCGACGCCGAGCCCCATCGCGGTCTGGGTCAGTGCCGACGCGAGCGTGTTCGCGTGCCGCATCATCGAGTTCGGGATCTCGGAGAGCGTCAGGATCGCGACACTGCCCAGCCCGACCGAACGGGCCACCCCGCTGACGAACACCAGCGCGGCGATGACGACGAGCGGTGTCGTCGCGCTCAGCGCCGCGCAACCGGCCATGGTGAGGGCGAACAGCACCGAGGACGCGATCAGCAACCGCCGCAGCCCGAACCGGTTGACCAGCGGGTTGACCAGCGGTTTGATCGCCACGTTGCCGATGAACACGAACAGCACCACGGCACCGGAGAACACCGGGCTCCAGCCGAAGACCTCCTGGAAAAGCAGCGGCAGCAGAAACGGAACTGCCATGACGACCATGAAGATCAGCGATCCGCCGAGCGCCGCGACCCGGAACGTGGGCACCCGCAGCGGGCTCAGGTCGATCAGCGGGTACGCGGTGCGCCGCAGGTGGGCCACCGCGGCGACAAGCAGGACGAGTGAGCCGACGCCGACACCGGTCGTGACCGGGGCTGATGCACCGTCGTCCGCGATCAGGTGGCCCGCGTAGCTGAGCCCGCCCAGGCCGAGGCCGGTGAGCAGCAGCCCGATCCAGTCCAGCGGCGCGCGTTCGGCGGCGACGGTGTCGGCGAGGTTGAGCCGCCATGCCGCGACGAACGCGAGCACGCCCAGCGGGATGTTGATCCCGAACATCCATCGCCAGCTCGCGTACGTGGTGATCAGGCCGCCGACCAGCGGCGCAATCACCGGCGCGATCAGCCCCGGCCACAGCACGAAGGACATGATCTTCGGGATGTCCTTCTTCGCGGCGCCCGACATCACCACGATGCGGCCGACCGGCACCATCATCGCGCCGCCGACGCCCTGCAGCACCCGCGTTGCGACGAGCTGGGTGAGGTTCGTGCTCACCGCGCAGCCCAGCGACGCGACGGTGAACACGGTGATCGCGGCCATGAAGATCCGGCGCGCACCGAACCGGCTGGTCAGCCACCCGCCGAGCGGGATGAACATGGCCAGCGCGAGCAGGTAGGCGGTGAGCACCATGCTGGTCGCGACGGGCGTGACGTGCAGTGATGCGGCCAGTGCTGGCGCCGAGGTGGCCACGATCGTCGTGTCGATGTTTTCCATGAAGAAGCAGCCCGCGACGAGCAGCGCGGTGCGACGGAGATGCGTATCTATCACGTCATTCAGGTTCCGTCAGCCAAATGATGCGCACAAGTTCCGTGTTGTTCTGTCAGACTTGCGTCTGATGCAACTCCCAGACATGAACCTGCTGCCCGCGCTCGACGCGTTGCTGCGCACCGGCAGCGTGTCCGGGGCCTCGGCCGAGCTGATGGTGTCCGCGTCCGCGATGAGCCGCACACTCGGCAGGTTGCGCCGGGTCACCGGCGACCAGCTGCTGGTTCCGTCCGGGCGCGGGTTGACCTTGACCCCGCGCGCCCGTGAGCTGCAGCCCCGCGTCACCGCTGCGCTGGCCGAGGCACTCGCGACGCTGCGGCCGCCGGAGCCCGCCGACATCGCGTCGGTGCGGCGGGAGTTCGTCGTCCGGTCCAACGACGGGTTCACCCTGCTCGCCGGGTCCGCGCTGACCGCGAAGATCGCCCGAGAGGCACCGGGCATCCGGTTGCGCGTCGTGCCCGAGGGCGACGAGGAGCCCGCCGACCTGCGCGAACGCATCGATCTGGATGTCGGCGCGATGCCCGAGCTCCCGCCCGACGTCCGCTCCACGTTCCTGCACGAGCACCACTACGTCGCGCTGGCCCGCCGCGACGCCCCCTATGCGCGTGAGCCGCTGACGGTCCAACGGTTCGCCGCGCTGCCGCACCTCACGGTGTCCCGCCGGGGCCGGGCGTTCAGCGTGGTCGACGACCGGCTCGCCGAGCTGGGACTGTCCCGGACCGTGCTGGCCACCGTGCCGACGCTGAGCTCGGCCTGCTTCATGGCGCTGGAGTCCGACGTGCTCGCGCTGCTACCCGGCGAGTTCGCCGCCCAGATCAGCAGGCACCTGCCGCTGACGATCCTGGAGATCCCGCTGAAGCTGCCCGCCGTGCGGATGGAGATGGCCTGGCACCTGCGAGTGGACGCCGACCCCGCCCACCGCTGGCTGCGCGAGAGCCTCGTCGAGATCATGACCGGGGCCGTCAGGTAGCCCTCAAGCATGATCACCACGGGCTCATGGCTGTTTTTCGGCCGAGAATTAGCCATGAGCCCGTGGTGATCTTGGATATCGTCGGACGTGAACTTGGCTGCTTCGGCGAGCATCCCGCGTTCGGGCAGGTAGTTTGGTCCGCATGATCGACCGCAAAGACGCCGGAGATGTCGCCGTACTCAGCCTGGTGAACGGGCAGGTGAACATCATGGACACCGCCCTGCTGCGGGAGATCACCCAGGTGTTCACCGACCTCGCCGCCGACCGGCCGGCCGCGGTGGTGCTCACCGGGTCCGGGCGCGCGTTCTCGGCGGGCGTCGACCTGCGGAGCTTCCTGGACGGCGGGGCCGCGTACACCAAGGAGTTCCTGCCGGCGCTGAGCGAGGCGCTGCTGACCGTGTTCACCGCCGACTTCCCAGTGGTCACGGCCGTCAACGGGCACGCGATCGCCGGTGGCGCTGTGCTCGCCGCCTGTGCCGACGCCCGGGTGATGGCCGAGGGCAAGGGGCGGATCGGCATCCCGGAGGCGATCGTCGGAGTGGCGTTCCCCCGCGTGGCGCTGGACGTCATGGTGCACGCGGTCGGCCCCCAGGTGGCCAACCGGCTCGTCTTCGGCGCCGACCTGCTCGCCCCGGCCCAGGCGCTCGCGCTGGGGCTCGTCGACGAGGTCGTCGACGCCGACACGCTGCTGGACCGGTCCGTCGAGGTGGCCACCCGGCTCGCCACCGCGATCCCGGCCGACACGTTCACCCTCACCAAGCGGCAGCTGCGCCGTGACACGGTGGACCGCATCGCGCGCTACCGCGTCGACGAGGACGTCGAGGTGGAGCAGCTGTGGAACGTGCGCAGCCAGGACGGCTGGACCGCGTCCTACCTGGAACGGGCCACCAAGAAGTAGGTCAGAAGAGCGGATCCGGTTCGCCGAGTGCGTTCCTGATCAGGTCTGGAATCTCGCGCTTCGTGTGTTCCTTCGCGTGCACCACGACGTAGACGGTGCGCCCGTTGGTGCACACCTCGGCGCCCGGCTCGGCGCTGCGCCGGACCTGGAAGTCGAGCACGAAGCTGGTGCGCCCGAACCGGGATGCCGACACGTTCACCACGATCGGGTCACCCCAGCGGACACCGGCCTTGTAGTCGATCTCCGAGCGGACCAGCTGGACATCGAAACCGGCGTCCAGCATGGCCTGGTACGGCAGCCCGCCATGGTTGAAGAAGCCCGCCATGGCTTCGTCGAAATAGGTCAGGTACCAGCCGTTGAACACGACGCCCTGGGCGTCGACCTCCATGTACCGCACGGTCACCGGGAAGCTGAACACATCGTCAACCCTATGCGGCGAGCTACACCAGCACCGCTTCGCAGAGCTTCGTGTCGTGTCGCAGATGTCGCGACATCTGCGACACGACATCAAGGTCTGCGAGGTCGTACGGCAGGCCTTTGCGCGACCCGCCCGGGTGGGTCAGGGACGTTCGGCGAAGCGTTCGCGGATGTTGCGGTTCACCGCGCGGCCGAACGCCGTCATGACGCCCTGCACGGTCAGCGGCTTGATCCGGAGGAGCATCTCGCGCATCCTGGTCCGCTCGGACGCCGGTTTGCCCCGGTCGCGGTAGGGCTGCAGGACCTCCTCCTGGAACAGCTCCATCAGTCCGTCGGCCAATGCACTGGTGTGCTTGGTGATCAGCTCGTGTGAGCGGCGCAGCGTCTCCGGCGGGTAGCCGAGATCGAGCAGCGCCAAGGTGGGGGTCAGGGTTGCGGCACCGTGCAGGATCACCGTGTCGTCGCGACGCTCGATCGTGCCGAGCACCTCGAGTGAGGTCACCTCGTCGTCGGACAGGATTCGCCCGGCGCGTTCGTGCAGCTCATCGAGGGTGATCTCGTCGAGTGACTCCGGAATCCACGGTGTCAGCAGCGCTCGCTGCAGCATGAGCGTCTCCGCGCCGACCGACTCGGGCAGCCGCGCCAGGTATCCCTCGATCGCGGCAAGGGTGAACCCCAGCCCGGACAGTTCCGCAACCAGCTCGAGGCGGGCAAGATGGTCCGGGCCGTACAGGCCGACCCTGCCGCGCAGCATCGGCGGCGGGAGCAGTCCCTTACCCGCGTAGAAGCGAATCGTGCGCACGCTGACCCCGGTGCGGCCGGCCAGTTGGTCGACGGTCAGCAGCGGGTCCGCGTTAGGCGCTTCGGTTGAGGCATGGGTCACGTTGAGGCAGCCTAGCTGGTGCTTGACCTATATGACAGCGTTACTGTAACAAAGAAGTCGAATGCAGAGTCGCACCCGAACCGGGAGAGATTTCCAATGAGTGGTTCCGCTGGGGGCATCCCCGAGGCGTACATCTACGACGCGATTCGTACCCCGCGCGGCCGGGGCAAGGCCTCCGGTTCGCTGCACGAGGTCAAGCCGATCTCGCTGGTCGTGGGGCTGATCGACGAGATTCGGCGACGCTTCCCCGAGCTCGACACGAACACGATCGACGACCTGGTGCTCGGCGTCGTCTCGCCGATCGGCGACCAGGGTGGCGACATCGCCAAGACCGCCGCGATCGCGGCCGGCCTGCCCGACACGGTGGCCGGCGTACAGCTCAACCGGTTCTGCGCATCCGGCCTGGAGGCCGTCAACACCGCCGCGCTGAAGGTCCGCTCCGGCATGGAGGACCTGGTGCTCGCCGGCGGCGTCGAGTCGATGTCCCGCGTCCCGATGGGTTCCGACGGCGGCGCCTGGGCGATGGACCCGGACACCTCCTACGAGACCGGCTTCGTGCCCCAAGGCATCGGCGCCGACCTGATCGCGACCCTCGAGGGGTGGTCGCGTGAGGACGTCGACACGTTCGCGGTGGAGTCGCAGACCCGCGCCGCCAAGGCATGGGCGAACGGCTACTTCGCCCGTTCCGTCGTGCCGGTGAAGGACCGCAACGGCATCACCGTGCTGGACCGCGACGAGCAGGTCCGCGCGAACGCCACCCTGGAGACGATGGGCTCGCTCCAGCCGTCCTTCGCGATGATGGGCGAGCAGGGCGGTTTCGACGCCGTCGCGCTGCAGCGCTACCACTGGGTCGAGAAGATCAACCACGTGCACCACGCCGGCAACTCGTCGGGCATCGTGGACGGCGCGTCGCTGGTCCTGATCGGCAACGAGGCCGCTGGCAAGGCCGCCGGGATCACCCCGAGGGCCCGCATCCTGGCCACCGCGGTGTCCGGTGCCGACCCGACGATCATGCTGACCGGCCCCGCGCCGGCGAGCCGCAAGGCGCTGGCCAAGGCCGGTCTGACGGTCGACGACATCGACCTGTTCGAGATCAACGAGGCGTTCGCCGCCGTCGCGCTGCGCTTCATCAGGGACATGGGCATCTCCCACGAGCAGACCAACGTCAACGGTGGCGCCATCGCCATGGGCCACCCGCTCGGTGCCACCGGCGCGATGATCGTCGGCACCCTGCTCGACGAGCTGGAGCGCCGCGACCAGCGTCGCGGCCTCGCCACGCTGTGCGTCGGCGGCGGCATGGGTATCGCCACCATCATCGAGAGGGTCTGAAGGTAATGAGCGAGAAGGCCGTGCGCTGGGAAAAAGGCGCCGACAACATCGTCGTGGTGACCCTGGACGACCCGGGCCGCAGCGCGAACACCATGAACGACCGCTACAAAGAGGCGATGGGTGAGTGCATCGACGCACTCGTCGCCGACAAGGACAACATCACCGGCGTCATCCTCACCTCGGCGAAGAAGACCTTCTTCGCCGGTGGTGACCTGGAGAGCCTGGTCAAGGCCACTCCTGCGGACGCCCCCGAGGTGCTGACGAACGTCACCGAGGTCAAGGCTCAGCTGCGCAGGCTGGAGACCCTCGGTCGCCCGGTCGTCGCCGCGATGAACGGCACCGCGCTCGGCGGTGGCCTGGAGATCGGCCTTGCCTGCCACCACCGCATCGGGCTCGACGCGCCCGGCGTGATCTACGGTCTGCCCGAGGTCACGCTCGGCCTGCTGCCCGGTGGCGGTGGCGTCGTGCGCATCACCCGCCTGCTGGGCATCGCCAACGGCTTCATGAACGTCCTGGCCCAGGGCCAGCGGCACAAGCCGGCCAAGGCACTCGAGGTCGGCATCATCGATGAGCTGGCCTCGTCGAAGGAAGAGATGCTGGAGAAGGCCAAGGCCTGGATCGCGGCGAACCCCGAGGCGGCACAGCCGTGGGACAAGCCGGGCTACAAGATCCCCGGCGGCGCGCCGTCCAACCCGAAGCTCGCGTCGATCCTGCCCGCGTTCCCGGCGAACCTGCGCAAGCAGCTCAAGGGTGCGCCCATGCCGGCGCCGCGCAACATCCTCGCGGCCGCCGTCGAAGGCGCGCAGGTCGACTTCGACACCGCCATCAAGATCGAGGGCCGCTACTTCGTCGAGCTGGTCACCGGCCAGGTCTCGACGAACATGACCAAGGCGTTCTTCTTCGACCTGCAGGCGATCAACAACGGCAAGTCCCGCCCGGACGGTCACGACAAGTGGCAGCCCACCAAGGTCGCGGTGCTCGGCGCCGGGATGATGGGTGCGGGCATCGCGTACGTGTGCGCGCTGTCCGGCTGGGAGGTCGTACTCAAGGACGTCTCCCTCGAAGCGGCCGAGAAGGGCAAGGAGTACTCCGAGAGCCTGGTCGCCAAGGGCGTCAAGCGCGGCAAGACCTCGCTGGAGAAGGGTGAGGCGCTGCTGCAGCGGATCACCCCGACCGACGACTACAACGACCTCGCCGGCGCCGACGTGATCATCGAGGCGGTCTTCGAGTCGGTCGCGCTCAAGCAGGAGGTGTTCCGGGAGGCGATGAAGGTCGTCGAGCCGGACGCGCTGCTGTGCTCGAACACCTCGACGCTGCCGATCACCGAGCTGGCTGCCGGCCTGGACCGTCAGGGCGACTTCATCGGCCTGCACTTCTTCTCCCCGGTCGACAAGATGCCGCTGGTGGAGATCATCCGGGGTGAGAAGACCTCGGACGCGGCGCTGGCCAAGGCGTTCGACCTGACGATCGGCATCAAGAAGACGCCGATCGTGGTCAACGACAGCCGGGGCTTCTTCACCAGCCGGGTCATCGGCACCTTCATCAGCGAGGGCGTCGCCATGCTCGCCGAGGGCATCGACCCGCAGACCATCGAGCAGGCATCCTCGCAGGCCGGCTACCCGGCCCCGGTGCTGCAGCTCATGGACGAGCTGACCCTGACCCTGCCGCAGAAGATCCGCAAGGAGACGCGCGCGGCGGTCGAGGCGGCCGGTCAGAAGTGGAACGAGCACCCGTCCGAGGAGATCATCGACCGGATGGTCGACGAGTTCGGGCGCAAGGGCAAGAGCACCGGCTCCGGGTTCTACGAGTACGCCGACGGCAAGCGGGCCGGCCTCTGGTCGGGTCTGCGGGAGAAGTTCGGGGCGACGAACCACGACGTCGACCTCAAGGAGCTCTCCGAGCGGATGCTCATCATCGAGTCCCTGGAGACCTGGCGCTGCGTCGACGAGGGAGTGCTGACGACGGTGCCGGACGCCAACATCGGGTCCATCTTCGGCATCGGCTTCCCGCCCTGGACCGGTGGTGTGCTGCAGTACATCGACGGCTACCCGGGCGGTAAGGCCGGTTTCGTGGCCCGCGCCGACGAGTTCGCCACGAAGTACGGCGAGCGCTTCGCCGTGCCGGACTCGCTGCGCAAGGCGGCTTCCGAGTCAGCCGCGGCCTGATCGAAGCCGTGAGTGGCGAGTGGTCCCATAGGACCACTCGCCACTCACGGGGTTTTTTCGCGGTCCGTGGGGAGGGCGCGCTGTTCCGGCAGTTCGGCGGTGCCCGGCTCGGGTAACTCGCCGTGGCCGTTCTCCGACGCTCGGTGCTCGGTGTTCTTCCAGCTCAGGCCGACGACCTCGATGGCAACGGCCGCGACCGAGCTTTCCCGGCGTCTCGCCTGGTCCCGCAGCATGCGGTAGGCGGCGTCCAGATCGATGTGATGGCGCTCCGCGAGCAGCCCCTTGGCCTGCTCGATCGGACGCTGTGAGTCCAGCGCGGCGGACAGCTGACTGACCATCGTCGCGGAGTAACGGTAGGCCTCGGCGTCGTGCAGTGCCGCGCCGAGAACGTCGGCGAGCGGTCGCAGCTCGCGGAGCAGCTCGTCGGACAGCGATTCGAGGTCCGCGCCGAACAGCTGCAGACAACCGACGAGCTCGCCGACGGCACGCAGCCCCACGGCGGCGGTGACCGGTAAGCCGACCCGTCCGGCGGCTTCGGCGAGCACGGTGCGTGCCTCGGTCAGATCCACCGCGGCCGCCGGTCGCCCTGAACGCAGCGCGGTCAGGCCGGCGTCCTCCCCGAGCTGGTGGACCAGCCGGGTCAGCTGCTCGGCCTCCGGGTGCGAACCGGCGACCTCACGCACCACACCGGTGGAACTGTCCAGGATCAGCGCGCCACACCCGACCAGTCCGCACAGCTCGGTCAGCTCGATGCAGATCTGGCGCAGGAGAACAGCCGTGTCGCACTCGGTCGCCGGGGTCCGCGCCACATCGAGGACCAGCTCGGTGAGCCCGGCGCGGATGTGCCTTGGCTCGGGCCGGGCCGAGGCGGTGGCCGGCGACGGGGGCGTCGGCTGGGCGGGCATCCGAGTGTCCTTTCCGGCGCCGGGGAAGTCGGCTCTGTGCAGACGTCTGCTCGAAAGCGAACCCCAATAATGACGGACGGTAAAGGCCTGACTGCACGGCGCGCGACGCGATCGAGCAATATCACCCGCTCGGGCCAATCAGTCTCACAGTCAGGTTAAGGACGTTCTCAGGGAGCGCGGATCCCGTTAAGCTCCCGTGCCCACCGACGGCGGCGAGGTCCGTACCTGGCTGGCCAAGGCGAACAGGCGCATCGTGGCGCTCTCACACAGGTCGATGTGGCACTGGGTCGCCGCGGAAGCCTCGACCGGATCGCCGATCCGGTACGCGGTGACCAGCGGCCGGTGGATGTCCTCCAGCATGAACTCCAGCGGCTGCCCGGCGAGGAGGTTCATCGCGTGCCTGACCCGCTGGCCGAACTCCCACCAGAGCGGACCGATCGTCCGCAGATCCCAGTCGTTCGCGGCGGGAGCGATCAGGTCACGCAGGAACTCGTATTGGGCCTGGTAGGCATCGTCCGCGCTGACCGGTCGACCGTGGAAGCGGACGATCAGCGCCTCGATGCGATCGAGGCTGTCGGGTGTGTGCATCCGGCACGCGCGGGCCGCGAGCGGTGGTTCGATGAGCCGACGTAAGCGGAACACCCCGTGCGACTCGGCGCAGATCCTCGGGTCGACGGAGCCGCCGAGGCTGGCACCGTGGATCACTCTGAGGGCAGGGTTCGCCATGTGCGCACTCCGCTCGTCGTTTCTGGAGGCCGGGTGCGCTGGGGGAATCAGCGCACCCTAAGTTGACGTTATTTTCCGTCACGCCTGTCGATAATCCTGAGTTAGGATATAGCGCTATGTCAAGTTCATCGGGTCGAGGGCCTGGCAGGCCGAGGAAGATTCCGGCCGATGAAGTTCATGAGCTGGTCCTGAACACGGCGCGAAGGGTGTTCGGCGACGTGGGGTTCTCCGCCGCGACGATCGACGGCATAGCGAGAGCTGCCGGTGTGAGCCGGCAGGCGATCTACGAACACTTCAGTTCCAAGGAGGCGCTGTTCGACGCGGCGGTGCGGGATTCGTTCGCCTTCGGTGCCGAGGTGCTGGCCGCCGCCGACCGTGAGCTCGATCCGACCGCGCGGGACTGGCCATTGCGTCGTTACGCGGTCCTGGTCGAGTTCAGTCTGGCGAATCCGGAGCACGTGCGGTTGATGCGGGAAGCCGGGCGGGTCGGACATCCGGGGATGGCGAAAGCCCTCCAGGCGGAAGTCGAGAGCAATGCGGCCGGACTGCGGGCGTACTGGCGCAGTCAGGGCATCGAGCTCGACTCGGGGCACTCTCCGCAGCTGATCGCCAGACTTGCGGGAGCGCTGGCCCGCGCAATGCTCGACCAACGATGGGAAGGCCCGCAGCCGAGCGCCGCGGTCGTGGCGGAGATGGTGACCGTGTTCACCTCGGGCGGGATCGACACGCTGCTCAAGCACGGCTCGGCGGCACTACGTGCGCTCGGTTGAGCTGCTGTGACGGTCCGCGACTGTGCGTGATGTCGACCGAGGAGGACGATACGCTGCGGTTAAGGTGGTGCGGTGTCGAGTTCGCCGCGTCGCGGACCGGGGCGTCCTCGCAAGCTGCCGTCCGAGGAGCTTCGGGTCGTCGTGTTGGACGCGGCACGGGGCGAGTTCGCGCGGACAGGTCTGTTAGCGACCACGATCGAGCAGGTCGCGGCGACCGCGGGAGTCACCAGACAGTCGGTCTATGAGCAGTTCGACGACAAGCAGGCTCTGTTCGACGCCGCACTGGCCAGCACGATCGGTGCCGCACGGGTGATCGTGGAGCGCCTCGAGTCCGCTCACGACAGCCGGGCGAAGAACTGGGCACTACATCGCTACACCAGCAAGTTCCAGTTCGAGCTGGGTTACCCCGAACATGCGCGGCTGATCCGCGAGGGTGGGCGGATGCGACATCCCGCGGTGATCGAGTACCGACGGTGGGAATATGAGCGAGACGCCGAGGCATTGCGCCGGTACTGGGCGCACCGAGGCGATGACATGGCCGAGGGGCGGATGCCGGAGATCCTGGCTTCGGTTGCCCCCTCGTTGGTGCGGGCGATGCTCGAGATGCAGTGGGAGACCGAGCGTCCGGACCCTGAGACGATGGCCGAACTGCTCGCGTTGTTCAGCGCTGGCGGGGTACGCAGCCTGGTCAGGCATGCGCCGAATGTGATCACCGCCCTCAGCTGAGCGCGGTCCAGCGTGGCGGCCTTCTTGACGCGACGCATGCCTGGGGTCTACAAACATACTGTCGGTATGACCGTGATTCCTGGCCTGCAGCGACGAAGGTGAGGGCCCGATGTCGAGCTCAGCAACCGAGCCGTACGTGTTCAACCCGTTCGCGCCCGGATACGCCGAAGACCCGTACCCGCACTTCGCCCAGCTGCGCACCGTCGACCCGGTGCACGAACACCCGCTCGGCTTCTGGATCCTCGGTCGCTACGCCGACGTCAACGCGCTGCTGCGCTCGAAGCACTCGGTCGAGGACCGCAACGCGGGCGACAGCCTGCTGAACGAGGCACGCAAGGCCGCCGCCGGCGAGGAGTACGGCCGCAGCTTCTCGCGGTCGATGCTGGACCGCGACCCGCCGAGCCACACCCGGTTGCGCAGGCTGGTGTCGAAGGCGTTCACCCCGAGGGCCATCGACGCGCTGGAGCCCCGGGTGGTCGAGCTGGTGGACGCCGCGCTGGACCGGATCGAGCGGGGCATCGCCGAGGCCGGCCAGGCCGATCTGGTCGAGGAGCTCGCCTACCCGCTGCCGTTCACGGTCATCTGCGACATGCTCGGCATGCCCGACACCGACCACGCCCGGCTGCGTGAGCTGGCCGGCACGCTGGTCCGTTCGCTGGAGCCGGTGACCGACCCCGACCTGCTGGCCGCGATCGCCGCCGCGGGCCGGGAGCTGGACGAGCGGATCGCCCAGGTGATCGTCGACAAGCGCCGCTCGCGGGGAGACGACCTGCTGACCGCCCTGATCCGGGCCGAGGACGACGGCGACACACTGACCGACGACGAGCTGGTGGCCCAGGTGGTGCTGCTCTACGTCGCCGGTCACGAGACGACGGTCAACCTGATCTCGAACGGCACGATAGCCCTGCTGCGCAACCCCGCCCAGTTCGCGCTGCTCGCCGGCCGGCCGGACCTGGACGCAGGTGCCGTCGAGGAACTGCTGCGCTACGACAGTCCGGTGCAGCAGTCGAGGCGGATCATGCTCGCGCCGTACGAGGTCGGTGACAAGGTCATCCCGGCCGGCGCGTTCGTCCTCGCCGGGCTGGCCTCGGCCAACCGGGACCAGGACTTCTTCGGACCGGACGCGGACGAGCTGAAGCTGGACCGGGCCAACGCGCGGTCCCACCTGTCCTTCGGCGGCGGCCCGCACCACTGTCTCGGCGCGTCGCTCGCCCGCCTCGAAGGCCGCGTGGCGCTCGGTCGCCTGGTGCGCCGCTTCCCGAAGCTGGAACTGGCGGACGACATCACCTGGAACGGCAGGGTCAACCTGCGAGGCCCCAACGCCGTCCCTCTCACCACTCGCTAGCCGCCCGCCGCATCCCCGCGAGTCGGGGTTCTCGGCACATCGAGTCGGCCGTTTCAGCACACGGACCTTCCCGGTGGGAAGAAGGTCGGAAGTAGTTCGGAAGCGGCCCGGTGTGTTGTTTCTGAGATGGCGACCACCGGCTTGCGACCGATCACCGATCAGTACCCGCCGCGCCGTTTCGAATGCATCTCGCTCAATGCGGTAATCGATTTCTCCGGCAGGGCGGAACGAGCCGGAAGCGGCGGGCCGACTCGCGGTATCAGTGTCAGGTATGAGTTATGTATGAGTTCATCTACGGTCAAAGTGCCTAGTTGAACTCTTTAAAGTATCCTGAAACCGCTGATTGAGCGGGTGTAGATCGCGCCCGACGTGCTGCCGACCGTCCATTACGTTGACACCTGGGTGAATTCTGTCCCGGGTCGCCTGAGCGGTGGGCATTCGTTGTGCACAAGCTGTGAACTGTCTGTGCGGCAGTTGTTTTCCGCTGTGTCCAGAACTTTATCCCGGGGAGAATTGACATGTCTGACCAGCGTGTGTCGGTGGCGCCTGCCCACGACCCGGAGCAGGGTGTGGCGGCCGTCGTCGCCCCCTATTCCGCGGGGGCCTTCTACGTCACCGAGTTCGCCCGTCGCGGCTGGACGTGCGTGGCCGTCGTCGAGCCGGACGACGTCATCCCGCCGCTGTACCGAGGCGCGTTACGAGCGGAGGCATTCGAGTCCGTCGTCGTGCATGCCGGTGACGTCGCCGCGACGGCGGCCCGGTTGCGCGAGCTGGGAGTCGGGGCGGTCGTGGCGGGCACCGAGATCGGCGTGCCGCTCGGTGACGCCCTGTCCGCGGCGCTCGACCTGCCCGGGAACGACCCGGCCCACAGCGACTCGAGACGCGACAAGGGCGCGATGGTGGAGGCGCTGCGCGCCGCGGGGGTGCCGGCGATCCCGACGCTGCGCACCAGCGGGCTCGCTGAGGCCCTCGACTGGGCACACGACATCGGGACCAGGGGATACGTCGTCAAACCGGCGGACAGCGCCGGCAGCGACGGGGTGGCGTTCTGCCGGAGCCGGGCCGAGCTGGAGGCCGCCTGGCACGCGATCCACGGCCGGGCGAACGCGATGGGCGGCAGCAACGACGCCCTCGTCGTGCAGCGGCAGGTGCACGGCATGCAGTACATCGTCAACACGGTCAGCGCGGCCGGGCAACACATGGTCGCCGAGATCTGGGCCGACCATCGCATCCAGACCCCCGACGGTCACGGCGTGTACGACCGCACCGCGTGGCTGTCACCGGAAGAGGACCCGGAGCTCCACACGCTGCTCGCGTCCTACGTGCGCGAGGCCATCACCGCGGTCGGCGTCCGGTTCGGACCCGCACACAGCGAGGTCATGCTCACCGAGACCGGGCCGATCCTGATCGAGACGGGCGTCCGGCCGGAAGGACCGGTCAACCCGGACGCCGTGACGCTGGCCACCGGCACGCACCACGTGCGCGCGGCCGTCGACGCCGTCGTCTCCGGGCGGGTGGTCCCCGATCAGGAGCCGAGGACTCTGCGTCACGCGTGTCGGGTGACGTTGTGCGCGCCGTACGACGGAACCATCGACAGCGCCGCGTGGGCGAAGGTCCTCGACCTGCCCGCCGTCGCGGGCACACTCGACCATGTCACCGGTGGCAGCCCGGTACGCACCACCGTCGACCTGCTGACCAGCCCGGACTCGATCTACCTCGTCGGCGATCGGGACGTGATCGAGGACAGCTACCAGGCGATCCGGGAGCTGGAACGCAACGGCTCGCTCTACCGGCCGGCGGCGGGCTCGTGACGACCACCGCGCGGTCCATGCCCCCGGCGATCTGGGTTCTCGTCGGCGGACAGATGCTGATCCGCGCCGCCGGCTTCGCCTACCCGTTCATGACCTACCTGCTCGACGGCCGCGGCTACGACGCCGACACAACCGGATGGGTGCTGGCGACGTTCGGCGCCGGCTGGGTGGTCGGGCAGGTGCTGTGCGGCTGGCTGGCCGACCACATCGGCAGGCGCACCACACTGCTCGCCGCGATGTCGTTGTCCGTCGTCGTGCTGCCGGTGCTGGGCATGGCCGAGGGACTGCCGGTGTTGCTCGTCGGAGCGTTCCTCGCCGGGGTGATCTACGACGCGGCGCGGCCGGTGATCAGCGCGGCCGTCGCGGCGATGGTGCCGGACGACGAGGGCCGCGCGTGGATCAACGGATGGCGCCACTTCGCGCTGAACGTCGGTGTGGCGGTCGCGGGGGCGGCCGGAGGCCTGCTCGCCGGACCGTTCGGCGTGCCGACGCTGTACCTGGTCAACGCCGCTGCCTGCGCGGTGTTCGGGCTGATCGTCCTGCGGTTCGTCGAGGCGGACGTGCCCGGCAGGATGTCGCGCGACAGCCGGGGCGCCGGTCCGAGGGCGTTCGCGGACGTACGGCTCTGGTTGGTGCTGCTCGGCTCGGTCGGGGCGCTCGTGCCGGTGACCGGGATGTTCTCCGCCCTGCCACTGCTGATGACCGCCGACCACCTGCCGTCGGTGGACTTCGGCGCCGTGCAGGTGGCCAACGCGGTGACGGTCCTCGTCCTCACCCCGTTGATCAACCCGTGGCTGAGCAGGCGGGCCACGTCCGCGCGGCCGATGGTGTGGGAGGCGGCGGCGGGGTCGCTCGTCATGGGCACCGCCATGGGCGCGGTCGGGCTCGCCGACAGCACCCCCGGGTACGTGCTGGCGGTGGTGCTCAGCATCCCGGGCGAGGTGGTGTGGTTCGTAGCCATCTCCGACGTCCTCAACCGCATCGCGCCTGAACGCCTGCGCGGTCTCTACAACGGCCTGTGGGGGATGACGCTCGCGTGGGCCGGAGTGCTGACCCCGCTCATGGCGGCGTGGGCGTTCGACCACGGCGGCAAGGCGATGGTCGGCGCGTCCATCGTGGCCGCGGGCGTGGTCGGTGCCGTCTGTTGCCTGCCCCTGGCCCGCCCGCCACGTTCTTCTTCCTCCGCCTCCGGGGCGGAGAAACAGGCGCATCCCACCCAGCCCCGCGAGTCGGGCGTCTCAGCACACTGAGTTGCGCGCCCGAGCACACGCCCGCTGACGAATCCCCCGACTCGTCCTGCCAAATCCCCCGACTCGCGGTGGGGTACGGCGGTGCGCGAGTCGGGGGTCTCAGCACACTGAGTTGCGCCTCCCGACACATGGCCGCTCACGCGACCTGCAGCTCGCGGGATGGAAGCCAGCGGCTCCTGGTGCTGGGGGGCGCGACTCGCGGTGCTTGGGGGCCGACTCGCGCTGACGGAATCGGCGACTCGCGGGGTGGAAGTCAGCGGCTCATGGAGCTGCGGGGCGGGACTCGCGGTGCTTGGGGGCCCGACTCGCGGGGCGGAATCTAGCGACTCGCGGAGCGAAATCTAGCGACTCGCGGGGTGGAAGCCAGCGGCTCATGGTGCTGCGGGGCGCGACTCGCGGTGCTTGGGGGCCCAACTCGCGGAGCGAAATCTAGCGGCTCGCGGGGCGGAATGTAGCGACTCGCGGGGCTGAGGGGAGCGACTCGGGGTGCTGGGAGGACCGACTCGCGGGTGGGGGCGTGGTTAGGATCGTGGCGGTGGAGCCAAGCGCGCGTCGGCCTAGCCCGGGGTCACCCGCCTCGTTGAAGGAGGCGAACCACGCTCGGCTGATCGAGGCGCTCCAGTTCGCCGGGACCATGACCCAAGCCGACCTGTCCCGCTTCACCGGGCTCGCGCCGTCGACGGTGTCGAACATCGTCCGCGAGCTCAGCGCCTCCGGGCTGCTGCGTGTCTCCCCGACGGTCAGCCGGGGCCGTACCGCGCAGGCGGTCCGCCTGTCCCGGGGCGCGGGCGTCCTGGTCGCGGCGGACTTCGGGCACCGGCACCTGACCGTCGCCGTCGCCGACCTGGCCTATGAGGTGCTCGCCGAGCACCGGATGGAGCTGGACTGGGATCACCGGGTCGACGACGGCCTCGACGCGGTGCAACGCATCCTGTCGCGACTGTTGACCGAGCTGGAGATCGACCGTGAGCTGGTGGTCGGCCTCGGCATCGGGCTGCCCGCGCCGATCGACTCGCGCACCGGGCAGGTCGGCGCGCCGTCCCAGCTGCCCGGCTGGGTCGGGGTGGACGCCGCCGCGGCCGCCACCGAACAGCTCGGCGTACCGGCCAGGGTGGACAACGACGCCAACCTCGGCGCGCTGGCCGAGGACCGGTGGGGCGCGGGTCGCGGCGCGGAGAACGTCGCGTACGTCAAGCTGTCCGACGGTGTCGGCGCCGGGCTGGTCATCCGGGGCGAGCTGTACCAGGGCTCGATCGGGACGGCCGGCGAGATCGGGCACGTCACGATGAACGAGTACGGCGCGCTGTGCCGCTGCGGCAACCGGGGCTGCCTGGAGATGCTGGTCGGTACCTCGGCGCTGCTGGCGCAGCTGGCGCCGAACTACGGCACCGACCTGACGATCGCCGACGTGGTGCGGATGGCACGCGACGGCAACGTCGCCTGTCATCGAATTCTTGAAGACGCAGGCCACCATATCGGGGTTGCTGTCGCCAACCTGTGCAATGTGTTCAACCCCGACCGGGTCATCATCGGCGGCGAGCTGGCGCAGGCCGACGATCTTGTGCTCGGTTCGCTGCGCCGTACTCTCAACCGGCAGGGCATCCCGAGCGCCGCGCAGGCCGTCGACCTGGTGCTCGCCGAGCTGGGCGCGCGTTCACACCTGCTCGGCGCCTTGGTCATCGCCTCAGCCGGTGCCTCCCCCTCGGTGCTGGCCGCCGGGAAGCTCGCCGGCCGGTCGCCCGATGGGGTCGTCGGGGTGCCGACACCGTAGGTCTGTGTTCGACTTCTGTCGGTTTCACTCGAATGCAGTTACAGTTCGACCGCCTCTTAGCGTTCAAGTCTTGTTTTCAAGGTGTGATGGCAACCACACTGAAGGGTGAGCGCGTCGGGCTAGATCAAGGAGGATCGTGATGGCCACGGTTTCGGACGGCGGAACGCAGCAGACCGGGGAGGGGATGCCGCACGTCGGCCGCGTCATCCTGGTCACCGGCACCGCCGCGTTGGGTGGCTTCCTCTTCGGTTACGACACCGCGGTGATCAACGGTGCGGTGAAGGCGGTCGGCGACTTCTTCCACGCGAGCGCCTTCATGCTCGGCCTCG
The DNA here is from genome assembly GCF_000429025.1 of Actinospineispora spinosispora DSM 44797. Taxonomy (GTDB): domain Bacteria; phylum Actinomycetota; class Actinomycetes; order Mycobacteriales; family Pseudonocardiaceae; genus Pseudonocardia; species Pseudonocardia spinosispora. Next base: position 70,236 of record NZ_AUBB01000028.1, read on the forward strand.
CCGTCGCCATCGCGCTGATCGGCGCGGCGATCGGCGCCTGGTTCGCCGGCGGGCTGGCCGACCGGTTCGGCCGCATCCCGGTCATGCTGGTCGCCGCCGCGATGTTCCTGGTCAGCGCGCTGGGCTCGGGATTCGCGTTCACCATCTACGACCTGGCGTTCTGGCGGTTGATCGGTGGGGCGGGCGTCGGTGCCGCGTCGGTCATCGCTCCCGCCTACATCGCCGAGATCTCTCCGGCGCGGCTGCGCGGGCGCCTCGGCTCGCTGCAGCAGTTCGCCATCGTGATCGGCATCTTCGCCTCGCTGCTCGTCGACTACGCGCTGGTCCTCGGCTCGGGTTCGGCGGCGGCGCCGCTGTGGTTCGGGTTGGAGACCTGGCGCTGGATGTTCTTCTCCCTCGGCGTCCCGGCGCTGCTCTACGGCGGTATGGCGCTGACCATCCCGGAGTCGCCGCGCTACCTGGTCGCCAAGCAGCAGCTCGGCAAGGCCGGTGAGGTCCTGCGCCGCTACGTCGGCGGCAACACCGAGGCGAAGATCGCCGAGATCGGTCGGAGCCTGGAGGGCAAGCAGCAGCACGCCGGGTTCTCGGTGTTGCGCAAGGCGGGCGGTGGGCTGATGCCGATCGTCTGGGTCGGCATCCTGCTGTCGGTGTTCCAGCAGTTCACCGGCATCAACGTGATCTTCTACTACTCCAACGTGCTGTGGCAGGCGGTCGGGTTCACCGAGCAGGACGCGATGTTCACCAGCGTCATCACCTCGGTCACCAACATCCTGACCACGATCATCGCGATCGCGCTGGTGGACCGCGTCGGCCGCAAGCCGCTGCTGCTGGTCGGCGCCGCGGGCCAAGGGCTTTGCCTGCTGATCATGGCGATCACCTTCGGCATCGCCCCGGTGGTCGACGGGGTCCCGCAGCTCGGCGGGTCCGGGATCGTCGCGGTGCTGGCCGCCAACCTGTACGTGGTGTTCTTCGGCTGCTCGTGGGGCCCGGTGGTCTGGGTGATGCTCGGCGAGATGTTCAACAACAAGATCCGGGCGATGGCACTGGCCGTCGCGGCGTCCGCGCAGTGGGTGGCCAACTTCGTCGTGTCGACCACGTTCCCGCCGCTGTCGAGCGTCGGCCTCGGACTCGCCTACGGGATTTACACACTGTTCGCTGTACTGGCCACGCTGTTCGTGATCAGGTTCGTGCAGGAGACCAAGGGCAAGGAACTCGAGGAGATGGTCTGAGTCATGGGTCTGGTCATCGGGGTCGACATCGGGGGAACGAAGGTCGCGGCGGCTGTCGTCGACGAGAACGGCGCGATGATCGAGAAGATGCGGGTGGACACCCCCGGGCAGACCGCGGGCTCGGTGAACGACGCGATCGCCGAGCTGGTGTGGAAGCTGCGCGAGCGCCACGAGGTGGAGGCCGTCGGCATGGGCGCGCCGGGCTTCGTCTCGGCGGACCGGTCCACCGTGCTGTTCACCCCGAACCTGCCGTGGCGCGAGGAGCCACTCGGCGCGGAGATGACCGAGCGGCTCAAGCTGCCGACGATCGTGGAGAACGACGCGAACTGCGCGGCGTGGGCGGAGACCCGGTTCGGCGCCGCGCAGGGCAGCGACGACGTAGTGCTGCTGACCATCGGCACCGGGATCGGCGGCGGCATCGTGCTCGGCGGGCAGCTGCTGCGCGGCGGGTTCGGCATCGCGGCGGAGATCGGCCACATGAACGTGGTGATCGAGGGCGGGCTGCGCTGCGGCTGCGGCAACAAGGGCTGCTGGGAGCAGTACGGCAGCGGCAGCGCACTGATCCGGGACGCCCGCGACTTCGCACGGCACTCGCCGTCGATGGCCCTGCGGATGCTGGAGCTGGCCGGCGGCGACCCGGACAAGATCACCGGCCCCGAGGTGACCCAGGCGGCCCAGGAGGGCGACGCGGCCGCGCTGGAGCTGTACCGGGTTCTCGCCGGCTCGATCGGCTACGGCATGGCCGACCTGGCCGCCGTCCTGGACCCCTCGGTGTTCGTCATCGGCGGCGGGGTCGCCGATGCGGGTGAGCTGCTGCGTGAGCCGGTGGAGAAGGCCTTCCTGGAACGTCTCACCGGACGCGGCAGACGCCCGCTGCCGAAGGTGGTCATTGCGCAACTCGGCGGCGAAGCGGGCATCGTCGGAGCCGCCGACCTGGCACGCTTACCGAGCTGAGTTTTTCTACGGCTGGAGTGATCGAGATATGGCTGTTGACCCTCGCGCCGGAACGCCGGCACGACCGGAGGATCTTGTCGACCTCGACGAGCTGAACGCCGCCTACTACGACCTTCGACCCGATCCGGCGATCGCCGAGCAGCGGGTCGCCTTCGGTACCTCCGGCCATCGCGGGTCGTCGCTGGCCACGACGTTCAACGACGACCACATCGCCGCGACCAGCCAGGCGATCTGCGAGTACCGGGCCAGGGTCGGCACGACCGGGCCGCTGTTCCTCGGCCGCGACACCCACGCGCTGTCCGAACCGGCGTGGCGGACCGCGGTCGAGGTGTTCACCGCGAACGACGTCACCGTGCTGGTCGACTCGGCGGACGGGTTCACCCCGACCCCGGCGGTCTCGCACGCGATCCTGCGGCACAACAGCTCCGGCCCGTCGGCGCGCGCGGACGGTGTCGTGGTCACGCCGTCGCACAATCCGCCGCGCGACGGCGGGTTCAAGTACAACCCGCCCAACGGCGGCCCGGCCGACACCGACGCCACCGGCTGGATCGCCGACCGGGCGAACGAGCTGCTCAGCGCCAAGCTCGCCGGTGTCCGCCGGATCTCGATCGAGCGGGCCCGCGCCTCGGACGACCTGGTCGGCTACGACTTCCTCGGTCACTACGTCGACGACCTGCCGGCGATGGTCAACCTGGACGCGATCCGCTCCGAAGGTGTCCGGATCGGGGCCGACCCGCTGGGTGGCGCCTCGGTCGCCTACTGGTCGGCGATCGCCGAGCGCTACAAGCTCGAGCTGACCGTGGTGAACCCGGCCGTGGACCCACAGTTCGGGTTCATGACGCTGGACTGGGACGGCAAGATCCGGATGGACTGCTCGTCGCCGTACGCGATGGCCTCGCTGGTGTCGCGGCGCTCGGAGTTCCAGATCGCCACCGGCAATGACGCGGACTCCGACCGGCACGGCATCGTCACCGCCGACGCCGGCCTGATGAACCCGAACCACTTCCTCGCCGTGGCGATCGACTACCTGTACCGCAACCGCGAGGGTTGGTCACCCACGGCGGGCGTCGGCAAGACGGCGGTCAGCTCGTCGATGATCGACCGGGTCGCCGCTGACCTGGGCAGGCGGCTGGTCGAGGTCCCGGTCGGGTTCAAGTGGTTCGTGCCGGGGCTGATCAGCGGCGACATCGGGTTCGGCGGTGAGGAGAGCGCGGGCGCGTCCTACCTGCGCTCGGACGGCTCGGTGTGGACCACCGACAAGGACGGCATCATCCTGGCGCTGCTCGCCTCGGAGATCCAGGCCGTCACCGGACGCAGCCCGTCGCAGCACTACGCGACGCTGACCGAACGGTTCGGCGAACCGGCCTACGCGCGCATCGATGTGGCGACCACCCGGGAGGCGAAGGCGCGGCTGGGCAAGCTGTCCGGCAAGGACGTCACCGCGACCGAGCTGGCCGGCGAGCCGATCACCCAGCGGCTCACCGAGGCACCCGGCAACGGCGCGGCGCTCGGCGGGCTCAAGGTGGTCACCGACTCGGGCTGGTTCGCCGCCAGACCGTCGGGCACGGAGGACGTGTACAAGGTGTACGCGGAGAGCTTCAAGGGCCCGGACCATCTGGCCCAGATCCAGACCGAGGCGCAGCAGGTCGTCACGGCCGCGCTGGGCGGCTCTTCATGAGGGCGGTCACCGTAGCGTTGGGTGGGTATTCATGAAAATTGGCCTGTTGACCAGGGAGTATCCGCCCAACGTCTACGGCGGCGCCGGGGTGCACGTCGACTTCCTGGCACGTGAGCTGCGCCCGCTCGTCGATCTCACCGTGCAGTGCTGGGGCGAGACGCGGGAGGGCGCGCACGGGCACTCGCCGAGCTCGGCGATGGCCGGGGCGAACCCGGCGTTGGCGACCCTGTCGATCGACCTGTCGATGACCGCCGCCGTCGCCGACCGGGAGCTGGTGCACAGCCACACCTGGTACGCGAACATGGCCGGCTACCTGGCGAAACTGCTGTACGGCATCCCACACGTGGTCACCACGCACTCGCTGGAGCCGCTGCGGCCGTGGAAGGTCGAGCAGCTCGGCGGTGGCTACGCGCTGTCCTGCTGGGCGGAGAAGACCGCGATCGAGAACGCCGACTCGATCATCGCGGTGAGCCACGGGATGCGCTCGGACATCCTCACCACCTATCCCACGGTCGATCCGGGCAAGGTCCACATCGTGCCCAACGGCATCGACTCGACCCTGTACGCCTACACCGACAACCGCGACGCGTGGACGAAGCACGGGCTGGACCCGGACCGCCCGACGGTGCTGTTCGTCGGGCGGGTGACCAGGCAGAAGGGCGTTCCGCACCTGGTGCGGGCGGCCGCGTCGTTCCGTCCGGAGGCGCAGCTGGTGCTGTGCGCGGGTGAGCCGGACACCCCCGAGCTGGGTAAGGAGTTCCGCGGTCTGGTCAGTGACCTGCAGGCCAGCAGGGACGGCGTGCACTGGATCCAGGAGATGCTGCCGCGCGACGAGGTGATCCAGCTGCTGTCCGGCGCGACCGTGTTCGCCTGCCCGTCGGTGTACGAGCCGCAGGGCATCGTGAACCTGGAGGCGATGGGCTGCGAGACGGCGGTCGTGGCCAGCGACGTCGGCGGCATCCCGGACGTCGTCCGCAACGGCGTGACGGGGCTGCTGGTGCCCTACACCGAGTCCGATCCGCGTGGTTTCGAGGCGACGTTCGCAGAGCGGGTCAACGACCTGCTGGACAACCCCGAGGTGGCCCGCGCGATGGGTCAGGCGGGGCGGCGGCGCGCGGTCAAGGAGTACGGCTGGGACGCGATCGCGGCCCGCACCGTGGCGATCTACGACAGTCTCGCACTGGGAAGCTCAGAAGGGGGAAGCTGATGCCGTCTCGGCCTCGCGTACTGGGGATCGTGCTCGCGGGCGGGGAGGGCAAACGGCTGATGCCGCTGACCCTGGACCGGGCCAAGCCCGCCGTCCCGTTCGGCGGCGTCCACCGGATGATCGACTTCGTGCTGTCCAACTTGATCAACGGCGGCATCCACAAGATCGCTGTGCTGACCCAGTACAAGTCGCACTCGCTGGACCGGCACATCTCCACCGCGTGGCGGCTCGCGTCGCTGACCGGTGGGTACGTGACGCCGGTCCCGGCGCAGCAGCGGCGGGGCCCGCACTGGTACCTGGGCAGCGCCGACGCGATCTACCAGTCGATGAACCTGATCAAGGACGAGTCGCCGGACATCGTCGCGGTGTTCGGCGCGGACAACGTGTACCGCATGGACCCGTCCCAGATGATCGACCAGCACATCATGTCCGGCGCCGGGGTGACGGTCGCCGGGATCCGGGTGCCGCGCGCCGAGGCCAGTGCGTTCGGCGTGATCCACACCGACGACGGGACGGTCATCTCGTCGTTCCTGGAGAAGCCCGCCGACCCGCCCGGGCTGCCGGACGCGCCGGACGAGTCGTTCGTGTCGATGGGCAACTACGTGTTCTCCGCCGACGCGCTGCGTGAAGCGCTCGAGCTGGACGCGGGTGACTCGGAGTCGCGTCACGACATGGGCGGCAACATCGTTCCGCAGCTGGTCACCCGGGGTGAGGCCGGCGTCTACGACTTCAGCTCCAACGTCGTGCCCGGTGAGACGCCGCGTGACCACGGCTACTGGCGTGACGTGGGGACGATCGACGCCTACTACGAGGCGCACCAGGACCTGATCTCCACGCACCCGATCTTCAACCTGTACAACGCCGACTGGCCGATCTTCGCCCTGCCCGCGCAGCGTCCGCCGGCGAAGTTCGTCAACGGTGGCACGGCGCAGGAGTCGATGGTCAGCGCCGGCTGCATCGTGTCCGGTTCGCAGGTGGTCAACTCGGTGCTGTCACCCGGCGTCTACGTCGAGCAGGGCGCGGTGGTGCAGGACTCGGTGTTGGCCGACGGTGTGCGGGTCGGCGCAGGAGCGGTGGTCCGCAGAGCGATCCTGGACAAGAACGTCGTGGTCCCCCCAGGCGCCCACATAGGCGTAGACCTGGGCAGAGACCGAAACGCCTACCACGTGAGCGAAGGCGGAATCGTGGTCCTGGGCAAGGGAGCAACAGCCGTCCGATAACCCACGTGAGTGGCAAGGGCGTCTACCGCGAAGCGGCGCCGAAGGCGTAGACGCTCGGAGCACTCACGACAGCTTTTCCGTCGTGAGTGATCCGGGCGCCTATAGGCGCCCTTGCCACTCACGAGTCGACGGCGAAGCCGAGATGCCTTGGAGCCGGGTACGGGCTAAGCCGGGTACGGGCGAAGTCGGGTACGGGCGAAGTCGGGTACGAGGCCGAAGGAACAGGTAAGTGAGCGCAGAAAGTGTGTCAGTAACCGCTTGAGGGTGCTTTTATAATGTCGCGGACGTAAACTGGCTGGTGTGACGTGTGCGGGTGGCAGTCCTCTTGGCTTGCGTGAGCGTAAGAAGCTCATGACCAGGCAAGCCATTCTGGACGCCGCGCACGAGATGTTCGATGCACGTGGCTTCGACAACGTGACCGTCGCCGAGATCGCCGATGCGGCGAACATCTCGGCGAAGACCGTGTTCGCCCACTTCCCGTCCAAGGAGGACCTCGTCTTCGACGACGAGGAGGAGCTGCGCGACTCGGTCCTGTGCTCGTTGCGTCAGCGCGCGCCGGGGCAGTCGCCGTTGCAGGCGCTGGTCACGCTGCTGTCGGAGATGGTGCCCGAGACGGTGTCCGAGACGATCACCCACCTGAGCCGCCTGCTCGGACCGGTCGCCAGCAGCACGACCCTGAAGTCGCGGCTGCGGTTGTTCTGGGACCAGCTGGAGCACGACGTGGCCGAGCAGCTCGCCGAGGAGCTCGGGGAGCGGGCTGACTCGCCGCGTCCCCGGATCGCTGCTGCTCAGCTGGTGCTGGTCTTCCGGATGCTCGCCTCCGAGGAGCACCTCGGCTATCTGCGCGCGAACCCTCGGCAGAGCTCACGGGACGTGTGGCTGGAGGCGATGGTCGACCTGGTCGGCGGCGGGATCGCGGACTATCCGGCGAGCAGGCCGTCGATGAGGGCGTGTAGGCCGACCGGATAGGTGTCCCTGCTGGTCAGGCGGGCCCAGTCGCTGCCGAGCGCCGCCAGGGTGGGGAACGCTTCGGCGTCGAGGTCGGCGAAGAGTCGGTCCCGGTACGTCGTGGTGTTCTCGGCCTCGCGACGGCGGGTGGCGCTGGCCCGGACGATGATCTCGCCCGCGGTGAAGTACCAGATGCCACGGTAGGTGGCGACGGCTCGTTCGGCGTCGAAGCCGAGGTCGAGACAGGCCCGGACGATGTGCTCGGAGTACCACAGCCCTGACCTGGCGACCAGGTCGTCGGCGACCAGCACCTCGACGATCCACGGACACTCGGCGAGCGCGTCGTGCATCGCCCGCGCGACGACGAGGATCCGTTCGCGCGGCGCCTCCGGCAGTGCGGGCCGGGGTATCGCGTCCGCGTAGTCGTCCAGCAGGAGCAGCAGCAGCTCGTCCTTGTTCCGCACGTGGTGGTAGAGCGCCATCGGGGTCGTGCCGACCTCCGTGGCGACCTTGCGCATGGTCAGCCCGGACACCCCGTCCCGCTCGAGGATCGCGCGGGCCGCCGCGAGGATCCCGGCCGCCGAGATCCTGGCCGGGCGACCGGTCTTCGCGGCTGAACGTGGCATGTCGCCATCATGCCTTGCGTTCGGGCGTCGCCATGACCTACTTTCTATACATGTACAAAAACAAAGCGATAGACCTGCTGTCGGCCGGCATCCAGCTGCACGCCGACGGGCGGATCGAGACCGGTGAACGCCGCATGGGCGGCGGCACCGACGGCTGGACGGTGGCCGCCTTCCACGTCGAGACCGACGCCGACGTGCACGGCGACCACTGGGAGATGCACCCGAACGCCGACGAGCTGGTCGGCGTCGTCGACGGCCACGCCCGGCTGTGTTTCGAAGCCGCGCAGGGGGAGGCCGAGGAGATCGTGGACCTGCGCTCCGGTGCCGCGGTGGTCGTGCCACGCGGGCGGTGGCACCGCGTCGAACTGCGCGGACCGACCGACATGTTCTCGATCACCCTGCGAGCGGGCACCGGTCTGCGGCGGCGGGAGGTCGGGGCCCCGTCGTAGGCTGCGGTGCATGAGTGAGCTGGGATTCGGCATCGACATCGGTGGCAGCGGCATCAAGGGCGCGCCGGTCGACCTGCACCACGGCGAGCTGGCCGAGGAACGGTTCCGGGTGCCGACGCCGCAACCGGCCACGCCGGACGCCGTCGCCGAGGTCGTGCGCGAGGTCCTGGACCATTTCGACTGGGACGGCCGGTTCGGCTGCACGTTCCCGGCCGTGGTGCAGCACGGCGTGGTGCGCACGGCGGCCAACGTCGACCAGTCCTGGATCGGCACCGACGGGCACGCGCTGCTGAACAAGGTCACCGAACGCAAGTCGCTGCTGGTCAACGACGCCGATGCGGCCGGTGTCGCCGAGGTGCGGTTCGGGGCGGCGAAGGACCGCGACGGTGTGGTCCTGCTGACCACGCTCGGCACCGGGATCGGTTCGGCGCTGGTCGTGGACGGTGTGCTGGTCCCGAACACGGAGCTGGGCCACGTCGAGCTGGACGGACACGACGCCGAGTCGCGTGCCGCCGACTCGGCGCGGGACCGCGAGGAACTGTCCTGGGAGGACTGGGCGCAGCGGCTGACCCGCTATTACGGGCACCTGGAGAACCTGTTCTGGCCGGACCTGATCGTCGTCGGCGGCGGCGTCAGCAAGAAGGCCGACAAATGGCTGCACCTGGTGGAGACGCGCTGCGAGATCGTGCCGGCGGTGCTACGCAACAACGCGGGGATCGTCGGCGCGGCCCTCCAGGCCGCCCACCACCATCACAAGCACCACTGACCGGTCAGCCTCGGGACAGCGGTCCGGTCGCGCTGACCGAACCGTCGGGGTACAGCCACTGGGACCGCAGGACGAGCGCGGACCTGCCTCTCGGAATCCGGAACGCGACCCAGCCGGTGGCGTCGTGGCCCGGTTCGACCCGTTCGGGGAGCGGCTCGTGGCCCGCCGCACGCATCGCGGACATGACCTGCCAGTCGCCGAGCGGGCACTGCTGGGTCCAGGTCGTTCCGACGCTCTGCGACCGTGGCGAGCGGTTGGCGTCCTGGAACGCGAAGAGCGTGAGTGACCGGTCGCGCTCCCATCCGCCGGGGGCGGCCGCGTGCACGGTGAAGGACAGCAGCGCGATCGCCTGGTCCGGGGAGTGCGGCACATCGGTGAAGTCGAAGATCGCCTGGTGCCCCTGGATGGTGTCCTCGGCGCTGCCGGAATAGGTGTTCAGCGGGACCGGACCGGAGCCGAGCACCGAGCTGTACCACTCGGCTCCCGGCGGGCCCGGCGCCGCCTCGTCCTTCGCCACGCAGGGTGGCCCGCTCGGAGCCGGTGGCTCGGCGGCCTGCGCGCAGCCGGCGAGCGTTGTCAGAACGACGGCGACCCCGCACACGGCCGACGCACGTGCGGAAGACATACCCCCACGATATAGCGAGACGGTTGATAGCGATCACGGCACGGGCAGGCGGGCCGTGATCCAGGCGCAGGCGTACTGGGCCGCCGCTTCGATCGGCACCTCGGTCGTGTCGAACAGATCCACCGCCGGTGTCATGGTGGCGGCCTCGGCGCGCAGCCACTCGTTGAACTCGAGCATCTCGGCGATGCGCGGCTCGTCCCACTCCCGCCACCGTGGGCGCCGGCGCAGGCGCGCCGCGAGCGCGGCCGAGTCGCTGACCAACGCCAGGTAGTGGATGTCGGAGAACAACACGCGCTCCGGCCGGTGCTCGAACTCGGCGGGCACGACCGTTCCGCACAGGACGACGGGCCGGCCGCTCTGGTGGATCATCGCGGCCATCCGCAGCCAGGCGGAGCGGAACACGGGATGGCCGTCGACGTCGTCGCGCAGCCCCGCCGTCCACAGGACGTCCTGCTCGACCGTCACGACCCGGTCGTCGAGCAGCTCCGCGAGCCTCGGTCCGACGGTCGACTTGCCCGCGCCGCTCGGCCCGGTCAGCGCGAACAACGGCAGCCTGCGGAACGGCCACCGGCAGCCGCAGTGCGCGCAGGCCAGCTCCCTGTCGGCCACGATCGGCGCGGCCGCCTTGTCGCCGCAGCCGGGACAGATCAAGAGGTCCAGCACGTCGGCGCGGTCCGTCCTCCAGGTCGTGAGTGTTGAGTGTTGCTATAGCCACACTCAACACTCACGAGGGGTCAGTCGAAGAGATTCTCCAGGAAGCCGCGCTTGCGGCGCTTGTCGTGACCGTACGGTCTCGGCGAGTCCGAGTGGCCCCGGTAGCCCTTCGGGGAGTCCGGATGACCGCCCCGGTAACCGCGCGGCGAGTCGGCGTGGCCGCCCCGGTAGCCGCGTGGCGAGTCGGGGTGACCGCCCCGGTAGCCGCGTGGCGAGTCGGCGTGGCCGCCTCGGAACGGCTTCGGCGAGTCGTTGTGCCCGCCCCGGTAACCGCCGTAGTAGGAGCTCTCGGCGCCGGCGATCTGCTCCAGCTCGCCTCGGTCGAGGAAGATTCCTCGGCATCCTTCGCACTGCTCGATGTGGATGCCGTTCTTGTTGACGGTCATCATCCGGTTCTGGCACTTGGGACAGATCACGACATAAGCATTAGCACATCTGAGAACTTCTCAGTTAGGGCGCGACGCGTCGGATCGGCTCGTCGGCCAGCGGTACGCCCTGCTCCAGGCGTGCGAACACGGTGTCCATGATGTCGACGTAGGGGCGGTCCGGGTGCTGGTCGGCCAGCGCCTGGGCGGCGAGGCGGACGCCGACCAGAATCCCGGCGAACAGGGTCACGTCCAGATCGGTCGGCGCGCGGCCGGTGGTGGCGGCGACCGTGGCGGCGATCTGCTCGACGCTGAACTGGTTGCGCTCGCGAATGGCGTTGCGTAGTTCGGGCACGGTGCGTCCCAGCTGCATGCGCACCTCCTCGAGGGCCCGCTTCTCCGGTTCGAGCTGGTCGAACGCGTCGCGCAGTGCTCTGCGCATGCTGCTCAGCAGCGGTGCGCCCTCGGGTTGGGCGGCGAACGCCTCGACCATCACCGGATCGATGTCGTCGTACAGCACGACGTCTTCCTTGCTGGGGAAGTACCGGAAGAACGTTGCGCGCGACACGTCGGCGGCCGAGGCGATCTGGTCGACCGTGGTCGCGGCGTATCCCTGGGCGCGGAACAGGCGTAGCGCGTGGCGCTGGAGCTCGGCGCGCGTCTGCGCCTTCTTCCGCTCTCGTAACCCAGCCACATCGGCAGTATGACAGTCAAGCAAATTTGCTACTGAGTCTTATTTGAGACTGAGTCGCAAATTCTGCTAGGGTCGATCTCATGACAACCGATGTGGACGTGCTGGTGGTGGGTGCGGGGCCGACGGGGCTGGCGACGGCCGGTTTCCTGGCGCAGTGGGGAGTGCGAGTCCGGGTCGTGGATGCCGCCGAGCATCCCTTCGTCGGATCGCGGGGCAAGGGGCTGCAGCCGAGGTCGCTGGAGATCCTGGAGGGCCTCGGGGTCACCGGTCGGCTGGTCTCCGCCGGCCGGTCCCGGATGCCGATCCGGCACTACGCCGAGGACGGTACGTACTTCGACACCGATCTCAGTGCCGGCGAGGCGCCGAGCCCGGACAGCCCGTACGCGCGCACCCTGCTGATCCCGCAGTGGCGGGTCGAGGAGACGCTGCGCAACCGGCTCGCCGAGCTCGGCGTGGCCGTCGACTGGAGCACCGGGCTGGTCGGCTTCGAACAGGGGCCGGACCGGGTCACCGCGACGCTCGTCGACGGGTCACGGGTCTCGGCGCGCTACCTGATCGGCTGCGACGGCGGTTCGAGCACCGTGCGCCGGCTGCTGGGCGTCACGTTCCTCGGCGAGACGAACGAGGCCGTCCGGATGCTCATCGCGGACGTCCAGCTCGACGGCGTCGACCGCGACCACTGGCACATCTGGCAGAACGTGCTGCCGCGCGGTGTCGCGCTGTGCCCGCTGCCCGGGACCGACACCTTCCAGCTGCAGGCGCCGGACAACGGTTCGGATGCGTCGCTGGAGACCTGCCAGGCGATCGTGGACGACGTCGTGGGCGGCGGGGTGCGGCTGCGGAAGGCGACCTGGCTGTCCAAGTGGCGCATGAACGTGCGGATGGTGGACCGCTACCGCGTCGGCCGGGTGTTCCTCGCCGGGGACGCCGCGCACGTGCACTCGCCAGCCGGTGGCCAGGGCATGAACACCGGCATCCAGGACGCGGCGAACCTGAGCTGGAAGCTGGCCCACGTGCTGGCCGGTGCCGACGAGGGGTTGCTGGACACCTACGAGGCCGAACGACTGCCGGTCGCGGCCGCCGTACTGGGGTTGTCCACCCGGTTGACCAGCGCGCCACCAGGGCTGCGCGGCGAGGAGGGCAGGGGGACCAACCAGCTCGGCATCAGCTACCGGGGCGGACCGCTCGCTCCGGACAGCGGCGCGGTCTCCGGGCCGGTCGCGGGTGACCGTGCTCCTGACGCGCCGTGCCGGGACGGCCGGGGGCGGCGGGTGCGGCTGTTCGAGCTGCTGCACGGTCCGCGCTGGACCGTGCTCGCCTTCGGCGCCGACCCGGCCGGTCTGCCCGATCACGTGCGGATCGTCCGGATCGGTGGCGAGCACGGCCTCGCCGACGTCGACGGCCACGCCGCGCGGGCGTACGCGGCCACCGAGGGTGACCTGGTCCTGATCCGCCCGGACGGCTACCTGGCCACCCGCACCCGCGCATCCATCGACATCACCACCTACCTGTCACCGCTCACCAGCACCCCCGTCCCGTCCTGACCCCCCCCACCACCCGCCCGGACGGCACGAATGTGGCTTTAGGGACGTTCAACGTCCCTAAAGCCACATTCGTGCCGCTAGGGGCGGGAAGGTAGTGAACGGGGAGTTATTAGTGGAGGGAGGGTAGGCCTAGGCAGGCCTGGGCTGTTGATGCCAGGAGGGCGGCCAGGTGGGTTTCTTCAAGGCCGGGGTCGAAGAACAGGGTGGACTGGATCGCGCCGACCGCGGCGTGCACCGTGACCCTGGCCTCGGGGTCGGACAGCTCGGGGCGCAGCGAGGTGAGCAGGTGCACCCACTCCTCCAGGTACAGCCGCTGTGCCCTGCGCAGGCGCCGACGGTCCCGCTCGGGCAGGGTGTGGGCCTCGCGGTGGTACACCGCGAGTACCGCCCGATCCTCGATCGCCACCGCGATGTGGTCCTTGACCAGCTCGGACAGGGCTGTTCGGTCGTCCGCCGCCTGGGCGACGATCCGGTCGGAACCTTCCCGCAGCCGGTTCATCACGGTGTCCAGCAGGGCGACCAGGATGGCGGTCTTGCTCTCGAAGTGCCGGTAGACACCGGAGCCGACGATGCCGGCCTCCGCGCCGATGTCGGCCATCGCGATGGTGTGGAAGCCGCGACGGGCGGCCAGCTCGGCCGCCGCGGACAGGATTCGGTCCTTGCGGCGAGGATCGCGTTGCCGACGCGGTCGCCCGTTTTCCATCTGGTGAGTATGGCATCGGGTGCGGTACGTTCCACAAGTGAATGGGCAATCACATGGGAGCGGCTGATGCCTGTACTCACCTCTGTCCTCGACACCCAGGGCGAGGCATACCGCGCGAACCGCGCCGCCCAGCTGCGGTTGCTCGACCGGCTGGCCGAGCAGCTCGAGCTCGCGGCAGCCGGTGGCGGTGAGCGCTACGCCGCGCGGCACCGGGACCGTGGCCGCCTCCTGGTCCGGGAGCGCATCGAGCTGCTGGTGGATCCGGACAGCCCGTTCCTCGAGCTGTCCAGCCTCGCGGCCTGGGGTACCGAGTTCACCGTCGGGGCCAGCGTCGTCACCGGGATCGGTGTCGTCTCCGGCGTCGAATGCGTGATCATCGGTCACGATCCGACCGTGCGCGGCGGCGCGATGAACCCGTACTCCCTGCGCAAGACGTTGCGCGCGCTGGAGATCGCCAGGCTCAACCGGCTGCCGGTGGTCAACCTGGTCGAGTCCGGCGGAGCCGATCTGCCCACCCAGGCCGACCTGTTCGTGCCGGCCGGGCGGATCTTCCACGAGCTGACCGCGCTGTCGGCGGCTGCGGTGCCCACGGTCGCGCTGGTGTTCGGCAACTCGACGGCCGGCGGTGCGTACGTCCCCGGGATGTGTGACTACGCGGTGCTGGTCGACCTTCAGGCGAAGGTGTTCCTCGGCGGCCCGCCGCTGGTCAAGATGGCCACCGGCGAGGTCGCGGACGACGAGGAGCTCGGTGGCGCCGAGATGCACTCCCGGGTGTCCGGGCTCGCCGACCACTTCGCCGCCGACGAGTACGACGCCATCCGCATCGGCCGGATGATCATGTCGCAGCTGAACTGGCGCAAGCTCGGCCCCGCGCCGGACCTGCATCCGGCGCCGCCCCGGTACGACCCGGAGGAGATCCTCGGGCTCGTCCCGCCGGACGCCAAGGTGCCGTTCGACCCGAGGGAGATCCTCGCCAGGACCGTCGACGGTTCGGAGTTCGGCGAGTACAAGCCGCGCTACGGCACCGCGCTGGTGTGCGGCTGGGCGCGCATCCACGGCTATCCGGTCGGCGTGCTCGCCAACCACCGGGGCGTGCTGTTCAGCGAGGAGTCGAAGAAGGCGTCCGAGTTCATCCTGCTCGCCAACCAGACCGACACACCGCTGGTCTTCCTGCAGAACACGACCGGCTACATGGTCGGCACGAGCTACGAGCAGGGCGGGATCGTCAAGGACGGCGCGAAGATGATCAACGCGGTGGCGAACAGCACCGTGCCGCACCTGACGATCAACATGGCGTCCTCCTACGGTGCCGGGAACTACGGCATGTCCGGCCGGTCCTACGATCCCCGTCTGATGTTCGCCTGGCCCGGCGCGAAGCTCGCGGTGATGGGCGCGGCGCAGCTGGCCGGGGTCATGTCGATCGTCGGTCGGGCGTCCGCCGCGTCGTCCGGCCGTGAGTTCGACGAGGCCGCCGACGCCAAGCGGACCGCGGCGATCGAGGCGCAGATCGAGTCCGAGTCGGACTCCTTCTACGTGACCGCCCGGCTCTACGACGACGGCATCATCGACCCGCGCGACACCCGAACCGTGCTCGGCATGGGCCTGTCCGCCGTCCACTCGACCACCGTCGCCGGCCGTCGCGGCTTCGGCGTCTTCCGGATGTGATCGCGTGCCCCGACCTTCGCAGGCACCTGTCGTGAGTGGTACGGGCGCCTATAGGCGCCCGTACCACTCACGAGTCGTATCGCCGGCGCATGAGCCTCAGGAGCGGGACACATGATCACCAAGCTGCTGGTCGCCAATCGGGGCGAGATCGCCGCGCGGGTCATGCGCACAGCGCACGGGCTGGGCATCGGGACCGTCGCGGTCTTCTCCGACGCCGATGCGGACTCCCCGTTCGTGCGGCTGGCCGACGAGGCGGTCCGTCTGCCGGGGGTGACGCCGTCGGACACCTACCTGCGTGCCGACCTGGTGGTCGCGGCCGCCGTGGAGACCGGCGCGGACGCGTTGCACCCCGGCTACGGGTTCCTGTCCGAGAACGCCGCGTTCGCCCGCGCGGTCGCCGACGCCGGGCTGACGTTCGTCGGGCCGTCGCCGGAGGCGATCGCGTCGATGGGGGACAAGGTCGCGGCGAAGGCGCTCATGGAGGCGGCCGGCGTGCCGGTGCTGCCCGGCGCGGTCTTCGCGGCCGACCACGAGCCGTCCGATGCCGAACTGGGCGCCGCCGGGGAGCGCGTCGGGTACCCGCTGCTGGTCAAGGCCGCGTTCGGCGGAGGTGGGCGGGGCATGCGGGTCGTCGAACGCGAGGCCGGCCTGGTGGAGGCGGTGCACGGCGCCCGGCGCGAGGCGGCGTCCGCGTTCGGCGACGGCACGGTGTTCCTGGAGCGCTACCTGGCCGATCCCCGGCACATCGAGGTGCAGATCCTCGGCGACGGCCGGGGCGGCGTGGTGCACCTGTTCGAGCGCGAGTGCTCGATCCAGCGGCGCTACCAGAAGATCGTCGAGGAGTCGCCGTCCACAGCGGTGAGCAGCGAGCTGCGCGCCGAGCTCGGTGCGGCGGCGGTCGCGGCGGGCAAGGCGATCGGGTACACCGGCGCGGGCACCGTGGAGTTCGTGCTCGCCGGGACCGGTGAGTTCTATTTCCTGGAGGTCAACACCCGGCTGCAGGTCGAGCACCCGGTGACCGAGCTGGTCACCGGGCTGGACCTGGTCGAGCTGCAGCTGCGGATCGCCGAGGGTGAGCCGCTGCCGTCCGAGGTCCTCGACGCCCGGATCGACGGGCACGCGATCGAGGTGCGGCTCTACGCCGAGGACGTCCCGGCCGGTTACCTGCCCGCGACCGGGACGCTGCACGACTGGCACATCCCGGACGTGCCGGGTATCCGGGTCGACGCCGGTGTCGAGCCGGGCAGCGTGATCGGTCCGCACTACGACCCGATGCTGGCCAAGGTCATCGCGCACGGCCGGACCCGCACCGACGCCGCGCGACGCCTGGCCAGGGCACTCACCGGCGCCCGCATCCACGGCGTGACCACCAACCGCGACCTGCTCGCCGCGATCCTGCGTGACCCCGAGTTCCTGGCCGGCAACACGACCACGAGCTATCTCACCAGGTCAGAGGCCGTGAGTGGCGAGTGGTCCCAGAGGACCACTCGCCACTCACGGGTGGTGGCCGTGGCTGCGCTGGCACGGCAGGCGGGGAACCGGGCGGCGGCGGGGGTGCTGCGGACCCTGCCGTCCGGGTGGCGGAACGCCGGCGGGGTGGGTCAGCGGGTCGGGTACGCGGTGGGCGAGGAGACGTTCGAGGTCACCTACCGCCTTGGCCGGGATGGACTGGACGTGCGGGTCGACGGCGAGCGGCTCGGGGAGAACGTCCGGCTCGGCGGCGCGACCGAGCACGCCGTCGTGCTGGAGATCGACGGGGTGCGGCGCGAGTGCACCGTGCAGCGGGTGGGCGACCAGACCTATGTGGACGGACCTGACGGCTCCGCGACGCTCACCGAGCTGCCGCGCTTCCCCGATCCGGCGGACGCGGTGCACGCCGGTTCGCTGCTCGCGCCGATGCCCGGCACGGTCGTGCGACGGCAGGCCGAGGTGGGCGACGAGGTCGAGGCCGGGCAGCTGCTGATCGTGCTGGAGGCGATGAAGATGGAGCACAGCATCGCCGCCCCGATGGCCGGCACGGTGACCGAGCTGGCGGTCCGGCAGGGCGACCAGGTGGACACCGGGCAGGTGCTCGCCGTCGTCACACCGAACGAACCGGAGTAATCTACCTAGTTGTGCTAACTATCGAGTTCGACCGGTGACGGCGGCAGGCGACCGGTACAAGTGGGTTGCGCTGTCCAACACGACGCTCGGTGTGCTGATGAGCACGATGGACGGCTCGATCGTCATCATCGCGCTGCCGGCCATCTTCCGGGGCATCGGGCTCGATCCGCTCGCGCCGGGCAACATCGGCTACCTGCTCTGGATGATCCTCGGATACCTGCTGGTCCAGGCGGTACTGGTGGTCGCGCTCGGGCGGCTGGGCGACATGTTCGGCCGAGTGAAGATGTACAACCGGGGCTTCATGATCTTCAGCTTCGCCTCGATCGCGCTGTCCTTCGACCCGTTCCACGGCGGACACGGCGCGTTGTGGCTAATCGGGTGGCGGGTCGTCCAGGCGTTCGGCGGCGCGATGCTGACCGCCAACTCGGCGGCCATCCTGACCGACGCCTTCCCCGGCGAACAACGGGGCATGGCACTCGGCGTCAACCAGATCAGTGCGCTCGCCGGTCAGTTCCTCGGCCTGGTCGCGGGCGGTCTGCTCGCCGAGATCGACTGGCGCGCGGTGTTCTGGATCAGCGTCCCGTTCGGCCTGCTGGGCACCATCTGGTCCTACCGCAGCCTGCGCGAGGTCGGCAGCCCGCGCCGGGCGCGCATCGACTGGGCCGGCAACGTGACCTTCGCGCTCGGCGCCGGAATCGTCCTCGCCGCGATCACGTACGGCATCCAGCCCTACGGCGGCCACGCGACCGGCTGGACGAACCCGTGGGTGCGCGGCGGCATCGCAGTCGGAGCGCTGCTGCTGGTGATCTTCGCGGTCATCGAGACCAGGGTCGCGGAGCCGATGTTCCGGCTCGCCCTGTTCACCGTGCGGGCCTTCGCGGCGGGCAACCTCGCCGCGCTGCTCACCGCCATCGCGCGCGGCGGCCTGCAGTTCATGCTGATCATCTGGCTGCAGGGCGTCTGGCTGCCGCTGCACGGATACGACTTCTCCGACACGCCGCTGTGGGCCGGCATCTACCTGCTGCCGCTGACCGCGGGATTCCTGGTCGCCGGCCCGACCTCGGGCACCCTGTCCGACCGGTTCGGACCGCGCATCCTGGCCACCACCGGGCTGCTGCTGATGGCAGGCGCATTCGTCGGCTTCCTGCTGATCCCGGTGAACTTCAGCTACCCGGTGTTCGCGCTGCTGCTCGCGGTCAGCGGCATCGGCCAGGGCATGTTCTCCGCGCCGAACACCTCCGGGGTGATGAGCAGCGTCGCGCCCGGCGAACGGGGTGTCGCCTCGGGCATGCGTTCGACGTTCCAGAACTCCGGGACCGCGCTGTCCATCGGGGTGTTCTTCTCGCTCATGGTCGCCGGACTGGCGACCTCGTTGCCCGGCACGCTGTCCGCCGGGCTGCGCGCGCAGGGTGTCGCCGCGCCGGTGGCCGACCAGGTCGCCGGGCTTCCGCCGGTCAGCACGCTGTTCGCGGCGTTCCTCGGGGTCAACCCGATCGCCCACCTGCTGGGTCCCACCGGCGCACTCGACGCCGTGCCAGCGGCCAACCGGGACACGCTGACCGGCACCCGATTCTTCCCTGAGCTGATCTCAGGGCCGTTCCACCACGGTCTGGTTACCGTGTTCACGGCGGCGGCCGTGATGGCCGTGGTGGCCGCGCTCGCCTCCCTGTTGCGTGGGAGTGTGGCCACGCCCGACCAACCGATGCGTTCCCCGGAGAGGACCTCAGCATGAGCACGATCAGCCCGGACGCGATCCAGGCGGAGACGATCACGATCAGCGGCCACGGCGGCGACGAGATCGAGGCCTACCAGGCGCGACCGCTCGCGCCCGGCTCCCGGGGCGGTGTGGTGCTGATCCACCACATGCCCGGCTACGACCGGGAGTCGAAGGAGAAGGTGCGCCGTCTCGCGGCCGAGGGTTTCAACGCGATCTGCCCCAACCTGTACTCCCGTGAGGCCCCCGGTGCGGACCCGGACGACGCGGCGGCCGCCGTGCGCGCGGCGGGTGGTGTGCCGGACGAACGACTGGTCGGCGACGTCGCGGGTGCCTCGGACCAGTTGAAGAAGCTCGACGGTGCGAACGGCAAGATCGGCGTCATCGGTTACTGCTCGGGCGGCAGGCACAGCTTCCTCGCCGCGTGCTCGCTGCCGCTCGACGCCGCGGTCGACTGTTACGGCGCGTTCGTCGTGGAGGCGGCGCCGGAGGGCATGCCCAAGGTCATGCAGCCGATCCTGCACCTGGCCCCGAACCTGAGCGCGCCGCTGCTCGGGCTGTTCGGTGCCGAGGACAAGTTCCCCGCGCCGCCCGAGGTGGCGAAGCTCGACGCCGAGCTGACCAGGCTGGACAAGCCGCACGAGTTCCACACGTTCGAGAACGCCGGTCACTCGTTCTTCTCGGTCGACCGCCCCGCGTACCGCCCCGAGGCCGCGGTCGAGGGATGGCGCCTGGTCGGTGAATTCTTCGGCAAGCACCTGTCCTGAGCTCGGTCGCGAAAGGAGACTGTGATGTGTACTTATCTCACCGAGAAAATTTCCGTTGACGGCAGTGGTAAAGGTGCACGCGGCTGGTTCGGGGCCAGTGAAGCAATAGTGTATGTCGACCATCCGGTGCACGCGCAGTACGGCCACACGGTGAACATCGACGTACTCAATCCCGCGCTTGGTCCGTCCGCCCGGGTCGCGCTGGAACTCACCGAGGAGACGGCACTGGCTCTGGCGGACGCCATTCACCAGGCGATCGGTTCCGCGCCGGCCAAGCTGGCTTCTAAAGATCAATAAATTATGGGACTACTGGGACAGGTGTGATTAATGGTGTAGAAGTAATTGCTGATGCGACATTCCGACGATACTTAGTCTGCCCTTACTTAAGTATTCGTTGAGTGATTGTTATCTGGACTGCCGACCATCAGCTGACTTCTGCCATTGGTCTCGACGATTTCCATTCCTGTTCGTATTCTGCGACATATGGCCGTCGTCACCGGTCCCTTCAGCGACACCACCGCGATCGTCTACGGACATCGCCGCGGTGTGGAGCTGCGCACGACCGGGCTCGGCACCTGGTACCTCGTGCCGGACAACGGTCAGGTCGTCGCCGGGGTGCTCGCCATCCACGGCCGGCACGACCTCGGTGGGCTCGTGCGGCTCACCCGCAGGCTCGCGGAGTTACAGCTGCCCGGCGTCGCCCCGGTCTACGACCTGGTGGGCGAGGCCGGGCACAACTGGCTGCTGGTCCGCTCCGCGCCCGGCCCGACGCTCGCCGAGCTGACCGCGGGCGGCGCGATCGATCCGGACAGCGTCCTGACCGTCGCGCGGGACACCGGCGCCGCGCTGCTGGCCATGCACCGGCACGGGCTGGCGCACGGCAACATCAGCGAGCACTCGGTCATCGTCGACGTGCGCGGTGTCGCGCTGCTGCTGGACTGGACGGTCTACGACCAATCGCCGCACACCCCCAGGCACACCACGGCCGACGACGTGCGCGACTGGGCGCAGCTTCTCTGGACGCTGGCATGTGACTGGTGCCGCGACGACTTCCTGCTGGGTATCGGCCTGGCCAGGGTCGCGGGCATGGCCATCGGCATGGCCGGTCTGCCCGCCGCGCTGGAAGAGCTCGACCGGATGCTGTCCCAGCCGCCCCGGGCCTGGCTGGCGGAGCAGTCCACGCTGTGGCTGTCCTGGTGGTCCGCGATGGCGGAACAGGACCCCGCGGCCAGGGCCGACACCGACGTTCCCTGGCCGACCGCCGCGGCCCACTCGCTGCTGTCCGCGTCCGATCCGGTGGAGGACCAGTCCGCGAACGGCCGACGCGGCCGCCCGGTACCGCTCTCGGCCGACCTGCGCCTGCGCGACGAGATAGACCTGGCCCGCCTGACGGCCCGGGCGGCCCGCCCCCGCAGGCGCCGCTACCGCACGCTCCTGTGGTCCCTGATCGCCGCCGCCGGGCTGGCCTCTGCCGGCTACCTGGCGCTGACCGTCGTGCAACCGCCCAAGTTCGCGGTCAAGTCGGTGTCCGTGCACCTGGAACGGGTCGGCAACGAGTGCACCGTGGTGGGCACGGTCGTCACGAACGGCCTGCCGGGCACCCTCGCCTACCGCTGGTCCGGCGACACCCCACCCCTGCCGGCGCAGACCCAGACCCTCGCCGAGAACCAGAGTGCGATCCAGCTGCGCCAACGCTGGGCCGAGGTCAGGGCGGCCTCCGACTCCTCCGACGTGGTGGCGGCCCTGGAACTGCTGGAGCCGGTCCCGAGGCGAGCGTTCATCGAGCTGAGCCCCGACTGCCAGTAGCCCTAGGCGGTGGCGGTGGACAGGCAGATCACGTGGTCGTCCGGGTCGGTCAGCACCGCAAGGCGCTCGCCCCACGGCTGGTCCGTGGGCTGGTCGATGATCGTGCATCCGAGCTTCTGAGCCGCCTCACACATCGCGTCGACGTCGTCGACCCGGATGCTCATCGCGACCCCGGCCATGCTCGGCCGGGCGATCCGCTGATGCAGCATCAACTCGACCTCCCCGGCACCCGACCCCATCTTCAACACGGCGAACCCCGGCGGCGCGGACCGGCGATGAAGCCCGAGCAACCCCTCGTAGAAGGCGAGCGAACGGTCCAGCTGGGCCACCGAGACGATCACCCGGTTCAGTGAGGGAGCGGTCATGCGCGTCATTTTGCCTCGGCGGGGCCCCGGGAGTAACGGCATTGCGCGAACTCTCAGCCTCCCGGCCCAGCAAACCTCGTGAGTGTTGAGTGTGGCTATAGCCACACTCAACACTCACGAGGTGTTCAGCAGCGTTCTGTGGATCGCGGCGGCCATGACCTCGCCGAGCAGGACCGGGACCGCGTTGCCGAGCTGGCGCATCTGCTCGCCGCGCGGGCCGGCCAGCCGCCACTCGTCGGGGAACGTCATGATCCTGGCGACCTCGCGGACCGTCAGGTAGCGCAGTGAGCCGTCGTCGCGGCGCAGCACCGACTCACCGCCGGGGACGCCGTGAACACCCGCCTTGACCGTCTTGGCCGGGCGGTCCAGCTCGTTCGGGGTGTGGCCCTTGTAGCTGCGGGCACCCGGCCAGCCGTAGTGGTGCAGCCAGCCGGGGTGCTCGGCGCGGTCCGGCAGCGGTTCCGGCAGGTCGGCGATCGCGTCGCGCAGCGTGCGCCACGGCTGGAGCCCGTCCGGTGTGCGGTTCGACTCGACGACAGGGGGCCGTGGGGTCAGCCCGTGGCGGTCCCAGTACTCGCCGGAGACCTGGGCGGCCGCGAGCGCGGTCTCGGAGTGCGTCGGGGTGGGTGGCTGCCAGTCACCGAAGCCGAGATCGTGGCGGAACGCGACCACGAAGACCCGGCGACGGACCTGCGGCACTCCGTGGTCGGCGGCGTTGACCGGGAGGCGGAACACGTCGTAGCGCTCGGTGTCGTCGCCGAGGCGAGGTGCCGAGAGCGCCTTGATGAGGCGTTTGTCGTGGTCCCGCCAGTCCTCGCCGTCCACCCGGCGCTCGAACGGCAGCGCCAGCTCGCGCAGGATGTAGGAGTAGTACGGCTCGAACGAAGGCCGCAGCAGGCCCCGGACGTTCTCCGCCAGCACCGCTTTCGGCCGGGTCTCGCGGACGCAGCGGAACAGCTCCGGCCACAGGTTGCGCGCGTCGTCGGGGCCTTTGTGCGCGCCGCCGAGACTCCATGGCTGACACGGCACACCGCCGGCCACCACGTCGACCGTGCCCTCCAGCGCGGTGAAGTCGACCGCGCGCACGTCGCCGTCGACCAGCGGCCCGACCGAGTTCGCGCGCAGCGTCTCGCACGCCCGCCGCTCCAGCTCGTTCACCAGCAGGTGTCGAAACCCGGAGCGGTGCATCGCGGACGCCAGCCCGCCGCCACCGCTGAACAGCTCCACGCTGCTCAACACCTGCCCACCCACCGGCCGAGCCTATCGCCAGCCCGTCCCGTCCCCGGCCCACCTTCCCGCGACTCGCTGAGCGGAATCCAGCGACTCGCGGGGTGGGGGCGGGCCTGTGCGGTGGCCGAGTGGGTGGGGCCACATCATGATGTGGGGATGAGCGTTGAACCACTGCCGCGAGGCGCCGCACCGTTCGACACCTCCGGGGTGTGGCGTGACGACAACGGTGTCGCGCAGTACCCGGACCTGCCGGGCTCGCTGGTCGAGCTGCTGCGGATCAGTGTCGAGCGGGACCCCGAGCACGAGGCGCTGGTCGAGGTCGGCGGGGAGCGGCTGACCTACCGGCAGCTCTGGGACCGCGGTGCGCGCGTGGCCGGCGGGCTGGCCGAGGCCGGTGTCCGTCCCGGCGACCGGGTGGCGAACCTGCTGCCGGCGGGCGTCGACTGGGTGCTCGGCTTCTTCGGCACCCAGCTCGCCGGAGCGGTCGCGGTCCCGGTCAACACCCGGTTCGCCCAGCCGGAGATCGACTACGTGCTCGACGACAGCGGTGCGGCCGCGGTGCTGCGCCCCGGCGAGCCGCTGCCCGACGGCCCGCCCCGCTCGGCAGACGACCTCGGCCTCGACGACCTGGCCGCGATCTTCTACACGAGCGGCACCACCGGGTTCCCCAAGGGTGCGATGACAACCCATCGCAACTTCCTGTCCAACGTCGAGACGGCGATCCGGGTCACCAACATCAACCGCGCCACCGGAGCCGAGCAGCGCGGCCTGATCTCGGTCCCGCTGTTCCACGTCACCGGCTGCAACAGCCAGCTGCTCGTCTACCTGACGCTCGGCGCGGCGACCGTGGTGCTGCCGAAGTTCGACGTGCAGGCCTTCCTGCGCACCATCGTCGACGAGCGGATCAACCAGCTGACCAGCGTGCCGGCGATCTACGCGATGGCCATGGCGCAGCACAACTTCCGTGACTTCGACGTCTCGGCGGTCACCAAGCTGTCCTACGGCGGCGCTCCGATCGCGCCCGCGTTGGTCGAACGGATCACCACGATGTTCCCGAACGCGCGGCTGGGCAACGGCTTCGGGCTGACCGAGACCGCGTCGATCTCCACCTACCTGCCCCATGAATGGGCCGCCGACCACCCAGACTCGGTCGGTTTCGCCGCCCCCGTCGTGGACCTGGCGATCGACGCGCTGGACGAGACCGGCGTGGGTGAGCTGCTCATCCGAGGTCCGAACGTGGTGGCCGGCTACTGGAACAAGCCGGAGGCGACCGAAGCGGCCTTCGTGGACGGTTGGCTGCACAGCGGCGACCTGGCCAGGGTCGACGAGAACGGCCTGACCTACGTCGTCGACCGGGCCAAGGACATGATCAACCGGGGCGGTGAGAACGTCTATTCGGTCGAGGTGGAGAACGCGCTCGCGGGCGCGCCAGGCGTCGCCGAGGCCGCCGTGGTCGGCGTGCCGGACGACGTGATGGGGGAGAAGGTCGGCGCCGTGCTGGTCGCGGTACCGGGCACCGAGATCGACCCGATGGCGGTGCTGGACTACCTGAAGGAGCGCCTGGCCGACTTCAAGGTGCCGCAGTTCGTCTCGGTACGCACCGACCCGCTGCCGCGCAACCCCGGCGGCAAGATCCTCAAGCGCACCCTGCGCGACGACACCACCTGGGGCGCACCCCTGCGCGGCCGCTGAACACCCGTGAGTGTTGTGGGCTGCCATAGCAGCCCACAACACTCACGGGTCCTGATCAGGCGGGGGTGGCCTCGATGAGGGAGAAACCGCTCGGACCGGGCAGTAGACGCAGGTCGGACAGGGTGAAGCCGGCGCGGGCGCACAGCAGGTCGAAGTCGACCAGCGTCCGTTCCCGGCCACCGACGTTGACCAGCATGTTCAGATCGGACAGGTACAGCCCGGGACGCACCGAGCCGTCGACCTTCTCCGGCAGCACCGGCTCGATGATCAGCAGGCGGCCGTTGTCCGGGATCACCCGCCGGCAGTGCCCGAGGATCGTGTTGACCTGGTCGTCGTTCCAGTCGTGCACGATGCTCTTGATCAGGTACAGGTCCGCGCCGCCGGGAACCGAGGTGAAGAAGTCACCGGTCGTCGTGGTGCACCGGTCGGCAAGACCTGTCTGCTGGAACGTGGCCCCGGCCTGGGCGAGGCCAGAGGCGGTGTCGTAGACGACGCCACGCAGCCCCGGGTGCGCGCCCAGCACCGCGGTGAGCAGCGTGCCGTCACCGCCGCCGATGTCCAGGACCGTGTGGAAGCGGCCGAAGTGGTAGCTGGCCGGGAGCGCCGAGGCGACCAGCTGCGTGGCCTGCCGCATGGACGTGTTGAACCGCGCGGACAGCTCGGGGTTCGCCGCGAGATGGTCGAAGAAGCTGACGCCGAAGACCTGGTCGAACGTCGTGTGCCCGGTACGGACGGCGCTGCCCAGCTCGCGCCAGGCGGCCAGCATCGCGGGGTCGGAGAACATCCGGACGAACTCCAGCAGGGAGTCCGGGCCGTCGCTGCGCAGCAGCGTGCCCATGCCGGTCAACGCGAAGCTGTCCGGTGTCGTCTCGGTGAGCAGCCCCAGCGCGGCGAGCGCGCGCAGCAGCCTGGTCACCGCGCCCGGATCGGCGTCGATCTTGCCGGCCAGCTCGGTGCCGCTGCGCTCGCCGTCGCCGATCAGGTCGGCAAGACCGAGGTCGGCGGCGGTGGCCACCACCTGGCCCGCCATCTGCCCGAACACCAGCTGGGTCAGCCGACCTCGGTCCTCGTTGATCGCCATAGTACTTAGGCTACCCTAAGTACTAGGTCAGCCCGACTGAATAACCGCGTCCAGCTTGTCGAGCACACCGTTGTAGATGCGGCTCAGTCCCTTGGGCGCGAACGTGCGCTCGAAGAACCCGCCGATGCCACCCGCGCCGTTCCACACGGTGTGGATGTCGACCGCGCTCTGCCCGTTGTCGGCTGGCCGCACCGACCATGTGGTGACCATGCTCGAGTTGCGGTCGGACTCGATGAGCGTGCCGTCCGCCTCGGTGACGTCGATGTGCTGGTCGCGGATGCGCTTCTCGGTCGCGGCCAGCTTCCAGCTCACCTGGGTACCGGCGCCGTGCCCGCCCACGATCACCCGGTAGTCGCTGTAGTTGTCGGTCAGAATCTTGGGGCGCGTCGTCTGGTAGTCGGCGAGCGCGGCACGAACCTGGTCGACCGATCCGTGCACGGTCCGCTGCACGGAAACTTTTACCTGAGCCATGCGCCCATCCTGCCGTGAGTGTTGCGACCGCCTCCGGGCGGCCGCAACACTCACGGGTATGGCTGATCAGCGTGTCGTGCTCATCCGCAATGCGGCGGTTCTCGATCCGACGGCGGACGAACCGCACCCCGATCGGACGATCGTCGTGGAGGGAGACGAGATCGTCGACGTCGGTGGTCCCGAGCTGCGCAGCGCGGACGCCCAGGTGATCGACGCCGGGGGTCGGATCGTGATGCCGGGCCTGATCGACGCGCACGTGCACACGCTCGCCTACAGCGCGGACCTGCCGGGCGCCGCCGAGCAGTCGCCGTACTACGTCGCGGCCCGCGCGGGCGCGATCCTCGCCGGCATGCTCGACCGGGGATTCACCACGGTCCGGGATGCGGCAGGCGCGGACTACGGGCTGGCCCAAGCCGTCGCGGAGGGCTGGTTCACCGGGCCCAGGGTGATGTTCGGTGGCAAGGCGCTGTCCCAGACCGGCGGACACGGCGACGGTCGCCCGCGCGGCCGGGAGGTGCACGACGACCATTACTGCGCGCCGAGCCACTGTCGCATCGTGGACGGGGTCGACGAGGTCCGCAGAGCGGCACGCGACGAGCTGCGTCGCGGCGCCGAGCACCTCAAGCTCATGCTGGGCGGCGGGGTCGCGTCACCGACCGACCGGATCGACAGCACCCAGTTCTCCGTCGAGGAGATTCGCGCGGCGGTCGAGGAGGCGGAGGCCGCGAACCGGTACGTGCTCGGCCACGCCTACACACCGCGCGCGATCAACCGGGGCCTCGAAGCGGGTGTGCGGTCGATCGAGCACGGCAACCTGATGGACGACAGCAGCGTCGCGCTGTTCCTGGAACACGACGCGTTCTACGTCCCGACGCTGGCGACCTACAGCGCGCTCGCCGAGGAGGGGCTCGCCGCCGGGCTGCCCAAGGCCAGCCACGACAAGGTCTTCGAGGTGCTCGACGCCGGGCTGCACGCGCTGGAGCTGGCCCACCGGGGCGGCGTCAAGATCGTGTACGGCACCGACCTGCTCGGCGACATGCACTACCGGCAGCTCACCGAGTTCAGCCTGCGCGCCCAGGTCCAGCCTGCCGCCGACATCATCAGGGCCGCGACCAGCACGGCCGCCGAGCTGCTGGGCCAGTCCGGCCGCATCGGAACGCTGGCTCCCGGTGCGTACGCCGACCTGCTGATCGTCGAGGGCAACCCGCTCGACGACGTCACGGTACTGACGAAACCCGAGGACACCCTCCGCCTGATCATGCACGCGGGCCGCATCCGCAGGAACACCCTCGCCAGGTAGCCCGTGAGTGTTGCGGCCGCCCATAGGCGGCCGCAACACTCACGGGACCTGAGCCGGGAGGACGTGCGATGACGGTCGATCCGGTGCGCGAGGACGAGCTGCTGGCCCGGATCGAACGGCTGCCGATGTCGCGGCCGCACTACAGCCTGCTGTGGCAGGGCGGGCTCGGCTACACCTTCGACGGCATGGACGGCGCGATCGTCGCGTTCATCCTGCCGGTGGCGGCGGCGGTGTTCGCGCTGTCGCACGCCGAGCAGGGCGTTCTCGCCAGCTCGACGCTCATCGGTTTCCTGTTCGGCGCGCTCGCCGCCGGTCTGCTCGGCGACCGGATCGGCCGCCGCGGGGTCATGATGTATGCGCTGGCGCTGTACGCGGCGGCCTCGCTGGTCGCC
This sequence comes from Actinospineispora spinosispora DSM 44797, assembly GCF_000429025.1. Taxonomy (GTDB): domain Bacteria; phylum Actinomycetota; class Actinomycetes; order Mycobacteriales; family Pseudonocardiaceae; genus Pseudonocardia; species Pseudonocardia spinosispora. The sequence goes on from NZ_AUBB01000028.1 coordinate 98,544, forward strand.
GCGCTGGCGCCGAACTGGCCGGTGCTGCTGGGTTTCCGGATCCTGGCCGGCGTCGGTACCGGGGCCGAGTCGGCGATCATCGCGCCGTTCCTGTCCGAGTTCGTGCCCGGCAGGCTGCGTGGCCGGTTCATCGGGTCGCTCGCCGGGTTCTTCGCGTTCGGGTTCGTCGGCGCCGCGCTGCTCGGCTACTTCCTGGTGCCGACGTTCGCCGACGGCTGGCGGATCGTGCAGGTCATCACGGCGCTGCCGATCCTGATGCTGCTGTGGTGGCGCCGCGCGCTGCCGGAGTCCCCGCGCTACCTGCTGTCCAGAGGCCGGACCGCCGAGGCCGAGGCGGTCGTCGAACGCATGGAGGACCGGGTCCGCGTCGCGACCGGGGCGCAGCTGCCGCCAGTGTCACCGACGATTGCCGCCGCGCCGGTCGAGCCGCCCACCTCGTCGGCGCTGCTCGCGCTGTGGCGCGGCGCGCTCGCCCGGCAGACCGCGACCACCTGGGCGCTGTGGTTCTCCATCACGTTCGCCTACTACGGCTTCTTCACCTTCATCCCGTCGCTGCTGATCCAGGAGGGACTGACGATCAGCAAGAGCTTCGGCTACTCGATCGCGATCTACCTGGCGCAGGTCCCCGGCTACTACTCGGCGGCGTTCGTCTCGGAACGTCTCGACCGCAAGCGGACGATCGCCGGCTATCTGACCGGCGGCGCGCTGTCCGCGATCGGGCTGGCCACAGCGGTGGGCAACACCCAGCTGCTGATCTTCGGGATGCTGCTGTCCTTCTTCATGAACGGCACCTACGCGTGCCTGTACAGCTACACCCCCGAGGTCTACCCGACGGCGATCCGCGCGACCGGCATGGGCGCGGCGTCCGCGTTCGGCCGCATCGGCGGCATCCTGTCGCCGATCATCATCGGCAGCGCCTACACGACGCTCGGGTTCTTCGGTGTCTTCGTGCTGACCTGCGCCGTACTGGCCGTCGGGGTGCTGGCGGTTCTGCTGCTCGGTGTCTCCACGAAGGGCCGGACGCTGGAGGACATCGCGGCCGAGACCAGCTCAGGACACTAGTGCCCCGAGTCACACATTCGCACCGTAATTCCGGCGCCCAGATGCCGCCTGGCCGCGCCGCCGTCGTTGCGAGTACCACGTACGAGCTGCCTCCGGCGACGCAGCCAGACGACATCTGGATCACCGGACTCATGGCACGAATGTGCAACTCAGGACACTAGAACCGGCTGCTCACAGCCGCAGCTGCGGCGGTGCTCCAGGGACGCGGGCAGCCGGACGATCTCGCGGGACGCCAGCGGGTCGGCGAGACGCCGGGACAGCAGCTGCACGGCGCGCGCGCCCATCGCGTGGAAGGGCTGCGCCGCGGCGGTCAGCGGCGGGGTCATCGCCTCGCCCCACTCCAGGTCGTCGAACGCGACCAGCGCCAGGTCCTTGCCCACCACGATGCCCTCTTCACGCAGCGCAAGCAGCGCGCCGATCGTCATGGCGTTGTTCGCGGAGAACAGGGCGGTCATGCCGCCCTGGCGCAGCAGCTGCAGCGTGGCGCGGCGCCCGCCCGCGACCGAGGACTCCCCGTCGCGCAGCAGCTCCGGCCGGATCGGGACACCAGCTGTCTGGTGCGCGCGCCGATAGCCGCGCAGCCGCTCGACGCTGGTGGACAGGCCACGTAGCCCGACGAGCATGCCGATCCGGGTGTGCCGGTGTTTGAGCAGGTGTTCGACGAGCTGGCTGGCGGCGCTCTCGCTGTCCGTGCCGACCTGGTCGCACGGCGCCTCGGCGAACCGGTCCACCAGCACGTACGGGGTGTGCTGGCGACGAAGCAGCGGCAGGGTGTGCTGCTGCCACGCCTCGGTCGGCGCCAGGATGATCCCGTCGACCCGCCGCGACAGCAGCAGCGCGATCGCGTCGCGCTCGGTGCGTGCGTCGTCGTGGGTGTCGCAGAACAACATGGCGTAGCCGGCCCTGCGGGCCTCGGACTCGACGCCGAGGATCAGCTCGGACAGGTACGGGTTGGAGGCCCCGGTGAGCGCGAGGCCGAGCGTCGGGCCGACCGGGGACTCGCGCCGGTTGCGGATCAGGTAGCCGAGTGACGTGGCTGCCTGTTCCACCCGGGTACGGGTCTCCTCGGCGACGAAGCGGGTGCCGTTGAGGACGTGTGAGACGGTGCTGACGGAGACGTCGGCCAGCTCGGCCACGTCCGCCATTCGAATTCGCTTCGCTGCGCTCATCCTGCTCGTTCAGGCTGTTCGGGTTGTTGTCTCCGATAACTTGTCGTGCTTGATCGGTCTAGCGTTACGCCTGGGGTTAACCCGGGATGAACCCCAGCGCCGAGGTGAGGACGGCACGGGTGTCCGCCGGGTCGATCACGTCGTCGATGTCGAACACCGTCGCGGTGCTCAGCGCCTTGCCGTGTTCGTACGCCCGGGCGACCAGCTCCTGGTAGCGAGCCTCACGGGCGTCCGGATCGTCGATCGCGCCCAACTCAGCACGGTAACCGAGCTGGACCGAACCCTCCAGTCCCATCCCGCCGAACTCCCCGGTCGGCCAGGCGACGGTGAGCAGGCTGGAGCGCAGTCCGCCGCCCGCCATGGCCATCGCGCCCAGCCCGTAGCCCTTGCGCAGCACGACCATGACCAGCGGGGTCGGCAGGTGCGCGCCGGCGACGAACATCGCGCCGAAGCGCCGCACGGTCGCGGTGCGTTCGGCGTCCGGGCCGACCATGAACCCCGGGGTATCGCACAGCGAGATCACCGGGAGCCGGTAGGTGCCGCAGACGCCGAGGAACCGGGCGGCCTTGTCGGAGGCCTCGGCGTCGATCGCGCCGCCCAGGTGCATCGGGTTGTTCGCGATGACCCCGACCGGGTTCCCGGCGAGGCGGGCGAAGGCGGTGACGACGCCGATCCCGAACTCGGGTCGCAGCTCCAGCACGCTGCCGGTGTCGAACAGGGCGTCGAGCACCGGGCGGACCTGGTAGCTGCGCACCCGGTTCTCCGGGATCAGGTGACGCAGCAGCCGCTGGTCAGGGGCTTCCCAGTCGGCTCGCGGCCCGGACACGTAGGACAGGTACTGCTTCGCCACGTCCACCGCCGCGAAGTCGTCCGGCACCAGGACGTCGACCACGCCGTTGGGCACCTGCACCGACATCGGGCCGACGTCGCCGGGCGCCACGTCGCCCAGGCCGCCGCCGGAGATCATCGCCGGGCCGCCCATGCCGATGCTGGAGCCCTCCTGTGCGATCAGTACGTCGCACACGCCGGCGAGTGCCGCGTTGCCTGCGAAGCAGTACCCGCCGAGCACCGCGACCGTGGGCACCTCGGTGGCCAGCTCGGCCGCGAGCCGGAAGGTCGGCACGTCGAGGCCGGTGTAGCCGGGCTGGTCGGTGTCACCGGGACGACCACCGCCGCCCTCCACGAACATCACCACCGGGATCCGCTCGCGCTTGGCCAGCTCGAGCAGCCGGTCGGTCTTGCGGTGGTTCTGCACACCTTGGGTGCCGGCGAGCACGGTGTAGTCGTAGACGAGGACCGCGCAGCGCAAGCCGTTGATCCGGGCCGTTCCGGTGATCATGCCGTCGGCGGGGGTGCGTGCGATCAGGTCGGCCATGGTGCGTCGGCGGCGCTGCGCGGCCACGGCGAGTGCGCCGTACTCGACGAATGTGTCCGGGTCGCACAGCCGCGCGAGGCATTCCCGCGCGGTGCGTCTGCCCTTGTCGCGCCGCTTCGCCACGGCCTCAGGGCGGGCCTCGTCGAGCCCGGTGCGGTGGCGTTCGATCGACTCGGCGAGGTCCGGCCGGATGTGGTCGAGGTCGAGGTCGTCGACGCCCGCATGGTCGTCCTCGGCGGATTCCGCCGGGTCCACGAGCAGCAGCGGCGTCCCCTCGACGACCGTGTCACCGATCGCGACGAGCACCTCCCGCACCTGGACCGGACCGGGCGCCGGGACGACGTGCTCCATCTTCATCGCTTCCAGCACGGCCATCGCGGCACCTTCGGCACGGTGCTCGCCCACGGCGGCCGGAAGCTCGACGACCACCCCGGCCCTCGGCGCGACCACCGCATCCCCTCGTGAGCGTTGAGTGTGGCCATAACCAGACTCAACACTCACGAGGGGTTCGGCCTCCAGGAGCTGGGCGAGGTGGTCATCGACGTAACCGGTGTGCGGCGGCTCGTCGGGGACCGTGCGCAGCAGCGCGCGGAGCAGACCGATGTTGGTGGCGCTGCCCTCGACCCGGAACTCGCTCAGTGCCCGATCGGTCGCGGCGTTCGCCCTGGCCAGGTCGGTGCCGGTGACGATCACCTTGGCGATCAGCGAGTCGTAGCGGGGGCTGACCTCGACGTTCGCCGCGCAGTGCGTGTCCACCCGGACGCCGCGGCCGGTCGGTGGGTCGAAACGGGTCAGCAGCCCGCCCGCCGGGCGCACGTCGCCCGAGGCGTCCATGGTCTCGGCGTTCACTCGCGCCTGTACCGCCACTCCGCGCGGTTCGGGGGTGTCGGTCAGCCCCAGCTGGTCGAGCGTGGCGCCGCCCGCGAGACGCAGCTGCAGCTCGATCAGGTCGAGGCCGGTGACCTCCTCGGTGACCGTGTGCTCGACCTGGATCCGCGGGTTGACCTCGAGGAACGCGATGTCGTCTCCGGCGACCAGGAACTCGACGGTCGCCAGTCCCAGCCGGTCGACCGAGGCGCCCAGCGCGGTCGCGGCCTTGCGCAGCCGGTCCCGCAGATGGTCGGACAACCCGGGTGCCGGTGCGACCTCGATGAGCTTCTGGCGGCGGCGCTGCAGGCTGCAGTCCCGATCGCCCAGCGCCACGACCGCGCCGGTGTGGTCGCCGGCCAGCTGGACCTCGATGTGTCGCGCGTTCGTCAGCAGCTTCTCCAGGTAGAGATCGCCGTTGCCGAACGCGTTCCGTGCCTCGGACCGGCAGCGGCGCAGCACCTCGTCCAGCTGCGCCGCGTCGGTGACCGGCCGGATGCCGCGGCCGCCGCCCCCGGCGACGGCCTTCACCATCACCGCGCCTGCCGAGGCGAAGAAGTCGTGGGCCGGGGCGAAGTCGTCGGTGAGGACCGGGGACGCGTCCGGGGCGGCGATGTCCAGCTCGACCGCGCGGACCCGTGCGGCGATCTTGTCGCCGAACAGCCGTAGCGCATCGGGTGAGGGTCCGACGAACGTCAGCCCGGCGACCTCACAGGCCTGGGCGAAGTCGGCGCGCTCGGAGAGGAACCCGTAACCGGGGTGCACCGCGTCGCACCCGGTCTGCCGCGCGACCCCGACCAGGGCCTCGACGTCCAGGTAGGCGGCCGGGCCCGTGCCGTCCAGCGCGATCGACTCGTCGGCTCGTCCGCTGTCGGCGTCGTCCTCCGCGAAGACCCCGACGGTCGAGATCCCGAGAGCGGCGGCGGTGTGCAGAATCCGGACGGCGATCTCGCCCCGGTTGGCGACCAGCAGACGGGTGACAGGCACCAGCCGACCCTAATCGCTGCCGCGCAGGTCAGCACCCGTGAGTGAGTTGGGCTGCCCCGGCAGCCCAACTCACTCACGGGGTGGGTGGGTGCAGGCCCAGGCGGCGCAGTTCGAGCGCGGCGAGCTGACGGAGCGCCTCGGGGTCGCCGGTGCGCCAGGCGTTCGCCGGATGATCGCCGACGATGCGCAGCTCGGCGGGCGGCAGCGTGGTGAGCGCGCGCAGGGCGAGCAGGTCCAGCGCGTGCGCATCCTCACGGGCCAGGGCAGCGGCGCCGGCCGCCTTGGCGTAGCGCAGCCGGGACGGCAACCAGAGCAGCAGCGGCGGTAGGAGGCCGATGAGCATGACCAGCAGCGCGGTGCCGGTGGCCAGCGCGGACACCGCGTCGTCCTGCTGCTGACCGACGCCGCGCAACGCCTCACCCGCGGCCTGGCCCTGCTGCAGCGCGGCCGACAGGGCACTGCCGAAGAACGGCAGCTGCGCGGCGGCGGCCGCGCCCTCGGCGAACATCGCGGCGATGTTGGCGCCGGTGTTGATCAGCGCCGTCGTCGGCGTCCGCAGTGCGGACACCAGGTCGTTCGCATGCACCGCGAGCAGCAGGAACACGAGCAGCCAGACCACCACGAGCCCGTCGAGCATCAGCTGACGGCCGCGTACCGAGGCGATCTCCGCGTAGGGCTTCATGCCGGACCACCCAGCTCGGGTGCACCGACACTGTGCCGCGCGGCCAGCTCGCGGTACAAGGCCGGGTTGGTCTTCACCCACCAGCCGGCCGACTCGGTCAACGGCCCTTTGATCTTGGCGGGTGCGCCGAGCACCAGCTGGTCGTCCGGGATCACCATGTTCGGTGTGACCAGCGACCCGGCGCCGATCATGCAGTGGTCACCGATCCGCGCGCCGTCCTGCACGGTGGCACCGTTGCCGATGATCGACTCCGCGCCGATGACGCAGTTGTGGATGACGCACAGGTGCCCGACCGTCGTGCCGGGGCCGACGATCAGCGGGTCCGCGCCGCCGTGCAGCACCGAGTTGTCCTGCACGTTCGCCCCGGCCCGGATGATGATCGGTCCGAAGTCCGCGCGCAGCACCGCGCCGTACCAGACGGACGCCTCCGCCTCGACTCGAACGTCCCCGATCAGCGCCGCGGTCGGGGCGATCCACGCGGTCTCGTGCACGGTCGGTTCAGCGCCCTCGAACGCAAACAGCGGCATCCCCGCACTCTAGAGACACCCCTCGTGAGTGTTGAGTGTGGCTATAGCCGCACTCAACACTCACGACCTACACCGGGTCGGTGCTGATCCGCCAGAGCGACGACACCGGGCCGTGGCCCGAGCCCAGTGCGTACGAGTGGCGGACGGCCTGGACGATGTAGCGCTTGCCGAACGCGACCGCGTCCGGCACCGAGTCACCCAGCGCGAGGCGTGAGGTGATGGCCGAGGCCATCGTGTCGCCGCCACCGTGGGTGTTGCCGGTCTCGAAGCGCGGACCGGGCAGCTCGACGAAGTCGCTGCCGTCGTACAGCAGGTCGATGCACACGTCGGTGTCCTCGCGCAGGTGACCGCCCTTGACCAGTACGTACCTCGGCCCCAGACCGTGCAGGATCTTCGCAGCGTCGTACTGCGCCGCCCGGTCGTGCACGTCCACTCCGATGAGCAGCCGCACCTCGTCGAGGTTCGGCGTGATGAGCGTGGCGCGCGGGAACAGCAGCGTGCGGAACGCCTCCAGCGCGGAGTCCGCCAGCAGCTGGTCACCGTGCATCGACGCGGCCACCGGGTCGATCACCAGTGGGCTACGCTTGCCCGCCCCGATGCCGGCCTCGTCGCACGCACCGGCGACGGCCTCGATGATCTCGGACCCGGCCAGCATCCCGGTCTTGGCCGCGTCGATGCCGATGTCACCGGCCACCGACAGGATCTGGTCCGCGACGGTCTCCGGCGGAATCCGGTGGAACCCGGAGACACCGATCGAGTTCTGCACCGTCACCGCGCACACCGCGAGGCAGCCGTGCACGCCGCAGGCCGCGAACGTGCGCAGGTCGGCCGCGATGCCGGCACCACCGCCCGAGTCGGTGCCGGCGATCGTCATCGCGCGGGGTGGGGTCACCCCGACGGGAATCTCTGTCATGTACTCATTCTCCGGCAATCGGCAGATAGACCCGGTTGCCCGTCTCGCCGAACTCGCCCGACTTCTCCGCCATCCCGGCCTCGATCGCCTCGACGCTGGTCAGGCCGTGTTTCTCGGCGTAGTCACGGACATCCTGGGTGATCTTCATCGAGCAGAACTTCGGACCGCACATCGAGCAGAAGTGCGCGGTCTTCGCCGGCTCGGCTGGCAGCGTCTCGTCGTGGTAGCTGCGCGCGGTGTCCGGGTCGAGCGACAGGTTGAACTGGTCTTCCCAGCGGAACTCGAACCGGGCCTGGGACAGCGCGTCGTCGCGGTTCTGCGCGTGCGGGTGCTCCTTCGCCAGGTCGGCGGAATGCGCCGCGATCTTGTAGGTGATCACGCCGGTCTTGACGTCGTCCCGGTTGGGCAGTCCCAGGTGCTCCTTCGGCGTGACGTAGCACAGCATCGCCGTGCCGTGCTGGGCGATGATCGACGCGCCGATCGCCGAGGTGATGTGGTCGTAGGCCGGTGCGATGTCGGTGGCCAGCGGGCCGAGTGTGTAGAACGGCGCCTCGCCGCACCACTCCTCCTCGAGCCGGACGTTCTCCGCGATCTTGTGCATCGGCACGTGCCCGGGACCCTCGATCATCACCTGGACGTCGCGTGCCCGCGCGATGTGCGTCAGCTCGCCCAGCGTCTTGAGCTCGGCGAGCTGCGCGGTGTCGTTGGCGTCCGCGATCGAGCCCGGGCGCAGGCCGTCACCCAGGGAGAACGTGACGTCGTAGGTGCGCAGGATGTCGCACAGCTCATCGTAGTGCGTGTAGAGGAACGACTCCCGATGGTGCGCGAGACACCATGCGGCCATGATCGAACCGCCCCGGGACACGATCCCGGTGACCCGCTTCGCGGTGAGCGGTACGTAGCGCAGCAGCACGCCCGCGTGCACCGTCATGTAGTCGACGCCCTGCTCGCACTGCTCGTAGATGGTGTCCCGGTAGACCTCCCAGGACAGCTTCGCCGGGTCGCCGTTGACCTTCTCCAGTGCCTGGTAGATCGGCACCGTCCCGATCGGGACCGGCGAGTTCCGGATGATCCACTCGCGGGTCTCGTGGATCTTCTTGCCGGTGGACAGGTCCATCACGTTGTCCGCGCCCCACCGGGTCGCCCAGACCATCTTGTCCACCTCCTCCTCGATGGAGGAGGTCACCGCGCTGTTGCCGATGTTGGCGTTGATCTTGACAAGGAACTTCTTGCCGATGATCATCGGCTCGGACTCGGGATGTTTGTGGTTGGCCGGGATCACCGCCCGCCCGCGCGCGACCTCGGAGCGCACGAGCTCGACGTCGACGCCCTCGCGGATCGCGATGAACCGCATCTCCGGCGTCACGATGCCGGCTTTCGCCCAGGCCAGCTGGGTCGCCGCGCCGTCGACCGGCTCGCGCGCGTCGATCCAGGGTTGACGGTTCTTGGCAAGACCGGCCCGGACGTCGATCTCCGCGTCGACGTCGGTGTACGGGCCGGAGGTGTCGTACAGGTCGAAGTGCTCGCCGTTCGTCAGATCCACACGGCGCACCGGCACCCGGATGTCGTCCGGACCCTCGACGTACACCTTCCGCGAGCCCTGGATCGGGCCGGTGGTGACGGTGGGGCTGACGGTGCGATCGTCAAGAGCTGTCATGGCGATTCCTCCCTACGCCGGCATTACCCGGACAGGTTCGTGCGGTCGGCGGCACCAAGCCGCCCTCTCAGCCCGTTGATTACGAGCTCCCGCGATCTGTAGTTGTGTCCTGACCGTAACCCGCCGATCGCCGTCCCGCCAGAGCCTCCCGTTTTCGTCGGTGCCCCATGCCACACTTGAACCATGACCGCAGCACCCCTCGAATGGCCTCCCGAATGGCACCGCAGGCCGCTCACCGTGGCCGATTACCTGGCGCTCGGGGAGACGGATGTACGCGTCGAGTTGGTCGAAGGAAAGGTGGTCATGGCTCCGAGTCCGTCGCCGGCCCACATGGAGGCCACGTTCGAACTCGGAGTGGCGCTGCGTGGCGCCGTGCCCTCGGGGTTCAGGGTCGTGCCGGAGATAGACCTCGACCTTCAGCTGGCTCCGGCTGAGCTGCCGGGTTTCGTGCGCTCGCCAGATCTTGCGGTAGTCCGTTCGACTGCGTTGCGGCGCGTGAAAGAGCAGGGGGGTGTCATACGGGCAGCGGACACGCTGCTGGTGGTCGAGGTCATCTCGCCGAGCTCGAAGCGCACTGACCGGGTCGACAAGCGCGGGGAGTACGCCGAGGCAGGTATTCCGTACTACTGGATTCTCGATCTCACTGAGCCTGTGTCGTTGTTGGTCTGTCACCAGACGGGTGAGTTCCGATACGCGGACAGCGGCGAGTTCACCGGCAAGGTGAGCCTGGTTGATCCGTTCCCGTTCGAGCTGAATCTGGCCAACCTGGTCTTTTGAGTTGTGCGCGAGGCTTTCGGTCGATGCACGGCGGGGTCTGACACCCTGGGCGGGTGACCGCTCTGCCGATCGACCAGCCGTCTCCACCGCCGCGTCGACTGCTGTCGGTCACCGAGTACACCGAGCTGGCCGATCCCGGTTCGGAGCTGGTCGAGGGCCGGCTACTGCTGACGCCGAGTCCCACCCCGGACGACAACTACGCGTCCTTCCAGCTGCGCGTCGCGCTCGGCGGTAACTGCCCAGACGACCTCGACGTGCTGACGGCGGTAGACGTCGACCTGGAGCTGGCCGGGCCGGACGAGCCCGGTTTCGTCCGCAGGCCCGACCTGGTGGTGGTGCGGGCAGAGGCGCGCGGCAAGGCCTACCGGCCGGGCGTTCTGCTGTGCGCCTCCGATGTGGTGCTGGCTATCGAGATCTGCTCGCCCGAGTCCCGGCGGACCGATCATCTGGTCAAGCGCGCCGAGTACGCCGACGCCGGCATCCCGCGCTACTGGATCGTCGACATCGGTGACCAGGTCTCGATCACCGCCTGCCACCACCCGGGCAGCTTCGGCTACGCCGACAGCGGCCTCACGGTGGGAACGTTCGCCACCACGGACCCGTTCGACCTACAGCTGGACCTGGCGAGACTCGTCTAGTGGCCGGTCAGCTCGGCCGGGATTGCGACGACGTCGACCATCGCGCCGTTGCGCAGCACGGTGACCGGCAGCGACGTACCGATCGACTCGGCGAACAGCATCCGCTGGATACCCTGCGCGTCCTGCACCGGCTGACGCCCCACGGACAACACCAGATCACCCCGCCGAAGCCCGGCGAGCGCGGCGGGGCTGCCCGGCACGACCTCGGCGAGCCGCAGTCCCTTGCGGCGCTGGTAGTGCTCGGCGATCTCGGTGGGGACCGGCGCGGGCGCACCGACCAGACCGAGGTAGCCCCTGCGCACCCGGCCCTCGGCCAGCAGTGTGTCGATGATCCGCCGCGTCGTGCTGTTGACCGGCACCGCGAGCCCGAGCCCGGTACCCGCCACCGCGGTGTTGATCCCGACGACCTCCCCGCGCCCGTTGGCGAGTGCGCCGCCGGAGTTGCCCGGGTTGAGCGCCGCATCGGTCTGGATGACGTCCTCGATCACCCTGGTCGCCCGGCCGGTGCTCGTCGGCAACGACCGGCCGAGCGCGCTGACCACCCCGGCGGTGACCGACGCGGCCAGCCCGAGAGGGTGCCCGACGGCGACCACCAGCTGGCCAACGACGAGCTGGTCGGCGTCACCGAGCACAGCGGTTCCGGACACGGCGGAGTCGGCGCGCAGCACGGCGAGATCGGACAGCGGGTCCACACCGACCACGTCGAACGCGGTCTCGCGGCCGTCGCTGAACTCAGCGGTCCCGTGCCGGCCCTTGCCCACGACGTGCGCGTTGGTCAGTAATAAGCCGTCGGAGCTGAACAGCACACCGGAACCGGTGCCGGTCTCCCTGCCGCGCGCGATGCGCAGGCTGGCGACATGCGGGGTGACCGCTTCGGCAACCGTGCTGACCGTGAGTGAATAGGCATCGAGCTCGTCCATGCCGCTGCTTCCGCCGTAACTGCCCTGAACCGCGCCATTACAGCAGGTGAACGTGCGACGGCAGGAACCGGTTCCGGTTTCCCGGATCAGACGTCGACGGCCTCGGTGGCCGAGGGGTCCCAGGCCAGCCCTGGGACCCCCCAGCCGTGCCGCTTCAACGCCTTCAACGCTGCCCGCGAGTGCCGTCCGACCAGCCGATCCACATAGATCGTGCCGTCCAGATGGTCCGTCTCGTGCTGTAGGCAGCGGGCGATGAAACCGTGACCGGAGACCTCGACCGGGGAGCCATCGAGGTCTACACCTGTCACCTTTGCCGATACCGCGCGCCCGGTCGGATACTGCTCACCGGGCACCGACAGACACCCTTCCCAGTCGTCGTCCGGGTCCGGCATGGTCTCCGGCAGCTCGGACGTCTCCAGGACGGGGTTGACCACCACGCCCCTCAGGTTGTCGCCGGTCTCGTCGTCGGGGCAGTCGTAGACGAAGACCCGCAGGTCGACGCCTACCTGGTTCGCCGCGAGACCCACTCCGTTGGCCGCCGCCATCGTGTCGAACATGTCCGCGACCAGTGTGCGCAGTTCATCGTTGAACTCGGTCACCGGCCGGGTCGCCTTGTGCAGCACCGGATCGCCGATGATGCGTATTGGACGGACTGCCATGCTCGGACCTTATCGGTGCGCTGAACGGGTGTCTGAGGGTGCGTCGCAACCACGGGTTGTCGGTGTCCCGTGATCTAATGGCCGTCGAATCACATGCATGTACTTTACGAGGTGCCGATGGATTCCGTCGAGATATTGCCGAGCAAACTATCGCCAGAAGGTCAACTGGAGCGCAGGGATCACGAGATTCTCGCGTTCGAGCGGCAATGGTGGAAGTACGCGGGCGCCAAGGAACAGGCGGTTCGTGAGTTGTTCGGCCTCTCGGCCACCAGGTACTACCAAGTGCTGAATGCCCTGGTCGACAAGCCGGCCGCACTGGCTGCCGACCCGATGGTGGTCAAGCGGATTCACCGGGAACGGGTCGTGCGCCGCCGCGCCCGCGCCGCGGAACAACTCGGAATCGAAGCCCGCTGAGCGACACGCCGACACTCACCCGATCGTGACCCCCGACACCACCGAACTACGACCGTCGACCACCCCGGAGGACCTGGTGACCGAGCCCAACCCGCCGAGCGGATCACCGCTGCGTGTCGGCGGGTTCGTCCTGCTCGGTGTCGCCGCCGTCGCCGCGGTCGTCGGTCTGGTCTCGCTCGCCGGTGGGGGAGACGCGGCGAAGCCCACGACGCCCGTGCCCTCCGCGGCCGCCGCGCCGTCCTCCAGCACCGCTCCTCCCGCTCAGCCCGGTCCGCCGCTCGCGGCGGCGTCCACGCAGCCGGGCGTTCCGCCGCCCGGCAAGCCCGGCCCGCCGCCGAACGCGCTGTCCCTGCCGCCGCCCGCTGGGCACCCCGCTCCGGCCGCGCCGCCGCCTCCCAGCGCGGCCCCGCCCGCTGCCGCCGCGCCCGCGTCGCCCGCGCCGAACGCGGCACCCCCGCCTCCGGCGCCGAACGCCGCACCGCCGCCACCGGCAGCGCCACCCGCGGCGGCCACTCCGTCGCCCGCTGCTCCGGTGCCGAACGCGGCGCCGGCTCCCGCCGCCACTCCCGCACCGCACACCGAGCCGGCGTTGCCCGGCGCGGGTCTGCCTCCGGCGAGTAGCTCCGAGAGCAGGTCGTCCGGTGGCGTCAAGAAGGCCGTGACCAAGGCACCGGTCCGGGTCTACAACAACAGCCTGGTCAAGGACCTCGCCCAACGTGCCGCCTCGGACTTCCGAACCTCGGGCTGGCACGTCGAGGAGGTGGGCAACTACGCCCAGGGCAACATCCCCACCAGCACCGTCTACTACCGCCCCGGTACCAGCGAGGAAGCGGCCGCCGAGTCACTCGCCAGCAACTTCGGGATGCGTGCGCTGCCCAGGTTCGCCGGGCTGAAGGACGCGACTCCCGGCCTTATCGTGATCGTCACCAAGGACTACCAGCGCCGCTGATCCACCTGGAGGCTCGGTCATGGTCGTGATGCGGGCCCGGGACGCCGCCGAGGAACATCGGGCGGCGACTCCGCTGGAGTTGTTCTTCGACCTGTGCTTCGTGGTCGCGGTGTCACTGGCGGCGGCACAACTGCACCATGCGCTCACCGAACAGCACGTCGGTGCGGGCCTGCTCGGCTACCTGATGGTGTTCTTCGCGATCTGGTGGGCCTGGATGAACTTCACCTGGTTCGCCTCCGCGTACGACACCGACGACGCGATGTACCGCGTCACGACGCTCGTGCAGATGGCCGGGGCGCTGGTGCTCGCCGCTGGTGTGCCGTCGGCCGCCGACCACCAGGACTACCTGGTCATCACCCTCGGCTACGTGATCATGCGCCTGGCCATGGTGGCGCAGTGGTTGCGCGCCGGTGCCGCCGACGCGGACCGCCGGTTCACCGCCCGCCGCTACGCGGCCGGGATCAGCGTCGTGCAGATCGGGTGGCTTCTGCGCCTGCTGTTGCCGCCGGCGTGGGGTCTCGCGGTGTTCTTCGTGCTGATGATCGCCGAGGTGGCGGTGCCGGCCTGGGCCGAGCGGTCCGTGCAGACCACCTGGCACCCCGGGCACATCGCGGAGCGCTACGGCTGCTTCACCCTGATCGTGCTGGGCGAGGTGGTGCTGGGCAGCACCGGGGCACTGCGTGAAGCAGCCGAGGAGGGCGGCCACCTCGGCGGGCTGCTGTCGCTGGCGCTCGCCGGTGTGGTGATCGTGTTCGCGATGTGGTGGCTGTACTTCGACCGGCCGGCGGAGGACCTGCTCACGTCACTGTCGATGTCGCTGCGCTGGGGATACGGCCACTACCTGGTGTTCGCCTCGATCGCGGCGGTCGGTGCGGGTCTCGAGGTGTCGGTCGACGTGGTGACCGGCCACAGCAGGCTCCCGGCGGTCGCGGCGGGCTGGACAGTGGCCGTCCCGGTGGCGGTGTTCCTGCTCGTCGTCTGGCTGTTGCACGTCCGCCCGAGACATGAGTCGGGTTGGCTCGCGTGGCTGTTTCCGCTGGTGGCGGTCCTGATCCTGGCCACGCCGTTCACGCACGCGGCCGTGTACCTGACGGCCGTGCTTCTGGCGGCCCTGGTAACTGCCAAGGTACTGCCACGCCGTTGACTTCTACCCGCATGGCTGGGGATTCTATGTGGGTAAACCTTGTCGAATCGCGGGAGACTCCGATGCGAATCCTCAACCCGGAAACCAGCTCTGATGACTTCGACGGCTGCGATCGGTTGATCGACCTCGGCGACGAGGATGTGTTGATCCAGCTACGACCGGCGTCGGCCGCCGACTGCGAAGCGATAAGGCCGAACTATGTCCCGGCGCCGGAGATCTTCGGTCGCTGTTCCAAGGCGGCGTTCCTCGAGGCTGCTCGCAGTCTTGGGCTGGCATGAAACGGATCGACGTCGACGAGCTCTATAGCCTCTACAACGGCGTCCGGGACAGGGCGGTGCGCTGGGAAGGTCTCCAGGTCTATCGGGTGCCCTGGGAGAAGGAGCGGATCGAAGCCTGGGAACGAGGAGAAACCGCTCCTGCCGATGATCGAAAGGATCGCTCGACGAGGTCCATGCGACGGATCTCCGAATCCGGCCGTCGCAGCATCCGCGTACGCGGACTGCGCAGGCCGGCTACCGACTACATCCGGCGGCAGTTTGCGACCGCGTATCCGAATAACGCCGCCGCTGGCGAGGACACCGTCGTCGTCGATCTCGATGAGCACCCTGAATTCGACGGTGTCGAAGATTTTGTGGTCTTCGATCGGAAGTCCGTGATGTGGTATCGCTACGACGACGAGTGCCGTTTGCTCGGCTACGACTTCAGCGATGATGCCGCTGACGTAGCGGACCGAGTCGCCCTGCTCGACCGAATGCTGGTCGCCGCGGTGCCGTACACGGAGGTCGTACTGTAGGGCGGTGACCAGCTTGTACGGCCGCTCTCAACGTCGGATTCGGCTCGGCGCCCTGCTGCGGGGCTTGCGCAAGAACGCCAAGCTCAGTGGTGAGGCGCTGGCGGACCAGCTCGCGGTTTCCCAGTCGCATCTGTCCCGAGTGGAGCTCGGCGATACCGCGCCGAGCCGCGAGCTCGTAGAGCGCTGGACCCGGATGTGTGGCGCGCCCGAGGACTCGATGCAGCAGGCGCTCGAGTTGGCCGAGGCCGTCGTTGTCGAGGTCACGGCGCGGCGAACCGTAAAGGGCCGCAGCTTGGTGGCTCTGCAGCGCGATGCGGAACAAGCGGTGGCCGCGGCAACGGTGATCAGTGGATGGGTGCCGCTATTGGTGCCCGGATTGCTGCAGACAGCTGGATACGCCCAGCATTTGGTCGCCGGCGACTTTCCGGACCGAGAGGACATCGCCGAGGCCGTTGCTGCTCGTATGCAACGTCAAACGGTCCTGTACGACCAGTCGAAGACACTGCGGTGGGTGATCAGTGAGGCAGGGCTGCGCTGGCGGGTTGCGCCTCCGGATGTGATGGCGGCGCAACTCGATCGGCTTTCGATGCTGGCTCTGGAGCCGCATCTCGATCTGAGGGTGCTTCCATTCGCCAATACCGGGCCCGTGTGGCACGACCACGGGTTCAACATTCTGGGCGGCCGCACGGACGGTCACGGTGATCTGGTCTCGGTGGGACTGCTCACCGGCCCGGCGAGGATTACTGAGCCTGCCGAGGTGGCCGAGTACAAGAAGGCGTACGAGCGGCTGGCCGAGTTGGCGTTGTCGGGTGCTGACGCCGTTGCGTTCATCCGGCAGGTCATGGCAGAGACACGGCAGAACTAGTTTTACCCAGGTACTTGCAAATCAGTCTGGGTAGAAGCCAAGATTCCTGGGTGAAGGTTTACGGGGTGTTGGTGACCGGTTACGACGGGGCGAGCGAGCTGGAGGGGATGTTCAGCACCGAGGCGGCGGCGTTCGTGTACGCGCAGGAACGCAGCGGGCAGGGGTATCGGACGAGCAGCAGCGTGACGTCCTGGGAGCTGGATCGGCCGGGTGAGCGGATGTGGCTGATGATCTACGAGGAAGGTCAGCAGCGGCACCGCAACCACCGCATCCGATGGCCGGGCTAGCGGTCCCGGCGGATCTTGCGCAGGCCGAGGCGGGCGCGGCCGCGTGGGCGTTCGCCGTTGGGTTCGCTCCGGCGGCGTCCGTTGAGCGCGCCGGCGCCGCGCAGCGCCACGCCGGCGACCCTGCGGCGTAGCGCGGGCCGGACCCCGCCGGGGCGGGTACCGCGCAACGCACGGACCGCGGCCCGGCGCTGACGTGCCGCGACGTACCAGGCCTCGGGGTGGCGGGCCAGCCAGCGGTACCGGTACACCGAGTACGGAAGGTGCACCAGGTAGATCACCATCGCCACGATGAGTGCCAGTACCGGCAGTGTGATCAGCAGTGCGGCCGCGAGCCCGACCAGCACCAGCAGCGGCGCGATGAACTGTGGCGGTACCCGGATCGTCTTCATCGACAGGGTGTGCAGCCGGCTGATCATCAGGCCGGCGGTCAGCACCATCCAGATGCCGACCACGACCGGCGACGACCACGGGCCGGGGCCGAACTGCATGTCCAGCAGCAGCGGCAGCACAGCGACCAGTGCCGCGGCGGGCGCGGGGACGCCGACGAAGAACTCCTTCGCGTACGGCGGCTGCTCGGTGTCGTCCAGCAGTGTGTTGAACCTGGCCAGGCGCAACGCCGCGCACACCGCGAACACCAGCGTGACGACCCAGCCGAGCCGGTTGCCGTCCATGCACCACACGTAGAGCACAAGCGCGGGCGCGACGCCGAAGGACACGCAGTCGGCGAGCGAGTCCAGCTCCGCGCCCATCTTGCTGGTGGCGTCCAGCAACCGGGCGATGCGGCCGTCGAGGCTGTCCAGGATGGCGGCGGCACCGAGGGCGGCGATGCTCAGGTCGAAGTGCCCGGACAGCGCGAACTGCACCGCCGACAGACCGGAGCACAACGCGAGCACGGTGACGGCGTTCGGCAGCAGCCGCACACCCCTGTTGCCATTGGCCACGATGGTCAGCCCGTCTGGGTACCGTTGGGAAGCTCTGCGAGGACCGTCTCGCCGCCGATCGTGCGCTGCCCGGCCTCGACCAGCAGTCGCGCCCCGGCCGGCAGGTAGGTGTCGACCCGCGAACCGAAGCGGATCAGGCCGTAGGTCTCGCCCGCCGCCACCTCGGAGCCTTCGACGACCTCGCACACGATCCGCCGCGCGAGCAGCCCGGCGATCTGGATCACCGCTACCTGGCTGCCGTCGGTGCCGCGCAGCAGCATCGAGTTGCGTTCGTTGTCCTCACTGGCCTTGTCGAGGTCCGCGGAGAGGAACTTGCCCGGCCGGTACACGAGCCGCTCGACCCGGCTGTCGTACGGGATGCGCTGCACGTGCACGTCCAGCACGGACAGGAACACACTGACCCGGGGCAGCTTGACGTCCGGGAGCTCCAGCTCGACCGGCGGTGTGCACTCGTCGACGATCGCCACCGTGCCGTCGGCCGGCGCCACGATCACTCCGGGGCGAGTGGGGGTGACCCGGATCGGTTCGCGGAAGAACGCCGCGACGGCCGCGGTGGCGGCGATCCCGAGCCCGGTTCCCCTGCCGGTGACCAGCCGCGCCAGGAGCGCGGCCGCCCCGACGCCCGCGACGATCGGTCTTCCGCCCGGATGCATCGGCGGGATCGCCTCGCGGACCAGCCCCGCGATGTGGCTCAGGTGGTTCGGATTGTTCTCGATGCTGGCCATCGGCGTGCTTCGGGCCTCCGCGTAGACGGTAGTCGTTGGCTGAACCCTAGAGGACTGTCCTCATACTCTTCCGGCCCGGCGTCTCGCGGCCCCGGGTCCGGGCCGTCCCCGCTGGCTCAGCTGTGTTTCGCGGGGTGCAGTGGTTGTCCCCGCTGGCTCAGCTGTGTGTCGCGGGGTGCAGTGGTTGTCCCCGCTGGCCATCCAGTGTCTTGGCGTGGTCGGGCGGTATCAACCCCCGGCTGACGCCGGCCTCGCGCTGGTTCCTGGTTGCGCGGGTTCGGGGGCGAGGTTTCAGGGTTGACACCACCCGACCACGCCAAGTGCGGGCCAGGATCGCGGGGACGGGGGCAGTCTGCGCGCCCTTCCGGGCACGGCTGCGCCGCGCCCCAGTGAGGTGCACGGGTCGCACTGGCGGGGTCACGAGGAGGCGCCCCATCAGCCCGACCAGCCTCACCCGTCACATCTCGCAGAGCTTCGTGCTGCGTCGCAGATGATCCAACATCTGCGACACGACACAACGCTCTGCGAAGTGCCCCAGCCACAACGAACCCAGCCACGGCTGAGTTGGCTCCGCGAGTCTCCGAAGGAGTTCCGGCGAAGGCCGGGCAGTGAATGTCCGCTACCAGGCTCCCAACCCTGACGGCGGCTCCCAGGGCGACAACAAGCGCGCGCCCAACCGAGGAACGAGGTTTGTTTTTCTGGGAGCACCCCAGCGAGCGCCAGCGAGCCGGGGTGGTCACAGAAAAACTCCGCGCGAAAAAGGCCAGAAAAAAGGCCGGGGCCGTCATCCCCCGAGACGACGACCCCGGCCGTGGAACCGCTCGTCCGCTCCCCAGCGACAAGCGGTAGGTCTGTGGCCAGTGACTGGAACTCACTGCGTGCGCAAAGTATTCCCGAGCGTCCGCTCGGTGGTCCAGAGAGATCGGGCTAGATTCTCAGTAGTTGGACCATTTGGCGGAACGCTCTTACTGGTATTGACGTCCGGGACGCTCTCCGCGTTGCATCAGAGCAGAGTGATGTGCGTCACGCTCGGTTGAACGGTCATCAGCTGCGCGCCGTACAGTGACCGGCTGCTCACCGACGGTGTCAGCCGTCGAGCAACCAGACGTCGACCATCGTGTGCTGTTCGTGCAGGTCGTGGTCCGAGGGCAGGTCGATCAGGCAGTCGGCTCTGGCCATCGAGGACAGCAGGTGGGAGCCGGGGCCGCCGATCGTTCGCACGGTGCCGGTCTTCGCGTCCAGCTCGCCCCTGCGGAACTGCCGCTTGCCGGGCGGCGAGTGCAGGGTCTCGTCGAGACGGGCGCTGATGACCGCGCGCTCCGGGTACGGGTGGCCCATCGCGGCGCGCAGCGCGGGCCGGACGAACACCTCGAAGGACAGCTGGGAGCTGACCGGGTTGCCGGGCAGTGTCACGACGGGGATGTCACCGACGCCGGTGAGGCGCCCGGCACCCTGGGGTCCGCCCGGCTGCATGGCGACCCTGACGAACTCGACGCCGCGGTCGGCCAGCGCGTCCTTGACGACCTCGTACGCGCCCGCGCTGACCCCGCCCGAGGTGAGGATCAGGTCGACGGTGCCGGCCGAGGCGATCCGCTCCTCGAGTGTGGCGAGGAAGCGGGGGACGTCGTCCGGTACGAACTGCAGTCGTTCGGCGCGGCCACCTGCCTCGGTGACCGACGCGGCCAGCATCGTGCCGTTGGACTCGTAGATCTGGCCGTGCCGCAGCGGCTGTCCCGGCGCGACCAGCTCGGTGCCGGTCGAGAGCACCAGCACCGTCGGGGGCCGCCGGACCGGCAGCGTCGCGGCGCCCACCGCGGAGGCCAGACCGAGCTGCACGGGGCCGAGCACGGAGCCCGCCCGCAGCACGACCGTGCCCTCCGCGACGTCCTCGCCGCGCCTGCGCAGATGGTTGCCGGCCGAAGGCGCGGCGTCGATGCGCACCGTCTCCGTGCCGCCGTCGGTGTCCTCGACCTTCACCACGGTGTCCGCGCCTGGCGGCATCGCGGCGCCGGTCATGATCCGGTGCGCCGTGCCGGGCTGCAGCGGCGGCGAGTCGGTGCGGCCGGCCGGGATGTCCTCGGCGACCGGCAGCCGCACCGGCCGCTCGGGAGAGGCGCCGGCGATGTCAGCCGCGCGCACCGCGTAACCGTCCATCGCGGAGTTGTCGAACGGGGGCAGCGGGATCGTCGTGACCAGATCTTCGGCGAGCACCAGGCCGAGCGCGTCGGCGAGCGGCCGGTCCTGCGCCTCGGTGGGTGACAGCAGCGCGGCGACGACGGCGCGGTGCTCCTCGACGGTTCTGAGCGCTTTACTCACACCCGCATCCTGCCCTCCCGGGCTCCCGAAGTCTGGGACGAGGGTCTGGGAAGGGGCCTGATTTCTGGGTAGCGTCGATCGCGGTTTGTCGGGCAAACAAATCGGGAGGATGGTCGTGGCTCAGGGCACGGTCAAGTGGTTCAACTCGGAGAAGGGTTACGGCTTCATCGCCACCGACGGCGGGCCGGACGTCTTCGTCCACTACAGCGCGATCGAGATGGACGGGTTCCGGACGCTCGACGAGGGCGACCGGGTGACGTTCGAGACGACGGCGGGCCGCGACGGCCGAAGCCAGGCCGAGTCGGTCAAGCGCTTGTAGAGAGGGCCACGAACACGAGGGGCCGGACCGCCAACGGTACGGCCCCTCGTTCGCGAACAACCGTCGAGTATGTCAATCCGCCCAAGTCAGGCCTGACCAACCCAGCAACAGCACAGTCGGCTCCGCGAGTCTCCGAAGGAGTTCCGGCGAAGGCCGGCGTAGTGAATGTCCGCAACCAGGCTCCCAGGCCGGGCGGCAGCTCCCATGGCGACAACAAGCGCGCGCCCGGCGACGAAGGAGCTTGTTTTTCTGGGAGTACCCCAGCGAGCGAAGCGAGCCGGGGTGGTCACAGAAAAACTCCGCGCGGAACAGGCCCAAGGGGCCCAGCTTGCTTGCACTCGGAGGGGGAGAGTGCTAGACACGGACCTGGCACTCGATACCTGTGAGTGCCAGGTCGGGTCAGTGAGACCGAGCGCAGGGTTGCCGGTCGTCCGTCGCGGGCAC
The DNA here is from genome assembly GCF_000429025.1 of Actinospineispora spinosispora DSM 44797. Taxonomy (GTDB): domain Bacteria; phylum Actinomycetota; class Actinomycetes; order Mycobacteriales; family Pseudonocardiaceae; genus Pseudonocardia; species Pseudonocardia spinosispora. The sequence goes on from NZ_AUBB01000028.1 coordinate 119,974, forward strand.
TGCCTTTGACCATCGCGTCATCCCTATCGGAGGACCACACCGCATGGCCAAGATGATCGCGTTCGACGAGGAGGCACGCCGCGGGCTCGAGCGCGGCATGAACACTCTCGCCGACGCAGTCAAGGTGACGCTCGGCCCGCGTGGCCGTAACGTCGTGCTCGAGAAGAAGTGGGGCGCGCCCACCATCACGAACGATGGTGTGTCGATCGCCAAGGAGATCGAGCTCGAGGACCCCTGGGAGAAGATCGGGGCCGAGCTCGTCAAGGAAGTTGCCAAGAAGACCGACGACATCGCCGGTGACGGCACCACCACGGCCACCGTGCTCGCGCAGGCGCTGGTCCGTGAGGGCCTGCGCAACGTCGCGGCCGGTGCCAACCCGATGGCTCTCAAGCGGGGCATCGAGAAGGCCGTCGAGGCTGTCGCCCAGTCGCTGCTGAAGAGCGCCAAGGAGGTCGAGACCAAGGAGCAGATCGCTGCTACCGCCTCGATCTCGGCCGGCGACTCCTCGATCGGCGAGCTCATCGCCGAGGCGATGGACAAGGTCGGCAAGGAAGGCGTCATCACGGTCGAGGAGTCGCAGACCTTCGGGCTCGAGCTTGAGCTCACCGAGGGCATGCGCTTCGACAAGGGCTACATCTCGCCCTACTTCGTGACCGACGCCGAGCGCATGGAGGCCGAGCTGGAGGACCCCTACATCCTCCTGCTGAGCTCGAAGGTCTCCACGGTCAAGGACCTGCTCCCGCTGCTGGAGAAGGTCATGCAGGGCGGCAAGCCGCTCGCCATCATCGCGGAGGACGTCGAGGGCGAGGCTCTGGCCACCCTGGTCGTCAACAAGATCCGTGGCACCTTCAAGTCCGTTGCCGTCAAGGCGCCGGGCTTCGGTGACCGCCGCGAGGCGATGCTGACCGACATGGCCATCCTCACCGGTGGCGAGGTGATTTCGGAGAAGGTCGGCCTCAAGCTCGAGAACACCGACCTGACCCTCCTCGGTCGCGCCCGCAAGGTCGTCGTGACCAAGGACGAGACCACCATCGTCGACGGTGCCGGCGACGCCGACCAGATCGCGGGACGGGTCCAGCAGATCCGTAACGAGATCGAGAAGAGCGACTCCGACTACGACCGCGAGAAGCTGCAGGAGCGCCTGGCCAAGCTGGCCGGCGGTGTTGCGGTCATCAAGGCCGGAGCTGCCACCGAGGTGGAGCTCAAGGAGCGCAAGCACCGCATCGAGGACGCGGTGCGCAACGCCAAGGCCGCTGTTGAGGAGGGCATCGTCGCCGGTGGTGGCGTTGCGCTGCTGCAGGCCGGCGCGACCGTCTTCGACGGTCTCGGCCTGGACGGCGACGAGGCAACCGGTGCGAACATCGTCAAGGTCGCGCTGGAGGCTCCGCTCAAGCAGATCGCCGTCAACGCCGGCCTCGAGGGTGGCGTTGTGGCGGAGCGGGTGCGCAACCTGCCCGCCGGTGAGGGCCTTGACGCCGCCACTGGCGACTACAAGGACCTGATCAAGGCCGGCATCATCGACCCGGCCAAGGTCACCCGGTCCGCGCTGCAGAACGCGGCATCCATCGCGGCGCTGTTCCTCACCACCGAGGCAGTCGTCGCGGACAAGCCGGAGAAGTCGGCGGCCCCGGCCGGCGACCCGACCGGTGGCATGGGCGGGGGCATGGACTTCTGAGTCCAGCTCTCACCTAGCACGACCCGCACGTCCGACAGGGCGGTCCCGGTTCGCCGGGGCCGCCCTGTTTGTTTGGCCTGTTTCGCGCGCGGTATTTTTCTGTGACCACCCCGGCTCGCGTAAACGCTCGCTGGGGTACTTCCAGAAAAAAAGGCTCGGGGACTCGCCCGGGCGCGCGCTTGTGGCCGACTGGGGAGCCGCCGACGGAGTCGGCGACGTTGGTTGCGGACATTCACTGCCCGGCCCTCGCCGGAACTCCTTCGGAGACTCGCGGAGCCGGCTTAGCCGTGGTCGGGGTTGGGCTGGTGGGGCGACTTTGCACGCCTTGGTGCTGCGTCGCACATGTCCGGACGTGTGCGACGCAGCACGACGGTGTGCACAGTGGCCCGAGGCGTCACCGGGGTGACTGGTGAGGTGATCACGGATAGAGGGACGCGGTGGCCGCGGCACGCCTAGACAAAGCCGCGAGCAGTTCGGCGGGCGAAAGAGCCTCCGCATGAGGGCTCAGGCCCCACACGACGTGTTCGGCGTGCCCAAGGTCGGCGAACTCCAGGTCGACCACGAGCCAGCCCGGCACGTCGTCGTGCGTCGCGGTCCTGCCGAGGGCGGTGCGGGTCAGTTCTTCGAGACGGTCGGTGCGGACCCGCACCCTGGCCGCGGTGCTGCGCAGGCGGGCCCGGAAGTCGGACTGGCGGCGTTGCCACAGCTGGGCCAGGTCGATGCCGGTCGGGCGGTGAGCGGGTTCGTCCTCCTCGACCGCCTCGACGATCCGCGACACGCGGTAGGTGCGGTCGGCGCCGTCGTGCAGCGCCAGCAGATACCAGCGGCCGGCCGCGCTCACCAGGCCGAGCGGGTCGACCACCCGCCAGGTCAGCTCCGGTTCCGGGTCGCGGGGGCGCGTCGGGTAGCGGATGCGCAGCCGGGTGCCCGCGAACACCGCGCGCTGCACGATCGCCAACGGCGGCTCTGGCTCCGTCGGCGGGGACACCGTGCGTCTGGTCCAGCCGCCGCTCTTCGGGTCGACCAGGACCCGGCCGGCCGCCTCGGTGGCCCCTGGGCGGGTGCTGGCGGGCAGCGCGGCCACGACCTTGCGGATGGCCGACGCGAACGCCGGTCCCAGCCCCAGTGCCTCCGGAGTGGCGCTGGACTGCGCGGTCAGCAGCGCGACCGCCTCGTCGGGGGTCAGGCCGGTCAGGTCGGTGGAGAAGCCGGGCAGCAGGGCGAAACCACCGTCTCGGCCGCGTTCGGCGTACACCGGGATGCCGGCGGCGGACAGGGCGTCGATGTCGCGCAGCACCGTGCGGGTCGACACCTCCAGCTCCGAGGCGAGCGTCGCGGCGGTCAGCCGACCCCGGGCGCGCAGCAACAGCACCAGGGACAGCAGGCGGTCGGCGCGCATGGCCGGAATTCTCTCCCAGATATACGACAGGAGATGTCGTATATAGGCGACATGCTTCTCCCATGACACAGCAGACCGATCCCCGACCCCTCTACCGCGACGCGCTGACCTGGGTCCGCGGCCTCATCGAGAACGTCAAGACCGACCAGTTCAGCCTCCCCACGCCCTGCCCCGAGTTCGACACCCGCGTCATGCTCGGTCACCTGGTGACCGTCGTCGAGCGCAGCAGGGTCGTCGGCGAAGGCGGGTCGGCGTTCTCCATCCCTCTGGTGACCGAGGAGGTACCGGGCGACGACTGGGCCTCGGCGTTCGGCGACTCGGTCGAGAAGATGCTGTCGGTGTGGTCGGACGACGGCCTGCTCGACACGACGGTCACCGTTCCGTGGGGCACCATGCCCGGACGCGCGGCGCTGTGGGGTTACCTCGACGAAGCGCTGGTACACGGCTGGGACCTGGCGATCGCCACCGGCCAGGACCCGGAAGGACCCGCCGAGGCTTCCGAGGCGGCGCTGGCGGTGTTCACACAGGTCCTCCCGGCCGAGCCCCGCGGTGGCGACGTGCCGTTCGGCCCGCCGGTGGACCCGGCGCCGAGCGCCGGCCCGACCGAGCGCCTCGCCAACTGGGTCGGCCACCGGCGTTAGTCTGGGCCTGTCTCGCGCGGAGTTTTTCTGTGACCACCCCGGCTCGCGCAAGCGCTCGCTGGGGTGCTCCCAGAAAAACAAGCCTCGTTCCTCGGTTGAGCGCGCGCTTGTTGTCCCCTTGAGAGCCGCCCTGGTCGTCGGCGAGGTTGGTTGCGGACATTCAGTACGCCGGCCTTCGCCGGAACTCCTTCGGAGACTCGCGGAGCCGGCTTTGCCGTGGCTAGGTTGGGTGGTCTTGTTCGGGGCCTTGCGGAGCCGACTCGGCCGTGGCCGGCTGGACGGAACGGTTCAGTCTTCCAGGGGCATGAGGATCCAGCAGGCCAGATAGACGATCAGGCCGACGCCGAAGCCGAGCAGGACCGCCACGATCAGGCCGAGGCGGAGCCACAGCGGGTCGATGCCGAGCGTCTTGGCGAAGCCCCCGCACACGCCGCTGATCATCTTGTCGTCCTTGCTGCGCCGCAGCTTCGTGGACAGCAAGTCGGGCGTCGGCGGGGCGGCCGTCGTCGCGTCGTCCGAGGCCGTGCCAGCGGTGAGCTCGGGCGTGGGGACGGCCGGCTTGGCCGAGGGAGGTGTGGCCGGGTGGAGGACATCGGTGGGCGAGTCGTCCCGGGACACGCCGTCCGACGGCGGCGTCGGGGACACCTCGGTGGTCGGGCCGTCGTCCCCGGTGCTGCTCGGCAGCTGCGCGATCGGGCTGTCGGCCTCCTCGGTGGCCGGCAGCTGGGTGGTGGGGCTGTCGTCGACGGTGGGCAGCCGCGTCGTCGGGCTGCTGTCGTCGTCGGTCCTCGGCAGGACCTCGGTGCTCGCCTCGGTCGTGGACCCGGTGTCGGTGTCTGTGGCCTGTTTCGGGCCGGTGGTCGTGGCTGTCTCGTCCATGACCACCAGCGTGCTCGGCGACGCGCGCCGGCACCTCAGGGCCGCACCCCGGTCCCTCCCTGACCGGGCACCCCGGCTCGGTCAGGGGGAACGGCTCAGGCCTCGCCCAGGTCCGTGACCGGTGGGCCGAGGATGTCGTCGGCGTCCATGATCCGGTAGGCGTAGCCCTGCTCGGCGAGGAACCGCTGCCGGTGCGCCGCGTACTCGGTGTCCAGGGTGTCGCGGGAGACGACCGAGTAGAAGTGCGCCTGCCGGTGGTCACCCTTCGGGCGCAGCAGGCGGCCGAGACGCTGCGCCTCCTCCTGACGGGAGCCGAACGTCCCGGAGACCTGCACCGCGACCGAGGCCTCCGGCAGGTCGATCGAGAAGTTCGCCACCTTGCTGACCACCAGCCGGGGGATCTCGCCGGTCCGGAACGCCTCGAACAGGGCCTCGCGCTCCTTGTTGCGGGTCGAGCCCTCGACGACCGGGCAGTCCAGGCCCTTGCCCAGCTCGTGCAGCTGGTCCAGGTATGCCCCGATGATCAGCGCGGGCTCGCCGGGGTGCCGGTCGAGGATCGCCTGGACCACAGGGAGCTTCGTGCGCGCCGTGGCCGCGAGCTTGTACCGCTCGTCGGCCTCCGCCGTGGCGTAGCCGAGCCGTTCGGCGTCGGTCAGGGTGACTCGGACCTCGACGCAGTCGGCGGGCGCGATCCAGCCCTGCTGCTCGATGTCCCGCCACGGCGCGTCGTAGCGCTTCGGACCGATCAGCGAGAACACGTCACCCTCGCGCCCGTCCTCGCGGACCAGCGTCGCGGTCAGGCCGAGACGGCGACGCGACTGCAGGTCGGCGGTCATCCGGAACACCGGGGCGGGCAGCAGGTGCACCTCGTCGTAGATGATCAGACCCCAGTCGCGGGAGTCGAACAGGTCCAGGTGGCGGTACTCACCTTTGGTTTTGCGCGTCATCACCTGGTAGGTGGCGATCGTGACCGGACGGATCTCCTTGCGCTCGCCGGAGTACTCGCCGATCTCGTCCTCGGTCAGCGACGTGCGGGCCACCAGCTCGCGCTTCCACTGCCTGCCCGCGACGGTGTTGGTGACCAGGATCAGCGTCGTGGCCTGCGCCTCGGCCATCGCGGCCGCGCCGACCAGTGTCTTGCCGGCGCCGCAGGGCAGCACCACGACACCGGAGCCGCCCGCCCAAAAACCGGTGACCGCGTCGCGCTGGTAGTCGCGCAGCTCCCAGTCCTTCTCGTCCAGGGTGATCGCGTGGTGCTCGCCGTCGACGTAGCCCGCGAGGTCCTCGGCGGGCCAGCCGACCTTGAGCAGCGCCTGCTTGAGATGACCGCGTTCGCTCGGGTGGACGACGACCGTGTCGTCGTCCAGCCGGGTGCCCAGCATCGGGGCGATCTTCTTCTGCCGGAGGATCTCCTCCAGCACCGCGCGGTCGAGCGAGACCAGCACCAGCCCGTGCACCGGCGACTTGACAAGCTGCAGCCGCCCGTAGCGGCCCATCGTGTCCACGACGTCGACCAGCAGCGGCTGCGGCACCGCGTACCGGGAGAACCGGACCAGCGCGTCGACGACCTGCTCGGCGTCGTGCCCGGCGGCGCGGGCGTTCCACAGCGCGAGCGGGGTGACCCGGTAGGTGTGGACGTGCTCGGGTGCGCGCTCGAGTTCGGCGAACGGAGCGATCGCCGCGCGGGCCTCGGCCGCTGCGGGATGGTCGACCTCGAGCAGCAGGGTCTTGTCTGACTGGACGATGAGTGGTCCGTCGGTCACGGACAGTCCTCTCCTAATGCGCTGGAGGCTTACCTGTGTGAGGCTGAGGGAGCCGTGTGGGGCTGGTGTGGCACTCGCTTCGTCACTCAAGGCTATACTTTGCCGCTTACGAAGGACGCACTACCGCCAGAGGGATCTTACTTGAGCACACGGGGTACGGCCTACTTATTTAACGACGGGCGTGTCGTTGTTCCTGATTTCGGGGGATCTGAAACCACTTGGGTGTACTCGAAGGACAATTGCCGAGTCACGGAGTGGCTCTCTTGACACCCGGTTGCCCCGTGGCTAGGAGCGCGCGGGAAGATATGTGGCGACAACCACTTGTGGTGACAGATTCCGAGGCTACCCGGCGTTCCGCAGGGAGGCGTTGACGTGAGCAGTGAGGTGACGGCGCGACCGAGTCTGCAGACTCGGCTGCGACCGGAGAACTGGAGCGTGCCGCTCAAGCTGACCGCGGTGCTGCTCGTTCCGATCTTGCTGGCGCTCGCCCTCGGCGCCCTGCGCATCGCGGACCAGATCCGCAATGCGGACGACCTCGCGGCGCGTGACCGGTACATCGGCCTGCAGAGCCAGGTCGCGAAGCTGGTCGACGAGCTGCAGACCGAGCGCGACGCGTCATCGGTGTTCGTGGCGGGCAACCGGGTCGGCGACAGCGCGGCGCTCAAGAAGACCTTCGGCGTGGTGGACGGCGCCTGGGCCGACGTGCAGTCCGCGATCGGCGACCCGGACACCCTCGCGGGCGGTTCGCAGGTGGCGTTCGGGCAGGTCAAGGGCAACTTCGACGGATTGTCGCAGCTGCGTGGCCAGGTGACCGGCACCGGTTCCGACACGGCCGGGGTGATCGCTAGGTACACCGGGGTGATCGAGCCGCTGACGGTTCTCGAGGCCTCGCTGGACCGCGAGCTCAACACCCCGGCGCTCGCCGGGCTGTCCGCCGGTCTGACCGCGATGACCTCGGCACGCGAGCAGGTCGCGCTCGAGCACACGGTCGTCGGCGCCGCGATCGGCAGGGGCGAGATGCTGCCGGTCGACGCCGACACGGTGCGCGCGACCGACGCTCGCCTCGGTACCGCGATCGACCAGTTCCGCGCCGGTCTCGACGCGGACCAGCAGCGCCGGTACGCGGGCTTCGCGACCAGCCCGGCGACGAAGAAGTTCCAGCAGCTCAAGCAGACCGCGCTGAGCCGTGTCGGTGCGCGCGGGCAGCTCGGGCTGAGCGCCGCCGACTGGGACGGCGCGTACAAGGCGGTCACCTCGGAGATGCGGACCTCCGAGGACGGCATCCGCGACGAGATCACCTCGACGAGCGCTGACCAGCAGCAGGCGGCTCGCAACGCGGCCGGTGTCAACTCGGTCATCCTGCTGCTCGCCATGCTCGCCGCCGCCGCGGTCGTGTTCCTGGTCGGTCGTTCGCTGCTGCGTCCGCTGCGCGTCCTGCGGAGCACCGCGCTGGAGGTCGCCGAGACGCGGCTGCCCCGGGCGCTGGAGGCCATGCGGGCCGGCAAGATCCCGGACGCCAAGATCAAGCCGGTCGCGGTGCGCAGCACCGAGGAGATCGGGCAGGTGGCCCGCGCGTTCGACGAGGTCCACGGCCAGGCCGTGCGGCTCGCCGCCGAGCAGGCGACCCTGCAGAACAACGTCAGCAACATGTTCGTCAACCTGTCCCGGCGCAGCCAGACACTGGTCGAGCGCCAGCTGCAGCTGATCGAGCGGCTGGAGCGCAACGAGCAGGACGCCGAGCAGCTGGCCAACCTGTTCCAGCTCGATCACCTCGCCACCCGCATGCGGCGCAACAGCGAGAACCTGCTGGTCCTCGCGGGCAGCGAGCTGGCGAAGCGCGGTAGCCAGCCGGTTCCGGTGGTGGACGTGCTGCGCGCCGCAGTGTCCGAGATCGAGCAGTACCGCAGGGTGGTCGTCCAGCAGCCGCCCGGTGTGGAGCTGGCCGGACGCGCGGCGAGCGACGTCGTGCACCTGGTCGCGGAGCTGCTGGACAACGCGACGAACTTCTCGCCACCGGACACCCAGGTGGTCGTCGGCTGCACCCGCACCTCGAACGGCACGTTGCTGATCGAGATCGCCGACCAGGGTGTCGGTATGCCGGGCGACGAGCTCGCGGCACTCAACGCCAGGCTCGCCGGCGACGCCGACATGGACGTGTCCGCGTCGCGGCGCATGGGCCTGTTCGTGGTCGGTCGGCTCGCCTCCCGGCACGGGATCGGCGTGCGGCTGTCGAGCTCGCAGCGTGAGCAGGCGGAGAACGCGGGTGTCACCGTCGCGGTGACCGTGCCCGACGCGCTGATCATCGGCGATGCCGAGCAGGACCCGAGGCGTCAGCAGCAGCCGGAGACCCCCGCGGTCACCCGTGCCGCGGTGGACGACCCGACGCTGGTCGGGATCGGTGGCGCGGCCGGAGTGGTCAACGGCGCGACCAACGGAGCTGTGAACGGCGCCGTCAACGGTGCGGCCAGGACCGCGGTCAACGGTTCCGGCGGCCTGCCGCAGCGCGCGGTGGGTGCGGCGCTGGGTGGTGACCGCCCGAGCGGTGCTCCCGGCCGCCAGCCCGGTGGGCTGCCGCTGCGCGGCCCGGCGATCCCCGGCGAGCCGGGCGGCCAGCGACCGGGCAACAACGGCGCCGGGCGCAATGGTCACGCGATCCGCGAACCGGAGAGCGGCGACGCCGAGGCACCGTCGGTCGAACGGACCGCCGCGGCGCTGTTCGCCACCGGTGGCGGCGCGGAGGCCGCCGACGAGGCGTCCGCCGACGCCGCGCCGAGAGAGCGCAACGCCGAGCCGAGGGCGCAGGTCCGTCCGGAGGCACCGCCGGCGAGGCGGCCCGCGCGTGACGGCGCCGGTCCCCGGCAGAACCGCGGTCCCGGCAACGGCCAGGCCGGACCGGGTCCGAACGGGCCCGCGCGCGGCGAGGGCAGGCCCGGGCGCAACCCGATCGAGTCGAGGCCGGAACGTGGCGCTCCCGGTGCGCGGCCGGAACGTCCGATCCCCTCGGACGCGCAGGCCGCCACGCCGGCCGCGGCGGAAGCGCGGCCGGAACGTCGCCCGGACACCCCGCCCGCCGAGCGGCCGGTCGCCGGTCCTGACCGTCCGGAACGTCCCGCACGGGGCGAGCGGCCGGAGCGTCGCCCGGACACCCCGCCGGTCGACGGACCGGCACGTCCGGAACGCCCCGCACGGGCCGAGCGGCCGGAGCGGGCGCCGGAACGTCGTCCGGTACCCCCGCCGGTCCGTGGCTCCGACGAGCAGCACGGCCCGATCGAGGAGAAGATCGAACAGGCTGAGCAGCCGAACGTCGACGAGATGTGGGATGCCAACACTCCCGCTGTCGAGGAGGAGGAAGCGAGGCGCATGCCGGACGGACCACCATCGAGCCCGCAGCGGACGCGCGCGGGCAGTGCGCCCGCTCGCCCGGACCGGGTCGAGGGTCCGGCCCGGCCGGAGCGTTCCATCGGTCCGGAGCGTGCGGCTGCGCCCGAGCGCCCGGTGCGCCCGGAGGATGCGAAGCACTCGGCTCGCGCCGAGCGGCCGGAACAGGTGGAGCGCGCGCGGCGGCCCGAGGGCCCCGTTCGCCCCGAGGGTCCGCCGCGTCCCGCCGGCCCCGGTCGTCCAGTCCAGGACGACAGGGCCCGGCGAGCGGACGGACCCGCGCGGCCCGATCAGCGCAAGCGTCCGGAACGCCCCGGGCGTCCGGATGGCAAGGGACGTCCGGAGCGGGAGCCCGGCGAGCTGACCATCTTCGAGGAGACCTCGGCGTGGTTCCGCGACAACTGGCAGCTCGAGCCGGACATGCGTCTGGCCAACCGGGGTGCCGAGGTCAGGCCGAGGCGTCCGATCGAGCAGCCGGCGGCGCCGGCCGAGGCGATCGAGCAGTTCGGTGCCGGCTCGGGTGCGGGTGCACCGGCCGCGGCCGCCGCACCCGAAGCGGTCGAGCAGGAGAAGGTCGAGGCCGAGAAGCCGGAGCAGGCCACCGAGCAGCAGCAGAACGGCGGTGACTCGCTGTCCGAGCTGGACGGCTGGTTGCCGGGTGGACCCCGACGTCCCGAGGCCGAAGCGGGCGCCGAGCAGCCGGCCGAGAACTGGACCGGCAACGACGAGCTGCTGCGGCCCATGCCGGAGACGGCGTCGACCGAGCTCACCTCGGCCGGGCTGCCCAAGCGGCGGCCCCGGTCGCAGCTGATCCCGGGCGGACCGTCCGACGGTGGCGCGGCGGCGGTCGGTCCGGTGCCGGCACGCAGCGCCGAACAGGTCCGCGGCCGTCTGGCCAGCTACCAGTCCGGTGTCCGGCAGGGTAGGGAATCTCGCCTTCGCCGGCTCGCCGAAGTGAACGCACGCGTCGCGAACGACGAGAACAATGGTCCGGACAGCCACGACGGGAAGGAGAACGGGTGACCCGCCCCGATAACCAGCCGAGCCGCTTCGGGTGGTTGGTGACCAATTTTGCCGAGCGTGTCCCGGGAGTGGCGCACGCCGTGGTGGTGTCGGCGGATGGTCTGCTGCTGACCGCGTCCGCGCGGTTGCCCCGGGACCGAGCCGACCAGCTGGCCGCCGTCGCGTCCGGCATCGTCAGCCTCACCCAAGGTGCCGCGCGGTGCTTCGAGGCAGGCGGTGTGGTGCAGACCGTCGTGGAGATGGAACGCGGGATCGTGCTGTTGATGTCGATCGGCGACGGCTCGTGCCTGGCCGTGCTGGCCTCGCCGACCTGCGACATCGGCTTGATCGGCTATGAGATGACGTTGCTCGTCGACCGGGTCGGGCAGCTGCTCACCCCGGAGCTGCGGGCAGAGCTGCAGGGTTCGATCAGCAGCAGGTAGTGGGGGCTCTGTTGGGGGACAGGGCTGACAGGTTCGTGCAGAGAAGGATCAGCAGATAGGGCTAGTCCATGAGTGGCATCGGTGTGGTGTGGGGGAGCCGCGATGACTACTGGGCCTGACGGCGAGCGCCGACCGGTCGAGCCGACGTTCGCCGACGTGATGAACGGCTTCAGCTTCGACAGCGGCCGTTCGGCCAAACGTCGTCGCTGGGGTCGTCGGCGTGCCGAGTCGGAGGAGACCGCCGACGTCGAGGAGAATACGGACGACAGTGATGTCGACGCGTGGCCGGATGAGCAGGGTGCCCCGAACACCGGCTCGTACGGCGAGGGGTACTCGTCGCAGGGTGCTGATCCACCTGCTGAGCACTTTGATGAGCCTCAGTTAAGACCTTATCAGGGCACTCATTCACGGCAGGCCTGGGAGGTCGGGGCGAAGCACCGCGACGACTCGCCACCCGAACCGGAGATCAGCACATCCGCCGCGGTCCGGCCCTACGCCTGGACCAGGGGCAGAACCCGCTCCGGGATGGACCTGCAGATCGAGACGCTGGTGTCCACCAGCAGCAGGGGACGAGACGAGCTGGCGATGCTGCCGTTCGAACATCGCAGCGTCGCGGAACTGTGCGAACGGGCGCAGTCGGTCGCCGAGGTTGCGGCGCTGCTCGCGGTCCCACTCGGAGTGGCGAAAGTGCTGCTCGGCGATATGGCGGGGTTGGGCCTCGTTGTGGTTCACCAGTCCGGTGGCAGCAACGGGGATGTTCCAGATCTTGCATTGATGGAAAGGGTGCTGAGTGGACTCCGTCGGCTCTAGGCCTTCCCCGGCCGTGGCCAGCGCGGCAACGACTTCAGCGAAGATCGTTGTCGCCGGTGGCTTCGGTGTCGGGAAGACAACATTCGTAGGCTCGGTGTCGGAGATCGTTCCGCTGACCACCGAAGCCGTCATGACCGAGGCGAGCAGCGGCGTCGACGACCTCAGGTCGACCCCGGACAAGCGGACCACCACCGTCGCGATGGACTTCGGCCGTGTGTCGCTGGACTCCGACCTGATCCTCTACCTGTTCGGCACGCCCGGCCAGCACCGGTTCTGGTTCATGTGGGACGACCTGACCCGAGGTGCGATCGGTGCCGTCGTGCTGGTCGACACCCGCAGGCTCGCCGACTCGTTCGGCGCGGTGGACTTCTTCGAGGACCGTGGTCTGCCCTACATCGTGGCGCTCAACCGCTTCGACGGCATGCTCGCCCACCAGGTCAACGACGTCCGCGAAGCGATGGCGATCGGTCCCCGAATCCCGATCGTCACCTGCGACGCGCGCGACCGCGACTCGACGAAACAAACCCTGATCGGCCTGGTAGAGCACGCAATGCAATCCAGAATGGCCAGCTTCTGACCTTCCCTTCGTGAGTGGCAAGTGGTTCTACCCCGAAGGGGCGCCGAAGGCGTAGCAACCCTGGGCACTCACGACAGCTTTACCGTCGTGAGTGCCCAGGGTTGCTATAGGACCACTTGCCACTCACGAGTCGACGGCGAAGCCGAGATGCCTTGGTCGCAACCACGGGCTGCACGTAGTAGGAGCTGCACTGCCTCGGGGTCCTCGTGAGTGCTGAGGGCTACGCCTGCGGCGCCCCTTCGGGGTAGGCGCCCTCATCACTCACGAGGACGGCTGAGGTGATTCTGTGGAGCATGAAGCGTTGGAGCTCGCCGGGGGCGTCACTGGTCTGGTCGTAGCCTTCCAGGACTCCGCCGCCGACCGTCGTCGGCGCGATGATGCGCTTCGTTGCGATACCGAGTGAGTTGACCAGGCCGATCCAGACCGTGCGGTGTTCCTTGGCCGCGTTCTGCAGTAGTTCCAGGGTTCCGACTTCGCCGTTGCGGGCCGCCGGGCGCATCGCGGCAGCGCGTTCACCCGCGCGGATCGCGGCGACCAGACCGGCCAGCTGGGCACCGTCGGGAGTGGGCAGCGCCGCACGGGTCGCGGGACGGGCCTTCGCCGGGATGCGGCGCCCGGGAGCGCGCAGGTCCAGGACCGTTCCGTCGCCCGCTTCGGCCGCCGGGCTGAAGCCGGCCGCCCTCAGCCGGTCCAGCAGGTCACCGAGGTTCAGGTCGCTGATCAGGACCGTCGGCGCGATCCTGCGCAGCTCCCACACCTCGGAGCTGGGGTGGGCGAGCACCTCGGAGATCAGCACCTCGTCGTCGGCGCGCAGGAACGACCGGGCGGTGCCGCCACGCAACCTGCCGTGCCGCCGGGCGACGTCGTCGATCAGGTAGCTCAGGCCCTGCGGGACGGGTGTCGCGGACCGCGAGGCGAAGATGGAGTGCAGCTCGGCGGGCGCGCGGCCGGCGTCCAGCGCGCGCAGGATGCTGGCCTCGGTGATCCGGTAGACGGTGGCACCGCCGGCCGACTCGACGTCGGCGAGCAGCGCCATCTCCTCGGCGACGTCCGCGCGCAGCGGGCCGGGCGCGACGGCGGTCAGGTCCGCCTGCAGGAGCACCTTGTCCACCGGCTCCGGCAGCGTCGCCCGGAGCGCGGCGAGCACCGGTGCCGCGTCGGTCGAGGTCAGCAGCGCACGCCCCGGACCGGACAGCGCACCCAGAGCGAGCACACCCAGCAGGGTGGCCTCGTCGACCGTCCACCGGACGAGCTCGTCGCGCAGCCGGCCGCCCCGGCGAGGGGCGCGCCAGGCCAGCACCGAAGCGAGGCTGCCGGCGCTACTGATGCCGTGGCCGGGAGGCAGAGCGGCGAGCGCGTCCAGCACACGGCGCCGGTCACGTGGCGCCAGCGGCCGGCGCAGCTCGTCGGACATCGGGGCGAGGACCCGGTCGGCGTCGTCGCGCTGGCCGATGAGACCGGGCAGTCTCGGCAGGTCCAGCCACGCCTTGGCCAGCGCGAGCCAGCGCTGCTCCGAGCCGCCGGCGGCCCACAGGTCCGCCTGTGTCGTCGGGACCCACTCCGACCCGCCGGTCGCGGACCCGGCGCCTTCGGAGTCGGCGACCAGACCGGCGGCGACCACGACCTCGGCCAGCAGCCCGGTCTCCGCCTCGGTCGCCGCCAGCTCACGGGCCAGCCTGCGCAGCTCGCGCACACCGAGCCCGCCGGACCGCAGCACCGGGGGCGGTTCCTCCGACCAGGACGCCAGTAGCAGCTCGACGCGGCGCAGCAGCTCCAGTACCGCGCCAGCGGCGGTGCCGTCGACCCGGCCGGTGCCCCGGTCGGTGACATCCATCTTCGGTTCGGCGGTCGCCAGCCCGCCGAGCGGCGCGGCGCCCCGCAGCGCGAGGCCGATCTGGCGGGGCAGCTCCACGGTCTCCGGGTCGACCCGGACCAGCAGGCCCCTGGTGATCAGCCGCTGCACGACGGCGGCCCCCGGGTCCTTGCTGCGCCCGATCGGCGGTCCGGCCGCCAGCGCCTCCAGGACGCGCCGCTCGTCCGGCGGGGTGGCATCGAGCAGCTGCTGGAGATGAGCCGGATCGGCGAGCGACGGGACCGAGCGGCCCAGACCACCCGGAAAGCGCGACACGACGTCGAGCGCGGCGGGCACCAACCGCAGCTCCGACTTGTCACCCCACACCAATGCCCGCGCGCGCAGCTCGTCCAGCCTCGTCCGCAGTCGCTTCGCCGGGACGCCGGGGCCGAGAAGCGCCGCAACGTCCGACTCGGTGACCGGCGCCGCCTCCGCGCCCGCGACGACCAGCGCTTCGAGCACCGCGAGGGTCAACGTGTCGAGGTCCTCACAGGCTCGGTTGACCGAGGCCCGGATGCCCGCGCGGGTCGCCAGCACCGTCATGTCGGGCGGTGCGGGCACCGCGAGATCAGGGCGCAACCGCAGCAGCGCCGCGAGGGTGTCGTCGGTTTGTGCTCGAAGCCATTCGAGCAGGGAGGTGCCGGCCATCGGCTCCACGGTAGCCTTACCGCAAAAGACCATGACACCAGGAGGAACGGTGGGCAAGGGGCCGAGTCCCGAACGTATCGACCCGAGCTGGCCGCACGTGCCGGACGGTGGTCACCCGGTCAGCGAGCTGGCTGCACCCGTGCAGGCATCGCTGTCGCCATTCGGGGACCTGGAGTTCCCGCTCGACTCGGTGCCCTACGAGCACCCGGTCACCGAGATCAATCGCTAGCCCGACACCGGTGCCGGCCGGGCTGTTGCTCGCCGCCGGCGCCGGGCGTCGGATGGGGCGTCCCAAGGCGCTCGTCGAGCTGGACGGGCAGCCTCTGCTGGTGCGCGCGCTCGACGTCCTGCGCGGCGGCGGTTGTGACCCGCTGATCGTGGTCCTCGGCGCGGCCGCCCCGCGGGCCCGCGAGCTGGTGCCCCCGGGCGTGCGGGTCGTGGTCGCCGACGACTGGGCCGAGGGCATGGGCGCCTCGCTGCGCGCCGGCCTCGATGCACTGGCCGCGACGTCGGCCGGGTCCGCCGTGGTGCAGCTGGTCGACCTGCCGGGTATCGGCCCCGATGTGATCGGCCGGCTGATCGCGACCGCGGGACCGACGGTGCTGGCGCGCGCCGCGTACCAGGGCGTGCCCGGACATCCGGTGCTGCTCGGACGCTCTCACTGGCCCGCCGTCCGGGACTCGGCCCGGGGCGATGCCGGAGCCCGCGGCTACCTGGCCGATCACCCGACGCTCAAGCTTGTCGAGTGCGGTGACCTGGCGAACCCGGACGACGTCGACACGCCGACCGCTCTGCGCGCCTTCCAGAACCCGTGAGTGGCGAGTGGTCCTGGAGGACCACTCGCCACTCACGGGTTCTGGTCATAGTGTCTTCACGTGACGTGAGGCTGGAGGACCCCGCCAAGCATTAGGCTGATCGGGTGCCTGTACCTGGACCTGGATATACGATCACCGCCCGCGTGTCCGCCCCGCCGTCGGCCAGCGCGGCCGGCGACCTCGCCGCCGCCGTCGGCCGGGTCGGCGGGGTCGTGACCGCGTTCGACGTCGTGGACGCCGGCGCCGACCACATCGTGATCGACATCAGCTGCAACGCCCTCAACGAGGAGCACGCGCAGGAGATCACCGAGGCACTCGCCGCCCTGCCCGGCGTCGAGGTCCGCAAGGTGTCGGACCGGACGTTCCTGGTGCACCTCGGCGGCAAGATCGAGGTGACCCCGAAGGTGAGCCTCCGCACCCGTGACGACCTCTCCCGCTCCTACACTCCCGGCGTCGCCCGCATCTGCCGCGCGATCGCGGCCAACCCGGAGGACGCGCGCCGGCTCACCATCAAGCGCAACACCGTCGCGGTCGTGACCGACGGCTCCGCCGTCCTCGGGCTCGGCAACCTCGGTGCGGCCGCGGCACTGCCGGTCATGGAGGGCAAGGCCGCGCTGTTCAAGCGGTTCGCCGGGGTGGACGCCTGGCCGGTGTGTCTGGACACCCAGGACACCGAGCAGATCATCGAGACGGTCCGCGCGATCGCCCCGGTGTACGGCGGCATCAACCTGGAGGACATCGCCGCGCCGCGCTGCTTCGAGATCGAGGCGCGGCTGCGGGAGATGCTGGACATCCCGGTGTTCCACGACGACCAGCACGGCACCGCGATCGTGGTGCTCGGCGCGCTGCGCAACGCACTGAAGGTCGTCGGCAAGTCGTTCGCCGACTGCAAGATCGTGGTGTGCGGCGTCGGTGCCGCCGGTTCGGCGATCATCCGGCTGATGCTGCCCGAAGGCCCCGGCGACCTGCTGGCGGTCGACGTGAACGGCATCGTGCACCCCGGTCGGGACGGTCTGGAGTCCGACCCGAACCTGACCTGGATGGCGGAGCACACGAACGCCGAGCACCAGTCGGGCACGCTCGCCGAGGCGATGGTCGACGCCGACGTGTTCATCGGGGTGTCCGCGCCGAACCTGTTCGGGGAGAAGGAACTGGCGTCGATGGCGTCGGACTCGGTGGTGTTCGCGCTGGCGAACCCGGACCCCGAGGTCGACCCGGCGCTCGCGCAGCAGCACGCGGCCGTGGTGGCGACCGGTCGGTCGGACTACCCGAACCAGATCAACAACGTGCTCGCCTTCCCCGGCTTCTTCCGGGGCCTGCTCGACGCGCAGGCCCGCACGATCACCGACGAGATGCTGCGTGCGGCGGCCGCCGCGATCGCGAAGGTGGTTCCGGAGCCGAACCCGTCGTTCATCGTGCCGAGCGTCTTCGATGCGGCGGTGGCTACCGAGGTGGCTCGGGCGGTCCGCGAGGCGGCAGCGACCGGCCGCGTGGAGTCCTGACCCCCCGCTCCGCTGACGCCGCGCACGTCACGTCCACACCGCGCTAGGTGCACACCGCGCGGCGTGCACGTGGGATGCGCGGCGTGGGCTTGGGGTGGTCGGTGTCCCCGCTGGCCGGTCAGCGTCTTGGCGTGGTCGAGCGGCGTCAAACCCCGGCTTCGCCGGCCTCGCACCCGCTCCTGGTTGCACGGGTTCGGGGCGAGGGTTCCGGGTTGACCCCGCCCGACCACGCCAAGTGCGGGCCAGGACCGCGTGGCGGGCGTGCAGCTTTTCATGATCACCACCGCCTGAGGGCTGTTTTCAAGACCGAAAACAGCCGTGAGGCGGTGGTGACCATGAACGTGAGGGCGGCGGGTCAGGTCAGGTTGAGGGTTTGGCCTGGTTTGATCAGGTTGGCGCTGGTCATTCCTGCTCTGTTGGCCTCGTAGAGGGCCTTCCAGCCTCCGTCGACCTTCTGGGTGGTGGCGATGCTGGCCAGGGTGTCGCCGGGCTTCACCTGGTAGGTCGTGGGCTTCTGGTTGTCGACCAGGGTGGTCTTCGGCTGCTCCACCGGCGCCGGCGCGGGTGTCGCCGGAGCGACCGGCTGCTTGCCCAGGGGCATGGCGGTCAGCGGCAGCGCGGCGCGTTGCTGGGGGATCGGGGTGACCAGGGGGGCGATGCGGGAGGCCAGCTCGGTCACGGGGGTCGGCGGGGCGGGCGGAGCGACGACCGGCAGGACGGGCGACAGCGGCTTCGCGGGCGGAGCCACGGGCTTCAGCGCGTGCTTGCCGGTCGAGGGCGGTGCGGGGGTTATCTGCTTCGCCTGCTTCTTGCCGATCGACTTCCCGGGCGCCTTGCCGCTCAACGCGGCGGTGATCACTCTCGGGGTCGGTGCGTGGCCCCGGGCGCCCGCCTTGCGGGAGCAGACCGGCCACGCGCCCCAGCCCTGACCGGCGAGCACCTTCTCGGCGACCGCGATCTGCTGCTCACGGGTCGCCTTGTTGGCGGACGAGGCGAACTGCGAGCCGCCGAAGCTGCGCCAGGTCGAGCTGGTGAACTGCAGGCCGCCCTGGAAGCCGTTGCCGGTACTGATGGCCCAGTTGCCGCCGCTCTCGCACTGCGCGACCTTGTCCCACACGTTGTCCGGCGCGGCCTGCGCCTGCCCGGCGGTGACCAGCGGGGCGGCCAGCACGGTACCGGCCAGCGCGGTCTTGGCCAGCGTCTTGCCGGCGTTCGACGGCTTGCGGTGGCGGCCCCGCGTCGAGTGCGCGATTCCAGGCATGAGGTGTGGTCTCCGATAACGGCGCGACCGCGCGACCCGGGACCACCTGGGGAGTGGTGGCTGCCCGAGTGAGTCCGCTCGGGCGTCCCGTCCCTGTCCGACGCTCGTTTTCGGGGGCCGATGACCCGCTGGACAGGGGAACGCGCGGCGGGCACCGGGGGTCGCCGGACGAAGGCTGGGGATCGGCGAACCGAGAGTCACGCTAGGCGATTGCGGGCGCCGGGAAAAGCCCCTGTTGATCTTGCGTAGTACATCGAACGGGGGATCGTAACCGATCAAAAATCACCGTCGGTGCTGTTCACGCTCGTGTCAGATAACGAACGAGACACGGAAGAGATACGAAACGGGAATTCAGTAAAAGTGGTGTACATCACATGAGGCCCGAAGTGGGCATGCTCCGGACGGCCGACGTAGGGTCGCCCGAGTGGACCTGACTCACGTCGACGCGGCCGGAGCGGCACGCATGGTCGACGTCTCCGCCAAGACCGCGAGCGCCAGGGTCGCGGTGGCGACCGGTGTCTTCACGACCACCGAGCAGGTGATCGAGCTGCTGCGCCGCGACGGCCTGCCGAAGGGCGACGCGCTCGCCACCGCCCGGATCGCGGGCATCATGGGCGCCAAACGCACCCCGGACCTCGTGCCCCTGTGTCATCCCATCGCTCTCACCGGCGTCACGGTCGACCTGGAGCTGCGGGACGACCACGTGGCCATCACCGCGACGGTCAGGACGACCGACCGCACCGGCGTCGAGATGGAGGCGCTCACCGCCGTGGCGGTCGCCGGGCTGACGCTGCACGACATGATCAAGGCGGTCGACCCGGCCGCCGTGCTGGACCGGGTGCGGGTCGAACGCAAGGACGGCGGCAAGACCGGCAGCTGGACTCGCCCCGAGGACGAGCGATGAGCACCGCCCGGGTGATCACCGCGTCGAACCGCGCGGCGGCCGGTGTCTACCCGGACCGCAGCGGCCCGGTGATCGTCGACTGGCTGCGCGAACACGGCTTCGACTGCCCGGACCCGGTGGTGGTCCCGGACGGTGAACCGGTGGGCGACGCGCTGCGCGCCGCCGTCGCGGAGCGGGTCGACGTCGTGCTGACCACCGGCGGTACCGGCATCTCACCGACGGACGAGACTCCGCAGGTTACCCGTGGCATCCTGGACTACGAGGTGCCCGGCATCGCCGATGCGATCCGCGCCGCCGGTGCGCCCGCGGTGCCCACGGCGGTGCTGTCCCGAGGTTTGGCCGGTGTGGCCGGCCGGACCCTGGTGGTGAACCTTCCCGGTTCGACCGGCGGGGTGCGGGACGGGCTGCGGGTACTGGACGGCGTGCTCGCTCACGCCGTCGACCAGCTGCGAGGAGGCGATCACCGGTGACAGCCGTGGAACACGTCGGCGCGCGAGTGCTGCGCGCGGTCGTGGTGGAGGACCCGATCCGGGTCGAGGAGCACGCGGCGCTGGTCGACGACGAGTCGGCGGGCGCGGTGGTGACCTTCGCCGGGGTCGTGCGGGACCACGACGGCGGTAGGGGTGTGAATGCTCTGGAGTACAGCGGCCATCCGTCCGCGCAGCGGGTCATCGAAGACGTCGCCGGTCAGGTCGCGGCCCGCGCCGAGGGGGTCAGGGCGATCGCGGTGAGCCACCGCATCGGTCCGCTGGCCATCGGCGACGTGGCGCTGGCCTGCGCGGTCGCGGCCGACCACCGGCAGCAGGCCTTCGCGATCTGCTCGGACTTGGTCGACGAGGTGAAGAAGCACCTCCCGATCTGGAAGCACCAGCACTTCACCGACGGCACCGACGAATGGGTCAACTGCCCGTAGCCATCGTGAGTGGCAAGGACGTCTACCCCGGAGCGGCCATCGTGAGTGATCCGGGCGCCTATAGGCGCCCTTGCCACTCACGAGTCGACGGCGAAGCCGAGATGCCTTGAAGCCGGGCACGGGCTAAGCCGGGCACGGGCGCCGTGGTCCCGACCGCGTGCCAAGAGTGCGCTGCCCCGGGGTCCCTCGTGAGTGCTGAGGGCGCCTATAGCCGCTCTGGGCCCTCACGACGAAAAGCGTGTCGTGAGTGCCCAGAGCGGCTACCGCTTCGCGGCCCCTGCGGGGTAGACGCCCTCATCACTCACGAGGGGGGTGGGTCACATTGCTTAGAGGACGCTGAATACTCTCGTTCGACACGCGGCGTTCTTTAAGTACCTTATGAAGTATGGCTGCTCCCGCATATGCTCCGGATCAAGCGGCGGAAGCAGAAAAGGGCTGGTTGCTGCTCCTGGCCGTGCTCGTCGTCGGCACCTTCATGTCCGTCCTGGACAGCAGCATCGTCAACGTCGCCATCCCGAGGATGCAGACCGCGCTGAGCGCGGCGCCGGACGACGTCGAATGGGTCGCCACCGGCTACACGCTGGCGCTGGGCGTCGCCGTGCCGCTCGCCGGGTGGCTCGGTGAGCGGATCGGCAAGGCGCAGCTCTACATCGTGTCCATCATCGGGTTCGCCGTGGCCTCCGGGCTGTGCGGCCTCGCGTGGAACCTGTCCAGCATGATCGCGTTCCGGATCCTCCAGGCGATCCCGGGCGGCATCCTGCCGGTGGTCGCGATGACGCTGCTGTTCCAGATCGTCCCGCCGGCCAAGGTCGGTACGGCGATGGGGATCTACGGCCTCGGCATCGTCGTGGCGCCCGCCGTGGGGCCGACCCTGGGCGGCTATCTGGTCCAGTACGTCGACTGGCGGCTGATCTTCTACATCAACGTGCCGGTCGGCCTGCTCGGCGCGGTCGCCGCGATCGTGAAGCTGCCGCGCCAGAAACCGGTCAGCTGGCCGAGCTTCGACTTCTGGGGCTTCATCACGATCGCCTACGGTCTGTTCGCCGGGCTGCTGGCGGCCTCGGAGGGGCACACCTGGGGCTGGGACGGCTACCGGATCCGCGGCCTGCTGGTCACCTCGGCGATCAGCCTGGCGCTGTTCGTGGTGATCGAGCTCGAGGTGGAGAATCCGCTGCTCGATCTCCGGGTATTCAAACGTTGGCCCTATGTAAATTCCATCATTCTGCTGGCCGTCGTGGTGACCGCACTGTTCTCCGGACTGTATTTCATTCCGCAGTATCTGCAGAATGTCCAGGGACTGCAGGCGTTCGACACCGGGCTGGTGCTGATTCCGTCGGCGTTGATCATGGTGGTGATGATGCCGATCGCCGGCCGGATCTATGACGCGGTCGGGCCGCGCTGGCCGGTCGCGATCGGGCTGGGGATCATCGCCTACTCGTCGTTCCTGCTCGCCGGGCTCACCCCGGACACGCCTCGGTTCGACATCGAGGTGTGGACGACGATCCGCAACTTCGGGACCGGGTTGTGCATGATGGCGATCATGACGTCCGGCATCTCGGCGCTGCCGCCCCGGCTGACCGGTGCCGGCAGCGGGATGAACAACGTCGTGCAGCGGGTGTCGTCGAGTCTTGCCGTCGCGGTGTTCGGCAGTCTCAACTTCTCCGCCGCCGCTCAGCTGTGGACCGACAACAGCGGGTTGCTGAGCACCGGTGCGCAGGCGTTGCCGCAGGTGAGCAGCGCGTCGGCACAGGGTGCGAACGGGCTGATGGGGATGTACCAGGCGATGAACCTCGAGGTCACGACGCTGACCTACGACAACGGGTTCTACATCGTGGCCTGGATGTGTGTCGGGGGTGCGATCCTGGCGCTCGGGCTGCGGTCGGGCAAGCCCAAGGCGTCCGCCGAACCGGTGCACGTGGAGCTGTAGTCGCGCAGCGGGCGGCTCGTGCGGGTGCTGTGAGAACCCGCCCGAGCCGCCCGGCTCGCGTCAGCGCGACACGCTGATGTCTGTGAGACCCGTCAGTTGCCCGAGTGCGAGATGTACTTGCGGTACTTCTTGACCGCGGTCCGGCTGCTCTTGGTGGCCGAGGAGCGCTTCTTCTTGCTCACCGTGGCGACCTTGGACGAGCTGGACTTGCCCTTGGCTCCGACCTTCTTGGAGCAGCTCGGCCACGCGCCCCAGCCCTGAGCCGCGAGGACCTTCTCCGCGACCTGAATCTGCTCGGCCTTGCTGGCGCCGTGGGCACTGCCCTTGCCGCCGTAGGCCCGCCAGGTCGACGGGGCGAACTGCAGTCCACCGGAGTACCCGTTTCCGGTGCTGGTGTTCCACTTCCCGCCGCTCTCGCACTGAGCGATCTGGTCCCAGACGCCGTCCGAGGCGCTGGGTGCTGGGGTTGTTCCAGGTGTTGCTGCTGTGGAAGTCCCCGCGAGTGCGAGGGGGCTTCCTGCTACGACGACGCCGGCGACGACGACACGAGCCAGATTCCGCGTGCCGAACTGGCGCACACGGGAGGTGCCTCGAGATCGGGTCATGACTGTCTCCACACCGCGCTTACAGGGTTAGCTGTCGGGTTCGGGCACAGCGCTTGGTGATGAGCAAGGCGCGCGTCCGACGGTTCCCACCGAATAATCCCGCTGGTGCAGGCCCGGATGTGTCAAGGGCTTGCACCGAATGATTGGTTCCCCCGTCCCTGCCTGGTGCTTATTCCTCTCGATGGCGCTGACTCGCTGGCAGGGCTCGGCGCAGCGGGTCAGGGTCATTTTGCGGACGACGGTTTGTCGGCCGCGTCAGCACGCTACGGAATGGTGCTAGGGATTCGTCAAGTTCCCGGTTTGCGACGCTCATCACGTGTGTTGCGCAAGTGACTTGCGATAGAACGCACACGCTTGTGTTTCCGCAGGTCATAACGTCTTTATTACGAAAGGAACTCGTACCGAACAAGTTATTTGTAATCTGGAAGAGGTGATACAGATCACATGACGGCTATCACTAATTTGGATGTTGCGGAGCGGGGGCTCAGGTGGCACTTGTTCTCCGGACTGGTCATGCTTGCGGGGTGAGTAGTTCTGCAGACAGGCCCGTACCAGGCTCCCCGGCTGAGCTGGCGAAGGCCCTCGAAGCGACCGGTTACCTGGCCGACGACGGCCTCGCCACCGCCGCCTACCTGGCCTTGAAGATGAACCGGCCGCTGTTCTGCGAGGGTGAGCCCGGCACCGGTAAGACGGCGCTGGCGCAGGCGATGGCCGAGGTGCTGGGTGCCGAGCTGATCCGGCTGCAGTGTCACGAGGGAATTGACGCGAGCCAGGCGCTCTATGACTGGGATTTCCCCCGACAGCTACTGCATTTGCGGGCATTGGAGGCCGCTGCCGGCGCAGCTTCGGAGAAGCTGGACGCCGACGCGGTCGAGGCCTCGCTGTACGACCAGCGCTTCCTGATCGCCCGTCCGGTCCTGCGTGCCCTGCGCACCTCGCCGAGCGTGCTGCTGGTCGACGAGGTGGACCGGGCCGATGACGAGTTCGAGGCCTTCCTACTGGAGGTCCTGACCGAGCACGCAGTGACGATCCCCGAGGTGGGTGAGGTCCGCGCGGTGACACCGCCGCTGGTCGTCCTCACCTCCAACCGCACGCGTGAGGTGCACGACGCGCTCAAGCGCCGGTGTCTGTATCTCTGGCTGGACCACCCGGACCTGACGCGGGAGATCGCGATCCTGCGCAGCAGGCTGCCCGGCGTCCCGGAGCGTCTCGCCGGTCAGGTAGCGAAGGCCGTACGCACCATGCGCGGGCTGGAGCTGCTCAAGCCGCCCGGGGTCGCCGAGTCGCTCGACTGGGCGCGCGCGTTGCAGCTGCTCGGGGCGTCGGAGCTGGACCTGGACTCGGCCGCCGCGAGCCTCGGTGCCGTGCTGAAGTACCGCGAGGACGCCGACCGGGTCCGCGCCCAGCTCGACGCCGTCATGGCCTGATGGAGGACGTCGTGAGTGTTGAGTCTGGCTATAGCCAGACTCAACACTCACGAGGGGACGCGGTGGAGGGGCTGGTGGCGTTCACCTCCGCGCTGCGGCACGCGGGGCTGGGGATCACCACCGACCGGGTCGCGGCCTTCTTGACCGCGCTGGACGAGCTGGACGTCACGAGCAGAGTGCAGACCTACTGGGCGGGCCGGCTGACGCTGTGTGCCGACCCGGACGACATCGGCCGGTACGACGCGGCGTTCGACGCCTGGTTCGAGCCGAGACGCCGGGGCCCGTCGGTCGAGGTGCGCGACGAGCGCAAGCCACCGCCCTCGCAGATCGCCGCGCTCACCCCGGAAGCCGGCGGCCAGCAGGGTGAGCTCGACGAGGCGCCCACGCTGCGGGTCGCGGCGAGCGCCAGTGAGGTACTGAGGCACCGGGACCTCGCCGAGCTGACCCGGGCCGAGCGCGAACACCTGAGGGCTCTGCTGGCGCTGCTGAGGGTCCGGCCGCCGCTGCGGCCGTCGCGGCGGCGCCATCCCGCCGACCGCGGTTCCCCCGACCCGGGACGGACGCTGCGGGCCGCGCTGCGCAACCACGGCGAGCTGCGCGAGCTACGCCGTCGCAAGCCGGGCGTGCGGGCCCGCAAGGTCGTGCTGCTGATCGACGTGTCCGGCTCGATGGCGCCGTACGCGGACACGCTGCTGCGGTTCGCGCACGTCCTGGTCCGCCGGACGACGGGAACCGAGGCGTTCACCGTCGGCACCCGGCTCACCCGCGTCACCCGCGAGCTGCGCCACCGCGACGCCGAGCGTGCACTGTCCGGTGCCGGACGCGCGATCCCGGACTGGTCCGGCGGCACCCGCCTCGGTGAGGTGCTGCGGGCCTTCACCGACCGGTGGGGACAGCGCGGTGTCGCGCGCGGCGCGGTGCTGGTGATCTTCTCCGACGGTTGGGAACGCGGTGACCCGACACTGCTCGGTGAGCAGCTGGCGCGACTGCGCCGACTGGCGCACCGCATCGTCTGGGTCAACCCGCACGCAGGTAAGGACGGCTATGCGCCGGTCCAAGGGGGAATAGTCGCGGTGCTGCCGTACTTGGACGAACTGTTGGCCGGGCACAGCCTGGCTACGCTGGAGCGGTTGCTGGAGGTGATGGCCCGTGCGTGACGTACTGAACTCACTGGCGTCCTGGTGGGACGACGGAAAGTCGGTAGCGCTGGCCACGGTGGTGGGAACGTTCCGTTCGGCGCCGAGGCAGCCCGGCGCCTCCATGCTGGTCGGACCGGGCGGCGAGGCGGTCGGGAGCGTGTCCGGCGGCTGCGTCGAGGGTGCGGTCTACGAGCTGGGCAACCAGGTGCTCGGCGACGCGCGCCCGGTGCTGCAGCGCTACGGGGTGTCCGACGACGACGCGTTCGCCGTCGGGCTGACCTGCGGCGGCATCCTGGACGTGTTCGTCGAGAAGGTCGACCGGGACACGTTCCCGCAGCTGCGCGAGATCGCCGAGGCGATCGAGGCGGAGTCGCCGGTGGCGATCGCCACCGTCGTGTCCGGCCCGGTCGAGCGCACCGGCAAGCGGCTGATCATCTGGCCGGACCGGGTCGACGGCAGCACCGGGTCGACCCGGCTGGACGACGCGCTGCGCGACGACGCACGTGGGCTGCTCGACGCCGGCCGCAACGCGATGCTGCACTACGGCATCGACGGGCAGCGTCGCGGTGAAGGACTCGACGTGTTCGTCGAGTCGTTCGCGCCGCCACCCCGCATGATCGTGTTCGGCGCCATCGACTTCGCCGCCGCGGTGGCCCAGATGGGCTCGTTCCTCGGCTACCGGGTCACGGTGTGCGACGCGCGGCCGGTGTTCGCCACGTCGAGCCGGTTCCCCGGGGCCAACGAGGTCGTCGTCGAATGGCCGCACCGGTACCTGAAGGCCGAGTCGGAGGCCGGGCGGATCGACGGGCGCACATCGATCTGTGTGCTCACCCACGACCCGAAGTTCGACGTGCCGGTACTGGAGGTGGCGCTGCGGCTGCCCGAGGTCGGCTACATCGGCGCGATGGGGTCGCGGCGGACTCACGAGGATCGCCTGGAGCGGCTGCGTGAGGTCGGGCTGACCGACGAGGAGCTGAACCGGATGGCCAGCCCGATCGGTCTGGACCTCGGCGCGCGCACCCCGGAGGAGACCGCGGTGTCGATCGCGGCCGAGATGATCGCGCTGCACTGGGGCGGCGGCGGCAACCGCCTCGCCGACCGTCCCGGCCCCATCCACATAACCGACCGCCCAGCAGACCTCGTCTCCCCCTCGTGAGTGATGAGGGCGTCTACCCCGAAGGGGCGCGAAGCGTAGCCGGAGTGGGCACTCACGACAGCTTTTCCGTCGTGAGGGTCCAGTCCGGCTATAGGCGCCCTCAGCACTCACGAGGACCCCGAGGCCGTGCACTCTGTGCACGCGGTCGGGACCACGGCCCCGTACCCGGCTTAGCCCGTGCCCGGCTCCAAGGCATCTCGGCTTCGCCGTCGACTCGTGAGTGGCAAGGGCGCCTATAGGCGCCCGGAGCACTCACGACGAAAAGCGTGTCGTGAGTGCTCCGAGCGCCTACGCTTCGCGCCGCTTCGCGGTAGACGCCCTTGCCACTCACGAGGGAGGGGGGCTGCACGGGCGGCCCGAGGTCCCGGTGTGGGTGACCGAGTTCGGCTCCTCCACCTGCCCGACCGGTGACGTCGTCGAATCGGCGGTCAAGGGCTGCGTCGACGAGGCGGGCCAGGCCGGTGAGCTGGTCACGACCCTGCGAGACCTGGGACGCAACTACCCGTGGGTGCCGGTTGCGATGGTCTACGAGGCGCAGGACGAACCCGATGCCTCCGGCGGCGCCGCGGAGCGTTCCTTCGGGCTCTTCGAAGCGTCTGGAAACGGCACGAACTGGACGGAAAAGCCGGCTGTGGCGGCGATTCGGGAGCTTTACACCCGCTCCGGGGAAATTCGCCGGGGACGCAATTGAGCCGCGATTCGGTCGCCTCACCGCGCGTGCTTCTCGGGGCGGGCCCGGTCTTGTAGCCTGGGTCACAGGGGTCGAGTTCGGGAGCGCATCGTGGCACTCATCAGCGACATCCGGGAGATCGACCAGGGAGCGACCGCCGCGGGGGCGGCGCCGGGCAGGCTGGCGAAGTTCCATGCGCCGGAGATCGTGTTCGGCACCGGGTCGCTGTCCGAGGCGGCGCACGCGGCGATCCGGCTGGGTGCCCGCCGGCCGTTCCTGGTCACCGATCCCGGTCTGATGGCGGCGGGCTGGCCGGACGAGCTGCTCGGCCAGCTGGGCGAGGCGGGCTTGTCCGCGCGGGTCTGGCACGGCGTCACGCCGAACCCGAAGGACCACGAGATCGAGTCCGGCGTGCAGCGCTACCTCGCCGAAGGCTGCGACGTGGTGCTCGCGCTCGGCGGTGGTTCGGTGATCGACGCGGCGAAGGGCGTCGCGCTGCTCGCGTCCAACGGCGGTTCGATCCTGGACTACGAGGGGATCGACAAGATCGTCCACCCGATCCCACCGCTGGTCATGATGCCCTCGACGTCCGGGACCGGGGCCGACGTATCGCAGTTCTGCATCGTGTCCGACACCGCGCGGCTCAACAAGATCACCATCATGGGCCGCGCGCTGGTGCCGGACGTGTCGGTGATCGACCCGCGGCTGCTCACCACGATGCCCGAGGAGCTCAACGCGGCGACCGGGCTGGACGCGCTGACCCACGGCATCGAGGCCTACGTGTCGCTGGCGCACAACCCGCTCACCGACAACCACGCGCTGCACGCGGTCGCGCTGGTCACCGAGAACCTCGCGCGCACCATGGAACGGCCCCGCGACAGCCCGGCGAGGGTCAACATGGCGCAGGCCGCGCTGGAGGCCGGGCTGGCGTTCAGCAACGCGATCCTGGGCGCGACGCACGCGATGAGCCACCAGGTCGGCGGGCTGCTCGACCTGCCGCACGGGGTGATCAACGGGGTGCTGCTGCCGCACGTCATCCGGTACAACGGGGTCGCCGAGCCGGAGCGGTTCCGCTGCATCGCGCGCGCGATGGGGCTCCTCGCGCCGCGCGGGATGCCCGGTGAGGACGCCGCCGAGCTGGTCGCGCTGCAGGTCCGCGCGCTCGCCGACGAGGTCGGGGTGCCGAAGGGGCTCGGCGATCTCGGGGTGCGTGCCGAACACGTCGGCAGGCTGGCCGAGCTGACCCTCGCCGACGCATGCATGTCGACCAACCCGCGTGGCGCGACCGCCTCGGACGTCGAGGCGTTGTTCCGGGCCGCCCTGTGACCTCCTTCTACCCGCGTCCGACGACGCGGCGGGCGCCCGACCTGGACTCGCTCACCGGCATCCGCTCGGGCAAACCGTCCTTCTACCCGGAGTACCGCCATTCCGCCGAGCGGCTGCGCCGGGTCATCCACGCGCTGGACCAGATCTCGGCCGCGCTGGTCCGCACGGTCGAGGGGTCGGAGGCGCTGGTGCGGGCCGTGGTCGCGGCGGCCGCCGACCACCTGAGCGCCCGGTGGGTCATGTTCGCGCTGGTCGACGGGGCATTGCCGGAAGCGGCGCCCCGGCATCTGGTGCTCGGCCGTGACGGTGTCGAGGTGACCGACAGCGGCCGGCTCCCCGACGAGATCCGGGGGCACGTCGAGCAGGTCAGCCACGGTTCGTTCGCCGACGACCACGACGGTGACGTCCGGCGGCGCCACGCGCACGTGCCGATCGTGCTGGACGGCGAGGTCGTCGGCGGGTTCGCCGCGTGGACCGGCCCGGACCGGGACATCGACGCGACCGACGAGTCGGTGCTGCGCATCCTCGCCGGTCAGACGGCCGCCGCGCTGCAGAACTGCGTGCTCTACCAGAACCTCGCGGCGGCGCGGCAACATCAGGCGCTCGACGAGGAACGGCACCGCATCGCGCGCGAGCTGCACGACAGCGTCACCCAGTACGCGCTGTCCGCGGGCATGCAGATCGAGCTGTGCCGGGGTGAGGTCACCGACCCCGGGCTGCTCATGCGGCTGGACACCGCGAAGGACCTGGCCCGACGCGCGGTGGAGCAGCTGCGGTCGGCGATCTACGCGCTGAGCGACGACGAGCGCGACGACAAGAGCCTGCCCGCGATGCTGGAACGGCTGTCCTCGGTGCACCTGCCGGAGGACCTGCGGGTCGAGGTGCGGATCGGCGGGCACCCGGTGCCGCTGCCCGCGGCCGCCGAGCAGTCGCTGGTCCGGATCGCGGGGGAGGCACTGTTCAACACGGCGGTGCACGCGCAGGCCCGGCACGCGGTGGTGCGGTTGGCGTACCGCGCGGACCGGGTCGTGCTGTCGGTGTCCGATGACGGCAACGGCAGGCCGGAGGAGGTTCGCCGCATCCTGCGCGCCGCCGGGTCCGGCCCGTCCGGTGAGCACCGAGGGCTGGCGAACATGCAGAACCGGGCGCGGGAGCTCGGCGGGACGTTCGCGATGACCCGCTCGCGCCTCGGTGGCCTGCAGATCCAGGTGTCGGTGCCGCTGTGATCCGGGTCGTGCTGGTGGACGACCACTCGATCATGCGCCAAGGGCTACGCGCGGTGCTGGAACGCGAGGACAACCTGCGGGTGGTCGGGGAGGCGTCGACCGCGGTGGCGGCCGTCGCCGTGGTGGCCGCCGCGCGGCCGACCGTGGTGCTGCTGGACCTGAAGCTCAGCACCGGCCCGCAGGCCGACGGGCTGGAGCTGTGCCGGGAGCTGACCAGCGCACACCCGGGCCTGGGTGTGCTCGTGCTGACCACGTTCGTCGAGGACCGCCTCGTCGTGGAAGCGGTCCAGGCCGGCGCGCTCGGGTACGTCGTGAAGGACGTGGACACGACCGAGCTGGTGCGGGCCATCCGGGCGGTGGCCCGGGGCGAGAGCGCGTTCGACCCGCGCAGCGCGTCCGCGATGGCCCGTGCGCTCAGCGGCGCGGGCACCGGACCTGAGCGGGAGCGGCTGACCGAGCGGGAGCTGGAGGTGCTGCGGCTGCTCGCTCGCGGGCTGTCCAACCGGGAGATCGGCCGCGAGCTGTTCATCTCCGAGACCACGGTGAAGTTCCACGTGGGCAACCTGATGCGCAAGCTTCTGGTCGGCCGCCGCGCCGAGGCCGTCTACGCCGCGAGCAAATTGGGGCTCTTGTAGCCGGCTCCGCGAGTCTCCCGCAGGGAGTTCAGTGCGAAGCACTGCACAAAACGCACCAGGCGAGGCAGAACGCAATCAGACAGACGCGCGGCCGGCGCCGCCAGGCGAGCCGCCTCGAACGGTCCCGGTGGCGCCCGGAGAGAGCGCTAGCGAACGGAGCGGTCCGCCGGGACCGTTGCGCGCGAGGGCAGGCCGGCTTAAGAGGTGTGGAGGGTGGCTGAGTCCAGGCCGGTCAGGTCTCTTACCACTCTCACCCGTTGGCAGTACTCGGCGTAGTGCGGGAGGTCGCAGGCGCCGAGGAGCCAGGAGTACCTGGGTTCTGGGGTGAGCCAGATCGTTTCTCTTGCCCTGCGGGAGATCTCGGCGAACGCCGGCAGGTTGGGGTCGTTGCCGTTGCCCCTGCCGTCGCCGAGCACCAGAACCGTGGTCCGTCGGTTGACCGCCGAGCCGTACTCCTCCAGGAAGTGGCCGAACGCCAGACCGTAGTCGGAGTTCGCGTCCACATCCAGGATGTCGCCACCGAACACCAGCCCCAGCGCGTTCTCCACCGGATGGTCGGCGAACAGGTCGGTGATCTCGGTCAGCTCACTGACGAACGCGAAGCTGCGGACCTGGCCGAACAGGTTCTGCAACCCGTGCACCAGGTGCAGCGTGAAGCGGGCGGTCGCGCGGACCGACAGGCTGACGTCGGTCAACACCACGAGCCTCGGTTTGTCCTCCGTGCGCGCCACCGTCACCGGGGAGAACGGGATCCCGTCGAAGCGCATGTTGCGGCGCATCGTGCGGCCCGAGTCGATACGGCCGCGCACCGACGCCCGGCGTTTGTGAGTCAGCCCGCCGTGCAGTGTGCGGGCCAGGCGGCGCAGCGACTCCTCCAGCTCCATGCGCTCGTGCTCGCCGACCCGGTCGACCGAGGCGACCTCGCGTTCATGGGTCTCCATCACCCGCTGCTCCAACGCGAGCAGCGCCTCCAGGTGGCGTTTCAACGCTTCCGGCAGCCCGGCCAACACCCCGGTCATCCGGCGGCGCAGCGCCGCCGCGTCCTCCTCGGTGCCCTCCTGCGGTTCCTCGACCGCGTTGAGCCAGCCGAGCAGCGCCTCCTGCTCGGCCACCGACAGGTCCGCGTCGACCTTGGTGCCCTGCTGCTGGGAGATCCGGCCCGGCGCACCCGCGCCGTGCAGCCGGTCGGTCTCGATCTGCACCCGGTTCGAGTCGTCGCCGTCAGTGATGCCCTGGTTGTCTTTCGACAGGACGATCTCGTCGGTCATCGCGGCCAGGTCGACCTTGTTGGCCTCCTGGTGCAGGTTGTACTGCTGCGCCAGGTCGTCGGGGTCGAAGAAGTCGCGGATGTCCACCGGCTTGCCGTGCGTATGGCCCTCCTGCGGGGTCTCGCTCGGCTCCTCGGACAGGGTGAACTCGTCCTGTGTGCCGCCGTCGCTGAGGTCCTCGTGGCCGTGCCCGTGGCCATGCCCGGTATCCGTCGGACCGACCTTGACCAGCGCGAAGAACGCGTCGAAGATCTCGTCGAACACCTCTTCGTCGCGGCGGTCCTTGATCAGTGCGACGCGCAGGGCGTTCCTGAGCACCTCGCGGTCGGCGAGCATGCCGGGCTGCGCGGCACAGGTCATCGCATCGAGCGCCTCGGACACCGAGATGCGCACCTGGCGCAGTCGGAGCAGCCGGACGAACCGGTGCAGCGCGGCCTCCACCTAGAGCGCCCGTCGACGACCGAGGTTCGCGCCGAAACTGCGGGCGCCCCGGTCCGCCGTCACCTTGCGCGGCGTGCTCGGCTCCGGAGCGGGCTCGTCCGGATCCTTCGTCCGGTAGTACCCATCATCGTGCCGCCCTGGCTCGTCCTTGCCTGCTCGAACGGCACGCCCGTCCACCTCGGAGTCGTCGTGGCCATGACCGTGGCCGTGCCCATGGCCGTGTCCGTGGTCGTGCTCGGGGACCTCCGCGTTCGGGTCGACCAGCCGGGGCAGTGCGGACACCGCCTTGCGGACGTCCTTGTCGTACTTGACCACCACCGACGCCGTGTCGGACAGGATGCCGGCGGTCAGCTCGGTCACCCCGAGCACCGCCAGGGTGCGCGCCCAGTCGATCGTCTCGGAGATCGACGGCGCCTTGCGCAGCTCCAGCTCACGCAGCCCGCGCACCACGTCGACCAGCTGTGCGGCCAACGCGTCCGGCAGACCGGTGTTCTTCGACTTCACGATCGCCAGCTCGCGTTGCGCCGACGGATAGTCCAGGAACAGGTGCAGGCAGCGGCGTTTCAGCGCGGCCGAAAGATCGCGGGTGTTGTTGCTGGTCAGCACCACGTACGGGGGCTGCTCCGCGACGAACGTGCCGACCTCGGGCACCGACACCTGGTACTCGGCCAGCGTCTCCAGCAGCACCGCCTCGAGTGCTTCGTCGGCGCGATCCACCTCGTCGATCAGCAGCACCACCGGCTCCTTCGACCGCACCGACTCCAGCAGTGGCCGGGACGCGAGGAACCGTTCGGAGAAGAACACGCTCTCCTGCGCGCCGATCCGCTCCACGGCGTCCTGCAGGTCCGGTGAGTCGGCCACCACCTGGCCGATCTTCTCCCGCAGGATCTGGGTGTAGAGCAGCTGCTTGCCGTAGTCCCACTCGTACAGCGCCTTGGTCTCGTCCTGGCCCTCGT
The DNA here is from genome assembly GCF_000429025.1 of Actinospineispora spinosispora DSM 44797. Classification (GTDB taxonomy): domain Bacteria; phylum Actinomycetota; class Actinomycetes; order Mycobacteriales; family Pseudonocardiaceae; genus Pseudonocardia; species Pseudonocardia spinosispora. Next base: position 153,212 of record NZ_AUBB01000028.1, read on the forward strand.
AACACTGCAGCCGCAGCAGCCGCCGGCCGCTGATCTTGGCCATGGCCTTCGCCAGCTCGGTCTTGCCGACGCCGGCCGGACCTTCGATGAGCAGCGGTTTGTCCATCCGGGTCACCAGGAACACGGTGGTCGCCAACCTGGTGTCCGCGATGTACCCCTCCTCGCCCAACGCCTCGACCACTTCGTCGACCGAGTCGAACCTGCTCATGCTGCTCCTTGCTCCGTCGCCTTCTGTGGTGGCTGGGTTGGGTTCGTGAGTGGTGAGGCCGCCTATAGCCGGTCTACGCACTCACGACGGAAAAGCTGTCGTGAGTGCGTAGACCGGCTACGCTGCGCGCCCCTTCGGGGTAGACGGCCTCACCACTCACGAGCTCACGAGAGCAGGTCGTCGAGGTCGCCGGTCATGCAGTGCGCGACGACCGGGCGGACCGTCTCGAACGTGCACTCCTTCGGGTTGCCCGGCGTGCACGCGTCGCCCAGGACGTGGCTGGTGATGCGGTCGACGTCGGCGTCGTCGCCGTTGATCACCGAGGCGTTCTCGTAGAACTTCGTCGGACCCGTGCCGAGCCGGTTCTTCGAGTAGCTGTCCTTCGTGACGTCCACGAACCGCTCCGGGATGCCCACGTCGCGCAACAGCCGGATGGCGGCGGCCAGCGCTGCCTCGGCGGCGGCGACCTTGGTCATGCCGTGCGTGTCGACGCCCATGGCCTCGGCCATGTCCGCGAACCGGTCGTAACACACCGGCATGTTGAACGCCCAGACCCTGGGCAGCGCGATCGCGTTGTTCAGGCCGTGGTGGGTGTCGTAGAACGCGCTGACCGCGTGCGAGATGGAGTGCACGATGCCCAGGCCGCCGGAGTTGAACGCCTGCGCGGCGATGTACTGCGCGTACATCATGCCTTCGCGTCCGGCCAGGTCCTGGCCGTTCCACACCGCGGCCCTCAGGTGCTTCGCGGTCAGCTTCACCGCGTGCAGCGCGTTGCCGAGCGACGGCTCGAAGTTCAGCCGGGACACGTACGGCTCGGACGCGTGCGCCAACACGTCGAAACCGCACTGCGCGGTGTAGTCGATCGGGCAGTCGTAGTAGAGGACCGGGTCGTCGATGGCCAGCGACGTCACGCAGTAGTCGTCGAACGCGACGAACTTGTGCGGGTTGTCCGGGTCGGTCGTGGTGTCGGTGATGACGTACGCCCAGGACGTCTCCGACCCGGTGCCCGCCGTGGTGGAGACGGCGATGTGCGGCGGGTTCTTCGGGTTCTCGCTCTTGTTGAAGCCCTCGAACTCGTTGATGTTGCGGCCGTCGTGCGCCACCGACACGCGGGCGCCCTTGCACGCATCGTGCGACGAGCCACCGCCGATCGACACGAAGCTGTCACAGCTGTTCTGCTGGTACAGCCCCACGGCATCCATGACGTTGTAGTCCTTGGGGTTGGACTCGACCTTGTCGTACACGACGACGTCGAGCCCGTGGTACTTCATCGACTCGACGATCTTGTTGACGACGTTCGAGCCGCGCAGCCCCGAGGTCATCACCAGGGTCTTCTTGAACCCCAGCTTGAGCGCCTCGGGGCCGATCAGCTCGTGGCAGCCCGGGCCGAGCAGCGCACGGGGGAACGGATGAAACTCCTTGATCGGGAACGGTTTGAGCAGTTCGTCAACCTGCATGGCGAGCCCCTTCGATCGGTCGTCCACCCGAAGCTAGGACGCCGTGTGACCCGCACAACACCCATGAGGCCCGCAAACCGTCGCAACGACTGCCCAGCACCCCCCACCCGGCCAGGCCCCCACCTACCCGAAGGGACAGGTCCACCCGCCACACCACGAAACCACCGGCACGAATGTGGCTTTAGGGACGTTCAGCGTCCCTAAAGCCACATTCGTGTCATCGGGATGGGCGGGCGGGGAGGGTCAGGGCGGCTGTTGCGGCCGCCGTTGCCAGGGCGGCCGCGGACAGCACGAAGGCGACCAGGTAGCCGTGCGCCAGCGCAGCGAGGGTCGGGGCCGGGCCGGTGGCCGCCGCCGCGACCGTGGCCAGCACGGCCAGGCCGATCGCGCCGCTGGTCTGGCGGACGGTGTTGAGCAGACCGGCCGCCAGTCCCTGCTGCGCGCCGACGACACCGCTGGTCGCGGCCACCGTGATCGGAGTGAACGCGGCCGCGCTGCCGAGACCGAACACCGCGCCGGGCACCGCGACCGACCACAGGTACGAGCTGTGCACACCCAGCGACAGCCCCAGCCAGAGGCAGCCGAGCGCGCCCACCGAGCAGCACAGGACACCGGCCCGCCGAGCACCCAGCCGCACGGTGAGCGGCGCCGCGAGCTGCGCTCCGACGAACATCGCCACCCCGATCGGCGCGTACCCCACTCCCGCCTGCCACGGCGTGTACCCGTGCACCTCGCGCAGGTACAGCGACAGCAGCACCGGGCTGGCGAAGAACCCGAGGCCGAGCAGGAACATCACCACGTTGCCACTGCCCACCGCACCGACCCGGAAGATCGACAGCGGCACCAGCGGATGAGCGGCCCAGCGAGCCTGGTGAACTCCGAACACACCCAGCAACACCACACCGCAGACCAGCGGCACGAGCACCGAGGCGCTGCCCCACCCGCTCACCGAGGCCCGCATCACCGCGTACACCACGCCGACGAGCCCGAGCGTCGCGATCGCTGCCCCCGGCACGTCCAGCGCACTACGCACCCCACGTCCCGCTGTGAGCACGAGGGCGGCTCCGACCAGCGCGAACACCCCGATCGGAACGCTGACGAAGAACACCCACCGCCAGCCGAGCCACTGGGTGAACACGCCACCCACGATCGGCCCGAGCGCGGCGCCGACCGCCCCGATGGCGCTCCACGTACCCAGCACCCGCGCCCGGCGGGCCGGCTCGGTGAACGTCGTGGTCAGCAACGACAGCGTGACCGGCATGAGCAGCGCCCCGCCGAGCCCCTGCACGGCGCGCGCCACGAGCAGCGCCGCGGGTGACCCGGCGAACCCACAGCACACCCGTGCCACGCCGAACAGCGTCATGCCGATCACGAACATGCGCCGTTGCCCGAACACGTCCGCGCATCGTCCGCCCAGCAGCAGGAACCCGGCGAACGCCAACGTGTACGCATTGACCACCCAGGGCAGCGACGCGGAGGTGAACCCGAGCTCGGCCCGGATGTCCGGCAGCGCGACCGGCACGATCGTCGCATCCATGATCACCACGAAGGACCCTGCACAGGCCAACGCCAGGACCGCGGGCTCACGGCGCCGGGTGGCCGGTCGCTCCGCGACTCGGTCGATGCTCACGGTCGGTCCCGCCGATCGGTGTCACGGGTTCCCGGGCGCCGGTGCAGCACCGGGACGGTGTCGGAATGGCCGGGGAACACGTCGTGCAGCGCCGCGAGCGCCAGCCGCAGTCCGGGTAGTGACCGGGCGAGGCCGGCGATCTCCGGCTCGGTCGGGGTCAGCCGGGCGTGCGCGAGTGAGGCACGCGCAGTGGTCAGGTCATCGGGATTCATCTGGCTACTCCTGCGGGCGTGGGTGACACGGGTCGTATGGGGTGAGCGAGCGGGTCGTTCCATGGCTCCCGGGCATGTGACGGCCACGTCGCGGCTCACGCCGCCGCGCCGGTGAGCGCGGGCCGACGCAGGTGCCAGTCGGTGTGCCGCTGGAACGCGTCGCCGATCCGCAGGAGCCTCGCCTCGTCGAAGGCCCGTCCGGCGAGCTGCATCGACAGCGGCAGCCCGTCCGCGGTCATGCCCATCGGCAGCGCCAGCACCGGGCCACCGAGACCGTTCCAGTACGGCGTGAAGACCAGCGAGAACACGCCCTCGTTGTCCTGGGTCCCGGCCTCGTCGGCGAGCTGGCCGAACGGCGGGGCGCCGATCCCCGCCGTGGGACACGCGATGACGTCGACGGTGTCGAGCAACTCCGCCATGGCCTGTTCACCGGCCATCCGCACCCGCTGCGCCTGGACGTAGTCGGCGCCGGACACGAGCGCACCACCGGCGAGCAGCCCCCTGGCGGCCACGGTGTAGTCGTCCCAGCGCGAGGTCAGGGCGCCCCGGTGATAGGCCAGCCCTTCGCACACCGCGGTGATGAAGGTGGCCGTGACCAGCTCGGACGCGTACGGCAGCAGGACGTCGCGGACCGAGGCACCGAGCCCGGCGAGCACGGCGACCGCCGCGTCGAAGCCGCGTTCCACCGCCGGGTCGGTCCCGGAGGGCAGGTCCCGTACGACACCGACCCGCAGCCCGCTCAGGTCCTCGGCGGGGGCAGCGGGACTCGCGTGCTGTCCGGTGATCACCGCGAGCACCTCGGCACAGTCCCGGGCCGTGTGCGCCAGTGGCCCGATCCGGTCCAGGCTGTAGGACAGCGGCAGGCACCCGGACTTCGGCACCAGCCCGAACGTCGGCATCAGCCCGGTGACCCCGCAGAACGCCGCCGGCATCCGGATGCTGCCGGCGGTGTCGCTGCCCAGCCCGGCGAAGAACATGCCGGCCGCGACACCGCTCGCCGTGCCGGAGCTCGAGCCGCCGGTCCAGCGGTCCGGGTCGTGCGGGTTGCGCGGCACCGGCCCGGCACCGGCCGGGTCGGGCAGACCACAGCCGAACTCGGTCAGGCTGGTCTTGCCGGTGATGACCGCTCCCGCCGCACGCAGGCGGCCGACCACCGGAGCATCCAGCCCGGCGCTCCACGACGGGTCGGTCACGGCGCTCTGCCCGGTGGTGGGTACGCCGGCCACCGCGATGTTGTCCTTGACGCCGACCGGGATGCCGTGCAGCGTCCCTCGGTCCAGTCCCGAGGCCAGCTCGCGGTCGGCCCGTTCGGCGTCGCGTCGCGCGGTGTCGTCGAGCCTGGCCAGGTAGACGCCGAGGGTGCTGTCGAGCCGGTTCGCGGTGACGATCGCCTGTTCGGTCAGCTCGACGCTGCTCACCCGCCCGGCCCGGAGCGCGGCGGCGGCATCGGTGAGAGTGAAAGGGGAGGTATGCACAGGCTCACCTAATCCGGTGAACCATGGTTCAGCTCAACTGGTTCACTGTGCGTTATGACCCAGCTCACCGAGATCACCGAGGTCGCGGAGCACTTCGGGCTCGCGCTGTCCACACTGCGGTACTGGGAGCGCCAGGGGCTGCTGACCTCTCACCGGCGCGCCACCAGGCGGTGCTACGACACCGACCAGCTGTACCGGATCGCGCTGATCAAGCACTGGCGCGACACCGGGCTGATGAGCATCAACGACATCCGCGCGATCCTCTCCGAGACCCCGGGCAGCGACACCTGGCTCGCCACCACCTCGGCGCTGTTGACGACCATCGAGGAACGAACCGCCCAGCTGGAGACCGCGCACCGCTACCTGCAACACCTGAGCGGCTGCCGTCATCCGGGCGCTCCGGAGATGTGCCCCGGCTTCCAGGAGACGGTCGACCTGCCACCGGGGCTGTGAACACCCCTGGAGATCTATCGGTTAGGCCGTTCGAGAGGATGACCGCACAATCTGTGGAACTGTCAGCGAGGGGATGTCTGGATGAACGTCGTCTGCGTCGGAGCCGGTCCGGCCGGCCTGTACTTCGCCATCCTGACGAAGCTGCGGGAACCCGGTGCGGCCGTGCGGGTGGTCGAGCGCAACCCGCGCGGCGTCACCTACGGCTGGGGCGTCGTGTTCTGGGACGACCTGGTCAACAGCCTGCGCCACAGTGACCCGGAGACGACCCGGCTGATCCTCGAGGACGCCAACAAGTGGCACGACCAGGAGGTGCAGGTCGGTGAGGCGAAGCCGGCCCGCATGGGTGGCTACGGCTACAGCATCGGCCGGGCCCGCCTGCTGGAGATCCTGACCGCGCGTGCCGAGTCGCTCGGTGTGACGGTCGAGTTCGACGCCGAGGTCGGCCCGGACGAGACGTTCCCGGACGCGGACCTTGTGGTGGCCGCCGACGGCGCGAACAGCCGCACCCGAGCCCAGTACGCAGAGCACTTCGCCCCGACGATCGAGTCCGGCCGCAACTACTACATCTGGCTGGGCACCCGGAAGCTGTTCGACATCTTCACGTTCGCGTTCGAGCAGACCTCGGCGGGCTGGGTGTGGCTGCACGCCTACCGGTTCAGCAACGAGTACAGCACCTGCATCTTCGAGTGCTCCCCGGAGACGTGGAAGGGCCTCGGCCTGGACACGATGAGCATCGACGAGGGCCTGACCCTGATGCAGAAGGTGTTCGCCCGCGAGCTGGACGGCCAGGAGCTGATCACCCAGATCGGCCCGACCGGTCGGCCGTGGCTGAACTTCGCCGACATCACCAACCGAGCCTGGCACCACGACAACGTGGTACTCATGGGCGACGCCGCGCACACCACACACTTCTCCATCGGCTCCGGCACGAAGCTGGCACTGGAGGACGCGATCGGCCTCGACCGGGCGATGCGTGCGCACGCCGACCTGCCCTCGGCACTGGCCGCCTACCAGGCCGACCGCGCCGCCTCGGTCGCGGTGCGCCAGGCGTCGGCGCGGGCCAGCACGGCGTGGTTCGAGAACGTCGCCGAGCACATCAAGACCGACCCGGTGCGGTTCTCCTACGCGCTGCGCACTCGCCGCGAGCAGCCCGCCGGTCTCTCCTGGCTGCTGCACCGCGCCACCCAGTACCGCGCGGGCCAGATCGCGCGCCGCTGGGTCAGCACCGCGAAGCGCAAGATCCGCCCCGCCTGACCCCTCGTGAGTGTTGAGTATGGCCATAGCCACACTCAACACTCACGAGGTCCGGGCGGTGCCCCGAGAGGTCAGCTGTGCGAGGACGCGCGGGCCAGGTAGTCGCCCATGTTCAGCTCCAGGTCGGTTCGTTGCTGCAGGCCTTGGTTCCAGGGCCTTGCCGAGGCGGCGCTGGGCGCCCTCGCGGGCGACCGAGGCCCAGAACTCGTCGAGCACCGGCGGCATGAGTGCCGGGTCGGGGAGTGACACGTCGCCGACGCAGCGCTTCGTCTCGGCGAGTGCGATCTTGTCGAACGAGGCGATCCGGTCGGCGATCCGGTCGACGAAGTCGTCGAGCTCCGCGTCCGGCAGTGCGCGGTTGACGTATCCGTACCGCTCGGCCAGCTCGCCGTCGAAGTCCTGGCTGGTCAGCATGATCTCCAGGGCCCGGCCGCGCCCGACGATGAACGGCAGCCGGTGCATCGGGTCACCGCCCGCGACCAGGCCGAGGCCGACCTCCAGCTGGGCCAGCACCGCCCGCTCACGGCTGGCGAACCGCATGTCGCACGCGAGCACGAACTCACTGCCGGCACCGCGAGCACGCCCCCGCAGCTTCACGATGCTGGCAACGGGGGCGTTGCTGATGCGGACGAGGAAGTCGAGCCACGGGTGCATTCCGGTCGGGCCGTCCGCCGGCATCGACGTCGTCTCGCTCGGGTCACGCGAGATGTCGTAGTGCGCCAGGAAGAAGTCCGGGTCGGCGCTGTCGAACACGACGACGCGAACGTCCGGGTCGGTCTCCAGCTCGGTGACCAGCGCGACCAGCTCACGGATGGTGCCCGGGTCGATCAGGTTCATCGGCGGGTTGTCGAACGTGACGTTCCACCTGGTCACCGCGCTCCGGTCGATCCGCACCTGAGTGGGCATCGGGGCCTCGTTTCCGCATCGTCAGATGATCAGTAGCTGGTTTGGAGAACCAAACCTAGCATCTGAGTAGGAAAACAGGATCCAGGGCGAAGGTTCGCGTCAGTCGGTCCTGGACGTCGACGGGTCGACGAGCAGGTCGACGTCGTCGAGGGGTACGCCGGAGTCGCTCTCCTCCTCGATGAACGCGACCCGCAGCGGCCGCCCGGTGCGGGTGCTCCGCCGCAGGGCCGAGGGGCCGTTCGGATGCGGCTGGTAGTCGTCGCCCCACTGCTGGAGGGCACCGAGTAGCAGCTTCGCCTGCTCGCCGGCGTCGGTCAGGTGGTAGCTGTCCCGAGTCCGCGAGCCGGGTTCACGGTAGGACCGCTTCTCCAGCACGTTCCCCTCGACCAGGACGCCGAGGCGCTGGGACAGGATGTCCGGCGCGATGCCCAGTGCCGCGCGGAAGTCGCTGTACCGGGTCACGCCCCGGAACGACTCGCGCAGGATCAGTAGTGACCACCGATCCCCGAGGACGTCGAGGCTGCGCTGAACCGAGCACAGGACGTCCGAGTCTCGCGATGCTGATGCTGCCTTCACCAAGTCAGGGTAGCTCGGTCGACGGCAATGGGTCGTGACAGACCGCATCCGATGATCACCGCCGGTGTAGCGTGAGCAGGTGGGCTACACCCCGGAACGGACCAAGGCCGCCATTTTCCAGGCCGCGGTCGAGGAGTTCGCGGCCCGGGGGCTGGCGGGGGCGCGGGTCGATCGGATCGCCGCGTCGGCGGGTGCCGACAAGAAGGCGATCTACCTCTACTTCGGGGACAAGCGGGAGCTGTTCAACGCCGTACTGGCGCACGAGCTGGAGCGCCTCGCCGAAGCGGTGCCCTTCGACGGTGACGTCCCGGACTACGTCGGGCGCCTGTTCGACTACCACTGCGAGCATCCGCAGCACCTGAGGCTGATGCTCTGGGAGAGCCTCGAGCTCGGCGCCGACGAGGTCCCGGCCCAGGCCGCTCGCGCCGCACACTATCGACGCAGGCCGGCGCCGCTGGCGGAGGCGATCCGGGACGGGAACCTCGACCCGTCCCTCGACCCTGCCGGGCTCATGCTGATCCTGGCCGGAATGGTCGGCTGGACGTTCGCCGTCCCGCAGATGGCGCGCATGGTGCTCGGCGACGCCCCGTCGGTGCTCGCCTCGCAGCGCGCGTTGCTGCTCGACTGCGCCCATCGACTCGTCGGGACGACCCCGCCCCGGTCGTAGTCCCGGCTGACCTCCGCTCGCCGCCTTCCGGCGCGGTGTGATCTTCCGTCGTGCGCTGCTCCGGGATCGGCTCGACCACCTTCTCCACCAACTAGTGGACATGAGCACTGCTCTCTTTTACACTAACTAGTGGAGATGCTGGTCGAGGAGGAGAAAGCATGAAGACGTCCCTCGTGCGGCTGCTGGACAGCGCATGCACCGAGATCCTCGACGGCTACCGCGACGGACGGGCTCGACCGTGGCAGCTGCACGTCAGCCCGGCCGCGTTCGAGGCGATCTCGCGGATCAAGCAGAGCGAGGTCTCCCGGGGAAATCCGCTGATGCTGCTCGACCTCGGAGTCGTCGCCGACCGTTCCCTCGACGGCGACGCCACCGTCGTCACCTGGCACCCGAACCCACCACCGGAGGAGACGCCATGCTGAGCACCGAAGAGAACGAGTACCTCTGCCGCATCGGCCCCGGGACGCCCATGGGGGCGTTGCTGCGCCGCTACTGGACGCCCATCTGCCTGTCCAGCGACGTTCCCGATCCGGACGGCCCGCCGCGCGTCTTCCGCCTGTTCGGTGAGGACTTCGTCGTCTTCCGGGACACCAACGGCACCGTCGGCGTCCTCGACGAGAAGTGCATGCACCGAGGCGCCTCGCTGGCCATCGGCCGGGTCGAGGACTGCGGCATCCGATGCCTGTACCACGGCTGGAAGTTCGGGGCGGACGGAACGATCCAGGAGACGCCCAACTCCGAGAACTCCCGCTTCCGTGAGCGCCTGCGCGCGCCGGCCCACCCGGTCCACGAGGCCGGTCAGCTGGTGTGGGTCTACCTCGGCCCCGCCGACAAGCAGCCGCCGCCACCCCGGTTCGGCTGGATCGACCTGCCGAGGGAGAACCTGGCGATGACGAAGATGGTCGTCACCGGGAACTGGGTGCAGGCGGTCGAGGGTGAGATCGACTCCTCGCACGTCGGCCTGCTCCACCAGACCGAGCTCGAGCTGGCCAGGCAGGGTGTCTTCGACCCGGAGGGAATCGGCAGTGACCGGTTCCCGGCGACCGACGACGCGCCGCGTCTGGAGGTCGAGGACACCGAGTTCGGCTTCCACTACGCCGCGCTGCGCAAGCTCAGTGGTGACCAGGACGGCTCCTACGTCCGGAGTCGAGTCGGTATGGGGCGCGGTTCCGGTGTTGCTACCGGCCCGTTTCCCCATACCGCTCGCCGAACCCGCCGTGCGCCTTTCAACGCAACGGGCTCTCCACGGTTTCTGTCGTTGGGCGTGGTTCGCGCAAGGACCAAGGGCTGGGAATGCTGCGTCGGCGGTACCGGGTGACCGGTGTCGCCGCGATGTTGCGCAGCTCGATCCCGTCCACCGCGATTGGCCGCCACCCCGTCGGGGTACGCAGCCAGCGGTGGACGTCCTTCCACCTCCAACGCCGTTTGGTCTTCACCCATCGAACGATCCGCCACCAGATGAAG
>NZ_AUBB01000029.1 GCF_000429025.1 Actinospineispora spinosispora DSM 44797
GAAGATCCTCGACTCGGTACTGAAGAACCTGCCCCAGACCACCGGCACGAAGAACTCCCCTGTCGATCAGGACACGCTGACCAAGCTGGTCACGGAGTCCACGTCCGACCTGGTCGAGAAGCTCACCGGCGGCAAGCACTCCCCGAGCAAGGCTGAGCTGGACCGGCTCGTGTCCCGGATCAGCACGGACCCGGAGCTTCGTAAGAAGCTGACCGGAGAGAAGAACCTTGACGTCGTCACGAGGCTGACCGACAGGAAGCAGCTCAACGAGCTGGTCTCGAAGGTCACCGACGACAGGACACCGCGCGCGGCGAAGGACAAGGCCATCGGGCAGGCTCTGAAGCTGGTCGACTCCAGGCTCGTCGCCGCGGACAAGAACACGCGTAAGACACTGTCCGGCGTGGTGGACTCGACCACCAGGCTGGTCACCCGGCTCGGCGGGGAGAAGGCGGGCAAGCAGGTCCACGACACGCTGTCGAAGATCGCTGACACGGTGCGCGGTGCGTTGGACGCGGCGCGTAAGGCCGCCGCGAAGACCGCGCTGGGCAAGCTGGGGCTGCTGCCGAGCAAGGGTGACGGCTCCAGCCTGGACGAGGGTTCGGGCGGCAAGCTCACCGGTTCGAAGGACCTCACCGGGACCGGCAAGACCGGCGACGGTGGCTGCATCAGTGCCACGGGCTGCACGGACAGCAAGGGCAGGATCTCCGGTAAGGACGTGACCGGTCTGGGTTCCCGCGATCCCCCGGGCCTGCTGGACGACTCCGACAACGACGGCTACAACACCTCAGGTGACTCCGAGAAGGACACCGACGAGGTCCTCAACGGCAAGATCAAGATCAAGCAGAGCTCGGACAAGCTGGCTCAGGAGAAGCGGCTCGTCGCCACGGGCAAGCTGAGCAAGAAGACCTACGACCAGCACGCCAAGACCCACGCCCAGCTGGTCAAGTCGGTGGGTGAGAAGTCGAAGGGGCTCTCCACAGAGGGCAACAAGCTCATCGACGACGTCGTCACCGGTCAGGGCAAGGTCGAGTCGGGCAAGAAGTACCTGCAGCAGCAGCGCAAGCTCGTTGCGGCGGGGAAGATGTCGACCCAGACCTACAAGAACAACGTCGCTGCCTACAACAGGTACAAGGCCACCGTCGAGACGCAGACCGAGCAGCTGGCCGCCGCGACCGGACACGACCAGAACGTGCGGGTCGACACCGGGGAGAACGGCGCAGGCGCCTCCTGTGGTTCCTCCGGGGCGTTCACCTCGTGCAGCTCATCAGCGGTCGACACCAAGACCGGTGACAGCACCGCGCATTCCTGCTCCGGTCTGTCCGGAGTGTCCGGCTGCGCCACCACCTCGACCTCGGGTGCCTCGACCGCGTCCGGGTCATGCGGGGTGTCCGGTTGCGCCACCACCGCCGCGGTCGGGAAGCAGACCTCGTCCACCAAGTGCGGAGCCGGGAACTGCCTGACCGGTTCCACCGCGGACCCGAGCGGGTCGTCGACCACCTGCCAGGCCGTCAACGGGTGCTCCGCGACCAGCACGACCCCCGGTAAGCAGAGCGGCAAGAAGCTTCCGCCTGCCTCGCACGGTGACGCCAGCTGCACCCGCGACTGCGCGATCTCCACCAGCGCGGGCGCCGAGCGGGCCGGTGCCGACTGCCGGACGAGCAACGGCACCTGCGACACCCGGAGCACGGGCGCGCACAACGGCTCGGCCGCGAAGAGCGAGACCTCGCCCGCCGGCAGCGCGACCGGTCAGGCCGTCGCGGCCTCCCGCTGCGCGGCAAAGACCAGCGGTTGCACGACCTCGAGCAGCACTGGCACCACCGCCGACGAGGGGCTGTCGGACGGCAAGCCGGAAGCCAAGGCCACCGTCTCCTGCAGCGGCTGCACCGGCAACGCCACGACGACCACGAAGGCGTCGATCACCTCGGTCACCACCCCGGGCACGAAGCCGGCCGTGCGCACCACCGGCGGCGGCGACAGCTGCACCGTCACCTCCGGTGCCTGCACCTCCGAGTCCCGCTCCCGCACCGGGATGACCACCACCGACGCCGGCTTCGACCCGGCCATCGGCGCCACCGTCGCGGGCAAGACGACACTGACCGCCGGCAGCGACGCCCGCTCGACCATCGACTGCGCCAGCGCGGCCTGCACCGGATTCAGCAAGTCGGTCACCACCGGCTCGGCCGCCGGTGACGTCAACGGGGTCAAGGGCAGCAACGGCACCGCCGGCTGCGCCGCCCGAGGCGACGGCGGGTCCTGCACCTCCACCAGCAACACCGAGGTCACCGACCGCGCCGCGGACAGCCCGGAGAACCAGAACCTGCCGGTCGGGGTCAAGCCGGTCACCGGCCCGGTGGCGGTCTCGGCGGTCGACTCCCAGGTCCGCTGCACCGACTCCACCACCTGCGGCGGAACCGCGACCGCGTCGACCAGCGGCCTGGACACCACGGTCTCGCCGAAGTGGCGCGGAAGCTCCACCACAGCGGCCTGCACCGTCAACGGCGGCGGCTGCGAAGGCCGCGCCACCTCGCACGGCTCCACCGCCCCGGACCACGTCAAGACCGATGCCTCCGGCGCGCCGCTGAAGGGCCAGCCGCTGACCGGCCCGTCCAGCGCCTCGACCTCCACCGCGGGCCTGACCTGCAAGTCCGGTGGTTGCTCCGGCACCGTCAAGACCTCCTCTGCGGCGTTCGACGGCGCGGTCAGCGGGGGGAAGGCCCGCGTCTCCACCGGGTCGGCCTCGTGCACCGGCGGGAACTGCCAGATTGCCTCCACCTCGACCGCCTCCACCGGTTCCGGTGCGGCCCAGGACCTGGCCGGCGCCAAGGGCATCGACCCGCTGCGCCTGGTCGCCGGCCCGTCAGCCGCCTCTGCCTCCGGCGGTGTGCTCACCTGCGAAGGGCAGAGCAACTGCACCGGCAGCGTGACCTCCTCGGCGAACGGCCTCAACCCGGCCGTGTCGCCGAACGTGCGCGGCTCCACCAGCACCGGCAGCTGCACCGGGGTGTCGAACGGGGTGTGCCAGGCGGTCACCAACTCCGGTGCCTCCACCGGACCCGACGCCTCCAGCATCGCCCCGATGATGAAGATGCGTTCCACCGACAACGCCACCGTCACCGAGAAGCGCACCGGCGACGAGCAGAACGACCAGAGCCAGGGCGCCGACCCCGAGGGGCAGGACAAGAAGTCCACCCCGCCGGACCCCGTCGCTCCCGGTTCCAGCGCGGCCGGCGGCACGCCGACCGTCGCGGGCGCCTCCTCGTGGTCCTCCGCATCGGCCACCATCGACTGCAACGGCGGCGGCGCGAGCTGCACCGGCACCGCCAGCACCTCCGGCGCGGGCACCGACGGCCCCAACAACGTCACGGGCGGCACCGGCTCCCGAGGCCCCCCGCAGGGCACCGCCAAGACCTCCAGCAGCTGCACCGCGGGCGACTCCGCCTGTGCCGGCCGGTCCGACTCCAGCACCGGCAGCGGCCAGGTCGTCAAGGACATGCTCACCGAGCAGAAGACCAAGTCCGTCACCGACACCGCCAAGAACTACGACGCTCTCCAGAAGACCGCCGACGAACTGAGCGAGAAGGCCGCCCTGCCGGGCGCCGACGCCGAGGACGTCAAGGCCGCCACCGTCGCGAAGAAGGCGGCGGCCGAGGCGAAGAAGGCGGCCGACCAGGCCGCCAAGGACGCCAGGACGCCGGTCGCCAACCCGCCGGCCACGCTGACCCAGTCCAGCGCCGGCACCCAGTGCGCGAGCGCGGACTGCACCGCCAGGACCACCGGCGACACCACCGGGAACGCCGGCACCACGCACACCGAGGCCACCTGCTCCCCCGCCGCGAAGGGTTGCTCGGTCGGCTCGGACGCCACCGCCACCACCAGCACCGACTCCGGGCAGCCGAGCAGCAAGAAGAAGAACGCCAAGAACCTCCCCGGCATCTCCGGTACCGGTCAGACCGTGTCTCAGCTGAACTGCCCGGAGGCGGGGTGCACCGGGACGCTGCACGGCAAGTCCGCCGCCTCGGCCGGGCCGGCCGGGCACAAGGGCTCCAGCTCGGCCGTCGGCACCGCGGCGTGTGACGGCAGCGTCAAGTGCGCGGCGGCGATCAGCGCCGGTTCCAGCGTCTCGATCGCCGAGACAAGCGCGAAGTCCACGACGAAGACCGGCGTCACCGCCGCAACCGGGAAGCTGTTCGCCACCAGCAGCAGTGTGAACCTGAACTGTCTCACCGCCGGCTGCACCGGTTCGGTGAGTGGCAAGTCGTCGGGGATGGCCGGTCCGGGAGGGAACAAGGGCTCCAGCTCGGCAGCGGGTGGCGCGAAGTGCACCGGCGCCGCTCAGTGTGAAGTGGGGATCAGCGCGGGTTCCACCGTCGCGATCGCCACGACAACCACCAAGACGAAGACCAAGGCCGGCAGCAAGACAGAGATGGAGAGATTGTTCTCCGTCGGCAGCAACATCAACGTCAGCTGCTCCCTCGCCGGCTGCGGCGGCTGGGTGACCGGCAAGTCCTCGGCGAATGCGGGGCTGGGCAAACACATCGGCTACAGCTCTACCTCAAGCGGCGCGAAGTGCGGCCCGTCGGGCAAGTGCGAGATCGGCCTCGGTGTCGGCGCCAGTGTCGCGGTCACCACCGTGACCGCCAAGACCGCCACCGAGTCCACGTCCGGTCAGCAGTTCACCACCGGGAGCAACGCCGGTGTCAGCTGTGTGACCGTCGGCTGTACCGGTTGGGTGATCGGCAAGTCCTCCGCCACAGCGGGGCTGGTCGGGAAGAAGGGCCAGATCGTCGCCACCGGCAGCGGTAAGTGCACCGGGGTCGCTCAGTGTGAAGTGGCGATCGGTGCGGGCTCCAGCGTGTCGGTCACCAAGCCGACGGCCAAGTCCGGCCAGCAGTTCGCCAACAGCAGCAACGTCAGCCTGAACTGTGTCAGCGCCGGTTGTGTCGGCTGGTTGAGCGGGAAGACGAACGCGGCGGCTGGGAAGAGCACGCAGCGGAGCCGCAGCGTCGCCTCCGGTGCCACGCAGTGCACCGGAAAGTCCGCCAAGTGTGAGGCGACGGTTGCGGTCGGCTCGAGCGTGACCATCGCCGCGCAGGGCACCAAGAAGGACAAGCAGTTCGCCGCCACCGACAGCTTCGTCGGCGTGGCCTGCGACAACGGCAGCAAGGCCGGCTGCGCCATCCGAGGGTCGAGCGTCTCAGGTGGCATCGGTGCGGCCAAGGTCAAGGGCAAGTCCTCGGCGGCATGCGCGAAGAGCGGTGCCTGCCAGGCGGCGACCGGCGCGTTCGCCGCGAAGGACCTGATCGAGACCACCGCCAGCTGTGTCGGGACCGGATGCTCGATCCACACCGACGCCGCCGCGTACGCGAAGAACAAGCGCGGGATGAACAAGGCCGTCGGGCAGTCCGGCTGCACCGCGGGTAAGAACGGTCAGTGCGCCGGTTCCAGCCAGGCCGGGGCCAGCAAGCTCGGTGCGCAGGCCGGCGCGTCCTGCCTGGCGACCAAGGGTTCGGCATGCTCGTTCAGCTACCGGGCGGAGAGCCGGGCCAAGGCCTCCGGGGCGAAGGCGAACGCGGTCGGCTACCAGAAGGGCACCGTCGGCGGCGGCCAGGTAATGACCAGCGCGACGGCCGAGTCCAGCGGCAACACCGCGCAGGCCTCGGCGTCCTGCACCGGAACCGGCGGGGTGAAGTGCAGCTACCACTACGAGGCGACCCGGTCGGCTTCGGCGAAGGACAAGGCCAGCGGTTCCTGGGCCAAGGCATACGCACACGGTGTCGGCGGAGGCAAGAAGCAGGGCAGCGGCGGGGTGGCGGTGTCCGCCTCGGCGTTCGCCAAGGGCAACCATGCCGAGGCGTCCGCCACCTGCTCCGGTAATGCCGACTGCTCGAAGACCCACTACTCGGCCTACGCCCACGATTCCGCCGAGCAGGCCGTCCAGCCGACCCTGGACAAGGCCGGTGGTTACTCGAAGGCCAGCAAGTGGGGCAAGTGCAGCGGCAGCGGTAGTGGCGGCTGCGGGGTCACCGCCTATGCGATCCCCGGCGCCAAGTCCGGCGGCAAGGCCGAGTGCACCGGCAACTGCTCGAACTTCAGCCAGGGCGGATCGAGCCACTTCGTGGCGACAGTGCCGTCACTTCGCGCGCAGGCCGAGGCCGCCGGTCTGAAGCTCGACAAGGAAGGCCACGTACTGACCCAGAAGAAGCTCACCGGCGCCATCCACGGCGGTGAGGGCAGCTGTGACGCGACGAAGACCTGCAACCTGTCGGTCAGGGATCCCGGTGACAAGGGCAAGGCCACGTCGAAGACGTGCACCGCCCCCTGCACCCTGCCCGGGAAGAGCGGGCAGACGGTCAAGGTGGACGCCGACGGCACCGTGGGGGTGAAGAACCCGACCGAGGTCGGTGGCAAGAAGTACGACACCGCCACCGACCCGAAGGCCGCCGGGACCTACCGCAACGACAAGGGCGAGGGCAGCGCGTGGGTGGCTTCACAGGGCACCATCACCGACGGCTACAGCGGCAGCAAGGTCACCTTCAAGGGTGTGGGCAAGAACGGCGGCAAGAACTACGCCACGTTCGGGTCGAAGAACGGCACGACGTTCACCACCACCTGCGACGCCGGCTGCAAGGGTCTGCTGAGCAACGGCAAGAAGTCCGACACCTTCGACATCGGCGGCCCGACGGGCAAGCCCGGAACGAACGCGGTGCTGAAGGCCAGGGACAAGTTCGACAACCCGGCGCTGGCCAGCTGGAAGGGCGCCGGCACCTTCACGACCTTCGAGGGCATCAAGACCGTGGCCAACGGCGACGGGGTCACGACAACGTCCTCGGCGAACGGCCCGCTGCTGGCCAAGAGCATCGCCAAGATGAACACCACGGTCATCCAGACCCCCGGCGCCCACAGCGACGGCTTCTTCGCGGTGTACGGCCAGACCGGCTACATCCAGCTGGCCAACGGTAAGAAGATCGAGATCAAGGACAAGACGAAGAAGTTCTATCTCTCCGATCTCAGCAAGATCGCGGACCACTGCCCGAGTGGGGATTGCGAGCCGCCGCCGTCCAACCTGGGTGACCAGATCGTGGTGAAGACCGACACCAAGGGCAACCTCAAGACCTTCGACTGCCAGGGCGTGTGCGAGAAGACCAACCCCGCTAACTCCAAGATGACACTGGACGGTTGTGCCCAGGTCTGTACACCGTCGGCGACCCAGTCGACCGGTCAGCCGAAGCCGTCGGTCACGAGCTGCACCGCGAAGTGCCTGATGCACGAGCAGATGCCCGGCAACGGCGGTCTGACTCCCAACGGCAACTTCCAGGTCAAGATGCTCGAGGACGGCCAGGTCACCAACTTCACCGACCAGGGCGATGCGGCACTGTGCAAGGGCGCAGGCTGCCGGTTCACCCAGATCTACTCCGACGCCAAGGGCAACGGCGGCTCCCTGGTCTGCAACCCGAACGGCGGGACCTGCCTGGGCGACACCCTCGACACGAAGGGCACCAAGAACAAGAGCGATGACACGATCGACTCGCTGACCTGCCAGGGCAGCAGCCAGTGTGACCCGATGGTGCTGCTCTACCCGAACGACACCGACCGGCCGAAGTACGGCACCAACGACGGCTGGACCTGCGGCAAGGGCGCCGGGGCCAACGGCTGCGGCACCACCGACCTGGACAGCCACGTCGAAGGCCACGGCAAGGTGGACCCGAGCTCAATGCTCTGGATCGACCCGTCCTACAAGCGGCCGAGCACCGGCAACGCGACCGACAAGAAGCTGGCCGGCTATCTCGGCAAGTTCGTGGGTAAGGACGGCAAGCTGCCGCCGTGGGACAAGGCCACCTACGACAAGCAGAGTGCGAAGGACAAGGCCACCTACGACGCCGCGCTGCCCGAGCTGACCGATCTGCAGAAGGATGTCGCTTCGTCCCGCGCGGCCAACGCGGAGGCCGACTCGCGCGAGGACGTCAAGGCTGTGCTCCCGGCGAAGGGCGCTCTTCAGGCGGCGATCAACAAGATCGATAAGGCCAAGAAGAGCGGGACCTTCGATCCGAAGAAGCTGACGGACGAGGTCAAGCTGGTCGAGAAGTGGGCCCCGACGATCAACCGGTTGTCGCAGAACCGCGCGATCATCGACGCCCTCAAGCAGGCGGACACGCAGAAGCCCTTCATCGGCCCGAAGCAGCAGAAGATGGGCGCCTCCTCGAAGCTGCTGGCCGAGGTCGGGGCCGATTCGCTGCGCGAGGTCAACTGGGGGCTGCAGAAGGGCCTTGCTGTCGACAACAAGCTCAATCCGCTCGCCCCGACCGATGCATCGGGTAAGCCGGTCACGCTGACCGCTGACCAGAGGGCGCAGGCGGACGCCACGCGCCTGGCCAAACTCAGCATGATCGGCCAGACCGAGCAGTACAACAGGCTGCTGCCCGGCGCCCTCGACGCGCAGGCGAGCTTCCTCAAGGAGAAGACGGCGTTCGAGAAGAGCAAGGCGGCGTTCGATGCGCTGCAGAAACAGCACAAGGCGACGCAGTCCGATGTGGACGCCTACAACGCCAAGGTGGGCGTCTACAACGCGAAGGTCAACGCCTACAACAGCAAGCTGGCGCCGCTCACCGCCATCGAGAACGGCATCAAGTCGACCAACAAGACCTTGGGCGCGCTGCCGAAGCTGCCGGGCACGACGGCGGGCTCGATGCACAAGTACGACATCGGGCTCATGGCGGGCTCGGGCAACGCCAAGGTCGCCGCCGACATGCGTGACTTCGACGCGTTGTCGACCCAGGCGAGCACACTCGCCAACGCACTGGCGAGCTCCAAGGATCCGGCACAGAAGAAGCTCGCGCCGACCGTCGGTTCGATCGCCAACCTGTCCGCGCTGACCTACGACACGCTGGCCAACGACCTCGCGTTCCGTGATCTGAACAGCGGGTTGATCGCGAACCCGGCGATCCCCGACACCGATGCCAACGCGCTACCGGGCGACGAGGTCGCCGACACCACGCACCAGATGCTGATCTCGATGCCCTCCACCGGAAAGACGGACATGGTGTCCGTGCTCAACTCGGCAATGAACGGTCCGGGATACCTGAACTACCCCGGCAAGCTGGGCGAGATCTTCAAGTCGATCAATGTCGGAGACCAGGGCACGCTGTCGCATTGGGCCTCGCAGATGACCGCCTCGGAGAAGGAGGGTCAGCTCTCCACGATCCAGAGCGTCAACGTGCAGCAGCAGACGGATCTGCTCAACCAGTTCAACGGCGACGACAAGAAGAAGACCGCCGAGGCGCTGGCCGCACTCGCCAAGGCGGCCGGCGACAACGGCAAGGTCGCGTCGATCCCGGTCTACCTGCAGGATCCCTACGACGACGGCACCGGCGCCTACGCATACGACTCGAAGAGCAACTACTCGCTCGACTCGAAGATGCTGCTGTTCCAGGTGACCAACGGCTCCACCACCGTCCTGGTCGACCAGACCGGCGGGGTTTACCAGAACTTCAAGGACTTCCAACAGCACAATGGGCTGCCGGACGACCAGAACCTCATGCTGCCGACGGATGTCATGGCCAAGCCGGGAAGCACTGGCAAGTTCGCCATCCAGGACGGGCACAAGGATCCGACCTGGAAGAAGGTCGGGAATGGCGTCGGCACCGGCTTGTTGCTCGGCGGGGCTGCTCTCTTGTTCGTCCCCTCCGGAGGCACGTCTGGCCTTGCGACCGGTCTGTTCGTCGGCAGTGGTATCGCCTACGCGGCGACGGCGGGCAAGGATCTCACGGTCAGGAAGGCCCACAACCAGAGCATTAGCTTCTCCGATCCCGCGGCGCGCAGCGACTGGCTGACCATCGCGGGCACCGGGCTGATCGGCACCGGCGGCGTGTTCAGGGGTGGTTCGGCTTTGCTCGGTAAGGGCGCCCTCAAGCTGGGGACCGCCGGTGCCCTCGGTGCGGTCAGCAAGAACGCACTCCCCTCGCTCGGCAAGATGACCGTCGGTTCCGTGGCGGCCACGGGGATGAAGGCGCTGGGCACCGGGGCGACCGTCCTGGGCAACGCTGCCTTCGTCGTCCAGGGCGCGGAGGGGCTCAAGACCGCCGTCGAGACCCTGGGCAACGTCAGCCCCGCAACGGACAAGGCCATCTGGAGCAACCTCGGAATCGGCCTCTTCGTCGGTGGAGCGGGCCTACACGCGATCAAGCAACACATCAAGAGCCAGGTCGCGGCCGACGGCGGCGCCAAGTTCGGAGGGATGACCTTCACCGGCAAGAAGCCCCGGTCTGACGCGATGCCGGACACGCCGACCGAGGGCATACCGCACCACGAGACGCTTCCGGATGTCCCCGCACCCGCTGGCCATGCGGAGAAGGCGAATTCCGCTGCCAAGGAAGACCCCGCGGGCACGACCGGGTCCGTCCACACCGCGGACCACGACGGTCCCACCTCAGAGGGGGTCGGACAGCCGCCGAAGGACGTCGACCCGTCGTCCGACTCACCATCGTCGAACCCGGCCGGTCACTCCACTGCCGTTGCTGAGGAACATCCGGCGGCGATCACGGGTGATGACCATGCGGTGAAGCCGGGTGAGCCGACCATCGGCGGGCCGCACCCGGCCGCGGCCGAGAAGGACACCGTTCCAGGCGGAGCGGCCGCCGCGGAGAAGACCGGCGCGGGCGTCGCCGACAGCCCGGGCATGCCAGACGTGCAGACCTCGACGGCAGCCGCCCAGGCGGCGGCCGGGCAGCAACCCGTCCAACAGAGTTCCACGGTCGCCGGGCAGACCCCGACCGGCCAGACTCCGGTCGCGCACACGCAGACCGGACCGATCCAGCAGGGCACGGTCCCGCGGTCCTCCGAGGCGATGGGCATCCAGCCGGCCGCGGGTGCCCAGCCGGCGGCCCCTGGCGACCCGACACATGCTCAGCCAGGTGCCCCGGGGCAGCCGAGCACCGGACTCCCACCGCTCGGTACCACCGCGCAAGCCGGCCCGGCCGGTCAGACCGGCCCGATCGCACAGCCCGGTTCGGTCGCCCAGACCGGCGGCGTCGCTCCGACCCCGCACGGCACCGAGGCGGTACCCGGGGAGACCTCGACGACCGGTTTCTCAGCATCGGGCCAGTCGGGTTCGTCGGATGCATCCGGTACCGGTACCAACGGCGGACACCCCAGCGCGACCAGCGCGGGAGCCGGGTCGGTGAAGCAGCCGACCGGTAGTGCGAGTACCGGTCACTCCGGTGACGCACCACAAGAGCCCAGCGCGCCGGATCAGCCCTCGACACCCGGTCAGCAGCCACCGGCCCTGCCGCCACAGTCCTCCTCCAACCAGGCGAACGCCACTCGCGGAGAGCCCGGTGGGGACAAGAACTCCGGCGGTACCCCCGGCGGCGACGGCGGTCCCGGCGGCCATGCCGACCCCGACGGCACCGCGTTGACCACCAGCGGTTCGAAACAACGTCCTCTCGACCACTCCAAGCACGACTCCGGTACAGACCCACCGGGCACCGCGAGCATCCCCCATACGCCGGAGAACGCCCCGGCGACCGGCGACCCTGCCCAGGGCGCCCACGGCACCGGCTCGACCAAGAGCCCCGCCGCTGACGGAACCGACCTGCCCGCCCACGACTCGACCGGCCACGACTCGACCGGCCATGACTCGATCAAGGAGCACACCCAGGCAGCACCCGAATCCACGCAGTTCCCCGATGAGTCCGGCACGCAGCTGGACGCCCACCAGGGCAGCAACACCGGACACCCGGCTGGGCTCGGCGACGAGCCGAACGCCGATACACCCGACGGCACAGCGCCGAAGGGCGACACCGCCGGAGCGGCCCCCGAGGCCGAGCCCTCCGGTACCACCAAGCACACCGGCGACGGTGCCGCGACGGACGAGACCGGGACGAGCACGGAAACCTCCGCGCCCGACGCCTCGACCATGACCGTCAAGGACGCGAAGAAGAAGCTCAAGGACGCCAAGAACAACGTCAAGAAGCTCGAGAAGAAGCTCGTCTGGCTGCCCAAGGACGCCAAGAAGGCCGCTGCTCTGCCCAAGGACCACGAGAAGTCCGTCGCCCTGCGGAAGGAGCTGGCAGACGCCAAGCTCGCGGTGCGCCACGCCGAGAACGATCTGATCGTCGCCAGGACGCCACCTGCGGCGAAGGCGAAGGTGGCGGAAACGCTCACGCTGCAGAACCGGTTGCGCGATGAGCGGGAGGCCGGCTCCGACGAGCTGCTGACACAGCTGTCGAACAAGGACCCCAAGGACCTCACCGACGCCCAGAACTACGCGCTGGCCGGTGAGCTGAACGCTCGCCACGCACTCAACGCGGACGGTTCACCCGCCGAGGAGACGCCGTGGAAAGAACAGGTCCAGGCCGCGCTGCAGCTGGACTCCGGTGTCGTCGTCGAGATGAGCACCGGCGGCGGCAAGACCCTGATCCTGCGGCTGGCCGCGATCGTGAAGGCCCGCACCAGCGGCGAGAAGGTCCTGGTCATCACGCACAACTCCACCCTGGCCAAGGAGGGCGCCGCGCAGGCGGTGCCGGTGGCGGAGAAGCTCGGCGTGAAGGTGGCCTACCGGGGCCCGGAGGCGGAGGGCGACCCGGTCAAGCTCTACCAGGACGCCGACGTCATCTACGTCTCGATCGGTGACGTCATCCCGGACTGGCAGCGCGCCCTGGAGAACGAGGGTGGATCGGGGCTACCCAAGTTCCACCTGTACCTCGACGAGATCGACATGATCCTCATCGACGAGGGCCGTACCGCCTACCGGCGGGGCACGCCAGGCGCGATCTCCTCGGCCGAGGAACAGCTCCTGTACGACGTCTCGAAGCTGGCCGACCAGCTGATGCCGGGCACGGACTTCACGATCAAGTCGGGCAAGGTCCGGATCACGGCCAAGCAGACTCGCGCGCTCGAGAAGAGGCTCGGGCTGGCCACCATGGACAAGCTGCTGGTCGACAACCTGAAGAAGCAGGTGCAACAGCGGGTCGAAGGCCGCGAGCACTTCACGGACGGCGACGAGGTCGTGGTCGTCAACCCACAGACCGGTCGGGCGAACCGGAAGCAACGCTATGAGGGCGACGTGCATTCACGGGCCGAGGCCGACTCCGGGGTGATCATCAAGGCCCCGCTGACGACCACGTCCACGAAGACGGTGAAGCAGTTCGTGGACGCGCAGCGTTCCCTGCGCGGCGTCACCGGTACGGCCAAGGCTTCGGAGAAGCTGTTCCGCGAGATCTTCAAGCTCGACGTGGTCCAGGTTCCGGCCCACGAGGTGAAGAAGCTGACGGTGCTGCCCCGTGAGCTGTTCCTCAGCCGCGACGCGAAGTTCGCCGAGGTCGCCGAGCAGATCGCCAAGGCTCATCAAGAGGGGAACCTGCGGCCCACGCTGCTGCTGGTGCTGGACATCAGGAGCTCGGAGAAGCTCGCCGCGCTGATCGCCGGCAAGGAGGCAGGCGGCAAGAACATCGAGGTGCACGTCGTCAACGCCCAGACGAAGCGGGAGCTGCACGAGGCTGCGGTGAAGGCCAAGGCCGGTGGCAAGGGTGCGGTGACGGTGGCGACCGCGATGTTCGCCAGGGGCACCGACATCAAGCTCGGCGCCGGTGATCAGGCCGCGCTCGCCGAACTCATCGACCTGGGCGGCATGCAGGTCAAGGTGCTGAACATGTTCGACTCCAGGCGCGGGCTGCAGCAGGCCTTCGGGCGTGCCGCCCGCGAAGGTCAGCCCGGTGACGGGCAGGAGATGCTCTCGCTGGACGACAGGGTGCTCCTCGCACACCTCAGCTCCGTCGAACAGCTGCTGCTGAAGAAGTTCGTCGAGAACGGTGGCGACCGGGCTCTGGTACAGGCGAACAAACTGGTCGATGCTGCTCAGAACCGGGCAGAGAAGTTCGTCGGGACGCAGCTCAAGAAGACCTTCAGGGGCAAGCTGACCCCCGCTCGGGTCGTCGACCACGTCTCGGACAAGGTCTCGACGGTCGCGGAGCAGTTCGCGGGCAAGCTCCCGGCACACGACAGCAGGGGCGTGACCCACGGAGTCAAGCAGACCGCGAAGGCGGCCGCGTCGGCGCGAGCGGCCAACACCCGGATGCTCGCCGCGATCGAGAATCTCAAGGCGCATGGTGGGCTCGGTGCCGGCCCGGTCACCGGCGGCCTCGCGGGCGCCTGCCTCGACCTGTGTGCCGCACAACTGCAGCTGACCGAGGCCCACGCCGCCTACCACAGCCTGCTCGACCAGAACCGGACCCTCGCCCCGAGCACCGCCACCGCCGGTCAGACCAGCGGCATGGCAAGCCCAGTGACCACGGGTGCCGCGACACCGGCCCCCACGACAGCGGGTGCCCAGACACCGAACACCGAAACCGTCGCCGAGGCCCCGACTGGGCCCCCAGCCGTCACCACCCCAGGATCGGGGAACTCCGGTGTGGGGATTTCGGGCCCGGCCGCGCCGCACAGCGCTGACGCCGCGACGGTGCATCTGGACCAGTCGAGCGTGGAACAGGTCCGGGAGCAGGTACGGGCCGGGGACCTGGACGGCGCCATGGCGACGCTGAACCGGATAGTCTCGGACACCGCGAAGGTGCAGCTGCTGCACCCGGGCGCCTGGGGTGGCGTCGGCTGGACGCTGAGCGAGGCGCGCTTCGGGCTCGCGGTGCTGTACCGCGAGGCGCTGGTCAAGGACAACAACGGCGCGACGACCCCAGCGCTCGCCGCGAACGCCACGTTCGACCGTCTCGCCGCGCTGTTGGCCACCCTGCCGACCGAACTCGCCGACCAGGTCCGCTCGGAACGGACCCAGCGCAACCAGCAGCACCGGGAAGCGCTGGAGCTGGCCGCGAACGCCTACCTGCAGGCTGCCTCGCTGGCACGGACGCTGGACACGGACCCGGTCGAGCTGGCCCGCACGATCGCGGTGGCCCGGCAGCTGCTCGCCGCGGCGGACGGCACCGAGGCAGGCACCGAGGCCGTCGAGGCTGCCATCGAAGCGGCCACCGGCCTGCGGGTGGCCGGGTTGACCCACGTCGAGCTGTCCGTGCTGATCAGGTACGTCGGCGGTGCGACGCTGGCGCGGATCGCCGACGAGCTGCACGTCGATGGCGCAACGGTCAGCGACATCCTCCGGTCCGCCATCGTCCAGCTCGCCGACCCGGCGCACGGCCGGGGTGTTCTCACCGAACAAGACCTGCGCACCCAGATCACCGAATCGCTCGACCTGAACGCACCGGGCGCATGGCGGAAGGTCCTGCGGCGCCTGACCGAACTCACTGCCGGAGTTACTCCGGTCGAACGTGAGCTGTTCGTCCGAAGCGAGGACTGGATCGAGCAGCTGCTCGACCAGCTGCCCGCCGACCAGCGCGACGTGCTGTACCAGGAGCTGGTGGCCGCCGGGATCACCTCGATCAACCAGCTGGCCGACGCGCACACCGACGATCTCCTCGCCACGGGGCTCACCCTGAAACAGATTCGCACGCTGCGCGAGCCGCTGCCGTTCTTCACCGACCTGCCGGAGCCGCTCACGCCGGTCGCCGCCGAACGTCGAGCGCGCGCTGAGCTGGCGGCCCGCGACGACTGGGGTGACCGGGAGCTGGCGAACGCGCTGTCGCTGGCGGTCGGGCGTCCGCTGCCGGCACCGGACGCGCCGATCACCGCCGAGCTGCTGGACAGGCTCAGGGCGATGGCCGGGCTGAACCTGCTCACCAAGGATCAGGCGGCGCTCGGAACGCGGTTGGACGCGCTGGCCGACTTCGATGACAGCGTCTACTTCGGTGTGCTCGTCGCGTTCGCCGGTGTCGGACCTGCTGGGCTGAGGGGCGCAGGACCGCAGGCCAGGCTTGGCGCGCTGTACTTGCTGAACGCCCGGGTCACCGCGTGGCACGGCGCCCCGGCAGCAGCGGACGCGGCGGTCAACCCCGGTGCTGTGGGGCGGCCGACGTCGCGGCGGCTCGCCTCCGTGGCGATCGGGCTGTGGGCAGTGTCGCTGCAGGTCAGCGAGCAGACGGCTCGGTCGCTGCACAGCGTGCTCGCCTGGTTGCGTCATGCCGGCGTTGAGCTGACCGACTGGACCGGCTGGGAGCTGACCGCGGACTCCCCGGTGGTGGTGGTGCGGCAGGTGCAGGTCTCCAGCGTCAACGGCCGGCCGATCACCGCGCCGATCGTCATCCGGACCGAGCGACCGACCGTGGTCGTGGACGGTGAGGTCATCGAGCCGGGCCAGGTCGTGGTCGGAATACCGAACGCGGACGGCGCAGTGTTGACGCTGCGCATCGCGGCGCGCGATCAAGGTATCGCCAGGTCTGACGACAACGAGCATCTCGACCCCGTCCGATCCTTGGCGGTGGCCCGGGAGCGCCTGGCGACGCTGTTGGGGCACCTGAACGGGGAGCACAGCTCGCGCGAGGTTCCGGCCCAGGTGCAGCGCCTCGACCGGATCGCCGTCTCGCTGAACACCCCGGCGCCGAACCGCGCCGAGTCCGCTACTGCACTTCCCGCCTTGGAGCGACCGGCACCCAGCGTCATCGCCTCGATCGCCATCGAGCTGTGGTCGGCGTCGTTCGGGACCAGCAAGTACACGGCCGGCAGGCTGGGCGAGGTCCTCGCCTGGTTGCGCCAAGCCGGTGTGGAGCTCAGCGACGGGACCGGGTGGACACCCGATGCCTCGATGCGGGTGGTCCGTGAGGAGCCGGTATCGCACATCAACGGCATCGCCCTCACCGAGGACATGAGGCCGATCGTGATCGAGACCGTGCGGCCGAGGGTGGTCGTGGACGGTGAGGTCATCGAGCCGGGCCAGGTCGTGGTCGGGGTCCCGGATGCCGCCGGCACGCAGGTACGGCTGTCCGTCGCCGGACATTTCGAGGGTGTCCCGGCGGACTCCGAGGGCAGGCACCGCGACCCCGCGCAGTCGCTGACCGTGGCCCGCGAGCGCCTCGCCACGCTGCTCGGGTACCTGACCTGGAAGGACAGCTCACGCGAGGACCCGGCCGCGATGGCGCGCCTGCGCCGGATCGCCGCCGAGCTGAAGATCCCCGCCCCGGCTCCCCCGGCTACGACCAACGACGCGGCCGAGAACAACGACGCGCCCGGGAACGGCGACGCGCCCGGGAACGGCGACGCGGCCAAGACCGACGAGACGGCCGGAAAGAGCACCGACGGCCGCGACACCGCGGGCGGCGCCGCCACCGGCGAGAACCGTGGCGGTGGCGGGAACGCCAAGGCGACACCGCCCGCACAGACCGAGCCGGCCACCCCGGACACCGGGACCGAAGACACCCGAGAGTCCGCTGGTACCCCGAACACCGGGATCGAGCTGGAACGTAATCGAGGCCCGCCGTGGCTGCGCGCGGCACTGAGGTGGCTCGGTAAGGCCATCGGTACCGCCGTCGTCGTGGTGACGGCGCTGAAGCTGGACACGTTCGTGCAAGGCACGGCCCTGCCGGTGCGCCCGAGCACCGCGGTGTGGGTCGCGCTGGCCGCCGCTGCCGGCATCGGTTTGGGCTCGGTCGGCGGCTGGCTGGCCGGGGCGCACGCGGAGAACCCGGCGACACCGCTGCGCGAGCAGCTACGCAACCCGACCGTTCTGGCCATGATGGGCACCCTCGTCTACGGCGGGGTGAGCCTCGGCCAGGCGCTGTTCGCGGGCGTGCCGCCGGTGACGGCGATCACCGCCTTCGGGTACGGCGCCGCGGTGATCGCGGGAGTCGCGGTCGTCGCGCACAACACCTCTCCGCTGGTGAACCGTCTTCACCAGTGGAGTGCCAGCCCGCACGGCATGGCGGTGCTGGCCACCGTCGCGGCGGCCGCGGTGAGCACGCTGCAGATCGTTCTCGGGCACACCACGGCCACGCACGGCATCGCCGACCTGGCCGTGCGCACCGTGGTCATCGGGGTGTGGGCCGCGGTCAACCAGTTCGGGGTGTCCGCCCTGCGCGGCTGGGTGACCAGCCGGACCGGGCTGTTGACGATCGCCAACGTCGCCGGACTGACGCTGAGCTACCTGGCTGTGCAGCACTGGCCGCTGCCTGCCTGGGCCGGGATCGTCGCCTTCGGGGTGCGCCTCCCGCTGAACTACATCCCGGCCAGCTCGTGGTTCATGGCCAGCCCGCTGCTCGCCCCGCGCGCCGACGGCAGCGACCCGCGCCTGATGTCGGTGATCAAGACGCTGCGCCCGGCCAGCCAGCTGGTCAACGTGCTCATGCTGTCGCTTGGCATGCTGGGCATGCCGACCGGCAGCGTCGACTGGTGGGTCAACGCCACCTTCGCCATGGCCAACGCGGCGTTCGCGACCGGCGGCATCGTCGCGGCGAACGCATCCTGGCTGGGCAGGCCGAACCCGGCCGAGACGGTCACCTGGTGGGGCTACTTCGTGCGCGGCGCGAACGTCTTCGCGTTCCTCAACATCCTGGTGGCGGTCCCGCTGATGGGCATCCAGCTCACCGAACCGGCCTACCACCTTCCGCCCGCCCAGTTCCTGCTGATCTGGAGCACCTACCTGGCCTGGGCGGGCGAGTCGATCTTCGCGTTGTGGCACGACTCGAAGAGCCGTAAGCCGCTCGCCCTGACCAAGCGTGCCGCCCAGCAGCGGGTGTGGACGAAGGCCTCGGCGGTGTCGCTCGGCATCTACACCGCCGTGTACCTGCTGCCCAACACCCCGGTCCTGATCGGCGCCGCGATCGGCATCCTCGGTCCGCCGCTGCTGCTCATGCACGTGATCAACCGGCACGCCCCGCCGACGACCAGGATGACACCGCGCCGAGCGGTGCAGGCGCTGGTCAGCCCGAAGGGGCGGACCACGCTCGGTGTGCTGCTGGCCGCGACCGGGGTGATCGTCACCATCGCGGTGGGCCCGATCCCCGGCTACTACGTCATCGGCCCACTGGTCGCGTTCGCCGTCCGAGGCATCGTCAACGTGCTGCTGGCCCGCTACCCGAACACGCCGACCTGGCTGAAGAAGAGCCTGCAGGCCGTCGTGGTGCTCAGCTGGCTGGTCAACCTGTCCGTGCACCTGCCCGCCGCGTTCACCAACACCGGGTTGGCCGCCGTCGTCGCCGGACTGTTCGCGGCGGCGGAGGTTCTCGTGCTGACCAACGCGCTGCCCGCCCTGCTGAAGACCCTCGTCGGCGGGCACGCACCGAACAACCAGGCCACCCGCTGGGCAGGCTGGCTGTTCACCCCGACCATCACCACCGCCGCCGGGTTGCTCGGCGTCCAGCTCGGTTTCATCACCGGGCCCGGCCTCGCCACAATCCCGATCGCGACGCTCACCGCCGCATTCCTCTACCTCACCCAGAACTCACTGGCCGCCACCCCGCTGGGCGAGCGCAGCGGACTGTTGGGCAACCCGTGGACCCGGTGGAACCCCGCCGCCCTGCTCGGCGCGCCGATCACTGCGCTCGGACACCTGCTGCGCAACACCCTGGTCACCACCTCACTGGGCGACCGAGGCGAGAGGTGGGCCCAGCGCACCGGGCTGCTGCGCAATCCATGGGCGGGCAGGAACCCCCTCACCTTCCTCAGCCCCGCCAACACCGCGGGTCTCTCCCTGGCCACGTACGGCCTCTACCTGCTGTGGACGGAGCACCTCGTCGCCCCACCCGTGGTCACCACCGCGACGCTCGCGGCTCTCGCGGTCCTGATGCACGTCATCGACCGCAGGGCCGGACCGGACGGGGACGGCACACCCCGGGCCACTCCCCCGGCCCCCACACCGGCACCGGTCCATGGCACCTCGGTGGAGAACCAGATCAACCGGCTCAAGGCCGCGAAGGCCGCCTGGTACTCGCTGCTCATCATGGGCGCGGCCAGCGGTGTGCAGCTGTGGCTGGGTGCGCTCACGAACTCCGGATCGGCCACCGCCGACGGGCTGCACAACCTGTTCGACCTGGTTCCCGGCGCGCTGGCCATCCTCGGCGCCCGGGTCGCCTCCAGCCGCTTCGACGGCCTGGCCAACCGGGTCATCGGCCTGGCGATCGTCGTGTCCGGTGTGCTGCTCGGCCAGGAGGCGATCACCGGAGCGGGCCACGAACTGACCGGGCCGGGCTGGGTCGTGATGGTCGCCGGGGTGGCCGGCATCGTCGGCAACCTCGGCACGGTCGGCCTGTTCCGGGCGATCCCCGGCGAGATCGGCGAGGCCAACCTCACACACGCGCTCGGCGACGCGATCGGCTCCGGCATGGTCATCCTCGGCGGGGTGCTCGCCATGCTGGGTGTACCGACGGTCCTGTCCGACACCGCCGGCACGGTGGCGATCGCCGCGGTCATCACGCTGATGGGTCTGCACGTCACCACCGGCCGCGACATCGACCTGCTCGAACTCGCCCATCCCCGCGAGTGGATCCGCGAGGTCGGCGGGGCGCTCGCCGATGTGCTGGGTCTGATCGCCGGTTCGCGCCACGTCCTCGCCCACGCCCGCGCGGCCGCCACCGAGATCGGGCTGTGGCGCACCGAGTACCGCATCCACCGGCTGATGCGCGCGAACACCGCGATCAGCGTGCCGCTGGCCGACCTCGGCCACGGCAGGCACAACAGGCGCACCGCGAAGATCGAGGCGCGGCTCGCGCTCAGCGAACGGTTCACCCTGGTCGGCGAGACGGTGGTCCGGGCATGGAGCATGTGGACCGCTCCCGAAGGCACCGACCCGACCAGGCTCGCCGCCGACGAGCTGGCCGCGCTGCGTGAGGAAGCGGCGCGGGGCGCCACCGGGCACGGTCTAGGTGCGCGGCACACCAACCGTCTGGTCGGCACTCCCCGGGCACGCACCGCGCAGACGCGTGAGGCCCAGACGGCCGGGATGCGCAGGGCGAACCTGGTGATCGGTTCCCTCACCACCGGCATCGTGCTGTCCGGGATCTACGCGGTCCGCGAGTTCACCGAACCGGCCGGCCTGCACGGCAACACGCTGTTCGTGATGGCCCTGATCGGCAACGTGATCGGCATCTTCACCTTGGCGCCGCTGTGGCAGTACCTGCCACAGCGGGTCCGCATCATCGGCGCGATCTTGCTCAGCGCCGTCGGTTACGCCGCGTTCGCGCTGGTCTCCGGTTCGCTCATGTTCCACCTGGCCGCGTTGTTCCTGGGTGTCGCCTCAGCGCCGTGGATCAAGCTGTTCAACCAGTTCGACCACTGGATCGACAAGGACACCCAGGCGCGGCGGGACGCGGGCCGGACGGTCAAGTGGCCCGCGACCACGGTCGCCATGGTCGGTTTCGGCCTGGCGTTCTCGCTGTCCACGATCCTGGTCGTGCAAGCGATGCTGCTGCACTTCGGCATCGCCACCGCGGCGCTGACCGTGTCCGGTGTGCTCGGCCTCGCGGCGCTCGCCATGTACCTCACCACCCCGGCCGAGCACACCGAGCCACAGCCGTTCACCCTGCGGGGCTGGGCCGCCGAGGTGTTCTTCGGCCCGATGCGTGCGCTGCGCGGCCTGGTCCTCGCAATCGTCGCCACCTACTCGTTCTCCTCGGCGATGCTCGGTTCCTTCGACGGGCTCTGGCCGCTGGCGTTGGCGCTGGTACTCACGCCGCCGCTGCTCATCGCATTCCTCAACTACGGGCTGATCAGCGGTGAGATCTTCGTCGTGGGTGCCGCGATGATCGGCGACGTGCGGAACGCCAAGCGCGACAAGACCAGCGGCGTCCCGGACCGGGACATCGTGCGGGAGAACGCGCGGGTGCTCTCTCTCGCACTGGCGACCGTCATGGCCACCGGCGCCGCCTCGGTCTGGGTCTCCCAGGTGCTCCTCGGTGCCCCCGCGATCGGCATCGGGATCAACGCATTCCTCGGCGAGGCCGGTTCCGTTGGCATGATCATGGCGGTCAACGCGCTGCTGAAGAACCACATCGCGGACGACCAGGCGCGCGACCGCGCCAACAACGCTGCCCAGCAGGCCAAGGCGGCGGCCCAGCTCCTCGGCGCCTACACCGCGGGACTCACCATGGCCGGCCGGACTCCGCTGCCCGCCGGGTGGGAAGGCGTGTCCTGGCAGATCTTCATCTTCGGCGTCGGCATGATCGCCAGCGCGACCGTCCTCTACTTCTGGACGCCGCTGTCGAAGCGCGCGAACACACTGTTCGGTCGCGCCACCGTCCGAGGTTCACCGGACGGCGGATCAGACGACGAATCGGGCCGTGCGTCGCCCGGCGTCGTGCTCGGCGCGGCCGGTCTGCTGGGTGCGGGCGGGCTGCTCGTCTCCCTCGTCGGCCCAAGCATCGCCGTCGCCGTCGTCGCGGGAGTCGGAGCACTGGCCGCGTGGCTGGCGCTCATGAAGAAGGCCGTGTACGTCGGGGAGCGGGCAACGGTCCGGTCGTTCTGGGCCCCGGTGTCGACCACCGGTGCCGTCGCGCTGTACACCGCTCTGACCGTGATGACGTCGGGCAGCAGCACGATCCGGTGGGCCATGGCGTCGACTCTGCTCGCCGGCGCCACCGTGTTCGGGGCGCGCTGGGTGGCGACCGACGAGGACAAGCGCTTCGGGCACCGCCCGAGCCGTCTGCGGACCACGACGCAGCCGCTGCGCGGAGAGCTGATCCGCATCTCCGGTCCGCCCACCACCGACCGTGACCGGTATCTGTTCGCCAGAGAGATCGGTCGCGGCACCACCTCCGCCGTGTTGACCCGCACCGACCTCGCCCAGCTCGCCGGGCTGGACGACCACAGCGGCCTCGAACAGACCCGCTGCCGAGGGTTGTGCGCGATCGACGGGTTCCACCGCGGCATCCGGATGCGCGGCGGACCGGACGACGCGGTGTTCTACCTGCACAGCGACGGGATGGCCTACACCGACACCGCGACACTCGCCGCGCTGCGGGCGGGCACGCTCGACCCCGCCGAGTTCGGCGCGCTGCTCGACCTGGCCGCCGCGAAGCTGGCCACCTTCACCACCGCGTCGCCCCCGGAGTTCAGCACGCCCATGCCGCGGCTGGGGCCGCTGAGTGCCTCGGTCGGCGTCGGCCTGCGCGCGGGACCCGGCTGGATGCGTCCGCTGTTCGCCCGACGGCCGTCCACGCTGCCCATCCGGCGCCGGGACATGCAGCCGACCTGGGGCAACGAGCCGGTGCTCGCGCCGCGCGAGTCGAGCGTCGTCGACGGGCTGTCCGCTCTCCCGGCCGACCCTGGGCACGTCTTCGACATCCCCGGCTGGGACGAGCTGGACGGCACGGTCACCCGGAACTTCCTTGAGGTGTACGCGCTGCTGCGGAACATCGCGATGGCCAAGCAGCTCCACCTGCACGGCGACGAACGGCGGCGCGTCGTGGTGCGGTTGCTCTCGCCGACCGCGTTCGCGGACGCCTACGGAACAGGTACTCTGCCGAACGCCTTCACCACCAAGGACGGAGAGCTGCACCTGCGGGCCGACCAGTTCCGTTTCTCCACCGCGCCGCGCGTGCGTAACGAGCAGCTCATCTCCGCCGCCGCGACGCTGCTGCACGAATGGGTGCACCAGTCCGATACGACGCGCGTCCGGGAGATCAGCCGCACCCAGACCGAAGCCAACGCCTTCGAGGTCGCGGACCTGGTGCGGCGGATGCTGCTGGCGAGCCTGCTGCTCGGTCGCGGCCCGCCCACCCACCGCGATGCCGCGCGGCGGCTGGTCACCGACCTCGACCGGCTGGCGGCGCAGTGGCGCCCGAGCACCTCCGCGGATTCGACGGCGAACAGCCCGATCAGCTACCCGCTACCGGACTTCCACGACCATCTGCCCACCGAGCCGAACGGGTCCGCCGCGCCACGCCGGACCACCGCGCCTACTCGTGTCGCGGCGATCGCTTTCGATCAGCACGGGCGGCCGGTCACGTTCGCTCCCCCGGCGTTGGCCGCGCTGTCTGAGCTGGTCGCCGGCACGCCACGGTCCGAGGTCGATTGGAACGAGCTGGCGCTGGGCAGGGTCAGCCCGAACGGTCTGTGGCTCCAGGCCGACCCGAACATGACCTACGAACTGCACCAGTACGACACCGCGCTTGACCAGCTGCTGGCGACGTTCGGTCTGGAGTCGGTCACCGTCGTCTACCTGCTCGACCCGTCGGCCGCGCGGGTGCTGGCCGGTACGCGGTTCAGCGCCTCCGTCCTGGATCGAGGCGACACCCGCCCTGCGCTTGCCGAGCTGGAACCGGTCGTGGCGCGGTGGCTGACAGAGCCGGGTTCCAGCGCGGAACAGCTGTGGCTCGGCAGCGACGCCACCGCGACGTTCACCGGCCTGATGCTGGGTCAGACGGGCTGGGTCGAAATGATCCTCGGCAGTTTCGAACCTCACCTCACCGAGTTCGAGGACACGCCCCGCGACGTGCTGGAAACCGCCGTCGCGGCACTGAACCAGGCCGAGAAGCACCTCGACTCGGTCACGGTCTTCCTCCAGCACGTGGACGGGCCGAGCGCCCAGCTGGACGAGCTGCGGCATCGGCACCTGGCCACCAGCGCCCGGTTCGCCGCGATACGCGGCCTGCGTGCGGAGGTCACCGGACTGCTGAACGCCTATGAGGGTCTGGACTTCGCGCAGCGCAACACGGTCTGGCGCATCGAGCAGACCGTGGAGGGCTACGAGCTGATGTTCGAGGACGCCGATGACGACCCACGGGCTCGCGCTGAGTGGTTGGCCGACGAGTACGACCAGGACCCCCGTTCGGGAATCGACGGTCTGGCGTCGATGCTCTCTCAGCTCACCGACTTGCCGAGGACACCGCTGATCGTCGAGCTGACCGAGGCCGTCGAACGGTGGCTCGAGGACTTCCGGCGAATGCAGGAGACGACCGTGGTCGCCGAGGCCGGGCCGGGCTCGCCCCGGGCACGCAGGACCGCTCTGGACCACTGGACCGACGCCGAGCTGCGGAGGTTCGCCGCGCTCCTGGGCAGACTGGGCGCGGCCATCCAGGAGGTGTGGGCGGAGCAGGGCTTCGACGCTCGTCCGGCACCGGCCGACCCCGCCGATCGCGCCGCGCTGATCGCGGCCGGTCACATCCCGGTCTACCGGGGACTCCGCGGTCCGGGCGCCGCGGCGCACGCCGAGCAGTTCCGCACCGGCGACGTCGTCTACGTCGGTCTCGCTGAGGTCCTCGAAGGTTCGGGGACGAACCTGACCACGCACCGGCACCGTGCACTCGCCGTCTTCACCAAGGAGGACGAGGCCGGCCGGCCCACCGAGGGTGAACTGATCGCCGGCTACCTGCACCGCGATGCCGTGGTCATGAGCTTCGACGACGCCATCGCGCTGCGCACCCAGGACCTGGCCGATTTCGGCGAGACACTCCCGGCCGACATCGCGAACATGATCCAGGGCGACCTGGGGTTCTGGGCCGCGCTGCGTGGAATCGACGCGATCCACGGCGAGGAGGACCTCCCCCAGTCCGAGGATGACGTCTACGCCGGCGTCGACTACCTGCTGCAGAACCGGGGTGCGCTGCTCGTCGAACCCACCGTCACCGGGGTGCCCGACGGTGGAACAGTCGTGGCGAACATGTCCGGCCACGAGGGGCAGGTCCGGATGCAGCCTGAGATCGACAGGTTGGAAGCGGGCTCCCGCCCGTTGGACCGCACGGAGCTTCCGAACCTGGCGCGGGGCCAGCCGGAGCTGCCGACGAGGGACCGGAGGGCGGCGGCCTCGCACTGGTGGGCACAGCGCAACGACCGAGGCAGCGCCACACCGGCGCTGATGCTCGCGGCCGGGGCGGTGGGTAGTGGCGTCGCCGGTGCCGGGTTGTTGCTGTCCCCCCGGACCGCCGTCCTCGGGTCGGTGCTGCTCGTCGTGGGTGCCGTGGCGGTCCGGGGTCTGCTCTCGTGGTTCGGCAACGGCGGTGGCCCGCGCGGACCGCCGCCCGCCGCTCCGACCGGCATCCACCAGTCGGGCACACAGGTCACCCCCTTCGCCGAGGCGACGAGCACCAGTCCGTCCCCCGGACCGCGTGGCACACTGCGTCGGGCGTTCACGCGGGTCGTGCTGATCACCGCGACCGCCGGCGGGCTGCTCGTGGTGTCCGCTCTGCCAGCCGTCGCGGCGCCCGCCGGTATCGCCACCGGTCAGAGTTCACCCGCGCAGCTGCCGCTCTGGGTGGGGGCCTCGGTGGTCGTGGCCGGGATGCTGTTCGCCAGCCCCTTCATCCACCTCGGCCGGAACAGCACCGGCTGGGCTCTCGCGCTGGCCGCCGCGCGCGGTCTCCTCGGCGCCGCCACGGTGCTCGCGGTGCTGGCATCGGTCACCCCGTCACCCGCCTACGTCTGGTTGGCCCACTGGCGGGATGGCTGGCCGTCGAACGCCCTCACGCTGGCGGCCGGGATCGGTGTCGCCGTTGCCATCACCCGGGCCACCAACAGCTGGATGCGGGGGTCATTCCCGGATGGCCTGATGTCGAGCGCCCGCCGGCCCGCCGGCGTGCTGATCCGGGTCTCCGGGGCGGCGACGGCCGAGCGGGATCGATACCTGCTTGGCCGGGTGATCCACCTCGGCACCACCTCGGACCTGCTCGATCTGGCTGCCGTCGCCGGGCTCGCCGGGTTGGCCGAGCACCCGTCGCTGGGTGCGGGCGGGTGTCGTGGGCTGTGCGCGATCGACGGGTTCAACCGTCGTATCCGCGCCAGGGGTGGCCCCGGCGACGTCGTGTTCTACCTGCACGACGACGGCATCATCTACACCGACACGGCGACCCTCGCGGCCCTGCGCGGCGGCGCGCTCGACCAGGCCGCGGTGCTGGCCCTGATCGACCAGGTGAGCCTGCGCCTGGCCGACTTCACCAGAACCCGGGTCCAGGTCAGGGTCGCACCCACGTCGACGACGATGCCGGATCTGGGGGCGCTGCGCGATGCACTCGGCGCGGGGCTGTCGAGGGCACCCGCTCTGCTGTCGACGATCAGCTGGCGGCTCACCCAGGTCTCGCTGCGGGTGTCCCCGGACAGGTGGATCACCTGGCGATCCACCATGCGGGATCTCTTCACCCTCTTCGTGATCCTCAAGCCCGCCCTGCTGCCGGGCCTCGCGTGGCATGACTACCTGTGGGTCGATGTGGCGCTCCTCGGCGCGGCGCTCGCTCCCCCGGTGGCGCTGTGGCTGCGCCGACTCCCGATCCGCCACGATGACCTGCGCCCACGGCGGCGCGACCGAGTGGCTGACTCGGTCCTCCCACCGAGTTCGAACGTCACCGACCACACGGACGCTCTGCCGGCGGATCTCCTCGAGGTCTTCGACATCGAGAACTGGGCCACGCTGGCCCTCGAGATCCGCCACGGTGTCCAGGCCGTCTATGACCTGCTGCGGCACAGCGGTGTCGCTGGGGCGCTGCACCGACACACCACCCGCCACGACGAGCACCTCGGCACGCCGTATCGACTTCGGACTCGGCTGCTCGACGCCGAACAGTTCGCCGAGGCCAACCGGGCCAACGGCGGAGATTCCACCCTGCCGGACGCATTCCGGGGACGCACGCACGGTGGGCTGTACTTCCCGGAGAAGCGGTTCTGGTTCTCCGACGATCCTTCGGTGCGCGCCGAACAACTCATCGAGACCGCGACCCTGCTGCTACACGAGTGGGTGCACGAAGCCGACTTCGAGCAGGTCGGCATCCATCGATCCGAACGCAACGCCTTCGAGGTCCAGCACCTGGTGGCGAGGATGCTGCGGGCCACGCTGCTTCTCGGATCCGGCTCACCGGCCCAGCGGACCGCCGCGCGGCGGCTGGTCGCCCAGTTCGGTGAGCTGTTGGCACAGTGGCGCCCGAGCACCGGTTTCGACTCGCCGGCGAACGCCCCGGTGAGCTACCCGCTGCACACCGGCTACGACTACCTGTACTCCCCGAAGACACCCGACTCCGCCATCACCGTCACCCGGACCGCGGCGGATGACACCGTTTCGCGGCTCGCTCAGGTTTTCGCCGAGCACGAGAACCACCCGGAGCTGTTGCGTCTCGCCCAACCGATCGTGGCCCAGGTGCGTGGTCAGGGATGGGCCGAGACCAGCGCGCTGGCCGCGCGGTTCTCCCTCAGCGAGAGCCAGGTGCTGCTGGCCGCGTTGATCTCCGGTGAGCTGGTGCACTCCGGCGACGGAAAGCTCGTCGCCAAGCACGCTGGTCCGCACGGCACTGGCACGCCGCCCTCCGCCACGCTGACCAGCGGGGACGGCGCCCAACAGACGACCATGCGAATCACCGGCCGCACCGCCTTGATCGGTGGCCACCCGCACAACGACGTCGTCATCGGCGGGACCGGCCGGGTCTCCCCCGTGCACGCGGTCCTGTTCAACTACGGTGACGGCTGGTACCTGCGCGACCTCGGTTCGGTTCACGGAACACAGTTGTCCGGCCGCCGGATCGGCTTGCCCTCGGCACTGCGCGACGGCGACGTCATCACGATCAGCGGCGCCCGGTTGGTCTTCCACGACGGGTCCGGCGTCGGTTCCAGCGACGCCGGCCCCCGCGAGACCGGTTCCGACGAAGCCGGTTTCAGCTCGGTCCGTCTGCTGGCCGGGGTCGCGGTCACCGGGGCGGTGTCGATCCTCTGGTTCCAGATCGACACCTCGACGTTCCGGCTCGGCGTCGCGGCGCTCGTCGTCGTCGGCGTGCTGATCAGGGCGAACCACCGGGCCCGGTCGGGTGCCGGTGCCGTCAGCGCCTCGCCGAGCCGCGAGGACATCGAGCTGGCCGCGCGGCTGGCCGGGATCGTCGACGAGCTCACGACCGACGACGGCCACCCGCTTCTGCGCAAGCTCCCCTCGGCATGGCTCGACAAGGCACGCGAGCAGCTGGACCTGGATGCACCGGACGTGGCGGTCGCCTCGGCGCTCGTCCGGCAGTGGCTCGACGTGGAGACCCGCGACCAGGTGTCGATCACGCTGCGGGAGATCGAACGGCTGCTGGCGGCACGCCCCGAGCAGGGCACCACCGTCGGGATCACCGCACCGGTGCAGCTGCACTACACGATGCTCCTCGGCCTGTTGTCCTACCTCGAGGACGGGTTGCGCCAGCTGAAGCGACGCGCGGCGCCGGGCGACGCGCAGCTACGGTCGGCAGCGCGGCGGGTGGCCGCCCAGCTCGACGCGCAGCTGGACGCGCTGTTGACGGAACCGGCCGTGGCCTCGGTCGGATCACGGCTGATCAACCTGCTGGGCAGGCGCGGCTACGCCGTCCCGGTGGCCACGCTTGCTGCTGACCTGTTCCTGCCACTGTGGCTGGTCGAGTCGGTCGCCGAGCGGCACCCGGGGTTGCGGTCGAAGAACGGAAAGATCAGCACGGTCACCACGGGCAGTGCGGAGACACTGGTCGTCCCGGACCGGGCCCGGGACGACATCACCGAACAGAGCGGGTACTGGTTGCTGCCGGGGCTGCCGACCGTGCTGCGTCAGGGCTACTGGACGACGTTGCTCGATGAGATCCAGAGGCTCTGGTCGGCGCCCGCTTCCTCGAACGCCGCGACGTCGAGCACGACACTCGGCACGACGCTGTCCGTCGAGGTCGCCATCCAGCTGCCCAGCAACATCCCGGCCGAGGACATCAGGTCCGACCGGGTGCTGGTGGAGGTCGAGCGGATCGCCGGGGGCTGGCGGTTGCTCGCCATCCACCCGATCCGCCTGGATCGCGCCACCGCCTGGCGCGCCGCGACCTCGGCGGACATCGACGCGCTGGCTCCCGCGCGGGCCTGGGAGCTGCTCGACGGGCTCTACGACGTCGCGGTGGGACTGGCGCGGGCACCGGTCGTCGACCACCGGCTGCGCACCGATCTCACCGTCGACCCGGCACAGTTCGTCGAGGTCCACCGGCTGCTGGCAAACCGGGCCGGTGTGCCGTCGGCGAGCATCGAGAACCAGCTGCGGGCATTGCACGCGGCGTTCACCGGGCTGCTCGACCACCTCCCCGCCCATCAGGCGGCCGACGTGCACCGGGTGCTGACGCTCTGGGTCGATGCCGAACGGCCCTCGGACGGGCTGCTCACCTACCTGGCTGGCGCCATCGCCGTCGAGCGGGACACCCCGGCTCACCTCGTCGGGCTGCTGACCGCGCTGAGCCACCGGATCGCGGCGCTGCGCGCGACCCCGGCCAGCGGCATGTTGTTCGCGGGCGAGCAGACGACCGAGTCCGACCGGCGCGTCGAGCAGCTCACGGCCGGGCTGCGCCGCGAGCGGAGCGAAGGCCGTCTGGTCGTCCCGCACGGCGACGAGCTGCCCACCGTCAGGCATGCGCGGGTCGAGGTCGAGGTGTGGCACACCGATGACGCCGACGAGCGCCTGCGCACTCGGGGGCTGGGCTGGGTCAACGACCGCGATGCGCCGCTGCTGCTGTTCGGCTGGGCGGAACGCAATGTCATGGTCGCCCCCCGGTGGGTCGTCAACCGGGTCATCGAACATCAGCGCGAGGGCAGGCTGTCGAACACCTGGTGGCTCAGGGCCTCGGACTACGAATGGCGTTTCCGGTTGGCCGGTAACGACCTGGGCGACGAGCGCATCGCCACGGCTGAGGGCTTGGTCAAGGAATGGTTCGACGCGCAGCGACGCGCGGAGGCCGCCGCCGCGCTGCACCGCGCCGAAGCACTCCTCGTCCAGGCCGAGCGGGCGTTCGCGCTGCTTGACGGCAAGGGCGAAGACAAGAACGGCGGGGACAAGAACGGCGGGGACAAGAACACGGTCACCGCGAGTGTGCTCAACGACGCGCTGTTCACCCTGACCGCGCTGACCGAGCTGGCCTCCACCGTGGCTCTCACCCTCGACGAGGTGGCGATCTCGCGGGTGCGGGGTGACCGCGCGGTGCGCGAGCGGCTGCGCACGCTGCGGTTGCGCATCGACGCGCTGTACACCGGGGCCGGGGGGCTGCCGGAGCTGCTCATCGAGGCGACCCACCGGGTGAACTCCGCACTGGACGACGCCGAGGGCCCGATCACCTTCGAGCAGCTGTCGCAGCTGACCGACACCCCGGTGTCGCTGGTGTACGTGGCGGTCGCGTGGGCTGGGCTGGACATCGACCTCACCACGTTCCAGGTGTGGGCCACCGGGACGCCGTGGACCGACGAGGACACGCTCGCCGCGGTGGTGGCGCTGGCCAGGACGGCCGAGCAGGTGCGTCTGGCCGCCGAGCTGCGCGCCCGCTACGGCGCCGACCTACGGCTGTGGAACACCGCGATCGACGCCCGCAACCGGCTGGCGGCACACACCTCGTGGTGGACCCACGACATCGACCTCCTACGACGGATCGCCGCGCCCGGTGCCCGGGTGGAGCGGGACTCCCCTGTCGAGCCCGCCGCGTTCGCCGCCGCGCTGGACGCGCTGCGCCCCGGTTCCGGGCAGCACGGCTCGATGAGCGTCGAGCTGGACGGCCTGTTGCGGGCGCTGGACCTCGCGATGCAGAAACACGACTACCTGCACTCGCTCGACTCGACGCGGGACGAGAGCGTTCTGCTCAGCGCGATCAGGACCGTCCTCGACACCACCGCCGAGTCCACCCCCGGCCGGTCGCTGTGGTCCTCGGTGCTGGCCAGGCACCACGACCTGCTCGTGCTGCGCGACCGGCCTCGGGGGCACGAGACCAACGAGATCGTCCTCGCGCGCGTGGCCTTCGACGCGGCGCTGGCCGCCGCGATCGCGGGTTCCACCGCGACCGACGGTCCGTGGGCGCCGATCCTGGCCGCCGCCGACGAGCGACGCATGCTCACCTCGACCGAGGAGCGTGAGCTGTTCGAGTCGCACAGAGCGGTGATCGCGGCGGCCGAGCAGTTGGTCACGCTGTCGCGCGCGGCGGAGGACGGGCAGCAGCTCGACGACGGCGTGCACCGCTCCACGCTGCGTCAGCTGCTGCACCACGTCGCCGCCGCCGACCTGCTCGCCGAGGTCCGGGCCGAGCTCACCGCACGCCTCGACGAGGACGAGTTCACCGACCGGACCGACCGGATCCGCGCGGCGCTCGACGCGAACAGCACCGACCTGGCGCTGCCTCCGGGACGGTTCGCCAGGGTTCTGCTGGAGCGCGCGACGCTGTCGCACCTGGCCGAGACCCTGTTCGAGGTCGAGGACGCCGCCGACGGGGATCCGGCCCGCTTCCTCGACGCGGTCACCGAGGCGTGGGAGACCGCGCTCGCGGACCGGGACCGGCTGCTCACCGAGCGGCGCGTCGAGCTGGCCGCCGAGCTGGGCATCTCACCTGCCGAGCTGGACGCGCTGCTCGCCGACTACGACCAGCGCCCCGCCGGCTCCGGCCGGCCCGACCGGCGCGATGACGCCGGGTCCGCCCGGATCGGTGTCCTGCTCGGCGTGACCGGGTCGGCGGGTGTGCTGCTGCTCGCCGCCGGTCACCTGTTCCTGCCGGTACCGCCCGCCGGTGTGGTGCACGCGATGACGCAGTGGGTGGCGCCCGCGCTGCTGGTCGCGGTCGCGCTGCGGGGGCCGGTGGCCCGCCTGGTGGATACGCTGACCGGGGAAAGCGTGTGGCGAGCGCAGGCCAGAGCCAACGATCTGCACGACGAGTTCACCGTGATGGCGACCACCGTCGGCGGCCTCGACGCGCTGCGCGCGAAGTACGGCCCGATCCAGGAGCAGGTGCTGCTGGCCGAAGCCCGCCTGCGGCGGCTGACCGATCGGGCGACACCGGTCGACGAGGGGCTGCGTGCGTCGGTGCGGCGGGTTCGGCTGCTGCTCGACACGATGGTCTCTGATCGTCGCGTGCTGCGGGAGGTCGGCGGCCTGCTGAGTGCCCTGCTCGACCGCGCCGACGGCATCGCGGCGGCGGACGCACTGGCCGCCGAGCTGTCCCTGCCGGTCGACCTGGTCGTGGCCATCGCCACGGCGCATCCCGGGTTCCGGTCGGTGAACGGGCTGATCGAGACCGCCGGGGGACACAGCAGCGCCGCACTGTCGACGCTCATCGAACGTCACCTCACCGCGACCGACACCGACCTGAGGCTGGTCGAGCAGCTGCTCGACCGCGCCGCCGCCCGATTGACCGTGGAGGGCGCCGCCCCCACAAATCTGATCGCGCTGGCG
This sequence comes from Actinospineispora spinosispora DSM 44797, assembly GCF_000429025.1. Taxonomy (GTDB): domain Bacteria; phylum Actinomycetota; class Actinomycetes; order Mycobacteriales; family Pseudonocardiaceae; genus Pseudonocardia; species Pseudonocardia spinosispora. Next base: position 32,915 of record NZ_AUBB01000029.1, read on the forward strand.
CACCGGTGGTCCGCGCGAGGCGGCGACCGCTACTCCGGTAACCCGCCCTCGGCCGCCGAGGCACTGGTCCTGCGCTGGAGCGCCGCGTGGTCCAGAGACGACTCGCTGACCGCCGTCGAGGCGCGGGCGCTGCTCGACGGGCTCGACGTCGTCGCGTTCGCCATGGCGCGGCCCACCGGCTGGCGGTTGCACCTCGCCGTCGGTCCGGCGCGGTTCGCCACGCTCCATCAGCTGCTCGCGGCGAAGGCAGGCGCGCCGACGGCGGGCTTCGACGATCAGCTCCGTGCGCTGGACGGCGCGGTGACCAGCCTGCTGAGCGTGCTGCCCGCCGACCGGGCGGTCACGCTGGGGCAGGCGCTGACGGGCTGGCGGGACGGCTCGATGCCCGCCGGGTTGCTCGACTACCTGGCCGCTGAGCTGAGCGTCGAGCACGACACCCCGTCGCATCTGGTCCCGGCGTTGACCGTGCTGACCCACCGGCTGGCGCAGCTGCGCGACACCGGGCGTGGTCACCGGGGCGAACACGGCCACAGCACGTCGGTGACCTCGCTTGCGGTCAGTGTGGCGTTCGGGATGCTGGGCGCGCTCGCCTACGGCACGAACCCGACCGTCGCCACGGTCGCCGCTGCGGTCACCGCCGCGGTGGTATTGGCGCCGCGCCTGCACCGGCACGGCGGCGGCCCGGCCGCGCACGGCGCGGCCGACCGGCCGAGGGCGCGTGCCCCGCCGAAGACCCAGCTGCTGATCGACACCGCCCGCGAGCTGTCCGGCGCGGCGTGGACGCTGCTCACCGAGACCCGGACCCGCCGGGTCGTCACCACGGTGGTCGCTGTCCTGATCACCGCCTCGGTGGCCGTCGCGCTGCGCACCGGACACGGCGAGGCCGCCCAGGGCGGCGCCATGATGGGGCTGTTGTGGCTGCCTTGGCGCAACCGCAAGCCCGGCGAGCAGGCCGGCGAGCAGGCCGAGCGGCCCCGCACGACGTGGCGCGACCTCGGTCGGGACTTCCGGCTGCTCTGGGCGGCCAGGGTGATCAACGACGGCGGGACCGCCGTGACGTCGGTGGCGTTGCCGATCATCGCCACCGAAAGCCTGCACGCCTCGACGTTGCAGACCTCGCTGCTGAACTCCCTGCAGTACGGGGTGAGCCTGCTGATCAGCCTGCACGCGGGCCGGTGGGTGGCGAAGACCGACAAACGCCGGTTGATGATCGGAATCCACCTGGCGCGGCCGGTGCTGATCCTGTCAATCCCGATCGCCTGGGCCGCCGGACTGCTCACCCTGGGCCAGCTGTATGTGGTGGCGGGCATGCTCGGCGGGCTGTTCCTGGTGCACACCATCGCCGCCAAGAGCTACCTGCCCGAGGTATCGCCCAAGAACGAGGTGGCCCAGCGCAGCGCCCGGCTGGAATCGGGTTCGGTGGGGGCGCAGAGCGCGGGGGCCGGCTTCGGCGCCGCGCTGGTCGGGCTGGTGGGCGGCCCGTTCAGCATGGTGCTGGACGCGCTGTCCGACCTGGCGGCGGCCGGTTTCCTCACCCGGCTCCGGACCCAGGAGCCGACGCAAGGGCCCCAGGCCGCGGGTTCCGGGTCGGCCCAGCCGAAGAAGCAGACCTCCTCGGTGTTCGACGGGCTGAAGGTGATCGGCGGCCACCGGGTCCTGCGTCCGCTCGCCTTGTACGACGGGCTGACCAGGACGCTGTTCGCCGCGATCTTCGCCACCCAGGTGGTGTATCTGGTGCGGGTGCTGCACGCCCCGGCCTGGGTGATCGGCGCGATCAGCGCGGCCACGGTGCTCAGCGGGTTCCTCAGCGCGCTGCGTGCGACGTCGATGCTGAGCAGGCCGGACTCCTCGGCCGGGCGAGTGCTGTGGTTGACGCCGGTGCTGGCCGGGCCGCTGCTGCTGGCCTATCCGTTCGCCCCGGCCGGCGTGGCCGGTTTCGTCCTGGCCGGGGTGACGTTGACCGCCATCTCGGTGGTGACCCGGCTCCGGATCCCGGTCACCGTGGTCTACGTCCAGAGCACCGTCGAGCGCGGTTCGATGCCCGCCGTGTTCGCGGCCCAGATGTTCATCAGCAATCTGGGCGTCCCGTTCGGTGCGCTCGGCGGCGGCGCGGTGGCCACCGTGCTGGGCATGCGGCCCACCTCGGCCGGTCTGCTCGCGCTGAGCTGGGCGGCGTCGCTGGTGCTGGTGCTGTCTCCGCTGCGGACCGTGCGAACCTTCGACGACCTCACGGCGGTGGATGTCTCGGTGGATGTCCCGGTAGCGGCACCGAAGACGACGGACCGGGGCGGGCGTGGCGAGTCCGGTCACGCCCAGCTCGGCGTCCTGGCCGGCGTCGGTGCCGCGGTGGTCGGGCTGGTCGCACTCAGCATCGTGACCACACCGTTCGTCGCGCTGGTCGTCGGTGGCGGCACGGCGGCGCTCACCACCGCCGGGATGCTCACCCGAGGGTTGCTCACCGGGTCACCGGCCCGCCGGGTGCTCAGCGAGCAGGACCGGCGGGCGGTGTTGCGCGCCGTGCGGGGCCTGCCCGACGAGCTGGTGGGCGCTTTGGGCGGCCAGGTCCGCGAGGACGGGACGCGCACCACGGTGCTGCTGCCAGACCAGGTGTTGCGCGAGCGGCTGACCCTGCTGCTCGGTGACCGGGACGCCGCCAGGGTTCTCGCGTCGTTGACCGCGCTGGCCTGGCGGGACGACGCCGGTCACCGGCGGGAGCTGCTCGTCGACACCACCGAGCGGGAACTGTCACTGTTCGGGCTGCTCGACGACGTGCTCGAACACGCCCGCAGCTACCCGGCGGACGAGCCCGCCTCGGCCGGGCGGTCGGCGCGCGAGCACCTGCTGGCGCGACGGCTGCACGACGCCCGCGCGGCACACGGGCCGCTGGCTGAGGCGTTGGACGAGTTGGCGGCGGCGCACCGGCAGGTGGCCGTCCGGGAACGCGCGCTGGCCGAGGCCGCGACCGGGCAGTCTCTGGAGCCGGTCCGCGCGGCGGCGCAGCACGCCGAGATCGTCGCCGAGGAACAGCGGGCCCGGTGGCACCGCATCGAGGAGCTGATCGCGAAGCTCGACGAGCTCGACATGGTCGATTACCAGGCCGAGTTCGATCGTCTGGCCGCCAAGGACGACGGCTGGTTGTTGACTCTCGCCGTCATCATCCGGTTGGCCGACCCGTCGGGCCCGCACCACGACGACCCGAGGTACCTGGCAGCGGCCGAGCTGGGTGCGACGATCGCCGCGCTGTTGGCCGCCGACGCTGGGGAGCTCAACCCCGCGCTGCGGGTCGCACACGCACGGTTGATCGAGGCACTGACCGACCGGGACGCCACCCTCCGATCCGACCCGTACCAGGGCGAACAGCCGCGGCTCAGCGTGATCGAGGCGCTGGCGGCCGACCTCGGCCCGGCGCGGCGCGCCGAGGTGCACGCGCTGCTCGACGCGCACCGAAGCCTGGTCGACTACCGGGCCGTGCTGCACACCGAGCGGCGCGGCCTCGCCGCCCACGAAATCCGGAAGCGGCGCGCGGCGTTCGACGCGGCGCTGACCGCCGTGCTCGACGGGCCGAGGGCCGCGGCGCGGCCGTTCACCGAGACCGAGCAGGTCATGCTCGACTTCGCGCGGACGCTGGCCGACCAGCTGATCACGCCTCGCCGGGAACGCGAGCTGGCCGAGGTCTACCAGCGGCCGTGGACGCAGGCCCAGCGACTGCTCGTCATGCTGCGCGACGAACTGGCCTACCGAGAACACGACACCGACGGCGATCTCGACAGCGACACGGACACCGGCACGGCGCGGCGGTTCGGGTGGCTGCACCGGGCGGTGCGCACCCTGGGCAGCGCCGAGGCGACCGAGGATTCGGCGTTGGCCGCCCGCCGCGACAACGTGCTCGACGCGGTCGTCTCCGCGCGGAACGAGCTGTCCACCGTCGCGGCCGATGACACCGGTCAGCTCATCTACCAGCGGATCGTGCTGGCCGAGCTGGAGCACGAGCTCGCGTTGCTCGAGGCGGCCGTGGCAGGCCGGTCCAGCACCGATGTCCTGGCCGGGCACGATCTGCACCTGGGGCTCGCGGTCGCCGCGCGGGCCCGGCACGAGCTGCTGGCGCACCTGGTCGAGCAGCTACGGCTCACCGACCACGCACGCACCCAGGAGCGGCTCGCGGCATACCACGCGCAGCTGGCCTCTGCCGAACGCGCGCTGGCGCAAGCGCGGGAACGGTCGGCCGAAGCGGACCGGGTGCTGTCCTCGCTCACCTCGGTCGAGCCGGGTGACGCGCACACGCTCAGGTCCTGGCTGCCCCATCGGATCCTCGACCGGCGACGAGGCCCGGAGATCCGCACCAACCTCACCGTGCACGGGGTGCACGAGCGCCAGGTCAGCGACATCGCCCACTCGCTCGGGATCACCGAGACCGACGTGCGCCGAGCCGTCGCCACGGCACCGGAGCTGCTGCTGATCGCCGACGGCGACACGGTGTGGCTCGCGCCGGAGGCGGCCGTGGAAGCTGGCTTCCGGTTCACCCCGCGCAACGGTCGACCGGCGCTGGTGCTCAGCGGACCGGCGGGCGAGCTGCGGCTGGACGGCCGTCAGCTGCGTGCCGACAGCAAGACGACCGGTGAGGCACCGCTCCCCTACCTGGTGAGCCTGTTCGAGCGGTACGCGGCGGAATGGATGATCGACCCGTCGCTGTCCTTCGATGCGGTCGCCAGGTCCGCCGCCGTGTGGCGGATGATCGCCGAAGGCTGGCGCGGCGCTGGGCACGAACCGACGGCCCACGCCGGGAACCTGCTGATGCACCGGGTCGAGATGGGCGAACCGATCGGCTATCTGGACGCCGAGCGGACCCGGACGAGCACCGTGCTCGAACTGCTCACCTGGCGGCTCGACGACGGGACCCAGTTGCTGCTCGGTGCCGGGGCGGTGGCCCCGGACGCGCCGCTCGGGCCCGGGTTCTCGGCGGCGCGCCCCACCGCTTCGGTGGTCCACGTCCAGGTCGCGGACCTCGACGGCCGGTTCGGCAGCGGCGTGGTGGTCCGCCGGGCGACCCGCAACCGACCGGCGCTGGTGCTGACCGTGCTGCACGCCGTCACCGGCGCCGCCGATGACGGGGTGCTCGTCGAGGGACGGCGGTCCCGTCGGTGGGTCACCGTCACGCTCGACCGGTACGGCTACCTCACCGAACTGGCCGCCACCATTCACCAGATCACCAACGCCCGCTCCGACGCCGCGCTCGCCACCCTGGACCTCGCCTTGGTCGAGGTCGACGGTCTGGACCTGCCCGCGCTGACGGTCCGGGACACCCCGGTCGAGCAGGGTGAGCTGGTGCTGCTCGAAGGACACCCCAGCGGACATCGGCTGGCCACCCAGGCGAGGGTGCGGGTCAGCGCAGGCGGCAAGATCCAGGTCCGGGCGCTGCTCGGTCAGGGGACGTCCGGCGGCCCGGCGATCGACCAGGACGGCCGGATCGCGGGCATCGCCCACATGGCGACCGTCGAGGACCGGACGAACCATCTGATCGCCCCGGCCCTGATCCTGGTCTTCCTGCGCCAGGCGATCGAGCTGCTGGACTCCCAGCCGACCACCGGGCCACGTTCGGAATCCGGTTCGATCTCGGTGGGCCTGGTCGCGGGCGTCGGGCTCGTCACCAGCACGCTGGTCGCGGCCGCCGCGACCGGCATCATCGGCCCCGGTGTCTGGCAGGCGGCGGGGCTGGTCGCGGGTGGGCTGATCGCCGCGCGGGCCACCATGCTGCTCACCAGATCGTTGGACTCCTACACCGCGGTGTCCGACGCCCACCGCAGGGCGGTGATCGGGGCCGCGCTGGAGGAGGCCATCCGGCTGCTCGCCCGCCCGCTCGACCTGAACGAGGGCACCGGGCTCACCGACGAACTGCGCGAGCGCTACCGCCGCGTCGAGGAACTGCTCATGCTGGTCAAGACCCGGGCCACCGAGCTTCGCGGTCACGACGACGACCGGGCGCTGCGCCGGCTGCGGTTCACCACGGCGCGGGAGTTCGCCGCCCAGATCCGGGTGCTGGCACAGCACCCCACCGTGCGGACGCAGGTCGGGACGCTGCTGGCACGGCGGCTGGCGAAGCACGGCGGTCTCGCCTCGGCAGCGACGATGGTCGCCGAGACGTCGCTGCCCCGCGCGCTGGTCACCGCCGTCGCCAAGGAACATCCGGCGCTCAGGACAGTGAACAGCGCGCCGAGGACGGAGCGCACCCGGCCCGCCCCCGGCCGCTTCGACGATCGCGGTCACACCAGGTTCGGTCTGCTGCTCGGCGCGACGGCGATCCCCGGCATCGGTGCGCTGGTGCTCAGCGTCGCCGGAGTCGCCGGGGTGTCGCACATCGCGCTGCGCTGGATGGCGACGGTGTTCCTCGCGGCCACCGGCGGGGTGGTCCTCGGCCGGATGGTCGTCCGTGTGCTGATCACGCTGCGGGCGGCGTTCCCCAGCGCACAGGATGTCGAGCTCGCCGCGCGGATCCTGCCGATCCTCAGGTCGCCCTCGTCGGTGCACGACCAGTACGTGGTCAAGGGCTGGTTGCGGCCCGAATGGCGGGCCGAGGTGCACCGGCACCTGGGGTCGGTCAAGTCCAGAGGGGATGCGCGTCGCACCGCTGAGCTGGTCAGGCAGTGGCTCGCCGCGCAGGACCGGGCCGACCGGCGAGATGAACACGGCCACTCTTCGGTCGTCACCGTGGTCGCGGTCGCCGCGACGGGCGGGCTGGTGGCGGCGGCGCTCACCGGGGTGGTGTCGGGAGTGGGCGAGACGCTCGTGCTGGCCGGTGGGCTCGGGCTGCTGGGGGGCCTGGCCCGCCAGCTCACGCGCCACCGTTCCGCCGGGCGCCGGGCCACGCACACCGGGGCCGAGACGTCGACCCGCCGGTGGTCCCCGCGTCAGGCCAACGCCCCGCCCGCGCGGCACAAGGCCACCCGCCACACCGTCGCCGCACATGCCGGTCCACGCACCGTCGATTCCTGGCTGCCCGGCCGGCAGCGCGGCGAGCACCGCCGGTCGAACCTGGGTGTGTTCGAGTCGCTGCGCGAGGTCAACCACCGCCGGTTCGCCGGTGGGCTGACCGTGTCGGTGCTCGGCAACTGGATGCAGGTCACCGCGCAGGACTGGCTGGTGCTGACCCTCACCCACTCCGATGCCGCCGCGCTGGGCATCGTCACCGCGCTGCAGTACGCGCCGATGCTGATCCTGCCGCTGATCGGCGGGGTGCTCGCCGACCGGCTCGACAAGCGGTGGCTGCTCATCGGGATCAACACCGCGACCGGTGTGCTCACCCTGACGCTGGGTCTGCTCGACGTCACCGGCGCCGTGCAGCTCTGGCACATCTTCGCGCTGGCGCTACTCACCGGCGCGACCAACGCGCTGCTGCAGCCGATCCAGTCGGCGTTCGTGCCCCAGCTGGTCCGCGAGGAACAGCGGGCCAACGCGCAGCAGCTCAACTCGATGATCACCAGCGCGGCCCGGATCGTGGGTCCCGCGCTGGCCGGTGCGCTGATCGGCCTGACCGACACCGGCACGATGTTCCTGCTCAACGCGGCCAGCTACGTCGCGGTGATCCTCGGGTTGCGGGCCATCGATCCGTCGCGGCTGCACCGGGAGGAGCGTCCGGCCATCCAGGAACCCGATGAGGGGGCGGTCCAGGAGTCGGCCCAGAAACGCGGCCAGCTGCGCCAGGCCCTGCGCTACGTCTGGGGAGACCGGTCGCTGCGCACGGTCCTCGGGCTGGTCTTCGTGGTCTCCACCCTGGGCATCAACTTCTCGTTGACGCTCCCCCTGCTGGCCAGTGAGGTGTTCCACGGCGGGCCGCAGAGCCTCGGGGTGCTGACCACCTCGTTGGCGGTCGGCGCGCTGGTCGCCAGCCTCGGCAACCGTGCCTCACCGGACCTGTTCGGGCCGAGGACGATCGCGCGTGCCGCGCTGGTGTTCGGCCTGCTCGAAGTGGCCGCGGCGATGATGCCGTCGCTGTTCATCACCGCGCTGGTGCTGGTGCCGCTCGGGCTGCTGAACCAACGGTTCACCGTCACCGCCAAGGTCTACGTGCTGCAGACGACCACACCCGAGTTGCTCGGCACGGTGATGGGCCTGCACACCGTGCTCTACCTGGGCGGTAACCCGATCATCGCGCCGCTGCTCGGTGTACTCGGCGAGCACGACGGGCGCGCGCCGCTGTGGCTCGGCGGCATCGCGTCCGCCGTGGCCGGGCTGGTCGCGCTGCGGATGCTGTCGCGCGCGGTCGGCGATCACGCTGTCGATGATCATGCGGAGAACACCTCGAAGAATCCGGCCCGGGGCAGTCGGGCCGCGATCCGCTGGCTGGTCCGCGCCGCGCTGATGACCGCGCTGGCCGTGGTCATCGCGTTCGGCCCCGCCGCCGGAATCGCGCACGCCGCCGGCCTGGGTACCGCCGCGCACGGGTGGTCGAACCTGGCGCCCGTAGTGGCGCTCGGCGGTGTCTGGATCGCCGCGCTGGGCTACGCGATCCGGCGGCGTGGCCCGTCTCGGGACCGGGTCGCCGCCGCGCATCGGGCCGAGTTCACCCCGGTAACCAGACCAGCAACAGAGGAAGGTCCGATCATGCCATCGACCGGCAACAGGTTCGGCACACTACCGTGGCGAGAGCTCGAACCGGCCGAGCGCGACATGCTGTACGACGCGCTACGCGGTCTCGACGGCGAGCAGATCGTCGCGCTCGGCGGCGGGGTCCGGGTGCCGGACAGCGGCCGGGTCATCAGGTGGCTGCCTCGGCGGGCGATCGCCCACCGGCTGCTCCCGTTCACCGGCTCGGAGCAGTGGGCGAACGACATCGTGGCCCGGATGAGCCTGGTCGAGCTGCCCCGGACCAGGTCCGGTCAGCACGACGCGCTCTTCCTGTCCGAACCGTTCGCGCTCGCGCTGGAGCTGTTCGGGCTGCGGATACCGGACCGTCCCGGCGATCTGATGGGCGGGCTGGTGGCCACGGTGAGCCGGGCTCTGGCGGACGACAGGGCGACCGCCGACGCGATCGACGCCGTCGCCGGTGCTTCGGACGAACTCGTCGAGGCCCGCCGGTCGCTGGCCCAGCAGGCGCTCGACGTCGAACGCACAGTGGTCGAGCCGCTGCGTGACGCCCGCGAGTTGGTGCTCGACGCGCTGCGCGCCAACCTGGCCGCCGAGCCGCACCTTCCGCTACTGGTCGCGCTGGCGACGAACGCGGAGACGCTCAGCGACCTGCATCCGCGCTGGCGGCAGGACCCCGGTGTGGTCAGGCTGATCGTCACCGGGCGTTCCGCCGACGACCCGGTCTCCTCCGATCCGCTCTCCTGGGCTCCGGCCGCGGCGGCGCTGGGTGAGGTGGTGCGGGAGCTGCTGGGCCTCGCCAACGGCTCCGCCGGGTTCGGCGCGTTGGCCGAAGCTCACGGCAGGCTCGTTACGACGCAAGGTGCTCACGAGCGCGTCTCGCGGCTGGCTCCGTCGAGCACCGAGGCGATGCTCGGCAGGCAGCTGCTCGCGCTGCTGGCGAGCGAGCCCGAACTGTCTGTCGACCCGGCGCAGCGGTTGTGGCGGGACCTGCTGACGAACTGGACCGGCCTGCGCAAGGCCCGCAACCTGGCGTTCAGCACCGCCGACGAGTTCCGACCGAGGACGCTGTTCATCAGGCGGGCGGCGTTCAACACCGCGCTGCACGCCGTGCTCGACAACCCGAAGGTCGCCGACACCCGAGCCCGGCGGCAGGTCTTCGAGCTCGTCACGCGGCTGTCCACCCAGCTCATCGAGCCGAGCGCCGAGGTCGAGTACGCCCAGGTGAACCACGATCTGCTGGTCGACACCGCCCGGTTCGCGGGCACGCTCGCCGAATGGAGCGACCTCGACGCGCTGGAGCGCCGGATCGACCGGCTGCGCGCCCTGCCCGACGACAGCCCGGCCAGGGCCGCGTGGCTGCTGCTGGAACGACAGGCGGAGATGTCGGTGCTGCGCCAGGTGATCTCGGCCGCCGTCGATTCGCCCACCACCGCCTACCCTGATCAGCGCACGAACATCGCCTGGGGGACGTTCGCGCCGTCGACCGCGTTCACCGTCGAGGAGCCTGCCGCGATGCTGCTCGACCAGTGGCTGGCGCGCCAGCAGATCGCCGTGCTGGACGAGGCGGAGGACGGTGAGGCCTGGCTGCGGCACTCGTCGGGCTGGGCGCCGGTCGGCACCGAGCAGCAGCTGCACGCGGCGGCGCTGCACCGCCACGCACTGCTGAAGCAGAACCGGACCACCTCGACGGTGACCTACCACACGGCGCTCACCAGCGCCAACCGGCGGGTCGAGCGAGCAGCCAGCAAGCTCGCCGCCGCGCGGCGCGTCCCGAGGTCGAGCGGGCACGGCCGCTCCCCCAGAGCCTCGTCCAGCGCTCAGCGCGGTCGCACCGCGAAGGCACCCACCGCGTCGGACGACCCGGCAGGACACCGCAGCGACGCCGGTTCCCGCACCGCTGGTGGTGCGGTGGCCGCGACACCGGCCGCGACCGGGCTCGGGTCCGCCGTCGCCTCGGCGACCCTCGGCGACCTCACCGGGGCGGCTCCCTCGGCACACCACACGCTGGACGTGGCACCGAAGCGTGGCCCGACAGCGGGACAGCGCAGGATCGGCACCACAGTGGCACGGGCGGCGGGCCTAAGGACGGTGGGCATCGTCTCCGCCGCCGCGGTGCTGTCGCTCGGGCCGCTGGCGAACACCGCGGCCGCCGTGTCGTCTTCGGTGTCTGCCTCAGTGCACACCCAGGCGGCCACCCACCCGTGGGGCTTCTGGCTGGTCGGGGCGGTGGCCGTGCTCGCCGTGTGGAGCACGGCGCTGTGGTCGGTGCGCGCGCTGACCAGCTGGGTCGACCGGGAGCAGCGCCGCTCGGTGGCCAGGTACGGCTGGGTCGCGATCGGTCGGATCGTGAGCAGGCTCGGGGCCCGTGACGGCTCACCGGCGCTCGACGAGCTGGTGGCCGTCGACCCGTCGTTGCGTTCCCGGCCGAGCAGCACCCCGGGGCCGGACGTGGTCGCCGCCGCCGAGGCCGCCCGTCCGGTGGCCCGCAAGGCGCTGGACACGCTGGTGGCTGCCGAGTCGAAGCTGCGGAAACTGCTCGCCGATCAGCCTGCCGACTCCGCCGAGGTGTTCGAGGCGACCGTGGCCAGGAACCAGGCGCACCGGGTGGTGGACGAACTGCTCGACGACGTGGTGCTGGACCTGGTTCGGCTCGGCGTGTCGGACCGCCGGATCGCGCGGCAGCTACGCAGGCCGGTCGGGGTGGTCGCCCTGCTGACCGGGCCGACCAGGCAACTGCTGATCGCCTCGACGGGCAACCCGCCGGTCGTCAACTGGCTGGAGTCGGGAGCGTCCGTCTCCGAGGCCGTCCTGCAGAAGCTGGTCAGCCGGATCAACGGCAATGCCGTCGAGGCTGCCCGGGTGCGGCTGGCGCAGCAGCGCGACGCGGAGCGGGACGCGAGCATCGCGGTCCGGAAGCTCGTGGAGACCGGTGTGGTGTGGCTGCTGAACACCCCGATCCACACGCCGTACGGCGAGCGGATCCCGTTGCCCGTCGACGCGACGCAGCGGATCGCCGACTCCTTGAGGCTGCCGCTGGCGTTGGTGGAGTCGATCAGCATGGACCGCCGCATCGTCTACGACGTCCCGGCCGCCATCGGGCTGGACCGGGAGGTGTGGTTCAAGCGGTTCACCTCGTTCGAGGGCCAGCTCGCGCTGGTGCGCTCCGCGCTGGACAAGGCGCGCGCCGAGCAGGTGAACTCGGCCAAGAGCGTCCGGTCCGCGATCACCGTCTGGCGCGCGACGCTCAGGTCACACGCGGGCGCGGTCCGCGCCGCGATCGCGGACGCCCAGAAGGACGGGGTTCCGATGTCCGAGCTCAGCCGCTACTCCGGGCTGAGCGCCAAGCGGATCAAGGCATTGCTCGCCGGGGAACGGGCGAGCACCCCGGCCGAACTGACCGGCCGGGTCCCGGCGGTGCCGTTGCTGGTCGCGATGTGGCGGTTGGCAGTGGCGTTCGCGCGGGTGCTGCGCACACTGAAGGGCTACTTCGGGCGTGACCCGCCCTGGCTGGTGGGCAGGATGGGCGCGGGCCGGGTACTGCGTCAATCGGTCGCCGGCCAGGACGAGGTGCTGGCCCGGATCGAGGCGGCGACCAACGAGCTGCTCGCGGCCAACAAGGAAGTGCGCACCCGGACGCTGGACGAGATCGGTGGGATGATCGAAGCGTTCCAGCACCGGTCGGCGGCGGCATGGGACGAGCTGGCGGCGTCGAACGCCCTGGCCGCGCAGGCCGTCGAGTGGCGCGACCTCGCCCGGTCACAGTTCCTGCATGCGATCGGTCCCTCGGTGCTCGCCGCCTCCGAGGCCGGTGTGCTCAACCGGCGGATCGCCCGGTTGACGGGGTTGAGCTTCGAGCAGGTCAGCGCGATCACCCGGCGACCGGAGGGCGATCCGGCGCAGCGCACCCGGCGGGTGGACTGGCTGATCGAGAAGTGGATCGGCGCCTGGGGCCGACGGCACCCGGCGAACGAGATGGTCACCATGGCCAATGGCGAGCAGATGACGTTGGCCGAGCTGGGCGGGCTCGCGCGCAGACTGGGCCACGGCAGGCGCGGCTACCAGCTGGCGATGTTCGTGGACGGCCAGGTGGTGGCGTTGATCGGCCGGGGCCGGATGCCGGTCTATGACGTGACCGACGGGCACTACCACCACATCGGCTACGACGACCCGCGTAACACCAGCATCGACGGGTTCCTGTCCCGGCTGCGCAACGCCGGCCACCAGGGTGTCATCACCTTCCACCCGATCCCGCAGCGCGGAATGGGGTTGGCGACGCTGGGCGGGTCGTTCTACTACCTGGTCGCCCCGGTGCAGGCGCTGGGGCTGGTGTTCAACGTGCCGATGCTGCAGATGTGGGGCAAGTTCCCCGACGTCCGGCTGCTGGACGCGATCCGGGCGCTGCCAGAGGAGCTGCGCTGGCGCGCGGTGCTGGGTGTCGTCGGCGCCCGGATGGACGTGCCAGGCGCGCTCGGCTACCTGCGGCTGATGGCAATCCTCAACCCGGATCTCGCCGAGTTGATCGGGGAGACCACGATCGCCAAGGAAGCCGTGACCACGCTGCTGGGCGGGCAGGCATTGCGCACCCTCAACCCGGCCTGGGTCGCGCTGGTCCAGCAGCTGATGCACGCCACGACGCTGCTGCGCAGGGACCACCAGGCGGGTGTGCTGAGGACCGAGACGCTGTCCGCGCTGCCCGAGGTGCTGATCGAGGTCATCACCACCGAGGAGCACGAGAACCCGGACCGGATCGCGATCGAGCTGGTCGGCGCGCTGACCGAAAGCATCGAAACGCTGGCGGATGTGCTCGCCGCCCGGCACCCGAGGTCGTCGGCCGAGCTGGGAGTCTCCGCCGAGCTGGTGGCGTCGGGCAAGCTGCCGATGTTCAACCCGCACCTGCGCGAGCTGCTGCGTGCCTCGTCGGAGACCGGCTACCTGATCGTGCTGCACAACGACTTCGGGCTGGCCAGGGTCGCGGGCAACGGCCGGTTCGCCGATGTCACTCCGGACGAGCGGTTCGGCGCGCCGCTGCTGGCGCTGCTCGCCGAATACCCCGACGCCAAGATCGTCCTGGCGCACCTGGGGGTCGGGAAGTTCACCCAGCTGTCCGTGCGGCACCTGGATCTGATCGACCACATCCTGTCCGATTCCCGCTACGACCACATCGACTTCGACATCTCCTGGAACGAGGTGGCCCGCCAGCTGCTGAAGGTCGAGGCCGACGGCAGCACCCCGATCCAGGACCGCTTCATCGAGCTGATCCGCAAGCACCAGGGCACCCGCCGCATCCGCGACGTCGCGCGCGAGCACGGCTACGGGCGAGGCTGGGCGATCTTCGGGTCGGACGCGGTGAAACCGGAGTCCAACCCGCAGTACTTCCGCCACCACAACGACCTGGAACCGATCTTCAACCGCATCCTGCACGAGGTCGGCCCCGAGGCGCTGCGCGACGTGCGGCACGCGAACCTGGAGGTCCGCCTCAGCCACGCCAAGCGCGACGTGCAGCAATGGGTGTTCAACGAACTGAGCGACCCGGCCAGCCGCGCCGAATGGGACGAAGTGCTCGCACTGATGAACCCGGGCCGACGCCGCATCGTCCTTGACTGGTTCGATGCGCAACAGAACAGGCTGACCGCGACCGCGCCGGGGGCCGGACCGAGCTACACCCTCGACGACGGCACCACGCTCAATTGGCGCGACAACCGCCAGTTCCGCAGCCTGATGCGCTGGCACAACGCCGTCACCCCCGAGGTCGTGTCCGGGCGGCGGCTGTCGCTGCGGCTGCTGTTCAACGCGATGAGCGCATCCTGGGCCGAACACGTCCAGCAGAAGGAGGACCGCGACGCGGAACGCAAGGCCCGTAAGGCGGCGAAGCGCTCCTCACTGCACTACTGGACCAACGTCCACGGTCTGGGCCTCTCCGACCCCGACGGCCGGCCGTACACGGTGGAAGCGCTGATCGCGGCGCACCAGACGAAGCTGGCCGCTGACGACGAGTGGGCCGGGCGAGTGCTGGGCATGACCCAGGAGTCGGAGCTGCGCCGCATCGCCGACAAGGCGGAGGTCAAGCGGCTGCGCAAGCGACTGCTCATCAAGACGGGTATCTCGGCGACGGTGGCGCTCGGCGCGATCGTCACCGGGAGCTGGATGTTGTGGTCGGCCCTGGCCAGCACCACCGCCATCTACACCGCGTTCGAGGTGCGCGGCGCGCTGAACCTGCAGCGCGGCGGATACAGCCAGCAGATGCGGGTGATGGTCGAGTACACCTTGGAACGCGGCCAGTTCAACCTGCACACGATCCGCCGTCTGCTGCGGGTCATCCGCAAGTACGCCGTGTTCGACCGGGCCACCCCGCAGCAGCTGGCGAACTTCGACGCGTCCGCCGAGAAGTTCCTGGTCGTCGCGCAGGTGCTGATCAACATGGAGCTGCAGCCCGGTGAGACCGCGCGGACCCGCAACGAGACCTGGCTGCAGCTGTTCTCCCGGCTGCTCGACACGCTCGGCAACGACCTGGGCACCCAAGCCCAGTCCTTCCACGGGCTCAACCCGCACGGCGGGCTGCTGGGCAGGCTGCTCAACACGGCGCTGGCCGGGACGTTCGTGGTCAACTTCGTCGGCCATCTGGACGGTGCGCTCACCGGCAGCGGCTACCACGCGCTGCTCAGCGCGGCGTTCGCGCCTGCCGATCTGCTGCTCGGCCTGCCTGCCCTCGCCTCGGCCATCACCGGATGGGCCGGTTACGACATCGGCGCGCATCCGTTCTTCCGCAAGCTCAACCACCTGGTCGGGCTGCCGTGGATCACCGTGGCGAACCTGCTGCTGACCATCCAGTTCGGTTGGGTCACGCCCAGCGCGATGATCATCCCGGCGCTGGCGCTCACCCTGGCCTCCGGCTACCTGAGCATCCTCGGGCTGATCGCCGAGGCCAAGATGGGCAGGCTCGCGCCCCGGCGGGGCGCGGCGGCCAACGCGCTGCTCAACGGCGCGCTGCTGTCCTTCGGGGAGATCTCGCAGTCGCCCCAGCACACCGCCACGATGGTCCTGATCGTGATCGCCGGGATGATCGGGATGAACCTGGTGTCCCGGTTCGACCTGTGGCTGTCCCAGCGGTACACGCGTCGTTCGTCCTCCGCTGACCGGCCCGCTGACCGCGTTTCCGGCGGTGGTGGCGCGGCCACCGTCAGCACCGACAGCGGTGTCGCGCGCCGCGAGCTGGAACCACGGGCACCGGGGATCGCCGCCGAGAGCCGGTCGAGGTCCGATCACGGTCACGGCTCGGTCGGCCTCCTGGCCTCGGTCGCGCTGCCCGCCGCCGTGGCGGGCTCCGTCACCGTGGTGGCCGGCGCGGTGCCGACGATCGTGCTGGTCAGCATCGGTGCCGTCGTGGTCGCTGTCGTCGCGGTGGCGCTGGCCAGGCGGTCGGTGCCGGGCACCGAGACGCACACCGAGACACCACACACCGAGACACCACACAGCGAGACATCGGGGGACGTCGAGGTGATGACCCGGCTGCGGGAGGCCGCGGAGTACGTGGCGAACGAGGAGCCAACCCTCCCGCGCCCCAGCGGGCTGATCGCCGGAGAGCACGCCGACGCGCGGATTCTGCAGGTGGACGACGAGCTGCTCGCTCAGCTGCGCGAGCACCGGTTGCTCAAGATCGACCCGGAGCTGGGGGTGTGGATGTGGGACACCGACAGCGCCGCCGATGAGCTGCACACACGAGGGCTGGGCTGGGTCAACAGCCGCCTCGAACCGATGTTGCTGTTCTTCTGGCCGATGAACTCGCTGCTGGCCGCCGACCTCGGGCACGACCGTGCGGTGGTCGTCCCCCGCTGGGTCCTGCATCTGATGGAGGCCTACCAGGAGCAGGGCTGGCTGCCGGAGGACTGGTGGGACGAGGCGCTGACCCTGCGCGAGGGCGACCCCGAGGGCGAACGGACCAGGGCGGTGGCCTCGGCGTTGCTGCGGCAATGGTTCGACGCGGCGGCCCGCGCCTCCCTCGCCGAGACACTGCACCGGGCCGGCGCGCTGGTCGAGCGGGCCGAGACGATGTACACCTCGATCGAGCGAGCCGACGGGGAAACCATGCCGGACGCGCTCAACGAGGCGTTGTTCGTGCTGAGCCCGCTGGCCTCGATGCTCGCCCCCGCCGGTAGCGCACTCGCCGGTCTGGCCTCTCGACCGCTGCACTCCGACGAGCAGTCGAGGGTCGAGCTGGCCAAGCTCAGGGCACGCATCGACCTGCTCTACACCAGGGCGGGCGAGCTGCCCGCGCTGGTCGACGAGGTCACCCGACGGCTGCGGTCCGCGCTGGCCGACAACGCCGGGTGGATCACCCTGGAGCAGCTGGCGGGCCTGACCGACGCCCCCGCCCCGCTGGTCTTCACGGCCGCGTTGCGCGCCGAGCTGCCGGTCGAGGTCACCGAGTTCGGGATGCGGGCCGCCGGGGCGCCGGTCCGCACCACCGAGGACACCCTCGCGGAGCTGCTGGCCATGGCGCGGACGTCCGCGGCTGCCCAGCTGGCCACCGGGCTGGGCGCCCGGTACGGAGCGGATCCGAGGCCGTGGCTCACCGCGATCGAGGCGCTGCGGCGTCTCACCCGCGTCGACACCCGGTGGCACCGCAACGAGGACTATCTGCGTCAGATCGTCGCTGTCCTCACCGACACCGAACAGGGCGGGCGAGCGCTGCATCCGCGCGCCGAGCTGGCAGGCTTCGCCGCCGCGGTGACCGCGCTGCGCACCTCCCAGTCGCACGGTTCGACCAGTGGCGAGGTGCGGGACGCGGCCGGGAACCTCATCGCGGCCCTGCTGGAACTCGACCTCGTGTATTCCCCCGACGCCCGTACGGCACTGCTCGAATCGGCCGAGCACCTGCAGCGGTTGATCCGCGGCGCGGAGGATGAGCTGTTCGGCAGGTTCACGGAGGTGTCCTCGGCGTCTCGTGGCCTGTTGTGGCGCGACTCCCGGATCACCCTGCTCACCGAGATCCGAGCGACGTTCCTCGACGGCGCGGGCCCGGATGCGTTGCTCGAGCGGGCGCAGCAGGTCCGCTCGGGCCTCGAACGGGATCACACCGCCGACCAGACTGCACATCCGGGGCGCTTCGCGGGCGCCCTGCTGGACCGGCTGGCTCAGCGTCAGCTGCTCGATCTGCTGCACTGGGCCTACCAGCAGGCCACCCGGCCCGAGCCGGTGCTCGGCCCGGTCAACGCAGCGCTGTACGAAGCGGTGGCCGACCGCGACCGGCTGCTGCGCACCCGCCGCGACGAGCTCGCCGCCGAGCTGGGTGTCAGCGGGACCAGGCTGAACGATCTGCTCACCGACTACAATCGGCGCAACAAGCCGGACGGCCCGAGCACCGCCAGGGACGACCGCGGCCACGGCACGCCCGCCGCCCTGCTCGCGGTCACGCTCGCGGCCACCTCGGCGTTCGGGCTGCTAGGCACGCTCCCGGCAGGCACCGACCGCACGCTCGGTGGCGCGTTGGCCGAGCTGTTCACCAGCCCGATGGTTGTCGGGGCGGTCGCGCTCGCGGCACTGGCCATCGCCGGCTATCAGCCGGTCCGGTCGGTCATCACCGCCAGGGGGCCGCCCTCGGTGCCTACCGAGGCCGCTCCGGAGCAGGTCAGGTCGTGGTGGGACACGCTGTCCGACGGACAGCGCCAGGCATACCTCGAGACTTCACCGAAGGTCATCGGCGCGCTGGACGGTGTGCCGAGGCCGACCAGGGACCAGGCGAACCGGATCGCCCTGGCCCGGGCGGCCGACGAGCTCACCGGCCTGGAGCGCAGGCTGTCGCGGCCCCGGGGCACAGCCGGACGCCGGGGACCAACCCGCCCGGCATTGGCGACGGACGCGCCAACCCGGCCGGAGCACGAGCGGCCCGACACCCGTCGGCGAGCCAGGCAGCTGGCCCGGATCCACGAGATGCTCACCGGCATCCGCGCCCTGCAACAACGTCTGGACCAGGTCGCGAGCGACCCCTCCGCGAAGGCGTATCTGCTCGGCTTCGACACGATCGGCCGAGGACACGCGATCATCGAGATCGGCGACGACCCGGGCACCGCGGCCCACGTGGCGGTGTACGTGCCGGGCATGGGCAACCGCCTGGCCTCGATCGGCGACGGGATCCGCAGCGCGGACGCCCTGTACCGCGCCATCGTGGCCACCGGCGAGCCCAGTGTCGCGGTCATCGCGCACTGGGGCTTCGACGAGCCGCAGATCCTGCCTCAGGCGATGCTCAAGCTGTACGCGAACCAGGCGGCCCCGAAGCTGTTGCGTTTCCTGCTGGGGATTCACGCCACCAGCCGCCCCGATGTGCACGTCAGCCTGGTCACCCATTCCTACGGCACGCAGATCGGCGCCGCGCTGTTCGCCATGACCCCCGTGTCGCCGGGACTCGTCGACGAGCTGGCCATCGCCTTCGCCTCGGATCCCGACCTGGTTCGGCGGCTCGTCGCCGACTGGGTGGTCGCGGGCAGCCCCGGTATCAACGCCGCGCACACCGCCGACCTGCTGCTGGGCTCCCTCACCCGGCTGTGGGTGGCCTCGGCCGTGCGTGACCACCTGGGCAGCGTCACCCCGGTCCACGGGGCCGACCCGGTCCACCACGGGTTCGGCGCCGTCAGGTTCGACGCCGGCACCGGAGGACGCTACGGCGGTCGCTTCGGGATCGAGTACCCGCACCTGAGTTACTTCCGCCCGGGTTCGCCCGCGCTGACGAACATGGCGTTGATCATCGCGGGCCGCGGCGACGAGGTGACGTTGGTGGCCGGTCGCGGCGCGCGCACCTGGCGCGGACCGCGGCGGGGCATCCGGGTCCGGGAGATGGGCCGCCACGACGGCCCGACGCTGGACCGGGTACTCGCCGGTATGGCCGCAGCGGGCCGCTACCTGCACCATCTCGCCGAAACCGGACCGGTCGAGTCGTGGCGGCGCCTGCTGCTCGACCTCGACAGCCGAGGCCGGATCGGGCTGGTGGCCGAGCGGAAGACCAGGACCGGGTGGCAGCCCATCGGCATTCTCCACCTCCTCGTGACCGACGACGGTCGCGCGGCGGTCGCCACCGAGGTCCTCGACGAGTGGCGGGATCGGGGTATCGCGGCCCACCTGGTGCGGATCGTCGGCGAGCAGGCCCGCGAGCTGGGCGTCACCGAACTCCTCGGTGAGCTCGGGCTCGTGGGCGAGACGGTCCCCGATGCGCCGAGCCCGCCGAGCCGGTGGAGTCGCTGGACCAGCCGCGTCCAGGCCGCCTACCGGCCCACCGAACGAGGTGGCGCCTCGCTTGCGCTGATCACCGCGATCGGCCTCGGCGGGCCGATCACCTGGCTTGCCGGGCAGTCCGGCTGGTACAGCCTGCCGATCGCGGTCCGGGTGGCCGGGTTCGCGCTGGCCTTCCTCGGTGCGACGGCGATCGGGGTGGCCGCGCTGACCGCGGTCATCAGCAGGCTGGACGCGGGCGTCGAGTGGCGACGGATTCCGAAGGCGCGGGCCACCGACGTGGCGTCGGGCGTGACGTGGATCGTGGGGAACGGCGCCGGGCTGGTCGCCGCCGCGGTGCTGGCGATGTCCGGGCACGGCTGGTGGCCACTGCTGGCCGCCCCGGTCGGGATCGTGGCGGGGTTGGCCCCGGCCTGGGAGACCCGCCCCTACCGGTCGTCGGTGAGGACACCGCCGAGGGTGGCTCTCTGGGTGTCACGTCAGCTGCGCGAGACGGTCCCGGCCCTGGTCGTGTTCCTCAGCACCGGGCTGGTCGTGGGCACCCTGATGAGCCGGCTCATCCGAGGCGCGGGCAGGCTCTGGCGGAACCTGACCGCGTCGGTCGATCCGACACCGAGCTGGGAACTCCCCGGCGCGAAGATGATCCGCCTTCCGATGTTCGTCGACGGGTCCTCGATCGACCGCCCGTCGTCGCTGGTCGCGGCGGCCGGTGCGGTGGGCGCCGCGCTGCTGGTCGGCTACCTGGCCGTACGCCATGCCCCGCTGGTCCGCCGCGCGGTACACACAGCGCTGCAGCGGCTGCGCGAGCCGTTCGGCCCGGCCGATCGCGACTCGACACCAGCAGACCCGACACCCGCCGACCGGACACAGCGGCTGGCCGAAACCTACCTGGCGGCCGGACGGACGGTGGAACCGCTGCGCGCCGCCGCGCTGCATGCGGAGAGCGACGAGCTGGCGACCGAGCTGGCCAGGTGGGCCGAGACGGTGAACACGGTGCAGCGCCTCGAACAGCTCAACCCCGACTGGTTCCGGGACACCCAGGGGCTCATGCGGCTGCTGGATCCGACCAGCTCCGTTCCCTCTCCCGTGCAACGCTGGCACCTGGAGGCGAGCGCGCTCGGTCACCAGCTCACCTACCTGATCTTCGAGTTCTCCGGCACCGACCGGCTCTCCCCCGCGTCCCTCGGCCTGCTGCACGCCTACGAGCAGCTGGTCACCGCGTTGCGGATGCGGCGGAAGGGGGAGAACGGCAAGGACACCTGGCAGGAGGTGGGCACCGACCGGGAAGAGCCCGCCGTCGCCCGGATCACCGCCGTCCTGGCGCTCGACGAGTCGTTCTTCCCCGAATCCGGTGGCACCGACGCGGTGGCGCTGCGCGAGCCGTTGAAGAAGGTGGCGCGGGCGTACTCGATGCTGCTCGACGCACGTTCGCAGCTGCGTGACCAGTGGCTCCCGTCGGGGACCACTGAGCTGACCGAGGCCAGGCACACCCTCGACCTGGCGATGAAGGCCGCGATCAGGGCTGAGCCGCTCGCCACCGACCTGGACGCCACCGCGCGGGACGCCGTGCTGCGCCTGGCGTTCGCGCTGCCCGACCCGGGCGACGAGCTGGCGCTGGCCAAGGACTACCAGGATCTGTGGTGGGCGGGCGAACAGTTGGCCGCTCGGCTGCGGCTGGCCGTCGAGGAGCACCAGGGCCGGCTCGATCAGCTGGACCGGCTCATCGGTGGAGCGCACCTCGTCGACGAGGCGGTCGCCAAGGAACCGGAGTCGGTGCTGTCCCGGCTGTGGAAGCTGGACCTGGCGGTGGCCCTGCTGGGTGAGCTGGTCGGCGAGGTGCGGCGCGGCGGCACCTGGGCGCTGCACACCCAGCTGGTCGGGCTGGAGTCACGGGCGGTGCGCATCCACCAGAAGCTCGGCGCGCACGGCAAGATCACCACGGCTCAGGTCGTCGAGTTGTCGGTGCTCGACCAGCGGGTCACGCTGCTGCACAGCTTGCTCGACGCGTTGCCGCGCGACGTGCTCTTCGGTTCGGCCGACGCCTCCGTGCAGCGGCTGCTCACCGAGCTGCACGACCGGCTGCTCGACGCCGGCGCCCGCCGCGACGAGTTCCTCACCGAATACCGGGTCCAGCTGGTGGAGAGACTGTCACCCGCGCGGCCGGAGGCACGCGACCGGATCGAGGACTACCGCCGCACCGTCGCCGAGGGCCACCGTCGGCCCTCACGGGACGCCGGGTTCATCGCCACGGGCACCGCGGTGTTCGGGTCGCTGCTCGCCGTGCCGTTCACCCTCGTGGCGAAGGCCGTCTCCGACATCGCACCGGTCCTGTTCTTCGCCGGTTCGATGCTCGCCGCGCTGCTCTACGCGATCTGGCGGCACGGTCCGCCGTGGCAGCGGAGCGCACCCGGCCACTACGTGTTCCACGAGTCGGAGACCCCACCTGCGCCGGTGTTCCACGGCGAGGGCCCGCTGCATCTCGGTGTGGAGCTGGAGATCAACGTCCGGCTGTTCCGGTACGGCCGCACCGCCAGGCTCGTCGCCGGCCACCTGGGAACGCTGGGCTACCTGGAGCGGGACGGCTCGATCCGGCACGGGTTCGAGATCGTGACCCATCCGATGAGCTACTCCTGGGCCGTGGAGCACTTCCCGTGGCGGATGCTCGCCGAGCTGGCGGCCATCGGCGGGTCTCCGGTCGAACTCGGCCTGCACGTTCACCTCAGCCGGGCGGGCTTCGACTCCGACGAGCACGCCGTCCGCTGGATGCGGCTGGTGTACGGCAACCGGAAACAGGTGACCGAACTCGCCCGACGCACGTCGACCTACGCCCAGTTCGACAACCACCACCTCGACGATCTGCACCACTATCTGAACGACCCGTACGACGCCGAACGCGATGAAGCGATCAACATCCAGCATCCGGACACCTTCGAGCTGCGGGTGTTCGCCAGCACGCTCGATGCGCGGCAGCTGAAAGCGGCACTGGCGTTCGCCGAGGCGTCTGTGGAGTACACCCGTCCGCTCCCGGGTGACGGACACTGGTCCGGGTTCGCCCGGTGGGTCGACGGGCACCCCGAGTACGGCCCGCTCGCCGGGGAGTTGCGGCGTCTGCGCATCGACTCGTCGTCGACGGAGGTGGCCCGGTCGGAGGACGGCTCGGGTACCGACGCCGGTGCCGTCTCGCTCGGCGTCCTGGCCGGGGTCACCGGTATCGGGGCCGTCGCGGCGCTGGTGGCCGCGCTGGGCGGCCCCGCCGCCGTTCTCGCCTCAGCGGCCGAGCTGGCCGCGACCGCCCGCGAGCTGTACACCGAGTTCGTCGCCATGCGCACGGCGCTGACCCCACCGCACAGCGACGACCTGACCGACCACGTGGTCACCGACTTCATCCCCGCTCCGGGCACCACCTACCACGCCAACCTCGTCGACCTGATGCAGCCGGTGAGCGGCGCACTGGTCGGATACGCGGTGGCAGGCAGCAGGATCAGCGCGACGCTCGGCCGCCGCACCCGCGCGCTCGCCCGCGCGGTGTCCTTGCTGACCGGCTCGGCCGTGCTCTGGTCGGTCTGGCAGCACCAGGCCCATATCGGCACGGTCCAGTTCGCCATCGCCGTCGCGCCCCTCGCCTGGCTGGTCGCCGACATGGTCAGGCCCCGAAGCACCCCGCCGGTGGACGGGCACTCCCCTGGTGCGTTCTCCGAGGCGCCGCTGCGCGCCGAGGACCGCGACTGGCTCGCCCTGCGGTTCACGACGCTGCCGCGCCGCGCGGTCACGCGGACCGAGCGTGCGGCACTGCCCGAGAACCTGCCGCCCTGGGTCGAGGTGATGACCTCCCGGACGCTCAAGCGACTGGCCACCGGCAAGCTCGGCAGGCCGATCACCGGGCTGGATGCGTTCACCTGGGTCGACGACACCGGACCGCACACCGTGCTGTCCCCGGAGTCGCTGCGCATCAACCGCGACCCCCGCTTCTGGGCCGAGGTGTTCAACCACGAGGTCACCTTCCACCTCAAGGGCGCCGCCATCCGAGACGGCCGCACTCACGACGACGACCTGCGCTACGCCGGCCAGTGGCGCTTCCCCGCGCTGTTCACCGACACCTGGCTGCGCGGCCCGGACGGCATGGTGTTCACCAACCGGGTCAGCGACGCGGAACAGCGCAGAGCGTTCGCGGTGCTGCAGTCGCACCTGGCACGCATGTCGCGCGCCGCCGACAGCGGCGATCTCGTTCTGGGCCACGGGACGCCGCAGAAACTGTTCGTCCGCGAAGGCCTGCCCCGTCTGGGCACCGAGCTCATCCACTACCAGGTCAAGGACACCATCGACCGTTCATGGACCCTGCGCTCCGCGCACCTGTACCAGGCACTACGCGTGCTGAGCCCCAGCATTCGAACCCACATCGGGCACCTGCTCGCCGATCCGGACACCGATGCCGACAACATCCGGTCCTTGCTCAATGAGGCATTAGCCGTGCTGGACGGCCGACGGCGCGGAGTGCTCGTACTCGGAAACGTGCTCGAAGCAGTCACCACCTCGCCCAACTTGTCCGATGGGGTGGCAGTCGCCGAGGTGGCGGCGCGAACGGGGCGGCGGTACGAGGACACCGCGCAGGCTCTGCGTGTCCTGTGGCGGGACGGCGTGCTGCATCGCCTACCCGACACGCGCCCGCACGCCCACGCGCGCAGCTGGCTGTACACACTGCCGACGACGGGGAAGCCCGCTGAAACGAAAGCGATGCACAGCTCGATCATCGGGCTCCTCGATGCACTCGCCGACACGCCGGGAGAACACCGAAGCTCGGATCTGGTCGAGCTGACCAAGAGCACTGCCGAGATGACCTGGGAGCGACTCAGCACGCTGATCAGAGCCGAGCTGGTACGCAAGCGCCGCGACCCCAGCCCCGACGTGCACAACCGCCAGCAGGTCTACAGCCTGACCGCCCGAGGACACACCCTGCGGACCCTCCTCGCCAACGCCGGTTTCGACGGCGACCGGGCACTGGCCGAGCTGCGCACGGAGCTGAACCGACCCCTCCGGCTGAAACGGGACCTAGTCGGAACCAGGCGGGTCCTGGCCGCGATCGACACGATTCTGGCCGCCGCCGACAGCGGCCGCTCGCAGGACGAGGTGTTGTCCCGGGTGGGTATCCGCACACCACGGCGCTCGGACAGCGGGGCCGCCACAGCACAGTTCCTGATCATCGTCACCGCGCTGGCCGGTGGCGCGGGCGCGCTGCTGCTCGCCTCCGGGTGGCTGCCAGCCGCCGCACCGACGTGGGTGCTGGCGTCGCCGATCCTCGCGGCGGTGGCGGGCGCGGTCATGCTGACCGTGCGCCGGTCGCGGACCGGGCACGTGCCGGGCGCCGGGACGGTCGACCGGCCACGGGCACGCAGCCCGTCACCGGCCGAGGCAACGGAACACACCGCACCGGCGCCCACGAGCAGGACCGGAACGTTCCGGGTGCTCGGCCGCGACTTCCGCTGGCTGTATGCCGGCCGGGTGGTCAGCGACGCCGGGTTCGGCATCTCGTCGGTGGCGTTGCCGCTGCTCGCCGTGGAGACCCTGTATGCCTCGACGCTGCAGGTCAGCCTGATCAACTTCGTGAACTACGGGGTCAGCCTGCTGGTGACCATCCCGGCGGGCCTGCTGGTCGCCAGGGTCGCCACCCGCCGGTTGATGATCATTCTCGACCTGGCGCGGTTCGCGTTGACCGCGCTGATCCCGCTGACCTGGCTGCTCGGGCTGCTCACCATCGAGGGGCTCCTGGTGGTCACCGGGATCCTCGGCGGGCTGTACCTGGCGCACGACATCGCCTACCGCAGCTACACCCCCGAGGTGCTCGCCAAGGACCGGAGCAGGGTGGCGCTGGCCAACGCCACACTCGAAGGTGGCTCGGCGAGCGCACAGGCCATCGGCACCGCACTCGCCGCCGTCATCACCGCGGTACTCGGCCCGCCCATCGCCCTCGCCGCCGACGCGCTGTCCTACCTGGTCTCCGCCGTCACCCTGTGGCGGATCCGCGTCCCGGACACCGCCAAGGCCACCGCCCGGCCCGCGGTGTTCGCCGGGCTGAAGCTGGTCACGGCGCACCGCGTGTTGCGCGCCATCGCCCTGTACGAGGGTCTGACCAGGATGCTGTTCGGCGCGGTGCTGGTCACCAACGTGGTGTACCTGATCCGCACGCTGCAGGCCCCGACCTGGGCCGTCGGCGCGGTCGGCACCGTCGGTTTCTTCGGTGGGCTGGTCGGCAGCGTCATCGGGCAGCGGCTGGCGAAGAACCCCGGTTCCGCGTCCGGCAGGGCGCTCTGGCTGGCCCCGGTCGTCACCGGGCCGCTACTGCTGCTGTACGCGTTCGCCCCGCCGGGCGTGGCGGGGCTGGTCATGACCGCCGTCGCGATCGCCACGATCCCGGCCCTGGCGCGGCTTCGGGGGCCGCTGGTCAGCACCTACATCCAGCACGTCGTCGGCGGGGATCGGCTGCCGCTGGTCGTCGCGGCGACCAGGTTCATCGGCAACTTCGGCGCGCCATTCGCTGCGCTCGGCGGTGGTCTGCTGGTCACCGCGATCGGGCCCCGACCGGCCGCGGCGGCGGTCATGGCCGCCGCGTGGGCCGCGTCGCTGCTGCTGGTGCTGTCGCCGATCCGGGGCGCGCGGACGCTCGCCGACCTGGTGCACGTCGCCCACGTCCTGGCCGCCCGCCGGACGGGTGTGCTGGACTTCGACAGCTACCTGCCCGAACTCGATCCCGTCGACCCCACGGCTCCGCTGCTCGCGATCTCCGCGTCCGGCGGGGAGCTGTCACCGGCCGCCGCCGCGGCGGTGCGGCACGCGGCGGCCGCGTCGAAGCCGGTGCTCTTCCTCGGGCGCACCGAGTTCCTCAGGTGGTCCGGGCTGGCCGAGGTCGAGCTGCCGGCGGACTTCGCCGGTCTCCTGGTCCTGGACGGTCTGCACGATAGGGTGTTGCACGAGGCCATGGCGCACAAGAGGCCGGGCCAGCGGCTGGTCGACACACCCGACGACGTGCTCTACGTCCGGATCGGCGACTGGTTCGTCACCGATCCGGATGTGCACGCGCTGTTCGACGCCGAGGACACCGCGTCACGCGCGTCCGGGCTGCGCGTCGTCTTCGGCCGCTGGTCGGGAACCGGCGCCGACGCCGACGCCGAACTGCCCGGTGGGCTCACCGAGCTGATGGCGACCCGGGTCCTCAGCAGAGAGATCGTCGAGCTGAGCCTGGGCTGGGGCAAGGGCGCGCTGCCCGCCTCGTCGCTCGCCAGCACGATGGACGTGCCGCTGCCGAGGGCCGAGTCGGCCATCGCGGCACACCGCTGGCTCGGTGCTTTCGGTTGGTGGACCTGGCTGATCGACCCGGACGTGGTGGCGGCCGGTTTCAGCCCGCTGCTGGTGGATCTTCACCTGGCTGTGCGGCTGGATCCGGCGGGCGAGACCGAGCCCTTGTTCGTCGGGGGCTGGACGTCGAGCCGCTACGGCGGGAACCTGCTCACCCTGGTCCGGCTGCTCCGGGCGACGAACACGTGGTGGGCCGCGCCGCCGGGGTGGCACGGTCCGGCGCGCGGTGACGTGGTGTTCACCGCGATCGCCCATGCCTGGCGGCACGGCACGCTCGGGCCGCCGCGATGGGTCGAGGGCAACCTGTACCTGCGGCACGCTCAGCTGGACGGGCCGTGGGCTGAGCTGTTCGTCGACGGCGTCGAGTTCACCGTCCGGGTCGATGACCAGGGCAGATCCTGGTTGGAGAACTTCTACCCCGGGCCGGCCGAGGACGTCTCCCCCGCCGCCGACACGCTGAGCACCGCCGTTCAGGTCTGGGCGGGAGGGGCCAGGGCGGCCGGTGTCCGGGTGGGTCGCTACACCGTGGCGACCGCGCTGCACGCCGTCGACGAGCCCCAGGGGCCGGTCAAGATCATGCTGGCCGACCGGGACGGGGGCCTGGAGCTGGTGACCGGCTACGTCACGGTTGAGCTGGCCGAGCTCAGCGATGAGGTTCGCGCGACGCTGCCTCCTCAGTACTCGGGTGCCCTCGACTTCGCGTTGCTCATCGCACCGGAGCTGCCGAGGCTACGTGGGGCGGGAATCGCGACCTCGGCCACCACCGACCTCGCCGAGGGGGCTGTTGTGGTCGCCGCCGCCTATCCGGGCCGGAGGTTCCGGGCGAACGTGGGCCCGGTGCGCGGCGGCCAGATCCGGCTGCCCACCTCGCCTGGGTACTCCGGTGCTCCGCTGTTCGCCGATGACCTGCTCACCGCGCTGCACCTGAGCACGGATCCGTCGGGTGGCTCGGTGACGCTGCGCCGCGCCGCACTGACCGAGGCCATCGCCGTCGCCACCGCCAAGGCCGAACGTCAAGGCCTGCTGCCCCCTCCCGACGAGTTCGCGGCGGCGTTCGATCCCGCGACGGGGCGCCCGGTCACGGTGGACGGCGCGCGCTCGGCGATCGTCAACGAGGTGCTGGACGAGCTGTACCGGGCGGGACGTCTCGTCGAGGCCGGTCCTGAGGAGCTGCGCACCGCCAGCCCGGACGGGTTGTGGGCCGACGCCGGCATGGCGCTGTGGTTCGCCGACGGGTTCACCGAGCTGCTCGCGATGCGGCTGACCGAGGCGGGCCTGGACCCGATCGTGATGGTGTACCTGGTCAACGTCAGAACCCGCCGGGTGTTCGCCGACCAACGCCTGTTCCCACAGCTGTCCGAAGACACGCTGCGGTTCCTGGAGCGGCACGAAGCCCATCACGTCCGGGACGGCGGGCGCCCCGGCCATGACGAACAACGGGAATGGCGGGATCATCCGCCCTCCGCGCCGGTCGCCGAGGTGCTGACGCTGCTCGCCCGGCGGGTCGGTCAGGAGCTGGCTGCGGTCACCGGGCTGCGCGACGAGTTGAACAATGCGGTCGAACTACTCGCGGACTCCGGCAGGTGGGTCGAGCTGGGGCTGGCCGAGAACGCGCTGTTCTTCCTCAACACCGCACTGGGGGACCTGACCCGCATCGGCGAGTCGCTGACCCTGCCCGGTGCATGGGTGCTGACGCAGGACGACCGGTTCGCCGCGCTGCTGGAGACGACCCGGTTGGAGGCGGGCGAGCTGACCGTCGCGATGAGCCGCGCCCCGGGACTGTTCCGGCTGGCCCTGCGCACACACGCCGCCCGGGCTCTGCTCGGCGAGGGCGCCACCCTCGGCGAGCTGGCCTCGGAGGTGAGCGCCCCGGCGGAGGTGATCGCCGAGGCCGTCCGAGCTCACCCGAAGCCGGCGAGCCTCGGTGTGTCGCCACCGTCGACAATCACTGACCTACCGTGGCCGACGGACGACATCGACCAGTTGATCACCATGTCCGGCGCGTGGCTGATGGCCGAGCACCGTGAGCTGACCGTCGACGAACGTGCGGCGTGGCTGCCCGAGCTCATCGCCCGCGCCTCTGCGTCAGCCCCGGTGCTGGTCACCGAGCAGCTGCGCATCCACCAAAGCGACATCGACCTACCCGCTCCGCTGCTGATGCTCGGCCCCGGCGATGTGCCGACGACGACGCTGCGGCTGGTGTTCCACGCGGCGGGCCAAGGCCGGTGGCGGCTGACGAACCTCTACCCGACCAACGCCGAGGCCGTGGCCGCGCCGCGCTTCCCGCCCGGATCGGTGGTCGAGATCGCGGTGGATCATCGGGAGGCGTCGATCAGGTTCGGCAACGGTTGGGTTTCCGGCCCGGACCGAATCGTGACCACCCTGTACTCGCTGTTGAACGTGGCCGAAGGAGCCGTGCGGTCACCCGAAGCCGCTCACGAGCTACTGCGGCGGTTGCGCCCGACACTGACCGTGAACGGCAGAGGGGTGACCGATTGGTTCTTCCCCGACAGTGCCTCGTTCGGCGAGGACGGCCTCGACGCCGACCGGGCCGGTGAGCTGCTGCGGATGTTCCTACCGCCATTCCCGAGCGTGCCCTACCTCGTGGTGCTGCACGTCCCGGGACTGCACGCCCCGGTACTGCCGGTCGCGGCTCGGCGGGTCGAGGCCGGTGCGGAGGTGACGGTGGTGGCCATGAACGGTCAGGGCGAACCGGTTCCGCATCAGGTCCCGGTGCTGGCCGTCGGCCCCGCGTCTCTTGTGGTCGCCGCACCGCTGACCATGCTCGACGTGGGTAGCCCACTGCTGACCGCCGACGGCCAGGTCATCGCCATGGTCAGCACTCTGGACCCGGAGACCGGCTGGGCACTCGCGGTGCCGTCCCCGCTGCTCGCCTCGGTGGCGGCCAACGCGAACGCACTGGCCTGGGGCACGCCGCAACAGATGCTGAACTCCGTGGTGAGCGACATGGCCAGAGCCGAGGTCTCACTCGGCGCGGGTGACATGTCCTCGGCGCGCCGGGCCGTGCTCGGGATCGAGGTCGCGCTCGACCACGCGGCCCAGGCACTCGGCACCCGACGAGCCGGCGCCCTGGACACCGAGACCTACCAGCAGCTGTTCGACCAGCTACGCGGCCATGCTCGACATTGGCTCAGCTACCTGCGCAGGGCCCGAGCCTCGGCGTTCGACACCGACGCCGCCGAGCGCGCCTTGGGTACCGAGCGCGCATTGGCCACCGCCGCGACCGCCGAGGGGTTCTACTCAGCGGCACCAGCGCTGGGCGATCCGCGTGCCTGGCGGCTACACGCGTACTACCCAGATTTCGGGGACGACGCGGACTTCTGGGAGAAGTACCGCGACGTCCTCACCCCACGACCGGGCGACCTGTCCGCCACACACGCCAGGACCCACGCCGTACTGACCACGCTGCTGGACCAGCTGCCCGCCGACCAGGCCGACCCGCTGGCGCACGTCTTGCGCTTCTGGGTCTGGCCGCACGCACCACCGCCGGGCCTCGTACCGCTGCTCGAAGCGGAACTGCCGACCGTCGTCTCCGACACCGCGGCACCGGCGCTAGCCGCCGCCCGCTACTTCCTCAGCCGCGCCGATCCCCGCTAGCTTCCCCTGATCAGCGCGGAAGGACACACGGGACTTCGCAGAGCGTCATGTCGCGTCGCAGACGTTGCAGTGTCTGCGACGCAGCATGACGCTCTGCGAGGTGCTCCTGGCGCGGGTCGGGTCAGGGAGTGAAGAGGGCGGGTGCCGCGCCTTGGGCTCTGAGGAGGGCCACACCGATGCCGGCCAGGCCGGTGAACAGGCCGGGGACCTCCAGGTCCGGGGAGAGGCCGCAGCGCCAGTCGCGGCGCACCACGTCCGCCGCGACGGTCGCGGCGTGAGCGTGCACGTGCGCCCATAGCGCCGGGTCGCGGCGCTGCTCGGCGACCGTCACCACCAGCTCCAACGCGCCGGCGTCGCCGTGGCACAGCGAATGCCCGTTGCCGAAGCCGGCCCGCAGGGTCGTCTCCAGCGCGGCGTCCAGGTCCGCGCGCAACGACGGATCGTCGCGGTGGCGCAGCAGCTGGGCCCGGGCGAGGCCGATGCCGGGCGCTCCGTGGCACCAGGCGACCGGGAATCCCATGCCGCTCCAGTCGCCGCGCCGCTCGACGGTCAGCCCGTCCGTCACCTCCAGGTTCCGCAGGTCCCGCCAGTTCCCGCGCACCGGATCGAACAGCTGCCGCTCATAGTCGGCGGCGGACACGGCGTGGTCCAGGTAGCGCTCCTCGCCGAGTATCTCCGCCGCGTGCACCAACGCCGAGGCGATCCCGGCCGCCCCGTGCGCGTAGCCGGCCAGCGGCCGGTCCGTCAGGCCGACCTCGCGCATCTGTCTCGGCAACCAGGCGCCGCGTTCGTCCCTGGCCGCGACCAGATGGTCCGCGGCACGGCGGACCGAGTCCCGGATCCGGCCGGTGCCCCGGCCTGCCCGGTGCACCGAGGCCAGCCCGATCAGCAGGCCGGCCGAACCCTCGATCACCGCGTACTGGTCGTCCCGCTCGACGAGCGGATCGACGCCGGCGGCCAGCTCGACCGCCGCGTCGACCAGCGAGTCGTCCGACCACAGCCGCCCCAGCTCGGACAGCGCGTAGAGCGCGCCGCCACAGCCGGCGAGGCCGAGCTGGTCGAGCTGCCCGCGCCCGATCTGCACCCGAGCGGTCGCTACCGCCCGGCGCGCGCGGTCCGCGTGCTCGTCGTCGGCGATGGACCGGGCGAAGTGGCCGAGGAACAACGCGATACCCAGCCCGCCGGTGTACAGGTCGGGCCCGGTCAGGCCGACCTGCCAGTTGCGTCCCGAGGTGTGCACGCCCAGCCAGACGACGCCGGTGTTGTCCTCGACGGCCAGCTCCGCGAGGCGTTGCGCCACCACAGCCGCGGCGTCGAGCGGCGCGGACGGTCCAGCGGGCTCGGCAGCAGGGACGGCAGCTGGGGCAGGGGCGACGGGCACGGCAGCGGAGGCAGCGGCGGGCTCGGTGCCGGTGGCAGTGGGCTCGGTGACGGTGGCAGTGGCGGCGGCAGTGGCGGGCTCGGCAGCGGCGGAGGAGGCGGGGGCGGCGGGCTCGCGGGTCATCACGACGGGCTCGTCCCAGCGGACGCCGTTGCTGAGCAGGCAGGCGCGGATCAGCCAGGTCTGCCGGGCCAGGTCGGCGGGGCCGAGCCGGGCCAGCTGGTCGGACACCATTCGTGACCCGGAGATGACACCGTCGCCGGTGACCGGGCCGCCGTACTCGTCCCTGACGACAGCCTCGTCGACGGTCGCGGTGAACATCGGGATGTCACCCCGCCACAACGCGCGCCGCTCGGCTTCGGTGAACGCGGCCAGCGCAGGCCGGCGTGCCACCTCCCGCCACAACAGGTCGAGGTGCCGTTCGGTGTCCCACCGGTCACGTAGCAGCTCCGGGTGACACGACATGTTCAGCAGCACCCCGTAGCTGGCGGTGTCGCGGACCAGCACCCGCACCTGGTCACCTCGGAAAGCCGCGAGCGGACCGTCCGGTGCGCCCAGCTGCCCGCGATCGCGGCAGAATGCCTGGTAGACCTCGGTGAAACCGTCCACTACCGAACCGGTGTAGTCACGCAGGCGCGGGGTGGTGCCCGGCTCGTCGTCCTCGGCCGACAGCTGAGCGCGCCGCAGCTCGATGCGCATCTCGTCAGTTCCCGCGGCCACGACGTGCGGCAGGGTGATCTCGCTGTGGGTCGGTCTTCCGTTCATCCCGGCGGCATCGCCCGCCCAGCCGACCGCGCCGGCCGGCAGCAACCCGGCGTGGATCACCGAGCCGGCGAGCAGTTCGGTCGCCGTCGCCTCGCACGGGGAGTCGTCCCGGGAGCGGTTCGCGGCGGGCACCCGAGGGGCCAGGAGCGTCTCCAGGTCGATCAGCACCGGATGCTCGCCGTGCACCACGAGGTTCTCCGCGTGCATGTCACTACCGCGCAGCAGATACAGCACGGCGAGCAGCGCGCCCTGCCGTCGGTAGAACGTGTGCAACGCGCGCTCGCCGGTGCACGGGCGTGTCTCGACGAACTCCATCCAGCCGTACTCACCCCGGTCCAGGCAGCGCACGGTACGCAGGTCCAGTCCGTCGACTCGGGCGTTCACCCAGGTCAACAGCTCCTGGAAGTGCACGTCCACCCCGAACGGACGCGGTTTGTACACCACTTTCGCGCCGCCGGAGAACTCGACCACGGCGACCGAGCGGCAGCCGCGATGGGAGTCGCCCGCCTGTGTCGTCACCGAGGCGACCGGGCCCTCGCCCAGCAGCGACAGATCGGTCACCAACCGGTGCAGCAGCTCCGCCGCATACTCGGTCCAGAGCCGCCCGACGACCGTCAGCCGGTCCGCGAGCACCGGGTACCTCCGGTAGAACGCGCGCCTGCGCTCGGGTTCGGTGAAACGGCCGACGAAGCAGGCGAGCCTCGCCTCGCCGGAATCGCCGGTCAGTGCCCCGGCCAGCCGCTCGCGTGTCAGCTCCGCGAGCATCGCGCGGCGCAGCAGCTGGTCGAGCCTGCTGTGCAGGCCTCGCCGGATCAGCTCGTCGACCAGCCCGGCGGGTAACCGTTCCCGGGCCTGGGGGTCGGCATCGGCCAGTACGGCCTCGAGCCGGGTACGCGCGGCATCGGTCAGCCTGCCCGCCGCGACCGCGAACGGCCGATGGGCATCGATCGACTCCGCGCCGGGTTCGCAGAGCCGTTCGACGGCGTCCGGGTCACATCCTTCGGTGGACAGCAGGGCGTTCAGTCGGTCCTCCGACCAGCCGCCGGTGGCCAGCCTCAGGCGCCACAGCTCCTCGCCGCTGAGCACCGCGCCCGGGATGGACGTGCCGTTCGGATCCGAGGATCCGAACGGCACGCCGGCTCGCCATCGGGCCAGCCGTACCGACTCAACCACCCGCGATCGCCGCCGTCTCCGGCTTCAGGTGCAACACGTGGGGAAGCCGCTGAACCAGGTGTGCGGAAACGCGCTCCGTTGCTGCGCGTCTTCGATCTCCAGAAAACTCGAACATTCTTCTTCCAGTTCACTCAAAGAATAAGAATGGACTGGATCGGTCGCGTTCGTTTCCATGACGGACAGGCTCATACCAATGACTTCCTTCGCCAGATGATCAAAACCAACCGTAAGCAATGGCGATACTGCACCATCCGGCACGGACTTAACACCTCGCTTTACAGAGCCTTATCAGTCGCCATTCATGGTATCTAAGTCCACTTTCGTCGACCGATTTCCGCCGCCGCCCGAAATTTTTTCCGGATGCCGCGGCATCGGGGATCAGCTCTGGCCCTCACCGGCCACGGCCGGCACCGCCTCACCCGCCGCGACCAGAAACGCCTCGCTGAGCAGCTGCCCGCACGCACCGCACTCCAGCAGGCGGTCCGGACCGTCCTCGGTGACGACGAAGTACTCGACGTAGCGGTGCGGGCACCTGCCCCGCGCCCATCGCCGGGCAACGGCATCCCAGTGGCCGTCGTCGGTCAGCCGGTTCAGGTCCTCCATCGCCTCCGGATGGCTCGATTCGCAACGCACGAACTCGCCGTACTCCGCATCGGACGCCGGTTCCCGCCAGTAGCAGTACCAGCCGTACTCGTGGCATTCCGCCTCGCCCGGCCAAGCTCCCGTCCAGACGTCCCGCCCGCAGTCGTGGAAGCCGCTGTCCTGGGCCACACACATGAGCCTCTGGCCTCCGGTGCGCAGGCACAGCGCGATTTCACAGCCCTCACCATGCGCCTGCCCGATGCCTGCCCCGCAGCTCGAGCAGTGGAGCACCCGGTCGTCCCTCATCGTGGTCCCCCTCGTCGCCGGGCGGCCCATCGATGTATCCAGGCCCGCACGCGATACACGATATTCGGCTGGTCCGACATTTTCGCTCACGACCGAGCTACCGGGCGCGGACGGAGCTCCTCCTCACGAGACGACTCCCCCAGTCGACGCTGTGCTCGCGCAGGTGGTCGAGAAAGCTTGCCGGGTCGAAGGCCCGGGCCGGGGCCAGGGCGCCCGCGTCGGCACCGTCGGCGACCAGGCGACGAGCGCCCTCGACGGCGCTCACCGCGGTGAGCCGGTACGCGTCCGAACCCTCACCCAGCCCGTTGCGCGGCGTCCGTTGCGGGCGACGGCCTCGGCGACCATCAACCAGCGCGAAGCCCTGCTCTCCATGGTGCCGTGGACCCGGTCCGCTGCCACGTGACGCGGAATGGTCACGACGCCAGGCAAACCGAACGATCCCAGAGCGAGCGCCTCGGACCGTCCGAACACCTGGGCGGACAGAACCAGATGACCACGCTCGGCGCCCGCGAGGTCGGGCCGGGCAGGCGCAGGTCGGCGATCAACAACTCGGCGATGCACGAGCCCCGGTGCTCCGCCGTCAGGTGAGCGACCAGGTCACCGAGCCCACCGGGTTCGCCAGAGCGGAACTGCCGCACCGGCTCGCGGACCGGATCAGCGGCAACGCGGTCTCTGCTGGCACGCTGACCGGGCCCTGTCCCCCGCCGCGTCGCCTCCGAGGACACGCCACCGTGCGCCACCGCCAGCCGTCCCATCGGTCATGACCGGAGTCGCCGAGCGCCCATTCTCATTAATGTTAAAAAGTTCTTAACGAATTTGACTTCTCCGGCAATTAACTAAGACCTGTGGCGATTCACGCAATTGTCTGGCGATCATCTACTATCCGCCGCATGGAATTTCTGGACCTCGCCGAGAAGAACTGGCCGTTCCTGCGGCGGCTCACCTCGATTCACACCGCCGTCTATCGGGCGACCCGAGGGCTGGTCGGCCATCGAATGCCCTTCGTCCCTCCGATGCTGCTGCTCGACCACGTCGGCGCGCGCACCGGCATCCACCGCACCACACCGCTGGCCTACACGGTGGACGGCGACGACATCGTGATCGTCGCGTCCAAGGCCGGCTACCCGAAGCACCCGAGCTGGTACCACAATCTGCGCGCCGACCCGGACACCACGATCCAGATCGGCCGCGAGCGGCGACGGGTACGGGCGGTCGTCGCCGATCCCACCCAGCGAGCCAGGTTGTGGCCCGAAGTCCTGCGGACCTACTCCGGTTTCGCCGACTACCAGAGTCACACCGACCGTGAGATTCCCCTGGTCATCCTGGAACGTGCCTGAGCGATGAGTTTCGTTCCGCATCCACGTCCTACTAGTCGAGTTGGATGACAGGGAGAGGTGCGGAATGGACATCCCGCAGGGCGATCTGAGGCTGCTGAGGACCGACACGGCGGTGCGGCTGCTCCGGTCGGCGATCCCGGCGCGACTGGGTTATACGGCGACCGACGGAACGCCGAGGGTGGTGCCCACGTGGTACCACTGGACCGGCGACGAGCTGGTCATGGCCGCCTACACCTACTGCCCGCCGCTCGGGATGCGCACGCCGGCGCGGCGGCTGGGCGCGCTGCGTGCCCGGCCGGTCGTGGCCGTCACCATCGACAGCGAGCCCCAGCCACCGGAGGTTCTGTTGCTGCGCGGGCCGGTGTCGATCTCCGAGGTGGCCGGCATGGTGCCCGAGCAGGCGCTGGCCGCGCGCCGGTTCCTCGGTGAGCAGGGCGGTGCCGACTACGTGGCGCAAGCCGACCATCCCGAGACGACCATGGCGCGCATCGTCCTGCGCCCGACCTGGGCCGGGCTCCTCGATTTCCGGACCCGTGTTCCCGCAATCGCGGCGGGCTAATACCCGGAGGGGGCGGTTTCGTCGAACGAATGGTTCTCGTCTCCGCGCAACGCGGGACTGAACACGCAGATGAGTCGCATATCGGTCCGGGTCACGAGCCGGTGTTCCTCGTGTCGGTCGGGGGCATAAAGCGTTCCGGCATCGATGTCCCATCGCCCGGAATCAGTGTGGACCTGCCCGCTTCCCTCGATGCAGTAACACGACTCGAGATGCCGGTCGTATCGCATGTACGACGTGGTGCCGGCGCGCACACAGGTGTCGGTGACGGTGTATCCGCGTGCGTCCGAGGCCACGACGAGGCGCCGGCTGGTGCTCTTGCCGTTGTCCACGTCGTGATCGGTGCCGATGACGTCGTGCAGCTTACGGACGATCACGCGATCACCAGCTCCGTCGCCAGCCGTT
Source organism: Actinospineispora spinosispora DSM 44797 (assembly GCF_000429025.1). Taxonomy (GTDB): domain Bacteria; phylum Actinomycetota; class Actinomycetes; order Mycobacteriales; family Pseudonocardiaceae; genus Pseudonocardia; species Pseudonocardia spinosispora. The sequence goes on from NZ_AUBB01000029.1 coordinate 70,185, forward strand.
CCATCCGCCGCGCGGTTTCGACCGCCAGCGCGGGGGTGATCTGCAGGTGGGTGACCAGCCGGATCGCGTGCGGTGGCCGCAGCGAGGCGATGACGCCGACCTCGCGAAGGCGTTCGGCGACGAACCGAGGCGAGCCCAGCTTGCTGACGTCCACGACCACGATGTTCGTCTCGACGTCGTTGATCACGCGATAGTTGTCCGACATGGCCAGTTCCGAGGCGAGCAGCTGGGCCGTCTCGTGGTCCAGCACGAGACGCTCGACCAGGGTGTCCAGGGCGACCAGCGCGCAGGCGGCGATGACACCGGCCTGGCGCATACCGCCACCGAGCACTCGCCGGTGGTAGCGCGCCTCGTCGATGAAGTCCTTCGGACCGGCGAGCACCGAACCGAGCGGGCACGCAAGGCCCTTGGTGAAGTCGAGGTAGACGGAGTCGACCCCCGATGTCAGGTCGCTCCACGATGTGCCGAGCGCAGCGGCGGCATTCGGCAGCCGGGCTCCGTCGAGGTGGACGGACAGCCCGTGCGTGCGGGCCACGGCCGCGATGCCCGCCTGGGTCCTCGGGTCCAGCACGCTGCCACCGGCCAGGTTGTGGGTGTTCTCCAGCCACACCAGCCTCGGGCGCGGTCGGATGACGTCGCGCGGCCGCACCGCGGCGTCGAGGTCGCGTGCCACCAGATGACCTCGGGCACTCGGGACGATGGTGGGGGTGACACCCGCGACCCGGCTGAGCCCGCCTGCCTCCGCGCGCAGGACGTGCACGTTCGCGTCGAGGAAGACCTCGTCCCCCGGCCTGCAGTGCGTCATCAGCGCCACGAGGTTCGCCATGGTGCCGCTGAGCACCAGCATGGCCGACTCGGTTCCCGTCAGGGCCGCGATGCGGTCCTCGAGGTGCCGCACCGTCGGGTCCTCGTGGTAGGTCTCATCCCCCAGTTCGGCGTCCGCCATCGCCCGGCGCATCGCGTCCGTCGGCAAGGTCTGGGTATCACTACGCACATTGATCACGGTCGAATCGGAGTTCATCAGCTCAGTTCCCATGTCTCCCCTGGAGCGTCGTCTAGGTTCTTTTCATCAGGTGGTCCGCGTAGGCCAGCAGTGCGGCTTCGGCACCCGGCCTGGCGAGGAGATGCGTGGCCACCGGAGCCGTGGGAACGGTCACGGCGGGCCAGCCGAGTGCGTTCGCCACGGCGGTTCGCGCCACCAGACGGTTCGATGTGGTCAGCACATCGCTCGCGTATTCGTCCCTCATCTGGGCGACGGTCGGCGGCGGCCCGTCGAAGACCGGCGACCGAATGATGTCCACGCGTCGAGCCAGCAGTGCGTAGGTTTTCCGCCACTCGTGCATCACCGACCGCGCGTCCTCGACGGCCATCGTGTCCACGATCGACATTTTCCGGCGTAGATCGCGGCCGTATTTCTCCGGATACAGTTCCGATCTGGCTTTGTGCTGCGCATAGCTTTGTCGTCGAAACAGAACCCAGTGCGCGCCCGGTAGCGGCAACGCCCCGAGTGCGTCCGCGTCATCGACCCGGAGGGCCGTCGGTTCCGGGAGCTCGTCGATCTCGAGCAGCCGCCGCAGAGTGGGTACGTCCCTGGTGAAGTACCCGATCGAGTCCAGCGTCGGCGCGAGGGGGTACACACCGTCCATCGCCCGCGATCCGTGGGCCGTCTTGAACCCGATCACCCCGCAACACGCGGCGGGCACCCGGACAGAGCCCGAGGTGTCGGTTCCCAGTGCGAAGTCCACGACGCCGGATCCGACGGCGGCCGCTGAGCCACCGCTCGAACCTCCCGCACTGAGCTCCGGGCTGATCGGCGATCTCGTCAGGCCGTAGGTGGGGTTGAAGCCGCTGACACCGTAGGCGAACTCGTTGAGATTGGTCTTGCCGATGCACACCGCGCCGCGGCGCACCAGGTCGGTGACGATCGACGCGGTGACGACGGGGACGTGGTCCGCGTACAGCGGAGAGCCGTACGTCGTGCGGACACCGGCGGTGTCGACGATGTCCTTCACGGCGAAGGTCATGCCCGCCAGGTCTCCCGCCGGCGCCGACCTATCCGCGATGACCGCTTCCTCGGTCATGGGGGTGATCCACACGCCGTTTTCGGGGTCGACTCCGTCGAGCGCCCTGGCGAGATGGAGCGGTAGCCGCGGCCTCGATGATCGACTCATGTGAGGCTGCCCGCCGAGAGCAGGAAGTTCCGCGCCGGCTCCGTGTCGGGCTCGGTGAAGAACTTGTCCGGCGGCGACTCCTCCGCGATCTCACCGCTGGCCATGAACACGATCCGGTCGGCGACCGTCCTGGCGAAGTTCAGCTCGTGACTCGCGATCACCATCGTCCGTCCCGCACGGGCGAGCTGCTGCAGGACGAGCAGCACCTCGCCGATCGACTCCGGGTCCAGCGCCGAGGTGGGTTCGTCGAGCAGGACGGCTCCCGGTTGCATCGCCAATGCCCTGGCGATCGCCACCCGCTGCTGCTGGCCGCCCGAGAGCTGGCCAGGGTACTTGCTCGCATGGCCGCCAAGGCCCACCTCTTCCAGGTAGGAGACGGCGTAGTCCAGGGCCGCCGCGTCCGGGACGAGCCGGTGGACACGCGGCGCGACCGCCACGTTCTCGGCGGCCGTGAGATGGGGGAACAGGCTGAACCGTTGAAACACCATCCCGAGTTCCCGACGCCGGCGGGACACGACGTACTCGGGCGCCGGACGCGGCTCGCCCCGCCGTTGCGTGTAGCCCAGCGGCGACCCGTTCAGGAGAACCAGACCCGACTCGGGCGTCTCCAGCCGGTTGAGGCACCTGAGCAAGGTGGACTTGCCGGAACCGGACCGCCCGAGCAGCACACACACGTCGCCTCGGCGCACCTGAAGGCTCACGTCCCGGAGAACGACCTGCTGCCCGTAGGTCTTGTGGATGTTGCGGACCTCCAGGACCGTGTCACCCTCGTGCGACCGGTCGGCGCCCACGGCCCGGACCGCACTCACCGGTGCCCGCCCCTCGTGCGGGGTGTCCGAGCCAGGTTCGGCGACCGAGGTCATGTGCCGGCCCAGACGGGCCTCCACGAACCGCTGCGCCACCGTCAGGAGCGTCACCATGATCAGGTACATGACGGCGACGGCGCTCAGCGACTCCAGGATCGCGAAGTTCTGTGTGTACAGCCGCTGACCCGACAGCGTGAGCTCCACCAGCGAGATCACCGAGGCGAGCGAGGTGTTCTTCAGGTTGGAGATGAACTCGTTGCCCAGCGCCGGCACGCAGACCCGGATCGCGATGGGCAGCACCACCACCCGCTGGACCGCGAGCGGACCGAAACCGAGCGCCCGGCCCGCGTCCTTCTGCTCCTTCTCGACCGCGAGGAGTCCGGTCCGCAGCGCCTCCGCAATGTAGGCGCTCTCCCCCAGCACGAGCGCGACCGCGGCCGCGACGAACGGGTCCGACAGCGTGTCCCGCAACGCCGGCACGGCTTCGGGCAGGGCGTTGTAGACGAAGATGAGCAGCACGATCAGGGGCACGCCGCGGAACAGCCATATCCAGGCGGTGCAGGGGTGACTGAGCCACCGTCGCCCGCTCGTCCTCCCCAGCGCCAGCGGAACTGCCACCACGAAACTCAGCAGGTAGGTGACCAGACCCAGCAGCAGCGTGGTCCTCGCGCCCTGCCACACCAGCGGCGAGGTCAACGCGTCGACGAAATCACCCGCATCGAAGCTCATGGTCAGTTGCTTCCCGCCGGTCGACCGGCCAGCGCCTTGTCGACGTCGGCCGCCGACACCGGTCCCAGCCCGTATCTGTCGTAGAGGCGGCGCAGTTCGCCGGAGTCGGTCAGCCGCCGCAGTGCCTCGGTGAACCAGCTCCGCCAGCGCGCATCGCCCTTGGCCACGGCGATACCGGCCACGACCGGGGCGAGGAGGCGCGTGTTGCTCACGACCAGGTCGTCCTTCCGGTACTGCTCGGCGAACGCCACGGCACCGGCGTTGTCCATGAAGAACGCATCCACCCGGCCGGCTACCAGGTCCTGCACCGCGGCGACACCGGTGGGCAGCGAGCGGACCGCGATCGGCCGACCAGCGGCGGCGCACTGCTGTCCGAGGCTCCCGGTCGAGAGCGCGAGTGCGTCCTCGACACCGCCCTGCAGCGTCGACACCGGGTGGCCGCAGAGGTCCGTCAGCTCCTGGGGCCGAAAGCCGCTCGCCTGCCGTACGAGAAACCCGGCTCCACTTTCGGCATAGGGGATCAGGTCGACGACTTTCGCGCGCTCCGGCGTGATGTACATGAATGAGGTGATCGCGTTGCACCGCCCGGCCTGCAGGCCGGCTATCAGCGAGCTGAACCGCGTATCACTCATCCGCAGCGTCGCCCCCATCGCGGTGGACGCGGCTCGCAGGAAATCCGGGTCGAACCCTTCCTGGTGTTCTCCGTTCACGTAGTTGAACGGCGGATCGGTGAAGTCGTTGCACGTCGTGACCGTGCTGATCGGCTCACTCGTCGTGGGGCCCGGTACGGATCCGTCACCCGAGGAACACGCCACCGAACCGAACGACAGCGCGACGGCGATGGCCAGGAAAATGCTCGTGCATACCGTACGACGCATTCATTCACTCCTTTCGTGAACTGTTTGTTCCTGGCCGTGCGTAGGGGCTCGCGCTCGGGCGGGAACGGCCTGGCACGCCAGTTTGCTGGCGCGGTAGGCGTAGCACAAGTAATGTTGCAGCCTCTGTCATTAGCGTTCGTAATAGTGAAGTCGCCCGTTCTCCCCGAGGAGTTCTCATGGAGCTTCGGCACCTGTCCGCGATCTCGGCCATAGCCAGGAAGGGGTCCGTCAGCGCGGCGGCGGCCAGTCTCGGGTGCACCCAGTCGGCGGTGAGCCAGCAGATCAAGGCATTCGAGAACGAACTCGGCGTTGCGCTGCTCACCCGCAGAGGCGGTGCGCGACCCGTGCGCCTGACCGACATCGGGGCACGCGTGGCGGTGCACGCGGCCGCGATCCTGACCAGGGTCGCGCTGGTCGAGAACGAGGTCGCCCGGCACACCTCCGGGACCTCGACGGTGCTGCGGGTCGGAACGCTCGGCAGCACGGCGCTGCACCTGCTCCCCCAGACCCTGCGGCTGCTGCGCAAACGCTCCACGGTGAAGGTGGAGCTCGCCGAGGAACACGGCGACACGCCACTGCTGGCCTCGGTCGAACGAGGACAGCTCGACGTCACGTTCGCCCACCTGCCGCTGCCGCGGGGCCCGTTCGAGTGGCGGCATCTGCTGACGGTGCAGCAGGTTCTCATCGTCGGGAGAGGTCAGCTCGACGAGAACGTTCCTCCGGAGGACGTGCTGCGGGAGGCGTGCCGGCTGCCGTTCATCTCCTTCAAACAGGTTCGTCCTCCGTACGACGCCATCCGCCAGCTCCGCGCGCTCGGCTACAGCCCGCAGGTCGTGATGCGCACCGACGACAACCGGACGTTGCAGAACCTCGTCGGGATCGGCCTCGGCGTCGCGGTGGTGCCGGAGACCGCCGTCGACCCCCACGACGACGCGATACGGGTCGTCCAGAACATCCCCGACCTGCCTCCGTGCCCGTTCGGGGTCGCCTGGCACAGCGAGATGAGCGTGCCAGGCGAGTTCATCGACTGCGCACTGGTCGCCGCCAGGAGCGCGGCGGCGAAGCTGAAGACCCGCCTCTCCGCTCCGTAGCGGTCACGCGATCAATGGGTCGCCGAGAAGACTCTCGCCCCGACCCCGGCGACCAGGTCGATGAACTCGGCGCGTTCGTCCGGGGACAGTGCCCGGTCGTACACCGAGGCGGTGAGCCGGTCGGTGGTGTCCTCGGCCTGCTCGCGCAGGGCGGCGAGCTCGGTGCAGTCCGGGAGTGTGCCCTGCCAGCCGAGCTGGTGGGCGAGGTCGGGCCGCCCGGTGGCCAGGGTCGCCTGCAGCGGTGACAGGCCGGCCGCCGTGGTGGCCGCGAGGTGGAGTCCACCCCGCAGTTCCCGGAGCAGGAACAGCAGCTGCATCAGCCGTGCGGGCCCGGCGGCGGCCGGCAGCTGGGCACACCATCCGGCGAACAGTGGCACGCAGCTCGGGTCGGCCGCCGCGACGACGCGCCCGGCCAGCTCGATCAGCCGCTCGGTGCCGGTGATGTCGGACAGGTGGTGCTCACCCCAGGCGGCGATGGCGCGCCCGTAGTCGTGAGCCGCCCGTCGTGGTGCGGCGACGTCGATTCCCGCGTTCCACTTCGCCCGCACCATGCCCGGTTCCCAGAAACCCATCGCGGCCGCGACGACACCGGCGTCCACATCGCCGAGAACCCCACCTCGGCCTGCGAAGTAGAAGGACAGAAGGTCGCCGTAGCCGAGTCGTCCGCCGAACGCCTCGGTGTCGGCGTGCGTCAGACAGACGAATCCCACCCGGTAGACGGTGGACTCGGCCTCGGCGAGCGCGGTCTTCATCTCGGTACGTCCTGACATGGCTTCTCCGTTCACGTGAGTTCTCACCAGGGGCGACGCCGCACCGTGTCGCGGTCCGTCCGCCGGTGAGCTTCGGCTTCCGGAGTTGAGACGCACGCCGGGTGCCGAACTCACCGGTCCCCGGCCATCACCGATGAGTCGCCCGGGCTCTGTGCGTCACATGTGCAGACGCATCCGACACGACCACGAGGGCGGACCCGACCATGTCCAAGACCATGATCGTCCAGTACCGGACACATCCCGAGACGGCCGAGCAGAACCAGCGGCTGGTGGAGAACGTCATGGCCGAGCTCTCCGCCGGCAACCCGGGCGGCGTCCGGTACGCCGCGTTCCGGCTCGGGGACGGGGTGAGCTTCATCCACGTGGTGACGCTCGACGGCGACGCGAACCCGTTGGCGGACTCTCCCGCGTTCGCCGAGTTCCAGCAGGGAGCCGAGTCCCGTCTCGACGGCCCGCCGGAGCCGAAACCGGCCCAGCTGATCGGGTCCTACCGGTTCCTCACGTCCTGACGCGGACCGGTGGCCGGGATGCGGGTGCTGCTGGTCGAGGGCGGCCCCACACGGTCAGGGGCGCTGGCCTCGATCATCCAGCGCCGTGGCCACCATCCGACGCGGAGCAGGCTGGACGGACCGATCGCCGCCGACGGCACCGACGTCGTGGTGCTCGACCTGGACCAGCCCGATCCGGCCGGGTTCGGAGCGCTGCGCAGGATACGAGCGGTCAGCCGCGTCCCGGTGCTCGTCCTGGAGAGTCCGGCCCAGCTGGACTCCGTGGTGCGGTGGCTCGAACTCGGAGCGGACGACTACCTGGTCAAGCCCGCGATGACCGACGAGCTCGTGGCCCGCATCGAGGCTCTCGCGCGGCGCGCGGCGACACCCGCCGGGCCCCCGGAACAGGTCGTGCGGGTGGCGGACGTCCGGGTCGATCTGCGGCGACGGACGGTGATCGTCGGCGACGAGACGATCAGGCTCACCGGCAAGCAGTTCGACGTGCTGGCGACGCTGGCCCGGCGTGCCGGATCGCCGGTGAGCCGGCACACGATCATGGTCGAGGCCTGGGACGACGGCCCTCAGCCGAACTCGCGCTCGCTCGACGTGCACCTCGCGGCGCTGCGGGCGAAGCTGCGGCGGCCGGAGCTTCTGCGGACGATCCACGGGTTCGGCTACCTCTTCGGGTGAGATCACCTGCCGGCGACCGGTCAGCTCACGCGACCGAAGGAAGCAAGTTTTAGTCTCTGTTGCTGAACGCTGTATCCACATACGTTTGTGCCGATATCCCGGCCCACTACCGATAGCGGGACGGCAAGCGTCGAGACACCACATCAGGACTACCTACCGCAAAAAAAAGTATCATGTTGAATTGAACTTCAACAGTTCTTCAAACTGTCCAAATTGAAAGTTAGAGCAAGCTTCATGGTTTAGCCTGAGGGTAACTTGCGCCGATTTCTCTCGTTACACCGAGCATGTTGCGTAATCTGCTCATGACCGCAGCTCTACTGGTCACTCCTATTGCCGCCACCGCTCCGGTAACGGCACACACGGTCCCGGCCGCACTGACCGTGCAGACGGCAACGCCACTGGGCCTGACCAATGACCGACTACTACCAGGGCAACGACTTGCGTCTGGTGAATCACTGACCGTGCCGGACACGAGGAGCCCTGAGGACAAGGGCGGCTTCGTCTCCCTCGAGATGCTACCGAAAGGAAATCTCCTCATCGAGGCATGGATCCCGCCCGGTCACGGTAGCTCTCAGCGATGGAACAGCGGAACAGACGGGAACCCTGGAGCACGCGTCGAAATGCAGCTCGACGGCAATCTGGTGATCTACAGCGTCACCGACAAGCCTTTGTGGGACTCGAAGACCTCCGGACACCCCGGCGCTTACGTCGTCCTTCAGGGTGACCGGAACCTGGTGATGCACGATGTCACCGGAAACGTGATCTGGGCGACAAACTCCAACGACTGATCGCGACTGTGGCGTATCCCAGCGGGATACGCCACAGTGCTCGACAAGACTGCGACTACTGGTTCCGGACCATGTAGTAGTAACCCACTCCGTATTGGTTACCGGTGAAACACGCGCCAGCACCCTGCTGCTCGCCCTTCTGAGCGGAGAGGGACTTCACCCTGTTGCATTCCTGCAGCGTTCCGAATGGGCCGCGCGGCCGGAAGTTGTCCAGTGCATGTGCCGTGCCGGTCGTAACATTGGCGACCAGTAGTGCGGTAACGCTACCGAGCAGGACCTTCTTCGTGATCATCATCAATCCTCCGTCACCATTCGAACACACCTACATACATCTTTACAAGTCAACAATCAGCCCCGCTCAATCAGGGGCAGATAAGCTCCACTGGAGACACGTGTACATTAAGACGAAATTCTCTGGAGCAATTTCGAGTTCACTCGAACTGTGACATTTCCGGTCATCTCACCGCGCCACCGGTGCCAGGCTCGGCGAGCACGGATCGGTCAGCGTGATACTTCCGCCACGACGACCAGTCCGGCCACCTGTCGAGCGCCTCGGACGTGGCCGGATCGGTCGAGCCGAGTGTGCGTTCGCCGTGCCCAGTCAGCGTGATCAGGCCGGTGGACGCGTCGTGATTGAGCAAGCGCCACTCCAGCAGCCGGACCACGACGAGCCGAATCTTCTCGGTACCGACACCGATACCGTCCGCCAACCGAGACAGATCCGCACCCTCCACTCGCCGGACGGCGTCGAGCAGCACTCGAAGAGTCAACCCGAGGATCGGCCGCGTCGGGGCGTGCATCTCGGTCGTGCCCTCGAGCTCCGGCCGAGTCACGGCCGCTGGGTCGGATGGTTGCCGCGACGGAGAGCGGGCCGAGCTGGACCTGGGACCCTCGGTCCGGCGGCCGGTGTATTCGAATCGGGCGGTGGCCGGGCCCGCGGTGCCCCGTACGATGAAGCGCCACGGCGGAGTGATCCCGACCGCGGCTAGCGCACTGGCGAACGCTCGCCTGCTCAAAAGGGTGATCCCTTTCCTCGGCCACGGCGCGTCGAGGATCCCGGCAACCCGGACGAACAGCTCGCGGGTGGGATCGTCGTACTCATCGAGGTGGTCCACCCCGTACAGCAGTGCTGAGCCCGCCTCGGTCAGCGCGAACCCATTGCCCTCGGTCGGTTCGATCAGCTGCACGTCAACCAGGCTCGCCAATCGTCGGCGCAGCACCTTCGCCGCCGGTCCGGGACGTGCGGCCGCCGAGGCCGTCACGTCGTCCCCAGCGTGGCGCAGGTAGTCACCGAACCGATCCAGCAGAGCCCTCTCGGCCAGCTCAGCGACGGACTCCAGTACGGCGGGAGCAGCCGACGCGCGCATCGCTACGTCGACGATCAGCTGTGTGTGCATGCGCAGATCCGCCACGCTCGGCCAGCCCACGAACAGCCTCGCCACCTCGGCGCGCTGCTCGGTGTCGGCCCCTCCGTCGGTATGAGTCACCGCCTCCAGCAGCGCCAGTCCCAGCGGGGCGAGTCGGGCTCCCACACCGGCGTCGCGGACGACCAGCCATAGGCTTGCCAGCAGGGAGAGCCGAGGGTCGACGCCCCCCTTGTCGCGGCCCAGCCGCTCGGCGAGTGCACGAGTGGTGACCGGTTCGCCCGCGGCGTCGCGCAGTTGCCGCAGCAGGTCGATCAGCCCACCACGCGGTGCCGGGGTCTCCCCTTCCACACTCGACAGAGCATCTCGGACGGACCGGCCGTCACCTGGTGGGCCACGCTTCGGTGACTGGGCCAGCAGGTGATCGATCCGACCGAGGCCCGCCCGCCAGAACAGCGCGCCACGCCGAGCCTTCGCCGTCGCGATCTCGGCGGCTTCGGCAAACAGGTCCGGGCCGGCCACCGACCGCGCTCCCCTGGTGAGATGAGTGCTCACGTGTTCCCCGACCAGCGAAGGACCCGCGAACACCCCGCCGCCGGAGTTGCCGGGGAAGGTGGGCCAACGGCCGGCACTACCGCCCTCCCCGCTGGGGCCCGCGGTGATCTTCCGACCGAAGCCAGGGTTGCCGTGGGCCACCAGCAGCGTGCCGTCCGGGATCGGGCCGGACCCGAACTCGGCGATCCCCACCTGCCCAAGCTCGCTGTCCAGGTCGTGGCACACGACAAACGCCAGGTCGACGGTCCCCTGCCACCGAGGGGCCCGCGCTGCTCGCATGCGGTTGTGGACGAACTCGTCGAGCTCGACCCGCACCACGGCGTGCGCGGTGACGGACGTCGTGCCGTCGCTCAAGGTCAACCGCCCGGTCGCGTCCAGGCCGGTCACCGCGTGCCCGGCGACCGCGACCAGGTACCGACCCACTCGGGTCCCGGCGCTGCTGACCGTGCCGCCGCTGGTCCGATCGACGGGGTTGTACCCGTGCTCGGCCTTCACGAACAGCGTCGCCCCCAGCGCGGTCCGGATCCGAGGGTCGATGGTGGGAGGGCCCGTGGCGGGGGTCGGCCACAGGTTCTCCAGCCATTGCCTCCCGCGCGAGTCGACGGACAGGACCAACTCCATGCCGTGCGGGAACCGGATGGCAAGCTCACCGGTGAAGTCCGCGTGCCGCAGGTACAGGTCGTCAACCAGGTGCCGGGGCACCCCGAACCGGCCTTCGGTCCACGCCCGGGCCAGCACGTCGGCGACCACGTCGGCGTGCGCCACACCGCGCCAGCCCGGTGGGGCCGCCCAGTCCACGCTCAGCCCGAGCAGCCGATGGAGAAGCGCGGCGAGGTGACCGCCGTACCCGCTCGACGCCCACCCGCGCAGCCACAGGGACCCCGAATCGGTGGATCCGCCCAGCCGCAACACCAGCCTGCCGCCGAGCACCTTCGGTCGGAAGCCCGCGGCAGGAAATTCCGGATCGACGGCAAAATCCCAGTCTCTGTCGGTGCCCAGCCACGAGTGCGGTGCCAGGTCGGTCGCTCGCGGCCGGAGGAGCTTCCGTGCGCCGTTCCGCTCCCCCAGCAGCTCCTCGGTCAGCTGCACAGCGACCTCGCGTCGTTCGATCAGGGTGGCGAGACCATCGATCGTGGGCAGCTCAGGGCCGGGCCCGGGCCAACCAAGCTGCACCGCGACCGTCAGCTCCTCGTCGACGAGCCGGGCCCAGCTGGTGAGCACCGGCTCCCACCAGTCGCGGCGCGCCGAGGACGCGCCGAGCAGTTCGAACTCCTCGACGCCGAGCACGACGAGACCGTTGATCCGGACCGCCACCAGGTCGGGCGGCATGTCCAGATGCCGGGCGCGGCCCTCCTGCACCAGCCGGTCCGGGAAGCCGTCCAGCACCGCGGCACCGGTGATCAGCCCGGGCAGCGAATCGGCGTCCGGGTAGCCCGCCCACGCGGCGAACACCTCTCGGTCCAACGTCCGCCGCACCCGCGCGGCCGCGGCGGCGAACCGGACCGCGTCGCTTCGGCCCAGGTCGAGCGTTCCACCACCCACCAGCACCCCGGCGAGGGGAGCCAGGCCGGGCTCCGGGTTCAGCGCCGCCAGGTAGCCGGGATGCGCTCGATAGCCGACACCGCCGGAGAACGGCTCGGGGAGCCCGCGCACCGGGGTGGCGGTCCCCCTCGTCGTCGGCAGCGGGGCGAGCTCGGCGATTCGCTGCTCGGACCAGCTCGGATGCCGCAGGTGGGCGAGTTCGTGGCGCAGGAATCGGCGTAGCGCGGCGTCGTCGAGTGTCCGGTACGTGTGGGTGTCCAGATAGATCCGGCGGCCGGAGGCGAACCCGAGCAGGTCGTCCGGGCCGCCCAGCTCCGCGCTGATCCGGGGCAGGTTGTCGACGAGCGCGAGCACCTCGACGAGCGACAGCTCGGCCGGGGTGAATCCGCCGAGCGCGCCGAGCGCGGTCGGCCCGACCAGGACACTGGCCTGTGCCGGATCCAGATACTGGGCGATGACTCGGTGCTGCTCCGGTGTCATCGGCAGGCCGGACGCGCGGCCACCGCCGCCGGACAGGTCGCCGTCCCGTCCAAGGTCGAAGCTGAAGGCGGACAGCTCGTCGGTGAGCGCCCGCAGCCTGTCGACCAGCTCACCCGGCTGTTCGATCCCCCAGGTCGGCAGGTCGCGCAGCAGCTCCAGCCACAGCGCCGTGACCGAGGCGGTGTCCTGGGCCCATCGAGGGTGCGCCGCGAGTGTGCCGTTCACCGCCTCGCCGCGCAGCTGATCGATGCGGTGCAGCGCGGTGGTCAACAGCCGGTGCTGCCCGTGCGGCGAGGCCAGTTCGGGCAGCAGCCTGGCGCCGCCGGGCACCGTGGCCGCGATGACGACCACCAGTCGAGATCTCGGCGGTACCGAGGCCCAGCCGTCCAGCCACCGCACTCGCGCGAGCCGGTCGGGGCGATGCTCAAGCAGCGGCGTCGCGTCGACGTGCGCCAGCGGACGGCGCAGCGCGCGGACGAACAGCGGCGGCAGGGTGGCCGAGGCACCCCGGCGTACCGGGTCGGCCACCAGGCTCTCCATCAGTGGCTGGATCTCCCGCCACAGCTGGGCGCTCAGTGCGCCTTCGGTGGTGACCATCGCGGTGAGCAGTCGTTGGCGGGCCCGCCCGATCACCAGCTCGTCCCTCGGGATCGCGCTGGTCGGTAGCGCGTCGAGCAGTGCTTGCGCGGTCTTCAGCTGCTGGTGCGCGCGCACCAGATCCGCCGGGGACCCTCGGCGCTGCAGGTTCCTGATCGCACGCAACCGATCCCGAACAGCGGATCGGGGCGAGGTCAGCGCCGACGGCAGCAGGACCCGCAACTGGGCGCGAACCACGAACAATGCGGGCGCGGCGAGGTCCGGGACGTCCTCGGGCAGCACGCTCGCCACCCGGTCGAACTGCTCGATCCCGAACTGGTCGACGCCCTCGCGCCGCCATTCGTCGAGCAGCCCGGCCACCGCGTCGGTCTGGTGCGGCGGCAGCTGATCGCGCAAGCGGGTCAGCGCGGCGCGCAGCTCAGCGAGGCCGGTGCCTGACCGCCCGGGCTCCTCGGTGCCGGCCACCGCGTCCAGCGCGCGGGAGACTTCGAGGATCGACCCGGGCCGATAGTCGAGCAGCACCGGCAGCCGCCACCAGCGTGGCTCGCCGAGCAACTCGGCGTGTTCGGCGAGCACGGCCAGGTGCCGGGCGGCGCCCGAGGGGCTCAGCTCCCAGTCGAGCGCGGCGACCAGCGCGGCGGACAACCGTGCGGCGACGTCCTCGGCTTCACCGGCGTTTCGGTCGCCGGACGGCAGCGCCGACCACCAGCGCCGGCCGCTCATCAGCAGCCTCGAGGTCAGTTCGGCTCCCGCCGAGCGGGTCGATCGGCGGCCGACGGACAGTTCCGCCGCTGCCCGGTCCAGTGCCCGCTCTACCCGCTCGAGCAGCCATGACCGGTCCCCTGGCCCGGCACCGGCGAACACCTCCGCCAGTAGCCGTTCGGCCACCTCGAGCTGTGCACGTGCGGCTCGAGCGCCGCCCGCGACCGGACCCACCAGCCCGGCGGGAAGCACCGAGGCCAGGCCGCTGGTCAGGTCGACATCGACGACCATCCCGGCGAGCTGCCCGTCCGGCAGCAGCACCGGTGTCCCCTTGCGGACCCGGATGCCTCGGATCGTGACCGCTGCGGGGCCGACCGCGACGACCCGCGCCCAGGACCTGGGGAACTGGTTGAACGGGTCGGCCAGCAGCACCGAATCGCCGACCGCCGGCCGCCGCTCGCTGATCGGGAGCGGGCTCGCATCCAGTCCTGGTACGTGCAGCACCGCCAGGTCGAGTTCGGCGGAGCCGACCTCGCCCGGATCGGCGCCACGCAGCAGCGCGCCGTACTTGCGTGCTGCTGCGACCGAACCGTCGCCGTTCGGGTAGTCGCGCTCGTCAGGGTTGTGCACCGAGACCACCGCACGGCCGGCGACGGTCAGTCCGGACGGGTCGGTGATCTGCCTGCCGTCCGGGCGGTACCGCACGGTGACCACACGGTCGCTCCCGATTGCCCAGGCGACCAGGTCCCGCGTCCGCCCCTGGTCACCGAGCGGAAACACCGCGCGCTGCGCAACCGTCGCCATCGGCGCGGCGGCCGGCACCGCATGGGGTAGCGGCCGCAGCGAGACCAGCCCGACGCCGTGCGCGCCGCGCCGCACCTGCAGCTCCACCAGGTCGGTCGGTGCGGCGTCGGCGAGCAGCCGCCGCCCGGCCGGCAGCGTGACCCGTACCTGAACGCTGTGCATCTGAAGCGCGCCGAGCGAGGACTCCACCGAGTCCCACGCCTGGTCGATCAGCTCGACCAGCAGCGCTCGGCGCTCCGGTCCGGTGAGCGGGCGATCCGTTCCCAGCAGCCACACGTCGGATTCGGCGGTCAGCGACGCCAACTGGGCATCCTCGGCGAGCAGCCGCGTCGGGTAGGGGTGGTCGATCTCCTCGGCCGACCCGATCAGCCGCTCGATCCGCTGGATCAGCTCGGTGGGCTCGGATCCGACAACCGAGACCGGGTCGGTCGGGTCGGTCCGACTCAGCCTCAGCCAGGGGTGCGCCAGCGCGGCCGCGCGGACCAACCGTGCCGGTGCGTCCAGCTCCGAGGCCAGCTCGGCCAGCGGCAGCTCACCCTCGGCGCGGAGCAGCTGCCAGGCGTGCACGGCAAGCCGTAGCAGCACGGTGGGGGTAGCCAGCTTGGTGGTCAGCCCGTCGAGAACGATCCCCGAGCGATCGACCTCGATGCTGATCGGCCGGGTGAGCGGCGAGTGCCGGGTGGCGGGATCCGCCAGCCAATCCCGCGCCCTGTGCAGTTCCTCGAGCGCGTGGCTCAGCTGCCGTACGGCGCGCGCCTCGTGACCGTGCTCGAGCCGCGACCGCACCGAGGCACTCAGCTGGGGAAGGCGTCGCTGCCAGTCGACGACCTGCTCGGCCAACGCCCATTCCCTGGTCACCTCGTCGTCCAGGGTCACGTCACCGATCAGCACGGCACGCAGCCGCGCCGGGAAGTCCGTGGTCAACCGGCCGCGGCTCAGGTGCTCGGCCATGGCCTCCAGCGTCCGGCGGGTAAATACCAGAACGCCGTGCTGTGCCATCGGCACCGAGGGGTCGGCCAGGTAGAGGCCGACCAGGTCGGCCGCCGGTCCGCGCGATGCGGCGAGCCAGCTGAGCCACGCCCGGTCCAACCGGGGTTCGACTCCGACCTCATCCAGCACCAGTACCGCGGGGCCCTCGCCGTGCAGCGCCACCAGCAGCCGGGCCAGCTCGTTCGGTGCCCGCTGCCGGTGCCTCGGTGCCAGGTCGGCGATCGGCGACAGCACCTCGGTGAGCTCGTCGAGCCCTGCGCGCAACGAGTTCAGCAACTCAGTGGGCAGCGGTGTCGTGGTCAGCACGCGTACCGTCCGCGCCGACACCGAGTCGAGCAGCCGGGCCAACTCGTCCCGGTCCGCATCTGAGACAGTCGGCCGGCGGGTGGCCAGCTGGTCACCGATCAGGTAGCGCAGGATGTTCAGTGCCGGGACGGCCGGCTCCGGGACGGCGGGCGGCCCGCGCGGCAGCGCAAGGTCGAGCCAGAGCAGGAGGTCGAGGTCCGGGTCGCTCGGATCCCAGTCGCCGAGGAACCGCAGAACCGGGGTGGCCAACGTGCTCGGCAGCTGGTCGGCCAACGACCGCGCCACCTCCAGCAGCTCCTCCGGTCCGGCTCCGATCTCGGGCAGCAGACCCCGCTCCGCCAGGATCAGCAGTTCCTCGGTCGCGTCGGACACCTCGCTGACCCTGGCGCCCAGCAGCGCGCGAATCCGCCAGTGGCGCGGCAACCCGACCAGATACGCGACCGAGACGAACCCCTCGATCACCGCGCCGGCACCCGGTTCGGTCAGGGCTGTCTTCAGCGCGGCAGCGATCATCAAGCGCGCGTGGTCCGCCAGGTCGGTGGCGTCCTCGTCGAGCCCGATCGTGTCGGTCTCCTCCAGCAGCTCGTCCCAGCGATTGGCCGACACGTGCAACTGGCGCAGCGCGGCCGCGTACTCGGCGTCGGACAACGGGCTGTTCCACCGGGGGCCGAGCTCGTCCGCCGCCGCGTCCAGCAGCTGTTCCGCCGCGTCCAGCGCGTCCAGCGCGACATGCACCGCATGCCGATCGTCGTCGGCCAGGGCGCGCTGTGCCCGGTCGAGCCACTCGGTGCCCCTGGCCAACAGCCACGGCGCGGTCAACCCGATCCGCGCGCCGACCGCGTCGATTATCGGGTCGAGCAGCGCCGGTGACAGCGCTATGACAGTGCCGGCCGCCGGGCCCGAAGCCAACACCGTGCTCAGCACCGCACCGGCCTCGCTCAGCACGACAGCACCCTCGGCGTTCGGCGGCACCTCGGCCGCCAGCACCAGAACACTGGTCCCGACGGCGACGACGACCGCGTCGACGACCCGCGCCTCGGTACCGGTGTGGAACGCCAGCAGTAGCCGCTGCCCCAGCTCGACCGCGTCCCGCTGCCCGGCGGTCGCGAATCGGTACGGCGGATCGGCACCGTCGGGTCGCTCGGCCAGCCGCAGCAGGACGGCGACCTCGCGGTCGCTGTCCGGGACGCCGGCCAGCTCCCCATCGGCAAGCAGGGCGATCAGGCGCCGCGTCTGGCCGACGCGTGCCGGGTCGGGGTAGTCCATGCCGGTCAGCGACAGCAGCTCCGATACCCGGACGCCGTCGACGGTGATCGAGCGGTCCGGGCCGCCGCCGAGCGCGCGGATTCGGGCCGCGACCACCGGTGAGGTCTGATACAGGTCCGGCCGGATCGCCCACGCGGTACCGATGTGCAGCCCGTTCAGTCGGACCGACACCGCACCGCGCGCGGCCTGTGCAACGGCCGGCCCGTCGCGCAGCAGCGCGGCGAGCGTCGAGAGGTCGGGTACGCGCGGGAACAGCTGGTCGTGCGGCAGCCGGTCGCGCGCCGGTCGGGCGGCGTTGCGCAGCTCGGCCAGTTCGTGCCGCACCAGCTGGCGGGTCGTTTCCGGCTCGAGGTCGCGCAACCTGGCCAACGCGGCCCAGGTGGCGGAGTCGACGTACAGCCAGCCGTCAGCGTGCGCGTAGAAGGCCATCGGCGGAATGCCGGCCTCGGCCAGCGTGGCGGCGAACCACGGGCTGGTGCGCACCCCCTTCGCCCCGGATCGCGCCGCCTCGTCCCGATCGAGACCGGCGATCGTATCGAGGCCGGTGACATCGGCGACCGGCTGCCAGGTCAGGACCCGCAGGATGCGCGAGACCATGATCAGCTTCGGTCCGGGCAGCCCCAGGCCGGAGAACAGCGAGGGTCCGCCCGCCGGCGAGTCGTCGTCCGGTTCTCCCCGGTTCAGCCGGTCCAGCCGCGCGCTGGACCGGCGGAACCGCTCCCGCAACTCACGCCAGGATTCTCCTTCGCCGGGGAGCGCGGAGCCGCCGAGCACCGCCAGCTTCCGCATCGGGGGGCGCGCCCGGTTCAGCATCAGCGGGGCCAGCGCGGGTGTCGGCCCGCGTAGCTGTTCGTTCGCCCGGTCCAGCGCGTCTTCGACCTGGGTGAGCCACTCCCGTGCCCTGGGCAGCCACGCGTCGTCCAGCGGCAACCGCAGCGGCTGCTCATGAATCGCCCGCCGTCGAGAGTCCAGCACCGCCAGCGCGCTCAGCACCTCGCCGATGCGTTCGGCGCGCAGCCGGGCCTCGTCGATGGTGAGTCCGAGCTGCTCGATGGGGTCGAACCAGTCGGTCCCACCGAGCCGGGTTCCGTCGAGGTAGGTCAGCCATGCGGTACGCAGGGCGGTCGCCCGCTCGGCCAGTTCAGTCGCCGCGTCCCTGCTGGTGCTCAGGGTCCGAATGTGCTGGCCGATGATCGCGGTGGGCCGGGTCTGCTCGGCGACCTCGGCAAGGGCCCGCGCCCAGTCCTGGACATCCCACAGCCGCGATCGAGCCGCCTGCTCGGCGCGGGCGCGCTGTCTGCTCGGCTCGGGTCGGTAGCCGGGGATGTCCTTCGGCTCGACCAGTGACCAGGCCCCCAGTTGCTCGGCGATCGGGCGGTGGACGGCGACCAGTGCGAGGAGTTCCTCGGTGAGCCGGGTCGACGCGCCGGCATCGCGGCGCACCGCGCGCTCCGGATCGACCACGGCGCGCCACCGCTCGTCGGCGAGGCGCATCAGCAGCGATTCGACGACGGCCGTCATCAGCACGCGATGCCCGACCGGCTCGGCCGCCCCGAGTGGTGCATCCACCAGCTCGATCAACCACCGAGGCACGTCCACCCCGATCGTGCGGGCGAGGTCCAGCCCGAGCTGCTCGGTGAGCCGGTGCAGGTGCGTCAGAGCGGTCAGCTCGTGTTCGGACAGCAGGACGGTCCGCTCGCCCCGCACCGGCGCCCAGACCGCCGCGTAGAAGTGCTCGACGGGCGCGCCGAACTCGCCGGCGGCCAGTCGGTCCAGCAGCCGTGCGGGCAGGACGAACACCGCGCGTTGGGCCAGGCCTGGCGCGAGCGCAAGCAGCTCGCCGCTGGGCTGGACGAGGTCCGCACCGAACGTCCGCAGCGCGTCGAGTACCGCAGCACGCTGCTCGGCCGACCAGGGCCGTTCTGCCCACTCGACCAGCGAGGCGCGGCGCGGCGGCACGCTCGGTTCACCGGCCGGGCTCGCCCGCGGCCGGGTCGTCCGCAGCCGGATCACCTGACGGAGCAGCCCCACGGCATGCGCCGCCAGCGCTCCCAGCCCAGCGGCCACCACGATGGCGACCACGACCGTCGGGAGACTGGTCGCCGGCTCGACCGTGCCGGGAACCGGGGTGCTCGCGGCGGGTGTGATGGCGAGCCCGGTGCCGGTGAACAGCGACAGCCAGGTCACGAGGGCGGTCGCGGTGACCAGCCCGAGACGGGCCAGTACGCGCGACACCCAGGCCCAGCGCTGGTTCCACGCACGGTGACGACCGGGCTCGCGCTGGGACGAGGAGAGGGACCGGCTCGCGGCTGGGCGGCCGCGCCCCGACCAGCCGGCATAGAGCAGTGCCCACAGCCAGGCTGCGCGCGCGGCGGCACCGCCGCCGGCTCGGGGCAGGGGCGGTTGGTTCAGCAGCGAGTTCGGCGCCGCCAGTACGGCATCCGCCACCGCGTCGACGACGGTCTCGGTCAGCGGGGTCGAGCTGTCCAGCTCGGCAAGGTCGCCGAGCACCGACCAGGCGATGTGCCAGTAGGACCGGCCGTGGGCGAACCGGTCGAGCCAGGTCTGGTCCCGCTCGGCCCAGTTGAGCAGCGCGTACCAGTCCTCACGGTGGGCCAGTAGCCGCGCGGCCCAGGCCAGGTCCGCCGCCAGGCTGGGGTTCTCGGTCAGGTCCCAGTCCTGTGGTCGGGACAACACCCGGATGGCGAGGCCGATCGCGGCCAGCCTGCCGGGGACCGAGCTGAGCCTCCGGTCGTCGACGAACCCGTCGGTGCGGGCCAGTTCGTCGAAGACCGCGTTCAGCATCAGCTGTTGACCGGCGGGTTTCGCCAGGTTGGCGAGCAGTTCTCGCCAGCGCGGCTGGGCGGCGAGCACCATCAGGTCCAGTCGCGCCGACCGGGGCATGGCCGGCCAGTTGGCGCGCAGCGCGCCGGTGGCGATCGGGGCGATGTGCTCAGGTGAGTCGAGGAAGCGCCACCCGCCCGTGTCGGGCAGCGGGCGGTTGCGCGCCGTGAGCAGCAGGTGCGCGAGCAGCCGATCGGCCGCCAGCCACTCGCCGTGGCGGTCACCGAGCTCGCCCAGCCGTGCCGATGCGTGCCGCCAGAACGAGGCGCCGAGGTGACGCTCCGCGCGGATCCTCGTCAGATAGTGGTGCAGTACGACCAGGCGGTTCAGCCGGGTACGCAGTTCGGCGGCGTTCTCGGCGGCGTCCCGGCGGTGGCGCGCGAGGCGGCCCAGCACGGTGCGTGCGTCGCTGTCGAACCGGTCGAGCAACCGCCCGGCCTCGCGCAGCGCGGCGGAAGCCTGCTCCGGCCGGCCGAACCGCAGCTGCTCCTCCGCCGCGCCGAGCCGTACCCGCACCGCGTGCAGCAACGCCGCCCGCCAGGCGTTGCGCGCCAGCCATCTGGACACCGCCCAGGTCAGCACGGCACCGCCGACCAGCAGGAACATCGCCGGATGCACCGCTCGGCTCGGTACCGCGGACAGGTGCTGAACCAGCTGCTCGAGCTCCAGGACCTGGTCACGGAGCCGGGCGGCGGAGCGGGGGGCGCGCCGCACCACCAGCGCGATCACCGCGGCGACACCGGCGGCACCGAGTGCCGCCCAGCCGGTGACCGAGTCGAGTGGCAGCCAGGACAGCAGCTCGACGCTGTGGTGCAGCGGCTGGGTAGCACTCGGTGCCACCGGGTGCAGGGTGTCGGCCGACGCGGTTCCCGAGCCGCCGAGACCGACCAGCGAGCCGAACCCGGTGAGCAGCGCGAGTGCGCCGAGCGAGCGGCCGAGGTGGCCACGCCTGGTGTGCGTCGGGACCGCGCCGGATTCGGGCTCCGTGGCCGAGGCGGTGTCGGTCTTCGGGCCAACGTCCGGCTCCGGCGCTGTCCCCGGCTCAGGGGCTGTGTCCGCACCGGGGCGGATGAGCATCGCGGCGACCGTGCTGTCGTCCATCAGGCCGGTGCTGGTGACCTCGTCGAGCCAGTTGCGCACCGCCCGTTCGAGGTCGCCGCCCGCGTTGTTGCGGTAGGTGAGCTCGTCGACCTGCTCGTCGCTCGGGGCGCCCCCGCGCAGGTTGTCGTAGGTCCCGTTGGTGGCGACGAGCAGCATGGCCGGCTCGCTCGTCCCGCCGAGACCGGCGTAGACCATGCTGAACGTCGGCTCGGTCGCGGCTGAACCTTCACCGACGAAGGAGTGCACAACCCGGGCCGAGGAGCCGAGCCGGTTGTCCAGTGCGATCGCGTGATCCTCCGTGGCCCGCGCGGTGAGCGTCGCGCTCACCATCCAGGCACGGACATCACCGAGATGGCCGAGATAGGCGAATCCGGGTTCGCCTGGCGTCGGCGTCGGATGCAGCACCAGCAGCAGCCCAGCCGCCGACGGGTTCCCCCTTGTCTTCGCCAGCTCACGGGACAGCTGGTTCGCCGCCTCGAAGCCCGCTCGGATGGCGCGCATCGGGTCGCCGGTCTCGCGGAAGGCCCGCAGCGTCTCGTGCACCGCCGCGTCGACCAGCGCCCGCGAGGCCCCTCGGTTGCGCCCTCGGCCGTCGGCAACCGCCGTGATGAGCGCACCGGTCGCCGGGTCGACCCGCGCGGCGACGGCATCGCCGTTCTCCTCGTACTGCCTGCGCAGGCTTCCTCGGGTGGCGGCGGCGAGCACTGTCGAGCCGTTGTGCCCGATGGTGACGAACCCGTCGGCCTCGGCGTCAGCGCTGCTGACCTGGTGGCTGTGGCGCACTAACGGGATCGGTTCGCGCGCGTGGACGCCCGCGTCCCGCGCTGTCCGGCCGTTGCGGATCGCGTCGATCTTGTGGGTCAGATCGCGTCCCCGGACCCAGAGCCGGAAGGACACGAAGTGCCGGCTCAGCCCGATCTCGTCGGCCCGGTCGGTCAGCCTGCGGATGAGTGCGGCGACCTCGTCGGCATACCGCGCGGCCTCGATGAATGCCCGCTTCGCATCGTCGAGGTCATCAGAGGAATCCCCCAGCGCCACGCGCAACCTGCGCTCGGCAGCCACCAACCTCCAGTAGGCGCCGTCGATCGCCATCGCCGCGTCGTAGGCGGCGCGCAGTTCCTCGGTGGGGTCGTTGTTCCTGGCCAGAGTGCCGGGCCCGCGGATCATCCGGTTCTCGGCGCGTTCCAGCAGCAGGCTGATCCCGGTCGGGCGGAGCTTGACGTTCGGGTAGTCGGCGAGCGCCTGGTCGCTGACCGCGACCAGCACCAGATAGGCGAGGTCCCGCTCCTGGCCCGCCCGGACGACCTCGAAGCGGAGTTCGCTCAGCTCGTCGAGCGGTGGCGGGTTCGGCCCGGCGATGTCGGTGTCCACTCCCGTGTGGCCCAACCGCAGCGCGGCCCGCCGCAAGGCCTCGGTGGCACGTTCCAGCGCATGCTCGGTTCGGTAGACCTCGTCGATGGCGGCGCGCAGCCGGGTGCGGGTCTGCTTGGCCATCGTCTTGGCCAGTGCGCGCCTGCTCGGCTGCTTCGCCGATGGCTTCGCGGCGGCGGACATCCCGGCGAGCCGCCGGCGGGCACTCGGGTAGCGCAGCTGGAACGGCGCCGCGCCGAGCCGCCTCCTGGCCAGGACGATCTCGTCCCACAACCCGGGGGTGTGGTGGGCGAAGACCACCCTGCGCGCGGTTCGCAGCAGGTTTTCCAGCGCGGCCGGGAGATGCTCGAGGTCGGTCTCCCACAGGTGCCGCCCGCCCGGCAGCGTGCTGATGTCACCGATGCGCAGCGCCAGCCGGAGCCGAGGGTCGGTCGCCGCCCACAAGTCACGCAGCGTCCCGGCGACCTGATAACCGGACTCCACGTTCCCGGTGACCGCACCGGCGTCGACGAGCACTTGCAGCGCCTGCCGAAGGTCACCGTCACGGCGCCAGGCAGCCCGCAGCTGCGCCTCGGTCACCGGGTGGTCCGCACCGGCCAGCGCGAGCAGCACCGTCACCCAAGGGTGCGGCTGCGTCGGGTGGCGACGTGCGTAGCGCATGCCGCGCCACCACTGGCGCCGCTCAGCCGCGTGCCGCTCGATCTCGTTGAACAGCTCAGTGACCTGCGCGAGCAACCCGAACAGGGCCTCGTCGCGCTCCATGCCCAGCAGCAGCCGGGAATGCGCGTCGACGGCGTTGTCGATCCTGCGCCCTTCCTTCGAGGCGGGGTCGAACGCCGGGTCGTCGCGGCGGGACAGCAACCGTTCCATCCGGGCGCGATGTGTCTGGGAGCGCACCGCCGCCCGGTCCCGGCGTTCGGCGAACATCCGCGCGCCGGCCACCAGCGGCCGGGAGTCGGTCTTGCGACTCCGCTGCAGCTGGCTCTGCCCCTTCACCCTGGCGAGATCTGCCTTGGCCAGCGCGGCGGCGGCCGGATCATCGTGATCCTGCGCCCACCGCAGATAGTCCTCGAGCAGGGCCGCGTACCCGTCGAGGTAGCGCAGCTGCCGCTTGCGGATGTGGGAGAGCTCGTCGAGCAGCATGCTCTCCCACTGCTCGCGCCGTACCAGGCTCGGGTCCCCGAGGTCGTCGAGGTCACCTTCGCGGAACAGCTCGGCCAGGTTGTGCGCCGCGCCCAGCTCGTCGAGAAGCTCACGCAGGAACACCAGCGCGTTCGCGGTGCTGCTCCCGCGCGCCACCGCCCGCTGTCCGGCGCCTGTCACCGCGTTCACATCGCTGACCAGCATCATCACCGCATACAGCACGGCTCGCCGTTCGCTCTGTCCCCGCGTCTGTTCGAGCTGCCGGACCTGCCGCGCCCGCGCCGCGAGCGCTCCGACTGTGGTGATCCGGTCGAGCATCGGCCCGTACCCGGGGTACTGCTCGGAGCGCATCCGGCGCAGTGCGCCGGCCAGCCATGCGGCGTAGCGCCCGACGAGCGCGGGCGAACTGCCCGAGCGCAGCACTCGTGACGGCCTCGGCACCGGGTACCGCGTCCCCTGCTCGTCGGTGAGGGTGTTCGACGCGCGGTCGAGCCAACGCAGGTAGCGGCGGATGCGGCTGGTCACCCCGAGCGGCAGCAGCGCCCGGCCCCGCGCGGTCAGCGCCTGCTTGAACGGGTCCTCGGTGGGGTCCCGGCGGCGCTGCCACCACCGGATCGCGGCCTGATAGCCGATCAGCAGGACCGCCACGGCCACGGCACGTGCCACGGTGTGCCATCCGGACTGGTGCTCCCACGGTCGCACGATCACATAGGCGAAGCCTCGGATCAGCAGCGATTCCGCCATCTTCACCGCCACCTTGCGACCGCGCAGCCGCCCGGCCGCGCTCCACCCGTCGAGCCGGTGGGTCCATTTGTCCAGCCGCTTGCGGATCCGGCGTGCCCGGTCCGGGTCGGGGTCGCCGTGCAGCCGGGCGAGTGCCCGGCGCCCGCTGTTCACCCGGTGCTCGGAGAGGACTACACCGATCCGCTCGCTGACCGCGAGGGCCGCTTCCACCGCCAGCACCGTGACGGGTCCGGCCACCAGCAGATAGCCCAGCCCCGCCCACAGGTAGGTCCCGAAACCACCGGCCGGCGCGGCCAGGTTCAGCCCCGACACGATCTTCGAAGTGACGAACGCGACGGCGGCCGAGGTCAGTGCCAGGCCCGCCCTGCGGCCGAAGTAGGCCTGTCGCTCGCTCATCGTGCTCAGGCCCATGGACACGACGAACGACACGACCGCGGCGAGCCCAGGGCCGAGGTGCCCGATCACCAGCGCGGACTGGTAGGTCAGGTTCAGCGCGAGGTTGATCGCCGTGCCGAGCGCGGCGTCCCGGCGGACATGGGTCAGCCTGCCCTCCGCAGACTCCTGCTGCACCAGCTGGTCACGCCGGAGGTTGCGGTAGGTGAACCAGGCGGTGACCAGCGCGGAGACGGTCAGCCATGCGCGAGCGCTCTGGACGCTCGGCACGCCGGGCATGGTGAGCACGTCGACGGCGAGCGCCACCAGGCCGACGCCGCCAGCCCCCACCACCATCCGGACGCTGCCGCGCAGGTCACGCCGCACAGCGGCCCGCACCGTGCTCCCGCGCACGGCGTGCCGCAGCCAGGCACCCAGCGAAGGGGACTCCCGGAACTCCCCGGGGCCGTCCCGCCGCATGGCGCGCACCAGGCTCCAGCGCGCCAGCAGCACCGTCACGGTCGACGAGCCGAGCAGGATCAGACCCGTGAGCGCCCACGAACCGCCGGCCAGGCCGCTCACCAGTGCGGCACCGACGCCGATGCCGAACTGACCCGCCTCGTCGAGAACGGCCCTGCGCCGTGCGCCGCTGGTGGGCAGCCGCCAGGAAACCTCCGCGCGGAGCCGACCGAGCCAGGACCTGGACTCGAACCCTTCGACCACGGTGGCGACCGGCGAGTCCCCCATCTCGGTCGGCGGCCAGCTGGCCGCGGTCCCCGGGCTACCGCCCAGTGCGCCGATCCGATCGAGCGCCGCGCGCAGGCCGAGCCGAACCCGGCCGAGCAGCGCGAGCCCGGACGCGAACACCGCGAGCGCCGTCAGCTCGATCCACCGGGACACCGACCAGAACGCCGACGGCGGGCCTCGGGTCGGCGCGGGCGATCCCGGGGTGGACGGCACCGGAACGGGCGTGGCGGTCGCGGAAGTGGACGGCGGCGCCGGGGTTGCCGCCGACGAGCCGTCCGGCGCCGGGGTGCCTGGTCGCGGCTGTCCCGCGCCGGGGGTGCCGGGTCGGCCGCCCTGCGCGGGACGGTGCCAGCCGGGCACGAGGACCTGGTTGTCCCCGTACAGCCAGTTCCCGCTCAGCCCGGTATCTCGCAGCGCGTCCACCAGCGGGGCGTTCGCCGCCCGCACCTGCCGCCAGTCCTTGATCCCGGCCCGTGCCGCGATGCGCGCCCAGGAGTCGCCCGAGTGCGGCTGGACCTTCCACACCCCCGACGTGTCGCCGGGAATGAACACCTCGGTTCCGGTCGGCAACGTCCGGTCCGGTCCTGGTGGCAGGTGCGGGTTCAGCTCGTACAGTCGGTCCTCGGTGAGCCCCGGCAGCCCGTACAGGTAGCCGGCGACGCTGTCCCCTGGCTGCGACAGCGTCCGGATCGGCTGGGTGACGCCGCGCACCTTCTGCTCATGCCGCGCCATGTGCACACCGCGCGGTGTGACCAGGGAGTGCGCGGTGTACGGTGCGACCGGCGCCGCCGAGGCTGGCGGGCCGCCGAGGAGCAGGGTGAGCGAGGCGGCGATCACGAGTCCGGTGATGACGGCGGCGGCTTTCGCCGCGATTCGGGCCGCTGTCCGGCGCTCAGCAGCCCTCCCCGTCGTAGCGCGCGCGACGGCGGAGCCGTTGGGTGGCGCGACGGTGCTCCGAGCAGCAGTAGCGGACGTTGTCCCGCCCGGGGACGACTCGAACCGCGCGGTCACAGCCGGGGAGTTCGCAGCGCGGCTGGGAGTCCGTGCCCGAGTGGTGCTCGAAGAGCCCCTCCCCCGGTCGCTGGAAGAGCGGGGCGGCGATCGGCCGAGACTTGTCCATCTGAATCCCTCCATCGGGTGTACCCCGACGGCCCCCACGGCCGCCGGTGGGGTGTGTGGTTCGCCGGGGAACAGGGAGAGCTGATCCCCGGTGCCGGGGTCGGCGCGGGTGTCCCGGTCGCCGTCCCGCGCCGCGGCCGGGTGCTCGCCCGGCGGCGGCATGATCAACTGGCGCAGGACCGCCGGTGGCGGCATGCGCAGGGTCTTGTCCTGCCGCACCTGCTGCTCGGTGCGCCCGGCCAGCCGGGCCGCCTCGCGGTCGGCGAGCATGCGCAGGTGTTCCGGGCTCAGCAACGGCAGCCGGGCCAGCACCGAAGGGTCGACGAACACCGCCAGCTGCCCATGGCGTCGGGGGTCGGGCGCGACGAACAACAGCACCCGCTGGCCCGGCAGAAGCTCCAGCAGCCCCGGCGCCAGGTAGAACGCGGCCCCGCCCCAGGTTCCGGTCAGCGCGAAGTCGGTCGCCTCAGGTGCGACCTCGGTCAGTGACGGGCCGATCAGCCGCAGCCAGGCCAGCACCGCCCGGTACTGCCCGCCGTTCAGCACGGTCGCCGCGCCGGTGCGCGGGTCCGCCGATGCCGCGCCGCCGATGCGGTCCCCGATGTCCGGGAGTCCGGCCGTACCGGAGCCGTCCCGCGCCCACCGGCCCCCGTGGGTGGTGCGGAACCAGTCGACCGCCCTGGCGACACCCAGGATCGCCAGCTGGGTGCCGATCACCACCGCGACGGCGGCCAGGTAGCCCCAGCCCAAGGCCACCGCGGTCAGCCCGGCGCCGAGGCCGGCACCCAGGTTCACCGCCACTATCGAGAACGAGACCGTGTCACCGGGCCGCGAGTCGATCAGGTCCTCCGGCGGGCCCCGCCGCTGGATGGCCCACAGCAGCAGCCCCAGCAGCCCCAGCGCGGCACCGGTGATGATGCCCGCGGCCAGGGCATTCGTCGTCAGCCAGACGAAGGTGACTCCGTAGACAAGCAACGCACCGTCGTCGAGCACCAGGCCCAACCGCTCGTAGCGGGCATTGCCCTTCTGATCGCGCAGGTGCTCCCGGTACAGATGCCAGGTCTGGTAGGCGACACCCAGAGCCATGGACGAGGAGGTCGTCGCGGTGATCATCGCGGCGAACGGCCCATTGGTCGACGAGGCCATCACCGAATACAGCATCACCACCATGCCGATATCCATGATCCCGGGGCCCAGCACCGCGAGCCACGCCCAGACCGACCGCAGGCCCTTCGTCATGCTGCGCATCGGACCGTCCGACTTGTTCAGCAGGCGTTCCAGCTTGGTCAGGTTGAACCGGGTCACCACTCCGTCGTGGGCCAGCGCGAACATGAGCCCCATCGCCACGTTCATCCAGCCGTTCGACAGTGGCAGGACGTCGCTGATGTTCGTCTCGATGCTGGTGAACCGGGTGAACACGACGACGGTCACCGCGGCGATCAGTACTCGCGCCATTCCTCGGTGCCGGGAGCCGCTCGCCTCCAGCCACAGGCCCCGCTTGGAGTCCAGGATCGAACCGATGCCGCCGCGCAGCGTCATCGCGATCGGACCGATCACCGGGGCCAGGATCGGTTCGTGGAGCGCACCGAACACGGTGATCAGCAGGGCGACGGTGTAGCCGAGCGGCAGCACCCCGGCCCACCATCTGGTGGTCGCCCACGCGAGCACCGACCTCGGCAGCCGCCGCAGCCGGGACAGGCCACGCTCGGTGCCGGTCGTGCCGTTGGCGACCGCGGCGGTCCGTGCGGCGTCGGCCGCGAGCTCCCCGCGCCCCGCCGCGATGTGACCGGCGGCCGCCAGCGCCGGCGAGTCCTCGTCGAGGTACCTGACGTGCGGGTCGGTCAGTCCGCGACCGCCGGTGCCGACCGGGATCACCGTGGCGCCGAAGCTCGGACGCACCGGCTGGATCCCGTGCCAGCGCCTCGGGGTGAGCGTGATGATGTCCCGGGTGAACGTCGAGGCGTACACGCTGCCGGAGGTCAGGCCGAACAGAGCCGCGTTGCGCAGCGTGGTGCCGGGGCTGCCCATCAGGTACAGGTCGTCGACCGGCAGCACCCCGGTCCGTGCGGTGATCCCGGCCAGCACGGTGCCGTAGCTGTGCGCGACCAGCGTCAGGTGCAGCGGGCCCTGGTGCTCGGCGCGCAACCCGAACAGGAAGGAGCGCAGGTTGGGCGCGGCGGCCAGCGCCGGCATCTCCGACCGGGCCGAGCCGACGGTCTGCGGCCAGTCCAGGAAGTCGAGCCAGCCGATGACGGCGACACTGTCCGCCCCGGCGGCCAGGGTGGCCCTGCGCAGTGCTCCGGCGCCCCGCATCAGGACCTCGAGGTTGGCGAGCCCGGAGCGCATCCCGGGCGTGTAGACCACGACGTGCTCGGAGATGTCCGGGTCGCCAACCGCGACTGCCACCCGGCCGTTGTCCGGGTCGAAGGCCAGCAGCATCAACGGAACGCTGTCCGCCGCGGTGAGCCGGCGGTACAGCCACAGAATCGCCTGGTCCTTCACCGGGTCCCCGGACGGCGACGTCACCGCGGCTCTGAGCCGCTGCATGTTGACCGCGTGCCGGGTGCCCGCCGGGAAGGCGTTGGAGTTCCCGGCACCGCTGTCGAACCGAGAGTCGGGCGGCGTGCCCGCCCGGCCGCGGCCGAAGTCGACCCGCCTGAGCGTGGTTCCCGGCAGCAGTCCGAACCGCGCGGCGATCGCGAACAGCCCGCCCAGGACGACGGCCAGCGAGATCCAGACCCAGAGTGAGGTGCCCTCGGCAGGCGGTCCGCGCGGGCCGGCGTCGGCGACGTCCGGCCGCGACGCGCCGGTGTCCGGCGAGCTGGGGCTGGTGCTCGGCGTGCCGTCGCCCGGTTGCCCCGGGCCCTGGCCCTGATCACTCGGGCCGGTGTCCTGACCGGTACCCGGTGCGCCCGGGACGATGACCGTCCGGCCGTCGGGCAGCTGGCGCGGGTCCTGGTGTGCCAGGTCCGGGTTGGCCCGGACCAGGTCCGAGGAGCCGCCGGGCAGGTTTAGCCGGTCGGCGAGTTTCGACAGCGAGTCGCGCAGCGCGGCGCGCAGCCGCCAGCGCCCGTCCCAGCCGGACGGGATCGTCAGGTGCTGGCCCGGCGTGATGCGGTCGAGCGCGGCCACGTCGGGGAACTGCTCGGCGTTCGCGTCGCGCCACCGCCGCAGGTCCCGGATGCCGGTCGCCGCCCCGAGGCCGCTGACCGTGTCCCCCGGCTCGACCTCAGCGGTGTCCGGCAGGGTCGCGGTCGCGCTCGCCGGTGCGGCGCTGACCGAGGCGACGGACGTGATGCTGACCGTCTGGGCATCGGCCGTGGGCTGGTCCAACGTCGCGAACAGCGCGGCGCCGAGCGTCAGAGCGATCACGGTCGCTTTCGCCACCGGGATGATCGCGGCGCGCACCCGCGCACCCGCGCGGCGCAGCCAGGCGTGCTCGGACGGCGGTCCGCGCTGGCGTTTCAGGGCTCGGGCCACCAGGTAGACGTTCACCACCGCGACCAGGCCTGCGACCGCGAGGAAGACCGGCGAGCCGATCGGGCCGTCCAGCACGCCGAGCAACGAGCCACCGGAGGTCTGGCCGCCGGAAAGATCACCAGCCGCCGCTGTGCCCGCGAAGGTCATGAGCAGGGCGATCCCGGTGCCGGCCACCACGGCCAGCCTGGCAAACGTCCGCATCCAGCCCGTCGATCGGCTCCGGACACCACCGATCCGGTGGGGATCGACCATCCGCCGAAGCAGGTTCCGGTCGTCCAGCTTGCGCTCGGCCACCGCCAGGAAGCGCGCGGTCAACATCGGCGAGGAGGTACTCACCCACCCGGCCGGTGCCGTGAGCTGACGATGGATGCTCGACCCGCTCGAGACGGGGCTGATCAACTCGCCGGCGCTGTCGGTGACGACACCGCCGGACATGCCGCCCGAAACATGTACCTCGTACCTGACCTCGCCGAACTCGACGTCGATCACGGCCGCTTCAACCGCCACTCGGATGTGGCCCGGATTGCCTTCGAGCCGCAGTCTCTCGCCGATCTCCACCGGGCGGTTCCGGATCGGGGCCGCCGTCCACGCCGGCACAGCCCGCCCCGGCTCGGCGCCGCCCAGCCACCGGATGACGAGGTCGATCAACCTGTGTGGCCAGGACCGGTTGCCGAACTCGACGAGCGCCAGGTCGGGTGCATACGTGTCCTGGAGACGAGCTCTCTGACGAGCGGCGGCGTCCGCCAGATGCCATTGCGGGCTGCCCTTCGGCCCGTACTCCTCGACCGTCACCGTCTGCCACGCCCGGGCCCGTCGACCGTCGACCGCGATCCAGACGGGTGCGAAGTGCTCGACGACGTGCAGGGCGGTCAGGACCCGGAACGGTTCGAGGCTGACCACGGCACCGGTGCCGACCACGTCCCGGCGGAACCGCCCGCCGCTCTCGATGTCCACCACCGACAGTGACGGGTGCAGTCCCGCCGCCGGCGCCAGGTCCTCGCCCTCGCCCACCGGCCCCACCGTCACCAGCCGCGCCGCGCGCCAGCGCGCACGGAATCGGGCGGCCTGCATCTCCAGCGCCGTTGTGGCGGGTCTGCCCGCGAGCCACGGCAGCGTGGCACCCAGCCGAGGGTCGGTGGCGTTCAGGTCGATCCGGTACACCGAGGTCGTCCCCTCGGTCCGGTCCGAACCGGCTGCCTTCCACCGCTGGGCGATCAATTCGAAGATCTGGTCCGGGTCGCTCAGCCACCCCTCGGCCGTGGCCCGGAGGACGCGCGTCGCGTGGCCCATCGGGGTCAGCCGCCACAGTATGCGGGCGCCACCGACCTGTTGGCCGTCGATCTCCAGGAGCCCGTCAGCACCCCACAGCCGCAGCATCGGGACTCCACCGATCACCGTCAGCCTGAACCCGGCGCGCACCGCCGCGGCATCGGCGGCCACTACCTGCGCAACCTTGCGCTCATCGGTGAACACCTCGAGCCTCGGTGAACGATCCACCACCGAGCGCAGCTCGATCTCGCTCACCACCAGGGTCTCGGCAAGATCGGCCAACGCCCAGTGATCCCGACGCTGCCCGTCCAACAGCGCCAGCACCCGGTCCTCCAGCGGAACCTCCGCGCGGGGCAAGGCCAGGCGAGCCGACTCGATCTGTCCGCGCACCCGCTCGATGTGTGCGGACATCTCATCGGACAGCCGCAGCCCCCGCGTCCCGGCCGCCTTGTTCAGCTGCCGCTCGGCTCGGTCCAACCGGACCACGGCAAGGTCGTGGTGACCCGGCCCGACCGCGCCGGCCGAGGCAAGGGACTCCTCAGCGGCCGCGACGAGGCGCAGACCCCGGTCGTGAGAACTCCAGGCGCGCGTCGGCCGGTGCTGCCTGCGGTAGGCCAGCCAGAAACGAACCGACCTGCCGAACACGGCGGCGGTGAGCGCGAGCGCGGCAGCCGTGCCGAGCTCGACCAGCGAGGAGCTGCTCAGCGGCACATCCAGAGCCCCCGTCGAGACGAGATCGGCGGCGATCGCACGTGGGACACCGATCGTCAACGGGCCAGCGCCCACCATGCCCAGGACCAGCACGGCCCTGGACGACCACCAGCGGCGGCGCTTCTTCTCGGTGATCTTCTCGACGGTCTGCCGTAGCCGGGGCACCTCGGTCAGGAGGACCTGGGCGAACGTGTCCCGCTCCAGCTGCGTCGCGGGCGACAGCGGACCGGTCAGCCGGTCGGCGAGCTCGCTGCGCAGCGCGCGGAACGCCTTCCGGTACTCCCGCGCGGTGAGGCCATGGTTCATCTCGGTCAGCACCAGTGCCGTGGTGACGGTCTGCCTGAACCAGACCGGGTCGATGCTCGCCGGCAGGGCGCCGACCCAGTTACCGGTGCGCTCCAACCACAGGTAGTGCAGCTGCCCGGCGGCCACCGGGTCGAGCATCCGCCGCAGCTCGCGCCAGCCCCGTTCACCCAGCTCGGCGAGCAGTGCGCGACCCTGCTTCGCCCAGTCAGCCCAGGTCTCGCTGGCACCGGCGCCGGAGTTCTCGGCCATCATCCGGCCGATCTCCCGCGCACGCGCGGCGTGCGGGCCGTCGACCGTTCCGGTCCCAGGCTCGATCGGGCGGGTGGAGGTGACCGGGGCGGCGGAATCAGTCCGGCCTCGCGGCGTCGTCGGTTCGCCATCGGGCCGCGCGGAGTCCGCCTGCTCGCGCCAGGCGGCGAGCCGCGCGGTGAGCTCGGCGACGGCCTCGGGGGTCCGGACGTTCTCCGCTCCGTCCAGCCAGGCCGCCATCCGCTCCGCGGCGGCGGACCAGGCCTCACTGAACGGGTCGGCCTTGTCGATGCCGGCCGGCAGGTCGTCCAGCAGCGCCTCGCCCAGCGCGGTGATCCGATAGACGCGCGTCCCGGTTCGGGTGTGCACGACCGTGATCAGATTGATCTCCGGTGCGGCCAGTGTCTCGAGCCTGCGGCGCAGCGAGTCGCCGTCCGCGCCGAGATCGGCGGCCATCGCGCGCGGGCTGCCGCCGGGGTTGGCGCGCAGCCAGTCCAGCACCGCCCTGGCACTGCCGCCGGCAGCGGCGGCCGCGCCCGTCCGGACCCGGCGTACCGCGAGGACGGCGCCGATCAGTGCGGCACCGGCAGCGAACCCGGACACCGTGGGGGCGCTCGTCGCGAGGTCCAGCAGCACCGACAGCATCGAGCGGACCGGGCCTTCGCCCGAGGCCAGCGTCGCCGCCGATGCCGTGGACCCGTGCAACATTCCCGGCGCGAGCAGACCCATGGCGATCAGGCCGACCACCGCCAACGCCTTTCCGCCGCGGTTCCACCTCGGCCACCGGTGCTTGACGGCGCTCGACGGGCGATCATCCGACAGCGTGAAGGTATAGGTGGTGTCCCCGATGGTGATCGTGCTGCCGTTGCGGAGCGCGGTCGGTCCGGTGAGCGGTGTCCGGTCCACCTTGACCGCTGTCGGGTCGTCGAGGCTGTGCAGCCACCAACCGTTGGCACGCATGATGAGCACCGCCCTGACCTGGGCAGGCCCCGGCTCGGTGAGGCGCAGGTCGGCGTCCGGGTGCGTCCCGATGATCAGGGAACCTCGGTAGATCGTGTGCTCTTGGCCGTGGCGCGTCGACAAGGTCACGCCGGACGCGAATCCGTCGGCGTAGCCGCGCTCATACAGATCGGTATAGGCACCGGCCGGGATCCGGATGATGAGCCGTTCGTTGCGCGAGACGAGCAGCTGCTCGGACTGCCGTGCGGCGGCGAGGACCTCCTCGACGGTCAACGACATGGCCTCGGCCAGCCAGCCGACATCCACCCAGTTCCACTGTCCCAGTGCGGCGAGCACCGGACCTGCGAGCCGCTGGCCCACGTGGGCGTCGCGCACGGCAACGAAGTTCCGCAGCACGGTCTGGAGGATCTCGAGCAGCCAGCCGAACTTGACCCCCTCCGCATCCGACAGGCCGGCCATGAGTTGCGCTCGGGGCAGCGTCGGCTCCAGGAAGCGGGCAATCTTGATCAGCTGGTTGATCCGTTCCAGGTGGGTGAGATCGTCGAAGCTCGCGTCCCGGTCCACCCAGGAGCGCAGGGTGTTCAGCGGCGCCAGAAAGGCCAGCAACCCGTCGACGCGTTCCCGATCGGAACCGCTCAGAGCGACGGCGGCAAAGTGGCCCCGCTGCGCGGCCAGCCCGTCCGTCAACCGGCCGATGCCCTCGTCCAGCCGTTCCCGGAGCTGGGGCAGCGACGCCTGATCGATCGGGTAGCTCGGGTCGAGCAGGCTCGTCCGCGCCGTCGACAGCAGCCGCGCCCGCACAGCTGTCTGGTCCGTCGCCAGCGCCTGTTCGTCGGCCAGCATCCGATCCAGCCGGCGAGTGTTCGCGGCCGGATCGCCGCGCGTCCCGCCGAGCCCGCCCATGCCGAACGGAACCGAGGCCGCCAGCAGCCCCGCCTCGGGCGGCAGACCGTGCCTGACCAGCAGCAGCGCGACCAGACCGCCCACGGCGATACCCACCACCGCCGTGGTCCTGCCCCGGAACCTCGCCGTCCAGCTCGGCTTCGCACTCGGTGCGGCCGCCACCTCGACGATCAACGCGCGCCGGTTGACCACCAAGATGTGATCGCCAGCCGAAGTGGCAGGGCTGATCGCGTCGACGCCGCGGATCGCTGCCCACACCCCGAGGTCCTCCAAGGCTCGGGCCAGCGTGGGCTCACCGTTCGCCCGCGCCTGGGCGATGTCACGCAGCTGAGCATCCATGGCGGCCAGGTCATCGACGACGACGGCGCTCGGGTGCAGATAAGCGCGGATCAGCGCGCCGGTTCCGTGCGCGGCGGTTCGGCCGCGACTGCTGTGCAGGCCTCGAGCGAGTCCCTCGTCGGTGGTGAAGTTGTGTCCGGTACCGACGAAGTCCCTGGCGTATCCGATGAAGGGGGCCAGACCGGTGCGGAATTCCTCGGCGTTGGCGGCCGCGTCCGGGCCGGAGATGCCTCGGTAGAGCGGCCGGTGGCCCTGCCGTTCCAGCGCCGAGGCGGCCTCCGCATCCACCACACGCGGCGGACCGCCCATGTTCTGCGCCTCCAGCGCCCTCTGCACCGCCGCGCGCGGGTGCAGCCCGCTGAGCTGACGCAGCTGCTGCACGTTCCAGTCGGTCAACCGGAGCCTGCCGAACGGAATGGCTGCGGCAGCCGCGCCGAGCAGTGATGCCGGCTCAGCGCCGTGCAGCGCCAGCAACACCGCGCCGGCCAACGCCACACCTGCGACCACCAGCCCCTGGGCCCAGCGCCGCGGCCGCTTTGGCTTGGGTTTCCGGTCTGTGTCCGCGCCGAGACCGGCACGCGACCGGACCTGGCCATCGGCTGCCAGCGAGGCGCCGGCGTTGGGCCGCGCCGCGAAGCCGAACCGGTACATGAGGGTCAGCAAGCCGCCGTGAAGCTCGACGAATCCGGACAGCTCGCCAGCGGCCGATGGGGGTCCGCGCGGCTCGGCCGGGGACCGGGGAGTGTTCGACTCCGGATGGGTGTTCACCGAGCCGACCTGCTCGGTGGCGGCAGGGGTGGGCGTGCCGGGGGCGCCGGCAGCGCTCGCTCCGCCGCCGCCCTTCGTTCCGCCGGCGGCCAGCCCGCTCGCGCCGACCGGGGTCGGCGGCGTCACGGCCGTCTCGCGCGCGGCGGATCCGGCCGGGAAGGCGAGCCGCACCGACGGCTCCCCCGCCAGGTCATCGACGATCTCCAGGCCCGAGGACGGGAGCCGCACAGCCTCCTCGACGATCTCCGGGGACTCGTCCAGTTCATCGCTGAGCTCGTCGACCGACGTCGGTGCACCACCGCGAGCGAGCAGGCCGGCGATGTCCGAGGCGAGCCGGGCCAGCGCGGGTCCCTTGGCGGCCAGCGCCGTCTCACGGATCTCGTCGAACCGGGTCGAGGCCGCCGCCAGCCGGATGGCCAGTGCGCTGAGCTCGTCGCTCGACGGTTCCTCGGCCAGCAGGTCCCGCACGGTGGCCAGCATGCGGGCGAGGCGCCCGCTGGGGCCATCCGACGCCGGGCCGGTGATGTCCAGCACGGACTCCCACGCGCCGGCCGGGCGGCGGCCGAGCTGGTCCAGTTGCTTTTCGACGGACTCCAGCAGCTCGGTGATCCCGGCGGCCGGATTCCGGACCGGCCGCGCCGCGTCGTCCTCGGCCCGGCGGCGCCGGTCGACGACCCCCGGCGGGTTGTCGGGTGTCTCGCCGCTCGGGCGGGAGAGGCTGACCTCCGCACCCAGGCCGATGTAGCGCAGGCGCGTCAGGTGGCTCAGGTCCAGACCCAGCTCCTCGGCCAGGCGCCCCAGCTGCCCCAGATCGCTGCCCGGGTAGGTCACGGTGGCGACGTTGAGGTGCTGGACCAGTCCGGGCGCACCCGGCACGGTCATGATCTGTCCGGCCGCGCTCAACCGCACCCGGTACCGCTCGTGGCCGACCTCTCGGCCGCTGTAGAAGTTGCCGTGCTGGTCGACCACGAAGGACCAGAGGTCGTCGGGCACGCCCAGCTTCATGAAGCCGCTCGTGTCGAATGCGGTGCCGTCCTTCGCCCAGTAGAACCGGCCCTGCCGGACGTAGAGGCGGTACTCGGCCATCCACGCCGGAATCACGAAGTCGATGCCGGCACCGGGAATCGGGGTGAGCGGCTGCTCCCTGCGGGCCTCGTTTAGCACCTGTTCGGCCCGCGCCAGCTCGGCGGCCACCACCTGACCGGCGAGCGACATGGCGGACTCGGCGTGATCGTGGCCGACCCACACCTCGTCGGCATGCTGGGTCTCGTGATCGACGAAGTCGCGCCACCACCGCTCGCCGAGCAGGCCCAGATCGGTCAGCTCGAGCAGATGCTCCCAGGTCTCGATGAACATCACGATCTCGGCGCGGCCCGCGTTGTTGCGGCCGTAGCCGATGAGCCGCTCCGGCAGGTCCCCCAACCGCGCGGGGAGCAACGGTCTGGCCTCGGCGGTGCGCAGGAGCGTGACGAAGGCACCGGTGAGACCGAACGGCAATGGCCGGGTGGCAGGCTGCCCTGCCTTGTCGATCATGTCGTCCAGGCCGCTCTCGAACGACTCACGCTCGGCCATGTCGAGGTGGCCGTGCCGCGAGAGGTCTCCACCGAGGTCCCCACGCGACCGGGACGTCTGGCGCTCACGCTCCAGCGAGGCCGCCAGTTCGAGCACCGAACGCACCAGCGGCTCGCTGTGCGGGTCGCCGTAGCCGGGCACATCATCGGGGAACATACGGGTACGTATCGCGCGGAGCAGCTCGCCCCGCCGGTCCGAGGGCACCACCCCACGCTCCACCAGACGCCGCACGATGATCAGCTGTGCGATGCCCTCGGCCAGCCGCTCGCCCTCGAGCCCAACCGCGGTGAGACCGTCCTCCCGCTGCTGATCGTTCGGCTCCGGCCGACCGGCCGAGGGAAAGGTATCCAGCGTCGTCTCACTGAGGTGCCGACCAGCCGTCACCCCGACCACGAACTGGAACACGTGGACCAGCTCGTGCCAGGTGATGTACTCGTCACCGAGGGCCACCAGCTCGTCCGGGGAGAGAACGACCCCGACCGCCGCGAGCGCATCCCGGAGGCTGAGCTGGATGGGATGGTCGCGGTCACTACTCATCCGCACCTCGGCGTCCACCGCACCGCCAGCCCTCGGTGGGTCCGCCCCGAACCATCCCAGGAGACCTGCCCTCGGACTGTCCGGGCCCCCCTCGTACCAGTACATCTCCCTCGGCAGGTCTTCGATCAGCCTTCGCAGCCATGCCGGGGCCAACACGCCGAGCGGCCCGAGTCGCCTGAGCTCCGAGAGGAACTGGGGAAGCAGCGCCAGGATCGCGGCATCGCGGGGCCGACCGGGGTCGAGGCGTAGCTGATCGAGACGTTCCCGCTCGACCGGCTCGGCCATGGCACGGAGCCGGTCCAGCTCATCCCTCAGTTCCGCGACCTGGCCGGGCGAAGCCTCACCTAGGGCCTCGCGGCGTTCGAGCTCCGCGAGCTGTCTGGACAGGCGTCGCAATCGCGCCAGAACCTCATCTGCGGACTCGACGTCGTGCGGCTCACCCGAGCCGATCGAGGTAGCGCCGGGCGGACCTCGACTGGTCGAGGCCCGTGCGGCCGCCCGCACCAAGCTGACACCCAACTTGACCAGGGGGACGGCAACGGCCAGCGTCAGGACTGCCACGCCGACCAGTAGCTGCCCGGTGTGCCCGCCGAAACCGAGCCCGCCGATCGCTACGGCGCCCAGGGTGGCGAACAGCGAGGCTCGTGCCTGCGCACCACCGTGCGCTGTGCCGTTCTTCCACCGCGTCGACGGGTCGGTGTCCGCCGGGACCATATCGGTGAACGCCGCGCTGAGCTGGGGGTCGGTACCGTACAGCAGCCCGGTTCCACCGTCCAGGCTCAGCTGTACCGCGTGCCCGACGAGCCGGCCACTCGAATCGAACAGCGCGCCGCCGGAGGTGCCTGGACCGAGCAGCACCGGCACACCGACGTGACCGGCACCCAGGAAAACGACCGGCCCGACACCGGCCGCGAGCAGTCCGCCCGGGTTGCCGACCACGGTGAGCCACTCGCCTGCCCGCAGCGGCGTGCGCCGGGGGGTCGCCGCCGGCACGTCCAGTCCGTACACGGTGATCTCGGCCAGGTCGACGGTTCCACCGTCCCAGTCCGGCGCGTTCGCCACCTGCCAGCTGAAGGCCTCCTCGGCCAGCCCCCGGTTCGCGCCGTATCCCTCGACCCGGACGGTGCGCCAGCTTGCCGCCGGCACCCCGTTGACCGTGATCTGCCCTGGGGTGAAGCCCTTCACCACGTGCAGGGCGGTCCGCACCGTGACCGGACCGCCAGGCACGCCGGACACGACCACACCGGAGCCGCCCTGGAGGTCGATACGCACCACGGAAGCCCAGGCCGTGCGGCCCGGGATGGTCAGCTCGGCGCCGCCGACGGGGAAGATCCCGACGATCACATGCCGGCCCGGTTGGCGCTCGAACGTGACCAGCTCGAACCCGCCGGGCAGCGTCGTGGCGCGCAGCGGGCCCTCGGCGCGCCACACCGCGTCCTGGTCGGCCCAGCGCTCGGCGCTCACCGTGAGCAACCAGCGCGCCCACTGCCAGGCGTTGGCCTCGCCCAGCCCGTCCCGGTGCGCGATCTGCCGGGCCAGCAGCCGCAACAGGTTGCCGGGATGCGGGCCGACGTTGACCAGGTTTCCGCTGACCACGAGCACACCCTGGTCGCTGGCCCGCTCGAACTCGACCACTCCCGCCCGAATCACCGGCGTGAAACCGCTGTCGGTGACCCAGGCCGGGATCAGGTAGACGCCCTGTCCGTCCCCGGTGATCGCGAACTGCCCCGGCAGCACGAGGAGCGCCTCGAACAGCGCACCCGGCTCGACCCGCAGGGCCGAGGCGAGCGCCGGGGTCTCCGCGTAGCCGGCGGGGGTGCGCCTGAGCAGCGAAGAGACCTGTTCGGCGAGCGGCAGTCCGGCACCTCGCACCCTGGCCGCCTCAGCCTCGCCGAATCCGGGTTGGGGCTCGGAACCGCTGCTCACCAGATGATTCGCCCGGTGCGACCGTGCTCTGGTCAGCAGCTTCGCGACCGTCACGACGACGATTACGCCGACCACTAGCGTCGGGGTGGCCGGTGCTGAACCCGCGGCATCGAGCGTGGACGCGCTGGCTGATTCGGCGAGGAGCAGCAGCGCGGGTACGCCGACGCCGACGAGCACCGCGGCGCGGGCCAGCAACGGCCGCAGTCTGGCCATGATGGGGTCGGCTCGCAGCAGCCAGGCCATCGTCGCGCCGAGCGCCGCGCTGGTGACCGCACCCGCCACCGGGTGATGCAGCCACAGCAGGCCCAGCGCGAAGACCGGCAGAGCGATCCCGACCGGTTTCTCGATCAGGTCGAGCAGGCGCCGGGCCGGTGCCCACAACAGGCGGTGGCGCCGGGTGTCCGGTGCATCGGTCGGCTTCGGATCGGCCGCATCGGCCAACGGGGGCGCGTTGCGGTTGATCGCCCACATCAGCATGAGCAGCGCGCCGACCCCGACCGAGGTCACCGTGACCGGCAGCGGGTCGGTCATGGTCAGCATCGCCACGAATCCGTATGCGGCCAGCGACAGCCGGCCGATCTGGCTCGCCACCCACAGGTGCGCCGGCGACGGCTTGTGCTCCCGGTCGCCGACAGTGGCCTTCAGCTTGTGGAACACCCAGTAGAGCGCCTCGAAGCCGTTGCCGAGGAACGTCGCCATGAACACCATGTTGGCCACGCTGAACACCGGGCTGGTGCCCTGGAACACCGAGGCGAACATCGGGTACTCGGCTTCGAGGATCGCCGCGAACGACGCGAACGACGCCCATGCCGCGAACTTCGACCAGCCCGTCTTGCGTTCTTCGGCGCTGGGGTTGTCCTTGTTCAGCAGCAGCGCCAGCGCCGCCGGGGACAGCGACAGCAGGAAGCCGACGTCCAGCAGGGCGAACGCGAGGTCGATGTGCCGGTTCACCCCGACGGCGGTAATCGCACCGTATACGTGCAGGTCCAGGTTGATCGTCAGGGTCACCGCCGCGACCGAGCCGATGAGCTTCGCCCAACGGCCTTCTCCCCTGCCCAGTGAGCCTTGGTAGAAGTTCAGCGTCTGCCGCAGCAGGAACGCGGCGTTGGCGACCCAGGACAGCGACGTCCAGATCGGTGCGCCGCCAACCGCCAGCAGCAGCCCGGCGATGTTGGCGGTGCTGACCAGACCGGTCGGGGTCTGCATCCACCTTCCGAACCGTGCCCAGCCCGGCCGCGCCATGGCCGCCGGCAGCACCCGGGCCAGCCGGGCAACCGCGAACGCACCGATTGCCGCGCCCACCATGGCGGGAACCAGCGCGCCGCCGGACAGCACGGCGCCCAGCACCGTGCCCGTCAAGACCGTGACCAGCGTCGACGGCGGGCCCCGGGCCGGATTGATCAGCCTCGGCAGGCCGGCGAAGCCAGCCGACACCGCCGCAGCGGCCGCGCCCACCGCCAGTGCTGTCCCACTCGACCAGCCGAGTACCGCGGCGCCGGCACCCGAGCCGGCCGCCGCGACGAGCACCGCCGCCGAGGCGAGCATCCGGGAGAACGGGGTGGCCTGGTGCTTCGGGCCATCGGTACCTGCGGCTTCAACACCGTCGACAACCCCGGCAAGGCTGCCCGGCTGAGGCTCAGCCGACTCCGGGACGACCGGCTCGGCCGGCTTGTCCGGCATCGGCTCGGACGGCAGCGTCCGCAGTGCCTGCCGGAGCTGCTTCTTGACCCCGGCCGACCAGTCCATGCCGTGCTGCTTGGCGAAGTCGCCGATCCACTGCGCCGCCTTCGCGTGGCCCTTCCACTGGCCGACGTTCAGCAGGAACGCCAGCTGGTATGCGGTGAAGTCGGCGTCCATGATGATCAGCCGGTACAGGTCGTCGATCACCTGCTGAGGCGCGCCGCTCGCGTGCAGCCGCTCCAGCTGGTGGCGCAGGTCGTGGCCGAGGAAGTTGGTCAGTGCGGCGCCGGGGTCGGTGGCCGCCGCCGAGAGCAGACCGCCGAGGCGGGCCAGGGTGCGGTGGAGCTCGACGGTCTCGAAGCTCTCCCGGTTGGCGGACATCCAGCTCAGCGTCACGATGGCCTGTTCAGCGGCGGTGTACACCCAGCGCGCGATCTCGAACTGGTCTGCGCTGAACTGGCCGGGCATCCCGATGCGCAGCATCAGCTCGGTCAGCGAGTCGATCGCACCGGCGTGGTCACCGAACATGGCCTGGATCTCGATGCGCTGGACGAGCTCCTGGTCCACACCGACGAGCTGCCTGGCCATCTCGGCGAACTCGCTCACGCCGGGCCCGTCGACAGCGGGGCCGTCGGCAGCGGGGACGGTTCGACGGACCGTGCCGAGGGAAGGTTCGGTGAGCGCCCGGTACCGCCCGAGCGCCCTGGTCAGCTGGACCTGGACCATGCACATCTCGCCGCACGCCTGGTTCAGCTCCGTGGTTCCCCGCGTGTCCGTCCCGAGTGCCTGCTCGGCGGCGACCACACCGTCGTGGGCGGCGGTGAGCTTGCCGCTGAGCCGGTCGATCTCGCCGACCGCCTGGCGGACCTTCTTCTCCTGCCCGGTGAGCGTCTTACCCTCCGCGCGCGCGACGGTGCCGGCAGCGGTTGCGCCGTGAATCTCCGCGACCACTTCTTCCTCGGCGGCCGCCTTGCCCTTCAGGACGGCGTTGAGCTGACGGACCTGAGCCTTCTCGGCCTTCTCGACCGCCTTGCCGACCAGCTCATCGGCCACCTTCGCCGGGATCGGCTGGTCGACGTACTGCTTCGCCAACCGGTTCAGCACCGCGTTGTTGCCGTGCTTGCGCAGGACCGGGTCGTCCAGCGCCAGCCATTCACCGACCGAGCCGCGTTGGCCATTGCGCGCGGCCCGGCCGAAGCCCTGCTCGGTGGCGCGGCGCGAGTCGAACAAGGTCGTCGTGGTGACCAGCAGCCCACCCTCTCGGTTGGCCAGTTCGCCGAGCTTGATGTCGATACCCCGGCCGATGATGTTGCTGGCCACCGTCACCTGGTACGGGCGACCGGCCGCCTCGACCACCCTGTCCTCATTGCCGAACCTGATCCGGGGATCCAACGCGTTGAGCACCTCCGCGTGGATCCGGTATTTCTCGCTCCGCAGCAGCTTGGCGAAGCTCTCCGCCTCGGCGGGTGTCCCGAAGATCAGCAGCTCGGGGGCGGCGTTATACCTGCGGCTCGCGACGTCCTTGGCCAGCGCGGTCAGTGCGGTCTTCGAGGTGGCGTACAGCACCGTGGGTCTCGTCCCCCTCCGGCTGGGCGCGTTCGTGGGCGCGTCCCACACGGCGAGGCCGTACCGCTTGCGGAACAGGCCGCGCTCCACCTTGCTGCCCGTGGTGCCGGTCATGCCGGCGATGGCGTCGTACTGCTCCAGGTACTCGGCGGTGGAGATCGAGCTCTCGGACCGCTGCCGGTCGTGGATCGGGAGGCCGTGCTTGGCCTCGATGGCCTCGTGCAAGCCACCGCTCCACCGGCGACCGATCAGCGCACGACCGGTCTTCTTGTCCACGATCTCGATCCGGGTCCCGTCGGTGATCTTGTACTGCCGGTCGAGGAAGTAGCCCTCGGCGCGCTTCGCGTTCTCCAGATCGGTGATCTGTTGCGGACTGAGCTCCTCGTTGGTCCGCCGCTTGATCTCCCTGGCCTGA
Source organism: Actinospineispora spinosispora DSM 44797 (assembly GCF_000429025.1). Classification (GTDB taxonomy): domain Bacteria; phylum Actinomycetota; class Actinomycetes; order Mycobacteriales; family Pseudonocardiaceae; genus Pseudonocardia; species Pseudonocardia spinosispora. Next base: position 113,324 of record NZ_AUBB01000029.1, read on the forward strand.
GCCGGGCTGATGGTGACCTTGCCGTTGCGACGCACGGTGTACTCGTGGTCTCGCAGCTCAGCCGCGCGGTCCCGTGCCTTCGTCAGCTCGTCGTGTCGGGCGGTGCCCTCGATCGCACTGGCCAGCCGGTGCGGGCTCGCGCCCCAGTCCAGCAGCACCATGTCGGCCTCGTCGACGACCGCGAAGGCGTGGCCGGCTTGCACCCGGTACTCGCTCGGCAGCTTCTGGTCGGCGAGGTGGTCGAACAGGAACTCGCTGCCGGTGCCGATCGTGATGTCTGCCTGGTAGGCCTCTCGGCTCTGCGTCCAGTGTTTCTGGTAGGCGGCCAGACCCTCCTCGCCGCGCGGCCGCTGCGGCAACACCCGCACCTCGAGCCTCAGTTCGCGGGCGACCTTGCCGTAGTAGTCGGTCAGCGCGTCCTTGGCCAGCTTGCGGCTGGTGGTCATCACGTGCACGCCGTGCGCCTCACCGAGGCGGTTCTCCAGCGCGCGTTTGGTCGCCACCGCCATGCCGACCAGCGTCTTGCCCTCGCCGGTGCGCATCCCGACCAGCGAGCCGCGCAGCCCAGACCGCAGACGCTGACGCAGCGGCAGGTCGCGTACTCCCCTGTCGATCACGATCGCGGCAGCCAGCTGCACGTCGTACAGCTTCTTGCCGGTCGTGCGCCGGATCGTCTCGCTGACCAGCGCCCAGTACTCGGCGTCGGTGAGCCGCTGTTCTTCGGTCAGCGTTTTCCCGTCGGCGACGAGCCGCTCGTACTCTCGCTGGCGGTCCAGCAGTTCCTGGTATGCCTCGTCCGAGCCCAGCGTCGACCACTTCTTCTTGAGCTCGCGCACCAACTCCCGGTTGAGCTCGAGCTGGCCGTAGATGGCCACGTCGTGCTTGGCCTGCGCGTGCTCCTTCGCGGCCTCCTCGGCCTTCTCCTTCGCGTCCCTCCACTCCTCGGCCGCCTGCTCGACCTCGCGGTCGTAGCCGGCGCGCTGTTCGGCCAGCTCCTTGCGACGCCCGTCGTCGGTGGCCTCGCGGTACTCCTTGTCCAGCCTGCGCTGGTGCACCCGCTGCTTGACCCGTGCCTGCTCCAGCTTCTTGCGCTGGGTGGCCTCTGTCTCCCGCGCGGCATCGTGTTGTGCCTTGGCTTTGTCACGGACCTTCTCCAGGTCCGTCTTGGTGACGACCGCCTCCTTCTCGTCGGGAGGTTGCGCGATGTCCTTCTCCGACGGTGGGTCACCGCTGTGGAACTGGCCGTCGTGCTTGTCCGGCACGATCTCGGAGTCCGTCTCCGGCTTCGGCTGCCCACCGGGGCCACCCGCTTCCGACGGGTCGGCACCGGCACCGGGGCCGTCGCCATGGCCGTGCGGACCGCCCTCGCCGGCCCCGGGCTTCGGCCTCGGCGACGGCTGGGGCGAGGGTTGGGGAGCGTCCGGTCCGAACGGTCCCCGGCCGCGGCCGCCCGCCGGGTCACGCCAGGTGCCGGTGACCGGGTCGAAGTGATGTCCGCCGAGTGCGACCCGCGCCGGGGTCCTGCCCTCGGCCTCGACGACCCGGAGCGCATCCGGGTGCTGCCGGCCGAACCGGCCGTTGTCGCTCGCGATCGCGGAGCGGATCTGGGACTTCTTGACGTCCAGTTGCCTGGACAGCTCGGCCAGCGTCATCGGAGCGCCGTCGTTGGCCCGCACCCAGGCCCGGACCCGGTCGACCAGCGACGCCCCCGGGCCTCCGGCGAACACTGCCGCGGCATCGGCGCTGGACAGCGCGTTCTTCGCGCGCAGGACCAGCGCGTCGGCCCGCTTGGCTCGCGCGGCGGCCTCCGCCGCCTGATCGATGACCGGCGCGGCGGCGCGGGTGGCGTCCTCGACCGCCGCTTTCAGGTCGCCGACCGGCGCTGCCTTCTCGTGTGCCACCTGGGCGGCGTCGGCCGCCGCCTGCTCCGCCGCCCGCGCCTTCGACGCGACGGTACCGGCGATCGCGGTGAGCTTCGCGGCGTTCGCCTTGATCGACTTCGCCTTACGGCCCTTCGCCCTGCTCGCCTTCGCGTTCGCCTTGGCGGCGGCCTTCTCGGCGACGTCGGCGCGGCCCCGCGCGGCCTCCGCATCGGCCTTGGTCCGCGCGGCTTCCTTCGCGGCGGCCTGCGCCTCGGCGGTCGCGGTGTCCCGGTCCTTGATGGCCTTGCGGACCTTCGCGCCGGCATCGGCGGCCACCGCCGCCGCCTGGTCCGACTCGGCCCTGGCCTTCTTCGCGTCCTTGGCGAAGCCCTTCGCCGCGTTCGTCGACCAGTCGTTCTCGATCCCCTCCCTGGCCCGGTCGAGCGTGCGCTGGCGAGCCGCCCTGACCGGGTCGTCCAGGCCTTCCCGGGTGACCCTGCCGCCCTTCGCGGCGAGCCGCTGGCTCTTCTTCTCATACGCCGCGCCGACCTTGTCCCTGGTCGCGGCCCGGCTGACGCCGAGCGTCCGGTACGGGTTGGGTGGCGTCTTGCGCAGGCCGGCGAAGCCGTGGTTGGTGATCAACCTGGACCGTTCGGCCCCCCGGCCGAGCAGGTCCGCGGTCTTGTTCAGCGCCATCCCGGTGCGCATCCAGCCGGCGCTGTCCTCCCCGGCCAGTACCGCGCGGTCACCGGCGGCACGGGCCAGCCTGGCCGCCGGGGACAGCAGCATCCGGGCGCCCAGCGCTCCGGCGCGCAGCGGCACCGTCGGGGTGAACTGGACCCGCGCGATGGCGTTCGGGATGTCCACCACCGTCGCGGCACCGTTGAAGAACTTGGCCCTGCGCTCCAGGGGTAGCGCCTGGCGGATGAAGGACTGCCGTGCCGCGGTGTTCGCGGCGACGTCGGGAAGCTCTGCGGCCATGTCGCGGAAGATCGCGGCCCGTCCGGCCGCGCTCGCCGCCGCGCCGCGCAGCCCCATGCCGAGCACACCGCCGACCACGAGTACCGGGGTGGCCGCCGCCATCACGGTGCCGTACGGGTCCACGAACATCTTGTGGCCGAAGTTGTCCCAGCCGCCCGTGTAGATGTCCGCCGTGGACTTGGCCATGCCCACGGCCATGGTGTTGAACGGGGCGACCCTGGCCCAATACTCATCGTCGGTCTCGCCGGGGTGCTGAGGCGCATCCGCGAGCGGGGCGTCCGCGATCTGAGACACGATCGGGCCCAGGTCGATCGGGCCGGCGAGGGTGCTCACCGCGGTGTGGTGGGAGTCCTGCACCACCACACCCCCGATCACGCTCGGCAGGAACATCACCGTGTCGAGCTCGCCCTTCATCACGCTGCGTCTCAGGTTGGTGACGAAATCGCCGGTGCCGAAGCCGTTGTCGGTGTCGAAGTCCCTGGTCCGGTTCGCCGTCCACATTCCGGGAGCCTTGGCGAGCCAACCGCCCGCGCTCTTGATCCAGTCAGCCGGGCTGGAGCCGAAGCCGTCGGACCTGTCGTCCAGCTTGGCCGCCTCAGCCGGGTTCAGCAGGTCGTGGATGTCGTCGTAGCTACCGGTGCTCTGGTTGGCCAGGCTGTAGAAGTCGTCGATCTTGCCCTGTCTGTTGGGTGAGCCAGGTGCCCCGCCGACGATCGACTCGACGTCCTCCTTCGACGCCACCCTGGCGGGCATCCTGGCGATCTGCGCACCCATCGAGGGGTTCGGCGAATTGGGGTCGGCGGCTCGCTTCCCCAGCGTGCCCATGTCGGTGTTGCTCCAGGTGGCGCCCGCTTCGGCCAGCTCGTCCGCGTTGAACGGGCGTACCTCGCAGTCCTCGCAGTCCTTCGTCTGGAACGGGCTGTTGTAGGCATTGTTGATCGCCACCATCTGGTCGTGGTTCGCCGCCGAGCGCAGCGCCAGCGGGAGATCGGCCGAGCCGGTCGAGGGCAGCTGGAGGTCCTGCAGCTTGCTGCCGAACACCCGGGGGCCACCGACGGCGGCGTCGTAGCCGGCACTCACCGAGTTCGCGACGTCCAGCAGCTTGCTGTTGGCGGCGGCGTCGGCATCGGTGATCGGTTCGGGCAGCACCTTGTCGTAGTCGGACAGCGCTTCGAGACTCTGCTCGGCGAGCTCGATGCTCTTCACCGTCGCCGGGTCGCTCGCCCCGTTCGCCACGCCGAGGTCGATCTTGCGCAGCGCGGCCTGCGAATCCTCGAGCCGCTTCCTCGGCCCGGCCTCCTGGTTGGTCAGGTCGGCCAGTGCCGCCTTGTACTCGGCGAGCTTCTGCTCAGCGGCCGCATACGAGCCGGTCCCGTCGCGCAGCGCGTCGTTGGCGGTGTTGAACGCGGCCAGCTTGTCCGCGACCGTGTTGCGGACCCCGGTCAGCGCGTCCAGTTCGCGGCCAGCCGCGACCGAGGCGGCCTGCTGGTCGAGCAGGTTTTTCTTCGCCGCCTCGATCTGCACGCCCCGCTTGTTCGGGTCCGGGTCCAGGGCGGGCGCGTTGGCGACCGGGTCGAATCCAGGGTGGTTGAGCTGGGCGACCAGCGCCGGGTCACCGGCCAAGCGCATCTCGATGTCGCCGGTGCTCGCCTGGGTCGCCTGGATCGCGCCGACCACGGCGTTCTCGTTCTCCAGCTTGCGCATCCGGGCCAGCAGCTCGGGGTCCCTGTCGGCGAGCTTGACCAGCTCATCGCGCACGGCCGGGGTGATCGGGCCGCCGCCCGCCTGGTTCTTCGCCTGTCCCATGGCGTTGACCAGCGGCTGCATCTCGGGCATGCCGACCTCGTTGGCCCACCGCTGGTCACTCTGGTATTCGGTGTACTTCTCGACCGCCTTGGCGCGGGACATCAGGTCCTGCTTGCCGCCCGGTGGCCCCTGCGGCGCGAGCGTCTCGTAGCCGGCGGCCATGGTCATGGCGGCCGTCGGGTCGGCCCAACGCAGCCGGCGTCCCGTGGCGTCGGAGGACGTGGAGCAGGACGCCCCGTCCCCCGCGCCCACGGTGCAGGACTGGCCCTCGTGGTAGACGTCCACCACCTTGCCGCTGTCGTCCTTGGTCACCTCGGTGTAGAGCAGGCTCATGCCGGAGGCACCGTGCCTGGCGGGGTTGCCGCTGTCCTTCTTGTTCGGATCCGGGTCGCCGCCGGTGGCCTGCGCGTCCCGGCCGAAGACATCGGTGCCGTGCAGGGAGCCGGTGCCGGTGGTGAAGCCGACGGCCCAGCCGCCTTTGCCGTTGCGGTCGCGCAGCTGCTGGACGAACTCGAAGCTGCCCTTGTCGTCCTCATCGTGGTTGTTGACGACGCCGTGCTGGGTGTCGGCACCGCCCATCCACGGCGCACCGCTGCCGGTGCAGTCGGCCGCGGTCGAGTAGCAGACGTTCATGCCACCGCCGCCGGCCTTGGTCGGTAGGTAGTGGGTCATCTCGCCGTCGCGCTTGCCGTCACCGGCGCAGCCTTGGCAGCTCAGGGCGACCCCCTCGGCGGTGAGGGCCGTGCCGACGCCCTTGGCCGGGCCGTTGCTCTTGATGCTCAGTGCACCGCCGAGACCGTCCTTGTCGCGCGTGGTGATGTCGGCCTTACCTGAGCGCATGTCGAGGGTGTCGCCCTCGGCGGAGGTGAACTGGCCGCTGCCGTCGAACTGGATGCGTCCCTGGTTGCCGGACAGCGCGGTGAACTGCACCCAGGTGCCGTGCGTGGTCAGCGAGTCGGACCCCGGCGTGACGGGGTTCAGGTCCTTGATGTTCTGCGGCAGCGTGATCGTCGGACCCTGGTACCCGACCTGGCCGTTGATCTTGCCGTCGAACGGCATGCGCGGATTGTCGACGAGGGCGAGGCTGTTGGTGCCACCCGCGGGGCTGGCGCCGACGTTCATGCGAATCCCGGTACGACCATCGGTGACGTGCCCGGTCTCGCCCTTCCAGGCCGCTGTGGAGACCTTGGTGGTCGCGCTGTAGGCGATCGCCGCGCCCTTCGAACCGCCGACCTCATGGCTCTTCGACGAGCCGGGAGCCACGGTGTTCGTGGCGATGTAGCGGTCGGCGGGTGCCGCGGTGGGGTTGTAGCTGGCGGACTGCCCCTTGCCGTTGCTGATCGAGCAGGCACCGGAGGGGCAGTCCTTGGAGACGGGCGCCCCGTCCGCGGCCTTGGTGGTCACCACGTTGACCTTCTTGGACGCACCGACCCGCAGGTTGCCGCCGCCGTCGTCGATCGGTCGGCTGACCTCCTCGATCTGAGCGCCGGTGTCCTTGCCGCCCAGCTTCGTGACGTCGGCGTCCTTGGCCGAGGCCGGCCGCTGCCCACCGATTGTCTGCTGCTGCCGTTGTTGCTGTGCCGCGCGCTGCCGCGCAGTCGCGGCCGCCTGCTGCCTGGCCTGCTCCGCCGCGACCTCCCGACCGGAGGGGCCGGTCCTGGTGAAGCGGCTGGCGCCTCCCTGCTCCTGGCGGAAGTTCTGGCAGTTGCCGCTGCACTTCGCGCCGCCGCTGCCGCCGGGGCCGGCCTGCGCCCAGGCCTGAATGCCGCAGCCGCCGTTGGTGTTGCCGGAGCAGGTGCCGGAGCCGTCGGACTTCCAGATGCCGGACGGGTCGGTCCAGGTGGCGTTCTGGGTGCGCTTGTCGTGCGCTTCGGCGTGCGCGTAGTAGCTGGCCTTGCAGTTCTTCGCACCCGAGCAGGAGGCCAGTGCCTGCGCGAATGCGGGTCCGCTGACCGCGGCCGCCGAGGTGACGACCTGGCCGCCGCCGATCGTGCCCTCGTCGGATCCGCTGGCGTCGGCCTTCGCGGTGGCTGCCTTGGCGTGGCTGTCGGCGGCGAAGGAGTACGAGCAGGTCGACCCGTCACCCGCGCACGTCGCGCCGGCCAATGCGTAGTCGGCGGTGGCGGCGGCCCGGCTCGCGCCGGCGCATTCACCGTCGGTGCCCGCGGTGCAGTCGGTGCGTGAGGTGGCCTTGTTGGTGCCGCCAGGGGCGGCGGCTTCGGCGTCGCCCTCGGTGTGGGTGACGCAGCCGGTTCCGGTGCAGCCGGCCTGGACCTCGCTGAAGCCCTTCGCCGTCGTACCGCCGGTGCCCGCCTGGCAGCCGCCTTCGGCCCGGCAGGTGGCGGTGGCCTTCGAAGCGACCTTGGCGCCGCCGGATGCGTCGGTGGTCGAGGACGCGCTGCCCGTGCACCCCTCGGTCTCGGAGTCGCACGCGGCGGCGACGTACGCGGTGGTGTTCGCACTGCTGGTGGCCGGGTCACCGGCGGTCAGCGAGGTGCTGGACCCGGCGGTGATCTGGGCCTGGCACTCGCGGGTGCCGTCGCAGCTGTTCTGCCCGGTGGCGACGCTGTGGCTCTGCTGACCGGCCGGGCCGGCGGTCACGTCGGCGTTCCCGGTGAGCGTCCCGCTGCAGCCCGCCTCGGGGCAGTCGATCATGGAGGAGGTCTGGGCGGTGCCCGAGGTGCCGGGGATCGGCGTGCCGTCCGGGCCGGGCTGGCCGGAGTCCTTCGCGGTCGTCGCGCTGACCTGGCTGGCGGCCGCGCAGCCGGTGGCGGCCGAGGTGCAGGTGGCGTCGGTGTGCGAATGGCCGGGGGTTCCGGCGGTGTCGCCGGTGGTCGTGGCGGTGCATCCGGCCTCGGTGCACTGTGCGGTCGCGTTGGACTGCGACATCGTGGCCGGCGCGTCCGATACCGGCTTGCCGATGGCGTCGGTTGCGGCCTTGGCCGCGTCCAGTGCCTGCTTCGCCTCTGCGGCGGCCTCGGTGGCGGCGCTGCGCTGTTCGGTGGTGGCGCCGGGACCGGCGGCGATCTGTTGTGCCTGGTCGGCGGCCTGCTGTGCTTGTGTCGCCTGCTCGGTCGCCTGGTCTGCGGCGCTCTGCTGCCGCAGCGAGATCGTGTCCACGACGACCTGGCCCGAGCCCGCGACGGAGTTCGTCGTGCCCTGGCATGCTCCCCGGCCGTCGCAGGTGGCGGTGGTCGAGGAGTCACCGTTCGGGGGACCTCGGGAGCCGTTCGCCCCGTTGGCGGTGTTCGGGCCGTCGCTGCCCGACGCCGAGGAGTGGACGGTGCCGGCGCATCCGCTGCCACTGCCCGCGCAGTCGAGCGTGGCGGTCGCGTTGGACCAGGACGAGGCGCCGGCCACGGTCGGGGCCACGTTGGCGCCGGCACCCGGGGAACCGGCGGGCGGGGTGGCGGGCTGGCTGTTGCCGCCGGTGCTCCCGGTGCTGTTGCCGGAGCCGCCCCGCGTGGCCTGCTGCTGGCCGGAGCCGCCCTGCTGACCGATCTGCTGTGAGGTCGTGGTGGCGTTGCTCGTGGATGGTGCGTCGACCAGCGGCGCGATCGTGGAGGCGTCCGGGTTGGCCGAGGCACCGGAGTTGGTGACCGCCTGGCAGCCGCCCACCGCACCCTGGCAGTCGGCGGTTCCGGTCGAGCCGCGCGGGTCCGGAGAGACGCCCAGGTCGGCGCCGGTCGCGGAGCTGGCGACCTTGCCGGTGCAGCCGCCGTCAGCGCAGCGCAGCGCGGCACCGGACGCCGAGGCCGCCGAAGCACCCTTGGCGGTGTCCTGGCCGTTCGGGTTGCCGGACAGGTAGTCCGCCGCGCCCGGCCCGGTCGAGGCCACCGACACCGTCCGCGGGTCGCACGCCCCACCGCCGGCGGTGCAGGAGGCGGTGCCGGTGGTGGTGTGCGGCTGCCCGGTCGCCGGGTCGACGCTGGTCGCGGTCGAGTTCGCGGTGCCGGAGCACTGGGCGCCCTCGGCGCAGTGCACCGCGGCCGAGGAGGTCGAGATCGCGGACGGGCCGCTGCTCGCCGGGGTCTGGCCGGGCAGTGTCAGTCCGGGTCCGGAGGAGGCCTGGGAGTCGGTCGTGGCATCGCAGCCGCCGCCGTTGACCTGGCAGTCACCGCCGCCGGATGCCGTCTTGGCCCGGCCGTTGTCCACCGCGGCGTCCGAACCGGTCGCCTGCGAGCGGACCGAACCCGAGCAGGTGGTCGAGTCGGGCGCGCACTTCAGCGAACCGGACGCGTCCGACACGCTCTCCAGCCCGCCGGAGACGGTCGGCGGCGGTGCGGGCTTGTCGGCGGGTGTCGTGCTCTCATCGGTCAGGCTCGCGTAGTCGGCGGTCGGCTGGGTCACGGTGGGCTGGGTGAACCGGGTGGCCGAGTTCGACTGGGACCGGCAGTCGGTGTCGGTCGAGGTGCAGCTCGACGAGCCGGTGGAGGTCTTCGCCGCCGCCGGGGTGGCCTTGCCGGTGGTGGGGTCGATCGTCACGTCACCCGAGCCGGTCGAGGAGGTCTTCGACGAACCGTCGCCCGTGCAGCCTGCCTGGCCGGTCGGGCAGGTCACCGAGACCGACGATCCGCTGGACGACGTGGTGTCCCCGTCGGTGCGGGACAGGGCTACGGCGGTGTCGCTGTCGGGCTGGGTGACGGCCGAGCCGGACTGGCTCTCGCAGCCCCCGCCGTTCACCCTGCAGCTCGCCTGGCCGGTCGTGGCCCGCTTGACCTCGGTCGTCTTCACCGGGGCGGGCACGGTCGCCGGGGCCTGCGCGCCGGGGATGCCTGACTGAGCGGTCGCCGGGGTGGCGGGGGCCGGGTCGGCGGGCAAGATCGACGTGTGTGAACCGTCGGCGCTGGTGTCCGTGGTGGCGCCGCCGGTGCAGCCGGTCGCCTCGGTGGCGCACTGCGCGGTCGCGCGCGCCTGAGGGCCACCCTGGCCGGAGCCGGTCAGGGCTTCGCGGGTTCCCGCGTCGCCCAGGTCGGTGGTGTCCCGGTTCGCCGGGCCGCGGCCGGAGTCGCCGTAGCGGAGGCCGGCCCGGGAGTAGCCCGAGTCGTGCCGGTGGTTGTCGGCGGTGTCGCCGGTGGGGCTGGCGCCGGAGGACGTGGTGCACTCACCGGTCTTCGTGGCACAGTGCCCGACACCAGAGGCCTGCCCGGCCTGGGTGGCCGGCGGGGTGTTCGCGGGAGCACTGGCCAGCTGCGTCGAATCGGTGGAGTCCGCCGGGCCGGCCGGCGTCGGGTCGGTCGGCTGGGTGGTGCTGTCGTGGCCGGCCGAGTTCGTGTCGCACGAACCGGAATCGGCGCGGCAGTCGGCGTAGGCGGCGAACCGGTCGGTGTCGGTGTCGATCGCGCAGTTGCCGGCGCAGGTACCGGTGGACTCGGACTTGTCCCGCGCCGCCCCGCTGTCCGCGGTCGGTGTCGTGGAGGTGACCTGGCAGCCGCCCCGAGCCTGGCACAGCGTGCCCGCCCGGTCGGACTCGGCGAAGGAGCTGGTGTTGCAGTCTCCCGCTCCGCACGAGGTCGACGCCGACTGGGTTCCGTTCACCACCGCGGTCTTGCAACCGCCGTCGACCCCACAGGACGCCGAGGCGGTCCGCTGGCCGGTGCCGGAGGAGGCGCTGCAGCCCGACACCCCGGACAGACCCATGCAGTAGTCCTGGGCGGCGCGCCGCGAGTTCTGCTCGTCCGCCGAGGTCGTGCAGGTGGTGAACGCGCCGCTGGCCGCGCAGCCGGCGGCCGAGCCCGAGCCGTCGGAGGACAGATCTGTGCTGGGGTCATGGCCCGTCGCGGAGGCCAGCCTGGCGGTCCGGGCGTTGACCCGGCGGGTGGCGCGGTCGAAGTCGGCCTGGTGCTGATCGAAGGTCGCCTGGTCGAGGGTGCCGGCGGCGACCTGCGCCTGCTCCGCCTCCAGCGTGGCCCGGCTCTTCGCCAGTTCCTGCTGGCCGGACACCGTGTCGGTGATCAGCGAGCTGGTACGCGGGGAAAGCTGCGCGGCCTCGTCGTCCGCCTTCTTGACCAGGGCGGCCTGGGAGGCGGCGGCCTTGTCGTAATCGGCCTGGGTCATCGCGCCGGCCTTCACCTTGGCCTGCGCGTCGGTCAGACCCTGCTGGCCCTTCACCACCGCGAGCCGATCGGTCAGCGCCTGGTTCGCCGCCGTCTCCGACTCGCCCGAACCCCACCACGACATCAGCTGATCCTCGGTGGAGTCGTCCGGTAGCAGGTCGGGAGCCTGACGCCGGTCCAACGACGACTGGAACGCCGACGAGCTCGGCTCACCCGACCCGCACGCCACCTCGCAGCCCTGCTGGCCGGAGGTGTCCTGCTGACCGCCGTCACCCGCGTTCGGGATGCCCGAGCCGCCGGTCCGACCCGATGTACCCCGCAGGTACTGCATCACCACGTCGAGGATCGACGAGACCAGCTGGTCGACCGGGGAACCCCCGGTGTCGCCCGGGTTCTTCGGGCCGCTCAGGCCGTTGCCTTTCAGCCAGCCCTGCACGGTCCTGCTGATCTGTGCCGCCAGGTCGTCGAAGTCGTCCTGAGTGGGCCGGGGAGACGAGACCGATGCCTTGCTGGTCCCGACACCGGAGCGTCCGTCACCGGAGCTGTTCGTGCCGCCGAGCCGGCTCAGCAGCTGCCCGATTCCGCTGAACAGGTCACCGAGGCCGTCGACGAGGTCACCGGTCGGGGACACCGGGCGGTGAGAAGAGCTTCCAGGGCCACCGGCTGAGTGGCCCGAGCTCTTGTCCGCGTGCGAGGAGCCGAGAATGTCGGAGAGCAGGTCATCGACGAACGAGGTCACGCCGGAAGAAAGGTGACCGCCGAGGCTCGTGCGGCCGTCGCCGCGATCGATGGTCGTACCGTCGGTCCCGGTAGCCGACGGCGGGCCTCGGCCGCGCAGCGCGGAGAACACGTCCGAGACGATCTTCCCTGCGCCGGCGCAGCGAGTGCCCGACGACGTGTCGCACCCGTTGACGCGCTGGGTCGAGTCTACGTCGCCGTCCGAGGAGGTCCGGTGACCATCGCCTCGGACACGATCGGAGTGGCCGTCCGCCAGCTGACGCCGAGGGGCGGTCGCCGCCGCCCGCCGATCACCGGTCGAGCTGAAGTGCCCTTCGAGCGCCGCGCCCTGGGCCATCGCCGACTCGACCTGGTCGGCCACCCGGGACAGCGTCTGATGGGTGTGTGTGCCTGCCGCCTGACCGCCGATCGCCGAGACGAATCCGGACACCAGGTCGACGACCGAGGACATCACCTCGTCAACGCCGGGGCCGGACATGTTCGCTCCACCGGCAGAGCGATGACGGCTGTGCGAGCCGGTGCCGTGCGAGTGGTTCATCGTCGGAGCGGCCACCTGCCCGGCCGGGGCGTCGTCGCGGTCCTGACCGTTGCCCGTCAGCCAGGTCCGGACGATCTTGCTGATCTGATCACCCAGCTCGTCGACATCGCCGGCGGAACCACCTCGGTGCGCGGGAGAGGCGATGTCGCCGTCCGAGCCGGAGTGTCCGCTCGTGCCGCCGAGCTGTCCGAGCAGGTCGCCGATCCCGGTGAAGAACTGTCCGAGGGCACCGAGAAGGCCCTGCCCGACCGCATGCTGCCCGTTCGAGCCCCGACCCTGCTGGGACACCGTGCCCGAGCCGTGGGTGTTCCGGGTCGCGCCACCCGAGTTCGGGTTCGCGCCGCCGGTCGAGGAGCTGCCGCCCCGCTGCTCGGAAATGAAGTTTTCGATCAGTGACGTGATCCGCGAGGAGAGCCGCGAGACCGCGCTCTCGACCCGACCGCCGACGTCACCGAGGTTCACGTTCGTGCTGTGTGTGCTGGGCTTGCCACTGGTGCGGACGTTCGCTTCCGATCCAGCCGGTGGCCCACGACCACGCAGCGCCGACAGCAGACCCGACTCCAGCTCGTCAGGACCAGCGCACCGGGTGCCTCCCTCGACGTCGCAACCGATCTGGCGGCGAACTGAGTCGACGATCCCGTCGACCGCGCCCCGGTCACCGACGCCTCGGCTACCCGTCCGGGCCCGGGCGGTGTCCGCGGACTGACGGGAACGTTCGACCGCGGCCTGTGCCGCTGTGCCCGCCGGTCCGTTCTGGCCCGTCGCGCCGAGTCGCCGGTTCAGCGCGGCACTCTGCGCCAACGCCGTCTCGACCTGATCAGCCGCATTCGCCAGCGCCTGGTGCGTGCGCTGCCCGGCTGCCTGCCCGCCGACCGTGGAGACCACGCCGGAGACGAGGTCGACCACCGAGGAGAACAGGCCGTCGACACCTGGCCCGGTCACCGGGCGGGAGAGCCCCGCGTCCGGCGACGTCGAACCGCTGCCGCTGGAGGACCCAGAAGCACCGGCCGCATCCCACTGTCCGGTCAACCGGTGCTCGATCTGGGCCTCGATGGTCTTCGACAGCCCGGTCCCGGTCGCTGCATCCGTCGGGCCCGCCTCGGTCGAGCCGCGCCCGGGCTGGGCGTCGGGATCACGAGGGGTCTCGGTCGTCGGCGCAACCTTGTCAGGTCGCTGGGTGGCCGAACCGGCGACACCGTTGTCGGCCAACCAGCTCCGGACGACTCCGGTGATCCGCTGGGCCAGTGCATCGGCGTTCGGCCCGGTCGGAGCGGTGTCCTCGGCGGAGGTGCTCGGCTGCCCGGGCCCGGAGCGTCCGGTGGTCTGTGGTGAGCCGGCGGACGAGGTTGAGTCGCCGATGAGCTTGGCCGCCAGACCCAGCGCCCAGTCGATGATCGACGACAGCGCGGTTCCCTCGGTCACCGGTGGGGCACTCCCGCCACCGTCCGAGCCGGAGGAGCCGCCTGCCGGACCCGCGGACTTGTCGCCACCGAACAGGCCCCGCAGCCAGTCGAGCAGACCCGTGCCGTCCGTCTCCCCGACGGGGCCGATCGAACTTCCGGCCGAGCCGCTCGCCGACGTGTGCTCGCGGGGACGCTCGTCGGCTCCGGTGGTGTGCGGAGGGTGCGCCAGCATCCGATGGGCCGCCACATCGGCGGCCGGTGCAACCGATTCCGTCGGCGCGGAGAGAGGGGTATCGCTGTTGATCGCGCCGACAACTCGCCCCGGAATTCCGGTCACGAATTCCAGGAGCGGATCGATAGCTGAATTCACCGACGACGAGACCGAGCTACCGAATGAACCACCGCTGGTGTCCGTTCCGCTGTCGGTAGCGGAATAACCACTCCCGCTCGCGCCGGAACGTCCAGTGCGGGTTGTCGCCGTCCAGGTCGGCAATTCGTCGGACCCCGATCCGTACTGATCGTCGGATTCGGAGGAAACGTATCCCGATCCACTCGCCGAGCCGGCCGGGCTGCCACCGGCGGTGGCCCACCAGTCCGACAGTCCCGAGTCGTCCGAACCGTCGAATCCGAGACCGTTGTCCGTCCGGACGATCTGACGCGCACCCGGGTGGTCCTTCACCGAAGTGGGGTCAGGGCGGGATACCGCCGTCAACCGAACCTGATCGGAGGACGCAACCGAGCCGGCCGAGGTGATGGTGGTGATCGCCAGTGCGGCGAACCACAGCAGACCGACGGCCGCGAGGATCTTCCCGAACGAGAGCGATGTCAGGACACGCGACAACAGCGGCACAGCGGCGCTGACGCGCCGCCCGCCTGCCGAAGTCACGGAAGCCACTGATCTCACTCCAGGAAGAGGAAGGGGAACCTGCGAGGGCTGATCGGTACCGACCCGGGCAGTCCGCCTGACGGGCGATACATCCTCGGTGGTCGACTCGACGCTCTCGCGCCTTCGTCCACTGAGTCGATCTGTGTAGTGCGTGGCCCGCGGCGCTGTCGCGCTCGGCCCGTCCGTACCTGTCGGCGCCAACCGCGGTCACGTCACACGGAGACGCATCCCTGACGAGTAGCCTCTAGCCAGGTCGATCAGATGCGCGAGCTCAGCCTCCGAACATCGCGCCGAACCCGTTGCGTGCGGTTCGTTGCGCCCAATCTAACCCACGATTGTCCCGACCGCAAACAGCCGTCGAGTTTTCTTCCGTGGCGTTGCTGGAAACGTCGAACTTAAAGTTCACTCGAACTTTCAGATTGTCATTACAATTCATCCCAAGCCACCTCAGACGGGCCGCGGATATTTAGTTCCACAGCGCCCGATCCCCTTCTTGGGCCAATCCGAACAGGCCACCGGCCACGGCCGACGGCCATGGCCAGACGGCGGCCACCTGCTGACCGCGTGGCCGTTCGCCCTGGCCAGTGACATGGCCACAACCGTGGCCATGTCGATGGCCGGCCACTCTCGCCGCCTACTGCTCGGTCGTCGTGGCCACGATTCAGCCCACCATTCGATTTGGCCGACATAAAGTTCACTTGAACTTTTGAATCTACCCGACACCTCAGCCCGGGCAGCTGGAGCGAGATCGAAAATTAATGAGTCGGCGACGCTGCGGCGAACTGCGCCGTCGTCGGGAATTCGCCATGGCACTGTTCCTGTGACCTGTGCAGATAAAAAGAACCAACGTCTGCGCGGCTAGGCTTTGCCTGAGATAGCGGGCGCCGCGGCCGTGTGGGCCTGGCCGCATCGTGCTCGGCCACGCCTGCCCGGGTCGTGGCCACAGAGCCGCTGACAGTGGCCGGGTCGGTGGCCATCGAACACCACCGGCGGCCGCATGATGCTCGACCGACGCACGGTCTCCGACAGCTGCTGTCCGCGGCCAGGGTCGACCGGCGAGCGATCCGAGGAATGGCCGATCGGCCATTCCTGTCGTGGCCGTTGGCCGCCAGGCTCCACTTCGAGTCAACTCGAGCATGGCCACGACGGACGGCCACGAGAAGAACTACCGCGGCGCTACGGCGAGAGAGGCTGGAACCACCGGGGCGATCGGGCAAGGTCTGCGCGAGCCACGCGGAGCATCGAGACCGCGGGAGCGGCGGCTGCCGCGATGGGCGGGCACGAACCGAGGCCGACACGCCGAGCGACGAGTCCGCGACGCAACGCGGTGGCAGATCTCGCCACCCGGAGCCGAGGCCGGAGACCGAGGAGACCTCCCACGCCAGCGCGTCCTCGCCGTGCAACCAGGATCAATTGGTTTAAAGTTCCGTCGTGTCTGCGAGGCGCTCGGGATACATCTCCGTCGGTAACCTCCCGGCCGAGGTGACTGATTTCATCGGTCGCGGTGGCCTGCTCACACAGTCTCGAAAGATTCTGCTGGAATCCCGGATGACGACGATGGTCGGTACAGGCGGTGTGGGGAAAACCCGCTTCGCGTTACGGCTTGCCGCCGACGTGGCCCACGCGTTCCCCGACGGGGTCTGGCTGGCCGAGTTATCGGACCTGGCAAAGACAACGGATTCCCCGTTGCTCGAACAAACCGTGGCCGAGGTGTTCGGACTCAGCTGTTTCTCGGTTCAGCGACCGGGAAAGGCGCTGACCGAGCATCTGGCCGATCGGCGTTGTCTACTGATCCTGGACAACTGCGAACATCTGGCTGACGAGGTCGCCACACTGGTCTCGCACCTACTGCGTACCTCGAATGCCCTGCACGTCATGGTGACCAGCCGCAAGATACTCGGCTGCGCCGGTGAGCACGTGATCTCGATTCCGCCCCTGCACGTCCCCGACGTCGGAGCAGTGCCCGGCGGGGAGGCGTTGGAGCTCTTCCAGCAGCGTGCCGCCGCGATCGGAGCTCCGGTCACCTCGGCCGATCGCCCCTCCGCGCTGGAGATCTGTCGACGGCTCGACGGGCTGCCCCTGGCCATCGAGCTGGCCGCCGCACGATTATCCAGCCTCTCCGTCGAGGAAGTGCTGGAGCGGCTGGAGGACAGGTTTCGGTTGCTCACCGGGGGCACCCGGCCCGGCAACCCCACGCACCAGACGCTGCGCCAGGTGATGGAGTGGAGCCATCAGCTGTGTAGCGAGCGGGAGCAGCTGCTCTGGGAGCGAGCCTCGATCTTCACCGGCGGCCTCGATCTCGACGCGGCGGAAGCAGTGTGCGCCGGCGCCGGGATCGCCGCCGAGGAGGTCCTCGACACCCTCACCGGATTGGTTCGGCAGTCAGTGCTGACGGTGGAGCGTCATGGCGGACGCACCAGGTACCGGATGCTGGAAACCGTCCGCCAGTACGGGGCGCGGTTGCTGGAGCGACGAGGTCAGGAGCCGGAGTTCAGGGCGAGACACCGCGACTACTACCGGCGACTGGTGGCCGACGCCGCCGAGGACTGGTTCGGTCCGATGGAGGTTCGTTGGCTGCAGTGGGCACACGCCGAGATGCCGAACCTGCGCGCAGCGCTGGAGTACGGCTCGGCACAGCTCGACCCGACGCCGAGTCTCGAGATGGCGATCAACCTGGCTCGGCTGCGGATTTGGTTCTTCAGCGGCTGGCCAGGTGAAGGCAGAGCCTGGCTCGATCGTGCGCTGCGGTGCAGCCGTAACCGGTTGGCGGACGACGAGGCGACCCAGGCCTTGCGGTTGGCCGCGACATCATTCGCCGGCTGGATCAGCCTGTGCCAGGGCGACCGTCATGCAGCTCACCGTTACCTACTCGAATGCCAAGCCCTGCCGGGCCGCGACTCGTTCGGGGCCGCCGACTTCTTTGACGCGGCATATGTGCTGCTCGTCGGCTCGGAGCGACGATCGATCGCGATGTTCGCCCGCGTAGTGGACACGCTACGTGCCGTGAGCGCTCAACCAGCGGACATGGCCATGGCGGCGACCATGCATTCGATCGCGGCCAGTTTCCTCGCCGATCCCGAGGATGCCTTGACCATCTCCGAGCGGCATCTCGACGACTCGGTCCGGGAACAGGGGACCTGGCAGACCTCCTGGGCACAGTGGTCGGTGAGCCTCGCCCGGTCACGGCACGGTGATCATCAGGGTGGGCTGCGGGCGGCTCGGAAGTCACTGCGCGCCCAGTGGGACATCGGTGACCAGTGGGGCACGGTATGGGGCACACACGCGGTCGCCTGGCTCATGGTCGCCGACCTCCGCGCCACGCTGCGCCATGGCCAGAAACCGGACCCCGCTACCGCTGGAAAGATCGCACGGATTCTGGGTGGCGCGCACCAGCTGCGGCAGTTCACCGGGGTCGACCTGGCCGGTCTGGAGCCGTTGCGTACAGCCACCGCCGAGGCTGAGCAGTTCGCGCGGCGAGCACTCGGGGATCACGCGTACCCGCTCGCCTTCGAGCAGGGGAAGTTCCCCGGGGAGCATCGCGCGGACGCCTACCGCCACATCCTCGAGCTGACGTTGGACGAACGACGTCCGAAGGCGACGCCGAGCACGGCATCGACGGATAGCGCGGAGCGGCTGACCGAGCGGGAGACGGAGATCGTCGCTCTGGTCGCGCGGGGCGCGACCGACGCCCAGATCGCGCAGCGCCTGGTGATTTCCATCCGCACCGCACAGACCCACGTGGCGAACATCCTGCGGAAACGCGGCGTGCGCAACCGTCGGGAGTTGGCCGCCTGGTACCTGCGGGAACACCCACGACCCGCTCCATGACCGGGCACTACGCCCTGAGCTGGCGGCGATAAGGTCGCCTCGGTCGTGCCACCGGAGAGGCGGGAAGCGATGGCACCCGTCGCGGAGGATTTCACCCAGCGGATCGACGAGTACCGGTCGGAGCTCCTGGCGCACTGCTATCGGATGCTGGGGTCGGTCCACGACGCCGAGGACCTGGTCCAGGAGACCTACCTGCGTGCATGGCGGGCGCGGGACCAGTACGACGACAGCCGGGCGTCGATCCGCACCTGGCTGTACCGCATCGCGACGAACGCCTGTCTGACCGCACTCGAAAGCAGCCGGAGCAGGCGGCCCCTGCCGTCGGGCCTGGTGGCACCGAGCGAGGACCCGTCCGCGCCGTTGGTGCGCGGTGAGGTCACCTGGCTGCAGCCCCTGCCGAGCGCGCTGCTGGGGGCCGACCCGGGGAAGGCGGCGGTGGACCTCGGCTCGCTCCGGCTGGCGTTCGTCGCGGCGATCCAGCACCTGTCGGCACGTCAGCGGGCCGCGCTGATCCTGCGCGATGTACTGAAGTTCTCCGCTGCCGAGTCGGCCGAGATCCTCGGCATGTCGACGCCCGCGGTCAACAGCGCGCTGCAGCGCGCCCGGGGGCAGCTGCGCGACGCCGGGGTCCTCGAGGACACCGTCGCCGAACCGTCCGAGCACGAGGTGCGGGCGCGGATCGACCGGTTCGTCGAGGCCTTCGAGCGGGCGGACATCGCCGCGCTCACCCGGCTGCTGACCGACGACGTGCTGCTGGAGATGCCGCCGATGACCAACTGGTTCATCGGCCGCGAGCACTACGCCACGTTCATGGTCTGGGTCTTCTCGATGTGCACGGACTGGCGGATGGTGCGGACCTCGGCCAACGGCCAGCCCGCGCTGGCGGCCTACCAGCGGGCCGAGGGCGGCGGCTACCGGCTCCACACCCTGCAGGTACTCACTGTCACCACCGCCGGGATCAGCCGCAACACGGTGTACCGGGACGCCGAGGTGTTCGCGGCCTTCGGGCTGGCGGAGGAGCTGGCCGGGACACACTCGCACTAGCCGGGGTCCGCGCCCCGCCCTGGCTACCGGACGGGGCGCGGAGCTCCGGTGTCAGCTCGCCACGGCGACCGGGCTGTTGTGGTACGCGACGATCAGCCAGTCGTCGTCACGCTTCTCCAGCACCCAGGTGGCGTGGACGACGCGGTCGGCCGGAACCTCGGTCTCCCCGGGGAACCGCAGGGCGGTCTCGCTCACCACGACCGCCGCCGAGTCACCCAGGAAACGGATGCTGTCCAGCTTGTCGATGTTCGTGCTGCCCTTGAGGAACGACGCGAAGCCGGCGGCCATCTGCTCCCGGACGTCCTCCTTGGACCTGCGGTAGGAGCCGGGCAGGATCGCGGTGGCGTCGTCGCGGTAGTTCACGACGAAAGCGTCGGCGTCGCCTGCCTCCCACGCCTGGTACAGGTCTGCCAGGACGCTCTTGATTGCCGCCTCGTCGTGGGATCGGGTCACGGTCATGGTTCGCTCCTCGGTACGTGGATTCATCGAGGCCTTCGGCAGGCCCACCAGTACATACCGGCCGGGGTCTCGGAACTCATCGCACTGAGCCGAGGTCTTTTCCGACGAGTTCGAACCGTCGCTAGTGCGCGCGCGGGGTGGCGTGCTCGACCGCTTCGAGGAGCAGGTCCGTGACGACGGACGGGGCGGTGACCAGCGGGGTGTGGTCCACGGCGTGCGCGCGGACCGTGGCGCCCATCCGGTCGGCCATGAAGGCCTGCGTCTGCGCCGGGATCATGCGGTCGTCCTCGGCGAGCAGGTACCAGCTCGGGCGGTCCTTCCAGAGCGGGCGCCCGACCGGGGTGGTGATGCAGTCGGGTGAGATCGGCCGCTGGACGGCCTGGAGCAGGGACTGTTCGGCCGGGGTGGCGTTCTGGGCGAAGGCCGAGGGGAAGGCTTCGGCGGGCAGCCAGATTTTGCCGTGTTCGTCGGGGGCCAACGCCGGCGCGGCAGGGTGCGGGGTCGCGCGGTAGAACACGTCGGCGACGGTCTCCCCCTCGTCCGGGGCGAGTGCCGCGACGTAGACCAACGCCGCCACGGAGTCGGCACGGATGGCTCCGATGACTCCGCCCGCGTAGGCGTGCGCGGCCAGTACGACCGGCCCGTCGACCCGCTCCAGGGTGTGTTCCAGTGCGGTGACGTCGTCGGACAGAGACGTCAGTGGCAGCGGTGCGGCGACGGCTCGGACGCCCACGGCGTGCAGGCCGTCGATCACCTTGCGCCAGCTGGACCCGTCCGCCCAGGCTCCGTGGGCCAGGACGACGGTCACGTCGGAAGACATGTCTACTCCTTCGGGATGAGGGTGGTGTCGTGGTGGGGGTGCGCGAGGGGTCGGGCCGGTCGGGTCCCGGTGGACCGACCGGGCCCGGCCCGTCGTGGTGCTCAGCGGGACTCGACGTCGTCCAGGAAGGCCCGGATGCTCGCCGCGACGTGCTCGGCGTGGGTCTCGAGCGCGAAGTGGCCGGTCTCCAGCAGCTCGACCTTCGCGTTCGGGTTGTCCCGGGTGAAGGCTTCGGCCCCGGCGGGAAGGAAGAACGGATCGTGACGGCCCCAGATGGCCAGCAGCGGCGGGGTGTGGGACCGGAAGTACTCCTGGAACGCGGGATACAGCTCGACGTTGGTGTGGTAGTTGCCGAGCAGGTCGAGCTGGATCTCGTCGGCGCCGGGGCGGGCGAGGTAGTGGTTGTCCAGGGCGTACCCGTCCGGGGAGACCAGCTCCGCGTCGGCTCCCTCGGTGTACTGCCACTGGGTGGTTCCCGGGGCCAGGAAGCCGCGCAGTGCCTCCCGGTTCTCTGGCGTGCGGTCCTTCCAGTAGGCCTGGATCGGCGCCCAGCCGTCGCTGAGTCCCTCGGTGTAGGCATTGCCGTTCTGCGAGATGATCGCCGTGATCCGCTCGGGGTGGCTGACCGCGAGCCTGAAGCCGACCGGTGCGCCGTAGTCGAAGACGTAGACGGCGTAGCGATCCAGCCCGATCTTCTCGGTGAATCCCTCGATCACGGTGGCGAGGTTGTCGAAGGTGTACTGGAACGTGTCCCGGTCCGGCATGTCTGACTGACCGAACCCTGGCAGGTCCGGCGCGACCACGTGGAAGCGGTCGGCCAGCTCCGGGATGAGGTCCCGGAACATGTGGCTGGAGCTGGGGAAACCGTGCAGCAGCAGCACGGTCGGCGCATCGCTCGGGCCGGCTTCGCGGTAGAAGACCCGGACCGAGTTCACTTCGGTTGACCTGTATCGAACGTCCATCATCGGCTCCTTGGCTGAGAGGTGTCTCTGGGCTGGGATCGGGCGGGAGATCAGGTGAGTGCTTCGCCACCGTCGACTGCGAGGGTCACTCCGGTGAGGAAGGTGTTGGTGAGCGCGAACAGCGCCGCGGCGGCGATGTCGTCGGCGTTGCCGATGCGGCGCGCGGGGTTGTCCTGGGCCTGCTTGGCGAACATGGCCGCCTTGCCGTCCTCGCCGAGTGCGTCCCACGCCCCGGTGTCGATCACGCCGGGCGAGATCGCGTTGACCCGGATCGGCGCCAGCTCCACGGCCAGTGACCGGGTCAGGGTGTCCGCCGCGCCGTTGGTGATGGCCACCGCCATGGTCCCGACGGCGATCTTGAACGCGGCGACTCCGGAGAACAGCACGAACGAGCCGCCCTCGTTGATGCGCGGTCCGAGGTGCTTGGCCAGCATCAGGGGGCCGATCACCTTCGTGTTGAAGGAGTTCAGGACCGACTCGCGGGTCAGGTCGGCCAGCCGGCCCCTGGCTCGCGCGGACGCGGTGGACACGACGTGGTCGATCGTGCCGAGCCGCTCGCCCAGTGCGGCGATGGACGCGTCGTCGGTGACGTCGACGGTCTCGGTGGTGATGCCGGGTTCGTCGGCGTAGGCGGCCCGCAGCGCCTCGGCGCTCCGGCCGGCCGCGACGATCTGTGCCCCGGCGTCGCGCGCCGCCAGCACGATCGCCCGGGCGATACCGCTGCCCCGTCCGATGACCAGGACCCTTCGGCCCTGCAGAGCGTCAGTGGTGCTCATGTCTCCGCCTTTCGAGTAGAGGTCCACTTGTAACCTCTGCGATTCGAGCTACTGGTTAGTTGCTGGGCTGATCTGACACCAAAAGCTCTAACTTGTCAAACTCATCTGACAGGTTAGTATCAGGATCGTGAGGTGGACCCCGGCGCTCGGCGAGGAGCAACTGCTGCTCGACCTGCTCAACAGCACTCCGGTCACCAGGAGTGACTCCGTGGACCTGCTGGACGACGAGCAGGTCCACGGATGGGCGCGTGCTCGTGGCGGTGTCGGCACGGCGGGCGAGGCCCGCACCCTGCGCCGGACGCGTCGGCTACTGCAGTCCGTGGTTCGGGGAGACATCCCGGCGGCGGAGCTGGAGCCAGCCGCGCGCCACCTGAGACTTCGCCCTCGGGTGGGTGACACCGGGCTGGACTGGCAGCCGGATGTCGATCACCCGGACCATCGGCTGGCGGCCCGGGCGCTGCTCGCGTGGGGCGTCGTCACCGAACAGCTGCCGGGGCGGCTCCGTGCCTGCGCCAACCCGGAGTGCGGGCTGTTCCTCCTCGACCGGAGCCGGGCCAACACCGCGCGGTGGTGCTCGATGAGCCGATGCGGGAACCGGATGAAGGCGCGGCGGCACTACCAGCGCGGTCGCCGCCCGGCGGCACGGTCGTGAGCACCAGCGCAGCTCGGTCTCAGGGACACGAGGCTGCGCCCAGCGTCCCTGGTGGTCCGATGTAACCGCGACCACACTCTGCAACACATGTCCGCCTGGGCCAACCGTGTCATCTCGGGTGGGGCTTGGTCTCCACGAACCGTAAGCCCACCCCTGATCGGAGCCCTCGTGAGTTCTCCTCGCCGCCCCACCGGCCGCGGCGCTCGACGGTGGGCGGTTCTGCTCGCCGCGGTGGCCGTCGCGGCCACCGCATGCGGCAGCGCGGCACCGGAGTCGCGGGGCTCCGCCGACGTCGGCAGGTTCGACGCGTTCGACTCGGTGGTCCCCGACCCGGCCGCCGCGTCGAAGCTGCCCGCGCGGATCACCCAGGCGGGCAAGCTCGTCGTGGTGATGAACGCGTCGAGCGCACCGGTCGAGTTCTATGCCGACGACAACAAGACGATCATCGGGCTCAACGCGGACCTGGCGCGGGCGATCGGGAGAACGCTCGGCGTCCCGACCGAGATCCAGGACGTGCAGATCGACGGGATCATCCCCGGCCTGATGGCCAAGCGGTTCGACATGGCCATCGCCAGCATGGCCGCGACCACCGAACGGCTCAAGGCGCTCGACATGGTCCGCTACGGCGAGTGGGGCAACTCGTTGGCGGTTGCCGAGGGCAACCCGCTGAAGCTCACGCCGCAGACGCTGTGCGGGCACAAGATCGCGGTCGAGCAGGGCTCGATCCAGGAGGCGCGGCGCCTTCCGGAGCTGTCCGCCGCACAGTGCGATGCGACCGGACGGCCGGAGGTCCAGGCCGTGGTGCTGCCGAGCCAGACCGACGCGGTGCTGCAGCTGGGTAGCGGCAGGGTCGACGGGGTGCTCGGCGACACCCCGGTGATCGGGTACGCCGCGGCACAGACACCGGACAAGTTCCAGGTGGTCGCCGAGCTCAACCGGGGCGCGGTGGCCGTCGGGCTGGCCAGGGGCAGCGACCTCACCCCCGCCGTGCAGGCGGCCATCCAGTCGCTCATGACCACAGGGACCTACCAGCGGATCTTCGCCAAATGGGGCATGGCGGGCGCGGTGACCGCGACGCCGTCCCTCGAAGGATGAGCACCACCCACGCGGCGGTGACCGACGAGGACGACGAGCTCACGATCATCCGGCGGCGCAGTCCGATGCGTCTCGCCGGGATGGTGGTGCTGGTCGTGCTCGCCGCGATGCTGGTGAACACACTCGTCACCAACACCCGCTTCGACTGGGGCGTCGTGGCCCGGTACCTCACGGTCGACGCCGTGCTCGCCGGCGCGTGGCTCACCCTGGAGCTGACCGTCATCGCGATGGTGCTCGGGGTGCTGCTCGGGATCGCGCTGGCCGTCATGCGGGTCTCGCGCAGCAGGCTGCTGTCCGGCACGTCGTGGGCGTTCGTGTGGTTCTTCCGGGGCACGCCGCTGCTGATCCAGCTCATCTTCTGGTTCAACCTCTCGGCGCTCTACCCGGCGCTGTCGCTGGGCGTCCCGTTCGGTCCGGAGTTGCTCAGCGGCAGCTCCAACGCCTTCATCACCCCGTTCGTCGCCGCCGTGCTCGGGCTGTCGCTCAACGAGGCCGCCTACATGGCGGAGATCATCCGAGGCGGTCTGCTCGGTGTCGACCGAGGTCAGACCGAGGCCGCGCAGGCACTCGGGATGCGGCGCACGCTCATCCTGCGCCGGATCGTGCTGCCCCAGGCCATGCGGATCATCGTGCCGCCGACGGCGAACCAGACCGTGTCGATGCTGAAGAACACCTCGCTGGTCAGTGTGCTCGGCGCCGCCGACCTGCTGCACAGCGCGCAGATCATCTACTCGCGGACCTACCAGACGATCCCGCTGCTGATCGTCGCGGCGCTGTGGTACCTGGCGATGACCTCGGTGCTGAGCCTCGGTCAGTACTACGTGGAGCGCTACTACCGGCGAGGCGAACGGAGCGTGGCCTCGTGACGGGAGCGGCACCGCCACTCGTGCGCGCCAGGAGGCTGCGCAAGTCCTTCGCCGACGTCGAGGTGCTGCGCGGGGTCGACCTCGAGGTCGAGGCGGGTCAGGTGTGCTGCATCATCGGGCCCAGCGGCTCGGGGAAGTCCACCCTGCTGCGTTGCATCAACCATCTGGAGAAGCTCGACTCGGGGCAGGTCCACGTGGACGGCGAGCTGATCGGCTACCGGCGGATCGCCAGCACGCTGCTGGAGCTGTCCGAACGTGAGGTCGCCAGGCAGCGGGCCGGCATCGGGATGGTGTTCCAGCAGTTCAACCTCTTCCCGCACATGTCGGTGCTGGGCAACGTCATGGAGGCACCCCACCGGGTACGGAAGCTGCCGGTGGCACAGGTCAGGGCTGACGCCCTGCTCGCGCTGAGCAAGGTCGGGCTGCGGGACAAGGCGCAGGCCTACCCGAAGCAGCTGTCCGGCGGACAGCAACAGCGCGTCGCGATCGCCCGCGCGCTGGCGATGAAGCCCAAGCTGATGCTGTTCGACGAACCGACGTCCGCGCTGGACCCCGAGCTGGTGGGAGAGGTGCTGGGGACGATGCGGGCGCTGGCCGACGACGGCATGACGATGATCGTCGTGACCCACGAGATCGGGTTCGCCAGGGAGGTCGCCGACCTGCTGGTGTTCGTCGACGAAGGAGTGATCGTCGAGCGTGGGGTCCCGGCCGAGGTGCTGGCGAACCCGCGCCACGAACGGACCCGCGCGTTCCTGTCGAAGGTGCTGTGAGGCCATGACCACGACACTCGACGCCGAGGTGGGGGTCATCGGGGTGGGCACCGTCGGCAGCATGCTGATGTGGCGGCTCGCGCGGCGCGGGGTCGCCGCCATCGGTTTCGAACGGTACGCGCCGGGACACGACCGGGGCGCGGTCGGCGGGGAGACCAGGCTGTTCCGCATGGCGTACGCCGAGGGTGCCCGCTACGGCGAGCTGCTGCGCTCGGCGTCGTCGAGATGGCGGGAGCTGGAGGCCGAGTCGGGAGCGGCGCTGCTGGTGCAGTGCGGTGGGCTGGCGATCGGCGACCCCGGCCATGACTACATCGGCGGCCTGCTGGCCAGCGCGTCGGCGGCCGGAGTGCCGGTCGAGGTGCTCGACCGGGCCGAGACACACGACCGGTTCCCCCGCCATGTGCTGCGCGCGCGCGAGGTGTCGGTGCTCGACCGCCAGGCTGGGTTCATCCGCTGTGAACCGGCGGTCCTCGCGGCGGTGGAGACGGCGGAACGCCACGGCGCGACCGTCCTGCGCCACACCGAGGTCGACGCGGTGACCGAGCACGCCGGTCACGTCGAGATCCGCACCGGGGAAGGGAGCTGGCGGGTGCGCGAGGCCGTGGTCTGCGCCGGATCGTGGAGCACCCGGCTGCTGCCTGCCCGGTGGCGGGCGCATCTCCAGCCGAGGCGGGTGCCGTTGAGCTGGTTCGCGGCGCGGCGGCCCTCGGAGTTCGCCCCGGACCGGTTCCCGATCTTCATCCACAGGGTCGACGACGTCGAGATCTACGGCGCGCCGACCGTCGACGGGGTGTCGGTCAAGGTCGCCGGGGGTGTCGTGTCGAACGCGGTCGACGACCCGGACCGGATCGAACGCCGGCACGACCGGGCCGACGTCTCGACCATGTCCCGGCTCGTGGGCGAGCTGGTGGACGGGCTGGTTCCGGATCCGATCCGGACGGACACTTTCACCGACCTCTACAGCCGCGACGGGACACCCGTGGTCGGCAGGCTGGGTGCCGGGAGCAGGTTGCTGGTCGCCTCGGGATTCTCCGGCCGCGGCTTCAAATACTCTCCGGCTCTGGCCTCGGTCGTGGCGGACTGCCTGGTCGGGGGCACCGAGGTACCCCTCGACTTCATGCGGCCGGAGCGGCTCCTCGCGACTTAGCGCGGAAGCTCGACTCACGGAGCCTGTCGCTGCGGGGACATGGCCTCGCTGTCCGCGCCCAGGCCCGCGAGCAGCCGTAACCCGTCCTCGCTGGGGCTGCCCGGCGCCGCCGACATCACGATCAGTTCCATGCCCGACTCGTCCGGCAGCACGAAGTTCTCCTGGTGCAGCTCCAGCAGCCCGACCAGCGGGTGCCGGTACGCCTTACGTCCGTGGCCTCGGGCACGGACGTCCGCGCGGGCCCAGAGACGGCGGAAGCGTTCGCTGACCATCGCCAGCTCGCCGATGAGCGACGCCAGGCGCGGGTCGTCCGGGTATTTCCCAGCGGCCAGGCGCAGGTGTCCGACCACGTCGAGGGTGCAGGTCTCCCAGTCCGCGTACAGGCCACGCTCGGTCTCCTCGAGGAAGATGTGCCGAGCGGTGTTCAGACCCGGCATCGGCCGGCCGTAGAGCAGCCCCGCGAGGCGGTTCCCGGCCAGCACGTCCAGACGGTGGTCCATGATCAGTGCGGGTGCGTCGGGCACCAGGTCGAGCAGGCGCAGCAGCTCCGGGCGGACCCGCCCGCCCGGCGCCTTCGCCCTGCGGCGCCGGTGGCGGGCGAGCCGGTAGAGATGCTCGCGTTCGGTGTCGTCGAGGCCGAAGACGCGGGCCAGCGCATCGAGGACCTGCTCGGACGGCTGGGTCGCACGGCCCTGCTCCAGGCGTACGTAGCAGTCGACGCTGACCCCGGACAGGTGCGCGGTCTCCTCGCGGCGCAGCCCCTCGACCCGGCGGCGGCTGTCGGTGGGGATACCGACGGCCGCCGGGTCGACCCGCGAACGCCGGGTCCGCAGGAAGCTCGCGAGATCGTCCATCCACCCAGTATGGGCGCGGCGCCGCCGGTGCGGGTGGTCCCGCCGTTACCAGGAAGTCCCGTCCTACGGAAGCGCCGCCCCTGAACGTCGCGCGTCGCGGCGCCCAGCATCGAAGGCATCCGAACCAGAGGAGTCCCGATGAAGACGCTGATCGTCTACGCCCACCCCGAGCCGAGGTCGCTCAACGGATCGCTCAAGGACCTCGCGGTGTCCACGTTGGAGGCCGAGGGGCACGAGGTGCGGGTGAGCGATCTGTACGCGATGCGCTGGAAGGCGGTCGTGGACGCCTCCGACTACGGCCCCGACGCGTCGAGCCCGCTGACGGTGCCGCTGGACTCGGGACGGGCCTTCGACGCCGGAACGCTCACCCCCGACGTCCTGGCCGAGCAGCGGAAGCTGCTGTGGGCGGAGGTGATCATCTTCCAGTTCCCGCTGTGGTGGTACTCGATGCCGGCGATCCTCAAGGGCTGGGTGGACCGGGTGTTCACCTACCACTTCGCCTACGGCGTCGGCGAGCACAGCGACACCCGCTACGGCGAACGCTTCGGCGAAGGCACCCTGGCCGGCAGGAAGGCGCTGCTGTCGGTGACCATCGGCGGCCCGGAGGCGCACTACTCCGCTCGCGGGATCAACGGCCCGATCGAGGATCTACTGTTCCCGATCCACCACGGGATCCTCTACTACCCGGGCATCGAGGTGCTGCCGCCGTTCGTGATCTACCGCGCCGATCGGATGACCGCCGAGGACTACCCGGACGCCGCCAAGGCCTGGGAGCAGCGTCTGCTCACCCTGTCCTCGACCGAACCCATCGCGTTCCGACGGCAGAACTTCGGCGACTACGAGATGCCCTCACTGCAGCTGAAGGAGGGCCTGGAGCCCGAGGGCCGCACCGGCTTCGGCCTGCACACGGCGCCGACAGGCAGGTGACGCCCGGCCCCCGGCTACACGTCGCAGCATGTGTATCCCTGTGGGTCGCGCCTTCCGCGTTGAAAATTGGTGTGTCGAAACGCCCGACTCGCTGTGCTCAGACGCCCGACTCGCGGAAGGAGCGGGCGCCGACATCGCGCGAGTCGGGGACGTGGGCACACTGAGTCGGGGACGTGGGCACACTGAGTCGGCAGCGTGGGCACACTGGCCGCGGTGGAGGCAGGTTCCGCGCACCACGCCGGGGCGCCGATCCCGTTCGCTCGTTCCCGGCCTTATTTTCGGTCTGCGAGGTGCCCGGCCTCGGCGAAACGGCTCAGGAGCGGCTGCGTGCCCTCGGGGCTCAGCAGGACCTCACCAGCCGCGTCGGTGTCATTGATCGCGTCGACCATGCGGGCGAGCATGGTCTGCTCGAACGCCGCGATCGCGGCGTCGACGGTCGGGTGTTCCGGCGAGAACAAGGCGTGGACGAGCTCGACCGCGTCGAGCAGGGCCATGTTCACGCCCTCCCCGCTGAACGGCGGCATCACGTGGGCCGCGTCGCCGATCAGGGTGATCCCGGGATGAGGCCGCCACCGCTGATGCGCCGGCATCCCGTAGAGGGGCCAGTACGCGAAGTCGGTGTCGATCTGGTCGAGCACGCTCAGCAGATCCTGGCTCCAGCCCGCGAAGGTCTCGCGCAGGAATGCCTGGACGGCGGCACGGTCGACGAACCGGTCGCCCTGGCGCCGCGTCGGGTCCTCGGCGGCGCGGACCGCGAAGTAGACCCGCACCGAACGGTCGGCGGCGCGCTGGGCGAGGACCGCCCTGTTGTCGCCGAGGGCGTGCAGGACGCCCTCGCCGGTGTGCCGGGCGATGAACGACTCGGGACCGGGCGAGCGCAGGTCCGCGTGGATGAAGGTGACCCCGCTGTAGGCCGGCGCCTCGGTCGTGACCAGCGGGCGCGCGCGGGAACGGATGCCGTCGGCGGCGATGACCAGGTCGGCGTCGACCCGCGTGCCGTCGACGAGGCTCACCCGGTGACCGCCGCCGGGCAGTGGCGTCACCGCGTCGACCTCGGCGCCCCAGGTGATCATCTCCGCTGGCAGGGAGTCGATCAGCAGCTGTCGCAGCTGCACCCGGTCTATCTCCGGCCGGTACTCCTCGGCCGACTCGTCGACTTCCAGCAGGACGGTTCCGTCGGGCTCCATCAGGCACAGCCGCTGTCCCCGGGGTCGAGCCAGCTCGTCGAACCTCGCGCCGAGTCCCATCTCGCGCAGCGCCCGCTGCCCGCCCTGCTCGGCGAGGTCGAGGCTGCCGCCCTGGGAGCGGGCGTGCGGGCTCGTGTCCCGCTCCAGTACCCGCGGCGCCAGTCCGCGCTGGTGCAGCATCCGGGCCACCGCGAGCCCGGCCGGGCCGCCGCCGAGGATGACGATGTCGGCGGCGCGGACGGCCCGCTCGGCTGAAGAGAACTCGGTCATGGTCGAACTCCTGTCCTTCGACACGATCAGATCTGGGCGAGGCCGCCGTCGACGACGATCTCCGAGCCGGTGATGTACGAGGCGTTCTCGCCCGCGAGGAAGACGACCGCATGCGCGACGTCCTCCGGTTGTCCCCACCGCGCCATCGGCACGGTGGCGGTGACGTACTCGTCGATGGCGGTCCGCATCGCCGGGTCCGGCTGCGCGGTCAGCGGAGTCGCGATGCAACCGGGCGTGACCGCGTTGATCCGCACACCTCGCCGGAGCACGTCCTCGTCCAGTGCCAGCGTGCGGACGAGGCTGCGCACCGCCGCCTTGCTGGCCGAGTAGAGCGGGTCACCCGGACGGCCCTTGGCCTCGGCGACCGAGCTGGTGACCACCACCGAACCGCCCCGGCGCAGCAGCGGCAGCAGCCCGACCACGCAGAAGAACACGCTCTTGACGTTGGTGGCCATCATCAGGTCGAAGTCCCGCTCGCGGGTGTCCGGTACGGGCGGCGCGTCGGACCTGCCCGCGTTCGCGAACAGCAGGTCGACCTGCTCGTACCGGGCACGAACCTGTTCGGTCAGCTGCTCGACCCCGGCCATCGTCGCGAGGTCCGCCGCCACCGTGTGCACGGGCGCGCTTCCCCCGATGCGGTCCGCTGCCGCTGCCAGCCTGCCCGCGTCCCGGCCGACGATCACCAGCTCGTAGCCGTCCTTCGCCAGCTCGGCGGCCGTCGCCAGGCCGATCCCACTGCTCCCGCCGGTCACCACCGCGACTCGACCGTTCCGGCTCCGCTGCATAACGTGCTCGCCTACCTTCTGATCCACACCTCACACCACTGAGACACAAATGTATGTCAGTTACTTTTCTTGGTGAGTTACATGTCGTGCATGACACACGAACGTCATCGCGGACGTCGACTTGTACCCTCAACCCGGTGGGCGGCGACCAGCACGAGAGCGGCACGCGACCGAGCCTGCGCGAACGCAAGAAGCTGCTCACCCGCCAAGCCCTCATCGACACGGCCGAGGGCATGTTCGCCGAGCGCGGGTTCGACAACGTCACCGTCGCGGAGATCGCCGACGCGGTGAACGTGGCCGCCAAGACCGTCTTCGTCTACTTCCCCACCAAGGAGGACCTGGTCTTTCACGGCGAGGACGAGGTACTGCGCACCCTGGTCGAGCACATCCGCAACCGGCCGGCCGGCCACACCCCGCTCGACGCGGTGGTGGAGATGCTCGGCCAGACGATGACCGCCAGCCCGCTCGGCGCGGTCACCGAGCTGGAACGCCTGCACCGCACCGTCGGCGAGAGCGCCGGGCTCCAGGCCAGGATGCGGCTGATGTGGGAACGCTTCGAGCTGGCCGTTACCGCCGAGCTCGCCGAGGACACCGGCGTACCCCGGTACGCGCCGCGTCCTCGTATCGCCGCTGCTCAGCTCGTGATGATCTACCGCACCATGGCCTCACCCGAGGCGATGACCTACATCCGGACGCACCCCGAGAACCGCCGGAACCAGGCCTTCGACGACTGGCTCGCCGTGGCACGGGACATGACCGGCGAGGGCATCGCCGACTACGCCCGACGCGAGCGCTGAGAAGTCCGTGCCGCGTCACCCCCGCGCGTGGAGCGGCTTGTCGATCCGTTCGCGGAGGATGTCACCGTGACCCGCGTGCCTGGCGAATTCCTCGATCATGGCGAGCAGGGTCCACCGCATGCTCACCGTTCCCTCGCGGGGATTGTCCAGGGTGTCGTCCAGGTCGAAGCGGGAGGCGATCTCACGTGATCGGCTGCTCGCTCGCTCGAACTCGGCGATCACCTCGGCCAGCGACTCGTCGTCGGCGACGGCGAAGGTGCCCTCGTCACGCTTCGAGTAGCCGTCGCATTCGGACTCGTCGAGGCCCGCCCAGAAGCGCTGGAACCAGATCCGTTCCGCGGCGGCGGCGTGTTTGACCAAGGAGATCGGCGTTGTCAGCGACGCGACGAACCGGCTGCGAGCCTCGGTTTCGGAGAGCCCACGCACGGTCGCGACGAGTGCCTCACGGTTGCGATCGAGCATGTTCTCGATGATCGCTCGCTCCGTGCCGGTGGTGATTCGCTCGGTGCTCATGGCTTTCATTCCGATCTCGTGCCGGTGTGAGGATCTTGGGCGATTGCCCTGGCGGTGCGGTCTAAAAAAGGGAGTGGGGGCCGGAGCGTTCGATGCGCTCGGCGCGGAAAGCGCACGCAGCGCCGTGGGGCCTTGGCCCCGAGGGGCGGCCCGGCGTCGACGAGCCGACACCTCACGACAGTATGCCGGGAGGCGGCGGTCGAAGTCCTCGGCATACGAAGCCTGCGTCAGTGGCCAGCAACGCTGGCCGTGGCACGGGACGTGACCGGCGAGGGCATCGCGGACTCCGCACGACGCGATCGCTGAGGGCCAATCCGCCCGAGCGCAGCCGGAACACATTATAAGAACACTCTTTGCTGTCCAGCTATCCGGACTATCGCCCTTGAACTGGGCTCATTCGTGGAGCGACTTCCTATGAAGAGGTAAAGAGTATCCTTTGTTCACTCGTCCGTGACGGAGCTAGGTCGTTACCTAGCAAACAGCCGTTACTGGAGGAACTCATGATGTGGGAGAAACGTCGTCGCTGGCAGGGGGCCCTGGCCATGGCGGCTTCGGCCCTGGCGGTAACCGGCTTCGCTGTGGTGGCACCCGGCACAGCTCAGGCACAGGAAAGCGGCCGCGACCAATCGTGCGTCGATACGCACACACCGGTCAGCATTCAAGAGGGCCTACCAGCGCTCTACTCGATCTACGGACGACTGTGCACGCCCCGAGGGGGCGATTCCGACATGGTCCAGGTTCTCATTCCGGGCGGGACGTACAACCACAACTACTGGGATTTGCCGTATCAACCTGAGCGTTATTCCTATGTTCAGGCACTCGGCGCCAAGGGTTACACCACCTTCAACATCGATCGAATCGGCACCGGACAGAGTTCGCACCCGCCGAGCCCGCTGGTCACCGTTCCGTCCAATGCGTACGTGGTGCACCAGCTCATCGACAAGCTGCGCCAAGGCAAGATCGGGGACCGTCACTACCGCAAGGTCGTCCTGGTCGGCCACTCCCTCGGCACGCTGACCGCGATGGTCGAGAGCTCCAGGTACCACGACGTCGACGGCCTGATCCTGACCGGCATCCAACACAAGATCCACCCCGGGGCGGCACCCGACTTCAGTGCGCTCCTGTGGCCCGCGGTGCAGGATCCCCGCATGCGCGACCGCGACCCCGGCTACCTGACCACCCGCCCGGGCGCCCGCGGCGGCATGCTGTTCTACCAGCCGACCAATGCGGACCCCGGTGCGATCGCCGCCGATGACAAGTACGCCAAGGACTCACTGACCGATCTCGAGCTCGGGCTGTTCCCCAGCAGCCTGGTCGACGGCACGACCGAGCGCATCACCGCACCGGTGCTGCTCGTCTCGGGCGGCAAGGACCAGATCTTCTGCGGCCTCGGCGGCTCCGACTGCACCTCGGCGGACACCGTCCGCGCACAGGAAGCCCCGCACTACCCGCACGCCAAGCTGACCACCTTCGTACTTCCCGAAGCCGGCCACTGCATCAACACCCACCGCAACGCGCCGGACTGGTACGCCGCGGCCGACCGCTGGCTCGACGACACGTTCCCGCGCGACTGACCGACCGGAAGGAACCATGACGCGGGGCACCACCACAGGTGGCGCCCCGCGTCATTCCCAGCCGCTACCGGACCTGCCCGGCTCGGCGGCGACGGGCATCGGACAGCACCGGTCTCACTCGTCTCCCGGCCAGCCGCGCGACCGGAGCATCTCCTCGGGCGAGGCCGAGGTGGCCCAGGACGCGGGACTCAGCTTGTAGCAGTCCCGGACGGCCGCCGAGGGGATGCGGAACGACCTGCCCACCTGGATCGTCCGCAGCTCGCCGGCGTGGATCATGCGGTAGATCGTCATCTTCGAGACCCGTAACAACGACGCGACCTCCGCGACGGTGAGGAAGTCCGGGGACGTGGCGAGAAGCGCGGCAACCTCGCGGCTGTCCGCTCCGGCCAGCGGGTGTGCAGGTCGACTGTTCATAGTGAGACTCACGATACCCAAGAGGTAGAACAGGTTCCAGAAAAACCGTCGCCGTGTGGCAAAGATTTCTATGGAGTTGTGGACACTTTCCGGTCGTGCACCCCGCGTCAGGATCAGGGTGTGACGTACCCCAGCCCGTTGTCACCGTCCTGGTTCCAGCCGTTGCCCTTCATGGTCGCGACGCTGGGTGCGTGGTCGGGGAACGCACGCCACCTGTTGTTGTTGCTGAACCGCAGCAGCTTGGCCTGACCGCCCTGGTTCGAGGTGTCGACGTACCCGATGACACCGGTGTCGGAGAACTTGCCGCCCTCGTTGGAGGACAGCGACAGCATGTAGGACGACCCGCCCCCGTTGAACTTGAGCTGGTGCAGGGGCAATCTTCCCGGTCCCGGCCTCGAGTGCACCTGGCCGATCACGCCGGAGCCGTTGTTGCGGTCGAATCCGCCGGGTGCGGAGCCGCCCGTCGAGTAGTAGTACGCATCGCCCTGGCTCCGGTACTCGACCAGCTTCACCAGGTCACCGGCGGGCGCGGTCGGCACCGGCTGAGCCGCCTGGGCGGTGCCCAGCGTGCCGAAGAACGTGAACGCGAGAGCTACCGCCGTCGCGCTGATCAGGGAGCGTTTCATGGATCTTCCTTTTCTGTTAATCACCAGATCGCGCGGCGCTGTGTCAGCAATTGCCGCGCGAGTTCATACGCGCGAGAACCTGTTCTCTACTTACGCCTCGCGCAGCTCACGATCGTTGCGCCCGGAGGCTGTACCCCAGCCCGCGCAGCGTGTGCATGAGGGGCGGATGGAACCGGTCGATCTTGCGGCGCAGCTTGAACACGTAGAGCTCCACGATCTTCGGGTCACCCGAGTAGTCGTAGGGCCAGACGTGGTCGAGGATGTGCGTCTTGGTGAGCACCTTCCCGGTCCGCCGCAGCAGGAACCGCAACAGCTTGAACTCGGTCGGGGTGAGCTGGATCGACCGGCCGGAACGCCGCACGTCGTAGGTCTCCTCGTCCAGCTCGAGGTCCGCGAAGCGCAGCACGCCGTCATCGGCCGTCGACTCGAACGCGGCGCTGCGCAGCACGGACCGCGCGCCGGCGAGCAGGTCCTCCAGGCTGAACGACTTGGTGAGGTAGAGACCGCCGCCGACCGCCAGTCCGGAGAACGTGCCGTGCAGCTGGTCGCCACTGGTCAGGAAGATCGCCGGGACGGGTTCAGGGCGCCCGTGCTGGAAGCGGGTGACCTGAAACCCGTCGTGGGCCACGAGGTGCGGGGCCCACTGCTCGGCCACCGACGACATCTCGACGGGGACGGCGGTACGGACCTGGTAGCCCTCGGACCGGAAGGCGCTCGACATCAGTTCGAGCATGGGCAGGTCGTCGCCCACCACCAGTAGTCGCAGCGCGAGCGCGCCCGAGGCCGTCTGCCCCTCGAGCGGGTGGGTCAGCGTCGGGTCGGTGTGTCCGAGCCGGCTCATCGCCGAGTCTCCTGACCGGTCCCCGAGGCGAACAGGCTCACCAGTGCGGCGGCCCAGGCATCGGGGTCCGCCCGGCCAGCACGAATCTCGCTCGTCGCGGCTTCGAGCGTGTGGTGCAGGCTCATGGCGACGATCTTCGTGTCGAACTCGGCCATCTCGCCGAGCATCTGTGCTCTGCGCATCAGCTGCTGCAGCCGCAGGATCTCCGGTTCGTGGACGTCCACCCCCAGCAGGGAATACCCGTCCGGCACCGGCATCTTGTGTCGAATCGCGCTGACCACCGCGCTCAGTTGCGGATACCGGGCGTGGAAATCGATGGTGGCCGTGATGTAGGCGTCCAGTGCGGCGGACGGGCCGGTTTCGACGCTCATCCTCTGCTCGACGAAATCGTCGGCGCGCTGGGACACCGCGGCGATGACCTCCTGCATCAATTCGTTTCGGTCATCGAAATGATGCGAGATCAGTCCAGTACTGCCCAACCCGGCGTGCTGCGCGATCCGGGCGAATGTCGCCGCGTCGTAGCCGACCTCGGCGATCACCGCGATCGCGCTTCGCACGATCTGCGCGCGCCGAACCTTCGGGCTCAGTCGCACACGAGTACTCGTCATTCCACGCTCCACGAAATACACTCCGCCGGACACGCTGATCCGACCCGGGCATTGATTTGCGACCGGCCATCATCCGGCGCTGGATAGAGATCAAGTATATGCACGATTTCTCACCGGAGTGGAGTGAAAAGCTCCGGAATTTCTCCGGTTTTTCTCCGATTCACGCGATAATAGCCATGCCCGAAAATGATGAGAGGTATCATTCGGGCCGCTTCAGGTGAATAGAGGCCTCACCGGGCGAGATGCGCTCCGTAGCGCTCGTGCACGTGGCGCAGGTCGTGTTCGAGGATGGCGAGGCCGCTGCGGTCGGCCATGTCCAGTGCGTCGCGGCTGACGGTGGTGGCGCTCGTCAGGTCACCCGCGCCGAGGTGTGCCTCGACCAGAACGACCAGGGCGGTCGCCTCGACCAGCAGGTAGCCGCCGTCGCGGGCGGCGCGGCGGGCCCGTTGGGCCACCTCGACGCCCGAGGACGGGTCTCCTCGCCTCACCGCCAGCGACGCCTTGGCCGCCAGTGCCTTCGCCCGGTGCCAGCCCAGATCGTTGGCCTGGCCCTCGACGATCCGCATGACCGTGTCCAGGTTCTCCTCGGCTCGGGCGTACTCGCCCAGGCCTATCTGCGCGTTCGCCAGCACCGTGCGCCCGGTCGCCTCGAACAGCGGCGCATCCGACTTCAGGCTGTACGCCAGCGCCGCCTCGGCCTCCACCCGAGACCGCTCGAAGTCACCGCGCTGCCAGTACAGCTGGCTCAGCCGGGCGTTGATGAACGCCAGTCCGCTGGCCGAGCGCAGCTCGGTGAACATCTGCCGTGCCCGGCCGAACAGCTCTTCCGCCTCGGCCAACCGGTTGCCCGAGATCCGCAGCGAGCCCAGCAACATCAGGTCACCCGCCAGCGCCGCGCGCAGACCGTGCTTCTCGCTCAGCGCCATGGCCGCCCGGCAGCATTCCTCGGCCTCTTCCAGCCTGCCCAGGAAGTGCAGCAGCTCGTTGAGGTTCTTCCACGCCCGGTTCTCCCCCGCCGGCGAGCACAGTTCCGCGAACAGGGTCACCGCGCGGCGGGCCGGTTCCAACGCCTCCTCCGCACGGCTGGTCCAGGACAACGCGACACCCAGGTCGGCCAGCGCGGCGGCCTCGCATTCCGGCCAGCCACACTCCCGGGACAGCCGGATGGCGTCGCGCATGTGCACCAGCCCCGCCTCCGGCCAGCCGTTCTGAAAGATCGAGGTGCCGATGCTCAGGTGCAGCAACGCCTGCACGTCCACCTCGCCGTGCTTGCGGGCGGCGTCGAGGAAGTCCTGCGCGATGCGCAGCCATTCCGCACGCCGCCCGGTGCGGTGGTGATAGGTGCGCAGGTGTGCCACCAGTAGCCAGGCCGCCGGGTACGGACCCTGCTCCACCGCCCGTAAGGCGACGGCGGTCATGTTGGCCAGCTCGGCGTCGGCGCCGCCCCGCTCCTCCAGCTCGGTGCGCCACGCCTCGGGCAGCGGATGGTCGGGGCGGCGCAGCTGGACGGTGCTCTGCCCGTAGCCGCGAGTGGCGACGGTGGCGGCACACAGGTGGTAGTCGACCAGCCGGTTCCATGCGGCGGGGCCGTCCGGGTCCTCGCGCACCCGGCTCGCGGCGAACAGCCGGATCAGGTCGTGGAACCGGTAGCGGCCGTCGGTGTGCTTCTCCACGATGCACGCCGACGCCAGCCCCTTGAGCAGACGCGTCGCCTCGGTTCCCGGGAGATCGCCGAGTGCGGCGGCCACGCCCTCGGTGAAGTCGGCTCCGGGGATCAGACCGAGGAGCTGGAACAGCCGCTGCTGCTCAGGCCCCAGGGCGCGGTGGGAAACACAGAACGCGGTGACCACCGGGCTGTCCTCGGCACCCTCCACCGTGAGGGCCGCCAGCCGGTCCTCGCCCGCGAGCTCGGCCGCGACCGTCGAGATGGCGGTGTCCGGATCGGCGGCGGTGTTGACCGCGATGTTCGCCCCGGCGATCCGCAGCGCCAGCGGGAGGCCGGCGCACAGCTCGACCAGCCGCGCCGCCGAGACGTGCTCGGCAGCGATCCGGTCCGGTCCGAGCATCCCGCTCAGCAGATCCTGCGACTCCCCCTCGGTCAGCGCGCCCAGGGGCACCAGGTGCGCACCGGCGTGTGCCACGAGGCCGGCCAACCGGTTACGGCTGGTGACCACCAGTGACCCGGTGGGCGGCAGCAACGGCAGCACCTGCGCCTCGTCGCGTGCGTTGTCCAGCACCAGCAGCATCGTGCGGTCCGACAGCAGGCACCGGTACAGCGACTCGCAGTCCGCCACCGTGGCCGGCACCCGCCTCGGCGACACCCCGAGCGACTGCAGCAGGCTGCTCAACGCGGCGAGCGGGGACAGCGGCTCCTGGTCGAGCTCGTGGCCGCGCAGGTTCAGGTACAGCTGCCCGTCCGGGAAGTGCCCGCGCGCCGCGTGCGCCCAATGCAGCGCCAGCGCGGTCTTACCGACGCCGCCGATGCCGCTGACCACACACACCCCGCCGTCCGCCGTGGTCAGGCGTTCGTCCAGCATCGTGAGCGCGCCGGTGCGGCCGGCGAAGCCGCGGACGTCACGGGGCAGTTCGGTCGGCCGGACCCGCTGAACGTGCTGCGCGCGGTCCTGGGCGATCGGCGGTTCGTCGGCGTCGAGGATGCGCCGCTGCATCTCACGCAGCTGGGGGCCCGGTTCCATGCCGAGCTCCCCGACCAGTCGCCGTCGCGTCTCGGTGTAGACGGTGAGGGCTTCGATGCGACGTTCGCAGCGGTCCAGCGCGAGCATCAGCGCGGCCGCGAGCCGCTCGCGCAACGGATGCTCCGAGGCGATCTTGCCGAGCTCGTCCACGATCTGGCCGTGCCGCCCCGCCGCCAGCTCGGCCTCGAACAGCTCCTCGAACGCGGTCAGGCGTCGCTCCTCCAATGCCGGACGTTCGTGGGCGATCATCGGCTTGGTGGCCCCGCTCAGCGCCGGGCCGGTCCACAGCGCGAGCGCGGAACGCAGCCGGCCCGCCGCATCGGGGTGTTTCCCGTCGCGCAGTTCGGTGCGTGCCTCGGTGACCGCGTCGGTGAACACCTGCAGGTCCAGCTCGCCGGGTGCCACGGTGATCAGGTAGCCGGCGCCGGCCCGGGTGATGACCCCCGCGCCCAGCCGCGAGCGCAGCTCGGAGACGTAGTTGTACAGCCGGTGTTTCGCACCGTCGCCCTGCTTCGCTCCCCATACCGAATCGAGCAGCTGCTCGTCGGCGACCACGAGGTTCGCGCGCAGCAACAATGCCGCCAGGACCGCCCGCGACTTCGGCGCGAGCGGTTGCGGCTCGCCGTCCGAGCCGTGCGCGGTGATCAGCCCGAGCACCCGGTACCTCGGCCGGTCCGGCGTGCCGGCAGTGTCGATCCCGGCAGTGTCGATCATTGAACCCCCCGGTTCACCCAGCGCCCGGACACAGAAATCGCGAGCTTGTCTTACCGCGAACTACTGGCAACAGTCCAGGTGCCGTGGCGGCGGCCACTCCGGTGAGCACGCCTTCGCGGTGGTTTTCGCTTTGACGTGCGGAATCGTCGGATTATTCTGGGGCGCGGCCGGAGGTTTCGACGAGAGAAGTTGGTGTCGTTGTCGAGGAGCGAGCGACGATCCGGCGGTCGGACCCGGTCCTCGAGATCGGGTGGCGGTGGCGTTCCCCTGTCCGACCTGGCGGGAGCCGGAGCGGGCGGCGTGCTCTGTCTCCTGGTGGTCGTGTCGCTCGTCTTCGTCGTGATCAACATGACCACCGCGACCACTGCCCCTGAGGGGCCCGCGATGACCGAGCCGGCCACGCGGACGGTCTCGACCCCGATGACCACTCAGGGACCGGCGACGCAGCCCAGCCGCGGCCCCGCACCGGTCACCGGGCCGGTGGAACAGCCGAGGTCCTTCACCCCGGACCAGATCATGCTCCGTGACCCCGTTCCTCTTCCGGCCAACTGACCCGGCCACGCCTCACCGTGGCATGACCGACGGGAGACTCACGTCGCCGGCCAGGGCTCGACTTCGCAGAGCTTCACGTCGCGTCGCAGACACTGCAGCGTTTGCGACGCGACACGACGCTCTGCGAGGTGACGTGAATGAGACTGGTGGGGCCGGTGATGTGCTGGTGCGAGAAGTATCCGGGCGCAGCCCGCGCGCCACACCACCGCCCGGCCACCCGCAACCACGACCAGCCGCCCCCGGTCCAGACCGTACTAGACGCAACCACAGGCACAGCCGCCGTTCAACGACATGATCGAACTGCACCACGTGCGGCCGCCGCAATTTTGCGACGGAGCGTCGACACGTACACGTCCAAGGTCCTCGACGTATCCGGCCAGGCCGCGCCCATACGCGTGCCTCGATTTGTCGCCTCGTGCACACGGCACCTTCGGCCCGCGCGAGGAGCGCCCGTCCCCGGAACCCGCGACCACCGCCGGTGCGGTGCCGGGTCGCGACCTTTCGGCGTATGAGCTAGAGATTAGCTAAACCTTTCATAAAGGTTCGATCCAATCGTGGCTCGACTGAATCCTCCACTTCCAGTGAACTCAAATAAATAGGCGATCCGGGGGCTCTCCTGCATGCTCTAGTCCGACGATCCGCAGGTAGGCCACACGGAAGGAATCGCATGAACCCGGGGAAGAATCGGAGCCGTCCGATGGCGGTGGCGGCACTGGTGCTGGTGTCGGTGACCGCGTGCGGCACGGCCGAACCGGCTGGTCCGCACGCCGGGGTCGCCCTGCGCGCTGATTCCTCGCCGGTGTTCGACGCACACGGGTTCGGGACACTCAAGCTGGGGATGAGTCGTGAGCAGGCGCAGTCCACCGGGCTTGTCGCCGCCTTCCCTCCCGCCGGTCAGGGATGTGTGTCCACCAGCTGGAAAGCCGACCCGGCACGTAAGACGACCAGCGTGTACCTGTCGGACGCCCGTGGTGTCGCGGCGATCCATCCGCCTGCCGGCGCTCGGACGCCGGAAGGGATCCGTGCCGGTTCCTCGACCGCCGATGCCGACAAGGCCTATCCGGGCGTGGGGAAAGCCCTGCGAGAACAAGGGCACGCGGTAGCGCCCGCTCCGGGGAATCCCCGGTCCGAGTACCGGCTCGACGCGGGCTCCGACCGTCCGGGCCCGCACGACGTCGTCACCGAGATCGCCGTGCAACTTCGTGATCAGGACTGCTACGAATGAGTCCGACGAGATAAGCGCACTAGAGCCGCGCAGGGAGAGCCCACGACTCCCGAGGGGAAGGAGCCGTGGGCGCCGAGCCGCGATCGAATCCGGCCGAGCGCACCGATGAGCCCACCACATATGAACTCACACCGGCGCGATGTATCTCGATGACACCGGAAACTCCGCCGCGCGACCCTAGCGACACCGAAGCCATTCCTCCCACATTTTTTCAACACATCGACCGTGCATCAATTTCGTTGATATCGTCGACGTCGAAGATGACTAACGGAATCGAGCGCTGAGGTTTCCCGCGGCCTCTCCGACCGCGATCCCGAACGACACTTCGGACTCCTCGGTCAGCCGGGTCGTCGGGATGTTCACGCTCAGGCTCGCCACCGGGATGTCCTGCCCGTCCAGCACGACCGCCGCGACCGAGCTCACGTCGGCCCGCCACTCCCCGTGGTTCACGGCGAACCCCTGGGAACGGATCGTGGCCAGCTCGGCGCGCATCGCGTCGGGGTCGGTGATCGTCGTGTCGGTGTAGCGCGGTAGCTCGTTGGCCAGTACCCGGCGGATGACGTCCGGGTCGCTGTTGGCCAGGACCGCCTTGCCGTTGGCCGACGCGTGCAGCGGCAGGGCGTGCCCGAGCGCCATGCTGGTCCGGACCGCCTTCGCGGTCTCCAGACGCTCGATCAGGACCACCCGATCACCTTCGGGGACCGTCAGGTGGATCGTCTCCTCGGTCCGGACGCGCAGCTTCTCCATGATCGGCACCGCCGCGTCGCGCAGCCCGAGATCCTCGCTGGCCCTGCCGCCGACGGCCAGGGCCTTCGTCGTCATCGTCCAGCGGGTGAGCTCGCCGGGCGCGGGTCGGATCCAGCCGGCCTCGGCGAGCGTGCGCAGCGCGCGCTGCGCCGAGCTCTTCGGCATGTCCAGCGCGCGGGCCAGCTCACCCACGCCGACCGGCTGCCGGGCGGCGACCTCCTCCAGGACCCGGAGGGTGTTCAGCACGTTGCGCATCTCTTGACTCCTCAACCAGAGGTACCTAACATCCCCGCACCTTTTTACGGCACAGTGTGCCATTTCACGGCACGGAATGGACAAGGTGTGGTGGCGACCCTCGACAAGCGGTCCCTCGGCGGACAGCACTTCCTGCAGATCCCCGGCCCGACCAACGTGCCCGAACGGGTGCTGCGGGCCATCGCGCAGCCCACGATCGACCACAGAGGACCGGACTTCGCCGAGCAGACGCTCGACCTGCTGCGCCACCTCGGTCCGGTGTTCGGCACCAGCGGGCCGGTGGTCGTCTACCCGTCCTCGGGCACCGGGGCGTGGGAGGCGGCGCTGGTGAACACCCTGTCGCCGGGCGACCGGGTGCTCGCCTTCGAGACCGGCCACTTCGCCAGCCTGTGGCGGGACATGGCGGCGAAGCTCGGGCTGATCGTCGACTTCGTGCCGGGTGACTGGCGCCGCGGGGTCGACCCCGGAGCCGTGGCAGAACACCTCGCCGCCGACCGGGAGCACAGCATCGCGGCGGTCATGGTGGTCCACAACGAGACCTCGACCGGGGTGACCAGCCGGATCCCGGACATCCGGGCCGCCATCGACGGCGCGGGCCACCCGGCGCTGCTGCTGGTCGACACGATCTCCTCGCTCGGCTCGATCGACTACCGGCACGAGGAATGGGGCGTCGACGTCACGGTCAGCTGCTCGCAGAAGGGGCTCATGCTGCCACCCGGCCTCGGTTTCAACGCGGTCAGCGCCAAGGCCCTGGACGCCGCGAAGAGCGCCCGGCTGCCGACGTCGTACTGGGACTGGGAGCCGATCGTGGCCGCCAACGAGGCCGGCTACTACCCGTACACGCCGCCGACCAACCTGCTCTACGGCCTGCGGGAGGCGCTGCGGATCCTCGACGAGGAGGGGCTGCCGAACGTCTTCGCGCGCCACGACCGGCACGCCGAGGCGACCCGGGCCGCGGTCCGGGGCTGGGGCCTGGAGTTGCTGTGTGCCGACGAGCGGGAGTACTCGTCCGCGCTGACCGCCGTGCTGCTCGGCCCCGAGCACGACGCGGACAAGATCCGTCGCCTCATCCTCGAACGGTTCGACATGTCGCTGGGCACCGGGCTCGGCAAGCTCGCCGGCCGGGTGTTCCGGATCGGTCACCTCGGCGCGCTGAGCGACCTGACGCTCGCCGGGACCCTGTGCGGCGTGCAGATGGGTCTCGAACTGGCCGGGGTGCGCATCGACCACGGCGGTCTGCGGTCGGCGCTGGAGATTCTGCGCGCCGAGTGACCCGGCACGAACACAGCATTCGCACGCTCTGACCGGCGCCCCACACGCCGGCACCTACAAGGAGGTAGGTCGTTGACCGAGCGGACCGAACAGCCCCGACGATTCGCGGACATGAAACGGTGGACCTACATCCTGCCGGTCATCGTCTTCATCTACGTCATCTGCTACATCGACCGGACGAACATCAGCTTCGCCCTGCCGCATCTCAAGACCGACATGCACCTGTCCGGTGCCCAGCAGGGATTCGCCAGCGGCGTCTTCTTCTGGGGCTACCTGCTGCTGCAGATACCCGGCGGCTACATGGCCGAACGGTGGAGTGCGAAACGCTGGGTCGCGATCCTGATGGTGCTGTGGAGCGTCGCCGCGATGGCGTCCGGGCTCACCCACACCTTCGGGCAGCTCGTGCTGGCCCGGTTCCTGCTCGGTGTGGCCGAGGGCGGGGTGCAGCCGGCGCTGATGACCAGCATCCGGTCCTGGTTCCCGTTCGCCGAACGCAGCCGCGCCTACGCGATCTTCAAGCTGTACACGCCGATCGCGGCCGTGGTCGCCGCGCCGTTCTCCGGCATCATCCTCACCGTCGCCGACTGGCGCTGGATGTTCATCATCCAGGGTGGTGCGCCGCTGGTCATCGGGCTGATCGCGTGGCTGGCGGTCATGCGGGACACCCCGGCGAAGGCGCGATGGCTGTCGGACAACGAGCGCGACCACATCGAGCGCGCCCGCATCGAGGAGGGCGAGCCGCTGCAGCACCGGGGCACCTTCAAGGCGGCGTTCACCAGCTCGATCGTCTGGTACTTCGCGCTGATCTACACGCTGACCCAGATGGGGCTGCTCGGACTGACGCTGTGGATGCCCAGTGTGCTGAAGAAGGCCTTCCACACCGACCTGCAGGTGGGGCTGGTCGCGATGCTGCCGCAGGTCGTGGCGGCGATCGCGATCGTCATGGTGGGCCGCTCGGCGGACCGCCGGGGCCACCACGTCGCCCACATGTCGCTGGTGCTCGCCGCCGGCGCGGTGATCATGGCGGGCGCCAGTGTGGTCTCGGCCGAGCAGAAATGGCTCGTGCTCACCGCGATGATCCTCGGCACCGCCGCTTCGATCGCCTGGTACGGGCCG
Source organism: Actinospineispora spinosispora DSM 44797 (assembly GCF_000429025.1). Classification (GTDB taxonomy): domain Bacteria; phylum Actinomycetota; class Actinomycetes; order Mycobacteriales; family Pseudonocardiaceae; genus Pseudonocardia; species Pseudonocardia spinosispora. The sequence goes on from NZ_AUBB01000029.1 coordinate 157,986, forward strand.
TTCTGGGCGAGCATCACCAAGCTCGTCCCGGTGGCCGCCGCAGGCGCGGGCATGGGGCTGATCAACGGCGTCGGCAACCTCGGCAGCTTCATCGGCCCCTACGTCGGTGGCTGGCTCAGCGACCTCGACAACGGTGGCTACACCCTCACCCAGGCGTTCTTCGGTCTGGTGTTCGCGGTGGCCGCACTGCTGGTGCTGCCGCTGCGCAAGCGACTGCGCGACGCGGCCAGACACGAGGCGGCCCGGACCGAGCCCTCGACGCTGTAGCCGCGACGACCGTGAAAGGAACCCAGATGACCGTCACCGCCACCGAATCCTCGCTCGGCGCGCGCCTGGAGCGTGCGCTGCGCGCCGAGCTGGACGGCGAGGTCGCCTTCGACGACTACAGCCGGCACCTGTTCTCCCGGGACGCCAGCATGTACTCGATCACCCCGCTCGGGGTGGCGTTCCCCCGCCACGCCGACGACGTGGCGGCGGCGGTGACGATCGCCGGTGAGCTCGGTGTGCCGATCGTGGCCAGGGGGGCGGGCACCAGCCTGGCCGGCCAGACCGTCGGCCCCGGTCTGGTGCTCGACCTGTCCAGGCATCTCACCCGGATTCTGGCGATCGACCCGGTGGCGCGGACCGCGCTGGTCGAGGTCGGGGTGGTGCAGGACCAGCTCAACCAGGCGGCCGCCGAGCACGGGCTGATGTTCGGCCCGGATACCTCGACCAGCAACCGGGCCACGATCGGCGGGATGCTCGGCAACAACTCCGCGGGCAGCGGGTCGCTGACCTACGGCATGACGATCGACCACATACGAGCGCTCGACGTGGTGCTCTCCGACGGGTCCCGCGCCCGGCTCGAGCCGGTCGACGAGGCCGAACGGGTTCGCCGCGCGTCGACGGACACGCTGGAAGGACGGCTCTACCGGGAGCTGCCGGAGCTGGTTCGGGCGAACGAGGAGGCGATCACCGCCGGGATGCCGACGTTCTGGCGCCGCGCCTGCGGCTACCGGCTGGACCGGCTGCTGGGTTTCGGACCGGACAAGCCGTTCGACCTGGCCAAGTTCGTGGTCGGCGCCGAGGGCACCCTGGTGGTCGCCACCCACGCGCTGGTCGACCTGGTCCCCAAACCGGCACGCACGGTGTACGCGGTGGGCCACTTCGCCGACACCGCGAGCGCCATCCGGGCCACCACCGACGCGTTGAGCTGCGCACCGCACCAGGTCGAGCTGATGGACCGCACGATCCTGGACCTGTCCCGGCAGAAGATCGAGTTCGCCGAGCTGGGCACGATCCTGGTCGGCGACCCCGGCGCGCTGCTCTTCGTGTCCTTCACCGGCGACGACGAGGAGAAGCTGAGCGTCGAGCTCGACCGGCTGGACGAGCTGTGGAAACACAACGGGCACGGCTATCACACGCTGCGCGCGCTCACCCCCGCCGACCAGGCCGCGCTGCTGAAGGTCCGCAAGTCCAGCCTCGGGCTGCTGATGGCCGCCGGGGAGGGCACCCGCCGCCCGCTGGCCTTCGTCGAGGACACCGCCGTCGACCCCGCGCACCTGGCCGAGTACACCCAGCGGTTCAAGGCGATCCTCGACGAGCACCGGATGGAGGCCGGGTTCTACGGCCACTGCTCGGTCGGCTGCCTGCACATCCGCCCGTTCGTCGACCTGACCGACCCCGACGAGGTCATCCGGATGCGCGCGGTCGCCGAGGCGGTGAAGAACCTGGTCACCGAGTTCGGCGGGGTGAACTCCAGCGAGCACGGCGACGGCCTGGCCCGCAGCGAGTTCAACCGCGAGATCTTCGGCGAGCCGCTGTACCAGGCGATGTGCGAGGTCAAACGGCTCTTCGACCCGGGCAACGGGCTGAACCCCGGCAAGATCGTCAACGCGCCGTCGATGACCGAGAACCTGCGGGACCGCGACGCCCTGGTGCCTGCGCCGCCGCTGCACACGGCACTGCGGTTCGAGGTGGTCGGTGGGATGCGCGGCGCCGCCGACCGGTGCATGAACATCGGGGCCTGCCGCAAGTCGACCCAGGGTGTGATGTGCCCGTCCTACATCGCCACCAAGAACGAGGAGCACTCCACCCGCGGTCGGGCGAACGCGCTGGTCAAAGCGTTGTCCGAGGCGGACCCGCGCGCGGCGCTGGCGGGTGAGCGGCTGCACGAGATCCTCGACCTGTGCCTGATGTGCAAGGCGTGCAAGAGCGAATGCCCGATGGGTGTGGACATGGCCTCGCTGAAGGCCGAGGCGCTCGCCACGCACCACGAGACGCACGGCGTCCCGCCGCGGTCGCGACTGTTCGGCGCGATCCGCGCGCTGAACCGGCTCGGGTCGGCGACCGCGCCGCTGTCCAACCTGCCCGGCCGGATCCGTCCGCTGCGCAGGCTGGCCGAACGCACCATCGGCATCACCGCGGCGCGGCCGCTGCCCCGATTCCAGCGGGCGAACCTCGTGCGCTGGTTCCGTGGACGCTCTGCGGCGGCCGTCGCCCCGATGGGGTCGCTCACCTGGCTCGCCGACTCGTTCAGCACGTTCACCGAGCCGGACATCGGCCGGGCCGGGATCGAGCTGCTGGAACGCGCGGGCTGGCGGGTGGAACTGGCCGGCGGCGGGTGCTGCGGCCGGTCCAGCCTGTCGAAGGGGCTGCTCGAAGACGCGGCACGCAAGGCGTCCGCGCTGGTCACGTCGCTGGCGGGCACCGAGCCCGGGTCGCCGATCGTCGGCTGCGAACCGTCGTGCCTGTCGATGCTGCGCGACGAGCACACCGCGCTGCTGCCCCCGGAGTCCGGCGCCTCCTCTGTCGCACAGCGGGTGCGGCAGGTCGAGGAGCTGCTGGTCGAGGCGATCGACGCGGGCCGGCTGACGCTGCGGGCGGACTCGTGGCTGGCCGGGCGCCGGATCGTGTTCCACGGGCACTGTCACCAGAAGGCGGAGGTCGGCACGGCGGCCACGATGGCGCTGCTGCGGCGGATTCCGGGCGCCGAGGTGGCGGAGATCGACGCGGGGTGTTGCGGCATGGCCGGTTCGTTCGGGTTCGAGTCCGAGCACTACGCGCTGTCCATGCAGGTCGGGGGTGACCGGCTGTTCCCCGCGCTGGCCGCGGAGCCGACGGACACCGTGGTCGCTGCGACCGGCGTCTCCTGCCGGCAGCAGATCTTCCACGGCGCCGACCGAACGGCGTGGCATCCGCTCGAGCTGGTCCGCCAAGCACTGGAGGAGGCACGGTGAGCACCTCGTCGAACCCGCCACTGACCGACGTGACCGTGCTGGAGGTGGGCGCGTTCATGGCCGCCCCGTACGCGACGATGCAGCTGGCCGACCTCGGCGCCCGGGTGCTCAAGGTGGAGAACCCGGACGGCGGCGACCCGGTCCGCTCGACCGGGCCGTTCATCGACGGGCACAGCTCGCCGTTCGTCCGGCTCAACCGCAACAAGGAGTCGGTCACGCTCGACCTGAAGTCGCCGACCGATGTGGCCACGTTCGTCGAGCTGGTGCGGACGGCCGACGTGCTGGTGGAGAACCTGCGGCCGGGCGCGATGCAGCGGCTGGGCCTCGGCTACCCCGCGCTGCGTGAGGTGAACCCCCGGCTGATCTACGCCTCGGCGTCCGGGTGGGGCCAGGACGGTCCGCTCGCGAGTCTGCCGGGACTCGACATCATGGCCCAGGCGCGCAGCGGGCTGATGAGCATCACCGGTTTCCCGGACCGGGAGCCTGCCAAGGTGGGGGTGCCGATCTGCGACCTGGTGTGCGGGCTGTACCTGGCGCTCGCGGTGACCTCGGCGCTGCGCGAGCGCGACCGGTCCGGCGAGGGGCAGCACATCGACGTGTCGCTGTTCGAGTCCGGCGTCTCGTTCGCCGTGTGGGAGGCCGGGCAGTACTTCGGCGACGGTTCCGTGCCCCGCCCGCACGGGTCCGCCCACCAGAACAACGCGCCCTACCAGGCGGTCCGCACCTGCGACGGGTACGTCACGTTCGGTGCGACCACGCCGAAGACCTGGACCGCGTTCTGCCACACCCTCGCCCTCGACGAGCTGCTCGACGACCCGCGCTACGACGGCGCCTACTCTCGGCGCCAGCACCGCGAGGAGCTCATCGCGACCATCGAGGCGGTCACCACGACCCGCACCACCTCCTCGCTCGTCGCCGACCTCGAACGCGCCGGGGTGCCGTGCGCACCGATCGCCGACTACGAGCAGGTCTTCACCGACGAGACGCTGCGGCAGCGGGACTTCTACTGGGATGCGCCGCACCCGGCGCTGGGCCCGGTGCGGCAGCTCGGGTCACCGATGCGTTTCTCCCGCACCCCGGTGCGGCGCGGATCGGCGGGGCCTCCGCTGGGCGACGCGACCGAAGCAGTGCTGGCCGAGCTGAAAGGGACGGACAAGCGATGACCGACATCGAGCTGCGCGCCGAGAACCACGTGCTGACCGTGACGTTCAACCGTCCCGAGCAGCGCAACGCGATGACCTGGGAGATGTACGCCGGGCTGGAGAAGGCCTGCGAGCAGGCCGACTCCTCCCCCGACGTCCGGGCCATGGTGCTGCGCGGCGCCGGCGGCAAGGCGTTCGTTGCCGGCACGGACATCGCCCAGTTCGCCGGGTTCTCCAACGGCGAGGACGGGGTGGACTACGAACGGCGGATCACGACGGTCCTGCGGCGGCTCGAAGCGGTCGCCGTGCCCACGATCGCCTCGATCGACGGGTACTGCGTCGGCGGCGGCCTAGGCATCGCCTGTGCCGTCGACATCCGGGTGGCCACCCCCCGGTCGAGGTTCGGCGTACCGATCGCGCGCACCCTGGGCAACTGCCTGTCCGGCGCGGCCCTCGATCTGCTGGTCCGGGGCTTCGGCCGGTCCCGGGCGACGTCCCTGCTGCTGACCGCCCGGCTGATGGGCGCCGACGAGGCCCTCGCCGCCGGGTTCCTCACCGCGTTGGACGAGGACGTGACCACGGCGACCGCCACGATCGTCGACGGCGTGGTCGGTCAGGCGCCGCTGAGCATGTGGGCGTCGAAACAGGCGCTGCGGCGGCTGCACCGCGACGGCCCCGACACCGATCTCACCGACATCGTCTCCCGCGTCTACGGCTCGGCCGACTTCCACAACGCGGTCGCCTCGTTCCTGGCCAAACAACCCCCGACCTGGAGTGACCACCACTGACTCCGGACACGCGCGTCCGAAGATCACCACAGCGTGACAGCACCTCGCAGAGCGTCCCGTCGCGTCGCAGACACTGCAGCATCTGCGACAC
>NZ_AUBB01000030.1 GCF_000429025.1 Actinospineispora spinosispora DSM 44797
GGCCCTCGGGCTGCTCGCCGTACCCGACGTCGCGCACGCCGCCACACATGCCGACGCACTGTTGGTGTCCGCCGCGTCCGCGACCGACATCGGCGATCCCAGCCAGTTGCCCAGCATGCGCGGGGTCCTACTGGGGGTGTCGGCGGTGGTCACCGGGCTGGGCGGGCTGGTCTACGCGGGCTTCCGACTCTGGTCGGCCGCGCGGAACCGGCCACGGCTCTCGGATGCCGCGCTACGGGAGTTGGCCGGGCGGGCGACCTACCCGACCCCGCCGCTCAGCGACGCCGAGCGGGCGACACTGAACAACGAGTTCCACCATAAATTCCTCCCAACCCGACCGGGCGGCGACGGCGCAGATGTCCCGGTGTCGGGATTGGACAGTTCAGTACCGTCCAGGACGGTCACACAGCTCGGTGGCCGGGACGGTTCCACTCGCGAAGTGGTCTCCAGCCGAGTCGCCGCCGCCACTGGTGGTGGTGCCGGTGGAGCGGCGCTGTCCCCCGACCAGAACGACGGTCCCACCCGGGACGACAAGACCCCGACGGAGGTCACCAGCCAGGGCCTGAGCGCCGACGCACCCACCTACGACGCTCGTGGTCCTCCCCCGGGCGCCGCGAACCGACAGACACCCCCGGACGCTCGTGCGCCACGGGACACACCACCCGGTCACACACCGGGTGCCACGGCACCGTCCGGCTCGACGGTGCCCCTCACCGCGATACCGGACGGTGTCGACCACACCGCCGCCCAGCGCAGCGACGACACACCTGACGTGGTGACCACGTTGAACGGTGCGACACCGGAGTTCTCCAGGTTCAACCGCCCGCGGGACGCGGCACAACCGCAACAGCCATCCAGCCAGGACTCCCAGCTCAACGGGGATGCACTGGCCGAGGGCTCCGTGACCCCACTCACTGGTGAGGCGTCCAGCACTGTCGGGCCGGCGAATATACTCAACCTGCCGTTGACCAACCGTGACGGCGAGAGAAACGGCGGAATCAACCCGGACCTGTCCACCGACGCGGCGGTGCTGCGCCGCCAGCTGAGTGACGTGCGCGGTTCAGGCATCGACCCGAGGCGCTACGCCGCCCTGTTGCGGCAGCATTGGCTGGTCAAGGCGGCCAACATCGCCGGGATCCGGCTCGATTTCTGGGATCCGACAGCCGGCGTCACGGGCAATACCGGGAACATCAGGCGGGTCTTCGAGTACTACGGCGAGCTCTACCTGCGCAATCCCCGTCTCCAATGGGCCGGCATGGCCAACATGATCGGTGCATCCTTGGCCGCTGCGTTCCACGACCTGGCCGGCGCCAGACGGCCGGTGAAAGCGCTGGCCGACATGCTTCCCGCGCGACTCGGAGTCTCCATTCGATCGATTGACGAAGAACTGGGGTGGTTCGAAAGAAAGCTCCTGTCGATGCATAAACACGTCTTCATCGAGCTAGGTTCGCAGCTTGCCGCCTATACCGATGAAAACGAGTCCCGCCGAGGTCTGGATAATATGGCAGAAATGCGTCGAGCGGGCTTGATCGAAAATACTGTATGGGCCGCTTGGCGCGATATCGACAGTGGTGATGAGCGTCTGATGACGCGCGGGAATCAAGCCCTGCTTTCCTTCGAGCAGAATCACGTCATCTCAGGCCAGTACAGTCACCTGCTCCGTCGCCGTCACCCGGTAGGCAAGGCGGCCACCTACGGTATGACTGTCCTTTACACCCCCTCAATACCCGGCGCCAGCACACCAGGGGAGTTCGGCCAGTGGTCGGCCTGGATCGTGCGCACACCACTGCCGAACTTCAATGTCGCGGTCCAGGACTCTCGGTGGAGATACATCGCCGAGAACGTTCTGCCCGCATATCTCCAGCTGATCCGCGAACATCCCGGAAAAGCGCATGAGATCGTCGCGTCCTCGGCGGTGGACCGAGCGGCCAGAGAGCGACTGCTGAGGCGTCTGCCGGGATTGGTCAAGAGGCTCGCCACCAGTTGGGGTATTGATCACGGTCCGGGCATCGCGGCTGTCACGTCCACCGGTCGAATGACCGTTCTCGGGGTCGATCCGCTGATCGATCCGGCCAGTTCACCGATCGCGCCCCACGCCCCACCGGCCGTACCGCTGTCTGGTGAGTCGGCGTCCTCGGTGGGGGTTGCGACCGCCTCGCGGACGGTGGGTCCGGCTGAGTTGGTCCGTCGCGCGGAGTACTTCCGGCGGGTGCGTGATCGGACCCTGATCCTGACGGACCGACCCGAGGGCGACCGGGTCGAGTTGGATCTCGACCACCTGATCATCTGGCTGCGGAGCGGCGGGGACGCCTACCGGGAAGGCGTTATCCCGGCCGACGGCCGATGGGACGTCACCACCGTGGTCGACGGACACGAGCCGGCAGGCAGTGGCCTCTGGGTGCCCGACCACCACGATGCGCGCCGGTCCACCATCGCGGCGCCCGCCGTGCTCGATACGTCACGTACCACCTGGCCCGCGCGTGGCCCGCCGGCGGCGCCCAGGAGAGCACCGTCCGATGCCGTGGCTTCGTCGCCGAGCATCACCGGAGGGAACCCGCTCAGTGAGTTGAACCCGCTGAACGGAGCGACACCCGATCGCGGGCCGGCCAGCGCGCTGTCATCCGGCGCGCGAGACCTGCGGAAACCCGCTCGCGGCGCACAGGCCGCCAGAGCCCCGCCCGCTGACGCGGCTGATCAGCCGGTCAGCCCGATGCGCAACCGGAACGTCCGGCTGTTCCTGGGTAGCCAGGTGGTGTCGGTGTCGGGTACCTGGGTGCAACGCGTCGCGCAGGGCGTGCTGGTGTGGAACATGACCCACAGCGCGACCGCGGTGGGCATCACGGCCGCCTTCCAGACCGCCCCGATGGTGTTGGCGCTGTGGGGCGGGGTCCTTGCGGACAAGCTCGACAAGCGACGGCTGCTGTCGATCACCCAGTCCGGGATGGGTCTGACCGCACTGGCGCTGGGCCTGCTGGCGGTGACCGGGGTCGTCCAGCTCTGGCAGGTGTACGCGCTGGCGTTCGTCAGCGGGGCACTGTTCGCGGTCAATACGCCGGTCCAGCAGACCTTCGTGAAATCGTTGGTTGCCGCCGCCGCGCTGGCCCGGACCATCGGGCTGAACGCGATCGTGGTCAACGTCGGCCGGTTGGCCGGGCCCGCGCTGGCCGCGGTGTTGATCGCGGCACTGGGCGTCGGGCCGATGTTCCTACTGAATGCGGCCAGTTTCGTCGCCACCCTGGCCGCGCTGGCACTGATGGACCGCGGCACGTTCGTCGCGGTCAAGTCCAGGCCTGGTCCGAAGGGTCTCGGGGTCGCGCTGAGATACGTGCGCGGCGAGCCTGCGCTGCTCGCCGTGTTCACCCTGGGCTCGATCGTGTCCGCCACGGCGCTGAACACCCAGGTGCTCGTGCCGCTGCTGGCGTTGGACGGCCTCGGCGGTGGCGCTGGCGTGTACAGCACGCTGACCACGGCCGCCGCCGTCGGAACGTTGATCGGTGCCAACCTGAGTGCGCTGCGCCGCGGCACGCCCCGGCTGCGGGCGATCTTCGGCGCCGCGCTGGGGTTCGGCGCGCTGTCCTTCGTGGCCGGTCTGCTGACCGGCTCACTGTGGGTTGCGGCGGTGTTCGTGCCCGCCGGGGTGATGTCCGTCCTCTACATCACCGCGGCACAGTCCTACCTGCAGCTGTCGATCCCCTCGGAGATGACCGGGCGGGTGATGGGCCTGTACACCTTGCTGCTGTTCGTGGGCGTCCCGATCAGCTCGCCGCTGTTCGGTCTGCTGGCCGAGCAGTTCGGCGGGCACGCGCCGATCCTGCTCGCCAACGCCCTCACCATGCTCACCGCTGTCGTCGCGGCCTCGACGCTGCTGCGGCCCCAGGACGTGGTCCGGGAGATCGGCGACCACCGGATAGGGCGGGTGTTCGCTCGACACCGGGCGGTCATGGTGGCGGCCGATCATCCTCACCTGACCCGGATCAGGAATCTGGACCGGGTACTGGAGCTGTCCCGCCGCTACCGGCCCGTCGGCGGGCACATTGTGGACGTCGACGCCTTGCGCACGTTCGCGACCGCGCTGTCCACCGGCACCCTCGACCTGGCGGCAGTGCTCGGCACGCAACGCGAGCTACCCCGCCGCACCAGCTTCTACCTGGAGATCGCCGCGGGCAGGCGGCCATGGCAGGCCGCCCGGTCGGTCAACGCCGACCGGGCCACCCGGCGGTCCTGGCTGGCCCGCGCCACCCCATACCGGACCCTCGACCTGGACACGCTGCTCATCGGTCCCGGCATCGGCGCGCTCGGCCGTCTCGACGGCGCCCCCAAGATCCGCTGGAACCTCACCGATCTCGTCGCCGCGCGCGGCCTGCGCACCGAGTTGAACGACCTGCACGCCGAGCTCGCCGCCGCGCCGACACCGGATCGACAGCGGCTGGACCGGCTCACCGAGGACACCGCCGACCTGATCATCCGAATCGACACGCTGATCGCCGCCGCGCCGAAGCGCGGCCCACCGGTCGCCGAACCCACCACCCACACCGGGCCGTCGCTCGCGCGGATCGCGCTCCGGTGGCTGTCCGGCCGGCTCGACCTGCCGCTGATCCGACGGGCGCTGGTGCTCGCCGTCACGGCGCTGTTCATCGCGACAGCTGCCCCGGCTCATGCGGTGCCGGCTTCGCCGGTGTCCGGTACGGCGAACCCGCGGGCGTCCACGTCGGCCCGGGCTACCCCGGACCGCTCGGCCGGCGCGGCTTCGCCGGTGGTGGACGGTGCTCCGGTAGCCGCCTCGGCGCCGGCCGCGCCGGTCGACCTCAACGGCGAGGCACCGAGGGTGAGCGGCGCGCTATCCGGTCTGCGTGCCGGGCTGGGCAGGCTACTCGGCCGGCCCGGGGCGCGTGGTCCCGCCCTCGCGGTCGACGACCGGGGTCGAGTGGTGGCGGTGACGGCACTGGGTGAGCTGTGGGGGGTCATCGACGATCCGTCCCGGGCCCGGCGAGTGGCCACAGCGCGGGAGCTGGGGGCGGTTAGCCCTCGGGGGCTGTGGTCGGCGGCCGGGCTGCGGCTGGTGCTGGTCGATGGCCTGAACGTCGGGCTGGACGCGGCGCGCAATCGATACACGACCCGTCCGGCCCGTCGGGTGCACGTTCTCGGCGTCCTGGCTGACACGACCGTCTTCGTCGACCGCGAACTGTTCGCCGACGGGCTCAGCCAGGCCGGCATGCGCTCGCGGCGGTTCCTGGAAGATCACCTGCTGGCACGGGCGGCGCACCCCGAGCTGACCGACCGCGCCTTGTGGCGGCTGACCAGCCCGGACCGGACGACCGTGCGTGAGATTGTGGGCCTGGTTCAGGCTCGGGGTCCGCCGCGCGGGCTGCGTGCGGTGCGACTGGCCGGGCTGAGCGTCCTCGCGCTGACCCCGGTCGGGTTGCTGGTGGCCGGTGCGCCGATGGCGGCCGCCGGTGTCGGATCGATACTCGCCGGTGTCGCGGTCGGTCGTGTCCTGACCCGACGGTGGCAGCCGCCGCCGACGGTGTGGAACGGTGCTGGGCGGACACCGAGCGCCCTGCCTGAGGAACCCGACGGCGGTGGGGTCGGTCTCGCTGACCGGACCGCCGATGCCGAGCAGCTGCGGGAACTTGACGACCGGGTGAACCGGCTGACGAACCGGATGAACGAGCTCAGTGATGAGTTCTTCCTGCCGACGGCGATATTCAGTGCCGCCGCTCTCGGTGGGCTCTCGATCGTTCAGCTGCTGGCCTTCGTCGGGCAGCACTATCCGGCGCTGCTGGCCGGTGCGGTCGCCAACGTGGCGATCGCCGCCGCGCTTTGGCAGCGCACCGGGCCGCTGGGCAACCTGCGGCGGCAGGTCGTGATATCCGCCGCCGGTGTCCTGGGGCTACTGATCGGAACCACCGCGCTGACCGTGCCCAGCGTCTTCGCCAGCCCCTGGCTGTCCAGCGCGAGGATCGACAGTCCCTGGACGATCGCCATGGTCGGCGCACTCGGCGTGTTGACCGGCATCATGGTGCGGCGCCGGTGGCAGCCGAATCCCCGGTTCGCCGACATCCCGGCACCTCGTCGTCAGCTCTTCGACGCCCGGCTCGGTGTGCTCGCCGGCCTCACCGTCGCCGCCGGGCTCGCGGTCGCGGGTTGGCCGCTGGGTGTGCTGGTGGCGCAGCCGCTGCTGGTGCTCGCGTTCGCCGGTGTCCTGCTCCACATCGGGTCGGGACCCGCGCTCGCCGGGTCCGGTGAGCGGATCACCGGGCTGCTGGATGACGGGATGACCCGCCGCGCCGAGGCCCGCACAGTGCAACGGGCCGAGCGGCTGGGCCGGAGACTGGCCGTCAGGTGGCGTGCCCCAGCACAGCGGACGCCCGGGCTGTCGCTGCTGGAGCTGTGGCAGGTCGCGATCGAACTGTCGATCGGACGCCCCGACGGGATCACCGCCCGCGACATCCACGAGCGGCTCGCCGACCACGAGTGGGGACCAGGCCCCACCGTCGCGCCCGGCCGACCGCTGGACGACCTGCACCGGCTCGGCCTACTCGAACTCCGCTACGACGGCGAGCACTACCTGCTGCCGGGTTGGCTGCTCGACCGGATGGCCCGAGGTCCGCCACCCCGGCTCACCGATCGGCTGCGCGCCGAACTCGCCCCGCTGACCAAGACCCGAATCGGTACCGGACCCGCTGAGCTCAGCGCGGCCATCGCGGCGGCCAACGCGGTGCGTGACGCATTCACCCACACCCACCGCCTGCCGTTCTCCCGATCGTTCCGGCCTGAGGGTGCCGAGACGAACGGGGACACGACAGGCGAGGACCGGCCCGACCCGGAAACGAACCTGAACGGTCAGGTGCCCGACACCCGCGGCTACGGCTACGCCGTCCTGGCCCGAGGCGACCCGGACCTCTCCGCGCACACCACGATCAATCTGGCCGGGATGCCCCAGAAGCTGAGCTGGATCAGTGCCGGAATCGAACGCATGGATGCCCTGCATCTGGTGACGATGCTCGCCGACGAACCGGACGTCTCGGCGACACCGCGTGCTCTCGAGGAGACCAGCCGCTTTGTCGGTGAGACCCCTGTGGGTGGGGTTGTGGTGTCTGTACTGAACGGCTCCATCCCGCTGGGGGAGGCGCTCACGGCGGGACAGGCGCGCCAGCGTGAGCTCGATACCACCGCTCTGACCGGCTGGTTCGCCGAGCTGGTTTCCGGGCTGGGTCTGGCTTTCTCCCAGCGTCGGTTCCAATCGGTTGCCGCTTTCTCGCACCGGTGGGGCGACAAGTTCCCGGAAAGCGAATCCGCGGGACAACGCTGGTTCACCCCGACCGGACAACGCGCGCTGCGGTCCGCCCTCAAGCGAGGCGAGCCGACGCCGGCCAACGTTCCCGAGGTCGCGCTGCGCAGGGCGGAACGAGACTTTGTCCTGTTCGGAGCGCTCGCTCCTGGCCGGCCTCCGGCCAACCAGGACTGGAGCGGGGTCAAGGCCGCGTTCACTGCGTTCGTCTACGCCGAGGCCCAGGTGTTCGATGCCGACCACGCCCGCTGGAACGACGCCGTGAAGCGGGTGCGTGCCTTGATCAAGCGAAAACTTGAGAGCCTTCGCTACTCGCGGCCCGAGTTCGCTTATCTCGCCGAGCTCGAGTTGACCCCGCTGCTGCGAGAGGCGGGCATCGCTCTCACCGGCCTGGATGTGCTGATCCAGTGGCCCCTCGCCCCCGACGCGCAACTACGGCAGGCACAGCAACGGTTCATCTTCAGCACACAGACGGTGGGAACCCATCAACTAGGCAAGTCTCCTCTCGCCGAAAACCGCAACCACCCCGCCCGAAACCTCGACCAGATCGTCGCCGCGATGACCGAGGTCACGGCGGCAGTCGCGGCGCTCCACGAGCTGCGACCCTCTTCGACCGGGGCACACGCACGGCTGGCCAGCGCAACAGCACAACTCGACGCCGCATCGGCCGCGGCGTTGGTCCGGCACGACACTCACTGGGCGGGCGTCATCCAGGACTGGCAGACGCATTCCGAGCGGAATCAGCCCACCCACGCGATCCTGGATCGGCACCAGCAAATCCACGATCTGCGAGCCCTCGCCGCTGATCCGCTCGATGAACAAGCGCGGGTCAGGTCCGCGCTTGTCCTCGCCAACCTGGCATTCGCCCAGGTCCCGAGCCTGGCCCCGTCCGACAACCGAATCGACCCCCGGCGACTGGCCTTGACCGTCTTGGACATCCTGCGGCTGCAACGCAAAGCGGCCACCATCGCGGCCGCCATCGATCACGGCACCCGATCAGAGATCGAGCGGGCCACCGCCGATCTGGATCACGCGCTCGACGAGCTGGCCACGCAACAGATCATCGGCGAACCGTTCGACGAGTCGATCCGGGCACTCATCACCCACCACGACGGAGAAACACCAGCCACTCCCCCATCCGGTCACACACCGGATGACACACCACTCAACGGCACGGTGCCCCATTTCGACCGGGGGCATGTCGACGGTGGCACCGAGCAGTGGCTCAGACGGACCGGGCTGATCATCGCCGAGCTCCTCCCCTACCTGCGGGCACCTCTCGACGCACAACTGCTGAGCAGCACTCTCGGGGTGGACATCATGGCGCTGGCGGACGTGATCCAGGCGCATCCCCGCCTGGATTTCCGTCCCTCTGATGGCGCCTTCGTCGTGGTGTCGGCGAGCGATGCCCGCTGGCTGGATGCAGGCTTCCTGCTCAGGCGGTACGGCTCCCAGGAGGAGCTGTGGCACCCCGAAGCGGACATCACGGTCGACGGTTCGTACTTGGGGTGGGAATCGGGCTCCACTCTCGATCCGCGTGGGCATGCCCTGACCTGGCTCAACGCGCTCGCCACCGATTCCACCACCGGCACCGTCGATCCAGCCAGGGTGGTCCGTGCGCTACTGGCCAGAACGACCCCGGTCCTGTCTGCCAAGGGAGGCCTGAGTGTCTATCACGCCGACGGGGCCACCATCGTCCTGCGCGGCAAGGAGCTGACCGGCTTCTTCGAGGGATACAGCACCGCGGCGGACTTCAATCCCGCTGCCGTGGACCAGGCCCTGGACAGTGTCGTTCCGGTCAGTACCGCTGAGACGCCCGGCGAGCCGTTAGGCACCGCAGTGATCATCGGTGCCGGTGAGGCACTGACCGCCGGGCACCTGATGCACCCCGAGATACTCATCGACGGCAGCGCCGCGCTGCACGACCAGGGCCGCTACCTGACCGATACCTACCTGGCTCAACTGGTCAGCGCCGCAACCGAGAACGACGCAACAAACACTCCGAGCGGCGGCACCGCACAGTTGAACGGCACTGTGCCGGATACCGGTGCTGAGGATCCGGTCACATCCCGCAACACGGTGTCGGGTAACGCCGCCGCGGCGGTCGCGGGCCGGTACGCCCGGTATGTGCACCGCCGTGATGTCGCGTTCGGCCGTGCGCAGCTGATCGTGTACCGGGTGGTGGGCTCGTTCGTCCCCGGCGTGATGATCTCCGGCTGGTACGCCAACCGGGAGTTCGAGCACGCCAGCGGCATCGGTGGGCTGGCCTCGATGGGGTCCCTCGGCGCCTTGGCCGGGGTGCTCACCCTAGCCCCGCTGTTCGACTACCTGCCTCGACGGGCCCGGATGGTGGGTGCTCTGGCGGTGTTCACCGGCGCCTACGCACTGTTCACGGTCGCCGGCCCGGCCATGCTGCCTGCCGCCGCGTTCCTGCTCGGGATGGTGGCCGCGACCTGGATCAAACTGATCACCCAGGTCGAGGACTGGGTCGAGGACAGCAACGCGGTGCGCCTGGACCGGAAGGAGAAGGTCGTCTGGCGGTCCACCACCCTGACGTTGATGGGGATGAACATCTCCGTGGCCGCCGCGCTAGTCGGCATGCTGCAGCATTTCCTCGCCACCACGGCAGGCCTGACCGCTACCGCGGTGGCCTCCACCGCGGTGGCCTCCACCGCGACGGTGGCAATGGCGGTACTGACCCCGGCCCAGCGCGGCACCTCGGTGCCCCGGTTCACCGTGGGCGGATATCTGCGGTCGGTGTTCTGGACCCCGCTGGCCTCGATGCGGGACCTGGGTGTGGCCATCCTGGGCGTCGCCAGCGTCGCCACCGGGGCGATGCTCACCGCGTTCGACAACACCTGGGAACGTGCCCTGATCGAAGCCCACGCCGCGCCGCTGCTGGTCCTGGTGCTGATCAACGCGATCATCGCGGGCGACCTGGCCATCCTGGGCATCTCGATCCTCGGTGACCGCGCCGCCGCCCGTAGTCAACCCAGCCAGGGCAGGCACCCGGACTTCATGACCAGCCACGCCAAGGCGTTCACCCTCACCATGGGCAGCTTCATGGGGGTCAGCGCCGTGTTCATCTGGTTCGCCCAGCACATACTGGGCCGCCTGGTCGCCGGGATCGTCTTCGCCAACGTCGCAGGCGAAGCCGGCTCCACCGGCATGCGGTTCGGCGCCAAGGGCATCATCCGCCAGCGCCTGCGCCGGGGCCGCTCACCCGATGAACCGGGGCCGGGTGAGGACGGCGCGTTCAACCTCTTCAACACCCTGAAGGTCGCAGGCTCAGCCCTCGGCTCACACGTCGCGCTCACCCTCTGGACGGCCCACGGCCACTGGAACGGGGTCTCCACCTTCATCCTCATCACCGGCCTGACCGCCCTCGCCGCAACCGCCACCCTCGCCGCCGTGGCCGGCCGCCCCAACCCCACGACACCGGCCCGCCCGAACCCCGGCAGCCGGCGCGGCCGGCCTCGCGGCCCCCCATCGACCGAGACACCTACCGATACCGGACACATGACCGGTACCACCGTGGATCCGCTGATCGCGCCGGGTGCACGGCCGGTCGCCAGGCCTCTCACCGACGCGGCCGCTGAACACCTTCTGTCCGGAACGACACCCACCCGATCCGAGACCGTGGCAGGGGATCGCCACGAGCTGAACCTGTCGGTGCCGGAAGGCGACCGGGCGGTGCTGGTGGGTTCGATCGCGACGGCACCGCGACCGAGAGAGCCCACGAGAGCGTCGACCACACTGATCGGCGGCACCAGCGCCGGATGGGTGATCGAGAACGAGCGGGAAGGCGAGGCGGAGCGGTTCCAGGCTTTGTTGCCGAAGTTGCGCGAGTTCGGCAAGGTCTCGTCGTACCGGGGCGACCCGGGGCAGGCCAGGGCACCACCGGGAGTGTTGGAGCTGCCGGTCAGCCGGAAGGTCCGCACGCTGCTGCGCGGTGCCGACCTGGTCGGTGTGCAGCGCCGGATGGTCGGGTTCTACTGGCCGTCAGCGGATCTGGTCGTGGTGTTCGAGCCGACGGCCAAGCGGCTGCGCGCGGCCGGGCTGTGGCAGCGGCTGGTCGAGCACGAGGACTTCTTCCACCGCCGAGGCCACGAGCGCGAGAGCAACCAGCACGGCCTGGACCATGCGGGGGACGCCACTGAGATAGTCCGGGAGCTACGCGACTTCCGGGGTTTCTGGTGGGGTCGCACCATCAGCGAGGGTGGCTCGGCGGTGTCGCTCGTGGTGCTGCCGCTGGTGGCCGTCAGCGACCTGGGCGCATCGGCCTTCCAGGTCAGCCTGTTGGCCACGCTCGGTTACGCCGCTGGCATGCTGCTCGGGCTACCCGCCGGCGTGTTGGCTGATCGGGTCACCAAGCGCAAACTGATGATCTCGGTGGATTCGATCCGGTTCGCGCTGGTCGCCAGCGTCCCGATCGCCGCGCTGCTCGACCTGCTCACCCTCGGCCAGCTCTATGTGGTGTCCGCGCTGCTCGGCGGGTTGTTCCCCTTCTACTTCGCCGCCGCCAACGGTTACCTGCGTGAGCTGTTGCCCGGGGGTGACCTGCCTTCCGCCAACGGCTCGCTGAACACCGGCGCGACCAGCGCGCGGTCGGCCGGCCCCGCGATCGGCACCGGGTTGGCCGGGATCATCGCCCCAGCCGCGACCGTAGCGCTCGACGCGCTGTCCTACCTGTTCAACGCGGTGTCGCTGCTGCGTATCCGTACTCCGGACGCGACGAGGCCGGTCACCGGCCAGTCAGCGGGCGACGCGGCGGTGCCGGGAGGTGCGAAGGCGGACGGGAGACCGGCTGGAGATGCGACGGAGCCGGTCGGTGAGAAGCAGCGGCAGACCACCGTGTGGGACGGGCTGCGATTCGTCCTCCATCACCGGATCCTGCGCGCGACGAGCCCGATCGTCGGCATGGTCGCCGCCGCCATGGCACTCGGTGGCTGGCTGGGTGCCTGGTCGGGCAAGCGGCTTGCCGACCGGATCGGCGCGCCCCGACTGCTGTGGCTGGTTCCGGTGCTGTCCACGCCGCTGGTGCTGCTCTACCCGCTCGCCCCGGTCGGCCCGCTCGGGTTCGTGCTGGCCGGTGCCGCGCTGACCGCGGCGACATTCATGACCCAGGTCCGGGTGTCCACCTCGATCAGCTACCTACAGCACGCCGCCCCGGAGGGACTGGGCAGCTCGGTACCGGCCGCCAGCCGTTGGATCGTCGACTTCGGCGTTCCGTTCGGTTCGATACTGGGCGGCGTAGGCGCCGAGCTGTTGGGTATCCGAGCGACGTCCGCCCTGGCCGTGGCAGGGGTGCTGATCGCCGCCGCGATCTTCCTCGTGCCCTCCCCGCTGCGTGGCGCACGCACCTTGGCCGAGGCCGAGGCGTCCGCCAACAGGCCCGGCAAGACTTCGAAGGGAGCCGCTCACGACACCGACGGCGCGGAGCCGCTGAACGCCCATACCCCCAGGGCTGGCCCGACGGCGGTGCGGGCCGTGCTTCTCGACGACCAGGACCGGGCCGACGGTCAGCGTGGTGGCGGTGGTCCACCCGCGACTCCGCTCTCCGGCACCATCAAGTCCGTCCGCCACACGAGCGGAGACATCCCGCTGGGCGGCGCTACCGCGGCCGAAGTGGAATTCCCCGGTGTCGTCAGGTTGACCACTCGCTACAACCGATCGATCGGCACCGGGGTGGTACTCGATCCGGGCCTGGTGCTGGTCAGGTTGCACGGCGGCAAGGTTCCCGACCGACGCTCGGTGCGGGCCGGTACCGAACGGTCCATCGAGGTGATCACCCTGGAGCCGGACGGGACCGCCGGTCAGCTCGCGCTGGTGGCCATCCCCGGACTGCGGGCCCACCATCTCCTACGCGGCCGCGAACCGATCGTGGCCAGGGATCACCTGACGGTCGTCGAGTTCGTCGACGGCAGCCAGATCGTGTCACACGACACCGTCGAGAAGGTGCTGCCGGATGGCCGGTTCACCATGACCAACGGGCTGGGCTCGATCAGTGATGCCGTGCTGATCGACGGCAGGCAACGCCTGGTCGGTATCAACGGTGTGGGTCTGTCGGAGATCAACAGGTTCCTCGATGCCGCGGTACCTCAGGTCGCGTCGCGTTTCGAGCGGCGGGCACCCGCCGGCGGTCTGATCGGCCGGCTGCGGCCCGAGCCTGCTCCGTTGGCGACGTTCTTCCCGGCTGATACTGAGCCGGCCGTGCTGGCGACGCCGCGCGGTGCCGATCAGCTCGATGTACCGATCACCGAGGTCGCCGGACGGCTGGTCAGCGATGGGGACCGCAGGCTGCTGGCGGAGATACTCGGGGACAAGCCGGTGCTGCCGGCCGGCGAGCGGGATCAACTCGAGTTCGGGGTGCTCACGAACCTGCATGCGTTCCTCGGCGAGCTTCTGCACGATGAGGGCGACGGGACGGCCAGGGCCGGCGCCGTCGGCTACGCCGAGCTGGGGTTGTCCCAGTCCCGGATTCCGTCGCTGCACTGGATGCGGCCCACCGCCCGTGACGAGCGCACCGGGCAGCAGGCCGACTGGGGCTACTGGTGGGGCCTGGAAGGGGTACTGAACCTGGTCGGCCGCGACGTACGAGGGCTGCTGTCGGCGCTGGTACACGCATTCAGCAGGAAGACCGGCTACTCCGACGAGCAGGCGCGCGAGCTGGCTGATCTGAGTGTGCGGCTGCTGCCGGGCCAGGAGGTCGACCCGACCTCGTTGGTGAGCGTGTGGGATCTCATCGAGTTCGATTATCTGGCCCGGTTCGCTCCCTCAGCGCTGGCGGAGCTGATGGCGCGGTACCGCCCTGGTCCTGACCGGGCCATCGATACCATCTTCGCCGACAGCGATTGGCTGCCGGTGATGAGCCGCCGAGCCGACCAGCTGTATGACACGGCCCGCGCCCGACAGGTCAGGGCGACACCACACCCGTGGGCCAGTACGGACGGCCCGCCCACCACCATCACCGGGCTGGTATTCATACCGCACGCTACCGGTCCGGGGCTGACGTCGCCCGACGGTTTCACCGGACGGGTCAGCGGCATGGCCAATGAGTATCAGCGGATCGCGGCCTGGCAGGCGGTCGGCCAGCAACTGGCCGTGGAGCATTACCGCACCGCCGATCAGCCGATGCCGATCCCGGCCGAAGACGAGCGCTACCAATGGCTGGATCCCGACGGGGACCGGGCCGGCCAGCTGATGCTGGTCGAGCTGCGTGGACTGAACCAGGCATTCGCGCGGCTGCTGCACGCCTGGACCGGCGACCTCCGCAACCAGTCGGTCACACGGCCGATAAGCGACTGGACCTACGACCAGATCACCGCACTGCTCGCGGCCATGGTCACCGACCGGAACGGCCGCATCTGGGTCTACATCGATCCGGTCACCCTGGCCGCGCTGGAACACCTCCGGCCCGAATTCCGAGCGCGGCTGGCCGAGGAGATAGTCCGACGAGCCCGCGCGGACTCGGGAGCCGAGCAGGACTCCGGTCCGGTCCGCTCCCCGGATGACGATCCCCACCGAGTGTCCTTCCACCCGGAGCTGGACTACCTCATCAGGCGTCCCGGTTCCGGTCTCGAGGACCAGGGCTCTGCTGTGCCGCCGATGTTCAGCGACCGCACCCCGGCAGACCTCAACACCGACATCGAACAGCACCTGGCGACCGCACAGCAGCTGATCGAGAAGGTCCAGCAGCTGCGGGAATCCTCGCCACTCCTGCCGCCGGCCACTGTCAAACAGGCTCGGCTGTACCTCTCCGACGCCGACGCCGCGCTGAACCTGATCCCCGGTCTGGGTCCCGACCTGAGCAAGCGGGTGCCCGCGATGAGCGAGGTGACCAAGACCAGGGCGCTGCTGCGCGCTCTGGCCTCCGCCCTCTGGGTGCGGTCGGCAGCCACATCCGAGGCCAGGGCGCTGCTGCACCTACTGTCCCCTCTGTCCTCCGTCTACTGGGCGGGGGCGGCAGCCATGCCCGAGGCCGCCACACTGATCGACGAGCTCCTGCGGCAAGGGCCACTCAGCGAGGGCTTCCGGCCGACGATGAACGAACAGACGCGGGGTCCGGTCGAGCTGGTGCTGGACGCGGATACCGACGACCCGCTGCGCATCGTGGGTGACACCCCGGAAAACCCGGCCGCCGAACAGCCCGCCGCATATCTGCTCCGGCCGTTGATCGACGCCGTCGCCCGGTTGATCACCGAGACCGCGCCGGACCCAGGGTCGGGCGGCACGGGCAGAGACACCTTCACCACCATCGCGCGGGTATGGCACGAACGCACCGAGACCGGCCCGACCGAGGGCGGCACCGCCTACACCGCCGTCCGAGGCACCTACCGCTACACACTGGTGGTCAAGGACGACACCTTGATCCGCGTACAACGCCGGCCGGCGGCCACCGAACCCACAACCCCGACGACGACCACACCAGCCGAGTCTCCCGCGGCAGCCCAGTCCAACACCCACGAGCCCGAATCCCGTGAGCTCAGCGGTGACGTGCCGTTCGCCCCACTCGCCACCACCCTGGGTGCCACCCCACGCGACCTCAGCGGTAAAGCCCCGCTGGATGCGGAGGCGCCGCGTGCTCACGTGCTGAGGGGCGTCCCGTCGTTCGGTTCGGCGGGGTCGATCTTCGGCCGGTTCCTTGCCGAGCGCCTCCCCGTGCTGCGCGCGGCCCGGGTCATGGTGGGGGGTCTGCGTCCCGAGCCGAGGGCCCGCTCCGATCGGCAATCCGGCCGGACACCCGACGGACCCGTGCTGTCCCCGGCCGCGATGCGGGTAAACACCAGGCTCAGCCCGGTGTGGCGGTTCACCGGCCGCCCCCGGGTCGTCGTCGGGGAGTCCAGCGACGCCCTTGAGGTACGGCGCGCTCTCGGGGGCAGGACCGCGCCGGTCCCGCCGCCGATGACCGCCAGTCCCGCCGAGGTGGCGCGCTGGTGGCGCCGGCTGAGCAGGTCGGAGCGCCGCGATGCGCTGCGCACGCCCGAGGACATCGGCCACCGCGACGGTATCCCCGCGCGGACCCGACACCGGGCCAACCTGGCCGATCTGGCCAGGGCGAAGGGCGCGCTCCGTGCGGTGCTCACCGGGGAACTCGCCGTCGCCGAGCGCACAAAGATCGAGTTCAAGCTGGCCGGCATCCGCGACATCGAGGACCGGGTAGCCGGCCGACTGCCGCCGCTCGCCCGGAGTGTGCCGTCCGACATCCGCGATGCCCTCGGCCACGACCACCTGTTGTCACGCGGCATCCGCACGATCCTGCGCCCCAGCCGGGCTCCTGTGCTGCTGCTCGACTTCGACACCAGCGACTACGGCTACGCCACCCTCGCTCGCGGCGACCCGGACGATGCGCCACACGTCGCGCTCGACATCACTGGGATGACCTACAAGTTGGGTTGGATCAGTGCGGCCATCCAGCGCATGGACGTCGTGCATCTGGTGGCGGTGCAGGCCGGCGCACGGGGCACCTCGACGATCGCCTGGGGCTACCACGCGCCGCAGAACCCCCTGGAAGCCCTCAGCGAGAGTGACGCCGTGGCCGCTGCGCTCCGGCTGCACCGCTTCCTGGCCGGCCTGGAGGCCACCCGCGGGGGCCAGTCGTCGCGCAGGACAGTGACCGCGCACAGCTTCGGCACGGTGATCGCCGGTCTCGCCGCGCGCACGGTGGGCCTGCCAGGGCACAACCGTCTCGTATTCTTCGGCAGCCCCGGAACCACCGCTGCCCACGTATCCGAGTTGGGGGTGCCCGCTGAGCACGTCTGGGCGACCAAGATCGACGGTGACCTGTTAACACAGGCACCCCGGACGATGTTCGGTATCGACCCGACCGACCCGAGATTCGGCGCGAACGTCTTCGACGCCGGCGTCGTGCGGCGGGAACTCCGCCGTCCCTACCTGACCGCGGTACGCAGACACGGCGGTTTCTACGACGTGGATTCGCCGGCGCTGCTGGCTGTCGGCCACCTCATCGCCGGGCGCGATGAGCTGGTATCGGCCCGGCCGCGAGAGATCACCGGATTCACCGACGAGGGTCGGCGGCACGTCTACCAGCGCGGCGGCGGAGTCAGGGACGCCGCGCTGCACGCCGCGGTCCATTCCCCGGTCAAGGCAACGACGTGGCGGGACACCCCGAGCGGTCGGCTGTTCCTGTTCACCGGAAGACACGCCATGGTCGTTGTGGACACCTCGGGACGGGTGGTCAGCGCCACGGCACGGACCCAAGCCGGACGCCGATACCCCTCAGCCGAAGCCGCACCCATCCAGGCACCCGTCCACACGCCCACTCAGGCGCCGAGGTTCGAGCACGGCGCCCAGCGCATCGACCCAGCCGCCGTGCCATCCACCAGGGCGATCCCGGCTGAGCGCAGGTGGGACACGCTGAGCGACAGACAGCGACAGGTCGCCATCGCCGACGACCCCGGTCGGGTCGGCAACCGGGACGACGTTCCGCCCGGGACCCGCCACCTGATCAACCTCGCAACCAGTGCCCGCGACCGGGCCATGTTGGAACAGCTGAAACACGATCTGATCCGGTCGGGCGCGCTCGGCCAGGATTCGGAGCTGCGGCATTCGCTCGACGTGGTCGAGCGCAAGCTGCGCGACCTCACCGCTCTCCAGCACCGGCTGCGGCCCAACCGCGATCCGAGCCTGCCCACGCCGCTGCTGCTGCACTACGACGGCAGCGGACCCTCCGTCACAGCGACCATCGGCGTCGATACCCCAGTCTCGGAGACCCCGCCGGGTGGTGGCGGGTCTCGGTCACTCAGCGGTACCAGCCCTGACGCCCAAGCACCACAGCCTCTGTTCGTGCGGCGGTCCCCGAGCACGGAGAACGACGCCGGCGATCTCGAGCTGGTCCGAACGTGGGCAGCTCGGGTGGCCTCGATCCCGCTCGCCGAGCGCGCGCGGCCGAGCGAGCTCGGCGACGGTGCGGTCCTTGCGGTGCACGATGCGGAGCAGATGGTCGAGGAGCTGGCAGCGGCAGGCGCGACACCCGAGGGAGCCGACGATCTGGTCGATCGCCTCCTTGTCCACCCAACCGATGTCGACGGCCGGCGGGTCGTCGTCATCACCGATGAGAAGTACGAGTATCTCGAAGGACTCGGGCTGCTGGATCAGGTCATCGCCTACGCACGCGAGTTCGCCGCGTCCACCGGCCGCGCGGCCGAGGTGCTCGGCCTGATCGAGCGGGCCGAGGCGGCGCGGGCCGAGATGTTCGCCTCCCACACACGCCAGCCGGAGCAGACCCTGGCGGCGAGCCCACCCCCGGCGAGCACCGAGGAACCGATCGACGTGCCACGCGAGCTGGCGAAGCTGGGTACCGCGATGACCAGCGCGGCGGTCGCCGCGCTGGCCGACGTGTCGGCCACCGAGGCGGAGGACGAGGACGACGCGCTGGCCGACGTGCGGAGACGCGTCGACAGCGTTGAGCTCGATTTCGCCGACCCAGCGGTATACACCCAGCTCACCGAGCTGGCCGTCACCGCGGAGCGGCTGGCCGCCGCCCTGCCCCCGATCACCGAGCGAGACTCGCTCAGCGTCCCCATCCACTACCTGGTCATGCAGATCGACACCGCGCGAGCCTGGGTCCGGGCGGCCATGGCCAGGCTGTCGCACCACCTGGCCCCGGCCATCGCGGCGGCGGCCGAAGAGGCCCTAGTGCGGGGCCGACTGCCGACCGACGAGCTCGCCAGAATGCTCGGCACCTCCGCCGAACGAGTGTGGGTGGCCGCGCTGCTGTCGGACCGCCTCGACGCCTCCCCCGACGGCGCACAGGTCGCGGTGCGGGGCGCCGAGGCGCCGTGGTCGGCGGACGACACGGATCGCCGGCTGCGTCGGTCGGCCGCCACCGTCCCGATGGGTGCACGAATCCGCCACACCGAATTCGACCTCGGACCGGTCGCCGGGGTGAGCGACCAGGGACAGAGCCCACGCCACACCCACAACCGGGACGCCGCCGCATCGGCATGGTGGAACACCGGCGACCCCGCTTGGCCGGTGACGATCGTCGCTACCATCGGCGACGGAGCCGGCTCGAAGCCGGGGGTCGAGGAGACCTCGTGGACGGCGGTTCAGACCGTGGTCCAGAGCCTGATCGAGGCAGGCCGAACGGGCTGGCGGGACTCCGAGCAGGCGCTGCGCGCCGCGTTCACCTTGGCGGGCGCCGTGCTGGCCTCCTTGATCGACCTGGACTCGCTCATTCCCCCGGCATCCACCCTGGTCTCGGCGATCGTGTCGATGCCCGCTGCGGGCAGCGGCCGGCCCGCGCGGGTCACCGTGGGGTGGCTCGGTGACAGCCGCGCCTACCTGGTGAACCGTGCCGGGGAACTGACCCGGCTCACCACCGACCACTCCGTCGCGGCCGAGCACATCGCCATGGGCATGCCTGAGCCGGAGGCGATGGCCCGCGAGGATGCAAGCACGATCACCCGCTTCATCGACGGCGTCGCCGAGCACACCCCCGACGTGACGAACCTGCGGTTCCAGCAACCGCACGTGCTGGTCCTCGCCACCGACGGGCTCTGGGGGGAGGTGTCTGAACGGGACATCGCCGAGGTCGTGGCACGCATCGGGTTCATCGATCCGGCACGGGCCGCCGCCGAGCTCGCCCAGCGCGGCGGCAGCCACGACAACGTCACGGCGGTGGTCATCCGGATCGACCCCGATGCCGGCACCTCCACGACCTCCGCCCCCTCGGGGTCCAGCTCGACCGATCGCCCATTGAGCGGAACAGGATCCCGGGCTCCCCCGGGAGCGCATCAGCGCGATGGTGGCGCTGCTACCCCCACACCAGTCCGGCAGCTCAGCGGACGTGGCCCGGTGCGCCCAGGCGACATCGAGCGCGAGAACAGCGTGGTCAGGTTCCTTGCACCGGACGGTGAATCGGGGTGGGGCGTCCTGGTCAGCCCCTCACAGGTGCTGGCCAGGTCGAACCGCGCGGGCGCACTCGATGGTGAGCAGGTCACCGCGTCAGCGAGCCGCGACACCGGCACGATCCGGGCGCCGGTCATCCAGGTCGTGTCCGGCGAGCCGAACCTCAGTGATGTGCCGGATGCGGCCGAGGTGCTCAGTCTCGTACTGACCGATGAAGGGCTGAACGCCGAACCAGCCCGGCGGCGGGTCGATCCGCTCGCTGTCGGTGACGAGCTGACTCTCGTCGCGCTGCAGGGTGGCGTCGAGATCCCCACACGGGGCACGGTCACGGCGGTGGCGGGCGACCGGTTCACCGCTGTCCTGCCGTCGAAGCAGGCCAGCCACCCGTTGGTGGCCTTCGACACGCAAGGCCAGCTGGCCGGCATCTGGGATTCCGGCGACGACTACTTCGGACCGAAGGCGCTGCAATCGTTCCTGGCCGAGGTTCTGGCTAAGCTCGCCGATCAGTCGCTGACCTCGCGCACCGGCTGGTTCGGCCGGGTCCGCGACCGGCTCATCGGGCAGCGCGGCCTGAGGGCGACAACGCTGCCCGCCGACGACGGCCGGCTGCGCCGGCAGCGTGGCGCGACCATCACCGGCAGCCTCGCCACCGAAGCGGCCCACCCTTCGCTGCCCGCCGACACACGGCACCAGCTGGCGGCCGAGTTGACGGTCGATCCGCTCCTGCCGAACGAGCTCGACGCGGGGAAGCTCTGGACACTCAAGCGGTTCACCGTCGAGTTGCTACAGGGACGGTCCGGACCGGCAGGCAGCGACATCTCGGCGATGACCGGCCAGCGGTTGTCGCGGCTGTTCGTGGCGTTCCACCTGATGCCGCCGGGCACACCCGACGAGCACACCGGCCAGACACCCAGCGGCGGTTACTGGTCGGGTCTGGACCGGACGCTGCACCTGCACGCCCGCAACGGAGACGACGCACGGTGGGCGGTGACCTTCTGGGTCGCGCGGCTGATGGGGCTTGTCCCCGAGTACGCGCGGCTGCTTGCCGAGGTCGGCGGTCGAACGGTCGTCAGCCAGGTCGTTGATCCGGAATCGTGGGTGACCTACCGGGACCGGGTCGAGTTCGATGACCTCGCCCGGTTCGACCCGATGCTGCTCACCCAGGAGATCGCCCGCCTGTCGCGGCTCTACGAGGGCATCACGACCCTCGACAGTCCGTGGGCCCCACTGCTGCGGACCTATCTCACCGATCTGCTGACCGAGGCAGGCGCCCGGGTGGCCGCCGCTGTGGCGCATCCGTGGGCCGAACCGGCCGGCCCTCCCGGTGAGATCGATGTGCTCACCATCGCGCGCGACACCGGGCTGCTGTTATGGCTCGACGCACCGGACAAGCTGGTCGCGGCCGGTCAGGTCCTCGGTGAGCTGTTGGCCGCCGATTACCGCGCCACCGCTCGGCTGCTGACGCCACTGCCCACCTGGGACGAGCGCTCCAAGCTGCTGGACAGCTGGGTCGCGCAGGGGTGGCGGCTGTTCGAGCTGCGCGGCGTGCGGTCGGCATTGGCCCGGCTCCTCGGCGTGCCGGAGACACCTCTCGCGATCAAGGTGCGCGAGGAGGACGGCACGGAATCGCTGTTCGTGGATCCGGTGCTCTTCGCGGCGGCCGAGAAGATCGCCAGGGAACATCCGCTGGCGTTCGAGCCGCCCATGGAATGGTTCGCGCACGCGGTCATCGACTCCCTCAACCAGAAGTCGACCAGAACCGATCCTCCTGCGCTCCGCTATTCGAACACCGCGCTGGCCACACTGGCCGGCACGCGGGCCACTGACCAGGTTGCTGACGGGCAACCGCCGCTCGCTGTGGTCGAGTCGGCGCTCCGCGTGGCGAGTGAACACGTCACCTCGGCGGAACAGCTGCTGACCTCGACAGAGCAGCGACCGCGCAGCTGGCCGGCTAGGGCCCGGGCCGCGATCGACGATGCCGAGGCGCTGCTGGCTCTGGCCGACCACCTGGAGCCACAGCTCGCGGACCGGTCGGGCATCCTGCGGAATACGATCAGGTCTTTCCGAGTGTCGCTGGCGACTCAGCAGGACGAACCGGGAGCCTGGGCCGCGCTGCGCGCCGAACTCGGGCCGACCATTCAGACCCGTAGCTGGACGACTGCCCTGCTCGCCGGCGTGCCGTACCCGCCGAGCATCGGTTTGCTGGCGTCCCGGTTCGCGGTGCCGGAGTCGGTACTCGAGCGAGTGGTGATCGACCATCCGTTCCTGACGATCATCAGCAGCGGCGGCGAACCGGCCGTGGTGTGGCTGCTCGATGACCGGGTGCTCGGCGGGTTCCATCCTCGGCCGCGACAGACCCCGCCGGGCGAGGGCCGGACCGAGCTGGCCATGCATGAGCCGACGGCCCCGTTACGGATCGTCGGCGAACAACCCGACGAGGCCACGCGCGACGCCCACCCCCACCTCGACCCGCTCGGCTACACCATCCTGCGGCTGATCGCCGAGATGCAGGGCGTTGTGACCTCCGACGTGCACATCCACGACTGGCTGCTCTGGCCGGTTGCCCAAGCGCGGCGGGAACCCAACGAGGTCATCACCACCAGCACCGGGGACCAGGAATACCGAGCCACCGTCGACGACGATCGCTACACCCTGGTGATCCGCGACAACGTGTTGCTCCACATCCGCCGGGATGCCGCGCCAACCGCGGCGATTCGGACGCTGAGTGGAACCGCGGCGTCGGACAGCGGCCAGCCGCTGATGCGCAAGCTGGGCGCGGCGCACGCCAGACAGAAGGCACGTGACGAAATCGAGCTGGCCGCGATGTTCGGCACGGTGGTGCCGTGGCTGCCCGTGGCTCACGGGCAGCGCCGGTTGACCGAGGCCGTGCTGTGGGCGCGGATCACTCAGGCCCTGGACGGCGCCCGCTGGTCCGTCGATGACCTGTGGTGGTTCACCGAGACCGGGCAGCGCGCGCTGGTGTTCGCCCTGCGTCGGGGTGGGCTGCCGAGAACCGTCGTGGTTCCCGAGCTCGCTCTACTGCGCGCCGAACGCGACCGGGCACTGTCCGAAGCGTTCACCGGCGCGTCGGACATGAGCAACCCGGACTGGCTCGACGTCCACGACTGGTTCGATGCCTTCGACTACGCCGAGGCGAAGGTGCTCAGCGAGGAGAAGTCCCGCTGGCGAGAACAGACCGCACTCGCTCAGCGCACTACCGACGCGATCGACCGGGCACGCCGGGCGGGCCTGACGCCGGAACTGACCTCGCTGTTGCGCCGCGCCAGGCTCATGGTGACGGAGCTGATCCGGCTGCTCGCCGACAGCCAGCTGCGCCCGGTCACTCACCGTGAGCTACTGAATGCGAACGAGCGGTTCGCCGATGCGGGCGCCGCGCTGCTGGCACACGTGCCCACCACCCCGGTTCTCGGCCCGGTCCTCCTCTCGATCGCCGAGTTCGCGACCGCCTCCCGCCGGGCGCTGATCGGCGCGGCAGGACTCGCTCCGACCGAGGCACAGAAACAGCTGGATCGCACTAGGGCGAAGCTCGAGCTGGCGCTGGTGACCGCGCTGAACAGCCACGACGCCCGCTGGAACAACATCCTCGACGAGCAGCGAACCCAGTTCACCCGGGAGCACCCCGGCCGCACGATCCTTCAGCTGCACGAACGGATCGAGGACCTCCAAGCCCTATCCGCCGATCCGTCCTCGGCCCACAGCCAGTTCACCGCCGCCGCGCAGCTGGCCGACCAGGTGCTCACGCGGGTGAACGAGGTCAGCTCCCCCGAGCTGCACGTCCGCACCGATCCGGGTTGGCTGGCCAGGGCCGTCCTGGAGACGCTGCGGCTGCACCGCAAGGCGGCCACCATCGCCGATGCGCTCGAGCACGGAACCGGACAGGAGATCGCGAAGTCCGTCGTCGAGCTGAACCGCGCGCTGGGCGAGCTGGCGGCGCGGGACGTCATCTCTGAACCGTTCGACGAGACGATCCGGGAACTCATCACCCACCGCGACGGTGAAGCCGGGCCGGCTGCCACGGTCCGGGAGTTGTCAGGTTCGGGTGTGGTCGGTCGGGTCGTTCGGGTGGGTGCGTGGTTGCGGGAGGTGTGGGGGCTCGGCACGGCGCGGGCGGGTGCCGGCGGTTCGGTTTCTGTGGGCGCGGTGATCAGAGGGGTCGCAGCGGTGGGGCCGGTCGCGGCCGCGGTGCTGGCCGGTTATCTGTGGTGGCGTAATCGGATGGGGCCGGGCCGGGCCGGGGCGCGGTCGCCGCCACCTCGTACCGCGGCCAGTCAAACCCGCCGGGCGGTGGACCCGTTGACGGGCTCACCGGTCGACCCCTACACCGCCACCGCTCCGGCGACCGCCACGGCTCCGGCTCCGGCGACCGCCGCCGCCACTGCGCCTGCGACCGCGCCTGCGACCGCCGCAGCGCAGGCTGGGCTGATTTCAGGTGTGGTGGGTTGGCGCGGTGGGTCGTCGTTGTCGCATCGGGTCGCGCAGATGATCTTGATGTCGATTGCTACCGGGATCGGGCTGGCGGGGCTGTTCAGCTCACGGGTGTTGACCATGGCGATCCCCGCTGCGGGCGCCGGTGTGTTGTTCACGTTGGCCCTGACCGGGGCGGTGTTCGGCAACTCCCTGCTGGTTCCGTTGATGGAGCGGTTGCCTGGGCGGGTCCGGGTCCAGCTGGCGATGTTCAGCTATGCCGGGGGGTACGCGTCGTTCCTGCTCGCCGGGTTGCTGCCTGGAGTGTGGGGCTTCTACGGAGCGGCGTTGGTGCTCGGCGTGGTATCCAGTACCTGGTTCAACCTGTATCGACAGGCCGGTAGATGGATCGTCGCGACCATCATCGCCCGCAGGGACATCGCCGCCCGCGCTGGTGTCGAGGACCCGGTGCGTTACCCCTCCAGCACCAAATCGTTGCTGGTGACCGCGCTGGCGATAGTGCTGGCCAGCTTCCTGATGGCTCAGACCGTGTTGATCATCAGTTTGACCAACACCATCACGGTGTCGGTCGGGTTGACGCTGCTGGTCTCCGCCGGCCTGTGGCTGACCACTCCCCACGCCGAACCCGACCGGTCACCCTTCAACATCAAGAACCTGCTACTCGACCCGTTCCGCGCAGTGAAGAACAAGATCGTCGCCGCCGCGATCGCCACCTACGTGTTCATCTCCGGAATGCTGGGAGTCTTCGACGAACTGTGGCCACACGTCATGGGACACGGCCTGCTGCCGCTGCTACTCAACTACGGGGTCATCGCCGGCGCTCTGATCGGGCTCGTCGGCAGCATCATCGGCGATAACACCGAATACAAGAACCGGCACAACAAGACCGGGGCCGGAAGCGAATTCTTCGTCGTCAAATACTCCCTGCCCATCATGGTCGGTATGGCCGTCACGGTCGGTATCGGCGGCCTGTCCGTCACCGTCACCCAACTACTGGGCGTCGCGGGAGCCGGCATCATCACCAACGTCGTACTCGGAGAGATCGGCTCCACCGGTGTCCTCATAGCCATCGAAGCGCTCTTCGAGAAATACGTGCCCGAGGCCGAACGAAACCGAGCGATGAACGCCACCGCCACCTTCAAATCACTCGGCCAACTCATACTCGGCGCCCAACTCGGTGCGCTCACCTACGCCGGCCACACCCCACTGCTACCGGCCGGATGGGCAGGCACCTCCATCCAGATCGGTGCGCTCTCCACCCTCGCCGTCCTCTCCGCCGCCATCGTCGGCTACCTCATCCGACACGCCCCGCCCATCACCGACCCCGCCGAGAGCAACACCGGAACCGGCACCCGAGGCCCACCCGCCACCACCGAGATCACCGAGACCGGCGGTGTCGGCGGCGCCACTGTCCGGCCGTTGTCGGGTACTCCCTACATCTCGGTCGAGGATGTCTACGCCCGGCGGGGTCGGCGGGCCTCCGAAGCGGGGCCCAGGCCGCACCTCACCTTCGAGTACCCCCGCCCGGCATCCACCTCGGTGCGCGGCACCGGTTCGGTCAGACCACTCAGCGGTACCGCCGCCGCGGGGCTGCCACTCGCGCTGACCGGCGAGCTGAGCTATGTCTCGTCGCTGTCGGCTAAGCACGTGCACGGCGACCGGCCGAAGATCGTGCTTGCGCGCCAGGCGAGCGACGGTGAGCTGGTGCTGCTGCGGCAGTGGGTGTCCTCGCCGACCGAGATCATCGACTTGACCACGGCCTCGTCGGTATTCCGGCTTGGCGACGGCCGCGCACCGGTCAGCGAGCTGGCGATGGCCTCGCACGAGCTTCGGCGCCCGGACGGACGGCCAGTGTTCGAGGTCGGGGATGTCGCGGAGCGCATGTCGTACCTGCGTGGGCAGCACCGTCAATGGTGGCAGCGGTGGGGCCGGGTGTGGAGCGCGCAGCGCGACTGGCTGGCGCTGACCGCGCTGCTGCACGATCTCGACGGGTTGGAGCCGGACAATGTGATCATCCGGCGCGGGGTGCCGACGCGGATCGACTTCGGCGCGGCATTGCTCGACTCACCCGGCGCCACCTACCAGTCCGCGTTGGGCTACCTGTTGGACAACCATCGGGCCTGGCCCCGGCGGTTCACCGAGGAGCAGCTGCTGCACCAACTCGCCCGGATCGTCGGGCAACGAGCTGAGCTGCTGGCGGCGGTACCGAACGCGCGGCTGCATGATCTGCTGTCGGGCCGAGTGGGATGGGCGGCTCAGGTGGTGGCGAGCGGTCGGCTACCCGCGGGCATCGCCGCGCGCCTGTCCGGGCCCGGCAGGTTGAACAACCCGGCGCTGACCCGCGCGATCGAGACCGCCGCAGTCGCGCCTACGCACCACCCGGCACCGATCGAAGGACGGGTTGTCGTCCCCCACCAGCAGCTACGGGACGCGGCACTGACCGACACACCGATCGGGGTGCACGACTTCACCTGGGTCGATCAGTGGCCGGGCAGCATCCGGCGGCTCGGCCTCTGGCAGGTCACCCTCGGCGCTGGTGCACCGGCATCCGGTACCCGCGGCGGCGGTACCGCCGATCCCACCGGCATTCGGCCGCTCAGCGGCCGCGGCCACAGCGAGTTGCTCATCGGCGGGCTCATCGGCTTGGCCGGGGCCGGCGTGGGGGCACGAACGGAATACCCGCAGTTGACGATGTGGTCGGCGACCGGCGTCGCGGTGTGGACCGCGGCTGTGCACTGGCTGGTCCAGAGATACGCCACGTCCTTGACCTCGGCAGCCCGACATTGGGCGCAGCGGGCGCCGCCTGCCGGATTCGGCCGGTTGATCCGTGAGCTGACCAGGCTCGCTCACTGGGCGGCCAGTCAGGCCGGCCAGGACAGGCTCGGCCAGATCAGCCGAGGCGCCGCCGCTCGAGCCGTCATGGTTGCGATCGGGCTGATCCTGTACCTCTCCCCCGCCGCCTCGACCCTGAGTGGCACACCGGCCGGCCACACACCCTCGACCGGTCAAGGGTCCCGCGATGCCGGGATCGACGCGGTGCGCAACGACTGGACCCCGGACCAGCCGCTGGGCCCACCGGCGGTCAGGGCGAATCCAGACATCGCTCGCCACCTGACGAACACCCACGCCGAGGTCCGCGAGCTGAGCGGGACACCGGCCGAGGGCGTGGGCGCCGAACGCGCGAACCGGTTCCGGATGTTCGCCGCGCTGCGCGAGCCCCTGTTCCGCTACTACGCGGGCGGCCAGCTGATCTCGCTGCTGGGCTACTGGATTCAAGTCACCGCACTCAGTTGGCTGGTGTTGCACGCCCTGCACGGCAGCGGTCAGGCATTCGCGATGGTCACGACGTTGCACCTGGTCCCCTCGCTGCTGATGATGCTGCCGGGCGGGGTGCTGGCCGACCGCTTCGACAAGCGCAAGCTGCTTGCGCTGACCGAGCTGCTGCTGGGGCTGGGCGCGCTGGCACTGGGGATCATCGCCGGCACCGGCCTGCTGCACCTGAGCTACGGACTCTGGCTGATCTACGGGGTGGTGCTGGCCACCGGTGTGGTGACCGGGATCAACGCGCCGGTTCAAGAGTCGTTCCTGAAGTACCTCGTCGCCCCGAAACTGCTCGCCAACGCGATCAATCTCTACGTACTGATGAACCAGGGTGCCCGGATCGTGGGGCCGCTGGTGAGCGGAGTCCTCATCGCCGCACTCGGTACCGGCTCGCTGTTCCTGCTGAACGCGGCCAGCTACCTCGCGGTGCTCGCCAGCCTGGCCGCGATGGGCTCCACCAGGCTGATTCGGCATTCGGCCTCGGTCGAACCCGCCCCCGCCTCTGCAGCCACATCCACACCCGCCCGAACCGGGATTCGCGGTATCGCCGAAGGCGTGCGCTATGTACTGCGCAACCCGGTCCTGATCCCGGTGCTGGCGTTGTTCTTCGCGGTGTCCACATTCGGTTCCAACTTCAGTATCACGCTGCCGCTGCTGGCCAAAGGTGTGTTCCACGTCGGGCCGGCGAGCTTCGGGGTGCTGACCTCCGCGCTGGCGGCGGGCGGGCTGGCCGGTGCTTTGTTCAGCACCCGACGTAATCGGCCCACTCCCGGACTGATGATCGGATCCGGAGTGGCTCTGGGGGTATCGGTGACCGCGGTGGGGTTCGCGCCCAACCTGCTGGTCGCCGCTGGGCTGCTGGTGCCGACGGGTGCTGTGCTGCTGCTGTTCACCACGACCGCGCGGATCCTCGTGCAGCTCGCGATCAGCGAGGGGGACGACCATCTGCGCGGCCGGGTGAACAGCATCTACAAGCTGATCTACACCGGTTCTCTCGCGCTTTCCGCGATACCGATGGGGCTGCTCGCCGACCGGTTGGGCAACCAGGCGCCCCTCCTGGTGGGCGGTCCGGTCGTGGTGCTCGTCACGCTGCTGCTCGCGCCACTGCTGCGACGCATACCACCCGACCTCGGTCACGCGGGCACGCCGGCGGACGAGCCCGCCGCCCCGGCCCCGACGGTCGATCCGTACATCCGGCAGGTGCCGGAGCAGGACCACCCGGACAACACCGGAGGCATGCGGCTCCTGTCCGGCGCCACGCCAATCCGTCACGGGCACCACCTGGCCGATACGGGCAGCCTGCCGACGGGAGAGGTCCCGCTGGCCGGGGGCGCTCCGGATCGGCCACGGATCATCTTCGCGGCACAGCGGCTTCTGCTCGGCCCGTTGTCCTGGCTGCTGAAACGCAGAGCGCCCGCTGAACGGGACTATCCGATACCCAAGCCGGTACCCAGGGAACCCGGCACCGGCGACGTGGACATCGGAAGCGATCGGCCGCCCCACGAGCCGGAGGCCGTGACCCACCCGGTGATCAATGGATCGGGTCAGTCCCCTGGTAACGCCAGGGCCAGCCCTCCCGAGTTGATCACTACAGCACCGCTGATAACACGCTCATCAGCTGTGCCTTCAATCGCGACTGAATCCGGCGCCGATTTGACGGCGTCGGGCACTCACGCAGATGCAGTTAAACATGTATCGCGGGTAAACGCCCGTCCACATGATCTGGCCAATGGTAGCACGGAACGTGTCCATTCGGTGAACTCCCCGGCGTCGGGAAACGTCGGTTTCTCTGCCCGGCGGCCAGTTGATCGACCATTGCGGGGGAGCACACCCGAACAACCCGCTGGCCACGCCGCTGAACGAGCCGCCGAGCAGACGGGTCGACCATTGGCAGGCTCCGCCGCCGATGGCTCGACCTCAGAGCGGGCCGGCCGCTGGTTGGGTAAAGCCACCGACACCGCGCTGGCGGCAGTGGTGGTCGTCGGTGGGTTCGGTCGGGCTGTGCGGGCTTCGCCGTCGGTGTTCGAGGTTCGTAGGTTCCGCTACTACTTGGGCGTGCAGGGGTTGTCGAGCGTGGCCACCTGGCTGTCGGTCGGAGTACAGGACTGGTTGGTGTTGTCGATGCCGGGGGGTGGCCCGGTCGCGCTCGGCGTGGTGGGGATGGCGTTGGCAGCGCCGTCGGTGGTCGCCGCCGCGGTCGCGGTGCTGTGGCGCTACGCCGGCAACCCCGCTCGCCCCCGCGCACCACCACCCCTCACACCACCCGCCGCCGCGGACAGCACCAGCTCTGGGAGCTCCGAACTTTCCAGTCGGGCCCCGGATACCGACGAGAGCCCGTTGAGCGGTTCCACGGCGCTGACCGACACCGGTCACACCCCACTCAACGGCGGGACGCCGCTGTCGGGGGCGAGCTGGCGGGAGCGGGTCCGGTCCGCCGCGGTCACCTTGGGTCTGCTCGGCGCCGTGCTGGCGGGAGGTTCGGCCACGGCGCCGGCCGCAGTGGCGCAGAGTCCAGCACCGCGGGACCTGGTGATTGCCGAGCAGGTTTCGGCTGACCAGGGCGCGCCGGATAGCTGGGTGCGGCTCAGTCAATGGCGCGCCCGAAATACCAGGTCGCTCGCCCTGGATCCCCATCGGGACAGCGCCTTGGCCCGGGCAGAGCCTGCCGATATCCGCGGCGAGCTGGACGGGTTCCAGATTCGACTGGACCGGCTCGACGCGCAGCTGCCCGCGCTGGAACACCGGGACGCCGACCGAAGAGCCCACCTCTGGCTGTTGCTCACGGTCGGGGCCGCTGCCGCGGTCGGGGCGATCGGCGCCGCGGTAGGGGCCGCCATGGCCGTGGCGGCGGGAGCGCGGCGGCGGGAACAGGTGGTATTCGCGGTGCTCGACGACCTGCGCACGGTGTTCGGCACCCTGCGTGCCGGCGACCCACCCGCACGGGATCACCCGGCGATCGCCGGGGCAATCCCTCAGCTCAAGCGAGCGCAGGCCGGGCTGAACCGGTGGGCGTGGGCGCGACGCCGGCTGGCCGAGGAGCAGCAGACGAGTGAGTGGCTCGATCTGGCCCACCACCTGCTGAAAATGATCAACATTGCCGCGCGGGGTCGGTTCGTCCCCGCCGGCCCGAACCGGCGGATCAGTGTGGACGAATGGGACCTGGAGTTCCTGCACGCACTGGCCGAGATGGACCCGAAGTCTTCGAACGTGGAAGCTGTGCCGGCTAGAAACGCGTTGCTGGTGATACTGGATGCCCAGCACATGAACGCAGCGCCCACCTTGTCGCGGATGCGGGACTGGCAGGCCATGCTCGCAGCCGGGCACCTACCGCTCTATCGCGGCATCCATGGCGGCCGGGCGAAGGCACTGGCCCAGCAGTTCCGGACCGGACCACTGCCGTTCATCGGGCACTCCGGCTACATGGGCGGCAGCGGCAGCAACTTCTCCACCGACCCGCGAATATCGAACGCCTACGCCCTGCGCAATCTCCTCGAAATCGATAACGCCTTCCAACCCGCCCGCGGGGTGTCCTCCGAGATCAGCAAGAGCCGGACCGCAGCCATACTCACCGGCTACCTGCACCGCGACGCGGTAGCACTGAGCTACGCCCAGGTCGACCAATGGCGCCGGGCGGATCTCGCCGAGGCGCGGAGGCGCGGTGACACCAAGTTGGCCAAGCTGCTCTTGGACATCGGTGTGTATGGGGCGCTGATCGGCGTCGACGTCATCGTCGACAAGCAGGAGGCCCCCTTCACGGTCGAGTATCTGATACTCAACCGGGGTGCGTTGCTCATCGACGAGGCCGATTCCGGGCCTGAGTGGCCGGCGGATGACTCCGGCGATGGATGGGTCGACTGCCGTGGGTGCGGCGAGTCGCACTGGGGTAGTCACGGCGCCGCAGGCCTGCTGTTGACCCACCGCGCCGCCGACGGCGCCATCTCGGTGCTGATGCAGCTCCGCTCGGCGGCCAACCAACACGCCGGCACCTGGGGACTGCCCGGCGGCTCCCGAGGCTACCGGGAAACCACCGGCTACACCGCCGCCCGAGAAACATTCGAAGAGGCGGGCATAGATCCCGGCCACTACACGTTCACCGGCCGGCGTCACGTCGATGACCACGGCAACTGGTCCTACACGATCGAACACGCCGAAGCCGACTCACAACTCATCAGTCGGGCCGACGAGGAGAGCGACAAGCTGAGCTGGGTGCCCCTCGATCAGCTGCTCACCCTGCGGTTGCACCCCGGCTTGGCCGCCAACCTGCCCTCGATCATCGAGACCCTGCTGCCCGACCACGACCCCACCGAGGACACCACATCCCCGCCGGTCGTACCGTTGAACGGCGCATCGCCAGCGTGGCCCGCCGCGCTGAACCCGGCAACGCCGGTTCGTGGTCCGCCCGCCTTCGGTGTCCCGGTCTCGCACACCCGAACCGGCGAGACGACCCAGTTGAGTGGCTCCTCGCCGACGACTCCTCGCCGGCGGCTGATGGCGGCACTGAGTACGAAACGGGTTCGGCAGGCGCTGGTCAGTTCGGCGCTGGCCCTGTCGGTGGCGGCCGGTCTCTTCGGTTCGAGCCACATCCTCGGTTCAAGCCCTGCCGACAGTTCGAGCTCCTCGATCGGTGTGGGCCCCGAGCTCGACCCGGTCGTCCGGCAGGCGATGTTGGCGTCGGCACCCTATTTCGATAACCCCGCATTCCGTGCGACACCGGCTGACCGCCAAGCCTTCCGCGCCCAGTTCAGCGGTTACGAAGAAGTCGCCGCCCGTATCCACCGCGTTCGTGAGCAGCGTCCGGAATTCAAGAATATTCCGGAGGAGGACCTCGTCGCGATTGGCGGATTTACTGGCGATCAATTCTATGGAAGGATGAACAAGGGCCTCCGGGAGACAAACCCGGCAATCATCAAGAAGTATGATTTGCACATTCGCCTGATAACTTCAGGACTCAATCAGCTGCCGCCTTTCTACGGGGCCACGGACAGGGTAATTAATGTACCGGCGGGAGAGCTGCCTGCGGTTCGATACCGTTACCGACCTGGACAGACTGTCCGCGAGAATCCCCCGACCAGCACGAGTGCCGGAACCGGAAGTGAAGACACGCGGGCCGGGAACGTCACATACGACATTGACTCCCAGGGCGGCGGCCGGGACATCTCAGCTTTGTCGCAGTATCCCATTGAGAGGGAGATACTCTTCCCGATCGGGGACAGGTTCACGGTCAAAACACAAACCAGCGAAGACCGCGAACCGTCTGACCATAGACCTGTCCAGATCGTGCACATCACGATGGACGAGGCGCCGTCGCCACCGGCTCCCCCGGCTGGCGCCACACCGACGGCCACCCCCTCGACAGGCGCCCCACCGATCAATGCCCCGAACCAGGTGGGTCCAGGCTCAGCGCTCCCGGCCGGTCGTCGTCGCGGGAGAACCGGCGGGCACCGCGCCGACGGCAACGGCGAGGTGGACATCGGGGCTGAGCGGCCCTTATCCGGGTCGTCGGCCACCAGCTATCCGGTGATCAACGGGTCGGGTCAGTCTCCCGGTAATACCCGGGCCAGCCCTCCGAATCTGATCACCGAAACACCGCGCACCACAGCCGAGTCTGCTGTGCCTTGGATCGCGACTGAATCCGGCGCCCATTCGACGGCATCTGGCGCTCCCCGCGGTGACGTCCCGGTCGTACACATCACTGAAACCGCACTCAACGGCGATGCCCCCGACGGCGCCGCGACCAGATCGGGGGTGCCCGCGCGGGTCGGCCGCCGGCTGGGCAGGGCTGTTCTCGGAGCGGTGCTCGCGGCGGTGGTGTCCGGGTCGATCGCCGGCCCGGCGATCGCATCAACGGCTCCCGCCGGCCCGGTGGCGTCCCACTCGGTGCAGGCCGGTGCGCAAGTGCCCGCCGGGTCGGATCGGGCAGCAGATCAGGCACCGCACAGCCCAGCGACCTCGGGCGGGCAACGGGAGTTCACCGCGGCACGCTACGACCGCGCCGGCGAGGTCGCGCACGCACTGGGGGTCAGCTTCGAGGCGTTCAACGAGGCCAACATCGCGGCAGGACATGGCGGGTTCACCAGCCCCGACGATCAGATCGGTGGCCGACGGGTCGTTGCACCGGCAGAGTGGAACGGGGTCTGGCTGGCCCTGCCAGGCGACTCGTACTGGCGGATCTACGTCGAGCGGTTCGGTGATCTGCGCGGTTGGCAACGCGCGGTGGCCGCCGATGCCACGCCGAACAACATCCGGCCGGGCGATGCACAGCACATCCAGGACGCGCCACCGCACCGGACCGGACCGAAGCAAGACCCGGGAGAGCACGCCGGGCCGAAGTCCGACCCGCTGCCGACGCCGCATATCCGAGGCCCACCCAGCGGTTGGCACACGGTCATCACAGTGGGCGCAGGCCTGCTCGCCGCGCTGGCGGGTGCGCTGGGCCTGCGGGCGCTGTGGCGCCATCGTGCCGGCATCGGCCGCCGGCCGCGGGCGCTGCCCGCACGAGCGCCTCGGTCCGAGGGTGGGCTGGGCCACCGGGTGGTGGCGGGCGTCCGACTCGGCGTATTGGCGTCGAGGGCTGTGACGCTGGCCCGGCTGTGGGCGTACGCGGATGCGTCGTCGCGGCGGTTGGAGCGGACCACGCGCCGCATCGCCGCGTCGGCGACGGCGCGGCAGTTGGGCCCGATCGCCTGGTTGGTGGAGCACAACGCGCGGATCTCCGGGCGGCGGTTGCTGGCCGGTGATCGGTGGCTGTCGGGCGAGCTGCTGGCGCAACGGCTCGGCCACGCGCTCGGGCTGTCCACCGAGACCGCGCGCGATCTGCTCACCCGAGCCTCCGGCGTCGCGCGGGTCGGGGTGCCGTCCGAGATGACGGAGAATACGACCCTGGACCAGGCCATCGCGCTGGTCGCCGACCGGTTCGCCGAGGCGTTCCCCGAAGTGAGCAACGCCGTGGCGATGCGGGACGCGGCGCACGCGGCGCTGCGGGCGAGTCGAGCACTGGTGGCCCGGGCACCCGGGATGTCGCACCCGAGTGCGCGGCGAGTGCTGGACCGGGCCGCGCGGGGCCGCGGTGTGGCCGGCTACTGGGTCCGCGCCGTGACCGCGCTCAGGTTGGACGTGCCGGTGACCGAACACAACCGTCGGCGCTGGCTCCCGCTGGCCTGGTCGCGGATCGGTCTCGGCGTCGGGGTCATCGCGGTGGGCTGGGGGGTCGGCCTCGGCGCCGGTCTGGTCGTGACCGGGCTGCTGATGCTCGCGCGCCTGGCGTGGACCCACCAGACCAGGGGTCCGCCGTGGCGGGCGCTGGTGCGCGCCGTCCGCGCGAACGGCGTCCCCGCCGAGTTGTGGCTGGCCACTGGACTGGCCGCTGCCCTGCTCGGTCCGCAGGCATGGCAGCTGGTCGAGCACGGGCTGTCGGTGCTCACCGCCCCATCCCAGTACGAGGCGACCCAGCACGCATACAGCGCGGTGAAGTCGCTGCTGACCTCGGTGATCTCGGCCGGGCTGATCTACCGGTACGTACTCCGCCGACAGCTGGCCAACCTGACCTCGGGTTTGCCTGCCAGCCCACGGGCGGATGCGCTGAGTTCGATGCTGGCCGCCGGAGTGATCACCGCGAGCTACGGCCTGCTGCGGGTGTATCCACCGGCCGCGCTGTCGACCTGGGTACTGCTGATCGGGGTCGGCGGGGTCGTCGGAGTCGTCAGCGCGCTGCTGCAGAAGAAGGAGACCGGCCGAACGAAGATCAACAAGGCGGTCATCGGCGGCGTTCTCGCCGGCCCGGTCGCCGTGATGACCGCCTGGGTACTGACGGTCACCGCACCGGCGGCCGTGATCGGCTGGGCCGCGACGGTGACGATATTGGCACTGGTGTACGCGGCGCCAACGGTGACATCGGAGTATCTGAACTCATGGCTGGGGCACGTCCAGGCGCGGCGGGAGGAGCGGGCGATGGGGCGGGCGGAGGCTCGTCTGGCCACCGACCCGGAGGGAGACGGAATCACTGGCGCGGACACCAGGGAACAGCGCCGCCGAGGCTGGCGGTGGCTGGACAACCTCACCTTCTCAGCGCTGGATCCCCGCCTGATGCTGCGCAAGGCGGTCGATCCGATCACCGCCGGTCTGGCCTCGCTGGCGATCAACCCACCATGGCTGCACGAGGGCGACAGCCTGACGGCGATCGCCGCGCGCTTCGCGGTGGTCGCCGGGGTGGTCTGGCTGAGCACTCGGGTCCGAGACCGCGACGAGCGCCACTCCGGCTACGACGGCTACAAAAGTAACCGCGAGATCCGCGATCCGCCCCGGCCGTCACGGTGGCGTGGGGACCAGCTGAGCCAACGGGTGAGCGCCTACCGGGTGAAGTTGGAGGAGGCGCTGACCCAGTTCGAGCTGTCCGGGCCGCTGACCGAGGACCTGGCCGAGCAGCTGGCCCAGAAGCAGTGGGACCGGACCGTCGCGGAGATCCCGCTGCCGCTCGACCCGTGGCACGACCTGCCAGAGGTTCCTGAGCTGACCACAGCATGGGCGCGGGACCAGGCCGCCGTTCGCGACCGGCAGAACCAGCACGTCCGGATCGCCACGCTGATCCCGGGGCCGCTGGCGGCGAATCCGGAGTCGCTGGCCAGGCTCGCGCGGGCGCTGCGCGCCACCGGCAGGGAAGAGGACGGCGCCAACGCCGAGGTCCTGGAGTTCCAGCTGATGCTCACCCAACGACTGTGGGCGAAGGCTGCGCCTCTGCTCCAGGGCAGGGGCCCGAGCGTGCCGGCCGCCGAGGTCTGGTCGACGCTGCTCGCGCCGGAAGAGCTCCCCCAGCGGATCACGCTGCGCCGTAGGTACCTGTCCCGCACCGGGCCCAAGCGCCTGCTGCTCAAGGCCATCGACCAGTACTACGCGGCACGCGATCCCGAGCATCCGCTGCGCAGGCGGGCGCTGGCGGAGCTGGGTTCGCTGCAGTTCAGACGCAAACGCGAGGACATCCGCAAGACGCCGGACGACCCGTTCCTCGGTCCCGTCGAGCTGTTGCGCCAGCGCGCCCGCAGCGCGTCGGGCGCGGTCAAGGCCGAACAGGGTGGGCTCGCGGCCGGTCATCCCGCCGCGACCGCACGCAGGCTCACCGAGCTGGCTGAGCTGGCCGCGAGCCTGCGGCTGCAACGCTCGGGAGCCCTGCTGAACCTCGAAGCCGAGCTGAACCCGGTCAGCCGGGACGCCAGGCGAGAGCTCTGGCGCACCGCGATCGGCACTGCGACCAGGGCTTCCCCGCGCAACGGAACCTCGGCGCCGACCACACCGCTGGAGCGGCTGCTGGTGCTGGCCGGACGGCGACACCCGGCCACCGCCGCGACACTGGCCCGCGAGTACGGCGGGACCGAACGATCGTGGTCGGACTCGCTGACCGCGTTCGCCGGTCTGACAGGGCCGAACGGTGAGACGGCAGTGACCGGTGACCCGGTCGAGGGCTATCGGCCGGGCATGGACCTGACTCGGCGGTGGCGCGCGGCCCAAGCCCAGCTGCGGCACGCCATCCGGGCCGACCCGAGGAAACTGCCCGGCGGGGAGCTGCTCGATCCGTTGCG
The DNA here is from genome assembly GCF_000429025.1 of Actinospineispora spinosispora DSM 44797. GTDB lineage: Bacteria > Actinomycetota > Actinomycetes > Mycobacteriales > Pseudonocardiaceae > Pseudonocardia > Pseudonocardia spinosispora. Next base: position 37,501 of record NZ_AUBB01000030.1, read on the forward strand.
ACACCAGCAGCTCACCGCCGACGCAGGCGAGGCATACATCGGGCTGCTCGCCCTGTTGACCGACGGCGATCTGGCATTCCGCCGCTACCGCGACGACCTGATCGACGACGCGGGCCTGCTGCTGCGGCGGGCGACCGGGCTGAGCTATCGGTTGCGGCACCCGGCTGGACGGGTGGGCTGGCCGCTCCCGGCTGGTTCGGGCGCTACCGGTCACAGCGTCGTCGTCGCCCGGTTCGCGGCCCGGATCCGCGATGACCTGACCGGGTATCGGCGGCTGGCCTACGTGCCTGGCCAGCGACGGCGACAACTGCGGACCGAGATCCGGTGGGTCGTCGGTGCCGACCGCCACAGCGACCGCGCCCGGCGTGCCGCCACCCTGCTCACCGCACTGGCCCCGGGCGCCGACCCGCCCGCGGCGGCTGTCGCGCTGCGGACCACGTCCCGCGCCACCCAGCTCGACGCCTACATCGCGCTCGCCGAAGCCCGCGAGCGAACCTCCCGGGCGTTGAGCACCATCGATGCGACTGCCCGGCAGGTCGAACAGACCCTGCGAGCCAGCGATCGAGCGCTTCCCCGGGTCCCCGGGGCCGATCCGCTGCCGCCCTCGGTCGAGGTCCGGCTGCGCGAGCTCACCAGCGAGCTGCACGCCGCCCGGCGAGCGCTGAACCTGCTGCGTCGAGATACTCCGCGGCGCAGCGCGACACTGCGCGCGGCTCGCCTGCTGCTGGAGCGCAACGACAGCTACCAGGATGAAGCCTGGGACAGCTCGCTGTGGCGCGGGCTCGGCGGCTGGCGGGCGATGGAGCATGCGGTCCGAGGGGCCGAACGTCTGATCAAGGACCACCCATCGGTGCTGGATGTCCTTGCCGACCCGCCGCCGCTCGGCCCTTCCATGGTCATCCCGCATCCTGAGCACCGCACGCACCCCAACGGCAGCGGATCGCGCAGCGAGGCGGGTATGGCCGCCGCGAGCAGCCGAGGTCGGGGCAACCCGGCAAACCAGGACGCCGCGACCACCGCGACCACCCCGGAGGGCGCGCGGTTCGCCCTGGTCGCCGATGGCGTGGCCAGCTACCCCTATTCACCGCAGGCCGTGCACATCATTGCCGGCACCTTCCATGCCGAGACCATTCGCGCCGACCGCCCCGGCCGAGCCCCGGCGCGGGCACTGCTGGACGGCCACAACACCGCGGTTTCGACCCTGATCTCCGCGCACGCGGCCGCGCACCTGGCCGCCGACCCCGACCTCAACCACGGAGCGGCGGTCTACGCCGCCGCACAGATCAGCACCGACCCCGAGGCGGGCACCACGATCGATCTGATCCACACCGGCACCGCACGGGCGTACTTCCTGCCGCTGCCCACCACTACCGGCACCGAGTCCACCACCGGCACCCAGCTGACCGCCGATCACACCCGTGCCGACATCCTGACCCGCTGGCTGGGCACCGACTACCAACCCGAACCGACCAGCACCACGTTCCGCCCCGGCGGCCCCGGCCTGCTGCTGCTGGTCACCGACGGGGTGACGCGCTACCTGCCCACCGCCGTCGCGCTGGCCAAGGTGCTGCCGGTCGAGGCATACATCGACCCCGCCCTGGCCACCGCCCGCCTCATCGACGCGGTGACCGATGCCGGCGGCGTCGATGACTTCACGGTCGCCGCGCTACCCGTCACCGCCGATGCCGTGTCCACCGGTGCTCAGTGAACCACTCACACCGGTTTTCTTGATCACCACGGTCTGGTAGCTGTTTTTTCGCCTGAAAACAGCTACCAGCCCGTGGTGATCAAGGGGTCGACGTGACCCTCAGCCGGCGCGGCGGGCCCGGCGATCGCACGCGGTGGCGAAGTCCCGCCAGGAATCGGCGCAGTCCCTGGCGAGGTCGGCCACCACCTCGGCCCAGTGCGGTGGAATGGCCTCCACCAGCTCGTCCCACTGGTCGAGGCCCACCATTCGCGCATACAGCCAGCGCACCGTGTGCCGCCCTGACGCGCTGAAGCGCAGCGACGGGTCGTCGCGCAGCCGCTCCAGGGTGGTCACGAGCTGCCTGATCTCACGCGCGCCAGTATCGGACTGCTCCGAGACTTCGGGGGCAGCGGGGACGCCGGCGGACGGGCGCGGCACTTCGGCGCGGCGACGGGTCGGGACAGGATCCTCGCCCCGGCTCATTCTGGTCCGAACATCTCGGACGGTGCCCAGCGACATACCCACGACGTCGGCGATCTCCCGTAGTGATGCTCGGGGTTGGGTGGCGACGAGTTCCGCCGCGAGGCGTCGGCGGTGGTCACCGTCGAGTGGCCGAAGTCGACCGTCCGCCCCGAGCCTGGCTGTCGACCGCGGAAGATCCGCGCTTGCCTGTCGCCGGATGGAGGCCACCGTCTTGTCCGACAGCCCCGTGGTGACCGCGATGGCACGATCGGACCACTCGGGATGCGCGGTGAGGATCCGCAGGGCCGCCGCTTTCCGCTCGGCCAGGGTCAGTGGTAGCCCGTGGCCGACATTGCTCCGTACCGCCAGTAGGAACGCGTCGTCCTCGCTCCCGTCGAACAGGTGCGCCGCGATCATGGTGTCTCCGCGCAGGGCAGCGGCACGGATTCGGTGCATTCCGTCGATCACCCGCATGCCGGCACGGTGCACGATGACCGGTGGCAACGGCCGCCGAGCCCCGGCGAGTAGTAGCACGTGCTCGGCGTTGGGTACGGACGCTCTCAGCGAGTAGCCGGCATTCAGTGAGTTGATCTCGAGGGCGACCACGGCATCGGTGGGCTCTGCCGCGGCGGGCCGCAGCACGACGGGGCGGACTCGCCTGGTGGGGTACACAAGCTCCATGAGCGGCTCCTCTACGCCGAGTCGCCGGGCTCGCTCACAACGCAACCAGACAATGAGTTACGCCCGATCAGAAACTACCTGGATAACCAGTCAAGTGGATGGTTCATTCCCAGTAATACCGTACATTTGATGCCATCATGCCGTGACGCTCGCGGAATCGATCCGGCAACGTGGGGCGACGCGTCCGGTCGTCAGGTGAGTCGTCGGTCGACCTGACCGGTCGGATTCACAGGCTGATCACCAGGTCCCAGCGGGCGGGTCACGGCACTCTCACTCTGAATCGGCTGGCTTTCCCGGTCCGCGGATCCCGCTGCAGAGATCCGACAACAGCGAGAGTGACCTTCGGCTCCCGGAGCCCGGCCGCGACCAGTGCCGCCGTCAATCGGCCTGCCAACTCGACGCCGGGTGTCCCGATCACGTCGACGTGAATCCCCTGGGGCTCCTGGGTGACCTGGTACTCGACCACACCGGGCTCGGCGAGCAGGGCACTGCGGATCGCGTGCGGATGAACCGCCACCGTGTCGAACCGCATCAACTCGTCGTCACGACCGCGGACGGTCACCCGGGGATGGCCGTGCTCGGCCGCATCCGGCAGGCGGATCATTCGGTCGGTCAGCTCGTAGCGGATGAGCGGTTGAGTTCGGTTGTACAGGTTGGTGATGAGTATCTTCGAGGATTCTGTTCCATCTGGTACCGGTCGGTTGTCCGAGTCCACCAGCTCGACGATCGCCAGATCACCGGTGAGCACGAACACCGGGTCGCCGGGCGCGGTGGTGCCGTACAGACCTTCGCTGGTGCCGTAGCGACTGCCGACGGGGACACCGAACGCCTCCGACACTCGCGCTCGTACCTCCCGCGACAGCGGCTCGCTGTGTGCCCGCACTTCGATCGGCTCGATCAGCAGCCGCCCGGCCGACTTCTCCTCGGCCAGCTGCGCCAGCACCGAGGGGTAGCCATGCAGGTTAGTGGGCGGTGCGGCATTGAGCCTGCGGGTGATCTCGGCGATGGGTAGCGTCGCGGGGATGCAACTGGTGGTGTCCAGCGCACCGCCGTACAGCGAGACGGTCGCCCGAGTCGCGTGCACCGCCGACCCTGCCGCGACCATCGTCCGACGCAACCCACCGGGCGGCAGCGGACCGGTGGCGAGCGTCCTGGCCAACGCGTCGCGCAGCGCCCCGAGTCGATAGTGCACGGCCGCGTCTCGCTCGTACACGAACATGCCACGCTCGCCGGAACTGCCGCCCGAGGCCAAGACCATGTACCGGCCCATGAGCTCGGTCGCCTCGGTGCCGGTCGCCCCCAGATGCGCTTCGGCTACCGCCCTGGTGAGCCTGCGGTCGGTCACCACGCCGTCGAACGCAGCCATCATCTCGGTCTTGGTCATCGTCGGCATCCGGGCCAGGTCGGCGAGTTCGACGCGGGCCGGATCGAGCCCGCTGTCCCGAATCCGTGCCGCGTGAAACGGCGAATGTGTGGCGGCATGGCTCAGCAGTTCACGCAGCGCGCCCCGTTGGTGCTCCAGCAGACGCGCCCTGTTCCAGGTACGGCGTTGCAGGTGCTCGGGCAACGCTGCCCGCAGCGCGGCGTGCCGCGCCGCGCGTCCCACACTGTCATCGGATGCCATGTGTGTCCTTTCGCGCAACCATCGTGAGTGCTACCCGGCGGGAGGGAAGGACGCGGCGAGCCGCTCAGCCAGAGCGATCACGGTGAGATGAACATTGGCCGACGGCAGATAAGGGATGACCGAAGCATCCATGATCCACAGGCGGTCCAGTCCCCACACCTTGCCCCGGCCGTCGACCACCGCATCCGAGATGCCGTCCTTTCCCATCCGACAGGTTCCGACCGGGTGATGAAAACTCCGCACCGGGTACGGAAAACGATGTGGCTCGACCATTTCCTCACCGGGAGTCACTATCCGGTCGAGTGGTGCCGTCCGGGCGATATCGCTCAGACACCCGACGGCGGCCACTGCCGCCGCCTGATCCGAGGCCCCGGGCAACCAGTCCAGCTCGATCCTGGGGGGAGCGGCCGGGTCCCGACCGCGGAGTCGTACCGATCCCCGCTGAGCGCGGGCATCACAGATCTGCACGTTGAGATCCGTGACGCTTCGGTCACCCTCCAGGTAACCCGAGTACGGCAGCACCTGGTAGTAGCGGCGCTCTCCGTTCACCTCGGTCACGCCGGTCAGCAGGCACTGGTACCACGGATTCCCCTCGGCCGGAGCCGGAATCTCCAGCCCGAACCGGCACGAGATCTTCGCATGATCTTGTAGGTTCGCGCCGACTCCGGGCAGTGATTCCACGATGGGTACGCCGTGGCGTTCGAGTTCGGCCACCGGTCCGATTCCGGATCGCAGCAGGACCGCAGGCGTTGCGTAGGTGCCCAGGGCGAGAATGACCGCGTCGGCATCGACCAGGTCGGCCGCTCCGCGCGCGTCGACGATCGCTACCCCGGTGGCCCGTCCACCCCGGAAGCGGATTCGATCGACGAGCACTCCCGTGCGAAGCTCGAGGTTCTCCCGGGCCAACGCCGGATCGAGGTAGTGGTCGGCGGGAGTCTGGCGTTGCCCATCGACCATGCTCAACGGAACCGGACCCACGCCCAGCGCACCCGCCAGATTATGGTCAGCGACCCAGTCGTGGCCGGCGTTGACGGCCGCTTCGGCAAAATATTCCTGCAGCTGCAGCCACGGTCGGGGGTGGCGGCTGATTGAAATCGGCCCGGCCGAGCCATGAAATGGCGTGGAGCCGAACTCTCGATCGTTCTCGATGAGGCGAAACCACGGAAGCCAGCTGTTCCAGTCGTAGCCATCGACCGCACCGCCCCACCGCTGATAGTCCTCGGGGCGACCGCGGAGAGCAACGGAGCCGTTCGTCGCCGAACTGCCGCCCACTACTCGACCGCGTGGCACGTGTTGTCCCGTCGCCGAGTACTCGGTGTCAGCGAGGTAGCCCCAGTCGTGGGATTCGGTGACGATTCGATGCCCGTGGCGCAGTGCCTCGGGCCAGCTCCCCGGCCGATAGTGTGGACCGGCTTCCAGCAGGACCACCTCGTTGCGGGAATCCCTCGCCAGTCGTCCCGCAACGACGCAGCCCGCGGTACCGGCACCGCAGATCACGATCCGCATGATGTCCCCGTAGTCAGGTGCGGAATATCAGAGCTTTCCCGCACCGACTCGAAGTCGATCCAGACCTTCCTCGAGGACGTCGTCCGGGCAGGCATAGGTGAGCCGGACGTGGCCCTCCCCCCGGTCGCCGAAGGCGGTGCCGGCAACGACCGCGACCTGATGCGCTTCGAGCATGTAGTCGGAGAACTGCTGGGAGGTCAAGCCGGTGCCCCGGATATCAGGGAAGACATAAAAGCTACCGTCTGGTTCGCTACACGAGATTCCGTCGATCTTGTTCAGAGCGGCGACCGCTCGATCTCGTTTCCGGCGCAGCAGCTCACGAGTAGCGGCAACGTGGTCTTGGGGACCCCGCAGCGCAGCTAATGCCGCGAGTTGTACGAAGGCGGCGACGTTGGTCACCGAGTTCTGTTGGAAGATATCGAGCTCAGTAATGGTGCGCTTGTCCGCGACACACCAGCCGATCCTGAATCCGGTCATCGCATACGTCTTGGAGAACGTGTCGACGACAATGGACTGATCCGCCATGCCCGGCACCGAGGACACCGACTGATGGATATTCGGTGCGTACACCAGCTTGCTGAAGATCTCGTCGGTGAGCACCGTGACGTTCCGGCTGCTGCAGATCTCGGCTATTTTCTCGGTGTCTTTGATCACCATACCGTTCGGCCGCTGCGGCGAGTTGAGGATCAACATCTTGGTGCGCGCCGTGATCTGGTTATCCAGCGCGTCGAGGTCGACGCCGAAGGATGGCTCCACCAGCGGGGCGTATACCACTCGACCGCCCGCGTAGGTGATCCAGAATTCGTCCGGTGGGTAACCCGGGTTGGGGAAGATGACTTCATCCCCCTCTCCGACGATCGTGAGGATCGATTGCGTGAGCGCGTGTTTGGCACCCATGGTCACCAGGACTTCAGCGGGCTCGGTCGGCCGACCGCGGGTGCTCATTTCTTCGGCGATGGCCTCTCGCAGCTCCGGCAGGCCGGGGCCGGGCACGTAACGGACGTGCCCGTCAGCGAGCGCCTTATTGGCCGCCTCGATGATATGCGGAGCGGGCCGGAACTCATCACCTTGAAAGTCGCCCTTCTCGAAGTGAATTATTCGGACGCCTGTCTCCCACTCCAGCTCCTGTGCCTTACGCATTGCCGCCCACTGCTTAGGCAGCGTGAAATGAGACGTGCGATCGGCGAAACGCGCGGGGCGATCCACTGACGTCTGGGTCATGCTTTTCTAGCTCCTCAGCGTGGGCGAACTCTGCTGTGGCAGCATAGGGACGGTCACACGTACAGGACTAGGCACCAAAATTCGTCTTCGAAGTCCCAGCGATCCGTACGCGATATCCGAAGTGAGCCTGAGATGCGCTCCTTTATCAGCAATCACTCAGGCGGTGAAGCAACCAGGTGCACAGCCGACAGCGCATGTCATGCCCGCAGTGACGCTGCGTCCATGTCGATGTTCATGACCTCGGCAAAGCGATACAGATCCACGTCATAGGACAACAGCGTCGCATGATGACGCCACGCCACCGCCGCGATCATGCAATCCACCATCCCCCGGGGGGTGACCCCCACCCGCCGACAGGTCCGATAGATCCGGGTCGCGGCATAGAAGTCGGTCGGGGCATCGAAGCGCAGCAGGTGAAACCGCAGCAACAGCCGCCGCAGATCCTGCTCCCGGGCGTCGTTGCGAGCGCCGGACAGCACTTCCATCACCACCGGCTCGGTGTAGCCCAACGGGCCGTCCTCACCGATCAACGCGGTCATACGTTGATCAACCGGGCTGCCGGTGGCCCGGTCGTACTCCACCCAAGCCGAAGTATCGGCCAGGATCACCGGCCACCACGCGGTGCGCTGTCCTCCGGCAGGTCCCCGATCGCACCGGCGCCGCGCATCCCCAACGCCTCCTCGCGACTCATCGGCTGGCCAGCCAGATGCCGCAGCGCCAGATTCACCGCCTCGGTCTTGGTGTGTACCCCGTAGCGATCCATGATCGCTCGAACATCGTCGCCCTCGAGCTCGATATTCGTTCGCTCCCTCGCCATACACAAACCATACACGAAAGGTGTACCGCAGATGTATGGCCAAGGGGACTGCAACGGCACACCGTCAGCGGGGCATCGTACCGGGGCGGGCGGGGCTGCGCCCGGCAGCTGTCGTGCCTTGATCACCACGGTCTGGTGGCTGTTTTTTCGCCTGACTACAGCCACCAGGCCGTGGTGATCAAGAAAGCCGGTGCGGGTGGCGCGGATGAGACTGGTGGGGCTGGGTTGAGGAGTTTCCGGGCGCAGCCCGCGCACTACGCCGCCGCCCGGCCAGCACAACTATCGCGCAGCCACATTGTCCCCGGTCCAGACCGCAGTAGACAGGGCCACCGACAAAACCGTAGGCCAACAGCTTGATCCACTTAAGGTAAGCGGCATTGATGTGCACATAGCGCGGTGTGACCACAAGGTGCGCGGTGTGCGCAACGAGTGCGTGGGACCCACGAACGGCGATCCTATCCTCCAACGCATCGGTCCGTCTTCCCTGAGAGGTCTGACTCAAGCTCCTTCAGCACTAGCGAGATAAAGCCTTCCAGGTGGCTAATCACTCGTGATACGGTGGACTGGTCGACGAAAAGTAGTTCCCGATTAACATTCTCGGCGATTACGGTTTAGAGTGGGTGATCGCCACTTTAAGTTTCTAGCCGAAGGGTTAAGTGGCGCAGCCTGTCGATTCAAACTACTTCACGCGGCGAACTACTCAATCCGCGTGACGGATTCGAGACGCTGAGGTTTCGCAGAATCCGAATAGCAGGGGGTATCAATATGGCAGCATCTAGCGAATTCGAGAATTCGAGAGAAAGCCGCGAAGAGCTGTTTAGATTGATCGGATACAAAGCGGAGGAAACTCCGGCAGAGACCGTAGCCATCTCTTCGTTGGTTTTACAGCGCTCGGTGCGCACGTCAGGCGCGGACGAAGAACACGTACGCAACCTTGCCGGCACATACTCGCCGATGCCGCATATCATGGTCCAGCGGTCAACCATGATCGTCATCGACGGTGCGCACCGAGTCCACGTGGCATTAGCTCGGGGAGACACGGTCGTCCGCGCACATTTCTTTGACGGCGACGATCGCGAGGCGTTCGCACTCGCGGTCAAGCTCAACTCTTCCCATGGCCTCCCGCTGTCACGTAAAGACCGACAGGCCGCGGTGGACCGGTTGCTCGTCATGTGGCCCGACTGGTCCAATAACACCATCGGGTTCTTTGCCGAGGTATCACCACGTTGGGTGGCAGAGCGCAGACGGTGTCTGGACGCGGGTCGCTGGGACTCGACGGTGCGCTTCGGCCGGGATGGCCGTTCACGACCGCTGCACACCGCGCATCAGCGACGTCACGCGTTTCAACTGTTCACCGACAACCCAAAGGCGACGCTGCGGGAGATCGCACACCGGACCGGGCTGTCCGTCGGCACCGTGCGCGATGTCCGGCTGCGGTACGAATCGGGCCGCGACCCGGTACCCCTCAGGCAGCGACGCGATCATGATCTAACTGTGCCCAGGCCACGCGCAACGCCCGATGAGCCCGCTGATGACCTGTCCACATCGCACCCGGCCAAGGAAAATCAGCGCCGCGGCCGATCGGAATTGATCAACCATCTGCGCCGCGATCCAGCGTTACGTCAGTCCCAGACCGGGCGGTTCCTGCTGCGGGCACTCGATCCCCTGGCGTGGGAACCGAACGGGTGGCGCGCAATCGCCAAAGCGGTACCGGCCCATCTCCGGGAGACTGTCGCGGTCGCGGCGAACGAGTGCGCCGAATTGTGGTATTCCTTCGCGGATGCGACAGTGCAGCAGGAGCCGTTCCCGGCCCGGGAGATGGCCGGCAGCGAATTCTGACTCCCCGGATGTGGTGTCGATATGGGGCGCCAGATGCACCCGACTACCCTCGGCCGAGCCGGTGCGTCAGCCCCGTAACCGCCTGAATGACCTGGTCCTGGCAGTCATCAGTGACGGCCCGGCTGAGCGGGAGAGATAACACCTCGTCCGCCCAACGGTCGGCGACCGGCTGAGGCCGCTGAGGCCCGAAAACCGGCTGCCGGTGCAGAGCCACCCGATAGTGGACCTGGGTCGCCACCCCGGCGTTGGCGAGTTCCCTAGCCAGTCGGTTTCGCTCCGGGTGCCGGATCACGAAGAGATGGTGCGCATCGATTACTCCGAGCGGCGCAGGCTGCAGGAGCAAGGAGCCGGGCAGAGACGCGCGATAACGGTCTACTCGTGCGGCGCGCTCCGCCTGCCGCTGGTCGAAATGGCGCAGCCGGACCAGCAGCACCGCAGCCTGGAGCTCATCCATCCTGCCGCTGATGCCCTCTTGGTCGAATTCATCTCGCCGTCCGGACGTCCCGAGGAATCGGGCCGAGGCGGCCCGCGCCGCCACCCTCGGGTCATCAACCACCACTGCCCCCGCGTCGCCGAGGGCGCCGAGGTTCTTGGTCGGATAGAAGCTCAGCGCGGCTCCGTGGCCAAGCGAGCCGACCGGGTGGCCGTCCACCGACCCGCCAAGCGCGTGCGCCGCATCCTCCAGCAATAAGATGCCGTGCTCAGCCGCGATCTCACCGAGCGCCGCGACATCGACAGGTCTGCCGTAGAGATGGACAGCCAAGATCGCCCTTGTCCGCGGCGTGATCAGGCGCCGGACGGCGTCGGGGTCGATGCAGTAGTCGCCCGGTCGGACGTCGGCGAAGATCGGACGCGCGCCGACCATCGCGATCGCCTTGGCGGTGGCGAAGAAGCTCGCCGGAGTGGTGATGACCTCGTCACCACGACCGATCCCATGCGCGAGCAGCAGGATCTGCAGTGCTTGCGTACCACTGCCCACCCCGATCGCGTACCTGCTCCCGCAGCGCCGAGCCAGCTCACGTTCAAAATGGTCCACTTGCGGACCGTTCAGGAAACAGCCCGATTCGATGACCTCGGTGAACGCATCCCGCAGTTCGCCGGCCAGCTCGCCGACCTCCTCGGCGAGGTTCAAGAACGGCACATAAGGTTTGTTCCACATCAACGTTCTCCCTCGCCGCCCAGGGTTTGGTCGTACTACCAGCACACGCACTCTTCGGTCGACCTCGATCAGGAAACTCCACGGGATCTGCCGATCCTACGGTTCGGATAAGTGAGCATCTCTTCCAGTAATTCTGAGTACGCCGCGGCTAATCCTGACAACATTTCACCGCCTAGTACGCCACCATGGTCCTTCCATGACATGGTTATCCCGTCGGATTCCACGCGGAACATCACCGCTAGCATATAGTCGGAGAAGTCTTCCATGGGAAGCAGCTGCAGTGTGCACTGGTTGTGCCCACTCGTCATCTCGACCGAATGCAGATCGACGCCTTCCGATCTTGGTCGAATGTTCCAGTATTGAAAGAGGAACTTATTCGTGCAACCGCGCGCGGAGGGGCCGCTCAAGCCTGCGGCCCGCAGAATCTCTGGGAACGACAGATCGCCGTGCTCGATACCGGTCGTCAGCTCGTGGAGTGTCTTGTGCATGAAGGTCCGATAGGTACCGTCGGGATCGACCTCATGGCGAAGCGGCAATGGATTGGAAAAGAATCCGACTTGGTCACGAATCTCTCGCTTCGTCCTGCCGTGATAGGGCGTCGAGACAACGAGATCACTGACCCCCGTGTGATAGTACATCAAGAGAACGAACGCTCCGTGATAAATCGCGAGAGTGCGCACGCCGAGTTCTCTGGAAACTCTGCCGGCCATTCGTTGCGAGTCTGCTGACAGTCGGGTATGGAACACTGCGCAGTCCTGCGATCCCGCGACCGCCGGGAAATCCGGTACTGGCGGAGGAGGGGTGAGGCGATTGCGCCAGAACTCTCTGTGGGCGACACCCGCCGAACCCATCGCCACGGCATTCTGCCATTCGGCGAAGTCGGCCAACAGCGGAACGTTGTTCACGGGTCGAAGAGTCGCGCCCCGGTATAAGTCGCGCAGCTGGGCGAACAACAGTGCGCACGATCTGGCGTCTAATACCACGTGATGTACCGTGAGAATTAGCAGGTTGTATCCATCACCATGTCGAATCTCCACTCTCGCCAAGGGCCCGACGGTCAAGTCGAACTGCATGGTCGCGGCCTGCCGACAGGCGAGCTCCAGTGGAAGATCTGTACGGGTCCGAGAAACTGGAATCGCAGGTACATCACTGAACCGCAGCCGAGGGCCGGCCACTGTGTCCACGATCCGCGACCGTAAGATCGGGTGCCGGGTGCCGATCTCGGCAACGGACGCACGCAGCGAATCGAAATCTAGATCGCCCGCCATGAGCATCGGAAAGCATAGGATATGCAGGCGACTTTGCGGATTCATCAGCCAGGACACCCAGATCGACCTCTGACTGAGAGACAGTGGTAGCTCTCTTATACCGTCGAATTCTGCGTCTGCCTCATCCACCACCACTCACCTCCGCTCCCCCGGCGCGGGCGTCAGCGAGCAGGGTCAGGCTCTCCTCGATCTGATCTTGGGTCAGTCCGAAGTCGACGAGCGCGGCGACCTCATCCACTCCAGCCGCGGTCAGATTCGCCATTATTCTCACGGCGTCGGCTGAATCACCCATCAGTCCGCGATTGCCGAAATATTTCTCGAAAGCGCGATTCAGCACAGCCTCCCGGTCCGGGGCAGACGCTGTCTTCAGATCCGCGGCCTGTATCCCACCGCCCATGGACCGCAAGAGCTCGCTGTGCTCGAGAATGTACTGTTTGAGCGGCTCCCGGCAAATCCGGCGCGCTTGCTCTCGCGTATCACCGATGAAGGTGTGTGCCATCACCGTGACCCGACCCGTCTTCGGATCCAGGCCGGCGTCGGCCCGGCTACGCCGATAGCTGCGCACCCGATCGGCGAGTTCGTCGACGGACAGGCTCAGCAGCGCGGTGAGGACATTGGCGCCCAGCCGTCCAGCGCGAACGAAACTGTCCTCACTCGCGGTCGCGCTGAGCCAGACCTGCAGATCGGGCTGCGCGGGCCGGGGAAAAGTGCGCACCGACTCGACCCTGCCATCGCCGGTGCGCACCTCAATCGCCTCGCCACGCCAGAGCCTGCGAACTGTGTCCAGCTCGCGTTCGAGCACGTCGTACCGGTCCGCGAAGTTGTCCGGGGCGAAGGCGAAATCGATCGGATGCCAGCCGGTGGCGAAGGAGATCGCCACTCGACCCCGGGAGATCTGGTCGACGACCGCCCACTCTTCGGCCACCCGCATCGGGTTGTGCAACGGGAGCACAACGCTCCCCGCCCGAATCCCTACCCGCTCGGTCACCGCGGCGATGGCGGCTCCGAGCACGGACGGATTGGGGTAGGCGCCACCGAAACTGTGGAAGTGCCGTTCCGGGGTCCAGATCGCCTCGAATCCGAGGCGGTCGGCGACCTTCGCGGTACGCAGTACGACCTCGTAGGAACTGTCGGTGACTTCGTCGACCGGTGCGGAAAAGAAGATCACACTCAGGGCGGGGGTGCCCGGGGCCGGGCGCTCGACCGGGGTGGCGAGCGGGCGTCGTTGCGCGGTGGTGACCGGCGTCGGCGCCACAGGAGTCTGGGTGACCGCTGCGGGTCCGACCGGGTCCATCTGGTCGGCGGCCCGCTCGATCTGTCTGCGAAGGGCGTCGAAGGTCGGTTCCTCGAAGAACGCCTCCAGGCTCGCGGACGGAGCGAGCTGCTCCCGGACCCGGGACAGGAGGCGGACCGCGGCCAGGGAGTGCCCTTGTTCGAAGAAGTCCTCATGAGGGTTCACTTCGGTCAGCCCCAGAACCTCCCGCCAGATCGACATCAGCCTGGTGGTGACGTCGACGATCACGGTGTTCCGCTCGTCGCGAGAGGTGCTCACCTCGCGTGTGTCCGGTGGGGCGAGGTCCGTGGGTCGCGTCGGCTGCCGGCCTGGAACGGTCCGGGCAGTCCGGTCGATCCAATGGCGGTTCCGTGCGAAGGGGTAGCCGGGGAGGTCGACGAGGCCGGCCTGCCGAGCTCCGTAGTCGATGCGCAGGTCGGCGCCCCGCTGCCATAGCCGGGCGAGCAGATCCCGCCACGGGACGGCTCCGGCTCGGTCCGCGCCCAGCCCGGCGACGAGGTGCTCGTCGTCGAGTACCTCGCTCGCCCCGGCGAAGGTCTGGAGGGCATGGCCCGGCCCGATCTCGATCCAGCAGTTCGGCCGCAGGTCGCTCACGCCGTCCAGGGCGGCGGCGAACAGGACCGGTTCGGTGATCTGGCGAACCCAGTAGCCGGGGTCGGCAAGCACTGTGGCGTCGGCGAGCTGTCCGGTCAGCGTCGAGGCCATCGGGGTGTGCGCGGCGCCCCAGGGTATGTCGGCCAGCGCCTCGCGAAGTCGGTCGGCGGCGCTGGTCATCATCGGATGGTGGAACGCCCGGCGCGAAGCCAGCTCGGACGCCCGAATTCCATCGCGGCGCACGGCGGCGAGGAATTCCGCCATGGGCGCCGGTGATCCGGACACCACGGACAGGAACGGTGCGTTCACCCCGGCGACTACGCAGTCCCCGGGCAGCCGCCGACGAACGTCCGCTTCACCCAACGAGACCGCCACCATGCGTCCCTCGGGAGCCTCCTGCATCAACCTGCCGCGCTCCACCACGAGCCGTGCGGCATGCTCGAGAGGAAGGACTCCGCTGACGGTCGCGGCGGCGAACTCACCGACGCTGTGGCCGACCACCGCGACCGGCTCGAGGCCGAGGTCGCGCAGCCAACGGGATGCCGCGTACTGCAGGGCGAACAGCACCGGCTGAGCGATCGCAGTGGTCTCCAGCTCAGGATCACCGCGAGCTACCAGCCCGGCCAGGTCCCGCCCCAGCGTCGCGGAGAGCTCGTGGCAGCTGTCGTCGAAGTACCACCGGAATGCCGGAACGTCTCCCGCGAGCTCCCGGGCGGTGGTGCCCGCCTCCGTCCCTTGTCCGGAGAACATGAGCACTGCGCGGACCTCATCGTCACGCCTGCCGAATCGCTGGTCGGCGACCGCGTGCCGCAATCCCGTCGCCGCTTCGGTGGCGCTCGCCGCCACCTGTGCATGCCGCCACGTGCCGCCCGATCGGCCGCGCAATTGCGCCGCCACTCGGCTGATCGGCACGTCGGACAGCGCATCGAGGTGGTCGGCGAGCGTCGAACAGTAGCGGGCCAGTCCCTCCGGCGATCTCGCCGACAGGGTGAGCACCCTGGGCTTCGAGTCGTCGGTCGTGGTGCCCAGCGGCGAGTGCTGCTGGAGGACCACATGAACGTTGGTGCCGCCCATGCCCAACGAGGTGACGCCGGCGGCGCGGACCTGGCCGGGGTTAGGCCAGACTTCGCTGTCCTCGGGGACGAAGAACGGCGTGCCCGACCACTCGATCCGGTCGGTGGCCTTCTCGAAGTTCGCCACCGGGGGAACGACGCCGTCCCGCACGCACAGCACTGCCTTGACCAGTCCCAGCACCCCGGCCGCGGCGTCGGTGTGGCCGATGTTGGCCTTGAGCGCACCCAATGCGCACGTCCGGTGTGCCAGGCCGTCGCCGAAGGCCTCACGCAGGGCAGCCAGCTCGACGCCGTCGCCCAGCGAAGTGGCAGTGCCGTGCGCCTCCACATAACCGATCTGCGCCGGGTCCATGCCGGCGATGGCGAGCGCCTCGCGGATCACTCCTACCTGCCCGTCCACACTGGGCGCGGTGAACCCGACCTTGCCTCGGCCGTCGTTGTTCAGTGCGGACCCGGCGATCACCGCACTCACGACGTCACCGTCGGTGATCGCATCCGACAGTCGCTTGAGTACCACGACACCGACGCCGTCACCGAGGACGGTGCCGTTGGCTCTGATGTCGAATGGGCGGCAGTAGCCGTCCAGCGACAGCGCGCTGCCTTCTTCCAGCGTGTAGCCGCGTTCGTCGGGCAGAGTGATCGAGACGCCGCCCGCGATCATCACGTCGGCCTGGTAGGTGAGCAGGTTCTGGATCGCCAGATGGATGGCGACCAGCGAAGACGAGCAGGCCGTTTGAACAGTGAGTACGGGGCCACGCAGGTTCAGCTGGTAGGCGATGCGGGTGGCGAGGAAGTCCTTGTCATTGCCGAGGCGGGCATCCAGCAGGTCCGCCGACGACGGGGCGGTGACGAAACCCGCTTCGACGTGCCGGGACCAGTAGCGGTTCGCTCCACAGGAGGCGATGAGGCCCGCCCGGCCAGGGACTCGGTCCGGTGGGTAGCCCGCGTCCTCCAGGGCGTGCCACGTCGATTCCAGGAGTAGCCGGTGCTGCGGGTCGGTCACTCGAGCCTGCTCAGCGGCCATGCCGAAGAACCCGGCATCGAAGCAGTCCGAGTCCGCCAGCACGCCGTGTGCGCCGATGGTCGTCCGCGAGGGCGCGTCGGCGTCGGCGTCGGCCTGCCACCGGTGGATGAGGTCCTCCCCGGATCGAATGGCATCCCAGAACGTGGCC
The DNA here is from genome assembly GCF_000429025.1 of Actinospineispora spinosispora DSM 44797. Classification (GTDB taxonomy): domain Bacteria; phylum Actinomycetota; class Actinomycetes; order Mycobacteriales; family Pseudonocardiaceae; genus Pseudonocardia; species Pseudonocardia spinosispora. Next base: position 53,898 of record NZ_AUBB01000030.1, read on the forward strand.
AGATCCGCCGCACCCGCGGTACGCGCGCTCATGCCGACGACCGCGATCGGCGGCAGGCCTGCGTCTGATCCCATCAAGTACCTTCCCCGTGCCGGTGGACTCGCAGTGACTCCACCGCGTCGACGAACCGGCTCCCTCGGTCGACGGCGTCGCGGCGGACCGCTTCTCCTGAGTGGTCCAGCCTGGCCGCGCAGGAGCGAATGGTGGGTGCGGCGAACAGGTCCGTCACCCGCACCGCATAGCCGAGGGCGACGAGTCCGTCCACGACGTCGACCACCGCCAGGGAGTGCCCGCCCGCGTCGAAGAAATTGACGTCGAGGTCCGTGACGGCCCGGCCGAGAACCTTCTGCCACACGTCCCGAACCACCCGCTGGGTGCCGCTGAGCACCGAGGTATCGCCCCGTTCGGCTCCGCGTCGTCTGATGGCTGTGCCGATCAGGCGGCGCAGGGCCGCCGGGTCGGTCTTACCGTGGGCGTCGAGCGGGATCGCCGCGACCGGTACCACCAGCGACGGAATCATGTGCGGGGGCAGCGTGCCGCTGAGGCCGCGACGTACCTGCCCGATATCCGGCGCCGGACCGCCGCTGACGACCACGGCGCACAATGCCTCGTTCTCGACCACGACCACGACGTCGCGCACACCGCACCGTTCGACCAGCGCCCGCTCCACCTCCTCGGGTTCCACGCGATGGCCCCGGAGGTTGAGCTGCCGGTCAGCACGGCCCAGGAACTCGACGTCCCCGCCGGGATGTGCGCGACCGAGGTCGCCGCTGCGGTACCAGCGCTGCGTCGTGCCCGCCGGGCTGATGGTGGACACGAACTTCTCGGCGGTGAGTTCCGGCCGGTTGTGGTACCCGAGTGCGACGCCCGCTCCGCCGACCCACAGCTCGCCCGTGACCCCCTCAGGGCAGACCCGCCCCTCGGCGTCCCTGATGGAGAGCTCGACGCCCGGAATCGGCGTGCCGATCATGCTGCGGCGCTCGGTCCCCAGCTGATCGAGGTCCACGGTAGACCTCGTGACATGCACCGTGGTCTCGGTGATCCCGTACATGTTGACGAACTCGACGTTCGGGCGGGGCGCGGAGCCCAGGGTTGTGTGGAGCTTGGCCGGATCCAGCCGCTCACCGCCGAAGATGACCAATCGGAGCGCGCCGTGCGCGCCGACGCGCACGACATCGCGCCACAGCCGGTAGAAAGCCGACGGGGTTTGATTGAGTACCGTGATTTTCTCCCGCGCTAGGATCGATGCCAGACGTCGAGGGTTACGGATCTCCTCGTACGTGGCGATCACCAGCGTGGCGCCATAAGCCAGTGCGGTCCACATCTCCCACACTGAGAAGTCAAACGAGAAAGAGTGCGCGAGCAATAGCGTATCGCTTGTTCCGAAATTGAATTCCGCGGCAGGTCGACCGATAAGGCCGGCTAGATTCCGATGGCTTACCACCACTCCTTTGGGGCGGCCGGTAGTGCCTGAGGTGTAGATGACGTATGCGGGGTCATCGGCCTTGACCGGCCTGCCTGGGTTCTCGACCGAATGCCCGGTGGCCTCACCAGGGTCGGTGCGCGTCACACCCAGGCGGGTGCACACATCATCGGCCGCACCGTCCCCGACGATCACGGACAGTTCCGAATCAGTGGCCAGAAATCCCAGCCGTTCCTCAGGGTAACTGTCATCAAGCGGAACGTAGGCCGCGCCGGTCTTGAGCACCGCGAGCACCGCGACCACGAACTCGGGACCACGAGGCAGGCAGATGCCGACTCGACGGCCCGACTGAGCGCCATCGGCACTCAGCCGCAGGGCAAGCGCGTTCGCCCAGTCGTTCAGCTCCGCGTACGTCAATGTCCACGGTCCACGCGCGAGTGCCGGCCGAGAACCCGACTCTCTCACCCTATCCTCGAATATGTCCACAATAGACATATTGTTGTCGGCATATCGCATCGCGGCTCTCTTTCCCCCTGGATTCCAGGCGCAGGCAACAACTAATCTCATATTCAACTGTGTGTCAAACATGTTTGACACACAGTTGAATATCTTCGCGGCGCCGGACACTCTCATACTCGTCTACCGTTTTCGGAGGAGTCTTGATTGGACCGCAGCCAGGAGAGCCGATGTCTCGTGGATACCCCTTGTCCTTCAGCCAGCAGCGGCTGTGGTTCCAGGAGGCCGTGGCACCCGGCAATCGCGGTTACCTTGACCAGGTCGCGTTCCTGGTGCACGGCGTCCTCGACATCGGCGCGCTCCGGCGGGCGTTCGACCGCCTCTTCGAGCGACACTCGACGCTGCGTACCACCTTCGAGGTCGCGCCGGGGGCCGCGGCTCCTACTCAGGTCGTGCACGCCGGGCATGGCTTCGAGCTGCCTCTGGTCGAGGTCGCACCACAATCCCCGATCGATCGCCGGGAGACCGTACGCGCCGAGGCGGTCCGGTTGGCCGAGGCGGGTTTCGACCTCGGCACGGGTCCGCTGTTGCGGGCGACGCTGATCTCGTGGGGACCAGAGCAACACGCCCTGATCGTGATCGCGCACCACATCGTCGTGGATGGCTGGTCATTCGCGGTCATCACCGACGAACTCTCCACGCTCTACGCCGCGGAAGCCGGTGGTCTCGCGCCGGATTTGGCGCCGCTGCCCCTTCAGTACACCGACTTCGTGCTCCGGCAGCGTGACGACCTTGCCGGCGAGCAGGCCGAGGAGGAGCTGACCTTCTGGGCGCAACACCTGGCAGGCATACCCGATCGCCTCACCCTTCCGACCGACCGCCCGCGCCCCGAGAAGCAGACCTACTCGGGCGACACACTGAACGTGGACCTGTCCGATACCGCCGCCGACGCCGTCGCCACGCTCTGCGCTGACACCCGGACGACCCCGTACATGACGCTCACCGCCGCGGTCTCGGTAGTGCTGCGCGCCATGGCAAGCCAGGACGACATCGTCGTCGGCACCCCGGTCGCCGGGCGGGCGCACTCGGCGTCAGAAGGCCTCATCGGCCTGTTCCTCAACATGATCGCCGTACGGGTGCGCATCGACCCGGACCGCTCGCTGCGCGAGCTGCTGCGCGACACGCGCACCTCGGTGCTGCGCTCGCTGGCCCATCAGTCGACGCCGTTCGAACAGGTCGTGGAGGGTCTGCGGGTCACCCGGCTGCCCGACGCCTCTCCGGTCTTCCAGGTGTCCGTGCTGGTGAGCAACCTGCCGCCGCCGATACTCCGGCTGACCGGAACGACCATCGAACCCGTGGTGGTGGAGCTGGACGGTTCCCGCTACGACCTCACCACGACGTTCATCGAGCGCGAGGGTCGGTGGCGGCTGCGACTGAACTACAACACCGACCTGTTCGACGAGGCGACGATGCGGCTGCTCGTCGAGCGGATCGAGACCGTGCTCGTACACGGCGCGACCCACCTCGAAGACCCGGTGCGCACGCTTCCGATCATCGGCGGGATGGAACGGCGCACCCTCGCCGCCAACGGCAACGTCGCGGCGGACGGACCAGAGGCCGAAGCGGTCGACGTCATCGACCTGCTCGCCGACCGCGCCGCGGCGATGCCCACGGCGACCGCGCTGATCGACGATGAGCGAAGCATGTCGTACGCCGAACTCAATACCCGCTCCACCGAGCTCGCCCGCGCACTGGGCGCGGCCGGGGTACGCGCCGGTGATGTGGTCGCCACCATGATGTCCCGGAGCATTCAGCTGCCGATCACCGTCGTAGCGCTGTGGAAGGCCGGGGCCTGCTTCCTACCGCTGGACGGCACCCACCCCCGGACCCGCATGAGTCTCATGATCGACCGGGCTCGGCCAACGCTGGTCATCGCGGATGCGGTCTTCGCCGACAGCGCCCGCGAGCTCACGACCGAGGTGACCACCTATGACTCTCTGGCCGGGTGGACGCCCACTGGGCTCGCTCGGCAGGCATCCAGGGATCCGGCCCGTGCGGCATACCTGATGTTCACCTCAGGCTCCACCGGCATCCCCAAGGGTGTCGTGGTATCTCGAGGGGCGCTCGCCGCCTTCTGCGTGGCGGCGCTGGACGTGGTGGACCCTCAGCCGGACGACATCAGCTTGAGCATCACGACCTACACCTTCGACATCTCGCTGCTGGAGTACCTGGTCCCGCTCCTGCGCGGTGCCGCCGTACGGCTGTGCCCCGGCGACGCCACCGACATCGACGGTGTGCGGCGGGCGCTGGCCACCCCCGGGCTGTCGCTGGCGGGTGGCACACCGACCACCTGGCGTTCCGTTCTCGATTCAGGGGCTGCACTGCCGCCCGGCCTTCAGATCATGCTCGGCGGCGAAGCGACCCCGGACGACCTCGCGCATCGGCTTCGCGAGGCGGGTGCGGGATTGTGGAGCTTCTACGGACCGACCGAAGCGACCGTCTACGCCACGGTCACCCGCTATCACCCCCCTTCCTCGGACGACGGGGCCTCTGACGGCGGGGCTGAGGTGGCGTTCCGTCACGACGACCTCGGGAGGCCGTTCGGCGCCAGCACGGTGCGGGTGCTGGACGAGGACGGCGCGCTCACCCCGATCGGCGTGAGCGGAACGATCCACCTCGGTGGACCGCAGCTGGCCGACGGGTACCTGGGCAGGCCGGAGGAGACCGCGCGCCGTTTCATCGACGTCGACGGTGTGCACCTCTACGACACCGGCGATCGAGGGCGGTGGTCCAGTGACGGGCGGCTGCTGTTCGAGGGGCGCTCGGACAGTCAGGTGAAGTTGCACGGCTTCCGCGTGGAGTTGAGCGAGATCGAGTTGCATCTGCGCAGGCACTCCGGTCTGCGGGATGCCGCAGTACTGCTCGCCGATCTCGGCACCGGCACACCCGAGCTGGTCGCGCACCTGACCGCGACGACGAGCGGTGAGGCTTCGCTCACCGCCGACGAGCTGCGCCGCTGGCTGGCTGCCCAACTGCCCGGCTACATGGTACCGGCGATCTACACCTACCATTCCGAGCTGCCGAGGACCGGCAACGGCAAACTGGATCGCCGGGCCCTGCTCGCCTCGTCCACCCACCCCACCGCCGTCGCTGCTCCGGTGGACGACGACCTGGTCACCGCGGTGTGCCAGCTCGTCGCCGACACCCTGAACGTCGACGGCGTCAGGGTCGACGACGGCTTCTTCACCATCGGCGGCACATCGCTGCTCGCGGTAGAGCTGGTCCTACGGCTCAACGAGCTGGTAGGGGTGCGGTTCAGTCCGGCCGACGTCGCCGCCGCCCCCACGCCCCTCGCCCTCGCCGGCCGTATCGCTGAACAGGTGGGGCGCGGAGAGACGGCCGTGCACGCCCTCGCCACGCTCCGCCCGACACCGGCCCCGGCGTTCCCGGTCGTCTTCCTGCCCTCGTCGACGGGGACCTGTTGGGAGTCGGTGGCGCTGCTCTCCTCGATCCCCAGGGAGTTCGCGGTCGTCGGCCTACAGGTGACCCCGGAGTACCACGACGACCCGGTCACCGCATTCGCCGACCTGCTCGAAGACTCCTTCGAGGGCGCACCGTGCGTGCTCGTCGGCTGGGGCGAGGGTGCGGCCGTCACCGCCTGCGAGCTCGCTGATGAGCTGGCCGGACGAGACACAGCCGTGCCGCTCACCATCGTGCGCGGCTCAGGGAACGAGCGACCGCGCGAGCACACCGCTCGCGGGCACACCGAGCTGGTCGTCTTCAGCGCTCCCGGTGACGATCCCTCGCGCGCCGAACTGCGGGACTGGGTGGAGCGGGCGGCGATCGCGACACACGTGGTCGAGCTGGCGGCCGGAGCGGCGCCGATCGCGATAGCGGACGAGGTGGCCGGGGTGCTGCACAAGCACCTCACCCGAGTGTCCGAGGTAGCCCACTGATCCGGGCTACCCGTCGAACCCGAGGAAAGGCGTCCGTTGTCTCTGCACCTTCCCCCTTCCGACACGAGTGACCTCAAGCGCCGGACCGACACCGTGGCCAAGGTGGCCGCGAGCGCGGCGGACGACGTAGACCGCACCGCGTCCTTCCCTGAGGAGGCGATGGCTGCGCTGCGCGAACAGGGGCTGCTCAGGCCCGGCCCCGGCGCCGAGCCCGGCCGGTACTGGAGCGCCCGCGAGGTGCTGGCGGTGTCGGCCACACTGGGACAGGCCTGCGCATCAACCGCGATGATCTGGGCCATGCACCAGGGCCAGCTGCTCAGCGTCGCCCGCCAGCGCACCGCTACCGAGGCCGCCCGGTCGTTCGTCGACGCGGCATGGCATTCCCAGCCGCTGGTCGCCAGCCTGATGTCCGAGCGGCGAGCGGTGAACCCGCGCCACGGCAACGCGGCGTGCACGGACGACGGCCCGGGCCGCATCGTCATCGAGAAGGACGTCTCCGTCGCGTCGTACCTCGACCGCGCGGACGCCGCACTCGTCGTGGCCCGCCGGTCCCCGGACGCCCCGCTCACCGACCAGCTGCTGGTGCTCGCCGACCGGAGCGAGGTCGAGGTCACCAAGCCCACCCCGTGGCTGGCTCTCGGTATGCGCGGCACGGCGAGCGGCGGCTGCTCAGCCGTGATCCGCACCTCGCGCGCCAACATCCTTCCCGACACCTTCAGCGAGACCTCCGCGCACACCACGACCCCGCTGACCCATATCGGCTGGGCAGGTTGCTGGTGGGGAATCGCCCGTGCCGCGGTCGACCGCAGCCGCCGCTACCTCCAGACGCCGGCGCGGTCCGCCGGCGAGCTGGCCGCGGTGAAGGCGGTCCGGCTTGCCCGGCTGACCCGGCTGAACGACCAGATCCGCAGCGAAGCGGTGGCGCTGGCCGACGTCTTCGACGCCGAGGCGGGAACCCGGGAATCGTCCGGCGCCTTGCAGGTCAACAATCTGCGGCTGTCAGTGGCGGAGACGGCGTCCACCGTCGTCCTCGAAGCGCTGGAGGTGATCGGCATCGACGCCTACCGGGAGAGAGAAGCGAGCCGATTCAGCCTGAGCAGGCACCTGCGCGACGTCGTCTCCGCCCGCGTGATGATGAGCGCGGACCGCCTGCAGCTGGCCAACGCGACCTTCGCCCGGCTCCCTGACGACGACCCGTTCGTCGCCGCTGGCCTGCGCGACTAGATGATCGATTCCTAAGTCGGTGCTGATCAGAGGTGGCCAGACCCGCGAGTCGCTGGATTGTGCTGCGCGAGTCGCTAGATTCTGCCGGCCGCCGATCCTGGCTCGCTGAGCGAAACCCCCGACCCGCACAGCAAAATCCCGCGACTCGCGCTGCACAATCTCCCGACTCGCGCTGCACAATCCAGCGACTCGCCGGACAGCCGAGCTCATGGGAATCGATCATCTAGTGCGGCGTGGTCACCTTGCTGGCTCGAATCGCCCAGCCAGGTAGCTCACGAGCTCGGCGGCGGTCGGGTGATCGAAGACCAGTGTCGTCCGCAGACGCAGGCCGGTGCTCGCGCTGAGCCGGTTACGCAGGTCGACGGCGCTCATCGAGCTGAACCCCAGATCCTGCAGAGATCGGTCCGGCTCGACGTCCTCGGCGGCCTGGTAACCGAGGACATCCCCGATCTCGGTACACACCAGCTCGAGCAACAGGCGTTCGCGCTCCGGCGCGGAGACCGCCGCGATGCGCCGAGCCCAGGTCTCCCTGCTCTGCCGCGCGGTGTCCGGTGCCGGTTCCCGCATCGGCGGCGATCCCAGTCCCGCCGTGGCCACCACTGCCCCTCCGCTGCCGAGGGCGGCGTCGAACCGTCTCAACCCGGTCCGCGAGTCCATGCCCGGCGCGAGGGAACCGATCGAGGCGACGGACACCCCGTTCCGGTCGGTGACGACCGCCGAGAAGGCGCCCGCACTCGACGGCGAGATCCGGATCCGCACCGCCGACGCCGAGGTGTCGGGCAACGTCACGTCTTTCCAGGAGGACGGCAGTTGCCGCGCGCTCGCCCCGTCCGCTGTCCGAGCGAGCAGCACCGCGTGCAGAACGGAGTCCAGCAGTGCCGGGTGCAGCGTCTGGAAGGTGTCGCCGACACCGCCGTCCGGTGCGGCGGCCTCAGCGAAGACCTCCGCACCCCGCTGCCACATCGCCCGGAGCCCGTGCCGGGGCGGAAGGCGCGGGTCAGCGTCGGTGAGCTCGACCTCGACGGCTCCGGGAGGAGGCCATTCGCCCAGCTCGACGGTCTCTGGCACAGCGGTCTCCGGCACAGCGGCTAGGAGCACCCCGGTGGCGTGGCGGACCCACTCAGCGGAGTCGGTGTTCCCGGGCCGTGAATGCGCCCGCAGTGCCCGGCGTCCGCCGTCGTCCCGGCCGACCACGAGCTGTATCTCGACAGCCGAACCTGCCGGCACGACCAACGGAGACTCGACGGTGAGCGCCTCGATGCGGCCGCAGCCGAGCCTGCGACCGACGTAGGCGGCTGCTTCGACGAAGGCGGCCCCGGGCAGCTCGACGATTCCACCGGCGGCGTGGTCGACCGACCAGTGCCGCCCTGTCGAGGAGAACCTGCCGGTGAACACCACTCCCCCGTCGTCGGCGAGGTCCAGCTCGGCGGTGAGCAGCGGGTGGTCGAGTTCGACCATCCCCGGTGCCCTGCCCGCGCGCGCGTTCATCTGCGGGGTGCACCAGTACCGCGTGCGACGGAAGGCATAGGTGGGCAGGTCCACCGTGACCGCGCGGGGAATGGCCGGCGCCCAGGTCACGGGGACGTTGTGGACGTGCAGCTCGGCCAGCGACATGAGAAACCGCGTGCTGGAGTCGGTCTCTCGGTCGAGCGAGCAGACGGCGACCCCTCGATGCTCGGCCGCCGCATCGGCCAGCTCATGGAGGAGCACCGGATGCGGGCTGCACTCGACGAAGATGTGGTGCCCGTCAGCGGCGAGCCGTTCCACGGTGCGCGCCAGTTCGACGGTCTCGCGGAGATTCCGATACCAGTACTCGGCGTCGAGCCGCTCAGTGACCATCGGAGCGGCGTTCACCGTGGAGTAGAAGGCGATGTCCGCGGTCTTCGGTGTGATGCCGGCGAGGTCGTCGAGCAACGCGTCGCGGACAGGTTCGACGTGTGCCGAGTGAGACGCGTAGTCGACCGGGATCCGACGGACCCAGACGTGATCGGCGGCGCATTCGGCGAGTAGGTCGTCCAGCGCCGCTGCACTGCCGGAGACCACCGTCGACCGGGCTCCGTTGACCGCCGCGACCGACAACGCGCCCGAGCGCATGGCCGACCGCTCTCCTAGATCGTCCACGGACAGGGCGACCGACGCCATGGCACCGGTGCCGCTGAGCCTGCCGAGTGTTCGGCTGCGCAGCGCCACCACCTGGGCCGCGTCGTCGAGCGACAGTACGCCCGCGACGCAGGCGGCGGCGATCTCACCTTGGGAGCTGCCGACCACGGCATCGGGCTGGACCCCGTGCGCCCGCCACAGGGCGGCCAGCGCGACCATCACCGCGAACAGCAGCGGCTGGATGACATCCACCCGCTGCCAGAGCGGCGAGTCTTCCGGCGCGTGCAGCACGTCCACGACCGACCATGACACCCAAGGCGCCAGCGCGCGGTCACACTCGGCCAGCCGCTGCGCGAACGTCGGTGAGGATTCGAGCAGCTCCACCGCCATACCTGCCCATTGAGACCCCTGGCCAGGGAAGACGAAGACCACCTTGCCCTTGGTCTTCGGTCGCACCACGCCGGAGATCACGGTGCCACTAGTGATCGGGGTGTCGGGTGTCCCCTCGGCGACCGCCCGCACACCCGCACGCAGCTCGGCACGGCTACTGCCCAGCACCACGGCCCGGTGCTCGAACGTCGATCGGGTGGACGACAGTGACCAGGCGACGTCCGCGACCGGAACCCGCGGATTGCGGTCCAGCCAGTCGTCCAGCTTCGCCGCCTGAGCACGCAGTGCGTCCGCACCCCGACCGGACACGAGCCAGGCCGTGACCCCGGATGCCGAGGATGCCGGGGTCGGGTCGGGCAACGCTGCCGGTGCCTCTTCGATGATCAGATGCGCATTGGTGCCGGAGAGCCCGAAAGACGACACTCCGGCGCGGCGTGGCCGGCCAGGGACCGGTTTCCATTCCCTCGGCTCCTCCAGCAGGGTGACCGCGCCGCAATCCCAGTCCACCCTCGGGTTGGGTTCGGCTATGTGCAGAGTGGCGGGCAGCGTTCGGTGACGCAGCGCCATGATCATCTTGATCGCCCCGCCGACCCCGGCGGCGGCCTGCGTGTGCCCGATGTTGGATTTCAGCGAACCCAGCCACAGTGGGTCCCCGGACCTGTCCTTGCCGTATGTGGCCAGTAGCGCTCCCGCTTCGACCGGGTCGCCGAGCGCAGTCCCGGTGCCATGCGCCTCCACCACGTCGACGTCGTCGGTGCCGATGCCCGCATCGGCCAGTGCCGCCCGGATCACCCGCTCCTGCGAGGGACCGCTGGGCGCGGTGAGCCCCCTGGACGCGCCGTCGGAATTCACCGCCGAGCCCGCTAGCAGTGCCCACACCCGGTGACCGTTGCGCCGGGCATCGGACAGCCTTTCCAGCAACAGGAAACCCACACCTTCGGACCACCCGGTGCCGTCCGCGGTGGACGAGAACGACTTGCAGCGACCGTCCGGCGCCAGGCCGCGCCTGCGGGCGAACTCGACGAACGTCCCGGGCTGCGACATCACCGTGACACCGCCGGCCACCACGAGGTCGCACTCGCCATGGCGTAGCGCCCGGATACCCAGGTGCAGGGCGACCGACGACGACGAGCACGCCGTGTCCACCGACACCGACGGTCCCTCGAACCCGAAGACGTAGGAGATCCGACCCGAAGCGACGCTGCCGGTGGTGCCGGTCAGTGACACTCCCTCCAGCTCCCTCGTCAGCAGGGACGTCGGCGGCGCGTAATCGTGGTAGGCAAGCCCGTTGTAGACACCGGTGCGGCTTCCCCTGAGGGACGCGGGGTCGATTCCGGCCCGCTCGAACAGTTCCCATGCGGTCTCCAGCGAGAGCCGCTGCTGCGGGTCCATCGCTACCGCCTCGCGTGGGCTGATCTTGAAGAAGGCCGCGTCGAAGTCCGCCGCGTCGTAGAGGAACGATCCGGCGCGCGCGTTCGTCGTACCCGGTCTGGACAGGTCCGGGTCGTAGAGCGTCGCGAGGTCCCAGCCCCGGTCGCCGGGGAAGTCTCCGGTGGTGTCCTGGCCGGCGGCCACGACCTCCCACAGCTTCTCCGGGGAGGTGATGCCGCCGGGGTAACGGCAGGCCATGCCAACCACGGCCACCGGGTCACCATCGGCACGATCCTCAGCACGGTCGGATGTGGTCATCCGGGGTCGACACCCTTCCGGTCGCGGTGAGCGGGGCAGGCCCGCATGGGCTACGTGCGGCGGCGCGTCGAGAAGTCAGGGCGGTGCCATCAGCGGTTCGTAGAGTCGACGGAACCATCCCGACGCCTCCGTCGAATCCCCTCGGTATCCGGGGTTCTCCCGATGGAGGACCGGAATGAGCCGGGCATGCAGCCGGGCCCGGCGGACGAACGCGGTGACCCGTCCCTGCCTGCGCTCGGCGAAGGCGGTGAGCCCGCGGGGGTGCAGGCCATGGGTGCGCAACTCGGCCGCGAGCACGACCGCATCCTCAACCGCCAGCGCGGCGCCCTGAGTGGTCGCCGGGGCGACCGCATGCACGGCATCGCCGATCAGCGCGATCCGTCCTGACGTCCAGCACACCGCCGACGTCACCACCGCCGACGTGCGGTACACCGGTTCGTCGAACTCCAGCCCGCGCAGTATCTCGGGTACCTCACCGGCCATCTCGCGAGCCAGGTGGACGAGTTCGGCGGCCGGGTCCAGCCCGGCACGGCGAGCCGCATCCTGGACGAAGACGTGCGCGCGTCCTCGACCGATGGGCATCAGCCCGAAGAACCGGCTTCCGGCCCGCCACACCCGCCACCGCGACCCGACATGGCGAGCGGGAAGCGGAACCGTGGTACGCCAGTAGGTCGTACCCAGCGCCTCCTGATGACCCGGTATCCCGAGCAGTTCGCGAGTCCGGGACGAGACCCCGTCCGCGCCGATCAGGATGCGGTAGCGGCGGGCCGAACCGTCCTCGGCCCGGATGCCGACCGCGTCGTCGCCCTCGGTCAGCTGGTCGAGGGTCTGGTCCCATCGGACCGTGCCGTCCGGCAGCTGTTCGAGCAAAGCCTCGGCCATCGCGCGGCGGTGGACGGCGAGGGGGCGTTCACCGCCGTGCCACACCTCATCCCACCGCACGACGGTCCGGTGGCCGTCGGGATCGGTGATCACCTGTTCGGATATCGGCAGACCGAGCCGGGCGAACCCGGGGACATACCGGGCGAGCAGGAGGGATCCGTTCGGGTGCAGCATGACACCCGCGCCGGTCACTCGAAGCCGAGGTGCCCGTTCGAGGACCTCCACCGTGAACCCCGCGGCGGTGAGCGTGTTCGCGGCGGTGAGCCCGGCGATGCCTGCCCCGACGATCCCGACGTCGGCGTCGACGTTCACAACCACTAGCTCTGCGACCTTCGGACAGCGGCCAGGTCGTGCTTGCCGTGAACGGTCATCGCTATCTCGGGCACGACGGTCACCGTCCAGGGGACCACCGCGGCGGGCACCCGTCGAGCGATCAGGGCCCGGACCTGGGTGGACACCTGCCCGGGATCCGTGCCCGGCGCACACACGACGAACGCTTCCACCCGTTGCATGAACTCGTCCGTCACGGTGAACGCGGCGTCCGCGACGCCGTCGACGGCGAGTGCGCCGTGGCGCAGCTCGTCGAGCTCAATCCGGTGTCCGTTGACCTTCACCTGTCGGTCCAAGCGCCCGAGATACTCCACGGTTGCATCCGGCCGCAGCCGCACCTGGTCACCGGTTCGGTAGGCACGACCGGGCGGCCCGCCCAGCTCGGCCTCGTCGAGGAAGCCGCCACGGCCGCCGCGCAGGTAGCCGCGCGCGACCGGGGTCCCGGCCACCACCAGCTCCCCCGGCTCACCGAAGGCCACCGGCCCGAGATCGGGTCTAGTGAGGTAGAGGCGGGTGTTGTGGATCGGACGGCCGATCGGCACCGACGACCCGTCGCCGGTCTCGTCGGCGGTGAACTCGTGCCGGCAGACCCCGACCGTGGTCTCGGTCGGCCCGTAGTGATTGACCAGCCGGACATCGGCGAGGCGCTCCGCGATGCCGTCGATCAGCGACGGCTCCAGCACCTCTCCGCCGAGGACCAGGATGCGGCACGCACGACGGTAGTCCGGCCGGGCGGTGCGTTCGAGGAAACGCAGCTGTGACGGGGTGAACTTGATCGCCGCGTGGGGCGAGCCGGGTGGAGTCAGCAAGGGCGCGGTGTCCCACAGGCCGTTGCACAGGGTGATCGGCGCGCCACACAGCAGTGTCGGCCAGAGGGTGGTGATGGTGTGATCGAAACCGAGGCTGCCGAATACCGGAGTGCCGCCTCGGTGGCGTCCCACAACCTCGGACCACCAGGTGCAGTAGTTCACCAGCGACCGGTGCTCGACCACCACGCCCTTGGGTCTGCCGGAGGATCCGGAGGTGAACAGCAGATAGGCGGCGTCGTCCGGAGCAGGTCCCGGTTCGAGGGGCGCCGAACGACGTGTCCGGGCGACCGAGCGCAGCGAGATCACCGGCACGGCTCCGTCGTTCGGCGGACCGTCCAGCTCGTCGTCCACCAACAGGGCGGCGGGGTCGGCTTCGGTGAGGATCGCCGCCACCCGCGCATCCGGGTACCGGGGGTCGATCGGCACGTAGGCGGCGCCGACCGCCATCGTGGCCAGAGCCGCGGCGACGATCTCCTCGGTTCGGTGCGCCCAGAGCGCCACGAACTCGCCAGGGCCGATCCCTGACTCGACCAGCGCTGCCGCATGGTCGGCGACCCGATCCCACAGCTGCTGGAAGCTCAGCACTCCGTTCGCGGTCCGCACGGCCTCGGCGTGCGGACCGCGGCGAACGGCGCGTTCCATCAGATGGGTCAAGGATCGGCCGGGCAGCTCCCGGACGGCGCCGGAAAGGACCGGGCCGGGCGCCGGACCTCGGTGCGCTGAAGTGACCTGAGAATGACCCACGCAAAGACCACCCGTTCTCAACATTCCCCAATCGGCGGGGCGTCAGCCTTTGCCTCGACTCGATATCTCGGTTTCAGCGCGGCCGGACCGCGAATGGGGCGAGGTCGAGCCGGATCAGCGGAATGATGCAGACCGACACCGAGAACGCGCAAGTGTGCTGAGCGAACCTGATATTTCTGAATACCACACACCTTGACTCAGAAGCTTGACAGGACTATTGGCTGCTCGAGCCCCCTGATCTCCTTGGCACGGCTCCGGCTATGTTCAACCATGTCATTAGACCTGGTTGTACACGCGCTCATCGCGTGTTTCGCGGCTCGCTTGAACATTCTCGGGTACCGGACCGTCACGTATTATCGCGCTGTATGAGCCAGGGGCACGCCGTAGCGAACGATGAGCACCTTCCCGAGGAACATTTCGCCATGAGCGGCGAGGGTGCCCGCGTATGTTATGAAATCTCCGGATCCGGTGCGCCAGTGCTGCTGGTCGGTGGCGGTGGCAGCACGTCGATGTCGTTCGCCAATTTGGCTCCGTTGCTGTCCGACTACTTCACCGTCGTGAACTACGACCGCCGAGGCACGTTGCGCAGCACCGGCGAAGTCAGCCTGACGCGGTACATCGAGCAGCAGGCAGACGACATCGTCGCCGTCCTCGACCACGCGGGCCTCGCCGCGGTGACGGTGTTCGCGACCTGTGGCGGAACCTCCATCGCCTTCGATCTGCTCACCCGCTTCCCCGACCGGGTGCAGGGCATGATCGCGCACGAGCCCCTGACGGCGTCGGTGTTGCCGGACGCGCCCGAGGTGTACGAGTACTACTCCGGCTGGGTGCGGAAGGCTCGCGAGATCGGGCCACTCGCGGCGCGCGCGCAGTTCCACGAACTCCACAGGATTCCGTACAACGTGGCGTCACGAGCACAGCCGGTTGAACGGGCCGCTTTCATCTTCGCCCACGAGGTTCGGCCGATGGTGGAGTACGTGCCGGACCTGCGGTCGATACGGAACAGCGGTTCCGCGTTTGTGGTCGGTGTGAGCAGGGAGAACATCGGCAGCTCGTTCGCCTTCGCCCGCACTCCGGGCTGCTATGCGAAGGAATTGGACGCCGAGCTGGTGGTTTTCCCCGGCTACCACGCCGGCTACTTCGAGAACCCCGAGTCGTTCGCCGAGGTGCTCGTTCCCTCGTTACAGAAGGTGGTCTCGCTCAGCGGCGCGCACAGCCGGCCATGACCGGACCCGCCGGTCGCGGTCCGACCGTCGCACCGTTCGCGCTGCTCGACCCGGCCGACCGTGCCGAGCTTCCGCCTGGCTTGGCGGACGCCTACCCGATGACCGCTCTGCAGCAGGGGATCTGTTGGGAGATCGCGCGGGCCGATGGCCCGATCCCGTACCACAACTGCATAGCGATGCCGGTGGACACCGAGGTCGAGTTCACCGAGGAAACCACGCACAGCGCCGTGCGGGAGGTCGTCACCGCGTATGCCGCCCTGCGGACCTCGCTACACCCCACCGGGTTCACCGAACCGCTGCAGCTGGTGCACCGGTCGGCCTCGCCGCCCGTCGCGTTCACCGACCGGCGACACCTGCGGGAGCCCCTCGGCGCGATTTCGGGTCAGGTCGAGGCGGAGGTCAGAGAATCGATCGACCACCGGCGGCCGTCTCAGGCGGGCTTCGGCTTCCATCGACTGTCGGAGTCAGCGGGCTACGTCGCTCTCACCTACTCCCACGCGATCCTGGACGCACCGAGCGCGCGCCGGATCCTGGGTGATCTGGCCAACGCACTCGACGGCAAGCGGGTGCACGGCGCCACTGACTGGATGCCGGAACTCGTTGCCCGGGAACGCACGGCGGCGACCGACCCCAGATCCGTGCGGTTCTGGCGCGGCCAGTTGGCCGGGACCGAGGGACTGCGATTGCCGCCTCGGCTGCTTCCCGGGTCAGGGGAACAGCACATCCACCACGTCACGCTGGAACCTGCGCTGGTCCGTGAGGTGATCGAGTCGGCGCACCGGCTCGGCACCTCGGTGGAGGCGGTACTACTGGCCGTGCACGTGCGCGTCATGTCGATGTGGGTCCGCGAGGGAGCGATCGCCGTAGGCGTCGGCCGCGATGTCCGACCGGACGGCCTGGCCCCGGACGACGCCGTCGGGCTGTTCCTCAACACCACTCCCCTTGTCGTCGAACGACTCCCCGACACCTGGGCGGAGCTGATCCGGATCACGCACGCGGCGCACCTCGCCTCGGAACCACACCGGTGGGTGCCGCTCACCGTGATCCGCGACGCCGCACCCACACAGCTCCCGTTGGATGCCTGGTTCACCTACCGTGACCCGGACAGCATTGATCACGCCGATCACCACGAAGCGGGTCGTACCGAGCTGCCGCTGACAGTCACCGCCTCGCACAGCGGTCTCACGCTGCGCGCCGACGACAGGTACTTCGACAGCGCCGAGACAGCGGGGCTGGGCCGGGCATACCTGACGACGTTACGGGCGGCGGTCTCCGACACGTCAGCGGCTCCCGGCGAGCTGTCGCTGGGACACCTCGTTGCGGGACCGGACCGGCCCGAGCAGTGCCGTCCGATCACCGAGCTGTTTCTGCGGCGCGTCGCCGAGCGGCCACACGCTCCGGCCGTCGTGGACAGCGACCGGGCCATCACCACCTACCGGGAGCTGGCGGACCGCAGCGCGCGCATCGCCGCGTCGCTGCAGGCCGCGGGTGTGACCCGCCGGGACGTGGTCGGGCTTTCCTTCGCCAGGTCACCTGAGCTGCTCGCCGCCCTCTTCGGCGTGCTGCGCCGCGGCGCGGCGTATCTTCCGCTGGATCCAGACCTACCGGCTTCGCGGCTACGGCAGATGATCTCCGATGCGGACGTGAACCTCATCCTCGCCGATCCCGCTTCGACCATCGCGCTGGATGGTCTCGGCATCACCGCCACCGAGCCTGCCGCGCTCCCGGAACCGGCCCTCGGGTGGACCGACCCGGTCATAGCCGCCGACGACCTGGCCTATGTCCTGTACACGTCGGGTTCCACGGGACGCCCCAAAGGGGTGTGCGTGAGCCACGGCGGTCTCGGCAACGTGCTCACCGAAGTGGCCACTCTGGTCGGGTGTGGTCACGCCGACGTCGTCTCGGCGCGCACGTCACTGTCCTTCGACATCTCGACCGTGGAACTCCTCATGCCGCTGCTGACCGGAGCGCGGGTCGCCCTCACCCCGGTCGCGGCGCGCGACGCGTCGGTGTTCGCCCAGTTCATCGCCGAACGCGGGGTCACCATCGCCCAGGCGACACCGAGCACGTGGACGCTTCTCTTGGAACAGGACTGGCGGCCCCCGGCACCGGGTATCCGCCTGCTCAGTGCCGGAGAGCCGCTCAACGACCGGCTGGCGACCTACCTGGCCGGGCACGCCCCACTGGTCAACCTCTACGGCCCGACCGAGGCAACCGTCTACGTCTCAGCGTCGATACCTCGACCCGAGGAGCCGGTCACCCTGGGCCGCCCATTGGCCAACTGCGAGCTGGCGATCGCCGACCGGAACGACGCCTTCGTGCCACCCGGAGTGGTGGGCGAACTGCTCATCGGAGGGGTCGGCGTGGCCCTGAGGTATCTGAATCAGCCGGAACTGACCCGCGAGCGGTTCATCGACATCGCCGTGGATGGGCGAGTCCGGCGCCTCTACCGTAGCGGCGACCTCGCTCGGGAGCTGACGTCCGGAGAATACGAGTACCTCGGTCGCATCGACCGCCAGATCAAGTTGCGCGGCTATCGGATCGAGCCCTCGGAGGTCGAGGCTGTCATCCGCGCACACCCGGATGTGCGCAGCGCCGTCGTGCGGCAGTGGGGTTCCCAGGACGACCCTGCGGGCCGACGGCTGGTCGCCCACCTCGTCACCACCGAGCCGGAGCTGCCGCTCGACCGCCACGAGCTGACCGCCTGGGTCGCCGAACACCTGCCGCACTACATGGTCCCGGCGGACTTCGTCGCCATCGACGCCATGCCCGTCACCGCCAACGGCAAACTCGACGGCGGCCGGCTGGACGAGCACTACCGATCGGTGGCATCCCACCTCACTCGGACGCCCCGTACGGCGGCCGACGACCCCCGCGACGACCTCGAGCTGTTACTCGTCTCGGAGATCAGCACGCTGGTCGACGTCGCCGATCTGCGCCTCGAGGACAACTTCTTCGAGATCGGCGGGAATTCACTGTCCGCGATGCGCTTGGTGGCCAGACTGACCGCCCAGAAGGTACCGATCGAGTTGGCCGACGTGTTCCACCACCCGACCCCCGCCAGACTCGCGCGGGCGATTCGCGGTTCCAGCACACGACTGTCCGAGAAGGCGGTACAGCTGTGATCATCGCCGGGCAGGTGAACGAGCAGCCTGCCTATGTGACCCAGTCGATCCGATTGCGGTTCCTTCGGGAATCGGGCGAGCCGGATATGCACCTGTTCACGACGTTTCGGGTGCGGGGACCGCTGGACGTCGTCAGGCTGCACGTGGCGGTACGGCGGTTGGTCCAGCGTCGCGACTCGTTGCGCAGCTACTTCACCTTCCGCGATGAGCGGGCCTGGCAGTGCTTCCTGCCACCCGGCGAGGGCCCGGAGCTGCAGGTACGGGACCTCCCCCGCGCAGGCGAGGCGCTGACGTGGTTCCGCGATGCCGTGCATGCCCCGTTCCCCCTGCTCCTGGGGCCGACCAGCCGATTCGGGCTGGCCAGACTCGGGCCGACCGAGCATCTGTTGTGCGTCGCCGGTACGTACAACGTCGTCGACGGCCACAGCATGGACCTGATCATGAACGACCTCGCGGCTCTCTACGCGCGAACACCGCCGGGTCGGGCGCCGGCCTTCGCCGCCTGGGCCCGGCGGCGCACCCGACACCTCATCGAGGTGAAGCGGGCGAACCAGGACTTCTGGACACGGCAGTTCCCCGGCCCGCCACCAGGTGCTCGCCTGCCACCCGCACTGCCGAGCCCACGGAGCTCGATCATCGCCCCTGCCCGGTATCTGAGGGCCGCGACCGTGCGAGCGTTGCGGCGGCTGGCGGCGGCACATGAGGTCTCGCTCTACGTCGTGCTGTTGGCCGCCGTCCATCTGGTCCGCTCCGCCGAACAGGACGTTCACGACCTCACCTACGCGGTCAACGTCGCCAACCGGGATGACGCTGACGCTGAGACGACGGTCGGCTGCCTCACCCACCGGGTGCTGGTGCGGATCGACGACGACGGCGCGGAGCTGGGCATTCTCCTGCGCCGGGTCCGCGACACGTTGTTGACCGTGCTGAGTCACGCCGCCACCCCGTTCCGTGTCGTCCGCTCGTGGCTGGCCGAGGAGCACGGCACCCAGACGCCGGAGTGCGCGCTGACCTACGTGGTTCTGGGCCGGGAGTGGGGCGCGGACCTGCGGCTACCGGGGCTGGACGTCGAACGGGTGGTACCCGATGCCGTCGATCCGGGCAGCGCGGGGCTGGAGTTCTGGTTCAGCGAGGTGGGCACCGGTATCAGTTTGACCCTGCGCCACCCGCCCGCGCACTATTCGGCGGCGATGGCGGCGCGGCTGGTCGACCAGGTCGACGAGGTTCTCGATCGCCTGGCTTACTCACCACTGGGGTGAATACCCACACCCGACACCGGTGTCATTGAGTTCGGCGACCATACATTCCTCCGGGTCTGAGCGTAATAGTCACCGGATTCGTATCGAACACACCCTGTCAATCTTGATCGTTGTTGTGCACACAGCGGATCGGTCTCTACGATCAATCATGAGCAAATCGGCCGATATCGCCGAGAAATATCCCGGCCCGAGGACACCGTCACCACTCTCCCAATCCATCAGATTCAATTTCGAAGAGAAGCTGGGGAAATACCCGCACAAGGTGGAGGCCGCGCTGCGCGGCGACTTGGAGTCCGCACTCTCGGTCGTCTACCTTGATGTGAACACCGACATCTGCAATCACAACTGCACCTTCTGTGACGGATTTCATCGGCCGCTCAGTCGGGCGGTCATCTCTACCGAGCGCATCCTCGAACTGATCGACGAGATGGAGGAGCTCGGTGTGCTGGCGGTGGTGCTCGCGGGCGACCGAGGTGAGCCACTCATGCACCCCGGGATCGCCCGAGTGCTCGACCGGTTCGCCCGGAGCCCGATCCAGCTCGGGATGTACACGAACGGTTCCATTCTGCCTCCCAGGCTGGTGAAGGCGGTCGGTTCGATGGCCTGGATCCGGGTCTCGGCCGACGCGGGCACCGCGCAGACACACCGCAAGATGCATGCCTACACCCATCAACGCGACGACTTCGCCACGCTGCAGAAGACTCTGCGTGCGCTCACCGACACCGTTCCCGACGTCGGCGTCTCGTTCATTCTCGACCCGCTGAACGTGCACGAGATCAGGCAGGCGGCGGACATCCTGCTCAGCGCGGGTGCGCACTTCATCGAGTACAAGCCCAAGTACCTGCCCAACTACACCGTCGACACCGAGTTCCTCGCCGACCATGCGGAGATCATCGAAAAGTCCATCACAGTGGCCCAGCAGAACTGGGGGCCCCGGGTGGTTCTGAACAATCAGATATCGGGCCTCCTGGACGGCCAGGAGGAACCCCGGCTCGAACGAGACCCCCGCCCGTGCCTGACCTCCGCACTGCGCATGGTCGTCTCCAGCCACGGCTGCTACTCATGCACCCCCTACCGAGGCGAATCCGAGCGCCGGTTCGGCGATGTGCTCACCCAGTCGTTGCGCACGATCCTGCGCGGTCAGCGGCGCGTCGAGCTCGTTGGCCGACCCTGCACCCGCCGATGCGCTTACGACGCGCAGAACGACTTCCTGATCGACCTCGCCACGACCGGGCGGACGCTGCCGGTCAGCCTCTCGTCCGCCCGACCGCAGGATGCCTTCATCTGATCCGGTCCGCTCGCCACGGCAGAAAGGTCCTGAAAGCGTGACGCGAGAAGAGTTCTACACCCTGTTCACCGCGCTGCTGACGGAGCTGAGGTCGGACCTGGACCTCAGCGGTCTCGAGCCCGACACCCATCTGTGGGAGAGGGGCTATCTCGATTCCATAGGGATGCTCGAGACCATCGAACGCCTGGAGGTCCTGGTAGGTAGGCCGCTGGAACTATGCGGAGATCTCCTGCCCACCTTCTACACGATGGACCGCATCTACGAGGCGCATATCGCGCCGGGGGCCCGCACCTAGATGATCGATTCCTTAAGTCGGTGCTGGTCAGAGCTGGTCAGAACCGCGAGTCGCTGGATTGTGCGGCGCGAGTCGCTAGATTCTGCCGGCCGCCGATCCCTGGCTCGCCGAGCGAAACCCCCGACTCGCACAGCAGAATCCCGCGACTCGCGCTGCACAATCTCCCGACTCGCGCCGCGGAATCTAGCGACTCGCCGGTGGGTGGACAGCCGAGCCAATGGGAATCGATCATCCAATGGGAATCGATCATCTAGTTGTCACGACCACTAGTGCGGTGAGGTCGACATGCGGGTCATGATCGTCTCGGCGGGAGGTCTCGGGCACCTGTACCCGCTTCTGCCTCTTGCCTACCAGCTGCGCAGCTCGGGAGTGGACGTCGTGCTGGCCGTGCCCGAGCACTCCGTCGGCCCGGCGTCACGACTCGGGCTGGCGGTGATCGCCCTCTCGGCTCCCGGTGTGTCCACGCCGAGCCCGGAGACCAAGGCAGCCCAGCGGGCGTGCCCGCCCTACCGGCGAGGCCGGCTGGTGCTCGGTCGATTCCTGGCGGACTCGGTGGCGCAGTTGCCCGCGTTGCGCGCGGCGATCCGAGACTGGCGGCCGGACGTTCTGGTGCGGGACGCCACCGCGTTCGCCGCCTGGCTGGCAGGCGAGGAACTCGACGTGCCGGTGGCGGTCTTCGACCACGCGGGTACCCCGGTCCGGTTGCTTGCGGCGACCAACGGGGACCTGTTCGCCGACGCCCGCCGCGACGCCGGGCTGTCTCCGGACCCACACCTGCGGTCGCTCAACCACTGGTTGCATCTGCTGGGCGCACCGCCACGCTGGTTCACCCAGCATTCGTTCGGGCCGACGACACACCTGTTCCAGCCACCGCTGGACATGCCGGTTCCCCGGGAGCAGCCGCCTTGGCTACGGGAGTTGGATCCCGCTCGCCCGTTCGTCTACGTCACGCTCGGCACCGTGCACAACGACACACCCGGTGTGTTCGACGCCCTCCTCGACGTGCTGGCCGACGAACCGCGCCTGCAGGTGCTGGCCACGCTGGGGCCGGGCACGGACACGGACCGGTTCGACGCGTTACCCGCGCACGTGCGAGTCGAGTCGTTCGTCCCGCAACCGCTGGTTCTGCCGCACGTGGACATGGTGATCTGTCATTGGGGCTACGGCACCTTGATGGGCCCGCTGTGCCATGGCGTACCGATGGTGCTCCTCCCGCTTGCGGCTGGAGACAGCGCCTCGGTCGCGACGCGCATCGAGCGACTGGGCGTGGGGGTCGTACTACCGGAACAGAACGCGACCAAGGCCGCGATCGCGGACGCCGTGACCTCGGTGTTGACGGAGTTCCGTTATCGGGACGCCGCCCGGCTGGTGGCGCGGTCGGTGCGCGAGCTGCCGCCGTTCGGCTGCGCCGCACCGCTGGTCGAACAGCTCGCGCGCACGCACCGGCCGGTGCTGAATCCCGCGTTCGGACGGTGAGGTCGGCCCGTTCGCCCTCCCGGTCACGCTGACTGTGGCCCCGGGGTGATGGCCGCCGACACCGTGGTGAGCAGCCGGTGGACGTCCTCCGTCCATCGGGAGCAGAGCACGAGGTCGCGCGCGGGATCGATCCAGAGCAGATGGCGCCCTAGGTTGCCGCGGGCACCTCGACCGGTCGATGGAGCAGCCGGCCAGGGCTTGGCCTCGTCATTGAGCCACCATAGGTAGCCGTACTCGGGCTTGACCACGCACGGCGCCCACGAACGGCGGATCCACTCGCCACTGATGAGCTGGTTGTCACCCGCGCTCCCGCCGTCCAGGTAGAGCTGACCGACGAGGGCCAGGTCCGCCGCACTGATGAACAAGCCGCCACCCCAGTGCGCGCCACCACTAACGACCGGAACGGAATCACCGTTGACGGTGACGAACGAGTCGCGGTACCCGTGCCAGGACCATGACGACGACGCGCCCAGCCCGGTCATCACCTCCTCGCGCAACACATCCTCGAGTGATCGCCCGAGTAGAACGGTGAGCGCGTAGGTGAGCAGGTTCATCCGGACGTCGTTGTACGCCCAGCCTTCTCCCGGCGGTGTGCCATGCACCTCGGTTCCCTCGCGATAGCTCTGGGCGTCGGCCGAGGTGGGCTTGCCCCACAGTGTTCCGACCCACTGGCTGGTCTGCTGCAGCAGGTGTTCCCAGGTGATGTCCCGCCCGGCGAACTCAGGCAGGTCAAGGACCTCGCACACCCGCTGTTCGGGGATCAGAAGTCCAGCGTCGTATGCGATTCCGGCCGCCACCGAGGCCACGCTCTTCGTCGCGCTGAACGCCATCTCAGGCACCGACGGATCGCCCCACGTGGCGACCTCACGACCGGCGAACCGGACGACCCCGCTACCGCCGCCCGCATCGAGCAGCGGACCGACCACCTCGGTGTGGTCGGTGTCGGTGACCTGCGCCGCGAGATAGGTGCGCATGTCGGCCGCTGCTCGGGTCCACCGGCCTGTCCTGGCCGCGATGGCCTCGGCCAATCGGAATTCGTCCAGAACCGCGCCCGAACCGCTCATGGTCGAATTCGCCACCATAGTCGCCCCTGCCGGTGTCCCTTTGTCGATGTCCCTACGGCCGATCGCCCCGAAGCTACCGCAACGTCGGTCCTGGCCGGGACCCAGTCGGTGTGCCGGATGATGCGGAACAGTCGCTCACCGCGGAACGCACACCGATCAATGCATTCAGCAGATTGAGGAAAGCGATGCCGGCGGTGATCAGACAGCCCAGCGTGAAATCATTATTCCACGCGATAGCCGGGTCGGTGCCGATTTCCACCGCCCGGGTCGTGTCGCTGATCGCGCTCGTCGCCGCCACCACCACGATTCCGAGTGAGGCACCGATCTGAAACGCGGCGGTGAGTGCTCCGGCCGCAATACCCTGTTGGTGCGACGGCATCTCGGACAGTCCAAGCACATTGACCGAAATACCGCAACCCTGCATCGCAAGACCGAGCAGGACCAGGGCGGGCACCATGAATCGGAGGGCGGAGCCGTGCGGCGGGATCTGGGCCAACCAGATCATGCCGAGGACAGTGCCGGTTGCGCCCGCGATATACGCCGGACGAGGTCCGACCCGGTGCACGATCTTGATCACCACCGTGGTGGCGACGACGGCCATGACCGCGAACGGAAGGAGAGCGAACCCGGCCTCGTCGGCGCTGTAGCCCTGGGCTCGCTGCAGATAGAAGCTGATGAGAAACAGCAGGGCTGCCTGAACCGCGCTGGTGAGCACCCGACCGATTGCCGCCGCGGCGAGCGATCTGGTGGTGAACAGATGCGTGGGGATCAGCGGATCCTTGACCCGGCGTTCGATGCCGACGAACAGCGCCAGTACCGCAACGGCCAGCGCACCGGGGACGAGCACGAAGCGCGAGCCGGCGCCGTCGACGTGGATGTCGACGATGGCATAGACGAGTAACCCCAGCCCCAGAGTGCAGGTGAGGGCTCCGGCGAGGTCGGGCTTCCCCGGTATGGCCGCGACCGCGGTGCGGCCGGGAGCGAACATCAGCGCACCGACGCAAGCCACGATCCCCAGCGGCAGGTTGATGAAGAAGATCCAGCGCCAGCTCAGGCTCTCGGTGATGAAGCCGCCGACGAGCACGCCTGCCGTGGCACCCAGCCCGGCCAGCGCCGCCCAGACTCCCAGCGCGGTAGCGCGTTCCCGACCATCCGGAAAAGTGGAGGTGACCAGGGACATGGCCGCGGGGGAGAGAAATGCCGCCGCCACACCCTGGACAGCACGGGCCGCGATCAACCAGCCGACTCCGGGAGCCACGCCGCAGACCGCCGAACTCACGATGAACATCCCGGCACCGAGCAGGAAGGTGCGTCGGCGTCCCCAGCGGTCCGCGGTACGCCCACCGAGAAGCATCAAGCCACCGAAGCACAGCACATAGCCGGTGAGTACCCATTCCACCGCGCCGGCCCCGGCACCGAGACCGAGCTGAATCGAGGGTAGCGCGAGATTCACCGCGGTGGTGTCCAGTAACACCATGAACTGAGCCAAGGATACGAACGTGAGCAATCGCCAGCGACGTGGGTTGAGCGAGACCTGGAGGGGCTCACCGGCAACCACTTTCTACTGGCTCCCTTTCTCTTATCCGCCACTCAGCTGTTCATAACAGCATGACCGCAGCATTACAGCAAGTGCGTAAAAAAACATACGGAGAGTCCTGCTATCGCGCTGCCCCGATGTTCGACCGCGGAAGTTCCGCGGTCGCCCACTCCATCGAGGTAAGGTCATGGACATGCTCTTCGTCCCGTCAGGTGATCCACGGGCCATTCTCATTGGTTTCGCCGGGCAACAAGGTCGCGAAAACATTGCAACCGTCGCGAAGTACTCGACTGTCGTCGGCGGGGTCGACACCAACCCTGCCGCTCAACAGGTCGCGGCCGAGATGGGATTTCCCTTCTTCGACCGGGTCGAGGCCGCGGTCGCCGCCGTGGATTTCGATGTGGCGATCGTCACCGTTCCACACCAGGTACACTTTGAAGTATGCGAGGAACTTCTCCGGTCAAGCAAACACGTGATCAAGGAGAAACCATTCGCAGTCAACGAGAATTCTGCGCAAAAACTCGTGGAACTCGCGGTCGAGCAACAGCTCAGTATATTCACGCTCGTGCAGCGACAGTTCAGTCCAGCATTTGAATTCGCCGAGAAGAACATCTACCGAATTGGTCGACCCTACTGGTTCTCCTACGACTACCACATGAATCTCGGCTCGCCGACCAGCGGCTGGCGTGCGAACACTGCCCTCGCCAGCGGGGGTGTCGTACTAGATATGGGATACCACCTGGTCGACGTCATCAGCCGGCTCTTCCCTGAGCCTTCGGAGGTCGATTCCACGTTCCTGTACTGTTACGAACATATGCGGCAAGGTCGACTGGAAGATATGGCTAACATCAGGTTCAGGTTCGATGTGGAGAACTTCGCCGGAGAGATGACCGTATCTCGGCACAGCCACGAGAAGTCTGAAAGACTTGTCGTCCACGGGTCTGGCGGAATCCTCACGGTCACTCCGCACGAGGCAGCCCTGTACTCTCTCGGTGGCGAGCAACTCGGCTATGCCAAAATCGGACACCCGAAAAACATCATGGTCGACCAGATGTACAAATATTATTTCGACCACCTCGATGAGCCGGAGGCTCGAAGTCGCCACCTGACCGAACAACTCGCCGCGGTGCGTCTGATCGACCGCATCTACGACCGGGCGGTGGCGTAATGACGATCATCACCCGCCGCGGGAGCGGCTCGCACGGGGTTGTGGTCACCGGTGCTGGACGGGGCATCGGCCACGCCGTCGCCACCCACCTGCTCGACCGCGGTGACAACGTCGTGCTCGGTGTTCGCCGCCCGGAATCGCCCTCGGTGCGCTCGCTCGCCGAACGGTACGGCTCGCGTGCGATCCCGGTGCGGCTCGATCTCGACGAACCTGACTCGATCACGGCCGCCGGCGATGAGATCGCACGATCGCTCGACAGCGTGGCTGCCCTGGTGCATTGCGCGGGGATCAACATCAGCCCGAGCCATGAACGCAGCGCAAGTAAAGGCCCCCTTCCACTGCTCGTCCCCGATGCGGTGGAGCGAATGTTCCGGATCAACGTCACCGGCACACTCAGAGTCGTGCAGGCGATACTGCCCCTGTTCGACGGTGCCGGCTCTCCGACGATCATGAACCTGGGCACGAGTCGAGGTTCGCTCGCGCTCGTCGACGACGAGAAGTCGATCGGCTATGCCGTGACCAAGGCGGCCCTGACGATGCTCACCCGCAAGATGTCGTTCGCGTTCGCGGGGCGTGCCGGGTGCGTCGTGACAGTCGATCCAGGATGGGTCCGCACTGACATGGGCGGCGAGGACGCACCTGTCGGCGCCGACGAGGCCGGCCGCGACCTGATCGCGCTCCTGGACTCCCTCGACGTGCGGCACAACGGCCGGTTCCTCAGCCGAACCGGAGAAGAGGTGCCGTGGTGACCGAGACGAGGGATCTCCGAGGACCGACCGAGGCTCAGGCGTACCTGGTGCTCGACGACACCACCCGCGAACGGATCGCCACCGCTCGCGAAGCCGTCCGCGCCGATTTCGCGGGCGTTGAGAGCGCCCACGACATCAGTCACCTCGACCGAGTCGCACGGCTGGCCGCTGTGATCGCTCATGGCGAGCGCGCCGACCCCGCCATCGCGGGAATCACGGCGTATGTGCACGACTACCACCGCCTCGTCGAGCAGCGACGGCGCGCGGGCATCACCACCTCGGACACCACCGACCTGATCGATGAGGCCCTCGAGCGAGCCCGGGTAGACCCGGCCCAGCGCCCGACCATCGTGAGCGCGGTGGACGCCACCGGCCGATTCTCCTTCTCCGACCGGTACGCCACGCCGGCCCATCTGGTCGCGGCGTGCCTCCACGACGCGGACATGCTCGACGCCATGGGCGCCATCGGGATCGCACGAGCCTTTCTGTACGGCGGCACACTGGGGGAACCGATGTGGGACGAGACCAGCTCGCTGCAGAGCAGCTATCGCTCAGGCCGGACGAGTTCGGTCGTCGCTCACTTCTACGAGAAGTTGCTGCACCTCCGCGACGAGCTGCACACTCCGACCGCACGACAGCTCGCCACGGAGCGCCACGAGTTCCTGGAACTATTTCTCCAGCGCTTTCATCTCGAGTGGGGCGACGCCGAGAACCGGCCGGCACCGCGCCGACCCCGGACGCGGTAGCCTTCGCGCGACCGGAGGGTGACTCGTGGATACGGCCAGCATCGCCACAATGGTGTCGCAGTACTTGGCGGCATGGAACGAGACCGATGTCGCGGCCCGGCGGGTGCTGCTGGAGCAATGCTGGGCTGATGGCGGTGTCTACATCGATCCGCACGTCGAACTGATCGGACGCGATGCGCTGGACCGCCACATCTCGAAGATTCAGACTGAACGTCCAGGTGCGCGACTCGAGTTCATGAGCAGTATCGACATCCACCACACTGTCGCGCGTTTCCTGTGGCGGCTGGTCCGGGCCGACGGGACGTATGGCGATACCTCGATCGACTTCGCCGAGACCGCCTCCGATTGGCGGCTCGGGAAAGTCATCGGCTTCTTCGGCGCGGCGCCCGCGCTCTAGCCCCGGCTCTTCGTGAGCAGGTTGCGGCGCGGGGGCTGCGCCCGACAACTCCTCAACCCATGATCACCACGGGCTGGTAGCTGTTTCTGGGTGGTGATCATGCAAACCGGGGGTTCTGGATCATCCGCGCCTGAACGTCGAGAAATTGACGGCGGCAGGATCCGGCCCTCCTCGGCGACCTGAATCCAAGCCGTCCACCAAAGCCAGATCGGTGTCGCTCAGCGTGAAGTCGAAGATCCGCAGGTTCTCCGCGATGCGCTCCGGCCGGACCGACTTCGGGACGACCGATACTCCCCGCTGCACGTGCCAGCGCAACACCACCTGGGCAGGCGACCGGCCGACCCGCTCAGCGATGCCAGCCAGCACCGGCTCGGCGAGCAGTGTGGCCCCCCTGCCCATGCCCGCGCCCCCACCTGAGCCGCTGCTGCCCCCGATCGGCGACCACGCCTGGACGACGATCCCTCGCTTCCACGCGTACTCCCGCAGCTCCCGCTGCGGGAAATAGGGGTGCAGCTCGACCTGGTTGACCGACGGAGTCGTGCGCCCGTCGACCCGGAGTCGTTCCAGATCCTCGATCGAGAAGTTGCTGACCCCGACCGCCGATGCCCGCCCGTCGGCGTGCAGCTCCTCCAGCACCCGGTACGCCTCGAGCGCCGCCCGGCCTTCCGCCGGGACCGGCCAGTGCACCAGGAACAGATCGACGCGATCAAGCCCGAGGCGAGCGAGGCTCGCCGCACAGGCCCGCCGGGCGGCATCGGCACCGTAATCGTCGAGCCACAGCTTCGTGGTCACGAACACCTCGTCGCGGGAGACCCCACTGGTCCGCAGGGCGCGGCCCACCGCCTCCTCGTTCCGGTAGGCGGCCGCCGTGTCGACGAGCCGGTAACCGGCGTCGAGTGCGGCGCCGACGGCGGCCTCGGTCTCGGTGTCGGACATCTGCCAGACACCGAGACCGAGCTGGGGCATCGACGTGCCATGGCGGAGCCGGAGCGTCGGCACAGCGGTGGCGGGTGGTGGGATCACGCGGAATCCTCCAACGACTACGGACGGTCACTCGACGAAGATGTCGACCTCCGGTCGCATCTGGGCGCAGGTACGCAGGACGTCGTGAATCATGTGCTGGTCGAAGGCGTGGAACGGAGCCATGTCCACGGTGCGGTCCGGGCCCAGCGCCGGGTATGCCTGCTGAGACAGCAGGTAGTCGAATCGCGGCGCCCACTTGCGTGCGCCGAGCCGGGCCGTCACCGAGCAGTTGTCGACCATGTACGCGACCCCGCGGGCGTGCATGTACGGATTCAGCGAGTCGACGCTCTCGATCACCGACTCGTTCGCCACCTCGGAGTACGGGTGGCCCGCCTCCAGGAGATGGTCGATCTGGGCCATCATCACACCGCAGTAGACGCCCGCGGTGAACGGATCGATCGAGACCTGATCCTCGTTGCGGTCAGCGCGCACCTTCTGCCCGATCGACCACATGCCCGTGCTGTCGATGGCGCCCATCGGGTACTGCTCGAGCCGGCTGCCCGCGACGACCACACTGTTGATCTCGTTACCGGACGCGACCTCGTCATAGATCTCCGCGAACACCTCGCGGCCCACCGGATACGCGGCGGAGTAGGCGCGCGCGAACACCTCGCGGCCCGCGACGCCCAGTGCGTCGTACACGCCGATGATGCCGTCGTGCGAGATCGTCCGCGAGATCGGACCCGTGATCGACTCGACGGAACGGGTGAAGGCCTCACGCTCGCCCGCGCCTTCGGCCATGTACCTGCGGAACAGGCTCTCGACGATGCCGTGCACGGCCCCGAGCAGGATGCCGCGCTCACCCGCGACGTCGGAGCGGTACTCCGATTCCAGCGTGGTCTGGAACGTGTAGGGCGCGCCGAGCGCCACCGACCAGCCGAGCGCGCGGTTGGTCGCCTTGCCGGTGACGTCCTGGTGGATCGCGAAGCTCGCATTGATGCCCGCACCATTGACGTCGGCGCCCTGCAGGTACAGCGCGCGAACCGACTTGCCCATGCCCTTGGGGCACACGGCGATGACGTCGACATCGGCCGGGAACGAGCCGCCGACATTGGCGAGATGGCCGACCAGGAAGCCGTGTGAGAGCCCGAGCGTGGTGCCGGGCCGCAGGAGGGCGAAGATCTCCTGGTAGCGGCCGGCGAGCGCGCCGTCGGAGATGAGCAGCAGCACCATGTCCGATCCGGACACGGCGTCCTCGACGGTGGTGAGGGTACCGTCAGCCTCGCTGAATCCGGCGTCGATGGCCTCGGTGCGCGACCTGGACCCCTCCCGCAGACCCACCACAACGCGTACCTCGGTGCCCGCAAGGGAGTCACGCAGGTTCTGCGCCTGCGCGGAGCCCTGCGGGCCCCACCCCACGACACCGATCTGGTCCACGCCGGCGAACGCCTCCGACAGCTTCGGGAACAGGTCCCGGCCGCCCCGGATGATCGCCTCCGTGTGGTCCGCGACGGTGATCAGCTCCTTGGTGAACACCGACGATTCGAAGTCCAGCTCCTGCACGATCGAACACTCCCTGATACAGCGACACGGTCCGGTCGGGCGTCGAGGCCCACACCGGCGGACGGGGGACGCCGGTGCACCGCTCCCGGGTGGGGCCACGGCACGCAGCTCGGCACCGCCACCAGGTGTCCCGCTGCGGGATCGCTCCACAGGGTCAGTGGTGGTACCAATTCTCACCAAGCTTATCTCGCCCCTTCCTCCGCGGCCACCTGCCCTGTCCGCGCGGCGAGCGCCGACAGGGCGGCGGCCACCGCGGCCGGGTCACCGCGCGGCATCCCGGCCAGCGCTCGGTCGGCCCGTTCCGTGCCCGGAGCCGGGTCGGAGACCCAGCCCTCGATGGTCTCCAGCACCTCCAGCAACCCGGCAGCGGCGGGTGCCCCGCCCTGCTGGGACACGGCCCGGACGGCCTCGAACCAGGTCGTGGCCGCTGTCAGGGGGACCCCGGCCAGCGCCTCGACCAGATCGGCCCAGTGCCGCGGCTGCGAGCCGACGAGGTGGTAGGCCGAACCGACGGCCGACGGCGAGGCGGCCAGCGCCGTCACAGCCCTGGCGGCCTGGTCAACGGGCAGCAGGCGCACCTCGATGTCGAGCTCGGGGGCGCTGCCGACCTCACGGCACAGGCGCAGAACGCGCACCAGCAGGTCGTCCTCGTTCGGGGTGCCCTCGGCTCCGGCGAACAGCCTGCCGGTGCGCACGATGGCGGCCGGGAGGCCTGCCGCGACCGCGTCGGCGACGAGGCGGTCGGCCACCCACTTGGACCTGGCGTAGCCCGACGCGGCCGGTTCGGAGCCGACCACGAGGTGCTCAGGCTCCCCGCGCCCGCCGAACACCGACAGTGTCGAGATGTGCGTGAAGCGGGCACCCGAGGCCGCGACGACGTCGAGCAGCCGCGCCGTCGCCCCGACATTGACCTGACGTAGGACGCCGTAGGGGTAGGCGAGGTTCACCCACGCCCCCGCGTGCACGACGACGTCGAGGTCGGCACCGAGGTCACGCAGCCCCGCTACACCCAGGCCGAGGTCCGGGTCCGCGAGATCGCCGACCACGATCTCGACCCGTTGGTCCTCGGCCAGGTCAAGGCCGTCCAGCCGGTAGCGACGCAGGGTGTCGAGCACCCGCTGCCGGGCCAGGCCGGCATCCCGGGCACGGACGAGGCAGCGGATCCGCTGCACGCCGAGGGCCAGCAGCTCGGCGAGGACGTGCGCGCCGAGGAACCCGGTGACGCCGGTGAGCAGCCACGAATCACTCCCCTGGCGGACCCGCTGGTAGGGGCCGGTGGGGACCGCGGGGATCTCCGCTGGCAGATCGACGGCGGCGGAGGTGCCGTCGATGATCCGACGGCGCACGGCGAAAGCCGTCGCCGCGGGGGTCGGCGTGCCGAACACTTCACTCAGCGCCACGTCAAGGCCGAACCGGCCGTTGAGCCGGTCGAGCATCCGCATGGTCAGCAACGAATGGCCGCCGAGGGCGAAGAAGTCGTCGTCCGGGCCGACGTCGGGACGGTCGAGGACCTCGCGCCAGATCGCGACGACCGCGGCCTCGGTCGCGTCCCTCGGCGCGCGGCGGTCACCGCCGCCGCTCGGCTCCGATCCGGTGGCGGCGGTGACCGCCGCCCGGTCGATCTTGCCGTTCGGGGTACGCGGCAGCGCGTCGACCCAGCGGATCCGGTCGGGCACCAGGTGTGCGGGTGTGCGCCCGCCCAGTCGGGCGAGCAGCTCCGGCGCCGACAGCGGGTCGTGTCCCGACGCCGCGACGACATCGGCGAGCAGCACCGAGGGCCCGGCGGCCGCCGCCGCGGCCGCGGCCGCGATCTCGGGCAACGCGGTCAGCGCGGCCTCCACCTCTGCCAGCTCGATGCGATACCCGCGCACCTTGACCTGCCCGTCCCGCCTGCCGAGGAAGCGCAGGCCGGCCACCGGGTCGTCGATCACGACGTCTCCGGTGCGGTACCAGCGCACGCCATCGCGCTCGACGAACGCGGCCTCGGTCAGCTTCGGGGCGTCGTGGTAACCGCTGGCGAGCCCGACGCCGGCGATCGCGAGTTCTCCGGCCACCCCCGGACCCAGTGGCTCGAGGTCGTCGCCGAGCACGGCCACCGCCGTCCCTGCCAGCGCGGTGCCCAGCGGCACCGTCGGATGACGCAGCCCGGCTGGATCGACCGGCCCGACGGTACTCCACACGGTCGCCTCGGTCGGGCCGTAGAAGTTCCACAGCGCGACGCCGTGCGCGACACTCGCGCGCGCCGTCGCCGACGACAGCGCCTCGCCGCCCGCGACCACTGTGAGCGGCGGGGGCGGGCCCACACGGGCCCACACCGCGGCCAGCTCGGCGAGCAGCGTCGGGGTCGTACTGAACACGTCGACCCGGTGGCTGCGCAGCAGCGTGTCCAACGCGGCGACGGAACCCTGCTCGCGCTCGGTGGCCACCACCAGCGTCCCGCCGCTGAGCAGCGGCGCGTAGATCTCCCACACCGACAGGTCGAAGGCGAACGAGTGCACGCAGGTGAACACGGCGCCCTCGGCCCAGCGCAACCGCTGACGGCAGGCCGCGACGAGGTTGCGGACTCCCCGCTGGCCGACGACGACGCCCTTCGGGCTACCGGTGGAGCCGGAAGTGAACATCAGGTAGGCCGCGACCTGGGGATCCGGATCGGGCGCCGGTCGAGGTGCCGGGTCGGTGTCGAGGTCGCGCGGCGTGCGAACGGCTAGGTCCAGCTCGGCCACGATCTCCCCCACCAGATCCGCGGTCGTCACGACGATCGCGGCACCGGAACGGCGGAGCAACTCGACGCGCCGCGCCGCCGGGTGCCTCGGTTCGAGCGGCAGGTAGGTGCGGCCCGCGAGCTGGCTGGCCACCATCGCCACGACGGCGTCGACACCGCGGGGCAGACAGATCGCGACAGGCCCTCGCTGCGCCGCCGCGAACCACACCGCCCACCGGTCCGCTCTATCGATCAACTCGGCGTAGGTCGCGGTGTCCGGTCCTGAGACGACCGCGGTCTGCTCGGGACGATCCCGCGCCGCGGCACGCAGGGCGGTGGCCAGCTCGGTCTCGTCGACGACCGGCGGGCCCGGCACCGGTGCCCGCGCGTGCACCGCGGCGGCGCGCAGCTGCGCGCGCGTGCTGCCGGGACGCTGCACCGCGACGAGGACCCGCTCGAACGCCTCGGCCACCGCCTCGACGAGCACCCGGTCGAGCACCGCGGTGTCGTACTCCCACACGCAGCGCATCCCGTCCGGGGTGGCGGTGACGTCGAGCGCCAGCTCGAACCGGGCTGTGGCGCGGGTGACGGCCAGCTCGGTGACGGTCGCGCCGTTGAGCCGCAACGGCGCGGTGGGGAAGTTGTGCAGCGCGAACAGGTACTGGAACACCGGGTTGGTGTGCTGGTCGCGGGGCGGCGCGAGCGCCTCGACGAGCTGCTCGAAGGCAACATCGGAGTGCGCCATCGCGAGGCCGGACTGGTCGGCGACGGCCGCGAGCACCTCGGCACCCGTCGCACCCGCCGGGTCGACGGGCACGACGACGGTGTTCGCGAAGTAGCCGATGATCCCCTCCAGCTGCGGATCGCCCCGGTTGGCGACCGGCGTACCGATGCAGAGGCGGTCATGCCCGGTGAACCACGCCAGCACGAGCACGTACGCGGTGAGCAGTACCGAGTAGGGCGTCGTGGCCTGGCGCCGGGCGAAGGCCTGTATGCGGTCGGCGGCCCTCGGCCGGAGCCTGCGCACGATCCGGTCGCCGCCGCGCCCGGCGTCGGGGTCCCGGGGGCGAGCCGCGGCGAGCCGGACCTGCATCGGGAAGCCGGCCAGACGATCGGTCCACCAGCGCAGCTCGCTTGCGACCGAGGGCGAGCGAGCCTCCTGCCGCTGCCAGTGGGCGAAGTCGGCGTACTGCAGTGGTAGCGGCGCGAACTCCGGTGCCCGCCCGGCCACCCGCGCCGCGTAGGCGGTCGAGAGTTCCCCCCGGAACACCGACGTGGACCAGCCGTCGCACACCAGGTGGTGCATGACCACGGCGAGCACGGCCGAGTCCGGGGCCGTCGTCACCAGCAGCGCCCGTGCCAGCGGGCCGTCGTGCACCGACATCGGGCCGTCGAGCAGCTGCTGCACGAACACTCGCGCCCGTCCGAACGGGTCAGGGTCTGCGCCGGTGTCCCGCCGGTCGAGCGGAATCCGGCCGTGCGCGGCGATGAGCTGGTGGACGCCCGCGTCGTCATCGGCGAAAGTGGTCCGCAGGACCTCGTGGCGAGCGACGAGGTCGGCGAACGCCCTCTCCAGCGCCGCGACGTCGAGCGGACCGCTGATCGTCACCGCCGTCATGGGGACGTTGTAGGCGGGTGTGCCAGGGTCGAGCGCGTCGAGGAAGTACAGCCGCTGTTGCGGGAACGAGACGGGGAACCGGACGGCCTGGCGATCTGGCGCGGGCTCAGCCACGAGTCGCCCCCACCCCGGTCAGCGCACGTGCCGCTGACCACATCTCGGGCAGGTGTGTCAGCGCGCCGAGCACCAACTCGGCGTCGGGCAGGAAGTCGACCAACGCCGCGATCTCGTCCACCCCTGCGTCGACCAGCTCGGCGACGGTACGGGCACAGTCGTCCGGGGTGCCGATCAACCCGCCGCCGCCGATCAGCCGGTCGAGGTTGCGGTCGGCGAGTATCCGCACGTCCTCCTCGGAGACATCGGCCCGCGCCGCGCCGAATCCGCGCACCCCGGCCGTCTGCAGGGCCACGTTCGCGCGGATGTAGTCGGTGTAGCTGTCGCGCACCCTGGCATGACGGGCGTCGAAAGCCGGGTCGACGTAGGTGTGCTGCATGAGCGTGACCGTGCCGGTGGTGGGATCGTGCCCGGCCCCGGCCCGCGCCGCCCGGTAGGCGCCGATGTGCTCGACGAGCTGTTCCCGGGTCTGGTGCATGGTCGCGGTGAGGATGTGCAACCCGCGCCTGCCCGCATCCTCGAAGGTGCCCTCGGACTCTCCCGTCACCCATACCTGCAGGTCGGGCTGCATCGGCGCGGGATAGGTGTGCACCGCCACGTCGACGCCCGCGCCGTTGGGCAGGGTGATCTGCTCGCCACGCCACAGCGCGCGGACGGTGTCGATGTCGGCCCACATCCGTGGCTTGCGGTCGGCGTAGGACCTGGGGGCGAGCACGAAGTCGTCGATGTGCCAGCCGGATCCGAAGGACAGGTCCACCCGCCCGCCGCTGAGCCGGTCGACGACCGCCCACTCCTCCGCGATGCGGGTCGCGGCGTGCAGCGGGGAGATCACGCTGCCCGCGCGCAGCCGGACGGTCGTGGTCTCCCTGGCCAGTACGGCCGCGAGCACCGCCGGATTCGGGAAGAGGCCGCCGAAGGCCTGAAAGTGTCGTTCGGGCAACCAGACCGCGTGCAGCCCCGCCCGGTCGGCGAACCGGGCCCCGTCGATCAGCAGCGCGTACGGGTCGGCGGCCGGGTCGGCCGGGGCGACGGCGGAGAAGAACATCAGGCTCAGCCGAGGCTCCCGGACGGCGGTGGCGAGCGCCGGGGTGACCGCGACCGTGGCGGGCGGCGGTACCGCAGCTGTCCCTCGGGACACCGGTGCCAACCTCGCGAACGGGTCGTCGACGGGCTCGTCTGCCGCCCCTTCGACCCGCTCGACGATCGCGGCGATGGTGGGCCGGGCCATGAAGTCGCGTAACGGCAACCGCACCCCCAGGTCCGACCGCAGCCGAGCCAGCATCATCGTCGCGACGAGCGAGTGCCCGCCGAGGTCGAGGAAGCTCTCGTCGGGGGCGATGTCATCGATCCCGAGCAGGTCTCGCCACACGTCGGCCACCCGCACGGCGAGGCCATCGCCCGGCCCTCTCCCGGAGCGCACGACGGCGCGGACGGGCTTGCTCTGCCGGACGTGGGCGAGCGCGTGCCGCAACCGGTCCTGCTCGTCGGCGGTGTGTCCGACCGCGACCTCGCCGAAGTCCCGCGTCGACACCACCACCTGCGCCGGTCCGGCGGCGAGCACTCCGGTGAACACCGTGGCGGCGTCCTCGGGGCGCAGCGCGTGCCCGAACGTCGTCTCCCGCCAGATGCGCAGCGCGTCCGGGAGCGTAGTGTCGACCGCCATGCCCGCACCGCTCCAGACGTCCAGGTCGGCACTGATCCAGCGGGTTCGGCCCGGGCGGCGCTCCGCGGTGACGGCGTCGAGGAACGCGTTGGCGGCGCAGTAGTCGGCCTGGCCGAACCGGCCCAGTATCGCGTTGTGCGAGGAGCACAGCACGACGAAATCGGTGTCCTCGGTGACGACCGCGGCGTCCAGTGCGCGGGTCCCGGCGACCTTCGGTGCCAGCACCCGATCGGCGAGCGAGGGCTGCAGGGTGGCGATCAGGGCCTCCCCCGCCAACCCGGCGCAGTGGAACACCCCGTGCACCGGTTGCGCCACAGCGCGGGCGAGGTCGGCCGACGAGGTCACGTCGGCCTGTGCGTACGTCGCGTCGACACCCGCCGAGGTGAGCGCGGTGAGGGCGTCGGCGACGTCCTCGGCGGCGCGGCGCCCGATCAACAGGACGCGCGCGCCGTGGGAGCCGAGCCAGCGCGCGACGGCCGTGCCGACGCCACCGAGCCCACCGGTCACCAGGTAGGTGGCACCGGCCCTGACGGGTGCGGGGCCGTCGGGCACCGGCACCGGGTCGAACCGCTGGATGTGCGGCACGCCGCCGCGCAGCGCGACCGTCGCCTCCGCCAGCGCGAACGTCGCGGCCAGGCCGGACCCGGCGTCGCCTGCCGGGTCGAGGTCCACCACCTGCGTGTCGAGGGTGGCGACCTCCAGCGGCAGCACCCGCGCCACCCCGAGCGCCATCGCTCGCTCGGCGACGACATCGTCGCCGGGGGTGGCCGCGATCGCGCCCCGGGTCAGCACATGCACGCGCACGGCGGGCCCGTCGGCCAGCACGGCCCCGCACGCCTGCGCGAACCGCAGGGTGTCGTGGAAACCGGGCCCGTCGAGTCCCCACGCGTACACCACACCGGCCGGGGTCACGCCCGCACCGAGACTGCGGAGCACCTGCTCGTGATGGTCGCGCTCGCCGGGGTCGGCGCGACACTCCCGGGCGCCCAGCTCTAGTTCGGCACCCGACCAGGCGACTCGGACGTCGGTGTAGTGCTCGCGCAGCGCCGCGACGAGGGTGCGGCCCAGCGCGGTGTCCGGGGCGAGCACCACCCACGGCCCGGTCGGCGGCGGGTCGCCCGTGGCGTCGACGGCCGACCAGGACGGAGCCCAAAACCAGCGGTCCGGGTCGAGCCGAGGCGCGGCGCTCTCCGTCACCTCGGCGGCAGGCACAGCGGCAGACCCGGCGGGGTCGATCCAGTGCCGGTCGCGGGCGAACGGATAGGTCGGCAGCCGCAGCCTGCGCGGCTGCCGCGCCGCCCGGGGACCCACGGGAGGATCGACGGCAGCGCCGTACTCCCACAGCGTGCCCAGTGTCGCGGCGAATGCCGCGGCCTGTCCGCTGGGTTCGGCGGCACTTGCTATCTGGACGATGGGCTGGTCTCGGATCGTGCTGGCCGCGACCCGAGCGGCGAATCCGCGCGATCCCGCGTCGATGAGCAATCCGACGCTCGGGTCGGTGAGCGCGCCCAAGGTGGCGAGTCCGTCGGCGAACCGCACCGTGGAGCGCAGCTGGCGGGCCCAGTAGCCAGGGTCGGTTGCCTCGGCATCGGTGAGCAGGCGACCGGTCACGTTCGACACGACGGCGTACCGCGGCGGGCGCGGTGCCGCGGCCACGACGACGTCGGCGAACGCCAGCGCCGCCGGATCCATCGTCGCCGTGTGGAACGCGTGGGAGACAGCGAGCAGTGGGGCCTCGGCTTCGTCCACCGTGCCCAGCCAGGCCAGTACGGCGGCCCGCCGGCCGCCCACGACGGTGAGCAGCGGCGCGTTGACCGCGCAGATCTCGACTCCCGCGACATCCTCGAGCAGCTCGCGCACGGTTGCCTCGGCCAGCGGGACCTGTGCCATCACACCGGGTTCCATGCCTTGTACGAGGCGGCCACGCTCTGCGACGACCCGGCACGCGGTCGGCAGGTCGAACACCCCCGCCAGGTGCGCGGCGGTCAGCTCGCCGATGCTGTGCCCCAACAGGGCCACGGGCTCCACGCCCCGGTCGTGCAGCAGCGCGGCCAACGCCGTCCCCAAGGTGAACACGGCAGGCTGGGTGTACTCGGTGCGACTCAGCCTCTCCGTTCGGTCGGCGGCCGCGGTGTCGAACAGCAGCTCGCGCACGTCGGTGTCGAGGTGCGCGGCGAAGCTCTCGGCGCAGGCGTCGACGGCGCGGGCGAACGCGGGTTCCTGCGCGTAGAGATGGCGGTACGCGCCTGCGCGCTGCACGCCCTGCCCGGGCAGCAGCAGCGCGACGCCTCTGCCCGGCCCGGCGATGCGGCCGGGGTCGACCCGGGCTGCACGCAGCCGGGTCACTGCGTCTGCCACCGATGTGGCGGGCACGGCGAGGCGGTGCACATGGCGGCGCCTGCCGCGGCGCAGCGTGCCCGCGACGTCGCCGAGATCCAGGTCCGGATGGCGTTCCAGGTGGTCGGCCAGTGCGGCACGGACCTCGTCGAGTGCGTCGGCGGTCGCGGCGGACAGCAGCAGGGTCGTGGGAGTCACCACAGGGGAAGTCACGGTGCCTCCTCGATGACGACATGGCAGTTCGTGCCACCCATCCCGAACGAGCTGACCCCCGCCCGGCGCGGGCCGGGTGCGGTCCGCCATTCCCCTGGTTCGGTGGTCAGCGCGAACGGCGTCTCCGCCAGCCGTAGCGCCGGGTTCGGGTCACCCAGGTTGATGCTCGGCGGGACAACCCCCTCGCGGACCGCGACTACCGCCTTGACCAGGCTCGCAACCCCCGCGGCCGCGCTCAGGTGGCCGATGTTGGGCTTCACGGAGCCGATCACCGTGCGCTCGCCGGGTGGCAACCCGTACGCGCGCGTACTGGCGGCGAGCTCGATGGGGTCACCGAGCAGCGTGCCGGTGCCGTGTGCCTCGAGATAGCCGATGCTGGCCGGGTCGACGTCGGCCGAGACGAGCGCCAGATCGATGACCTCCGCCTGGGCGTCCATGGCAGGGCCGGTCCAGCTGGGTTTGGCGGCGCCGTCATTGTTCACCGCACAGCCTCGGATGACGGCGTCGACGTGGTCGCCGTCGGCGAGGGCATCGCCGAGCCGCTTGAGCAGGACAGCGCCGACCCCGTCACCGAAGACCGTGCCCGCGGCGTCGGCGGCGAAAGTGCGGCAATGCCCATCCGGCGAACAGATGCTGTCGGGCGTGTATCGGTAGCCCGCGCGCAGCGGCAGCCCTACCCGGACGCCGCCCGCGAGTGCCATGTCGCACTGGAACATCAGCAGGTTCTGCACCGCGGTGACCACAGCGACCAGCGACGTCGAGCACGCGGTCGCCACCGAGACGCTGGGCCCGGTGAGACCCAGCTGCCAGGACACGCGGCTGGTCAGATAGTCCTTGTCGTTGCCGAGCAGCAACGGAAGTTCGTCCAGCTCGGTGTGCAGGCGGGTATGGGAGTAGAGGTTGAACGCGTACTGGCTCAGTCGAGCTCCGGCGAAAACCCCGACCGGAACGGCGACGTCGTCCGGGCAATAGCCGGCATCTTCGAACGCGGTCCAGCAGGCTTCCAGGAAGACGCGCTGTTGCGGATCGATCGAGCGGGCCTCGTAGGGCGAGTAGCCGAAGAAGCCGGCGTCGAAGCGGTCCGCACCGTCGAGGACGCCCTTGGCGGGTACGTAATCGGGATCGTCGAGCAGCTCCTGGGGCACTCCCTCGGCGCGCAGCTCATCCGGGGTGAATCGGCTGATCGACTCGACGCCGCCGCACACGTTCTCCCAGTACTGCCCAACGTCATCGGCCCCCGGTACGCGCAGCGCCATTCCAATGACCGCGACGGCGGTCTCGTCGGGGTCAGGTGTGCTGGTCGATACGGCCGAGGAGGTCGTCACCGTCCGGTCCTTCCGCGCCGGCCTCTGGCGAGCGCGGCGCGGTAGCGCCCGGCCCGCTCGACACCGCGTCCGGCCACCTGCTCAGCGGTGCCGACGGTCAGCAGGGCGACGTCGGAGACGGTCGCGCAGCGGAACAGGTCCACCACGTCGAATTCGACCGGTGCCCACCGGCGCAGCCGCTCATGCAGTTCGACCATCCGCAGCGAGTGCAGGTCGAGTCCGGCGAGCCGGTCACCGGGTGAGACCGGGTGCCCGACCAGCTCCTCGACGTCGTCGAGCGCCCTGGCCAACGGTCCTTCGGCAGGGTCGGATCGTCCGGACCGCCCGCGCCGGCCGGTGTCGAGGGTGTGCAGCGCGGCCCGGTCGATCTTGCCGCCGGGCAGCCGGGGAATCGCATCCACCGCGACGAACCGCGACGGCACCATCACCGAGGGCAGCACGGTGCGGCAGTGCTCCAGCAGGGCGGAGTGTGCGTCGCCTGCGCCGGTGTACCAACAGACGAGTGCGGCGTCGGACCCGTCCCCGACCAGGCCGCACACGACCTCGGCGGCCCCGCCCGCCCGAACGACGGCGGCCTCGACCTCCTCGAGCGCAATCCGGTGGCCGCGCAGCTTCACCTGGTTGTCGCGGCGCCCGAGCAGCTCGATCCGCCCGTCGGGGCCCAGCCGGGCGAGGTCACCGGTGCGGACGAGCGGCGCGCCGGACCCGTCGGTGCCGAACCGAGCCGTGCCTCCTGCCTCCAGCGGCGCCCCGACACAGCGGCCCCCGACGGCCAGCTCACCCACGATCCCGTGCGGCAGCGATACACCGGCCGCGTCGACGACGGCGAGAAGGCAGTTGTCGATCGGGCGCCCGATCGACACCTGGGCGGCACCGTCGAGCTGCTCGGCGGCGTCCGCGACGGCCACGTTGGACGCACATTCGGTCAGCCCGTACAGGTTGAGGAGCCGATGGTCGGGGAAGCGGCGCAGCCAGGCGCGGGCCAGGGTGGTGGTCAGTGGCTCGGCGCTGGAGGTCACCAGCGACAGGGACCGTCCCACCGCGACACCGGGGCGCTGGGCATGTCCCAGCAGCAGCTGCAGCACGGGAGGAGAGGTGAGCAACCGGGTGACCCGGTGCCGGTCGAGAAGGTCCCACAACCGTGCCGGGTCGACGAGGTCGGCCATCGATGCGATCACCGTCGGATGCCCGGTGAGCAGACCGCCGAACACCTCCCACAGCGAGCCGACGAGCCCGAGGGACTTCAGCCAGA
Source organism: Actinospineispora spinosispora DSM 44797 (assembly GCF_000429025.1). GTDB lineage: Bacteria > Actinomycetota > Actinomycetes > Mycobacteriales > Pseudonocardiaceae > Pseudonocardia > Pseudonocardia spinosispora. Next base: position 95,980 of record NZ_AUBB01000030.1, read on the forward strand.
CGCCGCGGCCCGACGCCGACCACGGGTGGCGCTCCCACATCCACCGCAGCCGGTTCAGTACCGAGCCGTGCGAGACGCGGATCCCCGAGGGGGCGCCGGTGCTACCCGAGGTGAACAGGATGCACAGGTCCGCGTCCGGCCCGGCGGGCCGCCCTCGCCTGCGTGCCCGGTCGGCACCGACCGAATCGGCGTCGACTGAATCGGTCGGGACGGCGGGCAGCCCGAGACCGTCGTCGGGTCCGAGCACAGCGACCGCGCTCGTGGCCCGGATCATCTCGGCGCGCCGGGCGTGCGGCAGGTCGGGTGGGACCGGCACCCACACCCGGCCCGCCTTCATCGCGGCGAGCACCGCCACCACGGCGGCCAGGCCGCGGTCGTGGGTCACCGCCACCGGACCCCTGGTGCGCGGCCCGAGCTGTTCCAGCATGGTGGCCACGGCGTCGGAGCGCGCGTCCAGCTGCTCGTAGGTCAGCCACCGCGGCCCATCGATGACCGCGACGGCCCTCGGCCGGTGCGCGACCTGGCGTTCCCACAGCTCGAGCAGGTCGGCACCGGGTTCGGTGTGCTCACCGTGCAGCACCGACAACGCCAGCCCGGCGTCACGGACCGCACCCGCGACGACAGTCGCCACGGCGGTCCCCGGGTCGCACACGGCACGCAGCACCGCGGCGGCAACGACGTCGACGAGCCCGGTCAGGAACTCGGGGGCGCTGCCGGCGACTCCCGAGGAAGACACCCGGACAACCAGCCTGCCGGGTACCGGCACGCACAGCTCGACGGCGGTGTCCGGGCCTGATGGCGGGCAGTCCGCGCAGCTCACGAGCACGGCGGGCGCGGCGATCCCCGGTGGGCAGCCACGCATGCGGGTGCGGCGTTCGCCGAACGTACGGTGGGCGTCGAGCAGGACTGCTCGGACGGAGGGGGCGTCGTCCGGAGTCGCTGGACCCGAGTAGACATCGACCGGGACCGGTGCGGCGCACTCGCCCGCACAGACGTGCACCCGCACGATGTCGGCGTGCACACCGGTCCAGACCCGCAGCACCCAGCCCAGCAGCACCCCGGCCAGCAGCCGTTCAAGGATCGGCTCGTCCCCGGTGAGACGGGTACGCGCGGCGGCGGTCACCGTGACGGACCGCTGCGACGGCCGCCGGGTCGCGGTGCCCGACTCGCCGAACAGCCCGCGCAGGGCACCGGTGTCAGCGTCGGCGACGCCGCGCCAGAACGCGGCGAGCGTCGGGTAGTCGCGGTCGTTCACCCAGGCCGGGTCGGTGACGCCGGCTGCCGGGCCGGCACCGGGATGCCTGATCAGGATGCTGGTCACGGGGCGATCACCTCGAAGACGACGCCAGGTCGAAGTGCGGGAGTCCGGGTTCGGTGTAGACGCGATCGGCGAGGATCCAGTGCGCGGCGCTCACCCCTTGGGTCCCGGTGGTGACGCTGTAGGTGGGGGCCAGTCCGGCGAGCACCATCGCGAGCTCGTGCTCCAGGTAGGGCATCAGGAACTGCTCGGATGCGGCATGCACGCCCCACACCGCGGGTGCGGGATCGACATCGCCGCGCGCGGCTCCCGTCGCGCTCGCGTCCGGCACGGGGGCGTGTGCCTCGACGAGCACCAGCCCGTGTCCCAGGTAGGGCGCCCACCGCTGGACGAGCCCGACGAGGTCGGCCGCGCCGACGACCGCGGGGATCGTCCGCCCCTGCACGGCGTGCGCGGTGGTGAACCGGTCGGGCAGCGCCACCCGCGAGGCGTCGTCGCCGAAGCGGGCCAGCATGTCGTGCAACAGGTCTGGGTGGCAGCGGAGACGGGCTCGTTCCAACCCGGCCACCGCGGCGACGGGATCGGCATCGGCGAGCTCGCGGTCGTGCAGCAGGAACATCTGCGTGTGAATGAGGTCGCCGAGCTCGACGTCCGCGGCCGTGCGCAGGTCAGCGGCGAACCGGTCGGGGTCCACGACGTCGGCCTGAAGGACCGTGGTCACCACACCCGGATGCGCGGCCCGCTCGTCGAGCGTGGCCCTGGCCCTGGCACACGCCGCGGGTGAGATGTCCGCACCGACCGCGTGCAATGGGTGGGTGCCCAGGTGACGGCCGCGCAGCGTCTCGCGGACGACGAGCTCGACAGCCGAGGACAGCGGTTCGCCGGACCCGCAGCCGATGTCGGCGATCCCCCTCGGCTGCGCTGCCAGATCGGGGTCGTCGAAGACGGGCAGCAAGACTCCGCGCAGCAGCTCGGTGCGTAGCGCGGTGAGCGCGGTGTTCTGTGAGCTGCCCCAGATATTGACCTCGCGCAGCACATTGTCGTCGTCCCGGCTGCTGCGCGAGCCGCCACCGAACACGACCCGGTCCAGGTCGGCGATCGTCGCCACGTAGGAGACGACGACGCCGAGGTTCGCGGCGAGCTCACGCTGCTCCACGCCGACGGGGGTCGGTTCGCCTGCCTCGTCGAGGTGGCCCAGCGCACGCAGCACCGGTACGAGCTCGGGATCGGGCGGCAGGCCCTCGGCGGCTCGGCGGGCCACGCGCACGAGCACCGGGCAGGCGACGACGCCGTCGAGGTGGTCTGCCCAACCCGACGGCCCGGTGCCTGGCCGGATGCCCCACCGTCGGCCGATGGCGTCGGTGACCGAGGTGAGCAGGTCGTCGAGCTCGGGACCGATCGGGGCTGAGGGATCCGCCAACGCGGGTACGGTCGCGGTGAGGAGTCCCAGCGCCGGCGCCACCGCGGGCTCGGCTGCCCGCCAGGCCAGCAGGATGTCTTGGCCAGGGGCGGTCAGCGTGGCCGTGACCTCGTGGGGTGCGCCGGTCGTGGTCAACCGGACCCACCCGCGCAGTGCGAGCGTGCGCAGCGCGCCGAGCAGCCCGCCGGCGGCCCCGTCCACTCCGGCGGCCCGCAGCAGCCCCGCCAGGTCCACCGGTCCGTCCCGCATCGTGTCGAGCACGCCGCGAGACCCCAGCACCTGGAGGGTGGGGACGAGCACGAACCCGTTCAGGTACCGGGTGCCGAGCGCGTCGCCCGCCCGCCACGCGCGGGTGGTCGAGCGGATCATCGGGGCAGGTTCCGCTTTCCTGCCGACTGCCGGGCCAGGTCTTCGCGCAGATAGTCGGCGTAGCTGCGCCTGCTGCCGCCGAAGGCCTCCATCTCGTCCTGCAGGTAGGTCTCGTAGCTGTAGACCTCACCCGCGAGCAGTGCGGCCGCATCGATGTCGTTGGCCGGGTCGACGGCGAGGAACCAGCGCTGGTCGAAGGGGTGACCGAGGTCGAGGTGAATGCACCGCAGACCGGCGTCGGTGACCCATTTCTCGATGCTGTCCCGGCGGAACTGCGTCACCCACGGGTAGACGAACTCCTCGCCCACATGGTCGGTGTCGCTCTCCAGGTAGGTCGCGGCGAAGATCGACTTTTCGTGCATGCACGCCCTGGCCTGCTGCAGGCAGCGGCGGATGTGGTTGCCAGGGGCGTGGGTGAAGACCGAGTGCACGTTGACGAAGTCGAACTGGACGCCGAACTTCTCCAGTGAGTAGTCCGCGTCCTCGAGGAAGGTGGGCCGCTTCATTCCCACGAACTCCGTGCCGAGGTGGGCGGCGATCCCATCGTGCAGCGCCCACGAGGTGGGCTCGACGCCGTAGTAGTTCCCCGGCCGCAGGTACATGATCGACAGTCGGCCGCCGCGCAGCGAGCCGCACCCGACATCGGCGAGCCGGTGGGTCTCACGCATGCCGAGCTGGGTGAGCATGCGGAACTGCAGCGCGCCGATCCGGTCGTAGTACTCCGGCGGGCCGACCCAGGCACGGTAGTGCTGCTCGCCGATGGCGACTCCGTCGCCGAAGTCGTTGGCCAGTTCCTGGGACGTCGCCGACGGGGTGGTCGATGTGGACACGGTGGCGTGGCTCCTCTGGTTGCCGGGTGCTGTCGGCCGGATCGGGTTTCGCGGATGGGGCACGCTCGCCGAGAGCGAGCCGCGGTCAGGCCGCGCCCGCGAGCAGCGGCTCGTCGGCGTGCAGCGGGGCGAGTGCGGCGGTGTCGCGGCTGCAGACGTAGTCCGGCGGTTCGTCGCCACCGGGCTCGGGCAGGTTGTCGACGCGGTTATAGGTGATGTAGAGGACGCGCCGGGGAAACGGCGTCACGTTCGGCGACGAGCCGTGGACGACAGTGCCCGCGAAGAAGACGACCGAACCCGCGGGCGCCGTGGTGGCGACGATGCCGTTGCTGTGGCAGAGCTCAGCGATCTGCTCGGCGCCGAGCACCCCATCGTCAGTGAGCGGAACCGGCGCGCGGTGGCTACCGGGAACCATCAGCAGTGGCCCGTTCACGGCCAGCATGTCGTCGAGCAGGACCGCGGCGCTGAGCACATCCGGGCGTGGCAGGTGATCGCGTCTGCTCCAGAAGGCGTAGTCCTGGTGCCAGGGCCAGCCCTCGCCTGCCATCGGCGTGTTCAGGGTGACCTTGGTCTGGTGTACGTAAACGTCACCGCCCAGTAGTCGCCGCGCCAGCGCGAGGATCCTCGGCATCCTGGTCAAGCGGGCATACACCGGCGCACGGTCGTGCACGCCGTAGACGATGCGGAGCGAGCCGTCCCCGGTGTTGCACAGGGTGGCTTCCGGCCGGGCGCCGGCGGCATCGACGGCCGCGCGGCGCAGGGTGTCGATCTCCTCGGTGCCGATCACCGGATCGATGACGACATAGCCCTCGATGACGTACCGGTCGACCAAGGCTTGATCGATTCCAGCCTGATCGACCCTGACAGAGTCCGGCACGGTGTCCCCTACCACATTGATACTACCAAATAAGGTAATGGTCCTACCGTTGAACGGTAGCAGCGGTCCCCTGGGAGCGTCAACCGTCCGAACATATCCAAATCTGGTCACTGACCAGGCATTTTCCTGGCGCGAACGCTGCTGTCCGGTCGACTCTCCGCGACGTCGCCGCGCGCCCGCCGCTTGCCATCTCCGAGTCAGCCGGACAAGCTTTCCGCTATTGGTACTACCACTCTCGTCAAAAGAGGACACCATGGCCGACCCCACAGCGCACGGGATACCGGCAGCCGTCTCGACCGGTCCCCCGCCCCGGCGACTCAACCGTGCGGTGTTCGCCAGCACCGTCGGCAACGTCATCGAGTCCTACGACTTCATCCTGTACGCGCTGATGGCGACCGTCGTCCTGCCCTCGGTCTTCTTCCCTGGCCAGAGCACGACCTCAGGTGTGCTGCTGTCGTTCGCCACCTACTTCGTCGCCTTCGTGGCGCGGCCGGTGGGTGGACTGTTCTTCGGCCATATCGGCGACCGTCACGGGCGCAAGCGCGCGCTGCTCACGACGCTCCTGCTCATGGGGGTCGGCACCGCCGGCATCGGGCTCGTGCCCGGCCACGACCAGATCGGCGCCGCCGCGCCGGTGGCGCTGGTGGCGCTGCGCGTGTGTCAAGGGCTGGCACTCGGCGGCGAGTGGACCGGCGCCGCGCTGCTGGCGATGGAGTCGGGCTCGCGCCGAGAGGTCGGCTATCGGACCGGTTTCCCGCAGGCCGCGAACCTACTCGGAATGAGCGCCGCCACCCTCGTCCTGCTGGTGCTGCGCCTGCTGCCAGACATGGACTTCTTCGCCTGGGGCTGGCGGATCGCGTTCCTGCTCAGCGCCGCGCTGATCACCCTGGGCATGTGGTTGCGGCTGCGGGTGGAGGAGACCGCCACGTTCACCGGGATGGTCCAGGCCGGGACGACATCCCGGTGGCCGCTGCTGGACCTGGTCCGGCACCAGCCCGCGACGGTCGTTCTGTGCACGCTGCTCAAGTGCGGCGACATGGTCGTCTATTACCTGTTCACGGTGTTCATCCTCGCGTACGGCCCGACCGTGGGGTACGACCAGAGCTTCCTGTTGCTCTCGGTGGCGATCGGCGCGGCCGTCCTCGGCCTCGCGACACCACTGTTCGGAATGCTCGGTGACCTCCTCGGCCACCTGCGGGTGGCCGTGGCGGGCGCGGTGGCGGCCGCGCTCGTGTGCCTCTGCTACTTCCCGGTCTTCAACGCGGGCAATGAGCTCGGCACCGTGTTGCTCATACTGGTCAGCCTCACGACGTACTCGATGATGTTCGCCAACCAGGGCGCGATCTTCGGACTCGCGTTCGCACCGGCGTGGCGTTACAGCGGTGGTTCCGTCGTGATCAACACAGCCGGTCTGATCGCATCCGGACCCGCGCCCTTCGTCACCACCGCCCTGTTCGCCACCCTCGGCACGACCGGCGTGGCCGGTTACGGAGTAGGCGCGTGCCTGATCACAGTCGCCGCCTCAGCCGTACTGCTGGCAGGCCGCCACAGCGGACCCGACGACCTCCGGTAGCTCGACGACTCGTCGACCATCATCCCCACTTGTCACAATCAGCCCCCTTGACTCATTGTCTGCACATCGAATCAAATATATTCGTTCGCAACAGTGGATGCTATTCATATTGCCCGGACCGTGACCAGCGCGCTGATTAGAGTAATCTCAGCGGACTGCGAGGTGCACTGAGGCGAATGCTAATGAAATGCTAAATCCACGTCGCGTGCATTGTTGCTGACGTACGGAGAAGGGTCGTCGCGATGCTTCACCAGACATATGCCGACAGGCCCCCCGTGCCGCCGGAACAGCGACCGCAGATCGACCCGATGAGCGCCGACCAGCGGCTGCTGGCTTCGCAACGCGCCTACGAAAACTTCTTCCGTGCCACTTATCCGCCACTCGCCATCCAGCTGCACGCCGTCCTCGGTAATCGCGAGGAGGCGCACCGTGCCGCCTACCTGGCGTTGCGTCACGCTGCACGGCGCTGGAACGAGGTCGGCGAGCTGGCCAACCCGGCCAGCTGGGTACGGCAGCGGGCCAACGCCACCATTCGTCGGCAAGCCCGGCTGAGCTTGATCCGCAACCTCGCCGGAAGACGCACCAGTACATCGTCACCAGCCCAGCCGGGGTCCGACATCGCAGTGCTCGACGCCTTGCTGAGCTTGCCGGATGTTCAGCGGCGCGCGCTCATCTTCATCCACCTCGGGCGGTTGTCCGTGGATCAGCTGGCGCTCGAAGAGCACATCAACCACGCCACGGTCCTGAGCCGGTTGGCCTATGGCACAGCAGCACTGGGGCACCGGCTCAACTACGACAGCGCGGAACGGGGCGAGGTCAGCTCCGAGCCTTGGGCAACCACCGAGATCAACGATTGGGCCCATCGACAGCTGAGCCACCTGGCGTACCAGCTGAGACCTACCCCGGGAACCGAGCCGATCCCGACGGTGTCCCACCGACGGTGGTCGACGAATGCCACGATCGGAGTGGTTGCCGGGGTGCTCGCGGTAGTCACCATTGGGATCGGCGTCACCACCCAGCTGGGCGCGTCGAGCTACGCCCCGAGCGCTCCGCCCAGGCTGAGCGCCACCATCCCCACTTCTCGGACGGCCCTTCCAGCACCCCCCGCGGTAGTCCCGTCCGCACCCGTTCCCGCTGCCCCGAATTCGGCCGTTCCCGCAGCGACCCAGGCGCCGGTCGCCCAGGCCCCTGCTCGGTCCAGGGCGCCCTCCAGCGGTGAGCGACCAACTGCCGGAACCGAGCGGACCCCAGCGCGCAAACCCTCGACGCCGACCCACAGCCATTCCGACCGGGCGCACTCGGAATCGAACCACCCCAACGACCACGATTCCCCAAGCGATCATCCGGAGCCGGACGACTGGCGTCGGTCCCGTGTCATCGAGGAACAGCGGCATGCGGATGTGTCGCGCGATTCGACCTACGGCTACCCCCGCGAACCGGAGCGTCGGCATTACCCGTCAGCGCCCGATGACTACCCGCAATCCCGGTTCACCAGCGTCCAGCCGTCGAGCACCGAGCAGGCAGTGGCACCCGAACCGGCCCCTACTAGCCCGCCCGGACCCGTGGCTGACCTGGACCAGCCCGCAGACCCGTACCATCGCTCCGATCCCTACCAGGCTCCGTGGTCGACACCGAACGGCGTCAACGACCACGAGTGGGCCTCCGGGTCGCGCACCGTGCCGAGTGGCTCAGAGCACCGATCCGTTGATCAGCCGAGCCAAGCACCACAGGACCTTGATCGTGCGGAACCGACCCACACAGGCGATCCGGCCTGGTGAGCGTGTCCTCCGCTGAAGCCGCGGCCGTCGTGACGGTGGAGCCGGAACGCGCACCTTCGGCTCGACACCGCGCACCGCACGTTCACGCCGCGCCATGTGCACATCAAGCGCCGTGGACGTCCGGTGCGCGGTGTCACCCGAATTGTCACCGACCGCTTGCCGGCAGGCTGGCACAGCGGACCCGACGACCGCGGCGGCAGAGACCAGGGCCGCGATCATTCCGTTGCGCGACGGCCGCCGCCGTGGTTGATTCGATGAAGTCCCCATTCGATCACCCGCACGATCCACTGCCCGTCACGCGCGTCGGAGACACGATCGGCGATGCGTGCGAGTCCCGAGCCGGTCACCCCGAGTGCGACAGCTCGAGCAAACGAAAGATCACTGGATTCCATGCACGCAGAGCAGAGCCGCTCGGGCACAGCGGTCACCCTCGTCCGGCTCCATCCGGGCGAACACCTCCACAGCTCGCTGACCGATCTCATGACGCGGTCCGGCTGGCCTTCGGCGGTGCTGGCCTCCGCCATCGGGAGTCTGTCGGAGCTTCGCTACTCCTACGCGGAGACCGACCAGGCCGGCCGACCCACCTACTCACCCGCACGGACCGAGCGCGGACTGATCGAGATCGCCTCGCTACAGGGCCACCTGGGCCGCACCGACGACGACGAGCCGCAGATCCATCTGCATGGTGTATTCGCCGCCGCCGACGGACGAGTCGTCGCCGGGCACGTTCACTCCGCCACGGTGCTGGTCACGATCGAGATCGGCTTGCTCTGCCCGTCCGACGTGGGCTGGCGGCGCACGATCAGTACCGATCCGCGTCATCCTGGGCTGCCCGTACTGGACCCGGTACCCGCCTACTCGCTGACCGGCCGAGAGCTCGACCTCGTGCTGCTGCCTCCGGCGGCCCCGGGCGTCAACACCCCGTCGGTGGCCGCCTCGAAGGCGGCGAAGTGATCATCCACGCTCCGTGCCGCCGCCACCACGTCGCCCGAGGCGACGGCCAGGTGAATGTCGCGATGGACCATGGTCATGAAGTCACGCCAGCCGATGATCGTGCTGAGTTGCTCCTGCCGCCGCACGACTGACGTGCGCAGCGGCCCGCTGAGCGCTACCGCGAAGAAATTGATCGCCGTGTTGTGCGCGGCCCGCAGTAGTGCCTCGTGGAACTCGGCGTCGGCACGGATGAGGTCCTCACCTTCGTCTGCCTCGTCGATGCGCTGCGCGGCGCGCGCCAGATAGCCCAGCAAGACGGGATCGGCGAGCCGGGCGGCCTCGATGGCGGCCTGGCGCTCGAGTGCGATCCTGACGCTGTGCAGCGAGCGCAGCGTCAACTGTGAGGTCGTGACGGCCACGCTGAGCCCGACCGCCAGCCCGGCCGGGTCTATGTCCTGGGCGTAGGTGCCGGCTCCGACGGTGCGCCGCAGCACCCCGAGCGCCTCTACCTGCTGCAACCGGTCGCGCAGGGCGGTGCGGCTGACGCCGAGCATGAGAGCGAGCTGCCGCTCGCTCGGCAATCTGCCGCCGGGCCCGGCCTCGCGTATGACCTCGGCGAGTTGCTCGACGATCGGGTCGGAGCCGTAGGGGGACTGCAACTCCTGATCGTCCGGAACCACGGTCTCCACCCCTCAGCTGGCCGCGACGCTCCGGGCCGCAGTGGTGTTACCATACGCGCGGGTAGTGTGGCCGCCCCGCGACCGTCGGCGGACCCGTCCGTTGCCCTCATCCGTGCGGAGAGCGATGCGAGACGTGGTGCGGGGCCCGGTCGGGACGCTGATCTCCGGCGGCGCCGACTCCGCAACGCTCGCGGCGTGGGCTGCCCGGGAGGGCTACCACCAGCGCGGGTTGTTCATCAGCGCGCGGGAACGAAACAGCGCACAGGAGCTGCGCTGCGCGCGTGCGATCACCGACGGTCTGGGGATCGGGCTGGAGGTCGTCGACCTCGGCGCCGTATTCCGCCCGACCGCCGACCCCTACCCGTTCGATGTGGAACTGCACACTCTGCGAGAGCAGCCCGAACTCGTCAACCTGGCGGCGATGACCAGCTTCAACACGAGCCTGCTGATCACCGCGGTTCGGGTCGTGCTCGCGGGCGGCCGGTCGCTGCTCGTCGGACTGCACGGCGACGACCTGGCGACCAAGCCCGCGTTGGCAGACTCGATGATCGCGCTGCAGGAGGTTGTGCGCTGCACGGTCGGCACCGTCACCCCGGATGAGCCGTTCTCCTTCGAGCTGCCGTTCCGCGACTGGTCGGCCATGGACGTGATCCGCGCCGGGCTCGAACTCGGGGTCGACTTCGCCGCTACCTGGAGCTGCCGGACCGAGGGGCCGTCGCCCTGCCTGACCTGCCGCGACTGCACCGCCCGTGCCGCGGCCTTCGCCGCGGCGGGCGCACCGGATCCGGCGCTGCCGCGCCGGTGACCGGGGGCGGCCGGCGAGTAACGCCGGACTGAGCAGTACGCCAAATGGTAGTACCGATCGATCGGGTCTTCCGATACGCTGCGCGAGGCAGACCTCAGACCTCAGACGACTTGCGGTCACTCTGCCCGCGGCGGGGAGGACATGCGTGCCGACATGGCGGAAGCTCGAACGCGGGCCAGTCGTCCCGCAGGTCGAGGCGTTGCTCAGAGAGCGCCTGCGGACCGGCGGCTGGGCACCGGGCGAGAAGTTGCCAAGCGAAAGTGCACTGGCGGCCGAGATTGGCGTTGGCCGTTCCTCGGTGCGCGAGGCGGTCCGGCTGCTGCACCGGGAAGGTCTGCTCGCCGTGCACCACGGTTCCGGCACCTTCGTTGCCGAGCCCGGCGCGCCGTCCGCAACCGTGGCCCAGCTCCTGCGCCGGGCCCGGCTGCTGGAGATCTACGAGGTCCGGCGGTCGCTGGAGGTCGAAGCCTCCCGGCTGGCCGCACAGCGGGCCCGACCGGAGGACCTGACCGAGCTGCGCGCGCAGCTCGCCGAGCGTGCGGCCAATGCCGACGACCCCGCGAGCTTCGTCGCGACCGACCTGGACTTCCACCAGGCCATCGTGGCGCTCTCGGGCAACTCCGTGCTGGCCGAGCTCTTCGCCTACGCACGCCCGATCATCCAGGCGACCTTGATCGACCGGATCGCCCATGACGGTCCGCTGCTCGACACCGATCAAGCGCACGACGACCTCGTCACCGCTCTCGAGCAGCGCGACGAGGCCGCCGCGATCGCGGCCACGGTGGCCAACCTGGAGCAGACGATGCGGCAGCTGCGCGCCGAGGAACCGGAGCTGGACCGGTGACCCTCGGATGGGTCCGGGATCCACGATGCCGAAGTCAGCGTGCCGAGATCTCCGGAGCGGAGGCCACCAGCGGTCACGACTGGGCCGATTCATCAGACGTCCGACGAAAGGAGTGTGCACGGTGATCAACGATCCGGGAACAGCGGACCGGCTCAGCACAGGAGGGGCACTGGCGATCGGGGTCACCGGCGGCGCGGTCGGCGGCCTGCTCGGCGGCGGCAGCGGCGTCTTCTTCGTCCCCGCGCTCGACCGGTTCGCCGGACTGCCGCGCAAGGTGCTGCACGGCACGTCGACCGTCGCCAACATCGCCGTGTGCGCGATCGGCGCCGCGGTCTACGCGCTGGCGGGCGGTGCGATCGACCTGCGGGCAGGCTCCGGGCTCATCATCGGCGGCATCATCGGCGGCTTCTTCGGAGCCGGGATCATCTCGCGCATCCCGGAGCGGATCCTGCGGATCCTGTTCATCGCCATCGTCCTGATCACCGCCGCGAAGCTCTACCTCGATGCGGCGGGCCTCGACCCGCTCTACGGCAAGGCGGCCGTCTCCCCCGGCCTGCTCGCCAGTCTGTGGTTCGTGCTCCCGGTAACCATCGTCACGGGGGTGATCATCGGGGCATGGGCCGCCGCGCTCGGCCTCGGCGGCGGACTGCTCGCCGTGCCTGCCCTGGTCCTGCTGTTCGGCGCGGACCTGCACACCGCGGCGGGAACCTCGCTGCTGATGTTCGTGCCCAACTCGATCGTCGGCGGCTACATGCACCTGCGCAAGGGCACTGCATCCGCCCGGCTGGGCCGGCTGTTGAGCGTCGGCGCCGTCCCCGGCGCCATCGCGGGTGCGCTGCTCGCCCTCGCGCTCGACAGCGTCGTCCTCGGAGTCGTGTTCGGTACGTTCGCCCTCGCGATGGGCATCCGGGAGATCGTGTCGATGATCCGAGCCGACCGGGCCGCATCGGTGCAGAACCATGCGGAGAGTTCCACGACGGGCGCCGACCGATGATCGGCGGCCCAGTCCACCGCCGCATACCCACTCAGGAGAATGACGCATGAGTCTGCCTCGCGACCCGTTCGGACTGCCCCGTGCCGAACACGTCGGCAGCCTGCTACGACCCAGCTCCCTCAAGACGGCGCTGGACAAGGTCTACGCACCTGGCCATACCAGCATGCTCGAACACGAACGAACCCTCGATCTCACCGAATTGCACGAGGTGGAGGACACCTGCATCCGCGAGGTGGTCACCCAACAGGAAACCGCGGGCATCGAACTGGTGACCGACGGCGAACTGCGCCGCATGCTGTTCCTCAACTCGGTTTACGACGCCGTCGAGGGAACCGGTCCACCGACGGCACCGATTCCGTATCCGGACCCGACCGGCCGAGGCGAGGACATCTACTACCCGGGAATTCCGGAGGTCATCGGTAGGCTCCGCCGGATCGGCAATCCGGCCAAGGCTGAGATCGAATTCCTGACGTCGATCACCGCGCGCGCCCCGAAGGTCAGCTTCCCGGCTGGATCGTGGTGGCCCGGCCCGTTCGGATACGTCGAGGGCACCACGACCTCGGCGTACCCGGACCGCGAGGAGTTCGTCGCCGACGTCCACGCCATCCAGAAGTCGTTGATCACCGAGACGATCGCCAGTGGCGCAGGACACGTCCAGTTCGACTTCCCGCCCTACGTCGTGGTCGGCGACGAGACCTGGCGGCGGCGCCTGGAGGGCCAGGGCATCGACATCGCCACGATGGTGGCCCGCTGCCTGCGGGCCGACCGCGACATCCTGACCGGCCTGCCCGAGGGGGTGACCACGGCACTGCACATCTGCCGGGGGAACTACAAGTCCCGCTGGATCTGGGAGGGCTCGCTCGAACCGGTGGCGGAGCAGGTCTTCAACCTGCCCTACAACCGGTTCCTCGTCGAATGGGAGGACGCCTCCAGGGAAGGCGATTTCTCTGCCCTGCGCCACGTGCCGCCAGGTCCAACGGTCCTGCTCGGCATCGTCAGCAGCAAGGACCCCGAGCTCGAGACCCGCTCCGCGTTGTTGCGCAAGATCGAGGAGGCGAGCGCCTACCTCGACATCTCCCAGCTCGGTATCGCCCCGCAGTGCGGGTTCGCGTCCTCGGCACCGGGCAACGTCCTCAGCGAGGACGTCCAGTGGCGCAAGCTGGAACTCGTCTGCCGGATCGCTGAGGAGGTGTGGGCCTGATCAGCTGCACTATGGTATTACCATTGCCGAACTCTGTGCTACGTTCGTGTCACCTCCCGCGGTACGAGGGAGCATCGACTCGTGGTCGACGATCGGGTCGCCACGATGGGCGCGATCTCACCGACACCATCGGTACCCGCCACTACCCCGGTGTGCGCCGATGCCGAATGCGCAGGGCAGTCAGACCGCCAACGTGGTCGAGGACGAACCCATGAGGAGTGTCGACAGTGACCATGCCTGAGCAGCGCGAGCGGGTCGTCGTCGTCACCGGCGCGAGCCGGGGGATCGGCCGGGCGATCACCCTCGATCAGGTCGGCCGGGGCAGGCACGTGGTCGCGGTCGGTCGGACCGAAGCCAGTCTCGCGGACACGGTCGCCCACGGGGGCGGACGGATCACGACGGTGCTCGCCGACAGCGCGGAGCCGGACTCGATGGGCGCCGTCGGTGACCAGGTACTGACCAGGTGCGGGCGGCTCGACGCGGTGGTGGCCTGCGCGGGTGTGCACGGCGCGGAGGCGCCCGTGGCCAAGCTGGCCACGGCGGAGTGGACGGAAGCGCTCACGATCAACGTCGTCGCGCCTGCCCAGCTGATTCGCGGCTGCATCCCACACCTGGCCGCGAATCCGGCAGGCGGTCACATCCTGCTGATCGGATCCAATGCCTCGGTCCGGTCACCGACCGGCTTCGCCGCCTACAACGCGACGAAGGCCGCGCTGCACTCGTTGATGCGCACACTGAGTCGCGAGTTGGACAAAGAGGCAATCGCCGTCAACGAGCTGCGCCCCGGCCCCACCAATACCTCCCTGCTCGGCGGTCGTGAGGACAGCGTGGCGGCGAGCCTGCTCAGCGGCATCGGAAAGGCGTTCGGCCGAGAATGGATCAAGACGGCCGAGGACGTCGCGGCGGCAGCGGGCTTTCTGCTGGACCTGCCTCCGACCGGAACCACCGGCCAGACACTGACCCTCAACAGGTATGAGTGACATGACCAAGAGCACGAACTACGACGAAGTACTGACGCTGATCAACCGGCGTCGACGTGCGGTGCGCTCACTGGAAGGAGTCTGCGGATTCGTCGCGGCCCTCCCCGGTTCGCCACCCGCGGCCGTGCTGAGCTCGGCCCGGGAGTTGATCACTGTCACCGCACGGCGGTACGGGTGCGTCCTGTCCTCGCGCCGAAGCCCACCGGTGGAGGAAGCCGACCACCTCGTCCTCGCTTTCGGCGATGGCGAGTACTACGTGGTGTCCGAGCTACCGGACGCGGCCGACGAGCGGCGTGAAGTGAGCTGGGTTCTGTCAGCGGCTGCGGCTGCGGCCCGAATGACGGGCTAGTGTCCTGAATCGGCGCTGGTCCTGCCGCTGTGACCGGCGGTGCGCTGGCTGCGCCCGGCAGCTTTTCATGTGACGTCGCGGCGTCGCGGCAACGGTTTGGGCGGTGTGAGTGGTTGCGACCGGAGGTTCGTCCGGTCGTGACCACTAGGTGCTCCGAGGCGAAGGATGAGCACGCTCGGTCGGGCTCGATGACCGCGCGAACTCGTCTGCCAGCGTGCGGGCCAGCTCGAGCCGCTTGATCTTCGTCGTGGCGGTGTGCGGCAGCTCGGCGAGAGGCTTGTGCACCGGGTCCGCCATGGGCGGCAGGTCGACGGCGGCGGCCCGCCATGCTGCCGGGTCGAGCGGTGCATCGTCCTTGGTGGAGATCACCGGCAGTACGCTGCCGTCCGGACCGGGGATGATCACCACCTCCGCGAGGTCCGCCAGCTTCGAGAGCAGCAGATCCTCGGCCGCGAGGGTACTGCCGAATCCCGGGATCTCGTCGACCTCCCGGTCGAGCAGATGCAGGCATCCCCATCTGGAGCGGTAACCCAGGTCACCCATCCGCCACCACGAGCCATTCGCCTGCTCGGCGTACCGCGCGGGCTCACCTAGGAACGTCACCGCTCGACCGTCGCTGCGCACCTCGATGTAGCCAGGAGAGGACTTGCCGGTCGGTCGGCCGTCCCTGCTGGTGATCCGGATACCGGTCATGCCGGGGAAGGGAAACCCGACGCAGCGGCCGTCCGCGTCCGGCGACCGGCGCCTGCTGTAGGTGCGGAGCACGATCGGACCGGTCTCGCTCTGTCCGTAGAGCTGCCCGAACAGCGGTGCTCTGCGCTCCGTGGCCCGGAGCAGCCGTTGCACGGTACGCGGATGGATCGCGTCGAAGGTGCTGCTGAACAGTTTCACGTTCGCCAGCGGCCGACGCGGATCGTCGGCGAGTTCCTCCCAGCGCATGAACGAGTTCGGATGCGCTTCGATGACGCCGGGGCGCAGCGCGGCGAAGATGCCGGCGACGTGGTCTGGATCGTCGTCAGCGAGGACGAGGAGCGGGAGGCCTCGGTACAGCGCGATGGCCGTCGCCGTGATGATCCGAGAGTGCACGAAGGACACGTGCATGGCCACGGTCTCGCGGCGGCGCAACAGGGCGAACGCCGAGGCCTGCGGGCGGTAGCGCGCTTGGAGACTGCGCCCGGTGTGCACCGCGAGCTTGGGGGTTCCGGTGGTGCCGGACGTGTGTGTCACCAGTGTCGGGTGGTCCGGCGGCATCAGCACCGGGTCGACCCGCGTGACCCCGGCGAGACCGGCTAGCTCGATGGCGTTCGGGTGGCTGCCCGATGCGAGCAGGACGGTCTCGGCGAGATCGAATACCGAGGCGGGCAGCTCGGCGTCGAGTTTCTCCTGGTCGCTGAGCAGGTACGGCCGCCCGGTGCGGGGCAGCAGTCCGGCGACCGTCGCACCGTCGAGCTTCGGCGACAACAGCACCGGGATCGCGCCTATCCGCGCGACGGCGACCGCGAGCAGCAGGATGTCGAAGCTGTCCGATTTGTAGATGACCACGTGATCACCGGGTCGGACTTCCGCGGCCCACAGCCGGGAGGCGAAGTCATCGACCAGATCGGCCAGACTCGACATGATCAGCGTGCGGCCCAGCTCGGGGACGATGTGCAGGTCATGATCGAGGACGACGACGCCTGCCGGGTACCGGGAGGCCGCCTTGTCGAAGAGGGAGCCCAGCTGGATTCCCCGGTTTCCGATGCGCTGAAGAATCATGCGTGCACCTCGTTCAGCCGTTGAGTATGTCCACGATGAGCGAGTTGAGAATCCGCACACCGTGTTGGGTGAGTACCGACTCCGCGTGGAACTGCACCGAGGCGAAGTTCGGGCCACGCATCGCGTGTACCTCTCCTGACCGGGTGTCTCTGCTCACCTCGACCGCACCTACACCGGCGCAGGCGACCTGGTCCAGCCCGCTGGTGCAGGCGAAGGTGTTGTAGAAGCCGACCAGCTCTCGTGAGCCGAACAGGTCGATCTTGCGCTGCACACCCTGGTTCGGGGTGGTTCTGCGCAGCACGGGGAAGCCGAGTTCCAGGCTGAGCAGCTGATGGCTCAGACATACCGCGAGCAGCGGTTTCCGTCTGGCAAGCAGGGTGCGCAGGTCCGTCCGCACGCGGTTGATCCGAGGGTCGTCCACGTCGCGCGGATCGCCGGGCCCCGGGCCCATGACGATGAGGTCGTGGTCGTCGAACGAGTGCTCCTGATCGAACCGGTGCATCGTCACCACCAGCCCCAGGGAGCGCAACTGATGGCCGATCATCGCGGTGAAGGAGTCCTCGGCGTCGACGACCAGGGCAGTGCGACCGGACAGCGTTGTGCGTGGCTCGTCCTCGGCGTCGTTCTCAGCCAGCCAGAATTCAGCGAGACCGCCGTTACGCGCCCGCAGCGCGGCGTCCACGGACGGATGGTCACTCAGCCGCGTCTTCGTTCCCGATGCCAATGCCGCGCGCAGACCGGCTGCCTTGGCTTCGGTTTCGGCCACCTCGTCGGATGGTTCGGAGTGACGCACGAGTGTGGCGCCGACACCGATTCGCATCCTGCCCGCGTGATCGATGTCAGCGGTGCGGATGAGAATGGCGGAGTCCATCGTGGCGCCGCCGTGCCCGTCACGGCCGATGAGAGCGAGGACGCCGCTGTAATAGCCCCGGCCCTCCGGCTCGTAGCGGGTGATCACTCGGCAGGCACTCGCCAGCGGGCTTCCGGTCACCGCGGGCGAGAACATCGTCTCGCGCAGGATCTCGCGCGGATCGCGGGAGGTATGCCCTTCGATGAAGTACTCGGTGTGGGCGAGCCGGGTCATCTCCTTGAGGTATGGGCCAACGATCCGACCACCCGCACCGCAGATCCGGGCCATCATCTTGAGTTCCTCGTCCAGCACCATGTACAGCTCGTCAACCTCTTTACGGTCGGCGAGGAAGTCGAGGACCCCGGGGACGGTGGGGCCTGCCGGCGGATAGCGATAGGTGCCGCTGATCGGATTCATGACAGCCACGCCATCGTGCAGACTCACATGGCGTTCCGGAGTCGCTCCGACGAATGTGCGATTCCCGGTGTGTACGACGAACGTCCAGTAGGCACCGGACTCCTGTTCCAGAAGACGGCGGGCGAAGGCCAGCGCGCTGGCAGCCGAGTAGTCGGTGATGGTGGCGGTGAAGGTGCGTTTGACGACGAAGTTCGAGCCTTCGCCGGTGCCGATCTCGTCGGCGACGACCCTACGGACGATGTCGGCATAGGCGTCGTCCTCGACGTCGAACCGCGCGTCGGTCAGCGTGACGGGATCCCCCGGTAGCCGGGCCAAGGCCTGCGCGACGGGTAGCGTGCCCTGATCGGTGATGGTCATGGCGAGCAGTGGTGAGCCGTCGTCGACGCAGGCCATGCCGCGCTCGGCGATCTGTCGGTACGGGATGATCGCCAGCACCTCGTGTCGAGGTCTGGTGGTGTCCTCCTCGGTCTCCCTGCCCAGCGCGATCTCAGCGATGGTCGCCGGGGTGGACACAGTGCCGACGAGCAGGTCGAGTACCGCTGGGCCGGTGGCCCGAGGTCGCTGGATCAGCGCGAACGCGGGTGGGTTCGGCGCCAGCACCCGATCCAGCAGCTTCTCCGCCGCGATGTCCTGGCTACCTGCCGTCAGCACGTGAATATCTCTTTGACGGTGGTGACCACCGCGCACCGTCCGGACGCGTAGTCGATGGCCAACTGGTGGAATTCCTTGGAGAAGTCGGCGACCGCGTCGGCGATCAGGAATGTCTCGATGTCATTGGTGAACGCCTCGACCGCGGTCATCAGCACTCCGACATGTGCGTAGACTCCGCAGACGATCAGCTGGTCCCGGCCGGTCGCTCGCATTCGTTCGAGGAGAGTAGAGCGGAAGAATGCACTGTAACGCCATTTGGTGAACTCCCAGTCGTTCTCGCCGGGCGCGAGCCGGCTCACTACTTGCCGGTCGGCTGGGGCCACTCGCATGCCGGCGCCCCAGAACTCGGCGAGCAGCCCGCGCTGTTGTGGTGTCATACCACCTGGCTGCGCGGTGTAGGCGACCGGAATTCCGCGCGACACGCAACCATCGCGCAGTTCGGCGGTATTGGCCACGAGCTCGTCGCGCAATGTCGTGGCCAAGGGGCGCAGGAAGTACTTCTGCATATCGTGGATGAGTAGCACCGCCCGATCCGGATCCGCTTTCCACCGCGCGGTGTTTGCGGGCAGATCGGCGCTGGTCGGCATCGAATAGGGATCGATAACGGGAATTCCGGTCACGGACCTCACCTTGGTCGCTCGGTTCGGTGTGAGACTGACGGGGCCTCGTCAGCACACTCCTAGGCTCGCGCCGCCGTCGACGGTGAGCGAGTGCATGGTGATGTGCGCGGCCCGGTCGTCGAGCAGGAAGACCACAGCCTCGGCGATGTCCCGGGGCTGGGCCAGCTTCCGCAACGGAATACCCACCCGGTGCGTCTCCGGATCACCTTCGATCGTCGCCCGCGGACCGGACTCGTCCTGCCACATCGAGCTGAGCATCGGGGTGTCGGTCGAGCCGGGAGCGACGACGTTGCACCGAATGCCGTACTTGGCGACCTCGAGCCCGAGACACTTGGTGAACATCGTCGCCGCCGCCTTCGACGCGCTGTAGGCGGCCATGGTCGCGCGGGGGGTGCCGGCCGCGTTCGAGGCGACTGTCACGATCGCTCCACGACTACGCGGGATCATTCGCCTGATCACGGCCTGGGACACGATGAAGACACCTGTCGTATTGGTCATGAAGGTGTCGGTCCAGTCCTCATGGTCGAATGTCGCTATCTCACCCAGCCGCAGTACACCCGCCGCATTGACCACGAACTCAATAGGGCCCAGACGGTGCTCGATCGCGCCGACCACGTCCTCGATCTGATTCTCGGAACCGACGTCCGCGACGAAGGATTCGACGTGCAGTCCATCTCCGGTCATCTTCTCGGTGGTCAGAGCCAGTTCGTCGGCGTCTCGATCCACGGCTGCCACAACGGCGCCGCGCTCACCGAGAGCCCGTACGATGGCAGCCCCGATACCGCCTGCTGCTCCCGAGACGAACGCCACTTTGCCGTCCACCCGTCAGTCCGCCTGGTTCGGCGCCGCGGTGCTGATCAGGAGATGGCTGAGAATGCACAGGCACGAGGTCATCACAAGTCTCCCTGCGTCAATGAAGGTGGGATGCTCCGGTCACGGCCAGTCCTGGCGTACTAATCCAGTGTGATTCCAAACCAGCCCGCGTTGTGTCGAAATCTTTCTGCCGCGATTCCTCGGTTTGTCGAAAATGACAGCGTGAAATCCTTGATTGGGGTGGCCGGAAAACGCCATGGCCACATGGTCGCATTGGCTATTCGACGAATCCGTATCCCGATACGGTGACGCCATGATGTCTCGCACGGTGGGCTGGTTGACGTTGTTCTTGATCGGTACTGATCTGTTTGTGATGTCGCCGTTGTTGCCGATGATCGGCCGGAGTCTGGGGATCGGCGCGGTGGCCGGTGGCTGGCTGGTGACGGTGTTCGCGCTCGGCTATCTGATCGGTGGGCCGAGCTTGGGTGCTGTGGCCGACCGCCGCGGCCGTTACACCGTGTTGACCGGTGCGCTGGCCGTGTTCGTGGTGGCGAATCTCGCCACCGCCCTGGCTCCGTCGCTCGCGGTGTTGCTGGCTGCCCGGACGATCGCGGGTGTGGCGGCTTCGGGGATCACTCCCTCGGTCTATGCGTTGGTCAGCGCTACCGCGCCGCGCTCGGCGCGTGGTAGCTGGCTGGCTGTCGTCACGTCCGGGCTATTGATCGCACTCATCATCGGTGCCCCGGCAGGCGCGCTGCTGGCTGTCGTGCTCGGGTGGCACGGGGTGTTCTTCGTGATCACCGCTGCCGCGCTGGTCATCCTGGCCGTCACCGGCTACTCATCGGTCCGGGCACGTGCTCAGCAGGCGAGGGCGATCGCTGTCGGGTTCCCGTCGTCCACCGCAGACGCCACCGAGACCGCCGAGGTCGCCGCACCACCCTCGATCATGGTGCGCATCCGGGCGGTGTGCGTCACCGCGCTCTGGGCGTTGGCGGTGTACGGGTTCTACACCTATCTGGCCACCGTGTTGATCGGCTTTCGCGGGTTCTCGACAGACCTGGTCGCCTGGGCGTTGGCCTGCTTCGGCGGCGGTGCGGTGCTCGGCAACCTCCTGGGCGGGCGTCTGGCCGATCGCTACGGCGGAAAGCTCACCAGCATGGTCAGTCTGCTCGCCCTGGCCGTCGCGCAGGCCGCCTTCAGCGCGGTGCTGTACACCGATTCCATCGTGGTTCTCGATGTCTTCGCCGTCGCGATCGCGCTGGCCGCCTACCCGTACTTCTCCGCCCAACAACTGCGGCTCATGGCGCGCTATCCCGAAGCGAGCGGATCCCTCCTGGCCTGGAACAACAGCGCCATGTATCTCGGAATCCTGCTCGGCTCCGCCCTCGGCGGCGTCGCACTGACCGTTCTCGGACCACAGGCCCTCGCTGCTGCTGCCGCCGCCGTGGCCGCGGTCGGTGCCTTCGCCACCACCTGGAGCATTCCGGCCAAGACGTGGACCGGCAGTGCGCCGACGCCGGAACTCCCGAGCTCGAAGAGCTAGTGCGGTCCGGCGGGTGCCAGTGCGTCGGTCTGGTGGGCGGGGTTCTGTTCGGTTACCTCGTACCGGCCGTTCCGGGATGTGTCGCCACCCGCCGCGGGTTCACCGATCGGGTCCGTGCCCACCGCCCAGGTCAGCATGGCCGTCAGTCGTTCGAGGCAGCCACCGCATCCGGTACCGGCTCGGGTGACGCGACTCAGTGCGGCCACGGTGGTGCAGCCATGCGCAACGGCGTCGATCACCCCGTCCTTGGTGACGGAATTGCACCGGCAGATGATCGTCTGCCCCAGCGACAGTTCTGGATCGGTCTGATCGCGGTGCTCCGGCGGCAGTGCCCTGCCGAGCAGGAGTCGCAGTCGGTCGGTCGGGGCGGGGATGCCCGCGTCGTAGAACTGGACCATGGCGGCGGCGGCCTGCGGCAGCCCGATCATCGCTCCACCGACCAACCGGTCGCCCCGCAGCGCGACGGCGGCGTAGCGCCCGCCTGCGGTATCGGTGAAGCGCAGCACCTCGTTGTCGTCGTCGATGAGGTCGGCGGGGTCGCCGACCGTGGCGAGGTCGACGTCGCGAGCCTTGAGCCGGGTGACGGCGGGGGTGCCGAGGTACCGCGCGGTCGGATCGGCGGCGGCGAGCCGGTCGGCGAGCACCGCGGCCTGTTCCCACCCGGGTTGGACGAGCCCGGAGACGGATCCGGGATGGCGCGCGCAATCACCGATCGCGGACACGTGCTCGGCGGAAGTGGCGAGCCGGTCGTCGACCACCACTCCTCGGTCGGTCGTGAGTCCGGCGGCCTCGGCCAGGCCGGTCTCGGGCCGCACGCCTGTGGCGACGACGAGTGCGTCGGCCGCGACGATTGAGCCGTCGGCGCACCGCAGGCCCACGTCCCGCTCCCAGCAGGCCACCGCTGTGGCGAGCCGGACGTCGATCCCGAGCCTGCGCATCGTGGCGGCGAGCACCGCTCCGGCGTCCGGTTCGAGCTGACGTTCCATGAGGTGCGACTCCGGGTGCACGAGCGTGACCGCAACGCCCCGGGCGGCGAGCCCTCGGGCGGCCTCGCAGCCGAGGAGACCACCGCCGAGCACGGCGAACCGGACACCGGGCCGGACGGCGGCGAGGATCCGCTCGCAATCAGCGAGATCGCGGAACGCGGTGACGGTCGGGTCGGCGAGCCCGGGAACCGGGGGCAGCCAGGCGCGGCTGCCGGTGGCGAGCACGAGCTCGTCGTAGGGTTCGACACCGCCGCCGTCCAGGTGCACCCTGCGGCGGCGCGCGTCGATCCCGGTGACCGTCGTCCCGATGCGCAGATCGATCCGCTGCGCGGCAGCCCACCCGGTGGGATGCAGCTGCACCGAGCGCGGGGAGAGCCCACCCGCGAGCACAGTGGACAGCAGCACCCTGTTGTAGGCCGGGCGCGGCTCGGCGCCCAGCACGGTGAGGTGCACTCGCGCGGCCTCGGGATCGCGTCGCCGCACCTCCTCGGCAAAGCGTGCGCCGACCATTCCGTTCCCGACGACCACGATCCGCCTGGTGCGGTGGCCATGAACGTTCGCCGGATGATCGGCGTTCCAGGTTTCCGCTGGGCGTGCCGGCGATCGGTCCTCGTACCGGGCGTACTCGGGTCGTTCGCCGGTGCGTCCAGCGGAAAGCTGGGGCGTCGAGGGCCGGTGAAGGTTCATGGCCACCGCACTAGTCACGGACGCACCGCCGGTTCGATGCGGACCGCGCACGCCTTGAACTCGGGCATCCGGCTGATCGGGTCCAGCGCCGCGAGAGTGAGGTTGTTCGCCGCCTGCGCACCGCCGAAGTGGAACGGCAGGAACACCGTGTCAGGTCGCAGTGAGTCGACGCACCGCACCCGGGCCTCGGCGCTCCCGCGCCGCGACACCACCCGAGCCCGCGACCCGTCGGCCAGACCCGCGCGGGCGGCGGTGTCCGGGTGCACCTCGACGAACGACTCCCCGACGATCCCGGTGAGTTCCGCGACCCGACGGGTCTGCACCCCGGACTGGTAGTGCACCATGACCCGACCTGTCGTGGCACGCAGCGGGTACTCGGCGTCGGGCGGTTCGGCGGCCTCAGTGTGATCCACCGCGATCATCCGAGCCCGCCCGTCTGGGTGGCCGAAGCGGTCGAGGAACAGCCGAGGTGTCCCCGGGTGCCGTTCGGTGGGGCACGGCCAGTGCAGCGCCTCCCCGGCGTCCAGCCGTGCGTAGCTGATGCCCTCGTAGTCGGCGATCCCGCCCGAGGAGGCGAGCCGCAACTCGTCGAACACCTCCCTCGGATCGGTCAGGAATCCCGTCACCCCCAGCTCGTCGGCCAGGCCGGCGATCACCTCCAGGTCCGTGCGGACGCCGGGCGGCGGCGGCAGCGCACGGCGGCGGCGCAACACCCGGCCCTCCAGATTGGTCATCGTGCCCTCTTCCTCGGCCCACTGGGCCACGGGCAGCACGACGTCAGCGGCGCGTGCGGTCTCGCTGGGCAGGAAGTCGGCGACGACGAGCAGGTCCAGCGCGGCGAGCCGGTCCTGCACCGACCGCGCGTCCGGAGCCGAGACGGCCACGTTGGAGCCGAACACGAGCAGCGCCTTCGGGCCGTCCGGACGGCCGAGCGCGGCGAGGAGCTCGGAGGCGCTGCGCCCCGCGCCGGGTAGCGTCGCGGGGTCGACGCCCCACACCCCGGCGACATGCGCGCGGTCGAGCGGGGTGGTGATCATCCGACAGCCGGGCAGCTGGTCAGCCTTCTGGCCGTGCTCGCGCCCACCCTGCCCGTTGCCCTGTCCGGTGATCGTGCCGAACCCGGATCCCGGGCGCCCCGGCAGACCCAGGAGCAGCGCCAGGTTGATCCATGCCGACACCGTGTCGACGCCGTGCGCGTGCTGCTCGGCGCCGCGCGCGGTGAGCACGTATCGCCGTGCGGCTCCGGCCAGCCAGCCGACGACAGTGTGCATGTCAGCGGCGGCCACCCCGCACACTCGCTCCGCACGTTCGGGCCACCACTGCGCGGCGATCTCCCAGGTCTGCGCGAACCCGGTGGTGCGTTCGGCGAGGTAGTCGTGGTCGACGAGTCCGTCGACGGCGGCGGCATGCAGCATCCCCAGTGCCAGGACGAGATCGGTGCCCGGCGCGGGCGCCAGGTGCAGTCCGCCGGAGGCGAGCGCGCGCTCCGCGGTGGGGGTCCGGCGTGGGTCGATCACGACGAGCCGGGCCCCACCCAGGTGCCCCATCAGCGGCGGCATCGTCTCGGCGACGTTCGCGCCGACGAGCACGATCACCTCAGCGTCGTCGAGATCCGTCACCGGGAACGGCAGGCCCCGGTCGATACCGAACGCGCGGTTGCCCGCGGCCGCGGCCGAGGACATGCAGAACCGGCCGTTGTAGTCGATCTGTGAGGTGCCCAACGCGACCCGGGCGAACTTGCCGAGCAGGTAGGACTTCTCGTTGGTCAGTCCACCGGACCCGAAGACGGCGACGGCGTCGGGGCCATGGCGCGCCCGCAGCTCCCGCAGCCTGCTCGCCACATGGGCGAGCGCGGCGTCCCACCCGACCGGTCGCAGGGGATCGGTACGTGTGGTGCGCAGCAGCGGGGTGGTGAGCCGATCGGGATGGATGAGCAGGGTGCCCGCGGTCCAGCCCTTCTGACACAGACCACCCCGATTGGTCGGGAACTCGCGTCCGTCGACCGCCCCGGCGGCGCCGACCCACTGCCCACACTGCAATGCGCAGTACGGGCAGTGGGTGGCGGTCAGGTCTGCTTCCACGGAGATTCCCCCAATCGAAGATCCCATCGACCCGACGAATCCCTTGAGTTCAGGAGTTCTCCGAATAAGCGAAGGCGCGCCTACGCCCTTTCCCGAAATTCCGCCAGCACCCCGTCCCACAATCCGATGCGGGCATGCACCGCCTCGACACCGATTCGTTCCGCTTCCGCATTACGGGTCGGGTCGTTCGCGCAGAGAGCAGCCAGCAGCCGGAGCGCGAGTGGTCCGTGCTCATCATGGTCCAACGCGATGTGACGGTCGAGATAATGTCGCAGCACCGGTGCGTTCATCAGTACTCCCGAGACATTGGCCCGGACCTCGGAGAACACGTCCGGCAACAGGTTCTCCCTACCGTGACAGAACGACGACGCCACCTCGTGCGGAGCGCCGTACAGCGCAACCTCCAGCGTGTGTCTCACGAACTGACGTGCACCGTCAGGGATATCCGCATCCTGGAGCGCCGCCATGGGCTCCAGTCCCGCGTCGAGTGAGACAAGGAAGCCGTCGATCGGGCCGGTATCGGCACCGAGTTCCGCCATCGCTCTGCGGTAGAGCTCGAAGTGGCTGATATAGCCGCCGCCGATGTCTTCGTCGGTCTCCTCGGCCAGCACGATCTCCATGATGAAGCGCCCGTGTTCGGCTTTGTCCTTCGGACGCCACGGAAAGGTGACTGTCGTCACCTCACTCTGCAGGCGCTTCAGCAGCGTGAAGAAATCCCATACGGCGAACACGTGGTGCTTCATGAAGATTCGCAGCCGATCCTCGGTGTTGATCTGCGAATACAGTGGATGCTGAATCAGCTTCGCGCGGGTGGTATCGAAATCCATGATCGCGGTCATTCGTTCTCCAAGACAGTGTGTTTTTGATTCGCTGGATCCGGCATCGGCGATTGAGACTCGATGAGATCGCCGCGGATGTCCTCGGGTGCCCGAGGTCGATTCTCAATTCTCGTTCGCGGACGGGCGGTCACACGCCGAGGTGAGCTGCGCGCGGCGCGGTCGTGTCGGTCGGGACCGGCCTCAGGTACACCACGTAGGTCACCACGGCGCACACCAGGTAGAAGACCAGGAAGGACCAGTAGGCCGTGGCGCCGGAGTGGGTGGTCAGGAACGACTCCCGGAATGCCAGGTTGATGAACAGCCCACCGAGCGCGCCGACGGCACCGGCGATACCGATCACGGCCGCCGACACGCGGCGGGCCCGTCGCCGCGCGGTCGCCTCGTCCGCGCCCGCCGCGATCGCCGCGGCGGCCTGGCCGAGGAAGATCGCCGGGATCATCTTGTACGTCGAGCCGTTTCCGATGCCGGTGAGTACAAACAGCAGAACGAAACCGATCGTGAACACGGCCAGCGAGCCGGTCGCGGAGGCTCCGATGATGACGGCGGTGGCCGCGACCATCGCGAGGAAGTTCCAGAACGTCACCCTGGCGCCGCCGAGCCGGTCGGCGAGTCGCCCACCGACCGGCCGGATCAGGGAGCCGAGCAGCGGGCCGATGAACGTGACGGCCGCGGCCTCCAGCGGGGTGCGGCCGAACTGGTTCTGCAGCACCAGGCCGAACGCGAAGCTGTAGCCGATGAACGAACCGAAGGTGCCGACGTAGAGGAACGACATCGCCCAGGTTTGGTTGTCCCCGACCGCCTCCCGCAACGCGCCGGTGTCGCTGCGCACCGGGGTGAGGTTGTCCATCGAGACGGCCGCGAGCCCGGCGGAGATCACGATCAGTGGGATGTAGACGCCGAGGAGGATCCTCGGCGAGCTGACGCCCGCGGTCGCGATGACTAGTAGGCCGATCAGCTGGATCACCGGCACGCCGACGTTGCCCCCGCCCGCGTTCATCCCGAGCGCCCAGCCCTTCCTCGACTCCGGGAAGAAGGCGTTGATGTTCGCCATGGACGAGGCGAAGTTGCCGCCACCGACCCCACCGACGGCCGCGACCAGGATGAATACCCAGTACGGTGTACCCGGCTCCAGCACGACCGCAGCGAGGATCGTCGGGATCAGCAGCAGCAGCGCGGAGAAGACCGTCCAATTGCGTCCGCCCACGCGGGCGACGGCGAGCGCGTAGGGCACCCGCAGGATCGACCCCACGAGCGTCGGCACCCCGACGAGGAAGAACTTCCCCGCCGCGTCGATTCCGTACTCCGGGCCCATGAACAGGACGAGCACCGACCACATCGTCCAGATCGAGAACCCGATGTGCTCGGAGAGGATCGAGAACCACAGGTTCCGGTACGCGACCCGCGCGCCGGTCCGTTCCCAGAAGCCGGCGTCCTCGGGATCCCAGTGGTCGATCCATCGACGGCGCAACTGCGACATGACGGTGTCTCCCCTTTACGGCGACAACAGATGAGTGCGGAACGCGGTTCGCCATACGGTGTGAATTCGAGCCGTCCGACAGGCGGCCACTGTCGCTTCCCGGCACCGGCGCGCGTCACATCGCTCCTCGGGCACTGCCGGTACTGCGCAACCAGGCGGGGGTGACGTGGATGTCATCGTCGCTGCTCAGGCATGGGCTACCGCCCATTGCCCGATCGCCGTGCACGCTCGGTCCAGGAGTTGGTCGCACCGGGCTCGCTGTGCCGCGTGGTCGCGCAGCATGTACGCCCAGCGTTCGAGGCCCGCACCGAAGCAGGCGGTGAACGCGGGCTCGGCGCCCAGCGCGATGTCGAAGCGTTCGCCGAAGAAGTTGCGGTGGAAGTTGATCGACCCGACGGCCAGCCTGCCGTCGTAGACCAGCTCCAGTTTCGACTTCGAGAGCTTCTGCAGGACCGCTTTCGGGGAGTCGGACTGGAAGAACGAGTCGGTCGCCGCCTCCAGCGTGAGCGGCAGCTCGACGGTGGCGGCGAAGTCGATCACGCTCTGCCGCAGCGCGGCGAAGAAGTCCCGAGCATCGTCGACGGCTCCCAGGACGACCAGCTCACGCACCGAGTAGCTGCCGAGCCGCACGAGCGGCTCATAGGTCGACTCGAGCCTCGCGCAGTCGACGTTGGAGGTGATCAGCTTGCGCCCGTTCAGCACCGACCCTCGGTGCTGCAGGTAGACGCCGTAGCACGCCGCCGAAGGCACCACCAACCCGCCGTTGCGCAGCGTGGGACGGTCGAACTCGGGACCGTCGAGTACACCGACCATGTTGGCGAGATGGTGAAAGTTCTGGTAGTAGTCGATGGCCCGCAACGGGGCGGCGGGCAACAGAGGCGGCAGTTTCTGCCGCACGGCGCCCACCGCCGCGAACCGGTCCTCGAACGCCCGGTCCAGCTCGATCATGATGTGGCTGGCCTGCTCGTCGATGAAGAACACCTGGTCCATGGCTACACCGGATACCCGGCGCTGACGAAACAGGTCTCATAGATCCTGCGCACGGTACGGAAGTTCTCCACACCGAGCGCCTCGATGTCGGTGTCCGCCCCGAGCGACTCCACGTGCACCACCATCGAGACGAACTGCAGCGAGTCGACGATGCGACTGTCGATGATGTCGGTGTCCGGGTCGATCTGCCGGTCGATTCCCTTGTCCCGCAGCCACGAGTTGATATCGACGAGAAGGTCGTCGACCGAATTGATCACGAACAGCTCTCCCATCAGCGACCGGCGATCAGCGTGAGATCGGCCGAGTTTGCGCGGATCCGGTCGTTCCCGACCATCAGCGGGGCGCTCAGCGCGTCCCGGACGAGCCTGCCTACCGACAGGGGCGAGCCGTTCGCGTACCCGGCCATGCCGAGAATGTCGAGGCCTGCCGTCGCGATCTCCACCAGGTTGTCCGACGCGATCGTCTTGAGTGCGTTGACGCGCAGCGCGGCCGCGAACGACGGCTCTCCATCCGCGCGCTCATACTCCTCGCGGACAGCCGCACAGACCGAATCGATCATCTGCCGCTTGGCCAGCATCTCGTAGAACCGTGAGTTCGCGGGCCGGGCGGTCGAGCCGCCCTCCTTCGCCAGCTTCGACCGCACTTTTGCGACGACCGCGTCGGCGATCCCCAACCACACCGACGTCCACATGACGTGTGTGACGGCGGCCATGTCCTCGGCGAGGATTCTTCGGTAGGGGGTGTCGAAAACGGCGTCGCCGGGCAGGGTCGCGGTCAGCTGGTATCCGCTGCTGTCGGTCCCGCGCATCCCGATCGCGTCCCAGCCGCTGGTGAGCGTGAGCTCCAGGTGCGCACGCTCGCAGGCGACCAGCACCTGATCGGTCGGCTCGGCGTCGTCGGCGCGGCGTGCCGTCACCAGCACGACCTGCGCCTGCGTCGCGTAGGAGATGACACTCGCGTCCTTCGCCAGCGCAACCCCGTCCCCACTCGGCCGGACCGCGCAGGAACTGCGGCCGGTGTCGCCACCGGTCGCCCGCTCGGTCGTGCTGGACGCGATGAGCGACTGAGTGCCGACGACGTCGGCGAGCAGTTCCCGCAGGTAGGCATTGCCGGCCGAGTAGCGAGCCAGCGCCGAGAGCTGCGTGTAGTGCATCCCGACGATCATTCCGGTCGACGCGCACGCGGCCGAGACGGCTCGAACGATCCCGCACACCTCGCTGACCGGTGCGATCACCCTGCCTTCTGCCGCGGCCGGGCTGATCAGACCGGCAGTCTGCAGCGCCTCGATGGCCTCGTGCGGAAAGCGACCGTCCCGGTCGACCTCACCCGCGTATTTCTCCGCGACGGCGACGCATTCGTCCAGGTCACGACTACCGGTCACGAGCCGAGGTTCTCGAGTGCCTCGTCCCGTCGCCATGCCGGGTTCTCGTCGGTGAATACGAAGCAGCGGGTGTTGACCAGTTTGGCTCCTGAGGCCCTGGCGGTGGAGTAGATGACGACGGGCATCTTCTGGCCGGTGGCGGTTGCGGTGTTGAGGAAGTGTGCCCGGAAGTCGATGATCGGGCCGTCGGTGTCCCAGCGGGAGAGGAAATCGTCTACGACGTCTTGGTCTGCGTAGGCGCGTCGGATGTGTCCGCCGACGTAGCCGTCGACGTCTTCGGTGGCGCCGACGAGGTCGATGTCGCGTTGGTTGGCGGCGACGACGATGCCGTCGGTGGCGATGACGTGGATGGCGACCGGAGCGTGGTCGAATACCTCACGCAGCAGCTGCGTGTCGGTCACCGGAGCCTCGTCGGCGGCCGCCGCCTCTACCGCGTCCATCCAGGTCTGTGCGGTCGGCGCGGGGGTGTCGTCGGGACGCTCGACGCTGCTGGCCGGGAGCGCGGAGCCCAGGCGTGGCCGGGCCGCGAAGAAGTACCGGATCCCGCCGCCCGCTGCCTGAGCCGCGACGTTCACGATCGCGACCGGGAAAGCCGAGTTCTCGGTGTCGATGACCTTGTTCACGAGTTCACGCTCGGGTCGGGCGCTCGCACTCAGCGCGGCGGCGACCTGTTCGATCTTCACGCGGCTGCCGAACAGAGTCGATGCGGCCGGATTGCTGACGACCGTGCCGTGCTCGTCCAATCTGATGAGCGCGGAGGACGCACTGTTGAACACATCGATGAGCTGCTCGTCTGACGGGTAACTGCTGGTCACTGTCGACTCCCCTGGTGGGATTGTCGTCGGCACGGTGGTCATTCGACCCGGATGCGGCGCATACCCATGGTGAGGTGTGCGCTATTCGGTTCGGCGTGATCTCGCCTGACCGTATGGTGTCGACTCGCGGAACGTGCCTATGAGCCTAATTCGTACACCCTTTACAGACGACCACTCCCTGTCGCAAACCGACCGCCGCTATTCCTCAGTCTGTTGAAAATGCATCATTCGCTCCATGAATCCGCGGGAAGTCGTTCGGAATAAAGGTATCGAGCAAGCTCGGCGACATCCGGCGGCGCACTGGCACGGGCGAACTCGACCGCGTTCTCGATCTCCACCTCAGCATCCCGCCGCATCCGCTCGCAGGTGGCCGGATCAGCGACGCCGGCTTTGATCACCTCGGTCACCGCGCGCGGGATCGGGTCGCGCTCCTCCCATTCGGCGAGTTCAGCGCGCTCGCGATACTTGGTGGCGTCACCGATGTAATGCCCCCGCATGCGGTAGGTGACGCACTCAAGCAGTACCGGGCCCGCGCCTCGGCGAGCGTGTTCCACCGCCCACAACGCGGCGTCATGGACGGCGAACACGTCGTTGCCGTCGACACCGCGCGACGCGATGCGATAGGCGGACGCGCGGTCGGTGATGCGCGGGACGGCCAGTGCCTCGCTGGATCGCGTCGTGGAGGCCCACCCGTTGTTCTCGCAGACGAACACCACCGGAAGTTCCCAGACCACAGCCAGGTTGAGTGCTTCGTGAAACGGCCCTCGCGCGGTCGCGCCGTCACCGAAGAAGCTGACCGCCACGTCATCGCGGTCGGTCAGTCGAGCCGACAGCGCGGCGCCGGTCGCCAGGCCGAGCCCGCCCGCGACGATCGCGTTCGCACCGAGCATGCCGACCGAGAAGTCGGCGATGTGCATCGATCCGCCCCTGCCGCGACACACTCCGTCCGACCGGCCGAGCAACTCGGCCATCATGTTCGGCACCGGTGCGCCCTTCGCCAGGGTGTGGCCGTGCCCCCGATGCGTACTGGTGATGTAGTCGGTGGTGCGCAACGGCTCACACACTCCGGCCGCGACCGCCTCCTGCCCGATCGACAGGTGAGCGAATCCCGGGATCTCTCCGTCGAGGAACAGTCGTTCCGCGCGCGTCTCGAACGCTCGAATGCGGAGCATGGTGTCCAGCAGCTTGAGCGCGGTCTCAGCTTGAGACAGCCCGGTACCGGTATTCGTTTCGGTATCCGTCCCGCTCTCCGCGGAATCCTTCGTAGTGGTCATTCTGGTTCGCCACCAACCCTCGGTTCGACGATATTTCGCGCCAGTATCGGTTACGGTTTACCACTCGGACGACCACGCATCGATGAATTCCCCGGCTTCACATTCCTCGCTCTGTCGATCGGGACCGGTTCAGCTGTCATCGAATTCTTGTGCAGACAGCAAGGCGGCCAGTTTGACGCCAAGATGCAACACCAGCCGGTGATCCCCATTGTCCAGATCCAGGCCGGTGATCTCCTCGATCTGATGCAGTCGGTAGTACAGCGACGTCCGATGGATGTGCAGCGCGGCCGCGGTCTTGGGGCTGGAACCGGCATGGTCGAGATAGGCGGTGAGTGTCTCGAGGAGCCCGCCATGCGGGTCGCGCGACAGCAGTGCCCGCAGCGGCGGCGGCAGCACCGAGACGCTGAGCTCCTCGGTGGGGATGCGCAGCAACACCCCGTAGGCACCCAGCTCGGACCACTGCATGATCCGGTCCTCGCTGGGCAGCAGCGCGGCGGCGCGGGCCGCGATCCGCGCCTGGTCATGGGAGAGCCAGGCGTCGGTGAGTCCGGTCACCGGGCTGCCGATGCCGAAGACGCACCGTGAGGACGAGCCGAGGAACTTGTACACCTGGTCGGCGATCCGTGCCGCATCCCGGCGGAGCCGATCCTCGGCGGGCTCCGTGCTGTCGAGCTGCACGATGACCAGCCGTCTGCCCCGCGCCAGGAATCCGTCGATTCCCGACCAGGCGTGCGTGACGTTCTCCAGTACCGCCCGAAGCACCATCTCCACCTGTTCGCCGTCCAACCCGCGCGGCGCCTCGACGACCTCCCCCACGCTCACCGTCACATGGCGTCCTGCGCGCAACCACCGGTCCTCGGCGAGGACCTGCTGGCCGAACTGTCGTCTCGCCAACCTCACGCTGAGCAGATCGGCCAGTGCGGCTTCCCGAGATCTGCGCTGCTCGTCGTCGGCAAGGAATTCGCCGAACATGAACGCCGCGATCTCCACGCTCGCGGTCTTGATTAGCGCCAGCTGCTCGCCTTCCATCGAACCGTCCGGATCGATGATCATCAGCAGACCGAGCAGTTCACCCCGCCAGCGGATCGGCATGCACAGCCGCTGTTTCATGCCGATGTCGTCCTTGGGCGGGATCAGCCCCGGCTCGGTCCATCCGGCCACCCCTTGGGACAGGATGTGCCCGATGACGGTCGCGCCCGCGCCGCGCTGCAACACCGCCCGCACCCGTACCGAGTCCTCGTCGCCGAAGTGCCTGCTCGCGCAGATGACCCGCACTGCCGGGTCGTTGATCGCGACCGAGCGACCCAGCCGCGTCGCCAACGTGTCCACGGCATGCTGCAGTCCCTGCTCCTTCACGCCGGCTCAGGTGTGGTCAGGCACATCATCAGGCATATCATTGATGCCTCCCTCCGCCTCGCGGCCCCGCGCACCCCGAGGCGGCCCCGCTCGCGCCAAGTCAACCACTGTATTGCCATGTCGATCCTGTCGACCGGATCGACTCACGTGCCGGAGGGACTCAGCCGGTCGCTCGTCGGGCCAGGTGCAGGATGATCGCGCAGACCCCGCCGGCGAGCAGGAAATAGCCGAGGATGTAGAACCCGCTGGCGACCTCGCCTCCGGTCACCGCGGCCCCGACGGCGATGGGGCCGACGATCCCACCGAGGTTGCCGCACAGGTTGATCAAACCCATCCCCATCCCCGCGTGGTTGCGCGGGATGTGCTCCAGACTCCACGCCCAGAACGGTCCGAAAGCCGCGTACAGCCCGATTCCGGTGATGATCAACAGGACGAGACTGCCACCCAGCCCCGGGTCGAGCTGGTGCTGCAGCAACAACGCGGCACCGCTGAGCAGCAACGGGATCACCACGTACCAGCCGCGTGGCCGACCGGATCGATCCGAGGAACGCGCGTTGAGGTACATGCCGACGGCGGCGAGCACGAACGGCGCCGCCGACAGCACTCCGACCAGCCCGATCCCCTGATGCGACAACTGCGTGAGCAGGGTGGGCAACCACAACCCGAAGCTGTACAGCCCGGTGATCCACAGGAAATAGATCAGGCAGAACGCCCACACCACCGGACTGCGCATCACTTCCAGGAACGATCCGGCTTCGACACCGGCCGACCGGTTCTCGACGATGTGACGGCGTTCGGCCGGTGTGATGAACCGGTCCTGCTCGGGATCATCCGCGGTCCACA
Source organism: Actinospineispora spinosispora DSM 44797 (assembly GCF_000429025.1). Taxonomy (GTDB): domain Bacteria; phylum Actinomycetota; class Actinomycetes; order Mycobacteriales; family Pseudonocardiaceae; genus Pseudonocardia; species Pseudonocardia spinosispora. The sequence continues at coordinate 130,249 of NZ_AUBB01000030.1, forward strand.
GCGCGAATGCCGCCGCCGCGATCAATGGTGGAATACCCTGCACGATGAACATCACGTGCCAGTTCCACCCCGAGATCAGCCAGCCCGCGGTGGGCGCCATGATGATCGAGGAGACCGGCAACGCCATCTCGGAGAAATTGATGGCGCGACCCCGCTCGGAATCGGGGTACCAGTTCACGAACATCACCGCGAACGATGGCCATACCGCACCCTCGGCCAGACCCATCACGAAACGGACCACAAGCAATTCGGTGTATCCGGTGACCAGGCCGGTAGCGACCGCGGCGACACCCCACACCAGCAGGGTGCCGACGATGACCCGCCGAGGGCCGACGCGCGCGGCCAGCGCTCCACCGGGCACCTGGGTGAGCACGTAACCCCAGAAGAAGGCCGAGAGCAGCACCCCGGTGACCGTGGCCGACAGGCCGAGATCCTTGACCATCGCGGGTATCGCGACGCTGATGTTCTGCCGATCGGCGAACGCCACGGTGTAGACCACGAACAGCAGCAGCCCGATCCGCCACCATCGGGCTCTCGGCACTCGCGTTCCGCCGGCTTCGGTGGCGGCTGGGTCGTCCGACGCGGCGCCCGATCCCGGGCCGGGATGCGCGCGGCTCATGGCTGATCGACGGGCGGATCGAGGTGCGCGATGACGGTACCCACCGGCAGCTCGTCGTCAGAGGGTTCCGCGACGATCCGCAGCACCCCAGCGGCGGGCGCCACGATCTCGGTCTCGGTCTTGTCGGTGGCCAGCTCGGCGATGGGCTGATCCGCGCCGACCAAGGCGCCGTCGGAGACCAGCCAGCTGGTCAGCACCCCGGTGTCCATGGTGAGGCCGAGTTTAGGGATCGTCACCTCGGTCATGCCGCCACCTCCTGTGGGCGCACCGTGTCCCGGACCGCGGTCGCTATCGTGTCCGGCTGCGGGAGCACCGCGGCCTCCAGACTCGGCGCGAACGGAATCGGCAGTCCGGGGTTCGTCACCCGCCGCACCGGGGCATCGAGGTCGGCGAAACAGTGCTCGCCCACCCGCGCACTGATCTCCGCGCCGAGTCCGCAGTCGCCGACGGCCTCATGAGCGACCACGACCCGTCGGGTCCGACGCACTGAGGTGAAGATCGTGTCCATGTCCAGCGGGGCGAGGCTGCGCAGGTCGACGACCTCCGCCTCGATCCCTTCCTCGGCGAGTTGCTCCGCCGCGGTCAATGCCTTGAGCAGGGTCAGCGACCAGCTGAGGATCGTGACGTCACGGCCGGGCCGGGCGACGCGAGCTGAACCGAGCGGCACCACCAGCTCACCCTCGGGCACCTCACCCTTTCTGGTGTAGAGGGCCTTGTGTTCCAGGTACAGCACCGGATCGTCGCACCGGATCGCGCTCTTGAGCAGTCCCTTGGCATCCGCCGGGGTCGCCGGGGCCACCACTCGCCAGCCCGGAGTGTGGCAGAACCAGGATTCCAGGCTCTGCGAGTGCTGCGCGGCGGCCGAGTTCACCGCGCCCTCCGGCGCGCGGACCACCAACGGAACGCGAGCTTGACCGCCGAACATGTAGGACATCTTCGCGGCCTGATTGACCAGTTCGTCCATTGCACAGGTCAGAAAGTCGGAGAAGTGAATATCCACCACCGGGCGAGTGCCGGTCAATGCGGCGCCGACCGCTGACGACACCAGCACGGACTCCGATATCGGAGTGTCCCGGACACGGTGCGAGCCGAAACGGTCAGAAAGACCGCGGTACTGTCCGAAGATGCCGCCCTGTTTGGCGATGTCTTCGCCCATCAGGAAAACGCCCGGATCGCTCTCCATCTCCTCGACCATTGCTTCCAACATCGCCTTCGCCATACCGAGGGTGCGGGGGCTCATGAGCGGCCTCCGCTCACCGAGGTGGCACTGCAACGTCCTCGGGAACGGCCGTGGCGCGAGAACGGCCCTGCCGTGAACTCGACGATGGACCTTGTCGCCTGAGCCGGCGGCTGCGCTGGTAGCAGCGCAGCCAGGGTGGGGAAGGTTGTCATTCCGCTGGTTGTCCCTCGGTTCAGGGCATGCCCCGCGCCGGTGGGCGGCGGCGATGCCGTGATCGACTCGCGGGTATGCGAGTCGGTTCGACCGGGGTCGGTACGGTGCGACCTCGGTCATAAGATGCCCGGTAGTATCCGATTGCCGTCCCGATAACGCGACCACCTCTGGTCGCAACTCTGTGGAGAGCATTCCTCGTTCTGTCTAAACCGAATGATCGAGTCGCTCCGGCAACGGCGCCGACAGCGGACCGCTCCGCTGTTCCTGATCGTGATCAGACAGATCGAGAAAATCGGATAACCCAATTCATGCGCCGCGCGGTCTGCGCGCCACATAATGCTCGGATACCGTTGCCCGCTACCCGACCGGGGAACGAGCGGAGTAGTCATCCATGAGCAATCGGCTGAATGGGGAGACCGCCCTCGTCTTCGGCGGCGGATCGAACGGGACGGGGCTGAGCAACGGCGAGGCCGCCGCACGGGCGTTCGCCGACCACGGCGCCGCTGTTGCGGTGATCGACATCGACCTGAGCGCCGCTGAGCGAACAGCCAAGAGGATCGCCACCGACGGCGGGACGGCGCTGCCCCTGCGTGCCGATGTCACCGATGAACAGCAAGTCCGTGCCGCGGTGGCGGACTGTGCGGAACAGTTCGGCCCGCCGACCATTCTGCACAACAACGTCGGGGTGGCCGGTCTCGGTGAACTCATCGACCTGGAGCGCGACCACTGGGACGCGGCGCTGGCGATCAATGCCAGCGGGGTCTATCTCACCTGCAAGCATGTACTGCCCAGAATGCTGGCTCGCGGACGAGGAGCCATCGTCAACGTGTCGTCGATCGCCGCGATCCGCGACACCGGCTACCCCTACCCCGCCTACAGCGCGGCGAAGGCGGCGGTGAACCAGCTCACGGTGTCGCTGGCGCTGCGCTACGCGCGCGACAACATCCGGGTCAATGCGATCATGCCCGGCCTGATCGACACGCCACTGGTCACCCGGCAGATACTCGCCGACCGGTCAGACCCGGCCGCCGCCCGCGACCTCCGGCACGCCACGAGCCCTACCGGTCGGATGGGCAGCCCGTGGGACGTCGCCGCCGCCGCCGTGTTCCTCGCCTCGGCCGAGGCGAGCTACATCAACGGGGTCTGCCTGCCCGTTGACGGCGG
>NZ_AUBB01000031.1 GCF_000429025.1 Actinospineispora spinosispora DSM 44797
CCGGTCGGATGGGCAGCCCGTGGGACGTCGCCGCCGCCGCCGTGTTCCTCGCCTCGGCCGAGGCGAGCTACATCAACGGGGTCTGCCTGCCCGTTGACGGCGGCGTCGAGCATGTCGCGGGCCTGGACCCAGAACTGGGGGTCGACGGGGTAGTCGTCGGTCAACGCCTCGGCGGCGGTGAGCAGCGCCAGCTCGGGCCGGGTACCGGCCAGCTGCCCGGTCGTCCACCGCCCGGCGCGAACCACCTTGCCCGGTTGCAGCGCCAGGATCGCCGACGTCGCGGGGTGGTTTGCGGGGATCACACTCTGGCAAGAGCGGAAGAAACAGCCCGAGCGGTTCCGTGTCCGCAGCGCGGAGTACGCCCCGGAAAGCCCTGATACGGCCGGCTGGATCAGCCGAAATTTCACCACCGAGGGCGCGTCCCGAATCGCTGACCCCGACCTCAGCATGTTGCTCCACAACTACACGAAGGGCCAAGCCGAGTTGGGGTTCGGACTGCCGTTCAACGCGCCGTGCAGCTTCGCATCAGCCACGATCATCACGCACTGCTAGCCGCACCCATCGGCCGAGAATCGGGATCAGGGCTAGTCATGGCCGGCGACCGTCAGCCCGCAGCGGCCATCGACACATGTGCGCCGCAGCCTCCCCTTCGAGATCGTCTGTGCCAGTCCGATCGCCCAGCAGGTCGGGCATCCCCTCAGCGCGAACAGACCCAAACCCGCGAGCGCCAGACCACCCACTACGCCGGCCGCACCGAACCACCAGCCGCCAGACCCGACCGCCACGGGTACGAACGCGACCGCCCCGATCAGTGCTCCGAAACCCACTACTCCGCGGGCCAGATGCCTCGGCACCGAACTGCTAGCGAAACTCTGCTCGTCCGCCACCGGCGTCGTTGTCTCACCGGTCATCATGATCTCCTTCAGGTGAGTCGGATTCGCCCGCCAACGCGGCGCGAACCGCCGCTCGAGCACGATGCAGCCGCGACTTCATCGCCGCCGTACTCAGGCCGAGCACGTCGGCGACCATCGGCCCGGAATACCCCTGCACATCCCGCATGATCAACACTCGCCGCTGATCAGCGGGCAAAGCCACGATCGCCGCCACCACCGACTCGACCTCCAACCTGCGCAGCACGTGGTCCTCTACCGACCCCGCGATCAGGCCGTCCACCGGTTCGCGGTGACGCAGCATCAACCGCGCCCGACGCAGACACTCATGACGCACGATCCGGAACATCCACGACCCCAGCGCACCGGACGCCCGCAACATCCCGATCTTCCGATACAGGATGATCAGCGCTTCCTGCGCCGCGTCCTCCGCATCCTGGGGTGAGGAACACAGCGAACGGGCGAACCGGTGCACATGCGGATGCGAACCCGACACCAATGCCGCGATCGACTCGACATCACCACACCGCGCGGCCTCGACCAGACGCTCATCAGGCCACAGCGACTCAACCACGCGAACGACCCCGCCTACGCAGCACAGCGACACTGCACATACACAGCAGCACAGCCGCGACGACAGCAATGACGATGATCATGGTGGTGCTCACGAGAACCTCCGGGCAGCTGTGGTCTTCTGTACCGAGTCGCCCTCGACACATCAGACAGGAGATCCACCGGAGACAGAAGGATTCGGCACTCCACCGCCGAATCGCCGAGCGGCCGTTCAGATTCCTGGCCACCGATTGCGCCGTTCGGCCGTGACGTTACCGCCGCGGACGACGATGTCGACCCGAGCTGCCCGCGAATCGCGTGTCGGAAGCGAGCGCCGCGACTCCGACAGCGGAGGGCTCCACCACGAGGCCCAAGGAGTCGTACAGCCGCCTGCCGCCGGTGAGTATCGCGTCATCGTCGACAGCGAGAACCTCATCCGGTGTGCGCAAGCACCCTGATCGATTCCACGGGGCTAACGGTAGTGCTGGAAATAGTCGTTCGTAAAATTGCCGGACGAGTCGGTGCAGCGCCACGTCTCCCGGTTTCCATCAGTGCCGATCAAGGATTTTCCCAATCCTTTATGGAGGCATACGTCCTCCTCCGTGCCGCCCTCAGGTGACCTACCGTCACCATATGGCCGGTGATCATCGTGCGCCGACGGTGTGTCGTACGCGGTTTCCGGATGCCACCGCTCCTCTTCACTTTGCGTGAATGTGTATACGCGGTCATATCCCCTGACGCAGTAGTGCTGCGTATCATGCTGCCCGGTTTGCCCCTGTACGCGCTCTTGTGCCCCACGCTGATCGCACGGCGAGCCGGGTGCCTCAGCAAGCGCGGTGCCGGTCACCGTGGTACCGATCCCGACCACAAGCGAAGCCAGGACGACAGCATGCCGAATACCCATGAACGATGACCCCTTGTGTCGACTTCGGACCGTGGCGTGGATCAGGTTTGAGCACACCGATCGGTCCGCGACTACACCACGCGAATGGCTAAGGTGTCGCTAAAAGTCAGTAATGAAGCCGGTCACGGGTCGGGGAGGCCGCATCGGCTTCACGGCCCGCCGCCAGTACCCGGGTCTCCACACCGCCCAGGCGCGGTGGCCGCAACGCCGACATCCACCGCCCCACCTCACCGACAAATGCAAGCGGAAGCTGTAAATCACCGCGCCTTGCCGATCACCTAGAAACTAGGTGTCTAGGTGATCGAGTGTTAGGGTGGTCGCTATCGAGGGAATAACGCCCTGAGGATTGGCGGGATAAAAGTAGATGGCGCGGGATGCAGCCAGCAGAGAGGGTGATCACAGGATCGGACGTGCTCGGATCGCCGACCGAATCGTCGACGACCTACGTGAGCGTATCCTCAGCGGCACCCTTCCACACGGTTCGCGACTGCCGGCGGAACGAGAATTGGCTGAACAATACGGCGTGAGCGGCGCAACCATCCGCGAAGCCGTCCGTGTACTGGCAGCAGTGGGGCTGGTGAGTGTCCGTCACGGTATCGGATCCTTCGTGACCGCCAATTCTGACACGATGATCGGAATGTCCATCGCCGCAGTGGTTCGGCTGCACAACATCGGTGCGACCGAGGTACTCGGTGTGCTCGCGGCGCTGAACCGATATGCAGCCCAACTCGCCGCTCACGCGGCGACCGACGCCGAGATCGCCTCACTGCGCGAGATCGTCGAGAAGCTAGCCGTGGCTGACACCATCGACCGCACCAACCAAATGCTCAAGGCTTTCATGCGGCGTCTGTCTGAGATCTCTCACAACGCGCTGCTCATCGGCTTGTGCCGCTACATGATCGACGTGCAGATCGAGTTGATCGGCGAGATAGCCTCTGGCCACGAGTCAGAGTGGCGGCGAGTCGTACGCGGGCTGCACCCGGACCGTCTCGCGGTCATCGAGGCTCTCGAGAGCCGTTCCAGCGACCGGGTGGCCAAAGCGGTCGACGCGCTCGGCGCACACACAGCCGGCCTGGTCATGTCGACCCCGTGGGCCGAGAAGATGCAGCTCTCTGATCCCGGCTACGCGCACCTGCTCGCCAGCCTGCTCACCACCAATCCCAGCTCGGCCATTGGCTGACGGTCGGCGACCACCCATGGTCTCTCGGTCAGGCGACCAGGCCCGAACTCCTCGCCGAACGGTGATCAGAGTTGTCGACAGAAGACGAAACGGAGGGATCGAGAATGCGGTTGATCAACGCCAACGGCCAGTTCCGATCGAGCTATAGAATAATCGCGCTCGGTGTCGGCTTGATAGCTGTCATCACTATTACGGTCTTCGCCAGCGAGGGCCGTTTCAGCAGCCTATTTGGAACCCAACCGGCCGCGATACCTGATCTCGTCGGCCAGCAGCAGGAGACGGCGCGAATGAATCTGATGAACGCCGGCTGGGGAGCTCCATCGCTCAAGGCGGAGGCCGTCGCCGATCCGACCAAGATCGGCGTGGTTACCCGCACGGATCCACCTGCTGGTCAGCTGGCGGACAAGAACAAGTCGATCATCATATTCATCGGAAAACCTCCCTCCTCAACATAAAATAGCATCCCGGACACCGGCGTCCCGTACCAGAAAGGCGCTCAAATCTGTGTGGCGCCGGACTAGACATGATATTCGCTTGACAGAAGACATGGCACAACCTGACATCTCTTCTCAGGAAACATCGCAAGAGCGCTGGCCTCCGTGCGCGGAATCCGCCATGATGCACCGCACGGGGCGCGAGGCCCGACCCGCAACGATAACGCATATGATGTCGATTCCGTCGATCTGCCGAGTTCGACATCAAAGCCCCGCGACGCGGAGGACTCCATGGTTCTCAGCCAAGCCCCTAGCACGGCGAATATCAGGAATTCCTCAGAAATGTTCCGTTCCGCTCCCTCAGCTGCATCCCGGACCGAAAGGAAATCCAGATGAACCGACACCGAGTACTCACCTACATCGCCGCCACGACCACCGCCGTCTGCACCGCAGGGGCGTTCAGTGCCACCGCCTGGGCCAGTACCCCTTCCGCGGACGCCGGCCGCGCCGCGGCCAAGACCGTCACCGCCAAACAGTGCCACGCGGACAAGGGCAAGGTCATCAAGACCGGCAAGACGTTCACCTGCAAGGGAGGCACGTCCGACAGGAAGTCGGTGAGCGGCTGACCTTCAGACTCAGCGGTTCCAACTGAACCGGAGGGTGAGTCTGCCAACCGACCTCGAGGTCAGAACTGGTCGCTGTCCTCGCCAGGATCTGCGGTGAACCCGACGGTCTCGATTCCGAACACCGCGCAGGACTCGTCGTTGGCGGGATTATCACCGCTGACACCGATCGCCGCCACGACATCACCCCAACGGTTCCGGACCAGAACCCCGCCCGGGATCGGCGCCATCTGACCATCGGCGATGCTGGCGAGCGCGGCGTAGAAGGCAGGCGCGCCGGCCGCGTCTTCGGCCAGCGCGCGACTGCCGACGCCCATGCCGAGTGCTCCCCAGGCCTTCGCCTGCGCGATCTTCGGACGCAGGATTCCACAGCCGTCCTGCCGCTTGAGCACCAGCAGGTGTCCACCCTGGTCAAGCACCGCCACCGTCAGCGGAGCGCAGTCGAGGGTGCGTCCGTGGCCGAGAACCGCGTCCACCATCGCTGAAGCCTGGTCCAGCGACAGCATGTGCCCGGCCTCGGCTCGACCGCTCGACAGGTTCACGATGCCCACCGGATTCGATGGCCTGGACACCTGCAGTCGGGGGCGGATCGGCTCGCTGGGCTGCGAGATATCCGACGTCGTCTGGTACATGTGACTCTCCCTCACGTAGGCCGCGATCGGACCGGCTGCCCGCTACGTCTGGTGAACATGCGCCTCTTTTCCTCCCACGCCGTCTGATCGGGGCCTCAGTGGCCTCGGATTCACCATCAGCACACTAGGTCACCTAGAGACCTGATGTCTAATTCGTGCACTCTGGACTCAGGTTGGGGCTCTCGAAATACGACCGTTCGCTCGGCATGATGTCGAGGACATGAATCCGACCGCGTCCCGCGCACCCCGCGACAGCTCAGCTACACCCAGGCGTCGCGGGCCCCTCGGCGTCATCGTGGGGATGTTCGTCGGTGCCGGGATCATGCTGCTGGCCGCGACGACGAACGCCACCAGCGGCATCGCGGCGTCCGACGCGCAACGCACTCCGCCGCCGGGGGCCCCCGGCACCTGCCTGAGCTGGCGCCACGCCGATATGGCCGACGCCACGGGCGTCGACTGCGCCAGCCCGCATCTGTTCGAACTGGCAGACACCGTGCGGTTGGCCGACTTCCCGGCAGGCTCGCCGTTGCCGGACGGACCGAAGCTGGGCCAGCTGGTCAACGAGCGCTGTACACCGCTGGTCGACAACTACCTCGGCGGCAGATACGACCCCGATGGCGCGTTCCGGGCGAGTGCGCTCACACCGACGCGGACCGGATGGGCCGGTGGCGACCGCTCGCTGCGCTGTGGCCTGCAACGCTTCTCTCGTTCCGGCGCACTGAACCCGATCGTCGGCGCCGTGGCCGGCCAGGACCAATCCGACATCCACGCGCCCGGCATCTGCCTCGGCATCGACGCAGCGCATGTCGGCGACCCGGTGGGTTGCGCCGTCCCACACGCCATCGAATCCGTCGGCTGGGTCGACCTCGGCAAGCGGTTCACCGGGGCGTACCCCTCGATCGACGATCAGGACAAATACCTACAGCCACAGTGCGCCGAGCTCGCGGGCGACTACGCGGGTGATCGCAACGTCATCACGGCGAAGGGCCTGTTCGTGCTGTGGAACAACCTGACCAAGGAGTCCTGGACCGCAGGCAGCCGCAAGGTGGCCTGCAACCTCGCCGCACCACTACCCGACAGGAGCGGCTTCGCGCCCATCGTCGGCAGCGTCAGGGGCCCCGTCCAGATAGGTGGCCAACCCGGCTCACCGACCAATCCGGGCGCGACCGGCCCCGGCGGCCCGTCCGTCGAGTCTCAACCCCCACTGCCAGCGTCCCCTCCGCGCTGAAGCTGAACCAGTTCGGGACCAAAGGTCAGAGACTCTGATATCACGACAGATACCTTTAAACCAGTCGTACGTGCAGGATAAGAGTCTCTCCAGCCCGTCTTCACAGGTTGTCTTCCCGCGGTGACGGTGATCGGGTCGAAGCCATCTGGCACGACGCGCGATCAGGGAAGAGAACCTCCGATGGATACGGTATTTCGGATACGGCGCGCCCCCGTTCTGTTCGCGGCGATCCTGATCGCACTGGGCGCGGTAGCTGTGGGCTGTGCATCCCGGCCGAGCACAGCATCCACCGAGGCGGCCACCGCCGGCATTCCGGTGCTGCATCCCACGGTCGTCGCCACCCTGGACCACGACACCCAGGCGTGGACCGAAGGCCTGGAGATCGCCGACGGCGTGCTCTACGAAAGCACCGGGCTGACCGGCCGGTCCGAACTACGCAAGCTCGATCCGAACACCGGCGCGGTGTTGCACCGGACCCCGCTGCCCACCAATCTCTACGGCGAAGGCATCACCGTGCTCGGCGACCGGATCTGGCAGCTCACCTATCGCAACGAGGTCGCGCTGCGATGGACCGGCGACGCGGTCAACTCCCCGGTGCCCTACCCGGGCGAAGGCTGGGGGCTGTGTCACACCGACACCGGTCGGCTCATCGCCAGCGACGGGACCGACCGGCTACGGCTGCTGTCTCCGGACGACCTCGCACAGGTAGGCAGCATCGCCGTCACCATCCACGGGCGCGCACTATCCGGTTTCAACGAACTGGACTGCGGCGGCGGCAACACCGTGCTGGCCAACATCTACCCCACCGGCTGGCTCGCCCAGATCAGCCTGCCGGACGGTAAGGTCACCGCTCTGGTCGACGCCACCCGGCTGCTGCCACCCGACCTGCCCCGGAGCACCGACGTCCTCAACGGAATCGCCGCCATCCCGGGCACCGACCAGTTCCTCCTAACCGGAAAACTCTGGCCACACATGTACCGGGTCAGATTCGCCCAGGGATAACACTCCCGCCGAGGCGGAACACTATGAGAATCGACTACAGATTCGAGCTAGTGCGGGAATTGGCCGAGGCCAAAAGCAGGTAAGAGGTTGCGGCTGCGATGAAGTGCTTCACCGGGACGTGGTGTTTGAAGTACCGGCCGTGGGTGTAGAAGCTTGAGGGAAGGAGCAGAACAGAGCGATTCTTGTTCGACCTGGCGACGTTGTGCGCCCAGTCCGGAGTGTCCACCGACGCGGTTCGACATGTTCTGTTCAGCCCAGCACGCGAGACAGATCAGTAGGCAAGCACCTCCTCGGTGCGCCCGACCAACTGGTCAGGCCAGGTGCCGATCCCGGCCCGCGCGGCATTCCACACCGCGTAGCGGCGAGGCAGGCAACGCGCGCACGGTCGATATCCGGCGGCGATCGCAGTGGCCTCGTCGGCGAAGAACACACGATGGCGCGCGTACTTAGCTTTCGCCAGCCAGCGCAGCGCACTGGAGCAATCGAGCCGCCCGTATCCGCGCAGGCGCCGATGTCCGCCCAGCGTGCCCGGCGTCGCACTGTCGAACGCGACACCGTCCGGGCCGATCAGAGTGAAGCTGCTCGCGCCGTTCGAAGTGTTCATCGCACCGTGGTCACTGCCTTCCATGGTCGGGGAGCCGTCACCTGTGTCCGATGGCCGATGAAGGCCCACCCGATTCTCCTTGCTCCGTGCGACCACCGTACGCAGCTTCTTCGGCCGGTTCAGACAGGTTTCGGACGTGACGTTGCCCCCGCCAACGGAGACCACCGATGGATCGCCGGCACGTGACGTCGTTTTCTCGCCAGCTCAGGGAGCGGTCGGCGGTCATCCTGAGCCCATGCATGAGGATGTCGAGCGTTGTGTCCGCGCGCTGCGGGCGAAGGACGCCCGATTCGACGGGTGGTTCTTCATCGCGGTGATCACCACTCGGATCTACTGCCGGCCCAGCTGCCCGGTGGCGCCCGCGAAGCCGGAGAACATGCGCTTTTACCCGAGCGCCGCGGCGGCGCAGGGGGCTGGGTTCCGGGCCTGCAAGCGCTGCCGGCCGGATGCCAGCCCCGGCTCGCCGTTGTGGAACGAGCGAGCCGATCTGGTGGCCAGAACGATGCGGTTGATCGCCGACGGCGTGGTGGACCGCGATGGGGTGACCGGGCTGGCCCGGCGACTGGGCTACAGCCCCCGCCAGATCCAACGGCAGGTACATGCGGAACTGGGTGCCGGCCCGTTGGCATTGGCCAGGGCACAGCGCGCGCAGACCGCTCGGGTGCTGATCGAGACGACCGCCGTCCCGATGAGTGACGTGGCGTTCGCCGCCGGTTTCGCCAGCGTGCGCACCTTCAACGACACCGTCCAGGAGGTGTTCCAGCTCACCCCTAGCCAGCTGCGGGCCCGCGCGGCCCGTGGCCTGCCCGCGGCGGGCGCCGGCACGGTGGAGCTGCGACTGCCGTTTCGAGCGCCGCTGTGCCCGGACAACCTGGTCGGACACCTGGCCGCTACGGCTGTACCTGGTATCGAGGAGTGGCGCGACGGCGCCTACCGGCGCACGCTGCGGCTGCCACATGGGCACGGAGTGGTGGCGTTGCGCCCGCTTCCCGACTACATCGCCTGTCGTCTACGGCTCACCGACCTCCGCGACCTGGCCACGGCGATCAGCCGGTGCCGCTGGCTGCTGGATCTGGATGCCGACCCCGAGGCGGTGGACCTACAGCTGCGCGCCGACCCGATACTCGCCCCGGAAATCGCCAAGAACCCTGGTCGTAGGGTGCTGCGCACAGTGGACGGCGCGGAGTTCGCGGTCCGGGCGATGCTTGGCGGGCAGGGGTCCGAGGCGGTGGCGCGTAGGGTGACCGCCCGACTGGTCACCGCGCATGGCGAACCGGTCGAGGACCCGGACGGCGGGCTAACCCATCTGTTCCCCGATACCGCGACGCTGGCCTCGCTGGACCCGCGACAACTCGCCGTGCCAGGCAACCGGCGGGCCGGCGTGACCGCACTGATCGGTGCACTGACCACCGGATCACTCGACCTCGGCGTGGGTAGCGACTGGCACGCCGCGCGCACCGCGCTGGCCGAGCAGCCCGGCGTCGACCCGTGGATCATCGAGACCATCGCGATGCGCTCGTTGGGCGACCCGGACGCGTTCAACCTGACCGACCTGGACATCAAACGTGCCGTCGCCGTACTGGGGTTGCCCAGTGGCCGCAGCTTGGTCGAACACGCACGGACCTGGCAGCCATGGCGCGCATACGCGGTGCAGTACCTCTGGGCGGCCCGAGAACAGGACATCAACCGGCTACCGGCCTGACCCCCGATGGCACCGCGCCGGAGATCGACGACCTGACACCGAGGAGACAGTCATGCCACACCGCGTGCATACAGTGGTGGACAGCCCCGTCGGGCCGCTCACTCTGGTCGCGACCGACGGCGTCCTTTCCGGGCTGTACATGGATCGGCAGCGGCACCTGCCTGCGGCAGAGGCCTTCGGCGAGCCGAACCCGACGCCATTCGCGGCACCGCGCGATCAACTGACCGAATACTTCGACGGCCGGCGCACTGAATTCGACCTGCCGCTCGCAGTGGCCGGTACCCAGTTCCAGCTCACCGTGTGGGCAGGCCTGCGGGAGATCGGATACGGCGAGACCATGAGTTACGCCGAGCTCGCCGATCGGATCGGTCGGCCCGGCGCCAGCCGGGCAGTGGGGTTGGCCAACGGCAAGAATCCGATCGGCATCATCATCCCGTGTCACCGGGTGATCGGTTCCAGTGGCAGTCTCACCGGATACGGCGGCGGCGTGGCCCGCAAGCAACACCTGCTCGATTTCGAGCGCGGGGCGGATATGTTCACCACAACCCGGCCACCGCTCGGTTATGACATAGGTTTGCCCCGGACAGGTCCGATGGAGTTCGGCGCCTTCGCCGAATCAACACCACCGAACATCGCCTGACCGAGGAGGAAGGCATTCACGACCGGCAGAATGGTGGCATCCGGATTCTCTACCAGCCAGCCGGCGGCGAGCTCGTGGGTCACGAAGAAATGGATTCGGCTACAGAAACTGGCACGCAACGACGTCGGGTTGTCCGGGGCGACGAGGGACATCATGGCGGTGGCCGGCTCGAGAGTGGTGATCCGGTCCGGTTGCACGGTGAGCCGGATCGGGGTTCCGGTGACCTTGCACGGCGAGACGACCTGGGCGCGGCGGCCGAGAAGGACGGGAAAGAACAGGGTGTCCCAGGCGCACCAGGTGAACAACTGATTCCCATCGATCTCGACGCGGTGCGGGGTGGGGATCAGCGTGATGCCGTGACCGACGATCATCCCGGCGCGGTTGTACTCGGTGTCGCCCAGTCTGTCCAGCTCGTCCGCGACCTCCTCGACAGACCTCACGGTCGCCGCCGCGAGATCGTCGACGGTGACCGGCCTTCCCGCGACGAGCAATGTCAGCAGCGGACGCCATACCCACGAATCACAGGTGCGACCGATGCTGCTGTCCAGTTCTCGGGCATACCGCCCTCATCCCGCACAGCAGGACAGCGCCGCGACGTCGGTGGTGTAGGCCAGCGCGGCGAGCTTGAGCCCCTCGGCCATGGTCAAGTACGGAACCCACGCGTGCGCGAGCTGCCCGACGGTCAGTCCGAGTCCGATGGCGTACCCGGCGGCAGCGATGACCTCGCCCGCACCCTCGGCGAGGACATGAGCACCCAGCAACCGGCCGGTTTCGGCCTCGGCGACGAGCTTGACCAGACCCCGAGTGTTCCGGTCGACCAGCGCTCTCGGTAGGTGAGACAGCGGCACGATACGACAGTCAGGAACCAGTCCCTCGGCGACGGCCTGCTCGGCGGTCATGCCGACCGAGGCGATGGCAGGCGTGGTGAAGATGACCTTCGGTAGCGCGGTGTAGTCCGGCGTCCATCGACCGCCGAGCAGCGCATTCTCGACGGCGGTCGTTCCCTGGGCGGCGGCGACATAGACGAATTGCGGACCGCCGGTCACGTCACCGGCCGCCCACACGCGAGGGTTCGCGGTCCGCAACTCTTCGTCCACGATCACCTCGCCTCTGCCACCGGTCGCCACGCCGATCGCGGCCAGATTCAACTCGTCGGTGACCGGCCCTCGACCGGTGGCGACCAGCACTTGCTCGCTGCGCAGCTCGAATTCGCCCTCTCCGCTACGAATACTCAACACCCGGCACTGATCGGCCCGATGCTGATCGGCACAGCGCACCCGCAGCAGCTCCGCACCGACGTGCACGGCGATGCCCTCATCCGCGAGAACCTCGGCGACCGCGGCGGAGATCTCCGGCTCCTCGTCCGGCGCGAGTCGGGACTGCGCCTCCACCACCGTCACCCGGGTACCGAGGTGGGCAAACAGCTGAGCCGTCTCCAAGCCGACGGCGTTGCCACCGACCACGCTCATCGACGCAGGCAGGCGATCGAGCTCCAGCGCGGTCGCCGAGGTCAGATACCCCGCTCGATCCAGGCCCGGTACCTGCGGCACCGATGGCCTCGCCCCGGTGGCGATCAGGTAGTGCTCCGCCTCGATCCGGGTGCTCTCCCCGTCCGCGCCGATGACGTCCAGCGCTGGACCTTCGTCGAACCGGCCGGTTCCGGTGACGATCCGCCAGCCGTAGTGGGCGACCAGATCGGCGTACTTCTCCGTGCGCAGTGCCTCGACCAGCCCGTGGGTGCCGTCGCGCAGCGCACGGAAGTCCACAGGCGCCACCGTCGGTGCCATCCCGGGAAACCGACCCGCTGTGTAGGCCGCCCGGCGCGCCTCGGCGGCGGCCAGCAGCGCTTTGGATGGCACACACCCCACGTTCACACAGGTCCCGCCCACCGTGGACCGCTCGACCATCACCACCGACAGCCCCTCCCGACGAGCCGCGATGGCCCCGGCGAACGCCGCCGCGCCGGAACCGATGATCGCGAGGTCGTGAGTGGGCGACTGGTCTCGGCTGGTCCGCATCAGCCGACCGTAAACACTCCCCTAAGGGGGAGAGTCAAGTACCGTCATCCGATGCGGATCGGCGACCTCAGCACTCGTGCCGGGCTGACCGTCAAGACCATCCGGTTCTACGAACGGATCAGGTTGCTCCCCGAACCACCGCGCACCTCAGGCGGCTACCGCGACTACCCGCCTGAGGCGCTGGCGCGGCTCACGTTCATCCGCCGGGCCAAGGCCACCGGGCTCACCTTGGCGGAGATCCGTGACATCCTGGCCATCCGAGACGGTGGTCAACCACCCTGCCGGCACGTCAGCGATCTCATCGACCGGCGTCTGGCCGACATCGAGGAGCGCATCAGTGAGCTGCGCAGCACCCGGGATGCGCTGCATCTACTACGACGACGAGCGTCGACCATCAGCCCCGCAGAGTGCGGCACCGAGGACATCTGCCGCATCCTGGTCACCGATCATTCCGTCGTCGAACATTGTGATCGACGCCGGGTCGAGAGGGTCGATGAGCAGTACCCATAGCCAAGACTAGGACGTCTCCCAGTGTTGGCGGAGTAGATCGTTGAACTCTGCCGCTCGTTCCTCGGGAAAGAGCAGGGCCGCGCCCTCGAACTCTACGCTGCGCTGTACTCCGGGAATGGTGTCAGCGAGCCATGCCGCCCACCGCTTGTCGAAGAAGATGTCAGCGGTTCCCCAGACCACCAGGGTGGAGACGCGGAGTTTTTCGAGTTCGGGTTTGATTCGCACGGTCTGTGCTGAGTCGAAGGCGAGGATGAACCGTTCCAGGTCCGCGAGCGTTTCGGGCCGCGCCAGCAGCGGATCGAGATAGGCGTGGACCGCATCGTCACCAACCTTTTCGGGGTGCTCGAATGCGGGCCCGAAGCCGTTGACGGAGCGGAAGACGTCGGGGTCGTCCGCGAGAGCGCGCAGCGTCGTGGCAAGGCCGCCGTCGGCGACCATCTGCACAAAACCGGCGAAGGGCTCCGGCGGCCAGTTGTCGTGGACATCGCCATCGGTCAGGGTCAGCGTCCGCAGACGGGACGGGTACGTGACCGCGAAGAGCTGGGCGATACCCGTTCCGCTGTCATTGGCGACCAGGTCCACCTGCTCGATCCCGAGCGCATCGATGAACTCGACGAGCATCCGGGCCAAACCCTGGAAGGACAGATCAGCGCCCTCGGCCGCGCGCGAGTGCCCGTGCCCGAGCAGATCCACCGCGATACATCGGCGCTCGGTGGACAGCTCCGCCAGCTGGTGTTTCCACACATCGGCGTTCAAGATCACGCCGTGGACGAAAAGAGCCACCGGACCATCGCCCTGCGCGGCGTAGGCAATTTTACCCGATGGAGTGTCCAAAAATTGTCGAGATAGCGTACCCATGATTCTCCTTCGCTTCTTCGAGTCGTCGAATCTTGATGAGTCGAGTTTCGCACCCCGGTCATCAAATCATCACCACAGGCGGCGCGCTGGCAGGATTCCGACGCCATCCTCACCGAATGTCTAGAAGGCACGTCTGATCGGCGACTCGACTTTCTGAAAGTATCCGTTTATCCGGTATCCCGGTTTCGGCTCACCATCGATCGAGCATTCCGCGCCGATCGACTGCCTCGTTACCCCGCAACCAGGCAGAACTCATTGCCTTCAGGGTCGGCCAAGGTCGTCCAGCGGAACCCACCTTCCTCCCGATCGGCGATCGACCGCGCGCCAAGCGCCACCACCCGCTCGACCTCGGCCCCGAGATCGGGGACGGACAGATCGACGTGGACCCGGTTCTTCGGCCCTTTCGCCTCGGGCACCTGCACGAACGACCACCCCGGACCGATCTCGGACCCGATCGAGGCGAACTCGGGACTCGCTCCCTCGTCAACCTTCCGTTCCAGCACGTCCGCCCAGAACCGGGCCAGCGTGGCGGCATCGGCACAATCGATCGTGACCGAGGACAATGTGACGCTCACCGTGAACTCCCTCATCCGGCTCGTGTGAAGGTCTGGCTCGCCCGCCGTGGCCTCTTCCAGGACCAGGTCGAACGACCCGACACCAGCCACTGTCGACCTTCCCGTACGGGGAGAGTCCAGAACTCTCCGCTCTTGCGCCCGATCCGTGGGCGTGGCCCGCTGTCGAGTGGTGTTCTCCCGGGCAAGGTAGGCGACAAATGGCCCTCTCGGTTCTGGTCGAAATGGCGCTGGTGCGTGCCAGGTGGCCGCCGGACCCTGGCGGCATGATGAGCCGGTACGACGAGACGACAGCTCTACAGGCGTCGAACGGCTGGCGCGTTCGTCCGATTGAGCGTGCTGATTTCGATCAGTGGCTGCCGCTGTGGGACGGCTACAACGCGTTCTACGGTCGGTCGGGCGCCACCGCGCTGCCCACCGATGTCACCCGGATGACGTGGGCACGATTCTTGGACGCCTACGAACCGGTACATGCCCTCGTGGCAGAGTCGGGCAGGGAGCTCATCGGCCTCGCACACTACCTGTTCCACCGAAACACGATCTCCCTCATGCCTGACTGCTACCTGCAGGATCTGTTCACCATCGCCCCGGCCAGAGGCCGGGGGGTGGGCCTCGGGTTGATCACCGCGGTCAACGAACGAGCGCGGACCCTCGGCGCGGCACGCGTGTACTGGCACACCCAGGCGACCAACGAGACGGCGCGCCGGCTGTATGACAAGGTCGCGGAGCTGCCCGGGTTCGTCCTCTACCGCCAACCCCTGCCATGACATGCTCGGCAGGGGGTCGCGTGACGAGATCGCCTCATGCGGCTACTTGTACGAATCATAGGCAACGCTCAGTGCCGACTGAAGATCGCCTGGCGACCTTGCGGAGAATTGAACATGGCGGCGAAATCGTGGCCGATTCCGGGAACGATCACCAGTGCATGCCGGACACTCGCCGGGTAGATGGTCCTGATGTAGGATTAGTAGTTGATGCCGCGCTCCAGCCGACTCTCTCCCTGAACCTTCGCCATGCACGAGTCATCGATGAAATGATCCTGATAGAGGTCGCGGTCGCCCAGCAGGTACGTCACATCGCGGCTGATGTACTGATCGGCTAGCCGCGGGCCACTGAGCGCACCCATATAGCCGTTCAGTTTATGCACACCGTACTTGTAGTCATCGTACTGTGGACACGCGGCAGGCAGGCCGATATCGACTGGACGGGCAGGCGTGAAATAGAGATACGATGACGGATTCGCCGAAACGGCCCGGAACCCGACACCCTTCGACTGTGCGAGAGCGCGTCCGCTCGCAGTGTAGCGCTGAACGAGCTGGCTACCGGCCGAGTGTCCGACTAGAGTGATGCTGGTCAAGCGTGGGAAACGATCGCGGCAAAAGAGCTGGTTCCATCGAGACTGACAGAATCTCCTCCATCTTTCCACGAGTTGACTCCACTGTTGGTCCAGAACGCATCGCCCGCGACCGGATGGTCATCGACGATCTGGGAATGGGGGCGATGACGACGGTTCGCTGATCAGCTCCGACGGCCGCGGCGGAATCGGCTACCGAGGCGAAGTAGTTCTGCGCGTTCCGCAGGATGCCGTGTACGACAACGACTGCCTGACTCACCGAGTCCGCACCCTCGAGTGAGTGCGTGTGGTAGTACGGAAAGTGCACGCCTGACCGCAACGTGAGCCGAGCTGAACAATCCTCCGCAGATGGCTTGTCAGGCAGGACGCAAGCTTCTCCACCCGCGCTCGGCGCCAGGGCGCAACCAACCAGCATCGCGGCCGTTGCAACAATCGCAACGGCCATGGCAATGGGGGTGAACCGCAAGGACATTCGTCGATGCTACGCCGCGTCGATATCTTGATCGCTGGTTCGATGCGGCACGAACTAATCCGGTTATTCGTTATGGTCCGCCCACCATGCCGTAGCTGACATAACAGCCCGGATCGGCCTCGACGTAGAGTGCCCCCACCGAAGGCAGCGACCCCTGCACGCTCACACCAGGTGTGCGGATAAATATATCGTGGGGTGTCCCAAACAAGGTGAACACGTCCCCCACGCGTTGCAAGGTAAGCAACTTACCGGTCCTCTCCGAGGAGCCGTTATTGGGTTTACAGTACGCCTTCTCCCACGCGGCGGGATTCTCGCTCCCCGCGCCACACCAGTCGGCACCTGCGCGGGTCACATAGCTGGTATAGCCGCAGTCGTTGTACCGGAGCTTATAAGGGAAGCCCGTTCTCGCTGGGCAGGGCGTATGCGAAAGAGTTCGCCATCGTCGGTGTATCGGCGGCCCAGAAAACCGCGCCGGTCACCACAATCAGCAGTACGATCAACCAGATGGACCGCCGGGACAGCACGGGTGCATCCCATCTCGCGGACCCACGCGGAATAGGACACATAGGGCGAATGCTTTGTTCAGAGAACGCGAGTGAAAGAAGAGGTAATCGATGCCGACGCTTGGATTCCCACCACACACGCTCGACGAACTGGGAACCCCATCTGGATCGCCGGGTTGGCATTCGAGGACCCGAACCATGCCGTGCATGTGGTCCGAGACCTCGATCCGGCCGACGCGCTGACGTTGCTGGTCCCCACACCGCGGTCGATTCAGCCGTGTGACCTGCCCTCGGGCAAACCGGACGAGTGGACCTCCCTGCCGGCCGCGGCGCTCGGCTTCGACTCTGCCGACGGTGCGACGCTGCTGGCCGGACGCATCGGCGCCTGGACGTTCGTCTACGACGATTTGGCGTTCACCGCGGACCGAGAGTTCACGGCGAAGCTGTCCGCCGACGGGCGCACGGCGGCAACAGGGCATCAGTCCATCACCGGGGACACCGGCCTCTGCTACGCCGTCGACGGGACGCGGCTGGCCTGGCGAGATAGCCTGGACAGGGACCTGGACCTGCCGGGCATGCCGGGCAGGTCTACGCGCGGCGTTCGAAGCGGCCGGGATAGTGGAACAGGGTCACCTCGCCGATGGTGAGCCCGACTACGGAATCTATCTGCGAGTGGTCTGCGCCCTCGCTGGCCTGTGCTGCACTCTCGAAGACCTGCGTCGAATCCCGCTGCTGGCCACCCCATTCCGCTGAACTGATGACGTGAGCAGCCGGATCGGGCGGGGCACCCTCAGCGCTCGGCCGCGCTGATCGCGGGGTGCTCGTCGTGGGCGTGCCAACCGAGCTCCGCCGCCGCGCGCGTGGTGTCGTAGAAGCCTGCGTTACCCGGCAACGGACAACGAAGCGGGACCTCGGGGTGGAAACGGCGGGCCAGCTCCGAGGACGGGATCTCGCACGTGGTTCGCGCGGCCACGATGTTGTACACGGCGTGGCCCGGATCGGGCCGCCGCAGTGCACGCAGCACGGCGGCGGCCGCAGCATCGAACGAAGTCCAACCCCACAGGTCACGCAGGCGCTTTTCCGGTCCCGTGTCGGGTGGGTGGACGGCGTCCGTGATGTCCTCCCGTAGGGCATGCAGCCGCAACGCGGCGAACACCGCCTCGGGCCTGCGGCGGGCGAACGCCGCCGACTGCTGTTCACCAACCCACTTGGACAGGCTGTACGCGTCCTCGCAGTAGGACGGATGGACCTCGTCCAGCGGAAAATAGTCGTAGTGCGGGCGGGCGCTGTAGAAACCACCGATGGCGTTCACGCTGGACGCGGTACACACCGCCGCGACGCCCCGCTCCTCAGCGGCCAACAGCACGTTGTACGTCACGCCCACATTCGTCCGATGGACCTCGGGCTCTTCGGCCGCCCTCGGACTGGTCAGCCCGGCCAGGTGCACGACCGCCGCCGCCCCGGCCAGCAGCCGGCGGGCATCCTCGAGGACCGTCAGGTCCGCGCCGAGCCAGATCGCCCCGGCCTCGTCGTCGGCGGTGGCCGTCACCGACGGCAGATCCGTCGCGACCACCTCGTGCCCAGCCAGCAGGGCCCTGGCCACCACCCGTCTCCCGAGACTCCCGGCCGCGCCGGTCACCACTACCCGCACATCCAGCTCCACATGGCGAGTCGGTCGAGGAATTCAGTTTCACGAGTGCTCACCGGCCCCGACCTGATGGATGTCGGGACCTGATCTCCGCGACCGCCCACACGAGCGCCCACAGGAGAATGGAGATCATGATTGTCACGCCGACGACGGTCGCGATGGCGTTGAGGAACCGCTCCACCCCTCGGAAGATCGCGGACAGCGCGGCGAGCGCCCCGAAGATCATCACTCCGACGCTGATCCTGCGCGTCTCCCTGCGCTGCTCCTGATGATCGATGTCTTCTTCGGCCAATGTCCTCACCCCTGCGCCACTCCAGGTAAGTCCATTGTGCCCCTCCACGCTGATCTGGGAGAGCACCAACTTGTCGGCGCCCGCCCATTGAGCGATCGGGCTGAACTCGCCGGTCATTCGATCAACCGAACCCTGAAACGCCTGAGGCGTTTCCACGCAGCATTATCGGCATTATTTAAACAGATTATATCTCTTACTTAACCCTAAGTTGAGTAACGATAGTCCGCGCGGTCGACCAAAGTAGTTGAGAGTAGTATTACCAAGTGTCGGCGGTAAGATCAGAGAAATTAAGCGCTCAAATCACTCGCTACGGCGGAACGGAGACTCGCGCGATGCGTGTTTCAGCAAGGATCGGCTCGACCGTGGTCGCTGGTGCTATTGGTTTATTCGTTCCCATGGTCAGTCTGGCGCCTACGGCATTCGCGGCCACCCCCGCACACGCTGCACCTACCGCGGCGCCGCCAGTCGGGCCCGGTGATGATGACGCCAGCGCTGGCTTGGCAGCCCCCAGTGTCGGTTCGCCTATCGGCAGTGGCGGAACGCCCACCGGCGATGGCGGCGTGCAGACCCCCGACGGCCGTGTGGTCCGCAACTCCGAGACCGAGCAGAACGCCGCCGCCGAGGAAGCCGATAGGAGCGCACGTACACCCACCAGCGGCGGCGTCGCCCCCGAGGTATTAGCGCACGACCATGGCACGGACCCCGGCAAGCCTTCTCCATATAGTGGCACATACGGTAAAGATAGTAATGGGGACATTGATTCAGCGTGCACTAGTGCTCCAAGATGCATCCAGACGAATACCAAGCCCGGAGATCCTCCGCAGTATTCGGCTGGCGGTGGGCAGTATGATCCTCAAACCGCAATCGGGACTGCTCCCGTACCTCCCACACCCGGCAGGTAATCCACACCCTACAAATTTGCACGCGCCGAATAACCCGATGCCGCGCAACCCGAAAAGATGGCATTTCTCGCCCAGTTCTTAGGGTGGCCGCCGCTTGATCGTCCGTTGTCTTGACATCGGACGGTCAAGCGGCGGCCGTGGGGCTGGGCGGTCTACCCGGACACCAGGCAGGGCAGTGACGCCTCCACCAGCCAGCCGGCGTCGGTACGCCCAGCGTGCAACACCCCGCCGAGCAGCTCGACGCGCTCGCGCATGCCGGCCAACCCCCAGCCACCCGGGGACGAGGACACCGGCGTCTTCGGGCCCACCCCCGAAGGATTGACCGTATCGACCCGCACCACGATCGTCGCCGGCGAGGTGGCGTCCACCGTGAGCGTGGTACGGCTTCCCACCGGACTGTGTTTGACCACGTTGGTCAGCGCCTCCTGAGCCACTCGCATCACAGCGAACCCGTGCGCCGGGTCCAGCCCGTCGAGACACCCGGTGATGCGCACGCTCAACTCGGTGTGCTTGCCTGCCCATTCGACCAACTCATCCAGTGCCGCCGTCAGCCCGGTGGGTGCGATCAGCAGCGTGGCGATGTCGCGCTCCCCTGCATCGGCGTCGCGCAGGATCGCCACCAGCTGCTGGAGCTGGGTCAGTGCGGTGCACGCGGCGGTGTGCACGTCCCGCAGCACCTCGGCCATCTCCGGTGTGGCACCGTACTGTGCCCCGCTGGCTCGCACCGCGATGGCGGAGACATGGTGGGCCAGGATGTCGTGCAGTTCCCGGGCGATCGCAGCTCGCTCGGTGGCGCGCACGGCGGTGTCCAGGACGTGGCGCTGGGTCTCCAGCTGAACCGCCCGGTCGCGGGCCAGCTCGGCTGTCCGTCGCGTCGACCGCACGTACCTGCCCACCACCAGCATGGCGAGCACCATGCAGACGACCATCAGCACGAACGGCAGGGTGATCAGCGTGACGTGCCAGCGGCCGGCGGCCAGCACCGTCACCGTCGTCGCGGCCACGGAGCCGACCACGATCGGGGTACCGTCGCGCCGGGCCGCGAGTTCCACCTCCGCGACGACCAGGAACGTGAAGGCCGCCTCCATCCCGGCCTGCTGCCCGTACAGGCTGGCCAGCGCCATGAGAACGCACTGCGCCAGCAGGGTCGGCAGCGGCTGACGGCCTCCGCCGAATGACACCGCCGCGGCCGTGACCACCACACTCCAGTCCACCAGGTCGGTGATCGGCGTGCCGAGCTGGTCGGTGACGATCGTCAGATAGCCCAGGGCGTACACCACCGGGAGCAGTCTCAGGTGGATCGCACGCACCCGGATCCGATTCGCCATCGTCGACCAACTCGTCACAGAAGCAGCATCCCGTACCCGCAGCCTTGACGACTCCACCCGACGGACACCGCGGCTCCTCCCTCAGGGCACACACCTTCGACCGTTCGGAGGGTTCGCCGTGCGCATCGGCCCGACACCGTGATCCGGTGAACGAAACAACCGCTTCCCCGACGACCTCCGTCGCAGAACCTTCCGGGGGTGGATCCGCATGGGCGGCTTTCGCCGCCGCTGTAGTGCGGTCTCCCCTCACCGTGGGGGCGTTGGCTCCCAGCTCAGCGCGTCTGGCACACAGGCTCGCCGAGGTCATCCCCGGTGACGGCGACCCCACGGTCGTCGAACTCGGTCCAGGTACCGGACCGGTGACCTCAGCCATCGGCCGCCGACTGCGGGGACGCGGCCTGCATCTCGCGCTGGACACCAACGCCGGCCTGATCGCCTACCTCCGTACCCGCCACCCGGACGTCGTCGCCTACCACACCGACGCCGCCGACCTCCTCGACGTGCTCGCGCGGCACCGGCTCGACACAGCCGACGTCATCATCAGCGGCCTGCCGTGGACACTGTTCCGAGCCGATGTCCAGGCGACGCTGCTCGACCGGATCACCACAGCGTTGCATCCCACCGGCGTGTTCACCACATTCGCCTATCTCAACGCCACCCCCCTCCAGCCGGCGCGGCGGTTCCGAAGGCTGCTCCACCAGCACTTCGGCGAAGTTCTACCCACCCAGACCGTCTGGGCCAATTTCCTGCCGGCACTCACCTACGTCTGTCGATACCCGGTACCGCGCACGGCGGGAACGGGAGCTTGAGCCCCGAGCACGGGGCCCGCGTCCACTTGGCGGTGGAGACCGTGAACCCGATCAACGACGTCGGACGCCGAGCGAGGTCGACCCGGTTCGGGGGCCGGCGGACGAACCACCCGCGACCGACGACCTACGTTCCTCCCGGCGAGATCGGCAGGGTCGACCCGACCGGGCCGCTGATGCTGGCGATCGGGGCGTTGGGGGTCGCCGGTGCCGGTTCGGCCGGGTTGCACGTGTGGTCGGCGGGTCGGCTCGACCCGCTGACCACCACGATCAGCGACTACGCCTCACTGCCTGGAGGCCCGGCGCGCCTCGGGGCGGTCACCCTGGCCGTGGCCGTCGCCACGTCGGCGGTACCGGTCGTGCTGGTGCGCTCGGAGCTGCCGGATCCGGCGCCGGTCTGCGTGCTGCTCAGTGCGGGGTGCCTCGGCCTCGTGATCTCGACGATCTTCCCGACCAATGCGCCGGAATCCGCCGCCTCACTGTCGACCGTGCTGCACCGCTGGGGTGTCGGCGTGTTCTTCTTCGGCCTGCCGATCGCCGCGAGTGCGGTGGCCCGGCGCATCGACCGACCGGCCGTCCTGCTGCGCGGGTTGCTCGGGGCCAGTGTCACGGCGGGCGCGGTCTTCCTGATCAGCCACCTGCCCCGGATAGCCCCTGGCATCCCGATGGCGGGCGTGATCGCCAAGTTGGCGCCGCGCGGGCTGAGCGAGCGGGTGCTGCTCACCGTCGACCTCGCGCTGCTGGCGGCGACCGCGCTGGCAGGCGCCCGCCGCGACCGGAGGTGCGCGTGATCCTCCTGGGGATTCTCCTGGCCACCATGGCCGCCCTCACCTACGCCGTCGCGGCTCAGGTTCAGCACGCCGCCGTGCACGCGTTCCCCGATCCGCGGCCTGGCCGCCGCGCCCCGCTCTCCACCGCGACGCTGCGGAAGCTGGTGCGCGACCGGAACTGGCGGATCGGGCTGGCTGCCCTGGGCATCGGCACCGCTCTGCACGCCGTAGCGCTGGCCTGCGCACCGTTGACCGTGGTGCAACCCATCGGTGTGCTCGCCATCGGGTTCGCCGTATTGTTCTCCTCAACCGTCCCGAGTCGGCACACCGTGATCGCCGCCCTGACCAGCGGTTTCGGCATCGTCGTCTTCGTAGTGCTGGTGGCCGGGCAAGCGAATGGGGCCGCCCGTATTCCATCCGGCGCCGATCGGCAGGTGATGGCGATCGCCGGGGTGGCCACTACCGGATTGGTGGTCTGCGCGCTCACGATGCGCGGGTGGACGCGCGGCCTGGCCTTCGCGGCCGCTACCGGCGTCGCGTACGCGGCGGTGTCCGCGCTGACCAGGATCGTGGCCAGTCCCCTGTGGGACAGCGGTGTGACCGACCTGCCGACACTGCCCCTGCTGGGGATCGCGCTGTTACTGGTGGCGGGTGCGGCCTGTCTGCAGCAGGCCTATGCCAGCGGCGGGGTCGACACGGCGCAAGCCACCCAGACCGTCGTCGACCCCCTGGTCGGAGTGCTGATCGGGATGTTCTTGTTCCACGAGGGACACCCGGCCGACACGACCGCCGCGATCGGTGAGGCCCTCGGCGCGACCTTGGCGATCATCGGCGTGATCGCCCTCGCCCTGCGGCCCGGCCCGACCTTCGCGTCGGGGAGCCAGGCCACCACCGCCGGGGTCGACGGGTATCGGCTGAGCGAGCAACCTGTGCCCCAGAGCCAGCGCCTGCCGGACCTGCCGTCGGATCGGCAGTTGCGGGTCGTGATCGGCGCGGACACCTTCCCGCCCGATATCAACGGTGCCGCCCGGTTCGCACAGCAACTCGCGGGCGGGCTGGCGGGACGGGGCCATGACGTGCACGTGCTCTGCCCGTCCGACACCGGTCGCGAGCGGGTGGACGAGGTCGACGGAGTCACCCTGCACCGAGTGCCCGCACACCGCACCCCGATGCACCCGTCATTCCGGATCTGTCTGCTGTGGCGAGCCCACGCGGGCGCGCGGAGACTGCTCACCGCGCTGCGTCCTGACCTGGTGCACGTGCAGGCTCATTTCCTGGTCGGCCGAGCACTGGTGCGACAGGCGGCCGCGCTGCGCATACCGATCGTCGCGACGAACCATTTCATGCCGGAGAACCTGTTCGGTCACCTGCGCGTGCCACGTTGGCTGCGCGGAGCCGCCCGTTCGTTGGCCTGGCGGGATCTCGTCTCGGTCCTGCGGCCTGCCCGTGTGATCACCGCTCCGACGCCCACCGCGGTCAGCCTGCTGACCCGGTACGGCGTGTCCTCGCGCACCCTGGCCGTCTCCTGCGGGGTGAACCTGCTCACCGATCACGCGAGCGCGAAGCTGGGCGACGCGCCTCCTTCCGTGTTGTTCGTCGGGCGACTGGACGAGGAGAAGCACGTCGACGTGCTGTTGCGCGCCGTCGCGTCGGTACCCGACCTGACCTCGGACATCGTCGGCGACGGCCCGCTGCGCACCACGTTGGCCCGGCTGGCGGAGCAACTGGGTATCGCCGACCGGGTCAGATTCCACGGCTTCGTCAGTGAGGCTGAGCTCGCGCGGGCCTACGCCCGGTGCACGGTGTTCTGCATGCCAGGCACCGCCGAGTTGCAGAGCCTGGCGACCATGGAGGCAATGGCGGCGGGAAAGCCGATCATCGCGGCCGATGCGGTGGCGCTGCCGCACCTCGTTCGGCCCGGCCGCAACGGATGGCTGTTCCCGCCGGGCGAGTCCACCGTGCTCGCCGAGTTGCTCGCCACCACCTGCGCTCAACCCGATGCGCTGGCCGCCATGGGGGCGGCTAGCCGACAGCTCATCGCCGCGCACGACATCAACGCCACCCTCACCACCTTCGAATCCCTTTACACCTCAGTGCTCGAGCACGACATACCCGTGCCTGCCGCGCATCCGGAATGAGCATCACGGGAGAACTCATGAGTGCCGTTCGCGATTATCTGGGCGGCTTGCCGCCCCTGTTGCTGTTACTCGTCCTCGGCCTCTCGGTGACCTTCGAAGTGGCCGTGGTCGTCGGCGTCCCGTTGCCAGGCACGACCGCGTTGTTGCTGCTCGGCTTCTTCGCCAGGGCCGGACTGGTGGGCCTGCCCTCGGCGCTCGGCACCGCTGTTCTGGCCGGGGTGGCGGGCACCACGGCCGCATTCTGGTCCGGGCGCCGCAACGGAACGCGGGTCCGTAGCAGCCGGTGGGGCCACTGGGTCGGCGCCGCCCAGTGGGACCGCGCCGATCAGCTGTTCGCCCGCTTCGGTCGCCGGGCGGTGTTCTTCGGCCAGTTCGTCGCGGTGGCCCGCACCCTGGTCCCCCGGCTGGCCGGGATGAACGGCCAGCGGTACCGCCATTTCGCCGCCGCCAGCCTGCCCGCGATCACACTGTGGGTACCGGGGTTCATCGTGGGCGGCTACCTGGCGGGCGCTTCGTACGAGGCGATCTCATCCGCGTTCGGCTCCGCCACCACGGTCCTGCTGGTCGCGGTGGCGACCGCGATGCTGCTGATCCTGTGCGGTCGCTGGGTCGCTCGCCACCCGGAACCTGTGCACGCCGCCGCCACGGCGTTGTCGGCGACCCAGCCCGCGCGGGCGATGTCGCGGATCATGTCGAGGCGTCGAGGCAGGTGGACCGCGTGGCTGCGACGGCACACGAACGCGCGCGGTGCGCTCGCGGTCAACCTGCTGGTGCTCACCGCCGCGGCGATCACTCTCGCGGTACTCACCCAATTCAGTGCGTCCTGGATCGCGGGCCATGCCGGTCCGCGCAGCATCGACGTTCCGGTCGCCGAGTGGTTGGCCGCGCATCAGGACTATCACCTGACCGGTCCCGCGTTGATACTGGTCTCGGTGCTGCGCACGTCGTTCGTCCTCATCGCGGCCGCGGCGCTGTCGCTGCTCGCGATACGCCGCGCACTGGCCGTCCCCCACCCCATCAGGTCGAGGACACAGCGCGCGCTGAGCACGATCGGCGGTTTCGCCGCACTCGCCATCCTGGCCGGAGTCACCGATCGGCTCTCAGTGATCACGGACGCGCCAAGGGTCCTGGAGGGTGGGGAACTGTTCTCCACCCAGACCGCCGTCGTCACCTGCGCCGTAGCGCTCACCGCCTGGCGCTGCGGCCGAGCGGGCGGCTGGACCACTCGCACCGCGCTGTGGACCGGCGCTGCCTTGATCGTCTCGGCCTTGGCGGGAGCTCGCCTCTACACCGGTCTCGCTCTGCCCAGTGACACTCTCGCCGCTCTGCTACTCGGCACCGGCTGGGCGCTGTTGCTGACCAACGCCGCTGCCCATCCCACCGGCCGCACCTCGGAGCCGGTCGAGCGGACAACTATCCCTGCGGATGCGGTTGCACCGTCGAAGAGCCTGGCTGGGTGATCTCATTCGTCACAAACACCTCGCCTGCAGCGAGAATCGCGCGGGTCGGTATCATCACGCCCCGAGCCGGGTCCATCAGTGCGCACGGGTGAGCGGCAGTGTCCCGGCCGATGAATGAGGCCGTGGAGGTCCGAGGTGATCCAGGTTGCCCTGGTCGATGACCAGCCCGTGGTGCGCTCTGGACTGCGGATGATGCTAGATGTTATCGACGATATCACAGTCGTCGGCGAGGCGGACAACGGTACGCAGGCGCTGCAGCTGGTGCGCACCCACCCGGTCGACGTCGTCGTCATGGATCTGCGGATGCCGGGAATGGACGGCACCGCCGCGACCACTCGGCTCGCACGTGAGCATCCCCGCGCCCGAGTCCTGGTGCTGACCACGTTCGACGACGACGAACACCTCTACCACGCGTTGACCGCCGGAGCGCGCGGCTTTCTGGCCAAACATGCATCCGCCGCGCAGATCGTGCAGGCGATCCGCAGCGTCGCCCGCGATGAACCGGCGTTCAGCCCGGACGTGTTGTCCCGGATCGTGGCCAAGGCCACCTACCAGCCCGCGCCCTCGGACCCGGCCACCCATTGCGGCTCCGGCGCACCCATCAACCTGACCGCCCGAGAGCGGGAGGTCCTGCTCCTGCTGCCGAGCGGAGCCTCCAACCACGACATCGCCGACCGGCTGCATGTGGGCGTGACCACGGTCAAGACCCACATCGCGTCGCTGATCAACAAGACCGGGCGCACCAACCGAGTGCAACTGGCGGTACTGGCGATCCAGGTGGAGTCCAGCGCCTTACTCTCCTGACCCGTTGATCACAATCGAGCGTGAGCGAGGTCAGTCAACGGTCCGTGACCCCGCGACGGATCGACGGCTGATCGGTGACGGGACCCCGGGATTGCCGCGGCCCGCCTCTCGATGCCAGATACCGTTCTTGGTCATGACCAGACCCAACGCCCGTCCTGACAGACAGCGTCCGTCACCCCGATGAAGATCGAACAGCTCGACGTCATCGAAAGTCGCATGGCATACCCGGCAATGCGCACGCTCACTGCCGGCCCAGCGATTTAGGCACCCCCCACAGCAAATCGCCAGCAGATACGCACGGTCTTCCACGGACGGTAAGGCTAATCCGTTCAGCTCACAGAATTCACAGCCTGCGGCCGACGGCGTGTCATGCTCGCCGAATCGCCGGGCACCGGAGCGGTATGGACCGTTCCTTACTCGACCTTATGGTCCGCATAGCGTCGGGATAGTCATCCCGCTGCTGCACTTCCATTCCGGCAACGTCATCGACCAGAACCCGCGAGGCGGTACTACTTTGTGACCGTCGATCGACGCATTTGGTATCGACCTATATGCGCCGGTGACCCGCGCCCGGCGATGCTCGAGAGGCCGACGAGCGGGACGGACACATGAATGAACTTCGCAGAGACGATGATCATCGCAGGGCGCAGCCTGCGCGCGAACAAGCTGCGCTCGGCGCTGACCACGGTCGGCATCGTGATCGGCGTGACGGCGGTGATCGTCCTGGTGGGGCTCGGCGACGGCATGAAGGCCGGATTCAGCAAGTCCTTCGGTGCGCTGGCCACCGCGGTGGTCGTCAGCAAGATCGAGGGCGAGGTACCGGGCAGTGGTAAACCTCGCGCGCTCAAGGACGGTGACGTACAGGCCCTGCGAGACAGGGCGCCAGCGCTGGCCTCGGTGACGCCGCAGCTGGTCGGAACCGGGAACATCCACAACGGTCCAGGTGCTCCGTTCCGCGGCCAGATCACCGGCTCGACAACGGACTTCCTGACCGTGAGCAACCGGCAGATCGTGCTCGGCTCGATGTTCACCGAGGCCGATCTGAAGTCCGCCGCCCGGGTCACGCTGATCGGTCCGGAGGTGGTGGCGAACCTCTTCAACGGTGACGCGGCCGCCGCATACGGCAAGACCGTCCGGATCAGCCGGTCGAACTTCAAGGTCATCGGCGTACTCAAGTCGGACGGCGGCTCCGACAACGTGGCGCTGATGCCGCTGAGCACCGCCAGGGCCTACCTCCTCGGCGGGAACAAGACGATCAGCGGGCTGGTCGCCAAGGCGACCACGATCGCCGACGTGCCCGCCGCCGTCGAGCAGATCACCCGGGTTCTGTCCGCACGGCACAACATCACCGACCCGGCGAAAGAAGATTTCAAGGTCACCGCACTGCAGAACCAGCTGGACAAGATCAACCAGTTCATGACCTTCCTGACCCTGTTCATCGTCGCCGTGGCAGGCATCTCGCTGCTCGTCGGCGGGATAGGGGTGGCCAACATCATGTTGGTCTCGGTCACCGAACGAACCCGGGAGATCGGCATCCGCAAGGCGATCGGCGCACGCCGCAACACGATCCTGAAACAGTTCCTGATCGAGTCCACCGTGCTGGCCGGGCTCGGTGGCCTCATGGGGATCCTGTTCGGAGTGGGGATCGTGCTCGCCGCGGCAAGGATCATCCCCACGGTGACCGAGGACTTCGGCGTCCCGCAGGTCTCGATCCCTGCGGTCACGATCGCCTTCGCGGTCAGCCTGGCCATCGGCCTGATCGCGGGCGGCTATCCGGCCTTCCGCGCCGCCCGCCTCCAGCCCATCGAAGCCCTGCGCTATCAGTGACCTGGCACACTCGTCCCATGTATCGTCGGCGACGCCGGCTACCGGTTGAGAGGCCCGTGTTCCGCGCCGGCCCCGCGATCGAGCCGTGGGAGCCGACGCGGATGAACACTAGTTGCTGCCCGGTGCCGATCCCGGTTCCGGTGCCGTAGTCCCAGGCTCAGCAGGCGGCTGCTGAGACCCGGGCGAACTCTTCGACGCCTCTATCGTGACAATCTCGACGCCTCCCGCTCCCTCGGCCAAGACCGACCCGCTCGGGTGGGCCATCGCTTGAGGCGCGGCGATCAAGCCGGCCCCGACCGCAAGCGCTGACGCCGCGATCACCGTGATCAATCTGCGTTTCATTCGACCTCTCCTGTACCTCCGGCCCGAATGGGCCCCAGACGTGCTGGACCACCGAAGTCCAAACGCACAGCGATTACCACCGCACTAGACCCGACATAAAACCCAGTAAAGAATGCGCGAACCGGTCAGTGAACAAACCATAGACAGAAGTCACCTTCGTCTCATACGTTGCTTCACGTGTCAACGAAGCAGACCGTCCGCGTCTCATCCGACGCGCGCCACGGCCGCCACCCCTCGTGCGCCATCCCGATTCAACAGATACTCAACCGCGCCGCCACCACGTCTCGAACAACACTATCCAGTCAGCGAGCGGGCGCCCACAGCGCAACCACACGAAACAAGGGGGTCGTTACCGCGCTGTGCGGGAAAATTGAGGGTTCCACCACTTCCCGCCACGCGGCCACGACGTCCTTGCCGTCGGAACGGATCCGAATCTGGCTCACGGTCGGGGTGTTCGGTCTATTCGGACTGTCAGCGGTACTGCTCACCTCGCTACCGATGAGCCGTCAACCCGTTCCACCCGCCATCGCCAATGCAATCGTCCACGATTCGGCGGCCTTTCAGCTCCCCGCCCCTTCGGCGCCGGTGCTGATCCCGGATCCAGCTCCGACGAAACCCGTTCGCGCACAACGTCCGCCTGCCCAACACCGAACAACCGGTCAACGGCGGTCAAAGAACAGAAGTGCCCACGGAATCATCCGCCCCGTTCGACCCGATATCATTGATGACATTCCTGGGCGCTTGCTACAGGGGTGGCTGGGAACCCAATCCGGTTCGTGGTGACTCACGCTGTGCGTGTGGCGGCGGGCGTTCTTGCCGTGCCGGAACTCAGCGAATCTTCTGATGTCTGCCCATGTTGAGCTGCGGGACACGGTCCACCGGGGTGAACGTATGGTTGAGTTGTTCGGTAAGCCGAGCCATTTCGAAGCCAACCAGCCCGAGATCAGCCGTCGGTGAGGCGACGATGGTGAGGAACGACCCATTACTGATCGACATCAGGAGGACCAGAGCGCCCTCCATCTCCAGCAGCGTGTGGTTGAGTTGGCCCGCACGCAGGAAGTTCGCCGCACCGCGACTGAGACTGATCACCCCGGAAGTCACCGCGGCGAGCTGATCACCCAGAGCGGGCGACACTTCAGGAGTACTCGCCAGCAGCAATCCTTCAGATGACACCAGCAAGGCATGGTCGATACCCGCAACCCGGTTGACGAACCCGGTGAGCAGCCAGTCGAGGTCATTACGGCGCATAGTGGACAGTACCTCTCCACCCATCTATCACAGCGTCATACTCGGACAAGACACTGAACTCAACAACATCATTTCTCAGAACGATTTACCACTTGCGGCAAGCAAGATTCGAACGAGGTGCGACTGCTCCGGTTCTTGTGCAAACGACGATTGCTCAGAACTCCAGCCCGTCGCGGATGACCGATCCTCCGACTTTCCGACTTTATCAGACAGATCCTCGACGGTCTCCCATTCCCAATATGCTGCGGCGTGACAGGCCAGTGCATACGCGGGATGAGCGATTTGTGCCAAGTCGGCTAGCGCGATCCAGGTCGCGGCCCGCGCGGCAACGGTCTCCCGCACCCCAATGAGGTCACACCGATGTATCGCGGCCTCGAGCTCACGGCCCAGTGCGTCGAGCATTTCCTGCAACCCACTCGCCTGTGGACTGACCTCGCTGGGTGACCGCGGCCTCGACCGGCCGTCCCCGAATGATCCGATCGAGTCGTTCGTGGACGTACTCGATTGCTCCGTTCCAACCGGAATTCCCACAGAAGGAGAATCCGACTCGGCCCAGCACCCGGGGTAAGTCCACTCAGAAGCCGCTTGGCCAGTCATTCCGGCTAGACCTCCACCTTGAACCACCACCGAAATGGAAGTATCCGCTCAAAGTTCTGGCAGTATCCGCGCAGTTTCTAGAATCTATGCTGAAGCGCACCCACTGACAATAGTTTGTTCAGCAACCACTTTCGCGCGACGAACGGTTCCTCTGATGCGTTGAGCGGCCTCCTGTCCTGAGTAAATTCTCAGAACCACCGAATCGATCTTCAGTCCCGGCCCCAGACGACCGAGCCACGCCCCTTGGAGCGGAGACCGGCGGCGCACGGAGACCATCCGTCACTCCGGATGATCCGACTGATACCCGACCTCCAGCGCACCCACCGCGGCGCGGCCCGCGGTGTCCAGATAGCGGCGCATGATCTCCCGGGCAGCGACGGCGTCGCCTGCCCGAAGGGACCGCACCAGATCATGGTGGGCCTCGACGTGCACAGCGGCGTAGCCGTGCCGCTCGTGTCCACCTGCCCCCGCGTACGCCAGCCACCCGTAACGGGTACTGGCGCGCGCAAGCATCTGGACCAGGTTGCGGTCCCAACTGGTCATCGCGGGCCGTAAGAGGCTCAGATGTACCTCCTGGTGCAGCTCGTCATGCTCTTCCCTCGTGATCAACG
This sequence comes from Actinospineispora spinosispora DSM 44797, assembly GCF_000429025.1. Classification (GTDB taxonomy): domain Bacteria; phylum Actinomycetota; class Actinomycetes; order Mycobacteriales; family Pseudonocardiaceae; genus Pseudonocardia; species Pseudonocardia spinosispora. Next base: position 31,452 of record NZ_AUBB01000031.1, read on the forward strand.
GATCACCGCAAGCCCCCAACATGCGCTCGATCGAGTCGAGGCTCTCACTCGGGTGTTCGACGGCGGCGCGGGCGGCCAGCTCCGGTTCAATGCGGCGACGTAGCCGAAAGATCGCCACGCATTCCTCGGCGTTCACCGGGGCGACACGGGTGCCACGGGACCGACTGGTGAGCAACAGCCCCTCCGCCTCCAATGTCCGCAGCGCCTCCCGCACCGGGATGTAGCTGACACTGAACCGGGCCGCCACCTCGCGCTGAGTGAATTCCAACCCCGGCTTCATCCGGCCGACGAGGATCTCCGCGCGTAGTGCATTGGTGACTCGCTCGACCACCGAAACGGACCCGGCAACCGGAGTGTGGGCCCTAGGGTTCATATCTCACTTCCGTAGTCGTCGCAGAGGAGTCGGGCGATACAATATAGCGAGATTGGGTTCATCGCATCGACTTCACTGAATCATTACCCTCCTTTAGGGATTTACTGAAGAGCTCTACGCAGAGATCCTTAGGAAAGAATTATGATTCTCCCTACCCGCGTGAAGCGAGGTACTTGGTATCCTTCTCGGCCATGCGCGGACACATCACCCTCCCAGTCGATCACCTGCGCACCGTTCTCGAAAAGATCCTCACCCATCTCGAACGCGGCGGGACTCATGAAATCACCCTCGAGGACAACTATTTCTGGGTGATCCCCGGTGATCAGTTGTACGACGTGTACAGCTTCTCTCCACATACCCTCACGATCGGCAGGCTGTCTGAATCCTGGCAACCTCTCACCGCGATGTTGCGTGAAGATTCCGAACCGACGCCCTCGGACCTGGTCAAGTTGGCCGACATCCTGCACGCGATCGGACATACCCCACTTCCGGAGCACCACCGCCCATCGCCATGACCAGGAGCATCGGGCTGCAGCAGCACGCATCATCATCGATGATCTATTTCTTGTCGTTGAGTGATCTCGTCTTCGGAGGCCGTCGCGATGGTGGTGTCGCGATCGTCAACCAGCACACCAGCCCGATCAACGCTGTGACACCGCCCCCGAACCCTGTCGGAGAGCAGGCGACACCCGACATCGCCGCGGTCAGTCCCGCCGCGACCCGGGCACCCCGCCGCGCAAGTGCCTGGTCGGCCCGCGGCTGGCCTGTCGAGGTCTGTCGCGTCGAGAGCCAGGCCAACGCCCAACCGACGGCGTTCACCACCACGACCCCGACCAGCACCGTCCCCGGATCAGGTTGCATCCGCCGCGCCCAACCGACGCCGGTCAGCGCCAGCGCGGCCAGCCCGGCCGGCCACACCGAGAGCACGGCGACCGCGCAGATCGACCAGCGGGACACCAGGTCTCCGACCCGTGGTGCCCGCACCGCCGACGACTCGGCGGATGCGCGGCCGCGGGAAGCCCACTGCCCCCACAGCTCAGCCAGCAATCCCCCCAACAGGAGTGTGGCCAACAGCGAGGAGAGCTTGACTGAACCTGACTCCGGCGATGAGACCGACCATGTCACCCCCAGGAACAGCAAGGGATACCAGATACGCCGGCGCTTCAAATAAGTGACGGCGACAGTCACCTCGGCCTCGGTCGGGTGGATCACCCGCCACCGTTCGAGCAACCGAAACCCGCGAGTCCGGTCCGGCCACAGCAGGGCCAACAGGACGATCCCAGTGATGCCCATCGTCAGCACGACACCGATGTTCATGGCAGGTCCCTGGGATGACTCGTAGGCGACGTCGAGCGCGACAGCTCTCCGGTGGACAGGTCGTCACGCCGGGGGCACTCAGGAATACGTGGCGAATCCCGGCCAGCTCCTGCGCAGTTCAGGTGGCTCCGGTGCCGCGCCGCGCCACAGCTGCAAGCGGTAGGAGTCCGCGCCACCACCGCACTGTCGGACTGCCTCGTCATAACCTCGTCCGGCGATCCAGGCACGGTAGAAACCGGCCGGGACCTGGCAGGTGATCGGATCATCCCCGCCGGAGGCCTCGAACGACAGCTCGCCGTGCGGGATGTCGAGATCGACGTCCACGACATGGTCCCAGTCCTCGAGGTCCGGATGTGGCGGCGCGGACAGAATCTCGATGCGCAGGGGTGCATCGAAGTTCCACTGCACCGGCGTGAGGATGGTGATCAAGTCGTCCGCGCAGCCGACGAAAAGAGCGCTGTCGTAGGCATGGCGGAGCGAGCGCAGCACGGTGTCCTCCTCGGGCGGCGGGCCACCGTAGACATACACCTGGCTGTAGTCGATCCGGATGGTCAGATCGATCACGGCGCGTTGTTCCGGCCACAGCTGGACCAGATGTGACTCCACCGGAGCCTCATCCGGGTCCAGGTCACCGAGATCGCGTCCGCCGCGCGCTGAGACGCGCAGCCGGTAGCGTTGTCCCGGTGTCGTGGTCAGGCGGGGTAGTTCTACTCCGCCGTCGAACAGCGGCCACACCGCGACCTCATCACCGGTGCTGGTGATCGTGACCTCTTCGGTCAGGTCCCAGGCCTGGTCACCCGGGTGCGGTTCAAGTGGTCCGCCGATCTCGACCGTGATCTCGACCTGGCCGGAGAAGGTCCCTGTCGTAACGATGGCGCCGTGATGGCCGTCTGAGAAGAGCATGCCTCGGTCGTGAGGCCCGACCGTCGGAACACCGTCCGGTGGATACCCGATGCAGTACATCCCGTAGCTGATATGTACGTTCTCGGTCCCGCGCAACGACGGATGCTGATGACCGTAGGGTTCGCCGCGCAGACGGCGGCCGAGTTGGTCCGTTGCCTTGTGCACGATCTCCGGCGCGGTGGGCGCCGGCCAGACGAGCAGTCGATAGCGCCCGCCGAGGGACCGATCGTCGCGGCCCACCGCGTGGACTCGGATTCGATAGTCGCCAGGCCAGGGCGGGGTCTGCAGGCCGACGGGACTCGGCCACGGGGTGATCGTCCCCAGCACTGTGCCCGCCCCCTGCACGGCGGTCCAGGAGATCTCGACGACCTCGTCCCAGCTCTGGATGTCCAGCTCAGGCATGGCGTCATGAAGTTCCATGCAGACCTCGACGAGGTGCGCGGGGGCGCCGGTGCGGATGATCGGCACCCCGTCGACCACGGCGACCAGCCCGTTGCGGGTGAAATCCTGGACGGTGTCCGGGATCAGTTCGCTGACCGGTGCGTACTCGCGGTTGCGCGTCGCCTGCACCGGATCGACGTGCTGGACCTGAGTGATCCGCATGGCGGCGGAGAAGCCTTCGACGAGGACCAACCGCTGCTGTGGCGCCCCGACCCAGGTGACGGCGGTGCGCGGCAAGGTGTATCCGCTCCGCTGCGCGGCGAGCGCGGCCGCATCGTATCCGTCGGGTGGCAGCGCCCGACTCAGCAGCACGTACGTTTCACAGTACCCGACCCAGCCGAGCGATCTGATCAGATCGGGGTCGCTCGCGACATGCGCCATGGCTCGCTGGATCGCCAGTGCGGTGGCCAGACACACGGCGAGATGACCGGCACCGTGGGCGGCCGCGAGCTCCGCTTCGGTCCGCGCCGAGGAGGCCAGCAGCGGGATGATCAGTCGGTGTCGCACCAACGTCAGGACCGAAGCCCTGAGCAGCTCTCGTGCACTCGCCAGTGGATCCGGTAGCGGCTCAGGCCGGGGTCCTTCAGCCGGTCGCGAGAAGCCGACCAGGGAGAAACTTCCGTCAGGTGACTCCCGAAGTCGCCGCTGCATGTGCAGCTGCTCGTCCAGCTGCCCCCATAGTTCATCGGTCAACGCCAGCGCGGGATGGTCGACGAGCTCGGTGGGCGGAACGAGCGCCATCCGCTCCAGCACCGGGTACAGCAGGTCGGGCAGGCCGACAGGCAACTTCCGCCCGAACGAGCTGAACGGATCGTGCAGATTGTGCCTGCCGAGATCGACAGCCGCTTCGTGGGGCGTAGCCGCGACCAGTACCGGAACCGCCTCGGCCACCACCCGCGCCAACGCGTCGATCAGGTCGCGGGACAGGATCACGAGGTTTCTCCTCAGCGAAGTCATAATTCGTGGACTATGAATCATCGGCGACGTCGCATCCCGATCACTACCGTCTTGAGATTGAATTAGAATGGTTTTAGCTCAGATTTATTCTCCCTCATCGGTCCACATTTTCGCGCACCAAAATCATTTCAAGTCCGGACCGGATTGTCTCGCCGCTGCCTCGGACCGCGTTCTTGCGTAGCCGCGTCGCACGGCCATCGCCTCACAGCACCTTGGCCCTGCTTCCGGTCAGGTAGTCGTCGAGCAGCTCCCGGAGTCCCGACTCGATCACTCCGATGGCTCCGCGCACGGTGCGTTCGCCGCGCATCAGGCGCAGACCTTCGAGGGAGATCAGCTCGGAAACCCTCGGATACTCCGCGAACCGGGGCCGATACGCCGGATCGACGTAGCTGCTCCAGGTCCGCAGCAACGGGTCCAGCCTCGGGTGACGTGGTTTGGACGGCGGCGTGGCGTATGCGCCACGGCGTGCCGGGCTGCCGCCAGCGTCGATGTGTCGGGCCGCCACCGGCGCGGAGGTCAGCCACTGGGCGAGCAGCCAGGCCGCGCGCTGCCGCTCGGGCGCCACCTGAGAGCTGACACCGAGGGCGTAGCCACCCAACGGCGCATGCCGCTCACCATCGAGCCCGATCGGTTCCACCGCGACCCCGATGTGCGGGGGCAGCACCTCGAATCCGGGATTCCAGGTGGTGATCATCGCCACCCGGTCTTCGGCCAGCGCGCGCAGCGCGTCCGGGTCGCCCCACTCGGTCACATCCGGTGGCATGTACTCGCGCAGCCGCCGCCGGAACTCCAACCCGTCACGGGCCGCGGGGCTGTGCAGTCGCGGCTCGAACGTCGCCGGGTCGAGCAGCTCGCCGCCCGCCTGGCGCAGCATCCGCAGGAACGAGCCCGCGGTCTGTGTCTCACCGCGCAGCGAGGGCAGCGCGAACGCGTGACGCCCGCCGCTGGTCAGCCGGGGAGCCAACGCCAACAGCTCCGACCAGTGCACCGGCGGACCGGACAGCCCGGCTTCTCTCAGCAGGGTCTTGTTGTAGTAGAGCAATCCGGCCGAGCTTTCGAACGGCATCCCGTAGACAGCACGCCGCCAGGTGCCCACCACACTGAGCAGTACCTGGAAGAACCCGTGCAGCTCCAGCCCGGGATCAGCCAGTTCCGGATCGGTGTAGAACTCACCGAGCGGAACCAGCCAACCTTCGGAAACGTACTGGCCGATCCAGATGCAGTCGACCAGCAGCAGGTCGAACGCACCGGCTCCGTCGCGGAGATTCTCGGCCTGGTCGTGTCGCAGCCGGAGGTAATCGAACTCGCGGGACCGCACCCGGATACCGGTGAGCGCCGCGAACTCGGCGGCCAGCTCGACCGCCGCCGGGTATCCCGGCCGGTCCAGCACCGGCAGAGTGATCTCGACGCCCGCCAATGGGCGGGCCGCTGCCGCAAGGCTCCAGCGAGGGGACCGAGCTGGTGGTCCGTAGCCGGTAGGGGTGTCGAGTAAACCGGTGATCATCCGGCTTTCCGTCCGGTCAGCGACAGCGGGTCGGAGAACACCCCGGCCAGAATCGTCGCGGCGCCGCCCACCAGGCACGCGTCGCGCCCGTGCGACGCGGGCAGCACCTCACCCGGCCCAGCGGCCCAGACCAGGCTGGTGTCCCGCAGCATGGTGTCGATGGTCGGAATGAGCAGATCGGCTGCCGGGCTGAGAGTGCCACCGAGCACGATCCTCGCCGGGTTGAGCGCGGTCACCAGATTCGCGATGCCCAGGCCCAGCCACTGCCCGACGTCGGCGAGCGCGGCCACCGCAACCGGGTCGCCTGACCTGGCGGCAGCCACCACCCGGTCCACGGTGAGCTGGTAGGAGGTCAGCCGCAGCAACGGCGAGTGCATCCCGCGCCGTGCCTGCGCATGCACCTGGTCGAACAGGGCGCGCTGGCTCGCGCGAGTATCCCAGCAGCCGCGCCCACCGCACCGGCACACCGCCCCGCCCGGGTCTACGACCATGTGCCCGACACCGCCGGCAAAACCTCGGTGCCCGGACATCAGCTGCCCGTTGACGACGAACCCGCCGTGAATACCGGACCCCACACTCAGGTAGAGGACGTCCGCGCACCGGGCACGCCCGAGACCGGCCATGCTGTCCAGCACCGCGTCGATGCTCCCCGCGGCACCGCTGTCCCCGGAGAACACTTCCCCGAGAGCCGAGAGGTTCGCCTCTTCGACCAAGTGGATCGGTGCATCCAGTCGGGCGCTCAACCAAGAGCGGATCGGCGCCTGGGTGCAGTCCAGTTCGCTGGAGTGCACCAGGACACCGCGTTCGACGTCGACCAGACCGGGGACACCGACACAGACCCCGATCACCTCGGCGGGAGCCTGTTCCATGGCCAGCGTCGCCAGCTCGGTGGCCACCTCGAGCACGACGGAGAGTGCACTGTCTTCGGCAAGGCCGATGCGGCGCTGCCAGATCGGGGTGGCGACGAAGTCGGACAGCCGCGTCGCGACGAAGTCCCCGCCGATCTCCACACTGATCACCGAGCCACCGAGCGGGTTCAGCTCCAACAGCGTGCCCGGCCTGCCGACCGACCCGGTCCGGATACCGACCTCCCGAACCAACCCTGCTTCGAGCAACTGGCTGACCAGGCTGGACACCGTGGCCCTGCTCAAACCGGTGATCTTGGCCGCGTCAGCCCTTGACAATGTGCGCTCTGCTTTCAGCGCACGCAGCACCGCGCCCAGGTTGCCCCCGCGAACCATCGCCTGGGCGGTGAAGGCCGAGGACTGATTAGTTTGGTGGGTCAACATATGACGGAGTGTTCACCCCTCGCTGTCAGTGTCAACCCTTTAAAGAGTACTGATTTCAGCATTCGGCCTGGCACACACGAGAACTCCCCGACGAGAATCGCCGATCTGACCATCAGGCATCTCCTCCGAATCGGGTCGCACCCGTGGTGCCCATCACCCGCTCGATGATCGTTACTTCACGGCGTGTTCGGCTCGTCGATGGAGTAGAGGCGAGAGCATCGATCCGCCCGGATCACATGTGCGCGATGGTGCGCACGATGTCGACGTAGAAGTTTCCGCCGATGGGCCGGAAGATTTGGAATGGTTCGCCGGGGCTTCCGACGAAAGGACGCAACGTCCACCCAAGCTGAGTCCCGACGAACCCGAACAGCAGCACCCACACATACAGCAACGTGGGGGCCGCGGTGTTTCCCTCGGATTGTGCGGACTGCGCCGGATCCCTCTCTTCGCTCGGCTGCGCCCCGAGGCGGGCGAGCCGGTTGAGCCCATTCATCCCGGATATGAGAAACCGCAGGCCCACGAGTGCGGTCAGCAGCAGGATGGCCACGTTGAGTAGCTTGTAGAACTCATACTGTGGTGCGGTGACCAGGAAGAACAGGCTGATCGGCGCGAAGGTCAGCGACAGTACCGACGTCACGGTCACGGCCAGCAGAACAAGCGCCAGCGCCTGTGACACCGACAGCCTGGCGCCGAAGACCAGGTTGAACAGGTAGAGCGTCGGCAGACAGATCGCTATGGTCACCACAAACAGGATGGGCAGTTTCACCGCGGACGACAGTGCTTGCACCGCGCTGTGCGAGGCGCCGAGTACCGCGCCGTAACACGCCAGCGAGATGATCGAGCTTGTCGCCATCCGCACGATCAGCGCCTTCAGGTCCCGCTTGTCGTGAACCTGACACCAGATTCCGCCCCGGTCCCGCAGAATCCGCTCGATGACGAGCAGATCGTGAACACTTCCCGGCACGATGTCTCCCTTGGTGTTTCGGACCGGGATACTCAACGGAAGACCGCGAGGTGGTGGTGGACGGCCGACGTAGTCCGGTCGAGATCGTCGGTGGCGAGCAGATCCAGCAGCGCCCCGCGCAATACGGCCAAGATCAGGGTGCGTTGCGTCGCGCCCGCCACGCTTGCCCGCACGTCGGCCGGTTGCGCGGCGGCCAGTGCCGCCAGCCACTCCTCGACCGCGTCCTTGGCGAAACCCTCAGTTGGTCCCGGCGACGCGGTGACCGAGCGCGCGTACGCCTCCGCCCACAGCGCGAGCAGCGGCCGACGCACCGGCTCGCTCAGCCACGTCCAGAGCTCCATCGCGGCCCGCTCGATGCCGGCCGGCTCAGGTCGGTCGTGTCTCCGCAGCTGATTCAGAATTCGCCGCTCGTCCGTGCGGGCCCGAGCGAGCACTTCCCGGATCAGGTCGTGCTTGCTGCCGAACAAGAACAACAGCACCCGGGGACTCGACCCTACTTCGGTGGCAAGAGGGCGCAGGGACAGATCCGACAACCCTCGCCGCTGAATGTATTCATAGGCCGACTCGAGCAGCGTCAGCTTGCGCACCGAAGGCCCGGTCGCACTGGTTCTCATAATCCTACCCTGTTCGCCGGCCCGCCGAATCGATGATCTCCGGTTCGGCAGTCAGGGTCATCGAAGAATTGCTAACCGGGGGCTAACGCAATGACATGCCGGGCTAAATCGAGATGTCCGCCAATGCGTGAACTGCGCGGAGCAGCGAGTCACGACACGCGGCGACGGCCGGATGCTCGCCATTGCCTCGCTGGGTCGCGGTGAACAGCTTGCGCGTGTCCGGGCGCCGCACCAGCGGCCGCAACGGCACGGTCGGCGGCTGTTCGAACCACAGTAGGTCCGGCAACAACGCCACCGCGTGCCCCTGCTCGACCAGCCGAAGATGCATCATGATGTCGCTGGTCTCGTACCGGACGTCAGGCTCGAAACCCGCATCGCGGCACAACTCGACCGCCCACTGCCGAGAGGCACAGCCGGACGGTTCCATCACCCACGCCCGACCCGCCAGATCGGCCATCCCCCGGGTATCGGGCGAAAGGCGGTGACCGGCCGGGTGGGCCAGCCGCACCCGGTCCACCGACAGCTCCACCCGTTCCAGCTCTGCGGATCTGCTGATCGGATGCCCTGGGTACTCCTCGCCGACAACCAGGTCCAGATCACCGGCGAGCATCGTGCGCAGCGCGGTCTCCGAGTCGATCTGGGCCACCTCGACCCGCAGACCGGGGTGCAATTCCTTCAGCTCGGTCAGCATGATCGGGATCAGTGACAGGTTCACCGTCTGAAATGCGCTGATACACACCGTGCCGATCAGCTCCTCCATCGACCGGGCGATGTCGGACTCGGCGGCGGTCACCTGTCGCAGTATCACCTCGGCGTGCCCGACCAGGATCTCCGCCTGAGGGGTCAGCCGAAGCCTGCGGCCGTCCGGCACCAGCAGCCGCACCCCCACCTCACGCTCGAGCTGGGACAGCTGCTGCGAAATGGTCGAGGGGCTGTAGGAGAGCGCAACGGCGACGGCGCTGAGTGTGCCGCGATGTTTGAATTCGCGGAGCAGCTTGAGCCGATGCAGGTCGAACATCACCAATCTTCCAGTAGGATCGAATGTAAAGCGTCGAGATGTTCCGCTTGCGGAAATGATCGTAGCGCGGGCCTTAGCGTCACAGGCCCGCTCCTGGCGAAATCCGCCACTTCGGCGAGAGCCGTCTGCTCAGCTAACCGTCATGGCGCCATTACGGATTCGAGATGTCGCTCTTATTGCCGACTTGCGGACCATTTATCGCACTCTTAAGGACTTTGGTGCTTCAGTGCCTTGCCGACGACGCCCGGGCTGCCTCGTCGCCTGCCCGGGCGCCCTCGCTCACCACTCGGGGAAATGACGACGTCAGCGCCGGGGACGGTGCGCAGAGCCCCACGGAGGCTCCAGTGGCTGGAATCCACAGCAAGCTCGACGCGCGGAAGTCCCGACAGTGCGACGAGCCGCTCGCACCAGGGCCTGGCGCCGGACGTCACGCACTGAGAGAGACGGCGAGATCCAAGACACCCCCGGTCGTGACGCGCTCCAGCTGGACCGGGCGACGGTGGGTGACCGCAGCCGCGTTCTCCGTGCTGGCCTTCGCCCTCGTCGGCGGTGTGGCGGCCACTATCGCGCCGGACGGTCCGCTGCATTCGGTCGACATCCGCTCCTGGATCGGCTCGGCAGGCACCGAAGGGGTCTCGCTGAAGAGCGACACTCACCCGAGGAAGACACCGCAACCGGAACGGCTGCCCACCGACCCGGCGTTCTCCGCACCGGCCTCACCCATCTCGCTGCCCCCGCCACTACCCCCACAGCCACCGGCCCCGGTTCGCATACAGCCACCGATTCCGACGCCGGGAATCGTCGCCTCGAAGCTCACGCAGCCGAAACGACAGCTGGTCGACGGACGGAACACCCAACATGCCGGCGCCCAGAAGCCGGATTCGAAGAAACAGCCGGACCGGCACGGCGAGGGCGGTGATCACAAGCCCACGCACCGGTCGAGGAGCTCCGACGACGACGACGATTCCGGCCTCAACGACCTGACCTCGTCGAACACGCTGCTCAGCAACTGAGGACGAGCACGAACCGGATGGCGGCGACCGCCACGAGTTCGGAGGCCGGCCCGCGGCTACCGAGATGCGTCCGCCAACATGCCGCCGATCTCCTCACTGGTGGTGAGCCGGGATCGGCGGCCACCGATCACCTGACCAGCGCGCATCACCCAGATCTGTTCGGAGAGACGCAGTCCCTGCTCGAAGTCCGGGCTGAGGAACAGTACGGCGCGGTCGGGGCGGCGCAGCCTTCTGATCAGCTGTTCCACCCTCTCCGCCTCGCCGGCGCTCAGCGAGGCGGTCGGATCGTCGATGATCACTGTGCGGGCATCGAACAGGTCGGCTCTGCAGACCGCCATCGCTCGACGTTGTCCACGGGACAGCTTGCGCACCCGCGTACCTGCCGAGGGTATGTCCACCGCCAGCTCCGCGAGGACGACGGAAGCGTAGGCCTGCATCGTCAACCGGTCGAGGAACGGACCGGTCCGCAGTTCCCGATTCAAGAACAGGTTCTGCCAGACTGCCAACTCCTCGGCCACTGCCACGCCCTGATGGACCGTCTCGATACCGGCGCGATGGGCGTCCTTGACGCTGCTCAATCGAAGCGACCGGTCGTCGATCAGTACCTGCCCGCTGGTCGGCGGGCACATACCCGACAGACATCGCACCAACGCCGATTTGCCGGCGCCATGACCCCCGACCAGAGCGGTGATCTCCCCCGCTCTAGCCCAAAAAGATATATCGGACAGGGGTTGGACGTCGTCGCTCAGAAACGATAGGTCGCGTACTGAGAAAGCGGTCATCTCCGACGAATATCCCGTCCAGTGGGAACCTTATCCAACGAGCCGAGCAAATGTACCGGCAGGCGGCGGAACCCTGGGTTCGATTGAGCGTTGTATTACTGGCCTTCGTCGACATCTCGGGGCGATCTCGGCGGGTACTTCTCGACCCATGTCGTCAGTCGTTGGCCCGGCTGAAGAACCACATTATCGGCCCGCAGCAATCGAACGACATGGCCGACGTTGGCCAGACTGCCCAGCTCACCGGCCTCGGTCGGACTTCCACCCGACATCACCTGAACTCCATCGGAGTCGGTGACGACGAACTGAATCCGCATCCCTGGACCCCTACGCCGCCGGACCGCGGGCGCGGAGTCATGCTGGTCGAGCGTCTCACCGGGTGGCCAAGGACGCGGTGCGGGCGCCCCAGCCCGTAATTCACTCAGGGGCACCGTCACTTCGGAAATCGCGGGAGTGCTCATCAAATCGTGCTCTCCGTCCTCGATCACATGCGAGTCGCCTCGCAGTGTGCTGGACAGGAGCACAGTCAAAACTTAACGGATGCCTAAGTTTCCATAGCTACCATCAGTAGCTTCAACGGAGACGCTGTTTTCGCCCCTCGGGACGACGTCGAACCCGGCGGCCGTGGCCACCGAGGGCCGGAGGCTGTTCGACCATGGAGAAACAGCCCCCGGCCCTCGGTGATCAGGGACGAGGCATTCGGATCGAGCCCACGACCGCCACGATCGCGGCGAGCAGACACAGATAGAGACCGCTCTGGACACCGCCGGAGGCCGAGAACGCCCCGCCGACACTGATGTCGAAGTGCTGCGACGTTCCTTGAAGGACGGCCTGATCGCGGAAGGTCGCCCAACGGCCGAGGATCAATCCGAACGCCAGTATCGACAGACCCAGCATGGCCAGCCATCTCGGGATCGAGCGCCGCTGTCGGCCGTCCACCAGCCCGAGCAGTGCCAGTACCCCGGCGCCGGCGAGCAGCAGCACCGCGAACCAGGCCGCGAAGCCGCTATCCCACGCGTCGAGGCTAGACGTGGAGCGCAGACCGAGGACCGTCACCGTCGAGCCGTACCACGGCAGAAAGCTGGAGATGAACGCGAACAGGCCGGCACCGGCCACCACTTCATTCATCCGCCACCTCGACGTGCAGAGAGAACCCGGTGTCCCCGATCCACCGGGGACACCGGGTGTGGGACCCGACCTTAGCCGTCGTAACGCACGATCCAGCAATCGTCGTGTCCCTTGTAATGGCCGTGCTTCACCGACAGGCCCTCGCCCTCTTTGTCCTTCTTGTCCTTCACCGTGTGGTAGCCGTCAGAGCAGGCGATGGCCTTACCCGAGGAGTCCCAGTCCGGTCCACCGTGGTGCGCGATTTTCTCCCAGTCGTCCATGCACGACGACCAGTCGTCACCACAGTCGTATCCGCTGTGCCCGCTGAGCCTCGGCTCAGCGGCGTACGCGCTGCCTACGGTGCCGAACAAGGTCCCGAAGACACCAACCGCCGCGGCAACCACCAGAATTTTCGTACGATGCATGGGCCATTCTTTCGTGAGAGCGGAAATTGTCGAAGGCTGCAATCCCCCAGCCCTTGTCAGCGATCAGCGAAGCACACCATTTCTTAATGCGAGCCTAAGTTAGTTCTAAAAGTAAACCTGGCCTCGATCTCTTGGCGCCGTTTTATGCTCGGCTGAACCAGTCGTTAATGTTGCGGCGTCGGTTCAGTGGCCAGAGCCGGGGAACCCACCCGAAGCGAAGGAGCCGATCAGGTTCTCGGCCATCTCCTGTCCACCACCGACTGGCGACCGCGTCGGTTGTCCCCGACCGCGCACCGATCCGAGCGGCTGGGCATGGCGTTCCGCGGTCCGCGCCTTCGCTACCGGCCTCGGCTCGGACACCGCTTGGTCGGCGCGAGTGCCGTCGTCGGGGTCGGTGGACGCAATCCGGGCAGGTCGGGCGTCTGGTTGAGCTATCTGCGGGTGGGCCTGCGGCGGCGCGACCGCGCCTCGGTTCATTGAGCTCACCAGAGGGAACGACGTCGGCTGCGGGTTACTGGCCAGCAACCCGATGAGAACGCCGGCTAGCGCGAGCAGCCCGCCGATGATCGTGACGACCCACCGCCGTCCCTGCCGGAGATCGGCCCTGGACACCGTGACCACTGCCCGGGCGAGCCTCTCGCGTATCTGCTCGAACTCGCCGACCAGGTACGCCCGGACCGCCACCCACCGATGACCGGACCCGGTCCCGGTCCCGGTCCCACCGAGCCGGTCCGGTACCCGGCTGACGCCCGGGTACGGACCCGGCTCCGGTACAGCGTCCTGAGCCGTCCACAGGGGATCGCCTCCGAAGGGAGTATCGAAGCCGCCGCCCGGTCGCGTCGCCGAGGGAGCCCGCCAGACGTCTCGTTCTGTGCCGAAGGGCGCCCGCGGCCGAGGGCAAGGTTCGGTCAGCCGCTGAGGTTGACTGGATTCGAGGTAGGGCCAGGTCATCGCTGGTGGCGCTCCCTCTCAGCCGAACCATTCCCCCGCTGATGGTTGCGCATGATTCACCTCTTCCACGAAGCCCCCGCCGGTCAGCCAATCAGCGGTGCGACTAACGGCGTGCTAACTCGTTCCTAATTCACGGCACTTCCGCTGGTCGCCCGCGGTCGATACTCATCGACCCCAGCTCAGCGAGCGCTCGATCCGAACGGAGTCAGCAGCGTTCATTCGATGCCAACGCTAGAAACTGAATACGCCTAAGGCGGTGGTTGAATGGCTGGGTCCCGAACTAATAGTTCGGCGACTGTCTCAGTCTGCACCACCACCACGGTTGATTCGGATCGGCCGCCGGGTCTTGGATGATCTTGGCCTGGATCAGTCGATCGGCTTGCACCACGACCGCACGTAACGGCGGCGCGTGCCGGGCCGGAAGTGCCAGCAGGACAGCCTCGAGCACATCCCGATACCACGGCGGCCCCGCCTCCCACGGCGTCTCCCACCAGCAGTAGTCACAATCCCATGAGTAGCAGCAGAAGCCTGCGGGCATCCGAGTCGCTCGTTGCCAGCCCCACAGCGCCAGCGCGACGGCGCCTGAACTCAACCGCCGGCTGCCGAGCCGATCCAGCGCCCGACTCGTGGACAGGGGAACGCCGGGGATCGACACCGCCTTCCCCCGCGCGCGCAGTACTGAGGGCCGATTACGCGGCATGGGCCTTTCTGGTCGTCATCACACCCAAGAGAGTGCCAGTCAACCGACCCTTGCAGCAACAACGCGGTAACAACCTGTTTCAGCTGGCCAGAAGGGGTTGGGTAGCTGCGGTGATCCCGAAGTACCATCCCCTGGTGTGATCACCCGGCGGACGGCTCTGCTTGGCGCGGCGGGCGCGTTCGGCGCTGCGGGCACCGGTGCGGCGCTGTGGGACGGCGCGCTGCCCGGCGAGTACCAGGCACGGCGGGTACTCGGCCTGACCGGGCCGGACGGAGCCGTGCCCGCGCCCGGCCCGGTCACCGTCACCACGCGACGCCTGCACTCGGCGGCCCGGAACCGGGACATCACCGTGATCACCATGGTCCCGGACGGCATACCACCGTCCCGGCTGCCCGTCTGTCTGCTGCTACCCGGCCGCGACAACGTCGCACCCATGATGGTCACGCTGGGGCTGCCTCAGTTCCTGGCCGCCGCGGTGGCGGCGGGTGACCCTCCGTTCGCGGTGGTCACCGTGGACGCCGGCCACACGTACTGGGTGGAGCAGACCCCCGGCGACGATCCGCAGGCCATGCTGCGCAGTGAACTGCCCCGCTGGCTCACCTCGTTCGGTCTGGCCGCGCACGATGGGACGCCCACATCCGTGCTGGGCATCTCGGCGGGCTGCTACGGCGCGCTCAACTACGCCCGCGCCCGCGCTCGCGCGACCGGCGACATCCCGGCCGTCGCCGTACTCAGCCCGGCACTGTTCCCGACCTGGAACGACACGCTCGCCAGCCATGCGTTCGACAGCGTGGCCGTCTGGTCGGCCACCGAACCGCTGCTCCACCCGACACCCCTGCCCCGGCTCGGCGTGTGGTGCGGGCAGGAAGACCCGTTCTACCCCGCCGCCCGACAGCTCGTCACCCAGCAACACCCAGCGCTCGCGCGGCTGTCGCCCGGCGCGCACACTCCCGGCTATTGGCGCCGTGTCCTACCGGAGGCGCTGCGCTTCCTGGCCGCCCCGCCGGGGCCCTGAGCTGTCCTGGATCCCCGGCGACCTCACTGGTGTAGCGAACGTGCCCTACCCCGTCCCGATCGAACTCCCCGGCCATCATGAAGCCGGCGGCCTCGACGACCGCACGGGACGCCAGGTTGTCCGCCGCGATCTCCGCGCCGATTCTGCCGACCCCGACCGCCGACGCGTGCCCGACCAGCAGGCGCAACGCACGCGTCGCGTAGCCGTTGCCCCGATGCCCGACACCGGTCCAGTACGACACCTCGCCCGAGCCGTCCGGCTGGGCGTGCAGCTGGCATCCACCGACCAATTCATCGACGTCGACGAGCCGCACCGCGAAGGTGTGGACCGAACCGCCGGTGCGCCGGCTCGTCGCCCAGTCCTCGAACGCCGCCAGTACGGACTGTTCGGTCGACACCTCGGGCCACCAGCCGAAACGCCGTGCGGTCTCCTCGTCCTCGCCCAGCAGATGCGCCCGCAGGTCCCCGAGGACGTACTCGGTCAACAGCACGACACCGTCGCTGTAGTCAGGCACCGCCGACACCGGTATCACCGTGCCACCTTCCGGGTCGTCAAGCGCTCTTTCTGGCCGCGGCCAGCCGTCGTCTGCGGGCCACCCCGATTCGGGCGACCGCGCCGAGGCCGGACCATCTCGGGCTGCTGAACACCCGGGAGTCGCCGGCCATCGCGACCAGTGGATGGGTCACCAGGAAGACGACCGTGAGGTCAAGGATGGTGGACATGCCGAGGGTGAACGCGAAGCCCTTGACCTGCCCGACCGCCAACAGATACAGCACCGCGGCGGCCAGGAACATCACCGCGTCGGCCGACAGGATCGTCCGGCGTGCCCGGACCCAGGCTCGCGGTACCGCCGCCTTGAAGCCTCGTCCCTCCCGGACCTCGTCCTTCAACCGCTCGAAGAAGATCACGAACGAGTCCGCCGTGATACCGATCGCGACGATGAAGCCGGCCACACCGGCGAGATCGAGACTGAACCCGACCGATCTGCCGAGCAGCACCAGCACCGCGTAGACCAGCACCGCGGACAGAACGAGGGACAGGATCGTCAGCACACCAAGTGCCCGGTAGTAGAACAGGCAGTAGACGAACACCAGCGCCAGCCCGATCGCCCCCGCCAGCAGGCCTGCCTCCAACGACGCGAGCCCCAAGGTCGCCGACACCGTCTGCGCGTCCGAGGTGGCGAAGGACAGCGGCAGCGCCCCGAACTTCAGGATGCCGGCCAGGTGCTGTGCCTCGGCCCGGGAGAACCGTCCTCTCACCTCGGTCGGCCCGTTGATCGGTCCGTCGATCACCGGAGCGGAGACGACCTCGCTGTCCAGCACGAAGGCGGCCTGCTTGCCGACGTGAGCGGTCGTGTAGTCGGACCAGATCCGGGCGCCGTTCGATTTGAACGTCACGTTGATGATGTTCGAGGCCGCTTTGTCGTCGTACCCGGCGATCGCGCTGTCGATCTCGGTGCCTTCCAGAAAAACCGGGCTAAGGATGTACTTCTCGGTACCGTTCTGGTCGCAGGTGACCAACGGTCTGGCCGAATCGTCGTAGCCCCTCAGCACATCGTTGCCGCCGCACCGCAGGTTCTGCACCGCGCGCTGCTGAATGTTCGGATCTGTGCTCTGCCGCGTCGTCCTGGCCTGTGCGATGTCCTTGACCAGGCGAGGATCGGCGACGGCCTGGGTGGGGTCGGCCGGATTCGGTGGCGGCGGGTGGGGGCTCGGCGCCGCGTGCGGCCCGTCGAGCCGGGTGGCCGCGGCGTGCGGAGCCGATGAGCCCGGCCCCGGTGCACCTGGCCTGGGCGGCTTGCTCGGTGATTCGCCGGGCGGCGGCGCGGCCGCGAAGGGCCCGCCGATCACGGTTCGCAGTCGCAGCTGAGCCGGCTGCGCGAGATCCTTCGCCTTCTCCCCGTCGTCGCCGGGAACCGTGATGATCAGGTTGGCACCGTCCTGCACTACCTGGGTGCCACCGATACCCAGCCCGTTCACCCGTAGGTCGAGGATTCCCCTGGCGAGAGTCAGCTGTTCCCTGGTGGGTGGCCTGCCGTTGTCGGTGCGCGCGGTCAGCGTGACCCGCGTGCCGCCTTCGAGGTCGATCCCCAGCTTAGGTTTCGGCCGGCGGTCACCGGTGAAGAACACCAGTGCGTAGAGCAGGACGACGATGCCGAGGAACGCCGCCAGATACCGCGCTGGGCGGATGTGTCCGGCCGGTGGTGCCAACGTGGAGACCTTCTCTCAGCCGGTGTCCGCACCGGGCGGTTATTGGCGGTTCTTGAACCGTAGCCCCTGTTTGAGGTAGGCCCTCGGGTTCGTGCTGAGGTGCTTGGCCCACGGTGGTTTCGTTTCGCCGCGCAGCCACGCGTAGTAGGCCAGCCCGTAGCCGAACAGCCGAGGGTCCAGATAGCCGAGCCGTTCGGTGCGCCAGCCGGAACTGTTCTGCACAACGGTCAGCGCGGAGTTCGCGGTGAAAATGCCCATACCCAGATAGACCGTCAGCAGGTCGGTGAGCGGCTCGTGGTCCAGCTCGTCGCCGGAGACCCGATGCTCGCCGATCAGCCGCTCGTGGCACAGCTCGTGCGCGATCGTGGCAATCAGCCCAGGCAGGTTACCCACCTGCGAACCGTTGATCGACACGATGGTCTGGCCATGCTCCCGGCGATAGTGCCCGGCCACGCCCTGGTAGCGGCCCTCGGCGAAGAGCGAGCTGCTCTGACGCAGCTGCTCGTGGCCATCGGTGAAGAACTCCAGCTCCACCCGCTCGGGACTGACGCCCAGGTAGGCACACACTCGATCCAGCAGAGCGCGCACATCCTGCTCGGTACCGCCGAACGTGCCCTGGAAGTATCCCTCGGTGGGCAGTACCACCGCCCGATTCAACGATGCCGCTCCGAACTCGCCGACGAACCATCGCATCGACCGCTCGACCCATGCTTGCTCGTCTGCCGTAACCGGACTGCGGGCGGCTCCCCACATGATCGACCGAACCCTTCGTACGCCGATGAGGGCGCCGCACCCTCAGGGGCTATCTTCTCACAGCTCAAGGGTCGACAATTCATTCTCCGCTCAATTTATATCCCCATTATCATCGCGTTAGCGATCGACACCGAGTATTGTTCGATAATCGCGATCGCCGCTATTCCCGAGGCCCAGTAGTACCCATGTCGCTATGCCGCCGCGCTACACTCGTCCGCATGACCTCGTCGTATTCAGGATCGGACACGTCCCTCGCCGCATGACGCGGCTCAACGCACTCACCGTCTGCGTCGATATCCGTGGGCACCGCGAATCAGCGGTGCTGATGGTCGACGGCACGGACATCCTCGAACTCGAGGAATCGCCGCTACTCCCCTCGGACACGCCACAGCCGAACCGTTGTCGCTTCCGCCCTGCCGACTCGTTCACACTGCTGCCTCCCGATTCCCGGTCGTTGCTCGCGACCACCGAACCGACCGAGGTGACGATCGGTGTCTGCACCTACGGCGGCTCGGGATGTGGCGCGCTGTGGATGCGGGTTCGCCGGGAAGACGACACGGTCATCTGGGAACCGGCTCAGACCTACCCCGGCCGGATTCAGCACGAGTACCGATTCGCGCTGGTTCCCTATCTGGACGCGCTCGACACCGTCACGCGGCCCGCTGGGGAGACCGTCGCCATGCGACTGGCCCGCGAGCTGCGGGCCGCACGTCGCGCTCTGTCCGCCGAGCGGCCGTTCATCGTCCACACCTGGGACGACAAGATCGGGGTCTTGACGACGCCCAGCGCCGCCGTGCGCCAGTACACGCTCACCGTCACCGACAGCGACACCGTCGACACCGTTCTCGCTCGGCTCTGCACGTTGACCGGCGACCCGAAGCCGACACCCGGCGGCTCTCGGCGTGATCCTGCGCGGGCCGGATTCGTCAGCCGGGACTGGGCGCGGTTGACGCTGGCGGTGCACTACCTGTCCGACTTGACCGACCACGTCCTGCTCGACGCCGAGGACACAGACCTGCGCCGCACCGTTCAGCACGCAGGTGACGCTCTGCGCGCGAGACGGGACGCCGTCGCGCGGTAGTGCGTCGGGTCAGGCGTTCGGCTTTCCCGGCGAATCGTCGGCGCCGAACACCAGGGAGATTTCGACCGACCTTCGGCGCCCAGAGCTGTTCGGCGTTTCCGGCGGCGCGGTAGGTGGTGAATGTCCGGCAATCGGCGCGGTGATCGGCGCGGGCTTGCCGTAGTCGTGGTAGCCCAGCGTCACGCTCTCTACCGCCCATGCAGGCTGAGGACGCGCGCGCAAGGTTCAGGGGGTCGGATTCTCCCTTGCCCGCGCATCCTCAGCCGCTACCTTCTCACATCTCCAGCGCCGCGAATTCATTTTTCAATTAATTTATGTCGCTATTATCACCATGTTAGCCTCGGTCATCTCCGAGGACCGGCGGCCGTCGACGGTCACGACGAATCTTCGGACGGGTACTTGTAGCCTGCACTCGGAAAATGCCTCCTCGACTCCGAGCTTTGTGACGACGAGCTGTGTAGTCATGGCTGAATATCATGGATTGCTTTGCTGGTATCGAGGTCGATCGGCAGCGATATATGCTCATGCGCAATCCACCATTCCTCATTGATCTTGCGAAAACAGTAAGTCAGGCGAACCCAGTGATCCGTTTGAATCCCACTGTGCAGGATTCCGCTCACTCGGAACAGGTGATGGGCGAACCCTACGTCACCACCTATCGTGATATTCAAATCGCGAGTCTCGAATGCGATCGGCCCCTGGTACGACTCCAGCCAGGACACGATACTCTTCCGGTATGCTTCATTTCCCAGGTACTGGAGCGGGGCCGGAATGTCGAATACAACGATATCGCTCAAGTTGAGCGACATGACCTCATCAATGTTCTTGACTCGAAGTGCCTCCACTCTTGTGTCCAAGAGAGCTCTGATGCGGTCCTCGTCGGATGCGAATTCGTCAGCTCGGCTGCTGTTTTCGACCATGGCCTCTCCTCGATACGTCGATGTGGTCACTGGCCCGTGCCGCCCTACCGCTTCGCTGCACAGCGCGCTTACGGACCTACTCTTATGACACGCCGGGATTGAGGAATGTGACCGATGGGCGACGAGCACTGGCTGAGCGAGCGTTTCGAGGAGCACCGCCCACGTCTGCGAGCGGTTGCCTATCGCGTGCTCGGGTCGCTGAGTGAAGCTGACGATGCTGTTCAGGAGGCGTGGCTGCGATCGATCCGCGCGGACACGAGCCAGGTAGAGAACCTGGGTGCCTGGCTCGCGACGATCGTCGGGTGGGTGTCCCTCAACATGCTTCGTGCACGGCGGGCCAGACCTGAGGAGCCCATCGGGTTCCACCTTCCGGATCTGGTGATGGATTCCGCTGAAGGAGTGTCCCCGGAGCACGAAACGCTGCTAGCAGACGCGGTCGGCGTCGCGCTGATGATCGTCCTGGAGACACTGAGCCCGCCCGAGCGGCTCGCCTACGTCTTGCACGACATGTTCGGCATTCCGTTCACTGAGATCGCCCCGGTCGTGCAGCGTTCATCGGAATCGACTCGCCAGCTCGCCAGCCGTGCTCGGCGTCGGATCCGTCGCCTCGCGCCGCTGGACGATGGTGATCTCGCTGGGCAGCGGGTGGCAGTGGCGGCTTTTCTCGCCGCATCCCGCGACGGAGACTTCGATGCCCTGATCGCTGTGCTCGACCCCGAGGTCGTCTTGCGAGCGGAGCTCGGTGCGGATCGAGCGGACGCGGCGATCGAGGTGCGCGGTGCGAGAACGGTTGCGGGCAGTGCGCAGGCCTATCTGCGGCTGGGTTTGCTGGGAATCCCGGTGCTCGTCAACGGCACACCCGGCGTCTTCTATCGCCAAGCAGGTCAGCCGTTCTCGGTACTCAGTTTCACGGTGTCGAATGGGCTCATCACATCGATCGATATCCTGGCCGACCAGGATCGGCTCGGTCAGCTCGTGTCCCGCGTCGGAAATTCGCCTACTAAGTCCGGTGATCCAGATGTCGTCTGGCAAGGCGCCGGAGGCAGCTCGTACCGGGGTACTCGCAACGACGGCAACGCGGCCAGGCGGCATCTGGGCGCCGGAATTAGCAGGCGAATTTTTGGCGCGGGACACTAGATCTGTGCACAGTAAGCGGTCATCTACAGTGAAAGATCGGCGCCGCGATTCGGGCAGCTCTGTCAGTAGCTCCGAGGGTGAATCGCCGCTGCAAGCTGAGGGCGCGCAGACAAAGGCCAGGGGGTAGCAATCTCCTTTGTCCGCGCGCCCTCAGCAGTAATATCTCACAAGGTCAGGCCGCCGGTTCACCTTGCCAGCGACCTTATGCCCCTATTATCAGAGAATTAGCCCAGGTCCCTTCGGGCCATTCTGTCCGGCCGATTTCTCATCACTCGGGCAGTGACCAACAGGTGACGAGCGTGGGCAGCCCTACGAGGAGTAGTACCAGGGGTCGGATGACGGCCTCGAAGACGCCATGGCTGATCGGGGGTGCGATATCCGTGAACACGATCAAGACGGCCCGCGGTCGCCCCTACGTACAGCGAGAGCAATCTGTAGGCCTTCCAGCGGTAGGAGTCTCGCAACCGGATCAGTCTCTCGTCGAGGGCGTCGTCGGGCGCGAGCGCAAGATTTCGGGTGGCATTGGTCATCACGGACAACAGCACCAGTCCAGCGATCATGCCCAGCAAGAACACCACACTTGCGGCCGTCCCCGGCAGCAACAGCACCGAGGCGAATATGGCGACCGCGCAAAATTTATTTATCCATTAGGGATTCCGACGAACAACCGGGCGCTGGCCGGGGCGCCCGCTTTTCGGCGAATCCGGACATCCCCCGAGGCGGCGACCCTCGGATGTCGCCGGCGCCGAAGGGCTGCCTGTCGACCGAACCTCATGAGGGGCGAGAGCGCAGCAGACGCACGGCGACCACCGCAATCAGCCCTGCGGCGATCGCCGCAGGAGCCTGCGCTACCGCGCGGGCAGGGTGGCTCGGATCTTCTGTGCCGTGGTCGCCGGGTCGTAGTCCGCGGCCACGCCGTCGATCAGGATGATGTCGCTCTTGATGTGCCGCGAGCGCAGCGGCGCGATCTCCTGATAGGCAGGTGAGTCCCACCAGGCCCGTGCCTCGGCGATCCCGGGGAAGCCGATCATCACGACGTCCCCGGACCAGCCACCCTCCTTCACCTCCTGCCCCGTGGCCCCGTGCACGAGAAACCGGCCGCCGAACGGCTCGAACGTCGCGGTGATCCGTTCGATGTACTCGGCGATCTCCGGATGCAGGGTCACCTCGTGCAGGTTGGCGATGACGTAAGCAGGCACGGTCTCCTCCTAGTCGGCCTGGACCGATAATGGTAGCGAACAGACGTACCTGCGTCGATTACCCGACAGGTAACGCACAGGCAGATGGGACGGGCGTCGCACAGCTTCGCTGAGCGACCGGGGCGACGCGCGATCTCTCGAACACCCAATTATTTCGCGCGCCACAGTGCAATCAACTCACGCTCGGTGAGCGACAGATACCGGCCCGAGTCCGCATGAAAGACTGATTGAGGAATCACCCTCCACGCTCGCCGAACCACCGGGTTCCAACGACCTTCGATACGCCGGCCGCGAGCCCCGCATCCGTAATTTTCGCTCCACGCGCAATCGCCGTCCAGAACACCTTCCGATGTTCCCTACGACCAACCGGAGGACGACCCGACGCCCGCATAGGACGCCCTACCCGTCGCTACAGCAACCCAACCTGGCACTCGTCCTAAACCCCGAACCGTCCTTTATGCTCAGCGATAAACGCTACGAGCGAGGCGGTCGAGGGTTCAGCTCCCTCGCGAAAAAGCCGAGACCGCCTTCAAGATCTCATTCACTCTACGCAGTTCCTAACCTCTTGACGCAGTTTCCTCAACTCAGTCGAATAATCACTCGTCGATCCCGCACGAGCACCCGCATCAACCTGACGGACCCACCGACGCAATGACTCCGTCGACACACCCACCTTCCCCGCGATCGACACAATCGCCGCCCACTTCGACGAATACTGGACCACCTGCTCAAACACCAGCGCAACCGTGTGTCGACTCCCGGACCATGATGCGGTTCATTCCGACGTGAGGCACCGATAGCGTTTTGCGAGCGCTCTGGTGAGGCTCGTCGAACCCTTGACGGGTGGGTGTTCGGGCTTGACACTGAGTCTCACGGGGAACCGAGTCTCAGGACAGGCGGCGGTCCCATGACAAAACAACTCCCGGTCTGGCTGGCTCCGCTACTGGTGTTGATCGTCGGGAACTTCGTTTCGGTGCTCGATGTGAGCATCGTGAACATCGCCATCCCGGACATGGAGAAGGACTTCGGGGTCAGCACCGAGGACATCCAGTGGATCACCACCGCCTACTCGCTGACCCTCGGTGTGCTGGTACCCGCGAGCGGCTGGCTCGGTGACCGTATCGGGCTACGCAAGATCTACCTGCTCTCACTGGTGATGTTCGGGGTGACATCCACGCTGTGTGGCCTCGCCTGGGACCTGCAGACCATGATCGTGTTCCGCATCCTGCAGGCGATACCGGGCGGCGTACTGCCGGTGGTAGTGCTGACGATGCTCTACCAGCTCGTGCCGCCCCGAGAGATCGGTACCGCGATGGGTATCTACGGCCTTGGCGTGGTCTTCGCACCGGCCGCCGGCCCGTCGATCGGGGGCTGGCTGGTGGAGAACCTGGACTGGCGCTGGATCTTCTTCATCAACGCCCCGGTGTGCATCACCGGCACGATCACAGCCGCGATCGTGCTCAGGGAATTCCCCATCGCACCGCGCCGTTCGTTCGACTTCTGGGGCTTTGTCACCATCGCCGCCGGCCTGTTCGTGCTCCTGCTGGCACTGACGAAGGGACCCGACTGGGGCTGGACCTCTTACCCGGTCCTGATCCTGATCACCGGCGGCGTACTCAGCCTCGCGTTGTTCGTGGTGATCGAACTGGAGTTGAGCGAACCGCTATTAGATGTGCGGCTGTTCCTGGTCTGGCCGTTCACCAACTCGCTGATCCTGCTCGTTACCCTATTCGTGGGCCTGTTCGCGGTGCTGTTCTACATCCCACAGTTCCTCCAGGCCGGACAGAACGTCCTGCCGTTCGACGCCGGGCTGATCCTGCTGCCCGAAGCACTGGTGATGGCCGTACTCACCCCCGTCTCCGGCATCCTCTACGACAAGATCGGGCCCCGCTGGCCAACCACGATCGGACTACTCATCGCGGCCTACGGCGCCTACCTGATGGCCGGCATCACCCCCGACACCCCACACAGCCAAATCATCCTATGGACCTGCGTACGAGCGACCGGCAACGGACTGGCAATGATGTGCATCTTCGCGGCCGGGCTGGCGATCCTGCCCCCACACCTGGTCAGCAACGGTGGCGCGATCAACAACGTCGCGCAGCGGGTAGCCTCCGCGCTGGGCCTAGCGCTGATCGTCGCGCTGGAAACCAACACCCGCGCGCAACTCACCGCCGACCGCTCAGAGCTAGCCGGGCAGCACCACACGTTCCCGGCCCAGCTCGACACACACAGCCTCACCCAGCTGTACCGCATGTGGCGGCAGCTGCGGCTAGAGGCGCTGACCGACGCCTACGGCAACGTCTTTCTGGTGACTGCGATCGCTACCGCGCTGGGCGCACTGAGCGGAATATGGCTGAAGATCCCGAAGGCCGACCAGAACGCCGGCGCGGGCGAGCGCCCAACGGCCGACGGCGAGCCGGGCGAGCCTGTCCAACCCGATCGCAAATCGATAGCGGGGATGATGCACTGATGGTCACCATGACCGGTCGGCTACCGCTCAACGAATGCAAGCGCCAGCAGACCTCGACCCGGATCGTCGAGGCCGCCCCGTCCCGCATGAGGTACCCGTGCAGGAATCATCACCGGGCGGGTCTTGCGGGACCCCGTCGCTGAAGCTCCCCCACCGACTGTTCCGTTCCCGTAGCGGTTCCATCACCGGGCGGGTGTCCGGATGAGATCGTTATGTAGACATTGGTGGCCTCGGCCGCCGGCTGGCTCGGCTCAGCTGAATCGAGCCGGCCGGCGTCCGGGTCTCGCGTGCACCGCTGCAGACCGGAGGTCGTCGTGCCAGCCGCGCGGCGTGCACCTGCTGCCGGTCGAGACACACCGGGGCGAGCTGGAAAGCAGACCGTAGGGGTCACCGCCAGAATTCGGTGCGGTGCTCGGCAAGGGCCCTGCCCTGGTCGTAACCGGCCCGGGCGGAGGGCGGACGCCTCGACGGATCCATCACAGTGGCCGCGAAACCCATTACGTTACGGGATTTGCTATCCGGGACGATGGTTTCGACCCAACTGCCGCGCTCGCGTAGTTCCTCGACCTGCGCCGCAAGATGCATGCCCCACTCCGGCGGCACCAGTGATCTGCCGCCGAACGGTGACAGCACCAGCACCCGCGCGTATCCGGCCGCCAGATCGGCGTTCTCGTTGCGTCGGAACCCGCCGTCGATGTATCGGTTGTCCCCGATCCTGTGCGGAGCACCGGATCCGGCACAGCTGGCGGCGACGGCGTCAACGAGGTCGACCCCGCTATGGCGGTCGAACACGATCGGGTGACCTGAATGGGCATCAACAGCCACGATGCGCACCGCCTGCTGTGGCCAGTCTTGGCTAGGCAGCCGAGTGGCGACGGCCGCGCGCCGCTGTGCTCGCCGCGCAGAGCTGCCCGACGTCGCATCGATTTCGATCGCCGCCGCACCGAGCATGCGGCGGTAGTCGGCCGCGTCCTGCGCGGCACTGATGATTCGCCTCATCCTCTCCAGGTGGTCCGCTGCCTGGATCTGGGGGCCACGTCCTCGGTCGGATTCGACTGGACCGGTTCTTGGTCGGGTCTGGGCGAGGATGTTGGCGAGCAGTTCGGCCGGTCGGGCCGCGCTTATTTGCGCCGCGGTAGTCGAGCCGGCCGACGTCCCGATGATCAGATCGGCCGCAGTCACGTCCAAGCCGGCACCCACTAGGCCGGCGATAACACCGATCTCCCAGGCATTGGCTGTCGAGCCGCCACCACCGAGCACGAGAGCCAAGTTGTGAACCATAGGTGTCGCCTTTCAGGAGCGCTCATGAAACGGCGCTCCCGGACGACCTATCGCCCGACCGTAACCCCGGAGAGGAGCACCCACGTCGATACATTCACGGGTACCACCTCCTCGTTCTGTCGCACGGCCTCCGGAAGAGTAGCAGTGGCCGTCGTGGTCCGGCCAACGTTGCGGAAGGCTCTGCGGCAGGGGCAGGCCTCGCTCGCCCGCGTCCACTGTGCCACTCCGATGACCAGCAGGATAACCGTGATGTGGTGCACCACCGGGTGCAGTTCCGTCAGGTCGTACACGGCCGCCCGCCCACCTGGACGTCCGTCGAGCGTGTATCCCAAGTCGTGCGCCGCTGACGGGATGGTCAGCCGCATCGCGACGAAAGAACAGACCGCACACAAGATCCAACACAGAACCGACATGTCGACCTCGCGCCGCCGGCGCCCTCGGCTGACTGAGCGTAGGTTCGGGTCCCGGGAGAGAGCCGAGGGAGTGACTGATGTTCGGTCCGGTGGTGTCGAGCCGATGGCTGCGTGAGCATCTCGACGATGCCGACCTGGTCGTGATCGATATCCGTTGGTTCCTCGACGGCAGACCTGGGCTGGAGGGCTATCGGAGCGGGCACATTCCCGGCGCGGTGTATGTCGACCACGACCGCGAGATCACCGGCGCGGGCAGCGGCGGCGGACGCCATCCTCTACCGGCCAGAAATCAGTTCCAGGAAGCGATGCGCCGCGCGGGCGTCAACGGATCGAGCACCGTCGTGGTCTACGACGAGCAGGGCGGGTTCGTAGCGGCTCGGCTGTGGTGGACACTGCGCTACTTCGGTCATCAGCGCGCTGCGATCCTCGACGGCAGCCTGGCGGCGTGGCCTGGACCGCGGGAGACCCAGATCGCCACGCCCGTCGAGGGGGACTTCATCGCCGCTGCGGCCCACCCGGAGCAGGCGGTGGACTACGCGCAAGTTCGCGAGCGCGCCCCGCACGTCGTGCTGCTGGACGCCCGCCCACCATCGCGGTATCGCGGCGAGCAGGAACCGGTGGATCCGGTCGCGGGTCACATCCCCGGCGCACGCAACACCCCCTGGGAGTCCAATGTCGACGAACAGGGATCACTGCTGACACCGGACAGACTTCGCCGGTTGTATGACCGCGTCGGTGTGGATCACACATCCGAGGTGATCGCCTACCGCGGCTCGGGCGCCCGAGCGTGCCACGTCATCCTCGCACTGGAATCGGCCGGGATTCCCGGGGCCAAGCTCTACCCGGGATCGTGGAGCGACTGGTGCAGCCACCGGGACGCGCCGGTCGCGGTGGGCCACGAGTAGGGCGCCCCGATGGATGAACAGGACGTGCGGTACGACTTCGACCACCACAGTGCCGAGTTCGCCGCTGACCCCTGGCGGGTGTACCGCGACCTACGCCAGCGGTGCCCGGTTGCGCACTCGACCACGTACGACGGCGGTTTCTGGGTGCTGTCCGCCTATCGCGACGTCCGCCGCGCGACGTTGGACACGGCGGTGTTCTCCTCCGATCTGGACGACCTGCTGATTCCCGAGGAGAACCCCGGCAGGCTGCTGCCGGTGCAGTCCGACCCGCCGTTGGCCACCGCGTACCGGGCGGTGATCAATCCGCTGTTCACCTCGGCGGCGGTACGTCGGTTGGAGCCGTCGATCCGGCGGTGCGTGGACGCGGCCATCGATGCGTTCGCGGCGGTCGGCTCGGCCGAGCTGATCGTCGATCTGGCGATGCCGGTGCCCGGCGCGGTGACCATGTGTCTGGTCGGTTGGCCGGAGTCCGAGTGGCTCGACGTCGTGCACCCGATCCGGGAATTCTCCACCCATCCATCGGGTAGCCGTGAGCGTGCCGCCGCGGCCGTGGCGCTGGCCGGCCTCCGCGAGCGAGTGACCGACAACGTTCGGCACCGAGTCACCGAGCCGGACGGAGACCTGGCAAGCCTGCTGGTGGCGGGCTCGGTGCGGGGCAGGCCGCTGACCGAGGCCGAGATGGTCGACATCATGATGATGGTGCTGTTCGGCGGGGTGGACACCACCGTGGCCGCAATCGGCAATATGGTGCTCTACCTCGACGAGGACCGCGAGCTGCGGCGACAACTGATCCAGGACCCCCGGCTCATCTCCGGCGCGGTCGAGGAGCTGCTCCGCTACCAGGCGCCGGTGCAGGGATTCGCGCGGCTCGTCACGGAGGACACCGAGATCGGCGGCCAGCGGATCACCCAGGGCGAGAAGGTCTTCCTGGCCTGGGCGGCGGCCAACCGGGACCCTGAGGTGTTCACCGATCCGGACGACGTTCGCCTGGATCGGGGACGCAACCCACATCTGGCCTTCGGCATCGGCTCGCACCGCTGCATCGGCGCGACCCTCGCCAAGCTGGAGTTGCGCATCGTGCTGGAACGCCTGCTCGCCCGAATCCCGGACTACCGCGTCGATCGGAAATCGGTACACCCCACACCCAGTTGCGGCACCACGTTCGGCAGCCGGCGAATCCCGGTGACCTTCACACCAACAGACGTGGGGTGAGCGCGCGCCGACATCGTCTCCGATCGGACCACGCCATCAATCATCCGCGCTCGGACAACCAGAACGAGAGTTGCTGGGTGATCTCGTCCAGGCTCTCCCTGGAAGCGGTACTGATTCGCCGCCCGAACCGTTGACTCGACACGGTTCGCAACGCCTCGCACATAGCCCAACTGGGTCGGTTGAGGCCACCGTCGTCGGTGACCGCGATGTGATGTGGGAAGCCCCGCTCGCGAGTGGTCAGCGGCACCACGATCGCTTGGCGGATCGGCAGCGCATTGAACCGGTCGCCGGACACCACTATGCAGGGGCGAACCCCGCGCTGCTCGTTCGCGACGATGGGGTCCAGCGTCACCGACCAGATGTCTCCGCGGCCGACCCTCACTTATTGTGCTCCGGCCATTCCTCGGCCGCCGTGGCGTCGGACTCTCCGGTGGTTACCGAGGCGAGCTCACCGAGGTAGTCATGCCAGCCATCCGGATCCTCACGCTGCATCCGCTGATAGGCATCCTCGATCTGGGCCCACCGCTGTTCGTCCGCCAGCCGGAGCGACGCCGTGTCCAACAGTTCCCCCATCGTGACGCCCCGCTGCCGCGCGATCCCGGCCAGACGATCCCGCACCACGGTGTCAACCTTGATCGTCGTCCAAGACATGCCCTGAAGTATACCGCACAGGGTTACCTGATGGTATCCCGCGAGGTCAGCAGGTCGAGCTCCGGCAACGACCAGCTTGTGATCAGAGTGGGTAGCGCGAAGCCCAGCAGGAGTTGAGGCCAGAACACGACGGTGACGACCTCGCGGCCGATCGAGGGCGCGTAGGACATGACGATGAGGAGGGCGAAAACGACGATCGTGCCGTAGCCGGCGAGCACTGCATACGCGCGCCGGCGGTAGACGTCGCGCAGGCGGGCCCGCTTCTCGTCCAGTGCCGCCTCGATGTCCTGCACCGCATTGCCCATCATGAGCATCAGCACCGCACAGACGACCAGACCCGGTGTCAGCGCGAACGACCGCCACAGCGCCACGGCGGACTCAACCGCCACGCACACCAGGTAACCCACCGCCAGCCTTCGACGGGTCACGCGGGAAGCGTGTGTGCCGAGAGTGCGAAAACGGAGTTCCCAGTCGGCCCACCGAGTGGTGGGACTCTTCTTGACCGGGGTCTTCTCAGCGTCCATGACAGCCTCCCACGCGCCGAACGCGACCATGTCTTCCCGAGCCGGTGACAACATCACGAGCGAGAAGTACCGAGGAGGCACGAGCGGCGTCGGGGGCCAGAGTCTCTCCGCCGTGCCTCCCCGACGATGAGCCTCCCACGGATCCGTCTCCGAAATTCGACACAGAAACTCTCCGGCCGGCAATTTATTCCTCAATTATCGAACTCTTAAGAGTCTGATTTCGGGGAACGTTTTCCAGCACGGCTTCCCCACCCGATCACCGAATGCGCATCGGCCGAGTGCACGTACCGTGGTGACGGATCCGCGCACCGCAACCGGGCCGGCCGTGGCGGTGTTCCCTGACCGTATACCGCATCGTCGAAAGGGACCGTCGTGCCAGAGACCAGGACCGCGGTCGTCACCGGCGCGAGCAAGGGCATCGGGCTGGCCATAGCTGCAGCGCTGCGCGAAGCGGGATACCAGGTGGTTGCCGGCGCTCGGACGATCAGCGCCGAGCTGACGGAGGTCACCTCGCTCGCCGTCCCGGTGGATCTCGGAACCGCCGAGGGAGTCGACCGCCTGATCGAGGCAGCGCTGACCGAGCTCGGCGGGATCGACCTGCTGGTCAACAACGTCGCGGGGATGAGCGGGCCGCACGTGGGCGGGTTCCTGTCCGTCACCGACGACCAGTGGCGGCACACCCTTGAGCTGACCCTGATGAGCGCGATCCGAGCCAGCAGAGCCGCGCTGCCCAGCATCCTCGAACGCCGAGGTCACATCATCAACATCGGCTCGGTCAACGCCCGAATTCCGGCGTCCCCGCTGGTCGACTACTCAGCTGCCAAAGCGGCGCTGGCCAACCTCGGCAAAGCCCTCGCCGAGGAGTTCGGCCCGCGAGGCATCCGGGTCAACACGATCTCACCCGGACCGGTACGCACTGCGGTGTGGACCGAAGCGGGTAGCACCGGCGATGCGCTCGCGACCATGGCAGGCGTCTCCCGCCAGGAATTCCTCGAAGCGCTGCCCGCCGCGTTCACCATGTCCACCGGCCGCATCACCGAACCGGCCGAGATCGCGGCGCTCGTCGTGTTCCTCGCCTCCGGGGCGGCATCCAACATCAACGGCTCCGACCTCGTCATCGACGGTGGCACCCGCAACGAGGTCTGAGTCCAGGCAAGAGCCAAAAAAACGCCGGGCTTAGCGCGTCGTTAATCCCACCGCTGATGGAGTGCGCGCACACCGCCCGCGCCGTTCGTGATGTGGGCGGGTCAGCCGAGCGAACTCGAGGAGCGAACCACCCGATGAGCCGTACCCGCAGGGCCGTTGTCGCGGCGTCCATGCTGACCATGCTCACCGGCGCCGCTGCGCTGCTGGCCGGGCCCGCCGAGGCACATCCGTCAACCGGCGACGGGGGTGCATCCCACTCCTCTCCGGAGCACGGCCGGCACGGCGGTGGGTCCGGCTGCGGCGGGCCGGACTGCGGTCACGGCCAGCACGGTCCATCCGGACATCGGCAGCACGAGGGGGGTCAGCACGGGCCCGGCGGTAGGCAGGGACCCGGGTCTGACCAGCAGGGCGGCCCGGCGCAGGCACCGAACGCGCAGGCCGGCGGCCCGGCCCCGGCCATGGGCAATCAGGGCCACATCCAGACGAACGCTCACCAGCAGGCTTCGGGTCCCCGCCCCATGGGTCCCCATCCCATGGGTCCCCACCCGATGGGTCCCCCGCGGCCAGGCGTCAACCAGCACTGAGCGCGGTGCTCGGCGCACCTGGCGTTCAGGCGGCCTGAGCGCCGGTGATGAGCGCGACGATCTCCTCCGCGCTGGTCCCGGCGACCCGCCTGCCCGCCACGCAGTGACCGGCCCGCATCACCCACACCTGGTCGGCCAACCGCATGACCTGGTCGAAGTTGTGACTGACCAGCAGCACCGCATGCCCCTCGTCGCGCAGCCTGCAGATCAGCTCCTCGACGCGGCGGGTCTCCCGCACCCCGAGCGCGGCCGTCGGCTCATCCATGATCACCAGCCTGGAGCTGAACCCGGCGGCTCGGCAGATGGCCACCGCCTGACGCTGGCCGCCGGACAATCGCCGCACCCGCGAGCTGACGGTCGGAAGGTTCACCGCGAGCCCGGCCACCATCGCCGCCGCCTTGCGTTTCATCACGCCACGGCGCAGCAACGAGAGCGGACCGCGACCACGCACGATCTCCCGGTTCAGGAACAGGTTCTGCCACACCGTCAGATCCTCGACCAGGGCCAGATTCTGGTGAACGGTCTCGATACCCGCCTCGCGGGCATGTCGGGGCGTCTCGAAGGTGACCTCGCGGCCCTCGAAGACGAACCCACCCCGGTCCGGGCGGTGGATGCCGCTGATGCAGCACACCAGGGTGGACTTCCCCGCTCCGTTGTCCCCTACCAGCGCGGTGATCTCCCCGTCACGCAGGCTCAGCGAGACCTGCCGCAACGCGCGAACGCCACCGAACGCCAACGAGACGTCCCTCGCCTCCAGCAAGATCGTCACGTTCGGAACCTCGTCAGGATCGCCGCCAACACCACCACAACGCCCACCGCAACCGGCTGGTAGAAGGGTGACACACCGAGCATGGTCAGGCCGTTGGACAGTGCGGTCAGCAGCAGCGCACCGAGCACCGGACCGACGATGTTACCCCGGCCACCGGCCAGACTGGCCCCGCCGAGCACCACGGCGGCGACCGAATTGAGCAGGAACGAGGTGTTCGCCGCGGGCTCCGCCGCCCCCACCCTGGCGACCAGCAGGATCGAGGCCGAACCCGCCAGGGTTCCGCACACGGTGTAGACGGCGATCTTGATCGCCGCCACGCTGATCCCGGTGGCGACGGCGGCCTCCGGCGACCCACCCACCGCAAGCACGTGGGTACCCCACTGGGTGCGGAACAGCACCAGATGCGCCAGTATCGCGAGCGTCCCCGCCACCAGGACCGCCCCGCCGACGCCACCGAATCCGCCCGCGGCCAGCTTCAACAGCCCCGCATCGACGACGGTGACCGGCTTGCCGTCAGCGACGATCAACGCCAGCCCGGAGGCCGCCGAGAGGCCACCCAGCGTGACGACGAAGTCGGTGACCCGGACCCGGCCGATGAGCAGCCCGTTGACGGCGCCGAACAACGCCCCGCCCAGCACGGCGAGCAGCCCGCAGCCGACGATGCTCCAGCCGTTGCGCACCCCGAGGCCGAACAACACGGCGCTGAAGGTCATCACCGACGCCACCGACAGGTCGATGCCACCGGTGAGCACGACGAACGTCTGACCGAGCGAGAGCACCACCAGGATCGCCGAGGCGACCAGTATCGAGCTGATGTTGCCGCTGGACAGATAGGTCGGATCTGCGAACTGGAAGACCACCAGCATGACCGCGAGGCCGATCACGACCGCCCAGTCGGCCCAGAATCCACCGTCGCTCAGCACTCTGCCGAACACGGTCGCCCGAACCGGTTCATCGGATCCCTTCACTGTCTGATCAACGCCGGGACCGGATGTTGGTCACTGACGCAAATCGGACGAGTGTGTCCGCGCGGGAGCCCCGAGCCTCCCGGAAGCCACCTCTGCGACCGGGGAGTCGTCGTGGGTCCGCTGTAGGGTGACACGGTTGTCGTGACAGGTCTGACAGCCTGCCCACGCCCGGCATGATGTCGTCGAATCAGCAGTGACCGTACAGATCGGACCGCCCGATGGCTGACCAGCCTCACCTCGAGAACTGCCCCGGTTGCGTCGCCGACGAACTCACCGAGCAAGACCGGGAGTACCTGCGGGGAACCGGTTGGGTCCATCCCCAGCACGTACTCGTCCCGCCGCCCGCCATGCCGCCCCTGTCGCCGGTGACCAGCCACCCGCTGACCATCGCGTTCATCCCCTTCATCGGGGTCGGGCTCCTCGGCTTCGACCCGGTGCGATGGTGGTGGGTCGGTGTGACGGTGATCTGGGTCGCCGCATTCACCGCGCAGTACCTGCGTCACCGTGCCCGCCACCGAACGCGCAGGCCACAGTCGTGCCTCTGGTGCCGCTATACCGGCCGGCGCCACGCCGTACAGGCCTGGACGCACTACAACGCGCTGACCGCGCAGGAGCAAGCCCGCTGGCACGCCGCGAACTATGAGCGCCTGCAGGAACAGGAACGGCGACACCAACTGCCCGAGTGAGCACACTAGTGTCTCCGCTGAATCCAGCCCGCCGCTCAGCGCCGTGAGGTCGGCTGGCTGGCGGGCCGGTGGGTCGAATGTGCCGCAGCCGCCGCGATGACCGGGCCCACGATCAGGCCGACGAGGACCGCCAGCCACGCCACCGTCAGGTTGGTGCCCGCGCCGCTGATCGGCACGTTGCCCGCCAGGTTCGTGAGCAGGTCACGGGCGGGTAGCACGAAGGGCGCACCGAGCAACCGCACCATGGCCGAGACAGCCCCCCAGTACACGACGGTGGCGCCGACGATGCTGATCGCGGCACTGGACGACCAGCCGCGCGATCCCCGGGCCGCCTCGACATACCCGGTGATGACGGCGAACAGCAGCGCGACGACGATGTTGGTCGAGTACACCAACAGCTCGTAGTACCACGTCATCCCGTTGACCGGTGTGCCGTCGATGCGCCGCCACGCCTGGAACAACACCGCTGCCTCGACCACCGCCGACACGACCACCACGCCCATCGGACGTCGGGGAGCCGGGGAGGCGGTGACCGCACAGCCGATGGCGATGATCGTGCCGAGACCGCCGACGATCAGGCCGCAGGACATCGACCCGAGGGCCGTCTCCGGCGAGCTGACCAGACTGCCCACCGCCGCCAGTGTCGCGGAGACGGTCGCCGTCACGATGAGCACTCCGGGGCCTGTGGGTGCGGCGGATATCGGACCGCGCCCGCGTCGCGGGCCACTCGGCCGGACGACCCGCTGCACGGTGAGCCGCCACAGAATGATCAGCGCCGCGCACGCCACGACGGCGAGCAGCACGCACGAGGTGATTCCGGAGACGTTGAACCGGTCCAGCAGCACGTCGAGGCCGATCCAGCCGACGATGCCGAGCACCGCACGCCACGCGATCCGGCGGTCTCCTCGGCCGGCCCAGATGAACGCCGCGGCGGCCAGCACGATCATCGAGATCCGCACGTCCCTGGCCCAGTAGGCGCCGCTGGGCGGCGGACCGAGGAGACCGCTGGAGTACTTGAGCTCGACGAAACCTTGGAACAGCGTCAGATCGATGCTCCACCACACCGCGAGGAGAATGACGACGATCAACGGGAGGATTCGCCCGATCCGGGAAAGCATCGCGGCAATCTAGCGGGCGGAATTCGAATCCCGATAGATTGCGCTGCCACATTTAGGGGTCCGTTATCCGGAACATCACTAAGAGGCTCTCCTCGGCGTTCATTTCTTGATCAGCGCGGGGAACGGATTGGTGTATTCGGTGAATGGTTTCGGCGCGGCGGCGATGGCACGATCCACATCGTCTGTGGTGATCAGCGCGACCGGAGCGTCGACCTTCGTGGGCAGGCTCGCCCCGGATGCTGCGGCGCGGCAGGCGTCGACGCCCATCTCACCGATCGCGTACGGGTACTGGGCGACGGTCGCGGCCAGCTCGCCGCTCCGCACCGCCGCCAGCGCGTCCGGATTGCCGTCCACGCTGACCACCTGAACCTGACCGACTCGACCGGCATTGGCGACGGCGCGAGCAACCCCGAGCCCCATGTCGTCGTTGGCGGCAAAGAATCCGGCCACTCTCGGGCTGGCCGCCAGGATGTCGGTCGCCTTGGTCAGTGCCTGCTGGCGATCCCAGTCGGCGGCCGCTGTCTGCACGACCCGGATACCGGGGCCGAGCGCCCCGACGAAACCCTGGATGCGGTTTCCGCTGGTCACATCACCTGCGATACCGCCGACCACGGCGACCTCACCGCCCGATGGCGGCAACAGCGCGGCGAGCCGTCGAGCCGCCATCGCCCCGGCCGCGACGTTGTCGGTACCGATGTAGGTGGCGATCCTCGCACCGACCGCCCGCGCGGCGATCGGATCGACCGGACTGTCGATGTTGACAATCGCCCTGCCGCTCGCCGCGAGCTGGGCGATGCCCTGCACCAGGTTCGTACCGGAGATGGGGTTGACCAGGTAGCAGCCGTAGTCCTGGCCGGCGAGCCCGCTGAGCTTGTCGGCCTGACCGGTGGTGTCGGTGATCGCCGTGGCGGCCTGCACGGTGACCGAGGTCCCCGAGGCGGCGCCGCTGTCCTCGATACCGTCGCGCATAGCCTGGAAGAACTGGTTGTCCACCCCCTTGATCACCACCGCGATCCGGGGGTGACCGGTGGACACCGCGTTTCCAGCCGGTTCACCGCCCGCGCAGGCGGCGAGGCCCGCCACGGTCAGCGCGGCGAGCACCCCGGTCACTCCCGCTCGAACGCGGTTCGCCCCGTCCATGGTGACCTCCCCCCGGCATCGCCCGAGATCAACGTACCGTGATCCGTCCGCGAACCTCGGGAAGCACTTCCTGCCCGAACCGTTTGATGTTGGCCAGCACGCTGTCGTGGTCACCGCTGACCTCGACCTGTCACAGGACGCGCCGGCAGCCCGAGATCCTGATCTGGTCGACGAGGCGATCGATGCAGTTCTGTACGGTGCCCAACGGGTGGGTGGCCAGTACGGACTCGGTCAGCCCTTCGACCAGATCCGCCTCCGGGCGCCGAGGGTCGATCCGCTGGGGCACGTCCAGCAACAGCTGGTACTCGTTGTTCGAGCGGACGTACTCCTGAGCCGTCCGACGCATCGCCAACCGCGCCTCGTCGGCGTGGTCACTGACGTGCGCGAACACCGCCATGCCGTGCGGATAGCCGGAGCCGGGATGCCCCGCGGACTCGGCGAGCCGGCCGTGCTCGGCGATCATCCCCGCTTTCGCCTCGGCGTCCTTGTCGAAGAACATCAGCATGGGCACACCCCGGGTGGCGGCCAGCCGCACCGAGGCCGGTGAGGTCGCGGCGAGATAGACCGGGGTACGGCCCGCCTCGGTGGGACCGGGCGCCGGGGTCACCTCACGGAACCGGTACAGCCCCGAGTCGGCCGACACCGGCCCGGACAGGGCCGCCAGGGTCAGATCCAACGCCTCGGGCAGCCCCCGCTGCCAGTAGCCGACTCCGCGGCCGATGACCTCGTAGTCCACCACCGGTTGCGAGCGACCCACCCCGAGATCGAATCGCCCGCCCGACAGATGATCGAGCAGCGCGGCCTGCTCGGCGACGTGAACCGGCGAATGCAGCGGCAGGATGGTCACCGCCGTTCCGACGCGCACCCTGTTGGTACGGCCGAGCAGGTAGCCCGCGAACGTCAACGCGGACGGATTGACCCCGAACGGGACGAAGTGGTGCTCGGTCACCCAGACGTCGTCGAACCCGGCCGCTTCGGCGGCCTCCGCCGAGGCGACACCGCATGCCAGCACCTCCGCACCGGACTGGCCCTCGTATCGGCTGGTGAACACGAACGCCCCGAATCGAACTTCCTGGTCATCGCTCATGCGGCCACCCTCACGCATCCACCGAACCCGGATCTTGAACAAAAGGGAGGCCACCATAGGATATACAGGATCACGAAACTCTGCCACGAGGAATAGGCGGCTCAGCTATTCCATCCGCTGCCTCAACGCTTGGAGCATTAATCATTCCATAGCTTTTGATTAACCAGCGGCGAGCTACCGTCAGAGATCATCTGACTCTATGGATTGAGGTCCGGCGGCGCGCGCCGAACTCGTGGAGAAACCCCGGAATGGAACACCGTACTGGTGATCAGTCACGAATTCCGCCGCTTCTGACGTACGACCCGGCTTGCTGAATCCAGTGCGATGAGCCGGTCCGGCGCCACGCTGGCTGTCGCGGTACCCACCGGCATGCTCGCGGCACACGGCTGGCTCTACGGCCGATGGATCGTGGACGACGCCGCCATCACGTTCGCCTATGCCCGCTCGATCGCGAGCGGGTTGGGACCGGTGCTGCAGCGCGGTGCCGATCCGGTCGAGGGCTACTCCAATCCGGCTTGGCTGGGCCTACTGGTAGCCGGGCGTTGGCTGGGATTGTTCGACCACGGTTCGTGGCTCGGTGTGCCCGACGTCGTCGCCTACCCGAAGCTACTGGGACTACTGAGCGCTGTGGGGGTCTTCGTCTGTTTTCATCTGACGGCTCGTGCACTGACCTCGCGGCCCGCGCTGGTGACGATCGGCGCGGGTACCGCGTTGGCCTGCACACCATCGTTTGCGATCTGGACGTTCAGCGGCCTGGAGAACGGGCTGTTGGCGTTCGCGGTGGCCGGGCTGGCCGCCGTCGTGGCGCACGCGGCGGCCGGGTGCCGACTGCACTGCCTCGGGCCGGCGGTGGCCTGCGGACTGTTCGCGGCTCTGGCTTCGCTCACCCGCCCGGACGGCGTGATCTATGCGGGCGTCTATCCGCTCGTCGTCCTGGTTCTGCTGCGTGCCGGACAGTTCTCCCGCGCCGCCGCCGCTGTGGCGGTCAGCACGGTGGCGTTCGCAGTGCCCACCGGGCTCTACCTCGGGTGGCGGATCAGCACGTTCGGCGAGTTCTTACCGAACACGGCGCTCGCCAAATCGCAGGGCCTGCCGGACCTCGACTCCCTGCACCGTCCCGTCGAGCTCGTGAGCTACCTCGGGTGGCCCGCCGTGCTCATCGCCACCGGCATGGTCGCGCTCGCGCTCGCTCGCCCCTGGCCGGGCCGCGCCGGACTCGTCGCGCTGTCAGTACCCCTCGTCCTCGCGATCGCCGCGTTCGCGGTGCTCAATGCCGACTGGATGGGCGAGTACCGATTCGCCACCCCCGTCTGGACACTCGCCACTCTGACCTCGGCCGTCGCCTCCGCACGGGTGCTACCCACACTGGCGGTTCCCAGCCGGACGGTGGTCGCCGCGCTCGCGGTCGCCGCCGCCGCGGTGTCGTCTGGCACGCTGATCGACGCCGCGCGCGCTTTCCGGACCGCACCAACCGCGCCGCTGTGCCTGGTCGCGGCGAACACCGGAGACAACATCGCCGG
This sequence comes from Actinospineispora spinosispora DSM 44797, assembly GCF_000429025.1. Classification (GTDB taxonomy): domain Bacteria; phylum Actinomycetota; class Actinomycetes; order Mycobacteriales; family Pseudonocardiaceae; genus Pseudonocardia; species Pseudonocardia spinosispora. Next base: position 70,599 of record NZ_AUBB01000031.1, read on the forward strand.
ATACGCCCGGATCGTCGGGGCCGCGCGGGCGACGGTGCTGGCACCGGATGTCGGCGGGGCTGCATTGGTGTCCCCGGTGCGGATCGTCGACCTGGCCGGTCTGACCGATGCGGCCATGGCGGGTTTCTGGCACAGGCAGGACTGGGGTGGGCTACGGAACCACGTATTCGACGAGGTGCGGCCGACCTTCATCAAAAGCCACGGCGGGTGGTCGACGATCACCGGACTCGTGACAGACCCTCGGCTGACCAACCGATATGCGGAAATCGGGTCAACCGGGGGAAGCACGGACTGGGTGCGCCGCGACCTGGTCGGTGAGCTGCGGCTGGCGCAGCTGCGCAGCTACCACAGGGAGGTGGCCGAGCCGCGTGACCTGGCGATGCGGCAGATGCCGAGATGTTTCTGCGCGCTTCCCTCGCACGCTTGACAGGCTCTCGCGAATTGACTCGCGGCAGGGAGGATGTTCGGTTATACGAGATCACGAAACCTTGCCATGATAAATAGTCGATTTGCCCATTCCTCGCTGTTTCCTCAATACTGATCCCCTAATGCGGGGCGGATGCCCGGTTCAGTGAGGAATCAGTGATGGCTCCGACGTATCGCCACGGGATCGTCTCGTCACGGACGAAAGACGTAGTGCTGCGAATCGTGCTCGCCGCTGCGCTGGGCTGCGCCGGGTTGTCCGGGTGCGCCACGGCGACAGTCGAGTCGCCCGCGCTCGCCGATAGCGTGCCCTGCGATCCGGCCGAGCTCGGCGCCACCGCCAAGCCCGGCGAACCGGCTCCGGTCAATGATTTCGGCGGGGTGAGCTTCAGCTGTTCGACGCTGCGGGTGCCACTGGACCACCGAGGGCTGCGTTCCGGACCGGTGGAATCCGGGGACATCGCACTGCGGGTGGCGGTGGCGGACAACGCCAACGCGCCACGCGGTGTGCTGGTCCGGCTGATCGGTGGCCCCGGCGTGCCAGGGGTGGCGCTGGCATCCGACATCACCGCGCACGAGATCGAACCGTCGGTCAAGCAGGCATACCGGGTGGTGTTCCTCAACCAACGCGGCACCGGCCCCAACGCGCTGCAGTGCCCGCAGCTGCAGCAGGCCCTCGGCGCATCCGACCTCGCGCTGCCGCCGCCCGGATCGGTGCAGGCCTGCGCACACGCCCTCGGCGAGGCCCGCCGCTTCTACACCACCGCCGACTCGGTGGCCGATCTCGAAGCGCTGCGGGTGGCGTTGGGCGTGGACAAGCTGACCCTCGACGGCAGCTCCTACGGCTCGCTGTTCGCCGAGCGCTACGCCCTCGCCCACCCTGACCGGGTCGCCGCGCTGGTGCTCGACTCGGTCGTTCCGCACGACGGTCTCGACCTGACCGGGATCGCGGTGTTCCCTCGCGCCGCGCAGGTCCTCGCGATGGCCTGCCGGGAAACGCACTGCACCACCGACCCTGCACACGACCTTGCACAGGTCGTGCACGCCCGGCACAACGGCCCCCAGCTACTCGACCTCATCACTGGCCTGACCAGCGGAAAGCCCCGACTGACCACCGTGGCGGCGGTGCTGCACGCGGCGGCGGGCGGCGACTACACCGCCCTCGACACGCTGATCGCCGGCGAACACAAAGACGCCGCGGTCGAAGCCGCACACTTGAGCCAAGGTCTGCACACCGCCAGCGTCTGCGAAGACCTGCTCGCGCCGTGGACCGCCACCACCCCGATCGGCGAACGCGGCCCGCTCGCCGCCCGAGCCATCGCCGGACTGCCCGATACGGCGTTCTTCCCGTTCGACCGCGACACCGCCACCGGCAACGGCGCGGTGCGGACCTGCCTGCAATGGCCCGCCACCGAGGTGGCACCGTTCCAGGCCGGCCGCATGCTGCCACCGGTACCGACACTGCTGCTGGCAGGCGACCACGACCTGAACACCCCGCTGGCCTGGACCCAACAGGAAGCCGCCCGCGCCCCCCACGGCACCCTCGTGGTCATCCCCGGCTCCGGCCACATCACCCAGAACGCCGACAACGGCCCAGCCGGCCGACAAGCAGTCGCAAAGTTCCTGACCGCGACCCCGTAGCCACTCTGCTTTCAGCGGCCGTTGATGGCACCGGACGTGACTTCCCGAATACATCCATGCATTGAACTGAAATGAAGATGACCGCTCGGATTTATTAAACGTCCCATAGCTTCTACTTAACCTGGGGCAGGTTAGAATGAGTTACCAGCAGCCTCTTTTGGCTGTCTAGGGCGCCTTCGAGATAGCCCGACGGGGCGAGACCATTAGACCCCGAAAGTCGTCATACTCAAGTTCGACTTGCGGTGACAGAATGGAGAATCGCGCGATGCGCGTTTCGGCAAGGATTGCTTCGACCGTGTTCGTCTGGCTGCGGCGGCTCCCCAGCATGCGCCCCTGTGGGCGTGGAGGGCCAACCGACTAACGAGTGGCAAGGTGGCGGCCCGGATCGTATGCCAGGAGCATACGGACCCTATGCAGACGGTACTCCAGGGCCGGACAAACCCCCAGCCGCGGCAGGAGATTCTTCTCCTAACCAGCACCCCGAGGATGCGCCGGCGGATACGCCCGGCGGCCCCCCGCACGTGTTCGGAAGGGCGTAACAAGATGACTCGCCACGAGCTGACACGATAATCTCGTAACGCTCATCGTCGGCCCGGATTCCCGAGGTTCCGGGCCGACAATCCAACTCTTCCGTAGATCATTTCGAGGAGTTGACGGGATGCAAGAGCGTGTGGAGAGCACCACGTTCGGTAAAGTGTTGACCAGCTTTTTTTTAATCCCAACTCTGACTGCGGTCATTCTGACGAACCTCCCCGAATCAGGGATCAAGGGCCGGCTGAGCGGCATCGCCGCTCCGTACCTCTACGCCACCGGCCTCGATCAGCGCTGGGACGTCTTCGCACCAAATCCGGCGGACACGGCGGTGCACGTCGAAAGCCGCGTCGACTACGCGGATGGAATGTCGTCTTTCTGGAATTTCCCCTGTCGATCCGGATTTGCGGCCTACCAGGATTATCACGGATGCACCTTCGCCGTGTACCTCTCGGTGGGCGGTAAGAACAGTCTGTGGCGACCCTTCACCGAACACCTGGCGAACCGGGCGCGGGCCGAGGGGCGACAGCCGATCCGCGTGACAATCCTGCGTTACACGTCACGGTCCTTTCCTCCCGGACCCGGACCTGAACGGGGACCATGGCTCAATTCTGACCTGTTCACCCAGGTTCTGGGCAGCCCGGCATGAACCACCTCATATCCCGGATTCTCACGGGATGGAACCGCTTCTGGTTCGAACCTCAATCGACGGCGCCTCTTGCCGTGTTCCGCATCGCATTCGGTTTGGTCGCAACGCTATGGACCGCATCGTTGTGGCGCGATCTCTTCATCTTGTTCGGTCCTGACGGAATCATGCCCAAGCCGACCCCGATGCATCCCGGCACATGGGGGCTGTTGTTCCTATACCCGGGCAGACCGGCGATCACCATACTCTTCGTCATGACGTTCGTGGGGGCGATCGCGCTCACCGTCGGGTTCCGCACCAGGCTCGCGGCTGTCGTCGTATTTCTCGGGATTCTCTCTTTCAACCGCGACAACCCTCTGGTACTGAACTCAGGCGACGACCTGCTCCGCATCCTCGCACTGTACTGCGCGCTCTCCCCGGCTGGTGCGGCATTGTCATTGGATCGACTACGCACCAATCCTGATCGCTTTTGGGAATCTCCTAGACGGGCTCCGTGGGCGCTACGCCTGATCCAAATCCAGCTGAGCATCATCTATCTGTCGGCGTTTGCACACAAAATCAGCGGTGAGCAGTGGCGAAACGGAACGGCGGTGTCCTACGCTCTCCGGATCGAAGATATGCACCGCTTTCCTACCCCCTCCTTCATCACTCACTCGGTGACCATCACCGAGATTCTGACATACGGAACGTTGATAGTCGAACTGGCTCTTGGATTACTGATATGGAATCGATCAACTAGACCGTGGGTACTCGGCCTGGGCGTCCTACTGCACCTGTCAATCGAGTACTCCATCGAGGTAGGTTTCTTCAGCTGGACAATCCTCACTGCATATCTGGCGTTCATCCCTGCCCACACGGTCAACCGATACGCGCTGGCCCTGCGCGGCCGCCTACGCGGCCGCACAGTGTCGGCTGGCGGCCACAGCCTCGGGCAATTACCAGCCAGGTAACTGCACGTCTTCCGCACCGAGAGCAGCCTGGTTCGGCGCAGGCATCCGCAGGGTGGCGCTCACGATCTCGGTTCGTTTCGTGGAACATCACTGCTCACCCGGCCACACTCCGTGATCATCAGGTCCAATGATTACCTTCTATTATCGCGCGATTAATCGCGCTGGCGATCCCATAGCGGGGATCACGCAGTTGATGTGGTCCGAAATCCGAGAAACTGTGAGGTTGCCAGTGAGCCCACGATCGAAACTCGTTCTTGTCGCGACTGTCATGGGTATCACCGCAGTGTTTGGGGTGGGCACTGCCCAGGCCCACGAACTTCATCGTGCCGGCAGCAGCAGTTGCCCTTCTGATGGGTCTACATGTGGTGGTGGAGGAGAAGCTCCTTCGCCGTCGACAGGCTGGAATCCGGAACATCCGGAGTGGGGTGTGCCTGGTCCTTCCTACATGGAGTGACAGCGACAGGGGACGCCTCCCCTCGTCGTCCCGAGGTAGCTCGTGGTCTATCAGTGCATAGGCGACGATTCGCATGCTTGATCGGCGCCGACACGGCGCGAGCCTGCCGCACTATCGAGCGAACGAGCGAGCATGACCACGCCACGCCCAGGTGATCAGCTGAGGCGTCGAATCAGTCAGCTGAGCCGGGCCGAGGTGACGGCCACGGTGCTCCTCGTCGGCGTCCTGGGTGTCCTACTGGCCGATCTTGTGTCCGGGATGATCCACGGGCACTTGACCGGGTGGCTCAGCACCGGGTGGCGGTGGGGACTCGAACTGGCGTTCGTCGTCCTGCTGTCGGTAGCCGGGGCTCGGGCAACCCTCATCGACCCGCTCACCGGCCAACATCCGTCCGGATTCGCCCGTGAGTGCCTAGTCGGGGTCGCGAACGGCACGGTGGGGTTGAGCTCCGTGATCGGCATCGGGATGTCGGTACTCGGCGCGTTCTCGCTCGGCTTGGGCGACGCCGCGTTCAAGGCTGTGTTCGGTGCCCCTGCCGGGTGGATGCTCGGCCTCGGTATCCCGATGGTCGGCACCGGGACGGTGGTCCTTCCGATCTTCTGGGGCGCGGCCGCCAACAATCCGCGCTTCGGTAGGCCTTTCGGCCGCACAGCCCCACGACAGGTGTTCATCGTGGCCGTCGCGATCCTGCTCGCGTTCCTCGGCCTCGGCCTGCTGTTGCGCCTAGTACTGCAACGGCGCTGATTGTCAGGGTGGCGGTCGTTGACCCCGACTCGCGGTAGGGCTCTCGAGAGGATGCCCTCGTCGACGAGCGTCGCCAGTCGCCTGGCGAGCCGGTTTCTGGCGCAGCCCAGCACACGGTGGAACTCAGCGAAGCCGCGATCCCGTAGACGCCTCGCGCAGGATCAGCAGGTTCCATTTTCGCCGACGATGTCGAGGGTGCGGCGGATGGAGCAGTTCTCGGCGCTGTAGCGCAACCGGTCCGGGTGCATACCTCAGCGTGACTGGGTTGACATTCGAAACTCATCGTGGCAATGTCAGTTCACTTGAACAACTCAGCACGTCGCGGAACATATCCCGCGAGAACCGGAGGTCTGTGTCATGCCGATGCTCGATGCGTTCATCCCACAGGGCGCACTGCCCGTCGAAGCCGAGGAGAAGCTGCTGGCCACCCTCACCGACATCCTGATCCACCACGAAGGCGCCGATCCGTCCAACCCCGCAGTGCGCTCCATCGCCTGGATCTTCGTGCACCGGCCGGCGGCAGTATTCGTGGCCGGGGCTCCCGCGACTGAGCCGCGGTATCGGTTCATCCCGTCGGTGCCCGAGGGCCAGTTCACTGACGAGCGGCGCCGAACCATGGTCGAGGCCATCACCGAGGCGGTGCTGGACGCCGAAGCCGGCGCCCACTCGCGTGACCCAATGCGGGTGTGGGTCTTCCCGAACGAGGTCCCCGATGGCACGTGGGGCGGCGGCGGGCGCATTCACACTCTGGCCGATATCGCCGGGTTCGCCTTCGGTGACCGCGAAAAAGGTCGCGCCTACGCCGAGCAGGTGCTCGCCGGACGGCGCGGCACCCCGGTGGCAGTCTGACCGCGCGGGGCGCCGCAGCGCTGCCCCGCCCACCAATCCGGACTCGATTTACCAGCCAGGGAGCCTAAGTGACGTTTCACCCGTTTCAGCGAGCCATCCTGCGGCGGTCCACCAATGAGTACGCCTGTCTTCTGGCCCCCAACGCCCAGTTGCACAGCCCGGTGCTGCACCTACCCTTCGCCGGGGCTGCCACGGTCGCCGCAATGCTACCGGTGCTGCGCGCCAACTTCACCGAGCTGGTCTACACAGACACCTTCGAGGCGCCCGCGACGCGCGCGGCCATCTTCCGGGGACAAATCGCCGCCCGGGACGCCGAAGGACTGCTCCTGCTGCGCCTCGACGGTGACGACCTCGTCGAGCACGTCACGGTCATGCTGCGCCCCATGAGTGTCGGCCAAGCCCTCGCCCAGGCCATGGCCACGAAGATCGAACGGCTGCCCGACAACACCTATCGACTACGGTCGGCATCCAACGCCTGACCAAGGGAGCGCGCCAGCCCGATCACTTCCGTCGGCTTCGCAACACCGCGCGACGCGGCCGGTTAATCCCGGCTGGCGTTGAGACACCGCCAAGCGCTCCACGATCTTTACCGTTTGTTGACCCCGAGCAAGGTTGGTACTTGGCGCGCCTGCGCCAGGCTATGTCTGTTCATGAGACTCAACTAGATGACCCAGACAGCCAACACGGAGGAGAGAACCGCGCCACGCCGACGCACGACGCATTCATCTCCTCCGGCGCTCAGTAGGTCGAAGGAGGATTCACCCATGCAAAACCTCGGACCCCTTGATGGGCGGCCAGCTTGCGCCGACGCGGCACCGAAGAGCATTCACGCGTTTCGTACCGCGGTCGAAGCTCATGACCTCTATGCTCTTGGCCGGAGCCTCGCGCCGGACGTGGTATTTTATCCGCCAATCGTCGACAATCCCTTTCGGGGTCGAGAGCGGACGGTCGCAGCTTTGACATTCGCCGCAACCGCGTTCGGGTTCACAGACGAGTTTCGGTATACCTCCGAGTTGCGAGGAGGCAAAGCCGTTGCGCTCTTCTTTGAGACACGGATCGATGGAAGCTTCCTTGAGGGGGTCGATCACCTGTTGCTCGATGACGACGAGCTGGTTCGAGAACTGAGGATCACAATGAGACCAATCTCCAGCATGCAGAAATATGTTGGTTTTGTTCGAGAGGCGATCGCTTCGGGACAACTGACCAATCCGTAAGAGACCCGTCGCCCCACGCTGTTCTGCTGCGGCGGAATGGTGTCGGGGATCGGGGCCTGGTCGCCTCGGACACCAGCGACGAGCAGTGGGCTCTGATCCCGCCGATCCTGCCGGAGGTCAAGACCGGAGGCCAGCCGGAGAAGCATCCCCGCCGCGCGTTGGTGGACATGATCCTTTATGTGGTGCACATCGGATGTGTGTGACGGCCACTGTCGGCCGACTCGGCCAACTCTTGCCGCGCGTGGCTTCCTCGCAAGTACGTCAAAGACGGAACAACAGACTTTGGACAGGTCTAGAATCGGCGGATAGCCATCGCCGCCGCAACAAATATCGGTAGCGTGCATGAGATCGCCCAGCTCGATTATGTCTTCTTTATTGAAACCGGTAGTGTGATACACGCGGTGGGCCGTTATCCGGAAGGCTGGCGTCGACAACGCCACCCTTTCGGAATTCGACTGATCGCCAATGTAACACTACGGAGAAATCTTATACACGCGATTCTCGCTGCTCCCCAGTGCCACGCTCGGCTGGTTGATGCCGTAGGTCCGGCAGACTCCGACAAGCTCCTTGGGCAGGTCGGTTTCCTGACACTCCCTCATGCGGTGGATCCAAGCTTAGTGCCGTTGCAGTACTAGCTCGCTAGGAGCAACAGGTCACTCGGAGCTACCAATACGAGCGGCCTACCCGTTGATCGCGGCGACGATCGGGTAAAACACGTCCCGTTCTTCAATCCGCGCGATATCGTCGCGGCTGAACCCAACTCCGGTGAATCGCTCCATGGCGAGGAATGCGCGAGCGTAGCAGTGTCGGATGTCGGCGAAATCCAGTCCCTCGAGTGCGGTCAGCGACTCCGGATCGGTGATATCGGCGAAGTCGTAGATGTTCCAGTCCGAGACACCGGCCACGCCGGCGCCGTCGCGGCTAAATCCCAGGGCGGTCAGTGCGTTGACGTCCCAGAAGAAGCTGGCTGCCCGGCCTCCCTGGGACAGCGCCGCTGACGCGAAGAACCCCGTTGCGCCCCCGGGCTCGATGGCGAGAACAGCGTCGCCGATCGTGGCGACGCCGACGGTGTCAAAGAAGTCGTGGTTGGCCAAGCTGTCGGGCGCGGTCAGCCCGAGCGCCGAGAGTGGCGAGCACCTCGGCCTTCGTGCGCCCGGTGACCACAGTGATACAGGCGCCAGAATCTTGCTGCCAATCGTGTCGTATCCAGTCGCATGCGGCCTCCGGGCGTTCAACGATCGATGGCTCGGGTTCGCCGCGTAACCGGTGGCCGAGCTTGTCGGTTCGTTTGTGTATGGCTGGAGGGCTGGGTGGCGCCGGCCAGAGGACCAGCTCATAAGCCTCCCAATCCGCCGGGTCGTCGCGGCCGGTTGCGTGCACCCGGAGGCGGTAGTCGCGTGGCGGTGATGGCGTCCAGGTCAGGTCAGTCGTCATCGGTCCGGCGGGGCCGTGCAGTGTGATCGAATCGCCGCTCGCGGTCCAGCTGAGCTCGACGACCTCATCCCAGCTGCTGATGTTGATCTGATCGGGTGCGCGCGGTTGGACCGTGATCGAGACGTAGACTTTCCCGTTCGCCCGCCCGGTGCAGATCAGTACACCGTGCTGGTCCGCTTGGACCAGTCCATTGCCGGCGAAGGTGACTGTCTCGGTCGGGAACGGGCCGTCCGTAAGGGTGAATTGATGCCCACTGAGGTCTACGTATCCGCCGTAGTACAGCGACGGAACGGATGATTGCATCGGCAGCGACTCCTATGATCATTGGGTTGCTGACGTTAGCGCCCGAGGGTTGTTGCAGCCAGGAAACCAGCTCAACTTTCGGAAAGCGCCTGGATGAACCGGCATGTCGGAGGAGATGGAAGGTCATCTGCGCATCAAGATCCACGATAGACACCGCAGATTCTCAGCTCCCATTGACTTGAATACGGAGATGGCCGCCCAGCTTCCTCCGGACGACCCGGGTACTCGCGAGGGAGCTGGTCCCGGGCCGTGGCGGTACAGCGGGTTCCGCTGGCTGTTCGTCGGCCAGTCGGTCTCGCTCGCCGGCGGATCCATGACGCCCGTCGCGCTGTCCTTCGCGGTGCTCGACGCCTCCGGACGCAGCGCGGACCTGGCCCTCGTGCTCGCCACGCAAAGCCTCACGCTGCTGACGTTTCTCCTGCTCGGTGGCGCGGTGGCCGACCGGGTACCGCGCGACGCGGTCCTGATGTCGTCCAATCTCGGCGCCTTCGCGACCCAGGCGACCGTTGCGGGTGTGCTGCTGAGCGGGCACTACCACCTGGGACTGATCGCCGCGCTGGAAGCGGCGAACGGGGCCTGTGCCGCCTTCACCACTCCCGCGCTGCGTGGAGTGCTACCGCAGCTGGTCGAGCCGGCCGCACTGCCCAAGGCGAACTCGATCATGTCGAGCGTGCGCAGCGCCACCAAGGTGTTGGGGCCGACCGTGGCCGGTCTCGTCGTCGCCGTCTTCGGCGGCGGCTGGGCCATCGCCGTCGACGCGGCAAGCTTCGCCGTGGCTGCCTTCTGCATGACTCGATTGGCTCTCGGCCCGACCGACCCGGCAGCCCGGACAAGTCTTGCCGATGACCTGCGCGAGGGTTTCGACCAGTTCCGCTCCCGATCATGGGTCGTCGTCATCGTCGCTACTTTCGCGGGCTGCAACTTCATTCTGGCCGGTGTCTGGCTGGTCCTCGGCCCCTCGATCGCGCAACGCGGCATCGGCAGCGGCGGGTGGGGGGTCGTACTCAGTGCCCAAGCGGTCGGCATGCTCATCATGGGGTTGCTCATGTACCGGATCACCCCTACCCATCCGCTGCGCTGGGGACAGGCGGGCGCCGCCCTGTTCGCCCTGCCCCTGCTCGCGCTCGGCCTGAGCCTGCCCACGCCATGGCTCGCTACCGCGGCGCTGCTGGCCGGAGCGGGCGCGGCGGTCACCGGCATCACCTGGGACACCGCACTGCAACAGCACGTGCCCCAGCGCGCCCTCTCCCGGGTGGCCTCCTACGACAACCTCGGATCGTTCGCGACGGTGCCGCTGGGTCAGCTGGCCGTCGTACCCATCGCCGCCGCACTAGGTGCAACCCACGTCGCCCTCGGCGGTGCGATCGTCTGGGCGGCGCTGACTCTCGGGGCACTCGCCGCGCCCTCAGTCCGCGACCTTCACCGAGTCGTGCGCTGAGAAACCAGGAGATCACATCTCGATCGTTGACGCACTTTCGGCCTCACAATTTTCTCGAGCTATGGGCAACACTCGCTGCGTAACCCAGCAGTATGGGATCGCCAGGACGTTTAATCGCACGATAAGCGGGAGTAATAATTTGACGTAACCTGGCCTGTCTGTTGAAGATCTAGCACTTCAGCCGTACTGCCTGGCCTGGTGACACGCCTCTCCTGTCCGAATCCGATAGGCATAACATATACAGCAAATTCGCTAATTCACTCTTTAACGTGCGGAGAGGTTCATTTATCTCGGGCGTCGCTAGGCTGAAGAATCGGATCAACTTCGCGAACGGAATCAACAGTGGTTCGCTGGCATGTCACCGTCACCGCCGTGGCGATCGTGCTGCTCTCGGCGCTCGCCGGGTGCAGCGCTCGGCTCCCCACCGCGACCGCGGTCGTGCCACTGCGCCCCGGCGAGGTGCATCCACCGACCACGTTGACGATGTGGTCGTTCCACAGCGGCCCGGAAGCCGAGTCGGTCGAACGGGTGTTGGCGCGGCTGCACCGGGACCACCCGTGGCTGACCGTGCGGCTGGCCCAGGGCAAGTCCGACTTCCAGGTCCTGCAGGGCATCTACTCCGGCGACCGGCCGGACATCGCTGTGCTGGCCAGCCCGGACAACGTGGCCAAGTTCTGCTCGACCGGGGCGATGCCCGACCTGGGCCGCCTCGCGGCCGAGGACGGCATCACCCTGTCCAAGGTCGTTCCGCCGCAGGTACTGAATACCGCGAGCTATCAAGGCAAGACGTGCGTACTTCCATGGCTGACCGATGCCGAAGGCCTGTTCTACAACAAGACGATGTTCCGCCGCGCCGGCATCACCCGCCCGCCCCGGACACTGGCCGAGCTCGAGGCGGACGCCGAGAAGCTCACGACCTACCGGCCGGACAGGTCGATCGAGACCGCCGGATTCGTACCGTTGAGCACCTTCTACCACACCAACCACATGACCTGGGGTCCGACGTTCGGCGCATCCTGGTATCGACCGGACGGACGCTCCGCGCTGGCGGACGACCCGCGCTGGGCGCGGGGCCTGGCGTGGCAGAAGCACTACATCGACTCGGTCGGCTTCGAGAAGCTGCGCCGGTTCACCGCGGAGGTCGGCGCGAATTCGGAGTACACCCCCGGCAACGCGTTCGAGACCGGCAAGGTCGCGATGATCATGGACGGCGAGTGGCGGGTCATGTACCTGGACAAGGAGTCCCGGGTGGACTACGGCACCGCGCCGTTCCCGACGCTGGACGAGTCCGATTACGGCTCCGGCCAGATCGGCGGCACCATGATCAGTTTCCCGTCGAACGCGCGGGACCCGGCCGCCTCCTGGCTCGCAGTCAAATACCTTGCGCTGGACACCGGAGCGATGAACGAGATCGCCGACCGGCTGCAGAACATTCCGACGACCTACGAGTCGCTGAAGACCGCCGCCTACGCCCGCACACCGGCCAACCAGGCATTCGTCGGCATCCTGCGCCATCCCCGCTCCGCGTGGAAGCAGGTGACCCCGGCGGGCAAGGTCGATCTGCACCTGCTCGGCTCCTTCGTCGAACGATACGAGTCGGGGCAGGTCCCGGAGCTCGGCCTCGGATTGCGGCAGCTGGCCAGTGACATCGACACCCAGGTGACGCTGCGATGAGGCGCGCGGTGCGCAGGCGGCTGACCGTGCTGGCGTTCCTGTCGCCGTGGCTACTCGGGTTCGCCGCGTTCATCGGGTACCCGATGCTGGCCAGCCTGTACTTCTCGTTCACCTCCTACACCCTGGGCAGCGCGCCGCACTGGGTCGGGCTGGCGAACTACCGGCTGATCTTCGCGGGCGACCCGGTGTTCTGGCAGTCGATGCGCAACACCGCGTGGATCATCGGCATCGCGGTGCCCGCGAAGATCCTGTTCGCGCTGGGCATCAGCGTGCTGCTGGTCCGGGTCCGGCACGGCCTCGGGGTGTACCGGGCGTTGCTCTACCTGCCCGCGATCGTCCCGCTGGTCGCGGCCGGGCTGTCGTTCACCTACCTGCTCAACGCCGACGGGCCGCTCAACCGGCTGCTCGGTGCACTGGGTCTGGGGCAGCCGCTGTGGTTCTCCGACCCCAACTGGGCTAAACCGGGGCTCGGGCTGCTGCTGCTCTGGGCATCCGGCAACACGATGATCATCTTGTTCGCGGCGCTGCTCGACGTGCCACGCGACATCTACGAGGCGGCCACGATCGACGGCGCCCGGGGTTGGCGGACGTTCCGGTCGGTGACGCTGCCGTCGATCTCACCGGTGCTCTACTTCGCGCTGCTGCAGGGCGTCATCGACGGCTTCCAGTACTTCACCCAGGCCTACGTGGTCGCTACATCGGTGTCCGCCGATGCGGTACTCGGCTCACCCAACGACTCGACCATGTTCTACGGCACCTGGCTCTACCAGCAGGCCTACACCTACTTCCACCTCGGCTACGCCTCGGCGCTGGCCTGGATCCTGTTCGTCGTGCTGTCTGCGGTCACGCTCGTACTCATCCGGGTGTCGCGGCGCTGGGTCTACTACGCGGGCGGATGAGGATCATGACCACACACCCTCGGCACACTCGAGCCCTGCTGTACGTGGCACGGCACTGCGTCCTGATCGGGGTCTGCCTGGCGCTGCTGCTGCCGTTGCTGCTGATCATCGGGATGGCATTGATGCCGGACGACGAGGCGCTCGGCAACAACCTGCTGCCCCACCACATCGACTGGAGCAATTTCGGCCGGGTGATTGGGCTGTTTGCCTTCTGGCGCTACCTGGCCAACTCGCTGCTCTACTCCGGACTGTCCACGATCGGGGTACTGATCTCGTCGCTGCCGGTCGCCTACGCACTGGCCCGGCTGAACTGGCGGGGCCGGGAGAACGTCATGCTGATCATCCTGGCCACCACCATGCTGCCCACCGCGGTCACCAGCGTCTCGCTGTACTCGGTCTACGTGAATCTGGGCTGGATCGGCACGCTCAAGCCGCTCATCGTGCCCACGTTCTTCGGTGACGCCTTCTCGATCTTCCTGCTGCGCCAGTTCCTGCGCACCATCCCCCAGGAGCTGATCGACGCCGCGCGGGTCGACGGCGCGAGCGAACTCGGCATCCTGCTGCGCATCATCGTGCCGCTGGCCAAACCCGCACTGGTCGCGGTCGCGTTGTTCAACCTGGTCGGCACCTGGAACGACTTCTTCGCGCCGCTGGTCTACTCCGGCGCCAACGAGGAGGCGTGGACCCTGAGCGTCGCACTGTCCCAGTTCACCCAGCTGCAGCGAGGTGCGCTGTATAACCTGCAGATGGCGGGCACCCTGCTGCTCGCCGCTCCGATCCTGGCGGTGTTCCTGTTCGCGCAACGCACCTTCGTCGACGGCATCACACTCACGGCGGCGAAGCGGTGACCGCTGATGACGCGCTGCTACGAGACGGTCCGGAGCTGGCCGAGGCCCTGGATCAGCTCGGTGTATTCGGCGAGGACCGGCACGACCTCATCGCGACACTGCCCCGTGCACCGTTGCTCCACGCGCTGGTGACACAGACCGCCCACTCCGTGCTGGAGACCCTCGGGAGCCGGGAGACCAGTCCCCGGCTGCGTCGCGCGCCGTCCGGGACCGGGCTGGCCGGCCGGTACTTCTATGTGCACGTCTGCCTGGTGCTGCTGCCGCACGTGCTGGCCTATCACCGGGAACGCGGCATCCCGGAGGGGGTCTCGTGGGCCACGTTCGACGCGCTGGCCACCAACCTCGCCCGGTGCCGACGCATCCGGGGCCAGGGCGGGTTGGACCGATCCGAGTCGGAATGGGTGGTCACGGTCTTCCGAGGGCTCGTGTACCGCATCGGTCGCCTCGTCTTCGAACGCGACTTCGTCGGGCCCGAGGTGGCGGCGGCGCTACCGGAGCGGGCCGATGCCCAGGCCGACGCACTGGGCGTGCACATCCCGGCGTCCGGGCCGCTCCTGCCCGGCGACTGCGACCGGGCGTTCGCCGACGCGACCGGGTTCTTCGCCCACCACTTCCCGCTGGACTCCTACCGGATCGCGCACTGTCGCGCCTGGCTGCTGGACCCGCAGCTGGCCGAATACCTGCCGCGCGGCTCCAACATCCTCCGGTTCGCCGAGCGCTTCCGATTATTGCCCGGCGAAGCGGACGGCGACCAAGCGGTCCTGCACTGGGTACTCGAATCCGTCGATCCATGGGTGCTGGACCCGACGACATCCCTGCAGCGGGCGGCACTCGCGCACCTGCGCGCCGGCGGCCACTGGCACACCCGCCTCGGCTGGCTACCACTACCCGACCCACCTACCCGAGGGAAGTCCGATGGCTGAGGTCCACTACCGGGACGCCTCACGTGTCTTCCCCGGCAGTACACCCGTGCGGGCGGTCGACGCACTGAACCTGCAGGTCGCCGACGGCGAGTTCCTCGTACTGGTCGGACCGTCCGGATCGGGCAAGTCCACCGCGCTGCGCATGCTCGCCGGTCTGGAAGACGTGGATGAGGGCACGATCAGCGTCGGCGGTCGCGACGTCACCGACATCCCGGCACGAGACCGCGACATCGCCATGGTGTTCCAGTCCTACGCGCTGTACCCACACATGAACGTCGCGGACAACATGGGGTTCGCGCTCAAGCTCAGGCGGCGTCCCCGGACCGAGATCACCGAGCGGGTCGCCGAGGCCGCTCGGCTGCTCGACCTGACCCCGTACCTGGACCGGCGACCCGCCGCGCTGTCCGGCGGACAACGCCAGCGCGTCGCGATGGGCCGCGCGATCGTGCGGGAACCCGCCGTCTTCCTGATGGACGAGCCACTGTCCAACCTCGATGCCCAGCTACGCGTCGAGACCAGGGCGAACATCACCGCGCTGCAGACCAAGCTGAGCACCACCACCCTCTACGTCACCCACGACCAGGTCGAAGCCATGACGATGGGCCACCGGGTCGCCGTGCTGCGCGAGGGCAGGCTCCAACAGTGCGATACACCACGCGCTCTCTACGACCGGCCGGCCAACACATTCGTGGCCGGCTTCATCGGCTCACCGGCGATGAACCTCCTCACCGTTCCGATCAGCCCGTACGGCGCCGAACTCGGCGGCCTCACCGTCCCGCTGACCCGCGCGAGCCACCGGTCCCGGCTCATCCTCGGCGTGCGCCCGGAGGCGCTGCGGCTGGTCGACATCACCGATCCCGGGATGCTGATGACAGTTGAGCTCGTCGAGGAGCTGGGCGCGGACGCCTACGTCTACGGTCGGGCACGACTGGGCGCCACCACCGAGCGCATCGTCGTGCGAACGCCCGGATCACGGACCCCCTCCTACGGACAGCAGGTCCGCGTCGGGCTGAACCAGCCGCACACCGTGCACCTGTTCGACCCCGACACCGGAGAGCGGGTGAACCCGTGACCGGTGGCGCTCACCGTTCGGCCGACGCAGTCGGCTGGGAGAGCACGACAGTGCGTCACGCGTTATGGATCGGCGGAGGCCAATGGGCAGGCAAATCCACTGTCGCTCGGCTACTCGCCCACCGATACGGCGTCACCGCCTACCACTACGACCGGCACGACGCCCGCGCTCATCAGGACCGTCGAATCGCCCGCCGGGTGAGACTGGACGAGCCGATCGCCGATCCCGACCCGGACGCCGTCTGGGTCGACACCACGCCAGAACGGATGGCCGCCGACACTCTGGCCGGGTTCCCGATCCGGTTCGAATGGGTGCTGGACGACCTGCGCGCACTGGCGTCCGGGCGCCCGATCATCGCGGAAGGATGGGGGCTTCGACCCGAGCTGATCGCTCCCTTCATCAACTCACCGCGCCGGATGGTGATCCTGGTCCCCACCCCGGAGTTCCGCCTGCATCAGCTCCGCACGCTGCCCCGCGCGACGACGCTCGGGCACCCGGTCAGCGACCCCGACCGCGCACAGCGCAACCGGCTGGAGCGAGACCGTCTGGTGGCCGACGACGCCGTCCGGACAGCGAACGAACTCGGCATCCAGATGATCGAGGTCGACGGCTCCCGGGACGTGGCCTGCATCGCAGCCGACGTCGCCGACCATTTCCGGCCCTACCTCCCACCACCAGAAGCCGGATAACCTTTTCTCGGCGACGCCCGGACCACCGAGGTGCACCGCAACCTGGGAGACCTGGCCGTGCTCTTCGTGCTCGACACCGCGCACCGTAGGTCGACACCGCGCAGTGTGCACACCACGCGGTGTGAACCTACGGTGCGCGGTGTCGCCGGGTAGGGATGCGACGGTGTACGTGCCTCTCTCGTTCTCAGCACTGTCGTGGGTCGCGGCTCAATGCGGTCGTGACGCAAGCGTCGTGACGACCGAGCGACTCATCGGCGGGATCACAGCGTGTGTCGATCGGATAACGGTGCGAGCCGGCACCGGTCCACTGCGCCACGTCGTGCTGCGGCGGTGGACAGACCCCGAAATGTGGACGGACGGGCTGATCGAACGCGAGGCCGCGGCACTCCACGCCGTGCGGGATCAAGGCATCGCCGCGCCGCGGCTGCTCGGGTCTGATGCGACAGGTCAGCAGGCCGGGGTCCGGGCGCTGCTGATGACCGAGTTGCCGGGGAGGGTCCTGCTCGCGCCACCCGACCTGGACCACTGGCTCGCTCGCCTGGCTCGCTCGCACGCGGACATCCATGCGATGGAATGCACTCTGTCCGCGCGTAGCGACGGCTGGTTCGACCCACAGGTCGACCTCGGATGGATCCACGATCGCGGGCTACGACGTGACGCGCTCGTCACGGCGAGCACGCAGCTGAGCACCGAACACGCTGTACTCGTGCACGGCGACTACCAGCACTTCAACATCCTGTAGACCGGCACCGAAATCAGCGGAGTCGTGGACTGGACCATGGCAGGTCGCGGCTCACGCGGCACCGACGTCGGCCACTGTCGCCTCAACCTCGCCGTTCTGTTCTCCGCCGACGCCGCTGACGCCTACCTGCACCACTACGAGCAAGCATCGGGTGTCAGGGTCGAAGCCAGGGCGGACCTCCGAGCGTTGCTGTGCTGGAACACGAGCTGGCTGGACTTCATCCCGAACCAAATCGCCGGGCGAGCACCACTGAACACAGACGGTATGCCTGGCCGAGTCATCGAAACAATTCGCCGTTCCCTCGCTCGACTCGAGTGAATCGGCTTCCACCACCGTGGATCATGTTGAGACACGTTCCATGCCCAGACGGCGCCACCATCCGCACCCTGCTCACTGCGGCACCACGGCAGAAGAGAGACAGTCAGCTGGCGACCTCGGCGGAGACGATCAGGAAGTTCGGCAGGTGGACGTAGCCATCGATCCCGGCGATGCCGGGCTGTGCCGCCGCGGCTACCGCAGGGTCGAGTCCGGGCTCGGCGAACTCACGCAGCCTGCAGCCCAGCGACACCAGTTCATTGAGGTACGCCGAAATCGGCCGGTGGAAATCCGAGGCAGAAGGCCCGACGATCTCGTACTCCGCCAGGTACCGCCGAGTCCGGTACTCACCGTGTTCCCGCCGGCTGCCCCACAACTGCTCGAAGGCAGGGTGGACCACGGCGAATACGAACAGGCCACCTGGCCGCAGTGCCTGCACGCAGGGGCGCATAGCGGGCTTCCAGTCGGGGATCGCCATCAGGACCATGCTGCATACGGCTGCGTCGAACAGTCCGCCCAAGTCCGGCAACCGGGTCAGGTCCGCCTGAACGTAGGTGACGCCCTGCCTTGACTCGGTTTCCTTCTCCCGGGCGAACGCAGACATGACCTCCGTCGGTTCGACGCCCACGACCTGCGCACCGTACTCGGCAAGCATTCGACTGAAGTATCCGTTGCCGCATCCCGCGTCCAGAACCCGCAGGCCGCGCACGTCGCCCAACAGTCGCAGTAGGACAGGGTTCACTAGGTGCCGCTTGGCGAAGTCTCCGTCCTTCGCGCTCGCTTCCATCGCCTTGCGCGTGGTGGAGATATTCCACTGTCTGATCGCATCGTTGTTTGTCCAACTGGATGCCATCGCGTGACCTTAGCGGAACCCGCCGACACTTTTACCTGATCTTATGGTCTATATAGCGCGGCCCTGAGCATTCCGTCGTTGACTTCAGCCGCAGAGGAAATTCGCAGGTTCTGCCGTTCGAATATCCGTTCCCGAGTCATGGAGTCGACGATGAAATCCGAATCCCCGGCCAAGTTCGGTCACGCGATCATCGCGGCGCTCAGTCGGTCGAGCGGTCTGTGGCGACGGCCTCGGTCGTTGTGGGCCGCGCTCGGGATCGTTGGGATCGCGGCCGCGATCATCGCGCTGGGCGTCATCGGCGACGGGCAGACCCGACAGTATCGGGACGGCGCCGCCAAGGTGGCCGATCAGATCAACATCACCTCTGATCGGACCAGGATCCCGGGCCTCGGTGGGAGCGCGCCGCTGAGCCTCACCGACTCGGACGTCAGCGCGCTGCGCGACAGGCACCGCGCGCCACACCTTGCCGAGGTCTCCCCCATGATCACGGGCAGCATCACGGTCGCCGAGGGCAAGGCAGCGGAGAAGGCCAACGTGGTCGGTGTCGAGGAGGACTATCCCCAGCTCGTTGCGCGCAACATCCTCGCCGGGCGCTGGTTCAGCGCGAGCCAGATCACCGACGGCGATCGAGCCGTGGTCATCGGCCCGACGACCGTCAGCTTGCTCTTCGGTCACAACACCGATCCACACACCGTCATCGGGCGCTCGATCCAACTGGCGAACAGCGCCTTCACCGTCGTCGGTGTCTTCGAGTCCAACGACCAGGCCGACAACCTGGCCGTGGTTCCGTTGGCCGCCGCCCGTGCCTACCTCACCGGAGACCGGGACGGCCGGGTCGACAGCATCATCGCCAAGTCGACCGACAGCGCTACCGTGGGTGACGCCGTGCGGGAGATCACGACGGTGCTGGATGCTCAGCATCATGTCGCCACACCCGCCGACCGCGGCTACAACGTCAGCACGTTCACCGAGTCCATCAGGAAAAGCGGAGACTATCTCTACTCCCTGAGCATCTTCGTCATCACCGTGGCGGTGATCTCCTTGTTGATCGGCGCCGTCTGTATGGCGAGAATCAAGTCCCGGCGGGACCGACGAGCACGTTCCCTCACCGTCACTACCGCGTAGACCCGGGTCGGTGCGGGTCACTGCCCGTCGCCGCGATCCGATCGGACCGCTGGTCAGCGAGCAGATCCAGTGGCACGTACCGGATTCGTGGAGCAGTGTCGAGTCGACGTGGATTGAAGGATCGCCGACCCTTCAGTAGATTCGAATGTAAAGCATCGAGATGTCTCGCTTTACCGGAATAGTCCGGGGCGCGGAGGCTGGTTCCGATGCCCACTCATGGCGTCTCGCACCCGAGTTCGGTCTGTGCGCCTGGCCAGTATCGGAATGGCCGCTCCGCCGACATCGACGTGACGCGATCCCGCGACGGCATCGGATCTCAGATTCCCCATCGGAATGGGGCCGAGGACCACCTCGGGTCCACCACAGAAAAGGATTGCGACACATGCTGCTGCACGGACTCGCCACATACGCAAGTAGCAATACCCACGTTCTCGCCGAGGGAGCATCGGCGGCGGGCGGGGTCGGCGACCTGCTCTCCGGCGTCCTCGGCACCGTGACCGGCCTGCTCGGCAAGGTGCTCGGCCTGGTCGGTCTGTAAGTAACCGCCCTCCAGAACAGGCGTGGCCGCTGATCCGCCCTCCCCTCGACGGGTCAGCGGCCATGCCGTCTTCCACCGAACCGCTTCCGCCCGACTGCCTTTATTACCGACTTGCCGATCGTTTATCCCGCCATTAAGCCCGCTGGTGATTCTGTACCGTACAGACGGACCGCGGCCAGGAACTGCGCACGGGCGCACTCGTATCGGACCGTCCGCACACCAGCCGATTCGTGACGCGATCGCAAGGAGCGGGATCACCCCCGATGAGCCGTACACACCGAACCATTGTCGTATCGGCCGCGATCGCCGCCCTCACCGGAGCGGCTGTACTGATGGCGGCCCCCGCGCTGGCCAGCACATCCGACTCCGATTCGACCCAATCGCAGCTCTCCGGTGTAGCCGACAGCCACCCCAGGACCGAGCGGGCCGAGAGCCGATCCGACGACGAGGACGAGGACGACGACGACACCGCTGGTCAGGCAGAGCCGGGCAAGGCAGGCAAAGCAGGCAAGGCGGACGAGCACGACACCGCCGGTCAGGCGAAGCCGGGCAAAGCAGGCGAGGCGGACGGGCACAGCACGACAGGCGGGGCGAAGGCAGGCACCGGAGGCAAGGCGGGCAACGCGTCCGTCTCGGACACTGATGACAGCACGGAGGGTGCGGGTCACTCCCAGGACGGGCAGTCGGGCGAGGTCAAGGAACACCAGGCGAAGGTGACCGCGGCGAAACCCGACCGGGTCCGAATCGACAGCCCCGCCACCGGTCAGATGAAGAAGCTACCCGGCGATACCTCGGCGCATCCCGCGCGAAGTTCCCTGGCGTCCACACCGACCTCCACGCCGACACCTAAGCCCGTGCACGCGCCCAAGGCCGCTACCAAGGCGACTCCGGCGACAACCGCCCATTCGACGTCACCCCACGATCACGCACAGCATCGGGATCCGCACCCCGCCCTGCCAGGCCTGGGTCGGCAACCCGAGCCGCCCAAGATGGGTTGAGTGACGGGTAGCCCGAGCGTGCCGAAGAGCCCGCTTCGTACGCAAGGCCCGCCGCTCCCCAGCAGCCCGGCGGTCTCGGACCCGTTCCCCGGTTCGCGGTGTCCGAGACCACCGGGCCACGCACGGTCACAGTCGGCGCCGGGATCGCGCCTGGCCTTACGGAGGCTCCAGTGGGTGGAATCCACAGCAAGATCGATGTAGGGAGGTCCCGTCGGCGACGGATCGACAAGCCGGCCAGCAGGGCATCGGCGGGCAGGATGTCGGCCGGTACGACGGTGCTGGACCGCGACCCGGAGCCCAGACCGGAACCCGACGAGCGTCCGACGCCGCGCGGCGATACCCGCCCACCGGTCCGGCAGACGGCCGAGCCCGACGCCGCACACCCGACCACGACGCCGAAGAAACCGAAACCGGCGAAACGCCCCGGTCGGACCAGGGCTCTGCTGCTCGAGATCGCCCTGTTCACCTTGGCGCTGGCCGGCGCGGGCATGATCGGAATGCACCGCACCCGCCTGATCGGACTCGCACTGGTCGTGGCGTCACTCACTGCCGTCTACCTGCTGCGCAGACGTCGATCCGGTAGCCGCTGGGGAACCGCCACCGCGTTCGCCGCGCTGACCTTCGCCGTGATCGGCGGCCTGGTGGTCACCATGGCCCCGGACGGCCCATTGCGTTCGGTGAAGCCCAGGGACGTGGGCTCCTGGGTCCGCTCCGCCGTGATCCAGGGCATCACGATGAAACCCCCACCAGGTCGCACGACGATGCCGGTGCGGGCGCCGATGACGCCGGACCCGGAACGGGAGCCCGCGGTTCCGGCGTTTTCCGCGCCCACACCGGCATCACCGACCCTTCCCCCGCCGCCGATCCCGGCGATTCCTCCGGTTCCCTCGACCCCACCGTTGCCGTCACCCCAACCCCCGCCGGTCCCACCGCCCGCACCGATACCGGCGGATCCGCCGTCGCCGCTGCCGTTCAACGAACCGCCGCCGGAGTCGCGCGAGAAGCCATCACCCGGGCCATCGCCCGAGAAGCCATCACCTGGGCCATCGCCGAAACCAGACCATATCGATGACGCCCCGGCGGACGATGCCCCGTCATCGGACCACTCAGACGACCGGTCAGACGACTCGAAGCCGAAATCCGACCACCACGTCAAGGATTCCGACCGGAATTCAAAGGACGAGGACGATCATCGGTCGAAGAAGTCCGACGACGACGATTCCGATTTCGGCGACCTGGCGCGCAGCATGCGCAGTGGCTCAGGGGATGAAATGGGCGGCGGATTCGGCGACCGGCCCGGTGTCAATTCAGGGAACACCGGCGGCGGCATGCACAGCAGCGGCAGTGGATTCGGCGGCCCCGGCGGCAGCGCCAACGGGTCTTCAGGAGCGGATTCCGGTGGCCCCTCCGGCGGGGGCAACGGCGGGAACGGCGGCCAGGGTGGAAACGGTGGAAACGGTTTCGGCTGAGTCCGCTCAGGCGGCGGGGCTGGTGTCGTCGATCCAGGCGGTCAATCGCTGGCCGGAGTGCAGCACCACGTTGCCCGCACGCAGCAGGCGCGTGATGTGACCGACGTTGGCCAGGCTGCCCAGCTCATCGGCATCAGTCGGGCTCACGCCTGAGGCCACCGGTGTCCCGTCGTGGTCGGTGACGACGAACCGGACGTGCATCCGCCGGCTCTCGCGGCGCGGCGCACCCGAGGCAGAACGGTCCAGCGGGACCGTCTCGTCTGCCGGTCGGAGGCACGGACCCGATGTGCCGACACATCGGTCATCTGCCAGAATAGTCATCGGACCACTCCCCGTTCTCGATTTTCCGCGAGTCGTGCGATTAGTGTGCGGGACCGGAGAATAGTCGAAGACTAAGCGATGCCTAAGGTTCAGTAACCACCGTTCGGTGATTCGAATACTCGATATCGTCGAGAAATGCCATCCCCAGCATCGCCGGATAGCGGATCGAAGCCGCCCTCGGACCCGCTGGTATCGGTCGACTTCGGCCAATGGTGCCGACGGGTACTCAATTCCAGCCGTCGCGGTCTCGCCCGGCTGCTGCTGGTCCAGCTGATCGCGCAGGCGCTCGCCAGCGGGTGCACGGCTGTAGTCAAGCCGCTGCGCGCCGCGTCTCTCGACCCGTCGTGGACCGGTCCGTCGACCAGAGTGCTCGACGCCGCAAGTTCGGTGCTGTACATGGCGATCACGTCGTGCGCGGTGGTGGCCTCAGTCGTCCTGATGATCCGAGTCGCCGCGGGCCAGCCTTCGGGTGTGCGGCTGCTGGTTCGGATCATGATCCGAAGGACGCTCCCCTTGACCTTCTGGCTGGGCGTCGCGGGCTCGGGATATCTCCTGCTGGTGTGGCTCACCGCCATCGGCGGCTCCGATCCGCTGTACCTGGCGGTAGGTGTGTTCCTGTATCTATACGTCGTCTTCGGCGCCTCGCTGGTCGGTGTGATCGTGGTGGAGCGCAGGTTCTGGCCGCTCGGTCGATGCTTCGCCCTGATCCGCCATCGCTTCTGGGCGACCACCGGGCGGCTACTGCTCGCGCATCTGGCGTTCATGCTCTACTGGGCGGTCACCAGCTACCTGCCGGTCGACCGGCTCGGCCCGCTGTTGGGTGGACTGACTCTCATTCCGATCAACATCGTGGGCACCGCGGTGGTCCTGGTCAGCTACGCCGAGCTGCGCGCCCGGTCGGACCCGACGACCACCACCCGCACCCTGGACGCGGAGCTGACCTCCGGGACTCAGCCGTCCTGACCTCGTCCCTGGCGTCGCTGCTGTTCGGCGCGCTCCCGACACCGCCGCAGGAATTCAGCGTCCGCCTCCGGGTCCTCCGACGAGAACCGGCCAGGGCGGTCGTACTCGGGGAACTCAGGGCTGCGGCGCGCATAAGGCAAGGCTTTGGTGGGCGGGGCGACGCCGGTGGGGCGTCCCGCCACCAGCCAGACGATCGACCCGGCCAAGGGCGCTAGCACCACGAAGATCAACCAGACGAGCCGCGGCAGATTCCTGCACGCGTCGTCGTCGGTGGTCAGCACATCGAGGAGGCAGTACAGCCAGAGACAGAAAACCGCCAGGCCGACGAAGCCGTCCAGATAAAGCACCGATACTCCTTCGAATAGTACGGCCGAGTTCAGGACAACATAGTCCCGCAGCGGGACCATGCCGAACCACTATTCACGCCATATCAACGGCAAGTTTTATGACTCGCTTAGCGCAGACATAATCCATTGCGCAGTACGGCTTCGTGTTCGACACCGCGCACCGTAGGTTCACACCGCGCGGTGTGCACACTGCGCGGTGTCGACGTTAGGTGCGCGGTGTCGCAGGGTCGCCGAGCGCGAAATCAGCCCATTCCATGGTCGCATCACCCTCCGGGTTCGGTGAGGAACCGCGCGACCTCGGCGCGGGCCAGTGGGCCGTTCGCGGCCCGTTGGGTGACGTGGCCTGCCCCCGGGATGACCACCAGACGTCCAGCCGGTGCGCGGGACGCCTCCCGCTGTGCCCACTCCATCGGGGTCAGCAGGTCGTGGTCCCCGGCCAGCAGCAGCACCGGAACGGCGGGCAGGTTGTGGGTACCGGCGGGGAGCACGATGCCCGCCGGGTAGGACAGGACGGGAGTGTTCGGCCAGAGCCGGCAGGTCACCATCCGCCCGTTGTCGGCGGCCGCAGCCCGGTCATACGGCAGGAAAGCGTCATCGGGCAGTGCGTCCACCGCGGTGTGAATCGCCTCGGCCCGGCCCGCGACCGGGGTCGAGGCGTCCCCCCACGGGCCGTGCATGTCCTGGCACAGCGTGCTCGCGTGCAGCCCCAGGCTGAGCTGCTCCGGCCGGACCGCCTGGTTTCGCCGTACCGTGTCGATGATCGCGTCGAGCGCCGCGTAGTCGCCTGCCGCCGCGCGGTGCAGTGCGGCAGGCACCGCGTTCAGATCCGGCTTTCCGCTGGTCAGCACGGTGATGGTGGCGAGGAGTTCCGGGCCGTCATGTCGTGTGCGCACTACCTTGGCCAGATCCGCCACCGGGTCGGTGCCACATGCGGTCCGTTCACACACCAGGTTCAGGACTCGCGCGGTGCCGCCGAGTACCACCGTCTCCAGCGCCTCCGGGCCGTCGTGCGGCACGACCGAATCCAGTACCAGGCGGGCCACCCGGTCGGGATGGGTGATCGCGTATCGGGCGGCGACGAAGGTCCCGTAGGAGACGCCGTCGACGCTCAGCTTGGGCACCCGCAGCGCCTGGCGCAGCGCCTCGAGGTCGGCGACGGTGTCGGCGGTGCTGTAGAAACGCCGGACTCCGCCCAGCCGCTGTCCGCACGCCTGCACCGCACCTTCCTTCGGCGGGTCCAGATCGTTCGCGCCAGACGTGAGCTGCAGTTCCGGACAGCGCAGCGCGCCGACGCCGGTGCCGCGCTGGTCGATGAACACCAGCCGGTAGTCGCGGGTCACCTCGGGGGCGAGCTCGGTGGCGGTGATGTCGGCGGCCTGTGCCAAACCCGGTTGGCCGGGACCGCCGGTCAGCCGGATCAGAACCCCGCGCGGTGCGCCCACGTTGTCGCTCACCGCGACCGGCAGCGCCAGCTCACCGGAGTGTCGCGGCTGCGCGCGCAGCCCCGGATGATCCAGCGGCACGGTCAGCCGCGCACAGCTGAACGTCACGCCACCGGGCTTCGCCACCGGCCCCGGGTCGCTCGACCCCAGCTCGCCCGGAGTACACGGGTGGCTGCCGGTGAGTATTGGTTCGGGTGCCGGCAGCGGCCGATCCGGGTCGTCCGCACAGCCTGCAGCGCTGAGGCCGACCGCCACCAGCAGCGCCAGAACCAGCCCGACCACACCCTGGCTCCGGTTCACGGCTTGCCCCCGATGATCGGGACGTCGTAGTCGTACTGGGAGGAGCCGTCCATCCCCACCTCGTGATCGATCTCCGGAGCGACGACGTTGTCCGCGACGACCGCGCCGGTGGAGTGGTTCTGGAAGGAGAACGCCTTGGGTTTGCGGCCTCGGACCTCGTTGCCGACGATGGTGACGTGTTGGACGTCGTCGACCTCGGTGTCCTGGTAGGCGTGTGTCTCGCAGTAATTATCGGCGAATCGGATGTCCGCTGACACACCTATCCCTGAGCCGTCGCCGGCCGAGCTGTGCGGTCCTTCCGCGATCAGGCACTGGTTGGCGATCCGCTCACACCGGTTGTGCTCGATCACCACATGCCGGCTGGCCGGGTGGGCCGGGTCGGTGGCGAAGGTTTGCATGCAGTCGGCGTGCGCGAAGTGCAGATTGCGCACGTCCCGGATGGTGTTGTGCCGGATGGTGATGTCATCCCCGAAGAACCGGATGCCGTCGCCGTCCTCACCACGCGGGCTGATCGAGGTGCTGTTCTCCAGTGTGATGTCGTTGCCGGTCAACGAGATGCCGGGCGCCCATGGGCGGATCGCGTTGATCCCGGAGACCGTGATGTGACTGGCCAGCACGGTGATTCCCTTGACCGAGGTGTGCCCGTCGCCGAGCACCGAGATCGGAGCCGCCGCCGTTCCGGATCTGCGCAGCACCAGGCGCCGACCGATACCGCCGAGCACACAGATCCGATCCCCCGGCGCGGCCTTGGCCAGTGCGGCGGTCATGGCGTCGGCGTCGGTCGCGATGCTGGTGCAGGCCTGCGGCGTGGGCAGCGGCCGAATCGCCCCGCGTCCGTCGGCGGCCGTCACCGATACCGGGTCGGGATACCTCGCCGCGCCGCAACCAGCTAGTAGGACCACCCCCACCAGCGCGAGGACCGCCATTGCCGGGCGGTTCACGCGGTGCCCACCGCGACCATCAGCGCCAGATCCCCCACGAGCGCGACGACGAAACCGGCGCCGATGCCGGTGTAGACCAACCCGGGTCTGCCGCGCGCGATGAGCACACCGACCCTGCGGATCAGCAGATGCAGCATGATCCCGACGGCGAGCGCCAGCACCGCCACGCCGATGCTCTGCGCGAGCACATCGTCGGTGTCGTTGGTGAACCGTCGTCCGAGGAAGGTGCCGAGCACGGCCGGTGCCCCGCCGATCACCCCCATCGAACCCAGCAGCCCCCAGCGACGGCGACCGGACGCGGTCAACGGTGCCGTCACGGCGAACGCCTCGGTACCGGTGTGCAGTACGAACGCGGCGGTCAGCAGGATCGCCAGCCCGGTCTCGCCGCTCACCGCGACACTGCCGATGGCCAGACCGGCGCCCAGTCCGCACAGCCCAGTCCCGGTGGCCAGTACCAGCATCGATCGCCGGGGTGACCACAGTGCGTGTCTGGCACCACCGGACCGGTCCGTCCCCACCGACCAGTGCGCGGCTTCACCTCTGGTGAGCTCCTCCTTACGGGAGGCCCCGGCGCCCCGCGACCAGGTCTCATAGCCTGCCGTGACCGCGAGCCCGACCAGGAATCCACCGGCCAGTCCGCAGGCGAGCCACCCCGAGGGGCGATACCCGGCCAGGCCATCGATGGCGTGCTCGAGCGCCGCGTGTACCGGGATGAACGCCTCGGTGAGAGCGCACCAGAACACCGCGGCCAACACACCCACGACCACCGCGCTCGGCAGCACGTCGGCGGCCCGGCGGCGCCACCCCAGCACCAGTCCCAGAATTCCGCTGACCGCGACAGCGGATCCGGACAGCATGGTCCACAACTCGTCCATCGACAACGCCTCACGACCGCGAGATTCCTCGATATCGGCGAGAGCCGTTCGATTCATCTCGATATGACGGATAATCAGCGCCGGGAGGCTAACCCTCCACCCATTAAGAATGACCTAAATAAGACATAACCGCGACAGTTCTTTCCACGGTTCTCGATACCAGTTCACCCGGCGAAGCGAGCCACCCGGCTCAGCGTTTGACGAGGTGGAGGCGGTATCCCTCGGCCATCAACTCCGCCGTCACCCTGGCGACCCGTTCCGGTTGGGGACCTCCCTGGCACGGCCGGTACCCGACCTCGACCAGTGCCGCAATGTGCGGGACAAGCGGCGCATCGTCCACCGGAACTGTGTCGGCCGACCAGATCGGGGTGTAGCGGAAGGTGGCGCATTCCGACAGTTCGGGCAGCACTTCCAGCGCATACCGGTAACGGTGCAGCCGCCAGCTACCCGGCCGGGCACGCACGATGTTGAGTTGCCCGATCCGCCGATCCGGATAGCGCCCGAGGCCATCGTCGGATGCCGGATAGCCGAGGGTCTGTTCGTCGGCGCTGGTCCAGGACGGGCCCTCCCAGGTCACGACCAGTTCATCGGCGCCGACCACCGAGGCGAAACGGACGAGCGCCGTGCTCGGTGCGAAGACATCGCTGCTCGCGCGCGCCGGACGGCCCGGTGAGATGTGTCCGAGCAGGACGCCTTCGGCGAATGCGAACAGTCGGATCGGGATCGGTCGCCCAGTCGACAACAGTCGGGTGTGTGCGTTTCGAATCGCCTCGACCAGGTTGTTCCAACTGGTCTCGGCGAGCACCTCTCCGGTCTCCTGCGTCATCGTCGTCATCCGCCCGTCACCGCCCCGCTCGGTCGTCAGAGGAAGTCCGCGAACGCGGCGGCGCCACGGAGCTGGTCGAGGTCGGCCCGGTGCCGCCGGGAGGAATGTCCTCGGGACACGTCGAGGGCACGCTCGATCGAGGCGACCTCCCGCTTGGCCCACTCCGCGATCCTCGTCGGATCCCCGGCCAGGTCATCGAGCGCTTCGGTGTGTCGATGACGCCGAGTCGCGCCGTGCGACGATCCGCCGAGGCCGAGCCCGTCGGTCACCCGTCCGAGCGGGCGGGTGACATTCGCCAGCGAGGAGGTGACGCCCTCCGAGCGGCGGGCGCCGGAACGCACCGCCTTCTTCCGGGCGGCCTTGCCCACCGGGGTGTGCCGGACGAGGTTCAGCACCGGATCGGTCACCGTCGTGGTCCGGTCACCGGCATCCGGGAGTGGAACGGGTGCGCCGCCCCCTGCGGCCGCCTGGCTGCTCAATGCCGAGACGACGGCCGAACGCTGCTGCTCCAGCTCTGATTTGCGCCGTAGCATCTCCCGCACCTCGGACGGCGGGTCACCCTGGCGCCGCGACGCGGGCAACTGCTCCCAGGCCCGCTGCGCGTTGGCGATCCGTGCTAGCTGACCATCCAACGAGCTCAACGTGACCTTCGCCCGGTTCACCCAGTCGCCGTCGGTCACGATGCCGGGGCGCGTCGAGTTGTGTGGAGCTGCCTGGTAGGTCTCCGTGCCGCGCTCGGTCAGCCATCCGCCGACACTGGCACCGGCCACGATGCCCGCGGCGCTGAGCGCGGCCAGCATCCGCCGTCGTCGCTGATCGGTGCGCCGAGTGTGACGCGCGGTCCGGCCACGCTGGCTCTCGACGATCCGCTGCAGGTCCGGGCACGTCGGATCCAGATCTTGGACCAGACGTTTCGCCCACACCGATTCGCTGGGAGACGGCAGTACCGCCACCCCGTAGCGACCCTCGTAGCTCGGATCCGCTTCGGGGCGGTGGTGCAGGTCGAGCCCGGCTGCGGGGGCGAACTGCTGCTCCACCAGCATGCGTTCCCAGGATCTCGGTTTCACCAGTACCGCGACACCACCCGCTGCCGACGACCACGTACCGGCCTCGGCATACCGCGCTTCGGGATACGACACCTCCGCATGCGGCACCTGAGCGAACGGCACTGTGAGGGCGTCGGACGCCACCCGGACAGCCAGGCGGGCCTTCCTGGCCTCCGTCCGATGGGCCGGCCGACAGTACTTCCGTGGGGGCTCGCCGGTCAGCTGCTCGACGGGCGTCTCGCAACCGGGCAGTCCGCACGGACTAGTTGAACCTTGACTCATGTACCTCTCCGCTGGCACGAACAGTTCATCATCGGTGACACTTGGCGAGCCGATCGTCGGCTCAGTTCGAACTGCGGAATCCACCCGAGCCGAGGGAGCCGAGGAAGTTCTCGGCCATCTCTCGCTCGCGGTCGTAATCTCGCGAATCCTGACGCCCCCGGCTGGGTGTCGTGTCGCTACGCTGGGTACGGCGTTCCACAGTCCTCGGCTTCACTTCCGGTTCCGGTTCCGTCTCCGCTTCGGGTTTCGCTTCCAGCGCGGGACGGTCTTGCCGAACTGTGGTGTCAGGCGCGACGGCATCAGCCTTCGGCGCCACCACCGAGGGTGACGGAGCGGGCGACGACAGGGCAGGCAGTGGCGCGGCGGGGGGCAGGCTCGGTGAGCCTGTCACCTGGATCGGTGCCTGCGCCGGCTGCGAAGCGCTGCCCAGCAGTCCGACGAATAGCCCGACCAGGCCCAGTAGCGCACCGATGGCCACGAGAACCCATACTCGCCGACTCCAGAAGTCGGCTCTGGACATCGCGGCTACGCTTCGGCCTGCCGTGGCGCGCAGCTGTTCGAACCGGTCGGCTAGGAGTCGACTGGGAACCGCCGTCGGTGTCGGACCGGACGGCTCGGTCCGAGCAGACTCCGGTCCTCGGTGTCGACCGTAGTGTGAGCCGTCGTCGGCGCGCTCGAGCGGTTCGTCGGCCGGGACCGTGATCCGGCTGGGCTCCGGTGTGATCCTGGGAATCGTGCGCCATTGCCGCTCGGCTGGCCGGGGAGCGCGAGTGGGCGCGGCGTCAGCGGTCACTGCACTGTCCGGACTGTCGGTCAGCAGCCAGACAGGGGTTTCCCAGGCTTCTGGCCGATCCGCGCGGTGGCGGCGGTCCAGGTCGGAGCTGGACAAGCTCATCGTCGTGTACGCCCTCTCTGTCCGGAACCATCCCCGCAGTGACAAAAGACCAGGTCAGGAGCCGGCGAGTCAGGTCACCCGTGCCGGCACCAGAACTCCACCATCAGTCCGACTAACGGCGGGCTAACAAGCTCCTAATCCCCCGTGCTTCGGGTTCATCGCCCACGATCGGTCGACAGGTCGGATTCGGGTCCGTGCCAGTAGCGAGCGGGGGATCGAAGGTCTGAAACTTCGCAACGAAACCGTACTCAACGGTAACTCATCGACATTTATAATTGTCAATTATTTTCACTTCAGGCGAATCCCATTACCCGGGGTTTCCACGACACCGGCCTGGACACTGAATCCGCACCCTCTATAGTGTTTCAGTATGCCGACAGAGCAAAGGGCGCCGGTTTCGCCTGAAGCACGTCGTGGGCGACGCGCGTCCTGCGCCATCCCGATACAGCAGCTGCTGAAGGAAGAAGCCGAAGACGCCCTCGCCGCCGCCTCCAGGCGGCCTCGCGACAAGTCAAATGCTCACCCATTTCATCTCGCGACGTTCGTCCACGAGAAGTTGACCTCGGCGCGCTCAACGGTGGCGACCGTGAAGCAGAGACTGCGGTCCACCGTTATCCCATCTCGGCATGCAGCGGCATCCGAGTCGGCCCTGGACCGAAATAAGCCCGCGGCTCTCATCGGCTTGTCAGCGCTCTTCATAGTGGCACTCGTCCTGATTTTCCTGGTTAGCGGCGCGGACGACTCTCCGCCTCTGATCATCGATTCCACTGGGCCCATTCCGTCAGCGGTGGCGCCCACGCCACCACCGATTCCCACCACCCAGGCCGCAGCTGAACCGGCGCGGGTGGCGCACCCCGAGAAGAAGGATCATTCCGCCGGATCAGCACACTCATCCAAAGGTGCGTCTGCGGGCGCCTCGGGTGCCCAGTCAGCCAACAAGGTTGCGAACGATCTGGCCCGCCAGTGGTTCGGAGTCTCGGCCGGAGGTCGGTGATCCCAGCTGGACCAGATCAATCAGCTTCGCAGCGGACTCGCCAACAGCCGCCGCCCTGGGATCCGATATCTGGCCGCCGCCCGCACCAGGAGAATTCGGTGTCACCGAGGGTGCGGCATAATACCGACGAACATGCGGCAACGCGAGCGCCTCAACAAACTCCAGCGCTCATCGGTATTGGTTGACCTTCATCGGTGTCACTGAATCGAGGATTTCTCGCAGTGAGCTCTCCCGCACCCGATAGGAGCCGCGGACCAGTATCGCGCGCAACTCACCGCTGTGAATCATCCGATATACTGTCATCTTCGACAGGCGCAGCGCGGTGGCTATCTCAGCCACCGTGAGGAGCGAATCCCTAGAATCCTCGATCGCGACCCTATTCCCGATGTCATCGCGAATCATGTTGATTAGCCTTCCTGCGCTTGATCACGGATATTCCACTCGAGTCGAGCGGAAGTCCAGTGATACCACACGGTATCCGTGATCAAGAAGAGAGACAAGTGAAATAGCACTAAAGGCGGCTAAGCCGATGGTTAAATCGATCCTAACGTGCCCGAGAGCGGGTTCCTGCGATTGTCGATGTTCCCCCCACACTGCCCCCGGTCGCGGCACCACCGAGGATCAGTTCGACCCTGGCGCCGCCGCCCGGCGGAACCCCGAGCCGCATCCGGCCACCCGAGTCGTCGGCCGTCTGCCGCACGATGTCCAGGCCGAGACCGGTAGACGCCCCTTGAGATCGGCCTCGCTGGATCAGGCCCTCGTCCTTGAACCCCGGCCCCGCGTCATCCACGATCAGAACGCCGTCCGGCCCTCGGGTACGGACCGTGAGCCGCACCGATACCCCAGGCGGGGTATGCGCGAAGATGTTGCCGAGCAACGCATCGAGCGCCGCCGCCAGAGCGGCCTGACCGGCTCGTACCCGCACCGGTCCCGGGCACAGGTCGCGGACGATGATCCGGCCGGTCTCCTCGGCGAGCGGGGTCCAGAACTCGGCACGCTCCGCAACCACCGCGACCAGGTCCGACTCGGGGCTCGTACCGTCGGCGGTCGTCCTGCGCGCCGCGCGGATCACTTCATTGAGCACCCTGCTCACCGCGTCATGGTCCTCGCCGAGCCGCTCCGCGATGTCCGGATCCGGCACGCTGTCGATGTCCAGCCGCAATGAGGTCAGTGGGGTGCGAACCCGATGAACCAGATCGGCGACGTGCTGGGCCTGCTTGTCGAGCATCTGCTCGACCCGCACGGCGAGCAGGTTGAGTCGCTCGGCGGCACGGCGCACCTCGGTGGATCCGTCCATCTTCGCCCTGGCGCTCAGATCGCCGGCCGCCATCGTCTCCGCCGACGAGGTGAGGTCCTTCAGCGAGTACAGCAGTCTGCGCGCCAGCCGCTCGGCGAGGAGCAGTCCCATGAGCAGGAACGCCATGGCCAGCGTCACCACCAGCAGGGTGATCTTCCCGGACTGGCCCGCCAACGCGCCCTCGTCGGCGAACACTCGGACCACGGTCTGGCATCCGGTCTGGCCCGCGACCGGAAGCAGAACCTCGAATCCGTCGTCCATCGCGTCGAGCTGGAGCAGGCAGTGTCTGCTGGCCTCGGCCAACGCCGCCGGACGCGGGGCGGGGAACCCGAGAACCTGCCCGTCGGAGCGGAACACCGTCGTCGCGTAGCCGCTCACCGCTTCGGCGGGCAGTGATCGGGGGGTCAGGGACCAGGCCAGCGCCGCGACGGCGGCAGCCCGCTCGGTGGCGGTGGCCATGGCCTCACGCTCGGCGTCCCGGTGCACCAGGATGATCAGCGGGGTGACGAAGCTGACCAGGACCAGACACATCGCCGCCACGACGGCGAGCATCAAGTTCTTATACATGACGGTTCAGGCGCCGGGGTCGACCAGTCGCAGACCGATCCCGCGAATCGTGTGCAGGTACCGAGGGGTTTGAGCGCTCTCCCCCAGCTTGCGGCGCAACCAGGAGATGTGGACGTCGACCGTCTTGTCAGCGTGGCTGTAGGGCAGCCGCCACACCTCGGTGAGCAGCTGGCGTTTGGTGACGACTTCTCCGACCCGCCGCGCGAGGTAGTAGAGCAGCTCGAACTCCTTGGGGGTCAGCGTGAGGACCTTGCCGTCGAGCTGCGCCGTGCGCCGCGAGAAGTCCAGCTCTAATCGATCGATGACAATCTTGGGCTCGCTTGCCTGTCTGCTGATCTCATGGCCGCGGCGCAGTACAGCGTTTATTCGCGCCACGAGTTGCCCGGAACCGTAGGGTTTGACCAGATAGTCATCCGCACCCGCGTCGAGCAACGAGATGACGCTGCCCTCGTCGTCGGCTCCGGTCGCCACGATGATCGGTACATGGCTGATCGCGCGAATCATGCGCAACACCTCACGGCCGGTGACATCGGGTAGTCCCAGGTCCAGGACAACAAGATCGGGACGCGTCTCGACAGCGGCCTTCAGTCCGTCCATACCACTGGAAGCGGACGAGGTGGCGAAATCTGCGTCCGTCAGGAAACGGAGCACTCGTCGGCGAAGTTCGGGGTCGTCTTCGATCACCAGAATATGTGGCACATGGCACAGCATAACGTGAGGAATCTGTCCGCGAGTGCTGACCCGGATTATTCATGGTCGAGCTTTGTGAGTAGATTCTCAGCAGGCGGGACAGGACACGTCGAACTCTCGTCCATCTTTATCGAGGACGACCGAGAGAGCACCCATGTGGGTAGATCCTCAATCTCCCACGGCTGTCGGTTGACCATGTCATCGACCGAAATGAAGCCGCGCTCGAATACCCCTTCCGCAGCATCGACCAAACGATAGTCCTGGCGTGCGGAACCCATCGGATGTGATTCCAGCACCACCACCCGAACCTCGCCCGTGGTGAATCCACACCGTTCTTGTAATGCGGCGACCAACTGCTCACCCGCAAGATGCGCGTCGCCGAAGTTCCAGCCGAGCATCGTGCCTGCCATCAGTTCTCCGTCGATCACGATCGCATCCTCATGCGTCGGACCGACGGCTCTCGGCAGCAACCCGAAGGCTCCCCTGCCATGGTGATGCATCGCACGGAAGGTATACACCTTGTGCGAGAAGACTTCAGCTATTTGTTCACCGTATAGCCGGCGCAGCTGTTGATGTGGCATGGTGGTCGGTTTGGCCACGAACGTGTCGATCTTCTCGATGGCGGACGGTCGCAGCGCCCACATCGAAACCGGCCAGTTGCCGGCGTAGTAGCGCATCGCGGCCAGGTAGGAGACCTGATCAGGGCGCACGTTTCCCCAGCCGAAGAGGACGACCAGCGGAATGGTCAGCAGCGCGATCAGCAGCGGCTGTTCGGCGCTGCCCAGGTCGAGCCGAGGATGTCCCCAGAACAGGTGTAGCACCGAGAACACGATGACCAGATTCCATTCCAGCGGCGCCCCGAACGGCATCAGCGCCATCGCGGTCAGATGATAGCCGACCAGCACGACGACCCCGGCCAGGAGAGCCGTGTGGTTGCCGGACACCAGCGACAGCGGCGCGCCGAACTCGATCATCCTGGCGATCCAGGCGACGAGACCGGCCCACCGCGACGGGCGCATGTCCTCGGGGAATGAGCGGAACAGCCGTCGGCTCAGCGCGCGCGGAACGACGGGAGCATTGCTGAGCAAGGTCGAGACGGTGAACGGGAACGCCCGGCTCAGTTTCGAGGTCGCGGCGGCCCACCACATCACCACCAGTAGCAACTGTGCCGCGATCATCATGTCGGTCGGCGGGAGCAGAAAGGTCAGCAGGGTGAGCCCGTAGTGCTCGGGGCGGGCGGCCAGGAAGGCGGTCTTGTCCCGCAGTCCGAGCAGCGGTAGGAGCACCGCCAGCGGACCGACCCGCGCCGGGTCCAGAGCGCCCGTCTCGGTGGCCGACGAGCACAACAGCCATCCCGCGGCGAGCAGGACCGCCAGGTAGAGCAGTACGTCGACCAGCGTCCGGGTGCTCCCTCTGGTGAACGGCACCCGGCCCGGCCATGGCGGAAGCCTGATCGTGCCCGGCCGCAGCCAATACAGCGGCCCACCCAGCGGCGGCAGGAAGGGCAGCGACGTGGGGCCGAATCCACTACCGAGCCCGAGGATCTCGAACAGCAGCGCCCAGACGATCACCTTCTGGAAGACCGAGGGCTGGGTCCACCAGTCGCCGATCGAGGCCAGGGCAGCGGTGTCGAAGCTCAACCGGACGAACACCAGACCGCCCGCGACGAACCCGACGATCTTGAGTGCGTACAGCACAAGGAAGGCGATGGGCATGCCGGGACCGTGCTCGGCCCAGTGCTTGCAGAGTGGCTCGAGCCGCTCGGAGCGCCGCCGCCAGTGCCAGAAATGAAGGTCACAGGGTGGAAGCGGCGTGGAGAAGAACCCCATCGATCGGCCCCCTGACTTTTCCGTTGGCAGCGGCAACTGTCACGGCGCAGGAATACTAGGCCTCCACCCAGCTCCTCGACGAGGACACGCGGAACTGAATTGGGTGGTTCATTTGTACCAACAGGACAGATGAGGAGGAAACTGCACGGAGTTATTTTGTTCAGGCACCTGTCGGGGTATTGACTCCTGGGCGAAGAAGGGGCGAGCGCTGTTGGTCAGCGGTCTCGGTGGTAGGCCATGCTCACACCGGACGGAATACGTCCACGTGCGGAGATATTCATGCCTCGTCTGCGGGCCCAGTCTCGGATCGCTCGGTTCTGCTCACGCTCCACGGCAGTGATCGTGGTCGAGCCTCGGTCGGCGCCGTGCCCGCTGTAGGGCCGCCTGGCGACCGCCAGATACCTGGCCAGCGCTTCACCTAGTTTGGCGGCGTTCTCGTCGGATAGGTCGATCTCATAGCTCTTGCCGTCCAGCGCGAACTGGACTGTGCGATCGGCACGTCCGCCGTCCAGGTCATCAACGAGGGAAACCATGACTCGTTGCGCCATTGTGTAACACACCTCCACCACCAGAAACCTGAGAAACACCGATTGGCACGAGCACCCAGATCAGTCGAGCGATCGATTCCGGCTGCAGACTATACGATCCACGGTCGATTAGCGAAACCAATGACCCGCGTTTCCGGCCGGGCTGTGCGCCTCGTTGTTCACTCTGCTGATTCAGTTCGAGTCGTATATTCAGTCGAGTAGTAGTCTGGCCTGTGCCTGGTCGAACCGACCGCCGGATATTGAGACACATGTCGTACCGGGGAGTCAACTGTGAAAGGTGATGCACCATGCGGTCTCTTGTCACGGGCATGACGGCGGTGGTGACGATTACGCTGATGCTCGGAATCGGCGCCTGTTCGGCCGATGTCTCGGTGCAGAGCAGACCTCAAGACGTACGAACCGGCCGTGCGCTCGCGCAGCTGGTGGCGGACCAGGCCGATTGCGCAGGCTTCGAGGACTACGACGCCGGCAAGGACTATTGGGATTTCACCTGTCAGAGAGGTCCGCTGGGCGAGCGGACGTTCACCATCCGGACGGTGGCCGGCGTCGCGGGCAGAGAGGAGTGGACCAAGGAGCTGACCGCGCGGGGCGTCCCTCATCGGACCGGGCCGTTCTTCGTGGTGTCCTGCTGCTGGGACGGCGGGGAGCCCGGCACGGCCGAGGAACTGTGGAGGTTCCCCGGCGTCGGGTGACGAGGTATCCAGCCGCGGGGGCCCGGACCTCTCGCTAGGCTGCTGCTCGGCTCCACTCAGGATCATCCGCCATCAGCCGGGGCTCGTATTCCGGGTCTCGGCGAACCGGGCACGCAGCGTCGCCCGGAGCGAAGGACTGCTCGACTGTGTCCACGAGGCGCGCGGCTCAACGGCCGATCGCGAGTCTGCGTGACCTCGGGCGATCAGGTAGTCGCCGGGTACGCCCCGTACGGGGGCGGGCAGCTCCGCGAGGCGCCCCGCCCACGGTTCGAGCCGGTGGGCCAGCACGCGCAGCGGGTTGCGGGCGCCCCGAAACGCGTCGCCGCGGTGCCGATCCGGCTGGTCCGGATGGTGATCGACGGCGTGCAGCAGTCCCGCCGGACAGGCGCCGGCATTCCACCAGCCCGCGAGCATGGCCTTGGCCCGCCAGAGGACCACCCCGCTCGATCCGACGAGGCCGAGCCGTTCGAGTAGACGGAGTGTCGCTCGGCCACGATCAGCCGCACACCGGGGCACGCCGAACAGCGGCCAAGGTGTGGACGCCACCCGCGCCGGGCGGCACCTGGTCAAGGGCTTGACCAGGCGCTGCCCAGTAGGGAGGTCGCCAAGTTCTTCGGCAGAGGTGGCCGGATCATGGCAGGGAGCCGGTTGCGCGGGGTGGGCCAGCCCGGCAACCGGCGGAAGTTCCAGCTCGGTCGGTAGGTAGAAGGCATAGGTGGGGGTACGGCCTGTGCTGGAACCGAGGAACGTCGCCGAGGCGCCCTTCTCCGCGACGACGATCAGACCGACCTCCACCGCCCAAGCGATGACCCTCGACACCGTGCGCGGTGAGCGACTGCCCGCGTCGCCGAGTCGCCGCGCGGTGACTGCGGTCACCAGTCCGGTTCCGCGTGCCCAGTCCATGCAGTGCACCAGGTGTCGCAGGATCGTCGACCACGCCGCGCGGCGGTCTGATCGCCAGCATTGAGCCTTGACCAGCAACTCGACGACTCTCAACGCCGTCGCCTGGTCACGGAGCCGGCCGATGACGGGCAGGGAGTGCTCCAGTCGCGGGCTCGGCCGGTAGTGGCCTGCCTCGATGCGCGCGGCGGCGCGCCGCCTGCCCCTGCGTCGGGCGGCCTCCCGGCGCCGAGTTCCCGTGGCGGCATCGGCTCGGCCGCGCGGACCTGGTCCGGCCCCGCCGCGGTCCAGGTCCGCCTGAGGTCCTGGGCTCTCGGCGGCGTGGATGCGGCAGACCGTGCCGGATGGCTGCACCGCCGCCAGGACGAATTGGCCTGCCGCATAGCAGCGGAGGCACCAACCGGCGAGGTTCGTCAAGTCGGGATCGCCGGGGGAATGGTGATTTGCGGAAAACGGGACGGACGGAGTGAAAGTCGCTGCTCGCGTCAAGGCGCCCGTTGGCGGTACCATGGGCATGCGTTACTCGCCACCTTCCGGTGGCGCGCCTCCTTCCGGGTAGTGGAAGAGGTATCGGCCCGGCTGGTAACCGGTGCCATCAGCACCGCGCTCGGGCGGCAACCCGAGTCGGTGCGAATCAGACGAGGCGGCCCCGTGGGGCCGTCTCGTCGTGCGCTACGAGGCCTTCGCCAACGGCAGTTCTCGCTGGCCGCTATTCGGCTTGGGCAAGCAGTACGACGGCACCGGCATGCCGAACGCCGCACAGAGCACTCGTTCGATGATGTTCGTCATCGAAACGCCGTCTCTCTTGGCGAGCGCATAGGCATGCTCCTTGACAGCGGCCGGGAGCGTCACCGTGGTCGCCACTCGGGTCGGGTCGAGCGGCTTCGGACCACGCTTCCCACGTGAGCAGGCAGGGTTCATGAGTCACTTTCTACTGCACTGGAACGCGAGGCAGGGCACCAACCAGAGAAACATCCATGGGGCAATAGGAATTTTTTGAAGAAGGCATGTTCGACCATTAGCACTGTTGGTTAAAGTAACCATAAAGTTGGTTGAAAGATGTAGGATTCTGGCTCTGTCCACGCCGACGACAACCTGGTCAGCCGCCCGCCCGAGACCGGTGACGGCCGTCGGCGGCGGTCACCGGCTTCACCTTCATTTATCCGCGCGTGGCCATCTGACGTGAACCCGGCGCCGGCTGCGGACCAGAAGAAGCTACCGCTGAGTAGATCGCGGACAGGTGCAGTCCGGCGCCACGCTCCGGCCGGTGGTGCCCTTCTGAGTGCCCGAAGCCGGCGTTGAAAGCGAGGCTCACCGCCTCTGGGAGACCACTCCACGATGCAGATCGAGGCCGTGTTCCGCCGATTTGGAAACACAGTTATTGCAGGTCAGATACGATAATCACCGATAGACCGATCGATAGACCGATCGATGGCACGGGTACGTGTTCATGTTTGTCATCCTCAGTGAGCGACAGCGCGCCGTTTCGAGGGCGAATAGGTCAGCGCACACCAGTTGCGGTATCTGCCAGAGGAGCCGTTCATGGTGACGAACAATCGGAGTACCGCGAGTGATGGTGGCACCCTGCCATGAGGATTGCCAATATCCGGTCAATGAGGGACGCTGCCCCGGTCGGCTCTGCCGTAGTCGTATATGTCGAGTGCGAATAACGCTGCTCGCGCGCGGACCGACCCGTCTCGATGATTGAGGAGTTGCGGATGGGCAGGCATGCCAGCGCACTCGACCGGGAAACCGCGCTCGGGCGCGTCATTGCGGTGACCAATGACAAAGGCGGCGTCGGCAAGACGTCGATCGTGGCGAACCTCGGTGGCCAGCTCGCGGCGGCCAACTACCGGGTGCTGCTGGTCGACCTGAATCGCCAGGCGAACCTAGCGGATGATCTCGGCATCCGGGAGAGCCCGGTCGACGACCAGGGCGACGGGCTGATCTCCGCGATCGTGCTGGACGGCAAACATCAACTTCCGGTGGCAAGCGGGGTCCGCCCGAACCTCGACGTCGTCTGCGGCGGCACCCGGCTCGAAGCGCTCACCCCGCTGATGGTCTCCAAAACCATGGGTGCGGGCGTCGGCTCGAACGAACCAAGCCCGTTCCTGGCGCTCGCCGACGTGCTGGTGCCGGTCGCCCAGCACTACGACGTCGTGCTGATCGACTGCCCGCCGGAGAACTTCATCCTCACCGACCTCGCGCTGGCCGCCGCCCGATGGGTCATCATGCCGACCAAGACCGACCTCGGCGGCCTGGTCGGGATGCGCCTGGTCGCGGAACGGTTCGCCAAGGCGAAAGAGATCAATCCGCTGCTGGGGCTGCTCGGAGCGGTGCTGTTCGGTACCGGGACGAAGTCCACCGCCATCCACACCGAGGCCCGCGATTCGATCACCAAGGCGTTCGGCGGGAACAGCCCGCTGTTCACCACGATGGTCCGGCACGCCGAACGCACCGCGCAGGACGCGCGTCGGCTCGGCAAGCTCGCCCACGAGCTGGAAGTGGAGGCGATGTCGCAGCCTGCCTGGTGGGAGCTCCTGCGCCGGGGCGCCAGGGCGAAGGCGGGCGTCTCGATGACCGCGGCGAGCGTGGCTTCGGACTACCGGGAGCTGGCGTTCGAGGTCCTCACCGTGTTGCGCAGCATGGAGGAATCGGCGGCCGAACCGGCCGGTACCCAGCGCAGGAATGCCTCGTGACCGGCGATCTGTCGAGCGCTTTCGGAGCCTCCGCCGCGTCCCGCGCCGGCCTGGACGGGCTGCTGCCGCCCCGCCCCCGGCCGGAGACGCCGACGGCACGCTCCGGCGAGCGCCCCGCGGCGACCATCCAGGTCGAACCTGCCGAGAAGGCGCCGACCCGACCGAAGACGCCGCCACCGTCCCGAGGCGCGGGCGCCGGTCGGCGGCTGCGGCCCGCACCCGCCGCGATCGCGCAGAGCCAGAGCTACCAGGTGACGGTCTACGTCCTGCCGGAAGCGAAGCTGGCGGCGCGGCAGCGCCGGGACCGCGACGGTGTCACCAACGCCGAGGTGGCGTTCGACGCGATCGACGCGACCTTCACCGACCTGCAGGAACTGCTGCGAGCCCAGCGCACCACAGAGCGCGCGGAGAACAGCCTGTTCCCGCCGAGACGCACCCCACGACGCAAGGCGAAGGTGCAGTCCCGCCGGGTCCTGTGGTCGATCCAGGCCACCGCCGACGAACTCGCGGTGCTGGACGAACTGATGGCCGAGATGGGCGCCGAATCGCGCAGCGAACTCATCGCGGCCGCGATCGAGGCACACCTGCTCACCAAAAACCGCAGGTAGGGGAACACCCCGCACCTTGTGGTCACACCGCGCTATGTGTACGTCAGGAGGGCGGCGGCAGGATGATCTGGCCGAAGGGTAGGCCGGAGAGCACCTGGGTGGTGGAATCGCCGACCATGCCGGGTTGGAACTGCCTGAGTTGGGTCTTCCCGTCCGGGGTCGGGACGGTGACGTACCAGTTCCCGTCCTGCTTGGTCACCATGTCGTTGGGTACGACCAGCACGTTCTCGATGGCGTTGGCCAGCACCGCCGTCTGCGCGGTCATGCCCTCCTTCATCCGGGGGTCGGACTGGGCCAGCTGGATCGTGGCCTGGTAGTTCGTCACGCCGGACACGTTGACGCCCCTGGGGGCCACGGCGAGTACCGTCCCGGTCCCGACGAGCCCGGGGATCGCGTCGAACGTCACCCGAACCTGCTGACCCGCCTGAACCTTCGCCGCATCCGATTCCTCGAAGGGCACCACGGCCTGGAAGGAGTTGATGTCGGTGAGCACCATGAACGCCCCAGCACCCGGCCTGGTCGCGGACAGCGAACCCGCTGAGGAGTTACCCGACTGGTCGCTGGTGGCCGCCGCGCCCACTCCAGGAATCTGCGCGTTGGTACCCGGAGCCAATGCGGTCTGCGCGCCGGATCCGGAGCTGACGAACTCACCCACCGCCCCGTTGATCACCGAGATCGTCCCGGCGACCGGGGCGGTCAGCGTCGTCTCGTCCACCTTCCGCTGTGCTTCGGCGACCAGAGCCTGCTGCGAGCCCACCGCCGCCGCCTGGCCCGCGATCCGGGACGGCCGGTCCGCATGCGACTGGCGTTCCAGGTTCTCCGCCTGCACGACCGCCTGGTGAGCGTTGTCGACCGCCAGCTTGCCCTGGACCAGGTTGACGTCGCGCTGCTTCTTCGACTGCTCGTAGGCGGTCTTCGCGTTGGTCGCATCGCCCTTCGCGCGTTCGGCGGCCATCTTCGCGTTGTTGGTGTCGTTGTCGGCCTGCTGCCGCGCAGCGGTGCACGGGCCGCTGGTCAGGAAGCTGACCGGGCGCACGGTGGCGGTCGATTCGCCCTGGTAGGAGCTGTGCGAGTCGTGCCAGCCGCCACCGCCACCCCGGTTGCCGCCACCCCATCCCCGACCGCCGGAGTCGCCGCCGCCCCAGGAGCCACGCCCACCGGGGCTGCCACCCGGGCTACCGCCACCGGGGGCGCCGCCTGCTTGGCCCGGGCTGCCGGCCGAACCCGACGCTCCGGGGGCGCCGTAGGAACCGGCGGTGCCTGGCGTGCCGTATCCGCCGCCCGAGGACCCGCCGCCGGGGTTGCCTGCCGGAGCACGACCGGCGTTGCCGTAGGAACCTCCTCGGGGGTTGCTCATGGATCCGCCGCCGGACCCGCCGCCGAGGTTGCCGAAGGAGCCGCCTGAGCCACCGCCCTGCTCGTACGACGATGGGCACGGCACGGAGTAGTCCTCGACGTCTCCCGCGTGGTCCCGGGTGAGCTGCACCTGGCGCTGGGCGAACTCCAGCGCCACCTGGTTGCGCTGCACCGTGGTCCGGTCCAGCTCCTGCTGCCTGGCCACACTGCTGCGTGTGGTCTGCTCGATCTGCCTCGCCTGATCGAGGGACCGCTGATTATTGGGCACGTCGAGGTTGTTCACCAGCAGATCCAGCTGGGCCTTCTCCTGGGTCAACAATGCCTGCTGCCGGACGAGTTCCTGCTGGGGATTGAAAGCATCCTGTTTCGCCAGAACCTGACCCGGGGTGACCTTGTCACCGACCCGGACATTCAGCTCGGTCAACCGGCCGGTCTCGAGGAAACCCAGGTTGCGGCTGGCGACCGCCGTCAGCGCGCCGGAGGACAGCACCCGGGTGGAGACCGAGCCCCACTCCGCTCTGGTCGGCTGGGCCGGCGGGGGCGGCGGACCGCCGCACGCGGCCGCGGCTGAAGCCAATACCAGTACCAGCGACATCGTCCGCGCGACGCGGATGGCTCGACGGTCTCGGACCAGGGTGGGGCGAGCAGGATGGTCCGTCAACTCCGCCTGCCTTTCCCGCCCGTGAAGCGCACTCGGTCAGGTGATCGCATCAGCCCAGGCTCCGTGAACCGAATTCAGGGCACACCTTTCCCGGCCAGAAAAATCTCATTATCGCCCCAGAAGTGCGAAGTGACGCTAACAGGGTCATTGCGATATCGACAAGCCGAGCCGACTAAAGCATTCTCAACATCGGTTTAACAAACACATAAGGCGTTTTCTCCGCCGATCCTGTCTCCATCCATTGTGTGTGGAAAACTTTGAAATCGGCCGCCGGTCATCCATGTGGGTGGTCCGCTGGGAGGTGCGGATCGGTAGCATCGCGACCTAGCGGTGGGTTGCGCCGTGTGACGAGTATCCACAGTCAACCCGCCTCGACCCGCTCCGGTCACAGCTCGGTGAGTTCCACCCCAGCGCCGGACACCGCTTCCGCGTACTCGGTTCTCGACAGACGGCCCGCGAGCTCGGGCGATCGGTGGCTTCCCATGACAAGCAGGACACACGTTTCCGGACTGGTCGGCGCGGCGGCGCTGCTGTGCCTCGCCGCGACATCCCTCCCGCACACCGCACCCGCCGCCACGGGC
Source organism: Actinospineispora spinosispora DSM 44797 (assembly GCF_000429025.1). Lineage (GTDB taxonomy): Bacteria > Actinomycetota > Actinomycetes > Mycobacteriales > Pseudonocardiaceae > Pseudonocardia > Pseudonocardia spinosispora. Next base: position 115,031 of record NZ_AUBB01000031.1, read on the forward strand.
ACATCCGCCCACGTGGCCACGATCGCGATGCTGACCGCCGAGCCGGGTGCTGGTGATGATGACGGCTCCGGCCAGGCGGCGCCGCCGCCGCCAGCGCCGACCCCGCCGCCGACGCCGGCGGGGCCTGGCAGTGGTTATCTCCCAGAGCAAGACAAGTACGGGACGGACCCCACCCAGCAGTCCACAGGCGGCTGAGGACTTCTCCGGCGCTCAGCCCGTGTTCGGGCAGCCCGATGATTGGCGGATTCTCGATGACGAGTTCAGCACCCATGAACGGCCGGCGGCCCGGTCATCACCCGCCCCCGGCGGGCGCGCCGGTAGTGCGAGTCCTCGGCGCCGCGGCGATGCTGTGGCTGGCCGGTGCCTCGCTCACCCAGCCCTCCACCGACCAAGCCGGTCCTGCCGTGCAGGTGACACTGGCCGCAACCATGACAGCGGCGCCCGACGACGGAACCACCGACGACGACACCAGCACCGGGGTATCCGCCCCGGTGACGAACACGAACCCCGGCAGCGGCTCCAGTACGCCGTCCACCCCCAAGAAGCTGCCGGATGGGATCATCGACAAGGGGGACCACTACGTCTTCCGAGGTACCGGCGCGACCACACGCGGCGGTAGCACCAACAAGGAGCTGGGGCTCCAAGACGATTCCATGCGAGCCGCAGCATCAGGCCTTCCAGTCGGCCGAGGTGGCGGCCTGCAAAAGGGCGTGAGCCATGAAACGCACGAGTTCACCCCCAATCCCTCGACCTTCAGTGTGCCGAACCCCGGCCTCGTCCAGGGCCAGGAGATCGTGGACGACAACGGCAAGACGACCGGCGTCGTTGACGCTAACGGCAAGGTGGTACCCCCGAGCACCAACCCCGCGGTCAGTAGTCCCGCGCCGAATCCCGGCCTCACCGAGGGCCAAGAGATCGTGGACGACAACGGCAAGACGACGGGCGTCGTCGACGCCGGCGGCAAGGTGGTCCCGGTGGCCAACACTCCCACAAAGCCGGCCGCACTCGAGACCCCCCTCGAGCCGGCGGCGACCGACACCTCCGCACCAGAGACGACACGGCCTGCCGACCCGGTGGCGACCGATATCACCCCATCGACCGGCACCACCCCCGCACCGCCAGAACAACCCACCGGCGGAGCGGCTTCCGATACTGCCATGACAGCCGCCCCCGCCGAGGGCTCTACCGCACTCGCGGCCCCCACACCTGCGGCGGCTCCCGCGGTCGAGGCTCCACCTCCGGCTGCAGCCGCGCCTCCGCCTGCCGGGTGATAAGCGGTCGGCAGAATCACCAGGGCCCGAGACCGGTTCCCGCCGGGGAACGGTCTCGGGCCCTGGTGATCGCTGGGAGAGGCCTCAGCGGTTCGCGTCAAGCGCCATCAACGTATTGGGCGAAACGGGAGCGTAGGTCACCGGCATCTGGTGGGACGAATAACCGTCGTTGATCTGAGGAATCTGATTGTTGAGCTGCGCCAGGTCCTGGGCCGTCGGCTGCGGAGACATGGCGGACGTGGTGTTTTCGAATGGGGAAGCCAACGGGCCGGCCGCTTCAGTGCCCGGGGCGGCGTTCGGGTCCGGCAGATCGGTCGGCGACACAAGCGCGACCGTCGCCACCGGGTGGTGGGCGCCGGTGTCGGACGGTGTGGCCCCGACCGCCGTCGCTCCGGCCAGCCAGGCCAGCGCCGCCGCGCCCACCAGTCCCGCCATCGGCAGGCGGGCACGCGTCGAACCCGTGGAATCGTGCGTGTCATGCCGGAAGGGGAAAGCCATTACGGTCACCTCGTCTGCTCGTTCGTTGATTGGTCGGTCGGCTGCGCGGGTCGTGCTGTGCTGTCCGGGGGCGGTAGGACGGTCAGGATCAGCGCGGTGATCACTAGCACCGCGATCAGACCGATCGCGATCTTGTACCGCAGCGCACCGAACGGGAAGTAGTTTCGGCGGCCTCGGCGCTTCGAGCGCCTCGGCGAGCGCCGCCGCCGGGTTCGTCGGTCCGTTCGCGTTCGGCTCACCGCACTGGTCAGCTGTCGTCGGACTTGTGCTTCAGCGCGTCGCGGATCGTGTCGGCGGCATCAGCGATCGTGGCGGCCGCCTCAGTGAACTTCTCGCCGAGATCGTGCATGGCGGAAGTCGCACCGGCCGCCGCATCGCCGCTGGTCTGGGCGGACGCACCGGCAGCGTCGGTGGGGCTCGGCGGACCGGGTGGGCTAGGTGCCTCGGGAGTGGCGGGCGCTTCAGGGGCGGCCGGTTCCTGTTCCGGCGCCGCACCCCCGGCCCCACCCGAACTCTGGCTCACGTTCTGCGCCGCGGCGCCCGCTTTCGCGGTGGCGTCGGCGGCGCCCGCCAAGGCCTCGGCGGCCTTCGCACCGCCGCTGGGGTCCCCTTCGTCGGTCGGGGCTCCACCGCTGGTCATGTGGTCGGCCTTGAACATGTCGGCGACACCGAACAGCTTGGCCAGCCCGGCGAGGAACCCACCGCCCTCGCCGTCCGACCCGTGCGCGCTGGTCACGACGTCTCCACTCGCGCCATTGCCCGTGGCGTTGTTCGCGTGCGCAGTGCAGAACGCGAGACAGTTGGCGTCGGCCTGGGCGCCACTGTCGCCGTCCGCACCGCTGTCGCCGCTGTCGCCCTCGCTGGAGAGCAGCGGATGACTGAACGCCATCGGCGCCACCGCCGAGGTGGGCTGCGCAGACGCCTGGAAAGCCGGGCTCAGCACCGCCCCGCCCAACAGCGCCAGCGTGGCGCCCGCGGTGACCCAGGCCCGTGGCCTGCCTGGTTCGGTTCGGCCTCGGGTGGCGGCCGTGGTGCGATCTGTCCGGGTGAGCATCATGGTCAGCAACCTTCGACACAGTGAACCGACGAGAACGGGGAACCGCGTCACGTGCCCGTGCATCCGGGCACGTGACGCAGCGGCGGAGGGGGTGTCTCCTGGGGCGTCGTGGCACCCGGGAACACACCTCGGCCGAGAAGTCCAGGCTCACCGCGCGTGGCCAGCGATAAACCTCTGCATTTCCTGAACCGATTGTTTCAGTTTTTCACCGAAACATCCGGATGGAACCAGTCTAACTATCGGCCAGAATAACGATCCTTCGCCTCGCGCGCTACTCCCACTCGCCTGATGAAGCATCACCCACTCGTGCAATAGTCTAGAGTGAACTCGGACTCCGTGTTTTATGGTCTAGAGTCCGGAGTCAGTCAAGAATGATCGGAAATGATCAAGGCGGGGCGCGATCGAGCACTTCGACTGTTTACCGTCGTCATGAAGATGGCTCCCCGTCGGTAGACGCCAGACCAAATTCTTCTCAAACGAAGCATCTGGTCACTCAGGTCACAGGAATTCGTCGATGACAACTATGGATGTGGACGACACCGAATCGACCGCGACCGACGACGGTGTACGGCTGTGCGCGCTGCCCGGCTGTGACACCCCCCTGCCGCCTTCAGCCGATGAGACGAAGCGGTACTGCTGTCCGGCGCATCGCAAGTCCGCCCGCAGGCATCGACGCGGCACGTCAGCCCCGGCCCACACCCGGGTGGCGAACGAGACCGACCATGGCGCTCCCCCCGAACCGCTCCATGACCATCAGCGCACCCATGGCTGGGACGGCGAATCGGATGATCAACCGACCCTGCCGGGGATCCCGGTGGTCCCGCCGCCGAGGCCCGAGGTCGATCCCACCGCGACCTGGATCACTCAGCCGATGGCCGCGGTCGGGGACCTCTCGACGAACGGCGCCGCGGCGAAGGAGTCCCCGTCGTGGTGGCCCGCGTTTGCGCCGCGCCGGGGACTGCGCACCCTGTGGTCGCGCACCACTGATCCATACGCCAGTGCCTGGACCAAGCGCCGGGCGCGGCGGGAGGCTGAGCGGCTCGCCGAGGCGGCGAGTGCGGCGGCGAGTGCCGCCGAGGCGGCGGCGATCGAGGCGGATGCGGCCGCGATGCTGGCCAGGCGGCCGCTGGTCGGTGAAGAGCCGCCGCCGGGCAGGACCCGCCGCCGGAGCGCGGGTGCGCGGGTGCGCTCGGTGGGGATCGCACCGAACCTGGTGTCCTCGACGGCATGGGCGGGCCAGACCGGCGAAGCGCTGGTGGCCGCGGTGCACAGCCTGAAGAACAACCGGCTGCGGTCGTTCCTGACCACGGTCGGGATCATCGCCGGTGTGGCGAGCGTTATCCTGCTGGTCGCGATGGGCGACGGCATGACACTCCAGTACCAGAACCAGGCCGACAAGCTCGCCAACCAGATCAACATCAGTCCGGCGCGCAGTACCGTCCCCAGCGGTGGGTCACCGAGGAACCTGACCGATGCCGACGTCGACGCGCTGCACAACAAGTCCCGCGCCCCGCACGTCACCGACGTCTCCCCGGTCATCGCCAGCAATATCGCGGTCACCGCCGGCCAGGCGAAGAACCGGGCCAACCTGGTCGGCGTTCAGCAGAACTATCTGCGCCTGATGGATCGGCACATCGTCGCCGGACGCTGGTTCACCGAGTCGCAGATCACCGGCAGCGACCGGGGCGCGGTACTCGGACCACAGGCGGTCGCCCTGCTCTACGGCCCGAAAGCCGATCCGCACAAACTCATCGGAAAACCGATCCGGCTGTCCCACAGTACGTTCACCATCATCGGTGTCATCGACTCGAACGGGCAGGCCGACAATCTGGTCGCGGTCCCGTTCGGCGCCGCCCGGTCCTATCTCACCGGAAACGACGGCGGCCGGGTCGACTCCATCGTGGTCAAGTCGACCAGCCTCGCCACACTGCCCAGGGCGATGACCGAGATCGCGACCGTCCTGGACGAACAGCACTTCATCCATTCCGTCGCGGACCGCGACTTCAACATCAACAACTACACCGAGTCCATCCGAAAGAGCCAGAACTTCGTCCACTACCTGAGCATCTTCATCGTCGCCATCGCGGCGATCTCGTTGTTCGTCGGTGGCGTCGGCGTCGCGAACATCATGCTCGTCTCGGTCACCGAGCGGACCAGGGAGATCGGCATCCGCAAGGCCGTCGGAGCCAAGACGAGCGCGATCCTGCGCCAGTTCCTCTCCGAGTCGGTCATGCTCACCGCGCTGGGCGGGCTGGTCGGTGTCGCTCTCGGCATCGGTTCCACGAAGCTGGCCGAGGTCGTGCTGCCGCACTACGGAGCGGGCGTCCCGAACAGTGACGTCCCGCTGCCGATCCTGACTGCCCAGCCGGTCCTCGTCGCGTTCGGGCTGAGCCTGCTCATCGGGCTCGCCGCCGGTGGCTATCCGGCGCACCGGGCCGCCCGGATGCCCCCGATCGAGGCCCTGCGCTTCGAATGATGCCGTTTGTTGTCGCCGGCCGGCGGTCGGGTACGCGGGCTGCGCCCGACAGCCCTCAAGCCATGATCACCACGATCTTGTAGCTGTTTTCAGGCGAAAAACAGCTACCAGACCGTGGTGATCAAGAAAACCGGTATGCGTGCTTCACTTGTGACTGGTGGGGCTGGCTTGAGAAGTCTCCGGGCGCAGCCCGCGCGCCCGACCGCCAGCCGACGAACGCACCCGCGCCAAACCCCACTCTCCCCGGTCCAGACCGCAGTGGACAGAACCACCACCAAAACCGCAGGTCAACAACATGATCGAACTAAGGTAAGTCGCATTGACGTGCACGTAGCGCGGTGTGGACGTGAGGTGCGCGGTGTCACCCACCAGCGTCCTGGCCACCAACTCAGCTGCGGCTGGTGACGAAGCCTTCGCGGATCAGCCAGTTGCGCGCCACCCGCGACCAGTCGGTGCCGTGGACGTCGGATTCGGCGTTCAGGTCGACCATCACCTCGTTGGTGAGCCGGTCCATCACCGGTTTGAGTACGTCAGCGATCTGTGGGTAGCGTGCCAGTACGTCGGAGCGGATGGACACCGCCGCTTTGTACTGCGGGAAGAAGTGCTGATCGTCGGCGAGCAGGGTCAGGTGCAGCGCCTCGATCCGGCCGTCGGTTGCGAACACGACACCGAACTGGCACGGGTTACCGGATGCGGTGGACTGGTAGATCGTCCCGGTGCCCATCACGTGCAGGTTCGCCGGCGGGAAGCGCATCCCGTAGCGGGCGGCCATCCCGGGCAGTCCGTCGCTGCGGCTGCTGAACTCGGTCTCCGAGCACACGGTGGCCTGCTGGGGATTCGCCTTGGTGAAGGCGGCCAGGTCAGACAGCGCGCGCAGGCCGTAGCGGGCGGCCGCCGAGGGGCCCATCGCGATGGCATAGGTGTTGCTCGCCCGCGCCATGTCCACCCAAGCGATGCCGTGCGCGACGTCCGCGCCTGCCACCGCCCGGAACATCTCGCCGGAGTCCGACAGTGGCTCGGTGTGGCGGTTGTAGTTGATCCACGAGGTGCCGGTGTACTCGGGATACAGGTCGATCTGGCCGGTCTGCAGCGCCGTGCGGGCGCTGTTGGAACCCTGGATGTTGGTCAGGTCGTGCACCTTCATCCCTGCGGCCTGGAGTGCGTAGATGAACAGGTATCCGACGTTGATGCTGTCGCTGAAGTCCTTGGAGCCGACGGTGATCGGCACGTCGGTCAGCTCGGGGACCGGCCGGATCGAACCGGGCCCCACCTCGGTGGGGACCGAGTTCCCCGAGCTCAGCCCGCAGCCCGCGATCAGCGGGCCGAGCAGCGCCGCGACCGCCAGCACCGCTGCCACCCCGCCCCGGAGCCCACGCATATTAACCACCGCGTTCACCGCAGGCCCCTCGGGCCGATCCAGCGCTCGGCCACTCCGCCGAGCCAGTCGATGAGCAGTGCCAGTGCCATGGCCATCAGCGCGCCGATCACCAGCACCGGGGTACGACTGAGCTTGTAGCCCGCGTCGATCATCTCGCCGAGTCCCCCGCCGCCGACGAAGGTCGCCAGGGTGGCGGTGCCCACCGCAAGCACCAGCGAGGTGCGCAGGCCGGCGAGGATGAACGGGAGCGCGAGCGGGAGCTCCACGGTGCCCAGCACCAGCGCACCGGACATCCCGATACCCCGCCCGGCCTCGCGCAGCGCGGGGTCGACGCTCTGGATACCCAGGATGGTGTTGCTCAGTACCGGCAGCAGCGCATACAGCGTGATGGGCAACACCGCGATCCAGAAATTGGCCCAACCGGACTGGTAAACCGCCAGGTAGAACAGCACGAGGACGCCGATCGAGGGCGCCGCCTGGCCGATGTTGGCGACGGCGAGGAACAGCGGCGCGACCGGCCGTCCCCAGCGCCGGGTCAGTGCGGTACCGAGCGGCACCGCGATGACGACGACCAGCACGGTGATCACCAGGGACAGCTGGACATGCTGCAGCACGAGTCGGCCGATGGCCGGGAAGTTCACCGTCCGCTGCTCGATCTCGTCGAACCGACCGACCGCGACCCAGCCGGCGACACCCACTATCAGCAGGGCCACGACCAGCGGCTGAAACCACAGCCGGATGGACTCAGCCCGACGACTGCCCGCGTCGGCGGCCGGCCACGGCCCGGGCCCCTGAGCCGGCTCGGCCTCCGAGCCAGGCGGTTCCGCCGAAATCGCTGAGGTCACCGCTGCTCACCGGCCTCTTCGGCGGTGGCGCGCAGCTGATTGATGGTAGTCATGACGGTGCCGATCTCGATCGTTCCGGCGTACCGGCCACGCTCCTTGGTCACGACCGCGGAGCCGCCCTCCGCGAGAATCGCCTCCAACGCATCCCGCAGGGTCGACTGCGTGGTGACGAAGTCGGTGATCGGTCTGCCGACCTCGGCGAGTGTGCCTGCGCCGGCCAGTTCCCCCGCTCGTACCCAGCGCAGCGGCCGATCCCGCTCGTCGAGCACCAGTGCGAAACGCCGGTTGCGCTGCTCGAGCTGCTCGCGGATCTGCGCCGGAGTCTCGTCCGACCGTGCGGTGATCGCCTCGTCGGCGAGCGGCACGTCCCGCACCCGGATCAGGGAGAGCTGCTTGAGCGAGGCACCCGCCCCGACGAACCCGGCCACCGTCTCGTCCGCCGGTTTGGCGAGGATGGCCTCCGGTGTGTCGTACTGCAGGATGGTGGATCGGGGCCCCAGCACCGCGATCCGGTCCCCCAGCTTGACCGCTTCGTCGAATTCATGGGTGACGAACACGACCGTTTTGCGCAGCTCCAGCTGCAGCCTCATCAACTCGTCCTGTAGGTTTCCCCTGGTGATCGGGTCGACCGCGCCGAAAGGCTCGTCCATCAGCAGTACCGGCGGGTCCGCGGCCAGTGCCCTGGCCACCCCGACCCGCTGCTGCTGCCCGCCGGAGAGCCGGCGCGGGTAGCGGTCGTGGTACTCGGCGGGATCCAGGCCGACCAGGTCGAGCATCTCCTCGACCCGGGCGGCGATCCGTTCCTTCGGCCAGCGCAGCAGTCTGGGCACCATGCCCACGTTCTGCGCCACCGTCAGGTGCGGGAACAGCCCCGCCTGCTGGATGGCGTATCCGATGGTGCGGCGCAGTTGAACCGCGTCCAGTGACCGGTTGTCCCGGCCGCCGATGGTGATGGTTCCCGAGGTCGGCTCGATCAACCGGTTGATCATCTTCATGGTGGTGGTCTTGCCGCAGCCGGATGGGCCGACGAAGACCACGACCTCGCCTGCCGGGATGTGCATGCTGCAGTCGTCCACCGCGGCCGGGGTAGCGCTTGCCGACCTTGTCCAGCTCGATGTCGACGCCGGACACGGCCGAAGGCGGCTCACCGATCGTCTGTTCAGCGGTCTGTGTCACGGATTCCCCTCGGGACGGTCAGGCGGGCGATGAGCAGGTAGACCCCGTCGAGCAGGAGCGCGAGGATGACGATGCCCAGCGTGCCCGCCGCGACGTTGTTGATCGCGTTGGCGCTGCCGATCTGGGCCAGCCCGGAGAAGATGTGCAGGCCCAGACCAGGGCCTTTGGCGTATGCGGCGATCGCGGCGATACCCATCAGCAATTGGGTGGCGACCCGCAGTCCGGCCAGAATGGACGGCCACGCCAGTCGCAGCTCCACCATGGTGAGTACCTGGATCCGGCTCATCCCGATGCCCTCGGCCGCGCCGACGGCGGCCGGGTCGACGCTGTCCAGACCGACGATGGTGTTACGGATGATCGGCAGCAGCGCGTAGAGCACCAGGGTGATGACCGTCGGTGTCACACCGAGCCCGAACACCGGGATCAGCACGCCGATCAGCGCGAACGACGGAATGGTGAGGATCGCGCTCGCCGCCGCTGCGGTGATGGCCGAACGGAGCGCACCCCGGTACACCGCGATCCCGATCAGCACCCCGATGACGGCGGCCACCGCCACCGACTGGGCCACCGCGCTGGCGTGCTGGTATGCGTCCAGCAGCAGGCCGGGTAGGTGGTCGAGCACATATCCGCCGAAACTCATCGCTCACCCGCCGAGCGCGGCGTGCAGGAACTCGTCGAGCAGCGCCACGACCCGCTTGAACGTCGGGTCGTCGTCGAACATCCACTCGGTGTGGCCGCGGTCGGGCAGCAGCTCGAGCCGTTTCGGTTCGCCTGCCTGGGCATACAGCGACCGTGCCTCCACCGGCTTGTACAGCTCGTTGCGCCCGCCGTGCACGATCAGCAGCGGGCGCGGCGCGATGCGATCCACCACCCGCTCCGGGGAGAACCGCAGCAGCAGGTCGGCCGATTCCAGGGTGACCCCGGTGCCGAAACCCGGCGCCTGATACAGCTGTTCGCCGACGTACTCGGTGGTGCGGTCGTCCAGGTTCAGCCGAACGATGTCCCACGGATCGGCGATCTCCGAGCGGCCGCTCATCGCCCGGTGGCTCCGGTCTGCCTCGACGCGGCGAAGCAGGCTCTCCCAGGACTCGTCATCGTGCATGCCCCGGGTGGAGCGGGTGCCGTCGGCGACTCCGTTGAGGCAGGCCACCGCCTTGACCCGGGGGTCTTCGGCCGCCTCCGCGATCACCACGCCACCACCCAATCCCCAGCCGAGAAGCGCCAGCCGGGACGGATCCACCTCGGGCACGGTGCTCAGCCGGTCGATCCCGGCGCGGACGTCCTCCACCCATTCCTGCGGGACCAGCCTGCCCCGTTCGCCCTCGCTGAGTCCGAAGCCGCGGTAATCGAAGGCCAGCACGGCGTAGCCGAGCGGGTTCAGCGCGCGGGCGAACCGCTCCGGGTGGATCACCTTCTGGCCCTGGTACCCGGAGCAGACCACCACCACCGGGGATCGGGTATCCCGCTCGGCGCCGCTGGGTAGGTGCAGATCCGCGTCCAGGCGCAGTCCGCTGGAGAAGAACGGCAATGCCTGGACACTCACGAACTACTCCTCATGTCGTCGGGCCGGTGCCCGTTCGGTGGTGGTGCCGTGGTCAGTGCACGGCTGAGCTGATCGGCGGCGGTGCGTACCTCGTTCCCGGCGCGCGCCATGGCGCGACCGAGCCGAAACGCGGGGCCGGAGATGTTGAGTGCGGCGACGATGTGGCCTCTGAAGTCCCGCACCGGCGCCGCCACACCGACCAGATCCGCCTCGAACTCCTCCTGCGTCGCCGCGTAGCCCAGCTCACGCGCCGCGCTCAGCCTGGCGAGCTGCTCGGTCAGGTCGGTGGTCGCGTTGGGCCCGTATTCGCCTGGCGGCGCATCGTCCAACAGCGCCTGAATCTCCGCGCCGGTGTGCTCGAACAGCAGCGCCCGGCCCGCCGACGTGCAGTGCATCGGCGTGCACCGGCCGATCCAGCCGACGGACTGGATGGACCGAGCGGGACTGTGCGACAGCACGGTGAGTGCCCCGGCACCGTCCAGCACCGACAGGTGGGCACGTTCACCGAGGCGGGAGACCAGGCGTCGAAGCACCTGCGGCGCCAGTGCACGTAGGTGCTGGTCGGCGGCACCGGCGGCCAGCGTGAACACCCGCCACCCCAACCGGTAGCGCAACGTCTCCGGGTCGCGGGCCACGAGGCCCACCTCGGCGAGTGCCTTGAGCGAACGCGAGACCTGGCTCTTCTCCCGGTGCAGCAGCCGCGCGATCTGCACGACACCGAGTCCGTCGCCGCCGGTCACCTCCGGGGAGCCGAGGACATCCAGGATCACGATCGCCCGGCTCAGACTGCTGGGGTTCCCCGAAAACACCCGGAGATAATCACCTGTCGTGGCTCCCGACACAATCGCAGTTGCTCTCCGTGCAACCGCCTGCCGACGCGTGAGCTCACGATATGCGGGGTACCACCAGTGATTCGGGGATGTCCGATGCGCAGGCGCGCAGCCGCGCCCGGTCGAGTCCTTCCCCGGCCAGCGCGTCCACCAGCAGTTCGATGGCCTCCGGCGCGGCCGGGGAGTCGGGCTGGCCGGTATCGGAGGACAGCACGATCCGGTCGAGTCCCACCTCGCGGGCGAACGCCGCGAGCATCGCGGGTGTCGCATCGGGTTGGTGCAGCAGCTGGTACGCGGTGATCTCCGCGTAGGCGCCGTCCGCGCACAGCTGCGCGGCCTGGCGCGCGGGCATCGCGGGCACCGTATAACTAGGGTGCGTCAGCAGCAGCCTGCGCACACCGGCCGCCTTCGCCACCGGCAGCAGCCAGGCGACCTCGTCGGTGCTGAGATGACCGGTGGCCAGTACCGCGTCCGCCTCCGCCACCAGAGCACAGATCTGGCCGACCGCCGCCTCGGCCGTCGGGTCCGCCGGCGGGATCGCATAGGTATGGCGAGGCAGCCGGGGAGCGACATCACACAGCCGGGGCAGACCCTCGGTCTCCTGGGTGTGCGCGTCCGCCGTGGGCATCCACACGACCCGTCCGCCGGAGAGCAGGGCGGCCGCGACCGCGGCCGGGTTCACCCCGCCGGTGTGCCGGTTGAGCGCGATACCGCCGAACACGCGGGTCCGCAGATCCCGCCCGGCCAGGTGCGCCCGTCCCACGGTCGACTCGTAATGCGCCTTGAGTACGCAGCCGGTGTAGCCGGCGGCTTCGTAACCGAGGGCGGTATCGATATCGTCGGCCCTTCGATCGGTCACATCGGGCGCCGCATGGACATGCAGATCGAACATGCGCCGACGATGCACCACATACCCACCGCCGCCAATCCCGGTTGCGGCCGACGCACCGGCTCGATTCCGCCGCGAGTCATGTCCCCCGTACTTCGCGACCGGACGGATAGTGGATCGCCGAATTGCGGCGCGCGCCGCGGGAAGCGGAATTGCGCCGCACTCTCGTCATGCGAAGGAATCGGCACCCTTGCTCCGGTTCGCGTGCCGAGCGAAAGTCGGTCTCCGCGGTGGCGAGACCGGCAGCCGATTACCCGCGGCCGACCGTGGACTCGATAGTCGGACGGCCCGCCACTCGCCGAGGGACCTCGAACGCTGATGCCGACTCCAGCGCGCAGCGCAATCGCGGTCCCCATCGCTTCGACGGTTCCGACCGTGACCGGTGTCGGTCCTCGGCGGTCGGGCAGGCACCCCACCGCGGCGCCCCGGACTGACGGTCGCCGGTGAGCCGAGCGATGCGATGCATCGGCGCTATCGAGCTCACTTCCGTACCGGTTCACTCGGTAGCCCCATCCGGGGTTGCCGGATCGTCGGACTGGGGGTGCTCCGGGTCGATCGATTTCGGGGGTTCCGATTTCGCGAAAGGCCCGCTACGATCATGACCGAGTGTGGTGACGGTTATGCCGTGTGCCGAGTCGCCATAGCGAAGCCGGTCACCCTCACTCGCCGCGTGACACCACTGCGGGCGTCGATGTTGGAGCCGAACGGCTCCGAGGTTGAAGCCCTGGTCAATGGGTGTAGCTGGGTGGGTTCAACCCCGGTACCCGAGTCGCGCGGGCTGTGTGGCGAGATGCGCCCACAGTGTTCATCTCTGTTCGTCTCTGCTTCTCACCCGTCCTGATCGAGAAGGTCCTCCCCGCCGGTGGCGGAGGAAGCCCAACTCGCCGGCGGTGGCAGCTCACGAGTTAGGTGATCAGGTCTGATGGGACCGGTACTCCGGGACAGGTGGCGGCACAGCCGTCGCCGCTCCCCGGTGTGCCCGAATCCCCCATCGGGTGCCTGGGTCCGGTTGCGCTCGGTACTGGCCGCCGTTCCGGTGTCCGGGTTGCTGGGCGCCATGGCGCTGCTGTGGTTGGCCGGAGCATGGCTCGCCGATCCCGGGTCGTCTGTCGAGACTTCTGGTTCGTCAGACGCACGCTCGGTGGTGTCGGCTCCGGTGACGCCGGTCGTGATGCTGGTGCCCACACAGGACGCGGCAGCCGGAACCGTCGCGCCCGCACCCACTGGGCCGGCGCCCTCGGCAGAGCCGGCCGTGAGTTCGAGCCCGGCGAGCGTTCCGGACGCGGCCCCTGCCGTACAGCAGCAGCCGCAGTCGCAGCCAGCTGCCACTCCGGTTAACGATCCGGTGCCCGCTAGCAATCCGACTCCGGTGCCCGCTAGCAATCCGACTCCGGTTGCTGATCCGGTGCCCGCTAGCAATCCGACTCCGGTTGCTGATCCGGTGCCCGCTAGCAATCCGA
>NZ_AUBB01000032.1 GCF_000429025.1 Actinospineispora spinosispora DSM 44797
CGGACGGCTTGCTGTTCTGGGTGAGGGCCTTGCTGAGCTGGTCGGACAGTTCGTCGAGTGCGTGGCCGACCTTGGTGGCGGTCTTCTTGCCGGCGATGTCGCGGACGATGCCGGTGGCGAGGTCGGTGAAGCGGTCGTACGCGTCGCTCAGGTTCGGCGCGGGTCGCTGTGGGGTCTGGCCGTTGGTTCCGGTGTTGCCGCCGACCAGTGTGAGCAGCTTCTGGACGAACCCGGCGGTGAGGCCGCGGATGTCCTCGCCGAGCTCCTGGCCGTGACCGGTACCGGCCGAAGCGGGCCGGGTCTGGGCGGCCGGCCGCGTTCCACCGTTCTTGCCGGCGCCGGAGAGGAGCTGCTCGAACAGTGAGCTCAGTGCCTGCTGGGTCTCCTGGCCGGCTTTCTTGCCCGCGGTCTGGGACACGAGGCCGGAGGCGACGTCGACGAAGTGGCCGAGTGCGTCGCCCGCGCTGGGCCGCCGCGGGACCTGACCGGATCCGGTGCCGACCAGCTTCAGCAGTTTCTGGACGAAGCCGGTGGTGAGCGCGGTGATGTCCTCGGCGAGCGAGCCGCCGGGCTGCTGCGCCTGCGGTCGAGCAGGGGTGCCGCCGGTCGGCTGGTTCGAGGTGGGCTTGGTGATGCCGAGCTTGCCGAGCAGGTCGGTCAGGAAGGTGTTCACCGAGCGGCTGATCGTTGTGGCGAGGTTGTCGCCGGTGGTCGGTTTCTGCTGGCCCGTGTTGTTCTGTGTGCCGCTCGCCGGGGGCTTGCTGTTCTGGGTGAGGGCCTTGCTGAGCTGGTCGGACAGTTCGTCGAGTGCGTGGCCGACCTTGGTGGCGGCTTTCTTGCCGGCGATGTCGCGGACGATGCCGGTGGCCAGGTCGGTGAAGCGGTCGAACGCGTCGCTCAGGTTCGGCGCGGGTCGCTGTGGGGTCTGGCCGCTCGTTCCGGTGTTGCCGCCGACCAGCTGGAGCAGCTTCCGCGCGAAGTCGTGGGTGAGCGTGCCGATGGTCTGGCCGAGGTCGGCGGACGGACGCGACTGGGCGGGCGACCCGGTCTGGCCCGGGTTCCGCTGGCCCGCGCTGTTCTGGGTGAGGGCCTTGCTGACCTGCTCGGACAGGTCGTCGAGTGCGTGGCCGACCTTCTTGGCGGCCTTCTTGCCCGCCACGTCCCGTACGACCCCGGTCGCCGCGTCGACGAATCGGTCCAGCACGTCGGTCAGGCTGGGTGCGGCAGGCTTGCCCGCCGTCTGCGCGGAACCGCCGGAGGTGCCCGTTCCGGCCGATCCACCAGCCCGACCGACGAGCGAGAGCAGCTCGGAGACGAAACCCTGGGTCAGCTTCCCGATGGCCTGGCCCAGGTCCGCCGGGGACTGGGGCCGGCCGGCCGACCCGGGCTGCCCCTGGTTCGTGCCGCTCGGCCGTGAGATGAAGTTCTGGATCAGTGACGTGATCGCCGAGGAGAGCTGCGCTACCGCGCTCTCGACCCGATCGCCCACGTGGTTCTTGTTCTGGTCACCGCTGTTTCCGACACTGTTCTGACCGTCTGACGCGTGCGTCGCCGGAGGGCCGCGACCGCGCAGGGCCTGCAGCAGGTTCGATTCGAGCTGGTCGAGCCCGGCGCACCGGGTTCCGTTGTCCAGGTCGCACCCGGCCGTCTTCCGCGCCGAGGCGAGCATGCCGGTCAGCTGGTCCCGGTCGCCGTCACGCGAGCCGGCTCGCTTGTCCCGGTCGACCGCGATGGTCCGGTCACGGGTGGAGTCGGCCAGCGCGAGCTGCGCGGCGCCTCCGCCCTGGCCGGCCGCGTTCATGCCTCTGCCGAGCGCGGCACCCTGTTCCAGAGCCGACTCGACCTGGCCGGCGACCCGCGACAACGCCTGATGGGTTCGCTGGCCGGCGTCACGGCCACCGACGGTGGAGACGACCCCGGAGACCAGATCGACCACGGTGGAGAACAGCTGCTCCACACCCGGCCCGGTCATCGACGAGTTCGATCCGGTGACGCCGACCTTGCGCAGCCGGTCGGTGACCGTCGGGTCGGAGACCGGAGTCGTGGCGGCGGCCCCGTTCTTCCCGGGGCTCGACGCGGTCGGAGCGGAGCCGGCGGGAGACTTCTGGGCCTGCGCGAGATCGTTCTGGGCGAGCCAGCTCTGGACCAGTGAGGTGATGCGCTGAGCAAGCTCGTCGCCATCGGCCGACCCGGGCTGCTGCCGCTGTCCGGTGCCCGACTGCTGGGCCACCGGCTGGGCGCTGCTCTGGTGACGGTTCTGGACCGCCTGGTTCTGGTGGTTCTGCGCGGCCTGGTTCTGGTCTGTCGGTGTGCTGTGCGCGTTCGGCGCGCCGGAGCCGGTCGCACCGCCGGAGCCGCCGCCGAGCACCCGGTCGATCAGTGTGGTGACCAGACCGAGAATCCGATCGACGATCGACGAGCCGTCCGTTGCTGTCGGCGCCGAGTTCTGCGCGACGCCGGTCGAGCCGTTGTCCGAACCGGAAGTGGCGTCGCCGCCGAACAACCCGCGCACCCAGTCCAGCAGACCCGAGTCGTCGGCGGGCTCGGACACAGCCTCGGTGGAACCGATACCCGATGCGCTGCCACCGCCCCGGGTGGTGGCCGTCCAGTCCGGGAGCTCGTCGTCGGTGGGCTCCGACACGTAGCCGGTGGCGCCCGAGGTACCGCGCCCGCCGCCGGTGGAGGTCCACCAGTCGGACAGGTCGGAACCGTCGCCGCCGAGCCCGGAGTCGAGATCGGTGAGCGTGCTGGCCGCGGCCAGCCGGACGTCGTGGCGCTCGCCGCCCGCGACGTGGCCGCCGAGGAACACCGTGGCGATCAGCAGCATGCCCGCGGCCGCAAGGACCTTCCCGAACGACAGCGACAGCGCCACTCGCGACAACAGCGGCGCGACGATGCCGAAGCACCGCCTGCCTGCCGAGGTCGCGCTGATCACGATGCCACTCCGATACGAGAGAGCCGGACATGAGGAAGAGAGGAGATCGGAACCAGCCGCGGTGATCTCACGCGGGGAACATCCTCGGTGTCCGACGCCGTACGAGGGCTTTCCGGCGAACCGAGTCGATCAGATGCAGCCGCGGTGGCTGCGCGCTCTGAACTGGTCGATGCCAGCCGCGGTCGTCCTCACGCGGGGGCACATCCTCCGGCCGCGACGCTGACTACGCATCTACGAACGGCCGAGTCGATCAGCAATGTGGGCCATGACTTCTGACGTCACATCGGGGCCTTGAGCTGGCCTTCACTCGAAGTTAGCCCACATCGCTTCCGTTCGCAAACAAAAAACCGAACCGGCAGAGCCCCTTTCCGGCAGATCATCACCGGCCTTGATGACGAAACGTCGATTCAGGGCACGAGCAACGGGCGGTCATGGCCGCGTCGAATACGCGGCCACTCATGGCCACCTGTCCTCGGCGGCCGTTGCCGGGAGCCGTGGCCAACGCCGGTGGCCGTGGCCGCGACCGCTGGACGGCCACCGGGTGACCGGCCACCTGGCCTGGCCACAGGTCGATGAGCAGGCGGAATGGCCGTGGCCACACCGGCCGTGGCCACGGTGCGGCCGCGCCCGGTCAGGGTGAACATGCTGGACAGGACTGTGAATCAGCACGGTCGATGAATCACATCAGCTGTGCTGATCATCGGGGTCCGGCGGCCGCGGCCATCAGCCGCCGGAGTGATTCGCCGGCCGAATAATCAGCACGGGGACAAATCGCCGATGCGATTGTCCCGGCCGATTCCTTCGTCCGGTCCCGGACGGCCGCGGCCGTGGCCGGCGGGCTCCGGGGACGTGGCCGTCGCGGGAAAGGGGCGGGGGCTCGCCGAGGCGGGTCCGCGCGGCCGGTGAGGCATCAGTACACGTGATTCGCCGAACTCGAGCGAGTCTGTCCCGGATCACAGAACCGGGCGGGTGCCGTCGTCGTTGAACCGGGTGGGCCGCTCACTGGTATGGGATGTGGGTGGCGCGGGGCGCGGTAGCCGTTATCGACCCAACGGCGACCGCGCCCCGCACACATCATGGCTACCGCTGGGTGCGGAACCGCGCGATGGACGAATCCTCGCTCCAGCGTCGGAGCCCGGCCTTCTCCAGCACACGCACGGACGCCGGGTTGGCGAGTTCCACATCGGCTTCGACGGTGTGTACGCCGGGCGCGGTCAGCCCGTGAACCACGATCGCGCGAGTGGCTTCGGCCGCGTAGCCCCGGCCACGTCGTGACTCGACGATCCCGTATCCGACCTCGAGCGCCCCGTCGGTCGGCGGCCAGAACAGCCCGATGGACCCGACCACCAGCCCGGTCGATCGTTCGAGGATCAGTCGGTGGCCGTACCTGTCGAGGCCGGCGGGGTGGTCGCGCAGAAAGCCCGCGATGACCTGGTCACCCTCGGCGGGGAAGTCCTCCGCCCAGTGCGGCAGGCGGGTGTGGTCGAGAACAGCGGTGAGCTCGTCGGCGGACCAGGTCCGGAGGACGAGTCGGTCAGTGGTCAGGTCGGCGGGGATGAGGGAAGTCAAGCGACACTCCTGGTCGGGTGGGACGACCGGGCCGCTGCTTATCCTCGCGCGACCCGGACATGGGCATGCTGATGAACCGCCTGGCGGGCCATATTCATCAACCTCCTCACTCCGGGCGCAGCTACCTGCGACTTCGTGTGCCGAACAGTATCAAGCCGCACGAGACCCGGACCGCGTCCGAGGGTGCGTTGATGGCACCGTGAGAGGGATCCGAGGGGAGCGACATCGTGCGTATCGGAATCACCGGGCACTCCAACCTGGCCCCGGACAGCGTCGCCTCGGTACGGGCGGCGTTGCTGGACCTGCTGGCAGCGGCCGGGCGGCCGCTGGTCGGGGTGACCTGCCTCGCGCGCGGCGCCGACCAGCTGTTCGCGCGCGCCGTTCTCGACGTGGGCGGTGAGGTCGAGGTCGTGCTGCCGGCCGCCGACTACCGGGAGCGCAAGGTCGGGCCTGCCGATGCGGCCGAGTTCGACGAGCTGATCGGCAGGGCCGCCGAGGTGCTGACCTTGCCGTTCGAGAGGTCGGGCCGCGACGCCTATCTGGCGGCCGGCGAACAGGTACTGAGCACGGTGGACCGCATGATCGCGGTCTGGGACGGGCAACCGTCGGATGGCCGTGGCGGCACCGGCGACATGGTGAGCGCGGCCCGGGAACGCAACCTCCCGGTGTCCGTCGTCTGGCCGGACGGCGCCCGCAGGACACTCTGAGACGACCTCGCGGACCTTGATGTCGCATCGCAGACGCTGCGGTGTCTGCGACGCGACGTGTGGCTCTGCGAAGAGACGCGGGGTCAGGCGATGGGCCTGCGTAGCTGGTCGTTCAAGGTGCCCTGCTGGCCGAAGAGGCGGTCGCGCCACTGCGTTTCCAATGCGACCGTGTCGCGCTTCGCGGGGTGGAAGTCGCGCCGCCGGAACCTCGGCATGCCGCGCAGGACGCCGCGCAACGCCTTGCCCGGGCCGAGCATCGCGCGCAGGCCCTCGGCCAGGTCACCGCGCCGGGTCAGCGCCCCTTCGGTCACCAGCAGCCACCCCCAGCTCGCCAGGAAAGCGGGCCCGACGGTCGCCAGCACCAGCAGCTCGGCGAGGAGCCGTTCGGCGCGACGGTTGCCGACCAGCTCGTACACCTCGTAGCTGACCGACTTGTGCTCCAGCTCCTCCAACGCGTGCCAGAGCCACAGTTCGCGCAGGTCAGGATGGATGTCGCCGTCCGCGCCCTCGTACACGAGGGTCTCCTCGGCGTACAGGGCGGTGAAGTGCTCCATGAACGCGGTCGCGGCCAGCTGCGTGCGAGCCGGGAACCGGGACAGCGCCGCCAGCGCGAGACGGATCGCCCGGTCCGGCACGCCGAGCCGGAAGCCACGCTCGGAGAAGACCTCGTTGAGCCGCTCGTGCTCGCGGCTGTGGATGACCTCCTGGCCGGTGAACCCGGCCACCTGCGCACGCAACGTCGGATCGGTCACCCGGTTCTTGAAGTGGTTGACCGACTGCACGAAGAAGTCCTCGCCGGGCGGGAAGAACGCCGACAGCACGGCCAGGTAGGTGGTCGCGGTGACGTTGTCCGCGTACAGCCAGCGCGGCATGTCGCCGGAGAGCTGGAAGTTGAGCTGGCGGGCCGGAATCCCGACGTCGATCCCGCGCAGCGGTCGGGACCTGGGGGTCTGCTGCGTCATTGCCGCACCTCACAAGGCTCGTTTACAGTTCTCGCTCGACTGTAAGCGGGTGGTGTGATGGCGGTCAAGTGCGCGGCTTACACCCAGTAGGCTTCTGTCAACGACAGGAGGATGAGTGCCGCAGGCGCAGGAGATTCGAGCGCGAGTCCTGGCCGCCGCCGAACAGTGCCTGCTGGAGGGCGGGTTCGGCGACGCGCGGCTGCATTCCACGATCGCGCGCCGGGCGGGGCTGTCCCGGCCGACGGTCTACAAGTACGTCGGTGACCAGGATGCGATCAACGCGGCGCTCATCCAGCGTGAGCTCGGGGTGTTCCTCGAACAGCTGCAGCCGATCATGGACCGTCATCTCCCGTTCGCCGAGCACCTGGTCACCGTGATGGTCTTCGTGGTCGGCCATGCGCGGGAGCACCCGTTGCTGCAGGCCGCCCTGCGGGACGCCCCGCAGCTGCTGCTGCCCTGGTTCACCACTCGCGCCGGCGTGCTGATCGAGCAGGTGGAGACGGTCGCGACGGACACCGTGCGGCGCTACATCGACGACGGCGAGCTGCCCGACGTCGAGCCGCGAATCCTGATCGACGCGATGTGCCGGATCGCGCTGTCCCTGGTGTTCACCAACGGCGTGGTCGATCTGAGCGACCCGGACGCACTGCGTGCCTACCTGGTCGGCTTTCTGAACCCGCAACTGTATTCCAGGTTGAATAAAGGTTAACGAGCCGACAAGAATGAGCGGGAAGCCATTCCGGGTTTGCCCGCCGCGGGTGTGGTCGACTAACTTGAACGACGAACCGCAGTAGTTGGGTTCAGTGCGTCGTCGGGATTTCAGGCTCGCACAGAAGAACGACCCGACGGGTCTCCGCGTGACATCGACCGCGGCTGGTCCGGAGGGAGGACGACGGCTGCCCTCGGGCTGCCGGCCCATGGAGTCAACGCGGCTTCTGGGTGCGTTGCTGCTGGTCAATCGCATGCAACGCCGATCGACTCGGCTGTCGGCAGCCCGAGGATGTGCCGTGGTTGGGCCTGGGAGCCCGAGGCGGACACCGATCCCCTTTCGTTTCTTTCGCATTCTTCAGATGGAGCGGCAGCACATGATGATCGTGGCCACAGCAGACAGGCGGTGCACCAGCACCGTCGTGTCGCTGTTGTCGCGATTCACGTTCAGTGCAATTGTCGCCGCGGTCGGACTGGTCTGGATCGCGCTGACCGCGATCTCGACCAATGCCGAGTCGGAAAACCGGTCACCTATTGTTCACGTGGCATTCAACCGGCCTGTGTTGAACGCCGACACCGGATTCGGGACCGACGGCTCGGCCGACGCGGGCCTGACCGACTGGTGGGGCACCGCCGGCGGTGGATCGGCTCGCGGCTCCGCCACGGTCTCCGGCGGACAGCTCGACGCCGACGGCTCGGAGGACCAGCTGCCGACCTGGACGGCCACCACCCGGGGACGTTCGAACGGCGGCGAGCAGAGCGCACCGGCCTCCACGGTCGGCTCGTCGATCGACTCGCTCGCCGGTTCGATCCTCGGTGAGGTTCAGAACTTCGCCGCCGGGATCGTCCGGCGGACCGCGGCCACGGTGACCGAGGCAACCGGATCGGACGGCGACCCGGCCGAGGCTCTTCCCAGCCCGGTCGGCCACGCACCGGGCGCGATCCGGCGGCCGGCGGCCACGGCAGGCGGACCCACCGGCCTCGCCGCCGAGCCGGAGAGCCGGGGTCTGCTGGACTGGCTGCACGGTCTGCTGGGCGGGTTGCTCGGCGGCTCGGGTTCCGGAACGGGCGCCTCGAACCAGCCCGGTGTCTCGAACCAGGCCGGCGCCGTGACTCATCTGTCCGGTCGGCTCGACGATCTGTTCGGGATGATCGGCCAGGGGCTCACCGAGCTGGGCTCGGTCCTGCGACAGCTGGGCGGTTCGAACAACCAGCCCGCCGCGTCGCCCGCGCGGCCGACCGGTTCGTCGCAGAACAGCCGGCCCGAGGCCCCCGATGTGGAGGAGCTGGGTCAGCGGATCACCTCGGTGGTCCAGAACTGGCTCGCGCACGACGGTGCCGGTGGCGGCCTGCCGGACGGCGGCCGGATCGAGAAGGCGGCGTCGCGGTTCTCCGCGCGGCTGTCCTCGCTGGTCGACGATTTCGTAGCCGACGTCGCCGGAAGGGTCGGTGGCCAGCAGGGCGCCGGATCGGCCCGGCGCGTACAGACCGAGGCGCCCGATGCGGAGGAGCTGGGTCAGCGGATTTCCTCGGTCGTCCACGACTGGGCCGGACAGCACAGCACGGCGCGGCGCGACCCCTCGTCGTCCGAGGACGCGGAGCAGCTGACCGACCGGATCGCTGAGCCGAGGCGGACGGCGTCGAACACTCCGACCCGGAGCCTTCCCGCCGACCTGACGGGCCCGGGAGTGGACGAGCTGTTCTCCTCGGTGGTGGACATGGTCTCCGGCGTGGTGTCCACCGTCGGCGGCCGCGCCGCCGGGGAGCGAACGCATCAGGCGCTGTCCCACGTGGCCGATCAGGTCGAGACGGCGCTGGTGCGCGGCGCGGCGCTGGGCCGTGACGCGGGAGCGACGGGTTCGGGCCGCGACGGACAGCAGCCGGTCATGGCCGAGGGCCGGTCCCAGCTCGCGGGTCATCCCGGGCGGGGTGACCGTGGACCTGTGGACGGCGCGATCGCCGATGCGCGTGCCGTTCTCGGCTGCGGCGTCGACCGGGGTGTCCGCTGCGCGGACCCCGACAAGACGGCGTCGACCGTCCTCGCCGCGCTGCGTGGCCGAGGCCCACCGCACGGGACGGGCGATCACGACAGCGACAACAGCCGGAACGGTAGTGCGGGTGATCGGGCCGATCGGGCCATCGCGGGGCTCACCTCGCGGATCACCTCGGTAGTGAACGACTTCCTCTCGGAGCTCGCGGGCACCGACCGTGCGGGTCAGAGCTCGAGCGGATCGGTCTCACGGGCCGGTGGCTCTGGCAGCTCCTCGCGCAACGCGCCGGATCTGGGCGAGCAGATCAGCTCGCTGGTGCAGGACTGGCTGGCTGGCAACGGCTTCTCGAACAAGGGTCCGGCGTCGGGCGGTTCGAGTGACGGCTCCGGTACGACCGCGAGCCCCGTCCAGCAGCTGGTCTCCTCCATCCTCGACCTGGTGTCGCGGTTCGTGCGGAGCACGGTGTCCCAGGCGGGCCAGTCGCAGGGCGCGAGCGAGCAGCCCGGCCAGGGCGGCGGCAAGCAGATCTGTGGCGTGGCGTGCACGGCGGGCGAACCGAACTCGTCGGCGTTCCAGTCCTCGCTCGACCAGCGCCAGGCCCCGGACCTGCTGCCGGACGGGTCGACCGACGACCCGTACCGGCTGGCCTCGTGGTGGGGCCCGATCGACTCGCCGACGGCGGCCAACCAGGCCCTCGACGACCGGCTCGCGGCGGTGAAGGGCGAGCAGTCCCTGACCGAGGCGCAGGCGAAGGTCAAGGCCGGGACGATGACCCAGGCCGACTACGACAAGGCCGCCGCCGACCACGCCGCCCTGGTGAAGAAGGCCGACGACGAGGCCGCGCAGCTGTCGCCCTACACCAGCGGGCTGATCACCGATGTCGTCTCCGGCCAGCGGGGGCTGGCCAAGGGCCAGGCGACCCTGGACGCGGAGAAGGCCCAGGTCGCCGCCGGCACGCTGGACCAGGCGACCTACGACCAGCACGTGGCGGCGTTCCAGGAGCAGACGCGCCAGGTGAACTCACGGACCTCCGCGCTGGCCTATGCCACCGGCCACGATCCGACGACCGGCCTGCCGAACGACGGGTCCGGTTCGACGGCGGGCTGCGGCGCGAGTGGTGCGTTCACCACCTGCACGACCTCGGCTCCCGGCCAGGCCTCCGGCTGGTACGACCGTTCCGACCAGGACTACTGCATGGGCCTGACCGGGGTGTCCGGGTGCAGCGCCTCATCGGGCACCGGGGAGCAGACCGCCGCCGCGTCCTGCGCGGTCACCGGTGGCTGCACGACCGCGGTCGTGAACGGCACGCAGTCCGCCACGACCTCCTGTGGCGCCGGGGACTGCAACACCAACTCCCGCGCGACCGAGGACGAGGCGTCGACGTTGTGCCAGGCCAAGGGCGGCTGCACGGTCACCTCGACGACCCCGACTTCGGAGACCGCGGGGGACAAGTCGGAGTCGACGGGCACCTGCGTCGGCAACTGCGCGATGGACACCGACACCGACCGCCGCGCCGCCTACGTGACCTGCCGCGCCGACGCGGGCTCCTGTGACACGAACTCGACCGGCCACACCCACACGGCCCCGACCAGCTCGACCGACCTGCCGGCCGACAAGCCGGCGACCGCCGCTGGGGACGCGACGGGCGCGGCGCACTGCGTCACGAAGACCGGCGAGTGCACCACCAGCTCCAGCGCCACAGCCTCCCTCGTGAGTGTTGAGGATGGCTATGGCCACACTCACCACTCACGAGCTGAGGACGGCCCGCAGGCGAGGGCCGGCGCCCAGTGCGGGCAGGGCGCGACCGGGTGCACCGGCGGGACGAACACGGACACCACCACCAACGGCTCACACACCACGGCCCTGCCACTCACCCCCACCCCGGTTCCCGATGACACGAATGTGGCTTTGGGGACGTTGAACGTCCCTAAAGCCACATTCGTGCCAGCGGGGGCGGCGGGTGGTGCGGTGGAGACGACCGAGGTCAAGCGGGCCGGCAGCGGGCAGACCACGTGCACCGTCAGCGGGGGTGGCTGTGAGAGCCAGTCCGGTTCGGACGGCGTCTCGGCCAGTGGAGCCTCGGTGGCCGTCACCTGCGAGCCCGGCCAGGTCGGCTGCACCGGCAACGGCTCGTCGAAGACCTCCTCCACCGGTGCCGGTGACGTGACCGTCGACCCGCTCACCGGCAAGGCCACCCCGGCGGCGGCGAAGACCTCGACCGGATCCTCGACCTGCACCGCGACCGCCACCGATTGCCAGGCGCAGTCGAACTCGGCGACTCGGTTCACCGAGCCCACCGTCGACTACACGACGGACAAACCGGTCGTCACCGGTGGTCTGGAGAGCACCTCGGACGCCTCCGGGAAGGTGAGCTGCCCCGAGGGTTCGAGGTCCTGCTCGGGTGCGGTCACCTCGGAGGCGACCGGCTCGGACGCGGCGGTGGACAACGGCCGCGCCAAGTCGAGCAGCGGTTCGGGTGACTGCCAGGTCAACGGCGGGGCGTGCGACGCGGCCACCGATTCCCAGGCCTCCTCCGGTCCCGGTCTCACCTTGCCAGGCCAGAAGGCGGCGGCCACCGGCCCGTCGGCCATCTCCACCTCCCAGGCCGCCGTCCACTGCACCGAAGGAGCGAACTGCTCGGGCACCGCGAACTCGACCGCGACCAGCAACGACCCGGCGACGGGGCAGCCGCGCACCACCACCGGCACCGCCTCGTGCACCGCCGGCGGAGGCGCCTGTGACCCCCAGACTGTGTCGGTCGCCTCCACCGGCCCCGGTGCCACCGACTACCTGGCCGGGGATCACCCCACCGGCAAGGCCACGACCGGCCCCTCGGCCGCCTCGGCCTCCGGCGCGGCGCTGCGCTGCGGGCAGAACGAGTGCACCGGCAAGGTCACCAGCTCCGCGACCGGCACCGACCCCAACATCTCGAAGGACCCGCGCGGCTCCACCGGCACCGGGGACTGCCAGGGCGCGACCGGCGGCTGCACCGCGGTCACCAACTCCGGCGCCTCCGCCGGACCGGACGCCTCCACGATCGCACCCCTGGTCGACACACCCTCGACCCAGAACGCCACCACCACCTCCCAGCAGACCGGCACCCAGCAGCAGGCCACCCAGAGCGGCGACACCGACACCCCCACCGGCGGCGGGCAGAGCCAGCAGCAGCCGGCCACCCCACCCGCCGGTTCCCCGGGCGCCGGCGCCAACGTCGCCCCGACCGTCCCCGGCGCGTCCAGCTGGTCCAACGCCTCCGCCACCCTCGACTGCCAGGCCGGCACGACCGGCTGCGCGGGCAGCGTCCACTCGACCGCGGTCGGCTCGGACGGCCCGAAGACCGTCAACGGCGAGACGGGCTCCCGAGGGCCCCCGAGCGGAGACGCCTCCACCACCGCAACCTGCACGAACAGCACCGAATGCCAGGCGACCTCACGGTCCACCGTCGCAACCGGTCAGGTCGTCGCCGACACGATCGCGCTGACCAACCAGACCGCCGCCACCCAGGCAGCACAGCAGGCCGACGACGCCGAGCAGGCAGCCCAGCAGGCGCGACAGATCGCCGCCGCTGCGGGCGCCACCGCCGCACAGCGCACGGCCACGACAGACGCCGAGACCACCGCGAAGCAGGCCCGCGACACCGCCACCCAGGCCGCCGACGTCGCGGCCAAGCCGGTCACCGACGCCCCCGCCACCTGGTCCGAGTCCTCCGCCGCCGGCCAGTGCACCGGCCCGGGCTGCACCGCGACCGTCACCGGCGCCACCCAGGGACTCCCGGGCAGGTCGAACTCCACCGCCACCTGCACCGCCACCAGCGAAGGCTGCGGCGCGACCGCGTCGGCCACCGCACTGACCCGCGCCGCCACCGACAAGACCCCGGCCGAGGGCGAGGGGCGGACCGAGTCGGGCGTCCTGTGCCCCGACGCCGGCTGCGCGGCCGCGTCCTCGAAGACCGAGGCCGGTTCGTCGACCGTCACCAGCAACTCCACAGCGACCTGCACACCCGGCGCCCCGTGCCAGGCGGGCACGGACGGCGCGACCGCGACCGACTACGCCGAAACCGGCGTCACCTGCCCGGACACCGGCTGCGCCGAGGCATCCTCGAAGACCGACGTGGCAGGCACCGCCACCGCCCACGCCACCGCGACCTGCGCGCCGGGCACCCCCTGCCAGGCCAGCACGAACGGCGCGGCCGCGAAGGACTACGCCCAGACCAGCGCCGTCTGCGCCGGCACCGGCTGCACGACCCACACCGACGGCGCCGCCACCAGCGCGAGCAAGGCGGACGACACCACCAGGGGCGCCACCAACAAGGCCACCTCGACCACCGACTGCACCGCCGCGAAGGACGGCCAGTGCGCCGGGCAGAGCATGGTCGGCGCGAGCGAACAGCTCGGCGCGCGAGCCGGTGCGAGCTGCGCGGCAAGCGAAGGATCGACCTGCTCGTACGCCTACCGCGCCGAGAGCCACGCCTCGGCCAGCGGCGCGGACGCCGACGCGGTCGGCCACAAGGAGGGCACGACCGGCGGCGGCGAGGCCGCGACGTTCGCGATGGCCGCCGGTGACAAGACCTCCGCCCAGGCCATGGCCTCCTGCTCCGGTAGCGACGGCAGCAGCTGCAGCTACCACTACGAAGCCACCCGCGACGCCCACGCCCGCGACCGGAGCACCGGGTCGTTCGCCGACGCGCACGCACACGGCGTCGGCGGCGGCGAGATGGGCGGCGGCGGGGTCGCGGTGTCCGCGACCGCGATGGCGAAGGGCAACCAGGCCTCGGCGTCCGCGTCCTGCACCGGGCAGGCGAACTGCGCGGGCACCCGGTTCGTCGCCGAGGCGCACGACAAGGCCCGCGGCGGCGTCGCACCGACCTGGGACGCCCCCGGCGGCTACAACGACGCCACCAAGTGGGGCCGCTGCTCCGGCACGAACGGCGGCTGCGGCGTCATGGCGCAGGCGATCCCCGGCGACCCGAGCGGCGGCCGCGCGGTGTGCAGCGGCGACTGCGGCAACTTCACCCAGGGCGGCTCCAACACGTTCACCGCGACCGTCCCGTCGCTCAAGGCGCAGGCAGAGGCACGGGCGCGGGCCCAGGCGGAGGCGGCGCGCAACAGCAAACCCATCCCGATCGACAAGCTCGGGCCGAACCAGCGCGGCGTCGAAGGGGTCGACAAGGACGGCAATCGGACGCTCAAGGTCAAACCGGAAGGTGGCGCGGTCCAGTCCTGCACGGTCGGCGTCGACTGCCAGGGCACGAACAAGGACAGCCTGAGCACCCCGGGCGGGGAGACCATCACCTACGGCGACAACCACTTCAACGGCGCCGTACCGGTCACCCCGGGTTCGACCAAGCAGGACAAGGTCCAAGGCTCGCAGGGCATCTCCGCCTACCGCGACGACAAGGGCAACGGCGCCTACTCGGTCACCGGCGACGGCTCGGTCTACGACGGGGTGTCCGGCTCGACCATCACCTACCACGACTCGCGCCCGGTCCCGACGATCGGCAGCGCGCCCTCCGCGCCGTCGGCGAACAACGGCCGGTTCGCCAACCTGGAGGGCTCCCCGTTCACCACCACCTGCGCGGGCGGCTGCGTCGGTGACCTGAAGAGCCCCGACATCGGCGCGGGCACCTGGAGCGACCACGTCGACCTGGCCGGCTCCCCGGGTGTGCTGATCGGCCGCGACGGCGTCGGCAACGCCGCGACCCTCGACTTCACCGGCAAGGGCGAGGTCACCACCGCGGAGAAGGACGTCATCAAGGCCAACGGTGACGGGATCGACGCGAACCGCACCTTCATCACGACCCGCGATGCGTTCGGCGGGCAGGGCGTGTTCAACGTCAGCGACGACCAGACCGGCAGCATCCACCTGGCCAAGGAGAACTACACCCTGGTCAAGAGCAAGGGCGCCGGCGGTGTGCCCGCGATGCTGCAGACCTACGGCGTCAAGGACGCGGCGAACCTCAGCGCCACCACACCGGACGGCGACGGAAACGGCGGCCTGCTCGGCTGCGTCGGCGCGTGCGAGCTGACCCGGCCGGACGGCATGAAACAGGCCAACCCGAACGGCCTGTCCGCGGACGACCTGGCGAAGCCCGGCGCCAACCGCACCTGCGCGAACTGCGTCGTCGTCGAACCGATCGCCAAGCTGGGGCAGAAGCCCGACCACACCGGCGGCATCACCAACCTCGCCGACGGCACTGTGCACTGGACCGACCCGTACGGCAACACCCAGCAGTGCGACGACAAGACCTGCCACATCGGGATGGTCTACGGCGAGGGCGGCGGCGTCACCTGCACCGGTAAGAACTGCTCCGGTACGAACGTCGTCGGTCAGACGATGAAGGGCGAGGGCTGGCTGCTCTACCCGACGA
Source organism: Actinospineispora spinosispora DSM 44797 (assembly GCF_000429025.1). GTDB lineage: Bacteria > Actinomycetota > Actinomycetes > Mycobacteriales > Pseudonocardiaceae > Pseudonocardia > Pseudonocardia spinosispora. Next base: position 15,240 of record NZ_AUBB01000032.1, read on the forward strand.
CCGACGGCCACGGGAAGATCACCGGCAACGAGGGCATGGCCTGCCGGGCGGGTGCCGGCAAGTGCGAGACCAACCTCGCCGCGGACAAGCAGCTGCGCTGGCAGGGCGACCCCAGCCCGTCGATGATGCTGGTCACCGACCCCACCTACACGCGGCCCTCACTGAACAACGCGCTGGACCGGGAGATCGCCAACCGTCTCGGCCTCGACCCGAACGCGGCCCTGCCGCCGCTCACCGCGTCCGACCGCGCGGCGCTGACCGACGACGAGCGCAAGCGCTACGACGCGAGCCTGCCCCCGCTGACCCAGGAGCAGAAGGACGAGGCCGTCCTGATGAGCGGCGTCGAGCAGAGCAAGCGCCAGCGGCTGCTCGGCCAGCTCGAAGGTGAGCTCAGCGGCACCGACCTGCAGAGCACCCTCGACGTCATCGCCAAGGCCAACGCGGGCGGGCTCACCGACGCCGAGCGCGCCGCGTTGGAGCCGCAGCTGACGAAGCTGGAGCAGGCGAGCGCGACCGGCAAGGAGCTGGCCGACGCGCACCGCTTCGTCGACGGCATCGACCGCGCCACCTACCTCCCGCCGACGATCGCCGACATCAACGCGAAGCTCGCCGCCGACCCCGGACTGGTGGACAAGCTCGCCGGACCGACACCCAGCGCGAACACCGGACCGCCGCGCAGCTTCGAGCAGATGCTGCTCCCGCCGACCGAGCAGCCTGCGCCGCAGCCGTCCGACCCGGTGACCGACGAGCTGGCGAAGATCGGCGACACCCCGGCCGCGAAGCTCAAGAGGGCCCGGGACAACGCCGCGAAGATCATGGGGATCGACCCTGATGCGGACCCGAACGCGCCGCGTCAGCCGATGACCGCCGAGCAGGCCAAGCAGTCGGCGAACGTCACCGCCGACCTGAGCATGATCCCGCGTGAACGCGCCCAGGCGGCGAAGAACGCCGAGCTGGACCGCCGTCGTCCCGCGCTGGAGAACGGGGACGCATCCCAGGAGCAGATCGACGCGTTCAACCACGACGTGGAGGCGGTCAACGCCGAGAGCAAGGCACTGCAGGGCATCCAGGCGCGGATCAACCAGAACACCCCGGCGCCCGGCTCCGACGAGGCGCGCAAGGCGGCGCAGCGTCGCTCGCTGGACCTGGTGTTCGCCCAGTACTCCGGCGACCAGGGCTTCTACCAGCGCCTGAACAACGCGAACACCGACCTGAGCAGGGTCACCACACTCGCCGACGCGATGGACTCCTCCGGCGACCGCAACCAGGTCGAGGTGGCCAAGACGCTGCACGGCTTCGGCGATGCGACCCTCACCCGCTACAACGCCATCGCCGGTGGACCCCGGTCGCAGGACAACAAGCTGGGCAGCGGCCAGTGGGTGACCGTCCAGGGCGAGCAGCACCCGGTGTGGCTGAACCTGCCCTCGACCGGGCGCGCCGACGTCGTCTACGCGCTGAACGCCGCGACCCGGCTGCCCACCTACGCCTCCGACCTGCACGTGTTCGGCGACAAGAGCCTGCTGCCGATCAAGAAGACGAAGGACGGCCCGGAGACCTCCTACTGGGACACGCTGTCGCCGGACGAGAAGGCCAACATCGCGGCGTACCACACGGCGGAGCAGTGGGAGGGCCCGCAGCTGTCCAAGCTGGACCAGATCAAGGCGCTCAAGACCGGGATCAAGGATTCCGACATCCACAGCGAGGGCGACCGGCGCAAGCGCGACGAGATGTTCGCCGGCTGGTTCGGCGAGAGCCGCGACCACCCCGACGGCTGGCGCGATTGGACCTACTACCTGCGCGGCGACCAGAAGAGCGCGGCCGAGGACGCGTTCAACGACGGCAAACCGAACGTCGTGATGAACGCGCTGGACAAACTCGGTGACGGCATCACCGCGGTGCACGACTTCTTCGCCTACGACATGCCGGACTGGACCTACGTCGGCGGCAAGGCACCGGACCGCGACAGCTGGTCCAGCAAGATCGACGACGGCATCGTGCACGCCGTCGCCTACGCGCCGAAGGGCGCCGCGCACCTGGTCGGCGCGCTCGGCGTGGAGCTGTTCAACGACGTCAAGTACGACCCGGACCTCGGCTGGGCGGACGCTCCGGGTCGGCTGAAGGACGAGTCGTGGGCGGAGTACCAGAACCGCGTCTACCCGTTCACCGGCATGTTCGCCAAGGCCGGCCAGGACACCTGGAACCGGTGGAAGCCGGTGTTCACCGACGGCGACTGGAACACCGTCAAGCACGGCGACTGGCACCAGGGCCTGTACAGCGGCTACGCCGAGGACCCGGTCGGCACGCTCATGGCGGACCTGACGATCCCGTCGCTGCCCCTCGCGGGCGCGGGCGCGATCCTGAAGATCGGCGGCGCGGCGGCGAAGGCGGGCGCGCTGGCGTCCACCGGGATGCGCGCTGGGATGCTGCGCGTCGCGGGGGAGGCGATGACCTGGTCCGGGCGGGCCGCGTCGCTGCCGATGCAGATCGTCGCGGCGCCCTACCGGCTGTGGGGCGGGGTCGGGCGGCTCACCTCGGCGGGTGTCGGCAGGGCGCTGCCGCCGCTGGCCGAGCTGGCCCGTTCGGGCGGCGGCCGGCTGACCGGCTACGCCACCGACGCCGCGGCGGCCGGTTCGCCCGGTCTCGCCGGGGCACTGGCCGGGGCGGGCCGGGCGCTCGGCGGCACCGGCCGGGTCGCCGAGGCGTCCGCGCCGTACTTCTCGATCATCGGCAGGGCCGGGCTGATCGGTCTGGTGAAGATTCCGAGGGCGTACGCGACGCTCGGCATCGACCGCGACGCGACCCCGGCGCAGATCCGGGCCGCGCGGATGCGCGCGCAGTTCGCGGCCGACGGGATGGACCTCTACGCCGCGAGCCGGACGGGCAAGGTCAGCCCGGCCTACCACCAGTGGCTCGCCGACGGCGCTCGCGCGACCGGCGAACGCGCCTACCAGACGGTGCTGCGCGACCGCGCCGGCCAGGTCCGCACCGAGATGCGCCTCGACCGCGTGCGCGACGTCCTGAGCAGGTTCTCCGCCGACGCCCAGCAGTCCCGCCGCACCCAGCTCACCGACGCAGCCACCCAGGCCCGCGCCTCCCGCTCCGCCCCCACCGGCACGAATGTGGCTTTAGGGACGTCCAACGTCCCTAAAGCCACATTCGTGCCACGGGAGGGGGACGGGCCGGCGCTGCGGGAGGGGTTGGACGGCGAGCTGCCGGCCGGGTCGACGCGGCCGGTCGTCGTGCACGAGGTCGCGGCGCGGTTGAGCGCGCAGCTGGGGCGGACCGTCACCGCGGACGAGGTGGCCGCCACGCTGCGCGCCGATCCGGGTGTGCGGGTGTACGAGTACCAGGGCCAGACCTACGCGCGCCGCGCCCCGGAGCAGGTCACCACCTCCAGCACCGAGCAGCAGGCCCCGACGTCGAGCACGAGCACCGGCGACGGCCCCGCCGCGAGCCTGCCGGAGAGCGGCGGACACCCGGGCCAGACCCCGCCGAGCCATCAGGCTGCGGAGACCCCGCCGGTCCCGGGAAGCGGACATCCGACACCCAGGCCCGCCGACCCGACCGACCCGGCACCCCCGCCCGGCTCCTCGGTGAATCAGCGCGGCACCGGTAGCGGCGACGGCTCAGGCACCCCGCCGCACGAGAACCGGCCACCGTCCGGCGCGCAGCCGGGCGAGCACACCCCCGGCGCGACCAGCGGTTCACAGGCAACGCCTCCGCCGCACGGCAAAACCGAGTCCGGCACGGATCCCCCGTCGAAGCCCACTGATCCTCACCAGCCGGACAACGGCAAGGTGCAGACGGGCGAGCCCGAGCAGTGGCGCGACACGCAACAGCAGTACGCGCACCTGATCGACCAGGCGATGGCCCGGGAGCTGCTGACCGGTCGGGCACTCCAGACCGACCCGACGGCGGACATCACGGCCCTGCGTGACCTGGCCGGACGCGTTCAGCGCGGCGAGCTGTCGCTGCGGGACGCGATGCCCGAAGCGGTCGGCATCCTGTCGGCCTCGGTCCGGGAACTGAGTGGACGGGAGCTCACCGAAGGACAGCTGACGACGGCACTCGCCACGGCCCGCGACCTGCGGGTGGCGGAACTACTCACCGGTGAGGGCAAGACGCTCGCCGGAGCGGTCGCCATCGTGGCGCGCACCGCCCTGGAGGGGCGACGCGCACAGTGGCTGACCCCGAACCAGAAACTCGCGGGCGACGCGATCGGCGAAATCCGGACGCTCGGCCGCAGGCACGGCCTGACCGTGGACCGCATCACCTCGGAACGCACCCTGGAGGGAACGGTCGCGGCCTACCGCGCGGACATCGTGGTCGGACCGGTTTCGGAGTTCCTGTTCGACGCGCTGCGCGACCGCAACGGACGGCCTGCGGTGCAGAGCAGGGGAGTCGGGTTCCGGCTGATCGACGAGATCGACCTGGTGCTGCTCGACGAGGGCCTCGTGCCGCACCGACTGGCGCTGGCGCTGCTGGGCGAGCAGCGTGCGGTCGCCGACATCGTGTGGGCCGACCGCATGGCCGCCCAGCTGGAAGCCGTCACCAGGGACAACGCCGGCGGTCACTACACCCCCGGCGAGCGACCCACCCTCACCGAGGCGGGCCGGACCTGGATCGCTCAGCTCGACGGCGGGCGTGACCTGGCCGTGAAGGCCAACCGGGGCTTGGACACCCGAATCGAACAGGCACTCGCCGCGCGCCGCCTGAAGGCGCTGCAGGAACAGGGCCCCCGCCGGTACCTGGCCGAGAACGGCCGGATCGAGATCGTCGACGAACCCAGCGGCCGGCGCCTCGACGGACGCCGCTGGAGCGCCGGCCTGCACGAGGCCCTGGAGTACCTGGAGTTCGGCGAGACCGGCATCGGCCACGCGAGCCGCACGATCGACTCGCTGCTGATCGGCGACTTCCTCGGCGGCACCCCGTTCGCCGGCATGACCGGCACGGTTGGCGGCGCCGCCGGCCGCGCCGAGCTGGCCTCCCGCTATGGGAAGGACGCGGTGCACATCCGGCCGGGTGTCCTGCGCCGCGACGACTTCACCCACACCTACCGCACCATCGACGGCGCCCACACCGACATGCTCGGCATGGCCATGGACACCCACCGGTCCGGTTTCCCGGTGGTGATCGCGGCCCGCTCGATCGGCGAGGCCCGCCGGATCGCGGCGCTGTTCGACGAGGCCAACGCCGCCGCCAGGGCACGCGGTGAGGCCGGTGTCGACTACCAGATGCTCACCGCCGAGCGCCGCTACGACCACACGATCGACGGTGTCGTCGCCCAGGCCGGACGTCCCGGCGCGGTCACCATCACGACCAACCTGCTGACCCGGGGCATCGACATCCGCCTCGGCGGTGACGTCCGCGCCCTCACCGACCAGCTGATGCTCGCGCGCCACGGCGATCTGACCCCGGGCACCCGCGAGTACCGCGACGCCCGCGCACAGGCCACGAAGGACGCCACCGCCGAGGTCGAGACGGCCCGCGCGCAGCTCAACGTCGAGGGCGGCGGCCTGCACATCTACGGCCTCGGGTTCCCGCGTTCGCTGCGCACCGAGATGCAGCTGCGCGGCCGCTCCGGCCGCCACGGCGACTACGGCACGTCCCGCATCTTCCGCTCGCTGGAGGACGAGGTGCTGGTGGAGGGCCAGCCGTGGGAGTACCGCCGCGACCTGACGGAGACGCCCGGCGCCCCGCTGACCGACGTCGAGAGCGCCGCCGCCGGGGCACTGTTCGACCTGGCCCGCCTGGAGCAGACCCCCCAGCGACCGACCGACAGCACGCGGTTCGACGACGCCCCGGCCACGGTCATCACCCACGACGAGGCGCCCACCCACAGCGCCTACCTTGACGGAGTCGACCCCGCACAGCTCGCCGCGGCCGTCGCCGGCACCGACATCCCGGGCGTGACCGGGCGGCAGGTTCACGACGCGGTGAACCGGCTGACCGAGCTGGAACGCTCGGGCGCCGACCCGCTGACCCTGACCGAGGCGGGCGCCGAGGTCGTCACGCTCATCCCGCTGCGCACCCTGGTGCAGGCGCCGATCACCTCGGCCGACCTGCTGGCGATCGACCAGCTGCGCCGCGCGGTCGCCGACGAACAGACCCGCCTCGAGCTTGAAGCCCGGTTCACCGAGCTATCCGGTCTCGACCACGACGGCATGGCCGCGACCCTGGCGATGGCCCAGCACCTGCTCACCACCCGGGGCGAGCACCCGTTCTCCACCGGTTCGGCCGCGATCGCACCGACCGACCGCCTCGCGGTCGACAGCCTGCCCACCCGCGAGCTGCACGCACTGGTCGCACTGCTGCGCGGCACCCCCGTCGAGGCCATCGCCCGCGACCTCGGGATGCGCCCCGCCCAGGTCGGCGACCTGCTGGACCGCGCCGCGACGCGCCTGGCCACAAGCCCCGGCCGCACCCCCGCCCCGGCCGAACTACCGACCCGCCAGGTCTCGACCACGACCCTGACCACCATCCGCCACTCAGCCGCCCTGGCCCAACGCTCCACCTGGACTCCCCACGACCACCTCCAAGCCCTCCGTCTCCTCGGCACGAATGTGGCTATGGGGACGTTCAACGTCCCTATCGCCACATTCGTGTCATCGGGGCGGGCGGTGAGCGGGGCTGAGGTCGGCCTGCTGCGGGTGCTTGCCGGTGTCGGGCGGGTCGAGTACTTCGCCGGGGACGCGCACCCGCTGCTGACCAGAGCCGCCGCTGGGCAGCTGACGGACGCCGAGCGCGCCACGCTCATCCGGACGGCCAGCGGCTACCCGTACGTGACCGGCGGCAACGGCGTCCCCACCCGGTTCGCGCTGCTGGCGCTGGAACGGGCGATGGGCGAGCAGTGGCGCCGGTTCGCCACCCCGGCCCGGCCCGCCGCGCCGCGCAACCGACGCGCGTTCGCCGCCGCGCTGACCGTCGGCGGGCTGGCCCTGCTGCCCGCGACCGCGCTCGCCTACACCCCGAGCCTGATCACGACGGCCGCCGTGGCAGGCGCCGTGGCCGTGACGGTCTCCCGTTCCCGCCACCGTCCGCGCGGCCCGCCGCCGGGACGGACCGACACCACGGGGCCGACCCGCCCCCACACCCGAGGCGCCCGCACCGTCTCGAAGGTCCTGCTGAGGGCCGCGACGGTCGTCGTCATCGGTCTGCTCGCCGCGCTGCCGCTGGTCAGCGCATCGACCAACGTCGCGGCCGCCGCCGAACGGCCCGCCTCTGTCCAGGTGCTGAGCAGCGCCGCGCACGACCAGGTGCTGCCGACCGGCACCCAGGTACGGCTGACCACCGACGGCACACGCCGGTTCACGGCGGCGCCTTCGGACCGCGCGATCGACGTGGCGACCGGACTGGGCGTCTCGTTCGACGCGTTCAACGCCGCGAACAGCGGCCGGTTCAGCGACCCGAACCAGTGGATCGGCGGCGAACCGGTCCTCGCGCCCACCCACTGGAACGGCACCTGGTACACGCTGTCGCCGCACCTGGACCGCGACGGCGACAAGGTCTGGGACTCGCTGTGGACGATCTACGTCACCCGCTTCGGCGACGAGGCAGGCTTCCAGCGCGCGGTCGCCACCCACTCGACACCGGACCTGATCCACCCGAACGACCAGCAGCACATCCAGGACGCACCGGTCACCCCGCCGACCCCCGGCCAGCAGCCCCCGCCCGGCACCCAGACCCCGGCACCGACGACGTCGACGCCACCCCCGACGACCAGCACGACACCGCCGACCACCACAGCGACACCCACGCCGACCACGACCACCCCGCCGACGACCGGCACGACCACCCCGCCGCCGAACCGGGGCCCGCCCAGCACCGGCGTCGGCCTCGGCGAGCTGGCCCTCATCGTGACCAGCCTGCTGGCACTGGCCGCCGGCATCGTCGGCCTGCGAGCCCTCCTGCGTCACTCCACCGGCATCAGAACGTTCCTGCAGCGGCTCGTGAGTGGTGCGGGCGCCTATAGGCGCCCGCACCACTCACGACCCTGGACGACCGTGCTCAACACCTGGCGTGCCCAGCGGATGGCGTCGCTCGCGGCCCGGCGCGCGGCTGTCGCGGACTGGATCGCCGGCGCGCCGGACCAGTGGCGCGACGGCGTGCAGGCGATCAACAGGTGGCGCGGCGAGCGGGTCGCGGCGCTGCGTCAGCGGTGGACCGACAGCACGTCGCGCGCCGCGCTCGTCGACACCGTGACCTGGCTGCGCGCGCTCCCCGGCCGGGTGCGGTCCGGGCTGGTCAGGGCGGTGCGCGGCACCTGGGTCCTGCACCGCCAGGCCCGCGCCGTCGCCCAGGTCGCGGCGAGCCTGCGGATCACCGAGCGCCGCGTCCGACGGGCCGAACGCGCGGTGGCCAGGGCGGACAACCCGGCGACGCGCTACGAACTGGCCACGGCGCGCCAGGCACACGACCGGCTGACCAGGGAACGGACCACCGCACGGCGCGCGGCCCAGTCCACCGCGACCGCGGCGGGCGCCTCGGACCGGCGGACCACCCGAGTCCTGGACCGGGCGACGCGCGGCGTCGGTCTCGGCGGCAGGCGAGCGCGGCTGTCCGCCCGCCTCGGTCTGGACACCGCACTGCCCGCACGCACCCGGGCCCTGCTGACCTCGCTGTCCCGGGTGGCGATCGGCGTCGGCTCCGGCCTGGCGGCCGTCGGCGGCGCCGCGCCGCTCACCTGGTTCGGCGCCGGACTCACCGCGGCGGGTGTCCTGGCCGGCCTGCGGGCCCGCGCGCCGCCGACCACCACCCGCAAGGCCCGAGCGCTCAGGGCACTGGCCCGGGTGCGGGCGTTCAGTCCGAAGACCGCCCTGGTCCTGCTCAGGTCCCTGAGGTCAGGCAAGGGCCTGCGGGCCGCGATCGGCCTGGTGCTGCGCGGCGGAGCACGCTCCACCGCGATCCGGGTCGCCGTCACCCTCGCCGTCTCGTTCGCGGTCGGCCTGACCAGCGTCACGGTGGGCGGCTGGCTGCTCGGTGGGCTGACCGCCCTCGGCGCGCTGCCGAAGTTCGCGGCGACGACCTCGGTGCTGTCCGCGATGGTCGTCTCCGCGTCGCTCACCTACCGCTACGTGATCCGCAGGCAGCTGTCCAACCAGCGCAAGGGCATGCAGACCCGCCCGAGGCTCGCCGCGTGGCGCTCCGCGATCCTCGCCGCGACCGTCACCGCCGGCTACAAGATCGTCGTCGCGTTCGCGGGCGGTTCGATGCCATGGCTGTTCGGCTCGATCGCACTCGGCGGCGCGCTGGTCGCGGTCGTGAACGCCGCCGTACAGAGCAAGGAGATGGGCCGCACCCGCATCTACAAGGCGGTCGTCGCCGGAGCGCTCGCGGTGCCGGTGGCGCTGCTGACCGCGTTCCTCGGCGGCGGCGGCGAGCTGCACTCGCTGCGCGACTGGGTCGCGGCGCTCCTGGTGTCCTCCGTCGTGGTCACCGGTAACACCCCGATCGCCGACTACCTGGTCGCCTGGATCGGCCGGGTCGCGGCACCCGCGGTGCGGCGCCACCACGACCGGACCGCGCGGCGTACCGACCTCACCGAGGCCCAGCAGGCCCGGCGGCTGCGGCGCATCGGCAAGGCGCTGCTCGACTACCTGAGCTTCTCCCGCGTCGACAACCGGCTGTTGCCGCGCAAGGCCCTCGACACGGTCATCGGGGCGATCGGATCGTTCATCGTCCTGCATGCCTGGGCACCCACCGACAGCCCGGTCGGCATCGCGGTGCGGACGATCGCGGTCATCGGGCTGATGTGGTGGTCGGGACGGGTCCGCGACTGGGACGAGCACCGCAACGGCTACTACGGCTACCAGAGCTCGCGCGCGCTGCGCGACCCGCAGCGCCCGTCGCGGCTGCGCGGCCCGCCGCTGCGTCAGCGCGAACGTGCCTACCGCGCCGAGCTCGCCGGCGTGCTCGACGCGTTCGGCATCGACGCCGGCGCCGCGCTCGACCGCGACCTCGCGGAACGGCTCGCCGAGCTGATGCTGCGCCGGCTGGCCACCCCGCTCCAGGAACGTCCGGACAGCTGGCGCCCGATCACCGGCGCCGACCGTGCCAACCTCGCGCTGACCGGTGAACGGGCGGGCCGGGCCGCCTGGCAGCAGCGGCAGATCGAGGACCTGGCCTACCTGGTCATGGTGATCGGCGAGGACCCGGGAGCGCTGGCTCGGGTCGCGCGGTCGCTGCGCGCCACCGGGACCGCGCGCGACGCCGCGACCGCCGAGGTGCTCGAGTTCCAGCTGCTGCTCGGCGAGGCGATGGTCAACACCGTGCTCGGCGAGCACGGGCCCCTCGCGGGTGCGTCGCGGTTCGCGGACTGGCGCACCCCGGCGGCCACGCGCATCAAGGCGGGTCAGCAGGAGTACGAGGAGTACCTGTCCGGCCCGTACTGGGCGCTGCTGGAAGCGGTCATCGCGCACTACCGGCAGGTCGACCCGGCGCACCCGAATGCGGTCCGGGCACGCCAGGAGCTGCTGCGCCTGCGGTTCCAGCTGGAGGGCATGGGCAAGCTGCCCACCCACCTGCTCGACGCACTCGCCGCCCGGCTCGACCTCGCGGCGCGCGCGGGACGCGACGCGGTCGACGCCGAACGCGCCGCGCTGGCCGAGGGGAACCCGGAGGCCAGCCAGGTGCGCCTGGTCGCCCAGCGCCGGTTCGCCACGAGCCTCGGCCTGCTGCGCGCCGCCGGTCTGCTGGTCTCCGAGGTGTCGCTGACCAGGTCCGAACGCGCCGTGACCCGCGACCGGTGGACGAGCCTCATCGAGCTGGCGATCAGCGGGTCCACCCCGCGCGCGACGCCCCGCTCGCTGCTGGAGGTGCTGTTCACACTCGCCGGTCGCCACGACCCGGTCACCGCCGAGATGCTCGCCGCGCAGTTCGGCGGCTCACCCAGAACCTGGCGCGCCAAACTGACCGCGCTGCACGGCCTGGGCGCGCTGACCGGCGACAACTCCGCCGGCTACCGGGCCGACGCCGCGCTGCGCACCCTGTGGCGGGCGGCGGCACCCGAGCTGCGCCACGCGCTGCGGGCGAACGCGACGCTGCTGCCCGGCGGGTACCGGCTGGTCCCGCTGACCGGCGCGAGCCTGCGCACGAAGGTCGCCACCCGCGACCCGGCGGCAACGAAGGACGCCTACCCGGCGCTGCTGCGCCTGCTGGGTGAAGCCGACCTGGCCATGCGCCACTACCGCGACGGCTGGGTCGACGAGGCCGGCATCTGGCAGCGTCGCGCCGCCGGTCTCGGCTACCGCTACCGCCACACCGAGGGGCGCACGAGCTGGCCACTGGCCCCCGACCACCCCGGTGACCTGGCGATGCTGTGGCACCGCACGCTCCGGGCCGTCCGGGAGACCGGCCACGCCGCCCGGCAGCGCGCCACCGTCCCCCGTCAGCACCGCCGCGAACTGGCCGCGCTGGTGCGTGCTGCCCGCGCAGCCGACCGCCGGGTCGACCGGGCCTGGTCGGTCGCCGCGAGCCTCGCCGCGCTCGGTGTCCCGCCCGCCGACCGGACCGCGCTGCTGGAGGAGGCCCGCGCCCAGCAGATCGCCGCGTACCTGGCGCTGGCCCAGGCACGGGAACGGGCGGAGGCCGCGCTCGGCCGCACTGGCGTCGACGCCTATCCGCACCAGATCGAACGCACCCTGCGCACGGCGAATCGAGCACTGGCGGGCGCACCCGGTACCGACCCGACGCCGGAGACGGCCGCGCGCTGGCTGCGGGAGAACACCCACGAGTTGCACGCGGCGCGCAGAGCGCTGCGACTGGGCGTGACCGAGGCGCGGCAGCGTCGCGCGGCACTGGCCCTGGAACGCTACGAGCTGGACCTGGCCCGAGGCTGGTCGGTCAAGCTGTGGCGCACGGTCGGCGGCTGGCGCGCGATGGACCGCGCCCGGCACGCGGCCGCTCTGCTGGAAGCCGAGTTCCCCGGCGCGCGGGCCTCCCTGCCGGTGCTCAGCCTGGCCACCGAGGTCCCGGTCCTGCCCGCGTCCCCGGTCGTCCCTCAGCCCGGGCATCCCGACGGCACGCACATCGAGCCGGACGGCGGCTCCGCCGTCACCACGCTGCGCGGCTTCGGTAACCGCACCAACGAGGACGCCGGCACCACCCTCACGATGCCGGACGGCTCCCGCGTCGTGATCAGCGCCGACGGCCTGTCCAGCACGTCCGGTTCGGAGTGGGCGTCCTACATCGTGGTCAGCGCCGCGCGCACCGAGCTGGCCCGCACCGACCGGCCGGGCCGCACCCCGGCCCAGGCGATCCAGGACGCCTACGCGGCCGCGGCCGACGCGCTGACCGAGGCCTACGCGGCGACCCACCCGAACCCGGTCGCCGACCCCCGCCCGTACGCCACGACCCTGGTGATCGGGATCGTCACCCGGAGCGGAGAGGTGACCGTCGGCTGGGTCGGCGACTCCCGCGCCTACTGGCTCGACGCCACGTCACCCGGGGACAGCAGGCTGCTCACCGCCGACCACACGGTCGCCGGGATCATGACCCACTGGCTCGCGCCGGACTTCCGTCCCGAGCTGAGCATGCGCACCGACCGCGTCACCGGGCCGGGTCTGCTGGTGGCCACCACCGACGGCCTGCACGGCCGGTTCGACGGTCCGGCCCAGCTCGCCGGCGTGTTCGACGGCCACGAGGCCGCCCGCCGCCTGCCCGTCATGGCCGCGCCGCTGCTCGCCGCCGCGTCCCGTGACGGTGGCGGCACCGACGACGCGACCGCCGCCGTGGCGCTGTTCGAACTCGGCGCGCTCGGTGCCGGCCCCGCCGCCGAGGGCGGGATGGACGACGCCGACGTCGACGCGTTCGCCAGGATCGCGCCCCGGCTGGAGGCCCTGGGCCGCCCGCTGGGTGCCGACGAGCTGCCGTTCTCCGGCCGCGGCCCGCCGAAGGTCGTCCTGGACGCGCGCGATCCGCAGGTGCGCGCGCTGCTCGCCGAGGCGGGGCTAGAGGACCTGCCGCGGCGGCTGCTGGCCTTCGGCGCGGGCGGTGTGATGTTCCTGTTCGCCCACCGGGTGCGGGAGCTGGCGGCGCTGAGCCACCGGTTGCCGGCCGACTTCTGGGACCGCCTGGACGCCCACGAGCAGCGCCACCTCGACGGTCCGTGGGCAGGCCACAACCACGACGCCGAGGTCGAGGCACTGTTCCGGGACCTGCGCAGGGCCCGCGCCGCGATCACCCGGCGCGGACTACTGACCGCGTTCGGCGCGGCGGTCGCCGGTGCCGCGGTGGGCTCGTTCGTCCCAGAGCTGACGGCATCGGACCAGGTGGCGACGACAGACGGGATGGAACCCGGTTCCGTCGAGGTCGGCGCAGCGGGTATGGCCGTTCCGGGGCCGCCCCGGTCACCGCAGCCCGACGCGGGCGCCGGTGTGCACGGCAGCGCCCCGCTGTCCGCCCGGGTGCTGGAGCTCGAGGAACTGGCCAGGCTGGCCGCGACCGGCGCCCAGGCAAGGGGCTGGCCGCACGCCGGTGGGTTCCTGCACCACTACCTCGGCAACACCGGTGCCCCGCTGACCGTCGAGGTCGACGACATGCTCCGCGACATCCCCAGCTTCTCCTACGACGTGCTCAAGTCGATCTCGGACCAGCTGCGCCGCGTCGCCGGCACGGGCGTCCACGATCGCCCGATCCGGTTCGCCGGCGAGTGGGGTGTCGAGGCGATGACCTCGGCGATCACCCCCGACTGGTTCTACGCCATGGGGACGTTCTCCTACGCGGTGACCGGTGTGGCGACGGTCCACCCGCCGTCCCGGCGTGGCGAGCGGTCGACGGTCAGCGTGGACTACCGGGTCCACGTCAGGGACCGCTACAACTGGGACCTGGGCGGCAAGTCCGTCACGATCGGCCCGGTCGAGATCCAGGACCAGGAAATGGGCTCGCTGCACCGCGCCGGCGTGGCCAGGGAGTTCGACGTCCATGGCTCCTCGGCGACCCAGCACTACACGGGCCCGCTGCCCCGCGACGGCGAGTACGCGACGCTGTCGCCGACCCCCGCACCCACCACGGCCCCGAACCTGCGCGACATCGCGATCCCGGGTCCCGCCGCCGCGATCCTGGGCGCCACCCTGGCAACCCTCGGCGCCCTCAACCTCCTGCGCACCCGCACCCACCTCGTGAGTGCTGGGTATGGCTATAGCCACACGCAACACTCACGAGCCCAGCAGCACCCCGTGAGTGCTGCGGCCGCCTATGACCGGCCGCAACACTCACGGGTTCAGCGGGTTCAGCGGCACTCACGGGGCCTGTTCTACGCGGGGGGAGTGGCCGTGGGGGTGGCGGCGGCGGTCAACGGCCTCGCGGTGCCCGTGTTGTTCGTGGGCGCGGCGGCTGTGCTCATGTCCAGGCTCGCCCGTCGTGGCGCTCGGGCCGGGCCGATCGGCGCCGGCCTGGTGGTGGGCGCGGGTGGGCTGCCGCTGGTCCTGGTCGTCGTCGCGGCGCTGCTCCTGTCCCGGGCCGCCCGCCTCGCTCCGGTCCGTCGGATGGCCACGGCGGTCGCCCCCTGGATGTCCTTCGGCGCGGGCCTCGTCGCGGGCGCCGTGCTCCACGGCTGGAGCGCTCCGATCGCCTTCGGCCTGGTCGGCGTGACCGGTCTCGTGGTGTTGGCCCGGCGGTGGGCGCGAGCGACCACCGCGCATGTGGTCGATCGGCTGACCGCGCACCTGGGTCGGCGGGTCCGCGAACTCGGCTATCTCCTGTGGTCGGGGGCGGTCATCGGAGTTCTCGTCGCGGCGGTGTTCATGCTCCTGAAGTGAGGAATGCGCACGCTGTTAATTGACTAGGCAAATACCCAGCGGTCGGCAGTACTCTCCCGCAACGGATCTTGGGATGGAAAACCCCTGTTCAGAGGCGGTACTGGCGCATGGTGCCCGTTGCTCCCCATCGAGTGCCCCTGCTCGGCCACCTTCCGGCGTTGCTCCGCGACCCGCTGGCGCTGTTGAGCGACGCGACGAGCCGGGGCGACATCGTCCGGCTGGCGGTCGGCCGAGGCTCGCTCTACCTGCTGAACTGCCCGGAGCTGGTCCGCCAGGTGCAGGTGACGGACGCGGACCGGTTCGACCGGGGACGCATCTTCGAGAAGGCCAGAGCGTTCGTCGGCCAGGGTCTGGCGACCTCGGACGGAGCGCTGCACCTGCGGCAGCGCCGGATCATCCAGCCCGCGTTCCATCGCGACCGCATCACCGCCTACGCCGAGGTGATGCGCGAGCAGGTCGAGTCACTGGTGGGGCAGTGGCAACCGGGTCGGACGTTGGCGTTCCACCAGGAGATCACGGACCTCGCGCTGGCCGTGCTGACGAAGTCGATCTTCCGCTCGACCGTCGGCGCGGACGTCGTCGCGGAGGTTCAGCACGCCCTGCCCATCGTGGTCGACGGGGTCCTGGCCAGGTCGCTCCTCCCGGATGCGTGGGAGAAGGTCCCGACCCCCGGCAACCGGCGGTTCGCCTCGGCCCGCACGCGGTTGCGGCGCGTCGTGAAGGACGCGGTCGTCGCACACCGCGCGGCCGGCGTCGATCACGGCGACCTGCTCTCCGCGCTGGTGGGCGCCCGCGACGAGCGGGGCGACCCCGCGATGGACGACGATCAGGTGCGCGACGAGGTCATCACGATCCTGATGGCCGGCACCGAGACCACGGCCAGTTCGATGAGCTGGCTGTTCCACGAGCTCACCCAGCGGCCCGACCTGGAGGCCCGCCTGCGCGCGGAGGTGGACGCCGCCCACGCGAACGGCCGGCCGACGACGGCCGAGCTGGTCGGGCTGCGGTTCCTCAACCAGCTGTTCACCGAGGTCACCAGGCTCCACGCGCCTGTCTGGTTCCTGATGCGTCGCGTCACCGCGCCGGTGCGGTTCGGTGAGGTGCTCGTCCCGGCCGGTGCCCAGGTCGTCTACAGCCCGACCGCGCTGCACCGCGACCCGGCGCGGTTCCCCGACCCGCTGCGCTTCGACCCGGACCGCTGGCTACCCGAGCGGGCCCGCGACGTGCCGCGATCGGCGTGCATCCCGTTCGGTGCCGGCGTGCACAAGTGCATCGGCGACGGGTTCGCCCGCACCGAGGCCGCCATCGCGGTGTCGACCATCGTGTCCCGCTGGACCCTGCGGCCCGCCCCGGGCCCCTCGGTCCGGCCGAGGGTCAGGGCGACTCTGCGACCCCACGCGCTGCGGCTGATCGCGGTCCCGCGATGAACGCGATCTTCTGTCCTCTCGACCCGGCGATCCATCCCGAGGCCGACCTGCTGGAACGCCGTTCGCTGCTCTGGCTGTCGAAGTTCGACCTGGGCACGGGCCACAGCGCCAGGGAACGGCTGATCGGGACCAACAGCGCCGAGTTCTACGCGCGCATCACCCCGCGCGCTGTCGTGGACAGGGTGCAACCGGCGGTGAACTGGTGCTACTGGGGATTCGCCCACGACGACGTCCACGGCGACGGCGCGTCCGTCAGGGGTGGCACGAGCAGATCGGTGGACACCGCCTCGCGCGTGCTGGACGTCCTCGAGTCGAGGGACCGGCGGACCACCCGAGGTGACGTGTACCTGGCCGCGCTCGCGGACATCGCCTCGGACTTCGCCGAGTTCGCCACCCCGACCCAGCTGCGCCGCTGGGCGCACGCCCACCGTGGCTGGCTGTTCGCGGTCGCCTGGGAGGCGGCCAACCGGGAGGCGGGAGTGCTGCCCTCCGTGCACGACTACCTGGTCATGCGCTTGAACTCGTGCGGCGGCGAACCGACCACCGCGATGATCGAGATGGCCAGCGGAGCGGAGGTCCCGTCGGCCGAGATGGACTCGGCCATGGTCGTCGCGTTGACCGAGTCCGCCAGGATGGTCGCGGCGCTGGACAACGACCACGTCTCGGCCCACCGGGAGGCGAGGACGGGCCAGTTCGCCCAGAACCTGCCCAGCGTCATCGCCCACGAACAGCGCTGCTCACCCGCTGAGGCGCTGGTGAGGTCGACCGCGATCCGCGACCGGCTGATGATGGTGTTCCTGCGCCTGAGCGAGCGTCTCCCCGCCGGTTCGAGTCACGAGCTGCGCGAGTACGTGCGCTGTCTCGGCCACACGATCAGAGGCAACCTGGATTGGAGCCTCCGGGTGCCCCGCTACCACAGCGACACGGAGACGGCGACGGACCTGACCCCGCCCGAGGGCACTCCGGCCTGGACGAACACCCCGTCGGACCCGAACCCGGCCCCGCTCCCGATCCCCCGCCTGTCCTGGTGGTGGGACCATCTGCGCTGACCACCCCGCCCCCGCGAGTCGGGGATTCCGTCAGCGCGAGTCGCGGAATTCGTCGGCGCGAGTCGCTGGATTCCGCGCGACCGAGGGCCTTGCCATTCGGATCAGTTGCGTCCCGACGGCCAGCACGACCAGCGCGCGCAGCAGACCACTGAACGGTGGAGTGTCGTAGGAGGCGTAGACGCCCGACCAGAACGAGAACTCCACGAAGAAGGTGCTCAGCGCCAGCCCGGCGAACAGCCTGACCAGCGGCAGCCGCCGCGAGTGCTCCAGCCCGCTGACCGCCACCAGACCGGCCAGCACCATGAACAGCAGCGGATCCAGCCCGGAGCCGGTCAGCGCGGACATTCCGTCGGTGACCTTCCACGACGGAGCGATCCCGGCGACCCCGGGCATCGCCACGACGACGACCGCGAGCGCCCACAGAACGCCCGTCCCCACGAGAAGGACCCGTCCCCACGGCGACGCCGGTGGGTGCCGGGCCACGATCACCAGAGCCGAGACGAGAGCCGCGGCGACGAGCAACAGCCCGATCCCGTGCAGCGCGGCGGCGCCCGGCAACGCCGGGGGTGAGTCGGGGAACACGTAGTCGTACCGGTGGTCCTGGCTGGTGCCGCAGGTCCGGTCGGAGCCCCACCGCCAGCCGAGGCAGGCGTGCCAGCGGATCAGCTGCGCCACGATCATCGACCCGGCACCGGCGAGCAACGCCGCGCCGACCACGGTCCACGACCGAGGCACCGCGCCACCACCCGGTCCGGCCCGGCCCCGACCGGCCGGCGCGAACACCGCGTACCCGACCAGCAGCAGACCCACCACCCAGGGCAGGGCCCGGAGAAGCCCATCCCCGACGAGAGAGGCGGCCAGTCTCAACGACAGCACGAACGCGCAGATCAAGCCGGCGACGGTCAACGCGGGCCGGTCGTCCTCCTGGCCGACGATCTGGCTGAGCAGCGCGGCCAGTACCAGGCAGACGATCGGCCACGCCTGCCACATCGGACCGTCCTGGTCGGTCAGCCCGGTGAGTACCTCCAACCGCTGGGCGATCCACAGCGCCGGGAGCTGGCTGCTCAGCACCACGGTGACCAGCGCGAATACCCACACCGCCCACGCGGGTGCGGTGCGTGGCCGCCGGGTCCGCAGACTCAGCAGCATCCCGGCCGCGATCAGCAGGTAGGCCAGTGCGAGCAGCAGCGTCGGGCCGTACTTGACGGTCAACCCGTACTGCCCGAACCGGACCTCGCCTTGCGGGCCGGGGTGCGCCGACATCGCCCACCAGCTGGCCGCGCCCATCATCAGTGACGCGATTCCCGCGGCCAACGCCGCGGGTCGCCTCGAGAGCAGCGTCATGATGGGACAGCGTCGAGGCGGAGTCAGTCGTTACTCGGTTCGTATATCAGCGAGGTCAGCGGCCGGGCCCGGACTTGGTCCTGCTGAGGAATGCGGCCCACTCGGTCGGGCTGAAGGCCAGAACGGGGCACGCGTCCCCGAGCTTGCTGTCCCTCGGGTACACGGTCCCGGGCCCGGTGGCGCTCTCGACGCGGTTCATGGTGAGTGCCGCTGACGTGGGACTCCGCGTGTGCGACGGCGAGCGAGCCCGTGAGCCCGGGCAAGGGCATGACCTGGACAGCGCCGCTGCTGCCGGCGTGTGGCTGGCAGTTTCGGCTTCAGGCCGCGAGCACAACCATTCCCGGGCGGGTCCCGTCTGAGTGGGCACGGGCGCTGAAACCCAGCGCCACGAAGAGGGGAAACACCATGAACCGAGGTCGCACCGTTGCACTGTCCGCGGTTGTGCTCAGCTGGCTGGCGGCGGGAATGGTCGCTACCGCGCCTTCCGCTCTCGCCGCATCCGCCCCGCTCGGCCCCGTCGCTGTGGCGTCCGCGGATCGCGTGCAGTCGGCGTTCCTGATGGGTGAAGCGGAATGGAAGCATGGCTTCGATGTCGGGTATCAGGCCGGTTTGAAGCAGGGCACCGAGGACGCCCGTCACGACTGTAAGCGATCGCCCCAGCCGGCCGTCGCGAATGAGAGCGGTGACTACATCGAAGGCTGGAAGGCCGGTTACCCGCCCGGTTACGACAAGGGGTACGGCTCGTGTAACCCCAACGCGAAGTAACAGCCGAGCAGCACCACGAACGCCGACCCGGCCCCGCGGCCGGGTCGGCGTCGTCTGCCCAGCCCGACCAGTGGAGCCGGGCGTCGAACACCGTGAAGGGCGATCGCCGAGGTCCGAGTCGATCGTGATAGCCGGACCGATGTCCTAGGCGAGGGTCCGGACCCGCGCGACCAGGTCGCTGAGGGCGCCGCGTGCCACGTCGCCGTGCCCGGGAACCAGGATGTCGGCGGGGAGCGCACCCAGCTCCCTCAGGCCGGTGATCATCCGTGGCTCGTCGTGGTTGAAGACGGACGGGAGCAGCTGCGGGCCGGGTGGCAGGGTCGACAGCGGATGCCCGGTGACCAGGGCGTCGCCGGAGAACAGCACACCGGCCGAGGGCAGTAGGTACGCGGTGTGCCCGTTGGTGTGGCCCGGGGTGGACACCGGGACGAGACCGCCTGGAACGTCCAGCGCGACGTCGAACGGCACGGCCCGGACGTCGGTCAACGCCATCTTCAGGTGCGGCAGGACGGCCTTGAGCGTCTGGCCGACCCATGTGACGCCGCGCAGGTGACGGCACTGGCCGAGCATCTCGGCGGGTGTCATCTGCTGGAGGTAGTCGCGGCGCGCATGCCGCACCTCCTCCTCTCCGGTGACCACCGGCGTGCCGTACCGGCTGGTCATCATGGGGATGCCGCCCATGTGGTCGAGATGGGCATGGGTCAGCACGATCGCGACGACGTCTTCCGGGCGACGCCCGATCGCGGCCAGCGAGGCCAGCAGGGCACGCGTGTCGTTGGGATACCCGGCGTCGACGAGGGTCACCGATGTTCCGTCGGTGACCAGCCCCCAGTTCACGTTGGTCCCGGTGGCCAGGTGGACGTTCGCCGCGACCTCAGTGACCTTCACACGCATCCTCCAGGTTCAACCGACGCTCGCACAGAGGTTGTCTACTCCGCACAGAGGCCCCGGCCTCTGTGCGGGGTGCACTCGGTCTGTGCGAGCTGCCCGTTCACCGGCTGCGGGCACCGTTGAGGACCAGGGTCGCCAGGTTGTTGATCTCGGCGGGGGAGAGGGGGGTGGGGCCGTGCAGCGCGCGGAAGTGGAAGGGGGCGATGAAGGTCTCCAGGAGCAGGAGGGTGTTCGTCTCCGGTGGGAGCTCACCCCGGGCGACCGCCCGGGTGATCATGGCGCTCGCGGCGTCGAATCGCCGCGTCCAGAAGTCCTCCCGGCTTGCGCTGAAGGCCGCGGCGGTCTCCGTGTCGAGCGTGGCCATGATCCGGGTCAGCGCCGCGCCCAACGGCAGTGACAGGTAATGGCCCAGCGCGCGGCCGAAGGCCACCAGGTCACCGTGCACGGCCCCGGTGTCGGGAATCGGGATGTGCTCGGCGCTGAAGTCGAGCAGCGCATCGAGCGCCAGTCGCTCCCGGGTGCCCCATCTGCGGTAGATCGACGTCTCGTGGACACCGGCGCGCGCGGCGACCGCCGCGACGCTGAACGCGGCCGCGTCCTGGGAGAGCAGGTCGAGTGTTGCCGTCAGCACCGACTCACGCACCCGCGCGGAGCGGCCACCGGTCCGGCGGCGTGGGACGGAAGGTTCCATACCTTCGATATTAACGCAAGTCAGCTTGCTTTTAGAAGAGGAGCGCGCCTATCGTCCCGGAGGTCCGGCAAGACCTTCGTGGACGGAGAACGATCGATGAGCCGTGCGACAGCCCTCTTCATCACCGCGTGCGCGCTCACCCGCACCACCGAGCTGGCCACGCACCGGCTCGGCGCCAGGTTCTTCCTGCCCCGGCTGTTCGTCGACCGGTTCGCTGTCCTCGGTGGCATCGACCCGGCCGTCTTCACGGATCAGCTCGACGGCTGCCGGTCGTTCCGCGACGAGGACTGGGCGGGGCACTGGACGTCGATCGCCGAGACCCACCTCGCCGCGGCCGACGAGGCCCTGTCGCGGCTCGGCGGGCCCAGCGTCGAGCAGCTGTTCCACGGGGCCCCGGGTGAACTCTCGGCGGCACTGGCTCCGGCCGCCGAGGTGTTCGCCGACCGTTCTCCCGCCGTCCTCGCCCGCCACCTCGCGGGATCGACGGTCGAGCGTGACGCGGCCACCGCCGTCGACAACCTGGTCAAGGCGATCACGTACCTGTTCGCGGCGTCCTGGCCGGGATGGAGCCCGGCGCGGCTGCGGGCCTACACCCGCTCCCGCCGGCTGTTCGAGGTTCTCCTGTTCGCGCTCGCGCAGGGGGTCGCGGTCGAGAAGCTGGCCATCCCGGTCGACGGCGGTGACACCGTGCACGCCTACGCGGTCTTCCCCGAAGGAACGGCGCGGGTGCCGACGGTCCTGGTCAGCAATGGTCTGGAGGGCACGGTCCAGGAGGTGCTGCTGCCCTCGCTGGCTCATCGCCCCTCGGGGCTGGGCCTGGTCGTGATGGAGATGCCCGGCACCTACTCGTACACGCGACCGCTCTCCGGCGAGAGCGAGAACGTCTACCGAGCCGTGATCGACCATCTCGAGGCGCACCCGCGCGTGGCGGCGGACCGGATCGGCATGCTGGGTGTCAGCTTCGGGGCCTACTGGTCGACCCGGATGGCGGCGGTCGATCGCAGGCTCCGGGCCGTCGTGTCCAACGGCGCCCTGCTGCATCACAGCTTCCAGGCCTCCGCGACCGTGGGCATGCCGGAGATCATGCTGTGGACGCTGGCCAAGACGACCGGTGCGCGCCACGACCTCGGCCTCGGCCGCAAGCTCAAGGCGCTGTCGCTACGCGGCCGGTACTCGCACATCACGGTTCCGCTGCTGGTCATCAACGGGGACAACGACACTCTGGTCAGCACCCAGGATTCGATCGACCTGGCGGATGCGGCCCCCCGGGGCGAGCTGGTCCTCTATCCCGACGACGACCACTGCGCCATGGGCCACTACACGGAGTGGCGCGCCCTGGCGATGTCCTGGCTCACCACACACCTCGCACCATGATCACCACCGTCTGAGGGCTGTATCCGGGCTCGAAATCAGCCCTCAGGCGGTGGTGATCTTGAAGCCCTTCGGTGGGGGTCAGTGACCTCGTGGTCGAGGGTGCGGGCGCGTCCGGCGTCGTAGGTCGCTCGCGCGGTGGGTAGCACGGTGCGCCACAGGGTGCGCCACACGCGCCCCGGCAGGTAGCGGCTGCGTTCCTCCCGGGCGGTGCGGCCGCGCGGATGACCTTTCCAACCGGCGGAGCCGGCGTCGTAGCTCGTGCGGTACTCGATCTGGCACACGTGCTTGACGTTCTTGTAGCCGTAGTGGGCCGGGGCGACCAGCCGCAGCGGCGCGCCCTGGTCGACGGTGAGCGGTGTGCCGTGCAGCGTGTCGACCAGCAGCACACCGGGATCGAGCGCGTCGTCGAGACGTAGCGTCGCGCGGTAGCCGTCGAGCCCGGTGACGCTCACCCACCGCGCGCCCGGGTGCACGAGCACACGACCGGCCAGGTACTCGTGGACCTCGGCGAACGGCACCCCGCGCCAGCACAGCCCGAGCGCGCTCCAGGTGGTGACGCAGTGCAGGTCGGCGACGTGCTCGGTGCGGCCGAGCCCGGACAGCTCGGCGACGGGAATCTGCGTGGGCAGCCGGACGGCGCCGGTGACCGTCACGACCGGGGCGGGATGCGGTCTCGGTACGACCGGCCCGAAGTCCGGCAGCCCGAACGGGCGGTGCTCGGCCGGGGCCTGGCCCGGCGGGAGGTTCGACGCTGAACTCACGCGAGCTCCTTTTTAGAGAGGCATCGCTAAAACTGTAGCAGGATAGGGTCGGCGCATGGGGCGACCGCCACGGCACGACCGTGACCGGCTGCTCGACGCGGCCCTCGACCTGGCCGCCGAGTCCGGTCCGGCCGGAGTGACCGTCGCCGCTGTCGCGCGCGCGGCGGGGGCGCCCAGCGGCTCGGTCTATCACCGCTATCCCAGCGCGGCCGCGCTGCTGGCGGCGGTCTGGCTGCGCACGGTCGAGCGTTTCCAGGACGGCTTCCTCGCCGCGATGTGCGCGAACGTGGCCGAGGACGCCGTCGGGGCGGCCGCGCGCCATGTGGTCGCCTGGAGCCGAGCCCATCCTCGTGAGGCACGGCTGCTGCTGTACGGGCCGACGGACTTCGGGGAGCGCGACTGGCCGGCGTCCGAGGTCGACCGGCTCACAGCCGACAACCAGCGTCTGCGCGACGCCCTCACCGCGCTGGCGACGCGCCTGGGGTGCCCGGACGACCTGGAACGGGTCGCGCTGGCCGTCGTCGACGTCCCTTACGGCCTGGTCGGTCGCCACCTGCGTGCCGGTACCGACATCCCGGCGTCCGCCGAGGCTCTCGTCGCGCAAGCGGCACTCACTCTGCTGTCCGCCTAAACGTTCACTATCCGAACGAAAACTTCGAATACTGCACGGTTTCCTTGACGACGCCCGCGTGTGCCCGCATCATCGCGATAGAAATAAACGCATCGTTCAGTATGTGAACGTTCACCGGATGAGGGGGTCGACCGTGGACACGAACAGGACCGACGTCGTCGTCGTAGGAGCCGGGATCGCGGGCCTGGTCGCCGCCCGGGAGCTGTCCCGGGCGGGCCTGGCGGTGGTGGTCCTGGAGGCCCGCGAGCGGCTCGGCGGCCGGGTGTGGACCGAGCATCGGCTGGGCCGCGACCTGGAGCTGGGCGGCACCTGGGTCCACTGGGTACAGCCGCACGCCTGGGCGGAGATCTCCCGCTACGGCCTCGGTGTGACCAGGGGTCCCCGATCGGCGAAGGCGTACTGGCTGGCCGCCGACCAGGTCCGCACCGGCACGCTCGACGACTTCATGACGCTCATCGACCCCGGGATGCGGCGGCTGCTGGCCGACACCATGACCTGGATTCCGCGCCCGGACCAGCCGACCGCCGCGCCCGGCCTGGAGCAGGCCGACACGTTCAGCGTCGCGGACAAGCTCGCGCAGCTGCGGCTGCCCGAGGAGGAGTACCAGGCGAACGAGGCCGCCTGGGTGGGGCACTTCAATGCGCCGCTCGAGGAGGGTGCCTTCACCAACGCGCTGCGCTGGACCGCCGCCACCGCCGGTTCCTGGCACCTGATGCACGAGGCGTCGGCGGTCTTCCGGCTCGAGGACGGCACGGCCGCGCTGGTCGCCGCGATCGCCGGTGAGGCCGACGCCGACATCCGCACCGCCACGGAGGTCACCCGCATCGAGCACACCGCCGACGGCGCGGTCGTGCACACGGCGGACGGCCGGTCGGTGTCGGCGCGACGTGTCGTGGTGACCCTGCCACAGAACATCCTCGGCGACCTGGACGTCGACCCGCCGCTCAACGCCGGCAAGCGCGCCGCGAGCAGGGAGAAGACCGCGTCGCGCGGCGTGAAGGCCTGGATCCGGGTCCGGGGCCCGATCGAGCCGTTCTTCGCCTACTCCTCCGGCGCGCACCCGCTCGCGGTCGTCCGCACCGAGTACCTCGGCGACGACGACGCGGTACTGGTCGCGTTCGGCCCCGACTCGACCCGGCTGGACCCGAACGACCCCGACGCCGTCCGCCGCGCGCTGGCGGTGTGGCGCGACGACCTGGAGGTACTGGAGGTCACCGGCCACGACTGGATGAGCGACCCGTACTCCCGCCAGACCTGGATGATGCAACGACCCGGGCAACTCACCGGTCATCTCGCCGCGCAGCAGGAACCCGAGGGCGTCCTGCACTTCGCCAGCAGCGACATCGCCAACCTGTGGGCCGGGTTCATCGACGGCGCCGTCGAGAGCGCGCTGCACGCCGCCCGTGCGGTCACCGCCTCGCTGAACGGAGCACGGCGATGACCCGCATGCGCCTGTTCGCCTTCGACTTCCAGGGCCCCGCCCACCTGTCCGCCGGACTGTGGCGCCACCAGGACGACCAGGGCGGCCGGTACACGAGCCTGCGCTACTGGACCGACTACGCCCAGCTCCTGGAACGGGGCCGCTTCGATGGCATCTTCTTCGCCGACAACGTCGGCTACCACGACGTCTACCAGGGCAGTGTCGCCGCGGCGCTCGCCGACGGCGCGCAGGTGCCGGCGAACGACCCGTTCCTCGTGGTGTCCGCGATGGCGAGCGTCACGACACACCTCGGGTTCGGGCTGACCGCGTCGACGTCCTACGAGCACCCCTACGCGCTGGCCCGTCGGTTCAGCACCCTCGACCATCTCACCGAGGGACGGGTCGGCTGGAACCTGGTGACCTCCTACGCCGACAGCGCCGCCCGCAACCTCGGCAACGGCCACCAGGTCCCGCACGACGAGCGCTACGACGTCGCGGCCGAGCACCTCGAGGTCTGCTACAAGCTCTGGGAGGGCTCCTGGCAGGACGACGCCGTGGTCCGTGACGGGCACAGGTACGCCGACCCCGCGCGCGTCCACGACATCGGCCACCGCGGCAGGTACTTCACCGTGCCCGGCCTCGCCCTGTGCGAAGCCTCCCCGCAACGCACCCCGGTGCTGTTCCAGGCGGGTGGTTCGTCGAAGGGCCAGGCGCTCGCCGCCGCGCACGCCGAGGCGATCTTCACCAACGCCGTGTCGATCCCCGCGCTCGCCGGTCAGGTCCGGAAGGTGCGCGGTCTCGCCGCCGAGGCCGGACGCGACCCGGGCAGCGTCAAGGTGCTGCAGATGCTCTCGGTCGTCTGCGCGCCGACCGACGAGGTCGCCCACGCCAGGTACGAGTCCTACCGGCGCCTGGTCGCCTATGCCGGTGCGATGGCCCGCTACAGCGGCTGGACCGGCCTGGACATGTCCCAGTTCGACCCCGATGTGCCGTTCGCGCACGTCCGGACGAACGCCGGGCAGACCATGGTCGACCTGTTCTCCAGGATGGACCCCGACAAGCAGTGGACGCCCCGCGACATCGCCGAGTTCATCGGCATCGGCGGCACCGGCCCCACGCTCGTCGGGTCACCCTCGACGGTGGCCGACGAGCTGATCCACTGGATGACCGAGACCGGTATCGACGGGTTCAACCTCGGGCACGCGGTGAAGTACCGCGACATCGCCGACTTCGTCGAGCTCGTCGTCCCGGAGCTGCAGCGGCGCGGCGTGGTGTGGAGCGAGTACGAAGGCCCCACGCTGCGGGAGAAGCTCTACGGGCCCGGGACGGTCCGGCTGCGTGGTGATCACCCCGGAAGCCGGTTCACCCGCACCTCGGTGTCCGCCTGGTGAACGAACCTCTCGTATGGTGACCGTCGCCCGGGTCCTCGCCCGGGCGACGACCCGAGGGGGACCGATGGGCGACGAGCCGGCCGACCTGACGAACAGGTCGGTCACGAAGGCCGTCCGGCTGCTCCGCGAGCTGGCCGCCCAGCCGCGCACCGGCGCCACCGTCACCGCACTGGCGAAAGTCGCCGGCCTGAGCAGACCCACCGCGTTCCGCCTGTTGTACAGCCTGCAGCAGGAGGGTTTCGTCGACCGGATCGGCACCAACTACGTCCTCGGCTGGGAGCTGGCCCGCATGGGCCGGCGCGCCGACCCCTACGCGGGCCTGGTCGCGCGAGCACAACCGCTGCTCCAGGAGCTGGCGGAGGAGTTCAACGAGTCGGTGACCCTGTCCGTGCCGAACGCCGAGGGCGGGCTCGACCTGGTGGCCGAGGCGGCGGGCTCACACGTGCTGGGAGTCCTCGGCCGCAACATGATCGGGCAGCGCTATCCGCTGCACGCCAGCTCCACCGGCAAGGTGCTGCTCGCGGAACGACCGGCCGAGCGGCTGCGCGCCACGCTGCCCGAATACCTCGAGGCGTACACCCCGCACACCATCACCGACCGGACCGCCCTGCTCGCCGAGCTGGAACAGGTCCGCGAACAGGGCTTCGCGATCATCGACAACGAGCTCGAACCCGAGCTGCTGTCGCTGTCGAGACCGATTCGGGACGGCAGCGGAACGCTGGTGGCAATCCTGACCCTGAACGGTCCGCGGAGCCGCTTCGGCCGAGAGCGGATCCCCGAGGCCCTCCAGCACATGCGCTCGAGCGTCGACCGCCTGATCGACCTGCTGTGGAGCGACTCGGGCGAGGGCCGGGCTCACTGAACGGCGCTGACCGCCCGGCATGCGGGGGAGCTCAGCGCGTCGTCGACGTCGTCGAGGGAGTTCCGGTCGGTGCTGCCGCCGCTCTGCGCGTCCTGGACCATCCGGATGCACGTCACGGCGTCGGAGTCACCGGACCAGCCGGCCGCGGCAGCGGTGCCGGTGCTCGCCAGCGACAGCGCGACGACCGCCAGGCACCCGGTCAAGAACTTGGCCATTAGTGAAAGCCCTCCACGTCAGAGTGACAATCTGTCACGCTTCAGGGAAACATCTGTGCCACGAGAGGCCTAGAGCACATCATGTGGGTGTCATCCGAACGGTGGTTTTGATGCGTTCAGTGACATAATGGGGGTACATCCGAGAACGAGGTTGGTCTCCGAGAGAGGCGCCGAACATGTCGAACCCCACCACGGGCCTGCTGGCCGTAGCGGTCACCGCCAGCGTGACCGTCCTGTCGTCACTGGCACTGACCGTCGGTACCGCGAGCGCGGCGCCCACCGATCAGGGCTGTCGCCCCAACGGCAGCCAGCAGCTCATCGACAACAGCTCGTACCAGACCTGCGCCGGCGGCACCTGGCGGCTGGACAAGTGCGCGACCGGCACCCACGCCGTCCAGCAGGGCCCCGCCGTGGTCCGCTGCAAGTTCGGCGGCTGACCTTCGACGGTCGGAGGTCAGGTTCCCTGCTCAGCGACCCGCGCCGGACCTTCGACACCTTCGACACCCCGGAGCCCGGCGCTACCGGCTCAACGCGACGGCGGCCTGGCGCGCGAGTCGGCTGACCGGTTCCAGCAGCGATCCGGCGTAGCCGGGATGGCTCAGGGGATCCGCCGAGAGCGCCAGGATCGCCACCTTCGCGGAGTGCGTTGCGAGGTCGGCCGCGAACGTATGGCGGACCTGCTCGGTCACCTCCGGGATCGCGAGCGTGTGCAGCAGCAGGGTGGCGGCGTCGAACCCCCGAGGCGCGCGGCCCCAGTCCTCCCAGTCGAGCAACCGGCATCGTGGGGCCGTGAGGTTGGCCCAGGTCAGGTCGGCGTGAGCGGTCACCCATTCGGTGACGCACGTATCGACGTCCCCGACGCCGAGGAGCCGTGCCGACCGGTTCGCCAGCTCGGCGATGTGGTCCGGCGACGCGGTCACGGCGCCGAGCTTGGCGAATCCTGGTGCCTGTTGTGGCGCCAACGCGGTGAGCGAACGACCCAACGCGTCCCACCACCGCCGGTCAAGGCCGGGGTCGGTCACGACGGGGCCGGAGGCCGAGATCGTGGGTTCGTCGACCAGCTCGGTCTCATCGGCCCGCCACCACACGTCATGCCTTCGATCGCGCCAGGAGAGCGCCCGGTACCAGTCGGGTTTGGCGATACCGGTCAGGGCCGCGGCCGACTCGACTCCGCCCCAACCCTGTGTCTCCACCCGCCGCCGGGTGCGGCATTCGATCCGCAGCCACGTCCCGCGATCCGTTGGTCCGCTGAGCGTCCGGCGCTTCCGGACCACCGAGTCGGGTAGCAGTCGCAGGCTGAGGTGGTGTGATGCGTGCACCAGGACAGCGGCGCAGTCCAACTCCCGCAGGTCGTCCGGTCTCGTGACCGTCCCCGGCCCGTCAGGAGGGTCGATGACAGTCATACCGATCGGGCCCCCTCTGCTCAGCTCATCGGCCCCTCGGCCGGGTCGTACGTCGTGAACCGCCCGGGCAGGCCCTCGGTGAACTGGGCGAACGCCTCGTTCGCCGCCGTGTGGTCCAGCCCGTTCGGGGTCAGGTTCCCGCGCGAGATCCATTCCTGCGAGCACACCCCGTACGCCTCGGTGACGTAGGTGTCTTCGGCGAGTCCGGTACGACTGTCCACGGTAGGCGGGCGGTGAACTGGTCGAGGGCGAAGTAGGCGGCGACCGGTGGTCCGCGATGCCGGTGCGTCGCCAGTGCTTCAGGACCGTGAGCATGTCGCCGCCCCGGTCGGTCGACGGATCGCCGGGACGGTGGCCAGGTAGCCGGTGCGGAGGAACTGGGCCAGCCGCGGCCGCCGGGCCAGTTCGTCGGGGTCGGAGGGGCGGCGGCCGAACCTCGGCGCGAACGGGGCTGTCATCGGTTCGCTCCTGGCAACTGGCGGACGACTGTCATTGTGAGAACGGGCATCGCTCGACCGCGATGCCCCGCCGTTCGCGATCGCGAAGACCATGCGGTTCGTGATCGGTTGTAAGGTGCGAGCCAATCGCCGGCCTCGGCATCCGCCCAGGTCGTCGCCCTTGCCGGAGAGCGGAGGACCGCATGCCGAGTCGAGTGGAGCGTGCCGAGATCGCGGCGACGGTGGTCGGCGTGGTGACCCTCGGCGCCGGTGCCGCGCTCACCGTCGCCCCTGCCGCGTCCGGGCGTCTCTTCGGCGTCCCCGGTGGCGCCGACGCCGGGCTGCGCGCCATCGGTGTCGTGGACCTGGTGATCTCGGCGGGCCTGCTCGGCGCCCGCCCCCGGTGGCCCTGGCTGCTGGCCCGGGCGCTGGCGAACCCGCCGACCGCGCTGTATCTGGCCGCGCTCGGCCGCCGGCACGGCGCGCGGGTGCTCTACCCGGTCGCGGCGTTCATCGCCGGAGCCACCGCCGCCGACCTGCACGCCTGCCGGGACCTGCGCGCCGAGGGTCGCTGAGCACCTCGAACCGCGTGCGGACTTGGCGTTGGATGGCATCCCGTGGTCGTGGGAAAAGTTTTCGAAGAAGATGTGCCGACGATGTCGAGACCGGTCCGGCGGCTCCGTCCCAGGGGCAGATGCGGCCAGGATGACCGCACCGGACCCGAGGAGAGACCCATCATGGCGAAGTACCTGCTGCTCAAGCACTACCGCGGCGCCCCCGACGCGGTGAACAACGTCCCGATGGACCAGTGGACCCCGGACGAGGTCACGGCTCACATCCAGTACATGCAGGACTTCGCCGACCGTCTCGAGACCACCGGTGAGTACATCGACAGCCAGGCGCTCTCGCCCGAGGGCACGTTCGTCCGGTCCGACGGCGAGGGCCGTCCGCCGGTCACCGACGGGCCGTTCGCCGAGACCAAGGATCTGATCGCGGGCTGGATGGTGATCGACGTCGAGAGCTACGACCGTGCGCTAGAGCTGGCCGGAGAGCTGTCGGCGGCTCCCGGGGCCGGTGGCGAGCCGATCCACGAGTGGCTCGAGCTGCGCCCGTTCATGGGTCACGCGCCGACGGTCTCGGAGTGAGCGGTCCGGCCAGGTCGGGTCGGGTCATGGACGAGTTGCTGCTGAGGGAGCTCACTCCCCAGGTGATCGGTGTGCTCGTGCGTCGCGGGGTGGAGTTCGCGACGGCAGAGGACGCCGTGCAGGAGGCACTCATCCAGGCGGCGCTGACCTGGCCGGACAACAGGCCAACCGACCCGTTGGGGTGGCTGGTCACGGTCGCCTGGCGCAAGTTCCTCGACGCGCACCGGTCCGAGGCGTCGCGTCGTGACCGGGAACAGCGGCTCGAGGCCGAGCCGGCGCCCGGACCCGCCGAGAACACCGACGACACGTTGCGGCTGTTCTTCCTGTGCGCCCACCCGTCGCTCACCCCGTCCTCGGCGGTGGCGCTGACGTTGCGCGCGGTCGGTGGCCTGACCACGCGGCAGATCGCCCAGGCCTATCTCGTGCCGGAGGCGACGATGGCGCAGCGGATCAGCCGGGCCAAACGCACGGTCCGCAACGTGCGGTTCGACGAGCCGGGCGACCCGGCGACGGTCCTGCGGGTGCTCTACCTGGTCTTCAACGAGGGCTACACCGGTGACGTCGACCTGTCGGCCGAGGCGATCCGGCTCACCCGTCAGCTGGCGTCGATGACCGACGACGAGGAGACGGCGGGGCTGCTGGCACTCATGTTGCTGCACCACGCCCGACGATCGGCCCGGACGACATCCGACGGCGGCCTCGTGCCATTGGCCGAGCAGGACCGTTCCCGCTGGGACACCGCGCTCATCGCGGAGGGTGTGGTGATCCTGCAGGCGGCGCTGGCGCGTGACCGGCTTGGCGAGTTCCAGGCGCAGGCCGCGATCGCCGCCCTGCACGCCGACGCGCCGCGCGCCGAGGAGACCGACTGGGTGCAGATCGTCGGCTGGTACGACGAGCTGCTGCGGCTCACCGGGAGCCCGGTCGTGGAGCTCAACCGGGCGGTGGCGGTCGGGGAGGCCGACGGCCCGGCAGCGGGCCTGGCCGCGCTGGCCGCGGTGGACCCCACCCTGCCTCGCCACACCGCCGCGTCGGCGTATCTCCACGAGAAGGCGGGTGACCTTCCGGCGGCGGCGCGCCTGTACACCGACGCCGCCCGCATCGCCACCACCCTCGCCGAACGCCACCACCTCACCACGCAGGCAGCGCGGATCAGCCAGACGCTGCGGGGGTGAGGGGCACGGCGCCGGCCATCTCTGCGGTCGTGTCGTGGCCACGGCCATGGCCGCGGCCATCCCGGCTGGTCAGCGGCCGGTGAGTGGCCACCGTCCGGCCACGTGGCCGGACGGCCGGCTCCGTGGCCACGTGGCCGCGTCCCTCCGGCGGCCATGGCCACACGGCCGCCGGTCCGACACTCGATGGGCCATCTCGTCCGCCGGGCACAACAAAACTTGGCAGGCGGAATAATTGGACTTCGTCCGAGACGGCAGGTAGCCTTCTGCTGCACGATGCGGTCGACTCGATGCCTGTGAAGGACTCGAGGATGCGCTTCCACGTGACATGAACCGTGGCTAGCGGCGACTGGTCGATGCCCTGTAGCTGGGGACCTTTCCCACGACAGGACGGATCGACTCTGCTGGACCTGGGCTTGCGGCCTGGTCGGCGAGGATGTTCCACCGCGCGGCAAGTGCCCGCGGTTGGTTCCGATCACTCCACGTTGTTCTGTGTGTTTCTTCCACACCAACCTTCCGAACTACGGAGTGACCTCCACGATGTTTCCCGTGACCTCAGCAGGCAGGCGGCGTGTTCGCGCCGTCGTGTCGCTGATGCTGCGCGGGCTCATCTCGACGGTCGGCTCGCTGTCGTTCGGGAAGGTTCTGCTCGGTGCCGCTCTGGTGTGGACGGCCGCGACGCTGGTGTCGATGAGCGGCGCGCCCCACAGCGGGTCGGCAGTCGCCGACGGCGAAGGCGCGCACACCGCCGCGGTGAAGACCGTCGCGGTGATGATCGACACGGCGAAGGCCGACTACTCCGACAGCGGCCTCGGCGACTCCGGTTACGACGACTCGGGGTTCGCCTGGCTCGGCGGCGGCAGCGTCAAGCCTTCGACGGCGACAGGTACGACGCCGGCGATGGAGGATGCGGAGTCGTACGACGCCGCGGCCGCTGAGTGGTTGTCGCCGGGCCGGTCCTCGGCGAGCAAGACCGCGGCCACCGACGTGGCCAAGGGTGGCCACGCGGACGGCCCCGCGGCCGCGGACGGCCCGTCGGACTCGGCGGCCGGTTTCCTCGTGGGGTTGTTGGAGCGGATCGGGACAGCACTCACCGGTAGCGGTCCGGGTTCCCCCTCGGCCGGTTCGGCCGAGCTGGCGGATGCGCAGAGCGCGACGCTCCGCAGCGCGGTCCGGTCCGGTGACCCGGCGACGATCCGGGAAGCGACCCGCAACACCGTGGACGCGTCGCTGAAGCACGCGCGCACCGTGACCCGCCACGCCCTGGCGAAGGGCGAGGCCGTGGAACGGGACGCCGCGGACGATCAGGTCGCCGAGCGAGTGAGCGATGTTTCCGGCCGGGCCTCGGCGGGTGTGCCCGGCGCGAGCCGGCGGCTCGACGAGACGGCCGGGCAGACCGTGGACCCCGCTCAGCTCGAGCAGTGGGTTGATCTCGCCGCCGCGCAGGGCAAGAACGCGGCAGCGTCCTCGTCGGCGAACACCGCGAACGGCGTCCGTGCGAACGGCGGCCAGGCGGTCCAGGCCCTCGAGGGTGTCGTCGACCTGGTGTCCGGGATCGTGGGCACGGTGGCGGGTCAGCGGGCCGGTACCGCGACTCGCCGGGAGCTGACCGAACTGACCGATCAGGTCACCGCCGCGATCGAGGCGAGCGCGAAGCTGCGTCAGGGCTCCGGGATGGGCGCCGCCGGCAACGGCGGTTCGAACACCACGATGGCCACGACCGCCGAACGCGCACCCCAGCACACCGGCTCGGGTGGCACAGCAGGGATGACCCCGGACCGTGACGCCCGGCCGCCCGGCCGGACCGGCCAGGCCCGGGGCGAGGAGCCCACCCAGCTGTCCCACCGCGAGCTGGCGGTCGACGGGGCACGTGGCCCACCGGCGTCGCCGCGTGACCTCACCCGGAACGACAAGCGTGATGACGTCTCGAAGATTCGCAAGGCTGTTGACAACTTCATCGGTCAGATCAGGAGCGACGCACAGGGCCACGTAGGTGGTCACCGTGCCGGCGCCGGTCAGACAGACCTCTCCGGGGTGAGCGAGCTCCTGGACTCGGTCTTCGACCGCACCCTGAAGATGATCGACAAGGCCCTGAGCAAGAGCGGCGACCAGGGCCAGGGCGGCCGGCGTCCCGCCGGCCCGGCTCAGACCGGTGGCCTCGAGCAGGACCTGACCACGCTGACCAACGACTTCGTCGCGGCCCTGCTGAAGCGTCTCGGTGTGACCGGTGGCGGCGCACCCGCCGGCGACAACCCCGGAGCGGACGACGAGCAGCAGCGGTTGGCGCAGACCGGTCACGGCCGGCCCACCGACGACAACTCCTCCTCGAACACCTCTGGCCCCGGCCGCGCGGTGCGCGCGGGACAGAACGTCGACCAGGTGCTCTTCGGCGTGGTGGACATGATCTCCGGGCTGGTCGGCGCGACCGCCGGTCAGCGGGCCGGCGCTCAGACCCGCCAGGTGCTGGGCGAGCTGGCCGAGCAGGTGTCGGTTGCGATCGGCACCGGCAACGACATCGACTCCCGAGGCCGGCGCATGGGCGACAGCACCAACGCCGGCTCGCCGGCCACTACCGGCAAGGGCGACACCCCGTCGGGTCTCGCCCCGGACACCGACCCGACCCGGATGCTCTGCGCGTGGATCGGCGGCTGCCCGGCCGACACCACATCCACCACCACGCGACCCCACACCGTGCAGGCGCGGGGCCCACCGGCGAAGCAGACCGCTACCAAGCCTGACAGCAAGACCGTCTCGACCCCGCTCCCGGCGGGCATCACCTCCGCCCAGGCCGCGAACGCGAAGAAGATCATCGCCACCGGCCAGAAGATGGGCATCTCGGAGGACGGCCTGCGGATCGCCCTCGCCGCGGCGATGCAGGAATCCGGACTCCGCAATCTCAACCACGGCGACCGCGACTCGCGGGGCCTGTTCCAGCAGCGCCCCTCTCAGGGCTGGGGCACCTCCGCCCAGGTCCGCGACCCGATCCACGCCGCCACCCAGTTCTTCACCCACCTGAACGACGTCGCGGGCTGGGAGAAGATGTCCGTGACCCGCGCGGCGCAGGCCGTACAGCGTTCCGCTCACCCTGGCGCCTACGCCAAGTGGGCCGACAAAGCCGAGAAGCTGGTCGACCACATCCTGGGCGCCGGACAGCACACCAAGCGGACCACCCCGAAGCAGACCGCACCCCAGGGTGACGACGAGCAGCTCGCGGCCACCGGCCGCCCCGGCGGTGCGCGCCCGGTGAGCACCACCGCGATCGGCGGCCTCGGCGAGGACATCTCGAAGCTGACGAACGGCTTCGTCGCCGAGCTGCTCAAGCGTCTCGGTGCGGGCCAGGGCAACGGTCAGGGCGTCCAGCCGGGTCAGGGTCGGCAGGATCCGGCCGAGGCGATCGGGGACTTCATCGACACCGCGTCCGGCATCGTGGGCGAGGTTGCCGGTGAGAAGGCGGGCAAGCAGACGCAGCAGGCGCTGGCCGGTCTGTTCGAGCAGCTGCTGTCCGGCAAGCAGAGTAGCCAGGGCCAGAGCGGCTCGCGCCCGGGTGGTCAGGGCCAGACCGGCGGCCAGGGCCAGAGCGGCCAGGGCAGCGACCTCGGTGAGGACATCAGCGACCTCACCGGCGACTTCGTGTCCGACCTGCTCAAGCGTCTCGGTGTGGGTGGCGGCGACCGGGGCAACGGCCACGGCGACTCCAGCGGCCGGGGCCACCATGACAACGACGGTGACAACGACCACGACAGCCTGGGTGACGGCATCGATGACTTCGTCGACGGGCTGCTCGACGATCTGGGCGTATCCGGCCGCCGCAACGGCTACTCGAACCACGCTTCGGGCGGCGACTCGGAGAAAGGAAGCCTGGGCAAGGACCTCTCCGAGCTGACCGGCAACTTCGTCACCGATCTGCTCGAGCGTCTCGGGGTGGGCGGCGTCCGACCCGGCCAGGCCGACGGTCAGGGCCAGGGCGACCAGACCGCTGGCCAGGGTCAGCGCGGCCAGGGCGGTCGGCAGGATCCGGCCGAGGCGATCGGGGACTTCATCGACACCGCGTCCGGGATCGTGGGCGAGGTTGCCGGTGACAAAGCGGGCAAGCAGACCCAGCAGGCGCTGACCGGCCTGTTCGAGCAGCTGCTGTCCGGCAACCAGAACAGCCAGGGCCAGTCCACCCGGCGCCCGGACCAGGCCGGCAACCTGGGCGAGCACATCTCGACGCTGACCGACGACTTCGTCTCGGAGCTGCTCGAACGCCTCGGCCTCGGCGGTCAGAGCCGGGGTCGGTCCGCCGGTCAAGGCCAGTCCGGTAGCCACGACGGGGGTGCCGACGCGCGTGGCGGTGTGGATGGGTTGCTCGGCGGCATCGGTGACTTCGTCGACGGGCTGCTCGGCGACATCCTCGGCGGTGGCTCGCGGGGCGGCGGTTCCGGTCACCGCGGCGACTCCGCGAAGGGTCGTCTCGGCGAGGACATCTCTCAGCTGACCAACGACTTCGTGTCCGATCTGCTGAAGCGGGTCGGCCAGGCCGGGGGCAACGGTCAGGGCCAGCGGCCGGGAGCGGACGAGGCGCTGGGCAACTTCGTGAACACCGCGTCCGGGATCGTGGGCAGGGTCGCGGGGGACAAGGCCGGTCAGCAGACCCAGCAGGTGCTGGGTGGTCTGTTCGAGCAGCTGCTGTCCGGCGGCCAGAAGCAGGGCAGCGCCGGTCAGGGTCAGTCCGGGCGCAACGGCAGCGACGAGGGCCGCGACTCTCGGCGGCAGAGCCTGGACGACGTGCTGTCGCGGTTCGTGACCTCGGCGTCCCGCGTCGTCACCGATGTCGCAGGGAAGAAGGCCGGCCGCAAGGCGGAGAAGGCCCTGTCGCGGCTGCGGGAGGACTTCACCGACTCGCTGAGCCAGAGCGGCTCCCAGAAACAGCCGCGGGCACAGAACAGTGTGCAGGCCTCCGGTGACTCGGCGCGCAGGGCAACGACCGGCCAGGGCGGTGGGTTGGCCGGCGCGGTCACCGACTCGGTGACCGAGTTCGTGGGGAACCTGCTGGACATGCTGGGCATCGGCGGGCAGAACAGCCAGGGCCGGGGCAACGGTCAGGGCACTCAGCCCGGAAGCGGCGCGGGCGCCTCCCAGACTCAGGGCGGCACGCGCACGGCGGGCCTGGAGGACTTCGCGCGGATCCTGGGCGGGGTCACCGATCTGGTGTCCGGACTGGTCGGCGCCACGGCTGGTGAGCAGGCCGGGGCACAGGCACGCGAGATGTTGACCGCCGCCGCCCAGGACGTGCTGGCCGCGTTGCAGAACGGTGGCCGCTACGGCCAAGGTGCGGACCAGAGCGGCGCCGCCCAGGCCGGCACCCAGAACGGAGCCGGTGAGAAGGGATGGGCGTTGAACAACGACGGCCAGTTCGCCGGCACCGAATGCCAGTCCGACGCCGAGTGCGCATTGAGCGACGGCACCCTGCGCACCCGCCAGCCCGACTCGCTGGGGTCGCGCGCACCCCCGGAGCTGCTGAGCGAGGACACTGATCCGAACGGCGGCGGTTTCAGGTTCGCGTCGTACTTCGACGACACCAACTACACGCAGCAGGCGCTGGACGACCGGCTCGCGGTGGTCAAGGGCCAGAAGAGCCTGGACGCCGCCACGCAGCAGCTGGCCGCGGGGAAGATCACCCAGGCCGCATACGACCAGCAGGTCTCCGCCCAGAAGGCGTTGCAGACCAAGGCGGATTCCTCCGCCGCCACGATCGACCCGTACGACGCCCAGCTGATCACCGATGTGGTGGCCGGGCAGCAGAAGCTGGGCACCGCGAAGACCGGTCTCGCCGCCAGCAAGGAGCAGCTGGACGCCGGGAAGATCACCCAGGCCGCCTATGACCAGAAGGTCGCCGAGTACAACACCCAGCGCGACACCGTGTACGAACAGACCGCGCAGCTGCGGCAGGCCACCGGGTACGGCAACGGCAACCTCGCCGATGCCGGCCGGGACGGTGCCGGCGCGGCGTGTGCGAACTCCGGTTCGTTCGGGTCCTGCTCGACCGCCGCGATCGACCCGAAGACCGGCAAGGTCGCCCAGGACGAGAGTCTCTGCCTGATCGGTGTGTCCGGCTGTGCGAGCACGTCGACGGCCGGTGACCGAACCGCGTCGGCGTCGTGCGATGTCGACAAGGGCTGTGCCACCAGCACCGAGGCAGGCAAGATCACCGCTCAGACCAGCTGCGGCGCCGGCGAATGCAACACCTCCAGCTCGGTGGACAGCCGGGGTGTGGACACCTTCTGCCAGGCACGCGGTGGCTGCGCGGAGAGTGGGGAGCTCCCCACCGCACCGGACGCGCGGGACCTCGCGGCGGGTAAGACCACCGGCATCTCCCGGACGTCCGGTACCTGCACCAAGGACTGCGCACTGACCGGTTTCGCGAACGCCACCGAGGCCGGTTCGGACTGCAGCACCCGCACCGGTGAGTGCACCGGTGACTCCACCGGCCGCCGCGCCACCGAGACAGCGCCGGCCGATGAGACCCCGGCCCAGGCCGCCGCCCGCGCGAAGGCCAACGGAGAGGCCTCCAGCAAGGCCCACTGCCAGGCGTCCTCGGCCGGTTGCGACACCACCACGACCGTGCGCTCCGGGGTCGACGAGAAGACCGGGCAGCGCGGTTGGCTGGTCGAGTTCCTCTTCGGCCCGAGCGAGCAGCGGACCAGCTCGCGGGTCGACCCGACCGCCGAGGCCTCCGTGCACTGCGCCCTCGGCGCCAAGGACTGCTCGGGCAACGCCACCACGACCATCGGTGGCAAGACCGAGAACACGACGACCACCCCGGCCCAGCAGGCCGGTGTCGGCGCGGAGACCCCGGCGAAGACCAACACCGACAACCGCACCCGCTCCGGTACCGCCGCCTGCGACGTCAAGGGCGGCGCCTGCACGTCGTCCTCCGGGCTCGGGGACGACGAGGACGAGGTACTGACCCACTCGTCGGTGGACTGTGAGACCCAGGGCTGCACCGGCAAGGGCACCACCGCGACCGCCGCGCAGGTCACCGCCGGCGGCAGCGACACCGCAGGGAAGACCGCCACCCGCGCGACCGACGCCCACCACGAGTGCAGCGCGTCGGGTACCAGCGGGGACTGCGCGAGCGACTCGTCCTCCTCGGTCACGAACGCCGGCCGGCAGCAGCCGGAGTTCACGCCGACCGCCTACGACCCCGACGGCACCGTCAAGCCCGCACCCCCGACCGACCCGGTCGCGGAGCTGGGCAAGGGCCTGTCCGCGCACTCCACGACCACCGCCACGCTGACCTGCGACTCGGCGGACTGCACAGCGTCGGGGACCGGGAAGACCTCCGGGCAGGCCACCGGTGACGTGCAGGGCACCCGGGACAGCGATGGCACCGACAGCTGCGAGCTCCACGGCGTCGGCGGCACCTGCGGTTCGGTCGCCGAGACCACCGTGTCCTACCGGCAGGAGCGGACCCGCGAGGACGGCACGCAGGTCCCGGCGGGTGTCGTGAGCGTCTCGAACGCCGACTCGCAGGTCCGCTGCGACAACGCGGCCGAGTGCGGCGGCAAGGCACACGCGGCCACCTCCGCGCTGGACACCGATGTGTCGAAGGACCGCAGAGGGTCGTCGGACACCGCCGAGTGCACGGTGCGCGGCGGCGGCTGTCTCGGGCAGGCCTCCTCGGACGGCTCCAGCGCCCCGGACTTCGTCAGGACCGACCCGAAGACCGGTCAGCCGCTGAAGGGCCAGCCCACCACCGGCCCCACCTCGACATCGAGGGCGTCGGCGTCGGTGGACTGCAGGTCCACCAGCTGTGCGGGGACCGCGACGACGACCGCCGCCGCCTGGGACGGCGCCGTCGACGGTGGCAGGCCCCGCACCTCCACCGGCACTGTCGGCTGCGAAGCGGGCGCCCAGACCTGCCAGGTCCAGACGCTGTCCAACGCCACCACCGGCCCCGGCGCCGCACTGAGCTACGCGGGCGAGGACGCGGCCGTCAATGACAAGCGCCTGCCCGCCGGCCCGTCCGCCGCCAGCAGCATCGGCGGGAAGATGATGTGCGAGTCCGACGGTGCCTGCGGCGGGAAGTTGTCGGGCACCGTCACCGGCACGGACCCGTCGGTCTCCGAGCAGGCGCGGGGCAACCGGGCCGAGGGTTCCTGCGGCGGTGTGGTCGGCGGGACCTGCACCTCGGTGATCAACGGTGGTGCCTCGTCCGGCCCGGATGCCAACTCGATCAAGCCGATGGTGGCCGACCAGCCCACCGCCAACGCCACCCAGAACGAGTCCCAGGTCGGCGGTCGGTCCGGTGAGGGCAACCAGCAGGCCCAGAACGGCAAGAACGCCACCAACGCCTCCCAGTCCGGCAAGGGCGGCCAGGACGGCGGCTCCGGCGAGCAGCCCAACCAGCCGGCCACCGCCCCCGGTTCCTCGGCCTCCTCCGGCGGCTCGTCCGTCGCGGGTGCCTCCAGCTGGACGAGTGCGTGGGCGAACCTGAACTGCGACGGGCAGACCGCCTGCAAGGGCACCCCGCACAGCTCCGCGACCGGCATCACCGCCGATGACCACCGAGGCGGCGGCACCGGATCCCGCGGCCCTCCGGCGGCGAACACCACCGCCGAAGCCACCGGCAAGACCACCAGCACGTGCGACTCCACCGGGTCCGCCTGCCAGGCGCTCTCCACCTCGAGCGCCGCATCCGGCCAGGTCGTCGCCGACATCTACACCGAGCAGAACACCGCGCAGGTCCGGCAGATCACGCAGCAGGCCACCGACGCGAAGGCCGCCGCGGCCAAGGCCGAGGAGGCCGCCGCCGCCCCCGGCGCGACCGACGCGCAGCGCGAGGCCGCGAGCAAGGCCGCGAAGACCGCCGAGCAGGCCACCAAGGCCGCCGCGGACGCGGCTGAGGCGATCAAGAAGCCGATCCCGGAAGACCAGCTCCCCGTCACCTGGTCGCAGTCCACCGCCGTCGCCCAGTGCGCGGGCCCGAACTGCAAGGCCACTACGACCGGCGACACCTCCGGTACCCCCGGCACCGCGCACACCGACGCCACCTGCACCGCCGGCACCGGCGGCTGCGCGTCCACCAGCGACGTCACCACCACCCTGATGCGCGACTCGGGCCAGCACACCCAGCCCGACGCGTCCAGCGACAAGAAGAACGAGGGCACGCCCATCCCCGGGGTCTCCGGCACCGCCGAGACCGGTTCCAGCATCGTCTGCCCGGACGCCGGTTGCACCGGCAAGGTCACCGGCAAGGCCAACGCCGCCGCGGGCCAGGGCGAGCACCACAGCAGCAGCGACGGCGACGGCAACACCGCCTGCGACGGCAAGACGAAGTGCCAGGCCGGTATCCGCGCCAGCGTCTCCACCGCGTCC
This sequence comes from Actinospineispora spinosispora DSM 44797, assembly GCF_000429025.1. Classification (GTDB taxonomy): domain Bacteria; phylum Actinomycetota; class Actinomycetes; order Mycobacteriales; family Pseudonocardiaceae; genus Pseudonocardia; species Pseudonocardia spinosispora. Next base: position 56,331 of record NZ_AUBB01000032.1, read on the forward strand.
AGCGCCGCGGACGTACCGGAGGCGCAGCGGTTCGCCAGCACCTCCGTGAACATGACCGCAAGCTGCACCGACGGTGCCAAGGGCTGCCCGGTCCACGCGGTCAGCCACAGCGACTCGGTCGGTTCGCCGAACGTGCACGCCAAGACCACCACCAGCTGTGACACCGCCGCCGGCTGCATAGCCGGCAGCTCCGCCACCGCCTCCCCGGAGATGGCGCAGACCTCGTTCCAGTGCGGTGGTGCCGAGGGCTGCACGGGCCACAGCGAGGGCAACGCCAAGGTCGGCGCCGCCAAGGGCGACGCCACCGCCGACTGCGGCCCGGCGAAGAACGGCCAGTGCGGCGGCGGGGTGCAGGTCGGGGCCTCCGGCGACGGCAGCGCGCTCGCCGGCGCCACCTGCCAGGGCACCGAGGGCACCAAGTGCCACTACAGGTTCGAGGCCAGCGCCTCGGACCGGGCACGCTCCGGGGCGAACTGGGCCAAGGCCGACGCGCACGGCTCCGAGGAGGGTGACAACGGCGGCGGCATGGTCCAGGTGATGGCCAAGGCCACCGCGGGCGCTGGTCAGGCACAGGCCTCCGCGACCTGCAAGGGCGCCAAGAACTGCACCAACCCCTACAGCGCGCACGCCGAGGCGCACGACTCCTACCAGGTGCGCGCCAGCAAGGCGAACCCCGACCAGCCCTCCGGCTACGGCAAGGCCGACGCCTCGGGCACCTGCCGAGGCGACAAGGCGGGCGGCGGCAGCTGCGGTGTGCAGGCGCAGGCCGACGCCCGTGCCGCGGCCGCCAAGGTGCAGTGCTTCGGCGACTGCTCCGGCTTCACCAAGGAGCAGGAGTCCGCCACCGGGTTCGTCAAGACCGGCCCGTCCTACAACGAGCAGCTCGCCGCCGCCCGCGCGGCGGCGGCCGCACGGGCCAGGCACCAGGTCCAGGACCCCGAAGCGTGGATGAAGGGCCTGAAGGACGGCGAGTCCGGCGACCTCGTCGTGAAGACCAAGGACGGCTACAAGCTCTACAGCAAGAAGGGCGACGGCGACGTCCAGGTCACCGACTGCCCCCAGTGCAAGGCCGGTGAGTCGTTCACCGGCGACGGCGGCACGAAGATCACCATCAACTCCGACGGTGGCGTCGCGGGCAGCCGCACCTCGAAGGAGGGCAAGGGGGACCACACGTGCGACATGAGCCTCGGCTGCGGGCTGACCGGAAACGACAAGGGTGACGGGGACGGCAAGTACTGGGTCAAGGGCACCGGCAAGGTCCACGACGGCATCACCGATTCCGACCTGCACTACAAGGACTCGCGACCGGCCGGGGGCACCACCCCGAACCTCAACGAGGGCAGCTTCGGCAACACCAAGGGCAAGGCGTTCGAGTTCACCTGCAACGGCGGCTGCGACGGCACGCTCAGCAACTACGACCTCGGCAAGGGCAAGTTCACCGACAAGATCGACCTCGAAGGCACCTCGAACATGATGTCCGGCCGAGACGGGCTGGGGAACCTGGGCAACCTCACCCACTACGGCCGGGGCACCATCACCCTCGAGGGCCGCGACCACAAGGCGATGGAGCCCCTCCAGTCCAAGACCGTGGACGGGCTGAACCCGAGCGACTGGGCGAAGGTCACCAACAAGTACGGCTACAACAACTGGGACCGCGAAACCCTGGACAAGGTCCTCGACGACGGCGACACGCTGACCGGTTTCCAGACCGACGGCAAGGGCGGCGTCCAGAAGGTCGTCAAGACCGAGAAGGGCAAGATCGAGGTCACCGACTGCCCCGAGTGCAAGGCGGGTGGAAACCCGGTCAAGGGCGGTGGCGACGGGACGATCACCTTCGGTCGCGACGGTGACGGCACCGTCACCCAGACCACGGCGCCCGGCAAGGACAAGAGCACCTGCACGTCGAACACCAGCTGTGCACTGGCCGCCGACTCCGAGGGCAACGGCTACTACTGGATGCAGGGCAAGGGCAACGTCCACGACGGCGCCACCGGCTCCACCATGAACTTCAAGGACGGCCACCGGGAGACCACCAACTCCGGCCGCCTCGGCGGCAAGGACGGCGAGCCGTTCAGCTTCACCTGCAACGGTGGCTGCGAGGGCGACGTCAGCAACCTCGACCTCGGCAAGGGCAAGTTCACCGACCACATCGACGTCGCCGGCAGCCAGACCATGATGACCGGCCGCGACGGCCAGGCAGGCCCGGGCAACTACAGCTTCGCCGGCAAGGGCAAGGTCGTCCTCCAGGTCGGCAAGGACGGCAAGGACGTCATCACCTCGGACGGCAACGGGGAGAACCCCGGCGACAACTGGACGGTCGTCCTCACCCGCGGCGTCGACACCCCGGGCTACTACGACCTCGGCGGCGGCCAGACCGGTGAGATCCAGCTCAACGAGGGCTACGGCATCAAGCAGGTCGACGCCAGCCACAAGATCCCGGTCTACAACGACGAGGACATCAAGGAAGACATCTACAAGTGCAACAGCATGTGCGGCAAGATCGGCCCGGTCAAGGACGGTGTGAAGACCTACAAGCCGGGCGAGAAGCAGGTCGGTGAGAAGGTCGTCGGCGAGGGCAACGGGCTCGCTGTGGTCACCCCCGACGGCAAGGGTGAGGGCGGCTCGCTGGGCTGTGACGGCGACTGCAACCTGACCCGCCCCCAGGGCATGAACCAGGTGGGCGAGCTGAAGGACGTCAGCCTCGTCGAGCCGATGGTCAAGAAGGGCGAGAAGCCGACCCAGCCCGCGGTGATCACGTTCCACGGCCCCGAAGACCCGTACCACATGCCGGACAGCAAGGTCCAGAAGTGGGTCGACCCGTTCGAGAAGGGCAACACGGCCCAGTGCGACTCGGCCAAGGGTGGCTGCCACTTCGGCATGGTCTACGGCCAGGGCGGGGGCACGGTCTGTTCGGGCGCGGGCTGCGACAGCACCAACGCCACGGGCGGGCGCCTCGAAGGCCCCGGCTACCTGTTGTTCCCCACCGTCGACGAGCACGGCAAGATCACCGGCAACGACGGTTACGGCTGCGAGACCGACCAGAACTGCAAGGCCAGCCCGGGGCTGAAGAACCTCGGCTGGGTGGGCGACCCGCATGCCTCCTGGATGGGCGGCATCGATCCCACCTTCCTGCGGCCGGGCCAGAACACCGAGGTCGACAAGCAGATCTACCAGGCGCTCGCCCCGCTCGGGGTCAAGCCGGGCGACCCGCTGCCGCCGCTGGATCCGGCCGGCGAGAAGCTGTTGCAGGACTACGACAAGGCGCACGGCACCAAGTTCTGGGAGCAGTACTCCGACGCGCTGCCGCAGCTCACCCAGGGCCAGAAGGACCTGGCGGTCCTCAAGGTCGCCGGCGCGCTGGACACCCTGCAGCGCCGCAGCGCCGCACTGCAGGACCAGCTGCCCGGCCTGCAGGACGCGATCACCGCCCAGAAGCAGTACAACGCGGGCAAGATCGGCTTCGACGAGCTGCAGCCGCACCTGAAGGTGATCGACAAGGCGCTGGAGATGGACCAGGAGTACGCGGGCGCCCGCGCGCTGGTCGACGGCATCAGCGGCCTGTCCTACCGGCCGGCGACCAGCGAGAGCGACCAGGACCTCGGCGGTAAGCCCGGGGTGGTCGGCCAGACCGAGGGCGAGCGCCTGCAGGACGCCCAGAAGCGCTTCTACGAGGACAAGCTGCCCAAGTTCGGCATCGACCCGGCCACCGGCAAGCCGAAGGAGCTCACCCTCGACGAGCGGGCGAAGGGCAGCGCCGCGACCGTCGCCGGCCTGAGCATGCTGCCCCGCACCCAGGCGCTGAACAAGGAGTCCGGCGACTGGCACACCGAGAACGACAAGCTGACGAAGGCCGGCGGGGCCACCCCCGAGCAGGCCAAGGAGATGAACGACTGGTCCGACCGGCTCGATGCGAAGAAGGCCGCGCTCGACACCGTTCAGAGCAACATCGAGAAGCTGCAGAAGGACCTGCCCGGTGGGGTCACCATGTCCCGGGACGAACAGCGCCGCGATGACCTCGACGCGGTCAGGGAAGCCGGCGACGACAAGCTCGCCGGAAAGCTCGTCCAGTGGGACAACCTGCAGAAGGACGCCGAGAAGCTGACCGGCGAGATGGAGAAGTCCGACAGCAAGTACCAGCAGAAGCTGGCCAAGGACTACTACAAGCCGCTGGCCGGCCTGGCCGGGCTGAACTACAACACCCTCGCCCGCGACCAGGGTTCACGCGATCCCCGCAGCGGGCTCGGCGACATCCCGCTGCCCTCCTCCGGGCACCCCGACCTGTACTTCGGGGCGCGCTCGGCGTACTTCGAGGGCGCCCAGAACGCCTCGGCCAAGGACGACGAGGTTCTGGCGAAGACCTTCAACCAGGGCGGCCTGCTGCTGGACAAGGACGGCCGGCCGCTGACACCAGGCAAGACCGACGCCGACCGTCGCGCCGAGCTCGCCGCCCAGGGCATCACCGACCGGGAAGGCGTCAAGAACCAGTACCTGAAGGCCATCGGGATCAAGGACATCAACAACCTCACCGAGGACGAACAGAAGAAGCTGGGCGCGCCCATCGACAAGATGCGTGAGTACCGGGAGGACCACGACGGCAAGGGCAAGGTCTCCGGGAACATCGTCCTGGTCGAGGTCGACGGCAAGGTCGTCGCGGACTGGTCGTTCAGCGAGACCTACCGGACGCCCCCGGACACCCATTCGGGCTTCTACGAGGCCAAGGTCGGCCACCCCCCGGGTGAGAAGCCGAAGCCCGCGTGGGAGGTGAAGGTCTTCGACCGCAGCGGTGAGCGCTACAACGGCTTCGACGACTTCTACGAGAACAACCACCTGTACGGCGTGGATACCAAGATCTCCACGTCGAAGGACTGGACGGGCAGCGGCACCGGCGGCAACTACGTCGGCGGTGGGCACGAGGCACCGAGCTGGTGGGACAAGTACGGCGCCTACGTCCTCGGCATCCCGATGGTCGTGGGCGGCATCCTGACCACCCCCATCGGTGGTACCGCTGCCACCGCCGTCGGTCTCGGGATGATGGGGGCCGCCGGGACGGTGGGCGCCGTCAACGAGATCAAGCACCTGCAGAACATGGCCGACCACGGGCTGAGCCTCAACCCGTTCGCCTCCGGCCCCATCGGCACCGAGGCACGCAACGCCTGGCTCGGCCTCGGCGGTGACCTCATCTCGTTCGGCACCCTGGGTGTCGCGGGCGCCGTGACCAAACTCGGCGCGGGCGCGCTCGCCGCCCAGAAGGCCGGAAACGAGCTTCTCGCCGCCACCAACGCGGCCAGAGCGCTCGAGATCTCCTCGATGAAGTCCTTCAGGGTGGCCAACGGGGTTGCCATGGCCGACTTCGTCTACCTCAGCGGCGACGCCACCTACCGCTACATCTCCGATCTGCGAGGCGGCGCGCCCTGGGACTGGAACAGGGCCGGTCAGATCCTGATGGGCTGGGGCATGCTCGCCATGCCGCTCGCGTCGCACGCGGTGGTGAACCGCGTCAAACCAGGTTCGGACCTGGGCTCGCAGATGCAGGCACTGGTGCTCACGGGCGGAAAGAGCACCACCCGGCCCTCGATCATGAGTCTCCTGCCCGGCGAGTCCGGCACCACCGAGGTACGCCAGGGCGGCAGCGGCAGGGCTCGGTTCGTGGTCGACTCGAAGGGCGAGGTCCGGGAGGTCAGGGACGCTGAGTCTGGTGGGGTTCCGCCTGGGCGTCGGGTGTTCGTGGGTGATTCGGATGGCGTGATCCGGGAGGTCAGGGACGCCCCGTCTGGCGGGATCCCGCCCGGGCGTCGGTTGTTCGTGGGTGACTCGAATGGCGTGATCCGCGAGGTCAGGGACGCAGCGTCTGGTGGGATTCCGCCTGAGCCTCGGTTGTTCGTGGGTGACTCGAATGGCGTGATCCGCGAGGTCAAGGATGCCCCGTCCGGCGGGATCCCCAGAGGAGTGAGCCCGGGCACCGCGTCGATGGCCGGGACCGGAGGCCAGGGCCTGCCCTCGGGTCAGGTCGCCGGCCAGGGCCAGGGTGGTTCGGCCGGGACCGCCGGTCAGGTGGCCGGGCAGGTCCAGGGTGGTTCGGCGGGTCAGGCGCCTGGGCAGGCCCAGGGCGTGCCGTCGGGTCAGGTGGCCGGGCAAGGCCAGGTCGGTCCGGCCGGGACCGCCGGGCAGGCCCAAGGCGGTTCGGCGGGTCAAGCGGGCGGGCAGGGCCAGGCCGGTTCTGGCGGGACCGCCGGTCAGGTGGCCGGGCAGTCCCAGGGCGGTTCGGCGGGTCAAGCGGCTGGGCAGAACCAGGCCGGTTCGGCGGGGCAGGCCGCACAGGGCCAGGGCGTGCCGGCGGCTGGCGGCGACAGCAAGCCCGCCACCCCGGCAAGCACTCCGAGCATTCCGAGCACCCCGGGCGAGTCGCATCAGGCCGGCCAGGCCGGCGCACCCGGTGCCGCCGGCGCCACCTCCGGCGGCGACCACTCGAGCGTTCAGCCACGTGGTGGCGGGGACGGTCACGGCCCCGGTGGTCAGGGCCAGGACCCGGCCACACCGCCCAGCCCGGCCGGTTCGTCCGTGCAGCGTTCGGTTGGTTCCGGTGGCGACGGCGGGTCGATGGCGGCCGACACCCCGGGCGGTCAGCCCGGCACGGGGCAACACGCGGGCGCCCCACAGAAGCTCGGTACCGAGGGACATGACCCGGTGAGCCAGCTGGACAAGGCACCGAAGCAGGGGCCCCCGACCCACTCGACCCCCGACAACACCGCCGCGAAGAAGGGAGACCGGCCAGGACAGAGCAGCGACCCGTCCACACCCGCACGCGAGGAGGTCCGCCCAGGACAGGACACACACGGAGAACCCTCAGTTCACCGCCCGGACGAGCAGTCCGGCGGCAGCACGAAGGACGCCGAAGCACCCCTCGGCGCGGACAAGAACTGCGGCTGCGAGTCGATCGAACGCGTCATGCGCGACGACCCGGGCTCAGTCGATCCGGACGGGGTACGCAAGGCGGGATACCACGACCAGAAGACCGACGAGGTCCAGAAGACCGCGGAGGACACCCTCGATGGTCGTACCGAGAAGGCCGACTCCGACCAGTTCCACCAGTGGCTGGACGGTGCCGCACCCGGCACCAAGTTCCTGCTCTGGCTGAAGGGACCTGAGGGTCAGCCCGGTCACGTGGTCGGTGGGTGGAAGCACCCGCAGACCGAGAAGACCCAGATCTTCGACGGGCACGAGGTGTCCGACAGGGCCCCGGACAACACCGTGGGCTTCACCGAGATCGACGGCGGCAAGAACCCCGACGCGCCGAGGATGGCCGACGAGGTCGGCGAGTACGTCGGCGCCCGTCAGAGCGAGCACGGCACCGGCGACGAGCCGAAGCTCGAACTAGTACCGCGGCTGCAGGAGCGCGACCCGTCACGCGTCGTGCGCGACCGGGAGCCCCCGGAGTCCGAACGCATCGTCGTGAACGACGACGGCCGCTTCTACCGGGCAGGCACCGGTCTGCCGCTGGAGCAGGGGCTCTGGTCCTTCGTCGTCGACGGACAGGCACGGATGTACGTGGCCAAGCCCAACTTCGAGTTCGGGCGTCTCGTCGGGCACCGGGCGATCCTCGGCGAGAACGCCCCGGTCGCCGCGGCGGGCGAGATCGTGATCGGCTTCCAGCCGGGGCTCGCGGTGCACCTGAACCTGAAGAGCGGGGGCTTCTCGTTCAGCTCCAAGCCCCAGTTCGTGCGGCTGCTCCTGGGCTGGCGGGCGGATCTCAGCAAGCTGACGCCGTTCGCCGAGGACGGCTCCCGAATGCCCTACAGCATCAAGGCACGGCCCCGCGACGTGGCTGGTGAGCGTCCGATCAGCATGACCACCGACACCGCCGCGCAACGTCCCGGCCCGGAGCAGAACTGTGGTTGCGAGACCCAGGCACGGATCCACACCCGCAACCCGCACGACGTCGACCCGTCCACGGTCCGCCCGGCGCAGCCCTGGGAGCAGGTCACCGACGGCCAGCAGGCTCACGCGGAGAACAACCTCAACGGCCACACGGCCGCGACGGGCGCCGCCGGTGTCCAGCAGCGGATCGATTACGCCATGCCTGGCACCCGATTCATCGTGTGGATGAAGGGCGCCGGCCCGAACGTCGGGCACATGATCTTCGCCTGGCGTAACCCGTGGACCGGGAAGGCCGAGTTCTTCGACGGCCACCAGGTCACGAACGAGGCCCCGAGGAACACCGTGGGCTTCACCGAGATCGGCGCCGGCAAGAACCCGGATGCGCCGAGGATGTCCGACCTGATCGGCGAGTACGTCGGTGCACAGCACGCCAAGCCGGGCGAGCGCGGCGCCGGCGAGGAGAACCGCAAGACCACCGTGGCCCCGGGTGAACCGGCTTCGAACGCACCCGGGCGCGACCCGGAACCGGCGGACACGACCAAGCCCGGCCAGGGGGCCGACCCCAGCGCGCCGCCGCTCTCCCGGGCCGAGGTCGAGCAGAAGGCCGATGAGGCCGAGCAGCTCCGCGTTTCCGAGCTCGTGGGCATGGGCTGGAAGCAGCTGAACGCGTGGCTCCGGGACGCCGAGAGGCCGGACTCGCCGTACGACCCGGTGGTCGCCGGGGTAGCGGCGTGGAAGGCCGCCGTCCTCCTGAAAACCGGCAAGGTGCTCTACAAGAGCCAGATGCAGACCGCGGTGGTCATCGCACACGAGATGATCGCCGGCCTGCCGCCGAGCGGTGGCAAGACGCTGAGCGCGCCGGGCGCCGTCGTGGCGGAGCTGATTCGCCAGAGACGGGCCGGTACCAGCGAGGGTGTGGCGGTAGAGACGCACACCGCCGACCGCGCCAAGGCTGACTATGACGAGGTCTCCCCGATCCTCGGGAAGCTGGGATACCGGGCCGGCCTCAACGAAGCCGGTCTCCACGGCACTCAAAAGAAGACGGAGTGGGGCAACGACGTCACCTACACCCACTACGTCGAGCACGGCCACGACATCGTGCGCGACCGCACGGCTCCGGCAGGCTCCGAGGTGTTGGGTGACCGCAAGCCGTTCGTGATCGCCGACGAGGCCGACCTCATCGGTGTCCACCAGAGCGACGAACCGCTGGTCACGGCCGAGGAGGGGATCGGCCCACCGAAGCACGCGGACGACCTGGCGACGGCGGCGAAGGTTGCGCCGCAGCTGCAGCGCAACGAGGGTCAGCCGAAGCCCGACTTCCAGGTGTCCGACCGGTCGCATGCCCAGCTGACCAAGGCCGGGGTCAAGAAGGCCTCCAAGCTGACCGGGAAGAACCTGAAGCTGAAGAAGAACGAGCCACTGCGTGCCGCGGTGGAAGCGGTGCTGACCGCCGAGCACGCCCTGAGGCCGGGCCGCGACTACAACACCGACGACCTGATGATCAACCCGCTCGGCTGGCAGGACACGGTGCGTCCGAACAGCCGGTTCGGTGCGTTGCTGGACAACGCGCTGCGCCAGAAGCACGACATGGAGCTGGGGCCGGACTCCACGATCATCGACCAGATCACCCCGAAGGAGATCTTCAGCGGGCACCGTTCCGGCGGCATGACCGGCACCCCGGATGGTCCAGGTTTCCTCGAGCTCTACGGCAAGCACAGCCTGGTGATCGCCCCCGAGCACGAGCCGCTGCTGACGGTGAACGACGCGATGCTGTTCGAGACCGGGGGCGACGCCGAGCTGTTCGCCGCCACCGCTGCGGCGAACGCGCGTCGTACCGGTCGGCCGCAGCAGATTTTCGTGGAGTCCCCGGAGGCCGCACATGCGGTCGCGGCCCATCTGCCGCCCGGCACCCGCTACCAGATGCTCACCAGTGAGACCCCGAAGGCGGATGTGCCGTTGATCGAGGCGCGCGCCGGTCAGCCCGGGATGATCACCATCGCCTCCCCGCGCGCTACCCGGGGCTTCAACTTCCCCCTCGGCGGTGACGCCGCTACGCTGGCCGCCGCCGAGATCAGGGCCAAGGGGCTCGACGAGAACAGCCCGGCGGCGAAGGCCATCCTGGATCGGGTCACCAAGCAGTCCGAACAGGACCGGCAGTCGATCATCGATCAGGGCGGCTACCAGCAGTGGCGAGTCGGCCGGCGTGGCCACCGGAACGACGACCTGCAGGAGCAGATGCGGGTGGCGCGTGCCGGAGAGCCGGGCGAGACGACGGATCTGCTGTCGCTCGGCGACTCGCTGGTGCAGTCCGGGCCGGTGGTCTACACCGTCGCGAAGGTCACCGCGCCGACCGGCCGCCCCACCACCACCCGCAACGCGAGTGCGATGCACGACGCGGCGCAGCAGCAGAGGATGAAGCAGGAGCTGGCCGCCAAGCAGAACGCCTCCACCACCGAGCGGCAGAACAGCCCCAGCAAGTCGGTCACCCAGCTGGGCGACACGGTCGGCACGGTGGACGTGAACGGTCCGCTCGCCGGCCGCTACGACCTGACCCGGCTCGCGCTCGCCGGACTCGGCGAGCCGGTACCGGGCCTGACGGAGGAGCAGAACGAGCAGCTGCGGCGTGACATCACCGAGTTCGACGTCACGCAGACACCCACGACCGTCCAGCACGCCGAGGCCAACGCCCGCGTCCTGGCGCTGGCCCCGCACCGCGACCTGGTCCGCAGGACCCCGACGTCCCAACAGGTTCAGGCGATGCAGGCCGAGTTCGAGCGTGCCGGGCGGGCCTTCGACCACTCCAGCGAGCTGGCCGGCCGGCTGGGCATGGACGCGGGCGAGTTCGCCGCGACCCTCACCGTGGTCGTCCGGATGGCCGCCGGTGCCACCGACGCCGACTCGGAACTGTGGCTGACCGCGCTGAACCCCGACGAGCTGCGGATCGTGCTCGGTTACGCGACCGGGCTCACCCGCGCGGACCTGGCCGCCCGGCACGGTAAGAGCCTCGCCGAGATCGACGCCGCCCTCGATGGCTTCGAGGCCGCCAAGGGCCTCGGCCACGACATCCGCACCGAGCAGTCGGAGCGGGAGAACGCCGTCGCGGGTCTCGACGAGAACACCGGGAACGTGTGGACGACGGTCCGTGACCACCTGCGCGCCGTCCAGGAGACGCTGCACCCCGCCGAGAAGGCGATGTGGAACGGTGAGGACCGCATCGAGGAACTCGCCGACCACCTGCCCGACACCCTCACCCCATTGCAGTGGGCGACGATCTACCGGACCCTGGTCGAGGCCGGCGTCACCTCGATCGCCCGGTTCGACGACCTGCACACCGACGAACTCATCGCGCTCGGGCTGTCCAAGAAGCAGATCGAGGCCCTGCGCTCGGCGTTCATGGAGTTCCGCGACGGCCGGCCGGACGGCACCCTGTCCCGGCCGGTCGGGGTGGACGGCTCGCAGCTGGAGGCCCGCCGCCAGCTGGTCGACACCGCCGACTGGGGCCACCGCGAACTGGTGACCGCGCTGGCACTGGCCGCCGGTCTGCCGGTGCCCGCCGACGAGGACATCACCGGTGAGGCACTCGATGCGCTGCGGTCGGCCAACGGGCTCGACCGGTTGGCTCTGCTCACCGCGGGCGTGGGCGCCCTCGGGGTCACCCACGCCGAGACCGCGATGATCGCCACCTTCGCCGGTGTCGGTGTCGGTGTGAACACCTCACCGGCTCTGCGTCGCCAGGCGCGGGCCGCGCTGCTGGTGCTGGACGCGCGGGTCAACGCCGCTCACGGGGAGCTTCCGCGCAAGGAGACGGACAGCACCGACCCGCGCGCCGGGCAGGTACGCCGGACCCGGCGCGCGGCCGCGGTGTTCACCGGCGCCACTCTCACTGTGGCGGGCGGTGGCATCGCGCTGGCCGGCCTGCCGTTCGGTTCGGCGGCACTGCTCCCGGGTGCGCTGACCGCGGCGCTGGTCACGCTGATGTTGCGGCCGCACCGGGGCCCCAGCAACAGCCGTGGCCCCCCGATGGTCACCGTGCTGCTCACGGCGGCGAAGAACCTGCCGACCGTGGTCATCGCCGGCGCGCCCATCGCGCTGGTGTTCGGAACGGGCCCGGCCGCCGTCGCGGCGACCGGCGCACTCATCGGCCTGACCATCAAGGGTTTGGAGACCTCCTGGACCGGCCGAGTCGGCCCGGCGCGTCAGGCGCTGCTCCCGGTCCTGCTGACCGGGACCGGGCTGGCACTGCTCGCGGTGCCCGGCGCCGCGATGGTGACCGCGACCGTGGCGAGCTTCGCGGCGGTCTCGTTCGTCGTCGGCGCGGTCGGCCGGGGCGGCGCCACCGTCTTCTACGCGTTGAGCCGGACGGGCAAGGCTCGCACCGGAACGACCGCGGTCAGCCGGGGCGGCGCGATCGCCGACATGGACAGCGGCGAGGCCCGCGACCAGCTGCTCCCGGTGATCGACGAGGTGCTGGAGCACGTCCGCGCGCTGACCGGCGCGGAGTTCCCGAACCTCGTCGGTGCTGAGCACAGCGACCTGGTCCGGATCACCGACGAGAACCTGCTCGGTGGCACCCTGGTCGGCTTCGGCTACCGGCCCGGCACCACCACCGACGGCGCCGTGATCCTCGTCCCGGCGCACATCGCATCTCTGGTCGACCGGCTGATCGAGCTCGACCCGTCGGTCGCCGACTGGTGGCAGCGGTTCCTCGGCCACGAGTGGGACTTCCACATCAATGGCGACCTGCACACCGGCCCCGAGCACGACCGTCACGCCGGCGACCTGCTGAAGGAGCTGCGGGCGAAGGCGCGGGCGGCCGGGCTGCTCCCGCCCGGTTCGCCGAAGCGGCGCGGGCCGGGCGCGCTGGGCAAGGGCCTCGGCGTGGTGATCGGTGCCTTGACCCTGTGGTCCCACGGGGCGACCGGTCATGGGCCGGTGGCCAACGCCGCCCCGATGGGCGGCGGCCAGGGTGCGCCGCTCGACGCGGGCTGGAGTTCTCAGGACCTCCTGCAGGTCGGCGTCGGCGTGGTCGTCGTCGCGGCGGGGGTGGTGCTGGCAATCCGGGCGCTGACCGGCGGTGAGACGATCCGCGCGCCGACATGGCTGAGGAGGAACACCACCGGCGGCGGCGCAGCGGCCACAGCCGGCGGAGTGCCGCTGCGGCGGATGGGCGCACCTGAGCACCGCGAGACCCTCAAGGGCGGCAAGAGGACGCTGAAGGTCGTCCTGGTCGAGATCGACGGGCAGCGGTACGTGCTCAAGCGCGGCAGGACAGCGAAGTACCCGGTGGTCGAGGTCGCGGCGAACCTGCAGTTCCGGCTGCTCGGTGGGCTGGCGCCGGTGATGCGTCTGGTGCTGGCCGAGATGCCGATCGAGTACGACGGCAAGTTGCTCGCGGACCAGGGCGACCTGATGGTGCTGAGCGACGTTGTGACCGGAACCGATCACAACGAATGGTGGGACCTCGAGCGTGAAGACCGCGACGACGTCTTCGACCAGCTCACGGCAACGCTCGTGGCGAACGCCCTCTCCGGCAACTGGGACGGGACGTCGCCGAGCAACGCGATGGTCGACGAGCACGGCCAGGCCGTGCAGATCGACTTCGACCTGGTCGACCGCTTCTGGCTGAACCACGAGTTCGACCCCTACGCGCTGAACCCGTTCATGCAGGGGTTCGTCCCGGACGGCTCGCTGGAGAGCTACCTGCGGGTCATCGTGGCGTCGGACCCCGCCATCTACGGCCGGCTGAGGGTGGACGAGGTCCTCACCCAGCTGCGTGACGTGTTCAGCCGCCGGGACACCCTGCTGGCGACGTCGGTCGACGACGCCGCGTATCAGCGCACGCTGGCCGACCTCGCGTGGATCGCCTCGGTGCTGGCCGCCGCCGACGCACACCAGCCACAGCCGCTCGGTGCCGCGCTGACCCGGACACTGGCCGAGGCAGCCGACTTCATCCGCGACAGCGGCGAAGGTTCCGGGTTCGGTGACCGTGCCCGCCGCGACCGGTACCGGGCCGAGATGGTCGCGCGGGCGGATGCCTTCACCGGCTCGTTCACCTCGGGCGGAACGATCGAGAACCTCGACGCGGCCGGACTCGCCGAACGGCTCGCCCACGGTTCGGTCAGCGTGCACGACGTCGACGTCGAGACCGGTCAGGTGACGGCCAGCGTCGACAACGGCGGTCAGAACACGCCGAAGCGGCGTGGGCCGGGCGCACTGGGCAAGGGCCTCGGCGTGGTGATCGGCGCGCTGACCCTGTGGCTCTACGGGGCGACCGGCCCGGGATCGGTGGCCCAGGCCAGCCCGATGCACGGCGCCCAGAGTGCTCCGCTCGACACGGGCTGGGGCCTCGCCACCGGGCTCGCGGTCGCTGGGCTGGCGGTGGCGACCGGTGTCCAGCTGGTGCCGCTGGCCAGGGCATGGGCGCCGGCGTGGCTGCGATTCCTGGCCGACGGCCAGCTGACCCGTCTGGATCAGGTCGAGCTCCCCGCGCGCGTTCGTGACGACCTGAACCGGCTCGTCGCCCAGGGCCGCCTCGACGACGCCGGGCTGGGTGACCTGCTGAAGCTGGGTTCCTGGAAGGGCCCAGCCGCGGCCGGAGCGATCACCGGGTTCGCCAAGCAACACGGTCTGGACTGGACGAAGGGGGAGAAGCAGCGGCTGCGTGCGGCGCTGAGGCTGCTTCCCTCCGGCGAGCTGGGCCGGGCGGCCGGTGCACGGTCGGTGCTGGGCCGGTTGGGCTGGCTGGCGGCCGAGCACCGGGGCGGTGTCTGGACGGTCGCCGTTGGCGCCGGTGTGGGCGGGATCGTTGCCACCGTGGCCCTGGGTGGGACGCAGGTCGTGGTGCTGTCGGCGGCGGCGGGTGCACTGGCGCAGCTGGTGCGCGGTGCCATCGGCAGTTTCCGAGGCACGCGGTGGGTGGCCGGCTGGTCGGCGAGCGCGGTGGCCGGGTTGTTCGTGGTGGTGGCGCTGACCCGAGGGGTCAGTGTCGACACCAACATGGCCGCTGTCGCCCCGAGCGTGGGGGTGTGGGCGATCGGCGCCGCGGTGCTGACGGCGGTCGCGCATGCGGCGACCGCGATCCACTTCGAGATACCGTCCTCGACCAGCACCTGGACCGGTCATCAGGGCCAGAACCCTCGGCATTGGGGCTGGTGGTCGGTGGGTCTGACCGGGCTGGTCACCACAGTGGTCGGCGTCGGGTTCGCCATCGTCGACTTCGGCCTCGGCCACTCGACCGCGGGCCCGGTCAGCGTGACGATCTCGGTGGCCACGATGGCGTCGATGGGCCTGGGCGTGGCCTACCAGACCCACCACATGTTCCGGCAGGACACGTTGGGCCGGGAGAACAACCAGGCGCACGAGCGCATCGGTCTGCTGTTGCACGACCTGGCGCTCGCCGCGTACGGGATCAACAGCCTCGCGGTGAACTCGCCGACGCTGTTCGCGGTCGGCGCGGCCGCACTCGGGTTGATGATGATCGCCTGGTCGATCGCCCCACGCGCCCCGCCGGGCGCTCAGCGTGACGGCGCGATCTTCGGGTTCACCGCGCTGGTCAGCGTCGTGGGCATCGTGGCCGGGCTGGTGGCCTGGCGGTACACGGGCAGCTACGCGTGGCTGGCCGGATCGGCCACCGCGGCTGAGGTTGTGGTGCTCGGCGCCGGTTGGGCGGTGCACCGTTGGTTCTCCGACGCGGCCCTGGAGTTCGGTCTTCGGGTGCGGGTCGGTGTCGCCTTCGTGCGGGCGACGGTCGACGACTGGAGTTGGTCGCTCTACTCCCTCGGCACTCGGCTGCTGGGCGCGTTGCCGAAACTGGCCGCGCGGGCAGCGGTGGTGCTGGGCACGACGGCCACCACCCTGCTCCTGGTCGCGGCCCCCGCCCACGCCGAGGACGGCACGGGCTGGACGCCCGGTTCGCACGGGTGGATCGTCACCGGGCTGGCCGTGGCGATCGGCGCCCAGCTGCTGCCGCTCGCCAGGATGTGGGCGCCGTCCTGGCTGCGGTTCCTGGGCAACGGCCAGCTGACCCGCCTCGCCCGGACCGACGTGCCCGCCACGGTGACCGACGACCTGAACCGGCTGGTCGCCCAGGGCCGCCTCAGCGATGCCGGGCTGCGTGACCTGTTGAAGCTGGGTACCTGGAAGGGGCCGGCCGCCGCCGGGGCGATCACCGAGTTCGTCAAGAGCCACGGTCTGGACTGGTCCAAGGGTGAGCGCACGCGGCTGCGCAGGGCGCTCACGACGCTTCCGGACGGGCAGCCGGGCACCGCGGCCGCCGTGCGCGCGGCGCTCGGCCGGCTGGGTTGGCTGACGGCCGAGCACAAGGTGGCCGTCTGGACCGTCGGGGTGGGTGCCGGCGTGGGTGCGATCGTCGCCACCATCGTGCTCGGCGGGTCGCAGGTATGGGTGTTGTCCGCCGCGGCCGGTGCGACGGCGCAGCTGGTGCGAGGAGTCATCGGTAGCTTCCGCAACACCCGGTGGGTGGCCGGCTGGTCGGCGAGCGCGGTGGCCGGGTTGTTCGTGGCCGTGGCGTTGACCCGGGGCATCAGCGTCGACACCAACATGGCGGCGACGTTCACGAGCGCGGGTCTGTGGGCGATCGGTGGTGCACTGCTCACGGCGGTCGCGCATGCGGCGACGGCGATCCACTTCGAGATCGCGTCCTCGACGATGACGTGGACCGGGCACAAGGGTCAGAACCTTCGCCACTGGGGCTGGTGGTCGGTCGGGCTGACCGGCCTGGTCACCACGGTGGTCGGTGTCGCATTCTCGATCATCGACTTCGGTCTCGGCCACTCCACCGCGGGCCCGCTGAGCGTGACGATCTCGGTGGCCACGATGGCCTCGATGGGCCTGGGCGTCGCTTACCAGACCCATCACATGTTCCGGCAGGACGTCCTGGGCCGGGAGAACAACCAGGCCCATGAACGCATCGGCCTGCTGTTGCACGACCTGGCGCTCGCCGCGTACGGGATCAACAGTCTCGCGGTCAACTCACCGGCACTGTTCGCGGTCAGCGCCGCGACGCTGGGTCTGCTGATGATCGCGTGGTCGATCGCGCCACGTGCCCCACCGGGGACGAACCGCGACGGCGCGGTCTTCGGGTTCACCGCACTGGCGAACGTGGTGGGCATCGTCGCCGGGCTGGTGGCCTGGCGGTACACGGGTAGCTACGCCTGGCTGGCCGGGTCGATCACCGTGGCCGAGGTCGTGGTGCTCGGTGGCGGTTGGGTCGTGCACCGTTGGTTCTCCGACGCGGCCCTGGAGTTCGGTCTTCGGGTGCGGGTCGGTGTCGCCTTCGTGCGGGCGACGGTCGACGACTGGAGCTGGTCGCTCTACAGCCTCGGCCTCCGCGTGTTGGGCGCGTTGCCGAAACTGGCCGCGCGGGCAGCGGTGGTGCTGGGCACGACCGCGGCGACCCTGCTCCTGGCCGCGGCCCCCGCCCATGCCGTAGACGGCACGGTGTCGACCGGGTGGATTCACGACGCCGCCCAGACCGGCATCGGTGTGGTGACGGTCGCGGCCGGTGCGGTGCTGGCGATCCGGACGCTGGCCGGCGGCAGGACGATTCGCGCACCGACATGGGTGCGCCAGGTGGGCACGCGGCTCGGCTCGATCGCCCGCACCGTCGGCCGCTACCTCGCCGCCGGCGTCGCCACCGGGCTGCTGGTGGCGACCTTCACCCTGTCCTCCTGGACCGGCTCGACGCCGGCCCAGGCACACGCCGCCACGTCGTACAGCGTCTCGACGCAGACTCAGCACGCCCCGGTGATGGGCGTCAAGGTCGCGTTCACCGGCGCCGAGGGTGACACGGTGCAGACCGCGATGGACGCGCTCACGGTGAGCTTCGCCCAGTTCAACGCGGCCAACGGTGGCAGGTTCACCAGCCCGGGCGACTCGATCGCCGGCACGGAGGTGTTCACACCGGAGAGCTGGACCGGTGTGTGGATCGCCCAGCGTGCCGAGTACCGGGGCGTCGAGTACTCCGACTCGCGGTCGAAGATCCTCGAGATCCGGTTCGGCGACCACGCCGCCTACGTCACCGAGATCAGCGGCCTGCGCAACCCCGGCCACCTGGAGGTAGGCGACACCGTCAGGGTCAAGACCCCGCCCCCGGCCAAGCCCGGGCACGACCCGGCCAAGCCGGGCGAGAAGCCGACCAAACCGGGCGACCCGACCCCGTCGGCCACCCCGACGCAGTCGCCGACCCCGTCGGCCACCCCGAGCCACACCCCGACGCCGGACACCTCCGCGACGCCGACCACCACCCCGACCGGTACGCCGGACAACAAGGGGCCCCCGACGGTCGAACCGTCCGATCACCAGACGCCGTGGACAGTGCTGAGGACCATCGCGGGGATCGCGCTCGTACTGGCGGGCGCGCTCACCGGTCTGCGCGCGCTGCTGCGGCAACACGGCCTGACCGTGCGGGAGGGCCTGAGCAAGGCGGGCGCGTGGCTGCGCACCCCGGACGGTCGTCTCGGCATCGCCACGGGCCTCGCCGTGGTGGCGACCAGCGCGAGCGGGTTCGCGCTGCCGCTGACGTTGGCAGGCGCGTTTGTCATGTTCGCGATGCGCGGTCTGATCGGCACCGCCCGCGCGCTGGTGACGATTCCGGCACCACTCGCCAAGGTGCTGGACGTGCTGGTCGCGGGGACCTGGCTGGTCAACCTCTACATCCACCTGCCCGCGACATTCGCCAGCGGCGGACTGCCCGCCTGGGTCAACGGGTTCTTCACCGCGGCGGACCTGCTGTTCCTGGTGGCCGCCCTCCCGGCGGCGCTGGCCGCGTTCGGCAAGAAGCTGACGCTGCCCGACGCGCTGGCCGACGGCGCCGGGCTGGCGTCGTTCCCGACGATCACCGTCGCCGCCGGTCTGCTCGGTGTACAGCTGGGGCTGGCACACATGTGGGTGGCCCTCGTGCCGATCGTGACGCTGACCGCCGCGTTCGCGTTCCTGTCCGGGGTGAAGCTGCACGCGGCGCACACCCGCCGGCCGTTGTCCGCGCCGAGGGCGTCGGCGGTCAAGCGTGCCGGTGGGTTCGGCGCGTTCTCGCTGATGACCTACGGCCTGGTGCGGCTGTGGATGGACTTCCCGCTGACCGCGAGCATCACCACCACCGTGATGGCAGGTGCGCTCGCGGTGCTGATGTGGGCGATCGGGCGCCGAGGACCTCCGCCCACTGCTCCGGTGAAACCGACGGGTTCCTGGCTGGAGCGCAACACCGCATGGCGTGACGGGTTCTCCGCCGGTCATCGACGGGCGTTCCTGTCGGTGGTGTCGGCGAGCATCGGCGTGGTGCTGTCCGGGCTGTACGCGACCCGGGGTTTGACCGAGGCCGCTGGAATGGCCGAGGGGACGATGTTCGCGCAGGCCCTGTGGGGCAACGTGGCCGGCATCTTCACCGTCGCGATGGTGTTCGACTACCTGCCCCGGCGTGGGCGGATGGCGACGGTCATGGCGCTGTCGGCGGCGACCTACGTGGCGCTGGCGCTGGTGTCCGGGCCGGGCGCGTTCCTGGCGGCGTCGTTCGCGGTGGGTTTCGTGGCCTCCATGTGGATCAAGATGTTCATCCAGGCCGACGACTGGCTGGTGGAGTCGAAGGAGGCACGTAAGGCAGCGGGTGAGCCGGTGAACCGGCCGGCGACGCTGCTAGCGATGCTGGGCCTGGGGCTGGCGGCGGCGTTGGCGACGACGCTGGCGATGCAGAGTGTGTTGATCCACGCCGGGTTGGACGCGACGGTGCTGGTCACCGCCGCGCTGGCCGGCCTCCTGGCGGTCGGGCTGTGGCTCACCACGCCGTCGCAGCCCGTTACGGACGCGGAGTCGTCCGACTCGACGAAGAACTCGTTCCGGACGGTGGTCCTGTCGATGTTCGTGTGGCCGCTGCTGTCGCTGCGCGACCGGTTCGTCGCGGCGGTCATCGCGACCTATGTGTTCTCGGCGATGATGCTGGGCTCGTTCGACGAGCTGTGGCCGAGGGCGTTGGAGCACGCGCACGCACCCGGCTGGCTGGCGGTGGCGCTCAACTACGGGCTGATCGCCGGGGACGTGTTCATCGTGGTGATCTCGCTGCTGGGCGACCGGGCCAGCAGAAAGAGCGGCTCGGAGGTGGACTTCCTGGAGTCCAAGCCGCGCCAGTTCACCTTGGGCATGGCGTCGGTGATGGCGTTCGGTGCGCTCAGCGTGGCGTTCACCGAGCACGTGATCGGCGACCCGACGGTGGGCATCGTCATCAACTCGGTCGCCGGTGAGGCCGGATCGGTCGGGATGATCGTCGCGGTCACCGCGCTGCTGCGCGGCCACTTCAAGGCACAGGCCGCCGAGCTCGTCGCCAAGGGCATGAAGGCGAGCGAGGCCGCCGCGCTGACGAAGCAACGTGACAAGGCGGCGAACAGCCTGGCCCAGCAGCTCAAGGCTCTGGCGATGGTCGTGCTAGGCGCTGAGCTGGCCGGCGACACCTGGAAGGGTCTGACCGCGGTGCTGCCGTCGGGCTGGGCGGGTGTGTCGATCCAGATCGCCGCTGCCGGTAGCGCGATGCTGGCCTCGGCGATCCTGGTCTTCCGGATGGGCCGGACCGCCGGTGACGGCCCCACCACCTCGACGAGTCTGGTGCAGCGGGCCAAGCATCTGCTGCGGTGGATTCGCGGACCCACCTCGCCGGTGGTTCGCGGGTGGGCCTGGCTGGTGTCGGCCCAGGGCCGTTGGTCGGCCCTGGTGGCCGGGATCATCGCCGGTGCCGTGGCGTCCGGGGTGTTGTTGCCCTCGGTGTTGGCGCCGCTGTCGCCGGTGACGGCGACGGTGGCCGGCGCGTTGGCCGCCGGGTTCACCGGGTTTGCGGTGCGGGGCGCGGTGAACCTGGCGACGAAGGTCCTCGGCTGGGGTACGACCGGTCGCTGGCCGGCGATCGCGGCGGTGACCATCGCGGTGTCGTGGTGGGTCAACCTGGTGGTGCACACCGTGGGGATCGGCCACACCTCCGGTCTGGCGCTGGTGACCAACCTGGTGTTCGCGGTGGCGGACGGGTTGTTCTTGATGGGCGCGGTGCCGGCGGCGTTGACGGCGCTGTTCAAGGCTCCGGTGCTGACCGGGAAGCTGTGGGCGCGTGCGGCGCTGGTGTCGTTCCCGACGATCACGGTGGCGGCGGTGCTGCTGGGCGTGCAGCTGGCCATGACCGGGTTGTGGCTGGGTGTGGCGCCGATCGCGGTGCTGGCCGTGTCGTTCGGGTACGTGTCGCTATCGGGTCTGTCGGTGGCGGCGGGCAGGGCGGCGTGGCGGTTCGCCGGACCGGCCGGCGCCGTGGGTGCCGCGCAGCTGGCGTACTACGGGGTGCTGCGTCTGGCGCTGGACTACCCGGGTACGGCGGTGATCACGGCGGCGACGCTGGGTGCGGTGGGGACGTTGCTGTGGAGCATCTCCCGCCGAGGGCCACCGATCCAGGCGCTGGTCATCACCGGCCTGATCATGTCCGCGCCGCTGACCGTCGGATTCATGACGCCGCTGTCGCTGGCCGCCGCGTTCGTCGCGTTCGCACTGCGCGGACTCGTGGGTGTCCTCCGGGCGACGTCGGTGCCGATCCCGGCCTGGCTGTCCAGGACACTCGACGTGCTGGTCGCGGTCACCTGGCTGGTCAACCTGGCCGTCCACGGCCCGGCCATGTTCGCCGCGGACGGGCTGGCCGCCTGGGTCAACGGGCTCTTCGCCGCCGCGGACCTGCTGTTCCTGCTCGCCGCCGTCCCGGCTGGTCTCGCGGCACTCGGCGAGACGGCGGCGCTGCCCACCACGCTGGCCGAGAAGGCCGGTCTGGCGTCGTTCCCGACGATCACGGTCGCCGCCGCGCTGCTGGGTGTGCAGCTGGGGCTCGAACACATGTGGGTGGGCCTCGCTCCGATCGTGACTCTGACCGGCGCGTTCGCCTACGTGTCCTGGATGAAGCTGCGCGCCGCCTACACCGGGCAGCCGCTGTCGCCGGAGCGGACGTCGACGGTGAAGCATGCCGGCGGGTTCGGCGCGTTCTCGCTGATGACCTACGGCCTGGTGCGGCTGTGGATGGGTTTCCCGCTGACCGCGAGCATCACCACCACGGTGGTGGCCGGTGCGCTCGCGGTGCTGATGTGGGCGATCGGCCGACGGGGACCCCCGCCCGCTCCGGTTGCCGGGACCCCGTCGCCGACCACGCCGCCCGGTTCGTGGCTCGCGCGTAACACGACATGGCGGGACGGGTTCTCCACCGGTCACCGCCGGGTCTACCTGTCGTTGGTGTCGGCCGGTATCGGGGTCGTGCTGTCCGGGCTGTACGCGACGCGCGGCCTGACCCACGCCGCCGGTATGGCGGAAGGAACGATGTTCTCCCGGGCCTTGTGGGGCAACGTCGCTGGCATCTTCACCGCGGGCGTCCTGTTCGACTTCCTGCCCCGCCGTGCACGCATGGCGAGTGTCATGGCGCTGTCCGGCGTCGCCTACGCGCTGCTGGCGCTGGCGTCCGGTCCCGGGACGTTCCTGGCCGCGTCGTTCGCGCTCGGCTTCGTCGGGTCGTTGTGGATCAAGATGTTCCTCCAGGCCGAGGAATGGCTGGTGACGTCGAAACAAGCCCGCCAGGACGCGGGTGAGCAGGTGAAACGGCCGGCGACGCTGCTGGCGATGCTGGGCCTGGGGTTGGCGGTGGCGTTGGCCACGACACTGGCGATGCAGGACCTGCTGATCCACGTGGGGCTGGACACCACGGTGCTGGTCACCGCGGCGCTGGCCGGGACGATCGCGGTCGGGCTGTGGCTCACCACGCCGTCCCAGCCCGGTGAGGGGTCGGAACCGTTCACCTCGAAGAAGCAACTGCTGCTGTCGGTGGTCCTGTCGATGCTCGTGCGGCCGCTGCTGTCGCTGCGCGACCGGTTCGTCGCGGCGGTCATCGCGACCTACGTGTTCTCGGCGACGATGCTGGGCTCGTTCGACGAGCTGTGGCCGAAGGCGCTGGAGCAGGCGCATGCACCCGGCTGGCTGGCGGTCGTGCTCAACTACGGGCTGAGCACCGGTGAGGTGCTCGTCGTGACGATCTCGCTGCTGGGTGACCGGGCCAGCAGGCGCAGCGGTTCGACCGTCGACTTCCTGGAGGCCAAGCCCCGCCAGTTCGTACTGGGGATGGCGT
This sequence comes from Actinospineispora spinosispora DSM 44797, assembly GCF_000429025.1. Lineage (GTDB taxonomy): Bacteria > Actinomycetota > Actinomycetes > Mycobacteriales > Pseudonocardiaceae > Pseudonocardia > Pseudonocardia spinosispora. The sequence goes on from NZ_AUBB01000032.1 coordinate 79,345, forward strand.
CGCTGATGGCGTTCGGCGCGTTCAGCGTCGTGTTCACCCAGCACGTGATCGGCGACCCGACCGGCGGCATCGTCATCAACGCCGGCGCGGGCGAAGCCGGCGCGGTCGGGATGATCCTCGCGGTCAACATGCTGCTGCGCGGCCACTTCAAGGCCAAGGCTGCCGAGCTGGTCGCTCAGGGCATGGCCGAGGACGAGGCGTCGAAGAAGACGAAGCAGGAGGACCGCGCCGCGAACAACCTGGCCCAGCAGCTCAAGGCGCTGGCGATGGTGGCACTGGGTGCGCAGCTGGCGGGCGACACCTGGAAGGGCCTGACTTCCGTGCTTCCATCTGGCTGGGCGGGTGTGTCGATCCAGATCGCGGTCGCCGGTGGGTTGATGTTGGCGGCGGCGACCCTGGTGTTCCGGATGGGCCGCGCCACCGGTGATGGTTCCGCCACCTCGACGAGCCTGGTGGAGCGGGCCAAGCACCTGCTGCGGTGGATTCGCGGACCCACCGGACGCAAGGTCACGGCCACCGTCCTCGCCGCCGGCCTCATCGGGCTGGGTGTGGCGGTCGCACCGAACCTGCCGTTGCTGTTCGCCGGCCTCGGCGCGGGCGTCGGCGTCGGTCTGGTCATCGGGTTCTTCGGAGCCGGCGGCGCGCTGGTCACCATCCCGGCGCTGACGTTCCTCTTCGGCCAGAGCTCGACACACGCCGCGGCCGGCAGCCTGGTCATCGTCGGTGCCGCCGCGCTGATCAACACCTGGCACGGCTGGCGCAAGGGCGAGCTGAACCTGAAGGTCGGTGCCTGGGTCGGCGGGTTCGGCTCGCTGACCGCGCTCGCATCCGGCTTCTTCGCCGTGCAGCTCAACCCGCAGAGCCTGCAGCTCGGGCTGGTCGCGCTGATGGGCACGGCCGCGGTGATGATGTGGCGCGGAGGTTCCCCGCACCCGGGCACGTTCGTCGACGGCCGGACCCAGATCGTCCGGCTCGTGGCGATCGGCCTCGGCGCCGGAGTCCTCACCGGTCTGCTCGGCGTCGGTGGTGCGTTCCTCGTGGCGCCGGCACTGGTACTCGCCCGGGTCACCGACATCAGGACGGCGACCGCGACGGTGGTCATGGTCACCGCGATCAACTCACTGTCCGGGCTAGGCCCCCGGGTCGGGCAGCTGGCCGCGCTCGACTGGAACCTCATCGGTCCGTTCGCCGTCGCCGCGGTCGTCGCCGGTCTGGTCGGTAAGCGGCTGAAGAACACGCTGTCCGTCACCGGGCTGCAGCGCGGTTTCGCCGGGTTCCTCACCGTGGTCGCCGGCTACACGACCTTCCAGGCGCTGAGCATCCTCGTCGGCTCCACGCTGATCGCGGGCCTGGGCGCGGGCGCGGTAGTGGCCGCGATGGTGATCGCGGCCAAGCCCGACCTGCTGCGCCACGCAGGCAGCTGGATTCGTGGTCCTACCGCGCTCCCGACCGTGCTGTGGGTGGCGATGGCCGGGGTATTCGTGCACGCCGTGGCCGGGCCGGTGGCGTGGTTGTTCTCCCCGGGTGCCCCGTCGGTGGCGGGGACGCCGGTGGCGCACTGGCTGGTCACCGGCGCCGTGGCGGCCATGGTGACGGCCGGGTTCTTCGGGGTGCGGGGCTGGCAGCGGGCCAGGGCGGCCGCCGAGGAGGGCGAGGAGCACGAGCACTCGCACGGTTCGCTGGATCCGGAGATCGCCCGGTCGAAGCCGGCCACCAGGGTGATGTTGCTGTCGCTGGGTCTGCTGGCGGTGACCGCCGGGCTGCAGGCGTTGCTGACCACCCTGCTCGGACTGGACAGCGCCGCTCTGGAAGGCGATATCTGGCACAACCTGGGCGATGCGTTCACCGCGGTGCCGGTGATCGCGGCGTTGAACTTCGCGCGGGTCGCGGCGGCGAACCCGGCCGGTCTGCGCTGGCTGACCGGCTGGGTCGGGTCGACGCAGCGGGCGGACCGCGCGTCGTTGTGGGCGGTGGTCGGCGCGATCGTGGTCTCGGCGGGCCTGGTCGCCGTCGAGGCGATCGAGCGGATCGTGCACCCGGAGCCGATCCACGACCTGGGCGGGGTCGTGACGGTCGCTCTGGTGGGTGCGGCGCTCAACGAGCTGGTCGCGCAGATCAGGCTGCGCCAGGGCAAGGCGTTGGGCATTCAGGCGTTGCAGGCCGAGGGACACCACGCCCGGATCGACGCGCAGGTCAGCGTCGGCGTGGTCGTCGCCGCGGTGGTGGGTACCGGTTTCGGTGCCCTCGCCCGGGTCACCGATGGTGCGCTGGCCGCTGCCCTGTCCTGGCTGGCTTCCTACACGGATCCGATCGTGGCCGCCGGTGTGGTGTGGCTGATCCTGCACACCGCGTGGGAGACCGTCGAAGGTATCCGTGGGCCGGTCGGTGAGCTGCGCGGCACCATGGTCGAGGCCGACAAGCTCACCGGTACCGACCGGGACGACGCGATCCGCGCCGCGGTCGTCGAAGCGGTCGAGGTCGACGGGTTGTCGGTGCGCGCAACCGCGAAGATGACCGGCCTGACCCAGGCCGAAGTGCTGGCCATCGTCCCGGGCGCCGCGTCGACCACCCGCATCCCGCACGCGGTGACCGCCGCGTGGAAGTGGCTGGCCACCCAGCAGGCCCGCCTGTCGATGGCGGTGGCCGGGGCCATCGCAAGCGCGGCCGCGACCGGCGCGCTGCTGCCGGCGGCGCTGCCGGACGCAGTGGCGGTGACGACCACGGTGTTCGTCGCCACCGGATTCGGGTTCGCCGGGTTCGCGGTGCGCGGCGTGGTGAACCTGGCGACCAAGGTCCTCGGCTGGGGCACCACCGGCCGGTGGCCGGCGATCCTGTCGGCGACCGTCGCGGCGACGTGGTGGGTGAACCTCGTGGTGCACACCCTCGGCGCTTTCCACACCTCCGGTCTGGCGTTGGTGGTCAACGTGCTGTTCGCGGTCGCCGACGCACTGTTCATGGTGGGCGCCGTATCGGCGGCCCTGACCGCGGTACTCAAGAAGCCGGCGTTGACCGGGAGCTGGATGGACCGGGCCGCGCTGGCCTCGTTCCCGACGATCGCCGTGGCGGCCGGCCTGCTCGCCGTGCAGCTCGCCCTGCACTCCACCGGGTTGGGCGTTGCGCCGATCGTGCTGCTGACCGCCGCGTTCGGCTACGTCGGGCTGTCCGGGCTGTCCGCCGCGCGCGGCAACCCGGCATGGCGGTTCGCCGGGGCGGCCGGCGCGGTGGGCGCCGCGCAGCTGACGTTCTACGGGCTACTGCGGATGGCGCTGGACTACTCGGGCGCCGCGGTACTCACCGCCGCCGCGCTGGCCACACTCTGGGCACTGCTGTGGAGCATCCACCGACGCGGCCCGCCGCCGGCTACCAGCACGCCCACCCCCACCGCCCCGGCCGCCGGCGGGCCCACCGTCCCGACGGCCGTACCACCCGTTTCCCGGCGGGCGACCGGCACCGCGGCGGCGGTCCTCACGGCCTCGGTGCTCGGCATCCAGACGCTGCTCGGTTCGAGCACGGCCCACGCCGACACACTCGGGTCCGGTGTCGCGGCTGGGCAGGCCCTGTCGACCTGGACGGTGGTGACCGCCGCCCTGGTCGTGGTCACCGCGATCCTGGCGTGGTCGGCGCACCGGGTGCGGCCACCACTCGCCCAGATCAGCGCGGTGGTCGCCGGGGCAGGTGTGGTGCTGGCGGCGGGGTTGTGGCCGACGGTGACGAGCTTCGTCGGGTTCGTGGTGCGCGGGTCGGCCACGGTGGCGAGCCTCGTGGCGAAGCTGCCGCCGTGGGCGAAGACGGTGGTTGCGGTGCTGACGCCGGTGACGTGGCTGGGGCACGCCGCGATTCACCTGCCGGGGTTGTTGGGTGCGGCGCCGTTCGCTCTGGGTTTCTGGGTGAACGGGTTCTTCGCGGTGCTGGATGTGTCGCTGCTGGCGGTGTCGGGGACGGCGCTGCTGCGGGGCGGGCCGGACAAGGTGCCGGGTTGGCTGGACCGGTGGGCGAAGGTACGGATCGGGTTCCCGGCGCTGGTGGTGGCGTTGGTGCTGCTGGATGTGCAGCTGGCCGGGCAGGGTCTGTGGGCGGCGTTCGTGCCGATCGCGGTGATGGTCCCGTCGATGGGCTGGGTGACGCTGTCGGGTCTGCGCGGGTCGTTCGGGGGTAAGGCGTTCGCGGCCGTGAAGCCGATGCTGGTGACCGGCCAGTGGGCGTTGGCGACCTACGGCGTGGTGCGGTTGATGCCGTCCACCACGTGGTCGTGGGTCGCGTTGGGCGTGTCGGCGTTGGCTGGCCTGGTGACGGTGGCCTGGTCGATCTGGCCGCACGCACCTCCCGGCGGGCCCCGCGCTGGCGCGCTGTCCGACCAGCCGTACGACACGGCGTTGCTCGACGAACTCGAAGCGCGCATCGCCACCGGCGAGCTGACGCGCCGCGCCCCGTACACAGCGGAGCACGACCCGTCCAACCGGGAACGGGAGATCCTGGGCGAACAGTCCCGGGTCGAGCTGATGTCCCCGGCCGGATTCGACCCTCGGAACGAGGAGCTGCTGGCGGGTCTGATCGCGGTCACCCTCTCCGACGGGTCGGTGCTGCTCAACGAGCGGGTGGTCGCGGAGACAGCCGACATGGTCGAGCTCGCCGGCCAGATCTCCGCCGAGATGCGCGCCCGGGTACTCGCCGAGGTCCAGGCGTTCTGGGACCGGGTACTCGGACACGAGGCCAGGTTCCACCCACACGGCCCCGCCACGGACGCCGCGCACGAGCTGGACCGGCTCGACATCATCGACGACCTGCGTGACCTGCGCGGTGACCACGGCGCCCGAATCCTGCGGCTGGTGGAGGAGCTGAAAGCCGAGGTCCTCGGTGTCTCCCGCGAGCCGCGCGGCTTGGAGCCCGTGCCGGGCGACCCGGTCGAGGAACTGCTGGCGCGCTGGTACGCACAGGACCTGCGCGAGCTGACCGGCGCGACCGGCACGTGGCGCGAGGACCTGCTGGCTTCCCGGATCCGGGACCTGATGGTGTGGTGGTCGCTGCGCGGGGACGGCGCCCGGCTGCGCGACCAGCTGACGGAAGCTTCGGCGCTGGTCGAGCGGGTCGAATCGGCGAACGCCACGCTCCCCGGCTACGCGGGCATGCTGGCCACCGACCACCCGGCGACGCTCGCCCGGTTGGAGAGCGCCGCCCGACTCCGCCTCGACCGGCTCACGGCGCTGCTGGAGACCTCCGAACAGGGCGCTGGCGCGGCGGACATCCTCAACCTGGTCGAGCGGGAGGTCATCGAGGCCTACCAGTCGGTGGGCCTCATCTGGCCGTCCGAGACACACGGGGTCACCGTCGAGGCGTCGCTGACCGCCCTTGAGGACTGGGCGGCCCGGCTGGACGCCGTGTGGGCGATGCTGAGCGGTCTGACAGGTGCTGACCGGTTCGTCGGTGCGGTGGCGGATCTGAGGGAGAAGATCACCGAACGGCACGCCGCCATCGACCCGCTGGTCGCGGCCCCGGCGGCGGATCGGATCGTCGCCGTCCTCGGCCGCACGCCCGGCTCGGCCGTCCCGGTGGACCGCCTCGCGTGGCTGCTGGACCTGCGCATCGACGAGATCCGCGCGGCGGTCGCCCAGAGCCGCGAGCTGACCCTCGACGCCGGCACCGTCACGCTGACCACGCCCGGCACCGGCTGGCTGGGTGGCGCATTGAGCATCGCCGGGTTCGTGCTCGCCGGCGGGGCACTGCTGGCGGCACTCGCACTGTGGCGCGACCCGACGGCAGCGGCCGCGATGGTGCTGTTCCCGGCGAAGCGCCTCGCGGCACAGCGCACCGCGCTGGCCGACCCGAGCGGGCGGAGCCCACGCGCCGCCTCGACCAGCACCGACCGGCGGCCGGACACCGAGGCGGGTGACGAGTTCATCGGCCTGCCGCTCGAGGTGCTGGACATCGCCACGGTCGAGGCGATCGAGTCGCCCCTGTTCGTGGAGCGCAAGCCGAAGGTGCTGAAGGTCATCGACGGTTCCGGACGCGTGCTGCGTGTCAAGCACGCTCCTCGCGACGATCACCACCGGCTGGTGGACTGGGTGGCGATCTCGCTCGTCAACCGGCTGTTCGGTGTCCCGGTACCCCGCACCTGGCTGGCGATCGCCTCCGACGACGTGCGCTACGACTCGCCAGGTGGGCAGCGGTTACTGGTGGTGCGTGCCGGTGACGTCGTGGTCGTACAGGAGTCCCTGCCCGGCCGGGTGTCCCAGTTCGATGAGCTGGCCGCCTGGCTGCGGCATCTCGCGGGCAGGTTGCCCGCGGTGCTGGTGACCCGGGACATGGACGGCAGCCGACGACCCAACCTGCTGCTCGACCCCACCAGCCCGGCGGACCCACCCGCACAGTTCGACTTCGACCGGGGCCTGCCGAAGCTGACGGGGTCGCGCGATGCCGATGCCGGGCTGCTGATCAGCGGGAACTGGACGAACTTCGGGTTGCTGACCGCAGCGGACGTGCTGGCGTTGTTGTCACGCTCGCTGGGGTTGCGTGACGTGTTGTCGGCCGTCATGCCGAGCGAACGGTTGCGTGCCGAGATCCTCGCCGCGATGGACTGGATGGCCGGCCTGGTGTCGGCGAACGAGCTGCCCCGTGAGGTCCTCGTCGGCCTCGAACAGGCGCGGGAGGGGGCAGAGCGGAGCGCTACGTACTTCGGGTACCAGACGGTCAGCGGGTATGAGCCGCTCATCCCGCCGAGTGATCCTGGCCTGTGGGCGCCTCTACCTGGCGGGCAGCGGCGGCTGGTCGACGTCGATGAGCTGCGTCGGCTGCGGATCGCCCAGGGCCGTGAGGTCCAGGTCCACGATCACGGGCCGGACGGACGCTGGGACGTCACCGTGGGCCGCGGCGCATTCGTCGGCCGCAGCGGTCCGGCGGCGGCTGCGCGGGCAGCATTGCCGCTGGGCCTGCCGGTCCTGGGGTCGGACGGCCGCCCGACCGTGCTGCTCACAGCCGGCGTGATCGGGCTCGCCGTGATGGGTGCGGCGGTGCGGTGGAACCGCGCGGGCCGCACTTCGCTGTGGGGCCTGCCCGGTGAGCTGCTCCGGCACATCCGGACCTCCCGCGCGCTGTCTGCCCCACGCAGGTTCCCGCTGACCTGGCGGGGACGGTCGTTCACGGTGCTCACCGGCACCGCGCTGCTACTGGCGGCCGGTGCGCTGTGGGCGCCGGCCGCCGCCGCCGACCCGGGCCCTGTCCTCGTGGCCGCCGGCGAGCGCGGGCCCGCCGACTGGGTGAGCGTCGCGGTGGCGGTGGCGGTCATGACCTGGTGGTACCTCAGGGGCCCGCCGCGTCGCGCCCGTGCCGCGACGGCCGCGATCACAGCGGCCTACCGGGTCACGCTCGCCTACGCGGCACCGTTCGTGGTGAGGATCGCCCGTCGGATGCTGCCCGACTTCCGTTCCGACGCCGAGCAGGGCGGCGTGATCGTGTTCGTCGGCAGGGACGGCACGAGCCTCGGGATCGCGGTTCGGGAGCTGGACCACGAGCTGTGGCAGCAGCACACCACCGACGTGTTGCTGCCCCGCGCCCAGGTCGAGGCGGCGATGCTCGACGTCGAACAGCGCACCGGCGTCTCGTTCGCCCACCTCGACGGATTCCGCCGGACGCCCAGCAAGGTCGACCCGAGCAAGGTGCCCGGCGCGTTCGATCGACTGACCGACTACCTGCTCGGCATTGACGAGGACGCCCCGACCGACCAGCACGAGCCCGGTGACCAGCCCACCAGGCGCATCCGGATCCCGGTCGACACGCCCGGCGCGCGGGTGACCCTCGTCGACGTGGTCGGGTTCAAGGGCTCGATCCAGGTCATGCTCCAGGCCCTCTACCCGCATGTCGTCTTCCAGGGCCGCTACGGGTTCTACGGCCGGTTCCCGAGCGACCCCTATCCCGGCACCAAGCAGGGCTACGCGGTGCATCTCGACGATCCGAGGGGCACCGACAGCCTCAAGGGCCCGCTGCCGGCCGACCCGGAGCTGACGTTCGCGCACGAGCAGGCGATGCGGACGTTCGACATGCTCAGCGGGCCGTTGACCAGCCCGAGCGAGGTCGATGCCCAGGGTGCCGTGCAGTTGCCGCTGCATCTGGCGCCCGAGCCGCTGGACGGACTGAGCCCGGCCAGGATCGCCCGGGAGTACGCCGATCCCCGGGTACGCGAGCAGGTACAGCGGACCAACCTGGTCGCGGTCGCCGACTACGCACGGCGTACCGCGGAGAGGCTCGCCCGACACGATTCGAGCGTCGACCGGGAGCTCGACGCCGGCTTCGCCGCCTACACCGATCAGGTGCGGCGCTGGATCGACCACCACCACCCGGACCCGGCGTTCGCGCGGCTCGCCGACTCGTTCGTCCCGCGCGACGATCGACGCATCGTCCGCAAGATCGTGGCCGCGCTGCGTGCCACCGCGGCGAGCAGCACCCAGGAACGGCAGGTGTGGGAGCGGTTCGATCAGCTCAGGACGCTGCGGGGCAAGCAGGCCTTCGCGGACCTGGTGCAGCTGGACGACCACCGGTCGAGCAGGCTCCGCGCCGCCGTCCGCTGGTCGTTGCGGGTCGCTGTCCTCATGGCCGCGACGGCGTTGTTCGTCCTCCTCGGCCCGGCCGTCGCCGCTCAGGGAACGGCCACGAGTTCAGCCGATGTCATGGGGGTCGCGGCGCTGGCCATCCTGATGAAGTGGTGGCGGCCGAGGCACCCGGGAAACGTGGTGGTCGGGCTGGTCGCGGTGGGGACGCTCGTCGCGTTGCTGTGGCTGGGGCCGGATGCCGCGGCCGGGGTGTCCGGGGCGGCGATGGTGCCGCCGACCGGCGCGGACGGACCGGTGCGCCGGGCGCTGGACGCCGCCAGAGCCGTCACCCGGACAGTGCCGAGGGCGAAGCCGATCACCACGTACGACAGCGTGGCATCGGTACTCACGCTGCTCGCCCGAAACCCCGGGATGTCACTGGAGCAGCTGCGGGAGAGCGCACTGCCCGGTGAGCAAGCCGAGGTGCTGGTGACCCGGCTCGTGGCGAGTGGCCTGATCCGCCGCGGTTCGACCGGCCAGACCTACGGGCCGTTCGACTGGGTGACCGAGCTGATCCGGCGGGTCGAGGGAAGGGGGAAGGTCCCGGACGGGCCGCGGCGCGAGCTGCTGATCGAGCTGGACGTGCTGCTGTCCGCGCCGGGGGCATCCCGGTGGTCCGATGCGCGCTGGGAGCGGGTCGCCACGTTGATCGATCAGGTTCGGCGGCTGCCCGAGCTGAGATTGCCGCAACACGACACCAGCTACCTCGACGTCCTGCACCGGGTGGCCACCGAACCTGCCGGGTTGCCGACCGAGGAGCTGGCCGGCGCCCGGGAGCTGGAGCACGCTCGGCTGCTCAGCCGCGTGGGACGACCCGCGAGGTATCGGGTCAGCGGCGCCGGTCGCGTGCTGCTCGCCGAACTCGCCGAGGACGAGCACGACCCTCGGGCACGGGTGCTGCGCAGCCGGTCCGGCAGCAACAAGGACCAGGTCCGGACCCTGCGCCCAGCGACAGACCAGCGGTCCCTGCTCACCATGTTCGAGGCACTGCTGGACCTGGCGGGTACGTCGGGCCGCGCGGTGTCGGCGCGTGAGCTGACCGGCGTGACCGGGCTGAGCGAGCGCGCCATCCAGCTGCGGCTGGTGACGCTCGCCTGGTGGGGCGTCCTCGAGGTACACCACGCCAGCGGCGTCGGCTCGGACCCGCGCAGGCTGGTCTACCAGGTGTCCGAGCCGTTCGGCCAGCTGATCGTCGCGCTGCGCGACCCCGCCGGCCCGCAGCTGCGCGAGCTCGCCACCGTGCTCGGCCGTCCCGCCGCGTTGGGGGCGACCCGAGGCACCGAACGAATCCGGCAGGCGCTGCTCGCGGCGGCCCCGGGGCTGGTCGACGTCTCGACGAGAAGCCCACGCCTGCTGCTCGAGGTCGTCGAACGCACCGAGGGCCCGGTCACCACGGAGGTGGTGGCCGCCGCGACCGGGCTGGATGTGGACACCACCGCGCGCAGGCTCCGGCTGCTGAGCGAATGGGGACTGCTCGACGAGCACCATGGCACCTACACACTGAGTGCCCTGGGCACCTCGGTACTTGCCGGGACGCGGACGGTGCCCACCGCCGCGTGGATCGAGGTGCGCCGCCTGCTCGACGAACCGGCCGTCCACCCCGGCCGGGACCTCCCCGAGGAGCTCTACCTCGCGGTGTGGGACGCACTGAACTCGACCAGGGACGGCGGCGCGGTCGCGGTCCGCCGCCATGACGGCGTACCGCTGACGCTCACCGACAGCGAGTACGACGAGGTGCGTGCGGTGCTGGCGGACCCGCCGCCGGGCATGGTCGAGGCCGCCGCCGAGCAGATCGACCGGTTCCCGGGTGCGCGGCGCACCGTTGACGAGCTGACCCGAGTCTGGCGCTCGATGCGGCCCCGGCTGTATCTCGTCCCAGGGCTGAACGACGACCTGCCCGACCGGTTCGCGGTCCTGCTGTTCGTGGCGAGGGACCCGAAGAACCCGGCACGGAAAGCGGTGTTCGTCGATCCGCTGGTCCTCGCCGAGATGTCCCGGCTCACCACCCGTGAGCGGCGGCAGCTCGCCCAGCGGGAGTTGGCCCGGTTGCGGGGTATCCCGGAGCGGGAGGTGGCCGCGATGCCGCTCCCCGCGCCGGCGCGGTTGTTGCCGCTGGTCCCCGACCCGCTCACGGTCCGGCGGGCGCCGGTCCGCGCGGAGCTGCAGGTGTTCCTGCGGCGCACAGGGCACGCGTACGACGTGGTGCTGGCGAAGGTGGCCGATCACCATGGCAGCGACGCCGAGCGGATCGCGGAAGCGGGTGCCCTGCTGCACGGCGCGCGGCAGCGGGTCGAAGCACTGAACGCGATCGGCGCCCGCCCTGACGACGACGCGCAGCGCGAGATCACGGCACTGGAGTGGGTGCACTCCCTGTTGGCGGTCTGGAGATACGAGGGCCCGCTCGATCTGGAGTTCTGGGCCACCGCGCGCCAGGTGCTGGTCAGGAACGCGGACCTGCCTGCCTCGACGCGTGAGCTGGTGCTGTTGCTGCTGGCTCGCAACGTCCGCAGGACCTTCGCGGAGAGCCCCCCGACCGCATGGTGGTTCCTGGCGCAGCCGTTCTGGCCGGCAACCGCCGGCCGACAACCACGCTGGTTGGCCTCGTGGTGGCGCCGGGCATCGCATCGTGACCAGCTGGCCCTGATGGTCCTGGCCACCACCGTGGGGCAGCAGCCATGGCTGGTCGAGCTGCCGGGCAGCCGGCGGGCCTGGCGTCATGTGATCGACCAACTGCGGCTGTGGACGGAACCGGGGCTGAGACCTCTGCGCCAACCACTGCTCGAGCTGGTGGGTGACCAGCAGCCCTCGGCCTTACCGGCACCCGGTCTCCCCGAGCGCGGCGAGTTCCTGCTGGCCTGGATGGATCTCGCGCAGGTGGCGTCCCGGCGCGCAGCGATCCTGGCTCGGCTCGGCCGCCCTGACCCGGGCGCCGGCGATCTCGCCGCGTTGGCGCGGACGCTGCCGGCCAGAGGCCCGCCTCAGCGGGTGCGGCGCCTCCAGGACGAGGCCCTGACCGCGCAACGCGGTGTTGTCACCGCCGCGGGCGCCCTTGTCGGTGTCGACCTGACCGGCTATCCCACCTCGCGCATCGTCACCGGGTCGCCGCTGTGGAACGCGCTCGTGGAGAACCCGCTGCAGTCCAACGGCGAAGAGATGGCGCCGCCGTTGGCGGCCTATCTGGCAGCCCTGCGTGACGGCGGCGACAGCAGGACCGCGAAGAAGGCGTTCTGGCGCGTCGCCAGGGCGGGGTTGGCCGCGCAGCGGAGCGAACCGGTGCGCTTCGCCCACGAAGGAGCCCCCTCGGATGTGCCACACGTCGTCACGCGCCGGGTCAACGGCGTCGCCGAGCAGATCCGTGCACGTATCGGGGTCAGCGACGACCCGATCGAAAAGTTCAACATGGGCTATCCGGACCGGCACTGCCTCGACTGCGTCAGCGGTGCGATGGGCGCCCTCGCCGCCGACATGACCCTCTACCCGGAGCTGACGGTGCTGCGGATCTGGGCCGAAGAAGGACTGCGTCGAGGCCCGGAGCTAGCCCAGATCATCGTGCTGGTCACCGACGACCTCATCATCCCGATGGACCATCCGACCGCGGACAGGAGCCTGGATCTTGGCGACGGTATCGGCCGGTATCTGCTCGACTGGGCGGCCACGACCGAGCGGACCCTGCACAAGATCGTCGATCGGGAGGCACGGTACGACCCGGACCTTCTGCCCATCCCGGGGTTCGACCACCTCACTGCTCGGCCACTGACGGTGACCCTGCCCGGCAGCGGCTACGCGGCCTGGCTGGACGCACTCGGCGGGCTCGTCCTCATGCCGCACACGGTGACTGTGCTGACCCAAAGCCTCACGGGACCGGACGTGTGACTCACGCACGCCGCGGGCCAGGGTGAGATGCTGGCGAGCGGCGGCGAGAGGTGGTTGATGGCACGGCACGACGCTGAGGCGTTTCACTTCCCCGATCGGTTCGACCCGATCCCCGGTCTGTACGAGCGGCTCCAGGAGCTGCACCGGGTCGGCCGGGAACGATCGGCGCTCGATCTCGTGGTGGCCACGCTGCGCCGCGACGGGCGCTCCGCCGCCGCTTTCGAGGGTGTGCTGCTGCTCTGCTCGGGACGGACAGCGGGCTCCGGCTCCGGCGTGGCCGAGCCGATCACCTCCGAACAGCTCACCAACCCCTACCTTGCGCCGGTGGCGACGGAGTGCGTGTCGTGTCAGCTGCACTGGTTCTCCAGCCACATCCTGACGCTCGGCCAGCGCATGGCGGTCAGCAACCCGATCGGTCTGCAGTGCCAGGTGTGCCGCTACACACTGTGCCGCGACTGTCTCGCACCGAACGACCGTGACTGCCCCGAGCCGGGCTGCGGGGGCACGCTCGGCACGCCGGTGCTCCCGACCGGACGCCCCCGGCGTCAGCCGGCGAACCGGCGCGTCGGGGACATCGAGTACGTGCTGGTGCTCTGGGAAGGCACCGAACCCGACCAGGCGGAGGTCGTCGGACTCCTCGACCTGGTGTGCACCTGGCAGGACCGGAGCGCGGCCAGGGTGACCCTCGTCGAGGACCCCGAGGTGCGCAAGGCTGTCGGGGAGGCCCTCGTTCACCGGGAGGAGCGCGAGGGCCGGGTCGGCCTGCGCGCGTTCGAACGGACCCGCGCCGTGCTGATCAGCAACCCGAGAACGGGCAAGCGCCGAGTCCTGGTGGTGGCGGGAGACCGGAGTGAGCCCGGCCGCCCTCACTCGTAGTTCAGCTCGCCGCTCCGGGTTCGTTTGAGCTCGGAGAAGTGCGGGTTCGAGGCCAGGAGCACCGCTCCGTCGAATGTGTCGAGCGCGGCCTGGCCTCGGGGGACGGCGCTGAGTACCGGGCCGAAGAACGCGACGCCGTCGACATGGATGGTGGGGGTGCCGACCTCCGTGCCGACCGGGTCCATGCCCTCGTGGTGGCTGGTACGCACGGCCTGGTCGTAGCGGGTGGAGTCGGCGGCCGGGGCGAGGTCGTCGGCGTCGAGCGCGGTCAGCACGGCGGCGAGCACCGCGCCCCGCGGCCTGATGCCTTGGTTGAAGTACCGGGTGCCGAACTCGGTGTAGTAGTCGCGCAGCGCCTGCTCACCGCGGCGGTCGGCGAGCGCGGCGGCCACCCGCACCGGACGCCAGGCGCTGTCCGGTCCCTTGTCGGCCTCGGGGACATGTCCTGGCCGGCCCTCGTTGAGCACGGCCAGGCTCATGATCCGGAACCGCAGGTCGATCGGGCGCAGCTTCTCCACCTCGAGAATCCACCGTGAGGCGATCCAGGCGAACGGGCAGACCGGATCGAAGTAGAAGTCGACGCGGGTCGCGGTGTCCATCGTGCGTTCCCTTCTCGCGGCGGGCTCGTCGCTCGTGTTGATCCACACGCTCTTGAGCCGGGTGTGTTCGCGCACCACCTCGGTGCCGTGCTCGCGGCCGGACGGTGCGCTACCTGGTGGCGGCATGTTTGAGCAGCGGTCCGATCTGGTCGTGGATCGGGCCCCGATGATCGTCGGCCAGCCGGATGAGCGCTTCGGTGTCGCCGCGTCGCAGTGCCTCGATGAGTCCGGTGTGTTCGGCGACGATCCGTTCGCGCGCGGCCTGGTCGTACAGGTAGACGGCGCGGTAGGCGTCGGTCAGCTGCCAGATCCGCAGGAGCTCGTCCACGACGAGGTCGAGTCCGGAAGCCCGGAAGATCGTGAAGTGGAACTTCTGGTTCAGCTTGAGCGCGGTCAGGATCTCGCGGCGCTCACCGGCCAGGGCGAGTTCGTCGTTGATCCGGGCAAGCTCGTCGAGCTGCTCGGTCCCGAGTGGCGGTAGGGCCCGAAACACCTCCGTCTCCAGCGCTTTTCGGATCAGATAGGCCTGTTCGAGCTGGGATGCGGTCAGGCGTGCGACCGCGTACCCGATGTTGCGGCGGTACTCCAGGATGCCTTCGCTCTCCAGTACGCGCAGCGCTTCACGGACGCCGGCGCGACTGGTTCCGAGGCGCACGGCCAGTGCTTCCTGGCGCATCGGCTGACCGGGCAGCAGCTCCATGGTCAGCACCATGTCGTGAAGCTGATCGACAGCCGCCAGTACCGTGCCCCGCGCATGCCGGTCGGTCACGGTTGCCTCCCGCTCGACGCCGTTGACCCTCGGAACAATAGGTGCCTATATTGGCGCCAATTCTACGGAGGGTCCAGTGACCGACGCACAGACCGGTGACACTCGTGGCCATGGGCCGCTGCACGGCTTACGCGTGCTCGACCTGACCACCACGTTCATGGGCCCTTACGCCACGATGCTGATGGCCCAGATGGGCGCGGACGTGATCAAGGTCGAGGCCCCCGCCGGGGACATCACACGGGGCATCTCGGACTATCGGGGCCTCGGGATGGGGCCGGTCTTCCTCAACGCCAACCGGGGTAAGCGATCCATCACGCTCGACCTCAAGCAGGACGCGGACCGTGCGTTGCTGCTGCGTCTGGCCGGCACCGTCGACGTGTTCGTGCACAACATGCGGCCGGCGGCGGCGCGCCGGGCGGGAATCGAGTACCCGGCCATCGCCGAGGTGAACCCGGGGTGCGTGTACTGCTCGCTACCTGGTTTCGACTCGACCGGGCCAGAACGCGACAGGCCGGCCTACGACGACGTGATCCAGGCCGCGAGCGGCTTCGCCTGGGTCCAGGGGAACGCGTACGTGCGTACCCCGGTCGCGGACAAGACGGTCGGCACGCTGGCGCTGGGCGCGATACTGGCCGCGCTCTACGAACGCTCCGGCTCCGGAAGAGGTCAGGCGGTCGAGGTGCCGATGTTCGAGTCGATGGCCGCTTTCCTGTTGCTGGACCAGCAGGGCGGCTGGGTGTTCGATCCACCGGCGGGCCCTGTCGGGTACGCCAGGACGTCCTCGCCGCATCGCCGGCCGTATGAGACCAGCGACGGTCATCTCGGCGTGCTGGTCTACACCGACGCACAGTGGCGCGCGTTCTTCTCCCTCGCCGGGCGACCGGAGATGGCCGATGACCCTCGGTTCCGTTCGATCGCCGGGCGCACCGAGCACATCGACGAGCTGTACGCACTGGTGGCCGAGGTGCTTCGAACGCGGTCGACCGACGAGTGGCGGCGGGTGCTGGAGGCGGCCAACATCCCCGCGACTCCGGTCAACAGCGTGACCGACCTGTTCACCGACCCCCAGGCCTTGGCCAGCGGGCTGTTCGAGACCCACGAGCACCCCACGCTGGGCACGCTGCGCCAACCTCGGCTGCCGGCCAGGTTCTCCCGCACCGGGGCCGCTCCGGCCGCCTCGGCTCCGGAGCTCGGCGAGCATGCGGAGCAGATCCGCGCCGAGCTCGACCAACGTCACCGGACGGCACACACCGTGCCCGGAAACGGTGTGTGCTGACCAGCGGGAAGAGGCCTCAGCGGCCGGCGCGGTCCACCCGTCGCCAAGGCCACTGCGCGGTGAGCCAGCCTGCGATGGCGTCGGCGAGTGGAACGTCCAGTTCGGCTCGGCTGGCGCGTACCCACGACTGCACGGTGACGTCGTGGTCGACGGCCGGGTAGAGGTAGACGCAACCGATCACGTCACCGTCGCCGGGGTCGAGCACGGTGAACGTGAACCCTCTGCGAGCGGCGAAGTCGTCGGCGTGGCGGCGCAGGTCGGAGAGGTTGGCCTCGAGCGTCATTCCGTCGACAGGGGGCCAGCTACCGTCGGGGAACCCGGGTGTCGCCCGGATGTGTTCGATGCTGGAGCTCCACGCCCTGTGGTCGTCCTCGTTGTGCCGAGGTCCCAGCGGCTCGAGGCGGAAGTCGTCGGTGGTGAGAGTGGTCGGCGGCGAGAAGTCCGCCGGTACGAATGGTGAGCTGGCCACGGTCTGGAACGTACCCGGGAGCATTCGTGCCACCTTGCGGAGTGGGCGCGCGACGCCGGCCTAGGCCCTTAGGGACCTGAACGCGGCGCGCATCTCGGCGCTGAACAGGTCGGGCACCTCCCACGCCGCGAAGTGGCCGCCCTTGTCGACCACTCCGAAGTGGATCAGCTTGTGGTAGCTGCGCTCGGCCCAGCTGCGTGGGGTCCGGTAGAGCTCGCCCGGGAAGACGGTGATCGCGGCGGGCAGGGAGATGTCGACGGCGTTGAAGTTGTTCGCGTTGTTCTCCCAGTACAGCTGCGAGGACGAGTTCACCGAGTTGGTCAGCCAGTACAGCGTGATGTCGTCGAGCATCTCGTCCTTGGTGAGCGAACGCTCGGGGTCGCCGCCGCTGTAGGTCCACTGGGCGAACTTGTCGTACATCCAGGCGGCCAGGCCGGTGGGGGAGTCCGACAGTCCGTATCCCACGGTCTGCGGGCGGGTGACCATCATGGCGGAGTAGCCGCTGCCCCTGGTGTAGAGGGCCTTGAGCGAGTCGAACGCCGCCCTCTCGTCGGGCGCGAGCCCCTCGGGGGCGGGCCCACCGTCGTTGAGGACCTTCGCGATGTCCGCCGGCACGGTGGCCGGCATGTTGACGTGGATGCCGACGAGTCCCGGCGGGGCTTGGCGGGCCATCCGGTCGGAGATCACCGCGCCCCAGTCACCGCCCTGGGAGACGTAGCGCCGGTAGCCCAGCCGGTCCATCAGCACGGTCCAGGCACGCCCGATCCGGTCCGGTCCCCAGCCGGTGGCGGTGGGCTGCCCGGAGAAGCCGTACCCGGGCATCGAGGGGATCACCAGGTGGAAGGCGTCGGCTTCGGTGCCGCCGTGCGCGGTGGGGTCGGTGAGCGGGCCGATGACCTTCAGCATCTCCAGGAACGATCCCGGCCATCCGTGCGTGATGATCATCGGCAGGGCGTTGGCGTGCTTCGAGCGGATGTGCAGGAAGTGGATGTCGAGCCCGTCGATCTCGGTGAGGAACTGTGGCAGCGCGTTGACCCGTTCCTCCAGCTTGCGCCAGTCGTAGTCCGTTCCCCAGTAGCGGACCAGCTCCTGCAGTCTGGCGAGCTGGACGCCCTGGGACTGGTCCGGCACGGTCTCCCGGGTCGGCCAGCGGGTCGCCACCACGCGTCGGCGGAGGTCGTCGAGCTGTTCCTGGGCAACGTTGATCCGGAAGGGTCGGATCGCCTCCCCGCCCCCGCCTGCCGTACCCGCGGTGGCGGTGGCGGTGGCTCCGTTCGATGCACCCGGCCGCGCCGGCCCGCACGCCGCGGCGGTCGCGGTGACCAGCAGCGCGGCCGCCGAGGTCGCCAGGAATCCCCGCCGGCTCGGCGAGGACAGAGACTCGGACATGCGCTCCTCCTGCTGGGAATGCGGCAGACCAGGTTGATCGACTCCGCACGGGCACGGTAGGTAGCTGCGCGCCTGCCTCGCGCCCGTCACATCACGCCATGGCTGTACGTCATCCCCGTGCCTCAGCCCTCATGCGTGGACGTGCTGGAGGGAGGGGGTGAGCCCCACGTGACGGGCGATGCGCTGCAACACCTCACGCAGATGATCATGTTCGGCCGGGTCGATCCCCGCGAACAGGGAAGCCTCGCACTCTTCGGCTACCAGTTCGGCGCGCGACAGCAGCTCGAAGGCAGCTCCAGCCAGATGAATGGCGTGGGCGCGCCGGTCTTCCGGATGAGATCGCCGCTCTACGAGTTCACGTCGTTCGAGGTCGTCGATCAAGCCCACCATGACATTGCGGTGCACCCCGACCAGCTCGGCGAGCCGCTGCTGAGACTGACCTTCGCTGCGTGAAATCTGAACCAGGACATCGAAATGAGCTGGCCGTATCCCGAGAGGCTCCAGTCCCTGAGCGAACCGCGTGGCGACCTGGGAGCCGATTTGAGAGATCAGGAACACGGTGTTGTGGCTGATCCCAGCCGTGCCGATGAATATCTGCACTGGGGGTGTGTTCTCGCCGTGATCGGGAGGGCTGTCGTCTAGTAGTGGATCGGGCCGCGCATGCCGCCGGCGGTGGCGATGGCGTCGCCGGTGATCGATACGCTGCGCGGCGAAGCGAGGAAGGCCGTCACGGCGGCCACCTCCTCGGCGGTGATTATCCGGCCGATGCTGGTCATGCTGTTCAGTCCCGCCAGCACCGTCGCCTCGCTCACTCCCTGTGCGGTGGCGATGGCGCCGAGTACCGTGGGGGTCCGCTCGGTGACTGTGTAGCCGGGATGCACCACTGTCACATTGATGCCGGCCGGACCGAGTTCGTCGGCGAGGTTCTTGGTCATCGCGGCGATCGAGACATTGCGGACAGAGCCGATCAGCGAACCCGTCATCCGCGCGTGAAGCCCGCTGATGTTGATGATGCGGCCCCAGCCGCGTTTGATCATTCCCGGTGCCAATGCTCTTGCACAGCGCAGGTAGCCGAGAAGCTTGATCTCCAGTTCGTCGCGCAACTCGGCGTCGGTGATCTCGCTGAGCTTGGGCTTCGCTCCTGGGACACTCGGCCGCGCCGCGGCGTTGACGAGGATGTCGACGCCGCCGAGCAGCTCGATCGCGCGAGTGGCCATGTCTCGCACCGACCGGTCGTCACCGGTGTCCGCGGTGATGGCGACGGCGCGCTCACCGAGCGAGCCCGCGATGGTGTGGAGCGTGGCTGCGTCCCGCGCGACGATGGCGACACGGGCTCCTTCGGCGAGTAGTTCCCTCGCCACAGCCAGGCCGATGCCTCGGCTGCCGCCGGTC
The DNA here is from genome assembly GCF_000429025.1 of Actinospineispora spinosispora DSM 44797. GTDB lineage: Bacteria > Actinomycetota > Actinomycetes > Mycobacteriales > Pseudonocardiaceae > Pseudonocardia > Pseudonocardia spinosispora. Next base: position 98,567 of record NZ_AUBB01000032.1, read on the forward strand.
ACCAGCGCGCGTTTTCCCTCGAGTTGCAGGTCCATGCGGTCATGGTGGTGAAGTCGTGCCGGGCTGTCTTGAACGTTTCAGCCACCGCGGACCCCGAGGTGTGTTGCGTTCATCTGAGCCACCGGCCGGAGCGGTGCTGCGCAGCGGTATCTGTCACGTCTCGTCTGATGTCTCGACCGAGCCGACGTCCATGGTCACGGGAGGCGTTCAGACTGTTCGGACTTCGGCGAGTCGTTGGGCCGCGAACGGGTCGGTTGCGGTGGGGTCCCAGCAGATGGCGGCGTCCCAGGCGGCCCGTGCTTGTGTGGCGATGTCGTAGGTGTGGTGGTCGAGGCCGGCGGCGTTGTGGGGCAGGGCGAGGTCGAGGTCGGGGGCGTCGAGGTGCGCCTCGTCCCAGTCGATCAGTGCGACGTGGTCGTTGGTGATGCGGATGTTGGTGGGGTTGGGGTCGCCGTGGACGACGCAGCTCGCACGGTTGGTGAGTCGGGCCCACGCGGCCCGGCATCGCTGGACGCTTTCGGCTGGCATCGCGGCGAGGTTGACTCTGGTCCCGGTCTCGGTGTGCAGGAGGTCGGTCGAGGATCGCCAGCCTGGGCGTTGGGCCCAGCCGCGGGTCAGCCGGTGTAGTCGGCGGAGTGTGTCGGCGACGCGACGCCAGTCGGTTTCGGTCTCTGGTGTCCGGCCGGGTATGTAGGTCATCACCACCAGTCCCTGGGCGAAGTACCGCCCGTGTGTGGTCGGGATCGGCGCCGGCACCGTCATCCCTGCCCGGGCGAGGTGTCGCATTAGGTGGGTTTCCCACGCCAGGTCCGCGTCGGTGCGGTGGCCGAGCCGGGCGACCGCGCGGTGTCCGTTGACGCGCACGCTCCGTACCTGGTTGACGCCGGCCCCGTCGGTGAGCGGCTCGCCGAGCACGACGTCCGTGTCCCACTGCTCGAGTGCCTCCCAGCCCACCCGCAACATCTTCGGCCACGGTGGCGAAGCGCGCGAGGAGTTTAGGGTCTGGACCGCCTGTCTCGCCGCCTGTCTCGCCGCCTGTCTCGCCGCCGGTCGACGCGCAGATCGGACCGCGATCGCGGCCGGCGCCATCCGCCTGGCGACCAGGTCAGCCCCTACTTCCCCAAGGCCTGGTACCGCTCGCGCGAGGACCTGGTCCGCTGGAGTGAAGGACCTGACGCGACGCCGACCAAAGGCAGTTCCTCGCGCGAGCGCAACCAACGCCGCCGTTTAGCAGGTGAATCAACAGCGGTCGAGGAAAAATATTCGAAAACACGATTGACGACTCGATATCAATCATGGATGATGGAATCACACCGATTGAAGGAGCCCCAATGGCAAGCATCTGGACGCGAAGCGGACAAGGCGATCAGCGCCGCGCCGCGATCGCCGCCTCATGCCTGTCGCGGGGCTACCCGAATATCTTCGTGCTGCCCGAACATGTGCTGCTGAGCAGCACCGGCTCTCCGCCCTGACGCCTCCAGCGTCTGGTCAGGGAGCCGCCCGTCGGGAAACCGATTAGGGCGGCTTTTCTATTCGCCGTGCCCGAAAAACGTTTTCCGGGTTGATGTCGGTGAGCTTTGGAAGCGGATCGGTCTCAAATCCGTGCCTTGGGGGTTCGACTCCTCCCGCCGGCGCAGTGCACTCATTTGTGTGAGTGCTTGTTGTTTTGACAATTCCACAGTGGAGCACATAAGCACGCTCGCCCCGACCGTTCCGGCTGATTCTTGATGCCTGGCCTACGCGGTGGATGGTGGCGAGCTTCTGCCCGCGCGCCGACGCGGGCACCCGGTGCCGGGTGGACTGGGGGAGCCCCTGCCCGGCACCGGAAGACTTGGGGAGGCAGTGGGGCTGTGGCGGTTCAAGTCCGTCCCTCACCACCGTCTGCCCTTGTAGCTCAACGGACTTCAGCACCGGCCTTCTACGCCGTGGGATACGGGGTTCGACTCCTGTGAAGGGCACCAAAACGACGGAACCGGAAGCCGTCGTGGTTGTTCGTGCGGTCGTGGTGAACTCGGCGGACACGCCAGGCTTCCACCGGAGGAGAAGCGGGTTCGATGCCCGCCGATGCACCACCGAGCATGGCCGATGCGGCTGACCGGCTAGGCCGCCGCGCTTTCAACGCGGAAGACCGGGTTCGAGGCCCGGATCGGTCACCAGACCCCTGTAGCTCAACGGACAGAGTACGGCGCTACGAACGCCGGGATCGAGGTTCGACTCCTCGTGGGGGTGCTCAGAAATCCCGGCCATGTGACCGGCCTCGGTCACGTGGCTGTTCGCGGCGGCCCGGTCATGTCGCGGTTCTTGCTCATGTAGCCCAACGGTCAAGGCACCGCGTTGTCAGCGCGGGAGGCACGGGTTCGACTACCGTCACTCGCTCCAACCCAGCGGTTGTAGCCCAACGGGGAGAGGCGACCGCACGCGACGCACACACCGTGAATGTGCCTCTCAAGCTCAACCGGCAGAGCGCCCGCTTCGTAACCGGGAGGATTCGGGTTCGACTCCCGAGGGAGGCTCCACAGCCGCCACAGATGACGAACACGGTCACGATGGCGGACTGGCCCCTGTAGCCCAACGGCAGAGGAGACGCGCTCAGAACGCGTTCAGTCCAGGTTCAAATCCTGGTAGGGGCACCACAACCCGGCAACGTCCGGGCAGCATTTCGGTCCCGGTTGGTGTAGCGGCAGCACGCCGGACTTTGGTTCCGGAGTTCCAGGTTCGAACCCTGGACCGGGAGCCCGACTCGACGAGCTGGTCGATGCCCGTTGGTCCAGATCGGCACGGACGCCGGACTCTGAATCCGGAGACCGAGGTTCGAACCCTCGCCGGGCAGCAGTAGTGGTTCGAGGCCTCTGTGGCGCAACAGGCTGACGCACGCGGCTCAAACCCGCGCACCCCGAGCGGGGTTTGCAGGTTCGACTCCTGCCAGAGGCACAAGCAAAACCCACGCTGGAGGGCTGGCTGAGTCTGGTAAGGCACCGGATTGCTAATCCGAGGTCCGGGAAGAACTCCCGGCGCGCGTTCGAGTCGCGCGCTCTCCGCAACACACGAAAACACGCGCAAACACACACGAACACACGCGACACACGCAAGTAGACGAGGTGGAGCATGGCGGTCTGTGCAGCGCCCTGATAAGGCGCCGGACCAGGTTCGACTCCTGGCACCTCGACCACGCGGCACGCGATGCCCAGCCGGGCATTCGGTGCCGTCGAGGAGGATTGGCCGAGCCTGGTAGGGCAGCCGTCTCGAAAACGGTGGTCGGCGTCGACGCGCCGCGCAGGTTCGAATCCTGCATCCTCCGCTCCCGCCCGGGCCCCTGGTGCGGGTATGGGTCGCTAGCTCCAACGGTCAGAGCAGCCGGCTCTTAACCGGCGGGTTCGGGGTTCGAATCCCCGGCGACCTACGCGGCACACGGTTCGGAACACGCCACGCCCCTGTGGCCCAGCGGATAAGGCACCGGCCTCCGACGCCGGGGATCGCAGGTTCGACTCTTGCCGGGGGCACGCCCAACCCTTCATTCCCCCGCGGTGCGCTCGGCGGCATGCCCGGCTGTTAACCGGGAGGACCAGGTTCGACTCCTGGCGGGGGAGCCACACCCACACGACACCTGTGGGTGTCGGGTGCTTCGGGGGACGCGCCGGCGCGCGGACGATCCTTGCAAGATCGTTTCGAAGGGTTCGACACCCTTGTTCTCCACCAGCCCGCCTTTCGACGTTGGTCGAGGGGTGGGGTATTTCGCGCGTGTAGCTCAGCGGCAAGAGCGACCCGCCTACACCGGGTTGACCCAGGTTCGAGTCCTGGCATGCGTACGCCACACCCTCGCCAACCCCCTCGGGGGTGGCGAGACCAACGTCCCGTAGCTCAGAGGCAGAGCGCCCGCCTGACAGGTGGGAGGTCGCGTGGTTCGGTTCCCGCCGGTGACGACTGTGATCGAGGCCGAAGCAGTCGAGGCACCAGGTTGTGGGCCTGGTCCAGGCCGGTGCGAGTCCGGTCGGTCACCCCACCTCCCTTTTCGCCGAGCTGCTGCTCGGTGTGGGGAGTCCATCGCGCGTGGTCCGGCGGCCATCCGGAACTCATATCTCTGGTGTGCCCGGTTCGACACCGGGGCGCGCGAGCAGGACCTACGTCGCGACGGTCGTGAGACGGCCTGCAAAGCCGTCGTTTCCGGGTTCGACTCCCGGGTAGGTCTCCAACCCCTGCGCTCCACTGTGGAAGGCACACTCCGCGGAAGCCGGGTCTGCCCCGGCTCGTACTCGAAACGATGGGTACGAACCGCTGACTGGGCATGCGACACGTTGTGCCCTGTCTGCCTTGGCGCCTGTTGCGTATCGTCGCCGGTGGCCGCGACGCCCCTAGTTTGTGTACTCAGTCGAAGTGCTTTCCCTCGTCCTGGCCTATATCGGGCCTGTGTGGCGAAGGTTTGCGTCTCATGCGGCGAGGTTCAGCCATTGCCCGGTGGGCAGCACGTGTGCGCGTTGTCTGGCGTGTGTGCGGAACTCGTTCGCGGGTTCGGTGACCTCGGCGTAGCCCGCGATCTTGTCCGGCTGGTCTGTCTCGTAGTGCATCGGCACCGCGTGCCGGGCGTCGAGGATTTCCGCCGCGGCGGCGGCCTGGCTCGGGTCCATGGCGGCGGGTAGCGGGCTCGGTGGCTGGAGGTGCGGTGCGTCGACCACTGCGCCGTTGACAGGCAGGAACACCGCGTCGAAGGGGCTGAACCGGCGGGCGATGAGCCACCAGTAGCCGTGGAACATCGTGTCGCCACCATGGAAGACTCGCTGCCCGTCGGCCTGTACCACCCAGTTGAGCTGCGGGTCGCCCAGTCCATCGACGGCGGGTACCGCCGTGATGTGGAACGGCCCGAGCTCGCGGCTGGACCAGGCATCCACGACGTCGGTGGCCAGTCGATGTCGGGTCAGCTCGCGCTCGGCCAGCAGTGTCGTCACGTTGTCCACGTCGTCGCCGTGCCCGGGAGCGGGCCGCAGCACCGGTGCCCCCGGCGCGAGAGCATCGGCGAGCGCGGCCGCGTCGGTGTGGTCCCGATGCAGGTGGGTGAGCAGCGCGGCGGTGACCGTGCCGCTCGGCACCGCTAGTCCCTCGCCGCGCGGCCATCCCGTGAACAGCGGGGACAGGTCCCGCACATAGTCGATCACCAGCCGCGCGCCCCCCGCCTCGATCTCGAGACCGGCCCAGCCAAGTCTGCGCACTCGCATTCCGCACTCCCTCGTTTCGGTCACTGTCGCGGATTTTAGTGTACGAGCGTTCGCCAAATCAATAGCGAACGGCCGTACGGTATCCTTGCGCTATGTCACCTCGGCGTTCAGCGGCCGAAGCGCGGGCCACCCGGGAACGGATCCTGGACCGTGCCGCGGCGATCGCCTCCGAGGAAGGCCTGGATGGCATCACCATCGGCCGGCTCGCCGAGGAGCTGGAGATGAGCAAATCCGGGGTGCACAAGCACTTCGGCGCCAAGGAGACACTGCAGATCTCCACGCTGGACAAGGCGTTCCTGGACTTCTGGCACCGGGTGGTCGAGCCCGCACTGGCGCAGCCGCCGGGCCTGCGGCGGCTGCGCGCGGTGTGCGCCAACTCCGTGGGCTACCTGCACACGCCACTGCTGCCCGGCGGCTGCCTGATGACCGCGGCGCTCACTGAGTACGACGGCCGCCCCGGTCGGGTCCGTGACGCGGTGGCCGAGGTGTGGTCGCGCTGGCGGGAACAGCTACGGGCGGATCTGTCCTCGGCGGTAGACAGCGGCGAGTTGCCCGCCGGGTTCGACATCGACCAGGCGCTGTTCGAGATCATCGCCGCCGGTCTGGCGCTGAACGCGGCCATGCAGCTCCAGCACGATGAAGCAGCCGCTGGTCGGGCCCGCCGCGCGATAGAACGGGCCCTGAATCAGTCCTGACCGCGTTCCGCCGGTCAGCGTGTGTCAGCCCAGAACTTGTCGGGCTTCACCGGGTCGGACCGCACCTCGAGCGCGCCTCCGGGAGCGCTGGACCGCCGCCAGGGATGTGCCCCGTGGAATCGACCTGCCCGCCACGGCGCTCGTCAGGTGGATAGCCGCTCGCCCTCTGGTGTCAGAAAGAGGGTGTCGTGCCTTGATCGAGAACCAGGAGTTCGTCTTCGACCCGGTGACACCCTGCAGGTGGTCAGTGGGGTCGTCGCTGACCTGCGGTTGTTCATCTTCGTTGAGGAGGTCGATGGTGTTGATCAGGTCGGGTGAGGTGTCAGCGGGTTCGGGGGTCTGAGTCCCGACCATGGCTTAGCGGGGTGGCTCGGGAGGGTGCGGCGGCTTGTCGCCGTGGTGGTTGATCTCGTGGCGGGCTAGCGAACGCGCGTTCGTCCTGATAGCGGCCGGGTTGTTCCGATGCGGTGTGTGCGGCGACGATGGTGTGGGCGAGTTCGGCGGGGTTGAGCACCCCCGGACATCAATCCGTACAGCACGATCCGAAAGGTGCGACGGGACCTCCGGGGCCTGGTGTCTGGAGAGTTGTCACCCCCGCGATGGCACGCGCCTACGGCAAGTTCGATCCCATCGATGCGCTCGCGGTCATCGGATTGGTCGCAACCGCTGTGAGGTCGTCGACCACGCCGTCGCCCGGGCACCGGAGAGAATCGCTGACCTGCAGGTTGTCATCTTCGTCGAGGTGGTCGGTGGTCGGTGATGCTTGGGTGATTGTCTTGGGAGGCGGTGAGCGATGGGGCGGTTCGACGGCATCGTGGCCAACCGAGAGCGTTGGAGCTCGGTCGTTGCCGCGGACTTGTTCGGCACGCCCGGCCTGGTCAGTTTTCGACGGGGAGGGTCAGTTTCGTGTCGTCGTGGTGAATGGTGTGGCGTGTGGTGTGCGTTGTGGTTCCGTGTTCTGGTGGTTCTCCGGTGCCGAGGTTGCGTGCGAACCGTGGGTGCGCTCCGCCGGCGATCTGCAGGCGTAGCCGGTGGCCGGCTTGGATGCGGCGGGCGCAGGGATCCAGGTCGAGAGACACTGTTTGTCGTCGTCCGGCGGTGACGTTGGGGTCGAGGCGTCGGATGCCGTCGGCGAAGTTGGTCGACATTCCGTTCTCGTCGACGTCACAGAGGCGGACGAAGAGGTCGGCGTGCGGGTTGTCGACGCTGACCGAGACTTCGATGTGCGGAATGCCGATGATGTCGAGTGATTCACCGAACGACTCGCTGGTGAACACGATGACGTCGTCGCGGGTTTCGACAGGGGCGTTGTCGAATTGTCCGGCCTCTGTGGAGTTGCGTCGGCCGCCGAGCGCGGGTGTCGCTCCCCGGGGGTTGTAGGTGCATGTGGTGGTTGCGGTGTCGGCTGCCCCTGGCCGAGGCGACCGGCACCGGTGACGGCCCACGTGCTCTGCGCGGTGGGCCATTCCGGGTGTTCGCGCCACTGCTGTGCTCCACGGACGTAGAGCCGCAGCGGGGACCGGTCCGAGGGGCCGCCGTGCAGGCGGTGATCGAGCCATGCGATCGATTCCTGGATGAGTGTCGGCGCCGCCCTTCCCACCAGGTCGAGGTGTTGCCAGGGGCCGATTGTGAGGGCGGTGTCGACCCCTCGATCGCGCAGTGCGGTGAACGTTTCGACTGTCTGGTCCAGGAACACGTCGTCCCAACCGCCGATCAGCAGCACCGGCGTCGTGATCCGGTCCAGCGCATGGGTGGCTCGGTAGGGCGCCCAGAACTCGTCATCCAGATCGGTGTGCCGCAGCCACTCCCGGTACCAGGGCGCGTCGCGGTGCATCAGGCTATCGGCGGCGTCACCGAGGGGGAGCGCGCCGGCGTCGAGTTCGGCTCGGGCGACCGCGTCCTCGACTCCGCCGGCGGCGATCGCCCGCTCGAGCTCAGCCATCCGAACGCTCCAGTCGAGCCAGGTCTGCAGCTGGAAGACTCCGTGCTCGAACACCACACGACCGAAATCGTGCGGGCCCATCGCGATGAGGCTCGCGCGCAGTTCCGGGGGCGGATCCTGGAGCAGGGCGTACTGGGTGAACGCGTGGTACGAGGCACCGCCGGTCACGAGGTTCCCGTCGAACCACGACTGCTCGCGTAGCCACGCCACCGTGTCCTGAGCGTCCTGGGCTTCGCGCACCATCGGCTGGAACACGTCCGATGAGCCGGCCGTACCCCGGCAGCTCTGGAACAGCACGTGGTAACCGTGGGCAGCGAAGATGCCCGACCACACGTAGGTGAACGGGAAGGTCAGGCCATAAGGGGTGCGCACGAGCAAGGTGCCCTTGGGGCGGTCGGTGTGCGGCACGTAATGGTCGCCGGAAAGCAGGTGACCGTCCCTGGTCGGCGTCTGCACATCGCGTTCGACGTGATATCCGAACGGGGGATGCGGCATCCCGAGTACCGCCGCAACTTCGTCATACGTGCTGTCCGGAGGCAGCGCCATCAGCTCGTAGCGTGGCTTGTCGTCGTGCATGCCGGGTCGGCCGATCACGACCGACGCGCCGGAGCGGTCGAGCTCGGCACGGCAGGCGTAATACCGCCTCCGCAACCGTCCTCCGTGGATTCCATGGCACGGTCCTCCGTGATGCGTGAGCAGCAGCCGCGCTGAGACGGATGGTCGCGACTCGATCGACCCGGACCTCACCGTAACACAGAACGGACGAACATCGTCCGTTCGGACGTCAGCTCTCCGTTCTGATACGGTCCGGCGCATGCATCCTGACCGTCCGGCCGAGTCGCCGCCGCGAGAACGTGCGGACTCCCGCCGGAAGCGACTGCGACTGCTGGACGCCGCTCGAGTCCTGGTCGCCGAGCGGGGCCTCGACATCACCAGTGCCGACCTGGCCGAACGCGCTGAGGTCGGTGTCGGCACGCTCTACCGGCGCTTTGGTTCGAGAGAGGCTCTGCTCCAACAGACGCTGCTGGACGTCCTCGACCGCTCCCAGGATGCAGCCGATACCGCCCTGGCCGGTTCGGCGCCGCTGCCCGACCTCGAGCGGTTCCTCGGCGTCATCGTCGACCAGTGGGTCGCCAACCGCGGGCTCGCCGAGCTGGTCGCGAGACCGGAGACCTACCGGGCTGAGGTATACACCCCCTACATTCGAAAGCTGCGCGCCTCATTGGCGGAGATGGTCGAGCGCGCGCAAGACGCCGGCGCGATGCGCCCGGACGTGACCTGGCGAGACGTACTGGGCCTCACTCAGGCCGCGTCGACCGCTGTCGACGCGTTGGGATTGGCTCCGGCGCCCGAGCAGGGACGCCGGATGCTCGCGGTGATGCTGGACGGCCTGACGGTCCGGAGTGGACGATCGCTGCCCGGCGACCCACCGGCCGACTCCGATCTGGTCACGGACGACCTGTCGTGACCTCCTCGCGGTGGCCCAGGACGTCGCCGTGCCGCGGAACCTGAACAGATCGATCGGCTGGCCGCGCCGCACAGCCGTCATCACACCGAGGGAGAGCACATGTCACTCGAGTCGGACGTCCGATACCTGCTGGACCGCATCGAGATTCAGGACGTGATCGCGCGCTACGCGCTCGGACAGGACCTGCACCAACCCCACAGCGACAACCTGAACGTGCTGGAACACTGGTCGGATGTGTTCTCCGAGGACGCGGTGCTCGACTACTCCGAGGCCGGCATGCCGGCAGCGATGAGCCGAGACGATCTCGCTGACGTCATGCGCGGTCCGAACCGCGACGCCGGCATGGCGGCCATCTTCACCGTGTGGCAGCACGTCGAGGGACACGCCACTGTGACGATCGACGGGGACAAGGCGACGGCGCTCTCCCCGCACCTGCATAGCCACGAGACGAGGACCGGTCAGCCGGCCAATGTCATGGCCGCCGGCATGTTTCACGACGACCTGGAGCGCCGCCCCGAGGGCTGGCGGATCGTCCACCGCCGGCTGAAGAATCTCTACGTGCACACCGTTCCCCGATCGACGGACGCCGAGGATCTTCGAACATCTGATCGGGTGTGAGTCGCAGCGTCTATGCCCGCCGCCACTGGGCGGCCGGTACGACAGCGGGTGCACCCGCTGGTGTGGCTGGGTGTGGTGCTGTCGGGGTTCGACAGTCGGGTCAGCATGGATATTGCGATCCGGGAGGAGGTCTACAGCCGTTTCCCGGGCGAGGTCCGCGCCGAGGTGCCTCGGCGCGCGAGCGTCCACGAAGCGTTCCAGCTCGGCGAGCGCCTCGGTGACCGCTCGGACGTCGCTTCTCGTGGTCCCGCTGGAATCTTCGAGACGTTCCTGCACGAGCGTGTGTTGAAGGACCGGCCGGTCACGATCGAGATGGCCCGATGAGCCAGGCGAAAGCGGACCGGCTGCGGGCACGGGCGCGGCTGCAGATCGACCCGGACGCACCGGTCCCACCTGTCCCGCAACACGTCGCACCGGCACCTACACCGGAGCTGGGGGCGGACCAGCCCAGCTCACCGATTCGGCCGCCATCCGACCAGCCCTCGGCCGGCTCCCCGACGGGCACTAGCAGCGAGGTGGTCGAGGCGGTCGTCTGGCTGTCCTGTCGGGTGTCTAAGAGCCTGCGTGACGAGGTACAGCACCAAGCGATCCGTGAGGGGCGCTCGGCTACGGCGTTGGTCCAGGATGCGGTGCTGGAGTATCTAAAGAGCCAGGCTTCGAGTAGCTAGTGACCGGTGCCTCGGTCAGGGCGGGGTGGTGTCGGCGAAGTCGTCCAGGGAACTGGGCCGGATTGTCGGTGGGCACCGCATGACGTCCGCCCTCGCGGAATCCTTCTACCGCGAGACCCTTACCGTTGCGCTGCGTCTGCTCGCGGCGGCGGAGACACGGTGACACCGGAGAAGGGAACTGATCCCGTAGTGCTAACGCCAACGCCAACGCCAACGGACAGGATCACCCGACACGCGCGGCACACATTGTCCATGTCGCCTCCGACATCGAGGCCGGTGTCTTCGCCACCTCGCTCCGCCGCTTTGGCCTGGCATAGAACGCAACGAGCGCACACCGGTCACGGTGTCCTCGGCTAAGGGGAACACCACAAACATCTGGCCCAGCAGATTGGGTGACAACGGTTTCGGAAATTTGACCCCCCAGCGGGACGCTGGATCTTGACCCCGGTCTGTTGTTAAGAGCTTGCGCCGGCGGCGCACGATGGGTGCATGCGTGTTCGGTTCCCTCGGTTGCGAGATGGTCTGCGGAGCTATTGCGTGGTCGAGCGTGACGACGGTGTGCGGTATCGCCTTGAGGAGGGCGTGGCCGGAGCCCAGGTTCCGCATGATCTTGTGCATTTCGTGGTCGAGCGCCAGCTTGGCGAGGATCGTGGGTTCTGGGGCGCCGTCGCGGCGGGCGCGGTTTTCGCCTCGATGAAGCATCTGGATGGCCGTCGGCCGCCGCGGGCTGAGCACCGGTCCCGGGCTGCGTTGGCTGAACGCGGTTCTCATTTGACACGAGCGGAGTTGCTTGCCGGGTTGGTCCAGGATCTCGCCGACGCCGGTGTGCGACACGGTGACGAGGTTCGACGACGGACCCGTGAGGCACTGTCGACGCAGGTGGATGTCGAGGTGGATCCGGTTGTGCTGGTGCGGGCTGCGGACGAGCTCCAGCGAGTGGGCCAGCGCTGGCGAGAGCTGGCTGTGGGTGAGGAACTGGTCATCGAATGGGTGGGCCGACTTCGACGGTGATCTCGCCGCTGGCAACGGGCGCGGGTAGTCAGTCCTGTCGGACGCGGTTGTCCTTGGCGAGCAGTTCGCGGCGTTGGCGGGTGCGGGAGGAGCCGCCGGTGAGGGTGAGGACCTCGGCGTGGTGGACCAGCCGGTCGATCATGGCTGCGGCGACGACCTCATCGGAGAAGGTCTCGCCACAGCGCCCGAACGGCAGGTTCGTGCCCTTTAGCCGAGCATCCGGCTCTCCACGTGATCCGAGGGTTCAGTTGAGGTATTCACTGACCTGTCCGATGAAGCCGACATCGTCGTGGCTGGTCCGTGGAAACGTGCTCCGGCGGGGTCGACCTCGTCGATGTTGTAGGGCGTGCTGATCTGCGCACCGCGGAAGCGGTAGCGCTAAACACGCATCTTCGCGGGGTTGTAGAGGACCACTCCGTCCGCTACGGGTAGCCCGCCGGTCGCGGTGGCGGGGCTGTAGCAGCGGGGCCAGGCGGGCGCCCGCGATGCGTGTGTGTACTTCGGTCTCGGGTAGCCGGCCCTGCGCCAGCGCGGTGGCGGCCTGGCGCACGCGGTCGTGGCCGATCCCTGGCAGGTTGCGGTGTACGGCCGAGGCCTGGATCGGGCGGGAGGAGCTGACCGTCAGGCTGGCCGGCACCACCTGACTCGCTGGCGCTCAGGGCGCCGAGCGATCGGTCCACGCAGCACGGCGAGGTTGCGGGCGGCGGCCGAGGCGGCCCGGCGGGGTCGGATTCGGGCGTCGCGGGTGCTAAACGTGACGGTCGCGGCGGCGTGGCAGACCTCGCGGACGAGGTCGATCGGGAAGGCGGTCGCGGACCTGACTGGCGAGGACCTGACCGGCTTCTTGGCTGCGTTGGAGCAGGGCGATTTCGTCGGCGCGATTGGTCGCGCCGACGGTGCACAATGGTGATCCAGGCGAGCGTGCTGTCAGGTTGCCGCGTGTGGTCGAATGGTATTGAAGTGGTGTTTCTTTGTGGAGGTGCCGGGAATCGAACCCGGGTCCTCTGTCGTGTTGCCAGGGCTTCTCCGTGCGCAGTCCGCTGGGTCTTTTCTTGGCTCCACCGCTCACGCGGACGAGTTCGGTGTGACGAGCCCAGTCGCTGTGTGATGTTCCGCCGAGCCCCGCGACCGGGTCAGGTGGTGAGTCTCCTTGCTGATGCCGGATTCCGGAGCGGAGACGACTCCGGGCCGACAAACGCTAGATCAGATCATGCACCAGCGAGCTCGTACTGATCTTGAGTAGCGTTGGCGTCAACCTTGTTGGCGCTTATTCATTGTGCGATGACTCTTGAGGTGGTCTCTCGCCTGCACCTGCACGCTTCCCCTGACTCAACGTCCAGAGTCGAAACCGTTCACCCCCGTCGTGGGACTGCTCGAGATGGACGGAAACAAGATTGGATATATCTTGTTTCCGTCCATCTCCAATTAAGCGCCAGAAGCTTCGCGGAACCGCGTGGCTCTTGACGAGCATGACCGTACTCGACCGCACGACCATGCCAAAGAGCAATTAACATTAGCTGAAGAAAATGGTGAGGTGGGGAAGTTGGAGTGAACTCGAAGATTGGACGAAAGTTTACGGATCGGTCCTTTCGGATGAGGCGCTGCGTGAGAGGGTCTTTTCTTACTGTCCTTACCGTGGCCGATCTACTGTGCTAGAGATGAGTTGCGGGCAGCATGGCCTGCTCTCGATACTCAGTGCAGGTGATCAGTGGGGTCGTCGCTGACCTGCGGGTTGTTCGTCTTCGTTGAGAAGATCGATGGTGTTGATCAGGTTCGGTGAGAGTTGTCCAGTTTGACTGAGAATCGGTTGTTGGTGTCGACGGTTTCGGGGGTTTGAGTCCTGACCCTGGCTTAGGGGGGGGTGGCTCGGGAGGGTGTGGCGGTTCGTCGCCGTGGTGGTTGGTCTCGCGTGTCAGCCGCCTCTGAGGATGCCGATGTAGTGCCGGGTCGCGGGCGGGGCCTGCTGGGTGGAATTGGGGTTGGTGTTTCTCGATGTCGGCGGCGGCCTCTTGCCCTCTTCCGGGACCGTGGGGAACAGCCGCGGTGACCGTTCCGGTCAGGAGCATTGGGTGAGGAAGCGGGCCTCCCCGCAGGCCCGGCAGGCGAACGCGTAGCCACAACCGGCGTCCCCGAAGTTGATCGCCGTTTGGGGATCGTGACCCGTTTCCCACTGAACGAGGAACTCCATCGACCGCTCGCATCCCGGGCAGGTCGGCGTCTCGTCACCTTGGATCCAGCTCGGCTCGCCGCCGACCTGGCCGAGGATGTCGTTCACGGCGCCGCCGGCCGCCTCCCACTGCGCACGGGCCGCGTCGTAGTCCTGTTCGTCGGCCATCTCCCACCGCACCCCGGACACCTCGTCGAGCAGCGGAACGCCGTCGGCCGGAACGTGCGCGGGACGCAGTGCGTCGCCGGTGAACAGCAGCGCCCGGTTGCCTCCGCCGTCCGGCTCCCACTCGTCACACATCCCGGGATCATTTCCGCACATGAAGATGGACAGCGCCGGGTAGTCGTCCCGTATGAGCTGGGCGAGAAATTGCATCGGTCGCCGGCAGGTGGCGCAGGTCGGCCAGTGAAAGTTGGCCGGTACGAGGGGAACACCTCCGGTCCGGGTCACCTCGGCGTCCGGAGACACGGTACCGGCGTAGACCATGAGCATCGCCACAAACAGCGACACTAGTCCACCGGGGGGTGTCCCTATGGTGTCAATGAGTGACACGAGCTGGCCGCGACCGGTGCACAGCTGGTCGTGCTGGTCGATGGGGAGTGGCGGGGTGCTGGTACTGGCTGGTGGAGTTCCGCCAGGTTCAGCGGGCCGCGGCGCGCTACCCGATCACCTACTCGGCCGGGGTGATGCGCGGCCACCTACTCACCGGTGAGGGCGAGCGGTCCCATCCGACGACACCGGGTGTGTTCGGCATCGTCTACCGATTCCAGCCTGAGTGCGCCGAGCGTGTGACCGTCCCGGCGCCTCCACGAGCGGCGCCAGCCCGGACGGCACGCAGGCCCCGCGCGGCGCCCCCGTGCCCGAGTCTCAAACCCGAGCCTGCGGATGAGTATCGGCACCGGTACGGGCCGCGCGGTTGAGATCATGACCGAGCGGTGGGGCTGGCAAGCCGTTCGTCTGGATCTAGGGTGGGCTGCCGACGTGGCGCTGGCGTGGTGCGCCGGCTGGGTTGGTGACCCGTCGTCAGATGCGCGAACTCGGCCGCGCGCACGGCGGTGCCGAGGTGGCCGGTCAGATCGTGTCCGGGGACCGGGATGAAAAGAGCTTCCTGACCGCGAAGCATCTGGCTGTCTGTGGCCGTTTCGACGGTGTTGTCGGCCTGGCATGTGGGAGTCTCGGTGAAACTTCGTATCGTGCTGATAAGCCGATGTGTTCGCCGAGCATGGTGGTGATCGTGCTGCCCGCGAGTTCGTTGCGCGATCTTGATGGCAGTTATTGGTCGAGGAATGTTTGAATGTGTTTGACGACCTCTGTGTCGACGTGCTCAGTGGGTGCGTCCCTGAGCGTGGCCAGGAGTTCGCGGTGTTGGTCGACGACTTCGCGAGCTGATTCGTGTTGCGGTGCGTCGCGCAGGAAGTAGGCGCGTACTCGGGGCTGGATGGCCTTCCAAATCTGTCGTGACTGGACGTGGCCGGCAGCTATGATCACTGTCTCGTGAAATTCGATGTCGAGGTCGGCGAGTGTTTCGGCATCGGGAGAGCTGCTTGATGCCCTATCCATCGCGGCGACGATTTCTTCGAGTTTGGTCATTAGGCCTTCGGGGCGGGACGCCGCGACTGTCCGGAATGCGGCGCGTTCGATGACGACGCGTATGGGGACGAGGATGTCGGTGATCTCGTCTTGTTCGATCTCGGCGACGACCGCGCCTCGGTAGGGTTGGGTGACGACTAGGCCCTCGTGTTCCAGCACCATGATCGCCTCACGCACCGGCCCTCGGCTGAGGTTGTAGACGGCGGAGAGGTCGCGTTCGACGAGCCGGTCTCCGGCGGCGAGCTCGCCAGTGGCGATGCGGTTGCGGATCTTTCGCACGACCCAGTCCCGTCGGGACTCGGGTGGGAGCTCTGTAGTTGCCGGCGCCTGGTGCACGAGTGGAGACTAGCAAAGTGCAGATGGTTGACCATCTGCCATTTTCGACTTACGGTCGCTTGAGTTCGCCGGACATCGAGGATCGAGGGAGATGGCGATGAGCACGGAGGACACCTCCGCCGCCGAGGTTGGGACTGACCAGGCCGAAGCGCTGAGTCGAGTTCCGATCAAGGTCACCGTGGCATCGGTGCTGGGCACTGTGCTGGAGTGGTACGACTTCGCTATCTACGCGGCGATGGCGACGGTCATCGCGCGCCTGTTCTTTCCGGCGCAGGACGCGAGTGTGTCGTTGCTGGTGGCGCTTGCGTCGTACGCGGTGGGGTTCTTCTGCCGTCCGTTGGGGGCGGTCATGTTTGGCCGGATGGGCGATCGAGCGGGCCGCCGCGGCATGTTGGCGGCCACGATTGTCGTGGTCGGGGTGTCGAGTGTCTTGATCGGTGCCCTGCCGACCTATGCCTCGATCGGGGTCGTCGCCCCGGTGTTGCTGGTGGCACTGCGGATGGTGCAGGGTCTGGCCGTTGGTGCCGAGTGGACCGGCGGGGCAACGTATCTGATCGAGCATGCCCGGACCGGTCGTCGGGGTTTGTACTCCGGGATCGTCCAGTCTTCGACTGTGGCCGGGTTTCTGCTCGGAGTGGGTGCGGTCACGGTGATGACCGGCGTGCTGGATGACAGTTCCATCGACTCGGGATGGTGGCGCCTACCGTTCGTGCTCGGTGGGGCGGTCGCCGCGGTCGGGGTGTTCGTGCGGCTGCGGCTCGAGGAGTCTCCGGAGTTTCGCCGAGCGGGGCAGGCGTCCACTGAGCCGCTTTTGTCCGTGTGCCGGGCCGCTGTGCCGCTGGGTCGGAACTGGATGCTGGTCTTCGGCAGCATGTTCGGGCTGGCGGTGCTCGGTTACACGGCCACGAGCTTCCCGGCCTATATCGCTGGGGTGACAGGGCTTCCGCTTCGGTTTGCGCTGATGACGAATGCGGTCGCGCTTGTCATCGAGGTTCCTCTGATCATCGTTGCCGGCGCGTTGTCGGACCGGGTCGGCCGGTCGAGGGTGATGACGATGGCTATGGCGGCATTCGTGCTGGCGATCTACCCCGTTTTCGTGCTGGTCACCAGTGGATCGGTGCTGTTGGTTCTGCTAGGGCAGGTGGTGTTCGTGGTGCTCTATGCCATGGGGTCGGGGCCGATGGCGGCGTTGTTCGTTGAGCTGTTCCCGACTCGGTTGCGGTCGGCTGGGTTCTCCACGTCGTACAACATCGGGGTCGCGGTGTTCGGCGGCACAGCGCCGTTCATCAATGCGGCGTTGGCCACCGCGACGGGCTCGGCCATGGCGCCTTGCTGGTACTTGATCGTGGGTGCGGTCGTGTCGTTGCTGTGTCTGTGGCGAATACCCCAGCGCCACGACCAGGAGTTGCTCCGATGACGACGTCGGTTGCCACGACATCTGCTGCTGTGGATCTTGTCTTGGCAGGTGGGTGGGTCGTCGATGGGACCGGGGCCGCGCCGGTTCGTGCCGACGTCGGTGTCCGGGGCGACCGGATCGAGGTCGTCGGAACCGGTGCGTGGACCGCGGGCGAGATCATCGACGTGACTGGCCTGACCGTGGTCCCAGGGTTTATCGACCCCCACAGCCACAGTGACTGGTCGATCTTGGGCAACCGCGATGCCCACAGCACTATTCGCCAAGGCGTCACCACCGAGATCGTCGGGAACTGCGGTATCACCCACGCTCCCGTGAGCGACGCGATGCTGCCTCAGACACAGCGGACGCTGCGGGGCTACGGATACACCGGCGAGGTCAGCTGGCGCAGCTTCCCGGAGCTGTTGCGGACCGTGCACGGCAGCGACGGGGGAACAGCCCAGAACCTGGCGTGGCTTGTCGGGCACACCGCGTTGCGTGAGGCCGCCGGAGTGCGGGGTACCCGGGTCTCGTCCGAGAGCACCGCGGCCATGATCGCGCTGCTGGCCGAGGCCCTCGACGCAGGCGCCCTGGGACTGTCCACCGGCCTGGAGTACGGCGCGGGCCGTGACGCGGACACAGCGGAGCTCATCGAGGTCGCCGGCGCCCTGCGCCGCCACGGCGGCATTTACGCCAGTCACATCCGTAACCGTGACACTCGGCTGTTGGAGTCGGTGGGGGAGTTCCTCACCATTGCCTCGAAGCACCAGCTTCGCGCCCAGATTTCGCATCTCAACGTTCGTCACGACACCGGAGCCCCAGTCGGAGCGTGGCGCGATGCCGTCCAGATGCTGGGCTCCGCTCGCCTCGGCGGCCTGGACGTTCTCGCCGACATCACGCCCTTGTGTGATGGCATCGGTCTGGCGGTGGGGCTGCTGCCGTCGTGGCTGCTCGACGAAGGTTACTCAGAGGCCGCCCGGCGGCTGGCCGACCCACGGGTTCGGGGCCGCGTGCGAAGTGACTGTGATCGCTACTGGCGGTTTGTACACCGAGGGCAGTGGGACCGGGTCGGAGTGCTGCGTAGTCCCGGGTCGCCTGAGCTGGAAGGCGAGTCCATCCCCCGAGCCGCGGCCCAGCGGGGGCAGGACTGCTGGGACGTGTTCTTCGATCTGCTGGCCGCCGCTGGGGCGGACATGGCTGATGTGCAGTTGCTCGGGCGGCTGTTCACTCCCGAGCACGTCGCCGACGCTGTTTCGCACCCCCTGTTCTGCCTCGGGGTCGACGGTTTCACCAGTCGGCTCGATGGCCCGCTCGCTGACCGCACGCGGCATCCGTTGTTCGTCACCGGCCATACGCACTACCTGGCTCATCACGTCCTTCGGCACAACACACTGCGCCTCGAGGAGGCGGTACGGAAGATGACCTCGATGGTCGCCGACCGATTTGGAATCCTCGATCGCGGCCGCGTCGTCGCGGGCTCCTACGCCGACCTCGCTGTCCTTGACCTCGACGTCCTGGCCGGGGAGGACACCGGAACGTACCGCGGCTCCTACGCCGTCGGCGTGCCGCACGTCCTGGTCAACGGCGTCGCGGTGGTGCGCGACAGCGTGCATCTCGGCACCCGGGCTGGGCGTCATCTCAGCCGAAGCTGAGCCCGCACCCATCGGCGAACCCGGTTCGCCGATCCCTTCATACGAGAGGACCTCATGAAGATCACCGACGTTCGTGCGGCGGGCCTGCGCGGCGCCACTCCCGAGGGCGGCTGGACCGAGGAGCTCCAACCCGACGATGTCGTCCACACCCTGGTCGCGGTGCACACCGACGGCGGAAACGTGGGGGTGGGCAGTGTGTTCACCAGCGAGAACTTGGTTCGTGCCGCGCTCGAGGTGCTGCGTCCGCTGCTGATCGGTGAGAACGCACTCGAGCCCGAACGGGTCGCCGAGAAGCTGCACCGCACGACCTTCTGGCTCGGTCGCGGTGGCTCGGTCACCCACACCATCAGCGGTATCGACTCTGCGATGTGGGACCTGCTCGGCCGTGCGACCGGTCAGCCGGTAGGCCGTCTGCTGGGTGGCCGCTACCGCGACCGGGTGCGGCCCTACGCCTCGTTGCTCATGGACCGTCCGGACAGGCTCGTGGAGCGCCTACGCCCGCTGGCCGACGCCGGATGGGCCGCGTTCAAGATCGGTTGGGGTCCATTCGGCCGGATCAGCAACCAGCTCGACGAGCAGATCATCACCGCGGCTCGGGAGACGGTCGGTCCGGACGCGCTGCTCATGGTCGACGCGGGGGCCAGCGACGGCGCCTGGAGCCAAGGCTACAAGTGGGCACTGCGCGCGGCTGCCATGCTTGCCGAGCACGACGTCGTCTGGTTCGAGGAACCACTGCCGCCGGACGCGCTCGAGGACTACGTCCGCCTTCGCGAGCACTCGCCGGTCGCGGTCGCCGGCGGTGAGGTGCTGACCCGGCGCCAGAGCTTCCTACCGTGGATCGAAAGCGGCGCCCTGGACATAGTCCAGCCTGACGTCACTAAGGTCGGCGGCATCAGCGAACTGCGACGGATCGGATGGAACGCGCACGACCACGGGGTCCGGCTGATTCCCCACGGCTGGAACACCGCGGTCGGCTTGGCCACCGATCTACAGATCGCCTCCGCTCTGCCTGACACCGACCTCGTCGAGTACGTCACCGGCTCCCCCTACATCGATGACCTCCTCACCACTGAGTGGTCGTTGGACTCTGACGGCATGCTGGCGATTCCCGAGGGCCCGGGTCTGGGGATCGAGCTGGACCTCGATTCCGTGAGCCGCTACGCCGACGTCGAAACCCTGCTGGGGCCGGCTCGATGATCGGTACCGCACTGCTGGTCACCGGCGCCGCCTCGGGGATCGGGCGCGCCGTCTGCGAGCTCGGCTCCAAGGCCGGCTATCACGTTCACGCCCTCGATCGCGATGTCGAGGGCGTGACGGCCACCGTTGATGCCATCTGTGCCGCGGGCGGTCAGGCCACTGGGCATCTGGTGGATGTCACGCGGGTCGAGGAGGTCAGCGGCGCGTTCGAGTCCGTGGCCAAGGGGCCTCGGCTGGTCGGACTGTTCGCTTCGGCTGGTATCGACCTCGGCGGCATGGCCCACGAGCTCGACCCGGAGACTTTCCGCCGCGTACTGGACGTCAACACGACTGGGGCCTTCCTCGTCGTTCAACAGGCGCTGCGGGTGATGATCGCGGCCGGCGGCGGCAGCATCGTGCTCTGTGGTTCGCCCGCGGCACAGGTCGGGTTCGCCGCCGGAGGTGTGACCGCATACGGCGCGTCAAAGGGCGCGATCGCTTCGATGACCAGGACGCTGGCCGTCGACTACGCACCGCATGGCTTACGCGTGAACGCCGTTGTTCCCGGCCCCACCGACACCGATCTGATGTGGGCGGGCGTCGCCGTCGGGGACCGTGCCGCCGTACGGACTAAGATCATCGGCGAGGTTCCCCTCGGTCGGCTGGCTCACCCCGACGAGATCGCCCGGTGCGTGCTGTGGCTGCTGTCCGACCTCTCCTCGTACACCACCGGATCGCTCATCGGCTGCGATGGCGGGGTCTTGGCCAAATCCTCGATCAGCATGTAGAAGAACCCTGCCCGGCGACAATCGGGGCTAACCCACGCACGGACATGCCCGAGCCGGTGGAGCCCGGCGCCGATGGTGGCTGCTGGGTGCGGTAGGTGCGTCTGAATCAGGTCGGTGAGGATTGTTCAAACTTGATTGAGAATCGAATGTGCGGCTGTCGCGAGAAGCGAGCTTTTTAGAGTCCACATAGGACTGTAGTGCTGCTACCTGATCGTAAACTGCATCGCTGCTACGCTGTTACTAACAGCGAGTGGAAGTGGCGATCCAGGTACACGGGTCGGGTCTAGCGGCCGGGTCTAGCGGCCGGGTATGGGGCACGCTGGGGCTGTGTCCTTGCCGGAAGTACCGTTGAGCGCGCTTCGAGGCTCTTTACCCACATCCCAGAGCCTTTCCAGGCGCCTTTGCGTGCCCTCTGATGAGGGCGCAGCCCGGTCGTGACGGTGGAGCCAGCCGGCGCAGCCGGCGCAGCCGGCGGGCTCACGGGCTCTCGGAGCG
>NZ_AUBB01000033.1 GCF_000429025.1 Actinospineispora spinosispora DSM 44797
GACACCGTGCCGGGATTGCTGACCGCCCAGACCAAGACGAACAACACCAACGTCCCAGTCAACGTGGTGACGTCACCAACCCCGAACAACGCCGCGATCCACCGATAAGTCGCACTCGACGCCGGATCCAGAGTGCCCCGGATGTGCAACGGCAGATTCACCGTCAACGTCACAACCAACGCGCTCAACAACACACGCTGAACCCACTTATTGCTCGAAAGCCACGGCTTGACCGCGTTCAACGTCCCCCGCACCTGGAACGCCACCATCGCCGCGATCGCCGGCAACGCCACCGGCCAGATCACCGCACCCACCACCGCCGCCCCGAACACCGCTCCGGTCGCCATCGAGACCCAGCCGGTGCGGCTGTTGATCCAGTTCCAGACCCTGCGCGGCGCCGAGACCGCCGGTGCGGCTGTCGACGTCGACGCTGCGGTCACGGCCATCTGGAGCAGGGCGGGTCGGGCACCGAGGACGAGTGCAAGACCGGACAGCGTCTCCGCCAGCCACACACGGGCAGCGGCCAGCGGCCGGCTCATGGCCGCGGCATCGGCCGCGGCACGCATCCGGTCTAGCGCCGGCGGGCCACGCAGCTGAATCCACGACCGCAGTGCGCTGATCAGCGGCAGCGCCGCGAGGGCCGACGTCAGGCCGATCATGATCGCGTGCGCCGTGCCGCCGCTCAGCATTGCCGACAGGCCCGCCGCGACCGGGCCCGGTCCCGACATCGCGGCGTGCGCAGTGCCCGCCATCAGTACCCAGAACACCCCGGCCGTCACCACGACCACCGCGACCCTGCCGAGGATTCGGGCGGCCTTGGCCGGCTGAACGGCGAACCAGTGCGCGCCCGCGACGACGGCGAGGGCGAGCGTGGTCGGGAACGCCGCCGCACGGTGCTCGAGCCACAGGCGCAACAGCCCGTAGCCGGCCAGTGCCATGTTGGCGGTCACCAGTGCGGTGGGGAGGAAGCGGGCACCCGCCCACCACGTCCATGCCCCCATGGCCTTGGACCCGAGTGGGGTGGCCGCCAGCTTGGTCTGGGTGAGGTAGACGAACCCGGCGGTCAAGGCCGCGATGGGGAGCACCGCGACCCACGGGCCGGTCAGGAACCCTAGCTGCACCGCGAGCAGCCCGGCGGCGACGGTGATGGTCGGGAACGCGAGCCAGGTGGCCCAGCGGGTCGCCTGGTTGTCCGGAGCACGCGCCTTGACCAGCAGGTTCAGCGCCGTCGGCAACGCCGTGACGAGGAACAGGACATCAGCAGCCGAGAACAGCCCATTGATCAGTGCCGGCAAACCACCCGCGGCGAACGCGGCCGGCAGGTGCAGCGTGAGGTTCACCAACCACGACAGCGCGACCACTGCGGCCAGCCCCGCCTTGACCCAGCGGGGCATGTTCGGGAACCAGACGTTGAGCAGGTTCACCGTGCCCCGCACCGCGAAGGCGATGAACCCGGCCACCGCCACGTAACCCGGGATCGGCCCGACGGCGATCGCCACCGCCACCGCCGTCGCCGCGACCGTGTAGCCGATCGCGGTCCGCCCGATCGGCGAGCCGAGAGCCTTCAACGCCCTGGTGAAGGTGACCTTGCTGGCCGGGGGCGCGTTGCGGTTGATCACCCACATCAACAACGCCGTCACACTCACCAGCGCGGCGCTCGTACCGACCAGAACGGGGGTGTTGCCCAGCAGGTAGACGATCCCGTAGACCACCAGCGACACGGCGGACGCCTTCGCCCAGAACCGCTTCTGTGTCATCGGCACCGCGTGAGTGGTGCCCTTCTTGACGGCTCGTTTCGCGGCGAAGTCGTGCCAGATCTCGAACACCGACTCACCCATCCACCCCAGATAGGTGCTCCAGATCAGCAGGAACTGCGTCGGCGCCAGGTGCCACTGCGGCTCGGTCAGCTGAATACCCATCAACGGGATCGACACGATCACCGCGCCGAACGCCACGATCGCCGACCACCGCACCACGTGACCCCAGACCTTGGAGGCCTCGGCCGGGTTCTGCTTGCCGTTCCACGACGCGATCGCCGCCGGAACCCCGATGACCACGAAACCGGCGTTGGCGATGACGAACATCAGGTTGACCTGGTAGTCGATGCTCCAGAACGCCAACGGCAACATCCCCAGCACCAACAGGTTGATGTTGATCAACTGGGTGATCGGGCGCACGGTGTTGAGCACCGACTTCAACCACGTGTGCGTGCCATCCGCCTTGTCCTTCAACAGGAAACTCTCGGCGAACCACGAGCTGACCGGCAACCAGTTGACCAACCCGCGCACCGCGAACGCGATCATGCCCACCCAGCCCGGCAACGGATGCGCATCGACGATCAAGTAACTGCCGACAAGCCCAGCAGCGGTACCCAGGGACGACAAACCGACCGGGCTGACCAACCACTTGAACGCCACCACCAGCGTCTTCAACGGCGCCGGACGGACACCGAGGACAAGCTCCAGACCCGACTGCGTCTGCGCCAACCACACACGGACCGCAACCACCGGCCCGCTCACAGCCACGGCGTCCACCGCGGCACGCAACCAGTCGAGCGCCGGCGGGCCACGCACCTGAATCCACGACCGCAGCGCACTCAGCAACGGCAACGCCGCGATCACCGAGGTCAGACCGATCATGACCGCCTGCGCCGTGCCGCCACCCAGCATCGCCAACAGGCCGGGCCCACCGGAGGAAGTGCTCAGCGCGGCGGCGTCGGCGACGCCTCCGAGAAGGAGCCAGAACGCTCCGGCCGTCACGACGACCACCACGACCCTGCCGAGGACCCGGACGGCCCGAGCGGGCTGGACGGCGAACCAGTGGGCGCCGAGGCCGACGGCCAGCGCACCGGTGGCGATGAGCAGCGTCGGCAGGCTGTGCAGCTGGTAGAGCATGCCGTAGGCGGCGATCGTCGCGGCAGAGAACACCGTGACGAACTTCGTCAGGCCCTTGGCGAACGCACTGCCGCCGAACATCGTCCAGGCCTTCTCACCCAGCGTGTACGCGGCCTCGCCACCGAAGCCGAAGAACGTGCCGACCGTCAGCCCGTAGACCAGCAGGTTGATCGTCTGGATGGAGTCCGGCGCGACGATCGTGCCGATGACCAGCAGTGGGATCGAGGCGAGCGTCGCCAGTGCGCCGACGAGACCGGCCCGGGCGGTGACCTTCGCCCAGAACTTGTTGGCGACGATCGTGCTGATGTCCTTCGCCGACCACAGCGCGACCATCGCCACGAGCGCGCCGGTCAACGTGGTGACGTCACCGACGCCGAACAGCGCGGCGATCCACCGGTTGAGCCCGGTGCTCGCGGCGTCCATGGTGCCCCGGATGTGCAGCGGCAGGTTCACCGTCAGCGTCACCACGATGGTGGTCATCGTGATGCGCTGCACCCACTTGTTGTTCGACAGCCACGGCTTGGCCGTGTTCAGCGTGCCGCGCACCTGGAAGGCCACCATCGCCGCGATGGCCGGCAACGCGACCGGCCACGCCACCGCACCGATCACGGCGCCGGTGAACACGACGCCGGTCCCGACCGAGATCCAGCCGGTGCGGCTGTTCACCCAGTTCCAGACGATCTGCCACAACGTCTGGTGGTTCTTGGCCTCCGCCTGCTGCGCGGCCGCGACTTCCTGAGGTGTCGGGCCGAGTCGCTTCAGCTCGGCGGCGGCAGCGGCGGCCTGGTCACGGGCGTGCGCGGCCTCCGCCTCCAGCTCGTTGATCTGGCTCTGGACCTTCGCGGCCTCCTTCTTCCAGCTGTGCTGCTGGTGGCGGCCCGGGCCCTTCTTGTCGACCGGTCGGTTGGCCCTGCCCAGCAGGCCCTGGGCTCCCGCGCGGATGCCCTTCGCCATGGCGGTGGCCCGCTCGGCCACGCCGGTCCAGTACGCGTGATCGCGCTGCGCCTGTTCGATCGCCGGGGCATTGCGCTCCGCGCGGGCGGTGGGGACCTGGTTCCTCCAGGCCGTCTGGATCTTGTTCTGCGCCCAGGCCTCGATCTTGTTCGGCGTGCGCTCGACGAACTGGAACGACCCGTTGTTCGGGTTACGCTCGAGGGTGACGTGGCGGTCCAGCGCGTTGAGGATCACGAAGGTCGCGTGCGACATGCCCTGCGGCGACCGGAGGATCCGGTTCAGCGCGGGGTTGTTGACGCCCCGGCCACCGAAGTCGCGGGTGATGCGGCCGAACTCCCAGATGACCCGGACGTCGAAGAACGGGACGGTCAGCACCGGGGCGGTGATCGGCGCCGACGGCGGGGCCGGTTGGTTCTGACCGGGAGCGCCACCGGTACGGCCGGTCTGCGGACCGTCCGTCGCGGGCCGCTGCTGGACCAGGGTCTGCTCCGGCGCCTGGCCGGAGGGCCGCTCGGGGGACTGACCGGGCGCCTCGCCGGGCCGCTGCTCTCCGGGCTTGACGCCGCCGTCCCGGCCAGTGGGCTGGTCGCCGTGCCGGGCACCGGTGGGGCGTTCGGCGCCGGCGTGCTGGCCGGCCGCCGCGACCGGGCGACCACCACCGGTCTGGGCACCTGCCTCGTGCGGCGCGGCGACACCGCCGAACACGAGGCCGATCGCGGCGACGACCGCGGCGATCTGACGGCCTACCCGGGTCAGGGCCGCACGGAACTTGGAGGGCTGCTTCGAGGCGACCGGTGTGACGTCCTTCCCCGCGGTCGGCGTGCCGGCCGGCTCGACCGTCTTCCCACCGGGGGCGCTCGCGCTCGACGGCTTGCCGCCCACCTCGGTGGCGCCGCGGCCGGGCATCTGGGCCGTCGTGCCGCCGGAGCTCTCGGAGGAGCTGGCCGGCTTCAGGCCAGCGGGCAGCTCGCTCGGGCCGGGCAGACCCTTGCGCGTCGGCTGGGCACGCGTGCCCTCCTGCGCCTTGCGGCCTTCCTCACCGGAGCCGCCGCGCTCGATCGGCCTACCGTGCTGCGCTCCGACGTACTCACCTATCTCGTCGGCCATGTTCGGCGCGTTGTCGCGCTTGCCGGCGCCGAGCTCGGTGAAGCCTCGGGTGTTCTCCGGTGCCTTGTTCGACACCGGGCGGTGACCGTCGAAGAACTCGACCTTGCCGGTCTCGGCGTTCTTCCAGCCGAAGATCATGTGGCCGGCGTTGTCACCGGTCCCCTTGATCCACACCGCGAACCGGGTGCCGGGTGCCGCGTCGGCCATCTTCTGGTCGAGTTCGGCAGCGGTGCCCTTCTCGGTGTGACCGTCGAAGGTGTCCTCCACCTTCTTCTGCTGCGTGGAGGTGTTCTGGTCTTCCTTGGTCGCCGGGCGTACCTGGTCCGGATCGACGTTCTGCGGCTTCTCCGCGCTGGCGCGGTCGAAGAACTCGCAGGCGCACTTCTTGTCCGGTCCGAGGGGTGGCTCGGCGTCGTTCTTGGGGCCGCCGGACTGCTCGTCCGGGCGGTTAACGGGACGTTCTGGCTTGGTGCTCGGTGCCGGCGGTGCCTCCTCGCTCGTGGGCTTGGTCGTGGTGGTGGAGTTCTTTCCGCCCGGGGGGCCGTGGCTCGGCGAGTACTCCAGGGGGCTGGTCGGCTCCGGTTGAGCCGAGTTGGGCTTCTGGGACGTCCCCGCGGGGCGGCCGATGCCGGACCGGCCGCCGGGAAGGTCGGCCAGCACGGTTCCGCCGTCGGAGCCGTTGCCGCCGCCACCGGCACGCTGTCCGCCGGGACCGGTCGGGCTGGTCGGGGCGGTCGGCGCCGCCGGGTCCTGGCTCGGCGCGCTCGGCGAGTGTCCGCCGCCGCTGCCGCCCCTGACGAGGACCGTTCCGCTGGGCGCCGAGGGGGCGCCGAGGCCACCCGGGTTGCCGGTCAGCTCACCGACAACGACCCCGGAGGGGTTGCTGCCGGACGTGGCGGTGGCGCCCGGGGTGCCCGCCGTCGGGTTGCCGGTGGCCGGGTTCGACGTCGGGGTGGCGGACGGCCTGCCGGGCGCGCTCGGCCCCACAGGACCCGAGGTGCCCGAGCCGCCCCCGCCCGAACCGCCCGTGCCGCCCGTGCCCGGGGTGATCGGGGTGATGATGTAGACCGGCCCGTTCGGGCCGGTGGTCTCGGTGATGCGGTAGGCGAGGGTGATGTTGGTGGGCGCCTCGCCGGAGCCGGTGACGACCGAGCCGGAGCCTGGGGCGCCGGAGCCCTGGGAACCCGTCCCCTGGGTTCCGCTGCCCTGGGAACCGGCGCCCTGGGTTCCGCTGCCCTGCTGACCCGAACCCTGCTGACCCGAGCCCTGAGCGGCGGCGCCGGTGCCCGAGGTGGCGGAACCGGTCGTGCCGCCCGCGACCGGGCCGGACCCGGTGCCGGTGCCGGTGCTCGAAGCCGGGGAGGCGACCGGAGCCGGCGTTCCGGTGGCGTCGCCGGGGCGACCACCCTGGGTCGCGCCGGAGCCGCCGGTCTCGGAAGCACCGGTCACGTCGCCGGGACGACCACCCTGGGTCGCGCCGGTCTCGGGGGCGCCGGTCTCGGCGGGCCGCACCGGAGCCTGGTCGGCGACGGTGCGGAATGTGCCTTCGGCCGCCCGGGCCGAGACGACCATGTCCGAACCGCGGCCGCTGGTCGAGGCGCCGTCGATGCGGCCCATCATGCGGGAGATCGCGGCGTCGTCGGGCACCCGCACGCCCTGGTGCTCCAGCTCGGCCCTGACCTGGTCGATGGTCATGGTCTTGCCGCCGTTGCCGTCGCTGACGCCCTGGCGGCTGACGATGTCGCGGATGCGGAGTCCCTCGGCCCCCGGCCGGACGCGGCCACCCGGGTCGAGCAGGACGTTGCCGGAGCTGTCCTCGGTCAGCCGGAACCGGGGGTTGGAACCGCCCCGGCCGCTGCCGACCGCGTTGCGGACCGCGCCCTCGGTCAGCCCGGTGTGGTTCAGGACATCGCGCAGCGGCACCGGGCGGCCCGGGCGCATGACGTCACCGAGGATGTCGATCGCGGGACGGCTGACGCTCGTGTCGACCATCGGACGCATCGGGCTGCCGTCCCGGATCCCGAACAGCCCGCCGGGGACCCGGCCCGACTCCAGGCCACCCCGCAGGCCCTTGCCCACGGCTGGCGAGGCCAGCATCAGACCGCCGCTGACCAGGCCGGCGATCGCCTCGTCCTGCTGGGCGGGGGTCATCGTCTGCCAGTTGATCAGCGTGGTGCCGAGGTTGGCGCCGTACATGCCGGTGAACGCTGACATACCGATGACACCCGGCGCCGCGGCCGCGGCTCTGACCCCGAGCGATGCGCCCACCGCGGCGGGCCGCAGGAACGCACCGGCGCCGACCAGCGCGGTGGCGCCGAGGGAGATGTAGTCGGCGGCGGCGGCCGGGTTGCTCCAGCTGTTCGACTGCCAGTGCTGGCTTCGCTCGTAGATGTTGATGCCGGCCTTGCCCACGAACCAGGTCGTTCCGCCCGCGATCAGTGGCACGCCTACCACGGCACCCACGCCGGTGAAGGTCGCGATGGTCCCGCCGATGATCATGGCAGGGGCGATGACGTAGTCCATCGCCTTCTCCACCGGCGACGTGTAGTGCGCCGAGGTCATCTTCAGTGGACTGTCGGGCTTATCCCAGTTCTCCCTGGTGATGAGGTCCGAGTCCTCGGCCATCGAGTTCTGGTTCTTGTAGTCGTCCAGCGAGGTGTACTTCGACCCGTCGGCGTCGATCCAGCCGAGGACGTTGCCGTCGGCGTCCCGGACCCGGTAGAGCATCGTCGGGACCCAGTCGTCCCCACTGCCCTTGCGGTAGAGCATCCGCTCGGCGTCGACCTGGCCGTCGGCGCCACCGAGCCTGCGGATGGAGTCGGCCGCCTTCTTGTTGACCTCCCGGTCCGGGCTCTCGTCGTAGGTCAGGGCCCGGCCTCGGATGCTCTGCTGGTATTCCTTGGCCGACATCTGCGACGCCTGCTGGGCCAGCTCGTCGGGCGACCACTTCTTGAACTGTTCGGAGAGGTCGTCCTCGGTCCAGTTCTGGTAGCCGGGACGGTTCTTCGCCGAGGTCAGTGCGAACAGCAGGTCCTGCTTGCCGGTCGAGGGCAGCTCGAGACGGTCGATCGGGTTGCCGGGTGCGCGCTCGGTCATGTTGCGGGTGACCGCGGTGTAGTTGAGCGAGCTGAGGCTCTTGGCCATCCCCAGCTTCTCGGCCCACTTCTTCTGTTGCGGGTCGTTCTGGTCGAGGCTGTTGTAGAGGTCCGTGACGTCGCTCAGCTGGGAGTTGGCGGCGGTGATCCGATCGGACCAGTGTGTGTCGCCGCTGCCCCGGCCGAACTTCTCGTCCAGCGTGCGCAGCGTGGCCTGCTTGGCGTCCTTCTCCGGGTCCTTGTTCGAGCCCTGGATCTTCTCGGTCGCCGCGTTGAGCAGCGCCCTGCTGTTGGTGATCTGGTCCGATCGGGCGTCGAGC
This sequence comes from Actinospineispora spinosispora DSM 44797, assembly GCF_000429025.1. Classification (GTDB taxonomy): domain Bacteria; phylum Actinomycetota; class Actinomycetes; order Mycobacteriales; family Pseudonocardiaceae; genus Pseudonocardia; species Pseudonocardia spinosispora. Next base: position 8,371 of record NZ_AUBB01000033.1, read on the forward strand.
GTCTGCTGCTCGGCATTGAGCTTCTCGCGCGTTGCCTCGCTGCCACCGTTGCGCTGGAACGCGAGGGCGCGGGAGTTGAAGTCGGCGACGTCGCGCGCATAACTGGCGTTCATGGTGTCCAGCTGGGTCTGGATGGGCCGCAGGCTCAGCATCGAGTTCTGGCTCGTGTTGTACGGAGCGTTCGGGTTGCCCTTGTCGTCGACGCCGAGAGCGCCCTTGACGTTGTCCAGCGCGCGGTCGATCGGCGCGCGGGTGTCACCCGGCTTCGCGGGACCGGCCAGCTCGTTGACCAGCTTCGGGTTCCCGGCCATGTCGGCCTTCGTCTTGTTGATGTCCGGCCGGACGTAGTTGGCGTCGGCGACCCCGTCGATGACGCCGCGCGCGGCGGACCACTCGTAGACCAGGCCCGGGTCGATGCCGTCGAGGGAGTCGAACTTCTTGTCCAGGTCGGTCTTCTCCGCGCCGGTGAGCACGCCGTCGGACTTGGCGTTCCGGTAGGCGTCCATGACCGGCTTGATCTTCGTGGTGTAGATGTCGCCGTACTTGTTCTGCAGGCGCCGGTCGGTGCTCTGCTGGTTCAGGTACTCGAAGGCCATCGAGTCCTGCTGCCCAGAGGTGAGCTTGGGCAGGTTCATCGCGTACTCGTCGGCGTAGTTCGTGCCGTTCTTGGCGTCCTCGGCCTTCATCCGGGCCAGGGCGTCCGCGTCCAGGGCCGGCAGCGCGTCCCCCGGCTTGAGGCCCAGGTCGTTGGCCATCGATTTGTCGATCGGGGAGCCCGTCGGCGGCCGTCTGAAGCCGCCGTCCATCGCCAGCGCCCAGTAGTCGTTGGGCGTGTAGCCGGGGCCCCAGTCGAAGCGCAGGTTCTTCGGATCGGAGCCGCAGGAGTCGGAGTTGCTCTGGCAGGACCACCCTGTGTGGGTGCCGTCGGCGTTGGCGTAGAGCAGACGGGTACCTTGCGGATCGGACACCTCAGTGCCCTCCCGGCTCCTGCCGGAGCACGCCGTCCCGGCGTTCACGCCGCTGACGATGCCCGTGCAGATCGCGCCGCCGCCGTTGCCGTCCTTGTCCCGGTTGTACTGGGTGAACGAGCAGCCGTCGCAGGTCTGTGCGTCGCCGGTCGGGGTGTACCAGGTCTTCTTCTCACCGAGGTTGGTGATCTCGCGGTAGCCGCCGGGGTGCGGGCCCTCGCCGGTGGCCAGGTGCTCGACCCAGTGGCAGTTCGCGCACGGGGTGTTCTGGGCGGGCAGGCCCGGCCCGCTGACCGTGCAGTCCCCGCCGCACTCCAGGGTTCCGCCCTTGCCATCACCATTCGGCGTGATCACCTTGAGCACGTCGCCCATGTGCTCGTAGTTGTAGGCGTCCTCGGGGCTGTAGTCGCTCTGGTCGACGTGGTCGTTGTGGCGGTTGTCCACCACGTAGCCCTCCTTGGTCTCGATCCGGCCTGACTGGCCGGTCGGGAGGGCGTAGTAGCCGGGGTTGCCGGCGGCGTCGCGGGTGATGATCAGGGTGGCGTTGTCGGAGGACTGCTTGGTCTCCTCGTCGGGGTTCCAGGCCGCCTTCTTCTGGTCGGCCCAGACCTTGTCGCCCTCGACGCTCTGGAAATGGCCCTTGCCGGCCCACTTGATGACTCCCGCGTGGCCGTCGGCGTCGCGCGCGGTGATCTGGACGCCGGCGGCGTCGTTGAGGTCGAAGTGGTCGAGCTTGTCGCCGGGCTTGGCGGCGAACCCGACGTCGGCGGTGCAACCCTGGGCGCAGCTGGCGCTGAACGTCTGGTCGGAGTGGTTGGCGAGGGTGCCGCCGTTGGCCGTGTTCTTGTCCTGGCCGGAGTAGGTGACCACCGAGCGCGAGGCACCGTCGTGGACGTTGCCGTTGCCGTTCATCCACCACATGCCGCTGCCGTCCTCGGTGGCGGCGATACCGCACGTGCTGTTCGACGTGCAGGTGCTCTTGTCCTTGCCGTCCACCGAGGGCTGGGTGACGGTGCCGTCGCCGTTCGCGCCGAACTCGACGGTCCCGTTGCCGCCGCCGGCGATCGGCGGCTTGCCACCCGTGCACTCGTCGGCGCCGCACGGCCGGCTCTGGACCTCGCCGTCGGCGTCCTTCGTGACGATCGAGATGCCGCCGTGGCCGTCGGGCACGAATCCGGTGAGGGTGTCGCCCTTGCCCAGGACCTTCTTCAGCGTCGGCACGTCCCACGGGGTGTAGCCGTACTTCGTGGTGACGTCGGCCCACTTCTCCGGGGTCAGCCCGTCGGTCGTGTCGGACTTGATCGGCTCCATCATCTTGTGGTCGCGGCCCTCGAGCGTGATGGTGCCCGGGCCGTAGTGGGAGTAGTTGCCGAGGTTGCCAAGGCCGTCCCGGCCGACGAGCAGGTTCGAGGTGTCCTGGATGTCGATCTTGTCGGTGAACTTGCCCTTGCCGAGGTCGTAGTTGCTGACCGTGCCCTGGCAGCCGCCGTTGCAGGTGAAGGTGAACGGCTTGCCCTGGGTGTTGCCGAAGCTGCCCTCGTTGCGGTTCGCCGGGTAGTTACCGGCCGGCTTGGAGTCCTGGTAGTGCAGCGTGGAGGCGGTGATGCCGTCGGTGACGTTGCCGTCGCCCTCGATCCAGTACTTGCCGTCGCCCTTGCCCTTGTCGTCGCCGGAGAGCGCGCAGCCGACGCTGGCGTCGCACTTGTGGTCGCCCTGTCCTTCGGTCGTGTGGCGGCTGGTCTCCGGGTTGCCGGTCTGTGGGATGACGATCTGGCCGCCGCCGCCTTCGATCTTCTTGCCGGGAGCGCAGTCGGCCGCCGAGCACTTGTCGATCTTGACCGGGCCGTCGCCCTCCTTGGTGTAGATGTCGTAGCCGTCTTTGGTCTTCTTGTAGCCGATGGCGGACTCGCCGTCCTTGAGCCCGCCCATGAACTCGTCGAGGTTCTTGACCTGGTGCGCGGCGCGCGCGGCGGCGGCGGCGCGCGCGGCCTGGATCTGGTTCCAGGACGGGCCGGTCTGGGTGAACGAGTTACCGGACTGCTCCAGTTGGAACCCCGAGCAGTCGCCGGAGCAGCTGGCGCCACCACTGCCACCCGGGCCGGCCTGGGCCCAGGCGTGGACACCGCAGCCGCCCTTGCCGCTGCCCGAGCAGGTGCCCGCGCCGTTGGCCGACCAGTAGCCGCTCGGCATGTCGGGCTGCTTGGCGTTCGCGGTCTGGTCGGCCCGGTCGTGCTCCTCGGCGTGCGCGGAGTAGGTCGAGGAGCAGTTCTTCGCGCCGACGCAGGTCGACTGCGCCTGCGCGTCGGCGCCCTTGGCGTAGGTCGACGCCATGACCTGGACGGCGCCACCGCCCATCTTCCCGTCCTCGGAGCCGTGCGCGTCCGCCTTCGCCCATGCCTTGGAGGAGGGGTCGGACGAGCGGGAGGACGCGGAGGCCTCGAAGTGGTAGCTGCAGTCGGTGCCCTCGGTGCCCTGGCAGGAGGCCGCCGCCTGCGCGGTGCCGTCCTTGGCGACGGTCTTGGCCATGACCTGGACGGCGCCGCCACCCATCTCGCCGGACTTCGAGCCGTGCGCGTTCGCGTTGGCCTTCGCGCCGCCGCTGGACGCCGAGTCGGACGTGGAGGCCTCGTAGCTGTAGTGGCACTGCGCGCCCTTGGTGCCCTGGCAGGACGCTCCGGCGAGTGCGCTGCCGTCCGCCGAGGCGCCGACCTGGACGCTGCCGGCGCACTGGCCGTTCGCCCCGACCGTGCAGTCGTTGGCCGCGTTCGCCTTGGCCTTGCCCGCCTCGGCCTTGCCCTCGCTGATCGCCTTGCAGCCGCCGGCGCCGCCGCACTGGAAGCTGACCTGCGACATGTCCGGCGTGGCGGTTCCGCTGGTGCCGGTCATGCAGCCGGCGCCGCCCTCGCAGGTCGCGGTGGTCGTCGACTTGACGCCCTTGGCGCCGACCGAGTCGGTCGTGCTGGTGGCGTGGATCGGGCAACCGGCCTTCGTACCGTTGTCGCAGCTCGCGGCGATGGTCGCGGTCGTGGTGGCGAACTGCTGGTCCTGCGTGACGCCGGGCGCGCTGTAGGCGGTGCTGACGCTGGCCCGGATGCCGGCGTTGCACTCGCCGGAGCCGTCGCACGCGGTGTCGCCCTCGCCGGTGCTGGTGCTGCTGTGTCCATCCTGGCCCGCCGTGGCCTTGGCCGTGCCGGTGACCTTGCCGGTGCAGCCCGCTTCGGGGCAGATGAGGTTGGAGCCGGTCTCCGCCTCGCCGGAGAAGCCAGGGACCGGGGCCCCGTCCTTGTCGTTCTTGTCCGCCTTCGTCCGCTGACCCGAGTCGCGCATCAGGGTCGCGGTGGCGTCGCTGGTGACCGCGCACCCGCTGGAGGTGGAGGTGCAGGTGGCGTCGGTGTGTGAGGCGCCGGGGATGCCGCTGGTGTCGCCGGTGGTGGTGGCGGTGCAGCCGGGCCCTGTGCACTGGGCCATCGAGCTGGACTGCGACCAGGTCGCGGGGAGCGCGTCGGCCGGGATCGGCTTCTTCGCTGCCTCGGTGGCGGCGGTTGCGGTCTTCTTCGCGTCGTCGGCGGTCTTGGCCGCCTCGGTGGCTGCCTTCTTCTGCTCAGCGGTGGCGCCGGGCAGCGCGGCGGTCGCGGCGGCCTGGTCGGCTGCCTGACGCGCTTCGGTTGCCTGGGTGGTGGCCTGGGTGGCCGCGTTCTTGTACTGCTCGGTGTAGATGTCGGCGACGACCTGGCCGGAGGCGGAGGAGGAGCTGGAGACGGCCTGGCAGGCGCTGCCGGTGGTGTCACACGTGCTGGTGGTGGTCCCGGTGGCCTCCGGGGGTCCCCGGGATCCGGCCGCGCCGTTGTGGTTGTCGGGGCCGTCGATGCCGGTGGCGACACCCCGAGGGGTGCCCTTGCAGGGGCCGGAGCCGTCGCAGGTCAGCGTGGCCGATGCCGAGGACCAGCTGGAGGCGCCGGGGACGGTCGGGCCGCCGGAGTTCGCGGACGAGCCGGGCGCGGTGGCCGGCTGCTCGGAGTTCTGGCCGCCCTGTCCGGAGGGGTTCTTGCCGCCCTGTGAGGCGGTGCTGCCCTGCGCGTCCTTGCCCTCGCCGTTGCTCGAACCGCCGCCGGTGGCGCTGGTGCCCTCGTCGGAGGTGCCGCCGGTGTTGGTGGAGGTGACGGTGGCGTTGTCGGTGGAGGACTCCTGGACCATCGGGGCGATGCTGTTGGCATCCGGGCCGGAGGAGGCGGCGCCGTTGACGACGGCCTGGCAGGTGCCGCCGCTCACCCCGGAGCAGGTGCCGACGCTGCGGTTGCCGCGCGGGTCCGGGGAGACCGACGGGTCGGTTGCGGTGACCGTGGCGGTGATCTTGCCGGTGCAGTCGGTGCCCTCGCAGGTCATCTTGCCGCCGACCACGGAGGCGGCGGACGGACCGGCGGGCATCCGCGCGGTGTTGATGTCGCCGTCGGCGTAGGCGCGGGCGGCGCCGGGACCGGTGTTGGCGGTGGACAGCGTCTGGACCTGGCAGCTGCCCGAACCGGTCTGGCAGTCGACGGTTCCTTCGGAGGTGCGGGGCTTTCCGTCGGCGACGGCGCCGTCGAACGCGGCGGAGGTGGTGTGCGCGGTGCCCGAGCAGGTGCTGGTCCGGCAGTCGATGCTGGCGGCGGACCGCGAGGTGGAGGTGGGTCCGGAGGTGGGCTGGCCCTTGATCGGCTGGCCGGTCTTCGGGTCGAGCTGGACGTACTCGGCGACGGTCGAGGCGTCGGAGCTGGCCTGGCCGAGGCAGCCGCCGCCCTGCACGGTGCAGTCGGCGGTGGTGGAGCTGCCCCGGCGGTGCTCGGAGATTCCGGTGTCGCGGGCGCTGGTCGCGGCGGAGGACTTGCCACCGCACTGGGTGGAGTCCTCGCAGCGGACCTGGGCGTCGGCGTGACTGACGCTCACCGGGCCGGCCGGGGTGGCCGGTTTACCGTTCGCGGCGGGCTGGGCCTCGCGGTGGGCGACCTCGGTGTCGCCGACCGAACCGCAGGTGCCGCCGACGCCGTGCGCCTCGCAGGTCGTGGTGCCGTTCGAGTCCCGCACGCCCTTGACGTCACCGGAGGCCTCGCCAGAGGTGGTGCCCTTCGAGGAGGTCGTGCAGTCCTTCGAACCGCACTCGAGGGTGGAGTCGGTACGGGAGTAGGCGGTGAGGCCCTTGCCCAGTTCGGCGACCGGGTCGGTCTTCGCGGCCGGCTCGGCGCCGGTGCCCGCGGTGGTGGCGGCCAGCGTGACGGTGGGGGTCACCTCGAGGTTCGTGCCGTTGTCGACGGCGGTCGAGCTGGCGTCGGTGGAGCAGCCGCCGGAGGTACCGGTGACGGTGCACTCGTGGTTGGCGTCGGTCTTGCGGGTCGCGGTCTTGCCATCGATACCCGCGGTGACCTCGGCGGTGGTGGCGGTGGTGCCCTTGCCGGTGCAGCCCTTGACCTGGTCGCAGTCGACGCTGCTGTAGGACAGGACGTCGTCTCCATCGCCGAGGCCGGAGGACGAGGTGCACGAGCCGCCCTTGACGTCGCAGCCGGCCTTGCCGGAGCGGGCGTGATTGTCGGTGTTGGTCTTGGCCGGCGTGGCCGCGACCGCGGCCTGACCGGTCTCCGGGTCGGCGGCGACGGCGGGGGTGGCCGAGGTCGTGGTGGTCTTCTCGGTCTTTCCGCCGGTGCTGGTCTCGGTGGTGCCGGTGCAGCCGGTGGCGCCCTGGGCGCAACGGACGGAGGCCTGGGCGGCCGGCTGCGAGGTAGTGGTGTTCTCGTCGTCGCCGTAGAGCAGGTCGGCAAGCCAGCCACGCTGTCCGTTCTCGGTGACGCCTCCGGCGCGGACGGAGGAGCTGACGTCGCAGCCGACCGTGGTGGCCGCGCAGTGCGCCTTGCTCGAGGCCTCGCCGTTGTCCTTGCTCGCCTCGGTGCTCGCGGCGGGGGTGTTGGCGGGGGTCTTGCTCGCGGCGAGCTGCGTCGTGTCGGCCGCGGTCTCTCCGGTCGGCTTGGTCTCGGTGGCGCGGCGCCCGGTGGAGTTGGTGTCGCACACCCCGTTGGAGGTGTTGCAGTCCGAACCGGCTTCGGACTTCGTCGCGAACGAGGCCAGCGCGCAGTTCTTGGTGCACGTCCCGGTCGCCTCGGACGAGCCCTCCTGCTTGCCCGCGGCGAGGTCGGCGGCGTCCGGCGTGGTCGGGGTCTTGCCCGACGTGGTGCAGCCCGCCTTGGCCTGGCAGAACGTGTCCGTGCCACGGGAGTCGGCGACCGTGGAGGTGTTGCACTCGCCGGCGCCACAGGTGGTCGCGGCGGTCGTCTTGCCCGCTTCGCTGGTGGTCTTGCAGCCCTTCAGGTCACACGAGGCCGAGGCCTTGCGGTCGCCGACGGTCGAGGAGCTGCTGCAGGTGGAGATGCCGGTCAGGCACAGGCTGCGGTCCTGCTCGGTCTTGCCGGTCTTGGCGTCCTCGGCGACGGTGGCGCACTCACCGAACGCGCCCGTGCTCGAGCAGGCCGCCCCGGCGCCGCCGCGTCCGGCGTTCGGGTCCTGCAGCTGCGAGCCGCCGGTCTCCCACCGCAGCTGCTCGGTCTGGCCGTAGACCTCGTCCTGCTGCGCGGCGTAGGCGGTGGCGCGCTTGTCGTAGGTCGCCTTGTCCAGCTTGCCGGCGTCGAGCTGTTCCTTGTCCTTGTCCAGCGCGGTCTTCGCCGCCGCGAGCTTCTGCTGGCCGGTGACGGTGTCGGTGATCAGCTGGCTGTCGTAGTCCGACAGCTGGCCCATCGACTCGTCGGCCTTGGTCTGCAGGGTCTTCTGGGCGGCGACCTTCTTGTCGTAGTCGGCCTGGGTGATCGACCCCTTGGCCAGTGCCGCCTTGGCCTCGTCGACGCTCTTCTGACCGTTGATCACCGCGAGGTGGTCGTCGAGCGCCTGGTTGGTCGCGGTCGGGGAGCTGGAGTCGTACCAGGAGGCCAGCTGGTACTGGTCGGTGTCCTGCGTGTCGTCGGCCAGCAGCGGCGGCGGCGCCCTGCTACCCAGGCTGCTGGGCTGGCGGGTCCGCAGCGACCCGTCGGCGAGCGCGCACTCGGCGTCGCTCTGGCATTCGGTACCGGCGAACTGACCCTGCTCCGCGCCGAGCGAGGACTGCCCGCCACCGTTCTGCTGGCCGCCGGTCTGCTTGCCACCGCCGGAACCGCTCATGCCCGGGTTGCCGTTTCCGCCGTAGCCGCTTCCGCCGCCGCTGCCGGCGCGGTTGCCCTGGGCGAGCGCGGTGAGCACGTCCTGTGCCGCACCGGTCAGCATCTCGCGGGTCTGCCCGCCTGCCTGTTCACCGGCGGTGGCGGTCACCAGACCGGACACCATGTCGACCACACCGGACAGGACCTGACCGAAGTCCTGGAGCCCGGCACTCTGCCCGCCTCGGTTCCCGGGGCCGTTCCCGACGGTGTTGCCGGAGCCCTGGTCGCCGGAGCCCTGGTTGCCGGAGCCCTGGTTGCCGGAACTCTGCTGGCCGGAGCCGCCGCTGCCTCGCTGGCTTTGACCGATGCCCAGGTCCTTGAGGAGGTCCTGGACGAAGTCGTTCGTCGACTCGCGGATCGAGCGGGCGAGGTCGCTCCCGCCCCGGGGCTGCTGCTCGCTGGAACCGCCGCCGGAGCCGCCCGACCGTTTCGGGTCCGCCATGCCGAGCCGCTGGAACAGGTCCTGCATGAAGTCGTTGACCGGCTCCTGGATCGAGCCCTTCGCCGAACCGTGGGCCGAGCCGCGCTGCCCATGGCTCTGGCCGCTCTGGCGGGCGGGCTTGCGCAGCGAGTCGGTCAGCCCGTCGGCCAGATCGCTCAGGCTCTCGCGCGTCCGCTCCCCCGCCTTGCGGCCGGCGACCTTCGACACCACCCCGGACGACAGGTCCACGAACCGTGACATCGCCTCGTCGAGGCTGGGCGCCGAGGGCCGTGGAGCGGGCTGGCCCATCGGCTGCTGGGCGCTGGTCTGCTGGGTCGGCCGTGCCGCACCGATGCGGCCGAGCAGATCCTGTACGAAGCCGTTGACCGACTCGGTGATCGAGGCGGAGAGATCCTGTCCGGGCTGCTGGGGAACACTTCCCCGCGCACTCTGGCCGCTGCTGGGTCGGCCGTTCGAACTCGAGCTCATGCTGTCGCCGAGCTGGTCGAGGAACTGGCCCACCTGGGAGGAAACCTGGCCGACCAGCCGCACCGCGCGACCGTTCGAACCGTCACCACTGTTGTTGCGTGAGTCCTCCGCCGACGCCGGAGGCCCCCGGCCGCGCAACGCCGAGTACACGCTGTCGGTCACCTTGCTCGCCAGGTCGCAGGACCGGCCGCCGTCGGCGTCGCACCCGGTGACGCCGCGGGTGGTGGGGACGGTGCCGGCGGCCGGCCCACGGCCGCCGTCACCGTCCCCACGGTCGCCCTGCCTCGCGGCCTCCGGGTGGGCGACCCGGGGGGTGGTCGTCGCCCACCCGGAGGTATTGGTGCCGGTGCCGCTCTGGCCCCGGTTCAGTGCGGCGCCCTTGACCAGCGCGGACTGTATCTCGTCCGCGGCCTGGGACAGGACCTGGTGGGTCCGCTGCCCGGCCTCGCGTCCGGCGACCGTGGAGACGACGCCCGAGGCCAGATCGACCACCGAGCCGAACAGCTCGTCGACGCCCTGCCCGGCAGGCACGCGGGGGGTGGCGGCGCCGTTCGATGTTCCGGTGGGACGGCCCGGACCGGACCCGGTCACGACCGGCAGCGGCTGCTCGCTGTCCTGGGGCGACGTCTGGGCCGCCGACGGCCGACGGCCGGTGCTCACTGCCGGGGCCTGGGCCTGGCTCTGAGCCGAAGGCGCCGGCTGGCGGGCCGAGCCGGTGAGGCCATTGCTGACCAGCCAGTTCTGCACCACCTGGGTGATCTGCTGGGTCAGCTGGTCCACCGGGTTCGACGCGTACTGACCACCCTGCGCGTTCTGGCCGAGCTGGCCGGCCTGCGCGGACTGGCCCGGACGGGAGCCCTGCTGCGAACCGGACTGGCCGGTCGCGCCGGAGCTCTTACCGCCGATCTGCTGGAGCAGCTGACCGACCTCGGAGAACACGTGGCCGACGAGCTTCAGCACGCCACCGGCGGTCCCGCCGGCCGCGCCACCGGCGTTGCCCTGTCCGGGACCGCTCTGGCCGCCGGTCGTCGGGCCGGTGCCCAAGTTCTCGCCGCCCGCCGGGGCGCCGGTGTTCTGGCGCTCCGACACGAAATCCTTGACCAGCGAGGTGATCCGCGAAGAGAGCTGCGCTACCGCGCTCTCGATCCGCTCGTCCAGATCGCTGTTCCTGCTACCGCTGTTCTTGCCACTGCCGAGACCGTCATGGGTGGTGCTGTGCGAGTCGGTGCGCTGCGCCGGTGGCCCTCGGCCACGCAGCGCGGAGAGAACGTCGTCACGCACAGTCGCCGCGGCCTCGCAGGCGCGGCCGTTGTCGAGGGTGCATCCGGTGGCGCGCCCTGCCGGGGCTGCTGCCGTCCCGTCCGTCACCTTGTGTCCGCCGCCGCTGCCCGCTCGCGTCTGGTCGGGGTCCTGTGCCTTGGCCGACTGGCGGCTCGGGCGGGGGTCCGTCGCGCCCCACTGGGCCGCGTTGGATCCGGCGCCCGCGTTGCTCGGGTTCCGGTTCAGCGCGGCGCCTCGCGCCAGCGCCGACTCCACCTGGTCCGCTGCCTTGGACAGCGCCTGGTGGGTCGCCTGCCCCGCGTCACGCCCGGCGACGGTGGACACGATCCCGGAGGCGAGATCGACCACCGAGGTGAACAGTTCGTCGACGCCCTGTCCGGACCGCGGCACCCGGGGCGCCTGGCTGGTTCCGGTGTTCGAGGCCCGCCCGAACTGTCCGGAACCGGCGCGCGCCAGCTGGTCGGTCACGAACTCGTCGACGTCGGCGGAGACGTCGGCGGCGAGCTGACTCGATCGCGTGCGTGAGGCGTGGCCGGAGCCAGAAGAGGCGGGCGCGGAGCTGGACTGCCGGACGCGTGGGCGGTCGGCGGGGTCGCTCGGCACGAAGTCCTGGATCGCGTCGGCCGTGGCGTCGTCGGCGGCCGATGAGACCGACGAGGTCACCACACCGGTCACCTTGTGCGCGACACCCTGAATGAATTCGAGCACCGGGTCGATCAGAGAATCGGGAGAATCGCCGATCGATTCCCGCGTCGCCGAATTCTGGGCGGAATAGCCGCCACCGTTTCCGGCGGGACGCTGACCGAGGGTGTCGGACCAGCTGGGCAATTCTTCGTCGCCGGTGACGTCGCTGACCGTTCCGGTGGCCGCGGTGGGGCGGCCACCACCGGACATGGTCGTCCAGTCGGTCAGCCCGGAGTCGTCGACCGCTTCGCCGCCGGTGCCGAGGTCGGCCGTCGTGGCCGCGGCCAACGTGACCCCGGTGGCCGCGGCGTGGGACGCCGGCTCGGCGATCCGCGCGTGGCCACCGCCGGCGATGAACGCCGCAGCGATCCACACCAGGCCTGCTCCGGCAAGCACCTTCCCGAACGACAGTGACAGCAGCGCGCGCGACACCAGCGGCACGACGGTGCTCGCGCACCACCTGCCTGCCGAGATCGCGGTCTTCACGTGAAGTCACTCCAGGACTGGGGAGGGCGGTCCGTGAAGGTCGACGCACGGGTGACCGTGGGGACGACGCTTCAGCGGGAGAGCTTTCGGTGGAGTGATCGGTACCAGGCAACGGTGCAGGTCACGCTGCGGTACATCCTCTGGTTGGTGCTGCGCGGTGCAGGCACGACCAGGTCGATCGGGTGTGCTCGAAGCCTGATCTGGGTTCAGGTAGCGGATCGGTGCCGCGCTTGGCGACACATCCTCGGCTGCCGACGTCCACGTGCCCGTGTGCAACCAAGTCGATCGTGCCCGCGCAGCCCTGGGAACTGACGTCGCGGCGAACCCTGTGAGATAGGCCTCGACGTAAAGTTAACCCATACTTCAGCTCATCGCAAACGGTTAGGGAGATCTTCGCCATCCGAGTTGGCGATCATCGTGGTTCGCCGGACCGGCATCCCGTCCGGCGCGGTGAGCGGCCGGTCTCCTCCGGCCTCCCTCGGCCGGCGCGGCCGGCCATGTGGCCGGTGCCACTGACCGCCGGCGGCTCGGTCACGGCCACGACTCCCGGCTGCCGATCGTGGCCACGGCCATCGTCGTGACATGTCCGAATGGCCGATGGCCGCGTGATCGAAGACCGGCCACGGATGGCCACCCGGGCGGGCGACAGATGGCCGAGAAACGCCCACCGACATTGCGCGGTGAATTGATTGCCAGAGAAATATTCCGTCGCGGCGCGCGGAATCCGTGAGGCCACCATCCGAGGCTCTGTCCGCACGACGCGCCGAACCCATCACATTTGCGGCTCGATCGGTGGTTGAGCCGCAACGAATCGGCCGTCCCGAGCGTTGGCCATATGTAGGGGCCGTGGAGGTTTGTCAGCGTGAGTGTGGCCAGCGCTGCTTCCACGACGCCCGGGCTGTGCCGGGGGAAGTCAAGCGTGATCAACGAATTGCACAAGGGACCGACCGGATCGGCGACGGCGGTGCTGGTCCGCCGAGGGCCTGGCGCGACGCTCGCCGGCCGCTACCGACTGCTCGTCCAGGTCGGTGGCGACGAGTCGGCGGACGCCGAGTTCTGGCGCGCGAAGGACACGGTGTCCGGGCACGACGTCGGACTGACCGTGCTGTGCGACACCGGCAGGACCGACGGCGGCAGGCGCGCGGCGGACGTGCTGGACCGGGCGACGAGGTGGGGGCACTTCGAGCATCCAGGCTGTGCGCGCGTGCTGGAGGTGCTTCGCCACGACGGGACGGGGTACGACCAGCTGCCCACTGATGTGTACGGGCTCGCGGTCACCGAGTGGGTGAGCGGGCGCAGTCTCGCCGAGGCCGTCTCGGGTACGCCGCTGCGCACGGCCGCGGTGCTGGAGATGCTCGCGCCGCTCACCGAGGCGACGGTCGCCGCGCACCGCCAGGGACTGGTGCTCGGCTGCGCGCATCCGCAGCGCGTGCGGATCACCCCGTGGGGCGAGGCGCGGATCGCGTTCGCGCTGCCCGGACCGTCGGTGACCGCGGAGAGTGACGTCCGGGGTCTCGGCGCGATCCTGTACGCACTGTTGACCGGACTGTCCGGGACCAACACGAACGCCGCCCGGCTGACCGGTCTCACCCCGGCACCCCGGGACGCGCTGGGCACCCCGGTGTCGCCCGACACGCTCCGCCCCGGTGTGCCCGCCGAGGTGTCCGAGCTGGCGCTGGGCGCGCTCGGCGGCGCGACGCCGGGCCGGGTGCACACCGCGGCGGCGGTGCACACCGTGATCAGCGAGTTACTGGCCTCGGAGTCCGATGCGGTCCTGCCGCCACCGGACGACGGCGCGCCGGACGAGGTGTGGCAGCCCGACACGGCGGCCTGGGTGAAGACCGACCGGTCGAGGAAACGCAAACTCTCCCTGGGCATGGGCGCGCTGCTGCTCGGCATGGTCGTGGCGCTCGGCTACCTCACGGTCCAGCTGGTGTTCTTCTTCGGCCTCACGCCGGCCTCACCTCCGAGGGTCGTGGTGCACGACACGGTCTCGGTGACCGCGCTACCGTTCAAGCTCCCACCCGTCTCCGCACCGGCGGGACGCCAGATCCGCTGACTTCGAGGCGCGGTCTGTCACGATGGTGGCGTGGTCGCGGAGAACGTCGCGGCGGACGCGGCCCCGGTGGCGGCGCGGACGCCCGGCTGGACAGCAGGAGCGGTGGCCCGCCATCTGGGCGTGGCCGCTTCGACGCTGCGCAGCTGGAGCCGCCGCTACGGGCTGGAGCCGACCGAGCACGCCTCGGGCCGGCATCGTCGCTACGGCGCCAACGACATCGCCCGGCTCGAGAAGATGTGCCAGCTCATCGCCCAGGGCGTCGCACCATCTGAGGCCGCCCACTGGGTGCAGCACCAGCCCGTGACGACCGCCGCACCCGTCGCCGAGCCCGATCGGCCGCGCTCACCGGGCGCGACGCGCGCCGTGGCCGGGCTGGTGAGCGCGGCGCTGAGACTGGACAGCATCGCGATCAGCGCCGCGGTCGCCGAGCACCTCCGGGTGCACGGCGTGATCGACACCTGGGACACGATCTGCCTGCCCGCGGTCACCGAGCTGGGCCTGCGGACCGCCGCGTCGGGCGAGTGCATCGACGCCGAGCACCTGCTCACCTGGGCCATCACCGCCGCGCTGCACCGGGTGTCCCCCGGCGAGGCCCGGCCCGGTGGGCGGAGCGCACTGCTGGCCTGCGCCGAGGACGAACGGCACACCCTGGGTCTCGACGCGCTGTGCGCGGCGTTGACCGAACGTGGGGTGCTGGTCCGGATGCTCGGCGCGGCGACCCCATCGGACACGCTCGCGGACGCGGTGCGCCGCATCACCCCCGCGGCGGTGGTCGTGTGGGCGCAGACCCCTCGGACCGCGCGCGCCTCCGCCCTGCGTGCCCTGACCTCGGGCTCCTCGACCGCCACGACGATCATCGCCGCCGGCTCCGGCTGGGCCGAGCAGCGCCTCCCGTCCGAGGTCATCCTGGCCGACTCCCTGCGCGAGGCGGTCCTGCTCACCCTGGGAGCAACCCACCCCGCCACGACCTGAGCCTCCACCCTCGTGAGTGCTGAGTATGGCTATAGCCACACCCAACACTCACGAACTGACCGGGTGGTTCGTTGCGGAAACGACGCAGGAGCACTTCAACGGCGTAGGGTTCAGGATTCCAGCCCCCACTAACCGGAGGTGGGCAGATCAGTCGATCCCCACGCCAGCCGGCGGCCGTCATCACCGACGCCGCCCGGTCCTACGACGACGAGCTGGCCACCCGCAAGCGTCGGTACGGCATGCTCATGGCGTTCCGCATCCCGTGCTTGATCGTCGGTGCGCTGCTCTACAACACCCCGTGGCTCGCGGCGGCCGTCATCTGCCTGTCGATCCCGCTGCCCTGGATGGCGGTGCTCATCGCCAACGACCGGTTGCCGCGCAGCCGGTCGACCTTTCAGCGCGCACCGGAAGGGCCAGGTCAGCGCCAAATCGATGCGTAAGCGATGCATGACTGCGCAACTTGTGCAACGCTTGTCTCCTGCCGACATGTGAGGAGGCGGGGTCATGAGCGGTCTCACGACACCGACGCGCTCGTCGGGCGCGGCACGGGCGAAGGTCGCCGGGGCGCTGGACGAGCTCGACCAGCGCTACCACCCCGCCGCCGGCCTGCGCAGACAGTTCAACAAGGTCTTCCCGACGCACTGGTCGTTCATGCTGGGCGAGATCGCGCTGTACAGCTTCATCGTGCTGCTGCTGTCCGGCACCTGGCTGGGGCTGTTCTTCGACCCGTCGATGCGCGAGGTCACCTACGGCGGCTCGTTCGACAACCTGCGCGGCCTGTCGATGTCCCGGGCCTACGAGAGCGCGCTGCAGATCTCCTTCGACGTGCGCGGCGGGCTGTTCGTCCGCCAGGTGCACCACTGGGCGGCGCTGCTGTTCCTCGCCTCGATGCTCGTGCACATGTTCCGGACGTTCTTCACCGGCGCCTTCCGCAAACCGCGCGAGACCAACTGGGTCATCGGCGTGGTGCTGATCCTGGTCGGCATGTTCGAGGGGTTCAGCGGTTACTCGCTGCCCGACGACCTGCTGTCCGGCACCGGGCTGCGCATCGGTTCGGGCATCACGCTGTCGGTTCCGGTCATGGGGACCTGGGTGCACTGGGCGCTGTTCGGTGGCGAGTTCCCCGGCACCGAGATCATCCCGAGGCTCTACATCGTGCACGTGTTCCTGCTGCCGGGGCTGCTGCTCGCGCTGATCGCGGTCCACGTCGGGCTGGTCTGGTACCAGAAGCACACGCAGTTCCCCGGGCCCGGCCGCACCGAGCGCAACGTCGTCGGCGTCCGCATCCTGCCGGTGTTCGCGGCGAAGGGCGGGGCGTTCCTGCTCGCCTGCGTCGGCGTCATCTGCCTGATGGCGGGGCTGTTCCAGATCAACCCGATCTGGAACTTCGGGCCGTACAACCCCGCGCACATCTCGGCCGGTTCACAACCCGACTGGTACATGGGCTTCACCGACGGCATGCCCCGGCTGTGGCCACCATGGGAGCTGCAGATCGGTGACTACCTGGTGCCGGCGGTGTTCATCCCGACCGCGCTGTTCATCCCGTTGATCTTCACCCTCGCCGGCGCCTACCCGTCGATCGAGCGGCGGTTCACCGGGGACCGTGCGAGCCACAACCTGCTGCAGCGCCCCCGGGACGTCCCGGTGCGCACGTCGCTGGGTGTCATGGCGATCGTCTTCTACGCGTGGCTGCTCGCGGCGTCGGGCAACGACATCATCGCGTTGAAGTTCGCTATCTCGCTCAACGCGATGACCTGGATCGGCCGAATCGGGCTGTTCCTGTTGCCGCCGCTGGCCTACTGGGTCACCTACCGGTTCTGCGTCGGGCTGCAGCGCGGCGATCGTGCGGTGCTGGAGCACGGGATCGAGACCGGCATCATCACCCGGCTACCCAGCGGCGCGTTCGTCGAGATCCACCAGCCGCTGGGCGGGATCGACTCCGACGGTCATCCGGTCGAGCTGGCCTACCAGGGTGCCCCGGTCCCGAAACGCATGAACCAGCTCGGCGCGGCCGGCCACCCCCGGCCTGGTTCGCTGCTGAGTCCCGACCCCGAGAAATCCGTCGTGAGACAAGGACCCCGCCGATGATCGCTCTCGAACGGACCGCCCGGACCGAAGGCCCGGTCGATGCGGTCGTCGAGTTCCTGGCCGACTTCGCCCACGCCGAGCTGTGGGACTCCGGCACCGTCAGCTGCACCCGCATCGACCCCGGGCCGATCACGGTCGGGACGCGGTGGCGCAACGTCTCCCGGTTCCGAGGCAAGGAGACCGAGCTGACCTACACCCTGGTCCGCCGCGAACCCGCGCGGCTGACCTTCACCGGTGAGAACAAGACCGTGCGGTCGAGCGACGACCTCGTGTTCGTCGAGGAGGACGGCGGCACCCGCATCCACTACCGGGCGCGGTTCGCGTTCACCGGACTGGCCATGCTCGCCGAACCGTTCCTCAAGGGCGCACTGAACTCACTCGCCGACGACACGATCGCCCAGCTGGGCACGGTCCTGGACCAGCGGTGGCCCCGTCCGCTGGAACGGCCGGGGGCGACCGCGTGAAGGTCCTGGTGGCCGGCTCGTCCGGGTTCATCGGTACGCGCCTGTGCCCCGCGCTGGAGCAGACCGGGCACACCGTGCGCGCCATGACCCGGCGCCCGGACTCCTACACCGGTGCCGGCGAGGCGGTGCACGGTGACATCGGCGACGCCGACTCGCTGCGCGGCGCGCTCACCGGCTGCGACGCCGCCTACTACCTGGTGCATTCGCTCGGCGAGAACGACTTCGAGCGGCGCGACGCCGAGGCCGCGTCCCGGTTCGGGCAGGTCGCGGCCGAGGTGGGGGTCGAGCGGATCGTCTATCTCGGCGGTCTCGGCGACGACCGCGACGAGCTGTCCGCGCACCTGCGCAGCAGGCGCGAGGTGGAGACACTACTCGGTGACGGCGGTGTCCCGGTGACGGTGCTGCGCGCCGGGATCATCGTCGGCCACGGCGGCATCTCCTGGGAGCTGACCCGGCAGCTGGTGGAGCACCTGCCGGCGATGATCACCCCGCGCTGGGTGCGGACCAGGACCCAGCCGATCGCGGTCGCCGACGTCGTGCGCTACCTGGTCGGGGTGCTCGACAAGCCGGAGGCGGCCGGTCGCTCGTTCGACATCGGTGGGCCGGACGTGCTGGCCTACGTCGACATGATGCGCAGGGTCGCGGCGATCCAGGGCAGGCGACGGCTGATCGTGCCGGTTCCGCTGCTGACCCCTCGACTGTCGTCGCTGTGGCTGCGGCTGATCACCGACGTGGACCCGGGGACCGGGCGGTCGCTGATCGATTCGATGGCCAACGAGGTCGTGGTGCGCGACGACGCCATCCGCTCGATCGTCGGGTTCGAACCGATGAGCTACGACGAGGCGGTGCGCACGGCGTTGGACGAGCGGCGCAGGTCAGTGCCGGAGTAGTCCGTCGAGAACGCGGCGGACCTTGGCCACCGCGCCGGTGTCGCCCAGACGCAGCGCGGTGTTCGCCGCGCGCAGCACGGCGTCGATCTGGAACGCGGCGAGCTCGGTGTCGAGGTCGGCGATCTCACCCGCGTCGACGGCAGCGCGCAGCTCCGCCATGAGGCCGGCGCGCCACGCCTCCTGGTCCGAGGCCAGCGCGTCACGAACCGGGCCGGGGCGGCTGTCGAAGTCCGCGATGTTCGCCACCCAGAAGCACCCGCCGGGGAACAGTGGCGTCTCGACGTAGCGAATCCAGCTCTCGACCAGCGCGCGCAGCCGCTCGACGCCGGGCGGCACGTCCAGCACGGGCCGGACGACCGCCTCGACGAACTCCTCGCGCGCCCGGTCGATCGCGGCGAGCTGCAGCGCTTCCTTCGTGCCGAACAGTGCCTGGACGCCGCTCTTGCTCAGCCCGAGGTCGGTCGCGAGCCTGCCGATGCTCAGCCCGGTGAGCCCCTCGACCGACGCCACATCGACGGCGTGGCGGGTGATGGTCCGTCTCGCTCGGGTTCCGCGCACGAGACGCTGGTCAGGACGTTCGCTCATCGACCGCATCCTCCCACGCCGCTTGAACTAACTATACGACCGGTCGTATAGTTAGTTCAACACGACGAAGGAGAGCACCATGGACAACCGGCGAATGTTCGAGCTGGCACAAGGGCTGGCCGTGGCGAAGAGCAAGCGGGACGTGCCCTCGGCACTGACGTTCCTGCACCGCGACATGGTCCTGGAGTCCGCGTTCGGGACGACGGCGAAGGGTCTCGCCGAGAACGCGAACGCGCTGACCGCTTTCTTCGCCGTGTTTCCCGACTACGAGGTCGCCCTCCACGGTCACGCCGACGACGGTGAGACGCTGGTCTGCTGGGGCACCGCGCGGATGACCATGACCGGCGAGGCGTTCGGTGTCTCCCCCAACGGCACCCGGGCCGAGCTGCCGGTGTTCATCCAGTTCGCCTTCGCCGACGACCTGATCGCGAGCGAACGGTTCTTCTTCGACCTGTCGTCGCTGTGTGCCCAGTCCGGCGTCTCGACCGACGCCGTGCGCCGCACGCTGTTCGGGGAGAACTGATGGACCCGCGGATCAAGGCAGTCGCTGAGATCAAGACCGTTCCGCTGTTCGACGTCGTGGTCGACCTGGCCGCGCCGCTCGACTTCGGGGAGGGCGCGTTCGGCAGGCGAAT
This sequence comes from Actinospineispora spinosispora DSM 44797, assembly GCF_000429025.1. Classification (GTDB taxonomy): domain Bacteria; phylum Actinomycetota; class Actinomycetes; order Mycobacteriales; family Pseudonocardiaceae; genus Pseudonocardia; species Pseudonocardia spinosispora. The sequence goes on from NZ_AUBB01000033.1 coordinate 27,604, forward strand.
CCTCTTCGGCGCGACCGGCGGTTCGTTCGAAGGACCCCGGCTGCACGGCACCGTAGTGGCCGGCGGTGGCGGAGACTGGGCGCTGTTCCGCTCCGACGGCGCGATGCTGCTGGATGTGCGGCTGACGCTGCGCACACACGACGACGCCCTCGTGCACATGACCTACGGCGGCCGCTGGCTCACCCCGCCGCGAACCGGAGGTGAACCGACCGGCCCGGACGACTACTTCCGGACGAACCCGCTGTTCGAGACCGGCTCGCCGCAGTACGCGTGGTTGAACGACATCGTCTGCGTGGGCTCGGGATACCTGGTCGACGGAGGGGTCGCCTACCACGTGAGTCAGGTGCTGTGACCTCCGTCGCTGTGCTGTTGACATCACCATTTGTGCGTTTCAACCGGAAATGGGGCGGGTATCTCGGGCGGCATGAAGGAGCCAGCGGAAACTGACTCGGCCGCCCGGGCCGCCGAGGATGTGGGCCGCCTGCTCAATCGCCCGGGTCTCCGTGAGCTGGCTCAGCTCGCACTACGGGTGGCGAAAGACCTCGGCACGGTCTCCACGGCCGGTGCCGCCGGTCCCCGCAGGCCCAGCGAGTCCAGCTGAGCCGCTGAATTCCGCTGTCCTCACGGGTTCCGGCCTGTTGTAGTAGCGCCATGCCTGCCCCGCACATGCAGCCTTTTGTGCTCTCCCCCGAGCCCGCTGACCGTGAACGTCGAGGCACGATCGACGTCCACACCGCGCCCGGTTCCTCCGGTGGACGGCGCCCGGTGGTGGTCTTCGTGCACGGCGGCCCGATCCCGCCCGGCATGGAACCGGGGCCGAGGGACTGGCCGACGTTCCTCGGCTACGGCGCGCTCGCCGCGGCGTCCGGGCTGATCGGCGTGACGATCGAGCACCGGCTGCGGGCCACGACCGACTACCCGGTCGCGGCGAAGGACGTCGAGTCGGCCGTCGAGCAGGCCCGCGGCCTCGACGGCGTCGACCCGGATGCGGTCGCGCTGTGGTTCTTCTCCGGCGGTTCCCTGCTCGCGGCCGACTGGCTCGCGGCCCCACCGCCGTGGCTGCGCTGTGTCGCGTTCACCTATCCGGCGCTCACACCACCGCCCGGATGGGGTGTCGAGTCCCGGTTCGACGTGGCCGCCTCGGTGACGTCCCCGTCACCGAAGCTGCTGCTCACCCGGGTCGGCCACGAGTTCCCGGAGTTCGTGCCCGGGCAGGACGCGTTCGTGGCCGCCGCCGGCCCCGGGCTGGAGATCATCGAGGTCCCGGACGGGCAGCACGGCTTCGACAGCGCCGACCACACCGAACAGTCCCGGTCAGCCGTCACCCGGGCGATGACCTGGGTCGCCGAAGCCCTGCACAGCCCGTCCGGGCGGTGACCGCCCCCTTGCGTCCCCAGCTCACAGCTCGTGAGTGTTGAGGCTTGCTATAGCCAGCCTCAACACTCACGATCCCCTGGGACACGAGCCGCGGCTCAACGCCTAGGCAGGGCCGAGAACCCGGCGAGCGCGAAGAGCGCCGCGGCGCCGCCGAGCAGCACCTTGCCTCGCCCGGTCACGCCGCCGCGCCTGCTGAGCAGGACCGCGCCCGCGTCGATGACGTCCGCGACCACCCCCAGCCGCAGGCCCGTGCCGCGCACGGCGGGGTCGGCACTCAAGGTGGCGGCGGCGAGTGCCGCGTCCCGGATGCCGAACATCCGGCCGACCGCCGTGTCGACGCCGTCGCCGGAGCGATCGCCACCGGAGGACAGGACCGTCGCGGCGAGACTGGGGCGGGCGACGGTCGTCAGCCCGACCACCATCCGGGTCACACCGAGGGCTCGGGTCATCTGTCGGCTGTAGTCGCTGGTCATCGCTTCTCCTTCGGATCGTGGCGTCAGGAACTTCCGTCGGCCGAGCACCGGGCCGACGCCGGAGCGCCACCACGGCAGCCACGCGCCCGGCCGGGTCAGCAAGGTGGCGGCCACCGGGGTCGGGTCGAGATAGGAGTCCCTGCGGACGACCACGCCTCGGCTCAGGTCGAGCTCCAGGCGGTCGGTCGCGGTGAAGGTCAGCTCCCGCCCACCCGCCGTGCCGCTGACCCGCATGTGGATGAACACGACGTCGTCGCGGCCGGCCCAGCTGAGGACCTCACCGCGCACGTCCGGGAGGAACGCCAGCAGCCGCGCGACCTCGTCGCGCCACAGCTGGGCGCCCCGGCCGCACCGCAGGAACGGCTGGTTGAGCACGACGTCGGCGTCGAGCAGCTCGTCCCAGGCGTCCGGTGTCGGGTCGAGCCAGCCCCGGGCGAATGCATCGACGACCTGTTCGTGAACCTCGATACTCTGCACATCGCTGATACTCACAGTATCGCACTGTACTGTAGGTATCGTGACTGACGTCAAGCCCCAACGCCTGGAATACGTGCAGCAGACCCGCGACGCCGTGCTGCGCGCCGCCGAGCAGCTGTTCATCGAGCGCGGGTACCAGGCGACGTCCCTGGACGCGGTGGGCGCGACGGCGCGGTTCACCAAGGGCGCGGTCTACCGCCACTTCAAGGACAAGCAGACCCTGTTCGAGGCGGTGTTCGCCCAGGTCGCGACCGACACCATGACCACGTTGATCGCCGAGGTGGGGCAGGCCGAAGGGCCCGACGAGCTCTGGCGGTTCGCGATCGACGCCATGACCAAGTACCTCGAGGCCAGCGCGACCGACCGGTACCGGCGCATCGTGCTCGAGGAAGGCCCGGCCGCGCTCGGCTGGTCCCGCTGGCGCGAGCTCGACCGCCAGTACGCGGGCCGGCTGCTGGATCAGCTGGTGGAGCAGGTGATGACCGAGGGGCTACTCGCTCGCCGCCCGGTCGAACCGCTGTCCCGGCTGTGCTGCGCGGCGATCGGCGAGGGCGCCCTCATGGTCGCCGAGGCCGACGACCCGGAGCAGACCCTGCGCGAGCTGGTCGACCTGCTGACCGCGATGCTGTCCGGCCTGCGCGCCTAGCGTCCCGAACCCCAGGGGCCCACTTTGCGTACGTTCGTGCTGCGTCGCACATGTCCGGACGTGTGCGACACAGCACGAAGGTGCGCAGAGTTGCCCGAAAGGCCCCCGCGCACCCCTCAGCGGGACGGGGGCTTCGTGTTCGCGGCGAGGATTGCGTCCAGTGCGGCTCGCTGGTCCTCGTCGAACGGCCCGAGGAACTCGCCGTCGAGGTCCGCGACGATGGTGCGCACCTTGGCGAGCAGCTCCCGGCCGGACGTGGTGATCTCCAGTTGCGCGGCGCGCCCCTGCCCCGACGAGGTACGACTCACCGCGCCCAGACTCTCCAGCGCGCGGACAGTGGCGAGCATGCTCGGCGCCGTGACGCCGGAGCGCCGGGCGAGGTCGCTGTAGGACAGGTCCGGCCGGTGCGAGAGATGCCCCAGTGCGCCGAGATGACGCATGGTCAGGCCGAGCTCGGCCAGCTCGGCCTCCAGCTTGCGCTGCATCTCCCGGCCGACGGCGATCAGCCGCATCGTCGTCGAGAACACCAGTAGCGGCGCTCGGGTCTCGGTCTCCCCCACGGCCAAAAGGCTAGCTTGAAGCCACACTTATAGCTAGACTACAAGTTGTGAAAGCGTTCCTCCTGTCGATCCACGTGCTGGCATCGATCATCTTCATCGGACCGGTCACGGTCGCCACCAGCCTGTTCCCCCGTTACGCGCGTGCGGCGGTGGACGGTTCGGACCGAGCACGCGGCGTGCTCGACCTGCTGCACCGGATCAGCCGGAGCTACGCGGTGCTCGGGGTCAGCGTCCCGGTGTTCGGTATCGCCGTCGGGGCGGCGCTCGGGGTGTTGCTGCAGTCCTGGCTGGTGGTCTCGATGGCCCTCACGGCGGTGGCGGCCGGCCTGCTCGCGCTCGTGCTGCTGCCCGGCCAGGCCGCTGTCGTCGACCTCCTCGACGGTGGCGGCGACCCGTCGCCGGTGCTGGCTCGGATGAGCATGGTCGCCGGATTGTTTGCGCTGACCTGGGCGGTCGTGGTCGTCCTGATGATCATCCGCCCCGGTTCGACCACGGGGGTGGCGCACTGAAGTGCCAGTGCAAGCCGTCGTACAGCCGGCTCCGCGAGTCTCCGATAGGAGATCCGGCGAAGGCCGGCGCCGTGAATGTCCGCAACCAGACTCGCCAGCTGTCAGGGCGGCTCCCAAGGTTCCAACAAGCGCGCTCAGCGACGGAGGAGCTGTTTTTTTCTGGGAGTACCCCAGCGAGCGTTAGCGAGCCGGGGTGGTCACAGAAAAACTCCGCGCGAAACAGGCCCAACGATAAGGAGATGTCGCATGACTCAGATCGCGTTCGTGTTAGCCCCCGGCGTCACCGCGCTGGACGTCGTCGGACCCTACGAGCTGCTCCGGCTGTTGCCGGACGCCGAGGTCCGGTTCGTCAGCCATGAACCGGGTCCGGTCCTCACCGACGGCGGGGTGCTGTCGCTGGTTGCGAGCCATTCCTTCGCCGAGACGCCGTCGCCGGACATCGTGCTCGTCCCGGCCGTGAGTGTGCAGGACGCCCGGGTGGGTGAGCTGGTCGACTGGCTGCGCGGCGTGCACGAGACGACCCGGTGGACGACCTCGGTGTGCGGCGGCGCGATCCTGCTCGCGATGGCCGGCATCCTCAACGGTCACCCCGCGACGACACACTGGGTGGCGCAGCCTCTGCTCTCGCAGTTCGGCGCCGAGTCCCGCCCGGAGGAACGCATCGTGCGTTCCGGCAGGATCGTCACCGCCGCGGGCGTCTCGGCCGGGATCGATCTGGCGTTGTGGCTGGTCGGCGAGCTGTACGGCGCGGAGCAGGCCGAGGTCGTGCAGTTGATGATCGAGTACGACCCCCAGCCGCCCTACGACTCCGGCCACGTCAGCAAGGCCTCAGCCCGTGTCCTGGAGCTGGCGACGGCCAGAATGGCGGAGCTCTACCCCGGGGAGTCCCAGCCACCCGAGTGATTTCGGGAACAGCGGGCAGCCCGCCGGGAGTTGTCCCGGACATGACGACATTCGACCCGTACGCACTGCTCGAGGAGAGCAGGCTCGGCATCCTGGCGACGATCAAGTCGGACGGCCGGCCGCAGCTCTCCCCTGTCATGCCCTACTACGACCGGTCGGCGGGGGTCATCCACGTCTCGATGACCGAGGGCCGCGCCAAGACCGTGAACCTGCGCCGGGACCCGAGAGCAACGCTCGAGGTCACCGGCGCCGACGGCCGGACCTGGGCCACCGCGGAGGGCGAAGCGACGATCACCGGCCCAGGGACGGATCCGCACGGCCCCGAGGTCGAGGCGCTGGTCACCTACTACCGCACCGCGGCGGGCGAACACCCCGACTGGGACGAGTACCGCGCGGCCATGGTCGCCGAGCGCAGAGTCCTGATGACGATGACGGTCGACCACATCTACGGATCCGACATCCGCTGACCCCATCCCACTCCGCGCACCTCCCGCCCACCCCGCGCACGTCCCGGCCACACCGCGCACGTCCCGCCCACACCGCGCTAGGTAGACACCGCGCGGTGTGGACGGAACGTGCGCGGGGTCGGCCGGTGTCAGCCTGGCCCACCGCACGTCAGTACCTGGCCCACGCGCCACGCACCCGGCCCACGCGCCACGCACCCGGCTCCGCACCGCGCACCTCCTGCCGACACCGCGCACCATCCGGTCAGACCGCGCGGTGTGCACCTAGCGCGGCGTGGACGGAACATGCGCGGTGTCAGCCTGGCTCGTCGCACGCCAGTACCTGGCCCACGCGCCACGCATCCGGCCCACGCGTCCTGGTCCGCGCCACGTGTCCGGCTCCGCGCCGCGCATCGCACGCCCAGACCGCGCACTTCACGCCCGACCTCGCACGTCGTACCGACCCCGCGCACCTTCCGGTCACAGCGCGCGGTGTGCACCTAGCGCGGGGTGGACGGGAGGTGCGCGGGGTGGAGGGGAGGTGCGCGGGGTGCGGTGTTATCGGGTCGGGGCGGGGTTGGTCAGGTGGTCGGCTGCTGCCAGGTAGGCGGCGAGCATCGTGGTCGCCACTCGGGCCAGGTCGGATTCGGTGGGCAGGAAGGTGTCGCTGTGCAGGGGGACGTCGGTGTCCGTGCCGACGAACAGCATCAGGGACGGCACCTGCTCGCCGTAGTAGGAGAAATCGTCGGCGCCCGCCGAGCGCAAGGTCTCGCAGACGGTCAGCCCTCGGCGCCGCAGCTGGCCGGCGGCCAGCTCGGCGAGGGCCGGGTCGTTCGTCAGCACCGGTTCGCCGTGGGTCACGCTGACCTTCGCCTCGCAGCCGTGCGCCCGCGCGACGCCCTCGGCCACCTCGGTGACCCGCTGGTGCAGCAGCAGCCTGGTCTCGGGCGACAGGGCGCGGATCGTGCCGGACGCGTGCGCGGTGCCCGGCACGACGTTCGCCGCGGCGCCCGCCCGCAGGGACGAGACGCCGACGACGGCGGGGCTCATCGGGTCGAGGTTCCTACTCACGATGCTCTGCACCGCGACGACGATCTGAGCGAGCGCATGCACCGGGTCGCGCGCGAGGTGCGGGTAGGCGGCATGGCCGGGCTCCCCGGTGACCAGCAGCTCGAACTCGTCGGAGGAGGCGTTGACCCCGCCGGGCACACACGCGACCACGTCCGGTGCGAGCACCGGCTGGACGTGCGCGCCGATCATTGCCGCGCACCCGTGCACGGCCAGCGCGCCGCTCTCCACGACGTCCCGCGCCCCCGACGGGTAGGACTCCTCGCGCGGCTGCAGCACCAGCAACAGCGGAGCCGGACCACCCACGGCGTGCACGGCGCGCGCGACCGCGACCGCCGCCGCGAGGTGGACGTCGTGCCCGCAGGCGTGCATCAACCCGGTGCGCCGCGACGCCCACTCGATGCCGGTCGTCTCGGTGACCTCGAGTGCGTCCAGCTCGGCGCGCAACCCGACGGCCGGCCCGGGCCCACCGATCCGCACGACCGCCCCGGTACCGGCGACCCCGGCCGAGCCGACCCCGGCGGGCAGAGCACTCAGCACCGTCTCTCGGGTCGCGCTCTCGTCGCCGGACACGTCCGGCGACGCGTGCAGCCGCCGACGCAACGCATGAGCCGCCGCGAGCTGCGCCGTCAGCTCGTCGAACAGATCAGTCATCACGCAGCCGATACACCCGCCGCGCGTTGTCCCCGCCGATCATCGCGGCCACCCGCACGGCGTCCGCCCGCGACCACTCCCCCTCCTCGACCCAGGCGTTCAGGGCTGCCGCCGTACCTCGACGCCACAGGACAGCACCCAGGTAGTGCAGCTCCGGCGGACCCCAGGCGTCGGAGGAGTACAGGATCTTGGCGAACGGGGCCAGCTCCATGCTCTCCGCGATGACCGCCGAGGACCGTGCGCCGGTGTAGTTGATCGCCAACCCGACGTCGAGGTACACGTGCGCGAAGGCCTGCGCGAGGTAGCCGGCGTTGCGATGGAACGGGTAGCAGTGCAGGAGCAGCACATCGGTCCCGGAGCCTTCGATGGCCTTGAGCCAGCGGGTCAGCAGCAGTGGGTCGCACCGGTGCAACTCGACGTCCGGGTCGCCGTAGCCGGCGTGCAGCTGCAGTGGCAACCCGGTGCGGACGCCCTCCCACAGCAGCATCCGCAGCAGTACCGGATCGTCGACGCGGGTGACGTCTCCGCTGCTCAGCCATGCGCCGGCGGCACGGTGAATCTCGGTGTCGGACGGCGGGTCGGGATCGAAGTCGAACCCGTACCGATAGGCGACGATGCTCTTCAGCCCGACAGCGCCGGCGGCTTGACTGGCCAGCTCGTCGCGGAACGCATCGACCAGCCCGCCGGCTGTGGCACCGGGCGCCACCGACTCCAGCACGGTCTCCAACCGGACGATCTCATCGACCCGGCCGTCCACGTGCTGCCGGATCCCGGCCGGGTCGAGGATCTCCGAGCCCCGGAACCCGGTCTCGACCAGCCAGTGCCCGGTGCCGCTGGCGCCGAGGAACCTCCTGGTCAGCTCATCGGGACTGAACTCGGCACGCGCCGCCCAGTAGTCCTCGGCCGGCGCGTGCACCGGCAGTCCGAGCAGCGGCGCGCAGTGCCGCCGGATGGCGATGCCGAGCTGGGAGTCGAACTGGGTCATCCACGGCGGCACCGGACGGTCCGACTCGGTGATGAACGACTCGAACCCGGCTCTGGTCACCGACCCGCGCAGCGGCCCGTGCACGTGGTGGTCGACCAGTGCGATGGCGTCGAGGTCGGCGCTGAGGTCAGTAGACATCGGCAACCCTCCGGCAGATCTGTTCGGCGGTGAGGCCCTCGACCACCGCCAGCTGCGCGCGGGTGACGTCGAGATGGGTGCGCACCAGGTCAGGATGGAACCAGCCGAGCACGGTCTCGTCACGCTCCAGCTCGCCCAGCGCCTCGGCCAGGGTGGCGGGCAGCGGGAGCACCTCGGCCAGCTGCGCCTCGGTCGTGTCCTCCGGCCAGACCATCGGCTCGTCCGTCTCCCCGAGGATGCCGTCGAGCCCGGCGCGGACCAGTGAGCCGAGTACCAGCCACGGGTTGGCGGTGGCGTCGGCGGCGCGGTACTCCAGGTTCAGTTGCTGATCGGCCCGCCCGCCACCGACCGTGCTGGTCGGGCAGATGCGCAGCAGCGCCTCCCGGTTGCGCTCGGCGAGGAAAACCCCGCCGACGCTCCACCGGTGCGGGGTCAGGCGCAGGAACGACGTCGGACTCGGCGCGGTGATCGCGGTCAGCGCGCGGGCGTGCGCGAGGATGCCGGCCGCGAACCGGGCGCCGACCTCGGACAGCCTGCCCGGACGGGTCTCGTCGAGCAGCACCGGCCGGCCGGTGCTCACGTCCCGGAGGGACAGGTGCAGGTGGACGCCGTTCCCGCTGCCTTCGGGATCGAGCAGCGGCGCGAAACTGACCCGATGGCCCCGGCGCCGCGCCAGGTCACGCACGAGCTCCTTGAGCAGCACCGCGCGGTCGGCCGCGACCAGGCCGTCGCACGGTTCGAGCGTGATCTCGAACTGGTTCTCCCCGTACTCGGGCAGCCAGGTCTCCGGCGCCAGCCCCACCTCGCCGAGCAGCTCGACCAGCTCGGTTCCGAAGGGCTCGACCGCGCGGTGCCGCGCGAAGGAGAACGGCGCGGTCGGCTCCAGGCCGGCGACCGTGAACTCGTGCTCGAACGAGGCCACGACCTCCAGCCCGACCCGTTCGCGCAGCTCGGCGAGCGCGGAGCGGGCGACCGTGCGTGGATCGCAGTGCCACGGCGTGCCGTCGGGCAGGGTCTGGTCGGCGAGGTAGAGCCGGACCGCCGGATGGCCGTCGCTCTCCGGGATGACCACGCCGGTCGCGCGGTCGGGCATCAACCGCAGGTCACCGGTCGAGCCGAAGACGTTGTCCTCCGCGATGCCGCCGAAGCAGGTCAGCGCCAGGTCCGCCGGTACCCAGCCGACGCCGCGACGCAGCACGGCGTCGTGCTCGGCGCCGGGAACCGAGCGGCCCCTGGTGAGCCCGGCGAGGTCGCAGGTCGCCACGAACACGGTGCCGGTCATGATCACCTCACCCACTGCCCGGTGGCCTGGACAGCGACTCGATCGCCCGCAGCCTGGTCCGCGCGGCCTCGCCCAGCTCCTCGGTGACGGCCGCGACGACGGTCTCCACCACCGCCATGGCCGGGACCAGCGAGTCGAACGGGCTCGGCGCCTCCACCCTGGACGGCAGCACGATCTCGGCGACCTGCGCGATCGGCGACATCCACGGGTCGGTGAACAGGACGACGTGCGCGCCACGCGCCGCCGCCTCGTGCGCGAAGAGCACCATCTCCTGGTCGTAGCGCCGGTAGTCGAACAGCACCAGCACGTCGCGCTGGCCCAGCTCCAGCAGCATCGTCATGCGCTCCAGCTCCGCCTCCGGCACACCGCGCACCGAGGAGCGGATCAGGACCAGATGGAAGGCCAGATAGTCGGCGAGCACCTGGCTGAACCGACCGCCGAGCAGGTGCAGATGCATCCGGGGATCACTCAGCAAGGCGACGGCCCGGTCGAACTCCGCATCGGGCAGCGCATCGAAAGAGCTGGTCAGGACCTCGGAGTAGTGCTTGGCGGCCGCTGAGGTCCCGCCCCGCTCCCCCGGCCCGCCGTCGGCTGCGGTGATCTGCCGCAGCGGTGAGCCCATCTCCTCGTGGACCTCCCGGATCAACGTGTCCTGGAACTCCCGGTAGTTGCCGAACCCCAGCTGGGTCAGGAAACGCAGCACCGTCGGCGCGCTGACGTGCGCGCGTTTCGCGAACTGCGCGACCGTCTCCAGACCCGCCGCCGGATAGGCCGCGAGCAGGGCACGCGCGACCTTCAGCTCACTGTGGCTCAGCTGCGCCAGACCACGGCGGGTGCGCTCGGCAACCGTCGCGGTGATCGGCGTACTCCCCGGACCGCTGTCCGTACTCATCCGTGCCTCCCCCCGAATCTTGTAACAAACCTACCAGAAACTCGTATTGACCGTCACTCTGTAATATGTCTAACATCGAATCCGTCCAGGCTCCCAGCGAATCGAGGCGTGATGGAGACAGCCGCCGCAGTCCGGATGGTGACCGCGCTCCTCGAGCGGGATCGAGAGTTCCCGATTGCGCTGACCAGGGAGTTGATGCGGATTCCGACGGTCAACCCGAAGTTCGAGACCGGTGCGGGCATCAATCGGGAGGCCGATGCCCAGCGGGTCGTCGCGGGGTACCTCGCCGATGCCGGGATGACCGTCGAGCAGTACGACGTCGTGCCCGACCGGCCCAATGTCTACGGTTTCCACGCCGGTTCCGACGAGCGCAGCCTCGTGCTCAACGGGCACATCGACGTGGTGCCGGTCGGCGACCGCGCCACCTGGTCGACCGATCCGTTCGGTGCCGAGCTGCGTGACGGCAGGCTGTACGGGCGCGGCGGTTACGACATGAAGGCGGGCGTCGCGGCCGCGGTCGCGACGGCGAGAGCGATCCACGAGTGCGGCATCGAGCTGGACGGGCGCCTCGAGGTACACAGTGTGGTCGACGAGGAGGCGGGCGGGTTCGGCACGAAGGACCTGGTCGGGCGGGGCCGCACGGCGTCGGCCGTCATCGTCGGCGAGCCCACCCAGGGCCAGGTGATGCCGTGCCAGCCCGGGCTGGAGTGGGTGCGGGTCACCATCCGGGGCCTCAGCGCGCACGCCGGCTGGCGCTACAACGACATCTATCCGCAGCGCGACACGAGCGACCGAACGCGGCCCGGGGTGAACGCGGCGGAGCTGGCCGCGCGGTTCCTCACCGCCGTGGGCCAGCTGGAGCGCGACTGGGGCTGCCGGAAACCGGCGCACCCCCTGCTGCCGCCGGGCATCACCACGATCAATCCGGGTGTGGTCCAGGTCGGCTCCGGCATCGGAGAGGACGGTCTTCCGGTGACGATGACGAACCCGGCGACCACACCGGACGTCGCGGTGCTCGACTTCGACCTGAAGTACCTGCCCAGCGAGACGTCGAAGGGGATCCGGGCCGAGTTCGAGGAGTTCGTCGCCCACTGGGCCGCGCAGGACTCCTGGCTGCGCGCCCATCCCCCACAGGTGCGCTGGGAGCTGGGCGACCTGCACTTCCCCGCGTTCGACACCCCGGTCGACTTCCCGGTCATCGACAGCATCCGGCGTCAGCGCGCCGAGCTGGGCCACACCACCGAGGTCACCGGGTTCGTCGCGGTGTGCGACGGCGCGTTCTACCGCCCGACGGGCGCGGTCCCGCTGATCTACGGCGCGCTGGGTGCCGACGCGCACGGTCCCGACGAGTGGGTCGACGTCGAGTCGATCGTCGACACCGCGAAGGTGTACGCCGCCGCGGCGATCGAGTACTGCGGGGTCCGGCCATGAGCGAGTCCGAGGAGGCACTGGCTCGCCGGTACCGGCAGCCGAAGGGCATCGAGCAGTACGGCGTCGAGGCGATCCCCGACGAGAAGAAGACCGTCCGCTGGTGGGACGTGTCGTTCATGATCCTGAACTTCCTGATCAACCCGGGGATGATTCTGATCGCGGGCGGCGCGGTCGCGGCGGGCTTGCCGTTCTGGGCGGCGGTCGCGGCGATGACCGGCGGCATCGTCGTCGCGTTCGCCGCGTACTCGGTCATGGCAACGGTGGGTGTCGACTACGGGCTGCCCGGTCAGGTCGGTACCCGGATCACCTTCGGGCTGCGCGGCGCCCAGTGGATCCCCTCGGCCCTGCACATGATCAGCTCGGTCTACTGGTTCGCCTTCCAGACGGTCGCCGGCGCACTGGGCATCATCGCGGTGCTGCGCGGGCTGACCGGCCAGACGTTCAGCTTCGCGCTGGTCAGCGTGCTGTTCGCGGTGATACAGGCCGCGGTGGCGCTGATCGGCTACGACTCGGTGAAGGTGCTGTCGCGGGTCGCGTTCCCGGTGAAGATCCTGCTGTCGGTCGTGTTCATCGTGGTGTTGATGACGAACGATGCGCCGGGTTACTCCCCCGGCGAGGTGCTCGGGTTCGCGGGGCACATCCCCTGGCAGTGGCCGCTGATCGCACTGTGGCTGGGCAGCGTGGTGTCCGCCTGGCTCTCGATGATCACCAACGCCAGCGACTTCTGCCGTTACTCGCGCAGCCGGGTCGACATGTGGGCGGGGACGATGGCCGCCGCCGTGATCGGCACGTTGATCACCGCGTTCGTGGGCTGCTACGCGGCGGCCGCATCGGGTGGCAACGCCAACGCGTTCGACGTGCTCGCCCAGATCACGCACAACCCGCTGCTGCTGGGTGTCGTCCTGCTCTACATCGTGCTGGACAACTGGACGATCAACGTGCTGAACCTGTACACGGCGGGGCTGGCGCTGGTGAACATCGTGCGCAGGCTCGGCCGGTTCTGGGCGACGCTGGGGCTCGCGGTGATCGGCATCGCGCTGTCGCTGCTGCCCGAGCTGGTCAACGGGTTCACCGGGTTCATGACGGTGATGGGGAACTTCTTCGCGCCGGTCGCCGGTGTGCTGATCGCCGACTACCTGTTCGGCAAGCGGATGAGCATCGTCGTCCCGGAGCTGTTCGACCGGAAGGGGCGCTACTGGTACTGGTCCGGGTTCAACTGGCTGGCCGTGGGCTGGGTGGTCGCCGGGTTCGGAATCTATCTGCTGTTGCCCGAGGTCACGGTGCCCTCGGTGAGCTGCACGCTCATCGTGCTGCTCGGCTACGCACTGACCGCGCGGCTGCTGGGCCGCCTGCCGGCGCTGCATACCGCGAACGAGCCGGTCACTGCCCGGGAGGCGTCGATGACCTCGTGATGAGTGCGGGACTCGTACTCGGCCCGTACAGCTCCATGCCGATCGACGGGGCGAACCCGGTGAATCCGAGCTCGCGGTATAGGGCCTGCCCCGGTGGGTCGGCGACGAGCGACAGGTAGACGTCCGGCTCGCTCTGTGCCGCCAGCTCCAGCAGCCTGGTCAGGATGCGGCGGCCGATGCCTCGGCGCTGGTGTTCGGGTTCGACCGCCATGTCGACGACCTGCAGCGCCAGCGAACCGTCACCGATGAGCCGGCCCATGCCGACGACCGGGCCACCGTCGATCGTGGCGATGACGGAGGCCCAGCTGCGCGGCAGGCCGCGCCGGGCGGCCTCGATCGACCGGGGGCTCAGCCCGGCGCACGCACGCAGGCGCACGAAGTCCTCGGGTGTCGGGGTCTGGTCGTGGAGTACGTACACGTGCTCGACTCTACGGTGGCGTGGGCCGGGTTCGAACCGGCGTCCTCGGCTTTATGAGAGCCGCGCTTTTCCCATTGAGCTACCACGCCCTGTGCAATTGAAGAATGGTGCGCCGGGAGGGATTCGAACCCCCAACCCTCTCATTCGAAGTGAGATGCTCTGATCCGTTGAGCTACCGGCGCGGGGTGTGACCACAGGGATTCGAACCCTGTCCTGCCGGATCACAACCGGCTGTGCGTGCCCGCTACACCATGGTCACCACGACAGTGCCCGGCGCGCAAAAAAGCCGCCGGACCTGGGCAGGTCGGGCGGCTGAGCCACTGCACGAGAGAACAGCTAGCGGCGCCGCGCGACCTGGCGATGCATGCGGCGATGGGTTCCGCTCCCGCTGTTCTGGCTCATGTCGACAACGCTAACGGTCACGCATTTCCCGCGCCATCGAGTTTCTCCCGGTGCGTGTGGCGAATTCGAGGAGTTCGGTGTTGTAGCGGGATTGCTCGCTGATGTAGAGGCCGTGGCCAGCTCCGGGAAGAACGACGAGCGTGCTGTCCGGGATCAATGCGGCGCTCGGGCGGCCGGTGCGCTCGATCGGCGCGGAGGTGTCGGCGTCGCCTTGGATGACCAGCGTCGGCACCCGCAGCGCGGCGAGCTCGCCGCGCAGGTCCGCGGTGGCGAACGCGCGGGTCGTCTCGACCAGGATGTGGACCGGGGTGTCCAGGATCTGGCGAGCGGTCCAGTCCATCAGCGCGGGCGACACGTCGTAGCCGATGCCCCAGTACCCGGCGGCACGGGCGTCGATCCAGGCACCCACATCGGTGAGCAGCTCACGCTCGTTCGCGGCCGTCATCTCGGGGGTGACGCCGTCCGGGTTGTCCTCGGCGTACGCCAGGAACGGTGTGGTCGGCGCGCTCAGGACCAGTCCGCTGATGCGGGTGTCACCGTGGCGGGTCAGGTAGCGAACCGCTTCGGCCGCACCCATGGACTGGGCGACCAGCAGCACGTCGTCGAGGCCGAGGCCCTCGATGACGGCGGCGATGTCGTCGGCGAGCGAGTCCAGGTCGTACCCGAGGGAGGGCCGATCCGAGCGGCCGTGCCCACGCCGGTCGACCGTGATGCACCGCAGACCGGCCCGGCCCAGATGCGCCACCTGATACGCCCACATGTCGCCGGTCAGTCCCCAGGCGTGCACGAACAGAGCCGGCCGGCCCCGCCCCCACTCCGAGTAGAACAGCCGCGACCCGGTGATCTCAACAAAAGGCATGCAGCCACGCTAAAGCCACTCCCCTGACACCTTCTGGCAGTGAACTTCGCCTACCTAGCGTGCACTTCGCACAGGTTGGGACGTGTGCGACGTGCACTCTGGGTGCGCGACGTCGCTGCGAGGCGCGGCGGGCGGGAGACGCTCGTCGGGCGCTGTGGGCCAGTCGCAGACGGTTGTGCCCCAGGGGAGCAGGTGCTGGACCTGCTCGCGGCACCACGGCGACACCTCGAAGGCGCCGGAGGTGACGGCGTCGCACAGCTCGGCCCACTCGACCCAGCGGAAGTCGTCGGTCTCGTCGGGGTCGGGCGTGGGGGTCTCGTCGGTGTAGGCCCGGAAGACGGGGCACAGCTCGTTCTCCACCACGCCGTTGCCCATCACCGCGCGGTAGCGGAACTCGGGCAGTATCAGGTCGAGACCCGTCGGGGTGACACCGAGCTCCTCCCTCAGCCGCCGGAGCACGGCCGACGCCAGCGTCTCGCCGGGCGCCGGGTGTCCGCAGCAGGAATTGGTCCACACGCCGGGCCAGGTCTTCTTCCGCGCCGAACGACGGGTCATCAACACCTCGTTGCGGGAATTGCTGAGGTAACACGAGAACGCCAGATGCAACGGGGTTTCAGCATGGTGGACAGTCGCCTTGTCCGCACTTCCGATAAAACGCCCTGCCTCGTCGAGCAGCACCACCTCTTCCACTGAACTCACTCCGTCCTGGTATTAGTCGCGCCATCGGGCGCGTACGAACAGCGACGATGACAGCCACCCGCTCGACGGTCAAGCCCTGTGTCGATAAAGCAGGAAAAAGGAAAATCAGACCCGGCCCCGAGCCGGTACCGCTGACCCGACCGCGTGGTCGGGCGAGGCAACCGGCAGGGCGGCACGTCAGACGACGGGCGCCACATGCGACACAAAGAATGTAAGGAACACGCAAGGCCGCTAGAGGATCAAGGGCTCAAACGCCTACCTTGGACCTACGCAACACGCAAAGTGCTTGCACTGGCACGTAAAGAGTGTAAGGATCTCGTCCAAGCAGCGGGGCGGTCACCAGTCGGTGAGTGGCGGCCCCCGGAGAAGCACCTGCTCGTTTCATGGACCGGTGAACGAACACCGCGCCATTCCGGCAGGCGACCCGAACCACATACACGCTGACCTCGCGATGAAGTCATCAGACGTTCTTCGGATCGAGGTGGACAGAATCCGGAGATCTTTATGACCGTCACCCAGACGAACAGTCATTACAAGATCGGCGATGCTCCCGGGCGGGTACCGATCTTGGGGAATGCTATCCAGATATTCCGTGAGCCACTCACCTATCTGCCCACCTTGCGCCACCACGGTGATCTGGTCCGGGTGAAACTGGGCCGGGATATCGCATACATGGCGGTGTCGCACGACGTCGTCCAGGAGGTGCTGCACAACCCGCACGCATTCGACAAGGGCGGCGAGTTCATCGACAAGATGCGGGTCATTCTCGGCGACGGTGTCGGCACCTGCAGCGTGACGACCCACAAACGTCAGCGTCGGTTCATCCAGCCCGCGTTCACCAAGGAGAAGATCTCCGGCTACACCGAGGTGATGGCCAAGCACGTGTCCGACCTGGTCGACTCGTGGCAGCCGGGCCAGGAGGTCAACCTGCCCGAGGAGATGAGCAGGTTGACGACCAGGGTGACGGCCCAGGCGATGTTCTCCGACGAGCAGGTCAGCACGGAGGCGATCGCCGAGGTCCAGCGTTCCTTCCCGGTGGTGTGGAAGGGCGTCTACCACCGGATGATGCTGCCGCTTCCGTTGCTGCATCAGCTTCCGACCAGGGCGAACAAGGACTTCCGGCACGCGCTCCAGCGGCTGGAGGACGTCATCTCGTCGATGCTGGTGGCCTACCGCCGCGACGGCGGCCCGCACGAGGACATCCTGTCCGTCCTGATGTCGGGCCGGGACGAAGACGGTGTCGGCCTGACCGACGCGGAGATCCGCGACGAGCTGATGACCGTGCTCGCGGCCGGGGTGGAGACCCCGGCATCGGGGCTGACCTGGGCGCTCTACCTGCTGAGCCAGCACCCCGAAGCCGAGTCCCGCCTGCACGAGGAGGTCGACTCGGTACTGGGCGGCCGCACGGCGACCGACGCGGACTATCCGGCGTTGCCGTTCACGAACCGCGTGGTCAACGAGGCGCTGAGGATGTTCCCGCCGGTGTGGTTCATCACCCGCAGGGCGGTCGTCGACACGACGCTGGCCGGGTACGACATCCCCCGGGGCGCGAGCATCCTGTTCAGCCCGTACGCGCTGCACCGGGACCCGGCGGTGTTCACCGATCCGGAGTCGTTCGTGCCCGACCGCTGGCTGCCGGAGAATCTGAGGAAGCTGCCGCGCAACGCGGTGATCTCGTTCAGCGGCGGCACCCGCAAATGCCTCGGCGACGCTCTGGCCAACCACGAGATGACCATCGCGCTCGCCTCGATCGCCGCCCGGTGGAGGTTCCGGCACAAGCCGGGCCACACCCTCACGCCGGTGGCGCACGCGGAGCTGACCACGGGCGACCTCCCGATGATCGTCGAGGCACGCCGCCAAGGCCACTCGGCATGACCGGCGTCGACACCAGGCCCTCGGCGCGGCCGACCGTCGCGCCGCCGCCGGGGCACCCGCTGCTCGACCTTCCCTCGGCGGTCTCCCCGCACCGGGCCGAGCTCGAGGCCGCGATCCTCGAGTGGGCGGTCCGCTACGAGCTTCTGGACGACGAGCGCGCGCGGGAGAAGCTCGCGCGCACCCGGCTCGGCGAGCTCGTGGCGCGCTCCTACCCCACGATCATCCCGTCCAGGGTCGAGGCGGTCGCGGGGTGGTTCACCTGGGCGTTTGTCATCGACGACTGCTACGAGGCGTGGACCGGCCGCTATGACGAGGCCGCCGCGCGCACCATGGGTGTCCTGACCAGGCAGCCCGCGCGCGACCGCTCGGACACCCGGTTGGAAGCACAGCTCGCCGCCGTGTGGCATCGGCTGGCGGCCGACATGAGCACCGAGTGGCGCCTGCGGTTCGCCCAGCACATGGGGCACTTCCTGGCCGCGTTCAAGTACGAGGCCGTCAACCGGCGCACCGGGCGGGTTCCGGAGCTGCTGGGCTACACCCAGCTGCGGCGGGCCTCCGGCGGCATCACGCCGTCGCTGGATCTGCTGCAGGTGGCGACCGGGCGGGAGGTGCCCGCGCTGCTGCACGAGTTCGAACAGGTCCACACGATGTTCAACCGGACCGCCGACGTCGTGGTGTGGGTCAACGACATCATGTCGCTGCGCAAGGAGCTCGCCGCCGGGGAGACCACGAACGGTGTGCTCGTCCTCGCCGAGGAACGGGGCATCGGGCTGCAGGAGGCGATCGACGAGGTCTACGAGCTGGTCGCACGGCAGATCGACCAGTTCGAGCAGGCCTGGGCGGAGCTGGAGTTCGTGATGCACCGCTGGCATGGGCTGGAACCCGGGGCCGTCGAGGCGATGCGCACCTTCGCCGGTGGGATGCGCTCCTGGATGCGCGGCAACCTCGACTGGTCCGGCCTCAGCGACCGCTACCAGGTCACCGACGGCGTGCTCCTGGCCACCGATCCATCCCTGGTGATGCCGACGGATCGGGGAACACGATGAGCACCTCCCTGGACCGGACGCACGTCGTCCTGCTCGGCGCGGGCTACGCCTCGATCTGGGCGTACCGGGCACTCACCCGCCGGTTGCCGCGCCGGGTGCGCATCACCGTCGTCGAGCCCCAGCCGATGCATGTCTTCCACGGCTGGACCGGCGAGGTGCTGTCCGCCGAGCTGCCCCCGGACGCCCAGTTCAGCCCGGTCTCCGAGGCACTGCCCAAGGCCGAACACGTGCGCGGATGGGCCCGCGGCGTGGACCGCGAGACCCGGACGGTCACGGTGGAGCTCGTGGACGGCGGCCAGGCGCACCTGCACTACGACCACCTCGTCGTCGGCATCGGAGCGGTCGAGGAGCTCGACTCCGTCCCCGGCCTGCGGGAGCACGCGTTCTCGCTGCGTGAGGCCGGCCGGACCGCGACGCTGTCCGCGCACCTGGACGAGTGCATCGCCGAAGCCGCCGCGGTCGAGGCATCCGAGGAGCGGGCCAGGCTGCTGCACGTCGTGCTGGCCGGCGCGGGGCTCGCCGGGATCGAGGCGTCGGTCGCCGTCGCCCAACGGCTCGCCAAGGCCGGCGCGAACGGCGCGAAGGTGACCCTCGTCGGGTCCTCCACGACCCTGGCGCTCGAACTGTCGCCCACGCTGCGCGACCGGGTCACCGAGGAGCTGGCGCGCAACGACGTCCGGGTCGTCGCCCCGGCTCGCGTCGCCGCCGTCACCCCGGACGGGGTGAAGCTGGACGACGGCTCCTGGCTCCCCAGCGCGACCACGATCGCCTCGGTCGGCAATCGGGCACACCCGTTGGCCGGCCTCACGGACCTGGCGACCGACGCCGCCGGGCGGCTGAGGACCGACGAGTACCTGCGGATCGAGCCCCGCATCTGGGCGGGCGGCGACGCCGCGTGTGTGCGCACGTCGGTGGGTGGGGTCTGCCCGAAGGACGCGGGCTGGGCGATCGGGCAGGGCAGCTGGCTGGGCCGCAACATCGCGCGAACGATCCTCGGCCGACCGCCGAAGCGCTTCACCTGGATGAGCGCGGGGGTCACCGCCGGGTTCGGCGCCGGGCACGCGGTCCTCGACACCTGGGGCATGCCCGTCCGGGGTCGGCCGGCCTGGCTGTCGCGTGCCGCATTCTTCGCCTTCTACCTACCGTCGCGCCGGCAGCTGCTGCGAGTGCTGTGGCTGCTCGCGCGGCGCCGCCTGTCCCGATCGTGACCACCAGCCGGATGGACGGACCGCCCGTGCCGATCTCCGCCACCGACGCCGGCTCGCACCGGACACCGGATCCGCTCGCCGTCGCCGCCACCATCCGTGGCCTCGTCCTGCCCGCTCAACGGCGGTACGTCGAGCAGCTCATGCCGTCGGTCGCGCACGTCGTCGGCTACCACGTTGGCTGGCTCGACGAGAACGGGAACGACGCCATCGGCCGTGCCGGCAAGTCGGTGCGACCGGTGATCGCGGTGCTCGCGGCGCGGGCGGCCGGGCTGCGGGAGACGGTGGCGGTACGGGCCGCCGTCGCCGTCGAGATGGTGCACCACTTCTCCCTGCTGCACGACGACGTGATCGACGGCGACCGCGAGCGCAGGCACCGGCCGGCCGCGTGGACCGTCTTCGGCACACCCGCCGCGATCCTGACGGGCGACGCCCTGCTCGCCGGGTCGGTGCAGCTGATCGCCGAGATCGGCGGCGGCCACGGCCGTCGGGCGACCGAGCTGCTCGTGGCCACCGTGCAGGAATTGGTACGCGGTCAGTCCCTCGACGTCGCCTTCGAGCGGCGACGCTCCGTGACACCGGACGAGTACTCGGACATGGTGCACGGCAAGACGGCTTCCCTGCTGTCCTGCGCGGCGTGCCTCGGCCCGGTGCTGGCCGGAGCGCCGGACTCGGTGACCGGCGGGTTCGCCGCCTTCGGCTCGCACCTGGGAATGGCCTTCCAGCTCGTCGACGACCTGCTCGGCATCTGGGGGGACCCGGCCAACACCGGCAAGCCCGTGCTGGCCGACGTCCACCGACGGAAGAAGTCCGCGCCGGTCCTCGCCGCGCTGAACTCGGGCGAATCCGGTGCGCGCCGGCTGGCCGAGCTCTACGACCGGCCGCACGCGCTCGATGCCGACGAGGCCGGCGAGGCGGCGCACCTCATCGAGCAGTGCGGCGGCAGGCATTGGGCCGAGGCCCAGGCCGCGCGGCACACCGAGTCCGCGCTCGCCCGGCTTCGGTCGGTCGGCGCCGACCCGGAGCAACTCACCACTCTCGCCGCGCTGACCAGCCACTTCCTCCGGCGCGACCGTTGACCTACAGCTGACAGAGGTGGAACGTGTTCAGACTCGACCACGATGCCCAGGCTCGACGGGCCGCGCTGCTGGCGCACGATGCCCAGTTCGCGGCCGCATGTCCGTCGGACGAGGTCACGGAGGCGATCAGGCGGCCGTCGCTGCCGCTGACCACGCTCCTGGAGACGGTGATGACGGCGTACGCGGATCGGCCCGCGCTCGGTGAGCGTGCCGTCGAGCTCGTCGTCGACCCGGTCACCGGGCGGACCACACGGCGTGCGCTCCCCCGGTTCGACACGGTCAGCTACGGCGAGCTGTGGCGGCGGGCGGGCGCGGTCGCCGCCGCCCTGCACCACGACGAGCACGATCCGGTGCGGGTCGGCGACCGCGTGGCGACGCTCGGCTTCACCAGCGGTGACTACGCCACGATCGACCTGGCCTGTGTCCGGCTCGGTGCGGTCGCCGTGCCGCTGCAGGCGGGCTCCTCGACCGGCCAGCTGCTTCCCATCCTCGGCGAGACCGAGCCCCGGGTCCTCGCGGTCGGCCTGGAGCAGCTGGCGACGGCGGTCGAGGTCGTCGAGTCCGGTAGCTCGATCCGACGGGTCGTGGTGTTCGACCACCACCCGGATGTGGACGACGAGCGGGACCGGCTCGACGCCGCCCGCGCCCGCCTCACCGCGTCGGGCCACGACGTGGTGATCGGGTCGCTGCCGCGGCTGCTCGACCGGGGGGCCACGCTGCCGCTGGCGCCGGACCTCGACGCGGACGAGGACCGGCTCGCCCTGTTGATCTACACGTCCGGTACGACCGGTCTGCCCAAGGGCGCGATGTACCCGGCGCGGCTGGTCGCGCAGCTGTGGCGCGGGTTCTTCCCCGAACGGCCCGGGCTTCCGCTGATCGATGTCGCCTATCTGCCGATGAGTCATCTGGCCGGCCGCGCGGTGCTGTTCAGCACGCTGGCAAGGGGCGGGACGTCGTTCTTCACCGTGCGCAGCGATCTGTCCGCTCTGTTCGAGGACATCGCGCTCGTCCGGCCGACCGTGATGATGCTCGTTCCCCGCCTCTGTGACCTGCTGTATCAGCGCTACCAGGCGCAGCTCGGTGTCGACGGTGCCGAGGAGTCCGGGCTGAAGGCGCACCTGCGTGACACCGTGTTCGGCGGCCGCGTCCTGTGGGCGGTGTGCGGATCGGCGCCGTTGTCGACGGAGCTGACGGACTTCGTCGGCTCCACGCTCGGCGTCCCGTTGTCGGACGGCTACGCCTCGACCGAGGCGGGCGCGGTGCTGTTCGACCGCCGCGTGATGCGCGAGCACGTGGTCGACTACCGCCTCGACGACGTGCCGGACCTCGGCTATTTCACGACCGACTCGCCGCACCCGCGCGGCGAGCTGCTGATCCGGTCGAGCACCCTGATCCCCGGCTACTTCAACCGCCCGGACGCCACCGCCGAGGCGTTCACCTCCGACGGCTTCTACCGCACCGGCGACATCGTCGCCGAGGTCGCACCGGACGAGCTGACCTACCTCGATCGGCGCACGAACATCCTGAAGCTGTCCCAGGGTGAGTTCGTCGCGATCTCCCGGCTGGAGGCGTTGTTCGTCGCCAGCCCGGTGGTCCAGCAGATCTACCTCTACGGCAACAGCGAGCGCGCCTACCTGCTCGCGGTGGTCGTGCCCACACCCGAGTCGCTCGCCGAGGTGGATCACGACGTGCACCGCGTCGCCTCGCTCGTGCGGGACTCGCTGCGGCGGATCGCGGGCGCCGAGGGACTGGAAGGGTACGAGGTTCCTCGGGACCTGCTGATCGAGACCGAGCCCTTCACCCCGGAGAACGGGCTGCTGTCCGCGGTCCGGAAGCTGCAGCGCCCCACGCTCGACGCTCGTTACGGCGCCCTGCTCGAACGTCGCTACACCCAGGCCGCCGAGCGCGAAGCGGCCGAGCTGCGACGGCTGACCGCCACCGGGCGCGATCAGCCGGTGCTCGACACCGTCCTCGCCTCGGTCCGGGCGGTACTCGACGTCACGGCCGAGGAGATCACCCCGGACCTGCGGTTCATCGACCTCGGCGGCGACTCGCTGTCCGCGCTGAGCCTGTCGAACCTGCTGCGCGAGATCTTCGCGGTGGACGTCCCGGTCGGCGTCGTCGTCAGCCCTGCCGGCGACCTGCGTGCCCTGGCCGGCTACCTCGAACGCGCCCTCGGGCCGGGGAGCGGGCCCACCGCCGCCACCGTCCACGGCCCCGACCTGACCGAACCGCGGGCTCGTGACCTCACCCTGGACGGCTTCCTCGACGCCGAGACACTCGACGCGGCCGCGAACCTGCCGAAACCGGCCGGGCGTGCCAGGACGGTCCTGCTGACCGGCGCGAACGGCTACCTCGGCCGGTTCCTCTGCCTGGAGTGGCTGCGGCGGCTCGGGCCCGAGGGCGGAACCCTCATCTGTGTGGGCCGTGGCGGCGACGACGAGGCCGCCCGCGCCCGGCTGGACGCGGCGTTCGACAGCGGCGACCCGGACCTGCTCCGGCGCTACCGCGAACACGCCGGCTCCACACTGACCGTGCTGGCAGGCGACCTCGCCGAACCCCGCTTCGGACTCGAACGCGAGACCTGGCAACGCCTCGCCGACACGGTGGACCTGATCGTGCATGCGGGCGCGTTCGTCAACCACGTCCTGCCCTACGCCGAGCTGTTCGGCCCCAACGTCGTGGGCACCGCTGAGGTGATCCGCCTCGCCCTGACCACGACGCTCAAACCGGTCAGCTACGTGTCCACCGTCGGTGTGCTGACCGGGGCGCCCGCCGACATGGCCGAAGACGCCGACGTTCGGCAGGCCATCCCGGCTCGACGACTCGACGACGGCTACGCGAGCGGCTACGCGGCCAGCAAGTGGGCGGGCGAGGTGCTGCTGAGGGAGGCACACGATCTGTGTGGTCTTCCGGTCGCGACGTTCCGCTCGGACCTGATCCTGGCCCACAGCCACTACGGCGGGCAGCTCAACGTGCCCGACGTGTTCACCCGGCTGGTGCTGAGCCTCCTCGCCACCGGTGTCGCGCCACGCTCGTTCTACGCGACCGAGGGGCGCGCGCACTCCGGTGGGCTGCCCGTGGACTTCGTGGCCAGGGCCGTCACCGCTCTCGGCGCCGCCACGGTGAAGGGCTGCGAGACCTACAACGTGATCAACCCGCACGACGACGGGATCTCCTTCGACACCTACGTCGACTGGCTCGTCGAGGCGGGCCATCCGATCACCCGGATCGACGACCACCGCGCGTGGCTGACCCGCTTCGAGGCCGCCCTGCGCGCGCTGCCACCGCGACAGCGGCACCACTCCCTGCTGCCGTTGCTGCACGCGTTCGCCGAACCCACGCACCCGGTCGCCGGCTCCACCGTCCCGACGAGCCACTTCCGGGCCGCGGTGCACGAGCTGGCCCTCGACCCGACCGGCGACATCCCGCACGTCACACCCGCCCTGATCCACAAGTACCCCGCGGACCTGACCCGCCTAGGCCTGTTGTGACACCTCACGGACCGTCGGTTTACTAATAGACCGACAGTCGGTATGTTCCTTGAATCGGTGAGGCGAGAGGGACATCATGGGCGGCGGTCGTGAGGTACTGGTCCTGGGCGCACGGGGGTCGCTCGGCGCGCTGTGCGTCGAGGCGTTCCGAGCCTCGGGGTGGCGGACGGTCGCGGCGAGCCGGCGCGCGGCACCCGGCTTCCGGCAGCTCGACCTGACCGAGCCCGACACCGCGGCCCCCGCGATCGCCCAGGCCGACGTCGTCGTCAACACGGTGCCCGACCCTCGGCTCGGCGCGGAGCGGCTGGTGCTGCGGGACGGCGGCGTGCTGATCAACCTGTCCGCGATGCCCGCCGCCTCGGCGACCGAGCTCCGATCGGACGCCGGGCCGGCACGCGGCGCGGTCCTGATGAACGCCGGCGTCGCGCCCGGGGTCACGAACCTCCTGGCGGCGGACCTGGTGGCCGCTCACCCGGACGCCGACGAGCTGGAGATGGTGTTCACGATCAGCGCGGCCAGCACCGCGGGTCCGGCGGGTGCGTCGTTCGTCCACCGGGGCCTGACCGGACGTGTCCACCACCGGACCACGACCGTGACCCTGCCCGCGCCGTTCGGTGCGCGGCGCTGTCTGGGGTTCGCCGAACCCGACGGCGGCTGGCTGACCGGCACGAACCCGGCCGTCCGGCCCTACGTCTGTTTCTCGGAACCCGGCCTGGCGCGACTCATGCTCGCCCTGAACGGCGCCAGGCTCCTGTCCCGGCTGCCGAGGGCGGCACTGCGGTCGCGTCCGCTGCGCGGCGATCGGGCGGCGAGCAGCGAACCCGTCGCCCACTGGGTGGCGGCGTATCGAGACGGCAGACGTCTCGGCGTGCGCACGCTCGAAGGCACCGGTGACTACCGGATGGCCGCGGCGAGCGCCGTGGTGTTCGCCGACGCACTGCTCGGTCTGCCCGCGCTCGCGCCCGGCGTGCACAACCCCGAGGAGCTGTTCACCCTCCCCCGGCTGCGCGGCCCGCTGAGCGAGGCGGGCATCCGCACGGTCGAGCACACCGTGTCAGCTCCGGCGTAGACAGATCACCGCGATCACCGCGAGCGGCACGGTCAGACCGGCGACGACCAGGCGCCCGTCACCTTCGGTGGCCCAGGTCGCCACGGTGGTCTGGGTGTATGCGTACACGGCGCCCGCCGCGGCCACCGCCCACAGGAACTGCGCGGGCGTCCCGCCACCGATCAACGAGTCCAGCAGCAGCACCGCGCCGCAGAACCACAGGCCGAGACCGACCAGGTGCACACCGCTCGCGCCGAACGCCGTCATCAGCAGGACGCCGAGGGCCACCAGCAACGAACCCAACCGCGCCATCGTCGCCGCCATCGCATGATCGTCGCAGGTCGCGATGCGCGCGGCCACAGAACCACCGGAAACGTAAAACCACGTTGTGCACCCATCGGAGTTTCTTGACGCCCCGCGTTGGCCAACTTACGCTGGCAATTGATCAGAGCACTTGTCCCGCTCGTGGCCCGACGGATTCAGGTGGACCTGGAATGGCGCCGATCGTCCTCGATTACCAGGTGTCCGTGGAAGCGACGGGCAGCGCGGCCCGAGCGGTCTGGAACGAGCTGGCGGCGGACCATCCGGATGCGCCTCTCTCCCGAACCCCGAGATGGATCGACTGCATCTGTGACTGCGATTCTTTCACCGATGAGACGTTGTTGTTCCGCGGCGGCGACGGACGTCGAATAGTTTTCCCCCGGCTCGGCGTGCCACGCGTTCCCGGGGTTTTCGCCTCGCCCTCACGGCACTGGAACATCGGCGCCGACGCGCACGGCTTCCTGGCCGAGGGCGGGCCGCTGTCCCGCGCGGAGACCGCCGCGCTGGTACGCGCGGTGCACCGGAACTCCGGGATGCGCACCAGGATCGTCGTGGGCGGCGACGACGTCGCGGACTGGGATCCGGCGGTGCCGGACGGGACCTACTACACCGCGCGTACCGCCCAGACCCTGGACCTGACCGGCGGCTTCTCCACCGTCTGGGCCGACCGGTTCACCGGCAAGGTCCGGTCGCACTCCCGTAAGGCACACCGGCGTGGCGTCACCGTCGAGTCGGACACCACCGGCCGGCTGGTCCCCGTCTTCTATCAGCTGTACCGCAGCTCGGTCGACCGGTGGGCGCGGGCGCGCAACTACCCGCTGCCCCTCATGCGCTTCCTGTCCCATCGTCAGCACCCGATGAGCAAATTCGAGAAGGTCGCCCGGAATCTGGGCGAACAATGCACGGTGTGGATTGCGCGACTGCACGGTGAGCCGATTGCCGGCCTGATCGTTCTGTCCGGCGGCCGTCGCGCCACCTATTGGCGCGGGGCCATGGACAAGGACCTGGCGCGGGGCACCGGCGCCAACGAGATTCTGCACCGGCACGCAATCGAGGCGGCGTGTGAGAGCGGCGGACGCAGCTATGACTTCGGTTTGTCCCAGACCGATGACCTCCGCAGGTTCAAGGCCTCGTTCGGGGCGGTCGAGGTTCCGATTCGCACCTATTACTTCGAGAAGGTCCGCACCGCGAAAGCCGGATCCGCCGGTTACGACAGGACCAAACGAGTGATCATCGCCGGCGTTCGGCTGGCGCGGTCGGTCAGATAGCGCGCCAGGTCCCGCGCAGCACCAGCGCGTAGGCCGCGACCGCTGCCCCGCAGCCGACCGCCAGCACGAGCACCGTGGCGAGCTGGCCGCCCGGGTAGGCGTGCTGCGCCCACCAGGTCCCGGCGACCACCGGGATCATCACCAGCGCGGCGAATACCGTCCCGGCCAGCGCGCGACGGTCCACGAAACGTTCCGGCCGGATCACTCGCCGGATCCGGCCGAGCACCAGCGCCGCCGCGCACAGCTCGCCGGCCAGGACGGCAGCGACCAGCCATACCAGCCGCGCACCACCGGCGGGGGCGAGCAGCGCGGTCAGCCCCACGACGGCCGTGACACCCAGCGTCACCCGGCTCGCGATCCGGGGTACCTGGTCCTCGAGCCGGGCGTAGAGCGCCTGGTTTCCCAGGTCGCTCAGCCCGGTGACCAGCTGCGACACCGCGACCAGCACGAGACAGCCCGCGAGCGACCCGACCAGCGCGGTGCCCCGCAGCTCACCGGCGGCCAGCAGTCCCGCTGTGGGCGCGGCCAGCACCGCCAGCAGCACCGCGAGCGGGAGTCCGGCGATCAGCGCGTAGGCCAGTCCGCGCCGCCAGATCGTGGCGAACGCCGAGGTGTCGGCGCGGGCGTCGGCGAGCTCGGGCAGCGACGCCATCGACACCGCGCGACTGCTCAGGTAGGACATCGAGAACTGCACCGAGTACGACATCTGTACGACGAACACGCCGCCGGGAACCGAGCTGGCGATCGCGATCAGGACGTACATCGCCAACGACGGCAGCGCCGCCACCCCGACCGAACGACGCAGCCTCACGATCACCTCGGCCGAGTGGGAGTCCCCGCGCCGACGCAGCGACGGCCAGGCGGGCAGCCCGACCCTGGCCGCGCCGAACAGCTGCAGCGCCGCGTGCAGCCCGACGGCGAGTGTGCTGCCCAGCCCGAGCACGATCACCAGGCCGACCGGTACGTCGGCGACGTCGAGGCCGTAGCCGTACCACCAGCCGGCCGCCGCGACGACGCCGATCAGCACCACGTTCTCCACCGCTGGCGCGGCGGCGGACAACGCGAACCGACCCTGTGCGCGCTGCGCGGAGATCCCGAGGTGAACGAGGCAGTACAGCACGATCTGCGGCGCGACCAGCACCAGCAGCAGGGTGGTCAGCCACCAGCCGTGTTGCTGCTGGGCGGGGTCGGGTATCCCCCGGCTCAGCGTCCAGGCGAGCGCGGGCGCGGCGACGACGAGGACCCCGGCCACCGCGGCCGCGACGAGGACCAGCCAGCGCCCGACCGTGGCGAGCAGCTGGCGGGCACCGTCCGGGCCGCCGCGTTCGAGGGCACCGATGAGTGCCGGGATCAGCACCATCGTCAGCACCGGGCCGGTGATCAGCGAGAACACGATGTTCGGTACGACGTTGGTGGCCTGGAAGCTGTTCGCGAAGTAGGTGGCGCCGAGCGCCGCGCCGACCACGACGACCCGCAGCAGGCCGGTCACCCGGCTGACCAGGGTCCACACGGCGACCGTGGCCGAGTTGCGCGCCGTCGTGCCGCTCGACCCCGCCACCGCGCACCGTCTCCCTACCCGCCGCCTTGGATGTGGCTCATTGTGTCGCGCAGCGAATCGTCGAGCGGAGTGGGCTCGACCCCGAGCTCGGTGGTCGCGGCCCGGGAGTCGAGCACCCACGGGCGTTGCCGCTGGTGGGCGACCTCGCGCAGCTCACGGGCCATCTTGGCGGTGTCACCGCCGATCGGGGCGAGCAGTCCGGCGAACCGGAACACCGGGTCCGGCATGACGGACAGCCGAGGGGCGGGCGCTCCGGCGAGCGCGGCCGCGCGCGTGGCGACGTCGCGGACCGAGATCGGCGGCTCGCTGGGAACGTGCCAGGCCCGGCCCCAGGTCCGCTCGTCGTCGGCGAGCGCGATCAGGGTGTGGGCGACGTCCTCGGTGTAGGTCCAGGAGTGCGGGGCGTCGAGGTCGGCGGGGATCATCGCGCGCCGGCCGCGCGCGACCGGCTTGAGCACCATCTCGGTGAGGATCGACAGCGCGCCCGCGCCGATGTAGTCCGAGGCGCGTGCCTCGACGACCCTCGCGCGGCCGGCCCGGTGGCTGGCCAGCGCGGCACGCCACATGTCGGCGCGCACCCGGCCTTTCGCGCCGGTCGCGGCGAGCGGCAGGTCCTCGGTGATCGGACCGTCGACCGGGCCGTAGGCGTAGAGGTTGCCGGCCGAGACCAGGACCGCGCCGGTGGCCTCGGCGGCCCGCAGCAGTGAGTCGGCCAGCGGCGGGAAGTCGGTGGTCCAGCGCCAGTAGGGCGGGGCGGCGCAGTGGTAGAGGGCGACGGCGCCGCGCGCCTGTTCGGTCAGCGCGGCGCTGTCGGTCGCGTCGACCCGGATGCGGTCGATCCCCGGGTCGACGGGTCCACCGCCGCCGCGGGTCAGCACGCGCACCTGGTCGCCGCGCCGCGCCAACAGCCTCGCGGTGGCCGAGCCGACCGCGCCGGCTCCGACGATGACGTGCAGGGACATGGTTCTCCTGTTCAGGCGCCGAATCGGCGGTGCAGCATGGCGATCGCGCCGGTGTAGACGCCGCGCACGGCGGCGTCGGCGACGTCGTCGTCCACCCCAGCGGGTTCGAACGTGCCGGTCCACTCCAATTCGCAGCGATCCCGGCCCGCGGGAGTCAGCTCGATCGTGGAGCGGTAGCCGGTGACCGGGAACGGGCCGGTGACCAGCATCGAGTAGGTGGTACGCCATGCGGCGTCGTCCTGGTCCTCGAGCCGCTCGACCAGGACGTCCGTGCCGAGGGTGACGGTGCGCAGCGCGCCGACGCCCTCGCCCTCCACCTCGACCCGTCCGCCGGTGCCCTCGATCATCGCCTCGATCAGCCCGCGAAAGTCCCCGACGACGTCCCACACGGCGGTGGCCGCCGCCCCCATCTCAGCCCGCTCCCGAACCAGCATGTACCAAATGGTACACAGTTTCCTTGGGCAACTTCGCAGAGCGTCGTGTCGCCGCGAGCCGATCGACTCGATGCACGCTGCTACGTTGCATCATGACCGAGAAGGCGGACTCCTCCGAGACTCGTGGTCAGCAGCTGGTCAGCGTTCTCGGGCCACTTCGCAGAGCCTCGTGCCGTGTCGCAGACACTGCAGCGTCTGCGACACGACCTCAAGGTCTGCGAAGCGGCGCGGATGTGATCGCTGCGGCTAGTCCGTCAGGGACTCGTGCAGGCGGGTCAGGAGGGTCTGCAGGTGCGGGGCTTCGTCGCCCAGCGCCGCGTGGAAGCGCTGCTGGACCTGCGCTGTCGCCGCGTCCCACTCGGCGAACGCGCGCTGCCCCCGAGGTGAGGCCGCCACCAGCACACGGCGCCGGTCGTGCGCGTCGGGGCGGCGCAGCACCAGGTTCGCCGAGACCATCCGGTCGACGACCTTGCTGAGCTTCGGGGCGAGCAGCATGGCGTGCTCAGCGATCACGTTCATCGGGCACGCGCCCCGCTCGACGAGCAGCCCGAGGATCCGCCACTGGTCGATGTCCGAGCCATGCACCTTGAGTGCATCCTCGATGCGCTGGGTGACGGTGTGCGAGACCAGCGAGAGCAGCCGGAGCGACTGGTCACCCGTGAGAGTCGCCCGTTCCGCCATGGCGTGAGTTTAGCCGCCGTTCGACGTAACCCGGACGACTCAACCGGGGGCTACCGTCTGGGGCATGCCTCCTCGTGACCTGACGGTGCCGCCGTCGCGCGAGGCCGACGTGCTCAACATCGCGCTGGTCATCCCGCTGCAGGGACCGGCGGGGATCTTCGGGCCGTCGTGCGAGAGCTGCGCGGCGCTCGCCGAGGAGGAGGTCAACGCCGAGGGCGGGGTGCTCGGGAGACGGTTGAACCTGGTTCCGGTCGACGGTGGCGCACCGCCGGAGGTGATCGCCACGCAGGTCGACGCGCTGATCCGCGCCGGAGCGGTCGAGGCGGTCACCGGCTGGCACATCTCCGCGGTGCGCGAGGCCGTCGCGCCGCGCATCGGCGGGCGCATCCCGTACGCCTACACCGCGCTGTACGAGGGCGGCGAGCGCAGGCCCGGGGTCTTCCTGACCGGCGAGACCCCCGAGCACCAGCTCGGACCGACGCTCGACTGGTTCGCCTCCAGCGTCGGGGTGCGGCGCTGGACGATCGTCGGCGACGACTACGTCTGGCCCCGGCGTTCGGCGCGCGAGGCGTCCCGTTACCTGCGGCGGATCGGCGGGACGGTGTGCGACGAGATGTACGTCCCGCTCGGCACGCTCGACTTCTCCTCGGTGCTGCGCCGGGTCGAGGCCAGCGGGTGCGACGCGGTGCTGATGCTGCTGATCGGCGACGACGCGGTGGCGTTCAACCGGGCGTTCGCGGCGAGCGGGCTGGACCGGGACGTGCTGCGGTTCAGCTCGCTGATCGACGAGAACGTCCTGCTGGCCTCCGGCGCGGAGAACACCCGGGGCCTGATGACCTCGGCCGGCTACTTCTCCGACCTTCCGACGACGTCCGGACTGGACTTCGCGGCCACGTACTTCCGGCGCTTCGGTCAGGACGCCCCGGTGCTCAACAGTCTCGGCGAGTCCTGCTACGAGGGCGTCCGGCTGCTCACCGAGCTGATGCGCCACGCGGGCTCCACCCAGGTCGAGCCGCTGACAGCCGTCGCGGAGGGGCTGGCCTACGACAGCCCGCGCGGGACGGTCGAGGTGCACGACCGACACCTGCAGCAGCGGGTCTTCCTCGCCGCCGCCGACGGCATCACCTGGGACGTCATCCAGCAGCTGTGAGCCGTTGACATCCCCCGACCCCGCGAGTAGTTTCCGAAAAAACTATTTCCAGTGGTGACAATCGGCTTCTTCTCGCAGGTCAGAGGTGTCCATGGCGACCTACACGTATCGATGCACCCCGGACGGCCCGGTCGACGCCGTGTTCCCGATCGGCACCGCACCGCCCACGATCAGCTGCCCACACTGCGGTGAGACGTCCACCCGGCTGTTCAGCGCGCCCATGCTCGGACTCGCCGACCGGGGCCGGATGGCCGTGATCGATCGGGCCGAGTCGTCGCGGACCGATCCCGCCGTCGTGTCCGCTCCCCCGCCGAAACCGAGCCGCCCCGCCCCACGCCTCGACCCCCGCACCCGCCTGCTGCCACGGCCCTGAGGAGATCCCATGCCCGAGGTTGTCTTCCCACTGGACTCGACGAAGAGCTTCACCGAGCAGAGCATCGTCGGGCACAACCGTTGGCACCCCGACATCCCGGCGGCGGTGCAGGTCGACCCGGGTGATGTGTTCCGGGTGCACTGCCGCGAATGGTTCGACGGCGCCATCCGCAACGACGACTCGGCCGACGACATCCTGAACGCTCCGCTGGCGAGCGTGCACGTGCTGTCCGGGCCGATCTCGGTGCGCGGCGCACAGCCCGGTGACCTGCTGATCGTCGACATCCTGGACGTCGGTCCGATCCCGCAGGAGGACTCCGGGCCGCTCGCCGGCCAGGGCTGGGGCTATACCGGGGTGTTCGCCACGAACAACGGCGGCGGGTTCCTGACCGAGCAGTTCCCCGACGCGTACAAGGTGATCTGGGACTTCCGGGGCGGGGTGGCCACCTCGCGGCACGTGCCGAACGTGTCGTTCACCGGCATCGTGCACCCGGGCCTGATGGGTACCGCGCCGTCCGCGTCGCTGCTGTCGACCTGGAACGCCCGCGAGCAGCGGCTGATCGACACCGACCCGAACCGGGTGCCGCCGCTCGCACTGCCGCCGCTACCCGACTCGGCGGTCCTGGGCAGTCTCGACGGCGCCGAGTTCGACCGGGTCGCCGCCGAGGCCGCGCGGACCGCGCCGCCCAGGGAGAACGGCGGCAACCAGGACATCAAGAACCTCACCAAGGGATCGCGCATCTTCTACCCGGTGTTCGTCGACGGCGCGAAGCTCTCGGTCGGTGACCTGCACTTCTCCCAGGGCGACGGGGAGATCACGTTCTGCGGCGCGATCGAGATGGGCGGGTTCATCGACCTGCACGTCGACCTGATCAAGGGCGGCATGCAGACCTACGGGGTGTCCGAGAACGCGATCTTCATGCCGGGGCGCACCGATCCCCAGTACAGCGAGTGGCTCGCGTTCTCCGGGACGTCGGTCACGCTGGACGGCGAGCAGCGCTACCTCGACTCGCACCTGTCCTACCAGCGCGCCTGCCTGCACGCGATCGACTACCTGACGAAGTTCGGCTACAGCGACATCCAGGCGTACATGATCCTGGGCGCCGCCCCCATCGAGGGCCGGCTGTCCGGCGTGGTCGACATCCCGAACTCCTGCTCGACGGTCTACCTGCCGACGGAGATCTTCGACTTCCCGATCCGCCCCACGAAGGACGGCCCCCACCAGATCAACCCAGGCCAAGGCGTCCCCCGAGCAACCGCCTAACCGCCGCCCCGCCTGGCACGAATGTGGCAATAGGGACGTTCAACGTCCCTAAAGCCACATTCGTGTCATCGGCGATCGTGCGGCGGCGGTCGTGCGGCGGCGGCTGGGCGGCTATTCGGTGACGTCTGTGGTGGCGGGGCCGAACAGGTACAGGTGGTCGAGGAGCGGAGCGGGGTCGCCCGACCAGTCCATGGCGGCGAGCTGAGCGCGGCTGCGACGGCCGGTGCGCCAGCGAAGGGCTTCGAACCGCGTGGTGGTCAGCCCGATCACGGCGCCCTCGGCGGGGCCGCTGCGGTACTGGACGCCGTCCACCGTGATCCGCAGCGGCACAGGCGTCCGCAGCATGGTGAGCACCTGGTCGGCGGAGTACGACAACGCGACGCAGTCCCGCGCCCCGGGCCGCCCGAGCGCGCCTCGGATGTCCTGTTCATGGCTGACGATGTCGCCGATCGGAGGGTTCAGCCCGGCGGTCGCGGCCTGATGATCGAGCCGCGCGGCCGCCTCGGTCCAGGCGGCCATGACCTCGGCCATGCCGCGCCCGGCGAACCGCGCGACCTGCGCCGCGGTCTCGTCGTCGTCGGGCGGACCGGTCAGCCGTCCGGCCGTCCAGTCCTCGGCAACGGCCGCCAGATGGGCCACCACCTCGCGGATCGACCAGGCGGGGCACGCCGGAACCACCGTGCCCAGTCCCGACTCGTCGAGCTCCGACACCAGGCCGGCGATGCGGTTCTTCGTCTCCTGGTAGAGCCGGACCAGCTCGGTCGCCTCGGACACGTCGACTTCCTCGGACAGCGCGGCGGATGACATCGATCTCCTCCAAAATTACGCAACCACTGAGTTGCGACTTTATGGCAACCAATCAGTTGCGTCAACCTCCGGCGCGACTTCGCAGCGCCTCGCGTTGCGTCGCAGAAGCTCCAGCGTCTGCGACGCAACGCGAGGCTCTGCGAGGCGATATCGGTGTGACTTGTGAGATACGCGGGGTGGTCAGGCGGCGCGGAAGGCCGTGCCGGACAGCTCCTGGAGGATGTCGAGGAACTGGTGACAGGTCTCCCGGGCTCCCGCGGCGCTACGCATGCGGAAGGCCTCTACCTCTTCCCTGCTTACCTCGGTGAACAGGTTCAGGTCGGCGGTCCGCGCACGGTGCAGCTCGGCGAACCCGATGCGGGCCGCACGGTCGCAGACCGTGGTCACCTCTTTGAGCACCGCCAGCTCGACGGACGTCAGCACGGACGTGAGAACCCCGAAGAACTTGGCACTGTGCTCTTCGTAGATTCCGTCATGACGCCAGTCCATGGCGGGGACGCTGTCGACGTGCTCGGCCAGCTCGGCGACCGGGCCATCGGTGACGACCTTGCAGGCCGCGACCACCATGTCGACCTCGATCAGCCGTCGCAACCGGAAGGCGTGCTCCAGCCTGCTGACATCGAGCGGAGCGACCGTGGCATGTGTGGCGTCCTCGACGTGCAGCAGACCCTGTGCCTCGAGGTCTCGCAGTACCCCGCGTAGCAATGACCGGCGGGTCCCCAGCTTCTCCGCGGCCTCGCGCAGGTCCAGCTCGGTGCCGGGCAGTAGGCGTCCCGCACGGATAGCGCGTCCGAGGTCGGCAACATAGCCCTTGGTCGCGTGCAGCGAATCCAAGGACGAGACCACCGAGATGATTGCCATTGCACAAAACTTTACATTCGGCTACAACTCCGTTGCCAACACGAAAGCGCGGTTCTGGGGCCTGGAATTGTCGCCCGTGTCGTCGAGCCTGGGGCCGCCGCGGCACTCACGGAGTGTGCAGGTCGGCGCTGGAACGGTGGGTCGACGTCTCGGCCAGGGTCCGCAGTGCCCGCTCGGACGGGGAGCCCGGCTCGGCCGCGTACATCATCAGACGGCTCAGCTCGGCATCGCGGGGTAGGTGCAGCGCCTCGAACGGCAGCACCAGCTGCCCCACCTCGGGATGGTGGATGCGTGCCTCGCCGCTGGTCACATCGTTCACCAGGTGCTCCGACCACAGTTCGCGGAATTCGTCGCTGCGCTCACGCATCGTGCTGATCAGTGACGTCAGCCTCGGATCGCCGGGGTCTTCCCCGGACCGAAATCGCAGATAGGCGACGTTACGCCGGGCGACGGTTTCCCAATTGTCACCCAGCCGCTCGCGATAGTCGGCGTTGAGATGAATCTGATGGGTCCAGGTGCGTTCTTCCGGTTCGACCTCGGCGAGGTCGACGAAGATCGCGGAGGTCAGCCTGTTCCAGGCCACCACATTGGTGTAGTGACCGACGATATACGCCGGTGCGAATGTGACGGAATCCAGCAGATGTTGCAGCGGAGCACGAAGTCTGGCCGGCGGTTGGACCGGTTCGCGGCGTGGTGGGTGAGCGAGTCTGTGCAGGTGAGCGTGCTCATCGTGGTCCAGCTTCAGCACCCGGGAGATGGAGTCGAGTATCCCGTCGGACACATTGTCCGCATTGCCCTGCTCCAGCCGGACGTAGTAGGCGACGCTCACTCCGGCGAGCTGGGCCAATTCTTCGCGGCGTAGCCCGGGAACCCGTCGACGCGCACCGAAGGAACGGGTTCCGACGTCTTCCGGTTGCAGTCGGGCGCGCCTGGATTTCAGGAAATCGCCCAGTTCACCTGGCTGTGCCACACCGCTCAGCCTACCCCTGGCGGTGGTACTCACGGCCGTACTACGCACAGCCGAGGGCTGGGTAGATATCGCGCGCCGAGAAATCGTGAACGGGTCCGGCACACGATTACTCGAGGAGTACCCGACCATGACCGCTTCCCCCGATTCGCTGCTCGCCCCGACCGCCCAGAAGGTGTGGGCAGGCGGATGGGCCGTTCCGATGCAGCGTCCCAGCGTCGGTTTCGAACCCAACTGGTCGGAGGAGGGCTTCTCCGACCACAGCCTGCGCCAGGTCGTCCGGGTCACGGCCGACGGTGACGCGCTGCGGCTGCGACTGTCCAACCGCTACGGCGCCGCCCCGCTGGTGGTGCGCGGCGCCTCCGTCGGTCTGCGAGCCGACGGCGCCGGAGTGCGGGCCGGCTCGTCACACCGGGCCACGTTCAGCTCGGCACGGTCGGTCACCGTGCCGCCGGGTGCCGAGGTGTTGAGCGACCCGGTGCCGCTGCCGGTGGCCCGGTTCGACTCCGTGATCGTGACGATGCATCTCCCGGAGACGACCGGCCCCGCCACCACGCATCTGCAGGCCTACGCCACCAGCTACCGGGCCGTCGGTGACCGGCTCGACGACGTCGCCGGGACGCATTTCGTCGACACGACCCATTCCTGGTACTACCTCACCGGCGTCGAGGTGCTCGGCGACCACGCGGCGTCGGTCGTCGCGTTCGGCGACTCGATCACCGACGGCTACGGCTCGGTCAACGACGCCGACAACCGCTACCCGGACCTGCTCGCCGATCGTCTCGCGGCGGCCGGTACCCCGCGCCCGGTACTCAACGCGGGCATCGGCGGGAACATGCTGCTGTCCGACTCGGCGTGGTTCGGTGAGCGTGCCCTCTCCCGGTTCGACCGTGACGTGCTGTCCCTGCCCGGCGTCGGATCGGTGATCCTGTTCGGCGGGCTGAACGACTTCGGGTTCAGCGAGATCGACCTGCCCACCTACAAGCCGAACCCGTGCCGGACGGTCGAGGAGCTGATCGGCGCCGTCGAGTCGCTGGCCGGACGGGCACGCACACGCGGCATCAGGGTGGTGGCGGCGACGCTGCTGCCAATGAAGGGCGCCGAGTACTACACGGAGCGGTCGGCGGAGAAGATCCGCCGGTTCAACGACTGGGTGCGCACCTCGGACGCGGCCGACTCGGTCGCCGACTTCCACCGCGCCGTCGCCGATCCGGGCGACCCGGAACGGCTCGACCCCCGGTTCGACAGTGGCGATCACAAGCACCCCAACCCCGCCGGCTATCGGGCGATGGCCGACGCCGTCGACCTGTCCGGACTCTGACCTGGGAGAACAGTCATGGATCTCGAACTGGGCAACACCGTGTACATCGTGACCGGGGCGTCGGCGGGCATCGGCCAGGCGACCGCGCAGCTGTTGGTGGCCGAGGGGGCACGGGTCATCGGGGTGTCCCGGAAGCCGGGCGCCCCGCTCGACGGGATGCACACGGTCACCGGGGATCTCACCGACCCGGACACCGCGCGGCGCGCCGTCGACACGGCCCTGGACCGGCACGGCAGGCTGGACGGCCTGGTCAACAACGCGGGGGCGCTGGACTCGCGGGTGGGCTTCCTCGATGTGACCGACGAGCAGTGGCGTACGACGTTTGACCTGAACTTCCACGCCGGGGTCCGCATGGCCCGGGCCGCGCTGCCGGCGTTGATCGACCAGGGCGCGGGCAGCATCGTGCACGTGTCCAGCGAGGCGGGGCGGTTCCCGGACACCCCGCTGGTGGACTACGCGGCGGCGAAGACCGCGACGCTGTCGATCTCGAAGACCCTCGCGGTCGAGTTCGGGCCGTGCGGCGTCCGGTCGAACGTGGTCGCGCCGGGCCCCACCCGGACCCGGTTGTGGGACGCGCCCGGTGGTTTCGCCGACCAGCTGGCCGCGCAGTACTCGCTGCCGGTGGAGGAGGCCATCGACCGGTTCGTGCGCCAGGAGCGGCGGCTGCCGACCGGCAGGCTCGGCACACCGGAGGACGTCGCGCGGGTCATCGTCTATCTGCTGTCACCACTCGCCGTTCAGGTGACCGGGTCGGAATGGGCCGTGGATGGCGGCGCACTGCGGCAGATCTGACTCGCGCATGATACGCGAATAAAGCGCGAAACAACAGATTTCTCTCACCTCATGAGAGAACCGCGGCCGTCAACCTATTCATGGTCTATATTATGAGGAGTCGTCTATTCGACGAACAGGATAATCACGTGAGCACAACTCCGGACACGACACAGCATACCGAGGACGAGTCGGCTCTGGCACACGTTGTTTCCGCGCCGGAGCGGCTCGTTCAGCGGCTCGTCCCCGCCGATCTGCCTCGGGTTCTGGCGAACCTCGTCGAGGTCGCGGCGTGGACCAGCCGCGACGGCCACTGGCAGGAGCACGCGTCGTTCCTGCTCGGCACCGGCGACGACCACTGGCATGTCGTCGACTTCAGTGCGCCACTCGCGTCCGAGGTGGTGCCGAGGCTGCTCGGTCTCCCTGGCTTCCGTGCCGATCGGCTCCTCGAGCTCGTCGGTTCCCGTACCGAGCGGGTCGTTGGCCTCTGGGCCAGGACAGCCTGACGGCGCTGGCCTCGGACACGTCCTCGGCCAGCGCCCCTACCAGGACTTACTGGCCGAACTCGATCTCGTGCTGTGCGGGCGAGCTGCCCTTGGCACACATGGTTCGCGTCTCCTGGGCTCCGTTCGCCCACTCACCGTTGATCCAGTGCGAGCTCGCCACCGTGTCGCCCATGCAGTGCATGTGCATGCGATGGCGGCCGGCGGGCGACGCGCATTTCAGGTCCAGGCCCCTGACCGGCTCGTCGCCGATCGGTGCCACCGTGCACAGGTTGCTGTCCGCCGCCGGCGTCGCCGCACTGGCGACGGCGGTCGAGGACAGAACGAAACACGAGGCGACGAACGCGGTCGCCACTGACATCGTGGCGAACCGTCTACTGATCTTCATATAGCTGGCTACTCCTCGATAGCGAATCGCGATCGAACCTGAGGCGAGCACCATTCAGCGCTCGCTCCAGGTTCTTTCGCACTAGACTCCGGTAGTCCGTTCAGGACTTCGGGAGCGTCAACTTCTGGCCCACGAAGATTCGGCCGGGATTATCGATCGCGCTACGGTTGGCCTCGTACAGATCGCGCCAGTTCTTGACGCCGTGCTTCTTCGCCAGACCGGCCAGCGTGTCGCCGGAACGCACGGTGATCGTGCCGGACTTCGAGGAACCCTGCTTCGGCTTCGAATCGTGCTTGTCGTGGTCCTTCTTCGCGCCGTCGTGCTTCTTGGCGTCGTGCTTGTCGTCCTTCTTGCTGGGGCGGTACTTGTCGTGACCGTGCATGCCGGCCTTGCGCGAGCACGTCGGCCACGCTTGCCAGCCCTGCTTCGCCTGGACGCGCTCGGCGATCTCGATCTGCTGGGCCTTGGTCGCCTTGCTGGCCTTGGGGGCGTACTTCAGACCGCCGAAGGCCTTCCAGGTGGACGGCGAGAACTGCAGTCCGCCGTGGTAGCCGTTGCCGGTGTCGGTGTTCCACTTCCCGCTGCTCTCGCACTTGGCGATGCGGTCCCACACGTCGCCACCGCCACCGCCACCGGTCAGCGCGGGTGGCAGGGCAGCAGGCACACCGGTGGCCGGCCCGGGGGGCGCGGCGGCCACCGGCTGCCTCGGCTGGCCGGTCGTGACCGCGGCCACGACCTTGGGGCGATTGACGCTGGTCACCGTGATGGGAGTGGCCGCGGCGGCTGTGGTCCCGAGGAAGGCGGAGCCGAACAGGACCACCACCGCACCACCGCTCGCGCCGAGCGTCCAGTACGTCAGCTGAAGTAACTGCGTGGTCAGGCGAGGACGCAGCAGGACGGGTGACTTCATCGAATCGCTCCCGATGTCACGAAAAGTCGGATGACTGCCACCCGGGCCGCGCGATCACCCAGGGATCGTTGTCAAGCTCTTTTGAACATCAGTCACGCTAGTTACGGATTTTGACGACGGTCAAGACTTGTCCCGCTAAAAAGTAGGCTATTTAACAGTAGCTTAAGACATCACTCCTTCGTGAAGCGCAGGCTGTGCCGATTTCCCGCACATTGACTTTACAAAAGGGTGTCATGAACTATCTGCGCTGCTCGGGGACCGCACACACCATGCCCTCGCTGAAGCCGGCCGCCCCGACGCCGAGCGCCAGGTTGAACCGGCCGCGCAGGTTCTCCAACGCCACGACATAGGTGAGCTCGACCAGCTGCGGCTCGGTGAAGTGGGCGCTCAACCGCGCGAACAGCTCGTCCGACACCTCGACCGGCGTGCTGCTCACCCCAGCCACGTACTCCAGCACCAGCCGGTCGACGGCGCTGAACAGCGGGCTCGTCCGGTAGTGCGGCAGCGCCAGCAGCTCGTCGTCGGTCAGGCCGGAGTTGCGGGCCACCTGCGAGCCGAGGTCGATGCAGTACTCGCAGCTGGTCAGCGTCGCGGCCTTCAGTTCGGCCAGCATGCGGGTGCGTTGGTCGAGCTCGTGCAGCTTCGACGTGGCCTGCTCGAGCTTGCCGTACGCGGCCAGCAGCGGCGGGATATGCGCGAACATCTCCAGCGGTTCGACCATGCGCTCCGGAGTCCGCCCGGTCAGCTTCGTGAGCTGGCGGCGGGTGAAGAAGAACGCCAGCTTCACCCCCAGCCCGGACTGCTCCGGGGTCACTCCCTTGATGCGTGCCATGCTCAGCCCCAGGCTCCGGCGATCTGCCTGGTGGTGGCGTTGAGCCGGTTGAACAGGTTCGTGACCGCGATCATCAGCACGATCGCGGCGAGCTGCTCCTCGGTGAAATGGCGGGCCGCCTCGTCCCAGACCTCGTCCGGGACCGGGTCGGAGCGGTCCGACAGCCGGGTGGCCGACTCGGCGAGCGCCAGCGCGGCCCGCTCGGCGTCGGTGAAGTACGGCGACTCGCGCCACGCGGCGACGGCGCGCAGACGTTCGTCGGTCTCGCCTGCCTTCTTGGCGCTGCGCGCGCCGGCGTCCACGCAGGAGCTGCAGCTGTTGATCTGACTGGCCCGCAGGTGCACCAGCTCCAGGGTCAGCGGGTCCACGCTCGACTTCTGGATGACCTTGTTCAGAGTCAGGATGGGCTGCATGGCCTCGGGCAGTACGACGGCGGGGTTCTTCATCCGGGCTTCCACGGTTCTCTCCGTTCAGTAGGCGTCACTGCCCTGACCCGCCCCGCCCACCCGATGTGACCGCCTGTGCCCTGGATCACTCCCGAGGCCCGCACAGATCGTGTGCACGCCGCACAGAGGCCGGAGCCTCTGTGCGGCGCATGAAAGGTCTGTGCGAGCTACTCGGTGGGGGGTGTCAGGTGGCGGGCGAGGGCGGCGGCGGGAGCCGAGAGGTCCGGCCAGGAGCGGCAGCAGAGGAGCAGGGTTCGCTGGGCCCAGAGGTTGGTCAGGTCCACCGTTCTGAGGTCGTGTTCCGAACGCCACCGTGTTATCGCCAGCGCGGGTACGACCGCTATTCCGACGCCTGCCGATACCGCGGCGCAGATCGACTCGGTGTTCGGCAGACGGGCGCGATAACGGGGACGCAGGCCCAGCGGCTGAGCCCTGCCACTCAGGTGGTCCTGCAGCGGATTTCCCTCGACGAATCCCACGAACGGATATTTGAGCACCTCACTGAACGACGTGCGGTCGCGAGCGGTCAGCTCGTGATCCGGCGGTGCGATGACCACCAGTGGATCGGGGCGGAGGAACGCGCATTCCAGGCCACGCAGATCCGCGGTATCGGCCACCACACCCAGCTCGGCGCGCCCTTCGTTGACCGCCGCGACGATCTCGTGGCTCTGCCGCGCCACGATCTCCACGTCGATGTCCGGATGAGCCTTCATGAAGTCCACGAGAACCCCGGGAAGCAGCGTCTCGGTCGCGGACGTGTTCGCCAGCAACACGAGTGATGCGCGAATTCCGTCGGAATAGTGCGCGAGCTCGGTACGCATTCGGGACATCTGCTCGACGACGATCCGAGCATGGTTCGCCAGCAGCCAGCCCGCCGGGGTCGGGACGACTCCCCGGCGATGTCTGGTCACCAGTTCGGCGCCCAGTGCATGTTCCATCGCCTTGACCCTCGCGCTCGCCGAGGCCAGCGACAGGTGCGTTCGCTCGGCGCCCTGAGTGATGCTGCCGGTGTCGATGACGTGCAGATACAGCTGCAGATCGGTCAGGTCGTAGGGCATGGGCTCGAACCTAGAACGACTCGGTCGATCGCTCAAGCCTTCGGCTGAGACGAAGGCTATCTGCCGATATCCCGCATTGTGAACCGATTGGGCGCCGGTCACGCTGGGCCGCATGACTCAGGCGATTCTTCCCGAAGTGACCGACGCACGAATCCTCGACGGCTGGCAGCTGAGCGGCTGGGCGGATCGGCTGCTCGAACAGGCCGGTGTCGGCGTCACGATCGTCGACCGCACCGGCAGGGTCCTGTACTACAACAAATGGGCGGACGAGCACCTCGACCGCAAGCCCGAGTACATCGGCAACGACGTCCGTGACCGGCACCGGCAGCCGATCACCAATCCGCGTTTCGACGCGATGATCGCGCTGTTCGAGGAAGGCCGGGTCGAACCGGTCCGCTATGTGGCGAGGCCGTACGGGAAAACCATCATTCTCGTGACGGTCTCCCCGATCTGGGTGGACGGCGAACTCGTCGGATTCTCCCAGATCGTGCTGCTGAAGAACGAGGTGCAGGAACTGTGCGAACGATTCGACGCGTCCGGCCGGGAGTCGTTCGAGCGGGAGATGCTGCCCAACGGTGCCACCGGTTATTTGACGTACAAGAAGAACACCTGACCCGACGGAGGTCCGTACAATGCCGTTCGACCACCGATCTCTCAAGATAGCCGCCATTTCCTGGGCGGGCGCCAGTATCGAATGGTACGACTTCTTCATCTACGGGACGGCGTCCGCGCTGGTCTTCCCGGCGTTGTTCTTCCCGACGTCCACGGCGCTGGTGAGCAGTGCGTTGGCGTTCGCCACGTTCGGTGTCGCCTTCCTGGCCCGGCCCCTGGGCGGCGCGGTGTTCGGCCACGTCGGCGACCGCTACGGGCGCAAACGGGCGCTGGTCGCGTCGCTGCTGATCATGGGGGTGTCCACCACCGCGATCGGGGTGCTGCCCTCGTTCGCCCAGATCGGGCTGTGGGCACCGATCATCCTGGTGGTGCTGCGGTTCGTGCAGG
The DNA here is from genome assembly GCF_000429025.1 of Actinospineispora spinosispora DSM 44797. Taxonomy (GTDB): domain Bacteria; phylum Actinomycetota; class Actinomycetes; order Mycobacteriales; family Pseudonocardiaceae; genus Pseudonocardia; species Pseudonocardia spinosispora. The sequence goes on from NZ_AUBB01000033.1 coordinate 70,852, forward strand.
GCGTGACCGTCGGTGGGCAGCAGGGCGGCATGATGCTGCTCGCCACCGAGAACGTCCCGCCAGGTCGGAGAGGGTTCTACGGCAGCTTCGCCTCGGCGGGCGCGCCCGGCGGTGTGGTGCTGGCGAACCTTGCCTTCCTCGCCGTGACGTTCTCGATGTCCGGCACGTCGTTCAGCACGTGGGGCTGGCGACTGCCGTTCCTGGCCAGCCTCCCGCTGATCGGGCTCGCGGTGTTCATCCAGCTGCGGATCGACGAGACCGACGAGTTCCGCCAGGCCGCGGCGAGCGCCGGTGCGCCGAAGCGACGGTCACCGCTCATCGAGGTGCTGCGTGATCAGCCGCGCCAGGTGCTGCTCACCGCGGGCTCGTACCTGGCGGTGAACCTCAACTACTACCTGTTCATCACGTTCGTCGTCGCCTACGCGACGAACCCGCACTTCCTGGGTGTCTCGCAGAGCACCGCGCTGCTGGCCGTCCTCCTGGCCTCGACGGTCGAGCTGGCGCTGATCCCGGTCTTCGGTCTGCTGTCCGACCGGATCGGGCACCGCCGGGTGTTCGTCGGTGGCGCGGTCCTGCTGGGGGTCTGGTCGTTCGCGTTCTGGCCGCTGGTCAACTCCCGTTCCCCCGAGCTGTTCCTGGTGGCGCTCGTCGTCGGGCTCGGGGTGGCGCACAGCGTCATCTACGCGCCGCAGCCCGCGCTGTTCACCGAGGCGTTCAGCACCCGGGTCCGCTACAGCGGGCTGTCGCTGGGCGTCCAGCTCGGGTCTTTGCTCGGTGGTGCGTTCGCGCCGTTCATCGCGACGACGCTGCTGGCCGAGTTCGGCTCGACGCTACCCATCTCGATCTACACGGCGGCCGCGTGCCTGGTCACCGTGTTCTGCGGCCTCACGATCGGCCGCCGTACCGCTCGCCATCCCCTACCGGAAAGAGTCTGATGTCCCCGCTGAAGCATGTGACCGCCGACAACGCTCCCGCGCCGAAGGCCGCGTACTCGCAGGCCGTCCACAACGGATCCGTGCTCTACACCGCCGGTTTCGGCCCGCACGACCCGAGCGACGGGTCGATCACCGGGACCACGATCGCGGAACAGACCGACCTGGTGCTGCGCAACGTCCGCGCCACACTCATCGCGGCCGGCGCCGACCTGACCGACGTCATGAAGGTGACCGTGCACCTGAGCGACCTGGCCGATTTCGCCGACTTCGAGGCGGTCTACCGCCGCTTCTTCACCGCCCCCTACCCAGCCCGAACCACGGTCGCCTCAACCCTGCCAGGAATCCTGGTGGAAATAGACGTGGTCGCGGCTCTCCCTTCGTGACCCGCCACCATGAACACGGCCTTGCACCCTCCACCACCACTGTAAGACACTGACTTACAATAGGTCGGTGAGATTGTGGTGGACGGACGACGACGCCGACTACATTCGCAGCAGATCAGCTCGCTACCGCGGGGCCGTGGACCTCGCACCGGAATGGGCCCAGGAGGTGATGGTCGATGAGCATCTGGTGGAGCTGTCTCCATATCCAGCTTCCCGGGTCGGCGCCTCTGGGTTCATCGGCTACTCCGGTTCGGCCGGCAGGGTCCTTGTCGTGATCGCCTACCGGGACCTGGAAGGCGAGCTGCACGGCATGAACGCCTGGCCAGCGAGCGGACGAGATCTTGCTCTCTACAAGAAGGCGGTGGCCGATGACGAAGAAGCTTGATGAACAAACCGAGCGCGCCGTACGTGCTGATGCCCGAGGGTTGGAGGCCACCGCTGACACCGCTGATCCATACCCGGAGGGCACGACGATCAGCCGCCCGAATCGGCCCAGTCGAATGTTCAACCTGCGTCTGACCGATGAACAGTTCCGCGAGCTGCACGCCCTGGCTCACGAGCGGCACCTTCCCATGTCAACGCTGGCACGCTCGTGGCTCCTCGAACGCCTCGACCACGAACGGCGCGCGAGCTGACATCGGCGCCGCCCTGGGTCGTCGTGAACACCCAGGGCGGCTACCCCTTCGGATAGGCGGCCTCAGCCCTCCCGAGGGGGGCGGACCGGGAGGACGACCAGTTTGTGTTCCAGGAACTCGTCGATGCCCACCCGGCCGCCTTCGCGGCCGAGGCCGGACTGCTTGATGCCGCCGAACGGGGTCGCCGGGTTGGACACGACGCCGGCGTTGAGCCCGACCATGCCGACCTCGAGAGCTTCGCTGACCGCCATGGCCCGGTCGATGTCCTGGGTGAACACGTAGCCGACCAGGCCCCACTCGGTGTCGTTCGCGGCGGCGATGACGTCGTCGGAGTCGGTGAACGTCTGGATCGCGGCGACCGGGCCGAAGATCTCGGTGCGGGTCAGCGCGCTGTCCGGGTGGACGTTCGTCAGCACCGTCGGGTTGTAGAAGTAGCCGGGGCCCTCCGGTGCGTCGCCGCCGACCAGCACCTTGGCGCCGCGCACCACCGCGTCGGACACCAGGTTCGCCACCTTCTCCCGGCTCGGGCCGTCGATCAGCGGCCCGACCTGCGCACCCTCGGCGGTCCCGGGGGCGACGACCATCGAGCCGAGGCGCTGCGCGAGACGGCCGGCGAACCGCTCGGCGACCGACTCGTGCACGAAGAACCGGTTGGCGGCGGTGCACGCCTCGCCCATGTTGCGCATCTTCGCCTGGACGGCAGAGTCGACCGCGACGTCCAGGTCGGCGTCGGCGAACACGATGAACGGGGCGTTGCCGCCGAGTTCCATCGAGGTCCGCACCACCGCCGGGGCGGCCTGTTCCAGCAGGATCCGGCCGACGGCGGTGGACCCGGTGAACGACAGTTTCCGCACGTCACCGCCACGCAGCAGCGGTTCGACGACTTCCTGCGCTCGGCTCGTGGTGACGACGTTCAGCACACCGTCGGGCAGCCCGACCTCGGTGAAGATCTGGGCGAGCGCGAGGCTCGCCAGGGGCGTCTGCGGCGCGGGCTTGAGGACGACGGTGCACCCGGCGGCGAGCGCGGGCCCGATCTTGCGGGTACCCATGGCCAGCGGGAAGTTCCACGGAGTGATCAACAGGCAGGGCCCGACCGGCTGACGGACGACCATCGCGCGGTTCGCGCCGTCCGGGGTGCGGGTGAAGTCGCCGCCGCCGATGCGCACGGCCTCCTCGGCGAACCAGCGCAGGAACTCCGCGGCGTAGGCGACCTCGCCCTTCGCCTCGGCGAGCGGCTTGCCCATCTCGGCGGTCATGATCGCGGCGAGCCGGTCGGTGTCGGCGATGACCCGCTCGTAGGCGCGGCGCAGGATGTCGCTGCGCGCCCGCGCGGGTGTCGCCGCCCAGGACCGCTGCGCGGCCACCGCCGCATCGAGGGCCGCGCGCCCGTCGGCGGCGGTGGCGTCGGCGACCTCGCGGATCACCTCACCGGTGGCCGGGTTCTCGACGGGCATGGTCGCGCCGTCCCCCGAATCGACCCACCGCCCCCCGATCAGCAGCAGGGGCGTCACGTCGGCCGCAACGTCCACACGGTCATCAAGAACGGTCATAGCGTGGGCTCCCTGTAGTCCTTTGTCGGCGAGTCGGGCTTCTCAGCAGGCGCCCGACTCGCGGGGTGGTGGTGATCACTCCTGGCTCCCTGGGTTGTCCAGGAGTTGGGCCAGGTGTTGTGCGGGGTTGTCGGTCAGGTGGGCGATCTGGGTCTGGCAGCTGAAGCCGTCCGCCAGGACGGCTGTGCGGGCCGGTTCGCCTGCCAGGACCTTGGTCAGCGACAGCTCCGCCACGGCCATCGAGGTGTCGTAGTGCTGCTCCTCGAAGCCGAAGTTGCCCGCCAGGCCGCAGCAGCCGACGGCTTCGTCGACCGTCGTCACGCCCAGACGTTGCAGCACCCGGCGCTGGGTGGCGGCGCCGAACACCGCGTACTCGTGGCAGTGCGTCTGCAGCGCCAGCTCGGCCGGGAGCGCCGGGGGCCGCCAGCCCTGGTCGAGGCGTTCGGAGATCATCTCGGCGAACGTCCGGACCCGGGCCGCGACCCGACGGGCCTGCTCCCCCGCCACCAGCTCGGGAAGGTCGGTCCGTAGTGCGGCGGCGCAGCTCGGTTCGAGGACGACGATCGGGCCGTCGCCGGTGCGGTCCAGGATGCGGGCGGTGCGGGTCAGCACCTTCTTCGCCACCGACAGCTGACCGGTGCTGATCCAGGTCAGCCCACAGCAGGCGCCCTGGATCGGCGCGGTCTCGGTGCCGGCCCGCCGCAGCACCCTGGCCGCGGCGCCGAGCAGCTCGGGGCGGAACGCGCGGGTGAACGTGTCGGTGAACAGCACCGCATCCGCCGGGCCTCCGGCGGCGGGCAGGCCACGCCGGGCGCGGCGGCGACCGGCGAACCGGGGCAGGTCACGGTGCGGGGTGACCCCGCCCGCCGCGGTCATCAGGCGACGCAGCCGGGGCCTGCGCAGCACGGCGTTCGCCAGCCACGGCACCCAGCCGGCCAGTGCGGCGGCCAGCGGCAGCCAGCCGAGGCTGTAGTGCGACCGTGGGCGCAGCCTGCCCTTGTAGTGCTGGTGCAGGAACTCCGCCTTGTAGCTCGCCATGTCGACGCCGACCGGGCAGTCGCTGGAGCAGGCGCGGCAGGACAGGCACAGGTCCAGTGCCTCGGCGACGTCCGGGGACTTCCAGCCCCCGGTGTCGAGATCGCCGCGCAGCATCTCCTGCAGCGCGCGGGCGCGGCCCCGGGTCGAGTCCTGTTCGCGGTGCGTCGCGCGGAAGCTCGGGCACATGACGCCGCCGACGTCGCTGCGGCACCGGCCGATGCCGACGCACCGCGCGGCCGCTTCGCCGAAGCCGCCGGGGTCGTGGGCGTAGCGCAGCGCGGTCGGCATCGGCAGTGGCGTGCCGCCGCGCAACGGCGCGAGGTCCGCATCCAGCGGGCGCGGTTCGATGATGATGCCGGGGTTGAGCAGGTCGTCCGGGTCGAACGCCGCCTTGAGCGCGGCGAACGCGGCGATCACCCGGGGGCTGTACATGATCTCCAGCAGCTCACCTCGGGCGCGGCCGTCGCCGTGCTCGCCGGACAGCGTGCCGCCGTGCTTGACGACGAGCCGCGCGGCGTCGGTGACGAACGCGCGCATGTCCTCGACGCCGGCCTCGGTCGCCAGGTCGAAGTCGATGCGCACGTGCACGCAGCCCGCGCCGAAGTGCCCGTACAGCACACCCCTGCGCCCGTGTTCGGCGAGCAGCTCGCGGAAGTCGTACAGGTAGTCCGGCAGGGTCAGCGGGTCGACTGCGGCGTCCTCCCAGCCTGCCCAGGTCTGCGCGCCGGTAGTGCGGTGGCCATGAGCGTTCGCCGGATGATCGGCGTTCCAGATTTCCGCTGGGCGTGCCGGCGAACGGCCCTCGTACCGGGCGTACTTGGGTCGTTCGCCGGTGCGTCCAGCGGGAAGCTGGGACGTCGAGGGCCGGTGCAGGTTTGTGGGCACCGCACTCAATGGCCGGGTCGCCAGACCGGCGCCGTCCTCGCGCACCCGCCACAGCGAGGCACGCTCGGCGGGGTCGGCGACGACCCGGCCCTCGCGGAGCCGACCGAGGCCCCGCACCCGGCCGAGCAGCTCTTCGGCGCGCGCGGCCACCGACTCGGGGTCGTCGCCGTCGAGGTCGACGAACAGCCAGGCCTTGCCGCCGGGCAGCCCGCGCACCGAGTCAGGGCCGCGTCGGCCGCGCATGGTGTCGACGATCGAGTCGTCCATGCCTTCGACGGCGGCCGGGGAGAACTCCAGTACCTCCGGCACGTCGCGCGCCGCGTCGACGACGTCGTCATAGCCCAGCGCGACGAGCAGCGCGGCGGGAGGGACCGGCTGCAGCGCGATCGTGGCAGCGACCACCACGGCGCAGGTCCCCTCCGTCCCGACGAGGCATTTCGCCAGGTCGACGCCGTTCTCCGGCAGCAGGTGGTGCAGCTGGTACCCCGACACCTGGCGTGGGATGCGCCCCAGCTCGGTGCGGATGTCCGCGAGGTAGCTGTGCACGACCTCGCGCAGTGCCGCGTCCACCTGTTCGACCCGCCGCTCGTCGGCCGGGTGCATCGGGCGCAGCCCGCCGGGTCCCGCGATGGCCTGGGTTCCATCGGCGAGGACGAGCTCCAGCTCGATGACGTGGGCGGCGGTGCGGCCGTAGCGCACCGAGTGGTTGCCGCAGGCGTCGTTGCCGATCATGCCGCCGATCGTGGCGCGGCTGTGCGACGACGGGTCCGGCCCGAACATCAGACCGTGCGCGGCGACGGCCCGCTGCAGGTCGTCCAGGACGATGCCCGGCTGCACCCGCGCCGTGCGCGCGGCGACGTTCAGGTCCAGGACCGAGGCCATGTCGCGGGAGAAGTCGAGCACGACGCCGGGGCCGACGGCGTTGCCCGCCATGCTGGTACCGCCGCCGCGGCAGGTGATCGGGATGCTCGCGGCGGCACAGGCGCGCACCAGCTCGACGACGTCGGACGGCCCGCGTGGGAAGGCGACGGCGACCGGCGCGACCCGGTAGTTCGACGCGTCGTAGGCGTAGCTCCCGCGCACCCCCACCGAGACCTCGACCGGCACCCCAGGCACGGCGCTCGCCAGCACCTCCCCGACGTTCACGCCCCGTCCCCCGCCGCGCGCCGCGCTGTCACGAATGTGGCTTTAGGGACGTTGAACGTCCCCAAAGCCACATTCGTGCCGGTGGAGGCGGGGTGGCGGGGTGGCGGTGAGGGCAACTTAGGGAGACCTTTGATCGGTGAGGCAGGGGGCCGTTGACACGCTAAGAAGTCTTCGTAAGATTGTCAACAATCTGCAATTTCATCGTTTGAGAGGACCCTGCGTGGCGCGCCTGCTTCGAATCACCCTGGCAAAACGAGGAGTCTCCTGCGTCGCCGAGCTGCTGGAGAAACAGGCGCCACGGACCTGCGAGGCGGTGTGGAACGCACTACCGCTCGGCGGGGACATCCAGCACGCCAAGTACGCCCGCAACGAGGTGTACGCGATGCTCGGCCAGTTCGCGGACCCGATCGGCCAGGAGAACCCGACGGTCACCCCGATCCCCGGTGACGTCGTGCTGTTCGAGTTCCCCGGCGGCATGCTCGACGAGGACTTCAAGCGCGACAAGGGCGTCGAGGCCCTGCCGATGGTCATCGATCTGGCGATCTTCTACGGCCGCAACAACCTGCTGCTCAACGCCGACGTCGGTTGGGTGCCCGGCAACGTGTACGCGACGATCGTCGAAGGCCTCGACGAGATGGCCGCCGCGTGCCACGACGTCTGGCGATCCGGCAGCGTCGGCGAGAGCCTGGTCTACGAGCGGCACGAGGGCTAACACGTGCCGATCGAGGTTTCCCCGCACACCGAGGAATCGGGGCAGCGGGGCATCGGCGTGGTCGCACCGTTCGACTTCGCGCTGGACCGGGAGCTGTGGCGGTGGGTGCCCGACGACATCTCGCTGTACCTGACCCGGATGCCGTTCCTCACCACGCAGGTCACCGTCGAGATGGCGGTGGCGGTCGGTGACCACGGTGTGGTGCGCCGCGCGACCAAGGACGTGCTCACGCCCGAGCCGGACGTGGTCACCTACGCCTGCGCGTCCGGCAGCTTCATCAACGGCAGGCTCGGTGAACGGGACCTGACCAGGACGATCCTCGACGCGGGGGCGCCGGCGGCACGCACGACCGCCGGGTCGCTCGTCGAGGCGCTCACCGCGCTGGGGTCGCGCAAGCTGGCGATCGCCACCCCGTACATCGAGGAGATCACCGTCCGGCTGGACCGGTTCCTACTGGAGAACGGCATCCGCACGGTGGCCAGCGGCGGAATGGGCCTGCTCAGCCACATCTGGCGGGTGCCGTACTCGAAGGTCGTCGAGATCGTCTCCTCGGTGGACACCCCGGAGGCGGACGCGCTGTTCATCAGCTGCACCAACCTGCCCACCTACGACGTCATCGGTCCGCTGGAGCAGGCGCTCGGCAAGCCGGTGATCACCGCGAACCAGGTCACCATGTGGTCCGCGTTGCGCGCCATGGGCCGGTCGGCGGTCGGCGCCGGTCAGAGCCTGCTGCACGTCCCCGCACTCACCCCAGCCCCGGAGGTCGGCTAAGCATGCACACGGTCGGTTTTCTCTACCCCGGCTACAGCGCCGAGGACGACTACCCGCTCGCGCAGAAGCTGCTGGACAACGCGGGCCCGTACGCGCCGACGCTGCTGCTGACGCACACCGAGATGCGGGAGGACGCCCACCGGGTGGACGCGCTGCTCGACATCGGCGGCGACGACGTCCTGGCGGCCGGCGTGCGCGATCTGGAGAACCGTGCCGTGTGCGACTCGGTCATCTGGGCGTGCACGTCCGGGAGTTTCGTCTTCGGCTGGGACGGGGCGAAGGCGCAGGTCAAGGCGCTCGGCGCGGCGGCCGGTGTGCCGACGTCGAGCACGTCGTTCGCGTTCGCCGACGCGCTGGTGCGGATGAAGATCCGCCGGGTGGCGATCGCCGCGACCTACCCGGAGGACGTGGCGCGCCGCTTCGTGGCGTTCCTCGCGACCGCCGGGGTCAGCGTCGTGCGACTGTCCACACTGGACATCATCACCGCAGCGGAGGTGGGCACGCTCGGCCGCGACCGACTGCTGGAGGTGGCCAGGGCGGGCGACCACCCCGAAGCCCAGGCCCTGCTGCTGCCGGACACCGCCCTGCACACGATGGGTTCACTGGACGACCTGGAGCGCACGCTGGACAAGCCGGTCCTGACGGCGAACCAGGTCAGCATCTGGCAGGGCCTGCGCCTGGCAGGCGACAAAACCCCCCGCAGCGGCCTAGGCACCCTCTTCAGGTCACCCCCCGCCGACTAACCCACCCACCCACACGGCACGAATGTGGCTTTAGGGACGTTCAACGTCCCTAAAGCCACATTCGTGCCAGCGGGGAAGACTGGTCCGCACGTGTGGGCAAACGGGTGTTGGTATGTTGCGCGCGTGCGGATCACCACTGCGGCGGTACGGAACGACGGTGCTGACATCGTGTACGACCGCCAGGGGGACGGGCCGGCCCTGCTCATGATCGCGGGCGGGGGTGGTGACGCCATCCGCCACGCGGCCGTCGCCTCGTTGCTGGCCGATGAGTACACCGTCGTCAGCTACGACCGCCGATGCAATTCCCGCAGCTCCGGCGACCCGACGGTCGACCTGGACATGGCGCAGCAGGCCGACGACGCGGCGGCCGTGATCCGCGCATCGGGTGCGCGGGAAGCCTATGTCTTCGGCAACAGCGGCGGAGCGTCCATCGCGTTCGAGCTCGCGGTCCGCCATCCGGAGCTGATCGCCGGGCTGGTCCTGCACGAAGGCCCCACCGTGTCGCTGCTGCCGGACGCACGGACCTGGCTCACGTTCGCCGACGCCGTGTTCGGGGCCTACACGGCACGGGGCGCCGCGGCCGCGATGAACCTGTTCGCCACCGAGTTCGTCGGCTTCACCTATCAGGCGACCGAGTCCGGCCTACCACCCAACACGGACTTCTTCTTCGCGCACGAGTACCTGCCGATCACCACCTACGTCCCTGACCTGGCCACCCTTGCGCAAAGCAAGATTCCGACGGTGACCGCGGTGGGCCGGGGCAGCAGGGACGCCTACTACGCACGTACCGCACGGATTCAGGCGCGGCTCCTCGGCTGCCCGTGTATCGAGTTCCCCGGCGACCACCTGGGGTTCATTTATGCCGCCGAGGACTTCACCGACTCCCTGCGTGAGGTTCTGCGCGGCTTCCGCGAACAGACACCGTCGGCGGCATGACCCGACACGCACGACGGCCCGAGGTTTGCCTACGGCTGTGGTCATCACTACGGTCAACTGGAACCTCGTGCGCCACAGGCGTCGCCCACATGTGAGGGACCACGACCCACAAACGGACCCACAGGAATGCGCATCCAGGTAGATGACCTCACCACTCGCGGGCCCGAACGCCACGGCTGACCGGACCGGTCCGGTATGACGCGCGCACCGGAACACGGCCGGGTCGGCTGCGCATTCGCCGCCCTCGGAATCCTGGCCAGCCTCGCGCTGGGCGTCGCGACCCTCTCGGTGGGACTGCCGCCCGACGACTCGGACAGCCCCGCTCCCCCACCGGCCGCCGGACAGCCGGACCACGAGCCCGCGCCGAACAGTGGGAAACCGAACGGGCCGCAGTTCGACCCGATCCAGGCGAACCTGGTCACCACCGAGGAGCAGCGACTGTTCGGCGCGGTCGAGGCGATGCTCCCCGGCACACCCGCGCGCGACGTCCCCGCTCCCGGTGGCGGACCGGCCACGCTCGCGCTGCCCGCGCGCCCCGCGCCCTACGACCTGGCGGCGCTGACCGGCGCCGGCGCCGTCCAGCAGCAAGCCGACGGCGGGTTCCTGCTGGTGCACAACGTGCTCGTCGGACCGGGCGCACAGCTGAACCTGAGCATCCCGGGCGGCACCCTCCGACTGTCCAGCTCGGCCGGGGGCATCACCTCGATCATCACGTTCAAGGGTTCGATGCTCATCGGTGGCGGCCCGAACGCGCCGCTGACCATCACCAGCTGGGACCCGGCGACCAACACCCCCGACACCGATCCCAGCAACGGGCGCGCCTACATCCGCGACGTCGGCGGCCGTATGGACCTGCACGACCTCAGCACCACCGGCCTCGGCTTCTGGAGCGGCCGGACCGGCGGCGTCGCCTGGACCGGCAGCACCTCCGAGCCCGCCACCGGCAGCGCACGAGGCGTCACCTTCACCGGCAACCACTACGGCATGTTCTCCAGCCGCACGAAAGGCCTGCTGATCAACGGCGCCACGGTGCGCAACTCGGTGATGGACGGCATCGCCGTGCACACCAACTCCGAGGGCACCGAGCTGTGGCGGGTCACCAGCACCGGCAACTCCACCAACGGCATCGCCATCGCCCAGGGCGCACACAACGTCTCGCTGCGTGAGGTCACCGCCGCGTCCAACGCGCGCAGCGGCATCTACATCAACGGCGCCCCGCTGGCCAAGGGCCCCAACGTGGGCGGCTCGGCCACCACCGCGGCCAGCGGCTTCACCATCGACGCCAGCACCGCGCGCGGCAACGCCGAGCACGGGATCCTGGTCAACAACGCCTACAACGCGCAGCTGAGCGACAACACGGTCGCCGCCAACCGGGACGGCATCGTGGTGCGCGGCGACACCCAGGGCGTCGTGCTGCGCGGCAACCACGTCAGCTCACCCGGCGGGTACGCGGTCGCCATCCGCAACGGCTCCCGGGGCGCGCTGGTCGACCGCAACTCGCTCAGCGACGCGCTGACCGCGGTGCAGGTCAACAACGCGAACGCGCAGATCAGCGGCAACGAGATCGACGGCATGACGGTGCACGCGGTGTCGATCATCGGCAACAGCAGCGGGTCCTCGGTCACCGACAACCGGGTCGCCGGACGCGGTCCCAGCTCGATCGACCTGAGCCGGGTCGGGTTCGCCGACACCGTGGACGTGTCCGGCAACGACGAGAAGAACTGGACCGTCGACCGCGACGACGCGCAGTACATCAGCAACTTCGTGCGCAAACATCCGCTGACGCTGCTGTGGTTCCTCACCCTGCTACTGCCGACCGCCGCCCGCGCGTACTTCAAGCGCAAGCACAAGCTGCGCAAGCTCGGCGCCCATCCGTATCCGGAAACCCAGGCGGCCATGGCGGCCGCGGCCGCCGCCGCGCGCCCACCGTCGGCGCAGCCAACCGGCACCGCACCGGGCCGTCCGCCGGCGGCGCCTCGCGCTCAGACCGGTCGCCCCGGGCCGATGCAGCCGGGTCACCCTCAGCCCGGTCGTCCGCACCCGGGTCAGGGCCGGCCGCAGTCCGGGCGGCCTCCGGTCCGGCAGCAACCACCCGGTCGGCCGCTGCCGCCCGGCGCTCGCCCCTACCCTCCGCCGCCCGGCCATCCGGTACAGCCGGGCCGGCAGGTGCCTCAGCCCCCGAGGCCCGAGCAGCCCGCCGCTCGGCCGCCACACCAGGCAAGCTCCCCCGGTCAGCCGGGCGCCGTCGAGCCCAGCGCGCCGCGCCGCCCCGGCGACGACAAGATCCCGGGCCGCAGCCGCACCTAGAACCCGTGAGTGGCGAGTGGTCCCCTAGGACCACTCGCCACTCACGGGTTCTCGACGAGGTAGCGCTGCAGGGTGGCACCGATCCAGAGCGCCACCTCGTCGATCGTCATGTCGACGACCGGCGGCAGATGCAGGATGTAGCGGCACACCGCCAGGCCAAGGACCTGTGAGGCGATGAGCCCGGACCGCACCGCGGCCTGGCCGGGCTCCGGGCAGACCGTGGCGACCACCGGAATCAGCTGGTTGAGGAAGATGGTGCGCAGCGTGGCCGCCGCGCTGGTGTTGGTGGCGCCCGCGCGCAGCATGGCCACCATGGTCTCGTCGCCCTCCCACCGCGCCAGCATGTGGCGCACCAGCAGCTCGCCGACCCGGTGACGCGGCTGCTCGCTCAGGTCGGGCAGTCGCAGGTCGAGCCGCGCGGCCTCGGCGAACAGGCGCTCCTTGCTCACGTAGTAGCGCATGACCATGGCCGGGTCGATGTGCGCGTCGGCGGCGATGGCCCGGATCGTGGCGCGTTCGTAGCCGTCGGCGGCGAATCGTTCCCTGGCGGCGGTGAGGATCGCCGCCCTCGTCTCATCGGAGCGGCGAGCTCTACCTGACATCACGCCAACAAGTGTAGGCCTACTAGCGTTGACACGATGCGGTGACAGCGGCTACGAGGAGGTAGCGAGGCTCTCGTCGAGGTTGCCGGTCAAGTAGTGCTGCAGGACCGGGGTGAGCATCGCGACCAGCTCGGGCCCAGACAACGCGACCAGCGGCGGCAGCTCGAGGACGTAACGACACAACGCGACGCCGAGGACCTGGGTCGCGACCATCGCCGCGCGGCGCGTGGTGTCCGGACCGTTGCCCAACGCGTCACCGATCACCCGCAGCACCTGCGCCTGGAAGATCGTGCGCATCTGCTCGGCCGCGATCGGGTTCGTGCTCGCCGAGCGCAGCAGCAACAGGATGACCTCATCCGACTGCGTGTCGGACCGCCACCCTTCCCACCGCGCGATGAAGTGCTGCGCGAGCTTCGCGCCGAGCTCGTCGAGCGAGGAGTCGGTCGCCGCGTCGGACAGCCTGAGATCGAGATCGATCGCGGCGCTGAACAGGCCGGCCTTGCTGCCGTAGTAGCGCATCACCATGGACGCATCGATGCCCGCTTCCGTGGCCACCGCGCGGATCGTGGTCGCCTCGTAGCCCTTCGAGGCGAGCAGCCGCCGGGCCGCCTCCAGGATCGCGGTCCGCGTCGCCTCAGAACGCTGGGTGAATGCCATACGAAACAGTGTAGGTCAACAAATGTTGGCCAGGTGTTATTTCAGGCCGGCCTGTCACTGATTGTGACCTCAGCTACCGCCGAAACCTCAGGAAATCGGTTGCCGAAGTCGCGCCGTCCGACGCTCGACGTCGGCATCGTCGGCGCCGGCGAACTCCAGGATGTCGCCGAGCCGGAAGATCCGCCCGGCACCGCCCCAGTTGCCGTCGGTGATCTCGTTGACGATCACCCACACGCGCCAGGCGTCCCGGGACCCGGGAGCCCCGCCACGGAACCCGCGTTCCGCCGCCAGCACGTCCTCGGTCGCCTCCGCGACCAGCCCGCGCTTCGCCTCGTCGTCGACCGTTCCCTGCGGCACACCGACCACGACGCGGTAGCGCGGCTGAGCCGGCGCCGCGCCGCCGACCGTCACCAGGTCCGCCTCGTGCAGGAAGGTCCAGGCGATCGACCGGGCGGCCTCGTTGCCCGGCGCCGCACCCTCCCACTTGAGCAGGGTGCGGGTCAGGGCGGCCATCAGCTCGGCCTTCCCCAGTTCGGACAGTGCGCCGCGCGGCATCGTCAGATCGATCATCGGCATGAGGAGACCTCCCAGTCAGTTCACTACAGCAACTGACGGTAGAGCAGTGAGTTCACTAGAGCAACTATCATCGGGACATGCGACGCACCCGGTTCAGCGAATGGCCGTGCTCGATCGCCAGGACCGTCGACCTGACGGGCGACTGGTGGACCCCGCTGGTCATGCGTCAGGCCTTCTACGGCGCGCGCCGGTTCGAGCAGTTCCAGCACCAGCTCGGACTGAGCCGCAACGTGCTCACCCAGCGCCTCGACGCACTGGTCGAGGCCGACATGCTGGACCGGGTGCCCTACCAGGACCGGCCCACGCGCTACGAGTACGTGCCGACCGAGAAGGGCCGCGACTTCTTCACCGTGCTCGCGGCCATGATCCGCTGGGGCGACCGCTGGCTCGCCGACCCCGAGGGCCCGCCCATCGAGCTGCACGACCGCCGTACCGGCGACCGGGTCCAGCCCGCCGTGGTCGACGCCGCCACCGGCGAGCCACTGGACATCCGCAACATCCGAGCCACCCCCGGCCCGTCCCTGCCCGACCACCTCGCCGCACACCTGCGCGCCCTCGACTGACACCTACCCATGATCACCACCGCGTGAGGGCTGTTTCCCGCCCGAAAAACAGCACTGAGGCGGTGATGATCACGAGCGCTCGATCCGAACCCGGACAGCCAGCCGCTGGATTCGAGTGACCCGATCCGTGATGTCGGTTCCGACGACGTCGGCCGCGCTACGTCTTGGCGTCGAGGGTCGAGGGTAGGGGTAGGGAGGTCAGGTTGCCGGTGAGGTAGTGCTGCAGGACCGGGGCGAGCAGCGCCGCCAGCTCCTCCCCCTCCAGCGCCGCGACCGGCGGGATCTCCAGCACGTAACGGCACAGCGCGACCCCGGCGGCCTGCGCGGCGACCAGACCGGCGCGGCGGGCGGTGTCGGGTGTGTCGCCGATGACCGCGCGGATCAGGCCGAGCACCTGGCTCTCGAACATCTCCCGGTAGCGCTGCGCGGCGAGCCGGCTGTTCGACGCGGAGCGCAGCAGCATCAGGATCAGGCCGTCGGCCAGCTGACCTTCCCACCGGCTGATCATGTGCTCGGCCAGGGTCCGGCCGAGGCGCTCCGGGCGGCACTGCGCCGGGTCGGGCAGGTGCAGGTCGACGTCGAGCGCCGCGGCGAGCAGGTCCTCCTTGCTGCCGTAGTAGCGCATCACCATGGACGGGTCGACGCTCGCCTCGGCGGCCACCGCGCGGATCGTCGTACCGGCGAAACCCTTCCGCGCGAGCAGGTCCCGGACGGCGTCCAGGATCGCGGTGCGCGCCGCTTCGGATCGAGAGGTGAACGCCATTCAGCAGAGACTAGACAACATCGTTGGCCCACAACCGTATGACTTTGTTATGGGGACGCGTTTGGGCTGGTGGCGAGGGCTATGCTGGAGTCCGGTCACCGGCCGGCGGCTTCATTGGCGCCTATCCAGGCTGTATGTCGGTACAGGTCGGTCCGGTGACCACCATCCGTTCCCCGCCACGCGGCGGGCCGCGAGCCGGGCGTGTGCCAGTTCCGTCGCCGCCTCGACCGTGGTGACCCGGCCGTCGCTCGCCATGGCGAGGACGTCGGCCACCACGTTCCCCACTTTCCTGACCCGCTCGGTCGCGCGGTCGTCGTCGTGGCCGAGCAGCTGTTCCTCCAGGTAGATCAGGCCGCCGGCGTTGGCGATGAAGTCCGGGACGTATCGGATGTCCCCCAGCTCCCGCGCCAGCGAGGGCTGGGCGAGCACGTTGTTCGCGCCACCCGCGATCACCCGGCAGGCCAGGTCCGGCAGCGTTCGCCGGGTCACCACCTCCCCCAGCGCGCATGGCGCAAGCACGTCGCACGGTGTACCCAGGATCTCCTCGACCGGGACCTGCCGCGCGCCGTGGCGCCGGGCCACCCCGCGGGCGCGGTCGGCGACCACGTCGGCAACGATCACCTCGGCGGACTCCGCGCGCAGCAGCCCGACCAGCCGGGACCCCACGTTGCCGACCCCCTGCACCGCAACCGTCACCCCGGCCAGGTCGGTGACCTCGAGCGCCGCGCGGATAGCGCACAGGACACCGAGCGCGGTGTACGGCGACGGGTCACCCCGGTCGCACACCGGTGCCGCGACCAGCCCGATCGTCTCCATGTCGGCCTGGGTGGTCCCGACGTCGTTGACCGGGATGAACCGGCCGCCGAGGGAGGCGATGAACCGGCCGTGCGCGCGCAGCAGCTCCTCGGTCTTGTCCAGGCCGGGGTCGCCGATGATGAGGCTGGCGCTGCCGCCGAGGTTCAGCCCGGCCGCCGCCGCCTTGACCGTCATGGCCCTGGACAGCCGCAACCCGTCGGCGATCGCCTCGGCCTCGCTCGGATACGGCCACATCCGCACCCCGCCGAGCGACGGGCCGAGCGTCGTGTCGTGGATGACGATGAGCGACCGCAGGCCGGTCGTAGGGTCGCTGCCGAACACCACCTGTTCCACACCGTGTTCCTCGATGCCGTCGAAGATCATCGGTTCACCTCCGTCGTCGTGATGGCGGGTTCGTCCTCTCCGACGAACCCGGAGTCGACCAGGCGCGCGACCTTGTCGTCGGACAGCCGCACGCGCATGGCCCACGCGTAGATCACCGCCGACCACAGTGCGACGACGGCGAACCCCCAGCCGAGCCCGATCGCGCCGGTGTTGCCGGCGCCGTCGGCCGGGTCGGGGAACTCGCCGAGGTAGCTGATCAGCGCCAGCCCGCCGAGCCAGGGGAAGAACCAGGAGGCCGCGCGCAGCTCCAGCGGCGGGCCGCCGGGCAGGAACGGCCGGGTCGCGGCGAAGATCAGGTAGCCGAGGAGCACCGCGACGAACAGCTTCCAGTCGGTGTGCCAGCCGGTCCAGAAGACGATCAGGTTCGACGAGTAGAACGCCAGGAACGGCACGGTGTCACGGCCGGGCAGGCGGAACACTCGCGGATGATCGGGCAGCGACCGGCGCAGCGCCCCGACCGCGAGCGCCCCGGACCCCAGCGACAGCACGGTCGCGGCGGTCACGAAACCGACCAGCGACTGCCATCCGGGAAACGGCAGGAAGAAGATCACCCCGGCGACGAAGGCCAGCAGCAGGCTCACCCACGGTGTGCCGCGCCGGTCGAGCGTGGCCAGGCTCGGTGGGGCGTTGCGGTTGCGGCCCATCGCGTAGGTGACCCGGGACGTGCTGGTCAGGTAGATCAGTCCGCTGTCCGCGGGTGACACGACCGCGTCGAGGTAGAGCGTCGCGGCCAGCCAGTGCAGACCGAGGATCGTCGCCAGCGCGGCGAGCGGGCCGAACGCCGTCGCCTGCCCGGACGTGAGGGCGATGTGCGACCAGCCGCCGGCCAGCGCCTCCGGCGGCAGGGCGGCGGTGAATGCGACCTGCAACAGGATGTACAGCGCGCCGGTCACCAGCACCGAGCCGATGACCGCGACCGGGATGTTGCGGCGTGGCCGGTCGGTCTCGCCCGCGAGCTCGATGCCCTGCCGGAACCCCAGGTAGGAGAACACCACGCCGGACGTGGCGATCGAGGTCAGCACGCCCTCGACGCCGAACGGCGCGAACCCGCCCTCACCGCCGGCTGCCGCGTCCGGCAGGTCGAAGTTGCCCGCGTGGAACGCGGTCGCCAGGAACGCCACGATCACCACGACGATCACGCCGAGCTTCCACCACACCAGCACGTTGTTGGCGCGGGCGAACCACTTGACGCCGTACAGGTTCAGCGCGGTCAGCACGGCGAGCAGTGCGACCGCGACGGCGAACCCGAACGGCCAGGTCAGTACCGGCACGCCGTCGACCTCATGCATCAGCGAGTCGAACCGGGCGGCGCTGTACTGCAGGGCCGCCTCGACCTCGATGGCCGACGCGGACGCGCAGGTGATCCACAGGATCCAGCCGAAGCCGTAGCTGGTGAACGAGCCGAACGCGTAGTGCGGGAACCGGGCCGTACCACCGGACACCGGGAACATCGTGCCCAGCTCGGCATAGACGAACGCGATCGCCATGATCATCACGCCGCCGATGACCCAGGACAGGACGGCGGCGGGACCCGCGGTGTTCGCGGCGCTCTGGGCGCCGAACAGCCAGCCGGAGCCGATGATGGCGCCCACTGAGGTGAACAGCAGCCCGACGAGTCGGACGTCCTTGCGTAAGCCGCGCTCGGTTGCGCTCATCTGGATGCCCTCACCGTTGAGAAGATCGTGGTCAGCGCCTCGGCGAGGCGCTGGATGTCGTCGAGACGGACGTACGGGGCGATTGAGATCCGCACCATCGGCTGCGTGTTCCAGGCGCGGACCGGGGCGTCGATCGCGAACTCGGAACGCAGCAGCCTCGTGACAGCGGCCGGGTCGCAGGCGGGGAGCAGGAAGTAGGCCATCTGGATCGGCTGCTCGTCGGCGAACGGGGCGAACCCGGCGTCGGCCATCAGCGTCCTGGCGCCGCGCAGCAGGTCCCGGCACTCCGCCTGGCGGCCGTGGGCGGTCACGAAGTCGATCGCGGCCGGCACCGACAGGTAGGCCGACGGGTCGCGGGCGCTGCGCCAGTCCTGGCTCGGCTCATAGGCCGTCTCGCCCCACCCCCACCCGGCGGCGAGCGGGTCGAGCAGCGGCCGCACCTCGCGGCGGGTGTGGAGGAACGCGGCGGCCTTCGGCGCGCACAGCCACTTGTGGCAGTTGCCCACGTACACGTCGGCGCCGAGGGCGTCGAGGTCGAGGTCGAGCTGGCCGGGGCCGTGCGCCCCGTCGACCACCGACAGCACACCCGCGTCCCTGGCCAGCGCGCAGAGCCGTTCGACCGGGAGCAGCAGCGCGGTCGGTGAGGAGATGTGGCTGACCACGAGTGCCCTGGTCCGGGCCGTGGCGCCGGCCCAGATCTCCTCGGCCGTCGTGCCCCGTGCGACCACGACCCGGGCGCCGGTCCTGCCCGCGACGAAGCTCAACGCGTTACGGATGGCGCCGTACTCGTGCTCGGTGGTGAGCAGCTCGTCGCCGGGGCCGATCCGCAGCGAGCGGAGCACGGTGTTGAGCGCGACCGTCGCGTTGAGCACCAGCGCGATGCCTTCGGGCTGGGCACCCAGATAGGCGGCGAGCGCCCGGCGCACGACGGCGAGCTCGTCGTCGAGGCGGTCGAACATCCCGCTGGGCGACCGTTCGAGCTCGCGCTGCCAGCGCTGGTAGACGTCGAAGACCGGCCGGGGGCAAGCCCCGAACGCGCCATGGTTGAGGTGCGTCAGGTCCGGGTCGAGCAGGAACAGGTCGGTCACCCAGCGACCGTAGGAAGACCAGCTCCTATGTGTCTAATGCATAGGACTGAGCCTGGCGATCAGCTAATCTGATGTCTTCATGGAAGTAGACCACGTTGCGACGTTCCTGGCGATCGTGCGGCACGGCGGGTTCACCCGGGCGTCCGAGGTCCTGCACGTCTCACAGCCGGCGATCAGCAGACGGATCCGGCTGCTGGAGACCGAGCTGGGCGCGCCGTTGTTCGAGCGTGGCGCCCGCGGCGTCCTGCTGACCGAGGCCGGGCGTTCGTTCCTGCCCTACGCCGAGACCCTCGCCACGGTCGTCCAGGACGGGCTCGCCTCGGTGTCGGAGGTGCACGGCGGACGGTCCGGGGAGGTCACGCTGGCGTTCATCGGGACGCTCGCCGGGACCGACCTCACCGACCGGCTGCGCGAGTTCCGGGACGCCAGCCCCGAGGTGCGGTTCCGCATCCGGACGGCGCCGAGTGACGTCGTGAGCGATCTGGTCCGGCGCGGCGAGGCGACCCTCGGGCTGCGCTACGCCGAGGACACCCACCCCGATCTGGTCTCGACGACGATCGGCCACGAGGAGCTGCTGCCGGTCGCACCCGCCGGGCACCCGCTCCTGTCCGAACGCGACCTCGCTCCGGAGCGACTGGCGCGGTATCCCTGGATCACGTTCCCGGCGCGCCCTGGCGAACCCCGTCAGCCCTACGCCGACGCGTTGGAGACCCTCCTGGGCCGCGACGCGCTGGAGGTCGCGGAGATCGTTCCGATCGACAGCCTGACCGCTCAGGTACGGATGGTCGAGGCCGGTTTCGGTCTGGCGGTACTGCCTCGCAGCGGGGTCGGGACGGAGCTGAGCACCGGTCGGTTGCGGGTGCTGGATGTACCCCGGGCACGGTTCGCGATCCCGGTGGTTCTGGTCCAGCGCAGGGCCGGCTTCCTCAGCGGCGCGGCCCAGGCACTGCGCACCCTCCTGCTCTCCTCGTGACCGGCCTCGGTGGCCATCAGTGATCCAGTTGGCCGCTCGTGGCCATGCTCGCCGGGGATGAACCTGGGTGAACGTAACGGCCAACTTCACGCACGGCCACGCGCGGACATGATCGAGTCGGCCACGCGTTCGATGGCCACCGGCACCCCCGAGGCCACGGCCACCGCGCTGCCGAACGGCCATCAAGACGATCACCGAGCGGCCATCAACGCGGCCGATACCGCCCTGACCGGTCCGGCCCGGGTCGCGGCCACGCGCGCGATCTCCGACCCTTAGCCGACGCAAACGCGATTCGAGGGAAATCAGTATCCCTATTTCCAGGGTTCCCGGTCGCGCGGCGAGGTCAGCAAGACACCACCAACGTTCATTTAATTGTGGCTGCAATTTCCGGTGGACGTCGAGGCGATTTGGTGCGGCTCCGCCAGGTCCCTCGACCAGAGATGCCAGTGAGCACCGGGGGGGTCTACGCCTCGACGTGTAGCGGCCGATCCAGATCGGTTGGCGACACCCCGAGGGGACGCCATCGGACACCTCGAGCGGACCTCTCCGACCCACCCTGAGCCCCGGAGCGGCCGGCCGTACCCGCTCACCCATCCGAGCGATTATGCAAAGAGAGCACTGATTCGACTGGACTCGACGCTCCCGAACCTCTAGTTTGATCGAAGCAACACGTGGAGTACTTACGTCTTGCTCTTACCCACCGGCCCTCCGGGGCCCGTGCCGCACCGCGTGGAATCTGGCGCCGGCGGTATCGATGGGTCGCCCGCGTGACGTGAACCGTGGGTCGCCTGGTTGAACCGTGCGCTCTCTGCCGCACACCATCGCACTAACTCAGATGCAGCACCTCGCGGCCTTCCTGGCCTGGGGTTCTCTCACCTTCTCCTGTCTGGAGCACTTCTGATGGCTACCCGTGGATCGGCTGACGTGATGGGGCGCTCGTGCGCCTCGTCGCGCCTGCCGCTTCGTCGGGTGCTGTTGTGGGGGGCGCTCCGGGTTCTGCTCAACTGCGGCGCGATCGTCGGTGGCGCCGCCCTGCTGTGGCTCGCCGCCGGGATGTTCTCCGGCGCCTCCGCTCCGATGCCGATCAGTGTGAACGCCGGACAGGTGTTGCGCGTCGCCGAGAACGCCCCGATGAAGGGCGGCTCCGGCGGCAAGGGCGGCGGCGGCAAGGGCGGCAACTCCAGCAGCGGCCATTCCAGCAGCGGCTCGGGCGGCGGGAAGTCCGGTGGGAAATCGGGTGGAAAGTCGAGCAGCTCCGGAAGCTCGAAGAAATCCACCTCCAGCGGACATTCCAGCAATTCCGGCGGTAGCCAGCCGAAATCGCACACCCGGTCGGCTTCTTCTTCCTCCGGCAACTCCGGAAAGCCGGCCAAGCGGAGCAGCTCCGCCTCTCAGCAGGAGTCCCGGCCAACGGCCACCCGCACGTCGGGCGGCCGCTCCGGTGACCGCTCCACGACTACCCAGCTGACCGCGGCCAGGAGCCACGGCCAGAAGCGGGTGGCCACGGCCGGTGACTCCGCCGACCGGCGAGTGAACGCGGCCAAGAAGAAGATCGATGACCGCGTGGCCACCGCCAGGAAGACGGTCCGTGACCAGATGGCCACGGTCCACCAGGCGTCGAAGCGCGTCCGCTCCGACGCCGAGGGCGCCGCCAAGGACATCCGGTCCAAGGCCGAGAAGTCGGCCAAGGACTCGGTCCGTCAGGCACTCGCCGGGCTCGGTCAGCACCGCACATCCTCGGGCCAGTCGGCGAGCACAGCGCGCAAGAACATCAGCGCCGCGATCGACACCGACGTGAAGAACGCGCTCGCCGGGAAGAAGCCTGCCAAGGGGCGCTCCGCGACCGAGACCGCGGTCCGTCAGGCCGTGACCGACGCTCTCGCCAAGACCTCCGGGAAGAAGCAGGTCGCCTCTGCGATCGCTGACTCGGTGGGCAAGACCCTCCCCCAGAACTCCGCCGACCGGGATGCTCTGAGCACGAGCATCCGGGCATCGGTCAAGGACTCGCTCTCCGCCGCGCAGCCCGCCAAGATCGGCGCCGGCGTCGAGAAGACGGTCCGCCAGGCGCTCGCCGCCGCCAAGAAGAACGGCACGTCCGCGAAGGCGACCCCGGGGCAGCTCACCGATCTGGTCACCAAGGCCACCGGCGGACAGCTGTCCACCGCGCTCGCCGGGCTCGGTGACGACGCTCGGGCGAGCGTCAGCAAGGCCATCAAGACCGACGTGAAGAACGCGCTCGCCGGGAAGGCCCCCGCCAAGGGTGGCTCCGCGACCGAAGCAGCGATCCGTCAGGCACTCGGCTCGACGGGCAAGGGTGACCTCGCCGACCTGGTCTCGCGGGCCACCACAGACCCGGCCGGGCTCACCAAGAACCTCGCCGGCAAGAACGGCGAGCTGGCGAAGCTCATCACCCAGGCTTCCCAGAACCCCAAGCTGGCCAAGCAACTCGCCACCGCCAAGGGCGGCGACCTCGCCAAGCTCATCAGCCAGGCCACGAACAGCGCCACCCAG
>NZ_AUBB01000034.1 GCF_000429025.1 Actinospineispora spinosispora DSM 44797
CCTTGCCCCGCGATCCTGGCCTGCTTCTTGGTGTGGCCAGTCGTTGTCAATCCTTTACTTCGACCCTGCTGCATGTGCACCAGGAGGCTGCGTCGAAGCGCGAAGCGGGATTGACAACGACCGGCCGCACCAAGAACGATCGATGGCCAGCGGGGAACAAAACCCTCAAGAACTGAGCCGAGAAACAGCAACCTCAACATCGCCAGAGGATGCCCGGTTGTAGGGCAGCTTCCCCAGCAGAGTGCCCATGGCGCACGTATTGCTCACAGCGGAGAACACGAGACCGGCCCCGATGGCTCCGGCGAGAAACCGGGCCCTGGGCCAGATCAAGCTGCCGAGGATCCCGCTCAACACGAGAGACCCGGCGGTGAATCGAACCTGCCGCTCCATCGCCCAGCGGGTACCGGAGGCCGAGGTGGTCGAGCCACCCGAGGCGGTCCACGCGGTCATTCCACCGGTCAGGACGCTTCCGGGAACGTGCTGCTGCGCGGCGGTGGCCCGGCCACCGGACTGGCAGACGAGCACGACCTCCCGAGGCAGCGTCTCGGGGAAGCGAGGTGCGTGTGCGGCCAGTTGGTCGACCGGCACGTTGAGCGCCCCTGGAATGTGACCGGACTCGAATTCACCGGGCGTCCGGACGTCGAGGATGATCACTGAAGGTGACCCGAGCCGCTCACGCAGCGCGGCGACGGAGGTTTCTGGCTGCACGGTCATGGGACTCGCCTTCGGACGGTCGAGTGGGTACCTTCTTAATGTACCTACATTACGGGGAGGTCGGTGCGCGGTGATCCTCGAACAATTCTATTTGAGCTGCCTCTCCCAGGCGTCGTACCTGGTCGCGGACGAGACGACCGGGCGCGCGATCGTCGTCGACCCGCGTCGGGACGTGGAGCCGTATCTCGTCGCGGCGGGCGAGCGCGGGCTGCGGATCGAGCTGGTCGTGCTCACCCATGTGCACGCCGACTTCGTGCCGGGCCACAGTGAGCTGGCGCAGCGCACCGGCGCCACGATAGCGATGAGCGAGCACGCGCCGGTCGGTTTCGAGTGCCGGAAGCTGAGTGACGGTGAGGTCATCGTCCTCGGTGACGTCACGATCACGGTGCTCGCCACTCCCGGCCACACTCCTGACTCGATCACGCTCGCGGTGGGTGAGCACGGTGACGAGCCCGCGGCGATCCTCACCGGCGACACGTTGTTCCTCGGCGACGTCGGCCGGCCGGACCTGCTGGGCTCCGCCGGCCGGACGTCCGAGCAGATGGCCCGTGAGCTGTACCGGTCGCTGCGGGACAAGATTCTGCCGCTGCCCGACGACGTGCTGGTCTATCCGGGGCACGGTGCGGGCAGCGCGTGCGGAAAGGCATTGTCCAGCGAGACGGTCTCGACGCTGGGTGCGCAGCGCGCCACGAACTACGCGCTCGCGCCGATGAGCGAGGACGAGTTCGTCGCGGTGGTGACCGACGGTCTCGGTGAGCCGCCCGCGTACTTCGCCGACGAGGTCGCGCTGAACCGCGCCGGACACCGGCCCTTCGACGCCGCCGCGCCGCTGCCCGAGCTCACCTCCGCCGAGGCCGTTGCCGAGGGTGAAGCAGGCGTGCTGCTGCTGGATGTGCGCGACGACCAGAGCTTCACCTCGGGACACCTGCGCGGCTCGGTGAACGTCGGGTTGTCCGGCCGGTTCGCCGAGTACGCCGCGGCTGTCCGTCAGTCGGAGCAGCCGGTTCTGCTCGTCGGGTCGGCCGCCGACGTGCGTGAGGCGCGGCTGCGGCTGGCCAGAGTCGGCATCGACGCGGTGAAGGGTGCCTGCACCGGGCTGGACGCTCGCCCCGAACTGATCGCGCGGCACAGCAGGCTGACCGCCGCCGAGGCGGCGCGCCGGATCGAGCACGTCGACGGGCTACAGGTCGTCGACGTGCGCGCGCCCGGCGAGTTCGCGGGAGGTTCGCTGCCCGGAGCCGTCAACCTGCCGCTCATCCGGCTGCGCACGCTGACCGGCGAGCTAGACCCGGATCGCCCGGTGCTGGTCAGCTGCGCGGGCGGTTATCGCTCGATCGCGGCGGCGTCGCTGCTGAGTGCGCGGGGTTTCCGCGACGTCTCCGACCTGCTCGGCGGCTGGGCGGCCTGGCAGTCCCAGAATGCCGTCACAGCGATGGGCTAGGTCGTGGTGAGGCGGTTGACCGCGCCTCGGAAACGCTGTTGCGCACCCTGCTTCGTGGTGCCGTAGATCGCGCCGATCTGGGTCCAGGTCCCACCGTGGCGGCGGACGTCGGCGACCGTGCCGATCTCCAGCTCGTCCGCTGCCTCGCGCAGTGCTCTGGCCGCGGTGAGTGCACTGAGTTCGTCGGGCGCGGATTCCAGAGCGTCCAGGGCATCCCGCACGTGCTTGGTCGAGGAGCCCTTTTTCGCCGCCATGGGTCAAGGTTAGCTTGACCACTCTGGGGTCAATGAAGGGTTGACTTTGGTCAATGCTACGTTGACTGTGGAAGTCAACGTCCGGTTGACCTCACGGTGTAACGGGAGGAGGACGACATGGCGAAGAAGAAGGACAAGAAGAGCAAGAAGGGCAAGAAGAAGAAGTGAGCCGGTAACCCCGCTGGGGGTCGAGCCGGCCGAGCGATCAGCAGAGTGCAGGCTCGGCCCCCCGGGGCCAGCAGTACAGGAGGTCACAACCATGTCTGTTGAACTGACACTGGAATCGGACCTGAAGAACGCCGTCGCCGCGGTCAGTACCGCGCTCACCGCGCTGCGCCACGATCCGCGCTCGACCGCCGTCCGGCACGCGCTGGATCGCGCGACCGACGCGGTCTCCGCCCTCGAACCGGACCTGACCGCCGAGGTGCTGAAGCGCCTGGTGGCCAGCATCGCCGACTGTCACCGCGAGGGCGTCACCCACTCCCGCCGCCTGGCGGTCTGCCACCGAAGCACCCGAGTGGCCCTCCGCCTCGACCCCCGCTGGGCCTGACCCCTCCCCGCGAGTCGGGGTCCTCAGCACACCGAGTCGGGGATTTCAGCACACCCGGTGTGCTGAAACGCCCAACTCGATGTGCCAGGACGCCCGACTCGCCGGTCAGGGGCGAGTGCGGCCCCAGGGCTTGAAGACCGACAGGACGAACGCGGCCAGCAGCGCCAGCGTCGAGACGATCGGCGGTGCGAACAGCTCGCTCGTCACCGCGACGAGCGGGGCGCCCTCGGCGATCAGCCGGCCGGTGTCCGCCGCGCCCAGCATCGTGGGCCGCAGCGCGAAGGCGACCAGCAGCA
The DNA here is from genome assembly GCF_000429025.1 of Actinospineispora spinosispora DSM 44797. Taxonomy (GTDB): domain Bacteria; phylum Actinomycetota; class Actinomycetes; order Mycobacteriales; family Pseudonocardiaceae; genus Pseudonocardia; species Pseudonocardia spinosispora. The sequence continues at coordinate 3,256 of NZ_AUBB01000034.1, forward strand.
CCAGCACGATGTTGAGCACCAGCTTGACCAGCACCCACCAGTAGCGCACCAGCCCGTACTTCGTGACCATGCCCAGCGCGACCCCGCTGGCCAGACACAGCGCGCCGCTGATGAGCAGCGGCCAGACCGCGAACAGCTCCAGTGCCCGGTAGCTCACCGCGACCGTCGACACGTCGTCGCTGAGCAGGATCGTCCCGACCAGAACGCCGAGCACGACGTCGATCCCGAGCCAGGCGCCCGCCGACACGATGTGCAGCAGCAGGAACGCCTTACGCCGGGTGCCCCGCCGAGCCGGAGCGGTGTGCGTCCTACTCATCAGTTCGGTCATGCGTCTCAGCATCGGCGTCGCGGGCCCGCCCGTCGTCCGTCCCGGGACGACACTCCACCTACCGCGGGGGGAGTAGGAACTGTCGGTGCTCGCCAGCACAATGGACGCATGACCAGGAGGGTGCTGAACAGCTCGGGCCTACCGCGCGACGCCCAGGCGGCGCCCTCGCCGCGTTGTCGGTTCGGGCCGATCCAACAACGGGATCGGCCCGAGCCTCCGTCTTGCGATGACGTCACCTGGCCGCCGCGCGCCACGGCCGGAGCTGCTCACCACCCTCCTGGCGAGGAGTGGCTCGCGTGGACCGTGGTCGCGGCGCCGGTGCCGCTGCGCGCGCTCACCGTGGGAGTCACCGAGGCCGGCGTCGTGCTGGTCTGTTTCGGGGCCGGTACCGGCGCGGTTCGCGCACAGCTGGCCGAGGCGGGGCGCCGGCTGGACGTGGCACCGGTCGAGGATGCCGAGCGTGCCGGGCCGATCGCGGCCGAGCTGGCCGACTACCTCGCCGGGCGTACGAAGACCTTCGACGCGCCGATCGACTGGCGGCTTACCCACGGCGATCAGCAGGTGGTGCTCCGGACGCTGTACGACGAGGTCGGCTACGGCGACACGATCACCTACGGCGAGCTGGCGGTCCGCAGTGGCGCATACGCGACCGAGCGGGGCGCGGGCCAGGCAGCGCGGCGGGTCGGCGCGATCATGGGATCGAACCCGGTTCCGGTTATCGTGCCGTGCCACCGGGTACTCGCAGCGAACGGCCTGGGTGGTTTCGGCGGCGGGTTGGAGAGCAAGCGATGGTTGCTCGACCTGGAAGGCGCTCTACCACCGATGCTGGACCTGTGGTGAGTCCCGCCGCATCTCGTTGTTCCCGGACTACTAGCACAATATACTGGTAGTTAGGTAATCCTAAGTCCCCGATCGCTCTCACAGCGCAGAAGGAATCCTATGACCGCAGGACCCGACGCCCCCGCGAAGACAGCGCGCCCCGAGCTCGAACCTGAGCCCAAGAGCAAGGTTGAGCAGGTACTGCTGCCGGTGTTCGTGGTCCTGCCCTTCCTCGCGGTGCTCGCCGCTGTCCCACTCGCATGGGGCGCAGGCTGGCTCGGCTGGAGCGACGTGATCATCTTCACGGTGTTCTACCTGATCAGCGGGTTCGGCGTGACGATCGGCTTCCACCGCTACTTCACCCACGGTTCGTTCAAGGCCAAGCGCCCGCTGCGGATCGCGCTGGCACTGGCCGGCAGCATCTCGCTGGAGATGAGCGTGACCGACTGGGTGGCCACCCACCGTCGGCACCACAAGTTCTCCGATCTCGAGGGCGACCCGCACTCGCCGTGGCGCTACGGCACCGACTGGAAGGCGCTGACCAAGGGCCTGTTCTTCGCTCACGTCGGCTGGCTGTTCACCGATGAGCGCACCAACCGCGCGAAGTACGCCCCGGACCTGGTGGCCGACAAGGACATCGAGCGCATCCACAAGTTCTTCCCGCTGCTCGTCGCCGGTTCGATGATCGTGCCGGCGCTGCTCGGCGGCCTGTTCACGCTGTCCTGGTTCGGCATGCTGACCGGGTTCTTCTGGGGCTTCCTGGTCCGCGTCTCGCTGCTGCACCACGTCACCTGGTCGATCAACTCGGTGTGCCACGTGTTCGGCAACGAGGACTTCAGCACCCGGGACAAGTCCCGCAACGTGTGGTGGCTGGCCATTCCGTCGTTCGGCGAGTCCTGGCACAACCTGCACCACGCCGACCCGACCTGCGCCCGCCACGGCGTGCTCAAGGGCCAGCTCGACTCGAGCGCCCGGGTCATCCGCTGGTTCGAGCAGCTCGGCTGGGCGAGCAACGTGCGCTGGCCGAACGAGGAGCGCCTCGCCGCCAAGCGCATCAACACCGCCTGACGGATTCCCCGACTCACCCTGACAATCCCCGACTCGCGCGAACCATGCGCGAGTCGGGGATTTTGTCTGCGCGAGTCGGGAGATTTGTCAGGGTGAGTCGCGGGATTTGTCCGGCTTCGACGTGCGTGGGCGCAGGGCGACGGCGGTGAGGACCGTGGCCGCGAGACCGCCGGCACCGGCCAGGAGGAACGTGGTCCGTGCCGAGGTGGCGTCCAGCAGCAGCGCACCGCCGACGTAGGACAGGCCCGCCGCCACACCGATCGCGCCGCCCCAGACGCCGAACACCCTGCCCTGCAGCTCGGCGGGCACCTCGCGTTGCAGCAGGGTCGTGGCGCCGACGTCCATCGCGGCGATGCCCAGCCCGCGCACCGCCTGCAGCCCGAACGCCACGGCGACCGCCCAGCTCAACCCGGTCAGCAGGTTGCCGGCGCTGCTCACCGCCCAGCCGGTCAGCATCAGACCCGCCATCGACGTGACCAGCGCCGTGCGCCTGCCGAGCAGCCAGTAGCCGAGCAGCAACCCGATGCCGACCGCGCTGAGCAGCACCGCGACCGCGGAGTCGCCGCCGTGCAGCTCCTGCCGGTTCAGGAACACCAACGCGACGTCGTCGATGCCGTTGCAGGCGATCACCACGAACGAGCCCAGCACCACGGCGCGGGCGACCTTCGCGCGCAGCAGGTAGACCAGCCCGTCGCGGGTGGCCCGGCCGAGGCCGACGGGGTCTCCGGTGGTGCTGTCGGCCGGCAGCGGGGGTAGCCGTAGCAGCAACAGCGCCGAGACCGCGAACGTCGCCGCGTCCACCAGCAGCACGCCGCGCACCCCGAGCAGTGGCAGCCCGATTGCGGCGAGCAGTGGGCCGATCGCCTCGGCGCCGTTCGTTCCGAGCCCGAGGGTCGCGTTGGCGCTCGGTAGTGAGCCCGGTGCGACCAGCCTGCCGACGGCAGTGCGGGACGCGGGCGCGAACACCTGTGCGGCCAACGCCCTCGCAGCGACCAGGGCGAACAGGATCGGGAGGGTGGGTAGCCAGAGCGCCAGGACGATCGTCAGCAGCACCTGGGCGAGCTCGCAGCTGATCATGATCCGGCGTAGGTCGAACCTGTCGGCCAGCGCGCCGGCGAGTGGACCGAAGAGGGCCGGTAGGACGTCGCCGACCAGGAGCAGCATCGCCACGGCGAGGGCCTGGCCGGTGTGGTCGGCGACGTGGAGCAGCAGCGCCACCAGGCTGAGGGTGTCGCCGAGGAAGGAGATCGTCCTCGCGGCGCACAGGGCGCGGAAGGTGCGGTCTGTGCGGAGCAGGTCGAGCATGGGGGGAGCATGGCGGATCAGGTGGGTCCGGGGCTCCTCGGTTTTGCTGTGGTTGCGTCTACGGCTCGTGAGTGGCGAGTGGTCCTATAGCAACCCTCAGCACTCACGACGAAAAGCGTGTCGTGAGTGCTGAGGGTTGCTACGCCTTCGGCGCCCCTTCGGGGTAGGACCACTCGCCACTCACGGGGCGGGGAGCTAGTCCTCCAGGAGGTAGCCGACTCCTCTTACCGTTCGGATTCTGTCCGAGCCCAGTTTTCGGCGTAGGTAGCCGATGTAGACCTCGATGACGTTCGACGAGGGCGGGTCCCGCCACAGCATGGACGTGAGCTGCTCGCGGGACAGTGCTTCGTCGGGGTGGCTGATCAGGATCGTCAGCAGGGCGAACTCCGTCGGCGTCAGGGTCACCAGCTGGCCGTCGACGCTGACCAGGCCGAGTGCCGTGTCGATCGTGATGTCACCTCGCCGTGCCACCGAGCGCTCCTGCGCCGCCTGGTCACGCACCCGCAGCCGCAGCCGGGTGAGCAGCTCATCCGCGGGGAACGGGGTCAGCAGGTAGTCGTCCTGGTTGCCGCGCAGTCCGGCGACGATCTGGTCACGCTGTTCGCGGCTGGTGAGGGCGATGACCGGCGTGTCGGGGGCGAGCCGGTGAAGTCCGGTGAGGACCGACGCGGTGTCCAGGCCGGGGAGCCCGGTCTCCAGCACGACCGCGGCGAACGACGCGGCCTGCACGCTGTCGAGGACCCGGGTGCCGTCGTGCGTCACGGTGGCGTCGAACGCGTGTGTACGCAGCGCACGCAGCAGCGCGCCGGTCGATCGGTCGGACGGGACCGCGAGCAGGACGCGGTAGCGCCGAAAGCTGGTTGTTCGAGGTTGCTGCACTCGGCCCAGCGTTGCGTGACTGGGCACCCGTGACAATCGGTCAACGGCCGGAATACCCGTGCGGCGCAGTGTTTTCGGGCGTTATCTGAGGCACACCCGGCGCATGCGGACCAGTGCGCCGCGGCGCTCGGCCGAGTACGTGGCTGCCCGGCGCACCGCGTCGACCACCCGGTTCGGCGGCTCTCAGCTTCCGTATCCGAGCGGGTAGCGGTCCTTACTGTCGCCCGCAGGCGCTCCCCACGCTGTCAGCTCCCCAGCTGTGTTCCACCGCATTGCTCCCCGAGAAGAAGCAGTACCCAGAGAGGTTCCCCCGTGCCCCCCGACACGTCCTCGTCCGCCCGTACGACAGTGCTGCTCGCCGTGCTCACCGGCGTGGTGGTCGTGCTGTTGACCTGCGTCGCCGCGCCGAGTCCGACCGAACCCACCGGTTGGACGCACTCCTCGGCGGCACCGATCAGCGCGGCGGACCGGGAGATGCTGGTCGCGGTCCGTCAGGCCGCGCTGTGGGAGACGCCGGTCGGCCAGCAGGCACAGCAGAAGGCGACCAGTGCGGGCGTCCGGGATGCCGCGGCCCGGATGTCCGACGAGCTGAGCGTGCTGTCCGAGAACGTCCGTGCGGTCGCCGACCGGCTCGGTGTTCCGTTGCCCAGCCAGCCGACCGCGCGTCAGCAGGCCTGGGCGGCCGAGATCTCCGGCGAGTCCGGCGCCGGTTACGACACCACGATGCTCAGCCACCTGCGTGCGACCTGCCAGGCGACTCTCACGGTGATCGAACGGACGCGTGCCGCGACGGCCAGTCCCGAGATGCGTTCGCTCGCCGACGAGGCGGCACGGGTGGTCGGCGGCCACCTGCGGCTGCTGGACCGCCTCGGCTGAGCCCTTCCCCCGACGACGAGAAAGAGACATCGAGATGGTTCGTCAAGGACGACATCGTGTACCCAAGCCGACCGCGTTGCTCGTGGTCGTGGCGACTCTGCTGGTCGGCAGTGGCATAGCCGCCGCGGTGGGTACCGCGGCGGCGGACTCCCGATCCAGTCGCGCCGAGGTGTCGGCCGAACGGGATGACGACCGGGGCCGGGACCGGGATCCCGATCGCGGCGACAACCGGGGCCGGAACGACAACGACGACAAGGACCGGGGGAACAGGAAGGACGGTGACCGGAACAAGGACAAGGACAAGAACAAGGACCGGGACAACGACCGGAACAACGACCGGGACAAGGACGATGACGACGAGTTCCCCGGCCGCGACGACGCCGGTCCGGCGGATGACGACGACTACGTGGACATCACCCGGGTCCGGGTGAAGGACGACGAGCCGCGTAACGAGGCGAATGCGTCGACCGGCAGTTTCACCGCGAAATGCGGGCGCAACGAGAACAACCACCTCAACTCCGACAACTACATGGTGACGCCGGGCCAGCGCAACGGCGCCCAGCACGTGCACGACTATGTCGGCAACCTGTCCACCGACGCCTTCTCCGACGAGGACAGCCTGCACGCGGCCGGTACGACGTGCGACCGGGGCAACATCTCGACGTTCTTCTGGCCGGTCCTGCGCGCGACCAACCAGCAGGGTGACGACGTCGACGAAGACGGCGGCGGCCGGGACGGCAACTTCGGCAGAATCCTGCGCCCGGCCAAGGTGGACCTGCGGTTCCGGGGCAACCCGACCGGCAAGGTGATCCCGATGCCGGACGACCTGATGATCATCATGGGTGACGCGAAGGCCAAGACGAACGGCGACGAGAACGCGAACGCGCAGTGGACCTGCACGGGCTTCGAGAACCGGATCACCGAGCGGTACCCGCTGTGCCCGGCGGGCAGCAAGCTGATGCGCATCCTGGACTTCCCGAGCTGCTGGGACGGCGAGAACCTGGATTCGAAGGACTTCCGTTCACATGTCGTGTACCCACGCGATAATGGCTCGTGCCGGCGCGGTTTCGAGGCCGTCCCGCAGTTGAGGATCACCTTGACCTACGACCGTCCGGACGGCCGTAACTTCGCGGTCGATTCGTTCCCCGATCAGCGACACGATCCGCGTACCGATCACTCGGACTTCGAGAACATGGCACCCGATGCGCTGCTGGATCTCGCGGCCAACTGCATCAACACCGGCAAGAATTGTTAACCTCGGGTAACGGGGTTCACCCAGCGTACACGTGGTGTCAAAGGTCGTTCATGATCAACAGTGGCGACGATTTCGTGTTACGCTCGGCGAATGAGACAGAGAGATCGTTCTACGACCCTGTCCACGGTCAGTCGGACAGAGATTAGGCCGAATTCGGTTTCATCTGTGCCTCGGCAGCGAAATAGGCCTCACCGAATTGCCTTGCCGGAACCGAGCCACTCCTATGATCAGGATGCGGAATGGTTCGTCGTCAAAGAAGGGGAAAACTGGCGGGAAATCCGTTTCCACGATTACAGTGCGATCTACGACGTCCCCGGCCTGTACGAGCAGCTGTTCTACGAGACGTTGCGCTGCGACTCACCCCGGTTCATGTCCGAGTTCCTCGACGCCGAGCTGGTCAAGGCCGGTGAGTCGGGGAGCGGCCTGAGGGTGTTCGACCTCGGCGCCGGCAACGGCATCATGGGCGACGAGCTGCGGCGACGCGGTGTCGAGTTCGTGGTCGGCGCGGACATCCTGCCGGCCGCTGAAGAGGCGGCCGCCCGGGACCGGCCGGGGACGTACCGCGCCTATCACGTGCTGGACATGTTGAACCTGACCGAAGACCAGCGCCACATGCTCGACGGCTACCGGTTCAACGCGCTGACCTGCATCGCCGCCCTCGGCTTCGGCGACATCCCGCCGGGTTGCTTCCGTACCGCGTACAACCTGCTGGAGACCGACGGCTGGGTCGCGCTGACCATCAAGGAAGGGTTCCTCGCCGAGACCGACACCTCGGGCTTCGCCACGATGATCCGCGAGTCACTGCGGGACGGCACGTTCGAGATGCTCGAGTCCCGCACCTACCAGCACCGCCTGGCGACGAACGGCGACCCGCTGCACTACGTCGGCATCATCGGCCGCAAGCGCAAGGACCTCCCCTAGCCACCTGCCGTGAGTGAGTTGGGCTGCCCTGGCAGCCCAACTCACTCACGGGTACTCACGGGCTCGGGAGGGCGCCGGCGCCGCCGAGGCCGGTAGCCGTCCGCGCGCGGGTGTTCTCCAGGCCCTGGGAGCCTTCGGACGGGGCGTAGACGTCCTGGCCGAACACCGGGCGCGTGTCGTCCGCCGTGCCGCCGATGCCGTCCGGGCCGTAGCCGTACGCGCCGGGCAGGTCACCGCTGTCCATCAGGTCGTGCGTGCCGTTCTCCGGGTCGGTGTGCCAGCTGCCGAGGAAGTGGCCGGCCTCGTGCGAGGCGATGTCGCCGACCGCCTTGGCGATGAACGCGATCTTGTCGCTGTTCGGCCCGATGTAGTGGTTGAGCGAGGCGCTGTCCTCTGCCGGGCCCGACAACAGGTCGAGCAGGACCAGCGCGGTCTCCTCGCGCGCGAAGTTGCCGGGGTCGACCGACTGGGCGATCCCGACGGTCTCCATGTCCGCCTCGGCCTGGGTGCCGCCGATCACGAGCCTGCTCACGTTCGCCCGGCCGAACTCGTCGGGGTTGTCGACCGAGTTGTCCACCACGACCTGGGCCGGTCCGGCGGCGCGCAGGTTCAGCGCAACGGTGTCGGTGATCGCCTGGATCAGCCGGGGCTCGTCGGCCTCGGTCAGGCCCCACTTGGGCAGGAAGGCACTGAACGGACTGAGGGTGCGCGGCTGGCTGCCGCCCGCGTCGGTGCCGAAGATCGTGGTGTCCAGCGTGGTGCCCCGGAACTCCAGGTAGATGCGCTGCACGTCGCCGCTCGACCGGAAGATCTGCACGGTCGCCTCGAAGTCGCCCGGCCCGCCGGACACGGAGAGCACGTGCGTGCCGGTCATCGCGGCGACGTGGTCGAAGTCGGCGACGACCTGCTGGCCGCCCTCCGGCACGAGCGGCGAGGACGTCGGGTAGGTGCTGGAGCGGTCCTGCGCGGAGCCCTCGACGAACGTGTTGCGCGGGTCGAGCAGCCGCAGCTGGTAGCCGGTGTCACCGCTGGACCCGCTGACCGCGACGCTCAGTACGTCGCCGGTGCGCAGCGGGATGCCGAAGCTGTCCACGTCGCCGGGGTTGGTGAGCGTCCCGGTCACCTCGGCGCGCGGGTTCTGCCCGGGCCCGCTGCCCAGGCCGCCGATGGGCTGGACGTACCCGGGACGCGGCGGCTCGGCGGCGATCTGTAACCCGACGGGCCCCCGCACCGCCTGCTTCCGGGGCGGCGCCCGGTGCGGGAGGGTGCAGTACGAGTGCGCGGCCTCGGTCGCGGCGGCCAGTGCGACCGGGTCGATCCGGGCGGGAATCGGCGTGGTCGAGTACCTGGTGGTGATCAGGACTAACGCGGCGACCGGCAGCAGGACCCACGACCGGTGCATGCGCGTCACTCCTGCTCGTCGACGAGGCCAAAAGGTAGCGTTTGGTAACTTTCAGTCACCAGCATTGCTACCCATTCGAGTGTCTCTCGGCGAGTCGTGCACACAGGGTGTCCGCTATAGCGAACAATGCATCACGGTCCGAAGTAGCGTCCACGGCGTGTCCGGATGTGGAAAACTGGTGTCCGAGCAGCGACATCGGTAAGGGTAGGCAGCATGGTCACCAAGTCGAAGACGGTTGTCGGATCGGACGGCCGTACCTGGACGGTGCGTCGCCGCATGGAGTGGTCCATGCCGGCCACCGGTGAGGACTTCGAGCATGACGTCGACGGCGGCCGCTCCGCCGCTGTCGTGATCCTCTCGACGCTGGCGCTGTTCTACATCGCGCTGTTCTCCTGGATGCCCTCGGACGTGCACGTGCCCTGGTGGGTGGTGTTCGCCGGGCTGATCATCATCGGCTTCTTCCCGGTCCGCTGGGTCATGCGCAGGCCGTGGACGCTCGTCGCGCAGACCCCGGGCGCGTACGGAGCGGACCTGGAGGCCGAGCACTGGGTCGGCATGGTGCGCGGCTACGGCAAGGCCCGCGAGGAGAACGCGATCATCGTGCGCCAGATCCGGATGCGCGCGACCCCGGGCTACGCCGACGGCCCCCTGCAGCCGGTCACCTAGTGGCTCCCTTCCGAGGTCGACCGGCCACCTCCGGCGCAGGGGGCCACTGATGCCCGAGCTCCCCGAGGTCGAGGCACTGGCCCATCACCTGCGCACGACGGCGACCGGCCATCAGGTCGCCAGGGTGGACGCGGCCAGCATGAGCGCGCTCAAGACCTTCGACCCGCCCGCCTCGGCGCTGGTCGGCCGGACCGTCACCGGCGCGGCCAGGCACGGGAAGTTCCTCGACCTCGACTGCGACGGTCTGCACCTGGTCACGCACCTGTCCCGCGCGGGCTGGCTGCGCTGGCACGACACCGCCTCGACCGTCCCGCCCAAGCCGACCGGCAAGGGCCCGATCGCGCTGCGCGTGCACCTCGACGCGCCAGGTGGCCCGGGGTTCGACCTCACCGAGGCCGGCACGCAGAAGCGGCTCGCGGTGTACGTGGTGACCGATCCCGCCCAGGTGCCCGGCATCGCCCGCCTCGGCCCCGACGCGTTGTCGCTGACCAGGCAGCAGCTGGGTGAGCTGCTGGCCAAGCGCACCGAACGGATCAAGAACCTGATCGTCGACCAGACGGTCATCGCGGGCGTGGGCAACGCCTACAGCGACGAGATCCTGCACGTCGCGCGGCTGTCCCCGTACGCGGTCGCGGGCAGGCTCGACGAGGCCAAGCTCGATGCGCTGTTCACCGCGCTGCACGAGGTGCTGTCCGACGCGGTCACCAGATCGGTCGGTCAGGACGCCGCCCGGTTGAAGGGGGAGAAGCGCTCGGGGCTGCGGGTGCACGCCCGGACCGGGATGCCGTGCCCGATCTGTGGCGACACCGTCCGAGAGGTGTCCTTCGCCGATCGGTCCTTCCAGTACTGTCCGACCTGTCAGACCGGCGGAAAACCGCTGGCCGACCGCCGCCTTTCCCGATTGGTCAAATAAACACCTCAAGAGTGAGGCCGTCACTACCGAGAAGATGATGGTGTCTGAGTTCGTGACTTCGTCCGGCGCCTTGCTGGTGCTGCTGATCATCGTGGCCCTCGTCGCGGGGATCGCGTTCTTCCTGCTGTGGCGCACCCGTAAACGGCAGTTCGCGACGCCGCTGGAGCGGGCCACGTTCTCCACGCTGCACACCGTGTCGCTCGCGGCGCCGTCGCTGCGGGAGGGTCTGTCGCGCGGGTCCGCCTCGTTCGCGCTGCCCTACCTGCGCACGTTGCTGGAGACCAGCGCGCTGACCATGACCGACGACAAGGCCCAGACGCTGGCCTGGGACGGCGACGGCGACCACCACACGATGGACGTGGTGGAGATGGCCAAAGAGGTGATCAGCACCGGGCGGCAGAAGACCGAGTCGCACAGCAAGATGAAGTGCGGCCGTCCGGACTGCAACATCCGGGGCATCGTCGTGGTCCCCCTGGAAACCGAGGGCAAGATCGTCGGCACGCTCGGCGCGCTGACCGACGCGACCACCGGCCCGGTCCTGATCCGGGCCACCGGCGAGGTCGCGCGCTACATCTCCAGCCAGCTCGACCTCGCGCAGCTCGACGACTCCCGCGCGCGGCTCAACCGCGCCGAGGTCCGGGCACTGCGCGCGCAGATCTCGCCGCACTTCGTCTACAACGCGCTGACCACGATCTCCTCGCTCATCCGCACCGACCCGGACCGGGCGCGCGAGCTGCTGATCGAGTTCGCCGACTTCACCCGGTACTCGTTCCGCACCGCCGGTGAGTACACGACGCTGCAGGACGAGCTGGCGAACATCGAGCGCTACCTGCGCATCGAACGGGCCCGTTTCGGCGACCGGCTGCACGTGCGGCTGCAGATCGCGCCCGAGGTGCTGTCGGTCGTCCTGCCGTTCCTCGCGTTGCAGCCCTTGGTGGAGAACGCGGTGCGGCACGGTCTCGCGGGCAAGCCGAACGGCGGGTCGATCAGCCTGACCGCCGAGAACGCCGGTGCCGAGTGCGTGATCGTCGTCGAGGACGACGGCATCGGCATGGATCCGGACCGGCTGCGGGAGGACATGTCGGATGCGCACCTGTCCGGTGCGCACGTCGGGATGGGCAACGTGGACGACCGGATGCGGTCGGCGTTCGGCGAGGACTACGGCCTGGTTGTGGACACCGCGGTCGGGGCTGGTACCAAGATCACGTTGCGGGTGCCGAAGTTCCGCGCCGGCATTCGAGTCTGAGATAAGAGAAGCGCGGGGAAGTAGCGTGGACGTCATGACAACCTTGCTGGACAGGCTTCCGAAGGAAGTGACCGACCGACTGCCGGGCAAGCTCGGCGAGCGCGGGGACAAATCCGTCGTGAGTGTCGTGCGCCTGCACGGGGTGATCACGCCGTCGGTGGGGCCGCTGGCCCGCTCGGTGATCAACATGACCGCGGTGGAGCCGGTGCTCAAGCGCGCGTTCGAGGCGGACAAGGTCGCGGCCGTCGCGCTGATGATCAATTCTCCGGGTGGCGCGCCGACCCAGTCCGCGCTGATCTCCGACCGCATCCGGGGCCTCGCCGAGGAGCACGGGATTCCGGTGCTGGCCTTCTGCGAGGACGTCGCCGCGTCCGGCGGGTACTGGCTGGCCTGCGCCGCCGACGAGATCTACGCGCACCCGACGTCGCTGGTCGGCTCGATCGGCGTGGTGAGCCAGAGCTTCGGGCTCTCCGGACTGCTGGAGCGCGTCGGCGTGGAGCGCCGGCTGTACACGGCGGGCAACAACAAGTCGCGCCTCGACCCGTTCCTGCCGGAGAAGCCGGAGGATGTCGCCTGGTTGAGCGATATGCAGGACCAGCTGCACGACCTGTTCAAGGAGTGGGTGTCCAGCCGTCGAGGTGACCGGCTCACCGCGAAGGACCCGTCGAAGGAGCTGTTCACCGGCGAGGTGTGGACCGGTGCCGCGGCGAGCAAGCTGGGCCTGGTCGACGGGCTCGGCACGGCGCGGGAGATCCTGGCCCGCCGCTTCCCGGACGCCGAGCCCGCGCTGGTGGAGGGCAGGAAGCCGCTGCTCGCGCGCCTCGGCATGGGCGCCGGGGTATCGAGCCGGCTGTCGAGCGACGGCCTGGTCAACGAGCTGCTGCAGGCGCTGGAGACCCGGGCCGCGTGGTCACGGTTCGGACTCTGACTGCATGTGCGTGGGCGGTATCAGACATAACAGAGGCTCGTAGCACAATGGCGTGCAATGTCGGCAAAAACGTGTTGGGCCTGGCACTCCACACGAATGACAGTCACCATGTGAAGGTCCGATGGTGACCCACAGGTAGTAGCAGCAGTGCAATGATGAGCGTCACACCTGGTGGAATTGGGCAGGATGAGGAGATTGTGAACAACGCAGATGGCTCCGGCGGGCTCGTCGTCCTAGCCGTTGACGACGAACAGCCCGCACTCGACGAACTCGAGTACCTGCTGAAACAAGACCAGCGCGTCAGCGTGGTGTTGACCTCGACCAATGCGAACGACGCGTTGCGCATGCTCAGCACCAGGGAGCGGCGCAGCCCCGGCGGACACAACGGCGCCCAGCCCGGCGCGCCGGTGCACCCGTTCACCGGTCAGCCGATCGCGACCGACACCGACGTCGACGTGGTGTTCCTCGACATCCGCATGCCCGGGCTCGACGGCCTCGAGCTGGCCAAGATCCTGTCCCGGATGAAGGTCCAGCCCGCCGTCGTGTTCGTCACCGCGCACGACGACCGCGCGGTCGACGCCTTCGAGGTCGGCGCGGTCGACTACCTGCTCAAGCCGCTGCGCTCCGACCGGCTGCGCGGCGCGCTGGACCGCCTGCTGTCCAGCAGGGTGGCCGCCAGCAACGAGGGCGGCGCCAGCGACGGCGGTGGCGGCGACGACGAGGTCATCCCGGTCGAGCTCGCCGGCACGACCAAGCTCGTGCCCCGGTCCGCTGTGCGCTACGTCGAGGCGCAGGGCGACTACGCGCGGCTGCACACCAACGACAACAAGAGCCACCTGGTGCGAATCCCGCTGTCGGTCCTGGAGGACCGTTGGCGCGACGCCGGTTTCGTGCGCATCCACCGCTCGTACCTGGTGTCGTTGCCGCTGGTCACCGAGCTTCGGCTGTCCGGCTCCGGCTACGTCGTGCGCATCGGCTCCGGCCCGGAGACCGCCGAGCTCCCGGTCAGCCGCCGGCACACCCGTGAGCTGAAGGACCGGCTCGTCCGCGCGACGAAGCAGGCGTGGAGTCAGAGATGAGCAAAGACGGCAACCTGCCGTCTAGCTTCAACTGGGACGTCGCGGAGTCGGAGGAACCCGCCGACCCGCCCGGCCCACGTACCGCGCGCGACGACGAGACCGATCAGCCGACCACCCGGTTCGAGCCGACCGACACCGGTGGTCTGCCTCGGGTCGTCGGCTCCATCGGGACGTTCGACACCGGCCCGTCCGCCGTCGTGCCGCTGCAGCCACCGCCACCGGTACCGCTGCCGCCCGAGGACCCCGCGCCGCATCCCAGCAGCAGCGGCAGGCACGCGCGCCGGGGGGACGGCGGCCAGGGCATGCCGCAGCTGCGCGGCCCCCGGCTCGACTCCTACGTGCCCCGGCACTCGATCGACATGGCCGGCCCGAACGCGGTGTCCGCAACCGAGGTCACCGAGGTCTTCTCCCGCATCCGGGAAGACCCGATGGAGCCGCCTCGCCCCGCGCGCCCCGAGTCGAGCCAGCCCGTCAAGGTGCCCGACTTCAGCGACGACGATGACGACGACGATGACGACGACCGCAGGGCCGTGCTCGTCTCGGCGCTGCCCGAACCGGAGCCGATCGCGCCGACCGGCAAACGCGTCCGGGTGGTCCTGTCCCAGCGCAAGAGCCAGGCCCGCCCGGTCCGCACGGTGGTGGACGTCCAGGAGCTGACCGAGGTGGGGCAGATGCTCGCATCCAGCCTCATCCGCTCCCAGCTGTCCCTGGCCCTGCGCATAGGCGGCATCGCGGTGCTGGCCCTGGGAGTACTGCCCACGGCCTTCTACCTGGCCCCCGACCTGGGCAGATTCGAGCTGTTCGGCCTGCGCCTGCCCTGGCTCCTGCTGGGCGTGGTCGCCTACCCTTTCATGATCCTGTTGGGCTGGCTCTACTCGCGCTCAGCCGAAAAGCTGGAACAAATCTTCGCCGACCACATCCAGAACTGATTGCCTGTTCCGCGCGCCATCGTTCCCGGCAGGCCCTCCGGGCCAACCGGGAACGATCCAGGCGGCTCGCCTAACGGCTCGCTGCCTGGGGTTTTTCCTCGCGGACCCCCTTCGGGGGCCCACTCGGAAGAATGTCGCCTTCGGCGACGCGCGCGCTTCGTGCCCCGGCTTGGGAGCCGCCCCTTAGGCACTACCCGCCTTCGGCGGAACGGCCTTCGGCCCGCCTTGCGGGGCCCGCCCTTGCAACGTGCGTCACCAACTTGTCGGCGCCGGGTGAGGTGGCTGGGTATGTGGTGCGGGGTGTCGCGCCGCGAGTGGTCGTGGGCGAGCACAAGGCGCGTTTGTGCGCGCAGACAAGATCTTCGGGTCAACTACCCGTAACATCACCCAACATGTCGCCGGGGGCTGTGGTTGCACTCACGTGCATCGCGATCGTTGTGGTGGCCTCGGTCGTCATCGGCTCGTTCGGGGTTCGGTTCGCCCGGGACACGACGGACTTCCTGGTCGCGTCCCGGACCGTGGGGTCGGCGACCAACGCCAGCGCGATCTCCGGCGAGTACCTGTCCGCCGCGTCGTTCCTCGGCGTCTGCGGGCTGATCCTGAAGGACGGGCCGGACGCGTTGTGGTACCCGGTCGGGTTCACCGCCGGCTATCTGGCGCTGCTGCTGTTCGTGTCCGCGCCGTTGCGCCGCTCCGGTGCGTACTCGGTGCCGGACTTCGCCGAGTTCCGTCTGCGCAGCCCCTCGGTGCAGCGGGCCAGCACGATCCTGGTGATCGTCATCGGCTGGATGTACCTGGTGCCGCAGCTGCAGGGCGCCGGCCTGACCGCCGCGACGGTGGTGCCCGATCTGCCGCCGTGGTCCGGCATGCTGGCGGCCAGCATGGTGGTGGTGGCCACCGTCGTGTTCGGCGGCATGCGCTCCATCACGTTCGTGCAGGCGTTCCAGTTCTGGCTCAAGCTGACCGCGCTGTCGGTGCCGGTCGTGGCGCTGTTCGTGCTGGTAGGCGGGAACCATCAGCCGTTCAACCGGCCCGTGCCGCCGCAGTTCCCGCAGGACTCAACGGTGAACGTCACGACCGATGTGACGCTGCGGGTGACACAGCCGGTGCGGTTCAACGGCAACGGCGTCATCGACGGCGAACAGCGCATGGGGCCGGTGACCTGGGGACAGGGCAACCACACGGTGCTGGCCGGCTCCACCCTGATGTTCTCGGCGAACTCGCCGGTTCCGGTCGCGGTGGGGGCGCCCGACCGGGACTCGATCTGGCTGGCGCCGAGCACGAAGGAAGGCAACGACCCGAACCGCCTGGTCGGTATCTACTCGCTGCTGCTGGCCGCGTTCCTGGGCACGATGGGTCTGCCGCACGTGCTGGTGCGCTTCTACACGAACCCCGACGGGCGAACGACGCGGCGCACCACGGTGCTGGTCCTGGGCCTGCTCGGCGCGTTCTACCTGCTCCCGACGCTGCTCGGCGCGCTGTCCCGGTTGTACGTGCCGCAGCTGCTGGTCAACGGGGACACCGATGCCGCCGTCCTGTTGCTGCCGAACGCCGCGCTCGGGATGGGGCTGTTCGCGAACCTGCTGGCCGGGCTCATCGCCGCCGGGGCGTGGGCGGCGTTCCTGTCGACGTCCTGCGGGTTGGTCGTCGGGATCGCGGGTGTGCTGTCCGCGAGCCCCACGCGGTTCAAGCGGCTGCGGGACTTCCGGGTCGCCGCGATCGTCGCCGGAGTCGTCCCGCTGATCATCTCGGTGCTGGTGCCCCGGCCGGACGCGTTGGTGGCGGTGTCGTTCCCGTTCTCGGTCGCGGCGTCCACCTTCTGCCCGCTGCTGGTGCTGGGTATCTGGTGGCGCGGGCTGACCGATCGGGGTGCGTTGTGCGGTCTGATCGCCGGTGGTGTCACCTCGGTGGTCGCGGTGGCGACCCGCGGCCTGTCTTCGCTGGGTGAGGGCACCGAGTGGCGCATCCTGTTGGAGCGCCCCGCGCTGGTCACGGTGCCGTTGGCGTTCCTCACGATGGTCCTGGTGAGCCGGATGACCAGGAAGCGTGTGCCGACCGACGTCTTCCGACTGTTGTTGCGCATGCACGCACCGGAGCGTCTGGGTCTGGCCCAGAGCGGCACCCCGGCCGGTGAGATCGACGAGAGCATCGAGGATGTCATCCCCGGCTATGGTGTTCCCGGTACGGGAGTGAAAGCGACGAGGTTGGAGCCTCCGCGCTAGCACGAACGAGTGATTTCGCCCCGTCGCGACATACGAGTTCTTAACCTGCGGGGTTACTTTTCTGAGCTTGTTCTAATGTGGCTGCGACCACTGTGCGTGGTCAAGTGAATACCGTGCGATTCGATCCGGGCACCAAAGAAAGTCGTTAGGGAGGCCTCGTGAACGCAACGAGTGCGGGATCGATGGGAGACCCGGCCGGCCCGGGTGGCCCGTCGGTCACGATGTATGAGCAGGTTCAGGCAAGCCCGGAGTTCGCCGATCTGCGCAGCAGGCTGCGCCGGTTCGTCTTTCCGATGAGTGTCGCGTTCCTGGTCTGGTATCTGGCATACGTGCTGCTGGCCGCGTACGAGCCCGAGTTCATGTCCACGAAGCTGACCGGCAACCTGAACGTCGGTCTGCTGATCGGGGTGCTGCAGTTCGTGAGCACGTTCGTGATCACGACCGTGTACGTCAAGTACGCGAACAAGAACCTCGACCCGGCCGCGGAGCGGCTGCGTATTCAGATCGAAGGGGACGACCAGTGACCCAGACCACGCTGGCCGCGGTGGTGGTCGGCAAGCCGGCACTGAACATCGCGATCTTCCTGGTGTTCGTGCTGATCACGCTGATCGTCGTGTTCCAGGCCGGCCGACGCAACCGGTCGGCGGCCGACTACTACGCGGCCGGACGCTCCTTCACCGGCCCGCAGAACGGCATCGCGATCTCCGGCGACTACCTGTCCGCCGCGTCGTTCCTCGGCATCGCGGGCGCGATCGCCACCGTCGGCTACGACGGCTTCCTGTACTCGATCGGCTTCCTGGTGGCCTGGCTGGTGGCGTTGCTGCTGGTCGCGGAGCTGCTGCGGAACACGGGCAAGTTCACCATGGGCGACGTGCTCAGCTTCCGGATGCGCCAGCGTCCGGTGCGCGCGGCCGCCGCGGTGTCCACGCTCGTCGTGTCGTTCTTCTACCTGCTCGCGCAGATGGCGGGTGCCGGCGGTCTGATCTCACTGCTGCTCGGCATCGACGACGACAAGAACACCTTCTTCGACGGCCAGTCGCTGGTGATCGCCATCGTCGGCATCCTGATGATCGTCTACGTGCTGGTCGGCGGGATGAAGGGCACCACCTGGGTGCAGATCATCAAGGCGACGCTGCTGCTGGTCGGCGCCGCGGTGATGACCGTCTGGGTGCTCGGCATCTTCGGCTTCAACCTCTCCGGGCTGCTCGGCAAGGCCGTCGAGATGAGCCCGAAGTCCGGCGAGAAGATCCTCGGGCCCGGTCTGCAGTACGGCAAGACGGCCACCTCGAAGATCGACTTCGTGTCGCTCGGACTGGCGCTGGTGCTCGGTACCGCCGGCCTGCCGCACATCCTGATGCGCTTCTACACGGTGCCCAGCGCCAAGGAAGCGCGTCGTTCCGTGGTGTGGGCGATCTGGCTGATCGGCATCTTCTACCTGTTCACCCTGGTGCTTGGCTACGGCGCGGCCGCCATGGTCGGACCGGACAAGATCACCAACGCTCCGGGTGGGGTGAACTCGGCGGCACCGCTGCTCGCGTTCGAGCTCGGCGGTGAGGTGCTGCTCGGGCTGATCTCGGCGGTCGCGTTCGCCACGATCCTCGCGGTCGTGGCCGGGTTGACGATCACCGCGTCGGCGTCCTTCGCGCACGACGTGTACGCCAACGTGCTCAAGCGCAACGCGGCGCCGGACGCCGAGGTGCGGATCGCGCGACGGACCGCACTGGTGATCGGCGTCGTTGCGGTCGTCGGCGGCATCCTGGCGAACGGGCAGAACGTGGCGTTCCTGGTCGCGCTGGCGTTCGCCGTCGCGGCGTCGGCGAACCTGCCTACGCTGCTGTACTCGCTGTTCTGGAAGCGGTTCAACACCACGGGTGCGCTGTTCAGCATCTACGGCGGTCTGATCAGCTCGGTCGTGCTGATCATCTTCTCGCCCGCCGTGTCCGGTCCGCCGAAGGACGGCAAGTACACGTCGATGCTGCACATGGACTTCCACCTGTTCCCGCTGTCCAACCCGGGCCTGGTGTCGATCCCGCTGTCGTTCATCCTCGGCGTCGTCGGCACCTACGTCGGTAGCCGGGAGGTCGGGGCGGAGCGCGGCTACGCCGAGATGGAGGTCCGGTCGCTGACCGGCGCCGGCTCGGAGAAGTCGGACACCCCCGTCCAGCACTGATCACCAAGCCGTGAGTGCCGCGGCCGCCCCCGGGCGACCGCGGCACTCACGGCTGTTTTACGGGGGTGGCTGGCAGGATGGTGTTCGTGACTTCTTCTCAGGTGCCGACGGTGGGGATCGACGGGCTGCCGGACGGCGCCCGCCCGATCGATGTGCGCGAGCCCGACGAATGGGCCGCCGGTCGCGCGCCCAGTGCGATTCACCTGCCGATGGGTGAGATCACCGGCCGGCTCTCCGAGCTGCCCGACGACGAGGACCCGCTGTACGTGATCTGCCGCTCCGGCGGTCGCTCGGCGCGGGTGACGCAGTTCCTGGTCGCGCAGGGCTACCCGGCGGTCAACGTCGACGGCGGCATGCAGGCCTGGGCCCGCGCCGGTCGCCCGATGGTCGCCGACGGCCCGGCCGACCCGCAGGTCATCTAAGTGCCCTGGGAACGAGGTCGTCTCACCCGGCTCCGGCGCCCAGGTAGGCGCCCCGCTGCGTTGAAAAGGCGGCCCGATACAACAGCGGTATCGGGCCGCCTTTTCGCCTTGCGCTGCACCTACCTGGACACCGGATCCGGGCAAGGAACCCCGTTCCCAGGGCACTCGTGAACTGCCCCAGGTGTGGTCGCGCCCAGCCGCCGGAGGCGACCGGGCCGTTCTGCGCGCACTGCGGGCAGTTCCTGGTGCCGAGCAACTGGGTGGCGGTACCCCCGCCGAGGGCGCCCGGCGAAGAGACCCCGCCCCGGGAGAAACGAGCCCGCTACACCGGGCCGCCGCGCTACCGGGAGGTCCCGCGCTGGGGCTTCCCCGCCATGCCGTGGACGAGCAGCGCGCCGTCCGACGAACCCACCTCCGCCGAGGCCGCCGCGGGCTACGCGGCGTTGCTGGTGCCGATGTTGCGCGGACTCGCGGTGCTCGCCGGGCTGTCCGGCGCCGCCGAGATCTGGCGGTACGTGCTGCTGCTGCGCAGCCGATCCGGCGCGCTCGGCGCCGGCGAGGTCGCCGCGTCGGACTCGCTGGTCACAGCCGCGTCCTGGGTGTGCACGCTGATGTTCGTCGCGGTCGGCGTCTACCTGCTGATGTGGCTGCCGAAGGTCACCGAGGCGGCCGCCGAGCACAGCGGGGTTCGCCCGCCGAGGAGCCGCCGCGCGGTCGTCCTCGGCTGGCTCATCCCGGGTCTGAATCTGAGCGTGCCCGGCTCGGTGTTCGCCGAGGTCGAGCACGCCGCGCTGGGCCGGCCGGCCGGCGCGCGCCCTCGCCCGTCGAAGCTCGTGCTGATCTGGTGGGGGCTGTGGGCGGCCAACGTACTGCTGGGCGTCGTCGCGCTGCTCTGGAGTTTCCGCACCGGTGTGCAGGCCAAGGCCGACGGCGTGAGCCTGCACGCGTTGCTCGACATCGTCGCGGCGGCGACCGCCGTGTACACCGCGAAGGTCGTCGAATGGCTCACCGCGCTGGTGAGCCCACCGAAGCCGATGCCGCTGCCGAGGGTGGTCAGCGTGCGGGAGCACGCGCGCACCAGCTGAGCTCGGCGTGTGAGGCGGGGCACGGCCGTCGCGCCGACGCGAGTACCGTAATGCGGCGATGAGTAAGAAGACGAGGAACCGGGCCCGCGCGACGACGCAGAGCTCGGACGGCCCGAACCCCCGCCAGCCCTGCCCCTGTGGTTCCGGCAAGCGCTACAAGGCCTGCCACGGATCCGGCGACGACGTCATCGTGCTGCGTCCGTTCGAGGGACTGACCGCGGAGTGCGACCTGGTCGCGATGCGCGAGTTCGTGCCGTCCGGCATCGCCGAGCTGACGCTGAACGCCGAGGCGAAGAAGCTCGCCGACGGGCGCACAGTGCAGCTGGCCAGCGTGCTGCCCGGCGCGGCGGCCGCACTGGTCCGGCCGAACGGGACCGTCTGGGTCGGCATGCAGACCCAGACCCGCACCGGTGACATCTCCGGCGACATCGGCAGGGCGCTGCGCTGGGGCCTGACCGCCGAGGCGGGCGAGATGCTGCCGGTGTCCGGCGCGACGCTGGGCGAGGGCCCCGTCCGCCTGCAGGACCTGGTCGTCGCCGACATGACCCTAGAAGTCACCGTGCACAGCGACTTCTCCTGGTGGCTGCCGGAGGACGACCCCGAGACCGGCGAGGCTGCTCCGGCGCCGAACGCCGAGGTCGCGGCCGCGCTCGAGCACGCGAACAACGTGATCATGCCGACCGAGGCCGTTCGCGGCGAGGGCATCCGCGGCGCCTACTGGGTCGACGCGGGCGACAAGGCGCACCTGCGCTGGGTTCGCCCCGAGCCGGAGGAGCAGCTGCTGGCCGCGCTGGCCCGGCTGTCCGCCGCCGACCAGATCAGCCTCGGCGAGGGCTCGAAGTACGTGGGCGCGTTCCGTGCGCACGGCCTGCTGGTGCCGGTCTGGGACCTGGACAAGGAGATGCACGTCAAGGAGTGGACCGCTCCCGCCGAGGCGTTCGCGAAACTCCTGACCACAACCCTGTCCGACCTGGACAAGACCCCCCTGACCGACGCCGAGCGCCGAGCAAGAGACGCAATAGCCGGCCGCCAGGTAACGCTGCGTTAGCAATCGTGAGTGGCAAGGGCGTCTACCGCGGAGCGGCGCCGAAGGCGTAGGCGCTCGGAGCACTCACGACAGCTTTTTCGTCGTGAGTGATCCGGGCGTCTATAGGCGCCCTTGCCACTCACGAGTCGACGGCGAAGCCGAGATGCCTTGGAGTCGGGCACGGGCTAAGCCGGGCACAGGCAAGGACCTAAATACCAGCGGCAGGCGGCGCCGTCGGATCCGTGCCGCCGGCCCCGTTCAGCTCCCGGGCGACGAAGCTCTCGATGTTGAACAGGTCGTCGCCAGCACGCTGGACGACCCGCAGCAGCGTCGACATCGAGGACACCTCCTCGACCTGCTCCTTCAGGAACCACTGCATGAACTGCTCGCCCACGTAGTCGCCCTCGTCGCGCGCGGTCCGAGCGAGTGTGATGACCTGCTCGGTCACCTCCCGCTCCTGGGTCAGCGCCAGCTCGACGACCTCGACGACGGTGCGGAACTCGTTGCGCACCTCGCCCACCCCGGGGATGGCCACCGGAAGGTCCTGGTCGAGCAGGTAGCGGACCATGATCATGGCGTGCTGGCGTTCCTCGTTCGCCTGCGCGTAGAACCGCGCGGCCAGCTGGGGCAGATCTTCACCGTCGAGCCAGACGGCGACCGCCGTGTACTGCTGGGATGCGGTGAACTCGTGCCGGACCTGGTCGAGCAGCAGCTCGGGAAACTTGGAAGTACTGGCCATGCACCGAGGATAAGGGCAACCTTTAGTGCGTGCGCGCTTGCTTTACGTGACAAGCATGTCACCTGGCACGGTGGTTCCACGTGAAACCGTTCACCCGAGCGGGTCGCGCTCCAGGGGGCAGGACATGCAGCGGGGGCCGCCTCGGCCGGAGCCCAGCTCCGAGCCGGCGATGCGGATGACCTCGATGCCGGCATCCTCGAGCCGCGCGTTGGTCTCGGTGTTGCGTTCGTAGGCGACGACCACCCCGGGCGCGAGTGCGAGGGTGTTGTTGCCGTCGTCCCACTGTTCGCGTTCGGCGGTCACCGGGTCCAGCCCGGTGTCGATCACTCTCAGCTCGGCGACGCCCATCGCCTCGGCGGCCGCCGCGCGGAACGGTGCCGGGCCGTCGACCTTGATGCCGTCGCCCGCGGCGCGGACCGTGTAGGCGAGGAGAGTGTCCGCGACGGTGGGGTACATGACCATCGCGTCCCGGTCGACCATCGTGCACACCGTGTCCAGGTGCATCGTGGCCCTGCTCTGCGCGATCGGGACGACCAGCACCGCCTCGGCGAGCCCGTCGGCCAGCGCGGACCGGGCGAGGGACTCGGCGCCGGCGGGAGTGGTCCGTTCGCCGACCCCGATGGCGAGCACACCGGGTGCGAGCAGCAGGACGTCGCCGCCCTCGACCGGTGCCGAATGCGCTTCGTAGGCACGGGCCGTGCCGACGAACCGGGGGTGGTGGGCGTAGATCAGGTCGGTGAGTGCGGTCTCCCGACGACGCGCGGGCAGCGCGAGCGAGGTGATCGCCACGCGGTCGCCGAGCCACACCGAGGAGTCCCTGGTGAACAGCAGGTTGGGCAGCGGGTCCACGACGAAGTCGGTTGGCTCGTGCATCGTGTGGACCAGCGAGGCGTGTGGCGCGCCGTTCGGCAGCTCCGCGAACGTCAGCCCGGCCATGAGCACCTCGGCCAGCTCGGCGTCGTCGAGTGTGCCGAGGTGCGCACCGAGCGCCGTGGTCAACGGTGGGCCGAGCCGCCGCTCGTCCAGCACGTCCGCGACGGCCCGTTCCCTGGCTTCCGGCGAGCCGAGGGTCTCCACCAGCAGGTGAGGCAGCAGGAGCACCTCGACGCCGCGTTCGGTCAGCGCCGCCGCGAACGCGTCGTGCTCCTGCTGCGCCCTGGCCACCCACGGGATGCCGTCGAACAGCAGTTGGTCGTTGTTGCGCGGCGTCAGCCTGGTCAGCTCGGCTCCCGGCCGGTGCAGTAACACGGCCCGCAGCCGCCCGACCTCACTGTCCACCCGCGCTCTGCCCATCACCGGACTCTAGCCCGCACCCGTGAGTGATTTGGGCTGCCCGGGCAGCCCAAATCACTCACGGCTTAGCCTGCGGCGGTCTTCACCAGTGCCGCGTAGGAACCGTCGGCCGCGATCAGCTCCTCGTGTGAGCCGTGCTCGATGACCCGGCCCTCCTCCAGCACGACGATCCGGTCGGCGGACCGTGCGGTCTCCAGCTGGTGGGTGATCATCACGACGGTGCGGCCGGTGAGTACCGCCGCGAGCGACCGTTCCAGCTCACGGGAGGCCGACGGGTCGAGCAGCGAGGTCGCCTCGTCCAGCACCAGCGTGTGCGGGTCGGCCAACAGCAACCGGGCCAGCGCGATCTGCTGGGTCACCGCGGGCGGTACCGGGTCACCGCCGGAGCCGATCTTGGTGTCCAGTCCCTCGGACAGCCCGTCCGCCCACTGACCGGCGCCGACGGCGCGCAGCGCGGACCACAGCCGCTCGTCCGGCGCGGGGCCGCTGAGCGTCAGGTTGTCCCGCACCGTCCCGCCGAACACGTGCTGCTCCTGGGTGACCAGCACGATCTCCTGACGTCGCCGCTCCAACGGCAGCGCACCCACCGGCACACCACCGAGGTGCACGGTGCCGTGGTCCGGGTTGTTGATCCCGGCCAGCAACCTGCCGAGCGTCGACTTTCCCGAACCGGACGGGCCGACCACCGCGATGCGTTCGCCCGGCTCGATGTCCAGGTCGATCCCGCGCAGCACCTCACGGTCGGGCCGGTACCCGAACCGGACGCCGCGCAGGCGAAGCGCCCGCCCGTCCGGCTCGGCGAGGGAGTCCTCGGCCTGTAGCGGCACCAGCCGGACGCCGAGCACCCTGCGCAGCGCGGCGGCGCCGATCTGCAGCTCGTCCATCCAGCTGAGCACCTCGGTCAACGGTTCGGACAGCGCACCCGCGTACAGCACCATCGCCGCGACCGCGCCGATCCCGACCAGTCCCTGCTGGTACGCCCAGGTACCGAGCACGAGCAGGACCGCGATCGGCGCGAGAGCCGCGCCGTCCAGCGCGACCAGGTAGAACGACCACAGCCGCCCGGTGCGTTCCTCGCCCGCGGTGACCCGGCGCAGCGCGCCGTGCTGGTGGGCGATCCGACGCTCGGCAAGGCCCAGCGCCTCCACGGTGCGCGCACCGGTCACGGTCTCGTGCGTGCTGGCGTGCACCTGCGCCCAGTAGCCGAGCGTCCGTTCGTAGGTCGGTACCGCCTTCGGCCGGTACCAGCGCGAGGCCAGCACCAGGATCGGCGCCGACACCAGACCGCCCAGCGCCAGCAGCGGTGAGGTGATCACCATTGCCACGACCGTCAGCGCCACCATGACCGACGCCACGAGGATCCGGGGCGCCGCCATGCGCAGGCCCTCGTCGAGCTTGTCGACATCGGTGGTGGCGCGACCCAGCAGCTCACCGGTGCCCGCCGCCTCCACGACGTCCAGCGGCAGCCGCATGGAGTGGTGCACGAGACCTTCCCGCGCGTCGGCGAGCAGTCGCTCACCGAACACGGCGGCGACGAACTGGGCGAACCGGTGCAGCACCGTCTCCACCAGCAGCACGGCGAGGAACAGCAGCGCGATCAGGTCGATCCGCCAGGTCGGGGCACCCGGGCGCACCGACTCGACCAGCTCGCCGAGCAGTCTGGGACCGACCAGGCCGGCCACGGCGGCCGCCATGAACAGCACCAGCATGCCGACGAACCCGGCCCGCTGCGTGGTCACGATCTGCCACACCCACGCCCGCATCTCCCGGCGTCCGGCCAGCGGCAGCGCACCGGCCTTGCGCGCGGGCGTCACCTTCGACCCGGTCATGATGTCGGCTCCTTCGCCTGCTGGTCGCTCGTCCGGTGGTCGGCGACGGCGGCCCACAGCGGGCTGTGGCTGATCACCACCGTCGTCCTGCCCTTGCGCAGCGCGGCGACCCTGCGCACGATCCGGGACTCGGTGTGCGCGTCGACCGCCGAGGTCGGGTCGTCGAGCAGCAACACATCCGGGTCCATGGTCAGGGCCCTGGCCAGCATCAGCCGCTGACGCTGACCACCGGACAGCTGCCTGCCCCGCTCGGCCAGTCGTTCGTCGATGCCGTCGGGCAGACCGTCCACGATGTCCTTGGCGTCGGTCGCCCACAGCGCCTCCTCGAGGTCGACCCGGGATCCGCCGAGGCCGATCTCGGCGGCGAGCCGACCGGAGAACAGCACGTCCTGGTTGTGCGCGACCAGAATCCGCCGCCGTACCTCGCCGAGATCCGCCTCGGCGAGCGGCACACCGCCGGCCAGGACCGGCGTCTCGACGAAACGTCCCAGCCGGTCGGCCAGCTCGTCCCCCGGACCTGAGGGCGTGATGACGGTCAACCGGCCCGGCGGGCAGTGCAACCCGGTGTCCGGGTCGTCCAGCCCGAGTGGGCCGGCCGATAGCGGTGTCGGGTTCGGCGGTGAGTCGAGCGCCGGGCGCAGGTTCAGGATCGTCGTGACCCGGCCTGCCGAGACCAGCGCCTCGGTCGTCGTGGTGACCGTGTCGGAGGCGATGCTGACCGGGATCACCAGGAACGCCGATGCGCCGTAGAAGCCGACCAGCTCGCCGACGGTGATGTCGCCGGAGGACGCCAGCCGCGCGCCCAGCCAGGTCACGCCGACCGTCACCAGACCCGGCAGCAGCAGCTCCAGCGCGGACAGCCAGGACTCGGTCCGCCCGGCCGCGACACCGGCCATGCGCACCCGCTGGCTGGTCTCGGCGTACCGGTCGCCGAAACGGCGCTCACCGCCGATACCGCGCAGCACCCGCAGCCCGGACACGATGTCCGCCGCTAGCGACGTCGCGGCGCCGACCTCGTCCCGGTGCGCTTCCGCGCGCCGACGCAACGGCCCGAACAGCGGGGCCATCCCGAGCGTCGCCAGTGGAACACCCACCAGGACGACCGCGCCGAGCAGCGGGCTCTGGGTCACCAGGACCGTGGCGACCACGATGAACGCGACCAGGGAGCCCGCTGTCCGGCCGATGCATCCGAGCAGGTTGCCGATGCTGTACACGTCGGTCGATCCGACCGCGACGACGTCACCGGCCCGAATCTGCCTGGGGAGGACGGAGCCCAGCCGGGCCGCGTGTTCGAGGACCGCCCGCTGGACGCGGACGCCTGCCTGAATCCACAGCTGGGTCGACCAGAACTCCAGGAAACCGACACCGAGTGCCTGCAACAGACCGAGCGTCAGGATTGCGGCGATCCAGGTCCACAGCTGGGGCCCGAGGCCACTCTGGATGGCCGCGTCGATCGCGCGCCCGATGGCCAAGGGCATCAACGCCACCGGAACCATGTGCAGCAGTCCCAGGAGGACCGAGATGCCCGCCGGTACGCGTAAACCCCGCAGCAGCGACCACAGCAGTCGAGCGGGAGTCCGAGGGTCAAGCCTGAGTCAATAGTGATGCATACCCAGAACGCTAGAGGCGACCGCAACCGGGTTTCACCCAAAGCCAACACAGCTCACAGCCAGCTCCGCGAGTCTCCCCGAGGGGGTTCAGTGCGTAGCCGGCTAGGCACCGCTCTGCGAGTCTCCCCGAAGGGGGTTCAGTGCGAACCCGACTCGGCACCGCTCCGCGAGTCTCCCCGAAGGGGGTTCAGCGCGAAGCACTGCAAAAAACGCACCAGGCGAAGCAGAACGCAACCAGACAGGCGCGCGTCAAGCGAGGGCAGCGAAGCCGGAGCGAAGCGAACGGCGAAGCCGCCCAAGTTTCCGGTTGCGGGCCCCCGGAGCGAAGCGGAGCGGGGTCCCAACCGGAAACTTTCGACGCGCGGAGGCCGGCCGGCATCACGGCAGCCAGGCGACTGCGCCCTTGAGCAGGGCGTAGCCGACGAAGGCGATCACGTCCAGGAGGGTGTGGGCGCCCACCAGGGCCCAGAGGCGGTTGGTGCGTTGCCAGACCCTACCGAACACCAGGCCCATGACCAGGTTGCCCACGCCGCCGCCCGCTCCCTGGTACAGGTGGTAGCAGCCTCTGATGACCGCGGACAGCAGGATCGAGCGGTTCTCCGACCAGCCGAGGGTGCGCAGTCGGCTCAGCAGGTAGCCGGTGAGCAGGACCTCTTCGGCCCAGGCGTTGCCCGCAGCCGACAGGATCAGCGCGGGGATGCGCCACCAGGTGTCGCCGAGGGTGCTCGGCTGCACGGTCAGCGCCAGTCCCAGCGCGTGGGCGATCAGGTACAGGGCGAGGCCGGGGATGCCGATCAGGGCGGCCAGGCCGGCGGCGAGTGCGCCGTCGCGCCACGGGCGGGTGCGGTCCAGGCCGATGTCGCGCAGTGTCAGACCGGCGCGGACCAGCAGGTACACGCCCAGCGCTCCCCAGCCGATCAGCTGGCCGGCGAAGGCGATCTGCAGTGCCAGGTCGATGTACTGGTTGACCGCGGCGGGGGCGTTCAGTGCGACCTGCTGGTCGGACAGCGGGCCGCGCAGCAGCGACTGGAGCAGCGACAGCGCGCTGCGCAGACCGGACAGGCCCAGGGTGATCCCGAACACGATCCACAGTTCGGCGTGGATCAGCCGCCGCTCCCGGGGGTCCAGTTCAGGGGTGGGGCCGGGACGGGACCGGACGGCCCAGGCCAGGCCGTTGCGCAGTGCACCCGTCACACATGCGGACGCTACCGGTGTCGCCCGCGTCCGAGGCGGCTACCCTGGCAAGGTGCGCCGCTTCGTGTTCGCCCCGCGTTGGGTGGTGGGGCATGTCGTCATCCTCATCGTGGTGGTCAGTTGCCTGTTCCTGTGCAACTGGCAGTGGGATGTCTCGATGGTCACCCACTCGCTGCAGAACATGGCGTACGCGGTGCAGTGGCCGTTCTTCGCGGTGTTCTTCGCGGTGATGTGGTGGCGGATGCTGCGGCTGGAGTCCCAGCGACTCGACGAGGAAGAGGCCGAGGCCGGCGCGAACGCGCCGGAGAAGCCGGTGCGCAAGCGTGTCGAGAAGCAGTCCGCGCCTCCGGTCGACGAGCCCATTCTGGCTGGTCCGTCGCGTCGGACCGTCGCCGATGCGCGCCGCGACACGGCCGCCGTGGAGGACGAGGCCGACCCGGCGATGGACGCTTACAACCGGATGCTCGCCGCACTGGCCGCCAAGGAACAGTGACGGCGCCCGCGCGTAAGGTGAGCGGCATGTGCGGGCAGGTTCTGAGCCATGGATAGTCGCAAGATCGTGCTGAA
Source organism: Actinospineispora spinosispora DSM 44797 (assembly GCF_000429025.1). Classification (GTDB taxonomy): domain Bacteria; phylum Actinomycetota; class Actinomycetes; order Mycobacteriales; family Pseudonocardiaceae; genus Pseudonocardia; species Pseudonocardia spinosispora. Next base: position 32,028 of record NZ_AUBB01000034.1, read on the forward strand.
CGCGTACCGGGTGGCGGCGTACGTCACAGGTGTCGGGTTGATCATCCTGACGTGCTACGCGATGCCGATGAAGTACATCTGGGGCAACAGCACACCCGTTGCGATCGTCGGTGCCGCGCACGGGTTCCTGTACATGATCTACGTGGTGTTCACGCTGGTGCTCGCCGAGCGGTGCCGGTGGAGCCCGGTGCGCGCGGTGCTGATCGCGCTGGCCGGGACCGTGCCGTTCGTGTCGTTCTACGCCGAGCGCAAGGTCACCGGCTGGGTGAAGGCGCAGATCGCCGCCCAGCCGCGCGGCGCGAAGGCCGGTTCAGCTCGCGCCGCGGAACGGGCAGCCGATGAGCAGTCCGACCTGAGCGCGTAGCTGCTCGGAGTCGTCGGCTGGCGACTCGAAACCGAGGCGCACGTCGTGGTCGCCGTCCTCGGCCTCGACGCGCAGCCGGATGCCGAGGCGGTCGACGCCCAGGGGACGGATGCGGCAGCCGGGTTTCGCGCGCAGTGGCTCGGGCAGGTGCCTGGCCAGTGACGTGAACACGTCCGGGTGCGCGTCCTCGAGGTGGGACAGCCAGCCGTCCTCGAGGAGGCAGAACGGGTCGGGGTCGGCGGCCTGCAGCTCCGCCGGGGCGAGCGGCCCGGTGCCCTCGGTGTCGGCGATGACGGCCGAGCCGGGGCGCAGCCGCAGCATCGTGGCGCCGTGACCGAGGTCGAGCAGGCCGGGGCGCGGTCGCTCGCTGGCGATGTCCAGCGCGAGCCTGCGCGCGTAGGTCGGGCCGGGCGCGACGAGCCAGCCGCTGATCCACAGCAGTGCGCGGACCGGCTCGCGCAGGTCGACCGGCGCGGTGTCGGTGAGCTCCAGCATGGCGGGCAGCCCGCTGCGCGGGCCCTGTCGTACGGCGTCCAGCAGCGCGTGGTCGCTGGGCATCAGCAACGTCGCGGTGCCGTCCGCGTGCACGTGGTGCAGCAGCGGCACGATCCGCTGGGTGTCGTTCAGGCCGACCACGGCCGCCTGACCGCCACGGCTTGCAATGCTGCGCGCGCGTTCGGCGTTGGTCGGCGCGAGCGGCCGGCGAAGTCGAGTACTGCCCACAGGGCCACCTCCAGGTTTGTTAGGTGAGCCTAACCTACTGTCCGGGTGACTGCGATACACCCGACTGAGTGGACCGCCTCACCGGCCGCAAAGGGGGGTGGCTGTGGCCGCCTCACCGGGCAGCGGTTAGGTTCGGCCGGTGTCGACCGCGCACGAAGGCGAGCCCGACGGAGCTCCGGCCCCGATCCCGACTCTGTTTGCCAACCTCGTCGACGACACCACGCTCCTGCTCCCCAAGCAGTTGCGCCCGGCGATGTCCGAGGTTGCCGCCCACTACCTGAACGCCCGTGACAGTGAGTACGGCGGACTGGTCGGACAGCTCGTCTGCCCCGTCTCCCGGCTTTCCGAGCTCGTGTCCGAGCTGGTCAAGCTGCACCCGACCGCTCCGGTGGACATCTCGCTGGTGGTGGACACCGGCCTCGGCGCGGTGCCCAAGGCGCTGTCGCTGGCACTGTCCAGAGACCTGCTGCTGACCCCGCGCACCCTGGAGACGGCCGCGCCGCCGGACGTCGACGGCGTCTGGCTGGAGCGGGTCTCCGAGTTCGTGCCGGACGACATGGTTCCGGTCGTCGAGCCGCGCAGGCCCCTCGAAGGCGACACCGAGCAGTGGCTGACGGCCGTGCGCCGGGTCGCCGAGCACGGGTGCACCCCGAAGCTGCGCTGCGGTGGCCCCCGCGCCTCGGACGTGCCGTCGGATTCGGACGTCGCGGCGTTCCTGGAAGCGGCCGACGGTGCGCCCGCCGGGTTCACCACGAGCCTCGGCCTGCCGCACGTGGTCCGCCGGATCGACGAGGCGACCGGTCAGCTCCAGCACGGCATGCTCAACATGCTGGTCGCGGTCGCTCGCGCGCTGGTCAACGGTGATGTCCGCGGTGCGCTCGCCGAGACCGACGCCGACGTGCTCGCCAAGGAGATCGGCAAGCTGTCCGATGCCGCAGGTGGCGCGGTGCGCGGTCTGCTGGCCCGCTGCGGCTCCGGCAGGGTCGCGGTCCCCGGCGCCGAGCTGGCGACCCTGGGCCTCCTTTCCTGAAGTCCCCACTCGCGGGAGGCGCGCACAGCACAATCCAGCAACTCGCACAGCACAATCCAGCAACTCGCACAGCACAATCCAGCGACTCGCACAGCACAATCCAGCAACTCGCACAGCACAATCCAGCGACTCGCACAGCACAATCCAGCGACTCGCACAGCACAATCCAGCGACTCGCGCCGCGGAATCCAGCGACTCGCGGGGGTGAGTCGCTTCAGCGGCCGAGGACGTCGTCCAGGGCCTGGGTGACGCGGTCGGCGCAAGTACGTGGGGACAGGCCACCGACGCCGGTACCCAGGCCGGGCAGGGCGAACGAGCGCACCACGTCCTTGACCGGCTCGCCGTCCGAGGTCGTGCCGTCCCGCCAGAGCGTCAGGATGGCCATCGCGGCGGCGTACGCGTTCTCCCCGGCAGGGTCGAGCCGCTCCCCGGGGTTGCGCATCGTGGGGGCACTGATCAGCCAGGCCGGCAGCGGTGCCTTGGCGCCGGTGGACACGAGCAGCGCCGAGCCGACCGGAAGCTCCCCGTCCGCATGGGTGGAGCCGATCTCCGCGCGCACCCGGCGCTCGATGCCGGGCAGCCAGCGGGCGTACACACCGTCGATGCCGCCGCCCATGAGCCCGAACGAGTTGGCCGGGCTGACCACGGCGTCGACCGTCAGGTCGGTTACCGAGCCCCGGAACACCCTGGCCCATGGCCGGGCGGCGGCCACCCGGTCCCATGCCGAGGCCATCGGCTCGTCGACAGCGACCAACACCAACTCAGGAAAGTCCGCCACGCGCCCCACGGTAGGTGAACCGGCCACCCGAGGGCGTTCGTGGCGCACCGCATAGAGTCGGTCGGGTGACTCGTCTGGCGTTCCTCGGTCCGCGTGCCACGTTCACCGAACAGGCCCTGCTCCGTCTGCCGGAGTCCGAGGGTGCCGAGCTGGTGCCCGCCGCGACCACCACCTCCGCGCTGGCCGCGGTGCGGTCCGGCGAGGCGGACCTGGCGTGTGTCCCGATCGAGAACAGCGTCGAGGGCGGCGTCCCGGCGGTGCTGGACTCGCTGGTCAACGACCCGCCGCTGGTGATCGTGCGGGAGACCCAGATCGCCGTCCGGTTCGCGCTGATGGTCCGGCCGGGCACGGCGCTCGGCGACATCCGGACCGTCGCCTCGCACCCGCACGGCGAGGCACAGACCCGGCACTGGCTGGCCGCGAACCTGCCCGGCGCCACGATCTCGATGTCCAGCTCGACAGCGGAGGCGGCGGCCCAGGTGGCCAGAGGTGAACTGGACGCCTCGGTGTCGGCACCGGTCGCGGCGAGCGTGCACGGGCTGGAGATCCTGGCCGACGACATCGCCGACACAGCGGCCGCGGTGACCCGGTTCGTGCTGGTCCGGCCCCCCTGTGCGCCGCCGGAGCCGACCGCGTTCGACCGGACGACGCTGGCCACCACGACGGAGAACGTGCCCGGCGCGCTGCTGGGCATCCTCACCGAGCTCGCGGTCCGGGGCATCGACCTGACCAGGATCGAGTCCCGGCCCATCAAGGGCCGCCGCGACGAGTACTGGTTCCACCTGGACTGCACCGGGCACATCGCACAGCCTGCGATGGGCGAGGCGCTGGCGGCGCTGCACCGCCGCTGCACACGGGTGCGCTACCTCGGCTCCTACGCACGGTGTGCGGTTCCGGACGGCGTCGGCGAGACTCGGGTGAGCCCGGCGAGCGGGTTGGTCAACGGGCACGGGGCGGAACGCTTCGCGGCAGCGGCGGCCTGGCTGGACGAGATACGAGCGGGGACTTCGGCATGACGGGCCCACTGTTGATTCTGGTCCGCCACGGCCAGACGAACTCCAACGTGAACAAGACCCTCGACACGATCCTGCCCGGCGCCCCGCTCAACGAGCTGGGCCAGGCACAGGCGCGGGCCGCGGCGGCAGGGTTCACCGGCATGGACATCGCCGCGGTGTACTCGTCGCTGGCCATCCGGGCGCAGCAGACGGCCGCGCCGATCGCCGCAACGGTGGGGCTCGAGGTCCAGACGGTGGCGGGCGTGCACGAGGTCTTCTGCGGCGACCTGGAGGGCCGCTCGGACGAGGACGCACGGGCCCGGTTCGACGAGGTCTACGCGGCCTGGGCCGAGGGCGACCTGGAGCGCAGGCTGCCCGGCGGCGAGTCCGCGCAGGACCTGCGGGACCGGTACCTGCCCGTGGTGGCCGAGCTCTGGGCACGTCACGCCGACGAGCCGGACCGCCCGATCGTCCTGGTCAGCCATGGCGCCGCGATCCGCATGGCGGCCGCGGCCCTGATCGGTGAGACAGCCGAGACCGAGTACGTCCCCAACGCGGGACGGGTGGAACTGGCCCCTCTGGCGGACGCCCCCGCCCCAGGAGCCTGGCGCCTGAAGTCCTGGGAGCAGGGCTCCCCGGAACCAGGCGACGTCACCGGCGGAGACTCCCGCTAGCTCGGGTCAGCCTCGGTAGGTCGGGCCATGGGGTTGCACGGCCTTGTGGCTGGGTTCTGCAGGTCGGGTTGTGGGGTTCTAGTGGCTAGGGGAGGGTGCAGGCTGTCTTTTTGGGCCTGTTCCGCGCGCGGCTTTTTTCTGTGACCACCCCGGCTCGCGTAAACGCTCGCTGGGGTACTCCCAGAAAAAAAGGCTCGAGGACTCGCCCGGGCGCGCGCTTGTGCTCACCTGGGGAGCCGCCCTGGTAGTTGGGTGGGTCGTTGCGGACATTCACTGCCCGGCCTTCGCCGGAACTCCTTCGGAGACTCGCGGAGCCGGGTTGGGAGACGGGATGGTCCGCTACGATCCCGTGGCCGGTTGATCAGATCAGCTACTCGGCTTCAGTAGGTCGCCTGGTTTGGGGGCGTTGTCGCCTGGTTGGGGCTGGCCCGGCTTTTCGTTGAGTAAATCCTTGCCGAGCTGGTCCAGCTTCGGGGCATCGGGGATGCCGGACGTGGGCAGCTGCGGGCTCTCCGGGTTGCCGGGGTTCGGCACGTCGCCCGAGCCGGTGTTGTTCGACGGGTCCCGGCCGGGCGAGGGCTGGGCGGGGGCACCGGGGGACGCGGTCGGGCGGGCGGGGGACGCTGGCTGGTTACCGACCTGCACCGGGCCCTTGACGCTGCCGATGATCGGCGCGAAGCCGCTCTTGTCCGGCAGCTGCGCGGCCAGGTTGCAGGCGACCTTGCGGCTGCCGGCGTTCCACGACTCCTGTGCCAGGTTGTCCCACAGAACGGACAGCTTCTTGTCGCCGATGACGTTGTCGCCGCCCGCGTAGCTGGACGCGAGTTTGCTGCACTGCGGCTGCAGGTACTTGTCCTGGTCGCTTTCCGAGGGGTACTTGTCGAACTTCTGGCTCAGGTCGATCCAGCCCACCGACTCGATCGCGTGTTGCACGGAGCAGTCGACCGGGTCGCCGACGTACGGCCCGTCGATGCCCAGGCACGTGCCGGGCTGCTGGATGTCGGACTGGTCCTGACCGGATACGGTGCCGACGATCGGGTACAGCGCGCCGGAGCGGGAGAAGCGTTGCAGACCGCAGCGCAACGACCGGTCGCCGTTCGACCAGCTCTTCTGCGACGGCTTGAGCGCACCGGCGCGGAACGCGCCGTTCGGGTCGTACTTGCCGCCGAGATAGTTGTTGACCAGCGGCGTGCAGCGGTCGTTGACCAGCTTGCGGAACGTCTGGTTGTCCGGCATCGACGAGTCGGCCGGGATGTCGGCCAGCTGCACGGCGCCGGCCTGCTCGAACAGGTGCGGACTCGTGCAGTCGATGGCCTCGGCGTCGGCGGCGTCCGAGCGGCGCCAGCTCAGGCAGGTGCCCGGGGTCGGCGGCGGCGGGGTGCGCTCGGCGATCGGTTTCTGGTCGTCCGGCACCGGCGCGGTCGCCAGGGTGCTCAGCACCGGGACCTCGGCGCCGGTGGTCGCGTTGACCGCCGCGGTCAGCAACATGATCACCGCACCGATGAGCAGACCCACGACGACGATGACGTGGCGACGATCCAGCTTGAGACGGCTGGGCGCGTCGCCGGGTTCGTGGGGTGCGGTCGGATCCATGTCCCCGACATCATGCCGCCGAGGGGGTGCCACGTCAGGTTTCGGGGTGGAATCACGCGGTGGCTGGTCTCTGAGCTGCGATTAATGCCTGGCTGAACGGATCTGCGCCGCCTTCGGGTGCGGAAAACGTCCGATGAGCGGTCGAGGCGACGATAGTGTGGTGGGGAGAGGGCCGGTACGGTGCGCGCTGGGGTGATCGGATTTGAGTACAGACGGAGAACGGCCCCGCTCGGAGCGGCCTGAGTCGACGAGCGGTGACAAGCCGTCGCAGGGCGATCCGACGGCCTATCGCGAGCCGCCCGAGCCGATCCAGCTCCCGGATTTCGACAAGGCCGACGAGTCGGGCAAGACCGACGGGCCTGCCGCGAGCGACGAGCCGGAGAAGACCGACGAGGCGCCCAAGCGCACCGGTCGGATCAGCTACCAGGACGAGAACACGGCGCCGCGTGAGCCGACGCTCGCCGAGCAGCGCGCCCGCCAGCAGGCGGAGAAGCGTGCGCTCGAAGAGGAAGAGGAACGCTGGGAGGAAGAGGCCCGGCAGGCGAAGAAGCGCAAGCGCATGCTCATCGGCGGCGCGGTCGGTGTCGGGCTGGTCGCCGTCGTGGCGATCGGCTATGCCGCGTCCCGCGACGACGAGGACAGCGTCGAGGCGCGCTGCACCGATGACAATAACGTGGTCGTCGACGACAGCAACTGTGTGCAGCCGGCCGCTGCCGGGACACAGCAGCAGTACCACTCCGGTGGCTTCGGCTTCATCCCGATCTTCATCGGTGGCGGCGGCCGCCAGTACCACTACAACTACGGCGGCTCCGGCAACGTCGGGCAGGTCGCCACCGGTGGCACCACGACACCGCCGAAGAACGCCACCGTGCGTACCCCGTCCGGCAAGACCGTCGCCGGGTCCTCCAGCGTCAGCCGAGGTGGCTTCGGCGTGAACAGCGGCGGTTCCTCTTCCGGCTCCTCCGGCAAGTCGGGCGGCTCCTGAACCGTGAGAAGAGCACACGGCACGCCGAGGCCGGACTGGAAGCAGAAGATCGGCGAGCAGGGTCTGGTGTACGACACGCCCGGGCGCGGCGAGGGTGGGGTGTCGCGGCCGTACTGGGACGAGTCGGTGCACTACGTCTTCGACATGGACGAGGTGCTGGCCCTGGAAGCGGACGTCGAGCTGCTGCACTCGATGTCGCTCGAAGCGGTCGACCACGTCGTGACGACCGAGCGGTTCAAGGACTTCGCGCTGCCGGAGTGGTCGTGGGAGGCGGTCGCGGCGTCCTGGAAGCGGTCCGATCCGCACGTGTACGGCCGGTTCGACCTGCGCTACGACGGTTCCGGTCCGGCGAAGCTGCTGGAGTACAACGCGGACACCCCGACGACGCTGCTCGAAGCGTCGATCGTGCAGTGGCACTGGCTGCAGGACACCCACGGCGACGACGACCAGTGGAACTCGCTGCACGAGAAGCTCGTCGAACGCTGGACCGAGATCGCCGGCACGCTGCCCGGCTCGGAGATCCACTTCACCTGGTCCCGCGCGGACGCCAGCGGTGAGGACCACATCACCACCGCGTACCTGCAGGAGACCGCCGCCGAGGCGGGTCTGGACACGGTCGGTCTCGCGATCGAGGACCTCGGCTACGACGTGGCGCTGGACCGTTTCGTCGACCTTGCCGAGTCGCCGATCAAGTGCCTGACGAAGCTGTATCCCTGGGAGTGGATCCTCACCGACGACTTCGGCAAGCACGCGCTGCGCAGCCTGCCGGAGACGCTGTGGATCGAGCCGCTGTGGAAGACGCTGCTGTCGAACAAGGCGCTGCTCGCGGTCATGTGGGAGATGTATCCGGGACATCCCAACCTTCTGCCGGCCTATCTCGACCAGCCGGGCATGCTGACCGAGTACGTGCGCAAGCCCCGGCTCGGCCGGGAGGGCTCGAACATCTCGATCGTGGCGCCCGGGTACGAGGTCGAGACTGGTGGCGTCTACACCGAGGACGGTCTCGGCGGCGGCTGGGTGTACCAGCTGTTCGACCCGCTGCCGGAGTTCGAGGGTTTCCGTCCGGCGCTGGGCGCGTGGATCGTCGGCGATCACTCGGCGGGCCTCGGCATCCGCGAGACCACCGGCCTGGTCACCGACGACGGCGCGGCGTTCGTGCCGCACCGGATACCAGAGTCCTGACGGCTGCTCCAGTAGGGTGGCGTCGCGGCTGAGACTCAGCTCAGGGAGGAACTTCACGTGACGACATCGGTGCTGGCACTGGCGCCCGGGTTCTTCGGCGTGGTCGGTGGTGGGCTGGCCGCGATCCTGATCTACGCCCTGCTCGGTCTGCTGATGATGATCATCGGCTTCTACGCGATCGACCTGACCACACCCGGCAAGCTGAACGCCCTGGTCAGGGCTGGTAAGCCGAACGCCGTAGTGGTGACCTCGGCCGGCATGGTGAGCATGGCGTTCATCGTCGTCGTCGCCATCTACGGCTCGGCGGGCAACCTTCTCGAAGGGCTGCTCTCGTCGCTGCTGTACGGGCTGGTCGGCATCGTGGCGCAGGCGATCGCGGTGCGGATCCTGGAGTTCGTGACCGGCATCGACATGAACCTGCTGATGACCTCCGATGAGCTGCGCCCCGAGGCGAAGGTCGTCTCGGCCGCGCACCTCGCGCTGGGCCTCGTCGTCGCCGTCGCCGTCCTGTGACCCGTGAGTGCCGCGGCCGCCTACAGGCGGCCGCGGCACTCACGGGGTCTGCAGGGCCTCGCGGGTGACGTTGTGCAGCATCTCGCGCATGGCCAGCGGCAGGGTCGCGCGCACAGACTGCGGGACGCTGTCCTCGGTCCACTCGATCATGTCCCGCAGCATCCCGGCGAGCAGCCGCGCGGTGGACCGGTTGCGCCACATGACCCAGCCGACGAACAGGTCCGAACCCACCGCGCGCACCGAGATCACCGCGCGCTCCACGTCCTGCAGGATGACGATCGACGGCACATCGCCCACGGTCTCCGGCTCGACGTGGAACGGCGTCCGGCGCGCGGTCAACGAATCGGAGATCCGGCGGTAGACCTCGTCGGCCCGGTCGGCGTCCCCGTCGAGCAGCGCGCCGAACTCGGTGATCGGCTCGCGCACCGGGAAGAACGTCGCGACCAGCCAGCCGAGCAGCGCGCACGCCATGCCGCCGAGGCAGATCGGTGAGAGCACGGCGGCCAGGCCCGGACTGATACCCACCCGGTCGGTGGTGAACACGACGCTCGAACTGAGCACCGCGAGACCGACCGTCAAGCCCCAGCCGAGCGCGAACACCAGCAGGATGGCCAGGAAGAAGCCGCTGCGGATCAGGTGCGGTCGGAGCACCCTCGTCGCGACCGGGTCGGAGATCAGCTCGTCGGGCGGCCGCGACGCGCCCAACCCCGAGCGGGTGATCCGTTGTACGTCCATACGGTCCAGTGTGCGCTCTCATCCGGGGTAATGCAGCGTCCGAACGGCTTTGTTGCGTTGTTGCACGGATCAGGAGAGCAGCCAGGGCGGCGGAACCACCGGGTGATAGCGGCAGTGGGCGCCGGTGGAGACCGAGGCGTCCAGGTGCTCCGCCAGCTCCGGATGGCTGCCGCGCAGGCGTTTGAGGGTGTCGCGGATGCGCGCGGTGACGGTCTGGCGGGCACGTTCGGTCTGGTCACCGAGCCGCCGGGACCGCCCGCTCAGCCCGGTCGCCCTGCGCAGCTCGTCCAGCAGCGCGTCGCGTTCCCGGTCCAGCTGCGCTGCTCTCCGGTCGGCCGAGCGGTCCAGCGCGTCGTTGATCTGCGCCTCCAGTACCCGCAGCCTGGCGCGGTAGGCGGACCGGGCCGCGTCGTCGATCATCGGGTCCGCGCCGAGCCGGGCCGGCTCCCGACCATCGCCCGGGGTGAGCAGCTCGACGGCCGGCACGTCCTTGCCCGGCCGGGTGAGCAGCGAGTGCAGGTCACGCATGCCCTTGGCGTCCTTGACGTGCGCGGTGCGGCCGGCGAACCGCACCGTCCACACCTCGCCGTCCAGCCGGAAGACCGACTCCGAAGCCGCCGCCGGATCGGCCGGCCGCTCGGGGGCCGGGAGCACCCGGTCCAGCATCGCGGACATGCCCAGCTCCGCCGCCTCCTCACGGGCGGAGGCGGCCTCGGACGCCGCCCGTCCGAAGTCGCCGCGCGAGCGCAGGGCGACGGCGAGCCGGGCACGGGCCATGACCACCCAGGGACGCGCACCGAACCGGCACGCCGACCCGACCGCCGTGTCGAACCCGGTCACCGCGTCGTCCCAGCGCCCCTGGGCCAGGTCGAGCTCGGCGAGCCAGTGCCGCATCGAGCCCCACACGACCCCGCCACCGGCGAACACCGCCCAGCTGTCCGCGACCGGCAGCAGCTCCGCTCTGGTCTGCTCGCACAGCACGTCATCGCCGCTGACCACCGCCAGCTGTGTGCGGTACACCAGCCAGGCCGGTCTGAACTGTCGCGGCATCCGCTCGGCGTAGCGCTCGATCTCCGCGAGCCGGGCGTGTGCCTTCTCGACATCGCCCTCGTAGGCCGAGGTGACCCCTTCGAGGAACCCGACGAACGGATCCTCCGGGTTGGCCGCTCGCGCGCTGGCGGTCGCGTTCTCGACGTCCCCGCACAGCAGATGCGCCGCCCACATCTGGTCGCGCCACATTCGACGCGCGTCGCCCTCCTCGACGTCGACGCCGAGCACCAGCGCGTCGTCGAAGAGCTGCCTCGCCCGGGCGAAGTCACCGTGCAGCGCGGCGAACCCGCCCCGTCTCGACAGCGCGAGATAGCGGTGCCGGGGCAGCCGGGTGCGCTCGGCGAGCGCTTCGAACCCGGCGAACTCGCGGTACGCCGCCGGTGATCCCTGTTCCAACAGCGCCACCGAACGCAGGAACGACGCGAGCGATTCGAGCTCGAGGTGCCCGGCGCGCCGTGCGGCGGCGGTCAGCTCGTCCAGCAGCTCGACGCGTTCGGTGGCGGTGCCAGGGCGCCATTCGGCATCGTGGCGGGCGAGCAGGCACCAGCCCAGGGTCTCGTCGTCGCCGGCCGCGCGCGCCCGCGCCACCGCCTGGACGCTCAGCTCCGGTCCGCCGGAGACGTGCAGTGACTGGTGAGTGCGTGCCATCGCCGCCGCGGCGAGCACCCGGGCCGCCAGCGCCGGGTGCTCGACGGGTGCGGCATCGAGCCGGCGCCGCGCGTCGTCCAGCAGCTCGACCTCGGTGAGCGTGTACGGGTCCGGGTTGCCCAGCCGCTGCTGACCGAGAGCCGCCGTTGCGACCAGGACCGCGTCGTCCGTGCGGCGGCCCATCGCGGTGAGCGCCCGGAACGTCTCCCGTGCCTCGTTGAGCTCGCCCGCCTGGTCGAGCTGGTCGGCCAGCTCCAGCATCACCGTGGCGTCGGCGCCGCCGCGCAGGTTCAGCGCCGACCGGTAGTGCGTGACCGCCTCCTCCGCGGCCAGCCGGGACCGAGCGTCCCGCGCCGCGGCGAGCAGGAGGTCCGCCGCGACTGTCTCGCTGATGACCGGCACGGCGCGTTCGGCGTGATAGCCGAGAAGTCCCGGCCGCCCGCCGAGGGACGGATTGGCCCGCAGCCCGCGCACGATCGCGGCGTGGGTCTCGCGTCGACCGGTCTCCGACTGACGCCGGTAGAGCGACTCCCGGACGAGGTCGTGCACGAACGCGTAGCGACCGGCACCCGCTCTGGTCACCAGCCGGGCGGTCACCGACGGTTCCAGCAGCCGGTCCAGCTCGTCGGGGGCGGCCCCGGCGATCGAGGCGAGCAGCGCGGTCTCGAAGTCGTGGCCGAGGGTCGAGCAGAGCGTCAGCAGCTCGTCGAGCCCGTCCGGGAGCAGCGCGAGGCGCTGGGCGACCGCGTCCCGCACGCCGGAGGTGACCGACGGCCCCAGCTGCGCGGTCTGCTCGATGAAGAACGGGTTGCCGCCGGTCCGGCGATGCACGGCGTCGGCCAGCTCGGCACTCGGTTCCGTGCCGGTGGTCCTGGCGATCAGCGCGCCGACCTCGGTGGCGTCGAGGCCGGTCAGCCCGACCGTGGTGGCCCTCGACAGCATCGGGGTGAGCAGCGGCCGCAACGGATGGCCCGGCGCGTCGAGCTCCACGTCCCGGTAGCTGGCGACGACCAGGATCGGCTCGAACCAGGCGTGCCGGACCAGGAAGTCGAGCAGCCGCAGCGACGCCGGATCGGCCCAGTGCAGATCCTCCAGCACCACCAGGATCGGCTGGTCGCGCGCCGAGGTCAGCAGCAGCGTGGTGAACGCGTCGTGCAACCGGAACCTGGCACCGTCGGTGACGTCCTCGGCTGTTCCGTACTCACCGAGCAGCGGCCCGATGTCGTGGCCGGCCGCCGCCGCTGCCTCCGACCACTCCTCGGTCCCCGCCGAACGGGCCAGGTTGCGCACGACCTGCACCCACGGCCAGTACCCCGGGGCGCCGCCGTCCTGCCAGCAGGACCCGCTGAGCACCCGCACGCCGCGCTGCCTCGCCTCGGCGGCCACCTCGCCGAGGAGCGACGTCTTGCCGATCCCGGCCTCGCCGGTGACGAACACCAGCCCACCGTGGCCGGACAACAGACCGTCGACCTCGGCGCGCAACAGCTCGACGGGATGTGCCCGTCCGATCAACTCCGGCGACATGCGACTCCATCGCGACTCGCGAGATCCGATCTCGCGAACGGATCTCACGCCTTCAGTGCGAGAGCAACCGAGACTAACGGAGGACATCATGAGCACCGAGCGGAAAATCCGGCTGGCCGTCATCATCGGCAGCACCCGGGAGGGCCGGTCGGGCACGGCGATCGCGCGCTGGTTCGTCACGCACGCCCAGCCGCATCCGGCTTTCGACCTCGATGTCGTCGACCTGGCCGAGCTGCCGCTGCCGAACCCGATGCCCGCCGAGGCGACGCCCGAACAGCAGGACTGGGTGGCGCGGGTCGACCGGGCGGACGCCTACGTGGTGATCACTCCCGACTACAACCACAGCTTCCCGGCGTCGCTGAAGCACGCCATCGACTTCCCGTACCAGGAATGGGCGGCCAAGCCGGTGGGTTTCGTCTCCTACGGCGGCGTTGCCAGGGGCCTGCGCGCGGTGGAGCAGCTGCGGCTGGTGTTCGCCGAGGTCCACGCGATGACCGTGCGCGACGGGGTCAGCATCTCGGTGAACGACGGGCTGGACGAGGCGGGCTGGGTGCGGGACCCGGCCGCTGTCGGTGCGGTGAAGACCATGCTGGACCAGCTCGGCTGGTGGGCGCGGGCACTGCGGACCGCGCGGGTCGTTCACCCGTACGGCTCATGAGCACCGTGACGGTTCGCCCGGTGTCGCCGGTCTGGCTGGCGCTGCTCGCCGGCCCGCTGTCGTTCGGCATCACCGGTCCGACGCTGGTGCTCGCCGAGATCGGCAGGGACCTCGGCGTGGGGCTCGCGGCGGCCGCGGCGGTCGTCACCGCGTTCGGCTGGGGCATCTCCGTCGGCACGCCGCTGTCCGGCGTGCTGACGACCCGGCGCGGGCACCGGTCGACGCTGCTGGCCTCGGGTGTCGCGCTGCTGCTCGGTTCGGCGCTCGCGGCGTTCGCGGCGCTCGGTGGTGGGCTGGCGATGCTCGTGCTCGGTGAGGGGCTGACCGGGCTCGGCTCGGCCGGGATGACGGTGGTGGCGCTGCAGCTGGCCGCGACGCCCGCCTCGATGGGTGTGGTGACCGCGACGCTGGCGATGGTCGGCGCGCTCGCCCCGCTCATCGGGACGTCGCTGTCCTCGGCGCTGGCCTGGCCGGTCGTGCTGGTGCTGCCGCTGCTCAGCCTGCTCGCGGTGCCCGTGGCCTGGCGGGTGCCTTCGGTCCGCGCGGACACCGGTTCCGCGGACCTCGTCGGGGCCGGGCTGCTGGTGGCGTGGGTGACGGCGTTGGTCTTCATCGCGCACCGGCCGGTGGTCGCGGTGGTCGTCGTACTGGTGGTGACGGTGTTGTTCGCGCTGCACATACGGCGGGTCCCGGACGGGGTGGTGCCGTCGGCGCTGCTGCGTTCGCCCGCGTTCCTCGGCGCGACCGGGCTCGCGTTCGCCCTGGCGGTGGTCAACTTCGCGCTCGTCTACGCGGCGCCGGTTCTGCTGGCTGCCCGGACCGGATGGAGCAACGCGGAGCTGGGGCTGGTGCTGCTGGCGCCGTATCTCGCCGGCGGGTTGCTCTCCTGGTTCCTGGTGGCCTTCACGTCGCGGCTGCGGTCATGGCTGCTGGTGAGCTGCCTGGTCGGCGGCTCGGCCGTTGCCGTTCTGGCGGTCTTCGTCGGCGGGTGGGTGTCCGTTGCGGTGATGCTCTGCGGGATGGGCGTCGGCTCGCTGTCGGCCGCGACCGGCCAGGGCGCGCTGGGTCTGCGCGCCGGGGCGGCTGTGCCGGACCGTCTCCGCCCGACAGCAATGGGCCTGTTCACCCTCTTCTACCTCCTGGGTGCAGCCTTCGGTCCGGCGATCGCCGTGGTGCTGACCGCGTGAAAGTTGGCTCCGCCAGTCTCCGAAGGGGTTCCGGCGAAGGCCGGCGTAGTGAATGTCCGCAACCAACCTCGCCCACGACCAGGGCGGCTCCCATGGTGGGCACAAGCGCGCGCCCGGCGACGAAGGAGCTTGTTTTTCTGGGAGCATCCCCGAAGCGAAGCGAGGGGGTGGTCACAGAAAAACTCCGCGCGGGACAGGCCTAGGCTAGACCTGTGATCGACCTGAAGTTGCTGCGTGATGACCCTGAGGCGCTGCGGAGCTCGCAGCGGGCCCGGGGAGCCGACCCGAGTGCCGTGGACGCGCTGCTGGCCGCCGACGAGCGCCGTCGGGAAGCGGTGGGGCGGGCGGACACTCTGCGCGGCGAGCAGCGGCAGCTCGGCAAGAAGATCGGCAAGGCGCGCGGCGACGAACGCGACTCGCTGCTGGCGCACGGCAAGGAGCTGGCCTCGGCGGTCAAGGCGGCCGAGGTCGAGCAGGGCGAGGCCGACCAGGCGCTCACCGACGCGCAGCGCGCGCTGCCCAACCTCATCATCGACGGGGTACCGGAAGGCGGCGAGGACGACTTCGTGGTGCTCGACCACGTCGGGACGCCCCGTGAGTTCGACTTCGACGTGCGCGACCACGTCGAGCTGCTCGAAGGCCTCAAGGCACTGGACAGCGAGCGGGGCGCGAAGGTGTCCGGCGCCCGGTTCTTCTTCCTCACCGGTATCGGCGCGCAGCTGCAGCTGGCGATGCTGACGCTGGCGATGAACAAGGCCGTCGCGGCCGGGTTCACCATGATGATCCCGCCGGTGCTGGTCAAGCCGGAGATCATGGAGGGCACCGGGTTCCTCGGGGCGCACGCCGCCGAGGTGTACCGGCTGCGCGACGACGACCTGTACCTGGTGGGCACGAGCGAGGTGCCGCTCGCCGGGTACCACTCGGACGAAATCCTCGACCTGGAGTCCGGGCCGAAGCGCTACGCGGGCTGGTCGACGTGTTTCCGTCGGGAGGCCGGCAGCTACGGCAAGGACACCCGAGGCATCATCCGGGTGCACCAGTTCGACAAGATCGAGATGTTCTCCTACTGCCGTCCCGAGGACGCCGCCGACGAGCACCAGCGACTGCTCGCCTGGGAACGCGAGATGCTCGCGGCCGTCGAGGTGCCGTACCGGGTGATCGACGTCGCCGCCGGTGACCTGGGCGCGAGCGCGGCGCGCAAGTTCGACTGCGAGGCCTGGGTGCCGTCGCAGCAGCGTTACCGCGAGCTGACCTCGACGTCGAACTGCACGACGTTCCAGGCCCGTCGCCTCAACACCCGCTATCGCGACGCCGACGGCCGCAACCAGATCGCCGCGACCCTCAACGGCACCCTCGCAACGACCCGCTGGATCGTGGCGATCGTGGAGAACCACCAGCAGCCCGACGGCTCGGTCGTCGTCCCCGAGCAGCTGCGCCCCTACCTGGGCAAGGACGTCCTGTACCCCTCGTGAGTGTTGAGTATGGCTATAGCCACACTCAACACTCACGAGGTCAGAAGGGGCCGGTGAGCTCGCCGAGGCGGTCGGTGAGGCGCAGGTTCTCCGAGTAGTCGACCGGGCAGGCGATGATCGAGACGCCGTCGTCGGCCAGTGCCTCGCGCAGGGTCGGCAACAGTTCGTCGGCCGAGCTGATCCGGTAGCCGCGCGCGCCGAAGCTCTCCGCGTACTTGACCAGGTCCGGGTTGTTGAACTTGACGTTGCTGTGCCGGCCCAGCTCCAGGTCCATCTTCCACTCGATCAGCCCGTACGAGTCGTCGACCCAGACCAGGACCGTGAGCGGGATGTTCTCCCGCACCGCGGTCTCGATCTCCTGCGAGTTCATCAGGAACGCACCGTCGCCGACCGAGGCCAGCACCTTGCGGTCCGGGTGGACCAGGTGCGCGGCGAGCGCGCCGGGCAGCGCGAAACCCATCGTGGACAGCCCGTTGGAGATCAGGCACGTGTTGGGCGCGTAGGTCGGGTAGAGCCGCGCCATCCACATCTTCACCGCGCCGGTGTCGGCGAGCACGATGTCCTCCCGGTCCAGCGCCGCGCGCGTGTCGGCCACGACCCGCTGCGGGACCAGCGGGAACCGGTCGTCGGTCGAACCCCGGTCCAGCTCGTCGGTGAGCAGGCCCCGGATCTTCCCGGTCCCGGTGCCGCCGTCGAACGGACCGGCGACCGCGTTGCCCAGCGCGATGAGCGACCGCGAGATGTCACCCTCGATACCGACCTCGACGGGATAGTGGTCGTCGACCTCGGCGGCGAACCGGTGCACGTGGATGATCTTCTTGTCCGCGCCCGGGTTGATCTTGACCGGGTCGAACTCCTGCAGCTCGTAGCCGACCGCGACGATCACGTCAGCGGCGTCGAAACCGAAGTTCGCGTAGTCGTGGCGCATGAAACCGACCGCGCCCAGTGCGAGCGGGTGGTCGTCCGGGAAGACTCCCTTGCCGTGGAACGTCGTGGCGACCGGCACCTGCCACTTCTCGGCGAGCGCGAGCAGCTCGGTCCCGGCGCCGTCCCTGGCCGCGCCGTGCCCGGCCAGCAGGATCGGGGCCTTCGCGGCGCCGAGCACGGCGGCCGCGCGCAACACCTGCGCGGGCGAGGGTTCCTCGGCGCGCACCCGGTTGATCGGCAGCGGCTTCGCACCGACCGGGATCGGCGCCGCCTCGACGTCCTCCGGGATCGCCAGGTAGGTGGCGCCGGGCCGTTCGGTCTGCGCGGTCTTGAACGCCCGGCGGAACATCTCCGGCACCGCGGCAGGCGCCGGGACCAGCTCGGACCACTTGGTGATCGGCCGGAACAACCCGACCAGGTCCACGACCTGGTGCGACTCCTTGAAGATGCGGTCCAGTCCGACCTGGGCGGACAGCGCCAGCAACGGTGTCGAGTTGGTGGTGGCGTCGGCGACACCCAGCTGCAGGTTGATCGCGCCGGGCCCGAGCGTCGCCGAGCACACCCCCGCCTTGCCGGTCAGCCGGCCGTAGATCTCGGCCATGAACGACGCGGCCTGCTCGTGCCGGGTGAGGATGTAGCGGATCGACGACTCGTTGAGCGCATCGATGAGCCCGATGTTCTCCTCGCCCGGTATGCCGAATACGTACTCGACGCCTTCGGCTTCAAGGATGTCGACGATCAACTGCGCGATGTTCCGGTCTGATCCGCTCACGCCGCCCCAGCGTAGGCCTCCGGCGGCACGAATGTGGCTATGGAGACGCTCAATGTCCCTAAAGCCACATTCGTGTCATACGTTGATGACTTCGATCAGGGCACCGATGTCGTGGTTGCCGTGGCCGGAGGCGACCGCTTCGGACATCAGGGTGTGGATGCCGGTCAGCAGGTCGGGGCGGATGCCCTGGTCCCGTGCGGTGTCGAAGAAGTTGCCGAACGCGGCCAGCTGCATGGCGAGTGGCGAGGTGACGTTGCTGTCGTAGTCGCCGCTGTCGATCTGTTCGGCGGCGTGCGTGAGCGACGGCAGCATCGCCCGCAGCATCGGTTCGAGCAACGTCATCAGCTCGGTCGCCTTGATCCCGTCCGGCCGGACGAGACCCACCGCGTGCAGGAATCCGGCGAACATGCCGTACATGCCGCTGAGCAGCGCGATGTCGTGCAATGCCGCGACGCCCGGGTCCGCGCCGAGGTGCAGCGGCGTGCCCAGCGCGCCGAAGGTGTCGCGGTGCGCGGCGAATACCTCCGGGTCGCCGCTGTAGAGCGTCATCGCGTCCGGGCCGCCGATCATCGGCGGGACCGCCATGATGCCGCCGTCCAGGTAGCGCGCGCCGTGCCCGGCCGCCCACGTCGCCATCGCGCGGGCCTGCGCCGGGGTGCCGTTGCACAGGTTGACCAGCGTCGTGCCGGCCAGCCGGTCCTCGGCGCCGCGCAATGCTTCGTAGGCGACGTCGTAGTGCAGCAGACACACGACGACGAGCGGGCTCGCCTCGATCGCCTCGGCGACGGTCTCGGTGCGGGTGACGGTGGTCAGGTCGGGGGCTCGGCCCGGAGTGCGGTTCCAGGCGGTCGTCGGATGGCCGGCGGCGGTGAATGCCCTGGCCAGCGCGCTGCCCATGACGCCGAGCCCGAGGACGGTGACAGATTCTGGGACAGGTTCTGGGACAGGTTCTGAAGTCATGGTGTGATCGTGGATCGAGCTATAGGATCGGACAAGTACGGACTAAATAGTGCGGTACTTACCGAAAGGTGAGTGATGAGCAAGACCTGCGAGACGTTCGTCTGCGGCATCGACGCCGGCATCGACGTGGTCGGCGGCAAGTGGAAGGTGCTCATCCTGTGGGAGCTGCACCATCACGGCTCGATGCGGTTCGGTGCGCTGCGCAGGGCGCTCGTCGGCGTCAGCGAGAAGATGCTGATCCAGCACCTGCGCGAGCTGGAGCGCGACGAGGTCGTGCACCGCGAGGCCTACCACGAGGTGCCGCCGAGGGTCGAGTACTCGCTGACCGACTACGGCAAGACCCTGAACGACGCGCTGGCTCCGCTGGGCGCGTGGGGCAGCGACCACAAGGACCGCCTGGAGGCGATCCGCCGCAGGGAGAAGGAAGCCGCGGCGACCTGAGCGGTCAGCTCAAGAGCTTCTGAAACTCCTGAGCGGTCACTCCCGCTTGGAGGAAGATCGAGGAAAGGGTGCCGCGCGCGACCGTGCGATGAAGCGGCACGATCGTCCGCCGGCCATCTGAATGACGGAGCTTGGCGTGACTGCCTTTGGTTGAGACGTGCTCGAAGCCGATCTTTTCCAGCGCCGCGATGATCTGCTTGCCGGAGAGCTGCGATAAAGCTGGGCTCACGCAGACAGCCGCACGTCGACCGAGGTGACCAGCGGGTGCACGAGATTCGCTGGCACCGGCTCGTCCTCGAAGTACAGCTCGAGTGCCTCACGCAGGTTCGCCAAGGCTTCCTCGATCGTTTCGCCCTGACTCGCTACCTCGACATCCAAGCAGCGCGAGACGTACCACTCGCCGTCCTTGATGACGGTGGCAGTGAACGTGACCGGGGTAGGCATGTGTCCAGCATACGGCGTTCCGTCGACCCCATTGCGGACTTGAACAGTCACAGGTAGAGGGTTCGGGTGTCCAGGGTTACCGGGAGCGGGGCCGGCACCCTGGGGAGTTGTGCGCCCGTCTTGTCGGTCAGTTCCTCGCGGTAGGTGCCGTGGACCAGGCGGTGGGCCCGGAACCGGTGCGGGCCTCGGTGGGCTGGGCTGAGTTCGACCGTCCACAGGTATTCGATGCCGGCTCCGGCGTAGCCGGTGAGCTTCAGTTCCCGCTCGTGCCAGGTGCTCGCCGGGGGCCAGACCGCCGCGGCGAGCAGCAGCGACCTTGCCGCGAGCGTGGTCCTCTGCGGCGGGGCGTTGAACACCGCGACGTCCGGGACCAGCACCGTCCGCCATGCCGTGCTGATCTCCACCGGCTCGGACGGGAGTACGTGCAGGTCCGGGCGGGACGCGGCCGACACCGCCGACCACAGCGCGTGGAACAGCGCGCCGATGACGAGCTGGTGTGCTTCGTCGCGTGGCGGTGAGGAGTGGAAGTGGCCCAGTAGTAGCTCCAGGCGGTCGCCGCCGGGTGAGTGTCTGGCCGCGCGCCAGTCGGCGACCGTGTGCGGCCCTAAGGCGTGTTCCAGCGCGGTAGCCACGTTGTCCCCGTATTCGTGCAGTCGGATGTGATATACACATTAACGCGAGTACACGAGATAAGGAAGAGCGTGTCTGAGCTGAGACTCCCACCGGCGGTGATGAAGGTGATGCTCGGCCTCGAGCTGGGCCGACAGCGGGTGGCCGCTGCTGCAACTCAACAGACGGCAGCTGAAGTGCTGCGCTGCACGCAGCAGAAGATCGCCCACATCGAGTCCGGCAGCGGGATTCGTCCTCTGGAAGCGGACGCGTTGATGGATCTGTACGGAGCCAAGGACTCTGACCGTGAGTACGTGTTGGACCTGCTGCGAGGAGCCAACCGGCGCACCAAACGCAATGCCTTCAGTACCCAGTTCATCCCGAGCATGCGGCTGTTCATAGAGATGGAAGCAACCTGCAAGACGTACTGTTCGTATCGAGACCAGGTGATACCTGGGCTGCTCCAGACCGAGGACTACATGCGAACGCTGTATCGGGTTTGGCGGCCATCACCGTCGGCCGAACAGGTCGCCCGGGACGTCGAAGCCCGCCTGGCTCGGCAGCGGGTGCTGGCTGACAGTGCGCAGACATTCCAGTTCGTTCTCGACGAAGCGGCACTACGGCGTACCGCCGGGACGCTACTTGAGATGAGAGTGCAACTGGAACACCTGGTCGAGCTCGCGGATCGACCCAACGTCGAGCTGCAGGTCGTGCCGTTCGATGCCGGCTACTACACGGGGCACTCGCACAACTTCACGATGTTCGGCTACCAGGAACGAACAGCAGTGAACATCGTTTTCCTGGAGCACTACAAGAACAATGAGTATCTGCATGATCCGAAGCGCACCGCAGAGTATTCGGAGCTGTGGGGTCACTTGCGAGCAGCTGCAAATGGGCCTGAGCAGAGCCGGCGACTACTCCTCCGGCTGAGGGATGCTCTGTAGGCTGGCCGCGTGTTTGGGCCGTGGCGAAAGTCCTCATTCAGCAATCCGGGCCAGGAGTGCGTCGAGGTTGCTGAGGCCAGTGATGCTGTTGCGGTTCGGGACAGCAAGAACCCGGGCGGTGACGTGCTCGTCTTCGGACGTGAGCAGTGGGCGGGATTTCTCGCTGACCTAGGCTGAGAGGTGTGCAGCAACCCCGCCTGGTCGCCTCCGATGTAGACGGCACGTTGTTGCCGCCCCACCCCAAGCCCACCGAGCGCACGATCACCGCCGTCGCCAACGTCCTTGCGAGCGGCACGCCGTTCGTACTGGTCACCGGCCGTCCGCCGCGTTGGATTCCGCCGATCGCGCGGTACCTGCCGGGTGTGAAGACCGCCGTGTGCGCGAACGGCGCGGTGCTCTACGACATCGCCGAGGACCGGGTGCTGTCGGCGATCACGCTGAAGCCCGAGCAGCTGCGTGAGCTGTCCGCGATCGCCGAGCGCGCCGTGCCGGGTTCCTGGCTCGCCGTCGAATGGGTCGGTGAGCGGGCGGATGACGAGATCTCCATTCCGCGCATCGAGACCGGCCGCCGGCCCAACTGGACCGACGCCTACCGCGAGGTGCCCAGGGCGCAGATGGCGGAGTCTCCGGCGATCAAGCTGCTGATTCGTCACGACGAGCTGAACAGTGACCAAATCTTCGCCGCGCTCGCGCCGCACGTCGGCGAGGACGTGTCACTGACTTGGTCGGACCCGAGCGGCATGATTGAAGCCGCCGCCGCCGGGGTAACCAAGGCGACCGGGTTGGCCGAGGTCGCCGCGGCTGCGGGGGTGGACCAGGCGGACGTGATCGCCTTCGGGGACATGCCCAACGACCTGGAGATGTTGCAGTGGGTGGGGCACGGCGTGGCGATGGGCAACGCGCACCCGGCGATACTCGCGGTGGCCGACGAGGTGACCGCGCCGAACACGCAGGACGGCGTGGCGCTCGTGCTGGAACGCTGGTTCTGAGCCGGGGCGAGGCCAGGCCGATTCGGTGCGCCGCGTAGCATCGGGCACCGCCTGACCCATCTTTTCGAGTCCGTATACAGCCTTGGAGGCGTCCGGAGTGGCCGATCCTCTGGCGGCGACCGTTCTGCTCGACCCCGGTGCCCAGAGTCAAGGGGCCCAGCGTGATCCGTCGCGTGCCGCGGAGACCAGGATTCTCGGCGCCGTGCAACAACGCCTGCGGCAGCCCGCCGTCGTGCGTACGGCCAGAGGCATGTCCCTCTTCGGTGAGCACGCGGCAGGCTGGCTGGCGATCGGTGCCGTCGGCGCGATGGCCGACGGGTCCCGGCGCACGCGGTGGCTGTACTCGGCCGCCGGTGTCGCGCTCGCGCACGGCGCGTCGATCGGGATCAAGCGGGTGGTGCGCAGGCCGCGGCCCGACGACCCGTCCGTAGCGGTGCTCGTCGGCACCCCCAGCAAGCTGAGCTTTCCCTCCTCGCACGCCAGCTCGACGACCGCGGCCGCCGTTCTCTACGGCGGGCTGCTCGGGCGGAAGCTGACCTCGGCCAAGCTGGTCGCCGCGGTGGTACCGCCGATGCTGCTGTCGAGGATGGTGCTGGGCGTCCACTTCCCGAGCGACGTCGCCGCCGGCTCCGCGCTGGGCGCCCTCGTCGGTGCGCTGGTCAAGCGCCGCATAGCGAAGAAGCAGGGCCGATCGTGACCACGACCTCACCGTCCCCGTCCTCGTCGCCGCCCGCTCCGCCGGTGGAACCGGACCGTCGTCCGGTCGCCGTCGTCGGCGGCATGATCAAGGCGATCCGGCCCCGTCAGTGGGTCAAGAACGTCCTGGTGCTCGCCGCGCCGCTGGCCGGGGCCGACCTCGGTCACGCCAGCGTCATGGTCAAGGTGGCGCTGGCGTTCGTGGCGTTCTCCATGGCCGCCTCGGCGGTGTACCTGATCAACGACTCGGTCGACGTCGCCGAGGACCGGGCGCACCCGGTCAAGCGGCACCGGCCGATCGCCGCCGGGCGGGTTCCGGTCGGGCTGGCCGTCGGGTTCGCGGTCGTGCTGTTCCTCGGCTCGCTCGCCGTGGCGTTCGCCGCGTCCGTTCCGCTGCTGATCGTCATCGCGGTGTACATCGCGGTGCAGCTGGGCTACTGCTTCGGGCTGAAGCACCAGCCGGTCATCGACATCTGCATCGTCGCGTCCGGCTTCCTCATCCGCGCCGTCGCCGGTGGCGCGGCCGCGAACATCCCGCTGTCGCAGTGGTTCCTGCTGACCGCCGGGTTCGGCTCGCTGTTCATGGTGGCCGGCAAGCGGTACGCGGAGTTCGTGCTGGCTGAGCGCACCGGAGCCAAGATCCGCCGGTCGCTGGAGCGGTACTCGGCGTCCTACCTGCGGTTCGTCTGGACGCTGTCCGCGACCGTGCTGATCATGACCTACGCGTTCTGGGCGTTCGAGATCCGCGAGGCGCACCACAACTCGGTGTGGTCGGCGATCTCCATCGTCCCGTTCGTCGTCGCGGTGCTGCGGTACGCGGTGGACGTCGACGGCGGCAAGGGCGGCGAGCCCGAGGAGATCGCGCTCGGCGACCGGGTGCTGCAGGTGCTCGCGCTGCTGTGGCTCGCGGCGCTGTTCGTCGCTATTTACATCTGAGCCATCTACATCTGAGCTGTTCACATCTGATCCTTCTACAGAGCGGTAGACGCGTGGCCGATGCCGAAAGCACCCTCGACGGTTCCTACACCGAGCGCCTGAACAAGTTCCAGGGCGCGCGCTGGAAGCAGCTGCTCAACGTCCAGGCGCCCTACCAGTGGAAGCTGCGCAAGCTGCTCGGCAACCGGGAGGTGCTCGACGTGGGCTGCGGCATCGGCCGCAACCTGGTCAGCCTCGGACCGGGCAGCGTCGGCGTCGACCACAACGAGCACTCGGTGAAGCACTGCCGCGACCTCGGCATGACCGCCTACACGCCGGACGAGTTCTTCGCGTCCAAGCACGGTGGACCCGGGTCGTTCAACGGGCTGCTCGCGGCGCACCTGGTCGAGCACCTCGACCGGGAGACCGCGCTGCAGGTCGTCGGTTCGTACCTGCCGTCGCTGCGCCCCGGTTCGACCGTCGTGGTGATCACGCCGCAGGAGCTGGGCTACGCCAGCGACGCCACGCACGTGCGGTTCTGCGGGTTCGACGAGGTCGCCGAGCTGTGCACGACGCTGGGCCTGACCGTGCGCTCGCACGAGTCGTTCCCGTTCCCGCGCGCCGCGGGCAAGGCGTTCAAGTACAACGAGTTCGTCACCGTCGCCCAAACCCCGTGAGTGCAAGACCAGGCCACACCTCGTGAGTGTTGAGTGTGGCTATAGCCACACTCAACACTCACGAGGTGAGCTGGGCCTCTGGGGTGGTTTCGGCGCTGGTGAGGGCTGAGCGCAGGCCCAGCAGCATCAGCACGGTCACCAGGGTCGGCGCCAGCACCTGCGCGGCGACCGCCGCCGCGAGCGGGCTGACCGGGGTGAACAGCACCGCGATGAACAGCACGGACGCGACCGTCCACGATGCCCCGGCGACCCGGTTGCGGCCCAGCGCCACGAGCGCCGGCTGTAGCACCGTCGCGGCCATCATCGCCACCGTGCTGATCCCGAGCAGCGCGGCGACCAGGCCGGACAGCTCGGTCGGCGCGTGGAAGAACACCTTCGACGCCCACGGCCCGAGCAGCCAGGCCAGCAGGATCCCGGGCAGCCCGACGGCGAGCACCGCGAGCAGCACGATCCGGATCTGGCGGCGCAGCGTCACGACGTCCCCGCGCTCGGCGGCCGCGGTCAGCGAGGGCAGCAGGAAAGCCTGCAGCGGACCGAACAGGAACACCGGGATGCGGGCCAGCATGAACAGCGCGGTGTAGCTGAACGCCAGCTCGGCGCCCGCCGGACCGACCCGGGAGGACAGCACTACGGGGCCCAGGTTCGCCACCGACAACGTCATCCCGGACGCCAGCGCCAGGAGGCTGACCGAACCCGCGAGCCGCCTCACCGGCACGCTGTGGTCCGCCGCCTCCGGCTGCACCAGCCGCCGCACCCCGGTACCACGCAGACCCGGCAGGACCAGCACGGCGGCGACCCCGCAACCCAGCGCGAAGGCGAACCCGAACCGGTCGGCGGTCGCCCAGCCGAACAGTGCGAGTGCGCAGCAGGGCAGCAGCCTGGCCAGGCCTTCGGCGGCGAGGCTCGCGCCGTACCAGCGGAACCGTCGCTGCCCGGCGAACAGGCCACGCAGCAGGTACACGGCGGCAGCGCCGAACACCGCGAGCACGGTCGCCGCGACCAGCGCCCAGTGCCCGCCGAACACGCGGGAGACGAGCAGCGGCGAGGCGAGCAACACGACGAGCGCGACCGCCACCCCGAGGCCAGCGCTCACCAGCGCCGCCGAACGCAACGCCGGAGCGGAGTCCCGGCCCACGGCCAGCTGCCCGCTCACCTCACGGTTGGTCTGCTGCTCGACGGCGATGAAGATGCCCGGCCCGACGATCGCGGTGAGCAGGTACATCGAGCTGACCGCCGCGGAGTCCACGACGTCCAGTGAATGGCCGGCGAGCGCGAGCGCGGCGTACGCGGCGGCCCCGACGATCGCCAGCCCCCCACCGACAGGTGCAACGGTGGCGACCTGTGCGCGCAGCTGTCCAGTCCGCGTGACCACGCGCCGAACCCTACGCTGGCACGTCATCCACCCGGCACGAACGTGGCTTTAGGGACGCTCAACGTCCCTAAAGCCACATTCGTGCCGCTTAGGTCGGCGGAGCCGTGCGGCTGAGGTCGGCGGGGCGGTGCCGGTGTCGGGTGGGGGTGACCGGGGCGACTATCCTGCGGCCGTGCTGATCGACGTGATGGTGCCGGCGTTCGGCGACGATGCCCTGGTACGCCACGCGATCATCAGCGTCCGCGAACAGAGTGACCCGCGCTGGCGCCTGACCATCATCGACGACGGCCCGGCGGCCGGCCGCGACGCCGGGCTGCGCCAGTGGCTCGACCTGATCGACGACCGGCGCATCCGGTATCACGCCAACGACGAGTGCCAGGGCATCAACCGCAACTTCCAACGCTGTGTCGACGCCAGCGAGGCCGACCTGGTGGTGCTGCTCGGCGCGGACGACCGGCTGCTGCCGGACTTCGTCAGCCGGGTGCTCACGATGTCGCGGCGCTACCCGGACGCGGCGTTCTTCCACACCGGCGCCCGGATCGTGGACAGCGAGGGCTCCCGGGTCGACCCGCTGGTCGACAAGGTCAAGCGCATCACGTCGATCCGGGCCACCACCGGCCCGCGCGAGGTCGGCGGTGAGCAGCTCGCCACGTCACTGCTGCGCGGCAACTGGATGTACTTCCCGAGCGTCGTGTTCCGTCGCCGGTGGCTGGTCGAGCACGGTTTCCGGCCCGGCTACGACGTCGTCCAGGACCTCGACCTGTACCTGCGGATCCTGCTCGCCGGCGGCCGCGTCGTGCTGTTCGACCGGCCCGGCATCGAGTACCGCAGGCACGCGGCGAGCGTGTCGTCCGCCGCCGCTGACGACGGGTCCCGGTTCGACGAGGAACGCCGCTTCTTCAGCCGCGCCGTCGCCGACATGACCGAGGCCGGCTGGCCCAAGGCGGCGGCCGCCGCCCGCCGGCACCTGACCTCCCGCCTGCACGCACTGCAGAAGATCCCCGGTCTCGCACTCGCGGGCAACCGGGACACCGCCCGCACCATGCTGAGCAACGCGTTGAGCCCGTTACGGCCCGCGTCCGCGCTCCCCGAGGTCGTGGCTGTGCCGTCCGAGACTTGGACGTTGCCGCCGTGGCCGGCCGATCTCGACGAATCCACGGGCGCTGACCCCCGACGCCCCAGCCACCCGAACCACGGAGCACCCGCCCGATGACATCGATCCAGGCGCCGCACGCGATTTCCGAGGTGCAGCCGGACCAGCTGATCGAGCTGACCGTCGTGCTGCCCTGTCTGAACGAGGCCGAGACTCTCGCGGTGTGCATCGACAAGGCACGCGAGTCGCTGCGCACGCTCGGTCTCGTCGGTGAGGTCGTGGTGGCCGACAACGGCTCCACCGACGGCTCGCAGGACATCGCGCTCGCGCACGGCGCCCGCGTCGTCGACGTGCCCCGCCGCGGCTACGGTGCCGCGCTCATGGCGGGCATCACCGAGGCGCGCGGCGAGTTCGTGCTGATGGCCGACGCCGACGACAGCTACGCGCTCGACGACCTCGGCCCGTTCGTCGAGGCGCTGCGGGACGGCTGCGACCTGGTCATGGGCAACCGGTTCCGCGGCGGTATCGCGGCAGGCGCCATGCCGTTCCTGCACCGCTACCTGGGCAACCCGGTGCTGTCGATGCTGGGCAGGCTCTTCTTCCACATCCCGGTCAAGGACTTCCACTGCGGCATCCGCGCGTTCCGCCGCGACCGCGTCATGGAACTGGGCCTGCGCACGTCCGGCATGGAGTTCGCCAGCGAGATGGTGGTCCGCGCGTCGCTGGCCGAGCTGAAGATGTGCGAGGTCCCGACGACGCTGCGCCCCGACGGCCGCAGCCGCTCGCCGCACCTGCGCACCTGGCGGGACGGGTGGCGCCACCTGCGCTTCCTGCTCGCGTTCAGCCCGCGCTGGCTGCTGTACTACCCGTCGCTCGCGCTGCAGGGCATCGGGCTGCTCGGGCTGATCTGGCTGGCCGTCGGCCCGCACACGGTCGGCGGCATCGGGTTCGGCCTGCACAGCATGCTGGCCTGCGCCACGATGTTCGTCCTCGGCGTGCAGGGCCTGGGCCTGGCCATGGTGGCCCGCTCCTACGCGGCCCATCTGGGGCTGTTGTCGCCCTCGTCCAGACTCATGCGGCTGGGGTCCAGATTCTCGCTGGAACGTGGCCTGGTCATGGGCGGGCTGCTGTTCCTGCTGGGCGCCGCCTGCTTCATCGTCGCGCTGACCAGCTGGGGCGCGAGCGGTTTCGGCGCCCTGGACGTCATCGACACGATGCGCGTCCCGATCATCGGCATGGTCCTGACGGTCACGGGCTTCCAGATGATCATCGTCAGCTTCACCCTGAGCCTCACCCGCATCGGCGAGGACTAAAACCCCGTGAGTGGCGAGTGGTCCTATAGGACCACTCGCCACTCACGGGTCTTGAGCTGCGACGACGGTTGGTTAAGGCGCGTTATTGCGGCCTTGGGGAGAGCTGCTCGGGGCCGCGGATAGTCTTCGGCCAGATCTCGGCGCGGAGGAGGCGAGTCACGTCAGCGGCACTGGAACTGTCGGTGTGCTCGCCGTCGCCGCCGCGACCGTGTACATCCCCGGGCTGGCGATCATGCTCGGCTTCGGCGTACGCCAGCGGCTGGTGCTGCTCGGCGCCGCCCCGGCCGCCTCGGTCGGCGTCGCGCTGATCGTCGCCAGCGCGTCGGCGCTGCTCGACGTGCGCTACGGACCGACACCGCTCGCCGTCGGCACCGTGCTGCTCGCGGTCGTCGGGTTCGGCGTCAACTGGCTGGTCCGTCGTCAGTTCGGGCCGCCAGCCGACCTGCCGCCGCCCAGGGCCAAACCGCTGCTGCCCCGGCTGACCGGCATCACCAGCATCCTCGCGCAGCTCTCCGGCCTGGTGTTCGTGCTGACCGGCGCCGGGCTCGCGCTGCGTGCCTGGACCTGGGGCATCGGCACCTGGAACACCTACAACCAGGACCACGACACGATCCTGGCGATGGTCCTGACGTCCTACATCCAGCGCACCGGGCGTGGCGCGCCCTGGCAGATCATGCCGGCGGACGTCGTCGTCGGACGGCCGACCGTGTACTACCCGGACGGCTTCCACCTGATGGCCGCCACGATCGCGGACGTCTTCGACGGCAACGCGGTCGTCGGCGTGAACGCCGCCGCAGCCATGCTGATCGGCGCCGCGTGGACGACGAGCGCCGCCGCGCTGGCCGCACTCGCCGTCCGCTGGCTGCGCGACGACCCGGGCTGGATGGCGCTCGCCGGTGGCGTCGCGGCGGTGGTCGCCGCCGGGCTGTACCGGCCGGGTGTCGTCATGGCCAGGGACAACGGCGTGCTGCCGAACGCGACCGCGCTCGTGCTCGTGCCCGGGGTGCTCGCCGCGCTGCTGCTGATCCGGCCGAAGTCGTGGAGCGGCGGTATGGCGGTCGGCGTCGCCTGCGCCGGCATCGTCGCCGTGCACCCGAGCGCGGGGCTGTCCGTCGGGCTGTCGGTCCTGCTGTTCTGGATCGCGCTGCTGTTCGTCCCGGACGGACGCGCGATGCTGCGCGCGCAGTGGTCGGTCCTGCTGGTCATCGTCGCATCCGCCGCCGCGGCGGGCGCCGGGGTGCTGCACGGAGCGTTGTCGGTCAGCTCGCGCATCGAGGCGTTCCCACCGGACACCGCGCACGTACCGTTTACCGCGGCGCTCGGCCACGTGGTCCCACTGATCTACGGCGGGATGTTCGACCGGAAGTCGCTGGTGCAGGTGTGGCCGACGGCGCTGTTGCTGATCGGGCTGGCCACCGCGCTGGTGCTGCGCAGGGCGGTTCCGGTGCTGGTCGCCTGGACCGGCTGGTTGATCATCGTGCTGCTCGCCTACCGCAACCCGACCGGAATCACCGCGCCGATCCTCGGCTTCTTCTACAACAGCGTCGGACGGCTGCAGAGCCACATCCAGCTGTTCGCGCCCGCACTCGCCGCGCTCGGTGCGTTCGGCCTGCTCGCCGCCCTGATCAAGGGTGTCGGCGCGATCCGGCTTCCCCGGACCGGACGGCTCGGCACCCGCGTCGCCGGCCTGGTCGGCGTGGCCGCGATGTTCCTGCTGACGGCGTTCTACATCGGCGGACCGGACAACAGGTACCTGCAGACCACGGCGGTCGCGCTGTCCGAGCGGTGGGCGCATCCGCTGCTGTACCGGGTCGACGACAAGGACCGTGCCGCCGCCGCCTGGCTGAGTTCGCGGGTCGCGCCGGGTGAGCGCATCATGAACAGCCCCAACGACGGTTCGACGTGGCTGTACGTGCACTACGGCCTGCCGATCGTGGAGGTGAGCACGCTCGGCGTCCCCGGGTTCCCCTACACCTGGGAGCTGATGAAGAGCTTCCGCTACCTCGACACCGACCCCGAGGTGCGCCGCCGCATCCTCGACCTGCACATCGGCTGGGTCTACGTCGACTCGGGCGCGCCGATCATCGGGGCGTTCGGCGCACCCGACGACTGGACCGGTGGCGGACTGATGACCACGGTCGCCGGGCTGGACGACCTCGGCGATACCCCCGGGCTGATCCTGGCGCACGTCGAGGGTGGCGTGCACATCTACAAGGTGGACCTGGACTACGTCCGCGGCCTGGACGACACCGGCGGGCAGCGTTCGGTCAGCGACCAGAGCATGACCTCGGGGTCACCCACGAACCCGTGAGCTCACCGGGTCAGCGAGCGCGGGTACCGCAGGTTCTCCAGTATCGCCCGCGTGACGGTGAGGGCACGCTGACAGGCCACGAACCGGGTGGTGCCGGGCCGGTCGGCGTACTGCACGTCCAGCATCTGCCGGTGCGACGCCTCGACGTAGACGTGACACCGTCCTTCGATGCCCGGGGTGAGGGAGTCACTCATGGTGACCGTGACGCCGTCCAGGTTCGCGGTCTGTGACGTCTGGTTG
This sequence comes from Actinospineispora spinosispora DSM 44797, assembly GCF_000429025.1. Taxonomy (GTDB): domain Bacteria; phylum Actinomycetota; class Actinomycetes; order Mycobacteriales; family Pseudonocardiaceae; genus Pseudonocardia; species Pseudonocardia spinosispora. The sequence continues at coordinate 62,842 of NZ_AUBB01000034.1, forward strand.
CTCGCCGGCACGGCGAACGGACTCAGGCTCGGCAGGGCGATCCGGGCGGTCCAGGTTCCCGGCCGCCCGGTCCAGGAGCATCCCGACCCGGTGAACGGGGTCGCCTCGGGCACCCCCGGTCCGAGCTGGTGGCTCCGCAGCTGGGCAGGGGTCAGCAGCTCGCACGGCGCGACCCGCTCCAGGGACCGGAGCGAGACGTACGAGCGCGCGGGTCCGGGCTCTGCGGTGGAGGCCGGGGTCGGCGCGGCGCACCCGGCCAACCCGGCCGCCATTCCGCACATCAGTGCTGCTCGTAGCCATCCGCCGACCATCAGTACCCCCGCCCCGGGAACTGCACCGGACCCAATGGTAAGACACCTGCGTGCGATGAGCGGCAAGTTTTGCGCGCCGGACGGTCGGTGGGTTCACGCACCGGCGGGGTACGTCACTCATGCACGACCGTGTGCGACACACCGTGACGAGGTGTGAGGCGTGAGGATCCGCGCCCAGCGGGCGTGCCGCATCCACCGATCGGGCGGCGGTTGGGGTGGCGGCTGCGGTAGGCGGTCGATGCCAACTTCGAGGTCGAAGGAGGGAGCCACTAACCTCGGGCAGCGTGGATGGGCAAACCGGCGGCGCAGTGAACACCTCGGATTTCGACCTGGTGGTGGTCGGATCCGGATTCTTCGGACTCACCATCGCCGAGCGGGCGGCGACCCAGCTCGGCAAGCGGGTGTTAGTGCTGGAGCGCCGCAACCACCTCGGCGGCAACGCGTACTCGGAGGCCGAGCCGGAGACCGGCATCGAGATCCACCGCTACGGCGCGCACCTGTTCCACACCTCGAACAAGCGGGTCTGGGACTACGTCAACCAGTTCACCGAGTTCACGAACTACCAGCATCGGGTGTTCGCGCGCGTCGCCGACCAGGTCTACGCGTTCCCGATGAACCTCGCCCTGATCAACTCGTTCTTCGGACGCTCGCACACCCCGGACGAGGCACGCACGCTCATCTCCGAGCAGGCCTCGGAGTTCGAGACGGCCGCCGCGGAGAACCTCGAGGAGAAGGCGATCTCGCTGATCGGGCGCCCGCTGTACGAGGCCTTCATCAAGGGCTACACGTTCAAGCAGTGGCAGACCGAGCCGAACGAGCTCGACCCGTCGATCATCACCCGGCTGCCGGTGCGCTACACGTTCAACAACCGGTACTTCAACGACACGTACGAGGGCCTGCCGGTCGACGGGTACACCGCGTGGCTGGAGAAGATGGCCGCCGACCCGAAGATCGAGGTCAAGACCAACGTCGACTTCTTCGACGTGCGTGACTCGCTGCCCGACGTGCCGATCGTCTACACCGGCCCGCTGGACCGCTACTTCGACTTCTCCGAGGGTGAGCTCGGCTGGCGCACACTGGACTTCGAGCAGGAAGTGCTCACCGACACCGGTGACTTCCAGGGCACCTCCGTCATGAACTACAACGACGCGGACGTGCCCTACACCCGTATCCACGAGTTCCGGCACTTCCACCCGGAGCGCGACTACCCGACTGACAAGACGGTGATCGTGCGGGAGTACTCGCGCTTCGCCGAGTCCGGCGACGAGCCGTACTACCCGATCAACACGCCCGACAACCGGACCAAGCTCGAGCGCTACCGCGAGCTGGCCCGCAAGGAGACCGTCAACCGCAAGGTGTTGTTCGGCGGTCGGTTGGGCACTTACCAGTACCTGGACATGCACATGGCGATCGGGTCGGCGCTGTCGATGTTCGACAACCGACTCTCGCCGTACTTCACCGACGCCGGCACACTCGTAGAGGACTGAGCACCTGATGACCGAGGTCGCGACCCCGAACGGAACCGCCACCCGCGCCAGCACGCCGAGGCGCCGCACGACCAAGGCCGCCACTCCCAAGTCCGGGACCCCGGAGGCCGAGGGCAAGCCGGCCGCGGGCAACGTGCAGTGGGACGGCCCCGGTTCGCTGCTGCAGCGGGTGATCCTGCCGCGCACCGGTGACCCGCTCGACGTCCGTGCGCTCTACCTGGACGAGGACGAGGGCAACCGCAAGCGCAGCACCGCCGAGAGCCGCACCCAGCTCAACATGGGCGCGGGCTCCGAGATCAGCTTCGCCAGCTACTTCAACGCGTTCCCGGCCAGCTACTGGCGGCGCTGGACGGTGCTGGAGAGCGTCGAGCTGCGCCTCGCGGTCGACAACGAGTGCCGCATCGACATCTACCGGTCCAAGGCCGACGGCACCCAGATCCACGTGCGCGGCGTCGTGCTCGGCTCGGACGCGTCCGGGCCCGGTGGCGTGCACCAGGGCCGGTTCGTGCTCGACCTGCAGCCCTTCGAGGACGGCGGCTGGTACTGGTTCGACCTGACCACCGATGACGAGCCGGTCACCCTGCTCGAAGCCGGCTGGTACTCCCCGGTCGACGCGCCCGGCCGGGCCAACGTGGGGATCGGCATCACCACGTTCAACCGTCCCGACGACTGCGCCGCCGCGCTCGTCGCGCTGGCCGAGGACCCGTTGGTCCTCGAGTCCATCGGCGTCATCAACGTGGCCGACCAGGGCAACCGCAAGGTCAAGGACGCGGACGCGTTCGCCGCCGCCGCGAAGGCGCTCGGCGACAAGCTGCGCATCCACGACCAGGGCAACCTGGGCGGGTCCGGCGGGTTCTCCCGGGGCATGCACGAGGTCCTGACCAACAGCGACTGCGACCAGGTCCTGCTGATGGACGACGACATCGTCATCGAGCCGGACTCGGTGCTGCGCGCGATCGCGTTCAGCCGCTTCTCCGAGCACCCGATGCTGGTCGGCGGGCAGATGCTGAACCTGCAGGCCCGCAGCCACCTGCACACCATGGGTGAGGTGGTGGACCGCCACAAGTTCAAGTGGGGCCCCGCGCCGCACGTCGAGCACGACCACGACTTCGCCGAGTACCCGCTGCGGGACAAGGACTCGAAGGACCTGCACCGGCGCATCGATGTCGACTACAACGGCTGGTGGATGTGCCTGATCCCGCGCACCATCGCGGAGAAGATGGGCCTGCCGCTGCCGCTGTTCATCAAGTGGGACGACACCGAGTACGGCCTGCGCGCGCAGGCCGCCGGGTTCCCGACCGCGACGCTGCCCGGCGTGGCGATCTGGCACATGCCCTGGTCGGACAAGGACGACGCGACCGACTGGCAGGCCTACTTCCACCTGCGCAACCGCCTCGTGGTCGCCGCGCTGCACAGCCCGTACCGCCGAGGTGGCGCGCTGATCCGGGACAGCCTGAAGAACACGCTCAAGCACCTGATGTCGCTGGAGTACTCCACGGTGGCACTGCAGGAGCTGGCCATGCAGGACTTCGCCGAGGGGCCGTCCGCGCTGTTCGAGCAGCTGCCGACCGCGCTCGGTGACGTCCGCAAGAAGCGCGGCGAGTTCCCCGACGGGCAGGTGCTGTCCTCGGCGAAGGAGCTGCCGCTGCCGTCGATGGACCGGGTGCGTGCCTCGCGGTTCCTCAAGCCGCCGACGAACCCGATCACCATCGGTGCCACGCTGATCAGCGGTCTGATCCACAACATCATGCCGGTGGAGACGCAGCACCACTCGCGTCCGCAGCTCAACGTGCCCGCGCAGGACGCGCGCTGGTTCCTGATGGCGCGGCTCGACGGCGCCACGGTGGCGACCTCGGACGGCCGGGGAGTCGCGTTCCGCAAGCGCGACCCGAAGGTCTTCTGGACGCTGCTGACCACCGCGGTGGGCAACCACCTGCGGCTGGCCCGCGAGTTCCCGCGCTACCGCCGCCTGTACCGCGACGCGCTGCCGGAGCTGACCGGTGAGAAGCGCTGGAGCCGGGTGTTCTCCGGCAGCTGAGCTTTTGACCTCACAAACAGAACGCTCCCCGCAGCCGCCTGACGAGTCGCACACCGACCTCGTGAGTGCTGAGTATGGCTACAGCCATACTCAGCATTCACGAGCCATGCCGACCACGCTGGCGAACGATCCGGGCGAAATCCGGTCCCTGACCGGGCTCCGCCTGTTCGCCGCCGCGTGGGTGGTGCTGTTCCACTTCCAGTTCACCCACGGCCAGCTCCTGGAACGGGTGCTGGCTCCCGGGTTCGCGTTCGTCACGACCGGCGCGATGGGCGTCGACCTGTTCTACGTCCTGAGCGGGTTCGTCATCGCGTTCACCTACCTGCCCCGCATCGGGGTGCGGTTCAGCTGGACGGCCAGCCGGAAGTTCATCTGGGCGCGGGTGTGCCGAATCTGGCCGGTGTACGCGGTCGTCACGATGGCGTTCGGCGGCTGGCTGCTGTTCAAGGCCTCCTACTGGGACCTGGCTGAACCGGCTTATCAGAACGTGCAGCCGACCGTGTCGGTCGGCGCGTGGCTGCAGCAGATGTTCATGGTGCAGATCTGGTGGCGGCCGTGGCACGACGGCGCGTCCTGGGTCGGGCCGGCCTGGTCGATCAGCGCGGAATGGCTCGCCTACGTGCTGTTCCCGGTGACGGCGCTGCTGTTCTGGCGGCTGCGGCACCTGCCGCGCTGGCTGCTGGGTGCGGTCGCGGTGCTGGTCATGGCGCCCGAGGCGTACCTGTGCTTCACCACGGGCAGCCCGTACTTCCCGTTCTCCTGGATGTCGCGGATCCTGACCGGGTTCACCGCCGGTGTGCTGGTGTACCTGGTGGTGCGGGACATCCCGCGCACCGACCGGGTGCGGAGGGTGGCGACCTGGTTGAGCTGGGTCGTGGTCGCGCTGATCCTCGGTGGGCTGGTGTTCGGCAACTGGCTCGGCGCCGCGCCGGAGGGGACCGAGCGCGGTGGTCTCGTGCTGGTGCTGTTCCCGCCGCTGGTGGGCGTGCTGGCGCTGGCCGGCTCCCGGGGGATCGGGCGCCTGTTCGCGACCCGCCTCGCGGTGCACGGCGGCCGGATCTCCTACAGCCTGTACCTGATCCACGTGCCGGTGTTCGAGGTGCTGTGGACGGCGATGGAACGCATCGGCGTCATGCACGACGACGGCACCCTGGCGACGGCGCTGACCCCGCTGGCGTTCGCGTTCGTCTTCGTCCTCGCCGACCTGCTGTACCGCCTGATCGAGGAACCGGCCCGCAGGGCCCTCCGCCGCCGCTGAGTCGAATTCGTCGCGGGGGTCTGCCGCGGCTTGTGTGCACCCGTGAGTGGCAAGTGGTCCTATAGCGCCACTCGGCACTCACGACGGAAAGGCTGTCGTGAGTGCCGAGTGGCGCTACGCCTTCGGCGCCGCTTCGCGGTAGGACCACTTGCCACTCACGGGTATTACCACCCGTTGACGTGCAGGACCTCGTCCAGCGGCTGGCGCTTGGCCGGACGGAACGTCTCGCCGGTGAAGTACGCGGTGGGCAGCAGGGCGGCCTGGTGCACCGTCTCCGGGATGCCGAGCAGCTCGCCGATCTCCCTCTCGAACTTCTGGTGCAGCGTCGTCCACGCCGAACCGAGACCGCGCGCCCGAGCAGCCAGCATGTAGCTCCACGCGGCCGGCACGATCGACCCCCACAGCCCGGACTGGTTCGCCGCGGGCAGCTCGGCACTACCCGAGTCGATGCACGGGATCACCAGCACCGGCACCTTGCCCATCACCCCCGCGAGGTAGCTCGCGCTGTCCCCGACCCTCTCCTGGACCGCGGCACGCTCCGGGTCGTCGGCGTAGAGGTTGCCGGCGGCGCTCTTGGACTCCGCGTACTCGGCGAACGAGCGGCCGTAGTAGTCGCCGATCGTGGCACGCTGCTCGGCGTCGGTGACCACCACGAAGTGCCAGTGCTGCCGGTTCGACGCGCTCGGCGACTGCAGCGCGATCTCGACGCACTCCTTGACCAGCTCGAGCGGCACCGGCCGGTCCAGGTCGAGGCGCTTACGGACCGAGCGGGTGGTGGTGAGCAGCTCGTCCGGGGTCAGGTTCAGTGTTTCGCTCATGGTCCGATCCTTCCGTGCGCAACCGGACGCCGCCGCGGGGCCTCGCTAATCGGGCGGACCGCTCTACGATGACGCAGGTGATCGTCCGTTGGCTCGCCTCGCTCGCCGACCGGTTCTTCGCCTCGGACCACGGGATGGTCAGGTTCCGGTACGCCGCGCAGGCGGTGCTGTCCGTCGTGCTCGCGGTCGGGGTGCTCGCGCCGATGGGCCTCCCGTCCACGGAGCTGTTGTTCGGCGCCGTCGCCGCCATGGTCTGCTCGACGTCGATGCGGACCGGCACGGTCGGGCAGCGAGCGGTCAACATCTTGATCTTCGGGCCGGTCATGGCACTGTCGCTGACGGTGGCGACCCTGCTGACGCCGTACCCGATCGTCGGCGACGCGGTGTTCGTCCTGGTCATGTTCACCGCCGTGTACGTCCGCCGGTTCGACCAGCTCGGCAACAGCCTGGGCATGGGCGCGTTCATGGCGTTCTTCTTCGCGATGTTCCTCAAGGCCGCCCCGGCGCAGCTGCCGCTCATGTACTTCGCCGTGCTCGTCGGGTTGCTCTCCTGTTCGATCTCCGCGCTGCTGGTGTTCCGGGAGACCCCGGCGAGCGTGCTGCGCCGCACCACCGGGTCGATCCGCGCCCAGGTCGCCCGGCTCATCGAGGAGCTGGCGAAGCTGCTCGACGACGGCGAACCGTTGCCGGAGAGCGACGAGCTGCCGCACGGGGTGGCCCGGCAGGCGAGCCTGATGCATCAGACGACGCTGCAGATCGAGGACTATGCGGACCTGCTCGGGCTGGATCCGCAGTGGCAGCGTCAGCTGGTGGACGCCGAGCTGTCCGCCGACCGGCTGGCCCGCTCCACGGTGCGTGCGCTCGGCGACGGCCTCGACGCCGCGACCAGGGCGGATCTCGCGGAGGACATGCGCGGGCTGCACCGTTTCGTCGACCGGAACCCGACCGCCGCGCTCACCTTGGACGTCGACGAGCTGCTGAACCGCATCGCCCGCTACGACATCCGGGGTGACGCCGGTCAGCTCGCCACCAAACCGGAGCACCACACGCTGCTGGTCCGCCGCGCCATTCGGGAGCTGCTGCTGTCGGTCGTGCAGATGCGCCAGACCACGACGCGGGTGCTGTCCGAGCCGCCGGTCGCCCGCAAGCCCGGTGAGGTGTCGGAGCGCGAGCCGACCCTGGAGGACGCCGACGACCTGGTCGCGGATGTCGAGCGGGACGCGGCGTCGCCGACCGGGCCGGACGCCCGGCTGGACGTCGGGCCGGACGGGAAGCTCCTGGTCCCGGAGGACGACAAGCCGTCCGAGGCGGCCTCGCACCACCACGAGATCGGTGCGTCCACCCGCAGCGCGATCCAGGCGGCGATCGGCGGCGCGCTCGCCATCATGGGCGGCGAGCTGCTGTCCGACCAGCGCTGGTACTGGGCGGTGATCGCCGGGTTCATCGTGTTCGCCGGGACGACCTCGCGCGGTGACCTGCTGGTGAAGGGGTGGCGGCGGGTCTGGGGCACGCTGCTCGGCATCATCGCGGGCACCGTGCTGGCGACGCTGCTGGCTGGGAACAAGCCGGTCAACCTGGTGCTGCTGCTGATCTGCATCTTCCTGGCGTTCTACTCGCTGCGCGTGTCGTACGGGATGATGACGTTTTTCATCACGGTCATGCTCGGCATGCTGTACGACATCCTCGGGACGTTCACCCCGGACCTGCTGCTGCTGCGACTCGAGGAGACCGCGATCGGCGTGGGTAGCTCGGCGATCGCCGCGATGCTCGTGTTGCCGACCCGCACCAGGTCGACCGTGCTCACCGAGCTGCACGACTACTTCATCGCGCTGCACGATCAGCTGCGCGACGCGGAACGGCTACTGGTCCACGCCGACCGGGTGTCGGTCATCGCCGCGACCCGCGAGGTGGACCGCGCGGCGACGGACGTCCGGACCGCGATCGCGCCGATGCTGCACCGGCTGAGCCCGTCGCGGGTGCGGCGAGGTCACGCGACGCGCCTGCTGACGCTGACCGAGGAGTCCTCCCTGGCGGCCCGCAACCTGGCCCGTGCGGCCGAGCCTGGCGCGCTGGCCGAGCTACCGGCCGCCGGTGAGACGCTGGACCGGATGATCGCCAACACCGAGGTACTGCTTGCCGCGACCGGCACCCCACCCGCGACGGCGAAGCTGGTCAGCGGTCCCGCACTGGCGCCGACGGTGGACGTGCGGGCACTGGCCGAGGCGAACGCGGGCGGCGGCGAGCCGAGCCGCATCACGGTCCTGCACCTGCGCCGGACCATCAACTCCCTGGACCGCCTCGACAAGCTCCTCCTGGGCATGGCAGCCCCTCTGGCCCAAACCATCAGCGTCCCGCGCCACCAGCCACCCGCACAATCCAGCAACTCGCCCCGCGAAATCTAGCGACTCGCGCAACAACGGCAAACCCAACGACAGCAAACCCAACGACAGCTGAGCCGGCTCCGCCAGTCTCCGAAGGAGTTCCGGCGAAGGCCGGCGTAGTGGATGTCCGCAGCCAACGTCCTCGGCTGCCAGGGCGGCTCCCAGGGTGGGCACAACCGCGCGGTTGGGCGAGTCCCCGAGCCTTTTTTTCTGGGAGTACCCCAGCGAGCGTTTACGCGAGCCGGGGTGGTCACAGAAAAATATCGCGCGGAACAGGCCCAACAAGAACAGGCCCAACTAGATGGGCAGGCGGCGCAGGATTGCCCTGGGAATGTGCCGTAGCACCATCATGACCAGGCGGAACGGGGCCGGGGCCCAGACCAGGTCGCGGCGGTTGCGTACCGCGTCGGCGACCACGTCGGCCACCTGGGGTGCGGTGACCGCGAGCGGCGCGGGGGACATGCCCTCGGTCATCTTGGTCTTGACGAAACCGGGGCGGACCACGGTGACCTGCACCCCGGACGGGCGCAGCGCTTCGCCGAGACCCAGGTAGAAGCCATCCATGCCGGCCTTGGTCGAGCCGTACACGAAGTTGGACCGCCGCACCTGCTCACCGGCGACCGAGGACAGCGCGACGATCGAACCGTGCCCCTGCTCGCGGAACCGCGCCGCCAGCGCGACACCGCAGGACACCGCAGCCGTGTAGTTGACGGTGGCGAGCTCGACCGCGATGTCGACCGACTGCCAGGCCTGCTCGGCGTCACCGAGCAGCCCGAACGCGACGACCGCGATGTCGATGTCACCGCCGGCGAAGGCCTTGCCGATGACCTCGGCGTGCGAGCCGGTGTCGGTTGCGGAGAAGGCATGAGTCTCGACGGCACAGCCGGACTGCTCCAGCGACGCCACCGCCTCGGTCAGACGAGGGGACGGACGGGCCGCGAGGACCACCCGCAGCGGGCGACCACCCTTGGCGAACCGGCGCACGATCGCCAACCCGATCTCGGATGTGCCGCCGAGCACCAGTACGGACTGCGGGTTACCCACAGCGTCGATCATGTCTAAACCAGCTCCAGCCGTCGTGCGAGGTCGGATGTGAACACCCCGGTCGGGTCGGCGGCGCGGCGCACCGCCTGCCACTCGGCCAGGTGGGGGTAACCGCGGCGGATCGCCTCCGGCGAGGTGCGGGACTCCTTGGCCAGGTAGTGCCTGCCGCCGGCGTCGAGCACCAGCTCGTCCAGCGCGGTGCACAGCTCGCTCAGCCCCGCGGCGATGGGGAAGTCGACCGTGATGGTCCAGCCCGGCATCGGAAAGGACAGCGGCGCGCCGTTGCCGGGGCCGAAACGCTTGAACACGTTGAGGCCCGACGAGTGGTCGGACGCGGCGATCATCTCCACGATGCGGCGCAGCGTGTCCTCGGCGCCCATCGGGATGACGAACTGGTACTGCAGGAAACCGCGCTTGCCGTACACCCGGTTCCAGTCGCCGAACATGTCGAGGACCTGGTAGAACGCGGTGATGTTCTGCACCGCGTCGCGCTGCCGGGCCGGTGCCTTGCGCCACCACAGCTCGCTGAACGCCCGCAGCGTCCAGCGATTCGCCAGGCCGTTGGGGAAGACATCGGGGAAGCGCAGCAGCTGCGGTGCGTCGAACTTCAGCGGGTTGCCGCGCAGCTTCGCGGGCAGCTCGTCGCGCTTCGCCAGCGAGCCGCGGGTCAGGACCGAACGACCGAGCGAGGGGCCGGTCGTCGTCGTGTCGAACCAGGCCGCCGAGTAGGTGTAGTCGTCGTCCGAGCCGTCGGTGAGTAGCGTCAGCAGCCCGTCCAGGTCGTCGGTGCGATCGGTGTCGACCACGAAGTACGCGGACTCGGTGTGCTTCAGCTCGACCGTCGCGCGCAGCACGATCCCGGTCAGGCCCATGCCGCCGACGGTGGCCCAGAACAGCGCGCTGTCCGGGCCTTCCGGGGTGAGCGTGCGCGCCGTGCCGTCGGCCATCGCCAGGTCCAGCGACCTGACGTGGCTGCCGAAGCTGCCCGCGCTGTGGTGGTTCTTGCCGTGGATGTCCGAGGCGATCGCGCCGCCGATCGTGACCTGGCGGGTGCCGGGCAGCACCGGGACCCACAGCCCGAACGGCAGCGCCGCGCGCATCAGGGTGTCCAGCGAGACCCCGGCGTCCAGCACGACGAGGCCGGAGTCGGCGTCGATCGAGTGGATGCGGGCCATGCCGGTCATGTCGAGGACCAGACCGCCGGCGTTCTGCGCGGGCTCGCCGTAGGAGCTGCCGAGGCCACGGGCGGTGATGCCGCGCGGGCCGGGGTTACGCAGTGCGTCGAGGACGTCCGACTCGCTGCTGATCGGGGCCACCCATGCGGTGGTCGGCGCGGTCCGACCGAAGCCGGTGAGGCTGCGCTGTTCGGTCCGCTGCTGGATCTCTGAGGCTGGCGACATCGCAGGCCAGCGTACTCAGCGGTGCCCAAGTGACAGCGGGCGCCCAGACTCACATACCCTGGTCTGCGTGGACGTGAGCCCGGCTATCACCCCCCGGACGGAGTACCGTTCGGGGCTCCTGAGCCAACTCAGTCGCTTTGTGCTGGTCGGCGGCCTCTCAGCGGTCGTCGACTACGGCCTCTACCAGATCATGCTGCACCTCGACATGCAGCACAGCGTGGCCAAGACGATCAGCTTCATCTGCGGCACCACGACGGCGTACCTGCTGAACAAGCGGTTCACCTTCGACCCGGCGTCCTCCAGCGGCGCCTCCCGGCTCGCCGGCTTCGTGCTGCTCTACGGCACGACGTTGCTGGTCAACGTAGGTATGAACGCGCTGGCCCTGAAGATCCTGCCGAACGGCATGCCGTTCGAGGTGACCATCTGCTGGGTGATCGCCCAGGGCACCTCAACCTGCATCAACTTCCTGGTCCTGAGAACAGTAATCTTCCGCGCCAAAACCTCGTGAGTGTTGAGTATGGCTATAGCCATACTCAACACTCACGAGTTGTCCACAGGGCTGTGGATGGGCGTTTGCACAGGTACCCGCCTCGCGCAATCGTGGAGGCATGGCTGAACAGCGGCGTCTCATTCCGGTCCAGGTTCCGACCGCACGTCACGATGAGTGGCGTCGACTGTTGGTCGCGCAGCACGGCGTGATCGCGGTCGACCAACTGCGGTCCTTCTCCATCGGACGTAATGCGATCACGGCGAACCTGCACGCCGGGCGATGGCAGCAGGTGATGCCTCGCGTCTATGCGACCTTCACCGGCCCCTTGCCCCGAGACGCGCTGGTTGCTGCCGCACTGTGTTACGGCGGCCCGGATTCGATCCTGAGCCATCAGACGGCAGCGGAGCGCTGGGGGATGGTTCGGGCTGTCGAAGGCCCGGTGCACGTGACGGTCCCATATCACCGCTCGGCGGTGTCCCAGCCGGCGCTGGTCGTCGTACATCGGTCCCGAGCGATCCGACACATCGTGGTGGAAACGGAACCGCCGTTGACCAGCCGCGCGGACACCGTGATCGACGTGGCAGTCGCCGAATTGAGCGAACGGGCCGCGATGAAACAGCTGACAGCACTGATCACCAATCGCGCGGCGGCGACGGTCCAGGTCCGTACGCAGCTGGAGCTGAGGCCGCCTCCGCGATACAGGGCGGCGCTGCTGCAGGCCCTCGATCGCATGGAGCAGGGTGTTCAGTCACCGTTGGAGGAGCTGTTCGCGGTGGATGTCGAGATCGCGCACGGGATACCGAGTGCCCGTCGCCAGGAGCCGTTCATAGTCGACGGCAGAAGACTGATCGAGGATGCGGTCTACGACCACATGGGCATCCCGTTGACGGTGCGGCTCGACGGGTCCACGCACCTGCTGCCTGAAGTAGCGCTGCGGGACCGCCGTCGTGGCAATGCCGCGGCGCTGGCCGGAAGAACGTGCCTGGTGTTCGGCTGGGATGAACTCACGGAAAACCCCTGCAGGTACAGCGCAGAGGTGGCGAAGGCGCTGTGGGGCTTCGGCTGGCACGGCCCCTTACGCACGTGCCCCAGATGCTCGTGAGTGTTGAGTATGGCTATAGCCATACTCAACACTCACGAGGGGTTAGCGGCAGCCGACTCCTACCCAGGAGAAGCCTGCTCGGCGCAGGACGTCCGGGTCCAGGAGGTTGCGGGTGTCGACCACCGTGCGTCGGCTTGCGACCTTCGCCATGGCCTTCCAGTCGAGGGCGCGGAACTCGGGCCACTCGGTGAGGACGGTGATCGCGTCGGCGTCCTTCGCGGCGGTCATCGGGTCATCTGTGACCGTGATGCCGTCGGTGACACCGGCGACGCCGGTCTGGCAGCCGGGGTCGAACGCGGTCAGCTCAGCACCCTCGGCGCGCAGCGCGGCGGCCACGGTCAGCGCCGGGGAGTCACGCAGGTCGTCGGTGCCGGCCTTGAACGTCAGACCGAGCAGCCCGATCCGCTTGCCGGACAGGGAGCCGCCGCAGGCCGCGCGCACCTTGTCGACCATCCGGGCCGCCTGCCGGTTGTTGGTCTCCAGCGACGCGTTGAGCAGCGGGAAGTCGAACCCGGCCGCCGCCGAGATCTGGACCAGCGCGTTCGTGTCCTTGGGCAGGCACGACCCGCCCCAGCCGGGTCCTGGCTTCAGGAACGCCTGACCGATGCGCTTGTCGTAGCCCATACCTTCGGTGACCTCGTGCACGTCGGCGCCGAGGCGCTCGCACAGCTCGGCCATGGCGTTGACGTAGGACAGCTTCATCGCCAGGAAGCAGTTGGCCGCGTACTTGACCATCTCGGAGCTCGCCGCATCGGTCAGCAGTGTGGGCGCGCCGAGCCGGGAGTACAGCGCGGCGACCTTCTCCGCGGCGTCCTGCTGGTCGCAGCCGACGACGATGCGGTCCGGGTTGAGGAAGTCGTGCACGGCGGAGCCCTCACGCAGGAACTCCGGGTTGCTCACCACCGCGACGTCACGACGGCCGAGCAGCTGCTTGGTCCGCGCCGCCGTACCGACGGGCACGGTCGACTTGTTGACCACGACGCAGTTGCGCGGCAGCAGGTCCCTGACCTCCTGCGCGACGGCCTCGACAGCGGCCAGGTCGGCGGCGCCGCCGGCACCCATCGGCGTCGGGACGCACAGGAAGACGACCTCGACGGGGTTGTCCTCGGACTCGGTGTCATCGGCGTTGGGGTTGGCGATCGCATCGCGCGCACCGACGACGAACTTCAGCCGGCCGGCCGCCATGCCTTCGGTGACCAGTTCGGTCAGCCCGGGCTCGAGGATCGGGATGGTGCCCGCCTTGAGCTTGTTGATCTTTTCTTCGTCGACGTCGGCGCACACCACCTGGTGGCCGAGTGACGCGAGACAGGCGCCGGTGGTCAGACCCACGTATCCGGTGCCGATGACGGCGATCCGACGAACAAACATCGTGCTCCTGGGGAGTGTTAGGAGTGTGGAGTTGGTGCTGTGACTTGGTTAGACACAGTCGCCGTTGGTGAGGCCCTTTGCTGCGCCCTCAGCCTTGTTGTCGCAGGTCACGCGGTTGCTTTCCTTGTTCTTGGTCACGTTGATGCCGTAACCGGAACCGTTCACCACCGCGGTGTTGCCGGAGAAGGTGTTGTCGATGCCCCAGCCGTCCAGGATCTGGTGGACGCTGAAGCCGTCCTCCTCCGAGTCATGTCCGGTGTTGCCGAGGATCTGCCAGCCGTTGCCCTTCACGTTCACCCAGGACTCGGCGTCCGACATGGGCCCGGTGAAGGTGTTGTTGCGCAGGATGCCGCCGGTGGTGCCTTCCTTGATGTCCACCGGCTCCGAGGTGGTCTTGGAGACCGTGTTGCCCTCGATGAGGTTGCGGTCGCTGCGGTCCGGCTGCCCGCCGCTGTACTTCCCCCAGTTCGACTTGGCGCTACCGATGTAGATGCCTTCGCCGAACTTCTCCTGGCCCTGACCAGTGTCGTGGATGATGTTGTTCCGCACCACGTTGTCGCTGCTGTTCTTGCGCAGATGCAGGCCCTCGTCGCCGACGCCGGAGATCTCCAGCCCGTCGATGACGTTGTGCTGGCCCTCGTCGACCATGACGCCCTTCTGGCCGCCCTTGATCGTGAAGCCTGCGAGGTGCCAGTAGGTCGCGGCGTTGAGGTAGAAGCTGTAGACGGCGTCGCCACCGTCGATCACCGCGGCGCGGTTGCCGCACACGGTGATCGGCGCACCGGCGGTGGCCTTCGCGGTACCGGTGAAGTTGCCCTGGTAGGTGCCGTCGGCGAGCTGGATGACCGCACCCGGCTTGGCGTTCGCCAGCGCCGCGGTCAGGTCGGCGGCGTTCGCCACCTGCACCGTGCCGGGCTTCTCGCAGCCGGGGCCCTCGGGGTTGGCCGGTGCCGGCGCGGGTCCCTGGGCGGCGGGTGGCGGGGTGTTGCTCGACGAGGAGTCGCCACCTCCGCACGCGGTCAGGACCATGCTGCTGGCCAGCACGGCGGCGAACAGGGTCAGGCGAGTGTGGCGTGCGCTCACTGCTCGGACACCACCGTCACCCGGGTGGCACCGGGCTGCTGCGGTCGTTTGCCCTGCGGGCCCGGGCTGGGGCGACGCGGCGAACCGTTCGAGGACTGCATGTTGTTGCTCGTTCCCGGTGCCGCCGGGGGTGCCGGCGGGCCTGTTCTGGGGGTGGAGCCGGCGCCGGGGGACGACGGCTGGGGACGAGGTGACCACTGCGCGGCCGGTCGGGGAGCGGCACCGGACGACGGCGGTGTGCGGGACACCGACGTGACCGGCGACGGCTGCCCGCCGTAGGGGTGCTGTCCGAGCATCCGCAGCTTGGTGCGCCGCTTGAAGTACATCCGGGCGGCGAGCGGTAGGAGCAGACTCAGCCCCCACAGCAGGATCAGCGGGTGCTTGCGCACGTAGTTGGCGAGGAACTGGGCGTTGTCCCGGTCGACGGTCCAGTTCTTCTCGTCGTTGCCGGAGATGCTGACGACACCGAGGGTGACCAGCCGGTTCACGTCGACCGAGCTGGGCCCCTGCCCGGCGAGCCGGTTGTCGACGATGCTGGAACCACTACCCGCGCCGATGATCGACACCGCGTGCATCGTCATGCCGTTGATCTCGTTGCCGGAGATCTTGGCGACCGCGTTGTTGAGCTGGACGGCGGTGACCGCGTCGCTGATGACGTTCTTGTCGATGACCGCGCCCTGTGAACCGTCGCGCAGCGCGACCGCGTAGCCACCGGGCGAGCTGATCTGGTTCTCCGAGAGCACGAGGCCCTGGGTGGCGCCGCGCACGATCACGCCGTCCCGGTTGGAGGACACCATGTTCTTGGTCAGCACCGCGTTGTTGGCGTTGTTGACCAGGATGCCGTGCTCGGAGTTCGCCCGCGATGTGCTGCCGTCCACGATGAACCCGGCGGACGCGGCGGTCGTCGAGCCACCCGCGTTGGGACCGGTGGCGGGTGGCTTGCCGTTGAGGTAGATGCCGTTGCGCGCGTTCGATGCCGTGGTGACCTCGCGCATCGAGATGTTGTGCGCGCCCTGGGTCACCAGGATGCCGTTGCGTGCGTTGTTGCTGCTGGTCACGCGCCACAGCTGGGTGCCGTCGGAGTTGCCGTGCACCGCGATGCCGTCCATCACCGAGTTCTTCACCTGCGCGCCGTTGATCAGCAGACCGCTGCTGCGGGTGGCGAAGATGCCGTAGTGGTCGCCGGTGCAGTTGACGTTGCGCGCGCTGCCGGTCGCCGGTTCGGCGGTGCTCCCGGTCCAGGCGAGACCGCCGGTGCGGCCGCTCCAGAATCCGAGGCTCTCGGTGTTGGTGTCGTGCACGTCCATCCGGCCGCCGATGTCCCGGATGTAGGCGCGACCGTCGGAGGCGTCGGTGTCGGGTGCGTTCTTGGTGGGGTCCCAGCTGGTGATGGTCAGCGGCGCGTGGTCGGCGCCGCCGATCATCATGATGGACTTGAACCCGATGATCGAGGTGATCCCGCCCGGTCCGCTGGACATCCGCAGCGTTCCGCTCGGCATCGCCAGGTTCAGCTGCGCGCCGGCCGTGACCAGCACGTTGTGCACCAGCAGGAAGCCGCCGTCCGGCTGTTTCACGACGGCCTTGGCGCTGATCAGCGCGGCGAGGTCGTAGGGAGCGCTGCGCGAGGGCAGCACGAGGGTGGGCGCACTGCCGGGGGACGCGAGGTCACGCGGCGGCGTCCCGGGCAGGATGCCGCTGACCAGCGCAAACGTCCTGGCGTCCTCCGCCGAGACCAGGTTGGCCTGCTTCGGGTCGAAGCCCGGGGTGTTCGGTACCGCCTTCGGCGCGTCGGCATTGTTCTGTGCGTTCGGATCGAGCTCCTCGACACTGACCGAGGGCCCCTGTGCGTCCGGTTCGACCTGGGTCACGCCGAGGGTCAGGGTTGCGATGCCGAGCAGCAGGCTGGTGAGCACGCCGAGGCCCGCGAACAGATAGCTCATCAGGCCGTGCCCCACCTGTTTACGCTGCTGCGTCACCGCTGGCCTCCGTCTGCAGACTGGCGTTGTCCTGGCCCTCGCCGCCGATCATGTTCTTGTTCCGGGTCAGCCAGCCCTGCTTGTTCATGGTGAAGAAGGCCATCGTTTTGACCGGCAGCGCGACGAACATGATCATCAGCGTGACGACCGGCAGGATCAGGATGTCCGACGGGCGGGAACGCAGGTGCGAGACGCCCCGGATGCCGCGACCGACGAACACCCAGATGAGCGCGAGCAGGAACGCCACGTTGCGCTCGGGGCTGAACCACGCGGCGGTCAGGTAGTAGACGGCCGCGAACATGGTGACCGGTGTGAAGAGGATCTGGAAGACGGTCAGCTGCGAGATGAACGGCTGCTGCCAGATCCAGCCCTTGTAGATGCAGGTCAGGTAGCAGCGGTAGGAGTTGCGGCTCCACCGGACGCGCTGCTTGCACATGGCCTTGAAGCTGGCCGGGAACATCGACAGCGCCCGCGCGGTGTCCTGGTGCATCGTCTTGTAGCCCTGCGCGAGCACCAGCCAGGTCAGCCGGCCGTCGTCACCGGCGACGCACTTGCGGCCGAAGAAGTACTCGTTCTCCAGGTTCTCCAGCACCGGGATGACCACGGCGCGGCGGTAGGCGGCGGTCCGGCCGGACAGGCAGACCACCGAGCCGCGTCGACCGCAGGCCGGCACGTAGTCGAGGTAGCGGGTGTCGATGATCCAGTCGGCGACGCGGCGCCAGACGCTGGAGTACGGGTCGTACACGTTCTGCCGGGTGCCGACGCCGCCGACCTCGGGGTCGATGAACGGCATCTGCACGGCCGCGAGGAGGCCGGGCTGCCAGCGGGTGTCGGAGTCGGTGAGCACCAGGATCTCGTGCTTCGCGGCCTTGATCCCGACACCCAGCGCGGACCGTTTGCCCTCGTGGGCGAACATCATCACGTGGATCTTGGGGTTGCCCAGCGCGATCAGCCGGTCCCGCGCCTCGGTGTCCGCGAGGTCGAGCACGATGATGATCTCGGTCGGATCCTGTGACAGCCAGGTCTGCAGGCAGTCGAGCAGGATGTCCGGGTCCTCACGGAAAGAGGGCACCACTACCGACGTCGTGGTCCGGTAGTTGTTGATCGTCGGCTTGTACAGCAGCGACATCAGCTTGCGGTACAGCCACACGCCCCAGGACAGCGCACCGACGAGCCCGACGGGCAGGAACATGTCCCACCGGTCGGAGACCATGTCGATGAACGGGTTGAGATTCATCCGGCGGCTCTGAGGCGGCTCGCCGGGCGGGCCGGTTGGTCACGCGAGGTGACGCCAAGCTCGGTCACGGCTTCCCAATCGTTGTCGGGGCGGTCGATCGAACAACATTTCCGACGTCGGTGGCTGGACTGGGAAAATAGCATCCTGTGTACCGGCTATGGACGGCAGCCCGATTGCCGGAGCGTCAACTACCGGGTGCTGAAGTCCACCCGTCGGCGTGTCCCTCGAACGAGCGGGCCGTGATCAGTTTCCGCTGCGGAGCGTGGTCGGAGGCGTGACCTGCGGCGACGCGGGCGCGCGGTGGAATTGTTCCCGCCGACCGAGACGAACGAGGCGCAGCCATTCCCGCATACCGGCCGGATCGCGCTTGGAAACCAGGAAGTACCAGCCGAAACGGAATATTTCCAGTGCGCCGATGATCCTCATGCCGCGTTGGCCGAACAGATATCCGCGATTTCGATAGGTGTAGTACCGCTTGATCGGATCCTCGGGATCCTGAGCGTGCAGACGGCCTCCGAGCATGGGTTTGAACTCGTCGGAGCCGTTCGGATGGACGTACACGGCGTTGAGGCAGGTGCCGAACGGCAGACCGGAGCGCACCACTCTTCTGTGCAGCTCGACCTCGTCTCCCCTGACGAAGAGTCGCAGGTCCGGAACACCGATCACATCAAGCGTTTCAGCCCTAAAGAGTGCACCGTTAAAGAAGGATGCGATCCCTGATAGCAGCTCGGAGTCGGTTCCGGGGGCACTCAGTGCACCCCTTCCGCGGTGCCAGCGGAGGCCGCGGCGCAGCGGAAACGCGAGCGTCTCCGGGTCGGCCTGGTCGGCGACGACCGGCGACACGGCCGCCAGGTTCCGCCGCTGCGCGACGTCGATGAGGGTGCCCAGTACGTGCTCGTCGGCGGCCCGGCCGTCGTCGTCGCCCAGCCACACCCAGTCCGCGCCGAGCGCAAGCGCGTGGAGCATGCCCAGCGCGAACCCGCCGGCGCCGCCGAGGTTGTGCCAGGACGGCAGGTAGGTCGTCGGTAGGCCACAGGATTCGACGACATCGCGCGCGGGCTGGTCCGGCCCGTTGTCCACGACGACGAGGTGCGCGACCGGATGCGTCTGCTTCGCCATCACGGCGAGCGAGTCGACGAGCAGGTCGCGGCGGTGCCGGGTGACGACGACCGCGACGACGGAACCGGCGGGGAGCTTCTCGGTCATCGGCGCTCGCTCAGCTCGGCGTAGACGTCGCGTCCCTTGTAATGGTTGAGGACGTCCTTGATCGGTCCGTAGTCCTTGATCTCGCCGTGGTCCATCCAGATCGCGGTGTCGCACAGCTCGACGAGGAACTCGTCGGAGTGCGACGCGAAGACCAACATGCCGGACCGCTCGACCAGCGCGTTGAGCCGGTTGCGCGCCTTGGCGAGGAACTCGGCGTCGACCGCGCCGAGACCTTCGTCGAGCAGCAGGATCTCCGGATCGATGCTGGTCACGACCCCGAGCGCGAGTCGAACCCGCATACCCGTCGAGTAGGTCCGCAGCGGCATGGACAGGTAGTCGCCCAGCTCGGAGAACTCGGCGATGTCGTCGACCCGCGCTTGCATCTGCTTGCGCGTCATGCCGAGGAACAGCCCGCGCACCATGATGTTCTCGAAGCCGGAGATTTCCGGATCCATACCGACACCGAGGTCGAAGACCGGCGCGACCTTGCCCTGGATGTGGGCGCTGCCCCGGGTCGGCTCGTAGATGCCCGACATCAGCCGCAGCAGCGTCGTCTTGCCGGCACCGTTGTGCCCGACCAGCCCGATCCGCTGCCCCTGGCGCAGGCTGAGGTTGATGTCGCGCAGTGCCTCGATGATCGGCACCTTGCTCTCCGTGCCGATCCGGCCGCCGGCCTTACCGAGCACGGCCTTCTTCAGCGAGCGGGTCTTGGCGTCGAAGATCGGGAAGTCGACGTAGGCGTTGTGGATGTCGATGCTGACCATAGTTTTAGCTGCTCACACCCAGTAGGCGACACGAGAACGGTAGTTGCGCATGACGACCAGGGCGAGGGCCCAGCCGAGCACGGTGAAGACACCGACCACATACCAGTGATGCCACACGATCTGCTTGTTCAGCAGCGGCTCACGGACGATCTCCAGGAAGTGCAGCACCGGGTTCAGCTCGGCGAGGTGCGCTCGCTCGGCGATGTTCGGGTTGGTGCTGTTCCGCAGCGTGTCGTAGTCCCAGACGATCGGCGTCATGTAGAAGATCAGCTGGACGACGCTGGCCACGATCGGCGGGATGTCCCGGAACCGGGTGGCGATCACGCCGGACACGATGGCGATCCACGTGCCGTTGATCATCAGCAGCATGAACGCGGGCACCGCGAGCACGAGCGTCCAGCTGATCGGCTGCTGGAAGATGATGATCAGAACGAGCCAGATCACCAGGTTGTGCAGGAAGAACAGCGTCTGCCGCCACACCAGCCGGTAGACGTGCAGGCTCAGCGGCGCGGGCAGGAACTTGATCAGGCCTTCGTTGGCGATGAAGACCTCGCTGCCCTCCAGGATGCAGCCGGAGATGAAGTTCCAGATCAGCAGACCGGTGGCGACGTACGGCAGGAACGTCTCGATGTGCATGTTGAACAGCGCGGCGTACAGGATGCCGAGGCCGGTAGCCAGCACACCCATGCTGATGCTGATCCACAGTGGGCCGAGCACCGAGCGGCGGTAGCGCTGTTTGATGTCCTGCCAGCCGAGATAGCCCCATAACGAACGCTGGCCCCAGCCCTGGCGCAGGTCGTGGAAAGCGCGCCGCCAGCTCCGCGACGGAGCGAGCGACGTGGTCGGGCCTTCAGCCGGGACCTCAGCGGCCGGAGCCGCCCCGGTGTTCGTCGTGCTGGACATGGTGGACAACGGTACCCGGCTGGTATTGACCACTTGCCCCGCCTGGAAGGCGTGAGTGTTGCGGCCGGTCATGGGTGGCCGCAACACTCACGGGTGCTCTACAGGTACTGGCCGGTCTGGGTGCCGCCGAAACCTTCCGGCATCTGGGCGCCGGCACCCGCCGGGAGGCCCTTGCGCATCTGCTCCAGCTGCTGGCGCGCGGCCATCTGCTGGGCGAACAGCGCGGTCTGGATGCCGTGGAAGACGCCCTCCAGCCAGCCGACCAGTTGAGCTTGCGCGATGCGCAGCTCCGAGTCCGACGGGACGCCGTCCTCGGTGAACGGCAGGCTCAGGCGGTGCAGCTCCTCGCGCAGGTCCGGTGCGAGGCCCTGCTCCAGCTCCTTGATCGAGTTCTCGTGGATCTCGCGCAGCCGGGCACGGGACGCCTCGTCCAGCGGTGCCGCGCGGACCTCCTCGAGCAACTGCTTGATCATGGTGCCGATCCGCATCACCTTCGCGGGCTGCTCGACCATGTCCATGATGCCTCCCGACTCGCCCGATTCGGACTCCGAGCTGTCCCCGTTCGGAATCTTGGCCATACCCACCGGCGAGCCGTCCGGGCCGATCACCACGACCTGCTGCTCGCCGTTGTCCGACCTGTCCGGGTATCCCTCGCTCATGAACCCATCCTGGCCTGCCGAGCGGGTCCGCGTCGAACCGGGGACCTGCTCGTGTCTACCCCGACACGCGGGTAGCGATAGGCGGGGGTGGCGGGGGCCGTTACCGTAGAGTGATGCCCTTCGATGTTGCTCGAGTCCGCGGGCTCACTCCCGCTATCGGTGACGGTTGGGTTCATCTCGACGCTCCAGGTGGCACACAGTGCCCCGAGCAGGTCGCTCTGACGATGGGAACCGCGGTGCGCGCGCCCATCTCGCCGCCCGGCGCGGCCTTTCCCGCATCGCAGCGAGCCGAGGTCATCGAGGACGCGGCACGCCAGGCCGTCGCCGATCTGGTGGGCGGCGACCCACGTGGTGTCGTGCTCGGTCCGGGCCGGGAAGTGATGATCGGGCGTCTCGCCGAGGCCGTCGCGGACCGCTGGCAGCTGGGCGACCAGATCGTGCTGTCCCGCCTGGACGACGTGGCGAACATCGCGCCCTGGCGCCGGGTCGCCGAGCAGCGCGGGGTCGGGGTGCGCTGGGCGGAGATCGAGATCGAGACGTGCGAGCTGCCCGAGTGGCAGTACGACGAGCTGCTGCGCGGACCGGCGAGGGTCGTCGCGGTCACGGCGGGCTCCGAACATGTGGGGACCCGCCCTCGGATCGACCGCATCGCCGAGCGCGCGCGCCGGGCCGGTGCGCTGATGGTCGTCGACGGTTTCGCCGCGGCGGCGTGCGGCAGGGTGCGGATGGACGACCTCGGCGCGGACGTCCTGGTGCTGTCCTCGGCCAGCTGGGGCGGACCTCAGACCGGTGTACTGGTCTTCCGCGACCCCACACTGCTGGACCGCCTGCCGTCCTGCTCGCTCGACCCGCTGGCGATCGGCCCCGGCCGCCTCGAGGTCGGCCCGCACAGCTACCCGCTGCTGGCCGGGCTGGTCGCCTCGATCGACTACCTGTCCACGCTCGACGACGCCGCACAGGGCGAGCGCCCGCAGCGGCTGGACACGTCGATGCGCTCGGTCGGTGAGTACCAGTCGGAGCTGCTCGGCAGGCTGATCTACGAGCTGCGCTTCGTACCCCGGATCCAGATCGTCGGCACCCCGGACGAGAACGGCATTCCGGCGATCGCGTTCACCCACGAGACCCGCAAGGCGCAGGACGTGGCCACCCACCTCGCGGACCGCGGCGTCTGTGCCGTAGCCGACCTGGGTGACCACGGCGTGCTGGAGCACCTGGGTACCGGTGAGGTCGGTGGTGTGGTGAAGGTGGGTCTGGCGCATTACTCGACCACCTCGGAGATCGATCAGCTGGCGCGTGCACTCACCGACCTGATCTAGGCGGGAGAGGTCTTCGTCTCGCTGTTTGGGTGGGGTCGAGCCATTTGGGTGGGATGAATTCGGGCCATCCGTCTCGGATGGTGACGGTCCAGCCGCTGGTGTGGATCATGCGGTGGTGTTGTTTGCACAGGAGCATGCAGTTGTCGAGGTCGGTCGGGCCGCCGGCGCTCCATTCGATGACGTGGTGGATC
This sequence comes from Actinospineispora spinosispora DSM 44797, assembly GCF_000429025.1. Lineage (GTDB taxonomy): Bacteria > Actinomycetota > Actinomycetes > Mycobacteriales > Pseudonocardiaceae > Pseudonocardia > Pseudonocardia spinosispora. Next base: position 85,874 of record NZ_AUBB01000034.1, read on the forward strand.
TGGCACCAGTGCGGTGGCCGGGTGCAGCCGGGGTGTGCGCAGCCCCGGTCGCGGACGGAGAGCGCTTTACGTAGCCCGGTGGGCGCGGTGCGGGATTCGTATCCGACGTCGATGGGGAGGCTTTTGCCGCCGAGTACGACAGGGGTGATCCCGCAGTCGCAGAGCATGGCGCGTAGGTAGGAGGCGGGGGCTTTGCCGCCGAACTCCAGCTGTGCGCCGCGTGCTTTCTGCTGTAGGTCGTGTTCGGTCATGATGACCGTGACATGAGGCCGGACTCCGCCTTCAGCGGGCAGTCGGCCTTCGTCGAGGGAGTGGGAGCAG
>NZ_AUBB01000035.1 GCF_000429025.1 Actinospineispora spinosispora DSM 44797
GGCGTGACAAAAGCGACCACAGAGACTCCTGGGACTACGCGCAGCGCGCGAGGGCGCAGCCCAATGCGCAAAGAAGCGCCATCGGCCCGCCACCACCTACGACATGCACGCACACCACCCCCATCCCCGCGATCCTGGCTAAGCACTTGGCGTGGCCGCCCGCTGTCAACCCTGAAACCTCGCCCCCGAACTACGCGCAACCACGAACCCGCGCGAGGCCGGCGAAGCCGGGGGTTGAGAGCGGGCGGCCACGCCAAGCACACTGAAAGCCAGCGGGGATGCACACTGACGAGCCAGCGGGGACGACGCCGAGAACGCAGAGGACGACCTACCCCGGCCGAGGCACCGAAACCAACGTGTACCGGGTGGTAGCCGTCGGCTCCACATCAAACCGAGCGTTCGGCAGATAAAGCCGAGACCCCACAGCAGCGATCGTGGTCGGCTTGTCGAACCGAGCGTCCTTGACCCGGGTGACCAACGACCCCCGAACCCCCGAAGGATCCAGTCGGAGCACGGTCAGAGTGTTCGGATCGTTTTGCGCAACGTAAAGCGTGGACCCGTCCAGCAACAGCCCGTCCCCATCCTCCAAGGACACAGGCAGCTGAACCTGCGTGGTACGCCCGTCAGGAACAGAGACCCGGAACAGCTTCCCGGTGTTGGACTGCACGATGTACAGCGAAGAGCCGTCGGAAGCGATGCCGTTGGCGTTGATGCCGTCGGAGACGGCGAAGTCACCGCCCAGCTTCACCACCTGAACGTCCCGCGCAGTCGGCACGGACCCGTCGGCGGGCAACGCGATCCGGTACAGGACAGCGTTCCGCGAGTCGGTCAACCACCACGCGTCAGAGGTCAGCACCCCGTCGTTGATCAGGGTGTTGTCCTCCGTCGGCCGAGCGACCAGAGCGAAGTCGGCGAGCTGCTTCCCGGAACGGCTGTCGACGATCCGGGCGTGACCGCTGTCCGCGCCGGCCACGTACAACCGCCCCCGGTCGTCGAGCTTCATCCCTTGCGCGGGCGTTCCGCTCGCCGGAACCAGCGGCGTCGTGGCGCCGGTCGCCAGATCGACGCGGATGATCGCGCCGGTCTCCCGGTTACCGAGGTAGGCGGTGTCACCAGCCGGGGAGACCGCGATGCCCTCGGGCGAGAACCCGGGCGGCAGGGTGATGGTGTCCGGCGCGGAGTCCGGGAGCGGAACGGCGGTGGGTGACGCGGGCGCGGTGCTGGTCGGCGCGGGTGGAGCGGCCGGTGGTTGCGCAGGTGCCGAGCAGCCCGCCAGGAACACCAGAGCCAACGCCAAGCCCGCGCGCCTCATGCCTTACGCGCCCGGTGCAGCGCCACGATCCCGCCGGTCAGGTTCCGCCACGCCACGTCCGACCAGCCGGCCTCGGCCAGCTTCGCCGCGAGTCCTGCCTGGTCGGGCCAGGCTCGGATCGACTCGGCGAGATAGACGTAGGCCTCGGGGTTGCTGCTGACCTTCGTGGCGATCGCGGGCAGCGCCCGCATCAGGTAGTTGTTGTAGACCGTGGCGAACGGCGCCCAGGTCGGGGTGGAGAACTCGCAGATCACCATGCGTCCGCCGGGCTTCGTCACCCGCGCCATCTCGGCCAGGCCCGCGACCGTGTCGACGAGGTTGCGCAACCCGAACGAGATCGTCACCGCGTCGAAGCTCGCGTCGGCGAACGGCAGGTGCAGCGCGTCGGCCGCGGCCATCGGAACGTTGCGGTGCAGCCCGTTGCGCAGCATGCCGAGCGAGAAGTCGGCGGCGAGGCACCACGCCCCGTCCTTCGCCAGCTCGACGGTCGACACGCCGGTGCCGGCCGCGAGGTCGAGCACCCGCTCACCGGCGGTCGGCGCCAGTGCGCGCCGGGTGGCGATGCGCCACAGCTTGTCCTGCCCGCCGGACAGCAGCGTGTTGGTCAGGTCGTAGCGCTGGGCGACCGCATCGAACATGCGCGCGACGTCACGGGGGTCCTTGTCCAAACCGGCTCGAGACACCCACCGAGGCTACGGGGTCACAGGTTGGCCCAGCTGTCGGGCCGGGTTCCGTCGACGTCGGTGAAGCCGTAGGCGCGGGCCAGGTCGGCGCTGGTCACCGACGCCTGGTTCCAGCGGGCGCGGTCGGGGTCGGCGGCCACCGCGGCAACGGCGCGGCCCACGTAACGGGGCGACTCGGACGCGGCGAAACCCGGGGGCGCAGCCGGGTAGCCGTCGATGGAGCCGGTCAGTGCGTCGCGCCAGTTCTGCTCGGACACGCCGAAGTTGTCCAGCATCATCTCCGAACGCAGCCAGCCGGGCGTCAGCGCGAACGCCGTCGCGCCGCGGGGCGCCAGCTCGTGGCCCTGGGAGTAGCCGAGCCGGTTCACCGCGGTCTTGGCCAGGTCGTAGAACACGGAGATGCGGTAGTTCTCCGCGTTGAACGCGTTCGTGCCGTCGGTGACCTCGACGAGCAGCCCGCCGGGCCGGTCCACGAGCAGCGGCAGCAGGTGGTGCGAGGTGATCAGGTGGGTGTCGATCGCGAGCCGCAGGATGCGCAGGCCGGCGTCGAGGTCGTGATCCCAGATCGGGGTGTTCCAGTCGGCCGGCCCGCCCTTGAGCTTCTCGGCGCCCCAGATGTCGTTGACCAGCACGTCGATGTGCCCGTGGTCGCGCCGGATGCGTTGCGCCAACGCGTACACCTGGCCGGATTCGAGGTGGTCGACCTGCTCGGCGATGCCGGTACCACCGAGGCTGGTGACCAGCTCGGCGGTCTCCTCGATCGTCTCGGCGCGGTCGTAGTCGGAGTTGCCCGCCCCGGTTCGGCTGCTGCGGCCGGTGCAGATGACCGTGGCCCCGGCTTCGCCGAGCGCTGCGGCGATCCCCCGGCCCGCGCCTCGGGTTGCTCCGGCGACCACGGCGACTCGCCCACGCAGGGCCTCAGGATCGACCATCGGCCGAGTCTGTCAGCTCGACGTCCCGCGCAGAAGTCGATTCGCGTTCCGGGTGGTCAGGGTCCTCCAGGTGTCCCCGGGCGGCTGGTCGGCGGCGTCCACGGAGGCGATCTGCGCGAGCGCCCCGGCGGCCGGCGTCCAGCAGTAATCGCTCCCGTACAGGACGCGTTCGTGACCGAACGCCCTGGTCAGTGCGGCAACCTGGTTGGGGAACGGCGTGCCGGCCATGTCGAACCAGAGCCGCGCCAGCTGCTCCGGCACCGTGTCTGAGGCCGGGTCGCCGCCCTGGAAGACCGTGCGGAACAGCTCCATCCGGTCGGCGAGCAACGGAAGCGTGCCACCGCCGTGCGTGAAGACCCACCGGATGGCCGGATACCGGAGCAGGACACCGGAGAACACGAGGTCACTCACGGTGCGGGTGGAGTCGAAAATGAACTCCAGCATCGGCCGGGGCCTGCCGAGCGCGATCGCGTCATGGCAGGTCGGCGACGTGGGATGGACGAACACGACGGCGGCGCGGCGGTCGAGCTCGGTCCACAGCGGCTCGTAGCGGGGGTCGCCGAGGTAGGTGCCCTCGGCGTTGGTCTCCAGCGCGACACCGTCGCTGCCCAGCTCGTCCAGTGCGTGGGCGAGCTCGGCGAGGGAACCGTCCACATCGGGCAGCGGCAGCGAGGCGAAGTGACCGAAGCGCCCCGGGTGGTCACGGACGACGGACGCCGCGTACTCGTTGACCCTGCGAGCGAGCCGCCGACCTGCCTGGTCGTCTCCGAAGTGGGTGCCCGGCGAAGAGATGGACAGCACCGAGGTGCGGATCCCGCCGCGATCCATCAGCTCCAGGTGGTCCTCGACGGACCAGCCCGGGTAGTCCGGCATGCCGTCCGGCCGGAGGTGACCGGCCGCTCTCGCCGCCTCGACGTAGAAGTCGGTGACGAAGTGCGCGTGGACATCGATCAGTTGTTCCTCGGCGGACACGCCCTGAGCCTGGCACAGATCCTCGGCGCCGATTCAGGACGGAAACTGGCACTGATGGGTCATAGCGTCACCGGCATGGCCACGATCGAACCATTCACCCTTCAGGTCGACCAGACCGCTCTCGACGACCTGCACCGCCGCCTCGCCGACACCCGATGGCCGGACCAGCCCGCCGGAGCCGACTGGAGCTTCGGTCCCCCGGTCGACGACCTGCGAGAGCTGGCCGAGTACTGGCGCACTCGCTACGACTGGCGCTCGGCCGAATCGGAGATCAACTCGTTTCCGCAGTTCACCACCGAGATCGACGGCCAGAACGTGCACTTCCTGCACGTCCGCTCCCCCGAGCCGGATGCGCTGCCGCTGATCCTCACGCATGGCTGGCCCGGTTCGATCATGGAGTTCCTTGAGCTGATCGGTCCGCTGACCGACCCCGTTTCGCACGGCGGCAACCGAGCCGACGCGTTTCACCTGGTGGTCCCGACCATCCCCGGGTTCACCCTGTCCGGCGTGACGACCGAGCTGGGCTGGACGACGTCGCGCATGGCCAGGGCGTGGGCCGAGCTGATGCGGCGTCTCGGCTACGACCGGTACGTCGCGCACGGCGGCGACTGGGGCGCGGCGATCACCCGCGAGCTGGGGCTGGTCGATCCTGGGCACGTCATGGCGCTGCACGTGCTGCAGCTGTTCGGCGCGACGGTGGACTCGACGACCGCGACTACGCCCGAGGAACAGCGCGCGGCGGACGCCGGTCTGCGCTTCGAGCACGAGCTCGGCGGTTACGCGTCGATCCAGAGCACCCGTCCACAGCTCATCGCCTACGGCCTGACCGACTCGCCGGTCGCGCAGCTGTCCTGGATCGTCGACATCTTCGAGCACTGGACCGACAGCGGCGTCGACCGCGACGCGCTACTGACCAATGTGGCCCTGTACTGGCTGACCGGCACGGCGGGCTCCTCGGCGCGGATCTACCGGGAGAGCGCCGCCACCTGGGGAGACGAGCCGGCGAGGGGAACCGTGCCGACGGCGGTGGCGCAGTTCCCGCACGACAACTCGGTGTCGGTGCGCCGCATCGCCGAGCAGACCGACACGATCGCACGCTGGACGACGTTCGACCGAGGCGGCCACTTCCCCGGCATGGAGACTCCCGACCTGCTGGTCACCGACCTGCGCGAGTTCTTCACCGCCTACCGCTAGCCTCCGGTCGGACCCCAGGCACGACAGCCGAGACACCTCATCGCAAGCCGGGCACCTAGCGAGTCGCCCGGCACGTGCTGGCACACGTCTCAAAGGTGGCCCCGCAAGGCGCCCGAAGGGGTTCCGCCGAAGGCGGGTAGTGCATGAGTGGCGGCTCCCAGGCCGCGGCAGCAAGCGCGCGCGTCGCCGAAGGCGACATTTTTCCGAGTGGGCCCCCAAGCCCGAAGGGTAGAGGGGCCCGCGAGGAAAAAACCCAGGCAGCGAGCCGTCAGGCGAGCCGCCTGGATCGTTCCCGGTCGGCCCGAAGGGCCCTCCGGGAACGATGGCGCGCGGAACAGGCCAACTAAACTGCCGTGAGTGATCACCCCGTTTCGTCTGGCGATCCCCCAGTCCGCGCTGGACGACCTGCATCGCCGGCTGGCCGACACGCGCTGGCCGGACCAGCCCAGACCGGCCACCCCGGCCGATGGCGGCTGGCGGCTCGGACCGCCGGTCGAGGAGCTGCGCGAGCTTGCCGAGTACTGGCGCACCGGCTACGACTGGCGCGCGGCGGAAGCTCAGATCAACTCGTTCCCGCAGTTCACCACCGAGATCGACGGCCAGAACGTGCACTTCCTGCACGTCCGCTCCGTCGAGCCGGATGCCCGGCCGTTGATCCTCACGCACGGCTGGCCCGGTTCGATCGTCGAATACCTCGATCTGATCGGCCCGCTCGTAAACCCGGTCGCCCACGGCGGCGACGCGACGGATGCGTTCCACGTCGTCCTGCCCTCGCTGCCCGGCTACGGCCTGTCCGGTCCGACGACCGAGACCGGCTGGGACCAGTTCCGGGTGGCGAGGGCATGGGCCGAGCTGATGAGCCGCCTCGGCTATGACCGGTACCTGGCGCACGGCGGCGACTGGGGTTCCGCGATCACCCGCGAGCTGGGTGTCGCCGACCCCGAGCACCTCGTCGCGCTGCACGTCCTGCAGATCTTCTCGGCGTCGATCAGCGGGAAGGACGCGGACCTGTCCGACCCCGAGGAGCGGCACAGCGTCGAGACCGGGCGCCGCTACCGCGCCGAGCTGGGCGGCTACTCCGCGCTGCAGAGCACCCGCCCGCAGCTGATCAGCTACGCCCTGACCGATTCCCCGGTCGGGCAGCTGGCCTGGATCGTCGACGCGTTCCACCACTGGACCGGCAACCCGGTCGGCCGGGACGCGCTGCTCACCAACGTGATGCTCTACTGGCTGACCGGCACGGCCGGTTCGTCAGCGCGCTACTACTACGACGGCTACCAGAACTTCCGCCACGCGCTCGCGGAGAACACGGTGCCGACGGCGGTCGCGGTGTTCGCCCACGACATCGCGGCGCCGGTCCGGCGGGTGGCGGAGAAGTCGAACAACATCGTGCGCTGGAAGACCTACGAGCAAGGCGGCCACTTCGCGTCACTCGAACAACCGGAGTTGGTGTTGACCGATATCCGCGAGTCTTTCCGCCCGTTTACCGGAATGAATCCCACTTCAGCTTGATGCACCAGCCCAGCGCGGCGATCAGCACCAGCCGAATCAGCAGGGCCAGTGACGCCAGCCCGAAGACCGAGTCATAGACGACCGCGACCGCGACGACAACGGCCAGCAGGTACACGGCCTTCCGCCACCACAACCACACCCCGGCCAGCGCGATCAGCGCCACGACGAGCAGCACCATCGCGCCGGCCGGCACTTCCGGATTCTGCTGGCCATGCGTGACGATCTGCCGCCACACCAGGAAATTGATCACCAGCGCGAAGATCTCGAACAGGGTGAACACGACCAGCGACACGGTCAGCGGAACACCCCGCCCCGTCTGCCTTGCCCGAACAGTCACCGAACGCCCTCCCCGTGATCGTTGAACGAACGAAACCTAACCCATGGTGAAGCCGTTGCAGCCTCGGACCGATCTTCGAGCGGCTCGTCAGGAAACAGCAGTTGATCCTCAATTCGAATGCTCGGCAAGACTCGAACGGCGAGCTGCCCCGGAGATCCTCTGCGTCGAAATCAACCCTCGAGTGGGCTTCCCCAGCACCAGAGCTTACATACAGCCGACGAGCCACCTCGCGAAAGATGTCCGCGGATACCTCACTTCCTCGGCCCCAGCGAAATCGAACAGAACCTCGTTCACGAAGGCCCGAACTCGATCAAGTCCTCGAATGCCTGGCGTAGCCACGCAGTGAAGTCGACGAACCGTTGTCGCTGCTCCCAGCCAGGACTCGCCATGTCATGAATGATCGCCACACCTCCATCGTCCAGGTCCCAGCATGCAACATCATCGTTGTCCTGACGACGCGCAAACGGTACTAGACAGCGATCGGGGTAGCGCTCCCGAATGCCGACCGTTCGGCGCCGCAACAAATCACCTTCGAGGATCCACCACGGTTCGAGATCGGTCAGGCCGAGTTCAACAACACGGACGAACTCCGCAGGGTACTCGAAGCCATTGGGCAAATCATCGATGGACAGCAGGTCAGCCACCTCAGTCATTTCAGTCGTTACCTAGCAACGGCTTTATTATGGTTCCGCCAGCATTTAGCTAAGACCGTCCCCGCACCAAGGAATGTCCAGCAAGTTTCCGGGAACAGCCTGGGTCAGTCAACGTCAGCCAGGCCTGCGGCATACGCACGCAGCGCCAACAGCTCGTCAGCACTAGCCGGAGACAAGGGGCGGTCTGGATCGAGGTTACCTCCCACCCAGCCGTCCGCTGTGCGCCACGCAAAGACTCCACCCAGCATGTACTGCGGGTCAAAGAGCGAAGGCGGATCCGCGTACGGCGCAGTCTCGTACCCTATCCAGGCTACTTGCGCCCCAGCCTCGATCATGGAGCATAGGAATGCCGACAGCCTTTTTTGCCAGGCCTCGCCGGCCGGCCATTGCCACATTAGGAATTCCCACATCACCACCTCCCACTTTTCTCCAACTAGCCGAAAGCTGTTGGAACACTCGCCAAGCTGAGGGGCCGGCTCGCCGGCCACCCCATCCAGTGCACCTAGCCCATACACGATAATACCTGGGACAAACTCCTTCCCCGTTTCTCCCGGGTATCCAACAAGGATCGTAAGACACTCCTTAGCAGGAACCTCACTCATAGAATTCCCCACTTTTTCAGCTGGCTCGGATACGGAACGATAGCTGTAGCGAGCTGCCCTTTGTACGGCCCCTCTTTGAAAACCAAGACGGCTCGTGCTTCCCATCAATAGTCCCGAGGAATCCTTTCACCGGATCAGGCCCAGACTTCGCGTCGAAAACAGCTTCAGGAGTCTCCAAAATCGGCGTGAGCTTCTGTTCGATGATTGCCGGACTGTCCTTCTTGGAGAAGTTCCCCAAGATTTGGTGCTCGGTCAGATGTCTCGTGCCGTGCTGTAGGCGGTTCGGCGTGAAGACCGAATTCGCAGTGCCAGGGCTATATCCCGGGACCGGTTTGCCAGGCGCAGCAATCTGAGTTGGCCCAGACGCTAGGGGGTTCCACGTGCCTGCGCCACCCCTACCTGCGCCCGAATCCGCTTTCATATTGCTGTCGGGCGGGCGACCAACCGTGACCAGGTCGGGACCTTCAGGGGTGCGGCGAACAAAACCCTTGCCCTGATATTCCCAGTACGTGTATCCGGGATTGTCTTTGAGCAGGTCCGGGAGAGCTTGCCTTTGCGCTGGGGGCAGGCCTAGCTCATCGACGCCGACCCCCGCACCCTGTGAAAGGCGACTGTCGAGTTGCTCGAGCACCGGGCTGCGCGCGCCGAGGGCCCCCTTGGGGAGCAGTTTGCTGCCGGCAAGAGGGGCTGCGAGCAAGCCGACGGAAGCGCCGAGTCCAGCGCTTTCACCTATCCGTTGCGACGGTGTGAGCTTGTCCCAGTTATTGGACAGCTTTACGCCTTGGTCAGTGACTCCTGGCACGGCTAAGCCGGTCGCGGTTGCTCCCAGAACTCGAGTGAGTCCCGCTTTGCCCGCAGCTACGGCTCCGCCAGTGAATATCGCCGCAACGTTGGAGGCGCCGTTGGCGACATCGATGTAATCGGCGCGAGCTCGGGGGTCGTCGAGGCCCATGCCTTGGCCGTGTTGGTAGCGGCTGATCAGGTCCTGGCCCGTGTACACGCCGGTGACGAGACTGCCGACAAACGTCAGCCCGACACCGCCGATTGTTTTGAGGACCTTGAGATCGCCCTGGTCCGAAGGCCCGGTCAGTCCCTCGTGAAGCAATCGTGCTCCCGCGCCGGTCAACCATTTACCGGTGTCTCTGGTCGTCTCCCAGAAACCGGTCGGGTGAGCGAGGCTGGTCAGTAGCATGTCGCCGCTGCCGGTGGGGTCGCCCAGGTCTGCAGGACGGGTGACCGATACACCGTCGGGGAGCGGGTTGTTCCTCAGATAGTCGTCGAAGCTCGTGTAGTGGGCTCCGTCGCTGTCCATCAGGTAGTTCGTCCCGTCGACGCCCTTGACCTGGTAGAGGTTGGCCTGTCCGTAGGCGTTGTCGCCGGCGGACAGCAGCAGAGGTGACGAGGTCACGTTCGGGTTCGGGCCGGCTAGCTCGTGCAGCGCGTTGGCGAACTTGCGGGGGTCGCCGGCTTCCTGGCTGACCAATCCGGACAGCTGCTCAGGCGTAACCGGTGTGGTGGCGAAGTCGGGCGCTTGGCCACGAAGGTCGCCGGGACGCGACTGCTGGAAGCCACGCAGGATGCGGGCGGAATCCGCATCCGGGGTCAGCGGCTTTGTCCCGGCCACCGCGGCGGGCGCGAACGGTGCAAGCGATTCGGGGTGCGGCAGACCGTCCTGAGGTAGCTCTGGACTCGTGGAGTTAGGCTGACCGTTCTGTGGGCGTAGCGCGGACGTCAGGCCCGGCAGGATCGGCCGACCGTCCGCATCGGTCGGGGTCGTCCCCGCCGGTGTGGCTGCCTGCGGCACGCCGGGGACGGGTGGAGTCCGGGGGGCGGGCGTCAGCGGCGACTGTGCGGAGGCCGCGGGTGGCGGCGCTGGGCGGGCGGCAGCGGTCGGCTCGGTGCCTTGAGCGGGGGCGGTGGGCGGCGAGGGTTGCCGCGGCGCCGGCTTCGGGGTGTCGGCGGAGTTGTTGCCGCTGTTCTCCGCGGGGGCGCTCGGGTTGGCGTGTGCCGCCTCGGTGGGGCCCGGCCCGCTGTTGTTCGATGACGAGTTCGACGAGCTGTCCTTGGACGGGCCCGGTTTGGGCACAGGGTCCGCGTCGTTGCCGCCTCCCCCGGGCGGCGGCGCCGGATCGGCTCGCCACGGGCCGGCCCCAGTGGTCGACACCGAGGTCTGAACCGACGAGACCTGAGCGACCGGGACGGCCACCGGCCCCGAGATCGAGTTCGCCAGCAGTGCCAACAACGGCACCACAGTCCACAATGAGCTACGCATCCGCCCCCCAGATGTCACGGCACGCACGGCGCTCATCCGACTCCACCAGCACAGCCGGTATGCACTATAAGACACCGAAGATCGGTCCGGTGCCGTTTTGCCGAAGCCGCCGGGCACCCACCCTGGCCGAAAACACACCGGCACCGCGTCCCCACGACTCAGACCGTGGTGTGCTGATCGTCCCGACTCAGTGTGCTGAGAGGCCCGACTCGCGCAGGGCTGTGAGCATTCCTGTGACCGAGGTGGGCCAGGGGAACTGTTCGGCTCTCGCGCGGGACAGGAACCTGCGTTCTATCTCCTCCGCCGCCAGCAGGCCCTGGACCGCGCCGGCGAACGCCGCCGGGTCGTCGGGGACCGCCGCACCGCAGCCCGGCTGCACGATCTCCACCAGCGCGGACGAGTGCGAGACCACCACGGGGGTGCCGCTGGCCAGCGCTTCCAGCGCCGCCAGGCCGAACGTCTCGTGCGGGCCGGGGGCCAGCGCCACGTCGGCCGAGGCGAGCAGGCGCGCCACCGCCTCGCGCTGCGCGACGAAGCCGAGGAACGTCACCGGCAGCGTGCGCGCCCGGCGTTCCAGCGCGGCTCGGCGGGGGCCGTCACCCGCGACGACCAGCCGGACCCGGTGCCCGGCCGCGTGCAGCGCGGCGACCGTGTCGACGCTGCGTTCCACGTGTTTCTCCGCCGACAGCCTGCCGCAGTGCACCAGCAGGTGCTCGGCGGTGCCCGCGAGATGGTCGCGCAGCTCGACGTCCCTGCGGGTCGGGGAGAACGCGGTGAGGTCGACGCCGAGCGGTACCTGCAGGACGTTGCGGGCGCCGATCCGGTCGAACTCGGCGCGTGCGAAACCGGTCGTGCACACGACGGTGTCGTAGCTGGCGGCCATCCTGCGGTTCGCCAGGTCCGCCCACCGGCGCGCGGCGGAGCCGGGCAGCAGGAACTGCTCCAGCAGCCGGTCCAGCCGCTCGTGCGAGATGACCACGCTGGGCACGCCCTTGCTCGCGGCCCAGGTGCCCAGCCCGCGCAGGGTCAGGCGGTCGGACACCTCGATGGCGTCCGGTCGCAGCTGTTCCAGCAGCGCCCGCACCCGCCACGGGTCGACGGCGCGGTAGCCGCCGGTGCCGGGCAGCTTCAGCGCCGGCAACGTGATCCGGCGCAGCCGAGGGGCCAGCCATTCCTCGGTGCGCTGACCACCTGGGACGACGAGCGTCACCTGGTGGCCGCGCGCCACGTAGCCGGCGCCGAGGTGGTGCAGCGCGGTGCGCAGGCCACCGGAGCGCGGACCGTAGAAGTTGGCCAGTTGGACGATGTGCATCAGGCGGCGCGGTGATCGGTGCGCTCGTCGAGCGGACCGTCGTTCATCACCTGCGCGTAGTGGTCCATCAGCTCGTCACACACCGTGCCCCAGTCCCGCTGCAGCACCGACCGGCGCGCCGCCAGGCCCGCGCGGCGCCGCAGCTCGGGCTCGGTCAGCGCGAGCACCGCGGCGCGCAGCGCTTCGGCCGACTCCGGGTCCGACGGGTCGGTCCCTGGCGGGAACAGGTAGCCGGTGCGGCCGGGCGCAACCAGGTCCCTCGGGCCGCCCGCGTCGGGCGCGACCACCGGCACACCGCTGGCCAGGGCCTCCTGCACGGCCTGGCAGAACGTCTCGGACGGACCGGTGTGCACGAACACGTCGAGCGAGGCGTACAGCTCGGCCAGCTCGTCACCCTCGCGGAAACCGAGGAACGCCGCGCCGGGCAGCAGCTCACGCAGCCGGGCCTCGCTCGGGCCTTCGCCGACGACGACCAGGCGGACGTTCGGCAGCCCGCGCAGTGCGGCAAGGCGTTCGACCTGCTTCTCCGGCGCCAGCCTGCCCACGTAGCCCACCAGCAGCTCGCCGTTCGGGGCCAGCTCGCCGCGCCACCGGGCGAGCCGCCGCGACGGCCGGAACCGGGAGATGTCCACGCCGCGAGCCCAGCGATGCACCCTCGGCACTCCCCTGCCGCGCAGCGCATCGGCCGCCCAGCTGGACGGCGCGAGCGTGCGGTCGGCGAGGGTGTGCAACCGGCAGGTCCACCGCCAGGCCGCGCGGGCGGTCAACCCGAGCCCGTAGGAGGTGGCGAAACCGGCCACATCCGTCTGGTAGATGGCCACGGTGGGCACCGACAGCCTGCGCGCCGCGGCGAGCCCCCGTGCACCCATGATGAACGGGGAGGCCAGGTGCACGACGTCGGGCGCGAACTCGCGCAGCGCGGTCAGCACCTTGCGGGTCGGCAGACCGATCGGCATCGAGTTCACCACCGGCAGGTCCAGCGCGGGCACCCGCACGACCGGGACGCCCAGGTACGTGTCCGGTTCCGCCGAGGACCCGCCCGGCGCCACCACCATCACCTCGTGCCCACCTCGGCGCAGGTGTTCGATCACCCGGAGCACCGAGTTGGTCACGCCGTTGACTGTCGGGAGGAAACACTCGGAAACGATCGCCACTCGCACACCGCGGACCATGCCCCGGGTACCTCCCGACCAGCCGAAGCAGGCATTGCCAACCGAGGAACACAACAACAACATCCACGGACACCACCCGGTGCTCCGACGAACGTCATCCCCCGTCGACACGACAGTCGCGCGCGCGACACCGAGCGCCGACACAGTTGGCTGACATGACGGTGTTGTACTCGCCGCCCGTGGACCCGGGGCTGCTCTCCCGAGCGCTGGAGGTCGGCGGCCGGCTCGCCAATGACGCGGCCGAGGTCATCTCGGCGACCGCGGACCGGGGTTGCCGGGTCGACCCGGCAATCCGCTCGCACCCGTTCGACTGGGTCACCGACACCGGCCGAACGCTGGAGCGGCACACCAGACGGGTGCTGGCCGCCGAGTTCCCCGACATCGCCGTGGCGGGCGCGCAGTACGAGCCGCCGGTGCCGTCGGGGTCCGAGTTCCGGTGGGTGGTCGCGCCGCTGGACGGCACGGCGAACTACCTGGCCGGGCTGCCCTGGTTCAGCTACTCGCTCGCGCTGCTCGACTCGGCCGGCCCGGTGGTCGGGGTGATCTCGAACCCGAGCCAGGCCGAGGTGTACGCGGCGGCGCGGGGCCGAGGTACCCGGGTCAACGGCGTGCCGGTCCGCATCTCGGAGCAGGCGACCGCGCACGGCTATCCGGTGTGTGTCGAACGCGGTTCCGGGCACTGGCCGACGCGGCTCATCGAGCTGGCCGACGCGGCGGGCTGCGGGGTGCGCGTTCTCGGTTCGGCCGCGCTCGCCATCTCCCAGGTCGCGCTCGGCCACGCGGTGGCGGCGGTCCTGGAGGACTACCGCGAATGGGACGTCGCGGCGGGACTTGCGCTGGCGCTGGAAGCGGGCGCGGTGGTACTCGACCGGGACGGCAGGCCCGATCCGCTGCCGGCGAACGGCGCGCTGGTCGCGGCGCCCGCGGCGGCCGATGAGGTGCTCAGCTGGTGGGGCGCGTAGCGGTGCAGGTGCAGCTGATCACCATCGGCGACACCCTCAACAAGCCGGCTCCGCGAGTCTCCCGAAGGGAGTTCAGTGCGAAGCCGACCCGACTCCGCTCCGCGAGTCTCCCCGAAGAGGGTTCAGAGCAAAGCACTGCAAAGAACGCAACAGGCGAAGCAAAACGCGATCAGACAAGCGCGCGTCAAGCGAGGGCAGCGAAGCCGGAGCGAAGCGAACGGCATAGCAGCCCAAGTCTCCGGTCGCGGGCCCCTCGAGGCGAAGCCGATGAGGGGTCCCGACCGGAAACTTCAGACGCGCGGAAGCCCGCCAGTAGCTACTGCGCGACCATGGCGGCGAGGCGTTCGGCCTCCATCTGCCGTAGCTGCCTGCCGCGCAGCGCGAACGCGATGGGCAGCGCGACGACCCACATGCCCAGCACCATCAGCCCGATCGGCAGGTAGCCGACCGATGCGTCCCGCCCGAGGACCCGGACCAGGTCCGGATGGGTGCTGTCGTACTCGACCCGCACGACCTGCCCCGGCTGCAACCCGCGCGGATAGGCGACACCCTTGTCCGGGATCACCGTGTCCCCGCCAGCGGTGGTGAACCTGATCAGCGTGCGGCGCCAGTCCGAACCGGGCAGCACCTCGGCGGTCGCCACGGCGCTGTTCGCCTTGATGGCCGCGTCGTCGCGCGAGGCACCGATCAGCACCAGCGCGCCGATCACCGTGCACAGGCCCGGGAGCACCAGGATGATCGCCGGAAGGCGTCTGACCAGCGGCATGACAACGGGCAGGAGCAGACCGGCCGCCTCGTCGAGCAGGCGCCCGGTCGTACTGGGGTTGCTGCCGTGGGCGGAGGTCACGCCACAGGAGTGTACGGATGGCACCTGAAGATCAGCTGAGTGGTGTCGCGCCGTTATAGCTCTGGTCGGCATATCGCGCTGAGAGTGTGGCGGGCGCCTCGAAGATCCTGTGGAGACGTAAAGGGGCGACCTAAGTTACTCTCGGTAGGGTGAGCATCGAACCGCTGGGGCACTCGCCGAGGGTTCGTACCCGGGCGTTGCCCGACCCTGGCCATCTGATCGAGCGGCTACCCGACGAGCAGGGCCCGCTGTGCTGGGTGCGCGGCACGGATGGCCTGGTCGGCTGGGGTGAGGCCGCCCGTTTCACCACCCGAGGACCTGACCGGTTCGCCGCGGCCGACGCCTGGTGGCGCGCGTTCACCAGCCGCATGGACGTCACCGACGAGGTGGGCCTCCCCGGCTCCGGCGCGGTCGCGTTCGTGAGCTTCGCGTTCTCCGACGACCCCGACGAGTCGGTCCTCGTGGTGCCCCAGGTCGTGGTCGGCTGCCGAGACGGCGTCGGCTGGATCACCGAGATCGACGCCGGCACCCGCTCACCGTCGGTCCGCCGGATGTCCCCGGTCCGCCCGGCGACCGGAGTGCACTACGCCGACGGCCAGCTGCCGGCGGCGCGCTGGCGCGACGCGGTCGCCGAGGCCGTGTCCCGGATGCGTGACGGTGAGCTGTACAAGGCGGTCTTCGCACACGACCTGCTGGCGACGGCCGACGAGCCGCTGGACCCGCGCTACCTGCTGGGCGAACTGTCCCGGCGCTACCCGACCTGCTGGAGCTACTCCGTCGACGGCCTCGTCGGCGCGACGCCGGAACTGCTGCTGCGCCGCTCCGGCCACGAGGTCAACTCACGCGTACTGGCCGGCACGAACTGGGTCGGCTCACTGACCGACTCCGAGCTCGGTTCGGCCCTGTTGGCCTCGTCGAAGGACCGCGAGGAACACCGCTACGCGATGGAGTCGCTGGTCGACTGCCTGCGGCCGCTGTGCAAGGAAGTCCACGCGCCCGCCTCGCCGTCGGTGCTGCGACTGCCCAACGTGACCCACCTGTCCAGCGACATCACCGCCACCCTGGACCCGGCCGATCCCCCGTCGCTGTTGCGGCTGGTCGGTGCGGTACATCCCTCCGCGGCCGTCGGCGGTACGCCTCGTCAACCGGCGCTCGCGTTGATCGCCGAGCTGGAGCGGATGAACCGGGGACGGTACGCCGGTCCCGTCGGCTGGGTCGACAGCCAGGGGGATGGCGAGCTGGGGATCGCGTTGCGCTGTGCTCAGCTGTCCGGGCGTACCGCGCGGTTGTTCGGCGGTGGGGGGATCGTGGCTGATTCCGATCCTGATACCGAGGTGGCCGAGGTGGCCGCGAAGATGTCCGCTTTCCGGTCGGCTTTGGGGTAGGTCGTCCTCGCTGGCTCGTCCAGTGTGCATCCCCGCTGGCTTTCAGTGTGCTTGGCGTGGCCGCCCGCTCTCAACCCCCCGCTTCGCCGGCCTCGCGCGGGTTCCTGGTTGCGCGTAGTTCGGGGGCGAGGTTTCAGGGTTGACAGCGGGCGGCCACGCCAAGTGCTTAGCCAGGATCGCGGGGAAGGGGCAGGTGTGCGTGCATGCCGTGCGGGGTGGCGTGCCGATGGCGCTTCTTTGCGCATTGGGCTGCGCCCTCGCGCGATCGCGTAGTCCCAGGAGTCTCTGTGGTCACTTTTGTCACGCCTCGCAGAGCTACGTGTTGCGTCGCAGATGTTGGAACATGTGCGACGCAACACGTAGCTCTGCGAAGTCGCCCCGGGCGTTACGCGTGTGACAGATAGGGTGATCTTGAGTACCCCGGGCACGTGCACACAACGAGCGCGGTGCACCAGGAGGCCGTGGGGGGGCGCGGCGCAGCCGTGACCAACACAAGCGCCGCACAGCTCTCCCATCCCCGCGATCCTGGCCTGCACTTGGCGTGGCCGCCCGCTGTCAACCCTGAAACCTCGCCCCCGAACTACGCGCAACCAGGAACCCGCGCGAGGCCGGCGCCAGCCGGGGGGTGAGAGCGGGCGGCCACGCCAAGCACACTCGATGGCCAGCGGGGATGCACACCGAAACCTCAGCCGAGCACCGAATCGATCGACTCGCGCAACGACGCGTGCCCGGATCGCAGAGACTCCCGGGTGGTCTGCAGCTCGATGACCCGGACCCCTGGCTCCGGGACCAGAGCATCAGGCAGCTCGGACAGCTCCCGCACCTTCCGATAGCCCACCCCGAGCCCGGCGCACAGCCCTTCCAGCCACACCCCGTGAGGCGTCCCGAAGACCCGCTCGAACGACGCGGCATGCTCGGGCCCGCCCTGCTCCAGCAGGGAGAAGATGCCCCCACCGAAGTCGTTGAGTACCACGATCGCCAGATCGGGGCGGGGTTCGTCGGGTCCCAGCAGCAGACCTGTCATGTCGTGCAGAGCCGTCAGGTCGCCGAGCAACGCGTATCCCGGTCCGCCTCCGTCGGCGGCGTGCGCGAGAGCGGCTCCGGTCACCGTCGACACCGACCCGTCGATACCGGCCACACCTCGGCTGGCGAACACCGTGAGGCCGGTCCGGGGGCGCGCCGCGAGTGACACGTCGCGCACGGGATTCGACGAACCGAGCGTCAGCAGCGCGCCGTCCGGCAAGGCGTCCACGAGCGCGGCGGCCAGGCGGATACCCAGCGGGGTGGACGGCTCGACCAGAGCCTTGTCCAGCGCGGTCGAGGCGTGCAGGTCGGCGCCGGCCCAGCGGCCGGTCCACTCCGGCGGCGGGCGTAGCGGCGGGGGCATGCCCACCGCGCGCACCGAGGGCGGAAGACCGGCTCCGGCCGCGTCGACCGTGCCGGACACCGCGTAGACCGCGACGCGGTCGTCGTTCAGCAGTGCCGAGACTGAACGGTGCAGTGTCGGTCGGCCGTGTAGCAGCACCTGGGTCGGCCGCAGGCGGTCTGCCTGCACCGATCCGAGCAACCAGGGCCCCGTGCGCAGGGCGTAGGGCCACAGCGGTGACCCGGGTTCGGCGATCACCGGGGCTCCGGCGCCGAACCCGGCGCCGGGCGGCAGCCGGGGCGTCGAGCCGGTCGGGACGGAACCGCCGATCACCAGCGTCGGCGCGGCGGGATCCAGCGGCAGCGGGTCGGTGCTGTGGTTGCTCGGCGGGTACACCGTCCACGGCATGCCGCCGCGCCGGCCGGCGAGCGGTTCTGGCCAGTCACCGGCGCCGGGGCCGACCTCGGGGACCAGCGGTTCGGCGAACGGGACGTTCAGGTGAACCGGGCCGGGAGTGTCGCCGGCCCTGCCGAGCGCGACCCCGACGGCTCGGGCCACCGCGGTCCGCCACGCCGCCTGCTGGCCGACGGCACGCCGTGCCACACCGAGCGCGACCGACAGCCTCGGCGCGTCGGCGTACAGGCCGTTCTGCACGATCGTCTGGTTGGCGCCGGTGCCGACCAGCTCCGGCGGACGGTCCGCGGTCAGCGCGATCAGCGGCACACCGGCGTAGGACGCCTCGAGTACGGCGGGGTGCAGGTTCGCCGCCGCGGTTCCCGACGTGCACACCACGGGAACCGGCCAGCCGGACCGCAACGCGAGACCCAGCGCGAGGAAACCGGCCGTGCGCTCGTCGATCCGGACGTGCAGCCGAATCCGCCCCGACGAGTCGGCCCTGCGCAGCGCGAACGACAACGGCGCATTCCGCGAACCTGGACACAGCACCGCCTCGGTGACACCGCACCGAATCAGCTCGTCGACCAGTACTTCGGCCTGCGCCGTCGAGGGGTTCACGCGACCGGTACGGCCAGATCGTCCACGACCGTGGCGGTGGGCAGCGCGGACAGCATCGAACCGGCGAGCACCAGTTTGCTGCGGCGCACGCCGGACCCGATCACCACGCTGTCGGCGGCGGCGACGGCCGCGTCGAGGTAGACCGGCCACTCCGGCGGCAGGCCGATCGGGGTGATCCCGCCGTACTCCATGCCGGTGTCACCGGTCGCCTGCTCCCTCGACGCGAAGGACGCCTTGCGTGCGTCCAGCAGCCGCCGCACGGTCCCGTTCACGTCGGCCCTCGTGGTGGCGAGCACCAGTACCGCCGCCATCCGGACCTCACCGCCCCGTTTGCCCGCGATCAGGACACAGTTCGCCGACTCGGCCAGCGGAACGTCGTACCGCTCGCAGAACGCGGCGGTGTCGGCCAGTTCCGGGTCGATCTCGGCGACCTGGATGGCGCTGCCGGGCAGGGCCAGTGCGGCAAGGGCGTCCCGCACCGGATCGGCCAGCAGATCCGGCCGATCCAGTGCGGGTACCAGAGTCAGTGCGTAGCTCACCGAACCATCGTCGCGAACCCGGGCGCACCCGGCCTCATCAGGCAGCCCTCAGAGACCGAGGTCTCAGGGATGTCCTCAGGAACCGAACGTGTCCGGGTCCGGGCCGGTGCGGTAACCGGCGTCCATCGTCTCGATCGCCGCGATGTCGTCGGCGGCCAGCTCGAAGTCGAAGATGTCGATGTTCTCCCGGATCCGCGCCGGGTTGGCCGACTTCGGGAACACGATGTTGCCGACCTGCACCTGCCAGCGCAGCACGACCTGGGCCGGGCTCTTGTCGTACTTCTCGGCCAGCGAGGTCAGCGTCTGCTCGTTCAGCACCTCGCCCTTGGCGATCGGGCTCCACGCCTCGGTGCCGATGCCGTGCGCCTGGTGGTACTCGCGCAGCTCGGTCTGGGTGAGCTTGGGGTGCAGCTCGATCTGGTTGACCGCCGGGACCGTGTCGGTCTCCTTCGCCAGCCGGTCCAGGTGCGCGGTCTGGAAGTTCGACACGCCGATGCTGCGGGCCTTACCGTCGGCGAGCAGCTTCTCGAAGCCCTTCCAGGTGTCGACGTAGCGGTCCTGGTGCGGCAGCGGCCAGTGGATCAGGTACAGGTCGACGTGGTCGAGCTGCAGCTTGCGCAGGCTCTCCTCGAGCTCGGAGATCGCCGAGTCGTAGCCGTGGCCCTGGTTGTTGAGCTTGGTCGTGACGAAGATGTCCTCCCTGGCGAGCCCGGAGTTCTTGATCGCCTCGCCGACACCTTCCTCGTTGCCGTACATCTGTGCGGTGTCGATGTGCCGGTAGCCGGCGGCGAACGCCTCGCGGACCGTGTCAGCGGTCTGGTCCGGTGGCACCTGGAACACCCCGAAACCGAACTGGGGGATCTCGACGCCGTTGTTCAACCGAATATTGGGTACCTGCTTGCTCATATCTTCGAAACTACCCATCTTCGGCGGTCCCGAATCGGTGATAGTTGCGACTTTGACGACTTTCCCCGTGATTCCACCTACCGGCGTACAGGGGCGTACCCTGACCCAACCGCTCTCGGCGCCCGATCTCCGTCGTGCTCGGTGTTCCTCCGACACCTGACGACCGATTGGCTGGGACCGTGCAAGGCGCCGCGACGAAGGCAGTGCTCGCGATCGCCCGCGATGTGCCCGACGACCGCGGGTTGGCCGAGCGGATCTGCCGCGCGTACGTC
Organism: Actinospineispora spinosispora DSM 44797; assembly: GCF_000429025.1. Lineage (GTDB taxonomy): Bacteria > Actinomycetota > Actinomycetes > Mycobacteriales > Pseudonocardiaceae > Pseudonocardia > Pseudonocardia spinosispora. Next base: position 20,245 of record NZ_AUBB01000035.1, read on the forward strand.
GAGGGTCTGGACGTCGACGGGGCTGCGTTGTCGCTGCTGACCGCCACCGACTCGCGGCTCACCCTGCACGCCACCGACCCGACGGCGGACGTCCTGGAGGAGCTGCAGTTCACCCTGAACGAGGGCATCTGCATCGAAGCGGCGACGACCGGGCGACCGGTGTTCGTCAGCGACATCCGCACCGCGACCGCCCGATGGCCGATGTTCACCGCCACGCTGCTCGAGACGACGCCGGTTCGGGCGCTGTTCGCGCTGCCGCTGCAGTGGGGCACGACGAACCTGGGTGTGCTGGACCTGTACCGGCTCGAACCGGACGGACTCGGCGACGCCGAGCGCATGGACGCGCTGGCGGCGGCCGAGGCGGCGACCTTGATGATGCTGACGCTGCGCACCGACTCCGGCGAGCTGGTCGACGCGCGCGGTTCCTGGCTCGACCCGATGGTGGCCGGCAGGGCGGAGATCCACCAGGCCACCGGGATGGTTCTGGCACAGTTGGGGGTACCCGCCGACCACGCACTGGCCCGGATGCGCGCCCACGCGTTCGCCGAACAACGACTGTTGATCGATGTCGCCCGCGATGTGGTCGCCCGGCGGCTGTCGTTCACCGATGAAGGTCCCCGCTGATGGATGACGCGACAAATGAGGTGGTACCGGTGAGCCGACCGGGCAGACAAAGCACTCGCGAACAGCAGGTGGCACGCGCATTCGTCACACTCGCCGACAGTCTCGTCGACGACTACGACGTGATCGACCTGCTGACCAGGCTGGTCGGCTACAGCGTCTCGCTGCTCGAAGCCGACGCAGGCGCGATCATGCTCGCCGACCCGGCCGGTCGGCTGCGCCAGGTCGCCGCGTCCAGCGAGGACGCACACCTTCTGGAGCTGATGCAGCTGCAGAACGACGAGGGGCCGTGCCTGGACTGTTTCCGCACGGCGGCACCGGTCACGGTGCCGGATCTGGAGCGTGCCTCCGAACGGTGGCCGTCGTTCGTCGCGGCTGCTATGCGACAGCCGGTCTTCCGGTCGGTGTACGCGGTGCCGCTGCGGTTGCGTGGCGAGGCGCTCGGCGCGCTCAACCTGTTCCACGGACAACCGGGGTCGATGCCCGTCGAGGACCAGGTCCTCGGGCAGGCACTGGCCGACGTCGCCACGATCTCGATCCTGCACGAGCGCGCGGTCCGGCACGGTGAGGTCCTCAACGAGCAGCTGCAGACCGCGCTGAACAGCAGGGTGATCATCGAGCAGGCCAAGGGCGTACTGGCGCAGCACTCCGGGTTGCCGATGGACCAGGCGTTCAACGCGCTGCGCCGCTACGCACGGATCAACAACCTGCGGCTCGTGGATCTGGCCCGCGACGTGGTCGAGCGGCAGCTCGACCCCGGCCTGCTGGTCACGACCGCTCAGCGCTGATACCCGGCCCGGTACAGGTCGCGCAACAACGCCACCTCCGCGCCGTGGTGCATGATCTCGCGGTTGAGGTGCAGGACCAGCGCGGCCATCGGGTGCTCGGCCCAGGGGCCTTCGGCCGGGCCGACCGGGCGCAGCAACGCGTCGTCGTCCAGCGAACCGATGCCGTCGCGCCACGCGCGGTGGTGCGTGCGCAGTGCCGTGAGCGCCTCGGCCGCGGTGGCCGGCCACCGCGCGGTCTCGAGCGTCAGCGAACCGTCGCCGAAGTGTGAGCTGGCGCGGATGCCGAAACACCCGATCGCCATGTGGGCGAGGCGCCAGGCGATCGTGGTGACCGGTGCCGGGTCCGGTGTGGGCCATTCCCAGTCGATCACCGGGTCACCGTCGGGCACGGTCCGGACCGTCCAGCAGCCGTCGACCGGCTCCCACCGGAACTCCTCGTCGGTCAGGCCGTCGAGCCTCGGCGTCAGGCTGTGGTCCCAGTAGAAGTCGAGCTGGGCTACTAGTTGGTCCCGCCACATCGTCCGACGGTAACGTCAGCCACGTCATGAGCGCGACCTTGCTGGCCACCGATCTCGCCGCCGGCCACGGCGAACGCACCCTGTTCAGCGGACTGAACCTGATCGTCGCGCCCGGCGACGTGGTGGGTCTGGTCGGCGCAAACGGCGCGGGTAAGACCACGTTGCTTCGGCTGTTGGCCGGGCTGGACACCTCCGAGCAGGGTGGTGTCACGCTGGCTCCGCCGGAGGCGACCGTCGGGCTGCTGCGCCAGGAGCCGGACCGTCTCGACGGCGAGACCGTCGCGGGTTTCCTGGCCAGGCGCACCGGCGTCACCGCCGCGCAGGAGGTCATGGACACGGCGGCGGCCGAACTGGCCGAGGGCACGGCGGGCGCCGACGACCGGTACGCCATCGCGCTGGAACGGTGGCTCGCGCTCGGCGGAGCGGACCTGGAGGACCGGGTCGACGCCGTGCTCGCCGAGGTCGGGCTCGACACCGGAGCCGATGCACTGATGACCGGCCTCTCCGGTGGTCAGGCCGCGCGCGCCGGATTGGCGACACTGCTCGCCTCCCGCTACGACGTGCTGCTGCTGGACGAACCGACGAACGACCTCGACCTCAACGGCCTCGCGCTGCTGGAACGGTTCGTCACCGGCCTGCGCGCTCCGGCGATCATCGTCAGCCACGACCGGGAGTTCCTGGCCCGCACGGTCAACCGGATCGTCGAGCTGGACCTCGCGCAGCAGAAGGTCGGGGTCTACCAGGGCGGATACCAGGCCTACCTTGACGAGCGGGAAGTCGCGCGACGGCACGCGCGGGAGGCGTACGAGCAGTACGCCGACACCGTCTCCGACCTCACCGAGCGGGCCCGCACGCAGCGCAACTGGATGGCGACCGGCGTCCGCAACGCCCGGCGCAAGGCACCGGACAACGACAAGATCGGCAAGCACATGCGTGCCGAGACGAGTGAGAAGCAGGCTTCGAAGGTGCGCCAGAGCGAGCGGCGGATCGAGCGGCTCGACGTCGTCGAGGAGCCGCGCAAGGAATGGCAGCTGCGGATGACGATCGCGGCGGCGCCCCGGGCCGGCGCGGTGGTCGCCGCGTTGCGCGGCGCGGTCGTGTCGCGTGGCACGTTCCAGCTGGGTCCGATCGACGCACAGGTCGACTGGGCGGACCGGATCGCGATCACCGGGGCGAACGGGTCCGGCAAGTCGACGCTGCTCGGCGCGCTGCTGGGGCGGCTGCCGCTGACCTCGGGGCACGCGTCACTCGGGCCAGGCGTGCGGGTCGGCGAGGTCGACCAGGTGCGCGGGCTGTTCCTCGGCGGGCAGTCGCTCACCGAGGCGTTCCGCGCCGAGGTCCCGGACTGGACCGAGCCGGAGGTGCGGACGCTGCTCGCCAAGTTCGGTCTCACCTCGGCGCACGCGCCGCGGCCCGCCGCGTCACTGTCCCCCGGCGAGCGGACCCGGGCGGCGCTGGCGCTGCTGCAGGCGCGCGAGGTGAACCTGCTGGTGCTCGACGAGCCGACCAACCACCTCGACGTGCCGGCCATCGAACAGCTCGAGTCGGCCCTGGAGTCCTTCCCCGGCACCCTCCTGCTGGTCACCCACGACCGCCGAATGCTCGACGCGGTCCGCGTAACCCGCCGCTGGACGGTCGACGCCGGAACCCTCACCTCCCGTGAGTGCTGAGGGCGTCTACCCCGAAGGGGCGCCACTCACGGGACCCCGTAGAAGTGCACCCATCCCTGCGTGCAGCTCTGACGTACTGACCCCCTTGTACCCCGGCTTTCGTGAGTGGCGAGTGGTCCTATAGCAACCCTGGGCACTCACGACCAAAAAGCGGTCGTGAGTGCCCAGGGTTGCTACGCCTTCGGCGCCCCTTCGGGGTAGAACCACTCGCCACTCACGGGGGTCAGGTGTCCTTGTGGATGTTGACCTCTACGTTCATGCCTGGGACCAGGAGGACGCCGTGGGTGTCGGCCAGGGTGATCGTGACCGGGACGACCTGGTCCACGCGTTGGAAGCTGCCGGTCGACTTGTTCGTCGGGTTGGCCGAGACCAGCTCGGCGGTGCTGCCCTGGATCTCGGTGACGTAGCCGAGCAGGGTCTGGCCGGGGTAGCCGTCCACCGACACGTCGACCTGCTGACCGGGGCGGACCTCGCCGATGTCGGTCTCGTCGACGCGCGCGGTCACCGTCGTCGCGCCCAGGTCGTAGGCGACGGCGAGCTCGGCGCCCTGGGCGACCGTGGTGCCCTCGACGACGTTGGTCATGGAGACGACACCGCTCTCCGGAGCCCGGATGACCCGCTGCGCCTTGCCGAACCCGGTGTTGAGCTCGATCCGGCCGATGATCTGGTCCTTGCGCAGCGTCGCGCCCTTGCTCGCCCGCCAGTCGACCAGGGTCCCGCCGGCCGGAGCGGTGACGGTGATGCGGTCGCCGTCGGTCTCGGCGTTGTCGGTCCACACGTAGCGGTGTGCCGCGACGACCTGGCCCACGCCCAGCACGCTGACCACCAGCAACGCCACGTACGGCACGGCGAGCAGACCGGTGCGTACCCGGGGGTCCATCTCGCCCGCGCGGCGGCGCAGGGTCGTCGCGGCCAGACCGAGGGCCGCCGCGGCCGCGAGGACCATGACCGTGATGTCACCGACGAGGTCCCAGCTGACCAGGGAGCTCTCACTGACCTCCTTCAACGCCTCCAGCGTGTAGGTCATGGGCAGCAGGTTGCTGAGCGACTCCAGCCAACCCGCCATCTGCTCGCGCGGCACGAACAGCCCGCCGAGCAGCACCTGCGGCATCACCACGGCGGGCATGAACTGCACAGCCTGGAACTCGGTGGTGGCGAACGCGCTGCTCAGCAGGCCGAGTGCCATACCGAGGACGGCGCTGGCGATGGTGATCCCGAAGACCAGCCACGGGTTGCCCGGTGTGTACAGGTCCAGCAGCAGGTACGCGGTCAGACAGGTGGCCCCACCCTGGATCGCCGCGGCGACGGCGAACGCGATGCCGTAGCCGAGCAGCAGGTCCAGCTTCGACATCGGTGTGGTGAGCAGGCGTTCCAGGGTCCCGCTGATGCGTTCGCGCAGCATGGCGACGCTGGTGATCAGGAACATCAGGGTGAACGGGAAGATCCCGAGCAGCTGCAGGCCGACCTGGTCGAACCGGGGCTGTGAGTCGAACATGCGGTTGATCAGCACCAGCAGAACGCTGGGCACGACCACCAGCATGCCGACGGTGCGGCGGTCGCTGCGCAGCTGCAGCAGCACCCGGTGCGCGGTGGCGAGGGTGATCCGGGGTGAGACGAGCGCGCTCATGCCGGGGCCTCGGCACTGATCAACCGGAGGAAGGCCTCCTCCAGGTCGTCGGTACCGGTCGCGGCGCGCAGCGCGTCCGGGGTGTCGTCGGCGATGAGCGAACCCTCGCGCATCATCAGCAGCTGGCTGCAACGCCCGGCCTCGTCCATGACGTGACTCGACACGAACAGCGTGGTGCCGGCGTCGGCCAGAGCGTGGAACCGCACCCACAGGTCGCGCCGCAGCACCGGGTCGAGGCCCACGGTCGGCTCGTCGAGGATCAGCAGCTCGGGCGCGGACAGCAAGGCGCAGGCGAGCGACACCCGGGTTCGCTGCCCGCCGGACAGCGTGCCGACCTTCTGCCCGGCGCGCTCGGACAGCCCGACGTCGGCGAGCGCCCTGGTCGCGGCCGAGGGCGAGACTCCGTACACCGAGGCGAAGAAGTCGACGTTGTCGCGCACGGTGAGGTCGAGGTAGACCGACGGTGCCTGCGTCACGTAACCGACCTTGCTGCGTAGCGACGCGGACCCGGCGGGCACGCCGAGCACCTGGGCGCTGCCGACGCTGATCTGCTGCACGCCGACGACGCAGCGCAACAACGTGGTCTTCCCGCATCCACTCGGTCCGAGCAGCCCGGTGACCTGGCCCGCCGGCACGGTGAAGTCCAGCCCCCGCAGGATCTTCCGGCCGCCGAGCTCGACGGTGAGCCCCCGTGCCTCGATCGCGTTACCCATGGCCGGTCCCTCTCGCTACGCTAATTCAACAACTGCAGAATTTAGCGTACCTGCTTCATCCAGCACAGACCCAACGGTGTGACAACCGACTGCCGACCTGCCGGAGAACCCGACAACGTCGTGATCGGAAGCACTACCGTGCGAAACTTGGTTGTTGGCAAGGAAGGAGAACTCGGATGACCGTTCTGCCTACTCCGCCGGGGCGCCTGCTCACGGTCGCGGAGTTTGCCGCCCTCGGCGAGGACGACCAATGCCGCTGGGAGCTGCAGGAAGGCAACCTGACCTTGTCCCCAAGTCCAACCCCTCGACACGTGCGCGCATCGGGCCGACTCCTCATACAACTCGACCCTCAGATGCCCGATGATGTGTGCGTTCTCCAGGACATCGACATTGACCTACAGCTCACAGCACCGAGCCGACCTGGTTGGGTGCGCCGTCCAGATCTGGTTCTGGTCACGAAGCGCGCGATGGACCGGGTGGAACGCGAAGGCGGTTTACTGCGAGCCGATGAGATCCAGCTGGTCATCGAGATCGTCTCGCCCGGCTCGCGGCGGATAGACAGGGTCGTCAAGCGTGGCGAATACGCCGACGCCGGCATCCCCCGCTACTGGATCGTCGACCTCGACGAGCCGGCGTCGCTGCTCCCGCTTCATCAGGCGGGTGAGCTCGGTTACGCAAACGACCACGAGGCGACCGGCACCTTCACGACCACCGCTCCCTACCCGCTGACGATCAACCTCAACGACCTCACCTGACCGTCCCCAGGGACACGAATGTGGCTTTAGGGACGTTGAACGTCCCTAAAGCCACATTCGTGACATCGGCGGTGGTGGCGGCGCTGGTCAGTGCGGGAGGCCCAGGGCTCGGGCTGCCAGTTGGGCCAGGTGGACGGGCTCGCGCTGGTCGGCCTGGCGCAGCTGGGTGCGGCAGCTGTAGCCGTCGGCCAGGACCGCCACCTCGTCGTCCGCTGCCCGGACCGCCGGTAGCAGGACGCGCTCGGCGCAGGCCATCGACACGTCGTAGTGGCCCTTCTCGAAGCCGAAGTTGCCGGCCAGACCGCAGCACCCGGAGTCGAGGACCTCGGCATCCACACCCAACGCGGCCAGTACCGACCGGTCCGCCTCGGCGCCCAGGTCGGCGTGCTGGTGGCAGTGGACCTGGACCAACGCGCGCAGGCCGGGGGTCGTGACCCGCGTGGCCAGCTCGTCGGTGTGCTTCGCGAGCACCTCGGCGAACGTGCGGACCGCGCCGGACAGCGCGGGTGTGCCCGGGTGGTCGGGCAGCAGCTCCGGCAGGTCGGCGCGCAGCGCGGCCGCGCAGCTCGGCTCGAGCGCCACGATCGGCACCCCGGCCATCAGCCACGGCCGCAACGTGGTGAGCGTCCGGCGCAGCACCCGGCGCGCCGCGTCGAGCTGACCGGTGGAATGCCAGGTCAGCCCGCAGCACACGGGTCCGTCCGGCACCTCGACCTGGTAGCCGAGCGACTCCAGCACCGACACCGCCGCGCGGGCGATGTGCGGGTCGAAGTGGTCGGTGAAGGTGTCCGGCCACAGCACGATCCGCCCGTGCGGAGGGACCCGGGGCGACGGCGCGTACGGCGAGGGCACGTACGACGAGGAGAACGTGCGCTCGGCGAGCGGTGGGATGGATCGCTCCGGCGCGATGCCACCGAACCGCTTCGCCATCGACGCCAGCGCCGGACGCTGGGCGAGCGCGTTCAGCCGACGCGCCAGCCCGGGGACCCGCGCCACGAGCCGCAGCCAGCGCGGCAGCGCGCCCATCGAGTAGTGGGTCAGCGGACGGATCCGGTTGCGGAACCGCTGCGCGAGGAACTCGGTCTTGTAGGCGGCCATGTCCACCCCGACCGGGCAGTCGCGCTTGCAGCCCTTGCAGGACAGGCACAGGTCGAGCGCCTCGGCGACCTCGTCGGACTGCCAGCCGCCGGAGATCACCTCACCGTTCGCCATCTCGAACAGCAGCCGCGCCCGCCCTCGGGTCGAGTGCATCTCCTCGCCGGTCGCCCGGAAGCTCGGGCACATGACGCCGCCGGACTCGCTGACGCAGCGCCCCACGCCGAGACACCGGCGGGTGGCCCTGGTGAAGCTGCCCCGGTCGTGCGCGAACGCCAGCTCCGGGGTGTCCCGCAGGGTCGGCATGCCGACGAAGATGCGCAGGTCGTCGTCCATCTTCGCGGGCCGGACGACGCGGCCGGGGTTCATCATGTCGTCCGGGTCCCAGATGCCCTTGAACCGCTCGAACCCTTCGATGATCTCCTTCGGGTACATGCGGGGCAGCAGCTCGGAGCGCGCCTGGCCGTCGCCGTGCTCGCCGGACAGCGAGCCGCCGTGCGCGACGACGAGGTCGGCGCCGTCCTCCATGAACGCGCGGAAGTTGGCGATGCCGGCGCGGGTGAGCAGGTCGAAGTCGATGCGCACGTGCAGGCAGCCGTCGCCGAAGTGCCCGTAGTAGACGCCCTGGCGGCCGTGCTTGGCCAGCACCGCGTCGAACTCCCGCAGGTAGGCGCCGAACCGCTCGGGCGGGACCGCCGCGTCCTCCCAGCCGGGCCACGCCTCGCCGCCGTCCGGTGAGCGGGTGAGGATGCCCGCGCCGTCCTCACGGATGCGCCACAGTGCCTTCATCGCGGCCGGGTCGCTCACCACGACGCTCGTGGCGCCGTACGGCTTCATCGCCTTGACCACGGCCTTCGCCGCCGCCTCCGCCTCGGCGCGGGTCTCACCGCCGGTCTCGACGTACAGCCAGCCGCCGCCATCGGGCAGCGCCTTGCTCGCCGTCTCGCCGGGGTGCTGCGCGCGCAGCGCCGCGATCAGCCCGGCGTCCATGCCCTCGATCGTCAGCGGCTTGTGCTCGCGCACCACCATGACGTGGTCGGCGGCCAGGTAGGCGTCCGGGAAGCCGAGCACCGCGAGCGCCCGCGCGGCCGGTGACTCGACCAGCCGGACGGTCGCGCCGAGCACCGTGACGCAGGTGCCCTCGGTGCCGACGACGGCCTTGGCGAGGTCGAAGTCGCTGCCGGGGACGAGCTGGTCGAGGTTGTAGCCGGACACGCGACGGGTGAGATCGGGGAACGACCTGCGGACGTCGTCGGCCATCTGTTCGCCCAGCTCACGCAGCCGGTCTGGGATGGAACCACTCGCCGGGACCGCACCGTTCGTGCCGGCGGGCCCCAGGGTGAGCCGCTCGCCCCGGTAGGTCAGCACGTCGAGGGCGTGCACGTTGTCGACCGTCTTGCCCCAGGCCACCGAGTGCGACCCGCAGGCGTTGTTGCCGATCATCCCGCCGAGCGTGCAGCGGTTGTGCGTCGACGGGTCCGGGCCGAAGGTGAGACCGTGCGGTCGCGCGGCGTCCCGCAGGTTGTCCAGGATCAGCCCGGGCTGCACACGCGCGGTGTGCGCCTCGGGGTCGATCTCCAGGACCTTGTTCATGTGCTTGGTGAAGTCGAGGACCACCGCGGTGTTGACCGCCTGCCCGGCGATCGAGGTGCCCGCGCCCCGGGGGACCAGCGGAACCCCGTGTTCACGGCAGGTGGCAACGGCGGCCTCGACGTCGGCGGCGTCGCGCGGCGCGACCACGCCGATCGGGACGCGGCGGTAGTTCGAGGCGTCCGCCGACCACATGGCGCGGCTGGCGGCGTCGAAGCGGACCTCACCGGCGACGCTGGCTGACAGGTCCGCGCTCAGGGCACGGTGATCGGAATCAGGCAAGCTCACCTGCTCAGTGTGCGGGTTGCCCCCGTGAGTGATGTGGGCTGCCCCGGCAACCCACATCACTCACGGGGTAGTTGGCTTCTTCGGCGTCGCCGGCGGGGCGGGCGGCTCGGCGGCGGGTGCCGAGTGGCCGTGCCCGTGGCCGTGCCCATGACCGTGGCCGTGCCCATGACCGTGGCCGTGCCCCGTGGTGGGTGCGCCGGGCATCGGGTCGCCCGCCCGCAGCGGGGTGTCGTGGTAGCGGCCCTCGTGCGCCAGGATCGGACGCTGGTCACCCGCGATCTCCGGGTACTTCGCCTCGAGCCGCTGCCGGTTCTCCCACTGCCGCCGCAGCTGGCCGGTGTACTCGCGGTTGCCGTTGTACGTCCCGCGCCAGGTCTGCGGCATGCGGTCCATCGACAGCCCCGCCGAGCCGTTGCGATCCGCCTGCCCGCCCAGGCTGAACCCGGCCGGGATCTTGCGGGTCACGCCGCCGCACCCCGGGCACGCGGGCGCGTCGGCGTCGAACGACGTGAGCTGCTCGAACCGAAGACCACACGTGTCCTCGGTCGAGCAGCGGTACACATAGATCGGCACGGGCCTACCAGTTCTCGATGGACTTGGTCAGGATGTCGGCGATGTCCTCTTCGGTGGGCGTCTTCGGGCAGGTGGCCAACAGCCGCTGCTGTTTCATCGTGCCGGGCACCAGGTCCGGCACGTCCGCCTCGGTGTAGCCGACGCCGCCGATTCCGTTCGGGATGTCGATGTCCCGCATCAGCTGGATCAGCACCGAGGGCAGCTGCTCGCTCGGGTCGTTGTGCTTGTCCGCGTCCGGCGCCATGAGCGCCGCGGCCCGCAGGTGCCGCTCCGGCGCACTGGCGAAGGAGAACCGGAACGCCTCCGGCGCGGTCAGCGACACCGACTGGCCGTGCGGCACCATCGGCTCGTCCGGCGGGTAGCCCGCCGGGATGTAGTCCTTGACCATGCCGGCGATCGGGTAGGCGTTGGCGTGCGGGATGTGCACGCCCGAGTTGCCGAAGCCCATGCCGGCGAACGTCGCGGCCATCATCATGTCCGAGCGGGCCTCGACGTTGTCCGACCCTTCGTGCACCGCCTTGCGGAACGACTGGGCCAGCAGCGCCATGGCCTTCTCGCACCACAGGTCCGACACCGGGTTCGAGCCGCAGTAGGTGACCCGCTCCTCGGGCTTCTTACGGTCGAACGTCGTGTAGTACCGCGCCGTGTAGCTCTCCACCGCATGGCACACGATGTCCATCCCGGACGCGGCGGTGACCTGCGGCGACAGTGTCATGGTCAGCAGCGGGTCGATGACCGCGAGGGTCGGGCGCAACCGCCAGTGGCTGATCCCGGTCTTGACCTTCATCGACAGGATGTCCAGCACGCACATCGCGGTGGACTCCGAACCGGTACCGGCCGTGGTGGGGACCGCGATGAGCGGCTTGAGCTGCCCGTCCGGGATCCGCGCGTTGCCGATCGGCTTGTTGATGTAGTCCATGAGCTCGCCGGAGCTGCTGGTCAGCAGGTTGATCGCCTTCGCGGTGTCGATCGCGGACCCGCCGCCGACCGCGACGAAGCCGTCCCAGTCACCCTGCGCCCTCGCGTACTCGACGGCCTTGTTCATCGAGTCGTCGGTCGGCTCGACGTGCACCCCGTCGAAGATCTCCGACTCGATCTTGTACCGACGCAGGTTGTCCGCGATGCGCTGCGGCGCGCCGAGCGCGTTGACCCCGGAGTCGGTCACGATCAGCACACGCCGGACACCGTGGCCGGCCATCTCGAAACCGATCTCGTCGGAGGCACCGGCACCGAACTTCAGCGGCGGAGCGCCCCAGGTGAAGATCGTCTCCTCGGTGAGCTCGACGCCGGTCATGTGTAGGAGCCCTCCGGAGCGACCCTCAGCTGATGGATCTGGTCGGCGTCGTGACCGAACACCATCGTCGCGTCGGTCTGCTCCTGGATACCACGCAGCTTCTCGACCGAGGCGTAGAACTGCTCCATGTTGTTGACGATCGCGGCGGGCGTCGCGGGCGGGCCGTAGCTCTCCCCCATGTACACCGCGTCGGATGTGAAGATCATCGTGCCGCTGTCCGGCAGGTCGACCTGCATGGACATGCAGCCGACGGTGTGGCCGGGGGTCTCCAGCAGCGTCACGCCGGGCAGGAACTCGGTGTCCCCGGAGACCGTCTCGAACTGCAGACCCTCGTAGTCGGTCTTCAGGTGCGCGCCGGTGAACAGGCCCTCGAAGCCGAACGCGAAGTCCTTCTCCCGCTCGTGGCACACGAGCTTGGCGTTCGTGTTCTTGAACATCTGGGCGTTGCCGGCGTGGTCGAAGTGCAGGTGGGAGAGGACCACGTAGTCGATCTCGTCGAGCCCGACGCCCATCTGGTTGAGCCGGGAGTCGAGGTACTCGTCGTCGGACACGTTGTCGTACGGGAAGAAGTCCTGCAGGCCGGTGGGTTCCCAGCGCTGTTCCCAGTCACGCGGGCAGCTGGTGTCCCACAGCAGCTTGCCCTCGTCGGTCTCGACCAGGACGCAGTGCGTGGGCACGTCCACCCACGGCGCCGGTGCGTCCTTGTGGTTGCGGTCGGTGATGGAGCGGCCGGGCTTGAGGAGGAGCCAGGTCAGGTCGGCAGTCATCGCTCCGCAGGGGATGACGCTCACCTTGTTCGCCGTCGCCATGGTGGGTCCCTTCGACACTGAGGGGTGCGGCACGTCACAAAACAGTGGCATGCCACATGCCACCCGTCAATGCACGTTCAACTATGAGACGGTCCAGCCGAGGTCGACGTCGAAGGTCCCGTTCTCAGCTCCCGCTTCCTGCGTGACCAGCAGCTGCGCGGTGTGCAGGATGTGCGCGCGCATCGCCTGCGCGGCACCCTCGACGTCCCGGTCCTCGACCCGCTCCAGCACCACCCGGTGCTCCGCGACGATGACCTGCAGCGAACGGGACCGGTGCGCGGTCGACACCCCGCGCCGCAGGACCATGTCGCGCAGCCCGTCCACGTACTCGGCCAGCCTGCTGTTGCCGGACGCGGCGATCAGGACCCGGTGGAACCGGCGGTCGTGCTCCCACATGCGGTACTCGTCGTCGGCCGCCGCCGCCTTCTCCATCGCGGCGAAGACCTGCCGCAGCTCGCGCAGGGTCGCGGGCTTCAGCAGCTGCACCGCCCTGCGGGTCGCGGGCACCTCCAGCAGCAGCCGCAGCGCGAACACTTCCTCCAGGTCGTGCAGCGAGGTCTGCAGGATGCGGACACCCCGGTTGCGCTCGAACCGCACCATGCCCTGCTGAGCCAGTTTGATCAGCGCTTCCCGGACCGGGGTGCGGGAGACCCCTAGCTGACCTGCCAGAGTGTGCACCGAGTGCAGTGTCCCCGGAGGCAGCTCGCCGGTGATGACGGCCGCGCGCAACGCATCCAGCACCTGGGCGTTGACGGTGGCGGTCGGTCGAACCTGCCTCACCGGCCGAGAGTGGCACGCCACATGCCAGCGGTCAACGGGCTCGACACCCCCGTCGAGTGACACGCCAGACGCCTCGAACGAGTGACAATCCACACGTCTGGCGGTGTCATGTGGCTAGCGGGACGTGCGTGGCAATTCAGTACACTAGAAACAGTTGTTCACGTTTCGATCACGATGTGATTGCGAGCACACCGCTCTGACCTCGGCAAACAGTTGCTAATGCAAGGTTGAATTTCACACATGTAATTCAAATGGCCTAGCGCCTGAGCATCTGCTTCACTGATCGCGACTTTTTTGTGACGCTCGCAATGGGAATGTCCCAGTATCGGCTTGGTGAATTGGTCGTTAAGGCCTACGAAGAGTCGTACTGCCCATCAAGGGGCGTATGACCCGACCACCGCGATTGGGGGGTGTCGCCATGGACCTGAGGTCTGACATCGTGGCCGCAGCGGCACGCATGAACACCGACCACGACGTGCACCGAGAGGTCCGTCAACTGGGCGCCTACCTGCACGACGGGGAAACGGTACAGCGCCTGGCAGCCGGCATCTACGGAGCCGGCGCCGGACTCATGGCGGTCACCGACCACCGCGTCCTACTCCTTCGGGACGGACGGAGCGGGCACGCGAGCGAGGGCTTCCCGCTGGGGAGGTTGTCCTCGGCCGACTGGGTCGCCGAAGGAGGACGGGCCGCCATCACGGTGTCCGACTCCTCCAGCACCGCGGTCCTGCGGCAGGTCACGCCGGCCGACGCCCAACAGGTGGTCGAACTGATCCACGAGCTGGCGGGGCAGCAGCGTGGCTACGGCGGCTCCGGATACCAGGAGGCCACCGCCTACCAGGCAGCGCCCAGCTACAACCCCCCGGTCAGCGCCGTGTCCAGCTACTCGGAGCCCTCGTTCGCCGCCGAGCGCACGACCGCGCTCCACACGGCCGACGCGACCACCGCGCTGCACACCAACGGCACCAACGGCTACGGATCCCACTCCGCCGCCGCGACCGCCACCGAGACGGGACGCGGCATCGGGGGCCAGTCGTCCTACTCCGGTGAGGCCACCACCGCACTGCGCGCGACCGGAACCGGGCTGCACTCCACCCCGGCGTCCCACGGTTCGCACGGCATCGGCTCGTACGGCACCAACGGCGCCGAGTCCTACGGCACACCCTCGTACGGAACCAACGGAAACCCGTCCTACGGGTCCGAGTCGTACGGCACGAACGGAGCCAACGGCACCGGTCTGTACGACACCAACGGGACCAACGGCACCGGGGCGCACAGCACGGACAGCCCGTCGGGAGGTCTCAACGGGCTCGACCTGACCGCGCCGACGACCGCGCTGCGCTCGCCGCTGTCCTCGCCGGAGACCCGGCCCGAGTGGTCCGGCTCGCACAGCGCGCCGACCACGGGGACCGGCTACTACGGCACCGAGGGCTCCGGCAGCGGCCGCTCGGCGTCCGGCGCGGTACCGATCTCGGTGATCGCCAGCACCACCGGCATCCCGGCGCAGCCGACGGTCGGACGCGTACCGGAGCAGTCGACGGCCAGCGAGCAGTCCGGCCCGATCGGCACCCAGCCCAAGCTGATCGGCGAAGTGCCGATCACCACGCTGGCCGCCGAGGAGCCCACGCCGTCCGACGTCGTGCCGACCAGCGTGTTCCCCGCGCAGGCCTCGGTCGGAATCGACCAGCTCGCGGCCGAGAGCCAGCCCGGCCAGCTCGGCCCCGAGACCGCGACCCTCGCGGTGTCCTCGACCGCGATCACCGAGGCACCGACCTCGATCCGTCGCGACGACAAGGCCGACACCCCCGCCGAGAGCGACGAGAAGCCCGCCATCGACCCGGCCAACCTGACCGCGGAGGGCAACGAACGCCCGAAGCCGATCAGCTGGCGCGCACCGGCGGGCAAGAAGACCAGCCCGCAGCGGGAGACCGAGACGCGCAGCAGCAGGAAGAAGCGCGGCCCGGTCCGGCTCGAAGCGCTCGGCAAGCCGTCGCCAGCCGGCAGCGGCCCCGGCGACCAGCCCCGCACCCTGTCGAAGAAGTACATGTGGCTGGGTGCCGGCGCGGTCGCGCTCGTTGCCCTGGCCGCCATCGGCAGCGCGAAACTGATCACCGGCAACCAGCAGATCCAGGCGGCCGCTCCGGTCAGCCCGGCTCCGGCCGCCGCGATCGACTCGCCCGTCGGCACGGTCGTCAAGATCACCAAGGTGATCGCGCCCGACCGCGTCGAGGTGTCCGAGCCCGCGGGCAGCGAGGTCGTGGTGCTCGGCATCGCGGTCCCCAACTCCAACGGCTGCGGCTACGCCATCTCGAAGGCGTTCGCCAACCGGACGCTGAGCAACCAGATGGTCACGATGGTCCAGGACCCGTCGCAGCCGGTCACCGACAAGCAGGGCCGCCGCCAGGCCTACCTGCGCACCGCGGACGGAACCGACTACTCCACCGAAGCCGTCACCCAGGGCATGGCGAAGTACTACGACGGCAGCCGCCCGGTCGAGAAGGCCGACGAGCTGAAGACCGCGCAGGACGCCGCCAAGGAGAAGAAGTCCGGGCTGTGGGACACGCCGTGCAACGGCAAGTTCGCGGACTCGTCCTCGTCGAGCACCGCCAACGCGACGGCCGCGTCGACCAAGGAGTCGACCAAGCCGAAGTCCAGCAGCACCACCAGCACGACGACCAAGTCGAGCAGCCGCTCCAGCACCACCGGAACCGGTACCGGCAACTGACCGGTACCCGCTGACGTGGGCCGCCGCGTCACGTCGCAGACTCCCCGAGGTCTGCGACGTGGCGCGGTGGCTCGCGTCCTTCTGGGCCTGTTTCGCGCTGCACTCTTGGGCCTGTTCCGCGCGGAGTTTTTCCGTGACCACCCCCTCGGCTTCGCCGTCGGGGGTACTCCCGGAAAAACAAACCTCGTTCCTCGGTTGGGCGCGCGCTTGTTGTTGCCCTGGGAGCCGCCGTTCGGCTGGGGAGCCTGGGTGCGGACATTCAGTACGCCGGCCTTCGCCGGAACTCCTTCGGAGACTTGCGGAGCCGGCTTCGCTGTGGCCGGGTTCGCCGTCGCTGGGTTCACCGTGGTGGGTCTGCTGTGGTGGGTCGGTCTGGGCGGCTGAACAGCGGTGTGGGGCTGGCCTACTAGGTTGTCGGGGTGACCACTGTTTCGGAGACCTTCGACCCGGGCGCATGGCGCGCGGTGGAGGGGTTTGACTTCGTCGACATCACTTACCACCGCCACGTCTCGCACGGCACCGTGCGCATCGCGTTCGACCGGCCGGAGGTACGCAACGCGTTCCGGCCGGGCAGCGTCGACGAGCTGTACCGCGCGCTGGACCACGCCCGGATGACCTCCGACGTCGGCTGCGTGCTGCTGACCGGGAACGGTCCCGCACCGAAGGACGGCGTGTGGGCCTTCTGCTCCGGCGGTGACCAGCGGATCCGTGGCCGCACCGGCTACCAGTACGCGAGCGGCGAGACCGCCGACACGGTCGATCCGGCGCGCGCCGGGCGGCTGCACATCCTGGAGTGCCAGCGGCTGATCCGGTTCATGCCGAAGGTCGTGATCGCCGTGGTGAACGGATGGGCAGCCGGGGGCGGGCACAGCCTGCACGCCGTGTGCGACCTGACGTTGGCCTCGGCCGAGCACGCCCGGTTCAAGCAGACCGACTCGGACGTCGGCTCGTTCGACGGTGGTTTCGGTTCCGCGTACCTCGCCCGGCAGGTCGGGCAGAAGTTCGCCAGAGAGATCTTCTTCCTTGGCCGCACCTACACCGCCGAGCAGATGCACGAGATGGGCGCGGTCAACGAGGTCGTGCCGCACGCCGACCTGGAGGCGACCGCCATCCAGTGGGGCAAGGAGATCAACGGCAAGAGCCCCACCGCGCAGCGCATGCTGAAGTACTCGTTCAACCTGATCGACGACGGCCTGGTCGGCCAGCAGCTCTTCGCCGGCGAGACCACCCGCCTGGCCTACATGCAGGACGAGGCGGTGGAGGGCCGCGACGCCTTCCTGGAGAAACGCCCCCCGGACTGGACCCCTTTCCCCTGGTACTACTAACCCTCACCCCCGGTGAGTGGCAAGTGGTCCTACCCCGAAGGGGCGCCGAAGGCGTAGCAACCCTGGGCACTCACGACACGCTTTCCGTCGTGAGTGCCCAGGGTTGCTATAGGACCACTTGCCACTCACGGGTCGACGGCGAAGCCGAGATGCCTTGGAGCCGGGCACGGGGTTGCACGTAGGGAGAGTGCACAGTCCCGGGTCCCCGTGAGGGTTGGGGTGGGCCGTTTGGGGGAATGTCTGGGTGTGGCAGGGGGCACACGAACAGACGAGGAGCCAACGGTGGCCGGCAAGCCGAACGCACGGATCGAGTCCGCGGTGGACCGCATCAGGGATCTCAACGACCGGATCGTGAACGCCGCGAAGGAAGGTGGCGAGGAGTCGGTCAAGACCTACGAGCGGATGCTGGAGAACCTGGCCGAGGCGCAGGAGGCTGCCGGTGACCGGGGCGCGGACTGGATTCGGGAGTTCTCCCGCGCCCAGGCCAACTTCACCCGCCAGCTGGCGGACGCCTTCCCCGCGCTGCTCGAACGCATCGGCGCGCGCAGCAGGGACGTCGGAGGCGCCGCGACCGAGCGGATCCGTCAGGTTCCCGGCGCCAAGACCGCCGAGGGCGTCGTGCGCGGTGTCGTGTCCCGCGAGGACGACCTCCCGATCGCCGACTACGACGAGCTCAACGTCGCCGAGGTGACCGCGAAGCTCGACACGTTGTCCGATGTCGAGCTGGGCCGGATCGAGTCCTACGAGGCGCGCACCAAGAACCGCAAGACGATCCACGACAAGATCACCAGCCTACGAAGCAGCTGAACCGTCGACGGCGTGCCCGTGGATCCAGCTGAACCGCTCCGCGAAGTGGGCCAGCTCGGCATCCCGGGCACGCGCGGCGGGCCCGTCCGGCAGGTGCAGCAGCCCCGACGCGAGTGACGACACACGCTGGACCTGCCGGGTATGGGCGCGGCGCAGCCGTTGGTAGCGCACGAACGCGTCCCGGTGTCCAGCCGGGCCGGCCTCCGCGAGGCAGCGAGCGAGTACGGCCGCGTCCTCGATGGTCTGGTTGGCGCCCTGCCCGTGGTGCGGCAACATCGCGTGCGCCGCGTCGCCCAGCAGCACCACACGGTCGCGGAACCAGCGCCGGACCGGAGCGAGCCTGTGCAGCGCCCATCGGACGCTCTGCGGGACCGAACGCAGCATCTCCAGCACCGCCGGGTGCCATCCGGCGAAGCCCGCGACCAGCTCACCGGGCGCCGCCTCGGCGGTGCCGTGCGTCGAGTCCCAGGTCGGCGGGCCGTCCAGTACCGCGAGGAAGTTGACCCGGTCACCGACCGGGTAGTGCAGCAGATGAGCTCCCGGGCCCACCCAGAACTGGATGTCTCCGGGCGTGGGCAGTCCGCGCAGTGCCTCGATCGGAGCCAGACCGCGGAACCCGCTGGTACCGGTGTAGTACGGCTCGTCGCCGCTCACCCAGCGTCGCGCGGTGGAGGCGAGGCCGTCGGCCCCGACCACCACCTCGGCCCGCACCGCCGTGCCGTCCTCCAGCTCGAGCGTCGCCGCCCCGGGACCGCCGGTGATCGCGCGCAGCCCTCGGCCGAGATGCAGCCCCGCCGGCCCCCATGCGTCGCGGAGCACCTCCTGCAGCCGTGCCCGGTGCAGTCCCCAGAACTGTCCGCCGAACCGGTTCGCGTAGCTCTGACCGACCGGGAGCGCGACCAGCAGCCTGCCGTCGGACCAGTGCCGGAACGCGAGGCGGTCCGGGACGGTGGCAGCCACCGCGAGCTGCTCGCCGAGGCCGAGCCGGGTCAGGATGCGCGACCCGTTGGCTGCCAGCGCGACCGCCGCTCCCACCTCGGTCAACGCCGGAGCATGTTCGAACACCTCGGCCGTGATCCCCCGCTCGCGCAGCGCGAGCGCGAACGTCAGTCCGCCGATCCCGGCGCCGATCACCGCGACGCCCACATCCGTGCCAGCCATGATCATCAACCTAGCCAGGGCACCAACGACATGAGTGTGGTTCGGGCCAGGCAAGTCCCCGAAAGGGTCGTGTGCGAGCCTGGACCACCGGGAGGCGCTCTGTGATCCGTGTGGTGCGTTGTGATGGTTCGCCGGCCGATGCGGCGACCTTGGTCGAGGCCTTGGCCCAGGCGCTGGATGGCGGGCCCGCCGTGCTGCCCTACGACGGCGAGCGGCCGACGGTTCCCGCCGGGCCCGTCGAACCGGGCGCGGCCGTGCTCATCGAGACCACCGGCTCCACCGGCGCGGCCAAGCGGGTCGTGCTCACCGCCGACGCGCTGCGGGCCGGCGCCGCCGCCACGCACAGCAGGCTCGGCGGTCCCGGACGCTGGTTGCTCGCGCTGCCGACCCACCACGTCGCGGGTGTCCAGGTGATCGTGCGTGCGCTGCTGGCCGGTGCGCCGCCCTCGATGCTGGACAGCCGCGACGGCTTCCGGGTACCTCGCTTCGCCCGTGCCGCGTCGGCCCTGTTCGACGCCGCGCCGCCCGGCGCCCGGCACTACACCTCGCTCGTCCCGACCCAGATGCATCGCGTGCTCGCCGACGGAGGCGCCGCGCTGGATGCGCTACGCCGGTTCGACGCCGTGCTGATCGGTGGCGCCGCGACCTCGACGACCCTGCTGGCCGAGACCCTCGACGCGGGCGTGCGCGCCGTCACCACCTACGGCATGAGCGAGACCGCGGGTGGCTGCGTGTACGACGGGGTGCCGCTCGACGGAGTCGACGTGCGTCTCGAAGGCAACGACGAGGAGGGCCGCATCTCACTGTCCGGCCCGATGCTGGCCAGCGGCTACCTCGACCGCCCGGAGCTGACCACCGAGTCGTTCACCGACGGCTGGTTCCGCACGTCCGACCTCGGTCGCTGGGACGGGTCGAGGCTTCGGGTACTGGGCAGAGCCGACGACGTGATCACCACCGGCGGCGAGTCGGTGAACCCGGCATCGGTCGAACGGCTGCTCACCGCGCAACCGGGAATCCGGGCCGCGTGTGTCGTCGGGCTGGACGACCCCGAGTGGGGCCAGACGGTGGCCGCCGCCCTCGTGCTGTCCGACCCGGCGACCGACGTGGGCGAGCAGCTGAGCAAGACCATCCGCGCGGAACTGGGCTCGCCCTCGGTGCCCCGGCTCGTCCGGGTCATCGAGGAGATTCCGCTACGCGGCATCGGCAAGCCTGACCGAGGGGCCGTGATGCGGCTGCTGCGGTCCGGGACGAGTTGAGGAGCAGGCAATGGGCAAGCACGACCAGCAGGCTGAGAAGGACGACCAGTGGCTCGGTGAGGAGCTGCTCACCGACACCGGCAAGGCCGACGAGGACCACAGCGGCAAGCACCGCAGGACCGACTCGTCAGGCGACCGCAAGGATTAGCCCGAACGTGTCGCTTGGCCGTCGGCCAGTCACGTTGCGTCAGGTGATCATTCCGTCTTTTGTGGTGTCTCCACCCTTCTCAGACGGACCGGTGATCAGCTGACCACGGTTCGTGACCGAACCGGAGGCCTCTCGCTTGTTCACCAAGCTGCGCACGGCCTTGGCGTCGACGGTCACGAGCGTGCTCACCGTCGGCTTCATGGCGGTGCCGGCCACGCCCCCGACGGGCACCGAATGGGTCGCGAACCTGGCCGAGGCACGCCCGGTCAACGTCATGATGACGGACGGTGCGTCGCTGCTGACCGGACCGCTCGGGCTGCTCACCCTGCCGGTACATCAGCTGGCCACCCCGGCGGCGACGATCAGCCCGACCCTCGACGCCGTGACGCCACCCGGAACCGCCGCCACGGTGGACGTCCGCGGTCTGCTCTCCGGCGGACGCTGGAGCGAATGGGTGCCGAGCCGCTCCGGCACCACCACGACCCTGCCGTCGCCGACCACGACGGTGCAGCTGCGCGTCGTCCTGACCGGAACCCCCGGCGCTCCAGGTCCCGTCGTCAGCGGGCTCCGTGCGCGCGCCGAGGACGCCACGTCGATGCGAGCCGACTCGGCCCCCAGCCAGCCGGACAGCTACCAGGTGATCGCCACGAGGGAAGGCCTGGTCAGCGGCCGGACCGCGAACGGCCACCAGATCCGCCACAACGACCTGTTCGTGGCGCTGCCGTCCCGACGCGCGCTCGCGGACGGCTCCGAGTACACCGTCAAAGTGTGCTCGCGCAGCGGCTACTGCGCGTGGGCACCGGTCTGGGACGTCGGACCGTGGAACATCAACGACGACTACTGGTGCGCCGAGCGCGCGGAGTTCGACGACCTGCCCCAGGGCGTACCGCAGGCACAGGCCGCGTTCCGCGACGGCTACAACGGCGGGAAGGACGGCTCCGGCCGCAAGGTCGGCAACCCGGCGGGCATCGACCTGTCCGACGGCATCTACCGCACCGCGCTCGGCCTGACCGGCAACGCCCTGGTGACCGTCAGCTACCTGTGGACCGGCCCGCTGCCGCTCAGCACGGTCGACGCGACCGGTCGCAAGTCGGCGCGCCAGCCCGACCGGTCCGACACCGCGTTCAAGGCGGGCTTCGACATCGGCATCGGGATCGACATCGGCGGCGACTCGGGCGACGACTCCGGTTCCCGGGGCAAGGAACGTCACGACAAGCGGCAACCGAGCGACGCCCGTCTCGTGACGGTCCGGACCGCGCCCGACTCCTCGGCACCCGCGGCCGGGGTCGCCGCGGACTCGGCCGGGGTCCCGGTGCAGTGCGCCACCGAGAACGGCTGGCTGCGCATCGACCCGGACGCCTACGTCCCGGCGAAGAATGTGATCCTGCAAAGTCCGATCGACCACTGCTGATCGTTTGGGCTACCGTGAGTAGGTGGCGACAGTCGCGCAGTGGGTGCAAGGCGCCCGTCCCCGAACCCTCCCCAATGCGATCGCTCCGGTGCTGGTCGGCACCGGCGCTGCTCTCAACGCGGGCCAGTTACGACCGGTACAGGCGGTACTCGCGCTGCTGGTCTCGATCGCCATGATCATCGGCGTCAACTACGCCAACGACTACTCCGACGGCACCCGGGGCACCGACGACAACCGCGTCGGCCCACTGCGTCTCGTCGGCTCGGGTGTGGCACCCGCCGCCTCGGTCCGCGCCGCCGCGTTCGGCTGGCTCGGCCTCGGTCTGGTCGCCGGGCTGGTCCTCGTCCTCACCACCCAGCACTGGTGGCTGCTCGCCGTCGGCGTGGTGTGCGTGCTCGCCGCCTGGTTCTACACCGGAGGCAGCAAGCCCTACGGCTACCTCGGGTTCGGCGAGGTCGCGGTGTTCCTGTTCTTCGGCCCGGTCGCGGTCCTCGGCACCACGTACGTACAGAGCGGAACACCGAACCTGCTCGCGGTGCTCGGCGCGATCGGCGTCGGACTGCTGTCCTGCTCGGTGCTCGTCACCAACAACCTGCGCGACATCGACACCGACGTCGAAGCGGGCAAGCGCACCCTGGCCGTCCGGCTGGGCGACGCGGGCACCCGCAAGCTCTACGCGGCGCTGGTGACCGTGCCGTTCGTGCTCAGCATCATCGGCGGGATCCTCGCGCCGTGGCTGCTGATCGGGCTGCTCGCGGCACCGCTGGCCGTCTCACTGGTGCGAACGGTGCTCGGCGGTGTCAGTGGACGCGACCTCATCGCGATCCTCGGCAAGTCCGGCATGCTGATGCTGCTCTGGTCGCTGCTCACCGCCATCGGCCTCGGCCTCAGCGCCCTCTAGGGACTCACCGCGAAGCTGCGCGCGCAGCCGCTCCTTCTGCTCACGGCGCCGCGCGCCGGAGACGGCCAACGCGTTGTCCAGATCCTTGCGAAGCGAGCTGAACAGCAACAGCGACAACGGCAGCGCGACAACGAGCCCGATCAGGATCGCGACGAGCAGCGGCACACCCACCCAGGTGAGCACGGCGGCGATCACCGCGACCAGCGCGGCCCGCGCCGCGCCGTACCGGACGATCGCCACGCCGGTGCTCGGCCGAGGGGTGGATGTCTGCGGTGGGAGCTCGGGCGTCACGTCAACAAGAGTACGGAAACGTGACTCTGAGGTGTGAACCTGACCGACCACCTCACCACGGACGTACCTCACGTGAGTTAGCCTCGTATCAGGAGGTGGTCGTCATGCTGTTCCTCATCGCCCTGGCCGCCGCTGCGCTCGTCGGTGTCCTGCTCTGGAAACTACTCGCGCGGCAGCCGTCCGATCCGGCGAACCGGTCCACCTCGGCCCGTCCGACGGCAGCGCCGGACGACGACCCGGAGTTCCTGCGCCAGCTCGGCGAGAAGCTGCGCCGCGAAGGCGAAGACCCGCCCCGCCGCCGCTGACCGCCAGAACCGGCTAGCTCAAGCTTTCCTTAACTCCGGGCTCACTTCGGCGAACCCGGCTTACTCTTCCCTTACTGATACGGCGAAGCCCGCCGGCTCTGAAGGGGGGAGCCGGCGGGCTCGTTCTTTGGGCCTGTTCCGCGCGGAGTTTTTCTGTGACCACCCCCTCGGCTTCGCCGTCGGGGGTACTCCCAGAAAAACAAGCCGACTTCGTCGGCCGAGCGCGCGCTTGTCTGGTTGCGTTCTGCTTCGCCTGGTGCGTTTATTGCAGTGCTTCGCACTGAACCCCCTGCGGGGAGACTTGCGGAGCCAGCTGGGTGGGTGGCGTGGTCCCGTCGTGTTTGCATGATCACCACGGTGTGGTGGCTGATTTTCCTCGTGAGATCAGCCATGAGGCCGTGGTGATCATGCAACGGGCGACACCGCGCACCCTGCGGTGATCACCCAAAGCGCCCACTGCACCCCATGGGCGCGGCGCAGCCGTGACCGCACTTGGCGCCGCAGACTTCCCCCGTCCCCGCGATCCTGGCCCGCACTTGGCGTGGTCGGGCGGTGTCAACCCTGAAACCTCGCCCCCGAGCCCGCGCAACCAGGAACCAGCGCGAGGCCGGCGTCAGCCGGGGGTTGATACCGCCCGACCACGCCAAGACACTGGATGGCCAGCGGGGACACCCCAGTACCCCGCAACCGGAAAGAGCGCTCATTCCTCCTTGAACGCGTCCGCCACAGCGGCGGCCAGCTCCAGCAGGGCCACCCGGGTAGCCGGCGACACCCGGTCCAGGTCCAGCTCGGCGCCCTCTTCGAGGTGCGAGTCGTACGGAATCCGGACCACGGCCCGGCACCGGGCGGCGAAGTGCTCGGCGACCCGGTTCAGGTCCACATGCCCTGACCCACGCCGAACCGAGTTGATCACCGCAACGGAGTTGGCGACCAGCTCGCCGTGGCCGTGAGCGTCGAGCCAGTCCATGGTCGCCGACGCGCTGCGGGCCCCGTCGATCGATCCGGACGACACGATGACCAGCGAGTCGGCCAGTCCGAGCACCCCGTACATCGCCGAGTGCATCAGTCCGGTGCCGCAGTCGGTCAGCACGATGTTGTAGAAGTGCTCCAGCAGTGCGACGGTCCGCCGGTACTCCTCCTCGCTGAACGCCTCGGACACCGCCGGGTCCTGCTCGGACGCCAGGACCTCCAGCCGCGACGGCCCCTGCGAGGTGTACGCGCGGACGTCGGTGTAGCGGCGGATGCGCTGCGCGTCGCGCAGCAGGTGCCGCACCGTCGCGGTCGTTTCGAGCGGGATCTTCTGGCTCAGCGTCCCCCGGTCCGGGTTCGCGTCGACGGCGATGACCCGGTCGCCGCGCAGCGACGCGAACGTGGCCCCCAGGGTCGCGGTCACCGTCGTCTTGCCCACGCCGCCCTTGAGGCTCAGCATGGCGATCCGGTGGCAGCCGTAGAGCGGCTGGTTGACCCGCAGCGTCAGCTCCTGTTTCTGCTGGTCGCTCTGGCCCTGGCCGAGGTTGATCAGCCCCCGGGACAGCACGAACAGCAGGTGCCGCCAGCCGCTGCGGGGTGGCATCTTGATGTGCTGCAGCAGCCGCGCCGAGGACAGTTCCTCGGGGTGCCCGTTCAGACCGCCGTCGACCCTGGCGCGCTGCGCCTCCTCCGCGGCGACGGCGCCCGGCTCGACCCAGCGTGCCGGCGGGCGATGCTCCGGCCAGCTCGACGGCGCCGGCCGACGCTCGGCGACCGGTTGGGGTTGCGTCTCCGGTTCGTCGAGCTCCCGGTCGAGCTCGTCCTCCAGATCGGGGCTCGAGGGCTCCGCGCGGCCGCCGGCCTGCTCGGGCACGGTGGCGTGACCGTTCGTCGCGGGGTCGGCGGACGTCGGCAGGCGCTCGGTGTTCGGCTCGGGATGACCGTCGACCGGCTCCGCCGTGTCCTGGTCGAAGGGCTCGTCGGCGTCCGCTAAGCGTTCCGCGTCGTCGTGGTCCGTACCGTTCGAGGTCGATGGGGTGGTTTCCCATCCGCGCCCCTTGGCCAGGTAGCCCACCGTGCCGGGTGGGTACTCCCGCTGCCCCTGGTCCACCGTTCTCCTTCGCACCACATGTCACATGCGCAACCGCACCCCCGGGACCGTAGTACGGAGTGCTCTGTTATGCGAGTGTCATCAAGTGGGTACTGTGCGTTAGCCGAGACCAGCGTAGGAGTGTAGACCGGTCGTCACCAAGTTGACGAAGAAAAGATTGAACAACACGGCCGCGAAGCCCAGCACATTGATCCAGGCGGCCCAGCCGGTCCGCCATCCCGCAGTCGAACGGGCGTGCAGGTAGCAGGCGTAGACGACCCAGACCACGAAGGCGACCGTCTCCTTCGGGTCCCAGCCCCAGTAGCGTCCCCAGGCCGCCTCGGCCCAGATCGCGCCGCA
This sequence comes from Actinospineispora spinosispora DSM 44797, assembly GCF_000429025.1. Lineage (GTDB taxonomy): Bacteria > Actinomycetota > Actinomycetes > Mycobacteriales > Pseudonocardiaceae > Pseudonocardia > Pseudonocardia spinosispora. The sequence continues at coordinate 46,115 of NZ_AUBB01000035.1, forward strand.
CATGATGGCGAACGTGTACAGCGGGAACGAGAAGACGCAGATGCGGTAGGCGATGCGGTCCAGGGCGTCCGCGGTGGGCAGCACGCTGGTGAACCGGCCGTCCGTACCGTAGCGGCGAACCAGGAACAGCATGCTCGCCACACCGGACACGATCAGCAGACCGGACGAGATGCTGATCGCGGTGACGTGGATGACCAGCCAGTACGACTGCAGCGCGGGCATCACCGGAGCTGCGCGCACGTACAGCGAGGTTCCCGCGAGGAACAGCAGGATCTCGACGGGCAGTAGCACCCAGATGCCGACCGGCCGCAGCGACGGCGTCTTGCGCAGCATCACGAGCCAGCCCACGACGGCCATCAGGCAGATCGCCGAGATGAACTCGTACATGTTGCCCCACGGCCAGCGATCGGCCGAGACACCGCGCAGCACGATCGAGACGACGTGCAGCAGCGCACCCAGCACGGTGAGCGCGACACCCATCCGACCGAAGCGCTCCGGCCACGGCCGGCCCTCGGGCCGCTCCGTCTCGGCGGGCGGCTCGGGCGAGGCGGTGTCGTCGGCGCCCGCGGGCACCGAGACCGGCACCCGCGCGGTCCGGACCGCCACCATGACCCTGGTCCTGGCGTACTCGCCGAGGTGCAGGACCATCGCCAGCAGGTAGATCGCGACCGCGGAATGGAATGCGTAGTCGCTGTAGGTCGCCAGTGTCTCGTTGACCGGCATCGGGGGTGAGCCTCCCGGCTATCTGTTCTCGTCCGAAACGGCCGGCAGCAGTTCCGCGCGCAGCCGGTCGAACTCCTCGCCGTAACCGGCCTGGTCGGTGCGTGCCAACCCGCCGATCTCCACCACGGTACGTCCCGGCTGGTCGGCCTGGTCAGCCGGGCTGATGCGGACCCAGAACCGGCGGCGTTTGATGCTCAGCGAGCCCGCCAGACCGATCAGGATCAGTACCGCGAACACCAGCACGAACTCCTGGGCCGGGTCGTGCGAGATCTGCAGGTTCGTCCACTGCCCGACGCCGTCGAACCGGACCGTGGTGCCGTCGTCCAGCGTCGCGCGCTGACCGATCATCAGGTTCATCCTGACGACCTTCTTCAACGCACCCGACTCGACCTGGCGCTGGTCGATCTCGAAGATCGACTGTCCTCGACCGTCGTCGAGCCCCAGGTCGCCCCGGTAGATGTCGACCGCGACCTCGGGGTTCTCCAGCGACGGATAGACCGAGGTGATCAGTGTCCCGCCGGACGAGGTGGGCGCCAGCAGCCCGGTGACCGCGATCTGGTTGCGCCGCCGCGCCGCCTCGTCGGGCAGCCCCGGCCGGTCGAACTTCGTGGCGCCCTCGGACAGCATCGTCGAGGGGTCCATCGGCTTCCACTGGATGGCCTGGGTCCGCGAGGTGCCGTCCGGCCAGGTCACGGTGAACCGCGGCGCGTAGCCGTTACCGAGCTGGTAGACCCGGTCGCCGGCGATCCGCAGCGGCGAGTTCACCTCCAGCGGGTACGGGTGCCACGGCCCGGCAGAACCGGCGTCGAGGTCGGCACCCGCCTGGTAGCCGATGTCGGCGCGGTAGTGCGAGGGCTGGCCGTTCGGCAGGTAGGTGGCGTGGAAGTCATCGACCTTGATGCAGAACGGAGTGAGCTGGGTGCCATCCACCCAGGCGCCGGCGCGGAACGTGTCGTAGTTGAGGATGCCGGTGTTGCAGAACTGGTCACCGTTCGCCATGACGATGACGTTGCCCTCGTAGCCGAACAGCTTCCCGAGCGCCAGCCCGACCAGCAGCCCCAGCAGCGACATGTGGAAGATCAGGTTGCCCGCCTCGCGCAGGTAGCCTTTCTCCGCCGACACCGTGTATCCGCTGTCGGTCGCGGTGACCTCACTGCGCCAGCCGCGCAGCTTCCCGGTGACCGTCGTGAGCGCCTCGTCGGGTGTGGCGTCCAGCGTGCCGATCCCGTGGTGCGGCAGCCGCGCCAGGTTGCGCGGCGTGACGACGGGCCGTGCGCGGCAGGCCTTCGCGTACTCGATGCTGCGTGGGGTCAGGCAGCCGATGAGCGAGACGAACAGCAGCAGGTAGATCGCTGCGAACCAGGGGCTGGCGAAGACGTCGAAGAAACCCAGCTTTTCCAGCGGCGGCCCGATGGTCGGATGCTGCTCGAGGTACTCGGCGACCTTCGCCTCGTTGATCGGGTGCTGCGGCAGCAGGGCGCCCGGCATCGAGGCCAGCGCGAGCAGGAACAACAGGATGAGCGCCGTGCGCATGCTGGTCAGCCCGCGCCAGGTGTTGCGCAGGAACGCCAGCCAGGTCCAGCCGAGCCGTGGCTCGCGGCCGGGTGAGTCCGTGTCGGGCGCCTTCGGCGGGGTCGAGATGCTCATCAGATCGGCGGGGTGAAGCCGGCGAGGGACGTCTGCAGCTGGGCGACGAGTATGCCCCACACGCCGGTCAGCAACAGCACTCCGACCACGACGAGCAGCGCTCCCCCGGTCACCTGGACGGCGCGCACGTGACGGCGCAGCCAGCCCAGCGCCCGCACCGCACGGGAGGCACCCACCGCGATCAGCACGAACGGCAACCCGAGCCCCGCGCAGTAGGCGAGCGTGAGCACCACACCGCGCAGCGACTCCCCACCGGTGCCCGCCGCGACCGCGACCACCCCGGCGAGCGTCGGCCCGATGCACGGCACCCAGCCGAGCCCGAACACCGCACCCAGCAGCGGAGCGCCCCACAGCCCCGCCCTGGGGACCAGATGGACGCGCTTCTCCCGGGACAGCATGGGCACGAGCCCGACGAAGGCCAGCCCCATGACGATCGTGACGACGCCGCCGATCCGCTGGATGAGCTCCTGATTGTTGGTCAGCGCGTCGGCCAGCTGGACGACACCGACCATGATCGCGCCGAACACGACGGTGAACCCCGCGACGAACAACGCCGCGGCACCCGCGACCCGCCACCGCCCGCTGCGCTGCTGGCTGGCCTCGAGCTCGGTGACCGGCGGCGCATCGGCTCCGACGAGTCCGGCGAGGTAGGCGAGATAACCGGGCACCAGCGGCACGACACACGGCGAGGCGAAACTGACCGCCCCCGCCGCGACCGCCACCCCGACCGCGAGTAGCAGCGGTCCCGAGATGGTGAGGGTCGTGGTGGCGTCCATCGACTGCCAGGGTATGCAGCGCCGCCTGAGGCCATTCCCCCGGGTCACCGGCGACCTGTCGAGGGCACTTTGCACGTGTTCGTGCTGCGTCGCATATGTCCGGACATGTGCGACGCAGCACGTAGATGTGCAAAGCCGCCAGGGAGCGCCCCAGCCGACTTCGCGGTGCTGGTCAGTCGGTCGGGGGTTCGGCTGCCAGTTTCTGGACCGCGGGGACCAGTTCGCCGACGCGGACCGCCCTCAGGTAGATGACCGCGACCCGGTGCTGCCGGTCGAGCACGATCGTCGACGGCACGACGTTGCGCGGGAAACCGATCATCCCGCTCAGGCTGCGGCCGGGCGGATCGTAGATCGACGGGAAGGTCAGCTTGTGGTCGTGGATGAAGTCCGTCGCCGCCTGCTGGTTGTCGCGGATGTTGATGCCGAGTATCTGAACGCCCTGGGCTCCGGTGCTCTTCTGCACCTGCTCCAGGTCGTCGACCTCGGCGCGGCACGGGCCGCACCACGAGCCCCAGATGTTCAGCACCACGACCTTGCCGGGGTAGTCCTGGATACCGATCTGCTTGCCCGGCTCGAGGAGGCTGTCGCCGGAGAGCCGACGGAGCGTGCCCCGGCCCTCGGGCGGCTCGTAGTTGATGACGTCCTTGCCGTTCGGCGAGACGAACTGGAAGTCGCCGCCGAGGTCGGCCTTCTCGTTGCCGGTGCTGCAGCCCGCCGCGAGCAGCACCGTCAACAGGACGAGCAGGGCACGTCTCATGCGCCGGTCACCGTGGGGTCGCTGGAGCCGGCCGGTTCCTGGTAGCGGACGCCGACCAGGCGGTCCTGTTCGAACAGGAGTGTGGTCAGCGACGCCAGCCCGCATTGGCGCTGCCGGGGGTCGTGCCACATCTTCTTGCCCTCCAGGCTGCGGCGCACCGTCCAGATCGGCAGCTGGTGCGACACGCACACGGCGGTGTGGCCGGCCGCCAGCTCACGGGCGCGGGTGATCGCCGCACGCATCCTGGTCGCGATCTCGGTGTACGGCTCGCCCCAGGACGGCCTGAACGGGTTGATCAGCTTCGGCCAGGCGGCGGGGTGGCGCAGTGCACCGTCGCCGACCGCGATGCGCTTGCCCTCGAAGACGTTCGCCGCCTCGATCAGGTTCGGCTCGGTCAGGATCTCCAGGCGGTGCGACTCGGCGATCGGCCCGGCGGTCTGCTGGGCACGCTGCAGCGGCGAAGCCAGCAGGACCGTGACGTCCTGGTCGGCCAGCGCCGTCGCCACGGTCTTGGCCTGCCACTCGCCACGCTCGGACAGCCGGTAGCCGGGCAGCCGGCCGTACAGGACCTTCTCCGGGTTGTGCACCTCGCCGTGCCGGAGCAGGTGCACGGTCGTCAGGCTCACTTGACCGCCTCCGCGGCGGCACGGGCGGCCGAGGGCAACGCCGCCTCGATCACCCCGAACGCCTCGTCGTCCATCGCCGCCGACACGAACCACGCCTCGAACGCGCTCGGCGGTCCGTAGACGCCTCCGTTCAGCAGCGTCTGGAAGAACGCCGGGAACCGCCAGGTCTGGGCGGCGGACGCACCGGCGAAGTCGGTGACCGGGGTCTCCGAGAAGAACACCGAGAGCATGTTGCCCGCGTACTGGACCTGATGTGCCACACCGGCCGCGTTCAGCGCGTCGCCCATCAGACCGCCCAGCCGCGTCGCGTTGGCGTCCAGCGCGGCGTACACGGCGTCGTCGGCCGCACGCAGCGTCGCGAGGCCAGCGGCGACCGCGATCGGGTTCCCGGACAGGGTTCCGGCCTGGTAGACCGGGCCGGCGGGCGCGAGGTGGGACATGATCTCGGCGCTGCCGCCGAACGCGGCGGCCGGCAGGCCACCGGACATCACCTTGCCGAACGTGTACAGGTCACCGGGCACGCCTTCGAGGCCGTACCAGCCGGAGCGGGACACGCGGAAGCCGGTCATCACCTCGTCGATCACCAGCAGCGCGCCGTGCGCGTGGGCTAGCGCGCGCAGTCCGGCGTTGAAGTCGGTCAGCGGGGCGACCGCGCCCATGTTGCCCGCCGCCGCCTCGGTGATCACGCAGGCGATCTCCTGGCCGCGCTCGGCGAACACCGCGGCGACCGCGTCCAGGTCGTTGTAGGGCAGCACAACCGTGTCCGCGGCGGACGCGCCCGTCACGCCGGGGCTGGTGGGCAGTCCGAACGTGGCGACGCCGGAGCCCGCCTGGGCGAGCAGCGCATCGACGTGGCCGTGGTAGCAGCCGGCGAACTTGACCACCACCTGTCGGCCGGTGACGCCCCTGGCCAGGCGGATGGCGCTCATCGTCGCCTCGGTGCCGGAGTTGACCAGCCGCACCTGCTCGACCGGCTCGACCCTGGCGATGATCTCCTCGGCCAGCTCGATCTCGCCCTCGGTCGGCGCCCCGAAGGACAGTCCGTGCGGCGCCGCCGCCCGCACCGCGTCGACAACCGCGGGGTGTGCGTGGCCGAGGATCATCGGGCCCCAGGAGCACACCAGGTCGACGTAGCGCGCGCCGTCCGCGTCGGTCAGCCATGGCCCCTGGCCGGACGTCATGAAGCGGGGCGTGCCCCCGACCGCCTGGAACGCCCGAACCGGCGAGTTCACGCCGCCCGGAGTGACCTGTAAGGCCCGCTGGAACAGCTGCGCCGAACGGGTCGGGGTGGCGGGGACCGATGTCGATGTCATCGCGGAACTCACGACGTGCAGTCTCGCATTCCGCGTGGAATCCGGCCGAGGGCCCTCAGCGCGCCGTGTACATGAACTCTTCGGAACGGGGCAGGAAGAGCAGCACGACACCGGCCACGGCCAGCAGCAACACGCCGATGCTCACCGGGTCCAGCGCGGTCACGATCATGACGATGGCGAGCCCCACCACGACGACGGCGGCCAGCACGGTCGCGCCGATGCGCGCGCGACGCTTCGGCTTCACCGCGGTCCAGGCGAGCCAGATCAGCAACAGACCGACCAACAGCAGGACCACGCCGCCGACCCGAAAGACCAGGACCAGGGTGTCCGCGCTGATCGCCGTGCCCGAGGAGTTGAGCTTGTCCCGCAGGTTCGTGCCGAACTCACCGGGCAGCACGGCGAGCCCGCCGCCGAGGATCAGCAGGGGCAGCGCGGCGAGGGTCAGGAACACCGCGCCCGCCCACATCTCCGGGGGCCGCTTGTTCAGGTTGGGCACGTCGCGCGCCACGGTCTGGGTGCGGTTCTCGCCGTAGACGTTCAGCGTCGGGACTTCCTCGGCGGGTGCGTCGGTGGTCTCCGGCTGACGAGGATCGGACGGTGTGGTCACGCCTCGCACCCTAGCGGCTCATCGTTGAAGATCGGCGTCAGCCTCAGCGGAAGTAGCCGTAGCTTTCCGATCGGTACATCAGCACCGTCCCGATGACGATCAGCACGATCTTCGCCAGGTAGCCGATCGCGGCCACCAGCTCCTGCCCACCGATGGGACCGGTGGGCCCGGTGAACAGGCCCACGACGAACAGCACACCGAGCGCGACGAACACCCACGCGAACGCCATCAGCGCCATCCGGGCCCAGAGCTTCCCGATCCGCATTTGGCTGCCGAGCACGAGGAACAACGACGCCTCGATGCCCGCGCCGACCAGAACGAGCGCGCCGCTGAGGCCGTTGCTCAGCTGGTACACGGCGTTCAGCAGCGACAGCACCGCCGCCGCGACGAACACCGCGAACGAGTAGCGCACCGTCTCGGGCACTGAACCAGCCGTGTCACCCTTCACAGCACGCACGGTAACGCCTCCGCTCCCCACAGTCACCTCGCCCGGCCCGCCCTGTGGCACGAATGTGGCTTTAGGGACGTTGAACGTCCCTAAAGCCACATTCGTGCCGATACGGGGTCAGGATTGGAGCCAGGTGGCTGCTTCTGTTGCGTAGTAGGTCAGGATCTGGTCCGCGCCTGCCCTGCGGATACTCGTCAGGGTCTCCATCACCGCTCGGTCCCTGTCGATCCAGCCGTTCGCCGCCGCCGCCTCGATCATCGAGTACTCGCCGGAGATCTGGTACGCCGACACCGGGACGTCCGCGTGGTCGGCGATGGTGCGCAGGATGTCCAGGTACGCCATGGCCGGCTTGACCATGACCATGTCGGCGCCCTCCTCGAGGTCCAGCGCCAGCTCGCGCAGCGCCTCGCGGGAGTTCGCGTGGTCCTGCTGGTAGGTCTTGCGGTCCCCGGTCAGCGAGGACTGCACGGCCTCGCGGAACGGGCCGTAGAACGCCGAGGTGTACTTCGCGGTGTAGGCGAGGATCGCGGTGTCGGTGTACCCCGCCGCGTCCAGCGCCTCGCGGATCACGCCGACCTGGCCGTCCATCATGCCGCTCGGCCCGACGACGTGAGCACCGGCGCGGGCCTGGGCGACGCCCATCTCGGCGTAGATCGCCAGCGTCGCGTCGTTGTCGACGGCGCCGCTGTCGTCGAGGACGCCGCAGTGCCCGTGATCGGTGAACTCGTCGAGACACAGATCGGACATGATCACGATCGAGTCGCCGACCTCGGACCGCACGTCGGCGAGCGCGACGTTGAGGATTCCGTCCGGATCGACTCCACCGGAGCCGGTCGCGTCCTTCTCCGTCGGGACGCCGAACAGCATCAGCCCACCGACACCGGCGGCGACCGCTTCGGCGGCGGCCTTGCGCAGTGATTCACGGCTGTGCTGTACGACACCCGGCATCGCCTGGATCGGCACCGGCTCGCTGACGCCTTCCAGCACGAACATCGGCAGGATCAGGTTGCGCGGCCGGACCTCGGTCTCGGCGACCAGCCGCCGCATCGCGGGGGTCGCCCGCAGCCGGCGGGGACGTTGCGTCGGAAACATGCCACCGAGCCTACGACCCCACTGTGAGTGGGAAGTGGTTCTACCCCGAAGGGGCGCCGAAGGCGTAGCGCCACTCGGCACTCACGACATGCTCTTCGTCGTGAGTGCCGAGTGGCGCTATAGGACCACTTCCCACTCACAGGGGATTCAGCGGCGGCGGGCCTTCGCCTTGCGGGGCGGGGGCAGTGCACCCTCGGCGCGCAGGCGGGCGGCGTGCGAGGCCAGCGCGTCCACCAGGCTGCCGACCTGGGCGGCCTCCGGCTGGACGTCCACCCGCAGACCGAACTCGCGGGCCGTCTCGGCGGTCTTCGGGCCGATGCAGGCGACGAGCGTGCGGGCGTGCGGCTTCCCGGCGATACCGACCAGGTTGCGCACGGTCGACGACGAGGTGAAGCAGACCGCCTCGAAGCCACCGGTCTTGATGGCCTCACGGATCGGCGCGGGCGGCGGGGCCGCACGCACGGTCCGGTACGCGGTGACGTCGTCGATCTCCCAGCCACGGTCACGCAGGCCGGCGGCGAGGGTCTCCGTCGCGATGTCGGCGCGCGGGAGCAGGACGCGGTCCACCGGGTCGAGGATGTCGTCGTGCGGCGGGAAGATCTCCAGCAGTCCCTCCGACGACATCTCGCTCTCGTCGATGTCCGGCACCAGCTCGGGGTTGATGCCGAAGCTGCGCACCTTCTCGGCGGTCGCGGTACCGACACAGGCGATCTTCACACCGGAGAACGCACGGGCGTCGAGGCCGAACTCGGCGAACTTCTCCCAGACCGCGCGCACGGCGTTGACCGAGGTGAACACGACCCACTGGTAGCGGCCGTCGACGAGGCCCTTGACCGCGCGCTCCATCTGCGCGGGCGAACGGGGCGGCTCGACGGCGATCGTCGGCACCTCCTCCGGGATCGCGCCGTGCACGCGCAGCCGGTCGCTCATCGCGCCCGCCTGGTCCTTCGTACGCGGGACGAGCACGCGCCAGCCGTACAGCGCGCGCGACTCCCACCAGGACAGCGCCTCACGCTGGCCGACGGTCTCGCCGATGGTCAGCAGCAGCGACCCGGGCAGGCCACCCGCGTCGGCGACGAGCGTGGCGACCGAGCTGATCACGGTGCGCTGGTTGGAGCCGGTGCCCTCGGTGGTCACCGCGACCGGGGTCTGCCCGGACACGCCCTGCTCGGTGAGACCGGTCGTGACCTCGGACAGGTGCGCGGCGCTCGCGTGCAGCACGAGCGGGTCGGGCCCGCCCGCGAGCCGGGACCAGTCGGCACCGGTGCGGACGTCGGCGACGGTGTGCGCCGAGCCGAGCGGCACACCGGCGTAGGCCGGCACGGCGGTGCTCGCCGGAACGCCGGGCACCACGTCGAACGGCACCGGGCCCTTCGCCACCTCGAGTGCCTCGGCGACGACGGCGTCGGCGGTCAGCGGGTCGCCGGAGACCAGGCGGACGACGGCGCGGCCGGCGGTCGCCTCGGTGATCAGGTCCTTCGCCACCTGACCGGGGTCACCGACGGCCGGACGGACCTCGGCGCCCTCGGCGACCAGGGCGAGCACCTCCTCCGGGACGTCCGGGTCGGTGATGATCAGCGGCGCGGCCGTGATGATCTCCCTGGCCCTGACCGTGAGCAGGCCGGGGTCTCCGGGGCCGCTGCCCACGAAGGCGATCCGGCTGGTGGTGGTGTGTGTTCGGCTCATCTTTCGGAACTCCCGATCCAACGGTGCGCGGGGTCACCGGTCGCGGCTAGCGAACCGGCACCCAGGTCGAGCAATTCGGCAGCCAGGGCGTGCCCCAGCGATTCAGCTTCAGTTGTCTTGCCAGTGATCGAGGCACGCACTAACGCGCCGTCGACGGTCGCCGCGACGGCTCGCAGCGAAATGCTCTCCACGATGCGGCCCTCGTCGTCCAGGTCCTCGACGACATCGGCGAGTGCCCCGACGGGCGCGGAGCAGCCGGCCTCGAGCGCGGCCAGTACGGCGCGCTCAGCGGTGACGGCCATCCGGCTGACCGGGTCGTCCAGGACAGCGAGCAGGTGCTCGGTGTCCAGGTCGTCGGCCAGGCATTCCAGTGCCAGCGCGCCTTGGGCGGGCGCGGGCAACATTTGCAACGGATCGAGCACCTCGGTCGCTTCGGCAAGCATGCCCAAGCGCGCTAAGCCTGCCCTAGCGACCACCACCGCGTCCAATTCACCGCTTCGGACCTTGCCGATGCGGGTGCCGACGTTGCCCCGCAGACCCAGGATTTCGAGCCCCAGACCGAGCGCGTTGAGCTGTGCGGCACGCCGGGGCGAGCCGGTACCGACGGTGGACCCGGGCGGCAGCTCGCCCAGGACGAAGCCGTCCCGGGCGACCAGTGCGTCGCGCGGATCCTGCCGCTGGGGCACGGCGGCGATCGTGAGCCGGGGGTCGGGCGCGGTCGGCAGGTCCTTGTAGGAGTGGACCGCGACGTCGACCTCGCGGCGGATCAGCGCATCACGCAGCGCGCTGACGAAGACACCGACGCCCAGCTCGGCGACCGGCGTCATCGACTCGTCGCCGACGGTGCTGACCTCGACCAGCTCGGCGGCGCACCCGGTGGCCCGTAACGCATCGGCCACCATGCCCGCCTGCGCCAACGCCAGATCGCTCCCCCTGGTGCCGATCCGGATGTGCTTGGAGCTACTCACAAGCGATCCGTCATCTGAGTCCGTCCTGGGGGATCTGGTCGAGCGCGATGCCGTCGACCCGCTCGGTGTCGCTGCGGGTGGCGGTCACCGCGGCCGGCGCCTGCGGGTCGAGCTCGAACAGCTCACGCAGCGCCTCGGCGTACGTGTCGCCGCCCGGCGCCTCGGCGAGCTGCTTGACCCGCACGGTCGGGGTGTGCAGCAGCTTGTCGACCACGCGGCGGACGGTGCGCGCCAGCTCGTCGCGCACCTCGGGCTCGATGTCGGGTAACCGGCCGGACATGCGCAGCAGCTCGGCGTCGACGACCTCGGCCGCGCGGCGACGCAGCGCCGTCACCGTGGGGGTGACCTCGGCGGAGCGTTGCGCGGACAGGTAGTGCGCCACCTCGTCGGTGACGATCTGCCGGGCGGCGCGCACGGTGCCACCCTCGGTCCGGTCGGCCAGCCGCTCGTTGAGGCTGACCAGGTCGATCACCGTGACGCCGGGCAGCTCACCGACGGAGGCCTCGACGTCGCGGGGCAGCCCCAGGTCGCAGATCACCAGCGGTCGGTCCCGGTGCCCTGACGCGTGTGCCACGACAGCGGTGGTGAGCACCGTGCCGACAGCTCCGGTGCAGGTCACGAGCACGTCGGCGAGCGCGAGCTCGCCGCCGATCTCGTCGAGGCCGACCGAGCGGGACGGGAGCCCCTCCTCGGTCTGCGCGGCGGCGAGGCGCGCGGCACGCTCGGGCGTCCGGTTGGCGACCACCAACGAGCCGATCCCGGCGCGGCGCAGATGCGCGGCGGCCAGCGCCCCCATCGAGCCGGCGCCGACGACGAGCGCGCGGCGCCCGGTCAGGCCGCCCAGCACGGTGTCCGCGTCGGCGAGCGCCTCGGACACGACCGACGCACCGGCGGCGTCGATGTCGGTCTCTGAGTGCGAACGCTTACCGACCCGCAGCGCCTGCTGCGCCAGCTCGTGCATGACCCGGCCGGCCGTGCCGACCTCGGTCGCCACGCTGTAGGCGGTCCGCAGCTGACCCAGGATCTGGGCCTCGCCGATGACCATCGAGTCGAGCCCGGCGGCCACCGCGAACAGGTGCTCCACGGCCGACGCCGCGTAGTGCACGTAGAGGTAGGAGCTCAGCTCGCTGACGTCGAGCCCGGCGTGCCTGGCCAGCACGCCGGACACGTCGGCCAGCCCGCCGTGGAAGGTCTCCACCACGGCGTAGACCTCGACCCGGTTGCAGGTGGAGAGCAGCACTGCCTCTCCGACACCGCCGGTGCGGGTCAGCTCGTCGAGAAGTTTGGGTGTGTCCTCACTGGACACGGATGCACGCTCGAGAACCTCGACCGGGGCGCTCCGATGCGACAACCCGACCACAAGCACGCTCATCGCGGTACCACCGCCGTATGTCCGTTCAGCACGCCGGCACCATGGACAGCACTGTCAGGTCCTTCGTTCTCCCCGTGCCGGCGGGCCACGTGGAAGGACAAAATCTGCATCTCCACCGCAAGGTCCACCTTGCGTACCTCGACCTCGTCGGGCACCTGCAGGACGACCGGGGCGAAGTTCAGTATCGACCGCACCCCTGATGCAACCAGCTGATCGCACACTTTTTGCGCGGAAGCCCCTGGGGTGGCGATCACACCGATGGTGACGCCGTGCTGGGAGCACACGTCCCGGATGCGGTCGATGTGCTCGACGAGGATGCCGTTGATGTGGATTCCGACCAGGTCAGGGTCCACATCGAAGAGCGCGCACAGCGGAAAGCCCCGGGTGGAGAAGCCCGGATAGCCGGCGAGCGCGTGACCAAGGTTACCCACACCGACGAGCGCGACGGCATGGCGATGGGTCAGCCCGAGGGTGTACTCGATCTGGTGAACCAGCCTGCGGACCTCGTAGCCGACGCCCCGGGTGCCGTTGGACCCGATGTAGGACAGGTCCTTGCGCAGCTTCGCCGAGTTGACGCCGGCCGCGACCGCGAGATCCTCACTGGACACGGTCTCGCTGCCGGTGGTAGCCATGTCACCGAGTACCCGCAGGTAAACAGCGAGGCGGGCGACCGTCGCGTCGGGGATGACCCGGTCGAGCTTGGTCTTCATCTCGACTGCCTCGCGGGCCTGTCCCGTACTCGACGGATCGGCCTGCGGATGCAACGTCACGCTGGCTACTCCTCGATCCCTGCTGAACTCTCCGCCTGGTGAATGGCGTGAGCAGTCACGGTAGCCGCTTGTGAACGCAGGCACAAAGTAGCGATCTTGGTAGCCGGTCTGGTAGAGGGCGTTGTGGCTGGGTTTACTGCTCGTGAGTGGCAAGGGGTCCTATAGCAACCATGGGCACTCACGACCAAAAAGCGGTCGTGAGTGCCCATGGTTGCTACGCCTTCGGCGCCCCTTCGGGGTAGGGCCCCTTGCCACTCACGGCGGGGGAACTACTGGTCGTCCTTCGGCATCATGACGCGGTCGATGACGAAGACCGTGGCGTTGGCCGTGGGCAGGTTGCCGCACAGGACGTGGGCCGTCTGGTTGGCGTTGTCCTTGATGTTCATCGTGTCGCCGGCGTCGGTGATCGTCAGGTTTCCGCCCTGCAGCGTCGTGACGGTTCCGGCGGCGGCCAGGCCGGCGCGGTCGTAGCGCTTGACCACGACGTGGTACTTCAGGATGTCGCCGAGTGCGTTCTTGTCGGCGAGCAGCGCGTTGAAGCGGTCCGGACCGATGCGCTGCTGCAGGTCGGTGAACGCGTCGTCGTAGGGCGCGAACACGGTCGCGGCCTTGGCGGAGTTCAGCGTGTCCGCGATACCGGCCTTCTGCACGGCCGTGGTCAGGGTCTTGAGCAGCGGGTTCGTGGCTGCTGCCGCGGCGACCGGCTGACCGGCCATCTTGAGCGCGGACCCGGGGACGCCGCCCTGCGGCAGCTGCTGGCATGCCGGGCCGAACGCCTGCTTCGGGGTGGTGATGCCGGCGGCCGAGGCCTCCGACGACGGCGAGGGAGCGGCCGCCGAGCTACTGGGCGGCGTGGCTTGCGGGGTGTCGCTGCCACATGCCGCCACCGAGACGGCCAGCGCGGCCATCATTGCGGCAGCGGCGACTCGGGAGAGGCGCTGGTTCTTCCTCACAGGTCTGTTCCTCCTTGAACGTCCGGTTGGGTCCGGACTGGACGGCCGGAACCTCGACTGTCAGGCCGCCGCGGCACGGGTACGGCGCCTCGGTCGCGCATTCACCCTGCGTCACATTGTGAACACGGACCGAGATGGCGGTCAGGTTAGCGCTGGTCCTGGTCTCCCACGCCGTGGGGATATACAGACCCGCGAAAAGCCCCCCGAACGGGAGAGGGTCAGGCCGCGCTGAAGCTGATGATCGGCCATCCGCTGGCGCCGTCGGGCACCGGGTCGGCGCGCAACGCGGTCTGCACCGCGCCGGTGCCGTCGGTGGCGCGGGACTCGACGAGATGGTCACCGGGCGGCACGGTCAGCTCGGCCCGCCACATACGCCAGCTGTCCCGGTTGACCTCGGTGGCCAGCTGAGCCTGCTGCCATGGGCCGCCGTCGACGCGCACCTCGACCTTCGACACTCCCCGGTGCTGTGCCCAGGCGATCCCCGCGACGGTGACCTGCCCGGCGGGCACCGACTCGAACCCGCGCGGCTTGTCGATGCGCGACTCGGTCTTGATCGGCGCGAACCGTGCCCAGCCCCGGTCCAGCCAGTACGGCGACCTCGCCTGGAACGTCGTGAGTTCCAGGTCGGCCAGCCACTTGGTCGCCGAGACGAACCCGTACAGCCCCGGCACCACCATCCGGACGGGATAGCCGTGTTCGAGCGGCAACGGGTCGCCGTTCATGCCCAGGGCCAGCATCGAACCCCGGTCCGGCTCCATCACGACGTCGACGGGCGTTCCGGCCGTCCAGCCGTCGAGGCTCGTGCTGTAGAGCTGCTGCGCTCCCGGCTGGACACCCGCCTCGACCAACAGGTCCCGCAGGTCGACGCCGATGAACCGCGCGGTGGAGATGAGGCTGCCGCCGACCTCGTTCGACACGCAGGCCAGGGTGACGACACGTTCGACCAGCGGCCTGCGGAGCAGGTCGGCGTAGGTGATGGTGAGCTCGCGGTCGACCATGCCGTGGATGCGCATCGACCAGCTCCGCGCCGCGACCGCGGGAAGCCTCAGTGCGGTGTCGATCCGGTAGAACTCCTGGTTCGCGGTGAGGAAGGTGGGCGTTCCGTCCGCCACGAAGTCCGCGCCTTCGGGGATCGGCGGCGCAGGTTGGGTTGGCCTGAGCAGCGGCGCGAGCTCGGTCTGCGACCCGGTGATGTCCACGCCGGCGCCGAGCAGGTAACCGCCGATGCCCGCGCCCGCCGCTCCCACTCCAACGGCCGCCGAGGAGATGAGCATGTCGCGCCTGCTCACCCCATCCAGGTCCTCGATGAAGGTGTTCGGGCCGAGGGCCCTCGCGTAGGCCTTCTCGTGCAGCCAGCGGAAGCTCCACAGCCCGGCGCCGACCGAGGCGAGCGGCGCCACGACGTCCGGCAGGGTGAAGACCGGGGAGAACACAACGGCGGCCAGCCCGACCAGGCCCAGGGCTCCGACCGTCATGCGTCCTGGTCTCGCCGTCCGCCTCGACGCGAGGCCGGCGATGACCGCGACGAGCACCAGGGCCACACCCACGCCCAGCAGCAGGCCGACCTTGTCCGCCTTGCCCTGGGGCAGCCCCGGGAACGCCAGCGACTTGCCGAACTCGACCAGTGGCGCGGGGGCGATTCGTACGACCGTGTCGGCGACCGCCTGGTACGGCGAGGACAGCGGGGAGACCACTCCGGCCACCAGGTGGCCCACACCTACCGCCGCCGCGAAGGCCAGTACCGAGATCCCGGCTGCCTGGCCCGCGGGGATGCGGGGTTCCTCGGGGGTGGACCGGCCCGGGGCCTCGGTGGTCGCTGTGCTCATAACACTGGTTCGTACCACCGGCGGGTCACGGCTTGGTTTCCCGGCTCACCGCCGTCAGCGATCGGTAAGGACCCCTCCCCCCGCGAGTCGCTAGATCTCGCGGCGCGAGTCGGGGATTGCGCGGGGTGGGGTGCTGTCCCCGCTGGCCATTCAGTGTCTTGGCGTGGTCGGGCGGCCTCAACCCCCGGCTTCGCCGGCCTCGCGCTCGTTCCTGGTTGCACGCGTTCGGGGGCGAGGTTTCAGGGTTGACCCCGCCCGACCACGCCAAGTGCAGGCCAGGATCGCGGGGAACGGGGGAGTCTGCGGAGCCTTCGCGGCCCCGGCGGAGCTTTCGCGGCCCGCGAAGCGACCCACCCGCCTCAAACGTCACACCTCGCAGAGGTTCGTGTTGCGTCGCAGATGCTGCAGTGTCTGCGACGCAACGTCAGGGTCTGCGAGGGTCGCGGTAGGGCTACCGGGGGCGGCGGGCCAGGGCGGCTCTGAAGCGGGGTTCTTCCACCTCGAAGTAGCCGTGTTCCTTGCCGTCTATCAGGATCACGGGGACACGGTCGCCGTACTCGGCCCTCAGTTCGGGGTCCGTGTCTATGTCCGTGCTCGACCAGGCGACGCCCAGCTCGCCGCAGATTCGGGCGACCGCCTCGGACGCCTTGTCGCACAGCGAGCAGTTCTGGCGCGTCATGAGGACAACCGGTGTCGTCATGTGCGTTGCTCCGCCCGCAGTTCCATGCGCGCGATCTTGCCGGTCGCCGAGTGCGGCAGCCGGTCCCTGAACTCGATCACCGAGGGGTGCTTGAACCTCGCCAGGCGGGACACGCAGTACTCGCCGATCTCGTCGGCGGTCAGTTCAGCGCCGGGGGCAGCCACGATCACCGCCTTGATCGCCTCGCCGGTGCGCGGGTCGGGGATGCCGACCACCGCCACCTCGACGATCGAGGGGATCTCGGCCAGAACCTGCTCCACCTCGTGCGGGTACACGTTGAAGCCGTTCACGATGATCAGGTCCGACGCCCTGTCCACCAGGTGCAGGTCGCCGTCGGCGTCGATGAAGCCGACGTCGGAGGTGCGGAACCAGCCGTCGGCGTCGGGGCCGCCCTCGCCGTCCGGCCAGTAGCCGGAGAACAGGTTCGGGCCCCGGACCGCGACCAGGCCGGTGTCCGGCTCGCCGTCATCGAAGGACTCGTCGTCCGGATCGGGCTCGGCATCCGACGAGGAGGAGCCGTCGGCGTCGACCAACCGCAGCTCGACGCCGGGGACCTCGTCGCCGCCGGGCAGCGGCCTGCCGACCGAACCGGGCTTGACCAGACCGCCGACGAGGGTGCTGGTCAGCACCGGGCCGGTCTCGGTGAGGCCGTAGCCGTCGTGCAGCTGCAGGCCGGTCGCGTCGGCGAAGTCCTTCGGCAGCGCGGGAGCCAGCGGGGCGCCGCCGGCGACGCACAGCCGGACCGAGACCAGTCCGTCTCGCAGGCGCGTGGCGGGCACCCCCAGCAGGGCGCGGTAGGTCATCGGCACGCCCGCGAGCACGGTCACCCGCCGGGACGCGACGACGTCCAGCAGCGCCTCCGGGTCCAGGCGTTCCACCAGCACACCGGTGGCACCCGCCCAGCAGACCTGCAGCAGGCCCGCGCCGAGGCCGTAGATGTGGAACAGCGGCAGCTGCAGCAGTACGCGGTCGGCGGGGCTGACCGGAACGGGCCGCAGCAGCGCGGTCTGGGCGCGGTTCGCCAGCAGCGCCCGATGCGACAGGCGCACGCCGCGCGGTACCCCGGTGGTCCCGGACGTGTAGCCGAGCACCGCGATGTCCTCGCCGCCACGCTCGGACGGACCTGCGTCGACCGACGCCGGGACCACGGTGAGGTCCGGTGCGGGCAGCCGGGTCGCGGGCACCGCGCCCAGGACCGCGTCGGACTCCTCGGCGACCACGACCGTCGGCGAGGAGTCGCCGATGATCACGGCGAGCTCGCGCTCCGGGGAGTGCGTCCCGACGGGCACCGCGATCGCACCGGCACGCAACGCACCGAGCAATGCGACGCAGTAGCCGGCGCCGTGGCCGAGCCGGACGACCACCCGGTCGCCGGGCCGGACCCCGGCCGCACGCAGCCGCACCGCTTCGGCCTCGGTCGCGGCGTGCAGAGCCGACCAGGTCAGCTCTAAGCCGACGGCGGGTTCGAGCAGAGCGGGATGGTCAGGGCTGCTGGCCGATGCGGCCGCCACAAGATCTGCCACGTTCCCGGTGAAGGGACTCGTGAACGCACCCGGTCCGGCGGCATCGCTGTGGCTGGGCTGGCTGGTCACGGCCGCAGTCTGGCATGTCCCTCGTGCCGCTCACCGCACACCCACCACACACCGGTTCACACCTGTTGATCACTACGGACGCAGTAACACCAAGCGCCCCAGAAACCCCGACAACACGATGAGTGGCACCCGAAAGGCGGAACGATTGCCGCCATTGAACGGGGGTGCGTCCGCTCATCGGACTAGAGCACCCGTTCGTCGGTCGATCGACACGCCCACAAACCGCTGAACGTTGCAAACTCAACGTCGACCGCCCGCTATGGGCCGTTCACCGGCTGAAATTCAGGAACGCGGGGATGCGGTGAAAGGTTCCCGGGCTTCGGCTCTATGCTCCTTTTTCACGGCCGACTGGGCAGGCGGGGGTTCGGTCGACCTGGCACCGTCGATCCCGAGGGAGCGCCACATGCTGAACGTCACCGGCACCGAGCCGGTCCCGTCGCGAGGACCCTCGAGACGGGTCGCGACGAGCTACCCCCGTCGGGAATCGTGACCCGGCCGTTTAGACCAACGAGACTCCTGCGCTCCGAGCAACGCTCGGACCCAGGAGCCACTGGTCACATCTCAGCCAGGCAGGCGGACCCGGCGACACAACGGATCGATCAGCGCGGCGAACAGCCCGCCGGTCGACGTTCCGACTACGTACCGGTCCTCCCGCGCCCTCGGCCGGACGAGGTCCCGGCACCACCGTTGCCCGAGCACGCACCGCAGCAGTCCTCCGGTCCCGCCCGGCAGCGACCGCCGGAGACGGCGCGGCCGGACGCACCGAGGGTCGCCGAACCCCGAGTCGAGCAACGCTCCCCTCAGGCTCCCCAGCCCCCTCAGCCTCAGCAGCCACTTCCGTCACCGGAGTCGCTCGACGAGCCGGAAGACACTTCGGGCACGGAGAGCAACGGGCTCGCGGGGTGGGACCTGGTTCGCGCCACCCAGGCGGGCGACCAGCAGGCTTTCGGGCAGCTGTACGACCGCTACCACGAAATGGTGTTTCGTTACGTTCTGTTCCGGGTCAGCGATCGTCAGCTGGCCGAGGACCTGACCGCCGAGACCTTCCTGCGTGCACTGCGGCGCATCCAGTCGGTGAGCTACCAGGGCCGTGACATCGGCGCCTGGTTCGTCACCATCGCCCGCAACCTGGTGCTCGACCACGTGAAGTCGAGCAGGTACCGCCTCGAGCAGACCACCTCGGAGATTGCGGATCTTTCGCCGTCAACGACCGGCCCGGAACAGCAGGTTCTGGACGGGGCGACACACGAGGAGCTCCTCCGCTGTGTTGCCAAGTTGAACTCCGACCAGAAGGAATGCATCGCGTTGCGCTTCCTGCAGGGCCTGTCGGTCGCCGAGACCGCGCGCCTCATGGGACGCAACGAAGGCGCCGTCAAGGCACTCCAGCACCGAGCCGTCCGCAGGCTCGCCCAACTACTCCCCGAAGGCCTCCGATGAACGCGGTGTCCCCCACCCGGGGGCTAGCGCGCAGCGTTACATCTCACGCGGATTTTGCGCTCCCCTCACTCGATATGATGAACGGCGTCACCCCCGTAACCGTCCGTCCGCTGACTCGTTGTGTAGATCAGGGTCGGGGAAGCACGGTGATGCAGTGAGGACGGGAGACATGTCCACGGGTGAAGGCCGGGAGCGTGAGCGGTTCGCCGCCGCGGTGGAGCGTGGGTTGGGGTCCATGCCGCCGGGTGACGACGAGCTCCGCCAAGAGCTGGAGTTGGTGGCGCTCCTCCGGGAGAGTCGCGCGGCGCTGGCACCGAGTGCCGATGCGTCGGCTCGGATGCGCGCCAAGGTCATGGCGGCAGCCGCGACCATGATGGCTCCGGCCGACGGCCGAACGGATTCCGCGCATACCGCGGCCACCACCGCGCCGGATGCCGGCGCGCCGACCCTGGTGGACAATCCGATACCGGTCATCGCCGAGACGAGCGACGAGACCACCGAAGAGACGCAGAGCAACGTCGTCTCGATCGGACGCGCACGCGGCAAGCACCGGTTCAGCAGTCGGAAGGCGAACACCTCCCCCGGCCTGAACCCGCACCGCAGGGGCCTGCTCGGGATCAGCGCGGCAGCCGCGCTCATGGTGCTCGCGGTCACCGGTGGTGGCGCGATGTTCAGCCAGAACGCGCTGCCCGGCGACAGCCTGTACGGCGTGAAGCAGGCCTCCGAGTCCGCGATGGTCGGCCTCACCCCTGGTCAGGGCAACAAGGCGCAGCGTCAGCTCGACTACGCGGCCACCCGGATCGGCGAGGTCCAGAAGCTCAACTCCAGCGCCGACAGCCCCAACAAGGCTGCCGACATCAGTCAGGCGCTGAAGGGCTTCAACGAGCAGACCGAGTCCGGTTCGCGCATGTGGCTGGCCGGTTCCGGTACCAGCAACAGCGCCGAGCTCGGTGCGCTGGCCAACTGGTCGCAGTCGCAGCAGCAGAAGCTGTCCCAGATGCGCTCGACCATGCCGGCGAGTGCTCAGCCCGACGCGGACCACTCGATGCGTCTGCTCGAGGACGTCCGGACCAGGGCTCAGCAGCTGCGTAACCGTCAGGGCTGCGACAAGGTCACCTCGGGTACCGACCAGCTGGGCCCGGTTCCCGCGAAGGGTGCCTGCACGTCGAAGGAGAGTCTCGGCGGTTCGACCGTCAAGCTGCCCTCCTCCGACTCGTCGGACAAGTCGAGCTCGTCGAGCGAGCCGTCCAGCGACTCGGACTCGTTGGATTCGTCCAGCTCCGAGAAGTCGAGCAAGTCGGAGAAGTCGAAGGACGACTCGGACGACACGCCGAAGCTGCCCGGTATCGGCAACCTGACCGGCAAGGACGGCGTCTCGCTTCCGGAGAAGCAGCAGACCAAGGGCGGCGACGTGCTGCCCAAGGAGAAGCCGGCGCTCAACCTGCCGATTCCGCTGCTGCCGATCCTGTTCCAGCCGCTGTCCTCCGGCCTGTCCGGCAAGACCGACGGCTGACCTTCCGTGGGCGGAGCCCCCTGCTGGTAACCGCAGGGGGCTCCGGCACCACAGCGCAACAAAATCCAGCGACTCACGCTGCACAATCCAGCGACTCGCCCGACAACACCCAGCGACTCGCCCGGCAGAATCCAGCGACTCGCGCAACAACGGCTAAGCCGGCTCCGCGAGTCTCCGAAGGAGTTCCGGCGAAGGCCGGGCAGTGAATGTCCGCAACCAGGCTCCCAACCCGGACGGCGGCTCCCAGGGCGACAACAAGCGCGCGCCCAACCGAGGAACGAGGTTTG
This sequence comes from Actinospineispora spinosispora DSM 44797, assembly GCF_000429025.1. Taxonomy (GTDB): domain Bacteria; phylum Actinomycetota; class Actinomycetes; order Mycobacteriales; family Pseudonocardiaceae; genus Pseudonocardia; species Pseudonocardia spinosispora. The sequence goes on from NZ_AUBB01000035.1 coordinate 67,208, forward strand.
TTTTTCCGGGAGTACCCCCGACGGCGAAGCCGAGGGGGTGGTCACGGAAAAACTCCGCGCGAAACAGGCCAAGCAAAACCAGTAGGCTTAGTGGGTACACACGCACCCCGCTGATCGGAGGCGTTGGGTGGCTGTCCCACCTGGCTCTGGACCCGCTGACGTAGGCCAACCGGGCACCGAAGGCCCGGACACCGAAGACACCGACAGCCGTGAGTCCGCGCGCGCGGCAACCGCACAGGACGAGCACTCGCACGCCAGCTCGGCGCAGATCGCCGGCGAAGCCGCCGCCGCTGCCGCCGTGGCGAACCTGGACCCGACCCTGGAAGTCCGTGACACCAGCGGCGCGGTGGTTCCACTCGATCTCACCGCCGCCGCCTTCTTCGACGTCGACAACACCATGATGATGGGCGCGTCGATCTTCCACTTCGCCCGAGGGCTGGCGTCCCGGAAGTTCTTCGACTCCTCGATGCTCGCCGGGTTCGCCTGGCAGCAGGTGAAGTTCCGGCTCGGCGGCCGGGAGACCCCGGAAGGCATGCGCAACAGCAGGGAGAGCGCGCTGTCCTTCGTCGCGGGGCGTTCGGTGTCCGAGATCGTCGAGCTCGGCGAGGAGATCTACGACGAGCTGATGGTGGACCGGATCTGGCCGGGCACCAAGGCGCTGGCCAACATGCACCTCGACGCGGGGCAGCGGGTGTGGCTGGTGACCGCTACCCCGGTCGAGCTGGCGCTGATCATCGCACGCAGGCTCGGGCTCACCGGCGCGCTGGGCACGGTCGCGGAGAGCGAGAACGGTCTCTACACCGGACGCCTGGTCGGCGAGGTGCTGCACGGCCCGGCCAAGGCACACGCGGTGCGGTCGCTCGCCGCCCGCGAAGGGCTCAACCTGCGGCGCTGCTCGGCCTACTCGGACTCGGTCAACGACGTGCCGATGCTGTCCGTCGTCGGTACGGCCGTCGCGGTCAACCCCGACTCCGAGCTGCGTGACATCGCCCGCCAGCGCGGCTGGGAAATCCGCGACTTCCGCACCGGACGCAAGGCCGCCAAGATCGGCGTTCCCTCGGTCCTCGGTGCCGGGGCGGTGGCGGGAGCCGTCGCCGCCGGCCTCGCCTACCGGCGCCGCGCCTGAGCCAGACCAGCCGCACCGGCGGCCACGGGAGCCTGCGGGTGCCGCGCACCGGCTGCCACTCCAGCTCCGCTTCCGGCGCCGCCGACCGCGGACCGGGGAACCGGACGAACAAGGCACGCGGGGCCGCCTCCGCCGTCCGACGCGCCAGCGCCGCGCCGAGGCAGTAGTGGGGACCGTGCCCGAAGCTCGTGTGGTTTCTCCGCGTCCGGCGGGTTCCCGGGCGATGTCGAGCCGATCCGGCTCCGCGTACCGGCGGAGGTCGCGGTTGGCTGCCAGCACCACCGGAGTAGCTCCTGGATCGCGGCTCCCTCACCGGCCGACCGAGGGAGAAGCGCCGTGCGGCACCGGTTGATCGCGAGCTTCGAGTCAACCCCGATGCACTCGGGGCGCTGCTCGGCCAGCCGGAGCATTGGACATACCACGCGTCTCCACCCGGAACCAGCGACGGCTCGGCTATCGCCGCCGAAGCTGGCGGGGCGGTATGTTGCCGTCCGGGCCGTTGCCATGGGAGAGGACCAGGCGCTCCACGGGCTGACCGGTGAGCTGAGCGATGACGTCGAAGTCCTTGTCCACATAGACAAGCCCGGCACACTCAGCCGCCGCGGCGATGACCAGATCCGGTGTCGACGGGCCGCGATGCCGGCCTCGATCGGCCGACGAGGTCGGCACGCTCACGGCGCGATCCTCGATCGTGGGCGTCAATCGTCAGTCTCGTCCCCACACACGGCCCATGACATCCGGATCGGCCAGGTCGGCGAACCTCTCCGCGAACCGCGGCAGGTCCTCCGTCGTCACAGGGCGCCTCGGATCAGCACGTCGGGCATGGGCCACCTCAGCCGGTGAAAGCGTTCCTGCGCTGGCTCAGCAGGCTGTAGAGGGTCTGCTGGATGGTCTCGCGGACCTGGTCGGTGATGTTGAAGACCAGCATCGGGTCCTCCGCATCGGCCGGGTCATAGCGGTCGGTGCGGATCGGCTCACCGAACTCGATGTACCACTTCGACGGCAACGGAACCATGCCCAGCGGCCCGAGCAGCGGAAACGTCGGCGTGATCGGGAAGTACGGCAGCCCGAACAGCCGGGCCAAGGGCTTGAGATCGGCGACCATCGGGAAGATCTCCTCCGCACCGACGATCGAGCACGGGATGATCGGTACCCCGGTCCGCATCGCGGCCGACACGAAACCGCCCCTGCCGAACCGCTGCAGCTTGTAGCGGTCCTTGAACGGCTTGCCGACACCCTTGTAACCCTCCGGCCACACCCCGACCAGCTCGTCGGAGTTCAGCAGCCGCTCGGCGTCCGGGTTGCAGGCCAGCGTATGACCGGCCTTGCGCGCGATCGAACCGAGCATCGGGGTACGGAACAACAGATCCGCACCCAGCATCCGCAGGTGCCGCCCAGCCGGGTGGTGATCGCGCAACGCCACGGTCGTCATCATCGCGTCGATCGGCAACACACCGGAGTGGTTCGCCACCAGCAGCGCGCCACCCTCGGCCGGCACGTTGGACATCCCGAGCGTCTCCACCCGGAACCAGCGCTCGTACAGCGGACGCAGCGTCGGCATCACCAGATGGTCGGCGAACTCACGGTCGAAACCGAACTCGTCGATCTGATAGTCGCCCGAGGCCCGCCGACGCAGGAACGCCAGCAGGTCGGCGAGCCGTTCCTCCCACGCGGGCATGGCCTGCGAGGCCAGCTCGGCGGCCGACGGCTCCGGCTGCACCGGATCCTGGGCCACCGGACGCCGTACGACACGAACCGGCGACAGATCCTGACGGTCGTTCCCGGCCTGGCTCTTCCGCTGCGCGGTCGCCACGGCCGCCTGCGCGGCGCGATGCGCCCCGTTGCGACCCTGCTCGCCGTGCAATGGGATGACTCGTGCCTCGGGCACCGCTTGCTCCCTCATCGAATGGCTCGGGCTGTGGCCAGCACACGCTTCTCCATCGCGCTCAACTGCGCGGATGAGATCACCGGGCGGAGCTGACGGCCCTGCACGAAATCGTCGAAGGCCTGCGTGGTGGTCCAGCGCGGAGTGAACCCGAAGGTGTTCCGCAGCTTGTCGGTGTCGACCACGCGGCCGAAGTTCAAGAACCGCATCTGCTCGGACGTGAAGTCGAGCAGCCGCGTGCTGCGGAAGAGCCTGGCGACCGGCCCCACCACACTGTCGGGCAGGGAGACCTGCACCCGACCAGCGCGTCGGATCGCCTGGGAGAGCATCAGCACCCCGGAGGCTCCGACGTTGAACGTCCCCGGAAGGTCCTCGCGTGCCGCCTGCTCGAGCACGGCCAGTGCGTCTTCCGAGTGCAGCAGCTGCATGCGGGCGTCGTAGCCCAGCACGGTCGGCACGACCGGCAACGTGAAGTACCGGGTCATCGCCGTGTCGATGCGTGGCCCCACAAAATTGGCGAACCGCAGCACCGCGACGGACACATCGGGACGGCGGCGAGCGAAGCCACGCACGTAGCCCTCGATCTCGGCGGCGTCCTTGGCGTAACCACCGGCGGGCAACGCCTTGGGCGTCATCGACTCGGTGAAGATCGCCGGGTCGCGCGGGCTGGAGCCGTACACGGCCGTGGTCGACTTGAGCACCAGCCGCCGGATCCTGGGTGACCGCTGACAGGCCGCCAGCAGCTGCATCGTGCCGATGACGTTCATTTCCTTCATCGCCACCCGGCCACCGGACACCCCGGGGTTGGACGACAGCGAGGTGTGCAGAACGGTATCGACCTCGGCGGAGGAGATCACCTTGGCGATGAGCGGGTTGCGGATGTCGGCCCGGATGAACTCGGCCCGGCCCATCCCCCGCAGCAGCTCGCGCGACGGTGGGAATGTGTCCACGCCGATGACCCGGTCGATACTCGGATCAGCGGCGAGTCTGGCCGCGAGGTGTGCGCCGATGAACCGGCTGACGCCCGTGACCAGAACAACCGAAGGCGCCACCAAGTACTCCTGAACGTCGCTAGCTACGTGTCCGCGACGCCCGATGCTAGTACCCGAACCGGGTGCAGTGGCCAGACGGAGGTGGAATTCACGCACACCTAACGTCTGGTGATTCTGGTTGTTGCCCGGATCCGGTGTCCAGGCGGTGGCTGGCAAGGCAGCGGATCGCCTGCATATCGGGCATATCCAGGTGATCCGCCAACGCCGCCGGGCGCCGCCTGGGCGCCGGAGGCGGGCATCAGACCAGGATCACCAGACGTTAGCGTCTGGCTACCCAGCTGAAACCCCTGAGTGTCGCTCGCCAGCACCCCGACCGCCCGGCGCGAACCAGGTGGCCGAGGTGTGGCTGTGCAACTTTACTTGCCGAGCTTGCGACGCTGGACGCGTGTCTTGCGGAGCAGCTTGCGGTGCTTCTTCTTCGACATACGCTTACGACGCTTCTTGATGACCGAGCCCACTCGGCAACACCCTTCTGGTCCGACGGAATGCGGCCCGACCTCGGGCACTGCCCGGAACTCCGACCGCCACTCACCAGCGGCGAATCCACGGCAAGTACTAAACGGCGAGTCTACTCGCCATGGGATGAGGCGCGCTCACCCCGTACCCCAACACTGCAATCGATCACCCGGCGTCGTGGTAGGCGTTGCGCAGGTAGTCCTGGACGGCGTCACGGGGAACCCGGAACGATCGGCCGACCCGGGCAGCCGGCAGCTCTCCCGCGTGCACCAACCGGTACACCGTCATCTTCGACACCCGCATCATCGATGCGACCTCAGCGACGGTCAGGAACTGGACACGACCCAGATCCGAGTCGCCCGACTGCTCTGCCGCCATGTCCGCTCCCTTGCTAACACTGCGTCGCCACAAGCGCCACTTGGCCGAGTCCGTGATCTCTGTACTGAGGTCACAGAGACCGGGGTGACCCAAGTCTACGTTATATCGCCGCTTACGAGTGAACTGCCCCCTGAATGGGGCACCTCTTACAGCATAACGGCTACACAGCGTTATTGCGCCCAAGTTCTTTGGATCGATTCCAGGCAGCTTCGATCGCTTCGGACAGCGCCACTCGCGTCCCATGACGTTCCAACTCGCGCAGCGCCATCGCGGTCGTGCCGCCGGGAGAGGTGACCGCCTCGCGCAACACGACCGGGTGCTCACCCGACTCACGCAACATCCGAGCGGCGCCGACCGAGGTCTGCACGATCAGCTCGGTGGCGAGCGCCCGAGTGACCCCGAGCGCGACTCCGGCCTCGATCATGGCCTCGACCAGGAAGAAGAAGTACGCCGGACCGGAACCGGACAACGCGGTCACCGCATCCTGCTGACCTTCGGGAACCCGGACGACGCGCCCTACTGTGGTGAGTACCCGCTCCGCTTCGTCGAGCTCCCGCTCGCCGGCAAGACGCCCTGGTGAGATGGCAGTCATCGCCTCACCCACCACCATCGGTGTGTTCGGCATCGCCCGCACCACCGCGACATCACCGAGCCTGCGCTCGAAAAGCTCCGTCGGCAGCCCGGCACACAATGAGAGAACCAACACACCGGGCCGGATGCTGGCGGCCAGCTCGACCAGTACCTGATCGATGTCTTGTGGTTTCACCGCGACCACGAGCAGCTCGGCCTTCTCCGCCGCCTCCGCCACGCTGACCCGGCGGATCCCCAGTCGGTCGGAAATCTCCGCCGCCCGGTCCGCGTGGCGTTCGGTGAAGAAGAGCTCCTCACCCGCCTGACCAGCCTTGACCAGGCCGGTCAGCAACGCTTCACCAATCTTTCCGGCGCCCAGCACCGCAATGCTCGTCATCTTCCGGACAGTAGATGCCGTGCCCGACAGGTTTACGGTCGGGCGGCGTCTCTACCGTTGCGCAAATAACTGAGTGTGTCCGCCCAGCGGAATGAGTGCGCTAAATAGGTGGCCGTTCACCCACGTGGGAGGGGTGCCAACGCCAGCTGCCGGGCCTGGCACACCAGCCGGCCGGTCGAGTCGATCACCGCCATGTCCTCGTCCAGCCAGCCACCGGCGATCGTCATCGTCGAGGACTGCAGCCGCAGCCACCCCGGCGCGGGGCGCGCCCGCAGGATCGCGGTGAGCTGCACCGTCGGCGCCCAGCCCGGCAGGCCGAGGTTGAACAGCACGGGCGGCAGGATGTCGCCGGCCAGGATCGCGAACAGCGGGTCGGGCTGCTCGCCGCGCGGCCGCACCCAGCCTCGGATGATCGGCTCGCCGCGTTCTTTGCGCAGGTACTGCGACGTCGCCGGGTCGATGCGCACCTCGCACGCGCTCGCCAACGGCGGCACCGGGCCCTTCGCCTCGGACGTTCCGATCGCCTCGACCGGCGGTTCGGCGCCGAGCGGCGGCAGGTCGGTCCACAGCACGGACGCGTCGTCGGACACGTCCGGCAGGCGGCCAGCGGTCACGGAGGCGGCGAGGATGGATCGTCCATCCTGCTGCAGCACCGACCGGACGACCGACGCGGTGCGTCCGACCTTCAGCACCTCGGTGGTCATCTCGACCGTGCCGGTCGACGGGGCACGCAGGAACTCGCCGCTGACCGCGAGCGGTTCGCTCACCTCGTCCGCGCCGGTGTGGGCGGCCAGTCCGGCCAAGCCCGCCTTCGTGACCAGCGCCAACAGCAGGCCACCGTGCTGTTTGCCGCCACCGACCTCCCAGGCGGCGTTCAGCTCCGCGCGGTAGCAGCCCGAACCGACCTCGTCGAGTTCGAGCGCTGCGGAGAACGGCGTCGGTCCCAGCGGGCTCTCGGTACCGACCGAGAGAGAGCTACGCGTCATGTAGTAGCTCTATCACCCCACCGCACATCGTGAGTGTTGAGTGTTGCCAGGGCAACACTCAACACTCACGAGTGATCAGGCGCGGGGCGGGACCGGGACGGGCTCGGCGTGCGGGTAGCGGGCCTGGGTCGGGACCAGCGCGGGTTGCGGCGTGTCCAGGGGCTGCAGGTGCAGCTGCGCGAACAGCAACGACTCGGCGAGCATCGCGGCCCTGTCGTGGCGGGTGCGGGCGCGCCGCGTGCTGATCTCCAGCACCACTACCCCGGTGAACCCGGTGTGCAGCAACCGTTCCAGCACCTCGGCACACGGCTGGTTGCCCCGACCGGGAACCAGGTGTTCGTCACGCGTCGTGCCGCTGCCGTCGGTGAGGTGGATGTGTTCGAGACCGGGACCCATGCGGTCCATGAGCTCCAGTGCGTCCACTCCGGCAGCCGAGGTGTGGGACAGGTCGAGTGTGTAGAAGCGGTGCCCGACGTCGGTCGGGTCCTCGCTCGGCGAGTACGGCACAGCACGCATGCCGGCGCGCCGCACCGGGAACATGTTCTCCACCGCGAGCGCCACGTCATAGCGCTGGGCGACCGCCTCGACCGTGTCGGCGAAGGCCAGCGCGTAGTTGCGCTGCCACCGGAACGGCGGATGGACCACCGCGGTCACCGCGCCGAGACGACTCGCCGCCTCACCGGCCCGCCACAGCTTCTCCACCGGGTCGGTCCCCCAGACCCGCTGGGTCACCGCCAGACACGGTGCGTGCACCGCGAGCACCGGCACGCGGTAGCGCGCGACCAGGCGCTCCACCGCGTTCAGGTTCTGCGACACGGGGTCGTTCCACACCATCAGCTCGACCCCGTCGTACCCGAGCTCGGCGGCCAGCTGGAAGCCCGCCTCGGTCGATTCCGGGTACACCGAAGCTGTCGACAACGCGACAAGTGGGGCTCTCGACGGGACAGGACCGGTCAACGGGGCCACAGGCAACTACCTCAGCGGACGGCAAGCAACAACACGGCGGGAGAAATTGTTACTACCAGACCTACCAGAACCGCAAGCATTGTGGTTTGCAAATCGTCGCTTCGTCTGATGGCCCTGACCAACATCACAAGTCCGGCGGTGGCCGCGACCGCCGCGATCAGGGCGACCACCGGGAGGCGCTGCCACAGGTAGCTGAAGCCGATCCACAGTGCGGCGCCACCGATCGCACCGAGCACGAGCTGCCCGGCGAGTGACAGCCACACCTTGATGTTCGTGGGCGGCGGCTCGTCCTCGACGGAATCCGCGTCCTCAGCGCTCAGCCCGGCCGGTACGTCCTCCTCGGCCACCCGGCTCTTACGCCTCGGCGCGCGACGCGACCGACGAGAACGAGGCTGCTCGTCCTCCTCCTCGTCGTCATCGTCGGCTACGTCCGCCTTGGCCGGCTTGGTGCCGGCCTTCTTGCCCGCCGCGCCGAGCGCCACGGTCGCCGACGACACCTTGTCGTCCTCGTCCTCGTCGTCATCGTCGGCGAACAGATCGACCGGAGCACTGAACTCGGTGCCTGGCCCCGTGTCGGCCACGGCCTTGCGCGCGCCGCTCGACGTCGTCGGACCGCCCTCGACGGCGGGCAGCGGACCGGTCAGCGTCGAGTCGGTAGCCGACCGCGACGAGGCGGTGCCGTAGCGCGGGATGAAGTCGGTCGACTCCTCCGGCCTGCGCGGCGTCAGCGCATCGGAGCCGGTGGAGTAGATGTCGCCCTGGTAGGGCTGCGCCTCAAAACCACCGGTGCCGGTGTAGGCGTCGAAGGAGAACGAGTCCGGGTGCCCGTTGACCGACGGCGTGGCGCCGGTGCCGGTCGCGCCGAAGCTGCCGGTGCCCGAGCCGGGCCAGCCGCTCGGGGCGTCCGAGCCGAACGACTCGAACCCGCCGGTGCCCTGGTCGCGGTAGCCGTACTGGTCACCGTAGGACTGGTCGCTGTAGGACTGGTCGCCGTAGGGCTGCGAGGAGTAGTTCGGCACCACCGGCGTCGAGCCGGTCGACACCGAGGGCGGCGGCAGCTGGCTGTCCTGCTCGGGAGCGGGGAACCCGCCACCGCCCGGAACCCTGCGCGGAAGCTCGTCGGACCGCTTGTCGGATTTCGAGGACTTCGACGAACCCGCGCTCGCCGAACCCGCCGCCGTGTCCGGCGGCTCGTCGTCCTCAGCACGGCGGCGCCTGCGAGAGCCGCGCCCTTCCCCGCCGTGCTGCGCGAGCAGCTCGGCGACCGTCAGCTGACGTCCTTCAGATTCGGAGCTGTGGTCCGATGTCATCCCGTATACCGTGCCTCCTGCTCGGCAACCAGTCCAGAGGCCGTCGGCAGGCCCTGCGACATATGGCCGTTCCGGTTGGCTGCGTCGAGCCAGTCCAGACGTCGAAGGATAACGCCTTCGCGTAGCGCCCAGGGACCGATCTCCAATTGCTTCACTCCGAGCGCATGCATCGCGGCATCCGCGACGACCGCTCCGGCCACCAGCTGGTGCGCCCGGCTGGGGCTCACACCGTCGAGTTCTGCCAGGTCAGCGCCCGACATACGGCTGATGAACGCAGCCAGCTGATGCAGCCCGGTGTCGGTGAGAACCCGTCGCGCGCGGGGCCCGGCGCTGGACGGCGCGGCGCCGGTGAGCCGGGCGAGCGTGCGGAACGTCTTGGACGTGCCGACGGCCCGGTCCGGCGTGCCCAGCTTCGTCAGCCGGGCGGCCGCGGGAGCCAGTACCTCGTCGACATGTGCACGCAGTGCGTCGATCTCGCGGCGCGGCGGTGGGTCGGTGCTGAACCATTCGCGGGTCAGCCGCCCCGCACCGAGCGGGACCGACACCGCGACCGAGGGCAGCTCGTCGAGCCCGCCCGCCAGCTCCAGCGAGCCGCCGCCGATGTCGAGCACCAGCAGCTGGCCGGCCGACCAGCCGAACCAGCGACGCACCGCGAGGAACGTGTAGCGGGCCTCGTCCTCCCCTGGCAGCACCTCCAGCGCGACGCCCGTCTCGGCGTACACCCTGGCCAGCACCGCCGCCGAGTTCGGCGCGTCCCGCAGCGCCGAGGTGGCGAACGCGAGCAGGTCGCGGCAGCCCGCTGCGGTCGCGCTGGCCCGCGCGGCGGCCACCGCGCGCACCAGTGCGTCGGCGCCCGGTGTGGTGAGCCTGCCGGTCTCGTCGAGGCTCTCGGCGAGCCGCAGCGCGCTCTTCTCCGAGGTCATCGGCGTCGGGTGACCACCACGATGTGCGTCGACCACCAGTAGGTGGACGGTGTTGGAACCGACGTCGAGCACTCCGAGACGCACGATCGACCAACCTACCTAGGCTCGGAGGGCACCGCGACGAGTCGAAGATCTCAGGTCTCGAACTTGTACCCGAGTCCGCGCACGGTGACCAGGTGCTTCGGTGCCGACGGATCGTTCTCGATCTTGGACCGAAGCCGTTTGACGTGCACATCGAGGGTCTTGGTGTCACCGACGTAGTCCGCGCCCCACACCCGGTCGATCAGCTGACCCCGGGTGAGCACCCTGCCGACGTTGCGCAGGAGGTACTCCAACAGGTCGAACTCCTTGAGCGGCAGCGGCACCTCGCCGCCGGACACCGTGACGACGTGACGTTCCACGTCCATCCGGACCGGGCCCGCCTCCAGCACCTGCGGAGAGTTCTCCGCGTCCGGCCCGCCGTCGCCACCTCGGCGCAGCACCGCGCGGACCCGCGCGATCAGCTCGCGCGCCGAGTACGGCTTCGTCACGTAGTCGTCGGCACCCAGCTCCAGCCCGACGACCTTGTCGATCTCACTGTCCCGGGCGGTCACCATGATCACCGGTACGGCGGAGCGCTGACGCAGCGCCTTGCACACGTCGGTCCCGCTCATACCGGGCAGCATCAGGTCGAGCAGCACGATGTCGGCACCGTTGCGGTCGAACTCTTCCAGCGCATCCTGCCCGGTCCCCGCGACAGCGGCGGTGAACCCTTCCTTGCGCAGCAGGAACGCCAACGGGTCGGCGAAGGACTCCTCGTCCTCGACGATCAGCACCCTGGTCACAGCACTCCTCCTGATATCCGGCCGTTGTGTTCCGCCGCACCCGGTGCGGCGGTCGATCCGGCGGTGTCACCCGGTGACGGGTCCGACGGCTCGGGCGCGCCGTGCGCCGGAATCCGCAGCGTGAAGGTCGAACCGGTGCCGGGCCGGCTCCACAGCCGTACCTCACCACCGTGGTTGGCCGCCACGTGTTTGACGATCGCCAGCCCGAGCCCGGTGCCGCCGGTGGCACGTGACCGAGCTGGATCGACCCGGAAAAATCGTTCGAACACCCGCTGCTGGTGCTGCGGCGCGATGCCGATCCCCCGGTCGGTGACCGCGATCTCGACCACGTCACCGTTGCGGCGACGGCTGACCGAGACCGGGGTGTCCGGCGGAGAGTAGGCGATCGCGTTGTCCACCAGGTTCGACAGCGCGGTGACCAGCAGAGTGCGGTCACCGTCGACCTTCAGCCCGCTCGGCTCGTCGACGGTGATGCCGATACCGGTCGCCTCGGAGACCATGCGGGACCGGCCGAGCGCTTCGCTGACCACCTCGTCGACCTCGACCTCGTCGAGCTCGGGCAACCGTTCGGCGCCGGTCAGCCTGGACAGTGCGATCAGCTCGGTCACCAGGTGGCCGAGCCGGGTGGACTCCTTGAGGATCTTCGTGCCGAACCGCCGGACCTCCTCCGGTTCGTCGGCGGCGTCCAGCAGCGCCTCGGCGAGCAGCCCGACGGCACCCACAGGGGTCTTCAGCTCGTGGCTGACGTTCGCCACGAAGTCGCGCCGGGTGGCTTCCAGCCGGACCAGCTCGGAGGTGTCCTCGGCCTCCACGACCGCGAACCCGTCGCCCAGCGGCCTGACGTGACCGACGACGGCCTCCGGTTGCCTGCCCCGGTGTTCCAGCGGCGACAGGTCGACCTCGAGTGCGGTACCCGTCTCGATCGCCTGCTCGCACGCCTTGATGGCCCTCGCGTCGGCTCTGGCCAGCTGGACCAGTTCCAGCTCGGAGGCGCGCGGGTTGTGCAGCACGACGTCGCCGTACTGGTTGATCACCGCGAGACCGGTTCCGGAGGACTGCACCAGCCGATGGAGAAGGTCGGCAAACGTCGGGCCGATCGGCCGTCCGACGCTGGCCTTACGGCGCCGACTCCACAGCGCCCCACCGACGAATCCCAGGGTGAGGGTCACGACGGCCAGCAACACGCTCGCCAGGGCGTTCACGGCTGCATCCTAGGCAGGTTGGGTGCCCTGATGACCAGCCCAGACCCTCACACGTGACACTCATGACCCCCATCAGAGCCACAATTCCAACCCCGTTAACCCCCAGTTCACCCCCGTGAGTGGCAAGGGCGTCTACCGCGGAGCGGCGCGAAGCGTAGGCGCTCGGAGCACTCACGACAGCTTTTCCGTCGTGAGTGATCCGGGCGCCTATAGGCGCCCTTGCCACTCACGAGTCGACGGCGAAGCCGAGATGCCTTGAAGCCGGGCACGGGCTAAGCCGGGCACGGGCGCCGTGGTCCCGACCGCGTGCCAAGAGTGCGCTGCCCCGGGGTCCCTCGTGAGTGCTGAGGGCGCCTATAGCCGCCCTGGGCCCTCACGACGAAAAAGCGTGTCGTGAGTGCCCAGAGCGGCTACCGCTTCGCGGCCCCTGCGGGGTAGACGCCCTCATCACTCACGAGGGTTAGCGGCCCTGGTTTGCTACTGCTGCCGCTGCCAGTTCGGCCGCGGCCGGGTCCAGGTAGGTGCCGCCGGGGTTGAGGGGCTTCAGGTCGGCGTCCAGCTGGTAGCGCAGCGGAATGCCGGTGGGGATGTTCAGCCCGGCGATGTCGGTCTCGGAGATCCCGTCCAGGTGCTTCACCAGCGCGCGCAGCGAGTTGCCGTGCGCCGCGACGAGCACGGTGCGCCCGGTGCGCAGGTCCGGCACGATCGCCTCGTCCCAGTAGGGCAGCATGCGGTTCACGACGTCCAGCAGGCACTCGGTGGCCGGCAGCGCGGCACCGAGGTCGGCGTAACGGGGGTCGGCGTCCTGGGAGAACTCCGTCCCGGCCTCGATCGGCGGCGGCGGGGTGTCGTAGGACCGACGCCAGAGCATGAACTGCTCCTCGCCGAACTCGTCGCGGGTCTGCTTCTTGTTCTTGCCCTGCAGCGCGCCGTAGTGCCGCTCGTTGAGCCGCCAGTCGCGGCGCACCGGGACCCAGTGCCGGTCCGCCGCGTCCAGCGCCAGGTTCGCGGTGCTGATCGCGCGGCGCAGCAACGACGTGTGCACCAGGTCGGGCAGCACACCGGCCTCGGCGAGCAGCTCGCCGCCGCGTCGGGCCTCACCTTCACCCTGGGCGGACAGCGGGACGTCCACCCAGCCGGTGAACAGACCCTTGGCGTTCCATTCACTCTCGCCGTGTCGCAACAGGACCAGTTCGTACGGGGCGCTCATGGCGACAAGCTTGCCAGAAGCCCCGCCGTCGTCCGTCAGCCGACGGAGGCGGCGTGGGCCAGCTCGGGCGTTGTGGCGAAGCCCGCGACCCTGGCGGCGGCACCCTGGTGCGGCCACCGACCGGCGGCGCGCGACTCGGCGTCGGCACGCGACCGGCCACAGCCGCAGCTCTCCCGGTGCTCGATCGACACCGGTACCCGCACGGTGCGCCTCGGCTGGTTCGGGTTGGCGAGCCTGCTCATCAGCAGCTGCACCGCGCGCGCACCCAGTGCGTGGCAGGGCTGCGCGGCCGCGGTCAGGCCGGGGTTGACCAGCGGGGACCATTCGAAGTCGTCGAAGGCGACCACGGCGATGTCGTCCGGCACGCTGATCCGCCGCTGCCGCAGCGCGGTGAGCGCTCCCACGGTCATCGCGTTGTTCCCGGTGAAGATCGCCGTGGGCGGCTCGACGCGGTCCAGCATGCGCATCATCGCGCGCCTGCCGCCGTCGACGCTCGACTCGCCGCACTCGATGAGCGACGGGTCGACCGGGGCTCCGCGCTTGGCGTGCGCCCGCCGGAACCCGAGCTCGCGTTCGATCGTGGTGGACAGCCCGGGCAGGCCCGCGATCATGCCGACCCGGCGGTGCCCGACGCTGAGCAGGTGCTCGACGAGCGCACGCGAACCGGGCTCGTTCTCCACCGCGATCTGGTCGACGTCACCGCCCTGCACCAGCCGGTCGACCAGCACGAACGGCACACCCCGCTCGACGAGCAGCGGCTTGGTCCGCTCGGTCCACCCGGCGGTGGGTGCGAGCACCATCGCCTCGATGCGGTGCGACAGCAGGCTGGCCACCGCGCGCCGTTCGGTCTCCGGGTCGTCGTGACTGTCGGCGAGCACCAGCACCCGGCCGGCCCGCGCCAGCTCCTGCTCGACCCCCGCGACCAGGTCGATGGAGTAGGAGTTGGACGCCGCGATCGTCATACCGACGGCGGCCAGGTTGCGCGGAGCGTGTCCCGGCCGGGTGACCCGCCGCCGGTAGCCGAGTTCACGCAACACCCGTTCGACGCGCCTGCGGGTGTCCGGCGCGACCGCGCGGGTCCCGTTGAGCACGTGGGACACGGTCGTCGTCGAACACCCGGCCGCATCCGCAACCTCGGTCATGGTCGCCATCGACTGGTACCTCCCTCGGCCGGTGGACCGACCTCTCGCGGCTCTGTTCCGTCGGCGGAGGCGGGGTGAGCTTTGCGCAACCATCGACATAGGAGGCGAAGCTATAACATAGCTCGTCGTTCGACTACCTCAGATTTGATGAACCGCGGCCGCAGCCTCGGCGAAAGAGGACACCCGGGCACGCAGACACGGCGCACCCGTCGGCATCCTCAGGAGTTCAGGTACTCCCCGAAGAACGCCACAGTGCGGCTCCAGGCCAGCTCAGCGGCCGGACGGTCATACATGGACGGCGCGTCCCAGTTGGAGAACGCGTGGCCGGCGTCGTAGCGATGCACCACGGCGTTCGCCCTGCCGGCGAAGGACTTCTCCACGACCTCGACCTGCTCGCTCGGAATGTACGGATCGCGGTCGCCGTAGTGGAACATGACCGGTGCCGTGACCGAGCCGGCGAGACCGATCATGTCGTGGATGCCGGAGCCGTAGTACGGAACGGCCGCATCGACCCCCCGACCGTCCACCCTGGCGCTCGCCACACAGAGATAGGTGAGCGAGCCACCGAGACAGAACCCGACCGCGCCGACCTTGCCCGTGCAGGCATCCATGCCGAGCAGGTGCGCCAGCGTCGAGGTCATGTCGTGGCCGACCAGCTCGAAGTCCAGCTGCTGGACCATCGCCATCCCATCGGCGAGGCCCGACTCGTCCTTGCGCTCGAATCCCGGCTCGATCCGCCAGAACACGTCCGGGACGAGCACGACGTAGCCGGCCTCGGCCAGCCGAACGGCGAGCCCTCGCATGTTGTCGTTGACGCCGAAGATCTCCTGGAACAGCAGCACGCCCGGTCCGCTGCCCGCCTCGGGAAGCGCGCGGAACGCGGTGAACCCTCCCCCGTCGTGTGCGGTGATCCGCTCCGTACCGGTGGCCACACCCATGTCAGCACCCCATCTCACGTTTTCAAACGATCTTGCCGCGGAGACGCGTATGCCCCGGGCGCGGGAGGCGACCGGGGCACACGTTGGGGAGCGGACTGTGTCCGTGTGGGCGATCGCGTCGCCCTTGCCCAGATAACGATCCGGCCGACAGAAGGTGACGACCCGTAATAAACAGGCTGTAGTCACCGCACCCCCCAAACGAGAACGCGTTACTATCTACCCCGCATATATGACACTCTTCTTCGCCATGTATTTGCAACTGCAAGCACGCTATAGCAGCTGGAGGGCTGTCCGACAGACCCGGACAGCCGTCAAGATCACACCGTTCTCATGAGCACCAGGGCTCGCATCAGCTGTAATAGCACTGATGATAGGCCTAACGAGGGATGCACCCATCATCCGTTCGGCGCCGCTGAGCCGTACTCCCAACGAGTACACCTGAATAGGGCATCGCGAGGTACTTGATTCCCAGCAGTTCCACTGCCAAGGTTACTTTTCTCCGAGGGACGCGGTTTCGCCGCAGTCCACGAAGAGATGTCGCGGCCCGTCCCCCGTGGGTCGCGGAGCTGTCCGGCCACTTGCGTCCCCCACGCGAGGACACCGGACGGCTGGTGACACGGAGCGGCCCGGGAACACGACTCCCCCTCGTGAACCTGGGCCGCTTCGTCCGTATCTTTGGCCTGTTCCCGCGCGGAGCCTCGTTCCTCGGTTGGACGCGCGCTTGTCTGATCACCTTCTGCCTCGCCCGTTGCGTTCTGTGCAGTGCTTCGCACTGAACCCCCTGCGGGGAGACTCGCGGGAGCGAGACCTAGCCGACTTCGCCGAGCTCGCAGACTTCGCAGCACACTTTGCAAACCTTCGTGCTGCGTCGCAGATGTTGGAACGTCTGCGACGCGACATCAAGGTGTGCAAAGTGCAGCCACAGTGATCAACAAGGCCACGGGAGCGGGCTGCAGGCGCGATCGGTTCGCAAGCACGTAGGGGGTGCACGCACACCTGCCCCGTCCCCGCGATCCTGGCCCGCACTTGGCGTGGTCGGGCGGGGTCA
>NZ_AUBB01000036.1 GCF_000429025.1 Actinospineispora spinosispora DSM 44797
TCGAACACCGACAAAACCAGGAAATCAGCAGGTCAACCAGTCAACAAACCCCCACCAGCGGCAAACGGTCACAGCCAGAACACCGCGATCAGACCCACCCCGACCACCCACACAACGCGGCCAGAAGGGACTTCATGGGCAACCCGAGCCGCACCACAGGGCCCCCAGGGCCCTGCGGTGCGGCTCGGGGCGGCAGCCCCCTCAGTAAAAGCCCCCGGGCGCAGCCCGAAAACCAAACCGCCGCAGCCAGCAGCCCACAAGACCGAAGCCGCAGCCAGCAGCCCGAAGACCAAAGCCGCAGCCCCCGAAACCTTGTGAGTGCTGAGGCCGCCTATAGCCGGTCTTGCCACTCACGACGAAAAGCGTGTCGTGAGTGGCAAGACCGGCTACGCTTCGCGCCGCTTCGCGGTAGACGGCCTCAGCACTCACAAGGGGGTTAGGGCGGAGAGCAGCCAGCGGCCGGAGACGGACTCCAGGGTCACCTTCACTCGGCTGTTGGCCAGCTTCGGGCTCGGCAACGTGGGCGACTGGGTGGTCTGGTTCAGGAACATCAGCAGATCGACCCGCGACGTGGACGCGTCGATGATCGAGTAGGCGCTGACGCTGGTGTTGGTGCGGGTCTGCTGCGCCCGGGCCGCCGGGCCGACCTGACCACGGGCCAGGTCGAGGAACTGGTCCTTGAACGGCCCGGTCAGACCGTCAGCGGCAGTGGCCATGTCCCGGTCGAACGAGTTCGCGCTGTAGGACAGCATCGACACGACCTGCTTGCGCGCGGTCTCCGCCGCGGCCTGACGAGCGGCGGCGACAGTGGTGTCGTGCCGCATCCAGAAGAACAGCACCGCATTGACGACCACGAGCAGACCAACGGTCACACCCAGAATGCGCGGCGGGGTCACGGCACGAACTCCACTTCAGCGGCGAGCCAGCGACCGGAGATCAACTGCTCGGTGATGGCCATCCGGTAGTCACGCGGCTGCGGCGTCTGCGTCTCGGTGTTCTGCACGGTGGAGCGCACCGCGAGCAGCACCCGGACGGTGGAGCCCTCGGAGCCGTCGCCGGACACCTTGTCCACCCCCGCGGACAGCACCGAACCGGTGGTGACGACGCGGCCCTTCTTCACGATGCCGATGAACTGCTCGGAGTTGTCCCCGAACTGTCCGGCGAAGTCCCCGGTGCTGGAGTCCAGCACCCGTTTGACGTCCGCCTCGGCGGTGTTGAAGTCGATCGTCGTCAGGTTGACGGCCGCTTCCGAAGCGGCAGCCACGGCGGAGGCGCGCATGCCGTTCTCGGTCCGTGCCGGCGAGTTCTGGACGAACAGGAACACCGCGGAGCCGAGCAGGAGCACTGCCACCACACCGAGCGCGATGACCGCGGGCGAGCGCCACGAAGGCGGAGACGGGACCACAGGACGTTCGGCCAGCACGGTCATTTGGCCACCGGGTCCATCATCAGGTTCTGCCACGTCGCCTCCTTCTTCCCCGGCGAGCTCTCCCCCACGCCGCCGAGAATGAACATCGCTCCGTCAGGGCCGACGCCCTTGCCGTTGGACGGGTCGTAGTGACCGGCGGCTCCGGGCGGGGTGGGCGGCGCGGGCAGCTGCACGGCCGGGTTGCCTGCGGTGAGCTGCGGGGCACCGGAGTACATCGTCCGGTAGCCGTCGCCGCGACACTCCCACGGGCTGGCCGCGCGCCGCCCGGGAGGGCCTTCCTGGCAGGGCAGGTTGCGGGCGCCACGCACGACGCGGTGGTCGTTCTGCGGCAGCTGGCAGTAGCTGCCCGCCCGCGTCTTCATGTCGGCGAGGTCGTCCGGCGGGCGGTAGCCGAGGTGCTCCCCCTGCTTGGCGTAGCCGACGCTGCAGGTCTGCGGGTTGTCCTGGTTGAACTTCAGATCGAACGCGGTCGCACCGTCGAACTTGGGGTTCATCCAGCCCTGCTCAGCCGCGAAGATGCGCGGCGCGATCACCAGGATCTGTTCGATGCTCTTGTTGTAGATCGCGGCGACCTCGTTGACCGTGGTGAGGTTCGACAGCAGGATCGGCAGCGTCGGCCGGAAGTCCTGGAACACGTCGTCCACCGAGTAGGCGGCGTCCGGCGCGTGGTCGAGCGTGCCGCGCAGGTGGCCGTCGCTGTCGCGCAGCTGGTCGGAGAACTGCGCGAGATCCTTCGTCCAGGCCCGGATGTTCGCGCTGGATGTCGTCTGGGTGTCGAGCAGCGTGCCCGCCTGGTCGATCAGCTGCTTGGTCTGTGGATAGTTCGCGTCCGCTTCCCTGGTCAGCAGGTTCGCGTTGTCCAGCAGCGTGCCGAGCGACGGCCCGGTGTTGTTGAACGCCTTGCCGAACTCGTCGACGACCGTGTTCAGGCTCTTGGTCGGCACCGAGGCGAGCAGGTTGTCGACGTTCTGCAGCACCGGCGCGATCTGCTTGGGCAACGTCGTGCGGTTCCGCGGGATCGTCGCGCCGTCCGCCAGGTACGGCCCGGCCGCACCGCGCGGGATCAGGTCGATGTACTGCTCGCCGACCGCCGAGACGCTGTGTACCTCGGCGTTGGTGTCCACCGGCACCTTGATGTCCGAGCGCACCTGCATGACCACCTCGGCGCCGCCCTGAGGTGCCAGGTCCATCGCGGTGACCTTGCCGATCTCCGCGCCCCGGTAGGTGACCTTCGCGTTCGGGTACAGCCCGGACGCGTTCGACAGGTGCACCTTGAGCGTCGACTGGTTGTAGCCCAGCAGCACCGGGACCTTCGCGTAGACGAAGACCACCGCGCCGATGAAGACCACCGAGATGATGCTGAGCGCCAGCAGCTGGAACCGGACGAACCTGGCGATCATCGGGTGCCTCCGAGAATCCCGCCGAGCGGGTTCTTGTCGGGAAGCGCCGGTGACGAGGGCGCCGGCTTCTTCTCCTGATATTCCTGCGGCACCGGCTTCCCCGGCGCCCTCGGGACGGGCAGGGTGTTCTCGGTGTCCGGCCCTGGCAGCAAGGGAGCCAAGGGCGCGGTCGCCGGGTTGGGCGTGCCGTTCTGGTTCTTGCCCGGGTTCTGCAGCGCGAACAGCGTGCCGGCGGCGGGTGTCCCGGACAGGTAGGCCTGGTCCAGCGCCGCGAGGGTCAGGTCGACGGTGACGAACAGGTTCAGGTAGTCGCCCTTGAAGATCCGCTTGACCGTCTGGGTCGGGAAGATGACCGTCGGGATCAGCCGCAGCGACTTCGCCAGCGAGTCACCCGAGTTCGCCAGCTCGCGCAGGGAGGGCTCCAGGTCGGCCAGGTTGCCGACCAGGTCGCCCTTGCTGCGGTCGATCACCCGGTTCGCGGTGTCGCCGAACCGGCTGAGCGTGTCGAGCGTGTGGGTCAGCTGTTCGCGCTGGTCGTTGAGCACGTCCAGCGCCGGTGGGATCGCGTCGAGCGCGTTCTCCAGCACCGGACGTTGCGCGTCGACCTGCGCGGACAGCCGGTTCAGGCCCTCGATGGCGGCGACGATGTCGGCCTTCTGCTTGTCCAGGCCCTGGGTGAAGTTCGCCAGGTTGCGCAGCGCCGCCCGCACGTCGGTCTCCCGGCCGCCGAGCGCGCGGTTCAGCTCGACCGTGATAGTGCGGACCTGTTCGAGCCCACCGCCGTTGAGCAGCGCGGCGACCGCGGCGATGACGTCCTCGGTCTCCGGGTAGTTGCCACTGCTCGCGGCGCCGATGACCGAACCGTCGTGCAGCCTGCCCACCGGCACGGCGTCGACCGGCGGCCCGAGCTCCAGGTGCTTGGCACCGAGGAGGCTGGTCTGGCCGGTCTTGGCGACCGCGTTCTCCGGCAGCACGACGTTCGGGTTGAGCTTGACCGTGACCAGCGCGGCCCAGCCGTCCAGCTCGACCGAGGCGACGTGGCCGACGTTGACGTCCGCGACCCGCACCGGGCTGTTCGGCACCAGGTTCGTCACGTCCCGCATGTGGATGCGGACCGCGTAGGCGCCGTCACCGCTGCCCTGGGTTCCGGGCAGCTCCAGTGAGTTGATGCCCTGGTACTGGCAGCCGGTGAGGGCGAGAGCCGTCACCGCCAGCACCATCCCTCGGATGAGCTTCACTTGCCACCTCCGGGCAGCAACAGGTTGGGCAGGCTCGGCGCGGCGGGAGCGTCTGGCGGAGGTGCACCGGCCTGACCGGGGAAAGGAGTTCCATCAGCAGGTCTGGGACCATTCGGACCGGCGAAGTGCTCGGCGCCGCTGGGCACCGGGACCCCGCCACCACCGGGGCGGCGGATCGGCGACAGCCCGATCGGCGATTCCTGCACGGCCAGCTGGTTGGCCAGCGGGCCCAGGTACTTCTGGCAGTTGTCGGTCGCCGTCTTCGGATCGGGTGTCGCGGCGGCGGCCATCGCGTTGCAGATGAAGCTCGCCGGGGTCTGCAGCTGCGCGGTGACCAGCGCGCCGGTCGGTGAGTCGGTGCTGCCGGACATGATGTTGATGGCGTTCTGCACCGCGGGGCCACCGACGTGCAGCACCAGCGCGATGTCGTCGCGCAGCGACGCCAGCGTGCGGGCCAGCTGACCCGCGTTGTCGGTGGTGTGGTCGATGCGGTCGCGGTTCTCCTGCACGAAGTCGGTCACCTGCGCCGACACCTCGTCGAACTGCCGCAGCACCTCGCCGAACTCGCCCCGGTTCTCCGCGAGGATCCCGGACACGTCGTCGAGCCGGGACTGGAACTCGACGATCTGGTCGGCGCTCAGGTTCAGCGCCTGGACGAAGACCTGCAGGTTGCGCACCGTGCTGAACAGGTCGCCGCGCCCCCGGGAGATCGTCTCGATGGCGTGCGACAGCTGGGTGATCGTCTGGTTGAACCGCTCGCCCTGCCCGTCGGCGTTCTGCGCCGCCACGTCCAGGAACCGGGTCAGTGAACCGGTCTTGTTGGCGCCTTGCGGACCGAGCGCGAGGGCGACCTGGTCGAGCTGCTTCTTCAGCTCGTCGAACTCGACCGGCTCGGTCGTGCGCTCCATCGGGATGACGCCGTCCTCGGCCAGCTTGGGGCCGCCGGAGTACGCGGGGGCGATCTGCAGGTAGCGGGTGGCGACCAGGGTCGGCGACACGATCGCGGCACCGGCGGTCGCGGGCAGCGAGTACTTGCCGTCGTAGTGGAAGTCCACCCGCACCCGGTCACCCTCCGGCGTGATCTTGTCGATCTTGCCGACGGCCACCCCGAGGATGCGGACCGTGTCCTTCACGTAGACGCCCTTGACCTCACCGAAGTAGGCCGTCGCGTGCTTGGTGGTCGCGCCGCGGAACAGGAAGATCGCCAGCGCGACGACCGCCACGACGGCCACCAGCACGGTGACGACCAGCGGGAACCGGGACCTGAGCATCACTTACCTCCACCAGGGAGCAGCGGGGAGTTGCCGGGCGCCAGCGGCGAGCTGGACCCGGGCGCGAACGGACCCTCGGCCGGCAGTGGCAGCTGCGCGGGAGAGGGAGCGCCGGCCGGATTCGGTCCCAGCGGCGGACCTGAGGTGGCCAGCGTGCCCAGGTACGGCGCGAACGGCGCGAACGCACCGGCGGTCAGGTTCTCGACCTTCGCCTCGAAGAACGGGCCGCTGGCGATCGCGTCACCGAGGCCCTGGGCGTACGGGCCCAGTGCCTTGATCGTGCGGGTCAGGTTGCCCTCGTTGTCCCGCAACGTGTCGATCAGCCTGTTGACCCGGTCCAGTACCGGTCCGATCTGGTGTTCGTTGTCGTCGATCGTTCCCTGCACCTGGTCGGCGAGGTCGACGGCGTGGCGCAGCAGGTCCCGGATGACCTCGCGGCGCCGCTGCAGCTCACCGAGCAGCTGGTTGCCATCGGTCATGAGGCGGGTGAGCTGCTGGCTGCGGTCCCGCAGGATCGTCGTGACCCCGTTGGCGTTGCCGAGCAGCCCGATGAGCGCCTGGTCGCGGCTGTTGATCGTCTCGGACACCTTCGTCAGCCCGTCGAGGCTGCCGGTGATGTCGTCTTTCTTGAGACCGCGGAACGAGTCGGCGAACGTGTCCATCGCGACGCCGAGGCGCTTCGTGTCGATCTCACCGAGGCGGCGGGTGACGTCCTCGACGCCGGTCGTGACGCTGTACGGGGCGGTCGTGCGGGCGAGCGGGATCGTGCTGCCGCTGGGCAGGATGTTCACACCCTTCGGCGCGACCGCGAGGTAGCGCTTGCCCAGCAGCGTCTGGGTCTTGATCGCGGCGGTGGACCGGTCGGTGAGGTTGGCGCCCCGCAGCCCGAAGGTCACGATGACCTTCGCGCCGTCCAGCTCGATGTCCTTCACGACACCCGCCTGGACACCCGCGACCCGCACCACGTCACCGTCCTGCAGCCCGCCTGCCTCGGCGAACTCGGCGTAGTAGGTGGTGCCGGCGATGAACGGCGCCTTGCCGATGGTGAAGGAGACGATCGTCAGCACCACCAGCGTCACGACGCCGATGACCGCGATCGGGACGGGGTTCTTCTCCCGGAACCTGACGTTCATGCTGGGACTCATTCGGCCGCTCCCAGTTTGCACCGGTCGATGTTGTTGTTCGGGCCGATCCACGGCGTGTAGAAGGACGACCCGCCCGGCGCGCTGAGCTTGAGCCGGATGCTGCAGAGGTAGATGTTCACGTAGCTGCCGTGGGCGCCGAACCGGCTGATCCGCGAGTAGTCGCCGGGCAGGTCCCGCAGGACCTCTTCGACGACGTCGGTGTTGCGGTTGAGCACCTCGGCGGTGCGGCCCAGCTCGTGCAGCGTGTCCTTGAGCGGCGGCCGGGCGTCGTGCAGCAGGTCGGCCGCGTTCGCCGCGACGTCGTCGATGTGGCCGAGCGACTTCCCGATCGTGTCGCGGTCCTTCGACAACCCGGTGACCAGCTCCTGCAGCCGGATCACGGTGTCGCTCAGCTGCGGCCCGCGCTGGTTGAGCGTGGCGAGCACGTTGTTCAGGTTGGTGATGAGCGAGCCGATGACCTCGTCGTGGTCGGCCAGCGTCCGGCTCAGCGAGGACGTGCTGGAGAACAGGTCGGAGATCGTGCCGCCCTGCCCCTGCAGCACCGTGACCAGCTCGTTCGTCAGCTGGTTGACCTGGTCGGGCTGCAGCCCCTGCAGCAGCGGCTGGAACCCGGACAGCAGCGAGTCCAGGTCCAGCGCCGGCGTGGTCTGGGTGATCGGGATCGTCGCGCCTGCCGACAGCGGCCTGCTCGGTTCGGGGCCGGCGGTGAGCTCCAGGAACCGGTCACCGGTCAGGTTCTTGTACCGGATGATCGCCCTGGTCCCGACGTTCAGCGGGCGCTTGTCCTCCACCTCGAAGGTGACCAGCGCCAGGCTGTTGTTCTGGACCTCGACGTCGGTGACCTTGCCGACCTTGACCCCGGCCACCCGGACCAGCTCGTTGACCTTGAGCCCCGAGCTGTCCGAGAACACCGCGTGGAACGTCGTGGACCTGCCGGTGTTCGCCTGCCCGAACTCGGCGGCGAGGACCAGCAGGATCAGCGCGCTGAACGCGGCGAATATGCCGACCTTGATGAACGGGCCGGTCACGTGCAGAGCTGACTTCGCCATGTCAGTTGCCCTTCTTCTGCGCCACGCCGGGGACCGGCAGGCCGGTGCCGGGGTGCCCGAACAGCTGCACCACGAGCGGCGGCTGACCTGGCTGGTAGGCGTTGTTGCCCGGGTCGAGCTCGGGTGCGGTCGGGTCGCCCTTCGGCACGGCGGGCGGGAACTTGGTCACGTTCGGCATGCCCGAGCAGCCCGGCCCCTCGTGGTGGCTGAGCACGTTCGGCTGGTCCGGGCGGTAGGTCTCGTCACCGGGCTCGACGACGGTGTGCGTCATGATCCCGGCGATCGGCTTGAAGCCGGGGCCGTCGCCACCGAAGGCGATCGACAGCCTGCGGTGCGCCTCCTCCGCCCCCTGGAACAGGCAGACGAACTCCGGCGAGTACTTGCGCAGCAGCCGGGTCGTCGGGCGCAGCGAGTCGAGCATGTCGGACAGGTCGTCGCCGTTGTCCTCCAGCAGGTCGTGCCCGTCGTCGCCGAGGGTCGTGAGGCTCAGCAGCGTGGAGGCGAACTCCGGACCCTTCTCCGACAGCGTGTCGCTGGTGACCGTGACGTTGTCCAGCAGCGTCAGCAGGTCGGGTGTGACGTCGGCGTACAGGTTCGCGACCTTGTTCGTCTTGATCAGGTCGGTCTGGATCGTCGGCAGATCAGTGTTGATCTTCTTCAGGTAGTCGGAGCCGACCTTCAGCGTGTCGCCGAGCTTGTCGCCCCTGCCGTTGAGTGCCTGCGCCAGCGCGCCGAGCGTCGTGTTGACCTTCGCCGGGTGCAGCACGTTCAGCACCTTGGTCAGGTTGTCGAACAGCTCGTTGACCTCGACCGTCACCTGGTCGGCGTGGATGACCGACCCGGCCTGAAGTGGCCGCGAGGACGGCTGGGCCGGCATGGACAGGTTGACGAACTTGTTGCCGAACGCGGTCAGCTGTTCCAGGGAAACCGTGACGTTCGACGGGATGCGCCCGACCTTGTCCGGCTGCATCGCCAGGGTGATCTGTGCGTGCCGGCCGTCGTCGGTCAGCCCGACCTTCGACACCCGGCCGACGTCGATGCCGTCGAGCTTGACCCGGTTCTTCGGCTCCATCTGCAGCCCGGCGCGGTCGGCCTGGAGCGTCACCGGGACCGTCGAGGTGAACGCGTTGTTGTACATGCCGATGGTGAGGAAGCCGAGCAGGATCACCACGGCGATCAGCGCGATGCCGGCGAGCCGGGTCCCGGTCTTCTCTCGGGCGCTCATCCGGAGATCCGGAACGTGTCGGAGCCGCCGTACACGGCCATGGCCACGGCCAGACCCACCGTCATGACCGCGATCAGGGACAGCCGCACGGCCCGCCCGACCGCCTGGCCCACGCCGACCGGCCCGCCGGTCGCGTTGTAGCCGTAGTAGGTGTGGATCAGCACGACCACGATGACCTGGGCGACGCCCTGCAGCACCGAGTAGACGATGTCGATGGGCTGCAGGAACGTGTCGAAGTAGTGGTCGTACGTGCCTTCGGACAACCCGAAGCCGTTGACCTGGGAGAACTTCCAGCCCATCCAGCCGAAGACGAGCGCCGTGCAGTACAGCGGCACGATGACGATCAGCCCGGCGATGATCCGGGTGGCGACCAGGTAGGGCATCGAACGGATGCCCATGACTTCGAGCGCGTCGATCTCCTCACTGATCCGCATGGCGCCCAGCTGCGCGGTGAACCCGGTGCCGACGGTCGCGCACAGCGTGGCGCCCATGACGATCGGGGTGGAGAGCCGGGTCTGGATGGTCGCTCCGGTGAATCCGGCGAGCGCCTCCAGGTTGACCTGGCGCAGCGCCTGGTAGACCTGGGTGCCGCCGGTCGTCCCGGTGAAGAACAGGATGAAACCGCTGATGATCGCGGAGCCGCCGATCAGGGCGAGTGCGCCGTTGCCCATGCCGACCTCGGCGATGAGCCGCACCTCTTCCTTCTTGTAGCGGCCGACCGCGCGGTAGGTCCACAGCAGGCCACTGCCGTAGAACTTCGACTGCTTGCCGATCTCGTCGAGTGCGGCCAGCGGGCCGCCGTACACCTTGCGCAGAGTGGCGAGCTTGCTGTCGCCGCTGGTCACAGTCATGGTCGGAGTCCTTCAGTTCTGACCGAGCAGGCCGAGTGCGTACGGCAGCTGCGTCAAGGTCACGTTCATCGGGAAGAGCAGCACGAACGCGTAGACCACGGTTTCGTTCACCGCGTTGCCGACGCCCTTCGGACCGCCCGCGACGTGCAGGCCGCGGTAGCAGGCGACGAGACCGCCGAGCATGCCGAAGATGACCGCCTTGGTCTGGCT
This sequence comes from Actinospineispora spinosispora DSM 44797, assembly GCF_000429025.1. GTDB lineage: Bacteria > Actinomycetota > Actinomycetes > Mycobacteriales > Pseudonocardiaceae > Pseudonocardia > Pseudonocardia spinosispora. Next base: position 9,819 of record NZ_AUBB01000036.1, read on the forward strand.
CTGGATCAGCTCGCCCATGCCGGTCAGCAGCGTGAGGCTGTCGATGAACTGGCCGGGCGAAACACCTTTCAGGTACACCGAGAAAAAGAACCCACCGCCGATGCCGACGAGCATCACCAGGCCGTTGATGAAGAAGGTGACGAAGATCGTCGCCAGGACCCTGGGCACGACCAGTCGGTGCACCGGGTCGATGCCGAGCACTTCGAGCGCGTCCAGCTCCTCGCGGATCTTGCGGGAGCCGAGGTCCGCGCAGATGGCGGTCGCGCTGGCGCCGGCCAGGACGAACGTGGTGCAGATCGGTCCGATCTGGCTGACCGTCGCCAGCGCGGAGCCCGCGCCGGACAGGTCGGTCGCGCCGACCTCCTGCAGGATGTTCTCGAACTGGAACGTCACCAGGACGGTGAACGGGATCGAGACCAGGATCGCCGGCCCGATCGTGACGCTGGCGATGAACCAGGCCTGCTGGATGAACTCTCGCCACTGGAACGGCGGCTTGAACATCGCGATGAACGTGTCGATGCACATCGCGAAGAAGCTGCCGATCGGCTTCAACGGTCGTGCGACCGCGCTCGCCGGACTCGTCATGGTGTGAACCTCGCTGTCCAACAGGCCTGTGTCTTCAGTCACCAACGACCAGGGACCACGCGAGATACGGTTGTATGTGGTTACTACATAGATCGAGATTAACAACCAGTCTGACCAGCACTTATGCAGTAAGAGTAACCTGATTGTGTCCGGCCATCAGAACAACAAAAAAACTAAGCCCACCCTAAGAAACTCGTGAGTGGCAGTGCCGCGCGACCACGGCCAGCTGGCTCCGCGAGTCTCCCCGAAGGGGGTTCAGTGCGAAGCACTGCGAAAAAACGCAACAGGCGAAGCAGAATCCGACCACAAGCGCGCTTTTAGGATTTTGAGCGCGGAAACAGGCCCAACTACCGGTGCCCGATGCCGTGCAGGATGTAGTCGATGGCCTCTTCGTCCACAGCGGACACGGCGGCGGGCTTACGCACGCCCGACTCGAACAACCACTGGTCCAGCACGGTCACCGACAGCACCACGGCGATCACCGTCGAGGCGCTCACTCTCGGGTCGACACCGGGGTAGAGCTTCCCGCCGGGCCCGGTCAGGACGTGCTCACGTACGCAGTCCAGCAGCTGGTCCATGCACCCGACGGCGGCCCCGAAGATCGACCGGACCTCGGCGTCGTCGTTGTTGATGCTCATCAGCGCGAAGATCGCGCCGCGCTGGTTGCGGTAGAGCTTGAGCATGTCCTTGATGAACTTGCGGGCGTGCGCCTCGTCCCCGTCCTGGGGCACCTCACGCTTGCCCCACGTGGTGACGAACGTGTCGACGGCTGCCTGGAAGCGCCGCAGCAGGGTCTCTTCGAACAGCGCGGACTTGGTTCCGAAATGGCGGAACAGCAGCGTCTCGGACACGCCAGCGGTGCTGGCGATCGCGCGCGTGCTGGTACCGGCGTAGCCGTTCTTGCCGAAGTGCCGCGACGCGGCGGCGTCCAGCAGGCCGCGGACCTCCTCCGAGCTACGCCGAAGTCTCGGCCGTCGCGCGTCCGCCTTGGTCACGTCGCAATGCTAACTACTTTTGCGTTCAAATAGGCGATGGAGCCCGCCCGAACCGCCGGGGACGTGACGCAGGACATGATCACTACGTTATCTGTCGCACCCCCTTGCGCAAAACTGTGACGGGTCCGGACAGCCGCGCTTGGCAGGCCAACCGGGTCGCCGGGTCGCTCGCCTTGAGCCCCTGCGCGATCCGGTCGGCCTCGGCGTTCGAGCATGCCGACAGGTTCTCCGCACCGTCATGCACCTGCATGTGGCAGATGCCGCACTCCATGTCGCCCTGGCAGATCGACGGCCAGCGGACGCCCTGCCGTCTGGCCGCCTCGAACACCGACTCGCCGTCCGCGACGTCGAACTCGGTGTCCGAGGGCAGCACCCGGATCCGTCCACTCACTCGATGGCGCCGATGACCGCGCCCACCTCGTGATCCTCCTCGGGTTTGGCACCGTGCCGCAGCGTCCCGGCGGCGGTCGCCTCGACCTCGACCTCGGTCTTGTCGGTGGCCACCACGAGGATGGGCTGGCCGACGCTCACCGCGTCGCCGTCGGCGACGAGCCACTCGACGATGCTCACCTCGGTCACGGTCAGCCCGACCCTGGGGACGATCAGATCAGCCATGGTGGCGCTCCTTCACGATTTGCACGCGGCACGTACCGCGTCGGCGATCTTCGCTGGTGAGGGCAGGTGTGAGGCCTCCAGCTCCGGCGAGTAGGGCACCGGGGTGTACTCCGCGCCGACCCGCAGGACCGGCGCGGCGAGGGTGCCCCACAGCTCCTGGTTGAGGAACGCGGCGATCTCCGCGCCGACCCCGAAGCGCTGCACGGCCTGGTGCACGACGACGGCGCGCCGGGTCCGGCCGACCGACTCGAGCATCGCGGCGCTGTCCCACGGCACGATCGAGCGCAGGTCCAGTACCTCGACGTCGAACTCGCCCTCGAGCTGCGTGGCGACCGCGAGACAGTCGTGCACGGGCTTGCCGTAGGTGATGAGCGTGACGTCGGAGCCGGGCCGTTTCACGTCCGCGCTGCCCAGCGGAACGACGTGCTCGCCGACCGGGACGTGGCCCTTCTGCGCGTACAGCGCGGCGGACTCGATGACGATCGTCGGGTCGTCGTCGCGGATGGCGGCGGTCAGCAGCCCCTTGGCGTCGGCCGGGGTGCTCGGGATGGCGATCTTGAGACCCGGAACGTGGGCCATCCAGGCCTCGACCATCTGCGAGTGCTGCGCGCCGAACATCAGCCCGCCGGTCGACATGCCGCGCACCGTGATCGGCACGTGGGTTCGCCCGCCGGACATGTAGCGCAGCTTCGCGGCGTGGTTGACCAGCTGGTCGAGGCACACCGCGTAGAAGTCGGCGATCATGATCTCGGCGACCGGGCGCATGCCCAGCAACGCGGCGCCGGTCGCAGCGCCGATGATCGCCTGTTCGGAGATGGGTGTCTCCCGCACGCGCTCGGTGCCGTACTTCGTGGACAGCCCGGCGGTCACCTTCATGACCCCGCCGGCCGGGTCGATGATGTCCTCACCGAGCAGGAACACCGACTCGTCACGAGCCAGCTCGTTGTCCATGGCCTGGTTGAGCGCCTGGGCCATGGTGATGCGCGCGGTCTCCACGTCGACGGTCATGCCGGCACCTCCCCGTACACGTCGGTGAACAGCTCTCCGGCTGCCGGCATCGGCGCGGCGAGCGCACGCTCGACGGCCTGGTCGATCTCGGCGCTGAGGCGCTGGTCGATCTCGTCCAGCTGGGCCGAGGTCGCGGCGCCCTCGGCGATCAGCAGCGCCCGGTACTTCGGTACCGGGTCCTCGGCGACCCTGGCCGCCATCTCGTCGGAGGGCATGTACGGCATCTGGTCGCCGAACATGTGCCCCATGAACCGGTAGGTCATGGCCTCGATCAGCGTCGGGCCGCCGCCGTCGCGGGCCCGCGCGACCGCCTCCCGGGCGACCAGGTAGGTGGCGTCCGGATCGTTCCCGTCCACTGTCACACCCGGAATACCGTAGGAGGCGGCGCGGGTGGAAATCTTCTCGACGCGCTGCGTCTCCCGCCGAGGGGTGTACTCGCCGTATTCGTTGTTCTGGCAGACAAATACGACTGGGAGATCCCACACAGCGGCCAGGTTGAGCGCCTCGTGGAAGGCGCCGATGTTGGTGGAACCGTCGCCGAAGTAGCAGACCGTTACCCGGTTCAGCCCCTTCATCCGGGACGCGAGCGCAATCCCATTGGCAATCGGCAGACCGCCGCCGACGATCCCGGTGGTGACCATCAGACCGGAGTTCGGGTCCGACAGATGCATCGGCCCACCCTTGCCCTTGGACGTCCCGGTGGCCTTCCCGAGCATTTCGGCCAGGATTTCGTCCAACGACGCGCCGGAGGAGATGCTGTCGTGCACACCACGATAGGTCGTGACGGTGTAGTCGTCGCTCTCCATCGCCGCCGACACCGCGGACGGAATTGATTCCTGACCGCGCGGCGAATAGTAGATAATCGCGATCTTGCCGCTCATCAGGAGCCCGCGGACCCGCTCGTCGACCTGATGGATCTTCGACATCGTCTCGTAGATCCGCAACCGGGTCCGACCCTCGACCTGCTCGCCGTCTGCCACCGCGACTCCTCACCCGCATGCTTGAACCGGGTCCGTCGCGCAAGGGTGCAGGCACCGTTGCCCGACGGTTCACTCGTACCCCACTGTGGAGCGAGCACTTACTGTACCCGGGAACCTATTCAGCTACCGTGGAGGTGTCAATGAGCAGTTCTGGGTCAGGCAGTCCGGTCGGGCGCGGCACGGTGCCGGACACCGTGGATGAGCAGCTGTTCCAGGTCGTTCGTGATTCGGTCGTCGGCGATGTCGGTCGCGTCGCTACCGAAGATCCAGCTGCGGAACATGGCCGTCGCGAGGACCGAACCGACCCCGACCCGAGTGGTCGCCGGGATGTTGAGCCCCCGGTAGCCGTTCAGCTCCTCCTCCTGCTTCACCACACCCTCGATCGCGCGCAGGACATCGGCGAGCGTGGCGCCCGCGTCCTCGACGACGTCGTCGGTGTAGTTGTCGGCGGCGGTCAGCGCGAGCGCGAAGCCCCGGCGGTCGGACAGCGTGTCGAAGAAGGTTTTCACGAACGCGTGGGTCGGCTGCTCGACCTCGTGCGGGCCGACGTTCAGCCATTCCTCGGCATAGCCCTGGAGCACTTCGATAAGCGGCTCGACGACCGCTTCCCGGAAAAGCTGAGCCTTGCTGCCGAAGTGCCGGAACAACAACGCCTCGGCGACCCCGGCCTGCTCGGCAATGCGTTTGGTACTGGTGTTCGCATATCCGTGTGCGGAGAACAACTCACGCGCGGAGTCGAGCAACAGATCACGCACTTCACCGGGAGCACGGCGGGCTGCCCGCGTGCGCTCCGGCGGATCGGCGGGTGCCGGTATGTCCATGGACCGAGGGTACCCGTCGGACGGCGAACCGCCCGATGGACGCGCTATTCCACCATTTGCCTCACTGATCACGCGGACAGTTGTCCGGCGTCCACGACGATTGTCTGACCCGTGACCAGGACCGCGAGGTCACTCGCCAAGAATGTGATAACGCGCGCGACATCGTCCGGAACACCGGCCCGGCCGAGCGGCAACTGTGCCGAGATCGCCGCAATAAGATCACCGACCCCAGCCGCCTCAAAGATCGGCATATTCGCCTGCACGCCCGGCGTATCGACGACGGTCGGCGCCACCGCGACGGCCCGGATTCCGAAGGCGCCCAGCTCTACCGCGAGCGCCTGGGTGAACGCCACCAGCGCACCCTTACTGGAGGTGTACGCGCTCAGCCCACCGGCGCCGGCGCGGAACGCCTGCGTCGAGGCGAGGTTGATGATCACTCCGCCGTTGCCGGCCTCCGCCATCACCCGACCGACCTCGCGCGAGCACCGGAAGGCCCCGCCGAGGTTGGTGGAGAGCACCTTGTCCCACTGCTCGTCGGTGGTGTCGAACAGCGGCGTGATCGGGAAGACGCCCGCGTTGTTGACCAGGATCTCCAGCCCACCCAGCTCGTCCCGGACCCGGTGGACGGCTGTGTTCACCGACTCGGTGTCGGTCACGTCGAGCGCGACCCCGAGGCCCGCGTACTCGCCGCCGAGCCCGGCCGCCGCCTCCTCGGCCTCACCCTTGTCGAGGTCCCCGATCGCGACGGCGGCGCCGGCTTCCGCGAGCCGCGTCGCCGCCGCCAGCCCGATGCCCTTGGCGCCACCGGTGACCAGCGCCCGACGCCCACGCAACGAGAGCAGATCGGTCAACGAACGGTCCGACACGTCGGGTGCGGGCATGGTGTCCTCCTGGAACTCCGGTGTTCCGCGCAAGCTATCGCAGCAAGTACTAACTTCTCAAGAGGCCGTATCCGTTGCGTCCGTCGGCCGTTGAGCCGCACACAGCTGACGTTTCGGAGGTTGATCGTGAGTGCTGGGGTCGAGGTTCGCGTCGAGGGACTCTCCAAGTCGTTCGGACGGTCCAACATCTGGTCGGACGTGTCGCTGACGCTGCCGCCCGGCGAGGTGAGCGTCCTGCTCGGTCCGTCCGGAACCGGGAAGTCGGTGTTCCTGAAATCGCTCATCGGCCTGCTCAAGCCCGAGAAGGGTTCGATCTTCATCCACGACACCGACCTGGTGCGCTGCACCGAGTCGAGGCTGTACGAGATCCGCAAGCTGTTCGGTGTGCTGTTCCAGGACGGCGCGCTGTTCGGCTCGATGAACCTGTTCGACAACATCGCCTTCCCGCTGCGTGAGCACACTCGCAAGGGTGAGAAGGAGATCAGGGACATCGTTCTGGAGAAGATCTCCATGGTCGGCCTGTCCGGCGACGAGGGCAAGCTGCCCGGCGAGATCTCCGGCGGCATGCGCAAGCGCGCCGGCCTGGCCAGGGCGCTGGTCCTGGACCCCGAGATCATCCTGTTCGACGAGCCCGACTCAGGTCTCGATCCGGTCCGTACGGCGTACCTGAACCAGCTGATCATCGACCTGAACGCGCAGACCGACTCGACGTTCCTGATCGTCACCCACGACATCAACACCGCGCAGACGGTCCCGGACAACATCGGGCTGCTCTACCGCAAGCACCTGGCCATGTTCGGCCCGCGCGAGGTCCTGCTGACCTCGGAGGAGCCGGTCGTCTCCCAGTTCCTCAACGGCCGCCGCCAGGGCCCGATCGGCATGTCCGAGGAGAAGGACTCCGAGCAGGCCGCGCGCGAGATGCAGGAGATGGAGGGCGAACTGCCCGGCCTCCCACCACTGAAGCCACAGATCGCGGTGTCGCCAGGGGTCCCGGAACGCAAGGCGGTGGCGCGGCGCCAGTCCCGCGTGCAGTCGATGATGCACGAGCTGCCGGCGAACGCCCAGGCCGCGATCCGCGAAAGCCTTCAACGCAACGGCGGCGCCCACCGCCGAGACGGCGACTACCCCACGGAACAATTCACCCGCTGATCAGCACCGCCTCGCAGAGCGTCGCGTTGCGTCGCAGCATGTGTATCCCTGTCGGGCCGTGCGTTCCGCGCTGAAAATCAGTTCGCGCGATGTGGCGACGCAAGCCGATAGTTGTGTACCCCAACGGTATGTGAGCGACACCGCGCACCGTGAGTCCACACCGCGCTACGTGCACACAGCGCGGTGTGACCACAGGGTGCGCGGTGTGGGGTGAGAAGGGCACAAATCGGCTCTTGCGGCGCGCTGACACACGGGCCACGGCGAGGCGGGTTACCTGCCCCGCGCTCCTCGCCGAGCCGGCGATCCCAGTCACCCGTCCCCGACCTCACTTTTGGATCAGACGCTGCAGCGTCTGCGACACGACATGAAGCTCTGCGAAGTCCCCTAGGACGCACGACGGCGTCCGGCTCGTCGGACTCACGTTCCACCCCGCCGACCGGACGGCACAAGAAGACCACCGACAGCACGCTGAGGTCCAAGCTCTTGGAGACGCCGATCAGCCGCTCCGGCTTCACCTCGATGCCAGTCTCCTCCGAACCTCGCGGATCACCCCCTGCTCCGGCGTCTCGACCCGAGCTGAGTCGCAGGAACTCAACCTCGTCCTCGGACGGCCGTGGCTACATCTCGTGATGCAGATCCACCGCGCCCGCCGCGCAACCGATACATGACAACGCAAGTGTGTCAACACGTAATTAGTGAAGTGCTTCCACCGGCGAGTCTCATTGCGTCAGCGTGTCGTAAACAGTCGAGATAGCGACACCGAAATAGTACCCTCTATTCTTTCCGGTAACGGAACCCGCTTCTCCGTCGACAGATGTTCCGATGGTCGACCGAGAGGACACCCGCGACGTACCACGATCATGATCACCACGATCCTGGCTGGTAGGTCCGCGTTCCCATCCACATCAGTGAATCAGTGCCGCTCGCGATAGGCCGAAGAAACACTCATTCACCGATGCAGTAACCCCTGTTCACTCCAAGGAAATAGTTACACACAGCGACGTTCTTCGGCATCCGAGTGATTGCCCTCATCGACCATTGATCACTCCCGAGCTTTTCCGCATTCTGTCGTGTTGCCTACTGAGGGAGAGCTTTGACAGTGGCCACCACTCGCGATGCAGATGCACTGCGCAAGACGACGAGCCTCATCGATTATCTGGTCGAGCTCACCGACGCGGCGAACCGCAATCCCGTCCGCGACATCGAGTCGGGCGCGGCCAGAGCCCCCGAGCCGGTGCTGTGGCTGGATGCCTTCCCTGACGGGATCACACTGGACGCCGAAGCCGAGGAAGTCCTGCTCACGATGTCACCGGTGCCGACCGCGCCACCGCCACCTGTGCCCGACGAACTGGTCGGTTGGGTCGATCCGGTCCAGGTCAGGTCCTTCGACGGCATCGAGCCCAGGCTCCGGACCTCGAACGATGATCCGTCCGGGCAGCGGTCACGTGAGCAGAGCTTCGGGGTGTGGCTGCCCCGGTGGCGGCAGTGGGCGGGCCAGGAGCCGACGCGGCTGGAACGGCGGGCGTTCTACGAACAGCTCGAAGGCGTGGCCAAGAAGATCGAGCAGCAGGACGATCAGTACGAGTTCGTGCTCGCGGTCGGCTTGGTTAGCTGGCACGAACCCGGGCAGGAGGCGATCCGCAGACATCTACTGACCGAGCAGGTTGTACCGAGACTGGACCGCACCGGCACAGTGACGCTGACCCGGATCGGTGGCAAACGACGGATGGAGGACCGGCAGGTCTTCGACGCCGTGCCGCTGTATCGGGCCGCGCGAGGCCGCGCGATCAGCGCCGACATCGTGCGCGCGGACGGCTCGCTGCTCGGACAGGAGACCGCCGATGCACTGGCATCGTGGCTCGGCCTCACCCTCGACTCGCCCTATGAGCGGTGGACGACTCGGCCCGGTGTGTTGCCGGAGACACCGGTGTTCAGCGTTTCCCCCGCGTTGTTGCTACGGCCGCGCAGCAAGGTGCAGCTGGCCGAGGCCTATCGACGGATCGCCGAGGCGCTCCGTCGACCCGGAGCCGAGGTACCGGTGGCGCTAACCCAGATCGTCGTCGACACCGACCGCGAACAACGCGACGAGTGGCTCACTCGGCAGGGTGCGGCAAGTGGCGATCTGCTGGGCAACGACCCGCTGTTCCCGCTGGCCGCCAACGACGAGCAGAGCCGAGTGATCGATCTGCTCCGCACCGAGACCGGTGTGGTAGTGCAGGGGCCGCCCGGCACCGGGAAGACACACACCATCGCTAACTTGATCTCCGCGCTGCTCGCCAGAGGTCAGCGGGTGCTGGTGACCAGCCAGAAGGACCAGGCGCTGCGGGTGCTACGAGACAAGATCCCGCCAGAGCTACGCACCCTGTGTGTGTTGTTGGCCGGTGGCAGCAAGGACGCCGCCGTCGAGTTGGAGCAAGGGATCGACGCGCTGTCCGCCGCGGTCGCCTCGACCGATGAGGGGCAGCTGCACAAGCAGGTCCGCGCCCTCGAAGAAGAGCGCGACCGGCTACGGGCGCACAGCACGGTGCTCAACGATCGAGTCCGGGAGCTGCGGTCCGTCGAGCTGGTCACCCACAAGTCGGTCGTGCCGAAGTACGACGTCGAGGCCTACCGAGGCACGCTGGCCGACATCGTCCGAGAGGTACGGGATCACGCCGCGGCGCATGATTGGATGCCGCTGTTGCCGTCGAATCCGCTGGTCGAAGACGTCCCACCGCTCTCGGCGGCCGAATTCGGGGAGCTGCGCGGGCTGTTGGCCGGGCGGACACCTCTACGAGCGCGACGTGCCGAGCAGAACATTCCCGCATCGGATCAGCTACCCACCGCCGCTGACCTCGACGCGGCGCTGCGTGCGGAACGCGACGCCGAACAGAATCTGACGGATAGTCGGCTGATCCGCCAACTCGCCGAGCTGGGACCAGAGCGCCTGACCGAGCTGGAGTTCGTCGCTCAACACTCGTGGCAGATAACGCACAAGTGCGGGCTCACCCAGCAACCGCTCCCGGAGCACCGACGGTGGGTAGAGCGCGCCGTGCACGACCGGCTGGCCGGGAGCAACACCGGGCTCTGGGCGCAGCTGTTCGAGGTTCTCGGTGAACCGGTACGACTCGAGAAGGCGCTGCGTGAGCAGGCCATCGGGGTGGAGGTCGAGTTCGGTGAACCGATCACGATGCAGAACCTGGGCGTGGCGCGCGGCTGGCTGAACACCGGCCGTGACCTGCTGGGCCATCTGAATGCTGGGGGCAAGGTCCGACGCCGGTTGCCGAGCAAGCAACAACGCAACGCCCAGGAGCTGCTCGACCTGGCACGGGTGGACGGTGCTCCGCCCGCGACGGCCGCGCAGCTCGAAGCGGCGCTGTGGCGGATCGAGGCCGAGATCGCAGCCTAGCAGCTCGCCCGCACCTGGTCCGATGTCGGTGTGCCGATCCGGCCCGGCAAGGCGAACGTGATGCTGTCCGAGCTCGCTGACAACGCGGCCGTGCTGCACCTGGTCCAGCAGCTCGGCCAGGCGAGGGATGCCTGCGCCGCCGTGCTCGGGGCAGGCGGCATCCTGCTGCGGTTGAATGATCTTCCGTCCTTCCTCGGTGCCCTCGATTTGTTGCCCGCCGCGCGGCAACGCCTGATGCTCGACCAGGCGGGCGCTCGGGTCGACGAACTACACCAACAGGTCGCGGAGTGGACCGAGCGGGCACCAGCCTGCCCAGAGCTGTCGTACCTGCTCTCCGCCATCACCCGGCGGGACGTCGACGGCTATGCCACAGGGTTGGGCGAGGTCAGAGCGGCACAAGCGGAGCAGCACGACGAACGACGCATGCTCGCGCTGTCCAGAACACTGACTTCCGTTCACCCGGAGCTGCTGCGCCTGCTGGAACAGGAACCGGATGACCCGGTGTGGCGGGAGCGGGACATCCCCTCGGCCTGGGCATGGTCCCGGGCGCAATCCTTTGTCACCGCGCACCGCAATGCGGCGGAGGAACGCCGACTGCTCGAAGAGTTCGAGACCGCCGAGGATCGACTCCGGCACGTGACCGCACAGCTCGTCGGTCTGGAGGCGACCCGGCAGTGTATGCGCCGGATGACCGACGATCACCAGCGCAACCTCAACACCTATCGCGGGCACATGAGCAAGATCGGTGCGGGTACCGGAAAGAAGGCGAACGAGTTCCGCCGCGCGGCGCGGGCGGCGATGAACAAGGCGCAGGACGCCGTTCCGGCCTGGGTCGTGCCACTACCCAACCTGCTGGACAACATCGCCGCCGACCGGAACCGATTCGACGTGATCATCGTCGACGAGGCGAGCCAGGTCGGCATCGAGCACCTCTACCTGCTGTGGATGGCACCGAGGGTGATCGTGGTCGGTGACGACAAACAGTGCACACCGAGTGCCAACGCGCTCGGCCAGATCGACGCGGTGTTCAAGGCGAACGACGAGCACCTGGCCGAGATCGACCCCGATATCCGGACCAACCTGACGCCGCAGGCGAACCTCTACGACCTGCTGACCAACCGGTCGGGAAAGGGCGCGCTGGTGCGGTTGCGGGAGCACTTCCGGTGCGTCCCGGAGATCATCAGGTGGGCGTCCGACCAGTTCTACCAGGACGGATCCGGCGGGTCCGGTCTCATTGCACTGCGCGAACGCTCCGGCGACAGCCTCCCGCCGCTGCGGGTGACCAAGGTGGACGGCGCGGTCATCGAGGGCAAGGACACCCGCAAGCGGAATGAGACCGAGGCGCGGCAGTTGGTCCGCCAACTGGTCTCCTGCCTCGACGATCCAGCGTATGCGGGCAAATCGTTCGGAATCGTGGTGCTGCAGAGCGCGGTCAGACATGTCCAACTGCTCGAGCACCTGATCAATGAGTTCGTCTCTCCTGAGCAGCAGCAGGAACGCAAGATTCGGGTCGGCACCGCGCCCAACTTCCAGGGCGACGAGCGGGACGTGGTGTTCCTGTCCATGGTCGTCGCGGACCCCCCGAGCAGGACGACCTCGACATCGTTCCGGCAGGCGTACAACGTGGCGGTCAGCCGTGCGAAGGACCAGCTGTGGCTGTTCACCTCGGTCGGATTGGATCAGCTGAAGAGCGGCGATCTGCGTACGTCGCTGCTGGGTTACATGCTCGACCCGCCTTCGGTGTTCGGCGACTCGCCCACACTGGAGCAGGTCGGTGAGCACAGGCTCGTCGAGCCGTTCGGTTCGCTGTTCGAGCAACGGGTGTTCCTGGAGGTCCGGCGGCGGGGCTACCACGTCGTTCCGCAGTACCCGGTCGGACGCAAGACACTTGACCTCGTCGTGGTGGGTGAGGCGGGGCGGATCGCGGTCGAGTGCGACGGCCACTACTGGCATTCCGGGGTCTCCGAGCAGGAGAACGACGCGCGTCGGGACCGCGAGCTGGCCCGCATGGGCTGGCAGACCCTGCGGATCCGGGAGAGCGAGTTCGCCTTCGACCCCGATCGTGAGCTCGGTGCGGTGTGGCGGGCGCTCGAGGACAAGGGAATCCAGCCGGGTGGCGCTGCGGATCCCGGTCGGAGCGGATGGAGTCCGGTCGAGCTGATTGACGACGACAACGAGCAGGGAGACAGCGGTGAGTGATGTCGAGGTACGGCTCGACGGCAACGTGCTGGACGGAATCGCGACGCTGATCTGCGGCGACGACACCGACTACTACCGCGCCGGCTATCAGATCGCCAAGTTCTTCCGCGCGGCCGGCTGGCGCGACGTCGATGAATGCGAAGGCTACCGGCGCACCTGGGCCCGGGAGCAGTTGGAGCAGCGTCGTGACGATTCCGACGCGCTGCGCGGTGTGCTGCTACGACTGGCCGACCCTCGGGAGTATCTGGACGACGAGCGGTCCCGGGCCGAGGTGATCATCGAATTGAACCGGTTACTCGCGTTCGAGGGCCTCCACGTGTTCTACGAGCGGGGCCGCCCGGTTCTGAGCCAGGAGGTCACGGCCGCCAACCGGATCACCATGGAGCAACCCGCCGAGCTGAAGGCGAGCCTGGCGGAGATAGTCAACGACGCCCGGTTCGGCGATCAGCTCCAGGGCCGGTTGGATGAGGCATACGTGTGCTGGCACGCCGGAGCCCCGACAGCCGCGATCATCATGCTCGGCAGCCTGCTCGAGGGTGTCCTCTATGACGTCGCATCAAGTCAGCGGCGAGACGGCAAGGAGCCGGCGGACTTCTTGGCGCCATTGCTGAAGCTGGCTCACGCTCAAGGCTGGATCGCCAGGGAAGTCTTCGAGTACTCGGAGGTCCTCCGGGGGCATCGGAACCTGGTGCATCCCCGGCGGCAGTTGGTCGACTCCTACGCACCGGACGCCGACATCGCACGCATCGCATGGAACGTGGTGGTCGCGGCACTCAACGACCTTGCGGCGCTGCCACCGCCCACCCCGTAGGATTCGGCGGTTGTGCGCAGGATCGCTCAGCTGTCGCCCGCCCTGGGTCCGCTGTGGGCTGCCGCGCACGAGCGGCTGTCCTCGGGCCGGCCGGTCAGCCGGGTGCGGGTGGGGCCGCTGACCGAGGAGCAGCGCACCGCCGTTGCCGATCTCCTCGGCCTGACCCGGCTGCCCGACGAGTACGCCATCGTGTCGATGCCGCAGCTGGACGACGTGCTGCGCAGTGCGGTCGGGGCGGACGTCCGCGAGGTCGTCGGTGAGCTGGTCGGTCCGCTCGGCGACCGGGCCCGGGACCGGCGGCTCGCCGAGGTGCGGCGCGGTGAGCTGTGGAGCTGGTTCGAGGAGCATCCGGTGGTGGTCGGCCAGCCGGCGCTGCGCGACTGGGTCGCGGCGGTGCGCAGGAACGGGCTGGTCGCGAACTCGGTCAGCACCACACGGGATGTGCTGACGCAGGCGTTGGCGGTTCTGGCCCGGCTTCCGGCGTCGGGGGTCTCGCTGCCGATGCTCGCCGACGACGTGCTGCACGATCCGCACGGCCTCGACGAGGGGACCCGGTGCGCGGGGCTGGTGCTGCGGGCGCTGTCGTTCCTGTACGAGGTCGAGCCGCCGACCGACGCGGCGCGGCGGCGGGCGGTGTGGGAGCGGGCCGGGGTCGCCGACGACGAGTTGTCCTCGACGGTGCTCGCGGCCGGGTTGCGCCCTGCCGGGGACGACCCGGCCGCGCGGATCCTGCGGGTGTGCGCGGACGCCGGGCAGGCCGCGGCGCTCACCCTGGGGCAGCTGCGCTCGGCGCGGTGGACGAACCTGCCCGCCGAGGTCTGGGTGTTCGAGAACCCGAGTGTGCTGGCGCTCGCGCTCGGACGGTTCGGCCGTGGCTGTCCGCCGATGGTCTGCACCTCCGGGTGGCCGAGCAGCGCCGGGATGGTGCTGTTGCGGCTGCTGTCCCCGACCTGCCGGCTGTACTACCACGGGGACTTCGACGGTGAAGGTCTGCGCATCGCCGCGACCGTGCTGGCCAGGACCGGTGCGGCGCCGTGGCGGATGACCACCTCGGACTATCTGGCCGGTCTCGGCGAGGGCCCACCGGTCGGCCGTGTGACCGAGGCACCCTGGGATCCCGACCTCGCCGCCGCCCTGCGTGAGTCCGGCGTGGCGGTGACCGAGGAGCGTGTGGCCTCGGGATTACTCGACTCGTGGTGAAGCGCGGGCCCGACGAGCGCCGTCGGTGCGGTGGCTTACCGTGTCAGCCAGTCGGGAGGGGGTTCGGTGGAACCGATTCGCGTACCAGCAGAGATGTTCCGGTTCACCCACGGCGACCGGGCCGAGCTCTACATCGCCGTGCTGCAGGCCTTCGGGGAGGCCAACGAGCGCCTGGAGACGGCGCTGGGTATCGACGAGGTGCGGGCCCGGCTGCGGTCGGTCGGCTGGGTCGATGCGCTCGACGACGACGATCTGGTGCGCGCGCTGGACCAGCTGCGCGGTTGGAACCTCGTCGACGTCATCCAGAACCACGCCGGGCACTACCGCAGCGCGAGCGACTACGAGCGGCGCAACCTGCAGTACTCGCTGACCAGGCAGGGTGAGGCGGCGTTCGCCGGGGTGCTGCACGCGGTGGGTGTGCTGGCCTCGACCGGTGCGCTGCAGACCGCGGTGCTCGACGCGATCCGCGACCGGCTGGGTGATCTCGTCGACGAGCTGGACGAGCGGCCGGGTTCGGACCGCAGGCTGTTCGCCACGCTCACCGAGCTGGAGAACCATCTGGACGCCCTGCGGGCCAACACCAAGCAGTTCAACGGTGAGCTGCAGCGGCTGCTGCGCGCGGACGGCGCCGAGCAGGCCACCTTCCACGAGGTCAAGGCGGCGACCGTCGCCTACCTGCGCGAGTTCCTGACCAATCTCGATCAGCGCAGCCACACCATCGCAGGCCGGATCGACGAGGTCGGGCGGCGCGGCGTCGGTGTGCTGCACCAGCGTGCGCTGCTCGGCGCCGACCTGCCCCAGCTCGGCTCCGAGGACCCGGGCCCGGCCTGGGTGGCGCACCGCGGGGCCAGGTGGGAGGGGTTGTGCGCCTGGTTCCGCCCGACCGACGGCAGCGCGCCCCGGGTCGAGCAGCTGCATCTGGTGGCGCGCCGGGCGATCATCACGTTGCTGCAGGTGTTGGACCGGATCGCCGAGTCGCGGCGGCGCACCAGCAGCGCGGTCAACGACTTCCGCGAGCTGGCGCGCTGGTTCAGCGTGGCACCGGGGCAGGACGAGCAGCACCGGCTGTGGTCCACCATGTTCGGGTTGAGCCCGGCCAGGCACGCCCACCTCGGCCACCCCGATCCCGAGCTGGTCAGCTCGTCGTCGACCTGGCACGCCGCGCCGCCGGTCGAGGTGTCGCCGCTGCTGCGGTCCGCCGGGCGGACCGAGCGGTTCAGCCGTACCGGCCGGGTGCGGGACGTGTCGGCGATCCGGGCCGCGCGTGCCGAGGAGGCACACGCCGAGCGCGCAGAGCTGGAGGCCGCGTGGCAGCTGTTGGACACCGGCGGCGCCGTGCGGCTCTCCGACTTCGGGCAGCTCGATCACACCGTGTTCGAGCGGTTGTTGCAGCTGCTGGGCAGGGCGTTGTCCGCGTCGCCGGCCACCGACGGGACGCGACGGGCGAGCACGTCCGACGGGAAGATCGAGATCGCGCTGCGGCCACCCCGTGATGCGGCGCGAGCTCGGCTGATGACACCTCGTGGGGTGTTCCACGGGCCGGACTACCAGCTGGAGATCCGGGCCGCGCGAAGCGACCGGCGAGCTGTGCGGGTCCTCGGATGAGCAATCTCAGCAACCAGCTCGCCATCGACGAGCGCGACGAGGTGTCCAGGGGCATCCGGCTGATGCTGGGCAACCCGCTGGTCAGCGAGCGGGCAGCGCCGGAGTCGTTCGACCTCGTGCGGCGGCGGCGGGAGCCGATCAAGCGCTGGTTCGAGTACTACTGCGGCTGGTCCTTCGTCGTGGAGCCCCGGCTGGGCTACGCGCGGCTGGCGAAGGTCAGGGCCGCCGCCGACGCCAGCCGGCCGGCCAGGCGGTCCCGGTCCGGGCGTGCCCCGTTCGACCGGCGCCGCTACGTACTGCTCTGTGTGACCTGCGCCGAGCTGCTCACCGCGGCGGTCACCACGATCGGGCTGCTCGCCGACCGGGTCAGCAGAGCCTGCGCCACCGACGAGGCACTCGCCGGTTTCGACACCACCCAGCGTGGCGAGCGGATGGCGTTCGTCGACGTGCTGCGGCTGTTGGAGTCGTTCGGCGCGCTCGAGGTGGTGGACGGCGCGACCGAGGCGTTCGTCGACTCGGCCGAGGCGAAGGTGCTGTACCGGGTCGACGCCACGCTGATCATGCGCTTGCTGGTGGCGCCGATCGGGCTGTCCCAGCTGTCGGTACCCCTCGACGAGGTACCCACACGGTTCGACGAGCTGCTCGACGCGCTGGCCCGCGAACGGCGTTACGGCTCGGCCGCCGATCGGGACGAGCACAGCGCCGTGCCGATCTCCCCCACCCAGCGCAACCTGTGGCTGCGGCACTCGATCTTCCGCAGGCTCGTCGACGACCCGGTGCTGTACCTGGACGAGCTGACCCACGAGCAGCGCGGCTACCTGGCGTCGCCCACCGGACGGCAGCTGCTGCGCCAGGCCGCCGAGCTCGGCGGTTTCCTGCTGGAAGAACGCGCGGAGGGTGTCCTGCTCGTCGACCCGGACGGTCTCGCTACCGACAGCCGGTTCCCGGACGATGCGAGCAACACGAAGGTCGCGGCGCTGCTGCTGCTGGACGGCATGGACGGCGCGGTCAGCGTCGAACAGCTGCGGGTGGCCGCCGCAGGGTTGCTGGAACGTTTCCCACGCTGGGCGAAGGGATACCGGGGCGACGACGGGACAGCTCAGCTGGTCTCCGACGCGCTGGGCGTGCTCACCGGGTTCGGTCTGGTCAGGGTCACCGACGGGCTCGTGTACCCGCTGCCGGCCGCCGCCCGGTACGCGGTCGGTTCGACCAGGACGAACGATCCCGAGGAGGACTCGGCGTGACGGTCACCGAGCTGCACCGACACCTCCCCGAGCCGGCCGAGCGCACCACCAGGTGGTCACCGACGAGGGCCGGGATCCTCAACGTCTGGCGCTACTACGACGAGGTGTTCGAGTTCCTCGACGGTCGGCTGATCCTGCTCGGCGAGAACGGCAGCGGGAAGTCGAAGGCGCTGGAGCTGCTGCTGCCGTTCCTGTTCGACGCGAACCTGCGCGCCAACCGGCTGTCCACGTTCGGCACCGGCGAACGCACCATGCACTGGAACCTGATGGGCGAGGGCGCATCGGGCACCACCCGGGTCGGATACGTGTGGCTGGAGTTCCGGTTTCCCGGCGAACCCGAGCGGTGGTTCACCTGCGGCGCGCGGCTGCAGGCCAGCAGCCACACCAGCACCGTGCACGCCGACTACTTCACCACCGGCCTGCGGGTCGGCGTCCCCGGCGGCCTGTCGCTGGTCACCGACTCCGGTCAGCCCCTGACCAGGAGCGCGCTGGAGCAGCGGCTCGACTCCGGCGGCGCCCTGCACGCCAACGCGACGGACTACCGGAGCGCGGTGCGCACCACGCTGTTCCCCGACATGTCCGAGCAGCGCTACGACGCGCTGATCACCGCGCTGCTGCAGCTGCGCACCCCGAAACTGTCCCAGCGGCTCGACCCTTCGCTGCTGTCCACCCTGCTGTCCAAGGCGCTTCCACCACTCGGGCAGCAGGAAGTCACCGACCTCGCGGAAGGTTTCGAACGCCTGGACCGGCAGCGGGAGCGGCTCAGGACCCTGGAGGAGGAGGTGCAGGCCGCGCGCACGCTCGCCAACCGGCAGCGCACCTACGCCCAGCGAGTGCTGCGCGCCGGCGCGCAGGAGCTCATCTCCGCGACCACCGAGATGGACAGCCTGACCAAGGCCGCGCGCCGGTCCGCCGAAGAACACGACACGGTGGCCGAGCAGCGCGCAAGCGCCGAAGCCGTGGTGGAGTCGCTGGCACACGACGAGGAGAGCACCGAGGCGCGGATCAGCGGGATCACCGGCAGTGAGCTGTACGAACAGGGCAAGGCCCTCGACCGGCTGCGCCAGGACACCGCCGACGCGGTCCGGCGCGCCGAAGGGCTGCGGGCGGATGCGAGCCGGCTCCGCCACGACGCCGCACAGGACTCGACCCGCCTCGACGAGGCGCGCGGTATCGCGAGCGTGAAGGCCGAGACGGTGCACACCCTCGCCGACGACGCGCTGCACGCCGCGGGCAGAGCGGGGCTGGCCGGCGTCCATGCCGACATCGAGGCCGGTCTGGACGACCGTCCCCGGCACTTGCTGCGCGCGGCGGTCCAGGGGCGGCACGACCAGATCGCCGACGTGCGGGAGGCCCTCGACGAGCACGCGGGCGCGGTGGCGCGGCGCCAGCACGCGGAGAGCGACCTCGATGCCGCCAGAACCGTCCTCACCGACACGACCGAGCACCAGGTCGAGGCGGCCCGGCAGCGTGAGCAGGAGCTGGACCGGCTGACCTCGGCCGTCCAGGCGTGGGCCGGCAGCTGCCGTGAGCTGCGGTTCCCCGCGACGGACACGCTGCTCGCCTCGGTCGGGTCCGAACCGTCGTTGCTGGCGCTGGTCGACACCGCCGCCGAGACCGTGCTGCACGAGCTGACCAGGGCCGAGACCACCGTCGAAGCGACCAGGGCCGCCGCGCTCGCGGACCGCGACGACCTGCTCGCCGACATCGAACGGCTGGAGAACAGCCACGAGCTACCGCCGCCCGCGCCCGCGACGCGAGGCACCGACCGCACCACCATGCCCGGGGCCCCGCTGTGGCGGTTGGTGCGCTTCGTCGACGGGGTGTCCCCCGGTGAGCAGGCCGCCGTCGAAGCCGCGTTGCAGGCCTCGGGCATGTTGGACGCCTGGGTGACCCCGGCCGGCACGATCGACGGTCACGACGTCTTCGCCGACCCGGATGCGCTGGCCGGCGCGCCCGGCCGGTCACTCGCCGAGATCCTCGCCCCGGAGCCGGACCTCGCGGTGTCCGTCGACGCGGTGCTACGCCTGCTCGGCGGTATCGCCTACGGAGAGCGAGCCCCGTCAGGGCACGCCGCGGCGATCGGCGCCGACGGTGGCTGGCGGTTGGGCAACCTCACCGGAAGCTGGAGCAAGCCCGAACCGGCGCACATCGGGGCGCCGGCCCGCCGCCGCGCCAGGGAACAGCTGCTGCACGACCTGCGCGCCGAGCTGCGCGGCATCGAGCTGACCCTCACCGAGCTGGACCAGCGGCGCGCGGCACTCGCCGGCCGCAGGGCCGCCGTGGCGAGCGAGCGGGCCGCTCGGCCACCGCACAGTGCGCTCGACGCCGCTGTGCGCGCGCTGACCAGGGCAGAGTCCGATGCGGCAGCGGCCAACACGGTGGTCAGGGACCGCATCGACACACTCGGTGAGCGGGAACGCGCGGTGGCGATGGCGTTGCATGCGCTGAGCGGCCGCGCCGCCGAGCACGGGGTGCCGACCGACCGCGCCGCATTGGGCACGCTGGCCCGGGCCGTCGACAGCTTCGCCGACCAGGCGAACAGCTGGCTGGACGAGCACAGCTCCCTGGTCGCGGCACAGCGTGCGATGGCTGCCCGCGCCGAGGCCGCCGACCGGTCGGCCGCGATCGCCAGAGGCCGGGTCGAGGAAGCCACCATGGCCGAGGCCGCGCACCGGCGGCTGGCGGGTGAGCTGGCCGGTGTCGAGGACACCGTCGGCAAGGACTATCAGCAGGTGCAGACGGAGCTGGACGATCTTCGCGTGCGGCTCACCGGGCTGCGCGACCGGCGCCGGGAGACCGGCCGGGCGTTGACCGCCTACGCGGAGCGCCTCGGTGTGCTGAGCGCCCGGCGCAGCGCCGACGCCTCGGCGCGCGACACCGCGGCTGCTCGCCGGGACGCGGCGGCCCGCCGGTTCCGGCACCTGGCCACGATCGGCTTCGCCGCCGACGCGGACATCGATACTTCGTTCCACACCGTGCTGGCCGCCTCCGACGGGGTACGCGCCGCGCTGGAGGCCGCCCGGTCGGTGGCCGCCGCCTGGCCGAACGTGGCGCACGCTCCGAAGAACCTGGGCGATGCGCTGCACTCGTTGTCCGAGTCGGTGCACGTCTGCCGCACCGCGCTCAGCGCACGCGCCGACCTCGATCTGGAGACCGACGAGGATGTCCAGCTGTTCACCGCGATGGTGGACGGCATCCGGGTGGGCGCGACCGAGCTGCTGCGGGTCCTGTCCGACGACGCCGAGCAGAGCCGTCGCGACATCACCGAACGCGAGCGCGAGCTGTTCGACCAGACCCTCACCGGCGACACCCGCCGCCATCTCGCCGCGCGTATTCGCCAGGCCGGTGAGCTGGTCGACGACATGAACGCCCGCCTGACCCAGGTCCGCACCGCGTCGAAGGTGGCGGTGCGGCTGGTCTGGCAGATCGGCGCCGACCTGCCGCCCGGTACGAAGGCCGCGCGGGACCTGCTGTTGAAGGACCCGTTGCGGCTCACCGACGCCGACACCGAGTCACTGCACCGATTCTTCCGCGACCGCATCGAGGCCGCGAAGGCCAACGACAGCGCGACCAGCTGGGAGCAGCAGCTCGCCGAGGTGTTCGACTACACCAGCTGGCACCAGTTCGTCGTCAAGATCGACCGGGACGACGGCGCCGGGCTGCAGCCGTTGACGAAGAAGCTGCACGGCGCCCTGTCCGGCGGGGAGAAGGCGATCGCGCTGCACCTGCCGCTGTTCGCCGCCGTCGCCGCGCACTATCAGGCCGTGCCCGCCGCCCCTCGGCTGATCCTGCTCGACGAGGTGTTCGTCGGCGTCGACACGACCAACCGGGGTCAGGTGTTCGCGCTGCTGTCCGCGCTCGACCTGGACCTCATGCTCACCTCGGACCACGAGTGGTGCACCTACCGCGAGCTGTCCGGCATCGCGATCCACCGCCTGACCACCGGCGGCGCCGGCGGCGACGCGGTCACCACAACCCGCTTCACCTGGAACGGCCAAGACATCCAAGACACCCCCACCCCCACGTGAGTGGCAAGAGCGTCTACCCCGAAGGGGCGCCGCAGGCGTAGGCGCTCGGAGCACTCACGACAGCTTTTCCGTCGTGAGTGATCCGGGCGCCTATAGGCGCCCTTGCCACTCACGAGTCGACGGCGAAGCCGAGATGCCTTGGACCCGGCCACAGCCCAACCCGATGAGTTCCGCCCCCGACCCAGGTCTACCCGACATGAGCACCGTGATCGTCGCCGGCTACGTACACGTCGACCCCGCCGACCGGGACCGTTTCATCGAGGGCCACCGAAACATCGTCGAGGCGGGCCGCACCCGCCCGAACTCGGGCTGCCTCGACGTGTCGATCTCCGCCGATTCCGTCGACCCGGGCCGGGTGAACATCTTCGAGTACTGGGAGTCGGCCGAGGCGCTCGAAGCATTCCGCGCCAGCGCCCCGACGCCGACGGTCTCGATCGCCCTGACGAACGAGAACGTCCTCAAACACCAGATCACCGCCTCCGGCCCACCCTTCGCCTAACACCGCAGCGGGGTAGACGCCCTCACCACTCACGAAGGGAAGAGAAGGGCTACAGGCCCACGCGGTCGGCTATCGCCAGGTAGTGGGAGTCCAGGCCGGTGAAGAGGTGCTGGGCGGACCAGGCGCGGCGGTAGTACAGATGGGTGTCGTGTTCCCAGGTGAAGCCGGTGCCGCCGTGCACCTGCACCGTCTCCACCGTCACGGTGCGGAACGACTCGCCGCAGTAGGCCGCCGCCACCCGCGCGGCCACCGGGAACTCCGCGTCGTCCTCGGCCAGTGCCGCGGCCGCGTAACGAGCCGAGGCGCGGGAGAACTCGACGCTGTGCAGCATGTCGACGCACTTGTGCGCGACCGCCTGGAACGAACCGATCGGCTGGCCGAACTGCTTGCGGTCCTTCGCGTACTCGACGCACAGGTCAAGGCATGCCCATGCGCCGCCCGCCTGCTCGGCGGCCAGCGCCACCAACGCGCGGTCGAGCAGGTCCGACACCAGCTCCGGTGCGGCGCCAGCCGTGCCGACCAGACGGGCCGGAGCGGAGTCCAGCTCGACCCGAGCGACCGCTCGGGCGAGGTCGAGGGACTCCAGCCGGGTGCGGGTGACGCCGTCCGCGGCCGCGTCGACGGCGAACAGGCTGACCTCGTCGTCGTGGCGCGCGGTGACCAGCAGCAGGTCTGCGTCCGCCCCGTCCAGCACGAACTCCTTGGTGCCGGTGAGCCGCCATTCGGAGCCGTCCTGAGCCGCCTCGGTGGTCACCGGGCCGTCCCAACGACCGTCGGACTCGCTGACCGCGACCGTGGCGATCTTCTCGCCGGACGCGATGGCCGGCAGCAGGTCCGCGCACGCGGACTCGTCACCGGACAGCAGCAGCGCCGGGATCGCCAGCCCGACCGTGGCCAGGTACGGACCGAAGTACAGGGCGCGCCCCATCTCCTCCAGCACGACGTGGGTCTCCAGCGCGGTCTGCCCGAACCCCTCGTAGCGTTCCGGCACCGGCAGCGCTGTCACGCCGAGCTCCACCAGCTTGGCCCACACGTCGCGGTCGAAACCGGCGCCGGTGTCGGCACCGTCGCGGACCGCCGACAGCGGCGCTTTGTCCTTCAGCAGTCTGCGGACGGAGTCACGCAGCTCGGTCTGTTCCTCGCTGTCCGCGAGCGCACCCTGGGACACCATGTGAACGACTCCTATCGCGGCCGCGGCAGGCCGAGGACCCGCTGCGCGATCATGTTCTTGAGGACCTCGTCGGTGCCGCCGCCCAGGCGATAGCCGGGGGCGCCGAGCATGACCGACGTCCACGCGTACGTGCCCCACTCGCCGGAGTCGGCGACCGCCTTCGGGCCGAGCACTTCGGCGACGAACGCACCGAGCCGACCCATGTTGGCCGACAGGGCGATCTTGTTCAGGGCCACCTCCGGGCCGGGCGAGTCGCCGGCCTTCGCGCGGGCGCCCATCACCGCCTGGGTGTAGCGGGCGGCGCGCAGCTGCACCAGCAGCTCGCCGAACGCCCTGCGCACCACGGCGTCGTCGGCCGAACCGGCGTGCCGGATCAGCTCGGACAGCCGTTCGGTGGACAGGATGCCGGCGCCGCCGAACGCGCTGTGGCCCATCGCGTTGCGCTCGTTCGCCAGCGTGGTCAGCGCGACCTTCCAGCCGTTGCCCTCGTCGTCGATCCGGGCGCTGTCCGGCACCACGACGTCGTCGAGGAACACCTCGTTGAACGCCGACCCGCCGGTCATCTGACGCAACGGCCGCACCTCGACGCCGGGGGCCTTCATGTCCACCAGGAAGGCGGTCAGGTTGCGGTGCCTCGGCTCGTCGGCGGTGCGGCAGATGACCTCACCGATGTCGGCGAGGTGCGCGCCGGAGGTCCACACCTTCTGGCCGGTGATGCGCCAGTTGCCTTCGTCGTCACGGACGGCCTTCGTGCTCAGCGACGCCAGGTCGGAACCGGCTCCGGGCTCGGAGAACAGCTGACAGCAGATCAGCTCGCCGGAGTACATCTTCGGCAGGTAGTCCTTCTTCTGTTCCTCGCTGCCGTGCTTCGCGATGGTCGGCGCGATCATGCCGAGGCTGATCGTCAGCGCGCCGTCGCCGGGCACGTCGTAGCCGCGGACGATCTTCTCGAACACCCGCTGGTGGGCGCCGGACAGGCCGCGGCCGCCGTACTCGGTCGGGCCGGTGATCCAGGCCAGGCCCGCTTCCCACAGCCCGGCGCGCCAGTCCCGGATCGCCGGCAGCGCGTCGGCCTCCTTCTCGGGATCCGGCTCCTGGAACACCCGGACCTCGTCGCTGCCCTCGCCCCAGACGAACTTCTTGCTCTGGGTCCGTCGCGCCTTCGAGTAGTGCGCGGACAGGTACTCCTCGACCTCGGCGGCGAAGTCCTCGAGCGAGATCATGTCCGTGCCCGCCTCGCCGAGGGCGTCGTGGTCTCGCCGTGGCTGGGCAGCGCGATGACCGCGCTGCCCGGCATGACGGTCTCGCCGCGCTGGTTGACGGCCTTCGTCGTGACGTCCACGACGTGGTCGCCGTCGTCGTCGACACGCTTGCCGGTGACCTCACCGCGCAGCTCGATGACATCGGACAGGTACACGAACTTGCGGTACTCGGCCTGGCACTCCTTGAGCCACGCGTGGTCGCCGGACCAGTGCGTCAGGTGGTGGATCTGCCAGCACTGGCGCTGGAAACCGACGTCGTACTGGAAGGCGACGCCCATCGCCTGCGCGGCCTGGAAGTTGTAGTGCACCGAGTAGATCGGCTCGTTCGCGCTGGTGATCGGGTCGCGGAACGCCCACGCCGGATGAGCCTGGTAGTCGTGCAGCGACGCGGCGTGCGCCTTGAGCCTCGGGATCGGGGTGCCGCCGCCGGCCACGAACGCGATCTCGTCGGTGAGCCCGATCGGGCCCTTGGTGACGACGTCGAGGACGTCACCGACGTTCACGTCCTCCCAGTACCGGGGTTCCGCACCGCGCGGACGCTCGGCCAGGATCCGCTTCTCGATCTCGGCCACCTCGTCGAGATCCCACTGGTGCGGCAGCTGCGGAGCGGCCGTCTTCTTCCCGGCCTCGCCCTTCTCCGCCTCACCCGACGTCTCCTGCTTGGCGCGGGCCAGCCGCTGGCCGCGCTCGTAGTTGATGACGTTCCAGCGGATCGTGGCGATCTGCTCACCGAGCTGGTTGTGGTAGGAGTTGATGAACTTGTCGGTCACCGACCGACCGGCGAACTTGCTCGGCGAGGGCCCGTCGAACCCGTCGTACAGGCACGACGAGGTGACGACGTCGTCGCGGTAGACCGGGCGGTCGAAGGTGATGTGCGACATCGAGTGGAACGACCCGAGCCCCGGCCAGCCGAACTGGATACCGGAGAAGCAGCCGATGATGAACGACGGTGGCGCAACCGGGCCCCCGTACGGTGAGCTCGCGGCGTACTCGGCATCGGTCCACAGCGGGTTGATGTCGCCGATCCCGCCGACGAACTTGGTGACCGCGATCCGCGACGCCACCTCGTTGTTCACCGAATGATCGATGCGCAGCTGCGCACCGGCCTTCGCCTGCATCGACTCGATCATCGAGTCGTCGATCACCGCTTGCGGCATCACCGCTTGCTTTTCGTCCACCGACATGACGCTGATGGTAGGCAGAAATAGTCGAGTTGTCGAGTATTGGGCTCTAGACTAAACTTGAGACGTGTCTGACACAGCTGAGCAGTTCGAGTGGGGCACGGCCGTCGAGCGACGGACCGGGCCGGTGCCGTTCCTCTCCTACTCGCCGCGCCGCCACCATGTCGTCGAGCTGCTCGACGACGCGGCGCGCTGGTCGAGCCGCACGCACCTGATCCAGGGTGACCGGCGCCTGAGCTTCGCCGACGTGTTCAGCGCAGCCGACCGGGTCGCCGCACGGTTCCACCAGGCCGGGCTGCGTCCCGGCGACCGGCTGCTGCTGCTCGCGCCGAACTCCCCGGAATGGGTCATCAGCCTGTGGGCCGGGCTGAAGCTCGGCGCGGTCGTGGCGCTGGGCAACGGCTGGTGGAGCGGGCCGCTGGTCGAACACGCCGTCGGGCTCATCGCACCTCGGCTGGTGCTGGCCGACGAGAAGCGCGCGGCGCTGGTGCCCACCTCCGACGACTGCACCGTGATCGGCCTCGACGAGGTGCGTGACACGGTGAACGACACCTCCGCCGACTCGGTACATCCCGCTGCCCCGGACGGGACCAGGGAGGACGACCCGGCGGTCATCATCTTCACCGCGGGAACCACGGGCGCACCGAAGCCGGTGGTGCTCGCGCACCGTTCGGTCATCGCGAACCTGCACAACCTGCTGGTCATGTCGCGGCGGCTGCCCCAGCAGGTCGACGGGTCGCGTCCGCCCGCGGTCAGTCTGCAGAGCGGTCCGCTGTTTCACATCGGCGGTCTGCAGTCGCTGCTGCTGGCACTGCTCGGCGGCAACACACTCGTCTTCCTGGAGGGCCGGTTCGACCCGGAGCAGGTGCTCGACCTGGTGGAACGTGAGCGGATCACCTGGTGGGGCGCCGTGCCGACGATGGCGTCGCGGGTGCTGGAGCATCCGTCGATCACCGGCCGGGACCTGACCTCGGTGCGTTCGGTCTCGATGGGCGGCGCACCGGTGCAGCCCGCGCTGATGGCCCGGCTGCGCGAGGCGTTCCCCAACGCGGGCAAGGGCATGTCGACGATCTACGGCATGACCGAGACCGGCGGCACGGTCGCGGCGGCGTCCGGTGCGACGATGGCCGACAACCCGCGAACCGCCGGCGCGCCCCTGCCGGTGGTCGAACTGCGGATCGACTCGCCCAATGCCGAGGGCGACGGCGAGATCGTGGTGCGCACGCCCGGTCAGATGGTCGGCTACTGGGGTGGCGCGCAGGCCGATCTGGTCGACGACGAGGGCTGGGTGCACACCGGCGACCAGGGCCGTCTGGTGGACGGGTTGCTGTACATCACCGGGCGCATCAAGGATCTGATCATCCGGGGCGGGGAGAACATCGCGCCCGCGCACGTCGAGGCGGTGCTGCTGAAGCACCCGGCGGTCCGCAACGTCGCGGTGCTCGGCCTGCCCGACGAGGACCTGGGTGAGCGGGTCGCGGCGGCGGTGCAGGTGCTGCCCGGCTCCGAGGTCTCGCAGTCCGACCTGGCCGAGTTCGTCGCGGCCGAGCTGGCCAGCTACGAGCGCCCCGCCCAGTGGTGGCTGCGCACCGAGGAGCTCCCCATGCACGACTCGGGCAAGACCGACAAACTCACCCTCCGCAAGACCTGGCCTGCCTTTTAGGCCTTCTCCGCGCGCGATATTTTTCTGTGACCACCCCGGCTCGCGTAAACGCTCGCTGGGGTACTCCCAGAAAAAAAGGCTCGAGGACTCGCCCGGGCGCGCGCTTGGGGCCACCCTGGGAGCCGCCCTGGCAGCTGGGCGATGTGGTCGCTGACATTCACTGCCCGGCCTTCGCCGGAACTCCTTCGGAGACTCGCGGAGCCGGCTTTCAAGACACATGAGCACCCGCAGGACCCGTGAGTGTTTTGGGTTGCCAGGGCAACCCAAAACACTCACGGGTCCTTGCTTGCCCGTGCTGGTGTGCGTCGTGGGTTGCGCATGGCCTCTGGGCCCCCTCAGCTTGCACCGGGAATGTGGTGAGCGCGCGTTCACGGGTGGCCCCGCACAGGCGGTTCCGCCGAAGGCGGGTAGTGCATGAGTGGCGGCTCCCAAGCCGGGGCACCAAGCGCGCGCGTCGCCGAAGGCGACATTTTTCCGAGTGGGCCCCCGGAGGGGGTCCGCGAGGAAAAACCTCCATGCAGCGGCCCCGCCAGGGGCCGCCGCGTGGGAAAGTTCTCGGTGTGGCCCGAAGGGTCCGCCGAGAACTTTGGCGCGCGAAACAGGCGAGAAAGGCAGACAACATGACCCGATCTCGTGCCGTGCTCGCGGCCGATGCGGTGTGGGACGTGCTGCTCGGCATCGGGTTCATCCTCGTGCCGTGCGAGATGGTGGCGGACCGGCTGGGTTTCACCGCGCTGGTGCCGTGGCTGCTGTTCGTCGTACTGGCCGTCGGCTGTTTCGGTTACGCGATACTCCTGGCCCGCGCCTCGACCGGCATCGGCGACATCGCCGCCTTCTCCCGGTTCACCGCCGCGGTCAACGCCGTCGGCGCGGTGATCGCCTTGGCCGTGGTCCTCCTCGCCGAGCCGCCACTCGCCCTCACGGTCGGCCTGCTCGTCGCCGCATTCGGCTGCGTCGTCTTCGCCGCACTCGAATGGCGGGTCCCGCAGCCGGTGAGTGGCTAGCGTTCGCCGGGACGAACGCCGGCCACTCACCAGGTCAGCGGCGCTTGCGGGCTCGCAGGACCGTGTCGTGGATGGTGACCTCGTTGCCGTCCGGGTCCGTCGCCGGGCGGGGTCGAGCGTCGGCCACCTCGATGTCCCAGTCGTCCGGGTCCAGCAGGTCGACGATCTGCTCGGCAGTGAAGAACAGCTCCGGCTGTGACGGTCTGCCTACCGTGGTCAGCAGGTCGGACGGGTGGTGGCCGACGATCAGCAGCGTCCCGCCGGGCGCGGTCGCGGCCGCCAGCCGGGTGAACGCGGGGTCACGGACCTCCGGCGGGAAGTGCAGGAAGTGCGCCGCGACCAGGTCGTAGCTGCCGTCCGGCACCCAGGTCAGCATGTCGACCTCACGCCAGTCGATCCGGTCGGCGATGGCCGGCTCGGCGTGCTCGGCGCCGCGTGCCAGTGCCACGCCGGAGACGTCGACGGCCGTGACGGTCCAGCCCCGGCGCGCCAGCCAGTGCGCGTCGGCGCCCTCGCCGCAGCCGGCGTCGAGCGCGTGGCCCGGGTCGAGCTCCTTCGTCTCTTCGACGAGCAGCGGGTTGGGGTTGCCGCTCCAGATACGGGTCGCGCTTCCGTAACGCTCGTCCCAGAACTGGCTCGTGTACTGCGCGTACACGCTGGGGCCTGGCGACGGGAGACCGTGCTGACGGCCGGCGAGGACCCGCTCGCTGTTGCGGGACTCCTCGGCGGCCGAGAACGGCATGCGCCGCAGTGCGACGGCCTTGCGGGTGTCATCGACGACCAGGTCCATGTTGATCTGCGCGCCCGCGTTGTTCCCGGCGGCGGCCGCGTTGATCACCTGGACCATCGGGTCGGCGACGTTCCCCGCCGCCCACACGCCGTCGACCGAGGTGCGCCCGGTCGCGTCGGTCTCCAGGTACGTACCGACACCCCTCGGGTGCTCGACGGTGCGCAGCCCGAGGTCGGCGAGGAACTCGGCCCGGGCGGACAGCCTGGGCATGACGACGACCGCGCGCCGAGGCACGAGCTGACCGGACGCAAGTCTCACGCCACTGATGCGATCGTCGTCGACCTCCACACCGACGACCTGACCGTCGACCACGCCGATGTCGCGCGCGGCCAGCTCCTCCCACTCGTCGGAGGTGGGGTCCGGCGCGGTGTTCAGGAACAACGTCACGTCGTCGCTCCACTGCCGCAGCAACATCGCCTGGTGCACCGCGAACGGGCCGGTCCCCACCACCCCGATCGGCTGGTCGCGGACCTCCCAGCCGTGGCAGTACGGGCAGTGCAGCACGTCTCGACCCCAGCGTTCGCGCAGACCGGGGATGTCCGGCAGCTCGTCGACGATGCCGGTGGTGACCAGCAGCCGCCGCGCGGCGCGGACGACGCCGTCGTCGCTGCTGACCAGGAAGCCCGGCCCGTCACCGAAGTCCGGTGCCTCGGGGCGCACGCCGGTGACCCGGGCGAGGACGACCTGGCCGCCGTAGCGGGTGACCTCGGCGGAGCCCAGCTCGACGAGATCGCGCGGCGAGAGACCGTCGCGGGTGAGGTAGCCGTGTACACCCTCGGCGGGGGCGTTGCGCGGTTCGCCGGAGTCGAGCACCAGAACCGAGCGGCGGGCCCTGGCGAGGGTGAGCGCACCGGAGAGTCCGGCGGCGCCGCCACCGATCACGATGACGTCGAAGCTGTTCTTGTTCATGCTCCGACAGTGCGACCGAGCACGCCAACTTGACAAGTAATGTTGCTGAGGTAGCAAATGGAGAGGTGACTGACGACCGGCTTCCCCTCGACGACGTCCTCAACGCGGTGGGGCCCCGGCTGCGCGCACTGCGCCGCCGTCGCGGGACGACGCTCGGGCAGCTGTCCGAGCTGACCGGCATCTCGGTGAGCACACTGTCGCGGCTGGAGTCCGGGCAGCGCAAGCCCACGCTGGAGCTGTTGTTGCCGCTGGCCAGGGCGCATCGGGTCCAGCTGGACGAGCTGGTGGACGCGCCGCCGACCGGTGACCCCCGGCTGCATCCGAAGCCCGTCACCCGGCACGGCATGACCTACCTGCCGCTGAGTCGCAGACCGGGCGGGCTGCAGGCGTTCAAGCAGATCATCCCGCCGCGCTTCCCGAGCACCGACCCGGAGCCCCGGGTGCACGAGGGTTACGACTGGTTCTACGTACTGTCCGGACGACTGCGGCTGGTCCTCGGCGAGCACGACCTGATCCTCCCGGCGGGCGAGGCCGCCGAGTTCGACTGCCGCACGCCGCACTGGTTCAGCAATCCGTTCGACGAACCGGTCGAGGTACTGACCATCTACGGCCCGCAGGGTGAGCGCATGCACCTGAGAGCCCGGCCGGGTGCCGGATGAAAAGCGTCCGCGTTCTCGACGGCGTGCTGGCAGGGTGGCCCGCATGAAGATCGTGTGTGCCGCGGCGCCGGGCTACGGGTTGATGCTGCCGGTCGTGCCGCTGGTGTGGGCCGCGAGGGCGGCTGGCCACGAGGTGCTGGTGGCCTGCGCCTCCGAGATGATCAAAGTGGGTGCCGACGCCGGACTGTCGGTGTACGACGTGGCTCCGGACCGGGACGTGTGGGACGAGCTGATGCGCGCCATCCGGGCCGGCGACGACGACGCTCCGGAGGTCTCCGAGGAGTTCCGGCTCGCGGCGCGCGGCGGCAGTCCATTCGGGCTGTTCACGTTGACCATGACCGAGGGCACGATCGACGCGGCGCGACGGTTCGGCGCCGACCTGATCATGTCGACCTCGGACCACGCGGCGGGCCTGCTGACCGCCGTGGCGCTCGACCGTCCACTGCTGGAGGTCGGCAACCGGGTCACCTGGTCGATGCGCGACGCCGACTTCGCCAGAGGCCGCGACACACTCGTCGACGACGAGGTGACGGCGCTGGTGCGCTCGAAGTTCGACATCCCGGACGGCCGGCCGCGCACGATCGCCCGGATCGACCCGAGGGCACCGAGCATGGGCGGGCTCGCCGCCGACGTCGAACCGGCGGATCCGCGCGACGGCGCGCCCTGGTGGTCGATGCGCTATGTGCCGTTCAACGGCGGATCGACCGTGCCGAGCTGGGCACTGGACCGGCCGGGCCGGCCACGTGTGTGCGTGACGCTCGGCACCGTCGTACCGACCATGA
This sequence comes from Actinospineispora spinosispora DSM 44797, assembly GCF_000429025.1. Lineage (GTDB taxonomy): Bacteria > Actinomycetota > Actinomycetes > Mycobacteriales > Pseudonocardiaceae > Pseudonocardia > Pseudonocardia spinosispora. The sequence goes on from NZ_AUBB01000036.1 coordinate 41,251, forward strand.
GCGGCACCGGCCACCTGGAGGTGGTGCTCGACGCACTGGGCGGGCTGGACGTGGAGGTCGTGCTCGCGGCGCAGCCCTCGGACGTCGCATCGCTCGGCGAGCTACCCGCGAACGTCCGCTCCGTCGGTTTCCTGGCGCTGTCGGCGTTCCTGCCGTCCTGTTCGCTGATCGTGCACCACGGCGGGTCCGGCACGACGGCGGCGCCGCTGTTCTACGGCGTCCCACAGCTGGTCATGCCCAGTTTCGCGGACAACCCGATGGCCGCGCAGCGGGTCGCGGACCGAGGCGTCGGCCTGTCCCAGGAACCGCACACCGCCACCGTCGAGGGCCTGCGCGCCGCGATCACCCGTCTGCTGACCGAGCCGACGTTCACGGAAGCGGCCCGCGAGGTGGCCACCGAGATGGCCACCCAGCCCACCCCCGCAACGATCATCGACCGCGCCATCGATCTCGTTCGGGTTCCGTGAGTGCCGCGGCCGGTCATAGGCGGCCGCGGCACTCACGGGGTCTTGGGCATGATCGTGGGTAGTGCGCGGTCGACCGGGACCGCCGGGAATGATTGAGAGCGATGGCGGACGACGAGACCACTTCCACCGCGCGTAGCTCGGTGACGGTGGCGGTGTGGACCCTGGTCAGCCGCGCGGCGGGCCTGGTGCGGGTGCTGGTGATCGGCGCGCTGCTCGGTCCGACGTACTTCACCAACGTCTTCCAGGCCAGCTACGTCCTGCCGAACCAGGTGTTCACCGTCATGGCGGGCCCGGTGGTCGGCATGGTCGTCGTGCCGAGTGTGGTGCGGGCGGTCACCGCCGGAGGCGTCAGACACGCGTCCGAGGTGATGGGCCGGATCTCCGGACGGATGATGGCGCTGGCCACGATCGGCGCCCTCGGACTGGCGCTGCTGTCGCCCGCGCTCGCCTGGACGCTCGTGTTCGGTGTCCCCGAACCGGACCGGCAGCGGGCCTGGCTCCTGTGCATCCTGCTGATCCTGTTCGTCGCGCCGCAGGTGCTGCTCTACGTGCTGGCCGAGCTGGGGGTCGCGGCCCAACAGGGCCGGCACCGGTTCGCACTGGCGGCGGGCGCACCGGCGGTGGAGAGTGTCGGCACGGTCGTGACGCTCGTGGTGACCGCGTGGATCTACGGCACCGGCCTCGAGGTGTCACAGGTGCCGTTGTCGATGATCCTGATGCTCGGTATCGGAACGACGGCATCGGCGTTCGTGCATGCCGCGCTGCAGGTCTACGGCGCGCAGCGGGTCGGGGTCTCGCTGCGTCCCCGGCGCGGGTGGCGTGAGGACACCGAGGCCCGCGAGACGCTGCGCCGCATGGTGCGCTCCTCCCCGGTGGCGGCGGGCCAGGCACTGACCGACTACTTCCTGACCGTGGTGGCCGCCACCGTGCCCGGCGGTGTGTTGATCGTGAACCTCGCCTACCAGGTGTTCTCCGCGCTGTCGTTCGTCGGGACACGCGCGGTGTCGATGGCTGCGCTGCCAGGGCTGTCGGTGGCCGCCGCAGTCAACGACGCGCGCCGGTTCGGCGGCTCGTGGCGCCAGGGCGTGTTCTACGCGCTGCTCGCCGGCATCCCGCTGTGTGCGCTGCTCGCGGTGTTCGCCGATCCGACGGCGGGCATCCTGGCGGTCGGCAAGCTGAGCGAGGGCCCGTTGATCGCGGAGCTGTCCGCGTGCCTCATGATCGCCGCGTTCGCCCAGCTGGTCAGCGGCATCCACGACTTCGCGCGGCAGGCGCTGTTCGCCAGGCTGGACGACCGGGGGCCGACGCTGGCCAGCATGATCGCGCTCGGGACCAGCACGGCGGTCACCGCGAGCACGCTGGTCCTTCCCGCCGACGGCACCCGGCTCACCGGGCTGCTGGTGGCGCTGCTGGCCGGCGAGTTCGCCGCGGCCGTGACCGCGTTGAGCCGGTTGCGCGCGATGATGCGCCCGGAGGCCATGATCGACCGCCGGGACGCGCGCATCATCGTCACCGCGACCGTGGCGATGCTGCCGGTGCTCGCGGCGGGCTGGTGGCTCCTGCACACGATCGACGTCTCCGAAGGGATTCAGCTCGCGTTGCTGGTCGGCTGTGGCCTTGCGACGCTCGTCCCGTACGCGCTGGTCCTGTACCTCAGTTCGGCACTGCCCGGCGTCCCGCGAAAGAGGAGCAGACGACGATGACCTCCCCGACGAAGAAGACCGCGACGGTGCGCGGCAGCCGGATGGCGTACGTGGAGAGCGGCGACGGCCCGCCGATCGTGTTCCAGCACGGCAACCCGACGTCGTCGTACCTGTGGCGCAACGTCATGCCGCACCTGGAGGGCCTGGGCAGGCTCATCGCTTGCGACCTGATCGGCATGGGTGACTCGGACAAGCTCAGCCCCTCCGGGCCGGACCGCTACACGTTCGCCGAGCACCGCGACCACCTGTTCGAGCTGTGGGACCAGCTGGGCATCGACCGCGACGTCGTGCTCGTGCTGCACGACTGGGGTTCGGCGCTGGGCTTCCACTGGGCGCACCAGCACCCCGACCGGGTCGCCGGAATCGCCTACACCGAGTCCATCGTCGCGCCGCTGACCTGGGACGACTGGCCAGCCAACGCACGCGGCGTGTTCCAGGGGTTCCGCTCGGACGCCGGCGAGACCATGGTGCTGGAGAAGAACCTGTTCGTCGAGGCGGTGCTGCCCAACTCGGTCCTGCGCGGCCTGACCGACGAGGAGATGGCCGTGTACCGCGCGCCGTTCGCCGAGCCGGGTGAGAGCAGACGACCGACGCTGACCTGGCCCAGGCAGATCCCGATCGACGGCGAGCCCTCGGACGTCACCGCGATCGTCGAGGAGTACGGCGAATGGCTGGCCGGCTCGTCGGTCCCGAAGCTGTTCCTGAACGCCGAGCCGGGCTCGATCCTGACCGGCAGGCCGCGCGAGTTCTGCCGGACGTGGCCGAACCAGCGCGAGGTCACGATCCGCGGCAGCCACTTCGTGCAGGAGGACAGCCCCGACGAGATCGGCCGCGCGGTGGCCGACTTCGTCCGCACGATCCGCCCCCGACCCTGACCACACACCCGCCGCCCGCCCCGCGCCCGCACCCCTGCCGCGCCGCGCACTCCCACCACACCGCACACTCTCCGCCGCACCGCACACCCCGCCCGGCCGCACACCCCGCGACGGCACGAATGTGGCTTTAGGGACGTTGAACGTCCCTAAAGCCACATTCGTGCCACTAGAAGTGGGGCGGGAGTGGCTTAAGTGACGAGTGCGGCCGGGTGCGGGGTGCGGCCGGACGGGTGTGGTGGGTGCGCGGCGCGGCGGGTGCGCGGGGCGGGTGGGGTGTCAGTAGGTCGCTGGGGTGATGATCCAGAGGGCGCGGGTCACGGTGGGGGTCTGGTTGGTCCAGCGGTGGGGGGTTCGGCAGGCGAAGGTGAGGGAGTCGCCGGGGTGCAGGGTGTACTCGACGTCGGCGAGCCACATGGTGAGGCTGCCGTCCAGGACCAGGACACACTCCTGGTCACCGGGATGGGTGTAGGCGGCGGTCCCGCTGCCCTGACCGGGCTGCACGACCGTCTCCAACACCTCCAGCCGGTCCGCCCAGCTCGGCGTGACGCGGTAGTCGTCGACGCCGTGGTTGCGCACGACCTGCCGGTCGGCCGCGCGCACCAGCGCACCGTCCTCGCGGGCGTCGTCGAACAGCGCGCCGACCGACTCGCCGAGCGCCTGCACCACCCGACTCAACGTCGCCACGGTCGGTGAGACCTTGCCGGTCTCCAGCCTGCTCAGATATGCGGGGGTGACCCCGGCCCGGTCCGCCAGGTCACGCGCGGACAGCCCCTTGGCCTGCCGCAACGCGCGCAACCGCACGCCGACCTGGTCGGTGTCCTCCGAGCCCTGGGTCTCCACACTCACACCGTCTCTCGTCAGCCCGCCACGCCCGCGAGCACCCGTTCGGCATTGTCCAGGCTCGCCGAGGGATGCAGGATCCGGTGGTCGAACTTCTCGATCGGACGACCGTCGCGCAGGCGCTGGGGCCAGTCCGGGTTGGCGAGTGCGCCGCTGGCCAGCGCGACGAGATCGGCGTGTCCGTCGCCGAGGATCTCGGCGGCGCGAGCCGGGTCGTGCATGCCGCCGTTCGCCAGTACCGGCAGGCCGGTGACGGCGCGGGCGAGCGCGGTGACGCTCAGGTCCGGTTCGATCATGGCGGTCTGCCGCCAGTCGCGGCCCTCGCTGGCGATGTGCAGGTAGTCGGCGCCGGCTTCGGCGACCGCCGCGAAGTAGACCGCGGCCTCGCCGCGGCCGGTCCAGCGGTGCTCGAAGTCGTTGACCTTCGTCTGGGACAGCCGGACGCCGACCACGAAGTCCGACGGGACGGCCGCGCGGATCGCGGAGAGGGTCTCGGCGGTGAGCCGGACGCGGTCCGCCGCGGTTCCGCCGTAGCGGTCGGTGCGCAGGTTCGTGTACGGGGTGTGGAACTGGTCGAACAGGTAGCCGTTCGCTCCGTGCACCTCGATGCCGTCGAAACCCGCGGCCCGGGCCCGGCGGGCGGCCGCGACGAAACCGTCGATCACCGCGCCGATGTCCGACGAGGTGATCTCCCGGGGCAGTGGGTACGGGCCGCTGCCGCCGTAGTCGGCCATCTTGGCACCCTTGGGGTGCACCGCGGACGGCGCCACGGTCTCCGTCAGACACTGCGACAGCGCGCCCCCGTGCATCAGCTGGGCGATGAAGGCGCTGCCCGCCGCGTGCACCCGGTCGGCCGCCAGCGCCCACCCGGCCTGCTGCTCGTCGGTCACGAGGCCGGGTTGGTGCTGGTAGGAGCGGGAGAACAGGGAGTCGGTGAAGACGCCCTCGGTGATCACGGCGGCGAACCCGCCTTCGGCGAACCGCGCGTAGTACGCGGCCATCTGCTCGGTGGGGATTCCCTCGGCGCCGGCGCTCACCCGGGACATGGGTGCCACCACGGCGCGGTTGCGCAGCGCCAGCGGACCGAGGGATGCTGGACTCAGCACTGGATGTGTTGTCTTATAAGACATGTTCATTTGCCCGATAGTACAAGCATGTGGGCATTGGTCCAGGCGATGTGAGCCACTACTCGCCGGGCGCGAAGCACCGGCGATGCAGCTCGCGCATCGTCGATACCAACTCCTCGACCGGTCCACTGGTAGGCACGTCCGGCGCGACCTCGTTGATCGACAACGTCCTGACCGGCGGCAACGGCACGCCCCACTCGGTCAGCCAGCCGGCCAGCTGCGCCGAGGAGTGGACGTAGACGATGCGTCCCAAACCCACCCAGGCATGCGCGGCGGAACACATCGGGCAGTGTTCGCCCGACGTGACCACGGTGGCGGTCCGACGCTCGTCCGGCGGGAGGTTCTCGGCGGCCCACCTGGCGAGGGCGAACTCGGGGTGCCGAGTGGAGTCGCCATCGGCGATGCGGTTGCGGTCCTCGGCGACGGCGACCCCCTCGGCGTTGACCAGCACCGAACCGAACGGCTGGTCACCGGCTTCGAGTGCCTCGGTCGCCAGCTCGACACAGCGCCGCACGTGGGGCGCCAGTTCCTCCTCGATCATGACGGCCATCCTCGCGCTCCGTGCCACGATCGACCATGAGACTCGCTCACACCTCGACAGGGGTGATCTCCCGACGGGCGCGCCCCGGCGTGCACCAGGCGATCGCCGAGGTCGCGGCGACGAACACGACCTGCATCAGGGTGCGTGGCAGCAGTGCATCCTCCGGTGCGGTGAGCACACCGGCGACCGCGGCGTAGACGTTCGCCGGGAACATCACGATCAGCAGCACGGTGAGGCAGCCCGCCGCGAGCCGCGCGGTCGCGGGGAGCAGTACCCCGATCGCGCCGGCCAGCTCCAGCACGCCGGTGACGGTCACCAGCAGACCGGGCGCGGGCAGTACCGGTGGGACCATCGCGATCATCTGCTCGCGCAGTCCGATGAAGTGGGCACCGCCGGTGAGCAGGAACATCACCGCCACGCCCGCACGCAACGGCACGGTCCACGGCCGCAGCCTCCGCACCCCCGCAGCCGCAGCCGAGGCAAGAACAAGAGTGACGACGACAAGGGCGATGAGCGGCTCCATGGTCATTCTCCAGGTATCAGTAACACCGTTACGAGTACATGGATAGTACAGCTATCCACCCGCACCGCAAACCCCTCCCCGGGACTGTGCACTCTCCCTACGTGCAACCCCGTACCCGGCTCCAAGGCATCTCGGCTTCGCCGTCGACTCGTGAGTGGCAAGGGCGCCGATAGGCGCCCGGAACACTCACGACGAAAAGCGTGTCGTGAGTGCTCCGAGCGCCTACGCCTTCGGCGCCGCTTCGCGGTAGACACCCTTGCCACTCACGACGGTGGGGTCCAGGTTGCTGGGAGGGTCATTACTCCGTTCATGAAGTTGGAGAGCATCAGGTCTCTGTCGCCGACCTGCAGGTTCTTCATTCGGGTGTAGATCTCCCACATCTCGGACTTCAGCATCTGCTTGCCGAGCATGTTGCCCAGGCAGTAGTGCGGTCCGCCGCCACCGAACGCCTGGTGCGGGTTCTTCTTCCACGGGCGCGTGACGTCGAAGGTGTCCGGGTTCTCGAAGACCTCACCGTCCCGGTTGCCGGAGATGTACCAGAGGACGACCTTGTCGCCCGCTTTGATCGTCTTCCCGCCGAGCTCGTAGTCCCGGGTCGCGGTGCGCCGGAAGTGCATGAGCGGCGGTTCCATCCGCAACGCTTCGTTGACCGCATCCTCGGACCGCGCGTCGAAGTCCTCGAACACGTACTCCAGCTGGTCGGGGTGCTGGGCGAACAGTGCGATCAGGTGCGCCATGGAGTGGCGGGTCGTGTCGTTGGCCGCGCCGGCGAGCAGCGCGAAGAACACGCCGACCTCCTCGACGGTCATCTTCTGACCCTCGTACTGCGCCTGCGACACCCAGGTCATCAGGTCGTCGCCGGGCTTCTCGCGCCGCTGCTTGGCCAGCCGCAGCGCCAGCTCACCGAGCCGAGAGGAGGCGTCGGCGAAGACCTGCAGCGGCGAGCCGATGTGCGCGTACTCCGGGTCGGCCCAGGCGCCCATCTGCTCGGCGAGATCCATCGTGTGCTGGACCTCCTCGCGCTCGGTGATCCCGAAGAACGACGCGAAGACCCGGCCGGGGACCTCCTTGGTGATCAGTTCGCACAGGTCGCCCTCGCCGAGCGGCGCGACCTCGTCGATGATCCGCCGCACGGTCGCCTTGGTGTCATCCTCCATCTTCTTGATGTGCTTCGGGGTGAACGCGGCGCTCACGATCCCGCGCATCTGTGGGTGCCTCGGGGCGTCGGTGACGATGAACGAGAGCATGGTCTCCAGCTGCGGGAAGTCGTCCATGAAGACGCCGTCCGCCGAGCTGAACACCTCGGGGTTACGCGAGATCTCCTTGATGTGCGCGTGCTTGACGATCGACCAGTAGCCCTTGGCGTTGTCCAGGTTCGGGTCGAGCGCCTCGGGAGGACTGTGCCAGCTGACCGGCTCGTTCTCCCGCAGCCACGTGAACGTGTCGTGGTGGACCTGGCGCGGTTCACCCCAGAACTTCATCGTGCTGAGGTTGAACTCCGCCGTCTCCGGCGTCTGCTCGATGGTCATGACTTCCCTCCTTGGAACTCGCTCGGCAGGACGGTAGGCCGCTGTGACCTGCCCCACGACCCCCGCGAGTGGCAATTTCTGCCCCCTTCGGATGCGGAGCCCGGCATCCAGGCCGGTCCGGCGGTAGGCTGAGGCCGAATTAAGTCTAATACTCATTAATTGAGGACACGAGGAGATGTCATGACCACATCGCTGTCCCAGACGTTGGCGCTGTACCCGTCGCGCTACTTCGCGGCATGGAACGGCCACCAGCTCGACGGCACGGACGGGCTGCTCGCACCTCGCTTCAGCTGGACCGACCCGTCACTGCCCGCCGAGCTGACCGACCTCGAGGGCGCGCACGGCTTCTTCCAGATGTCCTGGGCGGCGTTCCCGGACATCCGCTTCACCGCACTCGGCGAGCCACTGCTGGACGAGGCGAACCGCAGGGTCGCGGCCGAGTGGCGCATGACCGGCACCCACACCGGAGCTGAGTTCCCGCCCGGTGCACCGGCCAGCGGCAAGTCGTTCGACGTGCTCGGCACGGACATCTTCACCGTCGACGACGAGGGGCGGGCCGGCGCGATCCGTGCCTACTACGACGCCGCCACCCTGGCCCGCCAGCTCGGCCTCGCCTGACTCACCGGTCGCCGATCCTCTCCCGCACCTCACGCACCACCTCGGTCAGCGTGATCGCCAGCCGGTCGCTCACCTCGGGCAGCCCGTAACCAGCCTGAGCCAGGGTCCGGTTGGCGTCCGCGAGCGCCGCCACCCCCTCCCCGGTCAACGTCGCGAGCACGGTCCGTCGATCGGTCGGGTGCGGCGCACGGGTCACCAGCGCTCGCTTCTCCAGCTTGTCCGCGACCAGGCTGATCGTCGTGGGATGCAGCATGAGCCGTCTGCTCAGCTGCCCCATCGGCAGCGTGTGGTCACCGGCGATCCTGAGCGTGCACAGGATCAGGTACGCGGTGCGGGTCAGGTCGTGCTCGCGCAGCGCACGATCCAGCTCGGCCCCGACGACCTGGTGCAACCGCATGACGGCGGCCATCGCCGCGAAGTGGTCGGGCTCCGGCTCGCCCGCGTCCGCCCAGCGACGACGCGACCATTCGATCGAGTCACGCCGGGGCGCGACATCTCCTCCGGCGTCCGAAGATGGCTCCGAAGGCTGCTTTCTCGACACCCGAAGTACTCTAGTCTAAAATTATTTGGTGCGAGACTAAACGCGCCACGTCATGAAGGTCGGTACCACCATGGATTTCGAGGAGAACGAGGACCACCGGGCTATCCGGCACGCCGTACGGGACGTCTGCTCGCAGTTCGACGACGACTACTGGATGCGTCTGGAGGCCGAGCACGAGTTCCCCTGGGAGTTCTACGACGCGATGGCCAAGGGCGGCTGGATCGGCATCGCGATTCCCGAGGAGTACGGCGGCGGCGGGCAGGGCATCACCGAGGCCTCGATCGTCCTGGAGGAGGTCGCCGCATCCGGCGCCTGCATGAACGGCGCGAGCTCGATCCACCTGTCGATCTTCGGCATGCACCCGGTCGTGCTGCACGGCAGCGAGGACATCAAGCAGCGCCACCTCACCAGGGTCGCCTCCGGTGACCTGCACGTCGCGTTCGGCGTGACCGAGCCGGACGCCGGGCTGGACACCACGTCGATCAGTACTCGCGCCGTGAAGGACGGTGACGACTACGTGGTGCACGGCCGGAAGGTCTGGACGTCCAAGGCCCTCGAGTCGGAGCGTGTGCTGCTGCTGACCCGCACCACACCCAAGGCCGAGTGTGCGAAGCCGACCGACGGCATGACGCTGTTCGTGGCGAAGCTGAAGGACCCGGCCGTCCACATCAACGCCATCCCGAAGCTCGGGCGCAACGCCGTGGCGTCCTGCGAGGTGCTCTACGACGGGCTGCGGGTCGAGGGCAGGGACCGGGTCGGCGAGGAGGGCAAGGGCTTCCGCTACCTGCTCGACGGGCTGAACGCCGAGCGCGTCCTGATCGCGTCCGAGGCGCTCGGCACCGGCCGGGCCGCGCTGCGCCGCGCGGTCACCTACGCGAACGAGCGGGTGGTGTTCGGCCGGCCGATCGGCAAGAACCAGGGCATCGCGTTCCCGCTCGCCGACGCGCACGCGCGTCTGCGCGCCGCCGAGCTGATGATCCGCGAGGCCTCCTGGCGGCTCGACCGGCGACTGCCGGCGGGCGAGCAGGCGAACTCGGCGAAGTACCTGGCGGCCGACGCCGCGTTCCAGGCCGCCGACGCGGCGGTGCAGACGCACGGCGGTTTCGGCTACGCCTCGGAGTACCACGTCGAACGGTACTTCCGGGAGGCCCGGCTGCTGCGCCTCGCGCCGCTGCCGCAGGAGATGGTCCTCAACTACCTGGCCGAACACGTCCTCGGTCTGCCCAAGTCCTACTAGGAGACACCGCAGATGAGTGAGTTCCCGCTGGACGGCATCCGAGTGCTCGACCTGTCCAGGGCGATCTCCGGGCCCTACGTCGGACGCATGCTGTCCGACCTGGGCGCGGAGGTGGTCAAGGTCGAGGTGCCCGGCACCGACATCACCCAGGTGTTCGGGCCGCGCAGCCATGGTCATTCCGGGCTGTACGTACAGCAGAACGCGGGCAAGTCGAACATCTCGATCGACCTGGGCACCGACGCCGGGTCCGCGCTGCTGCGTCAGCTCGTCGCCGAGACCGACGTGGTGATCGAGAACTTCCGGCCGGGGATCGTCGACCGGCTCGGCGTCGGCTGGACTGCGTTGTCCGAGGTCAACCCCGGCCTGGTGATGCTGTCGGTGTCCGGGTTCGGTCAGTGGGGGCCCGAGTCCCGGCGGCAGGCCTATGCGCCGGTGGTGCACGCGGAGGCCGGTCTGCTCGGACGGCAGGCCGAGGTCGACGGCGCCGAGCCGAACGACGTGGTCATGGCGCTCGCGGACTCGGTGACCTCGCTGCACGGGATGGTCGCGGTGCTGTCCGCATTGCGACTGCGCGACCGGACCGGCGCCGGCCAGTACATCGACCTGAGCATGTTCGAGTCGATGCTGGCCACCGACGACTACACGCACTACAGCCTGGAGGGGACCTACCCGGTCTCCCCGGCGACCGGTTCGGTGTTCCAGGCCGCCGGTGGCCCGCTGCTCATCTCGGCGGATCCCAAGTACCTGTGGCACCGGCTGTCCGCCGCGCACGGCCTGACCGATCCGGACCCGGAGGTCACCGGTCCTCAGCGGTTCGCGAACCGCGCCGAGGTGATCGAGCAGTGGGTCGCGGGCTTCGCGCAGCGGTCCGAGCTGCTGGCCGCGTTGGAGGCGGCGGGAGTCGCCTGGGCCGAAATCCGCACCCCGGCGACTCTCATGTCCTCACCTACGATCACCGCGCGCGAGGTCGTCGCACAGGTGGACAACCGGGAGGGCGGCACCCGGCCGGTCATCCGCATGCCGTACCGCTTCTCGGCGGGCGCGTGCGAGCCGCGCGGCGGCGCGGCGTTCGTCGGTGAGCACAACGCCGAGATCCTGTCCCGCTGGCTCGACCTCGATGGCGAACGCATCGCCGAGCTCGAACGGTCCGGCGCGCTGCTACCCACCCCGGTCGGCAAGGAGACCCGATGAGACCCGTCCGGATCGGCAACTGCTCCGGGTTCTACGGCGACCGGATCGACGCGGCAAGGGAGATGGTCGAGGGCGGGCCGATCGACGTGCTCACCGGCGACTACCTGGCCGAGCTGACCATGCTCATCCTGTGGAAGGCACGGCAGAAGGACCCGTCGGCGGGTTACGCGCGCACCTTCCTGACCCAGCTGGAGCACGTGCTCGGCACGTGTCTGGACCGGGGCATCCGGATCGTCACCAACGCCGGCGGCCTCAACCCGTCCGGTCTGACCGAGCAGATCGCCGAGCTCGCCTCCCGGCTCGGGCTCGCGCCGAAGGTCGCCTACCTGACCGGCGACAACCTGGTCGACCGGCTGGACGAGCTGCAGGCGGCCGGTGTCGACCTGTCGAACCTGGACACCGGACGCCCGCTCGCCGAGTCCGGCCGCACGGCGATCTCGGCGAACGCCTACCTGGGCGGCTGGGGCATCGCCGAGTGCCTGTCCCACGGCGCGGACATCGTGGTGTGCCCCCGGGTCACCGACGCCTCGCTGGTCGTCGGGCCGGCCGCGTGGTGGCACGGCTGGGCGCGCGACGACTTCGACGCGCTCGCCGGGGCGGTCGCCGCCGGGCACGTCATCGAGTGCGGCCCGCAGGCGACCGGCGGCAACTACTCGCACCTGGCGGAGATCACCGACCGCCGCTATCCCGGCTTCCCGATCGCCGAGGTCGCCTCGGACGGCTCCAGCGTCATCACCAAGCACGACGACACCGGCGGGCTCGTCTCGGCCGGCACGGTCACCGCGCAGCTGCTGTACGAGATCGGCGCACCCGCGTACCCGAACCCGGACGTCGTCGCGCACTTCGACACCCTGGCCCTGACCCAGGAGGCGCCGCACCGGGTGCGGATCAGCGGCTGCACCGGCACTCCGCCACCGCCGACGCTGAAGGTCGCGCTGAACCAGCTGGGCGGCTACCGCAACACAATGACGCTGGTGCTCACCGGCCTGGATATCGCCGAGCGTGCCGCGTACGCGGAGCAGCTGCTGTTCGAAGTGCTCGGCGGGCGAGAGAAGTTCGCCGAGACCGACGTCCGGCTGCTGCGCTTCGACCACGCGGACGCGGACACGAACGTCGAAGCGACGGCCCACCTGCGGATCACGGTGAAGGACCCGGACAAGCGCAAGGTCGGCAGGGCGTTCTCCAATGCGACGATGGAGCTGGCGCTCGGCGGCTACGCGGGCTTCCACACAACGACCCCGCCCACCCCGGAGACCGCGTACGGCGTCTACTGGCCCGCCCTGGTCCCGTCCGAACACGTCACCCAGGAAGCGGTCCTGCCCGACGGCACCCGCCGCACCATCCCCCACACCCCGCACACCCCCTCACAACCCCGCGAGTCGGGGAATTCGTCAGAGCGAGTCGGGGAATTCGTCAGCGGCCCGACCGAACGCGCCCCGCTGGGCAATGTCTGCGCGGCACGGTCCGGTGACAAGGGTGGCAACGCCAACGTCGGACTGTGGACCCGCACCGCCGAGGAGTACGACTGGCTGCGCGCCCACCTCACCGAGGCGAAGTTACGCGAGCTGCTGCCCGAGGCCGACAAGCTCGCCATACAGCGCTACGAACTGCCGAACCTGTACGCGCTGAACTTCGTGGTCGTGGGCCTGCTCGGCGAGGGCGTCGCGTCGAGCACCCGCCCGGACCCCCAGGCCAAGGGCCTGGGCGAGTACCTGCGCTCCCGCCTCACAGACATCCCCACCCGCCTGCTCGGTAAGCGATAACCCCAGTTCAGGACCCGTGAGTGGCGAGTGGTCTCCCCGGACCACTCGCCACTCACGGGTGTGCATCGAGAGGGAAGTCACTGCGGCTTCTGTTCTACTTCCGATAGTTTGGTGTCATAGTAAATCGGGTAGTCGATGACGCTTACCTAGCACTGCACGGGGAGACACCATGGAGCTGCACCAGCCGGTCAATCCGGTCCGCTTCGTCACCGCGGCCAGCCTGTTCGACGGTCACGACGCGGCGATCAACATCATGCGGCGGATCCTGCAGCGCCAGGGCGCCGAGGTGATCCACCTCGGCCACAACCGCTCGGTCGACGAGGTCGTCGCGGCGGTCATCCAGGAGGACGCCCAGGGTGTGGCGATCAGCTCCTACCAGGGCGGGCACGTCGAGTACTTCTCCTACCTGGTCGAGCTGCTGCGCGAACGCGGCGCCGGCCACGTCAAGGTGTACGGCGGTGGCGGCGGCGTCATCGTCCACGAGGAGATCGAGCTGCTGCACTCGCGCGGCGTCTCCCGCATCTTCTCCCCGGACGACGGCCAGAAGCTCGGCCTGCCCGGCATGATCAACCTGATGATCCGCGAGTGCGACACGGACCTCAGCGCCGAGCCGCCCTCGGACTATGACGGCGTCTTCACCGGCGAGCCCGCCACACTCGCCCGCGCGCTGACCATGGCCGAGACCGGCACGCTGCCCGACGAGGTACGCACCCGCATCACCGAGGCCGTGGAACGCCACCCCGTCCCGGTACTGGGCATCACCGGCACCGGCGGTTCCGGTAAGTCCTCGCTCACCGACGAGCTGGTCCGCCGCTTCCGGCTCGACCAGGAGGACAAGCTGCGCATCGCGGTCCTCGCGGTCGACCCGACCCGGCGCAAGGGCGGCGGCGCGCTGCTCGGCGACCGGATCCGGATGAACGCGCTGGTCGGCGACCAGGTCTTCTTCCGTTCGCTTGCCACCCGGGGCACGGACGGCGGCCTGCCGGAACGCCTCGGTGACACGCTCGACGTGCTCAAGGCGGCCGCGTTCGACCTGATCATCGTCGAGACACCGGGTATCGGTCAGGGCGATGCGGGCATCGTGCCGTTCGCGGACAGCTCGCTGTACGTCATGACACCGGAGTTCGGCGCCGCGTCCCAGCTCGAGAAGATCGACATGCTGGACTTCGCGGACGCCGTGGCGATCAACAAGTTCGAGCGCCGGGGCGCCGAGGACGCGCGCCGTGACGTGAGCCGGCAGCTGGTCCGCAACCGGGACGCGTTCGGCCAGAGCTGGGAGGACATGCCGGTCTACGGCACCTCGGCCGCCACGTTCAACGACGACGGCGTCACCGCGCTCTACCACCACCTCACCGACCTGCTGGCCGAACACGGCCTGACGATCGGTGAGGGCAGGCTGGCCAGGACCGACCGCAAGACCTCGTCCGGGTACGCGGCGGTCATCCCGCCGGAGAAGGTCCGCTACCTGGCCGACATCGCCGAGATCGTGCGCGGCTACCACAGTGCGACGGCCAAGCACTCCGACGCGGCCAAGCAGCGCCAGGCATTGCGCATCGCCAAGGCCGCGCTGGAGAAGGCCGAGGCCGACGCCGGCGGCATCGACGAGGTGCTGAAGTCCGCCGAGAAGGCGCTGCCCGCCGAGTCCGCCGAGCTGCTCGACGAGTGGCCGAGCGTCGTCGAGGACTACTCCGGCGACGAGCTGGTCGTGACGATCCGTGACAAGGAGCTGCACACCCAGCTGACCCGCGAGACGCTGTCCGGCAACAAGGTCCGCCGGGTGTCGCTGCCGAAGTACACCGACGACGCGGAGCTGCTGCGGTTCCTGCGTCGGGAGAACCTGCCCGGCAGGTTCCCGTTCACCGCGGGGGTGTTCCCGTTCAAGCGCGAGGGCGAGGACCCGGCCCGGATGTTCGCCGGTGAGGGCGACCCGTTCCGCACCAACCGCCGGTTCAAGTATCTGTCCTCGGACTCCGAGGCCAAGCGGCTGTCCACCGCGTTCGACTCGGTGACGCTGTACGGCCGCGACCCCGGCACCCGGCCCGACGTGTACGGCAAGGTCGGCACCTCGGGTGTCTCGATCGCCACGCTGGAGGACCTGAAGGCCCTCTACGACGGCTTCGACCTGTGCTCGCCGACCACGTCGGTGTCGATGACGATCAACGGTCCGGCACCGACGATCCTGGCGTTCTTCCTCAACGCGGCGATCGACCAGCAGTTCGACAAGTTCCGGGAGAAGAACGACCGCGAGCCCAGCGAGGACGAACGCGCCGAGCTCACCGCGTACGCGCTGGCGAACGTCCGGGGCACGGTGCAGGCCGACATCCTCAAGGAGGACCAGGGCCAGAACACCTGCATCTTCTCCACCGAGTTCTCACTGCGGATGATGGCCGACATCCAGGAGTGGTTCATCGAGCACAAGGTGCGCAACTTCTACTCGGTGTCCATCTCCGGCTATCACATCGCCGAGGCCGGCGCGAACCCGATCAGCCAGCTCGCCTTCACTCTCGCCAACGGCTTCACGTTCGTCGAGAGCTACCTGGCGCGCGGCATGGACATCGACGACTTCGCCGGCAACCTGTCGTTCTTCTTCTCCAACGGCATGGACGCCGAGTACTCGGTCATCGGCCGCGTGGCCCGCCGCATCTGGGCGGTGGCGATGCGTGAGCGCTACGGCGCGAACGAACGGTCGCAGAAGCTGAAGTACCACGTGCAGACCTCCGGTCGGTCGCTGCACGCGCAGGAGATGAACTTCAACGACATCCGCACCACGCTGCAGGCACTGTGCGCGCTGTACGACAACGCGAACTCGCTGCACACCAACGCCTACGACGAGGCGGTGACCACTCCGACCGAGTCCTCGGTACGCCGCGCGATGGCCATCCAGCTGATCATCAACCGGGAGTGGGGCCTGTCGATGAACGAGAACCCGCTGCAGGGTTCGTTCGTCATCGATGAGTTGACCGACCTGGTCGAGGAGGCGGTACTGCGGGAGTTCGACGCGATCGCCGAACGTGGTGGCGTGCTCGGTGCGATGGAGACCGGCTACCAGCGCGGCAAGATCCAGGACGAGTCGATGCTCTACGAGCACCGCAAGCACGAGGGCACGCTGCCGCTGATCGGCGTGAACACCTTCCTGCGTCCCGGCGCCGACGACGAGGAGCCGCAGACCATCGAGCTGGCGCGGGCGACCGAGGAGGAGAAGAAGTCCCAGCTGGACCGACTCGCCGACTTCCAGGCCCGCCACAACGACGACGCACCCACCGCGATCCGTCGTCTGCAGGACGCGGCGGTCGCCGGGGACAACGTCTTCGTCGAGCTGATGAAGGCCGCCAGGGTGTGTTCGCTCGGCCAGCTCACCGAGGCGTTCTTCGAGGTGGGCGGCCAGTACCGCCGCAACATGTAGCCCACCCGGCCTCGGGGGGAGGGGGAGAGGAGTACCCCCACCGACATGGGTGAACGTGCGAAGGTATTACACCAGCTACCGCACCTCCTCCCCCGAAGCGTCGTTGATTCAGCGATAGGCGAGTTCAGCTGTGCCCGGAGAGGATCACCGACGATGAAGCAGACCGCTCGGCGTGCCATGCAAGCCACCGCCGCGCTTGCCGGCATGGCCACGGCGTTCGGCATCCCCGGGACCGCGCTCGCGGCCACTCCCGGTCACGCCGGCCTCGCGCAGGAGCAGGCGCCCGGCGCCGCACTGAACTCTCCCTCGGCCGCTCCGTCGGCGAATGAGCTGCACAGCTTCCAGCTGCCCTCGCACGGCGTCCCGGTCAAGCGGGACAGCACCGACGCCGAAGACCAGTCCAGCTCGGACGAGTACAGCGACGACGGCTACAGCGACCGCGGTTACACCGACAACAACCGCAGCAGCGACAAGGCACGTCAGCGGGCCAACGCGGACCAACGGGAGAGCGGCAAGCGCGACTCGCACTGCGAGGGCGCGTCGGACGCCGACACCGCGATCGGTTCCAACGGCAACCGGGCGGACGACTACCCGGACGCCGATGACTACGACGAGGGCTGCACCGGCTACCACGCCCCCAAGGGCGCGAACGCCTACGACGACGACCAGTACCTCGGCTCCGACCAGAGCAAGGGCCGCGGCCGCGACCACTACCAGTTCGGCGGCCTCATCTAGACCAACGCGACACGACGGGGCCCTACTCCTTTCCCGTGGGAGTAGGGCCCCGTTGCTGTACCGGGCCACCGATAGGCTGAGAATCATGACTCCGCGCCTGGCTACCGCCTGCCTGTCTCTCAGTTTTCTGCTCGGCCTCGGTCTGCTCACCGGCTGTGGCGGTTCCGGTTCGAACACCGACTGCGACCTGGGCGGCTGCACCATCACGTTCGCCCGCAGCGGCGGAACGTCGGTGTCCGTGCTCGGCATCGAGGCGAAGCTGGTCGGTGTGCAGAACGGTCAGGCAACGCTCTCGGTGGCCGGCCACGAGGTGAACGTCCCGGTGGGCGGCGAAACCCAGTCCGAGGGCTTCACGATCCGCGTGGAGCGCCTGACCGACACCGAGGTGGTGGTCCGGGTGACCCACTGAGCGCGACCGCCAGGGTCAGGTTGCCAGGAGGGCTCGGACCTCGGCCACCGCGTCGACGCCCGCCTGCCAGCTCGGCGAGCAGGGCACCAGGGTGAGGCTGTGGGCGCCCGCGTCGACGTAGGGGCGCAGGAAGTCCGCCACCTGCGCGGGCGTGCCGGCGGGGCACAGGCGCTCGAACTTCTCGAACGGCAGTTTGTACAGGGCGGCCATCTTCTCCGCGACCAGCTCGCGGGCGACCGAGGCGTCGTCGGCGAGCCCGCACCACACCTCGAAGCCGTGCCGCGCCGGCACCGGACGGCCCTGCTCCTGGGCGAGCGCCGCGATCTGCCCGGTGAACTCGGTGAACTTGCGCGCCGAGACGAACATCGCCAGCCAGCCGTCGCCGTAGGAGACGGTCCGGCGGATGGTCGCCTCGGACTTGCCGCCGATCAGGATCGGCACCTCGGGCTTCTGCGCCGGCAGCACCGCGCCGGAGGAGATGCTGAAGAACTCCCCCGAGTGATCGACCGTCTCGCCGGTCGCCAGCCGGCGCAGCAAGCCGAGTGACTCGTCGATCCGACGTCCCCGCGTCGCCGGGTCGACGCCGCAGTTGCTGACCTCGGAGCGGTCCTCGCCACCCACCCCGACGCCGAGGGTCAGCCGTCCGGGCGCCAGGGAACTGAGCGACGCCAGTGAACGGGCCACGGTCATCGGGTGGCGCAGCGCCAGCTGGTAGACGCCGATCAGGACGGACACCCGATCCTCGGTGGCCAGCGCGGTGGCCGCGCCGAGCATGCCGTCGAAGCCGGTGCCACCGTGAAAGCTCACGTGGTCGGCCACCACGACGTGATCGATGCCGGCGTCGGCGATCCGACCGAGCAGCGCGCGCCGCTCGTCCGGCGCCACGCTGAGGATCTGGTCGTGGACCGACGTGCCGACCTCGAGCATCACTGCGCCTTCCGGTAGACGTCCTTCGAGATGATCCGCTTCTGGATTTCCGACGTGCCGTCCGCGACCAGGTAGGCCATGACGTCGCGGTAGCGCTGCTGCAGCGGGAACTCCGTCGAGTAGCCCAGGTTGCCGTGGATCTTCATGGCCGCCTGGATGGCATCGAGCGCGACCTGCGGCGGCCACCATTTGCTCATCGCGGCGAGCGCGGTGTGCGGTTCGTCGACCTGTCGCGCCCACAGCGCCCGGTAGCAGAGCAGCCGCGCCGCCTCGAGGTACGTCGTGTGCTCGGCCAGCGGGAACGACACCCCTTGGAACTCGCCGATCTTCTGGCCGAACGCCTCACGTTCCTGGGCGTACCGGGCGGCTTCGTCGAGCGAGGCGCGCGCGGCGCCGAGGCACAGCAGCCCGAGGGCGGACCGGCTGAAGTCGAAGTGGTGCATCGCGGCCGCGAACCCGTGGCCCTCCTCGCCGACCAGGTGATCCGACGGCACGAACACCTCGTCCATCGCGATCGATCCCCAGCCGAGTGGCAGACAGCCCATGCCGGGCATGTGCGCGACCGAGACCCCTTTCGACGCCATCGGGAGCAGGAAACAGCTGATGCCCTTGGACCGCGACGATCCGGGGTGCCGCGCGTAGATCAGCATGGTCTTGGCACACATCGCGTGCGTGATGGCGATCTTCTCGCCGGACAGCAGCCAGCCGCCGTCGACCGGCTTCGCCACGGTGCGCATCCCGGCGGCGTCCGATCCGGAGCCCGGCTCGGTGACCGCGATACCGGACACCGCGTCACCGGCGATCAGCTCCGGGATGTAACGCTCCTGGACCGCCCGGCTGCCGCCCTCACCGAGCTGCGCGGCGACCAGACCGCTCTGCACGGGTGCCGCCGCCACGTTGACGTCCCCGTAGGCGAGCGTCTCGGTGATCATGCCGAGGGTGACCGGGTCGTCCGGGCTGGTCCCGGTCCCGCCGAACTCCTCCGGCAGGCCGATGCCGAGCACCCCGAGCGCGGCCAGCTCCTTGTGCGCGTCCCAGGGGAACTCCGTGCTGGCCGCCCGGTCCCGGTAGGCGGGCAGGAGCTTCGTGCGGGCGTACCGGGCCAGCTCGACCCGGTACGCCTCCTGCTCGTCGGTGAGCGCGAAGGACAGCACGATCAGACCATGGTGAACCCGCCGCTGACGCTGAGCACCTGGCCGGTGATCCACGTCGACAGCGGGGAGGCGAGGAACACGACGGCGCCCGCGATGTCCGCCGGCGTACCGAGCCTGCCGAGCGGGTAGGCCTTGGCCAGCTTGTCCGCGCCGCCGACCGAGTCGATGAACCCGGAGCTGCCCGGGGTGACCGTGGTGCCGGGGGCGACCACGTTGGCCCGTACGCCCTTACGGCCGACCTCCTTGGCGAGGCTCTTGGTGACGCCGATGACGCCGGCCTTGGCGCCCGCGTACACGCTCATCGAGTGCTCGCCGGTGCGCGCGGAATCGGAGGCGACGTTCACGATCCGGCCCTGGGTCTCCAACAGGTCGGGCAGCGCGGCACGCATGACGTTGATCGTGCCGAGCAGCGTCACGTCGACGACCTTCTGCGCCTCCTCGGCGGAGGTGTCGGCGAACTTCTTGATCGCCCACGCGGCGGCGTTGTTGACCAGCACCGATACCGGCCCGAACTGCTCGCGCACCTGGGCCAGTCCCTGCTCGATGGACGCCGGGTCGGCGATGTTGAACTCGACACCGATCGCGGTGCCGCCCTTGCTGGTGATCTGCTCGGCGACGCTCTTCGCGGCCTCGGCGGACAGGTCCGCGATGGCCACCTTGGCGCCCGCCTCGGCGAGCATCGTGGCGATGCCCTCACCGATCCCGCTGCCACCGCCGGTGACCACGGCTACGTCCGAACTCAGGTCGATCTGAATGCTCATCTTCTGCCTCCGGAGCCGTGAGTGATGTGGGCTGCCATGGCAGCCCAAATCACTCACGGGTGTTTTAGTGGGCGTACTTGCCGAAGTCGGGCTTGCGCTTCTCGGCGAAGGCGTTGGCGCCCTCCTTCGCCTCGTCGGTCTGCAGGAAGCTGTCCAGACCCGCGATCGCCAGCTGCGACAGTCCGCCCTGGTGGTCGGTGTCGGCGTTGAACGAGTGCTTGAGGAAACGCAGTGCGGTCGGGCTGTAGGCGGCGATCTTCTCGCCCCACGCCTTCGCGGCCGGCAGCAGCTCCTCCTTCGGTACGACCTTGTTGACCAGGTTCCACCGCTCGGCGGTCGCCGCGTCGTACTGGTCGAGCAGGAACCAGATCTCCCGGGCGCGCTTCTCACCGACGACACGAGCAAGGTAGGCCGAGCCGAACCCGCCGTCGAACGAACCGACCCGGGGCCCGGCCTGACCGAACGTGGCGTTCTCGGCGGCGATGGACAGGTCGCACAGGACGTGCAGGACGTGCCCGCCGCCGATCGCGATGCCGTTGACCGCGGCGATGACCGGCTTCGGCACGTCCCGGATCAGCCGGTGGAAGTAGGCGACCTCGAACAGGCCGTTGTCGGTGGGCCCGTAGTCGCCGGTCTCGGCGCGCTGCTTGACGTCGCCGCCCACGCAGAAGGCCCGCTCACCAGCGCCGGTGAAGATGATCGCGTGGACCGCGTTGTCCGCCCAGGCGCGCTTGAACGCGTGGATCAGCTCTTCGATGGTCTTCGCGCGGAACGCGTTCATCCGCTTCTCACGGTCGATCGTGATGACCGCGTTCGGTCCGTCGACCTCGTACCGGACGTCCTCGTAGGTCGTCATCTCAGTCCTTCCACTGCGCTGTGATTCGGGAGGGGTTTCGGGGGTGTTCAGAGTCGTTCGAGCAGCGTGCCGGTGCCGAGACCGCCGCCGCAGCACATGGTCACCAACCCGTAGCGGCCGCCGGAGCGCCGCAGCTCGTGCACGGCCTTCGTGATGAGCACACAGCCGGTGCCGCCCAGCGGATGACCGAGCGCGATCGCGCCGCCGTTGGGGTTGACCTTCGCCATGTCCGGCTTGGTGTCCTGCGCCCAGGACAGCACGATCGACGCGAACGCTTCGTTGATCTCGACCAGGTCCAGGTCGTCGATGCCGAGCGAGTTGCGCTCCAGCAGCATCGGGGTGACCGCGTGCGGGCCGAGCAGCATGAGCACCGGGTCGACGCCGACGGTCGCGGTGTCGACGATGCGGGCGAGCGGCGTCAGGTTCAGCGTCGCCGCGATCCGCTCGCTCGCCACGAGCACCGCGCTGGCGCCGTCGGAGATCTGCGACGCACTGGCAGCGGTGTGGATGCCGTTCGGCACCACCGCGTCCAGCGACGCGAGCTTCTCGATGCTGGTCTCGCGCAGGCCCTCGTCGCGCGAGACGACGGTCCCGTCGGGTGCGGTGATCGGCACGATCTGATCGTCGAACCGGCCGTCCTCCCAGGCAGCGGCGGCACGCTGCTGCGAGGTGAGACCGAGCTCGTCGGCCTGCTCGCGGGTGACGCCCCACTTGGCCGCGATCTTCTCGGCGGCCTGGTACTGGTTGAGGAACTCGTAGTGGTCGAAGTACTCCTTGGGCACCGGGCGGCCCAGGTCGAAGTCCTTGCGGAAGTTCGACCCGATCGGGATGCGGCTCATCGACTCGACGCCGCACGCCAGGGCCAGGTCGACGACACCGGCTCCGACCAGTGCGGATGCCACGGTCAGTGCCTGCTGCGACGAGCCGCACTGGGCGTCGACGGTCGTCGCGGCCACGGTCTCCGGCAGTCCCTCGGCCAGCCACGCGGTGCGGGTGACGTTGAAGGCCTGCTCGCCGACCTGCGCGACACAGCCGCCGACCACCTGGCCGACCGAGGCCGGATCGACCCCGGCGGCCTCCAGGGCCGCGCGCTGAACCTGGCCGAGCAGCCGGGTCGGGTGCACCTGGGACAAGCCTTTGCCCCGGCGCCCGAGCGGCGTGCGAACGGCCGACACGATCACAGATTGCTCCACGACTCGATAGTAGAGCGCTAGACCTTTATTCTTCAAGTGGGACGCCGTACGCTCGGCGCGTGAGCCGGGACACCCAGGAGGAGTCACGTGAGTAACGACGACGTCGTGTCGTGGAGCACCGCCGACCGAATCCAGACGGTCCGACTGCGCCGTCCACCGGCGAACGCGCTGGGCCTGCCCCTGATCGAGGGCCTCAACCGGGCGCTGGACGAGTTCGAGGCCTCGGACGCGCGAGTACTGGTGATCGTCTCGGATCTCGACGGCTTCTTCGCGGCCGGCGCGGACATCAAGCTGATGGGTAACGCCACCGAGCAGGACTTCGCCGACTACGGCGCCCAGCTGCGCGTTCCGTTGGACCGGCTCTCCCGTTCCGACCGGCCGTCCATCGCCGCCATCGAAGGTCTCGCGCTGGGCGGCGGCCTGGAGCTGGCGATGGCGTGCACGCTGCGGGTCGGGGCGCGGGGCAGCAAGCTCGGCCTTCCGGAGACCAAGCTCGGCCTCATCCCCGGCGCGGGCGGCACGCAGCGGCTGCCCCGGCTGGTCGGCAGGGGCAGGGCGCTGGACATCATCCTCACCGCGCGCGACGTCTCCGCCGAGGAAGCCCACCAGATCGGGCTGCTCGACCGGCTCGTCGAACCGGGCACGGCGGAAAAGGAGGCACTCGCCCTCGCCCAGACGCTGTGCAGCCGCTCCGGCGCCGCGCTCACCCAGGTCATGCGCTGCATGGACGACGCCCAGGAGCTGTCCCTCGACGAGGGCAACGCGCGTGAGGCGCAGCGGGTGACCGCGCTGTTCACCGGGCCCGAAGCCCAAGAGGGACTGCAGGCATTTCTCCAGAAGAGGCGGCCGAACTATGCCTAAGCAGACGACCCGAGGGTTCACCGCGCTGCGCGGTGGTGTCCGGCAGATCGCGGAGGCGGCGGCGAAAGCGGAGCAGAGTGGTTTCCACACCGCCTGGTCACCGGAGTTCTACACCCGCTCCGCGGTGGTCACCCTCGCCCACATGGCCACCATGACCTCGACCGTACAGATCGGCAGCTCGATCGCCTACGGGGTGGGCCGCTCGCCGCTGACCGTCGCCACGGAGGCGCGCAGCCTCGACGAGCTGTCCGGCGGGCGGCTCGTACTCGGCCTGGGCACCGGCACCCGCCGGATGATGCAGAACTGGCACGGCGTCGACCCCGAGGGCCCCGCCTCTCGGATGGAGGAACTGGTTCCGCTGCTGCGCCGGCTGTGGCGACTGCACGAGGAGCCGGTGAAGCACGACGGCCGCTTCTACCACGTCGACCTCACCCCTACCGCCGAGATCGAGGCACCGGTCCGTACCGACATCCCGGTGTACACGGCCGGGGTCAACTCGCGCATGGTGGAGGTCGCCGGCCGGGTGTGCGACGGCTTCCTCGGTCATCCGCTGTTCTCGGCGGACTACCTGACCGAAGAGGTCCGCCCCGCGATCGCCCGCGGCGCGGCCAAGGGTGAACGGGACGCGAGCCGGGTCGCGGTGTGCGGCCTGGTGATCTGCTCGGTGGCCGACGACGAGGAGCAGGCCCGCCGCGAGGTGGCCGGCCAGCTCGCGTTCTACGCCGCGCCCAAGGCCTACGGCACGGTCCTGGAGCGCCAGGGCTTCGGCGAGGCGGGCGCGGCGATCCGCGAGGCGTTCGCTGCCCGCGACTTCGACGCGATGGCCAAGGCGGTCCCCGACGCCATGATCGACAAGCTCGCGGTCGCGGGCACCCCGTCCCAAGTGGCGGACCAGCTGAGCCGCTACGACGGCATCCTGGACCACGTGATCATCTACCCGGTGAGCTTCCAACTCACCCCCACCCGAAGCGACACCCTCCTGACCGACCTCCTGACCCACGCGGCGCCCCCGTGAGTGGCAAGTGGTTCTACCGCGAAGCGGCGCCGAAGGCGTAGCACCACTCGCCACTCACGACACGCTTTTGGTCGTGAGTGGCGAGTGGCGCTATAGGACCACTTGCCACTCACGAGGTAGTAGACCCAGCCACCACCAGAAGGAGGAGGAGCACATGAGCGACCTGACCACCGAGGTCAAGGACAACGTGCTCTGGATCCGCCTCAACCGCCCGGACAGACGCAACGCCTGGACAGCGACCTGCGGCCAGGAGATGACCCGGGCTCTGCAGACGGCCGAGGCGGACCCGGAGGTCCGCTGCATCGTCATCACCGGCGAGGGCACGGCGTTCTGCGCGGGCGTCGACCTGCGGGACGGCTTCGAGCAGGCGGCCGACGGCTCCCCCGACCTGCACGGCATGCACCACCGGCACTTCGTCCCGACGATCGTCGGCCTGCGCACGGTCGCGCTTCCGGTCATCACCGCGGTCAACGGCCCGGCCGTGGGTTTCGGTGCCAGCCTGGCGATGGTCGGCGACTTCGTCCTGATGGCCGAGTCGGCGACCCTGAAGCTCGCGTTCGTCTCGCTCGGCCTCAACCCGGACAGCGGTGGAACCCACATGCTGCCGGCACTCGTCGGCAGGCAGCGCGCCAACGAGATCGCCATGCTCGGCGGACCGGTCACCGCCGCTCAGGCGGCCGAGTGGGGCATCGCACACCGTGCGGTCGCGGACGACGAGCTGCTGAAGACCGCCGGCGAACTGGCCGCCAGGCTCGCCGTCGGACCCACCAAGGCGTACGCGGCGATCAAGCAGGCGTTCAACGCCGGCGAGCGGCCCAGCCTGGTGGAGCAGCTGGAACTGGAAGGTCAGCTGGTGCACTCGCTGGCCCGTACCCACGATTTCGGCGAGGGCGTCAGCGCCTTCCTCGAACGCCGTCCGGCCAGGTTCACCGGAGGCTGAGAACAAAAGCCACGTATCCTCAACTATCAGCGGCTAGACAGTTAGCCCGGACCGGCGGCGAGAGGTAACAGGTGAGCCCAGAAACGGATCCGGTGGAGTTCACCCGGCAGCACTGGTTGGAGAGCGAACAGCCTGGAGCGGAGCACTTCGCCGCCATGGGCGCGATGATGCGCGCTCACCAGCTGATGGTGGGCGAGCTGGACCGGCTGCTGAAGCCGTACGGCATCAGCCGCACGGCGTTCCTGCTGATGGCCACGCTGCTGATGTCGCGGGAGCACACCCGCCCGCTCGGCCAGCTGAGCAAGCACCTGATGGTGCACCCGACGACGGTCACCCTGGTGATCGACCAGCTCGAGACCCGCGGCCTGGTCACCCGCACGCCGCACCCGACCGACCGCCGCACGGTACTGGCCACCCTCACCGAGGAGGGCCTGACCACGGTCTCGAAAGCGGGCGAGGAGCTGGCCGGCGCCCAGTTCGGCCTGACCAACACGAGCGAGTCCCTGGCCGCCCGCCTGGCCGGGGTCCTGGCCCAGGTCAGAACAAAAATGGGCGACTAACCTCGTGAGTGCCCCGGGGGGGGTGTGCACTCTCACGAGGCGCAACCCCGTCCCCGACTCCAAGGCATCTCGGCTTCGCCGTCGACCGTGAGTGGCAAGTGGTCCTATAGCAACCCTGGGCACTCACGACGGTAAAGCTGTCGTGAGTGCCCAGGGTTGCTACGCCTTCGGCGCCGCTTCGCGGTAGAACCACTTGCCACTCACGTGGGGTTTGTCAGTTTTTCTCGCAGGACGAACTTTTGGATCTTGCCTGTTGCCGTCATGGGGAGTTCGTCGATCAGCTCCAGGCGTTCAGGGAGCTTCACCACCGCGATCTGACGTTCGTTGCGCAGGTAGTCGGTCAGCTCCTCGAACGTCGGCGCCTCACCAGCCGGGACCACGAACGCGCAGGCCCGCTCGCCCAGCACCCGGTCCGGCATCGCCACGACAGCGGCGGCCGCGACCTTGGGGTGGGTCACCAGGTGGTCCTCGACCTCACGCGCGGAGATGTTGGTACCACCCCGGATGATCAGGTCCTTGATCCGGCCGGTGACCCGCATGTAGCCCTCGTCGTCGACCCGGCCGAGGTCCCCGGAGTGTGAGACGCCGTTGGGCTCGATGGCCTCGGCGGTGCGCTCCGGATCACGCCAGTAGCCGAGCATCAGCCCGGGACCGCCGTGGCAGATCTCGCCTTCCTCACCGGCCGCCACCTGGGTGCCGTCCTCGGCCTGGATACGCAGGTCGACGCCGGGCAGCGCGCGCCCGTCGGAGGACAGCACCTTGTCCGGATCGTCGCCCTGACGGCAGCTGGTGACCAGCAGTCCTTCGCTGCGGCCGTAGATCGGCAGCAGCGCGCAGTCCGGGAACTTGGCCTTCCAGTCGGCGAGCAGACCGGGCGGGATCGGCGCACCGGCGCTGGCCCAGACCCGCATCGAGGTCAGGTCGTGCTTCTCCGGGTCGTACGCGTCCAGTGCCATCTGGACGAACGGCGTGGCGCCCATGCTGACGGTGCAGCCGTGTTCCCGAATCCGCTCGAGGCCCGCGTTGGCCTCCCAGGAGTCCATCACGTGTGTGCTGGCACCGAGCACGAGTGGGATGGTCACCCCGACCGCGAGGCCGGTCGCGTGGGTGATCGGCGACGGCATGAACAGCGTGTCGTCCGGGCCGACCCCCAGCACGTCCTCACCGAGGGCGTGCACGGTGTAACCGAACGTGTTGAACGTGTGGTAGCAGCCTTTCGGCCGGGACTCGGTGCCGGAGGTGAAGATGATCGCGTGCGGGTCGTCGGCGCTGGGCAACGGCCCGAGCTCGTCCGCACTCGGGACGTCGTCGCCCGCCACGAGGTCCTCGTAGCGCGACTCACCGTCGCCGGCCTCGGTCCGGACCGTGATGACGTGGCGCAGTGTCGGGCAGTTCGGCCGGACGTCGCGGATCATCTGGTGGTAGTCGAACTTGCGGTAGGTGCCGCACACGACGGACACCACGGCACCCGCGTGGTTGATCGCGTGCGTGACCTCGTCCCACCGGTAGATCGGCATGGTCGGCACCAGGACCGCGCCGAGCCGACCGAGTGCCGCGTAGACCACCACGTACTCGTTCCAGCTGGGCAGCTGCACCTGAACCCGGTCGCCGTGTTCGACGCCCAGCTCGCGCAGCCGCAGGGCCAGCCGAAGACTCTGCGCGTGCAGCTGCGACCAGGTCAGTTCGCCGTAACCGTCGCTGACCGCGACCTTGTCGCCCTGGACCCCCGCCCAGTGCTCGACGCGTTCGGCGAGGGCGCCGTCGCGCCAGAACCCCTCGGAGCGGAACCCGGCGATCGTCTCTGCGCTGTAACGGTCCTCGGGCCTGATGATCTCGGAAGCCACGGCTCACCTCACTGGGACGCCGAACATGGAAGTCTAGAGTGCGATAGTCGCACCCTAGAGTATTTCCGGCGTCAGCGGAAGTGGCGACGGTTCTCGCTAGCTTGCCCTCCGACCGGCCAACAGCCCGGTGATCCCGCCGACGACCACCGCGAGCACCGCGAACATGGCGACATCGGTCCAGATCAGCTGACGTGAGCTGATGTAGATCAACGGGATGGACAGCGTGTAGCTGATCAACGCGGCGAACATCCCGGTCAGGAACGGCGAGTCCGCCGTACCCGAGCGGAAGGCCGCGACCACGAACGCCAGCACCGCGCCCGCGACCAGCCAGACGAGACCGGCGGTCTCGCTCATCCGCACGACGAGCGGATGAGCGAGACCACTGATCACCAGGATGGTGAAACCCGCCGAGGCACCGCGCACCACGAGGACCCAGTCGATCTGGTCCATCCAGCTGCCCCAGTCACGGGGCGGTGGGCGGCGACCCGGTGTGGATTTCGCACTCACTTCGGCGGCTCCGGCTGGCCGGCGGGAGCCGGAGCCGGCTGGCCGTCAGCGCCGGGAGGCGGCGCCAGGCTGTCCGGGTCGGCCGGGCGGTACTCGTCGGCGTAGACGACCTTCGCGCTCTTGATGCTGTCCTCGAGGAACTGGCGCCACTTCTCCGAGCCGCGCTCCGCGATGACCTGCTGGCGGATGGCGTCCTTGATCTGGTCGAAGTTCGCCGGCGTCGACGGCAGGATCTCGGCGATCTTGCCGACGTTGTACCCGTGCTCACCCTGGACCGGGCCGAACACCCCGTTGAGCGGCGCGGAGAACGCGGCCTTGGCGAACTCGGGCTCGAGCTGCTGCGCCGGCTGCGGACCGAGGTCGCCGCCCTTGTCCTTCGTCGAGGTGTCCATGCTCTGCTGCTGGGCGAGCTGCTCGAAGTTCGCGCCGGTGTTGAGCTGGGCCACGATCTGGTCGGCCGCGGCCTTGTCCTTCACCACGATGTTGTGGATGTCGCGGCGCTCAGGGGTGGCGAGCTGGTCCTTGTGCGAGTCGAAGTACTGCTTGACGTCCGCGTCGGACGCCTGGACACCGGCGGCCACCTGCTGAACCAGCTGGGTCACCGTCATCTGCCGCTTGATCTCGGCGAGCACCTTCGGCTCGGACGTACCGTTCGCCGCCATCGCCTGGACCGACTTGTCGTGCCCCTCGGGCCCGTCGCCGTAGTTCTGCGAGATGATCTTCGCTAGGACGTCAGAGGCCTGCCGGTCGGCCACCACGATGTTGCGGTCCGCCGCCGCCTTCTCGATCACCATGGTGAAGGCGATCGACTTGGCGAAGTCCTTGCGGAACTGGTCGAGCTTCGGGCCGTCCTTCGGCACCTCGAAGCCCAGCAGCGCCTTCTGCGTCTGGATGTCGTCGTTCAGCTCCGCGACCGTCACATCCGTGCCGTTGACCCGCAGCGCGACGCCGTCCGGGACGGTGTTGGCCCGGTAGTACAGGAACCCGCCGACCGCGAGCGCGATCACCAGCACGACGGCGACGCCGGCGATGACCTTCGCCTTGACCGACTTGGGCAGCGAGAACCCACCGCCCGAGCCGGTGCCCGGGGTCGAGGTGCTCGGCGGTTCGCCACCGCCGCCGCTCGCCGAGTCCGGGGTGGCCGAGTCGTCGGCCTTCGCCGCGTCGGCGCCGGTCTTGTCCTCGGCCTTGGTCTCTTCCGGCTTGGTGTCAGCGGCCTTGGTGTCAGCGGACGCGTCGGCCGTCACGGTCTCGTCCGACTTGGCGTCCTCGGCGGGCTTGTCGTCGGACTTGCCGGCGGCCACCACGGTCGCGCCGGCGGCGGTCGCGGCGCCGGCGGCGGCAGCGGCCACCGTGGTCCCGGTCTTCGCGCCGTCGGCGGGCTTGTCGGTGTCGGTCTTCTCGGACTCGGCCTTGTCCGGCTCAGGCTTGTCCGCATCAGGCTTCGCCGAGGGAACCTTGTCCCCCGCCTCAACCTTCTCAGCCGCAGCCTTGTCCTCGGCAACCTTGTCCGACTCAGCCTTCTCAGCAGCTGCCTTCTCGGCGGCCGCCTTCTTGTCGGCCGCGGCCTTCAGGATCTGGGCCTTGCGTTCCTCGGCCGCCTTCTCGATCTCGGCGATCTGCTCCTCGACCGACTGTCCTTCGGTCGAGTCGGCCGCCTCGGAGCCGCCCGCAGAATCTGTCGAGTCGGGCAACGCGTCAGGAGTCGCCGAATCCGGCTTCGCTCTCACGCCGACCTGCCCTGGCACTTCGTCGTTCTTCGGGTCCATCAATGAGCTCCTTGCAGCGAGTTCTGCTTCGGCTGGTCGTCATTGCTCGGGTCCTCGCTCGGTGCATCCGGTCCGGCGGTCAGCCGGACCACGCACAACGAGGAGAGCAACGCCAGCAGGACGGCGCCCGCCAGCAGTAGGCCGAACTCTCTGACCACGGCGATCCCGGATATCACCAGGACCGCGTAACCGACTACGGACGTTGCTGTCACTAGTAGAACGGCTCGGCGCAACGCCTGGTTACGGCGTCGTCCGGCCTCGGACAGCAGTACGGTGAATTCGCACCCGACCGCCGCGGTCAGCGAACCGAGCGCGACGGTGATGGGCGATAGTGCGGTACCACTCAACCACAGCAGAAACAGCCCGGCGCCGGTGGCCAGCACGGCGGCGGTCACCGCGCGCAGTGCGTCCCACCTTCGGCGCAACCCGAGCGCGAGCACGAGCCCGGCGGCGAACACACCGAGCAGGTTGGCCGCGAGCCGGTCCTGCGACACCAGTTCCTGGCCCCGGACCGCCACGATCGGCAGCCCGACCAGCTTGACCGTGAACCCCGGGGGTGGCGGCGGAAGCTTCTGCTTCAGGCCTTCCGCCAGCTTCTGGGTGCCCGCCAGATCGTCGATCTTGACGCCGTAGATCATCACCGAGGTGCCCCGGTCCAGGCTCAGCACGGCCCCGGTGAGGTACTGGGGCAGCACCCTCAGTGCGGACTGAATCTGGTCGGGCGTCGCACCCCGACCGAGGAAGGACAGCAGCATCGGCAGCGACACCACGCGGTGCGCCTGGTCGCCGTACTGCGTGATGATGATTTCCTCGGCCTTGTTCATCCACTCGACGGCGGGCGCGCTCGTGGCGTCCGGCCCGTCCAGCACGACGTCGAGCTCACCGGACGAGCCGATCGCGTTCTCGACGTACTGCGCGTCGGCGACGGCCTGGGTCCCCGAGGCGAACTGTTCGACGTTCGTCTCCAGCGGCAGCTTCGGCAGCAGCGCCCAGCCGATACCGGCGAGCACCAGGGCCGCCGCGAACACGGCGAGCGGGCCACGCCGGGCCAGGATGGACCTGAGCGGGACGGCGCCGGTGTCGTTGTCGTCGTGGTCGATGACGTCGCTGGACGCGACCGCGTCGTCGTCGCCCCGGTAGACCAACCGGCGGGCGAGCACACCGAGTACGGCGGCCAGCAGGATGCCGATCGACAGGGTCATGCCGAGGTCACGCACCAGCGGCAGCGGCGAGAGCACGAGCGTGGCGAGGCTCGCGGCCGACGCACACGCGACGGTGAGCACCGTGCGCACCCGGGCCCGCACGGCGAAGTAGGTCGGGTAGTAACAGCCGATGCCGAGCACGACCGAGAGGAAGGCCACCACACCGATGGACAGCGGCCGGTGCAGCCAGCCGAAGATCGCCAGGGTGATCGCGATGGCGAGCATCGTCGTACCCAGCGGGACTAGCCGCCGGGACCGTCTGGTCCACGGGATGAACCAGAAGCACAACCCGACGGCCAGCAGCGCGATCCCGCCGAGCAGCGGCCCCTCGCTCTTGGCCTGAGCGCCGAGCGCCGAGACGACGGCCGGGACGCCGGACACGGTGACCTTGCTGGTCGGCAGCTTGGCCGCCGCGACCGTCTCCTTGACCGACTCCACCAGCCGCTGCACCGACGCCGCGTCGGCGTCCTCGCGCGGGCGGATCAGGATCGCCACCGAGTCGTTCGACGGGACCACGAACTTCCACTGCGACTTCGGCCCGTCGGCGGTGAAGACCACCCGGTTCACGAATGCCTGGTTGCGCAGCGTCGGCAGACCCGAGGGCAGGCCCTCGATGATGAGCGGCCCGTAGCGCACGGTGAACTCGTCGAGCACGGCCTGCTTGGCCGCCTGGGCCTCGGCCTCGGACTTGCCCTGTTCCCGAGCGGCCGCGAGTGCACGGTTCGAGTCGCCGTCCCGGCGGCCGATCAGCTCGGCGATGAAGTTCTGCGCCTGGGTGGCGATCTGGTTGAGCAGTGTGCCCGGCCCGTACACGGTCGCCACGTCCGGCAGCTGGGACAGCCGTCCCTCCAGACCGATCATGGTCATGAGCTGCTGCTCACGGAACAGCTCACGGGGCTTCTGGTCTTCGAGCAGAACCACGATCGGGTCACTGCCGAAGGACCTGCCCACGTCGTTCAGGTCCGCCACCGACGGATCGCTGGCCGGCAGGAACGAGCTCATTCCGGTCTGGACGCTCGTGCGCAGCAGGCCCCCGACCACCAGCGCCGCCATGACCAGCACGAGCAGCCCCGCGGCGACCTTCCGCCAGCCGAGATCAAGTACTGCTGCCTTAACGGCCGAAGGCCGGCGGAATCGCGTGATGCGATCCCACCGGCCCCCGGTGTCTTTGCTACGGCTCATCGGCCGGGCGGCTCTTTCTCTACGCGAGTGAAGCCACGCCCACCCTTGCCATCCGGGTCGTAACCCTGACCCGGCTTCATGTAGCGGTTCGCCTTCATGAGCGGCCCGAAGTTGGTGCCGATCGGGTTGCTGGCGAAGGACTGCTCGTCGAACAACAGCATGACGTTGAAGTACTTGCCGTTGGCATCGCCGTGCGCCAGTGTCTGCGCGAAGTTGGCGAGGAAACCGCCGAGGTCCGGACCGTACGGCTTGAGGTATCCAAGCATCGGGTTCAGGTCGGTCAGGTCACCGATCGCCTGAGGGAACAGGTCCTGAGCGTCGCTGGCGGTGTCCGGCACGCGGTGGAGCGTATCCGGCGCCTTGTCCAGGGCACTGTCCAGGTCCGGCAGGAGACCCCGCAGGTCACGCGACGTAATCGGCAGTTCCTCCAGCGCGGCCGACAGATCCGGGCCCGCATCGTGCAGGTTGCGGGCGACCGGCCGCAGCGCGTGACCGAGGTCGGTCAGGCTGGAGCTGGCGTTGCGTGCGCTGGCCAGCACCGGCGGGAGGGTCCGCAGAGTCTCCTCGAGGTCCTTCTGACCGTCCGCCGTGGCGGTGAACAGCCGGTTGGAGTCCTCGACGAGCTGTGCGATCTGACCACGCTGGGTGTTCAGCGCGGCGAGCATCGTCGCGGTGTGCCCGGTGACCTGCTTGAGGTCCTCGGACTGCGCGGCCAACGCGTCGAGCGCGTCGTGCCCACCCCTGCCGAGCGAACCGAGACCCTGCACGGCGTCGGACACCGACTGCTTGGTGCCTTCCGTCGCCGCACCGAGCGAACGCATGCCCTCGGCGAGCGCTCCCCTGGTCTTGCCGTCCAGGGCGAGCAGCACGTCGTTGAGCTGGGTCGGTCCGTGACCGGCTTCCTTCGGCAGCACGTAGCCGCTCGGGACAGCCGGTCCGGTGCCGTCGGTCAGCTCGACGAAGCTCTCCTCGACGAGTGTCTTGGCCCTCAGCTGAGCGGTCACGCCCTCGTGCAGCGGGTAGTAGCTGTCGAGGTCCATCACCACCTTCGCCGAGTCCGCGGCGTCCGGTACCACTTCCTGCACCTTGCCGACCTTGACGCCGGCGACCATGACGTCACCGAAGTACACGAGGTTGGCGACGCGCGGGAAGTACGCGGTGACCCGGTACGTGCTCTTGGTGACGCCCGGAATCTTTCCACCGGAGTTCACCCACAGGTAGGAGAACACCCCGACGCACAGCAGGCCGAACAGCGCCAGCGTGATCGTCTGGCCCAGTCTCTTAGAGATTCTCATTCGTCCGGCCCCTTAGTTCCCGCCCAGTGGCAACAGGCCACCGACGCCGGGCTTGCTGTCCTTGTGCTCAGCAGGCGGCTGGGTGTTGCCACCCGTCGGCGGAAGAACCCGCTGCGGGTTGCCCTGGTCGCCACCTGGCGGGTTGCCGCCGTTCTTCTTGTCCGGCTTCGAGCCGTCCTGCGGGATCGGCGGCTGACCGCCGGGGCCCGTCGGAACCAGCTTCTGCAGACCGGTCGTGCCCTGGTCGAGCAGAGGCACCGGGACCGGCTTCACACCGTTGTTCGGACCGAAGATCGCCGGAGCGGTGCGGGGCGTGCCCTTGAGGAAGCCTCGGGCGTAGCTGCCGTTGGCGTCGTCGTTACCCATGACCGACCGCGTCTGGATCGTGAAGGCGGCCAGGTCGGGCAGGTAGGGCACCAGCGCGTTGGTCAGCGGGTCCAGCTCACGGGTCGCCGCGTGCAGCTCGGGCAGCGCATCGTTGAGGTCCCTGGCGAATGGACGCAGGTCCTCCACCACCGGACGCAGCTCGTCGATGAACGGGCCCGCCGCGTCGACCACGTCGTCGATGCGGTCGGACGTGTGCTTGAGCCGCTCCAGCGCGTCCGGGAACTCGTCCGAGGCGCGCTGCAGGTTGCGCAGCGTCGGGTCCAGCTGGTCCGACAGATCCTGGACCGCATCGGTCGACCGGTGCAGGTTCTTGATCAGACCGGGCAGCGCGGCCAGTGACTGGTCGAGCTGCGGGTCATGGCTGGCCAGCGACCGCAACGTGGTCTGCAGAGCCGCCGCGAGGGTGGACACCCGCTTGTCGTCGCCGCCCAGTGCCGCCGAAACCTGGCCCAGCGCGGTGATCAGCGTGCGGATGGTCTCCTTGCGCTTGGCGAGCTCCTCCGAGACCGGCTTCAGGTTGTTGCCGACGACGCGGGTCGCGTCGAGGCCGGCCGGAAGCTGGGTCTTGGCGTTGGTCAGCGCCACGTCCGACTCGGCGAGCAGCGAGGTCAGCGCCCGCTGCGCGTTGTCGTCCAGGTGATTGAGCACCTCGTCGACCTGGACCGGCCGCACGGTGCTCGACTTCTGGAAGACGTAGTCCGGGCCGATCTCCTTGGCCGGCGGACCACCCGCGTCGATCGTGATGTACATCTCGTTCAGCGGGGACTTCGGACGAAGGACCAGCCGAGCGTTCTCGTAGATGTGGTGACCGCGTTCGACGGACAGCTTCAGCAGCGCCTGGCCGTTGTCGTCGAGCTTGGCGTCCACGATGTCACCGATGTTGACACCGGCAAGACGGACTTCCTGGCCGTTACCGGGGCTGATGCCCGGGGTGGCTTCGAAGGCCGCGTAGAAGATCTGCCGGTCGTCCCACGGTGCGACGAACCGCTGGTTCGCCAGGATGATCCCGCCCACCACCGCAGCGATCACGATCAACGCGATCAGCACGATGGTGTTACGAGCAAGACCGGGTTCGGTCTTGACCCTCTCGAACGCGCGGGAGGCCTGCTCCCGACGACTGGGGCTGGTCATCGTCCCCCCTTATCGCTGGAGCCACCGAGGAGCGGAATCTGCGGGTTGTTCTGGGTCGCGGCCGGAGCCTCGCCCGGCGACTGGATCGCCGGGTTGAGCCGCTGGCTGTCGGTCAGAATCCGGGTGGCCGTCTCGGCCCTGCCCTGACCGTCGTTCTGGACCAGGCCTTCGAACGGCTCTGCCCACGGGGTGGCTTCGAAGCCGATCGCCGAGCCGTCCTTGTTCTGCTCGGTCGTGCGGTCCAGGTTGGCGACCGCGTACGCGAGCTCCTTGAACAACGGCTTGTTGCTGTCGGTCTGGGCGTACGGACCGGTGCCGTGGAACGGGTTGAGGATCAGCTGCGAGACCGGGCCGTTGACCCTGTCGAGCACCGGGCCGCGCAGGTCGTCCAGCACGTCGTTCAGGTCGTCCACGTTGCCCGGCAGGTCGTGGAGGACCTCCCGTGCGTCGTGCAGGACGTCACGCAGGTCGGACACCACCGGTCGAGCGTGCTCGAGGACCGGGTCGATGTGGTCCAGCGTGTCGTCCAGCTGCTGAACGCTGGGCCGGATGTCGTCGACGGTGTCGTCGAGGACGTCGAGGGTGGTGTTCAGCCGGTTGAAGCCCTTGTTCGCGCTGTGCAGCGCGGCGGGCAGCTCGTCGAGCGTGGTGGAGAAGTCGGCGCTGCGCCGACCGAACATCGCGCTGGTCGTGGCGAGGTCACTGAGGATCCCGTCCAGCCGGCCCTTCGGCTCGGAGAGCGCCTGCGAGGCGTGCTCAAGACCGCTGACCACGTTGGTGAGGTCCCGCTCCGGGTTGGTTCCCCGAAGCGCGTCCAGCACCTGGCTGGTCGGCTTCAACGACCCCGGCGCGTCGGCCGCAAGGCGCTGGAGCGCCTCCCGTCCGCCGCCCTGCAGCGTGTTGTCGAACTTCTCCAAGGTGCCCTTCATGCCGGCCAGCGCGTTCGGCTGGAAGGCCCGGGCGATCTTGTCGAGCTCGACCGGCAGGTGGGTGCGCTCCAGCGGAATCTCACCGTTGAACGCGCCCTTGCCGCCGCCGGGCACCAGGTCGAGGAAGTAGTTACCACCCAGCAGGGTCGTCGGCCGGATGACCGCGCTCGGCTCGGTACCCAACCGGCCCTTGTTGTCGCTGTAGAGCTTCACCGAGACGACCGCGGTGCGGTCGGGCTGCTCCTCGACACCGGTCACCATGCCGACCGGGACGAACGAGACCTTCGCCTGGCTGAAGTACGGCCGGAGGCGGTAGTCCGAGGCGAAGTGGACCTTGATGGTCTCACCGGGGGTGAGCCACGTGGTGACCTTCGCCTTGTTGAACACGCCCCAGCCGACGATCAGGACGACCACCAGGAACCCGGCGCCCAGCTTCCACGCCGAGAGTGTCCGGTGACCGTGCACGACCTCGCCGCCGAAGATCTTCATGAAGAAGTTCTTCATCGTCCGGCTCCCTTCAGCGGACCGGGCAGACCCTGAACCTGCTTGCCGGCCTGGCCGGGTGCCGGTCGCGGATCACGCGACTGCGCCGGGTCCCGGATCAGGTTCCCGGTAGCCAGGTGGCTGACCGTGGGCGTACCGGCCTGCGTGATGACCTGCAGCCAGTGGCCCTTGTCGTTGCCCGAGCCCAGTGCGCTCGTGGCGTTGGTGAAGAACAGCGATGCCTCAGGCGAGTACGGGCCGAGCACGCTGGCCAGCGCGCCACCCCGGTCGAACGTCTTGACCAGCATCGGGCTGAGCGGCTGGGCGTCGTCCGCGGTGTCCCGCAGATCGACCAGTGCCGGCTGCGCGTCGTCCGACACACCCGGAACCTTGTCCAGCGGGTCCTTGCTCTCGACGAAGATGCCCCGGACGTCCGGAGTGGCTTCGCCGAGCGCCTTGCCACCCGGCTGCAGGCTCAACGCGGCGGCTGCCGTGTCGGCCAGCGGGCCGTCGAGCGACTGCAGCGCGGCCCTGGTCTGACGCAGGGCGTCGGGCGCGGTCTGGAGCGTCTGCGCCAGTGCCGCACCGTTGTCGGCGTTGAACCCGGCGAACGTCTTGTCCAGCTTGCCGAGCACCTGCCCGATCTGCTCCTGGCGGCCCTTGAAAGACACCGAGATCTCGTTCGAGCTACGCAGCAGCGACGCGAAGTCGCGACCACCGTTGTTGGACAGCGCGTCGGCCACTACCCCGAGGTCGGGCAGCAGGTCCGGCGCCGCGTCGAACGCGGCGTGCAGGTCCTGGCCGTGGCCGGCGAGACCGCCACCGACGTTGCGCACGGTCGACCCGATGGCCTGCCGGGTGGGCAGGTCGAGCACCGCGAGCACGTCGGAGAGCTCCTGCGCGCCGACCGTCTTGATCGCGGAGATGACCGCGTCCGGCGGGAGCAGACCGGATGCCGGGTCACCCGGGTTGAGCTCGACGAACTTCTGGCCCAGTGCCGAACGGGCACCGACCGAAGCCGTCACTGCCTGTGCGTTCTTGTAGACCGGCCGCGCGTTGTCGAGCTTGAGCACCGCGATCGGCTGCTTGGCCTCGCCCGTGGTGGGGCTGGCCGCCTCGACGAGGTCGGTGCTCTCGACGTAGCCGACCCGGACGTTGGCGATCCGGACGTCGTCGCCGGCACGCAGCGAACCGATGTCGTCGAACGCCGCCTTGACCGTGGTCCTCGGTGCGAACGGGAGACCCTGGGTGGAGACCAGGGACAGGGTGACCAAGGCCAGGAAGAAGATCAGCACACCCACGCCGAACACGATCGCCCGGCGCCTGCGCCACTGAGACCTCGATGCCATTACTTGTCACCCCCCATGAGGAATCCGAGAGCGCCGCTCTCCTGCTTCGGGTTCATTCCCGTCACGCCACCGTCTTTGGTTTGTTTCGGCTGAAGAATCCCGGTCGGGATGCCAGGCCCCGGGTTGGGCTGGCCCGAGTCCGGAGCCGGGTCCCGGCCGCCGAGACCGAAGTTGGTCCCGTTGGTACCCGGGATGCTCCCGGTCACATCCGAGGGCTGGACTTCGAGGTGCGCCCGGAAGTAGTGCGAGAGGCCGTCCTTGCCGTTCGTGGTCAACGCCCAGAAGCGCAGGAAGTTGAGCACGTTGTCGACGTTCCCGGACAGCTGCTGCAGAGCCTGCTTGAGCCCCGTGGAGGTGTGGGTCAGGTCCGGCCCGAGCTCCCGAAGGTCCCTGGCGACCGGCTGCGCCTTCTCCAGCAGGTCGGTGCCCTTCTCGAGCACCGGCACGAGCTTCTCCAGGGCCGGGTCGGCCGAGTCGGAGAAGTCCTGCAGCTCCTCGCTGATCTCCTTCAGGTTGTCCGTGGTGGGCCTGATGTCACGCAGGAACGGGGTGGTGTCGTCCGCCGTGTCCGCCAGGTTGCCGAGCGTGGAGCGCGCGGCGGTCAGCGAGCTGGGCAGCTCGTCCAGCGTGGCGTTCAACGCGTTCACGTTCGTCTGCGTGGTGCTGAGCAGCGACGTGGTCGAGTTGATCATGTTGTCGAGCGTTTTGCCGTTGTCCTGGGCGAGCGAGCGAGCCACCGGCTCGACGTTGTCGACCAGGCTGTTCAGCGTGGCGTTCTGCTGCTGCAGGACCTTGACGAACTGGTCCGTCTTGGTCATCGCCGGCGTGAGCGCCTTGATCGCGCCGTCCAGGTCGGCGCCGTTGCCCTGAACACCCTGGCCGAGCACCGCGACGAATCCGGCCAGCGACTGGCCGGTCTTGTCGTCGAAGGTGTTCAGGACCTCGTCGAGGTCGGTGTTCTGACCGGTCTGGGAGACCGGGATGACGCCGCCCGGCTTCAGGATCGGGGCACCGGCGGTACCGGTGTCCAGGTCCATGTACCGCTCACCGAGGAGCGACACCGGCCGGACTGTTGCCTTCGCGTCGACGTGCAGCGGCAGCGCCTCCGGACCGAGGTCCAGCGCCACCTTCGCAATGCCGTTCTGCTCGACCATGCTGGCGACCGAGCCGACCTTGACGCCGTGAATCTTGACGTCGTTGCCGGTCAGCATCGGGGAGGCGTCCTTGAATTCGGCGACAACGATCTGCCGATCCTGGGTTGCCTGCACGGCGAGGCTGCCACCGGCGGCGGTCACGCTGCCGACCGCAACGAGCGCGACGGCGACGACTCTGGCCTTGGAGACCTGCATGGGGAACGGCGTCCTACGCCTTGTCTTCATCGGACGTTACTCCCAAATGCGTCGGTCCACGGCTTGCCGTCGTTGGCCCCGGGCGCCGGGTACATGTTCTCCCGGGTGCCGGGCGGCACGATGCCCGGATTGATCGGCGAGTCGTTGAGACCCTCCTTGCCCAGGATCCGCACGTAGTGGCCGCTGGCGTTGTAGCCCGCGAACGCCGAGCCCCAGCCGGTCAGCCAGCCGGTCGCCTCAGGCGTGTAGGGCCTCAGGAAGTCCAGCGGGTCGGACAGCTTGTCCAGCGTCGTGGTCAGGTCCGGCAGCGTGCCGTGCGCCGTGTCGAGCAGCTGGGGAGTGCGGTCGAGCAGCTCGTCGAGGTGCTTGATCGTCGGACGCAGGTCGCCCATCGCCTCACGCAGGTCCTTCAGCAACGGCCGAAGGTTGTGCGACACCGACTTCAGCTTGTCCGAAGCCGGCTCCAGGTCGTGCAGCAGCGGAATGGTCTTGTCCGCAACCGGTGGCACCTTGTCGAGAGTGCTCTTCGCCGTCCGAAGCGTGGGGGGGAGCGCGCTCAGCGAGTCGCGGAGCTGCTTTTGACGGCTTGCGGCGAGGGAGGTCAGCCGCGAGAGCTGGGTAACGACGGTGCGCACATCGGTCTGGTGTGCCGCAAACGTTCCGGTGAGGTTGTTGAGCTGTCCTGCCAGTTCCTTGATCGCTGGCCCGTCCGTGCCGACCGCGTCCAGAACGCCGCCCAGAGCCTTCAAGGAAGGTCCAGCTGCTTGCAGAGTGGCGTTGATGTCCGCTTCGTGACCCTTTGTGGTGTCATCCAATTGGTTGACCAGTGACTTAAGGTGATCTAGGGTCGGACCGTCGAGAGTGTTAAGGATGTGGTCGATCTCGGTTGGCTTTGGCATCTGTCCCACGATCATCCCGTTGTCCGGGATGGGCGCGTTCTGTCGAGGACCATCGGTGATGTCGATGACGCGTTCACCGAGCAGCGCCTTGAAGGGGACGAGAACAACCGCTCCGTCGTGGAGCGGCGCGTAGTCGCGATCGATGCTCAAAGTCAGAAGCGCTTGATCGTCCTTGGCTTCGATCTTCGAGATTGAGCCGACCTTGAAACCGTTCAGCTGAACGGTGCCGCCATTGACGACGTTGGTGGCCGAAGGTAGGGCCACCTTGACTGTGTAAGAGCGCCCCAAGAGGAGCCACAGGGCGGCCGCGACGACCACCACTGCGGCTCCTCCGAGGATGACGAACCGGCGCATACTCGCTTAATCCATTCCCAGCGGTCCGGCGGACTCACCGGACAGGAACTGACGGACGAACGGGTCCTCGGAAGCGAACGCTTCCTCCGCCTCGCCGTAATGGACGACCTTCCCCTTCCAGATCAACCCGACGTAGTCCGACACCTTGCGTGCCGTACGGATGTCGTGCGTCACGAGGAGATAGGTCCCCTTGTGCTCGCTGTGCATGTCGAGGATCAGGTCGTTCAGCAAGCTGGTACGCACCGGGTCCAGACCGGAGTCGGGCTCGTCGAAGAACACGATCGACGGGTCCATCACCAGCGCCCGGGCGAAGCCGGCGCGCTTACGCATACCGCCGGACACCTCGTTGGGCAGCTTGCCCCACGACTTGTCCAGGCCGACCTCGGTGAGCCGCTTCATGACGATCTCGCGGATCTCGTCCTCGGACTTGTCGGTGTGCTTGCGCAGCGGGAACGCCGTGTTGTCGTAGATGTTCAGCGAACCGAACAACGC
>NZ_AUBB01000037.1 GCF_000429025.1 Actinospineispora spinosispora DSM 44797
TACCTGCTACCCAACACTCCAGTTCTGGTCGGCACGACCGCCGCGCTGGTGAGTGTGACGGCGGTGTTGATGTGGGTGATCAACCGGCACGCACCACCGGCGGGGCGAGTCACGCCGAGCACAGTGCGGAAGGCGCTCGGCACACCGCTTGGCCGGACGGTGATCGGCTACACGGTAGCCACCGCGGTGGTCGCCACCTTGATCGCCGTCGGCCCGATCCCGGGTTACGTCGCGCTCGCCGGTTTGATCGCCTTCGCGGTGCGCGGCACCGCGAACCTGCTCAACCTGAGGTTCCCGAACCTGCCGCGCTGGGCCAAGACCGGCCTGGCCGCACTGGTCGCGGTCTCGTGGCTGGTGAACCTGACACTGCACCTGCCGGCGGCGTTCGCGACCGGTGGTCTGCCCGCGTTGATCAACGGGCTGTTCGCGGCCGCCGACGCGTTGTTCCTGGTCGCCGCGCTCCCGACCGCGCTGCACCTCCTGGTCAAGGCGCGGAAGCCGGACAACCAGGCGACCCGGTGGGCGGAGTGGCTGGCGTTCCCGACCATCACCCTGGCGGCCGGCCTTCTCGGCTACCAGCTCGGGTTCGTCACCGGCCCCTGGTTCGCCGCGCTCCCCATCGCCACCCTGACCGTCGGATTCGTCTACCTCACCCAGACCAAGCTCGCGGCCTCCCCGTTCGGCACGAAGCACATGAGCGCCTGGACCTGGTGGTCCGGCAGCCGCGTCGTGCCGGGCGCA
Organism: Actinospineispora spinosispora DSM 44797; assembly: GCF_000429025.1. Lineage (GTDB taxonomy): Bacteria > Actinomycetota > Actinomycetes > Mycobacteriales > Pseudonocardiaceae > Pseudonocardia > Pseudonocardia spinosispora. The sequence continues at coordinate 742 of NZ_AUBB01000037.1, forward strand.
CTGGTGACCGCGAACATCTCCCTCGCCGGTTACGGCCTGCTACGACTGTGGACCGAACACCACGACACGGCGATCCCCACCACGATCGCACTGGCCGTCACCACGATGGGCCTCTGGGCGATCAACCCCCGAGGCCCGAACCCGCCCGCCACGCGAGTCCGTGCGGTGGGCATCGGGCTGGCCGCCGTCGTGTTCGTCGCGCTCTGGCCCGGGCTGCTGCCGTGGGCGCTGAACCTCGCCGGTCTCGGCGCGGGAGCCGTGGTCGGCCTGGTCATCGGCGTCTTCGGCGCGGGTGGCGCGTTGGTCACGATCCCCGCACTGAGCTTCGGCTTCGGACAGAGCCCCGTGCACGCCGCGACCGGGAGCCTGGTCATCGTCGGGGCGACGGCACTGATCAACACCGTGCACGGGCTGGTCAAGAAGGACCTCGACTGGCGAACCGGAGCGCTGCTCGGTCTCGCCGGGTTCGGCCCCGCGATCCTCGGCGGGCTACTGGCCGCGCGGCTGAACCCCAACGGTCCCGCGCTGGCGCTGGCGGCGCTCATGGGAGTGGCCGCGCTCAAGACGTGGAGTGGTTCGAACACCACCGGTGGAGCGACGAGCGTGACCGGCCTGCCCCGGCTCGTCCGGGTCGCCGTGATCGGGCTCGGCGCCGGCTTCCTGACCGGCATGCTCGGCATCGGTGGCGCGTTCCTGATCATCCCGGCGCTCGTGCTGGCGAAGGTCACCGACTTCAAGACCGCCGGTGCCACCGTCGTGATGGTCACCGCGATCAACTCGATCTCCGGGCTCAGCAGCCGTCTCGGCGAGCTCGCCACGCTGGACTGGAAGCTCATCGGCCCGTTCGCGGTCGCCGCGGTCCTCACCGGGCTGATCGGTAAGCAGATCAAGAACAAGCTGCCGATGACCGTCCTGCAGCGAGGCTTCGCCGGGTTCCTGTTCGGCGTCGCCGGACTCACCGCCTACCAGGCGCTCACCGCACTCACCGCGTCCCGCCTGACCGCGGGAATCGGCACCGCACTGCTCATGGCGGGGTTCGTGGCCACGAACGCCATCCGGGCGCACCGAGGGTCGAAGGGCAGCGGGGGACCGGTCGCCGACGGCGTCCCGAGCGATACCGCACGGCGGACGATGACCGAGCTGGTGCATGGCCTGCTCACCCGATCCCGTGTCCTGGACGGCACGGAGTTCCCGAACCTGGCCCGCGGGCCGCCTGCGCTGACCCGCCTCGTGCGGATCACCGACTCCCGGCCGCTGGACGGCAAGCTGGTCGCCTTCGGATGGCGCCCGGACGGCACCTCGCCCGCCGACGGCGTCATCCTCGTCCCGGCGCACGTCGCGGCACTCGTGGAACGGCTGATCGACGCGGACCCGAGCTTCGCCTCGTGGTGGGCGGACCTTCTGCGCCACGAGTGGACGTTCCACATCGACGGCCACACCCATACCGGCGCCCGTCACGATCGTTCCTCGGACCGCCTGGTCGCGAGGCTGCGAGCCGCGCAACGGGCGCTGTTGATCGCCGAACTGACCCCGATCCTGCGTGGTGATGCGTCACCGAGCCCCGGGACACGTCTCCTCCTGCCCGTCGCCTTCGACCAGGGCGGTACACCGGTGACGTTCGAGCCTCCGGTCATCGCCGCGGTGAGCGAGTTGGTCGCGCGGCTGCGCGAGCAGGGGCGGACGCCGACGAACAGCGACCACCTCGCCAAGGCCAGCCCGTCCGGCCTGTGGTCCGCCCAGGGCACGAGCTACCGGCTGCTGCTGGGCGACGCCGAGCTCCATGAGCTGCTGGCCGCGGCCCGACTTGGCACGACGACGGTCGTCTACCTGCTCGATCCCGCCGACAATGCGGTTCTGGTGACCCTGCGCACCGGCGGCGACATCCTCGACCGGTCCGACACCCAGCCCGCACGTGACGTGCTGGAACACGTGGTCGCTCGGTGGTTGCGCGAGCCGGACACCACCGTGGAGAACCTGTGGGCCGACCGGCAGCCCGCGACGGTGACGGCACGGCTGTTGCTGGGTGTCGCGGGGACAGCGGAAACCGCGCTCGACAGCTGGGGCGAGGTCGTCGAGGGCCTGGAGCGTGACGGCGCCGCGGCGGACCCGGCCGACGCGGACCGGGCCGGCGCCAACCTGGACCGGGCCGGTGTGCTCCTCGACCGCATCGCCAGGTTCCTCGGGGACAGTGGAACAGCCGAGGACGCCGCGCTGGGCGAGCTTCGCGTACGCCTCGCGGCGGCGCACGAGCAGCTCGGCTCACTGCGCGCCCGATTCGCTTCGGTGACCGAGGCACTACGCCGCTACTCCGGCCTGGACGACGAGGAACGTGACATTGCGCGTCACGCCGAGGAGACCGCCGAGTACTACCAGATGATGCTGGAAGATCTCACCTCGGACAGCCCGGCCGGCCGTGCCGAACAGCTGGGTGAGCTGCTGGACCGCGAACCCGGGCCCGGCGCCGAGGAGCTGGCGGCGGCGTTCGACGAGCTCACCGAGCTGCCACAGACCTCGCTGGTTCTCACCCTGTCCGTGGCGACCGACCGGCTGCGCCGCGAGTACCAGCAGATGCACGACGCGGTGCATCCTGAGGAACAGAACACCACCCACCGGGCCGTGATCGACCATGCGAGGTCCGTCGTGCGGGACTACCGCGAGTACCTCGACTGGCTCACCGGCGCCGATCCGGCCACGCGGGCCGCACAGCTCGGCGAGCTGCTGGACCTCGAACCGGGCCCGCTGGCCGTCGAGCTCACCGGGTTGCTCGACGAGTTGGCGACACTGCCGCCCACGACAGCGATCGCCGAACTGGTCGAGGCGGCGGACCGGCTGCGGGCCGAGTACCAGCTGATGCACGACGCCACCGACGTCGACGGCGGCACCGTGGCGGACGGCGTGGACAGCGCGGTGGCACGGATGGCCCTGCTGCCCCAGAGACGCCGGCTGGCCGAGGGTTCCCGGCCACTGGACCGCGGGGAGTTCCCCCACCTGGCGCGAGGACCGCCCGAGCTCGTCGCGCTGGTGCGCATCACCGACGAGGAGCCGCTCGACGGGAAGCTGATCGGCTTCAGCTGGCGCGACGGCGACGGCACCTCGGTGATCCTGGTCCCGGCACGGGTCGCCGCGCTGGTCAACCGCCTCATCGACGCCGACCCGACGTTCCTCGAATGGTGGCTGGACCTCCTCCGGCACGAATGGGAGTTCCACCTCGACGGCGACGAACACACCGGCCACCGCCACGATCGGCATGCAGCCGCGCTGGTCACGCGGTTGCGTGCCGCCGAGGGACTGCCCGCGCCGCGACCGGTGCTGCTCTTCAGGGCCCTGCGCGAGGGGGAGTCGGAGGCGGGGGTCAGCCGCGCCGGGATGGACGCCGACGTTCAGCCGTGGCAGCACCTGCTCGCCGATCCGCGGTCACCGTGGATCTCGGTCACCCGCGAGATCGACATCATGTACTACCGGTACGGCGAGGGCGGCAGCCACACCGACGGAGGCGCCCAGGGCTATCTCATGATCGACCGCGAGCGCCTCACGACCGACGTGGTCGACATCGCCGACGGCGTACGGATCCCCGCTCACGTGCGGGAGTTCATGCCGGACCTGGGGGACTGGGGCTTCAACAGCAGAGAAGTGCTGGTCAAGTGGAGCATCGGGCCCGAGTCCGTGGTGCGCTACTGGCCGGCCGGAACCAGCTACCCCGAGATGCTCTCCGACATCCACCGCCGGTACGGGCGAGGCGCGGTCGTCGACCAGGCCTGGGCGGTCATCTCTCAGCTGGCCGAGGGCATCACCCAGGGCGACCGCCTCTCCGTGGACCAGGTCACCGGGCCGCTGCTCGCCGTGGGTGCGCTGCCCGACCTGGCGGGAATGAACAGCCGGCTCGGCCGGATGGAACAACGATGGGCCGTCGACCAGCTGCTCACCGTCGCGTCCTGGCTCGCCGCGAGGGCCGACCGCTCGGGCGGCCCGGTCACCGAGCTGTTCGACGAACCCGTCGAGCACCTCGTCGACGACGCGTTCCGGCTGCTCATCGCACCGCATCAGAGCTCATCCGTCCCGACCGGGCGCTGGGACGAGCAGCTCGTCGTGACCGCCGCCCACTGGCACCTTCACCGGCTCGAGCGACTCCTCGCACTCGGGACGTCGAGCACCGAGGCGCACCGGTTGTTGCTCGCCGAAGGGCGGACGATTCTGCGTGCGGTCTGGGTGCTGACCTGGCGTAAACCCGGCCCTCTCGCCGACCGGGCAGCGGCGCTGCAACAACGGTTGGACGAGTCGGAACGGTCCTCGCGTGACGACGACGACCCGGGGGCCACCGGCGGCCATCCGGACGCGGCGAACAGCGATGGCGCCGCCTCGGGTTCCGCCGACGAAGCCGGAACCGGGCACGAAACCGGAGCGGAGTTCCGAGCTGAACGCCCGAGCGGATCGTGGGAACGCTGGCGGAAGCTGCTGCGCGGGCTGTGGCCCTCGGTCGTCGCCGCACAGGTCATCGCGGCGCCCCCGGCGCTCGCCGCCGAACCCGGCAGCGCATCCGGTGGCGGCCCGGTCCTGGTCGTCGTCGCGGCGGGCGTCGTCGTCGTGCTGACCCACCGCTGGGTGCGTGGTGTGCTGACCGGCGCCCGAGGAAAGATCGTCGCGTGGTTCGGTCGGCTGATCGGTGCCGCCGGCCGCGTCGGCGCCGGTGTCGGCACCGGGTTCGTGCTCGCGGCGCTGGTCGCGCATCCGCTGGCCGTGGGGCTGGTGCTGTGGGGCGGGCTGGTCCTGGCCGGGGGAGACCTGCTGCTACGGCTGCTGCCCGTCGAGTTCGCCAGGGAGCTGGGCAAGGCCTGGACCGAGCGCGGACCTCCGGCGCCGCGACTGTTCGGCGTCGGCACCGCGCTGGGCGCGTTCTGGTGGCTGCACACCAGCGCGCCCGACGCGCAGGCCGTCGCGCTGGTGGCGCCGGTCGTGGCGGTCGTCGGAATCTCGGTGCTGATCCACGGGCGCGCGCTGCTCCTCGGCTGGGCTCGTCAGGTTTTCGTGCTGCTCGCCAAGGCCACCGTCGAGCAGTGGGCGATCGCCGGTCTCGGTGTCGTGGCGGCGATGGTGGCCGGTTGGCCGGTGGCCGCGGGTGCGTTCGTGGTGCTGCTGGGCGGCCGGCTGACGCGACACCTCGTCCGGGCCGAGCATCCTGCCCTGGGCGTGACACTGTGGTTGATCGCCGAGTACCGCCTACCCCTGTTCCTGGGCGCCCTGACCGGCACACCGTTCTGAGAGCGACTTCGTGCGACCACGTCGGCTACGCGAAGTCGTCTCGGTGAGCCCACTTCGCCGCGGCCGCGCGGTCGTGGCTGGCGACGACCTCGATGCTGGCGGGGAGCGCGTGGAGGCGGTGCACGGTGGCGAACGCCGCCGCCCTGTCCGCATCGGTGAACCGGCCGGGGAAGGGGGCCGTCCCGCGCACGAGCGTGACCTGCAGCCCGTGCCACACCGCGTCGCCCGCGAGCAGCACCCGGTCGCCGCCGTCGACCGCGAGCAGAACGCCCACGCTGCCGGGGGTGTGTCCGGCGAGGTCGACGAGCACCGCCGAGCCGTCGCCGAACAGGTCGTGGCTGCCGGTGAAGGTCAGCACCGGCGGTCCGTCCAGCTCGAACGGGTCGAAGTGGCGGGACAGCAACGGTCCCCTGGCGACGCCGTGGGGCGCGACCGGCCCGGCAAGCGCCCAGTCACGCTCGACCGCGAGCGTGCGGACCGGCAGCTCGTGGGGGAGCTCGAGCAGGCCCGAGACGTGGTCCCAGTGCAGGTGGGTGGGCAGCGCGAAGTCGATGTCGGCCGGGTCGAGGTTCTCCGTGGCCAGGACCTCCGCGAGACCGGCGACCGGCTTCTCCGGCGCGATCGCGGCCCGCAACACCGGGGAGAGCTCGGGCAGGACGACGTCGTGGACATCCGTGCACATCGCCGGGTCGACCAGGAAGCGCGCCCTCGGGTGTTCCACGAGGAAGGTCGTCATGCTCAGCCGCAGCCGGCGCGGTCGCCTCGCTCCTTCCGCGACCACCGCGGCGGGGGCGCTCTGCCGGGCCTGGGGCAGCGCGGTCAGCCGGACGGTGGCGCGCGTGGGTGGGAGGCCGGCGTCACCGAGGGTGGCCAGGAGGCGACGGTCGGCGCGGCGCGGCCGCACCAGCCGCCCGGCGGTGGCGGCCAGCGCGCCGCAACAGGTGACGAGCGTGCTGCCCAGGGGAGGGTGGGGTGAGGTGGATGCCATGAAGCAAAATATAGAGACTGGTCTACTGATTCGCCAGGCGTCGTAGGCTGACGACGTGAGCGAACTCTCCCCCGAAGTGGTCAAGTTCCTGTCCGAGGGCACCCGCACCGGCAAGCTCGGTTACCTGGCATCCGACGGGCGGCCACTGGTCGCGCCCATCTGGTTCCTCGTCGAGGACGGTGAGCTGGTGTTCAACACCGGCGCCGACACCGCGAAGGGCAAGGCGCTGGCCAGGGATCCCCGCGTCGTGCTGTGCGTCGACCTGGAGACGCCGCCGTTCGGTTTCGTCCAGGTCCAGGGGATCGCGGTCACGAGCGAGGACCCCGCCGAGCTGATCGACACCGCGACCCGGCTCGGCGCCCGCTACATGGGGGCCGAGCGCGCCGAGGAGTTCGGCAAGCGCAACGGCGTGCCCGGCGAGCTGGTCGTGCGGATCCGGCCGACCAAGGTCATCTCAGGGCTCGACGTGACGGCCTGACCCGGCGGCGGTGATCGGCCGGACCGGTGCGTCCGAGGTTCTGACCAGCCACGGCCCGTCCGGACCGAACACCGCGCGCGGCTCGGGGAACAACGTCAGCGCGCCCAGGTAGCTCACGGCCGCCACCAGCATGGACAGCGGAAGGCTGACGTCGATGCCGCCCGCGAGGGTGCCCAGCGGCCCGACGAACTGGTCGGGGATGTTGCTGAACAGCAGCGCCAGCACCGCCGAGACCAGCCATGCCCCGACGCCGCGCCAGTTCCAGCCGTGCTCGAACCAGTACCGGCCACCGTGCTGGCGACGGTTGAACACCTGCAGCGCCTCCGGGTCGTACCAGCCGCGACGCGTCGCGAAACCCAGGATCATCACGACCATCCACGGCGCGGTGAACGTGATGATCAGCGACGCGAACGTCGAGACGCTCTGCACGACGTCGAAGGTGAACCGGCCGAGGAAGATCAGGCCGATCGAGACGACACCGATCAGCACCGTCGCGGCGACCCGGCTCAGCCGGGGGAAGATGCTGGAGAAGTCCAGCCCGGTGCCGTAGAGCGACGTGGTCCCTGTCGACATGCCGCCGATGACCGCGAGCAGCACCAGCGGGACGAAGTACCAGCTCGGGGACACCGCCAGCAGACCACCGACGTAGTTCGGTGCGCCGGCGAGGAACTCCGGTGCGTGCACCGCGATGACGCTCGCCGTCGTCAGGCCGAAACCGAACGGCAGCAGCGTGCAGACCTGTGCGAGGAACGCGGCCGCCAGACAGCGGCTTCTCGGCGTCGCCGCCGGGATGTAGCGGGCCCAGTCGCCGAGGAACGCGCCGAACGAGATCGGGTTCGAGAGGACGATCAGGGCGGAGCCGAAGAACGCCGCCCAGAACGCCGGACCCGACGCCTCGGCGAACCGGCCCGGGTACCCGGCGTCGAAGACCCCGGCGAAGGCCGGGACGCCGAGTGCGAACAACGCGCTCGCCGAGACCACCGCGATCTTGTTGACCAGCAGCATGAACCGGAACCCGTAGATGCACACGACGAGCACCAGCAGCGCGAACCCGCCGTAGGCCACCACGAACGCCGGCGTCGACGTGCCGATCCCGGTCATCCGGTCGAGCGCGCCGACCAGCGCATCCCCCGAGCTCCACACCGAGATCGAGAAGAACGTGATCGCGGTCAGCAGCGACAGCAGCGACCCGACGATCCGCCCGTGCACCCCGAGGTGCGCCGAGGACGACACCGCGTTGTTGGTGCCGTTGCGCGGCCCGAACAGCGACATCGGACTCAGGATCAGCGCCCCCACCAGCAGTCCCAGCACGGTCGCGGTCGCGCCCTGCCAGAACGACAGCCCGAACAGGATCGGGAACGACCCGAGGAACGCGGTGGCGAACGTGTTCGCGCCGCCGAAGCTCAACCGGAACAGGTCCAGCGGGCCGGCGTCGCGTTCGGCGTCCGGGATGCGCTCGACACCGTGCTGCTCGACGACGGTGACCGGTGGCGGGCTCTGCATCGGCCGACTCTAGGTTTGCCACGGTCGCCCCTCCTATGGACGCACCGTCGAATCCGATCCGGTGGGATGGACGTACTGTCCGATCTGGCTGTGGTGCCCGACGAGCGCAGGCGAAGGTGAGGACGACTGATGACTGGTCCGGTGGCGATCGTGACGGGGGCGGGCAGCGGGCTGGGCAGGGTCATCGCCCGCGCGCTGCTGGCGGACGGGTGGGCCGTGGGGCTGGCCGGTCGCCGGGCCGAGCCGCTCGCCGACACCGCCGGTGACCACACCGAGGCGCTGGCCGTGCCCACGGACGTCGGCGACGCCGAATCGGTGTCGGCGCTGTTCGGTGCGGTCACCGACCGCTGGGGGCGGGTGGATCTGCTGGTCAACAACGCGGGCGCGTTCGGCCCCGCCGGTACCCCGGACGAGATCGGGGTCGACGCCTGGCGGGCCGCCGTGGACACCAACCTCACCGGTTCGTTCCTGTGCGCGCGCGAGGCGTTCGCGATCATGCGCCGACAGGACCCGCGAGGCGGACGCATCATCAACAACGGGTCGATCTCCGCGCACAGCCCCCGCCCGGGCAGCATCGCCTACACCGCGACGAAGCACGCGATCACCGGACTGACCAAGTCGCTCTCGCTCGACGGCCGCCCGTTCGACATCGCCTGCGGCCAGATCGACATCGGTAACGCCGCCACCGAGATGACCCAGGGCATCGCCACCGGCGCGAAGCAGGCCGACGGCGCGGTGCGCCCCGAACCCACCTTCGACGCTCAGCACGTCGCCGACGCGGTCCGCTACATGGCGGGCCTGCCGCTGGCCGCGAACGTCCAGTTCCTGACCATCACGGCCACGACCATGCCCTTCATCGGCCGGGGCTGACCGTTCTGAAGGTCCGGCGGTAGGCGCCGGGGGTCGTGCCGAGCGCGTGGTGGAAGTGTCTGCGCAGGTTCGTCGCCGAGGACAGGCCGACGCGGCGCGCGATCGTGTCCAGCGGCAGGTCTGAGGACTCCAGCAGCTCACGGGCTGCGGCCACCCGCTGCGCGAGCACCCACTGACCGGGACTGATGCCCAGCTGTTCGTCGAACCGGCGCGCGAGGGTGCGGGGCGAGACGCCGAACCGCGCGGCGAGGTCCTCGACGGTCAGCGGCTCGGCGAGCCGGGCAGCCGCCCAGTCCAGCATCGGGGCGAGCGAGCCGTCGATCAGGCTGGGTGGGGCGGGCCGGGCGTACTGCAGCTGGCCGCCCTCGCGGTGCGGCGGCATCACCATGCTCTGCGCGATGTGCGCGGTGTACCCGGCGCCCTGGTCGACCGCGACCAGATGCAGGCACAGGTCGATCCCCGCGCCGGCCCCGGCGCTCGTCGCGACGTCGCCGTGGTCGACGTACAACACGTCCCGATCGACCTGGACCAGCGGGAACCGCGCCGCGAACTTGTCGACACTCGCCCAGTGCGTGGTCGCGCGCCGGCCGTCCAGCAGGCCCGCATGGGCGAGGACGAACGCGCCGGAACAGATGCTCGCCACCCGCGCGCCCCGGGCGTGCGCCCGCCGCAACGCCTCGACGACCGGGGGAGCGGGCGCTTCACCGACGGGCAGCCAGCCAGGGACGAGCACGGTGTCCGCGCGATCCAGTGCCTCCAGGCCGTCGGTCACCAGGATGGGATAACCGGCGAGCGTGGGTACCTGTCCGGGACGTTCGGTGCACACCCCGAACGTGTAGCGCGCGGGCAGCCCTGGCCGGTCCAGCCCGAAGACCTCCGCCGCGCAGGCCAGCTCGAACGTCGACTGGGGCGGCTGCACGATCGCCACCACATGATGCATGGCAAGAAAGTATCGGAAGATGTCAAACCTGACACTGGGGGCAGGGGTCCCCGTTCGTCAGGCTGGCCCCATGAGCACAGAGTCGAGCATGGCCGGCTACGAGTGGGCGAGCGTCGCGGAGTCCCCGGCCCGCGAGCTGTTCCCCGGCATCCACCTGCACTCGCTGTGGAAGGGCGACGGCGGCGCCGCGGCGTACGTCCTGAAGATGGACCCTCACACCCGCTGGCGTGGCATCGACGTCCACGACCCCGGCCCCGAGGAGGTCTACGTGATCTCCGGAGTCTTCAACGACGGCGAACGCGACTACCCCGAGGGCTCCTTCATCCACGCCCCCGCCGGCTCATCCCACGTCCCCCAAACAACAACAGGCTGCACCCTGTTCCTCTTCTACCCCCACGGTTAACCCGCCACCCGCCCGTCCAGGCGGCACGAATGTGGCTTTAGGGACGTTCAACGTCCCTAAAGCCACATTCGTGTCATCGGGGGGTGGGGTTCTGGGTGGTCCATTCGTCGTCGAGGATCGCGTAGTTCAGCTCGTCGGCCCAGGAGCCCTTGAACCATTCGCTTCTGATCAGGTGTGCTTCCTGGCGCATGCCCAGCCGCAGCGCCACTCGGGACGACGCCGTGTTGAGGGCGGCGACCCTGGCGATCACCCGGTGCAGGCCCAGCTCGTCGAACGCCAGCTGCAGCATCCGGTGGGCCGCCTCGCTCGCGTAGCCGTGACCGGCGTGCGCCGGGCTGAACACGTACCCGAGCTCGCCGCAGCGATGTTCCCGGCTGACCAGCCGGAGCATGACGTCCCCGACCAGCTCGTCGGTGGCCGCGAGATGGGCCCCGAGCACCAGGGCGTCATCGTCGCCGACGAGCTCGCGGGTCGCCCACGAGCCGTGAATCCGGCTGAGGACGTCGTCGAGGCTCATCGGCTCGAACGGAACCCAGCGGCACACCTCGGGCAGCGACCGGTACGCCAGCACGGCACGGGCGTCCGCCTCGACGATCGGGCGCAGCTGTAGTCGGGCGGAACGCAACGGATACCGCGAAGCCATGCCCGCATCCTCCCAGCGATCTTCCAGGAGGTTGCGGCACGACGCGGAGCCGTGAGTGGCGAGTGGTTTCGGGAGACCACTCGCCACTCACGGGGTACTTGACACCGACAGGTCGCGCGGATTCTACTGACTCGACCGCCCGGTCGGTCGGGAAGCGCGACGTGGCGCTCCCGGCCGGGTGACCAGGAGGACCCGTCGTGCATGACTACCCGCTGGAGCAGCGCACCGTCGGCCACATCCTCGCCGACAAGGCGGCGCGCCTCGGTACCAAGACGTACCTGACGTTCCGGGACCGGACGTTCAGCTACGCCGACGTGCACGCGCTGACCAACCGCTACGCGCACGGATTCCGCGAGCGGGGCATCGGCCGGGGCGACCACGTCGCGCTCATGATGCCCAACCGTCCCGAGCTGCTCTGGGCGATCTGGGGCCTGGGCAAGATCGGCGCCGTCGCGGTCCCGCTCAACACCGCCGCCAAGGGCGAGCTGCTGCGCTACCTGCTGGAACAGTCCGACTCGGTGCTGCTGTGCGTCTCCGACGAGCTGCGCGACCGCGCCGCCGGACCCGCCGCGCAGGCACCCGCCATCCGGGGCGTGCTCGGACCGGACGAGCTGCGCGGGTTCGAGGCGCACCCGGCGACCGACCCGCCCGGGATGGCCGACGTCCGCGCCGAGGACCCGCACCTGCTGCAGTACACCTCCGGCACCACCGGTCCGTCCAAAGGCGTCGTCTGCCCGCAGTCCCAGGGCCACGCGGTCGGCAGGCAGATGGCCTCGCTCACCGGGTACCGCCCCGACGACGTGCTCTACACGTGCCTTCCGGTGTTCCACGCCAACGCCCTCTGGTACACGATCTACACCGCGCTCTGGGCCGAGGCGGCGGTCGCGTTGTCGCCGGGGTTCTCCGCGCGCCAGTTCTGGGATGAGATCCGCGATACCGGGGCGACCGCCTTCAACTGCCTCGGCGCGATGGCCAACATCATCTGGCAGCTTCCGGAGTCGCCGCGAGACACCGAGCACCGGGTGCGCACCGCGATGATGGTGCCGCTGTCCAAGACCCTCGTCGACGGCTTCGGCGAACGCTACGACATCGCGGTGACCTCGGTGTTCGCCATGACCGAGAACTGCGCGATCACCGTCTTCGGGCCGGACGACCCACCGGCCAAGGTCCCGTCGGCGGGCCGGATGCGCGACTACATGGACATCCGGATCGTCTCCGACGACCCGACCGGCACCGAGCGGGTCCTGCCCCCGGGCGAGGTCGGCGAGATCTGCATCCGGCCGACCGAACCGGGCAGCGTCATGCTCGGCTACTACAAGATGCCCGACGCCACCGAGGCCGCGCACACCGACGGCTGGTTCCACACCGGCGACCGAGGCCACCTCGACGCCGACGGCTACCTGTTCTTCTCCGACCGCAAGAAGGAGGCGATCCGCCGCCGCGGCGAGAACATCTCCGCCTACGAGGTGGAGACCGTGCTGTGCCGCCACCCCGGCATCGAGGAGGCGGCCGCCGTCCCGGTGCCCTCGGAGCTGGGGGAGGACGACGTGATGGCCTACCTGGTGCCGGCGCCCGGGGTCGAGCTGTCGTTCACCGAGGTCATCGAGTACTGCGCGGAGAACATGGCCTACTACATGGTGCCGCGCTACCTGGCGACGATCGACGCGCTGCCGAAGACTCCCAGCGAGAAGATCGAGAAGTACAAGCTCAAGGTCGACGCGGCGGGGCGCCTCGACCAGCTCTGGGACCGGGACAAACTCGGCATCACGATCCGCCGCTGAGGTAAGGAGAGCGCATGTCCGTGGTCGTCGAGGTGACCGGGCCGGTCGCCAGGGTGCTGATCGACCGGGCCGGTGCGATGAACTCGCTGAGCCCCGAGGTCCTCACCGGGATGCACACCGCGATCGACACCGCCCGCGACGCCGGGTGCTCGGTGTTCGTGCTGCGCGGCGCGGGCGGGACGCTGTCCGCCGGTGCCGACCTGAAGTACCTGCGGACCATCCTCGCCGACCCGAAAGCCGTGGAGAGCTATCTCGTCGACATCGGCGCGATGATCGACGCGCTGGAGGCGGCGCCGTTCGTCACGGTCGCGGTCGTGCAGGGCTACGCGCTGGCCGGAGGCTGCGAAATCCTGCTCGGCTGCGACCTCGCCATGGTGTCCGCGGAGGCCCGCATCGGCGACCGGCACCTGGAGTACGGACTGCTGCCCGGCGCCGGCGGCTCGGTCCGGCTGCCCAGGGCACTGCCCGCCGCGCTGGCCCGCCGCCTGCTCTACACCGGCGAGATGATCGACGGTGCCACCGCGTTCGAGTGGGGACTGGTCAGCCACGTCGCGCCACCCGACCGGCTCGACGCCGAGCTGGACGCGCTGGTCGCGAGGCTGTCGAGGCACTCGACCGACGCCCTGCGCACCATGAAACGGCTGTACCGGGGCTCGGTGGACACCCCGATGGCGGCCGCGCTGGCCGCCGAACGCGCGGTGCTCGTCGAGCACCTGTGCGAGTCCGCCTCGGTCGCCGAAGGGCTGGCCGCGTTCGGGTCCGGACGGGCCCCCGACTTCCAGACGAAAGGAACACGATGAGCGCACGCGCGGTGTCCGGGCGGTGGTTCGAGGACCTGGCGGTGGGCACCGTCGTCCAGCACGCCACCCGGCGCACGGTCACCGAGACCGACAACGTCCTGTTCACCACGATGACGATGAACCCGGCGCCGCTGCACCTCGACCACGACTACGCCGCCGGCACGGAGTTCGGCAAGCCGCTGGTCAACAGCATGTTCACCCTCGCGCTCGTGGTGGGCCTGTCGGTGCCGGAGCTGACCCTCGGCACGATCGTCGCGCAGCTGGGTATCGACGACGTGCGGTTCCCCGCGCCGGTATTCCACGGCGACACCGTGCGGGTCGAGACCGAGGTCGTCTCGGCGCGCGAGTCGAAGTCCCGGCCCGACGCGGGTCTCGTCGTGTTTGAGCACCGTGCCCACAACCAACGCGACGAGCTGATCTGCCAGGCCCGGCGCACCGGGCTCATGTACCGACGACCGTCCGAATCATGACCGGCCCGCCGTCGATGCGCCGGGTCGCCGCTTCGGTGCTGATCGGCACGACGATCGAGTGGTACGACTTCATCCTGTACGGCTCGGCGGCCGCGCTCGTGCTCGGTCCACTGTTCTTCCCCGGCAGCGACCCGGTCGCCGCGACACTGCTCGCGTTCAGCACGTTCGCCGTCGGGTTCTTCGCCCGCCCACTCGGTGGTGTGGTGCTCGGCCACTTCGGCGACCGGCTCGGCCGCAAACGCATGCTCGTGGCGTCCCTCAGCATGATGGGCGTCGCCACGTTCCTGATGGGGCTGCTGCCCACGTACGACTCGATCGGCGTGGCCGCGCCGATCATCCTGGTACTGCTACGTCTCGTGCAGGGCTTCGGCGTCGGCGGCGAATGGGGCGGCGCGGTGCTCACCGCGGTCGAGTTCGCCAGCCCCGCGAAACGCGGCTTCTACGGCAGCCTGCCGCAGATCGGTGTCCCCGCCGGGCTGTTCCTGGCGACGCTCGCGTTCTTCGGTGTGGCGCAGCTGCCCAGGGAGGACCTGCTGTCCTGGGGCTGGCGGCTGCCGTTCCTGGTCAGCATCGTGCTCGTCGGCATCGGCCTGTACATCCGGTCGACGCTTGTCGACACCCCGGTGTTCGAACAGGTCAAACACGCAGGCGCCGCGTCGAAGCTGCCGCTGCTGGAGGCACTGCGCGAGTACCCCCGCTCGATCCTGCTGGCCACCGGTTCGATGATCAGCACCGGCGCCTACTTCTACGTCGTCAACACCTACGCCCTGTCCTATGCGGCCACCTCGAAGGCGCAGAGCGGCAACGCGATGCTGATCGCGGTCCTGGTGTCGGCGGTCGTCTCGGTGGCGGCGCTGCCGTACTTCGGCGCGCTGGCCCAGCGCCGAGGCCGGCGAACCATGATCCTCATCGGCCTGGCCGCGATGACGATCTGGATCTTCCCGACGTTCCTGGCGATCGACAGCGGCAACGTCGCGCTACTGCTGGGAACCTACGTGGTCGGCGCGGTGCTGTTCAGCATCTCCTACGGCCCGCAGGCCACCTTCATCACCGAGCTGTTCGACGCACGGGTCCGGTTCAGCGCGGCCTCGACGTCGTTCCAGCTGGGCGTCCTGCTCGGCGGCGCGGTGGCCCCACTGATCGCGGCCGCACTGGTCGCCGCGACCGGAACGTCCCTCTCGGTCGCCTGCTACGTCGCGGCGCTCTCGCTGCTGTCGCTGGCCTGCGTCCTGCTCGTCTCCCAACGCGACCTCGACCGAGGAAGCCGCGACCTGAACGCGACCGAGGAGGTCACATGATCACCGCATACCTGGACGACATCTCCGTCGGCGACAAGCACATCACCGGCGGCCGGACCATCACCGAGACGCACGTGGTGAACTTCGCGATGTTCAGCGGCGACTGGCATCCCATCCACACCGACGTGGAGTACGCGGCGGCCGACTCGCGGTTCTCCGGCCGGATCGCCCACGGGGCTCTGGTCCTGTCGGTCGCGCTCGGCCTGGTGACCTTCTGGCCGCCAGCGATGAAAGCGTTCTACGGGATCGACCGGTTGCGGTTCGTGGCTCCCACCCGGATCGGGGACACCGTGCACGTGGAGACCTCGGTGCTCTCGGTCGAGCCCCGGGAGAGCGACGGGGTGGTCACCTCTCAGTTCGTTGTGCGCAACCAGCGTGGGGAGGACGTCCTGGTCGCCCAGCTCAAGTCACTGGTCGACCGAAAGCCGGCGGCTGAGTAGGACGCGGCCAAAGAACTAGCCCATCCGCTTCAATTGATTCCGACAAGTCGGAGTCTTCCGGGGTGTTCAAATGTCCTCCATTGCTGAAAACTATGCGCATCCCGCCATCTTTGAATCCGACAGTGGACAGTAAATGAGCGCCGACCACGTTTCGAAAGGACTCAGGACTGTAATCGCCGAGTTTTAAGGCGGCAGCTTCAGTATCTCGAAGAGCTCCTTTTGTGAACAGCGCGTCTCGGCCGACCTCGATTCGCCCGGCTGGGTTCAGCTCGAACACGACGCGTTCACCCCAGACTATCTCCGCAACTGTGTAATCGCGCATCTTGAATATCCAACGATCGTCCGTCTCGGTGAACTCGGGTGGCACAATCGGACCTACTTTCCTGAGACTTCGACGTTTCCTTAGTTGTGCGTCCCGTGTCCTGGGTGATCTTCCCGACGTCTTTCGTTGTGTTCTTTGGTGTTGGATTCCACACTCAATCGAATCCATCTGAGATTGCGTTCATTGTATCGGATATTTGGCCGGTCGCGTGGTCGGCTGCTATGTCGACTGCGGCTGTGAGGGTAACTCCCCCAGCTACCAGGAATCCGACCTCGACGGCGCCGCCAGCAATTGGGGCAACGAAAGCAATATCTTTGCGGGGTGGGATTGCGGCGGCGGTGGGCTGGACCGGCAGCACCGACGGTTTGGCCTGGCATCCTGCGGGCCCAGGCAGGCTTGCACGCTGTCCATGGCCATCGAGGCGGGTTTCACAGCGCCTGTCTGTTCCTGTGTCAGTCCGAGGGGCACGACTCGCCCGGCGGAGGCGTCCTGTTCGGTGCTGGGCCTCGGAAGGACGGAGCTTTGCCGGTTTGCCTCCTCGAGCCGTTGCCTCGGGGTGCCGGGTGGTGTGGGGGAAGCGCGCCGGTCTGGGGTGTCCTCTCCGGCTCGGGCTGGAGGACCATTCGACCACCACTCGGACCCTGGCGGACGACGTCCCGCTGTGAGCCGCGCGCCCAGGTCGCGTCATCTCTCGTGACCGGGCCGTAGGCCGTCCAGGACGATTCGGAGGTTGCGGCGCCATTGCTGGTCGGCCGCCGGTAGTCCGATGGTGTGGTCGCCGGTGACGACACCACCGAGCACGAAGGCCACGTCGGCCCATTCGACGTCCGCGCGGAGCACGCCGTCGCGCTGCCCCCGCTCCACCAGCGAGCGCAGCTGGTCCCGGAGCCTGGCCAACTGTGGGTCCAGGTCCAAGCCGTGGTCGCCACCGAGAGCCTCGTTGACCCCGCAGCTGAGGGCGCGCAGCTCGGCGAACCTCTCGGCGAATCCGGCGAACCCGGCCCACGGGTCGGGATCGGCCAGGCCGGCCGCTGCGGCCGCCACCAGCTCGTCCACCAGATCGGCGAGCACCGCTTCGAGCAGGGCTTCCCGCGAGGCCAGGCGGCGGTAGAACGTGCCGATGCCCAAGCCGGCCCGCCTGGCGATCTCGTGTGCGGTGACCGTGACGCCGTCGTCGGCGATCGCCTCACGGGCAGCGGCCACGAGCCGCTCGACATTGCGCTGGGCGTCCGCGCGCGGACGGTGACCGGAGTCGGAGTCGAGTAGTCGCTGCACGGCGCTGGTCACGGCACCGACTCTAGCAACAAGCGGACCCAGTAAGTCCGTTTAGTGCTACCGTCGACCTTATCCGGACGGTAAAAGTCCGTTTAGAGGGAGGTTCTGGTGATCGGTGTCGGCATAGTGGGGGCTAGCCCGGAGCGCGGCTGGGCACTGCGTGCGCATGTCCCGGCGTTGCGCTCGCTGCCCGGGTACCGGCTCGCGGCGGTCGCCACGTCACGGCCGGAGAGTGCGTCGTTGGCGGCCTCACGGTTCGGTGCCGCGCACGCCTTCACCGACCCACGGCGGCTGGCCGAGCATCCGGCGGTCGACCTGGTGGTGGTGACCGTCCAGGTCGCCGCGCACGCCGAGCTGGTCGGGGCCGCGCTCGCGGCCGGGAAGCACGTGTACTGCGAATGGCCACTCGGGCGAGACACCGCAGAGGCCGCCGAGATGACCGAGACGGCACGGTCGGCCGGGGTGCTCGGAGTCGTGGGGCTGCAGTCCCGCTTCGCGCCGGCGATGCGACGGGCCGTCGAGCTCGTCGCGGCGGGAGAGCTCGGGCGGATCACCTCGGTGACCGTGCACGCGAAGCGGAGCAAGGGCGCGGAGGACACCGTGCCGGGGTGGACCGAGTACACCTATCGCGGCGACGGGGGAGCGGGCCTGCTCGAGGTGTACGGCGGGCACGTCCTGGACGCGGTCGAGACCCTCGCCGGGCCGGTGGCCGAGTTGTCGGCGGGACTGTCGATCCAGCGTCCTCGGCACACGGTCGCGGAGACGGGGCAGGTCATCGAGGTCACCGCGCCGGACCATCTGCTGCTGCACGGCCGGTTCGCCGGTGGCGCGGTGCTCTCGGCGCACGTCCACGACGGCGCGGTCGGTCCGCCGGGTGCGCACATCGTGCTCACCGGGACCGCCGGTGAGCTGACCATTCAGACCGCACCTTCGGAGGGTGCGCTCGGCGGCCAGCTGCAGATCGACCCGCTGACGCTGCACCACTCGTCCCATGAGGTGTCGCCGCGGGTGGGTCCCGAGGTTCCGGACCAGGCGCGCAACGTCGCCGCGCTCTACGCAGTCCTCGCCGGTCACCTGGCCGGTTCCGAGCCCGCGCCGCCCACGTTCGCCGACGGCCTGCGCGTGCACCGCCTGCTCGATGCCGTCCGGACCAGTGCGGCACTCGGCGGCACGGTGGCCGCCTGACTTCGCACACCGTCGTGCTGCATCGCACACGTCCGGACATGTGCGATGCAGCACGACGATGTGCGAAGTCGGCTGGGCTACTCGGTGTCGCGCAGGAACAGTCTTTGGACGATCGGGTGCAGCTGTTCCGAGGTGATCGTCGGGTCGGCCGGCTCGTTGGGCGCGTTCGTGTGCAGGCCGTTGAGGGTGAACGTGAGCTGCCTGCGCCATGCTCTCGGCGCGATCTCGATCGAGGCGGGGATCATCATCTGCACGGAGAACAGCGCCATCAGCACGTCCTCGTGCGTGACGCCGGGCTGTAGTGCGCCCTGGCGCTGAGCGCGCTCGATCAGGGCCCGCATCGGGATCTCGACGCGGTCCCAGCCCTCCATGGGTGAGTGGTGGCCCGGCGTGCTGACCATCATCAGGTCGCTGTACGCGCGGTTGGTGACCGCGAGCTCGCAGCACTGCTCCAGGTAGCTGCAGAACGCGACCCAACCGTCCTCGATCAGCATCGCCTTGCGGCCGAGCTGGTGGATGGTCTCCTGCGCCTCGGCGAACACCGCCGCGTGCAGGTCCGCGCGGGTGGGGAAGTGGCGGTACAGCGTCGCGTTGCCCACGCTGGCGCGGCGCGCGACCTCGATCAGCGACGCATCCAGGCCCTGCTCGGAGAACACCTCGGTCGCCGCAGCGACCAACGCATCCCGGTTGCGCCGCGCGTCCTGCCGCAGTGTGCCTTCCGTGGCTGCCTCCTTGCCGATGGTCATCCCAGCCAGGCTAACAGAACGAACAGGCCTATCCGTTTCTCTGTTACCCTGACCCGAGACCCGGATAGGGCTATCCACTTATCTCCTCGGGAGCGACGTCCATGTCGAGTGCTGTCGGCGAACAGACGCGTACCCAGGAAGCAGAGAGCAACTGGCTGCTGCCGATGTCCGTGCTGATCATCGGCACGTTCATGTCGGTGCTGGACGGCAGCATCGTCAACGTCGGCGTGCCGAAGATCCAGGCCGAGCTGAGCGCCGCGGCCGACGACGTCGAGTGGATCGTCACCGGCTTCACCCTGGCGCTCGGCGTGGCCGTGCCGCTGACCGGCTGGCTGGGCGACCGGCTCGGCGGCAGCCGGCTCTACGTGTACGCGCTGCTGGGCTTCGCGTTCACGTCCGCGCTGTGCGGGCTGGCCTGGGACCTGAACAGCCTGATCGCCTTCCGGGTGCTGCAGGCCTTCCCCGGCGGCATCATGCCGGTCGTCGCGATGACGCTGGTCTACCAGATCGTGCCGCCGCACAAGCTCGGCGCGGCGATGGGCATCTACGGCGTCGGCGTCTCGGTCGCGCCGGGCATCGGGCCGCTGCTGGGCGGTTACTTCGTCGAGTACCTCGACTGGCGGATGATCTTCTTCATCAACGTGCCGATCTGCCTGTTCGGCGCGGTCGCGGCGCAGATGGTGTTCCCCCGGTACCGGCCGACGAGCTGGCCGCGCTTCGACCTGTGGGGCTTCGTCACGATCGCCTACGGGCTGTTCGCCGTGCTGCTCGCCACCGCGGAGGGCAACGACTGGGGCTGGGACGGCTACCGCATCCGCATCCTGTTCGTCTCCGCGCTGATCAGCTTCGCGCTGTTCGTCGTCATCGAGCTTGAGTCGGACAACCCGCTCATCAACCTGCGGGTCTTCAAGTCCTGGACCTACACCGCCGCGGTCCTGCTGATCAGCATCGTCCTGGTCGCGCTGACCGCGATGCTGTACTTCGCGCCGCAGTTCCTGCAGGTCGTGCAGGGCAAGCAGGCGTTCGAGGCGGGCCTGATCCTCGCGCCGGCCGCGCTCATGCTGCTGCTGGTCAACCCGCTCACCCAGAAGCTGTTCGCGACGTTCGGCGCGCGCATCCCGATCGCACTCGGCTTCGCGATCATGGCCTACGGCATGTCGCTCATGGCCACCGCGACACCGGACACGACCCGGCTGACCATGATCTTCTGGACCGGCATCGTCAACCTGGGCGCCGGGCTGATCTTCATGCCGGTCTTCTCCGGCGGCCTCATCGAGATTCCGCCGGAGATCACCAGCTCGGCCACCGGGATGATCAACGTCGCGCAGCGGACCGCCGCCAGCATCGCGGTGGCGCTGTTCGGCAGCCTCAGCGCGTCGGCGTCCGCCCAGCTGATGCTCGACCGGGGTTCGCTGCTGTCCGGCGGCGCGCAGGCGTTACCCGAGGTCACCGAGGCGGCCGCGCACGGAGTCGCCGGGATGGGTGGCATGTACCAGACGCTCAGCCGTGCCGTGCTCACCCAGACCTACGGCAACGGCTACTACCTCGTGAGCTTCCTGTGTCTCGCGGGCTCGGTGATCGCGCTGACGATGAAGTCCAGCAAACCCGTCCCCGGCGCGGTAGTCCACGTCGAAATGTGAGTCCGGGCTGGCGTCACGATGCAGAGATCATCACCGCCTCAGGGCTGTTTTCGCGCCGGAAATCAGCCCTGAGGCGGTGATGATCTTGGGCTAGCCGCGCGTTGGTTCGGACGGGTCCAGGTCCCTGTCGACGCCGTGCGGGGTGACCTTCTGGCCCGGTTCCAGGGTCAGGACCTTGTCGTCCAGCAGGACCGTCACCTTGTCCGGCTCGAAGGACACCAGGTCGCTGACCCGGGCCACCTCCGGCCAGGCCTCGCGGTAGCACCACGCACCCCTCGGTGCTCCGGCGACGTCGTAATAGCTGGCCAGGCCCTTGTATGGGCAGAAGGTCTGGCCCTCCACGGCGGTCAGCGCCGACTCGTCGATGTCCGCGCGCGGCACGTACCAGCGCGGGGCGAAGCCGGACTCGTAGAGCACGAGCGGGGCGTGGCTGTCCGCGACCACCCGATCGCCGACCCGGACCACCAGGTGGCGGGATGTGGACCGGATGTCGTTGCGGTGATAGGCGTCGGCGGCGTGCCCGACGATGCGCTCGTCCTCCTCGTAGAAGGCGTCCATCGCGCGCCAGGCGAACGCGACCCGGTCGGTGAGCTCTACGGCGTGGTCGGGCAGGGCGACGTGCTGCCAGGCGCCGCGCGGCGCGGTCCGGTCACCGCCGCGCACCTCGAACCAGGACGTCTCGCCCAGGTCGTGGTGGGAGGTCACGGTCGGCAGACGCTTCAGTGCCTCGGGTGCGACGTCGGCGATCGGGAAGTAGGCGACCGGGTAGCGGTCCGGCTCGTGCAGCAAGACGACGTCCTCGCTGTCGGCGATCCACGTCCCACCAAGGCGGACTCGCATGCGGCGGCGCAGCGGCTCGGCGAACAGCAGTCGCTCGGGCAACGGTTCCGGTGTCAGGAAGCGGCCCACCGCTCGGGGGGCGAGCGGCCCTTGCTGCCAGGACAGTCCCATCGTCCTACCTCCGCGACGGCCATCTCTAACCTTATTAGATGGCATTGAGTGGTTAGTTGATGAGGCTATGAAAGCGCATCAGGTCTAACCTGTCAAGTGTCTAGTAAAGGTTATAGGTGGTCGCGTTCACGGGCGCCCCTGGGACAACCGCTGTCGCAGGCGGGCCTTCGTGGTCGGCCACTCGTCGGCGATCACCGAGAACATCGCCGAGTCGCGCAGGAGTCCTTCCTCGCCGGGAGCGTGTGAGGGTGACCATTGCCGAAGGACGCCTTCGAAGTGCGCGCCCAGCGCTTCGATGGCGCGGCGGGAGCGGGTGTTGCGGGCGTCGGTCTTGAGATCGACCCTGGCGACGCCCAGCGTCTC
Source organism: Actinospineispora spinosispora DSM 44797 (assembly GCF_000429025.1). Classification (GTDB taxonomy): domain Bacteria; phylum Actinomycetota; class Actinomycetes; order Mycobacteriales; family Pseudonocardiaceae; genus Pseudonocardia; species Pseudonocardia spinosispora. The sequence continues at coordinate 23,094 of NZ_AUBB01000037.1, forward strand.
GAAGGCGTACCCGAACAGCAGAAGCTTCGCCTCGACGTTGATCCCGGTCCGCTGGGCCGACGCCGCCAGCCAGGTCCAGCCGACCTCGATGGCGAACAGCACCGAGTCATCCGGCCGGAAACGGGGATCCCAGTACGCGGTGCATCCCACCGCGCGGCCGTCGCCGCGCCGGATCTGCGCGAACGGCGCCATCCTGCCGCCCCGTGCCCGCTCCACATGGGTGGCCAGGAACGCGGGGACCTGCGCGCCTCTCGGGACGCTGGTCATGCCGTAGCTGCTCCGGTCCTCTTCCGCCGCGACCGCCAGGTCCTCGGCGTGAACCGTGGACAACGGCTCCAACCGCACGAGCGAGCCTTCGAGCACCGGAACAGCGGGCAGGACGCTCATCGGATCCTCTCGTCGGTCCTGGCTGTGTCTCGGTCAGTCGCGTTGGGCGCGTTGTTGCGGCGGCAGGGGGCGAACAGGGCGTACGTCGGTATGGGAGAAATCCTCGCCTTTGTAGAGCAGTGGTTCTCCGCTCACCTGGGTGAGGGCGTACGTGAAGCAATCGCCGTAGTTGAGTCCGGCAGGGTGTCGCCCTTTGCCGAATCGGCGATAGGCGACTCGCGCGGCCTCGGCCTGGTCGCCGTCCACTGCCACCAGCTGCACGTCGGCTCGATGCAGCCAGAGATCGAGTTCTCGCCCGCCGGCCTCCCCGTATCGGCTTTCGACGACGATCGCCGTCTCCAGAAAGGTCGCTGTGGACATCAGTCTCACCGGGTCGGCTTCGATGGCCTCTTCGAACGTGGATGCTTCTGGCTCGTCGGAGAGCATGGCGACCATCGCGGAGGTATCGATGACCATCAGGCGGGAAGACCGTGGTCGTCGTAGCCGAGGATCTCGTCGGGGCTGCGATCGTCAAGCCGCGGCAGGGTCGAGCACCTCGCGCGAATGGCCGCAAGGTCGTCGCGCAGCGGTACGGCGCGGGTGCGTCCCTGCTGGCGTGCCAGACGCTCACGAAGCGCGACGATGACAACCTCTGTGAGGGACTCCCCGGTGCGTGCCGCGAGTTCCCTTGCCAACCTGTCGGCTTCAGGATCCTTGATACTGAGCGCCATGTCTTGATTCTACCTGAATGGCAACATTCTATAAATGGTGTCCTGAATGTTGACCAGCGGGGAAGGCGAAACGGGGAGCGTCGCCGAGGCCGCCGATGTAGCCGTCGGGGCGCACGAGCACCACCGTGTCCCCGGTCAGCCCGTAGGTCCGGGCGAACTCGCCGGTCGGGTCGGTCAGTGAGTCCTCGGCACCGGATTCGACGGCGAGACGTTCGAGCCGTGCCCCGGCCGAGGGCCAGTCGAGCCGGGGACTGCTCCGGCCGTAGGCGATCGCGGTGAAGTGTGGACCCCGGAACGCCTCGAACAGCCGCAGCGGAGTACCGGAGGGGGCGCGCAGGACTGCGTCGGGGGCACGGTCGCCGACCCGCAGCGTCGCGGTGCCGGCGGCTGAGGCTAGCGGGCCGTCGCGGTAGGTCAGGGTCAGCTGCTGTTCGTCCGGACCGCGCCGCATGCTCGACGGTGCGAACCTGCCCAGGCCCTCGTACCTCTTGCTGGACAGTCCCAGCACGCCGGCGGCGACCGGCCGCCGCTCCGCCTCGTAGGTGTCCAGGAGCTTCTCGTCGGCGCCGGCCAGGACCTGTGCCAGCTTCCAGCCCAGGTTGTAGGCGTCGCCGATGCCGGTGTTGAGGCCCTGCGCACCGGCCGGTGTGTGCACGTGGGCGGCGTCGCCCGCCAGCAGCACGGGCCCTCGACGGTACCGCCGAGCCAGCCGGACATTGGGGCGGAACACCGACTGCCAGCGGATGTCCCGCACGGCCAGGCTCCTGTCGCGGGTGTGGGACCGGATCCGGCGGGTGATCGCGTCGGCGTCGCCCGGCGGGTCCTCGTCCGGAGCCAACCGGATCATCCACTGGAACAGGTCGCTGTGCGGCAGCGGGCAGGCACCGATGAACCGTCCGCGCATCCCCGGCCAGATGTGCCAGTAGCGGCGGGACAGGTCGCCGGCGACGGTGCTGTCGACGATCAGGATGCGGTCCGCGTCGTCGGTAGAACCGTCGAACTCGATCCCGGCCTGCTTGCGCACCCGGCTGCCACCGCCGTCGGCGCCGACCAGGTACCGCGCGCTGACGTCCTCGGTCCCGTCGGCGGTCGACAGCCGCGCGCTGACCCCGGTGGGCCCGGCGGTGAAGTCCACCAGCTCGGTCCCGAACTCGACTCGCCCGCCGAGCGCCTCCAGCCTCGCGTGCAGCGCCCGGTCGGTGCTGTACTGCGGGATCAGCCAGGTGTCGGGGTACGGGACGTCGGGGCTCGGCGTCCCCTTGGCCATCATTCGCCGGGGCAGGATCACCGGGCCGAGGTGGATGCCCAACTGCGGATACAGGCTGCCCCGGTCCAGCACCTCGGGCAGCGCGCCGAGGTCCTCCAGCACCTCCAGCGTGCGCGGCTGGATCCCCTTGGCCCGCGACCCGTCGAAGGCCGAGGTGGCGCGGTCGATGAGCCGCACGGTCACGCCGCGCCTGGTGAGGTCGATGGCCAGCGCGGTTCCGGTGGGTCCGGCTCCCACGATCAGTACGTCGACAGTCATCGCTGTGGCCTCTCCGCGTGAGCCGCCACCAGGTCGGCGACGGTGGTCGGACGTTCGAACGGGACCATGTGGCCGCAGTCGGAGACCACCTGGCAGTGCGTGGGCCGCAGCAGGGAGCGGACCCGGTCGAGAGAACCGATCGGCGTGACCGTGTCCCGCGCTCCCCAGATCAGCGTGATCGGCACCGGCAGCTCGCCGGCCCGTCGGTACAGCTCGGCGCGGTCGAACAGCGGGAAGTGGCGCAGCGTCGCGAACAGCGCGTATCGGGAGCCCTCGCACCGGTAGGCATCGCGCACCAGAGCGGCCAGCTCGGCCCCGAGCACCGGATCCCGCACCTCGTGCCCCAGGTGGTGCTCCAGCAGCCGCCCGCCGAAACGCCGGGCGAGAAGACCCACCGTCAGGTCGGTGCCGAGCAGGAGCCGGTACGGAACAGGCCTCGGGCCGAGACCGGCCGGGCCGACCAGGGTCAGCGTGCTCACGGGGTGGGCGAGGGCGTGCGTCATCGCCACCAGCGCACCCATCGACGTGCCGACCAGGTGGTGCGGCGTCGGCAGGTCGAGCTCGCGGACGAGCTCGTCGAGCTGACGGGCGAACAGCGCCTCGTCGTAGCGCCCCTGGACCCGATCGGACCAGCCCCGCCCGTAGCCGCTGTAGGTCAGGGTCCGCAGGCCGTGCGCATGCAGCGCCGCGACCGTGGAATCCCAGTAGAACAACGGCACCGTCAGACCGCCCACCAGTACGACGACGTCGCCGCCGTGCGGTCCGGTCAGCTCGTAGTGCGTCACGCCGTCGGACAGCCGGACGAAGCTGCCCCGCAGCGTGGACCGGGTCGCGGCGTCGAGCCGACGGTCCTCACCGGGGGTGACGAAGTACCTCACCGGCTCACCGCCCGCGCGAACTCCGCGACCGCCTCGGCGACCCAGCGAGGATCCTCCTGCGGCAGCAGATGGCCGCCGTCGGGATGGACCTTCTCGGTGCAGCCGGTCAGGAACCGGGCGAAGTGCTGCCCGTCCATTCCCGCGCTGCGCAGCACCAGCGTCGGCGCGGTGATCCCCGGGATCTCCGCACTGCGGTCCGGCTGGTCGGTGCATGCCAGGTCGACCATCGCGCCGCGGTTGCCCGGCCGGTTCCACAGCCGGTGCGCGCGCTCGACCAGCTCCTCGTCGACGACGCCGCGATGCGCCGGACCGACGGCCTGGCGCAGACCCCGCGCGACCGCCGACCGGGGCACGAACCGCCGCAGCACCTGGCCGAACACAGGGTTGCGCGCGAGCCGCATGGCTGCCGGGACCCGCTTGCCCGGATAACCGGTGGCGTTGACCAGTACCAGACCCGCGACCCGGTGCGGGGTGTCGAGCGCGAGGTTCCAGGCGATGTTGCCGCCCAGCGAGTTGCCGACGACCACGCAGCGGGGTACCTCGACCGCGTCCAGGAACCGTGAGAGCGTCCCCGCGTAGGTCCGCACGCGGTAGTCGCGGTCGGGCCGGGGTCCGGTCACCCCGAACCCGGGCAGGTCCGGCCGAAGCACGTCGAACGAGTCCTCCAGTCGTCGAGCCACCGCCTCGACACCGTGCAGCGAGGATGCGCTGCCGTGCAGCAACACCACCGTCGGACCCGTCCCCGAACGCTTGTAGTGCATCCGCATGCCGTCCACCACGGCGAACCGCGAGTCGGGGTGCACGTCGTGATCACTCATAATGGTTACAGCGTTGCCGTTATTGGCACCGGTGTCAACCCTCGGCATACTGGGCCGCGTGACCACGCGCCCCGAGCTGTCCGACCGGCGATCCCCGGGGCGTCCACCGGTCCCGCTGGAGCGGATCATCGCCACGGCCATCCAGATCCTCGACGAGGAGGGTGCCGACGCACTCTCGATGCGGACCCTGGCCCGGCGGCTGAACTCCGGCACGGCAACCCTGTACCGGCACTTCAGCGGCCGGGCCGAGCTCGTCGCCCACGTCATCGACGGAGTGCTCGGCGAAGGTCGGGTCGAGCCGGAGGTGATGCGGACGCTGTCCTGGTCACAGGCCTGCGAGACGCTCGCGCACGCCATGTTCGAGGTGTTCCGGCGCCACCCGGGTGTCGCGCCGCTGCTGGTGGATCAGGTCCCGGTCGGTCCGCACGCGATGGCGCAACGTGAGCAGGGGATCGCGCTGCTGCTCGACGCGGGCTTCTCGCCGGCGGACGCCGCGCAGACCTGGGCGACACTGGCCAGGTACGTACTGGGGTTCGCGATCCAGCTCGCGGGCGGCGGATCGGAGGCGGGCGAGCCGTGGGCGGCGCCCGACATGAGTGCGTTTCCCGCGACGCTCAGCGTGGTGGAGCACCTGCCGATACCGCTGGAGCGGGAGTTCGCCTTCGGGCTGAACCTGCTCATCGGCGGGCTCGGGCGACTCAGGGGGCACGACTGAGGCGTTGACCCGATCGCCCCATAATGGCTACGGTGTATCCATTATGAAGGCTTTGCTGCGCGGCGCCCAGGTGATCACGATGACCCCGGGCAGGCCCGACTGGGAGCGCGTCGACGTCCTGGTCGAGGGAACCCGTATCGCCGATGTCGGCCGGGACCTCGACGGCGGCGACGCCGAGGTCCTCGATCTCTCGGGCCGGGTCGTCATGCCCGGCCTGGTCAACGCCCATCTGCACACCTGGCAGACCGGGCTGCGCACCGTCGGCGTCGACTGGACGCTGTCGCGGTACCTGACGCTCGCCCACGGCACCCTCGCCGGCTACTACCGCCCGGAGGACATGCGCATCGCGAGCCTGGCCGGTGCGCTGAGCCAGCTGAACAGCGGCGTGACGACGGTGGGCGACTGGTGCCACAACACTCCGACCCCCGAGCATTCCGACGCCGCGATCGAGGGGTTCCTCCGGTCCGGCATCCGGACGGTCTTCCTGCACGGCAGGCGGTACAGCCTGCCGGAGCCCCACCCGGTGACCGAGATCGACCGGCTCCTCGCGCGCAGCCACGAGCTGCTCACCGTGGGGATGGCGATCCCCGGCCCGCAGCTGTCCCCGGCCGACGTCGCCGTCGCCGACTTCCGGGCCGCCGCCGAGCGCGGCATCGTCGTGTCTATGCACCAGAGCGGCGGCGACCCGCAACCCGCGTGGGACGTCGTCCGAGAGGCGCGGCTGTTCGGCCCGCTCACCAACATCGTCCACGGCGCGGGCCTCACCGACAGCTGGACCAGGACCCTCGTCGACGCGGGTGTCAGCTTCACGACGACCGCGGAGAACGAGCTCGGTCAGGGCCACGGCGCCCCGATCACCGCGCGGCTGCTGCCGATCGGCGCCGCGCCGTCGCTCGGCACCGACACCGACGCCGTCGTGCCCGGCGACCTGCTGGTGTCCGCCCGCGTCGCACTCGCCCAGCAACGCGGCCTCGACCACGACCACCACCGACAGGCCCACGGGGTCTTCTCGCACGAACCGACGGTCACCGCGATGCAGGCGCTGCGCTGGGCGACCGTCGAAGGAGCCCGCGCGCTCGGCCTCGCCGACGACGTCGGCCGGCTGGAACCGGGCATGCGGGCGGACCTCATCGCCGTCGACGCGCGCGCACTCAACCTGTGGCCGGCGCACGACCCGGTCGCGGCGGCGCTGCACGCGGGCGTCGGCGACATCGAGTCGGTGATGGTCGCCGGACGCTGGCGCAAGCGCGACCACACACTCGTCGACGTCGAGGTCGAACGGGTGAAGGAGGAGCTGGCGGACTCGGCCGGGCACATCGTCGCCGCCCTCGGGGCCACGCGCTCCTAGGTATGCGCCGAGGGCGGGTCGCGGTATCGCTATCACCGTCTTCTCCCCGGGGCCACGGCCGGTCATCATGCTGGGAACCCGGTCGGGCAGACGTCGCCGGGAGAGCCCAGGCGGGGACCGGTGAGCGCTCATGCCGATGATCGACACCTCGGTGCTGGTCGACGGCTTCTTCTCCCCGACCGAGTCGAACCCGGTGGCGGGACAGGCCGAGGACCAGGTCGTCGAGTGGCTGTGGCGGGTCGGTTTCCTCACCAGCCCGCGCCAGGAGGCGCATCTGCGGTCGTTCGAGCTCGGGCTCTACCACGGCATCGTCACACCGCGCGCCGACGTGGCGGCGATGGTGCTCGGTCTGAAGTGGTTCTGCTGGGGCTCGCTCGCCGACGACCAGTACGACAACTACGAGGGCAAGGACGGGGAACGGCGGTTCGCCGAGGTCGTGAGCGACATGCGCGCGGTGATCGCGGGGCAGGGGATATCGCCGTCGAACCCGGTCGTCGCCGGGTTCGCCGACTACTGGCCGGACCTGACCCGCTGCCTGGACGAGGTGGGGCGGCGCCGGATCACCGTCGACTACCTCGGCTACCTGGAGGCGGTCGCGCTGCAGAACCGGTACCACGCGCGCGGTGAGGTGCCGGACGAGGCGACGTTCGTCCCGATGCGCAGGCGCACCGTCGCGATGATCTTCCAGGTCGACGTGCTCGAAGTGGTCAGCGCGTACCGGATCCCCGAAACGCTGCGGGACGGTGCGGTGTTCCGCGAGCTGGTGCGGTGTTTCGCGGATGTCGCCGCGTGGCACAACGACGTCTACGGGGTGGAGAAGGACGTCGCCGACGGCCAGACCTGCAACATGGTGCGGGTGCTCGCGGAGTCGACGCGGTGCGGTCTCGACGAGGCGGCGGCGCGGGTGGTCGAACGCGCGAGGCACCGGCAACACGTGTTCCTGACCTGCGAACGGCAGCTGCCGGGGCTCGCCACGGAACTGGGACTCGCGCCGGAGTCCGCCGAGCAGGCACTCGGTCTGGCGCGCGATCTGCGGGCATACCTGTACGCCAACCTGATCTGGTGCGGGCGGACCCGCCGCTACGACCTGGAACTGCCAAGGACCCGAGGCACGTTCGACGACGTGCTGTCTGGCTGAGTGCGCCCGAAGGTGTCTGACCTGGGATTATGCTCAGCGTGTGAGCCAGCCTCCGCACGCGGTCCTGGTGGCTTTCGGAGCCACGGAGCCTCCAGTCGGTCTGGCCGGAGGCAAGGGTGAGACGTGGCGGGCCGGCCGGCTGGCGTTGAAGCCGGTGGAGTTCGAGCCGGAGACGCTCTGGCGCGCCGACGTGCTCGCCGCACTGCCGGACTCGCCCGAGTTCCGGATCGCCCGGCCCGTCCGGACGTTGGGCGGGGCGTGGATCGCCGAGGGCTGGGAGGCGACCACGATCGTCGCCGGTGACCCGGACGTGTCGCGGCCCGACGACGTGCTGCGCGCCGGGAACGCCTTCCACACGGCCATCGCGGACCTGTCCAGGCCCGCGTTCCTGGACGACCGCGACGACCCGTGGGCCTTCGGGGACCGGGTGGCGTGGGAAGAGCTCCCGGCCCGGGTGTCCCCGGGGGCGTCGGACCTGCTGGAGCAGCTGGTTCGGTCGCGCCGCCCGGTCGAGCTGGAATCCCAGGTCGTGCACGGCGATCTGCTGGGCAATGTGCTGTTCGCCGACGGGCTGCCGCCGGCGGTCATCGACTGGCCCGCGTACTGGCGGCCGGCGTCCTGGGCGTCGGCGGTCGCGGTCGTCGACGCCCTGTGCTGGTACGGCGCTGCACCCGAGCTGGCCGCGCGATGGTCGCACCTGCCGGAGTGGGGCCAGATGCTCGTCCGCGCGCTGATCTATCGCATCGCCACCGACGACGCGGCACTCGGGTCGGTCGGCTGGACACGGGCCCAACTGTCGGCCTACCGGCCCGTGGTCGATCTCGCGGTGTCGTTCCCGGGGGTAAATGTGCTGGACCGCGGCTGACGGGCAACTAGGTTGGCTCGATGCTGACCACCCGACTGTCGCGAGTGCTGTCGCTCGCGGTGCTGTGGGCCTGCGCGGTGTGCTGGGCGGTGTCGGCGACCGTGTGGCAACCGGTCGCCGAGCAGGCGCACGGGCCGGGCCCGCTGGAGATCGGCACCTACTGGATGCGGGACCTGCGGATCGCGGTCATGGTGCTGGCCGCCTCGGCGATCGTCTGGCGGGGCAGCGGCCGACGTGGGGTCGGATGGTGTGCGCTCGCCGTCGGGGCGGCCTGGCTCGTGCTCGACGTGGTCGTCGATCGCGCCGACCCGGCCGGTGCCGGCGCCTGCGTCGGCCTCGCGACGACCGCCGGTCTGCTGCTCACCGGTCTGTGGTGGTGGGCGGGCAGGGGCGGACCCGGCGACTTGACCGAGGGCCTGTCGGTCGCCGCGGTGCTGGCGGTGACGGTGGCGAACAGCCAGATGTGGGTTCCGACGGCACCGGAGTCGGTTTCGATGCTGTGGACGCCCCTTCGCCTGGCGCTGCTGGCCGTCGGGTGCGTCGTCGTTCTCGGCTGCGTCGCGGCCGCCGGTCGGGGCTCGGTCGTCATGTTGCGCACCGTGCTGGGCGCGCTCGTCGTGGTGAGCCTGGCGCTGTCCTTCGGGCCCGTTCCCTGGCTCTGGACGATCCTGCTGTTCGCGCTGTACGTGTGGGCACTGACCGCGACCACCGGTGCGCTGTGGGCGGCCCGCACACCCGCGGTGTGGCTGGGCGCCTGCGCCGCGGTCGTCCTGGGCTGGGTGCTGCCCCTCTCGCTGGTGATGATGACCTGGGCGCAGTGGTGGCACTTCCTGTCCCGGTACAACGAGTGGGTGATCGGGGACTACCTGACCGCGCTCGCCGGCAACCCGCCCGTCTACGACCCGCAGGCGTACACGCCCAGCCTCTACCTGGCCGGTGTCGTCGGGCTGTTCTTCGGCGCCGTCGTCATCGCTGGGGGAGCGGTGGCCCGGCGGACGCCAGCCAGTCCGTCAGCGCCCGTGCCGTCCGATGCGGCTGGTCCTCGGTGACGTAGGTGAACGCATCGGGCACCGTGCGCAGCTCGGCGTTCAGCGACCGGGCGTAGCGCTCGGCGCTGGCCAGCGGGAACACGTGGTCCTCGGCGGCCCAGAGCAACAGCACGGGCTTGTCGAAGCGGCGGACCAGCTGATCGGCGGCCCGCTTGCTGAACCGGTCGGACACGCTGCCGATGGCCTTGCGGCCGTCGTGACGGATCGCGGCACGGGTCAGCACCGGGCGGATGTAGCTGAGCATCGCGGGAGTGTCGATGGGGTGTTTCGCCAGCCAGCCGTAGGTGTTGCGCCATCGCCAGGTCAGCCGTAGCCGCAGCGCCTGGTGCAGCGCTAGGTAGCTGAGCGGATGGGTCGCGGTGGTCTTCAACAGGCCGAACCCGCCCGGTGTCGGTGGCCAGGTGCACTCCGGTGTCTCGCACGTGGCCAGCACGAGCCTGCCCAGCCGGTGCGGATGGTCGGCGGCGACGAGCTGGCTGTACGCGCCGCCGGAGTCGTTGCCGACGAGCGTCACGTCCGACAGCCCGAGTACGTCCAGCAGCTCGGCGATCATGGCGGCGATACCCGGTGGGGACAGGTCCGCGTCCCGGTCCACCGGGGCGACGTGCGAGCCGAGCGGCAGATCAGGGGTGATGCAGCGGAACCGGCCGCGCAGCAACGGGACGAGCTTGCGCCAGATGTTGGCGTTGACCAGGTAGCCGTGCACGAACACGAGGACCGGCAGGTCACCGCCGCTGTCGTGGTAGCGCAGCGGTCCGTTGCTCAGCGCCGCCTCGCGCGGAATGCCGAGCCGGGAGTCACGCCAGATGATCGGATCGGCCACGGAGCCACCACCTCCTTACTTCTTGCAATGATTATAAGAAGTGGTGACGATCAGGTGCAATGCCGCCGAGGGATTCGGCGGATCGAGCTAGTCGTCGCAGTACTCGTCGATCGCGGTCTGCTCGTCGGCGAAGGCCGTGTCGAAGGCTCGGACGTCGGCGTAGTCCCGTCTGGCCACCTCGAGATACCGGCGGACGTCGTCGGCGTAGTGCTGGCCGCCGTAGTCGGTGGCGTAGCGCTGGGACGGTTCCGACGACGCCGCCCAGGTCAGTCCCCGGTCGGCCATGAACCGGTCGATCAGGGACAGCTGGCGGGTCTCTTCGGCGAACTCCGCGACGCGGTCCTGGTAGATCTCATGAGCGGTCGGGGACTGCCCGAAGACGTGCTCGAACGACTCCCGCGCCGACGGCTGCTCGGCGGCCGGCGCCGCGGTCAGGGCGTTCCAGATCGGCTGGGCGATCAGCGTGGTGACGATCGGGGTGCCGTTGAGGGTCGCCGCCGGCTCGGTCGTCTCGAACACGGAGCCGAGGCTGTTGCGTTCGAAGGCGGCGAGCAGCTCCTCGATGGTGTCGAGCGGTTCTTCGGTGGCGAAGGCACCGTCGCGCAGCCGGGCGTGGAAGTACTCCAGCAGCAGGTCGGTGTTGGCGGTCTCCTCGTCGACGTCGATCGAGCCGAGCCGGTTGTAGTAACCCGGGATGCCCAGTGCCGTCGGCCGGTAGGACCCGTCGGTCCGCTCGAGCATGACGAGGACCGCCTCGCGGCTCAGGCTGAGGCCGGTGATCATGCATCTGCAGTCGTAGAACCCCATGGTTTCCCCTCCCCGAGAGTGTCGGGCGACATCGGTCGGCGCCACTCGAATGCCAACATGTGTTTGCCTACACAATAAGGTAAACAGATCGGTTGGTTACGGGTGGATCGGTGGAGCGGTATTGCCGAACGCGTGGAGCCGCATCAGTGTCCTTAATAGGCTGAAAGCTCACTCTTTGGTGCCTACTTGGCGTCCGTCTGATGCGCGAGTCCGGCCCGTGTCGTCCGACGGCGGGGTGGAATGTTCGCGCTGGTCGGACTCATGATCGCCGGTCGATCCGCTGTCGTGCGTCGCGGATACGTAAACCATAGTTTACCTGGCAAAACTACTTCTGGTCGTTGACTTGTAAAGAATGTTGACTGTCTACTGACGCGCGTCCAGTACTCGTGGGGACGCGGCCACGTCGGACGCTTCGAGGTGGGTTCGAGTGCGAGTGAAGATCAAGTTAATCAAACTTAGAGAAAGCGATAGGGGCTACTCAATGGTCGAGGCTGGTCAGGGAGATCAGCTTCCGCTGTTCTGGACCGACCTCGTGACGGCACACGCGGCCCGATCTCCGGACGCGATCGCGATCCGGGCCGGGCGCGAGGAGCTGAGCTACGCCGCGCTGACCGCGAGCGCGGACCGGTTGGCCCACCGGTTGGTCGAGCTCGGCGTGCGGCCGGAGCGGCGGGTCGCTCTGCTGATGAACCGCTCGATCGAACTGGTCGTCGCCATGCTCGCCGTGCACCGGGCCGGCGGCGCCTACCTGCCGATCGACCCGGGCTATCCCGCCCGGCGGGTGGACTTCATGCTGCGCGACGCCGCCGTGTCGGTACTGATCACCGACCTGGAGCGGACGATCGCCGTGCCCTCGGGGATCGAGGTCGTCGAGCTGCCCGACCGGTCCACCTCGACACCGGCCCCCGTCGATCCCGGCGGTCTACGGCCCGGTCACGCCGCGTACCTGATCTACACCTCCGGTTCGACCGGGCTGCCCAAGGGTGTCGTCGTTCCGCACACCGGCATCGTCAACCTGGTCACCCAGCAGATCGAACGGTTCGCGGTGACCGAGGACAGCCGGGTGCTGCAGTGGGCCTCGACCGGTTTCGACGCGGCGTTCTCCGAAGTCGCGATGGCGCTGGGTTCGGGTGCCTGCCTGGTGATGGCGCCGCCGTCCGCGCTGGTGCCCGGGCCGGACCTCGCCGCGACGGTCGCCGAGCACGCGATCACCCATCTGACGATCACCCCCACCGCCCTCGCGGTGATGGACCCCGCGGACCTGGCGTCGGTGTCCACCCTGATCGTCGCGGGAGAGGCCTTCCCTGCCCGAGCGGTGGCGGACTGGGCGAAGGGTCGGCGACTGATCAACGCGTACGGGCCGACCGAGACGACGGTCTGCGCGACGAGCAGCGCACCGCTGACCGGTGATGTCGCGCCGATCGGCCGGGCGCTGCCCGGAGTCAGTACCCAGGTGCTGGACGAACGGCAGAACCCGGTGCCCGACGGCTCCGTGGGGGAGCTGTGCGTCGGCGGGCTCGGCGTGGCGCGAGGCTATCTGGGGCGATCGGGGCTGACCGCGGAAAGGTTCATCGCCGACCCGTGGGGCCAGCCCGGGTCCCGCATGTACCGGACCGGGGATCTGGTGCGCCGTGACGACCACGGCGAGCTCGAGTTCGTCGGCAGGACCGACGACCAGGTCAAGATCCGTGGGCAGCGTGTCGACACCGGCGAGGTCGAGGCGGTGCTGGGGGAATACCCCGGCCTGCGCGACGTGCGGGTGCTCGTCGAGCGCGATCCGGCGGGCGCGCACTGTCTGGCCGCCTACCTGGTGCCGTCCCCGGAGCAGCCGGCCGACGACGTGGCGCTCGTGGGTGCCGCACGGTCCTGGGCCCGGCAGCGGATGCCCGAGTTCATGGTCCCGTCCCGGATCGTCGTGGTGGACGGTCTGCCCGTAGGTGACCACGGCAAGCTCGACACCGATGCCCTGCGCGCCCGCCGGGTGCCCCGACCGACGTCCGGCGCCCCGCGTGGCGCGGTGATCCCGCTGCTGTGCGACCTGTTCGCCGACGTCCTCGCGCTCGGCGGTGGGCACGAGTGCGGCGAGGACGACGACTTCTTCGAGCTCGGCGGTCACTCGTTGGTCGGGGTCGTGCTGCTCAGCCGCATCCGGGCGCTGTTCGGTGTGACGCTGACCCTGCCCGACCTGGCCGAGGCGGCCACCCCCTCTGCGTTGGCCTCACTGCTCACCTCGACCCGCCGTGCCGGGCCGCGACGACACGCCCCGGTCCTCACGCTCCGCCCCCGAGGCGACGGGCCCGCGCTGTTCTGTCTGCCGCCCGCGACCGGCCTCGGCCTCGCCTACGGCCGGCTGCTGCCCGTGATCGGCCCGGACAGCCCGCTCCACGCGCTGCAGGATCCCGGGCTCGACGCCACCACCACCCCGATCGAGACGATGCGCGGGCTGATCGAGCACTACGTCACGACGATCCGGCGCATCCGGCCGCACGGGCCCTACCACCTGCTGGGCTGGTCACACGGCGGAGTGCTGGCGCACGCGGTCGCGGTCGCGCTGGGTCCCGAGGTCGAGCTGCTTGCGGTCCTCGACGGGTACCCGGGCAGAGGCGGGACCCGCGCCGTGCGGGTATCGGACGCGGCCGAGCTCGACGAACCAGCAGCGCTGCGCCTGCTCCTGGAGTCACTCGGCCACGACGTCACCGCCGCGGCGCACACCCCCGAGTCGGTGAGCGAGCTGTTCACCGCGCACGACTCGGCGCTCGGTGCGTTCGACGCCGGCCAGGTCCGCCGCATGCTCGACGTGCTGCGCCGCAACATCCGGCTGCAACGCGACTTCACCCCCGAGGTGTTCGCGGGCACGCTCACCCTGTTGACCGCCCAGGGTGCCGCGCCGGACCCGATGTCCTGGCGACCGTTCGTGGCCGGTGAGCTCCGAGTCCATCCGACACCGGCGGAGCACCACCACATGCTGGGGCCCGACGCGTTGACGGTGCTCGCCCAGGTACTGGGGACCGATGCGGTCGACGACGTCCCCGCGCCCGAGCTCTCCGGCGCCCAAGCCGAGACCTGTCACGTGCTGCGCAACGACGAGGGCCAGTACTCACTGTGGCCGGCCGGGGTGGCGGTGCCGTCCGGCTGGCACCCGGTCGTCGAGTCACTGCCCCGTGAGCAGTGCCTGGCCTACGTCGACGAGCACTGGACCGACCTGCTGCCCGCAAGCCTCACCGAGCACGAACTGGGAGTCCGATGAGTAGCGCGACCTACGACGTCATCGTGGTGGGCGGCGGCCCCGCCGGATCCACCGTGTCCACCCTGGTGGCCAAACGCGGCCACCAGGTGCTGCTGCTGGAGAAGGAACGGTTCCCGCGCTACCAGATCGGCGAGTCGCTGCTGCCCTCGACGGTGCACGGCGTCGCCCGGCTGCTCGGCGTCGAGAAAGAAATCGAACAGGCCGGGTTCACCGTCAAGCACGGCGGCACGTTCCGGTGGGGTGCCGACCCCGAGCCGTGGACGTTCGACTTCGCCGTCTCCAGCCGCATGGCGGGCCCGACGTCACACGCCTACCAGGTGGAACGCGCCAAGTTCGACACGATCCTGCTCGACAACGCCGCGCGCAGCGGCGTCGAGGTCCGGCAGGAATGCTCGGTGCTCGACGTGCTGCGCGACGGCGACCGGATCACCGGCGTGCGCTACCGCGACGTCGACGGCGTGGAGCACGAGGCGACGGCCGGCTACGTCGTCGACTCCTCTGGCAACACCGGCAACCTGCATCGCCACGTCGGAGGCAACCGCGCCTACTCGGAGTTCTTCCGCAACCTCGCGTTGTTCGGCTACTGGGAGAACGGCAAGCGGCTGCCGGCGCCGAGCGAGGGCAACATCCTGTGCGTCGCGTTCGACGCGGGCTGGTTCTGGTACATCCCGCTGAGCCCCACGCTGACCAGCGTCGGCGCCGTGGTCAACCGCGAGTCGGCCGCGCTCGTGCAGGGCGACCCCGAGCGGGCGATGTCCGAGCTGATCCAGGCGTGCCCGCTGATCAGGGACAACCTCGCGGACGCCACCCGCGTCACCGACGGTATGTACGGGCAGCTGCGAGTGCGCAAGGACTGGTCGTACTGCGCGACCACGTTCTCCGCGCCCGGCATGGTGCTCGTGGGTGACGCAGCCTGCTTCGTCGACCCGGTCTTCTCCTCCGGGGTCCACCTGGCGACCTACGGCGCGACCCTGGCGGCCCGCTCGCTCAACGCGAGCCTGGCGGGCGAGGTCGAGGAGAAGGAGGCGTTCGCCGAGTTCGAGCAACGCTACCGGCGCGAGTACGCGCTGTTCTACGAGTTCCTGGTCGGGTTCTACAACCTGCACCAGTCGCAGGACTCCTACTTCTGGGAGGCCCGCAAGATCGCCAACACCGCGCCGACCGACCTGGAGTCGTTCATCAACCTGGTCGGCGGCGTGGCCGGTGACGAGTTCACCGGACCCCGGTTCACCGAGACCGCGGGCGAGCTCGCCGACACGTTCACCTCCGGTGGCCGGGCGCACGCGGGCGGAGGGTTCCTCGGCACACTGCTGGCCGCGGGCGCGGAGCTGCAGGTCGGCGCCGTCCTCGGCGACCATTCGGCGATGGCCGCTCCGGCCGGGGACGGTGGGCTCACCGTCTCCCCGGACGGCCTGAGCTGGGTCCGGTCCTGACATGCAGGCCAAAGAACCCGTGAGTGGCGAGTGGTCCCCTGGGACCACTCGCCACTCACGGGTTTCTACCAGGGGATTCGGGTGATCCCCCCGCTCGCGGCGCCGGTGCTGGCGACGTTCCTGATGCAGCTCGGGGTGCTGCTCGGGGCGGCGCTGTGCCTCGGCCTGCTCGCGCGCCGGCTCGGCCTGCCCGCGCTCGCGGGCGAGATGCTGGCCGGGGTGCTGCTCGGACCGTCGGTCCTGGGCCACCTCGGCCCCGGGGCGTCGGACTGGCTGTTCCCGAAGAACACCGA
Source organism: Actinospineispora spinosispora DSM 44797 (assembly GCF_000429025.1). GTDB lineage: Bacteria > Actinomycetota > Actinomycetes > Mycobacteriales > Pseudonocardiaceae > Pseudonocardia > Pseudonocardia spinosispora. The sequence continues at coordinate 39,130 of NZ_AUBB01000037.1, forward strand.
ACAGGCGCACCTGCTCGACGCCACCAGCCAGGCTGGGGTGCTGCTGCTGGTCAGCCTCACCGCCGCGCACCTGGACACCACCATGCTGCGCACCCGGGCCGGTGACGTCGCACGCATCGGCCTCGGCGCCCTGCTGATCCCTCTCGGCGCGGGTATCGCACTGGGCTACCTCATTCCGGCCGCGCTGCTGCCGCCCGGCGCCGAACGCGGTGTGGTCGCGCTGTTCGTCGGTGTCGCACTGTGCATCACCGCGATCCCGGTGATCGCCAAGACCCTCGCCGACCTGGGCATGCTGCACCGCGACATCGGGCAGCTGACGCTGGCCTCGGCGGCGCTGGACGACACGGTCGGCTGGCTGCTGCTCGCGGTCGTGGCCGCGATGGCGACCATCGGCACCGGCGCGACCAGCGTCGGACTGGCGCTGGGCTACCTCGTGCTGGTGCTGCTGGCGGCCGTTCTGCTCGGCAAGCCGTTGGCCAGGCTCGGGCACTGGCTCAGCGCGCACGCCGCCGGCGCGGTCCCGGCGCTCGCCGTCGTGCTCACGATGCTCTACAGCTGCGCCACCGCGGGCCTCGGTCTGGAAGCCGTCCTCGGTGCGTTCCTCGCCGGTGTGACGGTGCTGCGCCGCCTCAACCCGGCACACCTGGCCGGGCTCAACACCATCACGCTGTGGGTGTTCGCCCCGATCTTCGTCGCCGGGATCGGGCTGCGTATCGACCTGGCCGTGCTGGCGAGCCCGCTCGTCGCGCTCGCGGCCGTCGTCGCCGTGCTGGTCGCGGTGCTGAGCAAGCTACTCGGCGCCTACCTGGGCGCACGGGCCAGCAGGCTGAGCCACTGGGAGGGACTGGCGCTCGGCGCCGGCATGAACTCCCGGGGCATGGTCGAGGTGGTGATCGCGCTCGCCGGGCTGCGCCTCGGTCTGCTCAGCCCCGCCGGCTTCACCATCGTCGTGCTCATCGCGCTGGTCACCTCCCTGCTCGCGCCGCCGATGCTGCGCATAGCCATGCGCCGAGTCCCCTCTGCCCCCGCCGAGATCGACCGCCACAACCGCCACCGGGCCTGGTCGTCCGACCAGCCCCGCGTCAGCACCTCGTCAGGAGAGCCCTCGTGAGCCGCGCACATCCCATCGAGCCGTACCGGATCAAGACCGTCGAGGCGATCCCGGTCACCACCAGGGCGCAGCGCGCCGAAGCGCTGGTGCGCGCCGGCTACAACACGTGCCTGCTGCGCGCCGACGAGGTCACGATCGACCTGTTCACCGACTCCGGCACGAACGCGATGTCCGACCGGCAGTGGTCGGCGATGATGCTGGGCGACGAGTCCTACTGCGGTTCCAGCAGCTTCTACCGCTTCGAGGCGGCCGTTCAGCAGTACTACGGCTACCCGCACGTCATCCCGACCCACCAGGGCCGCGCGGCGGAGAACATCCTGGCCCAGTGCCTGATCAAGCCCGGTCACCACGTGCCGGGCAACATGTACTTCCCGTCGACCCGCGTGCACCTGGAGCGCAACGGCGGCATCTTCCACGACGTGATCATCGACGAGGCGCACGACCCGAACTCCGAGCACCCGTTCAAGGGTGACGTCGACCTGGACAAGCTGCGCGCGATGATCGAGCAGGTCGGACCGGAGAACATCCCGCTGTTCTGGATCCACGCGACGGTCAACATGGCCGGCGGGCAGCCGATCAGCCTCGCCAACCTGGCGAAGGTCCGCGAGGTCGCCGACCAGCACGGCATCCCGATCATCCTGGACGCCGCGAGGGCCGTGGAGAACGCCTGGTTCATCAAGCAGCGCGAACCCGGCCAGTCCGACCGCTCGGTGGCCGACATCCTGCACGACCTGTGCGCGCTGACCGACGGCGCGACCATGTCGGCGAAGAAGGACTCGTTCGCCAACATCGGCGGCTGGCTCGCCGTGCGCGACGACGCACTCGCCGAAGCGGCTCGCGGCCTGGTCGTGGTCTACGAGGGCATGCACACCTACGGCGGCATGGCCGGACGGGACATGGAGGCGATCACCCAGGGGATCGTCGAGTCGGTACAGGAGCACAGCATCGCCGCCCGGGTCGGGCAGGTCGAGTACCTCGGCGAGCGGCTGATCGAGGCCGGGGTGCCGGTCGTCCGTCCGATCGGCGGGCACGCGATCTTCCTCGACGCCGCCGCGATCCTGAGCCACGTGCCCCGCGAGGAGCTGCCGGCGCAGACCCTGATCGCCGCGATCTACCTGATCGCCGGGGTGCGCGGGGTGGAACGCGGCGCGGTGTCGGCCGGGCGCGACCCGTCGACCGGCGAGAACCGCTACCCGCCGCTGGAGCTGGTGCGCCTGGCCATTCCCCGCCGTACCTACACCCAGAGCCACATGGACGCGGTCGCCGACGGGATCATCGACGTCTACAAGGAACGCAGCCAGATCGCCGGCGGTCTGACGTTCGTGCACGAGCCGAAGGCGATGCGCTTCTTCCAGGCCAGGTTCGCCCCGACCGCCGACGTGCTCGTGCGCTGAGTCAGCAGGCCTCTTCCCGCTCGAGTCCGGACACCGTCAGGATCAGGGTGTGTTTCCACGACCGTGCCCCGGGCAGCAGCCAGTCGATCCCCTCGATGCTGCTCGCGGCGCCGGACAGGGCCTGTTGTTGCAGGTACTTGCCGGCCGCGATCAATGCCTCGCCCTCGGTGGGCGCGCTCACCTCGACGATCCTGCACCCGTCCTCCGCCGGGGAGAACGTGTAGTCGATGTTCGCGAGCCCAGCGACGAAGGTGCTGGGGTAGTTCCATGAGTCCGCGCTCTGAGGTTCCATGTCCGCTCTCCCTGCTGTCTGACAGCCCGTGGAGGAACCCCGCTGAGACGTTGAGTTCCTCTTAACTCGTGAGTGCTGCCCAGCGTGGACCTCTGCTCGTCTATTTGATATCGGCGTGTGTCGTCGAATCCCGTGGTCGACTGCGACACCTGTCGGTCTCAGTTGCTCGCGCACGGACCGTGTCACGTTCTACTATCAAGATAGACCGTGACACGAAAGAGGCCGATATGTCGATCTACTCCGTGTGGGAGTCCCGGTTCGCCGCCGAGCGAGCGGGGGAGGGGCGCGCGGTGACCGAAGCGATCTGGCGCGACATGGTGGGTTTCGAGGGCTACCTGAGCCACGAGCTGCTCGTCGACGCCGACGACCCCGGGCACCTGCTGGTGGTCAGCCAGTGGGCGACCCGGGAGGACGCCGACGAGGCGCTCCGGATCTACGCCTCGCACCCGAACGCCCAGGCCGCGAACAGCCTCGTGGCCGAGCCCCGGCGTCGCATCCTCGCGACCAGGGTGGATGGCTGAGTGACTCCCGAGGCGCTGGTCGCGCTCGCCAACCTCGGCCGCCCCCGACGACCGGCGGGGACCTCGGTCGCGCGGGGTGAGCCGATCCTGCCGGACCTCGCCGGGGCATCCGGACAGCTGGCCGGGCTGCTCGACCGGCCGGTCACCGAGCCGGACCTGGCGGGTCTGCGCGGAGTCCACCACGCCGCGGCGCGCGCGGCCGAGGCGATCCTGGCCGGTGAGCCGGTGGACTGCGCCGAGCTCAACGCACTGGCCGCCGACAGCACCGCGCGAATCGAGCTGGTGGTCACCGACGGAACACCGAGCCAGCGGCTGACCTGGGACGACGCCACGCCCGCCTCGGCGCTAGCCCGACGGCTGATCACCGAGCTCAGCGCGCTCGACCCCGCCCGGCTACGGCGCTGCGCCCGCGAGCAGTGCGACCTGCTCTTCTACGACACCACCCGCTCCCGCACCCGCCGCTGGCACGCCGAGGACCCCTGCGGCTGGCGCGAGCGCCAACACACCCACCGCACCCGCCGGTGACGCCGCGGGCCTGAGCGCACCTCGCACACCGTCGTGCTGCGTCGTACACGTCCGGACATGTGCGACGCAGCACGACGGTGTGCGAAGTCGCCCGGTCTGTGCGGGTGGAGGTGTTGGGGTCAGGGGGTGGGGGAGAGGACCTCTGTGCGTAGGCGTTCCAGGGCGTCGACGCGGCGTTGGGCGTCGTCGCCCAGGGCCATGTCGGGGATCAGGAGCTCGTCGATGCCCGCCTCGGCGTAGCGGCCCAGGGTGTCGCGCAGCTCCTCGGCGCTGCCCATCACCACCGGCCTGCCCTGGGCGATCAGCGCGTCCCGGCGCCCGGCCGCTTCGCTGTCGCCCGCGTCGATGACCTCGAACATCGCCTGCGTGGAGCGGCGCACGGTGGCCGGATCGCGGCCGATCTCGTCGCAGTGTGCCCGGAACACCTCACCCTTCTGCGCGGCGAGGTCCGGCAGGCCCCAGTGGTTCCACTCGTCGGCGTGCGTGGCGACGATCCGCAGCGCCACCTTCTCGCCCTGGGCCCCGATCAGCAGCGGCAGCGCGGCGGGCTTCGGCTCCAGCGGCGCGCCGCGCAGCTGGTAGTACGTGCCGTCGAAGTCGGTGCGCGACTGGGTGAGCAGGCTCTTGATCACCTGGCAGGCCTCCTCGAACCGGGCGAGGCGCTGCTTCGGCGCGGGCAGGTCGATGCCGTACGCCTCGTGCTCGTTGATCTGCCAGCCGGCACCCAGACCCAGCACCAGCCGGCCGCCGCCGGCGATCTGGTCGATCGTGGCCACCTGGTTGGCGAGCACCGCCGGATGCCGATAGGTGTTGCCGATGACCATCGACCCTAGCCGGATCCGCTCGGTGCTCGCCGCGAGCGCGGCCAGCAGCGCGAGGCACTCGTGCACCGGGGCGTCGATGCCGTCGTCGCCGTTCTGCATGAAGTGGTCCGCGACCCAAATCCCGTGCCAGCCGGTCCGTTCCGCGTACCGGGCAGATTCGAGGATGTCGTTCCAGGGCCGGGGTGCGGCGGTCCAGAGGGAGAAATCCATGCGGTCAGCGTTGCATCTCGGCCGCGAGTGTGCCCGTGGTGACCCGGTTGTCCTGGTGGAATCTCAGCTCGGCATAGGTGACGGTGGCGATGCCGACGACCACGATGCTCGCCGGGATGGCGAGAACCGCGTGCAGCAAGGCCGTGCTCACCGACGTCGGTCCGCCGCCCAGCGCGCCGCTGATGCCGTAGACGATGAATGCGTAGACGCCGACCAGGAGAAGCGCGACCAGCATTCGGCCGGTCGTGGCCCAGAACCGGCCCCGGATGATGTCGAAGCACCGGCCGATTCCGTTGCGTTCGACCACCACGACGCCCGCGAGTGAACTGAGCAGCACGACAGCCAGGTAAATGCCGGGGATGAAGAAGAAGACCGTCCCGATGCCGATCAGTATCCAGGCGAGAGCCAGCCAGGCGGCGAACAATGGTGCCCGTTTCGCGGCGAATCGCAGACCGTCCGCGGCCGTGGCGGGATTGCCGTCGGCGTCGCGGATCGCCACGAACAGCGATGCGCCCATGACAAATACGGTGACCGCGATCGAGATCACCCAGCTGATCAGCATGGTGACGGCATAGGCGCCGAACGCCGCACCGAACGTGGTCATGTCCGGTGGCGCCCCGGTCTCCGCGCTCGCCTGCAACGCCGTGGCCTGGTCGAGAAAGGCGGTGGCCGGGCCCGCGGTGGCGATGCTGACGACCACGCTCACCACCGCGCTGATCAGCTGGAGGATGCCCAGCGTGACGGCGCTGCGCCTGGCCACGTCGATCGACCGGCGGAACCACCCCGCGAAATCGAGTGGCACCAGCGGGTCGTCGGGGAACCGGGGCCCGGAACCGGGGTAGTTCGGATAGTTCCCGGCACCCGGAAAACCGGGCTGGGGCTCCTCCTGACCGGAGGGATCAGGTCCCGGGTACGGCGGCGGTGTCGACATGGCACGAAGGTATCGGTGAACGGGAGTCCGGTGGCGTTCTTTTCGACCGGATTCCCTCGTCCGCGACCGCTCACGGCAATTCGGGTCGTGGGAGAAATGCGCCGACGAATACCCCCAGAAGTTCGGGAACTGTTCGCCGGTCACCCCTTTGACGATGTGACGCCGACGTGCGCGCCCGGTGCGCCCCAGTTCGACCCCCGGCGCTCCCGCGTCCCTGCTTGCGTACCGCGTCTCCGCAGGCCTACGCTGTTCCATAGATTCATGGAATAGTGGAGTGATGATGAGCGAAACAGGAACCCGGCCGGCGCTGTACGAGCAGATCGCCCGCGTCGGCAGTGCCCTGGGCAACGGCAACCGCCTGGGGCTCATCGAGCTGCTGGCCCAGGGACCGAGGGGAGTGGTCGAGCTGGCCCATGCGGCCGGCCTGCAGGTCACGACGACGTCGGCGCACCTGCAGACCCTCCGGCGAGCGGGCCTGGTCACCTCCGACCGGGACGGCACGACCGTGCGCTACCGGCTGCCCGGTGACGACGTGCTCGCCCTCTACGGCCAGGTGCTCGACGTCGCCTCGGCTCATCTGCCGGACGTCGACGCCGCCGCGCGCCGGCACCTGGGGCCGGACGACACCGAGGCCGTCGACCGCGACGAGCTTCTGCGGCGGGTCGAAGCGGGCGAGGCCGTCGTCCTCGACGTGCGGCCCGCCGTGGAGTACCGCGCCGGACACATCCCCGGCGCGGTGTCGATCCCGCTGGACGAACTCGCGGATCGCATGCGCGAGCTGCCCGCCGACCAGGAGATCGTCGCCTACTGCCGAGGTGCCTACTGCGAGTTCTCGCACGACGCCGTGCGTCTGCTGGCCGCGGACGGCCATCGGGCCTCCCGCCTGGTGGACGGCTTCGTCGAGTGGCGCCTGGCAGGCCACGCACTCGCCACCGCCTGACCTCACTCACATCCCCAGCCAAGATCACCACCGCCTGAGGGCTGATTCTCGGCCCGAAAACAGCCCTCACGCGGTGGTGATCGTGGAAATCAACCGGAACGGAGAGGGCCCGCCATGAGTGCACAGTCCTTGCGCGCCGAGACCGCCGCTGGGCGGCGGCTGCCGCTGGGCGTCTACCTGCTCTCGTTCAGCCTGTTCGCGATGGGGAGCGCGGAGTTCCTGCTGGCCGGAGTGCTGCCGGCGATCGCGGACGATCTCGGGATCACGCTGGCCGCCGCCGGAGCGTTGATCTCGGCGTTTGCCATCGGCGTGGTCCTCGGCGGGCCCTCGCTCGCGGTGCTCACCCTGCGCTGGCCGCGCCGCACCACGCTGGTCGTCACCCAGGCGGTGTTCGCGGCCGGGGTGGCGATCGGGCTGGTCACCGACGACTACGGCGTCCTGCTGGCCGCCCGTTTCCTCAGCGGTCTCGCCTACGCCGGGTACTGGGCTGTCGCCGCCGTCACCGCGATCGCGCTGGTCACCCCCGAGCGCAACGCCCGCGCCTCCGGAGTCGTGGTCAGCGGGCTCAGCCTCGCGATGATCGTCGGTGGTCCGGCGGGTGCGCTGCTCAGCCACTTCACCGGGTGGCGGGGTGGGTTCTGGCTGGTGGTCGCGCTCACCGTGCTCAGCGCTGTACTGAGCCTCGCGGCCATCCCCGCGACCGGCACCGACACCGCGCCCAGTGTGCGGCGGGAACTGCGTGCCATGCGGCGGCCACAACTGTGGATCGTCTACGCGGTGACCCTGCTCAGCACGGCCGCCTACATGGCCTCGTACAACTATCTCGCGGCGTTCCTGGTCGCTGTCACCTCGATCCAGGAGGTGTGGGTCCCGGCGATCTTCACCCTCTTCGGCCTCGGCGCACTCCTGGGGTTGTCGATCGGCGGCAGGATCGCCGACGGACGCCCCTTCCTCGCGCTCCTGGCCGGAGCATCTGGGATCGCGGCCGCGTCGGTGCTGTTGACGCTGCTCGGCTCCCACGTCGTCGTGGTCGTCCCACTGGTGGCGCTACTGGGCATCGCGGGCTTCGTGCTCAACCCGGCCGTCTACGGGCGGGTGTTCACCCTCGCGGCGCAGGCACCCACCCTGGCGGGGGCCACCGCGGTCTCGGCGTTCCAGCTCGGCATCAGCATCGTCCCCCTCCTCGCCGGAACAGCCCTCGACCTCGGAGCCGGCGTCGGATCGATCCCGTGGATCGGCGCGATCCTGGCGCTGGTCACCGTCCCGGTGGTGCTGCTCGACCGAACCCTCTCCCGTCGGCGACCGGTCACCGACGGTCGTGTGCCCACCGAGTGACGGGAACGGACCGGCTGCCCTGCAACGGCGACCCACGCCCAGGCCGGTCTACTCCTGGGCCTCCTCAAGCTCGATGACCGCTGCCAGGGCCTCCTCGAGACGGTGGATCCGTTCGGTGATCTGTTCCCGGTAGCCGGTCAGCGTCTCTCGACGAGTCGCCGGATCGATGTCCGTGCTGGACAACAGCTCCACGAACCGACGAACCTCGGCCACGGACATCCCGCTGGCACGCAGTTTCGTCAGCAGGAGAGCTCGGTCCAGGTCCCCGTCGGAGTACACGCGCCGGCCGTTGGAGCGGCGCGTGATGTCGAGCAGGAGCCCGGCGTTCTCGTAGTAGCGCAGCGTGTGTTGGGGCAGCCCGGTCTTCTTGGCCAGCTGGCCGATGGTGAATCCACTGTTCATCGCTCTGTCTCCTAGCGAGGCCACCGCGCCTCGGTAAGTCAGCGGGGCCAATGCGACACCTGGGAGGGCCAGCGGTGCAGCAGGTCGTCGGTGTCCTGTTCGGTGCCCACGCTGATGCGGATTCCGTGCCCCGGATATCCCTTGACGAGCACACCTCGCGCGGCGAGCGTCTGGACGACCTCCGGGACCTGGGCCGGCATCGGCAGCCAGACGAAGTTGCCGTGCCCGGTTCTGACCTGGAGATGATGGTCGCGTAGTCCGTCGGCGAGTGTCGTCCGCTCGGCGCGGACGCGGCGCACCGCCGCACGGAGCGCCTCGGGCTGGCGCAGCGCCTCGATCGCGGCGCCTTCCGCGGCGGCGCTGATCGCATAGGGGACACCCGCGAGCTCCACCCGCGACGTGAGATCGGGCCGGGCCAGCCCGTACCCCACTCGCAGCCCGGCCAGCCCGTAGGCCTTGGAGAACGTCCGAGTCACCAGCACCCCGGGGTGGACGGCGGTGAGGTCGATCGGGCGTGGTGGGTCGGGGTGGTCGGCGAACTCCGCGTATGCCTGGTCGATCAGCACCAGGACCGACTCCGGTACGAAGGCGAGGAACTCGACGAGTTCTCGATGGCGAAGCCCGCCGCCGGTCGGCGAGTTGGGCGTGCAGATCAGGATCATCGAGGTGCTGGGGTTCAGTGCGGCGAGTACGGCGTCCAGGTCGACGGCACCATCGCTGGCGCGCAGCTCGGTGAGCCGGACCGTCAGGCCACGTGCCGAGGCGAGGCCGGGTAGTGCCTCGAAACTCGGCCATGGCAGCACCAGCTCGCCTGCTCTCGCCACCAGCATGGCCTGTGCGATGACGGCGGCGCTGCCCGCGGCAGCCACCACGTGGTCGGTGGTCGTCGAATAGTGGTGGGCGAGTTCGGAGCGCAGTCCCGCCGCGTCCCAGCCGGGGTAGCCCTGAGCGTGTTCGAGACCGCGTAGAGCCGCCTCGACGACCGTGTCGGGCCATGGCGTACGTAACTCGTTGCGGTTCAGGTCGAGCTGCCGGGTGATCGAGAGGATCTCACGAGGCCTGGTCGAGGGTGCGTACCCAGCGCGTACTGCCATGACAGTTCCCCCTGGTCAGGCCGGGATTCGAGTGAGTATCAGCAGGCCGGCGCACCGCATCGTCGAGAGCCCGCCGTTCGGGGCGATCATCTGGTGTCATGCCGTGCGGGACATCCGCCGAAACACGTAGGGAAATACGTAATTCGGGGGGCCGGCCGTCAATGTGGTGCGGAGGCCCGGATTTCTGTCACAGCGTTATCGGCGACTGTGCGGATTATCGCGCCTGGTGAGGTGCGGTGTGGAGGTCGCTGGACGTTGTCGAGCGTTCAGGTAATCGCCAGGGACATCGCACGGCTGATTCACTGAGAAATCCTTGAGAAGACAGTGCTCCGGACGCACGTTGTCGGCTCGCTGTCAATATAAAGCGTGCCAATCACTCTTTGGTGCAGTTATTTCTAGGCGTGGTCCCTGCTTCCGCGGTCGTCGCCAAGATCTGTTCGTCCTGGTCGGGCCGGTATCGGCGCGGCAGTGCCGCCCTCGCGGCTCTATTAGGATGATGCTTTTCGGGACCTCTGAGAAGCAATTCCCCGTTGACTGGCAAAGATGTCTCCCTGTTCACTCTTCCGCGTCTGGTGGTTTCGCATCGCGGCGGACCGGCGCGTCGATGTATTCGCGGATGTTGAAGTTCACGCGAACTGTAGAAGGTATTCGTCAGGAGTGAAGTGAACCCACGAGAGTTGCTTACTCAGCTGCGTGTGCCACCCGGAGGCTCTGTCGGGGATCGGAGTCGCAAAGAGTTTGGCAGTATACCTCGGATCAAGTATCGACCGCTCGGGTCCTTCAGCGACTATGTGTGCGAGGAGCTCGGTGAACGCAATTCGGATGTTCGATCGGGCCTCATGTCGGCGCACGACCTGTTCGAGCTGAGCGAGTCGCGGTTCGGCCGGGTCGGGCCGGGAACGATCGACGCCCTGCTCGCCCCCTCGGGGTTCGAGCTCCAGCGGATCCGCCGTCGGACCGCATTGCTCGACCTGGTGTGGGTGCTGCGATCACTGGATATCGCGCACGCCGGAGACGGGTCGTACGTACAGGCCAGAGGCCGGTCGGCGTTGTTCGCGGCCGCCCTGCGGCTGGCTGGGGCCGAGCGGCGGTATCCCACACTCCAGTGGTCGGACATCGCCATCCATCACCCCGCTTCCGACCCACGAACCTTCCTGCCGCCCGGTCGCGCGCGCGATGAAGAGGTGCTCATGTATCAGGTGCAGCACGGGATAGAGCGGATATTCAAGGAGATCATCGAATCGGACTGGGAGAAGCTGACGATCTGGCTTCTCGCCGAGATGGTCGAGGGGATCGATCTGGCACTGAAGAGTCTCATGCTGTACAGCGGGGCACGAACAGTAGGCCAATTCTATCAGCTGGACCCATTCCTGGGGCCGAACTTCGAGTACCGTGGGCACGCCACCGGAGCATTCTCCGCGTGGACCTACCTCCTGGGCTTCTTCCTGTCCAAGAACAGGGCATTCGAGGAACGCCTGTGTGATGAGACCAATCTCAAGGCCTTCGACATCGATGCGCGACATCACATAGCCGACGTGCGCGGCTCAGCCTTCCTTACGCTCGAGCAACGACTGGTGAACGCGCGAGGATCAGGCGGACATCAGGTCAAGAACGCGGAGAACATGGCCGAGCTGGCCCGCCGCCGCTTCACTCTCTTCCTGCACAGCCATCGCGGAGCAATCAAGCGACACGCGTCCTCGTCGTTCGCCGACGAATCTCCGTCCCACCCGCCCCGGACGAATATCGAGACGATCACCGAGGCCATTGCCGACATGGCGACCTCGGTCCACACTTCTCACTGAAATCAGATATCACCAGGCCGAGATCGGTCCTGAGGTCAGCGAATTCAGGTCCGGATCAAGTCACCAAGCTGTTGTGGAGGGGTAATGGGAATACGTGCCGTAGTCGTTCGTCGGTCCGAGGTCGACGAGGGGGCCAGTCCGCAGGGCCAGGCTCTCACTCCGATGGTCACCGCTGAACGTGCCGACTGTTCGGGGTTGTCGGGCGGCACGGTCCGGATGCCACCGGGTGGGGTGAGTCGCACTCATCAGCACGCACACTCGGAGATCATCGTGGCCGTGGTGTCCGGTCGAGCGGCGACCGTGGTGTGGCAGGACGGCAAGCCCGAGGCGTTGATCCACACGGTGGGCGAGATGTGTCATGTGCCGGCCGGGGTGCCGCACTGCGCCATCAACCTGAGCTCGACCGAACCGGTTCATGCGCTGGAGTTCCGCACGGACCCGGAGTTCAACGCCGACGTGGTGCTGATGCCCGAGCTGGAAGACCAGGTGGCCGCGCTGGCCGCCGAGTTACGGGCCTGACTCTCTCCGGAACGTGCAGGCGTTGATCCTGAGGAAGATGCTTGTCCTGGGGTCACGGGTCGAGCTCGGCCCGACCCGGTCAGTCCCTCAGCGCCTCGTACGATGCCCCGCCGGCGGAGTCCGGGGGAGCGGGAGGCGTGGTGGAACCGGCCGAGGGTGAGAGCCCTTCGCGTCGGGACCGCCACAGGACGATCTCGTGGCGGCTGTGCATGCCGAGCTTGCGCATGATGTTGGCGACGTGGGTCTGCACGGTGCGCGTCGACAGGACGAGCTTCTCGGCAATCTGCCGGTTGGTCGAGCCCTGGGCCACGATGTCGGCGATCTCGCGTTCGCGGTCGGTGAGCTGGGCTGCTTCGTCGTCGACCGGGAACTCGGGCTCCGATTGGCCGGCGGCGGGCGGGCGCGTGCCCAGCGCCGTCGCCGTGATCTGTTCCGCCGCCTGCTCCCGGCTCTCGGTCGTATGCGCACCCTCGGCGAACGCGCGCTGGAAAGCGTCGTCGCCGAGGATGTCGCGTGCTGTTCGGGCGGCCTGGACGAGATGACTCGTGAACGGGCTGTCCTGAGTGGAGTCTGCTCCGAACCAGGCCGCCATACGCGCGGCACCACCGAGCAGCTCGGCGACGGTCTCGGCGCCCGTCCGCCCGGAGCCCCCGGTCAGGTCCTCCCCCCGTCGTAGGGCGGCGGCGAGCGTCCAGGCGACGGAGAGAAGGCCGAGCAGCGCTCCCCACAGGTCCCCGATGCGGGTGTGGCCCCGGATCGAGTCCCGCGCGTGGTCCAGCGCTAGTTCGTGCCGGTCGGCTCGCATGTGCGCGATGGCCGATGCCCACTGTGCCCACGCGACGTGCCAGGGGGCCTGTCCGCGCTCGGTGTACTCGAGGTGGCGGCTGGTCACGGCCAATGCGGTCTCGAGGTCGCCGAGAGTCGCGGCGGCCACCGCCCAGTTGTGCCCGACCGTCACCAGGTCACGCCCGCCCGCCTCGGCGACCGAGGCGTACAGCTCCCCCAGCAGGCCCACCGCCCGGGCGTCTCCGGTGAACAGCGCGTGGATCCCTTCGAGAAATCGAAGGTCGTGCCGCTGCGGCAGGTCACCGGTGGTTGCTCGGCATTCGTCGATCAGCGACTCGGCACGGGGCATGTCGTGGGTTGCCAGCGCCGTCAGCCCGGCAAGCGCGAGCGCCTTCCCACGTAGCGGATGGGTGGTCCCCGGCACGGCGGCCAGCGCCCGTTCCAGCCAGGCCCGGCCTTCGCTCGGCCAGCCGATGAAGAACCAGACACGCAGGGTGTTCAGGCTGACGGCGATCTCGAGAGCATGGTCGGGACACGGCCCCGCGAGCGCACGCTCCATGGCGGCCCGCAGGTTCTGCATGTTCGTGGACGCCCAGCTCAACCAGTACGGCTGGCGGGCACTGAACCACTCGTTCTCCGCCTCGGCCGCCTGCTTTCGGAAGTACGCCTGGTGTCGCAACTGGTAGAGGTCCACCTGACCGGAGTCGGCGAGCAGCGCGCGTCCGTAGTCGCGCAGTGTGTCCAGCTGTCGATAGCGAGTGCGTGGACCGTCGCGTTCGGCGATGAGCACCGATTGGCGCACCAGCCCGGCGAGCACGTCCAACAGCTCGGCGGCGTCGATGCCCTCACCGGAGCACACGTGTTCGGCGGCGTCGAGATCGAACCCAGCGGGGAAGACGGCCAGCCGAGCCCACAGCAGCCGCTGTGGCACGGTGCACAGCTGGTAGCTCCAATCCATCACGTCCAGCAGAGCCTGCTGACCGGGGTTCTCATGCACCACACCACCGGTGAGCAAGCGGAAACGATCATCGAGTCGGGTCAGGATCTCAGCGACGGTCAGTACGGTGAGGCGACTCGCGGCCAGCTCGATGGCCAGTGGTAACCCGTCCAGCCGGCGGCACAGCTCGGTCGCCGGCGTGATGTCCTCCTCGCTGAGCGGGGCACCGACCGAGGCGGCGCGTTGCCGCAGGAGCTCGACGGCATCGGAGACATGACCGTCGGTGGCATGGACGGTCAGTGGCTGCATCGCGACCACCCGTTCACCGGCGCAGCGGAGCATCTCCCGGCTGGTGGCCAGCACCCGTAACCCGTCGACGCCCCGCAGCAGCTGGCTGACCAGCGTGCCGACCTGTTCGACCAGGTGTTCGCAGTTGTCCAGCACGAGCAGGCAGTATCGGTGCCGTAGATGGCCGATCAACGCCGACCGGGCACCGGCGTCGCTGAAGTCGATCAAACCCAGCGTCTGGGCCACGATCTGTTCCACGAGGATGGCGTCCGCTGTCGGCGGTACCGGGGCGAAGTCTACGAACCAGACGCCACCGGGGAATGCGTTCCGGGCGTCCCTGGCCATACGCAACGCGAGCCTGGTCTTCCCGATGCCGCCGCAGCCGGTGAGCGTGACCAGTCGTGACGAGGACAGAAGTTCGCGTGAGGCACGAATCTCGGTGGCCCGCCCGACGAAACTGGAGGCTTCGGCCGGAAGGTGAGAGCTCACCCCCGGCTGACGGGTCTGTTCGGATTCATTCGCGCGTCGATGCTGGTCCGGTCGATTTTGCACAATAATTCTCAGGGATATCTCAGTCTATGGTCGGGTGTCTTTCCCGTTCGATCTCCACCTTAGGGTGCCGCGTCGGAAGTCGCGTGGCGAAGAGCCCGACTGATGTTGAAGTGCGCATTAAGAAATATCATCACGCGTTGTTCAGGGCCGATGGATGCCCAGAGATTCATCAGCGAGGGAGTAACGGAACTCGTGTCGAATACGCGACAGAGGCTTGGTGGCCGGCTCGGTGTGATGCTCGCAGCGACCGCTGGCCTGCTGCTTTCCGGTGTGGTCGTCGCGCCAAGCGCCTTCGCCGCCAACGGATGTCAGAACGGCAATGGATACCGCTACTGCCGAACCGATGTGGGTACTGACTTCGTCAGCTTGGCGACCTATCCCGGAGTCGTGAAGGCCGGCAGACCCCAGGGAATCACGGAGAATGTCTGGATCGATAGCGACCGGGCCAACCATCTGGCCCATGGAAACGGTTCGACCCAGTACCGCCCCGGCCCACCCGGGGCCAAATATCGGGGATGCTCGTGGTTCGTCTCGCATCCGCTCGGTAATCGATACGTCGTCTGTACAGCCTGGGTTCAGGGTTACTGACGTGCGGTGTCACCCAGGAGGAACTCGGTGACGGTCGCGCGGCCCAGCGGCGGGTTGGCGAGGTCCTGGGTGATGTGCCCAGCGCCCGGCACCACGACGAGGCGGCCGTTCGGGGCGCGCGAGGCCTCCTTGCGCGACCAGTCCAGCGGCGTGACCAGGTCGTGGTCACCGGCGAGCACCAGGGTCGGCACCGGCGGCAGGTCGAGGCCGGTCGGGAACGGCGCGGCGACGGTCTCCGGCCAGAACTGACACGCCACCAGGGCCCCGTTGCCCGAGGCGGTGGCCCGGTCGAACGGGTAGAACGCGGCGTCGGGCATCGGCGCGAGCGCCGCGTCCACCGCCGTCGCCCTGGTGGCCTTCGGGCTCGACGGGCCGCCCCACGGCTGGTTCATGTCCTGGCACACCGTCGCGGTGTGCAGGCCCGCGCTGAACTCCTCCGGCTTCGGACCCGGCCCCTCGGACATCTCTGCGACGGCGGCGTCGAGCTTGCGCGCATCGCCCTGGGCGGCTTCGTGGAACATCACCGGCAGGTCGGCCAGCTCGGGTTTGCCGCCGGTCCGGGACGCCAGCAGGTTGAGCATGTCGACCCCGTTGTGCCTGGTCCGGATGATCGTCGCCAGGTCCGCCACCGGGTCGCTCGCACAGCGGGTCTCCGCGCACGCCATCCGGAGCACCTCGGCCGAGCGCTGCATCAGCGTGATGTTGAGCGGCTCGATACCGTCGTGGGGGACCGGCGAGTCGAGGATCAGCCGGGCCACCCGGTCCGGGTGCACGATCGCGTACCGCGCGGCCAGCATCGTCCCGTACGAGGCGCCCGCGAGCGTCAGCTTGTCCGCGCCGAGAGCCCGACGCAGTGTGTCCAGGTCGGCCACCATGTCGACGGTGCTGTGGAACCGGCGCTCGGCTCCGATGTCGTCCTCGGCGCACGTCGTGACCGCCTTGTCGGTGGGCGCCGCGAAGTCCGACCCGCCGACCTCCTTCTGCAGGTCGGCGCAGTCCAGCGCGTTCGCCCCGGTTCCTCGGATGCTGAACAGCACCAGCCGGTAGTCGCGCAGGACCTTGGGGTCGAACTGGGTGGAGATCTCACCCGCCAGGTGCACGCCCGGCGAGCCGGGACCGCCGACCAACCAGACCAGCGTGCCGCGGGGAGCGTCCGCGTTGCGGGTCATCGCCACGTCGAGGTCCAACGTGCCGTCCTCGCGCGGGGCCGGCGAGCCGAGACCGTGGTCGAGCGCGACGGTCAGCGTCGCGCAGTCGAACGCGACGCCCGGCGGCGGTGCGATGTCCCCCAACGACTCGGCCTCGCACGGCGCGGCATCGCCGAGCCGGCCCGGCGTCCCGCTCGCGCACGAACTGACCGACGACGCCGCGACAACCACCATCACCAACGCCATGACCTGGCGGGATACGCGCACAGATGACCCCCTTCGCTCCGCGACAGCTTGGCAGCGGAAGCGCCCATGATCACCACTCACACAGGTGCTGATCATGGATTTAAGGGAATTTTAGGAAGGGGAAAAGGGAGCACTACTCCCTTCCACTATCAACTTATAGCGCACCGGGGGGCTTGCCACAAGCCCCCCGTTGTGCCGCAGAATCTGCCGGCCAACCCGGGGACCTGCGAAAATGGGAGTCGCTTGATGCGAGTGTTGCTGTCGACGTACGGATCACGCGGGGACGTGGAGCCCCTGGCGGGCCTCGCGGTCCGCCTGCGTGAGCTCGGTGCTCGGGTGCTGGTGTGCGCGCCGCCGGACCAGGAGTTCGCGGACCTGCTGGCCCGTGTTGACGTGCCGCTGGTGCCGGTCGGCTGGTCGGCGCGCGAGCTGACGGTCGCGGCGCCACCGCCGTCTTCACTGCCCCAGCGAGCGGCCGAGCTGATCGTGAGGCAGTTCGACACGGTCGCCGAGGCAGCGCGGGGCTGTGACGCGCTCGTGGCGACCGGGGTGGTCCCCGCCGCGGCGGCCGCGTTGTCGGCCGCCGAGAAGCTCGGGATCCCCTCGGTGTCGGTGACGTTCCAGAAGCTCAGCCTGCCCTCGCCGCACCACCCGCCGATGGCGTATCCGGGACGGCCGCTGCCGGACGGGGTCACCGACAACCGGGGGCTGTGGGAGCACGACGCGGAAAGCATGGACGTGTTGTTCGGCGAGGCGCTCAACGCCAACCGGGTCGCGAACGGCCTGCCGCCGGTGGCACACGTCCGCGACCACGTGATCGGCTCTCGGCCGTGGCTGGCGTCCGACCCGGTCCTCGATCCCTGGCTGGAGCCCTCGGACCTCGACGTCGTGCAGACCGGCGCATGGCTGCTCCCGGATGGCCGTCCGCTGCCGGGGGACCTGCTGGCGTTCCTGGACGCCGGCGCGCCGCCGGTGTTCGTGGGCTTCGGCAGCATGCCGTTGCACGCCTGGACCGACGCCGCCCGGGTGACGATCGAGGCGGTCCGGGCCCACGGTCGGCGCGTTCTGCTCCGGCGCGGCTGGGCCGGCCTGGCACCGGTCGACGACCGGGACGACTGCTTCGTCGTCGACGAGGTCAACCAGCAGGCACTGTTCGCGCGGGTGGCGGCGGTCGTGCACCACGGCGGCGCGGGCACCACGAGCACGGCGGCCCGGGCCGGCACACCGCAGGTCGTGGTCCCGCAGCTGGCGGACCAGCCGTACTGGGCGGGCCGGGTCGCCGACCTCGGCATCGGAGCGGCGCACGACGGTCCGACGCCGACCGTTGCGTCCCTGTCCGCCGCGCTCAGCATCGCGCTGGCACCTGTGACCCGCGCGCGGGCGACCACCGTGGCCGCCGCGATGCGCACCGACGGAACCACCGTGGCCGCGACGCGGCTGCTCGACGAACTGTCACCGGTGTCCGCATGACCATCGATTCCACGAGGGGTTCACACATGATCGACGTAATCATCGCGGGCGGCGGACCGACCGGCCTGATGCTGGCGAGCGAGCTACGGCTGCACGGCGTGCAGGTCGTCGTCCTGGAGAAGGAGGCGGTGCCGACAACCCACGTCCGCGCGCTCGGCCTGCACGTGCGCAGCATCGAGGTGATGGCCCAGCGCGGACTCCTGGAACGGTTCCTCGAGCACGGCACGCAGTACAAGGTCGGCGGCTTCTTCGCCGCTCTCGGCACCACGTGGCCGGACCTGGACTCCGCGCACTCCTACGTCCTCGGCATCCGGCAGCCGGTCACCGAACGACTGCTGGCCGAACGCGCCACCGAGCTGGGCGCCGACATCCGGCGAGGCCACGAGCTGCTCGGGCTGAGCCAGGACGACGACGGGGTGACCGTCGACCTGGTCGACGGCACACAGCTGCGCGCGCGGTACCTCGTCGGGTGCGACGGCGGCCGCAGCTCGGTGCGCAAACTGCTCGGCGTCGGGTTCCCCGGCGAGCCCACCAGGGTCGAGACGTTGCTGGGGGAGATGGAGGTGGGAGTGCCCGCGGAGACGGTCACCGCCGTGGTCGCCCAGGTTCGGGAAACCCACAAGCGGTTCGGGCTGGGGCCGTTCGGGGAAGGTGTGTGGCGTGTCGTGGTGCCCGCCGACGGGCTGGCCGACGACCGCACGATCCCGCCGACCCTGGACGAGGTCAAGCGGCAGCTACGGGCGTTCGCCGGCACCGACTTCGGCGTGCACTCGCCGCGCTGGCTGTCCCGCTTCGGCGACGCCACCCGGCTCGCCGAGCGCTACCGGACCGGGCGGGTGTTCCTGGCGGGCGACGCCGCGCACGTCCACCCGCCGATCGGCGGTCAGGGCCTCAACCTGGGGGTTCAGGAGGCGTTCAATCTCGGCTGGAAGCTGGCCGCGTCGATCCGGGGCTGGGCGCCGGACGGCCTGCTGGACAGCTACCACGTGGAACGGCACCCGGTGGCGGCCGCGGTGCTGGACAACACCCGCGCGCAGATGCAGCTGATCTCCTCCGAGCCCGGGACCCAGGCGTTGCGGCGGTTGTTCTCGGAGCTGGTGGAGTTCGAGGACGTCAACCGGCACCTGATCGAGAAGATCACCGCGATCGGCGTCCGCTACGACCTCGGTGAAGGGCACGAGCTGCTGGGCAGGCGCATGCGGGACGTGGGTCTGAAGCAGTCCCGCCTGTACGAGCTGATGCACACCGGTCGCGGTCTGCTGCTGGACCAGACCGGTCGGCTCTCGGTGGCGGGCTGGGCGGACCGCGTCGACCACGTGGTGGACGTCAGCGAGGAACTCGACGTCCCGGCTGTGCTGCTGCGCCCCGACGGTCACGTCGCCTGGGTCGGTGAGGACCAGCACTCCCTGACCGCCCACCTGCCCCGCTGGTTCGGCACCCCCAGTCGGTCGTGAGTGGCTAGGGCACTGCCGAGGCAGTGCTGATGCCTGGCTCGCGGAGGTCCCGCCGAAGCGCCTCGGAGCCCCCGAGCGTCCAGGAGCCCCCGAGTAGGGCACGTGTGCACCGCGAGTCGGGCACGTGTGCACCGCGAGTCGGGCACGTGAGCACCGCGAGTCGGGCATCAGGGCACACCGAGTCGGGCGTTCCAGCACGTCGGCGCCACGCTCGAATGCGCATCCCCGCGACTCGCCCTGACGAGTATCCCGACTCGCCCTGACGAATACCCCGACTCGCGCGGCGGAATCTAGCGACTCGGTGTGCTCACGTGTCCGACTCGCGGTGCTGAGGTGACCGACTCGCGGTGCTCGTGTGCCCGACTCGCCGGGGGACGAGGGGTGTGGCGGGGGTCAGGTCGGGGGTGCGGTTGTGAACTCCAGGGCCGTGCGGCCGTCCGAGACCGGGCTGGTGTCGCGGAGGGTGAGGCCGCAGCCGGTCGCCAGTTCGGTCAGCTCGTCGACCGTGCGCTCCCGGCCGCCGAAACACATCAGCATGAACAGGTCCATCGCGGTGCCGACACCCTGTCCTCGGACCGGCTCGATCACCACCACCACGGCGTCCGGGGCGGCGGCCCGACGGCACTCGGTCAGGATTGCGCGCGCGTGCTCGTCGTCCCAGTCGTGCAGGATGTCCGACAGCAGGTAGGCGTCCGCCCCGGCCGGAAGCGGGTCGAAGAAGCTGCCGGCCACGGCGCCGCCGCGACCGGTGAACTCGGCCGCCGTGAACCGCTCGGCAGCGGCGGCGGCCGAAGGCGGCAGGTCCAGGACCCGCCCGTGCACCGAGGGATGGGCCCGCAGGATCGCCGCGAGCACCGCCCCGTCGCCTCCGCCGACGTCGAGGATCTCCGGGAATCGGCCCCAGTCGAAGCGACGCGCGATCTGCGGCGCCTGCACCTGGAACCGCCAGTTCATCTGCGCATCGAACGAACGCCGAAGCCGCGGTTCGGCGTCGATGTCGGCCCAGAAATCACGCCCGTAGCGCCGCTCGTACGCGGGCGCGCCGGTGGTGATCGTGCCGAGCAGCTCGACGAACGCCAGCTCGGCGCGCCCGCCCGCGCAGGTGATGTCGAGCAGCGGTCTGATCCCCGCCGGGGCGTCCGCGCCTATCTGCCTGCCCAGGTCCGTGGGCCGGTACCGGCCGGCGTCGAGCTCGAAGGCGCCGATCGTGACCAGATGCCCGAGCAGGCAGCGCAGGGCGTGCGGAGCGGTCCCGGTGTCGGCGGCGAGCCGCTCCGCCGTCGCGCCGGAGTCACCGGCGTGGTCGACGAGGCGCAGCGTCGCCGCCACCCGGATGGCCATGGGTGTGGCCAGGTCGGCCATGGCGAGAATCGACGGTCCGTCCATCGCTCGAACGTATCGGCCTGCTCACACCGAGCGGATCGTGCCGCCGTCCACCCGCAGCACCGCGCCGCTGACGTAGTCGGCGTACGGGCTGGACAGGTAGGCGACCGCCGCCGCGATCTCCTCGGGCCTGCCCAGGCGCCCCACGTCGTTGGGGACCATGTCGCGCACCGCGCCACGCTCGATCTCCGCCCACGTCGTTCCCCAGCCGTACTCCGGCGCGGCCCGGGTGAGCAGCTCTTCGACCGACGGCACGAGGATCGCGCCGGGCGCGACGACGTTCGAGGTGACACCGGATCCTCGCAGCTCACGGGCCAGCGACACCGCCATGTTGTGCCGTGCGGCCAACGTGGCGTTGTAGTCGGGCTGGGCGGCGATGGGCTGGATGGCCAGCCCGCCGCCGATCTGGATTACCCGGCCCCAGCCGCGCTCCCGCATCCCCGGTACCAACCGGTTGATCAGACGAACGCCGGACGCCACGTTGTGCTGGTAGGTCTGCAGCCACTGTTCGGCGGTCAGCTCCGACCACGCCCGGTGCTGGTAGGTCCCCGCGTTGTTGACCAGGATGTCGATCCCGCCGCCGCGCAGCGCCTCGGTGACCACGGCATCGGCCCCGTCGTCGGTACTGAGGTCGCCGATCGCGACGTCCGCGTCACCGCCCGCCGCGCGAATGGTCTCGGCGACCGACCGTGCTCGCGTTTCGGCGCGACCGTGCACCACCACCCGTGCGCCCTCGGCGGCCAGGAACACCGCGATCGCCTCGCCGATACCCGCGCTCGACCCGCTGACCAGCACTCGTCTACCGGACAGTCCCAGGTCCATGCCACACCTCCAGACGTATATCTACAGTCGTAGACTTCTATAGTCTACGCTCGTAGATATGAGCCGACCGCGGAGCGAAGAGGTGCCACCCCGTCGGCGGGACGCCGCCGCGACCCGGGAGGCGATCCTGCGCTCGGCGCTGGTCGCCTTCACCAGCCACGGTTACGACGGCGTGGGCGTGCGCGACATCGCCGGTGCGGCCGGGGTCACCGCGATGCTGGTCAACCGCTACTTCGGCTCGAAGGAACAGCTGTTCGCCGAGGTCGTCGAGGTGGCCTTCGCGCAGCGCACGCTGATCGCCGACGACGTCGAGTCGCTGAGCCGGTTCGCCGCCCACTCCCTGGTCGCCGCCGAACCGCGCTCCGTGGACGGCTTCCTGCTCATGCTGCGTTCGGTGGCGAACCCCCGGGCCACGGCGATCCTGCGCACCGCGATCGAGGCGCACTTCCACCGCCCGCTGCAGGCGCTGTTGCCCGGTGCGGACGCCCACGAGCGCGCGGCGCTGTTCCTGTCCGTGCTGTCCGGCGTCCGGCTCATGCAGCAGGTCCTCGACAGCCCGGCCCTGGCCACCGTCGACCCCGACCTGCTGGAGCAACGGCTCCGAGCACTGTTCGACCTGCTGGTCACCTCATGATCGCGCTCGCACCCGGGTCACGCGGCTCGCGCGGCTGAAGATCACCACCGCCTCAGGGCTGATCCGGGGCGCGAAAACAGCCCTCAGACGGTGGTGATCTTGGATGGTCAGAGGGCGGCGAGCATGACCACCATGGCCACGTCCATGGCCAGGTGGGGGACGGCGGCGATCCGCAGGGTGGTCGCCCCGCCGCCGTCGACCGCGCCGCCGCCGGCCACCGCCAGGGCGGTCCTCGGCGCGAAGACCACGATGCCCGCGGTCAGGACGGCGTCGAGCGCGAACAGCGCGGCGAGCGCCATGGCCGTGAGCGTGACCCCGGTCGAGGCCATGTGATGCATCGACCCCATGGACCCCATCGACATGTCCGGCATGATGACGACGGCGTAGATCATCGCGGCCGAGGCGAGCAGGTGATAGACCAGCGAACCGGCGCCCGGCCCCGGCAGCGCGATACGTACCCCGAGAAGCACCAGCAGTGCGACCGCCGTCGCGCCCAGCACGACGAGCAGCGGGACGCGCCACGAGGCGCCGTAGCCTGGCAGCAGCATGGCGGCCATCGTCAGGTTCATCACCACGTGGGCCGCGTCGGACTCCGGGCTCGTGAGGTACGCGAGCTCGGCGGGCCGTCGGTCCCGGTGCAGCAGCCGCCATGCGCTGATCGCGGCTCCGACGAGCAGCGCGACCAGCAGCAGCGTGCCGATCATGAGCCCGAGGGATAGAGCCGGACCGGACGGCGGTCGCCGAGCTCGACCTCGACGATCGCTCGTCCCTGGCCGTCGGCGGTGACGGTGTCGCCGAGCGCCCCGTCCACCCGGTACTCGGCGTGCGGGACGAGCCGGTCGAGCCCGAGCGCCGCGCGGGTCGGTCCGGCGCCGGGCCGCAGCACCAGGTCGAGCGCCCGCCCATCGGTGTGGGCACTGGCCACGAGCACGTCGGGGTAGGCGACCTCGGCCAGCCGAGGACCCTCCCGCCACACCTGGGGTGCGCCGAACGTGACCATGTCGCGCAGCCCGTTGCGGCGACCGAACCGGCCGAGCACGGCGTACAGGTTGGCCAGCGGTGAGGCGTCGCGGTAGCGGCGGGCGCCGTTCGCCTCCTCGATGGGCTCGCGTTCGTCGAGCAGCGCCTGCGCGGCGCGGGCACTGTCCTCGTCGCCGATCTCGCGGGCCGCCATGGTGAGCGCGACCTGGCCGAACGTGTCCCGGCCGAGCTTGTAGTTGCCGGGATCGAGCCGGTCCGACGCCGAGGGCGGCAGGGTCAGCCTGCCGTCGGCGTCCGGGACGAGGTGGTTCTCCCGCAGCAGCCACCAGGTGCGCGCGGCGATGTCGGGCATGCCGGGGTTGAGCCAGTAGCTGGTGTTGAGCTGGACGGCGGCGCCCGACCAGAAGTTCCACGACAGACCCAGGTGCGCCGCGCGGATGCCGACGATCCGCCCGTCCGGGCGCAGGAACTCGGATTCGTAGGAACGGCGCAGCGGCTCGGCGAGCTCCTCCATGAAGCGGCTGTGGTGCGTCCGGTCGTGCATGAGCAGCGTGTTGATGCCGAAGGTGTTGCAGATCGAGTAGATCCAGTTCGGCTCGCACGGGAACAGGGTGAAGTCCCAGTCCAGCATGTTGCGCCTGATCGACTGCGCGAGCTGGGGGAAGTCGTACGGGTAGGCCTCGGTGTCCGACCAGCGGTAGGTCAGGCCGCCGGGCCGGGAGTAGCGGTCGTCGTTCAGGGTCTCGTACATGCCGATCCCGACGCCGTGCCAGCCGGTCAGCATGATGTTCTCCCGGTTGGCGACCGGGTCGCGGTTCGCCGACAGGTTGCCCCAGGCGTTCTCCGCCGCCCAGTAGCCCCAGATCCGCCGCTGCAGGACCTTCTCCACCGCGTGCTGCTGGGCCTCGGCGAGGTACCCGGAGAACGCCGGGGTCCGAGTGAACTGGGCCATCGCCAGCCCGTAGGACAGCGCGTAGATCTGGTAGCGCAGCGCGGCCTCGCGGTACTGGTCGAGGACGGTGAACCCGGTGAAGCTGTCCAGCGGCTGCAGCGCCAGGTCGAGCGCGTAGCGCAGGTGCGCCAGATCGGCCGGGCTGCTCTCCGCGACCGGCAGCGGCGTGTTGACCGGAGGCGGCCCGGACACGGTGAACCGGACGTCGGCGAGCCGGGCGTTGATCTTCTCCCGGGTGCGCAGGTGGCCCGCGTAGCGGACCCGGTGCACCAGGTACGAGATCAGCAGCAGCGCCGGGACCAGCGACGGAACCACGAACCGTGCACCGTCGGACACCTGACCGTCGACCGAGGTCAACGCGGACAGGGCGGCCGCGCCGAGCCACACCAGCGGCGGCAGCACGGTCATCCCGGCGAACCACCACGCGACCACGGCCAGCAGGAACACCACCGGTGCGGCGACCGAGGCGATCACCGAGCCGGAGTAGACGAAACCGCCGCCCGGCAGCGTCAGCCCCAGCCCGACGGCGGTCAGCGGCGCGCCGGCGTCCAGCAGCGCTGGCAGCACACCGAGGACCCACACCGCCGCGTACACCGCGAGGGCCCGGCGCATCCGGCGCGCGGTCACCGGGGGAATCGGCCCGCTCGGTTCGGGAAGCAGCGCCTGGACCTCGGTCCGCGACGCCTCGGTGGTGGACGCGGGCGGCGGCCAGGCCGACAGGTGGGTGGTCATGGTGTCCTCAGCGGGGTCGGGTGGGCGGAGCGGTCGGGTCCGGCACGGCGCGCGGGCGGCGCGAACGGCGTCTCGGGCGGTTGCCTGGCGCCGGGCACCAGTCGTGACCAGGCAGAGCGCACCCAGGCGATCACCAGTGCCATGGCGATGCAGCAGGCCATCAGGAGCGTCTCCAACCTGACACGGTCCCGTGTCAATGTTGAGAACGGTAAACCTGACACGCATATGTGTCAATATGGTGTGGTGACAGTTGTCCGACCGCACAGGGGAGTCAGTGCCGACGAGCGTCGTGCCCGCCGGCACGCTCAGTTGGTGACCGCGTGTCTGGAGCTGGTGGGGGAGGGCGGCGTCGGGTCGGTGAGCGCGGAGTCGGTCGCCGCGCGCGCCGGGCTGACCAAGCGCTACTTCTACGAGAGCTTCGCCGACCGCGACACGTTGCTCGACGAACTGCTCGCGTCCTTCTTCACCGACGTCCGCGCCACGATGCTCGACGCCATGCCGGTGACCGGCGACGCATCCGCGCGGGCACAGGTCATGGCCGAGGTGCTGATCGACTTCCTGTGGAACGACCCGAAGCGCGCCCGGCTCTACGCCGAGGCGCCGGGCAACCCCCGGCTGGAGGCCCGCCGCGAGCAGGCCTACGAGGTGTTCACCCAGCTGGTGATCGATGCGTTCCCGTCGGGGGAACCGCTGTCCGAGGAGGCGCGGCAGCGCCGGACCCTGGCGGCGTTGCTGCTGGTGGCGGGCACGACGCAGGCGGTGATCACCTGGCTGCGCGGGCGGATCGAGCTGACCCGCGAGGCGGTCACCGACGAGCTCGCCCGCATCATCGTGGCCACGCTCGATCCCACTCTCCGGATCTCATGATCACCACCGTCTGAGGGCTGTTTTCGCGCCTCGAAAGAGCCCTCAGACGGTGGTGATCATGGGAGTGTGATCGGTGAGTCGGGTGAGGATTTGGGCGGCGGGCTCCTCCGTCGCGTGGCGGTAGCCGGTGCCGGCCCACAGGTTGATCGCCTCCGGGTCGCCGGCAGCGGCCGCGGCCCGGCGCAGCGGACCGGTCAGGTGATGCAGCGCGGGATAGCCGAGCGGCGCCACGGGTGAGTAGCGGTCGGTGAAGCCGTTGCGCAGTGCCCGCGCGGGCCGGCCGGTGAAGGCCCTGGTGACCAGGGTCCGGCCGCGCGACGGGTCGGCGAGCGCGGCCCGGTGCGGCTTCGACGCGCCGCTCTCCTCGGAGCGCAGCAGCACCGTGCCGACCATGACCGCGGCCGCGCCGGCGTGCAGGGCCGAGGCGACGGCGTCCGCGGTGCCCAGCCCACCCGCCGCGATCAACGGCAGCGTGGTGACCGCCCGGACCTGGGCGAGCAGGTCGCCCAGCGGAATCTCCGGCGGGACGGTCGCCGGGTCGAGGGTGCCGGAATGCCCGCCCGCCGCCGAAGCCTGCACCGCGAGCAGGTCGACCCCCGCGTCCTGCGCGAGTGTCGCCTCCGCCGGCGAGGTCACGGTCTGCACCACGACACTGCCCGCCCGCCGCAGCGCGGCGATCGTCGTCTCCGACGGCAGCCCAAAGGTGAAGCTCACCAGCGGCACCGGGTCGTCGAGCAACAGCTGGATCTTGTCCGACCAGCCGTCGTCGTCCTCCCGGGGCCCGACGCCGGTGAGGTCGAGGTCGTAACGGTCCGCCTCGGCCTGGACCAGCCGCGCATAGCGGTCGTAGGCGTCCCGCTCGACCGGCACGGGGTTCGGGACGAACAGGTTGACCCCGAAGAACCGCGTCCGGGCGCGGACCGAGGCGATTTGTTCACCGAGGGCCTCGACGGTCCGGTAGCCACCCGCGACGAAACCCAGGCTGCCCACCGACGCGGCCGCGCCCGCCAGCTCCGGAGTACCCGGGCCGCCGGCCATGGGCGCCGCAATGATCGGGCGGGACATGCCCAGACCGGAGAGTATCGAGTTCATCGCATAACTGCCTTCTCCTCACACGGCGGACGAATTGTGTCGCCGGACATATGCGACGTTATGCCGACGGCCGGATGGTGAGAAATTCCTGTCGGTTCATCTCCATACCCCGGATGCATAGCTGGCTAAGCTCTGCAGAACATGGCAGAGGCTGACATCGAACTGCGTCATCTGCGGGCATTCATCAGTGTCGCCCGACACAGTTCCTTCACCCGGGCCGCCGAGGAGTTGGTGATCTCCCAGCCGGGGCTCAGCCGCACGATCCGTCAGCTCGAGTCGACGCTGCACGTGCAGTTGCTGGACCGCAGCTCCCGCCATGTCGAGCTCACCGAGGTGGGCGCGGTGTTCCTCGGCCATGCCGAGCGGGTCCTCGGCGAGCTGGACCAGGCGTTCGCCGTCGTGCGCGCGCAGAGCAGCATCCGGCTGGGGTTCAGCTGGTTGCTGCCCCACCCGTGGGCGCAGCACTCGGTCGACCGGTTCGAGCAGGCCACCGGGTGCAAGGTCAACCTGGTACGCATCGACGACCCGCTCGCCGCCGTGTTGCAGAACAAGATCGACGTGGCGCTGGTTCGAGGCCGGGTCGAGTCGCCGATGGTGCGGATGGTCCACTTGTTCGACGAGCCACGGGTCGCGGTGTGCTCGAACCGGTCGGCGCTGGCCGGCAAGGAAGAACTGAGCTGGTCGGAGGTCCCGGACTGGCCGCTGGTGGTCAACATCGTCAGCGGCACCACCGGCCCGTGGTGCTGGCCGGACGGCGACGGGCCCGAAACGGTCGTCGAGACCACCAACTTCGACGAGTGGATCGAGTCGGTGGCCGCCGACCGGGGCATCGGGGTGGTGTCCGACGAGGCGCAACACCGGGCGATCCACCCCGGCGTGACCTTCGTGCCATTGCGGGGCGCCCCGCCGATCCCGGTGTCACTGGCATTCCTGCCCGGTGTCCAGGAGTCCCTCATGCGCCGTTTCGTCCAATCAGCTCTGGCTACCTAGTGTCCCGAGTCGCGGAGATTTGTCGGCGACCCCGGCCAAGTATTCCCACACCGCGATGCCCCGTGGTTATGGAACCGCTGTCGCAGGCATTTCCCAGGCCGGTCCACCAGGCCTAACTTCGGCGCTCGAACCTGCTGAACAACTCGAGAAAGAAGGACGTCATGAGCGGGCACGGACAGAAGGTCGTCATCGTCACCGGAGCCTCGCAGGGCATAGGTCAGGGCCTCGTGGAGGCGTACCGGAAGGCCGGCTGGTCGGTCGTGGCCACCTCCCGGGGTATCGCCGCCTCCTCCGACCCGGACGTGCTGGCCGTCCAGGGCGACATCGGGGACCCGGACACGGCGCGCCGAGTCGTCGAACAGGCCCTGGAACGGTTCGGCCGCGTCGACTCGCTGATCAACAACGCCGGCATCTTCATCGCCAAGCCGTTCACCGAGTACACCACCGAGGAGTACACACGGTTCCTGTCGGTGAATCTGACCGGCTTCTTCGCCCTCACCCAGCGCGCGGTCGCCCAGATGCTCGCCCAGGGCAGCGGCGGGCACGTCGTCAGCATCACCACCACGCTCACCGACCACGCGAACTCGAACGTGCCCTCGGTCCTGGCCTCCCTGACCAAGGGCGGGCTCAACGCCGCGACCAAGTCACTGGCCATCGAGTACGCCGGACGCGGCATCCGCGCCAACACCGTGTCACCAGGCGTGATCAAGACGCCGATGCACGCACCGGAGACCCACGACGCGCTCGGCGCACTGCACCCCGTCGGCCGCATGGGCGAGATCAGTGACATCGTCGACGCCGTGCTCTACCTGGAGAACGCCCCCTTCGTGACCGGCGACATCCTGCACGTCGACGGCGGCCAGAGCGCGGGCCACTGACACGCCTCGTGACGGTCAAGGTCGCCCGGCCCCGGCCGCGAGACCCGTTCTCACACCTCGATGGTGCGCGCGGGCATCCCTGAGGACTCCTCGCTCAGCGTCTCGGCCAGGAAGCGACGCGACTCGGCCAGCTCGGTGCCACACCACGGGCAGTAGCCGATGGCGACCGACGAGCCGCCTCCGTCGTGGATGATCAGGCCGTAGACGTTGCTCGCCCCCCGATGGTCGAGCAGGTTGTCGGGGCAGTCGAACCGGCCGTGTCCCCGATGGCACTGGTAGTCGGCGTAGTAGGTCATCAGGTCGCAGCAGTGTCCACTCACCTCAGCAGTGTCCCGGTCGAACACCCGTGAGTGATTTGGGCTGCTACAGCAGCCCAAATCACTCACGGCTTCTCAGGACGCCTGGGCGGTCGGCATGATCGTGATCTGCTGCAGGTTCACGTGCGCGGGCTGCGCGGCCAGGAAGTGGACCGCCTCGGCGACGTCCTCGGGCGCCAGCCAGGTGATCTCCTTCCGGGAACCCTCCAACCACTCCTGTGCGCCAGGATCGGTGACGTGGTCCTGCAGCTCCGTGCCGACGATCCCGGGTTCGAGCGCGCACACGCGGACGTTCTTCGCCCCGAGCTCCGTGCGCAGGGTCCGCGAGAAGTGCGTGACGTAGGCCTTCGTGCCGGAGTAGACCGCGAAGTTCGGGAAGATGTTCTGCGCGCCGATCGACGAGGTGTTGACCAGGTCGGCCACTCCCTTGTCCGCCGCCGCCCTGATCAGCTGCGGGACGAACGCGCCGACGGCGTTCATCAGCCCGGTCACGTTCACGTCGATCTGCTGCTGCCACTGGTGCACCGGCAGCTCCTCGATCGGTGCGGGCAGCATGATCCCGGCGTTGTTGAACAGCAGGTCGACGGTGCCGAGCTCGGCCGCGATCCTCTCGGCGGCCGCGCGCAGCGCCTCGGCGTCGGTCACGTCGACCGACAGCGCGAGCGCGGTCCCGCCGGCCTGTTCGATCTCCGTGACGAGGTTCGCCAGGCGGTCCGCCCGGCGGGCCAGCACGGCGACCTTCGCGCCGGACGCGGCCAGTCTCCGGGCGGTGGCCTCGCCGATGCCGCTGGATGCACCGGTCACGACGGCGACGCGGCCGGCCAGCGGGGTGGACACAGTGGTGGTCATCGGAATGCTCCTCTTGTCGTTGTGCGGGCTGTCTTCGACACAACCACCGCGCGAGCGGCCGAAACCGCCCTAACCGAGCCCCGTTCGACCTCGGTCCGGCGAACCTGGGTCCAACAGACCGAGGTTCGCCGCCACCGAGCGCCCCGGCCTCGGCCACACTGGGATTCGTGGAACACAACGCCGAGCTGAAGGAGTTCCTGCGCACTCGCCGTGCGCGGCTGAGCGTCGACGACGTCGAGGTCGGCGGCACCGGCGGCGTGCGCCGGGTGCCGGGGCTGCGCCGCGAGGAGGTCGCCCAGCTCGCCGGCGTGAGCGTCGACTACTACAGCAGGCTGGAGCAGGGCCGCCACCTCAACGTGTCCGACGAGGTCCTCGACGCCGTCGCCCGCGCGCTGCGCCTCGACGACGTCGAACGCTCGTACCTGTTCCAGGTCGCGCGGTCCGGTCCCCGTCGCGCCCGGCGGCGCACCCCGGCGCGGGTGCAGCGGGTCCGTCCCGGCGTCCGCCGCATCCTGGAGACCCTCGACGACGTCGCCCCGGCGTTCGTCTTCGGCCGCCGAATGGATGTGCTCGCCACGAACCGGCTGGCCAGGGCCCTGATGACGGACTTCGAGGCGCTGCCGCCTCGGGACCGCAACATGCTGCGCTACACCTTCCTCGACGAGTCCGCCCGCGACCTCTACCTCGACTGGGAGGAGGTCGCCAGGGACAACGTCGCGGTCCTGCGTCTCGACGCCGGACGCCACCCCGACGACCCGCTGCTCGCCGAGCTCGTCGGCGAGCTCGCGGTCCGCAGCCCGGAGTTCCGCCGCTGGTGGGCCGACCACAACGTCCGTGAGCGCAGCCACGGGACCAAGCGCTACCACCACCCGCTGGTCGGTGACCTCACGATCGACTACGAGGCTGTCGCCCTGCCCGGTGATGCCGACCAGACGTTGTGCATCTACACCGCCGAGGCCGGTTCGGCGTCGGAGACGGCGCTGCGGCTGCTCGCCAGCTGGACCGGCGCCGAGCCTCAGACGACCTCGGTCACCTGAGACGGCCGGTCAGCACGACTCCGGATCAACCGGGGCGGGGCGGCGCGAGTCGATGAGGGCTGGGTGCAGCTCGGGCACGAGTCCGGCGCGCTCGCTGACGCGTCGCAGCACGTCGAGGACCAGAGCGTGGTCGGCGGGGTCGATGTCGGCGAACAGCGACGCCTCGAACTGCGCCGCCACCTCCTCGGCGCGTGGCAGGAGCTCCACAGCAGCCTCAGTGAGATGAATCGCGTGTGCCCGCCGGTCCTCGGGGTGACGCCGGCGTTCGACGAGACCGCGTTCTTCGAGGTCGTCGACCAGGCTGACCATGACGTTGCGGTGCACCCCGACGTGGTCGGCGAGCTGCTGCTGGGACTGGCCCTCGTCGCGGGCGATCCGGACGAGTACACCGAAGTGGGCCGGACGCAACCCGAACGGCTGCAGGTGTTCCGCGAACTGCTGGCTGATCCGCGCGCCGAGCTGGGAGATCACGAAGGTCGCTCTGCTGTTCAGCGCACGGCACGGAGTCCGAGGTTGGAGCGTGGCCACCCGGACACCCTAACCCCCGGATGAATCGCCCTTCGGTCGTCGCAGATACGAATCTTTGGTGATTGTCATCTATCATGACAATCATGAACGAGTGCACGACGTCGGCCGCCAGGGCCGGTTCGTCTTCGGTGGCACCTGGATGACCCGCTACGACGTCGAGTGGCTCGACACGGCGTTCGAGCAGTACGGCGGTCACCTGCCGCACACCCGAGCCCAGATCGATGCGTGCCTGGAGAAGCTGCGCGCGATGCCGGATCCAGCGGGCGAGGATGTCCCGTTTACGACGGTCACCTATGGGCGTGGCGCCGGAATGATCGCCTACACCGTGCGGACCGACCGGGTGTCGATAGTCGTGGTGAGTGTGACCTGATCACAATTAAATATGCTTAGCTACATATTAGCTAGAGGCTGTCTCGGGCTCTCCCGGTGAGGGTCTCACGCAGGACGTCGAACGGCGCGACGTCGCGCAGACCGCGAGCGACGACCAGCGCGCCCTCCATCGCGGCGATCGTCGCGACCGCCAACGACTCGGCCTCCTCGGCGGGCAGCCCCTTCTCCGTCATCCGCGCCGCGAACACGGTGAGGACGTCCTGGAGTCCTCGGCGGGTGGTGTCGCTGAGGGGTCCGGGTGACGAGGCCGTCTCGACGATGATGGCCGCCACCGGGCACCCTTCACGAAAATCGCTGGCCAGCACCCTGTCCTTGGCCTGGTCGATGAAGTCGCCGACCATCTCGGCAGCGGTGGTGAACCGCAGGGCCGACCGGTTGATCTGGGCGATCGTGTCCGAGGCGTGCAACAGCGCGACCTCGGTGCCCAGCTCCTGCTTGCCCCCGGGGAAGTGGAAGTAGACCGATCCTCGGGGCGCCGCGCTCTCCTCCAGGACGTCGGAGAATGCCGTCGCGACGTAGCCGCGCTCCCGGTAGAGGCGGCGGGCGGCCGCGATCATGCGCGTCTTGCTGTCACTGCGGCGAGGCATGACGACCATATTAGAGTCTTTACAGTATGTAGAGCGACATATAATGTCGGTCACCGTTCCACCCGACGATGGGAGAGCACGGTGACTGGATCGAACGGGGGCCCGGCAGGTCCGGTGCACTGTGAGCTGGACGGAGCGGTCGCGGTCGTCACGATGCGGCACGCGCCGCACAACTTCCTCGGTGTCGAGCTTCTCAGCGGAGTACTCGCGTCCGCGCGATGGGCGGTGGAGCAGCGGGCCCGCGCGATGATCCTGCGCAGCGGCCTGCGGAACTTCTGCGCCGGTGCCGACGTGGCGCTGTTCGAGAGCTCCGAGCGCGGGGCCGCGCCGGACGTCGACGTCACCGAGGTGCTACGGGTCCTCGACGGCCTGCCGCTGCCCGTCGTGGCGAGTGTGCACGGCGTGTGTGTCGGCGGTGGGTTCGAGCTGGCCCTCGCGTGCGACCTGATCGTCGCGGCCGAGTCGGCCAAGATCGGTTCGGTGGAGGCGAGCATCGGCCTCAACCCGCTCATGGGCGCGATCCAGCGGGTCACCCAACGGGCCGGCGCCGCGCGGGCCAAGGAGATGGCGCTGCTGGCCAGGCGCTACGACCCGGCGACCCTGGAACGCTGGAACGTGATCAACCGCGTGGTCCCCGACGAGCAGCTCGACGCGGTGACCCTGAGCCTGGCCCACGAGCTGGCCAACGGTCCGACGGTCGCGCACGCGTCGACCAAGGCGATCGTCTCCCACACCCTGGAGCACGGCGTCCGGGCGACCGACGAGGCGATGGCGGAGCTGCAGCGCGACATCTGGGCCTCGTCCGACCTCAAGACCGGGCTGGCGTCGCTGGCCGAGAACGGTCCCGGCGCCGCACGGTTCGAAGGACGCTGACATGCCGCTTCCACTGCAGGGTGTGCGGGTCGTGGACTTCTCCCGGGTGCTCGCCGGACCGCACTGCGGCAAGCACCTGCTCGACCTCGGCGCCGAGGTGATCAAGATCGAGCCGCCGAGGGGAGACCTGTCCCGCCTGGCGTTCCCCCGCCAGGGCGCGGTCAGCGGCTACTACGCGCAGCAGAACGCCGGCAAACGCAACGTCAGCCTGGACCTGAACGTCGCGGAGGCCAGGGACGCCGCACTCGCGCTGTGTGACACCGCGGACGTGGTGATCGAGAACTTCCGGCCGGGAGCACTGCGGTCGTTCGGCCTCGACTACGAGTCCCTGTCGGCCCGTCGGTCCGACATCGTCTACGTCTCGGTGAGTGGCTACGGCCAGCACGGTTCGTGGAGCGGACGCATGGCCTATGCACCGACCGTCCAGGCCGAGGTCGGGTTCACCCACAACACGCTGCGCCAGTTCGGCGCCGAGGGGCCGGACCGGGAGACCGACGCGCTGTCGCACGCCGACGTCTACGCCGGGCTGCACGCCACCATCGCGGTGCTCGCCGCGCTGCGGCACCGGGCCGTCACCGGCGAGGGCCAGTACGTCGACGTCGCCATGGCGGCGGTGGTGACCTCGATCAACGAGCGGGTCCACTACGACGTCAGCGACATCGACCTCGGCGCGGAACGGCCCGTCCTTGGCGCCACCGACACCCCGTTCTTCACCAGCCCCGAGGGACACGAGTTCATCTCCCCGATGAGCCTGGTCGGGAGCCTGTCGTTCCCGTTCTACTGCCACGCGATGCGGCGCCCGGACCTGAAGGACGACCCGAGGTTCACCACCCCGGAGCTGCGGCAGGAGAACTACGCGGCTCTGCACGACATCGTCCAGACCTGGATCCATACCTTCGGGGACATGGCTTCGCTCGACGCCCAGTTCGACGAGGCGAAGATCGCCACCGGCAGGCTGCGCAGCATGGACGAGTTCGCCGAGACCGAATGGGCCCAGCGGTGGGGGGCGTTCCGCACGGTCCCGGACCGTCGGGGCGGCGAGATCACGATCCCCGGCCCGCCCTGGCATTTCAGCGGGCACACCGACCCGTTGGGCGAACAGGTCCCCGCGTTGCAGGGCGAGCACAACACGGAGGTGTTCACCGAGCTGGGCTTCGACGCCGAACGCCTCGACACCCTTCGCGCGAGCGGCGCCTTCATCGAGCCGGACCGCGGGTAACCCACGACCTACCTGATGTCCCGCCAGGTGAGCAGGTCGTAGGCGGTTGCCTGGAAGGTGTCGTCGCGCCCGTACCTGCGGGTGGAGAACGCGGCGAGCGCGGTGCGGGTGTCCGGGCGGAACCCGAGGAAAGCCTGCTGGCCCAGGGTGCCTCCACCGTGGAAGAACACAGGTCCGGTGTCGAGGTCGTGACGGAACCAGCCCCGCGTGTGGATCTCCTGGTAGTCCTCGCCGTGGCGGCCGGCGGGTTCCAGGACCCGGGTGAGCGCGACACGCAGCGTCGACGGAAGCCCGGCCGGGGGATCGAGGTGGGCTTCGAGGTAGCTCAGCATGTCGTGCGGGGTGGCGCGGACCCCGCCGGCCGGCGCGAACCCGTTGATCCGGATCGGTGGAGTCGGGGTGCGGCCGTCAGCTCTGTGCCCGATGGCGTCGTGCTCCTGGGCGACCAGGCCCGTGTCGGTCAGCGCGAGTGGACGCAGGACGTGGTCGCCGAGCAGCGACGCCCAAGGCGTGGAGAGAGCGGCGACAAGTGTGTGGCCGAATACCGCGACCCCGAAGTTGCTGTAGCGCCACACCGTCGCGGGCGCTCGGCGCGGCCGGCACCGTAGGAAGGCGCGGATGACCCGATCCGCGGGATAACGGGCATAGGGGTTGGTCACCGGGTGGGGGACTGCCCAGAGCCAGAAGTCCCCTGGCAGCGGAGGCAGCCCCGAGGTGTGGGTGATCAGGTGCTCGAGCGTGATCGCGCGCGGGGCACCGGCCAGATACCGTGCCGCCGGGTCGGTGACGCTCACCCTGCCCAGCTGGACCGCGTGTGCCAGGAGCAGCCCGGCGAAGGTTTTCGAGGCCGAACCCAGTTCGTACCGGGCGAGCTCGCGGGGAAGCGACCTCGGCGGCCCGGTCCCGCCGCCGCGAACGGTCCGCCGGCCGCGGTGGGACACCGCGAACACGACGTCGGGTGCGTCGACCGCCTGGACGGCCCGCTCCAGCCGGGCTTCGAGCCGGGTCGAGGTGGCCGGAGTGGTCATGCGTTGCTGAGGCGGGTCAGCGCCCGGGAGGTCGCCAGCGTCGCGGCGAGCACGGCGACCAGGGTGGGGTGGTAGACGATGTCGAAGACGTCGTCCGGGTCACCGGTCGGCATGGTGTCGACGGCGGGCATCGCCCCGTCGGGTTGTTGCGCGGCGGCGAACCCCGCCCAGGCCCGGTGGTCGAGAGTGGGGCTGGGCAGGCAGGCGTCGACGGCGAGGAACTCACCGAGCAGGTCCCAGCGCCGCAGCTCGAGCAGGTCGTCAAGGAAGACCGGCAGCCACAGCTGGAGGTAGTCGGCCATCGTGGGCGGAAGGTCCTCCGGGTTGGCGCCCCAGCCGGTCAGGTGGAAGACGGTGTGGGTGACGTCGTAACCGATCGTCTCCTCGAGCGTCCACGGCTCCGGAGTGTGCGCCAGCCAGGTGGTGGCGGCGGTCTCGGACAGCGGCGTGCTCGGCCGCAACCCGTAGCGCAGCTGCGCGGCGGACAGCCCGAGCCGACGGTTGGGCCTCGTTTCGAGCGCGCCCCAGCCGCTGAGACGGTGGTTGAGCCGGATCGCCCGGTCCATGACCGGGCTGCGGTAGCCCATCTCGTGGAAGGGCAGATACACCTCGAACGGGATGGGGGAGATCGGTTCGTCGCGCTGGCCGAGGACCAGGACGTTGCCACCGTCGAGGATGTGGCTCCAGGCATGGTCGACGACCTGGCGCGCCAGGCTGGTCTGGCGCGTGCCGGTGACCGCCTCGCGGCGCAGGATCGAGCAGATCAGCGCCAGCTCGCCGAGGGGTTTGAACCGGTCCATGAACGGGACCTCCGCGCCCGCGTCGGGTTCGAGGCGGAAGCGGTCGCGGTGGGTGTACAGCCATTCGAGGGCACGCGCGGTCACGGCGTGCAGCATCGCGGGATCGGTCACCGGGCCCGCCTCACGGTGACATCCGGTCCGGTCGCCTGAGGTTTCCGCCGGCGATCGCCGAGGCGAAGGCCAGCAGCAGCGTGGAGTGGTAGCAACCGCGGAAGATCTGATCCTCGGGTTCGTCCACCGGTGCCGGCCCGCACTCGACCAGGGCCCCGGTCGTGTCGTCCCGGGCCTCGGCCAGAGCCGACCAGGCCTGTTCCGTCAGGCTCGGGGGGAGCGGTTCGGGAAGGCTCGCGGCGACCACGAGCAGCTCGCAGCACAGGTCCCACTGCCGCTGCTGGACGCAGCTGTCGAGCCACGCGGGCAACCACATGACCAGGTAGTCGGCGACGTCGGCCGGCACAGCGGTCGGCGTGCGCCCCCAGTCGGTCAGATGGAACACCGTGTGGGTCAGGGCGTAGCCGGCGGTCACTTCGAAAGCCCAGGGCTCGGGCAGACCACCCAGCCAGGTCCCGTCGAGGCTCGCCCGGGGTGCGCCCCGGGGTGGGAGACCCGCGTGCCGCGCCGAGTTCAACACCCCCATCCGTCGGGTCGGCAGCTGCTCCAGCACCGTCCAGTTGCGGTTGTCGGTGACCCGGGCGGCGAACCGCTCGTAGCCGGTGTGGCGTAACCCGCTCCAGGCGAACGCCGCGTAGAGCTCCAACGGATAGGTGGCGAACGGATCCGATCTGTGGAACCGCAGCAGAAGCTCGCCCCCGCCGACCTGATCCCACGCGAAGCGCAGCAGCTCTGCTGCCAGCCGGTGGGCCCGGGAGCGGGGATCGCCGTGGTGCTGGACGCACCCGCAGATCTGCGCGAGCTCACCCAGCGGCTTCCAGGTCCAGCCGGCATCGACGTCGGGTTCCAGGACCGCCTCGTCCAGCGCGAAGCGGGAGCGGTGTGCGTGCAACCAGCCCAGAGCGGCGTCGGTCAGGGCGCCGTACGGCGGCAGCGCCGTCGCGGTCACGTCCCGGCCTCGCCGGACCGGGAGCCGGCGTCCTCGATGGCCCGCGCCGCCTCCAGGTGCAACGCAACGATCGGGTCGGGCTCACCCATCATGGCGACGAACTCCAGCCCCGTGCCCAAGCCGAGTGTGCCGGGGACCTCGTCCGACAGGCACAGCCAGCGACCCGCGGCTGCTGCCTGCCGCCAGTCGCGACGGCGGACCGCCCGGACGAACCCGCGCGCCAGATCGACCGGCCGGGCGGCGGCCACCCGGGCCACCGCACAGTCGGCCCCGGGTAGGGCGAGCGCCCCCAGCACCGCCAGCTGATGGGTGAGCTCCTGCCACGACGCTTCTTCGAGCCACCGTGCCGGAGGCTGCACCCGCCATTGCGGGCGAACGTCGGTCCCGCCGAACCGGGACAGCGCGTCCACCATGGCCCAATGGGTCCAGCGGGACGGCAGCGAGGCCGTCTCGGCCGGCTGATGAGCCCGGATCGCCTGGTCGCACACCGCCACGTCGGCCGGATCGGGTGCCCGGCCGGTCACCGCGCTCGCCAGCAGGGTGTCCGCGCCCAGCACCCGCACCGCGGCAACCCGAACAGCGGCTTCAGAACATGTACCAGGGACAACCGCGCGATGGTCTCCGCCGCGCACAGCGGAGACCACACGCCCGGCAAGGTCGGCAACGGCGTCCGCCAGTCGCTCCGCGCCGCTCACCTGCTCCATACCTGAGGGTGTCCTGGCCGCGCCTACTTCTTCTTCTTGGGACGCGGTGCCGGAGGGGACAGGAGCACCGCGCCCGCCATGCTCGCGAGCGGTGCGCACCGGATCGTGTCGCGGTAGACCCCGTCCACCTCGACCGGGTCGAGCGCCGCCTCGATATCGATTTCCATAACCTCGGGACTGCTGTCGAGCACCGGCTTCGTCATGCGGCCACCTTTCGCTGAGCGAATGAGATCGCCACAAGTGCACCATCAGTAACTTGCGTTGACAACCACCTCACGAGTGAACGATCGGCACCAGGGCAGTCACGAGGTGGCCAGCTCGGCGGCGCCCGACCGCTTGCGGTGCGGGGAGGTGGCCTCCCAGAAGGTCTGCGCCCCGCCGCCGGCCACCGTGCGCACGCACGCCACGGCGAGGATCTGCCTGGTGTAGAGCGCGAGCAGGATCGTCGCGGCACCGGCAAGGTGGGTGACGAGCGTGGACCCCTCGTCGTTCAGGGCGGCCCAGATGGGCCAGGCGATCGCGGCGTACACCGCGAAGGTGACCAGCGGGATGGCGATCGGGATCGAGTACGCGTACCGGCGGTCGCCCAGGGAGCTCAGCAGCAGGACCACCGCGGCGGCGGTGAACGGCAGCTCCCCGTTGGCGAAGATGTACCAGCCGGGGAGCGGGAACCACTGCGCGTCCCAGAACGGCTGGTTGCCGAAGTAGGTGTAGACCCCGCCCACGTAGAGGATGGGCAGCTCCAGCACGGTGTCCATCACGCAGAACACCGCGTAGAGCCGCCACATGTCGCGGACGGTGGCGCCGGCACGCAGCCGGTTGAGGACGTAGAGGGTCTGGCCGCCGATGAACCAGTAGTAGACCGGGAACATCCACAACGGGACGCTGTGCCCGAACATGCTCACGAACGTCCACTGGTTCACCGTCGCGTGCCAGATGTAGCCCATGCGGTCGAAGAACGGCTCGGCCACGATCGTGAAACCGCCGCCGAGAAGGATGAGCAGGGCGATCCGGGTCTCGCCTCGGTCCCAGCGGCGCCACAGCCACACGGTGACGGCGATGGCCACCGCGAAGTGCAGCACCGTGAAGATCCACTGGGCGGTGGGGTTCATGACCATCCCCACCGGGGCGCCCGGGGCGTGCGTCGTGTCCATTCAGCGGCCTCCGTAGTCGATGTGCGGGTGACCGTAGCGCTATTTGAAAAGACATTCAATTCTGATCACCCTTTCAGATCCGATGGTGGTACGCCGCCGCCGCGCACCGCGACGTCGACCCGACCCACGGCTCGGCGGACCCGGCCGACCCGCCCCGCGGCCTCGCGCAGGCTCCGCGCGCGCCGGCTGCGGTGAACTGCGCTCAGAGGCCCGCGACCGATTTGTTTGCAGTAACAATCTTTAAACAGAGGCAACAGCCAGTTAGCAGGCTCTCCAGCCGCGCCTTTTCGGCTCGCGGGCCGGGGACCGTCGTCGGGTACGTCGGCGACGCAACCTTCGGGGCTTCAATTTCTTGAAAACTTTCTCCCCGGAGTCCCGGATTTTGCTGCAAAACT
>NZ_AUBB01000038.1 GCF_000429025.1 Actinospineispora spinosispora DSM 44797
CGGTGTCGATGAGGTGTTGGGGGACGCCGAGGTCTTCGGCGGTGACCCAGTGGCCTTGGATGAAGGGGCGCATGGCGTCGCAGAAGCGGGCCAGGACGTCGATGGCGTCGGGTGCTTTGGGGTCGTAGTCGATGCCGCCTTTGGCGCCGCCGATGGGCAGGTCGAAGGTGGCGGTTTTGGCGGCCATGCCGAAGGCGAGGTCTTCGACCTCGGTCAGGGTGCAGCCCGGGCGCATTCTGGTGCCGCCGGTGGCCATGCCCGCGACCAGGGAGTGCACGACCAGGTAGCCGTGTGTTCCGGTGACCGGGTCGGTCCAGTTCACCCGCAGCAACGGCTCACCACGCGGCGACTCGACCGGCGCGACGATGACGGCGGGGTCGATCGTCGCAACGGTGTCGACCGCGCCCACCGTGTTGATCGAGGGCACCGCATCGATCTCCGACACCGTGCTGTGCAGCTCCTCACCCGTGAGCCCCCTCGAATCCCGCATCGTGGTCGCCCACCTCCTTCCTGGTTCGCAGTTACCGAATCGGCCCGGCCCGGCGCGCAGCACAACTCGCCATCGAAGATGGCGAGTACAACGCGCTGAGCTGTGACTTTCCCCGGGCGGTGGCCTCTCGCGCCGGTGACTCCAGCCTGCTCGGTGGAGGTTCGGACGTCCAGTTACGAAACATGCACGCCGACGTTCACAATTCGTGAACTAATGCACGTCGGAATATCCGCTGACAATGCGCGAGTCAACCAATTAACCGAATAGGCTGATAATTCTCACAGCACAGGAAAGGATAACGCCCCATGCGCTCGGCGGCGTCTGCGCGGCCTCGCAGACCTTCATGCCGTGTCGCAGACACTGCAGCGTCTGCGACACGACAGCTACCTCTGCGAAGTGGTGTCTGCGATCACGGTTTCCCGGTCAGCCGGCTGCTCGGCGAGCCTCGGTCATGACCCCAGCAGG
The DNA here is from genome assembly GCF_000429025.1 of Actinospineispora spinosispora DSM 44797. GTDB lineage: Bacteria > Actinomycetota > Actinomycetes > Mycobacteriales > Pseudonocardiaceae > Pseudonocardia > Pseudonocardia spinosispora. The sequence goes on from NZ_AUBB01000038.1 coordinate 956, forward strand.
CGCCGGACGCGTATTGCCTCGTTCGCCTGGCCGGTCTCCTCGCACAGCCGCAACGTTTCGAGCCCGTGCTCGCGGGCCGGCTCCGGCTTCCCCCAGCGCGTGTAGATCTCGGTCAGGACCAGGGACGCGGCGATCTCCGGCGGACGGTAGCCGCCGTCGCGCGCGACCTGCCGCGCCTGGATCGCCGTCTCGACCGCCTGCTCCAGCTCACCGAGCGCCGCGTGCAGCCGGGCGCGGGCGCACAGCGCGTAACCGAGGTGGAACCCGAACCCGCCGGTCCGCACGATCCGCAGCGACTCGGCCAGGTGCTCGGCGGCCCGGTCGAGGAGACCGAGCCGGATCTCGGCCTCGCTCAGCGCGTTGAGGGTGGCGGCCTCGACCAGCTTCGCGCCGCTCGCCTTGGCCAGGACGAGACCGCGTTCCGCCTCCTCGCGGGCGAGCTGATCATCGCCGGTCTGCCAGCGCAGCCTGCTGAGCCAGAAGTAGGTGAAGATCAGACCCATGGGGGAGCGCAGCTCGGTGAACAGGTCCCGCGCGCGCACCAGGCTGCGTTCGGCGTCGTCGTGGCGGCCCAGCTCCAGCTGCACCGAGCCGAGGTCCATCAGGTCCGAGGCGCGGCGCATCGGCAGGTCATGTGCCTCGCTCAGCGCGAGCGCCCGCAGGTAGCTCTGCTCGGACTCGCGCAGCCGCCCGAGGTGGTGGTACTTGCCGCCGAGGGCGTTGAGCGTCCGGTTCTCCCCGGTGACCGAGCCCAGCTCGGCGAACAGCCGGGCCGCTTCCAAGGTGTGCTCGGCCGCCTCGGGTAGCCGCCCGGTCCATTCGAGCGCGGTGCCGAGGTTGTCCAGCGCGGCGGCCTCGCAGTCCTTCCAGCCCAGCTCGTGGGCGAGGCGCACCGCGTCGTGCAGATGGCGCATACCGGCGTCGCGTTGCCCGGCGCGGAACAGCGAGTCGCCGATCCCGCGATGCAGCAGCGCCTGCAGATGTACCTCGTCGTGAATGACGGCGGCGCCGAGGATCGCGGGTGCGATGTCCATCCACTCAGCGCGGCGCCCGAAGCGGTGGAAGTAGGACAGCAGGTCCTCCGCCAGCAGCCACGCCGCCGGGTACGGGCCCCGCCGCGCGGCGTGTGACAGCGCGGTGGCCAGATTCGACATCTCGACGTCCGGATCGTGGGGGACCAGCGCGACGGTGCCGGCCGGACGGCGACGCACCCGCCGGGCCAGCGCGAGCGCCGAGTCGGCGGGTAGCTGGACGGTGCTGGCGCCGTGCAGGCGCGTGCCCGCCTCGGCGATGTCGAGGTAGTGCTCGACCAACCGTGCCCAGGCCGCGTCGCGGTCCGGATCGGCGCTCGCCAACCGGGCGGCGTAGGCCCTGACCAGGTCGTGGAACCGGTAGCGGCGCGAGGCGTGCCGCTCGACCAGGTGCACCGTGGCCAGCGTGCTGAGCCACCGGCCGGCTTCGGGGAGCGAGACGTCGAGCAGCGCGGCGGTGGTGGAGGCGGTGAAATCCGCGCCGGGCACCAGCCCGAGCAGCCGGAACAGTCGCCTGCCTGGCTCGGACAGGGTGCGGTAGGTCGCGCCGAACGCGACCGCGACGATGCCCGGCTGCTCGTCGTCGAGCACCAGCGCATCGAGCGGGTTCGCTCCCTCCAGCTCGGCGACCGCGTCGGCGATCGTCGTGCCGGGCTCGGTGGCCAGGCGCGCCGCGACGACCCGCAGCGCCAGTGGCAGACCACCACACAGCTCGCCGAGCCGCGCGGCCGCCGACGCCTCGGCGGCGACCCGCCGCTCACCGAGCACCGCCTCCAGCAGCGTGTGGGTGTCGTCGCTGCCCAGCGCGTCGAGCAGGACGACGTTCGCGCCGACCGAGGACACCAGCTCGGACAGCCGGTGCCTGCTGGTCACCACGACCGAACCGGACGGCGGCAGCAGCGGCAGGACCTGGCCGGCGTCGCGGGCGTTGTCCAGGACCAGCAGCACCTGGCGGTCGGCGAGCAGCGACCGGTAGAGCGCGGTCTGTCCCTCGGAGGTGTCCGGCAGCTGGCGGGGGTCCGCACCGAGCGAACGCAGCAGCTGGCCGAGGGCGGCGTCGGAGGTCAGCGGTTCGTGCTCGGGGTCGAAGCCGCGCAGGTTGAGGTACAGCTGCCCGTCGGGGAAGTCGGCGCGGACGCGATGCGCCCAGTGGACGGCCAGCGCCGTCTTCCCGATGCCCGCCGTGCCGCTGATGACCCCGACGCCGCCGCTGCTCAGCCGCGCGTCCAGTTCGGTCAGCTCGTCGCTTCGGCCGCTGAACCCGCGCACGTCGCGGGGCAGCTCGGCGGGCGCCGGTCGCTGCTGCTGTTCGCTCTCGTCGTTCAGGACCATCGCCTGCACGTCGCGCAGCCGCTGGCCGGGTTCGATGCCCAGCTCGTCGACGAGCCTGCGGTGCGTCTCGGCGTACACAGCGAGGGCCTCGGAGCGGCGGTCGCACCGGTGCAGCGCGGTCATCAGCTGTGCGACGATCCGTTCCCGGAACGGATGCTCGGCCGCCGCCGTACGCAGCTCGCCGACGACGTGCACCGCGCGTCCCTGCGCCAGCTCGGCGGCGAACAGCTCCTCCCACGCGGTCAGGCGCAGCTCGTCGAGCCCCGGACGCTCCGTCACCACCAGCGCGTCGCCCAGCCCGCCGAGCGGGATGCCGGTCCACAGCCCGAGCGCCGAACGCAGCAACCGCGTCGCGCGGTCGGGATCCGCCGCGGCCTCTCGGCGCAGGGCGTGGAACAGGTCGAGGTCGAGCTGCCCGGGGGCGACGGTCAGCTGGTAGCCGTCACCTGCCCTGCTGATGACCTCCTGGCCCAGCGCCGCCCGCAGCTCGGAGACGTACACCTGGACGCGGCCGCGCACCGTGCGCGGTGGATCCTCACCCCATACCAGCGCGATCAGCCGTTCCTCGGACACCGCGTGGTTCGCGTGCAGCAGCAGGGTCGCGAGCAGCGCCCGTTGTTTGGGCGCGCCGAGCCGGATCGGCTCGCCGCGATCGTCGACGACGGCGACCGGGCCCAGGATTCGGTAGCGCAGCCCGGCTAATCGGGTGTCGATGTCGTCCATCGGTGTCCCTTCTGTCGGAAGCCGAGGGGAAGGCTTTCGGAAGGCGGCGCGCGCACACTCTCGCATGGCGTTGAAGGGCGGCGGGCGCGTGACCTATTCCGAATTCTCAGAATTGACCGCATCGATCGTGGCGGAAGCGCGGGCGGAACGGGCCCGGCTGACCCGTCGGCTCAGTCAGCTCGGCTATCCGGTGGTGCCCAGCGAGGCGAACTTCCTGCTGTTCGGCGATTTCGCCAGGGGCATGGACACGGCGCTGCTGTGGCAGGCGTTCGCCATCGAGGGCGCCCAGGTCGACGATGTGGGCCTGCCCGGCTATCTGCGGGTCACGGTGGGCACCCCCGAGGAGAACACAACGTTCCTACAGGTGGCCGAACGCCTCGCGCCAGCCCTGATCAGCCCGTGAGTGTTTTCGGCTGTCATAGCAGCCGAAAACACTCACGGGTCAGCGGGGGCGGATGGGCAGGACGTACGGGCCCCGGATGACCCGGGAGGGGCAGTAGGCGACCTTTCCCTCGATGCGCAGGTCGGGGAATCGGGCGAACAGGGCCTTCAGCGCGATCTCGCCCTCCATGCGGGCCAGTCCGGCGCCGATGCAGTAATGGATTCCGGCGGCGAACGACAGGTGGTCGCGTGAATTGGGACGGCTCAGGTCCAGGGCGTTCGGATTCGGGAAGACCTCCGGATCCCGGTTGGCGCCGGCCAGCAGTGTGACGACCGGGGTGCCGCGCTCCAGCGAATGCCCGGCGACGGTGACCGGGCGCAACGCGATCCGCACGCTGTACTGGGCGGGCGCCTCCAGCCGCAGCACCTCCTCGACGAGCGTCGCGGCGAGCGTCGGGTCGGCGAGCAGCGCGTCCCGCTGCGCCGGATGCTGCATGAGCCCGACGACGCCGTTGCCGATGATGTTCGCGGTGGTGACGAACCCGCCGATCAGCAGCGCCTGGCAGGTGGCGACGAGCCCGCGCCGGGTCATCTCACCGGCCTCGGTCGCGGCGACCATCGCCGAGACCATGTCGGCCCCGCCGGGGGACAGGGCCCGTACCGCGCACAGGTCCTCGAAGTACTCGGTCATCTCGGTCAGCAGGGTGCGGGTGCGCAGCAGGTCGCCGGGGGTGCGCGCGCCGTCGACGGTCGCGCCGAACTCGATGCCCCACCGCACGAACCGTTCGTGGTCCGACGGCGGTAGCCCGAGCATCTCGCAGATCACCCGGCTCGGGACCCGCACGGCGAACTCGGAGATCAGGTCGAGGCGCTCCGGCCGGTCGAGGCGATCGAGCTCGTCGTCGATCACCTCGTCCACGAACCCGCGCAGCCGCCGCATCGCGGCCGGGGTGAAGAACGGCGCGACGATCTTGCGCAGCCGAGGGTGCTCCGGCGGGTCGACCGAGGCGAACGAGTCGTCCAGCGGATGCACGAGCCGGTCCAGCCGGCCGTTGGTCGGTGTCAGCACGTGCTTCGACGCCGCCGTCGGGACCGCGCCGAACGCGTCGCTGCGCAGCACCTCGTTGCACACCCGGTGCGACACGGTCATGTAGGTGCCGCTGCGGCCGCGCACCAGCTCGCCGCGTGCCCGCACCTTCTCGTAGCGCGCGTACCCGGCGCTGCCCCGGGGCATGGCGAGGATCCGGGCGACCGGATCGCCGAGCGCCGCGGAGCGCATCAGCCGAGCCCGGCTGCGGTACAGCGACAGGGTGTGGCGCACGCTCATCGGGTCACCGCCGCGACGGGCTTGGGTGCGGTGGTGATGCCGAGGGAGTCCAGCTCCTCGCGGATCCGGTCCCGCAACACGAACTTCTTGATCTTGGTGCCGGACATCGGCCACTCCTCGACGAACCGGACGTAGCGTGGCACCCGGTAGGTGGCGACACTGCCGAGGCAGTACTCGATGATCTCCCGCTCGGTCACCGTCGCGCCGGGCACCAGCTCGAGGTACGCGGCGGGCACCTCGACGTAGTGGGCGTCCGGCGCGGCGACGACCTGCGCCATCAGCACCGCCGGGTGGGTGAGCAGGAAACCTTCGATCTCGCCGGCCGCGACGTTCTCCCCGCCGACCTTCAGCATGTCCTTGACCCGGCCGACGAACGTGACCCGGCCGTCCGGGTCCATCGTCGCGATGTCGCCGCTGTGGAACCAGCCGTCCGCGTCGAAGGACCGCGCGGTCAGCTCGGGTTCCTTGAAATACCCGTCGAAACAGTTCGACCCTCGGAACAACAACTCACCGTGGGTGTTCGCCGGGACGTCCTGGCCATCGGGCCCGATGACGCGGCATTCCATCCCGGGCAGCGGGTGCCCGCCGGTGGTGATCCGCTGTTCGAGCGTGTCGTCGGGCCGGTTGAGCGACAGGAACGAACAGGCCTCGGTCATGCCGAAGCACGAGATCAATGTGGTGTGCGGCAGCCGCGCGGCCATGTCGCGCTGCCGCTGCGGGACGCCGACGACCATCACCTGACGCAGCGCGGACAGGTCACGCTCGGCGAAGTCGGGCCGGTTGAGCACCGGTAGCCAGATCGTCTCGAACCCGGGTAGCGCGACGGTGGCGCGGGACGATTCCAGCTGGTCCAGCGCGGTGGCCGGGGTGTAGAAGCCGGTGTGGACGTAGGTTGCGCCGGCGTAGAGCGAGGCGATCGCGAACGCGATGCCGCCGATGTGGAACAGCGGCAGCGCGGTCCAGATGCGGTCGTCCGGGCTCAGTGAGAACAGTTCGTGCACGGTCGCGGCGGCGAAGCGGCTGAACGCCTCGTGACTGAGCATCGCTCCCTTCGGGCTGGCCGTGGTGCCCGAGGTGTACATGACCAGCGCGGTGTCCCGGATGCGCACGAGCACCTGCCGCCGGTCGACCTCGGCCTGCTCCACCCGCTCCGCGAGGCCCACGAGCTCGGCCTCGGTCAGGAACGGCGCACGCCCACCGGCGGTGTTCAAGGTGACGATGTGCTCGAGCTCGGGGGCCTCGGGGAGCAGGAGCCGGTCGCCGACCTCCTCGCAGCGCAGCGAGGGAAAGGTGTCGACCAGCAACGCGGTGAAGTCCGGAGCCGCGGGGTCGGCGGGGGTCTCGGTGAGCAGTACCCGAATTCCGGACTGGGTGACCAGCTGGCTCAACTCGTAGGACTTGAAGCGTGAATTCACCGGTACCGGAATTGCGCCGATCTTGGCCACGGCGCACAGTGTGGACACAGAATCCACACAGTTGGTGAGCAGGATGCCGACGGCGTCGCCCCGGTTGACCCCGAGCCCTATCAAACCCCTGGCCAGTTGGTTTGCCCGGGCCGCCAGTTCGCGATAGCTCATTTCCCCGGAAGGGAAGGCGAGGGCGATTCTGTCCGGCTGCTCCTGAGCCTGTCGATCAAGCAGGTCGCCCAGTGTGGTGGCCTCGATCAACCGACGCTGCATTCAGTCCTACCTCGTTGTCGCTGGCCGTTAAATCGGTTGTTACACAATTGTTGCGGCGCCTGCCGCGAGGTTCCCTCGATCGGATCACCTTACTTAAGGCCCGGTCAAAAGAGTGGTACGTTCACCTCACTGGGCGACCAGAAAGTTCACGTAAAGTGTAGGTCAAGGGCTAGGGGCACGGGGTTTGGCGTCACAAGAGTGGACTGATATCGACAGGCTGGGGACGTCCACGCTGAGCCAGGTCGCCCGCACGCAGGGTCGCACCATTCGTGAGACGGTCGGCGCCGCTCTGTTATTCTTCCAGGCTCGGCAAACGCCGGCCGGCTCGATCGTGGACGACCGCGACATCTTGATCTTTCAAGAATGGGATTCGGTCAACGCGCTCAAAGCTATTTCACTGTGGAAAGACACGGTGGGCGTGGTCGAGCGGCGCACTCTCGACCAGGTGCTGGATTTCCTGCGGGGGCGGCAAAAGCCGAGCGGCATGCTCAGCTGGGGTGTCCTGGATACCGCTCCCGACGAGTACTGCACGGAAACCAGCAGCGAATACGTCGCGGCGCTGACGTTGCTCGGGCTGGACGACGAAGCGCTGCCCAAAGCGCTGTTCCTGCGTGAGCAACAGCTCCCGAACGGCGCGTGGGCCGAGGTGCACTCACACATCCCGAAGGCGTTCCAGACCGAGTCCTCGGTGACCGGTTTCGCGCTCCTGGCGCTGCTCGGGCTGGACCTCGATCCGAAAGACCTCGACGGCGCGCTGGAGTTCCTCGACCAGGCCCGGCGCCCTGAAGGGCATTTCGGCCTGAATTGGTACTACTACAGCACCTACTACTACCTGATCCGCCCGGCCGTGGCGGCGCTCGCGCAGCTCGGCCACCATTCCGCCGTCGCGCACGCCTGCGAATTCGTGCTGTCCCAGCAACGGGCCGACGGCAGCTGGTACACCGAGGTCGACGGGTTCGGCGAGTACTCCTCGCCGGAACAGCACACCGCGCTCGCGCTGGAGACCCTCGCCTACGCCGGCATGGACGCCGGCCACCTCGCGGTCCGTCGAGGCCTGCTCTGGCTGCTCGCCCGTCAACGCCCCGACGGTTCCTGGGACGGCGGCTCCTACCCGTACCCGGACACCGGCACCTACCGCTCGTTCCGCGCGACCCAGCACATCTTCACGACCGCTCAAGTCCTGGCGGTCCTGCACCGCCTCGCCGCGTTGGAGGGCCTCCTTGACACCCACATCTGACATCGCGATCGTCGGGATCGGCTGTCGTCTCCCGGGTGGGGTCACCGACCAGGAGTCGCTGTGGCGGCTGCTCACCGACGGCGTCGACGCGATCGGCCCGGTGCCGGCCGACCGGTGGGACGTCGACCGGTTCTACTCGCCGCGCTCGCAGCAGCCGGGCCGGATGAATGCCCGCGAAGCCGGTTTCCTCGACGCGATCGACGGTTTCGACGCCGCGTTCTTCGGCATCTCCGGGCGGGTCGCCGAGCAGATGGACCCGCAGCAGCGGCTGCTCCTCGAGGTCGCGTGGGAAGCACTGGAGGACGCCGGCATCGTCCCGGACCGGCTCGCCGGCGGCGACACCGGTGTGTTCGTCGGTGGGTGCAGCCAGGACTACGGCGGGCTGCAGACCGCGCCCGGTGAGCTGGAGGGACTCGGCCCGCACTCGGCGACCGGCACGTTCATGTCGATCCTGTCCAACCGGCTGTCCTACACGTTCGACCTGCGCGGGCCGAGCATGACGATCGACACCGCGTGCTCGTCCTCGCTGGTCGCGGTGCACCTGGCCGCGCAGAGCCTGCGGCGCGGGGAGAGCGGGCTGGCGATCGCGGGTGGCGTCAACCTGATGCTGACCCCGCAGTTCCCGATCGCGCTGAGCCAGGCCTCGATGCTGTCGCCGGACGCCCGGTCGCGCGCGTTCGACTCGCGCGCCAACGGCTACGTCCGGGGCGAGGGCGCCGGCGTGATCGTGCTGAAGCCCCTCGCTCAGGCGCTGGAGGACCGCGACCGGGTGTACGCGGTGATCCGCGGCTCGGCGGTCAACCAGGACGGCCGCACCCAGGGCATCACGCTGCCCAGCGGGACCGCGCAGGCCGCGAACTTCCGCGACGCACTGGCCGAGGCCGGTGTGACCGGCGCCGAGGTCGGGTACGTCGAGGCGCACGGCACCGGCACCCCGGTCGGCGACCCGATCGAGGCGAACGCGCTGGGCGAGGTGCTGTCGGTGCGCCGCGAGCACCTCGGGTACCTCGGGTCGATCAAGACGAACATCGGGCACCTGGAGGCGGGTGCCGGCATCGCCGGGCTGATCAAGGCCGCGATCAGCGTGCACCGCCGCGAGATCCCGCCGACGCTGCACTACCGCGCGCCGAACCCGGCGATCGACTTCGACTCCTGGAACCTCGCCGTCCCGACCGAGACGCTGCCCTGGCCGGAGCACTACGCGATGCCGATCGCGGCGGTCAACTCGTTCGGCTTCGGCGGCACCAACGCCAACGTCGTCATCGCGGCCCCGCCCCCCGTGAGTGATTTGGGCTGCTCCGGCAGCCCAAATCACTCACGGGTCCTGACCTTGAGTGCTCGTAGTGAGGTGGGGCTGGCTCGGCTGGCGGAGGCGTTCGCCGACAAGCTCGACGCGGAACCGGACGTCGACCTGGAGCGGCTGGGCGCGCATCTGGCATTGCGGCGCAGTCACCACAACCACCGGCTCAGCGTCCTGGCCGGGGACGCCGCGGCGGGGCTGCGGGCCTTCGCCGACGGCCGGCCCTCGCCGAGCGTCACCGCCGGGGTGGTGCGCAAGAAGCAGGGCAAGGTCGCGTTCCTGTTCAACGGCCAGGGTCCGCAGTGGTGGGCGATGGGCCGCCAGCTCCTGGAGACCAGCCCGGTCTACCGGGAGAAGATCCTCGAGTGCGACCGGCTCGCGCGCAAGTACCTGGGCTGGTCGATCTACGAGGAGCTGATCGCCGACGAGCAGTCCTCCCACGTCCAGTCGACCTACTGCCTGCAGCCGACGATGTTCGCGCTGCAGGTCGCGCTCGCCGAGCTGTGGCGTGCTCACGGCGTCGTCCCGGACGGCGTCCTCGGGCACAGCATGGGCGAGATCGCCGCCGCCCACGTGTCCGGCTCGCTCGACCTGGACACCGCGTTGGAGGTCATCTGTCACCGCTCGCGCATCCAGGAGACGGCCGATCCGACCGGCGCGATGATGTTCGTCGCGCTCAGCGAGCCGGAGGCCGCCGCGCTGTGCGCACAGCACCCGGACGACATGTGGATCTCCGCGCGCAACTCTCCGCGCGCCTCCACCCTGTCCGGTCGCCGCGAGGTGCTGGACCGGGTCGCCGAGCAGCTCACCGAGCAGGGGGTGTTCGCGCGCATCCTGAAGGTCAACTGCGCCTGCCACAGCTCCGACATGGACCCGCTGCGCGACGAGCTCGTCGACATCCTGGCCGACGTGCGGGGTGGCCCGTCGCGGCTGCCGATGTACTCGACGATGACCGGCGCGCTGGTCGAGGGCACCGAGCTGAGCACCGAGTACTGGTGGCGCAACTTCCGTCAGCCGGTGCTGTTCGAACCGGGCATCCGCGCGATGATCGCGGACGGGTTCGACACGTTCATCGAGCTGTCCCCGCACCCGGTGCTGGGTAACTCGCTGGGTGAGATCCTCACCGACGCCGGTCTCGATGGGGTGGTCCTCACCTCGCTGTCGCGTAAGAAGCAGGACTGGGACAGCTTCCTCGGCGCGTTCGGCGTGCTCTACACCTCCGGCGGCCACATCGACTGGACGCTGCCCTACCCGGGCGGCGCCGCCGCGGTGGAGCTGCCGACGAACCGGTGGGTCCACGAGTCGTACTGGAACGAGAGCGAGGTGTCGCGGCGCTACCGGGCGGGCGGCCAGGCGCACCCGATGCTCAAGGCGGTCGACTCGGTGCGCCCGACGTGGGAGATTCGCTGGTCGGACCACCGGCTGAGCTGGGTGGGCGGCCACGACATCTTCGGTTCGGTCATCGTTCCCGGAGCGTCCTATGTGGAGGCGGCGCTCGTCGCGGCACGTGAGCTGACCGGTGAGTCGTGCGCTCTGGCGTACGTCTCGTTCGAACGGGCCTGCGTGCTCCCGGCGGAGGAACACCAGCTGAGTCGTCTGGAGCTGAACCCGGACGACGGCACCTTCGAGGTGCACCACCGCTCGGTACGGGGCGCCAACTGGACGCGTGCGGTGCGTGGCCGTTTCCACCGCGATCCGGTGTCCGAACCGCGCTCCTTCAGTCTCGACGAGATACGGGGACGCTGCGACCGCAGCTTCAGCGCGACGCAGGTCTACGGCACGTTCCGGACCAAGGGCTACCACTACGGTCCCGCGTTCTGCGGCATCGAACGGCTCTACGCCGGCACCGGTGAGGCGCTGGCGAAGATCAGCATCCCGCGCACGCTGCGCCGGACCGCCGCCGACTACCTGTTCCACCCCGCGGTCCTTGACGCGTTCTTCCAGAGCGCCATCCTGCACCCGACCAGCGACGACCCCGGCGAGCTGCTGCCGTACGCGTACCTGCCGACCGGCATCGAGAACATCCGTCTGCACGGCGACCCGAGTACCGCGACCTGGTGCTACAGCTCGGCGCGCAAGTTCGACGAGAGCGGCCTGTCGGTCGACATCTACGTGCTCGACGCGGCCGGCGAGGTGGTCGCCGAGTACACCCGTCTGCACGGCAAGGTCGTGCCCCGGACCGGTGTGGACGCCGAGGAGCGCCTGGAGGACCACCTCTACCAGCTGACCTGGCGCGCCGACCCCGCCGCGACCGAGGCTCCCGCGACCAGCGCGCTGACCAGTACCCCGAGCGACATCGCGGCGAGCATCGACGTCAGCACGTTCGTCGACCGTCTGGCGCGGGCCGACTACGCGGGCGCCTACCAGGACGACGTGCGCGAACTCTGCGCCGCCTACACGTGGGCCTGCCTGAGCGCCTTCGGTCAGCCACTCACCCCGGGCTCGACCTTCACCCCCGACGACCTGGCCGACCTGGTGCCGAGGTTCCACCGGGTCCTGCGCACCTACCTGCGCGATCTGGTCACCGACGGCCTCCTCACCGAGCAAGACGGCACGTACACAGCCGTGAGTGATTTGGGTTGCCAGGGCAACCCAAATCACTCACGGGAGCTGTGGGCGCGGGCGCTGACCCGGCATCCGTCGTGCGTGTGGGAGCTGCTGCTGCTGCGCAAGACCGGTGAACGGCTGCACGAGGTCCTCACCGGGGTCCTCGACCCGCTGCACCTGCTGTTCCCGGAGGGCTCGCAGGACGAGACCGAGCCGATCTACCAGAGCTCCCCGATCGCGCGGCTGTACAACCAGCTGGCGCGCGAGGCGGTGCGCCGGTTCGTCGAGACCGCCGACCCGAGGCGCACGCTGCGCATCCTGGAGGTCGGCGGCGGCACCGGCGGCCTGACCGCGAACGTGCTGCCGGTCCTGCCGGCCGACCGCTGCGAGTACGTCTTCACCGACGTCTCGCCCGCGTTCGCGCACGCCGCACAGGAACGGTTCGCCGCGTACCCGAACCTGTCGACGCAGGTCCTGGACCTGGAGCACGACCCGGTCGAGCAGGGTCTCCTGGCCGGAACGTTCGACATGGTCCTCGCCTCGGACGTCCTGCACGCCACGTCGGACCTGAAGAAGACGCTGCTGCAGATCAGCGAGCTGCTCGCGCCCGGCGGCGTGCTCGGCCTGATCGAGGCGATGCCCGGCAACCGGTTCCTGGACATGACGTTCGGGCTGACCACCGGATGGTGGTCGGGCCGCGACCTGGCGCTGCGCCCGGACGGCCCGCTGCTCGACGTCCCCGGCTGGCGCGCGGCGCTGACCTCGGTCGGCTACGACCAGGTCGCGGCCCTCGCCGACCCCGGGCACGAGGGCCCCGGCTCCCAGACGCTGCTGCTGGCCGCCGTGGGGTCGCACCCGGCGGAGCACGTCGCGCAACCGGCGGCCGAGCCGGGCGACTGGCTGATCCTCGCCGACCCCGGCGACGCGCTCGGCGCCCAGCTGGTCGCACTGATCACCGACCAGGGCGGCCGGGCGACGCTCACCAGCGAAGCCGACCTCCCGGACCTGGCAGCCACCACCGGCGTCGTGACGATCGTCGGCCGCACCCAGTCCGGCGACCGCCCCGACGCGGAAACCCTGGTCACGCACGGCACGAACGCCTGCCTGACCCTGACCAACTTGCTACGCACCCTGGCCGAGTCCAACCCGGACACCTGGCCAAGGCTCTACACGATCACCCAGGGCGCCCACACCCTCTCCACCCCCACACACCCCCTCACCCCCGCGAGTCGGGGTTCTCAGCACACCGAGTCGGGCGCCTCAGCACACCGGGAGGTGTGCTCACACCCCCAACTCGGTGTGCCCACGTCCCCGACTCGCGCGGGTTCGGCGCCCGCCTTCTCCGCGAGTCGGGCGTCCGAGCACGGCGAGTCGGGAGATCCGGCACACGAGCAGGTGTGCTCAGACTCCCGACTCGGTGTGCCCGCGTCCCCGACTCGCGCGGGTTCGGCACCCGCCTCCTCCGCGAGTCGGGCGTCCGAGCACGGCGAGTCGGGAGATTCAGCACACGAGCAGGTGTGCTCAAACCCCCAGCTCGGTGTGCCCACGTCCCCTACTCGCGTGGGTTCGGCACCCGCCTCCTCCGCGAGTCGGGCGTCGCAGCACAGCGAGTCGGGCACGTCAGCACCGCGAGTCGGGGATTCCGTCAGCGCGAGTCGGGATATTCAGCAGGGCGAGTCGGGAGATTCGTCCGCGCGAGTCGGGACATCCGCCGCGACGGGCCAGAGCCTTGGCGCGACGGGCCGAAGCCTTGGCGTGACGAGCCACAGGGCCGGGCTGACGGAAACCGCGACTCATCCTGACGAAAACCCCGACTCGCCGGGTGCGGGCGTGGTCGCGGGCGGGCCGGTGTGGGGGTTCGCGACCGTGGCGGGGCTGGAGTTCCCGCAGGCGCGGCTCACCATGATCGATCTGGCCGCCGAGCCGGAGCCGGACGACGCGCGCCATGTGTGGGACGTCCTGCGCGCGCCGACGGCCGAGCGGGAGCTGGCGATCCGCGCCGGCCAGCGGTTCGTCCGCCGTCTCACCCCACTGCCCGCGAAGGACGTCGTCCCGCCGGTGAGGGCAACCGAGCTGGCGGCCGACGCCGGGTACGCACTCGAGCTGCGCTCCCCGGGCGAGCTGGCCGAACTGCACTTCGCCGAGACGCGACGGCCCGCGCCGCAACCCAGCGAGGTCGAGGTGGAGGTCCGCGCGGCCGGGCTGAACTTCCTGGACGTCATGACTGCGCTCGGTCAGGTCCCGCCCCTGGAGTCGTCGAGCGAGTTCCGGTTCGGCGCCGAGGCCGCCGGTGTCGTCACCCGGGTCGGGGCCGAGAGCAGTCTGAAGATCGGCGACCAGGTCATGGTCGTCCACAGCGCGCAGGGCACTCTCGCCTCGCACGTCACCCTCGACGCGCGTTGTGTCGTTGCCAAGCCGGAGCGGCTGAGCTTCGAGGAGGCGGCGTCGGTCCCGATCGTCTTCCTCACCGCCTGGTATGCCCTCGAGGAGCTCGCCAGGATCCGCTCCGGCGACCGCGTGCTGATCCATTCGGCCGCCGGCGGCACCGGGCTGGCCGCGATCCAGATCGCGCTGCGCGCCGGCGCCGAGGTCTTCGCCACCGCCGGCACAGAGGAGAAGCGGTCGCTGCTGACCGAGCTGGGCGTCCATCACGTGATGGATTCCCGCTCACTGCGCTTCGTCGACGACATCCACCACGCCACCGACGGCCACGGCGTCGACGTCGTGCTCAACTCGATCGCCGGCGACGTCGCCGCGCGCACCCTCGACTGCCTCGCCCCTTACGGCCGGTTCGTGGAGATCGGCAAACGTGACCTGCTGGACAACCGCAAGCTGGGCCTGCGCCCGTTCCTGCGCAACCTGAGCTACTTCAGCTTCGACCTGCGCCAGCTGCTGGTGGACCGCCCCGAGCAGGTGCGCGCCACGCTGAACCACCTGTCCGAGCTGTTCGCCGGCGGCCAGCTGCGGCCGCTGCCGTACCGGGTGTGGCAGCCCAGCCAGACCGAGGCAGCGTTCCGGCAGATGGCGGCCGCCCGCCACATCGGCAAGCTGGTCATCGCGATGGACGAACGCGACGTCGACGTGCGTCCGCTGCCGCGACCGATGCAGCCGGCCGGCACCTGGCTCATCACCGGCGGCTTCGGCGGTCTCGGCCTGGCGATGGCCGACGCGCTGGCCACCGAGGGCGTCCGGAACCTGGTGCTGCTGGGCCGCTCCGGCCCGGCGAGCGATGAGGCGAAACAGACCCTGGAGCTGCTGCGCGACCGCGGCGTCACGGTGACGGCCGAGGCCGTCGACATCACCGACCGCGCCGCGCTGAGCGAGGTCGTCGACCGCGTCGGAACCGGGCTGCGCGGGGTCCTGCACTGCGCGATGGTCCTGGACGACGCGCTGGTCACCGAGCTCGACGAGCCCCGGATGGCCAGGGCGATCCGGCCCAAGGCACTCGGCGCGTGGCACCTGCACGAGCTGACCGCGCACCTGCCGCTGGACGCGTTTGTGCTGTTCTCCTCGGCGACGTCGATGATCGGCAACATCGGCCAGGCGAACTACGGCGCCGCGAACGCCTTCCTCGACCACCTCGCCCAGCTGCGCAGGCACCAGGGACTCCCGGCGCTGGCGATCAACTTCGGCGCGGTGTCCGACGCCGGGTACGTGGCACGCAACGCCGAGGTCGCCCGGCTGGTCGGCGCGGCCGGGCTGCGGGACTTCACCGCCGCCCAGGCCTACCGGGTCATGCGGCTGCTGCTGACCGGGCAGCACCCGAACACCGGTGTCCTGCCGATGGACTGGTCGACGTTCTTCGCCCGCCACGGTTTCGACGCCGACACCCAGCCACGCTACGCGCCGCTGTACGAGGCATGGTCCGGGGAGACGATCGGCGCGGCGGCGGGCGGCACGCTGGCCCAGCAGCTGCGCGCGCACACCGGCGACGCCCGCGACGAGCTGCTGCGTGCCGGTCTGAAGGCCAGGGTGAGCACGGTGCTCGGCATGCCGTTGTCCGACCTGGACGACGACAAACCGCTGATGGACTATCTCGACTCGCTGCTCGCGGTGGAGATCTGCGCGTGGCTGGAACGGGAGCTCGGCGCGAAGGTGACGATCATGGAGCTGATGAAGGGCCCGAGCGTCGCGCAGCTGGCGGAGCGACTGCTGGGGGAGATGGCCGCATGACCGAGGTGGACGACCGGGTGACCGTCGAGGAAGTCGAGTTCGCGCTGCCCCGCGCCGGTATCACGCTGCGGGGCAGGCGCAGGGCAGGCGCCGGCATCCCGACGCTGTTGCTGCACGGCTGGCTGGACAACTGCGCGAGCTTCGCGCCGCTGCTGCACCGCGCCGGCTCGCTGGCCGGTGAGCTGGTCGCGGTGGACCTGCCCGGGCACGGCCTCTCCGACCCGGTCACGTCGCTGACCTGCAGCTACTTCGACCATGTTGCGACGATCCTGGAACTGGTGCACACCCAGGGCTGGGACCGGATCAACCTGATCGGACATTCGCTCGGCGGTGCGCTGTCCAGCCTGGTCGCCGGACTGCGCCCGGGCCTGATCGACCGGCTGGTGCTGATCGACGCGATCGGTCCGCTGTCCCAGCAACCGGACTCCGGCCGCGAGACGATCGCCCGCTACCTGGACGCCTACCTGGCCGACCGTCCCGCGCCGGTCTACCGGTCCCGGGGTCAGGCGGTGATGGCGAGGGTCGCGCTGGCCGACATCCTCCTGGACACCGCGCAGCTGTTGGTCGAACGAGACCTGCATCCGGTCCCCGGCGGCTTCTCCTGGCGCAGTGACAACCGCCTGCGCTACCCGTCGCCGGTGATCTTCACCGAACCGCAGGTGCTGTCCTACCTGAACAGCATCACCGCGCCGACCCTGCTCGTACACGCCGAACGCACCGCGCTGCACGAACCGTTCTACCCGGCGCGCTTCACCGCGGTCCCCGACATGCGGCAGGTGACCCTGCCCGGCGGCCACCACCTGCACATCGAGAACCCCGACCAGGTCAGCGAGGCGATCCTAGGTTTCCTCACGAGCTGAACCCCGGCTTTGGTGGCTTGGAGTTATCAGGCAGGATTGTCCGATGGCTGCTCCCTCCATGAACGCGATCGTCGCGCGCTTGGCCGCTCTTGAGGCGCGCCTGGCTGATATTGAGGGCCCGTACGCCGAAGCTCAATACCGGACCCGCCGTGACGTAACCGGCATCCGCATTACCGTTGAGCGTATGGCGGAGCGGGCGGGTGTTCCGGTAGCGACGGACGCGGATATCGACGCCGCGCTTGACGAGGAAGCCTGATTCAGGCACTCAGCTCGTGGCGCGTGCTCTCGCATATGTTCGGGCGTATACTTTGACGTATGCGTACCAACACGCCCGCCGGGGCTGTCAGTCCGAAGCTGGTGAAGCCGAGGTCGCCCGATGACATCACGACCATGCGGGTACGTCGCGCGACCCTCGCCAAGCTGGAGCAGCGGAAGGTGGAACTGGGCGCTTCGTCGTTGGACGAGGCGCTGGAGACCATCCTGTTCCGCCAGCGGTCCTACGAGGCCATCGCGCGGTTGAAGGCCAACCCCGACGAGCTGGCCGACTACCAGGGTGCCGCGCACGAATGGGCCGAGGTCGACGTCGAGGTACATGGGTGAGCGTGCCGGCCGTCGAGCCATGGCAGGTCTGGTGGATCCAGTTCAACCCTCAGCTCGGCCGCGAACAGGCAGGCCGCAGGCCCGCCATCGTGGTCGGCACCGAACTGGCCTGCCAGATCCCGAACAACCTCACGATCGTCGTCCCCTGCACGCACACGGACCGAGGCCTGCCGTGGCAGCCGAGGATCACGCTGGGCACCGACCCGGGCGTCGCCATGTGCGACCAGATCAAGGCCATCGACGGCCGCCGACTCCATAAGCAGCACACATGCGGCTCGATCACGGCCCCCGACGAACGCGAAGCCGTCACCCGCGCACTCCGCGAACTCATCACGATCACGGCCTGACCCCCACTCCCGCTGGCACGAATGTGGCTTTAGGGACGTTCAACGTCCCTAAAGCCACATTCGTGCCAGGGTGGGGGCGGGTTAGGCGGGGGTGTAGAGGGTGGCGGCCGTGGTGCGGGCCGTGGTGAAGCGGGTTGATGCGTCGGACCAGTTGACCACGTTCCACCAGGCCTTCACGTAGTCCGGCTTCACGTTGCGGTACTGCAGGTAGAAGGCGTGCTCCCACATGTCGAGCATGACCAGCGGGACCTGCCCGGCCGGCAGGTTCGCCTGCTGGTCGTAGAGCTGGTGGACCAGCAGCCGCGAGCCGAACGCGTCCCAGGCGAGGATCGCCCACCCGGAGCCCTGGATGGTGGTCGCCACCGCGCTGAAGTGCGCCCGGAACGCGTCGAACGAACCGAACGCGTCGTCGATCGCGGCGGCCAGCTCGCCGGTGGGCTTGTCGCCGCCGTCCGGGGACAGGTTGCGCCAGAAGATCGAATGGTTGGCGTGGCCGCCCAGGTTGAACGCCAGGGTCTTCTCCAGCCCGACGATCGCGTCGAACGAACCGGTCTCCCGGGCCTCGGCGAGCTTCTCCAGCGTCGCGTTGGCGCCGGTCACGTACGCCTGGTGGTGCTTGTCGTGGTGCAGCTGCATGATCTCGCCCGCGATGTGCGGGGCGAGTGCGCCGTAGTCGTAGGGCAGGTCGGGCAGTACGTAGTCGCTCAAGGGAGCCGTCCTCCGGGTCAGCCGCCGCGGGCCGCGGCGGTCACCGGCCCGACGCTCGTCCCTGAACAGCGGTTGAGGTCAACCCCGACGTGACCCAGCTAACCGTGGGTGCGGGCCGACCGTGCTGTCAGAGCCACTGCACGACCAGCAGATGCACCTCGCGGTCGCGTTCCATCACCAGGTATGTGATGGCGCCTTCACCAGCGGGGCCGAAGATCAGCTCACGCATGGGCGCATCCGGCCTGTTCTCGTTGTAAGGACGCCCGAGGCTCAACGGCGCGACCTCAAGAGCCGCGAGCGCCTCCGCGTAATGGATCAGCGCGGAGCCAGGTAGAACGTTGACCTGAGCATGTACCGCGTCGTCGGGGATGACCCGATACACCTATCTGCCGAGCTTCCTATTGATCAGAGCTAGGTGATCTTCCAGCGGCACTGCGTCGGGGTTCTTGCCTGTCCGCAGGATCTCGGCTGCCTTGTCCAGCATTCGTCGATGCGCCTCGGGGCCCTGCTTTTGGGTCATCCATGCGATGCGGTGGTAGTTGCGCAGCACGTCGAGCACGCGGTTCAGGTCGAGTGTCTGAGAAGCCTCGGTCAGCGCCTGCTGGTAGGCCTGCTCGAACTCGGCGCGTTCCTCATCGATCAACGCGTCCCGGATGGCCGCGGGCGACGTTCCCGGGGGTAACGCGGGAACCGGCGAAGCGCCGTAGGGATTTCCAGCAGCCGCTGTCATGACGCAACGATAGCCACCCCTCTGTGCTTCGTCACGGGAGCCGAGTTAGTGACGCGCGGTCGTGAGGAAGGTCTGCCACTGGGTGGGGGTGAAGGTGAGAGTGGGGCTGGTGGTGCCGATCTTGCTGTCGCGGAGCAGGACCGAGCCGTTCGGTAGGACCGCCACCTCGACGCACTGGTTGTCGGGTGGCCGGGCAGCGGTGGTGTGCGCGGGCTGCGCCAGTAGGGCTCATGGGTGACTTCGCAGGCCAGCCATGCGAAGTCCCTACCGCGTCGGCGCACTGACCCCAAACGTCCCAGAGGTCCCACTTTGCGCACCTTCGTGCTGTGTCGCACATGTCCGGACGTGTGCAACACAGCACGAAGGTGTGCACAGCCGCCCGGGGGGCGCCCGCGGGCCTTTGTGCGGCGTGTACTCGGTCTGTGCGAGCTGGGGCGCGCAGATAAGATCTTGAGGTGGATCTCAAGCGGTTCGGTGTGCTCTCCGTCGTGACTGTGCTGACCTGGGGTTTCACCTCGCTGGGGCTGGTCGCCAATGCGGCGCCGACCGGGCCCAAGTGTGCGATCACCTCGGTCGACCGGTCACGCGCCTCCGCGACCTGCCCGCCGACCGCGCCGCGCCACCGCATCGTGGCGACCTGTACGCAGCGTGATCCGAACGGCCGGCGTACGAGCTCCGCGACGAAGGGCCCGTGGGTGACGGGCGCCCAGCCTGCCGAGCTGAACTGCGGCGCGGGCCACCACGTCAACACGCACGTCGAGTACTGAGTTTCGTCCCACACAGCGAGGCCCGACCCCGGTAACGGATCGCTGACCGACCCAGCGAGCTGTAACCGCGTGCGGCGCACGCTGGGCAAAGAGTTCCTGGAGAAGGCCACCGCTCGGACCGGACACTGGGCGAGAACCCTCCCAGGACGCACAGGCGGTGATCACGATGAGTCATCGTGACGGCTGTATCCATCCCGGCGACACGATCGCGTTCGTCGATACGCGCGGAACCACATGGTTCGGTCAGGCGCTGAGCGGCGTGCGTGACGCCGCGTGGCCGACGATCCGGGTGCGGATCGGCTCGATCGCCAGGGAGGTGCCGGCTCGGGACGTCACACCGTGGCCGGAGTCCCCGCCGCCCACCACATACCTACAGCCGGTGACCCACGTCGAGTCACGCCTGTGGGCTCGAGGGCTGGCGCGCAGACGCGGCGGCCTCCGCGAGGAGCGCGCGTTCGGGATAGCGTTATGAATTGTAAAACCAGCAGTGGTAAGTTTTCAGGCGGGTAATTATTCGCGCTAATGCGAACGTAGTGTGACGATATCGCCCGACCGGTGTGAAAGTTTCCGTCACTTACCCTCCTCGCATCCCCGTAATCACGTCCCGCCCTGATGAGGATGCGCTCAGTGAAGATTGCTCGCTCGATCCGTCGTTGTGCCGTTGTCGGATCAATTCTGTTGATCAGCGGAATGATCGTTTCCACACCCGCGTGGGCTGACGAACAGGCATCCTGCCAGGAAGTTTCCGTACCGGTCGCGGTCGCCGGCGATGCGCACGCCCGGATCGCCGGGTCGCTCTGCCTGCCTGAGGAACGGGTCGATGCCATTCAGGTTCTCGTTCCCGGGGCGACCTACAATCGAATATACTGGGATTTCCCTGAGAGGTCCTACGCGCGCTATGCCCAGGATCACGGACAGGCGACGTTAGCGATGGATCGATTGGACACCGGGCGTTCCACCCAGGTCGATCCGCAATTGGTGACGGTCCAGGCGGACGCGTCCTCGATTCATCAGGTGATCGACGCGCTGCGTGCCGGAAAGGTCGGCGGGCAGCGGTTCTCGCGAGTGTTGCTCGCCGGTCATTCGCTGGGCTCGATCGTGGCGGTCGACGAGGCGGCCACCTATCACGACGTCGACGCGCTCGCGCTGACCGGATTCAGCCACTTCCCCCGGGCGAGCTTCCTCGCGGCGGTGCCGGTGATCCTCAAACCGACCCAGACCGATGGCGACCCCAGGCTGGCGAATCGCCCCGTCGGCGAGCTGACGATCGACGGGCCCGATCGGAAGAAGTCGTTCTACGCGCCCGACGACGCCGACCCCAAGGTCGTCGCGACGGACGCCGCCACGAAGGACACCTTGACGGCCAACGAGCTGACCTCGTTCCCGACCTACCAGCTGGACATGAACCGGGTCACCGCGCCGACCCTGATCGCGGTCGGCAACAAGGACGCCGCCTTCGGCTGCGGACCGGCCGTCGTCACGCTCGCCGACTGCTCGAACCAGCAGGTCCTGCGCACCAGTGAACAGCCCTACTTCACGAACGCCAGAACCCTGGACACCTACGTCCAGCAGGGTTCAGGCCACGACCTGAACCTCTCCAACCACTACCGGCAGTGGTTCGACGCCCTGTCCACCTGGGCCGCGCACCACTCGCACTGAACAGCCGTGAGTGTTCTGGGTTGCCATAGCAACCCAGAACACTCACGGGTCGTTCCTAGTGGGGGCGGGTCGACAGGGGTTGCGGGTGCACCGGGGCGTCGTCGGCCAGGTCGGCGTGCGCGGTTTCGGGTGCGGCCTTCAGCGCGATCAGGGTCAGGGCGAGCATCGCCACCACGTAGACCGAGACCGCGTAGACCGTGCCGAACTGGGCGACCAGCGCGATCGACACGATCGGCGCGATACCGCCGCTGATCACCCCGGCGAGCTGGTAGCCGGCGGCGCCGGAGAACCGCAGCTTCGTCGCGAACAGCTCCGCCACGAACGAGGCCTGCGGGCCGTACATGCAGGCGTGGGTGATCAACGCGACGATCGTGGCCAGGACGATCACCACGGTCGACTTGGTGTCCAGCAGCGGGAAGAAGGCGAACGACCAGAGCGCCGCGCTGACCGCGCCGATCGCGTAGACGGGGCGGCGGCCGTAGCGGTCGGACAGCGAACCGAACAGCGGGATGAGCGGGATCTGCACGGCTGAGGCGATCAGTACGGCGTTCAGGCCGACGCTCTTGCTGATCCCGAGCGCGGTGCTCAGGTACACCAGGATGTAGGAGGTGAAGGTGTAGAAGGCGACGTCGGTGCCGATCCGCAGGCCCATCGACACGAGCAGCCCGCGCGGGTGGTTGCGGATCACCTCGAGCAGCGGCAGCTTGACCTTCTCACCCTTGTTCTCGACCTCGGTGAACAGCGGGCTCTCCGCGATCGTGCGCCGGATCCACAGCCCGACCAGCATCAGCACGCCGGACAGCAGGAAGCCGATCCGCCAGCCCCAGGACAGGAACGCCTCCTCGGGCAGCACCGCGGACAGCACGCCGAGCACCCCGGCGGCGGCCAGGTTGCCCATCGGCACGCCGACCTGCGGCCAGCTCGCGTTGAAGCCGCGCCGCTTCGGGTCGCCGTGCTCCAGAGTCATCAGCACCGCGCCGCCCCACTCGCCGCCGAGCCCGATGCCCTGGACGAACCGCAGCACGGCGAGCAGGATCGGCGCCGCGACGCCGATCGTGGTGAACCCGGGAAGGCAGCCGATGAGGAACGTCGCGCCGCCCATCATCAGCAGGGTGGTGATCAGTACCTGCTTGCGGCCGACCCGGTCACCGATATGACCGAAGATGATGCCGCCGAGCGGGCGTGCCACGAAGCCGACGGCGGCGGTGGTGAACGCCAGCAGCGTCCCGGCGACCGGGCTGAACGAGGGGAAGAACAGCTTGTTGAACACCACCGCGGAGGCGGCGGCGTAGAGGAAGAAGTCGTACCACTCCAGCGAGGTGCCGACCAGCGCGGCGGCGAGGACCTTGCGTGGAGCGCTGGGCGTCCGGTGCTCGGTGTCGGTCATGGTTGCCTCTCGGTGGTGTCAGCGGAACGATCAAGGACGAATCGGAGTCGTTGTCCGGGTCTTGCGTGCGCGGCGATCCACAGGTCGTCGGGGTGCACGACGCCGATGACCGGGTAGCCGCCGGTGACCGGGTGGTCGGCGAGGAACAGGATCGGCTGGCCCGCCGGCGGCACCTGCAGGGCGCCTTCGACGGTGGGCTCCGGCGGCAGCTCCCGGACGTGGCGGTGGCGCAGGGCCGGTCCGGCGAGCCGGATGCCGATCCGGTTGCTCTGCGCGGTGACCTCGTAGCCGTCGCGCGCGCACAGTGTGGCCAGCGCGTCGTCGACGAACCAGTGATCGCGCGGGCCGGGCAGCACCCGCAGCACCGGCCGGTCCGGGTACGCACGCTGCGGGGCGAGGTCGACGTTCGGGTACTCGGCGGTCTGCGTGCCGATCCGCAACATCGAACCCGGTTCGAGCGGCGCGGGGCCGAGCCCGGCGAGGGTGTCGGTGGCGCGCGCACCGAGCACCAGCGGCACCGCGATGCCGCCGCGCACCGCCAGGTAGGTGCGCATTCCCTCGGTCGGCATGCCCAGCCGCAGCTCGGTGCCTGCGTAGACGTGCATCGGCGTGTACATCCCGACGCCTCTGCTGGCGCCGCCGGTCACCGTCATCGGGCAGGGGGCTCCGGTGACCGCGATCAGCGCGGCGCGGGTGAAGCGGACGGTCAGGCCGCCGAACGTGGCTTCGATCGCCGCGTTGTTCTCCGGGTTGCCGACCAGTCGGTTGGCCAGCCGCAGGCTGTGCCGGTCGACCGCGCCCGAGGCGCCGACGCCGAGCTCGGCGAGGCCGGGGCGGCCGACGTCCTGGATGGTGGCCGACGGCCCGGTGGCCAGAACCTCCATGCAGGGCGGGCGGGACGCCCACAGGTCGAGCCGGTAGTCGGCCGGCAGGCGGTTGTCGTCGTTCGGCTCGCTGATCGGAGGGCTGATCGACACGGTCATCGGCGCACCGCCTCGAACCGCACCGGTGTACCGGGGGCGAGTAGCGCGGGCGGGTCCCGCCGCAGGTCCCACACGGTCAGGTCGCTGGTGCCGATCACCCGCCAGCCGCCGGGCGACGAGCGGGGGTAGACGCCGGTGTACTCGTCGGCCAGCGCGACCGAACCGGCCGGAACCGAGGTGCGCGGTGTGCTCTTGCGCGGCAGGTGCAGCTTCGGGTCGAGGCCGGTCAGGTAGCCGAAGCCGGGGGAGAAGCCGCAGAACGCGACGGTGTAGGTGGCCCCGGTGTGCCGGGCGACGACCTCGTCGGTGGACAGCCCGGTCGCGGTGGCGACCTCGTGCAGATCGAGCCCGTTGTAGCGAACCGGCACCACGACCTCGGCGTGAGCATGATCGACACGGTCACCGAGTGGCAGCTCGGTGACCGTGTCGACCAGCCGGGTGAAGCTGGTCCGCGCTCGGTCGAAGCGGATCAGCAGTGTCCGAGCCGCGGGTACCAGCTCGAGCACGCCCTCGGGTCGGGCGGTCCGCAGCGAGGTGTGCAGCGAGACCACCTCGTTCCGGTCGGCCAGCTCGACCAGAGCGCCGGTGTGGCCACAACGGAAGATGTCCATCGAGCTCGTCAGCAGCACTCGTCGACGGCGGCGAGCGCCTCGGTGCCGGCGGGGGTCAGGACCGCCCGGAGCACGTCACCGGTACGGGTGCCCGCGGTGATCAGACCGTTCGCCAGTAGCTGGTAGGCCGCGAGCTGGTCGCACGCGCCGCGCCAGTCGATCAGCAACCGGGGCAGCGGGCCGGGGGAGAGCTGGCAGCGACCGGCCGCGACCGCGATGAGCAGGGCCCGGTCCCGCCGGTTCAGCGCGGGGCGTTCCGTCGTCGTCGTTCGGGATGAGCTGGTCATGGCTACCTCGCTCGTGAAGAGTGTCGACCGTCACTGTGGAGGCAATGCTAGGGTATTGTTCAACGATTCTTCAAGGGGTTGGCCCTGCCATTCTCCCAAAGTTGCTAGACTCGCCTCCTGTCTGAACCGATGTACGGGAGGCTGGCGTGGAGTCGCAGGGTTTGTTGGCCGACCGCGCGCTGCTGGGTCGCACGAGCACGGCCGAGCGCGTCGGCGACATCCTGCGCACCCGGATCAGCGCCGGTTACTTCCCGCCCGGCGCGCGGCTGGCCGAAGAGGAGATCACCGAGGCGCTCGGGGTCTCCCGCAACACGCTGCGCGAGGCGTTCCGGCTGCTCACCCACGAGCGGCTGCTGATCCACGAGCTCAACCGAGGCATGTTCGTGCGGGTCCCGGACGTCGACGACGTGCACGATCTGTACGCGGTGCGCAAACACGTGCAGTGCTCCGTCGTGCGCACCGCGCCCACGAGTCCCGAACTACTGGCGCCGATCGCCGAGACGATCCGGGCGGGCAAGGTCGCGCTGGCCGAACAGAACTGGCAGGCGCTCGGCACCGCGGACATCTCGTTCCACGAGGAGATGGTCGCGCTCGCCGGCAGTGACCGGATCACCGAGCTGATGCGCGGTGTCCTGGCCGAGCTGCGGCTGGTCTTCCACGTGATGGACAACCCGCGCTGGTTCCACGAGCCGTACCTGGCGCGCAACGAGGAGATCCTCGACGCGCTGCGGGAGGGCAACGGGGCCCGCGCCGACGAGCTGCTCTACAAGTACCTCGACGACGCCGAACGGCAGCTGGTCGAGACCTACGTGCTGCGCCGCGCGGAACACGTCAAATGAGCGACCTGGACCTGAACTCCGACCTCGCCGAAGGGTTCGGGGTCTGGCGCCTCGGCGACGACGAGGCGCTGCTGGAGGTCGTGACCTCGGCGAACGTGGCCTGCGGGTTCCACGCCGGGGACGCCTCGACGATGCGCAAGGTGTGCGCCGTCGCCGCGCGGCGGGGTGTCGCGGTCGGAGCGCAGGTGTCCTACCGGGACCTGGCCGGTTTCGGTCGCCGGTTCATCGAGGTGGACCCGGTCGAGCTGGCCGACGAGGTGCTCTACCAGATCGGCGCGCTGCAGGCCTTCGCCGCCGCCGCCGGGACCAGGGTCTCCTACGTCAAGCCGCACGGCGCGCTGTACAACGCGACGGTCCACCACGCGGTGCAGGCCGGCGCGGTCGTGGACGGTGTGCGCGCGTTCGGTGACCTGCCGGTGCTGGGGCTGCCCGGCTCGACGCTGCTGGCCTCGGCGGAGAAGGCCGGGCTGGAGCCGGTCGAGGAGGCCTTTGCCGACCGCGGCTACACCCCCGAGGGCACGCTGGTGCCTCGATCCTCTCCCGATGCGTTGCTGACCAGCGCCGACCAGGTCGTGGAGCGGGCGCTGCGGCTGGCCTCGGACGGCGAGCTGGTGGCGGTCGACGGCACGGTCCTGCGGGTGTCGGCCCGCTCGCTGTGCCTGCACGGCGACACCGAGGGCGCGGTGGACCTGGCGCGAGCGGTCCGCTCGGCCCTCGACGCTCGCGGCGTCACTCTCGCTCCCTTCGCAGCTCAGACCCCGTGAGTGGCGAGTGGTCCCCTGGGACCACTCGCCACTCACGGGGTCTTTCGCCTGGACGATTGCACGGGTGCGGACACCTGTTCGGCATGCCTACGTGGGGAAGAGAGTATCGAGGCATTGCCAGATCGTCGAACAATCCCCTACCATCTGCCCACCGCTGCAATCCACGTCACACCTCGGGAGGGTGATCGCGGTGAGCGACTCATGAGCACCCGGTTCACGATCGGTGAGCTGGCCGCCAAGACCGGACTGACGCAGCACACGCTGAGGTACTACGAGAACGCCGGGTTGCTCCTCGACATCTCGCGTCGGTCGAACGGTCGCCGGGTGTACTTCACGGGCGACCTCGAGCGCGCGATCCTGCTGACGAAGCTGCGCTCCAGCGGCATGTCGATCGCCGAGCTCCGGCAGTTCGTGGAGATGTCCATGTCCGACGGCGTGGATGCGGCCACTCGACGGGAGACGCTGCGGAACTGTCGACGACAGATCGCGGAGCGGATCGACCGGCTGCGGGAAGCGCTGGAGGCCGTGACCGAGCTGTGCGACGAGGATGAGTAGGACAGCGCGGATGCCCGCTCGCGAAGCGCGGTTCGTCGCGCCGGGGGACATCAAGCCGTGCTGCGCGAACCCTGGGTGTGCGAACCAGGTCCCGCCGGCCCCGGGCCGCGTGCGGCTCTACTGCGGAAGGGCGTGTCGTATTCAGGCGCGCCAGGTTCGGATCGTCGCGCGCCGAGGCGATCGTGAGGGGTGCGGACGACCCTGAGCGCTCACGAGGTGTAGTCGGCCTCGGTGACCGCTGGGCCCCACTCGGGCTGGGTGCCGTCGGCCGCGATCTCCTCGATCGCCAGGTGGGTCATGAACGTCGTCGGACCCGCGCCGTGCCAGTGCCATTCGCCGGCCAGGATGCGCACCGCGTCACCCGCGCGGATCGTCTCGACGGGTTCACCGCGCCGCTGCACCCGGCCCTCGCCGTCGGTCACGACGAGGACCTGACCCACCGGGTGGCTGTGCCAGGCGGTCCGGGCGCCCGGCGCGAACCGGACGCTGTCGACCGCGATGTGCAGGTCGGAGTCGGGGGCGGCGAGTTCGTCGATCCAGGCGGGTCCGGAGATCCATTGCGTGGGCGCCGTAGTGGTGGCTCGGGCTCGGGTGATGTCCATGGCAAGTACTGTACATACTAATAGTTACAGTTGTCGACGGACCGTTCTGGTCGACACAGCATGCAGCTTGTCCGGGTTGGCGACGTTGTGGATGGCGGCGATCCGGCCGTCGGCGTCCAGGTCGAGCGTGAGTGTGGCGATGACGCGCCCGCCACCGGTGAACACGATCCCCGGAGTGGCGTTGAGCTCGACCAGCTCCACGGACATGTCCGAGGGCTCCACTCCCTGGTAGGGGCGTGCGGCGACGCCGGCGAACCACGCCGCGACCCGCTCCGCGCCGAGCACCGGGCGCATGGCCTGGCGCACCTTGCCGCCGCCGTCGGTCCACAGCGCGACCTCCGGCGCGAGCAGCTCCAACAGGGTGTTGAGATCACCGCCGGCCGCGGCCGCGAGGAACCGCCGCGTGGTCTCCCGCTGCCGCGCGGGGTCGATGTGCAGCCGGGGTCGGCGGGCCTGGACGTGCTTGCGGGCACGGTGCGCGGTCTGGCGCACCGCGTCCTCGGAACGATCGACGGCCTCGGCGATCTCGGCGGAGGAGAAGCCGAACACCTCCTTCAGCACGAACACCGCGCGCTCCAGCGGGCTCAGCGTCTCCAGCACCACCAGCATGGCGATCGACACCGATTCCGAGGCAACGGCGGGATCGGTCGAATCGGTGCTGGTCAGGATCGGTTCGGGCAGCCACGGGCCGACGTAGGCCTCGCGCCTGCTCCGGATCGACCGCAGCCGGTCCATAGCCGTGTTCGTCACGATCCGCACCAGGTAGGCCTTCGGGTCGGCGACCTGGGACCGGTCCGCACCCGACCATTTCAACCAGCTGTCCTGCACCGCGTCCTCGGCGTCGGCAGCAGTGCCCAGGATGCGGTAGGCCACCGAGAACAGCAGGTTGCGGTACTCGGCGTAGACCTGCTCCGGGCTGGTCATCGTGTGTACCGCCCGCCTCGGCGCCACGCGAACGACCCCGAAGAGGGCAGCCTGCGCATGCGCTGGAACGACGGCCACGGTGCCGAACTCACCGTCTCCTTGTACCAGACCGCCGGCCCGCCGGTCAGGCAGAAGCGTTTCGGGCTGTCGTCGGGGTGGGTGAACTGGATGACCGCGTCCCGCCGCCCCAGGCTCACCGGCGCGTGCAGGTAGCCGAAGCGGAACGGCTTGGGCCGGCGGCCGCTCAGCTCGCGGGTGATCGACAGCGCGGTGTGCACCCCGGTCGGCATCCCGCCCTGGCAGGTGCCGTGCATGAGGCCGTAACCCTGGTGCACGGCCGCGGCGTCGCCGACCGCGTAGACGCCCCGGTGCGACACCGACCGCAGCGTGGAGTCGGTGAGGATGCGGCCCCGGTCGTCGGTGTCGATCCCGGCGGCCGAGGGCAGCGGCGAGACCCGCACGCCGCTGGTCCACAGCACCGCGTCGGCCGGGATCGCGTCCTCACCGAGCAGGTCCACCGAGTCCGGCGTCACCTTGGCGATCTCCGCGAGCCGGATCTCGACGCCCAGCCTGCGCAGCGCCTCCCGCAGGTACGCCTGGGCCTTCGCGCCCAGCGTCGCGCCGGGCTCCTGCCTGCCGACCAGGACGACCCGCAGGCCCGCATGCTGCTCGGCGATCTCGGCGGCGGCCTCGACCCCGGTCAGTCCGCTGCCGCACACGACGACGGTGCCGGTGCCCTGCTCGTCCAGCTCGCGGAGCCGCCGGGCCAGCAGCTCGGCGCCGTGGGCGCCGTCGAACGTGTGGGAGTGCTCGTCCGCGCCGGGCACCGAGGTCGTGTCGGCGACCGAGCCCAGCGCGTAGACGAGCGTGTCGTACTCCAGCACCCGCTCGTCGTCGACCCGGACCGTGCCAGCGCCGGCGTCGATGCCGGTCACCCAGCCGCGCTCGAACCTGACGCCGCTACCGTCCAGCAGCGCCGGGATGCGCAGGTCGGCCAGCTGCTGACCGGCGCCGGCCTGGTGCAGGCGCAGCCGTTCTGTGAACCGGTCCGACGCGCTGACCAGCGTGATCTCCACGTCGTCGCGTCGCTTGGTGCGTGCGGCCAGGCTCACCGTCGTGGTCAGTCCGGCGTAGCCCGCTCCCAGGATGACGATCTTGTGCATCGGATTCCGTCCTCTCCATCGTGTGCTGATGGACCCCCAGACGGAAGCCGGGGCCGAGAGCGTGAGGTCGAGTGACGACCGTCACGTCACCGGTGATAGGTGTAGCTCTCACCCGTGTAGCGGCCCCTCGGGTTGATCACCGGGTACCAGAGCGCCCGCGGGTCGAGGACCGTCTCCAGGTCGTCCGTGAGGTGGGCACAGTCCGGGTGGCCGGAGTCGAGCGCCTGCCGCAGGGCCGCGCGGGCGCCGTCGATGTCGCCCTGCTTCTTGAGCAGGAGCCCGAGGTTCGTCGCGGCCATCGGCAGCTGGTCGGGGTGGCCCGAGCTGATGGCGCGATGGAACGCGGTGGTCGCGCCGGACACGTCGCCGCTCCGCATGAGGAGTACGCCGAGGTTGGTCGCGGCCATCGGCGCGTAGTCGGGATGCTCGCGCTCGATGACCAGCCGGTACGCCGCGCACGCGCTCTCGACGTCGTGGTCCTGGCTCTCGAGGCCGCGCACGAGGTCGGCGAAGCCGGAGCCCAGCACCAGCCGGTGGGCCTCGCGTACGGCGGCGACCTCAGCGTGCTCGGCGAACAGGGCGTCCAGGTTCTTCCACGCGGCGTGACGCACATCGGGGTGACCGGAGGAGATCGCCCGCTGATAGGCGTCCGCCGCACCCGCCGTGTCGCCGTGCGCGGCCAGCAGTACTGCCAGGTTGTTCCACGCCCTGGGTTCCTCGTCCCGATGCCCGGAGTCGATCGCCCGCCGGTAGGCGGCACGGGCGCTGTCGACGTCGCCCTGCTCGGCGAACAGCTCACCCAGGTTGCCCGAGGCGGCCGGGCCGTAGGTCGGGTCGTCGGAGTCGGCCGCGAGCCGGTACGCGGCGCACGCCCCGGGAACATCGCCCTGGTCGTGCAGCAGCCGTCCCAGGTTGAACGCGGAAATGGGTGCGTAGAGGGGATAGCCCGACTCGGCACCGCACCGGAACGCCGCCTGTGCCGCCGCCGTCTCACCATGCTCCAGCAGCATCATCCCCAGGTTGTTGGCGGCGAGCGACGAATAGTGCACGTCGTCGGAGTCAATGGCCAGCTGGTATGCGGCCCGAGCGCCCGCGACGTCCCCCGAACGCTCCAGCTCGGCCCCACGCTGGTAGGAGCCCCGCGCTGTCACGGGTCCCCGCCGTCTCCATCGCACCCGCCCATCCTGCAGCACACCATCCCCGTTCCGCGCGCGCGAATCATGATCATCACCGCCTCACGGCTGATTGCGGGCCCGAAAACAGCCCTCAGGCGGTGGTGATCATGACGGGATCAGGGACAGGGCGTCGCGCAGGGCCTCGGGGGAGAGGGGGGTGTCGTAGCCGGCGGGGCGGCGGCGACCCAGTTCGGTGGCCAGCACGGCGCGCAGGGTCTGCTGGGTGTGCCGGCCCAGCAGGTGGGGGTAGTGCGACATCAGGTGATCGGCCAGCAGCGCCACCATGACCCCCTCGGCGAAGCTCTCCTCGGCCGCCGCGGCAGGGGAGGTGCTGTGGGCGTGCGGGGCGAGGATGCCGGCGCGGAGCATCGCCCGGGGCAGCCGCAGCCCGGTCGACCGGCGGATCGCTCGTACGGCGATGTGGCTCAGTTCGTGCCAGGCGAGCATGCGGGCCGCGAGCGGTCGCGGCGCGGTCCGGGGCAACGTCACGCCCGCGACGGCGAGCGCCGCCTCCAGACGAGCCGCGTACCAGCGGATTCCCGTGACGTCGAAGCGGATCCTCGGCCGTCCGAAGCCGCGCTCGGTCCACGCGGCGGCCCGGTTCGTGGGGTCGCGGCCCCAATGGATGCGCCGGTCCAGCCTGCCTAGTTCGGCACGCAGCTCCCGTCGGGCGGCGGGCCCCAGCGGGCCGAGTCCGGCGAGTGCGCCGTCGAACCACGGCACCTCGTCCAGAACGGCGCGTTCCTCGGCGTTCGCGCCGGTGAACCAGGTGGGCGTCCGGGTGAGGGCCGTGCGCAGCAGGCGGACGATCGGTCCGGGCCGCGTGGTGATGCCGTGCCGGGCGAAGGCCTGCGCGCCGAGCACGTAGGCGGCGCGGTTCTCGGCCCGGGTGAGGCCTCGGTGGTAATGGCCGCTGCGAGTGTCGAGATGCCGCAGGACCAGGTGCCCGTGCCCACGCACCTCGGCGCTGCCCGCGGCGAGGACGACGTCACGGCCGCCGGCAGGCACCGGGTGGTGGATGAATACCCGCCGACCGTGGATCCGCCCGTGCGGGGCGGACACCCACAGCGAGCCGTCCTCCCGCACCACCCAGAGCACCACGGAATGTGCGGCCATGATCTCGGCGGCTTCCGGCGTGCCGACCCTGGCCTGGACGACGTGGGCGTGGAACGCGTCGCCCAGCTCGTCGCGCAGCCGCTCCGGGAACCGGTTGACCCGGCGGGGAGCGGTGGCGATCGTCCGTGCCCACCGCGCGTCGTCCGGCGCCGTGACCGGGGGCAGCCGCGCTCTGCCCAGGGCTCTGACCAGCAACGGAACGCCGATTATCAGCACCCCGACGACCGTGAGCAGGACCCAGGGATGGGATCGCAGCTGCTCGATCCACGGCGCGTCGCCGAGACTGGCCAGACCGAGCGGCAGCGCGGCCCACCGGGTGTGGTTCGCGGGTGGTGCCCGGATCGCAGCGGTGGTGTCCGCGATGAGCTGCAGTGCTCGCTCGGGTGCGTCGCGGACCTGTTCGGGCAGGCGGGAGACCCGGTGCAGGGCGGTGTCGAAGTCGAAGGGCTGATCGGGGTCGCGCACCGACTCGACGAGCGCGTCCACCAGCTCCCTGACCGCCGCCAGGTACAGCGGGTCGCGCGCCACGGTGGTGCGCAGCTCCTCGACCGGATGGTGGAAGGACCGCAGCTCGCCGCTCAGCCGGACGACGTCCGAGCGGTGGAGGTGGTAGCCGTCGAACCAGGCCGGCGCGTCGACGGTGATCAGCCCGGCGGTCGCCGACGGGGTCGCACCGAACCGGAAGCCGAGCTCCGGCCCGAACCGGTCCAGCACGTCGAACGCCGATTCCAGCTGGTGGCGGTGCAGGTCGGTGACCACCGCGTCCGGGACGCCGGCCAGCGCGGTGAGCGCGGCCCGAAGCTCGGGGAGGAACCCGGCGACGTCCCGCTCCCCGGTGATCAGCTCCTGTGCGCGGTGGACGAACTCCAGCTCGGGGCGGGCGCCGGGCATCGCGGCGACGGCGTCCGGGCCGGCCAGGCCCCGGGTGCCGCGCCGAGCAGGCGTGAACAGTTCCAGGATGGCGAGGACCACCGGCTCGGGGTGGTAGTACAGGTAGCCGGTCAGCGCGGTGACCTTGGCGGTGGGACCGCCGTGCCGGTCGTGTGCCGCCCAGTCGTGCAGCCGGTCGGTGTAGACCGAGCGCAGCACGTCCGGCAGGTGGTACAGCTGGACGTCGGTCAGCGCCGGGTACGCGGCGATGATGTGGCGCGTCAGCAACAGCATCGCCAGGCCGTGCGCGAACCGTTCGGTCTCCATCCGTTCCGCCGTGGTCAGCCCGCCGGTCGGGATCGCGAACGGCATGGACAGCCCGGTGGCGAAGGCCCGGCGCGCCACCAGGTCGATGTCCCGCGACCGGCCGGCGCCCAGGGCGTGCTGCAGCACGTGGGCCAGCTCGTGCCACAGCAGCAGCCGCCACCCCAGGTCGGCGGCCTGCTCCTCGCTGAGCGGATGCCCGAGCAGCCGGAACACCTCGGCCACGTCGCCGGTGAAGCCCTCCCTGGACACCCAGAGCCGCAGGTCGGGAAGAACGTCGGTTCCGCCGGTCCAGGACTGGACGAAGCTGACCGGCTCCTCCGACCAGTAGCTGTGCTCCAGCACCCGGTGCAGCAGGGCGTCGAGTGCCCGACGGGTGCGATCGTCGTGCGGCAGTTTCGAGGTGAGCGCGAAGAACTCGCTGACCAGGGTGAGGACACGGGTGCCGTCGCCGCCGTCGTCCCGGATCCGTTCGCCGGTGTCCTTCTCCGGCAGGGTCCGCGCCTCGGACCCGTCCGCCCTCGGCGCCGGACCGCCGACCGGCTCGGCCGGCACGTAGTGGACGTCCGAGTTCGTGAGCCGCAGCCGGGGATCGGCCGCGATGGCATTCCTGACCAGCTTCTCGGCCGGATCGCCGAGGACGGCCAGCAGCCCGGCGAGAGGGCGGGACCGGTCTGTCCGCGACCGCACGTCGCTCACCAGCAACGCCGCCACCTCGGCGCGCAGCAGCAGCTCGACGTCGACCGGGTTCCTCGCGCTGACCGACGCCCGGAACCGTGCCGCCGCGACCAGCGCCACCAGC
Organism: Actinospineispora spinosispora DSM 44797; assembly: GCF_000429025.1. Lineage (GTDB taxonomy): Bacteria > Actinomycetota > Actinomycetes > Mycobacteriales > Pseudonocardiaceae > Pseudonocardia > Pseudonocardia spinosispora. Next base: position 34,759 of record NZ_AUBB01000038.1, read on the forward strand.
GCCGCGTCATCGGCGACCAGCGGGCCGCCGTGGCGTACGGCGGCCACGATGTCGGCGGTGTCGTCGGCATGGTTGAAGCCGAGGTGGTTGCGGGCGTGCTCGTTGCCGAGGCGGTGGAAGAACTCCTCGTGCTCCAGCAGCCGCCACCACATGCCGGCCGCCCTGACCCGCCGCGCCATCGGGGCGAAGACGACGGTCAGGTCGCGTTCGGCCCAGTAGTAGCCGACCAGCCGGTCGGGCAGGTCGGCCAGCTCGGCGTCGGCGAGCACCGCCCGGACCTCGCGGGTCAGCGGAATCTCCCACACCCCGGGACCACGCGCCGGGTCCCGGACCTGCCCGTGCTCGGCCAGCCGGGGCAACGCGTCCTCGAAGCGGTCCTGCTCGCCCTCGCGCCACACCCCGTCCAGCACGGCGCCCGAGTGCCGGTCGAGGGCCCGCACGGCGTCGTCGATCGCGTCCAGCTGGGCGTCCAGGTCCTCGCCGGCGCGGATGCGGTCCATCAACCGGTTGAGCACCGCACGCGGGGACGGTGAGCGGCGCCTTTCCGAGCCCTCCACCAGCGCGGTCACCAGCCGACGCCACCCGGCCACGAACGACTCGGACTCCCGTAGCACGTCGATGCGGTCGCGGTGACCGGCCAGCCGGGCCGGTATCCCCGGCCGGTTCAGGTAGTGGTCGTCGAACCACGCCGGCGCGGGGACGCCACCGAGCAGCGCGGCCACCGAGGCGGGATGCACCGCCACCCCGGAGCGCTCCAGCAGCTCGAACGCCAGTTCCAGCTGCCGGACGTGCACCCTGGCCAGTGCGAAGCCGGGGACGGCCGCGAGTCGCGTGAACGCCGCCACCAGCCGGTCGCGCAACCCGGCTCCGGGTTCGGCGAACCTCCGGTCGGCGAGCACCGCGCGGGCCCAGTGGATGAACTCCGTCTCCGGGCGCACACCCGGAATGCGGGCGAGCACACCCGGGCCGGCGAGTGGGATCAGCCCGAACGCCAGCCGGGGAGTGTCCGCCAGCCACTCCAGGATGGCCAGTACGACCGGCGCGGAGTGGTAGTAGAGGTAACCGGGCAGCGCGGGGGTCGCCGGGGTGGGTCCGCCGTGCCGGTCGCGCGCCCACGCGTACATCGAGTCGGTGTGCACCGAACGCAGGACGTCCGGCAGATACCGCAGCTGCGTCGGGGTGAGGTCGATGCTGCCGGTGATGTGCCGGACCAGCAGCAGAATCGCCAGCCCGTGCGCGAACCGTTCACCCTCCAGCGCCGTCGCGGTGACCAGCCGGCCCAGCGGGATGGCCAGCGGCACGGCGAGCCCCGCGCCGAACGCGTCCAGGCCCATCGGGTTCCCGAACACGGACTCGTAGGCCAGGTCCAGTGCGTGACCGAGCTCGTGCCACACCAGCAGCCGCAGCCCCAGGTCGTAGGCGAGCTCGTCGCTGATCGGGCGGCCGAGCTCGGCCAGCGCCGACGCGATGTCCTCGGCGAGGCGTCTCGGCATGGTCCGGGAGAGCCGCAGCTCCAGGCGGGGCAGGCCCTCCTCGGTGACCCCGAGGACCCGGACGAAGCTCAGCGTGCTGTCCGACCAGTTCGTCTCCAGACCGGACAACAGCGCGGCGAGGACCGCACGGACATGTGCGGTGACCGGTAGATCAGCGGTGTGGCCGAGGTACTCCGCGACCAGCCCGAGCACCCGGGCACCGAGCGGGTCGTCGGCGGTGATCGGTTCGGGGTGCTTCTCCTCGTCGTCGGCCACCGGCGCCGGGTGATCTTCGGTCGGTTCGGGGCCGCCGACCGGTTCCGCGTCGACGGTCCACACCGTCGGATCGGCCGGGTCACCGAGCCGCAGCCCCGGGTACACCCTGATCGCCCTGCGCACGAGCACGGAGGTCTGCATCGAGCCGCCGAGATCGGTGAGCAGCTCGGCGAGCGGACGGGCGCGCTCCGGGCGGTGAGCCAGGTGGGCGACCAGCGACCGGCCCAGCTCGAACACGGAGTCGAGCACGTCGTCCGGGGAGTGTGTCGCCTCGGCGCGCCGCAGCGCCTCGGACAGGTGCAGCAGCGAGGCGATGTCGGTCGCATCCTCGTCGTGGGTGAGGCCGCGCGGGGTGCGTGTGTCGTCCTCGCGGTGGGCGACGTGGTCGAGCAGCCGCTGCCAGAGTCCGGCGGCGCGGATCCGTTCGGCCATCGGCGCGAAGACCACGGTCAGGCCGCGTTCGGCCCAGTGGTAGCCGAGGAGCCGGTCGGGCAGGTCGTCGAGGCCGGCGTCGCGCAGGAGCGCGTGGGCGGTGTCGTCGAGGGGTAGCTCGACGACGCCCGGGGGGCCACGAGGCGGGTTCGGGTTCGATTCGTGGTCGACGAGCCGGGCGAGCAGGGCGTCGAACCGGACCAGCTCGCCGTCGCGTTCGTCGATGATCATCGCGCCGGACCGTGCCGGGAGACCCGGTCCCGCCCACATCATCGCCGCGGCGCCGCCCGCCACCAGCCCGCTCGGGTCGAACAGCGCGATGCCCAGCGCCGCACCGGCGAACAACGGGAAGCCGTACTCGCCGATCAGCCGCGGCACGATCGGGTGCGACGCGGCCAGGCGCGGCGCGAGCCGCGTCACCGCGTGACCGGCGATGAGCAGCAGGAACGCCCCGGCGGCCACCGGCTGGCCGACACCGAGTGCACCCGCCGCGACGCCCAGGGCGGCCGCGACGAACCGGCGTCCCACCGGCCCCGCCAGCCACCGCCGGACCGTGCGACCCCAGCCGGCCGCGCTGCCGGCCCAGCGGACCAGTGCGCCACCCCAGCGGGCCAGCGCGACAGCGACCAGCACCGTGGCGAGGGTGAGGGCCACCTCGACGCCGGCGGTCGGAACGGTCTGGTCCAGGTGCCCGGTCGACGCCCGCGCCGTGCCGCTGTTCAGAACACTCGACGCGATGAACCCGGCCATCCCCAGACCGGCCACCACTCCGAATCCCCGGAGGAACGACGACCCCGGCCCGTCGCCCGGCTTGCCGGGCAGCGCCTCGCGCAGCGCCCGCTCGACCTGGTCTAGCCGGCTCAACCGGTCCCGCGCCTCGGCGTCCAGCCTGACCAGCGCGAGGTGGACGTCGTGCCAGATCGCCGGATCGGTGCCGGGTGACTGGCGCAGACCGTCGATCACCCGCAGCGCGTGCCGGATGCGCCCGGCGACAGCGGCCGAGGCGTCCCGCCCGTCCAGCGGCCCGGGAGTCTCACCGGTCACCACGTGCCGCAGCTGTGCCCGCAGCGCCTGCGCGCTCCAGTCGGTGAAGTCCCGTCCCCTGGCCTCGCGCAGCGCCATCTCCAGCCAGTCGACCGGCGCCGCGCCGGGCGGGGCGACCAGCCAGTCGGCGAGCACCGCCGCGACGCCCGGCAGGCGGTCGTACAGCTCCTCCAGGCCGAACTCCCTCGGTGCGGAGCGTTCCGGATAGGCGAACAGCCGCCACAACGCGGGAACCAGCTCGCCGAGCGTCTGGTCGTGGGTCTCCCGTAGCGCCCGCAACCGCTCGGCGCGTCCTCGACGGTCCAGCTCGTGCCATGACCGGACCCCGGCGACGTGGAACCACAGCTCGTGGCCGATCACCCCGGCCCAGAAGACGCGGACCTCGGCGAGTGTCGCGGCCCCCGACTCGGGCGAGACCAGCTCGGCGACCCGGACCATGGCGAGGGTCTGGTAGAGCATCTCCTCGGGCACGAGGATGCGGGCCGGTGTTCCCGGTGTGATCCAGGTGTAGGCGATCAGGCCGTCCACCGCATCGGCGCGGCCGGGTTGGAACGGCAACACGGAGACCCCGGTGGGCAACACGGTGCGTTCCGCGTCGGTCGGCGCCCTCAGCTGGTCGCCGACCCGCTCCAGGAGCTCCTCCAGCCGCTGTACCCGCTTCCCGGTGAACGGGTACAGCGACAGGGCGCCGCTGTGGCCGCCGTCCGGGTCGAGCAGCTCCCGGATCCAGCGCGGAAGGTCCGAGTTCTGCGCCAGCCGCAGCGCCTCCAGCAGTTCCTCGGCGGTGGTCGTCGCCTCGCCCAGCAGCCCGGACAGTGCCGTCCATGCGGGTGTGCGCGCGGTGTGCACCGCGTCCAGCACGTCGACGCCGACCTCGGTCAGGTCGAGCCCGTCGGCCAGCAGCCCGGAAGCCTTCAGCGTGGTGAGCCGCTGCTCGACCACGTCGAGCCGGAGACCGGTCGCGGAGGCCAGACCGGCGACGGAGCGCGGGTCCGCGCTGCCCAGCAGCTCCAGCAGGTGACCCCAGGTGTCGGTGCGCGGCGCCGGAGCCGGTGGATCCAGCGGTAGAGCCAGCTCCGGAAGACCCAGCGTCATGCCGAGCAACCGGTCCAGCTCCGCCCAGCGCCGACCGTCGCGCCACGCACCGGCCGGTGCGGACAGCACCCCGGCCAGCTGCGCCAGCAGGGCGCGCAGTGGCGCGGTCAACCGGTCGTCACGCGCGGCCGAGGCCCGGTGGGTCAGCGCGGTGGCCCACGGCACCGGCCAGAGACGCCGGCCGGTCGGTCCGGCCACCACCCAGCGGTGCTCGACCAGCCGGGACAGCAGCAGCTCCCCGTCCTCACCCGGTCGTAGCGCCGCCCGGATCTCCTCGACGGAGATCCCCGGCCGGCCGGCGACGAGCACCAGCACGGCCGCGATGCCGCCTCCGGTGCCGGGGGAGCCGCGCAGCGAACCGGTCAGCTTGCGCGCCATCTTCAGCGCGGTGTCGATGTCCGGGTTGGTCGATCGCCTGGCCAGCGGACCCGGCCAGGCGGCCGCCGCCGCGACCGAGGTGTGCGGGGCGATCAGCACCGACCCGAACGCCGCGCCGAGGAACAACGCCGTGCCGTACTCGCCGATCAGCCACAGCGCCCCGGCGACCACTCGGGTGCGAGCCGGCCCGGGGGCGAACCGTTTCACCAGCCACCCGGTGGCCACCAGCGCGAACGCACCGGCCGCCGCCCAGGGGCCCAGCAGCGCACCGCCGAGGAACCCGAGCCCGGCGACCGCCCACCGCTCCGCCCCGACCCTCGCCAGCCGCCCGAACAGGCCCCGGACCGCCAGCGCCACGAGGTGCGCCACCTCGCGGTGCCACCGGATCAGCGACAGCACCGAGACGAACGCGGCGAGCGGCGTCAGCACCGCGACCGTCTCCACCGTGGACGAGACGGTCGTGTGCAGCCACCACAGCGAACCGGCGGCGAGGCCGGCACCCAGGAGCCGCAGTGCCGGCGGGGCGCGTGCACCCCAGGACCTGCCGACCTCCGCCGAGGTGCCGTTCGAGATCAGCCGCAGCACCAGATCACCGACCGCCAGCACCACCCCGGCGCCGAACACCGAGCCGACCAGCAGCGGATGCCCGCCCAGGTACGCGGCCATCCGCCCGGCACCGACCCCGGCGGTGAGCCATCCGGCGGTGCGCACCGCCCGCGTCAGCCAGGCCTTCACTCCAGCCGAGGCCCGGTCGACGGCCCCTCGGCCTGCCCTGGCCACCACGACGACGGCGAGCGCGGCGACCAGAACGATCACCACGGTCGTCGTCCCACCGCCCGCCGAGGACTCCACCGCCCCGGGCACCGCCGCCTCGGCGACCCGCGCTCCGGCCACGAGCAGCACGGCGACCAGGACCACCCCGGCCAGCACCCACCCGACGACCCTGCCGCTCACGCCTCGTGAGTGTTGAGTGTGGCTATAGCCAGACCCAACACTCACGAGGGTGTGTGGGGGGAACGTTGCGGCCATTGCGATGGTGGACGCGCCGATGCCGGTCAGGGCCCACAGTCCGCCGAACACCATGCCGATGCCGGCCCACATCAGCCGTCGCGCCCAGCGGCCTTCGGCCGGTTCCCTCGGGCTCCCGGCCGAGCGCGGCAGCAGCAGCCGGATCGCGCCGGTGAGGCTCATGACCGCGGCGGCCACCGTGACGAGCACCGGGTGCCCGGTCACCGAGGCCAGTGCGAATCCGAGCCCGGCGCCCAGGTAGGCGGCCCAGAGCGGCTGCCCGTTCGGCGCGGTCCACAGGCGCGTGCCGGCCGGACGGACCCGGTCGGACACCGACACCGAGGGTGTCGCCGGTTCGGGCAGCGGCAGGTGCTCGACCAGCGCCGCTGCGGTGAGCATGCCCAGCAACGCGCCGACCGGACGGCGCAGCGAGGCCGGCAGCGCGGCGAGCAGCGCCGGGTAGGTGCGGCCGGCGAACTCACCGGCGACCTCCGGACCGAACGCCCCGGCCAGGTAGTTGACCAGCGCGCTGAATACGATCAGCTGACCGGCGAGCCGGCCGCGCCGCCGCGTGCCCAGCCTGGTGCCGGTGTCCTTCTCGATCCACCGCAGCAGCCGGGTCAGCCGCTCCAGCGCCCCGGCGGGCAGGTGCAGCTCGATCGCGACGCCGGGTTCGCCGACCATTCGGGCGGTGACCGGCGCGGGGTCGGCGGGCAGCTCGACCGGCGCCGTGTCCAGGCGATCCGGCAGCTTGGCGACCGCGCCGGCCAGCCAGGCCCCGGTCCACTCGTCGAGTGCGTCCCACGGGTTCGCCACCAGGTCACGCAGCGACGCCACCGCCTCGTGCACCAGCCGTCGCGCTGCGCTGCGCGGCGCCAGACCCGGCGATGCACTCAGGCCGTCCACCAGGCCGGTGACCACGAACAGCGCCGCGACCAGCCCGACCAGCGACACCGCGATCAGCGTCACCAGCAGGCCCGGCCGCGCGAGCAGCCAGTCACCGGCCACAGTGGTCAGCACGGCTCCGGCCAGGATGTCCAGCCCCACCACGGCGCCGCCGACCCACGCCACGACGTTCCGCCAGGAGACCCCGTGGCCCTCGGCCAGGATGGTCCGCAGGTACTGGTCGGACCGCGCCTGGACCAGCCGGTCGACGAGCGCGGCGGCGTGGGTGTCGTGCCGATCGCCGGTGTGCTCCGCGCCGTCGATGTGGAAGTCCCGTTCGTGGCGCAGCAGGTCGAGCCACCACTCGGCGAACGTGGGGTCGGCCTCGATCAGACGGTCCACCTCGGCCGCGACGTGCGCGGGCACCAGGATCACCGGCGTGCCGTCGGCGTCGCGCCCACCGAACGCGACCAGCCGGCCCTCCAACGGCGCCTCGGCCGTGATCCGCACCATCGCGGCCAGCCCGGCCAGCTCCTCGGCGTCGCCGGGGGACAGCCCGGGTGGCCCACGGGCCAGGTACCGGAAGGGCTGACCGGCCAGCGGGACCGACTCCGCCGTCAGTCGGGGCAGGTCCGGCTCCATGCGCCGTTGCACCTCCGCACCCGGCAGGTCGTGCGCGACCCCACCGCCGTGGCCGTCCGCGTCGCGGATCCTCAGGTAGGTCAGCCGCAGCTCCTCGGCGGCCTCGGTCAGCTCGGCGCGCCGGTCGTCGTCGCGCAGGGAGGGCAGCCGGGCGAGCACCTCGGTCAGCTCGTCGACGATCGTCGAGGGCTCGACCACGATCAACTCGCGCAGCTGAGCGGCATGGCCGGCCGGGTCGTCACCGCTCAGCGCCTCGAGCGTCCACCGGTTGACCCGCACGATGTTCTCCGCCCAGAGCAACAGGGCACGGTCGTTCGACGTCGACCCGGAGACGGCGGTCGACGCCGCGAGCCAGCGCCGGACCGCGCGCCTGCCGACACCGGCCAGCCGGGCGGCCTGGCGCGGCGTGAGCCCGGCGCGCACGGCCTCGACGGCGGACTCACGCTGGGCGTCGGACAGGTCATCGGGCAGCGGCGACATCATGCGCAGCTGGTGCCAGTCGACCCAGACCCGGTAGGTGTCCACGAGGTGGTCGCCACGGATGACGAAGCGGTCGGTGCGACCGATGAGCGAGCGGAAGTCCGGATCGTGGCGCTGGGCGGAGCTCAGGAGCAGACGCACCTCCCGGGTGCGGGCGAACCGCAGGTGAATCCTGGTGAGGACGTACAGCTCGCCCATCGTGCGCGCGATCTCGGTCAACCCTCTGGCCAGCAGCAACGGCAGGCGGGGCAGGGCCCGAACCAGCCTGAGCACGGTCCGGATGGGGTGGCCCGGCTCTCGGGCGATGTCGGCGACCGTGCTCAGCCCGACCAGGATCGTCAGCACACCGACGCCGACCGCCACGACGATCCCGGTCCGAGGGGCCCCGAGCAGCGCCGCGACGCCCGCCGCGAGAGTGCCGGTACCGATCAGCGCGCCGCCGAGGGCGTGCCGCACCAGCGCACGGCCGACGACGCCGCGATGGGACCGGTGCAGCAGCGCGGCGATCAGCCCGCTGACCAGGCCGATCCCGCCGATGGCCGCGGTCGTGAGCGGGAACGCGGCGCTGACCTGGTCGACACCGGTGATCAACACGAGGGACGTGACGCCGGTGCCGACGGTGGCCATGCCGATGGTCGCGCTCACCCCGGCCAGCAGACGCCCACCGGGGACCCGTTCCGCCCGCAGCGCCAGGAAGCTCGGCGCGAGCATTCCGATCGACAACCTGGCGAACCGGGCGAGCGCGAGCAGCATGCTGCTGCCCATCGCGACCGAGACGAGCAGGTGGTAGTCGGTGCGGTAGGTCCGGGTCACCGGGTCCCAGCTGGTGAGCTGCTCGGGCGGCAGGGCGGCCCGGATCGCGGTGAACATCTGGTACACGGTGAGCGCGTAGGCGCCGAGAGCGGCGAGCCCGAACACGACGAGCACGGCTCGGCCGGTCCGCACAGCCCGGATCCGCGACCAGTGCCCGGCGAGCGGGGTGTCGAGCACCGCCGCCGGGACGTCGTCGGTCTCGTCCGTTCGGGGGCTCACCGGCGGCACCCGCCCGTCGACCGTGGACAGCACCAGCTCGGCCGCCACGAGCGCGACCACGACGATGCCCAGCGGTGCCAGGAACGGGCCGATCACGATGGTCACGACCACCCCGGCGGGCGCGAGAACGCCCATCGCCGACATCAGGGCGCGCGTCGGGAGCGCCGGGCGCCGGTCCTCCGCGCCACGCAGCGTGTCGGCGGCCGTCACCAGGACGGCGAGCTGTACGGATCCGAGTGCGGCACCGAGCACCGCGCCGACGAACGGGGACAGTGACATCGAACTGACCAGGCCGAATGCGCCGAGGCCGAACACGACGCTGAACAGGGTCACGCCGATGCCGAGCCGTGCTCCTGGTAGGAGCGCACTCGGCGGTGACCGGCCCCGCAGGCCGTAACCGTGGGCCCAGGCCAGCCCCAGCCCGGCCGCGATCCCGACCACGACCAGCCCCTGCCACCCCACCGACCAGGAGCCCGGGAGCGAGCCGGCCGACTCCGACGCGTTCGCCGGGAGCGCGCCCGCCACCACCGCCACGACCGCGATCAGTGCCGAGACCGCGATCCGCCGCGAGGCTCTCCACCCCGCCCCCACCAGCCGGGAACCGTCGGACACCAGATCGCGCAGCCACCGCCGCACCCCGGCCCGCGACTCGGCGGTGTCCCCACCGGTCCGGGGAGCAGCGGCCGGGCCTCCCGCGCCGCCTGCTGTTGTGCCGCCGCTTCTCCTGCCGCTGGAGTCCGCGCCGGTCGAGTCGCCGCGCGTCCTGGTACCGCTGCCGGTGGTTGCGCCGCTGTCCTCGGCCGGACCGCTGTCCACGATCGAACCGCTGCCCCCGGCGGTACCGCCGCCCCCGGTCGGGCCTCCGGAGCCGTGCCGCGTCGCCCGGGTGTTCTCGTCGCCGCCGAGGATGTCGGCGAACGCGGTCGCGTGCTCGGTCAGCTCCACGGCGGACGGCCAGCCGGCGAGCAGCGCGGCGACCGTGGCGTGCTCCGGTGCGTGGGTGCCGGGCGGGACCGCGGTCAGCAACGCCTGGCCCCGTGAGGTCAGCTGGTAGGCGATCCGTCCATTACCCGACGTCTTGCGCACCAGGCCGAGCGAGGCGAGTGCGTTCAGCCGGTTCCGGAGCGACGTCGACCCACTGCCCGGCATCATCCGGGTCAGCTGCTCGACGGCGACGGGGCCTCCGGCGAGCAGGACGAGCAGATGACGCAGGTCATCGGGCCTGGCCACCAGTGTGACCGTGACCGGGGTGAGCAGCACCGAGGGGTCGCCCCGCCGCCAGAGCACGGTGTAGTCGGCCTGCCGCGTCTCCGGAGAGGTGGGCGCACTCGGGGGTGGGGCCGGGAGGCGGGGCGGTGTCGGCTGCGCGGGGCCGGCGAACGTGGCGAGCGCGGCCCACAGCACCGCCCACTCGCCGTTGCCTCTGTCGGACCAGCGCGGCCACCGGACGAACAGCCCGGCGACCGCGTCGAGCCCGTCCTCGTCGAGCCTGCCCAGCAACGTGGCCGGCCGCTCACCCACCGTGTGACGCTCGCCGTCCCGGATCACCCAGCCCTCGTCGACCAGTACGTCGAGCACCGACCGCACGACGGTCTCGGCGCGACCCAGCGCCGCGGCCAGCGGACCGACCTCCGGCTCCTCGGCGAGCAGCTCGAACAGCCGGCGCAGCCCAGGCCCGTCGGCGTCCGGTGCGTCGCCGGAGGGAGACAGCAGCAGCGGCCGGGTGACCAGCAGCTCGATCACCCGAGTCAACGGCCGGTGGTTGCCGTCCGGTGCCAGCTCGAGCACGGTCCGAGCCAGCAGGACCGCCTCGTGCAGGGTGAAGTCGTGCAGCTGGTGCGCGGCGGGCAGCCGCAGCAGCGCCCTCGCGCCGTCGGAGAGCTCGTAACCGATCTGTGGGTTGCCATTGACCAGGTCGGCCTGCACCAGCGAGATCAGCGCCGCCTCGATCCGCACCGGGTCGGCGTCGGCCTCGTCGGTGCTCAGCCGGTGGGTCAGCTCGTCGAGCTGCGACCTCGGGCTGATCGCGGAGAGCAGCTGACGCACGCTGAAGAACGCCGCCGGGCCCATCGCGGCGAGCGGTACCCCGTGCGCCGAGGCGATGCCGTCCGCCGCCAGTGCCGGCGACGCGGTGAGCACCAGCAGGAGCAGCACCGCGGCCCCGACGAACAGCACCCGCGCGACGGCCCGCCAGCGGTCCGGGAGACCGGTCCGTGTCGCCACGACCACAGCGGTGATCACGACCGTCACCAGCGTAACCGCCGTCGAAGGATGGCCGAGTGCCAGTCCGGCCAGCGGCATCATCGCGGTCGGGAGGTCGTCCGCCTCGGCCGCGAACCGCACCGTCGCATCGGTCCGCAACAGTGCCTCGTCCGGGTCGACACTCAGCACGAACCTGCGCGAGTACGCCACGGCGTTGAGCACGGCGTCGTCGTCGCCATACGCGTCGAGCAAACCGAGCAGCCAGGTCAGCTTGATCGGCCGGCCCGAGCGCAGCTCCAGCAGGTAGCTGATGCGGGCGGCCAGCGACCACGCCGCCGTCTGATCCACCCGCCAGAACAGCCCGTACGCCCTGGCCTCCAGCCGCTCGATCCCGAAGCGCCACGGCTCGTCCTCGCCGACGTCATCGATGTCCCTGTCGCCGAGAAGCTCTGCCTCCAGCTCGCCGAGCAGGTCGAGCACCTCCAGCGCCTCGACCGTCGCGGTGAGCCGCTCGCCGTCGGTCGCCTCGTCGAGCGGCCGACCGTGCGCCGAATCGAGCCGGTGGGTCAGGCGGGTCAGCCGGGTGTCGGTGTCCTCCCGCCAGGTCAGCTCGGTGAGGTGCACCGCGCCGTCGTGGGCCAGGAACCGGTTCTCCTTGTCGCTCTCGACGGCGGCCAGCACGTCGCGGACCCGTTCGCCGAACAGCCGACCCAGCTGATCCATCGGTGCGGCGTTGCCCGGCGCCACGCGCAGCAGCGCGGCGACCCGGTCGGCGAGAGGCAGCCCGGAGTCCGGGTCCAGCCGCCGGTACACCCTGCTCATCGAGGCACGGAGCTGGTCGAGGTCCAGCTCGTGCATCGGATCGTGGCCCTGCCCGCCCGCCAGCAGCCGCTCGGCGACGGCCAGCAGCGCGGCGAGCTCGAGGAACCCGGCCCGCGCCGTGTCGGTCAGCGCGGCCCGTCCGAGTTCGCCGAGAAGGACCTCCGCCCTGGCCAGTGCGACGACGACCGCCGAGGAGTCGCGGGTCGTCGGGTCGGCGGGACGGCGCACCGCGTCGTCCAGCGTCTCCCACCGGCCCGCGCGCAGGTGGGCCTCGTCGCGCAGCAGCTCCAGGAACGCCGCCCCCGGGCCGGCCAGCTCGGTGAGTAGCGCGTCGATCCTGGTCGCCAGCGCCCGCGCCTCGTCCATGCGCCGGGTCACCCCGGCCAGGAGCGACGGCAGCCGTCTCGGTGCGCTGTCGCGTAGCTGCACGGCGACCGCGAGCAGATCGGCGAGGTCGCGCTCCCGAATCTCGGGCAACGCCAGCGCCATCGCCGCCCACCGCGAGCCGGCGAACGGGCCGGGTGCGTCGGGCAGTGCACGGTCGTGCGCCAGCCAGGTCCACAGCAACGCCGCGACTCGTCCGTCCAGCTCCTGCCCGGCGAGCCTGCCGGGCAGGTCCAGCCGTTCACCGGCCTCGGTCCGGGTGTCGAGATCCGGCCACACCATCTCGGCCAGCACCCGTGCGCGCTCCGACCGAAGCTCGTCCAGTGTCCTGACCAGCTGCTTCCTGGCCTCCTCCTGGCCCGGTGCGCCGCCGATGCGGTGGGTGAGCTCGTAGTCGAACGCCTCGGCCCAGAACCGCCGGACCTGCCCGGCCAGTTCGTCGGCGCCGCTCATCTGGGCGAGGTCCAGCAACGTATGGGCCTCGTCCAACGCAGGCTCGGCGACGCCGATCACCGTGGTGTCGCCCAGCCAGGTGTAGAGCACGAGCCCCTCCACCGGCGCGCCGAACTCTCCGCGCGCGAGGCGATCCAGCAACGCTGCCGGCAGCAGCCGCAGGCGTGGGTCGTCGAGCCCGAGGCTGTCGCGCTGGTCCTCGGCCAGCTCCGCCAGCAGGCCGCCGGCGAGCGCGAACGCGATCATCCGCCGCACCGCGGTGTCCTCGTCCGGACCCAGCCGGTGCTCCGACAACGCACCGGGGACGCCCGGCCCGCCCTGGGTCCCGGCGACGGAGCCGTCACTCGGCCCGGTGACCGTCGTAGCGGGCCTGCCTGCGGAGTGCGTATGCGGCCTTGCGGTGTTCCCTGCCGCAGTACCTGACCTGTTCCTCCCTGCCGGGGACATCCGGAACCGGCTGGGAGCAGCCGGGGAGTGCGCAGCCCGGGACGGTGCTGTCCCGGTCCTGCCCCGGCTCCCTGAAGACCGGCGCTCCGTGTGATCGCGATCCACCCATGACATTCCTCCTGTGAGTGCGAACTGAACTGCGACGAATGGCCGCGCGAGTGCGACGACCAGTGGGGACAGCGCGGTCCGGGAGATGGCCCGGCCGCGTGGGACAGCGGTGAGACGGGGCAGCCGGCCGAGCCGCCAGGCGACGATCAGCAGCGTCGCGGCGGCCACGGCCGCGACCAGCAGCGGAGAGGAACCGGACAGGTCGATCCCGAGTACGGCCGGGAACATCGCGGCGGGACCGGGACGGTCGGGGCCCGCCGGGTTGACGTCGTCGTCGATGTGGCGCAGGACTTCGGCGCGCAGTGCACGCTCGGCGCGGGTGATGCGGGGAACCCGGTTCGGGCGGGTGCCGAGAGCGGTTGTGCGCTGCGCCGAGAGATCGAGGAGCGTGGTCCGGGCATCGGTGAGTGCCCGGGTGAACCGGACGCGGGCCTCGACGAGTGCCCGGTCACGGTCGGGTCCCCACTGGGTGAGCACGTCCTGGTAGGTGTTGTAGGCGGTGGTCAGCTCGGACAGCAGCGCCGTCAGCTGGGTCTTCGCGTTCGGCGGTCCGCGCCGGTTGATCGACCAGAGCAGCAGCCCGGCCGCGGCGATGACCGCCGAGGCGACCACCGCGGCGGTGTCCTGACCCAGCCACAGCTGCAGCAGCCCGTAACCGGACAGCCCCACCCCGGCCAGGGTGGTCGCGGCCTTGGCCAGTTCGGCGCGTAGCGGCTGTGCCCACGTCAGCTCGGTAGCGATGTTGCGCACGGTCAGGTAGCCGAACCCGGCGAACAGCACCGCCAGCGGCGCGATCCCCGCGATCGCTCCGGTGATGACCAGCTGCGCGATGAGCACCCCGACCGCTGAGGTGATCACCGGGAACGCCGCGAACCGGGTCAGCAGCACCACCGGCCTGCTGGTCGCCACCGTCGGCAGCACGCCGAACAGCGCGTTCGTCGCCGTCGGCACCGCGGAGACCAGGAACAACAGGTCCGCCGCCGTGAACAGCGCGTTCACCACGACGCCGAGCCCGGTCGAGGAGCCGATGGCTGGCAGGTGGATCGACAGGTTCACCAGCCAGGACAGCGCGACCAGACCGTGCAGGCCCCGGTCCACCCACTTCGGCAGCACCCACTTCGACGACCACGGCGAGTTGCGCAGCACCAGCACCGCGCCCCGGACCGCGAACGACACCAGCCCCGCGACCGTCGGCATCGGCAACGCCGACACGAGCCGGACGCCGGCGCCCAGCAGGGCCAGACCGGTGAGCACCACGAGCCCGGTCCGGCTGCGCACCCACTCGAGAGTTCGCGCGAACCCGACCACCCGGACCAGCAGCGCGACCGCCACCGCGGCGGCCGTGCCCGCCGCGGCGACCGTGAGGGGAGACCACGCCGAGGAACCCGCCGAGCCCGGGGCGGCGGACGCGACGGCGGCGGTCAGCAGCAGCCCGGCCACGACGAGCAGTCCGACGATCGCCACCCGGATCGCGATGCGCAGCACCGCCGGCGGACCGCGGTCACGGACCACGGAGGTCCCGGCCGAGCCGCCGCCGGACGGGTCCTGGGTGGTCACCGACGAGGTGGTGACCGGCGCCGGGTGCTGCTCACCCGGCACGTTCTGCCCATCCGGCGCGCCGCCCGCGCGGTGCTCGGTGAGAATCTGGTGGACCCGTGCCCTGCTCAGGCCGGTGATCCTGGCGATGAGCCGGATCGAGAGACCGTCGACGACGCCGGCCTCGACGACCGCGTCGATCACCGCCTGTTCGGTGCCGGCCGACCCGGCGACGGCCTCACGCAGCTCGGTGACCGGGCCGGCCAGTCTGTCGTGGATCTCCTTGACGTGGACCCAGATGTAGTAGACGACCCCGAGCGTCACGACCGGGTCGATGTAGACCGCCACCGTGGCGATCCCGTGGGCCAGTGCGCCGCTGGTCAGAGCACTCAACGACAGGACGCCGAGCCCGATCGCGGCCTGGACCATCACCCCGACGCTGACCGCGACGTCGGTTCGGGCGTGGTTGGCCTCGTCCAGCAGGGTGTCGTAGTTCAGCTTCCTGCCGTAGAAGGCGCGGATCATCGCGATGCCCTGACCGATCAACGTCGGCACCAGCGCCGTGCCGATCACCGCGAGCGTCCGGACCAGGTTCACCTCGGCCGGGTCGCCGAAGGCGTGGATCGCCTCCCACAGCACCCACACCCCGGAGGCGAACATCGCTGCCTCGATGATGCGGCTGGCCACCCGGTCGGCCTTCGCGGTGGCGATCCAGATCGTCACGATCATCGGGATCGCGGTCACCGCGTCGCCGATGTTGTGCCAGATGTCCCCGGCGATCACCCCGCTGTCGGCGTTCCACCACACCGACAGCAGCCACTCGATCGCCGCGGTGCCCAACAGCCCGACGAACGTGGCGGCCACGACGACCGTCGCCTCGACCTTCCACCGGAGGTTCCGCGACGCGTGCTGGCCGTGCCCATGGCCGTGCCCATGTCCGTGGCCGTGGCCGTGGCCGTGGCCGTGCCCGGTTCGGTGCGCGAGCCACGCCCGCACGCCGAACACCCCGCCACCGATGGACCCGAGCGCCACGGCCCAGTGCCACCACGGCGTGCCGAACAGCGTCCCGCCGAGGCCTACCGCGTCAGCGGTCGACGCCAGCACACCCGCCCCGGTGGCCAGCGCCGCGGCCAGCCGGAAACCCTTCGCCTGCCGGACCGTGTCCGCCACCGAACGCAGCCACTGCCCGCCGGCCGGGCCGAGGCCGGACGTGTTCGGCACCCACACGGCCACGGCCAGGACGATCACGGCGGCGGCCAGCGAGACCCGCTCGATCACCCCGAGCGACAACAGCCCGCCCAGCGGCAGCAGCGCGACGACCACCGTCAGGGCAGCGGTGCTGATGAAGACCCACGCCGTGACCCGCAGCAGGCGTTCCTGGGGGAGCGCGGTGGTCAGCCAGGCGACCGCCCACGGCAACGCGACGAACAGCACCCCGGCGGCGAGCCGGTGCACCAGCGCCGCCACATCAGCGGGGACCTCGGCTGGCGTGGTCGGGAACGCCGCCAGCAGCACCAGCGCGGCCGAGGCGATCCGCAGCAGCACCCGCAACGTCGCCGCGTTGCCGATCCGGGTGTGGTCGAACAGCCGCGCCACCAGCTCGACGGCGCCCGCCATGGCCAGCATCCCCACCGCGAGCAGCGCCTCGCCGCCAGGGGCCGCCACGTACTCGCTGACCGTGAGGGTGGGGGACAGGTAGCCGATCCCGGTGAGGTGGACCACCGCGACAGCGGCGACCGCCACCCCGAGCAGAACCGTCGCGGCCTGGCGCATCCACTGGCCGGAGCCCCGCCACAGCCTGCTGGCGAGGGTCGCGGCCAGTACCGCCGCCGCGGCACCGATCGCGGTGGGCGCCACACCGGTCAACGCGCCACCGAGCACGATGACTCCGGCGGACACCAGGCCCGTCACCGGTCCGGACCACCGCGACAACCACGACGACGGTGCGGGGCCGGGACCTGGCGTCGGCGTACCGGCAACGCCACCACCGGGCGGCGGACCCCGGCCGATGATCACCCAGGCGAGCACCGCGAGCACGAGGACCGCGGCCGCCCTGACCGGCATCGGCAGTGTGGACGCGAGCACGCCGTAGCCGGCGCCGGCCAGAGCGGCCACCAGCACGACCTGGCCGACCCGGGTCATCGACCCCCGGGCCGAGAGCCGGGCACGCAGCGCGGCGAGCGCTCCACGCAGGCCGTCCCGGGTGGCGACCAGCGTGACGGCCAGGGCCAGGGTCGCGACGGAGGTGAGCGCGATCTGCGGGGCCAGCGCCGTCCACTGGGCCAGCGCCCAGGTCAGCGTCGCCACCAGCGGGGCGACGAACTTGCCGACCGCACCGGCCAGGCTGTTCGCGGTGTCGGCGAGGTCGTAGCGTTCCGACTCACCCCGCGCCGCGAAGTACGCGGCCAGCACCGAGGTCGTGCCGATGCTCAGACCGGTCGACGCGGCCTCACCCAGGGTGCCCTGCACCACGATCCCGACGCTCGTGTCGCCCAGCAGGTGGCTGAGCCAGGTGAACACGCCGCTGAACGCGGTCAGCGCCGCCATCCCGAGCACAAACGCCTTCGGGTAGCGCTGCAGGAAGTCACCCTTGCCGGTGTCGCCCCTGAAGTGCTTGGTCAGGTCCGCGACCAGGAAGATCAGCAGCACCACCACGCCACCGGCGACGAGGCCGTAGCTGGTGAAGAAGTGCTCCGCGCCGTGCCCGGCCGCCGGCCCCAGCGCCAGCTCCCAGAACGCGTCGAACACCGAGATCGTCGCCTGGACCAGCAGGGAGATCCCGGCGATCTTGAGGACGAACCGGTCACGCAGCATCGACATCGGGCCGGTGAGCCGGCTCCCGGTCGGCTTGCGCCGCTGCTGGGTCTCCGACGGGGTGGTCAGCCACATGCCGGCGGCCGCGACCACGGTCACCCCGGCGGTGAACAGCCCCGCCGCCGCCAGGCCACCGGCGGCCAGCAGCGCGACCTGGATGTTCACCAGCGCCGGCACCGTGATGGTCACGCCGAGGACCATCAGGCCGATCAGCGTCGAGGTGAAGACGACCTTGCCGTGTGCCCTGCGCAGCGCGGTGGTGTGCGCGATCCACTCGCCCACCCTGGCGATGACCTTGCCGAACCCGGTCGCGGTCAGGCCAAGGACGAACGCTCCGGCGAGTGCACCGACCACCCCGAACGGTGCCGCGAACAGCAGGTAGCCCACTCCGGCGGCCAGCAGGGTCGCCACGAACAGCGCGCGCCGCGACAGGTAGCTGAACAGCGTCGCCACCACGAAGAACCCGACGAGGAAACCGGCGAACGTGACGTTGAACAGCACGCCGTCGGGCAGCGCCACACCCTTCGCCAGCGCCCGCGCCGTGTACAGGCCGCTCATCAGCGTCGCCATCGCGAGCCCGGAGCTGGTCAGGAACGCGATCCGCAGCGACAGGCCCGTGCCGTTCGCCCACCGGCGGATCGCGGGGGAGGGCAGCGAGGCGGCCCGCGCCTTCAGCGCCGCCCACGACCCCGGCGGGCCATGCCGTTGGATCGACCAGAAGATGACCAGGTTGGCGACCACCAGGACGCCGCCGAGCACGATCGCGGCGGTGGGGTTGACCAGCCACATCAGCCCGGTGGAGGCGATGATCATGGCTCCGTCGTCGAACCACCCGGTCAACCTGGGGATCGGGTTGGTGTGCGCCGGGTCGTCGCGGATCTCGGTGTGGAAGGCGTGCCACACCTGGTAGCCGATGGCGACCGCCATCGAGGCGACGGTGACCAGGATCGTGCCCTTGAGCCAGTCGCCGTCCAGCGCCGCCCGCAGGTAGCCCGATCCGCCGTGGCCGGGGTCGATGGCCAGACGGGTCAGCCACGACCAGTGCCCGGCGTCGAACAGCGCCAGCGCCGCGAACCGTGCCCAGCGTCGCAGCCGTGAGCGGTGATGCGGGTCCAGGCTGTCGCGGTCGGAGGCGACGAGCCGGGGGAGCTTGTTCGCGGTCACGAACCCGATGTGCGACGCGGCGAAGGCCAGCGACTCCCAGAACACCCAGCCCGGCATGTCCCCGGCCGGGATGTTCGCGTGCACGCTCGTGATCAGCGTGAGGGTGTGCGCGCCCAGCAACATCAGGTGCAGCGGTGTCCGGTCGGCGATGCGCTGGGACCAGTCACCGGGCAGCACCCGCAGGATCCCGATGTTGCCCCGGATCGTCATGGCCATGGTCGAGGCCAACGGCAGCACCCAGCTGAACAGCGGCCCGGCGATCGCGGAGAAGACCGTCAGCATCAGCCCGGAGGCCGCCATCGCGGCGCGACCCCAGCCACCGGGTCCTCTGGCGTTGATCGCCCACACCCCGATCGCGGTGGCGACCAGCGCGAGCGTGGTGGGGACCGCCGCGGCCGGGTGCTCACTCCACAGCCGCAGCAGCCCGTAACCGCCGAGGGAGACGTTCGCGGTGACGAACGCGCCGGGCAGGAAGCCCGAGGACCACCAGGTCCAACCGTTCATGATCCGGGCGCCCGCCGGGGTGGCGGCGAGCCTGCCCTGGGTGAGGTAGGTGAAGGCGACGGTGAGGGTGGCGATCGGGATCGCGGCGACCCACGGTCCGGTGAGGACGGCGAGCTGCACACCGAGCAGCCCCGCGGCGAGGGTGATGGTCGGGAACGCCAGCCAGCCGGCCCATCGGGTGGCCTGGTTGTCCGGGACGTGCGCATTGACCAGCCGCAGGAACGCAGCGGGCGGCGCTGCCATGAGGAACAGGACGTCGGCGGCCGCGAACAGCCCGTTGATCAGGGCCGGGAGACCGCCGGTGACGAATGCGGCCGGCAGGTGGATGGTCAGGTTGACCAGCCAGGACAGCGCCACGACCGCGGCGAGCACGGCCTTGACCCAGTCCGGCAGGTTCGGGAACAAGTAGGTGAGCAGGTTGGCCGTGCCGCGCACCGCGAACGCGATCAGCCCGGCGACCACCGGGACCGGCCCGTTGGCGATGACGGCCGCGACGGCCGTGGCCGCCACGACGACGCCGATCGTGGTGCGGCCGATCGGGCTGGCCAGCGCGGTCCAGAGGGTGCGCGGGGTGACGCGGGTGGCCGGGGGGGCGTTGCGGTTGATGACCCACATCAGCAACGCGGTCGTGCTGACCAGCGCACTGCTCGTGCCGATCAGGACCGGGACGTTGCCGAGCACGTAGACGATGCCGTAGATGATCAGGGAGACCGCTGAGGCCTTGGCCCAGAACCGTTTCTGGGTCGTCGGCACGGCGTGCGCGGTGCCCTTCTTCGCGGCGCGCTTGGCGGTGAGGTCTTGCCAGATCTCGAAGACCGACTCGCCCATCCAGCCGAGGTAGGTGCTCCAGATCAGTAGGAACTGGGTGGGTTCGAGGTGGTAGGAGGGCTCGGTGAGCTGGATGCCCATGAGTGGGATCGACACGATCACTGCGGCGAACGCGACGATGGTCGTCCACCGCACGACGTGCGCCCAGACCGTCGAGGCTTCGGCGGGGTTTTTCTTGCCGTTCCAGGCGGCGATCGCGGCGGGGACTCCGATGATGACGAAGCCTGCGTTTGCGATGACGAACATCAGGTTGACCTGGTAGTCGATGCTCCAGAACGCGAGCGGCAGCAGGCCGAGCACCAGTAGGTCGATGTTGACCAGCTGGGTGATCGGGCGCAGCGTGTTGACGATCCGCATCGGAATGCTCTGTGTGCCGTCGGGGCGGGGTGCGAACAGGTGGCTGGTAGCGAACCAGGGGCTGACCGGGATCCAGTTGAGCAGCCCGCGCACGGCGAAGACGACCATGCCGCCCCAGCCGGGCAGCGGGTGCGAGTCGATCAGCAGGTAGGACCCGACGAGCCCGGCGGCGGTGCCCAGCGACGACAGGCCGGTACGGCTGACCAGCCAGGTCAGCGCGCCCAGGACGTGTTGGCCCGCGCTGCCCAGCGGCCCGCCCGGCGGGTTGGGGCCGCGACGGTTGATCGCCCACAGCCCGATCGCGGTGGCGACCAGCCCGATCGTCGTCGGGACCGCGGCCGTGAGGTGCTCGGTCCACAGCCGCAGCAACCCGTAGCCGCCCAGCGACAGCCACGAGGTGACCGCCGGACCGGGGATCGGCACGAACCTCAGCACCCGGGTACCGGTCCACCAGGTCCACGTGGTCAGCAGCGGCCCGCCGAGGCGGGTGGCCGCGACCCTCGCCCCGAGACGGGTGGCGGCCAGCTTGTTCTGGGTCAGGTAGGCGAACGCGAAGGTCAACGTGGCGATCGGGATCGCCGCGATCCACGGACCGGTGACGAACGCGAGCTGCACACCCAGCAACCCGGCGGCCAGGGTGATCGTCGGGAACGCCAGATGCCCGGCCGCCCGGGTGCCGCGGTTGGTCTGCGGGGCGAGGCCGATCAGGAACAGGACGTCGGCGGCGGCGAACAGGCCGTTGACCACCGTGGTCAGCGCGTCCGGCGCCATGATCGCCATCGGCAGGTGGATGGCCAGGTTCGTGACCCAGGTCGCCACGAGCAGCACGGTGAGTGCCGTGTTCAGCCACGGCGGCAGGTTGGAGAACCGCGCCCTGACCCAGTTGACGCCGGCACGCACCGCGAACGCGATCAGCCCGGCGACGCCGGTGACCGGTCCGAAGACGAACGCGAGAGCGACCGAGCCCGCCGTGAGCACGGTGCCGATCCCGGACGACCCGCGAATCCAGACCGCGACGGCCCTCAGCGGCCCGATTCCACCGGCCAGCCAGGTGCCGACCGTGCGAGCGGGTGTCGTGATCCAGGTCGGCGCCCGGATTCGGATCGGTGACCACACCGACCGCAGCGCCGCCACCACGATCGCCGCCGCGAGCAGCGCACCGGCGATCGCCGTCACCGGGCTGTCGCCGAAGACCGCCAGCGCGGCCGAGGCGCCGGCGCCGACCACCGTCAGAACCCGCGCTCCGAGCGACGGCGGCGTGGCCGGCAGCCCGCCGAAGTCATCGGATCCGGCACCACCGAAGAGCCGGCCGAGGACCGTGCCGAACCAGGAACCGATCGCCTGGCGGTGCCGCCAGCCGAGGAACGCGGCGACCGCCCCGAGAAGTGCGCCACCCCAGTCCAGCACCAGACCCCAGTCGGTGCCTGCCTGCGCCGGCGGTGCCACCACCACTGGTGGCGGTGCCACCACGACCGGCGGCGGCGTCACCACGACCGGAGGTGCCGGGGCCACCGCGGTGAGCCGTAGCCCGCTCGGCAGCTCGGTCGGCGCCCGACCGGCGATCGTGTCCGCGTTCCATTCCTCGACCAGCCGCCAGCCGTTGCCGCCCTCGGCGTCGGTGACGCCGAAGCGGTCCGCCACCGCCCACAGGGTCGAGTCCAGCGCGAACGTGCCGTTCCACGACGGGGGCAGGTTCAGGTACCTACCGGCGAAGATCCGGCCTCGGTCGTGCACCTGGGGGTTCACCGCCGCCAGCTCGTCCGGTGTCACTCCCAACCGGTGAGCGAGGTCGTCGAACTCGTCGCCGTAGCGGATTCGCGCCTGGGTGGGCTTCACCGGCGAGACCTGAGGGGCCACCTCGGCGACGACGCGCGTCGCGGTCGCCTGCTGGGTGGCGCTGATCGTGGTCGCGCCGCTGCTCGACGTGAGCTGACCGACGGTCGTCGCGGTCGGCACCGCGAGGATCGCCATGAGAGCGCCGGCCACGAGCGTGGCCCGAATCGCCTTGGCCGTGAGCAGCCGAGGCAGCAGCGGCATGACGAGTGCGACACCCGCCGCCAGCACCAGAAGCGCGGGCAGGCTGTGGACACCGAGCTGGTGGACCACCACGAGTGCCGTGAAGGACAGGCCCAGGGTGAGCCAGGCGGGCGGCGGGCCCCGGGACGGCGCGAGCTTCCACAGCGCTGTGGCCAGCGCCGCCGCGACCACGCCGATCGTCGCGCCACCGGTCAGGAGGAGCGGTGTCCACCAGCCAGGGGCCACCCCGCCGCCGAATCCGCCGCCCAGGCCGCCGGCCAGCAACAGCGCCGCCGAGCCGAACCACCCGATGCGGCGCAGGACGGTCGTCGGGACGCCCAGGATCCGGCGCGCCCCGGTCGGGGTGCTCTCGCCAGGACCGTTCTCGCCCGGGCCGTCGTCGGCCGGACGGTTTCCGCCCGGGCCCTCGCTCGGGCGGGCGCCTGCCGGCCAGGTCAGCTCCGTCGCCCGGCCGAGCACGTCCTGGGCCCGGGCGCGGAGACCGTCGGCGATGTCGCGCATCCGCTGGGCGAAGGCCGGCGTGATGCTGCCGTCCCGCTCGCCGAGGTTCGCCGCGCGCTCCAGCGCGTCGGCCCGCTCGGTCAGCTTCCTGGCCTGCTCGGTCAGCCCGGCCAGCCAGGTCAGCGCGTCACGGGCCGAGATCGTGACCCGGGAGTCGGAGGGCAGCGTCTCGACCAGGGTCCGCAGCGCGGTCAGCGTGACGTCGAGGTGGCGCAGCTCCATCGCGGTGCCCGCCGGGGTGAGACGCGCGATACGGTTGAGCAGCTGGACGGTGAGCGCCGCCGTGGTCGCGGCGTGCTCGCCGACCGCCCACGGCTGCCCGTCCGGACCGTGGACCGGGGCGCCGGCCGCGAGCGAGGTGAGCGTGTCGGCGGCGGCCCGGTGGTCGCCGGCCCGGATCAGCTCGATCGCCTGGTCGAGCGCCTCGATCGAGATGCCGGCCAGCGGCGCGGGCACGGTCGGGTTCGAGCTGGTGGACGGCCGGGGCAGCGGGTCGACGGAGCCGCTGTCCTGCGCGGGGTCGGCGTCCCGCGTCGACTCGGTCGCCGTCCCGTCGTGTTCACGGGTGGTCCACCGGGTGTGGTTGTCCGCGAGCAGCTCCCGGTAGGCGGCGACGGTCCGTTGCTGGTGCCCGACCGCGTCGTGCAGCTGGGTCGCGGCCCTGGCGAGCGCGGCGACGGCGAGCGGGTCGCCCGGGTCGCGCCGCGCGGCGGCCAACGCGCTGAAGTACGCGGCGCGGGCCTCGTGCGCCCGCTCGGTGGCCTGGTCATGGGCGGTGACCGCGTCGTTCTCCCGCGCGGTCTGCGTCCTCGCCTCCGCCGACCGGGTGCCCTTGCCTGCTCGCCCGGTCTTGCCCGGGTGCTGCGCGGTGGCGACCGCGACCGCGTCCGCGTTCTGGTAGTTGCGGTCGACCTGCCGGTGCTTCGCCCGGTTCGCCTTCTCCGCGTTGCGCTGCGCGGCGTCGAACAGCTCCTCGGCCCTCTCGTGCTGCTCGGGGGTGAGCGCGTCCTTGCCCTCGACCTCCTTCTTCAGCGCGGCGAGTTCCTTCTTCGGCGCGTACTGGGTCAGCAGCTCGTCCTCGAGCGACAGCTCCTCGCGGGTGGTGCCGTCCCTGCCGTTGCGCGCGGTCCGGCCGAACAGCTGGGTGTCCTGGCTGGGGCTCTCGCCCTTCGCGCCCGACGTGACATGCACGCCGCCCGCGTCCGCGACCTCCTGCTCGGCGGTCTCGTGCTCGTCCTTGCTCTGGCCCACCTTCTCCCGGTCACCACCGGCCTTCACGTCGGTCGCCCGGCCACCGGCTCGGGTGGCGACGGTGACCGCGCCCTTCCGGCCCGCCGAGGCGACAGTGCCTTCCTCTGTGGCCTCGCGCTTCGGCAGTCCGTTGACGACTCCCGGCTCGACGCCGCCCTCGGCGATCTTGCCTGCCAGCTCCTCGGAGTGCGGGATCGTCTTGGTCCCGACGAGCACCGGCTGGCCGTTCCCCGCGCGCTCCAGCGCGTCGGCGACGATCGCCTCGTCCGCCTGCTTCTGCGTCGGGTGGATGGTGCGGCCGGTCGAGGTGGGTGTCTTCGCGCCGTCGACGTCGATCGTCTCGACCTTCAGCCGGTACATCTCCCAGAACAGGCCCTCATCGGCCTTGGCGGTGCCGGTCAGGCCGATGACGCCGCCGGTGTACCTGTTGACGTACTTGGCGGTCGTGGTCGCGCCGATGATGTGCTGCGGCTCGTGGACCGGGAGGCCGTAGAGCTCCTCCATGATCCGGTGGGCGTCACCGTTGAACCGCAGGTGCCGGTTCGACCGGCCGGTGGCCTCCGACAGCAGCACGACCGCGTCGTCCAGGACGTGGTCCCGGTTGAGGGTGTGCTTCGCGGCGGTCCGCAGCACGTCCATGACCAGCCCGCGTTCCTTGCGGGTCAGGTCGCTCAGCGCCTGCTTGCCCTCGCTGGTCAACCGCACCTTGCCGCTGTCGGAGAGGGTGTAGCCACCGTTCTCGCTCAGCCCGCGTGCGGTCTCGACCGCGTTCTTGATGTCGTGCCTGTCGTGCTGGCCCTTGCCAGGGCCGGTCTCGGCGATGACGCTCGGGTTCAGCGCCTGGTGGTTCAGTACGTCGTCGGCCTCGTCGACCACGTACCAGCGCAGCTCGCGCTGGATCTTCTCGCCGGTCCGTGCGTGCCGGTCGTACAGGTAGCTGTGCTCGAAGATGGTCTTCTCACCGACGGTGATCCACGCGTCGTGCGCCGCGCGCAGCTCCGGATGGGTCATGCCCTGGGCCGCGTGACCCACCTGCCTGCCGAAGACCCGCTGTACGGACCGCAGCCCCTCGTACAGCTGCCGCGCCTTCACCGCGTCGTGGGCGACCACGTGGACGCCCTTGCCCTCCAGCGCCAGCCACGATCCGAGTGCTTCCTGGACCAGTGTCTTGCCGCCGCCGGTGCGCAGCTCCAGGATGATGCCCCGGATCTTGACTCCGAGCGAGGTCCGTCCGCCCTCGACTCCCAGCCGCGCCCTGATCAGCGCTTCCAGCTGGTGGTCGTGGGCCTTGCTGAACTCGGGGTCGGCGATCCGCTTGGCCTCGAGGTACAGCTCGACCGCTTCCGGCCGGACGTCGGTCAGCGACCGTCTTCCGGACGTCACGTCGTCGTGCAGCTTCGTGTACTCCGCCGCCAGTACCTCCGGCGAGCGGACAGGTGCCTCCGCACCGTGGGACGTGGTGTCGCCGGTTACATGGTCTGCCTTCTTTCCTGCGTCGACGGGCTGGGTCCGGTGAGCGTCGTTCGTCGCCTCCCGCGTGGTGCCGGTCGGATCGGTGTGTGAGGTGGTGTCGTGGCCAGGGGGCGGGATGCCGTACTGGTTGCTGTTCGCGTTCGGGTCGAGCGGCGGGGTGTGCCCGCCGGTGTTCTCGCCGTTCGTGGCGGCGGTGGCCGGGTCGGCGCCGTCGTGCGGCAGGGTGGCCGTTCCGTGCTGGCCGCCGTTGCCCGCCGGGCCACCGCCGCCGCTGGTACCCGCGCTCTGCGCGGGCGGGAGTCCGTTGCCGCCCGGCTCGTTGCCCGGCTCCGGCCGGTTGCCCACCGTGCTGTGCTCGCCACCGGCCCGGCCGCTCGCCTGCGGCCCGGTGGCCCCGGTCGCGGACTGCCCGGGTCCGCCGTCGACGGCGGACACGGGGGCGGCGTCCGAGGGCTGGCTGACGGTCGGGCGCTCCTGGCCGGCGGTCTGCTGGCCGGTGTCGGCCCGAGAGTTCGTCTGGCCTGCGTTCGTGGCGCCACCGGCGTCGGTGCCGCGAGCGCCCTGCCCGCCACCGACACCCTGCCCGCCACCGACGGCCTGCCCGCCGGCGCTCGGTCCGCCGGCCGTTCCGGAGCCGGTGCCGCCCGCTGTGCCGTCACCGACGGACGCCGCGGCGGCCGGAGCGACCCCGGGCCGGGTCGCGGGGCCGTCGCCGCGCAGGGTGACCGGCTCGGCCGGAGTGCCGGGCCTGCCCGCCTGGCCGGGGGAGCCGCCCTGTCCGGCGCCGACGGTGGTGGAGCTCGATCCGGTCGAGGCCTGGGTGCCGGCCGCGGAGGCCTGCCCGGCACCCGCCACCGCGCCGCCGGTGCCGACCGCGCCCCGCCCACCCGAGGTGTGGCCCGGCCGGCCGGACTCGGGGTCGGCCGAACGGTCCGTGGCGCCGCGCGCACCGGCGGGCTCGCCGGTGGTCCTGCCGCCGGTGCGGGCCTCGTCGCCCTGCTCACCGCCGGTGCGGGCCTCGCCGTCGGTGTTCTGCTTACCCGCACCCGGCGTGCCGTCCTCGCCGGGACGCGAGCCGGGCTCGTCGGTCCTGGCGCCGACGTGCTCGGACAGGCGGCTGGACACCTGGACCGGGGCCCCGCCCGTCTCCGTGCCGGAGCCGCGGAACATGACGTGCGTGGTGTTCGACGGCGCCGAGGGCAGCTCGGTGGGCCCGTCGAAGTAGCGGGTGACCCCGCCCTTCTTCTCGAAGAAGATCACGTGCGCGGCGCCGTCCGCGCCCTCGGTCCACACGAAGCCGCTGGTGTCGCCGGTCTCGTCGGCCAGGCGCTGGTTCAGCTGCGCGGCGGTGGTCTCCTCGGTGTGGCCGTTGTACTTGTTCTCCAGGTGCTGCTGCACGACGTCGGTGGTCTGCGTGGTCCGGTCCGCGGGCGGCACGGTGCTCAGGTCGACCGCGCCCGCGTCACCGGAGTCGGCGCGGGTCTCCGCCTCGCACGCGCAGTTGCGGTCCGCGCCAAGCGGGGCGTCCGAACCGACCGGCTGCGTGGTGGTGCTGCTGGTCTGGCCGGAGTTGTCCGGCAGGGCAGCGCCCTCGCGCGCGGCGCCCATGTTGATGTGGCCGTTCGAGAACGCGGCCTCGAACTGCTGGTTGGATACGCGGGCCGTCCGGATCCCTGCTCCCCAGACCAGGCCTCCGGTGAGCAGATCGCCCGCGCGGTTGAACCATGCCCTCGGCCCCATGTGCCCGGCGTCCTGGCCGAGCTGGTAAATCTGCGCCCCGAACATGCCGCCGAAGCCCCAGTTGGCGACCCGGCCCATGCCCATCAGCACCCGGCTGGTCCGCGCCAGGTTGCCGAGCCCGAACGCGCTCATGCCGATCGTGGCCCAGTCCATGAACGCGGTGGTGTTGTCGAACGGGTTGATGCTCTGGCCCGCGTTGTACCTGCCGACGAGGTTGTCGCCCGCCTGGTAGAGCCCGTTGGCGGTGAGGAGCACGAAGCCGGCCCCGGTGGTCGGTGGGAACAGCAGCATGCCCGCGCCGACGATGTTGGAACCCCAGTTGATCACCTGCTTGTACACCGGGGTGTACTTGCCGGCGTCCATGCCCAGCTCCACGTGCCCCTTGGTGGACGTCAGGTTGGTCGCGCCGATGAGGTCGTCGTCGTCGCGCAGCAGCTCGTTGCGCTCGCGGAGCTTGTTCCAGCTGTCGTACTCGTCGGCGTTGGAGTCGACGACCTTGCTCGTGCCGTTCGGGTTCTCCGCGACGTACACCTGGATCCAGCGCAGCTGGCCGGTCTCGTGGTCGCGCACGACCATGCCGCGCCGGTAGATGTTGCCGTTGTCCCCGGCGATCTCCATGGCCTTCTTGGCGACGTCCTCGGCCTTGCCGTACCCGCCGACGTCCGGGATGATCTCGCGGCGCAGCTGGTCGAGGTTCCTCGGCAGCGCGGTACCGACACCGAACAGCGAGTCGGTCATCGCCTGGGGCGTGCCCTCGGCGGCGAACTCGGCGCGTCGGTCGGCGGCGTTGACGCCCCGGAACTTGTCGCCCGCGACGCTGGGCGAGTCCCAGTAGATGTCGTACTCGTTGTGGAAGTTCTTCCACGCCTCGGAGTTCTGCGCGGAGCGCAGCATGTAGTAGGTGTCCGGGGTGCCGGTGGAGGGCAGCCGGGTGTCGCCGAGCTTGTTGTCCCCGGTGCGTGAACCGGGGTCGTTCATCGCGGTGTCGTAGCCGAACCCGGCGACCTGCGCGACCCGGCCGAACTTGCCGGCCATCCGCTCGTTGCCGCGCTGCGTGTACGCGTCCGCCGCGGCCTCGGCGCCGAGCTGCAGCTCGTTCATCGCGGACATCTTCGCCGCCATGTCCGAGTTGCCGTACTTGGCGAACACCGCGTCGTACTCCCTGGCCAGCCCGCGGTTGGCCTGCGGCTTGGCCGCCAGCTCCGGCGCCACCGCCGCGATGTTGGCGGTCGCGGTGTCCAGCGCGGCCTTCTCGCCCTTGACCCATTCGCCCTCGGCGTCGAGGGCCTGGCGCTCCTCGTCGCCGGCGTAGGACCCCTCGTAGAGGATCTCCTCGACCCGTTTGGAATGCGCCGCGTCGCGCTCGTCGAGCGCGTTCTGCCTCGGGATGAGGCTGAGCTGCGTGATCTTGCCGGCCATCTGCTTGGCGTAGGCGGGGTTGATCGAGCCGTCCGGGTTGGTCGCCTTGAGCTCGGGGACCGGGTTGCCGTGCTCGTCGAGCGCCTTGCCGTCCGGGCTGACACCGTTCGGCACCCCGACGATCCGGCCGAGCTCGGGCATCGGGCTGGTCGCGTTCGGGTCGTTACGCTTGGCGATCGCCAGCAGCTCGTTCTGCATCTGCTGGTTGCGGCCGAGGTCCTGCTCGCCCTGCGAGACCGGCCGGTGGTTGTCGATGACCGGCAGCCCGGCGACCGAGTCGGCGCCGGACAGCGTCCGCCGCGCGGCGGAGAAGTCGGCGGCCAGGTCGTTCACCTTGTCCACAGCGGCCCGCTGCTCGGTGGTCAGCCTCTGGCCCTTTGCCGCCGCCGCGTTCGCCGCGTCCAGCGTGGGCTTGAGCGCCAGCGTCTGGTCCAGGTCGTACTGCGCGTTGCTGGCGGAGCCGGCGATGGACAGGATGGCGAGGCCCTTGTCCTGCCCCGACAGCTTCAGCTTGCCCAGGTAGTCGAGCCGCTGGTCCGGCGTCATGGCCTCCAGGGCGTCGCGCGGGATGAGCCCGGGCAGTGTCCCGTCCCGCAGGAAGCGCTCCTTGTCGGTCTCCTTCAGCCACTTGTCGAGCTCGGTGTCCATCGGGGCGCGGCGGATGTCGGGGTCGGTGATCAGGTTCAGCGCGCCGTCACTGTTGTCCCCGCGCCAGCCCAGGTCCTTGACGTCGGCGCTTCCGGTGCAGCTGCCGCCGACCCCGCCCCAGCAGCCGCGCCCGGAGTTGCGGCCGGCGTTCGGGCCCTCGGTGATCGGGTTGAGCAGGTACGCGCCGCAGCCGCGCGGACCGCAGTTGTCGGCCTTGTCCAGCTTCTGGGTCTGCCCCAGGCTGTTCTTCAGGTCGCAGCCCGCGGCGTGCAGGCAGACGGTTCCGCCGCCCTGGCCGTTGCGCTGGACCAGCTCGCAGCGCTCACCGGTGCAGATGCCGGTGTTGCCCTGCGGGTCGGTCAGCTCGAGGGGCTTGTCGGAGGTGAGGTTGACGACCCGCGAGGAGCCCTGCGCGTTCGGGCCGGTGCCGGTGGGCAGGTCGAGGTGCATCTCGCACTGCGCGCACGGCGCGGTCGGCTTCTGGCCGGCCGGGCGGGTCGGGGTGCACTGGCCTCGGCAGTCGACCGTGCCGCCCTTGCCCTCGGCGTCCGGCGTGACGACGGTGAGGCCGTTGTCCTTCGAGCCCTTGATGGTGAGCGAGCGCTGCTCCAACGGCACCGCGTACTCGAGCATCTCCGCCTGCGAGGGGTTGGCGATGGGCAGTGGGCCGCGGTAGATGCCCGCGGCGAAGGCTTCCTGGAGGGAGAGCTTCTTGACCTGCCAGTCGTCGCCCTGGCGGATCGTGTAGCCCTCCTTGAACCGGACCTCACCGGTCTGGCCGCCCTGGATGGAGTAGATGGCGCTCTCGCCCTTGGCGCCCCGGGTGGTGATCTGGGTGCGGGTGCCGTCGGGGGTCGCGCCGTTGCCGTCGGAGATGACGACGTCACCGTCGAAGCCTTCGAACCTGCCCTTGCCGGGGAAGTCGAAGTAGGCCTGCTCACCGTTGTCACCGCGGCCGATGAACTTCGACTTGGTCATGTTGCTGTTGCCGTCGTAGGTCATCGTGTCGTGGCCGGGCGCGCCGGGCTTGGCGTCGGCAGGCAGCGTCAGCTGCGGCCCGGTGTAGACGTACTTGCCGACCGGCTCGCCGCTGAAGCGCGTGTTGGGGTCGCTGAAGCGCAGCGTGTTGATGAAGTCCTTGCCGCCGGTCTCGGTGATCTTGACGCTCTCACCGGTCCGCCCGTCGTGCACGTAGCCGGTGCCGCCGACCCGGGCCTGCGCGTTGTTGCCCTGCGCGTCCTGGGTGATCTGCGCGCTGGTCTGGCCGCGGACGACGCGGCGCGTGGAGGCGCCGGGCGCGGTGGGGGTGACGACCTCGAACGGTCCGCCCTCGGCCTTCGAGTTCGGGTCCCAGCTGGCCGAGATGGAGTTGTCGCCGTTGGCCACCCGGCACGCCTGGGTGCACGGGGTCGCGGGGGTCGGGGCCTTACCGGGCTCCTTGATCCGGGTCACCGGGCGGCCCTGGTCGTCGTTGCCCGCGTACGCGGCCACATCTCCGATCGGGACCTGATCGATCATGAGCGGCTTGCCGTCGGCGCCCACGATCGGCTTGCCGTCCTTGCCAACGGCCGCCGCCGGGATGCCCGGGTGCGTGCCGTCCTTCGCCAGCTGCGCCTGCTCGGCCGCCCGCTGCGCGGCCAGCGCCGCCTGGATCTCGTTGTAGGAAGGGCCGGTCTTGGTGAACGAGTTGCCCGCCTGCTCCAGCCTGAAGCCCGAGCAGTCTCCGGTGCACTTCGCGCCGCCGCTGCCTCCGGGGCCGGCGTTCGCCCACGCGTGGACGCCGCAGCCGCCCTTGCCCGAGCCCGAGCAGGTTCCCGAGCCGTCGGCGTCCCAGTGGCCGCTGGGCATGTCCGGCTGCTTCGCGTTGGCGGTCTGGGTCATGCGGTCGTGCGCCTCGGCGTGCGCCGAGTAGTGGTCGGTGCAGTTCTTCGCGCCGGTGCAGCCGGCGGCGGCCTGGGCGTCGGCGCCCTTGGCGATCGCCGAGGCGTGGACCATGACCGAGCCGCCGCCGGTCTCGTTGGTCTCCGAGCCGTGTGCGTTCGCCTTCGCCCACGCGCCCGACCGCTTGTCCGCGGCCGAGGCGTCGGCGGAGGCGTCGAAGGTGCACCTCGAACCGGGGGTGGACTGGCAGGTTGCGGCGGCCATCGCGCTGCCGTCGGAGTCGGCGCCGACCTGGACCGACCCGGCGCACTGGCCGCCCTTGACCGCCGAGCAGTCGCTCAGCGCGTGCGACGTGGCGGCCCCCGCCTTGGCCTGGCCCTCGGCGCGGCCGGTGCACCCTTCGCCGCCGCCGCACTGGAAGGTCGTCTGGGCGGTGTCCGGGGTGGCCGTGCCGCCGGTGGCGGCGATGCAGCCGATCTTGCTGTCGCAGCCGGCGGTGGCGCTCGCGTGTGCGCCCTTCGGGCTGATCACGTCGGTCTTGCTGGAGGCCTTGACCGGGCAGCCGGCGTCGGTGCCGTTGTCGCAGCTGGCGGTCACGGTCGCGGATGTGGTGGCGAACCGTTCCTGCTGTGCGGCGTCCGGCGCGGAGAGTGAGACGGCGCTGCTGGCCCGGACGCCGGTCCGGCAGGGTCCGGAACCGTCGCAGGTGGTGGAGCCTTCGCCGGTGCTGGTGCTGCGGTAGCCGTCGCGGGCCGCGTCGGCCTTGGCGGTGCCGGTGACCTTCGCGGTGCACCCGGCGTCCGGGCACACGGCGGTCGAGCTGGTCTCACCGTTGCCCGCGACGCCCGGGATCCGCTCGCCGGTGGGCTTTCCGTCCTTACCGGTCCTCGGCTGGCCGGAGTCGCCGGCCAGGGTGACGGTCGCGGTACTCGTGACCGCGCAGCCCGACGCGCCCGCGGTGCAGGTGGAGTCGGTGTGTGAGGTACCGGGGAGTCCGGCGGTGTCGCCGGTGGTGCTCGCGGTGCAGCGGCCGCCGTCGGCGGAGCCCGCGCACTCGGCGGTGGCATTCGACTCGGACCAGACGGCGGGGACGGTCTTCGGGTCGACCGGCTTCGCGGCGGCCTCGGTGATCGCGGCGGCGCTCGTGGCTGCTTCGTCCGCGGTCTTGGTGGCCTCGGCGGCCTTCTTCTTCTGCTCGTCGGTCGCGCCAGGGGCGGCGGCCAGAGCGGTGGCCTCGTCGGCGGCCTTGCGGGCCTGGGTGGCCTGCTCGCTCGCCTGCTCGGCGGTGTCGGTGTTGCGTTGGGTGATGACGTCGGCGACGACTTGGCCGGATCCGGCGCTCGCGCTGGAGATGGCCTGGCAGGCGGCGCCGGTGCTGTCGCACGTGCTGGTGGTGGTTCCGGTAGCGGTCGCCGGGGGGCCTCGGTTGCTGGCGCCGCCGTTCTGGTTGTCCGGGCCGTTCAGGCCGGTGGCCGAGCTGCGCGGGCTGCCCTTGCATGCTTCGGCGCCGCTCGCGCAGTTGAGCGCGGCCCACGAGGTGGTCCAGCTGGAGGCGCCGGCGACGGTCGGTCCGCCGGACGTCGCGGAGCTGCCGGGGGCGGTGGCCGGCTGGTCGGGGGCCTGGCCGGGCTGGCCGGAGGAGTTCTTGCCGCCCTGCGCCGCGGTCGTGCTCTTGCCGCTGTCCTGGCTCGGCTCCGCGCCGACCTGGGTGGTGCTGCTGGTGGCGTTGCTGGTCGGCTGGTCGGTGACCATGGGCTTGATCGTGTTGGCGTCCGGCCCGGAGGAGGCGCCGCCGTTGACGACCGCGGTGCAGGTTCCGCCGGTGGTGCCGGAGCAGGAGCTCTCGGCGCGGTTGCCGCGCGGGTCGGCCGAGACCGAGGGATCGGTGGCGACGACCGTGCCGGTCAGGCCGCCACCGCCGGTGTGGGAGGTCATCTTGCCGCCGATGGTGGAGGCGGCCGACGGTCCGGCAGGCAGCCGGGCGCCGTTCACGGCGTGGTCGTCGCCCGCGTAGGCGAGTGCGGCGCCGGAGCCGGTCGAGGCGTTCGACAGGGTCTGGACCTGGCAGGTGGCGGAGCCCGCCGCGCATCCGACGGTGCCCTCGGAGGTGCGGGGCTTCCCGCCGTCCACGGCGCCGTCGAAGGCGGCCGAGGCGGTGTGCGCGGTACCGGAGCACTCGGGGCCCCGGCAGTCGACGCTCGCGGCGGCGCGCGAGGTGGAGGTCGGCCCGCTGGCAGGCTGGCCGGGCAGCGGCGTGCCGGTCTTCGGGTCCAGCCTCAGGTAGTCGGTGGTGGTGGAGGCGTCCGAGCTGGCCTGCCCGAGGCAACCGCCGCCCTTCACGGTGCAGTCCGAGGTGGTCGACGAGCCGCGCCGGTCCTTCGAGATCGCGGTGTCCAGCGCGGAGGTCTCGGTGTGGGCCTTGCCGCCGCACTCGGCCGAGTCGGTGCAGCGCACCTGGGCGTCGGCGTTGCTGACCACGACCGGACCGCCCGGCGTGGCGGGGGTCATGACCGGCGTGCCGTCCGCGCCGAGGACCGGCATGCCGTCGGGGCCGGTGGTGGCGGTGGCCGGCGTGCCGTCGCGGTGCGCGATGTCGGTCTCGCTGACCGCGCCGCAGTCACCGCCGACGCCATGGGCTTCACAGCGGGCGGTTCCGGTGCTGGAGCGCACCCCGGTGACGTCGCCGCTCGCCTCACCGGAGGTGGCGCCGGTCGAGGTGCCCGCGCAGTCGGCGGCGCGGCACTCGAGCGCGGCGGTGCTCCTGCTGTGCGCGTGCATCCCGGCGCCCAGCTGCGGCTGTTCGGTCGGCTGTCCGGTGGCGGAGGCGACCGGCTGGTGGCCGGTGCCCGAGTTGCTCGCCGAGGAGGACGAGTCGGTCGCGCAGCCACCGCCGGTGCCCGTGGCGTCGCACACGTGGTTGGCGTCGGTCTTGCGGACCGCGGTCCTACCGTCGACGGTCGCGCTGACCTCGGCGAGGCTGGTGGTGCGGCCCTGACCGGTGCAGGCGGTGCCGTCGGCGCAGTCGACCGAGGCGTAGGACAGGGCGTCCTGCCCGTCGCCCTGGCCGGTGGACGAGGTGCAGCTGCCGCCGCCGACGGTGCAGCCGGAGGCACCGGAGTGGCCGGTCGCGTCGGTGCTGGTGGAGGCCGGGGTGGCCGCGGTGGCGACTCGCCCCGTCGTCGCGTCCGCGGCCACCGCCGGGATTTCGGGAGTGGTCGTGGTCTTCTCGCTGCGGCCGGCGACGGTGGTCTCCGCGTTGCCCGTGCAGCCGGTGGCGCCCGGTGCGCACCGTACGACGGCCTCGGCGGCGGGCGCGCTCTGGCCGGTGCTCTGGTCCTTGCCGAACAGCAGCTCGACCAGCCAGCCGCGGCGTCCCGTCTCGGGGTCGACGCCGGCCTTCACGGTGGTGGTGGAATCGCAGCCGACGGTCGTGGCCTGGCAGTGTGCCGTGCTGGTCGCCTCGCCGTTGTCCTTGCTCTTCTCGGTGGTGGTCCGCGCGGCGAGCTGGGTCGTGTCACCGGTCGGCTCTCCCGTCGGCTCTCCCGTCGGCGCGGTCTCGGTGGCGCGGCGGCCGGTGGAGGTCGTGTCGCAGGTTCCGGTGCGGGTGTTGCAGTCCGAGCCGGCGTCGGCCCTGGTGGCGAAGCCGGCGAGGGCGCAGTCCTTCGTGCAGGTGCCGCTGGTCTCGGAGACCCCGTCCTTCTTGCCGGCCGCGAGATCGGTGGCGTCGGCCTCGGTGGGGGTCGAGCCGTTCTCCGTGCAGCCGTTCCTGGCCTGGCACGCGGTACCGGCGCCGCGCGAGTCGGCGCTGGTCGAGGTGTAGCACTCGCCGGCACCGCACGTGGTGGCCGCGGTGGTCTCACCGGCCTTGGCGGTGGTGCCGCAGCCCTTGGCCGGGTCGCAGAAGGCGCTCGCGGTGCGGTCACCCGCTTCCGACGAGCTGGAGCAGCCGGAGACGCCAAGGAGGCAGAAGCTCTGGTCCCGGGTCACGCGGCCGGTGTTCGGGTCGACCGCGGCGGTGGAGCACTCGGCGAACGCGCCACTGTTCGAGCAGGCGGCGCCCGCGCCGTCGCGTCCCGGGTCGGCCCGGTCGACACTTCCGTACCCGGCGGCGTAGCGCAGCTGCGCGGTCTGGCCGTAGACGGTGTCGCGCTGCTCGTCGTAGGCGCGCGCCTGCTCGTCGTAGTCGGACTGGGACAGCGTTCCGGCGTCCAGCTTCGTCTTGGCCTCGGCCAGCTGCGACTTCGCGGTGCCGAGGTTCTGCTGGCCGGTGACCACGTCGCCGAGCAGCTGGGAGTCGTACGGGTCCAGGAGCGCGGCGGACTGGTCGGCCTTGGTCTGCAACGCCTGCTGGGCGGCGACCTGCTTGTCGTAGTCGGCCTGCGCGAGTGTGCCTGCGTCCAGCTGGGCCTTGGCGGCGTCGAGGCTCTGCTGGCCCTTGATCACCGCGAGCCGGCTGTCCAGTGCCTGCGCGGTGGTCTGCTCGTAGGTGGGGTATCCGGTGGAGGAACTGGGGTCGGCGAGCAGCTCAGGGGGACCCCGGTTGGCCAGCGAGTCCGGCTGGCGGGCCTGTGGGTTGCCCTCGGCCAGCGCACACTCGACGTCGCCCTCGCACGGGGTGCCGGCGAACTGGCCCTGCTCGTTCAACGCCCAACCGGTGTCCTGACCGCCGGCCTGCCCGTTCTGGCCGCCGCCCTGACCGGCGCCCGCGCCGTCGCCGGCCTGGTTGCCGGCGGCCAGCGCGTCGAGGACGTCCCGCGCGGCGGCGGTCAACACCTGGCGGGCCTGCGCGCCCGCCTGCTTGCCGGCGGTGAGGGTCACCAGGCCGGACACGAGATCGGTGACGCCGCCGAGCAGCTGCTCGACGTCGTCCAGCGACGCGGGCCGCCCGCCCTGGTGCTGGCCGCCGCCTCCGGTCTGGCTGTTCCCGGTCTGGCTTCCGGCCGAGCCGCCGGAGGTGCGGCCGCTGAGGCCGAGGTCGCGCAGCAGCTCGGTCACGAAGTCGTCGGTCAGCTCGCTGATCGAGTCGCCGAGATCCTTGCCCCGCGACGCCGACCCGCCGGCCTGGCCACCGTGGGCCTTGCCAGCGGCCGCCTTGCCGATCCCCAGCGACTCCAGCAGATCGGACACGAAGCTCCCGGCCTCGTCCCCGACCGACCGGCCGGAGTGCCCGCCGACGCTCGCCCGCCGGACGTCACGATCACCGGACCGGCCGTCGTTCCCGCCGGCGAGGAGCTGGTCGAACAGTGAGCTCAGCGCCTGCTGGGTCTGCTGGCCTGCCTTCTTGCCTGCGGTCTGGGACACGAGGCCGGAGGCGACGTCGACGAAGTGGCCGAGTGCGTCGCCCGCGCTGGGCCGCTGCGGGGCCTGACCGGCGCCGACGACCTTCAGCAGGTTCCGCACGAAGTCGTCGGTGAGCGCGCCGATGGCCTGGCCGAGGTCGGCCGCCGGGCGTTGCTGTCCGGTCTGCCCGGACTGGTTCGCGGACGGCTTGCTGTTCTGGGTGAGGGCCTTGCTGAGCTGGTCGGACAGTTCGTCGAGTGCGTGGCCGACCTTGGTGGCGGTCTTCTTGCCGGCGATGTCGCGGACGATGCCGGTGGCGAGGTCGGTGAAGCGGTCGTACGCGTCGCTCAGGTTCGGCGCGGGTCGCTGTGGGGTCTGGCCGTTGGTTCCGGTGTTGCCGCCGACCAGTGTGAGCAGCTTCTGG
>NZ_AUBB01000039.1 GCF_000429025.1 Actinospineispora spinosispora DSM 44797
TTCGACATCAACGCCAAAGTCATCGTCGAAGCCGCCAACGCCGCCACCACCCCCGAAGCCGAAACCATGCTCACCGCACGCGGCATCCCCGTCATCCCCGACTTCGTCGCCAACGCCGGCGCCGCAGCCTGGGCCTGGTGGCTCCTACTCGGCCAAGTCGACGACAACCCAGAAAACTCCTTCACCAAACTCCGCACCGAAATGCACAACAAAGTCGCCATGCTCCTGCACCACTGGATCACCGACCACACCCCACCCCGCCACACCGGATGGGCACTCGCACACACCGACCGCTCCGCCACCCCACCCCTGATCATCCCCTGAGTGGTCGCCCGCCCGATGGCCTCGCTTCCTCGTCGAAGTGAGGCCATCGGTGTTCAGGGTGTGCAGAACTCGGCGACCAGCGCGGCGAAGTCGGCGGGGATCGTGTCCATCGCCATGTGAGCCTGACCGGGCATCTCGACGAGGTCGATGTGAGCGATGGCCGCGTGCGCCGCGCGCGTGGACGCGCGCAGGTAACCGGGGCTCTCGGTCCCCAGGAGGAACCGAACGGGAATGCCGATGTGCTCCAGCCCCGGGTTCGGGACGTAGCTGTCGGCGACCCTTCCCTCGCGCACCATGGTGGCCGCGGCGGCGAGTCGTGCCTGCCACACCGGAGTGGCCCGCAGTGCATCGACCGTCGGGTCGTCCAGGCCGATCGCCTCGTGGAAGAACGTCGTGAGAATGCCCTCGCGGTCGTTCTCGGCGAGCGACCGCGCCATTCGTTCCAGAGCACCGGCCGGGAAGACCGGCAGGCCCGGTGTCGAGAACGGCGGTTCGTACAACAGGGCCCTGGTCACCGGACCGGCGCGGACCAGGGTCTCCAGCGACACCAGCGCGCCGTAGGAGTGTCCGAGTAGTGCGACCGGCTCACCGATCGACTCGGTCACCGCGAGGAGGTCTTCCGCCTCGCGGTCGAGCGCGTAGTCGTCCGCTGGTCCGTCGTCGCTGAGGCCTCGGCCGCGACGATCGACCAGGTAGAGGGTGAACCGGTCGGCGAGCAGGGGCACGATCGATGCCCAGCGTGTGCGGTCGGCGGTGCCTCCGTGCACGAGGACGAGACCAGGTCCGGTGCCCCGGCGCTCGAATCCGATGCGCGTGCCGTCCTCGGAGAGGACGCTGCCGATGGTCGATGTCACCGTGGCTCCCGTCTGTGGGTTACTCCGCCCGGGATTAGATTGGCAGACGTGACGGTGATTTCCCCATGGCGGTGACGTCCCAGCGGCTCGGCCGCATCCTGCTCGTCCGGATGGAACGGCCGGCGAAACGCAACGCGGTCGACGCCGGGATGACCTCGGGTCTCGACGCCGCGCTCAACGAGCTGGACGATGACCCCGAACTGCTGGTCGGTGTCCTCGCCGGTACTCCGGAGGCGTTCAGCGCGGGCACCGATCTCGCGGCGGGTCCCGGTGACCCGACCGCGCGCGGCGGGAACTACGGCGTGGTGCGGCGCCGACGGTCGAGGCCGCTCATCGCGGCCGCCGAAGGGCTCGCCTATGGCGGCGGTTTCGAGATCGTGCTGGCCTGTGATCTGGTGGTTGCGTCCCGGGCGGCGCGGTTCGCGCTCCCGGAGGTGGCGCGCGGAGTGATCGCCAACTGCGGAGCACTGTTCCGGACCCATCGAGCACTGCCGCTCAATGTGGCGAAGCAGATGCTGCTGACCGGGCAGCCGTTGAGTGCCGAGCGTGCCTACGAGCTGGGCCTGGTCAACGAGCTGACCGAGCCGGGTGGCGCGGAGACGGCGGCGCTGCGCCTCGCCGGGCAGATCGTGGCGAACGCGCCGGTCGCGGTGTCCGAGTCGTTGCGAGCGCTGGAGGCGACGGCAGCCGAGCCGGATGAACGCGGCTGGCGGGTCACCGAGGAAGCGGCCGCGAAGGTGAAGTCCTCGAACGACTACCGAGAGGGCGTCGACGCGTTCCTGGCGAAGCGCCCACCCTCCTGGACCGGCACCTGACCGCCTCTCGCCGCGATGAGCACGGGGTGGGGCTCAGGACCGGAAACTGTCGGTGGGGGGTGGGACTCTCGGGGCATGGGAGACGCGCCGTGGAGAGACCTCGTTCTGAACGTCGCCGGCGGCCAGGTGGTGCGCGAGGCGAATCGCCGGCACCGCGTCGACGGTCCGGGTGCCGACTGGTCATGGCGGGTCGGCGCCGAGGGTGAGCACCTCGTCGCGGACGCCCTGATCGGGCTCGTTCGGCCGTCCCGGCTCGACCGGCTGCGGCATCGGACGCCCGGCTGGTGGGTGTTGCACTCGGTGCCGACGGGCGACGGCGGCTCGGACATCGATCATCTGCTCGGCGGGCCCGGTGGTGTGGTCACGATCAACACGAAGCACCATCGAGGCCGCCGGGTGCTGATCGAGGGCGACGCGGTGATCGTCGACCGGCGGCGCACCGAGTATGTGGCAAGGGCCCGTACCGAGGCCGAGGATGCCGCTCGCCTGTTACGCCGGGCGCTTGCGCGGAACGGCCGTACATCGGTCGCCGAGCATCTCGTGGTGCGCCCCATGGTGGCGGTGGTGGGCGCCCGGGTCCTTGACTCCGGCCGTCCGGGTGGGGTGATCGTCACCAACTCCGCGAGCCTGGAGATGTGTCTGCGCGCGCTGCCGTCGCGGCTGACGAGGGACGAGGTCGCCTCGGTGTTCGAGGTGGCCCGGCGGTCCACCACCTGGCAGGGCCACCAGCCCGAGCCGAGAGAGTCGTGGGGCGTTCCCACGATGTTCCGCTCGCCCGACTTCGCGCTGCTCGACCCGGACGGGTCGCTCAGCTACGAGCAGTGCCGACCCGGAGAGGCACTGGAGGATGCCGTCCGGCGCCATCTGAAGGGCGACCCGCGCACGACCGCACGATTTCCGCTCGGCTCGGACGCGGATCACACCGGTCCATTGGAGGTCTGGCACCGGGAACCGTTCACCGCGGACATGGCGGACAACGAGCTGGCCGACCGGGTACTCGGGGCGCTGAGTCCACAGGTCGCGGCCGGCTGGGCCGGACCGGTCGCGATCTCGATGCGGGCCGGCTCGTCAGGAGGTCACGCTCCGCCGCTGACCGCCGACGTGTGTGCCGTGCTCGACCAGGCCCGGGCGTCCGCCAGCCGTAATCGGGTGTGACCGGACGCCTGACGCGGCTATCGTGTCGTTCATGCAGCGCGTTGCCGTCACGACCACGCCGGACACCATCCCGGCGCGGTAGACGCACGCGACCAAGCCCCGGGGTGAACATCCCGGGTGGGTTTGCCCTGCGTTGTTCTCCCTGGAACATCCGAGGGGAACGTCATGATCGACCATCGCTCGCTGGGCCGCGAGCTGGAGCTCTTCGGCTCCGACCCGCTCATCGGCGCCGGTCTGCCGTACTGGCTGCCGGCGGGTGTAGCCGTCCGGTCGAGCATCGAGGACTACCTGCGGCGAGTGGAACGGCGGGCCGGATACCAGCACGTCTACTCGCCGGTGCTGGCCAGACGTCAGCTGTTCGAGCTGTCGGGCCACTGGGCGCACTACCGCGACGACATGTTCCCGCCGATGCCGGACGGTGGCGAGGACAGCGAGCTCGTGCTGCGACCGAGCCTGTGCCCCGGCCACGCCCTGATCTACCGGTCACACCCGCGCAGCTACCGTGATCTGCCGGTCCGTCTCGCTGAGCTGGGGCCGATGTTCAGGGCTGAAGCCTCGGGGGTCCTGGGCGGGCTGACCAGGGTCCGCGCGATCCAGCTCAACGACGCTCACATCTTCGCCCGGCACGAGCAGGTCGCCGACGAGGTCCACGCCGTGCTGAACCTGATCGAGGAGGCCTACGGCGCGCTCGGTATCCGGGCGCACCGGTTCCGGTTGTCGCTGCGCGGCCACAGCGCCAAGTACGTGGACGACCCGGGCATGTGGGACCTCGGCGAACAGGCGCTGGCGAGGGTGCTCGTCGAGCGCGGGCTCGACCACGACTCGGTGCCCGGCGAGGGCGCGTTCTACGGTCCGAAGATCGACATTCAGATCGTCGATCCCTCCGGCCGGGAGTCGACCCTCTCGACCGTGCAGCTCGATTACTTCCAGCCGGAGCGGTTCGGTCTCGGTTACGTCGGCCGTGACCAGGTGGTGCGGCGGCCGGTGATGATCCATCACAGCATCGTCGGCAGCCTGGAACGACTGGTCGCACATCTCATCGAGGTACATGAGGGTGTGTTCCCCACGTGGCTGGCACCGTGTCAGGTGGCGATTCTCCCGGTGGGTGACGAGCAAATGCACGCGGCGGCGTCGTTGCACGGGCGACTGATCGAACTCGATGTGCGCGCATCAGTCGTCGCACCGGACCGTGGGACCCTCGGCGGACGAATCCGGGCGCATCGCCGCGTTCCGTACCTTGCGGTTGTCGGCGACCGGGAGGTCGCCGACAACCTGGTCTCACTGCGACTGCGCGATGGCTCCCGGCTCGATCAGCATCCCCCGCAGGCAGCGATCGAGCGGATCATCGAGGTGATCAGCCGCCGTGCGCACAACCCGTGAGTGGGACCGGCCGCTCACACCCGTGAGTGGCGAGTGGTCCCCTGAGACCACTCGCCACTCACGGGTGTGGCCTGCTCTTGTGCGGCAGGTGTCAGAACGGCAGGTCGTGCCCGGAAAGCCTGCGGAACTCGGCCGTGTCGAAGTTGATGTAGTTCTCGCGGACCTGGCCGTCTCGTACCGTGATGCAGTCGGCGCCGTCCAGCTGGAACGGGCCGTTCGAACCCGTCGCGTGCATGACCCAGCGGACGAAGCCGAACTCGCCGTTCATGGCGCCCGCGTGCACCTCCAGGTGGATGTCCGGGAGGAGCGCCATGAGATCGACGAGCGCCTTGATGTAGTCGTCGGCGCCGCGCATCTTCCGGTTGCCCGGCCAGTGCCCGACGACGTCCTCGGTCACGAAGCCGGGCAGCGGGGCGGGATCCGGCGCCGCCCAGAACTGGGCGAACAGCTCGGGCGTCCAGCCGGTCACGGTGTCCGTCATGTCATCCTCACAATCAGTCGGTGTCGACCTCGGGTGAGAACGAGCATCATGGAACCGCTGTATGAAGTCGATTACCCCACAGGTAACCGACTGCCCTCCCGGTGTCAGGCCAGGAGCTGACCGATCACCACGGTGACCACACCTCCGGCCAGGACCAGGTACGGCAGGACGCCCGCCTTCCGGGTGGCCGCCGTGGCTGTGGGGGCACTGCCCTCGCTCGCGGGGGCGTACATCGACGGTGGGAACCGGCCTTTGTCCCGCACGTAGTGCCGGAACGCGAACACCGGGACGATCAGGGCGGCGAACACGAGGCCGGTGAGCAGCGCGCCCTGACCCCAGACGTTGGCGCCCCACCCCATCAGCAGTGCGTTGAAGAACGCGAGCACGGCTCCGACCGCGATCAGGGCGGTGGGCGCCCGCCACGGTCGGGGCAGCGCCGCGTTGTCGACCCGGTGCAGCCAGCCCGCGTTGAGATTCAGGAAGTTGAAGATCATGTAGCACACGGTGGAGGCCGCGAGCACGAACACGTAGTCGCTCATCAGCAGCAGGATCAGGTTGAAGCCCAGGTCGGTCCACATCGCCCGCGCCGGTGCGCCGTGGCGGTTGGCCTTGCCGAGGTAGCGGGGCAGCCACCCGTCGACCGAGCCCTGGTAAAGCGTCCTGGACGATCCCGCCATCGTGGTCATGATCGACAACAGCAGGGCCAGGACCAGCATCACCACGAGCAGGTTGCCGATCACCGCGCCGCCGCCGACCATGTCGACCATCGCGGCCCCGACCCCGGTGTTGTCCACGATCGGCTTGCTGACCAGGCGGTCCAGACCCAGCGCGCCCTGGAAGCTGACCGGAACGAGGATGTACATCACGAGGCAGACCAGCCCGGAGGCGAAGATCGCCTTGACCGTGTCGCGTCCCGGGTCCTTCAGCTCACTCGTGTAGCAGACCGACGTCTCGAACGCGTAGGCCGACCAGGCAGCGAGGAACAGCCCGCCGGCGAACAGTGTCAGACCGGCGTGGTCCCACGCCCCGCTGATCGGGACGAACGGGGTGAAGTTGCGGCTCACCACGTCGCCGGTGAGCATCGGAACGACCCCGACCACGAGCAGCGGCACCAGCACCGCGAGCCCGACGACCGTCTGGACCTTCGCCGCGCGCAGGATGCCGTGGTGCTGCAGCGCGAACACCAGCAGCAGCAACGCGGCCGCGATCACGAACTGCGCATTGACCCGCAGCTCCAGGCCGTCCTTGAGCGCGGTGAGGTCCACCAGACTCAGCGACCAGGTGTTGATCGCGGCATCGGCGGGGAACAACGCGGTCAGCAGATAGCCGGCCGCGAGCCCGGAGCCGATGGTGAGCACCGGTGACCAGGCCAGCCAGTTGCACCACACCGACACCGGTGCCACGAA
This sequence comes from Actinospineispora spinosispora DSM 44797, assembly GCF_000429025.1. Taxonomy (GTDB): domain Bacteria; phylum Actinomycetota; class Actinomycetes; order Mycobacteriales; family Pseudonocardiaceae; genus Pseudonocardia; species Pseudonocardia spinosispora. The sequence continues at coordinate 6,416 of NZ_AUBB01000039.1, forward strand.
CTTGGAGTACGGAGCCCAGGCCATCGCCCCGTACACCGATGCTCCGCCGGACTTGTTCGGGAACAGGCCGGCGATCTCGGCGTAGGTGAAGCTCTGGACCAGCCCGAGCGTCACCGAGAGCGCCCACACCGCGATCGAGACGGTGCCGACGGTCGAGGAGATCGAGCCGATGGAGAACAACACCAGGGCCGGCACGCCGCTCGCCACCCAGAACGCGCCGGTCCAGGTGATCGAGCGGGGGAGAGCCCTCTCCTGCTCGGTGGATACGTGCACCTTCGAGGTCTCGGCCATGGCCGGCTCCTGGTGTGTGTCATTCGGTGTGGTGGTGGAGCCGTGAGTGTTCCGGGCTGCGCCGGCAACCCGGAACACTCACGGAGTCAGTGGCCGGAGGGTTCCCAACCGGTCAGTTCGGGTGGCGTCCAGTTCTCGCCGACCGTGGCCGAGCCGGCGAGCCAGGAGCCCAGCTCCGGCTGCGCGAACTTGGCGTGCTTGTGCTTCAGCCAGATGCCGTAGGAGTTGCCCTCCTGCAGGTGCTTGATCAGCACCTTGCGCGCGTAGGTGTCCTCCTCACCCGCCGGGATGTCGAAGTGAATCTTCAGGAAGGCGTTGGTGTAGCGGTCGAAGACGGCCGCGACACCGTCCTCGGTCATCAGGTGCACGTCCTCCAGCCAGTTCAGGTCCTCGCCTGGTGTCGACGCCATGAGATCGACGTCGTCGACGAGCGTCCGGTCGAACTGGTAGGGAAACGTCCGGCCGGTCAGCTCCTCCGTGTCGATGCCCGTCCGGTTGGTGAGCCGGCGGGCGGCCGGGTCGAACGGAGACTTGGTCAGCTGCAGGTCGGTCGGCTCAGACATCGCGCAGCCCCCGTCCGGTGTCGTTCGCCAGCTGCTTCTCCAACAGGGCCTTGATCTCGCCGAGGGTGCGTTCCTCGGTGACCCCGGGGATATAGTTGGTGCCGGCGAGCGGCACCTTCGCCATCGCGGCGGCCTCGGTGGTCAGCGCGCACAGGTCCTCCGGCTCGAGGCTGTGGACGTTGGTCTTGCCGCAGGCCCTGGCGAGCATCTGGACCTCGAGCGTGAGTGTGTGCAGGAAGTTGTAGACCCGCTCGGCCGCGGCCTCGACCTCCAGCCGAGCGCGCAGCTCGGGGTCCTGGGTCGCCACGCCGACGGGGCAGCGACCGGTGTGGCAGTGATAGCACTGCCCGGCCTTGACCCCCATGGTCCCCTCGTAGTCGGTGACGCCCGGGATCTCCTTGTTGCAGTTCAGCGCCATGAGCGAGGAGTGGCCGATGGCGATCGCGGTGGCGCCCAGCGCGAGTGCCTTGGCCACGTCACCACCGTTGCGGATGCCGCCCGCGACGACGAGGTCGATCTCGTCGGCGAGGCCCACGTCCTCCAGGGCACGCCGGGCCTCGGGGATCGCGGCCATCAGCGGGATGCCGGTCTCTTCCGCCGCGATGTGCGGGCCGGCACCGGTGCCGCCCTCCGCGCCGTCCAGGTAGATGACATCGGGACCGCACTTGGCGGCCATCCGCACGTCGTCGTAGACGCGGGCTGCGCCGAGCTTGAGCTGGATGGGTACCTGGTAGTCCGTGGCCTCGCGGATCTCCTGGATCTTCAGCGACAGGTCGTCGGGCCCCAGCCAGTCCGGGTGCCGCGCCGGGCTGCGCTGGTCGATGCCCGGTGGCAGCGACCGCATCTCGGCGACCTGCTCGGTGACCTTCTGTCCCATGAGGTGACCGCCGAGACCGACCTTGCAGCCCTGGCCGATGAAGAACTCCACGCCGTCGGCGAGCATCAGGTGGTGCGGGTTGAAGCCGTACCGGCTCTGGATGACCTGGTAGTACCACTTGGTGGACAGGTCTCGCTCCGGGGGGATCATGCCGCCCTCACCGGAACACGTCGCGGTGCCTGCCATCGAGGCGCCCTTGGCGAGCGCCATCTTCGCTTCGAGCGACAACGCGCCGAAGCTCATGCCGGTGATGTAGATCGGGATGTCGAGCTCGAGGGGCTTTTTGGCGAACCGGGCACCCAGGACCGTCTTGGTCTCGCACTTCTCCCGGTAGCCCTCGATGACGAACCGGGTCAGTGTGCCGGGCAGGAACATCAGCTCGTCCCAGTGCGGGATGGGCTTGAACATCGAGAACCCGCGCATCCGGTACCGGCCCAGCTCGGACTTGGTATGGATGTCGTTGATCACTTCAGGGGTGAAGATGCGGCTGTGGCCGAGGATGTTCTTCGCCGCCGCGCCGTTCTCACTACTCATGGAAGCTCCTCGCGTACGTGGTGGGATCGGCGCGACTACAGAACGAGCTTGCGTTCGTTCGGCTCGAGGTTGTCGTAGTTCCACAGCTTCCGGCCGCAGGTGAACTTGCGGAACCGGTCGGGCTTGGCCATGCCGTAGATGCCGAACTTGCGGTCGATCAGCTCCTGGTCGGACTCGCCGAACTCGACCTCGACGCAGTCGACACCCAGTGAGGCGACCTCGCCCGCGACGTAGATCTCACCGTCGTACATCGAGTCACCGAGGCCGTGGCCCGCGTTGCCACAGATGATCTGCCGGCCGCGTTGCATCATGAAGCCCGTCATCGAGCCGGCGTTGCCGCCGACGATGATCGTGCCGCCCTTCTGGTCGATGCCGGTGCGCGCGCCGACGTGCCCTCGGATCACGAGGTCACCGCCGCGCAGGGCGGCGCCGGTCAGCGACCCGGCGTTCTTGTCGATCACCACGACGCCGGACATCATGTTCTCCGCCACCGACCAGCCGACGCGGCCGGTGATGTGGACTTCCGGACCGTCGATGAGCCCGACCCCGAAGTAACCGAGGCTGCCGTCGATGGTGATCCGGCAGCGGGTCAGCAGGCCGACCGCGATCGAGTGCCGGGCGCCCGGGTTTCTGACCGTGACCTCGGTGAGGCCCTCGGTGTAGAGCAGCCTGCGCAGCTCCAGGTTGATCTGCCGGGGGGACAGCTCCGCCGCGTCGAACTCGGCCGTGGTCCCGTCGACGGTGGCGATCTTGGGTGCTTCCGCGTCCGGCTCGGCCAGGCCGCGGTGGTCGACTTTGGCGGTCATCTGCTCCACACCAACACTTCGCGCTCGTAGGGGTCGTAGGTGTCGATCTCCTTGTTCACCACCGCGCGGATCGCGATCTCCTCGGACGCGAGCGCGACCATGTCGTCGGACTCGTAGAGCACCAGCGGCTTCGCGGCCATCTCGTCCTTGGCGACGCCGAGCTGGTTCTCGGTCACCACGAGGTAGGTGAAGACGCCGTCGAGGTCGTCGAGGCTCTGCTTCATCGCGGTTTCGAGGGACATGCCGTCGGCCATGCGCTGTGCGATGTAGACGGCGATGATCTCCGAGTCGCACTCGGACTGGAACCGGTGACCGTGGCGTTCCAGGCGCCGCCGCCACTGGTGGTAGTTGGTCAGCTGACCGTTGTGCACCACGGCGACGTCGGAGAACGGATACGCCCAGTACGGGTGGGCGCCCGCGATGTCGACGTCGGACTCGGTCGCCATCCGGACGTGCCCGATCGCGTGCGTGCCGTTGAACTCGTCGAGCTTGTAGTTGCCCGCGACGGTCTGCGCGTCACCGAGGTCCTTGACGATCTCCAGCGAATGCCCGAGCGACAGCACCTCGGCGCCCGGGACGTCCTCCACGTAGTCGGCGAGCGGCTTCAGCTCGCCGGTGTAGCGGAAGGTGACGCGGTAGGCGTACTCGTTCGAATTGTCGGCGCGGTCGATCGAGGCCCCGAGTTTGGCGAGCCGGGATTCGACCTCGCGGCGGCTGCGTTCGAGCCGTTCGGTCGAGTCGAATCCCTGCGAATCGGTCGGGTCGGCCAAGGTGAAGCGCATGACCAGGAGATCGGTCGGTTTTCCGTACAGCGCGTAACCCGTGGAGTCGGCGCCCCGGTGGCGCATCGACTGGAGCATCCGGGCCATGTCGTGTCCGACCGCGCCGTCTCGTCCCTTGTAGATGATGCCGGCGATTCCGCACATGTGTCGGCGTTCCTCTCCGTCGGAGTCGAGGCAGAACTAGGGCAGGATGTCGAGGTATTCCTTGACATCCCAATCGGTGACGGTGGCGCAGAAGCGCTCCCATTCGTCCCGCTTGTAATGGCTGAAGACGGTGTACATCTCGTTCGGCATCGCCGATTTGATGACCTCGTCGCGTTCGAGTGCGGCGAGTGCGTCGCCGAGCGTCATGGGAATCTTGCGGACTTCCTTGCCGTCGGCCATCGCCTGGTAGATGTTGCGTTCCTCGGGCGGGCCGGGGTCGAGCTCGCGCTTGATTCCGTCGCCCATCGCCTTGAGCAACCCGGCCATCGACAGGTAGGGGTTCACCGACGAGTCGACCGAGCGGTACTCGAACCGGTCCGGCGAGCTGACCCGCAGCGCCGTGGTCCGGTTCTGGTAGCCCCAGTCGGCGTACAGCGGTGCCCAGAAACCGGTATCCCACATGCGGCGGTACGAGTTGACCGTCGGTGAGGTGATGCAGGTGAGAGCGTCGAGGTGCTCCAGGACGCCGCCGATCGCGGACAGCCCGAGCTTGCTGGGCATGCGCGGGTTGTCACCTTCGGGCAGGAAGGCGTTCTCGTCACCGTTCCAGAGCGAGATGTTGTGGTGACACCCGTTCGCCGAGACGCCCATGAACGGCTTGGGCATGAAGCACGGGAACGCGCCCATCTCCCTGCCGACCTGCTTGCAGATCTGCCGGTAGGTGGTGAGCCGGTCGGCGGTGTCCTCAGCGCGGTCGAACTGCCAGTTCAGCTCCAGCTGGCCCGGGGCGTCCTCGTGGTCACCCTGGATCATGTCCAGGCCCATCGCGGTGCTGTACTCGATGACCCGGTGGATGAGCGGCTGCAGCTCGGCGAACTGGTCGATGTGATAGCAGTACGCCTTGGTCTTGCCCTCGACCGAGGGCGTTCCGTCCGGGTTGAGCTTGAGCCACATCATCTCCGGCTCGGTACCCACCCTCAGGTGGAGCCCGGTGTCGGCTTCGAACTCGGCGTGGATTCTGCGGAGGTTGCCCCGGCAGTCCGAGCTGAGAAATGCCCCGGGCTCGTTCTCCTCCTCGTTTCCTCGGAACAACGTGCAGAACACGCGAGCGGTCTTCGGATCCCAGGGCAACACACAGAACGTGTCGACATCGGGGAGACCGACCAGCTCACGGGATTCCGGCCCGTAGCCGATGTAGTCACCGTGCCGGTCGATGAAGAGGTTCGCCGTCGAGCCATAGACGAGCTGAAAGCCCTTTCGGGCGAAACGTTCCCAGTGCGCCGCCGGCGCACCCTTTCCCATGATCCGGCCGGTGACGGAGACGAATTGGTAGTAGATGTACGAGACGCCCGACTCATCGATCAGCCTGCGTACTCGCTCGATACCGTCATCACGCCCGTCCTGGGCTACGAACTGTTCGAGATCGGTGCTCATGTGGTGGGCCTCCTGGCTACATGCTGCCGGTGGTCGGGATCACACCATCCACGAGCAGTAAACTCTGTATCGCCACAGGAGACAACAGTCTCTCGGGGATTTAACCTCTGGATGTGATGAGCCGTGAGCCTTGAATCCGTGCCCCAGCCCGTCGACGCCGAGCCGGTCGATCCGCGGCCGGTAGGCCGGACCGGCGGCCTGGAGGAAGCACTCGGAGGTGTCATCGCGGAGCGCGTCCGCGAGTTCCGGTTACGTCTCGGCTGGACGGTCGGGCGTCTCGCGGAGGCCTGCGGGCTCTCCAAGGCAATGCTCTCGAAGATCGAGAACGCTCAGACCTCGCCGAGCCTGGCGACCCTTGCCCGGTTGTCGGAGGCGCTGTCCGTGCCGGTCACGGCGTTCTTCCGAGGACTGTCCGAAGAGCAGGACGTGATCCACGTGAAGGCGGGCGGCGGGATCGAGATCGAGCACCGGCACTCCGAGCAGGGGCATCGGTACCAGACGCTGGGCACGATGCGGGCCCCGAACGACAGTCTCGAACCGATGTTGGTGACCCTGACCGAGCGCAGCTCCGAACCGTTCCCGCTGTACCAGCACGCAGGGACCGAGCTCATCTTCATGATCTCCGGGAAGATGGAGTACTGCTGCGGGAGCCGGCGCTACCTGCTGGAATCCGGTGATGCGCTGCAGTTCGTCGGAGAGGTCGCGCACGGTCCCGGTGAGCTGATCGCGCTCCCGATCCAGTTCCTCGCCGTCAAGTCGGTTGCCTCGCACGGGTGACGATGCTGGGCAGTGTTTCCTGACAGTAGACAGCGTTCACTGAATCTCGTAGCCTCCTGACTCGTCGAGAGCCACCACGCGGCGCGCGGCCGCGCAGACGAGGCGCTCGCTCGGGAGGCGCTCCATGTCAGCGGCCACACGCCCACCACGACGCTCGGGAAAGTACTCGGCGCTCGGACTGCTCCGGAAGGGGCTGCGCGGCTCCGACTGGCCGCGCGCCTGGCGCAGCCACGACCTGCGCTCCAGCTACGACGTCGTGATCATCGGCGGGGGCATCCACGGCTTGGCCACCGCGTACTACCTGGCGGCCAACCACGGCATCCGCAACGTCGCGGTGCTGGACAAGGGCTACCTCGGCGGTGGCGGGTCCGGACGCAACACCGCGATCCTGCGGTCCAACTACCTGACGCCCGAGGGTGTCCGCTTCTACGACCGGTCACTCGAGCTCTACCAGCACCTCGCGGCCGAGCTGAACTACAACGTGATGTTCTCCCGGCGGGGCCACCTCACGCTGGCACACAACGACAGCTCGCTGCGCACCATGGCCTGGCGTGCCGAGGTCAACAAGCTGCAGGGCGTCGACTCCAGCGTCATCGGGCCGGACGAGGTCAAGGGCCTCGTGCCGTACCTGGACACGTCCGCGACCACCCGGTACCCGATCCTCGGCGCGCTCTACCACCCGCCGGGCGGGATCATCCGGCACGACGCCGTCGTGTGGGGCTACGCGCGCGGAGCCGACAGCCTCGGTGTCCAGCTGCACCAGAAGACCGAGGTCACCGGAATCGACGTCAGCGGCGGCCGGGTCACCGGGGTACGCACCAGCCGGGGGACCATCAGCACCGGCACCGTCGTGAACTGCACGGCGGGCTGGTCGACGCTGATCTCCGACATGGCAGGCGTGCGCACGCCGGTCCGCACATCGCCGCTCCAGGCGGCGGTCACCGAACCGGTCAAGCCCTTCCTGGACGCCGTCGTGGTGTCCGGCACGCTGCACGTCTACGTGAGCCAGACCGACCGGGGCGAGCTGGTGTTCGGCGCCAGCGTCGACCCGTTCACCTCGTACTCCATGCGTGGCTCGCTCGACTTCGTCGAAGGCCTGGCCGGGCACGTGCTCGAACTGATGCCGGCGCTGTCGAAGATGCGCCTGCTGCGACAGTGGGCCGGTTTGTGCGACATGACGCCGGACTACTCGCCGATCATGGGACACACCCCGGTCGAGGGTTTCCTGCTCGACGTGGGATGGGGCACCTACGGGTTCAAGGCCGGTCCGGTGTCCGGCGAGACGATGGCCGAGACCATCGCCGAGGGGCGCCCGGCGGAGCTGATCCGGGCGTTCGGGCTGGACCGGTTCGAGCGCGGTGCGCTCGTCGGGGAAAAGGGCGCGGCCGCCGTCGGCCATTAGGGCACTCGTGCCGTTCGAGAAGGAGACCTCATGATCGAGCTGCCGTGCCCGTGGTGCGGGCCGCGCAACGTCTCGGAGTTCCGGCACGTCGGTGAGGTGGTGCCGAGGCCCGACGCGGAGCAACCCGCTCCCGAGGAGTGGCGGGCCTACCTGTACCTGCGTGCGAACCCCGCCGGTTGGACCGAGGAGACCTGGTTCCACGGGTCCGGATGCCGCCGGTACTTCCGGGTGAGCCGTCACACCGTCAGCAACGAGACCCGCGCACCGGGAGCCATGCGATGACCGACCAGTCCGTCCGCACCCCGCCGCCGCTGACCGCCGGACACCGGCTGGCGGTCCAGCCGGGAGAGGTACTGGACCGCCGGCAGAGCATCGGCTTCACCTGGAACGGCCGGCCCTACACCGGGTTCGGCGGTGACACGATCGTCTCCGCGCTCGCCGCCGGCGGGGTCCGGGTGTTCTCCCGTAGCTTCAAGTACCACCGCCCCCGGGGGCTGCTCACCGCCGACTACCACGACCCCGGCACGATCCTGCAGGTCGACGACGAGCCCAACGTCCGCGCGGCCCATCGGCTGCTCGCCGAGGGGATGCGCGTCAGCTCTCAGAACACGTGGCCGTCACTGCGGTTCGATGCGAAGGCGGTCAACCAGCTCGCCGGGCGGTTCCTGACGGCGGGCTTCTACTACAAGACGTTCATCAAGCCGGAACGACTGTGGCCGACCTACGAGAAGGTGCTGCAGCGCTTCACCCACGCGGGCCGAATCTCGCCGGACACGCCGCACGACTACTACGACAAGCGGTATGTGCATCCTGATGTCCTGGTCGCCGGGGGTGGTCCGGCAGGGATGGCCGCCGCGGTGGCGGCGGCGCGTGCCGGTGCCCAGGTACTGCTCGTCGACGAGAGTCATCAGCTCGGCGGGCACCTTCGCTGGGGTGGGCCCGCCGACCTGACCGCGCTCGGGGAGCTGCGTGACGAGGTCGACGAGCAGGTGCGCGCGGGCCGCCTCGAGGTGATGAGCGACGCCGCGGTGTTGGCCCGGTACGACGGCAACTGGGTCGCGGTCGTCCAGCGTGGGCTGCCCGGCATCCCGGAGCGGTTGGTCAAGGCGCGGGTGGGCGCGCTCGTCGTGGCGCCCGGCCTGATCGAGCGGCCCTACGTGTTCGCCGGTAACGACGTTCCCGGGGTGATGCTGTCCACCGCCGTGCGGCGGTTGGTCAACCTGTACGGAGTGCGACCGGGAGAACGGGCGGTGGTCTTCACCGCGAACGCCGAGGGCGACGCGGCGGCGCACGATCTGCGCCGTATCGGCGTGGACGTGGCCGAGGTCGTCGACGCCCGGCGCGGTCAGGACGTCGTCAGGGTGCACGGGCGTAGCGGGGTGCGTGCCGTCGAGCTGGCCGACGGCCGCAAGATCGCCGCGGACCTGCTCGTCACCGCGACCGGCTGGACCGCGCCGACCGCACTGCTGAACCAGTCCGGTGACCGACCGGTGTACTCACCGAAGGCCGCCCGGTTCGTGCCCGGTGGCGCGCACAGCTCGGATGTGCTGGTCACCGGAGGACTCGCGGGAGACGGGGACCGGGCCGCACTGGTCGCACACGGGCGCAGCGTGGGCGCGGCGGCCGCCGGTCAGGCGCTGAACCGTCGCGGGCGGCGCCTGACGATGCTGCCGACCAGGGCCGACTCGACGGGTCGTCTGCCCGACGCGGCGGCCGCGCAACGAATCACCGCTCTCCCGGTGGCGGATCACCCCGAGCTGTTCCGGGGGCGGACGCACGGCATCGTCGACTTCTCCGAGGATGTGTCGTCCAAGGACATCATGGCCGCCGCACGCGAGGGATACGACTCGGTCGAGCTGCTCAAGCGGTACACGACCGCGACGATGGGCCCGGCGCAGGGCAAGCTGGAGACGGTCAACACGGTGGCAATCCTGGCCGAGGCGACCGGCTCGACGATCGCGGAGACCGGCACGACGACGTGGCGTCCGATGCATGTCCCGGTCACGCTCGGCGCGCTCGCCGGGCGCATCTTCGAACCCGTCCGCTACTCACCGATGCAGCCGGCGCACGACCGGCTCGGGGCCGCGCCGCTGATCGCCGGCCAGTGGATCCGACCCGATCACTACGGTGACCCCGTCGAGGAGGTGCGCGCGGTTCGGGAGAAGGTCGGCATCATCGACGTGACTCCGATCGGCAAGCTCGACCTGCGCGGGCCCGATGTGCCGGCGCTGCTGAACCAGCTGTACATCAACAAATGGTCGAAGCTCGGCGTCGGCCGGGTGCGTTACGGCGTCATGTGCGCCGAGGACGGCGTCGTGCTGGACGACGGCGTCACCGGGCGGCTCGGTGAGGACCACTACCTGATGTCGACGACGTCGTCGGGCGCCGGCGCGATCTGGGAATGGGTGGAGAACTGGCTACAGACCGAGCATCCCGAATGGCGGGTGCACGTCACTCCGGTGACCACCGCTTACGCGAGCATCAACGTCGCCGGGCCCCGCTCGCGTGAGCTGCTGGGCCGGCTCGTCGAGGGTGTCGACCTCGATCTCGAGTCGTTCGGCTACATGCAGGTGCGTACCGGGCGGATCGCGGGAGTGCCGGACTGCGTGCTGTGGCGGATCGGGTTCACCGGTGAGCTGTCCTACGAGCTGCACGTGCCTGCCGGGTACGGGCTGCACGTGTGGGACGCGTTGCTGGAGCACGGTGCCGACTTCGGGGTCCGGCCGTTCGGCGTCGAGGCCCAACGGATCCTGCGCCTGGAGAAGGGCCACCTGATCGTCGGCCAGGACACCGACGGGCTGACCAAGGCATCCGGGGCCGGACTGGACTGGGCAGTGAAGCTGGACAAGCCCGACTTCGTCGGTAAGCCGGAGCTGGTCTGGGACCGGGCTCAGGGCGGTGGGCCACGGCTCGTCGGGCTGAACCCGCTGGACCCGTCGCTCGTCCCGCCGGAGGCGAGTCAGATCATCGTCGAGGTGGAGGGGCAGGCCCGGCCTCGGATCGTCGGCAGGATCACCTCCAGCCGGATGTCGCCGACACTGCGTCGCGGGGTGTGTCTCGCGCAGCTGGACGCCGCCCTCGCCGAACCCGGTACCGAGGTGACGGTGCGGCTCCCGGACGGACGGTCGGTCCGCGCGGCGGTCGCCGACCATCTCGCCGCGGTGGACCCGGATGGCGAACGGCAGAACATCGCGTCGGAGGGGCCGGTCGGCCCGCCGAGACTCGTGGACGATCCGGTCGCGCACAGCCCGATCGAGCCGGGCGGAGAGGCGGAGGTGCGTTCCGGCTGGCTGGTCGACGCCGGAGGGAACACCGCGCGGTTGATGCTGACCGACCTGAGCCCGTTGACGAAGATCTCGGTCAAGGCCACACCGGACGGTGCGGCGGCCAAGGCGCTCGATGTGCGGTTCGGCAGGTGCGCACGCGGGGGGCTCGGCGACCTGGTGATCGGGTCGGGCCCGGGGGAGTGGCTGGTACTCGGCGGCGTGGGGACGCAGAGTGCGCTCGCGGAGCAGATCACCGACGTCGTCGCGGGGCGTGAGGAGCTGGTGTCGATCGTCGACCTGACGCACGGCCGGGCGCTGCTGCGGCTGACCGGGGCCGACGCGTCCCGGTTGCTGGCCAAGGTGTGCGCGATCGACCTGTCCGACGACATGACCCCGGACGGCGCGGCGTTACGGTCCTCGGTGGCGAAGCTGGTGACCGACCTGGTGCGCGACGACCAGGACGGGACGCCGAGCTATCTGCTGCACTGCGAGCGATCTTCCGGTGCCTATCTCCGGGACGCGCTGCGTGATGCCGGCGCCGAATTCGGGATCGGAGTCGGCGGGTTCCCGATCACCGGGAATTGATACCGCGTTTCGAATTGCCCTCACGGCGATAAACGCCGTGAGGGCACTCGGATAGCGCCCTCGGATCGGTTAAAAGCGTGCAACATTTGGATATTCCCTCTCCACGGGGGGTTTACAAGCGGATCTTCTTGGCGGCATGATTTAGATCACACCAACCTCCAGGAGCAGCCGTGCTGGACTCCGCGAAGATCGATCAACTCAGGCTCGACTACCGCAACCGGCAGGTGCGGTGGGGCTTCATCTGGGCACTGTGGTGCGCCGTGCTGTGGGGCGCCTGGTACGTGCCGGGCACCGTGATCTATGCCGAGGAACCGTTCGTCTCGATGGAGAAGAACTACCTCCTCGCGGCGATGGTGATCACCACGCTGAACGCGATCGCGGTGCTCATCGCCCTGTTCATCTGGATCGGCGTGCTCGGCAAGACCGGGGACTACGTCCGGACGATGCGTCAGGTCCGCATCTCCCGCTGGTACGCGCCAGCGGGATTGGCCGGCATGCTGGCGATCTTCGGGTCGATCCTGGCCATCGCGTACGTCGGCCCGCAGTTCTCCGCGGTCGCCGCGCTGCTCTACCCGATCGTCGGTGCGGTCGCCGCGCGCGTCTGGTACCAGGAGAACATCACCAAACGAGCCGCCATGGGCATCGCGGTCATCGTCATCGGCGGTGTGGTGATCTTCGCTCCGGGCATCATCGGCGAGCTCACCGGCGCCGGCACCGGTGGCGTACTCGGGTACGTCGGGGGTGCGCTGGCGATCTTCGGCTGGGGCATCGAGGGCGCGATCGCCGGTAGGGCGCTCGACGTCAGCGATCCGGATATCGGGATCACCCTGCGGTTCACCGCGGAGGTCCTGCTGTGGATCGTGGTCGCGGTACCGGTGACCTCCGCGCTCGCGGGCAACGAGCTGTGGCACACCGTCGGGGCCGCGCTGGCGAACCCGAACAACCTGCTGCTGCTCGTGCTGCTCGGTCTGACGTTCGGCTTCTGCTACGTGTCCTGGTACAAGTCGTTCCCGCTGATCGGGGTGGGCCGGGGCCAGGCGATCGCGGCGCTCTACGGCCCACTGGCGCTGGTCTGGCTGTACGTGTTCAACCTCAAGCCGCCGGGCATCCAGTTCGTGATCGGCGCGGTGATCGCGGTGATCGGCAGCTTCATGTTGTTCACCGAGAAGCGCGACGTGCTCGAGGTCATCCGTGCCGTGCCGGCCGCGAGGACGCACGCCTCGAAGGGGGAGGCGTGATGTCCCGGTTGCACATGAAGGGCTACGTACTCCACCTGCTCGCCGAGCGTGGCGCGCTGTGGGACCACCAGATCTTCGACGCGGTGCACGCCGAGTACGGGCTGTCCGGCGGCTACTGGCTGGGCACCGTGCGGCTCACCCTGACCGACCTCTACTCCGGCGGGCTGCTCGACGAGATCGAGACGACCGTCGACCCGCAGCTGTCCGGCGGTGAGGAGAGAGTGCTGTTCAAGTTCCAGCTCAACGATTTCGGTCGGGAGCGCATGCGCCAGTCCGGACTACTGGGGGTGAATACGTGAGTACGTTCTTCGCATACGGATTCGGACCGTGGTTGATGGTCATTCTCTTCGTCGGTCTGCCATTGCTGGCCCTCTATCACGCGCGAACATTCGTCAAGAAACTGTGAGCACGGCCGAGGCAGTGCCGGTGAGTGAGACTGTGGGGGCCACACGGTGGGGCGACGGCCCGTTCTGGGGCGTCGGCGCCGAGTGGAACCCGGACTGGCTGCTCACCGACCGACACCGACGGTGGCGCGACACCCTCATCGAGCTGTGCGAACAGGAGATGCGGGCCAACGCCGAGCGGTCCGACGACGAGCTGAAGTTTCCCCGGCGCAACCTGGAGCTGCTCGGCGAGCACGGGTTCCTGGCGCTGACCGTGCCCGAGGAGTACGGCGGCATGGGCGGCGACCACACCGCGTTCGCCCTGGCCTGCGAGACCATCGCGCGCTACGGCTGTGCGTCGACCGCGATGTGCTACACGATGCACATCACGGCGGTGCAGGCGATCATGCTGCGGCCGACGCCAGAGCTGGTCGAGCGCTACATCCGGCCGCTGAACTCCGGGACCATCGGGACTCTGTCCTACTCCGACCCGAGGACCGGCGGCCATTTCTGGTACCCGATCTCCTCGGGCGCGGAGCGGGTCAACGGTGACTACCGGGTGCGGAAGCAGTCGTCCTGGACGACGTCCGGCGGGTTCGCCGACTTCTACGTGATCCAGACGACCAGCCCCGACTTCACCGGCTACCACGACCTGTCGGTGTTCGTGGTCGACTCCGACGTCGTGCGTGCGCAGCCCTCGCTGTGGGACGCGCTCGGTATGCGTGGGAACCAGTCCGGCGGTGTCGAGATCATCCAGACCCTGGTGCCCGCCGACCAGCTGGTCGGGCCGGTCGGCGACGGCGCCGAGTCCAACGACGAGGTCGTCGACCCGTGGTTCCTGCTCGGTTCGTCCTCGGTCTGGAACGGCATCGCGATGGGCGCGATCGACATCGCCAAGCGGCACACGACGCGGAAGGTGCACGAGGACACCGGGCTCCGGGTCTGCGACTACCCGACCATCCAGGACTACGTCGGCGAGGCGGTCATCGACACCAACGCGGCTCGGCTCGCCGCGTATTCGCTGGCCGGCGCGTTGGACGGCGCGACGGAGGGGAACCGGCGCGTGCTCAGCCCCGGTGACACCGCGCGGGCCGAGTACCTGCACTGGTGCTGGCAGCTGAAGTTCACCGCCGCGAAGAACGTCACCGGCGTCGTCGACCGGATGCTGCACGCCTGCGGCGGGACCGGCTACCGGCGTGACCTCGGGTTGGAGCGGTACCTGCGGGACGGCAAGGCCGGGTGGGTCATGGGCCCGTCGAACGAGGTGCTGCGGCAGTTCGTCGGTAGGTCGGTCCTGCTCGGGATGGACTCGGTCGACTACTGGAACCAGACGGTGAACGAACGGGTGGTGACCAACGAGACCCGCAAGATGGACGCGGCCGCCAAGCGCGCGCTCGCGGAGAAACTGCTGGCAGAGGCACAGGCGCAGGAGGGGATGTCGTCATGACCATGCTCGCCGGAGAGCCACGGCTGCTCGTTCCCGGTCTGCTGGACCGGGAGCCGGGTCTGGAGCGCTACTGGGTGCGGCCGGGTGGGGTGACCGCGGTGCCGCTGTCCGGCGGCGATCGGTTGACCGTGATCGACCGGCAGGGCCGGCAGCGCGCGGAGCTGACCCTGCTCGGTGCCGGTCACGAGGTGCGACAGGACGGCCCGGCGACGGTGCTGCGCTCGCTGCGCGCCGACTCGGACCCGGCGACCCGGGCGCTGCTGGCGATGCTCGCCGCGCACGGCGTCGACCCCTCCGAGGCACATGCGGCCTCGTTGTTCGGGGAGTGGTCACCGGCGGGGTCGACCGAGACGATCACGTCCCACGGTGATGCGGTAGCCCTGGTGGCGGCGCCGTCGCGGCGCATGAGCGTCGACGACGAAGCCGCCAACCCCCCGACCGAGCTGCTCCTGGAGCTGCGTAGGGCGACACCGCGACCGGCCATCGAACCCGTACTGCCGCCGCCGCTCGCCGAGCCGTTGCTGGACCTGCGGATCGACGCGGCCACCGCGACCAGCTACCCGGTGAAGGCGGGCCAGTACATCCAGGTGATCGACGTCGAGGGCCGCCAGTGCTCGGACTTCCTCGCGTTCGGCGCACACCGTCTCGACGACGGTGTCGAACGCGGACTCGACTCGACGACGACCCGCTACATCATGGGCAACGCCTATCCCCAGCCCGGGCTGCACGGGAAGTTCTACGACGCCGACGCCCAGCCGCTGGTGGAGATCGTCCGGGACACCGTGGGGCGGCACGACACGTTCGGACTGGCGTGCACCGCCAAGTATTACGAGGACATGGGCTACCCCGGGCACGTCAACTGCACGGAGAACTTCAACAACCAGCTCTCCGGGTACGGGATCGCGGCCCGGGCGGGTTGGCCGGCGCTCAACCTCTTCTACAACACCGCATTCGATGCGAACAACCTGCTGGTCTTCGACGAGCCGTGGTCCCGGCCCGGCGACTACGTCCTGATGCGTGCCGCCACCGACCTGGTGTGCGCCTCCTCGGCCTGCCCCGACGACATCGACCCCGCGAACGCCTGGGTGCCCACCGACATCCACGTGCGGGTCTACGCCGCTGACGACACCGCGAGGAGGACGTTCTCCATGGCCATCGCGCATCGGGTGACACCGGACTCGGATGTGGAGCTCACCAGGGACACCGGCTTCGCGCCTCGCATCACGGCGTTGACCAGGCAACTCACCGAGTACCGGGGCTTCTGGCTGCCGAGCAGCTTCGACAACCACGGGCCGCACGAGGAGTACTGGGCGTGCCGCGAGCGCGCCGCGGTCATGGACCTGTCGCCACTGCGCAAGTTCGAGGTCCTCGGCCCGGACGCCGAGGCACTGCTGCAGGCGACGCTCACCCGCAACATCCGCAAGCTGTCGCACGGCCAGGTCGTCTACTCGGCGATGTGCAACGAGACCGGCGGCATGATCGACGACTGCACGGTCTTCCGACTCGGCGACACCAACTTCCGGTTCGTCGGGGGCGACGAGTACGACGGGGTGTGGCTGCGTGAACAGGCTCAGCGCCTGGGGCTGGACCGGGTCTGGATCAAGCACTCGACGGACCAGCTGCACAACATCGCGGTGCAGGGCCCGGCCAGCCGGGAGCTGCTGTCGACGATCATCTGGACTCCGCCGACCCAGCCCCCGTTCGCGGACCTGACCTGGTTCCGGTTCGCCATCGGGCGGCTGGGTGACCACAACGGCATACCGCTGCTGGTGTCCCGCACCGGGTACTCCGGCGAGCTCGGCTACGAAATCTGGGTGCACCCCTCGGACGCGCCCGCGCTGTGGGACGCGGTCACCGAGGCGGGCGAGCCGCACAGCCTGCGCCCGCTGGGTCTGGACGCGCTGGACATGCTGCGGATCGAGGCCGGCCTGGTGTTCGCCGGATACGACTTCGACGACCAGACCGACCCGTTCGAGGCGGGCATCGGGTTCACCGTCCCGTTGAAGACGAAGGAGGACGACTTCGTCGGGCGCGAGGCGCTGCTGTCCCGCAAGGCCAGCCCTCAGCGGACGCTGGTCGGTCTGGAGCTGGCCGGCAACGAGCCCGCCGCGCACGGTGACTGCGTCCACGTCGGACGGTCCCAGATCGGCGTCGTCACGAGCGCGACCCGGTCACCGGTGCTGCGCACGAACATCGCGCTGTGTCGCATCGCCGTGCAGTACGCCGAACTCGGTACCGAGGTGGAGGTCGGCAAGTTGGACGGCCACCAGAAACGAATCCCCGCGCGGGTCGTGCGGTTCCCGTTCTACGACCCGGACAAGACGAAGCCCCGTTCCTAGTGCGAGCAGCCCTACTACCGGAGGATCACCATGTCACGCGTTGCCATCATCGGCGCCGGTCCCAGCGGGTTGGCCCAGCTGCAGGCCTTCGCCGCCGCCCGAGCGAGCGGTACCGACATCCCCGAGGTGGTCTGCTTCGAGAAGCAGAGCGACTGGGGCGGGCTGTGGAACTACACCTGGCGCACCGGCCTCGACGAGCAGGGCGACCCGGTGCACGGCAGCATGTACCGGTACCTGTGGTCCAACGGGCCGAAGGAATGCCTCGAGTTCGCCGACTACCCGTTCGACGAGCACTTCGGGAAACCCATTCCGTCATTCCCTCCCCGGGCGGTGCTCTACGACTACATCACCGGGCGCGCGAAACGTTCCGACATGCGCCGGCACATCCGGTTCAACACCGCGGTGCGGTGGGTGTCGTTCGACGAATCGACCGACTCGTTCACCGTGACCCTGGACAGCAGGGACGGCGCGGAACTGCACACCGAGGAATTCGACTACGTCATCGTGGCCACCGGGCACTTCTCCATCCCGAACGTCCCGGACTATCCCGGGTTCGACACGTTCCCCGGCCGGGTCCTGCATTCGCACGATTTCCGGGACGCCAGCGAGTTCGCCGGCAAGGACCTTCTGGTGATGGGCAGCAGCTATTCCGCGGAGGACATCGCGCTGCAGTCGGCGAAATACGGGGCCAAATCGGTGACGATCAGTTATCGGTCGACGCCGATGGGCTTCGGCTGGCCCGACGGGATCAGCGAGGTACCCGGCCTCGTGCGTATGGAGGGCCGGGTCGCGCACTTCACCGACGGCAGCACGCGTGAGGTCGACTCGATCATCCTGTGCACGGGGTACAGGCACAACTTCCCGTTCATCGCCGACGATCTTCGACTGCGGACGGCGAACGTCCTGTGCACGCCGAACCTGTACAAGGGTGTCTTCTGGGTGCCGAACCCGAAGCTCATGTACCTGGCGATGCAGGACCAGTACTACACGTTCAACATGTTCGACGCGCAGGCCTGGTACGCGAGGGACTTCATCCTCGGGCGGGTGTCGGTGCCGTCCCGGGAGGAGATGCGCGGCGACATCGACGGCTGGCAGGCCCGGCTGGAGGCGTGCAACGGTCCGATGGAGGAGATCGACTACCAGGCCGACTACGTCGCCGACCTGTTGAAGGAGGTCGACTACCCGGCGTTCGACCTCGACCTGACCCGCGACCACTTCAAGACCTGGGAGCACCACAAGGAGGAGAGCATCACCGGCTACCGGGACCGCTCCTTCACCTCGCCGTGCACCGGCTCGTCGGCGCCGCTGCACCACACCCCGTGGTGGAACGAACCCGACGACTCGCTCGCCACCTTCCTCCGCACCGAGTGACGGCTCGTGAGTGGTACGGGCGCCTCCAGGCGCCCGTACCACTCACGAGGTCGCGGCCTCGTGGACGGCGCGGACCAGGCGCCCGTTCTCCGGGGCGGCGCCGCCCGGGAAGGCGAACCGGCGGCGGTTGTACCCGTAGGCCAGCCCGCTGCGCGGGTCGGCGAAGGCTTCGGAGCCGGCCGCGCCCGAGTGACCGAACGCGCCCTGGCCGAGGACCGGATAGTCCTCGGCGGAGGCGGTGAACCCGAGCGCGAACACCTTGTGCGAGCGCGTCACGAGGTCGTGGCCTGCCGAGTGGATCTGTCCGACCGCAGCCGCGGTGTCCGGGGTCAGCAGTGGCGGTGCGCCGTCCAGACCGGAGATCGCCGCCGCGTACATCCTGGCGAGCCCTCGTGCCGAGGCGACGCCACCGACCGAGGCCGGCCCCTTCGCGCGGATCACCGGGATGTTCGGCAGCTCCTGCAGCTCCGCCGCCTTCGGGTGGTTGCGGTTGAACCCGATGCCCGTCAGGCTGTCCGGCCCGGTGGCGGCCGCGTCCAGCTCCGCCTGCTGTGCCGGTGTCGGCCGCATCGGGAGGGTGGTGAGGAATCGGTGCTCGTGCTCTTCCGGCAACCCCATGAAGAAGTCGAGCTGGAACGGTGCGCGCACGCGGGTCTCGAACAGCTCCCGCATCGTCGTGCCGGTGACCCGGCGGGCGACCTCGCCGGTCAGCGCGCCGATCACCAGCGCGTGATAGCCGAACGCGGTACCGGGCCGCCAGTACGGACGTTGCCCCCCGATGCGCTCGGCGATCACCGCGTCGTCGGCGAGCTCCTCGGGGGTGAATCCGGTGTCGGCGCCCACCACACCGGCCCGGTGGGCGAGCAGCTCCCGGACCGTGACGTCCTGCTTGCCGTGTGCGCCGAACTCCGGCCAGTAGTGGCTCACCGTCCGGTCCAGGTCCACGGCACCGTCCTGGACCAGGAGCGCCAGCGTCAGGTGCGCGGCGCCCTTGGTGGAGGAGAACACTCCGGTCAGCGAGTCGCCGGTGATCTCAGGGCCGATCCAGAGGTCGACCACCTCACGGCCGTGGTGATAGGCGACCAGCTGCGCGGCGTAGTCGCCGCCCTCCAACGAGGCGACGGCTTCCAGCTCGTCGCGGACGTTCTCGAACCCCGGGGCGACCGAGCCCTGTGCGGTGTGCTGCTGACCCATCGATGCTCCTCGGCTACGCGTGCGGTGCGACCACGAGCACAAACTGGATCTTGCGACCCGGTATTCCACGACGTAAGGACCCGTGAGTGGCGAGTGGTCCTATGGGACCACTCGCCACTCACGGGTCCTTACCTGGTCAGAACGTGGATGCGATGAGGGTTGCCCTGTCCGTCAGGGGCTCCAGGGCCGCCCGCATCGCGCGCGGACTGAACCGGACCGCGGGGCCCTGGACGCCGAGCACCGCGCGCAGCTTGCCCAGTGGATCCAGTACCGGGACCGCGATCGCGTTGAGGTCGTCCTCGCGCTCTCCCAGCGCCTGGGCCCAGCCACGCTCCTTCGTCCTGCCGATCTCGACCCCCAGCGAGTCCCGGTCGACGATCGTGCGGTCGGTGTAGACGACCAGGTCGCCGTCCGGGAGGCGGCCGCCCCAGGCCAGGAACACCTTGCCGGCCGCGGTCGCGTGCGCGCTGCTGTTGCGGCCGATCTCGGCGACGCTGCGTACCGACCGGGGGCTCTGGGCGAAGTCGATCGTCATGAGGTCGTGCTCTCCGGGAAGCGACAGCGTGCTCGTCTCGCCGGTCGTGCCGGTCAGCTCCTCGAGGTAGGGCCGCGAGACCGAACGGATGTCCAGGCTGGCACGCGCGGCGGCCGCCAGCTGCAGGATGTGCACGCCCAGCCGGTAGCGGCCACTCGACGGCAGATGCTGGACCAGACCGGACGAGGTCAGTGTCGAGAGCAGCCGGGAAATGCTGCTGACGTTGATTCCGGTGCGCCGGGCGATCTCGTTGGTGCCCAGTTCGCCGCCGGACGCGGCCAGCGCATCGAGCACATCGATTGCGCGCTGAACGGATTCGACCTGACGAGTCGCTGGCCGACCGGTGCGCGCCATAGTAAGCTCCTTCAGAGAGTGGATATGGAATTGCCACAGTGGAGATACCCGCGGAACAGTACTACGGAATCGCCTCTGTGACATCACTCGAGAGGCGATCGATCATGAATTCCAGCCAAGTTCGATATCTGATAGTCGGCGCCGGTATCCATGGCCTTTCCACCGCGTGGCAGCTCGCCAGACGGCTGCGCGCGACCGGAAAGGGCGAGGGCAGCGACATTCTGGTGATCGACAAGTCGGGAATCGGTGCCGGAGCGTCCGGAGTGGCGTGCGGCGTGATTCGCAACAACTATTTCCAGCCCGCGATGCGTGAGCTGATGGCGCATTCGGTCGACGTCTGGGAGAGCGATCCTGAGGCGTTCGCCTACCACTCCGTCGGCTACCTGCAGGTGGCGCCCGAGGCGATGCGCGCCGATGTGGAGCAGATTTACAAGGAGCAGCGCGCGATCGGCTACGAGTCCGAGCTGGTCACCGGCGACAAGGACTGCAACCGGTATCTGCTCGACCTGTTCTCGGACTGGAAGGCCGAGGGCATCACGGCGGTCCTGCACGAGAAACGTGGCGGCTACGCCAACAACGTGGCGTCGCTCAAGGGCCTTGCCGCCAAGGCGGAGGCCGAGGGCGTCCGGATCCGGTCAGGCGTGCGGGTCACCGGCGTGACCGTCGAGGGCGGAGCGGTCACCTCGGTGCGGACCGACTCGGGCGACATCCGGTGCGAGCAGCTGGTGGTCGCGGTCGGCCCGTGGGTCCGCGACATCTGGTCAATGCTCGGACTGCCGGACCGTGTCACGGTGGCCGGCCCGGACGGGACGGTCCACACCGAGGCTCCGATGTGGGAGTACTGGGCGCTGCAGGAAGGCACCCTCGAGGTCGACCCGAAGGAGTTCACGCTCAACAGTGGGACCCTGCCGCCGGTCGTCCACGTCGACTCGGACGAGCCGCTGCTCGACGACACCGACGGCAGCCTGGTCACCGACCAGATGTGGGGCATCTACTACAAGCCGGACTTCTCGTTCGGCGGGGTGCAGGGCGGCGCGTCCCCGATACGGGTGGCAAAGGCGGCGGCGGACGTCGAGGTCGACCCGTACGGCACGCAGAGCCCGGAGTTCGTCGTCGGCGAGGACTTCGTCCGCATGTGGACCTCCGCGCTGGCACACTGCCACCGCAGGTTCGAAGGCTGCGGAATGCAGTACCGCCGGGAGCCATCCGGCGGGATCGGGGCTTTCACCCCGGACAGCTTCCCCGTGTTCGACCGGTTCCGGCAGAACGCCTACGTCATCGCCGACTCGAACCACGGCTACAAGATGATCGGCATCGGCGAGCTCGTGGCGAAGGAGCTGCTCGACGAACGGCAGTCCCTGCTGGAGCCGTTCCGTTTCGACCGGTACGCCAGCGGTCGCCTTCACCCGGTCAGTCACTCACCGTTCCCCTGGAGCTGAGCGCATGGAGCAGACACTCACCGCCCGACGGCCCGTCACCCGACCTCACCAGACCCCGGACCTGGGACGGCTGGTGGTGTCCTGCGCCGACGGTCCCGGCATCGTCTCGGCGATCACCGGTTTCCTGCACGCCAGAGGCGCGAACATCGTGCAGTCCGACCAGGATTCGACCGATCCGACCGGTGGACAGTTCTTCCTGCGGCTGCTGTTCCACCTGCCCGGGCTGGCCGGCGAGCTGGACCGGCTGGAACGGGAGTTCGCCACCGAGGTCGCGCAACGTTTCGCCATGTCCTTCCGCATGCGGGATGCGTCGGTGCTGACCAGGGTCGCACTGTTCGTGTCCCGCTATGACCACTGTCTGCTCGACCTGCTGTGGCGGTGGCGGCGGGGCGAGGTGCCGATGGACGTCGTGCAGGTCGTGTCGAACCATCCGGACCTCGCGGCCGAGGTCGAGGCGTTCGGGGTGCCGTACGAACACATCCCGGTCACCCGGGCGACGAAGTCCGAGGCGGAGGCGCGCCAGCTGGAGCTCCTGGCGGGCCGGGTCGACCTGGTCGTCATGGCCCGCTACATGCAGATCCTGTCCGGCGACTTCCTCGATCGGGTCGGCGTTCCGGTGATCAACATCCATCATTCGTTCCTGCCGGCCTTCGCCGGGGCCGGGCCGTACGACCAGGCCAAACGTCGTGGCGTGAAGCTGATCGGCGCGACCGCGCACTACGCGACCGAGGACCTCGACGAGGGCCCGATCATCGAGCAGGACGTGGCACGGGTCTCGCACCGGCAGAGCGTGTCGGAGCTGGTCCAACGCGGCGCGGACATCGAACGCACGGTCCTGGCACGCGCGGTGGGCTGGCACTGCGAGGACCGCGTCCTGGTGAACGGTCGCACCACGGTCGTCTTCTGACGACACCACGCACCCTCCGTCCACGCCGCGCCCTGTGCACGGTGCGCGGTGTGGGCGAAGCGTGCGCGGTGTGGTGCTAGGCCTGGGTGGGGCGTTGGCGACGGCGGGTCGTGTACCAGGTGGTGACTACCACTGCCGCCACGATCAGCAGCGCGCCGTAGTTCAGCCACTGGCAGATCGCCTTGTACGCGGCGCCGGTCAGATAGCCGACGACCACCAGGCTCGTGCCCCATGCAGCCGCCGTCGGAACGCTGATCGTGGCGAACCGGGAGTAGCTGATGCCCGCGCGGGCCGCGAGTCTCGGCGCGATCGTCCGTGCACCGACCAGCCACTGGCACAGCGAGAACGCGAGCGGCCCGGTGCGTCGTAGCAGGGCGGTGGCGTGCAGCTGGGGCTTACGCAGGTACGGCCTGCTGGTCAGGCCGATTCGCCTGCCCCGCAGGTACGCGACCTGCGTGCCGAAGACGGCAGCCGCCGCCGCGGTGCCGACCGCGAGTGCCGGTGCCACGATCCCGAGGTTGGCCAGGACTCCGAGGGCGAGCACCGCGCTCGCACCGGGCAGGACCACCCCGATCAGGAGGCCGGCCTCGGCCGCGATGAGCGCCCCACCCGCCACCAGCACGACGGGCGACGGCAGGTCGCGCAGCAGCCAGAGCGGGTCAGGCATCGTTCGCCCGCGTCAGCGGCTTGTGACAGATGTAGACGAACGCCGGAGGCACGTTGCGCCACACGGTACGCGTCTCGACGACCTCGTCGAAGTGGGTGTGCAGCATCTCGCGGAACCGCTGTGCGCTGAACAGTGGCGTGGTGTGGCGGTAGGCGAATGTGCTGAAGCCCGCTCCGGGGGCGAGGAAGCGGCGGATCTGGGTCAACAGCTCCGCCTGCCGGTCCGCGCTGAACAGTGACCAGGGCAATCCGCTCACCACGGCGTCGGCTCGGGAGACGTCATCGCGGCCCAGTATGGCGCGCAGCTGTGCCACGTCCCCACGCAGGACCCTCATCCTGGGACGGGTGCGCTCCAAGTGATCCGCCATCGCATCGTCGATCTCGATGCCGTAGTGGACACCCTCACTGGGCAGCCGCTGCTCGATCGCACGGCTCACCGTTCCGGTGCCCGGGCCGAGCTCGACGACGGTGGGCTCACCTCGCGTGGGGACGACCGTGGCGAGCACCTGGCCCAGACTGTGTGAGCTGGGCGCGACCGCGCCGACGACACCGGGTCTGCGCAGTGCCGCCGCCAGGAAGATCGGCAGACCGCCCGTGGGATTGATCAATCGCATACCGCGATCCTGTTCGGAATGCGGCGTCGCGGAATCCGCTCACGGGCCGTGCCTCGGCGCCGGCGGGAGGAGCCCGTCTCCACCCTCGGGAGGAGGTACCCTAGATGTCCGATTCCCAAGTCTTCGCTGGTGGAAGGGACGCGCGAGGGCCTGCCGTACGACCTCGCACACCTTGATGTCGTGTCGCGGATATTGCAGCATCCGCGACACGACACGAGGCTCTGCGAAGTGGTGCAGGTGTGACCGGTGAGATCAATGGGGTCCGTCGAACGGGGCGTGGAACGCGTAGCTGCCGGAGGCGACCTGGCAGACCAGCTCGTCCGTGCCGGCCTTCGCGCTGGTCACGCCCTCGGCCTCAGCGGCCGGATGCCCGCCCTCGCACGCGGCCGTGGGGTCCGATGTCGGGATGTGGACCGTCGCGGTGGCTCCCGGCGGCACGGTGACCCGCAGATGGAAGCGACCACCCTCGATGTGCCACGAGCTGCGGACGAGGCCGCGCACACTGTCGTACTCGGCGTGCGCCCGGCGCACGGCCGGACCGGGGTGGGGGTGGACCACCAGTTCACGCCAGGCGAGTGAACCGGAGGCCTGGTCGATTCCGGCGACGCCGCGGTAGAGCCATTCGCCGATCGAGCCGAGGGAGTAGTGGTTGTAGGAGTTCATCGCGGCCGCCTGGACGCCCTTGTCCTCGGTCCACCCGTCCCAGCGCTCCCAGATGGTGGTCGCGCCGTTCGCTATCGAGTAGCCCCAGGACGGGTGTTCGGTCTGGACGAGCAGCGCGTGTGCCAGGTCCGCGCGGCCGTGCGCGGTCAACGTCGGCGCCAGCAGCGCCACACCGAGGAAACCCGTGGTCAACCGGTGACCCCGCGCCTCGATCAAGGTGCACAGCCGGTCGACGGCAGGCACGACCAGCTCGTCCGGGAGGAGCCCGAACGCCAGCGCGACGAGGTAGCCGGTCTGGGTGTCACCGACGAGCCTGCCCCGCGCGTCGGCGAACTCCGCGGTGAACGCCTCGGCGATCGAGTCGGCGAGCGCGCCGTAGCGTGCGGCCTCCTCGGTGCGGCCGAGCACGGCGGCGGCCAGCGACACGGTGCGGGCCGAGCGGGCGAAGTACGCGGTGGCCACCAGCTCTGGCGGGGTGGTGGCGTCGATCTGCAGCCAGTCGCCGTAGTCGTTGCCCCTTCGGTGCCGCCAGACCAGGTCCGGGTTGAACCGGTGCACGTAGTCCACCCAGGCGCCCATGGCCCCGAAGCACGCGGACAGCGTGTCGCGGTCGCCGTACTCGCGCATCAGCAGCCAGGGGATGAGCACTCCTCCGTCGCCCCAGGCGGGTGCGCCCTGCCGTTGCCGCAGCCACTGAGTCATGTTGGGTGCTACGTCGGGGAAGGCACCCTCCGCGGTGCATCCACTCAGGACGTCCAGCATCCACCGCCGGTAGAAGGCGGCGGTGTCGGCGTTGAGACTGGCCGTCGGGGCGAAGATGTGCGCGTCGGCCAGCCAGCCCAGCCGCTCGTCACGCTGCGGACAGTCGGTCGGCACCGACACGAAGTTCCCGCGCTGGCTCCAGCGGATGTTCGACTGGAGCCGGTTGACCAGCTCGTTGTCACAGTCGAACGTGCCGACGAACTCCGTGTCGCTGTGCAGCACGATCGCTGTGACGTCGGCCGGATCGAGATCGCCCGGGTAGCCGGACACCTCGATCCAGCGGAAACCGTGCGTGGTGAACAACGGCTCGAACGTCTCGACCTGGCTGCCTCGGGCGTAGTAGATGTCGGTGGCCTCGGCGGAGCGCAGGTTGTCCGTGTAGAGCGCACCGTCGTCGTCGAGCAGCTCACCGTGGCGCAGCTGCACCCGCTGGCCCGCTCGCGCGCCCCGGACGACCAGCCGCACCCGGCCGGCGAGGTTCTGTCCGAAGTCGACGACGAAGCCCTCGGCGCGTTCGGTGATCCGGCGGGCAGGAAGCTCCTGGGTGGCTCGCACCGGCTCGTCGCCGGTGGCCACCAGTGTCGACGTGTCGGTGTCCAGCACGACCGCGCGCGGCCACGCGCTGTCGTCATACCCGGGGAGCCGCCACCCCGGGGTGTCCTCCCTGGCGTCGACCTGTTCGCCCATGAGCAGGTCCGAGTACTGGATGGCGCCCGGGTGCTCGCGCCAGTTCCCGTCGGTGACCAGCAGCGTCTCACCGTCGGCGCCGCGCAGAACCAGCTGGGCGAGGAACCGCGGCGCGGTGCCGTAGTGCATGGCCTGATGACGGGCGTCGAAACCGACGTATCCGCTCCACCACCCGTCCGCGACGACGGCGCCGAGCACGTTCTCGCCGCCGCGCAGCAGGTCGGTGACGTCGTAGGTCTGGTACTGGATGCGATGGCGGTAGTCGGTCCAGCCCGGGGTCAGCTCGTCCTCGCCGACCCGCTCGCCGTTGACCGTCAGCCGGTAGACACCGCGGGCCGACGCGTGCACGTACGCGCGGCGCGGTGGCTCGGGGGGCTGGACGACGCGGCGCAGCTGCAGCGGAGCGGCCAGGTGTTCACAGCGCAGCGATCGATCCCGGTCGGTCGGTACCCCGGGCGGTGGCAGCGTGGTGACGTCTCGACCGATCCAGCTCGCTCGCCATTCCCCGGCCGCCAGCACACCGGTGGTGAAGCCCGACTCCGCCGAGCCCTCGCCGGCACCGTGCGAGTCCCGCACGGTCACCCGCCAGCGGTAGGCGGTGCTGGAGCGCAACGGCACACCCTGGTAGGCGATGCCGACCTGATCCGTGGACCGGACCCAGCCGGAGTCCCACATCGTGGTGCCCTCGACCTCGGAGCGGACCTCGACGCGATAGGCCGTCTGGCGCGAGCCCCGCGCCCCGCCGGTGAGCTTCCAGGACAGCAGGGGACGGCGGGTACCGATCCCGCTCGGCGCGGCGCGGTGCTCACACCGCAGCGCCCGAGGGCGCAGGATGCCGGGGATGTCAGTGGTCATGCCTGCCCTTGGTGGTGGTCGATCCGCACCGGGCCGAACAGACCGGTACGGGTCTGCCCCGCGGTGATCGCCGTGGTCGGTGAGGCGTGTTCCAGGTATCCGGCCAGCGTGCCCCGGACGACGATCTCGAGTGCGTTGTCGCCCGGACGCAGCGCGTCGGTCAGCTCGCTTCTCCACGGCCCCCAGGCCAGCTGGTCCACCAGGATGCCGTTGACCAGCACATCGGCGGTGCCGCGTACGTCGCCGAGGTGCAGCACGGCGCGCGTCGGCGGACCGGAAGGGTTGTGGTGCACGGTCGTGCGGTATCGGACCAGCCCACCGAGCCCGCTCAGCCCGAGGTCCTCCCACGGTGGGAACGTTGCGGCGGGGACCTCGACCTCGCCGGTCACCGCTTCCACCGCCCCATCGAGCAGTGCGCCGCCTCCCCGACCGTCGACGGCGTCGAAACACAGCAGGACCGGCGTCGTCGCGGCGAGCGGACCGGGCAGGGAGATCACTCCTCGCTCGACGTGGTGATCGACACCGTCGATGCTCGCGCGGACCGGCAGCGACGTGGGAACGCGCAGCCGCAGGGTGCCGAGTGGAGCCGGGAACCGCAGCCACTCGGTGCGTGGCCCGGCGCCGTGCGCGTCGGGGATGAGGCGCTCCACCCCGTCGCCGATCCGCCGTGGCTCCAGCCAGTCCGCCGAGGGGAGCGGGTGCGGCCTGCGCCACGCACAGCGAGTCCTCGGATCCCGGTCACTGTCGCGTCGCGGCTGAACGGGAACCTCGACACCGTCCAGCCGGGCCGACCAGTGGGACCCGGTGATCAGTCCGGCGCCACGTCGATGCCTCGGCTCCGAGTCGAGCGACGCCGCGGTCGCGCGCCCACCGACGCAGGTGAGGCGCAGCGTGACCGAGTTCGGGCCCGCGCGCAGGTGTGACGTGAGGTCGTAGGGATGGACCCGAATCTCCCGGTGACCGGGGTACGGGTTGAAATCGCCCTGCCTGCCGACCTCGACATCGTTCACCAGCACGCTGCACGGCCCGTCCGAGGCCACCAGCACCACACCGTCGGCGAGTGGGTCGGCCAGGTCGAGCGCCGTCGTGAGATCGACGGATCGGCCGACCGAGGGTTGTTCGGCACTGATCCACTCCGGCCGGCGGTAGCCCGCGACGTCGTCGATCACCGCGAACGACGCCCGCACGGGTCCGTCGACGTCGGCGACGAGCTCGATCCGCAGCATGACCCGCCGCGCTCGGGTGTGTTCCGGCAACAGGTGGAACGACTGGTGGCTACCGTCGTCGCCGTCCAGCTCGATGTCGTCGACGAACACCCGCCGTGCCGCGTTGGCACCCACCGCGAGGTGTAGACCGCCACGTTCGGGCAGTGTCAGCAGAGTCCGTACGGCCACCCGTCCGCCCGCCGGGACCGACCGCCAGTCCAGGAAGTCCTCCGGGACGTAGCCCTTGGGCCCGAGTGGCTCGGTGTGGATCGGATCGTTGTGGATGCCCCGCGCCAACGACCAGGAGGCGTCGGTCCACTCGTCGGAACCGGGGCCCCGGACCTGGGCGAACGGGCCGAACCCGGCGATCGCGGGCTGCCACTGCTCGGGGTCGTCGCCCGAGGCGTGCTCGAACCGCCACACCTCGATCGGCAACGTCCCGCCGCGTCGCTCGGCGGCCAGGTCGCCCCACTGGTTGTCGAGGGTCGACTCGGCCGAGAGCGTCCACGGTCCGCGCAGGTCGGTCGAGCACTCGACCGCCCCCGGAGCCGTTCTGGTCGGGGACCGAAGATCGTTCCCGATGACCACGAGGGCGACCGAG
This sequence comes from Actinospineispora spinosispora DSM 44797, assembly GCF_000429025.1. GTDB lineage: Bacteria > Actinomycetota > Actinomycetes > Mycobacteriales > Pseudonocardiaceae > Pseudonocardia > Pseudonocardia spinosispora. Next base: position 35,137 of record NZ_AUBB01000039.1, read on the forward strand.
CCGTCCTCGAACGGCACCTCCACCGACCACCCATCCGATGAGCGGGTGACCGTCAGCCCGGTCCGGTACCCGGTTCGCGGGTCCCACTGCTGGACGGCCGAGGGCGGGAGGCCACGCACCCGGACCGTGGCCCGGCGTTCGCCGACCGGTACGAACCGGTATCCCGTGTCGCGCAGCTGCGACCAGTACTCCGTCCACGGGAAGCCGGTCTCCGGCCAGTCCCGCTCGTCCAGCTCCACGATCGGAGCCGAGGTCCCGGTGACGTCGTCGTGGGCCATCAACGCCACCAGGTAGGTGTCGCCGTCGCGGCGCACGAGGCACGGAGCGTCGGCCTCGATCCGCACCGAGCCGCGCACCACCTCGGCCGGCACCTGTTCGGCGTCCGGAACCAGCCTGATCACACCGGACCGGACGGCATCGGCGAACCGCGACGCGATCTCGGCGTTCTCCCGATGGCCCTCGCCGAGGAACAGCTCCGGTGCACCGCCGACGCACAGGACCGTGCCGCCGCTCTCGGCGAACCTGATCAGCGTGCGTGCCGTGGTGGTCAGGAGAGCGGCGGGCCGGGGGAGGACCACCGTCCGGTAGACCTCGTCGCCGACCCGCATTCCCTCCGCCGTCACCTCACCGGAGGCGACCGTCGCCTCGTCGAACGTGTCGTGATCGAGCCCGGCACGCTCCAGGACCCCTGGTTTCTCCGCGAACCAGGCGTCGACGCCGTTCAACGCATGGAAACACTCGGTGCTCGCCCGCGCCGGGGCCAGTGGACCGTCGAAGGTCAGATAGGCCTGCGCGGTGCTGGTCGGCGAGACCAGGATCGTGTCGCACACGTGCGTGCCGGCGGTGAGGACCGAGCACAACCGGGAGACCGCACCCGCGAACACGTGATAAGCGGGCCAGTACGGCTGACGCCAGCAGGTCGACGGCGCCGCCCACTCCCACCAGCCGCCGACCGTGCTGTAGTACACCGCGTGCGGGTTGTAGAGGTTCGCCCCCCGGCGCAGGAACGGCGCGAGCCAGTCGTAGGTCTCTTCGAGCGTTCCGCCCCAGCCGGACGAGTGGAAGGCCTCGATCCAGGTGCGGCGGTGGCCGTTCGCGTGTGCCAGCGAGCTGTGGACCTTCGCGTCCCCCCAGTGATCGTTGCCCGGCGCGCCGTACCCGGAGTGGGTGTCGAGGTAGTCGCCGTAGAGGGTGACCCCGCCGACCGGGTCACCCTCCCTGGCCGGTGACGCCTGGTCGAACCCGCAGATGAGGCCGTGCTCGGCGTACCAGGCGTCCTGCTGGTCGAAGAACGCGGAGCGCGCCAGCGCGGCCCGGTGGGACTGGTAGTCGCGGCGAACCCGAGCGGACCCGACGTCGTCGCCCTCCCACAGCGAGCCGAGCACGGGCACGAGGTCATAGCCGTGCGCCTCGCGGAACGTCTGGGCGAACTCGCTGCCCCAGGTCGGCAGCGGTGGCAGCTCGTCCTGGAAGAAGCCGCCGATCGCACTGCCGAACCAGTGCCCGACCGCACGGTCCAGCGTGCCGTGGACCTGGTCGAACAGCGCGGCACAGGCCTTCAGTGAGAAGTAGTCGAAACCCCGGGGCCCGGAGTGAAACAGCGTCAGTGCCGCCGCGCCACCCGACCAGCGAGCGTGCCCGTCGGTGAGCGGCACACGGTGGCGTACCCCGTCCCGGGTCTCGGCGACGGCGCTCAGCGCGGTGTGGCCGGCCGGCGGGGCGAGCACGAGCTCAGCGCCGTCGGCGCCGTGCGCGATCGTGCGGTGCAGCGCCTGCCCGGCGAAATCCGGGTTCCCGGCGATGAGCCGACCTTGGAAGTTGGCGCCGGAGAACCCGATCTGGTCGTACATCCAGAGCGTGAACCCCAGCTCGTGCGCGTCGGCGCAGGCCTGGTCCAGCAGCGCCACCCAACGGTCGGACAGGAACGGGGGATCGTCGGCGAGTGACCCGAACATCGGCCCGGTCGGGGCCAGGCACATCACCACCGCCTGTCGAACGCCCTGGGCGACGAGCTGTTCGAGCTGCCATCGAAGACGCTGTGAGGTGACCGGTGCGCCGCTCCACCACCAGATCGGCAGAGGCCCGAACTCGGGACCGGGGTGGGAGAACCGGTCGAGGAAGGACGACGAGCTCACGCGGCCGCACGCTCCGACTCGATCCGCTCGAGCGACTTACCGACCGTGTCCGGCATGAAGAAGAACCCGATGATCCCACTGATCAGCAGGAACAGCGCCAGCAGCGCGGCCACCGGCTTGATTCCGGTGCTCGCCAGCATCGGCACGAGGAAGCTCCACACGCCGAGGACGACCCGGGCCACCCCGAAGGTGAGCCCCTGCGCGGTACCCCTCAGCAGCGTGGGGAACAGCTCCTGGCTGAACACCTTGTAGAACGCCTCGCCGGCGATCGAGCAGCCGACGTTGAACAGCACGATGTTGGCGATGATGACCGGAATGCTGAAGGGAAGTACCAGGTAGAGCGCGAACGCGACGATCTGGAGCACCGAGCCGACACCCCAGAGCACCTTGCGGGTCCGGTGACTGCGGTCGGACAACGGCATGAACACGAACGTGATGGTCAGGATGCAGATGACGAAACCCGCGCAGGCGAGCGCCACCCCGGCCGCCTGGCTACCGGCATGCAGGGTCTCGACGACGTACGGTGTGAACAGACCGGCGGTACCCGCGGCGAGCCCCCAGAACACGTAGATCCCCGACGTCCAGCCCAGCGCTCGCAGGTTCGCGCCGCTGAACAGCGCACGCACGCTCGACGCGGCCGTCCTCGTCTTCCCCGCCGCGGTCTTCCACCGTGCCGACTCGACCATGCCTCGCCGCAGCGCCCAGGTCACCACGGCGACCAGGAACAGATGCAGGAAGACGATGCGGATGCCGAGCAGTCCCAGCGGGGACAGGATGAGCGCGAGGATCAGGACGACGGCGGGCCCTGCCGACCAGGCGACCTGGGTCAGCCCCATGAGCTTCGCCCTGGCCTTGGTGGGGGAGAACTCACCGACCAGTGCGAGCGAGGTCGGGACGTCGGCGCCGACCGCGATGCCGATCACCAGGACACCGGCGAACAGCATCGCGGCGTTGAGCGAGCCCGCGATGCACAGCGTGCCCAGTGCATAGACCAGCAGGTCCCATTTGTAGATCCGTTTGCGCCCGAGCTTGTCGCCCAGCCGCCCGCCGATGAACGCCCCGATCGCGGCACCGATCGCGTTCGGGCCGATCGCGGCGAGCACTCCGACACCGGAGTTGCCCAGCCCCAGCTCGCTCTGGAACAGGGTCAGGCCGGCGCCCAGCGCGACGATCGACCCGGCGTCCAGATAGGAGGCCATGCCGGCGAGGACCGACCACTTCCACTGCTGGCGGGTGATCCCGCCGCTCTCCTCGACCTCATCGGACGTTGTCGCCTGGTGGGCGGTCATCGGGCACCCCTCGTCGCCGGTGACGGGCAAGTGAACGATACGAATTGAAACGTATCAATCGCGGAGCGTAGTGAACCGTGACCCAGCTAGCAACCACCAGTTCACCCGAGCGACACGAGCCGACGTCCATGATCAGCACCGCCTCAGGGCTGTTCCGGGGCGCGGAAACAGCCTTCAGACGGTGGTGATCATGGGTTGGGCGCGGTGTCAGGTGCGGGTGAGGGCCAGCTGGTGGACGTCCAGGTAGCCGACCCGGAAACCGGCCTCGCAGTAGGCGAGGTAGAACTCCCACATGCGGCGGAACGTGTCGTCGAAGCCGAGCTCGCGGACCTGGCGCCAGTTGGCCAGGAACGTCTCCCGCCAGTTCTCCAGGGTGCGCGCGTAGTGCTGGCCGAAGGCCATCCGCTCGACGACCCGCAGCCCGGTGTTCTCGGTCAGTGACTGTTCGATCGCGGTCATCGAGGGGATCAGACCGCCGGGGAACACGTACTTGTGGATCCAGGTGTAGTTGTCCCTGGTGGCGAGCATCCGGTCGTGCGGCATCGTGATCGACTGCAGTCCGATCCGGCCGCCGGGCGCGAGGAGGCGCTCCAGAGCCGTGAAGTACGTCGGCCAGTGGCGCATCCCGACGGCCTCGATCATCTCGACGCTCACGACCGCGTCGTAGCTGCCCTGCGCCTCCCGGTAGTCACGCAGCAGGACCTGCACCCGGTCGCCGACACCCGCCGTCGCGATCCTGGCCTCGGCCAGATGGCGCTGTTCCGCCGAGATCGTCAGCGAGGTGACCCGCGCGCCGCGTTGGGCCGCGCGGATTGCGAGCGCTCCCCAGCCGGTTCCGATCTCCAGGATGTGCTGCCCGGCTCGGACACCCGCGAGGTCGAGGACCGAGTCGATCTTCGCACGCTGGGCGTCCGCCAGCTGTTCCGTCCCGTCCTCGACGTCGGTGAACAGTGCCGAGGAGTAGCTCATCGTCTCGTCGAGGAACGCTGCGAACAACTCGTTCGACAGGTCGTAGTGGCGGTGGATGTTCTCCCGTGCCCCGGTGATCGTGTTGTCCTCCTCAGGCGGTGTGTGCGCCACGGCCCACCGACGCAGCCGTTGGAACGTCGGGGGGATCAATGTGGCGAGGCGCGCCGCGAACGGGGTCAGGAGGTCCGCGAGCTCCGGGCTGGTCCAGTCGCCGACCATGTACGACTCACCGAACCCGATGTTGCCGTGCTCGCCGAGACGGTGGAAGAACGCCGAGGGTCGATGCAGCCGCATGAGCGGTGACTCGGGGCCGCCGGCACCGAGGACCTCACCGTCGGGCAGCGTCACCCGCACTTCGAGTCGCCGGACCGCCCTGCGGAACAACGCCTCGGCGATCCTGGCCCTGGCCGGGGTGTGTGGCACTGCCGCGAGCCCTGGCCAGACGCCCTCGTTCGGCCGGGGCACGGCCCGGGGGAGCAGTCGGTCCGGTGTGCTGGTCATCGTGTGCTCTCCTGTGCTGTTCTCCTGGGCGTGAGCGGATAACCGCGCAGCCACATCGCGATGCCGTGTCGTCGGATCAGCGCCCAGATGCGCTGGGGCATCAGGGGCCTGCGCAGCAGGAGCCGCAGCAGCTCGCGGGTGGTCGCCGGTCTGCGCCTGCCGTTGATCGACGCCGCGAGTACCGCGGCGCCGTTCTGGCGCAACGTCACGGTGACCGCCAGCCGTTCGCCGGGGCGGGGCAGCGACATCTCGTAGTGACCGTCGAGGGTGAGGAACGGGGACACGTAGAAGTCCTTGGCGACCTCGGCCTTACCCGAGCGGTCCGGGTGGAGCAGGTACCGGTGGCGTTCGCCGTAGGTGTTGTGCACCTCCGCGACCACACAGGCGGGCTCTCCTCCGGGCCGGTGGCACCAGTAGACGGTCAGCGGGTTGAACACGTAACCGAGAACCCGGGCTCCGGCCAGCATCAACACCTGCCCCCCGGCCAGGTCGATGCCCTCCCCGGCGAGGTAGGTGTCCAGGTTGGACCGGATCGAACGCGTCGGATCGCCGACGTGGTCGGCCGCGCGGAACCCGGCGAACGGCCGGAGCCACCACGGCAGCTCGGGCAGTGCATCCAGGTCCACCAGCCACAGGTAGATGCCGTGCCGGAACCCGCGCCGTGGGCCGAGGGTCCGCTCGTGCGTGACCCTCGCGTCGTAGAGCGCCGTCACCAGGTGACCCCGAAGGCCTCGGCCGCCCGCACGCCGGACGCGCAACCGTCCTCGTGGAACCCCCACCCGTGATAGGCACCGGCGAACGCGGTCGTCGCGCTCGTGAGGGAGGGAAGCCGTCGTTGCGCGGCCACCGACTCGGGGGTGTAGACCGGATGGTCGTAGGTCATGCGCGCGATGACCGCGTCGGGCGCGATCCGGGACGAACCGTTCAGGGTCACGATGTACGGCTCCGGCGTCGATATCCGTTGCAGCCGGTTCATGTGGTAGCTCACCAGCACCGGATCGGACGAGCTGGCGCAGTCGGTCTTCAGGTAGTTCCAGGACGCGCCCGCGCGGCGCGGCAGTACCGAGTCGTCGCTGTGCAGCCAGGTCTCGTTGCGCGAGTACCTGAACGCGCCGAGCACCGAACGCTCCGCCGTGGTCGGATCATCGAGCAGCTCGAGTGCCTGGTCGGGGTGAGTGGCGACGACCACGTGGTCGAACCGGTGGTCGGTGTCGTCGGCGTCGCGGATGCACACCCCGCCCTCGGACCGGCGCACCGACCGCACCGGGGTCGACACCGCCACGGCGGTGAGCCCCTTGACCGCGCGTTCGACGTATCGATGCGAGCCACCGACCACCGTGCGCCACGTGGGCGAGCCGGTGACCGACAACAGCCCGTGATGGTCGAGGAACTCGAACAGGTAGCGCGCCGGGTAGCGGGCGGACAGCTCGGCGTCGGTCGACCACACCGCGGAGACGACCGGCAGGATGAAGTGGTCGATGAAGTACCGCGAGTAGCGGCCCTCGGCCAGGAACTCGGCGAGCGTCATGTCGTCCGAGGTGCCCAGTGCCCGCCGGGCCTGCCGGTGGAAGCGCGGCACCTCGGCCAGCATGCGCAGGTACCGAGGCCGCAGCAGGTTCGACCGCCCGGGGGCGGAGCGCGGGAACAGCCCTCGAAGTCCCCGCGCTCCGCTGTATTCCAGCCCGCACCCGTCGCACCGGACGCTCATCGACATCTCGGCGTCCTGCGTCGCCACCCTGAGCTCGCCGAACAGCCGCAGCAGGTTCGGGTAGGTGCGCTCGTTGTGCACGATGAAGCCGCTGTCGACGAAGGCGCTGCTGCCGTCGAGCGTCTCCAGCTCATGGGTGTGCGCGTGGCCACCCAACCGGGAGTCCGCCTCGAACAGGGTCACGTCGAAGCGACGTTGCAGAAGGTAGGCGGCGGTGAGTCCGGCCACGCCGCTGCCCACCACCGCCATCTTCGCTCGCGCGGGCTGGTCGGCCATCAGCCGGCGGGGGTCGCGGCCGGCGGCATCAGCACGCTGTCGACGATGTAGACGGTCGCGTTGGCGGTCTGCACGTTTCCGCAGATCACGTGGCTCTCGCCGTTCACGGTGAAGTCCTGCCCGGAGCCGGTCGTCTTGAGGGTGGCGCCCTCGAGCGTCTTGAAGTCACCCGAGGCCAGGTCCGCCGGGGTGATCTTCTGGCCGACGACGTGGTAGGTCAGGACCTTCTTGAGCATGGCGTCGTCAGCCAGCACCTTGTTGAGGCTGGCCGGCGGGATCTTGTCGAACGCCGAGTTGGCCGGTGCGAAGACGGTGATGTCCTTCGCGCCGTTCAGGGTGTCCACCAGCTGCGCCTTCTTGACCGCTGTGACCAGGGTGGACAGCACGGGGTTGTGGCTTGCGGCGGTGGCGACCGGGTCCGTGGCCATGCCCTGGAAGCTGCCCGGTCCGGTGGTGGGTACGGCACTGCACGCGTCACCGAACTGGCCGGCGGCCGCGGACTCGGTGGTGCTGGGTGCCGCGGCCATGGAGCTGGTCATCGGTGCGGCGGAGCTGGGCTGTTCGCTGCTGCCGCACGCGCTGAGGCCGAGCACGGCCGCCGTGATGCTCGTGGCGATCAGGATGTTCTTGGTACGCATGATCGGGTTCCTCTGCGAGGTCTGCATCGCCTCGGCGGGGAGCCGGACGGTTACCTTGCTACTTCGGAGCCCGTGTCGGTCCGGCTTGGTACTGAGCAAGATTCACTCGTCCGCGCACAGCCCGGCGTGGAACCAATCCATGCCGGCCGACGGCGCGAATACTCACCGGCGAGTCCGGCGGCGAGAGGCGAGAAGTGATGCGAGATTCGGCGTGGCCCGCGCGTCGCGACGACGGGCAGGGTGAACCGGGGCGCGAGACCGCCGAGGACCTGCTGACCCAGGTGGCCAGGGGTGACGAGGCGGCGTTCGAACGCTTGTATCCCCTGGTCGCGGGGCCGGTGCTGGGCGTCGTCCGCCGGGTGGTGCGCGACACCGCGCAGACCGAAGAGGTCGCGCAGGAGGTGCTCGTGGAGCTGTGGCGGACCGCGCCCAGGTTCGACCGTGCCAGGGGCAGCGCGCTGACCTGGGCGCTGACCCTGGCTCATCGGCGCGCGGTGGATCGCGTCCGTTCCGCGCAGGCGCGCACCGACCGGGAGGAGCGGTTCGGGGCCGAGTCCGGCACCCGCGAGTTCGACGAGGTGGCCGAGACGGTGACCACCAACTTGGAACGTGAGCAGGTCAGACGATGTCTCGGCTCGTTGACGACGCTGCAGAGGGAGTCGGTCGTGCTGGCCTACTACGGCGGTCGCACCTACAACGAGGTCGCTGAGCTGCTGCGGGCTCCGCTGGGCACCATCAAGACGCGCTTGCGGGACGGACTCATCCGGCTGCGCGACTGTCTCGGGGTGGCCTGATGACCAGCCCCGATGTCCACACACTGACCGGTGCGTACGCACTCGACGCACTGGACGATTTCGAGCGCCGTCAGTTCGAACGGCACCTCGCCCAGTGCCCGGACTGCGTGGAGGAGGTCGACGAACTCCGCGCCACGGCGGCGCGACTCGCCGTCGCCGTCACGGAGGTCGCGCCCGACGCCTTCAGGCAGCGCGTCATGGCCGAGGTCGCCACGACCCGTCAGGAGCCGCCCAGCACGACGGCGAGCCCTCGCCGTGGCCGGCCGGATCGGACGGGCCGGGGGTACGGCTGGGTCGTCCGCCTCGGCGCGGTCGCGGCGGCCGCCGCGGTGGTCGTGTTGAGCGTGGTGGCGGTGCGCAGCAACCAGGAGCGGGACTCGGTGCAGGCGCAGCTCGACCAGCTACAGGCACGGATCGCCTCGGTACGACAGCTCGCGTCCGCTCCCGATGCGCGCCGGGACACCGGTGTCGGCGTCCACGGAGGCACCGCGTTCGTGCTGGCGTCGCCCTCGCTGGACAAGGCGATGCTCATGACCTCGGATCTTCCGGCACCGCCGTCCGGTCACACCTATCAGGCGTGGCTGATCGGCGCGGGCCAGCCACGTTCGGTCGGCCTCGTGACGCCTGTCCAGGCCACCGAGGGTCCGCTGATGTTCGAGAAGCTGTCCGGCGCGAAGAAGGTGGGTCTGACGATCGAGCCGGAGGGCGGTTCCGAGCAACCGACGACGACCCCGGTGGTCCTCTTCGACATGCCCAGCTGAGCACCGGTCGGGCGGAGCGGCGTCAGGACGGAGCCATGCGGGTGGAGGCTCGCACGATCAGCTCGGGGGCGAAGACGACCTCGCGGTGCTGGTGGTCGAGCTCGTCGCCCGCCTCGGCCATCAGCAGCTCCGCCGCGGTCCGGCCGAGCAGGTGGCGGGGTTGGCTGACCGAGGTCAACGGCACCGCCGCGGCCTGGGCGAACTCGATGTCGTCGTACCCGACGATCGCCAGGTCGTCGGGTACGCGTAAGCCCAGCCGGACCATCTGCTGCAGCAGACCGAGCGCGACGAGATCGTTCGCGCAGAAGGCTGCCGTGGGACGCCGGCTGGCCGGCAACCCGACCAGCCGCTCACCCGCGCGTCGGCCCTGGGCCACGGTCAGTGCCTCGGTGTCGAGCACGACCAGTCCGTCGGGGTCGTGTCCGGCGCGCAGGAGCGCGGCCCGGGCTCCGGCCGCCCGGTCGGCGACCTGACCGAGCGCGGGCGGGCCGCCGATGAACGCGATCCGGCGGTGCCCGCTGTCCAGCAGATGAGTCGCCGCGAGCTCGCCGCCGAGCCGGTCGTCGACGGTCACCGAGCAGAAGTCCGCGCCGGCGCCTCGGTCCACCAGCACCACCGGCGTGCCCCGGCGGGGCAGCAACCGGAGGTGCTCGTCCTCGGCATCGACCGGGGTGATCAGCACGCCCTCGACCCGCTGCTCCTGGAGCAGGTCCAGGTATGCGGACTGGCGTTTCGGGTCCTGGCCGCTGTTGCACAGGTACACCGCGAGGCCGGCCGCGTCCGCCGCCTCCTGCACACCGAGCGCGACGTCGGTGAAGAACGGGTTGCTGGCGTCGAGAACGACGTAGGCGAGCGTGCGGCTGCTGCCGGCACGAAGCTGACGGGCCGACTCGTTGCGGACGAAGCCGAGTGTGTTGATCGCCGCGAGCACTCGTCCCCTGGTGCTCTCGCTGACCAGTTCGGGCCGATTGAGCACGTTGGAGACGGTGCCGAGCGAGACGCCGGCGCGCGCGGCGACATCCTTCATGCTCGGGACGCCCGCGCTGGACATGCACCGCTCCGATCTGTGAGGTCGTTCGCAGATTAGCCCAGCGTCCGATCACGCACGCCCACCCGCGGCCCGTGCCTCGGCGGCGCCGAGTCTTGACTGCTCCGCGCGCCGCGGCCTAGGGTCGCCAAACCATAGCCTTGAAACGTTTCAGCATCGAGGCTGGTTTCGGTTCGGAGGAGAACACCCGATGGACAACGCCGTCAGAGTGACCGCAGCCAAGGACGGGCTGCGTGCCCAGCGGATCGAGACGCCGTCCTGGGCCTACGCGAACTCGGGGACGAGGTTCAAGGTGTTCGCCCAGGCCGGCGTACCCCGCAATCCCCGGGAGAAGATCGCGGACGCCGCCGTCGTGCACCGGCTGACCGGCGTCGCCCCGACGGTCGCGCTGCACATCCCGTGGGACCGGGTCGATGACTACCGCGAGCTGGCCGCGTACGCCAAGGACCAGGGCGTGTCGCTCGGCGTGATCAACTCGAACGTGTTCCAGGACGACGACTACAAGCTCGGTTCGGTGACCAACCCGGATCCCGGGGTGCGCCGCAAGGCCATCGACCACCTGCTGGCCTGCGTGGACATCATGGACGCGACGGGCTCACGCGACCTGAAGCTGTGGTTCTCCGACGGCACCAACTACCCCGGCCAGGACTCGATCCGCGCCAGGCAGGACCGGCTGGCGGAGGCACTGCGCGAGGTCTACGACCGGCTCGGCGACGACCAGCGCATGCTGCTCGAGTACAAGCTGTTCGAGCCGGCGTTCTACACGACCGACGTGCCCGACTGGGGGACCTCCTACGCCCACTGCATCGAACTCGGGCCGAAGGCGACGGTGTGCATCGACACCGGCCATCACGCGCCGGGGACCAACATCGAGTTCATCGTCGCGTTCCTGCTGCGGGCGGGCAAGCTCGGCGCGTTCGACTTCAACTCACGCTTCTACGCCGACGACGACCTGATGGTCGGGGCGGCCGATCCGTTCCAGCTGTTCCGGATCATGCACGAGATCGTCTCCGCCGACGCCTTGCGGCAGGACGCGGGCATCGCGTTCATGCTCGATCAGTGTCACAACATCGAAGCCAAGATCCCGGCGATCATCCGGTCGGTGCTGAACGTCCAGGAGGCCACCGCGAAGGCTCTGCTGGTGGACACCGACGCACTGGCCGCCGCTCAGCGTTCCGGCGACGTCCTGGGTGCCAACGCGGTGTTGATGGACGCGTTCTCCAGCGATGTCCGCCCGTTGCTCGCAGAGCTCCGGACCGAGATGGGGCTGGACCCCGATCCGGTGGCCGCCTATCACCGTGAGGGCTATGCGGAGAAGATCATCGCCGAGCGCGTGGGTGGCGACCAGGCGGGATGGGGTGCCTGAGCCGATGACGTCCGTTGCGGAGCCGACGGCGCTCACCCGGGTCACACCTCGCCGTACCAGGGTCGGGCTGGTCTCGGGCGGTCTCGGCGCGTACTGGCCGCAGTTCCCGGACCTGCTGCCGACGCTGCAACGGTCCGCGACGCGGGTCGCGGACCGGCTGCGGGCCCTGGGCGACGTCGAGGTGGTGGACGTCGGGTTCATCTCCGACGAACGCGAGGGCGCAGAGGCGGCGGAACGGTTGCGCCTCGCCGGCTGCGACCTGATCGTCGGGTTCCTGACCACGTACCTGACATCCTCGATGCTCGTCCCGATCGCCCAGCGCGCCGACGCACCGGTGCTGTTGATCAACCTGCAGCCGACCGAGTCGATGGACCACGCGACCTTCGACACCGGGGCGTGGCTCGCCTACTGCGGCGCATGCCCGCTTCCGGAGATGGCCAACGCGTTCACCAGGGCCGGTGTGGCCTTCCGGTCGGTGTCCGGCCATCTCGCGGACGAGCGTGCGTGGCGACGGATCGCCCGCTGGGTCTCGGCCGCGGGCGTGCGAGGTGGTCTGCGGAACGCGCGGCACGGGCTGATGGGCCACCTGTATCCCGGAATGCTCGACGTCGCCACCGATCTGACCTCGGTGCCCACGCAGCTCGGTGGACACGTCGAGGTACTGGAGCTCGACGACCTGCGGGTCCGGGTGGAACAGGTGAGCGACGCCGAGGTCACCGAACGGATGGCCGTTGCGCGCGGGGTGTTCACCGTGGACGACTCGGTCGAGCACGACGACTTCGAGTGGGGAGCGAAGGTGTCGGTGGGTCTCGACCGGCTGGTGGAGGACTTCGCGCTGGACAGTCTCGCCTACTACCACCGAGGGCTGAACGGCGAGCAGCACGAGCGGCTCGGCGCCGGGATGATCCTGGGCGCTTCACTCCTCACCGCGCGGGGTGTGCCCGCGGCGGGGGAGTACGAGCTGCGCAACTCGATCGCCATGCTGGTCATGGACCGGCTGGGCGCCGGAGGGTCCTTCACCGAGCTGCAGGCGTTGAACTTCGTCGATGGTGTCGTCGAGATGGGCCATGACGGCCCTGCTCACCTGGCGATCAGCTCAGGGCGGCCGCTGCTGCGCGGGCTCGGCGTCTATCACGGCAAGCGCGGGTGGGGTGTGTCCGTCGAGTTCGACGTCCGTCCCGGCCCGGTCACCACGTTCGGCCTCGGTCAACGCCCGGACGGTCGGTTCGTGATGGTCGTGGCCGAAGGTGAGGTCGTTCCGGGCCCGCTCCTGCGTATCGGCAACACGACGTCGCGGGTCGACTTCGGCGTCGACCCCGGCGAGTGGACCGATGCGTGGAGCGCCTCCGGGGTCAACCACCACTGGGCGCTGGGAACGGGCCACCGCGCGGAGGAGCTTCGTGCGGTGGCCGAGCTCCTGGATGTCGAATTCGCCGAGGTGCGCCTCGGGCGATGAGCGATGTCAGCAGAAGGTGTGCCGTTCCGCGGTACGCATGCCCGTGAGCTGGGCTGATAAACGATGTCTATCAGCCCATAAGCGTCACTGGGATTGACCCGGACAGCGCGAATAGCGGAGTATGCAGTATGCAATCTGGTCATCTCGACCCTGCGACGATGCAGAGGATTCGAGCGATCGCGGCCGCTCACGCCGACCAGCGCGGGCCGCTGCTACCGATCCTGCATGCACTACAGGCCGAATTCGGATACATCGACCCGGCAGCGGAACCGCTGCTGGCCGACGTACTCAACATCTCGACCGCGGAAGTGCACGGTGTCATCACATTCTACCGTGATTTTCGCCACGAGCCACCGGGACGTACTACCGTCCGGATCTGTCGTGCCGAAGCGTGCCAGGCGGTCGGCGCCGATCGGGTCGTCGCGCACGCCGAAGCGAGTCTCGGTGCGAAGCTCGGCGGCACGACGGACGACGGTTCGGTGACCCTGGACGAGGTGTTCTGCCTCGGCAACTGTGCGCTCGGTCCGGCGGTCACGGTGGACGACCGGTTGTACGGGCGGGTCAGCCCTGCCCGGTTCGATGCACTGCTGGGAGATCTGCGATGACGGTGTACGTGCCCCGCGACTCGGCCGCCCGCTCGGTGGGCGCCGACGAGGTGGCCGAGCGGATCGCCGCGATCGCCCCCGACGTCGAGCTGGTCCGGACCGGTTCACGCGGCATGCTGTGGCTGGAACCGATGGTGGAGGTCGACACACCCGCTGGCAGGGTCGGTTACGGACCGGTGCTGCCGGAGGACGTGGACGGTCTGATCGCCGCCGGGATGCTGGACGGTGCCGGGCACGAACTGAACCTCGGTCCGGTCGCAGAGCTCCCCTGGATGCGCGCCCAGCAGCGCCTGACGTTCGCCCGCGTCGGCGTGGTGGATCCGCGATCGGCGTCGGACTACGAGGAGCACGGCGGTCTGGCCGGTCTTCGGCGGGCTCTCGACATGGCACCGGCCGATGTCGTCGAGGAGGTGACGGACTCCGGTCTACGCGGCAGGGGTGGCGCCGGGTTCCCGACCGGCATCAAGTGGAAGACCGTGCTGGGCGCGGACTCGCCGCTGAAGTTCGTCTGCTGCAACGCCGACGAGGGCGACAGCGGGACGTTCGCCGACCGCATGCTCATGGAGGGCGACCCGTTCACCCTGATCGAAGGCATGACGATCACCGCGCACGCGGTCGGGGCCACCGAGGGCTACATCTACGTCCGGTCCGAGTACCCCGATGCGGTGGCCGCGTTGCGTGCCGCGATCGACTCGGCGTACGAGCGGGGCTGGCTGGGCGAGCGAATCCTCGGCAGCGAGCTGCGGTTCGACCTGTACATCAGGGTCGGGGCCGGGGCCTACATCTGCGGCGAGGAAACCTCGATGCTGGAGAGCCTCGAGGGCAAGCGGGGAACGGCACGACCGAAGCCGCCGATCCCCGCGCTGGAGGGGCTGTTCGGCAGGCCGACCGTCGTGAACAACGTGCTGACGCTCGCCTCGGTCCCGGCGATCCTCGCCGACGGCGCGCAGGCGTTCGCCGACCTCGGCGTGGGCCGCTCGCGCGGCACACAGGTGTTCCAGATCGGCGGCAACGTGGCGCGCGGCGGGGTCGTCGAGACGGCGTTCGGCGTGACGCTCGGTGAGCTGGTGGGCACCTTCGGCGGCGGGACGGCCTCCGGGCGTCCGGTGCGTGCCGTGCAGGTCGGCGGCCCGCTGGGCGCGTACCTGCCGGTCGAGAAGTTCGACCTGCCGATGGACTACGAGGCGTTCGCCGCCTCGGGCGCCATGGTCGGGCACGGTGGGATCGTCGTGTTCGACGACACCGTGGACATGTCGAAGATGGCACGGTTCGCCATGGAGTTCTGCGCCGAGGAGTCGTGTGGCCGGTGCACCCCGTGCCGGGTCGGCGCGGTGCGCGGCGTGGAGACGATCGACCGCATCCGGGCGGGCGAGGACCGCAAGGCGAACCTGGTCCTGCTGGATGACCTGTGTGACCTGATGACCGACGGCTCGCTGTGTGCCATGGGTGGCCTGACGCCCATGCCGGTGCGCAGCGCGGTCAAGCATTTCGCCGAGGACTTCGGAGTCGATCCGAGGTCCGATCTGGAGGGCGCATCGTGAGCTTGTTGAAGGAACCCGACTTCGGAACACCGGCCAGGGCCGGGGAAGCCACCGTCGAGCTGACCATCGACGGCATGCCGGTGTCGGTCCCTCCTGGCACCTCGGTGATGCGCGCCGCGAAGCACGCCGGAGTGGACATCCCGAAGCTGTGCGCCACCGACAGCCTGGAGGCGTTCGGCTCGTGTCGGCTGTGTGTCGTGCAGATCGACGGTGCGCGCGGCACCCCGGCGTCCTGCACCACCCCCGTGTCGGACGGCATGGTCGTCCACACCCAGAACGAGAAGCTGGGCAAGCTGCGCCGCGGTGTCATGGAGCTCTACATCTCCGACCACCCGCTGGACTGCCTGACCTGCTCGGCAAACGGGGACTGCGAGCTGCAGGACATGGCGGGCGTCACGGGCCTTCGTGAGGTGCGGTACGGCTCCGGGGTCGACGCCGGTGCCAACCACCTGGACGCCCCGAAGGACACCTCGAACCCGTACTTCGACTTCGACGCGTCGAAGTGCATCGTCTGTTCGCGCTGCGTGCGCGCCTGCGACGAGGTGCAGGGGACGCTGGCGCTGACGATCGACGGCCGAGGCTTCGACTCGAAGGTCGCCGCGGGCGCAGGCGGGACGTTCATGGAGTCGGACTGCGTGTCCTGCGGTGCCTGCGTGCAGGCCTGCCCGACCGCGACGCTGCAGGAGAAGACGGTCGTCGAGCTGGGCATGCCGACCCGCAGCGTCATCACGACGTGCGCGTACTGCGGCGTCGGTTGCTCGTTCAAGGCCGAGCTGCGCGGCGACGAGCTGGTCCGGATGGTGCCGTACAAGGACGGTGGCGCGAACGAGGGCCACTCCTGTGTGAAGGGCCGGTTCGCGTTCGGCTACGCCTCGCATCCCGACCGCGTGCTCGCACCGATGGTGCGTGACTCGATCGCCGACGAGTGGCGCACGGTGACCTGGGAGGAGGCGATCACCTTCACCGGGCGTCGCCTGCGTGAGATCCAGAACGAGCACGGCGCCGGCTCGATCGGCGCGATCACCTCGTCCCGCTGCACCGACGAGGAGGTGTACGTCGTCCAGAAGATGGTCCGGGCGGCGTTCGGCAACAACAACGTCGACACCTGCGCCCGCGTCTGCCACTCGCCGACCGGCTACGGCCTCGGCCAGACGTTCGGCACGTCGGCGGGGACACAGGACTTCAAGTCGGTCGCCAAGGCCGACGTCATCGTCGTGATCGGTGCCAACCCGACCGACGGGCACCCGGTGTTCGCCTCGCGGATGAAGCGACGGTTGCGCGAGGGCGCGAAGCTGATCGTGATCGACCCCAGGCGTATCGACCTGGTGCGCACCCCGCACATCGAGGCGGCCTACCACCTGTCCCTCGCCCCCGGCAGCAACGTGGCGATGCTCAACGCGATGGCACACGTCATCGTCACCGAGGGACTGGTCGACCGCGAGTTCCTCGACGAACGCTGCGAGGACGTCTCGGAGTGGGAGGCGTTCATCTCCGGCCCCGAGCACAGCCCCGAGGCAGTGGAGTCGATCACCGGGGTACCGGCCGCCGACGTGCGCGGCGCGGCCCGCATGTACGCGACCGGCGGCAACGGCGCGATCTACTACGGACTGGGAGTCACCGAGCACAGCCAGGGCTCGACGGCGGTCATGGGCATGGCGAACCTGGCGATGGCGACCGGCAACATCGGCCGTGACGGCGTCGGCATCAACCCGCTGCGCGGCCAGAACAACGTGCAGGGCTCGTGCGACATGGGCTCGTTCCCGCACGAGCTGCCCGGCTACCGCCACGTGGCCGGCGACGAGGTGCGCGACATCTACGAGAAGCTGTGGGGCACGCCCATCCTCAGCGAACCGGGACTGCGCATCCCGAACATGTTCGACGCGGCTGTCGAGGGATCGTTCAGGGCGTTGTTCGTGCAGGGCGAGGACATCGCCCAGTCCGACCCGAACACCCGGCACGTGCACGCGGCGCTGGCCGCGCTCGACCTGCTCGTCGTGCAGGACCTGTTCGTCAACGAGACGGCGAAGTTCGCGCACGTCCTGCTCCCGGGAACGTCGTTCCTGGAGAAGGACGGGACCTTCATCAACGCCGAGCGGCGCATCAACCGGGTGCGTCCGATCATGGCGCCGCGCACCGGCAAACAGGAGTGGGAGATCGTCTGCGAGATCGCGCAGGCGATGGGCTACCCGATGCACTACGACAACAGCGCGCAGATCATGGACGAGATCGCGCTGACCACACCCACGTTCGCCGGGGTGTCCTTCGAGATGCTGGACAAGGTCGGCAGCGTGCAGTGGCCGTGCAACGACGCCGCGCCGGAGGGCACGCCGATCATGCACATGAGCGGCTTCGTCCGGGGCAAGGGCCGGCTGGTGCAGACCACCTACGTGCCGACGAAGGAGCGCAGCACCCGCAAGTACCCGTTGATCCTGACGACCGGGCGCATTCTGTCCCAGTACAACGTGGGCGCTCAGACCCGCCGGACGGCGAACGTGGCCTGGCACCCGGAGGACCTGCTGGAGATTCATCCGCACGACGCGGAGGTACGCGGCATCAACGACGGTGACATGGTGTCGCTGTCCAGCAGGGTCGGCAGTACGACCCTGCGAGCGCGGATCGCCGATCGCATGCCGGTCGGGGTCTGCTACACGACGTTCCACCACCCGGTGACCGGCGCGAACGTGGTGACCACCGACAACTCCGACTGGGCGACGAATTGTCCGGAGTACAAGGTGACGGCCGTGCAGGTCTCGTTGCTCGCCCAACCGGTGCACCGTGAGGAACACGAGGCGTCGGTACCGGTCCCGGTGGCGGGTACCTGACGTGATCCGGCATTCCACGGTGGAACCGGTGGTCCGGCTGGCCGGCGAGATCGCCGTACAGTTCGCGCACCGGCCGGTAGAGGAGTCCGCCCCGCTGATCGCGGAACACATCCGCAAGTTCTGGGATCCGAGGATGCGGGCCGCGCTGCATGCGGCCGTCGATCGCGGTGACGAGCTGGATCCGGCAGCGGTCGCCGCGGTCGCGCTGCTGGAGCGGCCCGGCTGAGATGTCTCGAACCGTACTCAGGCATGATCCTGGGGTGCGGAGCGTGAGCGGATCGGTGCCTGCCACCGGTCGCCCGGCGCCGGTGGGTTGGGACGAGGCGCGCGAGGCAGCGCATCGAGCGGCCACTCCGCTACGTGCGCGGCAGGTCCCGGTGGCCGCCGCGCTGGGGTCCGCGCTCGCGGAACCGCTGCACGCTCTGGTGGGCATCCCGGTCGCGGATCGCGCCGCGATGGACGGCTACGCGGTCAACGGTGCGCCACCGTGGACCGTGGTCGCGTCGGTCCGCGCGGGAGACGGCGTGCCCGAGCCGCTGCGGCCGGGGACCGCCTGCGAGATCGCCACGGGCGCCCCGGTCCCGGCCGCGACGCACGCGGTGCTGCCCTACGAGCACTCGCAGCGGGTCGGTGCCCTGCTCAGCGGCGACGTGGAACCCGGCCGCCACATCAGGCGTGCCGGCGAACAATGCGTTGCGGGTGAAGTGGTGCTGGCGGAGGGCTCCGTGCTCGGGCCGGCGGCTCTCGGGCTGGCGTCCGCGCTCGGTCACGACACCGTGCTGGTCCGGACCGCTCCGATCGTGCACGCGCTGGTCACCGGCGATGAGCTGCTCGAGCGTGGGGTTCCGACCGCGGCCCGGGTGCGGGATGCGATCGGCCCGATGCTTCCCGGCCTGACCGGGTGGGCGGGCGGACGGTTCGACGGCATCACGAGGCTGGGCGACTCACATGAGCTGCTCGCCTCGGCGCTGGAGACCATCGACGCGGACGTCGTGCTCGTGTCCGGCTCGTCGTCCCGTGGTCCGGCCGATCACCTCAGGGCGGTGCTGGAGGAGCTGGGGGCGGAGCTCGTCGTCGACGGTGTGCGCTGCCGGCCGGGGCATCCGCAGGCTCTCGCGCGCCTGCCCGGTGGCAGGCTGCTGGTCGGGCTGCCGGGCAACCCTCTGGCTGCCTACGTCGCGTTCCTGACCCTGGCGCTCCCGGCGATCACCGCGCTGCTCGGACTGCCGTTGCCCGAGCTGGAGCCCGGGCCGGCGTTGAGCGGTCACGAGTCGGGACACGGCAGCGCGACGCGGCTGCTGCCGGTCCGCGTCAGGGGCGGTGAGCTGACCGAGGTGCCGCATTCAGGCAGCGCGATGCTGCGCGGTGTGGCGACTGCTGACGCGCTGGCAGTCATCGCGCCGACCGGAGGTGTGCGCCTCCACCCGTTGCCCGGCGCGTCGACCGGGCCGGGCAGCTGATCCGGGTCGCCTGGATGCCGCGGTACCGGCGGCCGGGTGGCCGCCGGTACCGCGATCGAGATGTCAGCTCCGGTACCGGAACAGGATTCGGCCCCGGTTCAGGTCGTACGGGCTGAGCCCGACGAGCACCCGGTCGAGCAGCACGATCTTGATGTAGTTCTTCCGGATCTTCCCGCTGATGTGTGCGAGTACCTTGTGCCCGTTCTCGAGCTCCACCCTGAACAGGGCGTTGGGTAGGCACTCGACGACGGTGCCCTCGACCTCGATGGCTCCCGCTGTCTTCGTCATGCGCCACACCCCATTTCCACGGCGGTGCTCACGTGCCGTGCGCCGATGCCCTCGAACAGTGCCCGTGCCGCCGTGTTGCGTTCGTCGAGCTCGGCCGACGCCGTCTCGAACCCGCCGTGATGCAGCGTGCCCAACGCTTCGGCCAGCATCGCCCGTGCGATACCTCGCCGATGTAGCTCCTCGCGGACCACGACCAACCCGATCCGTGCGTGTCTACGTCGCGACACCACCCGGACCAGCCCCACGTACCGATCTCCGGCCTCGGCTACCACGTACCGCGATGGGTCCAAGGGGGCTCCGGCCGGCCGAGCCGGTACCTCGACCGGCATCGTGTCCCACCCGACGCGGGCGTCGACCTCGGCACGCACCGCCGCGTAGACCTCGCGCAGCCCGGGCTCCCGCGCCGCGCCGAGGCCTACGACCGTCACACCGGTCGGCACCCGCCCGGTATCGAGGCCGGTGACCGCGGGGTCGGTGGCGAAGTGGTACTCGCGTTCCCGGCGCCGGATTGTGAGCCCTGCCCGCGCCCACCGGGCTGTCAGGTCATGGTCGGACTCGTCGACCATCGTGTACAGCGGCTTTGGCAGATCGTTCAGCATCGTGGCGGCTAGCTGATCGAAGACCGTGCCGTGCCACGTGTCGATGCTGAGGAAGACCCGACCGTCTGGCCTGCGAGATGCCTCGCCCTGACCGATCGTGCGGTTGTCCTCGACGGCTTGCCAGTGCAGTTCGTCGACCCGGCTGATCACCGCCCGCGTACCGCTTCTCGCGGGCGTGTTCGTGCTGAAATGCACAGAGTTCATAGGTTTGCCTCTCAGGAGTGCCTGGTGGGAGGCGCTCCTGGCGACACCTACGTCAATCGCCCGATCGTGACAGAGAGGGGAGCACCCACGTGTGTACTACGAACATGGGTCTCACCTCCAACGGCCGAGTCGCGATCGCCTGCACCGTATCAGCGTGATCCCCTGACCCGCCACTGATTTCCATCCGGCCGGCGAGCTGTGTGCCGACCTGCTCCTATCTTCGGAGGATGGTCTCCAGGTCAATGATCGGTGGTGGTTTTCGGCGGGGCATCTGTGTCGAGTCGAGCCATTTCGGTGGGATTATGGATGGATATCCATTGACCATGTTGATGGTCCATCCGGATTCGTGGATCATCCGGTGGTGCTGCCAGCAGAACATCGCCAGATTGTCGATATCGGTCCTACCGCCGTGCGCCCATGGGGTGAGGTGATGGATTTCGCAGTGGTGTGGCGGTTGGTCGCATCCCGGGTGGGCGCAACCGCCGTCGCGGGCGGTGATCGCTGCGCGCTGGGCCGGGGTCGCGGTCCGTTTCTCCCGGCCCACATCCAGGATCTGGCTCTCGCCGCCTAGAACGACCGGGAGAATCTTCGCGTCACACAACAGCATGCGGGTCTGCGCGGCCGAGAGCTGCCCGCCGTACTCCAGAACCACACCACGATGCTGCTCACGTAGTTCCTTCTCAGTGAGGATCACCGTCACGTGCGGGCGTTCCCCACCACGCTGCGGCAGACACCCCTCATCCAGAGCATGCACACACAGCTGAGCCAAAGCATCACCCTGACGCTCGGCCAGTGACTTGTTCTCGTCCTTCTCCGACAACAACCGAGCGTCGAGCGCCCTGCGAAACACCTCGAACGACAACGCATCGAGGCGGCCCTTGAAGAAACCACCGCCGTGCTGGTGACGAGCGAACGACAGGTCGTTGACCAGCCCGTCCACCCCCGAATCATCATCACCGGGCCGGGCGCCGTCATGGTCGAGACCGTTGACCAGCCGCCGCGCCTCCACCGCAAGCTGCGCCGGCGTATACGTCTGCGCCCACTCCGCGAGGATCGATTCAGCGCCACCCCAGATACCAGGGTCGAGGCGACGCGCGGCGCTGGACCTCAACGCGATGTCGATCACAAGGCCGTGTGCTTGGTCGATGACATGCGAGTCCAAGGCCGCCGCGGTCGCGGACAGGCGAGCGGCGACAGGCTGACCGGTCAAGGTGACGGTCGGGAACGCGTGACGCGCCAACCGCACCAACCGATGCGCCTCCGACGGCCTCACCCCCAACAAATCCGCCACCGCCGACTTCGCCCGCACCCCACGCTCGACGAACCCACCCTCAGAATCCAGGCGAGAAATAGACCGCAACACATCCTGTTTCGACTGCCGCTGCAACCGATCATGAAACTGAATCGACTCAATCAACGCCTGATCCGACAAAACCTTTTCCGCATCACGAAGCCGAGCCATCACCGAGACAGCTTCCGCGCGCAACTCACGCACCAAGACTTCGGACATGAACCTATTATCTCAGATAACACCGACAATTCCCAACGAAAAAGAAGGCCTGTACGAAAAGAAACAAGCCCCCAGTCCCCGCAACCCCCAGCATCCGCACACCACCCCCATCCCCGCGATCCTGGCCCGCACTTAGCGCGGCCGGGCGCTGTCAATCCTGAAACCTCGACCCCCGAACTCCGTGCAACCACGAACGACCGTCGAGGCGCGAAGCGGGATTGACAGCGCCCGGCCGCGCTAAGACACTCAACGGCCAGCGGGGATGAACCCCAAACGAAGCCAGCGAAGGATGACCCGTCAGGCCCGCGCCAGTGCCTGCTGCACCGAATGGTTCAATGCGGTGGGGACGTCCGTGTCCGTCACCGCCTCCAG
Source organism: Actinospineispora spinosispora DSM 44797 (assembly GCF_000429025.1). GTDB lineage: Bacteria > Actinomycetota > Actinomycetes > Mycobacteriales > Pseudonocardiaceae > Pseudonocardia > Pseudonocardia spinosispora. The sequence continues at coordinate 57,479 of NZ_AUBB01000039.1, forward strand.
CAACGCACTGGCAGCGATGGGCGGCGGCTCGTGATCGGAGATCAACAGTCCGACCGTCGGATGAGGGCTGGGCTCGGTCAACGGGACGGCGCTGGTCCCGGCGGGCAGGCCGAAGGCGTGCAGCCAGGTGTGCGCGATGATCGCCGACCAGCGACGGGTCGCGACGTGGGCGTAGATCGCGTCCACCGTGTCGGTCTCCAGTACCGGGTCCATCTGCGCTCCGCCGGCCGCGGCGACGGCGGCGTCGAGGATGCGCCGGTTCTGCATGTTCGTGCCGAGCGCGCACATCGGCTGGCTCGCCGCCTCTGCCCAGGTGACGCTGTCCCGAGCACCGAACTCACCGTCCGAGGGGGTGAGCAGCAGGTACCGCTCCTGGTACAGCCCGACCGATCGTGTGCCGGTGGGGGAGGCGGGGCTGAGGTACGTGAGGCCCGCGTCGAGCTCGAAGTCGGCCAGCTTGCGCACGATCTCCCTCGAGGACAGTACCTCGATGCGCACCGTGGCAAGCGGGTGCTTGTCGGAGAACGGCGTGGTCAGCAGCGCTGTGACCGGTACGGCAGTGGGGATCGCTCCGATCCGGAGGGTGGCCACGAGGCCCTGACGCATTCGGCTCAGGTCCTCGCGCAGCCCGTCCCGCTCGGCGAGGATGCGGTGTGCCCAGCCCACGACCCGCTGGCCTTCCGGGGTGAACCCGGAGAACCGCTGCCCGCGCTGGACGATCGTCACGCCCAGCTGGACCTCGAGCTTGCGGATGGCCGTGGACAGGGCGGGCTGGCTCGCGTGGCACGCGGTCGCGGCGCGGGCGAAGTGCTGTTCGCGGGCCAGCGCGACCAGGTACTCCAGCTGACGGATCTGGATGTCTCCGGCCATGCCCGTGTTACTCCTCCCGGCGCTGACCTGCCCGAACGCCAGTGGATGAGCAGCGTCGCCGACGGGAAGACTACCCGTCGGCGACGCTGTCGGCCCAGGAGCGATCAGGCCTGACCGGTGGAGGGGAGCTGTGCGGTGTGGCTGTTCGCCTGCTCCGATCGTCCGGGGTCGGGTGCGACGTCGCCGCGTCCCGGTTGTTTCAGGAAGGCCGCGATGATCGCCGACAGCACCGCGATGCTGCCCGCGATGATGTAGGCGCCGGTGTAGCCCACCGAGGTCACCACGCTCGACGCGGCACCGAACCCGACGATGCCGCTGACCAGTTTCGCGCTGTACACGAGCCCGTAGTTCGACGCGTTGTTGTTCTCCCCGAAATAGTCCGGGGTCAGCGCGGCGAACATCGGGAAGAACGCTCCGCCGCCGAAGCCGGCGACGAACGCGAAGAGGATGAACAGCACCTCGTTGTGCATGTTCCCGCTCCACAGCAGACCGAACTGTGCGACGGCCTCGACCAGCAGGACGAGAATGAGTGCCTGCTTACGGCCGATCTGGTCGGACAACCATCCGACCGCTCCTCTACCGAGGCCGTTCACCAGGGAGAGGATGCCCGCCGACGAGGCCGCGACGAACGGCCCGAATCCCAACGACTTGGCGAACGGGACCTGGTAGCCGATGCCGAACAGCGAGACACCGCCGATGATCGCCAGCGAGAACCACATCAGCGGGAGCTGACCGGTCTTGACCGCCTCCATGGGGCCGTACTGGCGGACCGCCGGCGGGTTCTTGCGGAGGCTGCGGGTCGACTTCGTCTTCGACGACCACGCCAGCGGGTCGACCTCTTCCGGCCACCAGTTCTTCGGCGGGTCCTTGAAGAGGAATCCACAGATCCCGACGATCAGGAACATGTAGATGCCGATCAAGGTGAGGATCAGCGAGAAGTTCTCCTCGTTGAAGACGTAGCTGAAGATGAAGATGAACGGGAGCGCGCCATAGGCGAATCCGCCGTTGACGAAACCGGTCTTTCCGCCTCGTTTCTCCGGATACCACTTGCCGACCATGTTGATGCAGGTGGCGTAGACGAGACCGGAGCCGACGCCACCGAAGAACGAGTAGCAGAGAATGTTGAGCCAGAGGCTGCTGGTGGCGCCGAGCGTGAAGAACGCAAGGAACACCATGACGGCGCCGGACAGCATCGCCGCTTTCGCTGAGACGACGCCCTTCTCTCTCAGTCGCCCTGCTGGGAAGGCGACGGCGGCCTGGAACACCGTCCAGATCGCGACCAGCCAGAACGTCTGGGACAGTGACCAGCCGTGCTTGTCCTCCAGCGCCTGCTCGGCCGCGCCGTAGCCGTACTCGAAAACGCTGACGCCCATCATGGCCGCCCAGGGCAGCCACATCATGGAGCTGCGCCCGCGCCCCAGGATTTGTTGTGGTGACTCGCCGATGCGGTAGAGGCGGCCGTTGGAATCGGTGATCTCCCGGTAGGGAAGGTCGGTTGCGGTCATGTCGTCTCCTTTGACGAAACCCCTGGTTTGAGGTGACCTAGCTCCGAATGTTTACGGGTGGTTCAGACGTTCTGGGTGATTCAGAGCAGACCCGCCCCCCGAGCCCACTGGTACTTGGCGCCGAGCACGGCGACCGGTTTCTCCGTGGTGTACGGGTAGGCCACCACGCCGTGCCGGTAGAGGTATTCGCTGGCCTCCTCGACCTCGGTGTCGCCGGCGAGCGAGGCGACGATCGGCTTGTTGATTCCCTTGGCCCGTGCCTCGGCCGCGACGCGTGCGGTGAGCTCGGCGAAGACCATCGGCGGTGTGACGATCGTGTGCCAGTAGCCGAGGATCAGGGCGTGGATTCGAGGGTCCTCCAGGCCGAGCCGGATGGTCGCCTCGTAGGTCGACGGTGGTTCGCCGCCGGTGATGTCGATCGGATTGCCCGCGGCGCCGAACGGGGGGATGAACGCGCGGAACGCCTCGTCCAGGTCGGGCGGGATGTCCATCAGCGTCAGACCGTTCGCCACGCACGCGTCGGAGAGCAGCACCCCGGACCCGCCGGCCCCGGTGATGATCACGACGTTGTCGCCCCGCGGCGTCGGCAGCACCGGCAGGCCCCTGGCGTACTCCAGCATGTCGCTGAGCCCTGGCGCCCGCACGACGCCGGACTGGCGCAGGATGTCGTCGTAGACCTTGTCGTCACCGGCGAGCGCACCGGTGTGCGAGCTTGCGGCGCGGGCTCCCATCGCGGTGCGACCTGCTTTCAGTACCACCACCGGTTTCTTCGGGGTGATCCGCCGAGCGGCGTCGACGAATGCACGGCCATCCTTCAGGTCTTCCAGATGCATGGCCACGCAAGTGGTTTCGTCGTCCTGCTCGAAGAAGGTCAGCAGGTCGTCCTCGTCGATGTCGGACTTGTTGCCCAGGCCGACGATCGCCGAGACACCCATCTTCGTGGTGCGGCTGAACCCGAGGATGGCCATCCCGATGCCACCGCTCTGCGAGGTGAGCGCGACACCACCCTTGACGTCGTAGGGGGTGCAGAACGTCGCGCACAGGTTCTTCGGCGTGTAGTAGTAGCCGTAGATGTTCGGCCCGAGCAGTCGCACGCCGTACTCGCGGGCGATCGCCACGACCTCGTCCTGCAGCTCCTGGTTGCCGGTCTCGGCGAAACCGGACGGGATGAGCACGGCCGCGGCGACGCCCTTCTCGCCGACCTCGCGCAGGGCACCCCCGACGAACTTGGCCGGTACCGCGAAGACCGCGACGTCGACGTCACCCGGAACGTCGGCGATGCTGCGGTAGGCCTTCTTGTCGAGGATCTCGTCGGCCTTCGGGTTGATCGGGTAGATCGCCCCCGCATAGCCGCCGTTGATGAGGTTCTTCATCACCGAGTTACCGATCTTGCCGGCCTCGGCCGACGCCCCGATGACCGCGATCGCCTCCGGCCGCATGAGCCGGTTCATCGTCGCCAGAATCTCTTCTGGCGTGTGCTGCACCCGCTCGGGCTGGTCCTCGGTCTCGAGCAGCACCCGCACGTCGGCGGCCGATGCCCCGTCGGGACGGGCGAAGACCGGGTTGAGGTCGAGCTCCCGGATCGACGGGAAGTCGGTCACCAGGTCCGACAGCCTGCGGATGATGTCGGCGAGTGCGTCCGCGTCCACCGCTTCGGCGCCGCGTACCCCGCGCAGGATCTCGGCGGCGTCGATGTCGTCGAGCATCGACCGAGCTGTCGCGGTGTCGACCGGAGCCAGCCGGAAGGTCACGTCGCGCAGCACCTCGACGAGCACACCGCCGAGGCCGAAGACCACCACCTTGCCGAACGTCGGGTCGGTGGTGGCGCCGATGATCACTTCCTGGCCGCCGACGAGCATCTCCTGTACCTGGATGCCGTCGATGGCCGCCGAGCTGTCGTAGGCGCTCGCCGAGTCCAGAATCTCCTGGTAGGCGAGCCGCACCTCGGCCTCGCCATGAATCCCGACCCGGACCCCGCCTGCCTCGGTCTTGTGCAGGATGTCCGGCGACACGATCTTCATCACCACTGGGCCCGCCATGCTCGATGCGAGCTCGACCGCCTGGTCGGCGCTGGTCGCCAGGCCTTCACCGGGCGTCGGTATGCCGTAGGCCTGACACAGGGCCCTGCCCTCCGGCGCGGTCAGTGCGTCCCGGTTCTCGGCGCTGACCTTGCCCAACAGCTCGCGTACGGCGTCCTTGTCGTACCGGGTGCTCTCGCCGTTGATCGACATGGCTAGATGACCCCGTTCTTCTGCAGCTCGGCGAAGCGCTCAGGAGCGAGACCCAGCTCCTGGACGAAGATCTCCTCGTTGTGCTGGCCGAGCAGCGGCGAGGTCTCGACCTTCACCGGCGAGTCGGACAGCTTGATCGGGCAGCCGACGGTCGTGAACGCACCGCGCTCCGGGTGGTCCACCGTGACGATCATGTTGTTGTCGACCAGCGAGGCGTCCTCGATGAGCTCCTCGGTGGACAGGATCGGGCCGCACGGCACGTTCTTGGCGTTGAGCATGGCCAGCACGTCCCATTTGTCGTGGTGGACGCTCCACTCCTCGATGAGCTGGAACATCTTGTCCAGCTTGTCCAGGCGTGCCTCCGGGGTGCTCCACTCCGGGTCCTCGGCCAGTTCGGGCCGCCCGATCAGTTCGCTGATCGGCGCCCAGCCCGGCGGCTGAACGATCACGTAGATGTAGTCGTTCGGTCCGCCCGGCTTGCACTTGACCGCCCAGCCCGGCTGGCCGCCACCCGATGCGTTGCCCGAGCGCGGCACCTCGGTGCCGAACTGGTCGTTCGGGTACTCGCGCAGCGGGCCGTGGGCGAGCCGCTGCTGGTCGCGCAGCTTCACCCGGCACAGGTTCAGCACGGCGTGCTGCATCGCCACGGTGACCCGCTGGCCACGCCCGGTGGCACCGCGCTGCAGCAGCGCCGCGAGGATGCCGGTGACGGCGTGGATGCCGGTGCCCGAGTCACCGATCTGAGCGCCGGTGGCCACCGGCGGGCCGTCCTCGAAACCGGTGGTGCTCATCGAGCCACCCATTGCCTGCGCGACGACCTCGTACGCCTTGTAGTGCGTGTACGGGCCCTCACCGAATCCCTTGATGGAGGCGTACACCAGGCGCGGGTTGAGCTCCTGCAGCAGATCCCAGGTGAAGCCCATGCGATCCACCGCGCCGGGCCCGAAGTTCTCGACGAGAACGTCGGATTCGCGCACGAGCGTGGTGAACAGTTCCTTACCCTCGTCACTCTTCATGTTGAGGGTGATGCTGCGTTTGTTGCAGTTCAGCATCGTGAAATAGAGGCTGTCGACGTTCGGAACGTCGCGCAGCTGTTTACGGGTGATATCGCCGCTCAGTGCCTCGAGCTTGACCACGTCGGCGCCCAGCCAGGCGAGAATCTGCGTAGCGGACGGACCCGACTGGACATGGGTCATGTCCAGGACGCGTATACCTTCCAGTGCCTTACTCATTCTTACTCCCGAATCAGTTCAGAATGGTGGTCACTTGTACATGGTTTGGTTCATGGTTCCCGGCGCGTAGACCTCGGGGTCGACCCAGACGTTGATCAGCGACGGCTTGCCGGATTCCCTGGCGCGCTGCAGCGCGGGCGCGATGTCGGAGGGGTCGCGGACCTCTTCGCCGTAGCCGCCGAGCATCTGGGCGAACTTGTCGTAGTGGACGTGGCCGAGGGTGTTGCCGACCCGGCCCCGGCTCTCGCCGTACTTGTTGATCTGGCCGTAGCGAATCTGGTTCATCGAGGAGTTGTTGCCGACGATCCCGACGAACGGCAGGTTGAACCGCACCATCGTCTCGAAGTCCCAGCCGGTGAGGCTGAACGCGCCGTCGCCGAACAGGCAGACGACCTCCTTGTCGGGGCGGGCGTGCTTGGCGGCCATGGCGAACGGGATGCCGACGCCGAGCGTGCCGAGCGGGCCCGGGTCCATCCAGTGCCCGGGCGACTTGGGCTGCACGACCTGTCCGGAGAAGGTGACGATGTCGCCGCCGTCACCGATGTACACCGAGTCCTCGGTGAGGAACTCGTTGATCTCGTGGACCAGCCGGTACGGGTCGATGGGGGAGGCGTCGGAGTGCTGGCGGGGCAGCCGCTTCTCGTAGGCGGCGGTCTCCACGGCACGCAGTTCGGCGATCCAGGACCTCCGGTCGAGCGACCGCGCGCCGCGGCTCGTGGAGGCCTGGGTGACCGCGGCCAGCACCGCGCCGGCGTCTCCGACGATGCCCAGGTCGATGTCCCGGTTCTTGCCGACGGTCCGGTAGTCGAGGTCGATCTGAACCACCTTCGCGGTGGGGGAGAGCCTGCGCCCGTAGCCCATCCGGAAGTCGAACGGCGTACCCACGATGATGATGAGGTCGGCCTCGTTGAACGCGTGGCGGCGGGCGAGCTGGAAGTGCATCGGGTCGGTCGGCGCGAGTGTGCCCCGGCCCGCCCCGTTCATGAAGGCCGGCACGTTGAGGGTGTGGACGAACTCGGTCGCCGCGTCGGTGGCCCGGCAGGTCCACACCTGGTTGCCCAGCAGGACGGCCGGCTTCTCCGCGTGCGCGAGGAGGTCCGCGAGCCTCTCGATGGCGGCGGGGTCGCCTGCGGAGCGGGTGGACGCGCGGTACCGGCCGGACTCCGGCAGCCGGGCCTGCTCCAGCGGGACTCGCGCGTCGAGCACGTCGCGCGGAATCTCCAGGAAGGACGGCCCGGGAGCACCGTTGTAGCACTCGCGGAACGCCATCGACACCATGTCCGCCGCGCGGGCGGTGCTGGGGACGGTGGCGGCGAACTTGGTGATCGGGGACATCATGTCGACGTGCGGCAGGTCCTGTAGCGAGCCCATCTTGTGCTGGGTGAGCGCGCCCTGGCCGCCGATCAGCAGCATCGGGCTCTCCGCCCGCAGCGCGTTGGCGACACCGGTCACCGCGTCACTGGTGCCGGGCCCGGCGGTGACGACCGCGCAGCCGGGGCGCCCGGTGATGCGTGCGTACCCGTCCGCGGCGTGCGCGGCGACCTGCTCGTGCCGGACGTCGATGACCTCGATGCCCTCGTCGACGCATCCGTCGTAGATGTCGATGATGTGCCCACCGCACAGCGTGAAGATCGTGTCCACGCCCTCGGCCTTGAGTGCCTTGGCGACCAGGTGGCCGCCCGAGATCGTTTCCGCGGGAGCCGAGCTGTCCTTCGCTCTGTCAGCCGCCCCGTTCTGGGTAGCGCTTCCGGGGATCGTCTGCGTCATCTGAGCATCTCCTCGTCACTAGCAACCCGACCGGGCGTCCATACTGCATACCGTATGGAGACTTGGTACTCCTCGTGTCGCCGCTTGTCTAGACCCGTTCCCAGGAGAACTCGGGCTTGACCTGGTTGTCGCATACTGCATACTGAATCCCAACGACGATGGGAGTTCGCCGTGCGGGTTGCTGTGCTGGGAGCGGGCGCGATCGGCGCCTATGTCGGGGCGAGTCTGTGCCGGGCCGGGGCCGAGGTACACCTCGTCGCTCGTGGTCCGCACCTCGCGGCGCTACGCGAACACGGGGTACGGGTATGCAGCCCACGGGGTGATTTCGTGGCCCATCCGTTCGCGACGGACGACCCCGCCGACATCGGGCCGGTCGACCACGTGTTCCTCGGGCTCAAGGCGCATGCCTACGCCGACTCGGGCCCGCTGGTGGAGCCGTTGCTGGGTTCGGAGACCACGGTGATCGCCGCTCAGAACGGCATCCCGTGGTGGTACTTCCACGGACTGAAGGGCCCCTACGAGGGCCGACGTGTCGAGAGTGTCGACCCCGGTGGCGCGGTGAGTGCCGTTCTGTCGCCGGAGCGGGCGATCGGCTGTGTCGTCTACGCGGCGACCGAGATCGAGTCACCCGGCGTGATCCGACACCTGGAGGGCACCCGGTTCTCCATCGGCGAGCCGGACGGCAGCATCTCCACGCGATGCACGGAGTTCGCCGAGGCGATGATCGCCGGCGGTCTGAAGTGTCCGGTGGAGGCTCGGCTGCGCGACGACATCTGGCTCAAGCTGATGGGGAACATCGCGTTCAACCCGATCAGTGCGCTCACCCGGTCGACGATGGCCGGGATCTGTCGTCACGACGGCACGCGCGAGCTGGTGCGGTCGATGATGGAGGAGACGCTGCGGGTGGCCCGGCTGCTCGGCGCTGAGCCGCAGGTGTCGATCGATCGACGTCTGGCCGGTGCGGAACGGACCGGCGAGCACAAGACCTCGACACTGCAGGACCTCGAGCGCGGCAAGCCGATGGAGCTGGACGTCCTGCTCACGGCGGTGGTGGAGCTGGCCGACCTGGTCGGCGCCGACGTGCCCAGCATCCGGGCGATCGCCGCCGTGAGCGACCTGCTCAACCAGCAGCTGAGCCTGTAGTCGGCCCCAGCTCGCACAGTCGCCTCGCTCGACGAGGTCGAGCTCTGTGCAGTGTGCTGGCCGGATCCGTGCGGTCTGTGCGAGCTGGTTTCCGGTCGTCAGTGCCCGCCCGCGGCGGCTGACCGGTCGGCCGGTGAGTTGGCGGGCGGTGGGCGCATGAACACCGCCAGCAGCACGCAGGCCGCCGTGGCGGCCGCGATCACCAGGAAGATGTTGGCGTAGGACACCGCTAGGACCTGGCCCGACAGATACCGGTACTCGCCGTACAGCCTGCCGAACAGGTCGGGTGAGACCGGTCCGGTCTGGCCGTCGCTCGGCATGAGCGCGCCGCGTGCGCTGAACAGCTGGGCCTGCTGGCTGACCGACAACGCGGACAGCGCGGCAAGGCCGAGGGCGCCTGCGGACTGCCGGGCGACGTTGTTCAGCGCGCTTCCCTCGCTGGTCTGTCGCCCCGGCAGGGCGGCGAGCCCGTACGTCATGATCGGCATGATCGACAGCCCGAGCCCCGCGCCGCGCACGCAGGTCCAGAGGATGACGTCGGCCCGGGTCATGTCGGCGGTGACCGACGCGAGCAGATAGGTGCCGAACCCGGAGATCAGCAGGCCGGAGACGGCAAGCCACCTCGGTCCGACCTTGTCGTAGAGCTTCCCGACGACCGGCATCAGCACACCCGACATGAGCGCCTGGGGCAGCAGGAGCAGCCCCGCGTCGAAGGCCTCCTTGCCCTGTCCCTGCTGGAGGAACACCGGGACGAAGAACGAGATGCCCAGCAGGTTCGCCTGCAGCACGGCGAGCATGACGAGTGACGAGCTGAACGGCCATATCTTGAACACCGTCAGGTCGAGCAGCGGCTGCTTCACCTCGAGCTCGACGACGACGAACAGTGCCAGGCACAGCACGCCGCCGACGATCAGCATGCGGATGCGGTACCCGTCCCACCCCCAGTCGCTGCCCTCGGACGCGGCGAGCAGGATCGCGAACAGCCCGACAGCGATGCACAGGAAGCCCGGGATGTCGAAGCGGCGTCCGGCCGACCCGGGAGTCTTGGGCAGGACGAAGTAGGCGGCGATCGCGCCGAGGATCCCGACCGGCACGTTGACGTAGAAGACCAGCCTCCAGTCGAGGTACTGCACGAAGTAGCCACCGAGCACCGGTCCGACGGCGGGCCCGAAGATGATGCCCACGCCGAACACACCCATCGCGGTACCGAGCTTCTCCCTCGGCACGATGCGGTAGACCAGCGTCATCGCCACGACCGGCATGATCCCGCCGGGAATGGCCTGGATCACCCGGAACACGATCAGCCAGGCCAGGTTGCCCGCGATTCCGCACAGTGCGGAACCGATCGCGAACCCGACGAGCGACAGCAGGTACACCCGGGTCAGGCCGAAGCGGTCGCCCAGCCAGCTGCTGACCGGGACCACGACGCCGAGCATCAGCGTGTACGCGGTGGCGATCCACAGCACGTCGTCGAGTGATCCACCGAAGTCCTTCTGGATGGCGGGCACCGCGACGTTGACGATGGTCACGTCGAGGACCGCCATGAAGTTGCCGATCACCAGCATGAGCACCGGCAGGAACCAGCGCACCTGGGTGGTGGAAGCCGGTGCGCGACTCGGCACCGGTGTCGTCGGCCGCGTGCCGGGCCGGTCCTCGACCGAGGCGACCGGCGGCGTCACCGGAGGACTCCCGTTGAGCTCATCACGCGTATAGCGTGAACGCTCAACAGGACTTTAGGTCAAGAGGAACCTCATGCCAGCTGAGAAGCTCTACTCGATCACCGCCGTCGCGGCGGCCTTCGGAGTGCCGGTCTCGACGTTGCGGTACTACGACGAGATCGGTCTGGTTCCCGCTTCGCAGCGCAGGTCGACCGTCCGGCACTACGACCGCGCCGCGCTGGAACAGCTCGCCTACGTGCAGCTCTGGCGGATCGACGGGATGCTGAGCATCGAGCACACCGCCGCCATCATCGCCAGCACGGACCACGAGCAGCGCAATGACCTGCTGCGACGTAGCCGCGAGGAGCTCGCGGAACGCATTCATGGACTGCAGCAGGCCCACGACATGCTTGACCACATGACGAAGTGCACCGAGGACGACCACGCGAGCTGCCCGGTGATCGGGACGTACCTGGACGAGCGGGTCGAGGTGGCTCTCGGTCATCTGGCGAGGAAGCAGCCGCCCGAGCGCGAGGCGGCGGCTCTCAGTTTGGGCCGCATCGTGGAGAACCTCCTCGGTCACCCCGTCCGGGAGTAGACCTGAGGGGTTTTCATGATCACCACGGTCTAGTGGCTGATTTTGGACCGAGAATCGGCCATGAGGCCGTGGTGATCATGATTCGGGAGGTGTCGGAGGATCTCGCGCATGAGGTCGGCGGTTTCGCTGGGTGTTTTGCCGACCTTGACTCCTGCTGCTTCGAGTGCTTCTTTCTTGGCTTGTGCGGTGCCCGCTGAGCCGGAGACGATGGCGCCGGCGTGGCCCATGGTCTTGCCTTCGGGGGCGGTGAACCCGGCGACGTAGCCGACGACGGGTTTGGTGACGTTGGCCTTGATGAAGTCCGCGGCGCGTTCTTCGGCGTCGCCGCCGATCTCACCGATCATCACGATGGCCTCGGTGTCGGGGTCGGCCTCGAACGCCTGCAGGGCGTCGATGTGGGTGGTCCCGATGACCGGGTCCCCGCCGATGCCGATCGCGGTGGAGAAACCGAAGTCCCGCAGCTCGTACATCATCTGGTAGGTCAACGTCCCGGACTTCGACACCAACCCGATCTTGCCCGCTCCGGCGATGTCGGCCGGGATGATCCCGGCGTTGGACTCACCGGGGGAGATGATGCCTGGACAGTTCGGGCCGATGATCCGGGTCTGGTTGCCCTTCGCGCACGCATGCGCCCAGAAATAGGCGCTGTCGTGCACCGGAATGCCCTCGGTGATCACCACGGCCAGGGGGATCTGGGCGTCGATGGCCTCGATGACCGCGTCCTTGGCGAACTTCGGCGGCACGAACACGACGCTGACGTCGGCTCCGGTTTCCTTCATGGCCTCTTCGACGGTACCGAACACCGTCAGGTCCTTACCGCCGATCGTGACGCTCTGCCCGGCCTTGCGGGCGTTGACCCCGCCGACGATGTTGGTGCCCGCGGCGAGCATCTTGGTGGTGTGTTTGGTGCCCTCACCACCGGTGATGCCCTGCACGATGACCTTGCTGCTGCTGTTCAAAAAAATCGACATGGTTCAGGCCCCCGCTGCCGCGAGCTCGGCGGCCTTGTCGGCCGCGTTGTCCATTGTGTCCACCTGGGTCACCAGCGGGTGGTTCGCCTCGTCCAGAATCCGCCGGCCCTCGAGCACGTTGTTGCCATCCAGACGCACCACCAACGGCTTCGTCGCACTGTCACCCAAAATCTTGAGCGCCTCCACGATGCCGGTCGCGACCGCGTCACACGCGGTGATCCCACCGAACACGTTCACGAACACCGACTTGACGTCCGGATCCCCCAGGATCACATCCAGCCCGTCGGCCATCACCTGCGCCGACGCGCCACCACCGATGTCCAGGAAGTTCGCCGGCTTCACATTCCCGTGCTTCTCCCCGGCGTAGGCCACCACATCCAGGGTGGACATGACCAGACCGGCACCGTTACCGATGATCCCGACCTGACCATCATCGAGCTTCACATAGTTCAAACCCTTGGCCTTGGCCTTCGCCTCCAAGGGGTTCTCGGTGCGCTCATCGACCAACGCGGCATGATCGGGGTGACGGAAATCGGCGTTCTCGTCCAGGGTGACCTTGCCGTCCAACGCGATCACATTATCCGCGGGATCGCGGACCAGCGGGTTGACCTCGACCAGCGTGGCGTCCTCACCGACGAAGGTCTCCCACAACTTCACGATCACCGACGCGGCCTTGTCCGCCACCTCGGCCGGATACTTCGCCGCCGCCACGATCTCATCAGCCTTGGCCTTGTCCACCCCGGCGATCGCATCGATCGGAACCCGAGCCAACGCCTCCGGCCGCTCCACCGCCAGCTGCTCGATCTCCATACCACCCTCAGCACTGGCCATCGCCAGGAAAGTACGGTTCGACCGATCCAACAAGAACGAGAAGTAATACTCCTCAGCGATATCCGAAGCCTCGGTCACCAACACCTGATGCACCGTGTGACCCTTGATATCCATACCCAGGATCGCCCCAGCCTTCTCCTGGGCCTCACCCGCATCCTTCGCCAGCTTCACACCACCGGCCTTACCCCGCCCACCAGTCTTCACCTGGGCCTTCACCACCACAGCCGTACCAATCTCGGACGCGGCAGCCGCCGCATCCTCGGCCGTGGTGACGGTGCGACCCGGCAGCACCGGGACG
>NZ_AUBB01000040.1 GCF_000429025.1 Actinospineispora spinosispora DSM 44797
CCAGGTCTAGACCGACAGCGTGGTGGGCACCCTTGCCGACGTCCAGGCCGAGGAACACCTCGTAACCGTTGTCCACGTGCGTACCGTCTCTCCTACCGAATGTGCCGGTCACCAGTCAGCATCGACAGCCGGCAGCCACGTTACGAAGAGACCTACCCAGAGGGTGGCCGTGTCCCTATTAGCGGTCCACCGATGCCACCAGACCCGGTGACACCACCCCCCCGGATCATGCGTGCGACTGGGGGCGTAAGTCATACCGGGCCTGGCGACCGGAGCTCCTTGATCAGGAGCCACGAAGAAGGTAACGGGGGGGTGCACTCGAGGAACGGGCCCGGCGGACACTCTTGATCGACCTCGACCCGCAAGGGCACCTCACGACCGAGGCTCTGCGGATGGAAGAAGCCGAGCCCGGCGAACCCAACCTCGCGGCGGCTCTCTCAGGGAGTTTCACCGGACCGGTCAAGGAGCTGATCCGGCAGCGGCCAGCACACTCCAGCGGCGGGCAACTGGACATCATTCCAACGTCGGTGGAGATGTTCCTGGTCGTTCGACAGCTCTATCACGGCAGGGCGCCGGAATCTCGGCTCGCGCGACTGCTGGAACGATTGCCAGCAGGGGTCTACGACCACGTGCTCATCGACTGCCCTCCCTCACTCGATATCCTCACCGACACAGCTTTGGTGGCCGCTGATGGTTTGGTTGTGCCCGTGCAGCCGAGCAACACGTCGCTGCGCGCACTTCGGCTGCTGATCGAGCAGTTGTCGGTGCTGGAAGAAGAGCTCGAACTCCCCCGCCGCCAGCTCTACGGTTTGGTTCCGGGTATCTACCGGAAGCCGCTGTCCGGCATTGCTAAATACAAGATGACCCAGCTCGAGCAGTACGGGGCCCCAGAGGACCCCACTATTCCCCCGCTCCCGATCATCGCGCATCTGCCGTTGGCGGCAGTAGTGGAAGAGGCATGGCTGATGGGCCAGACAGTCACCCAGTACAAACCCACCGCTCCCATCGCGGATGCTTACCGTCGGATCGCGCTGCGTCTCGAGGTTGCGGCTGGACTGGCGTCTGCCGACGAATGGAATCTGCTTCCTCCGCTCGGCTCGTTGACCGAGCCCGCCGAGCGTTCAGCTGTCGCTATCGGGGGTGAGTAGTCGTGCCGAAGAAGGATTTCGCGGCGATGGAGAGCAGCCGGCGTTCCGGCGACAGAGCGGCGCGAGCGGCGTTGCGCAGCAGGATGGCTCACCCGACGAGCCTTCGGCTGGACGAGGTCCAGCCGAATCCGCTGAACCCCCGCTACGACGAGGATGATGTGGAGGTACTTGAACTCGCCGAGACGCTGACCCGGGTGGGGCAGCTCCAGCCGGTGCTCGTTGTCCCGCGCGAGCAGTACTTGCAGGCCTATCCCGATCAGCACGGGAATCTCGGAGGAGAGGCCTGGGTGGTAATCGTCGGCAATCGACGGTTGACCGCATCAAGGATCGCCGGCCGACCTGCACTCGACGTTCGCGTGGCTGCTGACCTGGATACAGCGCAGGATCTTGAGGATCGGATTCTGATCGAGAACATCCAGCGAAAAGATCTTCCTCCGCTGCTCGAGGCTGAGCATCTGCAACGTCGTCTCAATCGTCCTGGACAGACGACCCGATCCGTCGGAGCCGCCATCGGGAAATCCCATGCCTATTTCCAGCAGCGGGTAGACCTGCTCAAGATGATCCCGGAGTTTCGTGAGCTCTTCCGATCCGGAGAGATCAACCTCAAAATCGGTCGTAGGCTCGGCTCCCTCGATGAATCGGAGCGGCGGTCGAGACTCGCGGCCGGGCCGCCGTATACGCCGATTGATTCGGCCGTGAACTCCCATGCCGCGAGGATCCTCTCAGGAAACCCGGTTTGCACCGAGAGCGCCGGAACCGGGGATGTCGTCAGGGAGACCGTGACGGCGCTGGCAATCCCTAGACAGAGCCAGCCAGTGGGCAGCCCCGCGATCGACAACCAGGTTTCCGTCGACCCCTCGTTGCACCAGGGACAACCGCCCGCAACGGGCGATCAGGACATCGCCTCTGATCTGTCCATCTCCTCCGACGATCAACAGCTGATAGAAGCCAGCGGGCCACGATTTGACCATGGGACCCGTTCTGAGCCGCAGCCGGTGTGCAATGAAACTGGAAACGGTGCGGGTGTCGGTGTCCCAATGTTTGGACAGTGCGCTCGCCGAGCTCGACAGCGCCTTGCAGAAGGACGTCGAGGATCGACTGAGTCATGCTTTGGCGGAGACACAGAGTCACATCTTGGCCGCCCGTGAGGCCCTTCTCCGCGCTCACGGTTAACGCATGGAGCCAGGCCAGCCACCTTGCGATAGCCACATCGATGTAGTCGGCCGTGACTGTCGGCGCTTCGGTGGCCACGGGCAAACACACCCGAGTCCTGCTCATCACCGCCGCCTGCGTGGCCGGTATTCATAGAGGTCGGTGGCCACCCGCACAGCCGAGACATGGTCGCGGTCATGAGGTACAGCACTTGACCACTCAGGACACTGTGTGGCCAGTTGACCACGGTCAAGGAACGGTCGTGTAGTTGTGTCGAGATCTCGGCTCCCGCAGCTCGCTGCCCGACGACCGGACACCACGCCATTCGGTTCACTGCGGCGACCTGCTACCTGATCAGAGCATGAAGACCTCCACGAGCCGATCAATCCCTGCGGCCCATCGTTCGGCCAGGCGTCGGGTCAGAATGCGCACGGCAGCATGCAGTGTCCGCGAGCCTGTCCCCAGAAGCCGGAACGCTGGTGGACGGTCCACTGCGGGCGAGCGCAGCTTAGTGGTCACGGCCTACCCACGACGCCCTGCACCCACAGTGACCGTTACCGCGGAAATCGTGATCGTCATCGGCGTGTCTTGCGCGTATTGCGAATACGAAACGGTACAAATCTCTCATGGCATCACACGGACGACCTCATCGTTGGGGAGAACCGACCAGCGCGGTGTCGGTGCGCTGGCCGGCATCGCATCGGGAGTTCTATGCCCAGCGCGCAAAGGAGCTGGGCATGCCTTTCAGCGAGTACATCATCCGTGAGATGGCCGAACGTCACAGCCTGGAGCTGACCGCAGGAGACGACGGAGACCAGCTGCAGCTGACCGCCTGAGCACCAACGCGAGACCTAACACGCGAGAAACCCCCCGACACGCCGGGAAGCAAGTCCGGGGGGGATCTCGGTACACCGTTCCTCTAAATGAGAGGTCGCACGTGCGACTGTACAAGCCGCGACTGCGGCGCGCTATCTTCACGTATCGGCGCGTCGTCACAAAACACACCCTGAGTCGAACTGGGCACTACTCTGCGCGGCCCGTTCTCTTAGCGCCTCTACCTTGTGCCGCTCAGTGGTATGGCTTCGACGCCAGCCTCAACGGAGACCCCTCGCACTCCCACCAGACTTCCCCTCGCGTATCCAGCGCGCAGCGGATCATGCCCGCCTCCAGCTCACTCGACGGGCCCGTTCATCTGTCTGAAGGGAGGGCACCCTGAGCTACTGACACACCATCGGCCTGTGAGCCGTGGGGCCGACCACCCCACTTCCCTAAGCCCGACGGTGACAACCACATACCGGGCCTTTTACGCACAGTGCGCCTCAGACGCGAAAGGGCCCGCCTCTCCGGTGTGAGAGACGGGCCCACGTTCGAGGACACGCGGAGTGACCGCTCCGGTGCCCAGGCCCCCTTTCTTAAGGAGGCGTACGCTTGCCTGCGCGCTCTCATAGTAGCGCGCGCCCTGATGAGTACCTAGGCGACACGTTCGGTGATACCCACCGAAAACTGAGCACGAACCGTCACCGGCTTTCCGTGACGGCACACTCGCTCGACCTCAGCCTGTTCAAGTCATCGCACTCGATGACGCCTGTGGTCGAAATGTGTGTGTTGTGCTGCCGTCGTTCAGGACTGGCGCGCCCTGTTCCCCTACACACCGTTTTGTGCGGCCCCTGTTGGCTTGCCGAGCGCTGTCAACCCACCGCCGCTGAGCCCGACGGTGATCCGACCCGCACGCGGCCGAGTCGTCCGTTCACTCAGCTGCCACGCGACGCTCGCAGTTGGGTTCACGACGTTCGAGCCTCCGACTGGTTCCACACCCGCCGAGGTGACAGCGCAGCTCGGCTCACCCGCTTGCTGGTGTGCCTGGCCCGCCATGCCGACTGGCACGATCACACCACATGGCCGACCTGGCAGCGGCTCATGAACGCGACCGGGTGGAGTCGGAGCACCATGAGTGGCTGGCTCGCTCAGCTGCACGCTCGCGGGTGGATCGACCGCGTCGAACCCGGCACAACACCCCGGTTCCGGCCTAGGGCCCTACGGCATCTGGAAGGCAATCGGGCTGCCGTCTACCAGCTGCGTGTACCCGTGTACGCATCCGATCAGAACATAAATCGGACCCCAACCGTCCCCCTAACTACTTCTAACTCAAGATCCATATCGGTTCTAACGCGCGCGAGCCAAATTTTCCACAGCTGCGAGACTGAACGTTCTAGTTCACAGCAAGAAGACGGCCCTAGCGGGCCGCGCCTTGACCAGAAAACAGGCGGTTATTTCAATCTTCGAGTTCCGGTTGGGCGGGCGCAGATGCTCGCTGCCGCGACTGAACTCCGCCACAGGGATTTCGCGCTGTCGCGGCTTAGCTCGCGCGCAATCCGGGCGCTGCTGCGTACTTGGTGGCAGGCCGGGTGGACCAACTCTGACCTGCTACAAGCTCTGACCCAGCGCCCGGCTCCCGGCGGCACCCTCGACACCCACCGCTGTCCAGCCGACCAGCTGCGCCACCCCAGCGGGTGGGTCCGTCACCGTTTGCGCGCCTGGTGCGATCCGATCAGCGGAACGCCTGTTGTGCCTCCGTCGAAGTGGGCACACAGCCAGAACCTCGTACGGGCCTCACACGGCGGCGAGGCCGCGAAGAGGCTGCGGTACGGACAAACTCGACTCACCGTCGCCGACCTCAACGCCACCGACGCTCAGCGCGCCTCGGCTACTGTGATGCTGATGCGGCGCCGGGCAGGCGAGTTCAGCGATGCCCGCGCTGCACTCCGGCCGGTGGAACTCATCGCATCCAGCGAAGTCCGGCGTGCACGGCTAGACAGAATTCACGCAACCCTCGACAAGCACACGTCAGCAGGCAGGTCCATTACGGCCACGCCATCATCTCCTGAGTCGTCCGCACACCCATCGCGGCAGGAGCCTCACCGGCGAGAGTCGCACGAGAGCTGGCTGCGTGCCCTTGATCGTGCTCGCAGCGAGAAGAGAGGGCGTCCTCAACAGAGGCACCGTCGATGACTTCCGAAACTTGTGTGCCGGAGGGGAGAGGTCCAAGGCCGACGATCTGGCGTAAAACCCGTCAGTCTTTAACTGACGCCAGACAAGTGTCTGGACTAAACGCCACAGAACCTGCCCGTCGATTGGCGACCGTGAACGCGACCCGGCCTTGGCGCGCTCCATGTCTCCGCACACCCGGTGCGACGATTTTCACTGGTCAGAGGCCGGTACGCAAGCACGTGACGTGCTGGATTACCTGTGTCGCCGGCCCCCGAGACCTGGACGCTATCCGGGCATCATTAGTTGGCAGGGCACCGGGGAATACCTGCATCGTCTAGACGCGCTGGTCACCGAGTACCAGCGCACGCAGAGGATGCCGCACGGCCCGGCACATGGGATGGCTCGGCGGACCCGCTACAGGTGCGGACGCAGACCATCCGAGCCGCTCGGGGCGCGAGATGGGCGCTCGGCCTGAGTCAGCCACGCGGAGGAACGGGCCCATCCATCATGGCAACGCTGGTTGGAACTGCACCGACCGCGCGTGGCGGCGGCGTTGAACGACGTCCTCGAACAAGTAGATCGCCAGGGCATACGCCCTGCTGTGGATGAAGGACAGCGTAGGGCTGGCGGAGTTCCAGGATGCTGACCTTCGGGACAAGGTTCAGTCGAGCCTCAGTGATTACCGTGCCATGTTGAGCGACGACTACGTGACCGCGTAGTAGACACTAGTGCCTCTCGCCAGCCTTCGACGGGTGCAGGGCGAACTCCGCCTAGATCCTCATGTGGTGGGCCAGACGGCCGTTCACGGCATTCACGGAGCTATCGGAACCGCAGTTCGGCTACGCGCCGAACTCAGTCGGCTGGCCAGCGCGGGCTGACGCGGCTGGAGCGCCGGCGTAATTGTCGGGTCTGATACCAGCGGGGGTATACAAGGTGATCCACCCGCTGGTATCAGACACTGCGGTGGTCAGCCCACAGCGGACTCAGCGAGCTTGAGTTGTTCGCTGAGCAGGCTCACGAGCAAGCTGAGCTCGTCATCGTTGAACTTGGCGCGAATTGATTCCGCGGCCACGGCAGGGCTGCTCACCCTGATGACTCGCGTGCCGGGCCGGCTGCCACCAGGGACAGGTCGGGAGAGGTACGGCGGGCCACCCGCATGGATCCTGCGCTGCTCGGACTGCGGCAGCTCGCCGAGCTGTCGTGCACGCTCGACCTTGAGGACGCCGCGTTCGAACAACTCGCGGAACTCAGGGATCAGCTTGAGCAGCGACAACCGCTGCGACACATACATGTGCGACTTGCCGATCCTGCGTGCCAGCTCGCGCTGCGAGATCCCCGACGCTTTGATCGCTTCCTCGATCGCTTCGGCCTCGAGCACGGGTGGCAGGTCCTTACGTTGACCGTTCTCGATCAGCATGACCTCGTACATCGAGCTCACCTGGCCGTCGTTGACGACGATCGAGACTTCGGTCAATGGCACCAACCGCGCAGCCGCCAGCCGCCGGTTCCCGATGAGCGTGATCCAGCGAGCGTCACCGATGGCCATCCGCTGGCTGGGGAATGCGGCGAGATAAGCCTCTGCCGAGCAGACGACGAGAGGCTGTATGACGCCGTGCTGACGAATCGTCTCTGCCATCTCGAGAAGTTCGTCGTCGCCGCCGACGTGGCGCTTATTCAGAGGGTTGTTCGCCAGATCACCGATGGGCACAGTTCGTGTGCCACCGAGATCGCCCTCGGGCGCGGTGCTCACTTCCTCAGGAACTGCCGCTGCCTCGACCACCGGCGGTGGGACCGCTGCCGATGGGGTGTCGACAGAGAGCGGCTCCGCCGCGCGGAGAGTGGGCGCCGGTTGGGCAGGCTCGTAGAAGTCGTCCTGCGCCAAGGCAGCGAGACTGACTCGTTTACCCATGGCTCAGCTCCGTCCCGCGGCAACGACAGCGTCCGTGCGTGCGTGCTTGGGTAGGCCTCCGTTGCTGCCCAATACTTCAAGTGCCAGGCGGAAGAAGTCCTGCCGTGCCTCGAGCGCAACGCGATTCTTGGCGTACTGCACCACGGTGACGCCTTCAGCGGCGGCCCTGGTGTGCAACTTGTAGTGGCGGATCACGGTGTTGAAGATCGGGAACCGCTTGGCTGCGAGGTACTCGCGGGTCTGCTGCAGGTCGCTCTCGCCGTCGCGCGGATCCCAGTTGTTGATGAGGACCCGCCATGGGACCTTACTTGGAACGATCACCGACTGGATGGTTCGCGCGGCCGGCTGGAACGCGAGCGGCTCGGGCTCGATGGGCACGATGACGTCGTCGGCCTGACGCAGCACCTCCTCCAGAATCGACTGGTTCTCGAGGGTCCCCGGGGTGTCGACGAAGATGTGCTCGTACTTAGTGATCGCGCGAAGCCGGGAGAGCATTCCCGGGTCGTCATCGCACTGCTCGAAGTCGAACGGCAATTCATCGCCGACTCTGGTGGCCCACTCGAGCATGGAAGCCTGGGGGTCGGTTGACACGCCGAGCACCGGAGTGTCCTCGGCGGTGCGGCCCATGGTGTCGGCGACGACGGCCGCCAGATTGACAGTGACGGTGGTCTTACCGACCCCGCCCTTTTGATTCGCGATTACGTGGACATGTGCCACTGGTAACCTCCGTGTGCTTCCCAGCGCTGAGCTGGTACTTCGGATGGGCAGCTCCAGGATCGCATGCCGAGTTGCGGATGTTGTGAAGACATGCCGAGGGCCGTGGCGGGTGTAAACGTCGTTTCCACCAGGGGCGTCGCACGGTTGCGGAATCGACAGAGCAGGATCACCACCGTTCCGGCTGGCAGACTCCACGTTCCTATTTTATAACACTGTTTTTAATCGCGATTGGCCGCTGTTCTCCTGGAACCGCGGGCCGAGCGATGCCGTCTACGTCATGATCGAATGAATCAACTCTTGAGCTCAGGGGAGAGTGATCGCAACCGATCGCCGCCGACTCTGGAAACGGCGTTTACAGCTGCGCAGCATATCTCTGGCTGCAGAGATCTCAGCTCACAGGAGTGGTACAAGATGCGGTCGACACAACGGATTGTGCCGGCTGCACCTGTGCCGCCATGTCTACCCGGGTTTGGTTCACCTCCGCCTGTAAACGGCGTTTCCATCGGATGCACAACGAACCGCTGACCCCGCCGGCTCACTGTCATCCGCACCCATGAGTTGCTAGAACGCCAACGGGAGACCGCACCTTGCGCCCTCCGGCCCGAGAGCGACAGGATGACGACTGATTGAAATCGTGGAACTCTGTGGTGCACGTCAGGGTGTAAACGTCGTTTCCAGCCGGGCGATCTCGGGGCGAAACCGTGGCGCTGACGGCCCGATGGAGGGCGCGGTATGACAGCCGCCGCTCGACACCGGAGACATGAAGTCCAACTGGGGAATTCTTAGCGAGCTCGATGCTGAACCAGGCGGGCGCCGACCGCCCTGCCACGGATGACAAGCTCCGGGGGTGAGAGGGCGTCGACATCCCGCTCTATCGTGTTTCGCACCGCGCGTCGATAGCTGCTGTGGTGGTTCAGCTCGGGTCGCCATCCGTACGCGGCTGGAGGTGCTCGCGGGTTCACAGCGTCGGCGAGGTGGAAACGCCGTTTCCACGGCTTAGCGGGCCGCGGCTGGTGGCATGCCTTCAAAATGAGTGCTCCTCCGGCCCTGCGGCGCACTTGTCGAGCCGATCGCCGGCGCCAGGGGTGAGGTTCCCTGGTTCTTCCAGCCCCGCAGCTAGATGGTTGTAGGGACCGCCACTAACCGAGCCTCACACCACCGCACACCCTTCGTGCCGCGAAGAAACTCGAAATGCGGTCCTCTCCCCGAGACCGTCTGCCACTGGCCGGGCGGACGGCCGGTGGAAACGGCGTTTACACACCCGCAGCGACGCGAGACTCAGACAAGGCCGGTTCACTAGATCTCGCTGTAAAACGCCTTTTCCACCGGTGTGCTCAACTGTTCAGCCTGCGACGACCCCTCCCTACGTGTACTTCGTCAGGTCCGCGCGGGGGCGATATCGATCTGAACATGCACGGTGTGCCAAGAGACCCGTATGAGCGGCGGATGAATCAGCCCTTCTCGAAGCTCCGGGCGGTGACTGGCCTGTTAGCCAGCGTTCCTCGAGGTGTGTTGAACGCGTGCGTCCGAGTCAGCTGTCCTCTCGTTCGGGGCCGTGGCTTCCACCCGATCCACACGTATACACGGCGTTTCCATGGCTTCCGCACGGTGAGAACGGAGCGCCGAACGATAGAGAAACGCCGTCGGACCGTGCTCAGGCGCCTATCCGGTGTACTTGAAAGTACGACCAGTCGAGGACTGTCGGGTCGACTGGTGAGGCACCGAGCGTGTGCTCAGCTGGTGGGCTGCTCAGGTCAGCAGTACCCGACCTGTGTCGTGAGGAAGTGAGCCGTGCCAGACATATCGCAACGATCGCTCTCATCGGGCACTCCTCGAGGGCGGGTCCGACTTCGACCTGCACGTCGACAGGGCGCCGTTCGACCCTGCGCCGCGGGCCGGGGTGTAAACGCCGTTTCCGCTTGAGTCATTTGCACGAGTGTCGCCAGCGCCGGTCCGCACCGGCGATATGACGCATGTTGGGTTGGGCGCTTGCCGCGAACTCGGTACTGAACAAACCGTGGCCAGATCATGCTCCCCACAGAGAGGAGATCGAACAGCCAACGCATTCGAATCCCGTACCGATGCGCTCTTCATGCCGCGTCGACATCTGTCGCGGCGCGGATCAGGGGCCGCCATCTGTGTGGCAGGCAGCAGCCGTCACCTCGGCCCGGTGGCGGTGTAAACGTCGTTTCCACCCCCCTCGCGGCTGTGCCTGATGGCATGCTTTCGGGATGACCTCGCCTCCGACCCCGCTGTGCTTGTCTGACCAGTCGTTGGCGCGACGGGTCGACTCCTCGGTTCCTCAGGTGCGGCGGCTCTACGTAGCGCGTCTCAACCGAATGACGTCCTGTGCACTGATCTCCGTGAAGAACCCGGAAGCAGTTCTCTTCCAGAGGCTGTCCATCACAAGCCAGGTGCCCGGCCGGTGAATCAGCGTTTACACGCCCGAACCACTACGGGACTTAGACGGGGTGTGTCAACGGATCGGGCCGTAAACGCCGTTTCCACCGATATCGTCGACCCGTTCGACCAGTGAGGACACCTCGTACGCATGCGCTTCGCTAGGCGGCGGGGCGATACTGATCTGAGCACGCACGGGGCACCGCGAGACGTCGATGAGCCGTGAGCGGATCAGCCTTTCTCAGGTCTGTGGGTGGTGACTGGCCAGCAGCGAATCACGAGGGTGTACACGGCGTTTCCACGACCTCTGCGCCGTGGCGGTAGAACTGCGCACGATGGTGAGGCTCAGCCACGCGGCGCTCAGACTCCTCTTCCTCGTGGGGGAAGCACGACCAGTCGACGGCTACTGGTCGATTGGTGGGTAGCTCCGGGTGTGTGTGCCCGGTCCGTGAAGCCAGTCGGTCAGCTGGACTCGACCTGGATGAAGGCGGTATTCCGTTGAACAACGCTGTGACGAGCTTGCCAGACGCTTGGGGGCAGAAGTTCAGACCACCGTGAGTGCTGGTCGGGTGTAAACGACGTTTACACCCGTGAGTTCTGGTGTTTCCGCGTCCCATATGAGGCATTGACAGGTTCCGTGCATCAAAGATGCTTTCTGCTGTAAACGCCGTTTACGCGCGTGTTCTGGGTGGAGGGAAGAGCCGTGCTCCCCAAGGCGCGCACCAGTGTGGCATGATCCGCCACGACCTGCGTTTGAGTGCGTCCACTAGGCCTACTCAAACGACGACCTGTGGTCCCTGCCGGGTGGTAACGCCGTTTACAACGGTCACTAGCGAAGTGTTTTGAGCGGGATCTGGGAAGGCTTGCAAGCGGGGTTTGCGCCGTCACCGTGGGTCGGCATTCGGCTGGCGGACGACCGTGTCGGTTGAGTGAGTGACCCAAGTTTGGGTCCCAGCGCGAGGTCGCGGTCTTGTCGGGAGTTGTCCGCCACACTGACCTGGCTGGGAGTAAACGGCGTTGACAGCCACATCGGCTCTCCTCGTGTTGACCAGCGCAGCCATTCAACGCCAAGTCGAGATGCGCACCGCGACGATGGCTTACCCAATGAGTTCCGCGCTATCGCCGCCTTAGCCCGACTCGTGCTTGCAGCCGCTCGCCGGACCTATGTGTGTAAACGCCGTTTCCACGGGGCGACCACTGCATCGAGTTTCTCCGGCGCTCGAGCAATCGGTGTTGGCAAGCGCAGATCCGGCGAAACCAAGATCGTTTGCATAGCTCACATACTGTCGAACATATGTTCGGCAGTATGTGAGCTTCGTATCGGAGTTCAGCAAAGACGCCAGGCTTCATTCGACGAAGCGGCCACAAGGATCTCCGCCGCAACATCAGGGAGATCGCCAGGTGATCGTCGAGGTGGGACTGACATCTTTTCGACAGAGGCCGGGCTCTCTTTGTGGAGCGTCGGCAGCGAGACCGACACCGGTTGCCACGTCCAGTCGGTATCAAGACGCGGACGGCTGAACTCTACTTTCCGGCGTACGCACAAGACGACGAGTCGGCGCCATGAGCTGACGATACAGGCACGTCAGCCAACGGAAGCGAGCATCCCGTCTCACGCCGGATGCATGTATTTGTGGCACACCGATACCTGACCATGGCATAACCGATTGACCAGCGGTACAATCGAAACCGCAACCTCTCACATAGAGGAACGGTGACGAGGGCCCCCGGACTTGCTTCCCGGCGTGTCGGGGGTTTCCTCACGTGCCAGGCGCAATGGCCCAGCTGCTTAGGCTGTTAGCTGCACGTGGCCATGCGTTCCCTTCTCCGGCAGTGGGGTGTGGCGTGCGAGGGCGACAATCGGCAGTGCCATCTGCTCCGCGTGGTGGACTAGATCCGGCGCAAGGTCTGCTCGACCGTAGGCCGTACAGATGAGCCCCTCGAGGTAGGACTTCCTCGACGAGGAGGCTCCTTCCGTGACCTTCTTATCCAGCAGCTCGACCACCGCGTCGGGAATGCGTAGCTTCACGGGCTCCCTGCCGCCCGCAGCCTGACGCTCCGAGGCGTCCTGCCTGCCGGGCGTTCCCCTCATCGACATACTGGAGAGCCGTAGCTGCTCCTCGCCGCGATCGAACTCGCGGGCGGAACGCGGGCTGCCCAGCAGGTGACATACGAGGTCGGCGAGGTACTGGCTCATCGATGACACCTCGAACGCCCTTCGATCCCGCTCGACGAGCGTCAGGATCACATCCGGCACGACGACATTGACCTGCGTCCTCGGCCCCTTATACGGCTGGGCCATGCGATTCCCCTACGAGTGTGCGGTATCTGGTACGAGCATTCTGTCGAAGGTCGCGTACCAGATACCGAAGACACGCCGAAAGCTCGACTCTTTCGTGGGAGCGTTCAACAGGCGCTCCCCTGGACACATGGTGTCCGGATACCTGCGCCACATCGGGGCCGGCGAGTGGAAGTACCAGGCTGGGCCCGTGGGCATGGAGCCTGCGAGCACCTGGGTGCTGCCGGCCGCCGCTCCCGATAACCACCGTTGCCAGCCGGAATCAACTGGTGAGCGCCGCGTAAGACCTGCCACCAGTCCGATGCCGCGCGTCAGGAGCCCGAAAAGAAGGAGGCGCATTCCCCGACCCGACGGCGGGACTCGAACGGCACTGACAGACCGGCGGTCAGCTCCATGCACCGTCACCGTCACCGTCGGCGAACAGAGCCCGCGTTTGCCGGTCAGCCCGGAGTGCTGCCGCAGCAGGTCGCCCAGCGCGCGGCAGTCGTAGGTGCGGTAGTCGATCCGGATGCCGTAGTCGTTGATCGCCCGCCACCTCACCGGCAGCAGTTCGAGGTAGTCGGTGCCGGTCAGGGTGAGCGGCAGATAGCCCGCGATCGCCACCAGCGCGGCGTAGCGCTCGTTCGGGGTGAACATCCGCCGCGGGGAGGTGCGGGTCGCGCAGGGCGTCGTGCGGGCGGTGCTGCCAGCCGACTTTACCGACCGTTACCACTCAAAATGCGCTCTGACCTGCGACGAAGCAGAGATTACATGTCCGTGCTGATGGGTGAAAGTCGGGTCAGGTCGCTGTTTCCGGGTTGGCGATGGAGGCTTCAAGATCGGCGACGCGGCGGTCTTGGAAGCGGAGGTTGGAACGGGCGGCTTTGAGCCGCTCGTCGAGGGTGCGGTTGTCGGCGGTCAGTTGGCGGACCCGCTGCTTGAGCGTGGTGTTCTCGGTGGTGATGCGCTGGATGGCTTCCTCGGTCCATTCGGCTTGCAGGTCGCGGATCTGGCCGAGGAGTTCACCGATGCGGATGCGCTGGGTGCTGATCTCGTCGTGCGCGGACCTTGAGGGCGTCCTCGGCGTTGAGCGCGCGTTCCCGCCAGGTGGCTTCGCGCTCGGCGTCGCGGTCGATGGGGATCCGGGCGCGGAGTTCCCCGGTCTCGGTAATGGCTGCGGTGACGGCAGCTCTGGCTTCGGGATTGTCGTAGAGGAAGGTGCGGGAGACGTTGGCGCGGCGAGCGACTGCAGCGACGCTGACCTGGACCTTGTCGCGCCGGAGGTGACCGATCGTTTCGTGGACGCGCCGGAGTGCTGTCTCGGTCTTGCGGCGGCGGGCCGCCAGCGCGGCGGCGGTGCGCGACTCGGAGACGGCGGCGGTGTTCATGCGATCTCTCGTTCGGCGGTGTCGGTCGTCTTGGCGATGTGCTCGTCGTCCTGGGCGGTGTCGGCCAGGTCTGCTGCGCGGAACGCGGTGGACCACACGCGCTGGAAGTAGTCCTGGGGTTTGCGCAGGTCCAGGGCGAGGGAATCGTCGAGGAGGCCGAGGCCGGCGAGGGCTTTCTCCAGACCGTCGATGGCGCGGGCGGTGGGTTCGAAATAGCGGTGGAGGTAGTCGGCGATGGCGTCGTCGGGGCACCCTCCGACAGCAGCCGCCACTGCTCACGCTTGCGCCGCCAGTAGAGGAGATCGGCGCCGGACAGCACGAACTTGTCGCAGTTGTGGCAGTCCAGGTTCCAGGGGCAGGCGCCGCCGTCGACGACGGGCTGGAAGGTGCAGAACCCGCGCTCGGCTGGGGTGCTGCGCCGGGACAGATCGATCGCGAGCGCCTGTGCCTGCTCGCGGGTCAGCGGGGTGGTCGGTCCGGTAAGGAGGTCGCCGGGGTTGACGGTGCCGGGGCCGGCGACCCAGACGTGCTGCAGGACGTCTTCCAGGTCGGACTGGGTGAGGTGGATGTAGTGCTCGGCCATCCTCTCGGAGACGTGACCGAGATAGCGGCGGATGTGGGTCAGGCTCGCGCCAGCGCGCAGCAGGTTGGTTGCCAGGCTGTGCCGGGCCTGGTGCGGAACCCAGCCGCCGATGTCGAGCTCGTCGATCCACAGCTTGAAGCCCTTGTGGAACCAGTTGTAGGACAGCGGCGTCCGTCCGTCACGGTTGCGCTGGTTGGTCGGGAACAGTGCCATCTGGGCCCGCTCCTGCGCGGTGGGCGGCCGGTTGTTCCGAGTCTCGAACAACTCGAGCGTCTTGTGCTGGCGGGCCTGCAGGAGCTGGTGGACTCGTTCGGGGATGCGCAGGGCCTGGTCGTAGTTGCCGACCTTGGTCTGGTCGTGCCAGAGCATCGGGAGGCCGCCGTAGCGGCCGAGACAGTCCAGGCGCAGCGTGAGGATCTCGCTGCAGCGGCGGCCGGTGACGATGATCGTTTCCCAAGCGTCGCGCAGACCGTGGTCGAGCGGGTCGTGATGGTCCGCGAGCTTGCAGAGGTTGTCTTCGTCGGCGAGCGCGCGGGCGACGCCGTCGGCGAACGGGGCCCGAGAGCGGCGGATCGTCGGTCCTGGGGAGGGCATGGCGGCGATGAAGTCCCGGTCCAGGCCGAGGCGTTCGGCTTCTCCCGATTCCAGAGCCCCGCGTAGCAGCCGTCGGGTGCGGTGGAAGACGCGCTGTCGGGTATTGGCGGTGACGATCGACGGCTTGCCGTGAACCCCTCGGGCCGCGAGTGAGGCGAGACTATCGCGCTCGCGTTGGCGTTGGTCGGCGACGAATCGGTGCATGTGCTCGGCCGTCAACGCTCGTGGGTCGTGGCCGTGCGTGGGAGCGTGGAGCTCCAGGAAGGTGCTCAGCTCCAGGCCGGCTCGGCGCATGTCGTCGAAGGTGCCTCCGCTGCGCGGGCAGTCGGGCGAACGCAGGATCGCGACCAGGTGATCCCAGATCAGGTCCCGCAGCCAGCGCTGGGACACTCCGGTCAGGTCGAGGCGGATCCCGCGGTTGGTGAGCTTGCGCCCGAAGTGCTCGGTGAGGATGTAGCCGAGTTCGCGTGTGTCCTGCGGCGTCACGTAGAGAGCGTGCAGGGCGTCCGCTACCGCCTGGGCGATGTAGACGCCCTCGCGGGTGATCGCCGTGCGCTGGTCCGGGCCGTCCCAGCTCGTATCGGTCAACGAGCGCAGGCCGTGGGTGCGGCCGTAGTCGGCCAGCCGCTGCAGCGGCGCCAGCTCCCACCGACCGTGGGGTCGTTGGGTGTGCCAGAACATGCCCCACTGGATCTCGGCGCGCAGCAGCGGATGCAGCCCGCGCAGGTTGATCTGCGCGGTTCGCGGCACTGCCGCCGCGGTCGCGCACCATCGACGGAAGGCCGGCCCGTCGGCGTACTCGACCGGCGTGGGTCGGCCGGTGCGTTCGTAGCGGTTGCCCCACTGACTGGGCAGCACCGCCCCGCCGGGGCTGTCTTGATTGCGGTAGTGCCGATCGTGGCGATAACACAGCCCCAGCGGGGAATGCGCCCGATCGGGACAGACCCTCACCAGGCAGTTTCCGTAGCCAGGGGCCGCCTGCTGGGTGAGCAACCAGTCGTCGAAGTCGCCGACGGCGCCGTGGCGGTCGCGGTGGTGATACCACCGGAACTGGTGGTGATGGCAGAGCTCGAGGGTTAGATGGCGGGCGGGCCGGTCGGGACAGATCCGGCAGGCACGTTCCTCGACCTCGTGGCCGGGTCCGTCGGGTGTCGCCGTGCGCAGGAACTCCGCCCGCGACGTCCCGGCGTCGCGCTGCCGACGCCAGAGTTTCTGGTGCGTCGAGCACAGATCTCCGTGGCCCATCGTCGGTCGCCCGCAGTCGGTGATCAGGCAGTTCCAGCGGAAGACCGGGTGATCGGGCGGGATCGTGACGATGTCGGTGCGGAACACCGGATCGAACGACGGCGCGTTGATCAGCGCGGTGAGGACCTCCAATCAGTCCCGGCTCGTGCGCGGATCCGGCTGCGCCAGTCCGGACGTGACGCTCACCTGGCGCCACCCCAGACGGTGCGCAGGGCGGCATCGAAGGCGGGGTCGTGGACATCGACGTGTCCGTAGACCTCGTCGACGGTGGCGGCCGAAGCCCACCCGCCGGCGTCGCGGGCGATCAGCAGGTTGCCGTAGGCGGCGTCGAGAACCGCGGAGGTGAACGAGTGCCGGAACGCGTGCGGCTTCACCAGCCCCAGGCCAGCGCGTTCCCCGGCCCGGGCGAGCATCCGCCGCGCCCCAACTGGCGCCCATGGCTGCCCGGCGCCGACGCCGTGGAGCTGGACCAGGAGCATGCCGTGCCCGGCGCCGCGCGGGTACTCGGTAGTCAGGTAGTCGAAGTAGGTGTGGATCATCGCCGGGCTCACCCGCTTGATCAGCTCACAAGTCACCGCGCCGCACTCGGTCCGCCAGGGTTGCTTGGTATTGGCCTCGGCCCGGTTCGGGTTGTCCGAGCGGTGGCAGACGTGCAGGTGCGGGCTTCGGCACTCGCCGCAGGCCACGTTCGCCCGCAGGTGCAGGTCGACCAGATGCAGCCCGCAGAGCTCACCGATCCGCAGCCCGCCGTCGGCAAGCCAGGTCACCACCAGCCGATCGCGAGCGGCGTTCACCACCTCCAGCAGTCGCTCCCGGGCGCCGTCGGGCAGCATTTTCGGATGCCGGCGGTGCGGACGCTTGGGCGCGAGCGGGTTCGCCGGCATCGTCGCGGTCACGTGTCCGAGGAACGCGCGACGGCGATCCGCCCGCGACGGCAGGTGGGTGCCGTCGAGCTTCTCGCCGAGCTCGACACCGACACCGAGCGAGGCCTGATGCCGGTAGAAGCCCTTCAGACACGCTGCCGCGGCCGACAGCGCGGACCGGCCGTAGGGGCACTTGCCGACCCGCCAGGGCTCCCCGAGCGGCATCCGGACCTCGGCGCCGACGATGCCCATGTAGCGCTGCAGGTCCCGCAGCTCGACCGCCTCGAAGGCCAGACACTCACGCTCGAGCCACCGCAGATGATCGACCAACAAGTACGCGTAGGTCCGCCGCGTCCCCGAGCCGTCATGCAGACGCAGGAACCGGTCTGCCTCGTAGTGGACCGTCCCCTCGGGCCACACGATCGTCCACGACCGCCGCCCACCCTTCTGCTGGATCTGCTGGACCCGCAGGTCCCCGATCACGACGTGCCGTACCACTCGTCCTCCGTACCGACTCCAGGCCATGACAGACGTCCCGGTCCCGGTCGGTAAACGAGTCCACGACGCCCACGTCGCAGACACATACGGACAATCACGAGCAGCGCAACTCGCGGTCGGTAAAGCCGACGATCAGCCACTCGTCGAGCAAGTCTTGGAGCTGGTCCGGCGTCCAGACCGGCGTGACATCGCGCCCGCGCTGGGTGGTCGCGGCCTTGAACCCGGCGACGTGCTGTGCGAACAGCGTCTTGATCTCGGTGAACGTCGCCTCGACCACGGCCTTGTCGGTCGGGGTGTCCGTGCGCGCGGGCTGGATGGAGATCCCGAGACGTTCGCAGGCGCGGGCGAACGTCTCGGAGACGAACACCCTGCCGTGGTCGATCACGACCTGCTCCGGGACGATGACCGGCCGCGCCGCGGCCTCGCGCATCCGCGCGTCGATCGTCAGCAGCCGCTCGTGTGGCAGCCGCGAGGCCGACATCCGCAGCGCCTCAGCCCATCGTGGCCGCGTCGGTTCCGGGACCAGCATCTTCGCCAGCAGCAGCGCCGCGTCGACCGCCTTGGTGCCCACCGGGCGGAGCGCCGCCGCGGCGATGGTGCGCGAGGCGACGTCGACGGCGATCGTCAGATCCGCCCGGACCGGGACGCCCTCGGCGGCGAAGACAAGCACGCCGATCGGCGTGGAGTCGATCTGGACCTGCTCACCGGGCCGCGCCGCCGCCGTCGCGGTAAACGCCCCGGCCGACCGGTTCGCCGTCTGCCGCCAGGTCACCGCCGAACCGAACGTGTGCCGCCCGACCGCCATCCGCTCCACCAGCTCGTAGAAGGCGCTGCGCCCCGGAAGCGGCACCACCGTGACGCCGTGCAGCTCCTCGACCCGCTCGGTGGCGCGGCGGATCAGCCGTGACCGGGTGCCCGTTGAGACGTCCGTCTCCGCCGTGATCAGCTCCCGCAGCACCTCGACCAGCCGCGCGTCGGCCCGCCCGGTGGCCTCGAACGTGCGCGCGGCGCGCTGATCGATCGGACCTCAGAGCCCCTGTGCGTCGAACCGGGCGCGCTTGCGCTCGATCGTGCGCGGGCTGACGCCCAGCTCAGCGGCCTTGGCCTGCACCCGGTCGGCCGCCGAGGTCGTGCTCGGGTCGAAACCGGGGCGCGCGGAGGTGCCCGGCGCGGCGCCGGGCGGCAGCCCGGTCGCCATCTCCACCAGGTGATCACGCCAGCGCTCCGCCTCCGAGACCACCTCGTCGGGCAGGGACTCCAGCAGCCCGAACGGCTCCATCGCCGGCAGGCTCACGCTGTCCAGAACCGCGAAGTCCGCAGCGGCCATCAGGTGCCCGGCCAGCACCACCTGCTCCCTACCGGAGTCCGCGCGCAGCCGCACCTGCGTGCCCGCGAGCTCGACCACCAGATGCTCGTCGCCGTCGAACGTGACCCGATCACCCACCCGCAGCACTGCCCCGGCCGACGTCACGAGCCCACCGTCGCGGCCGTGACAAGGACTTCCGGGTGCAGTGGCCGGTCCAATTCGGCGTGCAGGTCACCCAGCCAGAGCAGGTGGAACAACACCGGCAGCACCGCGATCGGATCGCCGACCTCCTCGGCCCCATCGAGCAACCCGACCGGAGTCGCGAACCCCGCGCGCAGCGCGACGGCGACGGTGTCGCGCATGTGGCGCGGGTGCCGGTAGCCGGCCAGCCAGCGCACATTCGCCAGCAACACTTCCGGTGATGCCCCGGCCACCTCGTAACGCCAGCCCAGCGCCACGCAGGCCTCCGCCGTCGCGTCGAACGCCGCCCGGTCGCGGGGCTTGATCCGGTCTGCCGCGCGGACGTCGAGCAACAGCGCGGACCCGTCCACCAGACGCGCGAAGTAGTCCGGCGTGTGCGAACGAGCCTTGCCCTCCGCCGTGGTCCAGAACAGCCAGAACGGCTGCGAGGCGATGCCAACGATGTCCGGATCGAAGTCCAGCAGCACCAGTCGATCACGCTCAAGCCACGACTCGTAGCCCACCAACGTGCCGGTCGTGGCCGTCCACCAGCGTCCGTTGAGTGGCGCTGCCCCTTGTCCGAGGGGAACCCGCGCACCAGCGTGCACGTCTCGAACGGCACTGACCAGGCCTCGGTCAACGCGATGCGCTGCTCATCACGCTCGTCGACGTACGTGAGCTCGAACCGCTCGCCCAGCGTCGGCGGCGCCCCGCCGGGGAGGTGATCAAGCGTCGGCACGGCGGCATTCTCTCGGGCGACGCGAGCGCTGCCTCACCGGCCCCGACGAGTACCCCCGGACACCGACACCATCACCGACAACTAGGTCCGGACACCGACAACTTCTGTCGGACGAGGTACCACTCCCTGTGGATGGTTGACCTACAGGAAGTAGTCATAGGGAAAGAACTACAGGGTGGTGCTGAAAGCGGCCTGTGACCAGCGGTTTCGAAGGGTAAGCGTGCCCTGTTTCTGCGTGAGGCGTGTCCTGTTTCTGCGTACCCACCTGGTCAGACGCAGTTCAGGCGTGCCCCGCTTCTGCGTCAGATGTGCCCTGTTTCTGCGCTGAGCGTGCCCCGTTTCTGCGTGGACAGCTGTGTTCAGGGGTTTCGGGTGCCCAGATGTGCCCTGTTTCTGCGTGGACAACGCTGACCAGTGCGGCGAGCGCTGTGATGTGCCCTGTTTCTGCGTGGACAACTTGCCGGGATCCGTAAGTCCTCGGTAGTTGCGCCAACCTGTGGCAGTCTCCCGATCCATGAGCCGTTCAGCTGACCTAGCCTTCGTGAGGCGCGCGGCGGAGCTCTGGGATCACGACGACCCGGAGATCGGATACCACCCTCGGCTGTTCTGTCAGCTCGTGCTGCCGTACAAGGACCCGGGGGATGTGCCAGTCTGGGGTCGGCGCAACGGCGACAGATCGCTAACCATCGAGCCCGGGCGCAAGTTGGACCGCGACGGAAACCCGTTCTGTTGGGGTTACCCGTACGGAACGATCCCACGGCTACTTCTCACCTGGCTGGCCACCGAGGCTGTGCGAACTCAGAGCCCGGAGCTGGTGCTCGGCGAGAGCTTGAGTGACTTCATGGGGCAGCTCGGACTTGCCCCGACCGGTGGGGTGCGCGGCAACATCACCCGACTCCGTGATCAGATGAACAGACTGTTCAAGGCGCGGGTCTCCGTTGAATACGACGGAAACGCGATGATGGATGCGGGCGTCCAGCTCAACATTGCCACGGCGCGTTCGTTGTGGTGGAGCGATGACGACCGTAACGCGAGCCAACGATCGCTCATGCCATCGATCGTTGTGCTGAGCGACACGTTTTTCAAGGAAGTGCTTGAACATCCGGTACCAGTGTCGGCGGACGCGCTGCGTGCGCTGCGTGGTTCTCCGCTGCGGCTGGACATCTACGCCTGGCTGACCCACCGGATGTCGTACCTGAACCGTCGGACCACCGTTACCTGGGATCAGCTGCGCTTCCAGTTCGGCTCACAGTGTGCCGACAACCGGTTCGGACGGGCGAAGTTCAAAGACATGTTCACCAAGCAGCTAGCGCATGTACTACTGGTCTATCCCGAGGCACACGCCGAGGCGACCAGCGTGGGCGTCGTTCTGAAGCCGAGTCGGACGCACGTCCCGTTCAGAGGCGTGCGGGCACTGACGAGCAACTGAACTCTTCGCCTGCGGTCACCGCGTCATCGTGGTGGGTGGATCTCTGAACCAAGATCCGATTGGGTAGTCCCGGCTTCACCTTGCCGACCTGGACGAAACGCAGGCCCGAGCGTCTCGACATTCTGCGCTCGTCTAACCCGAAGTGCGGGCCGCAGTCCATCTTCATCAAACGGTATCAAGAATCTGCCTGTGGCCCTCACCCCAGAGCCCGCTCGACATAGTGCGAACCTGGCAGGTGACGAAGATTCGGGAGTTCCGCAGCTCGATGAATCCGTCTCGGATCATCCCCTGGTGCTGTACACCTCTTACTCGTGGCGCATTCGTCCCGACTTTCTCTCTGGGTTGTTCAATGGGTCCGGTATGCTGGGACCAGATTTGCTCTGGTCAGCGGGGGGTGAACGGTTTCGACTCTGGACGTCGAGTCAGGGGAAGCGTGCAGGTGCAGGCGAGAGACCACTTGAAGAGTTATCGCACAGCGAATAAGCGCCAGCAAGGTTGACGCCGACGCTACTCAGCACGATTTCGCAATCGTAGGCTGAACAAGGGGACTCACCGTTCGACCCGGTCGCGGGGTCGAACAGGACATTGAACAGCGACTGGGCTCGTCACACCGAACTCGTCCGCGTGAGCGGTGGAGCCGAGCAGAGACCCAGCGGACTGCGCACGGAGAAGCCCTGGTGACACGCCAGAGGACCCGGGTTCGATTCCCGACACCTCTCCACCTACGGTGGGTGGGTACAAGACGACCTTTCGAGGTTCTCGAGCCCACCCACCACCAATTAAGCGCCGGCAGCTCGCATACTGCTCGCTCCTGGTGTATTGATCCTAAGCTGCGGAATTTTTCACAGTCAACGGCGTAGTGGATTTTCTGGTCCGGAATAAAGTATTCGCCGACTTCTACTCGCTTCTGGGTGATGAAGAATTTAAAGAAGTTGATGCTGCGCACTGATGAGCAGTCCATCTAGGCTTGGATGCCGTTGCCGAGCTCGGCGAGGACCGGGGTGATCCACGTCGATGTGCTGATACTATCTACTGTAGGAGGTAGTAATGGCGGATCGAGCGCGACCGCTCGGTCGTCCGCGCCGGGTCGAGGACGAGGACGTCTTCGCGGCGATGGGCGTCGTGTTGCTTCGGGTCGGACTGTCGCGACTCTCGGTTCAGCTCATCGCCGACGAGCTGGCGATCACCCCAGCCGCGTTGCGCCAGCGGTTCGGCGGAAAGGCGGAGCTGTTGACCGCCTTCCATCAACGGGGGACCGAACAGATTCGGACCGGACTCGTAGCGGCGCTGGCCGAGGACGGGAGAGAACCACTGACCGTGCTGCGGTCTGTGGTGCGCGCCTCGGTGGCGCAGATCGAAGAACCCGACCACGTGATGAACGCATTGTCGGTGTTCACCGGAGGCGGCGGCGACCCGCGCCTGCGACTGCTCATCGCCGAGCGGCTCGAGCTCGGCATCACGCACACCGCGACCCTACTCGAGCGAGCCATCACCGAGGGGTCGCTTGCCGGGATCAGAGCCCGGGCCTTGGCCGAGCATCTCCAGCGATGCATCGTCGGCACCTGTCTGATTTGGTCGACCGGTCAGGCACGGCAGCCGCTCTGCGACGAGCTCGACGCGCTGCTCGATCTGGTACTCGCTCCATACCTCCGCACCACATCCCAGTGATCCCCGAGAGGACCAGTTGACATGCGATCCGACACCATCCCTCGCCCCACAGCCCCACGCATCGCGCCCATCGACATCGCGGATCTCACCGCTGAGCAGCGCAAACTGCTGGTCGGTGCCTCAACGGTCGTGCAGGTTCTCGCGCACCGCGACGAACTACTCGGCGCCTGGATCACCTTCGCCGGACGAGTGATCTCGGACAGTCCGCTGACCGGACGTGACCGGGAGCTGGTCATCCTGCGGGTTGCGCTGCGGACCCGCTGCGCTTACGAGTGGGCCAACCACACCGTCGCGGCGCAGATGTACGGTCTGTCCGTCAGCGAGGTCTGTGCGCTGGCCGACGAGACGGCGACCTGGTCGGATTCCGACGCCGTGCTCCTGGCCGCCGTCGACGAACTCTGTGCTGACAACGCCCTGTCTGACCCTACCTGGGCGGCACTTCGACACACCCTCGATGAGGGCGCGATCCTCTCCCTGATCATGCTGATCGGTTTTTACCAGATGACTGCCGGCGTGCTCAACGGCGTCGGGGTACAGCCCGAGGATGGTCGGCCGCCGCTCGGGGAACCGTATAAGCCCGGTGCATCCATACCGACCGCGCCAGCGTCGCCGACCACCGCCACGGGTCTGGCGAAGGTCTCGGGGACCTGGGCCGTGACATTCCACCACCCGGCCGGGGACCAGCGGCTCACCCTGAGGTTGGCGGTCGAGGACACCACGCTGACCGGGACAGTCAGCAGCCCCGCGCTCGGCATCGACGTCGACCTCACCGACGGCGTCGCTGACGGCGGCCACATCACTGGCGCCAGCCACATCACCACACCGTTCGATATGAGCCTCGGCTGGGACGGCCACGTCGTCGATGACACCATCGCGGGCCAGGTCGAAGTACCCGGGGCAGGTGCGTATCCCTTCGACGGCACCCGTGAGTGATGAAGGCACCCTGGATAACTTTGTCATAGCAACTGAGATCGGCCTCGGCTCATCGATTTCCGCGACGCCTGAATGCGCGAGCATGATCGCCATACTCCGCGGGCGTGGACCTCAACAGGCCCTCGATCGTCCGGGTGTACCACTATGTCCGGGGCGGCAAGGAACACTTCGAGGGTGGACTCGGCACGGGTCGCTTTCGCACCTGGGCCGGGCACCTGCGATTCTTCGAAGGGCTCGAGCTGGTCGAGCCGAGTCTGCTGTACGTCAACGACTGGCGCCCGGACGAACTCACCCCAACCGACAGCCCGGTGCACACCCTTCAGGTGGGCGGCATCGGGCGTAAGTCCTGACCGCGCGGGACACAGTCAGGACTCGGCGAGTAACTCGCGCAGGATGTCCCTGGTGCGCGACGCAGTCCAGAGGGCGACGCTTGCGGCGTTGCCGTGGAACGCACCTGACGCGTGGTGCGCCGATCCGCGATCGCCGTCGTGCGGCGTCACTGATGTGACACCCTAGGCCGGGAGGCCGCGCTCTCGTCAGGCGATCGGAAAACGCGCCTGCATGCGGTGTTCGGCAGTCAGCCAGCCTTGGGCGACCATGGCATCCAGCACGAAGTTCCATCGTCCCTCAGTCCGCCGCGGATCCAGCGCCGGGTCCCACCGGGACGGCATCTGGATGACGCCGATGAGGACGGCTACCTCGGAGACGTTCAGCTCCCAGACGTTCTTGCCGAAGTAGGCCTGGCTGGCGGATTCCATGCCGTAGGCACCTCGGCCGAAGTAGACCGAGTTGAAGTAGTCGGCGAAGATCTCCTTCTTGTCGCTCTGGCGCGACACTTTCATCGCGATGATCATCTCTTGGTATCTGCGCCAGAGCGAGTGCTCGTCGCCAGGCAGCGTCGCCTTGATGTACCGCTGGGTGATCGTGGCACCACCGCCGTCGCCTCCGGCGAGCTGTTGCCAGGCGCCCTCAGCCAGGCTGACCGGATCGAAACCCCGGGTTGGAGTAGAAGGTGCGGTCCTCGGCGGACAGCACCGCGTACTCCACGGATGGTGGCACCTGGTCGAGAAAGACTTTGATCCGAGCGCCTTCGACGGGGACGATCCGCGCCGGCTCAGGGCCGCCCCAGCGGCTGACCGCGTCGCGCGCGGTCGGGACAGAGATGAACAGGTATCCGAGGAACGGCAGCAGAACCGGTAGTGCGACGAAGACGGTGAGGGCCGAGCCACCGATCAACCGGATCCAGCGCAGCGCAGTTGAGCAGGGGTATAGCCGTCCAGCTCGGCGCGGCGACGGCGCCGGTGGTTCTGGAATCGCTCCCTCGGGCTCCTCAGCGGACTGACCGGGGGCATGCGCTCGCCCTTCTCTCCGCCGGTGTGTGCGGACATCGAACAAGGCGCCCATTCCGGCCTCAGCGCCCCGCCAACAGTGATCTGAGCGGCTCGTGACGCGTTCGCCACCCGAGGCGCCGGTGAACGACCCGCGCAGGTGTGTGCTGCTTCGCGCACTGCATGCCGTCGCTGAGACCGAGGACGACATCGTCGGCGACCTGACCGGGCTGCGGCTGCTTCGCACGGTCCCGTCGGTCCGAGGCCGTGCCCTGCAGCTTCAACTCGCCGCCGAGCGAGGGATCGCCAGGAACCTGCATGCCGCGTTCCCCGATGAGCTCGACGAAGTCGCCGCCGCCCTGGTCGGAGCAATCGTCGGTGTCCTGCAGGTCCTGCTCGACGACCCCGCCAACGCGACTCCCGAGGGGAAGAGCGCTTAGCGAACGAGTCCGCCACGCCATCGCTACCCATTAGGCCCGTGGCACGCTTGACTCCGATCTGGGGCAAAGCGACCGTGGGTTCGAACAGGGCTCAGGGCTACGGTACAACCCATGGCTTCACCTGTATTCCGAGCCATGGCAAACGTCACGTCGATGCAGCTCGACAGCGAGACTCGTAACCAGCTGGCGGCGATCGCTGAGCGCGACTTTCACGGGGTGAGCCTCGGCGAGGCGTTGAAAAGGCTGGTCCGAGAATACAAGATCAACCAGATCATGCGGCGATACGAGCAGCTGCGTGCCGATCCGGACGAGTGGGCCAGCTATCAGAGCGAGGCCAAGCTGACCGACAACGTCGCCGGGGATGGTCTGCCGTCGGCCGATGACGAGTACCCCGAGTACAACCGTTGAGCCGAACTCCTCAGATCGCTCCGTGGCAGCTGTGGCTGGTCGACTTCGGTCAACCGATCGGCACAAGCAGGGCGGTATCCGTCCGGCGGTGGTGGTCGGCTCGATGGCCCACTGCGGTTCCCGATCGACATGGCCCTTGTCGTGCCACTCACCAGCCGTGACCGCGGGCTCGAGCACCATGTGCGTATCGCTTCTCCAGGGTCTGGTCTGCATCGGCCGAGCTGGGCACGAACCGAAGAGATCGTGGCGCTGTCGACCGCGGCGTTCACCCAGGACAAGCCGCTGGGAGTCGCTGCCGTCGCTGAAGTCGGACAGCTACGAGAATGGCTCCGCGAGATGGCTGACTTCTAGCCCGAGCCGAGGATCGTCCGTTGTCCTGGAACTCAGCAAGATCGAGTGGCCCAGTCGACGTCGGTTTCGTCGTAGAAACGTTGCAGGCGCTCGGTGGTCTGGTCGATGTCGAGACAGGTGTAGGCGTTCCAGGCCTCGATGCGGAGTTGGGCGTCGAGATCCTTTCCGATGACGTCCTGGATGGTTTCCTTGGCGCTGCGTACCGCCGGCTGCGCATTGCGGAGGATCTGCGCCGCGATGACTTCAGCCTCGGGCATCAGCTGATCGTGGGGGACTACCCTAGATACGAGATTCCAGCGTAATGCTTGATGTGCATCGATCGGCTCGGCGGTGAGCAGCATATGCGAGGCCACGCTGGCGCCACAGGCATTGACCATTCGCATGATTCCACCATCGCCATGGTGGTAGCCTCGGCGGGCCTCGAACGATCCGAATTTCGCGCGTTCGCTGGCGATCCGGATGTCACAGGCCAATGCTTGTTCCAAACCGACGGCGAGAGCCCATCCGTTGACAGCGGCGATCATCGGTTTATGTATCTTGTGTAAGCCTCGGGCGATACCGCCGAACCCCAGGTTCACCGTGTCTCGCAGGCTGCACTCGCCCCGCAGAAACGGCGGAATGTAGGTCTTGAGGTCGGCGCCTGCGCAGAATGCGTCGCCCGCGCTGGCGACGATGGCGACATCCGTGTCCGGGTCGTCGCGGAAGTCGGACCAGATCTCCACGAGTAGGTTCTGCATCTCGGGATCGATCGCGTTTTTGCTTCGGGCCGGTTGAAAGTGATGTAAGCGATCCGGTCCCTCTTCTCATACAGCGCCTTCATTCTGGTGCTCCCGTTTCTTGAGTCATCGTTGCTGTACGGCGAAGGCGGCGAGGATGTCCTGGCCCTGGCTGAGGGTGTAGCCGTTCCATGCTTCGAGGCGAAGTTGGTCTTCTAGTGTTCGGCCGATGAGGTCCAGGGTGGTTCGCTTGGCCGAGCGGATCGCGGTCTGGTTGTTGGCCAGGATCAGATTGGCGACGTTGAACGCGGCGGGGAGCAGCTCGTCGGGCGCGACGACCCTGGTGACGAGGTTGCAGGCCAGGGCGCGCTGGGCATCGATGGGTTCGCCGGTCAGTTGGAGGTCTAGCGCGACCCCGATCCCGCAGGTGTGGATCAGGCGGGTGATCCCGCCGTCGCCGGTGTGAAAACCGTAGCGGACCAACGGGAGTCCGAACCGCGCCAGCTGTGATGCGATGCGAATGTCGCAGGCCAGCGCCAGTTCCAGTGCGCCGCCCAGCGTCCAGCCGTTGATCGCGGCGATGATCGGTTTGTTGAGGTCGCGCAGCCCGCGAGTCAGGCCGGCGAAACCGATTCCCTCGACGTGGGAGCGCACCTGAGCAGGGTCCGCGTCGACCCACCGCGTGAACCAGGTGTCTCGGTCCGCTCCTGCGCAGAAGGCGTCTCCGGCCCCGGTCAGGATGGCCACGTGCAGCTGGTCGTCGTCGCGGAACTCGTACCAGATCTCGGCCAGGCGTTGGTCCATCCCCGGGTCGATGGCGTTCTTAGCCTCGGGTCGGTTCAGGGTGATCAGCGCGATGTGGCCCTGCTTGTCGTAGAGCACGCTGTCGGTGGGCTGACTCATCTCCGATGTTCCTTTCGGTGTGCGGGTCTCGCGGGGTCAGGTGTGCGGCGATCACGGCTGCCGCGCGGGTAACGCGACAGCCGCAGAGCGGTCATCGATCAGCTCGGGGCGGGCGATCACGAGTTTCGTGGGCGGGTCGGCCAACGCCGTCGGCGCGTCTTCCCAGCTCACGACAGCGCTGGTGACCGTCGCCGGGTTGAACGCGCCGGTCGCCACCAGATCGAGCACTCCGGGGATGGCCGCGCGGGCATGTACCCGGCCGGTGTGGAAGGTGATGCCTTTGAGGTACATCTCGAACAGCGGCACCTCGGTGGGCTGGTAGTAGATCCCGACGCTGGTACAGACCCCGTCGGGTTCGGTGGCTCGCAGTGCCAGCGCGAGGCCCTCCGGACGGGCGCTGGCATCGACGGTGATCGGGAACTGACCCAGGTCGCTCGCCGAGGCCGAGTCCAGCACGGTGGCACCCAGCCGCGCGGCGACCTCACGTCGCTCGGCGTGGTTGTCGACGTAGGTCACCGATCCGGCGCCCAGCGCGGCGGCGATCCCGGTGGCGTATAGCCCCACGCTGCCCGCACCGCCGGCACTGATGAGCACATCGGCGGCGGGGCGGGCGGTCAGCGCGGGTGCGACGGTGCGCCAAGCGTCGGGCAGGTTGTCTACGGCGCTGGGCACCGCCAGCGGATCGATCCCGGCCGGCAGCGCCACCAGCATCGCGTCCGCGTACGGCACCAGGACCAGCTCGGTGAGCACTCCGCCCCATCCGCCGCCGAACTTGCCGATTCCGTACATCGAGATGCCGGACACCGTCTGACAGTTCCCGGTTCGGCCTTGTGTGCAGGCTGAGCAGGCCCCGCAGGAGATCTGGAACGGCAAGACCACCCGGTCGCCCGGGGCCATGGTTCGGACTTGGTCACCGACCTCGACGACCTCGCAGATCGATTCGTGGCCGAAGGCGAACGGCCCGGTGAACAGCGGGACCTTGCTACGCAGGACCGCCACGTCCAGATCGCAGGTGGCCACCGTGAGTGGCCGAACCAGTGCCTGCCCGGGCTCGGTCAGTGTTGGTGCCTCGACGGTGCTCCATTCGCAGCGCCCCGGTTCGAGATACATCAGCTGCCGCATCTGCACTCCTCTTGATCAGTGAGCGTGGGTTCCCTGGCCACAGCCACGGTGATCACTGAACATAGATATAGATGACCGTCTAGTAGACGATCGTCTGATACCGTAGCGCCACCATGAGAGACTTGCCAACCCCTCGAGTGGCGCCGCGCACGGCGATCTTGCGTAGCGCCTCACAGCTGTTTCGACGTCATGGTCACCGTGGCACCGGGGTCAGCGAGGTGTTCAGCGCCGCGAGCGTGCCGAAGGGCTCGCTCTACTACCACTTCCCCGGCGGCAAGACGGAGATCGTCGTCGCCGCCGTCCAGCGCAGCGGGCGCGCCGTCAACCGCGCGATCGAGCACGCATTCCACGAGACCGATCTGCCAGGTGCGTTGACCGACATCGCCGAGGTGCTCGCGGCCAACCTCGAACAATCCGGGTTCCTTGACGGCTGCCCCCTGGCCACCGTCGCCCTGGAAGAGGCTGCGGCTGACGACCGGATCGGCGATATCTGCCGCGCGGTGCTCGACGACTGGCTGGCGCGGCTGAACGCCGCGCTGCGCGCCAGCGGACTCACCCGATCCGATGCGCAGGATCAGGCGATGCTCATCCTCGCCGCGTTCGAGGGCGCGCTACTCGTGGCCAGAATCCACCGGGACACCACCGCACTTCATCGCGTGGCCATCTTGCTCGCCCAACAGCTCCCCGACATCGCTACGTCCGCACAACGCTGATCGCCGCAAGAAGTTCCGCTAGGCCGCAGTCGACTGTTCG
Organism: Actinospineispora spinosispora DSM 44797; assembly: GCF_000429025.1. Classification (GTDB taxonomy): domain Bacteria; phylum Actinomycetota; class Actinomycetes; order Mycobacteriales; family Pseudonocardiaceae; genus Pseudonocardia; species Pseudonocardia spinosispora. The sequence continues at coordinate 30,040 of NZ_AUBB01000040.1, forward strand.
TCCGCGCGAGGCTGCCCCGCCGTCTCGTCCGGGCTCTCGGCGCAGCCGTAAAGCAGGTGACCTGCCCCGATGTGCCGCGACCCAGCTCGACAGCTCGTGGTAGATCAGCGTCAGGTGAGGCTCTGAACCGCTTGCCCAGGACGGACAGCCGACATCCTGAAGGTCATTCCTGGTGCGGGTGGAACCATACGGTTCCGCTGAGCAAAGCGGTCAGGTCGAGTAGTTGCGCGGCTGACCCGTCGTCGGAGGTGAGGTGGCGCACCCCGTCGGTGTGGACCCACGCCGTGCCCGTGTCGTCGACGGCGACCTGGCCGGGACGGCTTGGACCATGGCACTCACAATCGGGTCCAGGGTGACCGGGCTGAGCTCGGTAAGCAGCCAGTACTGGCGGTCCTCGGGATACACCGGCGGGCCGGGCAAGGGCCAACAGGCATCGACCCCGTGGATGGCGATGTCCTGAGAGGGTGGGGAATGGACGCTCACCCACATCCGCCCGGCGCGGCCGTAGGCGCGCAGTGTGTGCCTGCGCATCGGCCTGTCCGCGCTGATCGTCAGGTCGTCGCGGACCCAGCGCAGCGCCGCGTTGCTCTCGTCGAACAACATGGGTGGGTCGCTGCCCAGCAGCCCGACCAACGCGGGGTGCCCGACGTCGAGGCAGGGGCAGCCCTCGACCAGCTCGCCGGATCGGGCGAGCCTGCCCAGCCAGGGGCGCTCGTCCATCGATTGGTCAGGTGACGCAGCAGTAGCAGGATCCGCTTCCGTCATCGAGGGCGACGGCGGCCACGGTGGCGCGCGAGCCCAGCTCCACCTCGATCCCCGTCGCCCGGTGGTCGAGCAGACCCAGCACTGACGACGATCGGAGGTCACCAGGTCCGAGTAGGACCTCGATCAGCAGCAGGTCCTGCCCGGAGACGGCGATCGGGGTGTCGTCGATCTGCCGGACGCCGTCCCTGGGGTCGATGCGATGAATGCCATCAGGGCCGGTGATCCAGCAACCGGCTGGATCGGCGTGCAGTATCCGTCCTCCGGAGTTCTCGGTGGGGAGAATGCGCCCTTGCCACGGGAACACGTCGACCTCCGGCTCGTCGGTCAGCGCTCCCCGGACCCGCATGACCAGCGGCAGGCAGGTGTCGGCGATCCACAGGTCCGGACCCGCGACGCAAGGGAGCCAGGCACGATCGTCGGTCGCGGTGGTGGCGGCGGTACCTGATCGAGGTCAAGATCGACCAGTACCCTGGTCTCGGCGACATGGGGATCGCCGAACGCGGGCGCGTACGCGCCGATGGCGGGAGCCTCGGCCGGCTCGACCGACCCCAGCCGAACCAGCGTGGTGCGATATCAACCGCGCGCAACCGCTGCTCTGCCGGGACCGGTCGTGTCGATCGTCTCGGTGATGACCTGTACCCGAGTCACCCGGCCTCGGACGCCGGTGCTGATCTCGAGGACCAGGTCGTCGAACAGGACGCCGCGCAGCTGGACCTCTCCGATCAGCGGGCGCGGTGCCTGCCAGGTCGCCGTCCAGCCGTCGCCATGTAGCACGGTGGGCCAGGCGGTCGAACCTCCGCCGAGTGCTCCACCGGAGAGCCGTCATACAGCGGCTGGGCGCTGGCCTGAAACGACGTCACCACGGCCCCGCGCTCGTCGGAGTCGACCTCGCGGAAGCGCAGCCGATAGCACCCCGCTTCGCCGCGTGCCGGTGGTGGCGGCTGGCCGTCTTCGATGGCCAGCCGCCCGACCACGATCCGAAGCCGACGGGGAGGTATCGCATCGGCGTCTACCCGATCGCCGTCTCGGCTGGCCGCGATCATGTCGAGGGACTGTGCTTCGCGTAGCGGTGAGATCGCCATGGCCGGCGGGTTCCTTCGCGGATGCCCGTTTCGGGAGTTGTGTGGGACCTTGGATGCATGACTGCTCCGCCGGATACGTTGACCGACCGAGAACGGTGACCGACGTGGGTCCGCTCCGGCTCGCGGTCGACGGGCCGATAGCGACGTTGACTCTCAATCGGCCGCGACGGTTGAACGCGTTCAACCGTGAGTTCCTCGCGGAACTGCTCGAGGTCTGTCGCCGACTCGATGACGAACTCAGTGTACGAGTCGTCGTGCTGATCGGTGAGGGACGTGCGTTCTCTGCGGGTTTCGACCTCGACGAGTTCATACCGCGCACCGACGGCCCGTTGACGCACCGCGTCGTTGAGCAGGGGCGTCGGGCCCTCGACGCGGTCGATCGGCTGCGTCCGCTCACGATCGCCGCCGTCCACGGATACTGCGTGGGTGGTGGGCTCGTGCTCGCCGCCGTGTGCGACCTGCGGATCGCGAGCCAGGACGCGGTGTTCTCGATTCCGGAGGTCGATCTCGGCATCCCGCTCGCGTTGGGCGGAATTCCGCGACTCGTCCGCGAGCTGGGACCCGCGTTGACCAAAGAACTCGTGTTGACCTGTCGTCCGTTTGGGGCGCAGGAGGCGCACACGGCCGGCTTCCTCAACCGGGTGGTTCCTCCCGAGCGGCTGCATGACGAGGTGTTCGAGCTGGCCGAGACGCTGGCCGCCAAACCCGCCGTGCTGCTCGAACAGACCAAGCGTCACATCGACGCCACCACCGAGGAGCTGGCGAGTACCGCGCATGGCGGTACCGACGCGATGGCGCTGGCCGCGGCGCTCGCTGATCCTGAGGTCCGCGCGTCGGCGTCCCGGTACCTGGCGAAGTTCGGCCGTACTCATCCTCCGGTCTGAACTGGGTTCGTTCATCAACCGGGCTCCGTTCGCGCCGCCGTTGCGGAACCACCCAGGTCAGCACAAGTGAGCCGACCCGACCCGGGTGCGCGATCGCCCATAATCGGGGCGCCGCGATAATTCGCGATTCTCTATATCGTCACTGATTGAGCGCGCTTTCATGGAATGGGTAGAGGCGGAAGCCGGTCTTCTGGAAGTGGGGGAACCCGCGGTAGAAACCGATGGCGTCATCCTCGCTGAGCAGGTCGACGCGCTCACCTCCGGCCAGTCGCAGCGCTTCGTTCACCAGGGCGCGGCCGATACCTTCGCCTCGACGGGCGGGATCTACGGCCATGACAGCGAGGTAGGCCTGTATTTCTCCATCGCTGAGCAGCTCAGCGAACCCGACGACCTGACCTCGGTCGAGCGCGACGACCGAGGTGACCCCGGAGCGGTCAACACCCTGGCTGCCCGCTGCGGGTCAGCGGGCAGCGACGGCCAGCCTTCCCGCTTACAGGGCAGAAGCACGCCGGTCAGGTGCGCCGGCACCAATTTCGCGTACTTGAGCATCGATCCATCGTGCCACCCTCTGCCGCCCCTTCCGCTCGTGGTGCGCTGCTGGCCGCGAGCGGGCGTGACGTGTTCGGTAGTGGCCGCGCTGCCTGCCTTCGCCGGACACGAAGTACAGCGTCGACTCCGCGTTGCTGGCCGAGCGGCAACGCGGCCAGGTGTTGCAGGCCGACTGCGTCGCCTTGCGCATCGTCACCTTCGTCATGCCGTTCGGCGGGTGCGTCCCTGCGACCCTGGTTCAGCTGTTCCTCACAACGGTCACGATCACCCTCCTCCAGATGTCCTGGCCGCTGTTCCTCGCCGGTCTGTATCTCATCCCATGGATGTCGATCGCGGTGCTGGTTGGCGGCTGCCCGACGAGGCCCCCGAGCTCGATGACGCCTCCGACCTGCCTGTCACGGGCGGTGTCGTGGCTGGCTGAGTTCTGACTTCGCCCTATTCCGTCCGCGATGTGGCGGGTAGGCGTGCTTGGACGACGGGTATGAGCGGGGTAGTCTTTGGGTGTGAGCGACAAGAAGAAGCGAGTCACCGTCACGCTGGATCCTCGGGTCGCGGAGGGTCTCACCAGCGCTGCCGAGCGTGCGGGCTCGCCGAGCGTCTCGCAGTATGTACAGGACGCGGTGGACGCTCGGATGACTCGTGAGGAGTGGCTTGCTAGGTGGCGGGCCGCGACCGGCGATGTCGATCCCCAGGCACTGGCCTATGCGCGCCGCGCGTTGCTGGGGGAGTCGGTCGTGCCGCAATCCCAGGCCTCGTGAGCGGCCGGGTCCTCACCAGCTCCGCCATCACTGACATCGCCACCGGGCAGTCGATCTATGCCCGGGCGTTTCTGGTCGCCGCGGTCGAGCTGGGCATGAGCCTGCCCACCCCGTCCAGTGAGTTGTTGCACGCCTGGGCGAGTGTTCCCACCGAGTCGCGGGCGCTGCTGGAGTTGTTCCTCGACGCTCCGGCCGTGCAGGTGGAGGAACTCGACGCGACCACCGCATCCGCTGCCGGAGTCCGGGCGTGGCGGATGCATCAGGGCGTCGACGTCGCCGCCGCGCACGCGGTGGAAGTGGCGATCGCTCGGGACCTGCCGATCCTGACCGCGAACCCGGCGCCGGTGCGCGCGATCAGCTCGGCCGTCCAGATCGAGGAGCTGCCCGAGCTGTAGGGCGCGGATCCTCATGTCGGGGCCAGAGGTGCTCGCCGGTCTGAGTGCTGTTCCAGAGCAGGATGTTGGTGCCGGGTGGTCGGTGGGCGGTGGCGATTAGCTCGCCGTCCGGGTCGGCGAGCCAGAGTCCGGTGGCGACTGGTTCGAACCGGTCGCCTCGGTGGATCTGGGCGATGTAGGCCGCCAGCCGGTCCTGGGTGAGTGTGACCGATAGCAGCCGCTCGGTGAGTTCGCGGGCGATGTACTCGGTGGGCATCTCCAGCAGGGCGAACGGCGCCGGCAGCCGCAGCAGCCGTCCGGCGGTACTCCAGAGCCGGCAACAAGGCCCCGGGCTGTATACGCCGCTCTCTTCGAGAGCGGCGTACGCCACAAGAAACCCCACGACCAGCATGACTGCCACGATGTGGATCAGTCACAGCCAGCCGAGCCGCTGGCGGCTCAGGTCGAGTGCTCGGCGAGACCAGTCGGCGAAGCCGGTCGGTATCAGCGGATCGATCCGCGGACGCTGATCCTCAGGTTCGTTGTCGGCGGTCGATGAAGACTGCATTTCCGCACGATATCGAGCGGATTGACCATCGGACGGTGATTGCCGAATGTTAGTCGTCGCTTATTCTTGAAATATTGCATGCTCCAGCACACTGCGAACAGGATTGCCGAGAACGTCGTCGCCTTCTTCACCGGCATCGATGATGGCGAAATTCGTTCGCCTAAGGGTTACCGGGCGAGAACGGGCTGCCCTACAAACTTGCGCGACAACGATCGCGGTTACGTCAGCTACCGCATGGTGGGCGGCCCGTGACGGTGACTGACAGATGGTGAGAACAACCGAGGAGCGCATCATGCGGATCAAGCAACAACAGCGCCGGCGAGAACTTCGCGCGCGGCTCGAAGCTACGCGGCGCGCCAGGGCCGGGGGCGGACCCGCGCCCCGCGTCACGCGGCTCTGGTTGTCGGTGGGCTATCTGCTGTGCGTGGCTTCCGATTCGGTCGCGGCGCTGCTGTTTCCGGAACGGATCGCGGCCCTCGTGTGGTTCGCGGGCTTCTTGATCGGTATGGGTCTACTGATAATGATGACCATGGCCACTCGGCGCACCGACGAGCTCGACGGGGAGGGATTCTATTCGCGGGCATACATGATCCTTTCTATCGTCTGCTTCGTCGCGTTCGGCGTCATCGTGGTTCTGCACGGCATATTCCCGCCCCCGATCGAGTATCGCCTCACCGAAGCCGTCATGTGGCCCCTCGTCCTACTCGTCTTCGGGCTGCCCACGCTCATCGCCTGCTGGTCCCTGCCCGACAGCGACCACTCGGCCGAGTAGCCCCGGCGGCCACGTGCCCGGCTTCGACTTACAGGGGTTTGGCGAAATAGAGCGCGGTCTCGTGGGCGTAGTCGCCGTCGTACAGGGTCCGGTCGAGTCCGACGAGTTCGAAACCCATCGCCTGGTAGGCGCGCACGGCCAGGACGTTGGTGTTCTGCGTCTCGAGCCAGAGGTGCCGAGCGCCGTTGTTCCGGCCGGCGAACATGACGTGTTCGATCAGTCTCCGTCCGATGCCGCGGGCCCGGTGCAGGTGGTCGACGTAGAGGTGCCACAGCACCTGGCGTCGGTTCCACCGTTGGTACCCGGTCGCAGCGAAGCCGACGATGCTGGTGCCCTCGACCGCGACGAAGCCGTCGGTCCAGCGTCGATCCGGGTCGGTGACCTCGGTGACGAACTCGTGGTTCTTGATCAGCGGCCTCGGTATCGATTGCTCGGTGAGCTGAAATCCCTTCGAGGTGGCCGAGACCCGGAATACAGTGCCCGCGTGCGACGCGGTGCCCAGGTGTGACAAGGCCTGAATGTCCTCCGGTACACGCAGCGACCGTATTCCCACACGACGAATCGTAGTCCGGAGCCCCGTCCGTAGCGTCGATCGCTTTTCGCCCGAGCGGCCGGCGGCCGACCTGAAGGAATCCACGCGATGTCAGGCGACTGGAAAGGGATCGTCAGGCGGGGCTACGACGCCGTGTCCGAGCGTTATCGCGCCGATCACGATGCACCCGCAGAGTACGAGGCCTGGCTACACCTACTCGCCGAACGGCTCCCGATCAATGCCGAGATTCGCGATCTCGGCTGTGGATGTGGAATCCCGATGGCCCGACGGCTGGCCGAGCTTGCCCACAGGATCGTCGGGGTTGACCTCAGTGCGGTCCAGATCGACCGGGCACGGCGACTCGTCCCGCGCGCCCGCTTCATCAGGGCCGATGCAATCGACCTGGTCTACTCGGCCGCGTCCTTCGACGCGATCGTCTGCCTGTACCTGCTGATCCATCTGCCCGAGCGAGAGCAAGAGGTACTCATCCAGCGCGCGGCGGCCTGGTTGAGAACCGGTGGGGTGTTCCTTGCGACGGTCGGCGCGACAGCCTGGACGGGAGAGCAAAGCGACTGGCTCGGTGGTGGCGCGCGCATGTGGTGAAGTCACCCCGACGCGGACACCTAACGAGGATGGCTGGGCTCGGCGGGCCTGATCATCGAACCACGACGAATTCGTCCCCGAGGGAGACGGCGGTCATCAACTGCTCATCGCCCGAACTATCCGCCACGTGTCTGGGGGTGTATTGCCGGGTCAGCCGGGCGGAGTGGACGGTCGGACCGGGGCGAACAGCCAGGTCTGGGCGACGTCGTCGACCTTCTTGCCGGAGATTCGTTCCAGCAGCGCAAGGAAGTCCGCCACCGTGCCGTTGTGGCCCTGCCGTTCGGTCACCCAGGTCCGCAGACCGGTGAAGAAGGCGTCGTCACCCACTCGCGTGCGCAGCGCCTCCAGGGCCATAGCACCTCGGGAGTACACCGCTGAGTTGAACAGTTCATCCGGACCCGGGTCACCGGGCGGGACCCGCCAGAAATCAGTGTTGGCGAAATTGCACAGGTAGGTCTGGTCGGCGATCTGCTTCGCGCTGGGACCGCCGGTCCGTTCTCGGTAGAGCCACACCGCGTAGCTGGCGAACCCCTCATTGAGCCAGATGTCGCTCCAGCGGTGCACCGACACAGTGTCGCCGAACCACTGGTGAGCCAGCTCGTGCACCACCACCGAGACGTCCGCGCCGGCACGGAACATCTGCGGCCCGTACACCGGGCGGGTCTGGGTCTCCAACGCGGACTGCTGCGCGCACGCGTCGGGTACCACGCCACCGATCGTGTCGAACGGATACGGGCCGAAGATTCCGGAGAGCACACCGACGATCTGCGGGGTCTGCTCCACCGCGGCGCGCGCGACGGTCGCGGTCAGCGGGTCGAGCCCGTCCTGGAAAGCCGCGATATACGGGCCGTAGGGCGTGTCCCGCGTGACGATGTCGTAGTGGCCGATCGCGACGAATGCCAGATAGGTGGCCATCGGCGCGCTGGCTCGCCACCGCCATCGCTGCCAGCCGGGCTCGGCCGGTTCGGGGCCAGCGAGCAATTTTCCGTTCGAGATCGCCTGCAACCCCGCGGGCACGGTCACCGTCACCGCGACGGTCGCCTTGTCCGATGGATGGTCGTTCGCCGGGAACCACCAGGCCGCGCCCTCGGGCTCGCCGGCGATGACCGCGCCGTCCACGGTACGGGTCCATGGCGGGTCATGGCCGAGGTCGTCCCTGACTTCCGACGGCACACCGCCGTAGGTCACCTGCACCACCATCGGCCGGCCGGTCGGCACCGGCCGGGTTGGGCTGAACAGCAGCTTGCCCCGGTCCTGGTGAAACCGTGCCAGCTGGTTGTTCACCGTCACCTGGGTCGCGGGCAGCCGCAGGTCGAGTGCGAACTCGGCCCGGTTCTCGGTGGGCAGCGCGTTGACGGTGGTGCGTCCGTCGAGCCGCCCGGTCGGCGGGTCGTAGCGAAGCTGAATCTCGTAGCCGGTCACGTCGTAGCCGCTGTTGCCCGCCGGTGGGAAATACGGATCCCCGATACCCGCCGCGGCCGGCATCGGTGGCTCGGGGGAATCGGCGGCGTGCCATTGATAGCCGATTCCTACACCTGCCACGAGCAATACGGCGCTCAGCCCCATCCACCGCCAAGATCGCATGACTTTCCTCGCTCGCGCACCGTCGGATGTGTTGCCCAGCCGTCGCGGAGCAGACCCCGTCGAGTCATCGGGTCGCTGCTGCGAGCCTGCGCAGCAGCTGCTGGGACACCAGGTCATGCCCGGCGGTGCAGTACCTGCGCCTCGTTGATATCGCCGAGCGCGTCCTTTGCTCTGTGCAACGTGTACCAGGCGGTATGGAAGCATCGGATAGGTTGAGCTAACGCTAAGGAGGTCTAAGCGTTAGCTCAATTTATTCTGCTCAACCAGCGGAGATGTCTTACGCACTTTTCGGGGATGGTCGAGTGAACCGGGATGGACCTCCATCAGGTCTCCGGATCGCTCCCTGGGAGCGCGGTATGCCTGGTGATTCGCGGTGAACCGTTCCGGCTTCGCCAGACCTGGCACGAGCTCCTCCGTCCCGGATTGTCGGACAAATCGTAGCGTTTGATCAAGCCGCTCTATAGGCTCGTCGAATTCTGCGCGGGACAACAGCTTTCCTACAACGTGGGAGCCGTTGGAAGAAAGGACTGGCCGTATCGGTCGGGACTACGTCAGCCACCGATTCTTTCCCGAACCGCGGACGATTCGTGCCTTGCTTGAGCTGATCCCGCATGATCGGCGAACGGAGTGGCCGCCATGACCGCAATCCTCATCGCCGCTACCGCGGCCTGGCGCGGTGACAGCCGTCTGGAACGCAACAGCCGCGTGCTGATCACCGAGCGGAACCTGGTCTGGGATCCGGAGCCGAGCACCGTGCCCGGTGAGGTGGTCCGGTATGGAGTGGACGGCGTGCTGGTCCCAGGGCTGGTCGACCATCACGTCCACATCGAGCAGATCGACCTCGCTGAGCTGGGTGCGAGCGGGCTCAGCGAGGTGGTCGACCTGGGTGGTCGACCGGATGAGGTGTTCGCCCTGCGCGACCGCTCCCGCGATGATCCCGACCTACCGCTCGTGCACGCCGTCGGCCCGTTCCTGACGGCCCCAGGGGGTTATCTCTCGGACCGGAAATGGGCGCCGGCGGGAACCTGGACGGCCATCGAGACCGAGGATGACGTGTTGCGTGCGGTCGCGCGCAGCGCGGCGCGCAAGGCGGTCGCCATCAAGGTGGTATTGCACGAAGACGACCCGGTAGCCCTGCCGATCAGCTTGTTGAGGACGTTGGTGAACGCCGCCGCAGGTGTCGGCTTACCGGTGGTCGCGCACGTCGAAGGTCGAGGGCAAGCCGACCGGGCGATTGCCGCCGGAATACGCCGGCTCGCGCACACCCCGTGGACGCACCGGCTGAGCCACGAGGTGATCGCGCTGAGCGCGGCCACCATGACCTGGACGTCGACCCTGGACGTCCACAGCAGGGGTGAAGCGACGCCCGAGTACGCCACGGCGTTGGACAACCTGCGCCGATTCCATGCGGCGGGTGGGCGAGTGCAGTACGGCACCGACCTGGGCAACGGCCCGCTGCCTGTCGGCGTCAACGCCAGAGAACTTCACGCGCTGACCGAGGCGGGGCTGACTTCGGTGCATATTCTGCGCGCCATCTGTCTCAGCCGCACCGCGGTCGCGGTCCTGCCCGCCGATCCGCTCATGAACCCCTACCTGCTGTCCGACATCGCGGCCACCGCTCGCGTGGGTCGCGCCGTTCGGTTGCGGTCACTATCTCAGTGAACCGGAGAACAGCATGGATGCGGTCGTAACCCTCAGAGTGACTGACCCGACGGGGGAGTCCGATCTGCAACGGCGACAGATCGCGATGCCGCCGCCGCAGTCAGCAGTGTGGTCAGTGTCGCCACCACCGCCCGACTGCTCCGAATACTGGTGTCGATCACCGTAGTAGCGTCGCTGAGTCGTCGGTGAAAGATGGTTCTCTCCGCGACGGCGCGGGACGTGACCTGGGCCAGTCGCCAATCCGGCGCCCCGGTCAGCGAATCCCCTGCTAGCCAGGGCCATCCGCCCTGGCCACGGCGGGCGACTCGATCCGCGAGATCGGTAGGCGATGCGTCGAGACACACGGTGGTCAGGTTCTCGCCGGCGAGCGCCGGCTCGTACGCCGGGGGGGCACCCCGGGCGACGACGATCAAGGCCCGCGCGCCAGCGGCACGGTAGCCGCGCCAAACACCCGTCAAGGCCTCGGCCTTCACCGGCCCGCACTCCGGCTGGACGAACCCGAGCTGGTCGACATCGATGTAGGCGGCCGTCACTCCCTTCGCCCCGAGCGATTGCATGACCTCCCAACCCACCGCCGACTTACCGACCGCGGTAGGATTGACCAGAAGCAACACTGGTACGTCCGCACCGAGCCGACGGTGCACGGTCTGGGTGCCGGACCAGATCGAGTGTTCCTGCTGCTGGCGATCGACCCTCTCGATCAACGCCTCGACGACCTCGTGCGGCGACCTCGTCGTCGTGTCCAGCGGGACGCCCAGGCCATCACGGTCCAACTTGTCCGCCAGTGACATGAGCTCGTCGAGGCACTCGCCCGATGAACCTCGCCCCAGGTATCGGCGGCGCAGCTCGTCGCGGGCACAGCGCAGGCGAACCAGGGTGAACTCATATTCAGCCTCGGTACCCCGCACGTAGGGTTCGATACCGCGATGTGGATCGACCACACCAGAGACGATCACCTGCCGGGCACCGTTTCGTCGGAATGTATCGATCACCTCGAGGAGGTTGGTCGCCTTCAGCCGGTGGCGTTCCGGGTCATCAGCCGGAGCGGGGACGAACAGGCGGAGTTGATCGATATCGACGTACGCGACGCGATCGTCCGCCGAGGCGAGTCGGGTGTACAGCGCCCACCCGGCCGTTGACTTGCCTACCCCGGGCGCTCCGGTCACCCACAACACCGGAACCGGTGGCACAGCACCCTCCCGGCGAATCGCTTGCTGAGGACGCTCCCGATCTTCACAGATCGAGCCCAGCGTCCTCAACAGACTTCTCAGCGAAATTCTGGAGGCGCCCGGTCAGCGCAGAGCAGTCGAGTCGTCGGCGAGCATCCCGGCTGATCCGTCTCAAAATTTGTGGCCGGAGCAATGCTTGTGGCTTTGGCGGATCGAGAGAGCCGATGACCGGCCAGGTCACTTGGCCGGTGGTTGCGCAGCGTGGCGTCTCCCGTCGAACTGGAGCAGGGGCAGGCGCCGGGACAGGTGCAGCTGTTGCGGGGTCCTCGCGGCCGTTCGGTTCGAGCGAGTCTTCGAATCAGCGGTATTGTTGGAGCTGAGCAGGGCGGAGATCCAGCGAGCCGCGCCGATCGTGGACCGGGTATAGCGCTCGCCGTCCCTGACGAACTGGGTCGGCGCGACGCACAGCGTCACCGCTGCGAGCACGACACCGGAGCGGGTGTCCCGGATCGGGGCGGCGATACAGCGGACCGAGGGGTCGGTCTCACCCAGATCGAATGCCACGTCGTTACGCCTCACGACAGATAGTTGCTGACGCAATAAGATTTCGTCGGTGATCGTTCTCGGAGTGAAGCGCTCGAGCGTGCCTTCCAGGTCCACTATTCCGTGGGACAGGGCGATCTTTCCCGGCGCGGTCGAATGGACCGGCGGGCGGTCACCGACTCGTGCGATCGGTATGGACCCGCGCGGTTCGATCTGCTCGAGGCACAGAACCTGACCGCTTTCCCAGGTGGCCAGGCCCGCGGTTTGACCGAGCTGCGTGGCGAGCTGGTGAACCACGCCGGTGCCGATCCGGACCACGTCTGTGCTCTTCACCAGGTGGTCAGATAGCTGCAGTAATCGCCAACCCAGGCGATAACGTCTGTCCGGAGTTCGTTCCAGCAGACCGATCCCGGCCAGGCTGGACACCAGCTCGTACACGTTGGACCGCGGAACGCCCAGTTCACCCGCCATCTCGCGGACACCCCACTCGGGATGCAACTCGGTGAATAGGGTGAGCACACTGTCGACTTTTCGTATCGTGTTCAACATCGTTTGTCTCCCGGGCATCTTCCTGGTGACGAGCGTTCGATGCGATTTGACACCGACCGATGAACACTGTGGCTCCTGAACCTACTCGGTGCGCCGGCACCTTCGAGCAGTTTGTTCAGGGAGGTTCGGATGGTCTGATATTAGTTTCCGTAATAGTGACGTTATCCCACGCGGATGATAGGTAGCGTCGCCGTGGTGAGGACGATCAACGACTGGTGATCTGATGGTGCTGGCCGGCACCGAGTCGACAGAGCACCCTTAGCCAGCACCGTCTGTGAGGAGGGTGTGGACGGCGGCGTGGTAGGTGGCCTGGACGATCGGGATGGTGTCCAGCCGGATGCGTTCGTCGGTGGCGTGTAGTCCGAGGTAGTCGACGCCGAACCCGGCGGTGGCGGGGATGCCGAGGCCGGCGAGGTAGTTGCCGATGCTGGACGGGCCGGCGATCTTGGTTTCGAGGGGGATTCCGGTCAGGCTCGCGGCGTCGAGGACGGCTGTGCGCAGCCGGGAATCCGATGGAAAGGCGTACGCGGGCCAGCGAGTGACGAGCTCGATCGTGGTCGGCCGGGTGCCGGGCCAGGCATCGTCGACACGGGAGGTGAGGTCGGTGAGCAGCCCGGCCGCTGCCTCTCCGTCGAAGGTGGGGGTGGTACGGATGTCGACGTTGACGGTGCACAGGTCCGGGATCGCCGAATAGCCCTGACCACCGTCGATCGCGGTGACCGTGAGCTTTCCCGGTAGCGGGAAATCCCGGTCGGCGCCGTGGGGCAGATCGGCGGCGGACAGCACCTGGACGAGCTGCGCCGCCTTCGTCACGGCGTTCGACCCCGGCGTGCTGCTGCTGCCGGAATGCGCGGACCTGCCGTGGACGCGGAGCACGGCGCGATACACCCCGCGTCCGCCGACCACGAGCTCGCCCATACCGGGGTACCCGATGATCACCCCCGCGACGTCTCGCGGGGCGTCCGGCCCGGCGAAGTACCTCTTGGCCCCGCCGAATCCGCCGGTGTGCTCATCGACGTCACAGAGCAGCACGAGGCTGCCGTGCAAGTCCTGCGCGACCCTGGTCAGACGTACGGCGAGATGGCTGAAGATCGCCGCTCCGGATTTGGCGTCGGCGCTGCCTCGGCCCCACAACCAGCCGTCGGAGATCAGTCCGGATGTGGGCGGGTGGGTCCACGTCGACTCGTCGCCGAACGGCGCGGTGTCCAGACACGCATCCAGTACCCAGCGAGGTCCGGGACTGCCGCCACGTACTTCGCAGGTCAGTCCCACGACCGCTCCGCTGTCGTCGATCAGGACGGTGGGGGTCAATCCGTGCTCGGTCAGCCAGGTGCTGAGTCGATCCAGGACCGGACCGTAGGGGTCGACACCGCCTCGGCTGGGGATCCGCACGAGCGCGCGGGTCAAGTCCACGACCGACCGGTGGTCATCCTCGGCCGCGGTCAGCGCCTCATGCCTCATGTGACCCCCCGGTCGGATGGCCGCGCGTCTCGGCGAGACCTGGCGACACCGCGCACCGTGCATTCACACCGCGCAGTGTGCACACCACGCGGTCTGAACGCACGGTGCGCGGTGTCGATCAAGGTAGCCTGTGAATGTGGACCTGTCGGTACGTGACCTGCGACAGGAGGATCTGAGATGGTGTTCGTGGTCCGGCACGGCGCTGCATCTGTGGAGAGTCGCGGGTGAGCTGGAGCGTGCTCGGACCGACGCCGTCGACTACCTGGCCGTGTGCTCCCCGGCCGATCTACCGGTGGCGATCGGCGGGGTCGACTACGAGGTGAACCCGGCAACGGGAACTTTATGGCAACTGGTCGTGCACCCGGCATTGCGGTCGCGCGGCATCGGCACGCTCCTGATTCGGACGGCCGAGCAGCATATCGTCGCTAAAGGCCTCTGTCGGGCGGAGTTGGGTGTCGAAGAGAGCAATACTCGTGCTCGGGCGCTGTACGAGCGCCTTGGTTACCTCAGCTATGATCGGAAACCAGGCGTGCGAGAAGTCGAAGAGCCCACCGGGTTGATTCGTCGTTATGAAACCGTCTGCACGGTGATGTGGAAGTCGTTGGTGATTCGACCTCGCGAGGATAATTGAATGGATGCCGCCCGATTTCGTTCCGGACGCCCTGCTGCTCGCGGAGCTGTGTCTTCGCAGTAAAGGGCACGTCGGAATTCGCTCAACAGGCAGTGTCAGGTCGCGGCTGGAGAAGCACGATGGGCAGGCGGCGCCGGGTGAGCGTGCGGTATTCGTCGAACCCCGGATTGAGCTGTCGAAATCGGTTCCACAGGTACTCGTCTTGCTCGTCCGTCGCCCTCCGCGCGGTGACCGGGTGGTGACTTCGGTCGGCCAGAACATGCCCGATCGGGTCGGCCTGCAGGTTGCGCCACCAGGCAGGCACCCGGTCGTTTCCCGCGTTCCCGGCGATGACCGCATAGCAGTCGCCGAATCGAAGATAGCCCAACGGTATGGAGCGTTTCTTGCCGGTTTTGCGGCCGACCGTGGTCAGTATCAGAATCGGCATTCCTCCGGTGAAGAGATAGGAGCGCCGAATACGGCCACCGCTGTGGAGGACGACGAATGCGTGGGCGCGCGTCAACAGACCGCTCGTGCGACGGAACCATCCCACGCTGTGCCGAAATCTGGCGAATGCGCGATTGCGCCAGAATCGCTGCGTGCGAGTAAGAGGAGTGATCTGCTCGACTTCGTCGGCGTCCATCGGCGACCTCACCTACCTCGTCCATGTGAGCACCGCCCACGTTGGCCTGCAACGACGATTCCCGCAATTACCTCAGAGGTAGTGGAACGCGGTCGCCTCGGAAGGCGGGCTCAGGCGGTGATCTCGCCCAGCAGACGCAAGGTCCGAGCCTGCTCGTCGGGTTCGCCGGCCAGATTGACGAGCGCGTCGGTGACCCCGAGGCCGGCGTAGCGGCGCAACCCGGCGGCTACCTGCTCCTCGGTGCCGGCGATGGTCAGCTCGCCGCCATCGGTGAAGCCGTCCCGGTCGAGTGTGCGCCGGTAGGACGGCAGTTTCGCTAGGCCCGCGAAGCGAGTCGCGACCTGCTCGCGCACCCGATCGGCATCGGTCGTCACGGACACGGGCAGGCCGGCGACCACGCGGGGCGTCCCCCGACTGGCATCTCGCGCCGCGCGGCTCAGCAACGGGATGATGTGATCACCTAGTGTGCGCGGCCCGGCCAGTACTCGAGGATGGCGAGGTTGGACGACCACCACCGAGGCACCCAGCTCGATCTGGTGGACGTCGCGCCCGATCGCGGCGAGCGTGGTGAGGGTGTCGTAGCCGTAACCCTGCGGCAGCCAGGCCGTACGCAGGCCGGCCTGCTCCGCGCCGCGTGCCGCATAGACCAGTGCGTCTATGACGTTGTAGTTGGCATCCTGCCGAGCTCGTTCGGGCAGCCTCCCGGCGAGGTTGAGTCCGATCCTTAGCATGTCAACCATGGTAGGCATCGGCCGGCCGATCGCCGCCCGGTCGCTAGTTCGACAGCCAGTGAGCTCGGACGAGCGGTGCGAATTCCTCGACGCGTTCGTCGACGAAGAACAGTTTCCCATCCTCGATCGTGATCACCTGCTCGGCGCCGGGAATCGTGTCGCGCAGCCACTCGGCCCAGCGAATGTCGAAGAACTGGTCGCCGGTGCCCCAGATGATCAGTGTCGGAGCGGTGAGTCGGCGCAGCTGCGGTTCGACGGCGACGGTGTCGCGGTTGTCGGCGGCCGCATGCCAGCGCTCCATTCCGGTGATCGCCTCGGGCGTGCCGAGAACGGGTTCGAAGACCGCTCGGATCTTCTCCGCCGTCAGCCGCTCCGGGTGCTGATAGCCCAGCCCGAGGAATCCACGACCTGCCTCGACATCGTGGACGAGACCGTGAGCCTGCTGCCGAAGCGTGCCGTCCGTGGCGGCCTCGAACAGCGGAACCGCCTCGGGCGGTGGCCAACCGTCGTGGGTGTCGCAGTTGGTGAGGATCAAGCTTCGGATTCTGGACGGATGACGAGCGGCGAAGATCTGACAGAATGCACCGCCACTGTCGTTGCCGACCAGATCGACCTGGTCGATCCCGAGTGCTTCGCAGAAGTTCTCGAGCATCTCCGCCTGTCCGGCGGTGGAGAGATCCTGGTCCTCGCGGTATCCGGTGCGGCCGTGGCAGAAAAGATCAAGAGCGATGCATCGTCGGACGTCTCCGAGTCTCACCATCGCCTCGCGCCACAACGTATCGCCGTTCAGGAAGACGCCGTGCACGAAAAGCGCCACGGGCCCGGAGCCGTACTCGACGTAGGCGATGTCACCGACCTTGGTGGTGACCGTCTTCTGTACCGGTTCCCTGGTGGTGCCGACCTGGGGGATGTTACTCATCGTGACCTCTCCTCGCGGACTGGCAGGGGCGACTTCGACCAGTGGAAGTCTCGACCCTTCCCCCACAGGAGGGTCAACCAAGCGCTCGATGGGCCGGTGGCCAGTGGCGAGTGGAGGCCTCGGTGCCCCAAGCGCCAGGCCGTCGAGTGCCGGAGGAACGGCACTGGAGCACACGTCCTCCCCCCGACCGCAGACCATGCGGCAGCCCCATGACCGACCCGATGAGGGAACCTTGATCCGGTTCGTTCAGTGCTGGTCAGGATCGGTTGAACTGGTAGTCGGTATGGATCAGGCCGTCATCGTCGAGCAGGAGTACGGCGTAACCGCCGCCGACCGCGGCGCCGCCGGTGGCGGGGGCCATCTCCCAACGGAGGTGGATCGCGTCGTGGTGAGCCGTGGGTTGGCCGACCGTGCTGAAGCGGAAGTCCTTGGTGGCGACGAATTGCTCGTGCGCGTCGGCGACTCGGACCTCGATGGCTTCGCGTCCCCGGTAGACCTGCGATTCGAGGGTGTGGGTCGCGGCGTTCGCCCACAGCGCGGAGACGATCTTCGTGCGGATGGCGGGATCGGATTCGTTCCACACGGCGGTGTAGCGGTCGACGATGTCCGAGATGTTCATGGGCGGGCTCCTTCGGTAGTGGTCGAGCCACAACCGTGAACCACGCCTGTCCGCGAAGCGACTACCTCGCAGGTACTCGTTTTCGCTTTCCTCGGCGGATACGGTTCCGCTCATGACAGCCGCGGTGGTCGGGTTGCTGATTCGCCGGCAGCGTGACCTGGTCCGGCGCAGCCAGATGAGCCTGGCGCACGAGATCGGGGTGTCGCCTCGCCATTTGAGCTTCGTGGAGCTGGGGAAGTCCCGGCCGAGCCCGAAGCTGTTGCTGGCGATCGCCGAGCACCTCGACGTGCCGCTGCGTGAGCGCAACGACTGGTTGCTGGCCGCCGGCTACGCCCCGCACTATCCGGAGACACCGCTGGCCGGGCCGCGACTCGCTCGGGTCCGCGAGTCGCTGCAGGCACTGTTGGACGCGCACGAGCCCTACCCGGGTGTCGTGGTCGATCGACGCTGGAGTGTCCAGCTCACGAATGCGGCGGCGGCGCGCTTCTCCGCCGGGATTCCCGAAGGGGTGCGCGGCTCGCCCACGAACATATTCCGGGTGTCCCTGCATCCGGACGGTTTAGGCGGCCGTACCCACAATTTCGCCGAGTGGTCGACCTATCTGCTGCGTCAGCTCGACCGGGCGGTCACCCAGACGCAGGACGTCGAGCTGGCCGCGCTGGCGGCGGAGATCGCCACCTGGCCGTCCATCCCGGACCGGCGAAGCTGGACCCGCCTGCTGCCGGTCGACCAGCTCAACCCGGTGATGCCCTGGCGGCTCCGACTCGACGGCGAAGACCTGTCGTTGTTCACCACGATGAGCACCTTCGGGACGCCCCAGGACATCACGCTGTCCGAGTTGACCGTCGAACTGTTCTTTCCCTCGGACGACATAACCGAAGCCTATCTGCGGCGCGCACCCTCGTCGCGGTAGCTCACGGGTGTCGTCAGAGCTTGACGACACGCACCGCGGTGCCATAGGCGCAGATCTCGGTCCACACGTCGCCCATTTCGGAGGTGTCGAATCGCATGGCGATCACGGCATTCGCGCCCCGGCTGCTCGCCTCCGCGGTCATTCGCTCCATGACCTCATCCCGGCTTGCGATCAGTGCCTTGGTCATGCCGCGTAGCTCACCACCGAACATCGCCTTCATCCCGGCGCCCATTTGACTGAACGCGTTGCGTGATCGCACGGTCAGACCGAACACCTCGCCGAATACCTCCTCGATGCGATAGCCGGGTAGATCGTTCGTTGTGACGACGAGTACCTGACCGGAAGAGCTCATCGGAACCTCCATTGTGGATCGGGGCTTGTCCGGCGTGAGGCTACTTGCGGGGCTCGCTCAGCTGCTCCCAGGTCCGGATCGAAGCCCGGGTGAGCACTCCTCGCGCGGTTGAACGTGACACCGTCCGCGCCGATCAGCCGGAAGGTAACGGGGCAATCCGGACCACCGGCGAGGCTCGCGACCAGGCGGTTCAGCTGAGCGAGACGAGGCCGCGCGGGGAGTCGATCAACGCCTGCAGCGCGGCAGGCCCACGGCTGACCTTCAGCCGCACGGCCAGTGCCTCGGTGACGGAGCTGACGGCGGCCGGGTCGGGATGGGTCGCCCGAAAGCCGAGTAAGCGCAACCTGGGTAGCGTCCGCGCCGGGTGCGGGGTGGCGCCCCAGTCGATGAGGAACGGTGTGACGCCGTCGAACGGCGCGGGGAACACCGACGCGAGATGCCACTCGAGTAGCCCGCCATCGGGCGTGCGGCGTGACCACGGCCGGACTCCACCGAGGTCCGCGCCCGCCGTCGCGGATGCCGCTGAGGCAGCGACGATGTCCGGGGGTCGCACCGCCCAGGTCACCAGCCGGGGGCTGGCGAGTGTGTCGATACCGAACGGCACGCCTGCGCCGTCGCCGACCGGATTCTCGACGTCCGGTCCGATGATCTCCAGATAGCTGGTCGGGCCGAGGCCGACGAGATGATTGCGGGTCCCTCGTCCGAGGTGGCGTCCGCCCGGTACCGGTGCCACACCGGTGGCCGAGGCGAATTCGGCCACCGCCTCGGCCAGATCCGGTACGGCGTACACGAGGTGATCCAGCAACGGATCGATCGGCCCCGTCTCCTCCAGCCCCGAGGGGGACCTGGCGATGGTCATGCTCGTTCTCCGATCGTGCTCGTGAGCACGCGGTTGATATCGCCGGTGGCCGCGGCTACGGTCCCCGGTCGTGACGGTGTTCAGCACTGGGTGCAGGTGCCTGGCGGTCGTGGGCGTGCTGATGGTGGTACTGACGCCGACCGCCGCCGCTACGCCGGTCGATCGTACTGAGACTGATCGGTCGGTGTCGGCGGACAAGAGCTTCGCGGTCTACATCGGTAGGAACCTGACCGCGAACGGACACCCGTTCCTGGCCGGATTCGGGCACGAGCCGTCCAGCCATTGGTTCGACATCGTGGCACGTCGACAGCATCCGCCGGGATCGACGATCGAGGTGGGCGCGACGGAGAAAGCGGACATCCCCGGTGAGCTGAGCCGAATCCCGCAGGTCGAGCAGACCGCGCGCTACCTCACCTCGAACTACTCGGAATTCAAGGGCTTCCCATCGCCGCTGACCAATGGCGGACTGAACGAATACGGGGTGTCCGCGCGCGACGTGTGGTCGAATTCGCGGCCCGAGTTGGTCCGTGATACCCCGACGCCGCAGCACGGCCCGAATTACAGCGACCTGTCCCGGATCGTGATGGAGCGAGCCCATACCGCGCGCGAGGCGGTACAGATCGTCGGCGATTTGATCAATCGGTACGGCTACACGACCTATGGCGGCAACTCGCACCTGTTCGCCGACGCTGACGAGGGCTGGATTTTGATCGAGATGGCCGGCGGCAAGGGGTTGTGGGCCGCGCAGCGGCTCGGACCGGATGAGGTCCGGGTGTCCTATCCCGGCTACCTCGGCGATTTCCCGACCACTCCGGATGCCGATCACCTCTCCTCACCGAACCTGATCAGCTATGGGATCGAGCGTGGGTGGTGGAATCCGGCCCAGGGCACGCCGTTCAACGTGCAGGCCGTGTACGGCACGCCGTTTCCCGGGAAGCCGGTGGCGGTCGGTGCCGCTGCCGACCCGGCCGATCCTTCGCCCTACCGACACCCGCCGTCGCTGGAAGCAGAGTTCCGTCGGTTGGCCCCGGTCACGTTGCGCGACGTTCAACGGATCGTGCGGGATCCTCGTTGGTCAGACGACCGGTCCGGGTACGGCCAGGTCGCCGAGCTGAACGACCGGCTGTCCGACCCCGAGTTGGCGACACTGTGGGTCGCGGTGACCGCGGCCGTTACCGCGCCCTACATCCCGTTCCACATCGGTACCCAGTCGGTGCCGCCGGAATATCGGCAGCACCGCTACCTGACCCACGACGCGGCGAGCACCTATCTCAACCCGGAGTTCGCCGAGCAGGAGGCGACCGAGTTCGCCACGCAGACCTATAAACGTCTGCTGTACGCCACGTGTTCGCGCAAGCAGCGCTACCTCGGTCAGGTGACGAAGGCCTGGGAGGGTTTCGAGGCCGTCGAGCTCGCCCAGCTCGGCGACGTCGAGCAGCGTGCCGCACGGTTCTACGCCGGCGGTGATCGAGTGGCGGCGCAACAGGTGCTGGCCGAAGCGAGTACCCGGTGGGCGGAGGACGGTCTGGCGTTGGGTGACCATCTGCTGGCCGACGTGCTGGCCCGCGACAAGGCCGATGGCGGAATTCACCAGCCCGACCCGGCGCAGGGCCAGGACATGTCGTTGCACACCACGGCACCTGCGCGGGATCGGGTGAACTGCGACCGCGGCGGCGGCTGGGCCGACGGCGGCACCCTGGCCAGGAAAGGCCACTACGGCGACCCAGCGGACGTGCCCGACTATCGCGCCGGGGCGATCGCCCCGGCGAATCAGTGGTGGCGGTACGTGTTGGTCGGGTTCGGTGGTGCGCTCGTCGGCGCCGCCGCCCTCTGGTCGATCAAGCTCCGACGTAGAACCTGATCACGTTCAACGCGGATCCGCGGCCGGTCCACATCAGTCGCCTGGTAGTTCGAGCCAGACGACTCGTAGTACGTGCACTTCGTGTTCCCGCTCTAACACGAGGTAGATCACCTGGCCCACACCGAGGGGCCCGAACAGCCAGCGGCGTACCTCGGCGTCGGAGTTGTTCGAGTTGTGTGACATTCCCTGCCACGGCGTACTGGCGAGTGCATCGAGGGCCTGGGCGTAGTCAGGCAACAGGTGTACCGGGAGTGCGGCGATCTGGTCGGATGCTTCCGGGTAGGTGATGACGTGGTACACGCGCCTACTCGCGGGTGCCGTCGTTCAGGTCCGCGTCGGCTAGGCGAGCGTTGATCCGCGCACGTATCTCGTTCTCGGGCACGCTGCCTGACGGTGCTCGTCTCGTGGCCTGAACGTGCGCGGTTGTCGCCAGCACCTGAAAGTAGGTGCCGGGCTCCAGGAGTTCCTGGTAAGCGAAGTGGCGCCAGTGCTGGAGCAGTTGTCGTACGCCGCTGAGGTCTTTGCTCTGTTTCGCCGAGTCCAGAGTGCGTTCCCATTCGGTGTCGAACACCGCAGCCACATCAGGCGTCAGGCATGCCCGGATCGCAATGGGGTCCGCCGCTGGGGGATGCACCGCCGGCCTCGGGCCTATGGGCTGAGGCGCGGGAGCGGACATGCTCGACACGATAGCGCCATTGCCAGGCCGGCCGCACCGGCCAAGACACCGGGCCACCCGATCAACGGGTGCATCGCTCCGGGTAAATCGCGCGACCGCGGCTCCGAGCCGGTGCGAGGGTGTAGATCATGAGCAGTCAGGTGCGCACCACCGTCGGAACGGTCCGTGGAGGCTGGCGGGACGGGGTGGCGGTGTTCCGCGGTGTTCCGTTCGCCGCGCCGCCGGTCGGGCCGCATCGGTTCGCCGCTCCCCGCCCAGCGGCGCCCTGGGAGGGGGTCCGCGATGTCACCGAGTTCGGCCCGCCGCCACCCCAGCCGAATCGCTCTAGGTCGGGTGACGACTGGCTCAACCTGGCCGTGTGGACTCCGTCTCCCGGCCGAACCGGACTTCCGGTCGTCGTGTGGATCAGCGGCGGCGGGTACCTCGCCTGCGACTCGGCGAACCCGCACCTCGACGGCACGACCCTGGCCGGTGCCGGTGCGGTCGTGGTCAGCGCCCACTATCGAAGCGGATTCGAAGGTTTCGCCCGTCTCGACGGCGCACCCGACAACCGGGCGCTGCTCGATCAACTCGCCGCGTTGCGCTGGGTGCGGGACAACATCGCCGCTTTCGGCGGTGACCCGGCGAACGTCACCCTTCTCGGCCAGTCTGCTGGTGCGGGCTCGATAGCCGCGCTGCTGGTGATGCCCGCATCGACCGGCCTCTTCCGCCGCGCGATCCTGCAGAGCGTCCCGGGAACCTATTTCACGCCCGAGCTGGCCACCGACATCGCCACCGAGATCAGTGCCGAGCTCGGGCGTTCGCCCCGGGGCGAGGAGCTTGCCCAGCTGCCACCCGACTACCTGGTCGACGCGACCCGGACGGTGACCGCCCGGCTCTCCCGGCGTGCGTGCCGATGGGGCCCGGTCGCCTACACACCCACGCCCTTCTCCCCGGTTGTGGATGGCGACGTCTTACCCGTCGCCCCATGGACTGGGCTCGCTGATGGCGTGCTCCGAGATGTCGAACTGCTCATCGGCCACACCCGCGACGAGTTCAGTCTGCTCGCCGCCGACCGGTTCGGTGACATCGGCGAAACCGAGGTCGACGCGCTCATCGCCGGCCTGACTCCGTCCCCCCGGCGCCCGACGCTACCGGGCGACCTATCCATCGCTGTCTGCCCGTGAGTTGCGGGACACGGCGCTGTCGGACTGGCTGTTTCGGATGTCCACCGTGCACCTCGCCGAAGCGGCACATGCCGGTGGCGCGCGGGTGTGGCTCTACGAACTCAGCTGGGGATTCAGCTCAGCGGGCGCCTCGCACGGCCTGGACACCTTGCTCATGTTCGGCACCGCCCACATCGACACCGGACTCACCGAAGCCGGCCCGAGCGTCCTGGGGCACGCCCGATTGCTGTCGGAACTGATCCGGTCCGAACACCTGTCCTTCGCGGCCACCGGCGACCCCGGCTGGGCGCGCTACGAACCGCACGAACGAACCACCCGCGTCTACGGCGACGCACCGACCGTCGCCGGCTACCCCGAGGAGCGCTCCCGAAGGATCTGGCGTGACCAGCGATACGACGTACTGACCCTGCATGGATGAGGTCTGTCGGTGCCGAGCAAATCAAGGGACACCACGTCGGGCCTTCGGAAAACGCCGAACGGTTGGAATCCGGTAGGCCGGTTTGCTGAAGATTCGCGATCGGATAAGACTCGATTGCGTCGGAACTTAATTGTCTCTTAGTGCTGCCTTACTTTCGGTTCGATCAGTATTCCATTGATCGCGGGGACCGTGCTTTCCCGAGCAGGATTTCCCGGAATAGTGCGACAAGAATGGCAGTAGGGAAGGACCCCAGACATGATGATCATACCGTCGTCGGATGGCGCGGGGGTATCGCCCGCCCGCATCGATCCGGAGCTGGAGGTCGACTTCGCCGAGCAGCAGAGACGATGGACGGTGCTGCTGCGATTCATCCTGGCGATCCCACAGATGATCGTGCTCGCGCTGGTCAACATCGCGGCCCTGGTCGTGATGGTCATCGGCTGGTTCGCCGCGCTGTTCACCGGCCGTCTACCGGATTGGGTGGCTGAGTTCCTGAGCGGCTACGTCGCCTGGCAGACCCGGTTCGGGGGGTACCTGCAGCTGCTGACCGATCGCTACCCGCCGTTCGCGTTCGCTTCGGCCGACTATCCGATCAGGATCGTCCTCGCGCCTCCAGGGCGGCTCAACCGGGCCGCGGTGCTTTTCCGCATCATCCTGGTTTTCCCAGCGTCGATCCTGAGTGTTGCGGCGAGCTACGGCTGGTGGGTGCTCGGCGTCATAGTCTGGCTGATCGTGCTGATCACGGGCCGGATGCCGGCGACGCTGTTCCTGGCCCTGTCTGCAACGCTGCGCTACCAGGTGCGCTACCAGAGTTATCTGCTGATGCTGACCTCGGCGTACCCGAAGAAACTGTTCGGGGATGTACCCGCCGGTTCCGAACCGATGACGGACACACCGGTGACCCGGCCGCTGGTGCTGACCAAGAGCGCGCGAGCCGTGGTCATCGTGGTCATCGTGTGTGGCGCGCTCGCCTATCTCGGTCAGGTAGCCGCCAGTAGCACCTACGGCCAGCACACTCGACCGAGGCACACCGAGACGTCCGGTCAGTCTTTCTAATACCGCGACGGCGGCGAGTGAAAACGAGTACCTATCAGGTATTCGCGCCATGTAGTTCGAGTGCCTCACGATGGTTGAGGTCCGTTCTGTCAGCGAAGGGAACCCCGACGATGCCGTTCTTTGATACCACGGATGGAACAAGTCTCTTCTATGCGACGGCGGGTGCGGCCGACGGCCGTTGTGTCGTGTTCGCTCACGCTTGGGGGCTGAACAGCGGCATGTGGCATTACCAGGTCCCCGCCTTTCTCGAGGCCGGTCTGAAGTGCGTGCTTTTCGACCGGCGCGGACATGGGCGGTCCGATCTGCCCGGCCAGGGTTACGATCTCGATCGTCTCGCCGACGATCTGGCGGACCTGCTGATCCACCTCGATGCGCGTGATGTGGTGCTGGTCGGACATTCGCTGGGTGCCG
The DNA here is from genome assembly GCF_000429025.1 of Actinospineispora spinosispora DSM 44797. Classification (GTDB taxonomy): domain Bacteria; phylum Actinomycetota; class Actinomycetes; order Mycobacteriales; family Pseudonocardiaceae; genus Pseudonocardia; species Pseudonocardia spinosispora. The sequence goes on from NZ_AUBB01000040.1 coordinate 55,129, forward strand.
CGGAAACGGTCCGCTATCTGACTCGTCATGGTGCCGAGCGAATCGCCGGGATCGTGCTGAGCGCCCCCACCACGCCTTTTGAGCTGCGCACCGAGGACAATCCGGACGGCCCCATCCCCCTGGCGAGCGCCGAGGCCATGTGGGCGCTTCTGCGTCGGGATGTGGGTGCGTTCGTCGAGGCCGTCTCGGGCGCTGACTATTTCGGCGCCGAGTACCCGATCTCGGCAACGCTCGGTGACTGGACCCGCAGCCAGATCGTGAACACCCATCCTCAAGTGCTCGTGTCGACGAGTCGATCGCGCATCACCAGCGACCAGCGCGAGGAGTTCGCCGGGATCACCTGCCCAGCGCTGGTCGTTCACGGTGACGCGGACCGGTCGGCACCCATCGACGTGACCGGCCGCAAGACGCATTCCCTGTTGCCCCAGTCGAAACTCGTCATCGTGCCCGGCGCCGGCCACGGCGTGTACCTGAGCGATTCGGATCGCTACAACAAGGAGCTGCTGGCTTTCATCGACGCGTTGCCCGGCTGAGCTCCTTCGGCCTGCGTCGCGGGTAGGTTGGCGGTGATGTCGACGACCGCGGTGCTGGCCGCCCACGGTCACTCCGCACGGTGCTACGGAGGAAGTATGCAGTCCGGTGTGGTGATCCTTCCCGATCAGCGATGGTCGCACACTATGGAGCGCTGGGTCGCGGCGGAGGAACTCGGATTCCACTCCGCGTGGACATACGATCATCTGTGGTGGCGCAGCCTTCGAGATGGACCGTGGTTTTCGGCGATACCGATCCTATCCGCTGTCGCCTGCCTGACGAAGAACACTCGCCTGGGCACCATGGTCTCATCGCCCAATATTCGAAATCCGGTCGTCCTCGCCAAAGAGACGATGACGATCGACGACCTATCCGGCGGCCGTTTCACACTAGGCCTGGGTGCGGGATCGGTGGGAGCCGGAGACACGTTGTCCGTGAGTGCTGATGAACTATCCACCGCTCAGCGGGTCGAACGGTTCGCCGAGTTCGTGGAATCCATCGACCTGCTCTTGCGTGAACCGGTGGCCAGCTTCTCCGGGGCGTTCTACGAATTCGAGGAAGCGCGCATGATTCCCGGATGTATCCAGGAGCCGCGAGTCCCGTTGCTGATAGCCGCCACCGGTAAAAGAGCCATGAAGGCGACCGTGGGATATGCCGACTCCTGGGTATCCACCGGTGCGACCGGCTTGACCGTACCCAGCACGCTCGATGAACATATGTCAGCGCTGCGTGGTCAACTCGATCTGCTCGCGTCGGTCTGTGCCGCGATGGGGCGAGATTTCACAGAGCTCGAAAAGGTGTTCCTCGCTCCACCCATGGCTGATTTCGACCCGATCGGCTCGCTCGGCGAGTATCTCGAACTACACGAGAGATGTGCGGCGCTGGGTGTCCAGCAGGTGGTGGTGCACTGGCCTCGGGCTGACGGCGTGTACGCCGGATCGTTGGACGAGTTCGTCGAGATCGCCCAGAAAGCGCTGCCTCAATTGCGAGAGCTGTGAATTCGGCAGACAGGTCACGCGGCGACCTGCCGCACGGCGAACGACGCGCCCCAGGGATCCGTCAGCTCGTTCGGTGCCATCTCGCGCGCTCCGAGTCGCACCGCGCGGGCGATCGTCTCGGCGATGTCCAGCACCAGGAACTCGACCAGCCAGGGCGAGCCGGATCCGGACCGACGGGGCTCACAGGTCGCCGCGGCTCGATCACCCACCGTGAAGGTGCCGTCGTCGCTCAGCCGCCAGTCGGCGACGGCACGGAAGAACGCCGCGGCGACGGCGGGTGAGTCGGTGCGGTACCGAACACCGCCGAACGTGCCGTGTTCGCCCGAGGCGTATGTGCCGGTATGGCCTCCCGGCTGCCACAGGGACAACGGCTCGCCGAACGGATCGCGGACGACCGCGGCCGTACCGGCGTCGCCGGCTCGGGTGGGCGGCGCGACCATCGACCCACCGGCCGCCGAGACGGCGTCGATGGAGGCGGTGATGTCCTCGGTGTGCAGATACACCGTCCAGTACGGCGGGCCCCGGTTCTCGGCGGGCCCGAGTGCGGCCACCAGGCGGTCGCCCACCGATGCGAGCCGATAGCCCGCCGAATCCGGTGCGGCGATCGACCAGCCGAACAACGCCCGGTAGAACTCGGCCGTCGCGTCGACATCCGGTGAGCCCAGGTCCACCCAGCACACCGCGCCGACCGGATGGTCCGCGGCGCTCACGACCCGGAGGCCGCAGCAGCGAGAGCGTCACCGGTGTATGCGGTGCCGCCGATTCCCCATCCGCCGTCGGGAGCATTGATGATGTTGACCCAGGTGTTCGCCCGGTCGTGCGCCGGGATTGTCACCGCGTCGATGACGTCCGTGGCGGCGGTGACGAATGCCGCCCGAGCGGCCGGCGTCGGCAGTCCGATGTTCGCCAACTTCACCTCGACCAGCACCACAGCACGGTTCACGCCTCCGGCATAGATGTCCGATGGGTCGAGCACGTGCACGGTGCCGCCGACGATCGAGGTGAAGAACTCGTTGTTCCGCAAGCCACTGACCTCCAGCAATACCTCGGTCAGGCGTGGCAGCACCGCACGGCGACCAGCCGCGGTGAGTACGCCGTTCGGGGCGGTGACGGTGATCGGCATGGATCCTCCACTGATTGCTAGTACGTACGTACTAGTCCACTCTGTCGTAGGATGCTCGTACTAGTCAAGGGTGAGAGGAACCCCGAGTTGGCCAGGGATACGCGCACCAGGATGCTCGACGCGGCGACGGTCGCGTTACAGCGGCACGGGGTCGCCGGGATGGCCTTCACCGAGGTCCTGCGCGACAGTGGCGCAGCCAGGGGCGCGATCTACCACCACTTCCCGCAGGGCAAGGCGCAGCTCGTCGCGGAAGCCACCGCACGCACCGGCGGCGAGGTCCGCGCGCACCTGTCCCAGTTGTCCGCGCCCACCCCGAGGGCGCTGGTCGAGGAATTCCTCACCGTTGTCCGACCGGTCGTGCAGGCTTCGGCCGAAGGCGGCGGGTGCGTGGTCGCCGCGGCCACCGTGACCGCCGACGAAACCCTCCGGCTGATCGCCGCTGACGCCTTCGACTCCTGGGTCGAGCAGCTCGCCGGCAGCCTCACCGCCACCGGTATGGCCGAAGGCGAGGCGGCCGACCTGGCCACCACCCTGATCACACTGCTGGAAGGGGCGCACGTGCTCTGCCGGGCCCGGGGGAGTCTCGAACCGTTCGACCGGGCCGCTCGCGCTGCTGCCGCATTGGTCGGCAGTCGTTACCCCTGAGCTGGAAGCTACGCCGATACCACGGTGCGACGTGGTCATCGCGTGATTCAGTCGTTGAGTGCTTGGGCGACCGCCCAGCTGTCTTCGTACATCACGTAGCGGTTGATCTTTCCCTCGTGCACGCCGATGTGGACGACGAACCGGGAGGTGATGGTGCGGCCGGTGGCACGTACAACGGACACCAGGTCGCCCAACGCGACGGCATCCTCCGCGTCATTGATGATCTTGGCGACGACGAAGCGTTTCGCCTCCAGGTGGGTGGGCAGTCCGGCGAAGAACTCCCGCATTCCGGCGGGTGAGTTCGCCGCTGGGATCCAGGGGACGTCTGGTGCGCTCGGTACGGCGAACTCGACTCGGTCGGCGAACAGTGTCGTGACTTGGTCAAGGTCCTGGCTGCCGAGCAGCTCGAACAACCGTCGGGTGACTTGGCCGGGATCGGTGTCGCTCATATGTCGGGTAACAACCGCTCGGCGAAGTTCCTTCCCGATCGATGACCACCGGGTGGTCGTCGGTCAGAGGGTGGTCGTCGCTGGTCGGTCGAAGAGTTCGGGGAAGTGGCTGATCAGGTCCGCGGGGCGCTGTGGCGCCCAGTAGGCGGCGATCACGGCGGTGGCGAGGCCGAGTTCGAGGAACAGGAACGCGGCGGTGAAGGAGACTTCATCGGCGAGGATGCCCATCGCGATCGGGGCGATCGCCCCGGATATCTGGCCCCCCATGTTGATCATCGCGCTGGCCGAGCCGACCACCTCGGCGGGCAGTAGCCGTAGTGGGAGCCCGAAGATCGGTTGGCTGGGCAGGCTGTAGACGAGCATTGTGAGTGCCTGGTAGATGATGAACATCTCGGTGCTGGCGGCTCGGGCCATCAGCAACAGGAATATCCCGGACACCACGCACGGCGGAACGATGAGCAAGCGATGTCGGTGGGGGAAGACCCGGTCGAAGAGCAGGCCGCCGAGCACGCTGCCGACGACACCGCAGGCGGGCGGGATCGAGGCGAGCAGCCCGGACGCGTTGAGTGAGAGGTGGCGTTCGGTCTGCAGGTAGCCCGGGACCCAGGCTGCCATGCCCCAGAACACCAGGTTGTAGCCACCGTAGATCAGGGCGAATCGCCACAGCACGCCTTTGCCCAGCATGGCGAACACCGAGAGCCCCCGCCCGGTCACCGGTACGTCCCGGGTGAGTCGGGACGAGAGCGCGCGCGGAAGGGCGAACCAGAGCAGGGCGGCGACCGCGACGCCCGCGACGGCGATGCTGAAGAACGCGTGCCGCCAGCCGATGGCGGTGATCAGCGGGGCGGCGATCAACGGGGCCAGCGCCGCGCCCAGGGTGTTCGCGCTGAGTATCACGCCGCCCGCGGTCATCCGATTGCGCGGCGTGGTGCGCTCGTTCGTCGCCTTCATCGCCGCGCCGGGGAAGATTCCCTCGCTGGCCCCGAACAGCACCCGGACGATGAGCAGCATGCCGAGTGAGGTGGCCAAGCCGCTCAACCCGGTGAACGCGGACCAGGCGGTCATGGCGATCACCATCGTCTTCCGGGAGCCGATCCTGTCGGCCAGCATTCCGCCCGGAATCTGGAACAGCGCGTAGGTGACGAAGAAGGCGGTCAACAGCAGGCCCTGCTGGGTGTGGTTGAGCCCGAATTCCGTACCGATGGTGGGAAGCGCGGTGGCGATCACCAGCCGATCGACGTAGTCCACGATCCAGGCTACGAACAGGATGGTGACCGAGACGGCGATGACCCGTCGGATGTCGGGTGTGGGCGGTTCAGCGCGCACGGTGACCTTCTCAGTGGTGGGGTGACCTCACCCGGCCGGGGTGAGGCGTCTGCCGAGACGCGGGCCGAGATACCTGTTGTGGTCGACGACCAGCCGGCCGGCCTGGCTGACCCAGGAGATGCCGGATACCGGTTGGACCGGATCGCGGTAATCGCAGCGGTGGTCGATGGTGCGCGGGTCGAACGCCACCAGGTCGGCCAGATACCCGGGGCGGAGCCAACCGCGCTCCGGGATTCGGAACACACGTGCCGGTAGAGACGTCATTCGCCGGATGGCCTCACCCAGGGGCAGGGTGTCGTTCACGTAGTGACCGAGCACCCGGGGAAACGTGCCCAACAACCTCGGATGCGGTTTTCCGCCCGTGCCCGGCGGCAGCCCGTCACTGCCGATCATCGTGTCCGGGTCGGCCAGCGCGGCACGCAGATCGTCGGGGTGCATGTCGAACAGCACCATCTGGGCGTTCAGCTTCTCCTCGAGCAGAATGCGCACCAGTGCATCCACCGGTGTCGTACCGAGCTGCTCGGCCAGTTCGGCGAGGGTGTGACCCTCGTAGCGGTGACTGCCGGTGGCCGAGAGCAGTACGCCGTCCCAGCCGGCGGCCCGCCCGGGGTTCTCCCAGCCGGGGTATCCGCCCTCGACGAGCAGCGCGAGTCGTCGTCGCTGGTCCGGCGACGCGAGCCGGGCGAGGACCGTCTCGTCGTCGCCGATGAGGAACGGTGGTGGCAACAGCGCGGTCACCATGGTGGACGACGCCGTGTATGGGTAGACGTCCTTGGTGATCGAGACACCGGTGTCAGTGGCGTGCGCGATGGCGGACAGTGCGCTCGGCATGGTGTGCCAATTGGCCATGCCGGCACGTTTGAGATGGGAGAGGTGCACCGGGCACCCGCTCTCGGCACCGATCCTCGCCGCTTCCGCGATCGAGGCGAGCAGCAGATCGGCCTCGTCACGAAGGTGGGTCGCGTAGATCCTGGACGGGCCGAGGTGGCGGGCCAACTCGATCAGCTCGGCGGTGTCGCTGAACCTTCCGGGCGGGTAGATCAATCCACTGGACAGACCGAATGCTCCGCCCTCAAACGCCTCGTCGAGCAGCCGGCCCATGGTGGCCAGCTGCTCCGCGTCCGGCGCCGCATCGGCCAGGCCGAGCACGGCGGCGCGCAACGTGCCATGGCCGAGGAGCGCGGCGTGGTTGGTGACGTAGCCCAGGTCGTCGGCGTACTCGACGAACCGCGACCAGCTCTGCCAGGTCGGGTCGACCCCGGGAAAGAAGCGTCCGACATGATTGCGTGAGTCGGCGCTGGTCAGGTCGAGCGGTGCGAGGGACATCCCGCAGTTGCCGACCACCTCGGTGGTGACGCCCTGCAGGATCTTCGTGGTGTCGTCGGACGCCAGCAGCGGCGCGTTGTCCGCGTGTGAGTGCACATCGATGAACCCCGGAGCGACGATCAAACCCGTGGCGTCGAGCAGTCGCCGATCGCCGGGCGGGATCGTGCCGGGGGTCGCGACCGCGGCTATCCGCTCGCCGTACACCAGCACGTCCGCGGGTACGGGCGGCCCGCCGCCCCCGTCAGCGATGGCCCCGCCCTGGATGAGCAGACCGGCCCCGGTCATCGTGTTGCTCTCCGCGGACGGATGGCGGTTGACGGGCTCGGCATCGTCAGAGTGTGTGACATCGCCGGAGTCAGGTCTTGTTCTTCACACTCAATCAGCCGGTGGGTTCTTGTCGGGATCGTCAGTACGAGGGGTGCGCAGCGTTCTGACTCTGAGCTGAAGGTGGGTCAGCAGCATCGTGTCGCCGTGGGCGAAGTCGAGTCCGGAGATGTCGCGGATCCGGCGGAGCCGGTAGCGCATGGTGTTGACGTGGATGCGCAGCGCGCGTGCGGCGACCTCGGTGTTGCCCGCGGCGTCGAGGTAGGCGGCCATGGTGTCGGCGAGAACGCCGGTCGGACCGTCGCGGGAGATGAGCCGCCGTAGCGCGCCGGTGGTGTCCGGCAGGCCGAGCGAGTCGGTCATATCGGCCAGGTGCAGCAGCAGGACCGAAAGCGCCGCGTCCTCGACCGCGCACACCGACTGTCCGGTGAAGCTCGGATGCCGCATGGCGCGCACTGTGGCGTCGACCTGCGACCGGATCGTGGTGATGCGCCCGATCGACTCGCTGGGACCGCCTGCCGCGATCACGTGGTCGTCGGTGAGAGGGGTCCGGGCGAGGAAGTCGCGGGCGAGGCGGGTGGTCGAGTCGAGAGCCTGAGTGGCGCCCACCGGGTAGGCGAGAAGCGCGTAGACCACACCGGTGCCGCGCACGGTGACCGAACGGGGATGCACCGCCGCCAGGTAGTACTCCAGTGTGTCGGCGAACCGCCGCAGCTCATCCACCGCGACCGCGTCGGCGGTGAGATCGACACGGGGATCGTTGCCGATCGGAGAGTGGCCACCGGCGGATACCCGAGATGCGGCTGCCAACACGCAGAGGGGGCCGTCGCCCAGCTGCAAGCGGCCGGCTCCCACCAGGTCGGCGGAGCCGGCGAGCACCGCGGCGGCGAGTTCCTCGCGTTGGCGGCGAGCGTGGGCGGTCTCGGTGCGCAGACCGGCGATCTGCGGTGCCACCACCAGCGCGAACTGTTCGAGCATGTGCGCGCGAGCCGAGTCGAGTGGTTCGGCGACCGCCACCCAGAGATAGCCCAGGACCTCCGTTCCGGCGCGTACCGCGATCGCCACCCGGGACAGGTACCCGGGCTCAGTCGCGGCGAAGTAGACCGGTCCGGCGTTGGCCCGTAGTCGTTGGAATTCGCCGCGTTCCCGCTGCTGCTCCAGCGTCCGTTGATGTACCGCGCGGCCGAGGATGGTGGTGATTCGCTCCGGGTCGGTCTGGTCCTGACCGGCTGACCAGGCGAGCAGGGCGGAGAACCGGTCCTCGATCGTCACCGGGGCGTTCAGTGCGGTGTAGATCGCGTTCGCCAGAGCGAACAGGTCGGTGCTGTCATCGTCGGGCTGGATCCGCGCTCGGGTGTAGTCGATCAGGTAGTCCCGGATCGTGGTGGCGACGTGCATCCAGGATGCGTCGGTGCTGACCTCGATGATCGCCGGCCCGGTCGTTCGCACGGTGCTGATCGAGCTGGGCATCGGTGCCTTGACCGCGACGACGCCGGGACCGGTCGGGTTGGTCGCCGCCAGCAGGCCGAGTACCTCGGCTTCGGTCTTCGCGCCGATGCCGAGGACCACGCAGTTCGGCTCTGGCACGGCGGTTTCGGTGGGTGGGTGGATGACGACCGAGGCCAGTGGGTCGTCGGCCGTCGCGCCGGTCGAGACGAGCCGTAGCAGCGCTGGTCCGATGTCCCGTACCAGCTGCCGGGTGGTGGGGCCCGCTGCCGGCAGTCCCCGTGGTTCGCCGACCTCGCCCATTCCGGTCGCCCCCTGCAGACACCGTCTTGTGGTGTGCGCCAATCTAGCCGGAGGATTCTTGATGTTCCCGACGATGCGCCCGGCGGTGGCGCGGCGCACGGTGGCCCGATGGACGTCGAGGTACAGCTGCGCGACCTGACCGACAGCGGCGACCTGGCGGAGCTGGTGTCGCTGTTCCGCCTGGTCTGGGGTACCACGGAGACCGCGGTGCCGCTGGAGGTGCTCCGCGCGCTCAGCGACACCGGCGGCATGGTGCTCGGTGCGTTCGCCGGGACGAGATTGGTCGGTGGCGCGGTGGGCTTTCGTGCCGTAGACGACCCGGTGCACCTACATTCGCACGTGGTGGGCGTCCATCCGGACTGGCGTCGGCGGGGAATCGGCATCGCAGTGAAACACCACCAGCGCACCTGGTGTCTCGATCGGGGGATCAGCTATCTGAGCTGGACGTTCGACCCGCTGCTTCGGCGTAACGCGCTGCTGAACATCAGCCGGCTGGGTGCTGTCGGGGTCGCTTATCTGGTGGACCACTACGGCCCGCTGGACGACGTGTACAACGCCGGTGTGCCGACCGATCGGGTATGGGTGCGCTGGGATCTCTCGGGCGGCCGCCTGCCCGCCTCATCGAGCATCCGGTCGGTGACCGTGTTGGACAGTGATCAGCACGGTCGGCCGTGTCGGTCCGAGCGTGCCACTGTCGGTCCGGTCCGGTTACGGCTGCCGGAGATCGTGGCCGCCGAGCACACACTCACCTGGCGCGGTGCGCTGCGTTCGGTCATGGCTCCCCGGCTGAACACCGGCTACCGCTGGACCGGAATGTCCGATGACGGCTGGTGCGTACTGGAACCCCCCTCGACGATGCGGACCTCGGAGGCCCGATGAAGATCAATGTGGTGGAGCTCATCCGGATCGACATGCCGCTGGTCTCGCCGTTCCGTACCTCGTTCGGTGTCGAGACCGGCCGGGACGTACTGGTGGTCCGGCTGGAGACCGACGACGCGCAGGGCTGGGGCGAATGTGTCGCCCTCGCGGACCCGCTGTACTCCAGCGAGTACACCGACGCGGCGCAGCGGGTCGTCGCCGAGCAGCTCGTGCCCCGCTTGTTCGCGGCCGGTGAGGTGACGACGGCGAGGTTCGGGGAGGTCGTCGCGTCGGTACGCGGGCATAGGATGGCGAAGTCCGCAGTGGAGACCGCCCTGTTGGATGCCGAGCTGCGCGCATCGGGTGTCTCACTTAGCAGGTACCTGGGCGCCATTTCTACCGAGGTGGTCTCCGGGGTCTCGGTCGGTATCCAGGACACGATCCCCGAGCTGCTCGACGTCGTCGGGGCGTACCTGGACGCCGGCTACCCTCGGATCAAGCTCAAGATCGAACCCGGGTGGGACGTGACGCCGGTCGCCGCCGTTCGGGAACACTTCGGTGACGACGTCCTGTTGCAGGTCGACGCGAACTCCGCGTACCGGCGCTCCGACGCGCGGCATCTCGCCGGGCTGGACGCCTTCGACCTACTGCTGCTCGAACAACCCCTGGACGAGGAGGACGTCGTCGGGCATGCGGGGCTGGCCCGGATGGTGCGGACTCCGATCTGTCTCGACGAGTCGATCGTGTCGGCTCGGGCCGCGTACGAGGCGATCCGGATCGGTGCGTGCGCGGTCGTCAACATCAAACCGGGGCGGGTCGGCGGGTATCTCGAAGCGCGTCGGGTGCACGACGCGTGCGCGGCGGCCGGTGTCCCGGTGTGGGCGGGTGGGATGCTCGAAACCGGTATCGGGCGTGCGGCGAACCTGGCACTCGCCGGGCTGAGCAACTTCACGCTGCCCTCGGACATCTCCGGTTCGGACCGGTATTACGCCCAGGATCTGACCGAGCCGTTCGTCCTGATCGACGGCCGGATTCCGATCCCGACCGGCCCCGGCATCGGTGTGATTCCGTTGCCCGAGGTACTGGCCGAGCTGTGCACCTGCAGGACCACGCTCACCCCATGACCCGGCGAGGACAGACTCCGGGTTCGCCGATGGTGGGATCCGCTGACGGCGGCGCGACCGGGGAGCGTCGGCGAATTAGCGCGAGTTTCCGACTGCTTTAACTTTCCACTAATTGATCGATCGATACGATCACTCGCTAACATCCTGCTTTCCATTCATACTGGGGCAAATTCATGTGGCGTACGGGCGTGCGTTTCCTTGGCGGGTCTATGGCTGTTGTCACCGCGCTGCTCATCACGGCTTCCACCGCGTCGGCCGCTGAGCCGGTACTCGGTGGGCACGGGTGCCATTCGCGTTCGTGCGGTGGGCCGGACGACCCAGATGACCAGGGCCCGGATGTGCACGTGGAGTGCGCCGACGGCGAGGAGTTCTACACCCAACAGCGGGACTGGGACGACGAGCAACGGCACATCGGCGACTCGTACGGCAGCTACCACGGCCGTCCGGACTGTCATATGGAGCGACGCTGACGACGACCGGACACGCATGTGGCCCTTGAACGGCGTGGTCAGGCCCTCAGCGATCAGCTTTGAGAAAGCAACGCGAGCAAATCGTGGTAAGCGGCTTCCGGTTCGCCGGTCGTTGTCCTGATTATTCTGGTGTTCGGTCGCGCCGCGAGCACGTCCAGCAGCCGGTTGCACATGGTCGGCAGCTCTGCGATGCCGCCGTGGAGTTCCAGCAGCGCTGACGCGTCCCGTTGTGCTCGGGTGGTGGGACGGCGTGCCCGTTCGGTGAACTGTCGGGCGATGTCCGGTGTGCTGCTCAGCAACATCACCTCGATGAATTCGGCGCCGGCCGTCGTGGCCAGCTGTTCGAGTTCGACGATGAAACCGATCTGCCCGAGGAATTGCGGGACCAGCACGTCGTGGCCCGAGCTCAGATGCACGTGAGCCATGCGCAGAGCCATCGCCCGAGCGGCCAACCCTGCCTCGGTCGGCCGATTCAGCCAGTCGCCGAGCATGCCCCGGACGACGTCGATGTCCAGAGCCAGCGTGAGTGGATGCGCGGCGGCGTACCTCCCGGCGAGCGTCGACTTGCCGCTGCTGGGCGCGCCGTTGAGCAGAACGAGCCGAGCCGTCGAACCACGGCTCATAACTCCACGACCGCCGGTTCAGCGGATCCTTTCGGTTTGCCGGAGCGCAGACCGAGGGCGAGTACCGCGCCGCCCGCGCACATCACGGTGGTGATGTAGAAGCCGTTGGCGTAGGTCTGGGTGGTCGCACTCTGGTTCATCGCCTGGTAGATGCCGAGCAGATCGGACGTCTGCGCGGTCGCTACCCGGGGTAGGGCCTGTGCCCCGGTCCGTAGCAGGGAGGCCTGGTCCGACATCAGCTGAGCCGCGTCAGAGGCGCCCAGGGCGCCGAAGATCGCTACCGCCAGACTGGACGCCACCCGCTGCATGATGTTGTTCATACCGGTGCCGGCACTGGTCAACGATGCGGGCAGCGATGCGATCCCGGACGTCATGATCGCCATCATGGACAGCCCGGTACCGACGTTTCGCAGTGACATCCACAGTTCGATGTCGAACCGGGGCGTGGCCGGGGTCATCTGGGCCAGTAGATACGACGCGTAGGCGATGATCACGAGTCCGATCGTCACCGGCCAGCGCGGTCCGATCGCGTCATAGATCCGCCCGGCGAGTGGCATCATCACCACCATCACCAACGCGGAGGGAAGCAGGACCAGGCCCGCGTCGAATGCCTGCATTCCCTGAATCTGCTGTAGGTACAGCGGGATGAAATACAGCCCGGTGAACAGAGCCGTGATCACGATGCCCAGCAGCAGAATCGAATTGATGTAAGGCCAGCCGCTGAATACCCGCAGATCGATCAACGGGTTCTCGACCTCCAGCTCGATGACCACACACAACGCCAGGCTCAGCAGCCCGGAGACGATCAGCCCGCAGATTCGGTAGCCGTCCCAGCCCCAGTCCTGCCCTTCGGATGCGGCCAGCAGCAGGGCGAACAGTCCGTAGGCGACGGTGACGAATCCCCAGAGGTCGAACCGTGGTCACCTGGTCGGCTTCTGCCGGGGGAACAGCGCGATCGCCGCGACGGTGCCGAGCAACCCGATCGGCACGTTGATGTAGAAGATCAGCCGCCAGTCGACGTATTCGACCAGGTAGCCGCCCAAGGTCGGCCCGACCGCCGGCGCGACCACGACCCCGAGGCCGTAGATACCCATCGCCGCGCCCATCCTCTCCCTGGGCACGATCTGAAACAGCAGCGTCATCGTCACGACCGGCAAGATGCCACCGGGGATGGCCTGCAGGATGCGGAAACCGATCATGCTGGCCAGATCCCAGGCCATCCCGCACAGCGCGGACGCCGCCGCGAAGCCGACCATCGACAGGATGTACAGCGAGGTCTTGCCGATCCGATCGCCGAGCCACCCGGTCAGCGGCACCGCGACACCCAGGGCCAGCGTGTAGCCGGAGTGCCACGTTGACGATGCTGGCGTCCAGCACCGACATGAAGCTGCCCACGACCAAGACGCCCAGCGGCAGCAGCCAACCCTGAGTCGGCGCGGGCTGAGTCGGCGCGGGCTGAGTCGGCGCGGGCTGAGTCGGCGCGGGCTGAGTCGGCGCGGGCTGAGTCGGCGCGGGCAGGACGGCCGCGGTCATGACCGTCAGAGTACATAGGCACGGATGGTTCTCAAAGAGAAACCGAACCGTATTCTAATCCTGGACTTGAGGTCAGCCTCGCCGGGCAGGCGTCGCCGGCACCATCACCGACCCGAACGTCCACCTGTGGTGCTCCCATTCCTCCAAGACCGGGGCCGGTGCGACGCGCGATGGTGGTGCGGTGACCACACCAG
>NZ_AUBB01000041.1 GCF_000429025.1 Actinospineispora spinosispora DSM 44797
CCGGCCTTCGCCGGAACTCCTTCGGAGACTCGCGGAGCCGGCTTAGCTGTCGCTCGCCTTGCTGCGACCGGCTTTGCTGTGGCCGGGTGCTGTGGCTGGGTTAGGACGGCAGCTGGGAGCGGAACTTTTCCACTGTGGGGGCCAGTTTCTCGGGTGGGACTTGCCACACCACGTCGACGTCGATAGGTACGTGGGTGGCTACCGCGGTGTTGGTGTAGAGGTCCAGGCGGGTCAGGCCCGGGGCCGCCAGACCACGCAGTGCGCCTCCGGGCAGCACCGGGTCCTGGATCGTCGCCAACGGGCCACCCGTCCACACCGGAACACCCGCTACGACTCCGCCGCCGACCATGTGGGTGTGCCCGGCCAGCACCGCGCGGACGTCCGTGCCGGCGATGGCCGCTGCCAGATCGGCCCGGTTCTGCAGCTCGATCGACGAGGTGAACGGCGCGAACGACGGCAGCGGCGGATGATGCAGCGCCACGACCGTCCCGGCGGGTGCCGGTGTCGCCAGCTCCGAACGCAACCACTCCAGCTGCGCGGGCTCCAGCAGGCCATAGGCGAACCCGGGCACGGTGCTGTCCAACGCCACCACCCGCACGTCACCGAACCAGCTCACCGAGTCCAGCGGCGCATCGTCCGGGGCCTGGTCGAGCAGATGCTCGCGCATCACCCCACGCACATCGTGATTGCCCGGCAGATAGACCGCCGGAACGCCGATCCGCGCCAGGACCGGCCCGACCAGGTCGCGCAACCGACTGTAGGCGAGCGGGTCACCGTCGTCGGCCAGGTCGCCGGTGAACAGGACCGCCGTCGGGCGCGGCGCCAGCGCCTCGACCACCCGCAGCGCGCTGCCCAGCAGCGCGAACGTGTCCACCTGACCCGCACCCGTCGTGTCCTCGGCGCGGATGTGCGAGTCGGTGATCTGGATCAGGGTGTGTCGTGGTCCCTCGGTCACCACCCGATCCTGCCTCCTGCGCCGCGACGGTGGAACTTTCTGAGAGGGCAGATGTGATAACGGTCTCTCACCGCGCGGATCGAACAGGGTCCAGCACCGGTGAGTTCCGGGCCAGGAAGTCCCACAGCCTGCTGGCGACCGGCCCGTGCGGCCGGTCCCGACGCCGGGCAGCCACCAGCTCCTCGACCACCCCGGGGAAATGCCGCCCGGTGATCGACAGCAGACGACCGTCGGTCAGCTCGGACTCGATCATGAACCGAGGCAGGTGTCCCCACGCCATGCCACGCAGGATCAGCTCCTTCTTCATCAGGTGATCCGGCACCGAGCACTGCGGTGCACCCTCCACGACGTAGTGGCTCGGCTCGGCCGGCTGGTGCGCCGAATCGCGGATCAGGCACTGGGTGAACGGCTGCATGTGCCTCGGCGTGACCTCGGCCGTCGGTTCGAACGGCAGAAAGCCCGGCGCCACGACCGGAACCAGCGCGACGGGCCCCAGGTCGATCCACTCCATCCGCACATCGCTCTTGGCCACCCGGTGCACGATGAGGTCCGTCTCGTCGGACAGCAACCGCTCCCACGGGCCGGTCACCGCCTCGAACTGCAGATGCAACCGGGTCTGCGGGCACCGCCCGAAGAACTCGCTCAACAGATCCAGCACCGGCGGCAGCGGGCACAGGTCACCGAGAACCACCCGCAGCTCGGCCTCCTCGCCCATCGCCAGCTGCGTCGCGTAGGTCCCCAGCTCCTCCACCTCGTGCAGCAGCACCGAGACCCGGCGGTGAAAGACCTGACCGGCCTCGGTCAGCCGCACCCGATACCCGGACCGGTCCAGCAGCTGAAGCCCCAGCTGGTGCTCCAGCTTGGCGACCGCAGCGAACACCGACGGATGCGAACGGTGCAGCCGCTCGGCAGCGGCCTGGAAACCGCCCGCGCTCACCACCGCGTCGAAGCACTGCAACTCGTGCAGCGTGAACTGAGACATTGTCGGTTCAATCTACAAGGCCTGTCCGAACTCTGTAATTTAAAATCTGCCTTGCGGTGCACAGGATGAAGGACATGACCACCTCATTCACCACCGGCGACGGTGTCCGCATCGCCTACCGGCTCGACGGCGACGCGAGCAAGCCGGTGCTGCTGCTGTCCAACTCGATCGCCACCGACCTGCACATGTGGGACACCAACGTCGTGGCCCTCACCGAGCACTTCCGCCTCCTGCGCTACGACTTCCGAGGGCACGGTGGCTCCGAGACGCCCGAGGGTGCCTACTCGCTCGACCGGTTCGGGCGTGACGTCCTCGAGCTGCTGGACACGCTGGACCTGCCGAGGGTGCACGTGCTGGGTCTGTCGCTCGGCGGGTACGTCGCGCAGTGGCTGGCCATCCACGCCCCGGAGCGCGTCGACCGGCTCGTGCTCGCCAACACCGCCGCCCATCTCGGTCCGGCCCCGCAGTGGGACGCCGCGATCGCCGAGCTGCTGCGTGCCCCCGACATGCGCGAGACCGCCGACAGGTTCCTGCACAACTGGTTCCCGGCCGAGCTGCTGGAGTCCGACACGGTCGAACCGTTCCGCCGGACGCTGCTGACCACCTCACGCGAAGGCGTCGCGGCCGCCTGGGCCATCGTGCGCGACTCCGACCAGCGGCGCACCGTCTCGCTGATCTCCCGCCCGACCCTGGTCATCGCGGGCCGCGACGACACCGTCACCTCCGAGGCGCACGGCAAGGAGCTGGCCGAGACGATCCCCGGCGCCCGCTTCGAGGTCCTGCCCGCGGTGCACCTGTCCAACGTCGAACAGTCGTCGGCTTTCGAGGATGCCGTCGTCACTTTCCTGCGGCAGCAGCCCTGACCTCGGGACGTACAGGATCCACGGCGCCGTCCGGGAGGGCCGTTCAGCTGAGCGTCGTCCCGGTGTCGGCCGGCAGCCAGTTGCCGTGGAAGTCGAACGGGATCACGTGCGGCAGCGGTACGCGCGCGACGGGCGGGGCGCCGAGTTCATTGCCGTCGAAGATACGCAGCTCGGTGCGGCCGTCGAGGCTCAGGACGAGAATGAGCAGCCAGACGTCGGTGTCTGCGGTCGCGCCGGGTTTCGGGACCGGGATGGGCTCGCCGGCGTGCTCGCCGGACCTGTGCCACAACGTGGTGACCGACCCGGTCTCGGTGTCGAGTGTGACGGGTTGCCCCATGTAGCCGGTGACGCCGTAGATGTGGCGATGTTCCGACAGCCACGAACCGGGCGCGACGCGGGGAACTCGAACGCGATGTCGGCCAGCCGTCGACGGCGTACCTGGCCGCTGTCGGTGAGGCGGAGCCGTTCAGGCCATCCGTGGCGGACCTCCGGCCAGGTTCCGGCCAGCGGCTCCTGGAAGAGCTTGAAGATCGAGTCGTCCGGATAGGCGCACAGGTCGAGCACCACGTCGTTGCCGTCGTCGAACGCATTGGCGGTGTGGTGCAGCAGGAACGCCTCGGTGCTGTACCGGCACACCTCGCCGTTGATGCGGTCGATGACCAGGATGCGGGGTGTCGAGCTCAGGATTCCACCGGAACACGTCGTGCACGGTCCTGGATTTCGTGAGCAGTCCGAGTGGGAACCGAGGCATGGTCAGTGGATGCACCACGATGATCGCCTTGGTGCGCGTCAGCGCGAAGTCGTCGCTCCGGGATCAGATACCGAGAATGGATGTTGTCCTGGCTCTCCGGGCTCCCGTGGTCAGCCGAACGCCGGATCGGTGACGACTGACAGCCCGGCGGGCTCGGCTTGCGGGATCGGGGCGCTGGGGTTGACTGGGCTACCGGGAGGTACTCCATGACCGTCACCGACGCCGCTGACTTCACCCGGCAGCGCCCGATCCCGGACAACCTGATCCCGGATCTCAACCACGTCAACGCCTTCACCCGCGACAAGGTCGCCGCCGCCGTCGTCCGGCGCCACGCCCCGTGGGCCTGGGACCGGGCGGAGGCGCTGGGCTCGCGGGTGTGGGACCCCCTGGTGCTCAAGGCCGCGCGCGACGCCCAGCGCCACACCCCTGAGCTGCGCACCCTCGACCGTCTCGGCAACGAGGTCTACGACGTCGAGTTCCACCCGGCCTACCACGAGCTGATGTCGCTGGGCTTCGGTTCCGGCGTGCACTCGCTGGCCTGGACCTCCGACGAACCCGGCGCGCACTCGGCCCGCGCGGTGCTGTCCTACCTGTGGAACCAGATCGACGGCTCGACCGCGTGCCCGATCGGCATGGCGTACGCCTCGATCCCGGTGCTGCGCAGCCAGCCCGAGCTCGCGCCGTGGGCCGAGGCGATCGCGGCGGAGGGCTACGACCCGGCGGACGTCGCGATCGGACGCAAGTCGGCGGGCACGATCGGCTACTTCATGACCGAGAAGCACGGCGGCTCCGACCTGCGGGCCAACGTCACCGTCGCCCGCCCGGTCGGCAAACGGGGCCCCGGGGAGACCTACCTGGTCAACGGGCACAAATGGTTCGCCTCGGTGCCCATGTCCGACGCCTACCTGACCGTCGCGCACACCGAGGGCGGCGTGTCCTGCCTGCTGGTGCCGCGCCGCGTCCCGGACGGTGAGCTCAACGGCATCCGGATCAACCGGCTGAAGGACAAGCTGGGCAACCGCGCCAACGCCTCGTCGGAGATCGAGTACCACGACGCGCGGGCTTTCCTCGTCGGCGAGGAGGGCAAGGGGGTGCGGACGATCCTGTCCTCGGCCGAGTACACCCGCCTCGACTTCGCCATCGGCTCCGCCGGTCTGATGCGCGCGGCGCTGTCCCAGGGGCTGCACTACAACGACCAGCGCACGGCGTTCGGCGCGCCGCTGTCCCAGCTGCCGATCCAGGCGCCCGTGCTGGCCGACCTGGCGCTGGAATGGGCCGGCGCCGCGCACCTCGGGTTCCGGGTCGCGCACGCCGAGGACCACCAGGACGACGTGTCGGAGAAGCTGCTCAGCCGGCTGCTCACCCCGGTGGCGAAGTTCTGGAACTGCCGGCGCGTGTCGAGCGTGACCGAGGAGGTCATCCAGTCGATCGGCGGCAACGCCTACATCGAGGAACACCCGTGCCCGCGCTACTACCGGGAGGCGCCGCTCAACGCGATCTGGGAGGGCACCTCGAACATGATGGTGATGGACGTCGGCCGCGTCCTGGAGCGCGAGCCGAAGGCGATCGAACCGGTACTCGACGAGATCCGCCCCGCCGCCGGGGAACACCCGCTCCTGGCCGGGGCGCTCACCGAGATCGAGGAGCTCGTCATGGCTCCGGAGGACACCACCCGCTACCTGGTCACCCGGCTGGCGCTGGCGGTGCAGGCGTCCCTGCTGGTCCAGCACGCCCCCACGGTCGTGTCCGACGCCTTCGTGGCTTCCCGCCTGGGCACCACCTGGGGCCCCACCTACGGCACGCTGCGCAACCTCGACTTCACCGCGATCACCGACTACGCCCGCCTCGACTAACGCCGCACCCCGCCCCACCTGCCCCACCCCACCGGCACGAATGTGGCTTTAGGGACGTTGAACGTCCCTAAAGCCACATTCGTGTCATCGGGGGAGGAGGTGATCACCGGGAGGCGGGCTGGTGGCGGGGGGTTAGCGGCGGGTGGACAGTTCGGAGAGGGTCATCGCCAGGGTGTGGCGGAACGGGGGGACGTGGGAGAGGGTGCGCAGGGTGGTGTTGCGGAGCGTGCGCACCAAGGGGCTGTGGGTCGTGGCCGCTCGGGTCATGCGGTCGGTCATCGACAGGACGCCTGCCGCGACCGGGCGGCGGATCGACTCGTAGCGGGCCTCGGCGCCGGTGTGCAGCAGGGTCGCCAGCTCGACCGCGTCCTGGATGCCGGTGTTCATGCCCTGACCGCCCGCCGGTGAGTGCACGTGCGCGGCGTCGCCCGCCAGGAAGACCCGGCCGGTGCGGTAGCGGCTGGCCAGCCTGTGGTGGACGCGGAACCGGGAGCTCCAGACCACCTCGTCGACCCGCGCGGGATCGGTGACCGGACCCCTGGTGTCCAGCAGGCGCTGGATGTCGGGCAGCTCGGGATGTTCGGGGGCGTGGTCGAGGGTGGCGACGATGCGGTGCCGGTCACCGGGCAGCGGCGCGACGACGACGAGACCGGCGGGGGAGAAGAACAGCTGCACCTCGTCGGCCGGCAGTGCCCAGCCCATCCGAACGTCGGCGAGGACGAAGGACTGCTCGTAGGCGCTGCCGGTGAAACCGATGCCGGCGAGGCCCCGGACCGCGCTGTGCATGCCGTCCGCACCGATGAGATAGCGCGCCCGGATGCTGGTGGTGCCACCCTCGTCGGTGGTGTGCACGGTGACCCCGTCGGCGTCCTGGTCCAGGCCGACCACCTCGGTGGGCCGCTGGACCTTGCCGCCCAGCTCCCGCAACCGGTTGAGCAGGACCTCCTCGGTGGTGCTCTGCGGGACCATCAGCGTGAACGGGTACGGCGTCGGCAGGTCGGAGAAGTCGAGGCTCAGCAGGGTGCGGTCGCGGTCCCGGAGGGTGAACGAGGGGACCACGACACCTCGGGTGACCAGCTCGCGGGCCACGCCGAGGTCGCGCAGGACCTCCAGGGTGCGAGCATGGACGACCGCCGCGCGCGAGGTGTTCGCGCCCTCCGGGTTCTTGTCCAGAACCACCACGTCCATGCCCTTGTCGATCAACGAGGCGCCGAGCGTGAGCCCGGTCGGGCCGGCACCGACGACCACCACATCCGTGTTCCGCATGGCAGTAATCCTTTTCTTCAACGCCTATGTCAACGCTTGTTGGCAACACGACTGTAGCGCGGCGGGGCAGGATTGACAACAAATGTTGGTCAACATACGATGACCAACGTTGTTGGGGAGCTAGTACGCACCCCTCTCAGGGAAGGTCGATGAGCTGCGTATCTTGCTGATCGAATCCGACGACCGGGTGGCCGCCGCCCTGCGGAGCGCGTTGCACGGTCACGACATCGCCACGGACCGGTTGCGGGCCGAGGGTCCGGAGGTGCTGGACCACCTCGACGATGTCGACGTGGTGGTGCACAGCCTCGGTCTCGGTGACATCGCCGGCACGTCGATCTGTCAGCTCGTCCGTGAGGTGAGCGACGTGCCGCTCATCCTGCTCGCCGCGCGGTTCCGGCTGAGTGACTGCGTACTGGGACTTTATCTGGGCGCGGACGACTACGTCGTCGAGCCGGTCGATTCAGGTGAACTGGCCGCCCGGATCTCCGCGGTGGACCGGCGGCGGCGCCGGGGTGCGCGAGTCCGGCATTCGCAGAATTCTCCGCTCGACCTGGCCGAGGGGTGCGGCGCCGGATCACGTCGCGTGGTGCGGGTCGACGGGCGGCCGGTGAAACTGACACCCAAGGAATTCCGCCTGCTCAGCGTGCTGAATCGGGCGAACGGTTCGGTGTGCACCCGCAACCATCTGATGGTGGAGGTCTGGGGCCGGCCATTGCCCGCGTCGAGTCGTTCGCTGGATGTGCACGTGGCCACCCTGCGTACGAAACTCGGACGTTCGGACCTGGTCCAGACGGTGCACGGCGTCGGTTATCGACTGGTGGCCCAACGAGCCGCGCTCCGTTACGCGGGATAAAGCCGTGAGTGGCGAGTGGTCCTATAGGACCACTCGCCACTCACGGCTTTTAGCGTAGTTCGCGTGCCTCCTCCTCCGTGGTTACCGCCGGGTGGCAGCCGGGCAGTGGTTTACCGGCGGTCTCCTTCATCAGGTACGCGCAGATCGCGCCGAGGACACCCGCGCCGATCAGGTAGTAGCCGGGGAAGTCCAGGTTCCCGGTCGCCAGTACCAGGCCGCTGACCACGATCGCCGTGGTGCCGCCGAATGCCGAGACGAAGATGTTGAACGTGACCGACAGCCCGCCGTAGCGGATGTGGGTCGGGAACATCGCCGGCAGCGTCGAGGGTGCGACCGCGGAGAAGCAGACCAGCGACAGACCCATGACCATCAGGCCGATGAACGTCGTGGCGATACCGCCGGACCGCAGCAGCAGCACCGAGGGCAGACCGAGCACGATGAGCCCCGCGCACCCGACCAGCAGCACCCGGCGGCGGCCGAACCGGTCGCTGAGCGTGCCCAGGAAGGTGATCACCACCATCAGCAGGAGCAGCACCACGATCTGCAGCAGGTTCGAGGCCTCCTCGCTGATCCCGGCATGGCCGCTGGCCGGCAGGGTGGTCGTCAGATAGGTGGGCACATAGCTGGTGAGCAGGTAGTTCGTGACGTTCCAGGCGATGATGATGCCGCCGGCCAGCAGCATCGTGCGCCAGTGATCGGCGAACAGCTGCCGCAGGCCCTCACCGGCCGAGGTGCCCTCGCGGGCCTCGGACTCGGCGAGCATGGTCTTGAACGCCGGGGTCTCCTCCAGCTTGAGTCGCAGGTAGAGCCCGGCGATGCCGAGCGGCAGCGACAGCAGGAACGGCAGGCGCCAGCCCCAGGACAGCATCGCCTCGTGGGGCAGTGCGATGGTCAGGATGGTGACCAGGCTGGCGCCCATCGCGTAGCCGGTGAGTGTGCCGAACTCCAGCCAGCTGCCGAAGAACCCGCGCCTGCGGTCGGAGCTGTACTCGGCGATGAACGTCATCGCGCCGCCGTACTCGCCACCGGTGGACAGTCCCTGGATGATCCGCACGAAGATCACCAGCAGCGGCGCGGAGATGCCGATCGCCGCGTAGCTGGGCAGCAGCCCGAGGACGAACGTCCCGGCCGCCATCAGGATGACCGTCATCGACAGCACCTTGGTGCGCCCGATCCGGTCGCCCAACGTGCCGAAGATGAGCCCGCCGATCGGGCGGACCAGGAATGACACGGCGAACGTCGCGAATGCGTAGAGAACCGCGACCGACTGGGGTAGGTCGGAGAAGAAGACGTGCGTGATGACCGGCACCAGGTAGGCGTAGACGCCGAAGTCGTACCATTCAGTGACATTGCCGATAGCGGCTGCCGCGACCGCGCGCCGAACCGTCTTCTCGTCGGTGACCGTCACCCCGGCCACCTCAGTGGATCCTGATGAACTGCCTGGTAGCGGCGCCGGTACCTCGCCGATATGTTCGCTCACGGGTTGCGTTTCCCTCCGTGCATACGCCTCGGTGCGTATTATGCAACAGGATTTATGTGACGCAACTATCGTTGTCCGTCAGGAATGGTCATGTCAAGCGGAGGCAGATACTTAACATTATCCTAATAATTGAATCAATAGCCGATTCATGGCATGCCAGAAAGCCTGTGCGGGTTAGTCACAGGCTTTGTGGAGAAGTAGGAACGAATTTACATGACGGTGTCGAACTGTGCTCCTTCGGTGAGCTCGTCCGGCCAGAGCTGAGTGCGGACCCACTCGTGGAACGCCCCGATGTGGTGCTCGCTGGGCACCAGCACCCCACCGTCGCGGTAGGACCGCGACAGGGT
Organism: Actinospineispora spinosispora DSM 44797; assembly: GCF_000429025.1. Lineage (GTDB taxonomy): Bacteria > Actinomycetota > Actinomycetes > Mycobacteriales > Pseudonocardiaceae > Pseudonocardia > Pseudonocardia spinosispora. The sequence goes on from NZ_AUBB01000041.1 coordinate 9,351, forward strand.
CGCGCGCTGGCAGCGTTCGCACGCGTCGAAGTCCTGCTGGTTGACCCGGTGGAACAGCTCGACGGACTTGGTCAGGTCCTGCCCGCTGGCGACGACCTCCGGGGCGTAGAGCCAGTCGCACTCGACGATCGTGCGGTCCGCCGCCACCGGGTACATCCGGTGCAGGATGACGTGATCGGGAACCAGGTTGATGAAGACCTGCGGGTTGACCGTGATCGCGTAGTAGCGGCGGTCGTGCTCGTCGGTGACGGTCTCCAGCTTCGGCGCGCCGGCACCGCCGTCGACGGTGAACCCCTGGACGTCCTCACCGAACGCCGCACCGTGCCCGACGAAGTACTGCGCGGCGAAACCGTCGGCGAACTCCGGCAGCACCTCGGTCAGCTCGGGGTGGATCGTCGCGCAGTGGTAGCACTCCATGAAGTTCTCGATGATGAGCTTCCAGTTCGCCTTCACCTCGTAGGTGATGCGCTTGCCGAGCTCCAGCTTGTCGATCTGCCAGGCGTCGATGATCTCCGCGTCGCCCAGGCGGGCGGTCACCGCGCCGATCACCGTCTCGGAGAAAGAGGGCGGCTCGTCGGCCAGGCACACCCACGCCACACCGAGCCATTCCCGCAGCGCGACCTTGTTGAGCCCGTAGGCGCTCCGGTCGACGTCCGGCATGGTTTCCAGGTTCGGCGCGGCGATCAGCTTGCCGTCCAGCCCGTAGGTCCACGCGTGGTACGGGCAGCGCACCGCGTTGCGCAGCGAACCGGTCGGCTCCGCGCACAGCTGCGCGCCCCGGTGGCGGCACACGTTCAGGAACGCGCCCAGGTTGCCCTTGCGGTCCCGCACGACCAGCACGCTCTCCCGGCCGACCTGCACCGTGCGGAAGTTGCCGGCGGCGGGCAGATCCGCGGTGCGCACGGCGGCGAACCAGTACTTCTCGAAGATCCTGGCCTGTTCACTGGCGAAGATCTCCGGGTCGGCGTAGTGGTGCCCCGGCAACGTGGGCATCAGGCTCTCGGACAGCTGGGTACGGGGCTGGGTGCCGGTCTCCATGAGGCTCCTTCGCAGAGCAACGATCGGATCGGGGTGGGGGAGGTGCGTCAGGAATGTCAGGCGTGCGCGGTCGCGCGGGTGGCGAGCTCGCGGCGCAGACGGTTGAACGGCTTGGGGCGGTTCAGCGCGAACACCGCGACCGGTTCGCCCGCGCTGCGGTAGACGGCGAGGAAGCTGCGCTCCTCGGCGCTGCCCTCGGTGATCTCCACCTCGGCGCCGGCGGTGCGGTGACCGGCGAACTGCAGCCGGGAACCGTGCTGGTCGGACCAGAAGTACGGGACGTCCGGCTTGGGCGCGGGCAGGCCGAGCAGGGTCGCGGCGGCGGCGGCCGGTTGCTTGACCGCGTTCGTCCAGTGCTCCAGCCGCAGTGTCGCGCCGGTGAAGTGGCGATAGGACGACGCACAGTCGCCGACCGCGACGATGCCCGGGATGTCGGTCGCGCAGCCTGCGTCGGTGATGATGCCCCCGTCGACGGCCAGTCCCGAACCGGCGAGCCACTCGGTGTTGGGGATCGCGCCGATCCCCACGACCACGACGTCGGCGGGCAGCTCCCGGCCGTCGGTGAGGCGCACCGCGCGCACCGCGTCGAGCGCGCCGTCCTCGTGTGAGACGAGCTCGGCGACCCCGACCCCGGTGAGCAGGGTGACACCGTTGTCGGCGTGCAGCGCGGTGCACGCCGAAGCGACCTCGTCACCCAGCTGGACGGCGAGCGGCGTGGCCACGGCCTCGACGATCGTGACGCCCGCGCCCAGCTGCGCGGCGGTGGAGGCGATCTCGGCGCCGATGAAGCCGCCGCCGATCAGCACCACGCGTGCGCCGGGGCGCAGCTCGGCGCGCAGCGCGGTGGCGTCCTCCAGGGTGCGCACGGTGTGCACACCCGCGGGTCGGGGCCCCGGCAGCTGCCGGGCCCTGGCGCCGGTGGCCAGTACGACCGCGTCGGAGACGATCCGCTGCCCGTCGTCGAGGACCACCGCCATGGTCGACGGGTCCAGCGCGGTGGCGGTCCGCCCGAGCAGCCAGTCGACCCGCAGGGACTGCTCGTCCTCGCCGCTCAGCAGGCTCAGCTCGTCGGCGGACATGCTGCCGGCGAGGAACTCCTTGGACAGCGGCGGCCGGTCGTATGGCAGGTGGGTCTCGGCCCCGATCGCGGTGATCCGGCCGTCGAAGCCCTGCTCACGCAGTGCGCGAATGGTCGAGGAGCCGGCCAGTGATGCCCCGACGACGGTGACCGAACGCATCAGGCAGCGCTGATGTCCGCGACGAGCGTGGCCGGCACGGTGGGCACCGAGGGCTCGACGATCGGGTTCACGAAGGCGACGCCGTCGGTGACGACCACCGGGTAGGTGCGCACGGCCATCTTGGCCGGCGGGCCGCTGGGCATCCCGGTGCGCAGGTCGAAGCAGGCGGCGTGCAGCGGGCACTCGACCTTGCAGTCCTCGACCCACCCTTCGGACAGGGAGGCCTTCTGGTGGCTGCAGGTGTCGTCGATGGCGAACAGCTCGCCGTCGACGTGGAACACCGCGATCGGCACCTCGCCCTGGACAACAACCGCTTCGCCGTCCGGGATGTCGGCGACCGCGCCCACTCGGATCATTGCAGCTCCTGGGTTTCGTGATAAGCAACAGCATGTGCTATACGGAACAGAGTGCCAATCGGATCCGGGTCGAGTCAACGGATCCGAGCAAATTGGTTGCGTAAGCTGAGAAGGGTTCCTCAATGAGCAACAAACTGGTTGACGGTCCGGTGTCTCCCGTGCAGTCGGTGGACCGGGCGCTGGCGATCCTGGAGTACCTGGCCGAGCACGGACAGGCGGGCATCACCGAGATCGCGCGGCACCTCGGGGTGCACAAGTCGACGGCGTTCCGGCTGACCGCGTCACTGGAGCACCGACGCATGGTCGAGCAGCTGGAGGACCGGGGCCAGTACCGGCTGGGCTTCGGCGTCATCCGCCTGGCCGCCGCGACCAGCTCCCAGCTCGACCTGACCCGCGACGGGCGCCCCATGTGCGTGCGGCTGGCCGGCGACATCGGCGAGACGGTCAACATCGCGATCCGCGACTCGGCCGCCGCGGTCAACATCACCCAGGAGCACGGCTCGACCATGGTCGCCACCCGCAACTGGGTCGGCAAACGCACCCCGCTGCACGCCACCGCGAGCGGCAAGGTCCTGCTGGCCTGGGCGGAGGAGGACGCGCTCGGCGAGCTGTTGCGTTCCGGGCTGGAGCAGTTCACCGAACGCACCATCGTCGACGAGGCGCGACTGCGGGAGGAGCTGGCCGAGGTCCGGTCCAGGGGCTGGGCCCGCAGCGGCGAGGAGCTGGAGCTGGGCCTCAACTCGGTCGCCGCCCCGATCTTCGGCTCGGACGGAGCGGTGACGGCCGCGGTCAGCGTCTCCGGCCCGTCCTACCGCCTGACCCCGGCGGACTTCGCCGACGCCGCGGTGAAACTCCGCTCGGAAGCCGCCGACCTGAGCCTCCCGGCAGCCTGAGCCGACTTTGCACACCCACGTGCCGCGTCGCACACGTCCGGACATGTGCGACACAGCACGTGGATGTGCAAAGTCGGCCGCGACGGGATCGCCGACGCGCTGTCAGCGGCGGGTTGATGCCAGGCGGCGGGCGGACTCGACCACGAAGGCTCGCCTGCGTGCGCGCTCGGCCGGGTCGTCGCCGCTGGCGCCGGTGATCATCTCCGCGAGCTGGGGGACCGTCTGCCACCACGCGGCGAGCGCGATGAGCGCGAACACCAGGTGCGCGGGATCGAGAGCGGCGTCGAGCACGCCGTCGCGCTGGGCCTCGGCGAAGCGGTCGACCTTCTCCCGGTAGTGCGCCGAGCGCCGCGCGACGTCGGCAGCGGGTCCTCGGGACAGGCCCTCCCACTGCAGCAGGCGCCCCAGCTCCGGGTGCGCGGCGTGGTAGTCGTACGTCGCGCCGGCGAAGTCGCCGATGTCGTCCAGCCCGGTGCCGGTGAGCGCGATCGCCGCCGCGAGCCGGTCCAGCTCGTCGGTGAGCACCACTTCCCACAGCGCGTTCTTGTCGCCGTAGTAGCTGTACAGCCGCTCCTTGTTGATCCCGGCACGGCCGGCGATGCGAGTCATCGACGTGCCGTCGAGCCCACGTTCGGCGAACTCGGCGGTCGCGGCCTCCTTGAGCCGGCGCCGCGTCCCTTCGGTGTCCCAGGCCATCGGCCCAGCGTATCTCCAACGCAGGCGTTGGAGATGAGTGCTACCGTCAAACTCCAACGGTAGCGTTGGAGTTTGGGAGGAGTCGGTCATGCACGGTCGAACAGCACTGGTCACCGGGGCGAACAGCGGAATCGGCAAGGAGATCGCCCGCCAGCTGCTGGGCGCCGGGCTGACCGTCCACGTCGGGGCGCGCGACCGTGCGCGCGGTCAGGCAGCCGTGGACGAGCTGGGGGAGGGCGCCCACCTGCTGCCGCTCGACGTGACCGACGAGCAGTCCATCGCCGCCGCGGCGGCCCAGGTCCCCGAACTGGACGTCCTGGTCAACAACGCCGGGGTCTCCGACGCCGGCCAGGCCCCGACCGAGACCGACCTGCACATGCTGCGCCGGGTCTACGAGACGAACGTGTTCGCCGTCGTCGCCGTGACCAACGCCTTCCTGCCCGCCCTGCGGCGCTCGGCGAGCCCGCGCATCGTCACCATCTCCAGCGGCACCGGGTCGCTGGGCTGGAGCACCGGCCCCAACCCGCAGTTCGACCACCGGACCGGCGGTCGCGCCGCCGCCTACCGGTCCTCGAAGACCGCGCTCAACGCGCTCACCGTGTTCTACGCGCAGACCCTCGACGGCTTCAAGGTCAACGCCGTCGCGCCCGGGTTGCGCGCCACCAACCTCAACCCCCGGGCCGCCGAGTCCGGCGGGGACCCGGCGGAGGCAGCGGCGCAGGCCGTGCGGCTGGCGCTGCTGCCCGACGACGGCCCCACCGCCGGATTCTTCTCCTGGGACGGCACCCTCGCCCCGTGGTGACAGCTCCCGCACCGCGCACCATGTGGTCACACCGCGCTATGTGCACATGGCGCGGTGTGGACTCACGGTGCGCGGTGCCGCGTGCGAAGATGACCCGCACGGCGCTGCCTAGGCGACGGGGTGGCGCTCGCTGCCCGTCCAGTCCTTGTTGAAACCGCCGAGGTGCGGGTGGTACATCTCGTCGCCGGCGTGCTGGGTGAACTCGACCTTCATCCACAGCGCGTCCAGGTCGAGCAGTTCCGTGCAGGCGTCGATCAAGGCCTGGGCCAGCCTGGCCCGGGTCTCGACGGGGCGACCGGCCCGGATGTCACACATGATCAGCGCCGACGGGGTCGGCGGGCCGGACTCGTGGCAGCGCCACACACCGCCCTCGCCGACGTCGTGGATCGACACGGTGAGCAGGTCAGCGCCGACCTGCATGATCTCCGCGTAGATCTCGCCGAACCGCTGGGCGAGCGCCTGTTTCGTGGCGGCGGGGACGGTCAGTGGCAGGTCGATCTGAATGGACGGCATCGAGAGGTTCCCTTCGGGTGAGGTGGTCAGCGCGCGGCCTGCAGCGCCAGCGCCGCCGCGAACAGGAGGTGTTCGTTGCCGGGAGCGGCGACCAGCTGGACCGCCGTGGGTAGTCCGTCGAGGAGCCCGGCCGGGACGCTGATCGCCGGGTCGCCGGTCAGGTTCCACGGGCTGGTGAGCGACAGCAGAGCCGAACGGACCTCCAGCTCGGTGCCGTCCACCCGCACACTCCGGGTGCCGATCGGCGGCGCCACGATCGGCACCGTCGGCAGAGCCAGCAGGTCATGGGTCCCCAGCAGCTCACGCACCGTCGCGCGCAGCTCCTCGCGCGCCTCGGCGGCGGCCGCGTGGTCCGCCGCGGAGACCCGGCCACCGTGCTCCAGCCGGGCCAGGACCTCCGGGTCGATCAGGTCGAGGTCGGCGTCGAGGTGGTGGCGGTGCACCTCGAACGCCTCCCTGCTCTGCAGGGTCGTGACCACGTCGAACATGTCCCGGTCCCAGCCGGGGAACCCGTCCACCCGGGACGGGGTGAACCCGGCGCGGGCCAGCAGCGCGGAGGTCAGCTCCTCGATCCGGGGGTCGACCGTCGCGAAGTCGCTCGCCCGAACCCAGCCGACGGTGAGCGACCGGGGATCGCGCGACAGCGGGTCGGGTGCGGTGTCGGCGAGCGCGGCGTAGCCGAGCAGGACGTCCTCGACCGACCAGGCGAACAGGCCGACGTGGTCGAGCGAGGGTGCCAGCGCGTACACCCCCGAGCTCGGGACGGCGTCGAACGCGGGTTTGAAGCCGACCGCCCCGCACAATGCCGCCGGCCCGCGCACCGAGCCGACAGTGTCGGTGCCCAGCGACAGCGGGACCACGCCGGAGGCCACCGCCACCGCGCTGCCCCCGCTGCTGCCACCGGAGATCCGGCTCGGATCGTGCGGGTTGCGGGACGGGCCGTGCACCGAGCGGTCCCCGGTCGAACCGTAGGCGAACTCGTGCAGCGTGGTCTTCCCGATGATCACCGCGCCGTGGTCGCGCAGCCGGGTCACGACCTCGGCGTCACGTGACGCGGTGGTGCCGAACGAGGTCGCCGATCCGCAGGTCGTGGGCAGGCCGGCCATGTCGATGATGTCCTTGACCGCGACCGGGATGCCGTGCAGCGGACCCCGGTCACCGCCCTCGGCCAGTTCCCGATCGGCGCGTGCGGCGGCCTCGCGGGCGCCCGCCTCGTCCACCAGGGCGAACGCGTTGAACGTCGGGTCCTTGGCGTCGCGCAGGGCGTCCTCGGTCAGTTGCCGGGCCGAGGTCTCCCGGCGACGCAGAGCCTTGCCCAGGTCGGCGATCGTGCGTGTCATACCGAGACTCCAGGGATGTGGGTGAGGATCGGCACGATCGTCGCGGCCGAGAGGCTCATCGAGGCGACGTTGCCGACGAACGGATGGATGTAGCCGGGCAGACGCCGGGAGATCGCGGCCGCGAGAGGTGGGGCGACGAGCGCACCGGCGAGCGCGCCGAGGACCACCGACGCCGCGGTGCCGCCGCAGGCCAGCACGGCCGCCGGCGCGACCGACACCACCGGCACGAACGTCGGGTAGAAGCCCCGCGCGCGCCACTGACGTCGCCAGATCAGCACCCCGGCGAGTGCCGTGACGGCCTGGGCGGCGAGCACGGCGAGGAACAGCCCGCTGCCGTACGCGAGCTGCGCCGGGCTGGTGAGATACGCCAGCGTCGCGCCGAGCAGCATGGCCGCGCTCGCCCACTCGTTGCCGAAGAACTGCGCCTCGCTGAAGTCGGCCAGCGCCCGGCGCGCGACCCAGAGCGGCCCGGTCACCGGTGGCGCACCCGCCGGGGCGTCCCGCCAGGCGCCGGGCGCCGGCATCCACGGCAGGAACCGGCACAGCCAGAACGCCACGAGCGCACTGGTCCACATGCCTGTCGTGGCGCCGACGACCGGCGGCAGGTGCCAGGGCGTGCAGAGGTAGGTGACCGCCAGGATCGACGCCGGGGGAGTCAGTAGCGCCCCGGAGACCGCCGCGGTCACACACGTCCTCAGGTTCGGGCCGTAGAGGACGACCATGGCCGGTGCCACCGCGACCAGCGGTGCGAACAGCGGCTGCCACGGGCCGTACCGCAGGGTCCAGCCCCACAGCAGGACCCCTGCGACGAAGCTGGTCAGCGCGCTGGCCACGACCCACGGCCAGATGCCGGAGCCGCAGGCCTGCACGAACCCCGCCCAGCGCCGAGGCGCCAGGTGGGCGAACAGACCACCGAGGAGCAGACCGGCGCCCGCCGCGGTGACCACGTAGTACTGCGGCTCACTGACCGCCGCCAGCAGCCAGGAGATCAGACCTCGTACATCGGCATAGTCGCCGTTCCATGCCTGCCCGCCGGTGGAGGCCGTGCCCACCGCCCAGACCGTGAGTGCCACGAGTGCGGCGCAGCTCGCCGCCACCGCGACGCGCGCGGCGATGCGCGCAGTCGCGTGAGTGGTCGTCATGGCGTCTACCGGGGCAGCGGGGTGCCGTGGTAGCCGAGCATCTGGTCGTAGAGATCGGTGCGCCGATCCCGGTGCAGGTCGTTGTTCTGGTTCCAGATCGGAGCCGTCCGTGCCTCGGTCAGGTCGACGTCGGCGTAGAGGATGGTGTCCTCGTCCGGGCCCGCGATCCGGTCGATCGGCCAGCCGGTCGTACCGGCGATGAGCGAGTTGCCCATGAAACCGGCGCCGCGCTCCACCCCGATCCGGTCGGCGGTCGCGATGAACACGTTGTTCGCGTGCGCCGCGGTGATCGTCAGGTGCGCCGCCATGCACACCCCGCTCGCGTCGTAGAGCGGCGGCGGGGTCCACACCCAGCCGGTCGGGATGCAGATGATGTCCGCGCCGAGCTGGGTCACGATCCGGGCCGTCTCCGGGAACCAGATGTCCCAGCAGACCAGCAGCCCGATCCGGCCGATCGGGGTGTCGTACACCGAGAACCCCTCGTCACCCGGGGTGAACCACAGCTTCTCGGTGTTCCACAGGTGCGTCTTGCGGTACCGGCCGATGTAGCCGTCGGGCCCGACCAGGATCGCGGTGTCGAACAGCTTCGCGCCCGCCCGCTCGGCCACGCAGCCCACGATGTACACGCCGTGCTCGGCGGCCAGCCGGGCGAAGGACTGCACAGTGGGGCCGTCCGGCACGGCCTCGGCGTGCGCGAACGCCTCCTCGCGGGTCTCGAACACGTAGCCCGTCGTGGCCAGCTCGGGCAGCACGATCAGCCCGGCCCCCGCCTCGGCGGCCTCGGTGATCCGCTTCTCCACGGCCAGCGCGTTGGCCTTCAGGTTCTCGACACCCACGTGCGGCTCGAACTGGACCACCGCGACCCGGACCGGGCTGACCCGCTTGTCCTCGCTCATCACTGCTCCTCTGGTTGCATTTTTAAACCAGGTGGGACTGTAAGGCATTCTGGTTTAAACTTGCAACCACTAAGTCGGACAGGAGGGGTGATGAGTGAGCGGGGCGTGAGTCACCGGCGGGCGGAATGTCCGGTCGCCAGGACCGTGGACGTGATCGGGGACCGCTGGTCCCTGCTGATCGTCCGGGACGTCCTCGACGGCATCGGCAGGTTCAGCGAGCTGCAGCGCAGCCTCGGACTGGCCAAGAACATCCTGGCCACCCGGCTGCGCGACCTCGTCGCACAGGACATCCTGGAGCTGGTCCCCGCCGCCGACGGCACCGCCTACCAGGCGTACGCGCTGACCAGGAAGGGCCGCGACCTGTTCGCCGTCATGGTGGCGCTGCGGCAATGGGGTGAGACCTACCTGTTCGACGAGGACGAGCCGCACTCGGTGCTGCTGGACAACGCGACCCAGCGCCCGGTGAAACTCCACGTGACCGACGCCCACGACCGCCCCATCACGGCCGACGACGCGTTCGTCCGCAAGGTCCCCACAAGCTGACCGGTGCTACTTTCCGACAGTTGGATTTTCTTCGCCCGAGGCATCATGATGGGTGGGTAGTGATCGGAGGGCGGACCAATGGGTGACAGTGAGCCGTCTCAGTCGGCCGAGGTGGTCGAGCGTGTCCAGCTACGCAGAAAAGGTCAGCTCACCGTGCCTCCGCAGGTGCGCCGTGCGCTGCATCTCGCTGAGGGGGACGAGGTCGAGTTCACCGTTCACGCCGACGGTGAGGTGACTCTGCGCGGAATGACCGTCATTCCCACCGACCAGCGATGGTTCTGGACCGAGGAATGGCAAGCCGGGGAACGCGAGGCCAGTGCCGAGATCGCCCGGGGCAACCTGGCGGTCTACGACGACATGGCAGAGTTGTTCGACGACATCGACCGAACCTGAACCATGCCCACGTTCGCCCGAGCGGCCAGGTTTCTGGCCGACCTGAAGAAACTCACCCCACAACAGCGGCAACGGTTCATGGCCACTGTGCTCACCGAGTTCGTGATCGACCTGAAAGCCGGCGGTTTCCGTCCCGGTCTGCGGGTCAAACGAGTCATGGGTACGTCAGCGGTGTGGGAGATGACCTGGGCGCCGGACGGGCGGGCGACGTTCGAATACGGTGATGAGCAACGTCCGGGCGAGACTCACGTGGTGTGGCGCCGCGTCGGCACACACGACATCTTTCGTAACCCCTGATCCGGGGTTCACGCCTGGTGGGGTGGGCGTTGAGTGAGGACCAGGGGGCCGTCCTCGGTGATCGCGATCGTGTGCTCGGAGTGGGCGGTGCGTGAGCCGTCGGCCGAGCGGATGGTCCAGCCGTCGGGGTCGAAGACGATGCGGTCGGTGGTGCGGGCGAACCACGGTTCGAGTGCCAGGGTCATGCCCGCCCGGAGGGGGAGACCTCGGCCCGCGCGACCTTTGTTGGAGACGTGCGGGTCCTCGTGCATCGTGCGACCGAGTCCGTGGCCGCCGAACTCCGTGTTGATCGGATAGCCGTGGCCGGTGGCGACCGCCTCGATCGCCGCTGAGATGTCGCCCATCCGGCTGCCCGGCCGCGCGGCCCCGATGCCGGCGGTGAGTGCTTCCTCGGTCGCGCGCAGCAGTCGCAGGTCCTCATCGGCGGGGGTGCCCACGATGACGGTGCGGGCCGAGTCGGCGACCCAGCCGTCGATCTCGACCGCGAAGTCCATGCTCAGCATGTCCCCGTCGCGCAGCACGTAGTCGTGGGGGAGTCCGTGCAGCACCGCGTCGTTGACCGACAGGCAGATGACGTTGCGGAACGGGCCCTTGCCGAAGGACGGGGCGTAGTCCCAGTAGCAGGACTGCGCGCCGCGCTCACGGATGCGGCCGCGCACGTGGTGTTCGAGGTCGAGGAGGTTGACGCCCACGTCGGCCAGCTCGCCGACCTCGGACAGGACCTGGGCGACGAACTGCCCGGTGGTGTGCATCCGTTCGATCTCGGCGGGCGACTTCAACTCGATCATGGGGGTCCTCACGCGTCGTGCATCGGTATAATAATACCAACGTAGCACTTGCGGGTATTTAAATACCAACCGTACCCTGGTGTCGTGGTCCGCAACCCGCTCACCCCAGAACAGATCGAGGCTGGCCGGCGTCTCGGAAGGCTGCTGCGTGACGCGCGGGCGGAACGCGATCTCGGCGAGGTGGCGCGGGCGGCCGGCATGTCACCGGAGACGCTGCGCAAGATCGAGACCGGAAGGCTCCCGACGCCGGCGTTCGGCACGATCGCCTGCCTCAGCGAGGTGCTCGACCTGCCGATCCAGGACCTGGCCGCCGTCTGGCGCAACAGTCCGCGCCTCGAAGCGGCGTCCTGACTCGCGGGGTATGGGTTCAGATCGGGCGGTGGTCGCCTCGCGGCGAGTGGCGCACCAGGGCTTCAGCCGAACGATCGTCCCTGGCGGCGTTTCAATTGTGAGACCCGGGGACACAGTCCGCCCGACCTGAACATCCCCTCCAACGTACGACGCCCGCCAAAGATTCCCGGCCGTCCGATCGCGATTGACTGTTTATCAGTCAGTATGTGAGAGTACGCACCATGAGGCTCGCTCACGTCGTCTACAAGACTCCCCGGCCGAGACGGATGATCGACTGGTACATCCAGGTGCTCGACGCGACGGTGGTCTTCGAGAACGAGCGCCTCGCGTTCCTCACCTACGACGACGAGCACCACCGCATCGCGCTGGTCACCGTGCCGGGGCTGCTCCGGGTCCCGGGAGCGGTGTGGCGGTACTACCGCAAGTTCTGGGGTGTGGACCACGTCGCGTTCACCCTCGACGATCTCGGGACCCTGGTCGCCACCTACCGGCGCCTCGCCGACGCCGGGATCGAGCCGGTGTGGTGCATCAACCACGGCCCCACCACGTCGATGTACTACGAGGATCCCGACGGGCACCGGATCGAGCTGCAGGTCGACAACTTCTCGACCAGCGACGAGCTGCACGGATGGTTCTCCGGCGGCGACTTCGCGCGCAACCCGATCGGCGTCGAGTTCGACCCCGATGTCCTGGAACGCCGGCTGGCCGCCGACGTGCCGATCTCCACCCTGGTCACGCAGGGCTCGGCACCTCCCGACGATCGCCCGGCCCGCGCGGGCATGCGCACCCTGCGCTGGAAGACGCTCTAGGGGCGACCGGTGCGACTGACGACCTTTCACACCGGCGACGGCGGCGCTCGTCCGGGAGTGATCCTCGGCGAGGACGTCGCCGAGCTGACCGGCCCGGCGTCGATCCGCGAGCTCCTGGGGCGGCCCGACTGGGCCGCCGAGCTGCCGTCGCTGGTCACGCGGTCCCCACGCCGGCCGCTCACGGACGTGAGGCAGTGCGCTCCGGTGCCGGACCCGCCGAAATACCTTGCGATCGGGCTCAACGCGCCGGATCACCGCAAGGACGTCACCGTGCGGTGGCTGGTGCGTGAGCCCAGGCTGCTGCGCATCGCCGCCGGTTACCTGCTGGCCCATCCTCGTCCGCGTCATCCGTTGTTCTTCGCGAAAGCCACCTCGTCGATCTGCGGACCGGATGATCCGATCGTCCTGCCCCGGGACGCCTCGAAGGTCGACTGGGAAGGCGAGCTGGCGGTGGTTGTCGGGACACGCATCCACGACGTGAGCCCGGAGACCGCGCGCCGGGCCATCGCCGGGTACCTCATCGCGAACGACGTGTCGGTGCGCGACTGGCAGACCGACAACCCCACCTCGGCGGCGATGGCGAAGGGCTACCCCAGCCACGGGCCGCTCGGGCCCTGGCTGGTCACCGCCGACCGGTTCGACCCGCGCGACAGTGAGCTGCGCACCTACCTCAACGGCGAGCTGCGTCAACGCGGCCGCATCGCCGACCTGATCCTGTCGCCCGCCGAGATCCTCAGCCGGCTCAGCGGGTTCTGTGTGCTGGAACCCGGGGACGTCATCGCCTGCGGCACGTTCTCCGGGACCGGATGGCCGGTCGGCCGATTCCTGCGGCCCGGCGACACCGTGCGCATCGAGGTGGACGGCATCGGCGAGCTGACCAACCCGGTCAGCGCCCGTCCGGCCGTGACGCCGACGCCGTCCGGGTAGATTCACCGTGATGGCGCCCAGGCAGACGACCCGAGCCCGCAAGGTCGTCGGCGAAGGACGCCGGGCACTCGTCGACGCGGCCAGGTCGCTGTTCACCACTCGCCCCTACGACCAGGTCACCACCGCCCAGATCGCGGAGAAGGCCGACGTGGCGTACGGGCTGATCACCCACCATTTCGTCAACAAGCGCGGCCTGTACCAGGCCGTGCTCGACGAGATCGCGGCGGAGATCGCCCAGCACCAGCTCGCGCCGGCACCTCAGGGCGCCTCACTCGTCGACCGGCTCCGGCACAGCATGCGCAGCCACATCACCCACGTCGACGGCTACGCCGACAGTTTCGTCGCGTTCGTGCGCGGCAACATCGGCGTGGACCCCGATCAGCAGTCCGCGCTCGACACGTTGCGATGGCAGGGCGCGCAATGGCTCCTGCTGATGGTCGGCATCACCGAGCCGCTGCCGCCCGCGTTGCGTGCCGGGATGCACGGCTGGGTCGGTCACCTCGACGAGCTGATGATCGACCGCATCACCCACGGTGACCTCGACATCGACACCATCGTCGAGCTCGCCACCGCCGCACTGGTCACGACCCTGCGCACCGCGGCACGACTGGACCCGTCGATCACCTTCGCGCCGGAGGTCCTGCGCGAACTCGACGCGTTCGACGTCGCCACGCGCCCGAGGTGAGCGGACAGGGTCACTCGCCGAAGATCGCGCGATGCCCGGCCGCCGTATCCATGTACTCGCGGACGTGGCAGATCAGCCCGTCTCGCACGGTGAAGACAAAGCAGTAGTCGTTGGTATAGGCGTGACCGTTCGCCAGGGTCGCGCGCATCGTCTCCTCCACGACGACCCGGTCACCGTCGGCGTGGAAACCGTGGAAGTCCAGCTCCACACCACTGACGAACAGCCGAGGGAAGTCGTGCGCCAGGAACCGCGCGATCGCGTCACGGCCGACCATGTGGCTGGGCACGCCGAGCGCGACAGCGGTCGCATTGCCCGCCGGGGCCAGCCATTCGGCGTCCTCGGTGAAGAGCTGGACGATCTGCTCCGCATCGTGAGTCGCGAACGCGTGCCACGCCGACTGGACGATGGTCCGATTATCCGTCTCCATGACAGAAGGCTAGGTACGCACGCCCTGGGCGTGCTGGCGGAAATCGGACAAGATCACCGTCACCGCGCCGACACCGCGCACCGGAAGTCCACACCGCGCCCCGTGCACAGTGCGCGCTGTGACGACGCGGTGCGCGGTGTCGCGCATTATCGCGGACGCTGCGATGCGTGAACGGTGGCGGCTGCCAGCCGGACCCGTATCGGAGTCGGCCACTGCACAGTTGACCGGATGCCTCCGCGGCGGGCAGCTAAGTCCGGTAGACCTCGCGTCGGTGGCCCACAGCGACCACGACGACAAGCAGCACGCCGTCGTCGATCTGGTAGACGATGCGGTAGTCACCGGTACGGACTCGCCACGCTGGTCGCCCGCCAAGTGGTGTCGCCGCGGGTGGGCGAGGGTTCTCCGCAAGGAGTGCGATGGTGCCTTGGATGCGGCGCTGGGCCTGCTTGTCCAGTTTCCGTAGTGCCTTTGCCGCCGCCGGCCGCAGCTCGATCCGGTAGGTCACAGACCCAGGTCCGCCTTGACCTGGTCCCATGGGATGTTCGGCCCCTCATCGGCCATGGCTTCGTCATAGGCAGCGACATCTTCGGCGTCCTCGGCAAGAGCCAACAGTGCCTCGTAGCGGTCCGGGCTGATGATGACCGCGACCGGGCGCCCGTGGCGCTCGAGGGTGACCGCTTCAGTGTGCGCGGTCTCGATAACCTCGGGTAGCTGCCCGCGGGCATCGCTCACACTCATCGTCGACATACCTTAATTGTACAAAATATTTGTCATTTTGTACCAATCTGTAGTGAGTGCATCGCTGTCGCCCGGAGAGGTCATACCACTTCGGGACAGCCACACCCGGCTCGCGGTGCGAACCACGGTCTCCGGTGTAGCGAACCGGGAGAGAGACCCTCGAGCCTGCCGGTCATCCCCCTATCCAGCCAGGTCTCGAGTGCGCCAGTGTGAACGGTAGCGGCCGACACCGACATTCATCGCAGCTCGGGGCGCTGTTGCAGCCCGCGGTTGTGCGCGGCCGATACGTTCGTGTCTTGTTCATCTGCCTGTGAAAGGTTGCGCCGGTGGGCGATGACATCGAACAGAGCGCTGGTTCGGCGAAGCCGGAGCAGCCTTCTGCCGTCGTGCGCCCTGATGCGTTCGGTGAACCGCGCCCGCCGGCCGCGCCGCGCCGCTCAGACGCGTCCTATCGGCACCCGGCTGAGGTGATCCATCTGGATCCGCGCCAGCCGCGGCGGCGTTGGCAGATCGGTCCGGCGGAACGGCCGGCGTTGGAAGCGGTGGTGGTGTCCGGGCGGGCGCGGCTGGTGGCGGCGGCGTGGGAGTCGTCGTGGGTCGCGGCTGTTTCGGTGTTCGTGTTCGTGTTCTTCGTGGGGTTTCGCGACCTGCCTGTCAGCACTGGGCTGTGGTTGCTGGTGGTGCCTGTCGTGTTGTCGCTGTGGTGGCGGTGGCGGGCTTGCCGCAGCGAGTTCCCGCCACCGGTCGTGGCCGGTAGTGACTGGGTCGGGCCGAGACGGGGTCGCCGGTCGGGGTGGCTGCCGCTGTATGAACTGACGCTGGTCGGCGCGGCGGAGCAACGCGACAGCACCGGCGAGCCCATCCCCGGGGCGGTCGCGCTGGTTCTGATGGCTGGTGAACGGGGTGGCATGTGGCTGGAACTGGATTTGCTGCAGACCAACCCGGCGTTGTGGGACTTGGTGTATCAGGGCGTCGCCGCGTCGATCGCCGCCGGCGCGGAGGTCACCGAGGAGGGTCGGCAGGCGCTGCGCCACCTCTGATCATGCGCCTGGGGTGACGGCGGCCGCGCTCGGCGTGGTGGCTCAGCTGGGGAGCAGGAGTTTGTCGGCGCGATCGAGAGCGTCGAGGGCGTCGCGGTGGCGGCCGAGGCCCTCGAGTAGGTCGCTGCTGCGGCGTAGGGCGGTGGCGGCCAGCTCGCGGAGCCAGTCGGCGGGGGCGCCGGCGTGGCTGTTCGGGATCGTGGCGTAGGTGGCCAGTGCCTCCTCGACTCGGTCGTGTTCGGCGAAGAGATCCCCGAGGGCCAGTGCTGTCTCAAGGACGACCTGGCGTCGCTGGGAATCGATCAGGCCGGGGTGTCGAGCGCGCGGGGTGAGCACGTCGTCGTGTCGGGTCAGCAACTCCTGATAGCCGGTCACGGCTTCGGCTGTGCGACCCAAGGCGGCCAGCAGCCCGCCACGCCGCATTCGGGCCAGGGCGAGCTGCCAGTTCTCGGCTCGGTCGCCGCCGTGTTCGGCCAGCAGCTGGTCGTAGGTCTCCAACGCCTGCCGGGGGCGGCCCAGCTCGGCCAGCAGTGTGGCTGCGTCGAGTCCCGCCAGGATCAGGTGCTCCGGTTCGGGGCCTCGGTCGAACACTCCGCGTGGATGCTCGAGTACCTCGCGGTATGCGGTCAGGGCTTGGTCGGGGTGGCCGAGCGCACCGAGCATGGCGGCGTGACGCAGCTTCGCCGCCCACAGGACGTCCACCAGGGCGCCGACATGATGGCGAGTGTCCAGCTCGATCAACCGGGCGAATCCGGCCAGTGCCTCGCTGAACTGCCCGAGACCGGCCAGCAGCTCGGCACGCTCGAAGCCGGCGGAGAAAGCGACGATGTAGAGCTCGCCGGGTTCGAGGCTGCCCGGGTCGTGGCGGGCCAGCAGCTCGTCGAATCCGGTCAAGGCCTGTTCTGGTCGGTCCAGCTCGAGGAGAACCGCGGCGCGGTCGAGGCGTACCAGCGCGTCCGCGACCGGGTTGTCCACCCCGTGGGCCAACAGCTCCTCGAGCACCGTCAGTGCCTGGTCCTGATGCCCACGCGCGCGAAGCCGCTCAGCACGAGCCATCGCCCGCCTGGTCGCGCCCAGCCTGACCGGCCCGGCGGCCCGGTCGCGCCCGAACCCGATCACGGTGCGCTCCTCCCGCCCAGTAGTGCCCAGGCTCGCTAGCCGAATGCGTGCGTGACGCCGTTCCAGGCATCCACCGCCGTGTTTTTGATGCCCTCGACCGCTTCGGTGCCCTTGTCCTGTGCCCAGCCACCGAACTGGGCGGCCTTCTCCGAGCCACCCAAAGCATCCCAGGCGTAGCTGGCCCCGATGCCGACGATGATCCCGCCGGCCACCGCCCAACCAGGCCCCGGCACGAGGGCAGAAGCGGCCGCGGTGGACAACGCCGCGGTGGCGGCACCCCCGGCGGCCGCGGAGACCACGATCCCGGCACCGGTCTTACCGATCGCCTCGCCCGGTTTGACGCCCTGGTGGATCTGGTACGCCACATCACCGGCGCCCAGAATGAGCCCGGTGGGACCAGCGACCTTGGTCAGTGCACGTCGACCGGTCTCCAGCAGCCGTGGCCCACCGATCTCTGTCATGTTCGTGCTGACCGGCAGCCGTGGGTTCGCCTTGACCGCGGGGTTGTCGGTGATCGCCGGGTTCGTGCCCTGGGGGAAACGCGGATCGAGAGTCTTCGGGTTCGCTTTGTCGGGAGCTGGAATTCGGTTGATGCGGTCGGCTGGGGTCCAGCTGGCGCCACGCTGGACCCGTTCAGGCAGGTACCCGTGCAGGCCCTGGCCGGAAATGCCGCGCTGCACGGTCTGCGCGGGTTGTCCGGTCACCGGGCTGAGCCTCGGGGCGTACTCGCGCTTGAACATGTTCCCCGGGCGCAT
The DNA here is from genome assembly GCF_000429025.1 of Actinospineispora spinosispora DSM 44797. Classification (GTDB taxonomy): domain Bacteria; phylum Actinomycetota; class Actinomycetes; order Mycobacteriales; family Pseudonocardiaceae; genus Pseudonocardia; species Pseudonocardia spinosispora. The sequence goes on from NZ_AUBB01000041.1 coordinate 27,137, forward strand.
GCCGTCCAGGTTCTGTTTCGTGATCTGGCCGAGCCTGTCGGACTGGCTGCCGTACCACCTGGCCCGTCCTTCCCGGTACTGGCCGTACCGGTCGGCCAACCCGGCGGCGGTGTTGGTGCCGGGCAGCGTCGAGTCCCGTAGTGAGCCGGCCACGGTTCGCATCTGGTCGGAGGCGATGAGATGCCGGGTGGTCGCGTCGCGCAGGGTGCGCTGGTAGCGGTTGTACTTGCCGATGTAGTTCTGCGCCCCGGATTCAACCGACTTCAGATACGGCGAGACCAACGGCTCCACGTGGCCCGGCCCCTGCTTGTCGGCGTCGCGGTCCAGACCTTGGTAGAGGGGTGGGGGTGCGCCGAGGATGCCGCCCCGAGGTTGGTCGGGGTGCAGGACCGGGGATCGGTCTTCGGGCACGTCGAGTGGGGTGAACGCGCGGGTCTGGTTCGGGCCGACGAGGTGTTGGTTGGCGGTGTTGCCCTGTCCGGAACCGAGTTGGGTTCGGTTGTTCTCGCCGGGGCCGCTGAGGGTGGAGTTGCGGTTGCCGGGGCCGGTGCGGGTGTAGTTGTCGTTGCCGGCGCCGACCGCGGCGAGGTTGTCGTCCCCGGGGCCGGTGACGACCCGGTTGCGGTCGCCGTCTCCGGCGAGGGCGAGGTTGCGGTTTCCGGGTCCCCCGGCGGTGACCTGGTTGTCGTCGCCATGTCCGGCGGCGGCGAGGTTGTCGTTCCCGGCGCCGGTGATGACCCGGTTGTGGTTGCCGTCTCCGGTCAGGGCTGTGTTGCCCGAGCCGCGTCCGGCGGTGACCTGGTTGTTGCTGCCGTTGCCTGCTTCGGCGTGGTTGTCGTTGCCGGCTCCGGTGGTGATGCGCAGGTTGTCGCCGTCCCCACCGGCCGCGGTGTTGCCCGAGCCGCGTCCGGTGGTGGCGGTGTTGTTGTTTCCGTTTCCGACCGAGGCGAGGTTGTCGCTGCCGGCGCCGGTGAGGGCTTTGTTGTCGGTGCCGTCGCCGGTCGTGGCGGTGTTGTGTGAGCCGTAGCCGGCGGTGGCGCGGTTGGCGTTGCCGTTTCCGACGAGGGCTTGGTTGTTGTCGCCGGGTCCGGTGACGACCTGGTTGTGGTTGCCGTCGCCGGCCTGGGCGGTGTTGCCCGAGCCGCCGTCGGCGTTGATCTGGTTGTGGTCACCGTTCACGGTCACCGAACGACCGGGGTTGAGGATCCGGACGTTGTGGCCGTCGCCGCTGTAGGTCACGGCCGGGCCCTGACCCTGCTGGGCCGCGGGGGCGCCGAGGTCGACCTGGGTGTTCGAGCACTGGGTGCAGACGAACGCGTTGCCCTGCGCATCGATGATCACCGGTGCCTGCTTCTCAGGCTGGCCGGGGACGGGCGCGGTCGGTGGGGTGCCCTCGTTGTGCGCGGCCGCCGGCACCACCGTGGGAACCGGGGTGGTGGGAACCGGGGTGGCCGGGGTGTCGGGCCGGGGGGTGACCACCGGTGGGGTCGCGGCCTCATTCGAGGGGGCCACCGGTGTGGCCGTGGGAATCGGCGGGGTCGGCCCCGAGGTGGGCGGCACTACCGGCGCGGAGGGCGGGGTCGACACAGGTGCGGCGACCGGCGGCGGGGTCGGTTGCGGGGTGACGGGCGGCGCTACGGCGGCGGGTGTAGCGGGCGCGGCCGTCGGAACCGGCGGCGCGGCCGGCGCGGGCGGGGGCGGGGTTACCGGCGCCGGCGGCGGGGTCACCGGTGCCGGCGGGGTCACGGGTGCTGGCGGAGGCGTGGGTGCCGCCGGTGGCGGGGGTGTGGGTTCCGGAGTCGCCGGCGCGGCCGGCGGGGGAGTGGGAGTCGGTGGTGCCGCCGGAGCCGTAGGCCCGGGTCCCGAGGGAGCGGGGCCGGCGGGCGCGGGTCCAGCGGGGGCGGCCGGGCCGGCGGGTGCAGCGGGACCAGCTGGGGCCGGGCCGGCGGGCGCGGCGGGGCCGGCGGGTGCGGGGTCGGCGAGGACGGGGTAGGCGGTGTTCTCGTCGAACGCGACGTGCTGGGTCAGGGTGTCGCCGTGGACCTCGAACCGGGTGGGCATCGCTTGGCCGTTGGCGTCCTTGGCCCACGGGGCGGCGATGGTCTGGGTCTTGCGTCCGGCGGCGTTGATGATGTCGACCCCGCCGCGGGCGTTCGGGGTGGCTTTGCTGCCGGCGGGCATGCCGAGGTGGAAGTCGTAGGAGCCGGGTGCCTGGGCGTTCTTGGCGGTGATCAGGTACCGGCCGTTGGCCAGGTCGGGTGTGACCTCGGAGTTGCGGCTACGAGTGGTCGGGGTGATGGTCAGCTCGCCGCCATCGCTGGTCGGCACGGCCATCCCGGAACCACTCAAACGCGCATGCGGTGCGTCCTGCTCGCCGGACGGCCGACCGGCAGCGTTGTCGTCGCCGGTCAGGTCGGCAGTCCTGGGTGCGGATCGATCGGTGGAGCTGTTCAGCGGAGGCAGAGCGGTCCGGTCCGGGGGACCGCGCGAGGACGTCTGCGAGTGCCCAGGGTCGGGGATGAGAAGAGCACCGGACTCGTCGGCCAACCCTGCTTCCGCCGTGGCGTGGGCCCACCGTGCGAGAGAGCCGGCCATGCCGATCAGGCCCGCGCCGCCGGTGCCGCTGCCCGGGCTACCGGCTCCGGCACTGGTGGGGATCGGTCCGGGGAGCTGGGCCGGTTGGTCAGGTGAGTTACTGCCGCGACCGGACACCGGTCCCGGCAAGAGCCCCGTCACGCGCTTCGGTGCCAGGCCCGAGCAGCCCGAACCGGAACCCAGGCACGATGCCAGAGCGCTCGAACCCGAGCTGGCGGAGCGGGGGCGAAGCGGCGGGCCCGGCCAGTCGGCCGGTGCTTGCCCCGCCAGCGGTGTGGCGTCCAGGCCCGCCCGGTATCGCTGTGCCGTCGCGGTCACCTGCTCGCCCATCGCGGCGGCGGTGGACAGGGCCTTGACCACCGTGCGTACCGCCGTGCCCTGCTGCTCGAGTCCGGTGTTCGTGGCCATCGGTGTGGTCGAGGCTTGCGATGTCGATCGGACCGGCTGGTGCACGGTGCCGGCCTCGGTCACGCCTCGTTGCGGTGGTGCCGCCTCGCGCTGATCGGCGCTGGCATCGGTGATCTGGGGTCTCCTCGGCGCCTGCCGCTCGCCCGCGGCGGAACCACTCGATCCCGAACCCGAGCCACCCGAGGAGTCACTCGCCTTGTGGCCACCGGGCTTGCTGACCACGGAGTCGCCCGTGGAGGAATCCCCCGGGCCTCCCGGGCCCGCGCTCGGGCCGGCGGCCGGCATTGCGTGAACGGCCGCGGCCAAGGACACGGCCGGTGTCGCCGACGAGAGCGGCGAGGCCAGCGTGGCGATCAGCCACACCAACCCGGAGCCGATCAGCAGAACTGTCATCGGTCCGAGTCGCGGCAACCACCGCACGGGTGCGTCGGTGACCGGGAGCGCGCACACGCGTCCCCGAGAAACCGCCGACACCGACATGCTCACCACGCACTCCGAACGAGAGGGTTGACACCGCGAACGTCCCGACGGCACAACAGGGGCCACAGACCGGACGCGAGAGAGTTGCCAGATCAGCCGGGTCGATGACTTCCGGGGCTACACGGCGGCCCAGATCGACATCCCCAGCCACGGCTGAAGCGAGCTGCTGCTCTTCGCGGTACACAACACGGAAAGAGCGGTCCCCAAGGCTCAAGGCAGCTCAGGGCACACAGTCGAACATCCACCGAAGCAGATGCCCAGCCGTCGCGGACGTTACCCAGCACCGGCAACTCACGGTCCAACATCTGGTTACGCACACAAGAACAAAGCTCGGAGGCTCGACACCGCGCACCGGACGTCCACACCGCGCCCCGTGCACACTGCGCGGTGTGACGACGCGGTGCGCGGTGTCGAGCCGGAGCCGACCCGGTGCAGACTCGGTGCAGGATGGCGGGATGGGTGCGCTGCGGGACACGTTCGACTCGGTGGCCGCGGTATACGAGGCGGTGCGCCCGGACTACCCGGAGCAGCTGTTCGACACCCTCGTCGACGCGGCGGGGCTGAGCGTCGGTGATCGGCTCGTCGAGATCGGGTGCGCCACCGGCAAGGCGACCGTGCCACTCGCCCGGCGCGGTTTCCGGATCACGGGCGTCGAGATCGGTCCGAGGATGGTGGCCGCGGCCAGGCGCGCCCTGGCCGGGTTCCCGGCCGTGACCATCGTCGAGAGCGCGTTCGAGGACTGGCGGCCACCGGCCGGCCACCGGTTCGATCTCGTCTTCGCGGCCACGGCCTGGCACTGGCTCGACCCGGCCACCCGCTACGGCCACGCGTTCGAGCTGCTGCGGCCAGGCGGCCACCTGGCCACGTGGAGCGCCGGCCACGTGTTCCCGGACGGCGGCGACCCGTTCTTCGCCGACATCCAGGAGATCTACGACGAGATCGGCGAGGGCATGAAGGAGGGCGAGAAGCAGTGGCGGCCCGGCGAGCTGCCCGACGGTCGCGCCGAGGTCGAGGCGAGCGGGCTGTTCGACACCGTCACGGTCCGCCACTTCGACTGGGAGATCAGCTACACCGCCGAGGAGTACCTGAAGCTGCTCGACACGTTCTCCGGGCACATCGCGATGCGACCGTGGCAGCGCGACCGGCTCTACGGCGAGATCCGCCGACGCCTCGCGCTCCGGCCCGACGGTCGGCTGCGCAGGCACTGGGGCGCGGTGCTGCACGTCGCCAGGCGACGGAACACACCGGAAATCGGGCTTTGACTTCCGCTGCGATGATCGGCTAGGTTTTTCCAGCAGGCTCGAACGCCTCGGTGTGAACACGTCCACTGACTCGGGATGGCCCGCAACGTAGGTCTCGGTGTGAATCTGACCGCGGAGACCAGGTGTTTTCTTCCCCTGGCTGATTGCTGCGCTCGTTTCGCACCGTTTCCGCTGCTCGTCCTCCCTCGCGTTACCGACGACGGGGTCGAGGTCGCCGCCGGTCCGGTCGCGTCCCGGGTGCATCCCGCATCTGAAACGGCTGAAACCATGAATGTCTGCCTGCGCTTCATCACCGACGGAATCCGCGACACCCTCGCCCACTACCGCCGCGACGACCTGCCGCTGCACCGGTTGTCCTGGGAGCTGCACACCAGGATCGACACCCTCGTGCCGCACGCCCCGGCCGTCTGGATCGACCAGCTGCGCGACCTGCAGCGCCGCGTCGCCGAGGTCGCTCAGGTCGCGCCGACGCTGACCGACTCCGAACACCGCACTCTCGACGAGTCGCTGACCCTGCTCGCCGACGTCCTGGAGCTCGCCCGTAGCTGAACCCGGTCTTCCGCACCGGCCAGGAGCCGTATGGGCGCGAACCCCACCCGCCCGCCACGGACCGGCCACCGGGCGCGAACTCCACCTGCCCGGCCACCGTTTCACCGTGCAAGAACTGTCCGCGGCCATGGCCACGCGCGTGGCCACGGCCATGGCCACGCGAAAACACCAGGTCAGCGGCCGATTGTTCATCGTGCAACCACGGCCACGAGCCGTGTGGCCAGCCGGAGCGGCGAACTCCACCCGCCCCGGCCACCGGCCGCACTAGCGTTGTCCGAGCAATGCTGGCCACGCACGGCTCGGACAGGAGCGCCACGATGACCGAAGGACGACTGGTCGACAGCAACCCGCTGCCGGCCGGGATCGGTGACCGACTGATCGCCCAGCTCGGGTTCATCATCGAGGTCGACCGGCTCAAGACGATCGCCAGGCAGTCGCCGCTCGCGGCCGTCGACCGACGGGAGAACGACGCCGAACACTCCTGGCACCTGGCGCTGATGGTGACGCTGCTCGCCGAGTACTCCGACGAGCCGATCGACGTCGGGCGCACCGTCGCGCTCGTGCTGGTGCACGACCTCGTCGAAATCTACGCGGGCGACACCCCGCTGTACGACGTCGCGGCCGGTCGCGACCAGGAGGAACGGGAGCAGGCCGCCGCCGACCGGCTGTTCTCGTTGCTTCCGGCCGACCAGGCGGTCGGTGTGCGCGCGCTGTGGGACGAGTTCGAGGCCAGGCAGTCCGCCGAGGCGCGGTTCGCCAAGGCGATGGACCGGCTCCAGCCGCTGCTGCTCAACTGGATGGCGCGCGGCGGCACCTGGCGGGCGCCCGGTGTGACGGTCGCGGACATCCGTGCCCGCAAGTCGGTGATCGCGGACGCCTCGGCTTCGCTCTGGGACGCGGCACTGAACCTGATCGACGAGGGCGCTCGCCGAGGCTGGAGCCGCCCGATTGACGGCTGACCGACGCGCGATGTAGAAAGTTCTCCTTTTGGAGAAACAGGAGAACTGATGACTACAGCTGCACAAGGACTACCCGCGCCGGTCGGGCCCTACAGCCATGCGATGACGGCCAACGGGTTCGTGTTCTGCGCCGGACAGCTGGCCCTGGACCCGGAGACGTCCGAGCCGCTGGCATCGCTCAGCGTGCGGGAGCAGACCCGGATGGTGCTGGACAACCTGGAGAAGACGCTGCTCAGCGAGGGTTCCTCGCTGCGGGGCGTGCTGCGCACGACGGTGTACCTGGCCAACCTCGACGACTACGCCGAGGTGAACGAGGTCTACCGCGAGGTGTTCGGCGACCATCGCCCCGCCAGGGCCACGTTCGAGGTCAGCAGGCTGATCGGCGACCTATCGGTGGAGATCGACGCCGTGGCCGTCGTCACCCCGCAGGTGATGACACCCCGCCCCTGAGTCCACACCCGGTCACGTCCAACCACGCCAGCACAGTCGAACCGCACCCCCCGGTGGCACGAATGTGGCTTTAGGGACGTCCAGCGTCCCCAAAGCCACATTCGTGCCAAATGGGGGGAGGGTCGTGTGCGGGGAGGGGCAGGTGAGGGAAGGCCGGAGCGAAGCGACCGGCGAAGCCGCTGGCCGGGTTGGCTCCGCGAGTCTCCCCGCAGGGGGTTCAGGGCGGACGCCCTGCAAAGAACGCAACAGGCGGGCCAAGAACGCAACCAGACGGCCGCGCGTCAGCGACGGCAGCGAAGCCGAAGCGAAGCGCCCGGCGAAGCAGCCGTAAGTTTCCGGTTGCGGACCCCCCGAGGCGAAGCCGATGGGGGGTCCCGACCGGAAACTTGGACGCGCGAGGAGCAGGCCAAAATGACAGCCAGTTTCGGAGCCCGCGTTCGTCAACGGCGGCATCAGGCCGGCCTGACCCTCGAGGCCTTCGCGGGGCGCAGCGGGGTCTCGCGGGCCGCGCTGTCCAAGATCGAGCGTGGTGAGCGTAAGCCGGGCCTCGGGGTTGCGGTGCGTATCGCCGACGCGTTGGGCACCTCGTTGTCCGAGTTGCTCGGTCAGCAGGTGGTACCGGAGGTTCAGGTGGTGCGGGGGATCAGCCCGGCCGCGTTGACCGACGAGGACACCGGGGTCGTCCGGGAGTCGCTGTTCCCGACCATGGACGGTGTCGAGCTCGTGCGCTATACGCTGCCCGCGCGTAGTCAGGCCGGGCCGTTCCATCCGCACGACCCCGGTTCCCGCGAGGTCTTCACGATCATCGAAGGTTCGATCACGGTGCGCGCGGGCACGCACGAGGTGAGTCTGGACAAGGGCGATCTCGCGGCGCTGCCGGGCGATGTCGCGCACACCCTGACGAACGACGGCGACGCCCCCGCGAGTCTCGTCCTCGTGATCATTCGCCCGCACTAGGGCCTTTCCGGTCCACCTCGACACCCGTGAGTGCCGCACTCACGGGTGTTTGTGCATGGGGGTTGACGGCCCGACGGCTCGCGTGTAGAAATTTCTCCAGCAGAAGACGGTAACGATCAGTACCGTTTTTTCCGAGCATTCCAGGCTGGAGAGTCCGATGACCGGGTTACCGATGCTCAACCACTGGATCGACGGGCGGGCCTCGATCGACGCGCCGCCGAGGGCCGGTGTGCTCACCGACCCGGCGACCGGCGCGCGTACCGGTCGGGTCGCCTTCGCAGAGCCCGCTGACGTCGACCGGGCCGTCGCCTCCGCCGCGACCGCGGCGACCCGGTGGGCCAGCACCTCGCTGGCCAGACGGGCGACCGTGCTGTTCGCGTTCCGGCACCTGCTCGCCACCCGCGCGGGCGAGTTGGTCGACATCGTGGTCGCCGAGCACGGCAAGGTCGCCGACGACGCCGCCGGCGAGATCGCCCGTGCGCTGGAGAACGTCGACTACGCGTGCGGCGCCGCTGGGCTGCTGCAGGGCGGTTTCACCGAGAACGCCTCGACCGGGGTGGACGTGCACTCGATCCGCCAGCCGCTCGGCGTGGTCGGTGTCATCTCGCCGTTCAACTTCCCGGTCATGGTGCCGATGTGGTTCGTCGCCAACGCGATCGCCTGTGGGAACGCGGTGGTCCTGAAGCCCAGCGAGAAGGACCCGACGGCGTCGAACTGGCTCGCCGCGCTGTGGCGGGAGGCGGGCCTTCCGGACGGGGTGCTGAACGTCGTGCACGGCGACAAGGTCGCGGTGGACGTGTTGCTCGAACACCCGGGCGTCGCGGCGATCTCGTTCGTCGGCTCCACCCCGATCGCGCGCTACGTCTACGAGACGGCCACCCGGCACGGCAAGCGGGTCCAGGCGCTCGGCGGGGCGAAGAACCACATGGTCGTGCTGCCCGACGCCGACCTCGACCTGGCCGCCGACGCCGCCGTGTCCGGCGGGTTCGGGTCGGCGGGGGAGCGGTGCATGGCGGTGTCGGTCGTCGTCGCGGTCGACCCGGTCGGCGACGACCTGGTGGCGAAGATCGTCGAGCGGATGGCGGGACTGGTCATGGGCGACGGCCGCGATACCGCGTCGGACCTTGGCCCGCTGGTCACCGCCGCACATCGGGACCGGGTCGCCGCTTACCTGGAGGCCGGTGTTGAGGCGGGCGCGAAGCTCGTCGTCGACGGGCGGGAGCACGCGGTCAACGGGCCGGTCGGCGGCTTCTGGCTCGGCCCGACGCTGTTCGACCAGGTCGGCACCGACATGTCGATCTACACCGACGAGATCTTCGGCCCGGTGCTGGCGATCGTGCGGGTTCCCGACTTCGCCGCGGCGGTCGAGCTGGTCAACCGCAACCCCTACGGCAACGGCACGGCGATCTTCACCCGCGACGGTGGCGCCGCGCGTCGCTACGGCAACGAGGTCGAGGTCGGCATGGTCGGGGTCAACGTGCCGGTGCCCGTCCCGGTCGCTCAGTACTCCTTCGGCGGCTGGAAGGACTCGCTGTTCGGCGACACCCACGCCTACGGGCCGGAGGGCATCCACTTCTTCACCCGCACCAAGGTCATCACCTCACGCTGGCCGGACTCCATCGGCGCCGGGCTCGCCATGGCCTTTCCCAGTAGCGACTGAGCGAGGAGCCGTCATGCGACCCCGAATCTTCCGTGCCGCCCGCATCGCCAGTCCGGGCGATCCGGACCTGCCCGCGTTCGCCACGCTCGGCGACCGGATCGTGGCCACCGGCGACCCCGCCGACCTGCGCTCGGCGTTCGCCGACGCCGAGGTGATCGACCTCGACGGGGCGCTCGTCGTCCCCGGCTTCAACGACTCGCACTGCCACCCCTCGGTGACCTCGGAATCGCGGCTGCGGGTCGACGTCTCGCACCGCGCCGCGCCGGACCTGGCCTCGGTGCGACGGATCCTCACCGACCGGGTGTCGGCCACCCCGGCCGGTGACTGGGTGTTCGCCTCCGGATACCACCCGACGCTCAGCGGCACCGGCGGCCGCCTGGACCGCGCCGTGCTCGACGACATCTCGACCGAGCACCCGATCGCGGTGGTCCTGTTCAACTGGCACTGCGTCGTGGCGAACAGCAGAGCTCTGGAACTGTCCGGCCTGACCGACGACTCGACCGCGCCGGTCGGCGGCGACATCGGGCGCGACGGCGCGGGACGGCTCGACGGCTGGTTGTACGAGCAGGCCTTCCTCGAGCCGTACTGGGCAGGCAGCGGACAGCAACCGTGGGTGCCCGATCTGAGCATCGACGCGCTGGTCGACGCGCTGGTCGAGGAGAACCGGTACCTGCACTCCACCGGCATCACCTCCTACTGCGACGCGATCGTCACGCCCCGGATCTGGCGGACCTACCAGGCCGCGCGCGACGCGGGTCGGCTCACGCCGAGGGTCGGGATGCTGCTCTGGAGCACCTACTTCGACACCGCCCGCGACTTGGGCATCGGTGCCGGGTTCGGCGACGACCGGCTGCGGATGGTCGGGACGAAACTCATGTACGACGGGGCGCTGTTCAGCGGCACCTGCCTGTGCCGGCACCCGTACGACAGCTCGACCGACGGCGAGAACGGCATCCAGCTGGTCGACCGGCGGGACTTCGCCGGGCTGGTCGCCGAGATCCACGCCGAGGGCGGGCGGGTCGCGGTGCACGCCAACGGCGACCGGGCGGTCAGCGAGGTGCTGGACGCGATCGAGGCGGCGCAGGCGGCGGCGCCGGGCGCCGGGGTCAACCACCGGATCGAGCACTGCAGCATGGTCGACGAGACGTTGCTGAAGCGCATTCATCGTGCCGGGGTGACGCCGGTTCCGTTCGGCGGGGCGATCCGGCAGCACGGTGAGCAGCTGGTGCGAATCTACGGTGAACAGCGGGCCGCGCACATCGTGTCGCACCGCGCGTTCCTCGACGCGGGCATCACCGTCGGGGGCTCCTCGGACTATCCGACGACGCCGGTCGAGCCGCTGTTCGCGATCCAGTCGATGACCACCAGGGCACTGCCCGACGGTCGCACGATCGGCCCTGAGCAGCGGGTCAGCGTCGCCGAAGCACTCCAGATGTACACCGTGGGCTCGGCCCACGCGTGCGGTGAGGACGGTCGCAAGGGGCGGTTGCGTCCCGGTCAGCTGGCCGACTTCGTCGCGCTCGACACGGACATCCTCGCCGGCGACCCCTCGTCGATCGCCGGCGGAGGCGTCCTGTCCACCTGGGTGGGTGCCGACCAGGTCTGGCACGCCTGACTACCTCGTGAGTGTTGGGTGTGGCTATAGCCAGACTCAGCACTCACGAGCCTTTCGCTCGACGTGGAGCTGGTGAGGGTTGTGGAATCGATCGAGATCGATGTCTTGGCTCGGGCTCGGAGGCGGCGCGGGCATCGGCTGGCTCTGCTGCCGATGGCCGTGGGGTGCGCGCTCGTCGCGGTCGGGATCGGCTGGGCGATGGGCGTGGTCCAGGAGAGGATCACGCGGTCCGGGCCGGTGCCGGGCTGGGTGGAGCCGTCCGGCCGGCTGACCTGGGTGCTCGGTGACGTCACCGAGGCGCAGTTCTACGCGGTCGTCCCGGCGGGTGTCGGGCTGATCGTCGCGGCCTGGCTGGCTCATTGGGGCCGGGTCCGGTTGCGCGGGTTCCACATCTGTCACGGCAGGCTGCCGTGGCTGTTCCTCGCCGTGGCGGTCGGGCTGGGGCTCGCGCACGCGGTGTGGGGCTGGACGCGGTTCGGCGGCTGGCAACCGACGTTCGCGCCGATCGTGTCGGTGTGCCCGGCGGTCGTGATGATGTACGGCAGCGGCTGGCGGGTCTCGCTCACCGCCGGGGTGCTCGGCGGTGTGCTGAGCGCGCCGCTGGCGATGGTCGCGGTGGATCTGATGTGCCGGCCGCTGGGCGCGCCGGTGGTGTTCGGCAACGTCGGGTCGATGGTCGTCGCCGGGCTGCTCGCCTTCGCGGTGTGCCGGCGGCTGCCCTGGATGCCGGAACCGGTCGACCTGGGCGCCGGACACCTGGACGACGGCAGGCACCCGTCGCCGTGGTGGCTGCCGCGCCGCGCGCTCGCCGACTTCACCGAGGCCCAGTTCTACGGCAGCGAATGGGCCGCGCTCGGGCTGTTCGCCGGGCTGCTGGTCGGCTGGCTGGCCGACCCGCGCGCCGCGTCCTACGGCTCCGGGCTGCTGCCTCAGATCCTGACCACGCAGCTGCTGACCGCGATCGTCGCGGTCTGGTGGTACTCCGGCCGCTGGAGCGAGCACGGCTTCTACCCGACGTTCGTCTCGCTGGTCTCGCTCGCGCCGACCGCCGTGCTCACCTTCGGCGGAGGCTGGCCGACGATCACCGTCGCGGTGCTGGTCGGAGCGCTGCTGGGGCCCGCGCTCGGCTGGTGGATCGGCCGGCGCATGCCGTACGGCTTCCACCCGTTCATCGGGTTCGTCGCCTCGATGTTCGTCATCACCGCGGTCGGTCTCGGCGTTCTGAAAACCATCCAACTGGTCGGACTCGCCTTGTCGACCCTGCACTGAGAGACGGGTTCCATGTCCGAAGACACGCTGTTGCTGTCCTCCATCGGTGAGGCCCGGCGGCTGCTCGACACGGGTGAGCTGTCGCCGGTCGAGCTCACCGGCATGACGTTGGACCGCATCCAACGGTTCAACCCGGAGCTGCGGGCCTTCACCCATGTCGCCGAGGAGTCGGCCCTGGCCTCGGCGAGGGACTCCGCGCGACGGCTGGCGCGCGGCGAGCCGAGAGGTCCGCTGGACGGCATCCCGGTGTCGGTCAAGGACATCATCGCCGTCGCCGGACTGCCGCTCGAAGCCGGTTCGCAGGTACTGCGCGGCAACGTCGAGGACCGGGACGCGACCGTCGTGCGCGCACTGCGCCGGACCGGCGCCGTCATCGTCGGCAAGACCGCGCTCGACGAGTTCGCCCTCACCACATCGGGTCCCGCCGTCAACCCACTGGACCCGAGCCTGACCGCGGGCGGCTCCAGCTGCGGGTCCGCCTCGGCGGTCCGGGCGGGGCTGTCGTTCGCGGACGTCGCGACCGACACCGGCGGCAGTGTCCGCATCCCGGCGCATTGCTGCGGGGCCGCCGGCCTGAAACCCACCCACGGTCTGCTGCCCCTGGACGGAGTGCTGCCGTTGGCGAGCACGCTGGACCACGTCGGCACGCTGACCAGGACCGCGACCGACAGCGCCGCCTTCCTCGCCGCACTGCTACCCGGGATCGCGTCGGCCGACCGGCCCGGCGATACGGTCCGACGAGTCGGTGTTCCACGCGGCCTGACGATCCACAGCGCCGAGGTCGCCAGACGGTTCGACGCGGCGATCGCGCACATCACCTCGACGGGAGCCGAGGCCGTCGAGGTGACGCTGCCCGACCTGGACGAGGTCGCGGCGATGCACATGGCGATCCTCGGCGCCGAGATGGCGGCCTACCACCACGATCGGTTCGGTGCCGCCGAGGGCCGCTACGGCATCGCGATGCGCACGGTCCTCGCCGCCGGCGCACAGGTCACCGGTGCCGGCTACCGCGCCGCGCTGCGCACCCGGGGCCGGATTCGTGCCGAGGTGGACCGGCTGTTCGACACCGTCGACCTGCTCGCGCTGCCGACGCTGCTGATCGACACCCCGAAGGCCGGCCAGCAGACCGTCACCGTCGACGGCACCGATCAGATCGTCACTCCCGCGATGGTCCGGCTGACCTCGCTGTTCGACCACACCGGCCACCCCGCGATCAGCCTGTCGATCACTCCCACCGATCGGCCGGACAGCATCCAGCTGGTCGCGCCGCACTTCGCCGAGGACCGCCTGCTCACCGCCGCCGCCGCGTTCTCCCGGTGACCTCGTGTGCTCAGGCGAGCGGGTTGTGCCAGGTCAGTTCGGTGAAGCGGGCGAAATCGGTGTCGGAGGAGCACAGGGTCAACCCATGCTCCAGTGCCAGCGCGGCCAGGCTGGCGTCGCTCACCAGATTTCCGGTCGGCCGGTAGCGCTCCAGGAGTGCACACCGTCGGTACGTCCAGCCAGCCGCGGATCACTCGCGCCGCGACCATCGGATCGGCCGGTGTGGACGAGACCTTCGGATGTGTGACGATCCGCGCGAAGGCGGTCAGCGACTGCACCGGAATACCGACTCGCCGACCGGATTCGAGTGTCTCGGTCAACCAGCCCTTGGCGGACCGATGGAACGGGCTCGTCTCGTCGACTGCGTAGATGAGGAGGTTCGCGTCGAGCAGCTCGAGCGTCTCCGCGACATTGCTGACGTCGAGCTGGATGCTCAACGCCGCGGTCTCCTGCACGAACCGGGTGCGCTGGGCCGGGACCGCGAGCCCTGAGCGGATCATTTCGTTGATCGCTTCGCCGAGCCCGAGACCACGTGGCTTGCGGAGCTCGGTAAGCGCCGCCGCGACGTCTGGGTCGTGCGGCAGGTGCCTTTGGGATCGATTTCCCGAGGAAAATGCTCGGGGAATTCCGCTGAGGATCGTTCGTGTTCCACGTAAAGGGATGTAAACAAAAAATGTACCGCGCCCCGTTGGGGCTGGTTTACGGTGGCGCGGTGAGTGCGCGTGGTCGGGAGCAGATTGGCGACGTGCCCGTCGAACTGACCTCGTTCGTCGGGCGGACGAAGGAGATTCGGGCAGCGCACGACCTATTCACCGAGGCGAATCTGGTGACCGTGGTCGGCCCCGGCGGGGTCGGGAAAACCCGGCTGGTTATACGCGTGATCGCGGCGGTGCGAAAAACCGAACCGCACGCGGTGGTGCGCTGGGTGCGGCTGGCGGCGCTGCCGGCCACGGCCGACCACGCGACACTGGAACGTGAGCTGGCCAGGGCCGTCGGCGTGAAGGACGTCACTGACCAGGTCCTCTGGGAGGTGCTGGTCGAACACCTGCGCGACCAGGTCGCCAGGGTGGCCGGATACGTACTGGTGTTCGACAACTGCGAGCACCTGGTCGAGCAGGCCGGTGCGCTGGTGCACGATCTGCTGGACGCGGTCGCCGGAATCCGCATTCTGACCACCAGCCGGGAGGCGCTGGGGGTCCAGGGAGAACGGCTGTTTCTGGTTCCACCGTTGTCCGGCCCCGAATCCGACCGGTATTCGAACGGGCCGCGCAGTGATTCGCTGGAACTGCTGGAACAACGGGCGGCCTCGGTCGGATTCGTGATCGGCGCGCACAATCGGGCCGAGGCCGTGCGGTTGTGCCAACGGCTCGACGGGATTCCGCTGGCGATCGAACTCGCAGCCGCCGGACTGCGCAGCCAATCGCTGGAGGAGATCGCCGACGCGCTCGGTACCGGGCACGAGGCGCGGTTCCGGCTGTTGACCGGCGGCCCCCGGCACGGCGCCAACCCGATGCACCACAGTCTGCGCGCGGCGCTGGACTGGAGCTACCAGCTGTGTGACACCGAGGAACAGACCATGTGGGCGCGGCTGGCGGTGTTCGAGGACGGCTGGGACCTCACCGCGGCCGAAACCGTCTGCTCGGGTGCCGGAATCTCCTCCGACATGGTGCTCGACCTGCTCAGACGCCTGGTCGACAAGTCGATCGTCACCGTCGACACCAGCGGCTCCCGGGCCAGGTACCAGCTGCTCGAGACCATCCGGCACTTCGGTCAGCTGCAGTCCTCGACGCTCGGTGAGACGGAGCTGCGTCGACGGCACCGCGACCACTACCTCGCGGTCGCCGCGGCCGCCGCCGAGGACTGGTACAGCCCACGCGAGCAGGACTGGATGAACTGGACGCGCACCGAGCTGCCGAACCTGCGGGTTGCGCTCGACTGGTGCCTGCACACCCCCGGCGAGGAGCCCGCCGGGCTGCGGATGGCGGTGCTCGTCGGACGGCTGCATGCCCAGTTCTTCGTGCTCAACCTGGGGGAGACGCTCGACTGGCTGGAGTCCGCGCTCGACCGAGCCGTCGTCGGTGACCCGGCCGCTCCCGCCGACCTCGCCGACCTGCGGATCGCCGCGATCGCGCTCGCCGGATGGACCGCGCTGTGTCTCGGCGACGCCGGCCGGGCCAAGAACCTGCTCGACTACGGCAGAGCCGAGGCACGCGGCGCGACCTCGCCGCAGCTGGCGTTCTTCGAAGGGGTGTTCGCGTTCCTGGCGTGCGGCGAGCCGGAGTCGGTGCCGGTTCTGATGCGGGCGCTGGGCGAGTTCGACGACGCGGGCAAACGGTTCCACGGCGACCGGTTCACCGTCCTGCTGCTGACCTCGATGGCCACCGTCTACTTCGGCGAACGACACGCCGCCCTCACGATCACCCAGCAATGCCTCGACGAGGCCGCGACGAGCGGCTCGGGCTGGGCGATCTCCAAGTCGATGTGGGTGCGTGGTCTCGCACTGGCCTGGCACGACGACAACCCGCGCCGCGCGATCACTCTGGAGCGCGAGGCGATGCGCCGCCAGCGCGACATGGGCGACCGCTGGGGGCTGATCTGGTCGACACATGCTCTGGCCTGGGCGTTCGCCGAGACGCTCCGCGTGCGCGGCGGTGAGCGGGTCGAGTACGTCGCGCGGCTGCTGGGCGCCGCGACGAGCCTGCGGGAACGGACCAGGGTCACGATCAGCGGGCTGCCCGCGTTCGCCACGGCCAACGACAACGCGGAGCGGCTGGTCAGAGGGCTGCTCGGGGCCCGGGTGTACGACGCCGAGTTCGGCGCGGGCGCCGCGCTGAGCGACGAGGAGATCTTCACGCTCGCCCTGACCGACGGGACGGTCGCCCCGTCCCAGCCCCCGCACCGGTCACGCTGGGGACAGCTGACCCAGACCGAGAAGCAGATCGCCGTCCTGGCCGGTCAGGGACTCACGAACCACGACATAGCCCGCCGTCGCGTGTCCTCGATACGGACGGTCGAAAAACACATCGAAAACATTCGCCGGAAGCTGAACGCCGAATCGAGATCGGATATAGCAGCCTGGATCCGGGAATGAGCGCTACGTAGTTCAAAAGATACGTAGCCGTCTACGTACTTGTTCGGTGGCAGAACCGGGCCGTTTTCCGAGATTCTGTTGCGGTCGTCCGAAAACAACTTCGTCCTGACAGGCGTGATGAACGTAGTCAACCTCGACCTGAATCTGCTCGTCTCGCTGGATGCGCTGCTGCGCGAACGGAGCGTGACCAGGGCGGCCGCGCGCATGGGCCTGGGGCAACCGGCGCTCAGCATGGCGCTGCGCAGGTTGCGCAGGCATTTCGGTGACGAGCTGCTGACCAGGGTCGGCAACAGTTACGAGCTGACGCCCCTGGCGTTGCGGCTGCGCGAGCCGGCCGCCGAGGCGCTGGCCGGTTTCGAGCGTGTGTTCACCTCGACCCCGGCGTTCGACCAGGCCACGACACGGCGCCGGTTCCACGTGCTGTGCTCGGACAACACGACGGCGATGCTCGGACCGCTGGTCAGCACAATTCTCGCGGAACGCGCGCCGGGTGCCAGTGTCCGGTTCAGCCAACCGGAGAATCGCCAGCCGGACAGCGGCGAAACGGACACCTGGGGCGAGGGCATTCTCCGGCGTCACGACGCGGTTGTCGCGCCCCACGGAGTTTTCCCGGGCCGCCCGCACCTGGAATTGTGGACCGATAGCTGGGTGGCCCTGGTGTGGAGCGGAAACACCCGGATCGGTTCGGTACTGACCTCGGAGAATCTCGCCGAGTTTCCCTGGGTCCTGTTCGACAACGACACGTTGTTGCCGCCGCCCCCGCCGAGGCACCTGCTCGACCCCCGGATTCAGGTGCTGGTCGACAGTTTCCTGGCGATGCCGTTCTACATCGTCGGGACCGACCGTCTCGCGCTGCTCCCGGCCGGGCTCGCGGCCCGCTGGAGAAGTGACACCGAGCTGCGGGTGCTGCCCTTGCCCGGCGCGCCCGCGCCGATCAACAACGCGCTGTGGTGGCACCCGACGCACACCGACGATCCCGAACACAGCTGGTTCCGCGCGGTGTTCGCCGAAGCGGGCCAACGACTGGCCAGAGCCCGCCCGGCCTCGTCGCTGCGGTCGACCGCTTGAGCCCGTCGAGCGTGGACGGGCACACCGAAGAAGCGCTCTCCTCGGCGGCAGCCGTCGCCTGGCACCACCATGCGCGGCTCGCGGGCTGGCCGATGCAATGGCCGCTCACCGTGCACGACCGTCGCGGCTGCGCCGATACCGACGACGTGTTCGCCGCCTGCCTGGAACACCTGGCGCAGGCCACGAACGACGGCAAGGTCCGGCCGCTGATCACGGTGTTCGCGCCGCGCACCGACCGCACCCATCGAATCTGGAACTCACACCTGGTCCGGTACGGCTGCTGGGAGGGGCGCGACGGCGACCTGCTCGGTGACCCGCTCAACCTCGAGCTGACCGGCGCGATCGAGGCCCTCGGCTGGCGCCCGCGCGGCGGACCGGGCCGGTTCGTGCCACTTCCGCTGGTCATCGAACCCCCGCGCGGGCGGCCGAGGCTGTACGAGGTGCCCCGGGAGCTGATCCTCGAGGTCCCGATCACGCACCCGGAGTACGACTGGTTCGCCCGGCTGGGGTTGCGCTGGCCCGCCGTGTCACCGGTCAGCGGCATGGTCCTGCGCGCCGGGCACTCCCGCTACGCCGCGGTCTTCAACGGATGGCACGCGGGCCACGAGCTGAGTGGACGCAGCTTCGTCGAGTTCAACCGCTACAACCTGCTGCTGCGGATCGCCAGGGGGCTGATGGTCGAGTCGGACGACGACGCGCGCTGGATCGACCGGGTCGCCACGGAGCTGGCCCGCGCGGTAGACCACTCCTACCGCACGGCCGGGATCACGGTCTCCGACCACACCGCCCTGCCCTACCCGCTCCCCCCACCCACCCACCCCACCCCCGCCTTCACCCACCAACCGTCCCCCTGGCGCTGACCCCCCGGGCGCTCGCACAGAGCTTCTCCACGCCGCACAGAGGCTGGGGCCTCTGTGCGGCGTGCACTCGCTCTGTGCGAGCTGAGGACGTGCGCCGGTCAGACGGTGGCGACGAGCTTGCCGAACTGGGTGCCCGACTCCAGGTGCCGGTGCGCGTCGACCAGGTCGTCGAAGGCGAAGACGGTGTCCACGGTCGGGGTGAACGCGCCGCTGCGCAGGCCGGAGACGACAAACGTCTCGCCCTTGCGCAGCCGCTCCGGGTCGGTGCTCGTCTCGTACAGGACGTAGGCGCGCATCGCGCGTGAGGACATCGTGCCCATCGGCGGGAACGGCGTGTCGGCCCCGCTGAGCTGGCCGTAGACGAACAGGTCCCCGCCGGGGGCGAGCGCCGAGGCCAGCCCGACCACCCCGGGGCCGGCGACGGCGTCGAACACGAACTCGGCGCCGCGACCACCGGTCAGTTCGAGGATTCGTTCGCTGACGTCCTCCTCGTCGGTGACGATCACCTCCGCCGCCCCCGCCTTGCGCAGCCGCTCCGCCTTGTCTCGGCTACGAGTCGTGGCGATCGGCACCGCGCCGACCCGGTGCGCGATCTGGATCGCGGCCAGGCCCACGCTGCTGGAGGCCGCGGTCAGCACGACCGTGTCGCCCGCACCCATGCCGCCCACCTCGATCAACGCCCCGTACGCCGTCAGGTACGGCATCCAGACCGCCGCGCCGGCGACGTCGTCGAGGAACTCGGGCCGGTGCAGCACCGCGGCGGCCGGCACGATCGTGCGTTCGGCGTAGACGGCGTAGTCGTTCATCGAGAACGCGGGCACGACGCTGATCGGCTCACCGACCGCGAACCCCGTGACACCCGCGCCGACGGCCTCGACGACACCGTCGGCCTCGGCACCCAGGCCGGCGGGGAACCGCCGGACCGCCTCGATGTACTGGCCGCTCCGGAACAACGACTCGGCGCGGTTGAGGCCGATCGCGGTGACCCGGATCCGCAGCTCGCCGGGCCCGGGCTCGCCGACCTGCACCTCCTCGATCCGCAGGACCTCCGGTCCGCCCAGCTCGTGGAACCGCACCGCTCTCGTCATGACGCATCCGTTCTGTCCGCTCGAACTTTGACTCTCATCGTACTTCGACGTCCATCGTATTTCGATGCCTGTCGTACAATTGGTCGGGGAGGACGCGATGGTGACGACACGACAGGACGGGCGCGTTCCGGCTCACCCGGATCCCGCGGCGATCGACCTGCAGCAGGTGCTCGACGCGCTGGTCGACCCGGTGCGGCGGCTGATCGTCCGCGAGCTGCACGCCGCCGGTCAGGCACTCAGCTGCGGCACGATCGACCTGCCGGTGAGCAAGTCCACCGCGACCCACCACTTCCACGTGCTGCGCGAGGCCGGCCTGATCCGCCAGTACTACATCGGCACGTCCCGGATGAACGAACTGCGCGGCGACGAGTTCGAGCAGGCCTTCCCCGGCCTCCTCCCCGCACTACGGGCGAGCGACCGCGGCTGAACGAGCCCGCGCTCGCATGATCACCACCGCCTCAGGGCTGATCGGCCGCCGAAAAAGAGCCCTCACGCGGTGGTGATCATGAGCTGGAGGATTTGTTCGCCGGTGGGCAGTGCGGTCTCGCGGCCGGTCGGGGTGAAGCCCGCGATCTCGTACAGCCGACGGGCCGCCAGGTTGCCTCGGCCGGTCCAGAGCTGGAGGAGCCGGTAGCCGCGATCCCTCGCTGACCGGGCGGTCTCGGCCAGCAGTAGTCGACCGATGCCTCGACTCCATTGGGCCGGGTCGACGAACACCATCGACACGTGACACAGCTCGGGCAGCGGGTCCCCGGCGCCGTCCCGGTCGCGGCCCGGTTCGGCCAGGACCATCCCGACCACGGCCTCGGATGTCCGCGCCACGACGACCAGCGCGGCGGGGTCGGCCAGCTTCGCGGCCACGCGCGCGATCCGCCGCTCGTCCGGGATCTTGCCCCTGGCGGTGTTGGCTCGCAGCCAGACCCGGTGCGCGCCCGCCAGGTCGGACGGCACCGCCGTCCCGACCGTGACCGGCCGATCCGCGGTCAGGACTCGAAGGAGTAGACGAGGGTCAGCACGCCCTGGCTGGCCTCGGTCGCGTGGCCGGACAGTCCGCTGAGCTCGCCCGTTCCCGAGTGCGGGACCACGGTGCCGAAGACGCTCTGCTCGTCGCCGTCGGCGAGGCCGCCGTGCTGGATCACGAACGTGCCGCGCTTGCCGTCGAGAGTGCCCCGGATGCGCTCCGACGCGACGTAACCGCCACCCTTACGGCCCTGCGCGGTGAGCACCTCGACGGTCCCAGTGCCCTCCAGCTCGCCCCGGTAGGTCTTGCGGATCACGACCCTGGTGAGCTTCGGCCCCTCGTCCGGCTCGTCATAGGGCACCTCGTCCCAGCTGTCGATGGAGAACTCGGCGTTGAGCGTGCGCTGTGCGTCGGTCACGACCACAGACTGCCAGCCATACCTGACAATTTGCGTCAGCATCAGCCGAGCGAGCCTCTGCGAGGTGCCCTCACGCGCCGAGCGCGTCTCGCGCGGTGTGTGGTTCGTGGCCCAGGAGGGTGCCGAGCAGGGGGTCGACTCCGGCGAAGAAGCCGTCCCTGGCGGCCTGGTAGATACCCAGCGTGAAGCGCGCGCTGAACTCGTCGTGTCCGGCGGCGGCCTGCGCGGCGAGCCAGTCGTCCTGGTCGATCACCGCGAACCCGATCGCGGCGCCGGTCAGTTCGGATGCCATCGCGGCAAGGTCCTGGAACGTCGGCGCGCCGGCCGCGGTGATCGTCGTGGGGCCGTCGTAGGCGCCGTCCGAGGCGAGGATGATCGCGGCGACCCTGGCCGCGTCCTCGCGCGCGGTCCAGGACACCGGCCCGTCGGCGGGCACGGTCACGACACCGCTCTCGCGCCACGGGCCCATCAACGGGTCGAGGCTGTGCGCGTAGAAGCCGTTGCGCAGTGAGGTCCACGCGACGCCGGAACCGGCGAGCAGCTGCTCGGTCGCGGCATGGACGCGCGCGGGGGCGAACGGGCTGTCGAGGGCCGCGCCCTGGTGGCTCGTGTAGAGGATGCGGCCGACCCCGGCGGTGACGGCCGCGCTGATCGCGCCGCGATGCAGATCGACCGCGTCGGCCCCCGGATCGTTGGAGGACACCAGAAGTAGCTGGTCGGCGCCGTCGAACGCGCCCGGCAGTGAGTCCGGGTCGGCGTAGTCGCCGCCTCGCACGGCCACGCCTCGATCCGCGAACCGCTGGGCCCTGGCCGGGTCGCGGACCACCACGGTGATTTCTTCGGGCGCTACGAGGTCAAGCAGGTGGTCGACGGTGGCGCCGTTGAGTGCGCCGGTCGCTCCGGTGACAGTGATCATGAACAGCTCCTGTTAGCGATGGAATCAGTAAAGCGTTATCGTTGAAAACATACGTTAACAGTGGAGCGTTATCATGGGAAACGTGACCGAGATGACCAGCAGCAGGAGCGATACGCGGTCGAAGATCGTCGACGCCGCTGAGCGACTGCTCCGCGAACAGGGGCCGACGGCGGTGACGACCCGCGCGGTCGCGGAAGGGGCCGGCGTACAGGCCCCGACGATCTACCGGCTGTTCGGCGACAAGGACGGTCTGCTGGACGCCGTGGCCGAACACGTGATGGCCACCTACGTGTCCGCCAAGGCCGAGATCGTGCGGGCCGCGTCGGCGGACGACGTCGACCCGGTCGAGGACCTGCGCGCCGGATGGCGAGCGCAGATCGAGTTCGGCACGGCCAACCCGACGCTGTTCGTCCTGCTCAGTGACCCCGAGCGTGCGCGGCGCTCGCCTGCGGCGCGGACGGGTATGGACGTGCTGCGGTCGCGGGTCCACCGGGTCGCGCTGGCCGGGCGGCTGCGGGTCGGCGAAGAGCGTGCGGTCGAGCTGATCCACGCGGCTGGCACCGGGGCGGTGCTCACGCTCCTGTCGACACCGCCCTCGGACCGCGACCCCGGCCTCGCCGACGACCTGTTCGACGCCGTCCTGCGTCGCATCCTCACCGACACCGCACCGTTCGCCGAGGACGGACCACTGGCGTCAGCCGTGGCACTGCGTGCCGTCACACCGGCGCTCGACATGCTCAGCGACGCCGAACGGCAGCTGCTGACCGAATGGCTCGACCGCGCGATCAGCGCCGCATCACCCGTGACGCGATGAGTTTCGGCCCGGCCCCAGGTCTGTTCTGGTGACCGCAGTCGACGCGAGACTCCCCGGAGGACACCATGACGACCACCGCACAGCCGGGCCGCCCACCCATCGTCGACCGAGCGCGGTGGCAGGCCGCCCGGGACGAGCTGCTGGTCCGGGAGAAGGCCCACACCCGCGAGGGCGATGCGATCGCTGCGGCCCGCCGCCGGCTGCCGATGGTGGAGCTCGACGGAACGGTCGAGGTCACCGGCCCGGACGGCCCGGTCCCGTTCCTGGCTCTGTTCGACGGCCGCGACGAGCTCGTGGTCTACAAACACATGTGGCACGACGGCGCGGGACACCACGGACAGTGCGCGGGCTGCACCACCACGGCCTGGCACATGAAGGACGCCGTCTACCTCAACGCGCGAGGCGTCTCGTTTGCCATCCTCACCGAGGGCCCGTGGGACGAGGTCGCCTCCTACGTCGAGTTCATGGGCTACACCCAGCCCTGGTACTCGGTGCGCGACGTCGACGGGCCGATCAGCGAGGACATGGGTTCGGTCACCTGCTTCCTGCGCGACGGCGACCGCGTGTTCCTCACCTACAGCACGACGGCCCGGGGCAACGAGCCGGTCAACGGGTCGCTCGGGCTGCTCGACATGACCCCCTACGGCCGCCGCGAGGCGTGGGAGGACAACCCCGAGGGCTGGCCCGACGCGCCCGAGACCGACGCGCCGACCGGCTCACGCGGCGGGGGAATCTGCTGGTACTGGAGCACCGACTCCGAGGGCAACCCCACCTGGGGCCCGACCAGCCGCCCCGTCCCGCAGTGGACCCGCCCCGCCGCGACCCCCGTGGAGACCCGTGAGTGATGTGGGCTGCTCTGGCAGCCCACATCACTCACGGGTTCGGGAGGCGGCCGGCGATGTCGTGGCGGGACTGGACCGCGAGCTTGCGCCGGATGTGCTCCAGGTGCTTCTCCACCGTCCGCACCGAGGAGTGCCGCTGCCCGGCGACCTGCTCGTTGGTGAGACCCCGCGCGGCCAGGACCGCGATCTCCTTCTCGGTCCTGGTCAGCTCGTGCCAGCGGGAGAGCTGGTCCGGCTCAGTCGCGACCTCGACCGTGGCCAGCGCCAGCGCGATGATCTTCTCGTCGGGCAGTGCGGCACCCCGCTCGGTCGCCGCCGCATGGTCCGAGGGCCCGAGCGTGTCGAGGGCGAGAGCGTCGGCGGCCTCGGTCCGCGCGGCGAGCGGGGTGAGCCCGACGATCGACACCCGCATCCGTTCCCGGAGGCTGCGTGAACCACCGAGGACACGCGCGATGTAGGCGGCGTCGGACCGGTCACGCTCCGGGTCGGCTCCTCGGCGGGCCCGCAGGACCTCGGCGAACGCCCAGGCCACGGCATGCGTGCACCAGACCAGGCCCCACCGGTCGTCCATCTCCCGCTGCCTGCGCAGTGCCTCGCGCTCGACGAGCAGCGCCTCCGATGCCCGCCCGTGACGCATCAACGCCGCACCTCGGACCATCATCGCCCAGGACACCGCCCACTCGGCGCCGACCGCGCGGCCCTCGTCGAGGCACTGCTGGGTGAGCGCGAGCGCTTCGGGCTCGCCGGCGTAGAACGCGGTCGCCATCGCCGCGAACAGCAACGCCATGTGCCGCTCGCCGCGCAGCTGCTCCCCACCACGGCCGAACGCCTCAGTGGCGTCCACCAGCAGCGCGACCGACGCCGGATCGCCCCGGGTGAGCAGCGCGTCGAGACCTTCGAGCAACAGCAGCGCGGGCCGGCTCGCCGGGGTCACCTCGGCCCGGCACTGCGCGAGCAGCGCGGTCGCGGTCTGGTTCGCGCCGAGGCACAGCGCGTTCCACCCGGCGATCGACATCGCCATCGGCCGCAGCTCGGCGGCCTCGGGAATCGCGGTCGTCCCGGCGAGAGCGTTCTCCAACCATTCGAGACCCTCGCGCAGGATGCCCAGGAAGTAGTGCACCCGAAGCCGGGTCAGGCTCGTCGCGATCGCCAGCGCCTCGGTCTGCTCGCCCGGGGTGACCAGACTCCACCGCAGCGCCGCGCGCAGGTTCGACAGTTCGGCGCTCGCCCGTTCCAGCAGCTCCATCTCGCGCGGCCCGTACCAGGACCGGGCCGCGTGCTCGGCGAACGCCAGGTAGTGGTCACGGTGCCGCGCGCGCAGCTCGGCGTCCTCGCCGCGTTCGACGAGCCGGCCGTGCCCGTACTGGCGCAGTGTCTCCAGCAGCCGGTACCGCGTGCGCCTGCCCCGGTTGTCCGCGACGACGATCGACTTGCGGACCAGCCCGTCGAGCACCGGCGCGACGTCTCCGGAGTCCCCACAGACGGCACGGGCGGCGTCGAGGTCCCAGCCGTCGGAGAACACCGACACCCGCGCCCACAACGCCTGCTCGGCGGGAGAACACAGCTGGTAGCTCCAGTCCACGGCGGCGCGCAGGCTGTGGTGCATCGGCCGCGCGCCGTGCCGGGGACCGCCGGTCAACAGGCGGAACCGGGCATCCCCGTCGCCTTCCTTGAGTCCCTCGACGATCTCGTCGAGGGACTGGGTGCGCAACCCGGCCGCGGCGAGCTCGATGGCCAGCGGGATGCCGTCCAGCCGCCGGCACAACAGCTCGGCCGAGGCCCGATGCCGCTCGGTGAGCGCGAGACCGGCCGCGGCGGCGCGCTCGGTGAGCAGCTCCATCACCTCGCCGGGATAGGTCAGCGGCGGCACCAGGTACAGCTGCTCGCCCACACAGCCGAGTGCCTCCCGGCTGGTCGCCAGCACCGTGATGTCGTCGACCTCGGCGAGCAGGTCGTTGACGAACGCGCCGGCCTGCTCCACGACGTGCTCGCAGTTGTCCAGCACCAGCAGATAGCCGTCGCTCACCTGGGCGCGCAGGTGCTCGACGAGGACCTGCCACAGCGCGTGCTCGGACACGTCCGTGACCCCGACGCAGGCGGCGACCTCCCGCTCGAACGTCGCCGCGCTCGCCGAGCCGTTCATCGTCGACAGGCGAACCCAGCGCACCTGGGCCCCGCGACCGTCCCGGCGCGTCGCGGCGACGAGGCTCTGCGCCAGCCGGGTCTTCCCGACGCCGCCGGGGCCCGCCAGGGTCAACAGCCGTGCCCCGCGCAGGTGGCCGAACGCCTCCCGGATCTGGTCCGCGCGCCCGACGAACGACGTCAGCTCGACCGGCACGTCGCCGGCGTGCGACGTGCGTACGGTTCGCCGTTCAGCAGGCATGGATCCCATCCGTGACGGTCCAACGGTTTGCGCCGAATCGAGGTTTCGATGAGGCAATCGTTGTCGACAGTGCTGATGGATACCACTTTCCGCAGTGCGATGGCTAGTCGACTGCGGGAGTCGTTCAGTTGCGCAGGGTTGTGGCGAACAGCGCGGCGAGCGCGGACCAGTGTCGGTCGGCGGCCGCCGGGTCGTAGGTCGGGTTGTCCGGGACCGCGAAGCCGTGCGCGGCCGGGTAGGTCTCGACGGTGTGGGCGACTCCCGCCGCGGTGAGGGAACGCTCCAGCCGCTCGTGCTGCTCGGCGGGGAAGTGCTCGTCGTTCTCGGCCGATGCGACGTACACCGTGGCCGCGATCCGGTCGGCCAGCAGGTGAGGACTGTCCGGGTCGTCGTCGGCCGCGAGGTTGCCGCCGTGGAACGCCGCGGCCGCGACGATCCGGTCCGGGTGATGACCCGCGGCGATGAGCGACTCCCGCCCGCCCATGCAGTAGCCGGTCGTGCCCACGGCCGTTCCGGACACCTCGTCGCGACCGGCGAGGAAATCCAGGAAGGCACCCGCGTCCCTGGCGATGATCGGCCCGGTGACGCTGAGGTACAGCGCGTGCAGCCGCGCGGACTCGGCCGGGTCGGTGAACACCGTCTCGATGTCGAACGGGGTGTAAGGGGTCCGGTAGTAGACGTCGGGCAACAACACCGTGTACCCGAGGCCGGCGATCCGGTCCGCCATCGCCGCGAAGGTCTCCCGGACCCCGCCCGCGTCGGCGTAGAGGATCACCCCCGGCCGGGCGCCGTCCTCGGCGGGAGTGTGCAACGAGGCGGCACACGAGCCGTCCTCGGTGGGAACGATGACCTCGAGTCGCGGCATGGGTCCTGTTCTACCCCCGAGGGCTCGCTTTCGGCTCCCGTTTTCCGCTCGGCGTAAACGGGATGTCGAGAACGGTCCGCCGGCTCCGTCTCCCGGACGGAAGCGGTCATCGTGGCCGCCGCAACGGAGAGGGAGAACCGCCATGGCGATCCAGCGCCTGGAGCACGTGAACGTCGTCGTCACCGATCTCGACGCCGCTGTCGAGTTCTTCACCGATCTCGGCATGGAGCTCGCCGGCCGGGCGCCGATCGAGGGCGACTGGGTGGATCGGATCTGCGGGCTCGACGGCATCCGGGTCGACGTCGCGATGATGCGGACCCCGGGCGGCCACGGTGAGATCGAGCTGACCAGGTTCCACACCCCGGCGGCGATCAGCGCCGGGCCGGACGACGCACCCGCGCACACGCTGGGCCTGAGGAGCGTCATGTTCGCCGTCGACGACATCGACGCCACGGTCGAAGGCCTGAGAGCGCGCGGCACGGAGCTGGTCGGCGAGGTCGTGCGGTACCAGGACAGCTGCCGGCTCTGCTACGTGCGAGGCCCCGGAGGGATCATCGTCGCGCTGGTCGAGCAGCTCGGCTGAGCCCCCAGCTACTCGAAGCGCAGCGCTTCGATGGGGCGTAGGCGTCCGGCGCGGTAGGCGGGGTAGCCGCCGGCGATGACGCCGATGAGGAGGCTCACGCAGAAGGCGACGATGACGGCGCCGGGCGACAGGATGGGGTGTGGGAAGTCGGATTCGGGGTCGTTGGGTAGGAAGTGGCCGCCGCCGAGGGTGAGGCCGACGCCCAGGATGATGCCGATGGTGCCGCCGAGGCCGGACAGGATGACCGCTTCGGACAGGAACTGCTGCAGGACGGCGCGGCGGGTGGCGCCGACGGCTTTGCGGATGCCGATCTCGCGGGTTCGTTCGGTGACCGAGACGAGCATGATGTTGGCGACGCCGATGCCGCCGACGATCAGGGAGATGGCGGCGACGGCGACGATGAACTGGGTGAGGAAGTTGATGAACTGCATGCTCTTGTTGAGCAGTGTGGTGAAGGTGAGGATGTTGTAGTCGCGGTTCGCGGCGGCTTTGATGTTGTGGCGGTCGTCGAGGATGTGGCTGGCCTGGTTGACGGCGCGGTCGATGGTGGCGACGTCGCTGGACTTGAGGGTGATCTGGTCGACCTTGCCGGTGGCGGAGCCGACGAGGTAGGTGCGGGCGGCTTCGAACGGGGTGATGACGACGTTGTCGTTCTGGCCGTTGGAGTCGAGGATGCCGGTGATCTTGAAGCTGGAGCGGTCGACGCGCACGACTGATCCGACGACCTCGTCGGGGTTGGTGCGCGGGCCGAACAGCAGCGCGACGGCCTGGGGGCCGAGGACGGCTTCGCGGTCCTTGCTGGTCTGCGCCCCGGAGGACAGCCAGCTGCCGGCGACGATCTTGCGGTCGGTCAGCTCGAGGTAGTTGTCGGTGGCGCCGACGAGGCTGGCGCGGTCGGTGTTCTGCCCGACGGTCAGTGTCACGGTGCCGGCGACCGAGGGGGACACCGAGGCGATGTCGGGGGCGAGTTTCTTGTCCTGCAGCGCGGTGACGTCGCGGTCGGTCAGGTCGTGGGCGACGCCGCCGCCGGGGGCGGTGCCGGTGGTGGGGGTGATGGTGATCTGGTTGGCCAGGCGGCTGAACTGTTCGTTGAAGTGGGCTTTCATGCCGTTGCCCAGCGCGACCAGGACGATGACCGCGGCGACGCCGATGATGATGCCGGTCATGGTCAGCCAGGAGCGCAGCCGGTTGTTCGACAGGCTGTGCAGCGCCGAACGCAGCATCTCCCGCTTCAGCCCGACCAGGCGGACCTTCGGCATCAGCTGCCGGCGGGCCTTGCGCGCCTGGCGCTTCGTCGGGGGTGGTGGCTTGTCCGAGCCGCGCAGCAGCTTCGCGGCCTCGTCCATCTCCCGGCGCTGCGCCTCACGTTCCTGCTGACGCTGCCACGCCCGCAGTTCCCGCTCGGTCGGCACCCCTGAGGTGGTGATGAGCGGGGGAGTCGCGACCGGACCGGTGACGTCCTCGACCGCGCGAGGCGCGGGCGCCGGTGGCTGAGGCGGCGCGGGTTGCGGTGTTCGAGGCCGCGGGGCGGGAGCTTGGGGCACAGCCGGTTGCGTTGCCGGAGGCTTCGCCGTCGACGGTTGTGCCGAGGGAGGCTTTGTTGCCGGAGATTGCGTCGCCGGAGGCTGGGCCGCGCGAGGCTGGGGTGCCTCGACCTTCTGGGGCGGCGGGCTCGGGCGGTCGACCGGACGTGCCTGGACGCTCGGGCGGGCCGGCGTGGGCCGGCGGGGTCGCTCCGCGGTCTTCGTGCTTGCACGGTTATCTGGCATCCGGGGTGCGCGCTCGGCCCGCTGGGGACGATCGCGCCACCGCGACGCGGCGCCCTGGACAAGGGCCAGCGACCCGGTCCACATCAGCACCAAGAGCGTGACCAGGACCAACACGTCACGACGGACAGCCCTAGCGACCGCCCCCGCGGTGCGACGGGAGAAGTCCTGGACCTCGATCGCCACGCCGCGCAGCTGTTCCGACGCGCGCGGTCCACTCCGGGGCGCGGCGACCCGCCGAGGCGCCGCCTCGGGCGAGGCCGCCGGGGCTGCGAGGGGAGCCGAGATGGGGGGAGCCGTGGCCACGCGCTGCGACTGCACGACGTAGGACATCGACAGCAGCTGGCGAATCCGGCGACGGCGCGTCCGGTAGCCGACGTCGGGCTCGGGGACCAGCCTGCGGTACGGCGAGATCCGGCGAGGGCGGCGGACCTTCGGCTCGGCCGGGCCTTCGATGCGCTGGGCAGGTGCCTGGGCCCGATGTTCACGTGCCGGTTTCTCGACCGGCCGCGCCGTCCTGACCGCTGATCCGTTGGTGTTGCCCTGGGTGGGCGAGGGACGCAACGCGGCCTTGCGGTGTGCCGCGCAGCAGTACTTACGGGGCGGTCGACCGGGGCGCTTCTGTGGCACGTTCTGGCAGCCAGGCAACGCGCATACCTGTACCGAACCTGTCACGATCCATCGGCCTCGAATCAGCGGTCTCTGGCGCTCGCACGCGCGGGACGGTGGCATTCCCGGCCTCGATTGCCGGCAAGGAAGCCAATCCTGAACGGCGATCCTGCAGTGTGGACTCCGACGGTAAACACGTCGGAGAACAGTGTCCAGTTAATAGGGTCCACATCTGTGGGCCGTCCGCAAGTCGACGGCCGTTAAGGTACGGGCCGTACTTACGCGCGATTAATCCGGCGACGATGAATCGTCGCCGTGAGCCGGATCGAGCCGGGTCAGGGGAGGGTGGGCGCGACGCTCATGACCATCGCGAACACGAGCAGCAGGCCCACCACGATTACCGTGATCCGCGTAAAACGTGCTCGGGCCCGACGCCTCACCATGCTCCTACGGTATCGGTGGGACCTTCACCGTGGCGCGCTTATTCACCAGGAGTTTCCCTCCGGAGTCACTGAATATCATATATCAAAATAACCTCTGAGCGGTCACGGATATGCCGACCGGCCGCTCGTCGATAGCGCTCATCACCGACGGAGATCAGCTCGTGATTCTGTGATCACCGGGCATCGCGCGCTCGTCCGTGGCCGGTTCGCGAGCGGAACGGGCACGCTGCGTATACGGCTGCGACCGGTGTCACCCGGACTGTTGCGCACAGGAAATGTTAACGCGACACACAGCTTGAGCGACAGAGCGGAGGACAGGACAACAGCGGGGGCTGGGAGGTCGGCGGCGCTGACCCAAGATTGGTAGGAACCGTGGCTTTCAAGCGCAACAGATCGGCCGGTGACGAGGCGCCGTTGGCGTCGGTCCCACCCAGTCCCGAGCTGCAGTGGCTCGGTGACTCGCTGACCAGTTCCGTGGTGCTTCCGCCGGTCGACACCGTCCTGCACCGCGCCGAGATGCTGCAACGTACGACGACGGCGGCGACCGCCGCGGTGCTGACCATCGGCGCGCTGGGTGCGGTGACGGTCGCGGCACAGTCCATGGTGTCCGGGCAGGTGCCGCTGGTCGCCCCGGCGCTGCTCGCGCCGGTGACGGCGCCGACGCCGAGCAACGCGCCGCCGCCGATCATCGCCGAGGTGCTGGAGCCCGGTAAGCGCCTGCCCGCCCGCGAGGTCAGCTACCGCCCCGGGACCGGCGGTGTCGTCGACTCCGACGACGGTGACGACAGCGACTACTACGACGACGGCGACGAGCACGACGGTCATCATCACGACGACGATGACGACTGGCACCACCCTCGCCCGACCTGGTCGCGCCCGCCGACGAGCTCCACCCCGCCCAGCAGCTCGACCCCACCCAGCAGCTCCACGCCGCCGAGCAGCTCCACGCCGCCCAGCAGCTCGGTCCCGCCGAGTAGCTCGACCAAGCCGACCGTGCCGCCGACGAAGCCCACGGTCAAGCCGCCGGAGCCGACTCCGAAGCCGACGCCCAAGCCCACGCCGAAACCGACGCCGAAGCCACCGGCGCCGAGCAGAACCATCGAACCGACCAAGGAGCCGAGACCGGTCCACACGGCCCGGCCGCCGGAGGAGAAGCCGAAGCCTCCGGCGGAGAAGCCGAAGCCCGATTCCGGCGGGAACGACTCGTCGGGCGAGAACTGACCCCGTGAGTGGCGAGTGGTCCTATAGGACCACTCGCCACTCACGGGTCTTTATCCCCGGACGGGCTTGTGGTCGGACTTGCCGCCCTTGCAGGTGAAGCCCTTACCGACCTTGATGACCTTGCCGTGCGTGGCGTGGCACTGCTTCGCGGTGACCGAGTGCACGACCGGGTGGCGGACGTCCTGGACCGGGGTGCTGGCCCAGGCGGTCGCGCTGACCGCGCCGACGGTGCACACGGCGGCCGCGCTCGCGGCGACGTAGGTGAATACTCGACGTGAATTCATTGCTGAGTTTCCTCTCACTGAGAAGCGGGTGTCGTGGTTTTCGCTGAGGAATTCCTGATGTCCGTGGCGGTCACGGTGCTCCCCGAGATGGGTCCCGAGATTCGAACGTGATCGCCGACCGGGAATTGCTGCCTGGTCGCCGGGGTCTTCTTGCTGCCGAACATCGTTCCGGTGCCGAGGGCGACCGTGTAGGTGGTCCCGTTGTCTCCCTTGACGGTCCAGCTGTCGCCGTTCTCGGCCGTGATCACGCCACTGACCTGCGGTGCGTGATGCTTCGCCGGTTTCGTGCTCGCGCCGGAGTCCGAGGCGGGGGACGACGAGGAGCAGCCGGACAACGGCACCGCGATTGTTGCCGCGGCAACCAGAGCAATCAACGAGCGGCGTCCTCGCGCATTTCTGAGAGCATTTGTCAGGATTTGTCTTCGCACCATGATTCCTTTGAGTCGGATGCCTACTTCTCGCCGGTGGTCGGATAACGAGAGCGACTCGGGATTCGGTTCGCCGAATATCGGCCGCGCTGAGAATGCGACTCAGGGGACTTCGAACCAGATACTGAAGACATACATAATGTAGTCTTGCACAGTCACGCGGTACAGCGTATGGTCTGCCGCATGGCGACTCTCGAACAGCGGTTCCTCGACGTAGACGGGGCACGGATCCAGTACTTCGAGGGCGGGACCGGTGAGGATCTCGTCTTCCTGCATGCGGTGGGCGGCGCGATCCCCGGCGCCCCGTTCCTGGAGCAACTCGCCGAGCGCTACCACGTGCTCGCACCCTCGGCCCCCGGTTTCGATGCCAGCACCGGCAGCGCGGAGAGCATCCAGGACGTCGCGGACTCCTTCGCCGCGTTCATCACCGCGACGGTCCCCGGCGGCGCGCACGTGGTCGGTGAGTCGTTCGGCGCGGTCAGCGCGCTGTGGCTGGCCATCCGGCACCCCGAGCTGGTCAAGAACCTGGTGATCGCCGCGCCGTTCGCGTTCCTGCCCCCGGGCCCGCCGCCGGCGCTGGACCCGAAGGAGATGGCGCTGCGCAACTTCGGCCCGCGCCCGAGCGTCCCCGAGGGTTTCTTCACCCCGTCCGCCGGTCAGCAGCGCGGGAAGAACGCCGGCGTCGGCGTGCCGCTGCTGAAGGGCAACGACCAGACGGCGCTCAAGGACGGCCTGAAGGGCATCACCTCGCCGACCCTGGTGCTGTGGAGCACCGAGGACCAGCAGGTGCCGCCGAACCTCGCGACGATCTACGTCGACGCCATCCCGACGGTGCACGTGACCTACGTGCCGGACAGCGCGCACTCGCTCACCGTGTCCGCCGCCGATCGTTTCGTGAGCCTGACCAGCGACTTCCTCGCACACGGCGAGATGTTCGTGGCGAGCGTTCCCGGCGATCAGACATGAAGGTCTCGTTCTTCACACTCATGCCGTACTCGCCGCTGCCGGAGTACCCGACCGGCTGGCCGACGCCGAACGGGCTGTTCGACCCGCACCGTTCGGTGCGCTGCTACCAGGAGACCCTGGACGCGGCCGAGATGGCCGACGAGCTCGGTTTCGACTGGGTGGCCTGCGCCGAGCACCACTACTCGTCGCACGCGATGTGCCCGAGCGCCTCGGTCATGGCCGCGGCGCTCGCCGGGCGCACCCGCTCGGCGCGCATCGCCATGATGGGCGCGCGGATCCCCCTGGCCAGCCCAGTACAGCTGGCCGAGGAGTACGCGATGATCGACAACCTGAGCGGCGGGCGGCTGGTCGCCGGGCTGCTGCGTGGCACCCCGTACGAATATTTGGTCTCCGGTGTCCCGCCGCGCGAGTCCCGCGCGCGGTTCGTCGAGGCCTACGACCTGATGCTGGAGACCTGGCGCAACCCCCGCCCGTTCGGCTGGGAGGGCCGCTACTACCGGCACCGCACGGTGTCGGCGTGGCCGCGTCCGGTGCAGCAGCCGCTGCCGCCGGTCTTCATCTCCGGTTCCAGCCGCGAGTCCGCCGTCTTCGCCGCTCAGCGCCGGGCCGGCATCGGTCTCGCGTTCACCACGATCTCCGCGGCCGCCGAGTCGGCCCGGGTCTACCGCGAGGAGGCCCAGACGCTGGGCTGGGAGACGGGCCCGGACAACGTGCTCTACCAGGCCGACGTCTACGTCTCGGACAACGACGAGAAGGCGTTCGCCGAGATCGCGCCACACTTCGACTACGCGGACAACGTGGCCCACCCGATGCTGCGGATGACCAGCCTCGCCGGCGGGCGCGGCATGTTCGGCGGCACCGGTGCGACCGCCGCCCGGTTCCGCAACATCGTCGCCGAGCGGCTCACCGAGGGGTTGCCGCAGCGTGTCGCCCTGGGCCAGATTTTCTGCGGCGGGCCGGACTCGGTCGCCGCGCAGATCCGCAAGATCCGCGACGAGGTGGGAGCCGGGATCGTCAACCTGATCTTCCAGATCGGCGACCTGCCCCACGAGCGGATGCTGCGGTCACTGCGACTGTTCTCGACCGAGGTACTTCCGCAGATCCGGGAACTGTGACGACACGAGGAAGTGTCCGAGGTGCTCGACGACCCGAGTGACAAACCGCCGAGCGGGTGGTGGCCACTGGCCGCGATCTGCCTGATCGATCTGATGCTGCTGGGCGACGTCGGCCTGGTCACCGTGGCGCTGCCCCGGATCCAGGCCGACCTGCACGCGCAGCTGACCAGCCTGCAGTGGATCACCAGCATCTACTCGCTGACCCTGGCGTCGTTCCTGCTGATGGCGGGCACGCTCGCCGACCGCTGGGGCCGTAAGCAGCTGCTGCTGGCCGGTCTGCTGCTGTTCTTCCTCGCCCAGCTGGGCAACGGGCTCGCGCCCAGCATCGCGGCGCTCGTGGTCACCCGGTTCCTCGAAGGCAGCGCGGGCGCGCTGATGTACGCGGTGTCGCTGGTGGTGCTCAGCGAGACCTACCGGGGAAAAATGCGTGGCACCGCGTTCGGCGTCTGGGGTGCGTTCACCGGCGGATCGATCGCGATGGGCCCGATCGTCGGCGGTGCGCTGGTCGAGCTGACCAGCTGGCGCGCGGTGTTCCTGGTCCAGCTGCCGATCTGCGCGGCGGCGATCGCGATCACCGCGCTGAAGATCCCGAGGATGGCCCCGATCGTGGCCCGGCGCGTCGACTGGCTGGGCACCGCGCTGTTCACCCTGGGCGTGGGGCTGATCGTGCTGACCCTCATCGAGGGCCGCGCGCTGGGCTGGGGCAGTACCCCGATTCTCGTGCTCGCCGGGTCCGGCGCCCTGTTGCTGGTGGCGTTCGTGCTGGTCGAGCTACGGGTGGCGGCACCGATGCTGGACCTGGCCAGGTTCCGGTCGCCGTCGTTCGCCGGCGCCCAGCTCGCCGCGTACGCGCTGGGCGCCGGCTTCTTCGCGCTGCTGCTGTATCTGTCGCTCTACCTGCAGCGGGTCCTCGGCTACGGCCCGCTCGAGGCAGCGTTGCGGCTGCTGCCGATGAACCTGCTGACGTTCGTGGTCGCGCCGTTCGCCGGCCGGCTGGTCAGCCGCGTGTCACCGCGCTGGCCGATCGCCGCCGGTCTCCTGCTGACCGGCACCGGTGTCCTGATGCTGCGCCGCGCCGACGCGGAGTCCGCGTGGACGACGCTGCTCGCCGGTTTTGTCCTGATCGGGGTCGGCAACGGCATGTTCAACCCGATGCTCGGCGCGCTGGCGATGAGCGTGGTGCCCCGCGAACGCGCCGGTATGGGGTCCGGCATCAGCTACACGTTCCGGCAGTTGGGCCTGGTCACCGGTGTCGCGATCAGCGGCGCGGTGTTCAGCGCGGGTATCGCGGCCGACCTGGCGCAACGCCTCCCGGAGATGGGGCAGCAGCCGCTGGTCCGGATGACCGGCGCGGTGTCGGCGGGGGCGTTCGAGGTGATGCTGTCCTCGGTGGCAGCGGGGGACCGCGCCGAGTACGCCGAGGCCGGCCGCGCCGCGTTCGTGGCCGGTCTGGACGGGGTGTTCCTGGTCGGTGGACTGACCGCGCTGACCGGCGCGGCTCTGGTCCTGGTGCTGGTCCGGTCGAAGGAGAGGAGTCGTGATGAGCGAGCAGGCACTCGCGCCGGCTGAGCTACGCTCCGTGCTCGGCCACTTCGCCTCCGGGGTCTCGGTGGTGACCGCCTCGACCGGCGCCGGCCCGGTCGGCATGACCCTCCAGTCGTTCTGCTCGCTGTCCCTCGACCCGCCGATGGTGCTCATCTGCCCAGGTCAGAGCTCCACCAGCTGGCCGGGCATCGAAGGCGTCGGGCGGCTGTGCGTCAACGTGCTGGCCGAGGGGCAGGGCGAGGTGGCGCGCCAGTTCGCCCGGTCCGGCATCGACCGGTATGCGGGGATCTCCTGGACACCCGCCCCGAGTACCGGTAGCCCGGTCCTGACCGGGGCGTTGGCCTGGATCGACTGCGAGATCGACTCGGTGTGGCCGGGCGGCGATCACCTGCTGGTCTGCTGCCGGGTCCTGTCCCTGGCCGCGGACCCGGACCTGAGCCCGCTGGTGTTCTTCCGCTCCGACTTCGTCCGGACCGGCGGGAGCCGGTTCGGGGGGTAAATATTCGTGGGAGCGGGTGGGGTGGGGGAGTGGAGCCCGATTCGCTGGTCCGGGGGTAAATATTCGTAGGTTGACCGGGCCGATGAGCAGTCTCGGGCCGCCGCGGGAGGTAGTTCGAGGGGTGTTCGGGGGTAAATATTCGTGGATTTCGGCCTCTGGGCCGGTACGGGCCCTCGCGGGGCACGCATAACTGCTCCCTAGATCTACAGGGGAACTACTAGGGATTGCGAAAAACCCCGTCTGAGCTGTGCGAACTCGACGTCCGACGGGGGCAGATATTCGCGAACCCCCAGGGTGGATATTTGTGGATGGCCGCCTCAGCGGTGGCAGATATGCGCGGCCCCTCGAGGTCGGGGGTAGATATGCGTGGACAACACGCAGGTAAATGCGGGAATTTGGTGCTTGCGCGTGCTAGTGGCACGCTCTGGCACCATGGCGACCGCCGGCAGGCCCAAGCGCACCCAACTCGCTGTCGCTCGCGAGGCGGCACAGCTGTGGGAACGCGAAGCGCCGGACATCGGATACCTCGCCCGGCTGTTCACCTCGACCTCGCTGCCCTACCGCGACCCCGGTGACGTGCGGTCCTGGGGCCGGCGCAACGGCAAGCTCGCGCTGACCGTCCAGCCCGGCATGGTGACCGGCGAGGACGGCCAGCCGCGCTCGCTCGGGCTGCCCTTCGGCACCGTCCCTCGGCTGCTGCTGACCTGGATGAGCACCGAAGCGGTGCGCACTCAGTCGCAGGAGCTGCTGCTCGGCGCGTCGCTCGCGGAGTTCATGCGGGTGCTCGGCCTGCAGCCAAGCGGCGGCAAGAACGGCACCATCACCCGGCTGCGCAAACAGGCGGAACGCCTGTTCATGGCCACCCTCACCATGCACTGGGAGGACGACGACTCGACGACCGGTCTGCGGCTCGGCGTGGCGAACGGGCACCGGCTGTGGAAGACCGACCGGCAGGTCTCGTCCCCGCTGCCCGCCTCCAACCAGCTGGAACTGCTGCCCGCCGCCGGTCGCAAACCGGCGTTCGTGCTGCTCTCGCACGAATTTTTCACCGAGGTCGTCGAGCACCCCGTCCCGCTGGACCTCGGCGCGCTGCGCGCGCTGGGCGGATCGCCGTTGCGGCTGGACATCTATGCCTGGCTGACCTACCGGATGTCCTCGCTGCAGCGCCGGACGCAGGTGCCGTGGGCCGCGCTGCGCCAGCAGTTCGGGTCCAGCAACGCCGACACCGTCAACGGCCGGGCGCAGTTCCGCAAGGACTTCCTCGCCGCGCTGCGCGAGGTGCTGGTCGTCTACCGGGACGCGCGGGTCGAGGTCGAGCGCGAAGGTGTGGTCCTGCTGCCCTCCCGCACCCACGTGCTGCCCAAGGGGCTGCGGTCCATCGCCGCTGCTCCGAGCGACTGACCGGGCCCCGTCTGGGGGTAAATATGCGTACCGGTCACGGGCTGTCGTAGATCTGATGTGAACCGATCCGACGCCACACCAACAGGGGTTCCCCGTCCGCGCCGGTCTCCAGGTGGAAGGTGGCGCGCCCGTCCGGTCCGGTGAAGCTCCACGTCAAGGAGTAGATGTGGGAGCGATTGACCAGCCGGTGGATGCGCAGCCTGCTCGGCCAGGGCGGTTCGCCGGTGAATGAGCCGGCGGCGATGGCGGGTAGGAAGTGTTCGCGGAGAACCTTCATGAACATCTGCTGGTGCTCGCGAGGGAGCCGCGCCAGATCGCGGTTGAACGCCGGAGCGGGTCTGAATTTCACGCCTCGTCGGCGCCAGACTCGATGACCTTGTCAAAGTGGGCGAGCAGTTCCTCGCCGGTGTCGAAGGTGGTGCCCTGACCCGCGGCGATCTCCTCGTCGGCCTCGCGCTCCATCGCCTGCCACTCGGGGGTCCAGAACCATCTCTGATCGACCGGAACGGCGGCGTACGGGATGAGTACGATCTGGCCGTCGCGCTCCACGATCTCCACCTGGGCGCCCGGCTGGTCCAGGCCGAAGCGCCGCCGCAGCTGGGCGGGGATGGTGACGGTGCCGTTCTTCGGCTGGATGGCCGCGAACCCGATGTGGGTATCCATGAATCCAGGATACCAGGAAGCCTGACTGCTTATGTCGACAGTGCCCGGTGACTTCGAGCTGACCGACGACGAGTTGAGAGCCGTCGCGCACTACGTGGTTCAGGCCGCTCAGGACGTTCTCTTCGTGTTCGAGAGCGCCGTCCCCGGCGATCGGCGGCCCCGGGCCGCGGTCGAGTCCGCGTGGGAGTTCGTCGACGGCGCCCGCAGGACCCGGCTCCAGCGCGTCACCTCGATGGACGCGCACCGGGCCGCGACGCAGGCGCCCACCGAGGCGTCACGTCTGGCCGCCCAAGCCGCCGGGGACGCCGCGTCCGCCGCATATCTGCACCCGATAGCCAAAGCCCACCAGGTGGGCCACATCCTGCGCGCCGCCGCGAACGCCGCGCGGATAGCGGAGATCGACGATCCGCTCCTCGGGGACCGGATGATCGAGCAGGCGCGCGAGCGGGCCACGCCGGTCGTGATCGGCGTGCTCCGCCGATACCCGCGCGCGCCGTCCGGCACGACCCGCGCGGCACAACTGATGGCCGCCTTGGACGCCTCTCTTCGCACGACCTCGCAGACCCTGATGTCGCGTCGCAGACGTTGCAACATCTGCGACGCGACACGAAGCTCTGCAAAGTGGGGTAACCCGGGCGGGGCAGTGCGCTCTCCGCGCGGGGCTTGCCCTTGTAGCATTTCCGGAATGAAGGTGCAGGGGTCCAAGTTAGACGACTACAAGAGTTCGTCGTCGATCGTGCGTTCCGACGGTGGTCAGCTGTACGACCAGCAGGCGCGCGAGCTGCTGGAACCGCTGATGGGCGTCGAGGCGATGCGGCGGCTGGAGATGTTCTCCGCCATGCACTGGCTCAGCCGGCGCATGCACGACTACGTCAACACCTGGGCCGAGCAGCACGGACTGTCCGAGTCGCGCTTCCAGATCCTGACCCAGCTCAAGTACCAGGACAGCGTCCCGCTCGGGAAGCTCGCCGCCCGGCTGCGGGTCACCCCGCGCGCGGTCACCGCGCTGATCGACCAGCTGGAGCGCGACGGCATGGTGGCCAGGGTCAACGACCCGGTCGACCGGCGGACCGTGCGCGCGCAGCTCACCGACACCGGCCGTGA
Source organism: Actinospineispora spinosispora DSM 44797 (assembly GCF_000429025.1). Classification (GTDB taxonomy): domain Bacteria; phylum Actinomycetota; class Actinomycetes; order Mycobacteriales; family Pseudonocardiaceae; genus Pseudonocardia; species Pseudonocardia spinosispora. The sequence continues at coordinate 66,594 of NZ_AUBB01000041.1, forward strand.
GCTGTTCGACCGGATCTGGGCCGAATATCTGGAGATCCCCCTCGCGCTGGCCGGTGACCTGCCGCAGGACAGTCTCGACCTGATCCGCCACACCTGCCTGAGTCTGATCAACAAGATCGACGAGGCGGACGCGGCGGGCTGACCCAGGCCGGGTCCGGG
>NZ_AUBB01000042.1 GCF_000429025.1 Actinospineispora spinosispora DSM 44797
GCCGCCTACGCCGGCATCGCACCAGTCAGCCGCATCTCCGGCACCAGCATTAAAGGCGAACACCCCGCACGCACCGGCAACCGCAAACTTAAACGCGCGTTCTTCCTCGCCGCGTTCGCCGCCCTGTCCGACCCCACCAGCCGCGCCTACTACGACCGCAAACGAGCCGAAAAGAAAAAGCACAACGCCGCCCTCATCTGCCTGGCCCGACGACGCTGCGACGTCCTCTACGCCATGCTCCGAGACCACGCCCTCTACCGACACCCAAGCAACTCACACGCCCCGAAACTCCCAGCCGCAGCTTGACAAGTGCCATAGGGACACCCCCCAGGAGCGCTCATGCGCACACCCCGACTGCTCGGCGCCGCCGTCGCGCTCGCCGTGTCGGTGGCCCTGCTCGCCGGCTGTTCGTCGGCCGACACCGGCTCCCCGCCGGGCGCCGGCACCGTCGGCCTGCTCATCCCCGGCACCGCTGGGGACGGAGGCTTTTTCGACCAGGCCAGCGCCGGGACCCGTGAGGGCGCCCAGGCCGCGGGCTGGACCCCGAAGGTGGTGGAGGCGGGCTACGAGCCCACCAAGTGGCAGCCCGCCCTTGACGACCTCTCGGGCAGTAACGCCGACCCGGTCATCACGGGCACGTTCGCGATGACCGAGCTGGTCGAGCAGGCCGCGGCACAGTTCCCCGACAAGAAGTTCGTGGTGTTCGACGCGCAGGTCGACGCCGCCAGGTGCGGCTGCACCAACGTCTACTCGATCACCTACCGCTACGACGAGACCGGCTTCCTCGCCGGCGCCCTGGCCGGTCTGCTCACGCGGCACGCGGGCGTCGACAAGGTGAAACGCACCGGCGTCGTCGGGGTCGTCGGTGGCCAGGACATCCCGGTGATCCAGGACTACGTGCGGGGCTTCGAGCAGGGCGTCAAGAGCGTCGCCCCCGAGGTGAAGGTGCTTTCGGCCTTCGCCGGGTCGTTCTCCGATCCCGTGCAGGGCAAGGCCGTCGCACAGGACATGATCTCCCAGGGCGCCGAGGTGCTCTTCGCCGCGGCCGGTCAGACCGACCGCGGCGTGTTCGAGGCAGCCGCCGGCAACGACATCTGGGCCCTCGGCAATTCGACGGCGCAGGCGCGGTCCCCGCAGGTCGGTGGCAAGGACACGGTGCTGACCTCGGCCGACACCAACGTGGCGAAGTCGATCAAGGACGCTGTCGTCGCCTCGGGCAAGGGGCAGCTGCCCGTCGGCACGGTGGCCGCCTACGGGGTGAAGGACGGTTCCGTCTCGCTCGTGAGGACCCCGCTCTACGAGCGGGTCGTCCCTGCCGACGTGCGGGAGAAGATGACCCAGGTGACGGCCGACCTGGCGGCGGGCAAGTACGAGTCCGCCCTGGTCCGGCGATAGGTCGCACCATGGAGGACGGACACGTCACCGCGCGGCCGGAGGCCGGGGCAACCCCCGCCCTGGAGCTGCGTGGCATCGACAAGAGCTACGGGCCCGTGCACGCCAACCAGGACGTCTCGCTGACCTTGGGCCAGGGAAGCGTCCACGCGATCCTCGGCGAGAACGGCGCCGGGAAGTCCACGCTGATGAAGATCCTCTTCGGGGTGGAGCGGCCCGACGCCGGCACGATCGTCGTCGACGGTACGCAGCGCCGACTGCGCACTCCCGCCGACGCGATCGCGGCCGGCATCGGGATGGTCTTCCAGCACTTCGGGCTCGTGTCCGAGCTCAGCGTGCTGGACAACATCTCGCTGGGCGCCGAGCGCTCCGGACCGCTGGGCGTCGACCGCTCCGCAGCCCGGCGACGGATCGACCAGCTCGCTGCCGAGCTGGGGCTCGAAGTCCCGACCGGGCGCCGCGTCCGCGACATCAGCATCGCCCAGCAGCAGCGGGTGGAGATTCTCAAGGCCCTCTACCGCGGAGCACGCGTGCTCATCCTCGACGAGCCGACAGCCCTGCTGGCACCCCAGGAACGCCTCCGGCTGTTCGATGCGATCCGGCGGCTGCAGGCCACGGGGGCCTCGGTCCTGTTCATCACGCACAAGCTCGACGAGATCGAGGCCCTCGCCGACGACGTGACCGTCATGCGGCACGGTGCCGTCGTGGCTCGGCGCCGAATCGGTGAGGTCGACCGGCGCACCCTGGTCGCGGACATGGTCGGCGAGGCGGGTCGCTCGTCGGCCGCGCCGCGCCCCGGTCGCACCCCCGGTGGCGCCGCGCTGACCGTGCGCGGTCTGACGGTGCCACCTGGGTCGGACGGCGGTTCCGGCCTCAGCGCGGTCGACGCGGTCGTCCGGCGCGGCGAGGTGCTCGGGGTCGTCGGCATCGACGGCCACGGGCACCAGACGTTCTGCCAGGTTCTCGCGGGCGTGCGGCCCGCCCCCTCGGGCACGGTGGTGCCCGACGGCGCTCCGGCCCGCCGGTGGGACCGCCGGGCGGCGATGCGCAGACGGATCGCCTACGTGCCGGAGGACCGGCTGGTGGCCGGTGTCGCGCGGCACGCCTCGATCGCGGAGAACCTACTCGGCAACCGGCTGCGCGATCCGCGATTCAGCCGCTACGGGTTGCTGCGCCGCAAGGAGGTCGCCCGCCACGCCGACGACCTCGTCGAGCGCTTCGACATCCGCTGCCGTGACGCCCGGCAGGAGGCGGGCCGGCTCTCCGGCGGCAATGTCCAGAAGATCGTGCTGGCCCGCGAGCTGTCCGCCGATCCCGAGGTGATCGTCGTCTGCGAGCCCACCCGGGGGCTCGACATCGGCGCCATCGCGGCCGTGCACGACCGACTCTCGGAGGCAGCCGGTGCTGGCAAGGGCGTCGTGGTGCAGTCCAGCGATCTCGACGAGGTTCTCGCCATCGCCGACCGGATCCTGGTGTTCCGCAACGGCCGGATCGTCGGCGAGCACGACAACACCGCCGATCTCGACGTGACGGTGCTCGGCGCCGTCATGCTCGGCACCGACCGCCAGGAGGTGGCCTGATGAGCACGGTGGTGACACCGCGCGTCCCCCGCGCCGGACGTGCCCTGCGGTCCACGGGGGCGATCGCCGCGGCGACCGCCGCCGCGCTGCTCGTCCTGATCGGACTGATGGCCTTGGCCACCCCGGACCCGATCGGTGCGGTCGGCGGACTGCTGACCGGCGCGGTGTCGAGCCCGGGGCGGGCTGCCCAGTGGTTGTCCTACGCCAGCTTTCTGATGCTCACCGGCGCCAGCGTCTGCCTGGTGTTCCGGGTGGGGATGTTCTCCATCGGCGCCGAGGGCCAGGTCTTCGTCGGCGGCCTTCTCGCGGGGCTCGTCGCGCTGATGATGGGACCCACGCCGATGGCGATCCCCGTCGGCATCGCCGCGGCGATCGTCGGGGGCTTCCTGTGGGCGCTGATCCCGGGACTGATGAAGGCCTACCTCGGGGCCGACGAGATCGTCACCTCGCTCATGATGAACTACATCGGCACATTCCTGTTCGCCTTCGTGGTGAAGCAGTTCCTCATGCCCGAGGGTGCCGGGTACCCGGTGTCGAAGTTCTTCCCCCACAGCAACTGGCTCCCCACCATCGGGACCGCCCCCGCCATCCCGAGCACGATGATCCTGGGGCTTGCGGCCTGCATCCTGGTCGGTGTCCTGCTCGACCGGACCCGGCTCGGGTATGCGCTGCGCATGGTCGGGGACAGCCCCCGCTTCGCCCACGCCAACGGGCTGCACGTCCCGCGGCTGATCTGGGTGTCGATCGCCGTCTCCGGCGCCGTCGCCGGCGTTGCGGGCGCCGCCATCGCCTTCGGCAGCACACACAGGCTCATCCTCGGGATGGCCACAGGACTGGGCTTCGACGGCGTGCTCGTCGCCCTGCTGGCAGTGAACAGGCCCATGCTCGTCCCGCTCACCGCGCTCGCCTACGGCTACCTGCGCACCGGTGGTGACGTCATGCAGATCACCGCGAACGTCCCGCGCGACGTCGTGGTGGTCGTCCAGGGCCTCCTGATCATCGCGCTCGCCGCGGCCCTTCGCCGTAGGACGGGGGAGGGGCGCGGCCGGCCCGCCACGGGTGTGGTGGCCGGTGGCCCTCCGCCCGGTACGGACACCGCGCCCCCGGACGGGAACGCGCCCGCCGGCGCGGACGCCTCCATCCCACCGGACTCCGGAGACCCGTCCCGGCCACATGCACCGCAACAGCGACAGGAGGTGCACGATGTTCTCGGCAAGCGTCCTTGAGCTCGCGACCCCGCTCATCCTGGCGGCACTGGGCTGTCTGCTGACCGTCCGCGCCGGCATCGTCAACATCGGTCTCGAGGGCATGATGCTCGTCGGTGCCTTCGCCGGCGCGGCGATCTCGGTGACCGAGGGCGGGCCCTGGACCGGCCTGCTCGGCGCGGCGGTGGCCGGGATGATGCTCGCCGCACTGCTCGGCTGGGCCCACCTCACCCTGGGCGCTGACGTCGTGCTCTCCGGCATCGCGGTCAACCTGGTCGCCGCAGGCGCGACGGTGATGTTCCTGTACTCACTCACCCGGTCCGACGGCGTGCTCACCGCCCAGCCACTGCCCGCGGTGCGGCTGCCCTTCCTCGAGGGCGTCCCGGTCCTGGATGCGTTCGCTTCGCAGTCGCCGATCACGTGGCTGCTCGTCCCGCTCGTGCCGCTGTTCGCCTGGGCCTACGCCAACACCCGCGCGGGGATCCGGCTGCGGGCGGTGGGAGACAACGCCTCCGCGGTCGTCGAGGCCGGTATCTCGCCCGAGCGGGTGCGGTGGTCGGCCATGCTCGCGTCGGGCCTGATGGCCGGTGTCGCGGGCGCACAGCTGTCGCTGTTCAGCTCCCACACCTTCGTGCGGGACATGACGCAGGGCCGCGGCTTCATCGCCCTCGCCGCCGTCTACCTGGGGGTGCGGCACCCCATCGGGACCGTGATCGCCGCGCTGGTCTTCGGCGGCTTCCAGGCCTTGTCGACCGTCCTGCAGGTACGTACCGGCATCCCGACGGACTCGCTGCAGGCACTCCCTTACGTCGTCACCGTCGTCGCACTCGCCGCTGCCGGGATCCGGCACCTACGGGGCGGCAAGGCGATGCGTCTCTACTGAGCGGCCCCGCGCCGCCGGCCCACGACCGACCCGACAACCGGAGACATCCGCGATGCCCCTCACGACACCGAACACAGCGCCCGCCGTCAGGCAGGTCCAGTCCCACGACCGCACCGAACTCGACGCCCTGTCCTGGCCGGTCGCCACCGGAACGTTGAACTTCCCGGCGGTCACCTCCCTCGGCCCCGTCCGCGAGCTCGGGCAGCCCGAGTGGGCCCGCACCTTCACCGAGATCGCCCATGCCGGCTTCGACCACGTCGAGATCACCGACACGTGGCTACGGCCGGGCGAGCTCACCGCCCTGGAGCTCGACGCGCTTGCCCGCAGCGCTCGCGACGCAGGTCTGCGCGTCGCCGCGGTCGCGCTCATCCGCGGCAGCGTCATCGCCGCAGAGGGAGGTGAGACCAACCTTCGTTACTCGCACGACTCGCTGGAGGCCGCCGCCGCGCTCGGCGCCCCGGTGGTGTCGGTCGGCCTCCACGAACCCCTGCATCCCGCCCAGCGCGACGTGCTCTGGTTCTGGACCCGGCCGGGCGCCGGCAACGACCCGACCGACGCCGACCTGTGGCGGCGGGCCGTCGACCGGCTGCGCGAGCTGGGCAGGCACGCCGCCGACCTCGGGCTGCTTCTGTCCCTCGAGATGTACGAGGACACCTTCCTCGGCACGGCCGCGAGCGCGGTGCGACTCGTGGAGGAGATCGGCATGCCCAACGTGGGGCTCAACCCCGACACCGGCAACCTGATCCGGCTGCACCGGCCGATCGAGCCCTGGGCCGAGGTGCTGGCCACCGTGCTGCCCTACACCAACTACTGGCACGTCAAGAACTACATGCGCGACGAGGACCCGGACACCGGACACGTCGTCGCCATGCCGACGTCGCTCGAGCTCGGCCTGATCGACTACCGCTGGGCCGTTCGTGAGGCCGTCGGTGCCGGTTTCGCGGGTCTGCTCACGTGCGAGCAGTACGGCGGCGATGGTCTGTCGGTCAGCGCATCGAACCGTGAGTACCTGCGCTCGGTGCTGCACCCGGCGCTGCGGGGAGGCCCGCGATGACTCGGCTGTGCGTGGACGTCGACGAGACTCCGGCGGGTTTCGTGGCCGTGCACGCCCGGCACGGACGGCGTGTCGTCGGGTGGCGTTGCGCGTGCCACCGCGTTGCCGCCGGCGACGGGTCGGGGTGCTGTTCCTACTGGGCGACTACGCAGGTGATGTCTTGCATGTGGGGCTGGCTCGTCTGTGTTGATCGTCCGAACCGTCGGCGACCGGATCATCCGGAATGCCGCGCACCACGAGACACAGGGGGCACAGCTGTGAGCACGGTCGAGACGACCGGATCGGCGGCGGACGGTGTCCGTCTCGCCGTCGGTTTCGATGATGGTGGACTTGACTACGAGGACGGCCCGCGCGCGCAGCTCACGGTGGACCCGCGCCCGCTGGTCGACGTCTGGCTGGATTGCCGGTTCGACCCGGGGTCGCACCCGGCCAGCAAGGTCGACGTGACCCGGTGAGCCCCGTGACTGACGCTGTCTTGGCGCGTCTGCCCAAGGTCGCCCTCCACGACCACCTCGACGGCGGCCTGCGACCGCGGACGGTGCTGGAGCTGGGTTCCGAGGCCGGTGTCCGGCTGCCCTCGGCCGACGTGGACGGCTTGCGCGCCTGGATCGCCGAACGCGCCGCCGCTGGGTCGCTGGAGGAGTACCTGCGTTGCGACGAGCTGACCGTGATCGTCACGCAGCGGCCGGACGCGCTCACCCGCATCGCCCGCGAAGCGGTGGAGGACCTCGCCGCGGACGGCGTCGTGTACGCCGAGTTGCGCTGGGCGCCGGAGGCCTGCCGGGCCGGCGGCGCGACCCTCGACGAGGTGATCGCCGCGGTCCGACGCGGCTTGGCCGAGGGAATGGAGTCGACGGCGGCCGTAGGGCGGCCGGTCATCGCCAGACAGCTGTTGTGCGCCATGCGCAACGGGCCCCACAGTCGTGAGGTCGCCGAGGCCACGGTGCGCCACCACGATCCGGCCCGCCCCGGCGGCGTCGTCGGGTTCGACATCGCCGGACCCGAGTCCGGTTTCCCGCCGAGCCTGCACCGCGACGCGTTCGACCACCTGGCCCGCCACAGCGTGCCGGTGACGGTGCACGCGGGCGAGTCGGAGGGGCCGGCGAGCATTGCCTCGGCGCTGGCCGATGGCCGAGCCCTGCGGCTCGGCCACGGGATCCGTATCGCCGAGGACGTCGAGCGCGACGAACACGGCGACGAGGTACTGGGCGAGCTCGCTGTGCGGGTGCGCGACGAGGGGATCGTGCTGGAGACCAGTCCGACCTCGAACGTCCACACTGGAGCCGTGCGGCCCTGGGGTGCCGCGATCGAGCAGCACCCGTTCGACCGGCTGCGCCGCGCGGGTTTCGCTGTCACCGTGAACACCGACAACCGGCTGACCAGTGCGACCTCGCTCACCCGCGAGCTCGCCGAGCTGGTCCGGGTCTTCGGTTATGGTCTCGACGATCTGGAGCGGTTCCAGCGCACCGCGGCCCGCGCGGCGTTCCTCCCGCCGGCCGAGCGGGTACGCGTCGAGCAGGTCGTGACGTCCGGCTTCGCAGTGGCGCGGACCGCGTGATGGGGCGAACGCTGGAGGGCCCGCTGTTCGGGACCGATGGACTAACCTCCTGGTTGAGCCGGTCAGGCCAGAGGGAGGGGGAACAATTGGCCGCACCCAACAACTCCACGATGAGATCACGGATCGCGGACGATCTCCTCGGCCGGATCCGCGAAGGGGCGTTCCCGGTGGGCACCAAGCTGCCGTCGGAACGGGTCCTCGCCGAGCAGTACGGCGTGAGTCGACCGGTGGTGCGCGAGGCACTCGGCATGCTCAGCACGCTCGACGTCGTCGACATTCAGATGGGTCGCGGCGCGTTCGTGACCAGCGCGGACGTCACGACGGAACCTCGCTCGGAGTACGGGCTGCGCGACATACTGGACGCGCGGGAGGCCATCGAGGCCGGCGCAGTGCGGCTGGCAGCCGGCAGGGCGGGCGACCAGGAGCGCACCGCGGTGGCAGAGGCACTGGAGGAGCTGCGCCGCCACGTCGCCCTCCACCAGGAGACCGCGGCGGCAGACCTCGCGCTGCACCGCAGGCTGGTCGAGGCGGCGCACTCCCCATTGCTGTCACGGCTCTGGGAGGACATGACGGGGGAGATCGAGCAGACCATCCGGGTCAGCCCGCACGGGCGAACGATGAACGCCGAGATCCTCGCCGACCACGTCGACCTGGCGCATGGTGTGATCGGGCGCGAACCCGCCGACCTCGAGGGTGCCCTTGCTGCGTGCTCGCGGCTCTATGACGACCATCGCGATTTCTTGCGACGGCTGCTGGGGTGACGCTCTGTGTCTCGGGCGGCCGGCAGGGTCCGGTGCGCACGATCCCCATCTCGGACATGTCCGGGTAGCCCTTCGGTCCGGCACCCTCGAGTACCAGCACCGAGTTGGCATCCACGCTCAGCTCGGGGTCGTCGATGCGGGCTTGTAGGTCGTCGATGTCTTCGAACACCATGGCCGAGCCTCGGGGCTCCAGCAGCTCCGGGCTGGGCAGGGCGGAGCAGACGCACTTAGCCACGACGACCCCCGACCCTTGAGGAGCGGCTGCGCTCCGAACGCATGATGGTCATGGTCCGGCGTGAACCCGCTGATTAAGAGGTGGCTCCAAGGCCTGTCGAGCACGGCCGACGAGGATCAGGATGTGCCGTTCTCGCAGCTCAGGTCCAGTGGCTGATGTCGTGATATGTCACCCGCTGTCGGTCGTCTCGGGCGCAACTCGGGCGCACCGATGTCAGCTTCTGCCTGGATTTGCGGCCGGTGTGCGATGGTCGTCGAGCCCTACCCTGACAGGGGTCAGTGTTCGGACTGTCGCCTTGGCAGCGATATGACGCTGCCCAAAGCGTCCGTGTGAGCTGGCCGCTTCAAAGAGGGCCTATCTGAGGAACAGTCGCGGGCGACAATCGCCAGGATCCGAGGTGCCCTCTGGCTTGCTATGGGTGAATCGGGGCTGGACAACTTCATCCCTAAGCCACAGACCCCGAGCAAGCCGTGCAGGCGGTGCGGGACCTTGTGATCGAGTACAGCCACGAGGCCTCGCCCGAAGCGATCGCAATGTTGGAAGCTGGACTCGATGAGAGGCGTCCTGACTGGCGCCAGAAGTTCACCGAAGATCTCCCGGAGCACATTGACCTCAGGGGAGTGATCGGTCGAGTGCTGGGTCTGCTGTTGCTGCAAGCTGAACATACATCGATGCAGGATCTCCAGTCGGCGACCGGACACGCTCCCGCCAGTCCTGAAGAGGGGGCACGAGTCATGGGCGCGCTTTTCGTTCGGCACCTGTCCGGAGCCCGACTAGCTGCCTAGACAAGGCACTCAGAAACACCTGCCGCAGCGCCCTCGGTGGGTCCGGTTGCGGCGCTGGCCAAGGCGGAGTGACCATGGCGAAGGGGCGTTTCCTGCTCCTGTTCGGCGCAATATTCGGACTGGTCGGTCTGACCTTCCTGTGCATTGGCATCGGCTTGGCCAGCTCCTGGCGAATCCTCAGCTGCACCGAGAGGAGCCAGGGCCAGGTCGTGGCGCTCGACGAGCAGCGCGACCCAGGTATCTCGTCCTCGACCCGGGCGACGGTCGGGAAGCCGGTCGATGGACCACGGAGCTCCGGGATCGATCGTTTATGACCTGCTTAATGGTCCTTCGGATGCGCACATCGCTCACCGCCGTCCACAGCGTGGCCGTGGTCGTCGCCACACGTGAGCTGCGTAGCAGCATGGCCAACAGCACCGTGGCCAGACCGGAGAGGACGGCCGAGGTGCCTTCGCTTTCGCGTCTCACCGAGCTTGTCGATCGTCAGGGGCCAGGGTGGATTCGAGTTGAGATGAGACGTTAGGGCTGAAACATGATCCGGAGCGCACTATCCCCATTAGACGGGGCCGTGAAGGATTACCTCAGTGGAATCGGCGTGCGGCTCTTATGGTGCGAGTAGGGTAGTCGCGACGCCTGGCGCTCTATTGATGTGCGACGAGCTCCGCTAAGGATGCAATAAATTGTACACGCGGCGTCCAGCCCAACAGATCTCGCGGGTTGGCGCCATTGACTACTCGGGAGAGCTGTGTTCGGCAAGTCATTGACCAGTCGGGAATTTCATGGCCATCTTCTGCAAGTGGGCGGTCATATAATTCGCTATGGCCTCGCTATCGTCATTGCCTGGATCGGCGGGTTAAAATTCACGGCCACCGAAGCGCAGCGCATTCAGGCGTATATTCCTCACAGTCCTTTTATGTCGTGGATGAACAATCTGCTGAGTGTGCAAGCGCTCTCCAACGCGATCGGCGTCGTGGAAATCGTCTCGGCGGTTCTAATTGCCTCCATGTTGCTATCAGCTCGTCTTGCTTCGGTCGGTAGTGCCATCGCCGTAGTTCTATTCCTAAGCACATTGAGTTTTTTGTTCACCACGCCCGATGTGCCAGATTTCGACGCCGGAGGTTTTCCTGCGTTGTCTGCGCTCGGCCAGTTTCTACTTAAAGATATCGTGCTACTGGGAGCGGCGGTCTGGACTCTGGGAGAGTCATTAGCTCGATCGTACGATCTTTCACCGACCGGGTGATTGGTCCTGGAAGCCGCCGGCGACGGTCATCCAGGATCGCCTCGTCAGGCGGTGTTGCGTCACGGAGCTCCACGTTGAGGTGGTCCCGAGCAATCGTCGGAGGCGCCGACGCGATGTTGCACGCGGGAGTTCCAGCCGCTGGGACCGTAGCGTCGAGCCGCGTGCGCAACCCGCTCGATCTACAGTGCGTGGGTCTCGATAAAGTCGAGGCCAATCACGTCAAGCGAGCGGTCAGCCAGGACGGATCCATTCGTGAGATAAATTCCAACGAATTTCTGGGGTATCTGTGTTCGGAGCGTCTCCGTGGGGCGTTGTTAGGAGAATGCCTTGGGGTCGTTTTTGTAAAGCCATTCTTGGGTTTGTAGCCAAGTGTCGTTGTCACGGGTTGCCCAGGCGGTGTCTCGACGCCGCTGATCTGGACCGTCGTGCAAGTGGAAGACGGTGTTGTTGGTCCAGGACAGGCGTTGAATCTTAGCGGTGTGCGGGATTCGGATCTGCTGATAGCGTGTGAGAGCGTCCGCGACGTTATCGTGATCACGTAGCTGGGCAGCCAGCGCCGCCGCATCTTCGATCGATTGCGCCGCACCCTGCGCCATGAAAGGAAGCATGGGATGGCATGCGTCGCCAAGTAATGTTGTGGATTGTGTCGACCAGGTTGCGAGTGGTTCCCGATCATAGAGTGCCCAGCGGAATACTGGATCGGTGACCGCGTCCAAGCAGCTGCGCAGGATCGGCGACCAGTCGGCGAAGTGGTCGCGTAATTGATCAGCCGAGGCTTGGTCGGTCCACGATTCATGCGGCCAATCCGGATCGGGCACTACACAGACGAGATTGACGAAGCGGCCGCCCTGGCCTACAGGGTAGACAACGACGTGGCGTTCCGGACCGAGCCAGCAGTGGACGGTCTGCGTGGCGAGTGATGGCGGTGCCATATCGATTGGCACCAGTGCCCGGTAGGCGCACATTCCGGAGAACCGGGCAGGGGCATTACCGATAGTTGTCGAACGCACCATGGAATGGGTTCCGTCGGCACCGATCACCAAGTCGGCGTCAATTAGTTGACCGTCGGCGAGTTCGATCTCGGGGCGTTGATTTTGATCGAAGTGAATGTTTGTGGCGGCTGCACCCAGTCGGACGACATCAGCCGGTAAGGAGGCTGCTAAGAGCTCGATCAATTCGGGTCGATACATCGTGTAGTAAGGTGATCCGAATCGTTCGGACACCTTCTCTCGGGACTGCTCGCAGATCATGGTATCGTCACGCCAGCGTAAGAACCGCACGGTGGCTTGCCGCACGCCTAGACGCTCCAGTCCAGGGCCATAACCGAGGTGAATCAATATTCGAGTGGCATTAGGGCTCAGTTGTACTCCTGCGCCTATTTCGCGCAGCTGTATGGCCTGCTCGACGATGGATACCTCGTGACCGTCGGCGCGTAACGCGACCGCCGCGGTAAGGCCGCCGATCCCTCCACCGACTACAAGTATACGTAGCATCGGATCAGAGGATCGGAAAATCGACAGATTTGCCGAACTGCAGCGCACCAGCCCACTCGGCCATTTTATCTTGGCCTAAGATGTGTTGCCTGATAGTAATGAGGTCGCGCAGGTTGCGTTCGAGAGGGGATCCTCGCCGAATTCCCGCTGTGCCGACCGTCTCGACGAGTAGTCTGACCGCGTCAAGGCATGCTGCGGTCGTGTGCACTAGGCATCCGGCAATGGCGGCGCGTAGAGCGTAAGTCGGCTCGTCGCCACGGTCTAGCGTTGACCATAGTTGTCCAAATATGTCATACGCGTAGCTACGTGCCGAGCCGACCATGGCTTGAGCTCGACCGAGGGCGGCCTGCGCTCGAGGTTGGTCGCGTGCCAGGGCGCCAGCAGGATCCACTACTTTATCGACCAGTGCTTCAGTTGCGCTTCCAAGAGCCCCGGCGGCCACGCCGAGTGGTACCCCGACAAAATTAGTTATATAGGCTCCGCGCCAACGATAAAGGGTTTCGGGTCGCCTCGTCTCGCCGAGCTTAAATGTGTAGTCGTGATCGACGAAAACGTTGTCTACTGAATAGTCGTTGCTGCCGGAACCGCTCAGGCCGGTTGTATGCCACGTTCCTTCGTGTACCTGCACCTGGTCAGCTGGAAGCAGGGCGATTCGCCATTGGGGCTGGCCGTTACTGTCAGGTACTATAGCGCCGTCTTTGGTAACTAGTGCCCCTGCGGCAAAAACGTCGGCGTGGCTCGAGCCGCTTCCGAACGACCATCGACCCGACAGTCGGTATCCACCGTTCACAGTTTCTAGTCGACCAACCGGGAGTAGCAGTCCGGCGGTAACGAAGTCAAGGTTCTTATAAAGACTTAGCGCGGGTGCGTCGTCGAGCATCGCAGCGTAGAAGCCGCTGTCCGAGCAGATCATCGCACACCAGCCGGCTGAGGCATCGGCCTGAGCGAGTACTTCGACAATTTCAATTTGCTGAACAAATTCTAGTTCTGGTCCGCCCCACGCCCGCGGCATCGACATGCGAAAGACTCCGCTCTCTCGCAATGCGTTGACGACTGGGTCGGTCAGTCGACACGCCGCCTCGGCCGCCGCTGCTTGATCCCTGATGAGTGGTGCTATCCGGCGTGCGCCATCGAGAATGGTTTCATGCTCCGACTTTCGTAATACCTCGACGCTGCCGGCCTCTGATTCGCTCATCGATTTCCCTTTTCTAGGCTGAGGACGTTCCCCGGTCGCACCATCAACCTCTATCATGTCGGCGACGTCTTGGTGTTCCGTAGGTCCGTATGGTTAGGGTTTCGTAAGCACAAGATCCTCAGTGTCAAAGATTGTACGAGCTGCGCAAGGTGATCAGTCGAGGGTTACCTTTACTGGCCAGTCATTTTCCACCGCGGCCAGGACGTTGAAGTAGTTGGTCAGCACATTCAGTGCGACATGACCGACGGTCTCGGCAATCTCGGTATCGGTGACGCCGTGGGGAAGACCCCGCCGGCCAAAGCGTCGGACATGCTCAGGTAGGTCTGCGCAGCGCGGGGCTGTTCGCCATGACCTTGAGCATGTTCGGCAGCGCGAGCCCAGACGGGTTTCGACCTGGGACAGCAGCGTCGCGGCCTGACCGGTCGCGGTGGCCTTGTCGATGATGGGAAGGTTTGACATCTCGACTCCTCGATGTGGGTTTCGCGCGGTACAGATAAAAGTCAAGACAGCCAGTGTGGCTCGTGGCTACCCCAGCGAGTGGATCTCCTGTGTTTATGTGAGAAATGGGTGCGTCGGAACCGGGAAATCCGACGAGCAAGAAGTCAGAACTGCTGTGTTCAGTCGGTGCGCCCGATCGACGGTTTCTGGTTTCCTACTTTTTGACCAGCGGAGAAGCGTCCCATGAGATTGGCGAAGGAGTAGGGAAATGAGTGGATGGAAGGTTCCGGCCACCGTCGCCGGAGGAGTAGTTGTCGTGGCCGCGATCGTTGCGGTGGCCGTATCCGGACACGGTGGCCACGACAGTTCACCGACCGCCTCCCCCGACGCTCCCACTGCGGCCACGGTCGCGGAACAGCAGGGCAGCAAGCCGACGGTCGTGTTGGTATCGGGCGCGTTTGAGGACTCTTCGAGCTGGAGTGGTGAGATCATGCAACTCCAGCGCGACGGCTACCCGGTGATCGCGCCGGCGGTGCCACTACGGGGCATTGCCAGTGACACCGCCTACCTCAACGGGATCGTGCGGAACATCCACGGACCGGTGGTACTCGCCGGTCACTCGCTGGGTGGCATCGAGATCACCGAGGTCGCCGCGCAGAACCGGGAGCAGGTCAAGGCGTTGGTCTACGCCGCGGCGTTGATACCGGATGCCGGCGAGACCGCTCAACAGCTGCTGACACAGTTCCCCGGTTCGCTGTTCGGCCCGACTACAACCTACGCGGTGTCCTACCCCGGCGGCGCCATGGACACCTACGTCAAGCCCTCGAGCTTCCAGAGCCTGTTTGCCGGTGATCGCGCAGCAGCTGATGCCGCCGTCGCGGCGGCAATTCAGCGTCCGGTGGCCGGGGCCGCGCTGGGCGAGCCCGCCGCTGCCGGCGTCCCGGGGGGAATTCCGGTCTTTGCGATCGTGGCCAACCAGGACATGGCCATCCCGCCCGCCGCGGAGCGGTTCGAAGCGGAGCGGGCGAAGGCGACCATCACCATGGTGAACTCCGCCCATGATCTACCGAGCTCTCACCCCGGTGAGGTCATCCAGGTGATCGAGCACGCGGCCCAGTAGGACATCAGCGCGAAGGTGGCAAGACTTGGCCTGGCTCAGCGGCTACGGCTGCTGGGCCAGACCGGTGTCCGGCCGATCTGTGTCGTTGCGCTGCACGAGATTGGCCAGCTGTACGCGGGAGTGCACGTCAAGTTTGGTGAACACAGCCCGCAAGTGGGTACTGATCGTGTTGGGGGAAAGCACCAGTTCCTCCGCGGCGGAGCGGTTGGTGTGGCCGCCGGCGACCAGTAACGCGACCTGTCTTTCCATCTCCGTGAGTGCTTCCCAACCGGTCTCTGGACGTTGCGGAGCGGGCGTCCACCGTCGACGACGTACTCCGCTGGCCTGCAGGATGCGCTGCACTCGGGACGCCGAGGCGGTGGCGCCCAGCTCGGCGTAGTGATCACGAACGGCATCGAGAACAGTCAACGCCACTGACCGGTCCCCGGCATCGAGTTCGAAGCGGCCGAACTCCTCGTCGGCGCGCAGGACCAACAATGTGCGTGGGCTGGTACGCAGCGCGTCACGCGCGGCCTGGTAATCGTGGTTGAACAGCGCCTCGACGAGCAGGTGCGCGCCCACACAGCTGGCCAGGTCCGGATTGCGTTCGGCTAGATCGGCGAGTAGCTCCCGGGAGTCGTGCACGCTCTTCTGGTTGCCTCGATGGTGTGCCGAGCACGCCAGACTGACCAGCCACTGTTCTGACCAGAGCGGCGCTCCCGCGCGGACTTCCGCGATGACCGCGTCGGCGTTGTCGTGGACGGCCAGTACCGCGCTTACCAAGGACAGGTCGCCCGGAACGTCGCTGGCCGCCGCGAGTTGGGTCCTGGCCTCGGTGTGGTCTCCTCGCAACAGGGCCACCATCGCGAGCAGCTCTCGTAGGGCGGGATCGAACGCGTGATCGTGCAACTCCGCCATGAGATCGGTGGCGGCCGCCGCTAGCTGGGCCGCCTCGTCGACCCGACCGGCAGCCAACTGTAGTTGCCCGCGCAGCAGCGCCAATTGGGGTGCTTGCCAGGAATCACCGAACCTGTTCGCGTCGGCTAGCCCGCCCAGCGCGCCGTCGATGTCGTCGAGACGGCCCAAGGCGATGAGTTCACGTGCGGCCAGTTGACCGGTCTCGGGGGCTCCGTGGCCGGATACGCCCTGTGCCAGAGCGCGAGCCTCGGCGAACAGTTCGTAGGCGCGTCGGCGATACTCCGCTCGTTCCGCCCACTGCGCGGCGGCCGTCCTCGCTAGAACCGTGGCGATCGGGTCCTCGTCGCTGACAGCGGTTTCGATCGTGGCGCCCTGGGCCAGGGCGCGATAACCGGCGAGACGGGCGTCGAGACGAGGATCGTCGGCGAGCTCGCACGTCAGTTCCGCGAGTTCGGTGCTCCGCCCGATCGACCACAGTCTCGGCAACAGCGTGAGCCGTACCCTGGCGTGCAAATCCGGGGAGATCGGCGTGGCGAGCAGCATGTCGGCGAACCGGCGCTGTTCGGTGAACTGACGGGCGGCCCCCAGAATCCGCACCACTTCAGCGGCTATCTCGCCCCAAGCCGGATCGTCGGTGTAGGTCAGATCGAATGCCTGCCTGATGAACATGGCCGAGGTGACGGACATTGTCCCGAGTACTTCGTGTGCGGCTTTACGCAGCACGTCGACCGCGAGGGTGTCGCCGCGCCGCGCGGTGACGAGCACGTGCGGCGCGGCGAGAGCGTAGCCGCGTCCCTCGGTGAGCAGGCGCTCGGCGAATGCCCGGTGCACGGAGTGCCTGGCCGAGGGTGGCAAGTCGTAGTACACGGCCTCGCGCAGCAGTTCGTGCCGGAACTGGATGCTGCTGCCATCGTCGGTGAGCAGACCCGCATCGATCGCTTCGCTGAGCGGGTCTGTCAATTGCGTCGGCGCGGCCGCATCCAGCAACGCCGCGACGTCGCTGAGCAGGAAACCGTGACCCAGTACGGCGGCGACCCTCACCACCTCCCGGCACGGCTCGGAGGTCGTCGACATACGGCGACGGACACCCTCCAGCAGCCCGGTGGGCACCCGAGCGGCGGTTGATTCCTCACCGGCACCGGGCTCGAACAGTCCGTCGAGCAACTGCACTGTGAGAAACGGGTCGCCCCGTGCCCCGGATAGCTTGTGCAGCACGGCCGCGTCCGGGTTCTTCCCGAGTCTGTCGAGGGCCACAGCGCGGACGGCGTCCCAGTCGAGTGCCGTGAGCTCGACCGAAAGAGACTGAAGGTCCGGCGCGGCTGCCTCGACCATCCGCGCGGCCGGGCCGCCCCCTGGCACGGGCCGAGTCGTCAAGACCCAGGCGATCGGCGCCGCCAGTAGGCGTTTGGGTAGGACTCTCAGTACGAACGCGGTCAGCGGGTCCGACCAGTGCGCGTCGTCGAGTGCCAACAGGATCGGTCCGTCCTGGGCTCGCCGTTCCAGCAGCATCGCCAAGCGCTCGGCCAGCCACAGCGGTTGTTCATGCAGGCGGGCCAAATCCATGAAATCGGCTGAGTCGATGAGCGGGGCGACCCCAAACCGGAGCGCCGGCGCGAGCGAGGCGAGTGAGGCAACCCGGTCGTCTTCGTGCGCGGTGCTATGGGCGGTATGAAATCCGAGCCGCGCGGCCTGTTCGACGACCGTGGTGAGCAACGCGGTCTTTCCGATTCCGGGTTCGCCACGCAGGAGGACAACGCCGGACCGGCCCTGCGTGACCGCGCGCAACATCTCCAACGTGACGCTCACCTCAGCCGAACGACCACGCAAGGTATACGCCGGTCGGGTGTGCCCGCGTTCCCGACTCATCGGTCTATTCACACGCGCTCACTTGCGGGCACTCACAATCCATGCGCTGAGCCTCCCGCTGATCGGCCCCTGGCCGAAGCGATCTTCGATGGCCCGGGAAGCTGACTCGATGGCCTCGTCGACCTTTGAGCGATCGCGAGTTTCGATCTCGGTGAGAAGCGGCGTGCCACAACAGCACGCCACGGCGACGCTGCGCGCCGAGGCTGCATGACTGAGGGCCTGCACCGAGATGACCCGCAGTGACCGAGTGAACCCGGCGGCTCGCACGTCGTCCCGAATCGCATGGGGGTCGTGGTAGCCATGGGGAACCCTGTTGATGAAAGTCGGAGGATCAGCGGGGAATAGTGCGGCGACAGCGTCGCTGACCACGCCGACGAACTCGTTTTCTTCGATTCGGTCCCACGTGTTGAACAACAGGACGCCATCACGGCGCAGTACTCGCCGTGCCTCCGCGAGCGCGCGGACTCTGTCCCGCATGAACATGATCCCGAACTGGCACACCACGACGTCGAATGACGAGTCAGGAAACGGCAATGCCATCGCATCGGCTGCCGCCCAGGTCACCGGTCGATCCGTACCCATGTCCTGGGCGCGCCTCAGCATGGAATCGCTGATATCGGTCGCGAACAGGGTTGCTGACGGGTCGAGTGTCTGGACCAGCCTGCGGGTGAGTACGCCTGTACCAGCCGCGGTCTCCAAAATGGCACCGCGGTAGCCGGCAATCCTTGAGGCGAGATCGTCGGCGTACGTAGCGAAGATCAACGGTACTAGATGCTGCTCGTAGAACTCAGGAATCGGACCATCGAACGGTGTCGACTCTTCGGGTGTGTCAGCGTCGTGGCTCATATTGCCCGATCTTCTCCTTCCGCTGAGGTCCTGGGTGTCGTGTGGCGGTCAGATGAAACTGGACCAACGGCGGGCGTGCCACGTGTGTCGGTTTAGGTGGTGACACCAACCTTTGGGAAGGGGTCGATATCAGTTGGGAGCCGCTCGACACCGAGGGCGTGGCGCCGATCCTTGTGCCAAGGCCGCCCCGAGGCGTCACAGGTGGTTGCTGTTGAGCCAGGTGTTCATGCTGTCTTGGAACCTGCGGTACTCGCGGCTGAACGCGACCGCGTGTCCAGTTGCCGGAACTTCTTCGACGGTGACCTTCCGGCTCTGGGTGTAAGCCTTGGCCTGCAGCTGTGGATGAGGGAAGAACTTGTCGTTCGCGCCGCTGAGGACCAGTACCGGAACCTTGATTAGGCTATTACGGACGCCATCACCGGCTAGGGTTTGCGCCGCGTTGCGGGTACCCGCGCAGGCATCAATCGTGCGGTGTGAAACCAGGTAGTCGGCGACCTCCGGATCGGCGTTGTAGATGTGGTCGTCGGCGAACTGGCGTCCGTCGGCTTCTAGCCCGGCGTAGCCATGACGAGAGTCGGTGAGACAACGAACCTGCTGCTGCCCGCTACGTATCGCAAGTAACGGCATGGCGTTCAGCTCGCCGGCATCGAGCACCCCCAGAGCATCAATGTCATGGAATCCGGCTGCCTCTTGTTCGGCGATGAATCCGCCGGCGGATTGGCCAACCAGACCGAGGCGATCGAAGTGTGGTGTGCGGGCACCGCGATAGTCACCGTTGCGTAGCTGCCCGATGATCTGATGTACGACTGATGCTTCGGTTCCGAAACAAATATCGTTGCCGTTGGGGGCTGTGCTGTCGCCGTAGCCGAGGCGATTGAAGGTGATCGAGATATGACCGCGGCGAGCCATCTGGTCGGCGTAGTTGTAGCTGTTGTTGCGCGGATAGCGCCAGAAGGATTCGTCGTAGCCGTCGCCGTGGGTATACACGGTGCCGTTGAGGCGGTGATTGTCCAACTCGTGGCGCGACCCGGTGATGTGGCCGCGCACGGTCTCGTGATGTTCGATCGGCAGCAGTGACGGGATCGCGCCACCGACGGCGCAGGGCAATCCGGACTGGTTGTCGGTCACGACCTCGAACGACACCGGAACAGAGACCACGTCGGATCCGGAATCGGCTTGGGCGGTGCCTACTACGGCGAGCACCAGGCTCGCCGCTGCGAGCACCGCGAGTCCACAGGACCACGCTGTTATCGGGAACCTCATCGTCGGGGCCTTTCAGTGTGTTGTCCGATGAACACCGGGACGACCCGCGAGCGTCGCCCCCGCCATGGCCCTCAACTGGCGCTTGCGCCCGGAAGTTTCGGTCGAGCGCCGAGCTGCGCCCGAAGAGATGAATGGGTTGCACAACCCAGTATCGAGAGTGTAAATGGGTCGTGCAGCCCAGTATTTCGCCTTGAGGGTATGGTGGAGGCTGCCCCGGCTTCAGCTCGCTGACCTGGTAACTAAGGCGCGGCGGCACGAACCGTCGGTGGATCCGACCGGCACCCGAGACTGTCTTGCTGACTCGTCAATCGGATCGCCACCCGGTCGCGGGGCGGAGGCGGTAGCCGCCGGAGACGCTGGTGCACGGGTCCGCGACGCCGAGGGTCGGCCGATCACATCGCAACCGGTTGGCCTGTGCAGCCTTGTTCGGCCCGCCACACGGTGACGAGGAAGATGACCTCCGACTCCGCCAGACGGTCCGGAGTACGGTGACGCCATGGCGGCGATCCAGCGATCCGAGACGCCTACGTGTAGGCCCTTGACCAGGCGTGGACTGGCGACCCGGAACCGGATCATCCAAGCGGCCGCGGAGTTGATCTACGAGCACGGGGTGCGGAGTACGACGAACGAGCAGATACGCGAGGCGGCCCGCGTCAGCGGCTCGCAGCTCAGCCACTACTTTCCAGAGAAAGAGAATTTGATTCGAGCTGTGATGGCGTGGCGGACCGATCAGATCATCGCGCTGTATCAAGGCCCGACGTTGGGTAGCCTGGATTCGTTCGCCGCGTTGCGTTCGTGGGTCGACTTCTACGTTCAACGGGTAGAAGTTCTTCGCGGTGGTTGCAGCTTCGGTTCACTGGCCAGCGAGATCATCAAGACGGACGCGGAGATGCTCCCCGAGATCGCCGACGGCTTCGAACGCTGGGAAGGTGTCTTTCGCGACGGCCTGCAGTCGATGCGCGAACGAGGAGAACTACGATCCGACGCCGATCCCGTCGCGCTGTCACGTTTTCTGATGGCTGCCTTCCAGGGCGGTATGCTACTCACTCTGGCTCATCGCGATATCTCGCCACTGCGAGACGCACTCACGGCCGCTCTCAATTACGTGCAGTCATTCGCCGCGACGAATCGCCGAAGGCTGAAGTCTTCCTGAAGCCGACGACAATCAATGAAGGTCAGAGTCAGACGGACGTCGCAGAACGTGTCCTGGCGGATCCGTCCGGCGGTCTTGTAGGGGCGCCTCGAACATTCCGCACGGCTTCGGTCCAGGTTACCTATTCGGAGTGGCTCGGGACTCTTCACGGCTCTGAAGTGCGGTCGGAGGCGGTCCAGCGGCCCGCGCGTTCGTACAGGTGTTTGAGATCCTCCAGATGCTGGCGCATGCTCCGTTCCGCGGCGTCGGCCTCGCCAGCGGAGATGTGTTCGGCGATCTCGCGGTGACACTCGTCGACCTTGTCCCACTCGCTGCCCTGTACCGCGCTGCGCTGCAGTCGCGTGCGCAGCACGTCGCTCACTGGCTGGCCCATCATGGTGAACATCAGGTTTCCTGTGGCCATCAGGATGGTGGTGTGGAAGTCGAGGTGGGGGACGAACCCGCTGGGGTCACGGGGGTCCCGTGGGGCCGCGGCGGCGGCCAGCACCGCTTCCATGGTTTCGGCGTCGGCGCGTTCGGCGGCGAGTCGTGCCGCGGCGGGCTCGAGGAGCACTCGCGCCTCGAGTAGATCCTCGAGCCCGAGCTTCGGAGTCATGACCAGCACCCCCAGCGCGCCGCCGATGTCCTCGACGATGCGGTGTGACGACGAATGACCCCCGGCCGCTACCTCAACCAGCTGCGGGACTCCTGTGACTGGGTGCGCCCGACGGGCATGTCCGATGACGACTGGGCCCAGCTGCACGCCGGCGAGCCCGCCGAGCGGTTCAGTCAGTGGAGCGAGACCGACTTCCACCTCGACGAGCTGGACCGGGCCTACCTGGGCAGCTCGCGGATCTGGCAGCGGCACATTGACCTGCGGACCAAACGGCAGGGCAGCGGTCAACGCCAGGGTCGAGGTGCTCGGCGGCGAGCGGGGCGGGCTGCGCGAGGCGCAGCGCGCCGACCGGCGGCCGCAGTACGTTACAGTCAATCATTGTAACGTAACTGACGGCTTCGCCTCAGGAGAGGAAGCGATGACCATCGCGTGTGAAGAGCTGTCGAGGAGCTACGACGTCATCGTGTGCGGGGCTGGGTCTTCGGGATCGGTTGTGGCGGCTCGGCTCTCGGCGCACCCGGACGTGCGGGTGCTGCTCCTCGAGGCAGGCCCGACGGACGACGCGGCGACTGTTGATGATCCGCTGCGTTGGCCCGAGAACCTGGGCTCTGAACGTGACTGGGGCTTCGCGGCCGAGCCAGATCCGGCCCTCAATGGGCGCGCTTTGCCGTTGTCGATGGGCAAAGGGTTGGGTGGAGGGTCGAGCGTCAATGTGCTCGCCTGGGTCCGTGGGCACCGGAGTGACTGGGACTATCTGGCCACGGTGACCGGTGACCAGCGGTGGAGCTACGAGGCCGTGTTGCAGCTCTACCGGGAGCGGATCGAGGACTGGCACGGCGTCGCCGATCCGGGCTACCGAGGCGCGGGCGGGCCGATGTACGTCAGCCCGCCGCGCGATCCGCACCCGATCGCGCACGCCCTGTGCGCCGCCGCCACCAGCATCGGTCTCGAGACCGTCGACAGCATTAACGGTGCGGCCGCGGAGAGAGCGGCGGGCGTGGCCGCGCTCACCGACACCATCATCCGCGACGGTCCCCGTCAGTCGGTGTATCGCGGCTACGTCACCCCTGTGCGGGATCGACCGAACCTGACCGTGCGGACCGCCGCCACGGTGGAACGACTAGTTGTGCGCGCCGGCCGGGTGACAGGCGTTGTCGTACGCATCGACGGTGTTGAGCGAGAGGTGCGGGCGAGCTACGAAGTGGTGGTTTCTCTCGGCGCGATAGCAACTCCGGCGTTGTTGATGCGCTCGGGCATTGGGGACGCCGATCTGCTCACCCGGCTCGGTGTCTCTGTGGTCGCCGATTTGCCTGCTGTTGGACGTAACTACCAAGACCACATCGCGTTCAGCTGTGTCTGGGAGGCCGCCGTGCCCCTGCGGCCGCGCAACAACATCGGTGAGTCGATGTTCCTTGCCCGTAGCGACGACTCGCTGGATTCTCCTGACCTGCTCGGGTTTCTGCCGGAGGCACCCCTGACTACACCGGGGAATGCCACCCGGTTCGGTCTGCCCGAGCATGCATGGTCGATCTTCATCGGCCTGTCCCGGCCCGCGAGTCGGGGACGTATCGAGATCAGCGGCACCGCCGCCGCGGACCCGCCGCGCATCATGTCCGGCGCACTCGCGGACCCGGCCGACCTGCGGACCGCTCGCGCCGCCGTGAGGCTCGCCCGCGATATCGGTAACAGCGAGGCGCTACGGACTTTCCGCCGCCGCGAGGTCATGCCCGGGTCACTGGCGGGTGCCGGTCTCGATACTTTCCTCCGCGATGCCGCAAGCACCTTCTGGCATCAGAGCGGCACGGCGGCCATGGGCATCGACCCCGCCGTGTCCGTAGTCGACCCGAGCCTCGCCGTGCATGGCGTGCAGGGTCTGCGAGTCGCGGACGCGTCCGTTCTTACTCGGATCACCACCGGCAACACCATGGCCCCATGCGTGGTCATCGGTGAGCGGGCGGCGCAGTCAGCCAACGATGCCCACGGATTCCGTCGCGGCTGATCGCGACATCGACCGCTCGCTATAAAACTTGACTTCACGTCGACATTCGATCGCGGTACTGACGAAAGCGCTGGATAGCGGTCTATTACTGGTGGAGGGCATTCGTTGAATCGGGTTTCGATCTTTGATCGGCTGGCCTCGCCGGCTCCCGCTGCCTGCGGTGGGGCGCGGATGGGGACCGCTGTCGTGCTCGGGGGCAGTATTGCGGGGTTGTTGGCCGCGCGGGTCCTGTGTGAGCATGCGCAGACGGTGGTCGTGGTGGAGCGCGACGACGTCGAGACCGGCGCCGCACGGCGTAGCGGTGTCCCGCAGAGCGGCCAGATTCACAACCTGCTTGCGGCGGGCAGGGTTCAGCTCGAACGTTGGTTCCCCGGATTCATGGCAGAGGCTGAGGCGGCCGGGGGAGTGTTGTCGGACCTCTCCCGGACCGCCCGTTACCAGAATGACACTCGCCTTGTAGCCCTTCGCGGCCAACGCCAGCTGACCGCGAGTCGTGAGCTTCTCGAAGCCCTCATCCGGCGGCGTGCCTTGGCGGCGGGCCAGGTACGGATCGTGCTCGCCCGGGCGCGAGGCTTGGAGTTCGCCGGGTCGGCGGTCTGTGGTGTGCGAGTTGAGGACGCCGAGGGACGGTCCGAGACCATCGCGGCGGACCTGGTGGTCGACGCCATGGGGCGGCACAGTCAAACGGCCGGCTGGCTTGCCGCCGAGGGGTGGTGTCCACCTCGGGTGGAACGGGTGTACTCGGGCGTCAATTACGTGACCGGGGTCTTCTCACGTGCGTCAGGAGTTCCTGACCTGGGGTTGGCGTTGATCCGCTACAGCCAGGGCGCTGGGCCCGAAGACCTCTACGCGGCCGCGGCCAGCGCGATTGAAGACAACCGCTGGATGGTGCTGCTCGCCGGTCTGGAGGACCACTGGCCAGGCCGCACGGAAGATGAGTTCCGCCGACTCTGCGCGTTACTGCCCGCGCCGTTCCCCGAGGCCGTCCAGGGAGAGATGGAGGCTCCGATTGCGACCTACCGGATGCGCGACAACCAACGCCGCCGCTATGACGAGCTCGCTCACCTTCCAGCGCGGCTTGTGGCCGTCGGTGACGCGGTCGCCTCCTTCAACCCGACCTGGGGCCAGGGCATCTCCTCAGCCGCGCTGCATGCATCCACGTTGTCGTACTGGTTGTGTGATCAGCCCGATCTGGGACGCATGCCAGTCGAGTTCTTCGCCCTACAGCGTGTCGTCGTCGATGCGGCGTGGGAGATGTCGGCGGGCGCTGACCTCGAACGGACTGCTCCCTCGGGCCCCGGCACCGTCTGGGCTCGTATGCGCCGATGGTTACGCTCACAAATCATGCTCGCGGCGATAGACGACCCTGGCGTCGCCCGTCGGGTCGGCGCCGTCACCGCCATGATGGCGCACCCCGACACGCTCAACGAACCCAGCCTCGCGCTGCGTGCGGTGCTCGTAAACCATCGCCCAGGTGCGGGCCGCCCAGATGCGAGCGCACGCGTGCCTCGGCGGTAGACGATCTGCCAGCGGTCGGCGTTGGTTCGTTCCCAGATGCTGCACCGGCGCTTGATGCAGCCGTCGAACTCGAGCAGGTAGATCAGCAGACAGGCGTTGGTGGTCTTTTGTGGGCCAGTGGAAACCTGGCCGAAGGAGGTGTGGTGTGGGTAGCGGTAGATTCGCCGGGCATGGCGTTCTGGTCACCGGTGGTGGTGAGGAGATCGGAGCGGCGACGGCCACGTTCGTCACCGGAGCGCAGATCATGGGCGACGGCGGCACCAGCGGGAACCGCCGTGTCGAGCAGGATCGGTGATGGCAACCTCCCCGGTCCGGGCACACGACTACGTCGTGGTTGGCAGCGGCGCGGCGGGCTCGGTGCTCGCTGAGCGACTCAGCGCCGATGGCCGCTACAGCGTGTTGGTCGTCGAAGCGGGCGGCTCGGACCGTCACCCTCGCCATCTCGTCCCGAGCGCTTGGCAGGTCACGGCCGGCGACCCTCGTTGGACTCGGGTTGTCACGACCGAGCCCTTGGGCGCCGCGCCCGGCGAACAGTGGCCTTTCGGTCGCGTCCTGGGCGGTTCCACCACGATCAACGGACAGCAATGGAACCGTGGTGTCCCGGCGTCGTACGACGCGTGGGAACGCGCTGGCCTCGCCGGGTGGAATTGGGCGGCGTTCTGTGAGGCATACCGCGGAATCGAGGACCACGCGCTCGGCGCCGGTCCCGAGCGCGGGGCAGGAGGTCGGCTGCCGGTGAGCATCTCGGCTCCACGGGATCCGCTCAGCGACCGGTTCATCGAGACGCTGGAGAAGGACGGCGTCGCCTACGCCGAGGATGTGAACGAGACGGTCGGGGAACGCATCGGTTACGCCCCGCTGACCACGCGACGCGGCAGACGTGTCAGCGCTGCCGCCGCGTTCCTCCGCCCTGCCCGCCGCCGACGCACCGTCACCGTCGTCACCGAGGCCGAGGTCGAGCGTGTGACCTTCGAAGGTACTCGGGCCACCGGGGTGGCCGCACGGCTTCGAGGCCGTTCGGTGTGGTTTCGCGCCGCCCGCGAGGTCTTGCTCTGCGCTGGGGCAGTAGGCAGTCCGACTCTGCTCGAACGCAGCGGAGTGGGCCGGCCGGACGTCCTCGCCGCGGCAGGGGTGGACCTGCTGGTGGAGAGCCCGCGTGTGGGTGAGGGTCTCCGTCAGCATCGGGGCCTCTTCGTCCCGATCCATCTCGACGGAGCGCATGGCCACGACCCCGTGTTCGACTCGGCCACCGGACGGGCGGTCGCCTGGGCTCGGTATCTGGCGACCGGGACCGGCGTCATCTCCCACGGCGGCAGCACAGTGATGGGCATGTTCCAGGCAGACCCGGACTCACCAGGGCCGGACACCCAGCTGTACTTCGCCCCGCACAGCGCCGCGCCCGGCCTTCCACGCCCCGGCGCGACCCTCGCCTTCTACCCGGCGTTCCCGACCAGCCAGGGATCGGTGCACATCAGCGGCCCGACCATCGACGACGCCCCCCGCATCGACCCTCGGTATGTCGAGAGCAGCCACGACCGGGAAGTTCTCGTACACGCCGTCCGTCGCCTGCGCCGGGTCCTCGCCGAGCAACCTTTCACCGACGTCGTGGCCCACGAAGGCGTACCGCCGGCCGCTCTGCCCAACCCGGACGAGCCCGAGGAAGTCGTCCGTCACGCCCTCGAAGCGGGCATGACCGGGTACCACGCGGTAGGGACCTGCGCCCTGGGCGCCACGGACGACGCCGTTCTCGACGCCGACCTGCGGGTCCGGGGTACACAGGCACTGCGGGTCATCGACGCCTCAGCCTTCCCCGCAATCACCGCTGGGAACAACGCCGCCCCGACCATGGCACTGGCCTGGAACGCCGCGCACCGCATCCTGCGGGACTGTGTAGTTACCCCGGTTATTCATGACCAGCGGTAGTTGATCTCTCTTTCATGATCGTCTCAGGTTTCCGGGTCGGGGCGCGTGGGGCGTCCGGCCTGCTGTTCTGCCGGGTGCTCCGTCTCATTCGTGAGGGCTGGGAGTTGGGTTCAGTCCGCGGGTGGATGGGCAGGGAGTGGAGTCGGGCGAACGTGGTGGCGAGCTGCTGAGCCCAGGGCCAGGACCGCTGGATGCGGATCCAGGTGAGCTACCGTCTCCTAACGGTAGCCACCACCGACCTTGACCTGGTGTGTTGCCCCCTGCGCCGTGTGCGGTCTCGATAGGCGCGATTTGCGATACATCAGGAGGCTGTTCCGGATGTTGGCGCCGTTCGGGGTCAGGTGTGGTGCGGTAGGACGGTGACGAGTAGGTCTAGCCCGGCGATGGTGATGGCTCGGCTGATGATGGTGTCGGCTTTGACCAGGATCGCTATGAGATGGTGGGCGTGGATGTAGAGGATGCCGATCCCGATGCTGCCGAGAAATTGCACGGCGGTGAGGTCCACGATCACCCGCTCGTGCCGAGTGATGGCCTCGGTCAGGGCAGCACGGAACTGTTCGGCGGTGGCCAGGTCGACCTCGCCAGTTATGAGAAGGCGGGCCGGGGCGGCGTCATCACGCAGCGTGGTGCTCACCTGTGGGATCACAGCTCGTGGCTTTCTCGTGGGCATGGGTGTGGACGGAATGGCGCTGAATGGGTACGTGCGCCGCTGGCCGTGACTTGGTTACGGGCAGGCTGCGTGGTGTGTTCGAGATGTACCGGGGCGCTACGGCGCGTGATGTCGTCAGGTAGGTCGGTTGTCCGGTGTCTCGTCGTGATGGGCGAGCGGACCCCGGGAGCGTCGGTTGAGCCAGCCTCGGGCCTTGCGCAGAACGCGAGTTGTGGTGGTGGGTCCGGTACGGGCTTCGATGCGGTCACCGATGAAGCCCAGCAGCCAGGCGATCAGCGGGACTCCGAGAGCGAGCAGAAGCCAAAGCTGGAGTCGTTTGGACAGGAACGCGAGCATAGGAGTGCCTTTCAGGCCAGAAGTGGGGTGAGGTCGATGTCGGTGATGCGGACCGTGACCGTGCTGACAGCCAGTCCGGTCGCTGCGGTGACGGCAGGTGGGACCGCTTGTTGGACCGCGTCGGCGACCGCGGCGGCCTGGTAGCCCCCGTGCAGGACCAGCGTGACCTCGACCGCGATGGTGTCGCCGTCGAGCGTGACTTCGACGCCGGCGGTGTCGGGATAGGTCTTGCCGGTGGCGCGTTCCCACATCTGCTGGCTGAATTTCTGGACCAGCCCCCAGACCCCCGGTTGCAGCCGCGCCACACCCACCGTGGCCCGAGCAGCGGTGGCGGCTACCGCCGCCGCGGTTACCTCGATGTCGATCTCAACGTCGGTTACGGCGTTGCTTTCGGTGGCGGCACTGGCTGACCACGCCGAGAGCCCTTCGGGTCCGTGGGTGTCATCCGGAGGCGCGTCGCCGCGCCGGAGGGGCAGCTCGTTGCTCATCCCGACTCCTCGTCCCAGAGGTCGACGACGTCGATGTCGATGTCGCCGACGCGCAGGCCGATGTTGGCCGACATCGCGGCGGTGACCCGATCGCGGACTTCCGCGACGAGAACCTCGACGGTGTTGCCGTAGCGCACGGACAGTGACATGTCGATGTCGACCGTGTCGGCCCGATCACCGGGAACGATGTGGCAGTGTCGAGCCCGTACCCCGGGCACGGTGTCCGCGGCGAAGCGCAGCAGGCTCGCCACGGCTCGGGTGGAGATCTCGGCGTTGCGGCGTGTGGTGGGCAGGGCCAGCGCATCGCCTCGGCGTACCTCGGCGCGTACCGCGCTCATGATCTGATCGAGCAGACCGACCGGTGGTTCAGCCGGATCGGCCAACAACGTCTGGGTGGCGTCGTGGAGTGCTTCGATACCGCGCAGCGCCGTCGCGCAGTGTGGGCAGTCCTGGGTGTGCGGGCTGAGCCTGCCGGTGTCGAGCTCGTCGAGGACGTCCTCGACGTAGCGCTCACACGGCAGTAGGTGGCCGCCGCGGGTCCGCTCTAGTGCCATGGGGACATCAACTCCGCTAGCTGAACTCGTGCCCGGGACAACCTGCCCCGGACCGAGTCCGGAGTGGTGTCCATTGTTCGAGCGATTTCGTCGTAGGACCGGCCGTGCGCTTCACGTAACAACCACACGGCTCGCTGCGCGGCGGTCAATTGCCCCAACGCCTCCGACAGGGCCTCGAGCTGCGCCATGGTCTGCGCCGACCGTTGCGGATCCTGTCCGAGCGGTGCGGTCCAGGCCGGTTCGCCGTGAGTGTCCTGTTCGTCGAGCGCGGTGATCGGGCGACGCTTGCGCAGCAGGGTCAGACACCGGTTGGTCGCGGTGGTGTAGAGCCACCCGGAGAACGCCGCCTCCTGCTGTATCTCCGGCAGGCGCCGCCACGCGGTCAGGAACACCTCCTGGGTGACGTCTTCGGCGTCCGCCCTGTCACGGGTCATCCGCAACGCCAACTGGTAGATCCGTTTCTGGTAGCGGGCCACCAGCGCTTCGAACGCGGTGAGGTCGCCCTCGCGGGCGCGCACCACCAGCGTCGCGTCGTCGATCGCCGTTGCCGTCAGCACCATGGTGCCGCCCGGCCCGGCGTCTGGATGAGACACCCATCGCCTCCTTAGAGAGACCACTTGCTGTCTTAAGGGCAGACATCGCCGACCAGCTATTAGTCACGGCCTCAACGACAGAAACATTAGTGCTCTAGATCACCGCAGAGGCCGCGTGAGCATTTCCGGAACGGTGATGTCTGACCCGGTGTGCACCCACAACGGTGGGCTGCCGGATCGACGGTGAAGGGGTCACATCATGGGACTCGGCGACAAGATCTCGAACAAGGCCGAAGAGCTCAAGGGCAAGGCCAAGGAGACCGTCGGCAAGGCCACCGGTAACGAGAAGCTCGAAGCCGAGGGCAAGGTCGACCAGGGCAAGTCCGGTGTGAAGCAGGCAGGCGAAAGCGTCAAGGACGCCGCGAAGGACCTCAAGGACGCCTTCAAGAAGTAGCTGCCGCCGGCGGGTGGGGCCGCGACACCGCGTAGTCCGCGATCACCGCCCCACCCATCGGGCCACACCACCCACCATCTCGAAACACCCCATCCAGACACTCACCCCACATTTCAGGAGAGTCCACCATGACCCGCACCGCGACCGCGTCGACCAGCACCGCGTCGGAGTCGCAGAACGACACCGTGTCGGTGAGCGCACTGACCAGCGACCAGGGCCAGACCCGCGTCGCCGACGTCGTGGTATCGAAGATCGCCGGCCTGGCAGCGCGAGAGGTACCCGGTGTGTACGCGCTCGGTGGCGGCGCGGCCCGTGCGTTCGACGCGCTGCGCGAACGGATCCCCGGAGCCACCAGCAACGTCTCCCACGGTGTCTCGGTCGAGGTCGGCGAACGACAGACGGCGGTCGATCTGAACGTGGTCGTCGAATACGGCGTCGGACTCGTCGAGGTCGCCGCCGGTGTGCGCCGCAACGTGATCGGCGCGATCGAGCGGATGACCGGCCTGCAGGTCGTCGAGGTCAACATCGCGGTCGGCGACGTACACCTGCCCGCCGACGACGACACCCCGGCCCCGATCGTGCCGAGCATCCCCCGGGTCGCCTGAGCACCTCGGCTGAATCCGTGCCCGGTGCCCGACACCGTGGCGACCCGTCGTATTCGAGCATGAGCTGGATGGCTTCGGCGCGCTCCTGGCCGAAGACTTCAGCGAGCACGGTCGACATCTTGGTCGTCCCCGGTGGCTTCGGGACCACAGAAGCAATCGCCAATCCGGAGGCTCGCGGTTTCCTCGGTGACCGGGGCCGGACGGCTCGGTACATCACCTCGGTGTGCACCGGCTCGCTCGTCCTCGGCACCGCCGGGTCGCTGGACGGCTACCGCGCCGCCGTGCACTGGGGATTCCGAGAGTTTCTCAAGCCACTTGGGGCCGAACGCTCGACCGAACGGGTCGGCGCGGCGACCGTTTCCCCGTCCAGGGTGCCGATACGGGGTGCTGAAGGGTACGCGCGGGCGCGCTCTTAACAGGAAATGACGTGTAGGTCGGTGAGCTCGATCAGTGGTTCGAAGTCGTTGTCCTGCGTGACGACCGGTAGGTCACGGGAGGCGGCGCTCGCGGCGATCCAGAGGTCGTTGATGTTGATCCGTCGGCCGGCTTCGGCCGAGCGTGCCCGCATTGTCGCCCAGGCGATCGCGGCCTTTTCGTCGATGGGCAGTAGCTCGATGTCCGCTACGGCGTTGAGTGTGGCCATGCGTAGTGCTCGGGTGGTGACGTCGGTTGCGGCGAGCACCCCGGCGTGTAGTTCAGCCAGCGTGACCACGCTGATGGCTGCCTCGGCGGGGAGCGCGGCCTCATCTAGCGTCCGTCCGTTCTCGGTGGCGATGAACGCACTGGTGTCGAGTACGCCGCGGGTGGCGGTCACAGGATGGGTCCGAGGTCATCGGTGGTGTCGCCGGCAAGGCGGGCCAGGTCGACACGCAGTCCGGGTCTGCCTGGGCTACTCGCAGTCGTCTTACCAGCTCGTCACGGCCCAGCCAGCGCCGCTGTGACCTCGGTAGCGGCACCAGGGAGGTCACCGACCGGCCTTTGACTGTGATCACCAAGTGCTGGCCGTCCTGCACTCGTTGCAGTACCCCGGCCGTATCGTTGCGCAAGTCCCGGGAGGGCACCTCGGTCGTGCGACGACTGTAGCGGAACGTAGGCGTTCGTCGTCTCGCCGACGCCGCCGAGTCAGGGCGGTGCGGTGGCCGATCTGAGGTCATATGGTAGCGATCATTCGCCACATCAAGCACACCAGAAACAAGTCTGTCGGATACGGTGCTACCTACCGTGCGGGCGGAGACACGCAGCCACCGGTATGTGTGGTGGCCGGTGAAGAACGACCCGTGGAGACCGAGGACGAGCCGGATTCGCTGGCAGCGCCGCGCTTCGGGGAGGTGCCCTGTGAACTCGATCAACGTCGCGGGCGGTCGTCGGCCGGGGCAGGGTGAAGGCGACGGATACCGGATCACCCAGAATGGCGCGATGGGCTCAGCCCGCATGCGAGGAATCCATGACCTGGATGGGCCGAGCGGCGCCGAACTGGTCCGGGACGGGATCAGGACTGCCATCCACCGCTGCGAGCTGCGCCCCGGACAGGCGATCCGGCTACGTGACGTGGCCGATGAGCAGCGGGTCAGGTTCGCCACGCTCGTTCTGTTGGTGCAGCGCCTCGAATACGAAGACCTCCTCACCGTTCGAGGAGATGTCGCCATCGTCGCGCCGCTCGACGGCGACAAGCTGAGCGCCGCGCAGCGGTTCGGCATGCGCATCGAGCGTGCGTTGATTCCCCGTAGTTTCGAGCTGCTCACGCCGGCGCATCTCGCCGAGATCGGGTCCCTGCTGCCTCCGCCGGACGCCGGCCGGCTCGACTTCGCGGACGACTTCGTGCTCAACGGCGCCGGGGTGATCGAGACTTTGTACGCGGGTGCGAGTCGTTTCGATCGACGCGAGATACAGATGCTGATCGATCATGGCAAGCGCTACAACGTCTTTGCCGGCCTGCAGACGGACTCACTCGGGACCGGGGCCGCGCACGCCTACTGCGACGTGCAGCGAGAAATCGTGAACCTGCTGCGGGCGGGCCTGATCGCTCCCGCGGTCGACCTCCAGCTCACGCTGTTCGAGCGGCTGCATGCGTTCGGACAACAGAGTCTCGACTA
This sequence comes from Actinospineispora spinosispora DSM 44797, assembly GCF_000429025.1. Lineage (GTDB taxonomy): Bacteria > Actinomycetota > Actinomycetes > Mycobacteriales > Pseudonocardiaceae > Pseudonocardia > Pseudonocardia spinosispora. The sequence goes on from NZ_AUBB01000042.1 coordinate 32,733, forward strand.
CCCGCAGCTCTCCGATGACGATCAGCCGATGGCGACCGTCCTACCCATCGGTGCGTCCGCCCGGCGTCGGCGTGCGACTCACGAGGGGACTTGACCATGAGCACTCGCTGAGCAGTCGACTCACTCGCTGGACGGCAGTGAAGCAATTGATATATTATCGCAAGTATGGGCTGGCGTCTGACGGACTGCACGACGTCCGATGACTGAGCTGGCGAATGCTGGTTCGATGCGCAGGCGGTCGGTGGCCGATTGGGTCACTGATGCACTCCGTTCCGCCATCGTCACCGGCAGGTTCGCACCGGGTGAGCGCCTGTCCCTGCGCGAGGTCTCCCGACAGCTGGGCGTCAGTTTCATCCCGCTTCGTGAGGCGCTGTGCAGCCTGGAGGCCGAGGGCCTCGTGGTGGCCCAGCGTGGGCGTAGCGCCGTGGTCGCCCCGATGACGCCCGGCGACCTGGCGAGCATTCTCTGGCTGCGAAGGCAGATCGAACCGGTGCTCGTGTCGTCCGCCGCCGAGCTGCACACGCCTGCCGGTCTCGCACGCGTCGAGCACCAGCTGGCGGCGTGTGCCGATCCCGGGGTGACCGTCGAGCGTCACCGGGAGGTGCACCACCGGGTGCATCTGGATCTGCTGTGGCCGGCGATGACCCGTTGGGACATGGGAGTGGTCGAGATGCTGCTGTATGCGACCTCGCGGTATCTGTGTCTCGGTCCGGGGCGAGCGGGAGCGTGGGGTGAGACCATCCCCAGGGAGCGTGACGAGCACGTCGCGGTCCACCGTGAGCTGCTCGAGGTCTTGCGCGTCCGTGACGCGGATCAGGCTCGAATGCTGATGCGGCGCCATCTCGACCAGGTTGAGCGCGACGCGGTCGACCACTGACGGCGTCGGTTCGCCATCAAGTCGGAACCCGGTCACCTCGGGCATACCCAGGGGCGTCGTGTCGGCCGGCCAGACGGCGTTGCACACGACCTGGCAGGGTCTCGGGCGGCCCGTTACGCCGAGCATGCGCAAATCTCCGTGACCGATGTGATCGTCGGAGACCGCTATGCAGAGGCCGCGGCGGTGCGGCGTCGATCGATGATGGTCTTTACCGTGGTGAGGCCGCGCCGCTTCGTCGTGTTCGCAGCTACCGGCCAGATCCGCAGTGGACACGTTCGCGTCACAGTACTGTCCACTAAGGCCCCGAGGTGGCCGCGACAGTGTCCCCAATCGGCTCGGATCGCTCGACTTGCGGACATGCACCTGTGCGTACATCCAGCGGAAAACCCCGTCTTAGCTGGACCTTTGCATTGGCGATGCGACACCTGGCGGACTGTTAGTCGTTATAGCGCGTATGTACAGGACACGGAAATGGGCGACGGGCATCGCTGTCGCGACCGTCGCGCTGGTCTCCTTGGGTGTTCCACTGGCGTCCGCTTCGACGGACTCGAGCCCGAAGTTGCGGGTGTCGGCGGACCGCCTCGAGAAGGCCCTCGAATGCCACGAACTGGGGGGCGGGACCGGCAGCCCGGTGCTGCTGATCCACGGGACCACGTCACAGGGTCAGAAGAACTTCGACTGGAACTACGAGCCCGCGTTGCGTGACCTGGACCGGCCGTACTGCACCCTGAACCTGCCGAACAACGGCACCAGCGACATTCAGATCAGCGCCGAGTACGTGGTGGACGCGATCCGCACCATGTACGACGAGGCGGACCGCAAGGTCACCATCATCGGCTGGAGCCAGGGCGGCATGATCGGCCGTTGGGCGCTGAAGTACTTCCCGGACACCCGGGACAAACTCGAGGAGATCGTCGGTCTCGCCTCGTCGAACCACGGCACCAAGATGTTCAACACGTACTGCGCGGCACGGCACGGTTGCCCCGAGGCCTTCTGGCAGCAGTCGGTCGGTTCGAAGTTCCTCACGGAGCTCAACTCCGGGCAGGAGACCTACCCCGGTATCGACTACACCGAGATCTACACCTACACCGACGAGATCGTCGTCCCGAACCTGCCGTCGGACTCGAGCTCCTCACTCAGCACGAAGGGCCCTGGCCACGTCCGCAATGTCGCGGTGCAGAGCATCTGCCCCGGGCACGTCGCTGATCACTTCATGCTGGGCAGCACCGACCCGGTTGCGTTCGCACTGGCCAAGGACGCGATCACGCACGATGGCCCCGCCGACAAGTCCCGCATCGACCGCGCCGTGTGTACCAAGGCAGTGATGCCCGCGGTCAATCCGACGAGTCTGCTGCTCAATGAGTCGCGCTTTCTCGGAGCGTCAGTCGGGTCCATGGCCAAGTACAAGAACGTGCCGGCCGAGCCGAAGCTCGCGGGCTACGTGAAGGACCACCAGGACTGACTCAGCTCGCCGGTCCCGAGGCCGTTGTTGCCGCGTTACGAATCACCATGGTCTTCGTAACGCGGCAGCACACGTGATGGACCGTAGCTAGTTGTCGGCCGCTGCCGCGGTGCGTGCCGAGGTGAGCCCGGTACGGAGTGCGTCCGCGGCTTCGGCGAGTGCTTCGCGCGGCCGTCCGCCCAGCTCGACCATGTGGGCGTAGCCATGGATGAGGTCGGCCTGTCTATGCAGCTCGACCGCCACGCCTGCCTCGGCGAGTCGGCTAGCGAACGCCTCGCCTTCGTCACGCAGTACGTCGAACCCCGCGGTGGCCAGGTAGGTCGCCGGAAAGTGGGTGAGGTCCTCGTGCAGCAGCACTGTCGCCCGGGGGTCAGCGAGCTGCTCGTCAGTCAGGTAGTTCCGAATGAACCAGGACATGTCGCCGTCACTCAGCAGGTATCCGCGCTCGAACAGGTCCTGTGACCGGTAGCGGGTGAGGACGTCGGTGACCGGGTAGAGCATGAGCGTGAACCGCGGTTTGGTGCCCCTGGAGGCGTTCGCGCTGACCACAGCAGCCAGGTTGGCGCCGGCGCTGTCGCCGCCGACCGCCACGGCTGACGGGTCTGTGCCGAAGGCGGGCGCGTGACTCAGCACGTGTTCGTAGGCCGCCGTCGCATCCTCCAACGCGGCGGGGAACGGGTGCTCGGGCGCCAGTCGGTAGTCGACCGACAACACACGCACGCCCGCGCGAGAGGAGAGGTACCGGCAGACCGGATCATGACTGGCGATGTCGCCGATCACCCAGCCACCACCGTGGAAGTAGATGAGCAGACCTGAGAACCCGGTCTTGTCGGTCGGGGTGTAGAGGCGCGCCGGGATGTCGTGCGCTCTGCCGGGGATGTGCGTGTCCCGCGCGCGGACATGGTCGGTAGGCGTACGGGCCATGCTCGCGGTGAGCCGCTGATACTGCCGACGCCCCTCCCCCGCACTGCCTTGGTCGAGCGGCACGCTGGCGAGCGAGGTCAGCCGCAGCAGCAGCTGTACGTTCAGATCGAGCTGCTGGCCGTCGTGCCGCACCGGCCGTCCGGCGATCGCCCTGCGGATCGGTGCGGGTAGTGCGTACAGGGTGCGAATCATGATGTTGACCGCGCGCGGTGGGATACGGTCGGCGATCGGTGTCATGGGTACTCCTGTGCTGGTCACTCGTGCAGACGCGTCGAGTTGTCGTGCGGTGCGCGGAGGGGAGCCTGCGCGGTCGGAGCTGGTGTGTGGTCGGGTGTGTCCTGTTCGTCGAGCTGGGCCGGCACGTAGGGAACTGCCTCGGTGTGGACAGCGACGGTGGATGCGACATCGACCTGACGGGTGATGCGTACCGGGAGATTGTCGACCTCCCATGGCTGGCGGTTGACCAGGTCCCCGACGAGGACGTGGCCGCGTTCGATCTCACCGGTGGCTCCGTCCACGAGCCGGTACTCCTGTCGATCCGATCCGAACGGCGCCGACTCGAGGACGATCAGCCGAACGTCACCTGGCTGGAAGTGGCAGCGTTCCTGCAACGCCCCGAGTAGCTGTTCGTTGTGGATGTGGCCGTCGCCGCAGCTCCAGCCGACGATCGCGTGGGCGACGATCTCGCCCTCGGCGACGTAGTAGCTCTCGTGATCGGCACCCGCGGCCCGCGGTATGAGCCCGAAAAGGGCCCGGCCATGTGGGTACAGGGAACGGAAGGTGAAGAACTTGTGCGCGAGCACCTCCGCGACCTGTTCGCCGAACAAGTGCTTGAGCTGAGATTTGGCGAACCCACCGTACTTGACCACCGCGCTGTCGATCGTGGGGAGGACCTCGGGACGGAACGCCCACATCGACACTGCCCAGTTACCGGTGTAGTACCGCATCGCCATCAGGTAGGAGACGTGGTCCGGCCGCAGGTTGCCCCAGACGATCAGGGTGACCGTCAGCACCGTGACCAGCACCGGGACCAGAGAATGCTCAGCGCTGGCGAGGCTGACCCCGGAGTGGCCGATGAACAGGTACACCAGTGCGAAAAGAAGGTACGCGTTCCACTCGATGAGTCCGCCCATCGGGATCATCAGGATGATCAGCAGGTGGAACGTGGCCAGCACGCCGACCGCTGCCAGTGTGACCGTCCGGTTCGTGGACAGCAGCAGCACCAGTGGCGCGGTGAACTCGATCAGGGGGACCAGCTTGGCCAGCAGGCTGGCCCGCCAGGAGGGGAGCATGTCGTCGGGGAAACGGCGGAACATGCTCCGGCGCAGGGGTCGTGGCGAGATCAGTGTCTGGCTGACCTGCGCGGCCAGGCAGAACTTGAAGGTCTTGTCCAGTTTCGACGTCCCGGCGGCCCACCAGGTCAGGATCAGGAGGATCTTGGCGGCGACGATCATGTCGGCGAACGGGAGCAGGAACATCAACAGCGGAAGCCAGTAGACCTCGGAGCGCGCGGCAACGAAGATCGTCTTGTCACGCAGTCCGACCAGCGGGACCAGGAGCGCGAGGGGTAGCAGCGCGACGGGCCCCAGCATGGTCACGGTGCCCGAGGACCCGGCACCGACCACGTCGGCGGGGGACAGCAAGGCCCACACGGCGGCGCTCAGCATGCCGGCGAACAGCACCACGTCGAACCAGGTGCGATAGGTACCCCGGGTGAAGGGCACCGTTCGCGGCCACGGTGGCAACCGCACCGTCTTCGGACGCAGCCAGTACAGGGGGCCGCCGACCGGGGGTAGAAAGCGCGCCGTCAGCGGGCCACTGCCGCTCCCGAGGCCGCAGACCTCGAACAGCAGACTCCAGATCACCAGCTTCTGGAACACCACGGGCTGCGTCCACCAGGTACCGATCTCGGCGAGCGGGCCGATTCCCGGCGTCGCGGTGATGAACAACAGCGCGCCCGCCAGATAGCCGACGAGCTTGAGCCAGTACAACAGGTTGATCAATACCGGCAGGCCGATACCGTGTTCGCCCCAGTGCTGGCACAGGGGTCTGATCCGCTCCGAGCGGCGCCCCCAATGCCAGAAGTGCACGTTGAACGGTGGCATTTTCGGGGAGAGGAAGCCCACGCCACCGACTCCTTCGTCGTTGTCTCAAGCACAAACCGACCACTAAATCTGTTATAGCACGTGGTTCCAGTCGCGGGTAGGTGCCGCCGTGGCGCGAGGGTCGGTTGAGTGGTGCGACCCGATTCGAGTGGTGACCGTGTGGCTGTTGGTGGCCACAAATCACAACTATGTGTCCTTGATGCACCTTCGGCCTGATTCGTCTCGCGGCTATCTTCGCATACTCAATGCGATATATCCGTATATCAGAACGCCTCATAGGAGTCACGCGGTCGTGAACCTGATCCGCCCGGTACTTCCTGACCTCGACTACGCGCAGTGGCGCGAAAAGCCCCGCATGGCGCGGATCAGGACGATGACGGGGCACTGGGCTGAACACGGCTTCGGTACTCCGGACGGCGTCTACCTCATCTACGTCGTCAAGATCGTCGCCTACGTCGCGGGCGCTCTGCTGTTTGTCCAGCTCACGCCCGGGATCGGCTCGCTGCATCAGCTGTCGTCCTGGTGGGCCGAGCCGGTGGTGTTCCAGAAGGTCGTGATCTTCACCCTGCTGTTCGAGGTACTCGGGCTCGGCTGCGGGTTCGGCCCGTTGACACTGCGGTTCTTCCCGCCGATCGGTGGGCCTCTGCACTGGATGCGGCCGGGCACGATCCGGCTGCCACCGTGGCCGAACAGAGTGCCCTGCACCGGTGGTGACACTCGTACCGTCGTCGATGTCGCGCTGTATGTCGGGGTGCTCGGTTGCGCGATGTATGCACTACTCTCGCCGGCCACCCGCTCCGGTACCGACCTGCCGACCGCGATCGGAACGCTGTCGCCGCAGGTGCTGCTGCCGCTGCTGATCGTCCTGCCGATGCTCGGTCTGCGAGACAAGGTGATCTTCCTCGCCGCCCGTGCCGAGGTCTACTGGGCGATGGCGGTCGTGTTCCTGCTGCCCGGTCTGGACATGATCGTGGCCGCGAAGATGCTGTTCCTATTCGTCTGGTGGGCGGCGGCGACCTCGAAGTTGAACCGGCACTTTCCGCACGTCGTCGCGGTGATGATGACCAACAGCCCACTGCTGCGCGGCAAGGCGCTCAAGCGCAGGTTCTACCGGAGCCATCCCGACGACCTGCGCCCTTCCGCTGTCTCCGCCGCACTCGCTCACCTCGGGACCGCGGTCGAGTTCCTCGTCCCGCTCGCCCTGTTCGCCTCCAACGGCGGCGCCGTCACGATCGTGGCCGCCGCCGTCATGGTGGCGTTCCATCTGCACATCCTGAGCTGTGTGCCCATGGCGGTGCCGCTCGAGTGGAACGTCTACATGCTGTTCGGGATCGGGTACCTGTTCGTGTGGAACGCTCAGTACGGCCTCACCGCCCTGACCCATCCGTTCCTGGTCGGGCTGATCGCGGTCGGTGTCCTCACCCCGGTCGTGCTGGGCAACAGATATCCCGGGGTGTTCTCGTTCCTGCCCGCGATGCGCTACTACGCGGGCAACTGGGCGACCTCGATGTGGTGCTTGAAGCCGACCGCCGTCGAGAAGATCGAGCGGAACGTTCCGAAGGCGGCCACACTGCCGGGAACCCAGCTGATCAAGCTCTATGGAGAACAGGTGGCGGACCTGCTCTCGCACAAGGGCTACGCGTTCCGCGCGATGCACACCCACGGCCGTGCCCTGTTCGGGTTGATTCCCCGGGCTTGCGGGCCGGATCACGAGACCGACTACGTGCCGGTGGACGGAGAGTTCGTCGCCGGAACCGTGTTGGGCTGGAACTTCGGTGATGGCCACCTGCACAACGAACAGCTGATCGAGGCGCTGCAGAGGCGCTGCGACTTCGACCCCGGTGAGGTGCGGGTGATCGTGCTGGAGTCCCAGCCGTTCGGTCGCCCGAGACAGGACTATCGCCTCGTGGACGCCGCCACCGGCGAGTTCGAGCGCGGACAGGTCGCGGTGGCCGACATGCTCGCCAACCAGCCGTGGGTCGAGGGCATTCCGGCTTTCGTGCTGTCCGTGACTCATCAACACCGGCCCTGAGTAACACAGCCCTCAGATGAATGGACGACCCGTGATCACCCAGACCGTGCATCTGCGCCCACTGCTGGACAGCACTCTGTCCGGTCCGGCCGTTGCGGACATCTACACCAAGCTCGACTATGCGGGGTTCCGTGCCGCGGTGCAGCGAGCCGCCGGAGCGCTGGCCGCACAGGGGATCGGCAGGGGCGATGTCGTGGCGGCGGTACTGCCCAACCAGGTCGAGCTCGTCGTCACGATGTATGCCGCCTGGTCGCTGGGCGCCGCACTCACGCCGGTGAACCCGGCGATGACCGAGGACGAGATCTCGTACCAGCTCTCCCACGCGGGTGTTCGGGTGGCGGTGACAACCGCGTGGTCGGCACCACTGGTGCACACCGACGTAGTTCTGGACGCGAGCGACCTGGCGGACGCGGCGCCGGTCGAGGGCATCGGTGAGCACATCGAGCCCAGCGCGTTGGCCTTGATCGCCTACACCGACTTCCCGACCGGCCGTCCCCGGGGCGTGATGCTCGACAACGCCAACGTCTCCACGACGGCCGCGATGATCACGGCGAACAACGAGTTCACCCCGAACGAGCGCGCGCTACTCGTCCTACCGCTCTTCTCGGTCGAGTCGATCATGACGAGTGTCGTGGCTCCACTCGCGGCGGGCGGTTCGACGCTGATCCTGCCCGACTTCGACCCGCACACGCTGTGGGCAACGGTCGAGCGGCAGCGCATCACCTACTTCTCCTCCGTGCCCCCGTTGCACCGAGCGCTCACCGCGCTACCGAGCCATGTCCGGCCGGACACGTCCTCGGTGCGATTCACCACCTGCGGTGCGGACATCGAGTCGAGCCGGGCGGCACAGGCGTTCAGGAACCGCTATGGCGTTGCCGTTCAGGAGGGTTACGGGCTGCCCGAGTCCACCGGCGCGCTCACCGCCAATCCACTCGGCAGGCGCCGCAAGCCCGGCACCGCCGGTATCCCGATACCCGGTGTCGAGGTAGCTGTCGTCGACGACGCCGGCAACCCGGTGACCGCCGGAATCGAGGGGGAGATCGTCGCGCGCGGGCCCAACGTCATGCGGGGCTACCTCGGTGAACCCGAGTGCACGGCGGCCGCGCTGCGCGACGGCTGGCTGCACACCGGCGACATCGGATACCTCGACAAGGACGGCTACCTGGTGCTCCTCGAACAGGGGGGCGCTTCTGTCGGGATGGCCGGCGATTTCCTCTCCCTGAGGGAGACCCCGCCAGTACAGGCCGACTGGCAGGCCCGTCATGAGCGGGGCCGAGTCCAGCGTGCTCGGCAGGTGCTCGGCCAGATCATCACGACCCCACCGTGCGGCAAGCCCATCCAGCCACGAGCCCAAGCTCAGCGAGGAGCGCCCCAATGAGCAGCGAGCACGCGTATGCCCTCAGCGCCAGCCCGATGATGAGTACGTCAGGCGGCGTGCAGGTGGTGACTTACCCGATCGAGGGTGGTTTGGAGGTACTTGCGCTGTGTGCTCCGGATGAGAGCACTGCGTTGATAGCGACCGGCCGATGGCTCCAGGAGCGGGCCAACGCCGGAGTCCATCACAGGATCGAGGACATCGACTGGACTGTGCCGGGGGAACACACCTCAGGTCACACCCTTCACCTCACGCTGTCCACCGGCGACGCTGTCGCCTGATCGCTGTCGCCTGATGGCCGAGCGGGACTCCCCACTACTGACCGTATACATTATAATAGGTCAGGTAGCCGGTCGGTGAGGAGAGTGAACGTATCGTGGAGTTGTCCACGCAGCGTCGTGCGCCGGTCAGCGTCCAGTTGCTCACCAAGCTCGGCGTGGAGCACGGTATGTCGATCAAAGACTGCCTGCGTGATACCGGGCTGACCCTTGAGGATCTGCGCGCCGGCGGGGACATAGACAGGGCCCAAGAACTGGCGGTCATCGCCAATCTGGTCTCCTGTATCGACGACACGGTCGGGCTTGGGCTGGTTGCGGGCGGTCGCTACCACCTGACCGCATACGGCATCTATGGTTTCGCGCTGGTCAGCAGTCCCACGATGCGTGTCGCGACGGAGATCGGACTGCGGTTCGTTGCGCTGACCTACTCATTCGGTCGATACATCACGCACGAGACCGAGGAGGAAGTCGTCCTTGCGTACGACGTCAGCAACGTACCGGCCGAGGTGCGCAGGTTTGTAGTGGAGCGGGATTTCGCGGCGATCAACGTTATCCAACGCGAATCCATGGCTCGTGATGTCACCTGTAGTTCGGTCAAGTTCGCCTTCCCCGCGCCACCGTCGTCGCTCGTGCACCGGTATGAGAACGCTTTCGGAATCCCGGTCGAGTTCGATGCCGAGATATCCAGTATCGCTCTGAAGCAGGCCGTACTGGATGACCCGCTTCCGCAGGCCGAGCCGTATACAGCGGAGTTTGCGGCGCGGCAGTGTCGGGAGTTGATCGAGAGTCGGGTGACCGATCTCGGCATAGCCGGCAAGGTCCGTCAACTGCTCACCGCTCGGGCGAATGCGCCGATGACTCCGGACCAGATCGCCAGCGCGCTGAACATCTCCTCGCGGACGTTGCGCCGCCAGCTCGCGGACGAGGGAACCAGCTATCGAGCGTTGCTGAACGAGGTGCGGGCAAGCATCTCCGAGGAATTGCTCGTCAACGGCAATCTCACGGTCGAGCAGGTCGCACGGCGTCTCGGCTATTCGGAGACGTCAAACTTCAGCCACGCGTTTCGGCGATGGAATGGCGTCGGGCCGCGGGCACACCGCCAGGCAGCGGACCGCGTCTCGAACTGACTGGGAACGGTTCGGCCGGGCGGATGCCGAGCAGATTCGGTACAGACGCGGATGTGCTCTAGCGGGATTCCTATTGCGCCACTCGACTGTTCTCGCTACCTATGCCGGCATCTTTTGAGCCAATGTGGTATCCCACTCCTTTGATGGTGTGAATAGTGTTCGGCGGCAGTTTCGCACGTAAGGTCGCCATGTGTACGTCCAAGGTGCGGTCACCAGCTGGCCAATTTCGGCCCCAGACTCTCGCCAGGATGCGCGTGCGTTCGCATATCGATCCTCGCGCCGACAGCAACAACTTCAGTATGTCGCATTCCTTGGGGGTGAGCTGAATCTCGTCAGCCCCCGAGCCTAGGGTCCTCCGCGTCAGGTCGAGACTTACGCCAGCGACGCTCGTCAGCATCGGGGGGCTTGCCTCGGTCGTGACGCGATATCGGCGGTGCAGCGCTTCGAGGCGTGCCACGAGTTCTTCCGTGAAATACGGTTTGGAGAGATAGTCGTCAGCGCCGGCGTTCAAGGCGAGCACTCTCTCGGAAATCTTCCTGCTCTTCGATGTAGCGATGATCGGCACCGTGAATGATTCACGAATGAGTCGGCATAAAGAGATTCCGTCGGTGTCGGGTAATTCTAGTTCCAGTAGTATTGCATCTATGCCGATGAGATCGGCAGATACGCCCCGGCCGCACTTGCGTACGACAGTGGATATTCCTTTTCGCAGCAGAACCGGTTGCAGCCAGTTGGTGATAGTGCGGTTATCGTCGATGATCAGGACTCGCATGGCTATGCTCCATGTGCATCTCACAGCGCTAACAGTTATAGGAACGTTCGCATTGACCTGGCGCATTGCTGAGGAACCAGCGCCTCGATCAGTGTGTGACTCGGGGACGGACGACCCGATCGGGCCGCCTCTCATCTGCCCGTTCTAGTTCAGTTCCGGCGGAGTGAAACTGCCGAGGCCTCGGACGGGGTCGCGGTCGAGCCAGTAGCGACGACGCTCCGCGAGTACGACGTCGACGGCGGCGATGTCGACCTCGGGGATGTCCGCGACCTGCCGGTCGAGGAACGCGGCCAGCTCGGCGCGGTCGGCGACGACGCCGGCGCACAACACGGACATGTCCCCAGCGACGTGCGCGGCGAGACGCACCTGCGACATGGTCGCGAGCATCGCGAGTACATCCGGGGTTCTCCCCGGTCTGACCCGCAGTCGAAGGTGAAAGTTGCAGAAGAACCCCAGGCTCTCGGGCTGTATCTCTACCCGGGGTTTCACCCAGCCTTCGGTCAGGATTCTGCGGACCAGCCGATGAGCGGCCGAGGCGGACAGGCCCCCGGCTCGCCCGACACTCGCGGCAGTGGCGCGACCGTCCCGCACCAGGGCGGAGACGGCCGCCCGCTCCTGTGCGGTCAGGGGCTTGTTCGGCGACACGGTGTTCGAATCGCCGGGCGCGGCCACATCTGCCAGCGCGACGAGTTCCTCCCGCTCGGTGGGTGTCACGAACTGGGGGTCCCAGAACGAACCTCGGCGTACCGTGCGCAGCGACGGTAGTGCGCTGACCCTACGGATACCGGGCGTGGCGAACAGCTGGTCGACCGCACGACTGGTGGCCTCCTCGGACGGGGCGTGTACCGACGCGTAGACCGGATATCTGCCCGACAGCTGTGCAAGGTTCTGCATATGAGGCAGCCCGCGCAGCCGTTCGATCACCGCGAGCGGGGTATCGCCGACGATGTCGAGGAAGACGTGGACCGGCATGGATGTGGAATGCATCCCCCAGCTGAGTTGTCCGATCACCCGGAGCACCCGGTCACGCAACAGTCGGTCATAGCGACGTTTGAGCGTGCTCGGATCGGCGACCAGGATCGATGCCAGGTCATCCCACGAAGCCCTCGGTGCGATGTGCAGCGCCCCGACGAACCGACGATCCAGCGCGTCCAACAACGCAGTCAACCCTTCCAGGACACCCGATGCCAGCGACGTTGCTGGAGGCGCAAGATTAGACCGCTACATCAACCCAAGGACACGCAATCGACCTCTTTGCTGGCACAAATTGCTGAAAAGTCCCCTTCGCGTGAGCGTTCACTAACGTCGTGCCGATGCCGTTCCCGCAGGTCAACGCCGGTAGGTCCGAGCTCCAGGTGATCAGGACCTCAGGTCGGGTGACTCGGCCGACCGACTCAGGACGATTTGCGCGAGGCAGCGGCCGTGATGATGGGGATGACCTGCGCGATCGGCTGCTCGTCGTCCGTCGGCAGCGGGATCTCGAGGCTGGCTTCGGCGAAGGCCATGTTCCGTCCGCACAGCTGTCGCTCCAGTGAGCTTGCGGCACGGACATGGCCAGCGCGCAGAAGCCCGACGACCTCGTGCAGGTCATCGATGTACGGGCTGAAATCAGCGCCGTAGCGCGGGCCGGCCAGATAGCGCATCGCAACGTTGCTGTGGCGCCGGCAGACGTGGTTGATGGAGAGGACGACCCGGCGGTCGATCACCGTCAGTGCGGGGAAGACCAGTTCGTGCAAGAAGCTCGTCGCCTTGGTGACCAAGTGCGTGTCGTAGTCCCGGGAGACGCCTTCGGCCTGGGGGAGAAGCCGGGCGAGGCGGTCCAGGTGAGCGGGCGAGACCAGCTCGCAGGCTCTGGGGATCACCGATGACTCCATGGCCCGGCCGATCCGGAAGGCGCTGGTCAGACTCGTGGCATCGAGCGGCGCGACGACCGCGACGTCGCCCCGGATGGAGAGCAGGCCGTTCCGCTCGTCCGGGCGGAGCAACATGGTCAGTGTGCTGAGCTTGACCCGCCGCTGCTCGGCCGTCGCCCGCAGCGATATTGCCTGACCGGGGAGAAGGTCACAGCGCTGGATCGACTCGATCAGATCGTCGCGCACACGCTCGACCAGCATCGAGCCGTCGATCTCCTGGACGGTCTCGAGTTCCCCCATGCTGGCCTCCCCGCGCAGTGCGTCCCCGAAGTCCCCGTTGCGGCCCCCGTACATGTGATAGCAAGTATCATGCCATGTGCCGGCCGTCGCGATCCGAGGCATCGCTGGACCGTGCCGGAAGGAGCGGCCGACGTGCAGTCGCAGGTCGTTTGAGCTCGCAGCACTTGGTCACGGTGCGGCGAGACTGCCTGCGCGGACCAGTCACATACTGATCGTGACGACGTCGGGAGCGCGCAGTCCGAGTCCGATCTAGTCGAGCGAGTCGACGAACAGCTCGATCGCCCGGTTCACCATGTCCGGGTCGTCCAGGTTGGCGGCGTGCCCCGCGAACGGGACGACGAGCAGCCGCGCGTTCGGGAGCCGCTGATAGGTGTCGAGCGCATAGCCGAGCGGCACCGCGTCGTCCTCGTCGCCGTGGACGACAAGGACCGGACAGGTGATCGTGGCGAGTACCGGCCGGATGTCGTCCTGCCGGGACCAGCTCAGCGTCTCGTTGAACGTCTCCCGCCCGCCGCGCCCCGCGATGCGCTCGGCCCACCGGTCCACCAGTTGCGGGTTGTACTGCCGGGTGCGCAGGGCAAAATGCGATTCGGCCTCGGCGCGGGCGAAGTCCGGGGCGAGCCGCTGTGCTTCGCGGTGTGCACCGAAATGCAGCTCCCACATGTCCTGCTCGACGTCCGCGTACGGTTGCGCGGAAGCGCCGATCACCACCAGCCCGCGCAGCCGGTCCGGGTACTTCTGCGCGAAGCGCAGCGCCATGAAACCGCCCATCGACATGCCCACCAGTACGCAGCGTTCGATGTCCAGCTCGTCGAGCAGCATGCGGCAGTCCTCGGCAAGGTCGTACAGGCTGAACGGCTCGCCGCCCTCGTCGGTCCGTGAGCGGTGGTCGAACGCGACCGTCCGGTAGCGGTCCGCCAGCGCGGCGACCTGCGGCTCGAACATCCGCCGGTCCAGCATCATCCCGTGGCTGAACACGAGCGCTTCACCAGCGCCGAGAACGTCGGCTCGATCGCGCATCATCGGGTTGCACCGACCCGCTTGGCGGGCAGCACGACGTACAGGACCGCCGCGACGAGCGGACCGGCGAGCCACGCGACGTCCGCGCCGCCGAACAGGGCCGCGCTCAACGGACCCTGGAACGCCGGCGCATTCATGGTCAGGACAGCGGCCAGCGCGCCGGTGAGTGTCGCGACGACCGCGCTGAGGTTGACCCGTCCGTACCGGCCGCCGTCCGCGCTGTGCAGATCGACGGCGTCATAGGTCCAGCGGCGACGGAACGCGTCGACCAGCCAGGTCGCCGACCACGGACCCACCCAGATGACCAGCAGGGACAGCAGGTTGTTCAACCAGTGCTCGAATTCCGTCGTCACGAACAGGATGATGAACGAGCCGATGGCGGATAGGACGCCGTCCACCAGGGTCGCCTGCCAGCGCCGCAGCGGCACGCCGATGGCGAGCATGGACAGCGCCGAGCAGTACAGGCTGATGATGCAGTTTCCGACCGAGCTGCCGATCACCGCGAAGATGAACAGCAGATACAGCCAGGTCGGGAGGAGACCGCTGACCCCGGCGACCGGGTTCTTGGTCAGATCGGCTTGCGCGGCGAGCATGGCGCCCAGTAGCGACAGCACCATCGACGTGCCGCCGGAGGTGACCAGCACGGTCCAGAAGGTGCGCCGCCCGGAGATGTGCTGAGGCAGATAGCGGGCGACGTCGGCCGCCATCACCATGGACAGCAGCGGGCCGCTGGCGATGATGCCGGCGCCGATGAGGAAGACCGCGATTCCGGGCGTCTGGCTCGGTGTTGCCAACTGTGCTGACAGGTCGAGGCGACCCACCGTGAAGGCGATCACCACGAGTGACACGACGCCGACGGTGATAGCGAAGAACCGCTGCACCCAGACGATCAGATCCTTGCCGAATGTCGCGACGGTGACCGACACGACCAGAACGGCCGCGACAGCGATGACCTTGCCGGTCGTTCCGGAGTCCGTCCAGCCGAAGAAGGCGAAGAGAGCAATGATGGCGAAGGAACCGAAGACGATGTTGAGGATTTCGAACAGAACAGCTTCGACCCAGGACAGGATCGAATTCCCCCGGTTCGCGGTGACCCCGAACGCGCCCCTCGACAGGGTCAGCGTGGGCACTCCGGTGCGTGGCCCCGGAATGGCTCCCAGCGCCACCATGAAATACAGCAGGTTGCCGGTCAGAATTGCCAGGAAGGCGACCCAGAGTTGCAGCCCGAGGAGGTAGACGGTGGTACCGATGACGAAGTTGAAGTAGTACAGGCTCGTTCCGGTCCAATAGGCGCCCAGCGAGGTGAGC
This sequence comes from Actinospineispora spinosispora DSM 44797, assembly GCF_000429025.1. Taxonomy (GTDB): domain Bacteria; phylum Actinomycetota; class Actinomycetes; order Mycobacteriales; family Pseudonocardiaceae; genus Pseudonocardia; species Pseudonocardia spinosispora. Next base: position 48,166 of record NZ_AUBB01000042.1, read on the forward strand.
GTCATCTTCCGTTCGCTGTACGGAATGAAGTCGATTCCGTGCTGCTCGACCTTGAGCAGCTGTGCTTTCGGTTCACTATCCGTGACCTTGGCTAATTCTGGGTTGGGAATGACCATGTCCGTGACCTCTCTCGGGTGCGTGAACAGCTTTCCGACTCAGGCTGCGACGGTGACCGGAATACGTTGCGGTGTGCTGATGAGCGATCGGGAGTAGGTCCGTTCGATGTCGCCGCATCGGCGCAACGGACGCCGTTTGAACAGCAGTGTGGGCAGCAGGACGATCATGAAGGTGCGGGCGAGTGTCGCGCCGGGCGACATGTGCGGGCCGTGGCCGAACGCGAGGTTGATCGGCGTCATCGGCCGGGAGAGATCGAGCTGGTCAGCGCGTTCCCAGGCCGCTTCGTCGCGGTGGGCGGAAGCGAGCAGCACATGGACCGTGTCACCCTGGCGAATCAGCTGGCCGGCGAGGTGCACGTCGCGTCGCGCGATGCGCGCGACCCGGTGGATGTGGCCGGCATAACGCAGCAGCTCGTTGACCGAGCGCTCGATGGCGGTGGGGGAGGTCCAGTGGATCGGGTCCTGAGCGTCCGGGTGCTCGGCGAGCAGCCCGATCGACTCGGCCGCGACAGCGGCGGTCGAGGACGCTCCGGCGAGTATCGCGTCGTAGAAGTTCCACGCGAGCTGTTCGTCGCTCAATGTCCTGGATGCCTCGTTGGCCAGCACCGCGGCCGAGATCGGATCTCCGTCCGGATCGCGTCGCCGGGCCGCGACCAGCTCTTTCAGGTAGTCGAGGATGCTGGGCATCATCGAGCTCGTCCCGGGGTGATAGAAGGGCAGGATCCCGTCCTGCCAGCGCGCCGTGCCACGCCGGGGCTCCGGCAGGTCGAAGTATTCGGTGAACAACTGGACGGCACTCGGCAACGCGACATCGGTGACTGCATCGAAAGTGTCCGTGCTCAGCGTGGAGACCGTGTTGAGACAGATGGACTCGACCCGCCGCTTCCAGGCATGCGCGGTTCGCGCCGAGAACGAACCGGCGCCGGTGAACTTGTGGCGTTCGGGGCGGTGTCGAGGAGGGTCGGTCACGATCAACACACCGGAGTTCCGGTCGTAGTCCGGACCGGCCCAAGGGCGCGCGGAGCTGAATGTCTCGGGATTCCGAAGGATGGAACAGATGTCCTCGTACCGACTCACGATCCAGGCCGAGACGTCGTCGGCCCACCAGACCGGTGCTTCGCGGCGTAGCTGCGCATAAGTCGGATAGGGGTCGATCAAGAATGAGGGATCGCCGAACGGCAGGCCAAGCCTGATCATCACAGCTCCCTCGTCGGAGGTCGGCGTCACAGCTGGCGTTATATTAGGTATGGAATCACGCCCTCGTGCATGTGATGATGTGACCCGGTTCGGCGTGGGAGTGGGTCGAAGTGTCCCAGGACGCGGATGTGGTCGATGCCCAGGCCACAGTTCCATTGCGCACTGTGATCAACGCGTGTGAGTTGGCGATTGCCCCGGTCGCGGAGACGCTGCCGGTCGGGGCACTCGACCGTCCGGTGCGGTGGGCGCATGCCTGTGAGCTGCGCGAGCCGGCCGCCCACCTGGTCGGTGACGAGTTACTGATGCTCACCGGGGTGAATCTGCCTTCGGATCCCGCCGAGGTCGATCGCTACGTGGGTGGAGTGTCGGCTGCCGGCGTGACTGCCCTGGGGTTCGGCATCACGCCGCCGGTCAGCACTGAGCTACCGGGTGAGTTGCGCCGGGCGTGTGTACGGCAGGGGATGCCGCTGTTGGTGATCCCACAGAGCACCCCGTTCATCGCGGTCAGCAGGGCGATCGCGATGGCACTGAGCGAGATCGGCCATCGTGATCTACGGCGGGTCGCGGAGGCCAGGGAAGGGTTGACCACCGCGGCTGTGCATGGGGTCGAGGAGTTGGCGGCGGGGTTGGCTGAGCGACTGTTCGGCTGGGTGTGTCTGGTCGATGCGCGCGGTAGACCTGTTGTGGCGCACGGTGCGCCGTTGCCCTTCCCCTGCGAGGTCAGCGCCTTGCTGACCCGGTTACGGGTGGGTAGTGGTCTGCGCAGCGCGGCCACCCAGCTGATCGGAGGTGGCTATCTGGTGGCTCAGCCGGTGTTTCCCAAGGCTGCTGAGTCCCAGCTGGTGGTCGTTGGCCGCGCCGAGCGGTTCAGCGGGGCGGATCGTGCGGTGCTCGCGGTCGGTACCGCCCTGTTCGGTCTGGTGGACCCGGTCAGTCCGACTCTTGGTGCCGCACTGACCGGCATGCTGCTCTCCGGCGAGGCTCGGGCGCGGTCGGTGGCGATGCTGTTGGGTGCCGGTCCGTACCGAGTGCTGGCAGGTGTGCCGTACCGGTCGGGACCGGCGAAGAGCCAGGCCGGATATCACTGGTTGTGCTCGTACCTGGGCACTCCGCTGGTCGAGGTGCACGACGGTCCTCGGTTCACCGCGATCGCGTCGGCCCGCACGTGCATCGAGGATCTCCTGGCGTTGCGCGAGCACGGCTGGCTGGCGGTCGGCGGGAGCCCGGTCGAAGCACACCAGCTCGAGGGTGCTCTGGCCGAGGTCAGCGTGCTACGTGAGCGGGCGATCGGGTTGCGACGGCCGGTGCTCGCTCGCTCCGTCGGTCTGGACTCCGCGGTCGACCCGTCCGCGGCCGCGGACTTCGCCGCGCGCTTCCTCGCTCCGCTGCGCGAGCTTGACCGAGGCCGCTCCGGCGAACCGCTGTCCGACACGTTGCGCAGCTGGCTGGCACATCACGGTAGCTGGGACCGGACTGCGACCGCGCTCGGCGTGCACCGCAACAGTGTGCGTCGGCGAGTCGGCCAGGCGCAGCGCGCTCTCGGCGTCGATCTCGCCGACCCGGAGACGCGGATGGAACTGTGGTTCGCCCTGCGCTGGTCTCGGTGAACGTCGGCAGGTCCCCAACCTGGGAAGCTGTCCTCCGGGCCCACGGGGTATCGGCCGACGCCGAGTACGTGCTTCTAGTCGGTCACCCGCTGGGATCGCCACGATTGAATATAGTTGATCCGGCACGCAGGGCTCGTGTAGTCACGGGATGAGGTGGGTAGGGGCGATGTCGTTGGTTGAGGCTTGGGTGGGGGAGAGGCTCAAGTCGGCTGGCGATTGCTCATAGGAGTAGGACGTATCGCAGCAGCGGGGAGTCGGAGCGGATGACTCTTTACCTTGTTCCTTGTTCAGGTGCCGAGCAAGCTTTGCCGAGTGGCGGGGTGTTGTTACCTGCTGTGGGTAGCGACGTTGCCCAGGTGGAGCCGGTTCTCGGTGGTTCGGTCGAGGACATCACTGGGGGGCGAGGATCGCGTGGTGCACTCAGCGCGGCGTACCCGGTTCGGTTGCTAGGCGAGGGGTTGGGGCGCCATGACATTCGGGACATCTTCGCCCTGCTCCGGCGCGTCGAACCGGCGATGGCGAGACGCTCAGCGGTATCGATCAGTTCACGTGGGCTGGCCCAGCTGGAACGCAACGCGGATCTCATCGCGTTTGGTGAACTCGGGCCTTCAGAGATCAACCAGCTGTATACGGTCATTCGTGGTGGTTTGCTGATGCCTGGTGCTTCATACCCTGAGGTCGGTGCCATTATCCCGCTCCTGAGGCTGGTGAGTGCCCACTTCGGTGTCCACTATCGACGTCTGGGTACACACCCGCACGAGCTTGGTGACTGTGATGACACGAATGAACGTCTGATCGCGGGATTCCGGGATGGTGATCCCGCCAGGGCCAGCGCCGCGGTCGAGGAACACCTGGATGGCTGTGAGAGGTATGCACTGGATCTGCTTGATCTAGATTGACATCTTGAGAGCTAGGGCCTGGGCTGGTTGCCAACCGACAGTGATTCATTGATCCCGTGGGTTCGCGGCGAGGGCGGTTGTGGTGATCGGTGGGAGCTACGCTCGCGCGGCAGTCAACAAGATCGATTACGGGCCTTCGTGAAGCGAACGCGGGCACGAGGGCCCCGGTTTCGAAAGTTGAAGCGCGGCGTGGATGTCGGAGGCGGTGGGGCAGCTGACGCCAAATCAGCGGGCGGTGTGGTTGTTGCATGAGGTCCACGGCCGGTCTTACGAGGAGATCGCGCACATCATCGGTACGCGCCCGGCTTCGGTCCGGGGCAGACTGTCTCGAGCGAGGGTCCAGCTAGCGGAGTTGATGTCCCCATGGCACTAAGAGCACACCCGCGGCGGTCATCAGTTTTAGTTCTGTGGTGGGGGGTCGAGTAGTCGGGGTCCGTCCATGATGAAGCCGCGGCGTTTGATGTTGCGGATCAGTGGGCTGGTTTCGATGTTGTGTACGCCGGGCATCGCGCCGAGGGTGTTGGTGAGGTAGTCGTAGAGGGCGTCGGTGTCGCGGCAGTGCAGGATGGCGACGAGGTTGGTCGGTCCGGTGGTCGCGGCGACGTACTCGACTCCTGGGTGTCGGCTCATGGCGTGGCCGAGGTGGTCGAGTTGCGCGGGTGCGACTGCGAGCCAGAGCACGGCTTCGGTGTCGAGTCCGAGCAGTGCGGGGTCGATTTCGGGTTCGAAGATCATGTTGCTGGTTTCGATGAGGTGTTCGGTCTTGCGTCTGGTCGCGGTTTCGGACTTGCCGATGCGGGTGGCGAGGGTGGTGTACGAGGCGCGGCCGTCGGTGGCCAGCGCGCGCAGCAGGCGGTGATCGTCCTGGTCGAGTTGCGGCTTCGGTGACTCGGTCGTAGATGCCGGCTCTTCGGGGCGGAACTCTCGCAGGATGGACTGCGCGGTCACTTGTAGGACTCGACCGGTGCGCGGGAGTTTCTCTAGTAGGAGGTCGTCGCGTTCGCGGGCGGAGCGTGCTCGGGGGAAGCAGATGATGTCGGTGCCACCGGCCAGGAGATGTACCCACTGCACGTCTTCTCGCCCGGCGAGAGCCACCGCGACCGCCGGTGCGGTGGTGGGGTTGCACTGGATGCGAAACAGCCACTCGGTGTAGCCGACACGTCTGCTGCTGGGCAGTCCGACGACTCTGAGTAGACCGGCGGTGTGCAGCCGGCGGTAGCGGCGGGCCACGGTCTGTTCCGAGACGTCCAGCGTCGCGGCAAGCCGGCTCCACGATGCGCGTCCCTCGCCTTGAAGAGCGCGTACCAGCGCACGATCCGACTCATCGAGGTTGGCGGAATCCGCCGAAATAGAAGCTTTCATGGAGGAATACAGCGTAACTGACCGAGCAGTGGGTTGTGTCCGTCGATACCGGTGGTACCAGTTCCCAGTACCGCACGCGGCGACCCCGCCAGTGTGACCGCCGGAAAGGGACGGGTTCGGGATGAGTAAGTGGTGGCCGTTGGTGGCGATCTGCCTGGGCACCTTTGTGTTGTTGCTCGACCTGACCATCGTCAACGTTGCTCTGCCCGCGATGGCCACCAGTCTCAACGCCCGTTTCAGCGATCTGCAATGGGTGGTCGACGGCTATGTCGTCGGCCTCGTGGTCTTGCCGCTCACCTTCGGCACGCTGGCTGACCTGCATGGACGCCGACGCGGCTACCTCATCGGACTGGTGTTGTTCGCGGCGACCTCGCTGGCCTGCGGGCTGGCGACCACCCCGATGCTGCTGATCGGGGCACGAGTCGCCCAGGGTGTGGGCGGTGCGCTGATGTTCGCAACCACACTGGCGCTGCTGTCCAGAACCTACGGCGGCCGCGACCGCGGAACAGCGTATGGAGTATGGGGCGCGGTCCTGGGCGGGGCGACCGCGATCGGGCCGATCGCGGGCGGGGTCCTCACCGAGTACCTGAGCTGGCGGTGGATCTTCCTGGTCAACGTCCCCATTTGCGCGGCCGCCGTCGGGTTGAGTCTGGCTGTGCTGGCCGAGTCGGCGAACCCGCGCGCGCGACGGGTCGACTGGCCCGGAGTGCTGCTGTTCTCCTTCGCCATGACCTGCCTGCTGCTGGGCCTGATCGACACCGCGGCCTGGGCGCCGTGGATGTACCTGGTGTCCACGCTCGCCCTGGCGGCGTTCGTTGTGATCGAGCTGAGGCGAGACGAACCGATGCTCGATCTGGGCCTGCTACGCAACCGGGCCTTCCTCGCGGTGTCGATCGCCGCGATGACGATGCCCTTCGCGGTTTTCTCGCTGTTCCTGTTCCTCGCCCTGTGGACTCAATCCGTGCTCGGCATGTCACCGGTCCAGGCCGGCCTCGTCTTCATGCCGTTGAGCCTGGTCCAACTCGCCACCTCGATCCTGTCCGGGAAGTACCTGCACACCCGGATCGCCGAACGCACCCAGATCACCGTCGGCCTGCTGGTGTGTGGATGCTCGGTGCTGCTGTTTCGCGGTTTGGACAACCACTCCAGCTGGCCAGCCCTGATGCCCGGCATGCTGCTCGGCGGCCTCGGAGTCGGACTCGCCAGCGCACCGCTGATCTCCGCGGCGATGAGCGTCGTACCCCCGGACCAGGCGGGCATGGCCTCCGGCGCCAACAGCACATTCCAACGCCTGGGCAGCGCCTTGGGCATCGCCATCCTCGGCGTGCTGTTCGCCCACGAAGTCCAGTCCCAACTCGCGGTCTCCGGCACCGGAACCGGAATCCCCGGATTCGCCGCCGCGGTAGCCGGCGGAGGCACCCCAGAACTACTCGCCGCGACACCACAACCGGCACGAGCAGCACTGGCCGACCACATCAAGACCGGCTTCACCGCCGGGTTGAACCACACATTCACCATCGCCGCGACCGTCGCGTTCATCGGAGCCGCGGTGGCATGGTCCATCAAAACCCCGGAAGTCCAGGACGTCAGCCACCGAACGGACACGGCGAGAATTGTCCCCGAACCGAAGCCTCGATAATCGTTGCGTCGCGCATCTTGTTCTTGCGCAAGTCGTGCGTGTCGGTGTATTCGGGTTTGTGATATTGGAGGGTTGATGAGATATTTGGTGTAATAGATGACTGGTCAACTTCTTCGCCGTCGTGTGGGTGGCCGAGGTTTGATGTCGCCGGGGGAGGTTTCGTGGCGAGGGTTGGTGCGCGGTGGCTGGCGTCGGTCGAGTCGCTCCAGGGCGTGGACCGGGTGGCTGAGCATGTTGCTGGCGCGGTTCGGTCTGGCGAGCTCGTTGCGGGAGGTGAGGTGTCCCCGCGAGAGCTGGCGGAAGAATTCGAGGTGTCGTTCGATGTCATCGACACCGCGCTGGCGAGGCTGGTGGTCGAGGGGGTGCTCGTTCGTCATGGGAACGGGGTCAGGGTGCGACCGGTCAATCGCGCGGATCTGCTGCGAGCCTATGAGCTGCGCAGGGTCCTTGACCCGCAGTTGGCGGCGGAGAAAGTGTGTTCCCAGTCCGACGACTTTTTCGCTCGCCTCGCGGGTGTCGCGGCGGCCAGGGACGATCTCACCGCACCGTTGTCGGTACGGCTGGAGGCCAACGAGCGGTTGCGCAACATGACCATCCCGACCGCGTCGCAGGTGCAGTGGCAGCGTCGCATCATGGGGATGGCCTGGCAACAGGTCGACCTGTTCATCCCGGTGGTGGCGAGGGCCCAGGTGGCACGGGGTGGGAGCCCATGGCCTCAGCTCGGGTCACAGATGGTCGAGGTCTACCAACGCCGTAGTCATAAAGCTATACGCGCCTGGTGGCAGGACTATCTGGATCAAGGCTGGCTGCTCATCGAGCATGCTCTGGATGGCATCGCTTGCTAAGCCCCTCATGACACCCACCTACCGTGGTGGCGAGCGACCCGCGGGAGCGCGAACAGGCTCGTAGCACCGGGCCCCTGGGTGACACAGGTACTGGCTTCTTAGCCCGTTACGGCCTAGGTGTGGTTCGAGTGGGGTGCGCCGCTCGCCGTGGCGCCCTCGGCTGCGCTCGCGCGAGTGCAAGCGCAGCGCGGCTGCCCGTCGAGAGGTCAACCGCACCACATCCGCGACCAGTACCGCCTGGCCCCTGGGGACGCTGCCTCCGGCGGTGACCCCATCGGCGCCCGCGGTGCCGTTGCCGCGCATCGCGGCCCAGCGGGACTGCCCACATTGCGGCGGCCCCGTCACCATCGACGCGCTACTCACCACACCCGAACAACCACCTCGCCATGATCTGCCCGCGAGGGGGCGGTTCAGCGAGCGGCGGACCGGTGGCGGACGTCGCTGCGGCCCACCCACACGGCTGAAATCCAGCAGGTCAGTCGTCTAACTTATAACGCAGTGCTGGTGGGGTCGTTTCCTGGGTATGACTTTCGTGATGCGCACTCCTTTCGCGGTGGCCGTTGTGGCTGTTGGCCTGTTCGTCGTACCGGCGACCGCTCAGGCTCATGGCCGTGGGGGTGGAGAGGTATACGGGGATTTCAGTACGGCGGTGTTCTCGGCCAAGGGTCGCGCGATTCAGCACAGCGCGGACCCCCGTGACGCCAGCGGTCGTGTCGCGGCTCATCCGGCACCGCCGGTCGTCAACCAGCTGCTCCAACAGGGCCAGGTGATCTGCACGGACGTCGTGGGTAACACCGCGGGCCTGCTGATGCGGGTCGATGACGGCACCGTGACTGGATCGGTGTTCTACGCGACCGCGGTCGACAACGGCCCTGGGAACAAAGACTTGGCCGGTTTTCTGCCGGCGACCGAGTCCTCGTCATGCGCGCCGGGCCTCGCTCCGACACAACCGGTGACCAGCGGCGACATCACCGTTCGCCAGTACTGATACTTCCCGGGGTTACACCGTTCCGCGCGCCCTGAGTGCGTCTTACTGACAAGCTCAGTTGTAGCGGGGGATCGGTACGTGGGGGAAGCAGTGCGTGCTGACCGGGCGTGGTTGGTGGGGTCGTTGCGGCGGTGAAGCGGGTGAGGGCTTTGCCGTGTGTGTCCAGGCCCAGGCGATCACCGATCGTTGTTTGTCCAGGGTGAACAGGTCGCGGGGTCGTTCTCGGTTGACGTTCCAGAGTTCCTGGCCTGTGAAGGCTCGGCGCAGGGTGCGCCAAGTGATTTGGCGACGTGTCGGGGCGGGTCGAGCAGCACGATGGTGTCGGCGCGGGTGAGAACGAGGTCGGCGACGGCGGAGTAGTTGCCGTCGATGACCCACGCCTCGCGAGTGGCCAGCTGTGGTGCGTGATCCGATCAACAGGTAACAAGTATTGAATTCTGTTACTTGTCGACGCTAGCCTGCCGGTGTGTCCCGACGAGAGCCACTGACTCACGAGCAGGTCCTGATTGCCGCCGAACAAACATTGCGGCGCTTCGGGCCGGAGAAGGCACGGGTGGTCGACGTGGCCAGGGCTTTGGGTGTGACCCACGCGGTCCTCTACCGGCACTTCGGCAGCAAGAACGCCCTGCGCGAGGCGGTGACCGGGTTGTGGTTGGACCAGGCTGTCGATGCCCTGTCGGGGTTCGTCACCGCCTCGGGGCCGGCAGACCAGCGGCTGCACGACTGGCTGTTCGCTCTCCTCGAGGGCAAGCGACGCAAGGCGCGGGAGGACCCCGCGTTGTTCGCCACCTACGCCACCACCGTGGACCGCGGGAGCGAGCTGGTGCAGCGGCACTACGCCGATTTGGTCGGCCAGGTCGCGGCGATCCTGCGTGACGGTCTTGTCCAGGGGATCTACCTCTGCCCCGACCCCACCGCGACCGCCGACGCCGTGCTCCAGGCCACGGCTCCTTTTCACGACCCGGTGCACGCCGCCGAGTGGGAGCAGCCCGGGATCAAGCAGCGTTTCGAGCGTGTGTGGGCGCTGATCAACAACGGTCTGGCGACGCGCTGAGAACTCTCGTGACGCCCGCGCCCACCCATCACTGTCGTTCGAAGGAAGGACCACCATGTCGGACCCGATCGTAGAGATCGCCCAGGGTCGCCTGCGGGGTGTGGGAGCGGAGGGCGTGACGGTCTACCGGGGCGTGCCGTTCGCTGCGCCACCGGTCGGTGAGCTGCGCTTTCGCGCCCCACGCCCACCGCGACCGTGGGCGGACGTCCGGGACGCCGCCCACTCCGGCCCGGCCTCCTACCAGGTGAACACGGTCAACGGCGACACCGTGCGGCGCATCGTCGCCGAGATCGATCCCGGCGCCCCCGGGATCATGGCGTGGCCGCCCTACACTTGCACCACCTACCAGCAGGACAACGCCGCCGAGGACTGCCTCTACCTCGACATCTGGGTTCCTGACACCGAGCCGGGCGAGCACCTGCCGGTCTATGTGTACTTCCACGGCGGCGCGAACGCCGTCAGCGCCGGTTCATTCGTTCACGAGCGGGGTGCCACCCTCGCGCGCACCCAGCGGGTGATTGTCGTGCGGCCGAACTACCGCATGGGAGCACTCGGCTGGTTGCACGTCGGCCTGGTCGGCAACGCACTACCGGAAGCGGTCAACCTCGGGGTACAGGACCAGGTCGCCGCGCTACGGTGGGTCCACGAGTCCATTGCCGCGTTCGGAGGCGACCCGGAGCAGATCTGCATCGGCGGTGAGTCCGCGGGCGCAACGGCGGTGTCGCACCTGCTGGGCATCCCTGCGGCACGGCGGCTTGTCCGCCGGGCGGTCATTCAGTCGTTGTCGCCGTTCAACCCGTGGTGCACACAGCAACGCCCCGACGCCGAGACGGTCGTCGAGTTGTACGTGCGGCTGCTCGGGCTGCACGATCCCGCCGAACTCGTCCAGGTCGACCCAGACCGGCTCCTCGCCGTGGCAAACGTGCTGACGCGGTGGTTTCCCGCCGACGCCGCGGTGGCCTGGCGCCCCCTCGGCGCGGTCACTGACGGGGACTGGGTTCCGCGGACGCCCGCACGGTCGCTTTCCGAGACCGATCCCGGCCTCAACGGGATCGAGGTGACGATCGGGTTCGCGAAGGACGAGTGGATGTTCTTCCGCGGCCACTCCGACACCGTCAGCAGCGGCAGCCGCGCCAACGTCCTCGCTGTGCTCGATCAGATCTTCGACACCGGCGCGTCCGCCGTGTACGACCGGTTCGCCGAGCTCCACCCCGACGACACCCCCGGACAGCTGCTCTCCGACATCATGTCCACGGCTACTTCACACTCTCGTCGCTGCGCATCGCGGAGAACCTCGCAACCCGCGGGGTCCCCGTCCGGGTGTTCCAGTTCTCCTACGACCTGCCCGGTCTCGACGGCAAGTATCGTGCCGTGCACACGGGCGACATCCCGTTCCTGTTCGGCAACCAGACCGAGTCCGACCTGGCCGCCTTCCCCACGTTCGCCGGCATCGACCGCGCTGAACTGGCCCGGATCACCGAGGACGCGATGAACCTGTACGGGGCGGTCATCCGCGGCGACGATCCTGGTGCGGCGTGGCCTCGGTTCATCGCACCGCAATCGTCCGTGCTGTGGCTCGGGAGCACGATCGAGCCCCGACCGCACCTGCTCGACGACGACCTCGCAGTCTTCGCGGCACACGGAATGGCGACTGTCGCCGATCTCGAGGCCAAGCTTGTGTCCAATATGCGCGGGAACGTGTCGTGAAGACCGTCCTGAGCTCGGGCATCGCGAACGCCTCTCCCAGCGTGGGATAGCGACGCGAGTGGCGCCTCCTCGGCCAAGAGAACCCGCTGCTCCCGAGCAGCTCGCTTGTCCGGGCTGGCGGCGCCGTCGAGGGTCGAGCTGTCGCGGCACTCGCTGGCGCCCGTGCCGACATGCTCGGCGCTGTCGACGATTGTCGGTAGTGCCGGGCTCCCGGATTTAGTTGTGGCTGGCGCGTTCAGTCCCCGCACTACAGCTACCAGCAGGTGAGCGGACTCGGGGCCGGCACCGGCTCTTGGCTGACCTGCCGCGCGGGCTCGGGTGGGGTCGCCCGCGAAGCTGGTACGCAGGTGTCACTTGAGCTGCACCCAGCGCGAACAGCACCTTCGGACGTTGTCTTCGTCATCCGTCCTGACTGTCGTCGTGCTGCGCCGGTCGCGCACCTTCACTGCCTCGAACTCGTGGCAGCGACAACCGCCGTCAACAGTGACTTCCAAACCCCGTCACCAAGCACTGCCGTAACCAGGCACCCGCGCCTCGATCGCCCGGTCGTGCTCGCCGGGCGCCTACCTAGAGGCGACGAGCACCTGTGTGTACCGCGGCCGGCTGATCCATCGGCGCCCAGCGGCCTAAGCCGGAGGCTCGCGCTCGAAAGACAGTCGTCGGCCGGGTGCGAACCGGAAGAACTGGCGTAGCGCACCACTAAACTGCTACTCGCGAGGCGCCGGGAGCCCAGCGAGGAAGGTCTCCGGGTCACCGACGTCGACCAGCTCGCACCGATCTTTGTCACGCTGGTCAACCAGCTGCGATCGGGCGCGTTGCGGCGCCAGGGCCGGCCGCTCTCACAATGCCCGTAGGGCGGCTTCGAGTGCGTCGGTGAGTCGGTCGAGGTAGTCGTCACCGGAGGCGTCGTGGGTGACGAGCATGCGAAAGGCCAGCGGCGCGATGAGCAGGTCGAGTCCGAGGGTCATGTCGAGCCCGGGTGGGAGTTCGCCTCGGTCGACGGCGTTCTGGAGGACGATTCGCGCGGTCTGCCGGCGCGGGGCGGCAACGGCGACGGCAAGGACCTCGGCGAGTGCGTCGTCGTGGCGAGCCTCGGCGATCAGGCCGAGCGCGACGTCGGCTACGAGCGGGTTGCGCAGCTGGGCGCGGAAGGTGGTGAGTAGTTCGCGCAGGTCGCTGCGTAGGGCGCCGGTGGCCGGCTGCGGCGGGAGTTCCTCGGTGACCCGGTCTCGGATCAGCTCGGTGAGCATCGTCTGCTTGGTGGGCCAGCGCCGATAGAGCGCCGCTTTGCCGACGCCGGCCCGGCGGGCGACCCCGTCCATGGACAGGCGGGCGTAGCCGCGCTCCACCAGCTCGGCCAAGGCGGCGGCGGTGATGGCCTCGGTGACCCCGGGCCGCAGCGTCGCGCCTCCGGTCGGTGGCTGGTGTGACTGCTTCGGCGTGGGCATGACCACACACTATCGCCTATGGAACGGGACCGTTCCGTCTGATACCTTCGTTACGGACGGGACGGTTCCGTCTCGTTCTATTGGGAGGTCATGATGAAGTTCCTCTACACCGACGAGTCCTTCTCCTTCGAGGCACTGCGGGCCGCGGGCTATGCCGCCTACGCGGGCGCCGAGCTCGGCGAGGTACTGGTCACCTGTCGAGCCATCCCCGAGGGCGACGAAGCCGCGTGGTCGACCCAGTGGGCCGCCACCGCCGCCCGGGTCGAGCAGGTCGGGCGCGACGCCCTCGCCGCGGGCCACCGGGTCAGTGCCCGAGAGGCGTTGCTGCGGGCCTCGAACTACTACCGCACCGCCGACTTCTACCGCCGCGACGACCCCGCCAACGATGAGGAGTCCCTGCGGCTGCAGACCGCCTCGCAGCAGACCTTCGCCGACGCCGTACCGCTGCTCGACACTCCCGCCAGGCGACTCGACATTCCCTACGAGCACACCATGCTGCCCGGCTACCTCTACACCGTCGACGACTCGGGCACCCCGCGACCGACCGTGATCTACCACGGCGGCTACGACTCCACCCTCGAGGAGGACTACCTCGCCCTCGCCGCCGGGGCGCTGCGCCGCGGTTACAACGTGCTCACCTTCGACGGGCCCGGTCAGGGGCGCAACGTCCGCGCCGGCTTGCACTTCCGCCCTGACTGGGAAGCTGCAGTCACTCCCGCGGTCGACCTGGCGTTCACCCTGCCCGAGGTCGACACCACCAAGATCGTCCTGATCGGCACCAGCCTCGGTGGTTACCTCGCCGCCCGCGCCGCCGCCTTCGAGCACCGCCTTGCCGCCTGTGTGCTCCACGACGGTGTCTGGGACATGCACAAGACGGTGGCCGACGCCCTCAACGGTGCCGGCACCCCCAGCGAGATCGAGGCCCTCGCCGCCACGAGCACCGGCGTCCGCTGGATGATCAACAACGGCCGCTGGGTCTACGGCGTCGACACCGCCACCGAGCTACTCAAGGCCACCGAGCCTTACACCCTCGCCGGCGTCGCCGACCAGATCACCTGCCCCACACTCGTTCTGGAAGCCGAGAACGACCAGTTCTTCGCCGGCCAGCCCCAGAGGGTCTACGACGCGCTGACCTGCCCCAAGGAGCTCGTCGTGTTCCGCGAGGCAGACGGTGGCGGCGAGCACTGCCACGAAGGTGCCACCCTGCAGTTCCACCAGCGCACCTTCGACTGGCTCGACACCGTCCTGGCCTGACACCCCCGCGGCGGCCAAGGGACCCGCTTCCGACAACGACGGAGTCGGGAGGGACTGTAAAAATTTCGGTGTAACTCCTGATCATGGAAGTGGCACTGATGACCGAGATGATGTCCGGTGTGGACAACGCTGAGGGCGAGACGGTTTCGTCGTCGATGGCTGGTCTTGACGGCCTGGATGAGCAGCTGGTCGATCAGCTGGTGGCGCGTGCGCGTAGCGGTGGGCTGTCGCTAGCTGGCGAGGGCGGGGTGCTCTCGCAGCTGACGAAACGGCTGTTGGAATCGGCGTTGGAAGGTGAGATCACCGATCACCTGGGCTACGACAAACACGACGCTGCCGGGCGCAACAGCGGTAACTCCCGCAACGGTGCCCGGTCGAAGACGGTGCTCACCGACGTGGGCCCGGTCGAGATCACTGTCCCTCGGGATCGGGACGGTAGCTTCGAGCCCAAGATCGTGGCCAAACGCCAGAAACGCTTGACCGGGGTTGATGAGATGGTGATCTCGTTGTCGGCGAAGGGGCTGACGACCGGGGAGAGTGCGCCGTGAAAGCGCTGTTAGATCGCGAGAAGGTGGGAGACCTTCTCCTGTGGGCTGTCGCAGCGGCCTGCTGAAGTTGAGGG
>NZ_KE386840.1:0-28109 GCF_000429025.1 Actinospineispora spinosispora DSM 44797
ATATAGTGCGATGATCCGCCTGTGGCGCAACGCCTGGGAAGAATTCGTGCCGTTCCTCGACTATGACGTCGAGATTCGCGGGATGATCTGTTCCACGAACGCGATCGAATCACTGAACGCCCGCTACCGGCGGGCGATCCGCGCGAGAGGGCATTTCCCGACCGAGCAAGCCGCGATGAAGTGCCTGTACCTTGTGACTCGCAGCCTGGACCCAACCGGGACAGGCCGCGCCAGGTGGACAATGCGCTGGAAGCCAGTGATCAACGCATTCGCCATCACGTTCGGTGACCGCTGGCCGGGAGCCGAGACCTACTGAAACTGACGCCGGAAACACCGATCACGAGACAGACCCTGTCGTGTCGCAGACGCCGCAGTGTCTGCGATGCGACATGAAGGTCTGCGAGGTCGGTGCGGAGCGGGTGTGCGTCAGGTGGCGCTGCGTTCGTCTGCCGTTCCGGTGAACTCGGGGTCGGACGACGTCGCACACCGACCGGCGCGCAGCAGCTGGCGCCACTGTTCGAGGTTCCACGTGGCGGGTGCCGTCTCGTGCAGGAACCGTTCGACCGTGTCGACGAACCGCCCGGGGTCGGTGTGGAACGGGAAGTGTCCCGCGCCGTCGAAGATCTCCAGCCTGCTGCCGGGCATCGCGTCGTGCGCGCGGTAGGCGTGCTCGACCGGGATCAGTGCGTCGCGGGAGCCCCAGACGAGCAATGTGGGCATACCCCGGGTGAGGTAGCAGCGGTCCAGCATCGTGATCATCTGGCCGCGCCAGTCGACCGCCGAGCGCAGCGTCCTGATGAACGCCGCGCGGGCGGTGCCGTCCGGGAGCGCATCGACCACACGGAGCAGGTCGGGGGCGTCCTGGCCGAGGGCGGTGTCGAGGGCCCGCAGCACCGCGATCCCGACGCCCATCTGCCAGCGGGCGGTGGGTAGGCGCAGCAGATGGAGCAGCGCCTGTGAGCCGGGCAGTGTCAACACCCGGAGGAAGCCGCTGACCTCCGGGCCGCTGCCACCGCTGCCGACCAGGACGAGCCGTTCGGTGCGTTCCGGGAACTGGTAGGCGAACTGCATCGCGACGCCGCCGCCGAGCGAGTGCCCGACGAGGGTCGCCCGCTGGATACCGAGGACACCGAGCAGGTCGCGCACGCCGTTCGCGTAGGCGGCGATCGAGTAGTCGGCGCGGGGTTTGTCCGACTCACCGTGCCCGAGCAGGTCCGGCGCGATGACCAGGTGTCGCCTGGCGAGGTAGGAGATGATCGGTAGCCACGTCGCGGAGCTGTCCCCGATGCCGTGGATCAGGACCAGCGGCGGTCCGGCTCCGGCGACCCGGAACGCCCTGCGGTAGCCGTGGACGAGCCGGAAGCGCAGCTCGGGTTCGCGCGCCGGTGCAGGGCCTAATCGCCCGACGTACTCGCGGTACTGCCTGCTCGCCGTCATCGCGCACCGCCAGTCCTCGCCTGGCGAGGCATACGCACCCAGCCTCGCTGTCTCAGCGAGGCTAGGTGCGTTCGGCTGCGGGCAGTTTCCGGGAAGGTTTCGTTGTTGTTGCCGAAGGCCGCGGAATCAGGCGGTGCCGTGGTCCTGCTCGGCGAGGAACCGCTCGACCTCGGCGCCCAGCTCGTCCGCCGTGGGCAGCGGCTGGTCCTGGGCCAGCAGCGACGGGCGCTCCTCACCGGCGAGAGCGGAGTCGTAGCGGCGTTCCAGTGCCTGGACGACCTTGATCGCCTGCTCGGAACCGGCGACCTTGCGCTCGATGTCCGCGCCGATCTCCGCTGCCGCCTCGGTCAGTGCGTCGGTCGGCAGCAGCAGGCCGGTGCTGACGCTCACGTGGTCCAGCAGGGTGCGGGCGGCGTGCGGGTACTCGGTCTCGGCCAGGTAGTGCGGCACGTGGACGGCGAGCCCCATCGCGTCGTGCCCGTTCTGACCGAGACGCAGCTCCAGCAGCGCGCCCGCGCTGCCGGGCAGCTCGGCCACGGTGGACCACTGCTCGTGGTTGTCGATCAGCTCGGGACGGGTGGCGTGCGCGGTGACGCCGGCGGGCCGGGTGTGCGGCACGGCCATCGGGATCGCGTTGATGCCGAGGGTGACGTCCACGGAGAACCGCTCGACGAGCTCGGCGACGGCGGCCGCGAAGCGCTCCCACTGGGTGTCCGGCTCCGGGCCGGTCAGCAGCAGGAACGGCGTGCCCGCAAGGTCACGCAGCGCGTAGAGCGCGAGCATCGGTTCGTCGTAGTCGGCCCAGTGGTCACGTTCGAACGTCATGGTCGGTCGCCGCGAGCGGTAGTCCAGCAGCTGGTCGACGTCGAAGGTCGCCACGAGGCTCGACGGAAGGCTGGACAGCAGGTGTTCGATCGCGAGCCTGCCCGCCTGGCCGGCGTCGATGTACCCACCGAGGTGGTGGAGCAGTACCCGTGGCTCCTCGGCGTCCGCGCCCACGGACAGGCCGTCCTCGGCCGGGGACGCGGCCAGCACGGCGTCGGCGTCCTCTTCGATCTGGTACAGCTCGGTGGGATCCAGCACCTTGGACCTCCTCCTCGTCACGCCCGGCGGCTCGTCCGACTCGTTCGTCGATCTCGCCGAGCGCCGTTGTCCGGTGTTGCTTTCGCCAGTGTCAACGTCACGGCACGTCAGATCCATCCCATTCCGTGGCCTGAAGACGTCGGGTCCGTCACGATGGAATCGAGATGGAAATGCGACGTGGTGTCTGGTTGGTCTGGTCGGTCGGAGTACTCGCCTATCTGGTGGCGGTGCTGCAGAGGTCGTCGTTCGGTGTAGCCGGGCTGGCGGCAATGGATCGTTTTCACGCCTCACCGGCGATGCTGTCCACCTTCGTGGTGCTGCAGCTGCTGGTCTATACCTGCATGCAGGTGCCGGTGGGCATGCTGTTGGACCGCTTCGGGCCGCGCACGCTGATTCTGGTCGGCGCGGTGACGATGGCGGCGGGCCAGCTGCTGCTGGCGTTCGCCGTCGGTCTGCCCTTCGCGGTGCTCGCCAGGGTCCTGGTGGGTCTCGGTGACGCGCTGACGTTCATCAGTGTGCTGCGGGTCGTCAGCGCCTGGTTCTCGCCGAGGCGGGCCCCGTTGATGACGCAACTCACAGCGCTGCTGGGGCAGCTGGGGCAGGTACTGAGCGCGATCCCGCTGGCCGCGTTGCTCAACAACTCGGGCTGGACGACGGCCTTCGCATCGGCGGGCGGTCTCGGTGTGCTGGTGACCGTGTTGGTGCTGGTCGTGGTGCGGGACCGCCCCTCGGGTGCGCACGCCCCGTCGGCGCCGCCCTCGCTCGCCCAGGTGTCGCGCGGGCTGAAGGACGCCTGGCGCACGCCCGGCACGCAGCTCGGGCTGTGGTCGCACATGGGCACGCAGTTCTCCGGCACGGTGTTCGCGCTGCTGTGGGGTGTGCCGTTCCTGGTCGCGGGCCAGGGACTGTCCCCGGGGCAGGCGAGCGCCCTGCTCACGGTGTTCGTGCTGGTCGGGATCGTGGCGGGCCCGCTCGTCGGCGAGCTGACCGCGCGGTACCCGATGCGGCGTTCCTGGCTGGTGCTGTCGATCATCGCGGCGAACGCGCTGGTCTGGACCGTGGTGCTGGCGCTGCCGCAACCCGTGCCGCACTGGCTGCTGGTGGTGCTGGTGGCGGTCATCGCGGTGGGTGCGCCGGGTTCGGTCATCGGTTTCGACTATGCACGGACGTTCAACCCCGGCGACCGTCAGGGCACGGCCGTGGGGATCGTGAACGTCGGCGGGTTCAGCGCCTCGGTGGTCGTGGTCTTCGCCATCGGGGTGGTGCTGAGCCTGGTGGGAGGCCCGGACGGGTATTCGGCGGCCGACTTCCGGATCGCGTGGTGCTCCCAGTACGTGATCTGGGCGATCGCGGTGGTGGGGGTGCTGCGGGCCCGAAGGTCGACCAGACGGGTCATGGCGCGGGACGGCATCGTCGTTCTGCCGCTGCGCGTGGCGCTGGCACGGCGACGGGAGAGGTCAGCCGAAACGGTGAGCTGATCACCCATTAGTGACAATGACTATCATCTTCTTCTAACGCCGTTGAGGCGGAACGACCGGAAGAAGGGCAGGCGTTGTCGTGCGTATCGCTTTTGTCGGCAAGGGTGGCAGTGGCAAGACCACTCTCGCCGCGCTGTTCACCCGCTACCTCGCCGAGCTCGGTCGTCCGGTGCTGGCCGTGGACGCGGACATCAACCAGCACCTGGGTCAGGCCCTGGGCCTGTCGGAGGCCCAGGCGCCCCGCGCACTCGGCTCGGACCTGCCCTGGCTGAAGAACCACCTGCGCGGCGACAACCCCAGGGTGCCCTCGGCCGACGTGATGATCAAGACCACGCCACCCGGTCGGGGCTCCCGCACGGCACGGCTCGATCCGTCGGACGAGGTGCTGGCGCGGCACAGCGTGGCCAGCGGCGGCGCGCGCCTGATGGTCACCGGCGAGTTCGACTCCGAGGACATCGGCGTGTCGTGCTATCACTCGAAGACCGGAGCGGTTGAGCTCTACCTGAACCACCTGCACGACGGCCCGGGGGAGTACGTGGTCGTCGACATGACGGCCGGGGCCGACGCGTTCGCGTCCGGCCTGTTCACCCGCTTCGACCTGACGGTCCTGGTCAGCGAGCCGACGCGGCGAGGTGTCGGGGTGTTCCGCCAGTACCAGGCCAATGCCGAGGGTCACCCGCTCGAGCTGCGTGTGGTGGGCAACAAGGTCACCGACTCGACCGACGAGGACTACCTGCGCGGACAGGTCGGCTCGGCACTGCTGGCCACGGTCGGCCACTCGTCCTGGGTGCGCGCGGCCGAGCGCGGCGAGGTCGAACCGATGTCGGCACTGGAACCCCACAACCGCGCAGCCCTGGACACGATCCTCGCCGAGCTGGACGCGGTCGACCGAGACTGGGCCGCGTACCACCGAGGAACGCTGGAATTCCACCGGCGCAACGCCCAGGCCTGGGCGAACCAGTCCCTGGGCACTGACCTGACCACCCAGATCGACCCCGACTACGTCCCCGGCCCCGCGGCCGAACTGGCGGTCTGACCACCCCTCACCGTCGCCGAACGCCACCTTCGCAGACCCCGACGTCGCGTCGCAGACACTGCAGCGTCTGCGACGCGACGTCGGGGTCTGCGAGGCGTGACGGCTGTGGCCCCCGGGACGAGCAGGGCGACTCCGCGCACCCAGCGTGCACTTCGCAGACGCCCCAACGTGTGCGAAGTGCGGGCCAGGTATGCGAAGTGCACCTGGGGGACGGACTGCACCCGGGCACGCGCCGCAGCCAGGGACGGCAGGGGCGCGGCGCAGCCGTGGTCCAAGGAGGCGCAAAACAGGGCGCGGGCGCAGCCCGTCGCCGTAAGAGTGCGCCAGGCGCCGCACAGCGGCGCCGCAGACTGCCCCGTTCCCCGCGATCCTGGCCCGCACTTGGCGTGGTCGGGCGGTGTCAACCCTGAAACCTCGCCCCCGAACGGCATGCACCAGGTACGGCTGCGAGGCCGGCGAAGCCGGGGGTTGACGCCGCCCGACCACGCCAAGACACTCGCTGGCCGGCGGGGATGCGCCCGCAACTTCGGCCAGCGGGGACCGCGCCCGCAACCCCGACCGGCGGCGACACGGCCCGAGGCCCGAGCGGGACTCACCCGCCGAACCCGGGCCCCCAGGTGATCCGGACGTCCTCGACCTCAGCCCGGGACTCACAATCCGAGCACGTCACCGACACCGCCAACGGCCCGCCACAGGACGCGTGGAGAGCGAGCCGAGGGGGCCCGGCCGGCCCGGCCAGGTGGGCGTCCCCCCACTGCATCAACGACAGCACCGGTACGGCGAGCCCGTGCCCCATCGCGGTGAGTCGGTACTCGTACCGATCGGGCCGTTCCTGGTAGCGCACCCGCTCCAGTACTCCGGCGGACACGAGTCGACCCAGCCGGTCGGTGAGGATGTTGCGCGCCGCGCCGAGGCTCTCGGAGAACTCTTCGAACCGCCGAAGCCCGAGTAGCGCGTCACGCACGATCAGCAGGGTCCACCGCTCGCCCACGATCTCCAGCGCACGCGCGAGTGAGCACACCTCGCCGTCGTAGGTCCGTCCCAGCACACCGATCACGATAACAGAGTGAGTTGCATCATGAATCGTAGCTGCTCTAGGGTTAGTTGCATGAAGCGACCGACGAGGCCGTCGAAGCTCGACTCGCATCCCGACGTGATCGCCGTGCGAAGTCGGGCCACGGTCACAGCGCCGGAGGTGCTGGACGCCGACTGGCTGCGCCGGCTGTGCGAGGACGCCGGCGCCGACGCGGTGGGCTTCGTCGAGATCGAACGCCCCGAGCTCGCCGACGAGCGGCTGGAGATCGAGAAGGCGTTCCGTCATCCCCGCGCGCTCATCAGCTTCGTCTGCACGATGAACCGGGAGAACACCCGTAGCCCGGCCCGCTCGGCGGCGAACCTGGAGTTCCACCTGACCAACCACGACACCAACGAGGTGGCGAGGAAGGTCGTCACGGAGCTGGAGTCGAGGGGGGTGCGCGCCTTCAACGGGTCGGTCGGGTTCCCGATGGAGATGGACCGGTTCCCGAGCGAGCGCATCTGGGTCGTCGCGCACAAACCGATCGCCGTCGAGGCGGGCCTGGGCCGGATCGGTATCCATCGCAACGTCATCCACCCGAAGTTCGGCAACTTCATCCTGCTCGGGACGGTCGTCGTGGACGTCCCGATCAGCGCCTACGACCGTCCGCTGGACTACAACCCGTGCATGGAGTGCAAGCTGTGCGTCGCGGCGTGCCCGACCGGGGCGATCAACCCGGACGGCCGCTTCGACTTCTCAGCCTGCTACACCCACAACTACCGGGAGTTCCTCGGCGGTTTCGGTGACTGGGTGGAGCAGGTCGTCGAGTCGGGCAGCGCGAAGGAGTACCGGGCGAAGGTCTCGGAGCCGGAGAGTGCGTCGATGTGGCAGAGCCTGTCCTTCGGGTCGAACTACAAGGCCGCGTACTGCGTGTCGGTCTGCCCGGCCGGTCAGGACGTCCTCGGCCCGTACCTGGACAGCCGCAAGACGCATCTGGCCGAGGTGGTACGTCCGCTGCAGGACAAGCCGGAGACGATCTACGTGGTGGCCGAGTCGGACGCGGAGTCCTACGTGGCGCGCCGGTTCCCGCACAAGCGCATCAAGCGGGTGGGCAACGGGTTACGTGCACGCAGCGTCGACGGGTTCGTCAACGGTCTGCCGCTGATCTTCCAGCGCGAGGCGTCCCGGGGCCTGGACGCGACCTACCACTTCACGTTCACCGGCGCCGAGCAGCGGGAGCTCACCGCGGCCATCCGGGATGGCGAGCTGACCATCTCCGACGGCCATCAGGGCGACGCGGAACTGCGGGTGCGCGCCGATACCGCCACCTGGTTCGGTTTCCTGGCGGGGGAGCGCTCGCTCGTGGCCGCCCTGCTGCTGCGCAGGATCCGCCTGAGCGGGCCACCTCGCCTGCTGGTCGCTTTCGGGCGGTGCTTCCCTAGCTGAGCGGCGGTGGTCGCGACACCGGGCCGGGGCTTGTCGGCTCCGGCCCGGTGTGGTGTTGAGGATCAGTCCTCGGCGAGCAGACGATAGATCGTCTTGCGTGCCTCGGCGAGCGCGGTGGCCGCCGTCTCACGCTGTGCGTCGGTGCCCGCCGACATGATCTGGGCGACCGCGGCGTGCAGCTGGCCGTACTGGGTGCGCAGATTGGCGACCGGTTCGCTGACCTCGTCGTCCACCTGGTCCCACACGCGGGACAGCTCCTCGCGGTGCTCCTCGACGTAGGCCTTGCCCGCGTCGGTGAGCTGCTGGGTGCGGCGTCCGTCGGACTCCTCGGTCCGCACGAGACCCTCGTCCTCCAGCTGCTGCAGCGTGGGATAGACCGAGCCGGGGCTCGGGCGCCACGAGCCGTTCGTGCGCTCGGCGATCTCCTGGATGATCTCGTAGCCGTGCCTCGGCTGCTCGTCGAGCAGGGTCAGCAGCGCCAGCCGGATGTCCCCCCGGGATCGTCGGCTGCGACGGCCACGTGGTCCACCGCCGAAGCCTCCGAACCCCGGCCCGCCGAACGGCGGACCGAAACCCGGGCCGCCGAGACCGTCGAATCCCGGTCCGAACCCGCGCGGACCTCGGCGATGCCCGCCGCGACCCCGACCTCGTCCTCTACCTCGTTCGTCACCGGGGGTCTCATCGCCTCGATCGGCAGCGAACGCCTCGAACCGCGCCCGGTGGCGCAGTGCGCCCCGCATGAGGTTCCAGCGGGGGTCTCCGGTCATGTCCATGGTGCTCATGATGATGCTCCTTGATGTGTCTAAGTCATGTTGCGACTGTTGCCGCTGCACTCACGATATGTCGTTAAGCATCGTTTGGCAAGAAATTCTTTTGAGGCAGTGCGGAACCCGGCCGTGCGGTGAGGCGTTGGTGCTGGTGTGTCAGCCAGGTTCACCCCACAGCGGATAGCCGCGTTCCGGGCCCTGTGGCGAGCGATCTCGGCCGGTCGCAAGCCCGGCGCGCCGACGCTGGGTGAGCGCGCGAGTGCCCTGCCCCGGCTGCTCGGGGCGTCCGTCGCGGGCAGATACCCGGGGCTGGGACGCGGAAGGCTCGCGTTGTTCGTGCTGGCGGCGGCCTACCTCGTGTCGCCCATCGACGTGATCCCGGAGCTGCTGTTCAACGTCTTCGGCCTGGGCGACGACGCGGTCGTCGCGCTGTGGCTGGCCGGCAGCTTCCTCGGCGAGACCGAGCGGTACCTGGGTTGGGAACGCGAGCAGCCGTCACTCGGCGGCTGAACGTCCCAGCTCCAGTGCCAGAGCCGCGATGAAGTCGAACGCCTGCTGGTCGTGCAGCGCGGCACTCCAGAACGCCTCGAACAGCCGCTCATAGAGCTCGATGTCCTCGCGGTCCCGAATAGCCAGCTCCGCACTGAACGTCTCCACCAGGACCAGGTTCTGGTCGTACATCCAGAAGCTGTGCTTCGCCGACGTCGGTAGTCGCGCGTCTGAGGGGAGCACGGCGAGTTGCAGGTTCTGCAACCCGGAGAGCGCCAGTAGTCGATCGAGCTGCGCGCGAAGGATCGGGAGTGGGCACGGCCGAGCGCGCAGCGATGACTCGGTGACCACGATTCGGAAATGACGCTCGGGTTGGTACAGCACTTCTTGCCGGCGCATCCGGGTGCGCACGGCCTCTTCGACATCTGTTGTGTCCGCGTGAAGCGGGGCGAGCCCGAGGAAGACGTGGCGCGCGTAATCGGCGGTCTGCAGCAGGCCCGGCACGATGGAGGTGGTGAGCCCTCGGAATTCTGCCGTCGCGTTGGCGAGTACGACTCCGGCGCGCTGTCGCGGCGCGAACCCGGAGCTGAGCTGGCGCCGCCAGGTTGCGTATTCGACGCGGAGGCTGCGCAGGTCCTTGACCAGTTCGTCGCGGACGTCCTCTGATACGTCGAGAGCTTTCGTCCAAGCGTGGACGTCATCGGTGGACGCCGTCTGACGTCCATTTTCCAATCGCGACACCTTGGAAGCAGGCCAACCGAGCTGTCCGGCAAGTTCCTTGCCGGACAGCTCGGCGTCCTGTCGAAGCCGGCGTAGGCGATTGCCGAAACCGGTACGGCCGTTGTGCTCCTCGGTCACATTCCTCCAGTGGTCACCCCCGGCTGGAGCCGGATTGGAGGCTCAGTCCGAGTGGGATCCTCCGCGACATAATCCTTCCACGGCGTTGCCTGAGCGAGTGCGAGGTCCAGCCATGCCTCATGGCGGGCGATCAGGGCTGGATCGCTTATCAGGTCATGCCCCAACGGGCGGTCGTTCGCGGTGAACCTCATGAGCAGCAGGTGGGTCGAGTCGAACACCCAGAAGTCGTGGTCCGGTAGCTCGAGCTCGTTGGCGCGGCTGCGGCACAGATAGCGGATGTCTTCGCCGTTCCGCTCGTTCTGGGCGTTGGTCCAGATCATGTATCGGTTGTAAGGCGTGAGCGGTTCGTCCATGATCCGGACTCGTTCGAACCGTGCGCCCGACGCTGTTTGTGCGTGGACGTTGAGATCCCAAGGGCTGGAGCGAGCCGGTCGTTCCTGGGGGCGTTCACCCGCGAGGAAGGCTTCACGGCCCTCCCTCTCGTAGTCGACGTTGTAGCGGCCCCGGTTCTCGAGGCGACGTGCCGAGTGGCGAACGTCCTTGAACAGCTGGTTGAACTGGTCGCTGGTGAGTGGGCTGGTCATCGTGCTTCGGATTCGGGCAAGAACTGCATGAGTTCCCTCGGGACTTCCACGGCAGTCTCGTGCTGAGGGAGCTTCATGGTGGCGAGCGCGTCCTGGTCGACCACTTTCCACCCCTGGACCACCAGTGTCCCTTGGTCGCTGGCGTAGAGGGTCGGGCTCTCGCCTTCCTCTGTCACCTTGCCAAGAAAGGTGAGTTTCACGGCGACTCCTTAGTTTGTCGGTGCGTCCATGGTTGCAGTCCAAGTTCGTATATGTCGAGCAATTCTGTGCAATTGCAAATCATTGCATCAGCAAATATGTCACAGTTCTCGCATGAGTGACGTTGCCCGGGCGTTGGGGGAGATCGGTTGCGTGATCTGGTTGGTGGTGCTGACCGTCCGGCACCGCCGGCACATTCGGCAGTGCGTGGACGGCGAGCCGGTCTACCGTCGGCTCCCGGACGGCCGCGTGCGGTTCTCCTGGTGGCACGCCGCCGCGCTGGGCGAGTGCGAGCGGCGTGCCCAGCGGGCTGAGACGGATGTGATCGGCTAGACATGAGGCATGGAGTTCATGCGTGCCGTTGTCCTGGACCGTTTCGGGGAGCCCGACGTGTTGTCGGTCGGGCAGCGCCCGATGCCGCGGCCGCTGCCCACCGAGATCCGGGTCAAGGTGGCCGCGGCGGGAGTGAACCCGATCGACTGCAAGACCCGGGCCGGCCAGGGCATGAGCCCGTTCCTGGGTGACCTGCCCGCGGTCCTCGGCTGGGACGTGGCGGGTGTCGTCGACGCGGTCGGTGTCGGGGTCAGCCGTTTCGCGGTCGGGGACCCGGTGTTCGGCATGCCGTGGTTCCCCCGGCAGGCGGGCGGATACGCCGAGTACGTGACCGCGCCCTCGCGCCAGTTCGCCGCGCGGCCCCCCGCGCTGAACGACATCCAGGCGGCGGCGCTGCCGCTGGCCGGGCTGACCGCCTGGCAGGCACTCGTCGACGTGGCGAAGGTGACCGAGGGCCAGCGCGTGCTGATCCACGCGGCGGCGGGCGGTGTCGGACATCTCGCCGTCCAGATCGCCAAGAGCCTCGGCGCGTACGTGATCGGTACGGCCAGCGCGGCCAAGCACCGGCTGCTCGGCGACCTGGGGCTGGACGAGGCGGTCAACTACCAGGGCACCCGGTTCGAGCAGGTGCTCGACCCGGTCGACGTCGTGCTCGACCTGATCGGCGGGGACGTGGCGGTCCGCTCGCTGGACCTCCTGCGCCCCGACGGCCTGCTGGTGTGCCTCCCGTCGAAGGCGGCGGCGGACGCGATCACCGCCGCCGAGGAACGCGGGCTGCGTGCCACCGGCATGATCGTGGAGCCGGACGGTCACGCGCTCGACAAGCTCGCGGACCTGGCGACCGACGGGGCCCTGCGGGTGCTGGTCGCCGAGACGTTCGGCCTGGACCGGGCGGCGGACGCGCATCGGCTCAGCGAGGGCGGCCGCACCACCGGCAAGATCGTGCTGACCGTCTGATCAGCGCTGACCGGACGCCCGGAGATCGGCCATCGACTCGCCACCGATGAACCACTTCTCCGGTTCACACTCGGTGATGATCACCCGCACCGACTCGGGCTTGGCGCCGATCGACTCTCCGACCGCCGCGGTGACTGCCTTGCCGAGCGCGTCGAGCTGCTCGGCGGTGCGGCCGGTGGCGAGGGTGATCTGGACGAGCGGCATGTGGATCTCTCCTTCAGGGTCGGTCAGCGGCAGGCGAGCTCGATGCCGCCCAGCCGGTCGATGGAGGCGACGACCACGTCGCCGGGTGCGACGGGGACCGCCGCGGTCAGGCCACCGGACAGCACGACCTCGCCGGCGGTGAGGCCTTCCCCCTCGGCGTGCAACGCGCGGGCAAGCCAGGCCACCGCGGCGGCGGGGTGGCCGAGCGACGCGGCGCCGGAGGCGGTGGCCACGACCTCGCCGTTGTGTTCCAGCACGACCCCGACCAGCCGGAGGTCGATCCCGGACGGCGACACGGGCGTTCCGACGACGTAGCGGCCGGCCGAGGTGTTGTCGGCGACGACGTCGGCCATGGTGAACCGGTAGTCGCGGAACCGGGAGTCGAGGATCTCCACCCCGACCGCGACACCCGAGGTCGCGGCGAGGACGTCGGCGGCGGTGACGTGCGGCCCGGACAGATCACGGCCCAGGGTGAACACGATCTCCGGCTCGGCCCGAGGATGGATCAGCTCGGTCGTGTCCAACGGCGCACCGAGATCGATCGCGTGCTCAGCGGCGAGGAACCCGTAGATCGGGTCGCTCACACCGACCTGGGCCTGCTTCGCCCGCGAGGTCACCCCGAGCTTCCAGCCGGCCAGCGGACCGGCCTGCGAGCGCAGCTCCCGCTGCACCCGGTACGCCGAGCGCAGGTCCAGGTCGGGTACGTCGTCGGTCAGCTGTTCGATCGCGGTCCGGTCGCTGACCGCGGCGCGCAGCCGCGCGGCCAGGCCGGTCACATCCACGCCGTCTCCCATGAACGTCCTCCTCCTCAGGCGGTTTCGGCGACCCGGACGGTGACCGGGCCCAGCCGGTCGAACTCGGCCCGGAACACGTCACCCGCCGCCATCGGCACCGCGGCGTGCAGCGCGCCGGTCATCACCAGATGGCCCGGCTCCAGTGCGATCCCGTTCTCGCCCAGCACGTTCGCCAGCCATGCGACCACCGCGACCGGGTCGCCCAGCGCGGCCGCCCCGGCGCCGGTGTCGAGCAGCTCCCCGTTGCGGGTCAGCGTCATCCCGATCAACCGGCTGTCCAGGCCGGACAGCGGGACCACCCGTCCCGACGTGACCGCGGCACCGTTGGAGGCGAGGTCGGCGACCGTGTCGGCCAGCTTGATCCGCCAGTCCACGATGCGCGAGTCCACGATCTCCATCGCCGCGGTCGCACCGGCGATCGCCGCCGCCGCGTCGGTCACCACCACGTTCGGCCCGGCCAGCCGTTCGCCGAGCACGAACACGATCTCGGCCTCGATCTTCGGCTGGATGAACCGGTCCAGCCCGATCGTGTCGCCGTCCCGGTACAGCGTCGAGGCGAGTACCGGCCCGTAGTCGGGGGAGTCCACCCCGATCATCTTCTGCATCGGCTTCGAGGTGAGCCCGACCTTGTAGCCCACGATCCGGTCGCCGTCCGCCAGTAGCAGCGGCACCAGCTCACGCTGGATCGCGTACCCGTCGGCCATGTCCAACGAGGGGTCCTCGTCGGTGAACGGGGCGATCGGCACCCGGGCACGTCGAGCCTTGTACAACGCGCGGGCCTTCCCGGACGGGTCCGTCACCGGCATGCGGTCAGCTCTCCCTCATGTAGACGACCTGGGGTGACCAGCCGAGCCGCCGGGACGCGGTCTGGCCCGCATCGACGACCGCCTGGGTCAGGCGCTTACGCGCGACCGCCTGGAACCGGCTGAGCGGCGCCCCGGCGCTGATCGCCGCCACGACCTCGCCGGTGAGATCACGGATCGGCGCGGCGATCGAGGCGAGCCCGATCTGGCGTTCGTTGACCGACTCCGCCCAGCCCCGCGAGCGGATCGTGGCCAGCTCGACGCGCAGCTGCTCGGCATCGATGACGGTGTGCCGGGTGACCGGCTCCAGGCGCGCGGTCGCCAGGAAGGCGTCCTGGTCGGCGTCCGGCCGGTGGGCGAGCAGCAGCTTGCCCGAGCTGGTGCAGTGCAGCGGCGCCCGTCTGCCGGCGTCGGTGTAGAGCCGGAACGTGTGCGGGCTCTCGACCCGGTCGACGTACACGACGTCCGGCACGTCGAGGATCGCCACCTGCGCCGACTCGCCGGTGCGCTCCCGCAGCGCGATCAGGGCGGCGCCCGCGGCGGCGTGCAGGTCCATGTGCACCCTGACCGCTTCACCCAGCTCGAACATCACGATGCCCAGACGATAACGGCCGGTGCGCGGATCCCGCTCGAGAAGACCTTCGTCGAGCAGCGTCGCGAGCAGCCGGTGCACACTGCTCTTGCCCAGCCCCAACCTGCGTGCCAGCTCCGCGACGCCCAGTTCCTCCTCGTGCGGCAGGAAGGTTTTGAGCAGGCGCGCCGCGTTGCGTACCGTCGAGAGCTTGGCGTCCGCCATCGTGGGTGACCGCCCTCTCCCGGGCCGGCGGCGTTCCGATTCCCGGAACGTCGGCGCCGATGAGCGCAACGTATGTTCTGCCCGGATACGCCGTCAAGCGTGCTGTTCCTGCGCGTGGGCCCGTCCTGGGGCAGAGTGTCGAACGAGGGGCCGCCGGACTCGTCGGCGGTCAGCTCGGCGACCTGGAGGAGCGTGCGGGTGACGCTGCAGTCGGACGTGACGAAGCCGGTGGATTTCTCCCTTGCCGAGCGGTACCGGGCGGGCGCGGGCCCGGTCCTGCTGACCGGTGTTCAGGCGATCGGGCGGCTGCTGGTCGAGCAGCACGAGGCCGACGCGCGAGCCGGGCTGCGCACCGCGTCGTTCGTGTCGGGATACCAGGGCAGCCCGCTCGGCGGCCTGGACAAGACCCTCGCGGGCGCTCCGGAACTCCTCGACGCCGCGGGACTGAAGTTCGTCCCCGCCGTCAACGAGGAGCTGGCCGCGACCGCGATCTGGGGCAGCCAGGTCGAGGTCACCGGTCGCCGTCGCGGCGTGGACGGCGCGGTGGGCGTCTGGTACGGCAAGGCCCCGGGCGTGGATCGGGCCGGTGATCCGATGCGGCACGGCAACATCTGTGGCGCCGACCCGCGCGGCGGCGTCCTGGTGCTGGCCGGCGACGATCCGGCGTGCAAGTCCTCGACGATCCCGTGCATCAGTGAGCGGGCGCTCGCCGGGTTCGGGCTGCCGGTGCTGTTCCCCGGCAGTGCCGAGGAGATCGTGCGGCTGGGGCGTTACGGCGTAGCGCTGTCCCGGGCGTCCGGGCTGTGGGTCGGGATGAAGATCGTCGCCGACGTCGCCGACGGGGTGTGGACGGTCGACGGGTCGGTGTCCGACGTCCCGATCACCGTGCCCGAGCTGGACTGGCAGGGCAGGCGGTGGGAGTACGAGCAGGTCCCGATGCTGCTGCCGCCCGCGTCGGTGCGTGCGGAGGAGCAGCTCTACGGGCCGCGCTGGGCGATGCTGCGCGCGTTCCTCGACGCCAACCCGATCAACACCGTCGAGGTCGACACCCCGGAGGCCTGGCTGGGCATCATCGCGGGCGGCAAGGCGTTCCACGACGTACGCCAGGCACTGTTCGATCTCGGGCTGGACGACGACGCACTGCGCCGCTCGGGTATCCGGCTGCTGCGGCTCGGCATGATCCACCCGATCCAACGCGACCTGGTCCGCCGGTTCGCCGAGGGCTTGGACACGGTGCTGGTCGTCGAGGAGAAGACCGCGTTCGTCGAGTCCGCGATCCGGGACGCGCTGTACCGGCTGGCGAACGCCCCGGAGGTCATCGGGTCGACCGACGCACAGGGCGCACCGCTCATCCCGGAGTTCGGTGAGCTGACCGCGGGCACCGTGACCGGCCCGCTGCGCCGGGTCCTCGCGGCCCGTTCCGAGGTCGCGGACCGGCTGGCACCGCCGGACCTCGCCTCGCGCCCCGTGCTGGAGCTGTTGCCGGTCAGTCGCACGCCGTACTTCTGCTCCGGCTGCCCGCACAACACCTCGACGAAGCTGCCGGAGGGGTCGATCGCGGGCGGCGGCATCGGGTGTCACGCGATGGTGGCGATGGCGCAGCGGCCCGGGACCGAGGTCAGCTCGCTGACCCAGATGGGCGGTGAGGGCGCGCAATGGATCGGCCAGGCCGCGCTGCTCGACGGCTCGGACGGGCCGGTGCACATGTTCCAGAACATCGGCGACGGGACGTTCGCGCACTCCGGCCAGCTCGCCGTGCAGGCCTGTGTCGCCGCCGGTGTGTCGATCACCTACAAGCTGCTCTACAACCGCGCCGTGGCCATGACCGGTGGGCAGGACGCCGAGGGCGGCCTGGAAGTACCCGCCTTGACCCGCAAGCTCGCCGCCGAGGGCGTCGCGCGGCTCATCGTGTGCGCCGACGAACCGGAGCGCTACCGCACCCTGGAGCCGCTCGCCGACGGTGTCGAGCTGTGGCACCGCGACCGCCTGGACGAGGCACAACGGGTGCTCGCCGAGGTATCGGGCGTGACCGTGCTGATCTACGACCAGCGGTGCGCGGCGGAGTCGAGGCGGCTGCGCAAGCGCGGCACGATCCCGATCCGGCCGACCCGGGTGGTGATCAACGAGGCGGTCTGCGAGGGCTGCGGCGACTGCGGCGTGCAGAGCAACTGCCTGTCCGTGCAGCCGGTGGACACCGAGTACGGCCGCAAGACCCGCATCGACCAGACGTCCTGCAACACCGACTACTCCTGCCTGAAGGGCGACTGTCCCTCGTTCGTCACCGTCCAGGTTCCCTCGGGTGGCGCGCGGCCGGCG
The DNA here is from genome assembly GCF_000429025.1 of Actinospineispora spinosispora DSM 44797. Taxonomy (GTDB): domain Bacteria; phylum Actinomycetota; class Actinomycetes; order Mycobacteriales; family Pseudonocardiaceae; genus Pseudonocardia; species Pseudonocardia spinosispora. The sequence goes on from NZ_KE386840.1 coordinate 16,595, forward strand.
CGGACCCGCCGCCCGGAGCCGCCCGAGGTCCCGGACGTGCCGTGGCAGGTGCCGAGCGGCACGGTGGACGTCTTCCTGGCCGGCATCGGCGGTACCGGGATCGTCACGGTGAACCAGGTGCTCGGCAGCGCCGCGGTGCGCGACGGGCTCGCGGTGCACGGGGTGGACCAGACGGGGCTGTCCCAGAAGGCCGGTCCGGTCACGTCGCACCTGCGGGTCGCGGCCGGCGCGGACCAGCTCGCCCCGGCGAACCGGGTCGGGTCCGCCCAGGCGCGCTGCTACCTGGCGTTCGATGCTCTCGTCGGCGCGGATGCCAAGAACCTGGCGTACACCAGTGCGGACGCGACGACCGCCGTGGTCTCCACCAGCGAGGTGCCGACCGGCGCGATGGTGCGGGACGCCTCCGTTCGCGCTCCCGGCGGCACGGCGTTGCTCGACCGGATCGCCGGCTCCGTGGCGGACCTGGTGGCCGTCGATGCGTCCGCGTCCGCGCAGGCGCTCTTCGGCGATGCGATGCCGGCGACGTTCCTGCTGGTCGGGGCCGCCTACCAGGCCGGCGCCCTGCCGTTGTCGGCCGAGGCGATCGAATGGTCGATCGAGCTGAACGGTGTCGCGGTCGCGGCCAACACCGCCGCGTTCCGCTGGGGCCGGGTCGCGGTCGCCGATCCGGCGGCGTTCGCGGAGGCCACCGGTGCCTCCGGGCCCGTCGAGTCGGCCCCGGCACCACTGCCCGCCGGGCTGGAGTTGGGTGAACTGGCCGGCGAGACCCGCAGGATCGCGCAGGTCAGGGCCGCGTCGCTGGTCGGCTTCCAGAACGTCGCCACGGCCCGTCGCTACCTGGACCAGGTGCGTGCCGCCTGGCGGGCGGAGCGGGCGGTCGCGGGGGAGCGGACCGAGTACAGCGAGGCTGTCGCCAGAGGCCTGTTCAAGCTCACCGCGTACAAGGACGAGTACGAGGTCGCCCGGCTGCTCACCGACCCCGAGTTCGAGCGGCGGCTCGCCGCCGAGGTCCCCGGCGGGACGAAGATGCGCTACCGCCTGCACCCGCCGGTGCTACGCGCGATGGGCCGCGACAACAAGATCGCGTTCGGCCCGTGGCTGCGGCCGGTGCTGCGGACGCTGGCGAAGGGTAAGCGGCTTCGCGGCACCCCGCTGGACCCGTTCGGCCGTACCAGCATCCGCCGGTTGGAACGTGAGCTGCGCGATTCCTACACGACCATGATCGCCCGGCTCTCCAGCTCACTGACCAGCGCGAACTACGACACGGCGACAGCGGCCGCCGACGCGGCCGACCTGGTCAGAGGCTACGAAGAGGTGAAAACAGCGAACGTGGCCCGCTACCGTGCCCGCCTCGCCGAGCTCGGCATCGACCAGCCCTCGCTCGATGAGGCTAATGGGACTCTGCGTGACAAGCCCTGGCGCACCTCGTGAGTGTTGAGTGTGGCTATGGCCACACTCAACACTCACGAGGTGATCAGCGAGCTAGCGGCCGAGGGCGCTCCACCAGTCGAGGTCCGGTGGGGTGCTGACCGCGAAGCGCTCGCCGGGCATCGGGACCGCGACGCGCGCGTCCGAGCGGTCCGCCGCCTCCAGCAGCCGGTGCACGGGCTCGGACCAACCGTGGAAGCCGAGGTTGAACGTCGCCCAGTGGACCGGCACCAGCAGGCCGCCACCCAGGTCACCGTGCGCCCGGACAGCCTCCTCCGGCGTCATGTGCATGTCGGGCCACTCGTCGTGGTAGGCGCCGATGGGCAGCAGGGTCAGGTTGAACGGGCCGAACCGGGCGCCGATCTCCGCGAACGCGGGTGTGTAGCCGGTGTCACCACCGAAGAACACCCCGTGCTGCGGCCCGGCGATCACCCAGGACGACCACAGCGTCGTGTTGCGCGACAGCCCGCGGCCGGAGAAGTGCCGGGCCTCGGTGCAGGTGAGGGTCAGCTCGCGGACCCTGGCCTGGCCGTTCCAGTCCAGCTCGACGACCCGCTCGGCGGGCACGCCCCAGGACCGCAGATGAGCACCGACACCGAGTGGCACGACGAACGGCGCCGGTCCGCGCCGGACCAGCTCGCGCACCGTGGGCAGGTCGAGATGGTCGTAGTGGTCGTGGGAGATGAGCACCGCGTCGATCGACGGCAGCTCGTCGAGGCCGGCGGGCACCGGGTGCAGCCGTTTGGGGCCGAGCAGCGCGGACGGTGACGCGCGGTCGCTCCACACCGGGTCGACGAGGACCCGCCTGCCGTCGATCTCGATCAGCGCGCTGGAGTGGCCGTACCAGGTGACCGCGAGCTCGTCGGCGACCGTGGGGTGGTGGGGGACGACCATCGGGACCGGGCCGGACGGCGTGCCGGTGTTGCCCCTGGTCAGCATGGACACCAGCACCGAGCCCGCCCTCGCGGGCTGCAGCATCGCGCTGGGCAGGGTGTTGCGGAACTCGCGGTTGCCGTACCGGGGCGAACCCGTCGCGATCTGCTCGATGGCCGTCGCGGAGGCGCCGATCGCCGTCGGGATTCCCCATGCGGCTCGGGCCAGCAGTCCCATCCCGGCGGTCGTGGCGCCGAGCACAGTGGCGCGCAGCACGGTAGTGGTCAGGGAGCGCAGGGCGCGAGCATGGTGGACTAACGGCACGGTTCCAGAGTAGAGCGCGCGCGAACGCCGCTCCGTGGGGATCGAACCAAGGGTTAAGGGAGCGTGAAATCGCGTGCTCGATGGTGTTGGTGGGGCGGAGATCGATCCCAGGATTCTCGGCAGGCTCTCGACCATCCCGGTGGACTCCTGCCTCGGTGTCGAACCGGTGTGGGCGGGGGCGGACAGCGTCCGGCTGAGGGCTCCGATCCCACGTGGCTCCGCGCTCGCCGAGGACGTCGGCCCGACGGTCACCCTGGCGGCGATCGCCGACGCGGCAGGCGGCTGGGCGATGGCGCAGGCCCAGGGACTGGGGCTGAGCGGTCCGACGATCGAGCTGCGGGTCGACCACGCCGCGCCGCCGGTGGCCGAGGCACGATGGATGATCGCCGAGTCCTCGCTGCGGTACATGAAGGCCGACGCCGGTTACGTCACCGTCGAGGTCACCGACGAGGCCGGTCGGCCGCTCGGCCACGCGCAGGGACATTTCGTGATGCTCCCGCCGGACGCCGACGCGGGTGAACCGCTGCCGGTGTTCGACGACGTCGAGCTCGACCGGCCCGAGCCGCTGCTGGCCGCCGTCGTCGCCGGTTCCGGTGATCCGTCGAGCTGGACGACCGTGGCGTCCCGGCAGCTGTCCAACCCTCGGGCGCAGGTGCACGGCGGTGTGTTGATGGCGATCGGACAGGTCGCGCAGCGGCGCGTGCAGCTCGTCGACGTCGAGGACCCGACGACGCTGGCGCCGCTCAGTGTTCAGGTGGAGTACCTGCGGCCGGCGATGGCCGACGGCGGCGAGCTGCGCTGCCGGACCGAGTACGTGCGACGGGGCCGGCGGTTCCGGACCCTGCGCACCGACCTCGTGCGTGGCGACGGCAAGATCGCCGCCGTCGTCACCGGCCTGTGGTCCATGAGGTCGTAGTGACGGCAGTGAATCGGCCGCGACACCCGGTCAAGATCATGCGACGAGTGGTCGGATTACCGCTGTAAGCGGCCAAGCGGTGGACTCGTCACCCATTTGGCCGCTGAAACACTGTCTTGGATCGCTCAAAGTGATGAGCAACCCTTTCGATACATGATCCCCGTCGTGAAAGGGTGACCGCCGGTGGCTCTTCGGGTTCACCGGAATGTACGAGCAACCTTTTGTCGAGATAGTTCGCTACCCACAGTTAAGGGTAGTCGGTGTGATTGCGGCGTAAAACGGTCTAGCTTTCTGGCTGTCGGTACGGGCTCCCCAGTACCTACCGGCACCCCTCGGAGATGGCATCCGCGCCATCAACGGAGCCATCACGCACAGAGCTAGGAGACTCCCTCGTGTTCAAGAAAGCCGGAATCGTCGTTGCAGCAGCCACCGCAGGCATGCTCGCGCTCAGCCCGCTCGCGTTCGCCGGCGACTACGACGGCGACAGCGGCGACCACGGGCACAGCCGGCACCACGGCGGCCACGACCGTGACCGCGACCGCGACGGAGACCGGGTCAACGCGCAGTCGGGGCTGGTGAACCTGCAGAACGTCGGAGTTCAGGCGCCCGTCCAGCTGTGCAACAACAGCATCCTCGGCGGCGTGCTGGGCATTCTGTCCAGCGGCCAGAGCAACAGCGACCGCCACGACGGCAAGTGTGGCCAGAGCAACAGCAGTGACGACTGAGTAGAGCTGCTGAAATAAATCCGCGACAGGCGCCGGGTCGGATGACCCGGCGCCTGCTCGTATTGGGACAATCGGGTGATGCGGACCGCACCCTTCTTTGGTCGAAACCCGACGGTCCGATTCGTGTTGGCGGCGATTCTGCTGATCGTCCTGGTGGCGAGCGGGATAGTGCTGGTCGGGTACACCACACGGGTCGGTGGCAAGCCAACCCCGGCCGGCCCGGCGGTCGGCGCCGCACCGAGCGCGAGTCCCAGTGCGAGTCCCAGTGCGAGCCCGTCACCCGCTCCGAGTGCGGCTCCGGTTCCCCCCGCGGTGGCGGCGCCGCCGCCACCCGTGCCGGCGCCGGCGCAGGTGCCGAAGGCTCCGGTGGGAGCCGGCAAGGGTGCGGAGAGCGCGCCCCAGGGTTCTCAGCCCGAGGGCAAGGTTCCGTCCGTGCCGTCGGTGCCGACCGCTCCCGACGGGCACAGGTGGCCGGAGAACCTGCCGGACCCGAAGGAGTACGAGAACGGCCGCCACGGTCCGTCGCCGTTCGCGCAGCGGTGCCGTACCGGTCAGATCCCGGCGTACCTGTGCGAGGGCTTCCCGAAGGGCTGAGCGCACACCCCTTTACGTTTTTGAATTCAACTGGTCATACTGGCGAGTATGCGGCGCACCGGCTTCACCTCAGAGCACGACGACTTCCGGCGGATGATCAGGGACTACCTCGCGCGCGAGGTGGTTCCGGTGTTCGACGACTGGCTGTCCGAGGGGATCGTGCCCCGGAGCTTCTTCCAGGGCCTCGGCAAGCTGGGTGTCATCGGGATGGCGATGCCGGAGGAGTACGGCGGCGGAGGTCAGGCCGACTTCACCTACAACGCGATCCTGAACGAGGAGGCCTCGCGCGCCCTGGTCTCGCTCGGCTCGTTGCGGGTGCACCTGGACATCGTGATCCCGTACTTCATGGAGTACGCGACCGAGGAACAGCGTCAGCGCTGGTTCCCCGGCCTGGCCGGCGGTGACCTGCTCACCGCGATCGCGATGACCGAGCCGGGCACCGGCTCCGACCTCGCCGGCATGAGCACCACGGCGGTGCTCGACGGTGACCACTACGTCCTCAACGGTGCCAAGACGTTCATCACCGGCGGTGCCCAGGCCGACCTGCTGATCGTGGTGGCACGCACGTCGCGCGACGAGACCAACCGGCGCCACGGGTTGAGCCTGCTGGTCGTCGAGGACGGCATGCCGGGCTTCACCAAGGGACGCAACCTGGAGAAGATCGGGCTGAAGGTGCAGGACACCGTCGAGCTGTCCTTCGAAGACGTACGGGTTCCGGTGGCGAACCTGCTCGGCGAGGAGGGCAAGGCGTTCGGCTACCTCGGCCACAACCTGCCGCAGGAACGGCTGACCATCGCGATCGGCTCGCTCGGCGCCGCGAAGGCCGCGTTGGAGACGACCGTCGCCTACGTCAAGGGGCGCAAGGCGTTCGGCAAGCCGGTCGCGGAGTTCCAGAACACCAAGTTCGAGCTCGCGGCGGTCGCCACCGACATCGAGGCGGGCCAGGCGATGCTGGACCGTGCGCTGATCGAGCACGTCGCGGGCGAGCTGAGCGCGATCGACGCGGCGAAGGTCAAGCTGTACTGCACCGAGCTGCAGGGCCGCGTCGTCGACCGCTGTCTGCAGCTCTTCGGCGGCTACGGCTACATCCTGGAGTACCCCATCGCCCGGCTCTACGCGGACGCTCGGGTCACCCGGATCTACGGCGGCACCAGCGAGGTCATGAAGACCATCATCAGCAAGGGGCTGGGCCTCTAGACGCATCGCGCACCCTGTGGTCACACCGCGCTAGGTGCACATGGCGCGGTGTGGACTCAAGGTGCGCGGTGTCGGCACTCAGGCCATGCCGGAGGCCGCCAGCGGGTCGAAGCCGGTGCTCCGGAACAGATCGTGCAGCTGGCGGCGCCGGACGCCGATGTTGCCGCCTTCGATGACCGGGTAGGCGAGGGCCTCGTTGAGGTGGCGCAGCAGCGGGAAGTCCTTGTCGTACGCGGACACCCCGACGACCCTCATCAGGCTGGTGATGACCTCGACGCCGGTCTCGGAGCCGAACACCTTCGAGTGCAACGCCCACTCGAGGGCCGACGGGTGCTGGGACAGTGCGGCATCCAGTGCGCGCCAGGCCAGCAGCCGGGCGGCCTCGATCTTCCCCTTCGCGTCGGCGAGGGCGTCCGAGACGGCCTGGTGCTCGATGATCGGGCCCGGGCCACCGCGCTTCTCGCTCAGCGCGAAGCGGTAGGCGATGTCGAAGGCCTGCCGCATCGCCGCGACCGCGAAGATGCCGATGGACGCGCCGCTGCCGATGAACGCGTTGCGGGTCAGCGCGACGCCCTGGCCCTCCTCACCGAGCAGGTTGGCCCTGGGCACCCGCACGTCGACCAGGTTGATGCGCGCGGTGAGGCACCCGGCGAGGCCGGGAAGGTCGTAGACGTGTTCGGTCTCGATGTGGCCGGCGAGCTGCTCGCGCTCGGCGACGATGAGCGAGACCCCACCCGGCGTGCGGCAGACGACCGTCATGACGTCCGGGCCGTCGCCGTCCCAGCCGGGCAGGTGCGACGCCCACGCCTTACTGCCGTTGATGACCCAGTGGTCGCCGTCCGCGACCGCGGTGGTCCGGGTGCCCTCGGCGGGGGCCGGGGCGTCGAAGTTGGCGCTGCCGCCGGGCTCCGAGTAGGCCATGGCCGCGACCGGGGCGCCGGTGTCGGCGAGGAACGGCGCGACGAAACGCTGGATCTGCTCGGGTGTCCCCACCTCGTAGACCGGGGCGAGCGCGATGAGCGGGCCGGCCATGGAGATCACGAAGTCGGGGCTGTGGGCTGCCCATTCCTCGATCAGGATCGCCGCGTCGACCCCACCGCCGCCGATTCCGCCGAACGGCTGCGGGATGAGACCCTTCAGGAAACCGGCCTGGACCGCCTTCTCGAACACCGGGCGAGCGAGATGGGCCCGGCGCAGCGGGTCGGGCTCGGCACGTACCGCATCGGCGAGATCGCGCAGGTTCGCCTCGGCGAACTGGCGCGCACCGTGCTTGAGCTGCTCCTGCTGCTCGGACAGCGAGAACGAGACGGACACCGTGGACCTCCGGGGTGGGGCAGGGGAGACCAGCTTTCCGTGATCAGTCTCCGCTGTCTTGTCCGTGCGTGCCGATCGACTGTGCAATCGGTGCAGCCCGGACCTCACTCGGTGTGCAGCCGAACTCCCTGCGGAACGCCCGGCTGAACGAGGCGGGGTCGTCGAAGCCCACCGAGGCGGCGATCGCCGTGATCGTTCCCGGTGTCGTCGGGTCGGCCAGCAACGTGGCGCACCGCTCCAGGCGCAACCGGCGGACCGTGGCGGCGAACGTGCGCTCGCCGCCGACGAACGCGGCGTGCAGCGTTCTCGGTGCGATTCCCAACCGGGCACACACGCTGGCCACCGACAGCGAGGAGTCGCCGAGCCGGTTGCGGACATGCCGCAGTACCTCGGCCCGCAACACCGCGCGGGGCTGGTCGGCGAATGCCGAAGCGCCCACCGAGGCGGCGGCGACGGCCGAGGCGAAGGCGTGCCCCAGCTCCGCCGACGCCGCCGAGCCCGCCGGCAGCTCGACGTCCCACAGCGAGGTCATCATCGAACCGACGACCCCGCCTGCCCCGTGTCCACCGTCGACCGGTTCGGCGAGCGCGGGGCGCGCACCACCCAGCCGAGCGGTCAGCAGATCGCGTGGCAGCCGGAAGGAGATCATCCGCCAGCGCTCGTCGAAGTCCAGGTAGTACGGCTCCGTGGTGTCCAGGACGGTGAACTGCCCCGGTCGAACGACCGACTCGGTACGCCCCTGCCGGGCCCGGCACCGGCCCGCGACCTGCAGGTTCACGAAGAAGAACGCACCGTCGGTGCGGGCCACCTCGCGTGGGCCGTGCGCCGTCTCCTGCGGCTGTGACCAGATGCGGGCCCGCACCATGTCGTGCAGCTCGCGGGTCTCCACCCGCGCGGCGAACCCCGGCCCGGATGCCGCGCTTCGCGGGACCAACGGGACGAAGGCCTGGCAGATCACCTCGTGCCAGTAGCCGAACTGCTCCCCGTCGGCGCGGTCGGTGACATCCCAGACCGACGTGGTAGGAGTCATCTGCTCAGGCTAGTTCGACCAGGGGCACAGCACATACCCGTGAGTGGCGAGTGGTCCCATGGGACCACTCGCCACTCACGGGTTTTTGGGTCAGACGAGCTCGACCAGGGTCGCGTTGGCGGTGCCGCCGCCCTCGCACATGGTCTGCAGGCCGTACTGGATGTCGTTCGCGCGCATGTGGTGGATCAGCCGGGTCATCAGGATCGCGCCGGATCCACCGAGCGGGTGACCGACGGCGATCGCGCCACCGAGGGGGTTGAGCCGCTCCTGGTCGGCGCCCAGCTCGACGGCCCAGGCCATCGGCACCGGCGCGAACGCCTCGTTGACCTCGTAGGCACCGATGTCACCGATCGACAGCCCGGTGCGGGACAGCAGCTTCTCGGTCGCCGGGATCGGTCCGGTCAGCATCATGATCGGGTCCGCGCCGCTCACCGCACCGGCCTTGTACCGGGCGATCGGGGTGAGGCCCAATTCCTTGGCCTTCTCCGGGGTGGTGACCAGCAGCGCGGCGGCACCGTCGGAAATCTGTGAGGCGTTGCCCGCGTGGATGACGCCGTCCTCGCTGAACGACGGCTTGAGCTTGGCCAGGGTCTCCGGGGTGGTGCCCCGGCGCAGGCCTTCGTCGGTTTCGAAGACGCCGGTCTCGGTCGGCACCGGGACGATCTGGTCGGTGAACGCGCCCGCGTCGATGGCCGCCGCGGCGAGCGCGTGCGAGCGGGAGGCGAAGCTGTCCAGGTCGTTGCGGGAGAAGCCCCACTTCTGGGAGATCAGCTCGGCGCCGGTGCCCTGGTTGAACTGGAAGTTGTCGTAGCGCTCGAGCACCTTCGGTCCGTACGGCTGCCCGGTGGTGCGCGCGGCACCCAACGGAACGCGGCTCATCGACTCGACCCCACCGGCGACGACCACGTCGTACTGGCCGGCGATGACACCGTGCGCCGCCTGCTCCAGTGCGGCCTGGCTGGACCCGCAGGCGCGGTTGACGGTGATGCCCGGAACGGTCTCCGGCCAGCCGGCGGCGAGCACCGCGTAGCGGCCGATGTTGCTGGACTGGTCGCCGACCTGGCTGACACAACCCCACACGACGTCATCGACGATGCCCGGATCGATGCCCGTCCGCTCGATGAGCGCGGTCAGCACGTGCGCGGACAGGTCGACCGCGTGTACCCCGGCCAGCGAACCGTTGCGCTTGCCGATGGGGGTACGTACGGCCTCGACGATGACGGCCTCGGGCATGACGGGTCCCTTCCTAGTCTTCCGGTGAATCGACGAAGTTCGGTATGCGGCGCTGGAGACGGGCACGCATCGCCTCGCGCTGGTTCGGGCTGCGCGCGATCAGCTCGGCGGCGTGGCGTTCGGCGGCGAGCCCGTCGCCCATCGAGACGTGCCACGCGCTGTCCAGCAGCGACTTCGCGGTGCGCACGGCGTCCGGGTTGCGCTTGGCGATCTCCCTGGCAAGCATCATCGCGGCGTCCCGGGGCTCGTCGTCGACGCGCGTGGCGAGCCCGATCCGCAGTGCTTCCTCGCCCGTGATGACCTGGCCGGTCAGCGTCAGCTCCATCGCCACGTCCATGCCGACCAGACGGGGTAGCAGCTGCGTGCCCGCCATGTCCGGGGTCAGCCCCCAGCGCACCTCGGCGACGCTCAGGATGGTCTCCGGCGCGACGATCCGGATGTCGGCCGGCAACGCCAGCTGCAGGCCACCGCCGAAGGCGGGGCCGTTGAGCGCCGCGATCACCGGCGCCGGAACGGTGCCCCAGACACACGCCGCTCGTTGGGACCGGCTCAGCTCGACCAGCTGGTCGTCCGGTTCCAGCAGCTCGTCACCCGGGGAGTAGTCGTCTTCGTACGGGTTGACGTCGTTCTCGAGCTCGGCGAGCGCAGCGTAGTCGAGACCCGCGCAGAACGCGCGTCCCTCACCGGTCAGCACCACCGCGCGCACCGTCGGGTCCCTGCGGATCATCAGGCCGACCTCGAGCAGGTCGTCGAACATCTCGATGTTCAGCGCGTTGAGCTTGGCCGGACGATTCAGGCGCACCTCGGCGACACCATCACCCAGGGTGGCCCGCACCGTGTCGTGCCGGCCGGCGAGAGTCGTCTGGCCCAATGACATCACGTTGCTCGCATTCGAGTTCGACAGCAGTGCCGAGCTCATCTTTCCACCCGTTCCAGGTGGCCAGGCGCGATTACCGCGGACTCGGATTGATCGAATACCCCGCGTCGGCGCAGTTCGTCGATCACGGTCCGCGCCATGCGCGCCGCGCGCTGCACCACGATCGTCCGTGCGGCGTCACCGTCCCGGCGTTCGATCGCGCCGAGCTCCTCGCGGTAGAGCGGGAGCATGTACTCCTTGTGGTCGGGGCAGGCCAGCCAGAACGCGGTCGGCATGAACCCCTGGAACGTGCCGATCGCGGCGCGCAACCTCGGACCGGCGACCTCCTGGTTGATCGCCCTGCGGAACTCCCAGACGATGTTCTCGAACTCCGCCGGATCTCCGGCGTCCGCGACCTCGGCCATCTCCTCGACCAGGGCGTGCAGCCTGGTGAGGAACTCCTCCGTCGGGTCGCCCGCCGCGCGCGCCGAGGCGATGCCGCTGAGCATGCCGTAGATCTCGTAATGCTCCCGGACCACGTCCGCGTCGAAGCGTTCGAGGAACACGCCGCGGTGGTACGGGATGCTGACGATCCCGTCGCGCTCCAGCTGGTTGACGGCCTCTTGGACCGGGACGCGGCTCATGCCGAGCGACGTGGCGATCTCGGTGCGGTCGATCCGGTCGCCGGGGCGCAGGCTGCCGTCGAGGAGCCCGGACACGATGTGCGCAACGGCGACATCCTTGTCCTTGACGCCGTAGCGCTTGGGCATGTCGCTCCTCGGTCCGACTTTGAATTCAAGTTGCCTCATGGTGCCACGCCGAGGTCTCCGCGCGCGAGGGGTGTGTCCTACCCCTCGCGCCGATCCTGTGGTCCTCTGTCGCCGCGAGTCACCCCGCAGGGGTCCAGTGCGAAGCCGGCTCCGCTCCGCCGGTCTCCCCGAAGGGGGTTCAGTGCGATGCACTGCAAGAAACGCAGGGGGCGAGGCAGAAAGCGACCGGACAGGCGCGCGTCAGCGACGGCAGCG
>NZ_KE386840.1:28292-61936 GCF_000429025.1 Actinospineispora spinosispora DSM 44797
CCGGCGTAGCCGCCGTAAGTTTCCGGTCGCGGGCCCCTCGAGGCGAAGCCGATGAGGGGTCCCGACCGGAAACTTGGACGCGCGAGGGCCAGGCCGGAATCACGAGAGTTCGCGGACCCGACTCATGAGGGGGGTCCAGTGTTCGCTCAGGGACTCCCGGGACATGAACAGGCCCAGGTGGCCGCCGGGGACGAGCTCGCGGTGGACCAGGTCCGGCGGCGTCGAGGCGTGCTCGGCCAGCGGCCAGACCTGGGGGGGCGGGGTGATGCGGTCCTCGGCGCCCGCGATCAGGAACAGCGGGCAGCCGATCCGGCCGAGGTCGACCCGCCGGCCGCCGACCTCCAGCTCGCCGGTGATCAGCTCGTTGCCGAGGAACAGGTGCTCCACGATCCACAGGTAGAAGGCGCCGGGCACGTCCTGGGTCCACTCGAACCAGTCGGTGAACGCCCGGTACCGCGCAACCTGCTCGGGGTCGCGGATGTCGCCCCACAACGCGAGATCGCGGCGTAGCTCGGCGGTCGGTTCGAGCATCTTGAAGCCCAGTACCTGGTTCGCGCCGCGCTGCACGCCGCCGCCGAGCGCGACCACGGTCTGGTACGCCGCGAGCTCACCGGCGCCGGCCAGCTGCCCGAGCGCGCTGTTGAGCTGGGTCCAGGTGCGCAGCGGTGAGGCCCCGGCGTGGAAGTCGATCGGCGCGCCGGCCACCGTGAGCGTGTTGATCTGCTCCGGGTGCAGCGCCGCGTAGATCGCGGCCAGCCAGCCGCCTTGGCAGTCGCCGACCAGGTTCACCCTGCCGCCGAGCAGTTCCACCGTCTCGGCCAGCAGGTCGACGTAGTCCTCGACGACCGCGTCCGCGGTCTCCTCCGTGGCGCCGATCCAGTCCAGGCTGTACAGCTGGTCGAGGCCGGCGTCCCGGATGGTCAGCAGCTGGCTCTGGTCACGGGCGTAGTCCACGATGCACGAGGAATGACCCGCCTGCGGCGGCAGCACGAGCGTCGGGACCTCGGGGGAGGCGGCCGTCCGCTCGGTCGAGTAGTCGCGCAGCCGCGCGAGCGGCCACTGCCGGAGCACCGTGGACGGATGGGCCCAGGTCGGCTCTTCCCGCTCGGTGCGGGCCGACCACCAGGTCTGCAGGTCGGCGAGTACCTCGACGGGGCTGGCCGGCCGGTTCAGGCCCGCCACGTAACGTGACCAGCTCGTCGTCGCGGCGGTGGCGATGCGCAGCGGCGCGAACGCGAACTCGGTCAGGACGCCGGTCATCGGTCAGCTCCTCAGGCCCAGGGCTGGGACAGGTAGCGCGGGTTGGCGACGGTCAGTTTCGCCACCACGAGTGCCCGCACGGTGTCCAGCACCTCGTCCCACCGTGAGTCCAGTGAACCATCCCGGATCGCGTCGACCAGTGCCCGGTCGTCCGCGCAGCCCAGCGCGTCGAGCCGTCGCTGGTGCGCCGCGCGCTGTGCCTCGCCGACCCGCAGCTCGCGCCGGGCGATCTTCATCGCGTTGGCGGCGACCCTGGCGTGGAACCGCAGTCTCTCGCCGGAGTCCGAACCGACCACGTCGGTGTCCAGGTAGTCGGCGGTGGCCGCGAGCAGCTCGTCGATCGTGGGTCTGCCGTGCAGGCCGGGGGCGCTGTCGGTCTCGGTGACCAGGGGGTCGTCCACGGTGGATGTCTCGGTCAGTCCCAGGGTCAGCAGCACGTCGTGCTCGCACTCGCTGAGCCTGCGACCGAGCACCGCCATTTCGACCGACCGTTCGGTGCCGCCGAGGTGGCGTTCCGCCTGTTCCCGGCAGATCACCGCCCACCGGGCGACGCCGAACGCCTCCCACCAGCGCAGTGTCTCCTCGGTCGGTCGCCAGCCGGCGACCTCGGCGTACCCGTCGAGCAGCTCGTCCCGGTCGCCGAACCCGCCGACCGGCCGGGTGGCGCCGAACCGCCACGCCTTGCCGCACAGCCAGCCGAGGTCCTCCACCGGATCGCCGCGATGAACCAGCTCCCAGTCGAGGACCGCGACCAAACCGTCGTCGCCGAGCATCAGGTTGCCGTTGCGGAAGTCGCCGTGTACAAGGCGTTCCTCCGAGGCGGGCGGACGGTTCTCCGCCAGCCAGCGGAACGCCACCTCGAGCGCGGGATGCGGTTCGTCGAACGCGTCGTGCGCGGCACGCAGCTGCTCCAGCGCGTCACCGCCGGTCAGGTCGGGAAGGTTGTCCAGCGGCACCTGGTGGATGGCGGCCAACGCCCGGCCCAGCTCGGCGGCCAGTCCGGCGCGGGCCTTCTCCCAGCGCGGTTCGCGCAGCAGCCGGCGCGGGAAGGTCTCGCCTTCGAGGTGTTCCATCAGCAGGTAGGCGCTGCCCACCTCGTCGGACCCGTCGCCGTGACCGATCAGCGCGGGCACCGGCACGCCGACGCGCGCGGTCTCGGTGAGGACGCTCGCTTCGAGGGCCATCTGCTCGGCGCGTGGGGCTTCCGGCGGGTCGCGGCGCAGGATCAGCTTGCGCTTCCCGGCGCTGGTCGTCGCGACCAGTGACCACGTCTCGCGGCTCGCTCCGCCGGACAGCTGGTACAGCTCGGAGACGGTCGCGGGCTCACCGAGCCACCGGGTCAGGACGGCGGGCAGACCTGCCGCCAGGCGTTCCGCTTCGGTCACCGAGAGCTCCTTTTCGACTGAACGGGCGTTCAGATCATAGAAGGCAAGCCTTCAACGTGCGTGCTGCCCGGAGAAGGACAAAGCTCACACCGCCGCCGAGTGAAAGGAATCATGGATGAGTCAGGTCGGGGTCACGTTGCCGTTCGACGGCTTGCCGTTGCACCAGCACCGGGAGGCGATCGAGCGGTTGGCCGATGCGGGCATCAGCGAGGTGTCCACCGGGGAGTCGAACGGGCTCGACGGTCTGAGCCCACTGCTGCTGGCCTCCGCGTGGCGCCCTGAGCTGACCCTGTCGGCCTCGGTGGTATCGGCGTTCACCCGAGGGCCTTCGATCATGGCCAGCACCGCCGCCGCGCTCGCCGAAGCGGCGCCCGGCCGCGCCCGGTTCGGGATCGGCGCCGGTTCGGACCGGATCGTGCACGACTGGAATGGGATCGCGTTCGACAAGCCGTACTCGCGCGTTGTCCACACGCTGCGGGTGTTGCGTGCCGCACTGTCCGGCCAGCGGGCCTCCGCCGCTGCCGACTCGGCGAAGGCGCTGGGCGTCGACTTCAAGCTCGGCAGGCCGCCCGAGCAGCCGCCCGCGCTGGTCGTGGCCGCGTTGGGTCCCCGGATGCAGCGCTTCGCCGCCGCCGAGGCGGACGGTGTGTCACTGAACTTCCTGTCCTCGGACGACGTCGCCACGGTGCGCGCGGCCGCTGACGGCGTGACCCGGGAGCTGCCCGATCCGCTGGGAGTGCAGGCCAGGGTGTTCGTCGTGCCGGGCGAGGGCGACGCCGCCGAGCTCTCGGCGCGCCGGATGATCGCCGCGTACCTGACCGTGCCGGTCTACGCGAACTTCCAGTCCTGGCTGGGGCGCGGCGAGCAGCTGCGCGAGATGAGCGAGGCGTGGAACAGCGGCGACCGGGCCAAGGCCGTCGAGGTGATCCCGGACGAGGTGGTGAACGACCTGTTCCTGATCGGTTCGCCGAGCACCACCGCGCGCCGGGTCCGCGCCTACCTCGACGCGGGCGTGGAGATCGCCACGCTCGCCCTGCTGCCCCCGCACGGCGCCACGTTCACTCCGTCCGACCAGGTCGACTACCTGTGCGAGCTGGCCGGACAGGTCTGATCAGCGCAGTGCCGACGCGCCGCCGTCCACGATCAGCCGCTGCCTCGTGACGTACGGGGTGGAGATCAGGAAGGCGACCGCGTCGGCCACGTCCTCCGGACGGCAGACCCGGCCGAACGGTGAGCGGGAGTCCAGCTCGACGGCGTCGGACACCCCGCTCAGCGCCCGGGCCAGCCGGTCGCCCATGTCGGTGGCGACCAGCCCGGGCGCGACGACGTTGACGTGGATCCCGTTGGGCAGCTCCTCCTGCGCGAGGCTGAAGGCGAGCGCCTCCAACGCGGCCTTCGCCATCGAGTACGGCGCGCCCGCCGGCATCGGGTTGGACCCGGCGACGCTGGACAGGAACACGATGTCGCCGCGCTCCAGCCCGCGCATGCCCGGTACCAGCAGCCGCGACAGGTGATGGGCGGCGAACGCGTGCGTCGCCATCAGCTTCTGCGGTTCGCCCGGGTCGGTCTCGGTCACCGTCGCGCCACGGCTGGCGATACCCGCGCTGTGCACGAAGATGTCGACCTTGCCGAACTCGGCGAGCACCGCCTCGACCATCGCGGCGTCCTGGTCGGCGTCGTCGACCGAGGCCTGGAACGCCGACGCCTTCCGCCCGGCCGCGCGGATCTCGGTGACCACGGCCTCGGCGGCCTCGGAGTCGCGCCGATAGTTCACCGCCACGTCGGCGCCCTCGGCGGCGAGCCGCAACGCGATCGCCCTCCCGATGCCTCGACTGCCACCGGTGACCAACGCAACCCGACCCGTCGCCATCTGTGTACCCCTAGTTCGTCGGGGCTCGCTCTCCTGGCCGGGCGAGCCTCTCCTCGATCTTCGCGCGACTCGGCATCAACAGCAGTGCGAGCAGCGACAGGACACAGCAGATCACGATGTACCAGCTGATGCCGGTGCTGGACCCGGTCCGGTTGAGGATGTACGCCGCGACCAGCGGGGCGGGCCCGCCTGCGATGACCGAGGCGAGCTGGTAGCCGATGCCGGCACCGCTGTAGCGCAGGTTCGTCCCGAACGTCTCCGCGATCAGCGCCGCCTGCGGCCCGTACTGCATGTCGTGGAACACCAGCGACAGCACGATCGCCAGCAGCATCAGCCCGCCGGAGCGGGTGTCGAGCAGTCCGTAGTACGGGAACGCGAACAGCCCGGTGGCCACGATGCCGATGCCGTACATGCGTCGCCGGCCGATGCGGTCGGACAGGTAGCCGAACACCGGGATGCTCACCAGGCCGACCGCGGCCGCGACCATCGTGTAGAGCAGCACGTCGCCGCGCGGGACCTTCAGCTGGCGGGTGGCGTAGTCCAGCACGAACGTGATGAACAGGTAGAACGGCGCCTGCTCGGACAGCCGCACGACGGCGGCCACGAGGATCTCGCGCCACTGCTCGCGGATGACCTGTACGACGGGCCGTTCGACGACCGCCTGAGTGGCCTTGGCGCGTTCGAACTCCGGGCTCTCCAGCACCCGCAGCCGCACGTAGAGCCCGATGCCGATCAGGACGACGGACAGCAGGAACGGCACCCGCCAGCCCCAGATCAGGAAGTCGGGCCCGGTCCACGCGCTCATCAGCCCGACGATGCCGGTCGAGAGCAGCAGGCCCATCGGAACGCCGAACTGCGGCCAGCTGGCGAACAGCCCACGCCGGGTGCCGTGGCCCCACTCCATGGCGAGCAGCACCGAGCCGCCCCATTCACCGCCGACGCCGAGCCCCTGCCCGATGCGCATCAGGATCAGCAGGATCGGCGCGAACACACCGATCGACTCGAAGCTGGGGACCAGGCCGATGACGAACGTGCTGATCCCCATCAGCAGCAGGGTCGCGATGAGGGTGGTCTTACGGCCGATCCGGTCGCCGTAGTGGCCGAAGATCGCGGCGCCGATCGGGCGGGCGAGGAAGCCGACGAACAGCGTGCCGAACGCGGCGAGCACCCCGACGAACTGGGACTGGCCGGGGAAGAAGAGCTTCGGGAAGACCAGCGCGGCGGCGGTTCCGTAGAGGAAGAAGTCGTACCACTCGATCGTGGTCCCGACGGTGCTGGCCAGCACCGCCCGTCGTCTGGCCTGTCGGTTGTCGGCCGGTGGTGAACTGGTCACGCGGAACCTCCGAGCGCGGTCGAGGCCGCTCTCGGCGTGGCTTGGTGAGTTCCGCCACAGTGCAGCCCGGTCGCCGCATCCTGCCTCGTCAGCCCATCGTCAGACACTAGGCCGAAAGAGTGGAATGATCTCCTCGTCTGGTTACGCGGTGTGCCGCAGGATGGCTTCGGTCAGCGCCGGAACGACATCCTCGCCGATGGCGTGCCCCAGCCCGGGGATCGCGAGCAGGTCGGCTCCGGGGATCTTCGCGGCGATGAAGGCCGCGTGCGGCGGCGGGTTGATCGGGTCCTCCGGTGCGTCGATCACCAGCGTCGGTGTCCTGATCGAGTGCAGGTCCGCGGCACGGTCCAGGTCGTCGGTGCTCGCCCTGGCGTGTGCCGCCGGGTTGTCGTGTCGTCCGGCGTGATCGATGATCCGCCGTTCCAGCCGGCCGAACTCGCCTGCGTCGAACGGCCCGTTGCCCCGCAATGCCCGCCAGTGTCCGATGCGGAACTCGATCTCGGCGGCTTCGTCACGCGGGTCGGCCAGGTGCTGCCACAGGTCGAGCAGTGAAGGGTCGGGCCCGGGGAGCACGGTCTCGTCCGTCCCTGCGGCCAGGGAGACCGTGCTCCAGAGGGTGGCACTGAGCAGTCGGTCCGGATGGTCCAGCAGCAGGAGCTGGACCAGGATGCCGCCCATCGACATGCCCGCGACGTGCGCCCGTTCGATGCCGAACGCGTCGAGCACGGCGACCGCGTCCTCGGCCAGCCGGCTGATCGGGTAGGGCCGGGTGTCGAACTCCCAGCTGGACCGGCCGGTGTCCCGATGGTCGTAGATGATCACGCGGTGCCGCTCGCCGAGCGCGTCGACGAACGACTGTGGCCAGGTCAGACCCGAGGCGTTGGCACCCATGACCAGCAGCAACGGTTCCGCGGCCGGGTTGCCGGACTCCCTGGCCCACAACCGGATGCCCGGCTCGACGTCGACGTAGCGCTCCATCGGCACAGCCTGGTGGCTAGTGCCCCGCGCCACAAATTCGCCTGCTGATTCCGGCGCCCAGATGCCGCCTGGCCGCGTTGCCGCCGTTGAAAGTACCCCGGTACGAGCTGCCGACGGCGCCTTGCCAGACAACATCTGGACACCGGACTCAGTAGGCGAATTTCCGACGCGGGACACTGAGCCAGGCTCTGTCGATCGAGTTCCGCCGTGCGTGGTGCGCAATGATGACCGGCATGAGCGAGCTGCTGGACGGCCGGCCGGTCGTGGGTGTGCTGCATCCCGGTGCGATGGGCGCGGCGATCGGGTCGGCGTTGAAGGCCAGGGCAGGCGCGGTGATCTGGGCCGCGGCGGACCGCACACAGGCCACGTCGAAGCGCGCGGAGCTGGCGGACCTGATCGCGGTGCCTGACGTCGCGGCACTGGCCCGGCGCTGTGCGCTGATCATCTCGATCTGTCCGCCGCACGCGGCGGTCGACGTTGCGTCGCAGGTCGCCGACGCGCTGGCCGACCGCGACCCGGCTGACCGTCCGCTGTACCTGGAGGCGAACGCGGTGGCACCGGCGACGGTCGGGCGGATCGCGCAGCTGCTGGGTCCGGACACCGTCGTGGACGGCGCGGTGATCGGCCCGCCCGCCTGGGAGCCCGGCCAGAGCGTGCTGTGGATGTCCGGCAGGCACGCCGACCCGGTCGCCGCGCTGTTCGACGGGTCGCCGTTCGCCACCCGGGTGCTCGGCGCCGACCTCGGCCAGGCCAGCGCACTGAAGGCCTGCTTCGCGCTGCAGAGCAAGGCGCTGCCGACGATCTGGCTGCAGCTCGCGGCCGCCGCCGAGAAGGCCGGTGTCGCGGAGGCGCTGCGGTCCGAGCTGTCCCGCACGGGCGTCGACCTGGACGAACGGGTCGCCGCGGTGACCGCGAAGGCAGGCGCGAAGGCCTGGCGCTGGGCGGGAGAAATGGACGAGGCAGCCCAGGCGATGGCCGACCTCGGCCTGCCCGACGGCTTCTCCCGAGCCGCGGCCGACCTGTACCGCCGCATGCCCCCCGCCTAACCCCGGGCGACCTTGCACACTGTCGCGCTGCGTCGCACATGTCCGGACGTGTGCGACGCAGCACGACGGTGTGCACAGTGCGTTTGGTGGGCGGGGCAACCGAGCTGCGGGGTAGCGGTTGTGCTGGCAACATCCACTTCGAGGGGTGCCGGTGGCTGAGGGGATGTCCGGGTGGAGACGGTCGACCGGGTAGTTGCCGAGCGTGGCGTCGCCGGGCTCGCCGCGACGGCGTGCGTTCGCGTCAAGGACGTGACGGGTGAGGTCGTCGGGTCGGCGTTCCTCGTCGGGCCGGACCTGGTGGCGACCTGCGCGCACGTCGTCGCCGACGCCACGATGGCGGATCCCTACGCGGCCGCGGCGCCGGACGTGGAGATCGCGGTCGACTTCCCGGTCCTGCCCGGGGGACCGGCGGCCAGGTCCGCGCGGGTGCACCGCTGGGTCCCGATCGCCGAGGACGGCACCGGCGATGTTGCGCTGCTGCGGCTCGACGAGCCCGCCCCACCCGGCGCGGTGATGCCTCCGGTCCGGCGGGTCGAGGGATTGTGGGACCACAGGTTCCGGGCGTTCGGCTTTCCGGAGGGCCGCGCGGACGGGGTGTGGACGACCGGGCTGATCCGCTCCGCGCAGGGCACCGGCTGGTTCCAGCTCCAGGGCACCCTCGGTGACCAACCGGTCGAGGGCGGGTTCAGCGGCTCGCCGGTGTGGGACGACGAGACCGGCGCTGTCGTCGGCATGACCGTGGCAGCCGATCGGGATCCGAGCGTCACCACCGCCTATCTGATCCCGATCGAACACGTCCTCGGTCTGGACCCCGAGCTGCTGCCGAGCCCGTACCGGGGTCTCGAACCGTTCGGCGAGGAGCACGCCGAGTACTTCTTCGGCCGCGACACCGACCTGCGCCGCCTGCGTGACGCCGTCGAGCGATGCCCACTGGTCGCGGTGTCCGGCCCCTCCGGCGCCGGCAAGTCGTCGCTGGTCAAGGCCGGTCTCCTGCCGACGCTGCGTGCCGAGGGCACCCGGATCGCGCAGGTGCGTCCTCGCCCCGGCGCGCCGTTGCTGATGGATGTCGCGGCCGCGGTCCTCGAGCTGGCGGACCCTGGCTCCGCCGAGGCCCGCCGCGCCCGGGACGCCGAGCGGATCGGCACCGCGCTGGCCGAGCCGACCACGACGGAGGCTGCCCGCGCCGAGCTGACCGAGGCTCTCATCGGAACCGACGCCGGACGCGTGGTCCTGGTCGTCGACCAGTTCGAGGAGCTCGCCGAGTCCACCCCCGATCTGGCGCGCGACCTGCTCACCGTCCTGGCCGGCCTCGGCGAGCGGCTCCGGGTGGTACTCACCGTCCGGGGTGTGGCGATGGACGAGATCCTCACTCCGTCGGTGGCCGAAGCGCTGGGCTCGGGCACCGTACTGGTCGGCCCGATGGACCGCACGCAACTGCGCGAGGCGATCGTCCGTCCCGCCGAACGGGCACCCGGCCTGGCGTTCGACGATGGTCTGGTCGAACGGATCCTCGACGACGCGGGCACCGAGCCCGGCCAGCTGCCGCTCGTCGAGTCGCTGCTGGCCCAGCTGTGGGCCCGTCGCGAGGGCGGCTCGCTGACGACCAGGGGCTACGAGGCCGCCGGGGGCGTCGCGGGTGCGCTGTCGGTGCATGCCGAGCACGTGGTGACCTCGGCGTTCGGTGCCGACACCGAGCAGCTGAGGCTGCTGTGCACCCGGCTCGCGGTGCCCGGGCGCGAGGGCCGGTTCGTCCGGCGCCCGGTGCGCTACACGGACCTTCCCGAGGAGCTGCGCGAGCTGGTCCCGCCGCTCGCGGCCGGCCGGCTGGTCGTGGTCGCCGGTGGCCACGGTTCGGCCGGCACCGTGGAGCTGGCCCACCAGTCGCTCATCGACCACTGGGCCCGGCTGCGTGACTGGCTGGCCGCCGACCGGGACTTCCTGACCTGGCGCGCCGAGCTCGACGCCGACCTGCACCGCTGGGAATCCTCGAACCGCGATGACGGGGTGTTGCGCCGAGGCGCCGCCCTGAGCTCCGGCGAGCAGTGGGTGGGCTCCCGGGGGCAGGAACTGACCGTCGACGAGCACGCCTACCTGCGCGCCAGCCGGGACCGGGCCCGACGCGATGTGCGTCGCCGCCGAACCGTGCTGGCCGGTCTGGGCGTGGTGGTCCTGGTCGCGGCTGTACTCACCGTCGTCGCCGTTCGAGGACAAGCGCGTAACACCCGTCAGCAGTCGCTTGTCGACTCGGAGAACCTGGCCAGGGCCGCGAGCGAGCGAGCCGTGTCGAACCCGGTCGTGGCGGCCCAGCTCGCGCTCGCCGCGTGGCGCGCCGGCCCGACGAATCCGGCCGCCCGGACCGCGCTGGGCAACGAGTACCTCGCCTTCGACTCGACGGAATCGGTGATCACGACAAGCACGGACCCGACGCCGATGCGCATCTCGGCTCACGGATCGTCCGAGAACGGATATGTGTACCTGACCCACGACACGCCTCGGGTGGATGTCGTCGTCGACCCGACGGGCCCTCAGCCGCGTCAGGCGGCTGTGGCGGTCCCTGACACCAGGGTCGACCAGAGAGTGGGCAACGACGGCGCGCACTACTACTCCGTCTCCGCCGACGGCGCGGTCTGGGAGACCGACGTCCGCTCCGAGGCGCGGGCGGCTCGGCTGGCCGAGCCCACCGGTGCCCAGCGGAAGCTGGCG
This sequence comes from Actinospineispora spinosispora DSM 44797, assembly GCF_000429025.1. Lineage (GTDB taxonomy): Bacteria > Actinomycetota > Actinomycetes > Mycobacteriales > Pseudonocardiaceae > Pseudonocardia > Pseudonocardia spinosispora. Next base: position 38,868 of record NZ_KE386840.1, read on the forward strand.
GGTACCTCACCGGACAGCACCAGGGTGGGCTGGTGGGAGAAGGTCACGGACACCCGCGTCGCGTTGACCGTGTTCGACCTCGGCACCCGGGCCGCTCGGCAGGTCTTTCTGGACCTGCCGGACGTGGCCTCGATCCTGTTGACGTCGGATCCTGATCAGGTCCTCGTCCGGCAGGGCGATGCGGGCCTGCCGGGGTCCCGAATCTCCGTGCGCACGGTGTCGTCCAACACCGAGCTGCGACAGCTCCCCGCGACCCCCGAGATCGTGAACGAGGGCAGAGACATCCTGTCCTGCGCGCCGGGGGACCCGCGTACTGGTGGCGCGCGCTCGGTGGTCACGGTGTCGGACCTGCTCAGCGGCGTGCCACAGCGTCAGATCCCGTTGAACCCGTACTCCGCGTGCACCGGGTACACGGTCGCGTCCGGCGGGCGGTACCTCGTCGAGCAGTACCTGCACGGGATGAGCGCCGCTCAGGACGCCTGGCGGGCCACGGACCTGACCACCGGCTCGTCCTACACCTTCACGACGCCTCCGCTGGACAAGAAGGACGTCACCGAACTCCCGCTCCAGATCGGGGTGGTTCCCGGCGTGGAAGGTCCACCGACGGCATTCGTGGTCGTCGGTCCCAGCCTCATCCGGGTCCGGACCCAACCCCAGCTGCCCGTGGACACCGGTGGCACCCCACCACGACGAATCGTGCTGGCGGACGGCGGGGTGGTGCTGACCCTGTCCCAGCCGGGCAACGACATGTCGACCTTCGATGCGACGTCGGGGTCACCTCTCGGTACCTGGAAGAACCCGGACCCGGGCAACAGCCAGATGTATCTGGCCGACGAACCCTGGGTGGTGAGGCGGGAGGATGCCCACTGGTTCCTGAACCGCTACCGGATTCCCGGCCTCGACGGCGCGGCACCGATCGCGCTGCCGGCCGGAGCCGTCCACGGGCGCGGTGTCGACCTGACGTTCACGGCGGACGTGCAAGGCCGGACCGGGATGGTCGTCGCCCTGATCGGAGGTGTGCTCAGTGGCTGGGACGCCGCCACCGGGAAGCAGGTGGGGCAGGCCGTTCCGCTGTCCGCCCCGGGATCGGACTGGTACGCCGGCCACGCAGCGGTCTGGCCTCGGCGCGGCCATCCGGAGCAGGTGATCGTGCAGACGGCGGATGACCGCATCCAGATCTGGGACGTCGGGGCGGCGCGCATGGTCGAGGAGCTGCCGGTCCCGGTCGCCCTCGGTGGTGCCGCGCAGCTCGGTGACCTCGTTGTCGCGGACGGCGACCGTCTGGTGGCACTCACCCGTGCGTCGCGGCTGGAGGCGTGGGACCTGGCGACGGGCCGGCGCACGGCGGACGTCGCGGTGCCCCAGGCGATCGGGCTCGCCGGAGTGTCGGCTGACGGACAGCTCGTCTCGGAGACGCTGACGGCCGGCGGAGTGAGCATCGGTCTCTACGACCTGCGCTCATTGGCGCCGGCCGGGACGTTGAACCCGGGAACGCTCGGCGCGGTGTCGATCCGGAACGGGGGCGTCGTGCTCTCCGGCGAGGCCGGATACCCACCGAGCGCCATGCCCGCGACGGCCACGACGTGGCGTGACCACCTGTGCCACACCCTGCCCGCTCGGTACACCCAGGACACCCTCGCCCAGCTCCCCGCCGGTTTCGACACCAGCTCGCCCTGCACCCTGTGACGACACGAATGTGGCTTTAGGGACGTTCAACGTCCCTAAAGCCACATTCGTGTCATCGGGCGGATGGCGATCGGGCGGACCGCGGGGGTCAGCCGAGGAGCTTGCGCATCAGTTTCTTCGCGCCCTCGGTGTGCGGCGGGTAGATGAACTGCGGGTCGGGGCGTGAGGGCTTCACGAACACCGCCTTGCGGTGGCTGAACGTCTGGAAGCCCCATTCGCCGTGGTAGGCGCCCATTCCGCTGGTGCCGACGCCGCCGAACGGCAGCTGCGGGACCAGGCAGTGCATGGCCAGCTGGTTGATCACCGTGCCGCCGGAGCTGACCTCGGCGATCAGGCGTTCGCGCGACTCGCGGGACTTGGTGAACAGGTAGGCGGCCAGCGGCTTCGGGCGGGCGTTGACGAAGTCGATCGCATCGGACAGCGACTGGACCGTCATGACCGGCAGGAGCGGACCGAAGATCTCACCGGTCATGACCGGGGACTCCGGGTCCGGGTCGAGCAGGACGGTCGGCTGGATCGACAGGGTGGCCTCGTCCACCGCCCCGCCGAGCACGACGCGTCCACCGGGGTTGTCCAGCAGCGACGCGAGCCGCTCGAACTGGCGCTTGTTGACGATCGGCAGGCCCTCGGTCGAACCCTCGCGGAACTTGTTCAGCGTCGAGGCGATCAGTTCGAGCAGCTTGTCCCTGACCGGCTCCTCGACCAGCACGTAGTCGGGCGCGATGCAGGTCTGGCCGGAGTTGAGCAGCTTGGTGAACGCGATGCGCCGGGCGGCGACCTCCAGGTCGGCGTCCCGGGCGATGATCACCGGGCTCTTGCCGCCCAGCTCGAGCGTGACCGGGGTGAGGTGCTTTGCGGCACCCTCCATGACGCGCTTGCCGATCTCCGGGCCGCCGGTGAAGAACGCATGGTCGAAGCCCTGCTCCAGCAGCAGCTGGGTGGTGGCCGCCTCGCCCTCGATGACCGCGACGGTGTCGTTGTCCAGGTACTGGGGGATGAGCCGGGCCAGCAGCGCGGACGTCGCCGGCGCGTGCTCGGACGGCTTGATCACCGTGCAGTCCCCGGCGCAGATCGCGCCGATGAGCGGGCCGAGGGTGAGGAAGATCGGGTAGTTCCACGGGCCGATCACCAGGACGGTACCCAGCGGCTCGTACTGGTAGAAGGCGCGCGCCGGCTGCAGGCTCAGCGGCAGGCCGGTACGACGGCGGCGCATCCACTTACGCAGGTGCTTGCGCGCGTAGGTGATCTCGGCCTTGGTGCTGGCGACGTCACCGAACCAGGCGTCGTGCGCGGAGCGGCCGAGGTCGGCCTGTAGCGCCTCGACGATGTCCGACTCGCGTTCGTCGAGCAGTCGCACCAGAGCGGTCAGCTGGCCGATACGCCAGCTCAGGGGCCTGGTGCGGCCGCTGGCGAAGGTGGCGCGCAGCCGGGACAGGGCCTGATGGATCTGGTCCTCTCCTGCCTCGGGGCGCCGCGCGGGGGCGAGTCGGGACGAGTGAGTCGGTTCGGCGACGGACGTCATGCCGCGCATTCTACTCGACGTTAGAAGTGAGAGGTTGATATCACAATGGTCGCGAACGGTAGGTTGCTGACAAGCGTCGCCGACCACTGTTTAATGCCAAATAGAATCAGTCCCGCGCCAGGAGGTCCGCCGTTGTACCCGCGCACTTACGTGTCCACCACGCCGGACAAGGTCGCCGCACGCCTGATCGATACCGGCGAGGAGGTGACCTACGCGCAGCTGGACGAGCGCTCGACCCGGCTCGCGCGCGTGCTGCACGACGCGGGTCTGCGGCGGGGTGACGTGGTCGCCCTGCTCAGCAACAACGACCTGCGCTGCTTCGAGGTCTACTGGGCCGCGATGCGGACCGGGCTCTACATCACCGCGGTCAACCACCACCTCTCGCCGGAGGAGATGGCCTACATCGTCAACGACTCCGGTGCCAAGGCGCTGGTCGCGGCGGGGGCCAAGGGCGACCTGGCCGAGGCGATCGTCGAGCTGACGCCGGACGTGAGCCTGCGGCTGGCCTTCGGTGGTGAGGTCGCGGGCCACGGCAGCTACGCGGACGCGCTCGCGGGTGCGTCCGCCGAGCCGCTGGACGACGAGCCGAGCGGCGCGCCGATGCTGTACTCCTCCGGCACCACCGGACGGCCGAAGGGCGTGCGCCCGCCGCTGCCCGAGCGTCAGGTGTACGAGCCGGGGGAGCTGGTCGTCGGGCTGGCCGGGCCGGTGTTCGGCATGGACTCCGACACCGTCTACCTCTCGCCCGCGCCGATCTACCACGCCGCGCCGCTGCGCTGGTGCGGCGCCGTCCAGGCAATCGGTGGCACCGTCATCATGACGGAGAAGTTCGACGCCGAGCGCACGCTGGCCGCGATCGCCGAGAACCAGGTCACCGCCGCCCAGTTCGTGCCCACGATGTTCGTCCGCATGCTCAAGCTCGACGACGACGTACGCACGAGCTACGACGTCTCGTCACTCAAGCTGGCGATCCACGCCGCCGCGCCCTGCCCGGTCGACGTGAAGCAGAAGATGATCGACTGGTGGGGTCCGGTCCTGGTCGAGTACTACGCCGGCACCGAGGGCCACGGCATGACGATGATCAACAGTGCGAACTGGCTGAAGAAGCCGGGCTCGGTCGGTCAGGCCGTCGTCGGGGTCCTGCACATCTGTGACGAGGACAACGGCGGCAAGGAGCAGCCGGTCGGCGAGGTAGGCACGATCTACTTCGAGCGCGACGAGATGCCGTTCAGCTACCATAACGACCCGGAGAAGACCCGCGAGGCGCAGCACCCCGACCACCCGAACTGGAGCACGGTCGGCGACATCGGCAGGGTCGACGAGGACGGTTTCCTGTTCCTCACCGACCGCAAGTCGTTCACCATCATCTCCGGCGGGGTCAACATCTACCCGCAGGAGATCGAGAACGTGCTGGCGCTGCACGAGGCGGTCACCGACGTCGCGGTGATCGGCGTGCCGGACCCGGAGATGGGCGAGGCGGTCAAGGCGTTCATCCAGCCCGCTCCCGGCGCGAACCCCGGCCCCGAGCTGGAGAAGGAGATCATCGACTTCGTCCGGTCGAAGATCGCGCGGTTCAAGGCGCCGCGCAGCGTCCAGTTCGTCGACGACCTGCCCCGTACCCCGACCGGCAAGCTGGTGAAACACGAGCTCAAACGGCAGTACGTGACCGGTGGCTGAGCCGGAGGAGGTGACCGCCTCCTTCCGCGAGGGGACGGGCACGCCGGTCGTGTTGCTGCACGGGATCACGATGTCGTGGCGGGCGTGGAAGCCTGTGCTGCCGTTCCTCGTCGGGCGCCACGACGTGTTCGTGCCCACTCTCGCGGGACATCGGGGCGGTCCGGGACTGCGCCCGGACGCGACGCCGGGCATCGAGGCCGTCGTCGACGTGCTGTGCGACCAGCTGGACGAGGCGGGCATCGAGTCGGCGCACCTGGTCGGCAACTCGCTCGGCGGGTGGGTCGCGCTCGAGATGGCCCGCCGCGGCCGGGCCCGCTCGGTGGTCGGGTTCTCCCCGGCGGGTACCTGGCGGGCACGGCGTGACCTGCTGCGGCTGCTGCTGCTGTTCCGTGCCGGGCACATGGCGGTGGGCAGTCCCCGGCTGAGCTGGGTGGCGACCAACCCCCGGACGCGGCGCCTGGCGCTGGGGCGCATGTTCGCTCGCCCGGATCGCGTGCCTGAGGAGGAACTGATCGGGCTGATCAGGGACTTCGAGGACTGTGCACTGTTCACGGCGATGCTCGGGGGCGGTGGTCACGGCCTCGAACCGCTCGCCGAGTTCGACGTGGCGCTGTGCCCGGTGAAGATCGCCTGGGCGGAGAAGGACCGGGTGATCCCGTACGGCCGCTACGGGCGTCCCATGCAGGAGAGGGTGCGGGGAGCGGAGTTCACCATGCTGCCCGGAGTCGGACACGTGCCCATGTACGACGACCCCCGGCTGATCGCGCGCACGGTCCTGGAGGTGACCAGCTCGGTGGACGCCAACGACCAGCAGGAACGTCCGCGCAGGCGGCGGCGCAGCGCCTGACTCCACCCCGCAGAGCCGGGGCACACCTTGCACACCGTGGTGCTGCGTCGCACATGTCCGGACATGTGCGACGCAGCACCACGGTGTGCGAAGTCGCTCCCGCTAGCGTTCTTCCTCGCCGAACGCGGGCGGGGTCGTCGTCTGGTAGATGCTGGTCAGCCAGACCTGCAGCAACACGTCGACCACGTGGTCCTCGGAGACCGCGGGCGGCTCGCCCGAGTACGTGGCGAGCAGCGCGCGCTCGTTCATCAGGTTCAACACGGTGGCCAGCTCGTCGGCGGGCACACCGTCCGGCGCCGCGCCGCGCGCCCGCTCGAACTGGATCGCCTCGCTGGTGCGCTGGATCCAGTGGCCCAGCACCGTCGACCACAGCGCGCGGACCTCGCTGTTCGTCGCGCCGGCCTGTGCGATGGCCAGCGTCACGGCGCGATGCGCGCGGAAGGTCTGGAAGTAGGCGTCGATCGCATGGCGCCAGTGCGTGGCCGGGCCACCTTCGCCCGGCGGGATGGCCGCGATGCCGGAGATCGAGTCGGCCTCCGCCGCGACCCGCTCGACCAGCGTCAGAAGGACCGCGTCCTTCGACGGGAAGTAGAAGTAGAACGTGGGCCGGGAGATGCCGGCGCCGCGCGCCAGGTCGTCGATGGAGATCTCGCTCAGCGGCCGCTCATCGAGCAGTCGTTCCGCCGTGGTCAGGATGGCCAGCTCACGGTCGTCGCCGGACGGGCGCGAGCTGCGCCGGCTACGGGACGGGCGTGATTTGCCGGTGGCGGGCAGCGGGGACATGTCCGTGACCATACACGATGTCGAAGTTCTCGACAGTGTGTTGACTAGATCGACGCATGGTTGATAGCGTCGCCTCAACAAGGCACCCGTCGTCAAGCTGTCAGGGGAAGTCATGACCGTGGAACACGTTGATGTGTTGATCGTCGGTGCTGGTCTTTCCGGCATCGGCGCCGCCTGCCACCTGCGGCAGGAATGTCCGGGCAAGACCTTCGCGATCCTCGAGTCGCGTGATGCGATCGGCGGGACCTGGGACCTGTTCCGCTACCCCGGGGTGCGGTCCGACTCGGACATGTTCACCCTCGGCTACCAGTTCCGCCCGTGGACCGACCCCAAGACGCTCGCCGACGGCGGGTCGATCCGTGAGTACGTCAAGAACACGGCCAGCGAGTACGGCGTGGACAAGGCCATCCGGTTCGGCCACAAGGTCGTCCGCGCCGAGTGGTCGTCGGAGACCGCGCGGTGGACCGTCGAGGCCGAGCACGGCACCGAGAAGGTCGTGCTGACCTGCTCGTTCCTGTTCGCCAACTCCGGCTACTACCGCTACGACCAGGGCTACACCCCGGACTTCCCCGGCGCCGAGGAGTTCACCGGACAGGTCGTGCACCCGCAGCACTGGCCGGAGGACCTCGACTACGCGGGCAAGCGCGTCGTGGTGATCGGCAGTGGGGCCACCGCGGTCACCCTCGTGCCGGCCATGGCCGAGCAGGCCGGCCACGTCACCATGCTGCAGCGTTCGCCCACCTACATCGCCTCACTACCGGCGGTCGACGCACTGGCCCAGCAGCTGCACAAGGTGCTGCCGAGCCGGCTGGCATACCCCATCCTGCGGTGGAAGAACGTGTTCGTGCTGACCGCGAGCTTCCAGCTCAGCCGCCGCCTGCCCGGGCTGATGAAGTCCATCCTGCGCAAGGGCGCCCAGATGCAGCTGCCCGACGGCTACGACGTCGACAAGCACTTCACGCCGCACTACAACCCGTGGGACCAGCGGCTGTGCGTCGTCCCGGACGGTGACCTGTTCAAGTCGATCCGCTCCGGCAAGGCGTCCGTGGTCACCGACCACATCGAACGGTTCACCCCGAACGGCATCCGGCTGAGGTCCGGCGAGGAGCTCGAGGCGGACATCATCGTCACCGCGACCGGGCTCAACCTGCTGCCGGTCGGTGGGCTGTCGATGTCGGTCGACGGCCGCGAGGTCGAGCTGGGCAAGACGGTCGCCTACAAGGGCATGATGCTGTCCGGTGTGCCGAACTTCGCGCTCACCATCGGCTACACGAACGCGTCCTGGACGCTCAAGGCCGACCTGGTCAGCCAGTACGTGTGCCGGCTGCTCAACCACATGGACGCGACCAGCAGGCAGATCTGCACGCCGCTGCCGCCCAGCGGCGACCAGGATCTGATCCCGCTCGTCGACCTGAAGTCCGGGTACGTGCTGCGCAGCGTCGACGCCATGCCGAAGCAGGGCGCCGTCGCACCGTGGAAGCTGCACCAGAACTACGCCAGGGACCGCCTGCTGATGCTGCGCGGTTCGGTCGAGGACGAGGGCATGCGGTTCAGCTCCGCGGTACCCGCCGAGGCCGCCGTCGTGCGCCGCCCGGTAGTAGAGGCCGCCGGCTGACCCCTCTCCGTGAGTGGCAAGTGGTTCTACCCCGAAGGGGCGCCGAAGGCGTAGCAACCCTGGGCACTCACGACACGCTTTTCGTCGTGAGTGCCCAGGGTTGCTATAGGACCACTTGCCACTCACGAAAGCCGGGGCACACGGGGATCAGCACGTCAGGGCTGCACGTAGGTCGGAGTGCGCTGCCTCGGGGTCCCTCGTGAGTGCCGAGGGCGCCTATAGCCGCTCTACGCACTCACGACGGAAAAGCTGTCGTGAGTGCGTAGAGCGGCTACCGCTTCGCGGCCCCTGCGGGGTAGACGCCCTCATCACTCACGAGGAGGGGGTGCCGCTAGGCCCTGGCGGGCTATCAGTTGGGCGGTGTTGATGACGCTGCGCAGTGAGCCTCTGCTCGGGTTCCACCACTCGGTCGCCCAGTTCAGGCCGCCGAGGACGAGCATGCGCGCGGCCCGGACGTCGAGCTCGGGGTGCAGCTCACCGGCCTCGCGGGCGTCGTCGATCAGCTTGCGCCACACGTCGCCGTAGGCACGTTGCTCGGCCAGCTGGCGCTCGCGCATGTCGGCGGGCAGCTGCGGACCGTAGCGGAACGCGGCCGAGGCGTGGTCGGACAGCCGCAGCAGGATCTCCAGGTGCGCGCCCACCGCCACGCAGATCAGGTCCAGCTTGGACGCGGTCTCCGGCTGTGCGGCGACGGCGTCGGTGACGTGTTCCAGCGCCCGGGTCATCCCCTGGACGACGACCGCCTCGATGAGTTCCTCACGCGACGCGAAGTAGTAGTACAGCGCCGGTGCCTGGACGTGCGCGAGCTCGGCGATGTCGGACAGTCGAGTGCCGGCGTAGCCGTTCTGGTTGAGCACCTTCGCCGCGGCGTCGAGGATCCGCTCCCTGGTCCGAGCCGATTTCGACTGCTCGCTGCGGACCGGCTCACTCGGCGGTGCTGAACGCTGTTTTGGCACGCGAGGCATCCTAATGTCGCACTAACGATGAGGGACGATCAACCGAATCTTTCGAATCTATGTTAAATTTAGCATGTGCGCAGAGATCTCTACACCGATGACCACGAGCAGTACCGGGAGTCCGTCCGCGAGTTCGTGGCCCGCGAGGTCACGCCGCATCTGACCCGGTGGGACGAGCAACGCATGATCGACCGCGAGGTGTTCGCGGCGGCGGTCAAGCAGGGCGTCTACGGGCTGGAGATCCCGGCGGAGCACGGTGGGTCCGGTGAGTCCGACTACCGGTACCGGATGATCGTCAACGAGGAGCTGTCCGCCGCCGGCGCGACGTCGCTCAACATGACGTTCGGTCTGCAGGACGATCTGGTGCTGCACTACCTCATCGATCTGGGCAACGCCGAGCAGAGCGCGCGGTGGCTGCCCCGGTTCGCCACCGGTGAGTACATCGGCGCACTGGCGATGACCGAGCCCGGCACCGGTAGCGACCTGCGCGGCATGCAGACCGTCGCGGTCGCCGACGGTGACGGGTGGCGGCTGTCCGGTTCGAAGACGTTCATCAGCAGTGGCATCTCGGCCGACGTCGTGGTCGTGGCGGCGCGCACCGACGCGGTGGATGGCGGGTTCAGCCTGTTCGTCGTCGAGAAGGACATGCCCGGCTTCGAGCGCGGCCGCAAGCTGGACAAGGTCGGCCTGCACGCCCAGGACACGGCCGAGCTGTTCTTCGACGAGGTCGCCATTCCTCGGCGGAACCTGCTGGGGGAGGAGGGCAAGGGGCTGCGCTACCTGATGGCGCACCTTCCCCGCGAGCGCCTCGGCATCGTGGCCAGCGCCTACACCGGCGCGCGCGCCGTGTTCGAGCTGACCAGGACGTACTGCTTCGACCGGCATGCATTCGGCCGGCCGATCGGCGACTTCCAGCACACCCGGTTCGTGCTCGCCGAGATGGCGACCGAGCTCGACGTGGCAGAGGCGTATGTCGACAAGCAGGTCACCGCGTACAACGCGGGGGAGCTGACCGCGACCGACGCGGCCAAGGGCAAGTGGTGGCTCAGCGAGCTGCAGAAACGGGTCGTCGACCAGTGCGTGCAGCTGCACGGCGGTTACGGCTACATGATGGAGTACCCGGTCGCCAGGGCCTTCGTGGACAGCCGCATCCAGACCATCTACGGCGGCACGACGGAGATCATGAAGGAGCTCATCGGCCGCGAGCTCGCCCCCCGCTAAACCCCGTGAGTGGCGAGTGGTCCTCTGGGACCACTCGCCACTCACGGTCGTTCACCTGGGGAAACGCTCGGTGAGCTTGTCGACCACGATCTTGGCGGTCTCCGCGCAGGCGGTCGTGCCGCCGTTGGCGTACTCCTTGACCGCGTCGCCGACGTTGAACAGGTTCGGGATCGGTGTGTCGTGCGGCAGGTCGAAACCGGCGACGGCGCGCTGCGGCGGCCAGTCGTCACGCATGACGGCGACCGAGACGATCTTCGCCTCGTCGAAGCCGGGGACCTCGTCGCGCAGGTCGGCCATGAGCAGCTCGGTCTCGGCCTCGGTGTCGAAGTCGCCGACAGCCGGCTTGGGCACCGAGGTACCCGCGTACAGGTGCCAGCCGGGCGGCGCCATCTCCGGGCAGGTCGCGGTGAAGTTGGCGACGTAGACGAGCCTGCGGGTCTTGCCGAAGCTGGTCAGGCCGGGAGCGTCGAGCAGGGGACGCTCGCTGGCGAAGTTCACCGTGATCATGCCGCACGGCTTGAGCTTCTCCCGGAGGTCGGCCGTGTAGCCGTCGGGCAGCGCGTCCTCGGGGCACATGTCGGCCGTCGCCGCCGGGCCCGCGTTGCTGATCACGAACCGGCAGCTGATCTCGACGGTCTCGCCGTCGCGCTCGATGACCGCGCCGGTGACCTGGCCATCGGTCACCCGCAGCTCGTCGACCTGGGAGGACAGCCAGACCTCACCACCGTGCAGCGGCAGGTAGTCGGCCAGTGCCTGCCACGGGCCGATCGTTCCGTCGGGGCAGAACCCGAACTTCTTGAACGCGCTCTTGCGGGTGAAGTAGGTGAGGAACACCTTGGCGGGCAGTTCCTCGGAGCCGACCGCGAACACCGAGCCGCACATGTTGCGGAACACCCCGTGCACGGTCTCGTTCTTGGTGTACCTGCCGACCCAGTCGGCGAGGCTGAGCTGGTCCTCCGGCAACCCGTCGTCATGGCGGGCCGCGCCGAGCCCGCTGACCAGCTTGGCGCCCTGGCGGGTCAGCTTGCTGAGCAGCATGCCCCAGCCGCCGCCGGTGATGTCCATGGTCTTGCCGCCGATCCGGTACATCAGCGGCGGCGACGGCCTGCGCACGTTGTACTCGACGCCGAGCTCGGCGAAGGTCTGCTCGGTGATGCCGCCGAGCTCCAGCACGATGGCGCCGTTATTGATCTTGAAGCCGTCGACGTCGTGCGTGGAGGCCCGGCCGCCGACCTGGTCGAGTCGTTCGACGACGAGCGTGCGGTAGCCCTGATGGGCCAGGCGCGCCGCGGCGCACAGTCCGCCGACGCCCGCGCCGATCACCAGTGCGTCGAAGCTGGGTGAAGTCATAAATTCTAATTTAGATAAAAAACTCCAGTGCGGTCAAGGTGCGGTCGCCCGGCGGTGCCCGACGTAGGGTGGCCGGGTGACGGAACCCGGCTCCCTGTTCGGCCAGACCGACCGAGGCGACGACCGCGCCGCGCTCACCGTGGGCGAGGTGACCCTGCGCAGGACCGAGCTGTTCGGTGCCGCCGCCGCGGTCGCCGAGCGCGTGCACGGCGCCCCGGTCGTCGCCGTCCACGCCGATGCCAGCGCCTCCACGGTCGTCGCCATCCTCGGCTGTCTGCTGGCCGGTGTCCCGGTGGTTCCGGTGCCGCCGGACTCCGGGCCGAAGGAGCTGGCGCACATCATCCGCGACTCAGGCGCGACGGTGTGGCTGGGCGAGGGCTCACCCGGTGAGGCGGGCCCCGAGGTCGTGCCGGTCGATCTCGCCGCGCGCTCCATGGCCACCCACCCCGCGCCGGACGCCGCGTCGACCGCAATGATCATGTACACCTCGGGGACCACCGGCAGCCCCAAAGGCGTCGTGATGTCGCACGGCGCTCTCGCCGCCGGTCTCGACGGGCTGGCCGAGGCGTGGTCGTGGACGGCTCAGGACGTCCTGGTGCACGGTCTTCCGCTGTTCCACGTGCACGGGTTGATCCTCGGCGTCCTTGGCCCGCTACGGGTGGGCAGCCCGCTCGTGCACACCGAGCGCCCGCGCCCGGCGGGCTACGCCTCGGCGGCCGCCGGACACGGCGGGACGATCTTCTTCGGCGTCCCCACGGTGTGGTCGCGCATCGCCGCGGAACCGGACTGTGCCCGCGCGCTGAGCACGGCACGGTTGCTGGTGTCCGGCAGCGCGGCGCTGCCACCCTCGGTGTTCCGCGACGTCGCCGCGCTGGCCGGTCAGCCCCCGGTCGAGCGGTACGGGATGACCGAGACGATGATCACCGTCGCGGTGCGTTCGGACGGTGAGCGTCGGCCCGGCTGGGTCGGGGTACCGATCGACGGCGTCGAGACCAGGGTCGTGGATGACGCCGGGGTACCGGTCGTCCGGGACGGCGAGACGATCGGTGACCTGCAGGTCCGTGGTCCGTGTCTGTTCGACGGCTACCTCGGGCGGCCGGAGACGACCGCCGAGAGCTGGACCGAGGACGGCTGGTTCCGCACGGGCGATGCCGCCGTGCTCGACGAGGTCGGATACCACCGGATCGTCGGCCGGCGCTCGTCGGACCTGATCAAGAGTGGCGGGTATCGGATCGGGGCCGGAGAGGTGGAGGCCGCTCTCCTGGACCACCCGGCGGTGGCCGAGGCCGCCGTTGTCGGCGTGCCGGATCCGGACCTCGGGCAGCGGATCGTGGCCTACGTCGTCGCCGAGGGCGCCGGCGAGGCCGATCTGATCAGCCATGTGGCGTCGCAGCTCTCGGTGCACAAGCGGCCCCGGGAGGTACGGCTCGTGGAGTCGCTGCCCCGGAATGCGATGGGGAAGGTCCAGAAGGCTCGTCTCGTCTAGCCTGTTCCGCGCGACCTTATCTGTGACCACCCCGGCTCGCGCGAGCGCTCGCTGGGGTACTCCTCGCCCATCTGGGCACTTCGCGATGCCGCGGGTGGCATTTGTCGTGCGAGCTGCCCTCGGAGATGCGCGGTGCGGGTCAGTCGTTCGCGGTGAGGACGGAGATCGGGGGTACCGGCACGATGCCTTCGGCTTTTGCTGCCATCGCGGCGTCGACCGTCACGAGCCCGTCTGCCTGGAGCCGCGCGACCGCGATGTACTCCGCGTCGTAGGTGCTCTTCCAACCGTGCTCGCGGGCGATCTGCCAGGCGGTGCGGCGCGAGACCCGGTCGTTGAGCAGGCGCATCTTGAGTTCCGTGATGCGCTCGTGCCGTTGCAGCGCTTCCCGCTCGGTGAGTTCGCCTCGGTCAACGGTCTCCAGTAACAGGCACAGCGCGTGGGAACGGATGAGGGCCGGTGCGACGAGCTGGTGTGCGGGGCTGACGGTCACCTCGTCCGCGACGATGCGCAGGAGAGTGGGCGCGTCGATCACGTAGCGGGTCATGGCCGAACCCTAGGGCCCGGTCCGGGTTGTGGTCGCCTCCAAGGCATCTCGGCTTCGCCGTCGACTCGTGAGTGGCAAGGGCGCCTACGCCTTCGGCGCCGCTGCGCGGTAGACACCCTTGCCACTCACGAGCAGGGGGAGCAGGTAGCGCTCGGCGAAGTCTCTGACGTTCTGTTCCGACGTCATCGGGATGCAGCTGGTCGGGCTCGTCAGGAACGAGGCCGCTATCCGGGTCATCAGTTCGGCTATCGGGTCCACGTCGGCCTCGACCAGCTCGCCGGCGTCGCGGGCCCGGCGCAGGTGGATCGACAGGAACGTGCGCACCACCGCCGTCGGGATCTCGGCGCGGACGGTCATGAACGGCAGGATGACCTGCGGCTCCATGCGCAACAGGTTGCCGATCAGCGGGTTTTCGCGGGTGAAGCGAAGCGCGAACACGAAACCTTCGACGATGCGCTGCTCGATGTGGACGATCCCGGCGACCGCGGACTCCAGACCGTCCAGGCAGCGGCGGCATTCGCGTAGCAGGACGGCCTCGATCAGCGAGTTCTTGTTGTCGAACCTGCGATAGACGGTGATCCGGGACAGCCCGGCACGACGGGCGACGTCCTCCATCGTCGAGCGGGTCAGCCCGGTCTCGCAGAACTGCTCCAGCGCACCGTCGAGCACCCGCTCGGCGATCGGGTCGACCGAGGGCTCGGTCGTCATCGCGATCGCGAACAGCTCCGCGTCGAGGAGCGGCGCTTCCGTGGGCACGCGGTCATACTACGGAAACTGAACTGAGGACGGGGGTATGCAGATACGGAGATACAGATCTAGCATCTATGTATCTCCTAGGGAGGGCGGCAATGATGGCGCGTGACTATGGACTGTTCGGACCCGACTCAGTGACCTGGCGGGTCCACACCGACCCGACGATGGTGCTGGCGGGCTTCCTGGCGCTGGAGATCCAGGCATTGCATCCGCCCTCGATGTGGGGCACCCAGCAGAACTCCCGGCTCTTCGACCGGGACCAGGCGTTCGCCCGATTGATGCGCACCGGCGACTTCGTGTCGATCCGGACGTTCGGTTCGACCGACGAGGTGGAGAAGGTCGGGCGTCGGGTGCGCAAGCTGCACGCGCGGTTGCGCGGCACCAACCCGGAGACCGGCGAGGTGTTCCGGGTCGACGAGCCGGAGAACCTGCTGTGGGTGCACTGCGGGGAGATCGCCGCCTACCTGCGGGTCGCGCGGCTCGCCGGCATCCTGACCGCCGACGAGGCCGACACCTACGTCGACGAGCAGCGCAGGGCAGCCACGGTCGTCGGGCTCGAGCCGGGTGACGTGCCCGGCTCGGCGGCCGAGCTGGACGCCTACTTCCAGGACATGCGGCCGAAGCTGCGGCTCACCGATGCCGCCCGGGACGCGATGCGCAGCTGGGCGGTCGTCCCCGTCCCCTGGCACCAAGCCACGCTGCGAGTGGTGTTCCCGACGGTCGCGGCGCTGGGGTTCGTGCTGATGCCGGGCTGGGCCCGCGCGATGTACGGCCTGCCGGCCTGGGAGGGGCCGATGCTGGACGGCCCCGCCTCGGCGGCACTGCGCGCGGTCCGTCCGGCCATGCGGGCCACCCCGGACCTGTGGAACATCACTCCGATCCAACGCGGCTACGCCCGCCACGCCCTGGCCCTGATGCGTTCGGGCCGAGCCCCGCTGGCGATGGCCGCATAGATGTGCACCACTTCGCAGAGTCTCGTGTCGCGTCGCAGACGTTGCAGCGTTTGCGAGGCGACGTGAAGGTCTGCGAGGTCGTCCCACAGGCCTTCGGGCGCAGCCTGCGTGCGGCGAACGTTCGTGGTCAACGCACTAGCGGGTGGCGGACGCGCGTTCGGGGAGGGCCAGGAGGTCGGAGGGAGTGTCCGCCGGGCGCAGGCGGGTGACGATCGCGGCGGTCAGCAGGTTCGCGGCGAGCGCGACCAGGCCGGCGTTGATGCCGTACAGCGGGTCCAGGCCGCTGAACACCAGGACCACGTCGACGACCACGCCCACCGCGAGCCCGCTCAACCCCGCGGCCAAGGAGAGCCGCTTCCACAGCAACGACAGCAGCGCCATCGGCAGCAGCTGCGCGATGCCTTCGTAGGACAGCACGGACAGCCGGACCAGGACGTTCGGGAACAGGTAGGTCATCGCCAGCGCGATCGCACCGGCCAGCAGGGTGACCAGCTGGGCGTACCGGCGCTGTTCGGTGCTGCTGCGGCCGCGCAGGATCGAGCGGGTCCACATCGTGCCGATGACCAGCATGAACACCGCCATCGGCACGACCGACGACAACGCGGCCGCCGCGCCGACCACCCCGAGCAGCCACGGCGGAAGGGTGTCTGTGATGAGCGTGAACAGGGCGAGGTTGGAGTCCTTCAACCCCGGCACCACGAGCAGCGCGGCGAAGCCGAGCAGCACCGGGATGAACAGCAGGAGCTGGTAGAACGGCAGGTACATCGCGTTCCCGCGCAGCACCTGCGGTGACTTCGCGCCGAGGAAACCCGCGACGGTCGTCGGGAAGATCGAGTAGACGACGGCGTTGAGCGCGGCGGTCGAGATGAACCAGCCGATGCCGTACTGCACGGACTTCGGGCCGGGCAGGGTCAGCCACTCCGCGTGCCGGGCGGTCATCTGGTCCAGCAGCTCGCCGTAGCCGCCGAAGTAGTGCAGCGGGACCCAGACGAACACGATCAGCAGCGTCACCACGACGAGCGCGTCCTTCAGCGCGGACACCCATGCGCTGCCTCGCAGGCCGCTGACCAAGATGAACGCTTCGGACACGACGAACGAGATCAGATAGGCGACGCCGAGGGAGATCGTGCCGTAGCTGATCGTGGCGAGCACCGCGCCCATGCCGGTGATCTGCAGCTGGATGTAGGGGAGGATGAAGATCGTCGCCAGTACCGCGACCAGCCCACCGGCGAAGGGCGAACCGAAACGGTGGGCGACCAGGTCGGAGATCGAGTGCAGGCCGTGCCGGTGCGCGTACCCCCAGAGCAACGGTCCGGTCACGTAGGTGACCGCCATGCCGATCGACAGGTACGCGGGCAGGTACAACCCGGAGACGCCGTGCGTGTAGGACCAGCCGGCCGCGCCGAGATAGCTGAAGCTCGTATAGGTCTCGCCCGCCATCAGGACCCAGGTCAGCACCAGGCCCATGCTTCGCCCGCCGACCGACCATTCCTCCAGGCTGCGGGTCCGTTTGCGCACCGAGAGAACGCCGAGCACGACCGACCCGACCAGCGCGACTCCGACGATTCCGACCGAGACCAGCGCGGCGCCGCTCACCGGTCGTCCCCGGACCGGCCGGCGCGGAACACCGGGTCGCCCTTGGCCGCCGCGATGATGCACAGCGGCGACAGCAGGGTCGCCAGGATCATCCACCACATGAACAGCGACAACCCGAACACGACCGGCTCGACACGGTTCACCAGCGGTACGGCGACCAGGAAGAGCACGACGGGGCCGAGTAGCCAGAACAGTGAGCGTCGGCCGGCAAACAGCTCGCGAAGCACGCCGCGACCTCCCAGGATCCTATATGAGTGTAAGGAACCTAGCGTACTGGCCAGGCCGGAGGCGAGGGTCGAAGTCGTTCGTACTCGGCGGCCACCGCGAGCACCCCGATGTCGTCGAAGCGCTGGCCGACGATCTGCAGCCCGATCGGCAGGCCCTCCGAGGTGCTGCCACAGCGCACCGCGATCGCCGGCTGGCCGGACATGTTGAACGGCACGGTGAACCCGACGTGCTCGAACGGCCGCTCCGGGTCGTTGCGCGGCGAGGCGAGCTCGGCGCCGAAGGTGGAGACCGGCGCGACCGGGGAGAGCAGGAAGTCGAAAGGGGCCAGGTGCGTGACGGCGGCTTTCGCCATCGCGTCCATCTGGCTGTAGCCGTCGAACACCTCCGCGCCGGAGAGGCCTTCGCCGCCGGCGGCCCACTGCGCGATGTACGGCAGCATCCTGGCGCGCCGCTCGGGCGGCAGTGCGTTGATCTCCAGCCAGAACCGGGTCCGCCAGAACTTGTCCAGCCCGTCCAACATGTGATCGGTGAGCATCGGCCCGACGGTCTCCACGTGGGCTCCGGCGGCTTCGACGCTGCGCGCGGCGGCGTTCACCGCGTCCAGGATCTCCTGCTCCACCGGCAGCCCGATGCCCACGTCGAGCATCAGGCCGACCCGCAACCCGGTGAGGTCGCGTCGAAGGTTCGACCAGTCGAGCCGTGCTTCCGGAAGGCTGAGGTGGTCCCGAGGGTGCGGCCCGGCCAGCACCGAGGTGAACAGCGCGGCGTCGGCGACCGTGCGGGTCAGCGGCCCGAGCGTCCGGCCCGGATAGGGCGGATCGACCGGGATCCGGCCGAAGCTGGGTTTGAAACCGGCGACCCCGCACCAGTTGGCCGGCAGCCGGATCGAGCCGCCGATGTCGGTCCCCAGGTGCAGCGGCCCGTAGCCGGCGGCCGACGCGGCGCCCGCGCCGGAGCTGGAGCCCCCCGGGTTGCGGGTCTCGTTCCACGGGTTGCGGGTGATTCCGCGCAGGCTGGACAGGCCGGAGGAGAGCATGCCGTAGTCGGGCATCGTCGTGGTGCCGACGAGGACCGCGCCGGAGGCGAACAATCGAGCCGCAGCGGGTGCGTCCGCCGCGGCGGGGACCGGCTCGATCGCGGCCGTGCCCAGCGGGACCGGGTTGCCCTCGGTGGCGATGTTCTCCTTCAGCGTCGCCGGCACACCGTCGATGTCGCTGAGCGGCTCACCTCGGCGCCACCGCTCCTCGGCCGCTTTCGCCGCCTGCCGCGCCGCGTCGGGACGGTGCGCACACAGCGCGTTGAGAGTGGGTTCCCATGCGGCGATCCGGGTCAGTACCGCCTCGGTCACCTCGACCGGCGAGAGCTCACCGGAGCGGTACGCGGACGTGAGGCGAGTCGCGGGAAGGTCCGCGAGATCCAGGTCGGCCAGGGTCACTCTCAGTCCTTTCGTTGTCCACCCAATGCATCCGTGACCGCGTCGGCGGCGCGGCGCAGCACCTCCAGATAACGGTGCACGTCCGCGCCCG
Organism: Actinospineispora spinosispora DSM 44797; assembly: GCF_000429025.1. GTDB lineage: Bacteria > Actinomycetota > Actinomycetes > Mycobacteriales > Pseudonocardiaceae > Pseudonocardia > Pseudonocardia spinosispora. The sequence goes on from NZ_KE386840.1 coordinate 57,611, forward strand.
TGCTCGGCCTCGGCAGACCCCACAGTGTGAGGATCAGCGCCACCGTCCCGTCCGGGTTGAAGGCGGGCGCGCTGACCAGGCGAATGTCGTACCGACCCTCGGGATCGAGGTCGTCCGGGGGGTCGAACCGGCCGGCGAGCTCACTCGCCAACCGCTGCACCTGGCTCCTGCTCTCCCGATCGCCCTCCGAGTAGCGGTCGAGCGCCTGCTCCAGCTCGCCGTGCAGCTCATGGCCGAGGCTCAGCGACCAGCCCCGCTCCCGGACCCGTCCCAGCAGCGCTGCGTAGTCGGATCGTTCCCGATCGGTCAGCGCACGGCCCGAGCGAGCCAGCCACGCGTCCACGGAGGGCTCGTCGGCCCAGGCGAGGAACGGCGACCCGATCGGCGGCACGAACGGCATCCGCTGCCCGACCCTGGTGAACTCGGCGCCACCGGACGGTGACCCGGCGCTGGCCAGCACGACGAGCTGGTCGTCGACCGGCGCGATCACCAGGCATTCGGTCTTCAGGTCGGTCGCGACGCGTTCCATCTCCGGCCGGGAGAGGTCGGCGAGACGCAGGTGGCCGATGAAGTCGGCCTCCGGCATCGCGACCAGCGACGACGGGGAGAAGCGGCCGTAGCCACCCTGGAAGAACACCAGCGGGAGGCGTTCGGCGGCGGCGTTCAGCTCGCGGACCCGGCCGAGCACGATGTAGTGGTCGCCCGCGTCCTGGATCGACTCGAAGTCGCAGTCGATCCACGCCGCGACGCCGTCGAGCCGGGGCGCGCCGGACGCCGCTGCTTGCCAGGAGACGCCGGCGAACTTGTCGCCGCCCCTGGTGGCGAACGCGCGGCACACGGACTCCTGGTCTGCGGCGAGCACGTTCACACAGAAGCTCCGCGCGGTGCGGATCTTCGGGAAGCTCGTGGACGACCGGTCGGGCAGGAACGCGACCAGCGGAGGGTCCAGCGACACCGAGGTGAACGATCCGACCGCCATGCCGGCGGGCTGGCCGTCCTCGCCGATCGCGGTGATCACCGTGACGCCCGTCGGATAGCTGCCCAGCACCTCGCGGAACCGCCGCCCGTCGATCGCGCTGTCGCTCGTAGCCGTGTTGCTCCCAGACGAGCCCGAGACCATCCTGCCTCCAGTCCGTTCGACGGCCATCGCTGTCCAGCATGGACCACGAAAGCCGAATGCACCCGCCGAACGGATCTCCGGTGAGTGGTCAGCGCCGCCTGAGCGGCGCTGACCACTCACAACTCAGGAACGAGGAATATCCTTCCAGGCCAGGTCGCGGTCGACTCTCGGTTCGCCCGGAAGGCCCAGCACCCGCTCGCCGAGGATGTTGCGCATCACCTCGGAGGTGCCGCCCTCGATCGAGTTGGCCAGCGACCGCAGCCACGCCTTGCGGACATCGGCCGAACCGCCCGCGCCGGAGGACCGGTCGGTGACGGTCTGCTCGTAGCCGTCGATCAGCATCGCCTCCGGCCCGCGCAGGTTGACGGTCAGCTCCAGGATCGCCTTGTTGAGCTCGGCCATCTGCAGCTTGGCGATGGAACCTTCGGGCCCCGGGATCTTCGTGCCGGTCTGCGCGGAGGCGCGGACGTTGGTCAGCCGGGCCGCCTCGGCCTTCGTCCACAGCCGCAGCAGCTGGTCACGACTGCCCGCGTCCGCCCGGCCTTCGTCTGCCGCCGCCCGGAAACCCTGGACGGCGAGCCCGATCGGACCGTCGCCGCGACGCGAACCGCGCCTGCCGATCGCGACCCGCTCGTTCATCAGGGTCGTCATCGCCACCCGCCAGCCCTCGCCGACCGCGCCGAGCTGATCGGCGGCGGGGACGAGCGCATCGGTCAGGTACACCTCGTTGAACTCGGCCTGGCCGGTCAGCTGCCGCAGCGGCCGCACCTCGACGCCCGGCGCGGTCATGTCCAGCACGAAGTAGGTCAGCCCTCGGTGCTTGGGCAACGCCGGATCGGTGCGCGTGACCAGCAGGCCCCTGCGCGCGACGTGCGCGAGCGAAGTCCAGATCTTCTGCCCGTTGACCACGTAGTTCTCACCGTCGGGCACCGCGCGGGTGGCCAGCGAGGCCAGGTCGGAGCCCGCGCCAGGCTCGGAGAACAGCTGGCACCAGATCTCCTCACCGGTGAACAGCGGCTTCAGGTACTTCGCGCGCTGCTCGTCGGTCCCGTGCGTGTGGATGGTCTGCGCCGCCATGCCGAGCCCGATGACGTTGCGCGCCATCCAGTCCTCGCTGCCCGCGTCGAGGAACATCTGCTCGACCATCGGGTGCAGCGACGAGTCGAGCCCGAGCCCGCCGAAGCCCTTGTCGAAATGAACGAACGCGAGCCCGGCGTCGAAGCGGGCCGCGCGCAGCTCGCGGTCGTCGGTGCGCTCGACCGGGTGCTCGGCGAGAAAGTCCTCGACGAGCTTCCGGACGGTGTCCCGGTCACTCATGCGCCAACCTCCGGAATGTCGATCAGATTGCCGAGCCGGGCACGGTGCTGGCCCGGCGAGCCGAGGAACACCTCGGAACTCTTCGCCCGCTTCAGGTAGAGGTGGGCCGGGTGTTCCCAGGTGAAGCCGATGCCGCCGTGGTTCTGGATGTTGTCCAGCGCGACCTTGGTGTAGGACTCGGAGCAGACGGAACCGGCGAGGGCGGCGGACAGCGGCAGCTCCTCCGGTTCGTTCACCGCCGTCCAGATGCCGTGGTAGGCGGTCGAACGAGCGGACTCGACGGCGACCAGCATGTCCGCGCAGCGGTGCTTGATCGCCTGGAACGAGCCGATCTTGCGGCCGAACTGGACCCGGGTGTTGGCGTACTCGACGGAGGACTCCAGCAGTTTCGCCGCGCCGCCGAGCTGTTCGCAGGCCAGGGCGAGCACCGCCTGGTCGACCGCGGTCCGCAGCGCGTCGGTGACCTGGCCCGGCGTGCCGATGTTCTGCGCCTCGGCGGAGTCGAGCTCGATCGCGGCCAGCTTGCGGGTCGAGTCCAGGCCGGTCAGCGGCTGGGCCTCGGGCTTATCCGTCAGCGCGAAGAGCCCGAGCCCGCCCTCGGTGTCCGCGATCACGAGCACCAGACCGGCGTTCGCCCCGTCGATGACGACCTCGGCGTTGCCGGTCAACCGCCAGGTGCCGTCGACCTGTTCGGCGGTGATCGTGGTGGTCAGCGGATCGGCGCCACCCCAGGCGAGGGTCGCCACGGTGGCGCCGGAGGCGATGCCCGGCAGGTGGCGCTCGTTGGCCTCCTCGTCGTTCACGCAGAGCAGCGTGTTCGCGGCGAGCGCGACGGTGGCGAAGAACGGTGCACCGAACAGCGTGCGGCCCATCTCCTCGAACACGACGCCCAGCTCGATCAGCGAGGCATCGGATCCGCCCCACCGTTCGGGGATGATCAGGCCCTGCAGGCCCAGCTCGGTGGCGATCTGCTGCCAGACCGCCTGGTCGTAGCCCGTGTCGGTCTCCATGAGCCGGCGTACCTCGGCCTCACTGGAGCGTTTCTCCAGGAAGCCGCGTACTACGGCACGCAACTCCTCGGCGTCGTCGCCGGGAATGAACGTCACTCGTCCTCGCCTCCAGCGCGGCCGGTCGGGCGGCCGCCGTACCCGTAGTTACCGGCAGCTTAGGCGGTAAGTGGGGTCTGTGTCCTTGGCTCTATGGGGTTCATCCCCGCTGGCCGCGCTAAGTGCGGGCCAGGATCGCGAGGATGGGGGTGGTGTGCGCGGATGCTGGGGGTTGCGGGGGGCTTGTTTCTTTTCGTACAAGGTCTGGTTTCTTGTGTGAATTGCTGGTGTTATCTGGGATAATAGCGGTATGTCCGAAGTCTTGGTGCGTGAGTTGCGCGCGGAAGCTGTCTCGGTGATGGCTCGGCTTCGTGATGCGGAAAAGGTTTTGTCGGATCAGGCGTGGATCGAGTCGATTCAGTTTCACGATCGGTTGCAGCGGCAGTCGAGGCAGGATGTGTTGCGGTCTATTGCTCGCCTGGATTCCGAGGGCGGGTTCGTCGATCGTGGGGTGCGGTCTAAGTCGGCGGTGGCGGATTTGTTGGGTGTGAGGCCGTCGGAGGCGCATCGGTTGGTGCGGTTGGCGCGTCACGCGTTCCCGACTGTCACCTTGACCGGCCAGCCCGTCGAGGCGCGGTTGGCCGCGACCGCGGCGGCGTTGGACTCGCATGCCATCGACCAAGCACACGGCCTGGTGATCGACATCGCGTTGAGGTCCAGTGCCGCCCGCCGTCTCGATCCGGGTGTGTGGTGTGGCGCTGAGTCCATCCTCGTGGAGTGGGCGCAGGCCTATACGCCGGCGCAGTTGGCGGTGGAGGCGCGGCGCCTGGTGAATGGTCTCGA
>NZ_AUBB01000045.1 GCF_000429025.1 Actinospineispora spinosispora DSM 44797
GGCTGCTCGCGGTACTGGTCAACGCGGCCGGCTCGGTGTGCAGCCGCACCCAGCTGATGCTGCAGGTCTGGGGCCGTCAGCTGCCCAGGGCCAGCCGATCCCTGGACGTGCACGTGGCAACGCTGCGGACGAAGCTGGGCCGCCCGAACCTGGTCCGCACGGTGCGCGGCGTCGGCTACTGCCTGGCCTACCAGGCAAGCCGCCGCCTGGAGAAAACCCCCGCCTGACCCGCCTCCCGCGCGGAACGAATGTGGCTTTGGGGACGTTCAACGTCCCCAAAGCCACATTCGTGCGGTTGCGCGTCTACATCCGCGCGGAAGGCTTCCGGGCCGACCTAGGGGACCGAACGCCACCGTTCGAGGAGCGTGCTCGCGGTCAACCGAGGTCGGGGGATGGGACGCAGCTCGCCCACCGGCACTCCGGATCGCGTGACCGTCACGGTTTCGCCGTGCTCGACCTGATCCATCACCTCGCCGCCGTGGTTGCGGAGTTCACGGATGGTCACTTCGGTCATGAGCTACATGTATCACGCGTGATACATGTAGTGGCCGGGTTGAGGCGGTCGTCATCCGGACCGGAAAACTCGGATAGCTCGCTGAGCTGCGGTTTTGTGAGAGTTCAACCCTCGGTGAGGTGCGTCGACAGGGTGGCTCGGCGATGCTTGCCCGGCGCCCCGCCGAGACGCCGCCCCTGCAGCGAGAGCTGCTCTTGGGGAGAGGGACGGACCACCGGTAGGGCGCCGGACACCACCCAGGTCCGGCGCGGCGGTGCCGAAGCCCCGGCCGGTGGCCGATGGAGTCTCCCTTCCGTCGGTCGCCGGCCGGCCCTGGCCGCGAAGCCCCTCGGGGCGACCTTTCGGCCATACGCGCCCGCCCTTGTCGAGCCCTGGAATGTCAGCGTGTCACGCAAGGGGCTACCGTTATAGCTGGCGCTGGCCGGCATCTTGTCCCCCAGGTTCGTCGGTCAGCGCCACCCACTCCTCGCCCGCGAATCAGCAGGGCGGATCGTAGGGCAGATCAGGTAGATAGCGCTGCCATTGTCGAGGAGACAGCGCACCCCGGGAATCCGCACAGATCCGGTGCACGGCGTCGTCGAGATTCAGATCCCACAGCATGATCGTGTTGTCCCGGCTTCCGGTGGCGAGCGTTCGGCCGTCCGGACTGAACGCGACCGCCGCCACGGTGCCGGTGTGCCCGATGAGGCTCTCGGACGTGGGTGTGGGATCGGTCAGGTCCCATAGCCGGATGCCGCGGTCGACGCTCGTGGATGCCAGCGTGTCCCCGTCCGGGCTGAAGACCACGTTGTTCACCAGCCCCGCATGGCCGAGCAGCGGCGCGAGCTCGACCGGACGCGCCGGGACGCTGACGTCCCAGCGGCGGATCGACTTGTCGTCGCTCGCCGCGGCGAGGGTGCGGCCGTCCGGACTGAACCTGACCTCCCACAGCTGCCCGGCGTGCGGGTTGTTCGGCGGCCCGTACGGCACGGCCTCGGTCGGCCGCCGCACGTCCCACAGTTGCATGGTGCCGTCGTTCCCGCCGGTAGCGAGTGTCCCGCTGTCCGGGCTGAACGCGACCGAGTTCACGTAGTTGCGCTCGATGCGCAGCGCGGGGCCCAGCCGGATCGGGTGCACCGGGTCGGTGATGCCCCACAGCTGCACGGTCTGGTCGGTGTCGGAGATCGCCAGCAGCCGGCCGTCCCGGCTGAACGCCAGGGCACTGCTGTTGCGTGCGGCGTGGGGGATCGGGGTGCCGACCGGCAACGGATGCCGGGGATCGGTGACGTCCCGGAGCTGGACGGGCTCTCCACGCGCCAGCGAGGCGAACAGCCGACCGGAGGGGCCGAACGCGACGTTGATGACCTGGTTGCGGTGGCTCTCCACGGGGCCGAGTGGGATCGGGCCGGCTGGATCGGTGACGTCCCACAACCGGACGGTGTCGTCGAAGCCTCCACTGGCGAGAGTACGACCGTTCGGGCTGAACGCCACGCTCTGGACAGCGGACAGATGTCCGGTGAGCAACGTCGCGGGCAGTGAGTAGAGCAGGGTGGTCCCGTCCTCGCCGCCCACGGCCAGCGTGCGGCCGTCCGGGCTGAACAGCGTCGAGTACACGGCGCCGTTCGCCGTCGGCAGGCCGGTCCCGACCGGGAGGGGATGAACCGGATCGGTGACGTTCCAGAGCCGCACGGTGGTGTCGCTGCTGCCCGCGGCGAGGGTGTGGCCGTCCGGGCTGAACGCGACCGAGTTGATCTGCTCCTGCGAGCCGACGAGCTGGTGACCGAGTGGCGCGGGACCGGGGCCGACGCTCCACAGCCGGACGCTCTTGTCGTCACCCCCGGTTGCCACGATGCGCCCGTCGGGGCTGAACGCGATGGCGCCGGCCCCCACCGCTTCGGTGTGGCCGGTCAGCGGCGCGCCGACCATCAGCGGATGGGCGGGATCGGACACGTTCCACACCCGGACGGTCCGGTCGGCACCGCCGGTGACCAGCGTGCGGCCGTCGGGGCTGAACGCAACGGCCCTGGCCATCCCGACGTGCCCGGTGAGGGCCTCACCCCGGGCCAGCGGGTGGCCGGGATCGGTGCCGACCGCCCACAGCTGGGTGGTGCCGTCCTGGTGCGCGGTGGCGAGGGTCCGGCCGTCCGGGCTGAAGGCCTGCCACATGACGGAGCCGTGCCCACTGTCCTCCGGCCGGCCCAGCGGGACGGGGTGCCGAGGATCGGCCAGGTCCCACAGCTGGACGGCACCCGCGCCGTCGCCGCTGACGAGCACTCGCCCGTCCGGGCTGAACTGGGCGCAGCTGAGCCAGTTGGTGCCGGTGTTCAGCGGCGGCCCCAACGGCACGGGCTGATCGGGGTCGGAGGTGTCCCACAGCTGAATCGTGTTCAGGAAGCCGGCGGTGGCCAGGATGTGCCCGTCCGGGGTGAAGGACAGGCTGTAGACACCGCCCGCGTGACCCGGTAACGGCCTGGCCAGCGCCACGTTCTGGCTGGACAACAGCCGGCCCTTGACGTTCTGGTCGTCGGGGCGCATGCGGTGCGCGACCAGGTTCAGCTGCGCGGCCAGGGACGGATCGACGTTCTGCAGGCGGTCGGCCTCGGCGACGATGTCGGTGAACTGGACGTCCTTGCGTTGCGAGTCCGCGAAGGCCGCGGTGGCCCCCGCGACCAGCGCGAGCACCACCACCAGTGCGATCCCCGCGCGGTTGGTCCAGTAGCGGCGACGTCGATGCCGCGTCGACACGGTGAGGAAATCCCCGGCCAGGCGGCTGGGGGCGGTGGTGCCGGCCCACTGGTTCGCGGCGTCGAGCCGGGCGCCCCGGTACAGCATCGAGGAGTCCCCGCCGACGCTGTGCCAGGCCTCGGCGTCCTCCTCCAGCCGCTGCGCCAGCAGCAGGCCCTCCCGGTTCTGCTCGATCCACCCCCGCAGCCTCGGCCAGGCGCGCAGCAGTGCCTCGTGGGTGATCTGTACCGAGCCGTCGGTGTCCAGGGTGACCAGACGTGCGCCGGCCAGTGTCTCCAGCGCGTGTTGCGAGGCGGACCGGTTCGACGCCTGATCGAGCAGCCGCTGTTTGTCGGCTCGCCGCCGGGTGTCGTGGCCGTCGTCGCCGATCCGGGTCAGTCGCAGCAGCAGGTGGCGCGCGGCATCGCGGCCCGGGGAGTCCAGCTCGGCCCACGCACGTTCGGCGGTCGCCTCGACGGCACCGTGGATCCCTCCGGCCGCCCGGTATCCGGTGATGGTCAGCTTGCCGCTCCTGCGGTGCTGCCAGGTGGTCAGCAGGGCGTGGGACAGCAGCGGTAGCAGGCCCGCCTCGTAGGTGGTCTGCTCGCCGGCCCGGGTGCGGCCAACCCGGATGCCGACATCGCGGATCAGCAGCTCCAGCAGACCGGCCTCGAGCCGCAGCCCGACCGACTTGGCGGGACCGGCCACCGTGTCCCGCAGCTGCGCCGAGGTCATCGGGCCCAGCAGCATGTGCCGGTCCTGCAGCGCCTCGGCCAGCTCGGGAAAGGCGAGGCACTGGTTGTAGAAATCCGCGCGCAGACCGACGAGGACGATCGCCGGCGGGGGATCACCAGGCATCTCCGGGGTGCCCGCCGCGTGCAGGAGCTGGACGAACGCCGATCGCTGCGTCTCGTCGTCGCACAGGGTGAACAGCTCCTCAAGCTGGTCCACGAGCAGCACCAGGCGGACGCCGGGGACACCGCACCGCCGTGCGTGCGCGGCGATCGCGGCCCGGGTGTCGCTCGGCCCGGTCAGCCGCGACGTCTCGGCCAGCTCGGGAATCCGCTCCTTCAGCTGGCTCAGCGGGTCCTCACCCGGCGTGATGACCAGTACCGGCCAGTCGGCCGACCCCTCGGCGGGGAGCGCACCCTTGCGCAGGGCCGGAACCAGCCCGGCGCGCAACAGCGAGGATTTTCCCGCCCCGGACGCACCGACGAGCGCGACGATCCCGCCGGTGGTCAGGCCCGCGACCAGTCGTTCCACGAGCATGTCCGTGCTGGTTTCGCGGCCGAAGAAGAATTGGTGGTCCTCCTCTCGGAACGATGCGAGGCCGCGATAGGGACAGCGGACGGACTCGGCGGGACCGACCTCGGGTGCCGGGTGCGGCACGCTGACCGGGCTGGCGAGCGCCTGCGCGTGCAGGGCCCGCCACACGGCGAGGTCGTACAATCCGGGAATTGTTGGATTCGGTTTGCTCCTGCACGCTTCTTCGATGAGTGTGGTCAGCACGACCGCGAGTGCGGCGAATCCCGACGGAACATTCTGGCCCCGACGCCAATCGCTGATTCGTTGCGGGGAAAGGCGCACCGGTCTCCCACGCTGATCCATCAGGCGGGCCTTCCCCACCGCCTGGGCGACCCGCTTCAACGGTGGTGAGGCCGCCTCTGCGTACAGCAGCGCGAACCGTTCCGCGAACTGCTCGCGAGGACCCGCTCCAGCATCCGGAGTCGCCACGTTCCCCCAGCTCCCACCTGTCCCAGCCCGTGCCCCGATCCGGACCGGAAAAATCATATAACAATCTGACCTGCGACTATAGCGTCATCGGGTGATCGGCCTGATGCGCGACCCTGTCTCAGGGGCGAAGCTTGCCGACGAACACGCCGAGGTGCCGTTCCAGCAATCTCGGTTGCCATCAGGGGGTGGGACGGCGCACGGCCCGCCGGGGCCATCGGTGTGGGGGGAGGAGCGTCGGCGGCCAGCGTCCTGTCTGGTCGCCGACTTTTCTCCCACATTTCCGTGGCCAGTTTCACCGGGGAGGGTGACGGTGGTGCAGATATGTCCGGAATCAAGAATATTCGCCGCAGTAATATGCGGCCGGAATCAGTGATCCTGCGAGCGGTTCTGATAGATCGCGGCGGTCGGCAACACCGGTTGGGTGAGCAGCCCACTGATGACCCGGATGTCGACTCGCTCGCCAATCGGGGGCGCCTGGTGGCGTTGTTGCGAAGCCACCGCGGGACGGTGCATCCGGCCGAGGCGCAGGTGCTCGCCTACATCGACGACGGGTGGTCGGCCCGGCTGTGGCGAGTGAGCACTCTGCTCGGCGTCCCAGCACTGGAGCAGTGAACAAGGCCTCGCGCCCCTGACCTCGGCCAGCGGACCGCGAGTCGGTGCTCTGAGCACACCGAGTCGCGGATTTCGACACATCCTCGGATGCCGAGACGCCCGACTCGGGCTGCTGAGGTGCCCTACTCGCGGGAGGGAGGGTGCGGGTGAGCTTGTCAGCTCGCCCTGAACCACGAACCGAACCAGGAGTGAAGCCAGTCGCTCAGCCATTCGTCGAAGGTTCGGCCGCCCTTGCTGTCCGAACCGCTGTGGGTGGCGTTCTCTCCCGACTTGTCGTCGCTCCAGCCTCCCGCCGTCGCCACCTTTACCGCTGAACCAGCCGCTCCCGCCAGCGCCTCCGTCGCCTCCGTCTCGTCGAGTGCCGTCCGTGTCTGGTCTCCCGGGTTCGCCGGGTTGCCCGGGTCGGCCGTTGCCGCCGCCGTCGCCGGGTGCCTCTGTGTCTGTGGATGCGAGCAAGAACGCGGTCGGACCAGGAATGGAGGTGGTGGATCGGTGCTGAGATGCCCGACTCGGTGTGCTGAGGTGCCCGACTCGCGGGAGGGGAGAGTGTCGGGGGTGGTGGATACGGTCCGCGCGTGACCGAGTTGACCTACCTGCGCACCATTCGTACCGACTACGACGCCGTGGCCGAGCTGTACGCCGAGCTCACCGCGGGCTCGATGGAGAACTTTCCGCTCGACCGGGCGCTCATCAGCGCGTTCGCCGACATCGTCAAGGCCGGCGACGCCGGAACGACGGTCGCCGATCTCGGCTGCGGGCCGGGCCACATCACCGGCTACCTGCACTCGCTCGGGTTGGCGCCGTTCGGCATCGATCTCACGCCCACGATGATCGCGATCGCTCGCAGGACGCATCCCGGGCTGTCGTTCGACGAAGGGTCGATGACAGAACTGGCTCTGCCGGACGACTCCGTCGGCGGCGTCCTGTCCTGGTACTCGATGATCCACACCCCGCCTGAGCAGCTGCCCGTGGTGTTCGCCGAGTTCTCCCGGGTCCTCGCCCCCGGCGGCCATGCGCTCATCGGGTTCTTCTCCGGCGACGACTCACTGCGCGAGCCTCAGGAGTTCGACCACAAGGCCTCGCTTGCATACCGGTGGCCGGTCGGCGACGTCGCCGAGCTGCTGCGCGCGGTCGGACTGGTCGAGGTCGCGCGGCTGACCAGGGAGCCGGGCGTGGACGAGAGGTTCGAGCGGGGCAACCTCATCGTTCGCGGGCTCTGAGGCCTTCGCGGTGGCTCGGGTACTTCGGTGTCCAGGCGAGGTGTGTCTTGGCGAGCGCGTTCGACACCCGCAACCGTGTGCCGACCAGCACGGCGTACGGGTAGGGCAGTGGGCGTAGCAGCCAGCCGGGTACCTCGCGTGGCGGCGGCGCATCGTGGGTGGCGGCGAGCTCGCGCAGGTAGTCGGCGAACGACGTGGGCTCGTCGTCGACGATGTTGTAGGCGTGCCCGGGACGGCCGTGATGCAACGCGGCGACCGTCGCGGCCGCCGCGTCGTCGAGATGGATCAGTGAGGTGATCGCGCCGGGGTGTGGGACGGGCAGCCCGCGGGCACGCAGCCTTCGGACCAGCTCGTCGGTGGCGGCGTCCTTGCCGTAGAACAGCCCGTAGCGCAGCGCGATCCCCTCGATCCCGGGCGCGGTGAACACCGACGTCTCGTTGGCGTGCATCGACCGCAGGTGCACGTCGAACGCGGTGCCGCTCGCCTGGGCGAAGGGTTGTTCCTCGGTGACCAGACCCGAACCATGGTCGCGGTAGCCGTAACCGAGGAAGAACGACTGGGTGAGGAACCTGCCGGCGCCCAGCTCGGTGGCGGCGCGCAGCAGGTTGCGGGTTCCCTGGTCACGCAGCGCGTTCGTCGGATAGAGGTGGCGGTGCAGCATCGGGACGCGGTCCAGCGCGGTCGCCTGATGGATGACCGCGTCGGCCCGAAGGCCGCGCACCGCGGTGAGCAGGCCGTCGGCGTCGAGGAGATCGGCGACGACCGGCTCGGCGCCCAGCTCGCGGACGCGCACCGCGCCCGACGGCGCGCGGGTCAGCCCGACGACCTGGTGACCCTCGGCAACCAGGCGGGGGACCAGGTAGCCGCCGATCGCACCGCCCGCACCCGCGACCACGATCTTCATCGGGTCATCCCGTCGACGGTGAGGTGGCGCAGCTTCGCCGGGTTGACGGTGCCGTAGACGGCGGTCACCCGGCGTCCGGTCGGGTCGGTCTCGATGCTGGCGGCGGCCCACACGACGCCGTCCTTGACCGCGAACACCGTGGGCACTCCACCCTGGGTTCCCCAGTGGAACTCGCCCCACTCGTAGGCGGGGCCGACGTGGGTGAACAGACGAGCGAGGTTGTCCGCGCCGACGACCGGGCGCAATGCCGTCCGCAGGATGCCGCCGCCGTCGTTGTGGAGCACGACGTCCGGTGCGAGCACGTCGAGCAGCTCGGCGACGTCGCCGCTGACCGCGGCGTCGACGAAGCGTCGCGCGACCGTGCGCGCGGTGTCCTGGTCGACGTCGAACCGGGGTCGTCTCGCCCGCACGTGTTCCCGGGACCGGTGCACCAGCTGGCGGACCGCGGCAGGTGACCGTTGCAGGATCTCCGCGATCTCGCTGTGGGAGAACCCGAACACCTCGTGCAGCACGAACGCGGTGCGCTCGAGCGGCGACAGCGTCTCGAGAACCACCAGCATGCCGACCGCGACGCCCTCGTGTTCGACCAGCCGCTCGCCCGGATCCGGTCCGTCCCAGAGCGGCTCGGGCAGCCACGGCCCGACGTACTCCTCGCGGGACCGGCGCAGCGCCCGCAGCCGGTCCAGCGCCAGGCGCGTGGCGATCCGCACCAGGTAGGCGCGCGGCGCGGTGACGGTGGTGTGGTCGACCGCCGACCAGCGCAGCCAGGTGTCCTGGACGACGTCCTCCGCATCGCCGACGCCGCCGAGCATGTCGTAGGCGACGGTGAACAGCAGGTTCCGGTACTCGGCGAACAACGCGGCCGGGTCCGCTCCCTTCGTGTCCATGCCCACGAGACGTGGCCCGAGTCCGGTGTGTGACATCGGGGGGATGTCACAACCGGGCGGGGTCCGGCGTTCCATGGGCAGTCGCGTCAGGGAGGACAGCAGATGATCACGCCGTGGTGGCCGCTCGCCGCGTTGGCTTTCGTGCAGTTCGGGGACGGGTTGATGTGCCTCCGGCCGCCGTCGTTCATTCGGCAGTGCCTGGTGGACGTGCACTTCCCGAGACGGTTCTGGTGGGTGCTGCCGCCGATCAAGTTCGCGGCCGCCGCCGGGCTGGTGATCGGCATCTGGGTCCCGCCGCTGGCGATCCTGACCAGTGTCGCGCTGGTCCTCTACTTCCTGATCGCGGCGGCCGCGCACATCCGGGCCCACGATTTCGGCCGCAACCTGTTCCTGAACTGCACCGCAACGCTCCTGTCCTGCGTCGCGGTCCTGATCTTCACGATCACCGCCGCCTGATCCGCTCGTCCGCCCTTCCGATGACACGAATGTGGCTTTAGGGACGTTCAACGTCCCTAAAGCCACATTCGTGCCGCGCGGGGGCGGGGGTTAGCAGTGGGCGGGGGTGCCGTCGGGAGGGAGGGTTTTGGTGGACCAGGACTGGGCGAAGGTGAACCAGGCGGGGGCGTCGGCGGCGGTGTTCAGGTCGTGGGCCGAGTTCTGGGAGACCCACGCGGCCAGGCAGGGTGCCTTGGCGTAGTGCGGGCGTTCCTGGGTGACGATGTTCGCCGGCGTGGAGCAGTCGGTGGCGCCCAGCGCGCAGAACACCGCGTCGCTTCGGCCCATGGCGACCAGCACCGGGACCGTGATGTCGCCGGGCATGGGGCTCACCAGCGACTGGCCGAAGCCGCTGACCTCGGACGTCGTCGCCAGATCCTTGGTCTGCTCGTCGTAGGCCAGGACCCTCGGGTCGGTGTCGGCGCGGTAGAAGAAGCCCTTGCGGGCGCCGGGTCGGGTCGTGATGTAGGTCGGGTCCACGACCTTGCCCAGGAACTTCGCGTCCGCCGGCGCCGGCTCCAGCGACGTCGAGATGACCGCGGCACCGGTCGGCGACAGCGAGTGCAGCAACGCGGAGATGATCACCGCGTCGACGTCGTGGTAGGTGCCCGCCTCGTACCAGGCCGTGATGGAACCGTAGGAGTGGCCGACCTCCAGGACCCGATCGAACCTCGTGCCGTCGACCCGGCCCTGCCGCAGCGCCGTGACGACCTGGTGCACCGACGTGGCCGAGGTGTTGTTGTCGATGAGCGCGCCCGGCGGGTGGGAGCTGGTGCCGGTACCGAGCCGGTCGATCGCCAGCGTCGCGTAACCAGCCTTCGTGGCGGCCCGGACGTAGGAGTACTTGCCGGGGTCGAAGCCGAAGTCCCAGTAGCCGTGGTTGTAGAACGCGCCGGGGATCAGCAGCTGCACCGTTTTCGGCGACTCGCCGTCCGGCCGGCACAGGGTGCCGTCGATGTGTTGGGCGTCGGCGCCGGTCAGCGTGATCGGGATGCTGACGTCCCGGCAACGAGCCTCGCTCGGCGTCGCACTCGCCTGTGGCGGGATGAGGGCCGAGCCGAAGAGGGCGAGGCAGGTCAGCGCAAACGCGACGACGAGCGGACGGGGAGAGGTTCGCACGATCCGGCAACGAAAGATCCACAACAACAGATACGCACGTAGGCCAACGCGTGTTGATATAAACTGAGCTGAACTCAGCTGGTCTTCCTGGCGCGCCGGACGGTGAACCGACGAGGCCGATGACACTCCACGGTGAGAGCGGCGGGCAACGGGAGCGGGCCCGAGGCGGTCCGGATGCCGGCCACGCCGTGTGCCGCCAGCTCCACGGTGACCACGGTGCGGCGAGTACGAGCGGGGACGAGAGACTCCGTTCCCCAACCCGGCCCGATGAGCAGCCCGAGGTGGAGCGCTCGCGACCGCCCGGCGAGATAGCGGGCCAGTACCGACCCGATGTCGAGCCAGGGGTCACCGGCGGGAGGTTCGAGCGGCAGCAGACCCTGGGGTGCCACGAACACCGGGACGCTGCCGAGTGGGGCGTCCGGTGTGGACTCCGCCCACACCCCGATCGTCATGACTCGCAGGTGCAGCGGCCGTTCGTCCGGGGCGAGCAGCCGTCCGTCGCGAGTGTCGGGTGCGAGTGCGGTGACCACGCTCAGATCCTTGATCCGGCCCACCACGAAAGCGCGGCCGCCGTGCTTGAAGCGATGCTCGGGGAAGTCGCGATCGACGGGATCGGGTGTGTCCGGCAGCAGGCCCAGCTGCTGGGCCAAGACCCCGGCGTTGGCCTCGACGCCCTGGCCGGACGACAACCGCAGGTAGTGGTCCCGCAGGGCCCTGCGCATCTCCGGTGACGCGTGTGGTTGCCGGCGCACCAGCGCGGTCCAACCGGGGGAGCCGGGTCGTTGTCCGGTCCTGGCCGCCGACTTCAGCAGAAGCTCCACCCTTCCGGGTAGCAGGGTGAGTGTGGTCGCGACGTCGGTGCCGGCGAACGACAGCCACACCTCCAGCAGCTCTCGAGTCAGGTCCTCGTGGTCGGTCGCATCCAGGTGCAGCGCGGGCGCGACGTCGACGACGGTGGCGGCCACAGTGGTGACCGCGTACCACAGCTGCGCCGCGACCGCCGGGGGTTGTCGGGCGAGGGCGTCGAACAGGTCGGAGACGAGCTCCCGGTAGTCCGTGAACACCGGTTCGGTCCAGAACCGGGCCAGCGTCACCCAGCGCTCGTCGGACAGGCCGAGGTCGGTCAACCTGGCCATCGGCCAGCGGCCGTTCGATGCGGCCGCGACCACCTCGGTGGCCAGGATCCTGGCGTGCTCCGGATCGGTCTCCGGCGCGGCGGAACGTTCGGTGAGCGCGCGGAGCAACGGCTCCCGCCAGGGCTCGGTGCCCGGCGTCGAGGTGACCAGCACGGACTCGACGAGGTCGAGCAGCCGGCTGGTCACGGCGAGATCGGGCACGCCGCTCACCAGCAGAGCGAGTGAGCGCGGGTCCGTGACGTGGTCGAGGGCGGCGTCCCAGTCAACGAGGGACAGGTCGACCGGGTCGTCGCCCAGTGCCTCGGATGCGTCGGCGAGCAGCGAGCGAACGTCGGCCGGGAGCACATCGAAGCCGGCTCCCCGATCGGTCGGCCGATCGGCGGGAGTGGCGAACCACGACGGGACGAGCTGCTCGGGCACCGACTCGAGGGAGAAGTGTCCTTCAGCGCGCAACGCCCGCACCCAGTCCGAGGCCATCGCCCCGGCGGGGCCGAACGCGCGCCACACCGGGTTGTCGACGTCCACCAGCCCGGCCGCGACTCGACCCCGTAGCAGCCCGACCATCAGGTCCGACAGATGGCGGTCGTGGTGCTCCCGTGCGTCCTGGTACTCCCAGGGCTCGAGCTGGGCGACCTCGCCGACCTGTTCCCACAGCCGGAGCGCGATGCGCAGCTGCGCGGAACCGCCCCCACCGAGAACCCGTGCCCACGCGGTTGCCGCGGCGAGCCAGTGTCCGCCGGTGGCGAGCGTGGAGAGCAGCGAATCGCCGTCGCGGCCCGCCTCGATCCAGCCTGGCACCAGCACGGCGGCGGCCTGGTGCTGCACCGGGTGCTTCTCGATGTCCCGGAACACAGCCAGCGCCTCGTCCAGCAGCCGAGCCCTGACGAGCAGCCCGACGAGCTCCGCGCGAGCCTCGTCCACGTCGGTGTCCGGCGACCGGAGGCGCAGATCGACGAGCCGCCAGGTCAGCCTGCGCATCAGCGATCTGGCCAGCAGCGGTGCCGCGAGCGCATCGGCGGGAAGGGCGATGCGCTGGACCGGCCGCCGGACCGGAGGTGCTGTCACCGGCGCGGGAGAGGCGTCCCGATGAACGAGCCACCAGATGACGCTCGCCGACGTGGCGAGCGCGCCGAGTAGCACCGCGCTGTGCGGGATGCCCAGTGGCAGCGCCGAGGCGAGCGCGGCTGCCCGCGCGACGCCGGCGGCTGGGCCGGGACCGACGCCGTGTGCGACGCCCGCGCCGGGCCCGAGCACGATGAGCGCCGCGAACACAGCCGCGATCACGCCGAGGAGGACCCGGCGCCCATTCGTCCTGCCGGGGAGCGTGCCGCGCGGTGGGGCGCGTGGCCGGACGGCGCGGTCGGACCGTCCGGCCGGCTGCTGCGGGTGGGTGGCGGCCCAGTCCCGCAGGAGCGCGGCGATCGTGTCGCGGTCCAGCGGCTCCATGCCCCAGTGCGGGAAGGCGTAGCCCACTTCCTCGGTGAGGAAGTCCAGCTCGGCATCGGCTTCGGCCTGGGTCTCGGCGTCGCGGAACCCCACCGCGTGCCGTGGCAGGTTGGCCAGCATCAACTGCAGGTGCTCGAGCATCTCGTAGAACGGCAGATCCGCTTGCCACCCCGCGGTGTAGGCCGGAGGCATCGCGGCGAGCCACCTGCGCAGGTACTGCTCGCGCTGGGCCCGTGTGTAGCCCATGCGGCTCAGATGGCGTGCGACGTCCAGCAGCACGTCACCCCACATGGCGTGCTCCCAGTCGATGACGTAGACCGCGCCGGTGGCCTGGTCGATGATCAGGTTGCGCGGGTTCAGATCACCATGCACCAGGCCGAGCGGCCGCTCGGCCAGCGCCGGGATGGCGTCGAACAGGACCCGCAACGGCGCGCCCGGAATGCCGAACGTCTCGTACAGCTCAGGACTCGCATCGAGATTTCGGTCGTACATCCGCTGGATGTGCCCGGCCAGCGCGCGGGCGAAGCCACGCACGTCGCGTACCCGCCAACGGCGGGACGGGCGCGGCAGCGCGTCGGCGGGGACCGTGGTCATCCTCGCCGAGACGTCGGCGACGAAGTCCAGCACGACGCCCGGTACGGGTTCGCCCCGGGCCGCGACGTCGTTGACCTCCCGGCCCGGCACGAACTCCTGGATCAGCGCGGACCGTCCGACGTGCAGCACGCGGGGAGCCTGGGGCAGGTAGTCGGCGATTCCGGAGTAGATGGCGTGCTCCACCCACACCGGCTCGACGTCCTCGACGTCGATCCGCACCGCGCGGACCATCACGGTCGGGCC
Source organism: Actinospineispora spinosispora DSM 44797 (assembly GCF_000429025.1). Lineage (GTDB taxonomy): Bacteria > Actinomycetota > Actinomycetes > Mycobacteriales > Pseudonocardiaceae > Pseudonocardia > Pseudonocardia spinosispora. Next base: position 13,608 of record NZ_AUBB01000045.1, read on the forward strand.
GTTCTCACCCAGGCTGATCCGGACGTTGGTGTGTCGCAGACCGGCTTCGGCGGAGTTGATGTGCCGGGCCATCTCGTACACCTGAGGCCAGGTCATCGGCTGTCGCCCGGTCGGCGATCGACCGCCGCCCGGCGGCCCGGCGGCGCCGCGCGACGGGGCTCGGTGGGATCGGTCGCCGAGGAGCCGCCGCATCAGGCCGGACCGGACGAGCAAGGCGACGAACAGCGCACTGGCGAGACCGGCCGTGACCCCGACCGGTCCCGCGACCAGATGCAGACCGCCACCGAGGACAGCGATCAGGGCCATCGTCGACACCGACGCGGAACCGGTGTCGCTACCGGGCCCGGTGCGGACAGCCGAACCGTCGGTGTAATAGGCCGGAAGCGGGTAGGTCTTCGGCGCCTTGACGGTCGGAAGCCAGCTACGGATCAGTTCGTCCCAGAACTCGACCAGATACTGCCGAGCCGCCAGCCCCTCGGTCGTGCCGCTCGTCAGCAGTTCGAGGAGCTGGCGGCGGTGACCGGCCGCCTCACGGAACAGATGCTGGACCCAGAAGGCATTGCGCTCCCGCTGAGCGATGTCGAGCGTGGAGTCGACGACGTGCAGCCATTCGTGCAGCAGTACCTCGGCGCTCCGGATGACGAACGGGTCGAGAGGGGGAACCGGTCGATCCCGGCCGTCGAACCGGAACGTCGACTCACGGAAAACCATCAACCGGTCCTGCCGGATGCTGAATGCGGCAGGCGCCCCGCGCCCGTTGCTCTGGGTCCGCCATGCGGCGAGGAACTCGGCGTCGGTGAGGATCCGCACGTGGGCGCGGTCCCGGAGCAGGTGTGTGCCGGGCCCGCTGTCCACGACGAGGCCGAGCGCGGCGCTGAACCCGAGCCGGACCGCGTCATCGAGGTTTTCCCAGCCGTCGATGGCGAAGGAACGCTCAGGGTCCTCACCGAGGGACAGGGCATTGGTCTGGCCGTTGAACGCGATCCGCTGCCACTCGAGCTGCTTGATGCGGGTCTTCAAGTGGGTGATCTCGACCTCGGCGAGGCTCGTCTCAGCCAACCTCGAGACGAGCAGCCGCTGGGTCTCGACGATCTGCCGCAGCGCGTGCGACAACGAATCGCGGGGCGACACGTGGCCGGGGACCGTGGCGCCGGACCCGCCCGCCAGGAGGGCATCGAGGCGACGGGTGACCTCGTCGAGCGCACGGCCGTCGTCGCCGTGCGCCCGCTTCTCCACCCCGCCCAGTGCCACCGCGCGAAGGTCCTCCAGCTCAGCCTGGTGCTCGGCGGGGAATCTGCCGAACCATGGCACGCCCACCGGCAGGACCGCGGCGACGAGCTGCGGGTGCAGCAGCTGACCGTCGGCCGCGGCCGGAACGCTGGCCAGCAGGACGACGGCGAGCACGACCGCGGCGCGCGCGGCCCAGCGGGTCGGGCTCGCACCCAGCAGACCTGTGATCGGGGGACCACGCGGCCGGACGCCGAACCGGGCGAGCCGCACGTCCGACCGGACGACCGGCTGGGCCACCCGCGCATCCACGAGCTCGCCCGGCATCCCCCGCGGGCCGGCGGATAGATACGGGCCACCGTCTTCGGTGCCGGGCGCGGCCACCGCGCGGTCCGGGCCGGTGTCGTCGGTCGGGTCGAATCCGGCGGACCGCGGCCGACCGATCGGTGATCGGCCGTGCCGGGCGAGTACGGCGAGCGCCGAGGCCGCGACCACAACGGCCACGACCACGGTGACCGGCGGGCCGAGCGACGCGATGGCCACCGGAGCCCCGAGCGTCGCTGCCGTGACCAGGGCGGTAGTGGGTGTGATGAAACCCGCGTCACCCGAGAGCCCGGTGGATCGAGCCGGCAGGTGGCCGATCGCGGCGACGACGGCCGCACTGAGTGTGGGGGACAGCGGGTTCAGCTTCGGCGGGCCGTTGATGAGGCTGTCGGCCGCGCGGAAGGCCCGGCCAGCCGCGGTGCGCGGGTACAGCGGTGCGGTGTCGAGCGCGGCGATCAGCTCCGGCGCGACCTCGGTGAGCGCGTAGCGCGGAGCGGGTGCGCCCGCCACCCGGAACTGCCTGACCAACCCGAGCGTGACCAGGCCGGTGAGCCGCTTCAGCGCACTCGACGTCCCAACGCCGGACAGCGCCGCCAGCCGCGCCACGGTCAACCCCTCCGGCGCGGCCGCGATCGCGGTGAGGATGCCCCGGATCGAGTTCGCTCCCTGTTCGACCAGCGGCTGGTTCAGCGGTGAGCCGAACGCCGTGTTGACGGCGTCGACGGCGAGCGCGACGGCCTCGGTGTCCGCTGTGCCGGGGCGTAGCGACCGGGGCCGGTTCAGCGCGTGGAGCAGGTCGTGGAGTGCCTGTTCGGCCGGTGTGGACGGCTCGACAGGGGTGTCGCCGAGCAGCTCGACCAGCGCGGCGCCCCTCGGCGACAGCCGGTGCGACACGACCCGCGCGCCGTCACGGCGATCGAGAACCTGCCAGACGAATCCCCACTCGGTCAGGGTGAGTACGGGCCGCTCCACCGCGTGGTCCGCGCGGTCGATGGCCGCCGCCAGCTCCCGGGTGGTCAGCCCGTCGGTGCTGCCGCGCAGCGCCACCAGCAGCATGTGCACCGAGTTCCTCGGAACCCGGGTGCTGTGCACGGGCAGCGGGCTGTCGCCCAGCCGCCGCACCGCCGCGAGCGCGGCGGAGACCTCACCGGTGAGCGGGGACTCGTCGCGCAGCGGATCGGACCTGTTCAGCAGCAGCGCGAGCAGCGTGAGTGGCAGCCGCTCACCGAGGTGGTCGGCGTGCCGGTCCAGCTCGGCGAGCATGGCCGCGGTGGCGTCGGCCGGTTCGTAGACCTTGGCCCGCCGATCCGTCCGAGTGTGTGTGACCAAGCCCCAGGCCAGGAACATCGCCAGCCGCTCCTTGACGACGTACGCGGGAAGCCGCAGCCGGTCGGACAGCGCGCTGACGGTCAGCCCGCCCTCGGCCTCGGTCAGCGCGAGCAGGGTCGACCGCAGCGCACCGGGGACCGGGGTGGCGAAGTCGGGTAGCAGCATGACGATCTGGACGGCGGTGCGGACCAGCTCGTCGGACGGCGCGTCGATGTCGAGGGCGACGGGCGTGGCGGCACGGATCACCCTCACCGCTTCGTCGAACACGGTGAGGACATCGCCGTGGTAGGCCGCTCGGTTGTCCAGGCCCTCGCGCAGCTTGCGGTGTCGCATCCGGTCTCCGCCGGACACGATCCGGATCGTGTCCGGCGGTGCCGGCGGGCCGTGGACGACCGGAATGGCAAGGTGCCCGACCGCGGTGAGCGCGGCGGTGATCTCCTCGGTCGCGGGGAGGCCTCGTCTGAGCCCCTCCGGCCGGTTCAGCAACAGCGCCAGCAGAGCGAGTGGCAGCCGTTCGCCGAGGTGGTTCTCCGGGCGGTCCAGCTCGGCGAGGAGATCCGGGGTGTTGCCGGCCGGGCGGTACACATTACCGAGGCGGCCCACGCGTGCCCGCACGACGAGACCCCAGTCCAGGAAGGTCGCCAGCCGCTGCGCCGCCGCCTTCTGGCTAAGCCCCTGTCGGGCTGCCAGCTGGTTCGGGGTCAGTCCGTCCGGGGCGCCGGCCAGCAGGTCCAGGGTCGTACGCACCGCATCGGGTACCGGGGTGGCGAAGTCGGGCAGCAGCATGACGACCCGGACCGCGACCCTGGTCAGCTCGGTGGTTGGTGAGTCCTCGTCGAGACCGGCCGGTGTCGCGGACCGCACCAGAGCCGCGGCCTCGTCGAACAGCGCGAGAAGCGGCCCGCCGCGATAGGCGGCCCGGTTGGCCAGCCCTCGCAGCAGCACGTGGCCGAGGACGGTGAGATCGTTCCGGTCGGTGGTCAGCAGTCCCCACTCGGTGAACCGGTTGCGCCGGTTGTCGGGCAGCTGGTCCAGATAGGTCTCGAACACCATCGCGGCGCGGGTGAGCTCCCACCGGCCGCCACTGGGCAATGGAAGGACGGGCAGCATGGCTCTGACCTCGGCGAGCGCTCCTGCGAGGGAGTCGAACCCCGTTCCCGGAGCCAGCTTCGGTGGGCCGTTGAAGCGCTCGTCGAGCGCGCGCAACACGCGTCCGGCGTCGGTTCGCGGGAACAGCGGAGCTGAGTCGAGCGCGTCGAGCAGCTCGGACACGTCGTCGGTGACGAGGTAGCGCCGAGCGGTGGAGCCCGCCCCGGGCGAGAGGTCACGGACGTGGCGGATCAGCCCGAGCCGCATCAGGCCCGCGAGCCGGCCGCGCATCCCCGCCTCCCCGATTCCGGACAGGGCGGCGAGCTCGGCGGTGCTCAGCCCCCCGGCCGAGGTGGCGAGCGCGGCGAGTATGCCTCGGGTTGAGTTCCGCGACCCGGCCGCCGTCCTGGCGAATCGGCCTGCGGCCAGCCGGGTCACCTCGTCGAGGGCGGTGGCGAGGGCGTCGGTATCGGGCTCACCCGGGCGCAGACCTGTGCGCTGGGCCAACACTGCGCGCAGATCGGCCAGCGCCCGATCCATTGGTGTCGCCGGATCGTCGGGCACGGCGCGCAGTGCGTCGAGGAGCGCGGCGGTGTGCGGCGGCAGCACGTAGGTGACGACACGCCGGCCGCCGCGTTCAACGAGGGACTGCCACACGTGCCCCCACCCGGTCAGGGTCCGCAAGGGCCGGTCCAGCGGCGCGCCCCGGAGACCGGTGAGAGCGGACAGCTCGCCGGCGGTGAGCCCGTCCGGCGCCGTGTGCAGCGCGAGCAACACGTCGTACACCGATGCGGCGCGAGGTCGCGGCCGGTGCGACGGCGGCGCTATACCGAGCACCTCCCGGGCCGTAGCGAGGGTGGCGCCCATCTCCCCGACGATCGGGAACCGCCGCTCTAGCCGGGCCGACCGGTGCAGCTGTAGTCGCAGCAGCGCGAGCGGCAGCCGTTCACCGACATGTGTCGCCGGCCGGTCCAGCTCGGCGAGCAACCGTGCGGTGTCCTCGGTCAGTCGATAACGGTAGCCGTGCGCGCCGGGCGGCCAGCCCCAGTCGACCAGCCCCCACTCCACGAACATCACGAGCCGCTGGCGCAGATTCGTCCTGCTCACACCCGGCGACCTCGCGGCGAGCTCGGTATGGGTCAGGCCGCCGGGCACGGCGAGCAGGTCCAGGGTGGAACGCATCGACCGGGGGGTGGGCTCGGCGGAGTCGAGCAGCAGCTGGAGGATCCGGACGGCGGTGTGGACACGTTCGGTGGCCGGTGAGTCGTCCTCGAGCGCGAGCGGCGTGATGCCCCGCACCACGGCCGCGGCCTCGTCGAACACCGCCAGCAACGGGCCGCCCTCGTACGCGGCGCGGTTGGCCAGACCGCGCTGTAGCGCGCGGCCGGGAGAGGACACCGTGTAGACGGTCTTACTCCTGGTCCTGCCGTGGTACTCCCAGTGCTTGCTCAGCAGACCCCATTCGGCGAACCGGTTGCGGCGCGGGAATCCGGGGGTAGGGATGTCCTTCCCGGTGAACGCGGCGATGACGAGATCGGCGATCTCCTGCCGTTCGGTGTCGTGCTCGGCCCAGCCGTCCTCGGGGAAGCGGGCGGCCACTCGCCGCTCGTGTTCGTCCTCGTGTGTGGTGATGCGTTTCTCGAGGTACCGGCGGACCCTGCTGGGCAGCGTGCGGGTTCGGTCGTCGAAGTGGGTGAACCGGACCCGCCAGACCCTGCCGTGGCTGTCGAAGACGGTGTAGACGAGAACCTCGTGGTAGAGCGCCGCGAGGGTCGCCCGTTCGGCGGCCTCCCGGACCTGGGACCAGTCGAGCACGATCTCCTTGTCCTCGGAGTCGGGCAGCCGGTCGAGGACGGTGCGGAACACCCGTACCGTCCGCTCGTGCTTCAGGACGTTGAACCGGCGGGTGGTCAGCCCGCCGCCACTGGGCAGCTGTCCGTCGGCAACGCGCGGGGGCGCCCTGGTGGCCCGATCGCCGCCGGTCCTTCGGATCGTGCCGGTCCGGGCGAGCAGGGTGACGACCAGCGCACCGGCGAGCCCGGCCATGACGCCGAGCGGACCTGCGAGCAGGTACAGGCCGCTGACGGTGCCGAGTGCGGTGACCGCCAGCACGGTCGACACCGAGGCCGAGCCGGTGTCGTCGGCCGGGTCGAATCCGACCGGCTGTCGCGTCGCGCGGTCGGCGGCGGTCAGTTCCGTGCGTGCTTCGGTGAGTTCGGTGGTGGCCGTCGCCAGCGCGTCGTCGAACTCGGTGAGCATCTCGTTCAGCGTGGCGGCCGGGAGGCCGAGCGCGTCGGCGAGACGGCTCCGGTTCGAGGTGAGCAGATCGGCGAGATCCCCAGCGAGGGACTGGGCGAGCGCGTCGACCGTCGAACGAACGCCTGAAGCGTGCGCGGTGCTCAGCGCGGCGAGCTGCTGTTCGGCGAACCGCAGCCGGGTCAGTACGGCGCCGGGCGCGGTGGGGCGATGCCGGGCGAGCAGCTCGTGGACCGCGATGTCGATCTTCTCGGTCAGTTCGTCGCGCCAGACGTTCTCGTCCGCCGCGGCGTCGGCACCTCTCCCGGCCGCGTAGCGGTGCAGCACCCCGAGAACGGCGAGCTCGCGCCACAGTCGGGTGGCGGCGAGGCCGCTGTCGGTCCCGGTCTCGGCGAGAACCCGGTCACTGACCGCACTGACCATGTCGAGCAACTCCGCACCCAGGACCATCGGCGCGACCAGCGCTGCCTCGGTGCCCGGCGGCATCATCACTCGCCGCAGGCCATCGGCGAGCCGGTGCGCCATGCCCCACCCGTGCTCAGCCGCACCGGCGAGCAGCGCGTCGAGCGCCGCATCGACCGCCGACCTCGCCGCGGCGAGGACGCCCAGGTACCCGGTCCTGGGGTCGAGCCGTAGTGCCTCGCGCGCCGCCCACACCGTGTCCATCCGTGCCGCGACCAGACGCAGCAGGTCGTGTTCGGCCGAGTTGGTCGGAACCGCCGCCAGCAGCACCTTGATCGCCTCGACGGCCGCGTGCTCAGGTTCGGGATCGGTCTGGGCCGTCCTGGCCGCGATGTAGGGGTGCATGCTCGCCTTGAGCGCTTCGTACCCCGAACGGAGCCACGCGACCTCGCTGTCGGCGCTCGTCGGTGTGGCCTCGAACAGATGGCGCAGCGTGACACTCATCGCCTCGAAGTCGTTCTCCTTCCCGGTGACCGGATCGATCAGCTCGAACAGGCGCTCGATCTCCCACGGGGTGGTCCGATCGGGGAGATGGTGCGACGCGGAGGCCAGGTCCAGCAGCAGCACGGTGACCTGGTCCGGCTCGATGGCCTCGGTGTGTGCCCGAATCGCGGCACCGAGCAGCTCACCGAGCAGATCCTGGTTCTGCCGCAGTGACCGGGTGAGGAAGTCCAGTGCGAGCGCCACCCGGTCCTGGGCGGCGGCGAGGCGACGGAACCCGGCGGCCAGCCCGGGGGCGGACCGCCGTGCCGAGGCGAGCTGGGCACTCAACGACTTGCCCGTCGACTTGAGCTCGTAGTCGCTGCTGGGCCGTCCGGCCAGCGTGTCGGCGATCAGGCGGGCGTGCCGCAGAGCGGAGTCGAGCAGCCCGTGACGGCGCAGTTCGGCGACCGCGGTGCCGGGCAGCACGACCATGTCGCGCCCGTCGGACCAGCCACCGGGCGCCGCCACCACCGGCGCGCGTCGCAGCATGTCGTACGCGACCACCGGGTCGACACCGTGGTCTTCCAGCATTCGGCGCAGCACACCCGCTGGCAACCACAGCACGACCGGCGAGTCGGTTGCGAGACCGCCGGAGCGGCGGGCGTCGAGCCCGGCCCCGTCGAGGACGGCGCCGCCGAGGCGACGGACTCGCTTCGAGGACAGCGAGCCCAGTGCGTCGGCCCACCGCCGGAGCTCATCGACCGACAGCGAGGTCCCCGGCTCGTCGGGTGAGCGCGCCTGATCGGCGAGCGCGACCGCCTTGTTGGACAGCGGGATCAGCCCGGCGTCCCAGCGGGTCCGCTGGATCCTCTGCACCTCGTCGGCGGGAGTGACCAGCTTGACCTTGCCCAGCAGCGTCGAGGCGATGACGAAGACGGTCCGCAGGTCACCGGTCAGGTCGTCGGTCCAGGCAACGGCTTCGGCGAGCAGGTGGTCGCGATCGCGCTGGGTGGCGACCAGGTCGGTGACCGTGGTGGTCGGTTGCGGGGTGATCAGCCCGGTACGGGCCTGGTCCAGCCGGTGCTGGGCGCGCACCAGGAGCTGCCAGCGCGCCGGGTCGGCGTGGACGCCGATGGAGGGCAGCAGCCGTTCGATCTGCTCCATCGAGGCGCTGTCCCGGTAGCCGGACAGCTCTGGTGCCGGCACCGGCGCCGGGGCGCCTTCGGGCCGGTCGCGGTAGGCCTGCGCCAGAGCGATCTCCTGGTCGGTGCTGATGAGTTCGGTCGACCCGAGCAGCTGGGCGCCGAAGCTCAGCAGCTCGCGGTCCAGTGCCTCGGTGAGCTCACCCGGACCCGCGACCAGGGCCGCCAGCAGGGTGTTGCGCCTCGCCAGCTCGGTCCGCAGCTCCAGAACCGTGCGCTGCGCGGGGCTCGCATGGTGGCCGATGCGGACGTTGTTGAGCTTCTGCTGGACGAGCAGCAGCTTGAGCCACCGTGCGGGCGTCGGCCGGGGCATGTCGCGCCGGGGGTCGAGCGCGGTTCCCACCAGCGCACTCATCGCCTTCCTGATCGGCTCGACGTAGGCCCTGTCGTAGACGTTCATCGGCGGGTCCACGTTCGCCAGGTCCGTGGTCAGCAGTGACTCCCGGTGGTTGCCGACCATGGTGACCTCGTGGTCGGGGGTGACGAGCCGGGCCAGCCCGTCGAGTCGTCCCGCCTCGGTGAACACAGCGAGCATCGGGCCGTCCAACGCGCCGGGGTCGGCGAGGAAGCGGGCGAGCGCCGCGTCCCGGTCCGCGCGGGCGGTCAGCAGGGCGCCCACCGACCGGGTCGGGTGGTCCGCGCGAGCTCCGGTGCGGGTCCTGACCAGCTTGTCGTGCTCGGCGAGCAGTACCCGCAGTGACTCGGTCCTGCGGACGAGCCCGGAACCGACCAAGGTGGCGATCTCCGTGACCGGTGCCTGGTCGTAGTAGCTGCCCGGGTTGCCCGCCCGTGTCCCGAACCGCCACTCGGTGTCGGTGTCGGTTCCGGGGTGCGTCCTCCGCTGAGCGTTGGCGCCACCGATCTCGTGCCGGTAGGTGACCAGGCCGCTCTGCCCGTGCAACCGGGCGACGGCGAGATACCCGGCCGGCCAGCCGTCAGGCAACGGGCCCGGGTCGGTCAGCAGCGCCCGCAACGTCATGTCCCGGTCGCGCAGCGCGATGATCAGGTCCTCGAATGGGAACTGTTGGACCCGCTGGCGCAGGCCGAACCGGACCGCGTCCACCGCGAGCTGATGGTTGAGCAGTGTGAACCACCGCTGCCGGGTGGGCACGAACGCCGCGAGTGTGCGCGAATCGGCTGGCAACCGGGCCAGCTCGTCGGCGAGCAGCTCGGCGACGACGGCGATGTGCTCGTGATCCCGGATGCTCTCCGGCATCGGCGGGCCCGACCGTGTGTCCGGCGTGGCTCGCGGTTCGGTGGAGGCGAGCAGCCGGTCGATCCCGGTGCGCAGCTCGCTCATCGCGCCGGTGAACGCGACGTCGGCGGGTAGCGGTCGGGCGGTCAGCTCCAGCAGGCCGTGCGACAGCCGCTGGTGCCGCTCGAGCAGGGACCGAGATGACGCCGACGCCTCGGGACCGTGGTGGTCGACGGCCGCGAGACCTGCCTCCAGCTCGATCGCCAGCGCGGCGCGCAGCTCTGCGTCGAGCCACTGCCTGGTCAACCGGTCGACGTCACGGTCATGGGCCTCTGGGTCGTGCGTGGCGACCCGCAACAGGTGGTGGGTGCGTTCGTGGTGCAGCAGCTCGCCGTACCAGCTCGCCGGCAGCCAGCCCCGTTCGACGAGCCACGCGGCCCGCTCGATGATCGTCTCCGGGATCACGATGATCCCGTTCCTGGCCGACTCGACGTCCTCGTCGAACCAGGTGTAGCCGAACAGCGGCCGGTCGCCACCCGTCCAGTCGAGGCCGGCGGCCCGCATCGCCGCCACGCCCTCGGCGGAGAGGTTGTCCCAGCGCAGGACGTCGGGCTCGGTGGCATCAGGGGGCAGCTGGTCGCCGAACAGCCGATATGCGGCACGCAGCTGGGATTCCTGCTCGTCGGTCAACCCGCCCGCCGCGCTCGCCGCGCCACCCCGCCTCACCTCGGTGGACGTGGAGCGCAGCGCCGATCGGGCGCCGGTGAGCGACTCGGCGGCGGCGGTCAGCCGCTCGTCGGCCTCAGCGAGCGCCGTCCGGTAGTCGACCGTCGCCTCGTCGGCCCGGCTGATCAGTAGCGCATGCCGGCGCAGCACGGCTTCGTGTAGCGGGTGCTCGGTACCGACCGGGGCGAGGCCCTCGTCGCGCTGGTCCCAGGCCTCGCCGTGCTCGGCGTCGTCCAGTGCCTCGAACTGCTGACGCAGCAGCCACTGATCCAGCAGCATCGTGGCCGGATCGTCGACGGTGAAGGCCGTCGAGGTGTCGAACCGGCCCAGCGACATGTTGTCGCGCTGGTCCCGGTACGCGGTCATCGGTCGCTGTCCGGCCGCGGCGGCGACCGCCGCGAGCAGGTTCACCTCGGCGTGGCGTTCCAGTAGCAGCCAGGCAGCCGCGACCGGGCCGTCCTGCGGAAGGACGTGCAGCCGCTCGTGCCTGTGCCGCAACGCCTCGGCGTCGGCCCACGGTGTCAGCGCGTCGGCGAACCGGTCGGCGGCGGCCAGCAGCGTGTGCCGGGCCACCGCGTACTCGACCTCGGCGTCCGCGCCGGGCAGCCGTTCGGCGAGCCTGGTCGCGGCGTTGAACGCGTTCCACCAGGTCTTGTTGGTCAGCGGGCCCGGGTCGTCGAGGACGGCACGCAACCGGGCCCGGAAGTCGAGCAGCTTCGCGGACAGGTCGGTCGCGTCGAAACCGCTGCGCGGGCTGAACGCCAGGTTGCGGGCACCTCGGCTCGCGGACAGGGCGAGCAGCAGATCGTGCCAGGGCTGCCTCGGTGCGGACGGGAACTCCTCGGCGTTCGCATCATCGCTGTTGAGCGCCGCGACGATCGTGTTGCTCAGTACCGCCTCCTCGGTTCTCGGCCGGTTGTGCTCGACCCGGGACCGTTCGCGCAGCGCCTCGGTCACCCGATGGTGAGTGGCGTGCAGGGCGGCGAACTCGTCCGCCCCGTCCGCGAGTTCGAGCAGCGTCACCAGCGCCGCGCCCAATGCCAGCGCGGCCGGAGCCCACGGGGTGTCGCGTGCGTGCGTACTGGCGGTGAGGCCGGCGGAGTCCGCGATGAGGCCGAGCACCCCGAGGTCCTCCCGCCACTCCGGGTGCAGCGTGACGAGCCGGTTCATACTGGTCACCACGGCCGTCAGCGCGGGCAGGTGGGGGTCGTCGGCGAGGTTCGTGCGCAGCTGGTCGAGCACCGTCTCGCGCGCGTCGCGCAGCGCGGGGGCCAACGTGTATTCGGCCCGGCGTGCCTGTTCGGCGAGTGCGCGGCGGGCCTCGACGAACTCGTCGGACGCCGCTCCCGCCGCGTTGACCACGGCTTCGGCTCCCGGATGGGCGGCCAGTGCGCCGGCCAACATGGTGAACAGCGTCGCGTTGTGCTCAGGCAGGGGCAGACCGAACCGTCGCACCGCGAGGACGAGCGGTTCCGGCAGGAACACCGTGTCGCGCCGGTCCGCCCAACCGTCGGACAGTGCGACCATGCCCATCCGAGTGACGATGTCGTCCGCCCAGCTCCGGGCACCGGTGTACGGCACCAGCCGGTGGACCAGCGCCCGGCGCGGCAGCCACACGACGACCCGATCGGTCGTGGTGTCGGAATGCACCCCGCCGCCGAGCGCGGTGACCTGCTCGATGTCGAGCCCGCGCAGCGCTCCGCGCACCATGTCGATCTCCGCGCCGCGCAGCCCCCGCCGCCCGGGCAGGTTCAGGCCCTGGCTGGTGATCACCATCGAGACCAGGTAGCCGGCATCGGGTCTACGGATCAGCAACGCGGTCACCGCGAGGCCGATCACCACCGGCAGCAGCCTGCTCCCGGACAATCGGTGCCATACCCGCTGTGCGTGGGCACCCCACGACATCGCGGTCAGCGCCGCGACGGTGATCGTCACGGTGGCCGCGGCCCATGCCGCGGCCGCGCTCTGGCTCGGTGCGGTGAATGCGGCCGCTGCCGCCGGCGCGCTGGTCAGCAGTACGACCGGCACGACGAGGACGGCGACCGTCAGAACTCTGGCGACCCAGCGGGGCACCGAGGTGGGCGTCGGCTCCGGCTCGGCCGTGCCCACCGAGCGCAGGGTCCACAGCAGGTGCCCCCGGGCCTCCCAATACTCGTACTCGGCCCTGTTCCATTCGTACTCGGTGGCCGTATCGAACAAGCCCTGGCTCACCCGCACACCACTGCGCAGGTCGACCCGCAGCGCGTGGAGGCGGTCGCGCACCAGCTGCCACCGGCCCCTGGTCAGCTCCCGCTCGGCCAGCGCGCCGTCGATCGCCCGGTCCCGGGCCTGCCTGATCGCGAGTGCCTGGACCGGGGTGTACCACCCGTTCTTGATGCCAAGGCGAGCCCGGCGCAGCTCAAGCTGTTGCTCGATGATCCGGAACCAGATCTTGCGGGCGTCGATCGTGTCGCCGAGGCGTTTCGCCTGCTCGGCGAGGAAGGCCTCGATGATCGTTTTCATGACCGGTTGCTCCTCGATACTCGGATCGGACACGGACAACAGGGGGTGGCTCTCGGCCTCGACGAGGCGCCGCCACGCGGTGCGCAGCACCGCGAACGCCGGGTCGTCGAGCGCGCGACGCAGCGCCGTCGCCAGCTCGATCACCAGCGAGGACAGGGATTCGGATTCGGGCCGCGCGTCGCGCGTCGGACGGATCAGCAGGGCCCACGCGGTGCGGTCGAGCTGCCACTCCGGGTGCTCCAGGTCGAGCCCGCTGGCGGCGAGGCGCACCGCGTGTGCTCGCTGTGCGGCCAGTTCGGCACGTCGCGCGGCCAGCGTGCGGAACACGGCACGTCCGAGGAGGAGAAGCGCGCCGCCGGAGATCAGAACGGCCCCGATCGCGGCGACATCGCCGGGCCTTCCGAAGGAGGTCAGCCCGAGCGTCGCCGCGCCGAGCGCTCCCGCCATGAATTGCGGGGTGGACTGGCCGGCGTCGCCGGCGCCTGCGCGGGTATCGGGCTCGCGCCCGTTCTCCATGGACCGCCCGACCGCGATGACCAGGGCCCGGCGCGCCTCGAGGAGCTCACGCCGGGTCTCGGCGAGTGTCCGGTCGGTGGCGGCGGTCTCGTCTCGGTAGGTGGCCAGGTGCTGCCGGACGCGGACGTGCTCGGACAGACGCAGCTCCACGAGCAGGTGCGGCAGCGCCCGGTGCATGGCGAGGGCGGCCTCGCGCGCACGTCGGTTCAGCTCGTGCCGAGCCAGGCCGGGGGCGAGGGTGTTGCGCACGGTCGAGGCCGTGTCCAGGAGACCCAGCTCGTGCTCCGACCCGGTGATGCTGATCAGCCGGTGTGCGAGCAGATCGGTGCCCGAGACGGCATCGACGCTGTCGAGCAGGTCGTCCCTGGCCGCCGCGATCGCCACGAGCAGCGCGCGACGTCGGGCGGCGAGCGAGTCGTGGGACAGCTCAGTCGCGGTGACCAACAGGGTCGCCGTTCGATGCAGCTCGGTGAAGGTCCGTGCCGACCCGTCGCCGGGGACGGGGTTCCGTTCGGTCGTCGCGGCCCAGTGCCCGGCGAGTGCGCGGCGCAGGGCCACAGCGAGGGCCCGACCGGCGCGCCACGGCCGCTGGTAGGTGCGGACCAGCTCGGTCTCTCGCTCCGCAGTGATCATCGCCGTGCGCAGCGCGATCGCGGCCCGGTGCGCGGGCAGCCAGGCGGTGGTGAGCGAGTCCGGGTGGTCGATAGCGGCGGTCAGCGCGGCGTCGAACGCCTGGCGCGGCCGCTGAATCCGCGAGGAGCTCAGGTTCCAGCGACGGGTCCGGGACTTGTCGCGGTACCGGGTGAGCGAAGCGTGGGTTCGGGTCACCGCGCGCCACAGGCCAGCGGGCCCGCCGACCGCCGTCACGGTCGCCTCGATGACGTCCAGGTGTTCGCGCTCGTACTCGTAGGGGTCGAACAGCGAGGTCAGGTCGCGTGTGGTCAGTGCGTCCAGCAGCACCCGGTGAGTGGCGTGCAACGCGGACGTGTCGCCTTCGCGGGCGAACAGCTCGGCCAGCGCCTCACCCAGCGCCGCCGCGACCCGGTGCCACAACTGGTCACCGCCGGCCGGGGTGGCGTGCGGGTCGCGCAGCAACCTGAGGGTGTCCAGGTCGGCGGCCCACTCCCGGTTCAGGTCACGCAGCTGTCCGGCCAGTGCCTCGATCCGGCGCCAGAGCGCCTGCTCGGCGATGTCGGTCCGCACAGCGGCGACCTGTGCCTCGATCGCGGCGACCCGTACCGGTTCGAGGTACATCCACGCCCGGCCGACCGCCGCGCCGAGCGCCTGCTCCGCGGCGTCGTGCTCGACCTGGGCGGTCGCTGCCTCATCCAGTGCCACGGCCAGCCCGGGATGCGCCGCGCGAGCCCGTGCCAGGGCGGTGACCAGCGTCAACGCCGCTCGGTGTCGGTCGCGGACCTGGGTCCCCGCAGAGCGTCGCGCATCGGCGGGGTAGGTCCGGGCGTAGGCGAGTGCCTGGTCACGCAACCCGAACAGGTGCAGCGCCCGGTAGGTCGTGTCGACCACCAGGAACCGTCGCTGACCGAGCTCGGGGGACCAGGACAGCGCGATCAGCGACGTGCTCACCGTCTCGGCCCTACGGGTGTCCCCGAGCAGTGCCGTGAGCCGCTCCCGCAGCGCGTGTTCCGGCACCCGTAGGTGCGTCTCGCCGGGCACGGTCAGCACGTCACCGCCGAGTGCACGCACCTGCTGGTCGGTCAGGTCACGCACCGCGGCCAGCACCGCGCGCTCATCGCCCACGTCGAGGACGCGGCGCGGTGGACCGCGAGCGCCGAGCGCGGCGAGGAACCGATGCGACAGGGTCCTGCCGGCGGCGAGCCACAGCACCGCGGTCTTCAGCTCAGTCGCGCCCGGGACCGTCGGCGGTGTCGCCGCTGCCCACTGCGTGAGCAGCCGATCCCGTTCCGCGAGGCGCGCGGCCTCCTGCTCGGCGGTGAGGATCCCGCCGGCCAGGCGCCAGCGCAGCTCATAGCGCAGCGCGTCGCCCCACCAGGTCGCCGGCAGCTCACCAGCGCGCTGACGCTCGTCGACCAGAGCGACGATCCGGTCGGGGACGACCACGACGCCGGCGGCGGCCACCGGGCTGCCGGGGTCGACCCAGGTGAACAGCAGCAGCGGATCGTCGAGCACCCAGCCCAGCCCGCGGCCGGCGAGCCGCGAACCGCCACCGCTGGTGCGCCACCGCAGCACCCGGACTCCGGGCAGTGCGCCCCTGGGCTGCGCCTCGACCGGTAGCTCGGTCAGGTGCCCGGCCGCGTGTTCCCCTGGCAGCTCGTCGAGGAGACGAGTGTCGTGCTCGACGGACTCCTCGCCCGCGGTCAGCGGCCCACCGCGCCTGGTGACGTTCGGCTCCCGCACCCGCACCCTGACATCGCGCCCGGTCACCGGCAGCTTGAAGACCCCGAACGCCGGCGTGTACAGCCGCGTGGTGGTGCCCGAAGCCGGGATCACCAGGCGCACGGTCCGTTCCGTGGTGCCGGCGGGCACGGCCAGCCGGTTGGCGCCGCCCCGGGGGTTCGTTCCGAAGGACAGGTCATAGAGCACCCGCAGGCCGCTGCGATCCGACCACGTACGCAGGTACTCATCGAACGCGTCGCCGTAGCTGAGGTGGCCGGTCGAGGCCGGCTGGCCGAGCGGCCAGATGCCCTCCTCGGTGACCAGCGCGGACAGCTCAGCCAGCCGGCCACGCTCTTGATCCCACACGTGCAGCACCACGACCTGGGTGTGCAGGTGGTCCTGCGCGTGACCGCGCATCGACCCGCTGGCACAGTCCAGGCAGGAACCACCCAGGTTCGGGTAGTTGAGCATCACGATGTCCAGCGGGTCGTCCACCTGCCCAACCAGGACCTCGACCGGGTTCCCGGCGCGGTCCAGGATCGTGACGGGCACCAGCCCCGGTGTGGTCAGCCTGGCGATGAACGGGTCATGACCGAGGCCCCGCGCGACCCGGTCGTAGTACCACTCCCAGGTGAGGGTGCGCGCCTGCGCGCGGTCGCCGGTGCGCTGCCAGGCGCGCAGGTAGTAGGCCAGCAACTCCCTGGTCTGTCGGGTGGCGCGCGGGTGATGGCGGATCAGCGCCTCGGCGATGGCCTCCACCTCCGTCGGCAGCTGCGTCGAGTCCAGATCGGCCTCCAGCAGCGCGCCGAGCAGCCGGGGCAGGCGCTTCTGGAGCGCCGAGGTGTGTGCGTTGAGCCGGTCGATCTGCTCGGAGGGACGTAGCTCGTCGAGTTCCGACCGCAGCAGGTCGAGTTCGGCGGCCTCCGTCTGCCGTTGCTCCTCGCTGAACAACGGAGCAACCAGGGCCAGCCGCGCGGTCAACGTCAACCACGCGCTCAGGTAGTCGGCGCGCCAACCGGTGGGCACCGGTAGGTCGAGCAGCCGGTATGCCGGCCGGTGCAACGCACGTGTCGCCCGGTCGGTCGACCAGCGCCACAGGTCCTGGAGGTGACGGTAGGAGCGGTGGCTCTGCGGCAGCATGTTCAGCACGTCGGCCAGGCCCGGGTTCGCCGACGCGACGAGTTCCCACCACAGCTGGTCGCGCAACGACCGGCTGAGCCAGTGCGGTCCGTCCGGTGGGCTCAGCGCGGACCGGTCCAGGTCCCTGGGCAGCGGCTGGTCGAGGATCTGGGCGAAGGCCGTGAGGGCCGACTCGTGCAGAGTGTGGCGCCGACGCACCGGGATGGCGCGCAGCTCGATGAGTAGCTGCCGAGCCTTCGGCAGGTAGTCCGGATCCGTGCGCGACCAGTGCGCGTGCCGGTTCCGGTGGAACCGCGCCACCTTCCTGCCGAGATCGGCGACGGCGTCGGCCTGGCCGATCAGTTCCCGGCTTCGGTGGTGGTCCCAGGTCAGCAGCCAGTTGGCGAGCGACAACCACAGCTCGGCTTCGGTGAAGAGTCGAGCAATGCGGCTCCAATCGATCTGCTCCGTCCGCAATGCATCGAGGACGCGGTCGATCTCGGTGAACAGATTCGCCGCCCGGTCCAGCGGGATACCTGGCCCGCCCGCGTCGGTGAACCGCTCCAGCAGGTCCCCGCCCTCCGCCGCGAGCAGCAGCAGCAGCGCGATCCGGCTGTGTTGCCTGCCGTAGCTCCAGCCGGTCGCGACCCAACCGGCCCGGTGCACCAACCAGGCGGGCGGAGCGTCGAATGCGGACCAGTCGCCCTCCTCGGCGACCGTGAGCCCCGCCGCTGAGCGCAGCAGCCGCTCCATCCGCTTCTCATGGGTTCCGCGATCCGCCGGGGCGACCTCGGCGAGCATGCCGAGCACCGGTGTCGCCCTCGTCCAGAACTCGGCGCTGGACACCTGTCCACTGTCGACGGTGGCGAACCAGTTCAGTTCCGCGCGTTCCAGCAGCTGGACGATTCGCGCGACGTCCTGGAGATGGTCCAGCCCCTTGTCGTTACGGGCGCGACCCAGGCGGTGGAAGACGTCCTCGTGTTCGAGCAGCTCGCCGAGCAATCCGGCACGGCGCAGCGCGTCCAGGCGAGGCGTGAAGATCACCACGGCTCCGCGCGCGGCCCAGAAGAACCCGGCCATACGCCCCGGAAGGTCCGCGAGCCCATCCCTGGCCAACAGCCGCAGCACCGCGACGGTGAGCGGAAGCTCCAGGATCGGCGGGCCCCTCGGGTAGGCCCGGTCGTGGCCCCTGTCGATCGCGTGCTCGTCCAGCTTCGTCATCAGTTTGCCGAACCGGTCTGCCTCACCCGGCCGTTCTTCCTTGATCAGCCCGCCGTCGTGGCCGCCGAGCCACCCGCCGGTGTCCGGCTGTTCGCCCGCGATCCGGTCGTAGTCGGTGAGTAGCGTGGTCAGCTCGTCCAGATCGAGACCGAGCTCGTCGGACAGCTCGGCGCGCCAGCCGACGAGGATGTCGTGGCGCTGCGCCAGCGCTCTCCGCAGCACGGCATCGACCTGTTCCACCGTCGGCAGCCGGTTCGATGCGCTCACCGTGGTCAGCGCGCCGCGTTGCCGGCTGAGGTCCACCAGTTCCGCCAAGCCCGGCACGAGCCGCGCCCGCGTGGTGGGGCCGGCGACGAGCAGCGCGCGGATCGCGCGGTCGATGTCGTCGAGCCGGTTGGCGAACGCCGTCGGGTCGTCGCGCAGCGCCGCGAGGACCTCGCCGAGGACGCTGACGACCGCGTCGTACTGGCGCAGGGAGGCCAGCGCGGACCGCCCCACTACGCGGTGCGTGGCGTCCCCGACCTGTTCGATACCGGCCACCAGGACCCCCAGCGGCATCTCCAGGGACTCGGTGAGCCGGTCGGCGGCCAGCCACAGCGCCTGGTAGGCCCGCGCCACCTCGACCTCACGCTCGATCGAGGCCAGCTGCATGCGCAGCTCGAACGCCGCATCCATGGCAGGCCCCCAGCCGTCGATGACGTCGCGGTCTCCGGTGGCGAGCACGGCGGTCAGCTCGTCGGAGAACACCTCGAGGGCGATGCGCAGCCGGGTCACCGAATCGGCGCTGTGGCCCTGCCGGTTGCTGACCCGACGCTTCTGCACCAGGTCGTACACGGTGATCAGCGAGGTCCAGACGTCGTGGCCGGGGCTGCCGGCGGCGCGGGACCCCAGCAGCGCCTCGATCCGTTCGATGGCGACGAACTGGGCTTCCGAGTCGATCGACGCGGCTTCGAAGGTCTGTGCCTCGGCGACCCTCCGCCGTGCGTCGAGCAGCTCCCGGTGACGGTCGAGCACCTCGTTGCGTGCCGCCACGGTCGGCGATGCCTCGGCCAGGCCGGCGAGCGCGTCGCGGAGCTCGGCCATCTCCGGGTAGTCCCGGTCGTTCCCACGGCCGGGCTGGTCCAGGCCGGCGAGCACCGCCAGCGCGGTCAGGTCGCGCTGCCAGCGGTCCTCCCACGCAAGGCCGTCGTGTGTGGCCTTCCGCAGCGGGGCGACGACGTCGAGCCAGAGCTGCAGGTTCGCGCCGAGCCGAGCCACCAGCGCCGAGTTCAGCTCGGTGAGCTCGGCGTCGCGGACCAGGGCGCGCAGCGGTGCCAGCGGGTCGGTCGTGGCTCCCGCACCGGGGCTGGGCGCGATCGAGACACCGGTCGCGGTCGCCAGGTGCAGCTCGATCGTGGCGCCGTCGGTCCTGGTCGTGATCTGGGTGTCATCCTGGGCGATCGCCAGGACCAGCGCGGCCGGTGCCATCAGGTGCGCGGCCGCGGTGTCCAGCGCCAGCGCGCCGTCGGACAGCATGTCCCGCAGCCCGTCGGTGAGCTGCTCCCGCACCTCGCGCAGCGCGGCGAGCTCCTCGACGAGCACCGCCACCCGGCCACGCAACCCGGCCAGCCGCCTGGCCAGCTGTTCGTCACGCGGTCCGAGGTCACGGATCTCGGCGAGCAGCCCGGTTGCGCCGTCGAGCTGCTCGGAGGTCAGGTACAGCTCGAACAGGGCGCCGGCGGGTGCGCCGGTGTCGATGGCGGCGCGTGCTGTGTCCAGCATCCCGGACGCACCGTCCAGGGACTCGGCAAGCGCCGCCCTGGACCGCGCATCCAGCCATTCACGAACCAGCAGTTCGCGCTCGGCGAGCCGCGCGGGGGAGCCCGGGTCGGCCGATTCCTCCAGCCGCCAGCGGCGTTCGTAGGCCAGTGCCCTGCTCCACCAGTCGGCCGCGAGCCAGCCGTCGCGCTGGTAGGCGACGACCCGCTCGGCGATCCAGAGCGGTGCGAGTACGACGCCGTTGCCGAACAGCAGGCTCGCCCGGTCGA
The DNA here is from genome assembly GCF_000429025.1 of Actinospineispora spinosispora DSM 44797. Classification (GTDB taxonomy): domain Bacteria; phylum Actinomycetota; class Actinomycetes; order Mycobacteriales; family Pseudonocardiaceae; genus Pseudonocardia; species Pseudonocardia spinosispora. Next base: position 33,581 of record NZ_AUBB01000045.1, read on the forward strand.
TCCAGGTGAACAGCAGCAGCGAGTTGTTCGGGTCGTTGACCCAGGCCAGACCGTCCTCGCGCAGCCGGGCCGGCGCATCGCCCCGGTGGGTGTTCCAGCCGAGGACCGGCAGGTCGGCGCTCTCCGGTTGCAGTTCGGCCGGCAGCTCGGTCAGGTAGCCGCCGCGCAGCAGCCCGTCCACCTTCCCGCCGAGCTGCGCGTCCTGGGCCGCGGATTCGACCCCGACCCGCAACGGGCCGCTGTTCGGTCCGCGACGCCGGGCCGTCGCCGCCAGCGCGAGCTCCCGGGTGTGCCGCAACGCCGGGATCAGGTGCACCGGGGTCTGCTCGCCCGGGGTCAGCTCACCGGCCAGGTAGTCGAGCAGACCGGGCGCTGGGGCGGCGGGGGCGTCGTCCCACAACGCGAGGATCCGGCCCAGCGCGGTGGCGCCCTCGTGCGGCAGCACCGAGACCAGCACGGTCAGCTGCTCGTCGAGGACGCGTAGCCGGTCCTCGACAGTGGTGGCGGGTGGACCGGCGGCGGCCGTGAGCCGCTGGTGCACGTCCAGGAACCGGGCGGCGGTGATGAGCTGGTGCAGCCGCCAGTGCTCGGCGCGGGCAAGCGCGTACGCGACGTCGCCGAGCGTGGCGAGCAGCTGACGGGCCTCGGCGCCCGTCGCGCCGGTCGCCGCGCCGTCGAGCGCGGCCAGCCAGGCAGCGGCCAGCGCGGCGTGCCGGTCGACGATGTCGCGGTCGGTGTCCGGCCCGAGGTGATGCAGGGCGGCCCAGCGCCGGCCCAGCTCGATCAGCCCGCGCACCGCCGAGGGGACGGTGCCCACCTCGGTGGCAGCCAGGTCCAGGAGCAGCTCGACCTGGTCCAGCTCCGCGCCCGGCCGCCACCGCGCACGCTCCAGACGCTGCTCGGCGTAGCGCATCAGCTCCGTCGGGGTGGTCCAGCGCCGGTAGGTGCCTGCGTCGGCGAGCAGCGCTTCGCCCCGGGTGGCGATCAACGTGGTGTCGATCCGTCGAGTGACCAGGGCGACGACCCGGCCCCGCCCGTCGAGGATCGGCCTGCCGAGCAGCGCGTCGCCGAGCGCGCTGTCCAGGTACAGCTCGGTGCCCTCGTCCAGGCCGAGGACGGGGATCGGGACGAGCTCGTCGTGCGCGCCTGCCGGGACGTACACCAGCCGGCCCCGCGACACAGGGGCCGTGGTCAACGGTGCGGGGTCGGCCGAGCCGTTGACGGCCGGAGCCAGGCCGGGGACGAACAGCATGACGACGCTGCCGGTGTAGAGCTGCTCGTCGGGGCTGGTCCAGTCCTGCACCGGGTGCCCGTCGACGACCAGCCGACCCCAGCCGCCGTTCTCCAGCGCGTCGGCGAGCTCGTCGGTGAGTACCGCCGCCACCCGGCCCGACTCGACGTGCCAGCCCAGCGCGACCCGGCCTCGGGGCAGCGAGACCGGCAACGAGATCGACCGTGTCGAGGGCGCGCGGGCCTGCCGCGCGTCCAACGACACCGGGTACACGGTGAGTGCCCGCCAGCCGGTGCCGTCGCGCTCGGCGACGATCTGCAGCGAGGTGGTGCGCTTGCCGTCGGCCGAGGTCAGCTGCAGTGCCCGGGGCGCGCGTACCTCGCCCCGATGCGCCACCACGGTCGCACCCTCGGCGTCCGCGACGGTACGGGTGACCCGCCAGTTCAGCAGCGCATGGCTGAGCAGCACGGTCAGCCAGCCCCTCCGCGCTGGTTCGGACATCTCCGGCAGCCAGCGGACCGCCTGCTCGGTGAGAGCGCCCAGGAGCTGCTCGGACACCACTGGCAGTGTGGGGTCGGCCTCGAAACCGGACAGCGGGACATTCGCCAGCACAACGCCGTTGATCAGGTTGAAGTCCGGGTGGTTCGCGGCGACCGCGCCGACCAGCGTCGACGGCAGCGACAGCGCCCCACCCAGCTGGGCCGTGGTGGCATCGCCGTCGTGCTCGGCCAGTTCGCGCAGGACCCGACGACCCAGCTCCAGCAGCGTCGCAGGGTCGTCGGCGAGCGCACTGAGCTCGGCGGCGGCGCGCTCGCCCAGCTTTCTCGTCGAGATGCGCAGTTCGGCGTCGACCGGCAAGTCCTTCGACAGCGGGCGGCCCAGCTCGCTGAGCCCGGCCCTCGCGGTGCTCAGCTCGCGCTCGACGGCCAGCAGCCGGGCGCGGGTCGCGTCGGTGAAGATCCCGGTGTCGTGCGGCTCGTCGAGCAGCGCGGCGGCGTGGCTCAGCGCGGTCCACACCCGCTCACGGGCGGCCGAGTCCAGCCACTGCCTGGCCAGCTCGGCGCTCCGGCGCAGGTCGGTCACCCCGTCGGCCTCGTGCCGCCAGCCCGAAGGCAACCAGCCCTGGACGACGCGGTACCCGGCGACGTCCGTGTCGGCGGTGAACTCCGGCAGTTGCGCGGCCAGCTCGGCCAGATAGCCGAGGTCGGGGCCGGCCGTCGACGCGCGCTGAGCGGGCAGCGTGGTCGCCGGGGCCGGTTCATCTTCCGCCAGCTCGGCCAACGTCGCGACCAGGTCGCCCAGTAGCGCGGTCGCCTCCGTGCCGGACGCCCCGGGCAGTGCGGCACCGAGCTCGTCCAGCGCGGCTGCGACGGGCTCCGGCGCGAACGGCCCGACCTCGTCGAGCTCGACCAGGTCCTGGGCCAGCGTGGCCAGCAGGCTCAGGTAGGTGTCCCGGTCGACGCCGGCGGGGACGTGTGCGCCCAGCCGCGCGACCGGCTCGTGCAGCGGCGCGAGTGAGCCCTCGCGGAACAGGCCGACGAGTGCAGAGGCCGTGCTCGGCGTGTGCCCGGACGCGGGCAGTCCGGCCAGCGCGGCACGCGCGACGTCGTGGCGAGTCACCGTCCACAGCAGTGTCAGCCGCTGCCGGTCGTTCAACTCCCGCCACAGTTCGTCCAGCCACATCGGGGAGCCGAGCACCTGGCGAATCCACTCCGGTGCGGTGCGCAGCGTCGGCCAGTCACCGAAGTGCTGCGCCAGCTTCCCGCGCAGGGACTTGTCCAGCGTCTCCAGGACCCGGTCGCGGTGCCGCCGCTGCCAGGTGGTCCTCGCGGTGGCGGTCGCCAACCTGCCGAGCACCGCGACGGCGGCCTGCCAGTACACCTCGTCGCGCGGCCCGTGCCCTCGGATGCGCTCGACCTGCTTGCGGTACTCCGGGTCGTCCCGGTCGTTCCCGCCCCTGCCCTCGCCCGCGTCGAACCCGCCGGGGAACGCCGCACCGAGCAGCGCACCGCCACCCGCGACCCAGCCCCGGTCGAGCGCCACGAGCCCGAGCAGCAGCACTACACCGGTGCCCGCCCGCCGGGTGGGCGTTGCGGTCAGCGCCGAGACGAGCAGGCGGCCAACCGGCGGGCCGCGCAGCCGCAGGACCGTCCAGGCTGCGCCGACGAGCCTCGCGGCCGGCCATGCCGCCAGCAGCGCCGCCGTGCCGGCGACCGCCATACCCACCTCGGCGGCCGAGGCACCGAGCAACGGCCGGGTCAGTTCCACCGCGGCCAGCAACGCGACCGGCGTGACCAGCGCCGAGCTGTATACGGCCGGTCCGCCGCGCGGCTTCGCGGCCTCGGCGAGCCTGCCTTCCGCCGAGGCGATCTCGGCTCGGTCCGTCGCGGTCAGGTACGGGTCCGAAGCGAGGACACGCAGCTGACGCCGTAGCAGGCTGATCACCCGGTCGCGCTGCGCACGCTGCTCACGGGTGGTCGCTCCGCCGGCGAGCGCCGCTTCCACGAGCGGGCGCACGACGTCCCGGTAGGGCGCGACGGCGGTGTCGAGCGCCCGAGGCAGGCGCTCGGTCGCCTCCAGCAGCATCGACCAGAAGCGCAGCCGGGCTTCGGCGAGCGCGGCGCGGGCCCGCGCGAGCCGCGGCGCGACGCGGCCGGGGTTGTGCTGGGTGAGCCGCTCGACAAGGTCGAGTTCGTGTTCGGCGTCCGGAATCCGGGCCCCGAGGCCACGGGTGCCGGTTGCGAACGGGGCGTGTGCGTCGGCGAGCAGCTCCTCCGCGACATCCAGGATCCCCTCGACCGGGAACGAGTCGCGTTCCTCGTCGATCGCGGCCAGCTCAGCGGCGATCAGAACAGCGCGAGCACCGAAACCGAGCGGGGTGGTGCCGAGTCCGCTGTGATACACCGCGACCTGCCGCCAGGCCCAATGCCCGCCGTCGGCGCGCCGAACCAGGATGGGGCCGCCCGAGGTGCCTGGCCGCGTCCACGGGCCCTCGTCGAACATCAGCGTCAACGGGTCGCCGGAGTGGTGCTCCCACAGCTCGGCCGAGGCGGCCACCGCGCGGCTGACCACGAGCAGCTCGTCCGCCTCGACGGCGTCGTTGTTCCAGGTCGAGCCGTCCTCGAGCGGGAAGTCACCACCGGGCAGGCCGATGACGACGAGCTCGTCGCCGGCGATGGGCCGGTACTCGTCGAGGACCAGCGGAACCCAGGCCACGGTGCTACCGGGGTGCTCGGCGGTGTCGATCTCCAGTACCGCGATGTCCGCGCGGGTGACCGTGTCCAGCAACGTCGCGTACGGCACAGCGGCCGCCGCCGGGTCACGCCGCACGAGCAGCTCGACGACCCGCTCCGGCCGGGGCAGGGTGATCGCGGTGGCCGCCCAGACGGTGTCCCCGACTCGGACCCGGATGGCGCCGGGTTCATCGAGCGCTCCGGCGATGACGTGCCGGTTGGTCAGGATTCGGACGAACCGCCCACCCGCGACGACCTCGCCGGTGCCGAGCTTGGTGTCGTCGGCCGTCGTGACCAGCACGCCGACGGTGCTGTCCAGCGCGGTGACGACCGCATCGCTCAGCTCGGTGGACTGCAGCGCACGCCTGCCGTGGCCGTCGCGGACCGGTCGGAACGGGGCCGCCGGGTCGCGCAGCGTGTTGACGTGCACCAGGTCCTCGGTGTGGTTCCGCTCCCGCCGGGTCGTGGCGCCGTCGAGGTGGAAGATGCGCTCGTGGTCGAGGACCTCGGCCCAGAAGGCGGGCCGAGGGCTCTCCCGAAGCGAGTCCTCGGACAGCACTGTGTGCCAGCCGTCGGCGTCGGTCCACGTGTAGGCGTCCAGGCCCTCGAACTCCCTGCCGAGCGTGCCATCGGCCAGGAGGGCGATCGAGGCACTGGTCAGTACCTCGACGCGAGGGGAGAGATCGGTGGGCAACACCTGGCGCTCGCCCCGGTTGAGGGACCGGCGCGGCAGACCGGGTACCTGCGTGCGCAACCAGGCGCGGTCGTCCGTGCCCAGCTCCTCCTCGGAGAACGCGCCGCTGTGCCGGTCGGGGTCCAGGTATCGCTTCGCGACGAGAAGGACGGAGCCGGCCGCGGCGACCACGGCCGCGCCGGCCACGACGACCGGGGACACCGACGCACCGAGCGCGGCCGCCGACGTGGCCGCTGTCGCCACACTGGCGCTGATCAGCACGAACGTGAGCGAACCCAGCAGCACCACGGCGGCCCTGGCAAGCGCCCGCCGCGACGGTGCCGCCGGAGCATCCGTGCGGCGGGTCTGCGCCAGTCCTGCCGTCGGGACGACAGCGGACGCGGCGAACGGATAGCCGGGCCCTCTCAGCAGCGCGACGATCGCGACGCCGACGACGGCGCCGAGTAGCGCACTCCGGGCGAGAGCCAGGGAACGGCGCCCCGCCGGCGAGTGCGACCAGGTCAGCACCCGCCAGGCGAGGCGGGTGAGCGCGGCGGGCGGCGCGCGAGCGGCGTCGGGGTCGACGCCGCGCGACAGCAGCCACGTCGCCGCCCGCAGTGGGCCGTGGACCGCGCCGACGAGCACCACCAGTGTCGCCGCCGCCGCCAGAGCACCGCCGAACCAGGTCAGGGCCCCGCCGGCCAGCATCCCGGAGCCGACCGCGATCTCCGAGTGCAGGTCGCGGACCCGCGCCTGCCTGCCCGCCGGGAGGTGGCGGGTGACGGTCTCGGGGGCGGCTTCGGCGGCGGGCACGACCGGAGCCGAGGTGTTGACGGTGAGCAGCGCGACGGTGAGGTAGTCCGCCACGGCGCTCGGTGCGAGGGCGGTCACCCTGCGGATGTCGGAGACCCCGATGGACGCCGTGCTGACCGGGCCGAGGTAGTTGCCCTCCGAGTCGAAGACGGCCCCGCCGGAGAGTCCACCGTGGCCGTGTGCGACCGCGATGGTCATCGACTCGTCCACCGGATCGGTGAGCGGGCCGGCCGTCGCCGTCCGGCGGCCGTGCGGATAACCGACCACGACGAGGCGTTGGCCGACGTCCGGGGTGCCGCCCATCGAGGCCGAGGTGAAACCGGTGAAGTCGGGCACGACCAGCACCGCGATGTCGAGGCCGTCGAGCTCGGGCAGCCGGATGATCTCGGTGACCAGGTGGCCGTCGACGGCCACCTGGGCCGGCGTGCTGTCGGCGACCACGTGGGCGGCGGTCACCACGGCGTGAGCGGTGTAGATGAACCCGCTACCGGCCGTCGCGCCGTCGATCGTCACCGAGGTGACCCTGCTGTGCGCCGCGGCCATCGGCAGCGGCTGGACCGGCCAGCCGAGCGTGGCCTCGCCGCCGAGCCCGTGCCTGCCGGTCGGGTACAGGTTCGTGATCACCGGCCGCGCCTCGCGCGACTGGTCGGGAGACAGGACGATTTCCCACTCACTGCCGGCCAGCGCGGGCAGCCACACCCGCAGCAGGGTCGCCTCGCCGGCGGGCTCGACGACGACGCCGGGAAGGCGGACCGCGTCGGCGATCATTCGCACCGTGCCGGTCAGGGTGGCCACCGGCAGCGCGGTCTCGGACGTCCGTTCCCTGACGGCCTGCGCGAGATAGAGCACCGCGAGCTCGAGCGGCCCGTAGACCCCCGACGCGGTGGTCATCGCCGCCGTCGGCGCAATCCCGAACGCCAACCGCCCCCACAGGTCGAGCTCGCGCAGCGTGCCCTCCATGTCGCGGCGCCCGCTCAGCATCGCACCGAGGTGGCCGCCGCCGATGAACAACTGCTCCAGCCCCGGACCGAGGTCCGGCGTGTCGATCCGCAGCAGCAGATCGTCGCCGGCGAGCGTCGGGGCCACGCCGTCCGGCAGCGTGCCGACGCGCAGCAGACCGACCCTGTCCCCGTCGCCGATCAGGAACGGCGCCTCCGCGACGGCTTCGTCGAGCCGCGGCGCCGCGCGGCGCCCGAGTTTCGCCTCGACCAGCGTGCGGTCGGCCACCTCCGGGCCGTGGCGACGCACGATCGCGGCGATGCGCTGTGCCACCCAGGTGACGTCGTTGTCCCGGTCCCTGCCGAGCAGCGCGGCCTCCGCCGTCGCCCATGCCGCGTGACGCCACGACGTCGACACCGTGTCGAGGTGGTGGTACTCGCTCACGGTCAGCGTGCGCAAGTGGGTCCAGCCGCCCCACATCGCCGAGGTGAGGCGGCGCCACGGGGAGACCGGCGCCGCACGCACCTGGCGCACCACCTCGGCCAGGTCACGGCCCCGGTGACGCCAGTGCAGGTAGGGCGCCCTGCTCAGGTAGACCGCCTGACCGACAGCGCGCCGGGCGTTGTGCCAGGCCAGCAGCAGGGGACGACGCAGCCGGCCCGCCGAGCGTGCGGCGTCCCGGTCGGCGGTCGCCCGATCCCGCAGCCGCTGCCCCCACCTCAGCGACCGCTCACCCATGACCGCCTCGAGGAACTGGGCGAGCGCCAGCCGGTACCACGCCACCGTGACCGCCACGACACGCTTGGGTCCCGCCGGCAGTTCTCGCGCAAGACGCTGCTGGTGCATCGCCCCGGCCAGGTGGATCGTGTTGATCCACTGCATGTCGCCGCCCGGAACGAGGAGGACCAACAGCCAGAACAGGGTCGACTTGGCCGCGGCGCGGAGCAGCAGTACCGGTCCGAGGACGGGCAGCAGCGCGAGCCGCCGCGCCTGCGCCAGCCGATAGTGGAGCCGGTGGGACCGGTCGGAGGCGGCCCTGCGCACCGCGTAGCCCTCCTCCTCACGGGCGATCCCCCAGCGGGCCTTGTCGACCTGGGTCTCGATCGTCCCGTCCAGCCAGTCCTCGCGGAGCCGACCGGCCCGCACGTGCCGCTGGGCCTCGGCCATCCGAACGTCGGTGGTGTAGCGGGTCCCTGCCACGTCGAGCCGGATGAAACGACGCAGCAGCTCGGGCACATCGGTCACGTCCCGGTCCCGCAGCGCCCTGGCGAGTGCCCGCTCGGACACGACGGCGGTCCGCTCGGTGCTCCCGGTCCGCCGGGCCAGAGCGGGCAGCACCTCGGACAGCACCCGGATCTCGGCGACGCGCAGCTGCCCGACCGACGGCGGACCGTCGAACCGCTCCCGGTCGGTGTCGCCGTAGCGGTGCCAGTCCACGACCGGGCCGGTGCGGTCGGTCGCCTCGACCTGCTCGGCCGGGCCCCGGCCCCGGGCCTCGGCGATCTTGTCGGCCAGCTCGGTGGCGAACTCACGCAGCGCCCGCGCCCACTCCGGGTGGGATCCGGCGAAGTCCCGTTCGATCCGGGCGAGCACCTCGGCGCGCTCGGCGAGCAGCGCGTCCAGCAGGGCCCATTCCTCGGCGCCCGCGATGAGTCGCAGCATCGACATCACCCCGCTGGGAACCCACCGCGAGTTCCAGCCCTTCGCGGCCGACCCGCTGACCGCCAGCCGGGCTACCCAGGGCGCCTGGGCGGTGGCGAAACCGGCCCAGCCCGCGAAGTGGCCGGCGACCAGCGCGAACACGGCGGTGCTCGCGGCGGCGATCGAGCCGTAGTAGACGTGCACCTCGGCGCCGTCGGGCCCGGCCACCAGCCGGTACTCGCCGGGCACCTCGAGGTGACGGATCCGGTCAGCGACCAGCTGGTCCCCGAGCCGGTACATGACCAGAACCGGGAGGTCCGCCCGGGTCCTGCCGGTACGGTCGAGCAGTTCCTCCACCGCGGGTCCGGTCCGGTTGCCCGCCAGGAGCTCCCCGACGACGGCCCGCCACAGCTCGATCCAGCCCGCGACCTCACCCGGCGTGCTCTCCGGCAGCGGGGCGAGCAGCGTGGTGCCGTCGTACCCGTAGTCGAAGCGGTCGCCCTCATGGCCCATCGGCTCGCGGGTCGCGTCCGCGCGGACCCTGATACCCGGGACCGGGGTGAGCAGGCCCCGGTCCTCGCCGGCGTCGGGCAGCAGCGTCCGCTCGTCGGCGCCGTACTGTGCCCGTTTCGCGGAGCTCTTCGTCACGAGCAGCGCTGCGAGCGTGACCGCACCGACCACGATGGCCGCGGCGGCGGCGACCGCGACGGTCATGGTGATCGGCGCGCCGAGCGCCCCCGCGACGAGCGTTGCGGCGCCGGCAAGTGCACCACCGGCCGCCAGCGTCGACGGCTGCGCGCTGCCCCGGTCGTCATCCCAGCCGGACGGCCGAGCCCTGGCCGGGGTCTTCTGTCCGACGTCCAGGACGTATCCGCCCTCGCCGAGGGTGATCCGCTCGCCGGACCGGACAGGGACCAGTGGACCCTTGCGCCGCTGACCGTCGATGAGGATCGGAACGGTCGTGCCGAGGTCGACGAGGAAGAAGCCGCCGGCGCGGTGGACCAGCACCGCGTGCCGCCGGGACACCCGGCTGTCGGTGAGGGCCACGTCGGCACGCGGGTTGCGGCCGATGATCATCGTGCCGCGCAGCACCGGGAACGTGCCTTCCGGCCCGGTCAGCGTCGCACCGGCCGGCGGGGCGGTGTGATCGTTCGTGTCGACACCGTTCGGTGCGAGCACGACCAGCTCTCGCTCGCTCAGGAACAGCCGGTCGGACGCCGCCGCGGCCCGTGTCACCTCGGTCTCGGTCGCACCGAGCAGGACAGCCAGCTTGCGGGCCGAGGCGTAGCGGCCGTCGCGTCCGCGCAGCGCGCCCAGCAGATCGCCGATCAGGCCGTCCGCCGCCACGGCGGGAGTGTCGACCTGGACGGTGAGCTGCGTAGCCGAGGCCGGTGACGGGCCCGAGTGGCTGTAGCGGATGATCTTGTCGAGCGTGACGGCATCGCGTAGGGCAGCCGGAAGATCGGCGCGCAGAGCCTTCGTGCTGATCGCGCGCAGCCGAGTCGCGGCCGGATCGTTCAGGCCCTCCAGATAGCGGACGACGGCTCCCCAGTACATCTGGCGCGTGGCGACCGTGTGCAGCAGAGGCTCGGACAGGACCACACCGTGCGCTTCGCCGAACTCGCCGAGATGGCGGACGAGCGCGGCGGTCGTGAGGGAGTACGTGACGCCGAACTCCTCGGTGCCGTCGATCACCACTTCCGCGACGACGAACGTGTTGTTCGCGTAGTCGTGGTCGGTGACCAGCGCGGCGAGCCGCTCCTGGTCGGCGAGGGAGAACTCGGTGTCGATCAGCCGTAGCAGCTCCGCGCGGGCCTGGGTGAACTCCCTGCTCGGGTCGACGGCTCGCGCCAGGTCGACCGCGACCGGTGCGCGCGCGGCGGTGTCGACAAACACGACCCGGCTCGGGTCCTCGGTGCTCACGCTCAGGGAGGACGAGAGCCGCACAGCTTCGCGCACGATCGCGTGCCGTTGCCGGCTCACCAGGGCGCGGTGCTTGCGGTCGGCGCCGGCGATGACACCAGGAGCCAGCAGCTCGACCAGGTCGTCGAGGCTCAGCTGCTCGTTCTCCGCCGGCCACAGGTGGCCGATCGTGGTCGCGGTCTCCTGGCGCGCGAGCACCAGCTCGCCGACCAGCTCAATGGCGTGCTCGCGGACACCGACCTGGGCGTCGAGCAGCGTTCCGAGCAGCTGGATCAGCCAGTTCGCGGGCAGTCGGCGATCGGCGATGTGCCCGGTGACCTCGTGGAGGCGACGGTCGGTGAGGTAGAGCGTCGTGCCCATCGTGTAGGCGCCCAGCTGGTGGACGACCTGGAGGCCTGCTCGGCGGACCCGAGCTTCTCGCCGACGAGCCGTTCGAGGTCCTCCGCCGACACGATCCGCACCCTCGGGTCCTGGGCCCGCGCGGGCAGCTCGCCCAGCGTCTTGGCCGCCAGCCGGCGGGCCTTGGGCAGCGCGGCACGCAGCGCGACCTCTTCGGCGTGGGTGTAGGGGTGGGTCAGCGCGCTGGCGTGGCTGCGGATCTCCGGGGCTTGCCGGTCGAGCTGGGGCAGCAGCTGCTGCATCGCCTCGCCCAGCAGGCGAGGGGTGAGCACCCGGACGTGGATGTTGTCGCGGTTGCCGTCCCGGCCGTGCATGACGACGCCGACGAGCCCGCCGTCGTCGGTGAACACGAACCCGTCCGGCAGCACGACCCCACCGGCCAGCCCGATGCGGATCCCGGCCGCGTCCACGGCCAGTACCCGTCCGGCCGCGAGCATCATGTACCCCCACGACGCGCCGCGCTGGTGCCCGGCGACCCAGAGCCGCTGGCCCACCCGGACCCGGTCCGCGACGGCGACCCGATGGTCGGCCCGTCCGCCGTCGGCGAGCAGTGCCGAGAGCCCGAACCCGATCGCGGAATCGTCGTTCCAGGTCATCGTCGCGATCTGGCGCACCGGCTCCGGGGTGAGCGACCGGGCGACGCGAAGATCGCTTCGTTTCGCGCCTCGGACCGCGTCCGCCGAGGTGAGGAACACATCGTCGGCGAAGTGCAGCCCGCTGCCGCGGACAACCCCGCCGCTGGACACGGCGGCCAGGTGCCCGAACGCCTCCAGCAGGTCCGAGTCGTCGCCCAACGGCCCGATCGCCTCGACCTGCTCGCCGTTTCCGTCGGTGAAGGCATCGACCGGGTACAGCCCGACCAGCCGGTTGCCCCGGCTGCCGCGCACGGCCACCAGCTCCCAGGTGTCCGGTGCGGTCGCGGTGGGCGAGCGGCGGACCGTCGCCCGGCGCACCGACCGGTTGACCAGCCCGCTGGAGCCGGCCGGCAGCGGCTGGCTGTGCTCCACGATGTCGGCGAACAGCCTCAGCGTCGAGTCCGCCGTGTGGCGCTCACCGGTCCACTGTTCGATCGTGGCGACCAGCATTCGGACCGCGGCGGTGAGCGGTTCACGGTTGGCACCGAGCAGGTCACCGGTGATGGCGTAGCCGGTGTCCGCGCCGCCCACGTACAGCACGGCCATGCCGTCGACGATGTCCGCGCTGATCCGAGGGTCGGCCAGCCAGTTCAGGTCGATCAGCGCGATGTTGGCGCGGTGGTCCGTGATCAGCGACGGTGTCCCGGCGGGGGAGTAGCGGGGTGAGGACTTCGCATCGAGCACCGAGACGGTCAGCGCCGTGCGCAGCCCGCCCGCCACGATCTGGTGTGCCCCGGCCGGGAACGTGCGGCCCGCCAGGAGCTGCTCGACCGCCGCATTGACGCTCAGCACGTCGCCGTCGTGGGTGAACAGGACCCGCACCATAGAGTCGGTGAACCGCGTGCGCGCCGCGTCCAGCTCGGCGAGGAGCGCCGTCATGGCGCCCTGTTCGAGCAGCGTGGTGGCGGCCCGGTGGAGCCAGTCGCCCGCCAGGTCGGCGCCGGACTCGTGAGCACTCAGCTCCGCGACGAGCTCGTCGGTGACGTACACGGTCTGCCCGAGCAGACGGGGCAGCAGCCTGGTGACCGCTGTCTCGGTCGCGGACGTGGCGATCCAGACGTCGCGTAGCCGGACGACCAGGTCGCTCGCCGACACCACGCGCAGCGCGGGATGCGACGTCGCCAGGCCCGGAGTGGACGCCGAGCCGGGGCCGACCGTCGTCGTCGCGGGGAGGGCCCAGCGCAGGTGCGTGTCCAACGGTGAGGCCCAGTGCTCCGACTCGCGCGCCTCGGCCAGGCGGGAGCGCCGGATCTCGGTGATCAGCTGCTGCCGGGTGACCTCTTCGTCCGGGGTCAGCTCGTCGCGGCCGAGCAGGCTCTGGAGCGTGTGCGTGACCACCAGGCGCAGCGCGCGCACCAGCCAGTCGCGGCTCCGCGCTCCCGGGCCGTACGGCTGGTTGAGCTCAGAGGCACGCCTGCTGGTCAGGTAGACGGTGCGCCCGATCGCATAGAGCCCCACCGAGTTCTCCAGCCGCTCGGCCTCGGCCGGGGTCCGGCCGCCCGCGATCAACCGCTCGATGAGCTCGGCGGAGGAGACAACCCGGAGCTGGGCGGCGCGCACCGCCTTGGGCTCGGACGCCGGAATCTCCGGCAGCGCTGTCGAGGGCACCTCGGCCGCCGCGCGGACCGCGTCCCGGTAGGCGTTCAGGTCCGAGGGGCTGACCTTGCCCAGCGTCAGGACAGCCTCCCCGCGCGGTGCGTTCCGGCCGGGCAACCAGCCCAATGCGGTGGCCAGCGCAGGCCCGGCGGCGTCGCCACCGTGGCGCAGCGCGAGGACGGCGAACAGCCCACCGAGGACGGCAACGGTGAACCCACCCCACGGGAACCGGCCGGTGGGTGGGCCCCGGGTGGTGCGCGGGCCGTGGCCGAGCCGGAACACGAACTGGACCGAGCCGATCGTGATGACGTCGCCGTCACCGAGCCTGGTGGCCTCGGCGATCCGCTCGCCGTTGACCAGGGTCTCGTGGATGCCGGTGTCACCGTGCCTGCCGTACCCGGTGAGGTACCAGGCGCCGGCGCGGATGCTCAGCCAGGCGTGGAACGCGGCCACACCCGGGGCGCCGGGCAGCCTCGGGTCGTTGCTCAGGTCGGCACCGATCTCCATCGGCCCGTCGACTAGGTAGGTGGACCTGGAGCGCGAATCGCTGGGGGTGAGCCTGGCCCGCAGCTCACCGGTTCTGGTCAGGTCGCGGAAGACGTAGCCGCGACCGCCGATGGTGAGCTGGTCGCCGTCGCGCAGCGCCCGGGGCTGGGTGATCCGCTCGCCGTTGACCCAGGTGCCGTTCATCGAACCGCTGTCGACCAGGTGCCAGGCACCGGCGAAGAAGGTCAGCAGCGCGTGGAAGCCGGACGCCTTCGAGTCCGCGACGACCAGGTCGTTGCTCTCGTGACGGCCGATGGACATCCGGTTGCCCTGGGGCTCCCACCGATGGCCACCGCCACGCGCGACGATCGCGGCGGCGGTGGGCGGCACCGGAGCGGGAGCCTGGAGCCGGAAGGTGAACTCGGTGTTCCCGAAGGTCAGCCTGTCCCCGGTGCGCAGCGCCGTCGTTGCGCTGATCGGCCTGCCGTTCACCAGCGTCGGGTTCGTGGCATCCATGTCCTGGACGTGCCAGCTGCCGTTCAGGAAGAACAGCCGCGCATGCTCGTCACCGACCGAGTAGTCGTCGGCGAGCACCAGGTCGTTGTGCTCCGCGTCGCGCCCGATGAAGAACGGGTCACCCGCCACTACTTCGATCTCCCCGCCGGGCCGGACCAGCTCCGCGACCACCGGATCGGACCATTCGGTGCGCGACTCGATGTGCGACGGCCGGTGCGTGCTCGACTCCGGGGCCGGGTCGTCCGAGGGTGTCGGGACCGGGGTCTCGGCCACCGGCATACCGCCGAGGTTGACGAACAGGTTGGTCGTGCCGACGGTGATCTGCATGCCGTGCGCGAGCCGGAACGGCACGCCCGGAGTGATTCGCTCGTGGTTGACCTTGGTCCCGTTGGTGGATTCCAGGTCGGTGAGGTGCCAGGCACCGGAGGTCCAGGTCAGCTGAGCGTGCTCGCCGGAGACCCCCATGTCTCCGGCGATCACCAGGTCGTTTCGGCTGTTCCTGCCCAGGGTGGACGGGCTACCGGTGAGCGGTAGCTCCATCCGGTGCTTGCCGTGCCTGAGGATCAGGACGGCGGGCACCGGCGGCTCGGCGCGCCGCTTCTCCAGTGCGGCGTCGATGTCGGCGAACAGCCGCGCCGCGTCGTCGTTGTGCTCGTCGTCGTTGTAGCCGGGCTCCCAGGTCTCATCGAGGTGACCGAGCTCGTGCGCGGTGAACCGGCCCCAGAAGCCCTCCGGCAGGTACGGCGTGAGCGCGACGAGGTCGTCCGAGGTGTGGACGAAGCTGACGAGCGCACCGAATGGGGCGAACCGGTCGTGGGTCCACGCGTGGCTGACCATGTCCTCGATCAGGTACTCCAGGCCTTCCTCGGCGAGCAGCGGACGAGCGAGCTCGGCGTCGAGGAACAGGTCCAGCAGACCGGTCGGGGTGCTCAGCGGCTCACCGGTCGCCGACCTCGCATCCGCCACCCGCGCCACCTTGACCAGATCGGGCAGCAACCGGCGGAACCTGCGGTCGTCACCCGGCTCCCGCATGCCGCCGCGCACCAGGAACCCGCCGACACTCGACCGTTCGGCGGGTACGGCGGGCCCGGCTTCCGAGCGCACCCACTCTGCCGACGCCGACAGCGCCTTGGCCTGCCCCGCCGTCGGAAGCTTGGTCATGCCGATGTCCAGCATGAACAGCGCCCGGATGATCTCGCGCTCCGCGTTGCGCGCGATGAACCGGGGACCGAACTCGGTGAGTGCGCTCGCCAGGTCGAGCCAGCCGAGCAGGAAGCCGGTGCGCGACTTCGCGGGTAGGTTGCGCAGCAGCTTGTCCAGCGCGGTGTGGTAGCGCAGCTGGTTCTGCCGGTCGATCGCCCAGCGGGCCATGGTGAGCATCTGCGCGGAGGTACGGGCCTTCGCCGGCATCTCCAGCAGCCACACCGGCCACTCCCTGGGGCCGAACTCGGCGGCGAGCAGCAGCAGCGCGAGCTGCCCGGTCCCGTCGGTCCGCGACCAGAAGGTGCTCAGCACCCCGCCGCCGCGCTGACCGCGCAGCGCCGAGGTGAGCCCGGCGGGCATGGCCTTGACCGCTTCCGGGCCCGCGGTGCCATCCGCGAGCCGCAGCAGCTGGGCGAGCAGCTGCTGGTGCAGCCAGGTCCTCGACTCGGCCGGAATCTCGATCATCGCGTCGAGCATGTCGCGGGCCTGGAACCAGAACTGGGGGTCGACGGGGTAGTCGTCGGTCAACGCCTCGGCGGCGGTGAGCAGCGCCAGCTCGGGCCTGGTACCGGCCAGCTGCCCGGTCGTCCACCGCCCGGCGCGAACCACCCTGCCCGGTTGCAGCGCCAGGATCGCCGACGTCGCGGGGTGGTTGTGGAAGTACAGGTAGCCGGGTAGCTCCGGGCTGTTGCTCGTCGGACCACCGAGGTGCGCCTCGGCGAGCCCGCTGTAGGTGCTGTCGGCGAACGCGGACCGCTGCAGGTCCGGCAGGAAGTACCGCTGCCGGGGCGTCAGGTCGTCTCTGGTGCGGTTGATGTGCCGCTCCAGCAACAGTGCGGCGAGCCCCTCGGCGAACCGCTCGGTCTCCAGCTGGAGCGAGGTCGTGAGGCCGCCGGTCGGGATGGCGAGCGGCACCGACAACCCGGCCGCGAAGGAATCCAGCGCGAGCTGGTGGAGCGCGTTCTCCGAACCCAGCCCGTACGCGTGCTGCAGCACGTGGGCCATTTCGTGCCACACCAGGAACAGCAGGCCGTACTCGGCTGCCTCCTCCCTGCTGACCGGTGCCTCGAGCAGGTCGAACGTGTCGAGCACGTCGCGGGTGAACATGTCCAGCGCCGAGCGGGAAACCCAGAACCGCAGGTCAGGCAGATCCGAGTCAGGCTGGTCACCGTTCCACTGCACGAAGCTGGTGCTGGTCTGTGACCAGTAGCTGTGCGCCATGACCCAGGGCATCAGCCGTTCGAGGTTGGCGCGCGTCGTCGGGTCCATGGTCTGCTCGCCGGTGAGTTCCAGGAACAGCCGGAACGCCTTGTGGATCGTCGCGCCGAGCCCCTCGTCGCGGATCAGCAGGCTGTCGTCGGGCTCTGGCCACGTCCGGGTCGCGGTCTCGCCCACGGCGAGCTTCGGCGTCGGGCCGCCGACCGGCTCGATCGGCACCAGCCACACCACGGTGTCGGTGGTGCCGTCGGTACGGCGGACGGTGGTGAGGCGCAGCCTCGGGTGCTGGGCGACCGCGCGGCGCAGCGTGTTCTCCGGGGTGTCCGACAGCACCCGGTCACCGGTGTCCCCGGCCAGCTCGGCAACCAGCTCGGACAGCGAACGAGTTTGGTTCGGTTGGCTGAGCAGGTGGTTGACCAGCACCAGCGAGAGGTGGATGGTCAGGTGTGCGTCCGCGTCCGGCCTGGTGTCGCCGGCGTTGCGGCGCAACGCGCCCTGGAACACCGCGGGCAGCATCGACCGCGCCCGGGTGTCGGGCACCTGCGTGTCGTTGAACGCCGCCCACTTGCCGTACTGGTCCACCTCGGCGTAGCGCACCAGGTCGATGTGCCGTGCACCGGTGCCCCACTGCAGGGTCTGGAAGAGCTCGCCGAGCCCGGGCAGCCGGTAGCGGTGCCGGTAGTGCTGGACCTCGTGCTTCACGACCCTGGGTGTCGGGTGCTGCTGCTCGACCAGCTCCCACGTGGCGGCGGCCGCTGCCTCGGTCTCCCGATAGTCGAGCGAGACCACCCGGCCGGACGGCCGTTCGATGCCGATCCCGAGCCCGCCGGCGTCCCTCCCCTGCGTCTTCTTCTTGAAGAACGGCCCGCCCGCCGCCAGTGTCGCGCGCGGGGACGAGAACAGCCCACCGCCGGGGATCAGCTCCACCGGCTCGTCCGATCCGGCCATCGCGAACGGGCCGGTCCCGAGGGTGTCGTAGTAGGACGGCAACGGGAACGTGCCCGGTGCCTGGTCGGCGGGACGCCAGGTCCGTACCAGCTCGTCCCAGAACGCCACCAGGTAGCGCTGCCGTGCCAGGTAGTCCCGGTCGCTGCGGGTGGCGCCGTTCTGGTGGTCTCCCAGGTAGGCGAGGGCGGCGCGGTGGTCGGCGACCTGGGTGAGCAGGCGCTGGACCCAGAAGGCGTTGCGTTCGCCCTGCGTGCGGTTGCGTGTGGTGTCGGCGAGATGCATCCACTCGTGCACCAGCGCGCCGGCGGACTCGATCACCAGCGAGTCGTGCTCGAGACCGGGCCGGTCGCCGATCCGGAACGACGACTCACGGAAGACCATCAGCCCGGCGCGGGGGCTGGCGAAGGCCGTCGGGACGCCCCTGGTCTCACCGTGGGCCCGCCAGGCGGCCTCGAACGCGGCGTCGGGCAGGATCCGGACCCGCGCGTTCTTGGTCTTGTCGTGCAGGTACACGCCCGGTCCGCTGTTCACCACCAGGGCGTAGGCGGCGGCGAACCCTCGGCGGACGTCCGCGTCGAGAGCGTCCCAGCCTTCGACGGCGAACGCGCGGCGCGGGTCCTCGTTGAGCCACAGCCCGTAGATCTGGGTGTTGAGTCCGTTGAGCTGCTCGGTGAGCTGGGCGACCCTGCCGTCGAGACGCAGGCGCTCGGTGGCGTCGAGGTTCGGGTCGTCCAGCAGGGTCCGCAGCGCGCCGAGGTTGTTCTCCACCTGACCGGCGGCGGCCCAGAGCGACCCGACGGCGGTGGTGTGGACCCTGACCGGGCCGGTCGGGTCGCCCGCGAGCCCAGCCAGCCGGCGGCCCACCTCGGCGAGCGCGAGACCGAAGTCGCCGCCGTCCTTCTTCTCCAGCCCGTCCAGCGCGACCGCGTGCGTGCGGCGCAGAACGGCGAGGTGCGCGGCCGGGAAACGGCCGAAGATCGGCAGCGCACCGGCGCTGAGCACCGGCCCGACCACGCCGTGCGCGTCGGCGGGCTGGTTGAGCAGTACCAGGACGACCAGTACGACCGCGATCCGGGAGACCCAGCGCGCCGGCAGCGCGGTGACGGCCTTGACGAGCCCGGCGAGCACACCCGCCCCGACGACGGCGGCGGCCGCGACGAGCACCGGCATCGGCACGGCGGCGCCGAGCGTGGCCGCGGTCAGCGCGGCGGCGCTGAGTAGCACGGCCACCCCGGCGAGCGTGGCGGCGGGCGCGCTGCCCCGGTCGTCGCCCCAGCCGAAACCGGGCCGTCCCTCGGGGCCCCGGTCGTAGTCGGCGAGGAGCCGGTCGAGCTCGCCGGGCGAGATACCCAGGTCACGGGCGAGGCCTTCGCGCCCGGCGGTGAGCAGCTCGTGGCGCTCCTCCACCTGGCTGGACAGCAGCGCGTCCAGCTGCGTGAGGTCGTTGTCCGGGTTCTCGTCCTGGGACATGAACAGCGCCTCGGACCGGTCCCACCAGGCGAAGTGATCCATCACGACGCCGGCGAACTGTTCCGGGGTGAGCGGGTCGGCCAGGGTCCGCGTGTCGTAGACGACGTCACTGATCGCCTCGCCCGCCGCCTCCAGCATCACGGTCAGGGCGTTCGGGTCGTGCCGGAGCGCGTCCCGCAGCTCGGTGAGCGCCCGGATGGTGTTGTCGTACAGCCGCAGGAAATCGTGTGCCTGTTCCTCCTGGGGCCGATCGATGTACCAGGGCTGCCGGTCGACCTGACTGGCTTCGGTCATCAGGAACTTGGCCTGTGCACGCAACAGGTAGGCCAGGGCCTCGCCCGACGCGACCGGTGCACGGTGCAGCCGCAACGACTCCAGCTCCTGAACCGAACTCATCATGAGGAAGCCCAGCTCGGCCGCGACGGCGACCGTGTCCTGCCACACCGGGTTCTCCGTCGAGGCGTTCAACGCGGTCTTGAACGCCTTGTCGAGCTTGGCGCGCGCGTCCGACAGGTCATCGAGGCTCGTCGAACCGAGATCGGAGTATGCGGTCGCTCGGCGCCGGACCAGCGACCCGTGCAGGAAGCCCACACGCATCCACAGCGCCTGGACCTCGATGTCGCCGGAGACCGCCTCGTAGGCCTGCCGCAGCCGGTCTGCCACCTGGGTCTCGGACTCGCTCGGATCGGTCAGGGTGACGCTGTCCTCCAGCGCGTCCTCGAGCCTGCCGAGCTCGTCGAGCAGCTCGACGCCCGCCGCCGAGTCCTCGAGCGCGACCAGTTCACGTAGCGCCTCGGCCAGCGCGCCCACCGGGGAGCTCGGGTCATCGGAGACCAGCAGGCGCAACGTCGCCGGGTCCAGCTGCCAGTGCTCGTTCGTTGCGCTCAGCGCGCGCTCGGCGGCCACCATCCTCATCCAGGGACGCAGATTCTCACCGAAGCGCACCCGCAGCGCCTCGGCCACGTCGGCCAGCTCGGCAGCGGTGGCGACGGCACGCAGCGCGGCCAACCGGTCCCAGCTCGACCCTGCCCCGGCCCCGCCGGCCAGCAACTCGGCAAGTTCGGCGTCCAGGCCCTCCAGCTCGGCTGCCACGTCGACCTGCGCGGTCACGTCGCCGTCCTGCGCGGCGTGCTCCGCCCGCAGCCACTGCCCGACCAGCTGCTCGCGTGCCGCGAGCCGTGCCTCCTCGGTCACGGTCGCGTCGCGCAGCACGCGGTAGCGCAGCTCGTAGGCGAGGACGTCGGCGAGCCAGGTACTGGGCAGCAGACCCCGGCGCTGGTGTTCTCCCGCACGCTCCAGCACCCAGCGGGGGAACAGCACGACACCGTCGCCGATCAGCTGGTACTGCAGCGGGTCCACCCAGCTGTAGGCCAGCAGCGGCGCGGCCGGGTCGTTCACCCAGGCCATGTCGTGCGCGTTCAGTACGGCGGCCGCATCGCCCTGGTCGGTGTTCCAGGTGAACAGCCGGACGTCGCGTTCGAGGGCCAGCGCCAGCAGCTCGGGGTCGAACCGTGCGTGGTCGAACAGCCCGAGGTCGATCACCCCGAGGGCGATCGGGTCCAGGTAGCCGGTGTGCCACAGGCGCACCAGCAGGTCCCGCAGCTGCCCGTCGCGGCCGTCCAGCCAGTCGCCGGCGTAGAGCGGACCACCGCGCGGCCCATCCTGTGACGGATCGGCCGGCGGTGCCCGGGTGGGTGTGCTGTCGGCCTTGACGTGGAACACGAGTGTCGTCCCGTCCACGGTGATCTTGTCCCGGTCACGCAGCTGCGTGCTCCCGGTGATCCGGTCACCGTTGACCTTGGTCCCGTTCGTGGAGCCGAGGTCGGTCAGGTGCCAGGCGCCCGCGTAGAAGCGCAGGCGCGCGTGCTGCCCGGGTACCCGCTCGTCGGTGAACACCAGGTGTGCCCGTTCCGGGTCGCGGCCGATGAACAGCGTTTTCGCGGTGATGACGTATGACGACCCGCGCCACCATCCGCCGGTGGTGAACCAGGCCAGGGTGGGAGCGAGCGCGGCCCAGGCTTCCATCGCCTCCGGGCGCAGGTCGCGGAAGACGTAGGTGGTCGTGCCGAACCTCAGCTTGTCGCCGTCGCTCAGCCGCACGTAGGTCCGGGTGAGCGGACGTCCGTTGAGTGTGGAGCCGTTGGCCGAACCGAGGTCGCTGGCCCACCAGGAGCCGTCGCGGAACCGCAGCGCCGCGTGATGGCGGGACGCCATCGGGTCGGTCAGGACCAGCCAGTTGTCCCCGCTCCGGCCGAGGAACACCCGGTCGCCGGTGATGCGGTGGCTGGCCAGCCCGTCGTTGCTGGTGAGCGCGGCCGGGGTGGGCTCGGGCGCGGTGAACCGGAACTGGAACACGGTGTCGCCGAAGGTCAGCATGTCACCGTCGGTCAGCCGGGTGTATCCGGTGATCGGACGGTTCTCGTGCAGCGTCGGGTTGCCGGGTTCGCGGACGAAGTCGGCGACGTACCAGCTGTCGTTGTGGAAGCGCAGCTCGGCGTGCTGGTTCTCGACGCCGTAGTCGTCAGCGAGCACGAGGTCGTTGAGCAGCCGGTCGCGCCCGATGCGGAACGGGTTGGCGGTGAGCCCGACGGGCGCGGTCCCGCCCTGGGGGACGAGCTCGGCGGCGACCGGGGTCGTCGGCCGGGCCGGGCCGGTGGAGTGGAACAGGAAGCTGGTCGCGCCCACGGTGAGGGTGTCACCGTCGTACAGCCGGATGGCGCGGTCGATCCGCATCTGGTTGACCCGGACACCCGTTGCCGAACCGACGTCGCCGACATACCAGGCACCGTCGGAGAAGTTCAGCATCGCGTGCTTGCCCGAGACGCCCTGGTCGTCGCGGATGACCAGGTCGTTGTGCTCGTCGCTGCCGATGCTCAGCCAGGTGCCGGCGATCGTGTGCTCACCCCGGCCGGGCCGAATGAGCACGGCGGGCGTGGGCCGAGGGGCCGCCTCGACACGGCGCTGGAACAGGTTCGCCGCGCGCTGGACCAGGCCGGCGGTGCGCTGGAACCTGCTCGCCGGGAGCGCGAGGGCGACCCAGGAGGCCCCGCCCACGAGGACACCGACCAAGGCCGCTCCGAGGACCGGCATCGGCAGCGCCATGCCGAACAGGTACGCGGTGGCCACGGCGGCGCTGAGCAGGGTGGTGACCCGCGCGAGGGCCGAGACCGAGACGCTGCCCCGGTCGCCGTGCCCGGGCGAGGTGGGCGCCTCCGGGTCGTCGGTGCCGGTCGGGCCACGGGTGCTGCCGTTGCCCTTGCCGATACGGGCGTGCAGCGCGGCCGTGACCCTGTTCTTCACGCCGGTGGCGAACCTGGACAGCGGCTCCCAGAAGTAGACGACCAGCGCCATGGCGAGCATCCCGGCTCCGGCCAGCCCGATCTGGGTGGACACGCCCTGCCAACCGGCGGCCAGCCCTGAGGTGTGGCCCTCGAAGGTGCGCGCGGACAGCTGCGCGCCGAGCAACCACATCGACAACGCCTTGGTCGCCTGCAGGAAGTTGTTCGCCTCCCGCCGCCGCAGGACGTCGGTGATCTGGTTCCTCAGCAGCGCGCCGACCGCGATGATCATTCCGACGGACCCGGCCTCACCGGCGACCGCGTTGATGCTGATCCCGATCGCCGGGTCTCCGAGGACGCTCTGGCTGAACCAGACGCTGGCCGCGCCGAACGCCATGACGATGGCCATGCCGAGGGTGAACGGCTTCGCCTTCTCCTCGAGGAAGTCGCGCTCCGTGCCGCTGCGGGCGGTGACCCAGTCGCCCACCAGCGCCACCATCACGATGAACACGTCACCCGCGATCAACCCGTAGTTGAGCAGCAGGATCAGCAGGCTCGGTGCGCCGGTCTCCTTCAGGACGGGGTCCCACAGCCCGTCGAACGAGCCGAGCATCATCGCCGACAGCGAGTAGACCCCCATCGTCGCCAGCACGAACGGGTTCTTCAGCGCCCGGAGCGGGCCGATGAAGGCCTCATCGGCCCACGCACGGAGGGTGAACGGGGTGATCTTCTCGGACGGCGTCGTGAACCACAGCCCGACCGCCATCAGCAGGCCGACCACCGAGGTGGCCAGCACCGCGGGGACCACGCCATAGGGGAGCAGGATCTTCTGCAGCACCTGATGGCTGGCCAAGGTCGCCGCGAGTCCCAGCCCGACCATCGCGATCGCCGTGGTCTTCCAGCTGATCTTCTTCGTGACGGACTCGCCGGCCGCCTCGGCCGCCTTGCGCGCCTTGTCGGCCGCCGCGTGGCGGGCATCGGCGCTGGCCCTCGCCCAGTCGTCGACCTGGTAGAACAGCTGAATCCACGGCGAGGCGAGCACCCCGAGAACAAATGCGGTGACCTGGTAGGAAGTGGGCCCGGAGACCACCGCGAACGTTCCGTACGCGGCAGAGCTGAGTGCGACGCTGCCCGCTGCGCGGACCCTCGCCGGGATGTAGTCCCACAGCGTCACGTAGAGGATGACCCCGATCGCGTTGCCGGCGAGCGCCCCGACGTACAACGTGTCCGAGGGCAGCCCGACCGACAGGCCGAGCTTCCGGGTCAGGTAGAGCCCGGCCACCGCGGTGCCCACACCGATCGCGGCGTTCGACTGGAAGATCCTGCGGTGGCTCGTCGAGGCACCCTCGCGCCACTCCGCGCTGAACAGCCGCGGCGCCGAGGAGCCGGTCTCGGACTCGGGCGACCCGCGCACGGGGGTGCCCTCGGTCGCCGAGCCGGGTGCGGACGGGGTGTTCCGGCGCTTCACCAGCGCCATGCCCACCGGAACGGCGGCGAGGCCCGCGGCCGCGATCAGCGGTGCGACGCCGCTCCACTCTGCCAACTCCCACAGACCGGTCGAGGCCAGTACGACGACGAGCTTGCCGACTGCCGCGCCGAGGTCCTTCGCGGCGCGTGCCAGGTACAGGTCGTTCTTGGCGTCCTCCCCGGCGAACACCTTCGCCAGTACGGCGCTGCCGCCGATGGCGACCGCGGTGGACGCGACCTCGCCGTTGACCGCCTGGAAGGTGACGCCGTGACCGGCGCCGCCGAGGAACTGGGTGGCCGCGAGTAGCACGCCGCCGGCGGCCATGAGCAGGGTCGCGCCGAACACGAAGGTGTGGGGGGAGCGCTCCAGGAAGCTCTGCCTGCTCGTGCCCGCCTTGGCCGCCTTGTGGTTGAGCAGGTCGAGCGCGACGAACAGACCGGCGAGCACGAGCCCGCCGAACACCAGGCCGTAGTCGGCGACGAGCTCCTCGAAGCCGGTGACGCCGGTCAGCGTCAACGCCGCCTCGAGGAAGGCGTCCAGCGGTGCGATGGCCATCTGGACGAGTCCGGACAGGAGCACGACGGTCAGCACGGTCCGGATGCCGAGGACCCGTCGGATGCCGGCGAGCGCACCCTCTTTCGTGTCACTGGTCTCCGCAGCAGCGTCCGGCATGATCGTCAGCACGACGACACCGGCGACGGCCATCGCGGGGGCGCTGAGCAGCGCGGTGTAGCGCAGCGAGTGCTCCAGCAGCCCGGTCTGGATCTGCAGCACGTTCGGGGCCAGGAACGTCAGGCCCAGCATCACGAAGCCGACCAGGCCGTCCTTCAGGATCACCCGCTTGTCGGTCCCGCCGCGCGCGAAGTCCGCATCGCGCCGGGCTCCGGTGGCGCCGACCCACCGGCTCATGAGGTCGAACAGCTTCGGCCAGGCGCTGGCGGTCGTGCCGAGGACGAACCCGGCGGTCAGCGCGCTGATCGCGCCGATGTCCAGTGCATAGATGCCGTATCCGACGACGGAGCCGACGAACGCGATCGTCAACAGTGTGCGGACGCCGATCTTGCTCGCGGTCAGGATCGTGGCGATGCTGCCGACGACGAACCCGGAGAGCGTGGCGGCGGCCAAGGGACCCGCGGACAGGCCCGGGACCTTTTCGACGAGAACCCTGGTGTTGTAGAGCGGGCTCATCAGCGTGGCCGATCCGAGTGCGGCGGCTGCCATGAACGCGAGCCGGTGCGACCAGCTGACACCGTTGCGCCACTCGTTGACCGAGGCGCGCACCTTCCCGAGGCGGGAGACGGTCGGCGGGCCACGCACCGGGTTGCCGGCCAGCAACGCCTCCAGCGTGGTGAGAGCCACGTGCAGCCGGTCGGCGAGGTCGTCGAGTTCGGTGAGCGCATCAGTCTTGGCGGCCGGCAGGGCGAGCTCGTCGCCGAGCCGGATCAGCTCGGTGCGCAGCATGCCCGCCCGCGCGAGCCTGGTGGCGTCCCAGCTGAACTTCGACGCGTCGTCGAGCGCGGTCACCGCGCCGGCCGCGACGGCGCGCAGCGCGGCACGACGGTCGGTGAGGTCGCCGGGGGCGACGTGCAACGCGGTGAGGGAGGAGCGGCTGACGGCGAGCAGCCGGGCGGTGTGATGGTCAGCGAGGTCGCTCTCCCGCGCGGCCCGCGCCAGCATCGCCGTGCGCTCCGCCGGGGTGGCGGTGAGCGGGTTGATGCGGGGGGCGCTCGCCCACACGCTCCACACCCGCACGACCGCGCCGTTGACGACGACGAAGCGTTCGCTGCCGGTGAGCCGCGTGTCCAGGTTCGCGGGCAGGCGCTGGTCGGTGACCGGCAGCGCGATCGCGTCGTCGGCGGCGAACACCCGGTGGACCCGGTAGTCGGTGAGCCAGCGAGCCATCTCGGCGAGCGCGTTGCGTACGTGCACGACCGGGTGCAGCACGGCGCCGAGCACCAGGTCGATCACGTCGAGGGTCGCGCCGTCGACCTGGGTCAGCCAGTCGCGCGGGTGCCGTAGCTCCAGCAGGTCGATGTCGCGGTCGGTGATGACCCCGAGGCCCATCAGCGCGATCACGCCGGAGATGAACACGGTGCCGACGGTGGCGGTGAGTGAGGTGGCGGCGGGGATGCCGAGCAGGGCGACCAGGCCACCGACGATGACCATGCCGGAGCCGATCGCGTCGCCGATGGCGTGCTCGAGGTTGGCCTCGCCGACCTTCCCCGGAATGTTGCGGAACAGCGCGACCGTGCCGAGGTTGCCGGCGATGCTGACCACACCCGCGACCACCGGCAGCCACACCGGACCGGCCAGATCGACGCTGCCTGCGGTGAGCGCCTCGTAGCCGAGGACCAGACCGGAGCCGAGGATCGCCAGGCCGATCACCCGGTTGGCGAACTGGTCGAACCGCGTCGAGGCGATCCGCGCGCCCGCGATGGCCAGCAACCCTGGCAGCAGGTCGAACAGGTTGTGGTAACCGTCCGCGGTCACCAGCGGGGAGTGCGAGATCGCCCCGAGCCACAGCTGGATGCCACTGGCCGCACCCATGATGCCCAGCGAGATCCAGGCAGCCTTGGCGGCACGCAGGCGGGCCGCCTGGTCGGAGGCGGGCGTGCCGTCGAACGCCGAAGGCTCACCCTCGTCGTGGCCATGTCCGTTGGCGTCCGGCGTGGACGGTCCAGCCGGACCGCGTGGCGCACCCGGGCCGGCAGGTCCGGCCGGCCCGGCTCGTCGGTTGATCGCGCGCAGGATCATCACGGCGGTGCCGAGCGCGATCGTCGTGGGGACCGCGACGGGCAGGTGCTCCATCCACAGACGGATCAGGCCGTAGGAGGCGAGTGCGAGGCCACCGGTGTTCGGTGCGTTGAGGAAGGCGCCGCTCTTCCAACCGGTCCACGGCTTCAGCAGCCAGTCGCCGTGGCGATCGGCGATCCGCCTGCCGAGCCGGGAGGCGGCGAGCCACTCACCGGCCGGGGTGCCGGCCAGCTTCGTCTGCGTCAGGTACAGGAACGCCCCGGTCAGCACGACGATCGGCAGGGCGTGCACCGGAGCCGTGATTACATTCCACTGGTGACCGCCGACGCTCACGACGGCGACGACGGAGGCGCCGATGAACCAGGCCGCGGCGGGGAGCAGCGCCCGATGGGACTGGCCGCGGGTGGCGATGAACGCGGCGAACATACCGATCGGGATGAGGACGTACCAGGGGCTGGCGAACGAGAAGAAGGTGTAGCCGAGCACTCCGGCCGCGACCGTGATGGTCGGGACGGACAGCCAACCGGCCCATCGGGTGAACTGGTTGTCAGGAGTGTGCTCCCGGATGTCGTGGCGGTCGGTGAATCCGGTGGGCAGCGCCTTGATGATGGCGTTCTTCGCGGCGGGGACCGCGCCGATGAGGAACAACGATTCGGCTGCCGCGAACAGGCCCGCATCCAGGCCCGCGATCCCTCCGTGGAATGCGGCGGGCAGGTGCAGGCTGAGATTGACCATCCAGGTCACCGCGACGTTGGTCAGCAGCACGGCCTTGATCCAGTCGGGCAGATTGGTGAGCCGCTGGATGACCACGTTGGTGATGCCCCGGTCCGCGAAGGAGATGAGGGCGCCGACCAGGACGTAGCCGGGGATGGGACCGAGCCCGATCGTGGTCGCGACGGCCGCCGTGGCCGCCGCGTAGCTGACAGCCGTGATTCCCTTCGGGCTGACCAGTGCCTTGACGGCGGAGCGCGGGGTGACGCGGGCGCCCGGGGGAGCGTTGCGGTTGATGACCCACATCAGCAGCGCGAGGGTCCCGCCGAGTGCCCCGGTGGTGGAGGCGAGCACCGGAGCACTGGTCAGCAGGTAGACGATGCCGTAGGTGCCGAGCGACGCGGCGGACGCCTTGCCCCAGAACAACGCCTGAGCCTGGGGCGCCTTGTGCGCGGCAGCCTTCGCCCGCTCCGCGCGCCACGTCTTGTAGTCGTGCCACATGGCGAAGACCGACTCGCCGGTCCAGGCGAGGTAGGTGCTCCAGATCAGCAGGAACTGGGTCGGTTCCAGGTGGTAGTTAGGCTCGGTGAGCTGGATGCCCATCAGCGGGATCGAGGCGAGGACCGCCAGGTAGGCGTTGTTGGTCGTCCAGCGGGCGACGTGCTTCCACTTCTTGCTCGTCCGGGTCGGGTTCTTCCTGCCGTGCCAGCCGGCGATCGCGGCGACGGTGCCGATGACGAAGAAGCTGGCGTTGGCGTCGAGGAACGTCGCGTTGACCCAGAAATCGACGCTCATCACCGGGAGGGTCAGCAT
>NZ_AUBB01000046.1 GCF_000429025.1 Actinospineispora spinosispora DSM 44797
TGGATCGCCATGCCGTTCCTGTACACGGTGGGTCTGGGTGTCATGTACGTGACCGCGTACCTGATCACGGTGGTCAACCTGGGTGGTGTGTCGCCTGGTGGTTATCTGTACATCTTCTGGCTGTACCAGAACCCGGCTGACTTCTTGTACTCCCAGATAAAGATCATGTCGATGGGTACGGTCATCACCTTCGTCGGTTGTTATTACGGCTTCACTGCCCGGGGTGGTTCGGTCGGTGTGGGTCGAAATACCGCGAAGTCCATGATGCTCAACATGGTGCTGATCCACGTCGTCGGCGTGCTCGGTACCCAGCTGTTCTGGGGTCTGTCGCCGAACGCCCCCATCGCCAACTGACAGCCAACTGACAGCCGACTAACCGGCGGTCAGCTCAGCAACGATTTTCCTGATGCGACGCGAGCGGGTCGCTTCGGTCTTCGCTTCGGAGATCGAGGTGACCCGCTCGCGTCGTTTCGTGTACGAGAGGGCGTCGAAGGCCTCGCGGGCCCCCTCGGAGGCGAGCGCCTCGGCCAGGTCGTCCGGCACGGTGACGGTGCGGGGCTCGGTGTCCAGCTCGATGTCGACGTCGACCTCGTCGCCGGCGGCGACACCCGCCTCGGCGCGGTTCGCCGCGTTCAGCGGAACGAAGAACGCCCCACCCATCGGCGCGACCGTGGTGCGGTAGGTGTGACCGCCGACGGTGATCCGGACCGCCGGACGTCGACCGGATCCGAGGCCGGTCACGACCTCCTCGGGGACCGTGATCCCGGTGGCGGTCTTACCTCCGAGCTCGACGCGGCCGCGAAAGCGCATGTGGGTGAGCATGTCACATATTGGTGACGGCTGGTTTGTGATCACCGGGCGCGGGTAATCGTCTGCCATCGACCCGAATGGGCGGTTCGGACGAGACCTGGAGGTTGGGGACGTGGGCATCATCGGATGGATCGTGGTCGGCTTGGTAGTGGGCGCGCTGGCCAAGTTGATCATGCCGGGTAAAGACCCGGGCGGCATCATTGTCACGATTCTGATCGGCATCGTGGGCGCGATCCTCGGTGGTTTTATCGGCAAGGCCATTTTCGGTGGCGGTCTCGGTGGGTTCTTCGACCTACGCACGTGGCTGCTCGGCCTGGTCGGATCGCTGATCCTGCTCGGCATCTGGCGCCTCATCGCAGGTCGCCGGGCCAGAGCTTGACCGTAGCCCGCACGACCTGACGCCCCGCTACACCACAGGACCCCGGTTCATCGGAGAACCGGGGTCCTTGTCTGTGTTCTGCCATTCATGATGACGGCCACACGAACGGGCGATAACTCTTTGTCCTGTAATTCGGTCCCGGCTACTGCGTCTCAGCTGATCATGTGATAGCTATCACGCTGAGCGAGCTGTGGCAGGCGGCTCGTCCGACGAGGAGGTTTGTCAAATGGGCATCATCGGGTGGATTGTGGTCGGCTTGGTGGTCGGCGCGTTGGCCAAGTTGATCATGCCGGGTAAAGACCCGGGCGGCATTATCGTGACAATCCTGATCGGCATCGTGGGCGCGATCCTCGGCGGCTTCATCGGCAAGGCGATTTTCGGTGGCGGACTGGGCGGGTTCTTCGACCTGCGGACCTGGCTGCTCGGGCTGGTCGGATCGTTGATCCTGCTCGGCATCTGGCGCCTCATCGCCGGTCGGCGCGCCAGGGCGTAGTCGGCTCCCTACAGCGCGAACTTCCCGGCGGCAGCCAGGAAGACGTTGTTCTCGTCCTCGCCGGCGACGGTGACTCGTACACCGTCGCCGGCGAACGGACGCACGATGACCTTCTCCCGCTCACAGTGCGCCGCGAACTCGAGCGTCCGCTCACCCAGCGGCAACCAGACGAAGTTGGCCTGCGTCTGCGGCCCCGGGAAGCCGAGCTCGGTCAACGCGGACCGCACCCGCACCCGTTCCGCCGCCACCTCCGCGCACGTCGCCAGCAGCTCCGCCTCGCAGTCCAGCGCCGCCGACGCGGCCGCCTGAGCCAGCGCGTTGACGCTGAACGCCGGGTACACCTTGCGCAGCGCCTCGATCACCGGCGGCGCACCCACCGCGTAGCCCACCCGCAGCCCCGCCAACCGGTACGCCTTGGAGAAGGTGCGCAGCACCACCAGGTTCGGCCGGCCCTCCAGCAGCGTCATGCCGTCCGGCACGTCCGGGTCGGTGACGAACTCGAAGTACGCCTCGTCCAGCACGACGAGCACGTCGCGCGGCACCTCGTCGAGGAACGCGACCAGCTCGTCACGCCGCAGCGCCGTCCCGGTCGGGTTGTTCGGGCTGCACAGGAAGATCAGCCGGGTGCGCGGCGTGATCGCGGCTGCCATCGCTTTGAGGTCGTGGCGGTGTTCGTCGTCCAACGGAACCTGCACCACCTGGGCGTTGCCCACCCTGGTCACGATCGGGTACGCCTCGAACGAACGCCACGCGAACATCACCTCGTCGTCGGCCGAGCCGCAGACGATCTGCACCAGCTGCTCGCACAGCAGCACCGAGCCGCAGCCCACCGCCACCCGGTCCGGCGTCACACCGTGCCGGCGCGCCAACTTCTCGGTGAGTCCGATCACCGCCGGATCGGGGTACCGGTTGCCGGCGGTAGCCGCCTCGGCGATCGCGGCAAGCACCGCGGCGGGAGGCGGCAGCGAAATCTCGTTGCTGGCCAGCTTCAGGGAACCCGGGACGGTACGGCCCGCCGCGTAGGCCGGAATGGCATCAAGATCGGCCCGGATAGCGGCGTTCATGGGCAGGCTCATAGCCACTCAGCGTAGTCGCCGTCGGGCGGTGCGGGACCACCAGCGTTGGCCCTCACCGAGGGACACATGGAAGGGTGAACCCATGACCGACCTCCGCACCGAAACCGTGCCGCTCGACGACGGCAGTCAGTTGCGTCTGACCGTTGCCGAACCGGACAGCGCGGTTCGCGGTGGGATCGTGGTGCTGCACGAGTCCCGGGGCGTCACGGACTCGGTGCGGTGGCTGGTGCACAGCCTCGCCATGGAGGGCTACCTGATCGTCGCGCCGCACCTGTACCACCGCGACGACGCCGACGAACTGCCCTCCGACGGCACCGAGGACACCGAGCAGCAGGTCCGCGACCAGGTCAACCGCCTCACCGGCGCCAGCGTCATGGCCGACACCGACACCGCCTTCGGCTGGCTCGCCGACCGCGACATCAGCGCGGACCGCATGGGCATCGTCGGCTTCGACCTCGGCGGCTCGGTCGCGCTGGTGATCGCCGCGCAGCGCACCCTCGGTGCCGCGATCACCGTCGCCGGCAACCACATCACCGAACCGCTCTCCGACGACCTGCCCTCTCCCCTGGAAGCAGCTCCCGAGCTGACCTGCCCCTGGCTGGGCCTGTTCGGCGAACGCTCGACGGACCCCTCGCAGGAGGACGTGCAGAAGCTGCGCGCCGCGATGGCTAGCGCCGAGAACGCCAGCGACATCCACCTCTACCCCGAGGTCGACCACCGCTTCGACAAGGACCCCGACACAGCGGCGGACGCCTGGCAGCGCACCCTGAACTGGTTCGACGCGCACTTGCGGTAGTTCCGGCGGGCCCCCGCGCGTCGTAAGTTTCCGGTTGGGACCCCGCTCCGCTTCGCTCCGGGGGCCCGCAACCGGAAACTTGGGCGGCTTCGCCGGTCGCTTCGCTCCGGCTTCGCTGCCCTCGCTTGACGCGCGCTTGTCTGGTCGCGTTCTGCTTCGCCTGTTGCGTTTTTGCAGTGCTTCGCACTGAACCCCCTTCGGGGAGACTCGCGGAGCGGGCGGAGCGGGGCACACTTCGCAGAGGTTCTGGTCCACCTCGCAGACCCACGTGTTGCGTCGCAGATGTTCCAACATCTGCGACACGACACGAAGCTCTGCGAAGTCACCCGCCACCACCCCTCCCGGGGCGCGCTGCGGCCGGCGGGGCGCGGCGCAGCCGTGACCCTGTGGGCGCGCAGACTGCCCCCGTCCCCGCGATCCTGGCCCGCACTTGGCGTGGGTGGGTGGTGTCAACCCTGAAACCTCGCCCCCGAACCCGCGTAACCAGGAACCAGCGCGAGGCCGGCGAAGCCGGGGGTTGATACCACCCACCCACGCCAAGACACTGGATGGCCAGCGGGGACACCCCGTAGACACTGGATGGCCAGCGGGGACACCCCGTAGACACTGGATGGCCAGCGGGGACACCCCGTAGACACTGGATGGCCAGCGGGGACACCCCGTACCTCGTAACCCCAGGCGAAACAGCCAGAGAGACGGCATGCTAGAGCGCATGCCGGACGAAGATGTCGAACTGCTCTGGTCACCCGATCCCGAACGCGCCGACGCGAGCGCGCTTGCGGACTTCACCCGGTGGGTGGGTGAGCACCGGAACGTGACGGCCGCCGACTACCAAGAGCTGCACAACTGGTCGATCACCGACGTCCCCGGTTTCTGGGGCGCGCTGGCCGAGTACAGCGGCGTCCGCTGGCACGACCAGCCCACCGAGGTGCTGGCGTCCCGGCAGATGCCCGGCGCGCAATGGTTCCCCGGCGGCACGCTCAACTACGCCGAGCACGCGCTCAACCCCAGCGACGGCGGTGCCGAGGACGACATCGCGGTGATCTTCGTCCGCGAGGACGGCCTGGAACGCGAGGTCACCTACGGCGACATGCGCGAGCAGGTGGCGCGCGCCCGAGCCGGCCTTCAGGCCGCGGGTGTCGGCAAGGGCGACCGGGTGGTCGCGCTCGCGCCGAACTGCGTGCAGACGCTCGTCGCGTTCCTGGCCACCGCGAGCCTCGGCGCGATCTGGTCGTCCTGCTCGCCGGACTTCGGCAGTCGTGCCGTGCACGACCGCTTCGCGCAGATCGAACCGACCGTGCTGGTCGCCGTCGACGGCTACACCTACGGCGGCAAGAGCTACGACATCCGCCCGACCGTCGACGCGCTGCGCGGCCAGCTGCCCACCGTCCGGCAGACCGTGCTCGTCCCGTACGTCGACACCGATGCGGCCCTCGACGGCACGATCAGCTGGGACGACTTCACCGCCGAGAAGGGCGAGCTGGCCTTCGAGCCGGTTCCGTTCGACCATCCGCTGTGGGTGCTGTACTCCTCCGGTACGACCGGCCTGCCGAAGGGCATCGTCCACGGGCACGGCGGCATCGTGCTCGAACACATCAAGGCGATCCGGCTGCACTTCGACATCGGCCCCGGTGACCGGCTGTTCTGGTTCACCACGACCGGCTGGATGATGTGGAACCTGGTCATCTCCGGTCTGCTCGTCGGCGGCACCGTCGTGCTCTACGACGGCAGCCCCGCCTACCCCGACCTCAACGGGCTGTGGGCGATGGCGCAGCGGCACCGGGTCAGCGTGTTCGGCACGTCGGCGGGCTGGATCCAGGCGTGCCTGAAGAAGGGCCTGCGCCCGCGCGACGACTACGACCTCAGCTCGATCCGCGCGCTCGGCTCGACCGGCTCACCGCTGTCCTCTGAGGGTTTCCGGTGGATCGCCGACGCGGTCGACGAGAGCATCCAGATCGTCAGCTGCTCGGGCGGCACCGACCTGTGCGCGGCGTTCGTCGGCGGCGCGCCCACCGTCCCGGTGTGGCTCGGTGAGATCTCCTGCCCGGCGCTCGGTGCGGCGGTCAAGGCCTACGACGAGGACGGCAAGGAGCTCGTCGAGCAGGTCGGTGAGCTGGTCGTGACCGAACCCATGCCGTCGATGCCGGTGTACTTCTGGAACGACCCGGACGGCGACAGACTGCGCGAGGCCTACTTCGACGAGTACCCGGGCATCTGGCGCCACGGCGACTGGATCAAGATCACCGCACGCGGTTCGTCGATCATCTACGGGCGCAGCGACTCGACGCTCAACCGGGGTGGCGTCCGGATGGGCACCGCCGACTTCTACGCGGTCGTCGAGGGCTTCGACGAGGTCGCCGACTCGCTGGTGATCGACACCACCCAGCTCGCCTCCGACGGCGGTGAGCTGCTGTGTTTCCTGGTGCTCGCGCCCGGCGCCGAGCTGTCGGCCATCGAGCCGTCCTTGCGGTCCGCGCTGCGCAAGGAGCTGTCACCCCGGCACGTGCCGGACCGGTTCATCCTCATCGACGAGGTGCCCAGGACGCTCAACGGCAAGAAGTGCGAGGTGCCGGTCAAGAAGATCCTGTCCGGTTTCGCGGTCGAGAAAGCGGTCAGCAGGGGAGCGCTGGCGAACCCGGCCGCGCTGGACCCGTTCATCGCCCTCGTGTCAGCGAGCTGAACGGGGTCGTCTAATCTGGTGGTACTGCGCTCGTAGCTCAACGGATAGAGCACTTGACTACGGATCAAGAGGTTGCAGGTTCGAATCCTGCCGAGCGCGCTCTCTCTTCCCCCAGCGCGGTGAGTCTGCGCGCGAAGTCGGTGAGCCCCGTCACGTCGATGTTGCTGAGGCTGATCCGGAACGTCCCCTGGTCATCAGGCAGGAACGCGGTGCCGGGGATGACCAGCGTGTCGTAGGAGATCACCAGCTCACGCACGACGTCCTCGGTGGACGGCCCGACGAACGGGTGTCGCAGCCAGCCGAACATGCCGCCGACGGACAGCAGCTCGAACCCGCCCGGCTTCTCGGCCATCAGTGCGCTGAAGCGCCGCCGCCGGTCGGCGATGTCCTCGGCCCGCTCCCGCCGCCACGTGGTGGCCCTGGTCAGCCCGGCCCACGCGGCCTCCTGGCCGATGCGGGGAGCGCAGATGGCGACGCAGTCGAGCAGTTTGGCCAGCTGGCGGCCAAGCTCCGGTGACGCGACCACGGCGCCCACCCGGTAGCCGGGGATGGCCAGGTCCTTCGAGAAGCTGTGCAGGCTGATGACGGTGTCGGTCCACCCGGGGTCGGCGAACAGCGCGTGTGCCGGCTCGTCGGTGTCCCGGAACGAGCGGTACGTCTCGTCCAGGATCAGCGCGATGCCGTGCCTGGCCGCGACCTCGGCGAGCGCGGCGATCCGGTCCGGCGGGACGACCGCGCCGCTCGGGTTGCCCGGCGTGACCACGACGAGCGCCCTGGTCCGAGGGGTGATCAGCGCCTCGGCCGCTTCGGGGGTGGGGATCTGGTCGGGCCCCGGCTCCAAGTAGACCGGCTCGATGCCGGTCATTCGCAGCCACATGTCGTGGTTGAAGTAGTAGGGCAGCGTCAGGAGCACCTGGTCGCCCTGCGCCGCGAGCGCCGACATGACCAGGCAGAAGGCCTGGTTGCAGCCGGCGGTCACGAACACGTGCTCGGCGCCGACGTGGCCTCGGTAGTCGGTGGACAGCTCGGCGGCGAACACCTCGCGCAGCCGGGGCAACCCCGCGACGTCCACCACGTACTCACCGCCGCGCGGGTCCCGAGCGGTCGCCATGACGTGCTCGACGACCTCGGGTGCCGGCGGGTACGGCGGCGCGGCCTGTGCGAGGTCCAGCAGGTCACGCCGCTTGGCCCGGTGCGCGGTCAGGCCCTGTGCCAGACCGATCGGCGAGTCGGCCACCTGAACCGTCAACGGGTTGAATCGCACTCGGTGCTCCTTGTCGGCCGCGTCTGCTCCACCGAGACTATGACGTCAACGCGAGCACCAGGTGCACCTGGAGCTCACCGACGATGCCACCGAGGATGCCGCCGACCAGGATGAGCTTCCACTCGTCCTGCTGGAACGCCGGGCGCAGCACCTTCTCGAACTCCAGCGGGGTCAGCTCCAGCATGGCATCGACGATCGTGCGTTCCACCGCGAGTGCGTCGGTGGCGTAGTCCATCGCGGGCTTCATCGTCTCGGCGGCCGCCTCGACCGCGCGGGCCGCCACGTCCCGCTTGAGCTTGCGGAACCGGTCGGAGCCGACGGTCAGCACCACCCATGGCTTGGCCAGCCCGACCTGCCGGTCCAGTACGTCACCCACGTTGCGCTGCACCATGGTGAGCAGCCGGTCGGATTTCGGGCCGGTCAGCAGCGCCTCCATGATCTTCGACACGGTGAGCACGTCCTCGGCGATGAGCTTGCCGTAGTCAGCGGCGACCTCCTTGCGGCGCTTCTGGAACATGCCCTGCCAGCGGACGCCGCAGAAGCTCCGGGGCTCACGCGGATAGAAGATCATCTTCAGGGCGATCCAGTCGGTGCTCAGGCCCACCAGCGCGCCGAAGATCGGCATGATCAGCGGCTGGTGGGTGAGTGCCCAAGTGATCGCCTGCAGCACGCCGATGCCGAGCCCGAAGTACAGCCCGCTGCGCGCGATGAACCGCATCTCCGGGCGGGACACCTCACGGACCAGCCGGTTGAGCACGGCCTTGTCGGTGGTCAGGTTGGTGATCGCCATGTCGCGGACATCAAGGTAGGAGTCCATGTCCCGCCGGAAGTCCTCCATGATCTCCGAGACGACCTTCGGTGTCTGGGCCCGAATCTGGGCCAGCACCACCCGCTGTACCGGGTTCGGCAGCATCTCCCAGATGTCCGGGTAGTACTCGGTCATCAGGTCGGACCCGATGCGGTTGATCGCCACGTTGAGCGGCTCGCGCAGCTCCCGCACGAGCCGGTCGGAGTCCATCCGGCCGAGGATCTCCTTGGGGTCGATGAGCCTGCCGAGCAGCAGATCCATCGCGATCGTGGCCATCCGGCCGGCGTTGCGCGGGATGATCCCCTGCCAGCCGAGCAGTGGCGGCTTGCCGGCGAACTCGATCGGCTTGAACATCATCTCGATGGCGACCAGCTTCGTGAAGTAGCCGATCGCGGACGCCAGGATCGGCATCGAGATGTAGGTGAGCCAGTTCGTGGCCAGGTCATGGCCCAAATCCGCCAACGTCACCGATCGCCCCGTTCGCCTGTGAGCGTCGCCACATGTGCCGCGACCGACCTAGTCTGTATCGAACGGAGATCCCGTGGCGGGATTGGCGGCGCCGGATGGCCGTTTGTTGCGGCAAATCTCGCGACATCACCTGGTGGTCATCAGGACTCCGACGCAGAGAGCGGCGAGCAGCCACCAGGCTCCGACGCTGGCCTTGTCCGAGCCGCCCCCCTTTCCGCCGATGCGGCGGAAGAAGAACGACAGGATCACGTAGCCGATGCCGAACAGCAGCGCGTAGGTCAGCAGACCTCCGGCGGCGTCGGTCTGGGCCTTGGCAGCGAGAACGATCATGACCGCACCCCCGGTGGCTGAGCTGTTCCGGATCGAGCGTGCGGCCCGCCGGATCGGCCTACTCCCGGAAAGGTGGGAGTGAGCAGGGCTGAGCTGGGCGTTCACCACTAGGGGATACCGCTTTGAAGCCGAGCTGAGGGGCTGTGTAACCTAGTCCCCACGGAGGCCGAACGGCTTCGGGAGGCTTCGCCTAGTCTGGTCTATGGCGCCGCACTGCTAATGCGGTTTGGGGTCACCCCCCATCCCGGGTTCAAATCCCGGAGCCTCCGCGCTACATCCAGCAAGTGCTGGCTTATAAATGAACATGCGCTCGTAGCTCAACGGATAGAGCACTTGACTACGGATCAAGAGGTTGCAGGTTCGAATCCTGCCGAGCGCGCCAGAACGTCTCTCAGCTCATCTTCGCCTGGCTGATCAGCGCGTTGGCCAGCTCACGTCCGATCTCGGCGGACAGAGGCGCGTCCCGGATCAGGATTCGGTACCACAGCAGGCCGTACGCCTGGTCCGCGATCAGGTCGACGGCGCAGTGCTCCGGC
Organism: Actinospineispora spinosispora DSM 44797; assembly: GCF_000429025.1. GTDB lineage: Bacteria > Actinomycetota > Actinomycetes > Mycobacteriales > Pseudonocardiaceae > Pseudonocardia > Pseudonocardia spinosispora. The sequence continues at coordinate 9,641 of NZ_AUBB01000046.1, forward strand.
AGCTCGCCCGCATCCCTCGCGTCGGTCAGCAGCCGAACCAGGATCGCCCGCCGGTGCGCGGTGAACTCCTTCATCACCGACGTCGCCTCCGGATCACGCAGCGCCTCGGCGACGCCCGCGCGCAGTACCGAAGCCGCGCGCGCCTCACCCGCACTCGCGAACGTCGCGGCGAGGAACCCCTCGATCTCCTCCAGCCGGCTTCCCGATGCGCGGACCGGCGCCATCTGTTCGGCGCGCTCCACCATCGCCTCGAACAGCACCGCCCCCTTCGACGGCCACCAGCGGTAGATCGTCTGCCTGCCCACACCGGCCGCCTTGGCGATCTCGTCGATCGTGATCGTCGTAACGGCTGGATCGGCGAGCAGCTCAGCCGCCGCGTCGAGGATCGAGCGGCGCGCCGCCTCGTTGCGGCGGCGACCGGTGTGCGGCCTGCGCACGCCCGCGGGTTCGGCGTTCATGTCCGACAGCCTAGTTGACAAGACTTTGGTTCTCGGCAACGCTTGACGAGACTAATAGTCTCGATATGGGTCACCGGGGAGAGCGTCATGCGGAACGAATCGGGAACCGTGCTGGTCACCGGCGCTGCCGGTGGAGTGGGGCGTGAGCTGGTCTCGCGGCTCACGGATCTGGGCTGGCGGGTCTACGCCGGTATTCGCCCGGGAAGTTGCGCGGCGGGCCTGACCGGTGTGCCGGTCGAGCTGGATATCACCGACCTCGCGTCGGTCGACTCCGCGCGGCGCATCATCGAGTCCGCCGTCGGCGAGGACGGGCTCACCGCGCTGGTCAACAATGCCGGGCTGAGTGTCGACGGCCCGCTCGAGCTGATCCCGGTGGCGCGGCTGCGTCAGCAGTTCGAGGTCAACGTGATCGGCCAGATCGCCGTCGCCCAGGCCTTCCTGCCGCTGCTGCGGTGCGCCGGAGGACGGATCGTCAACATCGGTGGCGCGGCCGGGAGCGTCACCCTGCCGATGCTCGGTGCGCTGTCCGCGTCGAAGGCAGCGCTGGACTCGGCGAATGACGCCCTGCGGATGGAGGTCGCCCCGCACGGTGTCACGGTTAGCTATGTCGAGCCCGGGGCGCTGAGCACGCAGCTGTTCGTCAAGTCGGCTGGGGTGATCCAGCGGGACGGTTTCACCGGCTCGCCGACCGAACACGCCCTGTACGCCCCGGACCTGGCGCGCGCGATGGAGGCGATGTCGAGACAGAAGCCGGCGCCGGTCGGCCTCGCGGTGGACGCGGTGGTCCACGCACTGACCGCCCGGCGCCCGAAGGCTCGCTACCGGGTGGGCCGGGAGGCTCGCTTCCTGCTCCCCGTGCTGGCTCGCCTCCCGGTCCCGCTGCGCGACCGCCTGATCCGCGACAGCATCGGCCTCAACCGCCGGGACCAGGCGCCGGTGGCCTGACCCCGGCGAGTTCGCAGATGTTCATGTCGCGTCGCAGACACTGCAGCATCTGCGACGCGACACGAAGCTCTGCGAGGTGCGCTCCTGGGCTATGCGGCGCCGACGATGTGGTCCACGAAGCCGTAGGCCAGGGCCTCGTCCGCGTCGAACCAACGGTCGCGGTCGGCATCGGTCGTGATCTGCTCGACCGTCTGGCCGGTTTGGCTCGAGGTGATCTCGGCGATCCTGCGCTTCATCTTGCCGAACACCTCGGCCGGGATGGCGATGTCGGTCGCCGCGCCCCGGATTCCGGCGGACGGCTGGTGCATCACGATCCGGGTGTTCGGCAGCAGATAGCGCTTACCGGGCGCGCCCGAGGACAGCAGGAACTGACCCATCGACGCCACGAACCCCATGCCCCACGTCGAGACGTCCGGCTTGATCAGCTGCATCGTGTCGTAGATGGCCATTCCGGCGGGCACCGAGCCGCCGGGTGAGTTGATGTAGAGCGTGATGTCCTTCGACGGCGAGTCGGCCGCCAGCAGCAACAGCTGCGCGGTGATCCGGTTGGCCACCTCCTCGTTCACCTCGGAGCCGAGGAACACGATGCGGTCGCGCAGCAGCTGGTCGTAGACCGACTCCGACTGGTACTGGCCGCCGCCCGTAGCGGTCATGGTGGGAACTCTCATCGCTGCCTGCCTCTGCTCGCCGGTGCTGGTCGATACCGACGTTATGGGGCTCTGACCTGCAGATGAGGCGTCGTTCGCTCAGGGCTTGCCCGGTTCGCCGCAAGCGAAACGACCAGTGGCGAATCAGCCGGTCAGCGCCTGGCGCTGAGTCGGAATGCCGGCCAGCGAACACGCCGCGGTGAGCGCGGGCAGGTAGTGCACGGCGCCGCAGAAGTGGTCGTCGTCGTAGTACAGGCAGCGCACCGTCCGGTGGCCGCCGCAGCTGCACTCGGCCCACCCGCTGGTCATCCGACGTTCGATGAGCGGGTGCGGGGTCGTGGGGTGGGCGCAGTTGCGGGGAACCTGGCTGACCCAGCGTCCGAGGTGGGCGTAATCGGTGTCGGTGTCGGTGTCGGTGCGGGTGTCGGTGCGGGGGTTGGTCATGAGCGGTCTCGCCTAACGGTTCGTGCATGCCTTCAGTACTTGCATGTTAGAACTGTTCGGGTGTACTGAGGCACCTGTTCGGCATAACGCTCCGGCCTCAGATGAACGTCGGAAGCAGCGCGGCCACCTCAGCGGGTGACGCCATCCTGGCGACCTCGGCGGCGAGCCGGCCGGCGGCCGCCGCAACGGCGGGATCGGCGAGCAGATGCCGGGCCAGCGTGCTGATCGCCGAGGCGTGCGCGTGCTCGTCCAGGAGCCCGGCCCCGACCCCGAGCGCGGCGACCAGCTCGGTGTTGCTGAACTGGTCCGCGCCCTGCGGAAGCATCAGCTGCGGCACACCGGCGCCGAACGCGCCGAGCGTCGTGCCGCTCCCACCGTGATGCACCACCAGGTCCACGTGTTCCAGCAGTCGGGACTGCGCAACCCACTGTTCGACCCGGACGTTGCCGGGAACGACGCCCAGGTCGTCGGCGGTGATCGAGGGCCCGGTCGCGACCAGCACGTCGACGTCCAGCGGCGCGAGTCCGGCGATCGCCTCACGCAACACCTCGACGGTGCCCATCGCGGTACCCAGGGTCAGGTAGACGAGCGGTCTGCCCCGGTCGGACGTCGCCACCCCGTCCGGCAGGCTCGAACCGGGTGGGCTCCAGCCGACGGGACGCAGCGCGGTCCGGCGCACGGCAGTGACGAACCCGGCGTTCTGTGCCGAGTCCGGACAGATGTCGATCACCGGGTCGCCGAACGAGGGCAGCTCCGCGTTCCGGACGCCCAGCTGCGCGGCGGTCGCGGTGAGGGTCCGGTAGATCGAGTCGAACGGTGGGTCGGTGCTGTAGCGGCCGAAGGTGTGGCACACAGCGGGGACCTCGGCCAGCTGCGCGGCCATCGCGGCTCCGGTCGCGCCCATCCCGTAGATCACCAGATCCGGCCGGTCGGTTTCCAGCAGCGGAACGAGGTCAGCGACGATCGCCCGGACGAGTGTGTCGCCAAACACAGTCCCGACAACCTGCGCCAGTTCTTCCCGGGAGAGCGTTCCCGGGCGCCACACCCCGCCGCGCCTTGCCGCTTCGAAGGCCGCCGGAATGCTCATCCCGGCGGGAGTTGCGGTCAGTCCGGCGCCGCGCACGGTCGACAGGAAGGACTCGTCCGTGACGAAGTTGACCTTGTGACCTGCATGAACGGCTGCGACCGCGAGCGGGAGCAGCGGGTATGCGTGGCCGGGGCTGGGCAGCGCGGCACAGAGCACTCGCATCGGCGGAGCGTATCGAGGAACGCGGTTTCCCTGAGTACGGATTTGCGTCCCGGCCTGTGGACACTGAGAAATCCGCGGTTATATCTGCACACGTTCGTGTTCAGTCGTCACGCTTCCCGCTTCCATCTCGTTGAGGTAACGAAGCAGGCCGCCTCGGGGGGCGGCGAAGAAGCACCAATCGAAGGGGAAGTACCCGTGCTCAAGAAGGTCATCATCGCAGTTTCCGCCGCCGCGCTCGCCACGCTGGGTGTCGCCGGCTACGCGTACGCCGACACCACCAGCGCCGCCGGCCACAGCTCGGCCAAGCCCGGCGCCCACAAGGCCGCTGACACCGACTCGGACAGCTCCAGCGCCGACTCGGACAGCGACTCGGACGACTCGTCGAGCGCCGACTCGGACAGTGACTCGGACAGCGACAGCGCCGACTCCGACAGCAACGACTCGGACAGCAACGACAGCGACAGCAACGACAGCGACCACGAGGACAGCGGCGACAGCAGCTCCTCCTCGGGCGGCCTGCTCGGCGGCCTCTGATCCACAACCTCTGCTGAGGTTCTCGTGCCCGGTGACCAGGGGGGTGGTCACCGGGCACACTCATGTCCGGCGCTGCATGATCGGCCCGGACGGCGCACCATGCAGGGTCATGAACATCGGTAGAAGCCATGCGGTCATGGCCGGCGTGCTGCTGTGCGCGTGCCTGACCGGCTGCAACGAGACCTCGACCGACGTCAAGGCACCGGCCGAGTCCACGTCGAGCCCGGCCACCCGCACGACCGTCAACCTCGTGCCACCGGGGCCCAGCGTGAAGCCGACGGTGAGCGCCCCCGTGACCCCGAACTCCGCGCCCCGCTAGAAACCCGGTCGCTCGCGCCCCTGCCATCGAGGCATGATCGGCGCGACGACGACAAGGGGGTGCGCCACGATGAAACTCGCCGAGGCGCTCGCACTACGGGCCGACTCACGACGTCGGATCGACCAGCTGCGTTCCAGGGTCACCGGAAGCGCGACCTACCAGGAGGGTGCCGAGCCTGCCGAGGACGCGGTCGCGCTGCTGGCTGAGGCCGACGCCACGCTCGATGAGCTGGAATCCCTCATCCGCAGGGTCAACCGAACGAACTCGGCCACCGATCTCGGTTCCGATGGCACCATGACGGACGCACTGGCGCGGCGCGACGTACTCCGGATGAGGCACGCGCTGCTGGTCTCGGCGGCCGACGCCGCCGCCGGGCACGGCGGGTACCGCCAGCTGCGGTCCGAGCTTCGTCAGCTGTCCGCGCTGCCGGTCGGTGAGCTTCGCGCCAGGGCGGACGGCGTGGCGAGGGAGATTCGTGAGCTCGACGCCCGGATTCAGCAGGCCAACTGGAGTGTCGAGCTACTGGACTAGTGTCCTGAGTCGCAAGTTCGTGTGCTGAGTCCGGTGATCCAGATGTCGTCTGGCAAGGCGCCGGAGGCAGCTCGTACCGGGGTACTTGCAACGACGGCGCCGCCGCCAGGCGGCATCTGGGCGCCGGAATCAGTGCGCGAACTTCCGACTCGGGACACTAGAAGCGCGGGAGCAGGTAGCTGGACGAGAAGCGGGCACACAACCCGACAGCCGGCGGGTCAAATCCGGCACGACTGGTGTGCGGCGGGCAGCACCGGGGTTCGATTCCCCGAGTTACAGCGCAGGCCCAGCACAGTGCACAAGTCAGCGCACTACCGCGCACGGCGCACCACCATGTGTCGATCTCGTCGAGTGAGGGTGGGAACGGGGTTTCCCGCGTTTCTGGGTCGATCAGTGTTGCGGGCCGCTGATCAGCGGCATGAGTATGTCGTCCACGACCTGGGTGATGAACTCTTGGTCGGCGGTCCCGTGAATCATGAAGTTCATGCGGAGCAGGTGCGGGCCGGTTCCGGCGACGAGCGGTGTCAGCGCGGTGGGGCGCACCTCGCCTCGGATGACCCCGCGACGTAGCGCCTCCAGCATGTACTCCGTGGACGGTTCGAAGAATCTGGTGCGGACGATCGCCATCAGTTCTTCGTCACGCATCATCTCGGCCATCAGACCGCGGATCGCCTCACCGAACGGCCCGTTGAGCTTGTCGGCGGCGTCGGACAGGTAATCGAGGATGTCGTCTCGGACGCTGCCGGTGTCCGGGTGGACCGGTTCGGGCCGCCCGTCGGTGAGTGCGTCGACGACCAGCTCGGCGTGGCTGGACCAGCGTCGGTACAGCGAGCCCCGGCTGGCCTTGGCCCGCCGGGCGATGCCCTGCATGGTGAGTTCCCGGTACCCGACCTCGCACAGCTCGTCGAGAGTCGCCTCGAAGATCGCCGAGTTGAGCGTGTCGCCCCGGCGGCGTGGTCCCTTGCGGTGATCCACGACGCCGGGACTGGTGTCGGTCGGCATCGGCTCAGCTCTTCCGGTAGATAGGACCGGGCCAGTCCTTAGTAGAGAACAACGCGGACTCTACCAAACACCAGCGTCGGCGACGGCCCCGGCCGTCGGCGACACCCGGGGCAAGTCACCGGGCCGGCTCGCGGCGTCCACGCAGGAGGAACACCCCGAGGGCGACCAGTGCCAGCGCCGTTGCGGCGGGCCAGCCGGGGAGACCGTCGAGGCCGGTCGCGGAGATCAGGTACAGGCCGACCGCGGCCGCCAGCACACCCGCCACCCCGCGACCGGCATCCAGCCGGGTGGCCGGTGCGGAACGCTCGAACCGGCGGAATCCCAGCACGAGCACGGCACACACCAGCGAGCAGGCGATCGCGTAGCCGGGCACCGCCAGCCACAGTGAGGTGGGCAGCGTGCCGCCGGTCGCCAGCAGTGTGGCCTCCACCAGGTAGCAGGCGCTCAGGTGCCAGCAGAAGATCGTCATGATGACCGTGTTGCCGGATGCCACGGCGAACCACACCTTCGGCCTGCTCACCAGCGCTGTGCCGGCGCGACGCAGCAGCAGTGCGGTGCCGACCAGGAACAGGCTCTGCGCGAGCAGGGCACAGGTGGGCGGGGTCGCGTTCGATACCTCGTTGCCGGGCAGCCCGACCATCAGCACCGGGTACCACGACGTACCGAACAGGCGCGGTCCGAACACCAGCAGGACCGTCGCGCCGAGCCCGCCGGCGGCGAGCGCCGCCGCCAGCCGACGACCACCACGCGCCAACGTCCCGTCCGCGTATCCGTAACCCAGCTGGTGCACGGCCAGCCACACGAACAGCAGGTTCAGGTATCCGACCGGTGGGAGCGCCGCCGCGACCACGTCGACCAGTGCCGTCCCGCCCGCCAGCGCCCCGACCACCCGCCAGAGCCCGAACCGCAGGTGCAGCCGCATCATGCTCGGCGCGGCCAGCACGATCATCAGGTACACCCCGAGGAACCACAGCGGCACGGTGATCTTGTGCAGACCGGTGGCCAGGTCACCGCCGGTCAGCCCGGACGCGGTGAGTGCCGCGGCGAGCACACCCCAGACCGCGAGCATCACCATCGCCGGCGGCAGCAGACGCGTCATGCGCGCCCGGATGAACTCGCCCAGCGGCGGCCGGTGCCGCAGCGCGCGAGCGTGGGCGAACCCACCGACGAAGAAGAACAGCGCCATCACCTGCCACACCCAGGTGGTCAGCATCAGTGGCATCGAGGTGATCGTGTCGCCGGAGCCGTGGACGGTGATCAGCGCGACCACCCAGTGCCCCAGCGCGACCATGCCGATGGAGAACAGCCGCAGCAGGTCGGCGTACCGGTCCCGGTCGACGGGGGTGGCCGCGGTGAGATCGGCGGCGCTCAGAGCGGGCGTGTTCGTCATGCCCTTGACTCTCGCGGCAGGCGCCGCCGCGAACATCCGTGGAACTACGGAACCGGCAGCACCGCGACCGTGATGTTGTCCCGTCCGCCCGCGTCGAGAGCCAGCGTCGTCATGGCGCTGGCGGTACGCAGCGCCGCGGTGTTCGGTGCGGCGTTCGCCTCTGGGGAGCCCGGTTCCGCGCCGAGCACCGGGCTGGCGAGGTCGGCGAGATCGGTGGCCTCCGGGTAGTAGTTCCACAGGCCGTCGCTGCACAGCAGCAGTGCACCGGGGCCGGCCGGGGACAGGATCGTCACACCGGGCTTGTGGTCGTCGCGCGGTCCCAGCCACCTCGTGATGATGTGCGCCCGGGGATGGGCCTGCGCGGCCTCCTCGTCGAGTAGGCCAGCCGCCACGACCTCCGACGCCCACGAATGGTCCTCGGTCAGCCGCCGCGCGGGCTCCGCCGCGTCCGGGCCGGCCAGCCAGTACGCGCGGCTGTCCCCGATCCAGGCCACCGCGATCGTCGGACGCCCGGACTCGGTCTCGGAGACCAGCGCGGCGACGATCGTGCAGGACGGGTCGTCGTTGCTGCCCGGCGGTGCCAGTGCGTGCACCGCATCGGTGGCGGCCGCGATCGCGTCCCGCACCCGCTGCTCCGGGGCCGTTTCGGTCGCGGCGAGCAGGACGCCGAGTGCTGCGTCCGTCGCGGCGAGCGAGGCGCGCTCGGGGTTACGGGTGCTGGACACGCCGTCACACACCACGGCGGCCGAGACCCTGTCGCGGGTGCCCAGCGCGATCGCGTCCTCGTTGTGCGCGTGCAGGTGCCCCCGATCGGTGACCCCGGCGATCACACCGAGGTCGAACTCGGCGTGATCGCCGGTCAGGCCCGTCGATCCGGCACGCTTGTCACTGCACATTCGCTACCACCAGGTTCGGGGACGTGCCGCGTTCGCCCGGTCGACCAGGGCGATCCGCGTCGATCGATCGTCGGTCAGCCGTGCCGAGGCACGCAGACAGCGTTCCAGACCGAACCGCAGGTCGCGCTCGCGCCACGCGCAGTCCCAGAGTGCTCCTCGGCTGTCCGGCGCGGAACGGCCGTCGCGGACCAGGCGGATCGCCGACGCCAGCACGTCCGCCTTGATGTCGTGTTCGGTCGCCGGGTCGAGCGGCAGCGCGCGCACGCGTGCCTCGGCGAGATACAGCTCGTCCGGCCCCGCTGGGCTCTCCTGGCTGTCCCTCAGATGGATGCGCGCGGCGGCCAGCTGCGCGGTGATGTGCTCGCTGGAGCTGTTCGGCACACCGTCCAACGCGGCGATCGCCTCGGTGTGCAGCCCGGCCCGCAGTGCCACCCTGGCCAGTCCGAACGCGGCGTCCACCAGGCTCGGGTCGGTGCGGGCCAGTACCGCGTAGTAGCGCTGAGCGACCTCGTCGACACCCGCGGCCTCCGCGGACGCCGCGAGGGCCAGCTTCGGTGTCGCCTCGCCCGGCAGCGTGCAGTACACGACGTCGAACCGGCGTATCGCGGTCCCGGTGTCCTCGGCGAGCAGCGCCGCGATGCCCCGGTACCAGTCCAGTCGCCAGTCGGCGGTGTCCGCGTTCGCCAACGCGTCGAGACGATCGACGGCCCGGTCCGGCTGCCCCGCCTCCAGATGAGCGCGGACCAGTCGCAGCCGCAGCTCGAGACTGGGCTTCTCGGCCGCCGCGATGAGCTGGGCGACCTCGTCCGGCTCGGTGGTCGTCGTGGTGGCCAGCAGCCCGGCGGCCGGGTCGTTGACGTCGACCTGGGGCACCGCGAGCGCCGTCGCCACCCGGGCGGGGTCGGGCGGTGCGGACAACCCGGCGGCGAACACACCACGCGGCAGGCCGAACACCGTCGAGACACCCGGCCTCGGCCGCCCCGTCTCGACGGCCAGCACCTCGCGCAGCACGCCGGTGAGCTGCTCGGCCATCTCGTCGGTCGACGCGAACCGGCGCAGCGGATCCGGGTCGGTCGCCCTGCTCAACACCCGGTGCAGCGATTCGTGCCTGGCCAGGACGGGGTGTTCGGTCGGCTCCGGCAGCTGCGTGGGCTTGCCCTTGATCGCCGGCGGCAGACCGAGGGCGAGTACCGCGAGCGTCCGCCCCACGGTGTGGATATCCGAGGCCGCCGACGGGCCCTCGGTGCCGACCTCGGGCGCCTGGTAGCCGAGCGTGCCGTACACCGCGCTGTCCATGTCGTCCGCGCGGATCACCGCGCCGAGGTCGATGAGCTTGAGCTGACGGTCGTACTGGATCACGTTGTCCGGCTTGAAGTCGCAGTACACCAGCCCCTGGGCGTGCAGGTGGCCCAGCGCGGGCAGCATCTCCACCACGTACGCGATCGCCTGCGCCACCGGCAGCGGATCCAGCCAGTCGTCGCCCGACCGCCTGCCGCGTTGTTTCTCCTCCGGCTGCAGCTGCTCGACCAGCTGCTTGAGCGAGACCCCGCCGACGTACTCCATGACGATGTAGCCGACCGGTTCGCCGTCCTCGTCGGGGTGCTCAGCGAAATTGTGGATCGTGACGATGTTCGGATGGTTGACCTCGGCGAGGAAGCGCAGCTCGGCCAGCGCGGCCTTCATCGCCAGCCGGTCACCGGAGTCCAGCAGGCCCTTGAGGACCACGGCACGCCCGCGCACCCTGCGGTCACGCGCCAGATAGATCCAGCCGAGGCCGCCGTGCGCGAGGCACCCCAGCACGTCGTACTGGCCCTCGACAAGGTCACCCGGCGACAGCTTCGGCCGGAACGAGTACGCACTGCCGCAGTGCGGGCAGGTGCCTTCGGCCGGGCCCGGTGTGTCGCCCTGTCGTCGTCCGACGGCCTTGCCGCAGCGGCTGCAGAAACGCTTGTTCTCCGCGACCGTCGGATCGGTGAGCAACGCGGCGCTCGGGTCGAGCCGGGGGATCGCCGGCACGTCGACCAGGCCGCCGCCCAGCCGCGAGCGACCGGATCCGCTGCTGGTCGAGCGGGTGCCTCGGCGCGAGGGACGGCTGCCGGTTCGGCTGCTCCCGGACCCGCCGACGGAACCCTTTTCGCGCGAACCACCGTCGTCCGAACCGCCGTCGTGCGAATCGCTGTAGTCCTGGCCGCTGTAGTCCTGGCCGCCGGCCAGCCCGGTGCGCTCGTCGTCGACCGGTGCGCCCGCGACGGTGCCGGAGTCGGCGCGTGCGGTCGCCGCGACCGTTCCGGAGTCGGCTGGCCCGGCCAGCTCGGTTCCCGGTGGATCGGCGCCGCTCCGATCGGCCATCCTCACCCCGTCCCGTGTGCTGTTCGCACCACCTGACGCGGAAATACTCGCCAATGCGAGCGGATTTCCGCAACTTAGCGCCTACGGTGAGGGACTCAGGAACCACTGTGAACTCAGGAACCACTGTGAGAGGAGTGGGCGTGGTAGCGACGGTGCCGGTGAGGCTGCGGACCGCTCGCCTGCGTACCGCCGTCACCAGCCATGAGACGCCCAACCGGCTGTGGCGCACCGCGGTGCTGCTGGTCCTCGCCTGCTTCGCGACCGCGTTGGTCAGCACTCTCGTCGGGTGGACCAAGCAGGACGCCGTGGGAGTGGGCGGTGCCCGTCTCGCGGCGCTGGACACCGACACCGCGCAGCTCTACCGATCGCTCAACGAAGCCGACGCGACGGCGTCCAGCGGCACGGTGGCGAGCACGACCTCGGGCAGCTCGGCCGCGATGCGGGCCCGCTACGACGATCACATCGCGAGGGCGTCGCAGCGGCTGGTGCACGCAGCGGGTCTGCTGCCGCCCGGCGGGCGGGACGCCGCCGAGATCGTGCGCATCGCCGCGCAGCTGCCCCGGTACACGGCGCTGGTGGAATCGGGGCGGGGCTCCGGCGGTCCGCATGCGCTCGCCAGCGCGTCCGCACTGCTGCGGACCACGATCCTTCCGGCGGCCGACCGGCTGCGGCATGCCCAGGCCGCGGCGTTGGCCGCGAACTACCGGGCGGCGAGCGCGGTCCCGGTATGGGTGCTCGTGGTGATGGTCGGGACGTTGCTCGGCATCGGGTACGTCGCGCGGGCCGAACGCAGACGGACCAACCGGGTGCTGTCCCCGGGCCTGCTGGTGGCGGCTGCCCTGGTGGCGATCGGTCTGCTGTGGTGGCTCGTCGCGTCGCTCGTCGCGGACATCCGGCTGGCCTCGGCGCGGGAGCACAACGAGGTCGCCGCCGCGCTGGACAACGCGCGGGTGGTGACGCTGCAGGCCAGGGCATCCGAGACGCTCGGGCTCATCGACCAGGGCGGCTCCGACCAGGAGTACCGCGCCGCGATGACCCGGCTGCTCGGGCCGAACGGTCTGCTGAGCACCGCCGTCGCCAAGACCGGGGACGATGCGCCCGCGCTGGCCGCGGTCGAGGTCGCGGCGATCGACTGGCAGAACGCGCACCGTCAGCTGCGCGCACTGGTCGACAGCGGAAACCTCCAGGGCGCGAAGGACTCGGCCATCGGTGCCGATCCGCAGGGCTCCGGCCCGGCGTTCGACCGGCTCAACGCCACGCTCGCCGACGCGCTCGGCATCGAGCAGACCGCGCTGGCGATCGACGTCCGGCGCGCGGAGACGGCACTGTCCGGCATCACCGACGGACCGGCGCTGCTGGCGCTGCTCGCGGCGGTGGCGGCGGCGTTCGGGGTCGGCCGCCGAGCGTGGGAGTACCGATGATCTCCCGGCGCGAGCTGCTGAAACGCGGAGCCCTGCTGGGTGCGGCCTTCGGGGTCGCGGGATGCTCGGCACCCGGCTACTACGGCGAGGACGAGAGCGCGCTGGCCAGGGCACGTGCGGCGGGCATCATCACCGTCGGCATCGCGGGCGAGGCGCCGTACGGCTACACCGATCCGACCGGCAGGGCGACCGGCGAAGCCGTCGAGGTGGCGAGGGTGGTGCTGTCCAAGCTCGGTGTCCGCCGCATCCAGGCGGTGACCGTCGACTTCGGCGAGCTCATCGCCGGTCTCACCCTGGCCAGACAGTTCGACCTGGTCGCTGCCGGTATGTCCATCACGGCGGAACGCTGCGAGGCACTGGCGTTCTCGGCACCCGACTTCACCGCGCCGACCGCGTTCCTGGTCCCCTCGGGCAACCCGAAGGGGCTGACCGACTTCGAGCACCTCCGTGGTCGCAACATCCGGATCGCGGTGCTCGGCGGCGCGGTGGAAGCCCGTTACGCCCGGGCAGGCGGTGTGCCGGACAACCTGATCCACCGTTTCGCCGACCAGCAGGCGATGCTCGACGCGGTGCTGGGCGGCCGCGTCGACTGCGCGGCGCTCACCAACATCTCGCTGGCCAGGATCGTGACCATCAACCCCGGTGTGCCGGTGGAGGTGACGCCGGGGTTCTTCCCGACGGTGAACGGAACGCCGATCGTGCCCGCAGGTGGTTTCGCGTTCCGCCGGGGCGACGACGATCTGCTTGACGCGATGAACACCGAGCTGACAGCGCTGCACCGGTCCGGCGAGTGGCTGCGCATCGCGGAGCCGTTCGGCTTCGGTAAGGACAACGTGCCGGCACCGGACCTGGACACCGAGACCCTGTGCGACCCGTGAGCTAGACCCGCGTCGGGTTGTACCCGGGGGCGCGTTCCTGGCCGGAGAGCTCTTCGATGGCCAGCATGACCCGATCGGTCACCGCGCGGCGGTGCGGCGCCGGGCGCAGGCCGGGTGGAACGTCGCCGAGGTCGACCGGCGGACCGAACCGCACCGTGACCCGATGGAACCGGGGCAACCGCCTGCCGATCGGCTGCAGCCGATCGGTTCCACTGAGCGCCACCGGGACCACCGGCGCGTCGGCGGTCAACGCCAGCCACGCGACGCCGGTCCGCCCGCGATACAGCCGACCGTCGCGGGACCGGCTGCCCTCCGGGTAGATGCCGAACGCACGCTCCTCGGTGAGGATGCGGTGCCCCGCATCCAGAGCTGCCCGTGCGGCATGGTGGGTGCCGCGTTCGACCGGGACCGACCCGACCGCGGCGAGAACCCAGCGCATCAGCAGCCCGGTGACGCCGCGTGCGCGGAAGTACTCGGCCTTGGCCAGGAAGTGCACCGGCCGCGGGCTCAGCAGCGCGATGATCACGCTGTCGATGAACGAGCAGTGGTTGCTGGCGATGATCACCCGACCGCTCCGGGGAACGTTGCCCGTGCCCTCGACGCTTCGGGCGAGCACCAGCCGGATGACGGGGGCCAGGAGCAACCTGGCTGTTCGGTAGAGCACGCGTGGATTTTAGCGTCCGATCGTTCGGACTCTATCTTCGTTTTATAGTGGCGCGGTGAGTCCGCGGAGTTCAGTGCTGCAAGCCCGGGAGACACGTGCCGCGTTGCTCGCCCGGGGCATGCGCATCGCGTCGGTCGAGGGGTTGGAAGGTTTGACGATCGGTCGGCTCGCCTCGGATCTGGGGATGAGCAAGTCCGGGGTGCTCGGCCGGTTCGGGAGCAAGGAGGCACTGCAGCTCGCGGTGATCGACGAGGCCGCCGCGGTGTTCTCCCGCGAGGTCGTCTCCCGTGCCCGAGATGCGACACCCGGCATGCCGCACCTGGCCGCGCTGTGTGAAGCATGGATCTCGTACCTGGAGCGGGACGTGTTCCCCGGCGGCTGCTTCTTCATGGCCACGGCTCCGGAGTTCGACGATCGTGAGGGCCCGGTTCGCGACGTGCTCGCCGCTCTGTCGTCGGTGTGGCAGAACGACCTGCGGCGGCAGGCACTGCTGGCCGTGGACGCCGGTGACCTGCCCGGTGGCACGGATGTCGACCAGCTGGTCTTCGAACTGGGCGGAGTCATGTTCGCGGCTAACCACGCGCTGCGGATGACGCGTGACCGTAGGGCGGGAGCCCGCGCCCGGCGCGCGGTCAACCGCCTGCTCACCCGCGCGGATCTATGAGTTGGCGGTACATGCTCGAGAAGTGTGCGGAACCGCACCTTGGAGCGGCAGCAGAGGCAACTGTGGTTGGGAGCTTCGCGGCGTGCACACTTTGCGAGTAGCGACATCGGTCGACAGGATGTACTCAACCGATCGATCGTGTTCGAGCAGCATCACGAACCATCCGTCCTTGGTGCCGATCGTGTAGCCGACACGTGACCCGCTGGACCGTAAATGAACCTCTTCCACGGGGACCCACGGCCTGCGAAGCATCTCAGATGCTTGACTGAAGTCGAACGGAACGCGATATGTGTGTTGAATGAAGCTGGTTGAGGCTACTGCAACTGCGCCGACGATGAGCCCCCAAGGCAGATGCACCATGAAACGAAAGAGGAAGAAATTGGCATGCTTTGTCGCGGCTGAGTGAGCCCAAAGAGGTGTGAGCAGTATCCCCAGCACCCCGCATGCGGACGGAACTGGAAACTGGGTCACGATGGAAACGTAGTCTTTTTCTTGGATCAGTCTGGCGATACCGACTACTTCGTCCGCAGCGGCGTGTAGTCCGGACTGGAGTGTCGCGAACGCAGGCGATATTAGCGCGGTCGCTATCGCGGAGATGAGCGCCAGTCCCCACTTGCGCCATAGTGCCGATAGGACAAAAAGTACAGGTAAGTAGGGTGGTAGAAGGGGAAGTATCGTCCCGATCAAGGTTCCGGTGACACCGCCGGTTGAGGCGATGCTCATGGCACTCGTGGTGTCGTAGTTTGCTATCAGCAGTAAACGGGTTGAAGAGATGAGTACAATGATGATTGGAGACAGCAGGAGGGTGCGCAGCCCTCTAGATATTCCATCGGGTCCGGCGCTTGCGGGAGACAACTAAGTTCCACTCTTATCCCAGTCGCAGAGCGTTTCTGGCTCAACGTTATCTCAGTCACGTGCGCATGCATAGCTTTGTTGCGCATGCAATTCATTCTCGCCCGGTGGGGCCAGTGACCGTGGCTGTACGGATCATCGGTACGTGGGTCTTCGTCTCGCTGTCTGGGTGGGGTCGAGCCATTTGGGTGGGATGAATTCGGGCCATCCGTCTCGGATTGTGACTGTCCATCCGCTGGTGTGGATCATGCGGTGGTGTTGTTTGCACAGCAGCATGCAGTTGTCGAGGTCGGTCGGGCCGCCGGCGCTCCACTCGATGACGTGGTGGACCTGGCACCAGTGCGGTGGCCGGGCGCAGCCGGGGTGGGCGCAGCCTCGGTCTCGCACGGAGAGTGCTTTGCGCAGGCCGGTGGGTGCGGTGCGGGACTCGTATCCGACGTCGATGGGGAGGCTTTTGCCGCCGAGCACAACGGGGGTGATGCCGCAGTCGCAGAGCATGGCGCGCAGGTAGGAGGCGGGTGCTTTGCCGCCGAACTCCAGCTGCGCGCCGCGTGCTTTCTGCTGTAGGTCGTGTTCGGTCATGATGACCGTGACGTGTGGCCTCACTCCACCCTCAGCTGGCAGGCGGCCTTCGTCGAGGGAGTGGGAGCAGATTTCGGCGAGTGCGTCGGCTTGCCGCTCGGGCAGGGTCTTGCGCTCGTCTTCCTCCGGCAACAGTGTGGCCAGGACAGCCCGTTTGATTTCTTCGAAGGAGCCGGCGTCGAGGGTGCCTCTGATCCAGCCGCCGCCGTCGGGGTTCGGGGTGAGCCACAGTTCGTTGAGCAGCTCGTCGCAGCCGTCTTCGCCGGGTTCGGGTCCGTCTTGGTCGAGGTGGCTGATCAGCCAGTGCGCTTCGACCGCGAGCTGGTGCGGGGAGAGTGTGTGTGCCCATTCGGAGAATGTCTGCTCGACGCTGGACCAGGCACTGGGGTCTAACCGTCCGGCGGCGCGGCTGTTCAACACGATGTCGATGACGAGGCCGTGGGCGGGGTCGATCGTGTAGTCGGCCAACGCGGCAGCGGTACATGGGAGTTTCGGTGCCAGGGTTTCACCGGTCAGCGTCACGGTGGGAAACACGTTCCTGGCCAGCCGGGTCACCTTGTATGCCTCGGCCGGTTTGATCTGCAGAATGTCGGCCACGGCGGCTTTGGCGACTACTCCGCGTTCGGCGAACTCTCCTTCGGCGTCGAGGCGGGAGATGAGGTACAGCTCGTTGTAGCGGGATCGGCGTTGGATGTGGTGGCGTTCGTATTGCAGTCGGTCGATGAGTTCTTGACCTGCGCATGCGTGCAACGTCGACATCCCGTTTGGGGTGTCGGTGTGGAGCGCGGTTTCGGTCATGACCCTATGGTCTCAGGGGGGTCTGACAGTTTTGCAGCAAAATCCGGGGTTCGAGCGAAAAAGCGAGCCGAAAGGCGCAGGCTGCGAGCCTGCTAACTGGCTGTTGTCTCTGCTTAGAGATTGTTAATACAACAAATTTTCCTAAGGGAAGACGAGCGAGTGTGTCTTCAGCCAGGTGTCCAGTTGCAGGAGGAACTCCAGACCGCCGCGGGTGGGCCATCCGTCGGACAGCTGAATGTCGGACCGCAGCAGTGGTGCGATGCGTGAGTCCGAAGAACGGCGAACGAACTCCTCCCGCAACGCTGAGTCGTAACCGGCGTCGTTGGTCGTCGGGTACGAGCTCTTCTTCCGCTGGGCGATCGACGACGGAAGCAAGTCCTGCGTGGCGGCCCGCAGGACGCTCTTCTCCCGGCCGTCGAAGGACTTCATCGCCCACGGCACGTTGAAGGCGTACTCCACGAGGCGGTGGTCGCAGAACGGAACGCGGACCTCCAGGCCGGTGGCCATGCTCATGCGGTCCTTGCGGTCGAGCAGGATCGGGACGAAGCGGGTGATGTTCAGGTAGGTCAGCTCTCGGATGCGTCGCTCCAGGGGGCTCTCCCCGGGCAGGGTCGGAACTTCGGCGAGCGCCGAGGCGTAGCTGTCCGCGCGGTAGGTGTCGATGTCCAGGTCTGCGATCAGGCCGGGGTCGAGCAGGCCGGACAGCGCGGGCATCAGGTCGAACTGGGCGGCGATCCACGGGAACGTGTCCGCGTCGCGCAGCTGCGGGGCGTGGAACCAGGGGTAGCCGGCGAACAGCTCGTCGGCGGCCTCGCCGGACAGCGCCACCGTCGAGCGTTGGCGGACGGCGTGGAACAGCAGGTACAGCGAGGCGAAGCCGTCGCCGAACGCGGCGCCGCCGGGTGAGTCCAGGGCGTGCGGCACCAGCGCCCGGACCCAGTCCTCGCCGAGCTCGGCCGAGTTGAGCAGTAGGCGGGTGTGGTCGGCGCCGATGTGTCTGGCCAGCTCGTCGGCGAACGGGGCGTCCGGCGAGCCGTGCATGCCGGTCTGGGCGCCGCCGGTGAAACCGCCCTCGAAGTCGACCGCGAAGGACCGGATCGGGCCGGTGCCGGAGGCGGCCAGCGAGCGGGCGGCCAGTGCGGTGACGATGCTGGAGTCGAGGCCGCCGGACAGCAGGGTGCACACCGGGACGTCCGCGACCAGGTGCCGATCCACGATGTCGGCGAGCAGGTCCCGGACGGTGTGGATCGTGGTCGCCAGGTCGTCGGGATGATCGTCGGCCTGCAGCGACCAGTAGCGCTCGATGCGCGACGAACCCCGGTTGGCCCGCAGCAGATGGCCGGGACGCAGCTCGTACATACCTCGGAACAGCGCGTGCTCGGGGTTCTTGACGCTGGCCAGCATCTCGCGCAGGCCGTCCGGGTCGACGACGGGGGAGACCTCGGGGTGCGCCAGGATCGCCTTCTGCTCCGAGCCGAACAGCAGGCCGTCGGCCGTCGGGTAGTAGTACAGCGGCTTGATGCCGAGCCGGTCCCTGATCAGCAGCAGTTCCTCGGTGCGGCTGTCCCAGATGCCGAACGCGAACATGCCGTTCAGTTTGTGGACGACGTCGGCGCCCCACTGCAGGTAGCCGCGCAGCAGGACCTCGGTGTCGCTGTCGGTGCGGAACCGATGGCCGAGACCGGCCAGTTCCACGCGCAGCTCGCGGTAGTTGTAGATCTCCCCGCTGTAGGTGATGGTCGCCAGGGCCCGGCCGCGGTCCTCGGCGGTCATCGGCTGACGCCCGCCGGTCAGGTCGATGATGGAGAGTCGTCGGTGGCCGAACCCGACGTGCGTGTCGAGCCAGACTCCGTCAGCGTCCGGTCCTCGACTGGCCATGGTCGTGGCCATGGCCGATACCGTCGGGCCCTCGGCTCGCAGATCGCGCCGGAAGTCGACCCAGCCGGCGATGCCACACATGACGCCTCACCCTCACCCGATGTAGTGTCACTCGGTTGAGGTTAACAGTATTTTTTGAAACGTTTAAGAAATTGATCGATACGTGACAAGGCAACAAGTGACATTAAGGTCACGAGATGCCACACACGGAGTGGCGGCCGACCCGGCGACCGGGGCGGCCACCGAGGTTGAGCCGCGAGCAGATCGTGGCGGCGGCGCTCGAGATCGACCTCGACGCGCTGACGATGCCGGCCGTGGCCGCACGCCTCGACGTCTCCACCCAGGCTCTCTACTACTGGGTCGACAACCGCGACGAACTGATCACCCTGATCGGTGACGTGCTCGTCGCACGCATCATGCCGTCCGAAGAGCCGGTGGACGGTGACTGGCGCGCCTGGCTGGCCGAGCTCGCCTGGGGCATGTTCCACCAGCTGCTGGCCGTCCCCGGCTTCACCGGCCGGATCTTCGCGCGCCGACAGGGCTCGTCCGCGCGCGAGCAGCTACAGGCACGGGTCGTCGCGACCCTGGTCGCGGCCGGTCTCGAACAGCAGGCAGCGACGGACACCTGGGACGTGTTCGGGACCAGCGTCCTCGGCTGGCTCGCCGCGCACGCCCCGGGAGCCGGTGCCGGGGCGCCCCGGGATATCCGGGAGGCAGAGCGCCGGTTCTGGCTGCTGCTCAACACCCTGCTGCGCGGACTACCGGCGAACGCACCCAGGATGTGACTCCGCCCGGGTGACCGTGCGCCTCACCCGTTCGGACACACGACTGTGCCAACCTTGTCGACTATGCAGAGCACGGGGCAGCCGCCGTCACAGGTCGTCCAACCGGGTCGCCCGATCAGGTTTGCGGTCGGTACTCCGGAGGGACCCCGATCGCACACCTGGACCGTCGAGGCCGGGCGTTCCGACGGCGTGCTCCACCTCGGGCGGGACCGCGCGCGGATCATGACGCTCAGCGTGCGGCGCGGGACCTGGCGGCTCGAGTACACCCAGTCCTGGGTCAAGGAGCAGCTCGGACCGGCCGACGACCGGCTGATCTCGACCTGGTCGGAGCCGGAGGACACCGACGGTGGCTGGTGGCGGGCGCTGACCATCGTGGTGCCGACGACCAGCTTGGCCAGCAAGGGCTGGGAAGAGCCGGTGTCGGACGACGGCGCGGCCACCGCGTTCTGGCCGGCGCCGGCCGCCGGGTCGCTCACCCAGTTCGACGTGCTGCTCGGTTCGCCGGGGCACTGGCGGCTGCGCAGTGAGTTCTTCGGCGAGGTCGGCCGCGGTGCACTGGCCGGGTCGGGCGCGCTGTGGGTCCTGGTGCAGCATCCGGGGCTGAGCGAAGGCGGGACGGCGGACATCGCGCGCCGGCACGCGTTCCAGGCCGCGCACTTCCCCGGCGAACCACGCCGCTGGTTCAGCGCGGTGCCCGGAGGGGACGGCCGGGTCGTGCTGTTCGACTTCACCAGCGACGAACCGTGGTGGCAGGACGCCGAGGCGCGCTCGACGCTGACCGAAAAGCCTGCCGGGGAGAAGCCTGCTGGGGAGAAGGCCGCCGGGGAGAAGGCCGCCGGAGAGAAGCCCGCTGCCGAGAAGGTCCCCGGGGAGAAGCTCGCCGGGGAGAAGACCGCTGGGGAGAAGGCGGCCGGGGAGAAGACCGCCGGGGACCGGCTGACCGACGCCGAGGCCGCCGAGTCGAAGTCCTCCGAGGACGAGCCCGTCGAGGAGCAGGCGGCCGCCGAGTCTGTCCCGGGTGCGGGCGCCGCGAAGCCCGAATGACCCTGGGTCAACCCCGAACGACACACGGAGCAACGCGTAGCTCTAGCGAGTGAGTGCGCTCTGCGGCTGTGGACAGCCTGTGATTGGTTTGCCCCGCGATAGGCAAAGGTGCTGGTCAGACTCTTGCATGTTGTCCACAGGCTGCCTGTGAGCGGTGGACGGTTGCTAGTCAGGCAGTAGAGGAACCTGGAGCCCCTGATCGTGGCCGATCAGCGCACCGCGGGTGACGGCTGCCGAGCCGAAACGGCTCCGAACCGTGTCGAGCGCACTGTCGAGTGCCCCGGCGTGAGCCGGGTCGTCCGCGTCGAACGGGAGCAGGAGCTGGACACTCGACTCGTCATCCAGGTTGCCCACCGACACACCGATCAGGGTGAGGCCGCGTTCGTCGATGAGCGGTCGCGCGGCGGACAGCAGGGCTCGCGCGGCGGCGAGGAGCGGCTCGGTGCTCGCGGTCGGATGCGACAGTGTGTGTGACCTGGTCACCCGGGAGTAGTCGTCGAACCGGAACCGCAGCACGACCGTGCGCCCGACCCGGCCGGCGGAACGCATCCGGCGGGTGACCCGGTCGACGAGACCAGCGAGGATCGTCGCGACCTCGTCCGAGGACCGTCGCCGCCTGCCGAGCGCGCACTGCGATCCGATCGACCCGCGACGACGGCCCACCTGGACTCGCCGAGGGTCCTCGTTGTGGGCCAGCGCGTGTAGGTGCCGGCCGGCGCCCTTGCCCAGGAGTGAGACGAGCGCCGGTTCGCCCAGCGCGGCGACCTGTCCGACGGTCCTGATCCCCCAGTTGTGCAGCTTCTCCGTGGTCACCGCACCGACGCCCCAGAGCAGCTCGACACCGAGCGGATGCAGGAACTGCAGCTCCCGCTCCGGCTCCACGAGCAGCAACCCGTCGGGCTTGGCGACCCGGCTGGCGACCTTGGCCAGGAACTTCGTCCGCGCCACCCCCACCGTGATGGGCAGCCCGACCCGCTCGGCCACCGCGCGCCGAAGGTTCGCGGCGATCTCCACCGGCGTGCCGGAAATCCGCCGCAGCCCGCTGACGTCGAGAAACGCCTCGTCGATTGACAGCCCCTCGACCAGTGGTGTCGTGTCGCCGAACACCTCGAACACGGCCTTGCTCGCCGCTGAGTACGCCGACATGCGAGGCGGCACCACGATCGCCCCGGGGCACAATCGCCGCGCAACATGCCCACCCATCGCGGTCCGTACTCCGAACGCCTTGGCCTCGTAACTGGCGGCGAGGACCACCCCGCCCCCGACGATCACCGGCCGCCCCTGAAGCCGAGGATCATCCCGCTGCTCGACGGACGCGTAGAAGGAATCAAGGTCAGCATGCAACAAGGACGCCTCACCAGACACGAACATATGTTCGCATCATCGACCGACAATTCCACCCCACCAGCGGCACGAATGTGGCTTTAGGGACGTTCAACGTCCCTAAAGCCACATTCGTGCCATGGCGGAGCGGTGGGTGGCGTGCGGTTATCGTGTTGCGGTGACTGTCGGTGGGGATGCGGAATACGGCGGGCTGCAGCCTCGGCAGCTGATCGTGAGCCTGTACGGGCTGTACGCGCGGCAGCGGGACGGCTGGTTGTCGATCGCGTCCGTGGTGCGGTTGATGGCCGATCTGGGTGTCGACGGGCAGGCCGTCCGGTCGTCGATCTCCCGGCTGAAGCGGCGTGGGCTGCTCGTGCCCACCAAGGTCGACGGTGCCGCGGGCTACACGCTGTCCCCGGTCGCGGAGGAGATCCTCGCCGACGGTGACGTGCGGATCTTCGGGCGACGGAGGGCGAGCGTCGCCGACGGGTGGCTGCTGGTGGTGTTCTCGGTGCCCGAGTCGGAGCGGGACAAACGCCACCAGCTGCGGTCCGCGCTGACCAGGCTCGGGTTCGGCACCGTCGCGCCGGGGGTCTGGGTTGCGCCCGCGCACCTGGAGGCCGAGGCGAACGAGGTGCTCGCGCGGCTGGGTGTCGCCGAGTACGCCGAGGTGTTCCAAGGTAGGCACGTGGCGCCCGGCGATCCGAGAGGCAACGTTGCGCGTTGGTGGGATCTGGAGTCGCTGCGGCAGCTCTACGACACGTTCCTGCAGCGCTACCAGCCGGTTCAGCAGCGCTGGAGCGGCGACGCGAACGACCCGGCCAAGGCGTTCGCCGACTACGTGCAGATGCTGACCGAGTGGCGCCAGCTCCCCTACGCCGACCCTGGCCTGCCCCTGGAGCTGCTGCCGGCGGACTGGAACGGCGCCGAGGCCGAGGCACTGTTCGGCGCGCTACGCGAGCGCCTTGCGTGCCCCGCCGCCGAGCACGCTCTGCGCCACCTGTGACCCGGCGCGTTCCCTGAGCAGATAGCGCTGGAGCTTGCCGCTCGCGTTGCGCGGCAGCGCGTCGAGGAACTCCACGCGTCGCGGGTACTTGTACGGCGCGGCCACCCCTTTGACGAATGTCTGCAGCTCGGTGGCCGTCGCGGAGTCGGCCGCCGCACCGGCGCGCAGCACCACGTACGCGGCCACGATCGAGCCGCGCGCCTCGTCGGGGGCGGCGACCACCGCGCAGTCGACGACGTCCGGATGGCGCAGCAGCACCTCCTCGACCTCGGGACCGGCGATGTTGTAGCCGGACGAGACGATCATGTCGTCGCTGCGTGCCTGGTAGATGAAGTAGCCGTCGCCGTCCCGGATGAACGTGTCGCCGGTGAGGTTCCAGCCGTCGCGCACGTAGCTGCCCTGCCTCGCGTCGTGCAGGTAGCGGCAACCGGTCGGGCCGCGCACCGCGAGCAGCCCGGGGACGCCGTCCGGCACCGGGCGGCCGTCGACGTCCAGCACGGCGGCCCGATAGCCGGGGACGACCTTGCCGGTCGCGCCGGGCCGGACGTCGTCGTCCGCGGCCGCGATGAACACGTGCAGCATCTCGGTCCCGCCGATCCCGTCGATCAGCCATCGGCCGGTGACCTGGTGGAACTCCCGCGCGACCGGCTCGGGCAGCGACTCGCCGGCCGACACGGCACGCCGCAGACCGCGCAGCTTCGTCGCGTGTCCGGAGGCGAGGATCGCCCGGTACGCGGTCGGCGCGGTGAACAACACCGTGACGCCGTGCTCGGTCGCGCGCTCGATCAACTCGATTGGGCTGGCCTTCTCCAGCAGCAAGGTCGCGGCTCCGGCGTGCATCGGGAACACCAGCAGGCCGCCGAGACCGAAGGTGAATGCCAGCGGTGGGCTGCCGGCGAATACGTCGTCCTTCTCGGGCCGCAGGACGTGCCGGGAGAACGTGTCGGCGATCGCCAGCAGGTCCCGGTGGAAGTGCATGGTGGCCTTCGGGCGTCCGGTCGTTCCCGAGGTGAAGGCGAGCAGTGCCACGTCGTCGGCCGCGGTCTCGATGTCGTCGAACGTCCCCGGCATCGCGCGCGCCAAGACTCCCAGCTCACCTCGTGAGTGTTGAGTATGGCTATAGCCACACTCAACACTCACGAGGTTGGTGCGGTAGGTGAGCATCGGGAGGCCGAGGGTGGCCAGCTCGTCGGTGAAGCGATCGTCGACGAGTGCCAGTGTCGGGCCGCAGCTCTCGACGATCTTGGCCAGCTCGTGGGCGCGCAGCATCGGCATCGTGGTGACCGCGACCGCGCCTGCCTTCAGTACGCCGAACCAGCAGGCGACCAGCCACGGGTTGTTCGGTCCGCGCAGCAGGACCCGGTTGCCCGGCACCACACCCTGGGCGACCAGCACCGCGGCGATCTGGTTGGCCCTGGTCAGAAGCTCGCCGTAGGTCCAGTGCTCGGTCGGGGACAGCAGGCAGGGACGGTCGGCGCCGAACCGGGCGACCGTGTCGTCCAGCAGCCTGGTCGCCGCATTGAGCCGGTCCGGGTAGTGCAGCTCGGGCAGGTCGAAGACCAGCTCCGGCCACTGTGCGGGTGGCGGCAGGTTGTCCCGGCAGAACGTGTCGACGTGGGCGCTCGGCGAGAGGGACACGGTCAGGCCTCCGGCAGCTCGATGTGTGGAACCTCGGGTCCCTCGGGTCTGCCGGTGACCACCAACGGTTGCTGCGGGGTCGCGTTCAGGTGCAGCTGGAAGACGTCGAACCGGTTGTAGTGGCCGATGATGTCGTGCATCTGTTTCGGCTGTATGCAGCGTGCGAGGTCGATCTCGCCGTACACGATGCCGACCGTGTCGACCAGCGGCTCGGACACCGGACGTCCGTCCGGACCGAAGATGCCGGACAGCGCGTTGCGTTTGCGTTCCAGCTGGTCACGGACGGCCTGGTCGTCGCAGGCGATCTCCTCGATCATCTCCGGTGAGATCGTCGAGCAGGACACGACGGAGAACAGCTTGCCCTCGAACGCGTGCGCCGCCGTGCGGATGGAGATCGCCTCGGCCATGTCGTAGTCGGCCGGGGCGACGGGCAGCGCGATGTAGTTGGCGACGTGTACCTGCTCGCCCTGGGCCAGCAGTGCGAACCTGGCGAGGGTGTTGGTGTTCTCGCCGCAGGCCAGCGCCCCGATGCGGCCCAGCTCGGTGTCGTGCACGCGCAGTGAGCTGCCGTCGCCGTTCGTCCAGGTGAGCTTCTCCGCCCAGGTCGGGACGAGCTTGCGGTGCAGGCCGAGCAGCTCACCGCTCGAGGAGATGGTGAGCACCGTGTTGTACAGGACGCCGAAGCTGTGCCTGCCGCGTTCGTTGACCCCGATGACCACCGTGACCTTGTGCCGTCGGGCCGCGGCGCACAGCTCGACGACCTCGGGGCCGGGGATGTCGATCGCCGCCCGGTACAGCTTCTCGAACCACGGTGAGCCCTGTACCGGGTTCATCGTCCAGTTCCAGTACGGATAGCCCGGCACGAACACTTCGGGGAACGCCACGAGCGATGCCCCGTTGCCGGCGGCCTCTTCGATCAACCGGACGGCCTTGTCGACGGTGGCCGAGGCGTCGAGGAACACTGGGCTGTCCTGCACGGCGGCAGCGGTGAACCGGGGCAGCTCCAACATGGTCATCGGTCCTCACCTCGAAGTAGCGAAAGCGCAGGTCAGAGGCCGTGAGTGGCGAGTGGTCCCAGGGGACCACTCGCCACTCACGGGTTGTGGGGGTGCCAGCGGCGGTGGATGTCGGGGGTGCGGCGCAGCGTCAGGCGGGGACGCTCGTGGTCGGACTTGCGGACCGGGGGCGGGGTGGCGCCCGCGCGGTAGTGGGCGGGCCATTCGGCGCCCGGGCCCCGGTAGCCGAGCTCGGCCGCTGCGTGCAGTGCCCAGGCCGGGTCGTGCAGGGCGGCGCGGCCGATCGCCACCAGGTCCGCGCGCCCGGCGAGGACGATCGAGGTCGCGTCGTCCTGGCCGGAGATGCCGCCGACCGCGATCGTCGGGATGCCGGTGTCGTGCCGGATGCGTTCGGCGAACGGGGTCTGGAAGCTGCGCCCGTACGCGGGACGTTCGTGCGCGACCACCTCGCCGCTGGACACGTCGATCGCGTCCGCGCCGTGTTCGGCCAGCTCACCGGCGATACGGACGGCGTCGGCGATCGTCGTACCGCCGGGCGCCCAGTCGACGGCGGAGATGCGCACCAGGATCGGTTTGTCGGCGGGCCACTGCTCGCGGACCGCGTCGAGCACGTCGAGGGGGAAGCGCAGCCGGGCGTGCAGGTCACCGCCGTGGGGGTTGGTGAGCGGGGACAGCAGACCGGACAGCAGGTGGCCGTGACCTGCCTGCAGCTCCAGTACGTCGAAGCCGGCCGCATCGGCGCGTGTCGCCGCCTCGGCGAACCGCTGCCGCACCAGCCGAGGGTCCGGCTCACTCCCGATGGATTTCGCACCGGCATGGGTGAGCTGCACTCCGATCAGCGCGTCCGACACCCGGTGCACCCGGTCGACGATCGCGCGCCAGGCCTCGGTCTGGCTCTCGGTGTACAGCCCGGCGCAGCCCTCGGACGGGCGGCCGTCGGCGCTCACCGAGGTCATGCCGGCCAGCACCAACCCCGAGCCACCCAGTGCCGTACTCGCCAGCCACAGCGCTTCCTCGTCGCCGGGGATGCCGTCCCGCGCGGTGTCGGTGCTGATCGGGGCGGTGACGATCCGGTTGCGCAGCTGCGCCTTCCCGAGCGCGAACGGCTGGAACAGCGGCGGCGCGGTACTGCCGTGCTGCTCGCCGAACCAGCTGCTCACGCCGTCGACGTACGCACGATCCCGCAGCCGCAGGTTGTCGTGGGTGACCCGGCGGCTGCGGGTGAGCAGGTTGAACGCGAACTGCTGCGTGTCCTGGCCGACGACGTGCGCAATGTCCTCGAACCACTCCAGGCTGGCCTGCGCGGCGCGCTGGGTGCTGGCCACGACCGGCTCGCGCTCCGCCTGATACGCCTCTAGTGCGGCGCTGACCTGCGGGTTCTCGTTCAGGCATGCGGCGAGTGACAGCGCGTCCTCCATGGCCAGCTTCGTGCCGGAGCCGATGGA
Organism: Actinospineispora spinosispora DSM 44797; assembly: GCF_000429025.1. GTDB lineage: Bacteria > Actinomycetota > Actinomycetes > Mycobacteriales > Pseudonocardiaceae > Pseudonocardia > Pseudonocardia spinosispora. The sequence continues at coordinate 36,399 of NZ_AUBB01000046.1, forward strand.
GAAGTGCGCGGTGTGCGCGGCGTCGCCGAGCAGCACGACGTTGTTCCGGTGCCAGGTCTCGTTGCGGACCACGGTGAACCGGACCCACTTCGAGTTGTTCGCGATGAGCCGCGCGCCGCCCAGGTCGGCGGCGAAGATGTCGGCGATCCGGTCGATGCCGGTCTGGTCGCTGACCCCGGGCGGCAGGTTCGCGCCCTCGGCCGCGTCGAGACCCGTGGCCCGCCAGGTCTGCTCGTTGACCTCGACGATGAACGTGCTGCGCGAGGTACTGAACGGGTAGGCGTGCACCTGCATCGGGCCGTGCTCGGTGTCCGCGATCAGGAACGTGAAGGCGTCGAAGACCTTGTCGGTACCCAGCCACATGTAGCGCGCACCCCGGGCGTCGAGCGAGGGCCGGAAGTCGTCGGCGTAGCGGGCACGGATGGCCGAGTTGGCGCCGTCCGCCGCCACGACCAGGTCGAACTCGGATTCCAGGACCTCGATGTCCGGTGCCGTCGTCGAGTAGTGGACGTCGACCCCGACCTCGGTGCAGCGGCGTTGCAGCAGCTGCAGGAGGACCTTGCGGTTGATCGCGGCGAAGCCGTGCCCACCGGAGGTGACGGTCTGGCCCCGGTGCACGACGTCGATGTCCGACCAGCGCGCGAAGTTGCGGGCCACCTCGGCGAACAGAACCGGGTCCGCGGCCTCGATGCCGCCGAGCGTCTCGTCGGAGAACACCACGCCGAAGCCGAAGGTGTCGTCGGCCGCGTTGCGCTCCCAGACCACGACCTCACGGCCCGGGTCGAGCTGCTTGGCCAGCGCGGCGAAGTACAGCCCGCCGGGTCCGCCACCCACCACGGCGATCCGCATCAAATGCTCCTTCGGTTTCCGTCGTCACGTGGCCGCTACTGTAGTACAGTTTACGAACGTCAGAAAGACGCTATATGCGTGAGGAGAGGTCATGGCCAACCGGGACGACATGCTCGGCCGGGCTCGGGTCACCGACACCGCCGAGCTCGAGGCGTACTACGAGAAGCTGGCGAAGCTCGAGGCCGGCGCACTGTGGACGATCGCCAACAAGATCGAGCCCTGGTACCCGCAGCCGCAGTCCAAGCCGGTCAAGTGGAGCTTCGCCGAGCTGCGCCCGCTCGTGCTCGAAGCGCTGAACCTGGTCAGCGGAGACGACGCGGGCCGGAGGGTTGTGGCGCTGTACAACCCGGAGCGCCGCGACATCGCCGCGACCGTGGGGCTGCTCTACACCGGGCTGCAGGTCATGGGGCCCGGCGAGTCGATGACCGCGCACCGCCACCAGGCCGCCGCGCTGCGGTTCGTCCTCGAAGGCACCGGAGCGTGGACGATCGTCGACGGCCAGAAGCTCAAGGTCGGTCCCCGGGACTTCGCGATCACCCCGAACTGGACCTGGCACGAACACGGCAACGAGGGCATCGAAGGTGTCGACGGGCCGGTCATCTGGCAGGACGGCCTCGACATTCCGCTGGTCAACGCCCTGGACGCGCCGTTCTACGAGGTCCACCCCGACGTCTACCAGAAGCAGGTCGGCGTGGTGAACTCCTCGCTGCTGACCTACGGCGCCGGTCAGCTGCGCCCCTTCGGCGACACCTGGGGCAAGAGCCACTCGCCGCTGCTCGCCTACCCGTGGGAGCCCACCTACGAGGCGCTGCTGAATGCCGCGAAGGCCACCGACGGGTCACCGTACGACGGCATCATCATGGAGTACAGCAACCCGCTGACCGGCGGATCCGTCATGCCGACGATGAGCGCGCACATGCAGCTGCTCCGCGCGGGTGAGTCGACGCTCGCGCACCGGCAGGTCGGCTCGAAGATCTACACGGCCGCCAAGGGCAGCGGCACATCCATCGTCGCGGGTCAGCGCATCGACTGGTCCGAGGGCGACATCTTCTGCGTCCCGTCCTGGGCCTGGCACGAGCACGCCAACGCCAGCCGCTCCGACGACGCCTGCCTGTTCTCGTTCAACGACTTCCCGGTGATGCGTGCGCTCGGCTTCTGGCGCGAAGAGGCCTACACCGACAACAACGGCCACCAGCCCGTCGCCACCCGTGAGTGAGTTGGGCTGCCCTGGCAACCCAACTCACTCACGGCATGTGACCTGCGTAAGGAGCTCTCGATGTTGCTTGTGACCTTCTCCGACGACCGGACCGCTCGGCCGGGCATCTTGCGGGACGGAGGTGTCGTCGATCTCGGCGAGGGCTACGGCACGCTGAGCGACGTCGTCGTCGCCGGGGCGGCTCTGCTCGAGAAGATCGCTGTCCGGTTCGCCGATGCTCCGGTCCTGCCGCTGGACACAGTTCGGCTGCACGCCCCGTTGCGGCCCGGCAAAATTGTCGGTGTCGGCCTGAACTATGTGGAGCATGTCGAGGAATCCAGCCGCACCCTGGACACCGCGAAGGACCTGCCGACGCGTCCGGTCCTGTTCTCCAAGCCGGCCACCGCCGTGGTCGGGCCGGACGAGCCGATCCAGCACGACGGTGACCTGACCTCCCAGCTCGACTGGGAGTGCGAGCTGGCGGTCGTGATCGGTCGTACCGCGCGGCGGGTGAGTGTCGACGACGCGCTGGACCACGTGTTCGGCTACAGCATCGTCAACGACATCAGCGCCCGTGACCAGCGGCGATCCGGGCAGTGGTTCTTCTCGAAGGGCCAGGACAGCTACGCGCCGTTCGGCCCGGCGATCCGTACCGCGGACGAGCTGCCCGATCCGCAGACCCTGGACCTGGGGCTCAAGGTCAACGGTGAGGTGATGCAGAAGGGCAACAGCAAGCACATGCTGTTCCCGGTCGCCCAGCTGATCGCGGACATCACCTCCGGCATGACCCTCGAGCCGGGCGACGTCATCGCGACCGGTTCGCCGCAGGGGGTCGGCGCGGCACAGAACCCGCCCCGGTTCCTGAAGCCGGGTGACGTCGTCGAGGCGACCATCGAGGGCATCGGCACCCTGCGCAACCCTGTCGTCGACAGCCGAGTGGATGCCCGGTGACCAGCATCATCGTGCACCGCAAGGTCGAATGGCACGACACCGACGCGGCCGGGCACCATCATCACGGCGCGGTGCTGCGCTGGGTGGAAGCGGCCGAGGCGGAGCTGCTGCGCAGCCGCGGTGTGTCCGACCTGTTCGGCCGGATCCCCCGGGTGCACTACGAGGTCGACTACCGCGACCGGCTGTGGTTCGGCCAGGACATCGAGATCGAGCTGGCGGTAGCGAAGGTCGGGGAGAAGTCGATCCGCTACGAGTTCGAGGTGCGCGGCGGCGCGGCGGTGGCCGCTGCCGGGAACATGGTGATCGCCATGGCTGCGCCCGACTCGCCACGCGCGGTGCCCTGGTCTCCAGAGGTCCGAGCCGCCCTCGCCCCCTGACAAATCCCGTCGCGGGTTGTGGCTGTGCTGCGTCAGTGCTCGGTTGCCAGTAGGTCGGCGGGCCGGGCGATGTTGTCCGGGTCGGACGCGGCCGCCATGACTCGGCGCGCGGTGGTGTCGTCGGTCTCGGGCGGCACGACCAGCAGGGTGACCCGATGACTGTTCCCGACCACGTCCACCGTGTCCGGATGTTGAGTGCGGTACCCGGCGAGGTGAACGAGACCGCCCGGTGTCCGAAGCGCGCGCACGGTGAGGCCCCAGGTGGCCAGGTGGTAACTGATCCGTTCGACCGTCCCGAGCTCACCGGGCAGCTCCGCGAGCAGCGCGGGGACCTCGGCGGCGAGATCGCGGGACGCGGGGCGCCAGGCGCCGTCCACGTATCCGGTCGAGCGTGCTCCGGCCACCACATCGGGTTTGAGCTCGAGCAGCGAACTGGTGGACTGGGTGCTGGTGTTCGGGGCCGACGTCATGCCGGTGCCCCCGTCCCCGGCCGCCGAGCGGCCGACTTGTGGGAAACCTGAGGACGGCGCCGGTTTGACCACCAGCACGCGAAATACCCTCAGTATCACCGACCTTACGCCGCCGCGGCACCGGTGGTGGCCGGGTAGACTGGGGTCTGTCCTGGTCGATCAGCATGTCTCCGACGTGCCGCGCCAGGAGTTCGATTTTCTCGCCGACGGCTCGTCGGCGGAGTCAGGGTCGATAAGCATGACGACCGAGTTCCACGAACGATCGTCTGGTTCAGACCAGTCCGATGCCTGCGAAGCCTGTGGCCACGACGAGGCCGCCCACGATGTGACCGCGACCCGGTACTGCGCGGCGACCGTCGCGCGCGGGACCGAGCGGGGTTGTGTCTGCCGAGGTCAGGAGGCTGCGCCGAAGGCGGCGGCGGCACCGGGGCGCACCGGGGCGCCGATGTACGGGCGGGGCAGGTTCAGCGGCAAGTAGAACTGTCGGCCCCTCTGGGTACCGTCGGGGTATGAACACTGCGGAGGTACTCGCCGACGGGCTCAGCCGCGTCCAGGAAGTGGTCCACGACGCGGTGGACGGCCTGACGCCGGAGCAGCTGTCCGTCCGGCTGGAGGACGAGGCGAACTCGATCGCCTGGCTGGTATGGCACCTGACCAGGGTGCAGGACGATCACGTGGCCGGGGTCGCCGGTTTCGACCAGGTGTGGACGGCGAAGGGCTGGGCGGAGCGGTTCGGGTTGCCGTTCCCGGTCTCGGCGATCGGGTACGGGCACAGCAGTGCCGACGTCGCCAAGGTGCGGGTCGACTCGGCTCAGCTGCTGCTCGACTACTACGACGCCGTGCACGAGCAGACCCTCGGGTTCGTCGGCGGCCTGACCGACACCGACCTGGACCGGGTGGTCGACACCAACTGGGACCCGCCGGTCACCCTGGGCGTCCGGCTGATCAGCGTCATCGACGACGACGCCCAGCACGCGGGCCAGGCCTCGTTCATCAAGGGAATCCTCCTGCGCCGCCCCACCTGACGAACCGCGAGTCGCTAGATTCCGCGGGCGAGTCGCTAGATTTCGCAGGGCCGGACAGCGAGGGAGGACCGTCGGTGGGCGGCAGGTTCGACGGTCGCGTCGCCATCGTGACCGGCGCGGCGCGCGGAATCGGTGCGGCCACGGCCCGCCGGTTGGCGGCCGAGGGCGCGGCGGTCGCGCTGCTGGACGTCGCGCTCGACGCGGCGCGAGCGGTCGCCGAGGAGATCACCGCCACCGGCGGACGTGCGCTGGCGGTGCATTGCGACGTCGGCTCCGAGACGGCGTGGACCGACGCGGTGGCGCGCTGCCGGGCCGAGCTCGGGCCGGTGAACGTGCTGGTCAGCAATGCATTCATGACCGAGGTGCTACCCGCGGACGAGATGACGCTCGAATCCTGGCAGCGCCAGCTCACGGTCAACCTCACCGGTTCCTGGCTCGGGGTGCGGGCGTGCCTCGCCGATCTGCGCCGGCCGGGCGGAGCCGTCGTGCTGACCTCCTCGGTGCACGCGCTGGTCGGGCTGCCGGGGCGTTCGGCGTACGCGTCGGCGAAGGCGGGGCTGACCGGGCTGGCCCGCCAGCTCGCCACCGAGTACGGTTCCGCCGGCCTGCGGGTCAACTCGGTGCTGCCCGGGCCGGTCCTGACCGCCGCGTGGGATGGCGTGAGCAGCGAGGAGCAGGCGTCGAGCGCGGCACAGACGGTGCTCGGGCGGCTCGGTCAGCCGGAGGAGATCGCGGCCGCGATCGCGTTCCTGGCCAGCGACGACGCGTCCTTCGTGACCGGGACCGCGCTCATCGTGGATGGTGGCTGGAGCACGTACAAGACGTCGTACTGAAGAAGGAGAACATGCGGGACCAGACGATGTGGACCGCGCTGCCCGGCGAGCGGTTCGAGCTCGGCGAAGGCCTGCGCAGGCTCGACGACGGCCGGACGATCATGGTCGACATCCTGAGCGGCAGGCTGTTGCTGTTGCCCGAATCGCTCGACGAGCAGCCCTCGGTGCTGCTGGAGCTCAACGGCCCGCTGGGCGCGGTGGCACCTCGCGGTGACGGCTGGATCGCCGCGGCCGGCCCCGGCATCGCGCTGCTCGACGGAACCGAGGTGACCTGGCTGGCCCGCCCGGAGCAGGGTGAGCATCCGGCGATGCGGATGAACGACGGCGTCGCGGATCCGCACGGCCGGTTCTGGGCCGGGTCGATGGCCTACGGGGCGGTGCCCGGTGCGGGCGCGCTGTACCGGGTCGATCGGAACCGCTCGGTGGCCCAGGTCCTGACCGGTCTGACCGTCCCGAACGGGCCGGCGTTCACCGCCGACGGCGCCACGATGTACCTCGCGGACAGCGCGCACGGCGTGATCTACCGGTATCCGGTGGACCCGGACAGCGCCGCGCTCGGTCCGCGCTCCACGTTCGCGACGGTGCCGGTCGGCAGCCCGGACGGGATGACGGTCGACGACGAAGGGTGCCTGTGGTCGGCGATCTGGGGTGCCGGTGAGCTGCACCGGTACACCCCCGACGGCGACCTGGAGCGGGTCGTCCCGGTGCCGGCCGCCCAGCCGACCAGCGTCTGTCTGGCCGGCGACCGCCTGATCGTGACCACGGCCCGAACCGGCCTGTCCGACCCGACGGATCTGGACGGCGCGGTCCTGCACATGCCCGCTCCGGCAACGGCCCCACCAGCATCCACATTCCGCTGACAACTCACCCCCGGCTCGCTCTTCCAGGGGGTCTGGGGCAGGGGTCAGCGGGGAGCGGCGGTGCTTGCGCGCAGGACGAGGCGGGCGGGGAGGTGAATCCTGCGGGGGGTCGCGGGCGCTTCGGGATGTAGGACCAGGCTCATCGCCTCGCGGCCCATCCGTTCGAGGTCCAGCGCGACGGTGGACAGCGCGGGTGTCAGATGACGCACGATCGGGATGTCGTCGAAGCCGATGAGTGACAGGTGGTCCGGGATCGCCACGTCGTGCTCACGCAACGCGAGCAGCGCGCCGATCGCCATGATGTCGCTGACGCAGAACAGCGCTGTCGCCGGAATACCTGCCTTGACCAGGTCGTTCGCTGCCGCGTAGCCGCCGTCCTCGCTGAACTCCCGTTCGATGACCTGGACGTCGGACCGGGGGATGCCCGCCTCGGCGAGCGCATCGAGGAAACCGCCGACCCGGTGCGCGACCGTGCTCAGGTTCCGAGGCCCGCTGGCGACCGCGATCCGCCGGTGCCCGAGCTCGACCAGTGCTCTGGCGATCGCGGCCGCGCCACCGGAGTTGTCCGGCAGTACGGCGTCGCCGGGCAGGTCGTGGTGGCTGACGAACGCGTAGCGCCCGCCGGAGCCCTGGTAGTTCTCCAGCTCGCGGCCCATGTCACGCAGGTAGTCGGCGTCGTCGAAACCGCTGCCGACCAGCAGGATCGCCCGCGCGCGCTGGGCGCGCAGGGTGGAGACGTACTCGATCTCCCGTTCCGGGGAGCGGAACGTGCTGCCGAGTACGACGAGCGTGCCCTGCTCACCGGCGACCTGCATCGCGCCCCGGGTGATCGAGGAGAAGTACGGGTCACCGACGTCGTGCATGACCAGCCCGACGGTGTTGCTGGCGCCGGCGGCGAGCGCCTGGGCGTGCGCGTTCGGGACGTACTGCAGGCGGGTCGCGGCGTCGAGAACCCGGTCCCGAAGTTCGGGCCGGACCACTCGTTCCCCGCCGCTGAGCACCCTGGACGCGGTGGCGAGCGAGACCTTCGCGGCGCTCGCCACCTGCGCGAGCGTCACGTACCGCCCGGTTCCGGTATCCATGTTCCCCCCTTGACCCCCGATGGTGCCGCAGTCTAGCGTGCTGGAAAGCGCTTTCCGGAAAGGGCTTTCCGCACAGCCCCTACCCGGCACCAGAGACACAGAGGACGGCCCCATCGATGGAACGACGCAGCATCGGCATCGCGATGAACGGTGTGACCGGGCGGATGGGCTACAACCAGCACCTGGTCCGCTCGATACTGGCGATCCGCGAGCAGGGCGGCCTGGTCACCGAACACGGTCTCGTCTGGCCCGAGCCGATCCTGGTCGGACGCAACGAGGACAAGCTGCGCACGATCGCCGACAGGCACGGCCTCACCCGCTGGACCACGAGCCTGACCGAGGCGCTCGCCGAGCCGGACGTCGAGATCTACTTCGACGCGCAGACCACACAGCTGCACGACAAGTGCATCACGCAGGCGATCGAGGCCGGTAAGCACGTCTACGCGGAGAAGCCCCTGGCGGAGCAGCTCGACGTGGCACTGCACCTGGCCCGCGCGGCCCGCGACGCGGGCGTGCGCACCGGCGTCGTCCAGGACAAGCTCTTCCTCCCCGGGCTGCGCAAGCTGCGCAGGCTGCTCGACGGTGGCTTCTTCGGCCGGGTGCTCTCGGTGCGTGGCGAGTTCGGCTACTGGGTGTTCGAGGGTGACTGGCAGACCGCGCAGCGCCCGTCCTGGAACTACCGCACCGAGGACGGCGGCGGCGTCACGCTCGACATGTTCTGCCACTGGGAGTACGTCCTGCACAACCTGTTCGGGCGGGTGCGCAGCGTCCAGGCACTGTCCGCGACGCACATTCCGGAGCGGGTCGACGAGTCCGGCACCCGCTACGCGGCGACCGCGGACGACGCGGCGTACGGCATCTTCGAGCTGGACGGCGGGGTGATCGCGCAGATCAACTCGTCCTGGGCGGTCCGGGTGTTCCGCGACGAGCTGGTCGAGTTCCAGGTCGACGGCACCGAGGGCAGCGCCGTCGCGGGCCTGCGGCGCTGCCGGGTGCAGCACCGGTCGATGACACCGAAGCCGGTGTGGAACCCCGATGTGGCGAACCCGCTGGACTTCCGCGCGCAGTGGGCCGAGGTGCCGGACAACGAGGAGTTCGACAACGGCTTCAAGGTGCAGTGGGAGCAGTTCCTGCGCCACGTCGTCGACGGTGCCGACTGGCAGTTCGACTTCCTTGCCGCGGCGCGCGGTGTGCAGCTGGCCGAGCTGGGACTGCGGTCCGACGCCGAGGCGCGCCGGCTCGACGTCCCGGAGCTGTCGCTGTGACCCTGACCCTGCTCGACGCCGAGGGCCGGTCGACGCCGTACCGCCTGGTCGGCACGCCCCTGGACGTCACGGTGCACCGGGACGCGGCTCGGTCGCGCGTCGGGTACGCGGCGGCGCACGTCGTGGCGGACGTGCGCGCGGACAACACCCCGGGCCGGCCCGCGGTGCTGGACTGGGACGCTACGCTGGCCTTCCGTCATCACCTGTGGCGCCACGGGCTCGGTGTCGCCGACGCGATGGACACCGCACAGCGCGGCATGGGGCTGGACTGGGCCGCGACCGCCGAGCTGATCCGGCGTTCCGGCGCGGAAGCGGCGTCGGTCGGTGGTGCGCTGGTGTGTGGCGCGGGAACCGACCAGCTGCCCGGTGAGCACAGCCTCGACGTCATCGGGCGCGCGTACACCGAACAGCTCGCGGTCATCGAGGACGCCGGCGCGACGCCGGTGATCATGGCGAGCAGGGCGCTGGCGGCCACCGCGATCGGCCCGGACGACTACGCGTCGGTGTACGGCTCACTGTTGAAACAGGTCCGAGGGCCGGTGCTGCTGCACTGGCTGGGCCCGATGTTCGACCCGGCGCTGGCCGGTTACTGGGGCAGCGACGACCTCGACCGCGCCACCGAGTCGTTCCTGGCGATCGTCACCGAGCACGCCGAGGTGATCAACGGGGTGAAGGTGTCGCTGCTGGACGCCGAGCGGGAGGTCGCGCTGCGCCGCCGGCTGCCCGAGGGCGTGCGCTGTTACACCGGAGACGACTTCCACTACCCCGAGCTGATCCTCGGCGACGACCACGGTCACAGCGACGCGCTGCTGGGCGTCTTCGACCCGATCGCGCCATCCGCTTCGGCGGCTCTGGCCGCGCTGGACACCGGCGACCAGGACGCCTACCAGCGCATACTCCGTCCGACGGTCCCGCTGGCCAGGAAGATCTTCGAGGCGCCGACGTTCCACTACAAGACCGGGATCGTGTTCCTGGCCTGGCTGGCCGGCCACCAGCCGCACTTCACGATGGTCGCCGGAATGCAGTCCGCCAGGTCGCTACCCCACCTGTGCACCCTGTTCCGCCTGGCCGACGAGGCAGGCCTGCTCCCGGACCCCGACCAGGCAACCAGACGCATGCGCCTCCTCCTGACCACAGCAGGCATCCCCCAATGACCCCACTCACCCCTCCCGCCCTGCGCCCTCACCTCCCATCCACTGTCACGAATGTGGCTTTAGGGACGTTCAACGTCCCTAAAGCCACATTCGTGTCGTCGGGGGGCGGGGCATGAACGGGCTGAGCGTCAACCGGGCTTCGGTGCGGCAGTGGGAGCTGGAGGAGCTGGTCGTGGCCTGTGTCGCGCGCGGGGTCGAGGGCGTCGGGCTGTGGCGCGATGACGTCGAGACCTACGGGCTCGAGCGTGCCGCCGCGATCGTGCACGACGCAGGCATGACGGTCACCTCGCTGTGCCGGGGCGGCTTCTTCACCGACCCCGACGTGGCCGCCCGGCGCGAGGACAACCGCCGCGCGGTCGACGAGGCCGCCGCGCTGGGCACGGACGTCTTGATCCTGGTCTCCGGCGGTATCCAGCCCGGCAGCAAGGATTTGACCGGCGCCCGCGAGCAGGTCGCCGAGGCGATCGCCGACCTGGCGCCCTACGCGGGACAGCACGGTGTGCGGCTCGCGATCGAGGCGCTGCACCCGATGTTCTGCTCGGACCGGTGTGTCATCAACACGCTCGACCAGGCGCTGGACATCGCGGAGGAGCACCCGGTCGCACAGGTCGGGGTGGTCGTCGACGCCTACCACCAGTGGTGGGAACCCACCCTCGACGCCGCGATCGACCGCGCGGGCGAGCGGATCGTGTCCTTCCAGGTATCGGACTGGGTCACGCCGCTGCCCGAGGGCGTCCTCACCGGCCGGGGCCTCATGGGCGATGGCTGCATTCCGCTGCGGGCGCTGCGGGAAGCCGTCGAGAAGGCCGGCTACACCGGCCCGACCGAGGTCGAGATCTTCAACGACGAACTGTGGAACCGGCCGGGCGACGAGGCCCTGGATTCGATCATCGAGCGGTACCGAACTCACGTGATCTAGCCCAACGACGGGATAGGCAGTCATGAGCACAGCAGACGAGCCCAGGCAGGACACGACGACAGCGGCCGACAACACCGTCGCCCGCCTGGAACGCATCCCGTTCGGCAGGGTGCATTTCCGGGTGGCCTCGCTGCTCGGCGTCGGCACGTTCTTCGACGCATTCGACTCACTCGTCATCGCCACCGTGCTGACCGTGGTGATCAACGCGTTCCAGGTCGACTTCGGCTACGCGGGCCTGCTGATCAGCGTCGCCTACATCGGCCAGTTCGTCGGCGCGTTGGTGCTGGGCGCGATGGCGGAGCGGTTCGGCAGGCGGCTGGCGTTCATCATCTCGCTCGGCACGTTCGGCCTGCTCAGCCTCGCCGCGGCGTGCGCGTGGAACGTCGAGTCGCTGCTCGTGCTGCGCCTGCTGCAGGGCATCGGGCTCGGCGCGGAGGTGCCGATCGCGGGCGCTCTGTTCAACGAGTTCGTCCGAGGCCGCAGCCGGGGCCGGGCGGTGATGATCTACGAGAGCATCTTCAGCTGGGGCATCCTGCTGGCGCCGCTCATCGGTCTGCTGTTCTTCAGTGTGTTCGGCCCCGAGCTGGGCTGGCGGCTGCTGTTCGTGTTCGGCGCGATCCCGGTGGTCGTGGCGCTGATCGCCTACCGCACGCTGCCCGAGTCACCCCGGTGGCTGGCCGAGCGCGGCCGGTTCGCCGAGGCCGGCCGGCTGCTGGACGAGATGGAGCAGGACGCGGCCACGCGCGGTGTGGTGCTCGCCGAACCCGAGGTCCGCGCGCCCGCCGACGTCAAACCGACCAGGTTCGGCGAGCTGTTCAGCGATACCTACCGGCGGCGCACGGCGCTGTCCTGGGTGACCTGGTTCTGCGGCTACTTCATCCTGTACGGCTTCTCCACCTGGCTGCCCACGCTGTACGTGCGGCTCGGCGGCCTCGCCACGAACAACGCGCTCGGTCTGACCGCGATCGTCAGCGCGCTGTACCTGATCGAGATCTACGTGTTCGCGCTGACCGTGGACCGGATCGGGCGCAAGCCGTGGTTCGTCGGCGGGTTCGCGCTCGCGGTGCTCGGCGGGGCGTTCGGCTGCGTGGCGATCCTGCTCGGCGCGACCGCGTGGCCGGTGCTGTTCGTCGCCGGTCTGCTGATGGGCCTTGGTATCAGCCCGGTCACCGCGGGCCTGTACCTGTACACCCCGGAGCTGTACCCGACGCGCATGCGGGCCTGGGCGACCGCGACCGGCAGCAGCATGAACCGGGTGGCCAGCGCGATCGGCCCGATGCTGGTCGGCGCGCTGCTGGGCGCCGGGCTCGGGCTGGGCAGCGTGTTCGCCGCGTTCGGGGTGGTTGCGCTGGTCGGCCTGGTGGTGATGGCCTGGCTGGGCATCGAGACCAAACAACGAGTACTCGAGGAGCTGGCGCAGTGACGTCGAAAAGCATGAAGACCACCCTGGTCGGCAGCTATCCGATCCCGTCCTGGCTGCGTGCGGCGCCGTCCAGGGAGGCGTTGACCGACGCGACCTCGGTCGTGTTCGCGCTGCAGCAGCGGGCCGGCATCGAGCTGCTGACCGACGGCGAGCTGTCCCGGTTCGACGTCAACCATCCCGAGACCAACGGCATGATCGAGTACTTCGTGCGTCCGCTCGGCGGGGTGCGCGCCTCGGTGACCCGCTCGGACGTCGCGCGGTTCGCCGCCCAGCCCCACCTGGGGTTCCGCGCACGCCCCGCCGGGGTGGTCACCGGCGAGCTGGACGAGGGCACGCTGGACCTCGTCGGCGCCTACCGCGCGGCGCGCGCGGTGGCCACCGGCCCGGTCAAGTTCACCGTGACGAGCCCGTACATGCTGGCCCGCACGCTGCTCGACGAGCACTACGGCGACCTGCGGTCGCTCGCGCTGGCGATCGCGCGGGTGTTCGCCGACCAGGTCCGGGAGATCGACGCGGACGTACTGCAGGTCGACGAGGCGAACGTGCCGGGTCGCCCGGAGGACGCCGCGCTGGCCGCCGAGGCGATCAACATCGTGCTCGATGCCGCGCCCGGTACCCCGGCCGTGCACCTGTGCTTCGGCAACTACAACGGCCAGCGGGTGCAGACCGGCCGGATGCACGAGCTGTTCGAGTTCTTCGCCGCCCTGCGTGCCGACCACGTCGTGCTCGAAGCGGCCAGGCACGACACCGACGACCTGAAGATCCTGGCCGAGCTGGACACGCTGCGGTTCGGCATCGGCGTAATCGACGTGAAGGACACCCAGATCGAGAGCGCCGACGTCGTGGCCGGCCGCATCGAGCGCGCGGCCGCCTGGCTCGGTGACCCCGGCCGCATCGAGTACGTGCACCCGGACTGCGGTTTCTGGATCCTGGCCCGCTCGATCGCGGACGGCAAGATCGCGGCGCTCGTAGCCGGACGGGACCGCTACCTTGGCCGCTGACCGTTCCGGCCTCGTGAGTGACGAGTATGGCCAGGGCCATACGGAACACTCACGAGGACGTGAGGTGGCCGCGGCCAGCGAGTGCACGGCGACCGTGGCCGACGAACTGACCGTGACCGACGAACTGACCGTGGCCGACGAGCTGGCCACGCTCGACCGGGGGCTGTGGTGGCCATCCGACGCGGTCGTCGCGGACCTGGCCGCGGTCACCGGCGACGTGCTGCTGCTCGGCGCCGGTGGCAAACTCGGCCTGAGCCTGGCCACGATGGCACGTCTCGCTCTGGACCGTGCCGAGCGGGCCGAGCGAGCCGACGGAATCGACCGAGCGGTCGCTCGGCGCAGGGTCGTCGCGGTGTCCCGCTTCGCCGACCCCGGCGCGACGGAGCCCTTCCACGACGCCGGTGTCGAGACCATCGCGGCGGACCTGTCCGATCCCGGGGCGCTGCGTGGCCTGCCGGACGCGGAGAACGTCATCTACCTGGTCGGCCGCAAGTTCGGTACCCACGGTGACCCGTGGGCGACCTGGGCGGTCAACACCTACCTCGCCGCACAGGTCGCGCAGCGCTTCGTCGGGTCGCGCATCGTCGCCTTCTCCACCGGCAACGTCTACCCGCTGACCCCGGTCGGCTCCGGCGGAGCGGACGAGAACACTGCCCCGAGCCCGGTCGGCGAGTACGCACAGTCCTGCCTCGGGCGTGAACGGCTGCTGCAGCACGTGTCGATCAGCACCGGGACCCCGATGTCGATCCTGCGGCTCAACTACGCGATCGACCTGCGCTACGGCGTCCTGCACGACATCGCCCGCGCGGTCTGGGCCTCGGAGCCGGTCGACGTGACGATGGGCAGCGTCAACGTGCTGTGGCAGGGCGACGTCAACGCGATGACGCTGCGCTCGCTGCGGCACTGCACATCACCGCCGGACGTCCTGAACCTGACCGGTCCGGAGACCGTGTCGGTGCGCTGGCTGGCGACCGAGTTCGCGGCACGACTGGGCCGGGAGCCGATCATCGCTGGTCAGGAGGCCTCGACCGCGCTGCTGTCCAACGCATCCCGGGCGATGGCCCGTTTCGGTTACCCGACGGTGTCGGTGCGGGAGATGATCGAGAAGACCTGCCGGTGGATCGAGGCGGGCGGCCCGAGCCACGGCAAACCCACGAAGTTCGAGCAACGCGGCGGGGTGTTCTGAACGATGCTGACCAGCAAGGCGAACGCGCTGCGGGACGGCGTCGTGATCCCCGCCCACCCGCTCGCGCTCACCGCCGAGCGCCGTCTCGACGAGGCGCGGCAACGGGCTCTGACCAGGTACTACCTCGACGCGGGCGCGGGCGGTGTCGCGGTCGGGGTACACACCACCCAGTTCGCGATCCACGATCCGGCTGTCGGTCTCTACCGTCCGGTGCTGGAGCTGGCCGCCGAGGAGCTCGGGGACTCCCCGGGTCTGCGGGTCGCCGGCGTTCTTGGTCCGACCGAGCGGTCGATCGGCGAAGCGACGATAGCCGCTGACCTGGGCTATGACCTGGCGCTGGTCGCGGCGAGCTCGTGGGCCGACGCGACCGAGGACGAGATCCTCACCGGTGTCGCGGAGGTCGGCGCGATCATGCCGATCTTCGGCTTCTATCTGCAGCCTGCGGTCGGCGGCCGACACTTCGGCTACCGGTTCTGGCGTCGCTTCCTGGAGCTGGACTCGGTGCGCGCCATCAAGATCGCGCCGTTCGACCGGTACCGCACACTCGACGTCGTCCGCGCGGTGGCTGACTCCGGCCGCGCCGGGGACGTGGCGCTCTACACCGGCAACGACGACAACATCGTCGCCGACCTGCTGACGCCGTTCGACGGTGGCGTGCGCATGGTGGGTGGTCTACTCGGGCAGTTCGCGGTGTGGACGGCGGCCGCCGTGCGGCTGCACGCGCGGATCCGCGAGGTCGTGACCTCCGGTGAGGCGGTCCCGGCTGAGCTGCTGAGGGTCGGTGCGCAGCTCACCGACGCCAACGCGGCGGTGTTCGACGCCGCGAACGGTTTCGCCGGCTGCATCCCCGGCATCCACGAGGTGTTGCGCCGCGACGGTGTGCTCGCGGGCAGGTGGTGCCTGGACCCGGCCGAGGAACTGTCCCCGGGTCAGCTGGCCGATATCGACCGGGTCTGGCACGCCTACCCGAACCTGCGTACTACTTCTTGAAGGCCCGCGTCACGTCCTTGGCGGCGTCCTTCACGCTCTCGCCTGCCTGCTTCACTCCGGCCTTGCCCTGGTCGACGAGACCTTCGGCCTGCAGTTCCTCGTCACCGATGATCCGGCCGGTGGTCTCCTTGGCCTTGCCCTTGAGCTCTTCGGCCTTGTTCTTTGCCTTGTCGACGATGCCCATCTCGGAGCACTCCTCCACTGGCGATGCAGGCCCGGCGCTTCCGGGCTCTGCCTCTTGGATGCCCGCTACGACGAATTAGTTTCGCCGCACGGGATGTGATGGTCGGCACAGTCTTCCGCGTCGAGCTCACGGACCGAGGCGGAGAACCTCGTCGGGTGAATACCGCGGTGCCCCTGTGTCGATTGATGTGATCGACTGTCTGGATGGACGGCGACCTGCTGGAACGGATGGAGCGCAACCTCGCCAGGCACGGGGGCTACCTGCACGCCGCGTTACCCGGCGCGACGGTCACCGACGGCGAGGACCTGGTGGTCAACGACAGCGGGATCGACGACGACACGTTCAACATCGTCGCGGCCGCAAGGTTCACCGAGGCGACGGTCGACACGCGGATCGAGCAGATCCTGGAAGAGCTGCGGGCGACCGGACGCACGTTCTCCTGGTGGGTCGGTCCGGCGTCGCGGCCGAGCTACCTGCGTACCCGGCTGGTCGCGGCGGGCCTGGCCGAGTCGGAGCACGAGGTCGCGATGTGGGCGCCGCTGGACACCCTGCCGGTGCCGTTGCCGGTCCCCGACTTCGAGATCCGGCAGGTCGCGACGCGGGAGCAGTTCGCCGAGTTCGCCGCCATCCAGGCCGCGAACTGGGACCCGCCCGCCCCCGGCGTACTGCGCTTCTTCGAGCTGACCGCCGACCTGGCGCTGAAGCCGGACTCGCCGGGTCGTTTCCTGGTCGGCTATCACCTGGGCGCGCCGGTGTGCGCGGCCGAAGCGGTCGATCACGCTGGCGTCGTCGGCATCTACAACGTCTCGACGCTGCGCGCGCACCGCCGCCGCGGCTACAGCACCGCGATCATGCTGGCGCTCATGCACGCGGCTCGGGCCGACGGCTCGACCACGGTCGTGCTGCAGGCCTCCGCCGACGGCGAGCCGGTCTACCGGCGCCTCGGTTTCCGGTCGGTCGGCGAGTACTCCGAGTTCGCCGTCGCTCCCTGAGCCTGGCGGTGTACAAACCCTGGGTACAGAGGTCCGGCGAACCGGGTCACAGCGGAAGGGACGGGGTAATGAGCGAGCCGCCACAGGGACTGCCGCGCTATCGGGTGCTGACCGGCCCCGACGACGAACGGTTCTGCCGTCGGGTCAGCGACGCGCTTGACCTGGGCTACCAGCTGCACGGCAGCCCGGCGCTGACCTTCGACGGTGACGCGGTGATCGTCGCGCAGGCCATCCTCTGGCCGGCGGACTAGACCGTCCAGTTCAGTGTTCGGCCGGCGGCTACTTCTCCGGGACGTTGGTGCGGACCTCGGCGAGCCAGGCCGCCGCTGACATGTCCGAGGGCGCCCGCCAGTCACCGCGCGGAGACAGCGAGCCGCCCGCGGAGACCTTCGGCCCGTTGGGCAGCGCCGAGCGCTTGAACTGGCTGAAGCTGTAGAAGCGCTGGACGAACACCTCCAGCCAGTGCCGGATCTCGGCGAGTGAGTACTCGGGGCGCTCGTCGACCGGGAAGCCCGGCGGCCAGTTGCCGAGCGTGGCGTCGTGCCAGGCGTGGTAGGCGAGGAACGCGACCTTCGACGGACGGAAGCCGTGGCGCAGCACGTGGAACAGCGAGAAGTCCTGCAGCGCGTACGGCCCGACCTTCGCTTCACTGCTCTGCGCGACCCCGTCCGCACCGATCGGCACGAGCTCCGGGGTGATCTCGGTGTCCAGCACCGACTGCAGCACCTCACCCACCTCGCCGGGGAACTGCTTCGACGAGATCACCCAGCGGATCAGGTGCTGGATGAGCGTCTTCGGCACGCCGCCGTTGACGTTGTAGTGCGACATCTGGTCGCCGACCCCGTAGGTCGACCAGCCCAGGGCCAGCTCGGACAGGTCACCGGTGCCTGCCACGATGCCGCCGCGCTGGTTCGCGGCCCTGAACAGGTAGTCGGTGCGCAGACCGGCCTGGACGTTCTCGAAGGTGATGTCGTAGACCGGCTCGCCGCCGGCGAACGGATGGCCCAGCTCGGTGAGCATGAGCCGCGCCGTCGGGCTGATGTCGATCTCTTCGAACGTGATGCCGAGTGCTTCGGCGAGCCGGTGTGCGTTGCCCTTGGTGTGCTCGCCGGTGGCGAAACCGGGCAGGGTGAACCCGAGGATGTCGCTGCGCGGCCTGCCCTGGCGGTCCATCGCGCGGGCCGCGACGATCAGCGCGTGCGTCGAGTCGAGGCCGCCGGAGATGCCGATGACGATCTTGGGCTGGCCGATCGCCCGTAGCCGCTGTTCGAGGCCGGCGACCTGGATGCTGTACGCCTCGTAGCAGTCCTGTTCGAGCCGGTCGGGGTCGGCGGGCACGAACGGGAACCGTTCCAGCGTGCGCAGCAGACCGAGATCGTCCTCCGGTGGATCGAGGGCGAAGTCGATCCGGCGGAACCCGTCGGTGCGCGCCGCGTGTGTGCGGCGGTTGTCGTCGAACGTGCCCATGCGGGCCCGTTCGGCACGCAGCAGGTCGAGGTCGACGTCGGCGACCGAGTGCCGCTCACCGGCGGGGAACCGCTCGGTCTCGGCGAGCAGCGTGCCGTTCTCGTAGATCATCGTCTGGCCGTCCCAGGCCAGGTCGGTGCTCGACTCGCCCTCGCCGGCCGCCGCGTACACGTACGCGGCGAGGCACCGCGACGACGCCGAACGGCACATCAGCTTGCGGTCCTCGGCCCGGCCGACGGTGATCGGGCTGCCGGACAGGTTCGCCAGCACGGTCGCCCCGGCGAGCGCGGCCTCGGCGCTCGGCGGGATCGGCACCCACATGTCCTCGCAGATCTCGACGTGCAGCACGAAGCCGGGCAGGTCGGTGGCGCTGAACAGCAGGTCCGGCCCGAACGGAACTTCGGCGTCGCCCAGCCGCAGCGAACCCCGCACATCGTCGCCTGCCGCGAGCTGGCGGCGCTCGTAGAACTCCCGGTACAGCGGCAGGTACGACTTCGGCGCGACACCCAGGATTCTGCCCCGATGGATGACGACGGCGGTGTTGTACACCCGGTGCCGGTGGCGCAGCGGAGCCCCGACGACCAGCACCGGCAACAGCCGCGCCGACGCCGCCACGACGTCCGCCAACGCATGCTCGACCTCGTCCAGCAGCGTGTCCTGCAGGAGGATGTCCTCGATCGAGTAGCCGCACAGGGTCAGCTCCGGGAACACGACCAGCCCGATGCCCTCGTCGTGGCAGGCCCGTGCCGAGTTGATCACTGTCTCGGCGTTGGCGGCGGGGTTCCCGATCGCGGTGCGGGTGGTGACGGCCGCCACCCGCAGGAACCCGTGCCCGTACAGGGACCGAAAGCTCATGTCCCCAGTGTCCCAGTCCCAGGTCGGCGCCCCAGCAGATCCCATTTGTTGCCGGAGACGTCGGTGAACACGACGACCGTCCCGTACGGTTCGTCCCTCGGCTCCTCCAGGAACTCGACGCCCGCCGCGCGCATGCGTGCGTAGTGCACGTCGAAGTTGTCCACCCGCAGGAAGAAGCCGACGCGACCGGCGAACTGCCTGCCGATCGCGGCGGTCTGCTCGTCTCCCTCGGCACGCGCCAGCAGGATGCCGCTGCCCGCCCCCGGCGGCCGCACCACGACCCAGCGCTTCGGCTGCCCGCTGTGCGTGGTCACCGCCGGGGAGTCCTCGACGAGGTCGAAGCCCAGCGCGTCGACGAAGAACGTGATGGCCTCGTCGTAGTCGCGGACGATCAGCGAGGTGAGCTCCAGGTGCACCGCTCAGCCGACCCACACGGTCTTGAGGTTGCAGAACTCCCGGATGCCGTGCCCGGACAGCTCGCGCCCGTAACCGGACCGCTTCACCCCGCCGAAGGCCAGCTCCGGGTACGACACGGTCATGCCGTTGATGAACACCTGACCGGCGTACAGGTCGGCGATGAACCGGTCCTGTTCGTCGGCGTCGTCGGTCCAGGCGTTGGAGCCGAGCCCGAAGGTGGTGGCGTTGGCGACCTCGATCGCCTCGTCGATGTCGGCGACCCGGTACAGCGAGGCGACCGGCCCGAAGACCTCCTCCAGGTACATGCGCATGTCCTTGGTGATGTCGCTGATCACCGTCGGCGGGTAGAACCAGCCCGGACCTTCGGGACGCGTCCCGCCGCACAGGACGGTCGCGCCGGCCTTGACCGCGTCGTCGACCAGCTCCTCGACGTCCTCGCGGCCCTGTTCGGTGGCCAGCGGACCGACGTCGGTGTCGTCGTCGAACGGGTCGCCGACGGTCAGTTCCTTCATGCGCGCCACGAACCGCTCGGCGAACGCGTCGTAGACGTCGGTGTGCACGATGAACCGCTTGGCGGCGATGCAGGACTGTCCGTTGTTCTGCACACGCGCGGTGACCGCGACCTCGGCGGCCTTGTCCAGGTCGGCGGAGGGCATGACGACGAACGGGTCGCTGCCGCCGAGCTCGAGGACGGTGTGTTTGACCTCGTCACCGCAGATCGCGGCGACCGAGCGTCCGGCGGGTTCGCTGCCGGTCAGGGTTGCGGCGACGACGCGGTGGTCCCGCAGCACCGCTTCGACCTGGCTGGAGGAGATCAGCAGGGTCTGGAAACAGCCCTCCGGGAATCCGCCCCGCAACAGCAGGTCGGACAGGTACAGCGCGGTCTGCGGAACGTTCGACGCGTGCTTGAGCAGCCCGACGTTGCCGGCCATGAGCGCAGGCGCGGCGAACCGGACGACCTGCCACAGCGGGAAGTTCCAGGGCATGACCGCGAGGACAACGCCGAGCGGCTGGTAGCGCATCCACGCTTTGCTGGCGCCGACCGCGTCGGCGTCGCCCGGTTCGTCGGCGAGGAACTCTTCGGCATGGTCGGCGTAGTACCGCATGCCCTTGGCACATTTCTGGGCCTCGGCGCGCGCGGACTTGAACGTCTTGCCCATCTCGGTCGTCATCAGCCGACCCACTTCGTCGGCCTCGGCGTCGAGCAGGTCCGCGCTGGCCCGCAGCCAGTCGGCGCGCTCGGCAAAGCTCGTCTTGCGGTAGCTGTGCCAACGTGAGTGCGCCAGCTCGATCTTCTGCTGGACCTCGGCCGTGCTCGCCGCGTCGAACGTCTTGACCGTCTCGCCGGTAGCCGGGTTGATCGTGGCGATAGCCATGGGGTGGAGCCTCCAGTCTGAGTGCTTGCCTGCACACCGATTACCCAGGCCTACCACTCACACACGCACGCCGCCTGCGCAGCTCAGCGATCAGTACACGCGCGTGGGTCTTCGGCGTGCCGTTTGGGTGGGGTCGAGCCATTTGGGTGGGATGAATTCGGGCCATCCGTCTCGGATTCTGACGGTCCAGCCGCTGGTGTGGATCATGCGGTGGTGTTGTTTGCACAGCAGCATGCAGTTGTCGAGGTCGGTCCGGCCGCCGGCGCTCCATTCGATGACGTGGTGGACCTGGCACCAGTGCGGTGGCCGGGTGCAGCCAGGGTGGGCGCAGCCCCGGTCGCGGACGGTGAGAGCTTTGCGGAGCCCGGTTGGTGCGGTGCGGCTCTCGTATCCGACGTCGATGGGGAGGCTCTTGCCGCCGAGTACGACTGGGGTGATGCCGCAGTCGCACAGCATGGCGCGTAGGTAGGAGGCGGGGGCTTTGCCGCCGAACTCCAGCTGCGCGCCGCGTGCTTTCTGCTGTAGGTCGCGTTCGGTCATGATGACCGTGACATGAGGCCGGACTCCGCCTTCGGCGGGTAGCCGGCCTTCGTCCAGGGAGTGGGAGCAGATTTCGGCGAGTGCGTCGGCTTGGCGTTGGGGCAGAGTCTTGCCCTCGTCTGCCTCGGGCAACAGCTTGGCCAGCACAGCGCGCTTTATTTCTTCGAACGACCCGGCGTCGAGGGTGCCTTTGATCCAGCCCCCACCGTCGGGGTTCGGGGTGAGCCACAGTTCGTTGAGCAGCTCATCGCATCCGTCTTCGCCGGGTTCGGGTCCGTCTTGGTCGAGGTGGCTGATCAACCAGTGCGCTTCAACGGCCAGTTGGTGGGGTGAGAGTGTGCGTGCCCATTCGGAGAATGTCTGCTCAACGCTCGACCAGGCGTCGGGGTTCAGGCGTCCGGCGGCGCGGCTGTTCAACACGATGTCGATGACGAGGCCGTGGGCGGGGTCGATCGTGTAGTCGGCCAACGCCGAGGCGGTGTGCGGCAGCTTCGGTGCCAGGGCCTCACCGGTCAGCGTCACGGTGGGAAACACGTTCCCGGCCAGCCTGGCTACCTTGTATGCCTCGGCCGGTTTGATCTGCAGAATGTCGGCGACGGCGGCTTTGGCTACGACTCCGCGTTCGGCGAACTCGCCTTCGGCGTCTAGCCGGGAGATGAGGTACAGCTCGTTGTAGCGGGAGCGGCGTTGGATGTGGTGGCGTTCGTATTGCAGTCGGTCGATCAGTTCTTGACCTGCGCAGGCGTGCAACGTCGACATCCCGTTCGGGGTGTCGGTGTTGAGCGCGGTTTCGGTCATGACCCTATGGTCTCAGGGGGGTCTGACAGTTTTGCAGCAAAATCCGGGACTCCGGGGAAAAAGTTTTAGAGAAGTTGAAGCCCCGGAGGTTGCGTCGCCGACGTACCCGACTACGGTCCCCGACCCGCGAGCCAAAGGCGCAGGCTGGGTGCCTGCTAACTGGCTGTTGTTGCTGTTTAAAGATTGTTACTGCAAACAAATTTCTTCGCGAGCAGTCGCAGGTGTGGGACCAGTCGTGTTGTGTGTTCGCCGCATACTCCACCCTTGCCCCGCGATCCTGGCCTGCTTCTTGGTGTGGCCAGTCGTTGTCAATCCTTTACTTCGACCCTGCTGCATGTGCACCAGGAGGCTGCGTCGAAGCGCGAAGCGGGATTGACAACGACCGGCCGCACCAAGAACGATCGATGGCCAGCGGGGAACAAAACCCTCAAGAACTGAGCCGAGAAACAGCAACCTCAACATCGCCAGAGGATGCCCGGTTGTAGGGCAGCTTCCCCAGCAGAGTGCCCATGGCGCACGTATTGCTCACAGCGGAGAACACGAGACCGGCCCCGATGGCTCCGGCGAGAAACCGG
>NZ_AUBB01000047.1 GCF_000429025.1 Actinospineispora spinosispora DSM 44797
AGCCGCTTCCCAGCCAGGTCTAGACCGACAGCGTGGTGGGCACCCTTGCCGACGTCCAGGCCGAGGAACACCTCGTAACCGTTGTCCACGTGCGTACCGTCTCTCCTACCGAATGTGCCGGTCACCAGTCAGCATCGACAGCCGGCAGCCACGTTACGAAGAGACCTACCCAGAGGGTGGCCGTGTCCCTATTAGCGGTCCACCGATGCCACCAGACCCGGTGACACCACCCCCCGGATCATGCGTGCGACTGGGGGTGTAAGTCATACCGGGCCTGGCGACCGGAGCTCCTTGATCAGGAGCCACGAAGAAGGTAACGGGGGGTCGTGTCGCCGGTCCGCGGCGATCGGCTGCATCCCACCGTCTCGGCGGGATGAACCAGTCAGGCGCAACTGGTATAACCAGTATTACCGCACGCTTGGCGGCATCACCGCAAGTCACCCCCGCCGTATTGACAGTTCCGAACACTGGGAGTCGTCGTGGAGACCACACTCAACCCGGCCCGCCACAGGGCGCTGCAGCGCTACGAGGACCGGACACCGACATCACGTGCCCTGCACGAGAAGGCCTGCCGGATCGTGCCGGGGGGCGTCTCGCGCAACACCCTCGCGTTCGAGCCCTACCCGTTCGCGACGGCCGAGGCCGCCGGCGCCCACCTCACCGACGTAGACGGGAACACCTACCTCGACCTGGTCAACAACTTCACCAGCCTGCCGCACGGTCACGGGCACGTGCCGACACTCGAGGCCGCGACCGCCGAGCTGCGCCGGTCCAGCGCGGTCGGCACGGCGCACGTCCTCGAGGCCGAGTATGCCGCTGAGCTGCGGCGACGCATCCCCGCGATGGAGACTCTGCACTTCACGACGACCGGGTCGGAGGCCGTCGGGCTCGCCGTTCGGGTCGCCCGCGCACACACCGGACGCGTCCGCGTCCTCAAGTTCGAGGGCGGCTTCCACGGCTCGCACAACGAAGTCACCCAGGACATCGCAACCCGCGCGCCGCTGGCACCGGGCACCGCGGTCCCGGCCCGTCCGGCCTCGGCCGGACTCGAACCGACCACCACCGTGACCGGCGTCTACAACGACCCCGCGTCGGTGCACACGGCGTTCGCACGCTGGGGCGACGAGATCGCGGTCGTCGTCCTCGAACCCTTCCTCGGCAACGCCGGACTGATCACCGCCGAACAGCCCTTCGTCGACGCGATCTTCACCGCGGCCCGCGCCGCCGGCGCGCTCGTGCTGGTCGACGAGATCCAGGCGTTGCGCGCCCGAGTCGGTGGGGCGCACATGACCTGGGACCACACCCCCGACCTGGTCACCGTCGGGAAGATCATGGGCGGGGGCTTCCCCCTGGCCGCGTTCGGCGGCCGCGCCGCCGCCATGGCCACTCTTACCGGCGCGGACCGAGTGATCCAGACCGGCACGTTCACCGCCACCCCACCGTCGTTGGCCGCGGGGCGTGCGGCGATGGACCTCTTCGGGGCCGACGTCTACGACGAGCTCGACCGTCGCACCGGGCGGCTGCGCGCAGGGCTGCGCTCCGCATTGGCCGACGCCGGACTGCCCGGTTACGTCAGCGGGCTCGGCTCGATGTTCAACCTGGCCATGTCCGCCGAGCCGGTGACCAGCTACCGCGCGCTGCGCAGTGCCGATGTCGAGCTTCTCGCCGACATCCGGCTCGAGCTGCTGAACAGGGGATTCCTGATCATGCCGCGCGGGACCGGCTGCCTGTCCACCGCGGTGACCGACGATGATGTCGACCGGTTCCTGTCCGCGGTCGGCGAAAGCATTCGCGTCGTCGTCGCCACGTCCCCCCACAGCCAGGAGGCCTCGTGCTGAGCATCTCCCTGTCGGGCGTGCGCGCCCTGGTCACCGGCGGCGCCGCCGGTATCGGGGCGGGCTGCGTGTCCGCCTTGCAGCAGGCCGGCGCCTTCGTGGTCTCGCTCGACCTGGTCGAGCCGGCCACGGCCCGGCCCGACCGTGTCGTCACCGGCGATGTCACCGACCCAGCGGTGCGCGCCCACGCCCTCGACACGCTGGGGACCGACGGTCCGGTCCTGCTGGTCAACAACGCCGCGTTGCAGCTGGAGCTGCGCCTGGCCGAGACCACCGACGAGCAGATCGCCCGCCTGCTTTCGGTCAACGTCGCCGCTGCCGCCTCGCTGACCAGGGATTTCGCTGCCCGAGCGGCGACGGGCTCGTCGATCGTGAACATGGCGTCGGTGCTGGGCGTGACCGGCGACCCGGCACTCGCGGCCTACACGCTCACCAAGGCCGCCATCGTGAACCTGACACGGACCACCGCCCTGGAGTACGCAGGGCGGATCCGGGTCAACGCCGTGCTGCCGGGGGCGATCAGAACCCCGCTGACGACACGAGCGTGGGACGCGAGTCCCGACCCCGAGCAGGCCCGGAGGCGCCAGACGGCGCTCTACCCGGCCGGACGGGTCGGGGAGCCGGAGGACGTCGGCCCCGTCGTCGCCTTCCTGGCCAGCCCACTGGCCGGATTCATGACCGGTGCGCTCGTCGCCGTGGACGGCGGGCTGTCCGCGGCGAACGCGGAATGGGCACTGGAGCGTCTGTGAGTCCGACTCCGAAGCCAGCGGTTGCGACCGCCAAGATTGGGTTGACCGGTATTACCAGTTGTCCGTAGTCTTCCGGCCATGGAGTCCGACGCACGCCCCTCGTGGCGCACCGCCGCCCCGTTGTCGGGTGTGCCCATGAAGATCATCGACTTGACCATCCCGCTGGTTGACGGGATGGACGCCTACCCCGGCGAGCCATCAGCCGCGTTCACCCGGTTCTCGACCCTCGCCGACGGCGGCGTCGAGATGTGGAACGTCAGTCTGTTCAGCCAGCTCGGCACGCACGTCGATGCGCCGTCGCATTTCATCGGCGGCGGCACGACGATCGAGAAACTCGATCTCGCCAAGGGCATCGGGTCGGCCGCGGTCGTCGACGCCGGAAGTTCCGGCGCCGTCACCGCGGCCGACCTCTCGGCCCGCATCGACGACCTGCGCACGACGCGGCGCCTCGTCGTCCGCACCGGGACCTCCGCGAGGCTGGGCACGCCGGGCTACTGGACCGGCTTCCCCGAGCTCGAGCTCGACGCCGTCGAGCTGCTGCTCGACTGCGACGTCGAGTTCGTCGGCCTCGACACGCCCACCCCCAGCCTCACCCACCTGCATCAGACCCACCACCGACTGCTCGGCGCGGACATTCTCGTCGCCGAGTGCCTCACGGGCGTTGCAGCGCTGAGCGCGGTCACCTACATCGTCTGTCTGCCGCTCCCGCTCGCCGGGCTGGACGGCTCACCCGCACGGGTCGTCGCGCTCGAACCCGTCGACGCCTGACCCACCATCCGGACCGTCCTCCGAGGAGCACCGATGAGCGCCCCCGCCCTGAAGCCCACCGCCGCGAACCCCGTCAAGGTCGTCGTCGACACCGACACCGGCGTCGACGACGGCATGGGTCTGATCTACGGAATCCTCTCCCCCGAGCTCGACATCGTCGGCGTGACCACGAGCTTCGGCAACGTCGACGTCGACAAGGTCACCCGCAACACCGCGGTGATCATGGAGCGCCTCGGCTGCCGGGCCCCGCTGGCCAAGGGTGCTGCCCGCGCCGTCGGCGGTACGGAGCCGATCTTCAACCCCGAGATCCACGGCGAGGACGGCTTCGGCAACGCCTTCCTGCCCGACCCCGACTTCCGCGACCTCGTCGACGTCACCGCCGCACAGCTGATCGTTGACCTGGCCGACCGCCATCCCGGCGAGCTGACCTGGATCGGCCTCGGACCCATCACCAACCTCGCACTCGCCCTGCTGCTCGACCCGCAACTACCTCGGAAGCTGCCGCGCATCGTGTGGATGGGCGGAGCGGTCTCCGTGCCCGGCAACGAGACGCCTGTCGCCGAGGCCGACGCGAAGCACGACCCCGAGGCCCTTGCACTGTGCATCGCGCAGGGATGGGAGTTCCTGCAGATCGGGCTCGACGTCACCGACCACACGATCTTCGAGGAGGAGCACCTCGCCGCCGTCCGCGCGTCGTCGAGCCCCGCCGCCGAGCTGATTGCGGCGGGGGTGCCGTCCTACATGTCGTTCTACGAGAACATCATCGGCCGCTACAGCTGCGCGATGCACTCGCCGCTGACCGTCGCCGTCGTCGCGCACCCCGAGCTGATCACCCGCGAGGAGACCATCCCGATGCGCGTGGAGCTCACCGGCACCATCACCCGGGGTATGACGGTCGGCGACCGCCGCCGAGGGCAGAAGAGCGAGGCGCGGCGCTGGGATCGCTCGACCCCGACCGTGCGCGTCGCATTCGAGGTGGACCGCCCAAGCTTCCTGAGCCGCTACATCGAGCGGGTCACCGCCTGACCGTCCACTCCCCGCCGCCGCGCTGATCGCGGTGGGTGTGCCGTTCTACGAAAACATCATCGGCCGCTACAGCTGCGCGATGCAGTCGCCGCTGAAGCAGGTCCAACTGGCCAGGAGGAGATTCATGCGGTTGTTGCTGGGGGCGATGCTCGCGGTGGTGCTGGTGGCTGCCATGGCGTGCTCGGGGCCGACACCCGCACCGTCGCCGGAGTCGGTGTTCCGGCCCGGCGCCTGCGCCGGTGACTACACCGGGCTGACCAACAAGATCGAGTGCGGCACGCTGGTCGTGCCGGAGACCCGGGGCGGACCGAGTACACGCCAGGTCGCACTGCCGGTGACGATCGTGCGGGCCAGCGCACCGAAGCCCGGCGCGGTCCCGGTCGTCTACCTGCACGGCGGCCCTGGCGCCGCGGCGGTGGAGAACCTCGGCGACCAGCTACGCGACGCCGGTGGCCGCGAGCTGATCGCGCTCGACCAGGACTGGATCTTCTTCGACCAGCGCGGCGCCGGTCTCTCCGCGCCCGCGCTGGACTGCGGCGCGGTGGCACTGACCGACGCCGGTCCGCTGACCGACGCCGCAGCCGGCCAGCTCACGGCCTGCGCGGGCCGGCTGCGTGCCTCCGGCGTCGACCTGTCCCGGTACAACGCCGAGGAGGTGGTCAAGGACATCCAGGACCTGCGGACCGCGCTGAAGCTGGACCGGATCGACCTGTTCGGCATCTCCTACGGCACCCGGATCGCGCTCGCCGCGGTCAAGCACGCACCTGACGGCGTTCGCGCCGTCGTGCTCGACTCGCCGTGGACACCCGAGGCCACCTGGGCCGAGAACGGCCCGGCGATGGTCTCCGACGCGGTGCGGGAAATCTTCAACCGGTGCGCGGCCGACCCGGCCTGCCAGAGCCGGTACCCGACGGCCGCGGCGCAGCTGGACACACTGGCGAACAAGCTGCTCGGCGGACCCCAGACGGTCAACGGCAAGACCTACACCGCCGACGACCTCGGCGCGTTCCTGATGGACGCCGCCTACAGCGCAACAGGGGCACGCGCCCTGCCCGCCACCGCGGCCAGGTTCAGCACCGGGAACATGGCCGAGCTGGACACCCACCGGGCCGAACGTTCCAGCTACCACGAGGCACAGCACCTCACACACCTGTGCAAAGAGGAGATCCCGTTCGAGAACGAGGCCACCATGCGACAGCGCGCGCAGCGCGACCCGGTGACGCGGCTGCTGGTGAGCTCCATGGGCCGCTACTTCCAGGTCTGCCGCGACTATCCGGTCGGGCCGCCGGACCCGGTCGAGGCCCAGCCGGTGAGCAGCGAGCTGCCCACGTTGTTCCTCGCCGCCGAGATCGACCCCGGCTGCCCGGCAGCTGTGGCCAAGGCGGCCGCGGCGCGGTTCCCGAAGGGCCAGCTCAGCATCATCCCGAACGCCACACACGGAGTGTTCGAAGGTAGTGCGTGCGCCCGCACGATGATCCGCAAGTTCCTCGCCGACCCGGACGCACCGGTCGACCAGTCCTGTCTGCACCCCGAGCACGACAAGTTCAAGTTCACCCTGGAGTAGGTGGGCAACCGAGCGGGTCACCGACCGCTCCCCGATGCGCGACCGCCCACCCACGCCGGCCCGATCCGTCCTGCACTGGAGTCGCCATGTCCGCGCCCGGACCGCGCACACACCCGACGACCGACGCCCCGGACGGCACGGACATCCGTGCCGACGTACGGGCATGGCTCGCCGGCGCCCCGCCGATCCGGGAGATGCTCGGCGACCTACTCACCCTGCGGAGCCTGCCCGCATCGCTCGTGCAGAACGCCGCGCTGGACATGGTCGAGACCATTGTCGGCTCCCACCCGGACGTGGGCCGCGACCGCTGGGTCCCGGACTGGGACGCGATCGCGGGCCTGGCCTCACCCGTCGACAGCCAACTGCTGCACATCCCGCTCGTCGAGCGCGACCCCGCCTACGCCGAAGTTCTCGACGAGATCGAGACCGTCGTCTACACGCTGCGCCGCGGCGACGGACCGACCGTGATGCTCAACGGCCACGTCGACGTCGTCCCCGCCGATGCCGACGACTGGACCGGCTCGCCGTTCGTCCCCCACGAGCGCGATGGGCTGATGATCGGGCGCGGCGCGATGGACATGAAAGCAGGGATCGTCGCCGCGGCCCTCGCGTTCCGCTACCTCGCGGAGACCTGGTCCGGACCCGGCACCGTACTGTTCGCGGTCGTTCCCGAGGAGGAGACAGGAGGCAACGGCACCCTCGCCACTATGCATCGCGGATACGTCCCGGACGCCGCGGTGTTCACCGAGCCGACCGACCTGCAGGTGGTGCACCGTCACGTCGGGATCCAGGCATTCGACATCGACGTCACAGGCCGCTCCGGCGGGATGCTGCGCCGCTCGTGGGGCACGAGCGCCACCCCTACGATCGCCCGTATCGCCGTTGCCCTCGACCAGCTCGAACAGGCCCGCACCGCCACGGCCCACCGAGCCGGCGGCTACTCCGACGACGACCTGCCCGGATTCGTCAATGTCACGATGACCTCCGGCGACTGGCTGGCCACCCGGGCCGGCCACGGACACCTCGAAGGCCTCATGGGCGTGCTGCCCGACGAGACACAGGATCAGGCCGAAGCAGCGCTACAGGAGGCGGTGCGGCGGGTCGCCGAACCCGACGGGCTGCCCGTCACAGTGCGCGTGCGGCCTGGAGGACACCGCGGCGGAGAGCTGGCCGCCGACCACCCCCTGGTCGTCGCCTTCGCCGACGACCTCGCCGCATCCGGCTGCCCCGGTGCGCGAACCCGTGCGGGAACCATGGTGTGCGACGCGAAGATCGTGCAGGGCGGCGGCTGGGCACCGTCAGTGGTACTCGGACCAGTCGGGGGCAACCTCCACAGTGCCGACGAGTGGGTCGACCTCGCCTCGGTCAGCATGTGTGTCGAGCTCGTCGTTCGGGGCGTGCTGCGGTTTCTCGCCAGACCGGTCACCGCTACGCGCTGATCGCCTCCTGCGGTCGATGGATCGCCACTCATCGAAGCGCTAGCCGAAACGGTCGATCGGGCGAATAGCCCAGGACGGGTGAGGCGGGCGATCATCTATCCGACGTTCTCACCGCGCAACAGGCCGATGAAAGCGGATACGGCGTAGTCCTGTCCGTCCACAACCGTCTCTCGGACCCGCAGTTGGCGGAGCGCAGGCACTCGCCGACGATCTGGGCGAAGTTCGAAGGCGAAACGATCGCGGCACAGATGGGCATGCGCAAAGCCGCGATCCTGTGCCACCACGGCCTACTCACCGTCGGCCGGACCGTCGAGGAAGCCGTCTGGTGGTTCATCACCATGAACCGCGCATGCCACATGCAGCTCATGGCCGAAGCCGCCGGCACACCACGACTGATGAGCGACGAAGGAAGCCACGCTCGCCCACCGCCAGTTCGGCAACGCCAACCAGGCACAACACAGCTTCACCCTGCTGGCCGACATCATCACCGAGGAGAAACCCAAGACCTTGACTGACCGCGCCGCCTGGGGCCTGGGCTGTCTAGCGACCCGTGTCGTCTATCGGAATCGCTCGATGAGCGTGAGCTTGTCGAGGTCGCGCAGCGTGTCCGATTCCGGCGCGGTCCGGAGAGTGAAGGTGACGGCGAAGGTCGGCCAGGGCGCACCCGCCCGCAGGACACGGAGAAACTCTTCTCCGAATCGCCTCCCATTCGGGAACTGGTCGCCACGCTCCCACCGCCATGCCGCGAACATCGCAAGGACGAGCTGTCGACAGTCGTCGAGCACCCCTCGGTCGACGTTCGGATAGTGCTCGCAGACATCTTCGGGAGCGTGCGCCAGGTCGAACTCGACGGGTCCACGACAGCGCGTCTCCAGGTCGATGAACAACGGGCCGATCTTCGTGCTGAGCACATTGCCCGAGTGCGGCTCGCCGTGCAGCAACTGCTCCACGGCGCCGCGGTCCTCGATCGCCTGACGCAGGCTCGCCAGCCTGCCGCCGAGAAAACACCCGGTCCGCATCGGCGAGGTCCGGCGAGAGCTCCGGGTCGGCGACGACCTGTCGCGCCTCCGTGATTCGATCCAAGAAGCTCGGGCCCGGCACATCGACCCTGCGCATGCCGGCGTGCAACCACTGCAGCGCCTCGGCGTAGTCGACCGGTGAGACGTGAGGTCTCACCGGCTCGTAAAAGGTCCACAGGTCACCGCGAAGCCGTCGCGTGTATACAACCTCGGTTCCACCCGAGGCTCCAGGAGACCCACCGGAGCCCCGAGCTCGGCGAGCCGTTGAGCGAGCTCGACTTCGCCCTGCGCGGCCCGTTGTCCCGCTGGAGCGACCCGGGCGAGGACGTCGCACGGCGTCAGCCGCAGTGCCAGCCTGCCCGGCCGATGCGCCCACGGCGGCGCCGGTGGCGGGTCAGGTCGTCGGAACGGTGGGGGCACGAACACCACCGGTGCGCAGAAATCAGTTCGTTACCACAAAACCGTTTGCGACAGACCGCGCCGAGCACCGGCATGAAACGGGACCCGAGTCGAAGTCACTCAGGCGACGTCATCGAACCTGACATCAGTCGATCTTGAGGTGTACTCGACTCAAGGAGCTGTCTGCACTGCTGCGCGCACGCTCTCAGAGGCGCCGTGCTCTGGCTGGCTTTCGCCATCGACATAGCACCCGAGTAGGCCCCTATGACGAAGACGGCCAGCTGGCCGGGGTCGATTCCCGTCAGATAGCCCTCAGCCTGGTCGGCCCGTAGTTTGTCCTCGATCGCCGAGTGCCACTGTTCGAACACGGCATGGAGCGCCTTGCGGAAGTCGGCGTCCGGCGCGGCGGCGAGTTCCAGTGTCAGATTGTTCAACGGGCAGCCGAGAATCGTCTCATCCGTTTCTATGGACTCGGCGATCTGGTCGAGTACGGTCAGAATCCCCGCGGTCGCGGTACGAGCGGAAATCACCGGCTGTATCCACGTTCGCTCGATGGCCTGCGCGACGCGGTCCTGGATGACGGCCAGCCCGAGCGACTTCTTCGTCGGGAAATGGTGGTGGAAGCCACCGCTGGTCACGCCCGCCAGCCGCATGACCTCGCTGGTGGAGGTCGAGTGGTAGCCGTGCATCTGGAACGCGCCCATGGCGGCATCGAGGATCTTCCGCCGCACAGCGACGGGATTCCTGGTGCGACGTCGCTCCGGTGCCGTTGATCCATCCACCGTGGCGTCGACGTCTGTACCCGCAGGTGCCATGGCAGCAGGCTATCACCTTGACAAAACAGGTCGACCGGTCTGTACTACAGACAGGTCAACCTGTAGCTAAGAAAGCAGAGATCATGGCAACCGTCCCAGCAGGCACCCTCAGTCCCCCGCGACCGGCGAGCGGACTCAGCAGTCCAGTCCTCGAGCTGCGGCAGTACACGTTTCTGCCCGGAGCCAGAGACACGTTCATCGAGCTGTTCGACCGCGAGTTCATCGGCCCTCAGGAAGCGGCGGGCGCGCGGATCGTCGGCCAGTTCCGCGATCTCGGGGACCCGAACCGTTTCATCTGGCTACGCGGCTTCCCCGACATGATCACCCGCAAAAAGGCATTGGAAACGTTCTACAACGAAGCGCCTGCGTGGATAACCCACGGCGACACAGTTCGGTCACTGTTGATCGACCACACCGACGTGCTGCTGCTCAAGCCGGTTCGCCCGGACACCGGCTTCGCCCTCGATGACGCCGCCCAGAGACCGGCCATCGAATCGGACACTCCGAACGATGTCGTGATCGTGACGATCCATCATCTCGACAAAACCCACACGGCCACGTTCATGGATTTCTATGAGACCGTGGCGGTGCCCGCCGTCCAGAAAGCCGGCGCCCACTTCCTCGGGATGTTCGAGACGAACCACAGCCCGAACGACTTCCCAGTCCTACCAGTCCGCGAAAACCAAAACGTCTTCATCACCTTCACCGGATTCGCGGACCTGAATAAATATCACGATTTCCTGACCGCACTCGGGAAACCATGGAAGGAGGACGTGTATCCCAGACTCACCAGCCAGCTGATCAGGCCACCCCAGACTCTGAGACTGACCCCGACGACACGCTCGCAACTGCGCAGCCACTAGGAGACACGACGATGACCGCGATAACGACAACGGACGAACTCACCGAATCGTCGGTGACCGCCGCACTGAAACGGTACGAGAAGCTCTTCGCCGAAGGTGACATCGACACAATCGTGGAGGACTTCACCGATGACGTCGAGGTCCGCTACGCACCGCTCCCCCCGTTCACCGGGAAAGAAAATCTTCGCAAGATGCTCAAGGAGCGACTCGCCAACATTCGCGATTATCGACTGTCGAAGCAGGTAGAAGTACTCAGCCCACCTCAGTTCGCGGCATCCTGGACCGGCAGCTGGACCGACGCCACCACCGGCAAAGAAATCCAGATCTTCGGACTCGAAATCCTGACCGTGCGCGACGGCAAGTTCAGCCGCTGGTCGGTAAGCACGTCCACCTGGGAATCTGACAGCTAAACCACCTCACCAAGGGGTCAGCGCCCCATCGTTCCGACGTCACGGTGGGTGTCCCACGTGGTCGACCACGTGGGGCACCCACCGTGGTTCAGCCTCATCAGGAGACTGTTCGAGCGGGTGCGCGCGAGCAACTGGGCGACCACGTCCGGATCGATGGCGGTGCCCCGGCAAAGACCCGATTCAGTGCATCCAGGAACTCCGAGACCCGCCCCACCTGCTCCCTCAGCAGATAGCCCAGGCGGGAGCTCCCGTAAGCAAGCAGCTCAGTGGCGAAAGCCTGCTCCACGTATGCCGACAACACAAGCACGGCAAGGTACGATTGTCGCTGCCTCGCCTCGACCGCCCCAGCTGGAGCGCATGATTGTAGCTCGGTGAGGCGCGCCATTGAACGATTCGGCTAGCACCTTATCGGAACATGATCCGACTCGGCCCATCGACGGTCGGATACCGAGTTGAGTGACCGCTTCCGCGAAGCCTCGGCTGAGGTATTGCGAGCCCCGATCGCTAGGCAATATCGCCTCGGGTTCGAGGGGTGATGTACTGACCATGCAAACCAGTCGAGACCTCACGAAGATGAGCAGGCAGCAAATGGACGAAGCAGCGACCGCAGTCAAAAGCGGCCACCGAAATTGGCTGAGATTCGAACCCGCACCGCCAGAACACGTGCACAACGAGAACTATCGAACGACGAGCAATCTCAAGAAGAGTATCCCCGATCACATGGACTCTGACTGGAGACACGCCACTCTAGCGAGAGGGTTTCCTACCGCAAAACAAAGAAACAATTCATCGCTCTGAGGTTTCCCGACATATCAAGCGACTGGCCCTTGATCAGCGAGTTTCCCCAGTTCCGCGCCATACGACCACTGTGCAGTCAACGCACAAACCACGTCAATCTGCTTCGGCATCGCCACTCTCTGCATCGCGCTCGACCTTGCGACGGACAGCATCGAACTCATCACAGGTGCGAAAGGGGCCTTGTCAATCGTTCCACTCGTGCTCATCTACGGAGTCATCGCAGTAGCCGCTCCCTGCGTGGGTCATCGGGGCGCGAAACGTGCCGCGGTAGACTCTCGGGCTGACACCGGCGATCTCCCGAAAGCGCTCCCGGAAGGCCGTGGGCGATCCGAAGCCCACGAGTTCACCGATTCGCTCGCAGGAATGGTCGGTCTGCTCCAACAGTCGTTGCGCCAGTCGAACGCGCTGCCGATTCATCCAGTTCAGCGGCGTCGTGCCGGTCTGAGCGCGAAACTGGCGACTGAATGTCCGAGGGCTCATCGACGCCCGCGATGCCAACTCACTGGCGGGCCGGGCTTGCGGTGGCGGTCGCGTCGGCGGGCATGGACCGACCAGAGCAGTCGGAGCGTGCAGAACCTGTTCACGCGGCGGTTGCGCGAGGCCATCCAGCCTTGGTCGGCGAGTTCGTCGGTGATGTAGCGGTAGCCGAACTCGGGGTCGTCGTGGTGAACGTCGAGAGCGGCGTTGATCAGGTGAGCGTCGTCGTAGTCGCGGTCAGAGACGGGTTTGGCGCGCGGCGCAAGATCTCATTCTCCTGCTCGAGCTGTTTCGTCCGCTTCCGGAGCTCGCGGTTCTCCGCCTCGAGATCGCTCTCGCCGGTCTTGGCTGACGTATCGGGTACGTCGGCACTGTTCAGCCGACCGCCGTCAGAGATCTCTACGGAGCCGTCCAACACGAAGGAGCAACGAAAGGACTTCTCATCACCACCGGGGGCTTCGGCCCCAGTAGTTACGCCTGGGCGAACGGGAAACCGCTCACTCTCATCACTGGAACCGAACTACTTCACCTCTGCCAGGAATACAGCATTCCTGCAAGGATTCTTCACCCTCCCAGAGCGAGGCGCACACGTGCGAACTAAAGATTGCCGAATACGTCGTTAATACTTCTCAGAGAGAGTGCCAAGTTTCCGCCCGCGCCTCGTGATCAATCTGTTTCGTATCTGACTCTCGATGGGTAGGGTCGTTGGTGAGTATGAGAGGGCTCCGGTGCATTGCTAGACGATGTCAGCTGGGCGACTGACTGGTCGAGTGCGCCGGACACATCGAGGTCGGCCATCGCCTCAACCAGATCGCTGGCCTCGGCCGAAGGCGGCACGCGGTCAACTGTCATGAGAGCGACCGTGGGATGTGGGCTAGGCTCGGCTAGGGCGATAGCACGGGTGCTGGGAGGTAGGCCAAGGCCGTGTAGCCAGGTGTGGGCCACGATGCCGGACCATCGGCCGGTGGCAACATGCGCGTAGACCGCACCAATGGAGTCGGCTCTCAAGACTGGGCCTCGGCGGCTACTGCCGGCTGGGGCGAGCACTGCTTCGAGAACGTCTCGGTTCTCCTCGTCGGCGGTCAGAGCGCAGATCGGTTGCGTCGCGGCTTCTGACCACGTGACGGCGTCTCGGTGCCCGTATTCGCCCTCGGCGGCGAGCAGTAGATAACGCTCTTGGTAGAGGCTGATAGAGCGGGTGTGAGCGGGAGGACACGACGTGAGGTAGATCAGCCCGGCGTCCAGTTCGAAATTAGCGAGCTTTCGGATGATCGCTCGGCACGGCAGTACTTCTACACGGATCCGAGCCAGCTTGTGGATCGAGGAGAACGATGAGGTGAGCAGTGGGGCGACTGGAGCCGCGGCGAGTATCACCCCGATGCGCAATGTGGCAGGGAGACCCTGTCTCATCCGGCTGAGGTCGTCTCGCAGGTGGACTTCCTCGGAAAGGAGATGCTGCGCCCATCCCACGAGGTGTTGTCCCTCAGGTGTCAACCCAGCGAATCGTTGACGACGCCGCACGATCGTTACGCCGAGTGCGAGTTCGAGCTTGCGGATGGCGGTAGATAGCGCCGGCTGGCTCACCCCACAGGCCGCGGCAGCGCGGGCAAAGTGTTGTTCACGGGACAAGGCCAGGAGATACTCCAGCTGACGAGTCTGGATATCGCCAGTCATGCCTCTGCCGCCTTCCCCATATCGGATTGTCCGTACCGCGTGCGATGAGCGAGTTCTGCGCGCGGGCACACTACTCGCATTTCGCCTTTCCAAGCTGCCAGATCACGCCCTCGGACGGACACCAAGGCTGCTTCAGATGATGGCGGCCATCCGGCGCCGGTCGTTTGGCGCCATAGCCAGAACTCCTCCGGCCGCGGGCTAGCATCGCTGCGTGCAGACCGGTGTCGATGTCGCGGCGGGCGTGGTGCTTGCCGGTGGGCGTTCGTCCCGGATGGGCGCGCCGAAGTCAGGCCTGGAGTGGCACGGTTCGACCCTTCTATATCGCACGGCGGCGCTGGTTGCCCGCGCGGTGGACGGTCCTGTTGTTGTCGTGAGTGCCCCCGGGCAGGTGCTCCCCGCGCTACCGGCCGGGGTGACGGTCGTGGAGGACCCGGTCGAAGGGCTGGGCCCGATGCAGGGCATCGCCGCCGGGCTTGCCTCGGTCGCCGATCGCGCGGGATCGGCATTCGTGTGCTCGACGGACATGCCGTTCCTGCACACCGCGTTCATCCGGCGAGTGCTGCACGCAGCCGCTGACCCGGAGGTGGACATGGTGCTTCCGGTGGCGCGTGGTTTCCGACAGCCGCTGGCCGCCGCGTATCGGACCACACTGGCCGGGCTGATCACGACCCTGATCGCCCAGGGCGATCTGCGGCCGGGCATGTTGTTCAAACACTGCGCGGTACGTCAGCTCGACGACACAGAGTTGCTCGCGGACCCCACACTGGCCCGGTACGACCCCGGGCTGGAATCCGTGGTCAACGTCAACACACCGGACGACTACGCGGAAGCCCACGCGCGCCCGCCGATCGAGATCACCGTGCAGTGTTTCGGCGCGCTCGCCGGGGGCGGCCGGCGAGGTGCACGTCCGGTGCGGGCGGCCACGCTGGGCGAGGCCGCGGCAGGCGTAGGGCTGGCGCTGGATCGTCATGTCGTCGCCGCGTTGAACGGCGACCAGATCACCCGCGACGAGCAGTTTCCGCTGGTCGCCGGGGACAGCGTGGCGTTCCTATCCGCCGATGCCGGTGGCTGAGAACCCGCTGCCGCGCGCCGGAGGGCATACAGTCGTCCGGTGAGCGCGGGCGGATACTTCGGCCGGGCGCTGATCGTCGAGGTCAGCGGCCGTGCGGCGACAGCTGCGCCGTTGGCGATCGAGGAGCGGGTGTTGCGCTCCTACCTCGGCGGGGTCGGTCTGGGCACCTGGTTGTTACACAGGTGTGCACCGCCCGGCGTGGATCCGCTCGCCCCGGCGGCACCACTGGCGTTCGTGTTCTCGCCGTTGGTTGGCACACCCCTGACGACCAGTGCGAAGTTCGCCGTCGTGGCGAAGTCGCCGCTGACCGGGCTGTTGACCGATGCGCTCGCCTCCAGCCAGTTCGCCATCTCGGGCAAGCTCACCGGCCACGACGCCATCGTGATCCGCGGTCGCGCCGACGAGCTCTCGGTCCTGCTGATCGACGCTCACGGCGTGCGCCTCGAGCCGGCCCCGGAGCTGGCGGGCCTGCCCGCCTCGGTCGCGGAGACATCGGTCCGGGACCGGTTCGGACGAGGCTGGCGCACGGCGGCCATCGGCCCGGCCGGTGAGCGCGGTGTCCGCTACGCGACCATCAGCCATGACGGCCGACACGCGGGGCGGGGCGGGCTAGGCGCGGTGCTCGGCGCGAAGAACATCAAGGCCGTGCTGGTACGCGCGGGCACGAAGGTCGCGGTGGCCGACCAGGCGGGTGTCCTCGCCGCCGCCCGTGATCTACGGCAGCGCAGCTTCGGGCCCGCCACCGCCAAGTATCGGGAGCTCGGCACACTGGCGAACCTGCTGGCCTTCAACGCGGTCAGCACCCTGCCGACCCGCAATTTCACCTCGGCCACGTTCGAGGGGGCGCCCCAGCTCGCGGCGGAGGAGCTGCACGAAATGCGCGGGGTCGCCCGCAACAGCTGTGCGTCCTGCTCCATCGGTTGTGAACACATCTATTCGCGCAAGGGCGGTGGCAGCCAGCGGATGGAGTACGAGAACGTG
This sequence comes from Actinospineispora spinosispora DSM 44797, assembly GCF_000429025.1. Classification (GTDB taxonomy): domain Bacteria; phylum Actinomycetota; class Actinomycetes; order Mycobacteriales; family Pseudonocardiaceae; genus Pseudonocardia; species Pseudonocardia spinosispora. The sequence continues at coordinate 15,890 of NZ_AUBB01000047.1, forward strand.
TTCGCGCTCGGTCCGCTGTGCGGGGTGTCCGATCCGGACGACGTGTTCGCCGCGAGCGCTCGTTGCGACGAGCTCGGGATCGACACCATCTCAGCGGGCGGCACGATCGCGTGGGCGATGGAGTGCGTCGAGCGCGGCCTGATCGACGAGCCGTGGCTGCGGTTCGGTGACGGCGTGGCCCTGTTGCGCGCTCTGAACGCCATCGGAAGTCGGGAGCCGGGCCTGGGCGAGCTGCTCGCTCAGGGGTCACGGCGGGCGGCGGAGACGGTCGGTCGTGGTTCGATCGACTTCGCGCCACAGGTCAAGGGGCTGGAGCTACCGGGCTACGAGCCCCGCAGCCTCCAGTCGATGGCGCTGGGTCTTGCGGTGAACTCCCGGGGCGCCGATCACAACCGGTCCGGCGCCTACGAGGCGGATCTGTCCGGCGACCTGGACCGGTTCGACGGCGGCTCGGCGCATGTCGCCGCCGCGGTAGGCACCGAGGATCGCGCGGCGATCATGGACTCGATGATCCTCTGCAAATTCCTGCGCGGGGTCTTCGCCGAACCCTTCACCGAGTGGGCGGCGCTGCTGACCACGGTGACCGGGTGGACCGTGGACGCCGACGAGCTGCACGCGACCGCTCGACGGATCGTGCGGGCGAAGCGGGCGTTCAACCTGCGGGAGGGCGCGACCGCCGCGGACGATCGGCTGCCGACCCGCATGTTGGAGACTCCGCTGGAGCTGGCATCAGGCCGTGTCGCCACACTCGACGCCACCCGGCTGCAATCGATGGTCGACGGCTACTACGTCGCACGCGGGCTGGACCAGGCGGGCCGGGTCGCGGCGGACGACCTGCCCGACCTGCTGCTCGACGTGTGACAGTCGCGCTTCCCAACATCGAGACGCCAGTTGCACGTCGGTCAACTAGGGTTGTCTGGGTCACACCGCGCTAGCGTCCAAGAGTGAGATGACGGCTGGACAGGGGCAGCCCCACGCCGCCGCCGTCGCGCACGAGGATCCGCGCAACATCCCAGCCGGTCTTGCATACTGTATTCAGACAGGCTGTCTGGGTCACACAGCTCGAAGGACGGAGGCCGATATGACGGCCGTACACGAGCCGATCGCGTCCGTACGCACCGTCACCGCCGAGATCGACGGTCGCAGCGTGACGGTGCCGGAGGGCACCACGATCTATGACGCTGCCAAGCAGGCCGGCATCGACATCCCGGTGCTGTGCCATGACGAGCGCTACGACCCGGTCGGTGTGTGCCGGATGTGCGTGGTCGACACCGGCGGCCGGGTGTTCGCCGCCGCCTGCGTGCGGCCGTGCGAGGACGGCATGGAGGTCAAGACCTCGACGCCGGAGCTGGAACGCAACCGGGCCACGCTGACCGAGCTGCTGGTCTCCGACCAACTGCCCCGTGAGCAGGACCCGAAGCAGACCACCACCGGGGACAACCTGCTGCTGGAGCTGGCCGACCGGTTCGACGTCGCCCGCGAGACCACCGAGCTGCCCTGCGGCTCCGGCCGAGGCCACGACTCGTCGAACCCGGTCATCGACGTCGACCACGACTCGTGCATCCTGTGCGACCGCTGCGTGCGGGCGTGCGACGACATCCAGGGCAACGACGTGATCGGCCGCACCGGCAAGGGCTACTCGACCAGGATCGCGTTCGATCTCGACGACCCGATGGGCGCCAGTTCCTGCGTCACCTGCGGCGAGTGCGTGCAGGCCTGCCCCACCGGCGCGCTGACCAACAAGGCGATCCGCAACATCCCGATCCGCCCGCGCGAGGAGCTCGACGCGGTCGACAGCGTGTGCCCCTACTGCGGGGTTGGCTGCGCGCTCACCTACTACGTCGACCGCGAACGCGGCGCGATCGCGTTCGCCGAAGGCCGTGACCAGCCCGGCTCCCAGAGCCGGCTGTGCGTCAAGGGTCGCTACGGCTGGGACTACTCCGCGTCGCCGCAACGACTCACCGTGCCCCTCATCCGCGTCGACTCCGCCTATCCCAAGGGCCCGCTCTCGGCCGATGTCCGCGGTGACGGTCGCGGCGGCACGCACAACGACCGAGGTCGCGGCGGTGGAGGCGGCAACCGCAGCGGCGGTGGCCGAGGTGACAACCGCAAGGACGGCAGGCCGGGTAAGGACCGGGGACGCAAGCCCGGTGGGCTGGTCGACTACGACGAGGTCCTACCGCACTTCCGCGAGGCCAGCTGGGACGAGGCGCTGGACCTGATCGCTCGACGGCTCACCGAGGTGCACGCGCAGGGTGGTCCGGGTGCGATCGCCGGCTTCGGCTCGGCGAAGTGTTCCAACGAGGAGGCCTACCTGTTCCAGAAGCTCATCCGGACCGGCTTCGGCACCAACAACGTCGACCACTGCACGCGACTGTGCCACGCCTCGTCGGTCGCCGCGCTGTTCGAGGGTGTGGGTTCGGGCGCCGTCTCCACCACCTACGGCGACGTCGCCAACGCCGACGTCGTGATCATCACCGGCTCCAACCCGACCGCCAACCACCCGGTGGCCAGCTCGTTCTTCAAGCAGGCCCGCCGTCGCGGCACGAAGATCGTCTACGTGGACCCCCGAGCGTCGACGGTGTCCGAGCATGCCGACATCTTCGTGCAGCTCAAGCCGGGCACGGACGTGGCGTTCTACAACTCGATCATGCACGAGGTGATCCGGCTCGGGCTGATCGACCGCGACTTCATCGCCGACCGGACGTCGAACTACGACGAGCTAGCACGGACCGTCGCGGACTATCCGCCAGAGCGTGCCGCGCAGATCACCGGCGTCGAGGCGGACACTATCCGTGAGGTCGCCAAGCTGTGGGGCGAGGCCGGTGCCGCGGTCGTGTACTGGGGCATGGGAATCTCCCAGCACACCACGGGCACGGACAACGCCCGCTGCCTGATCGCGCTGTGCTCGATCACCGGCCAGGTCGGACGGCCGGGCACCGGTCTGCACCCGTTGCGCGGGCAGAACAACGTGCAGGGCGCATCGGACGCCGGGTTGATCCCGATGTTCTATCCCGACTACCAGGGGGTGGACCGGGACGCGACCCAACGCCTGTTCGAGCAGGCATGGGGCACCGAGCTCAACCCGAACCGGGGCCTGACCGTCACCGAGATCATCAAGTCGGTGCTGACGCCCGGCGGCGTGCGCGGCATGTACATGCTCGGGGAGAACCCGTTCCTGTCCGACCCGAACATCAACAAGGTGCGCAAGGCTCTCTCGACGTTGGATTTCCTGGTGGTCCAGGACATCTTCCTCACCGAGACCGCCGAGTTCGCCGACGTGATCCTGCCCGCCACCTCCTATCTGGAGAAGGACGGCACCTACACCAACACCGACCGCCGGGTTCAGCTCGGCCGCAAGGTGATGGACCCGCCGGGGCAGGCACGGCCCGACTGGCGGATCGTGCAGGACATCGCCCGGCGCATCGGGTTGGACTGGAACTACGGCGCGCCCCGGGAGGTGTTCGACGAGATGGTCGCGCTCATGCCGTCCTACAAGAACCTCTCCTACGACAACCTCGGGCTGTCCGGGAAGCTCTACCCGAACTCCGACCCGGAGCACTCCGACGGCACGGTCGTCATGTTCGACGAGAAGTTCAACACCGACGACGGGCTCGCGCACCTGGTGCCCGCCCAGTGGCTACCGCCCCGCGAGCTGCCCGACGCCGAGTACCCGCTGGTCCTCAACACCGGCCGGCTGCTGGAGCACTGGCACACCGGGTCCATGACCAGGCGTTCGTTCGCGCTCGACGCGATCTCCCCGGTCGCGGAGGTGTACATGCATCCCAAGGACGCCGCCGATCGTGGGCTGGCCCACGGTGAGCTGGTCCGTGCTCGGTCACGCCGAGGGGCAATCGAGCTGCAGGTGCGGATCAGTCACCGCGAGCAGCTGGGAAACTGCTTCATCCCGTTCCACTTCCGGGAGGCGGCGGCCAACCTGCTGACCATCGACGAGGTGGACCCGTTCGGCAAGATCCCGGAGTTCAAGTTCTGCGCGCTGCAGGTGGAACCGCTGGGCATGGCGTACTCGGGTACTGATTCGACGCAGGGAGCAGCCGTATGACCGAGGTGTCCGACCGCGCGGCGCAGGTGTGGTCCCGCCGGGTTCCGGGTGTCGAGGCACGGGCAGGCAAGTTCCCCGGCCCGTCGTTGATTCCGGCGCTCAACGCGATCCAGGCCCGGCTCGGCTGGCTGCCCCGCGAGGAGCTGGAGGAACTGGCCCGCGATACGCGTCGACCACGGTACGAGATCGAGGGACTGATCTCGTTCTATCCGCACTTCCGCACCGAGCCGCCGACCAAGGTAGCGCTGCACGTGTGCCACGACCTGTCGTGCTGGCTGCGGGCTGGTGACGAGCGGATCACCGAACTCCGCGAGCGGTACGGCGAGGACACCGACGTCGAGCTGGTCGAGGTGTCCTGCCTCGGTCGCTGCGACGTCGCGCCGGCGGTGGCCGTGAACGAGTACCCGGCGTCGGTGAACCGGGTCGAGGCGCTGGTGGCCTCAGCGCGCGACGCGGGGGTGGGTACGGCCGAGCCGACCGCGTCGGGGCGGGACGAGCCGTGGCCGAACGACCCGTACCCCGCCGGCTCCGGCGTGCCACAGCGCTACACCACACTCCGTGCGCTGCTGAGCGGCGAGCTGGACGCCGAGGAGATCCTCGGCACGCTGAAGGACTGCGGGCTGCGCGGGATGGGTGGTGCCGGGTTCCCCACCGGGAAGAAGTGGGAGCTCGTTCGGGCGGCGGAGCCGGACAGTGTCAAGTACGTGATCTGCAACGCCGACGAGTCCGAGCCGGGCACGTTCAAGGACCGCCAGATTCTGGCCGACGAGCCGCACCTGGTCCTGGAGGGACTGCTGCTCGGGATGGCGGTCGTCGGCGCCGAGCAGGGCTGGGTGTTCATCCGCCACGAGTACGGCCCCGAGGAGCACGTCCTGCGCGAGGAGATCGACGCGCTGCGTGCCGCCGGGGTGATCGGTGCGGACGCGTGTGGATCGGGGCGGCGGTTGGACCTGGACATCTTCGTCTCCCCCGGCGGCTACATCCTCGGCGAGGAGACCGCGCTGCTGGAGTGCATGGAGGGCCACCGGGGCGAGCCGCGCAACAAACCGCCGTTCCCCGGCAACTACGGTCTGCACGGCCGGCCGACCCTGATGAACTCGGTGGAGACCTTCGCCGACGTCCCGGTGATCGTGCAGCGCGGGGCTGACTGGTGGAAGTCGCAGGGCCTCGGCGAGTCGGTCGGCTGGAAGTTCTTCGCGGTGTCCGGGCACGTCCAGGAACCCGGTGTGTACTGCGTGCCGATGGGCACGACGGTCCGGTCGTTGATCGAGCTGGCCGGTGGCGTCCGTGACGGGGCCGAGATCGGCGCGGTACAACCCGGCGGCGCGTCGTCGAACTTCATCGGCCCCGACAAGCTCGACCTGGCGTTGGACTTCGGAACGCTCGCCGAGGGCGGGACCATGCTCGGCTCGGGCGCGGTGGTCGTCTTGGAGGAAGGCACCGACCTGCTCGCCGCGTCGACCAACGTGCTGCGGTTCTTCCGCAACGAGTCGTGCGGGAAGTGCGTGCCGTGCCGGGTCGGTTCGACCAAGGCACACGAGCTGCTGCGCGGGACGCTCGACTCGGGCACCTCGGTCCTCGACGAGGCGGGGCGCGGGCAGATACTGCGGTTGGAGGAGGCCATGCGCAAGACCTCCATCTGCGGGCTCGGGCAGGTGGCACTCGGTCCGGTGGTCTCCGTGCTGGGACTCGACAAGGGCGGACCGGCCGCCCGCGAGCATCCCAAACCGGAGGGCCAAGCCGGACAGCCCGCACGGTGAGCGGGCGGGAGTTCTTCACCGCCCGCACCGTCAGCGAGGCCCTCACCGGCTTCCGGCCCCTCCACCGCACACCGGTCGAGCGCTTGGAGCTGGCCGCCGCGCTCCACCGGGTACCTGCCGCCCCGGTGTCCGCGCCGTGCGCGCTGCCCGGTTTCGTCCGTTCGACCGTCGACGGGTTCGCCGTCCGGGCGGCCGACACCTACGGGGCCTCCGAGGGGCTTCCGTCCTACCTCGACCTGCTCGGCGCGGTACGCATGGGGGCGGCGCCGGACGTCGCGGTCCGCGCGGCCGGTTGCGTCGCGATACCCACCGGAGCGGTCCTCCCGGACGGCGCCGACGCGGTGGTGATGGTCGAGTACACCGCCGAGACCATGCCCGGCACGATCGAGGTGACGCGACCGGTCGCTCCCGGCGGTGGGCTGGTGCGAGCCGATGAGGACGTCGCCGCCGGTGCCGCGCTGGTACCGGCGGGCCGCCCGCTGCGGGCTCCGGAACTCGGTCTTCTCGCCGCGGCCGGGGTGACCACCGTCGCGGTGCACGCCCGGCCGAGGGTGGCGATCATCTCCACCGGCGACGAGGTCGTGCCGCCACACACCGCTGAGCTCACCCCCGGCCAGGTACGCGACGCCACCGCATCGGCGCTCGCCGGCCTGGTCGTCGACGCCGGCGGCGAACCGGTACCCGCCGGGATCGTCAGCGACGAGCCCGGAGCGCTCAAGGCCCGACTGTCCGACGTGCTGCCCGAGGTCGACCTTGTGGTCATCTCGGCCGGGTCCTCGGTCGGCACGCGGGACGAGACCGCCGGTGCGGTGGCCGAGGTCGGCGACATCTGGTGCCACGGTCTGGCCATCAAACCGGGCAAACCCACCCTGCTGGCGGAGTGCGGCGGAATCCCGCTGATCGGTCTGCCGGGCAACCCGCTCTCCGCGTTGGTCGTCTTCGGCCAGATCGGGATACCGCTGCTGTGGCGGACAGCCGGCTGCGAGACCCCGCCGCCCAGGCCGTCCACCCGTGCCCGGCTCTCGCGGGACCTCGCCTCGGCGGCCGGACGTCTCGACGTGGTCCAGGTGAGGGTCCGCGACGGGATCGCCGAGCCGCTGTTCGGCCCGTCGGCGCTGCTGTCGGTGCTGACCCGCGCCGACGGTTATCTGATCGTCCCGGAACCGGCGACCGGTCTGGACACCGGCACCGACGTCGAGATCACCCTCTATGCATGAGGGCCCGCGCCTCGCGGCTACCGTCGCGGCATGAGCGCTGAGAGCCCGTTCGTCTCCGACGTTCCCTCGGCCGAAGCGCTCGACGCCTGGCGCGCCGCCCGGGTCGACGCGGGATGCCCGCCGAGGGTGGACACGGTCGAGGTGCCGGTCGGTGCCGCGGTGTGGCGGGTGACGGCCGAGCCGGTGTGGGCGCGCCGGTCCTCCCCCGCGTTCGACGCCGCCGCGATGGACGGCATCGCCGTGCGTGCGGCGGACACCGTGGGCGCCGGTGAGTCGACGCCGTTGCTACTCGGCATCGAAGACTTCGAGGTCGTCGACACCGGCGACCCGCTACCGGCAGGCTACGACGCGGTCGTCATGCGCGAGCACGTGCACCGAATCGCTGATGGCCCGGCCGAGCTGCGCGCCGCGGTCCCGCCGTATCAGCATGTCCGGTCGATCGGCGAGGACATCAGTGCCGGGGAGCTGCTACTGCCGGAGGGGCACCGGCTGCGGCCGGTCGACGTCGCTGCCTGCGCCGCGGCCGGAGCTGTCGAGCTCCGCGTGCGCCGCGCCCCGGTCGTGGTGATCGTGCCGACGGGTGACGAGATCCGTCCGATCGGCTCCGAGCTGGCCCCCGGAGAGATCCTGGACACCAACTCGCTGATGCTCGCCGCGCAGGCGCGCGAAGTGGGCTGCGAGGCCCGGGTCACCGACATCGTCTCCGACGACCCGGATGCCATCACCGCCGCGCTGCGCGCCGCCGCGGCTGAGGCCGACCTGGTCATCCTCATCGCCGGCTCCAGCGCCGGCCGCGACGACTACACCGCCCGCGTCGTCGCCGAAGCCGGCACGCTCGCGGTGCACGGTGTCGCGGTCCGCCCCGGTCACCCCGTCGTCCTCGGCACCGTCGCCGGCGACCCCGCCACCCCGGTACTCGGAGCGCCCGGCTACCCGGTCTCCGCGGCGCTCACCTTCGACATCTTCGCCGCGCCGATGCTCGCCGAGCTCGAAGGCGCCGCGCCCCGCGAACGGCCCTCGACGACCGCGCGGCTGGCACGCAAACTTCCCTCGGCGATCGGGATGGACGACTGGGTACGGGTGCGGCTGGGGCGTGTCGGCGGCGACGTGGTCGCCACGCCCCTGCCGCGCGGCGCCGGTGTGCTCACCTCGCTGGTGCGCGCTGACGGTCTGTTGATGGTGCCCGCAGGTCTGGAGGGCCACCACGCCGGCGAACAGGTCCGGGTGGAGCTGCTGCGCGGGCTCGCCGAGATCGGACGCACGATCGTCGCCATCGGCTCGCACGACCTCGTCCTCGACCTCGCCGCCTCACAGCTGCGAGCGGACGATCCGCTGATCACCCTCGCCTCCTCCAACGTCGGATCACTCGGCGGGCTGGTGGCACTGCGCGACGGGCTGTGCCACATCGCCGGGTCGCACCTGCTGGACCCGGCCACCGGCGAGTACACGCTGTCCTACGTCGACCGGCTGCTCGGGACCGGCGGCGAGGTTGCCGTCGTCCGGCTGGTGCACCGCGACCAGGGGCTCATCGTCGCCCCGGGAAACCCCCTCGGGCTCACCGGTGTCGACGATCTGACCCGGCCCGGACTGCACTACGTCAACCGGCAACGCGGAGCCGGCACCCGCGCCCTGCTCGACCATGAGCTGACCCGCCGCGGCCTCGACCCTGACCAGGTGTCGGGCTACTCCAGGGAAGAACACACCCACCTCGCCGTCGCCGCGGCGGTGGCCGCCGGGCGAGCGGATGCCGGAATGGGCATCCTGGCCGCCGCACGGGCGTTCGGCCTGGACTTCGTCCCCGTCGCCCAGGAGCCGTACGACCTGGTGCTGCGCGCGGAGTCACTGTCCGACCCGCTGCTCACCCCGCTGTGGGAGCTGTTGGACCGCGCTGACTTCCGTGCCGACGTCGAGGCGCTCGGCGGGTACTCCTGCGCCGAGACGGGACGCCGGATCCGCTGACCGCCCCGCACTCGCGTCTGGGGTCACCGAGGGGACGGGCGCGACGGGATGGGGATGCAGGTACGCACCGGGAGACCGTTCTCTCCTGGCAGGTTCACCTGCGCGACGTGGATTCCGACACCGTAGAGGTCACTGAGGCTGTCGCTGGTCACGACGTCCTCGGGGCGGCCGTCAGCGACCAGCCGACCACCGCGCATGAGCACCGCCCGAGAGGCGTGGGTGAGGGCGTGCGCGGGCTGGTGGGTCGTCATCAGGACGCAGTGCCCCGCACGCGCAAGTTCGGTGATCACGCCCAGGATGCGAACCTCGTTGCCGTAGTCGAGTGCCGCGGTGGGCTCGTCAAGGACGAGGACCGGCGCCTGTTGGACCAGGGCCCTGGCGAGCAGGGTGAGTTGCCGTTCGCCGCCGGAGAGCAGTGAGAACGGGCGTTGTGCCAGGTGGGCGATGCCGAGTCTGTCCAGCTGCGCGGTCGCTGTCCGCCGGTCGGCCGCCGTCGGGGCGGCCGTCGCGGCGAGGTACGGGGTGCGGCCCATCACGGCGATGTCCAGTGCGGTGAACGGGAACGGCGTCGTCGTGATCTGCGGGACGTAGGCGACGCGGCGGGCGAGCTGACGTGCGGACAGTTCGGCGATGTCGGTTCCGAGGACCTGGATCTGTCCTCGGTGCGGGGTGAGCAGCCCCAGCAGGCAGCGCAGCAAGGTGGTCTTGCCCGCGCCGTTGGGTCCGAGCAGGACACAGACCTCGTGCTCGTGGATTGACACGGACACCTCGGCGACGCGGTGCCCACCGCGCGGGTAGGCGAAGCTCAGCCCGTCGATGCTGATCGCCGTCCCGCCGCGAGACGCCTCCTCGGGCCCGGTCAGAGCCATTGGCGCCCGGCCTTGACCAACAGCGAGACGAAGAAGGGTGCACCGATGAGCGCGGTCAGGATGCCGAGCGGCAGATCGAGCGATGTCACGCTCCGCGCGACATCGTCGACGGCCAGGACGTAGCCCGCGCCGATGAGGGTGGCCACCGGCAGCAGCCGGGTGAACGAGGGGCCCACCACGAACCGCGCGAGGTGCGGCACGACGAGCCCGACCCATCCGATGATGCCGGCCACGCTGACCACGGTGGCCGTCATCAGAGTGGAGGCGCCGATCACCACTCCCCAGACCAGGGTGCGGTTCACCCCGAGCGTCCGCGCTTCGTCCTCCCCCGTCGCCAGCACGGTGAGCGGCCAACGCACCGCATACAGGGCGACCAGACAGATCACGACGATGCCCGCGGGGATCAGCAGACCACCCGTCGACGCCCTCGCCAGGCTGCCGAACAGCCAGAAGGTGATCTCCGGGAGCGTGGTCTCCGGGTTGGCGAAGTACTGCGTTCCCGAGATCAGCGCGGAGAACATCGCCCCCACCACGATGCCGCCCAGGACCAGCACGATCGGCGACACGCTGCCCACGAGCCGCCCGATCGCCAGCGCGATGACCGCCGCCGACAGCCCGAACACGAACGACAGGATCTGCAGCACGCCTTGGGACAACCCGAGCAGGATGCCCAGCGAGGCCCCGAACCCGGCGCCCGCGGCCACGCCGAGGATCTCCGGTGAGACGAGCGGGTTGCGAAGCATCGTCTGGTATGCCGCGCCGGAGGACGACAGTGCCGCCCCGACCAGCAACGCGGCCAGGATCCGCGGCAACCGAATCCGCAGGACCACCGTCTGGTCGGTCGCCGCTGTGGTGACGTCGACGAACCGGCCAGCCAGCACCCGGACCACGGTGACCGGGTCCACCGGATAGCGCCCGAAACCGAAGGACAGCACGGTGAGCGCGAGCAGTCCGACGACGAGGAGGACACCCGGCAGCAGCCCGGAGAGGTGGTCGCGGGCTCGACGGCGCGTGGACCCGGAGGTCGGGTCGGCGGGTTGCTGCTCGACCGACCGCTCAACGCCCGGCTTGTTCCCCCTCATCGCGGCGGCGTGGGCTCGACCGGCCCGTTCAGGCGGGGAATCACCTCACTCGCGAACAGTGCCACCGTCGTCCGCTGCAGCTCGAGCGGACAGAGCCCGGTCAGTGAGGGCCGCAGGTTCACGTATCGGACGCCCTGGTCGTCGCGCAACGCGGCGACCCGAGCGGCAACGCTATCGGGGCCGCCGATGATGGCGGACTCCTGGTAGAACCGTTCGGGGTCGAGATCGTCGTCGCTGGTCACTCCCAGGTGTCGATCGATCGTTCCCAGCCGGCGCTGCCGCGCGACCAGCACCTTGATGAGGGGTAGAGCCTGCCGACGGGCCAGAGCATCGGAGTCCGCCACGAAGCAGAAGCGCTCCACCGGCACCTCGGTCACGCTGCCACCGTGCGCCGCGAACAGGTCCAGCCGCCGCCGTAGCGAGGTCGGGGACTCCACTCCGGGGGTGATCAGGCTGTAGTTCCGTTCGGCGGCCCAGACGACGGCTTCGTCGTTGCGAGCAGCCACGTAGATGGGCGGATGTGGCCGCTGCGACGGTGGCGGCTCGACCCTGTGCGGCACGCCGTCGACCTCGATCGGTCGCCCCGCCCAGTGACCGATCATGGCATCGAGCTGGTCCGGAAGGGACACCTCGGCGGTCTCACCGCGCCCGAACGCCGTGGCGTCACGATCACCCGGCCATCCGATACCGACGTCGACCCGTCCGCCGGAGAGCTCGTCGAGCGTCGCAATCTCCTCAGCCAGGCGGACACTGTGGTGCAGCGTGAGCAACAGCGACGACAACCCGATCCGAATTCGGGTGGTCCGAGCGGCCGCGGCGGCAGCGAGCACTAGGGGCGCCGACGGACTCCGACGCACCGGGGCGTCGGCGCTGCTGAAGTGTTCCTCCCCGAACCACAGGCAGTCGAATCCGAGCTCATCGGCGACCTCGGCCTGCCGCAGCTTCGAGTCCGGGCTCCTCGCGTCGAGTACCCCGCGTCCACCGGGCAGCCCGAACCGCATGCGCTCGATCATCGCTCGAGGTGATTCGGTCACCGACCGACCTGGAAAATCTGGTCCAGCTCCGAATCGCTCGGGTCGTACGCGAAGAACCTCTGGTAGAAGGCCCTCGCTTCGGCTCGGATGTCCAGATCGGTGAACAGCTCGGGGTGGAGGGTCTTCGCCGCCCACTGAACCTGCAAGGCCTCCTCAGGGCCGAAGCGGTCCCACGGGTACAGACCCTGCGGGTTCAGATACACACGATGGTTCTGTACAGCCCGCAGATTCTGCCAGCCCGGGGTGTTCGCCAGCGCGGTCACGACGGACTGGCCGGAGTTCGCCGCGATGCCCTGGTCGCCGCCGGGTGTCTCGACGATGAGCACGTCGGGATTCCAGGTCAGCAACTGTTCCATCGTGACGGTCACATGCGTGCCGCTGGCGCCGCTCAATGGGCTCGCCGCGTCCGTGCCGCCGGCAAGCTTGATCCACTCATCGATCAGCGACGTACCTCCGTCGACCACGAGCGGCGGATAACTCGCGATGTGCACCACGCTGGGCCGCCGCGCCGAGGGAAGCGACGCCAACCGTGACCGAACCAGTTGGACCTTCGCGTTGACGTACTCGGTGAAGGACTGCGCGCGACCTACGGCGTCGCCGCCGTACACCTGTCCCGCCAGGACCATGGACTGCGTCAACTGTTGGAAGGTGTTGAAGTTCATGTCGACGGCCGGGAGCCCGACCTCCTGGAACGGCTTCAGGGTGGCGCCGCCATCGACGGCGGATACCACGTCCGGTTTGAGCTGGAGAAGATCCTCCATGTTGACCGCGCCACCATTGTGGAACAGCTCAGGAATCGACTTCACCCTCGGAAAGACCTTGCTGAGAAACGGAAGCGTTTTCACATTCTGCGGAATCGCCACTACCTTGTCGCCGACACCGAGCATGATGTCAGTCGTGGTATGCGCGGGAAACTGCTCGGCGATGCGACCGACCTGGTTGGGCACCTGAACCGTCACACCGGACATCGAGGTCACGACATGCTCCGACCGTGCGGCGGGCGCTGACGTACCGCAGGCCGCGAGCGATGTGGTGGCGCCGAGAGACGCCAGGGCCAGCGCTACTCGCATCGCGATGAAATAGCCAGCTGGCATCGCAGCACGCTCCCTCCGAGTCGCCCGATGACCAATCGGAGGCTTCGACGACTACACCCGCATTCGGATGGCAATCCGTCGCGCAATCAGCAGAAGAGCACATTCCACATGTGCTTGAACACTGTCAACGTAAATCTCGCGTGTGCGGACTGTCAAGCCTCGGGTAGCCGTTTTTGCGGTGCAGTACGCAGCCGTCTCACCTGATCGGCCTCAGAGGCCGGCACGCCCAGCCCAACGCCACGAGCGCAACCACCATCCACGCGGCGAGATAGCAGAAAGCGACCGTCGGCGTCGCCACGGTGTAGAGCAGACCCGCGACCGCGACCGCGGCGACGTTACCCACAGCCTGGACAGTGGCCAGGAGCCCGAACGCCGAGCCGCGTACCTCGACGGGAGCGAAGGCCGCGACCGCGGCGTGCTCAGCGGTCTCCGCGCAGCCGATCCCGATCCCAGCCAGCGCGAACGCGGCACCCAGTACGACGACAGTGGGTCCGGACACCCCGAAAAGGAAGTACGCGAGCACAAACGCCGCCACACCCGCAGCAGTGACCAGCAGCGGTCCTCGCCGACCCAGATTGTCCGACAGCCCTCCCGCGAGGAACGAGGTGACGGTGGCGGCGACGTTGTAGATCACATACAGAGCGATGGCGATCTGAGTGGCGGCGTGCGAGCCGTGGCCGGGGGTGAGCACCTCAGTGGCGCGCAGGATGAGCAACGTCGCCGCGACGTTGCCGAGCTCGAACGCGGTGAACCCGGCCATCAGGCGACCCAGCTGCCCCCGTAGGACCGGACGCACCTGAAACCGAAGCTTTCGCCGCTCGGTGACCTTCGGCAACTGTGCTTGTCTGATGGCGTAGACGATGGCCAACGCGGCGAGCGGCCCAGGTATGACCGACAGCAGGATCACGGTCCGAATACTGAGCAAAGACACCAACCCGAGCGCAAGCAGCGGTCCGACTATGGCGCCGAGGTTGTCCATCGTGCGCTCGAACCCGTAGGCCCGCCCATAGGCACCAGCGGGAACGACGTCGGCAAGCAACGCGTTACGTGCGGGCACCCGCAAGCCACGGGCGGCCCACGCCCCACCACGCAGGACACCAGCCTGTACCACTGAGCCAGTCACACCGATCAGCGCGGACAGGATCGCCGTCGCCGAGTACCCGCCGACCGCCAGGGTGCGGCGGCGACCGGGGTCGTCGGAGAGGGCGCCGCCGACGAAACGACCGGCTCCGGCGAGCCCGTCGGAGATGCCTTCGATCAAGCCGAGCGCAGCAGCCGGGGCACCAAGTGTGCTGGTGACGAAGCTCGCCAGTAAGGACGTAGGAATTTCATGACCGACGTCGGCCAGAAAGCTGGCGGAGCCGATACCACCGACACCGGGGGTCAGCCAGGGCCGCCGTAATCACAGACTGCACATTACCGAGCCAAACACGTATGATGATCTTTGTACCGGTCTGCGGTAGCACTGTCCGGCACAGGCCGAAGTCGTAAGGTCATTCGCTGTGGCCCGCTACCTCGATTTCGGAATGGACATCGCCCGACGTGTGCGATCCGCCGAGCTTCCGGCTGGTGTCGAGCTACCCGCGATCCGCCACAACGCCGACCGATACGCCACAACCTCCTCCACGATCGGGCGCGCCTCTGGGACGAGACGTGCCCGGCTGGACCGATTCGAACCGCCCTACCCCAACGACAAAGTCCTGATCTGGGAATACACATCCACCGGACCGGCCGGGGAGCAACTCGACGTCGTCGAATCCCTCGACATCGTCAACAGATTGATCGCCAAGCATCGCGTCTACTGGCGCCGGTGAGGATTCCAACTCCTGGAAATGGCTGACCCGCGACCAGGACAGCTGGCGAACCCAGCACATCGGCCAAGACCATTAATGACCGAGCACCGCGGCGAGCTTGAGTCTCAATGTCGTCCTTCCGCCCACCACCCAGTTCGGTGCGGGATGGATCCTGGAGCAATCGAGTCGGATCAAATCCAGCGATCCGATCAGCATCGCTGGATCCATTCGACTAGCCGTCGAACTTCGCGCGGGCCGCTCGCTCGATGATGATCGGCAAGAAGCTCCGCACCCGGGCGATCGAGTAGCGATCTCGCAATTCAGCGACCGCGCCACGCACCACCTCTTCTGTGAGGTCCGCGTGATTCGCGTATCGGGCGACGAGTCGATCTTCAACCTCGCGCAGCTGTTGATCTACCTGCCGCGTTTCAAGAGTCTCAGGATTCGGCGCATCGAGCTGGGTGCTCACTGATTCCTCCTCGTGGCGTGCGGATCAGAATCAAGTGAGTAGCCTAAACATGAATGGCAGGGTCCCGATGGA
This sequence comes from Actinospineispora spinosispora DSM 44797, assembly GCF_000429025.1. Lineage (GTDB taxonomy): Bacteria > Actinomycetota > Actinomycetes > Mycobacteriales > Pseudonocardiaceae > Pseudonocardia > Pseudonocardia spinosispora. The sequence continues at coordinate 31,302 of NZ_AUBB01000047.1, forward strand.
GATCGTCGGTGCGGTGAGTTCTGCTACTTCTAGCCAACGTTTGTACGCGGAGGGCAGCCACCTGGCCCTCAGAATCACAAACGTGTCTGCCGCCCGGCGGCCGATCCAGACCGAGAGTACGTCCCTGGGCAGCTGCGGGTCCATAGCTGGGAACCTGCGCCACTCATCAACTAATGCAAGGTAGCTGAGCAACAGATCGTCGCCCTGTGCTGGCCATGACCTGGTAGGTGTCGAGCAGCTTCGCATAGCGCTCGGCGACCTCGTCGAGCCGCCAGCCCCTGGCAATGATCTGGGGCACGGCCAGACCTGCACTGGCCAGTCGGCCGATAGCCACGATCGTCGAGCCAGTCAAATCCAAGTCCTCGATGATCCCTCTGGTCTCGTCGAACCGATCAACGTGCGGGCTGGTCCACGGGCCCGGCGTGGGATTGCCGAATCCGGCCCACCCCGATGCGCTGTACAGCCGCCTACGGACCGCCTTCTTCTCCTGAGGAACAACCACATTGAGAAAGATCCCGTTACCGTTCCGATGCTCCGCGACGTATTGAGCGACACCACACGCCGGGTGATGTCCTCGATCATGTCGGTCGCCACGGGCATTACCGACCGACGAACCGCCCGCCCGATCCGTTCACCGGTAATCCATCCCCGGCCAGCAGCCCGGGCGAGCGTCTGACGCGCGGTCTGCTCGACTACACCGAGACCGCCAAGAACATGGATCAAGGACGCGGTCCAAACCGGCTGACCCGCCGGGACGGCCAACTCCCCGAGAACCGTCAACAGCAGCGACCGCGCGCTGCGCTCCGTCGGGACTCCACCCACCCGCCGCGTGGCCTGCGAATTCGTCGACTCATCGCGCGCCACCTGACACCATGGTTCATTGTGGCTGTCGGTGAACCGGCAACCTACCCGCCCCTGGAAAGGACTACGAGGTCGATCCGCCCGTGTGCGGTCCGGGGGTGATGATCCGCGCATGCGTCCGGTCTCTTAATTTACGTGCCGTTTCCCTCCTCCAGCAGCGTCACTTCGGACCCAGCGGCCCGTTGAGTGAACAGCTAGCAAACAGCACCCACCACCGTCGTCAGCGCTGTCCCCTCGAACGCGGCCCCTGGCGACGCGGCAAGGAGACTGGCGGAGAGGTCGTGGCCCGGTGATTGGCGTGACAGAGCGCAGGATGCGGACGTGGCTGGAAGTCGACGAAGACCATGAATCATGCGTGACCGTCACCGTGCAAGGTGGGTGCGCGTTCAACCGGGCAGATGACCTGTGGGATGCCGCGGAGAATGCCCTCCAGATAGCGGTAGGACGAGTGGTGATCCTTGACCTGTGGGCTGTCACCACATTCGATATCGGCTGCATCCAATCCCTCCACCAGATCATGGCGGATACATCCCGCAGGCACCTAGACCTGTACCTCGTTCTACGTCCGGGCAGCGCCCTGGCGCAGTACGCAACGTGGAGCGGGGCGACCACACCGTTCCCTGTCTTCCCGACACACTCAGCGGCCCTGCTGGCAACCGCGTTCTGAGGTCGCCCCGCGTCACGGAATCCCACACGCGGCCACAGGTTTCGGGCCCCAAGCCGTAACCGCAGTGAGCACGCTGGCCTCGAAATAGCTCCAAGCTCGGTGACCACGTCGAGTGAAGCCGACATAGGACTGTAGTAACTAGTTGTTGCCCCACGCTGTATCGCTGGACGCCCTGCGGCTCGCCGGTATTGCCGCAGGCAACGGCACATGGCTTTGGCGGTTGATTTGGCCCCGGTTTGGGCGGCTCGACTTGGCCCCACCTGAAGGCTCCATGAAACAACTCAGTTGATGACAACATTATGTAGATCATGCGATCCCGCGCGCCGGTTGCGTGGTCGTGTCCGGAGTGTGGGACGAATGCCGGCAGCGTGGCCTCCACCTGGAAACCCCGTCCGGAGTCGGACTGGCCTCGAGCGAGCCGCTGATCAACTCTGTGCGCTGGAACAGCCCGATCCCGGAGCCGCGGTCGGTCACGCGAACGTCTCACCGGTCTTCGGGAGGGTTGTTGCGCATAGTCAGTCGCACCCGGTCGGCGCCGAAGCGCAGAGTGACCAGGACGGCGGCGCCGGGGCGCCCTTCCGCACGTTTGTCAGCGACTCACTGCAGGATGCGCTAGAAGGTGCGCACGACCACCGGCGAGGCCAGGTTGGGCCGGCCGTGAAGTTCCAGCCGCACCCGACTCCGACCGGCTCCAACTCGTCCAGCAACTCCTGGAAATGCGGTATCGCGGCCTGACTCCGGGCCCTAGCCACCACCCCAGCTCCGCGCGAGCACCCTCGGCGAGACTCCGACCGGTCGGGCGAGGTCTGGTGATCCAAATCGATGTCCTAATCCCGCGCACAGGCCCTGAGCTGCGCCGATTGGGAAATTTGGGAAATCAGTCCGCTGGGTGGCCACAGATCTCAGACCTGTGGTTCCGCGGTTGAGCGGGGTAGTCCACGCTCCGTCCACTTGGTATATCTGGGCGGGCCGCTCATCCCACGGCGACGGGGGTGGTCCTTATGGCAGATACCGATCTGACGATTCACCCCTCCCAGCGGGCGGTGGTGTTGGGGGAAAGCATGCGCGGAACCGGCCTCGAGCGTGTGTGGAGCTTCCTCGTCCGGACCGCCGTTCCGCTGACCTTGACCCTTCTCGCGGTCGGCGCCGCACCGGTGGTCGCCGCGATCCCGCTCCATCCCAACGGCGGCACCTGGAGCGTGGTCGCCCGGTGCGAGAGCGGCGGCAACTGGAACATCGGAACCGGTATCGCCTACGAAGCCGGGCCCCGGTTCTCCCCCGTGGCCGAACCAGCTCGAGCCGCCTCGCCCGATCGGGCGCCCGACGGCGCGACAGCCCCGCGCACCGGGCTGGTGCATGCGCAGGTGCTGGTCGCCGAGCAGGTGTTGAGAAGCCAGGGCATCGGGGCCTGGCCCCGCTGCTCCTCGGCGGTGCCCTGGGATGGTGTCCGCGCTGACCGGGCCGGGCTCGCGGGCCCGCCGATGCGATGATCCCGGCCGGCGGCGAGGTCGCGATCAGTGTTCCGGCGTCGTCGACCGCGACCACCAGGCGGGCGTGGTGGACAGCATCGACGACGCTGGCGTTGCTCTCCGGCCTGGTCACCATCGTGGGCTCGCTGCTGCTGCCGTTCGCTCCGGTCGAGGTCGACGAGCCGACCGTCAGCTGGCCCCTGGTGGCGACCGCCCCGACCTCCACACTGCTGCCGCTGGAGGCCGGGAGTCCGCTGGGACTGGAGGTCGGGTTCAGCTGCCGGGCGGTGGTCGAGGCGTCCGCCTCCGAGGGCGACCGTGTGCTGCTCGCCACCACCGACCCGGACCGGCCGGATCGCGCCGAGGGCCTGCGGTTGGTCGCCGGTCCGGGCACGCTGACCGCCTTCGTCGGTACCAGGCAGGTTCTGCGGGACACCGTCCCGCCGGGCCCGTGCCAATACCGCATCACAACCTCGGACGATGGGCTGACCTATACCCGGGATGGACTGCGCCTGGGCACCTCACCGCTCCCGGTGGTCGACGCGCTGATCACCGGCATCACCGCACTGCCGGGCCCGGACCTCACGGTCACGGTCCGCGTCGACGACCGGTTCGCTACCTCGCCGGCACCCGTGAAGATCGCTCTGCTGGCTCTGCTGGCTGTCAGTGCGAGCGTCACCGTCGGTTACCTGCTCACCGTCCGGAAACGACCGGATGGGCACGGGCGACGTAGAAGGCTCATGCGGTTCCGGCCGGCGTCAACCGACGCCGCCGTGGTTGGCGTCCTGGTGGTGTGGCTGTTCCTGGCCCCCATGACGCACGACGACGGCTGGATGTACGCCATGGCGATCAACCAGCGCTATGCCGGCTACTTCGGCAACTACTACATGTACTTCAACAACTCCTACGTACCATTCACCTGGCTGCTGTGGATCTATTCGTGGTGGTCCAGGCTCGGTATCTCACCCGTGCTCATGCGGATTCCGTCGCTGGCGTTCGCGCTGGTCACCTGGGCGGCGGTGCGGGGGACTCTCGGCGACCTCGCCCGTGGCCGGCGGCTGCTCGTCCCCGCGTTGCTGTTCCTGGCCTGGTGGTTGCCGTTCGGTCTCGGCACTCGCCAGGAGGCCTCGGTCGCCGCCTGCCTCACAGTGACCGGGTACGCCATGACCGCCGCGCACCGGCGCCAGCAACCCGCCTACCTCGGTCTGGCGGTAGCCGCCGCCTCGCTGGGGCTGATCGACCACCCCGCCGGCGCGATCGGGGTGTTGCCGCTGCTGCTCGGCGGCCCCGCCGCCGCGCGTCTGGTCCGACGCACCTCACGCACCGCGGTGGAGGCCGTGGCCACCACCGTATGCGTGCTCTGCTGCGCGACCGTGGCCGGCTTCGCGGGCTTCGCCGACGGCTCGCTCAAAGACTTCGTCCGAGGCGGCTCATCCTTCGGTGGCACGTCGGCAGGGTCGACAGCCGGACCGTTGGTCGACGAGATCGACCGCTACCGGCTGCTGCTAGGCGACGGCTCGATCGGCAACTACGCGATCCGGACCCCGGTGCTGCTGCTCCTACTCGTGCTGCCGTTCTTCGTGATGCTCTGTGCGCATGCCCGTAGGCGGCAGCGACCACCGCCGAGGGTCTTGTGGCTCACCGGATGGACGTGTCTGCTCGGTCTCGGTGTGCTGGTGCTCACCCCGAGCAAGTGGACCTGGCACTTCGGTGCATTCGCCGGGATCGCCACGGTCTTCCTCAGCGCGTGGGCGTTGGCCCTGCCCCGGCTGGCGGTCATGCTGCTGGGCGACCGGCCGAGCCTGGCGCGGGGGGCCGGCGCGCTGTCGCTGGCGGCGACGGTCGGCTGGGTGTGGCTGTCCGGGCGGGGACGAAACTGGTGGGCGGACAACGTGATGCCGGGCGTGCCGAGGGCCGGCGAACCGCTGCTGGCCGGAACATTCTCGGTGATCGCGGCCGTGGCCGTCGCGGTGGTGATCGCCGTCGGGCTGTGGACCTGGCGAGCCCGGCGCTCACTCGCGCCGGTGCTGACCTCGGGGGTGTTGATCGGGTGCTTCCTTACAGCGGAGCTGGCCTTCCTGGTCACCGGTTTCGGGGTCGCGGTGGTCCGCACGTGGGACAACTGGTCGCCGTGGGCGGACGCGGTGCAGGACCCGCTCGGGCACCGCTGCGGGGAGGCTCGGGTGTTGTGGGTAGCCGACCCGGACACCGCTGTCGGGGTCACCGTGTGGTCCGGCGAGCCGGCCGTCGACGGCTTCGCCCGCAATCGCTGGTGGCCGGACAGCCCGCCGGAGCCGGGCCCGGCAACCGAGCAGGTGTGGGGCAGCCTCCCAGTCACGGTCGGCGCGCCGCACCGGCTGCGCACGCCTTGGCTGCGCCTGCCAGCCGGTCTGTCCGTAAGGAACCAGCTGATGACCACGGTCAGCGGCCTGACCGGCGCGGGCAACGAGCTGACCGCCGAGTTCGCCGCACCCTCGACCGGGAGCGTAGGAGGGCTCCGGGTGGTCGGAGACAGTCGACTCGACGACCACGAGGACGACACCTCCTGGCGGGACGCCTCGATCACCAGTGGTTCCGACCTGCCCGTCGGAGCCGTGGCATTCCGGTTGACCGCGACGGTGACGCGAGGCTGGCTCGCCTTCGCGATGCCCACCGTGCGCAGGTTGTTACCGGTCGCCGACGCCTTGCCGAGCGACGGGCGCACCTTGGTCGACTGGCAGTTGGCCTGGCTGTACCCGTGCCAGGGGCAGCCGCCGATCGCGCACGGGATCGTCGCCCCGGTGTCGTACACGGTCGCGTTCGGCTTCGGCCCGGCCGACAGCCGGTTCAGCGTCACCAACGGCGGCACCTGGACAGCCGAGATCGGCGGGCTGCTCGGGTCGCAGGTCCGCACCTCGACGCGCACCCGGATGTACACCGTCTACAGCCCCGACCCCGGCTACCCCATGCGAACGGTCTACCGGCTGACCAGGCACTACGCCGACCACGCCTACCGCCTCCGGATGACCACCCGCACCACCGTCGGCTGGTGAAGGGCGCCGCCACGGCGGGCACGCTCGGGCCCCTGGAACGACTATGTGATAGGCGACCGGCCGCTGCTCGTTTGTTCCCAGCAAACGTGCTGCACCGAGGCGACACAACGTGATGGACGAGTCCATACCCACAATTCTCGATCTGTCGCGTCTCTGGACAGCTCGTCAACGGCTCCATTCTTCGGGCGAGCGTGGCTCCACCTTTGACCGCCACTCGACGAGGCCCGCCCAGGGTTGGTCGCCAGGGCTTCCGTCTACTCAGGCTCGAGCCGGGCCACGACTCCCCATCTAGCCACCAACCGGTCCCATAAACCGCAGATCACGTAGCGCGAGGTCCACTGCTTCGGTGGCGCTGGTCGCCTCGGTTGGAGCATCTGGCGGTGGAGTGCCGTCAGCTTGCCGCAAGGTCCACCCGTTCAAGTTGATTACGGGGATACCGCCGCGGCGCTTGGCTAGGGCCAGCTCCGAGAGGGTTCCCCAAGAACCACCTATCACGATCACGGCGTCGGCCGACCAAATGATCACGGCGTTCCTGGCTTCGCCGATGTTGGTCACGATCACGGCCGACAGGTCGGGGTTCGCATCGTCTGCGTTGGCCCCTGGTCGAACACCGATCACTAAGCCATCCTCGGACCGCGCACCTGCCGACACAGCCGCCATCACGCCGGTACCGCCACCACAGATCACGGTGGCGCCAGCGCGAGCCAGCAACTGGCCCACCTCGTAGGCGTTCGCCTGATCTGCTTCCGTGCACTCGCGTGGACCGCAGACGGCAACTTGTACAGGCAAGACGGCTTCCCCTCGTGGCTCAAGCGGGACTCTCGTCGGAACCGGGCAGCTCCGATGGTGCGAGAGCCGGAGTCAGGCAGAACGCATCTAGCTGGTCATACATCTGGCCCGAGCTGCCGAGCAAGTCTCGCAACGACCGAGCACGCTCGATTACCGGCACAGTCCGGTACTCGTCAGCGGTCCTGATGGCAGGCGACACCTGACGCGATGATCATGCCGCCGAGGTCACCGATGTTCTCCCCCAGCGTGAGGGCACCGTTCACGGTGTGTCCTGGAAGACCGGCGGGAGACAATGCGTCGAACTGGGTGCGCAGGGCCTGGGCGCGGCGTTCGAACTCCGTCCGGTCGGCTGCCTCCCACCAGTCGACCAGGTTGCCTTCGCCGTCGTACTGGGAGCCCTGGTCATCGAACCCGCGTCCGATCTCGTGGCCGATGGTCGAACCGATGCCGCCGTAGTTGGCTGCGTCGTCAACGTCGGGGTCGAACAGCGGAGGCCGCAGGACCGCGGCCGGGAACACCACCTCGTTGAGCCGGAGGTTGTAGAACGCGTTGACCGTCCGCGGGGTGGTGAGCCACTCGACCGGTCGACGAGGTCGTTCTCGCACCGAACCTAGCGGGGGTGCTGGGCGTTCTGGGCGCCTCGGATGTTGGGTGTTCCGGGATCGGTCGGCAGCGCGGCGCATCGGGCGTTGTTGTTCGGCCGCTGGTCGGGGCGTTCCACCGGGCCATGACCGTCGGCCGGCAGCCCACTGGGTAGGTACTTCTTCGTGTCCTGGTAGCCACGTACGCATACGTTGTACGGGGCGCTGACCAATGGTTTCTCCGGCAGCTGGAACGCGAAGCGGGCGGCGAGGTCCGGTCGGCCCTCGGCGTCGTAGTGGCAGGTGCTCGGGATCGGCTCGCCGGTCTTCGGGTCGTTCTCGTCGCAGTAGCGGATCGCGCCGGCGGCTCGCTCCAGCGCCCAGGGCAGTACCACCAGTGACTTGCGGATCTGGGGCTGCCGTGCGTGCGCCACGTCGGTGACGGCGAGCAGATCGGTGAATAGACCGGGCAACACCTCCTTGTTGTCCCGCACCAGCCCGGTGACCTGGTCGGTGGCCCCTCGGCCGTGACCGAACAGCTCGGCGAGTACCGGGTCCGACTCGCGTACCTGGTCGGTGAGCCCGGCGAGGTTCCGACCCAGGTCACGGATCTGGTCGCCACGCGCGGCTTGGGTGTCCAGCACCGTCCCACTGCTGTCGATCAACCCGATCAGGTCGTGCAGGTTGGCGAGGTTGGTGCTGGTCAGTGTGTCGCTCTGGTCCAGCAGACGTTGCAGGTCGGGGCCGGTCCCGCCGAAGGCAGCGGACAGCTCGACCAGGTTGGTGGCCAGCGCCTGTTTCGGGACTGACGCAGCGAGGGAGTTCAGGTTGGCCAGCAGGTCGCGTACCAGCGGCGGTGTGCGGGTGCGGTCCACCGGGATCACGCTGCCCTCGGCGAGCAACGGTCCACCCGAGGAACGCGGAACCAGCTCGATGTACTGCTCGCCGAGCGCCGACTTGTTGGTCACCGTCGCGGTCACGTCGACGGGGACGGACACGCCGTTGTTGATCAGCAGGCTCGCCACCACACCTCCCGACGCGTCCACCGCCACGTCCTCGACCGTGCCCACGGCGGTGCCCAGCAGGTCGATTTCGGCACGCGGGAAGATCCCACCGGCGTCGGTGAAATGTGCCTGGACCAGGTACGGCGGGCTGATCAGGGTACTCAGGCCGGCGAACCGGAACAGCAGTACGGCGATCGCGGCGATCGAGATGACCCCGAACACCACCAGCTGGACAGCGACGCCTCTGCGAATCACCGGCCACCCCCGAGCAGCTGGTCGAGTGGCGACGACGTGGTCGGTGTCGGCAGGTTGTCGGTTGCGCCGGCCAGCTCGTCGCGCTGCCCGTTGAGTTCCCCGGAGACCGTCGCCAGGTTGCCGACGAGCGCCCGCACCTGTGGGTCGTCGGCGGCCAGCGTGCCGGTGAGCTCGCCGAGGTTGGTGACCGTTGCGGCGAAGTCCGGGCTGCTGTCGGCGAGCGTGCTCACCGCGCCGGACAGCTGCTGGATGGTGCGGTGCGCGGCGTCACCGTTGCCGTTCAGGTTGGCGGCCGACTCGGTGAGCAGCCGCGACAGCGCGCCGTGCGCGTTCGCGCCGTTCGGGCCGAGTGCCTTCGCCAGGTTGTCGATGCTGGTGTAGGCGTCGTCCAGCTCGACGGGCACGTCGGTGTGCTCGCTGTCCAGCCGCGCCCCGTCGGCCAGTGTTGGGCCGCCGGTGTAGGCGGGCGCGAGCTGGACGAACCGGTCACCGACGATGGACGGGGGCACGATCACCGCGTGTGCGTGAGCGGGCAGCGTCAGCGCCCCGTCGTAGCTCATCGTCACGTCCACCCTGGTCCCCCGCACGGTCACCGCCTCGACCGAGCCGACGGTCACGCCGAGAACCTTGACCTCGGCGCCCGGATACAGGTTCACCGTGTTCGGGAAGTCCGCCGTCACGTGTTTGCGCGCCGGGCCGGTGCCGAAGAGGAACCATCCGATGCCGGCGAGCACCACGACGGCGGCGATGGCGAGTGCGGTCACGCGCGTCATCGGTGTCCTCCCGACGGTGGAGCTGAGTTGGCGGAGGGCCCGAGCGGAAGGCAGGGTGCCGGACTGCCGTTCGCGGCCTTGTTCGCCTGGGACAGGACCGGGCATTGTTCGGCGCCGACGGCGCACGACCCGCCGTACAACATGCCATCTACACCGCCATGGACACTGTCCGAGGAATTCTCCTGATGCATACGGCGGAACTTCAGTCCTCGCGCGGGCCTGAAGCGCGCTGGAACAGGGCGAAAACCGACTTGCGCGTGCTGTTCGTACACGCGCTCGCTTAAGTAAAAGCCGACATCTCTGCGGCCGAGTTGCGCCCGAGACAACCGCCACATGCCGACAGAAAGTGCCACATCACGACAGCGACTACTGAGCCTAAGCTGCAAGAACGGCATACTCTGGCACCCTCTTAATCAGCGGGTTCGGGGTTCGAGTCCCTGGCGGCGCACACTCACACCGCAGGTCGAGATGTCGCTGACCTGCGGTTTTTGCTTTCTAAGTGTCGTTGCATCTCTCCTTCGTCTATCCACTATGGACGTAGTTGCGCCCGAGTTGCGCCCGAGATAACAGACCCATGTTTGTTCATTGATCTTGGGCCGTCTTCTGAGTAGTGGGTAGTACCTCACCTAGGGCATGCGCGCCGGTTCACCGCAGCAGCCCGCTGGGCGCACGACCCTCATTGTGTGAACTAAGTACGCGGCCCGGTCAGGAGCTGTAAGCGGGTTCGAGATGAGCGCGGCTGCTTCCCCCACGATCCGCATCCGGGTCGTGCGTCAATCCGATGCATCGCCGCCATACCCCAGTCAACGCCGACAGTGTGACTTCGACGTAGCGAGGGCCGGTGCGAATTGCGCTGAGCATCAGATGGTCCGTGGCCCTTGTCCGGGACAAGGGCCACGATCCCGGCGTTACGCGCCCTCGGTGTGGCGACTACCGCTGAGGCCTACCGGGCGGCCCTGCCCGACGTACCCGCTCGGCGTCCTCACCCCGCGGCGCAAGGCTCATACCGGTGGCGCACGCACTCACTCGGCCGGTCGGATCGGGCTGCCAACACCTAGCAACGCCGCAAGTCGGGTCGTGGTGGTGGCTTCCTCGGACGGGACGCTTCTCGGACCTTGACCCCGGCACGTTCGACGATGGCCTACTTCGCCAACGCCGCCGGATCAACATCCGCCCCACCGCCGACACCCGAGCGGTCGCCGCCGCACAGACGCTGTGGCGACAACTCAGCTCGCCGGGCAGCCTTCGGCCATTCGTAGGACCGCCGTTACCTCCTGGCCGACGAGACCCGCAAGGTCGGTCTTCGGTGGGAGTGGACATTTGAGGCGGGGTCGGTGGAGACCATTTACCCCCATCTTGCGACCCGCTGTATGTCGCTCTCGCAGATCACGGCCCGGTGGTAGTTGTCGTGATGTGTCACCACGAGTTGAGTCTCAATGTCGCCGCTCAGCCCGTCACCAGTTAGGCGCGGATGACTCCCACGGCGATCACGTCGATTTGGATCCGGAGTTCGCGGAACCCTTAGGCCATGTAGCAGGTCAGTGTCGATGAGTTCCTGAGTTCAGCGAAGGCGCAGGTCTGAGCGTCCGTCTTGAGCGGGGTAGCGTTCGGTTGGTGAGCGGCCGAGTGATCAACGAACCCTTGACCGGGCGCGAGCAGGACGCGTGGCGCGGTGTACTAAAACTGGCTGATTCCCTGCGCAGCTCAGTTAGCGGCGAGCTCACTCCCGCTACCGGATTGAGCTCTCCCGACTATTTGGTGCTCAACAGGTTGAGTGACGCGCCTGAGAATCGACTCTCAGGCATGAAGTCGCTCGCGGTGAAGTTGAACTGGTCAGCGAGCCGCCTCTCGCACCAGCTCAAGAGGATGGAGGCTCGCGGATTGGTGGAGCGGGTCTACGAAGAAGGCACTGGCCTGGTCACCATGTCGGTCACCCCTCGGGCCGAGCAGATCATGAAGGATGCCCGCGCGGTTCACGCCGAGGCGGTCCGCAGGTATTTCCTCTCGATCACCAGCGACGAAGAGCAAGAGTTCATCATCAACCTCGCGAACCGGGTCGTCGATGCCCAGCTCAGCTCAGAGCAGGGCTGATTCAGCGCACTGAGTCGCCCCCGGTACGCGGCGGAGCCCAGCGACACGTCGATGAGCGGTCGCGCTCGCGTCGCCGAGCCCGAGGCCGCTCGCCTGCGGCACCAGTTGCGAGTTCTTAGGTTTCTCACACGGAATCCACTGCGCCCTCGGTGCTAGGGTTGACGTATCAACCCCATCGGACGCTGGGCTTTCCCGACGTCGGTACGTCGAGAGGGAGGTAGCCCGTGGACAGCACGGTCCCCGTGCCGGCGGAGCATCCGGAGCAGTCTGACGGTGCCGCCGCGCCCTTCAGCATCAACCGCAGGAAATTCGTGGGGGCGACGGCGGTGGTCGGCGGTCTGGTGGCGGCCGCGCCTGCACTGGCCGGTTGTGGCACCGAACGAGGACCGGAAGACCTCACGACCGTGACGCTGACCATCAATGGCGCGCATCGTGTCATCGAGGTGGACAACCGCACCTCTCTACTGGATCTGCTGCGTGAACGAGCTGGATTACCTGGCACCAAGAAGGGCTGCAACCAGGGTGCTTGTGGGGCGTGCACGATCCATGTGGACGGCAGGCGGGTGAACTCGTGTCTGACCCTCGCGGTCATGCACGACGGAGCCGAGATCGCCACCATCGAAGGTCTTGCCGACGGGGACCGGCTGCATCCGTTGCAGCAGGCTTTCATCGATCACGACGGGTTCCAATGCGGCTACTGCACTCCGGGCCAGATCATGTCCGGAATGGGGTGTATCGCCGAGGGCCACACAGGTTCACCGGCGGAGATCCGTGAATGGATGAGCGGAAACATCTGCCGCTGCGGCGCGTACACCAACATCGTCAGCGCGATCGCGCAGACCGCGGCCCGGACCTGAGGCGACAATGTTTCCTTTTGCTTTCACCCAGGCAGCTGATGAGCGCTCCGCTCTCGCGGCCGGAGAGCGCGGCGGTCGGTACATCGCGGGCGGTACGACGCTGGTCGACCTCATGCGGGAGACCGTGGAGCGCCCGGCCACCGTGATCGACATCAACGCCCTTCCCTACCGCGACATCAAGCTCGACCCGAGGGGTCTGCGTGTTGGGGCGCTGGTCCGAATGACCGACCTGGCCAAGGACCCGAGGGTGCGCACTCAATACCCGGTGATTGCCGAGGCCTTGGAGTTGAGCGCTTCGGCGCAGCTGCGCAACATGGCTTCGATCGGGGGCAACATCATGCAACGACCTCGGTGTCTGTATTTCCGGGATGTCACCTCGGCGTGCAATCGGCGGCAGCCGGGCTCGGGATGTCCCGCGATCGGCGGCGAGAACCGTGGCCACGCGGTGCTGGGCGCGAGTGATCAGTGCGTCGCGACTCACCCCTCCGACCTGGCGGTCGCTCTGGTTGCACTCGATGCTGTGGTCATCGCCCGGTCGCGGGGCGGTGACCGGCGCATCCCGGTGGCGCGGTTCTTCCGGGAGCCGGGCAACACTCCGGACCAAGAACATGACCTGCGCCCGGGAGAGCTCATCGTCGCCGTGGAAGTGCCCTCGGGACCCCATACCGCGCGATCGGGTTATCTGAAGGTCCGTGACCGCCAGTCCTACGAGTTCGCGCTGAGCTCCGCGGCGGTAGCCCTGGACATCCAGGGCGGCATCATTCGCGGCGCGCGGGTGGCGGTCGGAGGGACCGCCACAGTCCCGTGGAGGTTGCCCGAGGTGGAGCGGGCCCTTGTCGGTCACACCGCCGCGCGGCAACTGTGGGGCGACGCGGCGCAGCACGCGGCGAGCGGGGCAAGACCGCTCTCGCGGAACGGATTCAAGATCGAACTGGTGAAGCGCACCGTTGCCCGCCAACTCGCCACTGTGGCGACGCTGCCATGAGCGTCGTTGGAGAGATACACAGCGGAGGTGCGGTCGGCCAACCGATGTCACGCGTGGACGGCCCACTCAAGGTGACCGGCCGCGCGACCTATGCCGCGGAGCATCCCGTACCCGACATCGTCCATGGCGTGATCGTGAGCAGCACGGTCAGCCGGGGCCGCGTGATCTCGATCAATCCCGACCGTGCGCTGGCCGCACCCGGTGTCCTTCGCGTCCTGACCGACCTACGCGGCGTCAACCTCGGTTACCCCGTCGACCAAGTCAACTTCTTCGGTCAGTCTCTCGGCGTCGTCGTGGCAGCCACCCTGGAGCAAGCCGAGCACGGCGCGACGCTGGTCGACGTGCGGTATGCGGACCAGCCAGGGCGCAGCGACATCGATACACCCGACACAACGCCGCACTTGTCGTCGGAGACTCCGGACTACCGTCGGGGGGATCCTGACGGCGCGCTGCGCGGCGCGAGCACGGTGCTGGACCACACCTTCAGCATCGCCCGCAACTACCACAATCCCATGGAGCTGCCCTCCACGATCGCGGCCTGGAAGGGCGACCGACTCACGCTCTGGGACAAGACACAGTGGGTGCAGGGCAACGCCCAGAATGTGGCGACCGCGCTCGGCGTACCGCCGGGAAACATCCGGGTGATCTGCCCGTTCATCGGGGGCGCGTTCGGCAGCTCTGGTCGTACCTGGCCACACGTGATCCTGACCGCGTTCGCGGCCCGCGAGATGCGGCGGCCGGTCAAGGTGGTGCTCACCCGCAAGCAGATGTACAGCGGCGTCGGGTACCGACCGACGAGCCGGCAACGCTTCAGGATCGGTGCCAGCGCGAACGGCCAGCTGACCGCGGTCGTCCACGAAGGCATCTCCGAAACAGCCCGTTACACCGACTACGACGACTCGGGCATGGAACTATCCCAGTTCCTTTACCGCTGTCCACACGTGCGTTCCAGCTACCGCCTCGTACCACTGGACGTGCACGCCCCGACGTTCATGCGCGGCCCAGGCACAGTGACCGGCGCCTTCGCGCTCGAGTCATCCATGGACGCCCTAGCCCACGAACTCGGGATCGACCCGATCGAGCTGCGGCTACGGAACGAGCCGGCCGACAACGCATTCAACAACCTGCCCTTCACCACCCGCCGACTTGCCGACTGTTACCGACTGGGAGCAGAGCGATTCGGCTGGTCAAGACGTAGCCCGACACCTCGGGCCCTGCGCGAAGACAACCTGCTGATCGGTCTGGGCATGGCCACGGCCGCGCACTCCAACAACCGAACGTCCGCGACCGCGATGGCCCGCGTCCACGATGACGGCACCGCCGTGGTGGCGAGCGCCACCGCGGACATGGGCCCGGGCACCTACACCTCCATGGTCCAGATCGCCGCTGACGCACTCGGTCTGCCAGCCAGCAGGGTCACCTTCCAGCTCGGTGACTCGACTCTCCCCACCGCACCCATGCACTCCGGCTCCAAGACCCTAGCGAGCGTGGGTTCGGCGGTATTCACAGCCTGCAACGCTCTGCGCGACAGCTTCATACGCACCGCCGTGGTGGACCCCGCCTCCCCGCTGCACGGGGCGTCTCCGGACTCGATCACAGTTCGGGACGGGCTGCTGAGCGCGCGCAACGCCCCAGGACGGAGCGATTCATACCGGCAGATCCTTCAACGACACAACCAGACCCACATGGACACACAGCAGAGCTGGGGCCCAGGAGACTTCAACCAGCATTTCTCCTCCTACGCCTACGGCGCGATCTTCGCCGAGGTATCCGTCGACGAGATGCTCGCCACCGCGAGGATCAGGCGCATCTTCACCGCCTACGACATAGGCCGAGTCATCAACCCGAAGCTTGCGCACAGCCAGGCCCTATCCGGCATGATCGCCGGAATCGGAATGGCCCTTCTGGAAAACGGGATCACCGACCACCGCGACGGACGGATCGTCAACGCGAACATGGCGGACTATCTGGTCCCGGTCAACGCCGACGTGCCCGAGCTGGACGCGGTATTTCTCGATACCGAAGAACCCACAGCCGATCCGATCGGAATCAAAGGGCTGGGAGAACTGGTCATGGTAGGGATTCCCGCCGCGATCGCCAACGCCGTCTTCAACGCGACCGGTCGACGTATAACCGAGCTCCCCATCACCCTGGACGCCCTGCTCTAGCCGACCGAACCATACGCCGCCCCCTAGGAGGTAAGGCCGTTGAAGTACACACGACTGGGCCGCTCCGGACTCGAGGTCTCACGTGTCACGCTCGGCTGCATGAGCTTCGGCGCCTCCGATCGCGGCAGCTCGTGGACTCTCGGATTCAACGAAGCGCGCACCTTCTTTCGTCAGGCACTCGAAGCCGGGATCACCACCTTCGACACCGCCAACACCTACGGTCAGGGCAGCAGCGAGGAGATCACCGGCACGCTCCTCGCGGAACTAGCCCCGCGCGACGAAGTCGTGATCGCCACGAAGGTCTTCTTCCCCATGCATCAAGGCCCCAAGGGCAGGGGCTTGTCCCGTGGCGCGATCTTTGCCCAGGTAGACCAGAGCCTGCGCCGGCTGGGTACCGACTACATCGACCTCTACCAAATCCACCGCTACGACCCCTCGGCGCCTATAGCGGAAACCATGGAAGCACTGCACGACTTGGTCTCAGCAGGCAAGGTCCGCTACCTGGGCGCGTCCTCGATGTGGACCTGGCAGTTCGCCCAAGCCCAACACCTGGCCGACCTACACCGCTGGACTCGATTCGTATCCATGCAGAATCACTACAATTTGATCATGCGTGAGGAGGAACGGGAGATGCTCCCGTTCTGCCAGGACCAGGGCATCGGTGTGCTGCCCTACAGCGCCCTGGCCCGAGGCAAGCTCGCCCGGAATCCCGACGTACCGACCGACCGCGGGCGCAACGACGGATTCGCGCGAGTGCGCTACCAGCAAGACCTCGACTCCGACAACAAGATCATCGAAGCGGCGGCAAGCGTCGCGGCCAATCGTGGAGTCACCAAAGCTCAAGTCGCCCTGGCTTGGGTACTGCACAATCCCGCGGTCACCTCGCCCATCATCGGCGCCACCAAGCCCCACCACATCACCGACGCTGTGGCCGCCGTCGACCTGGCGCTATCCGACGAAGAAGTCACATGGCTTGAGGAGAGCTACACCCTCGCAATCCAGAAGGCTTCTAACTCGCATCACCGGTTGAATCAATAGCCAAGCGAAGCAATACCGCTCGAAATTCTCTTTCGCGAGTTGTGCTCCACCTCCCAACAAACGCACTGCGGCAAGCAAACATCCCGGGAAAGGTGACCATAATGACCGCCAACAATGCCCAACCCCCTACCGAACCGGGCGACACCAGGCCCGACCGTCGCATGAATTGGGCAGGAATGACGATAGGCACACTCGTCGTTCTTTTCCTACTCGTCGACGCCGTCAGCAAGTTGCTGGCCTCTCACGCCGAGGCGTCCGCCGCCGCCACAATAGGCTTCGATCCCGGCACGCTCCCGGTGATCGGCACGCTACTATTGATCAGTGTCGCGCTGTACTCGGTGCCACAAACCTCACTCTTCGGCGCGGTTCTCATCACGGCCTACCTCGGCGGAGCACTGTGCGCAACGCTCCGGATTCACGCACCGCTTCCCGTCTTGTTGATTCCTGTCGTCTTCGCGATCCCAGTGTGGCTCGGGCTCTACCTACGTAGCGCGGCCCTACGCAAGCTGGTTCGTCACGGCCTCTAAAGGCGTCGGCGAAGCACCGATCACGCCTCGCGTCCATGAGTCGTTCACGCAGCTCGGGATAACTCCGTTCCCGGTCGACACACCGAATCATGGGCGACTGCACCACGGTGAAGCCTCGCTCTCCGAACTCGACAACCCGCACCTTTGCGGCCGACCACTCGACGGTATGGCGACCATCGGGCCCGACCTATGACCACAACGCGCCGGCATCATGACCCCAGCGCTCACCGATCACACGGCGGCCGCGCAGACGCTTTCGGAACCATGGCGTTGCCTATTGGTGCAGTACTTTCGGTCCATGCCACAAGGCGTCAACGCTGAGAACAAGCCACTGAGACGCACCCAGGAGCAACGCAGCGCCGCGACGCGCCGCCAAATCCTGGACGCCGCGGTGCAGTGTCTCCAGGCCTACGACTGTGCCGGGACGACCACTGTCCGGGTCGCAACTCTTAATCAGCGGGTCCGGGGTTCGAGTCCCTGGTGGCGAGGCCTCAGCGCCTGATTGATCGCGGCGACCACCTAGTACTCAGCCAAGCGATGGCCGCACGCGCCGGTCCGTCAGTTGTCTGGACTCATGCCCGCCCAATCCGCGCGGACGTGTTCCAGATGGCGCCGCACGATGGCCTCCAGGACCGTGGCGTCGCCTTCGGCCATCGCGGCCAGGAACTCCCGATGTTCGCTCGCGGCGCTCCCGAGACGCCCGTGCTCGGCAAGACTCTCCAACCCGTAGAGGCGGGTCTGGTCGCGCAGCGCGGCGACGGTGTCGACCAGCCGACGGTTGCCACACAGCGCCAGCAGGTCGAGATGAAACCGGCGGTCGGCGTCGAGGAAGCGCACGATGTCGCCGTCGTTGGCGGCCTTCTCGATCTCGCCGGCGATCAGTCCGAGCCGTTCGATGTCCTCGGCGGTCGCGTGCGACGCCGCGCGCAGTGTGCCGGGTAGCTCGATCAGGAGCCGCATCTCGTACACCTCGTCGAGGTCACGCTCGCTCATCTCCACGACCCGGTAGCCGCGGTTGCGCACCGGTTCGAGCAGACCCTGATTCACCAGCGTCAGCATGGCTTCACGGACCGGACTGCTCGACACGCCGAGGCGGTTGGCGAGCGCGGCGGCGGAGTAGATGTCGCCGGGCCTTATCTCGCCGGACACGAGCGCCTGGCGGACCACCTCCAGCGCCTGGTCACGCAGGTTCGTGTAGTGCAGTTCGGACACCCGGGCTCCTCGGTCTGCGTGCTCGACCTTGACTTTCGCCATGACCGAGCAGATAGTACTCGTCACCGGTAATGGGTAACCGGTTACCGGTCACCGATAGCTATACGGAGGTGGCAGTGCCGGAGATTCGCGGTTATTGCACGCTGTGCCGATCCCGCTGCGGGGCGGTGTACTCGGTGGACGGTGATGCGCTCCGAGCGGTCCGCCCCGATCCGGAGCATCCGACGGGCGCCGCGCTCTGCCCGAAAGGACGGGCGGCGCCCGAGATCGTGCACAGCCCGAGCCGGCTGACCCGTCCACAGCGCCGCACCACCTCGAAGTCCGATCCCGACCCCCGGTGGCGAGAGATCAGCTGGGACGAGGCCCTGAGCGAGGTGGCCGGGCAGCTCGGTCGCATCCGCGCGGAGTCCGGGCCGGAGGCGGTTGCGTTCTCGGTGACCTCGCCCAGCGGCACCGCCCTGTCCGATTCGATCGACTGGGTCGAGCGGTTCATCCGCCTGTTCGGCAGCCCCAACACGTGCTACTCCACCGAGATCTGCAACTGGCACAAGGACTTCGCCCACGCGTTCACCTTCGGCACCGGGCTGCCGGCGCCGGACTACGCCGGCACCGATCTGGCGGTGCTGTGGGGACACAACCCGGCCAAGTCGTGGCTGGCCCAGTCGGCCGCCCTGGCCACCGCGCGAGCCCGCGGCGCGCGGCTCGTGGTCGTCGACCCACGCCGCTCGACCAGTGCGCTCAACGCCGATCACTGGCTGCGGGTGCGCCCCGGCACCGATGCGGCGCTGGCCCTGGGCCTGGCTCACCAAGTGCTGGCCGGTGGAGGCGCGGACGCGGCGTTCCTACGCGCGTGGAGCAACGGTCCGCTGCTCGTGCGTTGCGACGACGGTCGGTTCCTGCGCGCCGACGAGGTACATCCGGAGCTGGCCGGCTACGTCGTGTGGGACGAGGTCGCCGGCCAACCTGAGTCCTACGACCCCCGGGTGGCCGCCTCCGCGCCCGAGCGGTTCGCGTTGCGCGGGCAGCGACGCGTGCGCACCCGCCTCGGCCCTGTCGACTGTGTACCCGCGTTCGAGCGGTACGCCGAGGCGTGTGCGGCATGGCCGCTGGAACGCACCGCCGCCGTGACCGATGTCCCGTCCGGCCAGCTGGTGGCCTGCGCCGAGGAGCTCGCACACGCTTCCTCGGTGACCTACGCGGCGTGGTCCGGGATCGGTCAGCACGACAACGCCACCCAGACCGAACGGGCGATCGCCACCCTCTATGCGCTGACCGGCAGCTTCGACGCTCCTGGGGGCAACGTCCTACTCCCCCGCCTGCCCGCCGGCCCGGTCACCTCGCCCGAGCAGTTGCCGGCCGAGCAACGCGCCAAGGCGGTCGGGGCCGAGCGCTTCCCACTGGGCCCGGCCGCACAGGGTTGGGTCAACGCCGGAGATCTGTGCCGGGCCGTGCTCACCGGCGATCCCTACCGGATCCGGGCGCTGGTGTCCTTCGGCGGCAACCTGCTGCTCTCCCAGCCCGACCCGCATCGAACGGCGGCGGCGCTGAGCGCACTCGAATTCTCCGTGCACCTGGATCTGTTCGAGAACCCCACCGCGCGTTTCGCCGACATCCTGCTGCCGGTCAACAGCCCCTGGGAACACGAAGCGATCAAGGTGGGCTTCGAGATCAACCAACGGGCCCAGGAAACCGTGCAGGTCCGGCCCCGCATGGTCTCCCCCGTCGGCGAGTCGCGCTCGGACACCGAGGTCGTCTTCGAACTGGCCGAACGACTCGGGATGGGATCGGAGTTCTTCGACGGCGACATCGAGGCCGCCTGGAACCATCAGCTGGCCCCGTTGGGGCTGGCTGTCGACGACCTGCGAGCGCACCCGGGCGGCCTCCGGCTGCCGCTACAGACCCGGTACCGCAAGTACGCCGAGCTCGGACCGGACGGGCAGGTGACCGGTTTCGCCACCCCGACCCGCCGGGTGGAGCTCTACTCCGAGCGGCTGGCCGAGCACGGCTACTCGCCGGTACCGGTGCACCCGGTCCGAGCCGAGGACCCGGGCTACCCACTGGTCCTCACGTGCGCCAAGAACGGGTACTTCTGCCACAGCCAGCATCGTGGCCTCACCTCACTGCGCAAACGCTCGATCGACCCGGTCGTCGACCTCAGCCCGGTGTTGGCGGCCCGGCACGAGATCCAGGACGGCGACTGGGTGGAGATCCGCACCCGCAACGCCGCCGTACAGATGAGGGCCCGCCTCGACGAGTCGCTGCACCCCGAGGTCGTGGTCGCCGAATACGGCTGGTGGCAGGACACCCCCGACCTCGGCCTGCCCGGCTCGGACCCACTGCGCCGCGACGGCGGGCGCAACTACAACCTGCTCATCGACGACGAGTACCACGACCCGATCAGTGGTTCGGTGCCCATGCGCTCCGCCGCCTGCCGCGTGCGGCGGGCCAGCGCCACGACGTGGCGCGGGCAGCGCGAGTTCGTCGTGGCGGCCGCCTCGCCGGCCGGCGCCGACGTGGTCGAACTGCGGCTGCGCCCCGCCGACACCGACCCGCTCCCCGACTACCTACCCGGGCAGCACATCACCCTGGCCGGCGCCGACGACCTGGCGACCGCCCGGAGCTACTCCCTCACCGGCCCGGCGCGTGCACCGGACCGGGCCGAATACTCGATCGCCGTGCGGCGGGTCAGCGGCGGCCGCCTGTCCACGGTGATCCACGAACAGCTCCGCCCCGGTAGCCGGGTCTGGTTGACGCCGCCGGGCGGAACGTTCACCATCCCGACCCGACACACCCGCCCCATCGTGCTGCTGGCCGCCGGCATCGGGATCACGCCGTTCCTCGGGTATCTGGAGACGTTGGCCGAGCGCGCCGACAGACCCGACGTGGTCCTGCACCACGGCAGCCGCAACCGCGCCGGTCACCTCTTCGCCGACCGCATTCGTGCCTTGGCCAGCCGGATCCCCCGACTCCGCGTCGTCGATCACTACAGCACTCCGTCCGACGGCGAGATCCTCGGGCAGGACTACGCCCGGCACGGCCGCATCACTGTCGATGCCCTCGACGACGAGCTCATCGAGCAGGGCGCGCGGTTCTACCTGTGCGGGCCGGAGTCGATGCTGGAGGAGCTCACCGAGGGCCTGCGCCGCCGCGGGGTCGCCCGGTTCGAGGTCTTCGCCGAGAAGTTCCACGCCGCCGCTCGACCGGTCACCGTGCCCGATGACGCGACCGCGCTGGTGCGCTTCGCACGCTCGGGCACCCAGCTGCGCTGGCATAAGAACAACGGCACCCTGCTGCAGCTCGCCGAGCAGGCCGGCATTCCGATGCCGAGCGGCTGCCGCCTCGGCCAGTGCGAGAGCTGCGCCGTACCGGTCCTTCACGGATCGGTCGCCCACCTGGTCACACCGGCCGATGACCTGCCCGCCGACCACTGCCTGACCTGCCAATCCATCCCGATCGGCGACCTCGTCCTGGACGCCTGACCCCAGAAGGAAACTCATGCTGATCATCAATGCCGCAGACACCGTCCGCGCACTCGGATTCGATGCGCTCATACCCGCGCTGCGCGACGGCTTCGCCAGAGGTGGCCATACCCCTCACCGCCATCACCACGTCATCGACGCCGACACAGACGCGACCCTGCTGCTGATGCCGTCCTGGACGGACGGCGACCATCTGGGCGTCAAGCTGGTGAGCGTGTTCCCGGCCAACAGTTCAGCCGGCCGGCCCGCACTCTCCTCGGCGTTCGTCCTGGCCAGCGCGCGCACCGGGGAACACCTCGCGGTAATCGACGGCAACGAGCTCACCCGCAGGCGCACCGTGGCCACCTCCGCGCTGGCCGCGTCCTACCTGGCCCGTCAGAAGTCCCGTGTCCATCTGATAGTCGGCGCCGGACATGTCGGCAGTCTGGTGGCCTCTGCCTACGCCGAAGTACTCGACATCCAGACCGTGCTCATCCACGACCGTGACCCCGCGGCGGCCGCCAGACTGCGCGCCCAGCTGGCCGGCGCCGGTACCGATGCGCAGGTGGTCACCCAGCTCTCCGAAGCCGCCGGCCGCGCCGACGTCATCACCTGCGCGACCCTCGCCACGGAACCGGTCATCCACGGGTCGTGGCTTCGCCCCGGAACCCACCTCGACCTCATCGGCAGCTTCCGCACGAGCATGCGCGAGTCCGACGACGACTGCGTGCGCCAAGCGACGATCTATCTCGACTCGCCGGTCGCGCTCGAGGAGTCGGGCGACCTCACTCAACCCATCGCCGCTGGAGTCCTCGACCCTGCCACCATCGCCGCCACCCTGCCCGAGCTGTGCCGGGGAGACGTGCCAGTCCGCCGGGACGACGGGCAGATCACCCTGTTCAAAACCGTGGGCACCGCACTGGCCGATCTCACCGCGGCATCACTCGTGTACCGGGACGCCATCCACGCCACGCACCCCGGCCGCGAGGAGTCTTCATGACCACCACCTCCCCCACCGCATCCGGCCCGTTGGCCAAACTCGCGATCCGCAGCGCGGCCTGGTCGGAACGCTGGTTCCCCAACACGTTGGTCTTCGCGCTCCTCACCGTCGCGGCCGTCGCCGTCGCCGCGCTCGGCATCGGCGCCCCTCCGGCCACAGTGGCCCTGGTGTTCGGCGATGGATTCTGGGATCTGATCCCCTTCACCATGCAGATGGCCATGGTCGCCATCGGGGGATACGTCGTGGCCACCGCCCGTCCCGTCGGCCGGCTCATCACCAGGTTCGCCCGGCTGCCGAGGACGCCGCGTGGAGCGGTTGCGTTCGTCGCCGCCGTCAGCCTCCTGACCGGCCTGCTCAACTGGGGATTCAGCTTGATCTTCAGCGCGCTCCTGGTACGACGCCTGGCCGACCGCGACACACTTCGCATGGACTACCGGGCCGCCTCGGCCGCCGCCTACCTCGGCCTCGGTGGCAGCTGGGCCCTCGGCCTCAGCTCATCAGCCGCCCAGCTGCAAGCCAACCCCGCCAGCATCCCCAAGAGTCTGCTCCCGATCACCGGCGTGATCCCCTTCCGCGAGACCATCTTCACCTGGCAATCCATGCTGCTCGCCGGTGTCATCGTGGCCGTGTGCGTCATCGTCGCGTTCTTCTCCGCGCCCCCGGCCGAGCTGGCCCGTACCGCCGCTGACCTGGGCGTCGCCCCCGATCAGCCGATCGACGACAGCGCGCCCCGTACTCGCCCCGGCGAATGGCTCGAATACAGTCCGTTGCTCACCCTGGTCGTGGTCGCACTCACCGGCGGCTGGGCCGTTCAACAGTTCGCCGACCAGGACCCGATCGTCGCCATCTCCGGTCTCAACACCTACAACCTGCTGTTCCTCACACTCGGCTTGCTACTGCACTGGCGCCCCCGCCACTTCCTGGCCGCCGTCACCCAGGCAGTGCCCGCCATCGGTGGTGTGTTGATCCAGTTCCCGTTCTACGCGGGCATCGCGGCCATCATGACCAAAGCCGTCAACCACGATGGCCACTCCCTATCGACTTACCTCGCCTCCGCTTTCACCAGCATCAGCTCCCCCGAACTGTTCCCACTGCTCATCGGTGGTTATTCGATCATCTTGGGCTTCCTCATTCCCTCCGGCGGCGGAAAATGGATCATCGAGGCCCCCTATGTCATGCAATCCGCCACCGACATGGGCGTCAACCTCGGCTGGACGGTGCAGACCTACAACGCCGCCGAGGCGCTCCCCAACCTGATCAACCCTTTCTGGATGCTGCCCCTCCTCGGCGTGCTCTCGCTCAAAGCCCGCGACATCGTCGGCTACACGTTCCTCTACCTGCTGATCCTCCTAACCGTCGTGCTCACCCTGCTCACCCTGCTCGCACCAACCCTGCCCTTCCACCCGCCCACTCACCGGTAAAAGACCGCTGGAGAACCCCAAGCCTTACCAGCGCGAGTACGAGTGGACGGCCGAACAAGTCCAGATCCTGCTCAACGATCTGTTCGACGAGTTCGAGGCCTCCGAACGAGGGCGGGCGCTGCGGCGGCGCAGAGAACGTCCATTGCCGTTCTTCCTGGGTCCGTTCGTCTATGCGGAGGAAGACGGCGACCGCCGGTTCCTGGTTGATGGCCAACAGCGCTTCACCACGCTGCATCTGATCTTTCTGCATCTCTTCCGCCTGAGTCCCCTGACGGCCAGGAGGCGGTACCCGCTCGACCGGGTCATCGTCGCCGAGCACGGACGGCGCCCACGGTTCCGCGTTGACATCGAAGAGCGCCAGGACGCGCTGGAGGCGCTGTTCTTCGACCGCGACTATGAGGTTCCACTCGGTGCGTCGTTGTCGGTTCAGAACCTGTGGGATCGCAGCTGGCAGATCGAAGAAGCGCTGAAAGCTAGGTTCGAGTCCGAGCAGCACGGTCAGTTCGTCGACTGGCTGCTCGACAACGTCGTCATGGCAGGCATCGAGGCAGTCGACCGCAATAACGGGTTCCGCATCTTCGAGTCGAGGAACGACCGGGGCGCTCGCCTGACGCCGGTCGACCTCGTCAAGAGCTTCTTGTTGTCCAAGGTCCGCGCCGACGAGGAAGCGGTGAACAAGCGCTGGCGGGACATGCTGTCGGAGGTCACCAGGGTCCGCGGCGACCGAACGGCCCCGCTGGAGTTCCTCAAATCAGTGCTTCTCGCCCGCTACGCCGACCTCGACGAAGACGCCGCGGATGCCGAGGAAATCCGCGTCACCCCACACCTCTGGGTCCGACGCAACAGCGACCGACTCGACCTACGAGACGATGACGACTCCTACTCACGATTCGTAGAACACCTTGTGAGTCTCGGCAGGCACTACGCCAACCTCGCCGCCGCGACCACGAAGCCGTACACCGAAAACGGTCTCAGCTCCCTCTACTACAACCACATCAACGGTCTCACCGCGCAAATGGCCCTGATCATGGCCGCCGTCCAACCCGACGACACCTTGTCCCAGGCACAGAAAAAGCCCGGATCGCCGGCAACTACCTCGATCTGATCTACGCCATACGCGCAGTGCACGACGAGCCGACGCGGCCCGAGGACCTGACCGAGCGCATCTTCCAACTCATCCCACTCATCCGAGGGTGCCGGACGTCATCAGAACTCGCCGCACGCCTCGGCCGAGAGACCCCGACCACCGACTTCGACGTCGTACATACGTTCCGCCTCCGTGGTGACAACCGCGCCCAGGTCCACTACATCCTTGCGAGACTGACCACATACGTTGAAGACAAAATGAGCAAACCCGCAGACGTCCATGCCTGTATGCCAGCCCAAAGGCTCTGGCAGATCGAGCACCTCTACGCGAACCACGCGGAACGACATCCAGACCTCACCCCTCTCCAATTCCGGCTCCTCCGCGACCGCTTCGGCGCGCTCGGCCTGCTGCCAAGTTCCGACAATGCCAGCATCCGAGACCTGACATTTGACCCCAAGGCCCGCTGGTACATCCGCCGGAACACTCTGCTCGCGGTACTCTCCGACGGCTACGCACGCAACAATCCAGCGTTGAGGAAGCTACGCGACTCGCACCGCCTCGACGGCACACTGCGCTCCTTCGGCACGGCGACGCCGATGCGCAAAGTCATCGACGTTCGTGGCGAGCTCTACAGGAAGCTTCTACTCCGCATTTGGGATCCCGCCGTCCTCGGTCTCATCGTCCCCGAGGCCGAAACAACGGAGCCAACCCCGTCAGGGCTCCTACCTTCTGATTCGACCGTGCCGGACCGAACCGGCACGGGTCGCAGATTGCCGCGCACCCCACTCGGCACACTCGTCGCGAACGGGCGCATCGCCCCGGGAACGCGAGTGTTCGCACAACACCAAGCTGCTCGACAGGAGGCCACTGTAGACGCGCAGGGCCTACTCTGGCTCAGCGATGTGGACTCATTTGGCAGCCCAGACGAGGCTGGAATGATGGTGACTGGTCGCAAGTCGTGCACCGACTGGACGTTCTGGCACATCTCCCTGAGCGACGGCTCGTCAACCACCTTGCGCGAGTTTCGCGCCGACCCCAGCCTCGTTGCACAACCACCACCCCGCGGTTGACCACTCGCCCCGGCCAATCAGTCAGCACGCCGCTAAGCCCTGACAGAAGCCGACATGCGTGCGCCGGAGTTGCGCCCGAGACGTGCTTTCTCGGTGTGCTCGTCCTTCGTCTTTGCGTATCGGTACTCCGAGACCGAGGGCACGACCCGCATCGTCGGCAGCTCATACTCGACGACCAGCTGCGTCGACTCAGGCACGTAAGCGATGGGGACTGTTCCAAGATCGGTGTTTCCGGCCCGACACGCCGGGCTGAGGTCCGGCGGGATGGGCACTGTGAGTGATGACATCGGACCTTGTGAGTCCAGGCAAGCGTGACGAGAAGCCGGCGCGGTTGTCGCCGGAGCAGGCCGCCGCGGCGGCGATGGTGGCCGAGGCCAAGGCACGGGGATTGGCGTTGACTGGCCCGGACGGTCTGCTGAAACTGTTCACTAAGAACGTGCTGGAAGCGGCGCTTGACGAGGAAATGACCGAGCATCTCGGGCACAAGAAAAATCAGGCGGAGCCGGACCGGGACTCAACCAATGTGCGAAAC
>NZ_AUBB01000048.1 GCF_000429025.1 Actinospineispora spinosispora DSM 44797
CTCTGCGAAGTCACCCCGGGCGTTACGCGTGTGACAGGTGGGGTGATCCTGGGGTCGGGGCACGTGCACACAATGAGCGCGGTGCACCCGGAGACTGTGGGAGGCGACGCAGCCGTGACCAATTCCCCGCGATCCTGGCCAAGACCTGGCGTGGCCAGGATCGCGGAGATGGAGATGGTGTGCGTGCACGCCCCTCGCGGTGGCGAGCCGATGGCGCCTTCTTTGCGCATTGGGCTGCGCCCTCGCGCGATCGCGTAGCCCCAGGAGTCTCTGTGGTCACTTCTGTCACGCCTCGCAGAGCTACGTGTTGCGTCGCAGATGTTGGAACATGTGCGACGCGACATGAGCCTCTGCGAAGTCACCCCGGGCGTTACGCGTGTGACAGGTGGGGTGATCCTGGGGTCGGGGCACGTGCACACAATGAGCGCGGTGCACCCGGAGACTGTGGGAGGCGACGCAGCCGTGACCAATTCCCCGCGATCCTGGCCAAGACCTGGCGTGGCCAGGATCGCGGAGATGGAGATGGTGTGCGTGCACGCCCCTCGCGGTGGCGAGCCGATGGCGCCTTCTTTGCGCATTGGGCTGCGCCCTCGCGCGATCGCGTAGCCCCAGGAGTCTCTGTGGTCACTTCTGTCACGCCTCGCAGAGCTACGTGTTGCGTCGCAGATGTTGGAACATGTGCGACGCGACATGAGCCTCTGCGAAGTCACCCCGGGCGTTACGCGTGTGACAGGTGGGGTGATCCTGGGGTCGGGGCACGTGCACACAATGAGCGCGGTGCACCCGGAGACAGTGGGGGGCGACGCAGCCGTGACCAATTTCCCGCGATCCTGGCCAGGACCTGGCGTGGCCAGGATCGCGGGGATGGGGGTGGTGTGCGTGCACGCTCCTCGTGGTGGCGAGCCGATGGCGCTTTCTTGCGCATTGGGCTGCGCCCTCGCGCGTGCACTTAGTCCCAGGAGTCTCTGCGGTTGCTTTTGTCACGCTTCCCGAGCGTTACGCGCGTGGCTGGTGGGGTCACCTCGTGCGCAGAGTGCTCACGTCAGGGGCGGCCTCGCACCAGGGCGTCTGGCGTCAGGGTGGTTGCGTCCGCGTGGCCGGACAGGCCCAGGGTTATGTCCAGCTCGGTGAGCAGGCAACGCAGGACGTGGCGGATTCCGTGCTGGCCGGCCAGCGCCAGACCGTAGACGTACGGGCGTGCCAGCAGCACCGCATCCGCGCCCAGCGCCAGTGCCTTGAACACGTCCGCACCGGTTCGGATACCCGAGTCGAACAGCACCGCGGCCTGTCCGGCGACCTCCGCCACGATGCCCGGCAAGGTGTCCAGCGCGGCCACAGCGCCGTCGATCTGCCGTCCCCCATGGTTGGAGACCACGATGCCGTCCATGCCCGCCTCGATCGCTCTGCGCGCGTCGTCGGGATGCTGGATGCCCTTGAGCAGGATCGGGCCTTCCCAGTGCTCGCGCAGCAGGTCCAGCCGGTCCCAGCGCAGCGCCGTCCCGGTGAACATCGGGACCCACCGGCCGACCGCGGCCATCAGGTCGTCCTCCGGTGCGACCGCGAGCCCAGCGCGGAACGCCGGGTCGGAGAACGGGATCGCCGTGCCCACTCCGCGTAGGAACGGCAGGTAGGCCTGGTCGAGGTCCAGCGGGCGGTAGCCCAGCGTCCAGGTGTCCAGCGTGACCACGAGCGTGCTGTACCCGGCGGCCTTGGCGCGGCGCAGCAGGCTGATCGTCACCGCGTCCTCGGTCGGCCAGTACAGCTGGAACCAGCGTGCACCGGGGCCGGATGCCTCGGCGACCTCTTCGATCGTGTACGAGGACGCCGTGGACAGTACCGTCGGCAGGCCCAGCTCGGTGGCGGCCCTGGCCACCGCCAGCTCACCGTCGGGATGGACGATCGACTGCACGCCGATCGGGGCCAGCAGCACCGGAGCGGTCATGTCGGTACCCAGCACGGTGGTCGCCAGGGTGCGCTTGGTCGCTTCGCGCAGCATCCGGGGCACGATGCGCCAGGCGTCGAACGCCTCCCGGTTGGCCCGCATGGTGGCGCCGCTGCCCGCGCCGCCCGCCACGTAGCCGTACGGGCCCGCGTCCAGCTTCTCCCGCGCCAGCTGCTCCAGCGTGGTCAGGTCGGTCGGCAGAGCAGGCACCGCCCCGCTCAGCCCACCGAGGTAAATCTCGGCCTGATACGCGGTGGCGGGAACAGAATCCGGCGCTGGCGTGGTCATAGGGGGAGGCTAGTAGTCGCGCCCTGAGGAGGACGACCGTGACCCTGACCCGACTTCCCGGCCCGTTGGCCGGCACCGACGACCTGCTCACCAACTACCGGATCGACGGGCCGAAGCACCGCCTGCTGATGCAGCCGTTCCCGCGCAGGGTCCGCGCCGAGTTCGCCGGCGAGACCGTCCTGGACACCCGCGACGGGGTGCTCGTGCACGAGACCGGCCTGCTCCCCCAGCTGTACGTCCCGGAAGCCGACCTGCGCACCGACCTGCTCGAGGCGACCGACCTGCACACCCACTGCCCGTTCAAGGGCGACGCGTCCTACCGCTCGATCCGGGTGGGCGACCGGGTGGCGGAGAACGCCGTGTGGCACTACCCGGAGCCGATCTCCTCGGCGTCCTGGCTGAGCGGCTACGCCGCGCTGTACTGGTCGGCGCCGGACCGCTGGCTCGACGAGGACGACGAGGCCGTCGGGCACCTGCCGGACCCGTTCCACCGAGTCGACATCCGCGCCACGAGCAGCCGCGTACGGGTGCTCGCGGGTGACGTGGTGGTCGCCGATTCGACCCGCGCGCTGCTGCTGTCCGAGACCGGACTGCCGAACCGCTACTACCTGCCGGCCGAGGACGTCCGCGAGGAGCTGCTGGTACCGACCGAGACCAGGACCGTCTGCCCGTACAAGGGCTGGGCCAGCTACTGGTCGCTGCGCACCGGCGACACGGAGATCGCCGACGTGGCCTGGGGCTACCAGGAGCCCCTCGACGAGTCGGCCCGGTTGCGCGGCTACCGGAGCTTCCTGCACGACGAGCTGACCACCGAGGTGTCCTGAAGCGCGTCAGAGCTTGCGCAGGCGGACCCTGGTCACGGCGTGGTCGCGGCCCTTGCTGAGCACCAACGTCGCCCGGCCTCTGGTCGGGGCGATGTTGTGCTCCAGGTTCGGGCCGTTGATCTCGTCCCACAGCTGTTCGGCACGAGCGACGGCGGCCGGCCCGTCCAGGTCCGCGTAGCGGCGGAAGTACGAGGCAGGGTCACGGAACGCGGTCTCCCGTAACCTCAGGAACCGGCTGATGTACCAGCGCCGCACGTCGTCGGTTGCCGCGTCCACGTACACCGAGAAGTCGATGAAGTCGCTGACCGCGAGGCCGCTCCGGCGGCCGGTGCTGCTCGGCTGCGCGGGTTGCAGGACGTTGAGGCCCTCCAGCAGCAGGATGTCCGGCCTGCGCACCAGCACCGACTCCTCGGGCACGATGTCGTACACCAGGTGTGAGTAGACCGGCGCCCTCACGACGTCCTTCCCGCCCTTGACCTCGGTGACGAACCGCAGCAGGGCCCGCCGGTCGTAGGACTCCGGGAACCCCTTGCGCGCCATGAGCCCTCGGCGTTCCAGCTCCGCGTTGGGGTACAGGAAGCCGTCGGTCGTGATGAGCTCGACGCGCGGGTGGTGCGGCCACCTGGCCAGCAGCGTCCGCAGCAGACGCGCGGTGGTCGACTTACCCACCGACACCGAGCCCGCGATGCCGATGACGAACGGGGTGCGCGCGGGCTGACCACCGAGGAACGTCCGGTAGGCCCGGTACAGCCTGCCGCCCTCCTGCACGTGCAGGTTCAGCAGCCGGGACAGCGGCAGGTACACCTGGCGGACCTCGTCGAGATCCACCTCGTCGCCGAAGCTTCGGATCTGGTCCAGCTCGTCGGCGGTCAGCGGCAGCGCTATGGACTCGCCAAGGCGCGCCCAGGACGCTCGGTCGAAGTCGACGAAGGGCGACGACGACCGAGAGCCGTTGGTGGTCAATTGATTGACCCGCTGCGTCATTGCCTCGGCCATGGCCGAACGCTACCCGCGCTCGGTACCGGAATCCGACCCCTACGGGGTGTGATCTGTGCGTCGGCTGCGACTGGGTTAGGGAAGCTCCTCGGCGGGAACTTCGACATTGAACTCTTTGTAGCGGGTCGCGTCGGTGGTCACCAGCGGCCAGCCACGGCGCTGGGCGCACGCCACCGCGTGGGCCGCTTCCAGGTCACCCGGCTCCAGCTGTCCGACCGCCCGCGCCCGGTCTGCGTCGAGATCGTCGATCACCGTGTTCGGCAGCCTCAACAGCACTTCGAGAGCGGGATGGTGTTTGTCCTCCAGCTGGGACCACGCGGCGGCAACAGCCGCCGAGGGCAGCACCAGCACCATGTGTTCCTCGACGACGGTCCACACCAGGGCGGCCGCGTAGACCGATCGCTGCGAAGCGAAGGCCATCACGGCGGAGGCATCGAGTACGCGCCCGCCGATCACGCGACTTGCTGACCCGCCGCGGGAAGCCCCAAGTCGCGCCGGACCGCATCCAGCGCCTCCTGCGGAGGTCGACCTCCCAGGACGCGCTCCAGCTCGATCAGTGCCTGATTGCGCTCCATCTGGCTACGGAGCGCGTCGGCAACGAACGCCGAGAGGCTCGCCGCGGCTCCGCTACGGACCGCGGTTCGAGCGTTGGCCACCAGCTCAGGCGGCAAGGTGACCGTTATCCGCTCGGATCCCATGTGTCGGACATTACCGGAGTTCAAACACCCTGCGACAGCGGGTACTCACGTGAGTGTTGAGACTTGGCCGATTTGCGCCATGTCACCCGACCCGAGCGTTTCGCGTGTCCTTGCGCGAAACAGCCATCGGCCGCTGGTAGGCCCACTGCCAGACGATCTCCAGTGGTCCTCGTTCATGGCGTCCGACCCACACCGTCGCCAGTACGGCAAAGCTCAGGCTGATGCCGGCCCACAGGCCGATCACCCACCACGGCCGGTATCCGGACAGGGTGTCCGCCAGCCCCAGCCCCCAGCCGTAGCACAGCGCGCTCGCCACCAGGTTCTGGAACACATAGCAGGACAGTGCACAGCGACCCACCGCCGCGAGCGCCCGTCGACATCGGCCGGGCGCCTCTCTGTGCCGTAGGGCGATCGTGGTCACCAGTCCGAGCAGCCCAAGAGCCACGATCGGCGGCAGCAGGTAGCGGTCCAGCAACACCCATCCCGGTCCGGCCAGACCGGTCGCCAGATTGAGCGGCGCCGCGACCAGCAGACCCGCGATGATCAGCCGGGTACGGATGAGCTGTCCCCGGTCGGAGTCGGCAAAGACGCCGGCTCGCAGCAGCCGGGAGCCCGCCAGGAACAGCACCACGGCGGACGGTACGATGATCACGGCCTCGGCGCGGAGCAGCAGCGCGTTGTCCATCCGCATGAGGACCTGCGCGAAGTAGCCGCCCTCGCTGTACAGCCGAGGGTCGACGCCCGGTATCTGAACGCCCTGCCCCGGCGAGCCGCTGAGCAGGACCGCCGTGCCGAGGCTCAGAACCGCCACCTGGGTGACCCCCAGCACGATCATGACCGCCCGGACCGCACGATCGCTGCGTCCCACGAGATAGGCGACCACGAACGAGGTGATCGCGTACGCCATCAGCACGTCACCCTCGAAGACCAGGACGAAGTGCAGGGCGCCCTCGATCAGCAGCAGCGCGGACCGCCAGAGGTACCAGCCCGGCCAGCGCGCCCCCCTTCGGCGCGCTGACCGGTACTGCAGCTCGAGACCGACGCCGAACAGAACGGTGAGCAGCCCGAGGAACTTCCCGTTGGCGAGAGAACGCAGCAGCAGCTCGACGGTGTCGCCGACCGAGCCGGTGCGCGGAACGTCGGCGAAGAAGCCGACGATGCCGCCGGGATCGGTGAAGATCCAGATGTTGGTCCCGAGGGTGCCGATGATGGCCACGCCGCGAAGCAGGTCGAGGGACTCGATGCGGTCAGCCATCGTGCGCACCCGGCCGCAGTACCTCGCGGACGCTCACCCACACCGGCCAGCCGATCAGCCAGACGACCAGGACCACGGTCAGGTGCCGCATCGAGCCGAACAGAGCGTCCACCCTGCTGTCGTCGCCGACCATCGCGACCAAGCCCAGCATGATCGCGCAGGACAGCACCCAGGCGAGCGCGAAGCGACCCCATTCCTGCCATTCGTAGCGAACCCGGGCCCACCCCGATGTGGGTGGACGGTGCGGCTCGGGCCCTCCGGCGAACCGGTGCGCGATCCGCTGGTCCGCCCAGCGCACCATCCGGTGTCCGAAGACGACCGTGACGCCGACGTAGGTCGCGGCGAGACCGTGGCTCAACCGTGCCTCTCCACCGGCACGCAGGTCGATCACGGCCGCGACCAGCACGATCAGGTCGACCACCGGCAGTCCCCAGAGCAGCACCGTCGACAGCGTGCGCAGGCGCAGCAGGTAGCGCACGGCCAGTGCGAGAGCGAGCAGTACCCAGAAGCCGATCTCCCCCGCCGCGATGACCGTCAGCACCGGGTTGGCGGCGAAAAGGTCGGTCGCGGCGGCGGCCCGCCCGTCGAAGAGGTTCACCATGCTCCACAGGCTGGCCGGAGGAGGATGCCCGCGTCGTCGCCTGACCTCACCAGATCCCGGTCATCATTTCGGAGGACGATCACGGCGATCGGGTCCGGCCTCGGCAGGACGAGAACCGGCCGTCGTTGTGCTGTGATGAGGTCGTGCATCACGCCCCCGCCCTGGCCCGACGGCTGATCCAGCCGCCGTGGCGGGACGTACTGATCGCGGTGGGGGTCTTCCTCGGCGGCCTGCTGTTGTACCTCGCGGACATGTACACGCTGCGGGTCGAGCCGGCCGGTACGCCCTGGTGGCGGCTGGGGCTGCTGGCGGCGGGGTCCGCGACGCTACTGATGCGCAGGAACCACCCCGGCCTGGCCCTCGCGCTCGGCGCGCTGCCCGTCACCGCCGACCTCGTGCTGGGGCTGAGCCTCCCGATGTCGCTCGTCGCGGGCGACGTCCTGTACTCCGCGACGTTGAACGGGTCCCGCGCGTTGAGCAGGACCCTGTTCTTCGCCACGGTCGCCAGCCCGATCGTGACGTTCGTCGTGGCGCTCGTCCTGCTGCCGAACTGGCGCACGGCGATCCCGCTGACCGTGGGGATCGTCGCGCTACCGCTGATCGCGGTCGGCTGGGGCCGGGAGGTACGCCGCCACCGCGAGGTCGCCGACGCGGAGCGCACCAGGTCCGGTCAGCTCGCCAGGATCGCCGAGCTGGACCGGCAGGCCGCGATCGCCGAGGAACGTTCCCGCATGGCCCGTGACCTGCACGATGTCATCGCCGGTCACCTATCCGCGATCGCCATCCAGTCCGAGGCCGTGCTGTCGGTCGCCGACCGGGACCGCGAGACAGTGCACGCGGTGTTGCGTTCCGTGCGGGAGAACAGCATCGAGGCACTCACCGAGATGCGCGCGATGATCGACCTGCTGCGCGCGGGCACCGGCCACGCCGACGACCCGCCGACGGCGCCCCCGCGTCTGGTGGAGCTGGACCGCCTGGTGGAGTCCGCGCGGGCCGGCGGCCTCAGGGTGACCCGGACCGACGACCCACCGGTCGACGGCCTTCCCTCGGTCGTCGACCTGACCGCATACCGGATCGTGCAGGAGGCGCTGACCAACGCGGTCAAGCATGCGGAGGGCGCACGGGCGGACGTGACGGTCCGGCGCGACGGCAGCCGGCTGCTCATCGAGGTCACCAACGAGCTCCCCCAGGGCGTCAGCACCCGGGCGGCACCGCCCGGTGGCGGGACGGGGCTGACCAGCATGCACGAACGGGCCGCGGCCCTCGGCGGAACCCTCGACGCGGGCCGGCACGGCGCCGGCTGGCGGGTCCGCGCCCGGCTCCCGGTACCGCCGACGGACAGAACCAGCGACGAGAAGGTGCAGACGTGACGGTCAAGGTGCTGGTGGCGGACGATCACGGCGCGATCCGGGCCGGCCTGGTGCTCATCCTGCGTGCCTCACCCGGCATCGAGGTGGTCGGCGAAGCGGCGGACGGCGCGACCGCCGTCCGGATGGCGCGCACTCTGCGCCCCGACGTGGTGCTGATGGACGTCCGGATGCCCGGCACCGACGGCATCGAGGCGACCCGCCAGCTGGTCGGCGACGGGGTGTGCGAGGTGCTCGTCCTGACCACGTTCGATCTCGACGACTACGTGTATGCCGCGATGCGCGCCGGTGCCGGCGGGTTCCTGTTGAAGTCCGTCGAGGCACCCCGCCTGGTCGAGGCCATCCACCAGGTCGCGGCGGGCGAGGGCGTGCTGGAGCCGAAGATCACCCGACGCATGATGACCGCCTTCGCGGCGTCCTCCCCCGTCCCCGTGACACCACCCCGGGGGTTGGCCGAGCTGACCGAACGCGAGTCGGAGGTGCTGGCCTGCCTGGGTGAGGGGTTGTCCAACGCACAGATCGCCCGCAGGCTGTTCATCGGTGAGACGACGGTCAAGACGCACGTCTCCCGGGTGCTGACCAAGCTCGACCTCCGGTCCCGGGTACAGGCGGCGATCCTCGCCCAGGAGCACGGACTGGTGCCCTGAGCTTCAGGTTCCGTAGCGATCCAGCAGCTGCCGCGCGATCGTCGCGATCCGGTCGCGCAGCTCGGGCGGCGCCAGTACCTCGACCTCGACGCCGAGGCGCAGCCACACCGACTCGGCGTGGCGGACCGACTCGATGGGCACGGTGGCGGTGATCCAGCCGTCGGCGTCCGGCTCGGTCGCGGTGTCCTGGACGGCGCGTGCCTCGGTCGAGCCGACCAGCCACTCCACCAGCTGCACGCCTCGCGGTGAGAGCCGGACCGTCGCGCTGCCCCGCCACATCGCGGCCTTGAGCTCGGCCGAGCGCTGTTCCCAGTACCCGGCCAGCGAGAAGTCCGGCGGACGGGTCGCGGCCTCGGTCCGCCGGGTCAGTTCGAGCACCCGGGCCACCCGGTAGCTGCGCGGGCCCGGTTCGGCTTCGTCCGAGCGCGTGGCGACCAGGTACCAGACGCCCGCCTTCAGTACCAGGCCCAACGGGTCCAGCTCGCGGTCCCGGATCGTGCGGTCCCACCGCTGGTATCGCACCGAGATCCGGGTACCGGACCAGACCGCGTCGGCGATCGCCGCGAGGAACGGGGTCGGCTGCGGATCACGGAACCAGCCGGGTGCGTCCAGGTGGAACCGTTCCGTCGCGCGGGTCGCACGATCCCGCAGGTCGGCCGGGAGCGCGGCGCCCAGCTTGAGCTGGGCGGCCGCGAGGGCGCTGCCGAGACCGAGCTCCGCGGCCGCTCCTGGCACCCCGGCGAGGAACAGCGTGTCTGCTTCGTCGCCGGTCAGCCCCGTCAGCCGGGTCCGATAGCCGTCCAGCAGCTGGTAGCCGCCGAGCGGCCCCCGGTCGGCGTAGATCGGCACACCGGACGCGCTGAGCGACTCGACGTCCCGGTACACCGTCCGCACCGACACCTCCAGCTCGGCCGCCAGCTCGGGCGCGGTCATCCGCCCCCGGTTCTGCAGCAACAGCAGAAGGGACAGCAACCGACTCGCGCGCATGACCCAAGTCTGACGCAGTACCTGTCAGAAGATGTCAGGTATGTGCTCGAAGCTCTGTGTCATGAGCATCCCCGAGCAGACCCTCTTCGGCACCGCCTGCCAGGCCCTGAGCACCGTGATCGGCCAGATCGGCGCCGAGGACTGGGATCGTAAGACCACACCGAGCGGCGGCTTCCCCGGCCGCATTGTGCGCGAGGTCGTGGCATCGCACGCCAAGGAGAACCGCTGGGTCGGCCATGTGCTGGCCGGCGGCACGATCGAGGACGGAACGACGCTGTACCCCGAGTACCCGGCGGACCTCAGCGGTCCGGACGCGGTCTCGGCGTGGCACGAGGTCACCGCCACCGCGGCCTCGGACGTGCTCGCGCTGGACGATCCTTCGCGGCCCGTGCACCTGTCGTTCGGCTCGTTCGGTGACTTCACCGCGCGGGACTACCTGCAACAGGTCATCACCTACCACGGGTTCGAGACCTTCGACCTGGCCCGGCTCCTCGGCCTCGACTCCACGCTTCCTTCCGATCTGGTGGCGGGGTTGACAGTGATCATGTCCGAGGTGGCTGAGCAGTGGCGGACGTGGGGAGTCTTCGGGCCCGAGGTGACTGTCTCCCCGGACGCGAACGCTCAGGCGAAGCTCCTGGCTTTGTCAGGCCGCACCCCCTGAGTGCCCACGCCCCCGGTCCAGCACCACCGCGAGTCGCGGATTCCATCACCGCGAGTCGCTGGATTCCGTCAGCGCGAGTCGCTGGATTGTGCGGCGTCGGGGCGTCCCCGCTGGCCGTCCAGTGTCTTGGCGTGGTCGGGCGGTATCAACCCCCGGCTTCGCCGGCCTCGCGCTCGTTCCTGGTTGCACGCCGTTCGGGGGCGAGGGTTCCGGGTTGACACCGCCCGACCACGCCAAGTGCGGGCCAGGATCGCGGGGAAGGGAGCAGTGTGCGGGCTCTTTCGGCGGGGCTGCGGCCGCGGCCTGTGGCGCCTTGTTGGGTCACGGCTGCGCCGCGCCCCTGCGTCCGGCGTGCAGTGCGTGCCCCGGGCGTGCGGTGCGTGCCCGGGGCGCACTTCGCCGCCAGCGTCCCAACCGTCACGCCAGTCACATCTCGCAGAGGCTCGTGTTGCGTCGCAGATGCTGCAGTGTCTGCGACGCAGCGTGTGGATCTGCGAAGTCAGGGGTCGCCAGCGGAGAACCGGTGCACGCCATACAGTGCAGGCATGGCACCTACGATCGCCCGTGCGGATCGCGTGGACCGCGCGGCACTCACCGAGTTCCTGTCCACCCGTCACCACGCGTTGCTGATCACCGACCGCGCCGACGGCGGGGTCCAGACCTCCCCCGTGACCTGCGGTGTCGACTCCGAGGGTCGCATCGTGGTGTCCACTTACCCGGCTCGGGCCAAGGTCACCAACATCCGGCGGACCGGCCGAGCCTCGGCCTGTGTGCTGTCGGACGAGTGGAACGGGGCGTGGGTCCAGGTCGACGGCACCGCGGAGGTTCTGGACCTGCCGGAGGCGCTCGACGGGCTTGTCGAGTATTTCCGATGCATCTCCGGGGAGCACCCGGACTGGGACGAGTACCGCGACGCGATGCAGCGCCAGGGCAAGAGTCTGATCCGGCTGACGATCGAGAAGTGGGGACCGATCGCGACCGGCGGCTTCCCGCCGGACCGGGCACCCGCCTGAGGGTCTGACCGGCGCCCGTACACTGGGGGCTTCCCTAGGAGGTCTCCACCCCCCGTGCCCCCGCCCTGTTGAGCGATTCATCATGAGCACGCTCTGGTCGGTTCTCGGAGTACTCGCGGTACTGGCGCTCACGTTCGCCGCCGCGCTGTTCGTCGCGGCCGAATTCTCCCTCACGACCCTCGAACGCAGTCAGGTCGACTCACACGTCAACGAAGCCGGTGATCGGCGTGCACTGCAGGTGCAGCGTGCGCACCGGACGTTGTCGTTCCAGCTGTCCGGTGCGCAGCTCGGCATCACCATCACGACCCTGATCACCGGCTACATCGCCGAGCCCGCATTGTCGGTGTTGATCACGCCCCCGCTCGAGGCGATCGGGCTACCTGACGGGGCGATCGCTCCGGTCAACCTGACGATCACCCTGGCGCTGGCCACCGCGTTGTCCGTGGTGTTCGGCGAGCTGGTCCCGAAACACCTGGCGATCGCTCGTCCGCTGCCCACCGCGCGCGCGGTGGCGGGTCTGCAGACCGGGTTCAGCCGTGCCTTCCGGTGGCTGATCAACGCGCTCAACTCGTCGGCCAACTGGCTGGTGCGCAAGCTCGGCGTCGAGCCCGCCGAGGAGCTGCGGTCGGCCCGGTCGCCGGACGAGCTGCGCGCGCTGGTGTCCAGCAGCGCCGAGCACGGCACCCTCGACGAAGGCACCGCGATGCTGCTCGCCAGGGCGATCCGGTTCACCGACCGGGTCGCCGAGGACCTGATGACTCCGAGAGTGCAGGTCAAGGCACTGGAAACGGATGCGACCGTGGCGGACCTGGTGGCCACCTCGCTGGAGACCGGGTTCTCCCGGTTCCCGGTCTACCGCCACGACCTCGACGAGATCCGGGGCGTCGTGCACGTCAAACAGACCTTCGGGGTACCCGCCGACCAGCGTGCGAGCACCACGATGGCCGAGCTGGCGCGGCCGGTGCTGACCGTGCCGGACTCGTTGGACGGCGACGCGCTGCTCGGTCGGCTCCGCATGGGCGAGTCGGAGATCGCGATCGTCGTCGACGAGTACGGCGGAACGGCGGGCATCGTGACGCTGGAGGACCTCGTCGAGGAGATCGTCGGCGACGTCAGGGACGAGCACGACCAGGCCGGTCCGAGCCCGGTCCGACAGCTCGGGCAGGACGGCTGGCTGGTGTCCGGGCTGCTGCGCGGCGACGAGCTGGTCGAGGCGACCGGCTTCGTGCTGCCCGAAGGCGACTACGAGACGATCGCCGGCCTGCTGCTGGAGCGGCTCGGGCGCATCCCGGAGGTCGGCGACTTCGTCGACGTCGACGGGTGGCGCCTGACCGTGATGCGCAGGGAACGCAACCGGGTCGCCGAGCTCCGTCTGGCCCGGCGCACCTCGCTGAACGGACCGTCGGAGCTTCACCGATGAGCGAGTTGGTCGCAGTCCTCGTCTCGGTGCTGCTGCTCGCCGGCAACGCGTTCTTCGTCGGCGCGGAGTTCGCGGTGATCAGTGCCCGGCGCGACCGGCTGCTCGCGATGGCCGAGGGCGGCAGCGCCGGAGCCCGCTCCACCCTGCGCGCCGGGGAGCACCTGCCGTTGCTGATCGCCGGAGCGCAGCTGGGCATCACGCTGTGCTCGCTCGGCCTCGGCCGCCTCGGTGAGCCTGCCGTGGCGAGCCTGCTGGAGCGCCCGTTCGCGCTGCTGGGGCTGCCCAGCGCGATCCTGCACCCGATCGCGTTCACCCTCGGCCTCGGCATCGTGGTCGTCCTGCACACGGTGATCGGCGAGATGGTTCCGAAGAACCTCGCGATCGCCGGCCCGGAACGTGCCGCGGTGATCCTGGTGCCCGCGCACTACGCGTTCTGCCGCTTCACCAGCCCGGTGCTGTCGCTGTTCACCGCCGCGGCGACGGTCGTGCTGCGCCTGGTCAAGGTCACGCCCAGGGAGGAGATGGACAGCGCCTACACCCAGGCCGAGTTCAGCGAGATGATCGCCGACTCGCGCCGGGAAGGCCTGCTCGACGATCAGGAGAGCAGCCGGCTCACCGAGACGCTCGGTTCCACCGGGCGCACGGTGGCCGACGTGATCGTTCCGCTGGACCGCGTGGTCACGTTGCCCGTGTCCCCCACCGTCGGCGACGTCTCCGCGGCGGTCGCACAGGTCGGGGTCTCCCGCTTCCCGTTGAAGGACGGCTCCGGCCGCCTCGTCGGCTACCTCCACGTCAAGGACGTGCTGCCCGAGCTGGACGACCCGACGGCGGTCGTGCCGGCCAGCCGGGTACGCGGGCTTCCGGAGATTCCCTGCGACGCCAGGCTCGACGACGCACTCGCCGCGCTGCGCAGGTCGCAGGCGCACCTGGCCAGGGTCGTC
Organism: Actinospineispora spinosispora DSM 44797; assembly: GCF_000429025.1. Taxonomy (GTDB): domain Bacteria; phylum Actinomycetota; class Actinomycetes; order Mycobacteriales; family Pseudonocardiaceae; genus Pseudonocardia; species Pseudonocardia spinosispora. The sequence goes on from NZ_AUBB01000048.1 coordinate 13,641, forward strand.
ACCGACCGGGGCGGCGAGACCGTCGGTGTGGTCTCCATGGACGACCTGGTCCAGTACTACGTGGGAGCGGTGCGCGCGGACCCTTCCGGCACCTCATCCGGCCACGCGTCGTAGGTTCGACGTCGTGCAGGTGTGGGACGAGCCGACCTGGCGTGCTCGCCAGTACGCGCATCGGGAGCGGGTGAACCGGTGGACGCAGCCGCACCGGGAGCGTCGCCGCGAAGGCCGGCCGCACCCGGTGCTGGATTTCCTGTTCACCTACTACTCGTTCCGCCCGAGCAGGTTGGAGCGCTGGCACCCCGGCCCCGGGGTGGTGCTCGGCGGCGACGCGGACGAGTTCCTCGGGACCCCGGGCTACCGCCGGGTGAGCGACGGAGTGGTGTTCGACCCGGTGCTGTTGCCGGACAACCGCCGGACGACGGCACGATTCGTGGTGTCGCTGCTGAGAGCTACGGCGTCCCGCCCGGCTCGCTTGAGCTGCTTCGGTCTGCACGAGTGGGCGATGGTCTACCGGGACGACTCACCGCGCCACGAGCAGCTACCGCTGCGGCTGGGGTCGGCCGGCACGGACACCGTCGTCGAGTCCCTGCCGGTGCGCTGCACCCACCACGACGCGTTCCGCTTCTTCACCGCCCCGGCTCGGCCGCTCAACGCGACCTTCCCGACCAGGGAGGGCCAGGTGGACTCCGAACAGCCCGGGTGTCTCCACGCGACGATGGATCTTTATAAGTGGAGTTACAAGCTCGCCCCGGCGACACCCGCTGAGCTGGTCGCCGACTGCTTCGAGCTCGCCGCGCGGGTCCGGGAGATGGACATGCGCGCCAGCCCCTACGACCTCAGCGAGCTGGGCTACTCAGCGGTCCGGATCGAGACGGCGGCCGGCCGCGCGGAATACGTCCGTGCGCAGTCGGAGTTCGCCGAGGCCGCGGTGCCTCTGCGTGCCAGGTTGATCGAGTTCGCGGAACGTCTCACGGAGCCGTCACCAGCGGTTCAGTAGCTGGCGTCAATCACCCGCGGGTGGGTCTCAGCTGATGCGCTTCGTCGCCCGACGCCTGCTCAGCTCGTCGGTCGGGGTCTCCTCGATGACGAGCCCGTCGGCGCGCTCGGCCGGGAACTCCTTGATCGTGCCGCTGATCTCACGCATCGCACCGCCGATGGCGATACCGAACACACCCTGACCACCCTGAAGCAGGTCGACGACCTCTTCGGGCGACGCACACTCGTAGACCGTCGTACCGTCACTGAGCAGCGTGATCCCGGCCAGGTCCCGAACACCTCGTGCCCTCAGGTGGTCCACGGCCAACCGGATGTTCTGCAGTGACACACCGGCGTCCAGCAGCCGCTTCACGACCTTCAGTACCAGGACGTCCTTGAACGAGTACAACCGCTGGGTGCCGGAGCCGGAGGCGCTCCTTATGGTCGGAACGACCAGCCCGGTCCGTGCCCAGTAGTCCAGCTGCCGGTAGGTGATACCCACTACCTGGCAGGCGGTCGGGCCTCGGTAGCCGCTGAGCTGGTCCGGCAGCCCGTCCGCCAGATCCGCGCCGGGGAACAGCTCGCCCTGCCCGGCCGGCTCGTCAGGGGCTTCGAAGTCCATAACCATGACCGTAAGAGGAGGTCACCGCGCGGTCAACGCGACGCGCGGGAACCGTGAAGGGGAACTTCAGGGTTGAGCCCCACGAAAATCCTCCGGCGAGACCGAATCGAGGAACTCACGGAACTTCTCCACCTCGTCCTCCTGCTCATCGGGGATGATCAGGCCGGCCTCGGCGAGGACGTTCTCCTCGGCGTGGATCGGAACCCCCACCCGCAGCGCCAGCGCGACCGAGTCACTCGGCCGGGCGGACACTCGGGCACCTCCGTCGAACACCAGCTCGGCGAAGAAGGTGCCTTCCTGAAGATCCGTGATGCGAACCTGCTCGAGGCGGCGACCCAACGACTTGATCACGTCTTTCAACAAGTCGTGAGTCAGTGGCCTCGCCGGTTTCACACCCTGTTGCTCGAGTGCGATAGCGGTAGCCTCGACCGAACCGATCCAGATCGGAAGGTAACGGTCGCCGTTGGTCTCCCGCAGTAGAAGAATGGGCTGGTTTGCGGGTAGCTCTACCCGAACACCCACCACGCGCATCTCACTCACGCGTCTCGCCTCCCTCCCCGACGGGGACTAGCACCACCTGATCGGCCCAGCGCTGGAACCTGTGGTCGGGTCGGATCCGATGGACCCTGATACATGAAGACGCTACACGGGCTAGCGGCGGTTCGCGCGCCGTCTGGCGACGGAAAACCGCTCTGGCCCAGATTCATCGAGGAAGACCCTCCCGCAGACCCACACGGATCAGCAGAGCGTGCAGTCGCACCGACAGACCGGCCATCTCGCGGAGCAGATCCTCGGCGCGCGCGGCGGCATCCGGGTCACGCTGCCTCGCCACGGGCCCGACCACCTGCTGCAGCAGACCCGTCTCACGGTCCGCCGCCGCGCGGAAGGCCCGCAGATGCCTCGGCTCGATACCGAACTCGGTCAGCGCACTCGCGGTACGAGCGAGCGCCACGGCGTCCACGTCGTAGAACCCGGACTGGCCGGACCGGACGATGCCGTACTGCTCCAGCGCGGCGAGCATCGACGAACTGATCTCGGCTTCGCTGAGCAGGTCTTCCCGGGTCAACCGGACCTTCGTCGGAGCGCTCACCTGCTCAGGTTCCCCGCTGGGGACCACAACCAGTGGACGCGACTCGCCCGAGTTCACTCGATCTCGGTCGTCCAACTGTTGTTTGATCACCTTCAGCGGAAGGTACTGATCGCGCTGCGCCGCGAGGACGAACCGCAACCGGTCGAGGTCGTCACCGGAGAACTGCCGGTAGCCCGACGCGCTCCTGGCCGGGGACACGAGACCTTCCGATTCCAAGAAACGAATCTTGGAGATGGTCACGTCCGGGAACTCACCCCGGAGCCGGTCGAGCACCGCGCCGATGCTCCACCGGCCGTCCTCGGAACCACGCCCCCTCGACCAGTGCGGGGCGGTCACGTGGTCCCCTGAACGCCCCCCTGACCGGCATCTCTCGGGCCGGTCAGGAAGACCAGCCGAAACTTGCCGATCTGCACCTCGTCGCCGTTAGCTAGCACTGCGGTGTCAACCGGTTCGCGGTTTACATAGGTTCCGTTGAGGCTGCCGACGTCGACAACCACGAACTCACCGACGTCACGCCGGAACTCGGCGTGGCGACGCGACACGGTGACGTCGTCGAGGAAGATGTCGCTCTCGGGGTGCCGTCCCGCGCTCGTGGTCGCCTGGTCCAGCAGAAAGCGCGAACCCGCGTTCGGCCCGCGCTTCACCACCAGCAGGGCAGAGCCGGGGGGCAGTGCGTCGACACCCGACACCGGCTGCTCCGGTGCCGGTGCGGCCTGTGCCTCGCGTTCCTGGAACTCGGTGAAGTCGGCGCGGAAGACCGACGTGGTCTCCGGGGATCGCTCCGGTGGTACACCGGGCCCGTCGTTGCTGGTCACCTCGGGGTCTCCTCCTGCGCGGTGTCGAAGTGGGCCGCACACACGGCGGCGGCTGGGGTTGCCCCCAACGTACCGCGCGGCCTCTTGGTCAGGACTGGTCGGTCAGCGAGCGGTAACCGGAGGCGTCGAGCAGACCTTCGAGGCTCTGCTCCACCGGCTCGTCGAGCCGCAGCTCGAACATCCAGCCGACGCCGTAGGGCTCCGCGTTGACCAGCTCGGGTTGGTCGGCCAGTGCCTCGTTGGCCGCGACCACCTCGCCGCTCAGGGGCGCGAAGAGCTCGGAGACGGACTTGGTCGACTCGACCTCGCCCACCGCGACTCCCACGACGATCCGTTGACCGACCTCAGGAAGCTCCACGAACACCACATCACCGAGCTGACGCTGGGCGTAGTCGGTGATGCCCACCCGAACCACGTCATCAGCGGTGACTCGGACCCACTCGTGGGCATCGGTGTAGCGCAAGTCCTCTGGGATCACCCGGTTAGCCTATCGAGGTCGTCGGACGGGGCTGGCACCGGTCGGCGCATCGCCCGCGCGAACTGCACGAGGTAGACGAACGCCGACCACAGGTACAGCGCGCCGCCCCAGGCAGTGAAGGCGTACCCCAGCGGAAGCGCGATCGCCGCGAGTCCCGACCGGCCCTGTGCCAGCAGCAACAGCGGGAACGCGTACAGCAGGTTGAAGGTCGCGGCCTTACCCAGATAGGTCACCTCGAACGGCCGATAGCCCCGCCGTCGCAGGATTCCCACGCACACCGCGAGCACCACGTCACGGCCTACGAGGGCCGCCACGACCCACCACGGCACGATCCCCCGGATCAGGAACGCGGCGAGCGTGGCGAGGATGTACAGGCGGTCCGCGGCGGGGTCGAGCATCTCACCGAGCTTGCTGTACTGGTCGAGCCAGCGGGCCGCCTTGCCGTCCAGCCAGTCGGTGAAGCCGGCGACCATGAGCACCAGCACGGCGTACCCGTCCGCGTGCGGCCCGAGCAGCAACCACAGGAACAACGGCACACCCGCGAGCCGAAGCATGCTCAATGCGTTCGGCACGGTCCAGACCCGTTCGTCCCCAACCACGGCCTGAGCGTAGCCCGCCCCACACCACCGGCCCGCTGACACAGACCGAGTACACGCCGCACAGAGGCTCGAGCCTCTGTGCGGCGTGTACTCGGTCTGTGCGAGCTCAATTTCTGATGCAGACTCGAGTCCATGGATTCCGCGAAGCTCAGGGAAGTTCAGGGGCCGCTCAAGGCCCAGTACCGCGAAGAGCCCACCAGTGCCGTCGTCACGCTGAAGGCCGATGGGGAGCTCGACGGCACGGGGATCGCCTGTCGGGTGCAGACCGCGACCGCGCTCGCCGAGGCCGGGCTGCATCCGGCCACCGGTGGGGACGGCACCCAGCTGTGCTCCGGCGACATGCTGCTCGAGGCGCTCGTCGCCTGTGCCGGTGTGACGCTGCGCGCCGTGGCGACCTCGCTCGGGCTCGAGGTGTCCGGCCGGGTGCACGCGGAGGGCGACCTGGACTTCCGGGGCACGCTCGGGGTGGCGAAGGACGCTCCGGTCGGGTTCCGCGACATCCGCATGACCTTCGACCTGGACACCTCCGCCTCCGAGGAGGAACAGGCCACCCTGCTGAAGCTCACCGAGCGGTACTGCGTGGTGCTGCAGACGCTGCGCTCCGCTCCCCCGACCGACGTCGTGATGCGGGCCAACACGGCAGGCTGACCGGGTAGGGTCGGATTCCTACCCGGCAGTAGGTTCCACTCGGGGCGAGCGAGGAGGACGGCGATGAGCAACGACGTCATCGCGGCACTGGGCGAGGTGGTCGGTCAGGACCAGATCCTCACCGGCGACCGGATCGGCGAGGACTACGGCCACGACGAGGCGCTGTCCCAGCTGCCGAGGCCACCGCTCGCGGTCGTCCGGCCGACCAGCTCCGCCGAGGTCTCGGGGGTGCTGCGCGTCGCGTCCGCCCACGGTGTCCCGGTGACGGCGCGCGGGAGCGGCAGCGGTCTGTCCGGCGCCGCCATCCCGGAGCCCGGCGGTGTCGTCGTGTCGTTCGAGCGGATGAACCGGGTGCTGGAGATCGACGTGGAGAACCACGTCGCGGTCGTCCAGCCCGGCGTCACACTGCTCGAGCTCGAGGAGGCGACAGCGGAGCACGGCCTGGCCTACCCGGTCTATCCGGGCGAGCTGAGCTCGAGCCTCGGCGGGAACGTCGCCACCAACGCGGGTGGGATGCGCGCGGTCCGCTACGGCGTCACCCGCAGCCAGGTGCTGGGGCTGGAGGCCGTATTGGCGACCGGCGAGGTGATCCGGACCGGCGGCAAGCTGGCGAAGGCGAGCACCGGCTACGACCTCACCCAGCTGATCATCGGTTCGGAAGGCACGTTGGCGCTGGTCACCGAGGCGACGCTGCGGCTGTATCCGAGGGCGGCGCACCAGGCGACCGTGCTCGCGCCGTTCCGCACTGTCGACGAGGTCGCCCACGCCGTGCCGAAGGTCGTCACGAGCGGCGTCGGCCCCTTGATCCTGGAGTACATCGACGCACTGACGATGGCCGCGATCACCCACGCACAGCAGCTCGACCTCGGCATTCCGGCGGAGATCCGGGAGAGCGCGCAGGCCTATCTGCTGGTCATGCTGGAGGACCAGCACCAGGATCGGGTCGAGCAGGACACCCAGCAGCTGGGCGAGCTGCTCACCGAGCTCGGCGCCGTCGATCTCTACGTCCTGCCGGGGCACTCGGCGCGACGGCTCGTCGAGGCGAGGGAGAAGGCGTTCTGGACCGCGAAGGCGGTCGGTGCGAACGACATCATCGACGTCGTCGTCCCGAGGGCGTCGATCCCCGAGTTCCTGAGACTCTCCACAGAGATCGCGCAGCGGCACGGTTCGACCGTGCTCGGCTGTGGCCACGCGGGCGACGGCAACGTCCACCTTTCGGTGTTCCAACCGGACGACGAGGTGCGTTCGGTGTTGCTGCGCGAGCTGTTCGAGGCCAGCATGAAGCTCGGCGGGTTGATCTCCGGCGAGCACGGCATCGGGCGGTCCAAGAAGCGGTACTTCCTGGAGCTGACCGACCCGACGACGATCGAACTGATGCGCCGCGTCAAACGAGCTTTCGACCCCGAGGGGATCCTCAACCCCGGCGTGCTGCTCGAAGCGTGAGGCCCGACGATGGAGGACACTGGATGAACGGCGCGCAGGCACTGATCAACACGCTGGTGGACGGCGGCGTGGACGTGTGCTTCGCCAACCCCGGGACGTCGGAGATGCACTTCGTCGCCGCCCTGGACTCGGTGCCGCAGATGCGCGGCGTGCTGACCCTGTTCGAGGGTGTGGCGACCGGCGCGGCCGACGGGTACGCACGGATCGCCGGCAGGCCCGCGGCCGTGCTGCTGCACCTGGGCCCCGGGCTGGGCAACGGGCTGGCCAACCTGCACAACGCCAGGCGCGCCCACGTCCCGATCGTCACCGTCGTGGGTGATCACGCCACGTACCACAAGCAGTACGACGCACCGCTCGAATCCGACATCGACGCACTGGCGGGCAGCGTCTCGGGCTGGGTCCGGCGCACCGAGCGGGTCGCCGACGTCGCCGCCGACACCGCGGCCGCCGTCGCGGCGGCCACCGCGGCCCCCGGCCAGGTCGCGACGCTCATGCTGCCCGCCGACGTATCCTGGGGCGACGGCGCACAGCCGGCACCGACGCCCGAGCCCGCCCCTGCCGAGACCGGCACGGCGGTCCAGGACGCCGTGACCTCGGCCGCGAAAGCGCTGCGGTCCGGCGAACACACCGTCATCCTGATCGGCGGCGACGCGACCAGGGAACCGGGTCTGAGCGCCGCGGCCAGGATCGCCGAGGCAGCGGGAGCCACACTCCTGTGCGAGACCTTCCCGACCCGTCTGGAGCGCGGCGCGGGCCTCCCGGTGGTCGCCAGGCTCGGCTACCTCGCCGAGATGGCCAGCTACCAGCTGGACGGCGCGAAGCACCTGGTGCTGGCCGGCGCCAGGTCACCGGTGACGTTCTTCGCGTACCCGGGCAAACCCAGCGACCTGGTACCCGAGGGCTGCGAGGTCCACGTGCTCGCCGAGCCGACCGCCGACGCCACCTCGGCGTTGTCCGCGCTCGCCGAGGAGATCGCTCCCGGGACGACCGCGACCACGGCGGCCCCGCATCGTCCGGAGCTGCCCACCGGCGAGCTGACCGCGGAGAGCATGGCCGCCGTCATCGGCGCGTTGCTGCCCGAGCGGGCGATCGTCGTCGACGAGGCCAACACGTCCAGCTTCATGCTGCCCGCCGCAACCGAGGGCGCACCCCGCCACGACTGGCTCACCCTCACCGGCGGCGCGATCGGCTACGGCCTACCGGCCGCCACCGGGGCCGCCGTCGCGGCGCCCGATCGTCCGGTTCTCTGCCTGGAGGCGGACGGGTCCGCGATGTACACGATCTCGGCGCTGTGGACGCACGCCAGGGAGAACCTGGACATCACGACCATCATCTTCAACAACAGCGCGTACGCGATCCTGCGAATGGAGCTGCAGCGCGTCGGGGCCGAATCCGACGGGAAGCCCGGACCCAAGGCCTCTCAGCTCCTGGATCTGAGCAACCCGTCGCTCGACTTCGTGTCGCTGGCGACCGGGATGGGGGTTCCGGCTGTGCGTGCGACCACAGCGTCGGAGTTCGCTGACGCGTTGCGGGATGCGCTCGCGTCGCCCGGGCCTCATCTGATCGATGCGATCATTCCGAGCATCGTGTGAGGTTTCAATCCCCGCTGGCGCGTCAGTGTGCTTGGCGTGGCGGGCCGGCCTCAACCCCCGGCTGACGCCGGCCTCGCGCGGGTTCCTGGTTGCACGGGCTCGGGGGCGAGGTTTCAGGGTTGACCCCGACCCGCCACGCCAAGTGCCGGCCAGTATCGCGGGGATGGGGGAGCTGCGCGGCGCTTGTGTTGGTCACGGCTGCGCCGCGCCCCGCTCACGGTCTCCGGGTGCACCGCGCTCGTTGTGTGCGCGTGCCCGGTGCGCCCAAGATCACCCCATTTGTCACACGCGTAACGCCTGGGGCGACTTCGCAGAGGCTCAGGTTGCGTCGCACATGTTCCAACATCTGCGACGCAACACGTAGCTCTGCGAGGTGGGGCCAAAGTAGCCACAGAGACTCCTGGGACTGCGTGATCGCGTGGGGCGCAGCCACCTGCGGCATGCACGCACACCACCCCCTTCCCCGCGATCCTGGCCACGCCAAGTGCCGGCCAGTATCGCGGGGGAAGGGGACGCCCTGCGGCGCTTGTGTTGGTCACGGCTGCGCCGCGCCCCCCCACGGTCTCCGGGTGCACCACGCTCGTTGAGTGCGCGTGCCCGGGGGCTCCAAGATCACCCCATCTATCGCACGCGTAACACTCGGGGCGACTTCGCAGAGCTACGTGTTGCGTCGCAGATGTTCCAACATCTGCGACGCAACACGAAGCTCTGCGAGGCGGCACCAAAGTAACCACAGAGACTCCTGGGGCTACGTGATCGCGCGAGGGCGCAGCCCAATGCGCAAAGAAGCGCCATCGGCCCGCCACCACCTACGGCATGCACGCACACCTGCCCCTTCCCCGCGATCCTGGCTAAGCACTTGGCGTGGCCGCCCGCTGTCAACCCTGAAACCTCGCCCCCGAACTACGTGCAACCAGGAGCCTGCGCGAGGCCGGCGCCAGCCGGGGGTGGAGAGCGGGCGGCCACGCCAAGCACACTGAAAGCCAGCGGGGACGCACACTGGACGAGCCAGCGGGCATGACCAGAGCAAAGATCAGCTGAACCAGGGATTCGGATCCCCGACCAGAGGAGGCCTCCCGGGCGGCTGGTTCACCGGCACCGGCGTCACCGCCGGTGGAATCTTCACGGTGATCGCCTTCCCGGCCTCGACCGTGATCTCCTCGCCGTGATGTCGAGTCGTGAGCGGCTCCCCCTCGGCGAGCTCATACGTTGCCGAGTCCTGCGTGATCTCGACCCGCAGCAGTCGTCCACGCCAGATCATCCCGAACCGCAACCGGGTCCAGTCCGGGGCCAGGCGAGGCGCGAACGTGAGCGAACCGTCGTGGTCGCGCATACCGCCGAAGCCCGCGACCAGCCCCAGCCACACGCCGGCCAGGTTGGCCATGTGCAGGCCGCTGCCGGTGTTGTGGTGCAGGTCGTCCAGGTCGGTGAGCGCCACCTCGCTCAGGTAGTCCTGCGCGAGGCGCATGTGGCCGATCTCGGCGGCGAGCACGGCCTGGGTGCACGCCGACAGCGACGAGTCGCGGACGGTGAGCGCCTCGTAGTAGGCGAAGTTGCGGGTCTTCTGCTCGGGAGTGAACGCGTCACCGCGCAGGTGCATGGCCAGGACCAGGTCGGCCTGTTTGATCACCTGCCGGCGGTAGATGTCGCCGTAGGGGTAGTTCAGCAGCAGCGGGTAGTGCGAGGCGGGGGTGTTCTCGAAGTCCCAGCGTTCGTGGTCGGTGAACCCGGTGGCCTGCGGGTGCACGCCCAGACGCTCGTCGTAGGGCACGTACATGGACTCGGCCGCCCTGCGCCAGCGCTGTACCTCGGCGGTCGCGACGCCCAGCTCGGCGGCTTTCTCCGGGTGCGCGGCGACGACATTCACCGCGCCGCGCAGGTTCCGCTGCGCCATCAGGTTCGTGTAGACGTTGTTGTCGGTGATCGCCGAGTACTCGTCGGGGCCGGTCACCCCGTCGATCCTGAACTTCCCGGCCGCGTCGGAGTGCCCGAGCGATACCCACAGCCGGGCGGTCTCGACGAGGATCTCCAGGCCGTACTCGCGTTCGAACTCCAGGTCGCCGGTGGCGTGGACGTAGCGCAGCACGGCGTCGGAGACGTCGGCGTTGATGTGGTAGGCGGCGGTACCGGCAGGCCAGTACGCCGAGCATTCCTGGCCTCTGATGGTGCGCCAGGGGAAGGTCGCGCCGGGGTGCCCCAGCTGCGTCGCGCGTTCCCTGGCCAAGTCCAGAGTGCTGTGCCGCCAGCGCAACGCGTCGCGAGCCGCCCTGGGCGCGGTGTAGGTCAGGACCGGCAGCAGGAACGTCTCGGTGTCCCAGAACGTGTGCCCGTCGTACCCGGAGCCGGTGAGGCCCTTGGCCGGGATGGCGCGCTGCTCGGCCCGCGCGCCCGCCTGCAGCACGTGGAACAGCGAGAACCGGATGGCCTGCTGCAGCCTCTCGTCACCGTCGAGCTGCACGTCCGCGCGGGCCCAGAAGTCGTCGAGATACTCCCGCTGCTCGGCGCACAGCCCATCGAAACCGGTGTGCTTCGCGGCGGTGACCGCCGCGGACACCTGGCTGCGCAGCGCGGGGCGCGAGCGCCTGCTCGACCAGCCGTAGCCGACCAGCTTCGTCAACCGGAAGGTCTGGCCGGGGTCGAGCGTCGTGCTCAGGGTGACGCGACCGAGGTCCTGGTAGCAGTTGACGGTGACCAGTACGTCGTCGTCGCCGTCCCACTGGTGGTCCATCATCGCCGCCATCCGCAGCCCGCTGCGCCGGGTGCGGTGCACCAGCGTCGCGCTGCTGTGGTTCGACTCGACCTCTTCCTCCTCCAGCGGCGCCTCCATCACTGCCGCCACCCGAGGGTCGTTGCCGGCGGACGGCAGCTGCTCGTTCGCGATCAGCTCCGACTGCAGGACGATGCGGACCGGCTCGTCCACCGGGGTGACCTCGTACTGGATGGCCACCACCGAGCGCTGCACGAAGGACACCAGCCTGGTGGACTTGACCGCCACCCGGCGCCCGGCGGGGCTGGTCCACTCCAGGTCGCGGCGCAGGACGCCGTCGCGGAAGTCCAGCACCCGCTCGTGACGGTGCAGCTCGCCGTAGCGCACGTCGAACGGCTCGTCGTCGACCAGCATCCTGATCGGTTTGCCGTTGGTCACGTTGATGACGCTCTGCCCGGACTCGGGATAGCCGTATCCCGCCTCGGCATACGGCAGCGGTCGCAGCTCGTACAACGAGTTCAGGTAACTGCCGGGTAGCGAGTGCGGCTCACCCTCGTCGAGGTTGCCGCGTAAACCGATATGGCCGTTGGACAGGGCGAACAGCGATTCGCTCTGCGCCAATCGCTCGAGATCCAGCTCGCGTTCGACAAGACGCCAAGAATCCACGGCCACGACAATGACATGGTCACCGGGTGTAGGGACACTCGCCCGCTCCTTGTCCCGTTCAGGTGTCTCAGCAGAGACTCAGGCGCCCGAACGAGTGTTATATCTTTGGGAATTCGTCATCCGCGGTTGACCTGGTCGCGTCCGGGGTAGCTACGAGTCCATGACAGCGACCCAGGTCGGCCTACGCCACGAGGCCGTACCGCACCACACCACGGCGGAGCTGCTCGCTGAGCTCACGCCGAGGGTGCGGGACGCGCTGAGCAGAGCGGAGCAGGTCGAGACCGTTCTCGAACCGGAAGCCGAGGCCGGCCTTCGCCGCCGCCTCGGCGACTCGGCCCGGCACGTGACCTTCCGTGACCCGACCGAGGTGTACGGCTGCTACTCGGCGCAGAGCATCGCGGTCGCGCGACGCAGAGAGTTCGCCGAACTGGGCTCGCTCGGCCCACGCACGGTGTTCGAACAGGTCGACTGCATCGTCGACGGCGCCGAGCGGCCGGCCGCCTTCTGGGCCGAGCTGGTCAGGGCGACCGACATCGCGCTCGCCGACCTGCCGGTCACGGTCCTGCGTACCAGCTCACATCGAGCGGAGCGCCCCAGCGCACGACGGCACCGGCGGACACTCGCCGCTCCGGCGCCGCCGATGCCTACTCCCCCTGACCTCACGCTGGAATTCGGCCTCGCCGAACTGCGCGATGTACGCGCCGAAGCGACACGCTTCGCCCATTGGTGTCAGCTCGATTCGGACCTGACCGAGTCATTCGTCCTCGCACTCGGTGAAGTCACCACGAACAGTGTCGAACACGGAGCCGGCAGGGGCACGGTACGACTGTGGGCCGGCATGGGCGAATTGGCCGTCGAGATCCACGATTCGGGTGTCCTCGCCGATCCTCACCTGGGACTTTGCCCGCCCGATCCGCGCGGCGCCCGCGGCCGCGGGCTCTGGATGGCTCGCCAGTTGTCCACCGTGATGCAGGTCTGGATAAGCGGATCAGGAACCTTTATTCGACAGAACTTCGACCGAGCGTCCGCTCGGCGCTCTAATCAGGCCGTCCATCTTCGTTGAAGGCATGAACTTACCGATACTCACATAGAGTGTGCGTCGGGGCGGGAATGTGTAACAAGTGTGGGTGGGGTGGCAGTTGTCCGTGGCGAAGACGCTCGACGAGATCGCTCTGGGCGATCACGTGTGCGCCGTCCTGGACAGCGACGAGCAACACTGGGAAGTCGCGGCGGGCTTCGTCGCCTCCGGCCTGCGGCGCCGCGAGAAGATCGTCTATTTCGACAGCGCACGGTCGGCGACGCCCCTGCTCCGCCGGCTGCGCGAGGACAACGTCGACGTGGAGCGGTACCTGCGCACCGGCCAGCTCTCACTGATACCGCCCGAGATGACCGACAAGTTGTGGTCCATGTCGGTTCCCGAGGTGCTCGCCCTGCTCGGCGAGACGATCGGCGACGCGCTCGCCGAGGGATACCCCAGCGTGCGGCTGAGCGACGAACCCGCCACGGCGGTGAACCGCCCGCGCGGCATCTCGCTGGCCGAGTACGATCGCGCTGTCCACGGCGCGATGCAGGGCAACCCAGTCACCTTGCTCTGCCAGTACGAGCGGACCGACTGGTCGACAGCGGAGTTGAGTGAGCTGTGTGAATTGCACGCGATCGAGGTGATTACGCCGGCCATCTACGACGACGGTCTCCTGCGGATCACGCGGATGGCACCGTTCAGCACCCGCGTCTCCGGTGAGATCGACTTCAGCAACCGACACCTCGTCCGCGGGATCATCGAGAAGGAGCTGGACCGGGCTCTTCGTGCCCTCAAGCACGACGGTCAGATCGCGATCCATCTCGAGTCGCTGCGCTTCGCCGACGTCACGACGATAGTGCAGTTCGTCCAGGCCGCCGAGAGCTTTCCGCAGAGCCACCAGCTCGTGCTCTACGGCGTCCAGCCGCTGGTCCGGCGCGTGCTCGATCGCTGCGGCGCCGCATTCACCACGCAGCTCACCCTGCGTGACACACCTCTGAACACCGAGACGGCCCCAGCGGGGCCGATCGAGGCGACAGAGTGAGAGTCGAGAACACCAGGAATTCGCTGCCCAGCCAGTTCATCCATCGGGCGGCGTTCTACGCGTCGCACGACGAACTGCTGGCGGTGGCGGTTCCGGTCGTCGAGGACGCCCTGCGCCGGGACGTTCCGGTCGCATTGATCGCGTCCTCACCCACCGAGGCCCGGTTGCGCCAGGTGCTCAACGGAGCCTCCGGGCTGATCCACCTGCCGCCGCCGGAACCGCTGTTGCGCGGCTCCGGCCAGGCCGTGGTCACCCAGCGCGCCCGTGAGCTGCGGGAGCTGACCGACTGGGCCGGCCCGATCTCGGTGATCTCCGAGCACCACCAGTACCGGCCGGGGATCAACGCGACCGCATGGGTCGAGGCGGACGCGGCGATGAACGTCGCGCTCAGCACGTTGCCGATCTCGATGACGTGTCTCTACCCGACCGGCCTGGGGCCACAGGCCGACGCACTGCGCTGGAACCACGCGTACCTGGTCGACCAGGACGGCACGGTCCGCGAGAACACCGACTGCCGGTCACCGGTCGACGTGCTGGCCATGCACCCGGTGTCGGCTCCGGTGAGCCTCGGCAAACCGCACAAGGAGATGACGTTCAGCCCGTGGCAGCTGATCGACCTCCGCACGATGGTGACCGAGGCGACGGTGACGGCGGGACTGGGCACCGACCGCGCCGACGACTTCGTCCTCGCGGTCAACGAGGCCGCGAGCAACGCGGTCGAGCACGGATACGGCATCGGCCTGCTCCAGTTATGGCAGCAGGACGGCCAGTTGATCTGTGAAGTTCACGACACGGGCTCGCTCGACGAGCCGTTGCCAGGGCTTCGGCCTCCGCACCCCAGCAGCTTGCGCGGCCGGGGCATGTGGATCGCTCGACAGCTCTGTGACCTGCTACATGTGTGGACCGACAGCTACGGGACGCACGTGCGGCTGCACGCCACACGAGACTGAACGACCGGTCCGGCCGACGCCGGGCGTACCACCACGGGGCCCTTGTCGGGCCTCCGGCACTAATGGGCGAAGATGTTTCCCGAAACGGACCTAGGCAGCGTCGTGCACAGCGGGAAGACTATGAGGGCCGATCCGCGCCCTCAGGCGTCCATGAGCGTCGGCATACATGATCATCGCAGTCGGTGTTGTCATCCGGGGGCTCACATCCTTCCGGCTGATCGCGCCGACCGAAATGTGGGGAAAAGGAAAATGTCAGGAATTCAGCCATGCTCCGGCGCGACGGCGTGCCGGGCTCGACTGCGAGTGCTCGGCAACTTCGAGCTGCGGTTCGACGTCGGCGCTGATACCGCCCCACTACTGGCCGCCGACGAACGCAGGCTGCTCGCCGCGCTCGCCGTCGCACCCGCGCCGCGCACCAAGAGTGAGCTGGCCGCGCTGCTGTGGCCGACTCTCCCGAGGGACACCGCGCTGGGCACGCTGGCCGGGGTCCGTGACTCCCTCGCCGAGCTCGTCGAGGAGAACGACCAGCTCCTCGGCCTGGCCAAGACCGTCGAGGTCGACCTGGCCGACGCGTTGGCGCGCCTTCGCGGGTGGCAGCGCGATCCGTTCGGCGCGCGACCGGAGGCGCTCGAGGAGCTCGTCGAGCTGCTCAGCCACGATCTGCTCGCCGGGTGGACCGAGCCGTGGGCCCGCCAGGAGCGGGACCGGTTCGAGCGGGTCCGCCTGCACGCGCTCGACTCCCTGTGTTGTCAGTTCACCGCCATCGGCCAGCACCAGGGCGCGATCCGCGCCGGCGCCCTCGTCGTCGACGCGGAGCCGCTGCGCGAGGACGCTCGCCGCCACCTCATCGAGGCCCACCTCGCGGCCGGCAACGTGTCCGAGGCCGTTCACCAGTACGAGTCGTTCGTCCAGACCTGCTCGAAGGTCGGTCTGGTCCCCGGCGCCGAGCTGAGCGCGTTCTTCCCACCGACGCCCGCGTGGCCGGTGCTACACGTCCGTCGCCCGGTCAACACCGGCGGCGCGGTCGGTCGCGGTCTGCGGCTCGACGGCCCGGTCCGCCACAACACGGTCGGGGCAGGAACGGTCGCCAGAGGCTGACCGCCGCGATCCGGTTACCCGTTTCGCGTAGAGTTTTCCTGGTCATGGGTAGACCGGAGCGCACTGCACGCCGGAAGGTCGTGATCGACCTTCCGGTGCGACTGTTGCTGTCCTCGGTCATCGTGGCCGGCAACATCCTGAGCAGCGCCGCGGTCACGGCGTACGCGGCGTGGCTGCTACCCAAGGGCGATGTCGCGGATCCGCGCGGGGTTCTCACGTTCAACCTGATGATCGTCGCGGGTTTCCTGCTGGTGAGCATCCCGGTGTGCGTCGTGATCGGTGCACTGAAGTTCCGGGTGCCGCCCGACGACGTCGACCAGAAGCGGCTCGCGGTGATCTACGCCCCGCGTCGGCTGGCGTTTCTCCAAGGCAGCTTCTGGTTCGCCGCCGCCGTGTTGTTCGGCGTCGTGAACGCCCAGTTCTCGGTCCGGCTCGGCCTCGCCATCGCCGAGACCGTGCTCATCGTCGGAATCACCTCCAGCGCGCTGTCGTATCTGCTCACCGAACGAATCCTGCGCCGCTCGGCGACCAGGGTGCTGGCCGGCAAGCCGCCCCGGATGCGGCTGCACGCGGGTGTCCTCATCCGTTCCGTGCTGTTCTGGGCGCTGGGCACGGCGACACCCGTCTGCGGCCTGATGATGGCCGGATTGTCCGCCTTGATCTACTCCGACATCTCGGTGGAGCTCCTCGCCACCACCTCGCTGGTGGCCGGTGGCGCGGCCTTGGTCATCGGCTTTCTGACCACCGTCGGAGCCGCGCGCGCCGTCGCCGATCCGGTGCGCGCCGTGCGCAAAGCGATGCAGCAGATCGAGCAGGGCCGGATGCACACGTCGGTCCCGGTGTACGACGTGACCGAGCTGGGCGCGCTGCAAGCCGGGTTCAACACGATGGCGGCGGGCCTGCGCGAGCGGGAACGGATCCGCGAGCTGTTCGGTCGCCAGGTCGGCCAGGAGGTTGCCAGCGCGGCCGCCGAGGCCTCCGAGGTCCGGCTCGGCGGCGAGGTCCGTTCGGTCGCGGTGCTCTTCGTGGACCTGGTGGGCTCGACGACCCTCGCCGGTGAGCGTCCGCCGACCGAGGTGGTGGCGCTGCTCAACCAGTTCTTCGGCGTCGTCGTCGAGGTGATCGAGTCGAACGGCGGGTGGATCAACAAGTTCGAGGGCGACGCGGCGCTCGCGGTGTTCGGCGCCCCGAACGAGATCCCCGACCCCGCCGGACAGGCGCTCGCCGCCGGCCGGCACCTGGTCGCCCGTCTCGCCGACGACGTGCCGGACCTGCTCGCCGGCATCGGCATCTCGGCCGGGGACGCCGTGGCGGGATACGTCGGCAACATCCGGCGGTACGAGTACACGGTCATCGGAGACCCGGTGAACGAGGCCGCCAGGCTCACCGAGCTGGCGAAATCCGCTCCGGGCAGGATTCTCGCCTCCGCCGCCGCCGTGTCGCTCGCCGGACGTGCCGAGGCCAGCAGGTGGACACTGGGCGACGCGGTCACGCTGCGCGGCCGCACCCAGCCGACCAGGCTTGCCGGGCCCTCGGACCTGGCGTTCACCGGTTCTACGACTCTGGATTCGGAGGACGTCGTCACGTCCTGAGCACCCGGGTGGGGTTCCCCCATCCGGAGCAGGCACCATCGACACCGTCATGACCCTCACCGAACAGCTCCCGGGCACCGCCGATCCGGACGCGCTCTACGACGCGTTCACCCTCTGGACCACCGCGCAGGGCCTGAACCTGTATCCGGCGCAGGAGGAGGCGCTCATCGAGATCGTCTCGGGCGCCAACGTCATCCTCAGCACCCCGACCGGTTCCGGCAAGAGCCTCGTCGCGACCGGCGCGCACTTCGCCGCCCTCGCGCGGGGAGTGCGCAGCTTCTACACCGCGCCGATCAAGGCGCTCGTGTCGGAGAAGTTCTTTGCGCTGTGCGACCTGTTCGGCGCCGACAAGGTCGGCATGATGACCGGCGACTCGAGCATCAACGCGCAGGCGCCGATCATCTGCTGCACGGCCGAGATCCTGGCCAACATGGCGCTGCGCGATGGCCCTGCCTCGGACGTCGGCCAGGTCGTCATGGACGAGTTCCACTTCTATGCCGACCCGGACCGCGGCTGGGCCTGGCAGGTCCCGATCATCGAGCTGCCACACACCCAGTTCCTGCTCATGTCCGCGACGCTCGGTGACGTCACGCGGTTCAAGGAGGACCTGACCCGCCGCACACTGCAGCCGACCACGGTCGTCAGCTCCGGTGAGCGGCCGGTGCCACTGATGTTCTCCTACGTGCTCACCCCGCTGCACGAGACCGTCGAGGAACTGCTCAGCACCAACCAGTCGCCGGTGTACGTCGTGCACTTCACGCAGGTCGCGGCGATCGAACACGCCCAGGCGCTGACCAGCATCAACGTGTGTACCCGGGCGGAGAAGGACCGGATCGCCGAGCTCATCGGCGGCTTCCGCTTCTCGGCCGGCTTCGGCCGTACCCTGTCCCGGCTGGTCCGGCACGGCATCGGGGTGCACCACGCGGGCATGCTGCCCAAGTACCGCCGTCTCGTGGAGCGGCTGGCCCAGGCGGGCCTGCTGAAGGTCGTGTGCGGCACCGACACACTCGGCGTCGGTATCAACGTCCCGATCCGGACTGTCGTGTTCACCGGCCTGGCCAAGTACGACGGCATCCGGACCCGGCACCTCAACGCCCGAGAGTTCCACCAGATCGCCGGGCGCGCCGGTCGCGCGGGCTACGACACGCTGGGCACCGTCATGGTGCAGGCACCCGACCACGTCGTGCAGAACGAGAAGGCACTGGCCAAGGCCGGTGACGATGCGAAGAAGCGCCGCAAGGTCGTGCGCAAGAAGCCCAAGGACGGTGAGGTGTCCTGGACCGAGTCGACCTTCACCAGGTTGATCGAGTCCCAGCCGGAGCCACTCGCGTCGAGCTTCACGGTCAGCCACGCGATGGTCCTGAACGTGCTGAACCAGCCCGGCGACACCCTGGCCAACATGCGCCACCTCCTGGAGGACAACCACGAGGACCGGCCCGCGCAGCTCAAGCACATCCGCAGGGCCATCTCGATCTATCGCGGCCTGCTCGCCGGTGGTGTGGTCGAACAGCTGCCCGAACCGGATCCCGACGGCCGCCGCGCCAAGGTGACGATCGACCTGCAGCTGGACTTCGCGCTCAACCAGCCGCTCTCCCCCTTCGCCCTCGCGGCGATCGAGCTGCTGGACCGTGAGTCACCCGACTACCCGGTAGAGGTGCTGTCGGTCATCGAGGCGACCCTGGAGAACCCCAGGCAGGTGCTGCAGGCCCAGAAGGCGGTCGCCAGGCGGATCGCACTCGCCGAGATGAAGGCCGACGGCGTCGAGTTCGAGGAACGCAACGAACAGCTCGACCTGATCACCTACCCGCAGCCGCTCGCCGAGCTGCTGGAAGGCGCGCTGGAGACCTACCGTCGCGGTCATCCCTGGGTGGCGGACGCCGAGCTGTCCCCCAAGTCGATCGCCCGCGACCTGTACGAACGGGCAATGACCTTCGTCGAGTACGTCGGCCACTACGGCCTGGCCCGCTCGGAGGGTCTGCTGCTGCGCTACCTCACCGACTCGTACAAGGCACTGCGCCAGACGGTGCCCGAGGAGGCAAGGACCGAACAGCTGACCGACCTGATCGAGCTGCTGGGCGAGCTGGTCAGAGAGGTCGACTCCAGCCTCATCGACGAGTGGGAGAAGCTGGCCAACCCCGACGAGCTGGCCGAGCAGCCCCCCGGGCACAGCACCGTCACGGCGAACCCGAGGGCACTGCGCGTACTGGTCCGCAACGCGATGTTCCGCCGGGTGCAGCTGGCGTCGCGCAAGCAGTGGGACCAGCTGGGCGAGATGGACCCGTCCGGGGTGTGGGACGCCGACCAGTGGCACCTGGCGCTGGAGCCGTACTGGGAGGAGTTCGACGAGATCCGCACCGACGCCCACTCACGGGGCCCCGACCTGTTCATCGTGGACGAAGGCCCGGGCCGCTGGGACGTGCGCCAGATCCTGGACGACCCCGAGGACCACCACGACTGGGCCATCTGCGCCGAGGTGGACCTGGAGGCCTCCCACAAGGCCGGAACGGCGGTCCTGAAGGTGACCACGGTGGAGCGCCTCTTCCAGTGACCGCCCGCCGCGGCGTGCGGTCCTCCGTACCCGGCTTGGCCCGTGCCCGGCTCCAAGGCATCTCGGCTTCGCCGTCGACTCGTGAGTGGCAAGGGCGCCTATAGGCTCCCGGAACACTCACGACGAAAAGCGTGTCGCGAGTGCTCCGAGCGCCTACGCCTGCGGCGCCGCTTCGCGGTAGACGTCCTTGCCACTCACGATTTCAGGCGCCCGGGGGCTCGGCGTCGGGGTCGGGGGCCTGGCGCTCCGGGAGGGTCGCGAAGATCGCCGGGGGCTCGCGCCACGGCTCACCCGCGCCGCCCGAGCGGGCCTCCTGGACCGCCCGCCACACCGCCTGCGGCGTGCACGGGATGTCGATGTGCCGCACCCCGAGGTGGCTCAGCGCGTCGACCACCGCGTTGTGCACGGCCGGCGTCGCACCCACGGTGGCGGACTCACCGATGCCCTTGGCGCCCAGCGGGTTGTACGGCGTCGGGGTCTCGGTGTTGCTCACGTCGAACCAGGGCAGCTCGACAGCACTCGGGATGGTGTAGTCGGTCAGCGACGCGGTGAGCGGGTTGCCCTCCTCGTCGTAGACGAAGTGCTCCCACAGCGCCTGGGACATGCCCTGCGCCAGTCCACCGTGCTGCTGGCCGGCCACGAGCATCGGGTTGAGGATGCGACCGCAGTCGTCCACCGCGTAGTGCTTGAGCGGGATGACCTTGCCGGTGTCGGTGTCCACCTCCACGAGGCTCAGGTGGGCGCCGAACGGGAAGGTCGAGCCGCCGGTCTGCTCCCAGTCGAGTTCGGTGCCGAGCGGCGTGCCACGCTCGGTGGCCGTCTTGGACAGCGTCGCCCAGTCGATCCGCTGGTCCGGCACACCCGCCACACCGAGAGCGCCGTCGTCGGTGACCTCGATGTCGTCCACGCCGGCTTCGAGCAGCTCGGCGGCCAGCTCGCGCGCCGACTGCAGCACGACCTCCGCGGCGTGGTTCACCGCGTTGCCGCCGATCTGCAGCGACCGCGAGCCCATCGTGCCGCCACCACGCGGCACGGTGGCGGTGTCGGACTGGACGAACTCGATGCGGTCCATCGGGATGCCCAGTTTGTCGGACACGATCATGCTGAACGCGGTCGCGTGTCCCTGGCCGTGCGAGGACGTGCCGACCTTCACGGTCGCGCCGCCGTCGGAATGGACCTCGACGGCCGAGTACTCGGTGAAGTTGCCCGCGCCGGTCACCTCGACGTACGCGCTGAGCCCGATACCGAGCTGCTTGGGGTCACCGGACTCCCTGCGCCGCTTCTGCTCGGCACGCAGCGCCTGGTAGTCGGCGAGTTCGAGGGCCTTGCGCAGCGGGGCCTCGTAGTCGCCGCTGTCGTACTTGGTCCCGACCACGGTGGTGTGCGGGAACTCGTCGGGCTGGATGAAGTTGCGCTTGCGCAGCTCCGCCGGGTCGATGTCCAACCGGACTGCGGCCATGTCGAGGATGCGTTCGAGCAGCTCGGCGGCCTCCGGGCGGCCGGCACCCCGGAACGCGCCCATCGGTGTCGTGTTGGTCAACGCCGCCGCGACCGTGTAGCTGATCTTCGGGATGCGGTACACCCCGGCCGCCATCATGCGGGTGAAGACGATGCCGAGGAACCCGTTGAACCCGGCGTAGGCGCCGCAGTCCGCGATGACGTGCAGTCGCAGGCCGACGATCGTGCCGTCGTTGCGGAGACCGAGCTCGACCCATTCCTGCTGGCCACGACCCTGCACCATGCAGACCGCGTTCTCGCTGCGGGTCTCGATCCACTTGACCGGCTTGCCGAGCTTCAGCGCGGCGGCGAGCACCACGTCGTGCTCGGTCTGCGCGCCGATCTTGGCGCCGAAGCCACCGCCGACGTGCGGCGCGATGACCCGGAGCCGGTCCGGCGCGAGGCCGCAGGCGCCCGCGACGGCCTGGTGGAAGCCGTGCGCCGCCTGGGTCGACACATAGACGGTCGCGTCGTGGTCGGCTCCGTCGACGCCACCCGGCAGCGCCGCCATGGCGTGCGGTTCCATCGGCATCGGGGCGAGGCGCTGGTTGCGCATGGTCAGCCGGACCACGACGTCGGAACCCTCCAGGGGGTCCTCGTCGCCCGGCTCCCGCTCACCCGCTGCCAGGTTCGAGCCAAGTTCCTCGAACTGCAACGGGGCGTTCGGCGCCAGCGCCGCCTCGAGGTCGACGACCGCGTCCAGCGGGTCGTACTCGATCACCACGAGCTCGGCCGCGTCCTGTGCCTGCGCCTTGGTGTCGGCGACGACCGCGGCCACCACGTCACCGACGAACCGCACCTTGCCGACCGCGAGCGGTGGTCGGGCGCACGCCGGGTTCAGCGGAATCGCCATGATCTGCGGTTCCAGCTGCATGTTCTCGGCCGTGTACACCGCACGCACGCCCGGTGCGGCGAGTGCTTCCTCTACGTCGATGCTGTCGATCCGAGCGTGCGCCAACGGCGACCGCACGAAGCTGAGGTGCAGTGCACCCGGAATGTCGAGGTTGTCCACATAGGTGCCCTGGCCCTGGATCAGCTCGGGGTCTTCGACCCGTCGGACCTCGGTTCCCAGAATTGATCCGCGCATGACCGGACTCTATGCGGGTGTGACCGAACCGGCACGCGCAACCCTCGTCAGAGCGGTTGCATCCCCGAGACGAGCCACTGGTCACCGACCTTGGTCATGGTCACCTTGATCTGGTTCATGACGCTGGCAGGCTGCGGCTGAGTGGGCGCGGTGCTGGTCTGGTTGACGAACAGCAGCGCGTCGAGCTGGTCGGGCCGCGAGTCGATGACGGCGGCGCGCGTCACGGTCGCCTTGTTGCTGAGACCCGCCTGCTTCGCCACCGGGTCGATCACGGTCGCGACCAGCTGCTCGAAACTCACCGCGAACTCGCCGGAGACCAGCTTGCGGGACTTCGCCACGTCCGCATCCAGGGTCTTCGCGTCGTAGCTGAGGATCTGGGCGGACGAGGACCGGGCGGTGTCCAGTGCCTGTGCCTTCGCCGCCTCGGCCCGTGAGTCGCTGAAGGACTGCCAGGCGAGCACGCCGACCACGACGGCGGCGACGAGGACCAGTGCGCCGAGGATCGAGGGGACCAGCCACGGGCGTCGGGAGATGCTCACGTCGAGCTCCGGTTCATCGTCGGGAGGATCACTGCACGAAGGTCACGCCGGAGACCAACCACCGGTCGTTCTCACGCTGGAGCTGGATGGAGAGCCGGTACGCGAGCTGCTGGGCCTGCGGCTGCTTGTCGTTGGTGATCCTCGCGGTGACGGTGGCCAGCACGGACGCCGAGTCCCCCTCGACCTTCTCCAGCCCCGCCGCGCTGATCACCCCGGTCGAGCCCGCCTTGCTCTGCGCGAGCACCGACTGCACGACCGTCGCGTACTTCGTGATCTCGCTCTTGAACTGCCCGGTGGAGTCCTGGGTGAGGCTGCTGATCCTGGCCGGCGCGTCGGTGGCACCGAGCGAGGTCAGATCCGTGGCGACCTGCTTCGCGACGGCGAGTGCCTGCTGTCCGCTGGCGAGCTGCTGGGCCGCCTTCCGATGCTGGACGTAGAGCAGCGTTCCCACGGCGAGGAGCACGACGAGCAGGACCGCGAGCACGGCGGTCACCACCAGACGCGCGGTCCCCTGCCCCGCCGAGGCGGATGCCTCGGACTTCGACGCGGCGTCGACCGGCACGGTCTTGTCCTGACCGGAGTCGACCGGCACCGTCTTGTCGTCGTCCACCTCGACCGGGACGGTCTTGTCCTGCTCGGCCTTGTCCTGTTCGGCCTCGACCGGGACGGTCTTGTCCTCCGGGGACCCGGTCTCGTCCTCGTGCACGTCCACGTTGGCCATAGCCATCGACCTCGCTCACTGTGCTGTCTCGGCGCGCGCCGGTGCCGGGGCGGACAGCCGCCCGATGCACGTCTCACCATGGCGTCACAGGGCCGCTGTGGCCCGTCGAGCACGTCGGTGGGGCGATGGTAGGGGCCGGGCCGAGCGCTGTGGCAGTCGGGGTCGATGCGACCGCTCAGCGCTCCACGCGCTCCAGCTCGTCGGCGAGGGTGCTCGTGCGTGCCGTCCCGTTCTCGTGGAAGCGCAGCTCCGCGTAGATGACCACCACGACGGCGACCATCGCGATTCCGGCCGGAACCGACACGACGCCGGCCAGCAGTGACTCGCTCAGCGAGTTCGGCTCGCTCAGCGCACGGACGACGAACCCGCCGACGACCTGGTACGCGATGTTCGCCGCCAGGGCGAGGGTCATGCGTCCCATCGCGGGCAACATGCGCGGCCCGGCGAGCTGGAAGCACCTGGCGATGGTGCCGCGCTCGACCGTGACCACCCCGAGCAGCGTCGTGTAGAAGAAGATCGTCAGGAAGATCCCCGGTATGACGAGCAGTGCGAACCCGAGCATGATCAGGATGAACGCGACGACGATCCAGCCGATCAGCAGTGCCGCGCGCGACGCGGCGAAGCGCATCGCGGCGTCGGCGGTGAACGGCTTACCCGCCGCGTCCCTGATCACGGCGTAGATCGACGTCGTCCAGGCGAACGCGAGGGCCACGAGCAGGACCGTGAGTGCCAACAAGACCCTGAACAGGTCGAATCCCTCGAGACCACCGGTACCGTCCGGTGCGGGGGTCAGCGGCACTCCGCCGGGGCCACGCAGTGTCCCGTCCGCCGCGACGGTGATCTCCGGGACGACGAAATGGAACGTGAGGCCGGTGACGACCGCCGAGGCGAGCTGGATGGCCAGCAGCGGCTGCCAGCTGCGGCGTACGACTCCGACCACCCGGTCGAACCAACCGGAGAAGTTCGGTGGAATCAGCGGATCACCCAGCGGCGGAACCGGCGTCGTCCCCCCGCGGCCTGCCCACGGGTCGGAACTCCAGCTCGAACCGCCATGGTCTGGGCCGGGCGGTGGCGGTGAGGACATAGGACGACGTTATCGCTGCGGGGCGCCCCCGGCTCCCCCCGGCACGGCCTTGGTCATGAAATAACTGGTAGATGAGATCACACCGAGACCCGAACACGGTGTGATGAGCACCTGAACCGTCCCCGACGAGGAGACAGCCAATGACGGCTATCCGTTCGAGCACCGTGGCAGACGTACCGAGACGCAGCGCGGGCCGCGCACCGAACCAGGTCGCGCTGCGGTTCGGCGACCGGACCTGGACCTACCGCGAGCTGGACGACGCCGTGAGCCGTGCCGCCGCCCTGTTGCTGGAGCTGGGTCTGGCCAAGGGTGACCGGGTCGCCGCGTACGGCAAGAACTCCGACGCCTACGTGATCGCGTTCCTCGGCTGCGCCCGCGCCGGTCTGGTGCACGTGCCGATCAACTACAACCTCAAGGGCGCTGAGCTGGCCTACCTCCTGGAGCAGTCGGGCAGCAGGGCGGTGCTCGCCGACCCGGCGCTGGCCCCCCGCGTGCGGGAACTGTCGGAGGCCCCGGAGCAGCTGCTGATGCTGCGCGACGACGACGGCTCGCTGCTCGAGCGCGCGCGGACCGGGGACGTGCCGGACCTCGACGTCGAGGTCGCGGAGACCGACCTGGTGCAGCTGCTCTACACCTCGGGCACCACCAGCAGGCCGAAGGGCGCGATGATGACGCACCGGGCGCTCGTGCACGAGTACGTGTCGTGCATCGCGTCGATGGGATGCGCACCGGACGACGAGCCGCTGCACGCCATGCCGCTGTACCACTCGGCGGGCATGCACGTCATGATGCTGCCCTACCTGGCGGTCGGCGCCACGAACCATCTGATGGAGGCGCCCGACGTCCCGGAGATCCTGCGCCGGGTCGAGGCCGACGGCATCGGCGCGCTGTTCCTGGCGCCGACGGTGTGGGTGCCGCTGTCGAACCACGCGGATTTCGCCGACCGTGACCTGTCCTCGCTGCGCAAGGCGTTCTACGGCGCCTCGATCATGCCTGGGCCGGTACTGGACCGGCTGCGCAAGGCACTGCCCGAGCTCGGCTTCTACAACCTGTTCGGCCAGTCCGAGATCGGGCCGCTGGCGACGGTCCTCGGACCGGACGAGCACGCGGACCGCCCCGATTCGTGCGGTCGCGCCGTGCTGTTCGTCGAGCTGAGGGTCGTCGACGGTGACGGCAACGACGTGCCCGCCGGCGAGCTCGGCGAGGTCGTCTACCGCTCACCCCAGCTGTGCGAGGGCTACTGGGACAAGCCGGAGGAGACCGAGGAGGCCTTCGCGGGCGGCTGGTTCCACTCCGGCGACCTGGTGCGAGCCGACGAGCAGGGCTACATCACCGTGGTCGACCGGATCAAGGACGTGATCAACACCGGCGGCGTCCTCGTCGCGTCCCGCGAGGTGGAGGACGCGATCTACACCCATCCCTCGGTCGCCGAGGTCGCGGTGATCGGCACGCCCGACGACCGGTGGATCGAGGCGATCACCGCGTTCGTCGTCGTGAAGCAGGACGTGGAGCCCACCGAGCTGATCGCGCACGCGAAGGAGCGCCTCGCCGGGTTCAAGGTGCCCAAGTCGGTGCACCTGATCGACGAGCTCCCTCGCAACGCGTCGGGCAAGCTGCTCAAGCGGGTGCTGCGGGACCGTCTGGAGGACTGAGGTCAGGCGTCGACCGCGTCGCGCATCCGGTACCGGAGCGGCAGCTGCTTGAGTCCACTGACGAACGTGCTGTGGACTCCGGTGACCGGGCCGGCCAGCTCGACGTGCTCGAGCCTCGGCAGCAGTTCACCGAAGATCGCCTGGGTCTCCATCCGGGCGAGCTGTGCGCCGAGGCAGAAGTGCACGCCGGCGCCGAACGCGACGTGCCGGTTCGGCCTGCGGGTGATGTCGAACTCGTCCGGCCGGTCGAACTCGGCCTCGTCACGGTTGCCGGACGGGTACATGAGCAGCAGGCTCTGCCCCTCCTTGATGGTGACGCCACCGATCTCGTAGTCCCGCGACGCGGTGCGCATGAACTCCTTGACCGGGGTGACCCACCGGATGATCTCCTCGACCGCGCCCGGCAGCAGGCTCGGGTCGGCGCGCAGCTTCTCCAGCTGTTCGGGGTGCTGGACCAGTGCGTGCATGCCCCCGGCGATCGTCGAGCTGGTCGTGTCGTGGCCGGCGGTCGCGATGATCACGAAGTACGAGGCGGCGTCGATGTCCGACAGGTACTCGCCGTCGATGCGCGCGTTGGCGATCGCCGAGGCGAGATCCTCGGTCGGGTTCTCCCGACGGTTCGCGATGAGCTGCTGGAAGTAGGCGAAGAAGTCGAGGACCACGGCCATCATGGCCTCGGGGTCCTCCCCTCGGCGTCGTTCCGGGTCGTCGCCGCCGAAGATTTCCTGGGTGAGCTGCAGCATTCTCGGGAAGTCGCTCTCCGGCAGCCCGAGCAGCGACAGGATGACCGACAGCGGGTAGTGCACCGACACGTCGGCGACGAAGTCGCACTCGCCACCGCGCTCGGCCATCAGGTCGATGTAGCGGCGGGCCAGCTCGTTGACGTTCTCCTGCATGGTGCGCAGCGTCTTGGGTCGGAACCAGTCGGCGGCGATCGGGCGCAGCGCCTTGTGGTCCGGATCGTCGATGTGGATCAGGGTGCGCAGCAGCTGGCCCTGCTCGGCCTGGCGCTTGTCCTCGTAGGCGGGCACCAGAACGGGCCTGGGGTGGTTACGGAAGACCTCGTGGTTCTTCTCGATCTCGAGGATGTCCGCGCGGCGGGTGATCACCCAGAACGGGTTGTAGTCCGGGCTTCCGTCGACCCAGTGCACCGGCGACTCACGCCGCAGGATCGCGCACGCCTCGTGCAGCCGGTGTTCCTCCGCATAGGCACTCGGGTCGACGACAGTCAGACCGGCTTGCTCGACCGTCATGGTCATGGTGCGCTCCCGTTCACCCAGAATGCGTCAACGACAAACCGTACTACGCGGTACGTTCTCCGAAAAGCGCAGCCCCCTCGCGCCCCCACCAGGGGGTCTGTCCGGCGAGTTCGGTCAGCATCGCCCCGAGAGACTCGACGTCGACGGGATGCTCGCGCTGCTGCGTTCCGACCAGGATCGCCATGGCCATCCTGGCGTGCAGCCTGCCCGCCCGCTCGGTCGCGCCCGCCAGGACCGCCGACTCGTAGAGGTGCTGCTCACGAACGCTGTCCACGCGTTCCACCGCTGCCCGGACCTGGGGGTTGCTGCGGCCCCACGCGCGCAGCGCCGCTTCGGCCGCGTGCGGAAGCTCCAGTGCGATACCGATCAGACGACCGGCGCGCACATCTGGGTCCGGCTCCGCCAGCGAGGACGCGATGAGCTGCTGGTTGCGCTCTTCGCCCCAGAACCGCAGCAACGCGGTCACCAGGTCCGACATGCCGGAGAAGTGGTGGTAGAACGACCCTTTCGTGACGCCGAGTCGTGTGCACAGCTCAGCCACGGTGAGGCCTTCGCTGCCCGAGTCGGCGAGGATCTCCATCGCCGACTCGAGGTACGCCGTCCGACTGACCCTCGCCATGTTCTCCCGACTGTTGATCTACGTCGCAGAGGATAGCCCTGGTGGCAGGCTACTGGCTACGCGCGGGCAGGCTAGCGAGGCGAGGCGACGCGCCTTGCGTGTGGCGAACCTGCGGATGGCGTCCTCCTTGGACGCGCGCAGCACATCGAGGCGGCGGGCGCTGTCCATCATGTTGGCCCCCATCGCCTCCAGCTCACCCCGGTTGGGCGCCAGCACGGTCACCGACGTGCCGGATGCGCGCAGCTTCGCCACCTCGCGCATGACCCTCTTGGTCGCGGACCTGCGGTAGAGCCGCTCCATCCGGGCGACGAGCGACGTGGGCCGGTCCGGCCGCAGCGACGCCATCGGCGCGAGCACGTAGACCTCGTCGAGCCCCTGGCCCACGAGCAGGTCCGCGTTGCACGGTGAGCACACGGCACCGTCGATGTAGGGGACGTCGCCGATCGTCACCGGCGAGTACCAGGCGGGTACCGCGCAGGAGGCCATCACCGCCGACGCGATGGTCGTGCGCGGCCCGTCCGCGCTGCCGAAGCTGACGCGGGATCCGGTCTGGTAGTCCATGGCGACGATCCAGGTGCCGGACGGCCACCTGTCGCCGAGGTGCGCCCGCTCCACGATGCCGCCGATCCGGGTCAGCGGTCGACGGCCCCTGGGCAGGATTCCGGCGCACACCGCCGCCGGTGTCAGACGTTTGGGTTCGCGGACCGCACGCAGCACCAGCGGCAACGATCCCAGGCCCAGGTGCGGCAGAGCCGGGTAGCCGGGCTCGTCCCCGAGGTCGAAGGCAAGTGCGGGTATCGGCTCGGCAGGCATCCGTCCGATCGACTCGGGATTGCTGTCGTCCTGCTGCGCCCGGTAGAGGTCCTCGACGGAATGCCCTGCTCGCAGCAGCGCACCGAGCACCGAGCCCGCCGACGTCCCGACGACCAGGTCCGCGTCGCGCGCGTCCCAGTCGGTCGCTTCCTGGAGGGCGGACAGCGTCCCCAGCATCCAGGCGGCGCCGAGAAAGCCTCCGGCGCCCAACACCAGACCGATTTGCCTGCTCATGCAATTAACTACCCCGTTACTTACCGGTAAAACCGCAGGTTTTCGCCGGTCAAGTGCTGGTGACCAATCCCCCATCAGGCCAGGTTCGGTTGGCCGCCCCCACCGGGCGGTGCGATCGTGGCCACGTGTCGGCCGCCCAGTTCACCCTGCTCGTCACGGCGGGGATCGCGGCCGGGCTCGCCGGCTCCATCGCCGGGCTGGCGTCGCTGTTCTCCTATCCCGCGCTGCTCGCGGCCGGACTGCCCGCGACGGCGGCCAACGTCACCAACACGGTCTCGCTCGCCGTGAGCAGCATCGGGTCGGTGCACGGCTCGCGGCCCGAGCTGGTCGGTCAGGCCGCCACGGCTCGCCGTCTGGGGGTGATCTGCGCGGTCGGCGGCGCGGCCGGCGCGGCGTTGCTGCTGGCCACGCCGCCCGGGGTGTTCCAGCGCATCGTGCCGTTCCTCGTCGGCGGTGCCGCCGTGGTGATGCTGGTGCGTCGACCGACACCCGACGCATTGGCCGTGCCCACCTCGGAGATGTCCGACCGGCGGCGCAGGCTCACGCTCGTCGGCGTGGCGGCCGTCGCTGTCTACGGCGGGTACTTCGGAGCCGCCGCCGGCGTGCTGATGCTCGCACTGCTGCTCGCCACGACGCCGGACAGCCTGATCCGGATCAACGCGCTCAAGAACGTCCTGCTCGGCCTGGCCAACTTCATCGCCGCACTCGGATTCGCGGTGTTCGGCCCGGTTTCCTGGTCGATCGCCCTACCGTTGACCATCGGACTGTTGCTCGGCTCCCGAGCCGGGCCCGCCGTGGCCCGCAGGCTCCCCGCCGACCTGTTGCGGATCGGGATCGCGCTCGCCGGGCTCGGGCTCGCGGTGAAGCTCGGATGGGACGTGTTCGTTCCCGATCAGCCGTAGGAGTTCTCTCCCCGCGCTCACCCAGGGCCACCGAGGCAGGGCCAACAGGGTGAGCCTCGCCCCACCGGGTCAGGAAGGGTTGAGCATCGGCATACACCGTGCTTACGGTCAGGATTCACCACATCCAAGGTGCGAGGAGGTACGGGCGATGATGTCTCTACGGGGTACGGACGGCTGCGCGACCAACTGCGGCTGCAGCACACCCGCCTGACCGATCGCGGCCCAGCGGCCGGGCCACCGGGCCGCCTGAGAATCTCCCAGGCTCGGTCCGGCCGCTGGGTACGCGGTACATCAGCACCAATTCAGCACACACAGTGACGCACAAATGGTTGACCACTGCCCCGCATACCCGCAGGATGGCGCGGTGGCCACCAACGATGTTCGCCTTTCCGGTCGAGGGATGACCGCGAGCGACCAGCTCGCCCGACACGCGCGCAAGATCCCCGACGCGACGGCACTGCGGTTCAACGGCTCCGGACGCACCTACCGGGAGCTCGACGACCGGGTCACCCGGTTGGCCAACGCACTGACCCGGCGCGGTGTCCAGCGAGGTGACCGGGTCGCGGTGCTCGGCATGAACTCGCTCGAGGTGGTGGAGTCCTACCTGGCCGCCACCCGGCTCGGTGGCATCTGCGTACCGATCAACTTCCGGCTGGTCGCCGAAGAGATCGCCTACGCGCTCAACGACAGCGGCGCGACCGCCGCCATCGTCGACACCCCGCTGTCCGGACTTCTCGCCAAGGCTCGTGCGAAGGCTCCGGGCGTACATACCTGCCTGGTCATCGGCGGGGCCGACGGCGAGGGCACAGAGGACTTCGAGACCGCGATCCGAGACGCGGACCCCGAGTTCCACGATCTGCTCCTGGACGAGCACGACGGCGCCTACATCATGTACACCTCGGGGACCACCGGTCGCCCGAAGGGCGCGGTGCTCACGCACTACAACCTGATGCTGCACGCCTTCAGCAGCAACGCCCACCTGGGCGTCGCGAACGACGACAAGGTGTTCCTGTCCGGCGCGCCGCTGTTCCACATCGCGGGGCTGTCCGGCTTCCTGCCCAGCCTCCTGACCGGCGGCCACAGCGTCATCATGCCCACCGGGGGCTTCGACCCGGAGGAGACCGTCACCCTGCTCGAGAAGGAAGGGGTGACCGCGTGTTTCTTCGTGCCGTCCCAATGGCAGGCGATCTGTTCGGTGCCGGGCGTCGCGGAACGTGACCTGTCCGCGCTGCGCCGGATCTCCTGGGGTGCCGCACCGGCGTCCACGACGTTGCTCCGCACCATGATCGAGCTGTTCCCGCAGGCGCAGGTCCTCACCGCGTTCGGCCAGACCGAGTGCAGCCCGGTGACCTGCTACCTCCGCGGTGAGGATTCCATCCGCAAGATCGGCTCGGTCGGTACACCGATGCTCAACGTCGAGGTCAGGGTCGTCGACGACGAGATGAACGACGTGCCACAGGGTGAGATCGGCGAGATCGTGTACCGGAGCCCGATGGTCATGAAGGAGTACTGGAACAAGCCGGAGGCCACTGCCGAGGCGTTCGCGGGCGGCTGGTTCCACTCCGGCGACCTGGTGCGAGAGGACGAGGACGGCTACTTCTACGTGGTCGACCGCAAGAAGGACATGATCATCTCCGGCGGGGAGAACATCTACTGCGCCGAGGTGGAGAACGCGCTCGCCGCGCACCCCAAGATCGCGGACGTCGCACTGATCGGCATCCCCGACCCCCGGTGGGGCGAGACGCCGCTGGCCGTCGTCGTACCGAAGGACCCCTCGGACCCGCCCACCCCCGAGGACATCGACCGGCACAGCAGGGAGCACCTCGCCGGGTACAAGCGCCCACGACGGCTGGCCATCGTGGAGGTACTCCCCCGCAACCCGAGCGGCAAGGTTCTCAAGACCGAGCTGCGACAGACACACGCCGACGGCGCACTCCGGAGCGTGACCATCACGTGAATTGTCAAGTGAATTCTGACAACTGGACCGTTCCAGACATAGAGAACGGTCCGTTTTCAAGTAGAGTACGGAAATGATCGCCGATACCGACGACGACACCGACCTCGACGTGGACTGCCTCGACCATCGTAGGGCACCACGCCGTCGAGGCGATGCTCTCATCGAGGCCATCTTCGAAGCCACCCTCGCCGAACTCGGCGAGGTCGGTTACGCCGAGCTCACCATGGAGCGCGTCGCCAGCCGGGCCAAGGCCAGCAAAGGTTCGCTGTATCGCCGCTGGTCGAGCCGCGTCGAGCTGGTCGCCGACGCCATGGCGCACCGCAGACCGCACGACATCGAGCTCCCCGACACCGGCAACGTCCGGGGCGACCTCCTCGGCTTCCTACGCCAGCTCACCGAAATCCACGACGGCCCGTCGGGCGAGGCGACGCACGGGCTCATGGTCGAGGTCATCCGACACCCCGAGCTGATGAAGGCCGTCCGGCTGCGCTTCATCGACCCAGCGATCGCCATGGCACTGGAGATCCTGCGACGAGGTGCCGTCCGCGGAGAGGTCCGCCCGACGGCGCTGACCCATCGCATCGCCAGCGTCGGCCCGTCACTCCTGCGCCAGCACTTCCTGCTGTTCGGCGCCCCGATCCCCGACTCGGTCATCTACGAAATCCTGGACGAGGTCTTGATGCCGTTAATCCAGGCGAGCCCCGCGCGCTAACGTTCCCGGAAGGCCCTCCGGGCCAACCGGGAACGTTCGAGGCGGCTCGCCTAACGGCTCGCTGCCTCGGGATTCCTTTCCTCGCGGACCCCTTCGGGGCCCACTCCGAAAGGAACGTCGCCTCCGGCGACGCGCGCGCTTGGTGCCCCGGCCTGGGAGCCGCCACTCATGCACTACCCGCCTTCGGCGGAACCCCTCCGGGCGCCTCTGCGGGGCCACCCGTGAAACGTGCGTTCGCCATAAGGACCCGTGAGTGTTTTGGGCTGCCCCAGCAACCCAAAACACTCACGGCTCCCCATCCCGCTGCGCGTGCCCATACGTCTGTAAAACCGGCTCCGCAAGTCTCCGAAGGAGTTCCGGCGAAGGCCGGGCAGTGAATGTCAGCAACAA
The DNA here is from genome assembly GCF_000429025.1 of Actinospineispora spinosispora DSM 44797. Classification (GTDB taxonomy): domain Bacteria; phylum Actinomycetota; class Actinomycetes; order Mycobacteriales; family Pseudonocardiaceae; genus Pseudonocardia; species Pseudonocardia spinosispora. The sequence goes on from NZ_AUBB01000048.1 coordinate 46,993, forward strand.
CCCGCCCAGCTGCCAGGGCGGCTCCCCAGGTGGCCCCAAGCGCGCGCCCGGGCGAGTCCCCGAGCCTTTTTTTCTGGGAGTACCCCAGCGAGCGTTTACGCGAGCCGGGGTGGTCACAGAAAAATATCGCGCGCGAAACAGGCCCAAGCAATACA
>NZ_AUBB01000049.1 GCF_000429025.1 Actinospineispora spinosispora DSM 44797
GGGTGAGGTGCGGGTGGTGACCCGCATCGGGGACGGTCGTGACGGTGGCCGTGCCGGGATCGGTGACCAGGGGGTCGCGCTGGCCGACCACCAGATGGACCGGGACCTGAACCTCGGTGAGCAGTTTGCGCAGGTCTGCGCGTTCGGCGGGCCGGTTCGCGGCGCGCAGCCAGCGGGCCGTGCGGCGGGCGACACCGGGACGGTGCAGCTGGGCGGCGGCGCTGTCGATGGCCCGGCGGGCATCGTCGGAAGCGATCTGGGCCCCGAGCAGCGCGACCTCGAGACGATCAGCGGACATCCTCCTGAGCAGCGGCCCGGTGCGCAGCGACCGTGAGGGTGTTCCCTGCAGGAAGTAGGGGGAGATCAGGACCAGCGCGTCGACGCGGTCGGGATGGGTCGCCGCGTAGCGCAGCGCCGGCCCGGCGGCCGCCGAGTGGGCGACCAGGGTGGGCCGGGATCGCAGCGGTGCCAGCAGGTCGGTCAGCCAGTCCAGTGCGGTAGCGCTCGTGGGTGCCGAACGACCCAGTCCCGGCAGGTCGGGGACCAGCACCGAGGCTCCGATGCGTCCCAGCAGGCCTTGCCACGACTCGCCGTCGAGCGGCAGTCCGTGCAGCATCACGAGCTCGGGCGAGGTCCGGTCACCGGCGAGGTAGGTCCGGGAGCCCGCGACCTCGTGGAAGCCCCCGGGCAGCGAGGTCGAGGGCGCGCCGAACCGGTCCGCCACGAGCCGGTCGGCCCACCGGCGCAGCGCGATCTCGACCGGAGGGTGCGCGAGCTCGGCGACCTCGGCGAGCTTCTCGGCGGACGCCGTGTCGTACCGGTCCTCGGACAGGAACCCGAGAACCTCCCGGTTCGCGCCGGTCAGCGCGGTCGGCAGATGCCGGACCACCCCCACCGGCACCCGCAACCGGGGCGCGGGCACCCCGAGATGCCCGGCGAGCAGCCGGATCAGGTCGGGCAGCTCCGGCGTGTTCTCGTCGAGCACCCAGTGCGGACCGCCGGGCTCCTCGATCGCGGCGATGAACCGGGCGAGGTGGTCCACCGTCACCACCGGCACGAACGTGCGGGCGGTCCCCGGCAGCGCGGGAAGCCGGCCCGCCCACAGGTCGCGGACGATCTCCGCCGGGCCGATGTACTGGCCGGCCTCGCCGGTCGTCGAATGCCCGATCACGCCGCTGGGGTTCACCACGGCCAGCGGGACACCCAGCTGCGCAGCGACGACCCGCACCGCCGCGTCGGCCTCGATCTTGGAACCCTCGTACGCCCCCTTGTCCCGGTAGAGCGCTGTCGCCTCGGGGTCCGGCAGCGGATACCTCGGCTGGTGCGCCCCGACGCGGTAGCCCGAGACGTGGATCAGTATGCGCAGGTCAGGGCGGGTGGCTGCCCAGCGCAGCACGGCGAGCGCGCCGTCCACGTTGACCGCTCGGGCCTCCTCGCGGCGCAGCCCGAACCGGTAGAAGCCCGCGGCGTTGACCACGTCGCGCACGGAGGCGAGCCGCTCCTCGTCCGCCGCGCTCAGCCCCAGACCCGCGCCGAGGGTGACGTCACCGGTCACGGTCCCGAACCGCTCGACGTCCGCGCCGTGGTCGTGCAGCCAGGCGCGCAGCTCAGCACCGCGGGCAGGGTCGCGCACGACGGCCGCCACCGTGCGCCCCCGCTCCAGCAGCTGCAGCACCGTCCACCTGCCGATGAATCCGGTAGCCCCGAACACCACCGAGTCCATGCCGCACTCCCTACCTAGACCGATCTACATAGTCCACTAAAAGTAGACCGACCATCATATTCCTGTCCAGCACCCACCGGCACGAATGTGGCTTTAGGGACGTTGAACGTCCCTAAAGCCACATTCGTGCCAGGGCGGGCGGGGTTACGACGGGGTGGGGCGGGGGCGGGGGTCTGCTGGGTTGGCTTCCGTGGGGTCCTCCCACCATTGGGTGCCCGTTGTGCCGTCGTAGGCGTCGTGCCAGTTCCACCACACGTACGGCGGGGTGCGGGGGTGGTCTTCGGGGGAGTCCTCCCAGTTCTCCTGGCGGCCGAGCGCGGTCATGTCCAGGTAGGTCCAGGTGCTGCCGAGCGCCTCGTCGCCCCGGTTGTTGATGAAGTACGTGCGATACACCTGGTCACCGTCGCGGATGAACGCGTTCGTGCCGTGCCACTGGTCCACGCCGAAGTCGATGTCGAACCACGAGCCGCCGCCGTCGGTCATCGTGACCCAGGGCATCGACCAGCCCATCCGTGTCTTCAGCCGCTCGATGTCCGGACGCGGCGCCCGGGTGGCGAACACGAGCGTGGTGTTGCGGGCGTTCAGGTGCGCCACGTGCCCGACCTGGTCGGCGATCATCGAGCAGCCCGGGCAGGCGTGCTCCGGCCAGCCGTGCACGCCGGGTTCGAAGAACGCGCGGTACACGATCAGCTGCCGCCGGCCCTCGAACAGGTCCAGCAGGCTCACCGCACCCTGAGGCCCGATGAACTCGTAGTCCTTCTCCACCGCCACCCACGGCATCCGCCGCCGCTGTGCGGCCAGCGCATCCCTGGCACGGGTGAACTTCTTCTCCTCGACCAGCATCCGCTCCCGCGCGGCGTCCCATTCCGCCGCCGACACGACCGTGCTCATGACGCCACCGCCTCGGCGGTCATGAGCGCCGCGAACTGACGTTCCAGCCCCTTGGCCATACCGGCGCGCCAGCCGTCCGCGAGGGACTGGGCCATCGGGTCCGGGAAGATCTCCTCGTCACCCCGGGCCGCCCCGTCGAAGATCGCCCGCGCGACCGACTCCGGTGAGGCCTTCGGAATGTCCAGACCCCGGGACATGTCGGTGTCCACCGGCCCGGTCAGCACCGCGTGCACCCTCACACCCTGCTCGGACAACAGCGCGCGCAGCGACAGCGACAGCGAGAACGCCGCCGCCTTGGAGATCGAGTACGACGGGATGAGCGCCAGCGGGGCGAGCGCCATGACCGACAGGACGTTGACGACCGCGCCCCGCGACTCGGTCAGCCTCGGCAGGAAAGCCCTGGTCACGTCGAACGTGCCCAGCAGGTTCACCGCGAGCTGCTGGTCGAGCGCCTCGCGGCCGCTCAGGTCGTCGTACTGCGCCAGACCGGCGTTGTTGATCAGCATGTCGAGCGAGCCGACCTGTTCGGCGGCCGCGACGATCTGCGCCGGATCGGTCACGTCCATGATCAACGGCGTGACCCGGTCGTCGCCGTGGGCCAGCGGCCGGCGCGTCCCGGCGTACACCCGCCGGGCGCCGCGCCGCAGCGCCTCGTCGACCAGCGCCTTGCCGATCCCACGATTGGCCCCGGTCACCAGGACCGTCTTGTCCGCGATCGTCATGTGTCCTCCTTGTGGGGTGCCTTCGCCGGTGAAGACACCGCGACCGGAGCAAACTGGGCGCCCAGTTCGCGGCCGCCGCGGTGTCGGTACGACCAGGGGCGAGAGGAGCGAGATGAACGACGGCCTGATCACTAGGGCTCGGTCCGGCGACAGCGACGCGTTCGAGGCGCTGACCCGGCCGTACCACCGTGAGCTGCAGGTGCACTGCTACCGGATGCTCGGCTCGTTCCAGGACGCCGAGGAGGCACTGCAGGACACGTTGCTGTCCGCGTGGCAGGGGCTCGCGGCGTTCGAGGGACGTGCCTCGGTCCGCACCTGGCTGTACCGCATCGCGACGAACCGCTGCCTCAACATGCTTCGCTCGGCCACCCGGCGCCCGGCCAAGGAGTGGGACATGTCCCAGATCGAACTGCCGGAACCGACCGGTCTCGGCGAGGTCGTGTGGCTGCAGCCCTACCCCGACACGCTCCTCGACGGCGCGCTCGGCACCCGCCCTGGCCCGGAGGCGCACTACGAACAGACCGAGGCGATCTCGCTGGCGTTCGTGACCGCACTGCAGGTCCTGCCCGCGCGCCAGCGTGCCGTGCTGATCCTGCGCGAGGTGCTCGGCTACCGCGCGACCGAGGTGGCCGACATGCTCGACTCGACCGTCGAGTCGGTCACCAGCGCCCTGAAGCGAGCCAGGTCGACGCTGAACCAGCGTCTACCGCCGGCCGAGGACCCGCCCGCCCCCGACTCCGCCGAGGAACAGGCGCTCGTGGCCCGGTTCGTCCGCGCCTACCAGGCGGGCGACGTCGACGAGCTGGTCACACTGCTCACCGAGGACGTGCGGCTGTCCATGCCGCCGATCCCCCTGGAGTACGAGGGACTGGACGCCGTGGCGCACTTCTTCGCCAGCACCATCGGCAAGGGCCGCACCTACGAGCTGGTGCCGACCCGCGCCAACGGCCAGCCCGCGTTCGGCGCCTACCTACGAGCGGCCACCGGCGTCCGCCACGGCGCGGGCCTGCTGGTCATCGGCCTGTCCGGCCCCCGAATCCGGGAGATCACCCGCTTCGAGACCAGCGCCCTGCCCTGGTTCGGCCTCCCCCGCTCCCTCCCGTCCTGACCCCGGCCCACTTCGCACACCCTCGTGCTGCGTCGCACACGTCCGGACATGTGCGACGCAGCACGAGGGTGCGCGAAGTCGCCCGGGTCAGTGGTCGCGTTGGGCCGTGAGCACGACGACCGGGCCGCTCTGGCCGTCCGCGGGCAGCCGTAGCTCGGCTGTGGGGCGCAGGCCTGCGTTCTTGATCAGCTCGGCTAGCTGGTCCGGCTGCCACCGGTAGGTCGTCCAGCTCACCGCTACACCGCCGTAAGCCTCGGTGCGGGCCACGTCGCCGTCACCCACGTGCGTCGCGATGATCAGCTGTCCGCCGGGCTTGAGCGCCCGAGCGAACAGGGACAGGACCTGCGGCAGAACATCGCGCGGCAGGTTGAACAGCGACCGCCAGCCCAGAAGCCCGGCGAACGAGGAATCGGCCAGCTCCAGCTCGGTCGACGACGCCACCTCGAAGCGACACGCGGGATACAACCGGCGCGCGTGCTCGATCATGCGTGGCGACAGATCCACGCCGGAGACGTCCACACCGCGCTCGGCCAGATACGCGGTCACGGTGCCGGGACCGCACCCGACGTCCAGCACCGGCCCCCGCCCGCCGACCGCATCGGTTCGACCGACCATAGGAGAGACGAGCGCGTCTATATATCAGCGAGTGTCGGGCTACTCCGGATCGACGACGAGTCCTTGTTTCTCGAGCTGCGCGGTCATGGCACGCCGGAGCCAACGCACGTCGTTTCGGGTTTCGACCACTGTCGTGATCAGGGCGGTGATGTCTTCTTCGGCCCGCTGCGCTCGTGACTCCAGGCCGCGAACTCTGGCTTCGAGGTCCGCGAATGTCGTTGCCATGTGCTGCTCCCCCTCGCACTGCCGGACGGTCACTGTACCGCCTGCCGCGCGACGGCGATTCCTTCCCAGGGGTGAGCGGGTCTGTCCTGGTGACCGATCGGTTCGACGAGAGGGAAACGAATGAGTGTCACCACCGAGGTTGTGGCCGACGCGGTACGTGCCGTGTTCGACGAGTTGTCGAGGACATGGGCTGCGGGCGACGGGGACGGGTTCGCGGCGCATTTCGCCGACGACGCGACCGTGGTCCTGCCAGGCGCCCACCTGCCGAGCAGGGACGCGATCCGCGCGGGCATGACCGCCGCGTTCGCCGGGCCGCTGAAGGGCACGAGCCGTAGCCACCAGGTGCTGAGCGCCCGCGCGCTCGGCACCGACGCGGCGGTCGTGGTCACCGACAGCCGCACCGAGTTCGCGGGCTCACCGGGTCCGGCGGAGTGGGCGACCTGGGTGTTCACCAGGCGCGACGACCGGTGGCTGGTGGCGGCCTACCACGGGTGCCCGCAGGCCTCGGCCTGACAACGAGAGGCGGCGGGCCCCGGGCCCGCCGCCGCTCAGCCCAGCACCTCCGGCAGGCCACACACCGGGAACAGCCGGGGGAGATGGAACAGGTTCATCTCGGTCACCACCTCGGCCGAGACGGTCAGGACGAGCAGCGCGAACGGCTGGTAGCGCCCCTGATCGTCGCGGATGTAGACACCGGCAGCGGGCTGCCGGTTCGCCGACGTGGCCACCGCACGCATCCGTCCCCGCATCCCCGCGCTGAACGCGTACCGGGACAGGAACGTCTCGATCGCCTCCCGCCCGTCGTACCAGGACGGCGTCGGTGGCATGACGAGACGGGCGTCCGCGCCGAGCAGCGCGGCGACCGCGGCGGCGTCGGTGCGCTCCCACGCGTCGACCATCTGCTTCAGCAGCGACCTCTCGGCCTCGCTGATCAGCGTGATCGCGTGTCGATCGGCCTCGTGCGCCACCCAACGCCCCCGGAGAGTCTCCCTGGCGCGCTGCAACGCGCTGTTGACCGACACCACCGTCGTGTCCAGCGACCTCGCGGTGTCCTTCGCCGACCATTCGACGACGTCACGCAGGATCAGCACCGCACGCTGACGCGGCGGCAGGTACTGGATCGCGGCCAGGAACGCCAGCTCGGTCGCCTCCCGCCGGATCAACCGCGCCTCCGGATCCACCCCCGCCGCCACGACGTTCTCCAGCAGCCGATCGGGGTAGGGCTCCAGCCAGGCGAGGTCGGTCGCGGGGGAGGGCTTCACCCTCGGATCGGCCGGCCCGCTGACCTGCGGCGGAACCACCCGCCGGGGCCGGCGCCGCAGGGCGTCCAGGCAGGCGTGCGTGGCGATCCCGTAGAGCCACGCACGCAACGTCGAACGCCCCTCGAAGGTCGCCCGCTTCGACCACGCGCGCAGGAACGTCTCCTGCACCAGATCCTCCGCGTCCTGAATGGATCCGAGCATCCGGTAGCAGTGCAGGTGCAGCTCCGCGCGGTGCCGTTCCACCAGTTCCGCGAAGGCGGTGTCGTCGTCCACATACGTGAGACGCGCGCGGGACCGAGAACTCATCGGTCCGGTGAGTCCGGGGCCGGTTCCGCGTCACACGGGTGGGAAACACATCCCGGAGGAGGAGATTCCAGCCATGCCCCAGTTCTTCATCGACGCCCCGATCGGCCTCGACCCGGACACCAAGCAGACGATGATGGAGGAGATCACCCAGGCGATCGACGCCGCCTACCACATCCCCGACGTGCGCATCTGGCTGCGCGAACACAACCCGGCGAACGTCGCCCAGGACGGCCGTATCCAGGCCGAACCGGTACGGCCGGTGTGCTTCCTGGAAGCACCGGAGCTGGACAGCGTCGACGCCCGCAGGGACCTGTCCGCCAAGATCCACGCCGCGATCGGCACGGCCTACAAGGGCCTGGCCAACACCGACGAGACGCTCATCCTCATGAATTTCTACCCCCTGGAGAGCGCCGGGTTCGCCGGGCGCATGCAGTCCGACAACCCGGACTTCGTGGCCGCGCTCAGCCAGCTCAACGCCTGACAGCTCGTGAGTGGTACGGGCGCCTATAGGCGCCCGTACCACTCACGAGTCTTTTGTGCTGGTGGTGAAGGACTGCCACTGGGCGTGGGTGAACTTCAGCCTCGGGCCGTCCGGGTTCTTGCTGTCGCGGACCAGCACACCCTGCGCGGTGCGGGCCCATTCGACGCAGTCGCCACCGTTGCCGCCGGAGTAGGTGCTCTTGACGAAGCGTGGCTCGGTATCGGTCATGACGAGTACTCCTGGAGACGGGTCGCGCTGGGCAGAATCTGAGTGAAGATCGTGGCGTATCGGTCGATGTCCGCGGCTTTCTGCAGGTACGCGGCCGATATGGCGGTTTCTACATAGACCACCGAGGGGTCTTCGCTCGGGTCGGGGAAGTCGAGGAGGGTGAACGAGCCGTTCATCGCGGCGTGCGCGCCCGCGTTGAGCGGCAGGACGTCGATCGTGATCTCCGGCCGCTCGGCGGCCTGCCGGAGCTTCAGCAGCTGCGCCCGCATCACCTCGGCGCTACCGACGGTGCGTAGCAGGGCGGCCTCGTTGATCACCGCGTGCAGCTGACGCGGATAGGGCTGGTCGAAGATTGTCTGGCGGGCCATCCGCACCTCGATCTGGCGCTCCAGTTCGGTGTCCTTAACCCGGGCTGCGCGGCTCGGTACACGGCCAAACTGTAGTCCCGGGTCTGGAGGAGGCCGGGTACGAATTCCGACTCGTACTTGCGGATCGAGGTTGCGGTCTGCTCCAGCTCTACGTAGAGGCTGAACCATTCGGGGACCGCGTCTTCGCCGTAGACGTGCCACCAGCTGGACTCCTGGGTAGCCAGCGCGAGTGCCTGCAGCGTCTCGATCTCGTCCCGTTCGGCGCCGTAGCGGGCGCCGAGGACCGCGATGTCCTGCGGTTTCACCGCGTGCTTCCCGGCTTCGAGCTTGAACAGCTTGGCCCGGGAGATACCCAGGTAGCGGTCCGAGACCACTTCGTCGACCGACAGCCCTGCCACATCGCGCAGCTGCCGTAACCGCCGCCCGAGCTGGCGCCTGACCACTGTCGGCCCCGCCGCATTCGACACTGCTACCCCCACGTCGCTCAACCTACCCGGTCTCAGAGCAAGACATAGTATCACTCTGAGAGAGATTGGACGATACCAGTCTAGTTATACTCTTATTCTTAATACTTGAATCGCGAGACTCTCGTCTGGAATGCTTCCGTCATGGAAGAAGGACACAATGGGGACCTGTCCGTGCTGGTCGAGTTCATGGCGGTCCAGTCGGGAATGCCGGAGGCGGTGCTCGCATCGCACGTGCCCGACTCGCACGGTGACTGTGTCGGCTGCGGCGGGCAGCGTGGAGTGGAATGGCCCTGCGTGCACCACAAGTGCGCTGTCGCCGCACGGGAACTGCGTGCGAGCTGGGGCGCGGGACCCGCCCGGCTGGTCGAACTGATCAAGCCGCCCGCCGACGGTCACCCACTCGGAGGCACTTGCCGTCCCGTCCACCTCCGGCGGGCATGACGCGTCGTTCTTCGAAGCAAGGTTGTTATCAGAGCTAGCGAACCGGAGGGCTGGAGCATGTGGGTTCGAGGGAGACAGTGCGCCGTCGTCGCGGCATGCGTTGTTGCCGCCACGCTGCTCAGCGGCACCGTCGCCTCGGCCGCGCCCGGCAAGGAGCCCAAGCACTGCGCGGTGCCCACCGGCTCGGCCAAGCCGGAGACCGCCACACCCGAGGAGGCGAACTTCGACCGGGCCGCCCTGAACCGCGCGGTGCTCTTCATCTCCAGCCGGAACCGGTTCAACGCCCAGATCTACCGCAACAACTGCCTCGTGGCCGGTGACCCGATCAACCCGCTCACCAACAACGCTCCGATGAACATCTTCAGCGCCACCAAGAGCGTCGTCTCGATGGTGGCCGGTATCGCGGTGACCCGGCACCGCCTCGATCTGGACGCACCCATCGGCAGGTACCTGCCGGCAGGCAAGGGTGACGCGGCGCACCGGGCCATCACCGTGCGCGACCTGCTCAACGAGGCGTCGGGGATCCGGCAGGCGAGTGTGTCCGAGCTTGCCCCGCTCGGCCCCGTCGGCGGCGATCTCAGTGCACCCGACCAGGCGCTGGCGACGCCGTTGACCCATCGCCCCGGCACCTACTTCGAGTACAGCCAGCGCACACCCGACCTGCTGGTCTACGTCGTGCAGCGTGCGGTCGGCGAGGACTTCCAGGCCTTCGCGCAGCGTGAGCTGTTCGCACCGCTGGGCATCGCCGCTCACGACTACTACTGGCAGCGAGATCGCTCCGGGAACACCTACGGGCACGCGTGGCTCTACCTGTCGCCCGTGCACTTCGCCCGCCTCGGGCTGCTGATGTCCGACAACGGCAGCTGGAACGGGCGTCGCATCATCGACGCCGACTACGTCTCCCGGGCAGGTCGTTCGAGCACGACCAATCCCTGTTACGGGCTGCTGTTCTGGGTCAACCGTGGCCCGTGCATCGGAGGTTCGCTCCCGTCCCGTGCGACGACCCCCGCACCGTTCCCCGGGATGTTCCGCGACCTCTATTTCATGGGTGGAGCGGCGTACCAGGTCAACGGTATGGATCCTGAGACGAACGTGCTGGTCACCACCACCGGCGTGCTCGGTGACGTGTCGCTCGATCCGCAGACGCTCGCCGGGGCCAACCTGCACAACGAGTTCGGCTACAACTTCCTGCGCCTGCTGAACGCCGCGTTCCGGGATGGCCACCACCCCGACCCCGGCCCGTATCGGCAGACTTACAACTTCTCCATCCGGCCTGAGCAGAACGTCGACCCCGCGGTCTCGCTGAGTGGCCTGGGTGTCGGGCCGTACGCCCCGGCCGGGTGCAACCTCATCGCCTGCGGCGCGGGCCGGGTCCCGACCCAGGGCATCAGCCGGAACTTCGCCGGTCTCCTGGCGCTCGCCACCCATCGGTAGCCGGTCGCGACAGGTTTTCGCGGTGCCGAGGGTCTTACAGGACATGACGATTCTGGTGACCGGCGCGGCCGGCGCGAGCGGAGCGGCAATCATTCGTGAGTTCTCCCGGCGGGAGCTGCCGGTGCGGGCGTTGGTCCGCAACCCGGTGGCCGCGCCGTCGACGGGGAACGTGGAGGTGGTCACCGGCGACATGTCCCGACCGGACACCCTGGGTGAGGCGCTGGACGGGGTCGAGAAGGTGCTGATGATCTCGACCGCGAACCAGTCGCTGGTACAGACGCAGTGCACGTTCATCGACGCCGCGGTCCGGGCCGGGGTGCGGCACATCGTGAAGTTCTCCGGGCGTTGCTGCTGGAGTCACTCGAGGTTCCGGTTCGCGCGGATGCACGCCGAGATCGAACGGCACCTGGAGCGGTCCGGCGTGGAGTGGACGATGCTGCGGCCCGGCCAGTTCATGCACGTCTACTTCCGTGAGGTCCCGACGATCAACCGGGACGGTGTGCTCGGCCTGCCGTTGGCCAAGGCGCGGCTCGCTCCGGTAGATATAGAGGATATCGCCAAGATCGCCGTGGAGGTTCTGCACGGTGCGGGACACGGCGGGCGGCGCTACGAGATCACCGGTCCGGACTCGCTCGGCATGACCGAGGTCGCGGCGATCCTGACCGAGGTGCTCGGTGCGCCGGTCCGCTACGAGGACGTTGATCCGCAGGTCAAGCGGCGGACGCTGGAGGCCCAGGGGATTCCAGGCTTCCTCCTCGACGGCCTGGACGAGCTGTTCGAGGAGCGTCGCATCGGGGACGGGGAGGAGGGTCGCGTCGACCTGAGCACCCACGAGCGCTTCGGCGTCACCCCGACCAGCTTCGCCGACTTCGCGCGGCGCAACGCCGAGGTGTTCGCCGGCCGGGCCGCGCCGTCGCACCTGTGGGCCTCCGGCTGGCGGCCGGCGTCGTGATCGCCGACCTGGAACAGCTGCGCCCGGAGCTGACCGGCTACTGCTACCGCATGCTCGGCTCGACGTTCGACGCCGAGGACGCCGTGCAGGAGACGTTCATGCGGGCCTGGCGCGCGGCCGACGGGTTCGAGGGCAGGAGCGAGTTGCGGACCTGGGTGTTCAGCATCGCCACCAACGTGTGCCTCACCCACCTGCGCCGCGCCGCGCGCCGGGCACTGCCGATGGACGTCGGGGCGCAGTCCAACGACTCGCCGATCCTCGGGGCGCCGCTGAGCAGGCAGGCCTGGGTCGAGCCGATCCCGGGGGCCCGGGTCGAGCGGGACCCGTCGGAGCAGGTCGTCGAGCGGGACTCGATCCGGCTGGCGTTCATCGCCGCGCTGCAGCTGCTGACGCCCCGGCAGCGGGCGGTGCTGGTGCTGCGGGACGTGCTGCAATGGAAGATCCGGGAGGTCGCGCAGCTGTTGGGGACGACCGAGGACGCGGTCAACGCGGTGCTGCGCCGCGCCCGGACCGCGCTTGCCGCCTGGGAGCCCTCCCGCACCGTCGAGCAGCCCGACCGTGAGCTGCTGCGCCGCTACGTCGAGGCGTTCGAAGGGTTCGACATCGACGGCCTCGTCGCGCTGCTGCACGAGGAGGCGACGCTGTCGATGCCGCCCTATGCGTTGTGGCTGCGCGGCCCGGACGCGATCGGCGACTGGTTCCGGCGTTCGTCGTGCCAGGACTCCCGGCTGGTCGCGGTCGACGCGAACGGCACGGCCGGCTTCGGCGTCTACCGCCGCGACGGCGAGACCTACCGTCCGTTCGCCGTGCAGATCGTCGAGACCGACGCCTCCCGCATCACCGCGCTGCACACGTTCATCGACCCGGCCCTGTTCCCCTTCTTCGACCTCCCGCCGGTCAAATACCCGTGAGTGGCGAGTGGTCCTATAGGACCACTCGCCACTCACGGGTGTAGTTGGCGCAGGATGCGGGTGAGCTCGGCGCGGTCGGCCTCGCTGATCCGGCTGAAGAACTGCTCCGTCGCGCTGTGCCGCGTCTCGTGGATCGCCTTCATGATCCCGAGGCCCTGCTCGGTCAGCCGGACCAGCGTGGCGCGCCGGTCACCGGGGTCGGGCAGGCGCTCGGCGAAGCCCCGCGACTCCAGGTCGTCCACCACCTCGGTCGCCGAGCGGGGTGCGATGTGCAGACGTTCGGCCAGGTCACGCAGCCGGATGCCGTCACGGTTGTGGATCAGGGTGCGCATCGCGCGGCCCTGGGACGGGTTGAGGTCCCACGGCGCCAGGTGTTCCCTGGACAGCCCGCGCAGCTCGCGCGCCACCGCCCAGAACGCCTCGGGGAGTGACTCCTCCCGGCTCTCGTCCACCACGGAAATAAGTTACCAGCGCTCTCTGTTGTAGCCTCATAGTGAGGTAACCTCACTATGAGGCTACCGCTTTGAAGCCCTGGAGGCACCTTTGGAAACCCCCACCCAGAACCGAACCCGAGGCGGTCGATCCTCGGTCACCGCCGCCGAGAAGGCCCAGGCCCGCGATGTGTCGCTGCGCCGGGTCGGCCGGCTGTTCATCCCCTACCGCTGGCCGCTCACGGTCGTCATCGCGACCATCGTCGCGTCGTCGATCGTGGCCATGGCCTCACCGTTCCTGCTGCGCGAGGTACTCGACATCGCGCTGCCGAACCGCAACCTGAACCTGCTGATCTGGCTGGTCCTCGGCATGGTCGGCGTCGCGGTGCTGACCGCCGCGCTCGGCGTCGTGCAGACCTGGATCGCCACGTCGATCGGCCAACGCGTCATGCACCGGCTGCGCACCGAGGTCTTCTCGCACCTGCAGCGCCAGTCCATCGCGTTCTTCACCAACACCCGCACCGGCGAAGTGCAGTCGCGCATCACCAACGACATCGGCGGCATGCAGTCCGTCGTCACCTCGACCGCGACGTCGATCGCGTCGAACCTGACCACCGCCGTCGCCACGCTCGTCGCCATGGCCGCGCTGTCCTGGCAGCTGACGCTCATCTCGCTGCTGGTCATGCCGCCCTCGATCTACCTGAGCCGCCGCGTCGCCCGTAGGCGCCGCACCATCACCGTGCAGCAGCAGCGCGAGCTGGCCGACCTCAACGTCATCGTCGAGGAGAGCCTGTCGATCAGCGGTGTGCAGCTGGCCAAGACCATGGGCACCGGACCCGCGCTCGCCGAGCGCTTCACCGGCTCGTCGACCCGCCTGATCGACCTGGAGCTGCGCTCACAGCTGGCCGGACGCTGGTGGATGGCCACGATGAGCATCGTCTTCGCGGCGATCCCCGCGATCATCTACCTGGCCGCCGGCCTGCCGATGACCGCCGGAGCCATGACGGTCGGCACCCTGGTCGCGTTCACCACCCTGCAGAACGGCCTGTTCCGCCCGTTGATCGGCCTGCTCGACACCGGAGTGTCCGTAGTCAGCTCGCTGGCCCTGTTCGGCCGCATCTTCGAGTACCTGGACCTGCCCGTCGAGGTGGAGGACCCGGCCGAGCCGGTCGCCGTCGACCCGGCGGCTGTCGCCGGTCACGTCCGCTTCGAGGACGTCACGTTCGCCTACGGCGGCAGCTCGACCGCCGCCGTCGCCGGTATCAGCCTCGATGTACCCGCCGGTTCGACTCTCGCGCTCGTCGGCGAGACCGGATCCGGCAAGAGCACCCTGGCGGCGCTGGTCAGCCGCCTGTACGACCCGGCGGGTGGCCGCATCACGATCGACGGCGTCGACCTGCGGGACATGCGCCTCGCCGACCTCGCCTCGATCGTCGGCGTGGTCAGCCAGGAGACCTACCTGCTGCACGCCACGGTCCGGGAGAACCTGCGCTACGCCAAACCCGACGCGACCGACGCCGAGATCGAGGCCGCCGCGCGCGCCGCGCAGGTGCACGACCTGATCGCGGGTCTGCCCGAGGGCTACGACACGATGGTCGGCTCCCGGGGCCACCGGTTCTCCGGCGGGGAGAAGCAGCGCCTGGCGATCGCCCGCACGCTGCTGCGCAACCCCCGGGTCCTGGTGCTCGACGAGGCGACCAGCGCACTGGACACCGCGACCGAACGCGCCGTGCAGGAGGCGTTCGACGCACTGGCCGTCGGCCGCACGACGATCACCATCGCGCACCGCATCTCCACGGTCCGAAACGCCGACCAGATCGTCGTGATCGACCAGGGCCGGGTGGCCGAGTCGGGAACCCACGACACGCTGGTCGCCGACAACGGCCGCTACGCGACCCTCGCCGCCTGACGAGATCGGACACTCGCATGGTGCGAAGTCTGGGGCCGCTTCAGCGAGGTCGGTAGGCGGTGGATCTGTGTCGAATGTCGAGTACGAGGACGGTCCGCTGGATTTCATCGATCTCGTACAGGATTCGCCAGTCGCGACCTGGGCGGGCGCTGTAGATGCCGCTGAGCTCTTCGCCCAGGGGTTTGCCTACTCGCCGAGGATTGATTAGAAGTGGGCCGGTGATGAACTCTGCCGCCGCTTCGGCAGCAGGCAACGGGAGTCGCTGACCTAGGGCTCGTCGAGCCGGTGGTGCGGTATCCAATCCATAGACAGGCTCGCTCATGAAGCCTGGCGACGCCTGACCAGTTCTCGGACAGCCTCGACCCCGTGGACGACATCACCGGAGCGTGCGGCTTCACGAGCCTCGGCCAATGCGCGCAGTGCATCCGGGTCGGCTTTCACCTCGGCGGTCTCGCGCGATGCCAGATAGGTCTCCACCGCCAGGATCACCGTCTGATGGACACTGCGGCGATCCTCATCGGCCGCCGCGCGGAGATCGCTTTCCAGCTCCGCGGGCAACCGCAATGTCATGGCCATACCAAAACGATACCAAAATGCACCACAATGCTGCGGAAGGCTCTCCCGCGCGCCCTGCCCTGTGGCACGAATGTGGCTATGGGGACGTTCAACGTCCCCATAGCCACATTCGTGCCGTCCGGGGTCAGGACAGTGTGGTGTTGATGAAGGTGAGGGTTTGCGGCCAGGAGAGTTTCGTCGCGGCCCGGTTGATCTCGTTGTCCTGGCGGTGGGCCTCCATGAAGCCGTGCCCGGCGCCCGGGTAGACGTGGACGATGCTCGGGGCCGCGTCCCGCTTGTTCAGCGCCTTCTGCAGTGCCTTGAACGTCTCGACCGGCACCAGGTGGTCCGCGCCGGGGTAGATCATCGTCACCGGGCAGGTGATCTTCTCGGCCAGCGCGACCGCGTCCTCCGGCTGCTTCTCGGTGGGCTGCGCGGGCACCGTCGGGTGGTAGGCGACGCAGTTGGCCAGCCGCTGGTCCTGTCCGGCGAGCACGAACGCGTACCGCCCGCCCAGACACCAGCCGATCACGCCGACCTTCTCCTGACCCAGCTCACCGAACAGGTGGTCCAGCAGCGCCCGCTGCTCCGCGAGGGCCTGCTCGTCGTTGAGTCCCTCGTCCATCAGGGTGCGCAGCTGCTCGTGGGTGTGGTCGTCGCCGGTCGGGCCGTGCCACGGATCCCAGGCCAGCGCGGTCACCCCGGTCGCGGCGATGTCGTCGGCGTAGGCACGCAGCTGCTTGCCCAGCCCGGTGATCATCGGCAGGAGCAGCATGGCGACCGTGCTGCCGCCGCTCGGGCGAGCGAGGTAGGCGTTCAGGTCGCCCACCTTGATCAGGTCCGTCGTGATGTCTGACATGGTTGTTCCTAACCCCAAGGCCCGAGGAAGACCTCGCCCTGGTAGGTGTCTGTTCGTTCTTCGACGGTGTCCGGCCATTCGCCCGGGGTGATCTTCGGACGTAGCTCGGCGGGGCGCGGGCGGCCGTCCCAACCGATCTGTTCCATGTAGTAGTACAGCTGCACGACGTGCCCGTCCGGGTCGGTCACGTGCGCGGCGTAGTCGATGCCGGGGTGCAGAGCCGGGTCCGGCTCGGTCACCTCGCACCCGTTCGCCCGGAAGAATGCCACGGCCGACCGCAACTGGCGGTAACTGGCGACCTGACAGCCGAACATCGCCGTGGTGCTGCCGGTCGACAGCCCCGGCGTCCCGCGTAGCGCCGAGGGATAGAGCGCCAGCGAATGGTGCTCGGTGTTCGCGCGCAGGTACACGCAGCGATGCCCCTGGTGGACGACCTCCTCGGTGACCACGAAGCCCATCTCCCGGACGTAGAAGTCCAGCGAGACCTCCAGGTCGTCGACGAACAGCCCGACCGGACCGTGCTTGGTCACCTTGAACGGGCGGGCCAGCAGGATGCCCTCCACGTCGTGGCTCGCCGGCAGCGAGTCGAGGTGCCGGTAGCCGGAGTGGATGTCGATTCCCCTGGCCAGAGCGTCCTGGACTTCGGTGTACTCGTTGGTCTGCGGGACCGACGGGGTGTCGTGGAACGCCCGGTAGTACATCTGTTTCGGCTTGCTGCGCCCGTTCCAGCCGACCTGCTCGATGCCGTAGACGATCTCGTTGCGGTGCCGGTCCGGGTCGAACGCGTACAGGTGCCAGTTCGAACCGGGCATGTCCCGGCCCACCTTGTGCAGCGTGTGGCCGTTGCCCCGGAACCAGTGGATGGCGTTGTTGACCTCGGCCATGCTCCCGGCCTGCCAGGTCAGCTGGTTGAGGCTCACCGCCTCGGGCAGGTTGCCCATCAACGTCTGGTAGTGCCAGGCGCTGAACAGTACGAGCGTGTGGTGGTCGGTGTTGTGCTGCAGGAAGTAGCCGGTGCCCGAGCACGGCTGCTCCAGGTCCGGGAAGCGGCGCTTCACGATCCCGGTCATGTCCAGGGTGTCGGTGACCCGGAAGCCCAGCAGCTCGCTGTAGAACCGCAGCGCCGCCGGCATGTCGTGGGTGTTCAGCCCGACATGGTTCAGCCTGCGGATCTTGAACGGGCGATCCAGGGTCACCCCGCCCACGTCGAACTTCGTCACGGGTTCGCTCCTTCGGTGATCTGCGAGTAGTAGCGCCAGCGGACCTCCCACGAGGAGCCGGCGGCGGCGCGCTGGTCGATCTCGTCGTCCGGGATGACCCTCGGACGGCCCCGGATCGCGCGGACCTTCCAGTTCGCCTCGGCGAGCTGTTCCAGGTGGATCGCGTTGACCACCGCCTCGGGCAGTTCCCGCGCGACGCTGACGATCCCGTGACCGCGCAGATGACAGACCCGGTGCTGCCCGAGCGCCTCGGCGAGCTGGTCGCCGAGGCGCTCGTCGGTGACCAGCTTCGCGCACGGCCACACCGGCACCGGCGTCCTGACCAGCTCGGACTGCACGTGCAGCACCGGCAGGATCGGCTCACCGGCGATGCCCATGACCGTGGCCATCGGCTGGTGGGTGTGCACGATCGCGTGCACGTCCGGGCGGGCGCGGTAGATCGCGGTGTGGATGAACCGCTCGCCGGGCGGCTCGTGTTCGCCCTCGACGAGGGTGCCGTCGAGGTCGATGACGGCCAGCTGGTCCGGGGTGATCCGGTCCGGCCGGCTGATGTCGAGCGAATGCCGAGGCTTGATCAACATCAGGTCACCGGGCAGCCGAACGCTCGGATGCCCCATGTAGTCGACGAGCCCCAGCCGATACAACACCCGACACGCCTCGACGACCATCCGCCGCGCCTCGACCGTCCGCCGCGCATCGAGCATCCGCGGCGCATCCGCACTCACGCCGCCCCACCCGCCGTACGCCCGCCGCCCGTCCTGCTCCCGCCGCCCGCCGCACCCGCCCCCTCCGATGGCACGAATGTGGCTTTAGGGACGCTCAACGTCCCTAAAGCCACATTCGTGCCCGGTCCGGCGTCGGCGAGGTAGTGGTTCCAGAGGCGGCGGGTGTGGCGGGAGCGGTTGGTCGTGGAGGCCAGTGCCGTCAGCTCCTCTGGGGTCAGGGGCAGTCGGTCGCCTAGGGTCGCGGAGTCGAGGTTGGCCTGGGCGTTCTCCTCGAAATGGATGCAGTCCACGACCGCGGCCGGCACGCTCTCCGCGACGATCACGCCGCCGTGCGCCCGCAGCAGCGCGGCGTGCCGGTCGCCGAGGGTGTTCGCCAGCGCGGTGCCCTGCTCGGGCGTCTTGATGTGGGTCGGGTCGGGGTGTGTCGGAACGCCGGCGCGCCAGCGGTGCGCGTGGCCCTTGAGCAGGGTGAGCGGCCCCCGGCTGGTGGTGAACGCGGCCGCGAGCGCCGAGTGGGTGTGCACCACGCAGTGCACGTCCGGTCGCGCGCGGTAGATCGCGGTGTGGATGAACACCTCCAGCGGGAGCTGCTCGCGCTCCGACCCGTCGAGCGGGTTTCCGTCGAAGTCGCAGGTCAGCAGCCCGCTCGCGTGGACCTGACCGCGGTGGGTGTCGCGCGGGTGGATCAGCAGCGCATCGCGGCCGGGCAGGCGCGCACTCAGGTGTCCGCTGTAGGTGAGGACGCCCGCGCGGTGCAGCAGTCGAGCGCCGGCGGCCACCTCGTCGTGAAGCATGAAACCGACGCTACCGTGAACCAAGACACTATGCAATGATGCAAAGTGAAGGGCTACAGTAATTCTCGTGGAGGCACCCTTGATGAACGTGACCGCCCGCCGGCTCCGGCTCCGTGAGCTGCTGGCCGGGCCGGACATCGTGCTCGCGCCGAGCTGCGGGGACGCACTGACCGCGCGGCTGGTCGAGTCGCTCGGGCTGGGCGCGGTGCACTGTTCGGGCAGCGTTCTGCACCACCTCGCCGGCTACGCCGACGCCGGGATCCTGACCATGACCGAGATGGTCGACGCCGTCGCACGCATGGCCGACGCGGTCGACCTGCCGGTCATCGCGGACGCGGACACCGGGTTCGGCGGGGTGGTCAACGTCGTGCGTTCGGTGCGCGCCTACGAACGGGCCGGGGCCGCCGCCATGCACCTGGAGGACCAACTCACCCCGAAACGCCCGGTCTACCTCGACGGTTACTCGGCGACCACGATCACCCGCCGGGAGATGGTCGACAAGATCCGCGCCGCGGTCGACGCCCGGAGCGACGAGAGCTTCCTGATCATCGCCCGGTCCGAGGTCAAGGGCGATCTCGGGGAGGTCCTCGACCGGCTCGGTGAGTGCCTCGACGCGGGCGCGGACGCCGCCTGGCTCGCCG
The DNA here is from genome assembly GCF_000429025.1 of Actinospineispora spinosispora DSM 44797. Lineage (GTDB taxonomy): Bacteria > Actinomycetota > Actinomycetes > Mycobacteriales > Pseudonocardiaceae > Pseudonocardia > Pseudonocardia spinosispora. The sequence goes on from NZ_AUBB01000049.1 coordinate 19,269, forward strand.
CGCGCACGCCGTCCGACATCGAGAAGACCCGCGCGGTACTGGACAAACCCCTGATCGGGGTGCTGCCGAAGGGCATGCCGCTGCCGGAGTTCGCGGGTTACGGCGCCGACTGCGCGCTGCTGCCCGGCTGGCTGCAGACCGTCGCGTTGCACGCGCAGCAACGTCTGCTCACCGAGCTGATCGACACCGGGACGATGCGCGGCTACCTGGACACGCTGCCCGGCATCGCCGACGTCCGGGCCTTCGAATCGGGCCAGGGCGCCGCGGCGCTCGCCGACCTGGAAACCCGGTTCGGCTCATGACCGTCCCCGACCCCGTGAGTGGCGCGGCCGCCTATGACCGGCCGCGCCACTCACAGCCTCCGACCGGCCTCGTGAGTGGTACGGGCGCCTATAGGCGCCCGTACCACTCACGAGGTGTTCAGGGCGGGTGCCACGGATGAGTCAGCGGCTGGTCGTGGGGATTTCGGGGGCCAGTGCTCCGCACTACGGGGTGCGGCTGCTGGAGGTGCTCCGCGCGCACTGCCCGGACGTCGAGACGCATCTGGTGCTGTCCCGGGGCGCGCGCCGCACGATCGCGCTGGAGACCGACCGCGACCCCGACGAGGTCCTCGCGCTCGCCGGCCACGTCCATGCCGACGACGACCTCGCGGCGCCGATCTCGAGCGGCTCGTTCCCGACGATGGGCATGGTCGTCGCGCCGTGCTCGATCAAGACGCTGTCCTCGATCGCCGGCAGCCACAACGACAACCTGCTGACCAGGGCAGCCGACGTGTGCCTGAAGGAACGGCGGCGCCTGGTGCTCGCGGTCCGTGAGACGCCGCTGCACCTCGGTCACCTGCGGCTCATGACCCAGGTCGCGGAGGTCGGCGCGGTGATCCTGCCGCCGGTCCCCGCCTTCTACCACCGACCCACCTCGATCGAGCACCTGATCGACCACGCGGTGCTCAAGATGCTCGACCAGTTCGGCATCCAGCTCGACCTGGTCCCGCGCTGGACAGGGAGGACACCTGAATGACACCGGTCAAGATCCGTAAGCTCGGCCACCTGATCCTGCGGGTCAGCGACGTCGAGGCGAGCACCCGCTTCTACACCGAGATCCTCGGGTTCACCGAGTCCGACCGTAACGAGCACGGGTACGTGTTCCTGCGCTGCGCCGCCGACCATCACGTGCTCGGCCTCGCGCCCGCCGAGGAGATCATCCCGCTGCCCGACAAGTCCCGGCGCCAGCGCGGTTTCGACCACTGCGCGTTCGAGGTCGCCTCGATCGAGGAGCTGATCGAGATCCGGGACTTCCTGCGCGCCCGCGACATCCCGATCGTCTTCGAGGGCCGCAAGGGCCCCGGCTGCAACCCCGGCCTGGAGTTCCTCGACCCCGACGGCTACGACGTGGAGATCTACACGGGCATGGACCAGATCGGCTGGGACGGCCGGACCCGTCCGAAGGAGCAATGGCGCCGGGTCCGCTCGCTCGAAGAGGCCGCCGCGAACCCGGTGCACCCGTGAGTGTTGTGGGCTGCCAGGACAGCCCACAACACTCACGGCCTGTGCGGGACCTGCGGGAGTGGCTGGCCGTGTGCGACGAGCTGGGGGAGATCCAGCACGTGACCGCCGAGGTCGGGTGGGAGGAGGAGATGAGCGCCATCAGCTACCTCGCCGGTACCCGCGAGGGTGGTCCGGCGCTCATGTTCTCCCAGGTCACCGGCCATCCAGGGTGGCGCGCGCTGTGGAACCCGTTCGGCTCCAGCCGTCGCCGGATCGCCGTCGCGTTGGGGGAGGACCCCGAGCTGTCCATGATCGAGCTGATCGCGGCCACCAAGGACAAACTCGAGCACGCCGTCGAACCCAAGGTCGTCGAGGACGGACCGGTCTTCCAGAACACCCTGACCGGTGCCGACATCGACCTGTGGCAACTGCCGTCGGCGAAGTTCTGGCCCCGCGACGGCGGCCGCTACCTGGGCACCGCCGACTCGGTGATCACCCGCAACCCCGACGGCGGCAACCTCAACCTCGGCACCTACCGCATGATGGTGCACGGCCGCGACGAGATCGGGCTGTACCTGTCGCCCGGCAAGGACGCGCTGCTGCACATCGAGGCGGACTGGGCGGCGGGCCTGGACGTCCCGATCTGCGTCGTGCTCGGTGTGGACCCGCTGCAGTTCCTGGTCAGCTCGCAGGGCTTCCCGAAGAACGTGTCCGAGTACGACTACGTCGGTGGCCTGCGCGGCGAACCCGTCGAGGTCGTCAAGGCCCGGCACAGCGACCTGCTCATCCCGGCGCGCGCCGACGTCGTGCTGGAATGCGTCGCCGAACCCGGCGCGCGCCGCCCCGAGGGCCCGTTCGGCGAGTTCACCGGCTACTACGGCAAACCCGGCGGCGCCGCCCCACTGCTTCGGGTCACGGCGATCCACCACCGCGACGACCCGATCGTCACGCACGCGCTCATGGCCGACTACCCGTCGTGTGAGCAGTCGCTGTTCTTCGGCGTCATGCGGTCCGCCCGGATCTGGGCCGACCTGGAACGCATGGGCATCCCCGGCATCACCGGTGTCTACTCCCACCCGGCCGCCGCCGGCGGGTTCGGCGTCGTCGTGCTGTCGCTGACCCAGATGTACGCCGGCCACGCCGCGCAGGCCCTCGCGCTCGCCGCGCAGTGCCCGGGCGGCGCCTACTACACGAAGTGGATCATCGCGGTGGAGAGCGACGTCGACCCGACCGACATGAACGACGTGCTGTGGGCGATGTCCACCCGCTGCAGCCCGACACACGACATCGACATCCTGCGCAACACCTGGTCCACCCCGCTCGACCCGACGCTCAACCCGCCCGAGCTACGCCGCTACGGCTCGAAAGCGCTGATCAACGCCTGCCGGGAGCACCGGTTCCTGGACACGTTCTCCGAACGCACCGCGCTGCGCGAGGACGTCTACCGCCGGGTCGCGCAGCGGTGGACCGAGCTGGGCTTCGACGGCGTCGCGCCGGAACCGAGGGCGTTCCATGCCGACTGAGTTCGCCGACGGCACCGCGATCGCCGGCATCGGCTGGACGCCGTTCACCACCCGGTCCGGCCGGTCGGTGACCGGGCTGGCGACCGAGGCGTCGCTCAACGCGATCTCCGACGCCGGTCTCGCGGTGTCCGACATCGACGGTGTGGTCACCTACTGTTACGGATGGGCACCGGACACGATCTGGCCGGAGGAGCTCGTCGCGGCACTCGGGCTGCCGCGCTGCAACTACCAGCTGTTCGACTCACTCGGCGGGGCGTCCAGCTGCTCGGCCGTGCTGTCCGCCGCGTTCGCCGTAAACGCTGGACTGTGCACGAACGTGCTGGTCTACCGCGCGATGAACGGGGCGAGCGAGCGGCCTCGACTGATGCCCGACCGGAACGTCGCGGTCGGGTCGCGGCAGTGGACGGTGCCGTTCGGCGCGGTGCACGCGGCGGCGAACCTCGGCCAGCCGGTGTCGGCGTACCTGGCCGGCCACGGCCTGACCAACCGCGACTTCGCGCCCCTCGCGGTCACCCAGCGTGAACACGCCCGGCTCAACACGAAGGCCCAGAAACGCGACCCGCTGACGATCGAGGAGCACCAGGCCTCGCCGTGGATCGTCGAGCCGTTCCGCAAGCTGGACTGCTGCCTGGTGTCCGACGGCGCCACCGCCCTGGTCGTCACCTCGACCGAGCGCGCCCGCGACCTGCGCCACGCACCGGTCACCCTGTACGCCGGTACGGGCGGGCCGACGCCCGACTCGATCTGGCGCGGAACCAGCCCGTCCGAGATCGACTTCGCGCAGCTCTACGACGCGTTCACCGGCTGCTGCCTGCGGCACATCGAACAGTTCGGCCTCGCGGGCCCTGGCGACGCGGCTGCGTGGGTCGCCGACGGCCACGCCGGCCTCGACGGCGGGACGCCGGTCAACACCCACGGCGGCCTGCTGTCCGAGGCCTACACCCAGGGCCTCGGACACGTCGTCGAGGCGGTGCAGCAACTCCGTCCGCACGGCGTCCGCGACGACCTGTGCCAGGGCGAACACACCTACGACCGCACCGAATGCCGCCAGGTCAGAGCCGCGAGCCTCGGCTTGGTGTGCGGCCAGGGCGGCGAAAGCGCACTCCTACTCCGGAGCACCCCGTGAGTGGCGAGTGGTCCTCTGGGACCACTCGCCACTCACGGCCTCCGACCTGCGGGTTCAGCTCAGGCGGACCTGTAGCTGAGGCGGATGCGGACAGCGGGCCGTTCTGGGACGCGTGCACCCGGGGTGAGCTCGTCGGACAGCGGTGCCTCGGCTGCCGACGGTGGCGCGCGCCCGCCGAGTTCTGCCCGCACTGCCACACCCGCGCCCATGAATGGCTGCCGCTGCCCGGCACCGGAGTGCTGCGCTCCTGCGTCGTCGTCCACCGCGCCCAGCACCCGGCGTTCGCCGACCGGACGCCGTACCGCATCGCCCGCGTCGAACTCGACCGGGGCTTCGTCCTGACCTGCGCCGTCGACGGCGAACCCCGCATCGGGCACGTGGTCGAGATCGTCTTCCGCGACAACCTGCCGCACTGCCGAGAAACCGGAGGGAACTGATGCCCGGACCACTGCACGGCGTACGCGTGCTGGACCTGACCCACGTGCTCAACGGTCCGTTCGCCACGATGCTGCTCGCCCACCTCGGCGCCGAGGTGCTCAAGATCGAGCACGGCGCCGGTGACCGCTTCCGGCACGCGTGGATGAGCCCGGACGCCGACCACGACGGCTACGAGTTCCGCGCCGTCAACGTCAACAAGAAGGGCATCACGCTCAACCTCAAGCACGAACGAGGAAAGGAGCTGTTCCGTGAGCTGGTCGCGAAGTCCGACGTCGTCGTGGAGAACTTCTCCATCGGCGTCCTCGACCGTCTCGGCCTCGGCTACGACGAGCTGAAGAAGATCAAACCGGACCTCGTGTACGCCTGCTCGCGCGGCTACGGCGAGGACGGACCGTACGCGCACATGCGGGCGAACGCCGCGACGATCATGGCCAGCAGCGGCTGGACCTACAGCTCGTGGACCAACTCGGGCCATCCCGGCACGAAACCCCAGGGCATCGGCGACGAGGCCGCCGGGGTGTCGATGGCACTGGGCATCCTCGCCGCGCTGCTGCACCGGATGCGCACCGGGCAGGGCCAGAAGCTCGAGATCTCCATGCAGGAGGCGCTCATGGGTTTCATGGTCGCCAACTTCCACACGCTGTTCGAGGGCCGCCCGGTCGGCAGCGCGCCCAAGCCGTGCGCCGACGGCCACATCGCCTTCCACCTGCCGGACATCACCGACGACCTGTGGGAACGGTTCGCGCTGGCCATGGGCCACCCGGAGGCACTGGAGGACCCACGCTTCGAGACCGCGCGGACCAGGCGGAAGAACTTCACCGCACTGGAGGCCGTGGTCTCCACCTGGGTACGGGAGAGCACGCGCGACGAGCTGTGGAAGGTCTTCCTGTCCATCGGCATCTCGGCCGCGCCGGTCTACTCCACCTCGGAGGTCCTCACCGACGAGCACCTGGTCGAGCGCGGCGCGTTCGTCGAGGTCGACGACCCGCGCGGCGGGCCATCGACGTTCCTGCGACCCTGGCTGCGGTTCAGCGAGACCCCCGCCGCCATCACCGCGCCCGCCCCGGCGCGAGGCCAGCACAACCGCGAGATCTACACCGGGCTGCTCGGGCTCGACGCCGCCGAGCTCGACCGGCTCGCCGAGGAACGGGTCCTCTGATGCGCGTCCCGGTACTGATCGTGGGCGGCGGACCGGTCGGGCTGTCACTGGCCATCGAGCTGGGCAGACGCGGCATCGAGGCGCTGCTCGTCGAACAGAGCGGCCCCGAGGTCGAGTTCACCACGGCGAACCTGGTCAACACCCGGACCGTCGAGCATCTGCGCCGCTGGGGCATCGCCGGCGCCGTGCGGCATTCCGGCTTCCCGGCGGACCAGCCGCGCGCCTACCGCTACATCACCAGCTTCGCCGGGCACGAGCTGGCCGCGTTCGAACGGCCCGCGAACGGTTCATCGGACGCGCGGTCGCCGCACAGCCCGGAGTCGCGGCTGTGGTGCCCGAAGGTCTACTTCGACCCGATCCTGCGCGGCACCGCCTTCGAGTGCCCGTCGATCACCCTGCGCTATCGCACCCGGTTCGAGAAGTTCGAACAGACCGACACCGGCGTGCGTGCCTGGCTGACCGACGCCGAGGGCCGTACCGAGGTCGTGGAGGCCGACTACCTGGCCGGATGCGATGGCGGCAAGAGCGAGGTCCGCAAACAGCTCGGCATCGGGCTGAGCGGCCAGTTCGCCGAGACCCGCAACGTGGCGATCACCGTGCGTGCACCACTCGCCGAGCATCGACGCGTCGGACAGGCCGTCTACTACGGGCTGGTCGGCCCGCGCGCGCGTGGCGTCGTGACCTCGGTCGACGGCGCCGACGAATGGCGCATCAACGTCTGGCACGACAAGAACTACGAGCTGTCCCGCCTCGACGCCGAACAGGTGTGTCGCCGCGCGCTGGGCGACGGCGTCCCGTTCGAGGTGCTCAGCAGCCGCGGCTGGGCCGGGCACTGTGTGGTCGCCGACTCCTACGGCACCGACCGGGTGTTCCTGGTCGGCGACGCCGCGCACCTGCCGTGGCCGGCGGGCGGGTTCGGCATGAACACCGGTCTCGGCGACGCCGTCGACCTCGGCTGGAAGCTCGCCGCGCTCGTCGAGGGCTGGGCCGGGCCCGCGATGGCGCGGTCCTACGCGGCCGAACGCCGTCCCATCGGGCTGCGCAACATCGCCTACGCCCAGTCCCTGCACCGCGACGACACCCGCCTGGCCATCCCGCCCGACCTGGACGCCGACACCCCCGAAGCAGCGGCTGCGAGAGCGGACCTGTCGGCACGGATCCAGGCCAGCAGGGGCAAGGAGTTCGGCCTGGAGTCCCCGGAGATGGAGCTCGGCTACACCTACGCGAACTCCCCGATCCTTCCCCCCACCCCCGCGAGTCGGGGCTCTCAGCACACCGAGTCGGGCGCCTCAGCACACCCGCCCGTGTGCTCACCCGCCCGACTCGGTGTGCCCACACCCCCGACTCGCGGGGCGTCGGCCCTCACCGCCCGCGCGAGTCGGGCGTCTGAGCCCGGCGAGTCGGGAGTGAGGGCCGAGGAGGAGTGGCGCCAGAGCAGCGCCGTCGGGTGCCGGGCGCCGCACGGGTGGATCAGCGAGGGGCGATCGACGCTGGACCTGTTCGGCACCGGGTTCCGGTTGCTGTGCTTCGACGGCGAACCCGCCCCCCGGCTGCTCGGGGCGGCCGCCGCGCAGGGCGTCCCGATGCGCGCGACCCGGCTCTACCAGCCGGAACTGGCGCGGCTGTACGAGCGGCGCCTGGTCCTGGTCCGCCCGGACGGGCATGTCGCCTGGCGCGGCGACACCGAGCCCGACGACCCGTTCCCGCTCGTCGACACGATCCGGGGAGCGCGGTAGATGCTCACCGCCGAGGACCAGCTGAGCATCCACGCCCTGTACGCCCGCTACGCCGAGGCCTTCGACCGAGGCGCGTCCGAGGTGAGCGCCGACTGCTTCACCGAGGACGGCTCGTTCACCAGGGCGAACGGCGTCACCTCCACCGGTCGCGACGAGCTGCGCACGATGGCCGAGGGCGTGTCCGGCATCCGGCACCTCTACGCGAACGTGCTGATCGAGGCCGTCGGCCCGAACGAGGCGACGGTCAGCTGCACCAACCTGCGCCTGCGCGTCGCCGACGACGGCGCGATCGCGATCCACGCGCTCGGCGTCATGCGTGACCGGGTGGTCCGCACCGCCGTCGGCTGGCGCTTCCAGCGCCGAACCAGTTCCCCCACCTGATGGAGACCCCGTGACCGACATCGACTTCCGAGGCCTGTCCGGCTACCTGGCCCGAGCGACCTCCGGGACCGGCGGGGCGGTGCTGCTCGTGCCGTTCGCGTTCGGCCTGAACCAGCGGGTCCGCGACCTCGCCGACGACCTCGCCGCGTCCGGCCTGACCACGCTCGTCTGGGACCCCTACCCCGGCCTGCCGCCGATCACCGACCACCACCAGATCCGGGGCCGCGCCGCCGCGCTGAAGGACTCCGCGGTGATCGCCGAACTCACCACCTGCGTCGATCACCTGCGCGAGGACGTCAAGGCGACGCGGATCGGCACGATCGGGTTCTGCATGGGCGGCCGCTTCAACCTCCTGCACGCGGCCCGCGACCATCGCCTCGCCGCGGTCGTCCCGTACTTCCCGACGATCGTGCGCCCGATGCCACCGCACCTGGAGGTCGACGCGGTCGAGGCCGCCGCCGCGATCCCCGCCCCGGTGCACCTGATCTACGCGGGCAACGACCACCTGACCGTCCGCGACACCTTCGTCGAGCTGCGCGACGCGCTGGAGAACCGCGACGCCCCGACGACCGTGCAGGTCTACCCGCACGCGAGCCACGGGTTCATGGACCTCGACGGTCACCCCGAGGCCGTCGACCAGGCGGCCCGTGACGCGTCCTGGCCGCAGGCGGTGGCGTTCCTGAAGGCGCACCTCGATGCCTAGGGTCCTGGTGATCGCCGGAAGCGTCCGCCAGTCCTACACCGCCGCACTGACCCGGACGGTGACCGAGGCGTTGATCGAGCGCGGCGCCCACGTCGACCTGTGGCACGACCCGGCGCTACCGACGGCGGACCCCGCGTACCACCGCAACCCCCAGGACCATCCGGACCCGGAGGTCCGCCGCCTCGTCGGGCTGGCCGACGAGGCGAACGCGCTGGTCCTGGCCTCGCCGCTGTACCACAACTCGTTCTCCGGCGTCCTGAAGAACCTGCTCGACCACCTGTCCATGGAGCAGTTGCGCTACAAGCCGGTCGGGCTGCTCGGTCACGGCCGCAACCGCAGCACCCAAGCGGTCGACCAGCTCAGGACGGTCGTGCGAGGCCTACGCGGAGTGACCACCACGACGCCCCTGTGCACGGTCGACGCCGACTACCATCCCGACCACTACGGCACCCTGGTCCTGACCGACCCGGACATCCGATCCAGGCTCACCCGCTTCACCGACGAGCTCCTCACTTTCACCACGGCCCTGACCCCGCTGCGCGCCTGACCTCCCCACCCGCGTGACGGCTACCTGGGTTTGATGTTCTTGTTGTAGCGCAGCAGGTTGTGCGGGTCCCAGGTGGTTTTCGCGGTGACCAGGCGCTGGTACTTTTCCGGACTTCCCCACACGCCTCGGCGCCAGGTCGGGCCGTGGTCGGTGGACAGGTTGACGTAGCTGTTGCTGCGCAGGTGCGGCGTCAGCTCCCCGCGCAACCCGTCCAACCAGCCGCGGTAGGTGGCGTCGTCCCGAGCGTCGTCCCACTCGGTGACCGACTCCCACAGCCAGCTCGCACCCTCGCGGGAGAACGCCATCGCGTCCTCGGCGACGTCGTCGGACACCGCGCCGCCCATCGCCCACAGGTTCTGCACGGTGCTGGGCAGCGGCGGCGTCGACGGGGCGGGCGCCGAGGCGGTGTTGCGGACCACGACGTCGATCGTCGCGTCGTCCAGCTCGGTCAGGTAACCGCCCTTGCTGTAGTAGCGGCGCCCCGGCGGGGCGATCACGTCGAGCATGCGGTTGGCCTCGGTCCACGGCATCGGCGCGACCGCCGAGGCGACCGGACGACCCAGCCCGGCCAGCGCGTCGAGGACCGACGGGACCGACGACGGATCCCCGCTGTGCACGACGATCGGCATCAGCACCGGCCGCCCGTGGAACTCCGGCGGCACCGGCGGCAATGGCGGGCACTGGGTGAGCGCCGCGACCACCGCCAGCTCACGCGGCGCCCGAGGCAGGTACTCGCGCAGCCCGGCCAACACCTCAGGGGCCTGATCCAGCGGAAACAGCAGGAACCCCGCCGCGACCTCGCGCGCGAGAGGCCGCGCCCGGAACTCGAACTCGGTCACCACCCCGAAGTTCCCACCGCCACCGCGCAACGCCCAGAACAGGTCCGGGTTCTCCCGCTCGCTCGCCGTGACCAACCGCCCGTCGAGCGTCACCACCGAGCAGGACAGCAGGTTGTCGACCGTCGCGCCGTAGCGCCGCATCAGGTACCCGATCCCGCCACCCAGGGTCAGCCCGGCGATCCCGGTCGTGCTGACCGTCCCGGACGGCACCACCAGGCCGTGCGCGATCAACGCCGCGTCCATGTCGCGCAGCAGCACGCCCGCGCCCAGCCGGACCACCCCGGTCGACGGGTCGACGTCGATCGAGGTGAGCCCGCTCAGGTCCGCGACCAGCGCGCCGTCCGGCATCGCGGTCCCGTCGACACCGTGCCCGCCGGCGCGCACCGCCAGCGGAGTGCTGGTCTCGCCCGCGTGCCGGGCGACGGCCAGGACGTCCGAGGCGTCGCGCGCCCCCAGGATGACCGAGGGCGTGTTCTCGCTGGTCCGGCTGTTGAAGATCTCCCGGGCGTCGGCGAATCCGTCGTCGCCGGGGCGTAGCGCGATGTCGCGCAGGTCGGTGGGCAGCGTGATCACAGGAACGGCACTCCAGGGTCCATGCCGCACAGCACCCGTCCGTGCAGCTCCGCGTTGGTGCTGTGCAGCAGGAACGAGTGCACCGACAGCGCCTCGATGTCGGCGCTCACCCGCGACAACGGGTCGGTCCGGCGCAGCGCGGACGCGCCGCTGCCGTCGGCGACGGTCCGCACCACCTCGCGGCACAACCGGGTCGCCCATGCGGCGTCCGCCCGGCACCGCACCCGCGCCGCCACGTCACCGGGGTCCGCGCTCACCTCGGCGACGGTTGCGACGGCCCGCTCTGCGTGGAACCGCGCCTGGTCCAGCTTCATCGTCGCGGCGTCCATCGCCAGGTGGGTCACCGCTGCCTCGGCCTGTCGCTCGTAGGCGGTGTAGGTGATGCCGCGCCGGGTGACCCGTGAGGTGAACTGCTCCAGCGCAGCGCGCCCCAAACCCAGGGGCGTGCCGATCGCACCGGTCACGAACAGCGGGATGAACGGCATCGCGAAGTACGGGTCGTCCGCCAGCAAGGCTGAGCGCGACGGCGCCCCGACCGGCAGCACCCGGTGCGAGGGGACAAACGCCTCGCGCACCGACAGTGACGCCGACCCGGTCCCGGACAGGCCGTTGACCTGCCAGTCCTCGGCGCTCATCCAGTCGGCGCGGGGAACAAGGAACTGCGCGGGACCGACGGTGGGGGAGATCGAGGACAGCAACGCCCAGTCGGCGTGGTGCTGGCCGGAGCAGAACCGCCAGGTCCCGCTCAGCCGGTACCCGCCGTCGACCGGCGCGGCCATCCCGTCCGGTTGGAAGGCCGCCAGCACCGTCGGCGTCGCCGACGTCGAGTACACCTCGTCCTGCGCCTCGTCGTCGAACGAGCTCAGCATGTACAGCGACGCCGCGTAGATCCCGCAGACCCAGGACGTCGACCCGCAGCCGCGCGCCAGCTCCTCCAGGACCCGCACGAACGTCCCCAACGGCGCCCGCGCACCGCCGGGCGCCAGCGACGTCACCAGCCCGGCCTCGCGGATCAACGCGACGGACTCGTCGGTCAGCCGCCCCAGCTCACGGGCGGTGTCCGCGCGCTTGTCCAGCTCGGGCACCAACGCGGCGGCCCTGGCCACCAGCGCATCCGACTCCCGTGAGTGAGTTGGGCTGCCAGGACAGCCCAAATCACTCACGGGGGTTCGAGAAGGTGAGGTCACGATGTTCTCCGGTGGACGGTGACCGGGACCGAGTCCAGGCCGAGGGTGGGCGCCAGAACCGGGCGCGGGGTGTGGTCGGACGCGGGGGAGAAGGTGCACGTCCTGGCCATCGTGGAGACCGCGATCAGGGCCTCCTGCCAGGCGATCGTCTCCCCGACGCAGATGTGCGGACCGGCGCCGAACGGCATGAACGCGCCGAGCGGGCGCGAAGCCCCGGGAAGCCAGCGGTCGGGGTCGAACCGGTCCGGCTCCGGGTACAGCTCGGGTCGGCGGTGCAGCAGGTACGGGCAGAAGAACAGCGCCGCGCCGGCCGGGATGCGGTGCCCGCCGAGGTCGAGATCGACGACCGCGCGCCGCGACATCAACGCCCCCGGCGGCCAGAGCCGCAGAATCTCACTGACCACGCGCCGGGTCAGGTCCAGCTCGGCCCCCTGGTCCGCCTCGGCGCGCAACCGTGCCGCCAGCTCCGGATCGTGCGCCAGCAGCGCGCACGCGTTGCTCAGCACCCCCGCGACGGTCTCGGATCCGGCGGACATCAGGACCATCGCCTCGTTGCGGATCTCCTCGGTGCGCAGCGGCCGCCCGGTCTTCGGGTCCCGTGCATCCACCAGCGCCGCGACGATGCCGCCCGCGCCGCCGTGCCCAGCACGGTAGGCGTCGACGGCGTTCTCGGTGATCCGTTTCAACCGGCCCAGCGCGTCGTTGACCTGCCGGTTCGCCCGCGTCGGGAGGCGTTTGAGCAGCCCGGTCGGATCGGCCATGTACCTGGCGATGCCGGCCAGCGCGACCGGCAGCAGCTCGACGAACTCGGCCTCGTCCGCCCGGGAGACCGCGTCGGTGAACAGGGTCCGCGCCATCACCATGAACGAGTAGCGGCGCATCTGCCCGACCATGTCGTAGCGCCGACCCGGCTCCCAGGACTCGACCAGCTCGGCCGCGCAGTCCGCCATGACCGACGGGTTCGGCTGGTAGGCCGGGCTGACCAGACGGCGCCGCGCGCGGTGCTCGCGCCCGATCATCGTGCCGATGCTGACCCCGATGAGCTGCGCCAGGTTCTCGTACAGCGGGCCCTTGTCCAGCCGGGAGTCCTCGTCGGTCAGTAGCTGCCGGATCAGCCCCGGGTGGCTGATCACGTACGCCGGTTTCGGCCCCAGCCACAGCACCGCGATGTCGCCGCAGACCCGGGCCGAGTCCATCACCGCGTACGCGTCCCTGGTCATCGCCAGCGCGTGCCCGACCAGCGGCCGCCGCCCCGGAACGGTCCCGATCACCGCCCGGGCCACCGCCGCGGTCACCACGAACCTCGTGAGTGTTGAGTGTGGCTATAGCCACACTCAACACTCACGAGCACCTGGGCGTCCCCCGTCATCGACGTACGCCCAGCTGCTCGATCACCCGCGCGGCGGCCTCGCCGCCGGAGGTGAGGCTGTCCTCGACCGTGGTCAGCCGCAGGTAGTCCCCGGCGAGCTGGATGCGCGAGCCCGGGTCGAGACCGGCGGTGAAGTCGGCCAGAGCGCGGTAACCGCCGACCGGGCGGGCCACCGTGCACGGATCCCACCGCCACACGTACCCGGCCACAACCTGGTTCTCGATCTCCGGCAACACCTCCGCCGCACCGGCGATGGCCTTGGCCAGCACCTGGTCGTCGTGCAGATCCCAGTGCCGCGACGCCCACTCGCGGTGCCAGTACACGGTCACCAGCCCGGCACCGGGCGGCACCCGGCCGGGCGCTTTGTTGTGGTCCAGGATCATCACGTTGACGTCCGGATGCGTGCGGTCCGGCACGGTCAGCCACATCGCCGACTCGTCCGGTGCACTGCGCAGCGCGAGCGTCACGACCAGGCTCCGCGCGTACGGCACGTTCTTCAGGTAGTCGCGGCTCGCCGTGTCCAGCCGGGGCAGCATCGACGGGACGTGTACCGCCGGCACCGCCACGACCACCGCGTCGGCGTCGACGACCCGCTCCGGCTCCCCGGCCCGCTCCCAGGTCACCTGCACCCCGCCGGCGGTCTCGAGGACCTCGGTGACGGTGGCCGACAGCTCCACGTCCAGCTGCCGGGCGAGACCCTCCGGCAGGAACCGGATGCCCTCGGCCGAGTTGACGAACCCGGCGCCGATCATCGTGCGCAGCAGCAGGAACAGGTTGACCACGGACAGCTGGTCCGGCGGCGTCAGGTAGAAGTCCCCGGTCAGCGGCTGCACGAAGTAGTCGAGCGCCTCGGCGGTCAGGTGCCGGCGGCCGTAGTCGACGATCGACTCGACGTCCAGCTCCCGGATACCCGCCGCGCCGGGTGTCTCCAGCACCCGACGGTGCCGGTACAGATCGCGCAGCACCCCGGCCAGCGACAGCTTGGACCGGGCGCCGAGCAGCCCGGTGGTCAGCAGCCCGGTACGCCTGCGACTGTGCAACCGGTGCACGTGCCGAGCTCCGGCGATCCCCATGACGTCGCTGGTCGGCTGGACCATCCCGCCGAGACCCGCGTCGGCGATCAGCCGCAGCGTGTTGCGGTAGGTCGTGGGCAGCACGCTGGCCGCCGCGTCGATCCGGTAGCCGTCGCGTTCGATCGTGTGCATCCGACCGCCGACCCGGTTCGCGCGCTCCAGGACGGTCACCTCGGCGCCGGCCTCGCGCAGCCGGTACGCGGCGCTCAGCCCGGCGATCCCGCCGCCGACGACGATCACCCGCGCGGTCACGAGCAGACCCCGGCGCTCACCGGTACCTCCAGGTAGCGCGCGGTGCCCCGGCCCCACGCGACGTGGCCGACCATCCAGGCCTTCAACATCGCGGCGCATGCGTCGGCGGTGGCCCGCACCTCGTCGCCGACCTTCAGCCGGTCGCACACCGTCGGCAGCTCCCGCTCCGCCGCGAGGAACCGTTCCAGCTGCCGCTGCGTGCGCACGGTCACCTCGTGCGCCGCGTCCTGCAGCGGGATGCCCCGCTCGTGGTGCAGCACGAGCACCAGGTTCTGGTTGTCGCCGTGCGCGAGCTCCTTCTCCAGGCTCATCAGGTCGTTGGTCCAGCACACGACGTCCGCCGAGGTGACCAGGAGCCGCTGGTAGGTGCGGCTGTAGTAGACGTCGGCGGGCAGCGCGGCCGACTCTGTGTACTCGATGAGGTCGAACGAGGGCATGACCGCGCCCGCGTCGCGCCGCATCCGCGCGAACACCTCCAGGTCCGGGACCTCGTCCAGCCGGCGATGCCCGGCCTGCCAGACGTTCGCGGTGAAGTAGTCGGCGAGGTGCCGGCGGAACCGGCGCCGCCACGACGGTGACATCCGCTGCTCAGCGCGCTGCGCGAGGTCGGAGAGCCCGGCGCGCAGGGGGTCGTCGGAGTTGCCGGGAGTGTCCAGGTCGAGGTTCGCCAGCGCGTCGGAGAACAGTTCCGGCCGCCGCCCGTGGAGCCCCTCGTCGCCCTGGTCGTCCAGCACGAACAGCCAGCTCATCCACTCGGCGAGCAGGCACAGGTCCTCGGGCCCGGCGTGCGGGTAGCAGTGTGCCGCCAGCGCGCCCGGCCGGGTCCTGGCCAACCGGTGCTCGATATCGGCCGTTCGGAGCAACCCCAGTTGTTTCGCCCACCGCAACGCTTCGGAATCCGCGTGATCACCGAAAGGGCTGACCGGCGTGGAAATCTGTTCCAACTGATCCGGAATGACGAGCTCCACAAGCCAACCTTTCGTTTTCGGATTCGGTCCAGGCAGGCCTACGGTGGCGACCTAAAGCCAGGTTAAGGCTGGAAGAGTAGCCTGAACTAGCTTCTGTGACGAGTATCAGGTGGTAAACACGACGTGACGCGCCCCGCGTTGCTGAGATAAGGAGCATGATTCTCAGTGATACCCGTAGCTCGACTGGATCTGGCTTGCACCTATCGCGGGCCCTGAAATAGCGTGCGCTCGCTCTGCGCGGCCACGCCGGAGGAATATTGATCACCATTTGCTGGAGTGCGTGATGCACGCGGAGATCGTTGAAAGTTCAGTCGAACTCGAAGAAAGCGGAACTGTGGTGCTCGCCGAGCCCCGCGGTTTCTGCTCCGGGGTCGAGCGGGCCATCCGCATCGTCGAGCGCGCCCTGGAGACCCACGCCGAGCCGGTCTACGTCCGCAAGCAGATCGTGCACAACCAGCACGTGGTGGACAGCCTGGAGGCGCGCGGTGCACGCTTCGTGGACTCGACGGACGACATCCCGGACGGTGCGGTCTGTGTCATCTCGGCACACGGCGCCTCGCCGATGGTGCGAGACGGCGTCCGCGCCCGAGGACTGACGATGATCGACGCCACCTGCCCGCTGGTCGCCAAGGTCCACCAGGAGGCACGCCGGTTCGCGGCCGAGGGTCGCCACATCCTGCTGATCGGCCACGCCGGCCACGACGAGGTCGAGGGCACGCTCGGCGAGGCCCCGGAACGCACCACACTGGTGGAAACCGTGGAGGACGTCGCACGGCTGGACGTCCCGGGCGCTTCGATCGCCTATCTGACCCAGACCACCCTCTCGTTCGACGACACGGCCGAGATCATCGAGGCGGTGCGCGCACGGTATCCCGAGGCACGCGGTCCGGTCGGGGACGACATCTGTTACGCCAGCCAGAACCGGCAGGTCGGCGTGAAGTCCCTCGCCGCGCGCTGCGAGGTCGTCCTGGTCGTCGGCGCGGAGAACTCGAGCAACTCGATGCGCATGGTCGAGGTGGCCAGAGCAGCCGGGGCCGATGCGCACCTGGTCCCCGACCCGGCTTCGTTCGACCCGGCCGTGCTCGCCGGAGCGACGGTCGTCGGGGTCAGCGCGGGGGCCAGCGCACCGGAGTCGCTGGTCGAAGACCTCGTGCGCAGGCTCGCCGGACTGGGGTTCGGCGACGTCCAGATCGATCGCACATCGGTGGAGGACGTGCACTTCGCGCTGCCGAGGTCGCCGGGCGGGCAGGCGCGGCGATGACGGCCCTCCTGCGGACCCACCCGCTGGACGTCGAACGGGTACGGGAACGGACCGACCGCGTCCTGTCGGCCTTCGTGGCGGACCGAGGCGCCCGATTCATCGACGTCGTGCCGACCGGTCAGGCACTGATCGAGAGCGTCACAACGTTCCTGGACGGAGGCAAGCGACTCCGACCCGCTTTCTGTTACTGGGGCTGGCGCGGCGCGGGCGGGGCCGACGACGACCGAATCATCCCCGCGGGTGCGGCCCTGGAACTCCTGCACACTTTCGCCCTGATCCACGACGACATCATCGACCGAAGTGATCAACGCAGAGGTGCTCCTTCGGTGCATCGTCAGCATTCGGACTTTCACGTGCGCGCCGGTATGCACGGCAACGCCGAGGACTACGGCACCGCGATCGCGTTATTGCTCGGTGATCTGTGCCTGGGCTGGTTCCACGACCTCCTCGACGAATGTGACCTTCCCGCCGGGCGGCGGCAGGCGGCCCGTCGGCTGATGTCCACGGCATTCACCGAGCTGATCGCCGGGCAGTGTCTCGACGTGGCAGAGCAGGGCGCCCGGGGATTATCGGTGGAGCGGGCCGCGCGCATCATCCGGTACAAGACGGCGAAATACACCATCGAACGGCCGCTGCACCTCGGCGCGGTCCTGGCCGGCGCCGACGCCGAGCTGCTCCGCGTCTACTCCCGGTACGCGCTGCCGCTGGGTGAGGCGTTCCAGCTGCGTGACGACCTGCTCGGTGCCTTCGGTGAGCCGGACATCACCGGCAAGTCGGACGCCGACGACATCCGCACCGGCAAACCCACGATGCTGCTGGCCCTCACCCTGGACCGCGCCACCCCCGCGCACCGCACCGAGATCCTGCGCCTCCTGGACGCCGAGGATCTGGCCGAGCCGGGCATCGAACGGATCCGCACGCTCATGATCGACACCGGCGCGGCCGCCGCGATAGAACACCGCATCACCGCGGGCGCCGACGCCGCCCACCAAGCCCTGACCGAGCTGAGACTGCAAGCCCCCGCCGACGAAACACTCAGAGCGCTGATCGACACCGTCGCCTACCGCGCGCACTGAGACACCTCGCAGACCGGACCCAGCTCGCACAGACCGAGTGCACGCCGCACAGAAGCCAGAGCCTCTGTGCGACGTAGAGAACCTCTGTGCGAGCTGCACTTAGCCGGCGGTCGGGGCCCAGTGGCCGTGGATGCCCTGAGGGACGCGGGCCGGGATGTGGATCGTGGCCACGGTGTCCAGGGTCTGCGCATCGACGATCGTCAGATCGGCCGTGTTCGTACTCAGGTCGGACACCAGACCCATCAGTACACCGTGATCCTCGCCGGTCCTCGTGCTGTCCGGCACGAACACGAACTCGCTGAGGCTGTGCTGCCGCCCGAACCGCCGCGAGAGGGTCCCACCCGCGACCAGGTCGTGTTTCAGCAGAGCGCCACTGGTCTCGGTGCCGAACCCGAACCCGGCGATGATCCCGTAGCCGTACCGGTGGCGCCGCCCGGCCAGGCGCTCGTCGATCCTGGGGAACTCCTGCGGATGGTCGTCGGTCCGGGACTCCCGGACCTTCCCCGCGGTGAGGTCGATCGTCCAGCGGTCCAGGGTCGGCAGCTGCGGCCGGTCCTGACCCGCGTGATCCGCCGGGATCATCTCCGGGTGGCGCACCACGTCCAGCACGATCGTGTCGCCCTCGTCGTAGGCGTTCATCGTGTGGAACACGTAGCACGGGTCGACGTCGAACCAGCGCACGTCAGCGCTGGCCCCGTCGCGGGGCATCACCCCGACCCGCGCCCGGTAGTCCGGGTTCCACGAGTACGGGTAGGGCCCGTTCGCCGGGAACCCGCGTCCGAGCAGCGCGGTCATCGGATCGGGTATGCGGACCCGGCCGATCAGCGCGGACAACACCAGCCGGGCCGGTGTCCGCAGTGGCCGAGGTACCGCGACCTGGACTGCTTCCCTGGCGTCGAAGGTCACCGGGAGGTCGTAGAACACGACGTACTTCTCGGTGAGCGCGAGGTCGTGCATCATCGGACTGCCCGCGACCTCGATGTCGACCGTGCGGCGCGCGCGGCCGTCGGCGCCGATGACCGAGTACTGCACGGTGTTGCCGCGACCGATGAAGTACGACACGGCATGCAGCTCCCCGGTGGCCGGATCGCGATGCGGGTGTGCGGTGTAGCCGCCGGGCAGCGTCCCGTCGAAGTCGCAGTAGCCGACGGTGTCCAACTCGTCGGTGAGCTCGTAGTTGACGGCACCGCCCTCGATCAGCGCGAGAGTGCGCCCCGCGTGCTGGATGACGCTGGTGTTCGCCCCGGGCTCAGGGAACGGAGCCGGTCGACGAGCGGTCGGGATGGTCTCACCGAGTGCCTTGGCCGCCTCCGGGCTGCGAATCCATCGGTTCCGGTACCACTCGGCACGGCCGTCGCGTAACCGCACGCCATGGACCATGCCGTTGCCCATGAACCAGTTGTAGGTCTCCGGGTCGACCTCGGCGACCGGGTTCGGCCCGTTGCGAAGGAACCGCCCGTCGAGGTAGTCCGGGATGGTGCCGCTGACCTGCAGATCGGTCAGGGTCAGCTCCTCGCGCACCGGGGCGAACGCGTCTTCCAAGAACTTGTTGGGCATGTCGGCTCCCTGTTCCGTAACAGCGTTACAAAACAAGCTACGCCGTGCCGCGAGATGCGCAAGAGCTGAAGACGTTGTTGCGTAACGTGACCCCCGTAACACAGAGGGTAAGAGTGTCCTTTATAGTTCGCCGCCTGGTGTTGCTGGGGCGAATGAGGCGTATTTGAGGCCGAACCCTGGCTGTCCAGTCTTCTGATTGGCTTCTGAGGGAAGGACGAACCGCGCCTTGAACAGGACCGTCAAGGTCTCCGCCGTGATCGCGGCGGCGGCGATTCTTGCCTTCGTCGGGATCGGCGGCCCGAGGTTTCTCGTGCCGACCGCCTCGGCGGACCCTTTACTACCCGTCGGCCCGGGCATCAACATCGATCTCGATGGCCCCGCGGTGGACCTGAACCTGGACCGTGAGCTCGGCATGGCGCTGGACTTCGTGCACCGGGGCGAGGGCGCGACCCGCCCGATCCCGGTGCCCGGTCACTGCGCCAAGAAGGTCACGCCCGCCACGATCCAGGCAGCGGTGGACGCCGCGAAGCCGGGGGACCGGTTCTGTGTGTTCGGCAGCTCGAAGGATCGGATCGTGGTCGAGCGGACCGGCGCGGTCCAGGTGCCGATCACGATCACCGGCGACGGCCGCGGCACGCAGGCAGGCATCACGCTGGACGCCAACAACGTGACGGTGGAGAACTTCAACTTCGCCGAGTCGGCGCCCGGCATGGACGTGCTGGGCAACCACCTCACGCTGCGCAACAACACCGTCACCCACCCCGTCGGGGAGGACTACGACGGCGTGCGGTTCTTCGGTGACGACATGAAGATCTACAAGAACACCATCTCGAGGATCACGAACACCGAAGAGGCGCACGCGGACTGCATGCAGACCTTCTCCAGTGACACCGCGCCGAGCCAGCGGGTGATCATCGACAACAACCGCTGCGAGAAGACCGACAACCAGTGCCTGATCGTGGAGGGGCCGAACGACGGCGAGGGTGACGGCATCGGCCACACCAGCGACATCGTGTTCAGCCGCAACTTCTGCGAGGCGGGCGCGTCGCAGGCGGTCATGCTCGAGGACGCGCAACGGGTGAGCATCGTGCTCAACGACATCCGGGGTGACCTGGACAAGGCGTTCGCGTTCGACATCGGCTCGACGTTCGGCAAGGTCATCGCCAACAAGATCGCGCCGAACATCTCCTACGAGGTCGGTATGGACGACACGTCCAGGCCCGGCTACATCGGCCCGGAGCCCGGGGGACCCCCGTGACCCCGCGCCACTGACAAACAGACTCGTGAGTGTTGAGTGTGGCTATAGCCACACTCAACACTCACGAGGTCAGTTGCCTCGGGTGAGCCATTCCTGCAGGTGGGGGGACTCGGCTCCGATGCGGGTGGAGTCGCCGTGGCCGGTGCGGACTTCGGTGTCGTCGGGCAGCGGGAACAGCTTGTCCTTGATCGATTCGACGATGGTGTCGAACGAGGAGTAGGACCGGCCGGTCGCGCCGGGGCCGCCGTTGAACAGGGTGTCGCCGGAGAACAGCACACCCAGCTCGGGCGCGTACAGGCACGACGATCCGGGGGAGTGCCCCGGTGTGTGGATGACCCGCAGCTCGACCCCGCCGGCGCTGAGGACCTGCCCGTCGGTGAGCTCACCGTCGGGTGTGCGGTCGGGCCAGGTCATGTCCCACAGCGGCGCTTCGGCCGGGTTGAGCAGGATCGGTGCGTTGAACCGGTCGGCCAGCGCGGGTGCCTGGTTGACGTGGTCGTCGTGGGCGTGGGTGCAGACCACGGCCACGACCCGGCGGTCCCCGATGGCGGAGGCGATCTTGTCGGCGGAGTGCGCCGCGTCGATGACCAGTACCTCGGAGTCGTTGCCGACGATCCAGACGTTGTTGTCGACGTCCCAGGTACCGCCGTCCAACGAGAACGTGCCGGAGGTGACCAGATGCTCGACACCCATCAGAACAGCACCACCGAACGCAGGACCTGGCCGCGTTCCATACGGTGGAACGCCTCTTCGACGTCGTCGAGGCCGATGGTCTCGGTGACGAACTTCTCCAGCGGCAGCCGGCCCTGCAGGTGCAGGTCGACCAGCATGGGGAAGTCGCGGCTGGGCAGGCAGTCGCCGTACCAGGACGACTTCGTCGCGCCGCCCCGGCCGAACACGTCGATGAGCGGCAGCTCGAGGGTCATGTCCGGGGTCGGGACGCCGACCAGGACGGCGGTGCCGGCCAGGTCGCGGGCGTAGAAGGCCTGCTTGAAGGTCTCCGGGCGGCCGACCGCGTCGACGACGACGTTCGCGCCGTTGCCGTCGGTCAGTTCCTGGATCGCCTCGACCGCGTCGGTCTGCTTGGAGTTGACGGTGTGGTTGGCGCCGAACTCACGTGCCAGGGCGAGTTTCCGGTCGTCGACGTCGACGGCGATGATCGTCGTCGCGCCGGCGAGCTTGGCTCCGGCGATCGCGGCGTTGCCGACACCGCCGCAGCCGATCACCGCGATCGAGTCACCGCGGCCCACGCCGCCGGTGTTGATCGCCGCGCCGATCCCGGCCATCACGCCACAGCCGAGCAGGCCGGCGACCTCGGGCTTGACGGCCGGGTTGACCTTGGTGCACTGACCGGCCGCGACCAGGGTCTTCTCGGCGAACGCCCCGATACCCAGCGCCGGGGACAGCGCCTGACCCGAGGCCAGGGTCATCGGCTGCTCGGCGTTGAACGTGGAGAAGCAGTACTGCGGGGTGCCGCGCTTACACGCCCGACACGTACCGCACACCGCACGCCAGTTGAGCACGACGAAGTCGCCCGGCTCGACGTCGGTGACCCCGTCGCCGACGGACTCGACGATCCCGGCCGCTTCGTGCCCGAGCAGGAACGGGAACTCGTCGTTGATCCCACCCTCGCGGTAGTGCAGATCGGTGTGGCAGACCCCGCAGGCCTGCACCTTGACCACGGCCTCGCCCGGCCCCGGGTCCGGCACGGTGATCGTCTCCACCGATACCGGCTTGCCCTTGGCGTGCGCGACGACCGCGCGAACTTCCTGCGCCACAGTGATCTCCTCCATTGGATAGGTCAGGCGACTGTGCTGATTCGGCTGCTGACTTGGGTCCTAGTGGTTACCTGCAGAGCGCGCCAGCCCTGGGCCGAGCTGATCGCGCGAATTCGCTGTGCACGCGCAAGATCGACCGGACGAAGCACCTGTTCGTGCACCATTCTTTGCGCGAGCAGCCGGGCCCGTTCGACACCCGGAAGGCAGCCGGACGAGATCGGCGGGGTGCACCAGCGGCCGTCGAGCTCGACGGCGAGCGTGGCACCGGTGAGCTCGGTCAGCTCACCACGTTCGTTGACCAGGACGACGTCCTCGACACCCAGCCGCTGTGCGCGACGCCGGCCGTCCGATTCGCGCAACGTCGTCCGGTGGTAGCGCCAGCGACTGGCCGAGTCGACCGGCTCGTCGTCCACCACTACTCGTGAGTGGTCTGGGCGCCTATAGGCGCCCGAAACACTCACGAGCAGTGAACCGGCGCGGGTGCAGGTCAGCCGGACGACGGCCGCCCCGCACCCGGCCAGGTGCGAGTCCAGCAGCTCGATCGCCTCGGCCTCGTCGAACCGGAAACCGAGGTACTCGGCCGAGTCGGCGAGCCGCCGCAGGTGCGCGTCCCCGTTCACCAAGCCGTGGACGGGGTCGTGACGCATCGTCTCGACCAGCTCGAACTCCGGCTCCGGCGCGCGCAGCACGGCGGCCTTCGCGTGCAGCTCGGCGTGCTCGGCGTCGGGATCGGAGCTCCAGGTGATGCCACCGCCCGTGCCGTACACGGCGGTGCCGGCGGTCCGGTCGATCGCCACGGTCCGAATCCCGACGCTGAACCGGGCGCTCACCGGCTCGCCGGGCGGCCCGACCCAGCCGATCGCACCGCAGTACACGCCGCGCGGGCCGTCCTCCAGCTCACGGATGATCTCCATCGTGCGTGGCTTCGGCACCCCGGTCACCGATCCGCACGGGAACAGCGCGCGGAACAGCTCGACGAGCCCGACTCCGGGCCGCAGCCGCGCGGTGACGTCCGAGGTCATCGTCAGCACCGTCTCGTAGCGCTCGACGGTGCACAGCGCGGGGACCCGGACGCTGCCGGTCGTGGCGACCCGCGCCGCGTCGTTGCGCATCAGGTCGACGATCATGATGTTCTCGGCGCGTTCCTTCTCGTCGGACCGCAACCGGATCGCCCGATCGTGGTCCTCCCGCAGGTACCGGCCGCGCCGCGAGGTGCCCTTCATCGGACGCAGCAGCAACTCGTCACCGCGACGCTGGAAGAACAGCTCAGGGCTGGCACTCGCGACGACGTGCCGCCCGAGGTCGAGGTAGGAGTTGTAGGAGCCACGCTGGTTCAACGCCAGGTCGCGGTACAGGTCCGAGGGATCGCCCCGGACCTCGCCACGCATCCGGACGCTCAGGTTGCACTGGTAGGTGTCGCCAGCGGCGATCCGCTCGTGCACCCGCCGGACATCACCCAGGTATCCCTCCGGCGTCCACCCCGGCCGCCAGCCGACCCGGTAGTCGGACGGCCCCGGGACCAGCGGCGCGGCCGGGCTCGGCGCGTCGCCGATGCCGAACCACACCAGCGGCATGCCGTCCGCCTCGGCGTCGTGCGTGAGCAGGTCCGGGTCGAGACCGGCCGCGGCCTCGTAGGCGACGTAGCCGAACGCCCACCGCCCCGCGTCGGTGGCCCGCTCGACCTCGGCGAGTGCCTCCGCCACCTCATCGGTTCGCGAGGCGACCACGATCCGGTCCGCGGCCGGGAACAGCAACGCCGTCCCGGCACGCAGATCGTCGAACCGTGCCCAGCCCGTACCAATGCTCACCGCTGCATAATCCCAGCTCTGCACGCCGCCGCAGCCGCGGCTACGCCAACCACCGTTCCCCAGCCCCTACCTACCGCTCACACCGCCAACACCACCGCCGCCGAGGCACGAATGTGGCTTTAGGGACGTTCAACGTCCCTAAAGCCACATTCGTGACATTCGGACGGCGTGGTCAGCGGAAGACGACCGTGCCTCGGCCGTTCAGGAGGACTCTGCTCTCGCAGTGCCAGCGGACCGCTCTTGACAGGGCCAGCGCCTCCGCGTCCCTGCCCACCGTCGCCAGGCTGCGGGGGTCGTAGGTGTGGTCGATGCGGATGACCTCCTGCTCGATGATCGGGCCCTCGTCCAGGTCCGGCGTGACGTAGTGCGCGGTCGCGCCGACGAGCTTCACGCCCCGGTCGAACGCCTGATGGTAGGGCTTGGCGCCCTTGAAACCGGGCAGGAACGAGTGGTGGATGTTGATCGCCCGGCCGTGCAACGCGGTGCACAGCGTGTCCGACAGCACCTGCATGTAGCGAGCGAGCACGACCAGGTCGACGTCGTAGTGTCCGACCAGTTCCAGGAGCTTCGCCTCGGCCTCCGGCTTACCGGCCGGGGTGACCGGGACGTGGTGGAACGGCAGCCCGGCGGCCTCGGCCATCGGCCGCAGGTCCTCGTGGTTGGACACGACGGCCACCAGCTCGGCGCCGAGGCTGCCCGCGCGCCACCGGAAGATCAGGTCGTTGAGGCAGTGCCCGAGCTTGGACACCATGACCAGGACGCGCTGGCCCCGGTCGCCGGTCACGTTGTAGGTCATGTCGAACCGCTCGGCGACCTCGGCGAACGCGTCGGTCAGCCGCGAGACGTCGCTCGCCAGGTCGGTGCCGGCCGAGACGAACGAGGTGCGCAGGAACAGGCTGCCGCTCTGCGCGTCGTCGAACTGCTGGTGCTCGACGATGTCGCAACCCTGCTCGAACAGGAATGTGCTGATCGCACGCACGATGCCGGGGCGCTGCGGGCAGTTCAGGGTCAGGGTCAGTGGGTGGGCCACGATGAACCTTTCAGCATTCGACGATGTTGAGCGCGAGCCCGCCTCGGGCGGTCTCCTTGTACTTGTCCTTCATGTCCGCCCCGGTCTCGCGCATCGTCTTGATGGCCTTGTCCAGGGTCACGTGGTGCCGTCCGTCGCCGCGCACCGCCATCCGTGCGGCGGTGATGGCCTTGATGGACCCGACGGCGTTGCGCTCGATGCACGGGATCTGCACCAGCCCGCCGACCGGGTCGCAGGTCAGCCCCAGGTTGTGCTCGATGCCGATCTCGGCCGCGTTCTCCACCTGCTCCGGGGTGCCGCCGATGACCTCGGCGAGCCCGGCCGCGGCCATCGAACAGGCCGAACCGACCTCGCCCTGACAGCCGACCTCGGCGCCGGAGATCGACGCGTTCTCCTTGAACAGCAGCCCGATCGCGCCGGCGGTCAGCAGGAAGTCGACGATCCCGTCGTCACTGAACGTGCCGATGAACTGCCGGTAGTAGTGCAGAACCGCCGGGATGATGCCGGCGGCACCGTTGGTGGGTGCGGTGACGACGCGGCCACCGGAGGCGTTCTCCTCGTTGACCGCGAGCGCGTAGACGGTCACCCATTCCATGGCGCGCAGCGCATCGGTGTCATCCGTGCCGGACTGCAGCTGCTCGTACAGGGACGCCGCGCGGCGACGGACCTTGAGTCCGCCGGGCAGCACTCCGCCGGTGCGCAGGCCGCGTTGCACGCAGTCCTGCATGACCGACCAGATGTGCAGCAGCCCGGCACGGACCTGCTCCTCGGTGCGCCAGGACAGCTCGTTGGCCAGCATCAGCTCGCTGATCCGGAGCCCGGTCTCCCGTGTGAGCTCCAGCAGCTCGTCACCGGTGCCGAACCGGTAGCGGACCGGGGTCGGGTCCGCGACGATCGCCGGGTTGCCCGCCGAATCCTGGTCAAGCACGAATCCGCCGCCGACGGAGTAGTACTCGCGACGGTCGATCTGACCACCTAGGGGATCGAACGCGGTGAACACCATGCCGTTGCTGTGGAAGTCCAGCGTCCGGTTGCGGTGCAGTACGACGTCGTCGTCCAGCGCGAACACGATGGGGGACGCGGCGAGGCCGCCGAGGTGCAGCTTTCCCTCGTCCCGGACCCGGTCGACCAGTGCCTGGGCCGCGACCGGATCGACGAGATCAGGTTGCTCGCCCTGCAGCCCGAGCACGACGGCCTTGACGCTGCCGTGCCCGTGCCCGGTCGCGCCGAGCGAGCCGAACAGCTCGCACCGGACCCGCGCGACGTCGGCCGACAGGCCCTTCTCCGCGAGGTGCGTGACGAAGGAATGGGCGGCGCGCATCGGTCCGACGGTGTGTGAGCTCGACGGCCCGATACCGACCTTGAACAGGTCGAAGACGCTGATGGTCATGGTGTCCTCCCCTCACCGGGGTGGCAGATGCACAACTGGTATATTAAGATGGTCACGAAGGTATTTCACTTGGATGCTTCCGTCAACCCTCTGGGGTGTCAGTCCTATGATGAGCTCGTGACTGCCGCGTCGATCCCCGATACTCCGTCGTCCCCCGGACCGATGACTGCGCCGATTTCGCTGGCTGATCGGGCCTACCTCGCCATCCGTGACCAGCTGATCATGTTGGACATCCGGCCGAACGACCCGATCAACGACGACGAGCTCGCGCGCTCGCTCGGCGCCGGACGAACGCCGGTCAGGGAAGCGCTCAAACGCCTCGAAGGCGACCGCCTAGTGGTGTCGTTCCCGCGCAGGGGCACGTTCGCCACGGGTGTGGACATCACCGACCTGGCTCACATCTCGGAGATTCGCCTCGAGCTGGAGCCCCTGGCGGCTCGCCGGGCGGCCAGGGTGGCGAGCCGAGACGTGCGGGCCGAGCTCGAGGAGATGGCGGCACGTACCGAGACGATGGACGTCGACGCGATCGGCAGTCACGAACTGATGCGCTGGGACCTCGCGGTGCACCGCGCGATCTACGCCTCGGCGGGCAATCCGCACCTGGAAGACGTGCTGATCCGCTACGACAACCTGGCGACCCGAATCTTCTGCCTGTTTCTTGATCGACTGACCACGGTCTCCGAGCATGTCGGCGAACACGTCGACCTGTTGCGGGCGATTGCCGCCGGAGAAGGTGACCGCGCGCACGAGTTGGCGAAAGTCCACATCGTCGGTTTCGAGCGGGCAATCCGCGCGGTCATATAGTGGCCTGGGCCACTCTATGTGCGGATCCGCAGGTCAGAAGTAGTGTGGATCTTGCCGTCGAGGCCGGAATTCGGGGCCGGACGCAGTTAGGACCCCCCGGTTTCAAGGCCTCTGAGGGCATGGAGTAACTTTCTCTTTGCCAGCGGGGAACCGGACAGAACAAAGTTCCTCAGAGCTTCTGATGAGGCCGGTCCCCTGGTT
>NZ_AUBB01000050.1 GCF_000429025.1 Actinospineispora spinosispora DSM 44797
CCCTCAACTTCAGCAGGCCGCTGCGACAGCCCACAGGAGAAGGTCTCCCACCTTCTCGCGATCTAACAGCGCTTTCACGGCGCACTCTCCCCGGTGGTCAAGCCCTTCGCGTAGAGCGAGAGCACGATCTCGTCCACGCCGGCCAGGCGGCGTTGGCGTTTGCGCACGATCTGAGGCTCGAACGTCGCGGCCCGGTCCCGGGGAACGTCAATCTCGACGTGGCCAGAGTGCTCGGTCAAGACCGTCTTGGTCCGGGTTCCGTTGCGGATGTTGTCCACGCCGCCCTCGGCCGCGGCATGTTTCTCATAGCCCAGGTGCTCGGTCATCTCTTCGGCCAGCGCCGACTCTCCTTGGCCAGCCGCACCAACTTGGCCGCGGCCTGCTGTTCAGCCGATTCCTCGGCCGGCTTCTCCCTCGCGCTCACATCGTTGAGTGTCTCGGTCATCACGGGGCCTCCCCGCCGAGCTGCGCTCGGCGCGTCAGGCCGGAAACACCGTTAGATCCACAGTCCCCCTTGCCCGCCGATGCTGGTCAGGTCAGCGACAGGCGGATAGAGGCTGGCCATCCTGAGTGGAAGGCCCAGTGACATGGGGTGGCTGTGGTTCAGCTTTCGCGGCGACCGGTGTCCCCGGTGACGACGTAGTCGAGCTGTCGGGTGATGGATACTGCCTGGTCGGCGAAACGCTCGAAGTAGCGCGCGAGCAGGGCGGCATCGACCCCGACCTGCACCGGATAGGGCGGGTCGGCGCAGGTGACGGCGGTCAGAATTTCGCGGTGCAGGCGGTCGATCTCGTCGTCTGTGCGTTCCTGATCAGGCATGTGCACACCGCTGGGGGCGGCGACGATGCGCTCGACGCGGCGGGAGGCGTGCAGCGCTAACTGTCCAGATGAGCCAGATTTCTCTTCTCGCAGATCACATGCGATCGTATACACGTTCTTTACGTGCGGTGGAATGCAGTGCTCCACTCGGCCGAGCTAAGCCATTTGGTTTACCCGGCCAGCAGCCGGCACCCATTGATGCTCCCGTAGTTTACCAAGCAGCAATGGGAATATTTGAGTTTTGCGTGGCGCTACTTCCCCTAAAACGTTTCTGTATCATATAACTGTTTTAGAAGTGCCCGATCTTCCTTCGTTGGCGCGTCGGGCAACATAGTTGATGGTGGGTTCGCGGAATCGCATTCGGGCGATGAGGATGCGATGTAAGGCAACGTTGACACTGAGCTCTTTCCAACCTGGCGGCGGACGTACGGCGTAGTGGCGCTGAGATAGGTCAAGCCCCTGGTAGACGGGCGATTGTCTAGATCAACTCGTCTCAACCAGGAGCTTCAGGGTGCTTGTTT
Source organism: Actinospineispora spinosispora DSM 44797 (assembly GCF_000429025.1). Lineage (GTDB taxonomy): Bacteria > Actinomycetota > Actinomycetes > Mycobacteriales > Pseudonocardiaceae > Pseudonocardia > Pseudonocardia spinosispora. Next base: position 1,341 of record NZ_AUBB01000050.1, read on the forward strand.
GCCCCTCTGCGATGCCCGTGTCCAGCCGGGCTCTGCGAGTTCTCGCAGACGCGCTGCGCTATCGCCGCACAGTGCTGGGCAGTCGGTGGCGCCGTCTTTCGGCGGGTGAGCAGGCGCTGCTGGTGTTGGCATATGTGAACAAGGGCGAGACCTACACCGCCTTGGCCGGCGGCTTCGGTGTCGGCACTACGACCGTGTTCCGCTACGTACGTGAGGATGTCGATATCCTTGCCGCCCTGGCCCCCACGCTCGATGACGCGCTCGAGAGCCCCCGCCGCACTTCATGGCGAATCCTCCTGCTTCGTGTGCAAAACGCGCAGCAGCGAGCGACCACGATCCTGACTCGGGCGATCGTAGGTAGCGACCAGTTCGGCTAGCGAATCCCGCATCCGTTCCAGATCAGCGATCCGATGCTGCAATTCGGTCATCAGAGCCTCAGCCATTACCCGTGCCCGGTCGCACTCCTGGGACCGCCTTCAGCCAGCTCCAGCAGCTGGCCGGTCTCGACCAGGCTGAACCCGAGTCGCTACGCCCGCTTGACGAACCGGATGATCTCCACCGCGACGTCGGGATACGCCCGATACCCCGACGGGGATCGCGGCGGTCTCCCGATAAGACCTCGGCGGTGTCGCCGCGTCGCCTACTCCGAGCCGTCGGTCGAGCTGACACCGGGCAGTGTGTCGAGTGAGGACATCCAGTCGAGGACCGCCTGCTCGTACGCGATGCCGAAGCCGACGACGGCCGCGAAGAAGGGATTGTCGGACAGTGCCTCCCGGGGCACGGCGCGGTAGTCCTGGAGGCGTCTTTCGTTAGTTCGGCGGTGCTCGGCGATGAAACCGGACAGCAGCTCAGGGTCGAGGTGCGCACCGAACCACAGCGTGACCAGCAGCGGAATGCGCATCGTCTCATGGCCTGGTGCCCTGGTGAGCCACTCGGCGAACGCCGCGCGCCCCCGGTCTGTGATCGAGTACGGCTGCCCGTCGCGGGAGCGCCGCTGCCCCGCCTCGATGAAGCCCTTGGCCTGCAATCCCTTCAACTCTCGGTATACGTGGCTGGAGGTGACGTTCCAGAAGTGCCGGAATCCCCGGTCGATCTCCTGCAGCAGGTCCCAGCCGGTCTTCGGGCCGTCGTGCAGGAAGCCCAGTAATGACGCCGCCGTCGCGTTCAGTTCATCCACTTGACATTCCCTTCAGGAGGGTCGACGCTCGTATTCCCCAAGGGAAGGTGAGTCATGAGTATCCACTACACCACCGATAGAGCGATCGTCACCATCACTATCGACCGGCCGGAGGTGTCCAACGCCATCGACAGGCCAACCGCGCAGGCGCTGGCCGACGCGATGCGCCGGTTCGACGCCGATCCAGACCTCGCGGTCGCGGTCCTGACCGGCGCGGGAGGAAAATTTTGCGCGGGCGCCGACCTCAAGGCAATGAATGAACACGCCACCGGCCGATCGGTCCGTGTCGAGCCGCACGGCGACGGGCCGGTCGGCCCGACCCGGCTGTTGCTGGGCAAACCGGTGATCGCCGCGATCGAGAAGCTCGCCGTCGCGGGAGGACTGGAACTGGCGTGCTGGTGCGACCTGCGGGTCGCGGCCACCGACGCCGTGTTCGGCGTCTACTGCCGACGCTGGGGCATCCCACTCATGGACGGCGGCACAGTCCGGCTACCCAGACTGATCGGCCACAGCCACGCCCTGGACATGATCCTGACCGGCCGCGCGGTACCCGCGCCCGAAGCCGCCCGCATGGGCCTGGTCAACCGCCTAGTAGCGCCCGGCGAAACCCTCGAAGCGGCACACGCACTGGCTCAAAACATCGCCGAATACCCGAGCGGCGCGATGCGCAGCGATCGTCTCTCGTCCTACGACCAGTGGGAACGCCCCCTACCCGACGCCCTGACCCGCGAATACACCCACGGAATGGCCACCCTGGACACCGGCCAAACCACCGAGGGCATCCGCCAATACAACACCGGCGAACGCCAATACGCAAAACTCACCTGAAAGCCCGCACAAACCGCGTTCACTGTGATTCGCTCGACGAAAGAGGAACCCGACTTCGTCCCTGCTGCATCGCCAACGGGTACGCCGCAACCTTCCCCGCCACCGCTCAGATCCGACTGCCAGACTGTGGATGAGCGCAGCTGAAATCGACCGATCCGTCTGCAATATCACCACGCGCAGGGTGAGCTAGCTGGGCAGAAAGCATCAACATGACTGGCTGAGCGGATCAGCCGGTCAGTGTTGGGGACCGGTGCTGATGACCAGCGTGATCGGTGCCCCTCTGGTAAACGTGGTGCCTGCCGCTGGATCGGTGCGCGTTACCCGGCCGGGTTGGATGGTCATCGAGGGTTCCGCTTTGATGACCATTCTGAACCCGGCATCAACAAGTACCGCACGGGCCGCACTCTGCTCTTGGTTGACCACATCCGGTACCGCGACTGGTTCGGGTAGCAGCACTTCGCTGAGCAATCGAACGAAAACGAGGGTCATCACCACGAGCATCAGGGCAATCCCCGCTCCAATGGTGACCGTTTTGGAGAGCGGGAAGCGGCGTTCCACAGATACTCCTGATCAAGGTCGACGTAGTTACCTACGCATGTACTTATACAGCGTAGCCAGATGCCAGAACCCACACGGTTATAACGAACTAAACGCGACGTTAACGCTCGCGATAACCGCTGCGGGGAGGACGCCGAGGGTGTAGCGCCAGAACCTAGGCGCCCACGCTGGGCTTTCTCTCCACCGCCGGGCTTGCCTTGCCGTTCGACACAGACCGGACAGGCTCTCCGATCCCGAACGTCGCTGGTGGCGTCATTGCTGGTTCGTGAGCACCCAGCCGCGCACGGCGGCGGTGGCGATCGCTCTGGCGGCGCCGTGCTCGGGTCTGTCTCGTGATCGGTGTTTACGGCGTTAGTGTCAGTAGGTCTCGGCTCCCGGCCAGCGGTCACCAAACGTGATGGCGAATGCGTTGATCACTGGCTTCCATCGCATCGTCCACCTGGCGCGGCCTGTCCCGGTCGGGTCCAGGCTGCGAGTCACAAGGTACAGGCACTTCATCGCGGCTTGCTCGGTCGGGAAATGCCCTCTCGCGCGGATCGCCCGCCAACCCACATTCCTCCCCGGCATGCCGATAGGGACTGGCGCTAGTGTCATAGCCGGGCGGTGTCCGTACATAGGTCACCTCTAACGCGCCGCCAAGGCCCGGAGTGAGCAGCTCATGGATGCTGCCGTCATCGTCCTCTAGGCCGTACGCGCTCAGCCTTCGCCGCTGCGAAGGGTGCACCACCAGGGAATGATGATGCTGTTACCTGTTGACTGAACTATGTTCCTGCATAACCCCAGGTCAGAGGTCATTTTCTGGGCCTGGTAGTTATTTCGCCCATGGATCAAGCGGTGGAGCCGTCACGGGACTTGGTGGCCATGGTCGTGCCGCAAGTGGGCCGTCTCGTCGAGACCGGCGATGTGTGCGAGCCGTACCGTCTCGTCGACGGTGGCGGGGCTGCGGGTGGAGGCGGTCACCGAGTATTTCCGGGATCTGCAGGCGGCAGGCCGGTCGAGGTCGACGCTTCGCTCTTATGGGCTGGATCTGTTGCGCTGGTTCAGGGGTTGCTTACGCCTACGTGGCGGACACCACACCCCCGCAACTCCTGACCCGATCGATGGGCGGGCTCGGTGCGTCGATCACGGCGGCATTCGTACTCGGCCCGGCGACCGGGGCCGCCGTCGCCGACCTGGGTTTCGCCACCACGTCATACCTGGCCGCCGCGTTGGCGGGGGCCAACCTCATGGTCGCCGCCCTCGTGGTGCCGGAGTCTCTGCCGCCATCCCAACGCGCGGCGCACACGGTCTCTCCACGATCCCCCGCCACTCTGCTCGCTGTCTTCCGCCGGCGGTCGTCCGGGATCCTCCTGCTGGCGGGTCTGTGCTCAACATTCGCGTTTGCCAGCATGGAGGCTACCTTTGCACTGCTCGGCGGTGCCCGGTTTGCACTCGGCACAAGCGAAGTTGGATGGATACTCGCTGGGGCTGGGGCCTGTATGGTGATCGTTCAGGGCGTCGGCGTGCACAGGATTGCCCGACAGTGCGGCGACCGGCCCGTCGCGGTTGCCGGGAGCCTGATCATGATGGTCTCGCTGCTCGGTCTACCCATGTTGAGCCTGTGGGGCACTGTCACCACCGCACGCCTGTTGTGCGTCGGATTCAGCCTGGTGACGCCGACCTTGGCTACGCTGCTGATAAGGAGCAGCGGATCGACCAGTCGGGTTGCAACCCTGGGAGCCAACCAATCGGCGGCCGCCGTGGCCCGCGCGCTAGGGCCAGCCTGCGCCGGAGTGTTGTTCGATCAACGGCTCGCCCTGCCGTATCTCGCGGCTGCCGTCGTCGCCGCGATCAGCGCCGCAGCGCTACGGCTCGCCGCCGTTAGCACCGCCCGCCCCCGCCAGAACCTCGGGAGACTATCCGCCGGTCCCACGAAGGACCGCTCGTGAACTGAGAACGACGCCATGTGAAGTATCCGACTGCGACTGCCGGCCGCAGCGCGTGTAGCCACAATTGAGCCGTCCCGCGTACCACCCACGTGCCAGTCCCTACAGCGTGGGCAGAGCCATGCCATACCCACGCGAGCTCACCTGCCCAGAGCGATACCCCCTAGCCCCAGGAGGGGTGGCCACCCGGGCGAGCGAGCACCGGCGCTGAAACCAACATGCTCAGCAATCAGGCCTACCTCGCAGTGCACCACCGCCCAGTCATCGACTGGACGAGCGTCGGCGTGGAGCGATGGTCAGCGCGATTGACAGCCTGCCGTGTGCATGCTCGGCAACATCCGCGCGGTGCACAGCCATCGGCGCGGGCTGGGGCCGGCGCCGACGAATCCGATCAACACGGCTCGCCCGCCTGGCATACAGAATCTGGGTCGGACCGCCAGTTCACGTCACGTGTCGCGTTTCCATCACCTGCCGGCAAGCAGCTCCCGAGCCTGGCCTAGTAGACGCCGGCCCGTCCGGGGTGCGATGTCAATACCCAAGATGTCGCGGACCATCTCGCCTCTGACTGAGCTGGGGTTCTCCACGGCAGCCAGGTACCGCGCAAGCTTCGCCGCCCGAGAGTCCGGCCTACGAGGCCGGGCTTGCGCGTCGGTGTCGCGGGTAGTCCCCTCGGCCGGCCCTGCCCTCACCGCCTCAGCACCAGATCGCAGGACTTGAACATCACTGGGGATGGGCTCTCCGATCCGGGACGACTCATCGGTGAATGCCACGTCAGCTTGCTGTGGTTCTGTCGGTACTACCGACGCAGTGACGGAATCTGACGGAGATAACTCGACGGCCGCAGTGCAAACAACAGAGCCAATGCTCACCTGAAAGCATATCACACAAGTATCCATTCATTTTGCGGGTAATATCCACTTTTCGGTGCGGCTCTGAAGCCGCATGCATGGATCGTCCATAGTTACTACTCGACACACGATTAAACCGAGGCTATGATCCGTTTAAATCTAGCCCGATTCTGTTACTGTTTGTGTCAACGTCAGCCGCTCGTGCGCTGAGGTCCCAGCCGTAGCGTCAGCCTAGAATCACTGGCTCGGCGACATGGCAACCCAGAGCGCGGTACAGGATTCGTCTCCTGGGTTGACATACCAATGCGGAATCATGGAGCAGTAACGGATCGAGTCGCCCGGCCCAAGCTCGTAGCGATGACCATCCAAGTACACGTCCTTGTGCCCGGAGACCACCAGCCCGAGCTCTTCGCCCCGATGCCGGTACGGCCTGACGCTGGAGTCATGACCGGGCGGCGTCCTCACCCATGTCGCCTCCATCGCACTATCAAGGTCCGGGGTCAGCAGCTCATGACTACTACTGCCCTCATCCCCCAGGCAATACCCACGCAACCTGCGCCGCGCCGAACGCCGAACTACCGGGGCGGGACGCTGGTCGGACGTCTGAAACAACCTGGCCACCGAGACGCCCAGACCGTAGGCGAGCTGGGCCAACGTACCAACCGACGGGTTGGCCAGGCCGCGCTCGATTTGGCTGATGCTGCCTGTGCTCAAACCCGCTATCTCACTGAGCTGCTCGAGTGTGAGGTTCGCGTCCTTGCGCATAGCGCGAACCTGCTCACCCATCTCGGCGAGCAGCGCCAAGGTCGGCACGCCATCTCGCGCGGCGGGATCATCTTCGACCATCTCACACCCCGCGTTCAATCGGACCAGCTACTTCTGGGAACGTTGCTGGTTCCCTAGTATTCCGAACCCTCCATGGGCCGTAGCGTGGCAGGTCTGGGTAGGGGCAACCTCAGCCGTGCTGTGCCGCAACACCCTGCGACACGGCGAGGTGTCGGGGACGGTGATCGTGCGCCTGCTCGTGTCCACGCATCGGGGTGAACAGATCGTCGGTTCTTATCGTCCCGATCATTGCCCGAGGCGCCTGCAGTACGTTCTCCGATGTTTGCCCGAGAAGGCCATGAGCGGCCGCATAGGCCACTGCGTCACCTCGCGATCGGGCCCCGGTCTTGGTGAATAGATTGTTGATGTGTGTCTTGACAGTCACCACTGCAATTCCCAGCCGGAGAGCGATGTCGGCATTACGAAAGCCTTCAGCCAGCAGACGCACAACTTCAGTCTCCCGCAGGCTGAGATCAGGCTCATCAGTTGTCGCGGTGTGAAGGTAGGCAAGTAGGACTGCCTGAGTCGTGGCCGGCAAGACTGGCCGCCCAGCCATCACGTCGGTAATCGCCTCGAGGACCTGACCGGGTGAAGAATCCTTACCGAGCACGCCCGATGCACCGGCGCGTAATGCGGGCAGCACGGTGGCGTCATCTAGGTAGGCTGTCAGAATGAGCACGGCGATCTCAGGATTGTGGGACCGAATTCTGCGGGTCGCCTCCACCCCATCGACGCACGGCATGCGAAGGTCCATCAGGACCACATCTGGTTGCAGCCGTGTCAATGGCCAGTTGGATCTCCCCGGTGGCGGCCAGATGTTCTCCCCGCTGGCGGCCAGTTCGTTCTCCCCGACGGCGGCCAGATAGCTTCCCGCTCGGGTGGTTGAGGTGTCAGTTCAAGGGGCGAACTCCTTCGCCATTGGTGGCCTGGGTGAGGCGGTAGCTGTCACCCTCGGTGACCACGATGTGTGCGTGGTGCAAAAGACGATCGACAGTCGCGGTGGCCAAGGTTTTGGGCATGATCTTGTCGAAGCCCGATGGGTGCAGATTCGAGCTGACGGCGAGGGTGCGGCGTTCGTAAGCGGCATCGACGAGGCGATAGAAGCCTTCGGCGGCGTCCGGGCTGACGGGCAGCAGCCCGATGTCGTCGACGAAGATCAGGTCCGAGCGCATGACCTTGGCGATGGCACGGCTGATGGAGTCGTCGACGCGGTGGCGGCGGACGAGCGCGCCGAGGTCCTCGATGGAGAACCAGGTGACGATGTGTCCGGCTTCGACCGCGGCCTGGCCGAGTGCTTCGCAGAAGTGGCTCTTGCCGGTGCCCGAGGGCCCGCAGATCGACAGGTTCTCGATGTTGGTGACCCATTCCAGGGTGCGCAACGCGTCTTGGGTGCGGCGCGGGATGGAGGAGATCTCCTCGCGCCAGTCGCCGAAGGTCTTGCCGGCGGGGAAGCCGGCGCGGTGGCGGCGGGTGCGCAGGTTCGCCGCATCCCGGCCGGCGGCTTCCTCGGCGAGCAGGACGCGAACGACCTCGGCGGGGTCCCAGCGTTGTGCCTTGGCGGTGGGGATCAGGTCGGTGAGCGCGCGGCGGATGTGGGGTAGCTTCAGCCGCTTGGTCAGCATCAGGGCTTCGGCGAGCGGGTCACCGGTGGAACCGGCGACCCTCAGAGGTGCGGCGGGCATCTAACGGGACTCGCTTTCGTCATCGACGCTGCTGGGCAGTGTGCGGGCAGAGGTGTCGTCCTCGGTGGCAGTGGACCCCAGCCGGGACCAGGCCGAGGTGCCTGGCTGCAGGGAGTGGTCCTCACTAGGCCGGATCGGTTCGGTCTCTTCACGGCCGATGTTGTATGTGAGGATGCGGATCAGATCGTTGTCGGCGAACCGCCCGGCGATCGCGGCGATCCCAAGTGCGCGGTCGACCTCGGCCGCGGGGTGCAGCTTGGCGAGGGTGACCGCCTCGGCCATCTTCGGTCGGATCCGGCGGACCCCAGTCGCGGCGGCCTCGGTCAGCCAGGAGCTCGCCCCGTCGCCCAGGGCAAGGAACGCGGTCTCCTCCGCGGTGCGCGGCTTCGGGGTGCGTTCGCCGTGATGGTCGTTGCGCGGCGGGTAGTGCTCGTCGTTGATCGACGGGGTGCCCGGGGTGGTGCGGTGATGGCGGGCGATCTCGAACGGGTGCCCGTGGTCGTCGACGCCGGTGACGATCAGCTCGTCGCCGTGCCAGCGGACCCAGACCCGGGTGTCGGCCAGCTGCATCTGGGTCGGGACCGAGTAGCGGGCGCCCTCGACCGACACCGTGGAGTCCCAGGTGACACGGCGGGTGGTGCCGAACGCGACGGTGAACGGCTCGCGGGTGATCGGGTGCAGCCGGGTCCGTTCCTCGGCCAGCGACTCGACCGGTGGCCGCCGGGTCTCCCGATGCGGGCGGGCATTGACCTCGGTGCAGAAGTCGCGGCAGGCGGCCTCGAGCTCGCCGAAGGTTCGGTACTGGCCCAGCAGGTTCGCCTCGGCCGGGACCAGGTCGGCCTTGGCGATCCGCACCGTTGCCTCCGACCCGCCCTTGGTCTGCGGATCTGCTGGCATACAGGTGCGGATCGAGAGCCCGTAGTGGCGTCCGACCTCGACGATGTCGGGGTTGCGCACCGCGATACCGGCGATGTGGTCGGTCGAGACCGTCTTCTCGTTGTCGGTCAGCGCGTAGGTCGGGACCCCGCCGATCCGACGCAGGGTCGTATCCAGACACGCCACCACCGTCGGCAGCGTCTTGTCCCAGACCGGGATCACCACCCGAAACCGCGACCACGCCAACCACGCGCACCACAGCTGCGTCTGCCGGCCCTTGATCCGCGGGCCATGCCCCCAATCCCACTGCAGCCAGAGCCCGGGCTCAGGGATCCACGGCCGGAACACCCTCCTCTGCCCTGCCTTGAGCTGGGCCTTGACCTGCGCGACCGTCCGTCGGGTCGTGCGCTCTGCACCGGCGAACCCCATCGCGGCGATCCGCCGGTGCACGACATCCGCGCGGACCTTCCCATTCGAGCGGACCACCAGCTCCTCGATCTTGGGTAGGTACTCGTCGATCGGCCGAACTCGATGCTCCCGCTCGACCGGCGACTCGCCCGCCGCCCGCAACGCCACATACCGAGCCACCGTGTGGTGGTCACACCCGGCCAGCTCCGCCGCGGCCCGGTAGCTCCCCGTGAGGTCATACGCCTCCAGGATTTCCATGATCTCCCTGCTGTTCTTCATGTCGCGCAGCCAACCCGCGCGACCCGTCGAAACGATCACTGGGGAGAACATCTGGCCGTACACGGGGAACTCGGTGGCCACTGCTGGGGAAACAAGTGGCCGCCCACGGGGATCTTCTACTGGCCGCCGTCACCTCAGCGCTGCCATCACCGCTCCCCACCGGGCGCCGTCCAGATCCATCCGAGGTACTGGCAACACGAGACCGCGTCGCCATCGGTGAGTATTGCTTGTGCGGTCTGAACCTGTAGGAGCAGACCCGGCAGTTGGTGCGCCAGGCCGTCGTGCAGGTCACGAGCTATCCGCGTCCGCTGGCGCCGGCGACGGTTCTACGTTACGAGAACACCGCCGGCCGGTTCCTGCGCGAACAGGCGATGGCCGACGGGTCGTTCGAGCCGTCGACGTTGCTCGGTGCAGACGTCAACGCTTACTTACTGCGGGAATGCGCTCGGGTGTCGGCCGGATCAGCCAAGGGACGGGTCGCGGAGCTGCGCTCGATACTGCGGTTTCTGTATCTGCAGAACCTCACTTCGCTGCGGCTGGGCGCCGCCGTGCCGCCGGTCGGTGGATGGCCCCAGCGCCAGGCCCGCTTCCGCCGCCGCGACAATGCCCAGCCGCGGCAATCCCACCACCGCGCTCCACGTCCCCGTTGCCGATGCCTCCGCCATGACCGCGAGCACGACAGGAGTCGAGGAGCGCACCCGCACGACAGTGACCCGGCGCAGTCCCTCGCCTGGGAACAGCGGCCTCAACAGCGGCGACACGGGCAGCAGCGATTCCTCCCGTACCGCGCCCGGTCGGTGCTTGCGTTGTCCGGACTCCTCCAGCCCTCGCATCGCACGCCGCGGCAGCCCCTTGGCATGGGCCAACCGCTCAGCCTGATCACCTGCTACTGCCGCCGGCATAGCGCTGCCCAAGGCGATCAGGAGGAGCTGGTGGGAGAAGCGTGTCGCGGGCGCGGGTCCATCTGAGCGCGCAAGGCGTTCGCCAGTCCACGTACTGCTCGTCGGATCTCCGGGGCCATTCCTCGGCCGGCCACCAGCTCGTTCGCCGTGGCGTACAGTACCGCCCGGACCTGGCCGGCGCTGGCGGAATCCAACGCGAATCCCGCCGGCAGCAGCCCAGCCACAGCGTGCAGCACATCTGCCTCCTCGGCCTCTCCTCTACTCACCCGACGATCCCGGTCATACCTCGACCCGCTACCCACCGAACCTCCCCAGTCGCCGTTATCGAACATATGTTCCCCTCAGGTTCGCAAGGTAGTCGATTGTGTTGAACGTCGCCAGTGTGACGGACCACGGCATCTGTCACTTGATCACGACAACTGTCACCGTGGGGCCACCCCCGGCTTCGCCGGCGCGCTGCTCAGAGCGAGAAGTCTTCTGCGATGAGGGCGGCCAGCTCCAGGAATGTGCGTCGGGTGTTGTCCCGCAAAGCGTCGAGTTCGACGCGTTTGCCGGCGGCCAGGTGCGGGTCATAGGGGATCTCGACTACTGCGCGGGTCCGTCCTTGGAACTGCGCTCGGATCTGTCCTCGGTCTGCCCGTGGGCTCGGGCCCTGACAGAGCACCACGACCGCGTCGGAGACGATCTCCGAGTAGCCGTGCTCGGACAGCCAATCCAAGGTAGCGGAGGCCCGCGCCGCCCGGTCCGCGGTGGGCGGGGCAACCAGTACCAGTGAATCAGCCAAGGCGAGCGTTCCCTCGTTCGCCGAGTGCGCTAGGTCTGTGCCGACATCGGTAATAGTGATGTTATAAAACTGGGCTAGCGTCGAGTGCAGCCGCCTGTAATCCATTTTAGTCAGGTCCCGAGAGGTTACCTGGTCCTGTTCAGAGGCCAGCACATGCAGGCGGCCAGCCATACTCATGTAACGCGACACGGCAGTCAGGGAATCGACTTCCGCGAAGTCTTCCAGCAGTTCTCTTGCTGTTCTACCGGTCTGGCCGGTGAGCCGATCGGCCAGTGTGCCAGCGTCACGGTTAGTGTCGACCGCGACAATTCGGTCACCACGGCATTCCGCCAACGTCAGCCCCAGCGCCGCGCACACTGTGGTTCTACCCACGCCGCCTTTCATCGAGCTCACCGCGATCTGGTGCGCCCACGGCAGGCCATGGCGGAGTCGGTTGCGCGGAATATCGCCACAATCTGGCAGACGTACCAGGATGCGGGCGCCTCCACCTTTATCGTTGCTGGCTGGCTGAGTGGGCCGCTTCCAGATTCTGTGCTCTGCTGGCTCGATGTCAGCCAAGTTTCCCTCGAGGAGCGTCTAATCATGCGTGGACGTGGGTGTGGCCCAGCTGCGCCGGGCGATGAGTTGCAAGGCTTACCGGATGACGAGCTCCGCAAGCTCGCAATCACCCTTCCGGTGCCAACCAGCGCCGACCTTTCCATCTGCACCGACGGACTTTCCGTAAAAGAGTCTGCCGAGGCGCTCAGCCGACTCCTTGCCTCTAGGTAACAGAGTTCCATGTGAGTTGGAGAGTTCCTGCAGCTCAGTGTTGGCGAGCGCGATTAGCGTGCTGACGCGGTTGGTAGCTTCGAGCGAGACGAGTCAATATCATAGAACCCGCGCAACTGAGGATATGGGTATCGATCTAATCAGGTTGATCAAACGCTCGACAAGCGTCGGGTTGGCTGAGCGTACGGGATGCTGCACCTGATGGCCGCGCTCGCCGACACCGCGCAGGGCCGCATCGAGAACGCCCGCGACCACATCGCCGAAGCCGCCGACGTTGCATCTCGCCCCGAGGTGGGCGATGGGAACTTCATGCACATGTGGTTCTCCCGCGGCAACGTCGGCATGTGGGAAACCATGCTCGCCGTCGAAGCCGGTGAGGGCGGCAAGACCGTGGAGATCGCCCGCAGCCTCAACCCGACAGGCTCCCGGCGGCGCAGTCACGGCGCGGCATGTGCCAGTTGGCTTGTCTGGATGACTGAGTAGATCTCAGCTAAAAGCTGTCCTCAGCCCTTGCGAATTGAGGCCAGCCGGAAAAGTTTCGAGCACCTGGTTGTGCTCGTCAGTTCCGACCGCAGATGCTCGTCGGAGACGACCGCACCTCTGGATCCGGCAAGGCGATGTTCGCTAGTTTCGGCCACATCTGGCTCTTCCTCCGTCCTGGCTGCTGTGCTGTCGACGAGGAGTTGGTCAACGTGGCGCCCGGAGGCATAGTCGAGGACAGACGACGTTGACCAGCATTCCGTCCGTTGCCATTAAAGCTTGTCCTGTTGTCAGCGGAGTCTGACCGAACGTCGGTTTCTGTCAGCGGGGTTTGTTCTAAGAGGCTCGGAGATCAAGGCGAGTTGGCCCCCTGTCGGCTGATCCAGGCGGTCATGATCTCTGCTGCGAGCCAGTGGTAGCAGGATTCGGCTTGTTGGACGGCGGAGATGCCGTTGTGCAGTCGTGCGAATCGGCATCACGGATGAGCAGGAACGTGATGATGTCGGCGTGCAGTGGTTCGCTGCTGTGGACATTTCTGGAGTTCTCGACGTCGATGGCTTGATGTAGAAGTCGACCACCTCACTGACCGTCTGCTGCCCCCGCCGCGCAGCCTCCCACAGCGACCCTGCTCGATATCCGCGCCGGCCGGGCGGCCGATGAAACGTCATTCCCTGTTGCTGACCGGGGCCATCCAGGTGGAGCGCCACGCGCCGAGCTCGATATCATAGACGCGGAGGGTGGCGCCGTGAAATCCCGGGGCCTTGCCCTCGCCGGGGTGATCACGGCCGGACACCTTCCACACGTCCCTCACCGCACGCCCGCCCACCCAGCATCTACCCGAACCGCAGCGCCCCGCTCATGACAAGGGCCTGCGACCCGTCCGGGTTGTAGATCACGCATTCCGGCGCCCAGGAGCAGACGAACTGGCCGAACCGGTTGCCAGCTCCGGTCTCGCTCAAGTGCTGTGCGGGGCGCCGGGTAGATCGTCGATGGTCAACAAATCCGACGTGATGACATCCTCTTGGTTGATCTTCATCGCGGTCGCGACGATCTCGATGCCGACTACCGTCGACCCTCCCGCACGGGGAGAGTCCAGAATTTGCGCCATGAGCGTGTTGCTGACGATCGGTGACTTCTCCCGGATGACGTACCTGAGCGTGAAAGCGCTACGCCACTACCACGACATCGGCCTGCTGGAGCCCGCGGCGGTCGACCCCGCAAGCGGCTACCGCCTCTACCAACCCGACCAGGTCGCGACAGCACAGGTGATCCGGCGGCTCCGGGATCTGGACATGCCCCTGGACGCGGTCCGCACAGTGTTGCGGGCACCCGACCTGGACGCACGGAACACCGCGATCGTCGAACACCTGCACGGAATGGAACGACGGCTGGAACAGCTGAGCAGCACCGTGACCTCGCTTCGGGTCCTGCTGGAACGGCCCTCGGTCCCGATCGAGGTCGAGTACCGCTCCGCGACCCCGGTACACGTGCTGGCCATCACCGGCCGCGTGAGCATGGCCGACTCCTACGCCTGGTTGGACCAGGCCCAGGAAGAGATCAGCGCGGCGCTGACCGCCCTGGACGTGCGCCGGACGGGACCGGACGGGGCGCTGTACTTCAACGACTTCTTCGAAAACGACGCAGGCAACGTCACCGCGTTCGTGCCGATCACCGGATCGGTGAGCACCCCCGGACGGATCCAAGCAGTCGAGCTACCAGCGGTAGAGCTGGCCGTCACCGTGCACCACGGCACTTCAGCCCAGATCGACCGCACCTACGGGGCACTAGGCACCTACGTGGCACAGCGGGCAGTCGGCGTCACCGGACCGATCCGCGAGCACTACCTAATCACCTCAGCCGACACCGACGTCGAACACCGCCACCGCACCGAAGTCTGCTGGCCGGTATTCCGCACCGGCCAATGACTCTCCCTTAGCCCGGTAAGGAACCCGGTCTTCCGCATTGAAAGCGCGGCCGCCTAGAGCGTGTCACCCAACTATGGTCGGGCGAGGATAACGATCGCGGCGAGTAGGAGCGATAGAACGATCTCGTCCACCCGGGACAACCGCCGCTGACGCTTGCGGACAATGGTCGCCACTGGCTCCAGCGTTTCGGTCATGATCGGTCCTTCCCACCAATCTCACACTCGGCGTGTCGACAAAGATTCAAATCCGCCGTTATTCCGACACTTCAGTTCGTGAGCACCCAGCCGCGCACGGCGGCGGTGGCGATCGCTCTGGCGGCGCCGTGCTCCGGCAGGCGGGTGGGGTCAAGGGAGGACTCCAGCGCGGCGCCGTTGATCAGGGCAATGACGCTGAACACCACGTGCTCGACGGAGAGCTCCGACTGCAACGTGCACTGCTCGAGTGTCCGAGTGAGGTGCTCGCGCCACACATCGGTGGCCAGCCGGTGATCGTCCACGCTGGTGTCTATGTGACGTCCGATGAACGTGGTGACGATCACGAGTGCGCGCAGATCCTCGGCTGTGTCGAGTTTGACCAGGTAGTCGGCCAGGAAGTCGGTCAGCCGCTGGACTGGTGGCCGTCTCTCGTCGCGCAGTGGCGCGAGAAGCTGCTCGGACTGGCCAGCCCAGCCTTCCACCAGCACAGCTCGCAGCAGCGTTGCCTTGTCCCGGAAGTGGTGACAGACCGCACCCCGGGTGAGCCCGATGCGCTGCCCGATCCCTTCCATCGTCGAGCGGTCCCATCCGTGTTCGGCGAACGAGTCCAGCGCCGACGCCAGGATGGCGTCCCGGGTGCGAGCGGCGTCCTGTTTGGTCCTTCTCACGCGGTCATGGTGTCACGTGTCTTTCCGGTCACGGCCGCGCTCAGGGCGAGGTGATCGCGGTCGGGTCGTGCACGACGGTTCCGTCTAGGGCGGTCAGCAGCACGGTAGTTTCCCGGATCTCGTCGACCGGGCATTCGAGGATGTCCCGGTCGAGGACCACGAAGTCGGCCAATTTCCCCTTCTCGATGGAGCCGAGCCGATCTCCCCAGCCGACCAGGAGCGCTCCGTTGCAGGTGTGCATGCGGATCGCCTCGGCGCGGGTGATCGCTTTGGCCGGTGTTATCATGCTGCGTCCGGTCTCGCCGTCGACGCGGCGCAACGACGCCCAGAGTTGGAACATCGGCTCAGGGCGTGCGGCATCGCAGGCTTGCGCGACGGGCACGCCCTCGTCCATCCACCATCGCAGCGGGACGAGGGTTTCCCATCGGTCGTCCGAAAGCTTGTCCAGGTAGAGACGAACGCCCTTGGTGTAGTCCGTGCTCGGGCAGGTTTGGGCGACGATTCCCATCGCGCCTAGCTTGGCAAGCTGCTCGCGGGTCGGGTAGAGCGCGTGCTGCAGAACCCAATGCCTCTCGACCAGCGGTGATTCTCGGTCGACGATCTCTAATGCATCGGTAGCCATGGTGCAGGCCTTGTCTCCGCCCGCGATGATGTTCAGCCGCAGCCGGTGCCGGACCGCCAGGCGGGCGATGTCGACCAGCTGCTCGGTCGACACGGTCGGTGTGCCGTTGCACACTTCGTCATAGACGTTCAGGTACGGCTTGTGCATGACCATGCCGCCGAAGGCGGGACCGCCCGCGTCGATGGTCAGCGTCGCTCCGACGACGGTGAGCTGGTCATCACCGGTGCCCTCGCCCAGCGCATCGTCGAGGCCCGCCATCCACTGGTCGAGCTCCACCATGGAGCGGGTCGCGGGAAACTCATAGGCGTTGACCACGCGGTTGGCCAGCAGGCCCGTCGAGTGGATGGCCCGCAGGTCCGGGACGAAAAAATTGGTGTGCGCCTCGTAGATCGTGGTGACGCCGATGGCCAGATTATCCCGGATAGCGGTGGCGATCGCCGCCCGTCTGGTCTCAGTCGGGACTTGCGGCAGCAAGGCCTGCAGACGACTATTGAGCCGGCTGGGATTGAAGATGGTCAGTCCGTGGACCCGCCCGTTCGGCTCGCCATTCTCGGAATGCCCGATGCGCATCATGTCCTCGTCGGGGGTGGTCCGGTCGATTCCGAGCGCGGCGAGCGCCGCGCTGTTGAAGATGGCCGGATGCGGCCAGAACACCGACGTCGGGATGTAGACGGGATTCTCCGGCGCAGCCTCGTCGAGGTCATCGCGAGTCGGCCAGCGGCGTTCGACCAGACTCTCCGGAAGGTGGAAGTAATCGGGCGGTTCACCGATCGGACTGGTTGCGATCCACTCCCCCGGTTCCGTGATGGCAGCTGCCTCCTCGATGCGTGCGGCGATCTCGGCGATCGAATGCAGCCCGGCGAGATCCGGGTGGGCTAGGCCGAGCAGTCCACGAAAGATCGTGTGTGGGTGGCCGTCGATGAATCCGGGCAGCGCCATGCGGCCGTCCAGATCGACGACCGAGGCGCCGGTGTCGTCGGCAAACGCTCGCATCCGCGCGTTGCTGCCAACGGCGGCGAACCGGTTGCGATCTACCGCGAACGCCTCCGCGACCGAGAAGGCCCCGTCCACGGTCACCACCTTGCCGTTGAGATAGACGGTGGGAACCGACATCAGCTGTCCCTTTTCGACGTGGCCACCTGGCGGGAGTGGATCGCACAGGGCAGCGAGAAATGCATAGTGGCCGCCGCCCTCTGGTCGTGGCGGGGCCATTCGGGCAGCCGGTCGTGGTTCGGGTCCCCGCTGCGGGTGAATGCGATCCAGGCCCGCTGCACCGAATCGACCAAGGGCGCCAACCCCGCACCGGACAGCCCCCCGAGCATCGGCGCGTCCGACCACGCCGCCAGGTTCCCGAAGGCGAACGGGATCTCGATGCAGTGACAGGCACCGAAGGGACTGAGCGGCGGGCTCCAATCGAACCGGTACACCCACGCTGGGTTGCCGTGCTCGGCCAGCAACGTGGCCAGCCGCACGCTGCCGTCGCAGTACATGTGCTCGGTATTCAACCTGATCGCCAGCCGCGCAGGGGAGAGATCGGTCGCCTCGGATACCCGATCGACATCGCCGAGCCACTCCCGAGCGGCCGCAGTGAGCTCGTCCCGGGTCAGCGAACCGAGGCGATCGTCGAATGCGTACTGGGCGGCCGCCTCGTCGCGGTTCGTACCGATCATGAATCGGATGCCGTCCCCGGCCTGAGACCCGACCGTCTCGATCGGATCGGCGGCGACTAGCAGGCCGTCGGCGACGAGTTGAAACGGCCGGGTGAGGTCCAGGAAATGACTGATCCGAGAACCCAGAACCGCCTGCTGAGCAGCCAGAATCTCAGCGACCGACTTCGCCAGCACATCGTTCACCTGGTGCGGCGACAACCCCAGAGCATGCAGGAAACGCACCGCGATCTCGGTCGCGGCAGCCGGGCTCTGCGGCAGGAGCCCGGTCGGCGCGCTCTGGATGATCGCACCGCGACACAGCCCGGTACCTGCCTGACCCGAGAGCATGTCGATGATCGAGATCGCGCCGCCGGACTGCCCCGCGATCGTGACCGCGTTGGGATCACCGCCGAATACGGCGATGTTGTCCCGGACCCAGCCCAGTGCGGCGATCTGGTCGAGCAGACCGAAGTTGCCGGCGCCGAGGTCGGAGCCGAGGTCGGCTAGGTAGAGGTAGCCGAGTGCGCCAAGCCGGAAATTGACGGTGACGACCACGAGGTCGCCGAGACGGGCGAGCGCGGTGCCGTCGTACCAGTCCAGGCCCCCGGAGCCGGAAAACATACCGCCGCCGTGGAAGAAGACCAACACCGGGCGAGGCCGCTGATCCGGGAACGGCGCCCACACGTTGGGGGTCAGGCAGTCCTCCGATTGCGGCGTGGTCCGCACGCCGAACGCCCACCCGACTCGCGCCACCGGCTGAGGGGCCGCCGGTCCCGGACTCGTCATGTCCCGAACCCCGGTCCACCCGTTGACCGGACCCGGGGCGGCGAACCGGGCTGCCCCCACCGGCGGGGCCGCATAAGGGATGCCGAGAAAGGTCCGCACCCCATTCGACTCTCGACCCCTCGAGCGGCCCTGAGCCAGCGCGACCTCACACTCGGATCCACGAGTCTGAGACATCTCAGCCCTCACTCCGAAATTTACGTGACATCATGTATGTATACTGGGTCGGTCCCCACACCGCCAGACCCTGATGGGATGTCTCGCTACTCGAGCCGGTCGGTCGGTCGGTCGGTCCACCATCGCGTTCAGAGTCCGAACAGGTCCACCAAATAGGGCCAGGCTCGCTGACCCATCGCGTGGCGTCGGGCGATCTGGGCGGCGAAGACGTCGGACGGCCACACCTGGTCGTCACCGCCTCCGGTGACAAGCGGGCAAGCCTCGATGCTCTCGACGGGGATCGTCGCCGCCTCGACGGCACCTGGCCGGAGACGGCGACCACTCGCCCACTGGACGCGACCGCATGGCTGTACCCGTTGATCGGCGGCTTTCCGTCAGACCTAAGGTGGAGTTCGTGCATGGCTCCTCCTTGGAGTGACGCCACCGTCCGCTGCCGAAACCGCTACTCAATGGCGATGCGCACGCCAAGCCCGATCAGCACGGTTCCCGTCACCGCTTCGGCCACCCGTCGTATCGAGGGTCGGCGCAACACATCGCCTGCCTGTGCCGTCACCGCAGCGTAGGTCGCCAACCAGATGAAGTGAGCGCGGCGAACAGCGTGCCCAACATCATTAGATTGAGCACTGCCGCGTGGTCTGATGGGGCGAACTGCGGTAGGAGACTTGCGAAGAAGACCGCCATCTTGGGATTGCTGAGATCACTCAGCAGCCCTCGGCTCAGTGCCGTCCAGCGAGTTGGTGGCATTGATCTCGTGCCCGATGCGCTCGATGCGGCTGATCCCGTGGGCGGCGAACCAAGCGCGGGCGCGGTGCACGAACGCGATGGGGGTGACGGCCTTCTCGTCAGGCAAGGCCTCGGCGTAGGCCAGGCGGGAGACTGTCGGTGCGCGGCGCTCACGCTGTTAGGCGCGCGCCGCCGTCGTCGGGGTTCGGGCGGGTGCGGCGAAATCGACGAAGGCGTCGTAGTCGAGCAGCGCGCGCAGCACGACGGTGTGCCCATCGGCATGGGCGCGCTCGCAACGCTGGCGGGCCTCGCTACGCTGCTGATGGTCACGGCGCAAGACTGCGGCGGTGGCGACGTGGGCGGGATCCCCCACGCTGCTTGGCCCAAGACCGGCGATGTCGGGCGACGACCTGCCGCCGCAGAACACCGTCACCGTTTCGGGGAGGCAGTGACATCGACGAACCGGCCGATCATGCGAGGGTCGACTGAGTAGTCGTTGCTGTCCAGACGCACGAAGTAGTCCCGCGTCAGCCGTACTCGGCTGCTCAGCCCGACCGCCGGGTCCATCGGCGGCAACGGGATCATCGCCGCGTAATCGGACTCCAGCACCTCGACCGGGCTCCCATGAATGGCTCGGACGGTGCGCTGGTTGGCCCGTCGAGTCAGCCAATCGGTGACCTGGACGTTGAAATCTTCCGGGCCGCTGAACCGGCGGCCCGGCGGAACGAGGTCTCCAGGTAACCGTTGCCGCGCACGACGATGCCCTTGAACTCCGGGTCGCGGCGCGGGGCGAGCACGGTCCTGGCCGCGAGGCTCCCCGCGAACGCCGCCGCAGCCGCCGTGGGACGCCCGGTCCCGCCGATACCGGCCTCGCGATCCCAGACCAGCACAACACCCGAACGTGCCCCGGCGCGACCGGGACCTTCGTCTCCGGGAACCACAGATCGCACTGCGCGATCTCGCCCGGCTCATAGACGACCCGATCCGCTGGATCGATCCCCACGTACTCCGGCCTGATCTGGCGCAACCGGTCCTTCAACGTCCTCACCGAGTACTCCCACCCGATCCCTTCAGCTATCACCATCGCGGGCATCCGGGGAAACTCCGCCAGTAACGCGCGTACCGCGGGCTCCACCGCGTCCGCCAACGATCCTCGCGGCGCCCGCTCGTATTTCAGCGGCCGCTCCGAGCGCAGCGCCGCCTTCACCGTGTTCCGCGCCAACCAACCCCATCCGCCGAGCGATCTCCGAGATCGAGACACCCTCAGCCCGATGCAACCGGCGAGTCTCTACCCAATCCTCCACCAAGATCACCCTCCCGAGCTTCAAGGGTGGTCAAGTTCCAGTCGTCAGCACCTGGTCAGTATTCAGCCGTCGTCGGCACACCGGCCGAAGATCGCTGCCCGAGCGGGACCGCGACGATGATCTGGTCGGCAGTAACCCGCGAGCTGAGCGTTGCAACCCTGCAAGAACCCGCGTCGGGTGGGCATCGGCCGTCGGCCCGCGGCGATGATGGCAGCGCGACGGTCGAGCTTGGCCTGCAGGCGGGCGATCTCCCGTTCCAGCTGGGCCTGGGCTCCGGCCAGTCGGTGGGGTCCACGCGGGATGCACCCGACCACCGACTCACCCGCTTGGGCGCGCTCCAGCCGCGCCGCCGCGCTCGCCTGTCGTTGCTGTTCGGCCTGGTTCTGCAGCATCTTCACGGGGCCGCAGCCTTGGCGATCATCATCGTTGGCATGGTGATGTCCGGATAGGTTCCGCTGAGATTGAGGTGCTGCACATCTTGCACATAGCCGATGTTGACCGTTTGCGGCGCAGTCCCGGTTCGGCAGGTCGCCGAGCGACCCCGCGTCGACTACCGCGCGAACCTCGGGGACCACGGGAGCGCCGTCGAGCGAGAGCGGCGTTTATCACGGAAGTTTCTGGTCGCGGTCGATTCGTTTGGCGTGAATGGGGGGTCTAACCCTCGTGACAAGCAGAAGAGGTGACCGCAACCGTGCGTTATCGGCGATGGCTCGCGGTGTGCCGGCTAGTGGAGGAGGGTCACCTCCGGGTCGGAGGGTGCCATGGAGGGGGATGTTGGGCTGATGAGGCGATCGGGGAGGGCGTGGCTGCGGTGGGCACCGGGCTCGTAACCGGATTCGAGGAGGTCGCCGGGGCGCTGCGGGGCGAGCTGCTGGCGCACTGCTATCGGATGCTCGGATCATGGGATGAAGGCGAGGACGCGGTGCAGGAAACCTACCTGCGGGGCTGGCGGGGCTGGGACGGCTTCGATGAGCGCTCCTCGGTGCGCACATGGCTGCACCGGATAGCCACTAACGTGTGTCTCAACGCCATCCGCGACCGTGGTCGGCGTGCGCTGCCCTCCGGGTTAGGCGCCCCCACCGACGACCCCGACGCCGCACCGGGGGTGCTGCCACCCCAGAAGTGGGTCCAGCCTTTCGCCGATGACCGGGACGATCTCCGGCTGGCGTTCATCGCTGGTTTGCAGACCCTGCCAGCGACCCAACGGGCGGTGCTGCTGCTGGGTGATGTGCTGCGGTTCCCGGCCACCGGGGTAGCGGAGATGCTGGGCATCTCGGTCGTCGCGGCGAAAAGCAGCTTGCAGCGAGCCCGTGCTCGCATGGTCCAGGTCGCACCTAACCCCTACGCCGTGGTCGAGCCGAGTGCTCCCGCGGCACGCCGCATGCTGGACAGCTGCGTGGACGCGTTCGAAACCGCGAACGTCGAGTTGCTGCTGGCGGTGCTCCGCGACGACGCAACCCTGCAACTGGTGCCGAACCAAACATGGTTCGCCGGCAAAGCAAACTGCTCGCCCGTGCTGGCCGGCGCCGTGGGCAATCCCGGCGACTGGCGCTTGCTACCCACGATTGCTAACGGCCAACCCGCAGCCGAGGTATACCTGCACGGGCAACCTTACGGCCTCACGGTGCTCGATGTGCGCCGCGATGGCATCGCGGACATCACGGTGTTCACCGATCCCGCGCTGGTCAAGAGGTTCATTCCGAGCACACCAAACCCGGCCACCTCTGAGTCTCGACACAGCGAACCCTAGGAGAATCGTTATGCGCAAATTGATCACGGCCCAGTTGGTCACTCTCGATGGGGTTATGCAGGATCCGGGCGGCTTCGGTGAGCTTCCTCACGGGGGATGGTCCCATCAGCATTTCGATGATGAGGCAGTACAACAATCCATCGACCTACACCGGGGTTGCGACCTGTTTCTGTGTGGCCGGGTCACCTATGAGCTTCTGTCGAAGGCCTGGTCGGGCAACACGGGGGAATACCCGGATCTGGTGAACAGCTCACCCAAGTTGGTCGCATCAACCACATTTTCTGAGCCACTCGAATGGAACGCGAGCCTGATCAAAGGTGATGTCGTCGAAGAGATCTCGCGGATCAAACAGGAACCGGGCAAGAACATCGTGTTGTATGGCAGCGCGACACTCCTGCGCACGCTGCTGCGTCACGACCTGGTCGACGAGATTCAGACCTGGGTGTTCCCACTGATCGTGGGCGGTGGGAAGCGCTTGTTCGCCGATTACGTCCCGAGAGCCTTCGAACTCATCGACACCAAACAACTGACATCGGGCATGGTGATCCACTCCTACCGGCCCGTTCGCGGCCCCGTCAAGGAGGCATGAGACATAGGTGACAACCTAACTGTGTCCCGCGATGAGTGGCTGCAGACCCGAGCGCATGGTGGGCCGGCTGGGGAAAGCCGCCCAGCACACCGACCCTTTCCCAGCTCGGGTCAGGGCCTGCTCCACGGCGTAGGTCTTGCCCAGTCCGGCCATGCTGCTGCAACACCTTCTGTGGACACAACAGCTGCTGGCGGAGCTGCCGCTAGTGCTGTCGGACCGCACGATCGTGCGGTCTGCTACACCAGCCCCCGCGCCAACGACACCACGGACTGCGGCTTGAGCTCGTCCACCACTCGGGTAATGGCTTTCCCGCAGCTCGGCGTCGGGCGTACCGTCGGTACGTGCGCCTGGACGACATCGATGTGGTCAGCGGCGCGGCCTACCTAGACGGCCCGCCGCACGAGCAGTTCTCCTACCTGCGCGAGCACGCCCCGGTGTTCCACCAGCAGGTACCCGACCCGGAGCTGGTAGACGAAGTGTGGGTGCTCACCCGGGCCGCCGAAGTGCGCCAGGTCAGCGAGGACCCGGACACCTTCAGCTCGAAACCGAATGTGGCGCTGCGAGCCCGGCAAACCGACGCTGGCCTGCGGGCGGCGGCCGGCAACTTCATCAACCAGGACGACCCGCAGCACCGTCGGCTGCGCTCGATGGTGGCCAAGGCGTTCACCCCGAGGGTGGTGGCGACGTTCACTGAGCACTACCGAGCGCTGACCGCCGACGTCATCGCCAAGGCGCTGCCCCAGGGCGAGTTCGACTTCGTCACCGAAGTCGCCGCCGAGCTGCCACTGCTCGCTATCTGCGAGCTGCTCGGCGCACCCATCTCCGACCGGAGCCGAATCTTTCGCTGGACCAACGCCATCCTGGGCTCCGATGACCCGGAATACGGCGGCGGGCTGGAGGAAGCCGGCCGGGCCATCGCGGAGCTCGGCCGCTACGCGCTCGAGTTGGCCGACGCCAAGCGCGCCGCACCGGGCGACGACATCGTCTCCGCGTTGGCCACCGCCCCACCCGGGCAGCGGCTCAGCGACCCCGAATACGAGGGGTTCATCCTGCTGCTGTTGCTCGCCGGCAACGAGACCACCCGCAACAACATCTCGCACGGCATCGTGGCGCTCACCGGGCACCCGGAGCAGCTCACCACGCTGCGCGCCGACCCCGAGCGCCTGAACGCCACAGTCGAGGAGATCACCCGCTGGGCCAGCCCAGTAAACTTCATGTCCCGCACCGCCACCCGGGACACCGAGCTGGGCGGCCAGCGGATCCGGGTCGGCGACCGGGTCGCTATGTTCTACTCCTCGGCCAACCGTGATCCGGCAATGTTCCCTGGCGGCGAAGTGTTCGACATCGGCCACCGCTACGACCGGCACCTTGCGTTCGGGATCGGCCGGCACTTCTGCCTCGGCGCGCACCTGGCCCGGGTGGAAACCCGCGCGGTGCTGGCTGAGCTGATGGCCACAACCGATGACATCCGGGTCACCGGCCCGGTGATCCGCCAGCAGTCCAGCTTCCTCAACGGCATCAAGCACCTGCCGGTGGCCGTCACCCCACGGACAGAGTGAACACCGCCCGGCCGGGGACACCCCCGGCCCAACGCGGCCAGTGCGCACCGTGCAGGCCAGCACCACGAGGCAGGCCGCGCCCCGCACCAGCCGGACACCCCGGTCTTGCGCTCACACTGCCAAGCAAGCAACCGGCCAAGCGCGGGCGCTGGAAGACCTTCACGGTGGGGCGTCAGACGTCAGCAGCAGCTTTCGCCACCAGCGCACATCGGACGCTGTGTCGGCGACAACGCAGACTAGTGGTTCCGATCCTTAGTTCGTCGGGGGTCTGAGGTCGTGCCAAGCGGTGGGATCGTTGAGGTAGAGGCCGCAGGCGAGGTCTAGAGCGTCCTGGCAGGTTCCAAAGGGCAGCCCGCTGGGGAAGATCGATTCCTGGTAGTCGTCGTGGTCGGCTCGGTAGATCACTACCTGCCAGTCGTGGGCGGAACCGACGTAGCGCAGCCGACAGAGCCGCAACGTCGCTGTGTCGGTGGTGGCCTCGACGTAGGTGAACACTCCGCAGTGGAGCATCGTCAACGTGGTGATCTGCGGCCAACGTTCACGAGCGCGAGCGGCTATCCGCTGTCGCACTGAGTTCTTGGTCGACTCGGGGAACGTAGTCGCCACGAGGTCATCGTGACAGTCCCGTTCATCGTGGCTGAGCTGTTGGGCTCCGCGATGTCACCGTTCGTCACCTAGATGGGTGACCACGGCGTGTCACAGCGCGTCGGTCATGGTTGTGGGCGGAGAACGCCGCTGTGCCCGTCGCCAGGTCCTTGCTCACCGTGCCCGAGGAAGAGGTGTTGATCACCCGGGCGCGCACCGGCCGCACCGAGCATCGTGACCGAGTCCGTCCGGACCGTTCTCGCCGCCGCGGCCGGTGAGTCCAATGCCGGCATCGCCGCGCGGCTCGGGCTCTGTGTCGACACCGTCCGTAGATAGCGCTGCCGGTTCGCCATCGCGGGCCTGGAGGGTTTGATCGATCGTCCTCGGTCTGGACGGCCACGACGGTTCACCGCCGTGCAGGTCGCCGCGATCACCGCGCCGGCCTGTACCCTGCTCGCCGAGACCGGGAACCCGCTCTCGCGCTGGAGCAGCGCCGAACTGGCCGCCGAAGCCGTCACCCGCAGAGTCGTCGAGGCGATCTCGCCGTCCACGGTGCGCCGCTGGCTCAGGCGCACGGCGATCAAACCGTGGCAGCACCGCTCCTGGGTCTTTCCTCGTGACCCTGACTTCGAGGCCAAGGTCGGCCGTGTCCTGGACCTCTACGCCCGCACCTGGCAGGGCGCCGAGCTGGGCCCGGACGACTATGTGATCAGCGCCGATGAGAAGTCCCAGCTCCAAGCGCTGCGCCGGCGCCACCCCCGGACGGGCTACTGGACCGGGCCACCCCCGCCACGTCGAGTTCGAGTACGTGCGCGGCGGAACCCTGACCTACTTCGCCGCCTACGACGTCCATCAGACACGGGTGATGGGCACCATCGCCCCAAGACGGGGATCAGGCCGTTCACCGAGCTGGTCGCACACGTCATGGCCGTCGAGCCCTACGCCTCAGCGCGGCGGGTGTCTGGGTCGTGGACAACGGTTCCAGCCACCGCGGACAGGCCTCGATCGACCGCATGAACGCAGCCTGGCCCACCACGACCCTGGTGCACCTACCGATCCACGCATCCTGGCTCAACCAGGTCGAGATCTACTTCTCAGTCTCGCAACGCAAAGCCATCAGCCCGATCGATTTCGCCGATCTCGACGCCCTCGCCGACCGAATCCTGGCCTCCCAGCACAGGATGTCCAGCATGTCGTCGAACGGCCCGAACACGCGTCCTCCGCATCGACATTTGCCCACCTCGATCGGTGCGCATACACTTACCGTTCGTGGAGGGTTACGGAGACACGGGTTTGGGTCTGCTCGGTGACCCGACCCGCCGCGCGATCTTCCAACTGCTCGCCCGCAGACCCTGCTCGGTGCAGGAGCTCGCCGACCAGCTGCCGATAAGCCGGCCCGCGGTGTCACAACATCTGCGGGTACTCAAGGATGGCGGGCTCGTTGTGAGCCACGCCGAGGGCGCCCGCCGCATCTATCACCTCAACCCCCAGGGCCTGACCGCGCTGCGTGCCTGGCTCGACTCCGTCTGGGGTGATGCTTTGACCAGTTTTCACAAGGCCGCCGAAGCCGCGGCCAGCTCCGACCCCGAACAGGAGACCCCATGACCACGACAGCCCCAATTCCGCCGATCACCGGGACGGTGACCGTCGGCCTGCCGGTCGAGCAGGCGTTCCGCGTGTTCACCGCGTCGTTCGACACCTGGTGGCCGCACGAGTACCACATCGGCCAGTCCGAAGTGGCCGAGGTGATACCGGAACCCCGCGGGGGCGGACGTTGGTTCGAGCGTGGAGTCGACGGCACCGAACGCGACTGGGGTCGGGTGTTGGCCTGGGAGCCGCCACACCGGCTGCTGTTCACCTGGCAGATCAACGGGATGATGACGTTCGACCCGGACCCTGCTCACGCCAGCGAGATCGAGGCCCGGTTCATCCCGGACGGGTCCGAGCAGTCGATCGTCGAGGTCAAACATCGCCACTTCGACCGCCTAATCGGCGGCGAGGCCGTCCGCACCATGATCCAGGGCGGCGGCGGATGGGTGCAGCTGCTCGACGGCTACACCAAGACCGTGGCGAACCAGCCGTGAGCACCGACTTGGATGCCATGAGCTTGGCCAGTGACGAACGGGCAGATCTCGCCGATCTGCTCGCCACCCTGACCCCGGACCAGTGGGATACACCGTCGCTGTGCACCCGGTGGAGCGTCCGCGACGTGGTCGCGCACATGTTCAGCTACGAGGAACTCAGCACCGCCGGTCTCGTGCGCCGCTTCATCACTGGCGGACTACTACCCGACCGGGTCAACGCCGCCGGCGTGGCCGCCTACCAGAAACACAGCACCGACGAGCTGCTCACGCTGGTGCGCGATCACCTCCGACCACGCGGACTGACCGCCGGATTCGGCGGCCGGATCGCACTCACCGACGGACTCATCCACCACCAGGACATCCGCCGCCCACTCGGCCTGCCCCGCGACATCCCCGACGAACGCATGCGGGTCGTCCTCGACTTCGCCAGCACCGCACCCACCATCGGCGCCGCGAAGCGCATCCGAGGTCTCACCCTGGTCGCGACCGACCTGGATTGGACAAAAGGGACCGGACCCCTCGTCAAAGGCCCGGCCGAAGCCCTCGTCATGGCGGCCATGGCCGGCCGCCACGGCCTCACCCACGAACTGTCCGGCCCCGGCAACGACACCCTCACCAGCCGAATCGAACACTGACCGACATCATGGCTATGTTCGGGGAACCGACCGCAGATGTTCGCGGGTTTTGACCGCGCTCGGCGTGTCGGTTCCATGATCATGTGTGTGGGAAGCGACCGCGCTTGATCAGTTCCGAGGGTCGCGGCGTCGCACCGATGCTCGGCTGCGGTCGCCTTCCTCAGCGGCGGTGATCGTGGCCGTCGCTCGTCGCTGGTCAGTCGGTAGCCGGAGCGTGCGTGCCACTTTTCATGGCACACGTCTCAAGCAAGCCACGAGGGCGTGCAGGGTTGATGTGCTGTCGTCCTGCGTGTACCAGGCGGGTTTGATCACCGTCCGAGGTGCCGGGTCGCCCGGGGCGTCCGTGGTGCACGAGGTAATCGTGCTGGATGGCTTGCGGGTGACCGCCAGCCACCAGTTCTCCCACTGCTGGGGCGAGCCGGGTGGCTGGTCGGCGCTGAGCACGGGAACCCCTCAGAGCGGGCAGCGGCTGTCCTGCCGGTCGATCAGGTGCAGCGTGTAGCTGTCCAACGGGGTTTGATGCGTCGCCGCCGCGTGGCCCAGTGGTCGACCAAGGCAGGATCGTCAGGAGACGGTGTGCCCTTGACCGTCTGATGTCGGACGATGTTGAGCCGGGCGATGACCGCCCTCGCCTTCGAGCCGCGCACTTGTGCGCACCTAGGTTGCGAGCCGGTTCCGGAGGCGCCTGATACGCGCCTTGCTCGGTTTGATCAGCAGTTTGCCTTGATAGCGGCGAAGGCTGAACCCCCCAGGAAATCGAACCTGCCCTGTTAACTGAACTAACTGCGGAGTTGCCCTGGTACCGGACGGCGCCTGGGAGAGGCCCGCTAGCTTGCTCGCGTGATCGTTGATGGCGGTGCTGGGCGGGATCTACGAGTTCCATCTCGAGGCCGGGACCGGGCCGAACGTGAACCCGTTCCCGCTGGATCGGTCTCGGCGCTCGGGGCGGGCGAACGCCCATCACAACCCGATGAACGAGTTCCGTGCGGATCGGCGGGCCGCTACCGGCCGCGGGTTCCACGGCGTGTTACGCGTGGGTCCCGGATGAGAAGTTTGACGAGGTGTTCGCGGCGCTGCGCTCGGATCGGGACCGGGCGTTGGTCGCGTTCTGGGTGTCAGCCGGGGTGCGCGCCTCGGAGCTGCTCGGAATGCGGGTCTGTGACGCGGATCCGGGCCAGCAAGTCATCACCGTGGTGCGCAACGGAACCAGGGCCGTGCAGCAGGTTCCGGCGTCGCCGGACGCGTTCGTGCACCTGCGGATCCATCAGTAATCGATGCGAGGCCTGGTGCCGGCCGGGCGCACCCAGTCACTGTGGTGGACGCTGCGACGTCCTGGCTCCCTCTTGTGCCTGACCACCGCCGTGGACTATTCCGACATGGCCGATGACGCAGGAGGCATCGGCGGTATGGACATGTACGTCGCGTCGATCAGCGAGGGCGTGGCGTGCCTCGCCGGGAAAGCAGCGACCCAAGCACTCCGCGACATCGTGGTGGCCAACGCGACCATGCTCGTCAAAAGCACGATATTGGACGCGTCCACCGCCATCAGCGACCTGGACAGCTACCTCAAGACCGCCGGTGGCCCGCCGACACGGCGAAGTCATCCAGGCACGCCTGTGGGACGGCGCTGTCGTGTCTGCGTTCCGCTTGGTGCTCAACTCACCCGGCTGCCGCTACATGGCCGACGAGCTCGGGACCCCTCCCGGCGTCGACAACTGCGACAAGATCAGACGCGGCCCCAGACATCCGTGCTGCCGCACTCGTCGAGGTTACGACCCACCCTGCGTCGCTCGGTCTCCAGCCGTTCGAGGCGGCGCGCGACCCGTCCCAGCGACTAGCGACGGTCCATGTGCCCGGCCGCCGAGGCCGCACCATCAGCGGCCCGCTCAGCCTCCCGACCTTTAGCTCCACCGCCTTGTGCATGTGGCCATCCATCCGCGCCAACACACGCCGGTGACCCCGCTCGGAATAGTGCCACACCAGGATCGGCTGGCCCCTCGGGATGTACTCGGAGATCGCGTCCGCGGCGTTGTACCGGGCGTCGGCCTCGACCTTCTTCCGCTCGGCCCTCTTGTTCAGAACCTCGGCGCGCTCATCCATACGCCCGGCACGGTCGACCTCAGCCTCATCCATCGCGCGAGGCGTCGCGTCCACCCGCACCTCGACGTCAAACCCGGCTTGCGGCCGCATCGGGATTCCGCCCGATCAGTACTTCCACCACGTGGCCCTCCCACCATCGCGCCTGAGTCGCAACGTGCTCGGGCAGCCCGTCGAGACTGCGCAACGGCGGCCTCTCCGCCCCGGATACCACCGCCAGGATCGGATCGGCCAGCAGCACCGCCAACTCGACCGACGACGCCACTCCTGACACGTCGATGAGGCCGACGCCATCGCCGGACAACGCGGCGACGGCGTATGTCCAAGTGGCTCTGGCGGTCTGAAATGGCCCCAGTAGAGCGGCTCGAAGTGGCCCTACCCCGGGGAAGACCTGCTCCCGGCAGCCAGCACGCACTGTAACCAGCGTCGTAGGTCACCGCTTCGCGGCATGAGAGTGCATGGAGTCTGGCGGTCGTGTGCTCACGGAGGCGCGCACAATCGGCCGGAACGACATCGCCCGGCCGCAGGGACCTACCGGACGCGCTGCCTGCGCAGTACGGCTTTGGCCAGCTCGGCGGGCGTGCCCGTGGTGCTGTCGACGGTCATGTCGTAGGTGGTGCCGTGGTGGTGAACCAGGCGGTAGTGGCCTCGTGCGAGCCCGTTCGGATTGCGCCGGTCGCGTTCCCGCCGCTCGGCGACCGCGAGCGGGCACGTGACGCACACCAGCAGCACTTCCAGACCCGACAACGCGTCCATCCACTGCGGCAGCAGATCCGGGGTCAGCAGCAACTCGTCGATAACCAGCTCGTCACCTCCGTGCGCGAACGCGGCGGCCGCGATCTGGGCCGACCGCAGCATCCGACGTCCGACTTCGCCGTAGCGGATGACCACCGACGGGTACCCGTCCGCATCATCGCCGGTGCGGTCATACCAGAAACCGTCACGGCTGAGCGGGCCGTCGCGTCCCCCACCCCAATTCGGCGGCACCAAGCTGAACAGAATGTCGACACCCCAGTAGACGAACGGGATGTCGCTTTCATCCTGGATGGCTCGGGCCAGGGCAGTCTTGCCCGCACTCGACGTCCCGTTGAGGAAGATCACCCGACCGGGACGGCCACGACTTCGCATCCGGCGACGTTATCTGGTCAGCATGGCGTCCAGAGACCCGCCGTGCCGGTCTCCCTTGCACGACGGCCCGCGCTCGGCAGCAACCCAGGAAAGATCCACCGCGCCGAGGTTCTTGGTCAACAGGGCAGTCACCTGCATCGCCTGACCGAGACTACGCAAAGCCTCCGGCCTGTCGTCGCCGCCATCGACGGCGACGGCGCGCAGGTCTGTGATCAGACTGGGCAGGGCGCGGCCGTCCTCGATATATCGACAGGCCTGGCGCCATTTGGCGAGTTTCGCGGTTTCGGCACTCGAGTCATCGATTGATTGGCTTGTCGATCCTGTGGACTCGTCGAGGTTTGTCGCCAAGAGCGAGTACCGAATCTCCGGAATGGTGCTGTGCGCCTTGCTGTCGACGTGGTCGCTCAGATGTAGTCGCCGCCGAGGTCCACGACGCTGACAGTGTGGGGCGCTGGCGATCGCTGACGGTGAGGAGCGGCGTTCGACCGCTACGTGACCGTTTTCGATCTTCGACAAGTAGCCCTTGGTGAGGTTGGCCTCGACGCGAGGTATTCGAGCGCTACTTACGACGCGCAGCATTAGTGCCATCTCGCTGCCGCGCGGGGCACCAGGTACGGTCGCACGCAGAAACGAATGCGACAGGAACGCTGGTGGCCGCCGGAGGAACCCGGCCGCACTCGACGGACGCGATCAGGTCTGAGGGTTTGACCCTCGACCAGGTCGAGGTGCGAGAGTCGCAGTCATGGAGAGGCGGCTCGGGATCGGTCGAGTGGCACGGGCCAGTGGGCTGACGGTGAGCGCGTTGCGGTTCTACGACGGCGTGGGTGTGCTGAATCCGGCGAGCAGTGATCCGCATACGAGCTATCGCTGGTAGGCGGCCGATCAGGTGATCATTGCTCGGCTGATCGCACGACTACGACCAGTCCAGATGCCCTTGGCCGAGATCATGCAGGTCCTGGCTCACCGCAGGTCCCCGCATCAGGTAGACGCGTTGCTGACCGCACATCTCTGCCGCCTCGAACAGGGGCTGGTCGACGCTCGACGCGAACTCTCCGCCGCCCGTTCCCTGCTCGATACCCAGGAGAGCTCCATGGCGCCAAGTTCTCTCACCTTCGCCGGTCCCGACTTTGCCTCCGCGCTGGCCGCCGTGCGGTATGCGGTCAGCCTCGATGCGGAATTCCCCACGCTCGGCGGGGTGCTACTCGATATCGCGGGGGGCTCGGTGCCCCTCGTGGCGACCGACCGCTACCGTCTCGCGGCCGCCACCATCTCGGCGCACGAGGCTGACACGATTTCACGAGCGGTTGTGCTGCCGGCTACCTTCGCCGACACCATCGCGACCTCTGCTGCACCAGAGATCAGCTTGATGATCGACACCGCCACGATCACCGCCCGCGCTGGGTCCGTGACCGTGCGCGGTGAGCTGATCTTGGACCAGGTTCCCGATTACCGCAGACTCCTGCCGACAAACGACGAGCCAGCCATCCCGATCGACGTGGAGCTGTGTGCGGCGGTCGCGGTGAGTACGCCACGCACGATGGAACGAGAACATGACGGAGTCAGCTTCCCAGCAGTTGTACTGGTCGCCACTGCGGACGACCAGATCGTCGTATCCGACCAGCTCGATGGCGTCGGAGTCATCCAGGAGTTCCTGCTCGAGGCGATCGACGCCGGCGGTGAGAGCCAGCTCTGGCTCTCCTTGGACGGACCAGTCTCCCCGTTGGTCATCCGGTCATCCCGAGCGGTGAGGGTGTTGATGCCGGTCAGAATGTGAACCACAAGACCGAAGCAGCTCACCACGGCCACCCCGTCGATACGCGGGCGACGCCGTCGGCGCTCGCAGGTAGTTGTGGTCTCGATGCGCTATCGGTGTGTGTCGATGCCGACCGGCTTAGTCGGTGTGTGCTCGCTGGTCGGCGTTTCGGGTAAGCCTGCGAGGATCGCTTCCCGCCATTGGCCCGGTGTCATAGGGGCGTCCCAGCACCGAATCGGCAGCGACTCGCCTTCCTCAATCATGGCGATAGCGACGTGTTCCACGGCGAGATAGTCGTAGCCATGTTGACGGGAGACTTCGGCCGCGCGGCGAAGAATCTGTTCCAACCGGGGAGTGACCCAACCGTTGATGCGAGTGGTATTGACGTCCATGGCGATGCGACTCCGATCGTGGTTCGGCGTGAACAGGCGGCGCGGTCGTGAAGATCCTCAGCATCTTGAGATGCTTGCACTCACCCGAATCTAAGGGTCGCGTCATAGCGTCGTTCCAGTGGTCGTCTACAACACCCCGAGCGAGCCTCGGCCGCGAGCTCGCCGAATCGGCAGGCTGGGCAACGCCCCGGCGCGAACAATCGGGCCGAATGGTGCTGACGTACGGGCAGAGCACGGTACGCGGAGCCCGCCACCCGGCGCTCCCGACCAAGACCGGGCCGAATCTCGCCCGCAGCCAACTCCCGCTCCGTACGGCAGCCGGGGCACTGGCGATTCCCGGCGGAGCAACGGCCGCCGATCTCGCCGCCATTCGCGCCCCCACGGGACGCACGTCACTGCCGCAGCAGAGGGCTGAACCGCGACCGATACACCTCGATGGTCAGGCTGTCCGCTGTCTGAGGGCTAACGCGGCGAGCTCTTCGGGACTCCAGGTGATCGATCCGTCGCGCAGACCGGCCAGGATGGCACTCACCCACCGCAGCTCCGCGTCGGTGACCGCCCGGATGTACTCGGTGTCCAGCAGGGAGACGCGCGGGAGCGCAAGATCCACGATGTCGGCGGCCAGTGCTACGTCCAGCTCCGCGATCCGTTGGGCGAGCTTGTCCTGCCGGATGGCCAGCAGTTCTTGACTGACCAGGGGTGAGCATCGGCAGGAAGGACAACGCTGCGGGGAATTCGGGGAATTCGTTGCGTGGAGCGGAAAGAATCTCGGCGAGCCACCGGCCCGCGACGGCTCGACCCGCGACGGTCACCTGGTAGGTGGTCCGTTCCGGGAACCGCCGCTCACGCTCTACATCCCGAGTTTCGATCAGCCCCGCACCCTCGAGCCGGGTGATCATCTTGTACAGGGCGCCGCGCTGAACGACGTTGACGACCTGGTCCTTGCCCCACTGTCTGATGAGTCGCTGGATCGCGTAGGGGTGCATCGGCCCCACCTCGAGCAATCCGAGGATCGCTAGCACAGAGCGCTTGGCTGCAGCCCAGCGGCTGGATCAGCGGGGAAGAGTCCTCCGCTACCGGTGTCACCCCACCCGAACACCTCGTGCCACACATAGCCGGTTGTCATCCGAACTCCCCGCGATTCGATAGCAGTTGCCAGTTCAACAATAGGCGACCCTCAACACCCTCGACAGGTACTGCTTTCCAGTACCTAGGGATCGGCCCGGTTTGTTCGGGGATTCTCAGCGGCTAGCGGTCGGCGTGCGCGCTTAGCAAATCTTTGGTTTTTCTTGAAACTAATATTAAGTACGGATATGCCGCGGTGGCGCAATGTCTATCCGTGAGATCGCTATCGTCTCGTCGTTGCTAACCGTCGTTGCGGCGTCGCGCTTCGAAGACGGTGTAGGTACCGTTGATGTTGGTGGACAGGATCTGTTCCCAGCGGTGCTCGCGGTTGAGCCCGCCGAGGTGGATGACCACGTCGATGCCCTGACATACTGCCCGCAAGCCTTGAGGTCGGTGAGCCACAGTACTCGTCCGGCGTGGGCCAGTCGAGGACGCAGCTGGGTGGCGATCGCGCCGGCCGCGCCGGTGATCAAGATCCGCTGTGTCACGGCTGCCTGCGGTCGACGCGGTATTGAGGAATCAAGACTGGAGCCTGGTCGGGTTGTTCGGAAAGGTGTCGGGCGTGGGATTGGTTCGGGCGTCGTGTGGGTGGTGTGCGGCAAGCTGGGTTGGCGAAGATCGATGTCACTGTGCGCGCTGCTGCGAGACCTGGGACGACGTTGACCTGTTCGAGGCTCACCGCCGGGACGAGATGTGCGTGAGTGGCACAACAATGGGATTGACGCGGACCCGCAATGGAATCTGGCTGCGCCCAGAATTGAGTTTAAACCCGCTGATCCCATAAACCCGAGTGAATTGTCACATGCGGACCGAAGCGGCGTCGGCGCATCTCAGCCGGCGGCCAGTGCGTCGATCTCGACCCGGAACGCCACATTGACGAGGCCGCTGACCTGTACGAGTGAGCTGGCGGGTGGTCTATCCAGCGAAATGAACTCGTCGCGCACCTGCCTGACAGCGTCCAGGTCTCCGAGGTCGACCAGAAAGATCGTCAGCTTGACGATCTGTTCCATTCCCGCGCCCGCCGCGGCGAGAGCGGCGGCGAGGTTCTCGAACACCTGTCTTGGTCTGGGCCAGCGGATCGTCCTCGCCGGTGAGTCGTCCTTCGCTGTCCAGCGGCACCTGGCCGGAGAAGGTGACCATTCGCCCACTGAACGCGACCGCGTGGCTGTATCCGTTGACCGGTGGTGGTCCGTCGGGCCGAAGGAAGTGCTCGTGCATGGTTCCTCCGTGGAGTGACGCTACTCGGTGGCGATGCGCGCTCCAAGCCCTATCAACACTGTGCCCGTCATCGCCTCGATCACCCGTCGTATCGAGGGTCGGCGCAACACATCGCCTGCCTGTGCCGTCACCGCAGCGTAGGTCGCCAACCAGATGAAGGTGAGCGCGGCGAACAGCGTGCCCAGCGCCATGAGCGTGAGCATCGTCGCGTGGCCCGACGGGGCGAACTGTGGTGGGAGACTAACGAAGAAGACCGCCATCTTGGGATTACCGAGATCACTCAGCAGCCCTCGGCTCAGTGACACCCAGCGAGTTGGCGGCATTGATTTCGTGCCCGATCCGGTAATCGAGGGGACTGGCCGTGCCGCTGCCAATAACGCTTGACCGCCCAAAAAGATCAGATAGGCGACCCCAGCGTACTTCAATGTGAGGAACAACGGCTCCGAGGCAGTCAACACCGCGACGAGCCCCACGCTGGTGGCCAACGACCACAGCAGCTGCCCGCCAGCCACGCCCAACGCTGTCCAGATACCTGCGGCGCGACCACCTGCGAATGCTCCACGAATCGTCACTGCGGTATCGGGGCCCGGTGTCATGATCACCACTGCTGAGACGCCGATGAACGTCAGCAGGCCGGTCAAGTGCATGTGCCCCACTCTCCTCCCACTGAGGTATCCCAGGCTAGGCGACCCCGTCGAGCGTGTTGATGCTGATGTGTGGCTAGCCGATTCGGCGGGGCGAGCAGCAGCCGGTAGTTGAGCGGAGATCCGGCAGCCTTGGCGAACGGCAGGGCGATCATGTTCCACCATGATCGACCAGCGCCTTGTATGCCTGCTTTCCTGCTGCTCGATACCGCTCATCTGCCCTGTGGCCCCTGTGGTTCTATGTCTTGCTCCCGCCGTCCGGCGGATGAGTCGAAGCGTTCACCGCGCGGGCGTCGGCACACCACCTGTTCCGCCGCAGGCGCACTCTTCCGCTCGAAGCGGAACCTCGACGAGTTATGCACTCGACGGTCTCGGCAATGACCGCATTCACTATCGGGCCGCGATGACAGGCTCGCGCGGTTAGAGTTCCCGGGAAGACCTGGTCACCAACGCGGCCGCACATTCTGACCTTTCCGACACCGATCGCAAGGCTTACCCATCAGCGGCATGACGGAGATTCACAATCGCGCAAGCAAAGCGGCCAACAGCATCACCCCGGTGTCGGCGTCGTCGACCGTGACGGTCAGCGATGTGCCGTCGCGCAGGTCGATCTGGACGGCCGCCCCTCTGCGGATGACCGCTGCGGCGCGCCCGGTGAGCCGTCGACTTCCTCGGTATCCCCACCCGTCCCAGTGCAGCGGCCGAATGTCGATCAGACGGACGCACAGGACATCGGCGAGGGGGAAGAGTCGCCGAGGCCAGCGCCACGTGCCGTAGCAGACCCGCAGGCCGGCAGAGTCGACGCTGACTCGGACGACCGAGAACTGCAGCACCGCCACCCCGAGCACTCGGCCCGGGACGGCACAGAACACCGACGACGACCGGCGCTGGGCAACCTCAAGTGCTGGATTCACCGGTAGCGTGTCGGCGTGCTCGATCACATTGTGTTCGCCACACCCGACCTTGGCGCTTCGGTCGATCAGTTCACCGAGCTCGCCGGGGTCGCCCCGGTACCAGGCGGGCGGCATATCGGGCTCGGGACCGCGAACTGGCTCGTCGGTCTCGGTGGACAGGCCTACCTGGAGATCATCGGTCCGGATCTGGACCAAGCGGACCCCGAACAGCCGCGTCCGTTCGGAATCGACGAACTCGAGGCGCCGAGAGTGGTGGCTTGGGCGATTCATCCCCGAGACATGGATCGTTGCATCGAGTCAGCGGGTACCGCCGGTCTCGATCTTGGGCCCGCGCGAGCCATATCCCGCACAACGCCGGACGGAGAGTTAATGCGGTGGAGGCTGACCGGGGCATGGCTGGAGACAGGCGTAGCGCTGTTGCCATTTCTGATCGACTGGGGTGACACCGTGCCGCCGCCGGCACGCGGTCTGCCGGTCGTTCCGCTGGCCGCCCTCGAGGTCCACCCACCCGAAGCCGGAACGGGTGCGCGCCGAGCTGGCCGCGCTTGGGGCCGAGTTGACCGTGCGGATCGGCAATTGCGCGGGTCTGACAGTGCGCTTGGACGGGCGCGATGGCCTGGTGGTGCTGACCTGAGTACCGGCTCCGGGACGGCACACGTGCAGTGACGGCTGTCATGCCCCGATGAACTGCCCGATCGCGTTCTCCCACTGGACCAAGGCCCGCTCGACGGTGTCGAGCGGGCCGGACGGCAGCCAGTGGTTGGCACGCCGCACACCGGCCCGCGCCATGCGTTCGAGCACGGCCGGATCGGCGGGCGCGGACAACATGTGCACCTCGATCGGCCGATCCGCGCGCGAACGAAGCTCGTCGATCCGGTCGAAGACCGTATCGTCACCCCGATAGTTCGGCAGCCATCCATCGCCGAAAGTCAGAACCCGGTCCAGGACGGTCGGCCCATCGCCGCCGACCAGAATGGGCGGGTGCGGCCGCTGCGCCGGCTTCGGATGCGACCAGATTCGCTCGAAGTTCACGTAGTCGCCGGCGTGACTGGCCTCCTCCTGAGTCCAGATCACTTTCATCGCCTCGACCCGCTCGCGCAGCACCGCCATCCGCAGGCGCGGGTCGGTACCGTGGTTGCGCATCTCCCCCCGGTGCCAACCGGCGCCGACACCGAACTCGAATCGTCCGCCGGACAAATGATCCACACTCGCAACCTGTTTGGCGGTGATGATCGGGTCACGCTGAGTCACCAGGCAAATACCGCTACCGACGCGGAGCCTG
The DNA here is from genome assembly GCF_000429025.1 of Actinospineispora spinosispora DSM 44797. Taxonomy (GTDB): domain Bacteria; phylum Actinomycetota; class Actinomycetes; order Mycobacteriales; family Pseudonocardiaceae; genus Pseudonocardia; species Pseudonocardia spinosispora. The sequence continues at coordinate 39,481 of NZ_AUBB01000050.1, forward strand.
GACGTCGCCGCGGCGGCCGCCGTCAGGGCCACGAAGAGTTCATACCCATGCCAGTACCGCCGGTCCAAGGCCGTACACTCGAACCCATCCCGACCAGGATTGTCGGTGGCCGGGATATGCGTGTGCTCGGCGAACAGCACTGCATCCTGGCCGCGCTGTTCGAGCATCCCCGCCAGTGCGCCCGGCCTCATGCCGTCGTGGGTCGGGTGGTATCCGATACCGAAGTCCATCTACTCGAACCTACCCACATGTCGGGCGCCGTGATCGTGTGCTGATCATCCGGATGGAGAAGGGCAACCGTGACCGTGACCATCGCTGGAGCCGAGTCGATCGGGCGCGCGTACTTGACTCGATAGTCGAGATCGGGTTGAGAATGGGGACGCGAGGCAGGCAGCGGCGACATTGTCGAAGTGGCGCGCCCGCGCGACCCCGGCCGACCCGGCTGAACGGGCGATGCACCAGACCATCTTGCGCGCACTCGCCGCCGGTGCAGCTCCCGATTCGGCCACGCTGGAACGCAGTGCCGCGCCATTCGGTATCCCGGTCGCTGAGCTGCTGCGGCGATTGCATGAGCGGGACGTCATCCGCCTCGATCACGACGGCAATGTGCGTGCCGCATATCCGTTTTCGGCGACGCCGACCGGGCATCGCGTTCAGCTCCCGACCGGACCGAGTGCCGACGCGATGTGCATGGCCGATGCCTTGGGCATCCCCGCCATGCTCAACACCGACGCGACCATCACCATCACCGCCCCCGGGCACCGGGCAGCCGATCACCGTGACCTTCACTCGAGGCAACGCCGTGTGGGACCCCGCCGACCGCGGTGGTGTTCGTCGGTGCCCGTGCCGGTGGGGCCCATCGGTGGACTTCTGCTGTGACTACCTCAACGCCTTCGGCGACCGTGTCGAGGGACAGGCCTGGGCTACGCTCGCCCTGAGATCCCAGGAATTGTTGTTGATAGCGCTGACGCCGAACAACTCGGCCGATCGTTCTTCGAACGTCTTCTGCCAGGTCCCGATGAGTTGCCCGATCACCTGAAAGCCGACGGGGTGGCGAATCGGTCCGCGCCGATTACGAAAACGGGCGAAGCTTGGGTGATGCGAATTCTTTGAACCGCCAGAACGCCTGCCAACTCATGGAGAACGCCGATCTCAACGCTCTGCCATGGAAAGCGCCGACCAGAATGTATCCGATGTTCGGCAACTGGTCATGCACGTGGGCGAACGACGATCCGGCCGGGCAGAATTTCAATTCGCCCGCTGTGCAGATTATCTTCACCACTTCGCTCTCACCAATCTCCAACCCGTCCGGAAATACCGAAAATATTTCCGGCCGTGCTGTGGTGGTCAGAATGGAGACCGGAGATCAGGATAAGACCGCGTGTGCGGCCTGGATTACGCACCGGAAATTCGGGCCGACCAGAACGTGGTTCGAATTGGTAGAAATCAAAGTCTATGCCGACGTACTGCCGGACCAACAGTGCCAAATGGCGCGCAAACTCGCCGCGAAGGCCATCCCCCGACTGCCCGCACCCTGACCGGCAACGGTTCGGTCAGATCACATCCAGCGGGCTCTGCAGACCTCGCCACGCTGCCACTATTTCTCGAGTAGCCGGTCGAGGACCGGCTTGATGTCGACTATCGGAGTACCGTCCAGCGCTTCGAGATCTCGCACGTGAAGACGATTCGGTTCGATAGCGAGCACGTGCACGCGATGCAACCCGATCGGGTTCGGCCGATCCGGCGACCGAGTACTGAACACACCCTGCTCCGGATTGTCCTCGCTCCGAGGGCGCGCAGTGAGACGATCTCGCCTGGATCTGTCCAGCCACGTGATCACCATGATGTCGGAACCAACGCACAGATCGCTGAGCCCCTCGGAGTAGGCGACATCAAAGTCCAACCATGCCTCCGGTGCGCCTTCGTCGCCCTGCCTCGGAGCCTGCTCGCGAAACTGGAGAGGTGAGGAGACTCGCCCGACCACGTGCAGTTCCGCCGCGAAGCTCGGAGCCGGGTACATCCTGGACATCACCATCTTGGTGACGGTCGGCATGACCAGGTTTCCCATCACCGGAACCAGCAGACCGGTGAACGCCAACGCTTCGACCGCAGGCGGCATGACCGCGAACTCGCCGCCGTACACCAGAAGAACCGCCAGCACGAACAGAAACGCGATGCACCAAGCGATGAGCGTCACCACAAGCTTTGCCGAGAATCGGCGCCCCCTACTCGCCGGCGCACCCGTCGAATCCTGCATCGATAGCCCCCGCGCCCGTTCGACCACACTCTCTGGACAGCATAAAACCTGAACTGCACTTCAGGTCAAGGGTGGCGGCCCTGCTGTATCTCGATTTACCGGCGACGCGGCTCAGCCGCGATCATGCGACGACCAGTTGAATCCACCAGCGCATGCTCACGCCAACGGAGGCAACGCCCGGAGTGAAGGATGACCACCGACGGTACCGGTCAACCGGCCCGTCACCGATCAGGCCGCGATCTTCCCCGGCCTGGCGAAGGACAACGCCGACGAAGCCATCCACCGGTTTATCGGCTGACGTGAGCGTGCGAGGGTTGCATCGAGGCGTCCCTCCAACCCTCGTTCGTCGACCGCGACGACGGCGTCCCCCGACGGTTAATCCGTCGGGGGACGCCGAGTGGCTCGAGTCAGCTCAGAGAACGAGCAGTCCGGCCTTGGTGGTCCCGTTGTTGTTGTTATTGAAGCTGTGGTTGTTGTGGCTGAGGTTGCCCTTGCTGTGGTCGAAGCTGGTGTCGCCGCCGCTCCAGGGCTCCCACGGGCCGCCGCCGCCCCAGTTGTGGCACCAGTTGCAACCGCTCGCCAGGGCGGTGCTGTGTGCCATCGGCTGCACGCCGGCGGACGACGTGGGCAGCGCGAGACCGGCGATCGCCAGAGCTGCGGCGGCCGTGGTGGCCGCGATCGGCAGTGCGCGAGCAATGAGTGACACGAGTAAAGCCCTTCTCGTAAAGACCAGGAACGATGAGCATCCGGTCTGGAATGACAGATGCGGCCAGTCGAATAGATTCAGCCTGCCTCAGGCTGCCAGGAAGATAATTAACTCGAAGCTAATAGATCGATATGTGTACGCTGCGTAACCGCAGGATGCCCAGCGTCGCGCCGAACGGCCCGACGCTCGGCGGCCAGCACATTCACCGGGCCCGCCGATGCAATGGGAAGATATTTATCGTCACCCAAACCTCACCTTAATTTACCGGTTGATTATGTCGATCCGCATGGCCCGCACCTCTTGCCGTCGTTGAGGGTTGCCGAAGCCGGTCTCAGCGGCGCCGGGAGCGACGTCGCCGAAACCGGCGTCACTGGCGCACCGTTCGGTCAGGACGTCTTCTCCTCCGGCGCGACGGAGTACCGGGCGATTCGTTGTCGGCCCCAGGCGAACCGAGACTCACAGATCCAATCCGGCAGGTGGTCGGCAAACCGCGCCGCGACCGCGCGCACATCCACTGTTCATCTACACCGCGCCACCGACCGTAACAAGCCCAACCCGCTCATCGACGTAACAGACGGTGCTACTCCGATCCCGCTACTCAATGGGACATCGGAAAGGGGCGAGAATGCGGATTCCCGGCCCGAATGGTAACAACGAGGATCGAGCGTGACTGGCGTTCGGAGATCGATTCCGAGCTTTTCCCTATGCTGATGACTATCGATCAGGCGGCTCGGGCGATCTCGACCGAGAGGGGTCCTCCAGGCCCGGCCGCCAGCTGATGGCGGCGACCGTGGCGGTCGTGCTGATGTCTGGTGTCGCGGTCACAGCGAGTACCGCCCCCGGGCGATACGCCGTAGGGAATCGGCCGTCCACCATGGTCGAGGCCCGATCCAGCGACAGTATGCGTCGTGATTCAGTTGGCCGACTTAAACCACGACCATTCCTGTTCAGCTCGAATCAGGCGCCGTCACGACTTTTCCACCACGGTCTTGGCATAGCTCTCGACCAGGACCGTCCAACCGCCACCGCTGATGATTGCGTCATACACGTCCTGACCGCCGACAAGGCGTTCGAAATAGCGCTGTTCGACCGTGACGACGGTCTGATCGGGTCCGTCCTCGGCGAATCGAGCCTCGATCTCGCTGGCGTGCGCCGGGTCAGGGTCGAACTGAAACATCCCGTTGATCTGCCAGGTGAACACCAGCCTGTGCGGAGGCTCCCAGGCCAACACCCGACCCCAGTCGCATTCGACGCCATCGACGCCACGCTCGTACCATCGCCCTCCGTCGCGAGGTTCGAGAACCACTTCGGCCACCTCCGCCGCGCCGATGTGGAACTGGTGGGGCCACCACACATCGATCGAGCCGGCGAAGACGCCGAATGCCTTGTCGATGGGCACCGCGACGGTGACCGTCCCGGTAATCGAGGGAATAGGTGCGGTAGTGGTCATGCGCTCTCCCCTTTCGGATCGCGGAAGATAGGTGCGGAGTCGTCGACAGTTGCCTCGGCAACCTTGTGAAAACCCGCCAAAGCGTCGCTCCAGACGCCGTCCAGCCAGGCCCGCAGCGCGGTGACACCGTCGGGGTTGAGCCGATAGATCCGCCGGTTGCCCTCAGCATGATCGACCACGAGACCCCCGTCCTTGAGTACCCGAAGGTGCTGGGACACCGCCGGACGGCTGACCGGCAACCGATCAGCCAACTCCTGAACCGAACACGGCTCTCGTGCGAGCAGCTCGAAGATGGCTCGCCGGGTCGGGTCGCCAAGCAGACCCAACCCGCCAACTCCGTAAGTTGCCACGAACCGTAACCCTAGACGCACCGAGGTTCGAAGGCAAGTCCTGCCCGAGCACGAACGGCCGAGGGCTCGTGCGGAATTACCTTGGCCACGCCGGAGATCACCCGATACTGTCGCCCGGCTGAGGTCGACCGAATCATCGGCGTCGCACTCACCGCACCGACGGCTGCACCCTTTCCGCGGCGAAGCGACGACAATCCTGACGGCATGGGCGAGTCTCCGACCCGCCGCCAGTTGATCGATACCCCCGCATTAAGGTGCTTTCGATACGCGGCGCACATCCCTCGGAGCATCATAATCGAGGAGTGGTCTCGTGCGATCTTCCCGCGCCAGTCCATCTTATGGGCGACCTGCATAAATGTTTAGCTTTCTTTATCTCACCATTAATAGAACGTCTGAGATCGTAGTAAAGTTCGATTTCGGAGCGTGAAAAAGACAGGACCTATGCACAACCGGACAGCGACAGTGCCGACCTCTCCCACATCTCCTGGAGTGGCTCGACCGGACGGCGACCCCTGGGTCATGCCTGAGCACCCGATGACCTCTTCGGCACGGGGCTGGATGGACATGAGGTTGACCAGAGCCGCCGTCGCTGGAATGGCGGTGTTGGTTGTTGCGGGAGTGTCTGCATGTAGTTCGCCCTTCACTGGCTCACCGATCGCGACGGTGCACCGTGACACAGTGGCTGTTGCGGTGTCGGCCTCTGGTGCTCTCGCGCCGGTGACCTCGCAGAATCTGGGCTTCGCCAAGGGTTCGAAGCTGATCGAGCTCCACGTACGGGTCGGTGATGTGGTCAAGCCGGGTCAGTTGCTGGCCAAGGAGGACGACTTCACGTTCCAGCAGACCCTCGCCTCGAAGAAGGCCGCGCTGGACAACGCTCGGGCAAACCTGGACAAGGCCACCCGTAGCCCACTGGCCGAAGGCGGCAATCACGCCGTCGACCAGGCGAAGGAGGTCTACGACAAGGCTCGGAAGACCTACGACACACAGCTCGCCGTCACCGAGAGAACCCTGGGCAACTACCGCCGGGTGTACCAGGACGCCGCACGGACTCACAACAGGGCACAGGACGCCTACGCGGCCAGGTGCGGCGGCGCGGCGGCGTCCGACGTGTCAGAGGACCCGGACCGCGCTCCGGAGGGCTCGACGAGCGATCGACCCGGCGTCCGGCACGCCTGATTACGGTCCTGGCGCAGCTACCTCGGCCGGCCCGGGTGGCCTGCTCGGCAGAGTGGGCAACGCGGTCCGCCCCTGTGCGCCGGACGGCGACCTGGCGAAGGCGGTCACCTCGACGAGGACGAATCTGGCGAGAGCCCGGGACAGCTATCGATCACAGAAGAAGCAAGCCGAAGCGGACAAGGCCAACGCCCAGTTGTCCCGAGAGAACGCGCGGCAGACGCTGATCGCCGCACAGAACACCGCTGATCTCAACAACTCGGATCGTCCCTCACTGATCGCGGCCGCGGCGGCTTCGGTTGCGTCTGCTCAGGCGGATGTCGCGGCGGCGCGGCGGGACGTGGACAACACGCTGCTGTACGCGCCGGTTGGCGGTACGGTCTCGACGATCACCGGTACGGTCGGCGAGTACATGGCCAGCACGTCGAACGACACCACCTCGGCATTGGCGCCGGGTTCTGCCGCCGTGATCCCCGGTGTAGGCGCGGCGGCTGCGTCGGATGCCTCGGGTAACGCAGCCTCCGGCCTGTCCGCGACCAGACCCGGCGGTAAAGCGTTCATCTCGTTGAACGACCTGTCGACCTTTCAGGTTGTTGTTCCGTTCGAGGAGTCGGACGCGGCGAAGGTGCAGCCGAACCAGAAGGTGGAGGTCACCTTCGACGCGGTTCCGGATCTGAC
>NZ_AUBB01000051.1 GCF_000429025.1 Actinospineispora spinosispora DSM 44797
GTAGCCATACTTCAAGTGAGTGCGCCAGCACAGTTAGTGTGCCTCCTGTCCCGACCGCTACAGCAAGCACATCGAACAACGAACCCATGTCTTCTGGTGCCGGCGGACGCGGAATCGGCCGGATTCTACCGACCAGTTCGTCTTGTCGGCGCAGCCAAGCCCCCAAAGACGCCTGTTCGGCCACCGCGTCGACACCATCGAGTACAAGCCACGACTCCAACTCGGCCTACTCCCAACCCTGGAAGGGGCTCCGACTCATGCCGGAGACCAGAATTTCTGCAGGTGACCGGTACTATAGGGGAATAGGAACGCGCAGAGCCCCGCCTCGGCTGGCCGCGGCGACGGGGCCGCCAGCTGCGACGTAGTGCTCGATGAGCTGCCCGCTCTTTGCGGTATTTCGGAACAAGGCCGGTGGAGTCGGATACCCTTGGGCACGCAGGGTACGCCCCGCCTGGAGCCGGCAGCAGCCGACGAGCGGGACTTACCCCATGGCGCTCACCGAGCACCCCGTAGCGAACGGCATCCGCACCGACCGGCTCAACCTGAACCTACCTGCCGTTCGTCAACGACGGCGACATCCCCACCAGGACCCGGAAGCGCTCAAGGCGCTCAGACGCCACCCCGGAACCGACACGCGGCGCCACTACGACGCCGACGGGTGGCTCGTCTTCACCCCAGACCCGGAGAACCAGGTGGACAGTCGCGCCGGACAGCTGCGTCGTCACATCCTCCGACGGAGCCGCGGCGGCCCGCGTGCCGGTCAAGGCGGTGTAAACGCGCTCGGCGAAGACGGACAGCTCGTCGCGGCCGCCTTCGATGGCCAGGCCACCGGCACCAGTCCGCCGAGGACCAGAACATGAGCGCCCGTGACGGACTCATCCGAGCAGAGCACGGTCTCAGCCTCGGCACCGAACAGCCGCACAGGGCAGTCACCGACCTTCGTCTGCCTCATTGTACTTGATACTGGCTGTCTCGTCGCGCTCATAGGCTGCCAGTGGGGTTCGAGGGCGTCCACTGGTCGTAGGCGTTGTCGAACGCGTGAAGACCGCCGCTTCGCCCCCAGGTATTTCTCGGGGTCACACCGACGCGGCGGTCTCCACACCCGGCCCGCGCCCAGCGCGGCTGTCGAGCACCCTTCATTGCTAAATCTAAACCCGCTCGCCTGCATGGCCGTCGACCAGCTTGACCCCGATACTCCCCTAAGGAGCCCACGAAGGTCGAGTGGATCGCGTCGAACGGCACACGTGACAACAAGCCTTCTCGACAAGGCGACGCGGGGCATGCCACTCCGGTTCGAATACCGACACCTATCGCCATGAAGACGCTCGATGACAAGCCAAGTCCCCACGTGTGCGGCGCAGGAGACGGCTGCCGAGCCAAGTGATCGCACCGGTCCAGGAAAATGGGGCGCTGTGCACAACCGTCGCCGGGCCGTCCCTCGACCCGAGGAGTGGAGGCCATCGCCCGTCCGAGACCTCCCCAACTAGGTACGAGACAGCAGCCTCGCTTCACGCTCAGGATTCGCACCGCCGCAGCGCGTATGTCCTGAGCTTCCCCCGTGCCGCGAGCCCTCGCCGGGATCACCAGCGGCAGGCACCCAGTGCTCCTCACCCGCGAGTCCGTGAAACGGGGGCAAAATCACATGCCACGACGAACGCGACCGAGTCGTTAAATGCGCGGTATCGTAGGGCTGTGCGGGCACGAGGTCACTTCCCCACCGAGCAAGCCGCGCTCAAGTGTCTCTACCTGGTCACCCGGTCGCTCGACCCGACCGGCAAGGGACAGACACGCTGGACGATGCGATGGAAACCGGCCCTGAACGCGTTCTCCAACACGTTCGGTGACCGCTGGCCGGGCGCAGAGAAGTACTAACCACAACCGCCGAAAACACCGATCTTGTTACAGGCCCGCCGATCACGAGACAGTCCCGCGGGGAGTGCCGGGTCGCTATGTCGCGCTGGGGTACGACACGGTGTTGCGTGTACCTCGACGTGAGTCGAGGTGGGTGAGGATAGTGGCGCTGGTGCTACTAGCTGGCAGAAACGCTTCGAGTTTGAGGTCGGCGAGAGTGATGTCGCAGGCGTGGCTGAAGGTAGCGATGGTAGTGATCAGCTGGAGTTCTCCGTGCGTGGTGTCCAGGAGCAGGGGAACAGCGAAGCCGAGATCATCTGGTACTGGGCTAGCGTTTAAGGAGGTGATGTAGCTGTGAAGCTCGGCGAGAAGCTTGTCTAGTGCGGGGTCTGGATTGCTGCGTGATTCCAGGTGGAGCCGATCGATGATACGTCGACGCCACGCGGCGAGGTTGCGGATCCGGGGCGCGAGCCCGTCGGGGTGCAGGGTGAATCGGTAGAGGTTGGCCGGTGGTGTCAGGAGTCGAGGTGGTACTTGGTCGGTGAATATGTCGATCGCGGCGTTGGCCGCGATCAGGTCACCGCGTCGGTTGATTACCAGGGCGGGGAACGGTAGGTGCCCGCGCAGGATGTCGTGCAGTGCGTCGACGACGGGTTCCAGTTCCTTATCGCGCAGGTCGGTCTGTGGATAAGCTGGTGCGTAGCCGGCCGCGAGCAACAGTTCATTGCATTCGCGTAGGGAAAGCTCGAGTGCCTCGCCGAGTCGCATCACGATCTCTCGGCCAGGGCTCGAGCGGCCTTGTTCCAAGAAGCTGACGTGTCGTTGGCTGGTGTGGGCGCGCAGCGCAAGCTCAAGTTGGCTTAGTTTCCGGCGGGTCCGAATCTCTCGCAGCGCGCCATCGAAGCTGGTGCTGTGCATGTTAGAAGTTGTAGCGCCTCACGCAGTATGACGGCCATTACTTGCGGGGAATTGCCACTGACCGGGGCGCTGCAAGGATACGCTGGGTGAGCAAAGACATCGACAGTGGCAGTCCCGTGGAGCGGCGTCTGACCGCGCTTGGTCTCGACTTACCGAACCCGTTCGCGCCGGTGGGTAGCTACGTCAACGCGGTACAGGCGGGAGAGCTGCTGGTTCTCGGTGGGCATGTCCCCGTCGACACCCACGATCAGGTCGTCTTCGGAAAGCTCGGCGCGGACCTCAGTGTGGCGGCTGGTCGGGAAGCGGCACGGCTGGCTGGTCTCAGTGCCCTGAGCACGATTCGCGAGGTCCTCGGCGGGCTTGACCGGGTACGGCGAATTCTCTCGTTGCGGGGCGTCGTCAACGCCACCCCCGACTTCCTCAGCCACACCCAGGTGATCGACGGGGCCTCCGACGTTTTCATCGAGCTCTTCGGAGACGCTGGCAAGCATGCCCGACTCGCGGTCGGAGTGAACTCACTTCCCGCCAACATCGCCCTCGAGATCGAGCTACTCGTCGAGGTAGACAGCGGGAACCCAGTCTGGAATATCGGCGATAGCTCAGACTCGTGACTGAATCCCCTAACACCGAGATAAGCTATTCCGAATACGCCGCACAGTGACGGCAAGGACGATTGCTCGATGCGGCGCGCGGTGGGACTAAATTCGTACTGTCAGTGCGTGATGACTCGGAGCCCAATCCCGTCTACTTTCCGACAGCGACAGCAAATCCCGACAAGTCCCATGAACGGCGCACCGCGTGGCCTCGACCGGTCAAGGGATGCCGCCCTAGGGATCCTCGCGCGGTGCATACCTGACCGCAACCGCGCCCAGGTATGCACGACACCTCCCACGAGGGCGGCGATTACCCGCAAGGTGTTGCCTGCCCGGCACGGATCAGAAATTCTGGCAGCATGTACACCATGCTGGTTCTGTTGATGGCGCTGGCCTTTATGACTATGGGCCTCTATACGATGTGCGCGCCGACAAAGGCTCTCGCTCTATTCTTTGAGATGCGTGGCCCAGAGGGGCGCAACGAGGTGCGGGCAGTATATGGCGGCTTCGGCTTGGCCATCGCGGGGCTGCTAGCGTTAGCCGCGATCAATGTTGGAGAGCTTCGCCCGGGCGCGGTTTTCGCTGTAGCGGCGGCTTTGGCCGGAATGGCGTCCGGGCGGCTCGTGGCACGTGTGTTCGAACCGACTAGCAGTTTCTATCCAGTATGGCTCTATTTCTGGCTCGAAATCGTCGGCGCTAGCGTACTCATCACGGCCGCGTTGACGCCGAAATGATACGAGCGGTAGTTCATTCGTGTCCGCGGACCGATGATGTTCGACGGGCGGCCGGAATCCTGAGCGGTAGTTGGCCCTCCAGTTTCCACTATCGTCACCCCACTCGGTCGATTGTCGGCCGTTGCGCGCGAAGTACCCGGCGTCGGTGTAGGCCCGGGTCAGCGTGATGGGGCTGATTTTCGCGTAGTACTGGGTGGATTGTGGTGATCGGTGCCCGAGCCAGGCTTGCAGCTCGAACAGGGTCATCGGTTCCTTGACGTTGTAGAGCTGGCTAGCGATCGTGGATCCGGCGCGGTAGCTGGTGATGTTCCCGCGAACGTCGGCGGCCGGGACGCCGGCCTTGCGACACAGCATCGAGATGATGGTGTTGTTGATGTAGGACGAGGAGACCCGCCGGGCGCGGACGGCGAACAGCAGCTTGACCCGCTCACCGGTGCGGCGATCCACAAGCGGTGGTTGAGACGGGCGGCGCGCCTGCCAGGTGTCGAGGGCCTGGCCGAGGATCGGGTCGACCGGCTTGGTGAACGAGGTACCCGTCTTGTGCGTAGAGATGTCGAGCACACAGACCACGTCGCGCGCCGGAACCTGGTCCGAGTCGCTGGCAGTCGCTGCGTCGCGAGCGCCACCCCGCCAAACTCCGCGTCTACGCCGAGCGCCTGCTCGAAGACACCGCAACCCCCGTCACCACCATCGCCGGCGCCATGATCGCGGACCTCCTACACCTGACCGGCCACGCCGGCAGCGCCCTCGCCGCCATCACCACACAGACCAACCAGACAACACCCGCTGCCCCCGACTGACCCGCCCCATGCCTCGCCCTGGCACCCCACGAGGAGAACTGACCATGAGCAACGAGATCACCCAGCTCGCCAGCCTGGTTCGCCATACATCCAACGCCTGGATTTCATAGCCACGATCCCTATCGAGCACCCCGACCGAGGGCCGGGCCTCGTCTACGCCGCCGCCGAGCTCCGAGCCATCGCCGAGCAACGGGGGTGGACCCGCCGTGACGGACATCCACGATCTGTGGCTTCGGCCCGGAGAGGATGCCCATCATGGAGCCCTTGGCGAGGAAGAAGCCGCGGCCGCGCCGTTCGTTCACCGCCGAGTTCAAGGCCGACATCGTCGAGTGCGGTGGTCGTGGTGACCGCACGGTCGGGCAGTTGGCCAAGGACTTCGACCTGACCGAGACCGCAGTGCGGGAGTGGGTCAAGCAGGCCGAACGCGACGAGGGAAGCCGCGTTGACGGCGGTTTGACCAGCAGCGAACGCGAGGAACTAGCGCAGCTGCGTCGAGACAACCGCCGGATGGCCGTTATAACCCATCATCCGCCGACTGAGAGCCATTCCTTGTTAGACAAGGTGTCTCACATAGGGTCGGTCTGGTGCATGACACCACACAGCCGATCGCCCAGATCCGAGATCAACCGACGCAGGCTCACCCGCCCACTGTTCCGCACGCCTCGCCAGAAACAGGAAAGATCAACACGCCCAGCGGCGCCCCCGGTGTCGGGGTCGGACGTCGCGTGGGTGGGCAAGGTCGTGCTGTTCACTGTGGGACTCTCTCCTTCGTTAGGTTCACCCGAGACCGGACGATCCCGGGAGGGCTTGAGGTGGATCAGGTGTGTGGCCAGGTCACGACGATTCGAGTGTGAAGCTTGTCGACGAGTCGTTGCTGTTCAGTCGGCGTGATCGGCGTGGCGGCGGGGTGTATGTCCAGGCGCGGTCCCGTCCCGCCCGCGGCGCGGTAGCGGCCCCAGTCGCGCACGACGTCGGCGTACTGCTCGGCGAGCGCATCGGCGTCGGGGCCCCACGCCAGGACCCCGGTTTCGAATCCCTCGGTGCCCGGCACTGGGCGCTTGGTGCGGTAGGCGAAACCGCCGTTGGACACGAGAGAGGGTGCCCCCTTGCACGTCAGAGCCGTCGGCTGGTGAACATCGCCGATCTCGCGGTCCCCGGTGAGCAGACCGAACTGTTCCAGGCGCAGGCTCAGCCATAGGTCAAGGTCATCGACATGGTCGAACTCAACTCCGGTCCAGACCGTCACCGGCTCCTGACCGGTAGCCGTCGCTATCCCCCTGGCCGCGTCGGCTAGTGCGCCAGGTGCCAGTGAGTCTGTGCGCAGGTACAGCTGTCCCTCGCCGCCGTCTGCCCGGGAGGTGAAGGGAATCTCGGCGACATGCTCGTCGTGCGTGCCGGCGCCCTGCATCGGTACGAAGCTGCACAGTCGCACGTCATCGCCGCTGAGCAGCGGTCCCGGCGTGTTCGCGCGGTGGAGCGCGACTGTGCGGGTCAGGCCTCGCAGCCGCAGCGGTACGACGATCCGGCCATCGGGTGCCAGTTGCGCCACCCACGCCGGCGGGATGTCCCATGAACGGGCGGTCACGACGATTCGGTCATAAGGCCCCCGTCCTGGCACGGCGGCGTCACCATCGGCGAGCACCGTGCGCACCCGCCCATAACCAGCGGCGTCCAGACATGCGCGGGCGCGGTCTACGATCTCGGGATCGATGTCGACCGTGGTCACCTGCCCGCCGGCGCCGACCAGCTCCGCCAGCAACGCGGCGTTGTAGCCGCCAGAGCCGATCTCCAGCACCCGCATCCCCGGTTCGAGAGCTGCCTGTTCCAGTTGCACCGCCTGGATATGTGCCGCTGAAACAGTCGAGGTCAGCGCGCCACTCAGATCTCGTTTGGGCCACAACGAGGTGTTCGCCGCGTAAGCAAGCTCGACCGGAGAGTCCGGTACGAACAGATGCCGACGCACCGCTCGAAACGCCGCCGCGACAGGCTCGGACCGGATTCCATCCAGCGCGCGCAGCTCAGCGACCATGGCCTCACGCAACAACTCAACCTCAGCGTCGGGCGCAAGCCTGCCGGCTTCCTGGGGTGTACTCACCACGGAACCTCTCTCAAGATCGTCATCGGTGCGGTTGACGGGATGGAGCAGAGATCAGGAAGTCCTCGTGCCGACTGGGGTCGACGGCGCGACGTCCGGCTCTCGGCCGTTTTCGTCGTCGTCGGCGCAGTGTGGGCACCACGGCCGCAAGCGCCAGTGCACGGCTTCCAACCGGAGATCACCCACATAAGCGAGCACGCCACAGATCGCCACGATGTCCGTGGCCCGCGTCCAGATGTCCAGTGCCACCAAGGACACAAAGATCGCGATTCGGAACCTGACACTGTGGTGAGCGGTCAGCCAGTGGCTACATCGACTGGCTTCAGCCGGGCCGTCCAGAGGAAGCTGGTCGAAGCAGATCTGGCAGAACCCCTCGCTGTGCCACCGATCGGCGATCCAACGGGCGAGCATCCACGCGAACGCGATCACCGCGAAGGCGTAGAAGAAAAGACCACGATCAAGATCAAGCAGGCGTAGCACGAGGGTGACGGCCGCCAGCCCGGCCAGCATGATCGGGTAGGTGTGATGAAACCGAAGCGCGCGACGACGTACTCGGCTAGTGTTGATCATTTCCCTTCCCTCTTCCGGCTCGGCGTGGAACAGAGCCGGTGTGGCTCGATGCGTTCTGTTGTCCAGTCAGCAGCCGCCGAGGTCGCCAGATCCGAGCAACCGGACCGTTGTCAAGGCGCACGATCAGCAACGCCCGGTCCGGATGCGTCGGCAGATCGTGCTTGCGCAGCAGAGCGGCGGCACGACCCTGATTCGCCGCCGTATCCAGCTCCGGGTCGTCGGTCGACACGGCCCCGAGGTCATACCTCACCGAGGCGTCCTGATCGATCAGGATCACGTGCAACATCATCGGCTCGACTCCGAGCGACACGGCCGGACGACGGTGGCGCTCACGAAGTCACCAACCATGAGCCAACGACCTGCGCAGGCGGCTCAACGCAGCCCCCGGAACACGTTTCGGCAGCACACCGCCCGGATGCAACCGGCGACACTGCGGACAGACCGGATCAGACCCACCGAACCCGATGACAATGACCCGCTCACCACAATCCGACCGGTACTCCCGGCCAGGCAGACAAGAACCGTCCTCCAGCTCCCCCTCGACCCAGTGCGAGTACGGCCCCAGACAAAGCCTCCACTTCGTGTTCATCGCCGCCCGCTCGCTGCCCCTGCCGCCTGGCGGGTGGGCTCGGTCGTCGGCCAGTAGGCGCTCGACAGTGGTCCGCGCCCGCATCGATAAGAATGACCGTGTGCCTGCTCCAACGCGGTGCAGCGGCACTGGCGCTCGAGCGTCGTGTACTGCGGGCGGATCCAGCTGTACTTCGCGGCGCCGGAGTTGCGCCGGGCTCCAACAACGACTCGCCGCCTCACTGTTCAGGCCTGCTGGTAGCCAAACAAAAGGGGACTGTGTTCCCGACGGGAGGCGTTACGCCTACGCGGCCCTCCTCTGGCGCGGCCATGCAAACGCCGCACTGACGAGATCCATGGCCTGAGGTCGTGCCTCGAGCGCGCGGGTGAGCCCCTACAAGCAGCATGATTTGTTCCCCCTTCCTGCCTGAGTGCGCCGGCGTCAGGTTCGTCAGCGACAACCCAAAGCTAATAGTGTACTAGAACGCTGTCAAGTAGTGCGTCCTAGCACACTCAAGTCACCATGCGTGCGCAGCACCGGTAGCATCCGCTACCGTGCTAGAACGCAGACGGTAGCGGGAAGGAGGAGTGACTTGCCGAGCATCGAACGTGCCGAACCGCCGTATCTGCAGGTCGTGCGGCACATCCGCGAAGAGATCCGGTCGGGCCGCCTCACGGAAGGAGACGTCGTTCCTTCGGCGCGGCAGATCGCCGCCGAATGGAATGTCGCGCTAGCAACCGCGGCCAAAGCTCTGACGACTCTGCGCACGGAAGGTCTCGTACGCGGCATAGCGGGCGTCGGCACCGTCGTCGCCTTCGATTCGCTCTACCACTCAGCGCGGGATCGCAGCCTCGCCGTACATCGAACTGGCAAAGTTTATCCACCCGGCCACTACGCTCTGATTCGTTCCGCGGAGTTGGCAATCGCGCCTGACGACGTCGCGGTCGCCCTGGGCGTGGAGTCAGGTTCGCCAGTCATCCGCCGACAGCGGACGACCTACGACGGCAATGACACACCCCTGTCGACCTCCATCAGCTGGTTCGACGGCGCCCTGGCAAGTAGCTGCCCAGACTTGCTGCTCTCCGAGCGGATCAAGCAGGGCACCTCAGGCTATATCGAAACCCAGACCGGGCGCGCAGTCGCGGCGGGCTACGACCAGCTGGCCGCCGGAGCTGCCTCAGCTGACGACGCCGCTGAACTCCGCATCGATCCCGGTTCACCAGTACTGCTCAACCAAAACCGATGGGTCGATAGTCAAGGGCGCGTTATCGAATACGGCGAGGCTGTCTCACCGCAAGACCGCTGGGCATTTTACGAGTACACCATCAGGAGCGAGGCGAAGTGAAGAAGGTTCATAGCGGCAAGGTCCGGGATCTTTACGAGCTACCGGGAGGAGACCTCCTGCTCGTTGCTACGGATCGGGTGTCAGTATACGACGTCGGCCTACCAACCCCTGTTCCAGAGAAGGGCAAGCTGCTCACAGCACTATCCGCTTGGTGGTTCGAAGAACTCGCCGACGTGGTCCCTAACCATGTCATCTCAATGAGTGACGTGCCGGCCGAATTCGCCGGGCGAGCGGTCAGGTGTAAGCCACTCAGAATGATTCCGGTCGAATGCATCGCTCGGGGCTATCTGACCGGTCTCGGCTTGCGCGAATACCAACGAGACGGCACCGTGTCCGGCGTCGCACTGCCACCCGGCCTCGTCGAGGGAAGCAAACTACCCGAACCGATCTTCACTCCTACCACCAAGTTCAGCGACACCGGGCACGACGAATTCATCACCTTCGACGACGTTGAGATGCAGGTCGGGCGTGAGACCGCTGCACAACTCCGCGATCTCACGCTAGAAATTTATTCACGCGGCGCAGAACGCGCTGCGCGCAACGGGATCATCATCGCCGACACCAAGGTCGAGTTCGGTTGGGACGCGGACGGTGTTCTGACACTCGGCGATGAGGTCCTGACATCCGATTCGTCAAGATTCTGGCGCGCGGACGAATGGAAACCAGGCAGAACGGGCGGTCAGCGCGCCTACGACAAGCAGTACGTCCGCGACTGGAGCTTGACGACAGGCTGGGACAAAACCGAACCAGGACCAACCATGCCAGACGACATCGTCCGCTCCACCAGAGAGCGCTACATCGACGTATACCAGCGCATCACGGGGCTCACCTGGCCACGAGACGACGAACCATCCCCCTGGCCAAGCTACAACCTGCACCAATTGGTCGACGACGTCGTAGCACTGCTCAAAGAAAAAGGCATCTACTCCACACTGACCGCAACCAAGACCACGGAACGCGAACGAGCATCCAAGCAGCTGCTCTCCGCTCTGTGCATCACCCCAACACTCACCCCTGAAGCCGCGCTCGACCTTGATGGGCACGAACGGTATAACGCACGCATGGAAAGCAATTGATACGGCTCCGGCATCGCCGATGGACACGATGCATGCACGCGAGCCGCCAGTCGGAGTCCCTCGTCAAACTGCCCAGCGGTGGCCCGTGGTAGACCGAGATGCGCGAGAATAGCTCCTCGTTCAATCTTGGATTCGGTCGACTCTCGCAGGAGCTGGTAAAGCTTCTCGGCGTGGGATACTTCGAAGCGCGCGTCAATCGCGCGGAGACGGGCCTTCATACTGCGCAGGGACGAGGTTGTCATCGGTCAATTGTCCCCCGGCTCATGGAAGCCGCGATGAGCGGCCTCAGTTATGTGCACGTGATGTCCCGCGCGGCGATGACCTCGGTCGATGATGCGTTCGGGATCATTGTTCCCATTGGATGTCGATTTCGCCTAGTTCGTTGATGCCTTGGACGAACTCGGGGTCCAGGCCGTAGGCATCGGAGAGGATCTGCACCGCGCCGACCGTGTCGCCGGATTCGACGGCCGCGAGGAATTCGGTGAGGTCTTCACCGGTCAGGTCCGCGACGGCTTTGCCGATCCACGCGGTGCGTGAGGTCTGCCAGTTGGCGGTGACCGTCATGTTCACCACGCGGGATGCCCTAATCCGGTCACAGCGGACCGCTTCGGTGGCGGCGCGGATGCGGGCGGCGTTCTTCGGCCCGACTCGGCGGCGGCCGGAGCGGTAGCGGGTCAGGGTGTCGCGGGCGCTCTTCCAGGCCCGCGAGGTCCTGTCCGTGGTGCCGGCGAGGCGGGCGGTGAGTTCCTCGCGGCCGATCTGTGCTTCGGCGGCGGCGCTGTCGGTGCCTGGCGGCACACCCTCATACACCTGGCCTCGGACCTCTTGGTCGATCCGCCGCTCGGTGTCGTCGTCCATGTCCCAGCCGGGATATCCCCGAGCCATCAGAAAGCAGCCTTCCCGCTGTAGCCAACCCGAACCCCACCAGCAGCCGCGCCGCGGACTCAGCCGCACGGCGCGGCGGCGTCATCCGGCTCGCCGCGGTGATGCTGGCCGCCCCGCTCAGACGAGCCACGGGCCGGCGGACCGCAAGCGGGAGTGGGCGCAACGATCGCACCCCGACGCTGGGGCCGTCGGTTCACTGCAGCGGTCCGGTCGGTGCTGAGCCCGGCGAGTTGGCGGGCGCGCAGGCGCGTCTGTTCGCTGGCGTAGCAGGCCGGACCGCGCGGTGTCGTGAGAGCGGCTTTGACCACCTCCGGTGCCCGCCGGTGATCGCAACGCACGGCCGGTTGCAACACGCCGCCGTCTGGGTCCAGGACCCATCCGGCCTTGTCGTGCCATCGGCAGTCGCGGGCCCGGTCGGCGTCCTGGCGCGCCTCGTCGGACTGTTGTCGGGTTGTGGCTTGCTGGTGGCGGGCGTGCGCGGCTTCGGCGGCTCGGCGAACCCGTCCGCAGCGTGGGCAGGGCGGCCGGGCCGCGCCCGGGTCATCACCGAGCGCGGCCCGGTGCTCAGGGCACAGGCTGTTTGCCGGGTCGGTCAAGTCGATCGGTGAAGCGGGGGTGGGGGCGGGGGCGGCCGGCGGGCGTTCAGGCACGTGAGCTTCCGCTCCTCGCGTCCCCCCCTGTTCTTCTTCCTTGGTCTTCTTTTCTCTTAGTTTTCCCGGATGGTCGGTAAATGACTGGTCGGGAAGTGACTGGTCCGTTCCCGGACGGTCGGGAACGAACTCTGACCTGGGGTTTTGAGTATCCGGCTCGGGGCCGGGGTTCGTTCCCGGATGGTTGGTAACGAACCCTGGTCTCGGGGCGGTCGAGGTCGCGCACGATGCGGTCTTGGGTGGTGCCGTCTGGCGTGGTGCCGCGCTGGCTGGGGCGGTTTTTGGTGCGGGCGTTCTGGGTGGGGTGAAGGTCCGTTCCGCGACCGGTACCGGTCGCGGGTAGAGCCGATAGACCTGGATGTCGGTGTAGCCGGTGGCTGGGTTGCGCAGTCGGTGACGGGTCAGCCACCCCCAGCGCTCGAGCTCGCGGATGACCTCATGGGCGTGGTTGCGCCCGCGTGGACCGGCATCGGCGAGGGTTTGGGCGTTGAACCGGAACTTCATCTCCTGGTGGGAGGCCAGCCAGGCGAACGCGCCGATGGCGTCCCAGCTGATCTCGGTGTTGCGGATCAGCTCGTTCGGTATCCCGGTCCAGGCGTGACGCAGCCACGACTCGTCCTTGGCCACATAAGTGCCGGCGATCGTGGGGATCGGCTGCTGCTCGGTGTGCTGTGCACTCGTGCGTGATGAGCTCATCTGTATCGGTCGCCCTCCCCCGGTATGAAGGTGCTGCCAGGTGGGGTGACGCTCCCCGGTGTGGTGCCCCCGGTACCGCCTGCGAGGCCGTGGGGCAGTGGGTTGTTGTCGGGGTGGGCGTGGGCGAATACGTACTCGCACAGCTGCCAGTGCCCGGCGCCGCGATGCGGCGCCCGGTATCCCCGGTGGTCCACCAGCGTGCGCAGCTGCCCCGGGCGCTTGCCGGGCACGTACGCCCCGAAGCCCCAGTAGGTGGCCTGCACGTGCAGCTCGGCCCGCGCCACCGGGTCTGTGGGCTCACCGGGCAGCAGTAGTCCCCGAGGGCAGAACCGCGCGTACCGGTTCACCTCGACCAGACCGGCACCGACGTCTCGCGCCTCGACGAGGGCGAACCTGACCCGCAGTGGCGGCGCGGCCAGGCGTGTGACCCACCGCCCCTCCCGCACCACCGCCCCTGCCGGGGCGCGTTTGAGGGCCCGCTTGTCGATGTCGGTCAGACGCGAGCGCGGAACAGCCTCGCCGAGAGGCAGCTTGTGCAGGACCTCCAGCACATCGCGCGCCAGCAACGGCGCCATCTGTTGACGTTCCCGTCGCTCGACCTCGGCGGTGTCGAGTTGGTAGGTGAAGATCGTCGGCGGGCAGACCGGCCCGAACAGCACGACACGCGCCCGCTGAAACGGCGCCGGCCCAGACTCGACGGTCGCGCTCATCTGACGGTCCTCCCCCACGGCAGCCGGCGCTCCAGCACCAGAGCCGGCGCTCGGCGCCGTGGTGTCCGTGGCGCTGGTGTGTGGATGTGCAGGCCGACTTCTGGACCGTGGTTGTGCAGCTGGGCGAGTGCGGTCACCGCCGGGGAGCCCGGCTGGTTCAATGCCGTGCTGACCTGTTGCCAGAGTCGTTCCAGTCGCCGACACAACTCAGGCACATCCTCGATCACCATCACCACACCTATTTCGCATTCCACCGGGCTATTCGTCTCCGAGGAGTGGGCATCTGCCTCGTACCCCCGGCAGCGGTAGCGCGTGCGCATTTCCTCGGCCAGCGCGAGCAGGCACACATGGATCGTTTCGATTCGTGTGAACTCACCATCGCCCGGCAGTCGAACCACCCGCATGGGCGAGATCCTCGTGTGGTCGAGGCGCTCAGGCAGGACGCTGGTCATCTCGACTCCTTTCCGCGCGGGAGGCATGACCTCGCAGAACGTGGACATTGACACCGGGTCCCACGAAATCCAGCGATTCGAACATCTCCACCGCCGGCGACCGAAACGGGTCGTCACTATCTCTGACGGTCGCCCAGTAGCTGTTGAGTAGGTTTCGGGTGGCGACGGAGGAGTCGATAAAAATAACCAGTTGATCGCCCGCGTCAGCCGCTGTGGATGTTCCGTATTGCTCGATGTGTGATTCCCTGCGCCGGGTGCGCTCGATGATCTCATCGCGCAGCCGAAGCAGCCGAGCGTGAATCTCGGCCACGCAGGTATAGAAATCAACGGAGTCACGCGGTTCGACGGATGCCATCCAGGTGTTGCACTCTCCGACGTCGAACACCACGGCTCGACCGCCACGAGACAGAGTGGAAAAGAGAATGGTCCGCAGGATCAGATCTTTACCCGAGCTCTTACCCCGCACCTGAGTTCTGATCGAGCGGACGGTGGGATCGTTAGGTGCCCGCCGGCCTGGTCCCGCAATCAGGTCTGCTCCCGTTCCAGTGGGCGGGTTCCGCTCGCCGATCAGCCCGCTTACTGCAGCTAGCCGCGCGGTGTCGCGTTCGACGCAATCAGAGGCATTCGTTCCGGCGGCAACGGCTTCGCTAGTCATGTCAGGGAGCTTTCTTGTCGACGTTGCGGATGTAGCGCGCGAGTTGTTCAGCGTCATAAAGCTTTTCCTTTCCGCCATAAGTACGCCGGGGACCCGAGTTGACTTCGTTCGGGAAGGTCGCCGGGTCACGTTCCCGGTATTTGCGTAGTTTGTGGATCGACAATCCGGCCGGGGCGTATCCGCCATGGATCGCTTCGACGATCGCCTGACGCAGACCCACGAGCCGCTGACCCTCGATCACCTCACCGGCCACCTCGCCGGCCACCTCACTGCGGGTCTGGCATCCGCCGATAGCCGACCGGCTCGCCGACTGCCCTCTCGGCAGGGCAGCCGGCTCGCCACGCCTCCCACCCGACGTCGGACTCGCATGCGTCCCGGCCAGCGGCCTGACCGAATACAGCCGGGAGGACGGCGTCACGGGCGGGCGCGGCTGCCAGGTCGCCGCCCCATCCCGGGTTGTCGAGGTGTTTCGGGTTGTCGACGTGTTCCGGGTTGTCGAAGGTCCCCCATTCGGGGTTGTCGAAGGTACACCATTTGGAGCAGCTGTCGAAGGTCCCCCATTTGGCCTAACCATGGGGGTGGAGGGTGTCGGTGGAGCCCACTCGCTAGGGAAATCGACCCCTTTTTGTCGAAGGTCACCCATTCGTGTTCCGGATTGTCGAAGGTCACCCATTAAGGTGATCAAATCGTCTTTCGCTACCCACTGTGACGATCCGTCGTTGAGTCCAGACACGTCGAGTAGGGGCGCGGCGGGGGTCGCGGGTACGGGCGCGGACGGTGTCTCGACCCCTGCGGCTGGAGTGTGGGTCGGCGCTGCCTGAGGGGGTGCAGCCGGGGGTGCAGCCGGGGGTGCAGCCGGGGGTGCATCGTTAGTCGGGGCGAGTTGGGCGGTCAGGGCGAGGCGGCGGGCTTCTCGGGCGGTGAGGTAGGCGACCTGGGTTTCGGTGGCGACGCCGGCTGTGACGATCTGCCAGCGGCCTTCGTGGCGGATTTTCTTCGGTGGTGGCCATACTTCGGGGGCCAGCATCCGCCAGGCGTTGTTGGTGTAGCGGGCCAGGCAGCGGGTGGTGTAGTTCTCCCGGGCCTCGCCGCCGCCCATTGAGCGGGCCGATGCCATCTGCGCGACAGCCAGAACGTGGATTTTGATGGCGCGGCCCATGAACAGCAGGTCTTGCAGTGCCCTGATCGCCGGAGACAGCGGCGGGTCCGATTTGTCCTTGATGTCTTTCCAGTAGTCCTGCAGGCGCCCGATGGTGGCGTTCATTTCTTCGGCGAGCAGGAAGATACGGTGCCCGACGTCGATGTGGTCGGTGTTTCCGTCTTCGTCGGCGCCGTCTTCGACGAGCTTCAGGCGTTTGTCTACTACGTCGCGCAATTCGAGGAGTCTGTAGTGAATGGACTCGGCCGTGCCATGGTATTCGACGTTCGGTAGGTTCTTCGCCCACAGGTGGCTGAACTTCTTGACATCGAAGATGATGCCGTAGCCGCCTTTGGAGAGGCCTTGCGCGAGAATCGCCCGCAGCAATACAGATTTTCCGGAGCCGGTGCTGCCGGAGATCAGCACATGCGGCGACTCAGACTTCAGATCCACCGAGACCGGAGCGTTTCGCGCGGCAAATCCAATAATCGGTTCGGTGTCGAGTGATTTCTCCAGCAGCGGCATCAGGTCATCGAGGGTCACTATGTTGGGGAGTTTCAGCGGTTCGCGAAAGACCACATACGGTTTGTTGCCCGCCGCGTGGAACTGGGCGACGGTGTCGGAGGCTAATCCGAGTTTGGCGATGACGATTGATTTAATCTTCGCTGATGAGCCGTCGCTGCCGGTGAACTGTGCGGGCAGATCGACGCGGAGCTCGACCCCGGGCTGTTGTTTGAAGTCGGCGGGAATGTGCAGCCACTCTTCTGGCCGTATCGCGGTGGTGCGGGCGACTTCCTTCAGTGCCGCGTGCAAGGGGATCAGGTACTTGCGTCGATGGTCCTTGGTTCGCTGGAACTCACACACACCCCATACAGCGGCCGCGACCGCGGCGGTCGCGCCGCCGTAGGTGAACAGCATTGTTTCCGCCGGTGCGAACGAATACAGGTTCGACCACGCCACCGACGCGAGGCAAAAGCGCAGCGAGGCCCGTTCGGCTCCGCAGCGAAATGACCAGGCCCCGGTTTCTCCCTCGATCTGGCGCAGCAGTTTCTGCCCCCGCCGCCAGAAGGTGGCGTCGGTGCGTGCTCGCCCGGTCAGGGGTCGACCGGTGAACCAGCGGGTGGCCACCCGCCCCACCGCCGGCGCCGGTGTGGTCACCGCCCGTACCGCCGTGCGCACCACCGGACGAGTCAGCGACACCGCGCCCGCCACGACGGGGTTCACCGCGAGCTTCGCGGCCACGTCCGGCATCGTCAGTGCGGCCCCACCGGGCATCCGTAGCAACGCACCCGAGCCCGCGGAGCTAGCGGTCATCGCGGGCACCCCACCGCACGCTCGCCAACACATGGTTGCGGGAGCAGGCTCAGCGAGAAGACAGCGGCCGCGGGGCGGACCGCGGCGAGACGAGCCCGCACGCAAGGGTGGCTCTGGCGGTCTGGAGTGGCCCCACTTGGGCGGCCAGACTTGGCTCCACCGATTGGGGGGTCAAAGACAGCCAGGACGGCGGGAGGCTCCTGATCAGGGCCTGGTTCGGCGTCCGGCTCGCGTCGGTCAGGTGGGGCCACTTCAAGCCGCCGCTGGTGGAGCCAGATGGAACCGCCCGAACCACAACGGTGTCCCCGGCGGATCACGCAACCTCGCGTACCTAGATGTGCACCCACCTGACCCTCCTTCCGATGCGGCAATATCGTGCCGGACCATCAGGAGCATAACAATGCCGCAAGCAAGTTGCGCCACTATCGTGCGGCAATTTTGTGCCGACCGTCAGTCTGTCGGCGATAGGAGCGCACGTCGAATACGCGGGACGGCCCGCCCTGTTGTGGTCGGTCGTCCCGCTGGGTGCCTGGTGGTGGGCCTAGTTGGCGACTCGGGTGAAGGTTGCCGCTCCGGCGAGGATGGCGTCTTCGCTTTCCAGGTAGGTGATCGTGGCCGCTGGTGGTCCGGCCACGGTGAGGTGTCCGTCGACGTAGTCCGCGGCCATGCGCTTGGCCGGCTCGGTCGAGGTGGGCGGGTCGTAGACGGTGACCAGCCAGGTTTCTCCGTCGCGGGTGATGTCCAGCGCTGAGCTGTTGTCGCCGTTGAACATGGTTCCGCGGTGCTCCCAGCGGCCCAGGTACTGCGAGCCCTCCTGTGCGCAGCCTGAGACCCCGACCGTCATCGCGCCGACGAGCAGAGCAACCGCTACGAGGCGGGCGCGGCGTGAGGCGAGGGTCGCCTCGGTTGCGGGCACGGTTGCGTCATGGGCTGCCTTGTTCGGGGTCATGTGCTCGTTCCTGTCGTGAGGAGTTTCTCGGCAGAGGAGTTACCGGCGGAGGAGTTGTCGGTTCAGAATGTCGGTGACCAGAGCGGCCAGGTGCAGGTAGGCCTGACGGGTGCGTGCCTCGGCCAACCCGAGGTCGATGTAGCCGCCGGCGCTGAGGTGATCGTCGAACGGGATGTCCACGACGTGCGCGCAATGACCGGCCAGGTGGGCCCGTAGCGCCGGGGTGTCGACTTCGGTGCTGGTGTGGTCGTGGGAGAACACGACGATCGCGGTGTCGACCAAATCGCCGTAGCCGATGTGGGCCAGCCATTCCAGGGTGTAGGCGGCGCGGCTGGCCGCGTCCAGGGTGGGGGTGCTGACCACCACGAGTGAGTCGGTGTGGCTCAGCGTCGCCTGCATGGCCGGCTCGGCCAGGCCGGTTCCGCAGTCGGCCAGGATGATGTTGTAGAAGCGGTCCAGGACCCCGATGAGGTCGTCGTAGTCGTCTCCGGCGAACGCTTCACCGGCCGCGGGGTCGTTGTCACCGGCGAAGACCGCCAGGCGCCCCGCCAGAGTGTTGTAGCGGTCGATGTCGTTGATGCTGTGAATCTCGCCCAGGTTGTCGAGCAGGTGCTGGATCGTCGCGGCCGGGGTTTCCGCCCCGATCAACCGGTCGTGCAGGGTGCCGGCGTGCAGGTTGACATCCACACTGGCCACACGGTCGGTGCGTGCCTCGGCCAGGGTCAGCCCCAGGCATGCCCCGACGGTGGTTTTTCCGACCCCGCCCTTGATCGAGGCGATCGCTATGTGATGCGCACCCAGGCCGGTGTTCAGCGGTCGCCGGATCCGCTCCAGCAGCTCGGCCTGTGCGAGTTCGGCGGTGGTTTTGCCCAGGTTGATCCGGCCGCCACTGACGCGATACGCCCAGCCCCGTAGCCCGGTGCTGGGGCGGGTGCGCTGCTGCAGCTGACGGGCATGCACCACCGAGGAATCAGCCAACCCCGTGGGAGTGGGCCGAAAAGGCCGCAGCGAGAGCGCCACGGCGAGCTCACCCGAGCTCGCCGGCTGACCGAGCACCTCCGAGGTGGTACCGACACCTTTGTCGTCACCAACGTCTTCACCGACGCCTCCAACGGTGTCGTGGTCGGTGTCGTCATCGGTGCCGTCGCTCTCGGGCTCCTCGTTCCGAACCGGGTCGGCGGGGTCGGGGGCGTTCTCGTCTGGCCCACGGTGCGGAGGTGCCGGCGTGCCCAGCGGCGACGGGCTTGGGTCGCTGTCCTCGTCGGACCGGCTCGATGCACTCGGCCCTGACATTGGGTGCTCTGGTGCCGGTGACGTTGTTGGGTCTGTCTGTGGGACTCGGCGCAGATCAGGGAGTGCGTGGTTGACCGAGGTAGCTGATGTCGGGAGCGGCGACGTGGCAGCGGCTGGGTACTGAGGCTCGGCCTCGGGCGGTGGCGTTCTCGATGAGTCTTCCCCGATGGATTCGTCGCCGATGTCTGTACCGCCATCGGTCTCAAGAGCGGGGCTCGGAGCGGGGCGCGGCGCAGGCCAGGTCGGGCCCTGCAGCGGTGTCGGGTCCTGTGTGGCCGGTGCAGGGTCTTCCGGCCCGGTGGGTTGGCCTGGGTCGAGTGGTTCTTCCCAGGTTGCGTACAGCCCGGACGGGCCCGTGGTGGTGGTCATGGTGCGGGCTCCTTTCCTTGGGCCAGGGCCGGGTTGATGACCAGCTCGCCGGCGAGGTTGCGGGTGATGGGCACCATCAGCCGTGCCCAGCGGGCGCTGCAGCCGCGCCAGCCCGCCGCGGCCGGGGCCGGGGCGCTCGAGGCGACCATGTGCGCGGGCAGCGGTGGTTGCTCGGGCGCGGTCGGGGCGTGCGGTGCCCGGGGGTTGGACACGTAGACAGTGATGCGCACGCGTACCTCCACCCGCACCCGCGTCGGCCCGTCCCGCCGGACCAGACCAGGTAGGACGACTTCGACGCGTTGGCGGCCGGTGCCCGACCACACCCCGAGCGCCGCGGGGTCGATACCGGGCAGGTAGCGGGCGATGACCATCCGCCACAGGCCGGGTTCGTCTTCATCCCAGGACAGCAGGTCCGCCGCGAACGCTCCGGCCAGACAGCGGGCCTCCCAGTCATCAACCGGCCGCCCACCCGACCAGGCAACCGGCCGTGACGCTGCCGGTGATGCTGATGTCGGTGCTGGACGGGCGACCAGCTCCGGGGTCTGAGCTGCTGTCGAGGCTGTGATCGGCGCAGTGATCGGCACGGTGGACGGGTCTGGCTCGTAGTGCACGAAACCAGAGACGGCACCCGCCGGCCTGGCGTCGCCGATCGGCCACGCTGCGGTGTCGACGGCCGCGCTATCCAGGGAAGCGGTGTCGAGGGGGGCGGCGGGCGGCGGCATCGAGTGTGAGGGCACCGGTAGTGACGGCGCCGATGATGGCGGCGCCGATGGCTGGGGTGCTGGCGGCTGGGGTGCTGGCGGCGGGCGGGCTGGCCGGTAGATGTCGGTGCCGAGGCCAAGGTCCGGCGCGGTGTGCCCGGCCGCGCGTCGGGGAGCGGAGAAGTGATCAGGGTCCAGGTCGTGCCGGTGTGCTGAGGCGATGCCGTCCCAGCTGGGGCCACCTGGGGTGGACGGTGGCGGGACCCGGGGATAGGGCGAGGGGAACGCTGCTGTGGGGTAGCGGTCGTGGTGGTGGCCGTTGCGCGGGGCCGGGCGGCGAGAGCGTCGCAGGATACTCATCAGCCACTCACCTGCCGGTCATCGTTGCGGGGGCGACCCGGTGTCGCCGGGCTGATCAGCGCCCTGTCTGCCTCGCCCGAGGCGCAGCAGCCCGCCGCGGCGTTTTTCGACGCGGGCTTCTTCGTCGCGCATGAATTCCACGACCCGCGCTCGGGCCTCGTCATCGAAATCCCAGTAGCGGCCCATGACCGCGACGATGTCAGTGTCGGCGGCCTCGGCGGTCCTGGCTTGCGCGGCGTCGGCTTCGTCGAGCGTGGCGGGCATGCCGATGGGGGTGTTGAGGTAGCGAATGATCGTGTCGAAACTGGGGCTGCCACCGTCGGGGTTGGCTTTGCGGCTCAGTGACTCGAACGCGCGCGCGAGCAGCTGAACCACTTTCACCGTCGGGTTGCCGAAATCGTTGTGCACCTCTTTGAGCTGGCGCAGCCGCCGTTCACTGAGGCTGTCGGCGCCACCGGTGAGAAGGATCGTCTCGGCGTGAAGCTCACTGACCGAGAACGGCCGCCGGTTCCCCTTAGCATCGGGCGCGGTCTGCAGCATGGTGGACAGCTCGTTGAGCCGCTTGGTGAAGTCCGTTGCCATGGGTGGAGTTCCCTTCGAAGGTCCCCGGGAAGACTACTTGACCAACAGCCGATACGGCAATACATTGCCGTAGTACATTGAAGTGCCGGTAAGGGGAAATACTCCGGCACCCGTCATCAGGAGAGGGAAGGAGGGGGCCCGCACCAGCTTCCTGTCACCGCTCCGACACCCGTCCAGTGCTCACGCGAGGCCACACACGCTAGCGGTGAACACCCGGTTCGAGTAGTCGCACATACCTCATCGGTATGCGGCCGGTATGCAGGTTTTTCGCTGGTCACCATGTCGTTTTCACTCCTCACCGGATACACCCACACGCGGCTCGCTGCTCGCGTGTGAGCGGCTCCGGTGACGACGACAGCCCCCTTGTTCCAGTCGATCTCGCGCGAACACCCTGTCAACGCCCTGCCAGCGCTCTGTCACTGCTGTGGCGTTGCTGTAGCTGTCGCACGCCTGACCTTGATCGCCTCTCCTGAGGGTCAGCGACGTTGCGACTGAGGGTGCCGTCCGCACCCGGTGGTGCCCCCTTCACCACCGACCCGGACGGCACCCTCGCACCTCTTCTCTCTCGCGCGAGCACACCTCTTCCGCAGAACACCTGACGCCGAAGTGCCGCCGCAAGGAGAGACCACCGATGTACCAGCTCACCCACTACACGACCTCGCACCTGGCCGCCGGCGTCCTCGACCCGACTGGGCTCTACAACCTGATCGCGGGCAGCTGGGTCAGAGTCGCGATGGCCGTGATCACCCTGGCGGTGTTGAGCAGCGCGTTGAAAAGCAACGCCTCGAAGGTGCTCTCGATCCTCGCCCTATCCCTCCTCGGTCTGGCCTGGTTGGCGATTAGCGCTAACCAGACGGCGTATCAGAGCGTCGGCAAGGGCGTGTTGTCTCTCGTCGGTATCGGCGGCTGACATGCGCGTACGCAGCGACGATGACCTCTACAGCCTGCAGAACCGTTACCTCGGTCCGCCCGGGCGCACGATCCCGTTCCAGGCCCGCTACGTCGCCTACGTCACCTGGGCCGCATACGTGGTGCCGTTCCTGATCGTGCGCCAGCAGCTGGGCATCGCCGGGAGCACCGGGACCATGTTCGTACTGGTGGGCACCACGATCGCCACGGTCTACACGATGCGGCTGGTCAGCACCGAGCGTCCGGTCTCGGCGGTGGTGCGCATGGTGTGGCTCAACATCACCGCCCCGCGCCCCGGCGGCGAGGCGATCCATGCCGCGCCGAACCCGACCAGCGTGATGGTGACCGCGCACTACCCGACACCCAGCGACCGTCAGATGCGCCGCTCGGTGAAGAGGTATGAGCGATGACCGCCACCCCGTCGGCCCCCGCCTGGGAGCAACCCGACGAGCTACCCGCCCCGGCCCCGGCGCTCGAACAAGGCGACCAGCAGCGCTACGAGCAGGACGACGTCTACGTCGAGCACCCAGCCGGACACGGCAGCGACTACCTGCCGCAGCAGGCCGATTACCCAGCCGATTACGGGCAGCATTCGTTTGCCACCCCAGATATCCCCGCCATCGCTGTGCCCGGCTCCTCGATGAGCTACGGCGGCTACTCCGACGGACCCACGCCGGCCATCGCCGGCGCCGGGTGGGTTGCGCCGGCGCCGCAAGTGTCGGTCCCGCCGCTGCGCGCGGCCCGCGATCTGGAGACCGGGGGTGAGCCGGAGGCCGGGGCCTATGTCCCGGATCTGGCGTTGCGCGGGATCAACCGGCATTTGGCGCGGACCTCGACCGGCACGATGGCCTGGTACCACCTGGCCCCACGTGCCTGGTCGATGCGCCCGGATCACGAGCGTGAGGCGTTGATGGGCGCGATCGGGCTCGCGTTGAGCCGGCTCACCGGCCGGTGGTTGCACTGGCGGGTCACCTGGCGTCCGTATCCGGCGATGGAGTGGGCGCGTCGCCATGACCAGTGGGCCACTCCCCTGCCCGATCGGCCGGGTGGGGTGAGTTGGGATTCGTGGTTGGTGGCTCATCAGCGGGATGCGCTGCGCTCGCCGAAGGCGATCAAAGAGGTCTACCTCGGTGTCGAGGTCCGCGGTGGGCGTGGCCGGTTGGGTCGCGTCGGTGATGCCCTGGCCGCCCGGGGCGGGCGCCGCATCCGCAACCTTGCTGGGCGGCTGGTCGATACGGAGATGGCCGCGATGGACGCGGAGATCAGCGAGATCGACCAGCTCATGGCCCATTCGGCGTTGGGTGGGCGGCCGGTGTCGGCCGGGGACATGACCCACCTGCTGTATCGCTCCTGCGGGATGGGCCTGCCGTCGGCCGCGATGGCCCCGGCTGCCCCGCACACACAATGGGACACCGAGGACCTCGCGGCGGTCGACGAGCTCGCCCGCTGGACCACCGAACCGTATGCGCCGACGGTGCGAGTTCAGGGTGTGGTCGCCGGGCACCGGATGACCCGCCACGTCGCGGTCGCCTCACTCGGCCGCATGGGCGAACTAGACGTGCCCGCGGTCGACCTGCCATGGATGACGGTGCCGGATGCGCTGTCGGTTCCGGTGGAGTGGTCGGCGCGGATGCGGGTGCTCGATTCCGAGCACGCCGCCCGTTCCCTGCGCCGCGTCGCCGACCGGGTCGATGCCCAGGAACGGCATTACCAGTCTGAGCATGGGTTGGCGGCGCCGCCGGGGTTGCATCGGCAGATCGAGCAGGCTTCCCAGGTTCGCGACGAGCTCGACACCGACCACACCGGCCTCTCGGCCCGGTTCGAAGGCTGGTGGCGCCTCGCGGTCGCCGGCGAGACCGAAGCCGAGGCCCTGGCCCACCTCGAGACGCTGCGCGCGGCGTATCACCCCACGATCTCGGTCGAGCACCCTGAGGCGCAGTACCACCTGCTGCGCGAGTTCATCCCCGGCGAACCCCTCGCCACCCGCGCGCATACCCGCCGCGGCTCGGTGGGGTTTTTGGCGACGGCGATGCCGCAGGTCAGCGACATCATCGGCGACACCCACGGCCCGCTGATCTTCACCGCCGCGCACTCCGGGCGCCCGATCCCCTGGGATTTGTGGCACGACATCGACACCCGCCAAAGCTCCGGCCTCACTCCAGTCATCGGCGGCCTCGGCGCGGGCAAGACCTTCCTGATGGGCTCCCTGGCCTTCCACGCGGTACGCGCG
Source organism: Actinospineispora spinosispora DSM 44797 (assembly GCF_000429025.1). Taxonomy (GTDB): domain Bacteria; phylum Actinomycetota; class Actinomycetes; order Mycobacteriales; family Pseudonocardiaceae; genus Pseudonocardia; species Pseudonocardia spinosispora. Next base: position 24,444 of record NZ_AUBB01000051.1, read on the forward strand.
CAGTCGGCGTTCGTCACCCTGATCGACCCCTCCGGGCCGCTGACGCGTCTGGCCGGCCTTCCGGAGTTGGCGGGTTACGCGCGGGCGGTGGATCTGTTGAGTGCGCCGGCGGGCACGTTGAACCCCTACAGCCTGATCCCGACCCCGCACCGGGCTCACTACCCGGATGGGCCGGAGGGGCGGGTGGAGTTCGAGCAGGACTGGGCCAGCGCCGAAGCCCAACGCATCACCCTGGTCATCGACATCATCACCCAACTCCTGCCCGCCGCGATCCGGCGCGACTCCGATGTCCAACAACTACTGCTGCGCTCAGTCCACGCCGTCGGCACCGACCCCTCCCACGATCTGAGTGAAGTGCTCGCCGCGCTGCGCACCCAGGGCGAGCAGGGTGAGCGACTCGCCGGGTCCCTCGACCCGATCCTGTCGACCAGCGGCCCCGCCCGGCTGCTGCTGGGCCAGCCTGACGGCGAAGTGTGGGACTCCAACACCGACCGACTGCTCGTCCTGTCCACCCGAGGCCTGACCCTTCCGCGGGAAGGGGTGGATCAGCAGGACTGGGGGTTGGATGAGCAGCTGAGCCTGCCGCTGATGCATCTGGCGTCGTGGTTGGCGTATCGGCGGGTGTATCGGCTGCCGCGGCAGGCGCCGAAGATGGTGGGGCTCGACGAGCTGCGCTGGCTGTCCATGACCGCCTCCGGGCGCACCCTGATCACCCAGTTCGCCCGAGACAACCGCAAGTTCCGCTGCCGGGTCCTGATCGCCGGCCAGCTCGCCAGCGACGTCCTGCGCCTCGGCGGAGACGAAAGCGGCCTCGCCGCCCTCTGTCACGACGTGTTCGTCGGACGCACCTCCGACGAGCAGGCCCAGGCCAACGCGCTGCGACTGCTGCGGGTCCCGACCGGGATCGGCTACGAAACCCAACTCGGACAACTGTCCGGCGGCGGGCTGTCCGAGATCGACGGCATGGCCGCCGACGCACCCCGAGAGTTCCTGTGGCGCTCGGGCGACTACTGCGAACAAGTCCGCCTCGACACCTCCGGCGAACACCTCGCCGGACTACGCCACGCCCTGGACACCAACGCCGTCCGAGCGGGCGACCGCTAATGAACGCCATCACGAGCTCACCTGAGACCACCCGGCCGGCCAGCTCGCGCCGCGCACCAGCACGGCGGCGCCGGCTGGCCCCCCGGGCGATCACCGAGGTAGCGAAGCTGGCTCTAGTCCTCGGCGTGCTCAGCGGAACTCTGCTGCTGTCCCTAGGGACCGCGTGGGCGTTCCCGCCGTTCGATGACTGCAAGAGCCCACCGGTGCCCGCCGCGCCGGACGCCGGTCTTGCCGGGACGTTCGATCCGAACATCCTGATGGCCGGGGGCGGTAACTCGCGCTATTCCACCTACGGCTACGGCGGGCTGAAGTGGGCCACCTTCGACCTCGGATGTGGCGGCGCGATCCGCGACCCGGGGGCGGCCTCGGACACCTTGTTCGGCAACTTCTTCCTGTCGATCGCGGTCGACTCCCTGGCCCTCTACAGCGGGCTGCACCAGCTGACCGCGCCTGAGCATGCTCAGCCGGGGCCGTTGTCGCCGATCGACCCGGCACCGATCAGCGCGGCGGCATCCAGCACCTCCACCGCCCTCTACGGGGTGTTGTTCTCCCCCTGGGCCGGCGTTGCCCTCGCACTGGCCGCGATGGCCACCCTGCTGGCAGCTAGGCGCGGGGACGCCGGCGCGGTCCTGAACCGCGGCGCACTGATGATCGTCGCGCTGGCCGTCTCGGCCCTGTCCTTCGGCGGCGGCGCGCAGCTGTCGACCGCGCTGCGCGAGTCGGTCACCGGCGCGCTGGACTCGGCGAGTCAGGCTCTTGGTGAGCAGATGGACTTTGACCCGGTGCGCGGCCCCCGGGACATGATTTTCAACGGGTTGTTGTGGCCAGCATGGCGCGCGGGGGAAGTCGGCAGCCACGGTAGCGAGGAGCTGGCCAACCAGCTCTACATCAACCAGTCGATCAGCGTCGCCGAACAGCTGTCCGCGGGCAAAGACACCCAGAAACTGCTGACCGACAAGGGCAATGCCTGGAAGCAGGTCGCTGCGGGCGCGCAGTCCTCCGACGTCATCGCCTACACCAACATCCAAGGCCGCGGTGACTCCCGCACCGCCACCGGCTTGCTGGCGTTGTTGCAGGTCGCGCCGTTGTGCTGGTTTCAGATCCTCACCGAGTTCCTGCAGCTGTGCCTGCTGATCTTCCTGACCTTGTCGCCGGTCGCCGCGCCCTTGCTGGGCCTGGTCAGCCTGGTCTTGCCGGACACGTTGGAGAAGGCGGTCAAGACCATCGGGGCGGTCATCGTCGGTGGGGTGGTCGCCTCTGTCGCCGGGCTGGTGCAGATCGCGCTGGCCACCAAACTCGTCGGGCAACAAGGCATCGACCAGGCCCACACCGGCGCCGGCTCCCCCAGCTGGGTCGTCACCCTGGTCATCCTCGGGATCACGATCGTGCTGCTGGCGCTGGTGCGGCCGTTCATGTCGATCCGGGCGATCCTGATCTCCTCGGCCTCACGCCCCAGCCGCCGCATGCTGAACACCACCCAGCGCGTGGTCCTGGCCAGCCACTACCTCACCAACCGCTCCTACGGCGGGTCACGACGCTCCGGCGACAAGGACACCTCGCGGCCCGACACCGACCAGCCCAAGGGCAAGGGTGGCGGCCCCGCCGACGATAGTAACCCCTCCGCTGGCGGGGGCCCGAAGTCGGGCAAGGCACCCCGCGCACAGTCCGGGCGCAACCGGACCGGTACTGGTCCGGTTGCGGGTGGCGGTGCGGGTTCCGGTTCCCGGTTCGTGGGGGCGGGTCAGTCCGGCGCGGGCGGTGGGCAAGAGGGCGCGACGCGTGGGCCGGGCAGGGTCGCCGGTCGAGGCGCCCGCACCGGTGGGATCGATCCGACCGGGCCCTCCTCGCGCACCACACGCACCACCACCGCTTCCTCGACTCGGCTGCAGGGGCGTGTCGATGTGGCCGCTGACCCGGTGGGGCGGCGGGTGAGCTCGGCGGCGAGCGCGCAGGCCACGGTCGCCAGCTCCGCGGTGGTGTTCCGCCCCCGGCCCCGCCCGTATGTGCGACCGACGGTGACCCCGGAGTTCCGCGAACCCCGCCCCACCGAGCCCCCGCGTCGTGAGCCGCAGCCGCGTCCGAGGCCGTCATGAACCGCACCCCGACCATCGCGCCGAAGGGCATCGCCGCGCCGCTGCTGCGCTGGCTGCTGTGGAGCCCCCGACGCGTCGTCACCATCGCCGCGGTCGTGCTGTGTCTGGGCGCCGCTTTGACCCACCTCGACGACCTCGCCCACCTCGTGCACCAGCCGGCCCCGGCACCCGTAGCGGCGCCGCCGGTGTCGGTGGCGCCGAAGCCGACCGTGATCCCGGTGCCGGTCCCGCCAAGTCCCGAAGCCGTCCCGTCGACGCCGGTGGCGGTGGCGACGCGGTTCAGCACCGACTGGGTGCGCCACGACGTGGATCCGGCGGTGTGGCTGGCTCGGCTGCAGCCGTTGTGCAGCGACGAGTACGGCAAGGTCGTGCTGCCCACGGTCGACCCCACCACCGTGCCCGCCTCGAAGGTCAGCGGTCCGGCGAAGCTGCTGCGCTCGGCCAACCGCACCGCGACCGTGCGGGTCCCCCTCGACCAGCTGGCGATCGAGGTGTCGCTGGTCGACACCACCGGGCGCGGGCATTGGCTGGTCACTGAGGTCGCCCCGACAGGTGGGCGATGACCTTCCTCGTCGCCGGCGCCTACGTCGCCCGCTCCCGCACCGCGCGCCGCGCGCTGCTGTGGATCCTGCTCGCGCTCGGCGCGGTCGTGCTGTCGCTGGCCTCGGTGTTCGGCATCGTCCTCGACCAGCTCGACAGCCCCAACCCCACCGGCGGCTGTATCGCCGGTGTCGCCGCGCCACCCGCACCCGGCACCTCGGCGCCTGGTCAGGCGGTGACGGCGGAACAGCAGTCCAACGCGGCGGCGATCGTGGCGACCGGCCGGGAGATGTCGGTCCCGGACAAAGGCCTGTGGATCGCCCTCGCGGTCGCGCTGCAGGAATCCGGGCTGCGCAACCTCACCTACGGCGACCGGGACTCCCTCGGGCTGTTCCAACAGCGCCCCTCTGCCGGGTGGGGGACGCCTGAGCAGGTCCGCGACCCGCGTTACGCGGCGACGAAGTTCTTTCAGCACCTGCTCGCCGTGCCCGGCTGGGAAGCCATGCCCCTGACCGTCGCGGCGCAGACCGTGCAGCGCTCCGCGTTCCCCGAGGCCTACGCACGCTGGGAACAAAAGGCCGCCGACATCCTCGCCGCCGCCGGCGGCTCCCCCGCCACCTGCGCCACCAACCCCGCCGCGGCGGCGGCGAGCGAACAAGCCCAGACCGCCCTGACCACCGCGCGGGCGCAGCTGGGCAAGCCGTATGTGTGGGGAGCGACCGGCCCGAACTCCTTCGACTGTTCCGGGCTGACCATGACCGCCTGGAAAGCCGCCGGCGTGCAGCTGCCCCGTACCTCCGCCGCCCAAGCCAGCGCCGGCCAGCACGTCCCGCTGGACCAGTTGCAGCCCGGTGACCTGCTGTTTTGGGGGTATGGCCAGCAGGCCAGCGGTGTTTATCACGTGGCTATGTCGTTGGGTGGCGATCAGATCATCGAGGCCTCCCAGCCCGGGGTTCCGGTCCGGACCCGCGCGGTGCGACTGCCCACCGGCGGCGCGCCCGGTGAACGCGAACTGCTGCCCTACGCCATCCGTCCCGGCGCCACCGCCCCCACCACCGCCTGACCAACGCCAGAGAACCGGCTGACCACGATGAAAAGGAGCGTGACCGTGAAAACCACCATCCGAGGAAGGCCCACACGCCGCCGCACCGTCACCAAAGGCCGTGTCGGGTTCGTCGCGGTCGCCCTCATCATCGCCACCACCGCCTGGGTGATCCACAACCTCGACTCAGACCCACCCCGCAAGCCCGTCGTCACCGCGCTGCAGGCCAGCACTCAGACCGTCCCGTCGACCCCACCCAAGACCCGCTCAGCCCTACCTGGCTGGAACAGCCCCACCAAGAAAGACGACGACTCCGGCGACTCGAGCTCCAAGTCCGACGACTCGAAGTCCTCAGGCTCAGACGACTCCGGCGACTCCGGTTCTGGAAAGTCCGACGGCGGCGGCTCGGGTGGCGGCAAGGGCAAGTCCAAGAAGTCGGACAAGTCCGACTCGAGTGATTCCAGCGGCTCCACAGGCTCCGACGGTTCCTCAACGCAGGGTTCGCCGGCGACCCCGTTGAGCGAGACACCCAGCGCGGGAGCCGCATCCGGCACCCCGGGTATCTCGGGTACCGGCCCGAAGGTGCAACCGGGCCCGGTGACCGGCTCCACGAACACCACACCGTCTACCGGCACCACCAACGGCGGAACCACGAGCGCCGGCACGACCGACACCGGGAGCACGGGTACCGGCAACGGGACGAGCACCGGCACGGTCCCGAATAACCAGGTCCTCACAAACCCCGGCGGCCGGGCCACGGCGTCGGTGCCGGTGACTCCGCTGGGTACGACGGGTAGCCAGATGATGCCGGTGCAGTGCCTCTCGGTGTCTCAGGCGCAACTGCCCGCCGCGGTCGCGGCGGCGGCGCCCGGCACGGTGTTCTGCCTCAACGAGGCACCCCAGACCGGCACCAACCTCGGCACCACCACGAACGGGCTGCCCTCCACCTCCACACCGGCCCTCGGTAGCGGCACCCAGGTCACCCCGCCAGCGCCGCTGCCGTCGGTATCGGTCCCTCTGGTCCAGGCGGCACCCCAGGTGACGGTCCCCCAGGTGACGGTTCCCCAGCCCACCCAACCCTCCAACTTCGACTCGACCTCGAGTTCGACCGGTTCGACTGGTTCGCCGACGAGCTTGGGGTCGGTGGGCTCGTCGGGCGCCGGTGGGCAGTGTGTGAATTTGAGCGTGGTCGCCGAGCTGCTGCACAGCATCTTCGGCGGCGGCACCACCCGCACGGGCCCGGATGGCTCGACCACGGTGTGTGGCACCGACGACGGCGACGGCATCTCCACCAACACCGTCAACGGCAAATCCGTCCCGCCCGGGGTCAGCACTACCAACGGTCAGTCGGACCAGCAGACCGACAGCTCCACCAGCGGTAGCGAGTCGTCTTCTGGGCAGTCCTCGTCGAGCTCCTCCACGTCGGATTCCGACCCGGCCTCGGCCTCGGGTGGTTCTGAGCAGGCGACGTCCTCGACCAACCGGAACGGCCAGACCAGCGGGAATGGTCAGATCAGCCAGGCCGGACCAGCGGGTCAGGGTGGTGGGAAGCCGTTGAAGATTTGGCTGACCGGCTACTCGTTCCAGGACAACACCCCGCCCGGCTCGGCGACGGTGAGCCATCCGATCGTGCACCAGAAGGCCGGCGGGACCGGCACTTACGCGGATCCGATCACGGTGGCCAGCCCGGGCAGCAGCGACAACATGGCGTTCAAACCGGGTGCGAAGTTCTATCTGCCCTCGGTCAAGCGCTACGTGATCGTCGAGGACTCCGGCGCCAGCCCCGCCCCCTCCGGCACAGACGGCCATCTGGACATGTGGGTCGACGGGCAGGGCGGCTCGAAAGCCGCCTCGGATGCGTGCATGAACCGGATCACCTCCAACTCCGCCACCGCGATCGCCGACCCGCCACCCAACGAGCCGGTGATGGCCGGGCCGATCACCAGCAACGGCACCTGCCACATCCCCGGCGCCGGCTCCGATGCACAACGCCGCCCCTAACCCACCCCTCACCAGCTCTTGCCGCTCGAGAAACGGAACCTCAGACATGACCGAGCCCCACAACCCGACACCGGACTTCCTGGACACATCCCCGAGCGTCCGCGCGGCTGCACGCGGACGGCGCGTGGCCCAGTTCGTCGCTACCGCGAGCGTATGCGGCTCGGTCGGTACCTACCTGGCGTTCTTCGCCATCTCCGTCAGCAACAAGGTCACGACAGACTCGGACATTCTCAGCCCGTGGCTGTTGGCGTGGCTGTGGCCCGCGTTGCAGGCGATCCTGCTGTTCGCGTTCGTCGGCCGCCACCGGCGGTTCACCGGGGTGTGCGCGGCGTTGTTGCTGCCGGCGATGCTGGTCAGCACGTGGATGTTCATCCCCCAGAGCATTTTCCTCGCCTCGATGGTGTGGTCGATGTTCGGACTGAACATCCTGACCGTGTTGCCCGAGCTGGCCGCGCTGGCCTACCTGATCGGTGACCGCACCTACTGGACCACCGCGATCGCGCCGGTCGGGGCCCTGACCCGTCGTCGATGCGTTGCTGGGTTGGTTGTGCCGGCGGCGGTGGCGCAGCTGGCCGTGACGGTGCTGATCCCGATGGTCATGTCGTTTCCGAACAACGCGCTCTATCTCCCGGTGGCCTCGGTGATGGGCGCGGTCGTCGCGCTCGGCCTGTATGAGCTGGTGGTCGACAAGGGCCTGTCCCGCGCGATGCGGGGTGTCGGCTACGCGGTGGTGCTGCTGTGCTGGTTGCCGTTCTGCGGCTACACCTGCTTCACGACCGCGTCCGAGCTGCTGCAGGACGGCCACGGCCTGGACCCCACGCGCTCGCCGTTGCGGATGACCATCGACGCCTGCTGGCCACTGGCCATCCCCATCCTCAGCGCCCTGGTCAGCGCCCTGATCAGCGCCGCGCGCAAGCGCCGCAAGCCCGGCGTCCACGCCGAGACGGTGTGACCCCCGTGAACCACCACTCGCCACGCCATCACCTGGAGGAACTTGCTATGTCGTTGACCGACGCCCCGCCCTCGGTGATCTCGCGGCTGCCGGGCATCGCGGCGTTCGCTGCCCCGGTCGGGCTGTGCGCCCTGACCGGTACCACCGCTCTGTATCTGGCGGGGTATCTGGCGAACACGCCTTCGCTGGATGAGCTTTCCTACCGGTTGTTCTCGAGCTGGTCGTTGTGGACCCAGCTCGCGACCGCGCTGTTCGCGGTGGTGGCGCTGGCCGGGCGGCACCGCCGAACCACCGGCGTCGCGGCCGCCACGTTGATGGTGCCCCCGGTGGTGCGGGACCTGCTGTTCTTCATCCAGGACGGCACTTCGGTGCCCTTGTTCTACTGGGCACTGTCGCTGACCAAGATGATCCTTGGGCTGTTCGTCGCGGTGATGCTGGCGTGTCTGGTGCGTCATCGCGGCTACTGGCAGACCGACCACAGCTCGCGCACGAGGGTTGTGGGTGAGGGCGTGTTGTGGCCGTGGCTGCTGTACGTCGCCCTCCCCGCGGGAGCGCTGGAAGTCGCCGCGGCCTACGGGGCGCTGGCGTTCCTGGCGACGCCGGTGCTCAACCCCTACAGCGCGCTGGTGCTATGGGTCGGGCCCCTCGCCGCCGGCGCCCTGTTCCTCCTGGCAGTCGGCCCAGGCGCCCCACGCTACGGGTGGCGCATCGGGTTTCGCCCTGGTCCTGCTCGCGCAGCTGCCACACACCCTGGTCGCCACGGCCGGCCCAGCGATCGAGACCTACTACTTCAACGGCGGCACTGGTCTTCCCCCGGCCGTCGCGGTCGCGTTGACCTGCGGCCCGGTCGCACTGCTCGCGGGCGCCCTACTGGTCGCGGGCCTGCACGCCGCCCGCACTGTCCAGGTCGGGCAGGTGCGGGTGTGATGACGAACGATCATAGCGAAGACCTGAACACCGCAGTGGAGCACGAGGCGTTGTCGAGCAGTCTTGGCGCTCGCGCCGGGGGTGCGCGGCCGGGGTGGATGCGGTTCGCCGCGCTGGTCGGGCTGTGCGCGCTAGTCGGGGTCTCCCTCGCCCAGTTCGTGCTGTTCGTGGTGGGCAGCGCGGTGCGCGGGGTGTTCCTGGCCGCGATCGGGCCGGGCTGGCCGTTGTGGCTGCCCACGGTGGTGCAGCTGTTCACGCTGGTGGCGTTGGTTCAGCGGCGCCGGCGCGCCAGCGGGGTCGCGGCCGCGGCGCTGCTGGTCCCATCGGTCGTGACCGGGGTGTTCTTCTCCACCCAGGAAGCGCCGGTGCCGTCGTACTACTGGCTGAATGTCTTGGCCGGTCTCATCCCGGCCGTGTTCATCGCCGCGCTGCTGGTCTCGCTCGTGCGCGACCCTGGCCAGTGGCAGCCGGCGCACCACGCATCTGGTCGGCGGTGGTGGGCGTATCTGTTGTGGGTGGCGGTCCCGGCGGGCGCGCTGCAGGTCGGTGTCTGCATCGGCACGCTCGGGCTGATCCCCGGGTCACTCGACCCCTACTCGGCGGTGCTGTTGTGGATCTCCCCGGCAGCGGCGGTTGGCCTGTTTCTGGCTACGGCCGGACGCGGCACCCCGGGATCGACCGCGAGGCTCGGCGCGGGGTTGGTGTTGTTGTCGCGGCTGCCGGCCATCGGGCTCGTGGCCGCAGTCGCCGCGTCCGACCCGCTCTCCTACGGCGGCGCCAGCCCCAGCCCTCTGCTCACGGTCACCGCGACCTGCGGGCCACTCGCCCTGGTCGTGACGTTCCTACTGGTCACCGGCACGCGAGCGGCGCGCGCCGACGTCACGAAGGTGTGTGCGCAATGAGCCTTGTTCGAGCAGCGGCAACCTCGGCTCGGTCGCGCCGACTGTTGAGCACTTGCGGGTGCCACGCCGCCGCGACGGTGTTCGTTCTGGTGGCGGTACTGGCCCGCGGCTCCGGCGACGCGCGGGCCGCCGACATCTCGGCCACCCGAGCCCCGGCCGCCGGGGCCCCGGCGCTTCAGGACACGATCGGGAAATGCGTGGTGGAGGACGATCCGCCGACCTCCACCCCGCAGGGTGCGCCGCTGTCGCGGTTGGACTCGAAACCCACCCCGCTCAACGCCGGCATCGGCCACCAGGGCGACACGCTGACGGTCGACCAGGTGATCACCGACTTCCCGATCCCGCCACGAGTAGCCAGTCCGCACCAGGCGATCGTGTTGGCCTCAGTCACCGCGCGTACCGAGGCCGGCGGGCCGCGCCCGAACCGCTCCCTGTCGATGATCGCTATCCGACCCGCCGGCGGCGCGGTGCTGGTCGATCACAACTGCCCACTCCACAACCCGGAAGTAACCGCGGCGATGCGCGCCACGGGACATCAGCCGCTCCCGGAGAAGGTCGCCGAGGGGCACGAGGTGAGCGGATGGCTCGCGTTCTCGGTCAACCGGGACTCCTCGGCCTTGATCCTGCGAGCCCAGATCGGAGACGACAGCGGATACGGCGACAGCGAGGCACCGGTGCTGCTGCGGAAACCCACGCCGTGACCCGGCCCGCCACCACTACAGCGGCAAGCGCTGACGACCTTCATGAAGGTGCAGGAGACATGACGCTCACTCGACCAACCGAACCGACCGTTCACGCAGGGTCGCGCCAGCCGCTGATCACCGGTGGTGTTCAGGCCGTGACGGTGTTCGTGCTGGCCGCGGTGCTGGCGGGCTGTTCGCCCGCCCCGCCAGCAGCCGGCCCGCCTGCCCCGACACCTCAGAACTCGGTGGGCCCGTGTGCGGTCATGGACGGCCCGGTGCCCTTCGCGGTCTCGGCTCCGGAGCAGGCTCCTCTGTCGAGGCTGGAGTCCACACCAGCACCGCTCGGGTCGGGCGTCGGGTCCGAGGGTGAATGGGTGACGGCCGATGAGGTGATCACCGACTTCCCGATCCCGCCGCGAGCGGTGATCCCGAGTGAGACGATCGTGCTGGTGTCGATCACGGTGCGCCCGAAGGCCCACGGGCCCCGCGCGCAGCGCTCCCTGTCGATGGTCGCGTTCCGGCCCGCCGGGGGCTCGTGGTTGATCGACCGCAACTGCCCGCTCACCGACACCGACATCACCGCCGCCATGCGCGCGGCCGGCCACCCACCGCTACCCGAACAGGTCGCGGATGGCCAAGAGGTCAAGGGGTGGGTCGCGTTCTCGGTCAACCGGTACTCCTCAGCCCTGGCCCTGCGCATCCGCATCTTTGACGCCACCGGAATCAGCACCAGCGACGTGCCGGTCCTGCTGCGGACCCCATCGACATGATCAGCCTCGCCGCCGCGGCCGCTCCGGTGCTGGCGGCCATCATCGTGGTCGTGCCCGGCCCAGCCCCCGAGCCAGGCACGACCACCACTCCAGGCACTCAGGCGCAGTCCTCCGCGACACCAGCGACCACCGGCACTCCGACAAACGCCACCACACCAAGCAGCGCGGTGACGGGCGGGACCACGGTGGCCCGGACCGCGGTGGCCGCACCGTCGTTGAGCAGCTGCACCAAGCAGGTCGCCACCCCCGATGCCCTGAGCCAGGCGTTGAGTAGCGCGGCGGGCGGAGACCGTATCTGTGTCACGGCCGATCTGGCCTCGACCCGGTTGACCGTCACCAAGGGCGGGCCCAGCCCGGCCCAGCCGGTGACGGTGGTCGGGAACGGCAAGACCGTGGTCAAGGGCATCACGGTGAAGGCCAGCAACGTGACCGTGGACGGATTCCAGGTGGTCGGTGCCTCGGCGCCGGGTATCGAGATCAGCGGGAAATACATCACCGTGCAGAACAACACGGTCAAACACCCCACCGGCGGTGACTTCGACGGTCTGCGGTTCTTCGGGGACAACCTGAAAATCCTGCACAACACCATCACCGACATCAACCCCGGCGGCGGTGGCGCGCACGCGGACTGCATGCAGACCTTCACCAGCGGCGGCGGCCCACCGACTTCGCATCTGCTGGTCGATGGCAACCGCTGCGACAACATCGACAACCAATGCATCATGGCCGAAGGCCCCGGCGACGTCGGTGATGGTGGTGGCGGCCCGGGCAAGTCCGAGGACTGGACCATCACCAACAACTACTGCCGCTTCAGCGCCGGTCAGGCGTTGATGTTCGAGGCCATCCAGAACGCGAAGATCCGCGACAACGAGTTCGTCGGCAAAGCCGACAAGGCCATCGGGTTGGACATCAACTCCACCGGCGCCAAGGTCGGCGGCAACAAACTCGTCGGGGTCAAAGCCGACGTCGGCATGTCGGAGAACTCCAAACAGGGCTACCAAGGTCCCGATCCGCAGGGGGGCCCATGATCGTGCTCGAGCATTTCGTGGTGGCCATCAGCGAGTTCCTCGGCTGGCTGCTCGCCACCCACCCGACCACCCGCCGCCAACGCCCCGCCGATCCGGGCTCAGCACCTGGGGGTGAGCGGTGAAGACCCCGCGGGCTCGTCCGCTGCTCGTCGGCTCGGCGCTGGCGCTGACCGCGCTGCTGGCCTGCGCCCACACCGACCCAGCCACACCACGTCCAGGAAGCACAGCCACGCTGCGGCTCGTCGACGGTAGTCACGCGCCGATGCCGGCAGCGTGTGGTTCCACCGGCAGCAAGTGCAGCGAAGAGGTCGCCGGCAGCGGGGGCTGGCAGCTGCAGCTCTATCGCAACTTCCCCATGACCGGCTCCACCACCCCGACCCAGGCAGTGGTGGTCATCCACGGAACGGGGCGCAACGCCGCCGGCTACTTCGCCTCGATGATGAGCGCCGCGAGCAAGGCCGGTGTTGCGGATCGGACGCTGGTGGTGGCGCCGTGGTTCAAGACCAGCGAGGACAAACCCGCCGGCAAGGAAGGGGTGTGGGTCAACGACGCGTGGAAAGCCGGCACCCCCGGCGCCCCGTCCAGCCTGTCGAGCTTCGCCGTGATGGACCAGGTGATGGCCACCCTGGCCGACAAGAAGCGATTCCCGAATCTGAAGCGGATCACCCTGGCCGGGCATTCCGCCGGCGGGCAGTTCACCCAGCGCTACGCCGCCTTCGGCAAAGCCCCAAACGCCCTAGCCGGTGTGGCGATCAACTATGTGGTCGCCAACCCGTCGTCGTTCGTCTACTTCGACGCCACCCGCCCCCAAGGCAAGCAGTTCACCGTCCCGTCGGGTGGCTCGTGTGCGGACTACAACCAGTACAAGTACGGCATGGCCGGCCGAACCGGCTATCCCGCCACTGTCACCCCCGCCCAGGCGGCGGCGAACTACACCTCTCGGCAGGTCACCATCCTGGGCGGCAGTGATGACACGGTCGATAACGGGGATCTGGACACCGACTGCGGTGCGAACCTGCAAGGCCCGAACCGGGCGGTGCGCAGCGAGAACTACCTCGCCTACATCCGCAAGATCGCACCGAACGCTCCGCACAGCCGCGTGGCGATTCCCGGGGTCGCGCATGAGAGCGACGCCATGTTCGCCTCTCCCCTGGCCTGGCCCGCGCTGTTCGGCGTCCAGGGCGCGCGGGGTGCTCAACAGGTGGACCAGTCGCGGTGAGCGTCCAGGAGGTCCTCGTCGCGCGTCTCGGCGCTGTCCTGTCGACGATCGTGATCATCGTGCCCGGCCCGGGGACCGGCGTCGAGCAGCCCGAGTTGCCCGCGAGCGCGCCCAGCACCGTCACGGTGCCCGCCGTCCCGCAGGCCTCACCGGTGCCATCTGCCGGACTGTCGAGAAACAGTCCCAGTGCGGTCGATGCGTCGGTTCCGGTGAGCGCGGCGACGGTCATTCAGGGCCGGGGCGGCACGGTCCGGGTCACTGATGCGGCGTCGCTGACCTCGGCGTTGTCGGCAGCTCAGCCGGGGCAGACGATCGAGATGGCGGACGGCACCTACAGCGGCAAGTTCGTCATCAACACTGCCGGGCAGCAGGGCAACCCGATCACCCTCAAAGGCTCCCGCAAGGCCGTGCTCGATGGTGGTGACCTCGCCAGCGGCTACACGCTGCACCTCAACGGCGCGAGCTACTGGCAGCTTGTCGGGTTCTCCGTCACCGGCGGGCAGAAAGGCGTCATGGCCGATCGGACCAGCCACAGCCTGATCTCAGGGCTCGATGTCGGCAACACCGGCCAGGAAGCCGTCCACCTGCTCAACTTCTCCACGAGCAACGTCGTGCAGAACTCGGTCATCCACGACACCGGCAAGGGTGATCCGCAGTTCGGTGAGGGACTCTACTTCGGGACTGCGAAGTCGAACTGGGCGAAGAAGTCCGGCGGCAAACCGGACAAGTCGGACAACAACAAGGCCATCGCCAACACGTTTCGCAACATCACCGCCGAGAACATCGACGTCAAGGAGGTTATCTGGGGTCGGGGACGGGAGTTGGTGACGTCGGTAGCCGCCCCGTCTGGGAGGTCAGGGGTCTCCTCTGTCCGGTTGCTCGCGGCTGGTTGGGGTCCTGGTCTCGGGGTTGGCTGGTGAGCATGGTGGGTTCGGTGGCCGCGGGGTTGTTGTCGGTGATCATCGTGATCGTCCCTGGTCCTGCT
>NZ_AUBB01000052.1 GCF_000429025.1 Actinospineispora spinosispora DSM 44797
ATCAACGCATTCGCCATCACGTTCGGTGACCGCTGGCCGGGAGCCGAGACCTACTGAAACTGACGCCGGAAACACCGATCACGAGACAGACCCTGGGGCATGGCGGTCAGAGGCTGAATCCCTGGTCTCGTGGCTGGTCGGCACCGTGAGTGTGGTCGTGTCGAAGCCGTGCGGCTTCTTCCTCGTGTCTGGCGGCTCGTTCGGCGTTGAGACGTGGTGGTCGCGCTGCCACTCGTTCCGTGGTCCCTGCTCGATAGCCGCCTCATGGTCCGGGCATGGTGGCGCGCTGCTGGTCATTTTCAGTCGATGACCAGCAACGCCGCCCTCGCTGTATCAACGGCTGGTTTACGATCCGTGCCGCACGCGACAACGCGCTCAGGGGGATTGATACGAGGCGATGGATACGTCCCAGTGGGTGTCGGCGCGGCTCACGGTGCCGGCACAGAACCTCGAGTTCTCACTCGAGCCATCGCGGCGGGTCACCTTCGGGCGTGACCCCGCGATGGACCTAGTCTTCTCCGGCGACCCTGGCTTGTCCCGATGCGCCGGCGACATCCACCACCGAGGCCACGGAGTCGAAGTCACGAACCGTAGCGGCAAGCACTCATTGTTCGTGCAGTCTCCGAGCGGTCGTGTCCGGCTGCCTCCCGCAGACAACAAGCCAGCCCTCTCAACGTCCCTGGTAGATGGCACATTCGAGATCACCATCCCGAACTGGGAGACGTCCGACTGTCGGATCATCATCGAGATCAGTCCCGGGGCACACGACGTAACTCCTATCGACGCACCGCGTGGACGCACCGAGACCCACTACCCACTACGACTCAACCCCGCGACCAAAGAGTTCGCCACCGCTTTGGTGTTGTGCCGCCCCAAACTGACCGCAGGGGCCGCGGCGGTGGCCATGCCAACGGTGCCGGAGCTCACCCGACAGGTTCTCGCGGCGACCGACGCCTGGCACCTCGTCCGCCAATTCGACGAAGACCCCACTGCAAGGACGCGACTGACCGGCCGCATCCACGAACATCTCAAGCAGTTGAGGGCAAAGCTAGCCGCGCGGGAACTAGGCCCACCGGGCGCATTAGCACCGCCGGTGCTGGCCGACGTGCTGATCGAGAACGACATCATCGTGCCCTCCCACCTTGCCCTGCTCGGTGACGCCAAGTGGTTGGCCATCCAGGCTGGTCTGTGGTGGAGCTAGCTCCACCACAGACCAGCCTGGGTCCACGCTAGGGAGCTAGTGGGCCACGCCCCACCAGCAGCCACCCTGGGCACCCCAGCTCGTACCGGCCACCGCGCCTGCGGTACCGAAGTTCCCGCCGAATTCCGCCCCGCCCTTGGCGCCCTTCCAGGCCCCCTGTGCGCACCTCTTGGCGGGTTTAACGACCTTCTTCACCTGATCGTCGAGGCCTCCGCCCCAACACCCCTTGCCGCCCTTGTGCGCCTTCCCAAGCGGGCACCAGGAGGGCTGAAGGTCGTGGCCCGCGACGAGCGGGCCGGATACCGAGGCGGGCGTGACTGGAACTGCCACTTCAGCTGCTGATGCGGTGCCGGAACACCCGACCAGTGCGGTGGCGATAACCCCGGTGGCGCCGGCGGCGACCAACACACGACGAGTAGCCGAACGGGCAATGGTGAACATAGCTTCCCTCTTTCACTCTTGTTCCAGGTGACGTAGATTCTTATGCTCCGGCGGACTTTTCGACTTGCACCGGCTCGTTCCTGGGCGATGCGGAAATTGTTACCTGGAACGCGAATTGATGGAACCTCTGAGTTCAGGGGGTAGGTCGAGAGCTGCCACCGGCCCCGCTTCGAGTGGCAGTGCATGCACCACCAGCGAGCTGAGCGCACAGGGTTAAGATGCCGGTACCTCACTTGTCCAGCTCATCTCGTGACGGGGGTACCACCGGATGGCTCGCGTCGGACACGCCACTGGCCAGCGCGTCAGCCACCGTGGGGCCGCGAAGCAACGCATTCACCAGATTCGCCCGCTCTGGTTCGACGTGCTGATACCCACCGGGTGCGGGCCGTGACAGAAGAGTTCGTTCCCGGTGAGCAATTCGGGCCCTACCGCCTAGATGCGGTGCTCGGCAGAGGTGGAATGGGAGAAGTCTTCCTCGCCTATGACACAGTGAAGAATCGGTCTGTGGCGCTGAAAAGGCTGCCTTCCGCACTGGCCGCCGACAAGGAGTTCAAGGTTCGGTTCCGCCGTGAGGCCGAACTTCTTAGCCGGCTCCACGAGCCGCACATCATCCCGGTTCACGACTACGGCGACATCGGCGGGCAGTTCTTCATCGACATGCGTCTTGTCGACGGGACCGACCTCTCAGACCTACTCAAACGGTCCGGGCCACTGCGACCCTCCCGGGCAGTGCACCTCATCGCTCAGGTCGCCGACGCACTCGACGCCGCGCACGACGCCGGGTTGGTGCATCGGGACGTCAAACCGGCGAACATGCTGATCTCGGGAACCCCACCCGAGTCGACGGGTCCAGACAGCGAGTTCGTGTACCTCACCGATTTCGGCATCGCGCACGACCAAGCAACTACGTCGATGACCGCCACCGGAGCCACGATCGGCACCTTCGCCTACATCGCCCCCGAACGGTTCCGGCACGAAGCGTGGGACCGCCGGGTCGACATCTATGCGCTGGGCTGCGTGCTCTACGAACTGCTCACCGGCAACAGACCATTCGGCGACGTCGGGACGCCAGCACTGATCAACGCCCATCTGCATACTCCGCCACCAGCCCCTTCACAGTCACACCGGTCGGCTCCGATCGCGTTCGACGCGGTCGTCGCCCGAGCAATGGCGAAAAGACCCGAACAGCGGTTCACCAGCGCCGGCGAACTGAAAAAAGCTGCGCAAGCGGCACTGACCACTTTCTCCCCGGCGCCGAGCGCCTCCGGTACATCCGCACCGAACAGCACCGATCGCCCCGCAAATCCATCCAGAACACCACCCCGGACAGCGGCGGCGCCTCCCGCACGGGCCATGGCGACCACGCAGCCCCCACCGGCTACACCTACGGACACTTGGATCCCCCCGCGCAAGACCCGCAGAACACCGGGCCGCCGGCCATCGAAAAAGAACCTGACCAGACTGGGCATAATCGCGACGGCGTTGCTAACCAGCGCACTCTTCGTCTTCACCGGCTCTTTACCAGGAGGCCTGGCCGCTCGCACCACAATGACCGACTCTGCCGGAAACACGATCGCTGTCTTATACGACGTCGCCGGCGTAAATCGCGTACCTGTGTCCTCCAACGCCATCTCAGCGGCGATGAAGGCGGCGACAGTTGCCATCGTCGACCCCAAGTTCTACGAGAATCAAGGACTGGGCTGGCGTTCGTTGACCCGGGAGTATGTGACGCTCTCCCGGCGTTTCGCAGGGGCGGAGACCGAGGGCGAATGGCTCAAATCAGCAGAACAATCCGCCGTCGCAACACCTCGAGACTTCCGGATTGCGCTACAAATAGAGGATCAATTGACGAAGGAGTCAATCCTCACCCACTACCTCAATCTCGTGTTCCTCGGCAACAAGGCATTCGGCGTCGCCGCCGCCGCTCAGACCTATTTCAACACCACGCCAGACAAGCTGACCGTCCCACAAGCCGCAATGCTTGCCGGCATGATCGGCGCTACCGACGACTATGACCCACTCAGCCACCCACAAGCCGCCCTCGACCGACGTAATGCAGTCATCAGGGCGATGGCAGCGCAAGGAATGGTCCAGGCCGCACAGGCCGACGCGGCAGCCGCCACACCTCTCGGTGTGATCAGCTACCCGTCCGTGCCGCAGCCCAACGGCTGTGTGGGCGACGCCGGATACTTCTGCAACTACGCCGTCGAGTACCTCACCAGCGCGGGCTACACCACCGACCAAATTAGACGAGGCGGGTACACGATCCGTACCACCCTCGACCCGACCGCGATGCAATGGGTGAAGGGAGCCCTGGACGCACAGACGCCGCCAAGCCAAGAGCACGCAGCCAGCGTGATGTCGATGGTGGCGCCCGGCACCAGCCAGCACAAGGTGATGGCCATGGGAGCCAGTCGCTCGTTTCCATCACAAGCCGGGCTAGGAAGAGGCGGACCGAACCTGCCCTACAACCCGATCAAATCGGGAGTCGGACCGATCTACCAAATGTTCACCGCAGCTGCCGCGATAGAGCGCGGTCTTGGCATCAACACCTCGATCGAGGTCCCGGAAAGCGGCTACACATCACCCATCTACCAAGACACAGCGGGCCGGCCAGTCCCAGCGAATAACGACGTCCGCTATCCCCATTACATGTCCTTGCGGAATGCATTGATCCAGGGCCCAAACACCGCGTTCGTGAAGCTCGAGGAACTCACCGGAGTACCGTCGACGGTAGACATGGCGGTCCGGCTAGGCCTGCGAGCGTTGGCCACTACGGCGTACACCGAACCCAGTACCGGGGAACCCACCAACCGCTCGATCGCCGAGATCACGAAGACCCACAACCTGGGATCGTTCACCCTCGGGACAACGCCCACCAGCGGCCTCGAACTCGCCAATGTCGGCGCCACCCTCGCCAGCCACGGAACATGGTGCCCACCCACCCCGATCGAACAGATCACCGACTGGACCGGAGTCGCACAAGACGTCACCCAGATGCCATGCGAACAGGTCCTCGACTCGGGTTTAGCCAATACGTTGCTCGTTGCGCTCAGCGAGGACAGCATCAACGGCCCTTCGTCACCGACCGTGCGCAGCGCCGGTTGGACGCGACCGACCGCCAGCAAATCCGGCACCGGAGTCGAGCACAAATCCGCCGGGTTCCTCGGCGTCATCCCACAACTCTCCGCCTCGGTAATCACTTTCGACGACTCCCTTACCCCATCGCCGCTGTGCGATCCCGAGACACGCACAGCCCCGGTACCGTGCGCAAACGGCAACCTGAGCGGCGCCAAGGCCCCGGCCCGAGCCTGGTACCAAGCCATGGCTCGCGTAGGGCCCAAGGACCCGCCGCTTCAGCTGCCGCCAGTTGACCAGCGCTACACCGAGGGTGAGATGACAGGCAGCGCTCCGAAATGAACTTAGCCGGGCCAGCTCGCTGCAGGAGGAATTGAACTCGCCGCCCGTACATCCGGTCACCGGCACGTCTGGCCTGCAAAAGAACATGTGCCAGGTAGCCCGATGTATGGACCACGAGGTTCGAGGGCAACCGAAGCTTGCTTCGGGCGGC
Organism: Actinospineispora spinosispora DSM 44797; assembly: GCF_000429025.1. Classification (GTDB taxonomy): domain Bacteria; phylum Actinomycetota; class Actinomycetes; order Mycobacteriales; family Pseudonocardiaceae; genus Pseudonocardia; species Pseudonocardia spinosispora. The sequence continues at coordinate 5,214 of NZ_AUBB01000052.1, forward strand.
AGCCCCGTTACCGGACTGGCGTCCCCGCACCCGAATCAGCGTCGTAGGACGCACCTCGGATCAGCGGCTGAATCCCTGGTCACGGGTCGGGCTTTGGGTGGTGTAGCTAGTCGGGCGGCCGCGCACGACGCCTTCCATGCGGGTTTTCTCCTGCTCGGCTGCGCGTTCTTTTCTGATGCGCTGTTGTTCGCTCAGCCACTGGTCGCGCAGGTTGTGCTCGGCGCCGGCCTGGTCGTCGCCCATGCCGGCGCGCAGCTGGTACTCCTGGACCAGCGAGGCGTGCCGGGTGGCGGCTTGTTCGGTGTTGGCCGGGTCGGCGGCTCGGCGTAGCCGTTCCAGCTCGGCTTCGTCGACTCGGTGCTGCTGTTCCCGGATGCGCTCGTGGGAGGCCTCGGCCCGGTCGCGGTGGTAGCGGGCCTGCCCCCGGTGTCCGGTCGATGTTGCCGCGCAGCGTCTTGGCGTGCTGTTCGTCGCGTTGCGCGGCGAGCGCTCGTAGTTGCTCCCGCAGCCGCTCTGCGACCAGGCGGTCGGCATCGGCGGCGGCCTGCATGTCGGCGGCCTCGGCGAGCAGCTGGTCACGTCGACCGGCCCGGTACCACGGTTGGTTGTGGGCTTCGTGGCGCTTGATCTCGGCCTGGCCGCGACGCCAGTCCGCCAGCCCCCGGGCTTGGCTCCATCGTTGTTGGGCGTGCCCGACCGCTTCGTCCAGCTCGGTGAGCCGGTGCAGGTCACTCAGGTCGCGGTCGAGCTGGGCTACTCGCGGCCCGCGTCCGGCCGCGACCTGCGGCTCACGTTTCACCAGCTGGGCCTGCGCTCGCGCGGCTTCGTTGCGGAAGCCGGTGAGCTTCAGCTCGGCGGCGACGATGGCTTGCTCGAGCTGGGCATCGGTCAGCCGGCTGTGGGGACGCTGCTGCCACTGTCGACGTAGTTCCGCGTCGACAGCCGCACGGTCGCGCTGCTCACCGAGCCGCGCGGCCAGCTGCTTGAGCCGGTCCATGTCTTGGGCGAACAGCAGCCGCGCGCGGTCTTGCCCGATCAGCTCGGCGTAGGCGCGCTTCGCGTCGATCGCCGCTTTCTGGGCGACAGGGTCATCGCGGTGCAGCCGTATCTGTTCCTTCAGCTCATCCCAGCGCCGCCGATGCTCGTCGGTCACCTCCACCGGTGGCTGCTCACACCGCTGCTCGGGTTCGATCTCGTCGTGCTCAGCGGGGTCCGTCCGATCCCGCTCGGTCTCTTGCTCGGTTTCCTGGCGGGGGGGGCCTGGCCGAGGTCGACCAGGACGGGCCGGTCATCAGCGGTGGTCTCGGTGTTCTTCGCGCGTTCTGCCATGGCGGCGACGACGCGGTCGGTGAGCTCGGCCTGGTCGCGGGGTGTGCCGTAGCGCAGCTGCTCCCCTTCGCCTTCCAGCTCCTCGAGGGACCCGAACAGCACCGCGCGGCCCTTGTCACGCGACAGGGACACATACAGGCCGGGGTTATCCATGCCCGGCCCCCACGCCAGGACGGTGCCCTCGTTGCGGGTCCCGTCCGGGCGCTCCCACGTGGCGCCGACGGACATGCCTTCGGCGTTGTGGGTGGTCAGGGCGTAGCCGAGGAACAACCCGGCGTCGGCGATGTACTCCGGGGTGCACACCGTGGTGTGCGGCGCCTGTCCCGGTGCATCGCCGGGCTGGTGCCACTCGACCGCACCCCGGCCTCTTCGACCCCGGTGACGATCGCCCGGTAGCCGTTGAGCACTCCTTCGCCCTGGACCGCCTGCGCGGTGCGGTCGTTGCGGCGCAGGATCGCCTGGTCGCCCACTCGGAACGTGACCTGTCGCCCGCCGGGCAGCGCGAACGTGCGCCCGTCGCCGAGCTGGCCCTCGGCTTCGCGCACCGCCTGCACGGCCTCGTTGATGCGGGTGACCTGTTCGTTGGTCTTGGCCAGCATAAGCAGCCCGTCGGCGCGGGTGTGCGCGTCCGGGGCGCCCTTCGCGGCGTGCATCCACGCCGCGACCATCGCGGCCACACCCTCATCGCTGGTGTGCGTCGCCACCACCTGCCCACCGACGGCGTAGCTGGACAGGGCCTCGCTGTAGCGCCCGGCCCGGTAGGCGGCCAGCGCGGCGCGTTCGTCCTCGGAACGCTGCCGGCGGTTCTCCACCAGCGTGGGTCCTTCGAGGGCGGCGTGGATGTAGCCGAACATCGACCCGCACCCGACGCTGCGTAGCTGCTTCGGGTCGCCGATCTCCACGATCTTCGTCCCCGACGCCCGCCCCGCCTGATACAGCGCCGCGCGGGCCCGGTCATCGGTCAGGTTCGCCTCGTCCAGGACCAGGACGTCGACACCGGCCAGGCCTTCGCCGTTGTCGATCCGGTACAGCCACTGCGCGACCGTGCGAGAGTCGATCCCCGACTCCGCCGCCAGCTCTTGCACCGCAGGCGGGGTCGAACCGTCAGGAACTTGGTTGGGTGAGGTCCGGGCTCAGCGTTCGCGATCGCACACAGGTCGTTGACGGTGACCGAGTCGCCCGGCTAGGTTCTGCCGCGCAGGCTTGAACGCCTCGGTGTGAACGCCTCCACCGACGCCGGATCGCCCGCATGTGGGTCTCGGTGTGACTCTGACCGCGGAGACCAGGTGTTTCCTTCCCTGGCTTACTTCTGCGCTCGATTCGCTCCGATTCTGCTGGTCGACCTCCCTCGGGTCACTGACGCCGAGGTTGAGGGGCCTGCTGGTTCCGGCTCGCGTGTCGGGTGCACCGCATCCGAACGGCTGGTACTCATGAACACCTGCGCCCGCTTCGTCACCGACGGCATCCGCGAGACCCTCGCTCACTACCGTCGCGATGACCTCCCGCTGCACCGATTGTCCTGGGAGCCGCACACCCGCATCGACACCCTCGTGCCCCACGCCCCCTCGCGGTGGGTCGAGCAGCTGCGCGATCTTCAGCGTCGTGTCGCCCAGGTCGCCACCACGACCGAACCGGTCTCCGCGCCGGCGCTCACCGAGTCCGAGCGCCACATCCTCGAGGAGTCCCTGACCATGCTCGCCGACGTCCTGAACCTCGCCCACAGCTAAACCCGCACCACGCGGCCAGCCGGCTGGAGTGAGTCATCGAGAACGGCAAGGGCGCGAACCCCACCCGCCCTACGCATCGGTCACCACTTCCGGTCAGGCGGCCGCCGCGCCACCGGACCGGCCACGGGCACGAACCCCACCTGCCCCAACCGCGGCCACCCGAAGTGGCCATGGCCAACCTGGCCGCGGCCTGAGCAACGGCCAGATGTTCACCTAGCAACAACGGCCAACCCCGGCCGTTGTCCGGCGGCCCACCGGGCGGCGAACTCCACCCGCCCGGGCTGACCAGACCGGGCATGCCGTGGACACCTCGGGACCGGCGAGTAGGTGCTGGGGCGAACCGGCAGTTTCTGTCGGGGCTGAGGTCTACCGTCAGGGGACGGCCGCGACCACCACGACCCCAGCGCCGGCATCTCCCGCGGTGCCCGCGGCGTTGGTGGTTGACCCGCAGCTACACGCTAAGGAGATCGCGCGGTTCCTGGGCAAGGTCATCCGCCGGCCCGACTCGGTCGAGCCCGGCTCGGGGGCGATGATGTGCGCGATCTGGACCGGCGCGATCGGCGACGACGGGTATGGCCGGTTCTCCATCACCCGTGACGGTGTCGAGAAGACCGTGAAACCCCACCGCTACGCCGCCGCCCTCGCGCTGGGACAACCGGTGTTCACCGGCCAGGTGATCGAGCACGTGGTGTGCGACAACCCGATCTGTGTCCACGCCCACCCCGACCCGGAGGTCGGGCACATCTGGCCCTCCACCCAGAGCGACAACCTGCGTTGCATGCAGGCCAAAGGCCGTGCCCAGCGCTGGTGGGTCCGCGGCTGGTCCGGGCTGGCCCGGGCCGAGCGGGCGGAACGCTCGCGGCAGCTCGCCGCAGCGGTACGGAGTGGTTGGGATGACGCCGCGGTCCGCGAAGTCTTGCTGCGGATCGACCCCGCGCAGACCAGCTTGTTCTGAACCGCGTCCACCGGTTCCAGGCTTTCGGACTGGTCAGGTCGGTGCGCCCCGTCCGCACCCAATAAGACGGGTTGTGTCTGCGAGAGGGTCGGGTACAGTCGAGACTGAGCCGGTTTACCGACTGTGTGCCCTGAGCGCCTTGAGCCTTGGGTCGACGTGTTCTTTGCGTGACGTGACCGTGAAGAACAGCAGAACGGTACGGCCGTCGTTGGGTTGCGTCCTCTGGTTGGCCTTGTAGCCCCGGGGGGGGCATCAGGCCCAGCGGATTCGAAGGTCAACCTCGATCAGTCTCGAACCCCTGCGGGGCCCTCTCCGCGCTCGGAGTCTGTGGTGACGATGTCAGTGACGGCAGCTGCTCGGGAACGCGCATGCGCGCTCCCGAATGCCGTCCTGCCCCGACACAGCGCACCGTCGTTTGTGGCACGTGTCGCCCGGGGGTTGTCGCGGTTCGGGCCGGTGTCGGCGTTGCTGATCGGGTCGGGGTTGGTGTGGCTGATTGCCGCGCTGGCCGCGCCGCTCTCGCACGATTCACCGTCGGCGACACCGGCGGTGTCGTTGGCCGCGGTCGTCCACGTGATGCCCGCGGCAGGCCCGGGGGCAGGCCCGGGAAACTCCGGGGACTCTTCCGCCAGTGATTCCGTGGCCAGCAAGCCCGGTGGCCACAAGGCTACCGACTCCTCGAGCGACTCGGGTTCAGGATCAGGTGGTTCTGCCACTGGTCGCGAGGCCGGCAACTCTTCTCCCGCCACCGCGGCCGAGCAGCAGGCGTCGGCATCACCGACGAGGAAACCTCAGCTCGCCGATGCCGGCACCGATCAGCGCAAGGCAACACCTCCGCGTCCGGGTATGACCGAGACCGGGGGTCAGCCGGCCAGATCGACGTCACATGCGCCGGCCACGCCGGTCGCCGCGAGCACCGATCTTGAGCGGCAGAGCACGGCGATACGCACGTTGGCCAGGGCACTGCCCACCGCCGCCGCGACCGGCGAACAACTGACCACGACGGGGCAGTCGTACCGAGCGGGCCTGGAGGGCACACCGCTGGCGGGACAACAGCCGGCTGACGGGCTGGGCCCGCCGCTTCGCTCCCGCTCCGCCACCACCGGCTCTGGTTCGAGTGCTCTCGCGTCCTGTCTAGGCGCTGGTTCAGGCTGCTCGGGTTTCTTACCGAAGCGCGTGACGGGACTCTTGCCAGAGCCGATGTCCGGCCACGGCGGCGGCTCGTCCGACCAACCGGCCCAGCTACCGACACCGATCCCCCCTCCCGCGAGCAACGGCCCCACCAACGCCGGGGCCGGCAACCCGACCGGCGGTACCGGTGGCGCGGGCGCAAGCCTGAACGCTCTAGCCGGCTCCCTCGCACGGTGGGCTCACACCGCCCTCAAAGCCGGACTGAGCGCCGACCCCGGCGCGCTGTCTCTCCTTGACCCCGGGCACTCACAGACTTCTTCCCGCGGCCCTCCGAACCAGACCGCTCTGTCCCCGCAGAACAGCTCCACACCCAAGACGTCCCACCTGACCGTCGAGGACACCGCTAGTGTTTCTGGCGGCGGGCCCTCCGCCGAGCAGGACACACCGCACGCGCGTTTGAGTGGTTCCGGGATGGCGGTGCCGACCAGTGATGGCGGCGAGCTGACCATCACCCCGACCACCCGTAGCCGCAACTCCGAAGTCACACCCGACCTGGCCAACGGCCGGTACCTGATCACCGCCAAGAACGCACAGGCACCCGGGTCGTACGACTTCCACCTCGACATGCCCGCTGGCAGTAAGGCCACCCCGAACGCTCGTGGCGGGGTCGACATCATCAACGCCGCCGGGCGCAGGACCCAGACCATCGCCGCGCCCTGGGCCAAGGACGCCAACGGTCAGGCGCTGCCCACCCGGTTCGAGGTTCACGGGGACACCCTGACCCAGCACGTCGCGTTCGACGAAAACACGGCCTACCCCGTCCTTGCCGACCCGGCCCCAGCTGGCCCCGCCGCACCGGCCGGTCCAGCTCCCGCAGGACCCGCCCCTGCCGGCCCCGCCGCACCGGCGGGCCCCGCACCTGCTGGTCCCGCGCCCGCGGGGCCCGCGCCCGCCGGCCCTGGGCCTACTGCTCCGGCGGCGCCACCAGCTTCCACTCCCCCGCCCGCGGCACCGGCGGCGCCGGAACCCACGCCGCCTCCACCCGCGCCTGTAACCCCTCCCGCGCCTGTAACCCCACCGGCACCTGTGACCCCGCCCCCACCCGCGCCGACCCCGGCACCGGTTCCGACAGCGGCGCCCACGACACCCGCCGCTGCGTCGCCGCCACCTGCCACCCCGGAACCGACCCCGCCGCCGGTCGGTGCGCCGGTGTCGCCCCCTCCCGCCGCGTCGGCGCTGCCGCCCACCGGGCTGACTCCGCCGGTCCCCACGACCACACCGGCGAACGCCTCGAACGGCATCGCAACGACGGGTCTTCCGGAGCAGAACCCCGCGACGCCGCACCTGGGAACGCCCCAGCCCACCAACGACGCCGCGCTGCCTCTGCCCGGAGTGGTGAAGAAGGACCCGGCCAGCCCGGTCGAACCGCTGGGCACGACGCCAACCACCCAGAAAATTCGTCCCGCCGACAACGGTGACGCTACGACCGATGGGCTGACGAAGGCCGTTGCACCGCCGAGCCCGACCCAGGCCGGCCAGGGGCAGGCTCTGGATCAGCAGCCCGGTCCGATGAGTCCGGTGAAGCAGACGACCGCGGCCAATAGTTCGGCCAGCGGGCTGATGGCTCCCGACCCGCTGTCACCGGCCGGGTTGTTCCTCAAAACACGCGACTCCAACAACAGCGCCACCAGCGGCGCGGCAGGGCCGTGTGTGGGCGGCGGTGGCTGTTCGGCCACCTCCCCGTCGGTGGCCGAGTTGATGCCCGGGCTTCGCACCAACAACGGCACCACACCTGAACAGCCGACTCAGCCGGTCCTACCGGCGGGCAACGGATCAAACGGCCCCACCGGCGCGGGCAATAGCGGCGGGTCGGGTACCGGTTCGGCCGGTTCCGGGTCGGGGGTCCTCGAACAGATCGTCGCCAACCAGAGCGGCCGCCGAGCACTACCCACCGACACCGACTCCTCCAGCACGGTCGTGGAGCCTCAGCGGTCCTCGGCGCCCACCCGTGCCCCGCCGGACAACGGCGCCGACGTCAACGTCCCGCGTGAACTCGCCGCGGGCAAGACCGAGGACCAGATCCGCGCCGAGGGGCAGGCCCGGGCCGAGTACAACGCCCAACACGTCACCACCGACCCGGAGGAACGAGCCCAGCAAGCGGCTAACCCCGACCTGATCAACGCAGAACGCCAGGCCGCGCTGTCGGCCAAATCCGACGAAGAGTTGGCGTGGGCGGAGAAAGGCGGCTGGAAGGAAGGACCTCCCAGCCCACAAGACCTGCAAGACCAGAAGAACGCCCACGCCGTGCTCGGCGCAGCGAGCTATGTGCCCGGATACGGGATAGTTCCCGCGCTGCTCAACGCCGGCTCGTACGCGGGTGAAGGCGACCTCGAGTCGGCCGGCTGGGCAGCCGTCGGCGCGATCCCCGGCGCGAAACTGGCCGGCACCGGGAAGGGCCTGCTCGAAGCGGGCGGCAAATCCGCCGCCAAATACCTGTTCAACCGAGCCGCCGATGAGGCTGCTGCGCCCGCGCCCGGAATACCCGCGGCGGAAGGCAAGACCGGCACCGGCACACGAGTCCCCGGCGCACCGCCCAGCGCCCCTACCGGCCAAGCTCCCGGAACCCGCCCCGACACTCCGGGCACCGCGTCCAACTCGACCCCGCCCGGCGGGGTTGGCCCTGGTTCCGCTGCTCCTGGCGGGCCCATGCCCCGAGCCGAGACCGGCCAGCCGGCCGCGCCCCGGGTACTCCCGCGCAACCCTGGCGCCACACGCCCCAGCGGCTCTTCCCGTCCGCCATCACGCACCGACAACACCGGCCCGGGACGGAACCCCCAAGGTTTCAGTGGGCCCAGCGGCACCCGCTCCCCAGGCGGTGGCTCCACGCCGCCAGGGAGCCTGGGCAACTCGAGTCCGAGTGGATCAGCCAGCCAGCCCAGTGGCGGCGTCGGTGTCCTCACCCGGCCAGCGCCCTCCCGCCCCGAAGCCGCACCACCGCGCACCGGCCCCGTTCCTGGTGCGCGGGTACTGCCCCGCTCCGGCCGCGCGATGACCGGCGAAACAGCAACCGCACCCCAGGCGCGGCCCGGCACCGCGCCCCGCGAGCTCGCACCCGTACGCCCCCTTGAACTTCCTACCCAACGCCCGACCGAGTCAGCACCGAGCCCGCTCACGGTTCCTGGACCTCAACCAGGTCAAAGCCCTGTCCTCGTACCGCAGGCCCCGCCGAACAGCCTCCCCTCGACACCGTGGCGCCCGGCTCCGTTCAACCCGGCCCAGCCTCTCGCCCCGCTCAACCCCAACACCACACCCACTAGCCCCGATCAGCCGTACAACCCGCTGGTACTGCCAGGGCAAAACGAACCCACCGCTCCGCTGACACCCCACGTCCGGCCTGGCCCGGGCACCCGTCCGGTCGATCGGCCAGATGGCCAGCCCGCTGGCCCGCCAACGGTCGGCGGCGGTGAGCGCACCCGCGGCGACATCCACCGCGACGGCAAGATCTACCGGTGGGACGACGAGCAACAGAGATGGCACACGATCGCCCAGGACAACACCCCCGCTCCAACCAGCGACGTCGGAGGCAGCGGACCGAACTCACCTATCCGGCCCGGGTTCCAGCCGTCCGACCCCGCGCCGCCGACGGGTGGCGCGGACGAGCCCGCCAAGCCGACGATCGGTCTGTATGGCTTCCGCGGAACAGGCAGAGACGACAAGTCCTGGATCGAAACCAAGCCGTTGATCTACGCCGGACATGTCGGGATCTCCCTCGACGGCGGTAAGACCATCTACGGCTTCACTCCGTACGCTCCTGGCCTGTCCTTCCCCGAAATCATTGCTTCACTCAAGGACCATGTCCCATACCCTGGAGTTGTAGGGAACGACACCGAACTCTTCCATGATGCACAGGACCTTTTCGAAGCAACCGGCGGTAAAACGCGGGTATACGTCTGGGACCAGACTTTCACGCCTGAAGAGTTCGAACGGATTCAGCGTGACGTTTTCGAGGAGCGCGACCGCAGCCCCATGTCGGACAAGCGCTACAATTTCCCGGACCCCAAGTACCCGGACTGCAACAACTGCGCTACCTGGCCTGGAACTCACGGAGTGGAGCTACCGGAGCCGACCGGAGAACTCAGGAATTACATTCCTAGACTGATAGAAAGAGGGCAGCCATGGAACCGGCTCAACGAGGATCACTAGCGCCATGAACGATGCGGTAGACGAATGATCGATGCGCTAGAGGAAAAGCTATCTGAGTTGGCTTCGCTGTGGCGCTCAGCCCGTCACCGCGGCGACCCAGCCGAGGAACTGACCTTGCGTCGCGAATACCACGCCACCTTAAAAGATCTTTGGGACCGTGGATGGCGCGGCGAAGAGATGTATGTCGACATGGAACTCCCCGACGAATTCATGCCTGACTACTACCTTCAGTACAACAACCAGCAAGATTTACAGCAGTGGGAGCAGCGAAGGCGTAGCTACGAGGAGGAAGGCACGGCATCGCCGGTTCCGCTCGAGGAGGCACCGAGGACCGTAGGTGCCAGACAGGTAGTAGACACCCCACCTCTGCACCTGGTGCTGCTGCCGATAGAGGTCTACTCCACCGGGGCGCTGGTGAGGGTGCGGGTCCAGCACACCGAACTTCCCGACCAGCTACGCGATCAGCCCGAGCGAGTCTGGATCCCGTCCCCAGACGGGCAGGGCCACGCGTTGCAGATCCTCGTAGGCGAAGGCCTCAGAGGGCATGCACTGAGCGTCGTGAGCGGATACAACCACGGGCCCAGCCGCTGGGACGTGGAGTTCTGGCTACCCAAGAAAGACTGGAGCGCCGCTCCGACTGCCTGGCTGATCTGGCCTGTGACCAGCCTTCGCCTTCCACTGGAGCTCTCGACCCACGATCTGGAAGCAGCTGCCGGGCTGTCGGACTGACAGCGAAGACTCCATCGAGAGCAGAGGAACGACCGGCGCCGAGACTCAAGCTAGCTATGTCACCAGGGCGTATGCGGCGTTGCGCTCGAGATTTCCCCGCGCCATTCGACGAACGGCCAGCGGGTGCCCCCATCAACTATCGGCCGCGGTCCGCGAGGTGCTGCTCTTGGGTTCCGCGCAGACCAGCTTGTACTGAGCTTTACCGCGCCCCGGATTCCGCTCAGCGCGTCGCGGTGCGCGCCCGCGCACACCGAGCGCACGGGAGGGATACTCAGACGATGGCGACGGTAACCAGCGCGGCGATCGAGCTGTCCGGCCCCGCGATCCGCGCGGCCCTCGCCCGCCACTCCCCCACCGACGTGCACCGGTTCGAAACCGAGCTGCGGGACGCGCTCGCTCGCGCCGCCGAGGACCTCGACCTCGACAAGCCCCAGACGGTCCTGGCCCGCTGGCACGCCCTGGCCACCATGGCGGCTAACCCGCTCACCAACGAGGAACAAGCCCAACTGGACCAGGCGAAGTCCGGCGACTTCACCGGGTTAGCCACGCGCGACGAGAACGGCAACTGGACCACCCTGTAACCGCCGGCCCGCGACGCCCACGGATGCCCAGATACCGCCTGCTCTGGCTGCAGCACGCACAACAGCAGTACCGCGACCTTCCCGAAGCCTTTCGCGCTCTCGTCGATCGGCGTCTTGAGCAGCTCCTGGAAAACCCGACCGCCGCCCCGGACGCGGTCTACAACGAACGCTCCGACCAGTGGAGCGTCCCGCTGACCAACCACGGCTTCCTGTTCTACGCCGTCGTCCACCACCCCAGCACCGTGATCGTCCTGCGGCTGATCAGCTTCAACTAGACCAGCCGCAAGGAGTCGACGAGCATCAGCTCAGTGCTAGGGCGAACCGTCAGGTTCTGCTCGGACGGGCGGTCCGAGCAGAACTGTGTTCAACAAACGGTCGATTATTGAACACGCGCCCGCCTCGACGGCGGCACGGGATTCGCCAGGCGCGGTCGGACTGCGGAACAGGTCCAATCGAAACCGCGGCCCATTTGCTTCGATGTCGTGCTCCAGCCCTATGTTCGCCTTGAGGTGATCATGGACTTCGTCGCCGGTCAGCGGACAGGTCTTACTCTCGAAACGACCATGGACCGCCAGCAGCACTCCCCCTGGCGCCAGTTCTCGTTTCAGCCCCTCGAGCGTGGCGCTCAGGAGTTCCTCGTCGAAGTAGTAGAGCACTTCGGAACAGACGACCAGATCGAATGGACCCGCCGGAATGTCTTCCGGAAGGCTCCCACGACGCACATCGACGTGCGAGAACGGCGCCAGACGCCGGCGAGCGCGCCGGATCGCCAGCGCGGACGCATCGATCGCGACAAGATCGTCACAGGAGTGGGCGAGCAGCGCGGTGAGAACCCCTATCGAGCAACCCACGTCAAGAGCCCGGGTGAACCGACGGCCGCCGAGCGCCTCCAGCGTCCGCGCGTACTTGTCCCTCTCGTAAGGATCCGTCTCGTAGTCCCAGGGATCCTTGTGGCGAGCGTAAAGGTACTCGAAGTACGCCCGGTACACCCGAGGGAATATCTTCTGCGTCATCTCAGGCACTCTTCATTAGCGTCGGATTGATTCACATGCGGAAACTTTCCGGCGAAATGATCATACTGGCGGAAATATCGCACATCTCGCAGAATACTGGAGCTAGGTACGCACTTAACACGATCAACGTAAAGTTGAAAGGTTACGTTAAAGGCATCCTGAGTATAACCTGAGTTTACATTTTCGATTCCCCAGCTTGCCACCGTCAGCAAATGCCAGCCAAATACAATAATTGCTCTGGGGAATTATTAGCTCGCACTGGAGGCCGCTATGGCTCGCGCGGCGCCCGCCAGGTGATGCCGGCTCCGGGCTCTATCCGGCCTCGGTGAAGCGCCAGCGGAGGCCTACCGAGAGCCCGCGCGGTGAAGAACGGACCCGTCCGGCAGAGGGCGATCGGTGACAACGCGGGCCAGTGCCTCGAGGGCGAACGTCCAGCAGCCGTCGGTGACACCGGCTCGGGTGGTGATCCGGAGCCGGGACACACCGTCGGGCACCGACGGTGGCCGGAAGCAGCCGACCCGTACGCCCGCCGCGTGTACAGCGGCCTGTGCGAGAACGGCGTCGCGCGCGGACGGCATCGGTACCGAGAGCAACGCGCCCTCGGTGGCGGGCACGCCGAGTGCATCGGCGAGCTCGTGGTTGCGACGGTGGATCAGCAGCGGCAGGTCGGGCTGCTCGCGTAGACATCGCAGGGCGGCCAGCGCGCCGGCCGCGGACGCCGGCGCCAGACCGGTGTCGAAGATGAACGGCCGGGCACGGTTGGTCAGGTGGTCGATCAGCGCGGCCGAACCGAGGACGACACCGCCCATGGAGCCGAACGCCTTCGACAGCGTCGCCGTCGTCACCACGTTCGGGCTGTCCGCCAGGCCGAGCGCGTGCACCAGGCCCCGCCCGCCGGAGCCGACGACACCCAGCGCGTGGGCTTCGTCGACGACCAGCAGCGCATCGTGCTCGACGCAGACCTCGGCCAGTTCGGCGAGCGGTGCGACGTCACCCAGCACCGAGAACACCGACTCGGTGAGCACGATCGCCCGGCGGCCACGCGCCGCCGCCAGCGCGGCGGCGACCTTGGCGACATCGTTGTGCCCGACCACCTGGATGTCCGCCCGGGACAGCCGCGCGCCGTCGATCAGCGACGCGTGCACGTGACTGTCCGACACGATCAGCGACTGTCGGTCCGCCAGGACCGTCACCGCGGACAGGTTGGCGTGATAGCCGGTCGAGAACACCAGCGCGGCCTCGTGGCCGGTGAACCGGGCGAGCTCGTGTTCCAGCGTGGTGTGCAGCGTGGTCGTACCGGTCACCAGCCGGGACGCGCAGGCTCCCGCCCCCCAGGTCAGGGCGGCGTCGGCGGCCGCCCGCCGCACCTCGGGGTGGTTGCTCAACCCCAGGTAGTCGTTGTTGGCCAGGTCGATGATGTCCTCGTCGGCCTGGCGCGGTCGCAGCACACGCTGCACATCGGCGTGCTCCCGCGCGACCCGCTGTGCGGCGAACCACTGTTCCCAGCTGGTCATCGGGTCAGGCGTTGGGCAGGAGGTCGGTGCCCGCCCCCCGGTACCGAATCTCAGAGCGTTCGAGGCCACGCGCCTGGTCGGCCTCGGAGCCCAGGACCACGAACCCGTTGTCCCGGATCATCGCCAGGTCCGACTCGGCGTCCTGGCCCTCCGTGGTGAGGTAGTCGCCGAGGAACAGCGAGTTGGCGATCTGCAGTGCGATCGGCTGTAGGGACCGCAGGTGCAGCTCGCGGCCGCCGGCGATCCGCACCTCCCGGTCGGGGCAGACGATCCGGGCGGCGGCCAGGATCTTGACGCAGCGGGTCGGCGAGAGCTCCCAGGTGTCGCCCAGCGGCGTTCCGTCGACCGGGATCAGGAAGTTGACCGGAATCGAGTCCGACCCCAGATCGCGCAGTGCGAACAGCGCCTCGACCAGCTGTTCGTCGGATTCGCCCAGCCCCGCGATCAGACCTGAGCACGGCGACAGGCCGGCGCTCTTCGCTTTGCCGACGGTGTCCACCCGGTCGGCGTAGGTGTGGGTCTGGACGATCGCGGCGTGGTTGCTCTCGGCGGTGTTGATGTTGTGGTTGTAGGCGTCGACGCCGGCGTCCTTGAGCTGCTGCGCCTGGCCATCCTTCAGCAGGCCGAGGCAGGCGCAGACCTCGACGCCCGGGTACTGCTGCTTGAGCGTCCCCACCATGTCGGTGACCTTGTCGATGTCGCGGCTCGACGGGCCGCGACCGGAGGCGACCAGACATACCCGGCTGGCGCCGCCCTTGAGCCCCGCGCCGGCCTGGGCGAGTGCCTCGTCGGTGGACAGCCACGAGTACTTCAGGATCGGGGCGCTGGAGCCGAGCGCCTGCGAGCAGTAGTTGCAGTTCTCCTGGCACAGGCCCGACTTGAGGTTGACCAGGTAGTTCACCTTGACCGTGTTGCCGAAGTACGCCCAGCGCAGCCGTGCGGCGGCGGCCACGACGGACATCAGCTCATCGTCGGGGGCGCGCAGGACCGCGAGTGCGTCGTCCTGGGTCGCCGGGTTCCCGGCGAGGATCGCATCGGCAAGCTGCTGAAAGGCGGTGCTCATCGTTCTCCCTTGTGGCCCGGCGACCTGAACGCAGTTCACCTTAACATCGTTCAGGTGAACTGCGTTCAGGTTAGACTGGCCGGTGAACGGAAGGAGCCGGTGTGCGCCACCATCGCGGCGACGTCATCGCCCGCGCGATCACGGTCCTCGACGAGTACGGCCTGGAGTCGCTGACCATGCGCAGGCTCGCCGCCGAACTCGGTGTGCAGGCCAGCGCGTTGTATCACCACGTGCCGAACAAGCAGACCCTGCTGGCCGCTGTCGCCGACGAGATCCTGGCCCGGGGCAGGCGGCCGCGCCGTGCCCGAGCATGGGACCACCGCGTCATCGAGCTGTGTACCGAGCTCAGGGACGCGATGCTGGCCTACCGGGACGGGGCCGAGGTCGTCGTCACCGCCTACACCTTCGGCCTCGGCGCGGGCAGTCTCGCGCCCGACCTCCGACAAGCCCTCCACGACGGCGGACTACCCGAGGACCTCGTCGACCTCGGCGCCCGCGCACTGCTGCACCTCGTGTTCGGCCACACCATGGAAGAACAGACCGCGCTGCAAGCCGCCAGCGCCGGAGCGATCGACCGGGCCCCCGGCGGACCGACCGACTTCCCCCAGGGACTCGAGCTGCTCCTCGACGGACTGAGGTCCAGGTCCAGGACACAGTCCCGCTGACGAGGTGACAGGCACGGAGCGTCAGTCAGGCCCTCGGTGACGCGTCGTCCATAGGGAAGGTGTGGACCAGGGTCTCGAAGCGGTCGAACAGGTCGAGCACCTCGGTATCGCCGAACGGCAGGAGCTGGGTGAAGAGCACCCCGGTGTCGCGGCGGTCCCAGTCCACCCAGAAGTAGGTGTTGGCCAGGCCGGCCCAGAACAGGCTTCCGGCGGAGCGACCGGCCGAGGTGGGTTCGGCGTTGAGCATGCCGAGCAGGCTCCACTTCTTCGTCACTCCGGGGAGGAACTCGACGTCGGCCGACGTTCCCGGGTCGGCGCTCGTGAACCGGCCGATTGTCAGCCCACCGATCTGGTTGCCCGCCGCCTCCGCGAGGGTGTCCGACCGGAGGATGCGGACCCCGTCCAGCGCGCCGCCGCCCAGCAGCATCCGCAGGAACGCCAGGAAGTCCCCCGGTGTGCCGTACATTCCGCCACCGGACATCTGGAACTCGGGCTCCTGGGTGATCTCGAAATCGATGCCGACCGGCCCGTCCTCGGTGCGGGCGAACATGGTCGCGAGGCGTCGACGGCGGTCCTCGGTGAGCAGGAAACCCGTGTCGTGCATGCCCAACGGGTCGAGGACGTGGCCTCGCAGGTACTGCTCGATGGACAGCCCGGAGACCGCCTCGATCGCCTTGCCGACCCAGTCGGTGTTCGTCCCGTAGTTCCAGCGCGTGCCCGGGTCGAACAGCAGCGGGGTGGTCAGCGTCGCCTCACGGCACTCGATGATGTTCGGCAGTCCCGCGTGCTGCTGGTAGCGCCCCACCTCGGCGTTCCAGAAGTGGTAGCCGTAGCCGGCGGTGTGTGCGAGCAGGTGGCGCAGGGTGATGTGCGACCGTGCCCGCCGCAGGACCGGCCGCCCGTCGCCGGAGAACCCCTCCAGCACCGCCGGCTCACGCAGCGCGGGCAGAACCCTTCCGACCGGCTCATCCAGCTCGAGGTCGCCGCGTTCGACGAGCTGGAGTGCCGCGACCGAGACGATGATCTTGGTCATCGACGCGATCCAGGCGACCGTGTCACAGGCCCACGGCTGGCCGGGCGCGCGGTCCCCGCTCACCGCGCGACAGAGGATGCCGCTGTCGTCGGCGGCCATCGCCGCCACCCCGGGGACCGCCCCGGACGACACCGCTCGGCGGAGCAACCGGTCGATGTCGATCTCATTCGTCGAGGTCGAGGGCATGGCTAGGCCAGCACCATCGGGAGTTCCCGCAACGAACGCGAGGTGAAGTCCAGCTTGTACCGGGGCGGACCGTCGAGCAGCACCGTCGCCTCCGGGAACCGCCCGAGGAACCGGGTGAGCATGACCCGGCCCTCCAGGCGCGCGAGCGGGGCGCCGAGGCAGTAGTGGCTGCCGCTGCCGAAGGCCAGATGTCGGCTGTTGACCCTGCGGATGTCGAATCTGTCGGGCTCGGGGAACTTGCGCGGATCGCGGTTGGCGGCCGCGTTGCACAGGAACACGAGCCGGCCGGGCCCGATCGTCCGATCGCCGAGCTCGACCTCGCCGACGGTTTTGCGGATCAGGACCCGAAGTGACGGCTCCAGGCGAAGGATCTCCTCGAGGGCCTGTTCCATCAGCTCGGGGTGGGCTGTCAGCTCGGCGCGCTGCTCCGGATTCTCCGACAGCAGGACCATGGCGTTGCCCAGCAGATCGGTCGTCGTGGCGTTGCCCGCGCCGAGCAGCACCATCACCATGCACACGAGCTCTTCGGAGGTCAGCGAGTCGTCCACGTCCTGGGCGTTCTGCAACAGGGTCAGCAGATCGTTCGGCTGCGTCCCGGTGGCGGCGCGTCGGCGCCGGATGTGTCCGTCCAGGTAGTCGATCATCTCGGAGCCGGTGTGCAGCGCCTGGACCCGGTCCTCGCCCTGGACCGTGAACATCAACGAGTCGATCAGCGCCTGGGTCCAGCGCCGGAAGTGGACGTGGTCCTCGGGTGGGATGCCGATCATCGTCGCGATGACCTGCACCGGCAGTTTCTCCGCTATCTCGCCGACGAAGTCGACCTCCTGGCCCGCGTCGAACTCGTCGAGGATCTCGTCGGCCGCGGTGACCAGGACATCGGACATCACGTTGATGGCGTCCGGGGTGAACGCATGGCGCACGAGGTTGCGCAGCCTCGTGTGCTTCGGCGCGTCGAGGAAGAGCAGAAAGTTCTTGAAGTGCTCGACGTAGCGGACCTGCCGGTCGTCGGAACTGTCGTGGATCGCGGCGGGTGATTCCCAGAACGTGTCGTTGGAGAACGAGTCCCTGCTGCGGTACACCTTCTCCACATCGGCGTGGCGGGTGACGAGAACCATGTTCCGTTCGTCGTCGACGTGCACCCCGCCGTCGCTCTCCCGCAGTTTCGCATAGGTCTCATGGACATTGTCCTGGGGCGCATGCAACAGCTCCGCAAAGAGGTCCATAACCGCCACTCCTTCAGTTCTGCAGCACGCCGCACGCCCGAGCAGAACGGCTCCGTATCTCGTCTCCTGTTTACAGATTAGAGTAAAGACTCTAGACTAGCTACATGTCAAGTACGGCCACCCAAAATGATCCCGACCTCGCGCTCCCGATCGACGTCGTGGTCCGACGGAAGCGGCGCATCGCCTCCCGGGTCGTGGCCATTGACCTCGAGCCGTCCTCGGCCCGGTTCCCCGACTGGACACCTGGTGCACATATCGACGTCCGCACTCCGGTGGGATGGCGCTCCTACTCGCTGTGCGGCTCGGTAGACGAACCGGTATGGCGTATCGCGGTTCTCCGCGAGGAATCCGGCCGGGGCGGATCGGCCTGGGTCCATGACCACCTGGAAGCAGGGATGACGCTGTCCGTGCGCACCGCGCGGAATCTGTTTCCGGTCATCGAATCAAAGCGTTATCTGTTCATCGCGGGCGGAATCGGAATCACTCCGCTGCTGCCGATGCTGACCGAGGTCGACGCGGCCGGGGCGCAGTGGAGCTTGACGTACGGGGCGAGCTGCCGCGGCGCGATGGCGTTCCTCGACGAGCTCGCCGAGTACGGGGGCCGGGTCCGGCTCTGGCCGCTGGACAGCCATGGCCTGCTCCCCCTCGACTCGCTGCTACCGCCTCATACCGACGACCCGACCGCGGTCTACTGCTGCGGCCCCGAAGGGCTCATCTCGGCCGTCGAGCAGCGCTGCCAGGACCTGCCTCGGGTGGACCTGCGCATCGAGCGGTTCACCGCGCGGACCAGCGACGACACCGAGAACGGCGCGTTCGACGTGGTGCTGGCGCGCAGTGGGCGACGGCTCACCGTGGGGCCGGACGACACGATCCTCGACGTGGTCGAGGACGCCGGGATCATGACGGCCTGGTCCTGCCGGGTTGGGGTGTGCGGCACCTGCGAGACCCGGGTGCTCAGCGGGACACCTCAGCACCGCGACGAGGTGCTGTACCCGGAGGAGCGCGAGGCGAACGACCGCATGATGACCTGTGTCTCACGAGCGGAGACGGATGAGCTGACTCTCGACCTCTGACCCTTATAATTCGCCTATGCACGCTTCGCCGAGTTCAGCGACGAGCTCTACGGCCGACGGCCGAGCTGACCGGCGGCCCTCCCGCCAAGATCCCAAACGCCGCAAGTACACCAACCGCGACAGAATTCTCGAGGCCTCTCTCGAGCTGTTCAACACGCACGGCTTCTCCTCGGTGACCACGAACCTGATCGCCGAACATCTGGGCATCAGCCCGGGCAATCTCTACTATCATTTCCGTAACAAGGAAGAGATCGTAGACACGATCTATCTCGATATGGTCGCGAGCGCCAAAACCGGGTCCGAACTCCCCATGGAGGGAAAACTCACTCCGGAACGAATGGCCGCCTACTACACCGGCGCCATGGAAGTCCTCTGGAAGTACCGGTCGATAATCGGTGACACCCAGGAGATTCTTCGGCGCGGCTCGATGGCCAGCGAGCACCAAGCGTTCATGCGCTGGTCGACAGGCCGGTTAAGGGAACTGTTCGACATTCTGTCGAACCAGGGAGAGCTCGATTCGCGCGCGCACTCCCCGGAGGCGCTGGACATGGTGGCGACGAACACCGCGATGCTGCTGACCAACTGGTGGCGTTACCTGAACACCGCTCATCCCCCGTCGGACATCACGGTCGAATCGGTGCGGTCGGGTGCGGCCCACGGATTCCATCTGATCGACCCCTACCTCGACCCGGAGTTCGCGGCCGAGGTCCGCGCGGCGATCGCGAACACCCCGAGGCAGTGATCCGCGCGGTCAACCTCCGTCGCGCTCGATTCGCGGGTAGCCACCGGAGAACGGCCTCAGGTCGTTCAGCGAACCGGGCGCCGGGTAGGGGTTGGTCACCCCGAGCAGTGCGGGGAACTTGACCGGGTTCGGTTTCACCGTGCCGGCGGTGAACGTGGGGCGGAACGGAAGGTAGGCGGCGCCGTCGTCGCCGTGGTGGTGGATGGCCGCGCCGAAGTTGCTGAACATCTGCGCGATGTCCGGCCCGTACGGCTTCAGGTACCGCAGCATCGGGTTGACATCGCGCAGCAGCTCCCCGGTGGGTGGCATGAACTCCCGCGCGCGGTCGCCGAAGTCGGGCACCCTGTCCAGCGTGCCCGGTGCCTCGTCGAGAACCGAGTGCAGGTCCGGCAGCAGACCGCGTAGCCGCGAGCTCGTCGCCGGTAGCCGGTCCAGCGAGTCGTTCAGGTCCGGCGCCGAGACCCGGAGTGCGCCGGCTATCGGCTCGAGGGAGCGGGACATGCGGGAGATTCCGCCACTGGCGACCGTTGCACTGTCCAGCACCGCGGGTAGCTTCGCCACGGCCGCCTCGACCGCGTCGCGTTGGCCGGCCGTCGCCGCGCCGAGCCTGTTCGTACTGGACACCAGCCGCGCGATCTGACCTCGCCCGACGTCGAGCGACTCGAAGACCTGCTGTAGCTGCTGGGAGATCAGTGTCAGGTCGGTCGACTGGGCGGCGATCGCGTCGAGCGCGGTGTCGCCGCTCGCGCCGATCGCGGCGAGCCCGTCGGCGAGTGCGCTGATGTCCCGCTGGCGTCCGTCGGTGGCCAGCGCCATCGAACGGATCGCGCCGCCCATCGCGTCTCTCGTCGGCTTGTCCAGGCCGGCCAGGACGTCACGCAGCCGCACCTGCGGTGTCACCGAGGCGGGCGGCAGCGCCACCCCGTCAGGAAGGGCCTCGCCCGTGCCGTCCACCAGTGTCACCACCGGCTGACCGGCCAGCGACTTCTCGCCGATCTGGACGGTCACACCGGCATGCAGCGGTGTCACCATCTCGTCGAGGTTCAGGACGACCCGGATGCCGCGCCCCGGAATCCGGTCCAGCGCGGCGACCTTGCCGACCGGGACACCGGCCGACGCGACGTCGGAGTAGGTGACCAGGTTGCCGACGTCGTCGACGTCGAACGACGCGGTGTATCCGCCGCTCCGGTCGAACCAGGGCAGCGCCCCGCCGGCCTGGGCGTAGAGATAACCGGAATAGCCGAGACACGCGGCGACGAACACCACCAGCGTCGCCGTTCGCCACCCCGGGCCGAAGATTCCGTGCTCGTTCAACGCTGACACACCCCGCTGCCGATCTCCGGGTACGGCCCGATGGGGCTGCCACCCTGCTGGTAGGTGTTCTGGGACCGATAGTTCGGCTCGCGCACGCCCTCCGGGTTGTTCGTGGTGACCGTGGCGAGGCCTCGGCCCCAGCCGCCGTTGGGATCCGACACCGAGAGCAGCGAGTTGGAGTTGTAGACGAACGCGCTCAGGTCGTACATCCACGGTGCGATCTTCGAGGTCGCGTCGTCGAGGCACGCGCTGACCGGACGCAGGTCGTCCAGCGAACCGTGCAGGTCCGAGGTGATCGGGCGCAGGTCCGACACCAACGGCCGGGCCTTGTCGACGACCGCGCGGGCCGCACCGACGGTGTCGCGCAACGGGCCGATCGCGTCGGTCAGCGTGGCGAGCGCACCGGGCAGACGGTCGGAGGCGGCTTCGACGTCATCCAGTGCCGGGTTCAGCTGGGCAGCCAGGCGTGAGGTGCCGTCCAACGCCCTGCGCACCTCGTTCGTGGTCGCCGGAAGCTGGGCGAGCGTGTCCCCCAGCTCACCGTCCCGCGCGGAGAGGACACCGAGGACCTGCTGGGTGGAGTCCACGAGGTTCCTCAGCCGTTCGTCGTCACCACCGAGCGCCGCCGACAGCTCGGACAGTGCGCCGACCAGGTCGCGGATGTGTTCGCTGCGCGTCTGGAGCCGCTCGACGACCGGGCGCAGCGTCAGCATCGAGGTGTCCGCGGCCGCGAGACCGGCCGGCACCGTGCTCGGGGCGTTGACCAGCGCGTCGTCGGACTCGGCGAGAAGCTGGGTGAGAGCCGCCCTGTTCCGGTCGTCGAACTTGTTCAGCACCTCGTCGAGCTGGACCGGGCGCGAGGTCTGCGTCACCGGCAACACGCCGCCGTCGGGCAGCGGATGCCCCGGCGGCCCGCCCGGGTTGAGCGTGACGTACATCTGGTTGAGCGGGTTGACCGGGCGCAGCACCGCGCGGGCGTTGTCGTAGACCGGGTGTCCCGGTTCGATCGCCAGCGTCACGATCGAGGTGTTGTGGTCGGTCGGCTCGCTGGCCACGATCTGGCCGACCTCGACACCGGCGATGCGCACCTCCTGGGAGTTGCGCGGACTCACCGCGATCGCGTCGGCGACCTCGATCCGGACCGTGGATCGCTGCTGCCACGGCAGGATGCCGCCGGTCTGGGACAGGATCAGCGCTCCGGTGACCGAACCGATGATCGCCAGTGCGATCAGCACCGTGACGTCACGGCCCAGTCCGGGCACCGTGCGCAGCCGCTGCCAGCGCTGATGCAGCGTTCTGCCTCTGGTGGCGCTCATCGCCGGGGTCCTTTGCTCGGATCGATCACCGGTGGCCGTAGGCCGAGGTCCGGCACCGGGACTCCCTCGGGGAGCGTCGGACCGAGCGGGGCGGGCGGTGTCCGGTGCGGCGGGCCGTACATCTCGGTCAGGTAGTCCTGCGCGCGTTGCGCGGCCGGGCCGGTGCCCGACACCGAGGTCGTGCCGGCCCCCGGTTGGAAGCCGAGCATGTGTGAGGTCGCGTCCTGATGGCGCAGCGCACCGGTCAGGTGACTGAAGGCGTAGCCGAGCTCTTCGTAGAAGATCGCGCCGTCACCGCCGCCCGGGTACTTGGGCGCGCTGCCCCGCCACCGGTCGTTCACCGCGCCCAGGATCGGGCCGCT
Source organism: Actinospineispora spinosispora DSM 44797 (assembly GCF_000429025.1). Taxonomy (GTDB): domain Bacteria; phylum Actinomycetota; class Actinomycetes; order Mycobacteriales; family Pseudonocardiaceae; genus Pseudonocardia; species Pseudonocardia spinosispora. The sequence continues at coordinate 27,373 of NZ_AUBB01000052.1, forward strand.
GACCCGGTCCAGCACCGGTCCGCGCAGGTTCGTCAGCACGTCGGTGCCGGCCTCGGCGGTCGGTGCCAGCTCGTCGATCAGCGGTTCGGCGTCCTCCAGCAGCGGACGCAGATCGGCGAGCACCGGTCGCAGCTGCGCCAGTGCCGGGTCCAGCTCGGCGAGCAGCGGGTCGAGCCGTCGGGCGATCGGGCGCGCGTCACCGGCCACGTCGCTGAGCTTGTCGAGCGTGCCGGACAGGTCGTCCATGCCGACGCGGGTGGTGCTGAGGACATCGGGGAGCGTGGCGATCGTGCGGTCGATCGGCGCGGCGTTGTCGCCGAGCACCCGCGCGGTGTCCGCGAGCGAGTCCACCACCGCCCGCAGCTGGCCGGGGTGGGCGGACAGCACCGTTGCGGTCCGGTTCAGGTCGGTCACCATCGTGGCCAGGTCGGTGTCGGTGTTGATCCCGCGCAGCGCGTCCGCCACCGCGCCCGCCGGCCGCAACGTGTCGGGTGCGTCGGCCGCCAGCCGGTTCAGCTCGGCGCCCGCACCGGCTCGTAGCGTGCTGTCCAGCCGCTCGGTCGTGCGCTGCAGACCGTCCTGCGCCTCCGGCGGTACCGCGGCGAGCAGCCGGTCCAGCTCGACCGGCAGTGTGGTGCGCCGGACCGGGATGGTGTCCGAGGCGGCCCGTCCGGTGGCTCCGCCGGGGTAGAGCTGGACGAAGTAGTTGCCGCCGAGCAGCGTGGTCGGGCGGATCGTCGCGGTGGGTTCGGTGCCCAGCAGGTCGCGCGTGCCGAAGTGCAGCGTCAGCGTCATACGGATCGGGCCGTCGGCCGGTTGCTCGACGTCGGACACGACACCGACCTCGCTGCCGGCGATCTTCACCGTCGTCTCGGCCGGCTTGATCTTGTAGTCACGCGCCAGCTCGACGGTGAGCGTCTCGCCGGGGGTCAGCGCGGTGATGATCGCCGACTTCTCGAACAGTGGCACCACGACCAGCGCGACCGCCGCGAGCACGACCAGCCAGCACAGCACCGGCCGTCGGCTGAGGATCTCTGGGGTTCGCATCACTACCTCCCGGATGCGGGAACGAGGCCGCCGTCGGGATCCCGGTCCCGGGTCGCCTGGCCGGGGGCCGGGTACGGGTTTCGGCTGTCCGCGATCACGTCGCCCAGTACGGACGAGGAGGTGGGCGGGAGCGGCAGGATCCGCAGCCGGTACTCCCACCCGTCGTGGCTACTGACCAGCGAGCCCAGGTCGGTGAACATCGTGCCGATGTCCAGTGCGTACGGCTGGATCGTCCGCAGCGGCGGCGCGGCCGAGGACAGCCCGTCGCCGAGCCGTGCGGTGAACGGCCGTGCGTCGCGCACGGTGTGGGTCAGGTCGGCAAGGGCGGGCTCGGCGACATCGGCGACATCGGGGACCTGGCGCAGCGGCGGGACGGCGTCACGCAGCACCGCGCGCACGTCCGGCGTCGCCTGGCCGAGCGATCGTGCGCCGGAACGGAGCTCGCCGGTGGCCACTACCAGGTCGGCCAGTGGCCGGTGGGCGTCGTCCATCGCGCCGCGCAGCGCGCGCACCGCGGTCGGCAGCTTCGCCGTGGCCGCGCCGAGCGGTGCTCCGCCCTCGGTCGACAATGCGCGCAACGTCCGGTCGGTGTGGTCGAGCAGCTCGGTGATCTCCCGTTCGTGCCCGGCGAACCGTCCGGAGAGCCGGGCGCCGGTGCTGAGCAGGCCGGGCAGATCGGTGCGCGGCGACGCGGCGGTGGTGCTGATCGTGCCCACCGAGGTGAGGTCGGACGGTGCGGTGGCCAGGAAGTCGTGCAGTCCCGGCCCGTGGCCCGCGAGCCCGCCGACCTGGCGCAGCATGCTTCCCAGTGCCGCGCGGGTCGGTGCGTCGAACACGTCGAGCAGCTCCACGACGTCGTGGGTCGACTCGGTCTGACCGGCCGGCAACACGGCGTCGCCCAACGGGCCGCTCGCGGGATTCCCCGCGCGCAGCTCCACCAGCTTCTGCGCCAGCGCGGACTGGTCGCCGATCAACGCGCGCCCGTCCCGGTACATCCGGATGCCGTCGTGCAGCTCCATCGTCACGAGTGCCGTGCCGCCGCTCGCGCGGATGGCGGTGACCCGGCCCGCGACCACACCGTTCTGCCGCACGTCCGAGCCCACCTGCAGCTGGCCGACGTTGCGGAACTCGGCGTGGACGGTGGTCACCGGTGTTCCGGGCAACCGGCCCTGGTTGGCGGTCAGCGCGAGGTGGCCGACCACCAGCAGCACCGCGACCGACGCCAGACCGGTGAGCACCCGGCCGTCCGATCCCTTCAGCCGTGCCATCAGCCGCCGCCCAGCAACGAGTCGAACATGTCGTGCTCCTGTTTCGGGGTCAGCCCGTTCCGGCCGGGTGCGGTGTGGCTGCTGTTGTCCTTGCCGTCCGGGTTGGGCAGCGGCGCGAGGAACGGCAGCGGCGCGGTACCCGGATAGCCGCTCTTGCCGTTCGCGTCCGGTCCGACCGGGTTCACCGGCTGAGCACCCACCGCCGGCAGCGCACCGAGGCCGGACCGGGCGAGCGAGGACGGCGTCGCCACGACCGCCGCGCGGAAGTAGTGCGTCAGACCGTCGTGGCCGCTGGTCGCCATCGCCCAGTCGCCCATACCGGTAAGCAGGTTCTCCAGCTGGCTCGGCACACCCGGCCGATGGGTCAGCACCTGCCGGCCCAGCGTGTCGACCGCGCTACCCACGGTCCGCAGGTCCGCCGAGGCCGGTCCGAGCTCGCGCACGACCGGACGAGCCTCGTCGAGCAGGTGGTTCAGCCGGTCCAGCACATCCGGCATCGCCGACAGTGCCGGGCCCGCCGCGGCGGCGAACCGCTCGAGCTCGGAGCTGGTCGCGTCCAGGTTGCTGGTCAACGGGCGCAGGTCGGCGAGCATGTCGCTCGTCCGCACCGAGGTGTCGGCGAGCTCGGACAGTGCCCGACGCGAGCTGGCGAGGGTGGTGGGCAGCTCGGTCAGCGCGTCGTTCACCGCGGCTCGGTTGGCCGCGACGACGCCGAGCGTGCGGGTCGCGCTGTCGACCAGCGAGTCCATCGGTCCGGCGGCGGCCCGCGCGTTCGCCCGCACCGAGACGATGAAGTCGTCGAGCACGGCGTTCTGCTGGTCGAGCAGGCTGGACAGCTGGTCAGTCTGGCGCAGCGCCGGGGCGAGCCCGGCGAGTGCCCGCGCGACCGTGTCGCCCTGGCCGGCGATCCCCTCGCCGAGGGTGGACACGGTGGCGACCAGCGCTGTCGATGTGGGGTCGTCAAGGGTGTTCAGCAGCTGATCGAGGTCGACCGAAGAACTCGTCCCGCTGATCGGGATGGTCAGCGGAGCCGAGAGTGCGGGCGCGGTGTCCGACCCCTGGGTGAGGGCGATGAACCGCTCGCCGAGCAGGCTGACCGGCTGGATGGTCGCGGTGGCGTCGGTGTGCAGCGGAAGCACCGAACGATCCAGTGACATCCGGACCTGAGCGTGGCCGTCGACCAGGGTGATCGAGCTGATCGTGCCGACCGCCACGCCGTGGAGCTGCACGTTGTTGCCCGGCACGAGCGGGCTCGAATCCGCGAAGACCGCGGTCACCGTGAGCCGTGACGAGTCGTTCAGCCAGGCCGTCGTCGCCCAGGCGGCCGTCACCAGTACCAGCGCGCCGATCACCGCCCGCAGCCACCACATTCGCTTCGATCTGACCGGGATCGTTGTCACGGCGTTCATCGGGGCCCCGTTCCGTACGCGTCGGTCCAGGGCTGCTCGACGAGTCCGCCCGGCGCTATCGACGACGAGACGGTGAGGCCCGGGGTGCTGGCGTTGGGGCTCGAGCTGAACGCGGTCGGCCCGCCGACCACGAGTGGCCGGACGAAGTGGCCCTGCGAGTCGTACGCCGAGTAGATGTTTCCCCAGTTGGAGATGAAGCCCATGGCCTCGGGTGTGTACGGCCGCAGGAACGCCACGGCGGGCGCCGCGCCCTCCACCACCGCGCGCAGCTGAGGCAGGGTGTCGCGAGCGGTGTCCAGCAGGTCCGGTGCCCTGTCCAGTAGCCGATCGGCGGCCACCAGGGTCGGTCCGAGCCGCTGGACGGTCGGCTGTAGGTCGTTCATCACCGGGCGCAGATTCCCGGCGACACCGGGCAGCCGAGCCGCCGAGGGTGCCAGGTCGTCCAGGAGTGGGACCGTGACGTCGGCCGTGGACGGAACCTTGTCCAGCATGTTCCTGGTCGCGTCGAGGGTGGCGGGCAGCTGCGCGAGACCGGCGCCGAGTTCTCTCTGATGCACCGCCGCGGTGCTGGTCAGCTGGTCGAGGTCAGTCACCGTCGAGGACAGTCCCGCCTTGCGCTGCGCCAGCACCTCGGTGACCTGACGCAGCGAGGTCAGCACCGTCCTGATCGCGGCGCCGTCTGTGCCGGTGGCGTTGAGCACGGCGCCCAGCGCCTGCACCGAGGGACCCGCCGCCGCCAGTGTGCGGTTGAGATCGGGTTCGTGTCCCGCCAGGTTCGCGTCCAGCTGGCGCAGGAACGAGCTCAGATGCGCCCTGGTCGGTGCGTCCAGCGCTTCGACGATGTCCTCGACGACGACCTGTCTCGGCCCGGACTGGATCATCGCGCCGCTCGGCAGCACGACGTTGCCGGGCGGACCCGGCCGCAGCTGCAGGTACCGCTCCCCCAGCACCGACCGCCACTCCACGGTGACGGTCGTACCGGCGTGCAGCGGCTCGGCCAGTCCGCCGAGCTCCAGCTCCACCATGGCTTTGTTCTCGCGCGCGGTGATGCGCGCGACCTGGCCCACGTCGAAGCCGTTGACCTGCACCGGAGTGCCCACGACCACACCGATGGCGTTGGGCAGCACCACGGTGAGATGTTCGGTGGAGCGCGCCGCGTACAGCAGGTAACCGGCGATGAGCGCGGCACTCGCGAGCGCAACGGCGATCCCACGTTTCGCAATCACGAATCCTCCGGGGAGCGGATGAGTCCTAGTTCGCCACCGGGGCGTTGGGGAAGCCGCCCCAGAAGGCCTGTTGGGCCAGCAGTCCCAGGACGCTGACCAGCACCATGTTCACGACCATGGATTTCGCGGTGTTGCGGCCGACGCCGACCGGTCCGCCGCGCGCGGTGTAGCCGTAGTAGCAGCCGACCAGCACGATCAGCGAGCCGACGACGACCATCCAGAGCATCGAGAAGAGCAGGTCGAGCGGGCTCTGGAAGGCCCACAGGATCGTGAAGAAACCGCCGGCCGACACGGTCTTCAGCACGTGCACGAGCATCAGCCAGGAGGAGAAGTACAGGACCGCGAGGCCCACGACGTAGAGGAACGGCATGGCGATCAACGCGGCGAGGAAACGCGTGGCGACCAGGTAGGGCTTGGACTCGATGCCCATGACCTCGAGCGCGTCGATCTCGTCGGAGATGCGCGCGGAGCCGATCTCGGCGACCAGCCCGCAGCCCACCTTCGCGGACAGGATCCAGCCCCACATCTCCGGCGCGCAGGTGCGCAGCCCGCCCAGCGCGGGGAAGACACCCACGTAGCCGGCGGCACCGAACTGCCGGGTGACGTAATGGCCCTCGACCGAGATGACCGCGCCGATCATGAACTCCATGAACCAGATGATCAGCCCGCTGGACAGGATCAGAATCCCGGTCTGCCGGAACACCTCGCTGGCGTATTTCCTGGTCCGTGGCACAGCCAGGACGACCACACCGAAGAACCGGAGCATCCCGAAGAGAACCACCAGCTTCTCGACGAGCACCCGTCGTACGGAATCCCGAACCTCGTGCTGTACCCGGACGCGTTCGCGGACCGCCATGGTTCACCGTCCTCTCAGCGGACCGTCTGCATCTCGGGATAGAGCCCGAGCGCGATGAGGTTGATGAGCAGATCCACAACGAAGACCAGGGCGAAAGAGATCACCACGGCCTGGTTGACCGCTCGGCCCACCCCGGCGGCGCCGCCGGACGCGGTGAGCCCGAGATAGGAACACACGACGCCGATGACAAAACCGATGATCGTGCTCTTGAGGAACGCCACCACGATCTCGACCACGGTCAGGTTGGCGTAGACCGTGGCGAGGTACTCACCGGCCGGAACGTCGCCGTAGGTCACCGAGCTGACGAGTGCGCACTGCACCCCGATGAACACCGAGACACACATGATGAGCGGGGTCAGCAAGGTCATCGACACGATTCGGGGCACGACCAGCTCACGTACCCCGTCGACCCCGAGAACGGCGAGCGCGTCGAGCTCCTCACGCACCTTGCGGGCACCGAGGTCGGCGCACATCGCGGCACCGACGATCCCGGCGACGACCATGGAGTTGATCCAGGGCGTGAACTCCCGGACGTTGCCGACGAAGAAGTACTGGCCGTAGCGGTTGTTGGCGCCCAGCAACGTGGTGAAGTTCAGCGCCAGGATTCCGACCATCAGCCCGAAGGAGAACACCGCGAGGGTGATCGGGAACCACGAGACCCGTAACGTCTCGTACATTTCGTCGCGGACGGAACGCCAGTATCCGGTCACGTCGCGCACCATGAAATACAGGACGCGGGCGCCGAGCTGGACGATTCCGCCGAGCATGTCGAGCGGGCTGTACACAGCGCGCGGTAACAGGATCATGTGTTGCTCACGTTCATGTCGTGGAGCAGTGGTGGGAGCGCGAAGTACTAGTCGAGAATCGCTTCGGCTTCGATCTCGATGAGCCAGCCGGGCAGGGCCAGCGCCTGCACGCCGAGCAGGGTGCTCGCCGCCTTGGGGAACTCGTCGCCGAAGACCTCGGCGCCGGCCCGGTAGATGTCCTCGACCAGCTCGGGGCGGTGGTCGACGACGTTGATGGAGTAGCGGGTGATGTCGTGGCCGGTGCCGCCAACGGCCTCGACGGCGCATCTGATGTTCAGCCAGGCCTGCCGGGCCTGGGCGGCGTAGTCGCCCTCCCCCACCAGGTTGCCGTCCACATCGATGGCGACCTGGCCCGCGATGCGCACGTGCCGGGTTCCCCGAGCGAGGACGACCTGGGAGTAGAGGTCCATGATGGGCGGGGCCAGCGTGGCCGGGTTGATTCGTTCGACAGCCATGACCGGTGCCTCAGCGGATGAACGCGGCCGAGGGATGGGCGCGGGGATAGCGCCGTACGTATTCGAAGAACCTGGCCAGTACCCGGTCACTTCTGGTCAGGTTTCTCGGCAGGTAGTGAATTCCTTCGAAGACCGGCATGTCCTGGCTGGCGATGTGCATCTCGACGCCCAGTGCATAGTCGAGGAACTTGTCGGTGTCCTCGGCGCTCTCGCCGTCCAGCGGCTGGGCGGCGATGATGTAGTAGACCTTGGTCTGGCCTGGATTCGGTATGCCGAACGGCGTCGACCAGCCGAACCACCGGCCGTCCATCTCGCCGTGCTGGAAGAAGTAGTTCGTTCCGTAGATGCCCGCATGCACGTCCCACATCTGTCCGGTCGGCAGCTTCGCCTGGACCGGGAAGGTCATCGAGTGGTCGGTCCACTCCACGTGCTGGTACGGATCATTGACCATCTCGAAGTCGTGCAGCAGCGTGATGTGCGCCAGGTCCGGGGTATTGGCCGAGATGACCCACGGGTCGATGGACAGCACCCAGTCCAACGCACCCGCCTTGAAGACCAGACTGTCGTCCGCGACCGGGTACCTCGGCAGCTCGTACAGCGGCGTCTCCCCGTTGAACGCGAAGATGATGCCGTACATCTCCTGGGTCGGGAACCGGAACAGCTTCGCGTCCCTCGGCACCCGGTCGCCGGCACCGGTGGCGACACAGGAACCCCGGCTGTCGTACTCCCAGAAGTGGAACGGGCACTGAACCCTGTCCCCGACTCGCTTGCCGACCGAGAGATCCACGCCGAGGTGCGCACAGAAAGCGCTGAGCACCGACGCAACACCCTCGTCGTCCCGAACCACGATCACCCGGCCATCGAGGAAATCGGTGCCGCGGATTGCGTCGGCCGCCACCTCGGATGACAGACAGACCGGGAACCACTGCTGGGAGAACACGCCGCCGTCACCTTCGTTCGGCACGTCCTGGCGGCGCGTGCGCGTGTCCTTGGTCGGCATATCAGGAGTTGTCGTCACCCCGTGTTCCCTTCCTCGATGGCCGAAGAACGCCGCCGGCCGTGGATCTAGAGTATATGCTCTAGTTTGCTCGTCGCGTCAAGCACCCGCCCGATCTGATGACGCACCTGGGCGCCGTGCCCGAAGAAGGTGGTGGTTCTCGGTCCGAGTGATGTCGAAGCGCCGCGGGTCGCGGAACTGCGTGGCGTCCCGGCCGCGGCCACCGCAGCGGAACGTGTGGCCACGTGGCCGCCGGTTGGAGTGGAGTCGAGGTACCGGCCACCTGAGTCGATGGTCCCGCGCGGCCACGATGGCCACCGCGACGATGGGCGCAACCCGGTCGCCCACGGCCGCATCGAAACAAAGACGGCGACTGATTGTTCGCGACCGTCACAGACTCCTCTGAGTGCACCGGAGGAACGCATTCCGAGCAGCGCACCGATGAGTCGCGGAATCGTGATCGCCGTTCCCACTGAATCGGCCGCGCACACCGTCGAGCTGCCATTTACGGCAAGGGAGGAGACCCTCCTGGCCGAGTCTCCGGCAGCATCGAAAACTGAGAATCTTCACCCTCTCAAGATCGTTTCTGAAGCACAGAGTAAGCCGGTCCGCCGCTAGCTCCAGCTCGCCCGAACTCTAGGTTTGAGCAGCTCAGGGCACGTGCAGGGCGCCGAGTGTCCCCGCAGCCAGAGTAGGCCATTCGAGTGAAATGTTAAGGTTTTCATCAGCTGAGACTGGACGCGCCCGACCGCCAGATATAGCTTTCCCGGCGAGTGACATGCGAAGTACTTGTATCTCGCTCTTACCCACCGGCTCCTCGGAGCCGCGCCGTACTACGTGGAGTATTCGCGCCGTCGGTGAATATGTGGGTCGCCCGCGTGAGTTGAACCGTGGGTCGGCTGGATTCCTCTTGTGGTCGGTGCGCTCATCGCACCGGATTCTCTCGCTTCCCTGTTTCCCTCCCGGCCCGCTGGCCTGGGAGTTCATGACTTCCTCTCGAATCTGGAGCTCTTCTGATGGCTACCCGTGGATCGGCCGATGTGATGAGGCGCTCGCGCGTCTCGTCACGCGGGCCGTTGTCGCGGGTGTTGCTGTGGGGCGCGCTTCGGGTTCTGCTCAACTGCGGCGCGATCGTGGGTGGCGCCGCGCTGCTGTGGTTGGCCGCCGGGATGTTCTCCAGCGCCTCCGCCCCGCTGCCGGTCAACGTCAGCACCGGGCAGGTGTTGCGAGTCGCCGAGAGCGCCCCGATGAAGGGCGGCTCCGGCGGCGGCAAGGGCGGCGGCAGCGGTAAGAGCGGCGGCAGCGGAAAGTCGAGCGGAAAGTCCGGCGGTGGAAAGTCCGGCGGGTCGAAGAAGTCTTCCGCCAAGAAGAGCGAGAGCAAGAAGTCGAAATCGACATCGAAGTCGGGCTCGGCGAAAAAGAGTGAGAAGAAGTCTTCTTCGGAGAAGACCTCGAAGCCGTCCAGGAAGGCCGGTACCGCCACCCGGCACGAGTCCCGGTCCGACACCGGGTCCTTGCGTGGCCGCTCGGTGACCACCCAGCTGGCCGCGGCCAAGAAGGCCGTCAAGGACGAGGTGGCCAAGGCCGGCGACTCCGCCGGCAGGAAGACCGCCACCAAGGTGGCCGCGGCGCGGAAGGCGGCCAAGGACAGGGTGGCCACCGCGTTGGCCACGGCCACGAAGTCGGCCGACAAGAAGGTCGCCGACAGGCTGGCCGCCGCGCGGAAGACCATCAAGAGTCAACTCGCCGCCGCCGAGCGGAAGATCGCGGCCGCGAAGGTCCCCACCAAGCCTGAGCGCCCCAGGACACTGCCCGCGATCGTGAAGCCGAGGCCCGGGCTCACCACGCCCGAGCGCCCGCACACGCTCCCGCGGATCGTGAAGCCGGGACTCACGAAGCCTGAGCGCCCGCACACCCTGCCCGCGATCGTGAAGCCGGGGACAGCGGGAGACATCACCGCCGTTGACGACGCCATCCGCAAGGCCGTCACCGAGAAGATCACCAAGGCTCTGTCGGACAAAAAGGTCCCCGCGGACACCAGGAAGATCCTCGACTCGGTACTGAAGAACCTGCCC
>NZ_AUBB01000053.1 GCF_000429025.1 Actinospineispora spinosispora DSM 44797
TGAAGCCCCGGAGGTTGCGTCGCCGACGTACCCGACGACGGTCCCCGACCCGCGAGCCCAAAGGCGCAGGCTGGGTGCCTGCTAACTGGCTGTTGTCTCTGCTTAAAGATTGTTACTGCAAACAAATTTGAATTCGCGAGCAGCCGCAGGTGTGGGACCACGCCGTTCCGCGCACACCTGCACCTTGCCCCGCGATCCTGGCCTGCTTCTTGGTGTGGCCTGTCGTTGTCAATCCTTTACTTCGACCCTGCTGCATGTGCACCAGGAGGCTGCGTCGAAGCGCGTTAGCGGGATTGACAACGACCGGCCACACCAAGAACCATTGACGGCCAGCGGGGAAACAAAGAAATCAGGACTTCTTCTCCCGCCAAGCCCGTTCAAACGGCAACCGCCACGCATTAGGTGCAATGAGCTGGTGAATCGCGTTCGGCCCCCACGTCCCGGGCGGGTAGTTCTTCGCGGGAGGCGGATCGTCCAGCAGCGGAGTGGACCGTTCCCAGAGCGATTCGATCCCCTCGGCCGTGGTGAACAGGGTGTGGTCACCACGCATGGCGTCCAGGATCAGACGCTCGTACGCCTCCAGGACGTCGCCCAGCTGGTCGGTCTCCTGGGTGGAGAACTGCATCGACAGTTTCTCCAGCCGCATTCCGGGGCCGGGGCGTTTTCCGTAGAACGACAGCGAGACGCGTGACGCGTCGGCCAGGTCGAACGTCAGGTGGTCGGGGCCCTGCTGGCCGACGCCGGAACCGGCGGGGAACATCGTGCGCGGCGCCTCTTTGAAGGCGATGGAGATGATGCGCATTCCCTCGGCCATCTTCTTGCCGGTGCGCAGGTAGAACGGGACGCCTGCCCAGCGCCAGTTGTCGATGCCGACCTTCAGCGCGATGAACGTCTCGGTGTCGGAGTCGCGCGCGACGCCCTGTTCCTCGCGGTAGCCGCTGTACTGGCCGCGCACCACGTCGTTCGTGCGGATCGGCAGCATCGAGCGGAAGACCTTGTTCTTCTCCTCGCTGATCGCGCGTGGCTCCAGCGCGGTCGGCGGTTCCATCGCGACGAACGCCATCACCTGCATCAGGTGGGTGACGACCATGTCCTTGTAGGCGCCGGTCGCCTCGTAGAAGTTCGCGCGCTGGTCCAGGCCCAGTGTCTCCGGGATGTCGATCTGGACGTGGTCGATGAAGTTGCGGTTCCAGATCGGCTCGAACAGACCGTTGGCGAACCGGAACGCCAGGATGTTCTGCGCGGCCTCCTTGCCGAGGAAATGGTCGATCCGGAAGATCTGCGACTCGTGGAAGGTCTCGTGCACGAAGTCGTTGAGCGCCAGCGCGCTGGCGAAGTCCTCGCCGAACGGCTTCTCCATCACGACTCGCGCGTTGTGGACGAGACCGGCGTCGCGCAGCATCGTGATCACCGCGCGGGCGGCCTTCGGTGGGACCGACAGGTAGTGCAGCCGCCGTACGTCGGGGCCGAGCAGCGCCTCGGCTTCCGCGACCGCCTTGGTCAGGCCCTCCGGGCCGGCACCCTGGGGGACGTAGACGAGACGCTCGCCGAACTGGTCGAGGGCTTCGTCGGTCATCGAGTGGGTGCCGAAGTTCGCCACGGCGGAGTGCGCGAGCTGACGGAACTGCTCGGTGGTCAGGTCCTCCATCGCGGTGCCGATGATCCGGACATCCGGCGCGAAGGCCGATTGCTGCAGGTAGGCCAGACCTGGGATGAGCTTGCGTTTCGCCAGGTCACCCGTCGCGCCGAACAGCACGATGACGTGCGGTGCCAGCGAGTCGAGACCCTGCCTGGCCGCTCGGGATCCGGATGACGGGTACGCGATGGTCTGGGGGCGGGACTCGGTCACGCTGGCTCCTAATACCGACGACACCGGCGATCAGAACACTAGTGCGTCCGGCGGTCCGCCGCGTGTCACCGCCTGCGCGGGTGCTCGATCTCGGTGAGCAGCTCGTGGACGTTCGCGGTCAGCGTGTCGAGGGTTCCGGTCGGAAGACGGGCCAGCAGGTCCCGTTGTGCCGCCGCGACCAGCGGGGACGCCGTGGCCAGCGCCTCGGCTCCGGCGGGGGTGATGGTGAACGACAGCCCGGACTCGCCGCCGACCCGGTCGATCAGCTCGGCGCTGTGGAGGCGCTGGGTGAGCCCGCCGACCGCCTGCGGGGTGATGTAGAGGGCCTTGGCCAGCAGGATCCTGCTGATACCGGGCTCAGCGGCGATGAGTCGCAGTGCCCGGTACTGCCGCGCGGTGAGACCGTCCTCGCTCAGCGCATGGTCGAGACGTCGTTCGAGCAGGTGGGCCACCGCGGCGAGGTCGGTGATCAGCCCGGTTCCCGAGGCGGAGACGGCGAGTACGCTCACTGGCAGAGGCCCCTCCCAAACCAATTACATCTACGGCAACATTATTGCCCAGAGTGTAGTTGGTCAAGGCTGGCGGCGTGCCGGCTTCAGCAGGATGCGGATCGGGTTGCCGTCCCGTTCCTCCAGTCTGCGGATGCCCTCGTGCACGTCCTCCAGGTCGAGTACCGCGCTGACCGAGCGTGACACGTCCAGCCTGCCGCTGTCGACCAGCGTGACCAGCTGGTCCAGGTGCTGCTTGCGGTAGCCGAAGTGGCCGTGCGCGGTCTGGGAGAACAGGGCGAACCGCACCACGGGGCCGAGATCCAGGTTGTCCGCCGAGGTCATCCCGACCACGATGAGCCGGCCCTTGGGGCCCAGTGCGTTCGCCGTCTGGGTGATCGTGGAGCTCTGCGCCACCACGTCGAACACGACGTCCAGTCCGATGGGCGCGACGGAGGCGAGCTGCGCGGCGAAGTCGTCGGCCGTCGGGTCGAGCGCGTGGTCGGCGCCCAGCTCCAGCGCACGGTCGCGCGCGGCGGGTAGGGGGTCCACCGCGATGATCGGGGTCGCGCCGACCAGTCGGGCGATCTGCACCAGGTGGGTGCCGACGCCGCCGACGCCCCACACCCCGACCGACTCGCCGGCGCGCACCGCGCCGGTGTCCCGGACCGCCGCGTACGGGGTGGACACCGCATCGGCCAGCACGGCGATCGGGACGACCGTGTACTCCGCCCAGCCGCCGTCGTAGTGGAAGCCCATGACCTGCATCTGCTGGCAGTTGGTGGCGTCACCCTCGCCGCACGGCCGGCACGCGCCGCAGGCCCGCCCCGCGGCGATGACCACCTGGTCGCCCTCGTTCCAGAACGGGCTCGGTGAGCCGAGCTCGACAACCTCGCCTGCCGCTTCGTGACCCGGGGTGACGACCGGGAGCGAGGTGGGCAGGGTGCCGTCGAGTAGCCCGAGGTCGGAATGGCAGATGCCGCAGGCCGCGACCCTGACCAGCGCCTCGCCGGGTCCGGGGGTCGGGATCGGCACGTCGGCCACGGTGAGCTTGCCGGACTCGGATTCGAAACGCGCGGCGCGCATGGTGGTCATCTGGCCTCCTCGTTGAGCAATGCTCAACAGAGTCTGGCGACTTGTTGAGCATTAGTCAACAGTGCTCTACAGTCCTGGTGTGCCTCGACTGGATCCGGAGCAGCGCCGCGCGCAACTGCTGCGGATCGGTCTCGAACTGCTCACCGAGCAGTCGCTGGACGAGCTGTCCACCGACGAGGTCGCCAGGCGGGCCGGGATATCGCGTGGTCTGCTGTTCCACTACTTCGCCTCGAAGCGCGAGTTCCACGAGGCCGTCGTGCGCCGGGCCTGCGACGACTTCGTGGCGGCCACCGCGCCCGACGCGCAGGAGAGCTCGTCGGTCGACGAGTGGCTCGCCGCCGGGCTGATGCGGTTCGTCGACTACGTGTGGGAGCACCGGCAGGTCTATCTCGCGCTCGTGCGGGGCGCGCCGGGGAGCAACCCGATCGCCGCGCGGATCGTCGACGCGACCCGCCGACAGGTCGCCGAACGCATGCTGGACTATCACCGCAGGGCGGGCCTCCCGGTGGGCGACCGGCTGGAGATCACCGCACTGGCCTGGACCGCCTACGCCGAGGAGGCCACGGTGAACTGGCCGACGGAAGGCCCGGACGCGAGAGCCGAACTGGCCGACTACCTGCGCGCGAGCCTGACCCGGCTGCTGGCTCCCTGACCACGCCGCGCACCGGCCGTCCAGACCGCGCACCCGCGGTCCACGCCGCGCGGTGTGCACGGCGCGCGGTGTGGCGGCAGGGTGCGCGGTGTCAGCTCGGGAAGCGCACGATCGGCGGGCGCGGAGTGAGGCTGAAGTGGGCGGCGATCGTGGCCGCCGACGTCTCCGGGTCGCTCTTGCCGGTGTCGATCTCCAGGTCGGCCGGCGGCTGCTCGACCGTGTCGTCGAAGGCTCGGATCGTGCGCAGGATGTCGACGTCGGTCAGCTTGTGGAACTCCTTGCGACCTTCGGCGACGACCCGCTGCTCCTGCTCGGTGTCGCTGACCACCAGATGCACGAAGTGGATCTTGCCGCCCTCATCCTCGACCGCTGTGCGCGCCCGGTCCGGGAAGCCGGCGGGCACCGTCGACTCCGGCGCGAACGTGAAGATCAGTGAGGTGTCGGCGCGGGCCGCGTCGGCGAACACGGACAGCCACATCTGATCGCGCAGCCGCACGAACGGCTCGGAACCGAACGGGAACACCGTGGTGAGCGTGTCGACGACCAGATGGTTGTGGAACACCGGGTAGCCGAGGACGGAGCCGAGCGCGCGGGCGGTGGTTAACTTCCCGGCGGCGGCCCGACCGTGCACAAAGATCAGGTCCATGATCACGATTGTCTCGGGCCCCGACACGCCGCTCAAGCAGGTTTTCCTCGTGAGGGGGAAGGGCGTCTACCGCGAAGCGGCGCGAAGCGTAGGCGCTCGGAGCACTCACGACACGCTTTTCGTCGTGAGTGATCCGGGCGCCTATAGGCGCCCTTGCCACTCACGAGTCGACGGCGAAGCCGAGATGCCTTGGACTCAGCCACAGCGTCTGTGAACTCAGCCACAGCGTCTGTGAACTCAGCCACCGCGTCAGTGGTCCCGACCGCGTGCAGAGAGTGCACTGCCTCGGGGTCCTCGTGAGTGCTGAGGCCGCCTATAGCCGGTCTACGCACTCACGACGGTAAAGCTGTCGTGAGTGCGTAGAGCGGCTACGCTTCGCGCCCCTTCGGGGTAGACGGCCTCATCACTCACGAGGGGAGGGTGATGACCTTTCCCGGGTTCAGGATGTTGTGGGGGTCCAGGGACTGTTTGATCGCCCGGTGCATCGTCATGACCTCCGGGGAGAGCTCGCTCGCCAGGCCGTCTCGTTTCAGCAGGCCCACCCCGTGCTCGCCGGTGACCGTGCCGCCCAGGTCCAGCGCGTCGGCGATGATCTGCTCGAACGCGGCCTGGGCCCGTGTGCGCGCGGCCTCGTCGCCGATCGGGGTGATGAGCAGCGGATGCAGGTTGCCGTCGCCTGCGTGCGCGATGTTCGCGATGTGGGTGTCGTTGGCCTGCGCGGCACGTTCGATGCGGGCGAGCATCTCCGGGACGGCCGCCTTCGGGACGCACACGTCCTCGGTCAGCACCGGGCCCAGACGTTCCAGTGCGGGATAGGCGAGGCGGCGGGCCTCGAACAGCGCGTCCGCCTCCCGCTGGTTCTCCGACTGCGCCGCCCACGTCGCGCCGGCCTGCTCGAAGCAGGTCAGCATCGTGGTGGCCTCGTACTCACCCGCCGGACCGGGTGCATCGGACCGGCCGAGGAGCACGACGTCCGCGTCGACCGACAGGCCCATGTTCTTCCAGGCGTCCACCGCGGCGAGGCAGTGCCGGTCGATCAGCTCCAGCGCGGACGGGACCACGCCTGCCGCGCCGATCGCGGTGACCGCCCGTCCCGCGTCGACGACCGAGGAGAAGTAGCCGGCCACGGTGCGTTCCGGTGCGCGCTGTGGACGCAGCTTCACGGTCACCTCGGTGACCACAGCGAGCGTGCCTTCCGAGCCGACGATCAGGCCTGCCAGGTCGTAGCCCGCGACGCCCTTCGCCGTGCGCCTGCCCAGCCGGACCAGCTCGCCGGTGCCCGTGACGACCTCGAGCGCCAGCACGTAGTCCCTGGTCACGCCGTACTTGACGCAGCACAGCCCGCCCGCGTTGGTCGCCACGTTGCCGCCGATCGTCGACCACGGGGCGCTCGCCGGGTCCGGCGGATACCACAGGCCCTGCTCGGCGCAGGCCGCGCGCAGATCGTCGTTGACGACGCCGGGGCCGACGACCGCGAGCCGTTCGACGGAGTTGATCTCGCGGATGTCGTTCATCAGCTCGGTGCTGAGCACCACGCCGCCGTCGATCGCGTTCGCGCCGCCGGACAGGCCGGTGCCCGCGCCGCGCGTGGTCAGCGGGACACCGTGCCGGATGCAGGCGCGCACCACCGACTGGACCTCGGCCGACGTGCGCGGGCGGACCACGAGCACGGGAGTGCCCCGGGGTGCCCATTCGGCTTCGTCTCCGGCGAAGCTCGCCGCGACGTCCGGATCCTCGATCAGCCGGTCGGCGGGTAGTTCGGTGCGCAGGTCGTCGATGATCACCGAGGGTCCAGCAGCAGCCGGACGGTCAGTTCGAGCCGGTTGGTGACGTCCTCGGTGGTGGCGCGGCGGGTGATCCAGGCGATCAGCTTGGCCATCCACACGTCGATGATGACGCCGGCCAGTGCCCGGTCCTCCTCGGTGGGTTCGGCGACACCGAGCGGAATGGTGATCATGCGCTCGCACAGCCGGATGACCTCGGTGACCTCGGCGGCGGCCGAGGTGTCGGCGACCATGAACGCCCTGGTCATCGCCTCGGTCAACATCGGGTCGCGCTGCAGCCAGTGGGTGACGCTGATGAGGACGGACAGCACGCGTTCGGTCGGGGTGTCACCGGGGATGGTGCGCCGGTCGAGCCGCTCCAGGGTCCCGCCGAGCTCGCGGATCATCGCCGAGACCAGCAGGTGGATCTTCGAGGGGAAGTAGCGGTACAGCGTGCCGAGCGCGACGTCGGCGCGTTCGGCGACGGCACGCATCTGCACGGCTTCGAAGCCGCCCTTGGACGCGAGCGCGAGTGTCGCGTCGAGCATGCGGGTGCGGCGGTCGCGCTGCGCGGGAGAGCCGAGCTCGTCCTCGGTGAGCGCACTGGGCACGCGTGCATCGGGCATCAGGGGACGTCCTTGCTGGGTCGGAAAACCTTACGTCAAGCATATGAAACGAAAAACTGGAACACGTTCTATAGTGACCGCGTGGCGGTTGCGATGACGGACGAACAGCGGGCACTCCAGGACGCGGTGCGAGAAGCGGCCGTCCGTGCCGGCGCGGTCCAGGCTGCACGTGAGTCGGGGGCGCAGGCGGACAAGGCCTGCTGGGCGGCACTCGCCGATGTCGGTGTGTTCGGTGTTGCGCTGCCGGTCGAGGTCGGTGGCGCGGGTGGCACGGTCGCCGACGCGGCCGCCGCGCTCGAACAGTGCGCGGCGGAGATGGTGCCGGGTCCGGTGCTGTCCACCGTGCTCGCCGGGCTGCTGCTGGCCCGCGCCGGGGACAGTCCCTCGGCCAAGGAGCTGCTTCCGGGGATCGCCGAGGGGTCGGTGTCCGTGGCGGTGGCCTTGGCCGAGGGCTCGCTCGACGCGCGTCAGGACGCCGGCGGGTGGCGGGTGTCCGGCGAGCTGGGTGTCCTGCCGGCGGCGACGGACAAGCTGCTGCTCGGAGCCCATTGCGGAGACGTCGAGGTCTGGTTCGTGCTCGACGGCTCCGAAGTGGAGCTGACCGCGCTGGACCCGGTCGACGGATCCCGTCCGCTGGTCACCGGAACGCTGACCGACCTGGCCGTCTCCTCGGAGCGGGTGGTCGCGGGCCCGCGGTCGGAGGACGTCCGCGATCTGGCGGTGACGTTGGCCGCCGCCGAGGCGTCCGGCGTCGCGGGCTGGGCGCTGCGCACCGCGACCGACTACGCGCGGATTCGTCAGCAGTTCGGCCGTCCGATCGGTTCGTTCCAGTCGATCAAGCATCTGTGCGTGACGATGCTGTGCCGCGCCGAGCAGGCCGGCGCGGTCGCCTGGGACGCCGCGCGCGCCGCCGATGACGCGACCGACGAGCTCCCGCTCACCGCCGCGGTCGCCGCGTCGATCGCCCTGGACGCGGGCGTCGACGTGGCGAAGGACGCGATCCAGGTGCTCGGCGGCATCGGCTTCACCTGGGAGCACGACGCCCACCTGTACCTGCGTCGCGCGCTCACGCTGCGCCAGCTGCTCGGACCGACGTCCCGGTGGCGCACCCGGGTGGCCGAGCTGACCCTCGACGGGGCACGCCGTTCCCTGGCCGTGACCTTGGACGATGCGACCGAGGCGCAGCGCGACGAGGTTCGAGCACAGGTCCAGCGGGTCGCGGAGCTGCCGGTCGACCAGCGGCGCATCCGGCTCGCGGACACGGGTCTGCTGGTGCCGCACTGGCCCGCGCCCTACGGGCAGGACGCGTCCGCCGCGCTCCAGCTGCTGATCGACGAGGAGCTGCGCGGGGCCGGCGTCGAACGGCCCGACCTGGTGATCGGCGCCTGGGCGGTCCCGACGATCATCGAGCACGGCACACCAGAGCAGAGCGAGCGGTTCGTCGCGCCGACGCTGCGCGGTGAGATCGACTGGTGTCAGCTGTTCAGCGAGCCGGAGGCCGGTTCGGACCTGGCGTCGCTGCGCACGAGAGCGGTGCGCGTCGACGGCGGGTGGTCGCTCACCGGATCGAAGGTGTGGACCTCGCGGGCCAAGGAGGCGGACTGGGCGATCTGTCTCGCCCGCACCGATCCGGACGCCCGCAAGAACAAGGGCATCACCTACTTCCTCGTCGACATGCGCACCGAGGGCATCGACATCCGTCCGCTGCGCGAGATCACCGGCGACGCGATGTTCAACGAGGTGTTCCTGGACGGCGTGTTCGTGCCGGACGACTGCGTCGTCGGCGAGATCAACGGCGGCTGGCCGCTCGCGCGGACCACCCTCGCCAACGAGCGGGTGGCGATGGGCGGCGGGTCGTCGCTCGGCGATGCGGTCGAGCGGCTGGTGGAGGCCTGGCCGGGCCCGGACGAGCGGCTCGGTTCGCTCATCGCCGAAGGGCTCGTGGTGTCGCTGCTCGACCTGCGCGCGACGCTGCGCAGGCTCGACGGACGCAGTCCCGGCGCGGAGTCGTCGGTGCGCAAGCTGATCGGCGTGCGGCACCGGCAGGACGTCGCGGAAGCCGCGCTCGATGTGGCCGGTCCGCGCGGCGCGGTCCACGGCGAGGACACCGATCCGTTGGTGCACGAGTTCCTGCTGACCCGCTGCCTGTCCATCGCGGGTGGAACGACACAGATTCTGCTGAGTCTGTCCGGTGAACGGATTCTCGGCTTGCCACGAGAGCCGTCCTGACCAATACTAGAACGCGTTCTATTTTGATGAAGGGGCGCACGTGGACTTCGAGATCGACGAAGAAGCCAAGGACGTCGCCGCGCTCGCCGGGGAGATCCTGGGCCGCGAGCACGACGCGGACGCCGCGTGGACGGCACTGGCCAAGGCCGGCCTGCTCACGCTGCCCGTTCCCGAACGCCTCGGTGGCGCGGGTCTCGGTGTGTTCGAGGTCGGCGTGTTACTCACCGAGGTCGGACGTAGCGGCCTGGACATCGCCGCGCTGGAGACCCTAGCCCTCGGCGTCCTGCCGATCGCGCGGCTCGGCACCGAGGCACAGCGCACCGAGCTGCTCGGCGTCGTGACCGACTCGGCCGAGGTGCTGACCGCCGCGCTCCACGAGCCGTCCGCGCCGCTGCCGTCCCGACCGAGGAGCAGGGCGACCCGGGACGGTGACGGGTGGCGGGTGTCCGGCACGCTCGTCGGCGTCCGCCGGGCCCGCGAGGCCTACCGGGTGCTCGTGCCCGCGACCCTGGACGGAGTCGGCGCCGGTGTCCTGCTGGTCGACCCGCGTGCCGCCGGGGTGACCCTGACCGACACGGTCAACTCCGCGCGGACCCCCGAAGCCACGGTGCGGCTGGCCGATGTGAAGGCCGACGGCCTGCTCGGCGAGGACACCACCGGTGCCACGGTCACCGAGCTGCACCGGTTCGCACTCGTCGGCGCGTGCGCGATCGCCGACGGCGTACTGGCCGGTGCGCTCGACCTCACCGCCACCCACCTCGGCGAGCGGGAACAGTTCGGCCGGCCGCTCGCCACGTTCCAGGCGGTCGCGCAGCAGGTCGCGGACGTGTACCTGGCGTCCCGCACGCTGCACCTCGCCTCGCTCGCCGCGAGCTGGCAGCTCGACCCCTACGACGTCGAGGTGGCCGCGTACTGGCTGACCGAGCAGGTTCTGCCGGCCCTGCACACCTGCCACCACCTGCACGGCGGCGTCGGCGTCGACATGAGCTACCCGCTGCACCGCCACTACTCGCAGGCGAAGGACCTCGTCCGGTTCGTCGGCGGCGCCGCCCATCGACTCGAGGAGCTCGCGTGCAGCTCGAACTGACCCCTGAGCAGCTGGCGCTGCAGAGCGAGTTACGCGGCTACTTCGCCGGTCTGCTGTCCGCCGACGAACGCGCCACACTGCTGACCGAGCGCCACGGTCCGGTCTACCGCCGGTTGATCCGCCGGATGGGCAGCGACGGCTGGCTCGGCGTCGGCTGGTCGGTCGAGCACGGCGGTCGCGGCTTCGGTGAGATCGAACAGCAGATCTTCGTGAACGAAGCGGCGCGGGCGGACATCCCGCTGCCCTCGGTCACCCTGCAGACCGTCGGCCCGACGCTGCAGGAATACGGCACACCGGAGCAACAGGCACGTTTCCTGCCGGCGATCCTGCGCGGCGAGGTGCACTTCGCCATCGGCTACACCGAACCCGAAGCGGGCACCGACCTCGCCGCGCTGCGCTGCGCCGCGGTGCGCGACGGGTCCGAGTTCGTGATCAACGGGCAGAAGACGTTCACCACCGGTGGGCACGACGCCGACTTCGTCTGGCTCGCGGTGCGCACCGATCCGGCCGCCCCGGCGCACAAGGGCATCTCGATCCTGATCGTCGACACGGCCGACCCCGGCTACAGCTGGACGCCGATCATCACCTGCGATGGGGCACACCACGTCAACGCCACGTACTACTCGGACGTGCGGGTGCCGGAGTCGATGCTGGTCGGCACGGAGAACGCCGGCTGGCGGCTGATCACCACCCAGCTCAACCACGAGCGCGTCATGCTGGGCCCGGCAGGTCGGGTCGCCGTGTTGCGTGACCGCGTCCAGGCCTGGGCCGGTACCCGATCCGACCCGGACGGCACGCCGCTGGCCACACTGCCGGACGTCCGGAACGCGCTGGCCAGGGCCGGTGCGGCGCAGCGGATCAACGAGCTGCTCAACTGGCAGGTCGCCTCGGTACGCGGTCCGATCAACGTCGCGGACGCCTCGGCGACGAAGGTGTTCGGGTCCGAGGTCGTGCAGCGCATCGGGCGTGACCTGGAGGAGATCGTCGGCCGACACGGTGACCAGGCGGACCCGGAGACGGCCGAGCTGGCGCGCTGGCTGGACGTGCAGGCCAAACGCAACCTCGTGCTGACCTTCGGCGGCGGGGTCAACGAAATCCAGCGCGAGTTCATCGCGTCGTTCGGGCTGGGGCTGCCGAGGGTGCCGCGATGAACATCCAGGAGGCGGCGGAGCAGATCCGTGCCCGGGGCGAGAGTGCACCCCGGGCCGCCAGGGACCCGGTCAACGAGGCGATGATCCGCAACTGGACCGAGGCGCTCGGCGACCGCAACCCGCGCTACCCCGAGGTGGCGCCGCCCGCGATGGTCCAGGTGTGGACCATGCACGGGCTGGGTGGTGAGCGTCCGACCGACGACCCGCTCGGCGCGATGACCTCGGTTCTCGACGAGGCCGGGTACACCTCGGTCGTCGCGACCGACTGCGAGCAGACCTACCACCGCGACCTGCGTCCCGGTGAGCAGCTGACCGTGCGAGCGAGGCTGACCGACGTCGTCGGCCCGAAGAAGACGGCGCTCGGGGAAGGCTGGTTCTTCACCACGATCAGCACCTGGAGCGTCGGCGACGAGCCGGTCGCCGAGATGATGTTCCGGATTCTGAAGTTCCGGCCGCCGGCTCCCGAATCCCCGGTGCGGGAGGTGCTGCGGCCGGCGGTCAACCGGGACACCGAGTACTTCTGGACCGGTATGCGGGAGCGCGAGCTGCGGATCTGGCGCTGTGGCAACTGTAGGCTGCTGCGCCATCCTCCGGGGCCGATGTGTCCCAGCTGCGGGGCGACCACACCGGAGCACCAGGTGGCGTCGGGTGCCGGGACGGTCTACAGCTTCGTGGTGCACCACCATCCGCCGGTGCCCGGCCGGGAACCGCCCTTCGTGATCGCGCTGGTCGAGCTGGAGGAGGGCGTGCGGGTCATGGGTGAGCTGCGCGGGGTGGACTGGGAATCGATAGCCATCGGGCTCCCGGTCGTGATCGACTTCGACCGGATCGACGACGAGCTCACCCTGCCCGCGTGGAGGTCCGCATGAAGGTCGGTGACGTGCTCCCCGAGCTGAGCCTGGACGTGACCACGACGTTCGTGGTGTCCACCGCGCTCGCCACGCGCGACTTCCAGGACGTGCACCACGACAAGGACGCCGCCGTGGCCAGGGGCTCGAAGGACATCTTCCTGAACATTCTCACCACGACCGGGCTGGTGCAGCGCTGCGTCACCGACTGGGCCGGCCCGGACGCGCGGGTGCGCGGGGTCAGGATCCGGCTAGGCGTGCCGTGCTACGCGGGCGACACGCTTGTGCTCGGCGGGCAGGTGTCCGAGGTGACCGACGAGCAGGTGGTCGTCGACGTGGTCGGGCGGTGCAGCCTCGGCAACCACGTGACCGGCCAGGTACGGGTGGTGGCCGCGTGAGCGGGCTGTCCGGGGCAGCGGCCATCGCCGGGATCGGCGCGACCGACTTCTCCAAGGAATCCGGGCGCAGCGAGCTGCAGCTGGCCGCCGAAGCGGTGCGGGCCGCGCTCACCGACGCCGGGCTGACGCCGGACGACGTCGACGGCATGGTCACGTTCGCGATGGACTCCAACGCCGAGATCGCCGTCGCCCGCGAGGTCGGGGTGCCCGAGCTGACGTTCTTCAGCCGCATCCCGTACGGCGGCGGCGCGGCCTGTGCGACCGTGCAGCACGCCGCGATGGCCGTCGCCACCGGTGTGGCAGACGTCGTGGTCTGCTACCGGGCGTTCAACGAACGCTCCGGCATGCGGTTCGGCCGGGTGCAGACGGCGGCGACGTCGACCGGTAACTCCAGCGCGTTCGACAACAGCTGGCACTACCCGGTCGGGCTGAGCACCCCCGCCGCGACCGTCGCCATGTTCGCGCAGCGCTACCTGCACGAGTACGGCGCGACCAGTGAGGACCTCGGCAGGGTCGCGGTGGCCATGCGCCGGCACGCGGCCACCAACCCGCTGGCCTGGTTCTACCAGCGGCCGATCACCCTGGACGACCACCAGGCGTCGCGCTGGATCGTCTCGCCGCTGCACCTGCTGGACTGCTGTCAGGAGACCGACGGCGCGGTGGCGATCGTGGTGACCAGCGCCGAACGCGCGAAGGACCTGGCGCAGCCGCCCGCGGTGATCGCCGGTGCCGCGCAGGGCAGTGGGTCCGACCAGTTCACCATGCACAGCTACTACCGGCCGTCGATCTCCGGGCTGCCGGAGATGGGTCTGGTGGCCCAGCAGCTGTGGCGCCAGGCCGGGATCGGCCCGTCCGACGTGCAGGTGGCGATGCTCTACGACCACTTCACCCCGTTCGTGCTCGCGCAGCTGGAGGAGCTGGGGTTCTGCGGTCGCGGCGAGGCCCGGCACCTGGTCGCGGACGGCGGCATCGAGCTGGACGGCCGGCTGCCGGTCAACCCGCACGGCGGCCAGCTCGGTGAGGCGTACGTCCACGGCATGAACGGCATCGCCGAGGGCGTCCGCCAGCTGCGCGGAACGTCGGTGAACCAGGTGGCCTCGGTCGAGAACGTGGTGGTGACGGCCGGCACCGGGGTCCCCACCAGCGGCCTGGTCCTGCAAGCCTCGTGAGTGGTACGGGCGCCTATAGGCGCCCGTACCACTCACGAGGTGAGGGCGGCTGTTCGGGTGCGGAGGGCGTGCAGGACGGCGATCATGTCGGACTCGGCGTGGCCCTGGGCCAGCGTCTCCAGGTACAGGGCGTGGCAGACGTCCAGTAGCGGGACGGCCAGGCCCGCCGAGTGCGCCGCCTCCGCCACGAGACGGTTGTTCTCCAGGACGTTCGCGATCGAGGCCTGCACGGTGAAGTCGTCGGAGAGCAGCTTGCCGAGCTTGACCCGGGACACCGCGCTGGCCATCGGCCCGGCATCCAGCACCTGACGGAACACCTCGGGGTCCAGCCCGTAGCGCTGGGCGAAGTGCGTCGACTCCGCCAGCCCGGTCACCATGGTGATCAGGAACAGGTTCACCGACAGCTTCGTGACCAGGCCGTTCGGCACCGCGCCGCACAGGACCGTCTCGTGGCACATCGGCTTCAGCAACGGCCGGACCTCCTCGGCCGCGTCCGCGTCGCCGGCGAGCATCGCCACCAGCTGACCGGTCTCCGCGGGTACCCGCGAGCCGGACACCGGCGCCTCCAGGTAGCGCCCGCCCGCGCCGTGGACGTCCGCCGAGAGCCCGGTCGAGTACTCCGGCGAGGTCGTGCCCATGTGGACGACCGTGTGCCCGGCGACCCTCGCCGCGAACGCCGGAGTGCTCCTGCCGAGTGCCGCGTCGACCGCCGCGCCGTCGGCCAGCATCAGCAGCACGACGTCGGCCCTGGCGAACACCTCGTCCAGGTCGGCCGCCACATGGGCGCCCCCGGCGCGTAGCGGTTCGGCCTTCGCCGCCGTGCGGTTGTAGACGGTCAGCGGGGTGCCGGCGCGCGCGAGGTTGAGCGCCATGGGCTGTCCCATGACCCCGAGACCGATGAATCCGATGTCACGCATGTCGCCACCTCTCCAGGATTATGTCAGCTGTCATAGTATGGGCTTCATGGCTGATCGGGGAGCACGCGAGCGGATGGTGTTCAGTGCGGCACAGCTGCTCCGCCGACACGGGGTGACCGCGACCGGCATGCGGGACGTCGTCGCGCACGCGGCCGCGCCGCGGGGGTCGCTCGGCCATTACTTCCCCGGCGGCAAGCAGCAGCTGGTCAACGAGGCGGTCGAGTGGGCCGGGCGGTACGCGGGCAACCGCGTGCCCCGGTTCCGCGCCGCGCTGGGCGAGTCGGCGACGCCCAGCGGGTTGTTCGCCCCGATGGTGGGCCAGTGGGTCGAGGAGTGGGATCGGGTCGGTTTCGAGGCGGGCGGCTGCCCGGTGGTCGCGGCGACCGTGGACTGCGCTGACGAGAACACCAGCACCCGCGCAGCGGTTGCGGAGGCCTTCACCGCGTGGCGTCGCGCGGTCGCCGAGGTCCTCGTCGAGCTGGGCGTTCCCGGAGATCGGGCCGGCGCGCTGGCCACGTTGATGGTCAGCTCGCTGGAGGGCGCGATCCTCATCGCGCGGGCCGAACGCGACCCGCGAGCCCTGCACGCGGTCGCGACGGAACTCGCTCCGCTCCTCGACGGCGCGCTCACCTGACCCCTCTGACCCACGAGTCGGACGCCCGACTCGCGGGTCAGAGGGTGGACGGACGTCGAGGGTCGAAGATGTTCGCCTGGGTGTCGCGGAAGCGATCCTTCAGCGCGGTGGCGCCCTGGGTCGTCACGTGGTCGGCCTCCGCGTCGCTGATCGGGACCCCGAGCAGCCAGGCGACGGTCTTGGTGGACAGGATGCAGGAATTGAGCTGATCGGCCCACAGGGTCGGTTCGACGAGCAGTAGGTGCGGCAGGTTCGGCGCGAGCGACCGGGGGCTGATGACGTGGAACAGGACGGTTCCGGGGGGACAGGGTCCACTGGTTGTCGAGTACCTGTTGCGCGGTGTCGGCGAGGACTCGCGCGAACTCGGCGAGCTGGCTGACCGCGACGATCTCCACACCCAGCGGCGGCCGGATCTCGACGCCGGGCAGGGGATGGTCGGACAGGCCGATGGTGGAGAAGGCCGTCAGGCCGTCGTGCGGCCGATCGGGGCAGCGCAGCACGGTGACCGAGGACGGCGGGTACTCGTCGATCACCCAGTCCCCGCCGAACGCCTCGTCCACGACCAAGGCGATCTTCTGGTTGTCCGGACTGAGCTCTCGGCGCATGGGCCGAATGTTGCACAAGTGACTGGTGATGTCGATGAGCGGACAAGTACTGTTGCCTAAAATAAGAACCTGTTCTAGTTTTGTACCATGGCGCTGAACCTCGCGGATCTGTTCGAGCACGCTGTCGACCTGTTCCCGGACCGGGTCGCCCTGATCTGCGGACCGGACCAGGTCAGCTACACCGAGCTGGAGCAGAAGGCCAACCGGCTGGCCCATCACCTGCACGAGCGCGGGGTGACAGCGGGCTCGCACATCGGCATCCAGTGTCAGAACTCGATCGAGGCGGTCGCCGCGATCCTCGCCGCGTACAAGCTGCGCGCGGCGCCGATCAACGTCAACTACCGCTACGTCGAGAACGAGCTGCGCTACCTCTACGACAATGCCGACCTGGTGGCGCTGGTGCACGACCAGCGCTACACCGAGCGGGTCGCCGCGGTCGCGCCCGAGGTGGCGACGCTGCGGCACGTGGTCGTGATCGCGGACGACAGCGGTGTGCCGGTCCCCGCCGGCCACGGCGTCGACTACGCCGAGGCGCTGGCCGGGTCGCCGAGCGAGCGAGCCTTCGACGAACGGTTCGCCGACGACACCTACGTGCTGTACACCGGCGGAACCACCGGCATGCCCAAGGGTGTCATGTGGCGCCACGAGGACGTGTGGCGCGCGCTGTTCGGCGGCATCAGCTTCATCACCGGCGAGCCGCTGCCCGACGAATGGGCCCAGGCCCAGGGCGGCAAGGACTACGCGATGGTCCGGTTGTGTCTGCCGCCGCTGATCCACGGCGCGGCGCAGGCCGCGGTGCTGATGGCACTGTTCGAGGGCGGTGTGGTGGTCCTGGTGCCCCGCTTCGAGCCGGCCGAGATCTGGCGGGTGGTGGCGCGGCACAAGGTCCAGGTCATCACGATGGTGGGCGACGCGATGGCCCGGCCGCTGGTCGAGGAGCTCGAAGCGGGGACCTACGACGCGTCCTCGGTGCTGGCGATGACCAGCCACGCCGCGTTGTTCTCCCGTTCGGTGCAGGACCGCATCCTCGCCGCGCTGCCCCACGTCTTCCTCACCGACGCGATCGGCTCGTCGGAGTCCGGTTTCAACGGCATCCAGCAGGTCACGAAGGACGGCGACCACACCGGCGGGCCGAGGGTGCCGGTCGGGCGCAACGTCATCGTGATCGACGAGCAGGGTCGCCCGGTGCCGCCGAAGTCCGGCCAGGTCGGGCTGGTGGGGCGCAGCGGAGCGGTACCGATCGGCTACTACAAGGACCCGGAGAAGACGAAGGCGCTGTTCGTCGAGGTCGACGGCGTCCGCTACTCGGTGCCCGGCGACTACGCGCGGATGGAACCGGACGGCACCATGACGCTGCTCGGCCGGGGCAACGTCTCGATCAACACCGGCGGCGAGAAAGTGTTCCCCGAGGAGGTCGAGGGGGCGCTCAAGTCGCACCCCGATGTGTTCGACGCGCTGGTCATCGGCCTGCCGGACGAGCGGCTCGGGCAGCGGGTCGGCGCGGTCGTCGCACCCAGGCCGGGCCGTACGCCCACCCTGGAGGTGCTGGACTCGCACCTGCGCGCGCAGATCGCCGGGTACAAGGTGCCGCGCAGCCTGTGGCTGGTCGACGAGGTCGGCCGGACCCCCAGCGGCAAGCCGGACTACCGCTGGGCCGTCGAGCACGCCACCACGAACAACACGTGAGTGTTGCGGCCGCCGATAGGCGGCCGCAACACTCACGGGTCAGAAGTTGCCTCGTTTGGCCTGTTCCCGCTCGATCGCCTCGAACAGCGCCTGGAAGTTGCCCTTGCCGAAGCCCAGCGAGCCGTGCCGCTCGATGAACTCGAAGAACACCGTCGGGCGGTCGCCGATGGGCTTGGTGAAGATCTGCAGCAGATAGCCGTCCTCGTCGCGGTCCACCAGGATCCCGCGGCTGCTCAGCTCTTCGATCGGCACCCGGACGTTGCCGATACGGGCCCGCAGCGCGGGATCGGTGTAGTAGCTGTCCGGGGTGGACAGGAACTCGACGCCGTGCGCGCGCAGCACGTCGACCGTGGTGACGATGTCGTTCGTGGCCAGCGCGAGGTGCTGCGCGCCCGGGCCGGCGTAGAAGTCGAGGTACTCGTCGATCTGCGAGCGACGCTTGCCGACGGCCGGTTCGTTGAGCGGGAACTTGACCCGGTGGTTCCCGTTGGCGACGACCTTGCTCATCAGCGCCGAGTACTCGGTGGCGATGTCCTCACCGACGAACTCGGCCATGTTGGTGAACCCCATGACCCGGTTGTAGAAGGCCACCCAGTTGTCCATGTCGCCGAGCGCGACATTGCCGACGACGTGGTCCAGTGCCTGGAACAGCCGCTTCGGCTCGCCGCTCGGCTTGCGGTACCCGCTCTCCCGGACGACGTATCCGGGCAGATAGGGGCCGGTGTAGCGGGATCGGTCGACGAGGCTGTGCCGGGTCTCGCCGTAGGTGGCGATCGCCGCGACCCGCACGGTGCCGAACTCGTCGGTCAGGTCGCGGGGCTCCTCGACGACGGTGGCGCCCTGCGTCCGGGCGTGCGCGATGCACCGGTCGACGTCGGGGACCTCGAGCGCGATGTCGACGATGCCGTCGCCGTGGGTGCGGTGGTGGTCCAGCAGCGGGCTCGCCGGATCGACGCCGCCCTTCAGCACGAACCGGACGGCGCCCGAGCGCAGCACGTAGGCGTGGTGGTCGCGGTTGCCGGTCTCCGGGCCGGAGTACGCGACCAGCTCCATCCCGAACACGGCCTGGTAGAACAGCGCGGCCTGGGTGGCGTTGCCGACCGCCCACACCACGGCGTCCCAGCCGGTGACCGGGAACGGATCGCCGTCGACGTCGTAGGAGACCAGGCCGACGAGCTGCCGGAGCTGGTCGAGGTCCAGCTCGGCGAGCCGCTCCTGGCTGGTGAGGGTGTGCTCGATCGTCATGTCGCTCGCTCCCTTGAAGTGCGTCGCCGGGTGATCCCCAGGACACTGCACCGCGGCAGTACTGCGCAAGGAAGCTCGACCCAGCTGTACCAGCTGGCCATTCTGTGCAGGGATATCGACGATGGTCTAGTCACTCTGCGCAGGTGCGCGTAACCCCTCGACGAGGCGGATCGCGGCGGCGCCGAACTCGGCGCG
The DNA here is from genome assembly GCF_000429025.1 of Actinospineispora spinosispora DSM 44797. GTDB lineage: Bacteria > Actinomycetota > Actinomycetes > Mycobacteriales > Pseudonocardiaceae > Pseudonocardia > Pseudonocardia spinosispora. The sequence continues at coordinate 19,284 of NZ_AUBB01000053.1, forward strand.
GGCCTGCGTCACATCGGGTGCGCGGGCGATGGCGAGCGCGGCCTCGGTGAGCGCGCCCATGAGCATCTGGGCGAGCGGCTCGGCCGGCTGCCGGGTGAACTCCCCACTGTCCATGCCCTTGTTCATCAGCGCGATGACCAGGCCGAGGAAGTAGCCTCCGTCGATCTCCCGCCAGGTGTCCCAGCCGAGGACGGACGGCGCGTCGAGCAGCACGATGCGCTGCGCCGCCGGGTCCATGCAGCCGTCGAGGAACGCCTCGATCCCCACCGTCCAGTACGGCCTGCTCGGGTCGGCGGCGGCGATCGCGTCGAGGATCTGCTGGTGGATCCCCTGCTCGACCTGCTCGAAGACGGCCTGGAACAGCGCGCGCTTGCCGTCGTAGTGGTGGTACAGCGCACCTCGGGTGACGCCCGCTTCGCGGACCAGCGCCTCGGTCGACGTGCCCTCGTAGCCGAGCTCGGTGAACAGTCGCCGACCGGTGCTCATGAGTAGCTGCTGGGTCGTCTCCGACCGTTCCGCCTGCGTCCGTCGCTTCCTCACCGGAAGCCATGATAGTTCGTGGCATTACGAACAGATTTACCTGGTGGACGGGACAGGGTGGCCGTGTTGCGCGCATTTTGATCCGCTGTGGGGGTTCGGGCAATTACGTTATGGCGCGAAAGTGCTGATGATGTTTCTCAGGGTATGTATTCGAAAGAGGTACTACGCCTGCCCTCGACCGGCTTCGCGATCGAGGGCGGGCGCGGCGGACTCAGGATCCCCAGTACTCCCACGGGTTGTTGTGGTCCGGTCCACGACGGCAGTCCCACTCGTTTGTCCTGCTGTTATGGTCGTGCCTGGCCCGCGCTTCACATTCCTGCTGGCTTCTGAACTTCGCGCGGAACCGGTGCTGCGGGCCCGGCGGGTGGGGCGGGTTCTGCAGAGTGCTTGCCACGGTTTCGGTCTGGCTCGGGGTTGCCGCATTCGCGGTGCCCACCGACGCGAAAGTGGCGAGCGATACCGCGATAACGGCGCCAGAAACCGTTGCTTTCATTCTCGGGGTCAAGTCTGTGCCCTTCGATTCGACGAACTCGATCAGACGGTCGCTTCGGAGCGTACAGATTCGATCCTAAGAATCCCTGTGGTTCTGAGACGTCTTCAGTTAATACATAGGTACCTCAGGGGAAGCCTTCAGCATTTTGTATACAGCTGGATTTCGGGTGATGCTGGATTGATCCAGGACGGACCCGGGTATGCGGCAGGCATGGACGACATCACCCAGATCATTCTCGACGACCACGAGCGGTTCCGTCGCGCCTTCGCTCGCCTCGACGAGCTGCAGGGCGCGGAGTCGGCGCCGGCCAGGGACCTGGCGCGGGTCTGGGGGCCGCTCGCCGCCCTGCTCGACGTTCACGCCATCGCGGAGGAGGAGATCTTCTACCCCCACCTGCTGCGCAAGGGTGACGACGCGAAGGAGGAGACGCTCGACGCGATCGGCGACCACAACGACATTCGGGACGCGGTGCACGATGCCGAGCGGGAGCCGGTCGGCTGCGACGCCTGGTGGGAGGCCGTCGGCCGGGCGCGGGTCGCCAATGACGAGCACATGGCCGAGGAGGAGCGCGAGGGCCTCGCCGACTTCCGGCGCAACGCGAGCATCGAGCTACGCGAGACGCTGGGGCGTCGGTTCCGTGACTTCGAGGCCGAGCACCGCGGTGGGCACGACCTCGATACCTCGGACAAGGACCCGCAGACCTACGTCGACAGCCAGGCCTGAGCCGGGCTCAGGACGCAGCGCCCAGCTCGGTGAACTCGCCCCGCCGGATCCGGTCCAGGTAGAGCCTGCCGATCCGGGCGGCGCGGGTCGTCGAGTCCTCGAGGTCGGCCATGCCCGAGGCGAGCGCGAGCATTGCCAGCTCCTGTTCGATCGCGGCACGCACCGTCGGGTTGTCCGAGTTGTTGTCCAGTACCGCGCGCTGTTCGGCGCGCTCGGAGATCAACTCGGACCACGCGGCCGCGACCGCGTCGGGCAGCGACCGTTCGCCCGCGAACTCGATCGCGTTGTCCAGCTGTGCGGACAGCGCCGCGTTCCACTGCCGGTACAGCTGGCGCAGTCTGTCGTCGCTCGGGGGTACGGGGTTCGCGGTCATGGCGTGCTCCTGTCTAGGTTCTGGAATCTCGCGTCCAGAATAAGCAGTTCTGGACGCGCGCGTCAAGAATGAGGTAACTTCGCTTCATGGCCAGGCCGAGGAGCTTCGACGAACGGGCGGTGCTGACGATCGCGCGCGATCGCTTCCGGGCGACCGGATACGCCGCGACCAGCATCGATGACGTCGCGGCCGCCGTCGGGCTCGGCAAGGGCTCGCTGTACGGGGCCTTCGGCGACAAGTACCAGCTGTTCCGGCGCGTCTTCGACGACTACTGCGCCGACATGGGCACGATGGCGCACGCACTGTTCACCGGGCCGGACGACGGAGCGCTCGACCGATTACGCACGGGCATCCGCGCGGTGGTCGCCGCGATGACCGAGGGCGAGGTCAGCGGCGGCTGCCTGCTGGCCAGGGGGATCGCCGAGCTGGGCGACCGGGATCCGGAGATCGGCGCTCGCGCGCTGGAAGCCTTCGAAATGCTCGAATCGCTGCTGGCCGGCTGTATCGAGCAGGCGCAACGCACCGGCGACCTCGACGCCGACGCCGACCCGAAGGCGCTGGCCGGCATGCTGTTCGCGGTGATGCGCGGCGTCGAGTCCCTGGCGAGGGCGGGCCTGAGCCAGGACCAGCTCTACGCGCGCCTGGACACAGCGGTGGCAATGCTCCCCAGACCGACTCGCTAGACACCTCGCACAGACCGAGTTCGCGCCGCACAGAGACTCCGGCCCAATCCCACTTTGCACAGCTTCGTGCTGTGTCGCACACGTCCGGACATGTGCGACACAGCGCGAAGGTGTGCAGAGTCGCCCGAGAAGCCCTCAAGCGCGCTGATCGAGGGCGGCCAGGAGGTGCTCGGCTGTCGGGATGTCGGTGGCCAGCTGGGTGAACAGGCCCGCTCTCGCTCCGGCGATCACGCTCTGGATCTTGTCCTCGCCGGACGCCACGGCGATCACCCTCGGGATCGCGCGAAGCTGGTCGGGGCTGATGCGGACCATGCGCTCGCTGCCCGGGAAGTCGATCTCGGCGCCGTCCGGGCCGTAGAAGTTCAGGCACACGTCGCCGACCGCCGTGCGCAGGCTGTGGTCGTCGAGCGGGATGAACGCCGAGATCGAGTCGCGCGACACGGGGGGCGCACCCACACCGACCAGCGCGGCCTTCGCCACCGACCACATGCCGGTCACCCGCTGGAAGTCCGGGTCCTCGGCCAGGGTGGCGCGCATCGCCGCTGACGGCATCGCCTGGGCGAACAGGAAATGCGGCCGGGCGCGCATCCGTTCGGCGACCGCGCGGGTGATCTCGTTGGTCTGGTGCCAGGGCTCCGGCTCGGCGACGCCACCGACCGTCGGCCCGATGTCGACCCCCGGCATGGCCGGGAGCCCGGTTCGGCTGAGCTCGTAGACCGTGCGGCCGGACGAGACCAGCAGGACGTCGCCCGGGACGAGGCCGAGCAGGTGTAGCGCCTGGTGGACCGGTTCGCGCAGTGCCTCGATGGTGTTCTCGCCGCGCAGCGGAGCCAGCCAGACGCGTTCGATGCCCAGCGCTCCGGCGAGCCGGTTCAGGTCCTTGTCGTCCGCGATCGTCGCCGGGTCGTGCACGGTGATCTGCACGAGCCCGATGCGGCGCGCCTCGGACAGCAGCCTGCTCACCGTCGGCCGCGACACCTTGAGCCGCTCCGCGACCCCGGCCTGGTTGACCTCGTCGAGGTAGTAGAGCCGCGCGGCCTGGTGCATCAGGCCGAGGTCGCGGCCAGTGGGCTCGCCTGCCGGCATGCCGGGGTCCCTCCCGTCGTTCGGTGATCCCGAACTGTAGTCCTGACCTGCGCGGTGCACAAATGTTCACGGCTGCACATTTGTGCTTGACATATGTTCACACGTCGCGCAGGATGAGGTGCACCACATACCAACGGAGGTACCAGGTGCTTCACTCGATCCCGGAGCAGATGCAGGCGGTTGTCGTCCACGGCCCGAAGGACTATCGACTGGAAACGGTCGACGTCCCCAGCCCGGGGCCCGGCGATCTGCTGATGAAGGTCGAGGCGGTCGGGGTCTGCGCCAGCGACCTGAAGTGCTGGCACGGCGCGGCGAAGTTCTGGGGTGACGACAACCGGCCGACCTACGTGCAGACCGGGATCATCCCCGGGCACGAGTTCGTCGGGTCGGTCGTCGCCGGTGACGAGGCGGGCCTCGCGCAGCACGGCGTGGCGCTCGGCGACCGGGTGACCTGCGAGCAGATCGTGCCCTGCGAGGAGTGCCGGTACTGCCGTCGCGGTGAGTACTGGATGTGCGCGCCGCACGACATGTTCGGCTTCCGCAACTTCAACGGCGCGATGGCGCAGTACGTCCTGGTGCCGACCCGGGCCAGGGTGCACAAGATTTCAGCCGAGCTGAAGGCGCACCACGCGGCGTTCGTCGAGCCGCTGTCCTGCGCGCTGCACGCGGTGGAACGGGCGAACATCAAGTTCGGCGACGTCGTCGTGGTCGCCGGGTGCGGTCCCATCGGCCTCGGGCTGATCGCGGGCGCCCGGCAGAAGAACCCGATGACCCTGGTCGCGTTGGACCTCGACGACAACAAGCTCGAGCTGGGCCGTCGGTGCGGCGCGGACGTGGTGCTGAACATCAGCAAGGTCGACGCGGTCGCCGAGATCAAGAAGATGACCGACGGCTACGGTGCCGACGTCTACCTGGAGGGCACCGGGCACCCGTCGGCCGTCGGCCAGGGCCTCAACCTGCTGCGCAAGCTCGGCACCTACGTCGAGTACTCGGTGTTCGGCTCGGACGTCACGGTCGACTGGTCGATCATCTCCGACGACAAGGAGCTCGACGTCCTCGGTGCGCACCTGGGCCCGAACTGCTGGCCCGCCGCGGTGAAGATGCTGGAGAACGGCGCGGTCCCGGTGAACGACATCTGCACCCACCAGCTCGGACTCGCCGACTTCCAGAAGGCTCTCGACCTGGTGGCCGACGCCGGAGGGTCGTCGGTCAAGGTCTCGATCCTCCCGAACGCGTGAATCAGATGACCACGACGCAGCCAGAGACGTTCCTCGACCGCATCGGCATCCCGCACACCCTACGCTGGGGTTTCGTCGCGGTGCTGATCTTCATGACCGGCAACGGCACCGAGTCCAACTTCATCGCACCGCACATGACCACGGTGCTGACCAGCCCGGCGAGCACCGTCGCCACGATCATCTCCCTGTACGGCATCGCGGTACTGGTCGGCAGCTACCTGTCCGGTGCGCTGTCCGACCTGTGGGGGCCACGCAGGGTGATGGCGCTCGGCGCCGCCGTGTGGATCGTGTTCGAAGTGTTGTTCCTGGTCAGCCTTGCCATCGGCAGCCTGCCGCTGGTGTTCCTGACCTACTTCCTGCGCGGCTTCGGCTACCCGCTGTTCGCGTTCAGCTTCCTGGTGTGGATCAACATCACCACGCCGGTGGAGCGCAACGGCGTCGCGGTCGGCTGGTTCTACGTCATGTTCACCGGTGGTCTGCCGACGCTGGGTTCGCTGTTCGCGCTCGGCATGATCCCCGCGTTCGGCGGCGGCTCCGCCGGTGAGACCGCCGCGATGATCGGCTCGATCGCGCTCGTCGTGATCGGCTTCCTGGTCGCCCGGTTCGCGGTCCGGGACCCTCGTGGCGCCCGACGGATCGCGCCGCCGGGTGAGACGGCGGCGCAGGTGCTGACCGCGGGGCTGCGCCTGACCGTCAAGCAGCCGAAAATCCTGATGGGCTTCCTCGTCCGGTTGATCAACACCGCGCCGCAGTACGGCATGTTCGTCATCCTGCCCGCCGTGATCGCCGACGACCTCGGCTGGGGCCAGGCCAGGTGGCTCACCATGACGGTGTTCGTCTACGCGACGAACATCCTGGTCAACGCCCTGTTCGGCGCTGTCGGCGACCGCTGGGGCTGGCGGCGCACGGTGCGCTGGTTCGGTGTGTTCGGCTCCGCCGTCGGGCTGCTGGCCTGGTGGTACGTGCCGCACCTGGTGCCGGCCGGCTCGACGTGGGGCTTCTGGGTCTCGACCGCCGCCGGCTGCGTGTTCGGCTGCCTGCTGGCCGGGTTCGTGCCGATGGGCGCGATCATGCCGGCGCTCGCGCCGGAGCACAAAGGCGCCGCGATGGCCATGTACACCACCGCGGCGGGCGGCGCGGCGTTCCTCGGTGCGGCCGTCGTCGCGGTCGTGCTGGCGCTCGGCCTGGGCAACGTCGGTGTCGTGTGGGCGTTCGTCCTGCTCTACGGCACCGCGTTCGTGATGGTCGGCGCACTCAAGGTCCCCGAGGACGAGCAACGGCACGCGACGATCGGGAGGAACCAGTCATGACCACGATCTTCGACGACCCGGCCACCTTCTCCGAGGACCAACTGACCGGCTTCCTCGACCTCTACTCCGACCGACTGCGCGGCGTGCCCGGCGGCGTGGTCTCACACCGCGCCGAGCAGCCGCAGGTAGCCGTCGTGATCGGCGGCGGCTCCGGGCACTACCCGGCGTTCTGCGGCACGGTCGGCCCCGGCCTGGCCACCGGAGCGGTGGTCGGCAACATCTTCACCTCACCGTCGGCCGCGCAGGCCTACTCGGTCGGCAAGGCCGCCGACCAGGGCCGGGGCGTGATCTTCAGCTTCGGCAACTACGCGGGCGACATCATGAACTTCGGCATCGCCGCACAGCGGCTGCGCGCCGAAGGCATCGACACCCGCATCGTGGTGGTCACCGACGACATCGCCTCGGCGGACACCCCCACCCAGCGGCGCGGCATCGCGGGCGACTTCACCGTGTTCAAGGTGCTCGGCGCGGCCGCGGCGGAAGGCCACGACCTGGACACCGTCGAACGGCTCGGGAACGCGGCCAACGACGCGACCCGGACCCTGGGTGTCGCGTTCTCCGGCTGCACGATGCCCGGCGCGGACCAGCCGCTGTTCACCGTTCCGGACGGGCACCTCGGCCTCGGCCTCGGGATCCACGGTGAGCCGGGGATCCGCGACATGCCGATGCTGCCCGCGTCCGAACTGGCGACGCTGCTGGTCGAGCGGGTACTCGCGGCCGCGCCGGACGGTGCTGGCACGACGGTCGGCGCGGTGCTCAACGGGCTGGGCAGCACGAAGTACGAGGAGCTGTTCCTGCTGTGGGGCATCGTCGCCGGACAGCTGCGGGAACGCGGCTACCGGATCGTCGACGCCGAGGTCGGCGAGCTGGTCACCAGCCTGGACATGGGCGGCTGTTCGCTCACCCTGATGTGGCTGGACGAGGACCTGGAACGGCTGTGGCGGGCCGATGCGTACACGCCCGCCTACCGCAAGTCCGCCGCTCCCATGCACGGGCTGCGCTCGTCGGCGGGCGAGGACACCTCGGACGTCGAAGTGGTGGTGCCCCCGGCGACCGCGGCCGCACGCGAGCTGGCGACCGGAGTGCGCGCCGTGCTCGCGGAGGTCAAGAGGACAGTCGTGGAGAACGAACAGGAGCTCGGCCGGATCGACGCGGTCGCCGGCGACGGCGACCACGGCCGGGGCATGGTGAAAGGCGCGTCGGCGGCGGTACGCCGGGCGGAGGCGACCACGCCGGACGCGGGCGCGGCCTTCCTGCTGCAACGCGTCGGGCAGGCCTGGGCCGAGGAGGCCGGCGGCACGTCCGGCGTCCTGTGGGGCGCGGCCCTGGAGTCGTTCGGCCGCAGCCTCGGCGACGAACGCGACCGGTACACCGACGCCGACGTGGTGGCCGGGACGCGGGCTTTCGCCGACGCGATCGTCGACCTTGGCAGGGCCTCACGCGGCGACAAGACCCTCCTCGACGCACTGCTGCCGTTCGTCGACGAGCTGGAGACCGCCGTCGGCTCCGGCACCGCACTCGGTCCGGCCTGCACCGCCGCCGCCGAGGTCGCGGTGCGCGCTGCCGAGGCGACGAAGGAGCTGCGACCCCAGGTCGGACGCGCCCGGCCGCTCGCCGAGAAGAGCGTCGGCACACCCGACGCCGGCGCCACCTCGATGGCCCTGATCGCCACCGCGATCGCGAACCTACTCAACGACCAGGAGCGACCCTGATGCTGCGCATGGTGATCGGCGCCGACGACGCCGGCTACGACTACAAGGAGAAGATCAAGGCGGACCTACTGGCCGACGACCGGGTCACCGAGGTGATCGACGTCGGGGTCCGTTCCGACGGACACACCGCCTACCCGGAGATCGCCGTCCAAGCCGCGGAACTGGTCGCGCGCGGCGAAGCCGACCGGGCCGTGCTGGTCTGCGGCACCGGTCTCGGCGTGGCGATCTCGGCCAACAAGGTCCCCGGCATCCGCGCGGTCACCGCGCACGACTCGTTCTCCGTCGAACGGTCCGTGCTGAGCAACGACGCCCAGGTGCTGTGCATGGGCCAGCGGGTCATCGGCCTGGAGCTGGCACGTCGCCTGGTCACCGAATGGCTCGGCTACACGTTCGACCCGAGCAGCGCCTCCGCGGCCAAGCTGGACACCCTGAGCCGCTACGAGGAAGGTAATCTGGCTGGCTTTTCCGGCGGGCCCCCGCGCGTCTGAAGTTTCCGGCAGGGACCCCACTCCGCTTCGCTCCGGGGGCCCGCAACCGGAAACTTCGGCGGCTGCGCCGGTCGCTTCGCTCCGGCTTCGCTGCCGTTGCTTGACGCGCGCTTGTCTGGTTGCGTTTTGCTTCGCCTGTTGCGTTTTTTGCAGTGCTTCGCACTGAACCCCCTTCGGGGAGACTCGCGGAGCGGAGCCCGCCTGGCGGAGCTTTGGTCGACCTCGCAGACTTTGGTGTTGGGTCGCAGACGCTGCAGCCTTTGCGATGGGACAGGAGAGTCTGCGAAGTCGTGCGCGCGAGGTGTACGGGTGCGGGGCGGTCTGCTCAGGCGGGTGCACAGTTCGGGTGGGGGTGAACTGTTGTGGCCGTAGCGTTGCGGGCATGGCTGGGGATGCTGATCTGGCGCGGGTCGCCGCGCTGATGGCCGACCGGGGGCGAGCGGCGATCCTGCTCGTGCTGTTGGGCGGGCGGCCGCAGTCCGCGTCCGCGCTGGCCGATGCCGCCGGGATGTCCCGGCCGTCCGCGAGCGGGCACCTGCGCAAGCTGGTCGACGGCGGGCTCCTGGTGGTCGAACCGGTCGGGCGCCGCAAGCTGTACCGGCTGGCCACCGCCGTCGGCGACGCGGTGGAGGGGCTGCTGCTGGTGGCGCCGCCCGCCGAGGTCACGTCACTGCGCACCGCACTGCGGGGAGACAACCTGCGCCGCGCCCGGATGTGTTACGACCACCTGGCCGGCACGGTCGGGGTCGCGGTCGCGGAAGCGCTGGTCGGCAGGGGCTTCCTGGTCGAGGACGACGGTTCGTACCGGGTGAGCCCCGACGGCGTGCGCGGTCTGAGCGCCGTGGGCATCGAGGTCGACGCGCTGGATCGCGGCGGACGCCCGCTCGCGCGCCGCTGCATGGACTGGAGCGAACGGCGCTACCACCTCGCCGGCAGCCTCGGCGCGGCGCTGATGTCCCGGTTCGTCGAACTGCGCTGGCTGCGCCTGCACGAAGCGAGCCGCGTGGTCAGCCTGACACCGGACGGACGCCAGGGCCTGGCCACCTGGCTGGAGCGGGAGGTCGCATGAAGGTACTGGCGTTCGACATCTTCGGCACCACGGTCGACTGGCGCACCGGGGTCGCCGAGCAGGTCGCCGACATCGCGGTACGACACGGCGTCGAGCTCGACGCCGGCCGGTTCACCGACGAATGGCGCGACCGCTACCTGCCGTCGATGGGCCGGGTCAACCGGGGCGAGCGCGACTGGGCCTACCTCGACACGCTGCACCGCGAGACCCTCGACGAGCTGCTGGTCGCCCGGAACCTCGACGGGTTGTTCGACGAGGAGACGCGGTGGGAGCTGGTGCGGACCTGGCACCGGCTGCCGGCCTGGCCGGACGCGGTGGAGGGGCTGACCCGGATCCGCGCGCGCTACCCGGTGGCGGCGCTGTCCAACGGCGGGTTCGCGCTGATGACCGGCCTGATCAAGGCGGCCGGTCTGCCGTTCGACTGCATCCTGTCCGCCGAGCTGGCCAAGGCGTACAAACCGGACCCCCGCCCGTACCGCACGACAGCCGCGCTGCTCGACGTGCCGCCGGAGGAGGTCCTGATGGTCGCCTGCCACAACTGGGACCTCGACGGCGCCCAGGCGGCCGGCCTGCGCACCGCGTTCGTCGAACGCCCCCGGGAGAAGGGCCCGCACCGGACCGCCGACCGCTCCACCCCCGGGCGCGACCACTCGGTCGCCAGCTTCACCGACCTCGCCACCATCCTCGACTGCTGACTCACGGGTTGTGCGGGGGTGGCTGGTTGAGGGTGTGCTTGGCGAAGAACGCCATGATGATCGGTGTCGCGTTCAGGACCGTCGGCTTGTCCGAGTCCAGGTTCGGGTGGGTGCTCGGCCAGTCGTGGCCAAGGCCCTCGATCCGGTAGTGGATCAGGTCTGCCTTGCAGCCGGGCCACTCGCTGATCTTGACGACGTCGTCGTGCTCGGCGCGGACCGAGGGCGGCTCGCCGCAGCCGTTGCGCTGTGCCCACGCGGTCAGCCAGTCGGGGATCGACGGCAGCCCCTTCTTCGCCGACCCCTGGTAGGGGATCGTTTCGTCGGCGGTGCCGTGGAAGTCGAGGATCGGCGTGGGCCGGACCGGGTTGCACGGGCCGCCGACGGCGTAGAACGCACCGGACACCGGGGCGAACGCGGCGAACCGGTCCGACATCCGGCAGGCGAGGGTGCCGACGAAACCGCCGCCGTTGGACTTGCCGGTCGCGTAGATCCGCGACGGGTCGACGCACAGGTCCTTCTCCAGCTGGTCGAGCAGATCGCCGGTGAACCGCACGTCGTCGGCCGGCGCCGAATAAGGCGCGCCGGTCCAGGCGGTCTCGCCGTCCGTGCCGACCAGACCCTGCGGGTACACAGCGATCACGTTCTGGGTGGAGAACTCCGACAGCTTCTCCTGGTACGCCGACGTGCGCTTGTGGCCGTGGAACGACAGCACGAGCGGCGCCGCGGTGTCCTGCTGGTAGCTCGGCGGAAGGTGCACCGTGTAGGTGCGGCTCAGGCCGCCGGACTCGACGGTGCGCTGCACGGTCTGATCGGTCGGAATCTGGGTGGCGTGGCCGCATCCCGCCGAACGGGGCCCCGCCGAGGCCGAGGACTCGGCGGGGGACCCGCAGGCGGTGAGCAGCGCGGCGGCCAGCACGACACCGGCCGCACGCACTGCCCGACTCATCGTGCGCCCGCCAGCTCCGGCTCGGCGTGGACCGACCCCAGCTGGCTGGCTTCGTCGAACGGGTCGTGGCCGGCGAAGACCGCCTGGGACCGGGCCCGGTCGAACTCGCCGGTCCAGCTGCCGATCAGGACGGTGGCCACGGCGTTGCCCGCGAAGTTGGTCAGCGCGCGGGCTTCGGACATGAATCGGTCGATACCCAGGATGAACCCGACACCGTCGACCAGGTCGGGCCGGTGCGACTGCAGCCCACCGGCCAGTGTGGCGATACCGGCACCGCTGACCCCGGCCGCGCCCTTCGCGGCGATGATCATGAAGAGCAGTAGTCCGATCTGCTCGCCGACCGACAGCGGCTTGCCCTGCGCGGACGCCACGAACAGTGTCGCCATCGTGAGATAGATCGCGGTGCCGTCCAGGTTGAACGAGTAGCCGGTCGGCACCGTGATGCCGACGACCGAGCGGCTGACCCCGAGGTGCTCCATCTTGGCGATCAGCCGGGGCAGCGCCGACTCCGACGACGAGGTCGACAGGATCAGCAGGAACTCCCGGCCCAGGTAGCGCAGCAGGCTGAACACGCTGACCCGCGCGCCGATCCAGAGGATCGCGCCGAGTACCACGAACACGAACACCGCGCAGGTGACGTAGAAGCCGAACATGAGCGTGGCCAGGCTGGTCAGTGCGTCCCAGCCGGTCGCACCGACGACCGCCGCGATCGCGCCGAACGCGCCGATCGGGGCCGCCCACATGATCATCGCCAGGATGCGGAAGATCCAGCGCTGGATGTGTTCCACGCCGCGCCGGATCGGGTCACCGGACGGTCCGAGCTTCTGCAGCGCGAAGCCGGCGAGCAGCGCCACCAGCAGCGTCTGCAGTACCGACTCCGAGGTCAGTGCCGACAGGATCGTGTCCGGGATGATGCTCTGCAGGAACTCGACGGTCCCCTTGCTGCCCTCGACCTGCTTGTGGATGCTGTCGAGCGAGGTCGGGGTCAGTTTCAGACCCTCGCCCGCGTGCACCAGGTTGCCCACGACCAGCCCGATGGCCAGCGCGAACGTCGACATCACCATGAAGTAGACGAGCGCGATGATGCCGACCTTGCCGACCTGCGCTGCCTTGGCCACCGAACCGATGCCCAGCACGATCGTGCAGAAGATGATCGGCGAGATCATCATCTTGATCAGGTTGACGAAGCCGGTGCCCAGCGGCGCGAGCTGCTTGGCGAAGCCGGGGGCCAGGAAGCCGACGATGATGCCGAGGATGACGGCGGCGATCACCGCGATGTAGAGGTAGTGGGTCCGGTCCCGGGAAGCCCGGGACGGTACTGCAGTGTCGGACGTCGGCACCGTTGCCTCCTACTGGAGTGTTCCCGCGCGCATCGTTGGCGCGGCGCTGGGGCAAACTATCCAGTGCGGGGTGAACCAGGTCACCATTGTGTTCATAGAGTTACCTGGTGCGTGGTCCACGGTGGCGTTGGAGCTTGGCCCGACAGTTTCTCCTGGTGCAGTTGGTGGGACTGGGTGTGCTGGTGGCGGTGGGGGGCGTTCTGGCGTACCTCAACGCCGCCGACACCGTCAACGACCGGGCACGCAACCGAGCTCTCGCCGTGGCCAGAACCATCGCCGACACCCCGAGCGTGCTGACCGACGTGACCGGCCCGAACCCGACCGCGCTCCTGCAACCCTTCGCCGAGCGGGTGCGCGGCGACGCGGGAGTCGACTTCGTGACGATCATGAACCTGGACGGGATCCGCTTCACCCACCCGAACCCGGAGCTGATCGGCGAGGAGTTCATCGGCAACACCGCCGCCGCGCGCGCCGGTGGTGTCGTGACCGAGACCTACACCGGCAGCCTCGGACCGTCGATCCGTGCGGTCGTTCCGGTGTTCGACGCCGGGCACCGGGTCACGGCGATGGTCGCGGTGGGCATCACGGTGAACACGATCTCCGCCGACCTCGCCGGACGGCTGGTGTCGCTGATCGTCGCCGCGGCGGCGATGCTGCTGGTCGGTGGCGTCGGCAGTTTCCTGATCAGCAGGCGGTTGAGCAGACAGACGCAGGGTCTGGCACCCGCCGAGCTGAGCAGGGTGTTCGCCTCCTACGAGGCGACGCTGCACGCGGTGCGCGAGGGGCTGGTGCTCGTCGACGCGGACAGCCGCGTCGTGTTGTGCAACGACGGTGCCCGTGATCTCCTGGGGCTGACCGAGTCTCCGGTCGGCGCGCTGGTCAGCGATCTAGGACTGGCCGCTCCGTTGGCGGAGGCGCTCGCGGCTGGTGAGGCGAGGCTGGACGAGATTCACGTGACCGACACCCGAGTGGTCGTGCTGAACAGTGCCACGGTGCGAAGCGACGGTGTGGACGGCAACGTCGTGACCTTGCGCGACCACACCGACCTTCAGCTGCTCAGCGGCGAGCTGGACACGACCCGGGGGCTCGCCGAGTCGCTGCACGCCCAGGCGCACGAGTCCGCGAACCGGCTGCACACGGTGGTGTCGCTGGTCGAGATGGGGCGAACCCAGGAGGCCGTCGAGTTCGCCACCGCCGAGCTCACCCTGGCCCAGCAGCTGACCGACCGGGTGGTGGGCGCCGTGGCTGAACCGGTGCTCGCCGCGCTCCTGCTCGGCAAGGCGGCCGAGGCCAGTGAACGCGGCGTCGAGCTGGTGTTCACCGATGACACCGCGCTGGACGACACCCGGGGCATCGAGCCGCGCGCACTGGTCACGATCCTCGGCAACCTGATCGACAACGCCATGGATGCCGCGATCGAGGGGCTGGCCGACGGCAGGCCGAAGGTGATCGTGACGGTCCGGGTCGACGGCACGGAGCTGCTCCTGCGGGTCGCCGACACGGGCCGCGGCGTGCCGGAGGAAGCGCGGGCCGAGGTGTTCCGGCGGGGTTTCTCGACCAAACCGCACGATGGCCCCGCCGGGCGAGGGCTCGGGCTGGCGCTGGTCGGGCAGGCGGTGCGCAGCAATCGGGGCACGATCGAGCTGGACCGTGACCACGGCGCGGTGTTCACCGTCCGGCTGCCGATCAGCGACGAGGCGAGCCGATGATCAGGGTGCTGGTGGTCGAGGACGACCCGGTGGTCGCCGAGGTGCACCGCGAGTACGTGCAGCGCATTGAGGGCTTCACCGTGACGGCGGTGGTCCACAACGGCGCCGACGCGCTGCGCTGCTGCGAACGCGAGGACATCGACCTGGTGCTGCTCGACTTCTACTTACCGGACACCCACGGGCTCGCGGTGTGCCGCGCACTGCGGACGCGGTCCCGCCACGTCGACGTCATCGCGGTGACCTCGGCGCGAGACCTGTCACTGGTCAAGGCCGCGGTGTCGCTCGGCGTGGTGCAGTACCTGCTGAAGCCGTTCACGTTCGGCTCGCTGCGGGACAAGCTGGAGCGCTACCGGCAGTTCCGTGACAGCGTCGGTCTCGCGGCGGACCAGGCTGAGGTCGACCGCGCACTGGCCGGCCTGCGCGCCCCGGCGCAGGCCACCTTGCCGAAGGGCATGAGCGGACCGACCCTCACCGCGATCAAGGCAGCACTGGCGAAGCACACGGAGGGCTTGTCCGCCGCCGCGACGGCCGAGGCCACCGGCGTCGCGAGGGTGACCGCCCGCCGCTACCTGGAGTACCTGGCGGACAACGGCCAGGCGACCCGGGTGCCGCGCTACGGCTCGGTCGGCCGCCCCGAGGTCTGGTACGTGGACGCGCGAGCAGGTCGATGACTCCGACGACGCGCGACGTGGCGGAACTGAACGGCGTCGAGGTGAGCCAGGACCAGCTCAAGGCTCTGGCGCTGATCAACTACGGGCACTTCACCTCGTTCCGGGTGGAGGAGAACCTGCGGGTACGGGGCCTGTCGCTGCATCTGCTCCGGTTGGCGACCGACTGCAGACGGCTGTTCGACACCGAACTGGACACCGATCACATCCGCTACCTGGTGCGTCGTGTCGTGGCCGGCCCGGCGGTCGTCCGGGTCACCGTGTTCGACCCGTCGCTCGACCTCGGCCACCCTGGGGCCGACACGCGACCACAGGCATTGGTGACCACCCGAACGTCCGCCGCTTCGGCTGTCGCGCCGCTGCGCCTCCGGTCGGTCCGGCATGTTCGAGACCTGCCCGAGGTGAAGCACGTGGGCCTGTTCGGCACAATCTGGCAGCGCCGCCAGGCCCAGCGCGCCGGTTTCGACGACGTCCTGTTCATCGGCTCGGACGGCACCGTCTGCGAGGCCGCCACGTCGAATGTGGGCGTCGTCCTCGGCGGCCGGGTGGTGTGGCCCCAGGCCGAGTGGCTCCCCGGTGTCACGATGCGGTTGCTCATCGAATCCGGTGGTGGTGACTTCCGCGGCGTCACCCTGGAGCAGCTGCCCGAGGTAGAGGCGGTGTTCGCGACCAACGCGGCCGTGGGTGTACGCCCCGTCAGCGTGGTCGACGGCATCAGTTGGCCCGTCGACCATCCCCGGGTGAGTGCTCTGGCGCAGCGGTACGCCGAAATCCGGCCGGAACCGCTGTGATCATCAGTAGACGCGCGTGGGTCTTCGTCTCGCTGTTTGGGTGGGGTCGAGCCATTTCGGTGGGATGAATTCGGGCCATCCGTCTCGGATGGTGACGGTCCATCCGCTGGTGTGGATCATGCGGTGGTGTTGTTTGCACA
>NZ_AUBB01000054.1 GCF_000429025.1 Actinospineispora spinosispora DSM 44797
CTGTTGGGCAGCGGCTTGTCATACAGCCGCTTCCCAGCCAGGTCTAGACCGACAGCGTGGTGGGCACCCTTGCCGACGTCCAGGCCGAGGAACACCTCGTAACCGTTGTCCACGTGCGTACCGTCTCTCCTACCGAATGTGCCGGTCACCAGTCAGCATCGACAGCCGGCAGCCACGTTACGAAGAGACCTACCCAGAGGGTGGCCGTGTCCCTATTAGCGGTCCACCGATGCCACCAGACCCGGTGACACCACCCCCCGGATCATGCGTGCGACTGGGGGTGTAAGTCATACCGGGCCTGGCGACCGGAGCTCCTTGATCAGGAGCCACGAAGAAGGTAACGGGGCCAGTGCGGGATCGGTGAGTGCGATGGAACCGATCGAGGTCAGTCCACCGGCAGCGGTGGATGCCAGCAGACGGTCGTGCACTACCGGTAGTTCTCTGATGCGCAGTGCGGGCACGATTGTGCCCGCGCCATCGTGCGGTGGCTTCAGCCAGGCTCGACCGCCTTGCACCCACCACAGCATGGCACTGAGCACCACGACGATCGCGAGAACCGACCATGGGATGATCCCCTTCACCAGCGCCGCCCGCGGTATCGGTTGCGAGCTTCGGGTGTCTCGCCCTGTCTCCGTCACGGGCGGACTAAAGTATTTCCCCGGTTAGCGCCGCGACTAGGCTGATCTAAAGCGGAGACCCGTTCATGGTGAGGTCTGGATCAGGGGTCGCAGTGAGGGTGTGTGCGATGGCGGTGCACCATAGTTCGAATGCTGTTGCGGTGGCGTCCGCGAGTCGTTCGCTGGCGGCGCCGGTTCCCATCGCGATTAGGTGTGCGCCGGCCGCGGCCCGATCTAGCACCGATGACCGCGAATGCAACGGTGGCACCCAGCAGATATCCGACAACCATCACCTCGCTTCCTCCGGGCGCAAGGTGGACGTCGACGCCGGTGTCGAAACCGGCCGGGGCGATGAAGATCCGGTTGACGGTGAGGAACGTCAGGTGCGCGGCGACGCAGACCCAGACCGAGCCACAGGCGATCCGAGCAGTCACCAGCATGGCCCCGAATACCGCGAGCAGGACCGCGTAAGCCGCCGGGTCCTGCCCACCTGGTGCGAACGTCACCGGCTCCGCGTGCCCCCAGATCAGCAGATCGAGCCCCGCGCCCACCGCGATACCGATCGACGGGGCGATCACGAACAGCGCCGTGGTGCCCGCTCCCGCCAGCCTCGGCCGCCAACGATCGGCAAGCGCGGAGAAGGTGTAGCCGCGCAGCGTGAGCTCCTCCGGCACGGCTTCCAACAGCAGCGCCAAGACGGTGTTGACCAGCAAAAAGCTAGCGAGGGACCATCTGTCCACCGAGTCCACACGCAGAGTGCCTGCCGCGGCGCCGACGCCGAGCACCAGCCCAGCGGACGTGCCAACCACGATGAACCCGTACCCGGCGGTTGCCGGCCTGCGAAGCCCCATCTCGCCCACCGGGCGGCGATCCCATTTCCCACGCAGTGACAACACCAGCGGAACGGCGATCATGAACAGCGTCACCGCCGGGATCGCCTTCGCCGTGATTCCGGTCAACCCGAAGTGTTCGCTGCCCGCGACCCCGGCCGTGTGCGCGACCCCGGAGGCGACGGCGAACACCAGGACGCCCAGCGCCGCACGAGCGAACGCACGGCGCCTCACACGATCGTGCTGGTCCATGCGAAGTAGTGTGTCTTAAGGACCGACGGCATCCGGGTGAGCGAAGGGCCTGGCTACTGGGGGGCCGCTTGTGGACATATCTGGCGACTCCTGGCAGGTGAGACGATCGACTTCATGGCGACCGTGACCGGTGACTTCGAGCTGACCAGCGACGAGTTGCGAGTCGTAGCACGTCACGTCACTGAGACCGCTCAGGAAGTTCTCTCTGTGTTCGAGAACGTCGCCCCGAGCGAGCGACGACCGCGCGCCGCTCTCGACGCCGCGTGGGAGTTCGTCAACGGCGCCCGCGGGACCACGCTCCAGCGCGTCACTTCGTTGGATGCGCACCGGGCAGCGAAAGAGGCGCCCGCCGAAGCGTCACGTCTCGCTGCACAAGCCGCAGGGGACGCCGCGTCTGCCGCATACCTGCACCCGATCGCCAAAGCTCACCAGGTGGGCCACGTCCTTCGCGCCGCTGCGAATGCATCGCGCATAGCGGAGATCAATTCAGGCGACGATCCCGACGTCGGCGACAACATGATCGAGCAGGCTCGCGAGCGAGCCACGCCGGTCCCGATCGATATGCTTCGCAGGTATCCGTTCGTGCCAGCTGGCAAGAGCCGCATCATGGTTGTGGTGGAGGTCATCGAGCACCTCATCGGATCGAGGTAGGCAGAGGTATCCACCCGAGCCGGATGCGCCAGTGTCTACCCTCTCGTAGGTGTCCCACAACCGCGCGTTGCAGGAATGTCGCCGGCTCCGGTAATCGCGGGTCCGAGGTCTCGAGTACCCAATCCAGGATCGCGCGGTCGCCGTTCGCCGCATCCGGCACGAGATGAAACCGCGCGGCGAACCGTATGATGTCGGAATCTGCGGGGAGGTACTCAGCCAGTTGTGGATCCAATAACCAGGACCGGCAGTGTGCGATCCTGGAGGAATCCTCCGGGAAGTGGCGGGTGAGGAATCGTCGTGCGTTGCTCAACGCCAAGCTGCATTCCTCCGGTGGCAGCGGGCCTGTCACCGGAACGTGCACGCTGAGCGCGTCGGCGGCGCTGTGGCCCGCTAGTGCGGTCGCCAGCTCGGGTCCGAGGAAGTCACGCTCGAATGTGAACCGTCCGATCCGGAATGCGAGCCCTCGGAATACTGTGACGACCCACTCGGGTCCCTCCAGTCCACCGTGGCCGTGGATTCGCCGGTGTCGGGCGAGGTTGATGGCCAACGACTCGAGGGTGGCCCACGACACGTCGCTCGGGATGGCGCGCTCCCGGTGGTAGGCCAGTACGTGGGGCAGCAGGGCCAGGCACACGTGCGCGTAGAAGTAGCGACCCGCTGCTCCGGAGTCAGACGGTGACGGGCGTAGCCGGGGGGTCATTGCTCGCCGTCCCAGTGTGTGTAGGACGGCCTGTGCGGTCTCCTCCACCAGCTCGCACGGCCGTGGCGAGCGGGGCAGAGTCGCGATCAGTTCGCGTCGGTCGTCGCCGAAGATTCGCAGCTGGTCGAGCGCCTCACCCAGCTCGGATCCGTCCCGCAGATAGGCTCCACCGTCGGTGCTGATCATCGGCCGACACCCCATCCAACCAGCGCCAGTGGCGCTGTTACGGCCGACACCACGATGTTCGGGACCCTGCGGATCAAGGTTCAGTCCATTCATCGTCTGCGAATGAGATTTCGGACCGGCGGGAATCTACCGGCGATGGAACCGTTATTAGGATAAGGAAATATTAATGAACCGTTAAGATAACGGAGTGCGCCATCGCCTGCCACTGTATTAAGTATTTCGCGGTATCTCCAGGATGAGAATCGACTGACTCTCGAAGGGTTGGTCCAGGTAGTAGAAGTATGGTTCGCTAGAAGCAGAGTAGTGGTCGCTATCCGACGAGATGCATTCCGGCAACTTTATTGCGGGTGGGAGAGGCGGTCGCGGGCGAACCCGATGAGCTCGGCGCTGTAGCGGGCCGATTCACTCGTATACAGGCCGTGGTCGGCGCCGTCGGCACTGCTGACTCCGCCGCAGTCATCGGGCGAAGGTGCCGCTGATCCGCTGGAGGGTGGTGCGCAGTGTCGTGGTATCGGCGAGCGCCAGGTTGGACAGGCACGCAAAGTAGGGCCAACTCGGCTGCGTCCTCGTTGACGAGCACCCTGTTGTCGACCGGTGATGGGTTGTTCGATCCGCCGGCGGTGGCCGTGAGCTGCTCGCAACCATCTCCGACGGTCGATTCCCGTCAACTGGTGAACAAGAGTCTGGCGCCGAGCGCGATGAACGAAGCCGCGAATATCCGTCTCATCCAGGACAACGCCCCGGGTCGGGAGATTACCTGATTTCGTACCGAGGCGGCACAGAGGCCGTATACGATGAACATGGCAAAGGTGAGGAGCATGAAGACTGCGCTCAACCCCAGCATTCGACCGACTAAATTCGGGTCGTCGGGACTCACGAACTGGGGTAGAAATGCGAAGAAGAACAGGGTGAGTTTCGGGTTCAGGATGTTGATCAGTATTCCTGATATTATCACCCGGACCGCGGAGTGGGGAGTCAGGTGGTCTAGTGCGACGGCGTCTTCGTCTCGCAGCATCGCCCATGCCATGTACAAGAGGTAGGCGACGCCAAGGTATTTCACGATCTGGAAGGCGAGTGCGCTGGTGTGTAGCAGCACGGCGATGCCGGTGACGGTCGCCAGCATGTGCGGAACGATGCCGAGCGTGCAGCCGGTCGCGGCGATCACGCTGGCCTTGCTGCCCTGGGAGATACCGGCGGACAGGGTGTAGATGACGCCGGTCCCAGGTATGGCGACCACGATCAGTGTGGTCACCAGGAAGGCGATGCTCATGTGTGCACTCTGTCGCCGAGGCGGCCCGCAGTGCAGTGCCAAAAAGAGTGAGATTACCGGTTCCATAACCGCCGGTCCACCGAGAACGCTGTGTCGGTGACTGTCCGAGCGAATCCGGCTTGCGTGCTCAAGCGAAGTACCGCGATCCTGGCCCGTGTGATTTCGGACGGCCTGACTTCGAGCGGGATGGCGGTGACCGCTGAGCGGTTCGGGCTTGGCCCGTTGCTCGGTGAACCGGAGCTGATGGCCCGAGGCGCGGTATCGAATCGGGTGCGGCGGGTGCGGACCGGACACGGCTCGTTCGTGGTGAACGAGATGGTGTCACACGCCGATCGCGAGTGGTTCGTGCCCTCGGTGGAGGCTGCTTTCGCCATTGAGCATCGAGCCAGGTCCGCGGGCGTGGTCATGCCGGAGCCGTTGCCGGTCCCCCGGACCGGCCGCTGTCTGGCTCGGGTCGAGGGCCGCCTGGTGCGAGTGCATCGGTGGATGGAGGGCCGCAGCCCACTCTCGGATGAGGTGGATGGCGTGCTCGCCGGGTCAGCGGGGGAGTTGTTGGCCGGTATCCACCGTGCGTCGGATCACCAGGTCACAGTGACGGGATCGTGGAGCCACTTGCGTCGAGCCACTGGCACGGACTGGCCGACCGGATCTCCGAGCGCGCCCCGCTGTTGGCGGCGCGGGTACGTGCTGATGCGGGCTCATGGGAAGAGTTGATGGTGCGGACTGCCGTCGCCGAGCGTTCGAGTGATGTTCTGAACAGTCATGCTGATCTCGACCCGAAGAACACGCTGCTGCGCACTGACGGTTCGTTGGCCGCGGTCGACTGGGACGCGGCTCGCCCGGTGAGCGCAGGTCAGGAATTGGTGCAGATCATGCTGGACTGGTCGGTGCGGGGGTACGCCGGCTGCAGGGTTTGACGATGCGCGGATGTGTTCGGTCCTGGACGGGTACCGGGCGGCCGGCGGCCCGGCGCTGGTCGCGGCGGTTCCCGAGGCATTCGGCTCGTGGGTGGGTTCCTGGGTGTGGTGGCTGGACTTCCAGTTGGAGGAGAGCATCGCCGCCGGTGTGGATCCCGAGAACGGGATCGAGCAGGCGACGAGTGCGATGGACTCGTTGCGGCAGACATTCGATGAGCTGGACGCCTGGACGGCGCTGCTGCGAACCAGGCAGTCAGGTTCGCTGCGGTGAGGGCGAGCTCGACCCATGTTCGCGCCGACGATCAAGAGAGGTTGCTGCAGGTCCTGGTGGCGGCATATCGGACCTCGAATGTGATCACCCCGTCGGCGGTGCGCCAGGGGGTCGTGGCGCATACCCGGCGAGCGGCGGGCATACATGCCGGCGCGAAAGGTCTTGCTCAGGCTTATTCTAACCGGCAGTGGATGCGCGGAGCGACACTATCGTTGATCTTTATGCAAGATACCTACGCAAGAATCTGACTCGTCATATCGATGAAGCGGATCATCACACTCACCGTGATTTCCCAAGCACGGCGGTGAATTGGGCTCCATGGCATTACAAGGGGGACCTGCTGATCGCTCGGGGCTGTTTTGCTTGCCGGTACTTGCCGCAGTGGCCTCAGCCGGGCCTGCGCCAATCACAGCGCCGCCCATGATGACAGTCACCGCCGCAGCAACGACAGCAGCCTTACACTTGCGGTTCATCTGGCAGCTCCTTGCATGATTCAGTAGCCATCGCCTCGTCCACCCTCGGCGGTTCGGCCGGCCGACGATGTGCGGGCGCGTCGTTGCCGGACCTCGCCGGATCGTCTTCACCGTGGATCCACCCACTGGAGCCTAATGGGGGTAACCGGGCTGATCTAGTGCATGATCACGTTCGGTGGCTGCTGGTTGGTGAGCACTCGCGGAGTCAGGACCCCGAAGGGGAGTCCTAAGCAGAGACCGTGCCCCGGCCGGTAGTCGGGAGGGCTGAGACCGCTGATGGGATGACATGCCCGATGTTGTGGGTCGTGAGCACTGGACCATTAGGCTGGGGCGCACCTCCCGCAGCTGCTGTGACCTGTCCGGTAGAGCGTGTGAGGTGATTGTTCAGTGTATTCGTGGGTGATGACTGGGCCCAGGACCACCATGATGTGGAGATCCAGGACCAGAGCGGTCGCCGAGTGGCTGCGATGCGACTCCCTGAGGGCGTTGCGGGGTTGGCCCGATTGCACGCGTTGATCGCTGAGCATGCCGGCGGGCTCGAGCCTGACCAGGTGGCGATCGGGATCGAAACCGATCGTGGTCCGTGGGTGCACGGATTGGTCTGCGCCGGTTACCGGGTGTTCGCGATCAACCCGCGCCAGGCAGCACGGTTCCGCGAGCGATACGCCATTTCCGGAGCGAAGAGCGACACCGGCGACGCGCATGCCTTGGCCGATATGGTTCGCACCGACGCGCACCAACTGCGCGAGGTTGCTGGCGACAGTGACCTGGCTGAGGCAATCAAAGTTCTGGTCCGTGCGCACCAGAACCTGATCTGGGATCGGACTCGTCAGGTGCAGCGGCTGCGCGTGGGGTTGCGGGAGTACTTCCCGGTCGCGCTGGAGGCGTTCGAAGATCTTGCTGGCGCGGACGCGTTAGAGCTACTGGCTAGGGCGGCGCCAGACCCGGTCATGGCCGCGCGGTTGAACCGCACACAGATCAGCGGTGCGCTGCGGCGGGCACGCCGCAACCACGTTGAGCTCAAGACTGAACGGGTCCGGACGGCGTTGCGGTCTGAACAACTAAGCCAACCGAGGGAACTCAGCGCCGCGTTCGCAGTGGTGACCTGCTCGTTGACCGCGCTGATCGCCGGGTTGAACACTCAGATCGCCGCAATGCATAAAGAGGTCGCCAGCTACTTCGAACGCCACCCCGCCGCGTCGATCTACCGCGCCCAGCCCGGTCTAGCAGCGGTGCTGAGCGCTCGGGTGCTGGCCGAATTCGGCGACGACCCTGCCCGGTACGCGGACGCGAAAGCCCGAAAGAACTACGCGGGCACCAGCCCGATCACCCGCCAGTCCGGCATGAAAAAGACCGTGCAGGCCCGGTTCGTGCACAACGACCGCCTGGTCGACGCGTTGCACCGGCAAGCCCAAGGGGCATTGACCGGCAGCCCCGGCGCCCGCGACTACTACGACCGGCAGCGCGCACGCGGCCTTGGGTACCAGCCTGCGCTGCGCCAGCTCGCCAACCGCCTGGTCGGCATCCTGCACGGCTGCCTCAGGAACGGAACGCCCTACGACGAAGACACCGCCTGGCCTCCAAGGCGCCCCTTGAACCCGAGCCGGCTGCGCGGCCAACCACCACACAGATGAGCAGCGTCGCAGTCAGCTAGGCGTCGGACCGTTTCAGCGTCACCGGTCTCTCGGAAGAGGCCGCCCAAGCGAGTGTCACCGTGGACTACCCACTCGCCAGCATGAAGCCGAGGGGATAGAACTGGCGCGATTGCGGGCTACCTATATAGAGTTAGGGGTATGTCGAGTCCTCGTGTGACGGTGCAGACGCAGGCGGTGCTGGCCGCGTTCTTGGATCGGTTGGACGACGCTGAGGAGCTGTGGGGGTTCGAGCTGAGCAAAGCCAGTGGGCTCGCGGCAGGAACGATCTATCCGATCCTGGCTCGGTTGACCGCGGCTGGTTGGGTTACCGACCGTTGGGAAGACCCGGAGGTGGCGCACGCGCAGAAGCGCCCACCGCGGCGTTACTACCGGTTGACGGTGCAGGGACGGGCCAGGGCAGTGCACACGTTGGCCCAGACTGCGCCCGCTCGTGCCGGTCTGGCCCGTTTACTGCGTACGCGCCCGGACGGCGAAGCCGGAGGCGGTGCGGTGTGAACGCCGAGCATGGAATCCGACCTGAGCTGCGCAGCGCCGCGATGCTGTGCGCGTTGGTCGTCGTGCTCTCCGTGACACAGCTGATGCTGCCGAGATCACCCGTCGTTGTGCTGGCGGGGCTGGCCGTGGCCCTGGCGATTCGAGTGCTGAGAGGTCTGGCTGACAGTGCCCGGGACGGTGTTCCGGGCTGGTTGGCCTCAGCCGGCGCGGTCCTGCCGCATGAGGAGCGTGCCCAGTGGCTGGCGGTGGTTGCGTCGGTCTTGCACGCTGAGGCCAACCCTCGGGACCGGCGCCGGCAAGTAATCGGGTTCCTGGGTTCCATTCCGACGACCGCGGCCACCAGCTGGTGGCTCACTATCCGGCGCCCCACAGGGTCGGCCCGGGCGGGGTCCGAGGGTGAACGGTGATGGCGGCAGACAACTCGGTACATCTACGTCGAGTGGCGAAGCGCTATCGCGGCCACACCGTGTTGAGTGAGATCAACCTGCGTCTGTCCAGCGGGGAGGTGACCGCGATACTCGGGGCGAACGGCTGCGGCAAGTCGACACTGCTGCGCATCGCGGCCGGCATCACCGCTCCTTCGCAAGGCCGTGTGCTGGGCAGACCGCGCTCGGTCGGCTACCTACCCGACCGTTTCCCGGCACAGTTGCGACTCTCGGCGTCAAGCTACCTGCGCTCGATGGGCGCGTTGCACGCCCGAGAGCCCGACGCCCGAGTCGAGAAGCCACGAGCCCAGATGCTGCTGCTTGATCAGCTGCGATTTACCGGCGACTCGTCCGCCCCGATGTCCACCTTGTCCAAGGGCAACGCGCAGAAGGTCGGGTTGGTACAGGCGCTGTGCGGCGGCAGCGGGTTGATTGTCCTGGACGAACCGTGGTCCGGGCTCGACCCGGCTGTCGCACCGGTGCTCGCCCAACAGCTGATCGACAGGGCACGCGCCGGTGCCGCAGTACTGGTCACCGACCACACCGGCCTGTCGGAGTCGTTGCCGGGACACCGACTACGGATGGCCGAAGGCCGCCTGACACCCGAGCAGATCACCCAACAACCAGGGCCACGAGGAGACCCGCGTGCGGAGTTGACGACAATCACCATCGAGGTGCCTCGGCATCGACGCGAGGAAATCCTGAACACAGTGCGCGCTATGGGCGGCCGACCACTGGGGCCGAGGTAATGAGATGACACCGCTCGTCACCTCGCGTGCGGCGCTCGCGGTGTCACGCTATTTGGCTGCCGATCTGCTGCGGTCGCAACGATTCCTGCTACCGGTGCTGGCCTACCTCACGGTGGTGATGGTGCTGATGGGCGGTGACCCAGGACCACCGCCACAGCTATGGGGCGCCAGTGTCGGATTGCTGTACCCGATCAGTGCCTGGCTGACGATCGTCGTCGCCAACGCCGAAGACCCCAGCGCACGCCACGTCACCGTCACCGCTGCCGGAGGCTGGCTCCGAGTCCAGATCGGCGTCCTGATCACCTGCCTGGGCGCTGACCTCATCCTGCTCGCCGCGGCGGTGCTCCGTCCGCTACTCCCACTCGGCGGAACGCCCTACCCCTACACGCCGCGAATGCTGCTCATCGGGGCATTGGCGCACCTGGCAGCAGCAGGCGCCGGCACCGCACTGGGCTTGCTATTTGGTCCACCGATCGTCGCCCGGATCGGCTGGAGCGCAGTCGCCACTGGCCTGGCCGTACTCATGACAGTGACCCAACCCTGGCTACCGCCCGTCGGCACAGCGATCCGGACCTTAGAACAGCCACATCAGCCGCTGCTCGGACTGGCACTCGGCGCCGCGTTCAGCGTGCTGATCGCTGGGCTAGCCTGCGCGACCGTAGTCCGCATCGCCCCACGCCGATCTTAAACTGGACCAACGGACCACAACCGACGCCGCACTCCGCACGGCCCAGACGGCAGCCATACCGCTGGGCCACGCGCTCAAGGCCGCGCGGCCAAGAGCTGCTGATCGACCCGCGGTTGGCGGGACTGTGTCTGCTGGCCCCGGCCTAGCACCGGCCGCCCCTCCACACCCATGAACCTGGCCCATCCGCCCGGGTGAATCGCAAAAGCGGCGATCCACCCGCGCGGACGAGCCAGAACCCTGGGCGCGGAGCCACTACGGCCGATGCCGGGGCGCCGCTAAGCGCCAGGCAGATGCCCGCCGCCCAGCCCTAACGGGGCCAGCAAAGACCCGCCCAGCTTGCGTTGAGAAGCCCAGGGATGTCTCTGTGACCGGATGTCACCCGGTGGTCTCGGACATCGTCAATCGGGTCCGGGTCCGAGACCACCGAACCGCTGGGGAGCGGCGAGCTTTGAGTCGCCAGGGCGGTCCTGCCTAGTGCCACCGCACTAGCGCTCGACCTGGCTGTCACTGAGTGGGTAGCCCGGTGGTCAGCTCGGGCTGCGCGCCCAGGTCCGACACAGCTGAGTGCACCGCGTCCGTGGGTTCGTCGCGACTGGGCAGCGCCGGCGCAGGGGCGGAGCTCGGGGTGGCCGGAGCGTGTGCGTGCCGGGCCGATGCGGGTGTGGTCGGGTGATGGGCGGGCGAGCCGGTCGAGTCGTTGTTCCTGCCGACGGAGATCTCGTCGGCGCCCCGGGCGGCCATGCCGTCCTTGCCCGTCTTGCCGTCTTCTCCCGTGCTGTCCCTGCGCGGTTCGCCGGCTCGATGTGCATCGGCGAGGCGCTGCGGCGTTGAGTGAGCCGGCTCGATGATCGAGCTCGCCGATGCGGGACCGGCGGTCAGAATCGCGGCACCGGTCAGGGCGGCGAGCGCGGACGCCACCACAGTGGTTCTGTGCTTGCGGTTCATCGGGGTGACCCGGCTCCTTGCGGTTGCGTCACGAATCGGCTGGCGTGCGGACGGCAACCACCGGAGCACTCGTGCTCAATTCGTGGCCGCCGTTGCCTGCAAAGTACGGAACCACTGACCGTGTTGATAGCGGGATAACTGGCCGACAAATCAGTAACAAGTCTTGACCGAGAGTTTCCTGCGGTCTGTAGACGGACGAACGGCGCACAGCGCGTTGTTGAGAGATTTATCGGGTCGGTGGCGGACAACACGCCCACGCACCGGGTCCGCTGATCGGTGGGAGTACCTTCGGTCGCCGCGTCCGAGAAAGTCGCGTCGCCTGAGGGCAGTGAGAAGCGGGGGATATGGCGTGGATATGTCGTCGCCAGCAAGGAATGCGGCACCATCATGGATGCGCATGGTGGTGAATGCCGCACGGGCGGCCCCGTTCGTCGTCTTCGCGGTGGGTAGCATCTGGGCGGCAGGACGTGCACCGCAGGGACGTCGATCACCTCGGTTCGACTGGACCATCACCACTGAGATCGCGTCACATGCGCTGAGCAAGATTCCGCATCTGAAATGGGCCGCGGTGTTGTTCCTCCTCGCGGTTGTCGCGGTTGGCGTGTCGCGCGCGGGGCTCGCCGCACTCGCCACGTTCACGGTCGGCCTGGGGTGGGAACTCGCCGAGACCACGGTGATCGGGCACCACGCCGCGCTGATCGACCTGTTGCCCGATCTCGTGGCGGTACTCGCGGGCTGGCTACTGGTCAGCGGTACCCGCGCTGCTGCACAGAGTGCGCGCAGTCGGTGGGGCGACACGTGCCGGAGGCGAGCGCAGGAGCTGACCGCGATGAACCAGCAGCAATGAGCACACCCAGCAGCTGTGTGGTATGGCGTGGATAGGGAAACGAATGGTGCGCAACACATCAATGGGGCACCCCGACAATGCATGATCCATCCCACCAAGTCCGGAGTTCTAGGGCCCGTCAGATCACAAACTTCATCCGTTGTGACGCGGGTCGATTGATACTGGCTAGGTGAGCACACTCGACACACCGAGACCGGCAAGCGGTACGGACGTCTCCGAGCTTGCCGCCGTACTGGCCAGGGCATTCCAGTTCGACCCGGTGACCAGCTGGATCATGCCGGATGACGAAAGGCGCAGGCGAAATCTGCCGGGGATCTATGTCCGTCAGCTGAGCACTTGGTTCATCGTCCACGGCGTCACCGAGGTGTGTCACCGGGACGGTCAGATCGTCGCAGGCACGCTGTGGAGCACGCCGTAACACCCGAACCCGCCGGCACTGATCCAGTCGCGGCAGCTGCCCGAGGCGCTGCGGCTGGGGCTCGGTATCCGCAGGCTGCTCTCAGTGGTCGCCGCGATTGGCGAGGCGCGCCCGCATCAGCTGCACTGGTACCTGGCCGAGTTGGGCACGGATCCGTCCGCGCGGGGCCTCGGGTTCGGCGCCCAGCTGATCCGAACTCGCCTTGCCCATTGCGACGACACTGGAGCACCTGCCTATCTGGAGGCCTCGGAAGGCAACGTGGCCTATTACCAGCGCTACGGCTTCACCGTTACCCGACCTATCCCGATCCCTTCCGGGCCGACCATCTACGGCATGCTGCGCCCCCCTTCCTGACCGTTCAGGGCGTCCGACACGTCGCTATGGGAGCTGATCCGGGTCGCCGGAGCGTGGTAGGCGATCGAGGAATGTTTCCAGACCGCGCCGGCCACAACCAGATGATCCGGTTGTCAGGTCAACTGACGAACTTCGGCAGTGGTGGCTCGTCTGGGATGGTGAGGACCATTTTGCCGACACTGGCGCCGGACTCGAGGTGTCGGTGTGCGTCCGCCCACGGCTGAGGGGCAACACCTGGGTGATGCAGACGTGTAGTTGCCGGTCGAGGACGGCATCGACCGCGCGGCGTAGTACGGGGGTGACCAAGTCGGGGTGTGTGGTGCTGAATGCGGCGAGGTTGAAGCCGAGGACGCCGACGCCGCTGAACCACAGTTCGTTGGTATCGATCAGTGTTCCCTCGGCGCCGGACGCGTTGCCCATCGCTATCAGCCGGCCGCCTAGGGCCAATGCCGCAAGGCCGGCGCGGCGGGTCTGCCCGCCCACTGGGTCGACGATGATGTCGAAACCCTGCTTGTCGGTCAATTCGTCCACAAGGCCGGGCAGTTCGTCGCGGACGATCACCTGGTCGAAGCCGAACCGCGCGGCGGTGGCCAGCTTCGCGGCAGAGCCGACCGTGCCGATCACCTGGCCCGCGCCCGACACCTGGCGACCTGTCCGAGTTGGCTGCCGACACCGCCCGCTGCGGCGTGCACCAGGACGCGTTCACCCTTGCGCAGTTGGGCGACCTGCTCGAACACCAGCCACGCGGTGGTGCTGTTGGCCGGGATCGCCGCCGCCAGTTCCGGATCGGCGTCCTCTGGCAGCGGGACGGCCAGCCGTGCGTCGAGCACCGCAACCGATCCGTAGCCGCCGCCGTGCACAATGGTCAGGGCCGCCACCCGCTCTCCGACCCGCAGTCCTGAGACACCCTCACCGAGCTCGCGGATGCGTCCAGTGGCCTCGATGCCGGGGACGAAGGGCAGCGGGACGTCCACCGCACCCTGGCGAAAGAGGATCTCGGCATAGTTGACCCCGGCGTGGCTGACGTCGAGGGTTATCTCCCCAGGTCCGGGAGTCGGGGTCGCGACCTGCGCGTACTCCAGTACTTCGGCGCCGCCGAAGTGAGGAATCGTCATGGCGTGCACAGCGGCTAGTCCGTCACAGTCGTCGATGCGGCGGCAGCAGTGCCGGAGCCGTCCTCGGACGGCTCCGGCACTGTCGGCCGGTCCATCAGTGTGGTGCTGTCGGTCGGCCTTGGCGGGGTCACCTCGGGGTCACCTCGGGGCCGCAGCAGCACCGAAGTGGCGACAGCGGTCAAGGCAGCGAGCGCGGCGAAATACCACAGGGTCAGGTGCAGGGCGGCGGGGAAGGCGGGACCGGCCAATCGGTTGTCGGTCATCGCCGCCAGCACCGACCCGACAACGGCGATACCCAGTGTCTCAGCGGTCAGTTTCGCGGTGTTGAACGTGCCGGCGGCGGCTCCCGCGTGCTCCGGTGGTACGGCACTGACGGCCAGCCCGTCGAGCAGGCCCTGTGCGATGGCGACACCGATGCCGAGCACCAGCAACGCCGGGATCAGCGCCGCACCGGCAGCCAGCCACGCGGCGCCCGCCGCGACTAGCACCAACGAGACGACGACCTGCACCGGACCGCGAACCCACCGGACCGCGATGCCGCAGAGCAGCGGCACCACCAGGATCGGTCCGGTCAGCGCGATCATGGCTAGTCCGGACTCGTTCACGCTCATACCTAGGCTCGTCTGGAAGAAGGTCGGCAGGTAGATCAGCAGCGGTGCGAACACGCCGACCACCGCGACGATCGCCAGGCACAGCCCCAGGAACCGGGCCGTGCTGAACAGGCTGAGGTTGAGCAGCGGGATAGCGGCCCGGCGTTCCACGGCGACGAAGACCACCAACAGCAGTACAGCGGTGAGCAGTGCGGTCACCACCCGGACATCAGTCCAGCCGAGTGCCGGGCCCTCGACAAGTCCGAAGATCAGCAGGAGCAGTGAGGCGGTGAACAGGACCGCCCCGGCGTGGTCCATCGGCGGCTTGCTCGGATCCGGCACCGAGGCGGGCAGCCACCGGAAGAACGCCAGGCAGACCAGCCCGAGGACGCCGGGCAGCGTGAACACGGCGCGCCAACCCCACTCGTGCACCACGAGCGCGGACAGGGTCGGCCCGAAGGCCAGCCCGATGCCAATCGTGGTGCCGAACAGTCCGAAGACCTTTGCCCGCGCCGGTCCGGTGAAGGCTGCCGCCAGCACGGCACTGGCCCCGGTCGCGGTCGCCGCCGCGCCGACGCCTGCTAGTAGGCGAGCCACGTCGAGCAGCACGATGTTCTGGGCGAGCGCACTGAGCAGCCCACACCCGGCGAACACGGCCACACCCGAGGCGAAGACGCGGCGCCGGCCGATCCGGTCCGCTAGCGACCCGGTGACCAGCATGAAGCTGGCGAAGGTCGCGCTGTAGGCATTTACCACCCACTGGGTGGCGGCGAGGCTTGCGTGTAGGGCAGAGCTGATGTCCGACAGCGCCACCGACGTGCCGGTCAGGGTGAATGGAACGAGGAACAATGCCACCAGCGAGATCAGTAGCGTTGCGGTGCGACACATCCAAGAGCTCCCGAGAAACACGATGGTGGTGGCGAGATCAACTTCACCATGCGGGTTGTCGGGATGACCCGCAAGGCACGGTTCGTCCGGGGGCCCGGCGTTCCTAGGTCTGCCGGTACTACTGACAACGTCGATATCCCCGGATACTGGTGCAGGTGAGCGAGCTGGGTGAGTTCCTACGTGGCAAACGAGCGGCCCTGCGGCCGGAAGACACCGGGCTGATGCTGGGCTCCGCCTTGCGTCGGGTCCCCGGCCTGCGCAGGGAAGAGCTCGCGATGTTGGCCGGGATCAGCGTCGACTACTACGTGCGGCTGGAACAAGGCCGCGCCCGCAACGTATCCGATACTGTCCTCAGCTCGGTGGCCGACGCCTTGCAACTGGACAGCGATGAGCGAACGTATCTGCACAACCTGGCTCATCCGGCGCCCCGCCGGCGCTCCGCTAGCCGCCCCCAGCACGTGCGCCCCGGTATGCGCCGGTTGCTCGGCGCGATCCCTGACGTGCCCGCGTTCGTCCTCGGCAGGCGGATGGACGTGCTGGCCTGGAATGATCTGGCCGCGGTAGTGACCGCGGATTTCAGCAGTTTTCCGGTCGGTGACCGCAATATCGCCAAGCTGATTTTCCTGTTCGACGGCGGGGACCGATACCCGGATTTTGACAATGTCACCAAGGACGTGGTCGGTAACTTGCGTGCGGAAGCTGGGCGACATCCTGACGATCCCGGGATGGCCAGCCTGATCGGTGAGCTCTCGGTGCGCAGCGAGACGTTCCGGAGGCTGTGGGCCGGCCACAACGTGCGAGAGAAGACGTACGGGATCAAGGTGATCCGCCATCCGGTGGTCGGTGAGTTCACGGTCTCGTTCGAGACGTTTCGCGCGCCGGACGACCCCGATCAAGCGCTCATCACCTATACCGTGGAGCCGGGGTCCGAGTCGGAGACGTCACTGCGGCTGTTGGCGAGTTGGGTCAAGGATGGCGCCCCGGATACGCTACGTGCCCCTCGCCAGGGCGCCCGCTGACGAGGGCAATTCGCCTGACCTGAATGAAATTCAGGGCCGTCAGAAAGCAGTTATAACTGCTGATGTGTGATAGATGGTGAGGGTCTCTATTTTAGTGGATCCGAAATAAATCGACCATGTTGGAGTACTATTAACCTGGGATTAATTCGCTCGCCGGCGAGGCTCTCTCGGCAAATTTGTCGACCTGACCTGCAAGATCTTGATCGGCAAGGCTAAGAACCGGCAGAGTGAAGGATGGCTGGTCGAGATGAGACGTTAATTAGGTCTGATAGTTGCGTAATTAAATTTTGTTATGCTATCTGTGAATATGACGGAGATCACTCTTGTGTTGCATTCTCAAATTTGGTTAAGCTAGTAACTGAGCACAGAAGGTTAAATTTGTAGAGAATTTTGACAGTCGGCCGATGAGCGGAACGGGCGGAAATCTATTCATCCGCTGGGATCCACGCACATCGCGGAGTAAGGAAAATCAGTCATGACCGCCCTGGGGCAGGACGCCGACCGTGGTTTCGGCGAATTGACGTTCGTCCGCACTGTCGACCGGTCGCTGCTGCACCGTAGTTCGTTATCCGAGGTGTTCCTCACCGACAGTCGCGCTATCGACAGCGGTAGATATCTTGCCGGCGCGCAGCTGCCCTCGGCGCACGGCTACTACACCGACAGTCTGTTGCGGGTGGGGCTGCCGGACCCGTTGCTGTTGCTGGAGTGCAGCCGACAAGCGGAGACCTATGGCGGTCATGCGCATTTCGGCGTCCCGCGAGACACCAAGTTCATCCTGCGCAGGTGGGCGGTCGACCTGCCCGGATTGCTCGATGCGGTCGGTACACCACCGCGTGAGCTCGCACTGTCGGTGAATACCAGTGATCGACGGGGTGGTCTAGGGCGTCAGCTGCGTGGCCTGACCTATCACGTCGACCTGCACCTGGAAGGGGTAGAGCTGGGTCGGGTGAGCATCGAGGTCGGCTACCTGCCCTCGGACACCTACCGGGACCTGCGGGTCGCGCGCCGGGGCAGTCCGCCGCCGGCGTCCGATGAGCTGGCGCCACCAGCTGCGGCTGGCCGGGTCGCACCACACCTAGTCGGCCGAGCGAACCCAGACAACGTGGTGTTGACCGACGCGGTGTTCGACCGCGACCGGGTGACAGCTCGAGTCCGGGTGCCGGTGACCAACCGGAGCATGTTCGACCACGCCCAGGATCACCTTCCCGGTATGGTGCTCACCGAGTCGGCCAGGCAGCTGGGGCTGCTCGCCGGGACCGAGTTCTGGGGTACACCGCCGAGCGCGACGACACTGATCGGTTTGGACGCGACCTTCACCGACTACGCGGAACTCGACGCCCCGATCACCCTGACCATGCGCCGCGAGCCGGTCGCCGGCCCGGAACCTGACTTCCGGTGCCAGCGGCTGCCCGGCGCGCGGACCAACCTGATGACCTTCGAACAGGGCGGCATGGTCATCGCGGAGGCACGGGTCACCATGATCGCCGTTGATACAGCGGCCGACCCCGATCGCTGTCCGTGTCGGTCCGAGCTGGAAGTCAAGAGCCCCTGATGCGACTGTTCGGCACTGTCGTGGTCACCGCCGCGGTCACCCAACTGCCGGTCACCACCGAGAAAGCCACCACCGCACTGGCCAACGGGCTGATCAGCGAGCGGGACGCGATGAACGTCGGTTACGACGAGCTGCCGGTCTCACTCGACCGGTCAGCACCGGAACTCGCGGTCCGCGCTGGTGAACAAGCGTTGTGCGCGGCCGGTCTGCCCGCCGAGGATCTCGGGCTGCTGGTGCACGCGTGGACCTACTATCAGGGTCACGACTTCTGGTCACCGGCCCACTACGTGGCGGACCAGCTCGGCGCGCGGCGCGCTCAACCCGTTGGGCTGCAACAGATGTGCAACGGCGGCGCCGCCGCGATCGAGGTCGTGGCCGCGCGGTTGCTCGCCGATCCAGGGATGACCGCTGGCCTGGTCACCACTGCGGACTGCTTCGGACCGCCGGGATTCGACCGCTGGCGCGGTGACTACAACCTGTGGTATGGCGACGGGGCAACCGGCGCGGTGATGCGTCGAGGTACCGCCGATACACCCGGTCTCGCCCTGTGGTCGATGGCGACAACGGCTGTCCCGCACATGGAAGCCATGCATCGTGATCTGGCCGCCTTCCATCGGGTGGCCATGCAGGCCGGCGACCCGGTGGACGTGCGCCGCACCAAGAAGGCGTACCTGAGTGTGCGGGGCAAAGCCGCGTTCGTCGCCGAACTACGTGCCGCAGTACACGCAGTGCTCAGCACGGCGCTCGCCGAAGCGGATCTGGCCCCGGATGATGCCCGCCTACGGTGTGTTGTCGTACCGAGGCTCGGCGCGGCGGCGGTGGACACCATCTACGGCCCTGCGGTGCGGGACACGGTTCGCGCGCCCGTGCTCGATCTCGGCCGCGCCACCGGCCACCTAGGCGCTGGCGACATGGTGGCGAACCTGGCCGACATCGGTGCGGGCGCCACCATCGTCGAGCCGGGCGAACTGGCTGTCGTGCTGAGCGCGGGTGCCGGCTTCACCTGGTCGGCGACGGTGGTGGAACGCCGATCCACCCGTGATCCCGCCCAGCTCTCAGCCACCCGCACCAGCCATCGCACAATAGACGAGAAGTAGACGATGAACCTGATCCCGCACCGTGATGGCCTCCTCTCTGATCCAGTCCTGGTCGTGGGTGCCGGCCCGGTCGGCCTGGTGTTCGCCTGCGAGATGCTGACCCAGGGCATTCCGGTCCGCGTGATCGACCGGGCGCCCGAGTCCACCCTGCACTCGCGGGCGATCGTCGTGTGGCCGCGCAGCATGGAACTGCTGCGCCGTATCGACGCGGCGAGGTCCCTCGTCGATGCGGGGAACCGTCTGGATGGGGTCGCCTTCTATTCGGACAAGAAGCTGCTCGGCTCGATTGACATGTCCCGGATGAAGGACACGCCCTATCCGTTCGGGCTGACGATCTCCCAGGACCGCACCGAGGATGTGATCCGCAGGCGGCTCCTCGAACTGGGCGGGCAGGTGGAGCACGGCGTGGAACTGGTCGGCTTGCACAACAGCACCGAGAACAGAGCCGACCGTCCGGTCGCCACCCTGCGGCACGAGGACGGCCGCACCGAGCAGGTGCATGCGGAATACGTGCTCGGAGCGGACGGTGCACGCAGCGCCGTGCGCGAGTTGCTCGGTATTCCGTTTCTCGGTACGGGCGCGGATGTCCTGTTCGCCATCGGCGACGGCCCGATGCAGGGCGAAGACCTGCACACCAACATGCTGCTGTACTGCTACACCCGTACCGGCGCACTCGGCTTCGCGCCCTTCGGCGACGGCCAGTTCCGACTCGCGGTCAGTGTGCCGGGCTGGGACGAGCGACAGTCCCCGCCGCGTGAGCTGTTCCAACGCATGATGGACGAGCGGGCGCCGCGTCGGGGAGTGCTCGGCGAGCTGCGCTGGACCACTGTGTTCCGCGCCCGGCGGCGTATCGCGGCCAACTTCCGGGCCGGCCGCTGTTTCCTGGCTGGGGATGCCGCGCACATCTTCAGTGCGGCGGGTGCACAGGGCATGAACACCGGTATCCAGGACGCGGCCAACCTCGGCTGGAAGTTGGGCGGGGTGATCCGGGGTGTGGTCGATGAGCGGGTACTCGGCAGCTATGACCCGGAACGGCGGCACGCCGCCCAGCGTGTCTCCGCGACAACCGGTAGACAGACCGGCTGGGGGCTGCTGCACCGGCGTAGCCATATCGCGGTGCGCGACAACATGGTCCGGCTGGCCAGGGGCACTGGTGTGCTCCAGCGGCTCGGCGCGCCGCTAATGAGCCAGAATGATGTCAACTACAGCGTCAACCAGGGCGTGGCGAGTACGCCGCTGGCGGACTTCGCCGCCACGTTGCGGGGCCAGGTCCGCGTGGGTGACCGCTTTCCGGTCTTCGCCTCGCGGACCGCTGATGGGGAGACTGGCGATCAGTGGCCGCGTGTGCGGCTGGACCGGTACACGGTGCTGATGTGGGCAGGCGACGACCGGGACACGGCATGGCAACGTCGAGTCGACCAGCTGCGCACGGTCGTGGCGCCCTCGGTCGCTGTAGTGGACGTCTCCGGGTGGCCCGTACTGGCGGGCCGGCTCGGTAGTCGGCCGCTCGCGGTTGTGGTCCGGCCGGACGGTCACGTCGCGGCACTGGATGAATCGGCGTCGCCACAGACAGTGGGACGGGCGTTGACCGAGGTCGGGGCGCTGGTGTCCGACCCGGAGAGCGGTGTCTCCGAGGCGGTGTCGTGAACCGCTCGGTACTGGCCGGGATCGGCACCTCGCTGCCTACTCGTCTGGTGACCAACGTGGAGCTGTCCGCCCGATTGGACACCACGGACGAATGGATCCGTAGCAGGACAGGCATCCGGCAGCGTTATGTCGTACCACCAGGCACGGCGACCTCGGAGCTGGCCACCGCGGCCGCTCGCGATGCGATGGTCGCGGCCGAGGTGACTGCGGTGGATGTGGTGGTGCTGGCGACCAGCACCCCGGATCACCCCTGCCCGGCCACCGCACCGGATGTGGCCAGCCGACTCGGCCTCACCGGAGCGCCCGCGTTCGATGTGGCCGCGGTGTGTGCTGGTTTCGTCTATGCGCTCGCCGTCGCCGACGGGCTGATCAGCACCGGGGTGGCCACGTCGGCGCTGGTGATCGGCGCCGACACGTTCTCCACCATCCTCGATCCGACCGATCGGACCACCAGGGCGATCTTCGGGGACGGCGCGGGCGCGGTGGTACTGCGGGCGGGCGCTGGTGACGAACCGGGCGCACTACTCGGTTTCGACCTGGGCAGTGACGGAACCGGACATGATCTGATCACCGTGCGCGCCGGCGGATCCCGGCAGCGGGGCTCCGGCCCGATCGTCGATGCGGCCGACGTCTATTTCGCGATGCTCGGTAAACCGGTATTCATGCAGGCGGTGCTTCGCATGACCGAATCCAGCCAGGCTGTGCTGAAAAGAGTCGGCTGGGAACTGTCCGAGGTGGACCGAATAGTGGCGCACCAGGCGAATCTGCGTATCCTGCACGCGGTCGCCGATCAACTTGAACTGCCTAGGGACAAGATGCTCACCAATATCGACCGGGTGGGAAACACCGTCGCGGCGTCGATCCCGCTGGCATTGGCGGATGCGGAGGCGCGTGGCGCGCTGCGCGCCGGCGACCGGGTGGTGCTCACCGGCTTCGGCGGCGGCTTGGCCTGGGGTTCCGCCGCATTGCGCTGGCCAGACCTGGATCGGCGCGACCCACCGATGATTTCATCCCTGTAACACCTAGCTGGATCACCACACTCACAAAGGAAATGATATGACCGTGCTGGAAAATCGGCTGTCACTCATACTATCTGATAATTTCGGGATTTCCGCTGATGATATAGCTGGGAACAGAACGTTCTTCGAACTCGATGTGGACTCACTGATTCTCATCGAGTTCGCTCTGTTGATCAAGAAAGAGTTCGGTGTCGTCCTCGTCGAGGGTGAGTTGAGGCCGGAGTTCACCGTCGAGGACGCGGCGGCACTGCTGGTGTCCAAGGGGCTGGAGGTGTGACGCCGCCGGCCGCACCCACGCCTGTCGCGGTCACGGGTCTGGGATTGGTGACGCCGGCGGGTGTGGGTGTGACGCGCAACTGGGAGAGGATCCGCTCGGGTATCCCTGCCGCGAGCAGTGACCCCGAACTGGCTGGCCTCGATGTCACCTTCTCGTGTCGAGTTCCGGACTTTGACGGTGACCGGCTGCTCGGCCGCGCGGCGGCGTGGCGGATGGACCGGTGTGTCCAGTTGGCGGTGGTGGCCGCGCGGGAGGCGATCGCCGACGCCGGCCTGGATCCGGCAACTTGGGATGGCACCAGGATCGGTGTGGTGCTCGGCAATTCGTTGGGGGGCAGCGCGACAGCGGAGAACCAGTATCGCGTGTTCGAGCGGGACCCGACGGACGTGTCGCCGATGATGATTCCGATGAGCATGGTCAACATGGTTGCCGGCTACGTTGCCATGGACTGCGGGGCGCGCGGACCCGGGATGGTGACCGCCACGGCATGCGCCTCCGGAACGACCGCGATCGGTGTGGCCCAGCAGTTGCTGCGGTCCGGCGGCTGCGACATCGTGCTCGCCGGTGGCACTGAGTCAGCCCTGAGTCCGGTGACGATGACCGGTCTGGTCCGGATGGGCGCATTGTCCGGGCGCAACCGCGATCCAGGCCTGGCGTCGCGGCCGTTCGACCGGGACCGGGACGGTTTCGTGGCGGCCGAGGGTGCCGGTGTGCTGGTGCTGGAGCGGGCGGCCGACGCCCGCGCACGAGGTCACCGGGCCCGGGCGCTGGTCGCGGGCTACGGCTCGGCGGCCGACGCGTACCACGTCACCCGGCCCGAACCCTCCGGTGCCGGAATCGAGCGTGCGTTGCGCGCCGCACTGGCCGATGCCGGCGTCGAGGCGGCCGAGGTCGATCACGTCAACGCACACGGCACGTCCACCCCACTCAACGATGTGACCGAAGGTCGGGCACTGCGTCGAACGCTCGGGCAGCGTCCGGTCGTCACCTCGACAAAGGGAGTCACTGGACACACGCTCGCCGCCGCCGGCGCCATCGAGGCGGCGTACACCGTGCTGACCATCGAGCAGCAGGTGGTCCCACCGACGGCGAACCTTGAGAACCTGGACAGCGAGATCGATCTGGACATCGTGGCAGGCCGGGCGAGGGCGGTCCGGGTGGACGTCGCGGCCAGCACCTCTCTCGGTTTCGGCGGCAACAACGCGGCGCTGGTGTTCACTGCGGCATGAGCTGATCTGGTGGAAGGCCGGTCCGGATGATCCGCAAGATTGGAGGGAGAAACGACTATGCGCCAGCGGAAGCTGGGTGCGACCGATACTGAGGTGAGTGCCGTCGGCCTTGGCTGTATGGGGATGAGCTGGGGTTACGCCGAGAGCACTCGCGATGACACCGTTTCGATCTCCGTGCTGCGCGGCGCGCTCGACCGAGGAGTGTCCTTTGTGGATACGTCGGACGTGTACGGCGACGGACACAACGAGGTGCTCGTCGGAGAAGGAATCCGAGGCCGCCGATCGGAGGTGGTACTCGCCACCAAATGCGGTCTGGTGGTGGACGACTTGGCGAGCAGGGTGATGCACCGCGACGGTTCACCGCGCCACCTCCGGACGGCGATCGAGGCGAGCCTGCGGCGACTGCGGGTGGACGCGGTCGACCTGTATTACCTGCACCGGGTGGATCCGCAGGTACCACTGGAGGACAGTTGGGGTGCGCTGGCCGAGTTCGTCGCCGAGGGCAAGGTAGCGCGCCTGGGCTTGTCCGAGGTGACGCCCGAGCAGGCGAGCCTCGCGCACCGTATTCATCCGGTGACCGCTGTGCAGTCCGAGCTGTCGTTGTGGACCAGGGATGCTCTCGCCCCGGGCGCCGACATGGTCGCCTGGTGCGCGGACAACGGCGCGGCATTCGTGCCCTACAGCCCGCTCGGGCGGGGTTTCCTCACCGGCACCGTTTCTGGACCGGCTGATTTCGAGGAGAGCGATTTCCGGGCGAGCAGTCCCCGGTTCGCGGCCGGGGCGATCGAGCCCAACCTGCGCATCGTCGAGGTGGCGCGGCGGATAGCGAACCGCCGTCACGTCACACCGGCTCAGGTGGCGATCGCCTGGACACTGGGCCAAGGCGAGCATGTCGTGCCGATCCCCGGTACGAAGAAGGAGTCCTACCTTGCCGAGAACATCGCTGCGGCCGACATCGTGCTGACCGAGCAGGACATGGACGAGCTGGATCGGGCGCCGGCGGCAGTCGGCGCCCGATATTGACGGTCAAGAAAGGAGCCGGGGCATGTCCGCTATCACGACCACTCACGGGTCCACACCAACTGCGGACCTGGCCGCTGTCATCCGGCGGCTGATGCTCGGTCTTGGCAACCACGCCGCGTGGCTGGTGGAGTACGGGTACGCCACTGTGGTCGAGTTGGACACCGCGATGCGGCTGGGCGCGGGCATGCGGGAAGGACCGTTGCGGACACTCGACTCCTTCGGACTCGACACCGTCTACACCGAACTCCGCGCGCTGTACGCCGCCACCGGACAGTGGCGACACAACCCCGCCCCGGTGCTGCGTGAACTCGCCACCGTCGGGCGGCTCGGTCTCACCACCGGTCGTGGTTTCCACGACTACGCTGATGGCGACTCCTCCGGCGGTACAGCGGGGGGTAAGGTCCCAGGCGCCGCGCCGCGCAATGTGCGGTCGGTCGGTGTCGTCGGCACCGGAACGATGGCCCGAGGCATCGCACAGGTGCTCGTCGCTGCCCACTACCCGGTACGCATCCTGGGCCGTGGCATGGACAAGGCCGAAGCCGCGACACGATCGATCGGCGACCTGTTGCTGGCCACCGGGCTCGACGATGCACAGCTCACCGATTGCCTCGCCCGGCTGCACCCGACGGGCCGGCCCGCCGACCTCGGGGGGTGCGATCTGGTCATTGAGGCGGTGATCGAGGACGGCGCTGTCAAACGGGAATTGTTCGC
The DNA here is from genome assembly GCF_000429025.1 of Actinospineispora spinosispora DSM 44797. Classification (GTDB taxonomy): domain Bacteria; phylum Actinomycetota; class Actinomycetes; order Mycobacteriales; family Pseudonocardiaceae; genus Pseudonocardia; species Pseudonocardia spinosispora. Next base: position 24,911 of record NZ_AUBB01000054.1, read on the forward strand.
TCGACTCGGTGTGATCTGCCGCCCTGGTGCGGTGCTTGCCACAACCACCTCCAGCCTGCCAGTGCTCGACTGCGCTATAGCCAGTGGGCGTCCCGCCGACGTGGTTGGTATGCACTTCTTCAACCCGGTCGCCTCGATGGGGTTGGTGGAGCTGGTCGACACCGGCTTCACCGGGGAAGACTCCATGGCCACCGCGGTGGCAGTGGCCGACCGGCTCGGCAAGTGGGTGCTGAGGTGCCGGGATAGAGCTGGTTTTATCGTCAATCTGCTCTTATTCCCCTACCTCAACGAGGCGCTGGGTCTGCCGGCCGCGAACGACCTCAACCTGGCCGAGGTCGACGCGTCGATCCGCGCCACGACGTGTCTGCCGTTGGGGCCGTTCCGACTGTTGGACATGATCGGCGCGGATGTGGCGCTCGAGGTTCTTCGCAATCTGCACACGGAATTCGGCCAACCGGAGTTCGCCCCCACCGCGCTGCTCGTGGGCCTCGTCGAATCAGGGTGTCTCGGCCGTAAGACGAATCGGGGCGTACGCCACTACCTGGCCGACCAGCGATGAGGGGACTGTGATGAGCGTACCGACGATTGCTTTCTTCGATGTGGACGAGACGGTGATCACCGTCAAGAGCATGTTCCGGTTCCTGGAGTTCTACTTGGCGGCGACCGGACGCCCGCCGGAGGAGTACCGCCGGATTCGGGCGGAGCTGAAGGCTCTCACCGAGTCAGGTATGTCGAGGGAGGACACCAACCGCCGGTACTACCGCAGCTTCGCCGGCGAACCGGTTGCCAGGGTTAGGGAACTCGGGCAGGACTGGTTCGACCAGGAGCGGCGCGCCGGCGGGTTGTTCCACCTGGCCACTGTCGGTTCGCTCGCGCTGCATCACTTCGCGGGGCACAAGACGGTCCTGGTGTCCGGGTCGTTCCCGCCCTGTGTCCAGCCTGTCGCGACGGCTGTCGGCGCGGACGCTGTGCTGTGCACGGTCATCCGGGAGGCAGACGCCGAGTACGTCGGAGTCGTCGATCGCCCGATGATCGGCGCGGCCAAGGCCGACGCGGCGCGACAGTTCGCTGACGCGGATGGGGTGGAGCTGATCGACTGCTGGGCCTACGGCGACCACGCGTCAGACCTGGGTCTGCTCAGCGCGGTCGGCCACCCGGTGGTCGTCGGCGGTGATCCGGTGCTCGCCGACCATGCACAGCGTCATCACTGGCGGCGGTTGGCCGCGTCCGGCGAGTTCGTCGCGGCGGCGGCCTCCAGCTGACAGCACTCTCGGGTCGAGGACGCCTCCGGCGCGGTCACGGTCTATGGCGAGGAGCGCCCAGCTTGGGGACAGTAGGGGTGAAAGAACAGACGTCACCGAACTGGTGCTGAGCAACCCCGTTCCAGTGGTCGGCGCCAAGGTGCCACGGTCGCTGAAAACCTTGTGGGACGACGCGGACCCTTCCTGACGAGCGCGCAGGCCCCCGATTCCCGGCGGCCAGTGATGTCGGCGGGCGAAGTTAGCATCAGGGAGGACAGCGAGACCCACTACTGAGAGAGAGCAGGAACGATGTTGCGCGCGGTGTTCGCTCGGACTCTGAAACCGGGAGTGTCTTACGAGCAATTCACAGATGCCTGGGCTCCTTTGCCGAACTCGGGGCCTTATCCAGCCAAGGCCAGCATCAGCCGAGATGTGTCGGACGATCGGAAGGTGCTCACGATCGTCGAACTCGACGACGTATCTCTCGAGAGGTTTCCGGCTGTCGCGTCGATGCTCTTCCGTGCTGACGCCGCCGGCAGGATTGAGCAGCTCATCATGTCCACCGAACTCGAAGGCGTGTACGAGCAGGTGCTCGATGGTTCCGCGCTTGGCGAGGAGTGAATCCGGTCCGCAGTGCCGACGTCTGCTCGGCTGGTTCTGTTCGTCAGTCCCGACCGCACATCCGGATCCGGCGAAGCGATGTTCGTGAGTCTCGACCACATCCGGTTCTTCTTTCGTCATGGCCGCTGTGCCGTCGATGAGGAGTTGGTCGACGTGGAGTGCGCGGAGGTGTAGCCGGGGACGGTAAATATGCAGGTGATCTTCTATCGCGGCAGTAGCGTGGCCTCTCGGGCTGCGGCCCGGAGGCGAGGAACACCTGGTGGAATCCATTCCCTGTCTGATTCGGCCGTCTCCCGAGGGTGAGTTGCGGGCGGTGACACTCGGGCATCCGTTGGTGGACGACTATCTGGCCTTTGTCGGTGCTCGGGCTCGATGGAACACGTGGCTGGCAACGGCGTATGACCTGAAGGTGTTCTTCGCCTTCGTCGATCTGGCGTCGACGTCGGTGGGTGCTGCCGGGACGCTGGCGCAGCGGTGACCGCGTTGGCCTCAGGCGACGAGCTCCCGATGAGCACCCTCACGGCGCTCCTGCTCACTGCGGGCCGTCTCGCCCTTCTGCATATCGGAGACGGACGCGCGTACCTGCTGCGCGGAAGCGAACTGTCACGGCTGACCCAGGACCACTCGCACGTGCAGAACCTCGTCGACGCCGGCCGAGTCAGAATGGGCAGCGCCCGAGATCACCCCGACCGCGCACTGCTCGTGCGTGTGCTCGGCGCCGGAGCGGGCCGTAACGACCCGACATCGCGCTACGTGCCCCGCGTACCGGTGACCGCTACCTTCTCTGCACTGACGGGCTGTGGGTCCCGGTGCCACCCGCAGAGATTGCGGACGCCTTACCCGGTGGTACGCAGACGAGGCCGCCGACCGCCTGCTTCAGCTGGCCCCGCGGCACGGCGCACCCGACAATGTCGCGGTCGTGGTCGCTGATGTCGTCGCCGCGGCGTGATCACCGGCCCTTGGGCTGCGGACGATCCCCGGAGCAGGGCGCGGCGCCCCCGGAGCTCGAGCGCTACACCTTCGGGAACGGGATTACGGTGATCTTGCGTCGGGGCGCCCGGTTGCCGATCGCGGCAGTGAACGTGTGGTATCACGTCGGGCCGGGCAATGAGACGCCTGGGTGCACCGGGTTCGCCCACTTGTTCGAGCACATGATGTTCGAGGGCTCCGGGCACATTCCCCGGGGTGTGGCCGACGCGCGGTTGGGTGGGGTGTTTGTCGCTGCGCCTAACAGGCTGTGATGCGGCTTAGCCTCCACCGGTGACGCCGACGGCGGACGGTCGTGTGGAGTAGTTGTCAGTGCGGCCGGCGAGTGCTCCCTCGTCGCCGGAGTCGGCGCTATCCGAGTCCCTTGTTACCGAGTGAATCGGGCGATGCGTTCAGCAATGGGCCCTGGTGCTTCGAAGGGGAATGCGTGGCTGAGCCCGGGGTAGATCAGCAATTCCGAACCATTGATGTAGTGATGTAGGAGGGTGGAGTTGGCGGCGGGTTCTTGTTCGTCGTTTTCGGCGCCCAGGATGAGGGTGGGCACTCGCAGGGTGGGCAGACTGCTGTTGACGTTGGCGGTGGGGTTGAGGAGCCAGTCATCCATGGCTGCGCGTTGGCGATTGAGGCCGTGCAGATCTTCCTTGACCCTGTTGGGTCGCTGATCTGTTCGTTGACGCCAGGCGGCCAGAGCCTCGGGATGACCGCTGAAGTACAGCGGAATGACCTGATCGGCGGGGACGAGCGGGTTGAGCGCCGGCAAGTTCTTGATCGGTTTGGATCGCAGTACCTGCTGTGTCCCGTCAGGCCCGGTACCCATCAGGATCAGGGAGCTGACGTCATTGGGGTGGTCCACGGCCAGACGCTGCGCGACGAATCCGCCGAGGGAGTAGCCCACGATGGTGGGGCGGTTGAGGTGGAGGGCGTGGATCAGGTCGGCGGCCTGATCAGAGAGTTGTGGGACGGTCACGATGGGCGAGGGGCTGGCTGGGGTTCGTCCCACGCCGTCGGGGTCGAAGATGACGACGTGGTTGGTCGTGGCCAGGCGGTCGAGTAGCGCCGGATCCCAATCGTCCATGGTGAATCCCATGCACGGCGTCATCAGTAGGATTGGCCCGTTTCCGAAGCTGCGGTAGGCGCTGGCGGCGGCGCTGGGTGCGATCGACAGCATGCTGGTGGTCAGTGCAGCTATGACGGCCATGTAGTTGCGGGATGGACCGGGGAAACCTGAGGATGTGGAGAGCGCGTCCGAGAACTCGTCAGCTTCATGCGAGTCGGCCGGTCCGGGCGGCGGTAGGGCCAGGCAGATCATGATCGCGAACGCAGCGCCGACACTTGTTGATCCAAGTGAAGGTCCGCTCAGTGATCCATGCCCATGGGCACACCTGGAACCCTGCACTGGGTAGCTGTTTGATCTGCGCTAGCAGGGTGAGTACCTAGCCGGTCCTTGCTCAGGCGACGTTTCATGCTGGGCTAACGACCGGTTGCTGCCCGACGGCGTGCCCCCGAGCGGCAATCCACATGACCGTCGGGATTTGTGAATCCTTATGACCGTCGGGATTTGTGAATCCTTTGCCCGTAATCTGACCTCATATTAGGTACGAGGAGTCGTGTGTGGTGACTTGGGAAGGCGCGCGGCGAGCAACGCCCGGTCCAGCGGGACCGACGCCCTGACTGATGTTTCGCCGGTCAGTTCGGGCACGAAGTCACCGGTACGATTCTCGGTGTAGTCCCCACCGATGGTGACCCCTTCCGTCCACGGGGGATATCGCCGAGTATCCCGCTTGACCACCCCGGCACGGACACCTCGCGTCCTTGCTCGTCAGCGCCCGTGGTGACACCGCGCAGCAGCAGACCGACCAGTGCCTCTTGGTAGGACACGAACCGCATCGCCGCGCGGATCAGGTGGACCGTGCAGGTCTGCACGGTGGTCTGCGGCCAGGTCGCTTCGACCGCTTCTGGGAACCCGGTCAGGCCGTCGCAGCACACGATGAGTACGTCGCGCACGTCACGGTCGCGCAGCTCAGCACACACGCCGGCCCAGAACTTCGCGCCTTCGCTGGCCTGGACCCAGATCCCCAGGACGTGCTTGATCCCGTCCAGATCGACCCCGATGGCGATGTGAGCGGCCTTGTTGCGCACGGTGTGGCCGTCGCGGACCTTCACCACCAGCGCGTCGAGGTAGATGATCGGGTAGAACTCCTCCAGCGGCCGCGCCTGCCATGCCTTGACCTCGTCCAGGAGGGCAATCACAGCACCCATCCACACCGACTTTCATCGGTGGATCCAGGGCTAGGTGGTGGCTAAGTGGAGCTAGGCGCGGCGACGCACAGCCTCGTTAAGAAATAGGTAACGCATCATTAAATTCGGTCAGGACACTGATCGGGTACATTTTCTGTTTGTCTGAATTCGACTATTAGTGGTAACGTTGTTAACGTCGTCCGGCCTCGTTTCGCCTGCCCTCGTCGAGGGTTTCGAGCTGGTCCCAGCGGCGCCGGGAGCGACGTCGCTGGGACCAGCGTTCACCGGCGGGTGGCTTCGAGGTCCGGTTCCCGATGCTGGAGCCGTTGAACGCGGTCGACGAGTGCGTGCAGCCGCCGCATCATCTCCGGGCGGGCAGTCTTGCTGTCTCCGCGTCCGGGCAGTAGCCATTCGAAGCGCAGCCGAGCCGGCGGTGACGGACAGCAACAACGATGCGACGGTGACCTTGCGGGTAGACATGGCCTTATTTCTCCGGAGTGTAATCGGCGAATGATGTGAGACCGGGGGCGGCGGCCTTCGGATACTTGTAGTGGCGCAGATTCCATCCATTGCGGTAACGCGTGCAGACTGCGGAGAGTGCTACAGATTCTCTATTTAATGAGGCCATTCGCAGCTTACTTTGCCTGGGAGAATGTCTCCTGGTGACCACGCTTTGTCCTAGGGACTGACATCATCCACCCGCCGAACACCAGCAGCAGCGCACGAAGCTGGCCGGTGAACGGTGGAGTGTCATATGCGTCGATGATGAGCGACCAGAACAAATACTCGAGCAGAAAGTTGGTCATTGCCAAGCCGGCGAACAGTCTGACCAGCCGACGATCCCACCAGCCGGGCCGGACGCCGGAGAAGCGGCCGTCCGCGGCCAGTAGAACGGCCAGTGCGGCGAACAACAGGGGGTCGAACAGTATCGCCGCCGCGGCGTAGCCGCCGCCGGTGACACTCACGCCCACGTAGGCCAGCCCGCCCAGCGTGAAGAGCGCCGCCGCGACCGCCCCCAGCGCCGCGATCCCGACGGCTCGAATGCGCGCCCACCCGGACCGCTCCGGTGTACCGGTATCGCGACGCTGTGCTGCCGTCGCGGTCAGTGCTGATGCCAGCGCGACGGCGAGCAGGAGGAATCCGATCCCCTGCCAGATCGAGGTGCCAGGGAAGCGCTTGGACCAGGTGTAGTCCTGGATGGCCCCGCAGGTGGTCTCGGCCGAGGACCAGCGCCAGCCGAGGCAGGTGTGCCAGCGATTCAGCTGGCCCGCGGTCATCGCTGCCCCTGCGGCCATCAGCGCGACCCCTGTCGTGATGCGCAGCAGGGGACGAGGGCCGCGAGTAGGTCCGCCCGGTCCCTCGGCGGTGGAGGAACCCAAGAACGCTTCGACGAGCACTACCGCCCCGATCCCCACGAACATGATCAGGATCAGGGCCAGGACGAAATCAGTCACGATGATGAACATCTCTTCCTGGTATCACCTGCAGGACGACGGCGGGCAGGAGCAGGCCCTGAGGTGTCCACGTTCAGGGCGAGGCGATGGTCGTGCTGATCCGATGGAGCGCGTCACGCAGCTGGTCGGAACTGTTCGCGGTGAACTCCTGGCCGCCGGAGAGTGTCGCCACCTCGCGCATGGCTTGCTCGTCGGAGGGAACGGGAATTCGCTGGCCGTAAATGGTTATCTCTCCGGAGGGTGTTCCGAGGGCGACACTCATGATCGGGATTCCTTGGGCGGCCTGACGCGCGATCGTATACGAGCCCAGGGGGCTGTTTTCGAGGTCGCGCTCATGGCCGGGGGTCGCGATGGCGCCGGTTTCCCCCGCAGGGCCGGGTGGAGTCCCGAGATCGCACGGAACCCAGCGGTGGCACGCATCCCTGGGGACGGGTGGAGCGACGGGCGCGGGCGGTTCCATGTTCTGAACGGTCTGTTTGCCGTCGCTAACGAGCACGATGGTCCGGCGTGGTCGGCCCGTGCTGATGGTCCGTAATGCGGTGGCGAGGGCGTCGCCGGTGGCGGTGCTCTCGGCGAGGCTGATCGATTGGACGGCCTTGACGACGGTGTCACGGTCGGTGGTGGGTGGGACGAGCACTCGAGTTGTCCCAGCGAACGATTCCAGGCCGAGTTCGAAGTGTGGGGGCAGTTCGCGGGCGAATGACTCGGTCGCGGACTGTAGTGCGGCCAGGCGTGTGGGTGCCACGTCGGTGGCCCTCATTGACAGGGACACGTCGACCACCAGCATCACCGTGGCCGAGTCGTCTGAGGCGCAACCCGTTGCACAGGCCGCTACCACCGACGCGACGGCGGCGAACGCGCGGAACCTCGACCTGCGCTGAAACAGCACGAGCTTTAGTCGTCTTCGTCACGGCCCCCTCGGCCCTTATCGCTCAGGCACGGGCCGGTGTGTCGTTCACCAGGGCCATCGCAGTATGCAGGCGCTCGGTCCGAGGGCCCCTCACAGTCTGCGGTGGGGTTGGAGTCGACCTGACTGCATGGCGGCAAGCTGAGAAATCCATCGGCCGGCGAGGTACTGGCCATGGCAGGGCCAGCCATCAGAACTGCCGCTCCGGCGAGGGCGGCAATCGCTGCCGACGTAACACCGACTCTGATTGCGATAAGACCTCGCGAGATACTCATCTTACCTCTTCTGCTTCGAATCTCTGAATACACCCCTAATGAATATCAGGTGAACCATTAACTCAACGATAATGGCAGGTCAATTTCTGCCTCGGCCCACGAGGCGGAACTCGCTACCCGGATCCGGTGTCCAGTTAGCTGCTCACAATGCTGGCGGATCGCCTGGTCAGACGGCCTCGACTCGTGCCGAGCTACTTGCGCTGACTGCTCGGCTGCGGGAGCAGGATTTCCTGACCCTCACGCAGACCCGACAACACCTGGGTGTTGTTGTCGCCGACCATGCCCGGCTCGAACTTGGTCTGGACCGGCTTGCCGTCCGGACCCGGGGTGTTCACGAACGAACCGTTGCCCTGCTTGATGACCGCCGAGTTCGGCACCACCAGCACGTTGTCCAACGTGTTGGTCATGACCGACGCCTCAGCCGTCTGACCGGCCTTCAACCTCGGGTCGGTGTTGGTCAGCAGAATCGTGGCGTAGTAGTTCGTCACACCCGAGATGTTCGTACCACTCGGAGCGATCGACAGCACCGTACCGTCACGGGTCAGATCCGGAACCGCGTCGAAGGTGACCTCCACCTTCTGGTT
>NZ_AUBB01000055.1 GCF_000429025.1 Actinospineispora spinosispora DSM 44797
CTCCCACCACCTTTGCGTGGTTAAGGCCCCCCACAGACTATGGGGTTGATAGGCCAGAGATGGAAGCCCTGTGAGGGGTGGAGTTGACTGGTACTAATAGGCCGAGGGCTTCACCTCAACATTTTGTTCGCATCCACTGTGTGACCCTGAGCAAACAACCCGTGTGGTTGGGTGTTCAAGTAGGGTTTTATATTTGAATATTGTTGTCGGTGGTTTTAGCGTTGGGGAAACGCCCGGTCCCATTCCGAACCCGGAAGCTAAGCCCTTCAGCGCCGATGGTACTGCACTCGGTAGGGTGTGGGAGAGTAGGACACCGCCGACATACAAACCCCATAAGAGGGCGGGCAGCTGGCCGTAGGCCGGCAGCCCGCCCTCTTTTTGTTCTGTGCAGGTATGTGTTGTCGGCGCCCGCGCACAGGTGGGCGCTCGACCCTCGTAGGCTGGTAGGTATGGCAGTGGACGGACAGTCCGATTCCCCTCGGCGCCGAAATGACGGCGCGTCACGTGGCGAGGGCAGCGGGTGGAAGACGCGTGGGTCCGGCGGTAGCGCCCAGCGCGACCGCTCGACGTCTCGGGACTCGAGCGATCGGGGCCGGGGCGCACAGCGGCCGCGGGACAGCGACCGCCCGTGGCGTGGCGCGTCGTCCACCTCTGATCGGGACCGTCCACGCAAGGACGACAGCGGGGGACGGGACCGGAACGACCGGCCGCGCTCCGGGGACGGCCCGCGCCGTGATGACCGGGGTGGCCGAGACCGCACGGGTCGTGAGGGTGCCGCGAAGGGCTATGACCGGTCCTCGCGTGACGGTGGCCGCCCGAATGACAGGTCGGGCTCCGGTTTCCGCGGCTCTGACCGGCCGGCCGCCGGCGGCGCTGGGCGCGGCGGCGACCGCCCCTTCCGCGACAAGCGGACCGGTGCTGGCAGCGACGGTGCGCGGCGTGACGACCGACGCGGTGACGGTGCGCGTCGTGACGACTCCAGCCGGTTCGGTGGCGGTGGACGGCGTGACGACCGGTCGCGTTCCGGTGACTCCTCCCGGACCGGTGATCGGCCGGCCGCCGGAGGCTTCCGGCGGGACGACAAGCCTCGGTCCGGTGGCGGATTCACCCGCGACGACCGTCCGCGTCGCGACGACAGGCCGCGGCGCGACAGCAGGCCGCGCACCGATGAGCGGCCACGCCGTGACGAGCGCCAGGACGACCGCGCTCGCCCGCCCAAGAGAGACGTACACCCGCGTGATGGCGCCTCCCGAGGTGAACGCACGTGGGACCGTCCCCGGTCGGACGGAGACCAGGGCGGCCGGCCCGAGCGTGCCCCCCGCGAGGAGCGCCCGAGCCGGGACGACCGAGGCGAGCGACCGACCTACCGTGGACCCGGCGCGGCGTCCGCCGAGGCCGACGTCACCGGCGCCGGTCGACGCGCCCCCAGCGGCGACCGCCGCGGGTCGGACCGCGATCGGTACAGCGACCGGCGGGGCGGGCCTTCCGCTCGGCGCGACGAGCGGCCCGGGTACAAGGGCCGCCCTCGACGGGACGAGGACAGCGAGCGGGTGCCCAGCGTGCCTGCTCCCGACCTCCCGGACGGGCTCGAGTCGGTCCAGCTGGACACCGAGGTCCGCAGAGACCTGCGCGGCCTCCGCAAGGAAGTCGCGGACGAGGTCGCCAAACACCTGGTGGCGGCGGGCAGTGTGCTCGAGGACGACCCGGCGCGGGCGTTGGTCCACGCGCGGTACGCGCGTTCCAAGGCGGCGCGGCTGGCGATCGTTCGCGAGGCCGTCGGGTTGGCCGCGTACCACGCGGGCGAATGGTCCGAGGCGATCGCCGAGCTGCGTGCTGCCCGGCGCATGGGCGGCGGACCAGGCCACCTCGCGGTGATGGCCGACGCCGAGCGCGCGCTGGGACGGCCGGAGCGTGCGCTGGATCTGGCCAAGGGGCCGGAAGCCAGAGATCTCGACCGCGAGGCGTACATCGAGCTGCTCATCGTCGCGGCGGGTGCCCGGCGGGACCTCGGTGAGGCGGACGCGGCGGTGCTGAGTCTCCAGGTTCCCGAGCTGGAGGCCAGCCAGCGTGCGACGTGGAGCCCCCGGCTGTTCTACGCATACGCCGACTCGCTGCTGGCGGCGGGGCGCAGGGAGGAAGCGATGCGCTGGTTCCTCAACGCGGAAGAGGCCGACGACGAGGGCATGACCGACGCGGCGGATCGGCTCGACCAGCTCGCCGCCGAGTCGGACCCGGCACCGGCGGGTGACAGCCCGTCGTGACGACGCTGCTCGACACGCGGGACGCGCTCCTGTTCGATCTCGACGGCACCCTGTTCCGGGGAGCCACCGCCGTTCCCGGCGCGGTATCGGCCGTGGCGTCGGCCGCGGAACGAGGTGTGCGTATCTGCTACCTGACCAACAACGGTTCCCGCAGCGGTGCGCAGGTGGTCGAGCACCTGCGCGGGCTGGGTTTCCCGGCGACCGAACCCGAGGTGGTCACGAGTGGCCAGGGGGCTGCCCGCATCCTCGCCGACCGGCTGCCGCGCGACTCGACCGTTCTGGTCGTGGGCACCGAGGCGCTAGCCGCCGAGGTGACCGGTCTCGGGCTCCGAGTGGTCGAGAGGGCAGAGGACGCGGCCGCGGTCGTCCAGGGGCATTCGCCGAAGACCGGGTGGGCCGACCTGGCCGAGGCGGCACTGGCGATCAGGGCCGGCGCCCTGTGGGTGGCGTGCAACGTCGACGCGACGCTCCCGGACGAGCGTGGTCTCCTGCCCGGCAACGGCGCGATGGTGGCGGCGGTGGCCAAGGCGACCGGCAGCGTGCCGCTCGTCGCGGGCAAACCCGAAGTGCCGCTCTTCGACGAGGCCGTCCGGCGTACCGGCGCGCGTCGCCCGCTGGTCGTGGGCGACCGGTTGGACACCGACATCTCGGGGGCGAACGGGGCCGGCCTGCCCAGCCTGCTGGTTCTGACCGGCGTCGCGGACGCCCACGCCGTGCTGACGACGGGTCAGGAGAACGAGCGGCCGACCTACCTCGCGGCCGACCTGGGTGCCTTGGCCGAGGACGCCGACCTGCTGCGGCCCTCGGCGAGGTCCGCGTGGCAGGTCGAGAAGGATCACGCCGGGCTCACCCTGAGCTGGGCCGGTGACGAGACGCCGGACGCGGTTGCCGCGCTGCGCGCGTTGTGCGCGGTGCACTGGGCCGAGGGTGGCGGTCCCGTCGACGTGCGGCCCGATGGTCGTGCGGCCGCCGAGGTACTGCGGTCACTCGGCCTGTCCGGTGACGGCGCGCGGCCGGGAGACGCTCCGGTCGGATAGCGTGAGGTGACCAGATGCGCTACCGACAAGAGGGAGCCATGTCTCCGGACGAGCAGTCGCCCGAGAACCCTGGGCATCCGACAGGTGCCGGTATCCCCGCTGCGTTGGCGGCGCTGGAGGGGCTGGACAACCGGCCGACCGCGGCCCACGTCGCCGTGTTCGAGCAGATGCACACCGCGCTGACCGACGCGTTGTCGTCGATCGACGGGGTGTGACCTCCGGTGGTGCGTCGTGCGCGTTTGGACGCGGAGCTGGTCCGTCGAGGGCTTGCCCGTTCGCGCCAGCAGGCAGCGGAACTGATCGCCGGCGGCCGAGTGCTCGTCCGAGGGGTCCCCGCGACGAAGGCGGCCACCGCCGTCGAAACCGACGCACCGCTCATCGTGGGCCAGGACGAGGGCCCGGAATGGGCGTCGCGGGGCGCACTGAAGCTGATCGGGGCGCTGGACGCCTTCGAGCCGGCCGGGTTGAGCGTCTCGGGCCGTCGCTGTCTGGACGCGGGCGCCTCGACCGGCGGGTTCACCGACGTCCTCCTGCACCGGGGTGCGTCGGAAGTGGTCGCGGCCGATGTCGGGTACGGGCAGATGATCTGGCGACTGCGCTCCGACGAGAGGGTGCGGGTGCTCGACCGGACCAACGTCCGTTCGCTGACTCCCGAGGCCACCGAAGGACTGGTGCAGCTGACCGTCGCCGACCTGTCCTTCATCTCGTTGCGCACCGTGCTGCCCGCGCTGGTCGCGTGCACCGAGCCAGACGGTGACCTGGTTCCGATGGTCAAGCCGCAGTTCGAGGTCGGTCGACGCCGGCTCGGCTCCGGCGGTGTCGTGCGCGATCCGGAGCTGCGGGTCGCGGCGCTCGAGGAGGTCGCGACGGCGGCCGCGACCATGGGACTGAGCGTGCGTGGCGCCGTGGCCAGCCCCGCGCCCGGCCCGGCTGGCAACGTCGAATACTTCCTGTGGCTGCGTATGGACGCGGAGCGGGAGATCACCGCTGCCCCGGATACAGAGCCCGCCACGCTCGACGAGAGTGTGCGCGAGACCATCCTGACCGCCGTGCGAGAGGGTCCTCAGTGACGCGTGAGGCACTTCTGGTCGTGCACGCCGGGCGCCGAGCCAACCAGGATGTCGCCGCGGCTGTGGTCCGTCGTCTCGCGTCCGCTGGCATCCGGCTCCGGGTGTTCGCCGACGAGTGGGACGACATGCCCCGGGACCTGCCGGCCGGCATGGAACCGGTTCCGGTCGACTTCGAGCCGGAATCCGCGAAGGGCGTCGAGGTCGTACTCGTGCTGGGCGGCGACGGCACACTGCTACGGGCCGCCGAGCTCGCTCGTCCCGCCGGGGTGCCGCTGCTCGGTGTGAACCTCGGACGGGTCGGTTTCCTGGCTGAAGCCGACCCCGAGTCGCTGGACGAAGCCGTCAGCGCGGTCATCGAGAACGACTACCACGTCGAAGAACGGATGACCGTCGAAGCGTCCGTGGTGATCAACGGTGGTGGTTCCGTGCGACGGACCTGGGCACTCAACGAAGCGGCAATCGATCGGACGAGCCGGGGACGCATTCTCGACGTGGTGCTGGAGGTCGACGGCCGGCCGGTCACCGGCTTCGGCTGCGACGGGGTCCTGTGCGCGACGCCGACCGGTTCGACCGCCTACGCCTTCTCCGCGGGCGGACCGGTGATCTGGCCCGAGGTCGAGGCCCTGCTGATGGTCCCGCTGACCGCGCACGCACTGTTCGCCCGGCCCCTGGTGATCTCACCCCGATCGCAGGTCGCGCTGGAGATCGACGCCGACGGTTACCCGGCGGTGCTGGTGTGTGACGGTCGGAGAACCATCCCCGTGCCACCCGGGGCCCGGGTGGAGCTGGCGAGGGGGGACGCTCCGGTCAGGTTGGTCCGCCTACGCGCACAGCCGTTCACAGACCGCCTGGTCCGCAAGTTCAGCCTCCCCGTACGTGGCTGGCGCGGGCCGGCCTCATAGGCCTGTCCCGCGCGCCATCGTTCCCGGAAGGCCCTCCGGGCCGACCGGGAACGATCCAGGCGGCTCGCCTAACGGCTCGCTGCCTGGGGTTTTTCCTCGCGGGCCCCTCAACCCTTCGGGCTGAGGGGCCCACTCGGAAAAATGTCGCCTTCGGCGACGCGCGCGCTTGGTGCCCCGGCTTGGGAGCCGCCACTCATGCACTACCCGCCTGCGGCGGAACCCCTTCGGGCGCCTGTGCGGGGCCTCCTTATGCACCGTGCTTCGCCACATTCCCGGTGCGAGGTGAGGGGGCCCAGAGGCTGGACCCGTGAGTGTTTTGGGTTGTCCTGGCAACCCAAAACACTCACGGCTCCTCATCCGGCTACGCATGCACAGGTGTCTTGAAAGTTGGCTCCGCGAGTCTCCGAAGGAGTTCCGGCGAAGGCCGGCGTAGTGAATGTCCGCAACCACAGTGCTCGGCTGTCAGGGCGGCTCCCAGGGTGGGCACAAGCGCGCGATTGGGCGAGTCCTCGAGCCTTCTTTTCTGGGAGTACCCCAGCGAGCGCTCGCGCGAGCCGGGGTGGTCACAGAAAAGAGCCGCGCGGAAAAGGCCCAAAAAGACAGCCTGTCAGGGGGCGCGCCTAGACTCATCAGCATGCTGGCCGAGATGCGGATCCAGGGGCTCGGCGTGATTGATGACGCCACGCTCGAACCGCACCCGGGACTGACGGTGCTCACCGGTGAGACCGGTGCCGGTAAGACCATGGTGGTCACCGGGCTGACACTGCTCGGGGGTGGACGGGCGGAAGCCTCGCGAGTGTCGGAGGGCGCTGGTCGGGCCCTGGTCGAGGGGCGGTTCGTCGCGGGTGAGGCCGCGTTACGGATCGCCGAGGAGGTCGGAGCGGAGGCCGATGAGGACGGCACGCTGATCGCGATCCGCACCGTGAGTGCGGATGGCCGGTCGCGGGCGCACCTCGGCGGTCGTTCGGTGCCGGTCGGTGTTCTGTCCCGGTTGGCCGAGGCGGTGCTGGCCGTGCACGGGCAGAACGACCAGCTGCGGTTGTTGCGTTCGACCGAGCAGCGCGCGGTGCTCGACCGGTACGCGGGCGATGCGGTGTCCGGGCCGCTGGAGGAGTACCGGGCTGTCCGTGAGCGCTGGAAGCACGTCTGCGAGCAGCTGGTGGAGCGCCGCGACAGCGCGCGTGAGCTGGCGCGCGAAGCGGATTTGCTGCGGCACGGGGTGAACGAGATCAGCTCGGTGAACCCACAGCCGGGCGAGGATGTCGCGCTGGTGGCCGAGGCGCGCAGGCTCGCCGAGGCCGACGACCTGCGTGCGGCGGCGGGCGGGGCCCGCATGGCAGTGGCCGGCGGTGACGGCGGCGGTGAGCTCGATGTGGCGTCCGACGGGTCGGACCAGCCCGGGGCGCTCGGTCTGCTCGGTGAGGCCCGGCGACTGCTCGTCGACTCGGGGGATCCGGCTCTGGTGCAGCTGGCACCCAGGCTGGCCGAGGCCGACGTGGTGCTCGCCGACGTCGCGGGCGAGCTCGCCGGTTACCTGGAAGCCCTCGACGCCGACCCGGAACGTTTGCAGACGGTACTGGCACGGCAGGCGGAGCTGCGGTCGCTGACCCGTAAGTACGCCGCTGACACCGACGGCGTGCTGCACTGGGCCGAGCAGGCCGCCGAGCGGCTGGCCGGTATCGACACGAGCGACGAGGCGATCGCGGCGCTGGTCGCCGAACGCGACCAGCTGGCCGGTCACCTGGTGAAGCACGCGGAAGCGTTGTCGAAGGCCAGGCAGGAGGCGGCGGGTCGGCTGGCCTCGGCGGTCACCGACGAGCTGTCGGGGCTCGCCATGCCCGACGCACGGTTGTCGGTGGAGCTGAGCAGACGGGAGCTGGACGGCGCGGCGGCGCGCGGTGCCGACAGCGGTGGTGTGCAGCTGGACGGACGTTGGGTGCAGGCCGGCCCGGACGGCGTGGACGAGGTGGAGCTGCGTCTCGTGCCGCACGCCGGCTCGGCGGCGGTGCCTCTACACAAGGGTGCCTCCGGCGGTGAGCTCTCGAGGGTGATGTTGGCGCTCGAGGTCGTACTGGCGCATGCCGACCCGGTGCCGACGATGGTGTTCGACGAGGTCGACGCCGGTGTCGGCGGTCGCGCCGCGGTGGAGATCGGCCGGCGCCTCGCTCGGCTGGCGAGCAGTCACCAGGTGATCGTGGTGACGCACCTGCCGCAGGTCGCGGCCTACGCGGACCGTCATGTGGTGGTGGACAAGCGTGGCGCGCAGACCAAGGGCACCACACAGGGACGCGTCCGCACGCTGAGTGAGGCGGACCGGATCGTCGAGCTGGCGCGGATGCTGGCCGGCCTCGACGACACAGGGACGGGGCGTGCCCACGCCGAGGAGCTGCTGACCATGGCCTCCACCGAGAAGGCGGAGCAACGTTCCTCGACTGCGGGAACAGGGCGTCGAGCGCGTGCCCGGAAAAACAACACTGAGTAGCTGAATCGCTACGGAATGAAGTCGTCGCAGGTGAATTCTCAGGCGACCGACGGCGTGCGCGGACGAATCCGCGACGCGCGGGCGCTAAATGCGGGGAGTTGCACCCGGGGCTTGACACCATTGGTGTATGAAAATGTCCGGTTTGCTCTCTGCAGTCACGTTGCGGGACCGCCGGGAGCTGCCGGGGTTGTCCGGCACCGCCAGGGTGGATCGGCACACCGAGTCGCTGCTTCGCAGGGTCAGCCCTGGTGAGATCGCTGTCATCGACCAGATCGACCTCGACCGGGTCACCGCGGACGGGTTGATCGCCTCAGGTGTCGCGGCGGTAATCAATGCGTCGCCGTCCATCTCGGGACGTTTTCCCAATCTGGGTCCGGCCGCGTTGATTTCCGCCGGAATAACGCTGGTCGACGGAATCGGCGACGAAACACTCCGACGATTGCGTGACGGTTCCCGGATTCGTCTGCATGACGGCGCGGTGTTCCTCGGTGACGAGCTGGTCGGGAGGGGCGTGCCGCAGACCGAGGAGTCGGTCGCCGAGGCGATGCACCACGCGAAGGAAGGGCTGGCCAACCAGCTCGAGGCCTTCTCGGCGAACACCATCGAATTCATGCGCCGCGACCGCGCGCTGCTGTTGGACGGCGTCGGGGTGCCGGATGTGCGCGTGCCGTTGCGCGGCCACCACGTCCTGGTGGTGGCCGGCGGCAGCGACCTCGCGGCGGACCTGGTCGCGCTGCGTCGCTACATCAAGGAGTACCACCCGGTGCTGGTCGGCGTCGAAGGCGGCGCCGACGCACTGTGGCAAGCGGGACACCGCCCCGACCTTCTGGTCGGCGACCCCGCCGAAATCTCGGACGACGTGCTGGTCAGCGGCGCGGACGTGGTCGTACCGGCGTTCGCCGACGGCCACGCGCCCGGTCTGCACCGGGTGCAGGACCTCGGGACCGGCGCGGTGACCTTCCCCGCGTCCGCGAACCCGGAGGACCTCGCCCTGCTGCTGGCTCACCACCACGGCGCGAGTCTCATCGTGACGGTCGGTTTCCAGGCGACGCTGGGTGAGTTCCTCGACCGGGGCCGCTCCAGCAGCAACGCGTCGACGTTCCTGACCCGCCTCAAGGTGGGGAACCTGCTGGTCGACGGCAAGGCGGTCGCGGCGTTGTACCGCAGCCCGGTGTCGGCAGGCGCGGTTCTGGTACTGGTCGGCGCGGTGCTCATCGCGACGTTCGCCGCGCTGATGGTGACGAGCGCCGGTCCGGCGATCATCGGCTATCTCGAACGAGCGGTGTCGTCGCTGGTCGAGTTCGTTCAGGGGTGGATGGCCTGATGATGTCGCTTCGTTATCACGTCGTGTCGCTCACCGCGGTCTTCCTGGCGTTGGCACTCGGTGTCGTGCTCGGGTCGACCAGCGTGAGCCAGCGGCTGCTGTCGGTCGTCGCGGGTGACCGGGACAACCTGACCACGCAGGTCGACCAGCTGAGTGCCCAGCGGGACCAGCTGCAGGCCCAGCAGCGCGCCGCCAACGGCTTCGGCGCCGCCGTCGGGCCCACCGTCGTCAAGGGGCAGCTCGCCCAGCGCAAGGTGGTGCTCGTACTCGGGTCGGGGGCCGACCCGACCGATCGGGACGCGGTCCGTCAGCTGCTGTCGGACGCCGGGGCGACGGTGACCGGCGAGGTGGAACTCACCGACGCGATCATCGACCCGGCGCGCGCCGACGCCGTCCGTGACCTGACCACACGCCTGTTGCCCAGTGGCGCCCAGCTGCCCAGCGCGACCGACGCGGGGGGACTGGTCGGCGGGCTGCTCGGCAACGTGCTGCTCGTGGGCCGTAACGGCCAGCCGCACGCGGCGTCCGACCAGGCAGCGGCGGCGTTGACCGGACTCACCCAGGGTGGCTTCGTGAAGCCCGGCGCCAAGCCGGACCCCGCGCAGCTCGCCGTGGTCCTGACCGGTGGCGGCCTGTCCGGCGCCGACGCGCCCGAGCGGGCCGCGACCCTGGCCCGGCTGTCCAGCGAACTGGACCGAGCCGGCAGCGGGGCGGTACTGGCCGGGCGGTCCGGCAGCGAAGGGTCGACCGGGCCGGTGGGCGTTGTCCGGGCGGACGGCACGATCTCCGCGACGCTGTCGACGGTCGACGATGTCGAGACGGCCGTCGGGCGGGTCGCGGCGGTACTGGCACTGCGCGAACAAACCGCAGGTCAGGCGGGTAGGTACGGTGCGGCGTCGACTGCGCAGGCGCCGATTCCGGGCACTTCGGCGGGTTGACCGAACGTTACCCGGGACACGGTGTTACCGTGAGTGTCCGTGCAGACGCGCGCGACCAGGCATGTTTTCGTCACCGGCGGTGTTGCCTCCTCTCTCGGTAAGGGGCTCACCGCTTCCAGCCTCGGCCAACTGCTGACATCCCGTGGACTACGGGTGATCATGCAGAAGCTGGATCCCTATCTGAACGTCGATCCCGGCACGATGAATCCTTTCCAGCATGGCGAGGTTTTCGTGACCGAGGACGGCGCGGAGACGGATCTGGACATCGGCCACTACGAGCGTTTCCTTGACCGGGATCTGTCCGGTCATGCGAACGTGACCACCGGCCAGATCTATTCGAGCGTCATCGCGAAGGAGCGGCGCGGCGAGTATCTGGGGGACACGGTTCAGGTCATCCCGCATATCACGAACGAGATCAAGGACCGGATTCTGGCGATGTCCGAGCCGGACTCCGACGGCGTCACCCCCGACGTCGTGATCACCGAGGTCGGGGGGACCGTCGGCGACATCGAGTCACTCCCGTTCCTGGAGGCGGTACGCCAGATCCGGCACGACGTGGGACGGGACAACTGTTTCTTCCTGCACGTGTCGCTGGTGCCCTACCTCGCGCCGTCGGGTGAGCTGAAGACCAAGCCCACCCAGCACTCGGTGGCGGCGCTGCGCAACATCGGTATCCAGCCGGATGCACTGGTGCTGCGCGCCGACCGGGAGATCCCGGAGGGCATGAAGCGCAAGATCAGTCTGATGTGCGACGTGGACACCGACGGTGTCGTCGCCGCGCCGGACGCCCCGTCGATCTACGACATCCCGAAGGTCCTGCACAGCGAAGGCCTGGATGCGTATGTGGTGCGCCGGCTCGGGCTGCCGTTCCGGGACGTCGACTGGACGGTGTGGGGCGACCTGCTGGACCGGGTGCACCATCCGAAGGAGTCGGTGCGGATCGCGCTGGTCGGCAAGTACGTCGACCTGCCCGACGCGTACCTGTCGGTGACCGAGGCGTTGCGTGCCGGCGGGTTCGCCCATCGGGCCCACGTCGAGGTCGTCTGGGTGACCTCGGACGACTGCGAGGACGCGAGCGCCGCGACGGCACTGGCCGGCGTGGACGGTGTGCTCATCCCCGGCGGGTTCGGCATCCGGGGGATCGAGGGCAAGATCGGCGCCATCCGGTACGCCCGCGAGCGCGGCATCCCGGTGCTGGGGCTGTGCCTCGGTCTGCAGTGCATGGTCATCGAGGTGGCCCGGTCACTCGCCGGACTCGACGGCGCGAGCTCCTCGGAGTTCGACCCGGACACGCCGCACGCCGTCATCTCGACCATGGCCGACCAGGAGGACGTCGTCGCCGGTGAGCGGGACATGGGCGGCACCATGCGCCTCGGCGCCTACCCGGCGGTCCTCGCCGAGGGCAGCGTGACCGCGGCCGCGTACGGGACGACGAAGGTGTCGGAACGTCACCGGCACCGGTACGAGGTGGCCAACCAGTACCGTCCGCAGCTGGCCGAAGCGGGTCTGCTGCTGTCCGGTACCTCCCCGGACAAGCGGCTCGTCGAGTTCGTCGAACTGAACGCCGACGTGCACCCCTTCTTCGTCGGTACCCAGGCGCACCCGGAGCTGAAGAGCCGTCCCACCCGGCCGCACCCGCTGTTCAGCGCGTTCGTCGCGGCGGCGCTGAGGTACAGCGCGGCCGACCGTCTGCCGGTGGAGCTGCCGAGCCGGTCGCCGGAACGTGCCGGGGCCGCCCAGTGAGCGATCACACGTACCCGGTGCGCGCCAGCAGGGAGATCTACCGGGGCCGGGTGCTCGCGTTGCGCGCGGACGAGGTGGAGATGCCGGGTGGTCGTGTCGCCGTCAGGGAGATCTTCGAGCATCCCGGCGCGGTGGCCATCGCGGCGCTCGACGCCGACGGCCGGCTCGCCGTCATCGAGCAGTACCGGCACGCGGTGCGTCGCCGGCTGCTCGAGCTCCCTGCCGGGCTGCTGGACGTGCCGGGGGAGGACCCCGCCGAGGCGGCCGCGCGTGAGCTGGGCGAGGAGGCCGGCCTCGCGGCGTCCGACTGGTCGGTGCTCCTCGACCTCGTGCCGTCGCCGGGGTTCAGCGACGAGAGCGTCCGGGTGTACCTGGCCAGGGAGCTGCGCGAGGTCGAGCGGCCGGACCTGGGTGATGACGAGGAGTCCGAGCTGCGGCTGGAATGGCTGCCGGTGGCCGACGCGATACGGGCGGTCGTAGCGGGTGAGATCGTCAACTCGGTCTCCGCCGCCGCGATTCTGGGTGTGCACGCGGTGCTCACCGGTCAGGCCGAACCGCGGGCCCTGGACGCGCCGTGGCCCGACCGGTCGACCGCGTTCGCGGCGGGCGGTGGCGCCCGAGAGTCTCCCGCTGTCGCCCAATAGAGTGGCAGGCGGTTGAAACAACGCCGGGCGGGGTAGCCGGGTCGCGCGTCGGCGATCGGCACACTGGTCCCGGCGCCCAGATGACGCCTGGCTGCGTTGTCCTGGTTGCGAGTACCAGGTACGAGTTGCAGCTCGGGGCCACTCCGACCGGGACACCGGCCACACCGTTCGACACGTGGCAAGAGGTGGCAATGAGTATCAGCAAGGGGTCCCAGCTCGCCGGAAACGGTCTGAGCGAGGAGGCTCGGGGTCGGCTCGAGGAAGAGCTCGACGTGTTGCGTGGACAACGGGGTGCGCTGGGGACCGACCGCGACGAGCAGGGTGTCGGTGACCGAGCGGACGACGCGGAGGCGCTGCAGCGGCTGAACGACGCGGCGCTGCTGGACGAGCGGATCGCCGAGGTCACCCGGCTGCTCGCCACCGGTGCCCCGCAGGACAGCGTCGCCGACCACGGCCTGCCGGACGGCACGGCGATCACCCTGCGCCACGGCGACGGAACGGTCGAGACGCTGCGCGCCGTACGGTTCACCGCGCTGGTACCCGAGGGCGAGGAAGACAGCTCCCTGACCCTGGACAGCCCCCTGGGCCAGGCGATAGCCGGCCACCGGGCAGGTGACACGGTCTCCTACCAGACCCCCGCCGGCCCCCGCCGTGCCGAGATCGTGACGATCCGCCCACCCGCCTGACCCGGTCCCCGCGCGCCACACCGCGCACCGTCCGTCCACACCGCGCACCGTGCACACCGCGCGGCGTGACCGGTAGGTGCGCGGTCCGGCGTCTAAGCTGGCTGCCTCATGACGCTGGCGGACGCCCAACGCTCCGCGCCGAAGCGAACCGGCGCGGACGGTGACGTGCCCGCCGGGTTGATGCGGATCTTGACCGAGTACCTGGACCACCTCATCGTCGAGCGTGGTCTCGCCGACAACACGCTGCGCTCGTACCGGCGTGACCTGCGTCGATACGTGGAGTACCTGGGCCGGATCGGCGTCTCGGAGCTGGCCGAGGTCACCGAGGCGATGGTCGCGGAGTTCCTCGCCGTCCTGCGTGAGGGGGACGAGGACCATCCGCCGCTGGCGACGTCGTCGGCGGCCCGGACCCTCGTGACCGTCCGAGGCCTGCACCGGTTCGCGGTGCGGGACGGGCTGCTGACCTCGGACGTGGCGCACGAGGTGCATCCGCCGACCCCGCCGCGCCGGCTGCCCAAGGCGCTACCGCTGGCGCAGGTCGAACGTCTGCTGGAGGCGTGCGGGCTCGACGAGCCGCTGAGCCTGCGGGACCGCGCCCTGCTGGAGCTGCTCTACTCCACCGGCGCGCGCATCTCCGAAGCGATCGGGCTCGACCTCGACGACGTCGACCTCCAGTCACGCGCGGCGCTGCTGTCCGGCAAGGGCGGCAAGCAGCGAATGGTGCCGATCGGACGACCGGCCGTGGCCGCGCTGGAGGCGTACCGGGTGCGGTCCCGGCCGGGGCTGGCGAGCAAGGGGCGGGGTACACCCGCGCTGTTCCTCAACGCGCGGGGCGGCAGGTTGTCCCGGCAGAGCGCCTGGCAGGTGCTGCGGACCGCCGCCGAGCGGGCCGGGGTCACCGAGCCGGTGTCGCCGCACACCCTGCGGCACTCGTTCGCCACCCATCTCATCGAGGGCGGCGCCGACGTACGGGTGGTCCAGGAGCTGCTGGGCCATGCTTCGGTCACGACCACCCAGATCTACACGCTGGTCACGGTCGACTCGCTGCGTGAGGTGTTCGCGCTGGCGCATCCGAGGTCGCGCTGAGCCCGGCACTACGACATTCGGGTCGACTCCAATAACAGTGGCCTCAGCCCGGCGGGGCGCTTTGGTCGGTGGTCAACGCGACGCATACGCTGGCCGTCGGTATCTGATATGGCAGGTCCGAGCCACCTACGGGACAACCAGGAGCCCGAAATGTCGACACCCCGGCCGATGGACCCAGGGCCGGCGCCGCTCGACGATGATGTTGATGGTCACGACGACTACATCGGCGGCCGTCACCGCCAGGTGGCGCCTGAGCCGGCTCCGCTGAGCTTTCACGGCCCGGCGCGGGTCATCGCGGTAGCGAACCAGAAGGGCGGCGTCGGTAAGACGACGTCCACGATCAACCTCGGTGCCACGCTCGCCGAGTACGGCAGGCGCGTACTGCTGGTCGACTTCGACCCGCAGGGTGCGCTCTCGGTCGGACTCGGGATACAGCCGCACCAGCTCAACCGCACGGTGCACAACCTGCTCATCGAGAGCGGCACCAAGGTCGACGAAGTGATCATCCCCACGACCGTGCCCGGCATGGATCTGCTGCCGAGCAACATCGACCTGTCAGCCGCGGAGGTGCAGCTGGTCACCGAGGTCGGGCGCGAGCAGGCACTCGGTCGGGCGATCCGGCCCGTGCTGCCCGACTACGACATGATCCTCATCGACTGTCAGCCGTCGCTCGGTTTACTCACGATCAACGCGCTGGCCTGCGCACACAGTGTTCTGATCCCGCTCGAATGTGAGTACTTCGCGCTGCGTGGCGTGGCACTGCTGATCGACACGATCGACAAAGTACGGGACCGGTTGAACCCCGACCTGGCCATCAACGGCATCCTTGCAACCATGTACGACCCACGAACCGTGCACACCCGCGACGTGCGGGCCCGCGTGCTCGAGGCGTTCGGCGAGCTCGTGTTCGACGCCACGATCAACCGCACAGTGCGGTTCCCGGAGACCACGGTCGCCGGTGAACCGATCACCAAGTGGGCGCCGAGCTCGGCGGGCGCCCGGGCGTACCGCCAGCTGGCCCGCGAAGTGATCCTGCGCGAGGCGGCCGCCAGGTGACGCTCCTGACCGAACCCGAGCAGACTCCGGCCGAGACGCCCACCGAGCAGCCGGGCGGCCGGTTCACCGTTCGGCTGGACAACTTCAGCGGACCGTTCGACCTGCTGCTGCAGCTGATCAACCGGCACGAGCTCGACGTGACCGAGGTGGCCCTACACCAGGTCACCGACGACTTCATCGCGCACACCAAGGCCCTCGCCGCGTCGGGAGCCGACGCGGACCTCGACGAGATCACCGAGTTCCTGGTGATCGCGGCGACCCTGCTCGACCTCAAGGCGGCCCGGTTGCTGCCGGACGCCGACGTCGACGACATCGAGGACCTGGCGCTCCTCGAAGCGCGGGACCTGCTGTTCGCGCGGCTGCTGCAGTACCGGGCCTACAAGGAGGCCGCCGGGCTGTTCGTCGAGCTGGAGGCCACGGCCCTGCGGCGCTACCCCCGGTCGGTCGCGCTCGAGGACCGGTACGCGCAGCTGCTGCCGGAGGTCATGCTCGGCATGGACGCCGAGCGTTTCGCCGAGCTGGCCGCCGCGGTGTTCCGGCCGAAGCCGCCGCCGACCGTGTCCCTGGATCATCTGCACGTGCGCAAGGTCTCGGTGCCCGAGCACATGGAGCTGCTGCGCGCGCGGCTCCTCGAGCTCGGCCGGGCGAGCTTCCGTCAGCTCATCGAGGACTGCGACGAGCCGCTGCTGGTCGTCGCCCGGTTCCTCGCCGTGCTGGAGCTGCACCGCGAGGCGTCCGTTCACCTGGACCAGCCGGAACCGTTCGGGGACCTGATGATCAGCTTGGCCGCGGCGTGATGTCCGAGGCCCAGGTGGAGGAGAACGACCAGCTGGACGCGGACCAGCCCGAGGAGCTGCCCGAGGCGATCCCGGACGATCTGGCCGACGACGCCCAGCTGGACGGCGCGCTCGAGGCCCTGCTGCTGATCGTGGACGAACCGACCCACGAGCAGCACCTGGCGCAGGCGGTGGACCAGCCGGAGGCGCGCGTGCTGGAGGCACTGCACCGGCTCGTCGAGACGTATCGGGGTCAGGACCGGGGCATCGACCTGCGGCACATCGGCGGCGGGTGGCGGTTCTACACCCGCGACCGCTACGCGCCCTACGTCGAGCGGTTGCTGCGTGACGGCCAGCGCGCGAAGCTCACCCGCGCCGCGCTGGAGACGCTCGCCGTGGTCGCCTACCGACAGCCGGTGACCAGAGCACGGGTGTCGGCGGTGCGCGGTGTGAACTGCGATGGGGTCATGCGTACCCTTCTCACGAGGGGCCTGGTCGAGGAGTCAGGGGTCGATCAGCAGACCCAGGGCATTCTGTACCGCACTTCGGAGTTGTTCCTGGAGCGGCTCGGCCTGTCCTCGCTGGCGGAACTGCCACCGCTAGCCCCGTTGCTACCTGATGTGGACGCGATCGACGATGTCTGAAGTACCTGGCCGCCGCCACGGCGTCGAGCCGACCGGAGTCCGACTGCAGAAAGTGCTGTCCCAAGCCGGAGTCGCCTCCCGACGTGCCGCCGAGGAGATGATCGCCGAGGGCAGGGTCAGCGTGGACGGCGAGGTCGTCCAGCAGATGGGACGCCGGATCGACCCGTCCGTCGCGGTCGTCCGGGTGGACGGGTCGCGGGTCGAACTGCGCGACGACGTCGTTCACCTCGCGCTGAACAAGCCGCGCGGAATGCTGTCCACCATGTCCGACGACCGAGGCAGGGAGTGCGTCGGCGACCTCGTCGCGGGTCGCGACTCACGGCTGTTCCACGTCGGACGACTGGACGCGGAGACCGAGGGGCTCCTGCTGCTCACCAACGACGGGGAGCTGGGGCACCGCCTGATGCACCCGTCGTTCGAGGTGCCCAAGACCTACCTCGCCGAGGTGCCCGGTCCGATCCCGCGTGATCTCGGGCGACGCATGCGCGACGGGGTGCAGCTCATCGACGGTGTGGTGAAGGTCGACTCGTTCAAGGTCATCGACTCGAACGCCGGACGCGCACTGATCGAGCTGGTCCTGCACGAGGGCCGCAAGCACGTGGTGCGACGGTTGCTCGACGAGGTCGGCCACCCGGTCAGCAGGCTGGTGCGCACCGCGGTGGCGGGCGTGCAGCTGGGTTCTCAGCGACCCGGCACCCTCCGGGCGCTGAACCGCCCGGAGCTGGCGTCGCTGTACGAGGCCGTCGGGCTCTGACGTCTCACAGCTGATCGGATGACCCACGGCGTATCGAAGGGCGGACAGGTGTCGACCGTGCCGTTGTTGACCGTGTGGCGCAGGCTCGCGCTGACGGTCCAGTTCCCCCGTCGTGGCCGTGGGCTCTGGTTCAGCATCGCGATCGACGCGATCTGGCCGTTCCTGGCGACCCTGACCAGGCTGGGCTGGCGCTCCGGGCCGAAACTGCCGTCAGGTGGCTGTCTGCTGGCGATCAACCACCTGTCCGACGTCGATCCGATCGTCGACACCGCGTTCGTCATGGCGCACGGTCGCCTGCCCCGCTACCTGGCGAAGGCCGAGCTGTGGGCGATGCCGGTGATCGGGAAGGTTCTCGCCGGTGGCGGGCACATCCCGGTCCAGCGTGAGGCACGCAGCGCGGCCGAGGCCTTCCGGCACGCGATCGAGGCGGTCGAACGCGGCGAGTGCGTCGTGTTCTACCCGGAGGGTACCTACTCGCGGGGCACGAACGGCTGGCCGCTGCCGGGCAAGAACGGCATCGCCAAGGTCGCGCTGCGTAGCGGTGTCCCGGTGATCCCGGTCGCGCAGTGGGGCACCCAGCGGTTGATGGCTCCGGACAGCAGGAAGCCTCAGCTGTGGCCGAGGCCGAGGATCGAGCTGCTCGCGGGTGAGCCGGTCGACCTGAGCCGGTACGCCGACCAGCCGCTGACCCGCAAGAACCTCGACGCGGCCACCGGCGACATCATGGCGGCGATCACCGGGTTGCTCGCGCAGCTGCGGAACGAGACGCCTCCTCAGGCCGGCTGAGAACGCACTGTCGGTCGACAGGCCGCGCGCGGCTCGACGACGTACTGTGTCCGCCATGGCAGTGCGGGCCGTGCGCGGTGCAACTCAGGTGGACAGCAACGATCGCGACGAAATCCTCGAGGCGACGGCGGAGCTCGTCGCCGGTGTGATGGATCGCAACGGGCTGCGGCCCGACGACGTCATCTCGATCCTGTTCACCGCCACTCCGGACCTGACGGCAGAGTTCCCGGCGTACGCCGCGCGCAAGATGGGCCTGACCGATGTGCCGCTCATGTGCGCCACCGAGATCGCCGTCCCCGGGGCGATGCCGAGGGTGTTGCGCCTACTCGCCCACGTGGAGACCGATCGTTCGAGGGTGGATGTCCGTCACGTCTACCAACGAGGCGCGGCGGCCCTGAGATCAGACCTGCCGCGTTAGCTGGCCGGCCCTCGCGCTCGAAAGTTTCCGGTCGGGACCCCTCATCGGCTTCGCCTCGAGGGGTCCGCAACCGGAAACTTGGGGTGGCTCCTTCGTCGCTACCCCCTTGGTTCCTCGCGGACCCCCTCGCTTCGCTTCGGGGGGCCACTCTGAACCAACCGTCGCCTTCGGCGCCGGACGCGCGCTTGTCTGATTGCGTTCTGATCCGCCTGTTGCGTTCTTTGCCGTTCTTCGCCCGGAACTCCCTACGGGAGACTCGCGGAGCCAACTGAGTGGCTCCATGTTCAGCCGCCACCTGGCTGTACGGCACAATGGCTTATTGTGGGTGTCGAGCTGTTGCGCGGGGTAGTTGCGTTGGACGGACCGTCCGGCACGGGAAAATCCACCGTCGCGAAGCGACTTGCTCGTGATTTCGGTGCTCGGTATCTGGACACCGGTTCGATGTACCGCGCTGCGACCCTGGCGGTTCTGCGCGCTGGAGTCGAGCCTGAATCGTCCGCTGGGGCGGACATCGCGGTCGCCGCTGCCGTGCAGGCGGGTACTGATCCGGGTAATCCGACCATCTGCTTGGACGGGGAGAATGTCGCCGCCGAGATTCGGGGGCTTCCGGTCACCAGCGCGGTGAGCGCCGTGTCGGCGCACCCGGTGGTGCGGCATGCGCTCGTGGAGCTGCAGCGCCGCATCATCGCCGAGGTGCTTGCGGACGAGACCCGCGCCGGCATCGTCGTGGAGGGCCGCGACATCGGCACCGTCGTGACGCCGGACGCGCCGCTCAAGGTGTACCTGACCGCGTCCGACGAGATTCGGGCGTCCCGGCGCAGCGGGCAGGACCGGCGCGCGGGGCGGGGTGGCGACCACGCGAGCACGCTGCTGGCGGTGCAGCGTCGTGACGCATTGGACTCCGGGCGCGCGACGTCTCCGCTGCGTCCCGCCGAGGACGCGGTCATGCTGGACACCTCGGAGCTGGACATCGGGGGAGTGCTGGCCGCGCTGCGGGAACTCGTGCGGGACCGGGGTCTGTCGTGGTCCCGAGGTCCCGGCATGGTTCGATGAGCGAGAACCGGGCGGCGCCGGACCTGCCGGAAGGCAGCTGGCCGGTACTGCACGACCTGGCGCGATGGATCGGCACCTGGTTGTTCGCCCCGATGTATCGGCTTCGGCTCTACAACGTGGACAACGTACCCAGGACCGGCCCGGTGGTCCTGGTCGCGAATCACAGTGCTTTCGTCGACGGCCCGCTGTTGTTCGGCATGTTTCGGCGCCGTGCGGTGTTCCTGGTCAAGGAGGAGATGTTCGCGGGCGCCGTCGGGTGGCCGTTGCGGCGGATCGGCCAGCTGGCGGTTCGACGCGACGTCCCGGACCGGGCGCCGTTGCTCGCCGCACAACGGGTGTTGCGCGGCGGCGGCATGGTCGCGGTCTTCCCGGAGGGGACCCGGGGGACGGGCGCTGCGGCATCGGCTCGAAACGGGGCGGCGTGGCTGGCCCGTTCTACGGACGCGGTGATCGTGCCGGTGGTGTGCCGGGGGACCCGACGGCCGGATGGGGCGGGCCGACGGTTCCGGCCGAGAGTGGATGTGTTGGTGGGGGAGCCGTTCGAATGCAACGGCGAGCGGGGCCGCGCCGGACTGGCGGCGGCCACCGAACAGGTCAGGGCGGCGTTGGCTGCTCTGGTCGCTGAACTTGACGGGCTGCGCGGTCTGACCGATGACCGTTCCGGCCCGAGTGCGCAGGAGGCGTAATGAGTACCGACGGAACATGGTCGGACGAGTCGGAACTGACCGCGGCGATCGCGCTGGACGCCGAGGACCCGGATTCGGACTCGGCTGACGAGGTACGGTCCGCCCCGGTGCTAGCCGTGGTGGGCAGGCCGAACGTGGGCAAGTCGACCCTGGTGAACCGGCTGCTCGGGCGCAGGGAAGCGGTCGTGCAGGACGTGTCGGGTGTGACCAGGGACCGGGTCGCCTACGACGCGGTGTGGAACGGACGGCGGTTCACGCTGGTCGACACGGGCGGCTGGGAGCCGGACGCGGAGGGGCTGCAGGCCTCGATCGCGGCGCAGGCCGAGATGGCCATCGCCGCTGCCGACGCCGTTCTGCTGGTGGTGGACGCGCAGGTCGGGGCCACCGCGACGGAAGAGGCGGTCGCCCGGGTACTGCGCCGGTCGAAGACGCCGGTGCTGCTCGCGGCCACAAAGGTCGACGACGACCGGCTGACGGCGGACACCGCATCGCTGTGGTCGCTCGGGCTGGGCGAGCCGCGTCCGGTGAGCGGTCTGCACGGCCGCGGCTCCGGCGATCTGCTGGACGCGATCCTGGAGATCCTGCCGGAGACCCCACGTGACCAGGTGGGCGTTCGGGCGGGCGGGCCACGTCGTGTCGCGCTGGTCGGCAAGCCGAACGTGGGCAAGTCCAGCCTGCTCAACCGGCTGACCGGTGAGGAGCGCTCGGTCGTGGACTCGGTCGCGGGCACCACCGTCGACCCGGTCGACTCGCTGGTCGAGCTCGACGGGCAGGTTTGGCGGTTCGTGGACACGGCGGGCCTGCGCAAGCGGGTGCGCTCGGCGAGTGGGATGGAGTACTACGCGAGCCTGCGTACCCGGTCGGCGATCGAGTCGGCAGAGGTCGTCGTCGTGCTGATCGACTCCTCCGAGCCGATGGCCGAGCAGGACCAGCGTCTGATCACCATGGTCGAGGAGACCGGTCGGGCGCTCGTGCTCGCCTACAACAAGTGGGACCTGGTCGACGAGGACAGAAGACACGCGATGGTGCGCGAGATGGAACGCGACCTCGTACGCGTGCAGTGGGCCCAGCGGGTCAACATCTCGGCGCTCACCGGCCGCGCGGTGCGGAAGATCGCGCCGGCGCTGCGGACCGCGCTGGAGTCCTGGGACCGGCGCATCCCGACCGGTCAGCTCAACGGCTGGCTGGGCGACGTGATCGCGGCAACCCCACCTCCGGTGCGCGGCGGAAAACAGCCCAAGGTACTGTTCGCGACCCAGGCGCAGGCGCGCCCGCCGACATTCGTGCTGTTCAGTACCGGATTCCTGGAGGCGTCCTACCGCCGTTTCCTGGAACGCAGGCTTCGGGAGGACTTCGATTTCACCGGAAGCCCCGTGCGCATCTCGGTTCGCGTCCGTGAGCGTCGCCGCAAGCAGTAGCATGGCCGGACGCGCCTGTCCCCCGGCTGGCAGGAGGTCAGCATGACAGCCCGGCCAACTGATTCGCCGGTGCGAATCGTGCTGGCCGACGACGAGCCGTTGCTCCGCGCCGGCTTACGTGTTGTGCTGGAGGCAGAGCGCACGGTCAAGGTGGTGGCGGAGGCAGCCGACGGCGCTGAGCTGCTGGAGGCGGTTCGCCGACATCACCCGGAGGTGGTGCTGGTGGACGTCCAGATGCCCGGTGTCGACGGGTTCGCGGCCCTACGCGCGCTGGCGAAGGAACCCGACCCGCCGCCCGCCGCCGTCCTGACCACGTTCGACCTGGACGGATACATCAGCGAGGCGCTG
The DNA here is from genome assembly GCF_000429025.1 of Actinospineispora spinosispora DSM 44797. Classification (GTDB taxonomy): domain Bacteria; phylum Actinomycetota; class Actinomycetes; order Mycobacteriales; family Pseudonocardiaceae; genus Pseudonocardia; species Pseudonocardia spinosispora. The sequence continues at coordinate 22,113 of NZ_AUBB01000055.1, forward strand.
CGGATCGGTGTCCAGGGTTTCCTGCTGAAGGACGCCGAACCGGGCGCGCTGATCCGCGCTGTGCTCGACCTGGCCGCGGGCGGCGCGGTGCTCGACCCGAGGATCACCGCTCGGTTGCTGCCCAGGCTGGTGGCAGGGGGGCCGGAGCGTATACCGCCCAGGCTGGACGAGCTGACCCTGCGCGAGCGTCAGGTGCTGACGCTCATCGCGGCGGGTCATTCGAACGCGGCGATCGGCGACAACCTCGGTCTGGCTGAAGCGACCGTCAAGAAGTACGTCTCCGCGGTGCTGGCCAAACTCGGTGCTCAGAACCGGGTACAGGCGGCGCTGCTCGCGCAAGGGCTCGGCGTCGGATGAAGCGCTTCCCGGCGGTCGTACCGGGGCGGCGCACCTGGTGGCTGCAGACGGTGAGCGTGCTGGTGCCAGCCGGCGCGGTGCTCCTGGCTGACGACCACCCGTTCACCTGGTCGTTGTGGGTCGCACTGACCTCATGCGCGCTGCTCGCCCTGCGCTTCTGGCGGCCCCGGCTGGTCGTGCTCGCGTGTCTGCCCGCGCTCGCCGGTGGCCTCGGCTGGCCGCCCGCCGTCGTTGCGCTGTACGCGCTGGGCCGCTACGCGGGGCGTCGGATGCCGACGGCACCATGGGTGGTCCTGGCGTTCCTGTCGTCGGTCATCCCGATGCTCGCGGGTAAGCCGCAACCGTTCCAGAACTGGGTGCTCGGCCTGCTCTTCGCCGGCGCCGCGAGCGCGGCCCCGGCGGTCCTTGGCATGCTCATCACCACGCGCGAGCAGCTGCAGGCGAGTCTCCGCGACCTCGAGGCCGCACGTGAGGCCACCGTCTGCGCACGCGAAGAGGTGGCCCGTGCCGCCGAGCGGGACCGGATCGGCCGGGAGATCCACGACGCCGTGGGCCACCACGCCACGATGATCGCCGTCGGTGCCGCCGCACTCGCGGCGACCAGCACCGACGAACAGACCAGGGAGACCGCCGAACGCCTGCGGGTCCTGGCGAAGCGGGCGCTGGCCGAGATGCGCGCCGCACTGGGCCTGCTCGGCACCGACTCCGAGCTGAGCGCCGGCATCGGCGCGTTGCCCGACCTGGTCAACCGCGCCAGGGACACCGGCATGCACGTGGAGCTCATCGGAGCGGACGCGCTGGGCGAAGACATCCCGCTCGGTGTCGAACGCACCGTGTACCGGCTGATCCAGGAATCACTGACCAACGCGGCCAAGCACGCCGAGGGTTCCGACGTCGAGGTGCGACTGGAGCGGTGGGCCACGGAGCTGCGCGTCACCGTCACGAACGGCCCGCCGCCCCGCCCGAAGATGATGTTGGCCACGTCCGCGGCGGGTGGTGGCCTGGCCGGCCTGGCCGAGCGGATCGGCATGATGGGCGGTCGGCTCAGGGCACGGGCAACCTCCAAGGGGGGGTTCTCGGTGCAGGGCCGGCTCCCGACGCCACCGCTCGACAAGGACCGCGATCGGCCTGCTGACACCTTGTCTACCAGCGTGAATCCAGTTCTTAGGGATACCAAAGTCGCCGCTACTGAGGCGACCAACGACGGTAGTGCGGTTGCTCGTGTCCGAGCACACTGATCGGGTGATACCGAGTTAGTCCGAGGGGTCGTCACGACCGGCTGTCTCGGCCTTCCGCCCGTGCGGTAGGCTTTGCAACGCCCCACTCGGGGCAGCCGGGACGTGGCGCAGCTTGGTAGCGCACTTGACTGGGGGTCAAGGGGTCGCAGGTTCAAATCCTGTCGTCCCGACGGTTGGGTGAGAGCCCCGATGATCTGGAGAAAAACCAGGTCACCGGGGCTTTTCCCATTTCTGGGGTTGATCTTCGTTCGACTGCGGATCCATGATCGTCTTCTGTTATATGGAGCGAACCTGGAGCGGCCCGGTCAATTGATGGTCAAGGGGTCGCCCAACTGATCGCCGCGGTCGTTCGAAGGTGGTTCTGAGCGCTGGCCCGGAGCATCTGGCTCTAACGGTGAGCAATGGGCCGCAACGCGGTCCAGCTCGGTCTGAGGCCGGAGAACTGGCCCGATCCGGGTCACTGGTTGGGGTAACCGCGTGCAACGGGCTGTGTGGCCGTGTGGCGGTTGTGTCCGGATTCGCCTGGATGATCGCCCTTGTACTGGCGTGATGTGGTCGAGTGATGAGTTACGGACCGACGGATCAGGCCCGACGGTCGAGGGGCAGAGGCGCATGTCTTTTCGCGGGCGTGTGTGGTGGTGAGAGTGGCTGGTCGTGGGTCGATGCCGCGCGTGAGGTCGGCGGGTTCGCCGCCTTTGCGGATGTGGATGCGATCGCGGCTGCCGCGGCGCGACCCGCGCGAGCGATACCGCGTCGATCACTGGGGTCGGGGCGTCGCGCGGCGTGACAGTGATCGGCTCGGCTTGATCGAGGCTTGCGCTGGTGCGTCTGTGGGTGCGGATTGACATTCGTGGTCGAGTCGAGAGTCGATCTGGCTGCATCAGCGCTGGTGTGCGGTGACGGTTGTTGGTGATGACCAGTGGGTTGTCGGTGGGTGTGGAGGGGACGGGGGCGTTCGCGGAGCAGGTTGGGCCGGGTTCGTGGCGGGTGCGGTATTGGACTGACGATGGTGTGCACGGTTCGCTGACTGGTTTCACGACGCGTGAGCAGGCGCGGGACAAGGCTGCCGAGATTGATGTCGAACGGCGTCGGGGAACGTTCATTGATCCGGCGGCGGGAAATCTGCGGCTGGGGGAGTGGGCGCCTCGGTGGTTGGAGGCGTTGGATGTGGCGGAAGCGACGGAGTCGCAGTACAACAGCTTGACCCGTAAGCACATTGTGCCGCGATGGGGCGAGTCCGGTGTGGGCGACATTTCCGGTATGGATGTGCATGTGTGGGCGCGGAACCTGCGCCGCGCGGGTTATGCGGAGTCGACTGTGGCGACGATTGTGAAGATTTTGTCGATGATGTTGGCTGATGCCGCTGACGAGCGGTTGATCGTGGCGAATCCGATCCGGCCATGCCGTCGAGGGCGCAGACGGCGGGAGCGACGCCGCGAGATCGTGTGGGCCACACCGGAGCAGGCGTTGAACGCGGCGGCGACGTGCGGCGTGTGGGCTGGGTTGATGATCGTGACCGCGGCGTGGAGCGGCTGCCGGTGGGGAGAGATATGCGGTCTGCAAACGTACCGACTTTCACCACGACCACGACCTGACCGCGGGCCGGTTGGTGATCGATCCTGATCGGGGCGCGCTGCACGAGGTGGACGGACGATTGTTCCTGGGTCCGCCGAAAACCCAGAATCGGCCCGGTCGATTACGCTGCCGGGGTTTTTGGTTCCGATGCTGGTCGAGCACCTGGCCAGCCAGGACTCGAAGTTTGTGTTCGTGACCAGGGAAGGGGAGCATCCGCGTCGGTCGAACTTCGCTCGCTGTGCCATGCGGCCTGCCGCGGATGGCACGCTTCAGTGGGGCCCGGCCTCGGGTTGTGTTGAAGCCGGCGGCGCCGGGTTTGACGTTTCACGGGCTGCGGCATAGTCATAAGACGTAGTTGATCGCCGATGGTGTTCCTCAGGTGGCCGAGGCACGGCGACTGGGGCACATCCTGCCCGACAAGATCGAGAACGTGTACAGCCGCGTCGCCCCCGCGGTCGAAGTGGGCCTGCTGGACGGTCTGCAACAGCGCTGGACCAATGCTGTGAACGCCCTTGCGCTTACAAACAACTCACCTGAACACCGCCAAGACCCCACGCCGGGTGCGGCGCATTCGTGGATTACCGCGACACGAGTCATTGATATACGGCGTGGCGAGCTACCTGCGGGGCCATCCGCGATTGCCGGATAACCCGCAGTTCACAGCCTTGCGGCCCTCTGCCGCGGCGGGTGAACGCTGAGCGTCCACAATGCGGATGCCATGTAATGGCGATTGTGTGAATCCTCGTCCGTATTGTAGGGTCGGTTTCATTCGCGGGCGGCCTCAACGCATTGCAAGGCCTCGAGTCTCGCTTGAACTCTCATGTGGAGGTATGTCTCATGGCGCAGAAGGTTGTAGTTTCCCTGGTCGATGACCTCGACGGCGGCCAGGCTGATCAAACCGTTCAGTTCGGTTTCGACGGCAGGAACTACGAGATTGACCTGTCCAGTAATAACGCGGACAAGCTCCGCGCGGCAATGGCCGACTACGTCGCGGCAGCCCGGCGCGCGTCGGCGTCACGGCGTGGAGGCAAAACCGCAGCTGGGAGCGCCTCCACGACGGCGGTTGATCGGGAACAGAACCAGGCCATCCGGGAATGGGCCCGCAAGCGCGGCATGAACGTCTCCGAACGTGGCCGCATCCCAGCCGACGTGCTCGAGGCCTACCACCAGGAGAAGTGATTCCGGCGACCCTGCCGGTGGTGGATATGTGAATGTATGGACGAACTGACTGTGCCGGAGCGAGCGGCGTTGCAGTGGGTCGAGCAGCTAGCTGCGGTGAGCAGGCTGAACTCGGCTCGACTCGGAGACCGCGTCCTGGCGGTACACCTCGTTCGCGGAACTACTACTTGATCAAGGTAGGTTCTTCACCCTGGCCCGTGCTGAGCCTGCTTGCCGTATCCCAACCCGGAGTGACGCCCCTGCCGAGCAGTAAGGGCCATACGACGCCACTCCGGTGAGGTTTGTGCGTTGACTACACAGTCGTCGTATGGCGCGGACTTGGGGGAACCCGCTGATTAAGAGTCGGCTCAAAGGTCTGTCGGGCACTGCCGACGGATGTCAATGTATGTCGTTTTGGCTGGTCAAGTCTACTTGTGGGTGTCGTGGAGTGTCACCCGCTGTCGGCAGATGTCGGTCGTCTCGGGCGCAACTCGGGCGCACAGATGTCGGCTCGTCCCGGGTTGCTTGGCCAGAAATCATCTGCGCTTTGTCGACTTCGAGCGCCCCGTGGCCATGGTGGCGGCTCCCGCAGCTGCTCGACAACGCCCGCAGTCACATCGGCGGCTGAGCCCCACCGGTTGCCGTCCTGCCGATCGGGCTGACCCTGACCGGTCGCGCACCTGCTCGCCCTCCCAGTTAACTCCACGTCGGTCAACCCCACCCGCAGCCTCGGCCCGGCCCTGTCCAGCGGGGGCCCGCCACCACAGTCACAGCTGTGTGCCTTCTTGCTCGCTCCGTTGGTGGGCGCCGATCCACGTCGCAAGAGCCTGCGCTAATCCACCACGACCACACCCGACGGCCGGCGCATCCCTTGCTGTTCGGTCAGCCTGGACGGCTGGTGTCCTAGACACAGGGCCACTCGTCGTGTCCGACGATCCTGAGGTGATCCCGGTGTGAGACAAGTGTCACCGGGCGGTGTGCCCGGCGCTTACCTGGGTAGCCCGCCACCATGACGAAGGAACAGAACATTGCCACCCAGGTGAAGGCCGCCGAGTTCATCAACGCCGGCGACATCGATTCAGGAATTGACATCATGTTCGCGGTGGACGCCATCGACCGCGACCCCGCTCCTGGACAGGGCCCCGGACGGGAGGGCTTCCGGTCGTTCTTTCGGACTCTGACCACGGCGTTCCCCGACGCGCACCTCGAACCCCAGACGATGGTCGCCGACGACACCTCCGTCGCGTTCGCCTACACCCTGACCGGTACCCACAAAGGCGACTTCAACGGGGTCGCGCCGACCGGCAACCGCATCGAGGTCCGCGGCCTGCAGATTGGGCGCTTCGAGAATGGCCAGATCGTTGAGCGCTGGGGCAGCACCGACGAGGCGGGCATCATGCAGCAGCTCGGCGCCGCTCCGGACCCCTCGGGCAAGCCCGGTCTGGTCGACAAGGTGAAGGAGACCTTCACGGGCTGATCGGTGGTTGCGTTCGCGGAGGACCCGAGGTGGGGAACCGTCAGCGGACGTGTTTGCGGTTCTGGGTAGGGCCGCTGGAGCGCGGGCCGCGGTGACGAGGGGTTGACCGGCGACGATGACACGTTCTGTCGTGCACGTTCTGGCTGGCCCGCACCGGGGAAGCTGCTGGGGAGCTTCCCGCGATCGTTCAGCCGCTCGGACTCGCCACGGCCGCCGGCGCCCTGGCCCGATCCGAACTCCCTCCCATCCTGATCCAGCCCCGCACCAGACCCACCGTCACTACCGGTGCCCGCTGGGCACACCGCGAGACTCCTACCGAAACGAGGTTGCCCCTATGACACGCCCCAGCCCCGACGAGGACCCCCGATTCGCGGGTCTGCGTGCCTTGTTCATCAACACCACGCTGAAACGCTCACCCTCGCAAAGCCACACCCAGGGGCTGCTCGACCTCAGCGCCGCCATCATGACCCGAGCCGGCGTGGCCGTGGATCAGTTCCGGGCGATCGACCACGACATCGCCACCGGGGTGTACCCGGACATGACCGAGCACGGTTGGGCCACCGATGAATGGCCGCGGCTGCAGCGGCGGGTGATGGCCGCCGACATCCTGGTCATCTGCGGCCCGATCTGGCTCGGTGACAACAGCTCGGTCACCAAGAAGATCATCGAGCGGCTTTACGCTAGCTCCTCGGAACTCAACGACGCCGGCCAGTACGCCTACTACGGCCGCGTCGGCGGGGCACTGATCACCGGCAATGAGGACGGCATCAAACACTGCGCCAGCAACATCCTTTACAGCTTGCAGCACATTGGATACCTCATCCCACCCCAAGCCGACGCCGGCTGGATCGGCGGAGTCGGGCCCGGACCCAGCTACCTCGATGAAGGCTCCGGCGGGCCAGGCAACGACTTCACCAACCGCAACCTGACATTCATGACCTACAACCTGATGCACCTCGCAGCCATGCTCAGCGCCACCGGGGGCATCCCGGCCGGGGGAAACCAGAGCCCGGAGTGGGACAACGGGCGCCGTTGGGACTTCCCCAACCCTGAACACCGATAGCGAACCTCCCGGTCCCCAGCCGCGTCCATGTGTTGGTAGAGAAGGACCTTCGCCACCCCGCGTTGCGGTTCTGGAGGAGCAGCCAAGGCGACCACAAGCGCCTCAATGCACGCGCTGCCCGGGGCGGTCGCGCCAGCCCTAGGGATCCGCTGATCGACAAACCGAGCACCCGGCAGGCCTCCTGCGAACGGAATGCGGTCTGCGGAGAGTTCCCGTGCTACCGGGTAGATCATTTCGGTAGGAAATGCGCTCAGGCGAAGTACTTCGCCGGCTCGAGTAGCGGCTTTCCACCCTCTGGGTGTCAACTCCCGCGCCCAGCGCAATTGTTGGTCTCACCATGTTGGATCGTCATGTTGTGCCCGTCGAAGACTGCTGGCAGGTCGAGGAGGACAACGCCAAGCGGCTCAGCGCCAGGACGCCCACGCAGGTCGAGGCGATCAATCGCGCCGTGGGGATCGTCGCCAACGACGGTAGCGGGCAGGTTGTCGTGCACGGCAGCGACGGGCAGGTCTGAGGGGTCCCCGTTGACTGGTCCAGCTGCTATGCGAGTGCTGGTTGTTGGTTGGTCCAGGCTTGGGCGAACTCACGGGGTGTCAGGTCGCCGTGGGCGGTATGGGGTCGGTTGCGGTTTTAGTCGATGCGCCAGTCCTCGACGAGGACCTGGGCCTCGAACAACGTGTCGAATCGCCGGGCGTTGAGGAACTCATCGCGCAGGCGTCCGTTGTAGGACCCGATCCAGGCGTTCTGCCAAGGCGAGCCGGGGTCGATGAACACGGTCTGCGTGCCGCCGAAGCGGCACCAGTCGGCCACGGCGGAGGCGATGAATTCCGGGCCGTTGTCGAAGCGCGGGAATGCCGGTGGCCCGCCCCGTTGCGCGGCGAGGCGGTCGAGGACGACGACGAGCTTGCCGGCGTCGATGGAGCGGTCCACAGTGATCGTGAGCGCCTCGCGGGTGTACTCATCGATGACGTTGAGCATCTTCAGCGTCCGTCCATCGGCGGTGGTGTCGAACTGGAAATCGCAGGCCCACAGGGCATTCGGGATGATTGGGCACATCGCCCCGATCGGGGGCGCCGATCCCGCGTAGCGGCTTCTTCTGCCGCCGGTAGGGCACTCGCAGGCCCTCCTCGCGCCACAGCCGCTGCACGCGCTTGTCGTTCACTGTCCATCCGGCTCGGCGGGCGGCCTTGGCCGCACGGCGCCACCCCCACCGTGGGCGTTCGCGGGAGAACACGCGGAGGAACTCCCGCAACCGGGCTTCCCGCTCATCCGGGTATGGCGGGCTCAGGCGCTGGGTCGAGCGGTGCTGGCCAACCACCCGGCAGGCCCGTCGCTGGGAGACCCCGAACCGCTCACGCAGCATCCCCACCGCGGCGCGGCGGCGGTTCGGGGTCAAAAGTTTCCCTCGGCCAGCTCCTTGAGCTTCTTGGCGTCGTTCGCCTTCATCCCGCCGTACTGCGCGACCCAGCGATGCCAGGTCGACTCGGCGATCTCCAAGTGTCTACACACCTCGGGCAACTCCTGGCCAGCACTGAGCAGCCGATGCCCCTCGGCGATCTTACGAATGATCTGGTCCGGCGTGTGCCGGCGACGCTTGCCCATCAAGCACGTCCTCCCACCTCAATCTTGAGGCATCGGACTCGCACAACGACTGGACCACTACGCGGGGGCACCTCAGTACAACGCCGAGATCGATGCATTTTCGCAGTCCTTCTTCAAGAACGAACCGCGGGCAATAGTGGAGTACTGCACCATTGTGCTTGAAAAGTCGGTCTACCCCGAGGGGTTTCCGCAGCAGTTCCGCATCGCTTGGGTCTGTCTCGTGATCGGTGTTTCCGGCGTCAGTTTCAGTAGGTCTCGGCTCCCGGCCAGCGGTCACCGAACGTGATGGCGAATGCGTTGATCACTGGCTTCCAGCGCATTGTCCACCTGGCGCGGCCTGTCCCGGTTGGGTCCAGGCTGCGAGTCACAAGGTACAGGCACTTCATCGCGGCTTGCTCGGTCGGGAAATGCCCTCTCGCGCGGATCGCCCGCCGGTAGCGGGCGTTCAGTGATTCGATCGCGTTCGTGGAACAGATCATCCCGCGAATCTCGACGTCATAGTCGAGGAACGGCACGAATTCTTCCCAG
>NZ_AUBB01000056.1 GCF_000429025.1 Actinospineispora spinosispora DSM 44797
TCGAGTGTTGAGCAGACATTCTCCGAATGGGCACACACACTCTCCCCGCACCAGCTCGCCGTTGAAGCGCACTGGCTGATCAGCCACCTCGACCAGGACGGGCCCGAGCCGGGTGAAGACGGGTGCGATGAGCTGCTCAACGAACTGTGGCTCACCCCGAACCCCGACGGTGGAGGCTGGATCAAAGGGACTCTCGACGCCGGGTCGTTCGAAGAAATCAAACGCGCCGTCCTCGCCAAGCTGTTGCCGGAAGAGGATGAGGGCAAGACCCTGCCCGAGCGGCAAGCCGATGCACTGGCCGAAATCTGCAGCCACTCGTTGGACGAGGGCCGTCTGCCAGCGGAGGGTGGCGTGCGGCCGCACGTCACGGTCATCATGACCGAACGCGACCTGCAGCAGAAAGCACGCGGGGCGCAGCTGGAGTTCGGCGGCAAAGCCCCCGCCTCCTATCTGCGCGCGATGTTGTGCGACTGCGGGATCACCCCAGTCGTGCTCGGCGGCAAAAGCCTCCCGATCGATGTGGGCTACGAGTCCCGCACCGCACCCACCGGCCTGCGCAAAGCACTCTCCGTGCGAGACCGGGGCTGCGCACATCCCGGCTGCACTCGGCCACCGCACTGGTGCCAGGTTCACCATGTGGTCGAGTGGAGCGTCGGCGGCCGGACTGATCTCGACAACTGCATGCTGTTGTGCAAACAACACCACCGCATGATCCACACCAGCGGATGGACCGTCAGAATCCGAGACGGATGGCCCGAGTTCATCCCGCCGAAATGGCTCGATCCCACTCAGACAGCGCGACGAAGACCCTTGCGCACCTGAGCTCTCACCCGGGCAGTCTGATCCTGCATATCCGCGGATTCGACCTGTCGACAGAGTGTCCGGCCTGGGGGCTTCATCGACGTCGCGTGCGCCTCCTACCCGGGCACGGCTGCGGGCAGAGCCACCCGGCAGGGAGGCGTCGACACGCTCCGGCTGGAGGTGTCGCCGGCTGACTACGGGTTCCAGGTGCTGGCGCATGTCAACGAGGTCGAGATGACGTCGGCCAGGGCGGGGCTAGGGATGGACCCCTACGACGTGCTCGTTCCGACCAACCTGCTGGTCGCCACATCGACCAGTCCCAGTGCACCCCGGTCGCCGTCGCGACGATCGTGGCGTCGGTGGCCGCACAGCCGTAGATGCCGCAGTCGCGGCGCGCGATGGGCACAGTGTGCGGCCGCCGCTCGAAGGTTCCGCGCGTGCGGTCCGGCCACAAGAGGGGTCAGGCGGTCGACCTTGTCGCCGCGCGCGCGTGGCGTCGAAGGAACGCGAGCTCCACCTCGAGAACGTTGTCGTGATCGAGCCCGCCGGCGTAGACGTCGTAGTGCCCGCCCCTGCTCCGGTAGAGCTCCCCGTGCGGGGCGCGCGCCGCGACGCGGGTCGCCGGGCCCGTCGGCGCCATGGTGTCGGTCTCGGCGACGACCATCAGTAGCGGGCACCGGGCCAGCCGTGCCCGGCGCACCGGGCGGTGCAGGGACATGTCCACCACGGAGCGGGCGGTGACGTAGTTGGGCCAGGCGTCCTCGGCCGGCTTCAGCCGCGTCAGGCCGACGGTCGCGTCGGGGGTCGCGATGATCCCGAACCGGCCCGGCGGGACGCTCACCGGGAGGTAGCGCGGGCGCCGTCCCAGTTTCGACCCCACCAGATCGATCAGACCGAGGGCGGCCAACCGGACGAGTCTGGCCGGGGTGATGTTCACCGCGCCGGCGAGACCGTCGACCAGCGGGCACTGGGCGATCGCGCCGGCCAGGCCCGGTTCGTCCGCCGCCAGCTCGACGATGTGCATGCCCGCGAACGAGGTGCCCCACACGAACAGGCGCTCGGCGTCGAGCTGTGGCTGTCGTCGAGCCCAGGCCAGCGCGGTGCGGTAGTCGGCGAGCTCCTGCTTGATGGAGAGCAGCTCGCGTGGTGAGCCGGTCGAGCGGCCCCAGTACCGGTAGTCGAAGACGACGGCGGCGAACCCGTGCGCCCGGAAGTGCTCGGCGAACGGCTCCAGTCCGGCGGCCTTCACCCCGGTGATGCCGTGCGCCATCACGACGGTGGGATGCGGGCCGGGCCCGTCCGGGAGATACAGCCAGACGTCCAGCTCGTCGGTGGGTCCGGCGGGAATGCGTACGTCGATCCGGCTCACTGGATTCCTCCGATGTGGGTGGTGCGGATGATCTCGGCCCCGGCCCGTCGGGCCAGCTCGACGCCGAAGAGCGCGCCGGGTGTGTAGGCACCCGCTCGTCCGTCGCCCGCGTCCAGGCAGGTGGCGAGGTGGGCCACCACACGAGCGGTGAACAGGTAGCCCTCGCCGGTGGACAGCCACGCTTCCTTCCGGGCTCCGCCCGGCCACTCGAGGCGGGCGTAGGCCCAGGAAGCCGTGCCTGACCTGACCGGCGGGGCGAGGCGCAGGCGCTCGACGACCCGATGCAGCCCGACTCGCACCGGCCTCGCCGCCAGCGCCGCCGACAGCACCGGCAGGAACGTCCGGAAGACCGGTCCGCCGGGTATCTCGCTGGTGTACGCGATGACGTCGCCCGCGCCGGATGCTCGCCTCGCGGCCTCGACGTCACCGGTGGGGACGCCGATCGCCGTCACCGTGCGCCCGTCGGGCAGCGCGACCCGTTCGACGTCGACGCCGAGCCGGGTGCGGACCAGCCTCCCGCCCAGGTAACGCCTGCCGCCGTCGCCGAGTGCGTCGATGAGGCTGTGCAGCACCGCCGTACCCAGTGCCTCGACCGCCGGCATCGCCACCACCCGCGCTCGCTCGGCCGCCTCTTCGCCCTCCCGCAGGTCGAGGACCAGCGCCTCGGTGGCCAACACGCCGAAACCCGCACCGGTCACAACCGTGACCCCGGCGGTCCTGGCGAGCGGATCCAGCGCGAGTACGTCACCGACGGCCGTCAGCTCGTTGGCGAGGTCGAGGTAGTGGCTGCCCGCCGTGACGCAGGCCCGCGCGACGAGTGAACTCGTCCGGACGAACGGTCCGACCGTGTTCACCACCACAGAGGGCGCTTCCTCGGCGATGAGGCCCGTCGCGGCGGCGAGGTCGTCGGCGACCAGCGTCCGAACCCGCCCCGCCGCGGCCAGGTCGTCGGCCAGCGCATCCAGCGCATGCCCGTCCCGACTCACCAGCACCACGTCCGCGCCGAGAGCCAGCAGCTCTCGCGCCACCCCGCGCCCGGCGCGGCCGGTCGCACCGAGCACCCATGTCTCCGCCATAAGCAAATACGCTACACTGTGTCGCGTATGTCTACCAGTAGAGGACGCCCCCGGGACTCGTCGTTGGACGGCGCGATCGCCGCCGCGACGGAGTCGGTGCTGCTCGCCGACGGCTACCCGGCGGTCTCGATCGACCGCGTCGCCAAGCTCGCCGGAACGACCCGCACCGCCGTCTACCGGCGGGTCAGCAACAGGGGAGAACTCGTCGTGGGCCTGCTGGTCCACCGGTTCGGCTCGACGCCCGCTCGGGACACCGGCGACCTGGGCCGCGACCTGCGAGCCGTGCAGGTGCTGCAGGCGGCGTTCTTCTCCGACCCGGTGATCGAGGCCGGCATCGCGGGCGTTCTCAGCGACATACGGAGCAACCCCGAGCTCGGCGCCGTGTTCTACGAACGGTTCATGGAACCGAGGCGGCGCTCGGTCGCGGAGCTGCTCGAACGGGCCACCGCCCGCGGCGAGATCGGCCCCGTCGAGGTGCCCGCACGCATCTCCGATCTCCTGACCGGCCCGCTCCTGCTCCGCGCGGTCATGCCGGTGATCGGACCGATCGACGACGAGCTCATCGACCTGACGGTGCGGGCAGCGCTGGCCGTCATTCCGCGCGGGTCGTGAACGACCGCCCCCGGTGCAGGCAGAACCCGTGAGTGGCGAGTGGTCCTATAAGACCACTCGCCACTCACGGGTTTCTTCGTCTCGTGCTGCACGTCAGCGGGGGCGCTGCCGGAGCACGTCGAAACCGGCTCCTCTGCCCATGTCGAGCACGGCGGCCAACACCATCATCAGCACCATCGGGACGATGCTGCCCGCTTGGTCGGCCCACTGGGCGCGGGCTTCGGTCAGGGTGATGATCGGACCGACCTGCAGGATCGCCCACATGACCACGGCGCCGCCGAGGATCTGCCCGGCGCTCCGCAATCGGGTGGCGCGCCGCGCGGGCCGTTCTCCGCGTGTCCATGTCCGGTACTCCGACCGGCAGACGAGTGCGAAAGCGGCGATTCCGAGTACGACCAGCACAACCGACATGGCGAGGCTGTCATCGGACAGCATGTCGTGCACCGGGATCGTGACGACCGCGGCGAGAACGGCGGGAGCTGCGTCGCCGCCGAGCCGAACAGGCGCCCCGGGAACGCGGTCGCGCCTCGCGGCGAACAACAGGACGACCGGCACACCGATTCCCCATGACAACACGGTTGCGTCCGCGATCAGCATCGCCGTGTCGACGATCGCCTCGTGGGCGGGCCGCGACCAGACGAATGCCGCCGCGATCGGATCGGCGTTGAATTCTCCGGGCGTACGCATCCAGACCTTGACCGGATCGTTCAGAAGGTTCTTCGCGAGGAACATCGTGGCGAGTAGCGCCTGCGCCCAGCCGAGCCGAGGTCCCCGCCCAGCGGCACCCGGGGTGGACGGTAGTAACAGGTGCGCTATGACGACGATGGCGGCGAAATCCGCCAGAAACATGCCGGCCAGCATGAGGAACGCGACGATCGCGGCAGTACCCACCGAGCCCCTGCTTTCGTGGAGTCGGTGGAGGTAATCACGGCCGAGGAAGATGATCAACACGGTTGGGACGTTCACCGCACTCACGCGAATGGCACAACCAAATCGGGGCGCCCACCGTCGAGCCCGCGGTTCGGGCTGTTCGATGCCCGCCCGACCCACGTGCGAAGATCTTGACCAGTTCAGTGGCGCGAGGGGTCGACGGCAATGAGAGTGGCGGGTGAGCCCGGCTCGTCGCGTGGTCGTCGGTCGTCGGTCCGGGCCGCCGCGCTGGCGGTGATGGTGCTGGCGACGGCGTGCGGCCCCACATCGCCCTCGGGGCTGGACCGGTTCTACGCGCAGCGGCTGAGCTGGACGCCGTGTGACTCCTACGAGTGCGCGTCGCTGGTCGTGCCGATCGACTACGGCCGCCCCGACGGTGCGACCGCGCGGCTCGCGGTGCTGCGCCAGCCGGCCACCCAACCAAGCCGCCGCATCGGGTCGTTGGTGATCAACCCGGGCGGCCCGGGTTTCTCCGGCACCGACGCGGCCGCCGACACCGCCGAGAACGTGGGCGACAGCGAGGTGGCGAGACGGTTCGACATCGTGGGGTTCGACCCACGCGGCGTGGGGGAGAGCACGCCCGCGATCCGCTGCCTCACCCCCGCCGAGCGTGACGCCGAACGTCAGGCCGATGCGCGGTCGGACAACTCGCCCGCCGGGGTCGAGCGGCAGGAGGCCCACGCCCGGGACTTCGCCGCCAAGTGCGCGCAACGCTCCGGGGTCGATCTGCTGGCCAACGCGGGCACCCGGGACGTGGTTAGGGACATGGACATCCTGCGGGCGGCGCTCGGCGACGAGAAGCTGACCTACGCGGGGTTCTCCTACGGCACCCGGCTGGGCTACTCCTACGCCGAGTCGTTTCCGGCCAGGGTCCGCGCACTGGTACTGGACGGCGCGCTGGACCCGGACGAGAACCCGCTCGACCGCTGGGTCGCCCAGGGCGCCGGTTTCCAGCAGGCCTTCGACGCCTTCGCGCGCTGGTGCACCGGGCAGCCCCGATGCCCGTTGGGTACCGCCACCACGGACACCTTCCGCGCGCTGGTGCTGCCCCTCATCCACCACCCCGTTCCGCTCGCCGACGGCCGGAGACTGTCCTACGGCGACGCGATCACCGGCACGGTCAAGGCGCTCTACAACCCCGGTGACTGGCCGAACTTGCGCCAGGGACTGACCGAGCTCACCGAGGGCAGGGCCCGGAGCCTGATGACCCTGGCCGACCGGTACGAGGGCCGCGATCCGGACGGCGGCTACGACGAGAAGAAGGACGCGTTCACCGCCATCGGCTGCGTCGACGACGTGCCCGTCACCGACCCGGCCGTCCAGCGCGACGCCGACCGCCGGTACCGCGCGGCGGCCCCGTTCCGCGACGACGGCAACGGCCCCGACCCGGCTCGTGATCCGTGTGCGTTCTGGCCGGCACCTCCGTCGAGCGAACCGCACCGACCGCACGCGCCCGGTCTGCCCCCGGTGCTGGTGGTCGCGGTGACCGGGGATCCGGCGACCCCGCACCAGGCGGGGGTGAAGCTCGCCGCGGCACTGGACGCCCGCCTGCTCACCGTCCGGGGCACCCAGCACACGGTGGCGCTGGACGGCATCCCGTGCGTGGACGACATCGTGGGCCGCTACCTGGTCGACCTCACGCTCCCCGCGCCCGACACTACGTGCGCGACCCCGGGGCACTAGCGTCCCGCGCACTCAGCCGCGTCTCAGCCTCCGGCTACCTCGCAGTAACTCTTCGACCACCCGCGTAGTTCTTGCCACTGCAAACAGATCTTCGGTAGGCAGTGGGTGCGTGGGATGTGGCGTGTCGGTCGGGCCGGCTTCGTGGCGATGGCCCTGGCTGTAGTGATGACCCTGGTGGCGGCTCCGGGGTTCGTGCGCTACGCGATGGCCGACGAGCCGGACCGGCCGTCGGTCGCCGGGCTCCCGGCGCCGTTCCGAGACTGGGATGTCCGGCTCACCCCGCGCGCGGACAACCCGAGAGTGCTCGACCTGGTGTTCACCAGCCCGGCGCTGCACCGGCGGATCACCAACCGGGTCTACCTGCCCGGCGGCTATCGCACCGACGGGCCGCGCTGGCCGGTCATGTACTACCTGCACGGTTCGGACCTCCCCGCGCTGGACAACGAAACCCTGCGGCCGGTGACCCGGCAGGAGTACCTGGCCAACGACATCAGCGCCGGTGGCGGAGCGGTGCAGACCGACCTGTTCGACTTCGACAAGGCCGCCGACCGGGCCCGGTTCCTGGTCGTGTCGCCGGACACCTCGCCCCACGAGGCGATCTGCGAGACCTGCTTCTGGTTCGACGGCCGGCCCCCGGCCACCCCGACCGCGCACCCGGTGACCGCCGTCCCGCTCGCCGCGGACACCTACCTGCACCACGATCTCTATCCGCTGGTCGAGGCGTTGTTCCACGCCCGATCCGACCGCGGCGGGCGAGGCGTCATGGGCTTCTCCATGGGCGCCATGGCCGCCTACCAGCAGGGCATGATGCACCCCGACCAGTACGCGGTGGTCAGCTCGGTCAGCGGCGTGCTGGACCTGGTCAACGACCCGGAGATGATCGCCGTGCTCGACGGTGTCGGCTACTACCGCGACCAGGGCTACGGCACCAGCGTCACCGACAAGCCGGAGTGGCGCGGCCGCAACCCGCTGGACCTGGCCACCAACCTCGCCGGCGTCGACACGGAGGTCCTCTCCACCTCGGGTGACGTGTGCCTGCGGCCGACGTCGGTCCTCGCTCCGGAGTGTGTGCGGTATCCGCCGGCTCGCAATCCGGCCGCCGCGTGGGCCGAGAGCATCATGTACCGCCAGTACCTCGAGCACGCGAACCGGCTGCGTCAGCTCGGCGTGCACGAGACCCACTACCTGTACCCGGGCGTGCACGGCTCCTACAACAGCCGCATGTACGCGGAACGTCTCCTTCCGCTGGCCGATTCGGTGTTCGACCGGCACGTCGCCGACCCGAAGGTCTTCTCGTCCCGGAGCGTGCTGGACCACTTCTCCGTGTGGGGTTACGACGTCACCGTGCGCAGGCCCGGTCCGGAGTTCCTCGACATGACCGGGGCGCGTGGCGACGGGACCGAGTTCACCCTGCGCGGCTCCGGCGTCGCCCAGCTGTCCACGCCGGCCTCGTTCCATCCCGACCAGACCTACCGCGTGGCCGCCACCCGCGCGGGCGGCACTGTCTCCGTGCGACAGGTACGGGCCGGCCACGACGGCCGGCTGCTCATCCGGGTCGATCTGGGCCGCGCCGCGCTCCTGGACCAGCTGACCAACCAGGTCAAGCCCTCCGGCACCGACCTGAGCACCGCCACCCCGGTGACCGTCCGGGTGACGACCGGTTAGCAGCTCCGCGCCAATCACGTGGCGGTGGGACACGATAGTGTCATAGCTTTAGGTAAGGCTGCCCTAATGTTGCGAGGAGTTCGATGGCCACCCGCTCCACCCAGGGTCCCTCCTGTGCCGAGGCGGCAACCGGCTCCGCGACGATCGTCGATCGCTTCGAGCGGTGGGCGGCCCGCGCACCCGAGTCGCCCGCGGTGGTCGCCGGGCAGCAGCGGCTGACCTACGGCGAGCTGGACGCGAGGGCGAACCGGCTCGCCCGGCGGCTCGTCGCCGAGGGTGCCGGCCCGGAGCGGCTCGTCGGCGTCGCCCTGCCGCGCTCGGCCGAGCTGGTGGTCGCCCTGCTGGCCGTGCTGAAGTCCGGAGCCGCCTACCTCCCGGTCGACCCGGCCTATCCGACGCGCCGCCTGGAGTATGTGCTGGCCGACGCCACCCCGGTCGCCCTGGTGTCCGCCCCGGGCGTCGTCGTGCCCGACACCGGCCTGCCGGGGCTGGAGATCGACGGCGACGGAGATCCTCGGCCGCTCACCGATGCCGAGCGGCTCGGCCCGCTCCGTCCCGACCATCCCGCTTACGTCATCTACACGTCCGGCTCCACCGGCCAGCCGAAGGGCGTGGTCGTCCCGCACCGCTGTTTCCTGACGCTGCTCGACGCGACGGTCCCGGAGTTCACGCTCGGCCCGGACGACGTGTGGACCGCGTTCCATTCCTACGCGTTCGACTTCTCGGTGTGGGAGTTCTGGGGGCCGCTGCTCACCGGCGGCCGAACCGTCGTCGTGCCGGGCGAGGCCACCTGGTCGGCACCCGACCTGCTGCGGCTGCTGGCCGACGAGCGCGTGACACTGCTCAGCCAGACGCCGTCGTCCTTCGCCGCCGTCGACCGGGCGGACGAGGCAGGCGAGGCGGGGCTGGAGCACCTGCGCCTGGTGGTGTTCGGCGGGGAGGCGCTGGAGCCGTCCAGGCTGGCGCGCTGGTTCGCCCGCCATGGCACTCACCCGCGCATGGTGAACATGTACGGGATCACCGAGACGACCGTGCACGTGACCGCCGGTGACGTCGACCCGGCGGCCCAGCCGCTCACCGAGAGCCCCATCGGCAGTCCACTGGCCGGGTTCCGCGCGCACGTGCTGGACCCCGCGCTGCTGCCGGTGGCGGCGGGACAGGTCGGCGAGCTCTACCTGGGCGGAGACCAGCTGGCCAGGGGTTATCTCGGCAGGCCCGGCCTGACCGCGACCCGGTTCGTCGCCGATCCCGAGGTCGCCGGCGCGCGGCTGTACCGGACCGGCGACCTCGTCCGCCGCGCCCCGACGGGTGCCGAGCTCACGTTCATCGGCCGGGCCGACGCGCAGCTGTCCCTGCGCGGCTTCCGGATCGAACCGGGGGAGGTCGAGGCCGCCCTCAACGCCTGGGCGACCGTCGCGGACAGCGCCGTGACGGTCCGCGCGGACCCCGACGGTTCCGAAGGCGAGCAGTGCCTCGTCGCCTACGTGGTGCCCGCCGGTGAGCTGGAGCTGCGAAGCCTGCGCGCCCACCTGTCCGAGACACTGCCCAGCCATCTCGTGCCCAGCCACATCGTGTCGCTGGAACGGTTGCCGCTCACCCCGAACCGCAAGCTCGACCGGGCCGCCCTCCCGCCGCCCGCTCCCCGGGACGACGCCGCCGCCCGCAGGCGCGCGTTGCTGCGCCGTCGTCTCGTCTCACGATCGACGGACCCTGGAGGTCGAACCGGAGCATGAGTGAGCACAGCGTGAGTCCCGGGCAGGTGCGAGCCGCCGTCGCCGAGGTCCTCGGCGACGAGCCCGACGAGGTCGACCAGGACGAGAACCTGTTCGAAGCCGGGCTGGACTCCATCGGCCTCATGCGTCTGCTCGGCCAGTGGCGCGCCGCGGGGTGCACGGTCGACTTCGCCGAGCTGTCCCAGGTGCCGACCCTCCGAGCGTGGATCGCGGTGCTCACCGAGGGCACCGCGACTGCCGTCGCACCGGCCGCGACGCCGACGACCCCCGCCGAGGAGCCCGCGTCCTGTCCGCTGGGAGTGATGCAGCACGCCTACTGGGCGGGCCGCACTCCCGGCCAGCGGCTCGGCGGGGTCGCGGCGCACCTCTACACGGAGTTCGACCGGGCACCGGGCGGCGACGGGCCGGTCGACCCGGAGTCGTTGCGCCGGGCGCTGGACCGGCTGGTCGAGCGGCACGAGACGCTGCGCTCGCGCATCACCCCGGACGGCAGGCAGGTCGTACTGCCCGCCGGCGCGGCGTTGCTGGTCGTCCACGACCTGCGCGACAGCGGCCCCGCCGAGATCGAGGCGCACCTGATGAGGGTGCGTGACGAGTTCTCCCACCAGATGCTCGACATCGAACGCGGCGAGGTACTGGCGTTGGCACTGACCCTGCTGCCCGGCGGGGCGAGCAGGCTGCACGTCGACGTCGACATGGTGGCGGCGGACGCGGTGAGCTATCGGATCCTGCTCGCCGACCTGACCGCACTGGTCCTGCACCCGCAGCGGCCGCTGTCCGAGCCGGGCATCCGGTACCGCGACCACCTCACGACCGTCGACCCGCGCCGCACGGAGGACGCGCATCGCGCGGCGGCCGCCTGGCAGCGGCGACTGCTCACGTTGCCCGGCGCGCCGGTGCTGCCCGAGGCACTCCGAGCGCCCAGCACCCTGCCGAGGGTCGCGCGCCGCCACGTGCACCTGGGCCCGGACCGGGTTGCCGCGCTCGTCGCCGCCGGTCGCCGCCACGGTGTCACCACTGCGATGACCGTGGCGACGGTGTTCGCCGAGGTCATCGGTGCGTGGAGCACCGCGGAGCGGTTCCTGCTCAACGTTCCGATGTTCGACCGGCCCAGCACCCATCCCGACATCGACCGGGTGGTCGGGGACTTCTCCAGCTCGGTCATGCTGGAGGTCGACCTGCGTGACCGCGTCCCGTTCGTCGAACGGGCGCGACAGGTGCAGCGACGCATGCACGCCGACGCGGCGCACGGCGCCTACTCCGGGCTGGAGGTCCTGCGCGACCTGAGCAGGCGCCGGGGCGAGCAGGTGCTCGCGCCGGTCGTGTTCACCAGCGCGCTCAACCTGGGTGAGCTGTTCGCACCCGAGGTCACCGCGCACTTCGGTGAGCCGGTGTGGATCATCTCCCAGGGTCCGCAGGTTCTGCTCGACGCGCAGCTGACCGAGCTCGGCGGCGGGATGATGGTCAACTGGGACTGCCGCGAGGACGCATTCGTCCCCGGCGTGCTCGACGCCATGTTCACCGCGTTCCTCGGTCTGCTCGACCGCATCATCGACGACCCCGACGCGTGGTCGACTCCGGTCGAGGTCATCGAGCCGCTGTCCCGGACGTACGAGGGCCTGTCGGTGCGGGTGGTGGACCACCTGGACCGGGACCGGCCCGACCACGTCCCCGGCATCCTGCGCGCGGCTTCCGGTGAGCGGGCCGAGACCTGGGCCCGCGCGGACGGCACGGGCGGTGTGGAGCTGCTCGGCGACAACAGCCTCCGGATCCGGCGCGACGGGGTGCCGGTGGGCGCGGTCGAGGTCGAGGAGGCGGTGCGGACCGACGTCCGGGTCCGGGACGTCGTGGCGGTGCCCCAGGACGGGACACTGGTCGCGGCGGTGGTGACCGATGCCGAGGCCGACGCCGCGACGATCCGCGCCGGCCTGCTCCGTACAGTGCCCGCGCACCTGGTCCCGTCCAGGATCGTCGTGCTGCCCGAGCTGCCCACGAGCACGTCCGGCGAGCCCGACCGCGCCGCCGTCGCCGCGCTGGTCGCCGAGCGGACCACCGAACCGGAGTCGGTCGAGCCGCGTACCGACCTGGAGCGGGTGGTGGCCGGGGTATGGGCCGAGGTACTGGGCCTCGACCGGATCGGGGTGACCGACGAGTTCGTCGCCTCGGGCGGCGACTCGCTGCTCGCCGGGCGGGTCGTGGCCCGGCTGCAGGAGGAGCTGAACACCGACGGTGTCACCCTGCGCGCGCTCTTCCAATCCCCGACGGTCGCCGGTTTCGCCGAGCGGATTCGCCAGGCCCACGATCCCGACGAGATCGACGAGGTCGCCGCACTGGTACTGGAGATTCGCTCCATGTCCGACGAGGAGATCGAAGCTCAACTCGACAGCGGGGTCAATGCCGACAGATGATTACCGTCCCTCGGGAATCGAGCCGGGCCACTGGTGAGCCCGGCTCGATTCCCTTCGGGTCTTACTTCTTCTTACCGCAGACCTCGTCGTAGGTGCGCTTGTACGCCTCCTTGAACCCGTCCCGGTAGCCCTCCTGGAAGCCCTTGTAGAACTCGTCCGACAGGGCGGCGCGGCTCTGCGGGGCGTTGGGGTGGTCTTCCTTGCAGTTGTCCTTGGCGTCCCCGACGCCCTGCTCGTGACCCTTCTGATGTCCTTCGGCGTAGCCGTCGCTGTAGTCACCGGTCGGCGAACCAGCCATGATCGCCGTGCCGGTCGACGGTGTAGCGGCCAGCGCGGTGCCCGACCCCGCGAGCATGACGAGTGCCGAAGCGCTCACTGTCGCCAGCGCGGCGGCAACAACACGACGTCGTCCGGAATTCATCATCTTTATCAAGTCCCTCTTCCTGATTCCCGGGCCCCCTCGGTTGCTACCCGGCCGAGCCCAGTATGCGGAGATTCCGAGACGAGTCCACGGCTTATAGATCACCCACTCGTATAATTCCGTGACTTTCTTGCCTACTCAGCGTCATGGCAGTTTCGGCAATTTTCTGAGTGGCAAAAGTTCTGACCTGAAATTGTGAATCACTACGTAAGGCGATGTAAAAGGCGCTGGTTACGATAATATCTAGCTAACTCGAAGTAGAACACCCCGGAGTCGCAAATTTATTCATTCGCCCTGCTCGAATCGGTGTCCTACGGCCCCAAGGCCTAGCGTTCGGGCTGCCCGGTGCGCCGAGACGTCGTCGCCTCACCGAGAACCTCGGTGCCGGGCGGGACCGCCTCGGCGTCCTTGTGTGCGATCGCGGCCTCGGTCTTCCGCTGCCGGGCGGCTGCCCGTCGGCGAGCCAGATGCTCCGCGACCTCGGCCTTCGCCGAGCCCCACCACTGGGCGAGTGTCCTCGCGGTAAAGGTTGCCGGGTCCGGGTCGTCCGGCGGATCGGCGGGCTTCAGCCAGTCCGGCTGCGTCGGGAGCGGCGGCGGCGAGTACCGAGCGCGGGCCTTGCCGCGCCCGCGCGCCGCGTAGGACTTCAGGGGACGGCCGAGCCAGCGCGACCTCGGCTGCGGCACCAAGGCCCGCGGCGTGTCCTCGACTCGCGCGGCATCGGTGCCTGCCCCTTCCGCGAGTCGGGCGTCTGAGCACAGCGAGTCGGGCGCCTCAGCACAGCGAGTCGGGGCGTTCACCGGCCCGGGTGAGTCCGGTGGGTCCGTGCGCGGGCTCGGGGCGGCGGTGACAGGAGGATCGGCGTCGGGGCGAGCGGCGGCCTTGGCGTGCTGGCCCTTGCGCCGCCGCCGCGCGGTCTTGCGATGCGAGACGCAGCAGTACCGACGCTCCTCGCCCCGTTCGGCCTGCTCGACCATGTTGGTGCAGCCGTCGAGCTGGCACACCGTGGCGTCGCCCCGCTCGCTCATGAGCGCCGCCCCCGCACAGAGGTCACGAGCATGGTGGACTCCCGCATCCACGAGTTCGGGGCCGGTCCGGCCCGTGCGTACCGCCGACCCGCGGAGCCCGTCCACGCCGAGCGGCAACCAGTCGCCACGACACGTAACTACGCGGATCCTGTCGCGGCGATGCTAAGAGCGGGTCGGTGTTCCGACAACTCGGGACGACGATCCACGAGAGTTATCCGGGGAGCTCCAGCAGCTCGCGTAGCGCGGCGACGGTGTCCGTGAGGTTCGACGACACCGTGACGTCCGGGCGGGTGTAGCGGCACTGGAGCACGACATCGTCACGCCGCGGATAGCCCGGATCGGCACCGACGCACAGCGCGAGGCCGGGCCGGGCCAGCGCTTCGCCGAGCTCGAGCAGCGTGATCGGCTGGACCGTGATCGCCGGGTCGCAGGCGGGGAACCAGAACAGCATCGCCGCGAGAGCGGGGTGGCGGCGGTGCGTCACCTCCCAGGCGATCTGCTCTTCGGCCGCCGAGGTGTCGCTGAGGTCGAACGACGCCCGGCGGGGGTTCAGCAGCGTGACGTGTTCTTCGGTGAGGTCGGCGACCACCTCGGACTGCCAGTCCGGGCAGGCGCTGATCCCGCCGGCCAGGAACACCGAGGGGCCGTGGCCCGGCGCCGGGACGTACCTGTCGGGAGCTTCGATGTAGAGCGCCATCAGCTGCGGCCTCCGGATCAGCTCGAGATCGGCAGACCCTCCGGTGTCAGCTCGCGTTCGGCCCAGTGCCGGCGGGTCGGCCGCTGCGTCTTCAGCCGGCTCCTGCGTACCGCAGAGGTGGAGTCGTCCACGGCCCCACCGAGCTCGACGACGATCGGGGCGCCTGGAATGTAGACGAGCGACAGCATCTGTGGCTGCTCCTTTGCCGAGGTCAGGGTGCTGACCAAGGCTAGGGAGGGGGTGACCGGCCGCGCCAGGACAAGTGACCGAAGGGATGGTTGTGCTGGCAGGTGAGCGCGCCTGAGGTAGGTTGCGCCGGCTGCCGCGGAGAACGCCTACAACGTGACTGTGGTTCTGGGCGATCCGTCACCGTGGCTGAGCTCGACTCGCGCCGGCCGCAGCGGCACCTGGCGCAGGGCGGGTTCCACCGCCGCGTACAGGGCCTCCGCGTCGGGTCCGTAGAGGAACAGGATCGCTGTCCCTTCACCGAACTCGTAGCCGTCGGCGTCGCCGACCCCAGCCGACCTGGCCAGCTCGTCGGCGCGGTCCTTGGCCGCGAAGATCAGGTCGCGTTCGGCTTCGGTTCCGAACTGCCCGGTCAGGGTGAAGTAGGCCCAGACGTGATGGCCGGGTGGCGAATCGTCGAACACGATTTCCGTGCCGGCGACCGGGGCGAAGGAAGTCCCGAACAACCGCCGGGTGGTCCGCTCTTCGTCGGGCATCATGTCGGCGTAGAAGTCTGACCACGGTTCCAGGCCATGCCGCACTTGTAGTGCACTCTCGAATGAGGACGCGGAGTAGGTCGTTCGACCACTCAGTAGTTCTGCCTCGGACTCCGTGGCGGGCCGCCGGTGCCGACCGGAATAGTCCACCACGTCGACCAGATCGTGGGGCCCGTGACTTTCCGCCCAGGCAGGCAGCGGCATGCTCTCCGCCACGGGCCGGTGACCCACCACCGTCCACCGGCCCTCACGGAGAGGCTCGACGTGGGACTCCGCCAGGAAGATCAGTCGTCGGCTGAGCGCGTCGCCGACGTCGATCGACGACGGGTCAGCCGCCACCGAGTCGAAGATCGCCAGGTACTGGGCGTCGTCGTTCTCCGTGGACGCCACGATCTGACCCACACCGACCAGGGTGTCGTCGATGGGCACGGAGAACACGTCGCCGACTCGAAGTGCGACCCGATCCGCCGACTCGACCAGCTCCCGTCCGCGATCCGAGCCGGTGATCGTCGTGGTGAGCCAGTTCAGGAAGGCCGTGTAGCTGGCTCGTGCGCTCATCCAGACGATTGTGCCGTCCGGGTCGGCGCGCGTGCGCGCGTCGGTGTCGAGCGAGATCAGTGTCCGGGTGAGTCCGACGAAGGGCAGTTCCATCGCGGCGGACAGGGTCAATGCGTCGTGCTGGATGGTCGAGCGGTGGAACCGGTCGAACCATCGGTCCAGGTGGGTGCGCAGCAGGACAGCCCATGGGGGTGCGTCCGGGGCAGCGAGGGCCCGGTAGAGCGGCGAGTCCGCGTCGATGGCGAGCTCCTCGGTGAACGTGACGTCCGAGGTGACCAGCTGTGGCTCAAAGACGGTGGTCATGGCCTGGCGGGCGGCGTCGGGGTCGAGGCGGAAGTTGTGCTCGGCGCGGGTGGGGTCCCGATAGTTCAGGGCTCCGCCCATCTGCGTGACCTCGAGCTTGCGGACCAGCTCGGGGCTGTCGCGCAGGAGCTGGGCGAGGTTGCTCATCGGCCCCATGCCGACCCAGCGCACCGGGAGCGTCGCCTCGGCACAGATCCGTGCAACGGTCTGGGTGAGGTCGGTCGGCTGATCCGGGATCTCGTCGGGCACGAGGTCTTCGACGCAGAAGTACCTCGTGTTCCCCAGGTCCGCTCCGGCGATGACGGGAACGTCTGGGCGGCCGAGCAGATCGAGCAGGTGGCGGGCGAACCGGGCGCGTTGCCCGGCCAGTTCGTCGCAGGTGATGACCAGAGCCAGCTCCGGCAGCGACAGCGCGGCGGCGGTCACCGCGAGAGCGTCATCGGCATCGCCGCCGATGTCCGTATCGATGATCACGAAGCTGTGCGTCGGCGCGCCGGGGACAGGGGGCGTGCCTGCCGCGTGGACCCGGTCTGTCCTGTCCTGAAGGCCGTCGCTTCGTTCCGCGAACTCGACCGTCGCCGACCGGTCGGCGATCGGGTCTTCCTCGTGCGGATCCCGTGACTCACCCATGCGGCCCCTCGATCCATCCGTCGGTTGTCAGCCGTACCAGAGTTTGCCTTTGCGGACGCGGGCGATGAGGTGTTCACCGGGCACGTTGAGGTAGGGGCAGCTGCGGGGCCCGATCCGCGGGGTGAGGGTGGTGTCGTCGGGGTCGATCCAGCGGAGCTTCCCTTTGGTCAGCCAGGGTTCGAGGTCGAAGTCGTAGTAGCGGGCCGTGGTGAACGATTCGTCCCACCCATCGGGTCGGCCGTTCTCGAGGTAGCGGTTGTAGTGGTTGCTGCCCCAGTCGTTGACCAGTTTCCGCAGCTCTCCGCCGCGGGGGCCCAGTAGGTGACCGGCCAGCCGGTATGGGGACCGATCGAAAGCTGGGAGATGACCGCGACAACGTCGGGGTCATCCAGAATCTCGGGCACCACGGCGGGTGCTCCGGGTCCGGGCACGGTGAGGAACGGGGCCCAGGTGAGTGGGGTGTGCACGCGCATCGATCCACCGAGCGCCAGAAAGTGCGGTGGGACGGCCCCGGTGAACCGGCGCACTGGATTGTCCCGGTCCCAGAACCACCCGTCCAGGTCCACGGTGTCGATGGCCCAGGTCAACACCTCGTCGGTGAACGGACACCGTGAGATCGGTAGCTCTGGCAACAACTCCTGATACCGCTGCATCGCGGTGTCCAGGGTGTTGTAGTGCTCTTCGGCTTCGGGGACGACGCAATCCTCGGCGACATCCAGCTCCGCGGCGCGCTCTTCGGCTCGATTGCCGGCGGCCAGTAGCTGATCGCGTTGCGCCCGGAACCGGGCTAGCGCTTCGGTGCTGGTGGTATCCATGGCTTCCCTAGTCCGTCGACCAGCGCGGGTGACGCGCCCGGTCGGAACCGCACCAGCGGCTCTCCGGGAGTCCCGTCCTCACCAGGGAGGTGGCCTTGGTAGATGCGGTTGAAATTATCGATGTCCTGTCTTTTCAGCGGCTTCCAGGACAAGCGGGCGCCGTGGTGTAGCGGTCGACCAGCTTGCCGAACTCGCTTGCCGACCCAGCGCACCGACAGCGTCGCCTCGGCACGGATCCGTGCGACGGTCTTCTGATGTGGATGCAGCGCCAGAACAACTCAGCGCACTCGGCTGGTCGAGGGTCGTCAGGGTGTCGACTCAGAGAAGATCGTCTTCGGTCCTGTTTTTGACTAGCGTTGCGCGGTACTCCTGCCATGTGGGCAGTGGCGAGCGGGGCGCGGTTGCCGTCTGCTCGGTCATCTCGAACTCGGCCAGACGAACTCCTAAACTGTCACATTCGTCCGATGCTTCGAGTACCCGTGCGTAGGCGATTTGGTTAGATTCGTAGTCGCGGCCGTCAATCGCGAATATAGCGTGTTGCCCGACTTCGTCGAGTTCCCAAAATGTGTATTCGTACACGCGGCTACTTGGGCCCTGGGTTGCCATAGTTGCATTTCCCCTCTGGTCAGCCGAGGCCCGGGGTGATCATGATCTAGCCCCTGCCCTTCCTGGTTGCGAGGCACGTTCCACTTTCGGGGGCACCTGTAGTCCCAGCCGCTACGATGATTCCGGGCTAGCTAGTGATCACATAAGTTTGTTCCGCACGGAAAGCGCCGTGGCGATTCGCTGTCGTGTGTCGTCGTTGCCGACCATGGTCAGGTACTCGCTGAACGTCTGGCTTGCCGCAGTCCTGCCTACTTCTACGATCCGGACGGCGTGAGCTAGTAGACGTGGAGACGGAGCAAACTGCACTAGTTCGGTGGCCAGGCTAACGGCCAGGTCTTCGTCGTGGCGTATTAGCGACACAGTCAGATCGATAAGCTGTGTGGGCAGGTCGAACTGGGGAATATGTCCACCGGCTAGCATGTCGATGCCTCGTCGCACGGTGGCGGCGACATCATCGGTTAAATGATTGTAAGCCAGTGGGTCTAGAGCGTAGGTGAGCTTGCTGTCAAAATTTACTTTATCGGCGATATTTATCAGAGCGCGCAGCGCCATACCTCGTTCAACTCGGGTGCCTTTGCTGTCGACAATCCACGAGCTCGTGTCAACCGCGGAAGCGAGAAACCCGAATGTGTTGTCTACTGAAAAGAATCGATCTAGTTGCACGTCGCGCCACGGGACTTCGTAGGGATCCGTGGCTACACTTTGAACCGCGAGGTAGCCAGCTCGCTCCGCCCAGGTTGTCAAGGCGATGCAGGCTTGGAACCGGTGACGGGGTGTGGCCGTGTCGTCCCGAACGATCCTGGTCAGCGCAGGTACACGATCCAAGTGACGAGGATCGCTGAGTCCGTTGAGGACTAGGTCGTCGAAATCAGTTGTGGGACTCCCATCAAAGTCCGTGGAAAGCGGCTCGACGTAACGTGCCATGCGCTAGATCCTCGTTCTGTCACTTTGAGTGAGGGCCTTTAATGTACTCCTTAGGGATAATACCCTTAGTGAGCCACTCATTGTCACGGCGGGTGTTGGCCAAATCTCTGGCACGCTGCATGACTTGTGCTGCCTGGGTCGCGTTGAGGCCAGGGAGCGACCGCGCCAGTCGTTGCGCGGCACTCTTGATTTCATCGTCGGCCAATCGTGGGGGTAGGTCGATGTTCACCTCTTGGCCTGCGATACGGTTCGCATCTTGCCGTATCAGCTCTTGAATCTTCTCGGGAGACACGACCTCCACCCTCGGCAGAAGACCACTGGCGATATCATTTTCTACCTTCGTTCGGTCGAGAGAGATTCGGTTCCCACCAAAGTCCTTGGGAGAGCTCTCGGGTCCACTCCAGGAAGTGTACGGACTGTCGCTCTTTCCTTCCTTCCCAGTGATGTGCTGAATGATCGTTGTCGTTCCGTTCGGGTTCGCGGGGTAGAGATTTCCTGACTCGTCAAGGTGAGACTTGAGCTCTCCCTTGTAGTTGAAGAACTCGTGGAAGTTGTGGTCTTGACGGAGTAGGTGCGCCGGCCTTTTGCTAACGGGGAGCACATTGCGAGCGCTGGGCTCGATGAACAGAGCGGGCCCAGGGTTGCCATCATGGCGGAACGGTCGCAGGTCGAGGTCTGATCGGTCGGGTTGATCGGCCCGGGGTTCCAGGAACCGCGGCGTGGTATTGGGGACTTTGGCCGACTCGGCGATGGCGTTGTCGCCGTCACGCATCGCTTGCTCGGCGCGAGACAGCCCAGCCGCGTCCTCGCCGCTGTGCTCGTCGTGACGCATCTGTCCGAGGGCCGACAACCGATTCGGGGCTGTAGCGCGCGGTCCGCTCGTGGGCTCGGGTGTCGATCTACCTGCCGTGGCGGCGGGGTTGCCGCCGTTTCTGGTGCAAGCGTTGATGCAGGACTCGATGTCTTGGCCGACACGGTCGCCGGTGTTCCTCAGCCCGTTGGTGGCTTGTTCGGCGAGGTTGCTGTCGGCGATCTTGCCACCGATTTTTCCGCCGATCTTGCCTACGAACGGCACAAACGGGGTGTAGCGCAGAGCGGTACCGACGGGATCCTTGCGGAAGTTCGTGCCGATGTTGCGGTGGACGAGATCGTCGGCGTAGGTGTCGCGTATGCCGCGCAGGTCGGCCTTACCGGGATGCAACCGTTGCTCAGCCTGAGCCGCGGTCTCGCCCTTGAGCGCGCCGGCGCCGCCGTCGGGGTTGGCTTCCTTGGCCAGGTCGTCGAGGAACTGAGTGGTGCCTGACGCGGCGTGGTCGATGACGTTGTCGGCGCTGCGGGTGATCGTGGCCGGCCAGCTGGTGTCGTCCGGGGCGTACGTGGGCGTGCCGAGCTGCTTGCTCAGCCAGTCGTTGGCCTGGGAGAGGGTGCCTTGGGTCTTCTGGCCGTAGTAGCTGGTTCCGCCGCCAGGCTGCCCCGGCTTGACGGCCTGGAACATCTCCTGCAGCTTCGCGCGCTCGCCCTCGGGCAAGTTGCTGGCCAGCGAGGTGAAGTCCTCAGGCGGTGTGGCCGAGTTGGCGATCCACTTCTTGAACGCTTCTTGGCGTTCGAAACCCTCTCGAGTGTCATTGGGCGCCGGTGGCTTACCAGTGGCAAGGGTGATGACGTCGGCGGCGGTGTTCGGGACAGCCATGTCCTGGCGCTGTTGCGGTGTCATGGACCGCAGGCGGTCACCGACGGTTCCGGGCTGGCTGGCGAGGTTGTTCAGGTAGAGCTTGTCGCCGGCTTCGCTGGTTGTGGGGGATGCCGCGCCGACGTTGTTGGGAGTGCCGGGGACGACGCCGTGCGGGGCGAGCAGGATCGCGCGAGGGTCTTTGTCACTGAGCGGGAGGACGGCCGGGATCGGGGGTCCGCGGTTGGAGACAGAGCCAGTGCCGGTCAGAACGGTCGACCCGGCACCCTGCGCCGCGCTGGTCTGGCCAGGCTTAGGCGCGAAGGGACCCATAGGGTCGGTCACCGCGTCGTGCGACCCATTCGCGCCCGCACCGCTGCCGGTGTTACCGGCGCTGGTCGGGCCGCCGGAGTTGTTGCTCGCCGGCCCCGGTATCGGTGTGGGTAGCTGACCTGGCACCTCAGGCGGTGTACCGCCGCGCTGGTCGGAGACCAGCGTCGGGAACAGCACCGGTGCGCGGCCCGAGCATCCCTGCCCGGCTCCCACACATGACGAGGACGCGGTGCTCGCCGCGTTATCCGAACGGTGAGGCAGCAACCCGGTAGTGGGCAGCAGCGGGTCAGTTCCGGTCGCCGTCGAGTCGCCGTTCGCGTCGGGCCGGCGCAGCGGGCTCATCGGCCCAGGCTGCTGGTCGGTCACCGCCGTGGTGGTCGTTGCAGCCGTGGTGGCTGTCGGGGTTGCCGGATTGTTCCGCACGAGCGCGGGCTGTGTGGCCGTCTGATCCGACCCGGTGGTCGAGGTAGTGGCTGTGGCTGGTTGCGTGGGCGGCACGGGATTGCCCGACACGGCCTGGGCATCAGGACCTGTGGCGGCCGCCGCGTTGGTTGTGGTGTTGGCCGGCTTGTCGACCGCGGCCGAGGGGGTCGCGGTCTGGTCGGGGGTGGAGCTTGCGGCGGCGGCGGAGTTGTTGTTCGACTCCGCCGGGGTGTGTCCGGCCGCGGCCTGGGCCGCATCCGAACCACCCTCGGAGCTACCGGCCGGGCTTGCGCCGGCGCTGCTCCCACTGCTCGAGCCGCCGGAGGAACCCGAGCCGCCACCTGATGAGTCACTCGGTTTGCTGCCGCCCGGGCTGCCGCCGACCGAGTCGCCGGGAGAGGAGCCCGACGACCCTCCTGGAGCTCCACCCGGGTCCACGGCGGGCACCGCGTGAACCACCAGCGACACCGTCGATGCAACCGGCGCCGGCGATGGGCCCGGCGAGGAAGCCAGCACACCGGCCAGCCACACCAGACCGGACACAGCTACCAACACCGATACCGGACCGAGTCGCAACAACCACCGAGCTGCAGGTGCGGCGAGCGACACCAGCGCCAGCGAACTGTGTCGAGGCACGACGGCTTTCGGGAACGCGCGCACGCGTCCCCGAGCAACCACCGGCACCGACGTCGTCACCACAGACTCCGAACGCGGAGAAGACCCCGCGGAGGATCGAGACTGACCTGGGTTGATCTTGGAAAATTCGCTGGGACCGACGACCCACCGGGGCTACAAAGCCAGCCAGAAGAGACAACCCAACGACAGCCGTACCGTTCTGCTGTTCTTCACGGTCACGTCACGCGAAGGAACACGTCGACCCAAGGCTCAAGGCGCTCAGGGCACACAGTCGGTAAACCGGCTCGACGTTGACTGTACCCGACCGTCCCTCCGACACAACCCGTCTCATTTGTTGCAGGCGGTCGTACCGCTGGGTACGGCTGGTTCGCCGGGCCGCGATTCTTGGCGGCCGAGGGGTTCGTGGCCATCGATGGCTGTCGGGCAGTGGCCGGAGATGGCCGTTGTTGCCACCCGAACAAGTGGCCGTTGCTGAGGCCGTGGCCATCGGTGGCCATGGCCACCGATGGCCGCTCGGGGTGGCCAATGTGGCCATTGTGGCCGCGGCCGGGCAGGTGGGGTTCGTGCCCGTGGCCGCGGCGGTCGTGCGGTGGCCGTGTGGCCGCGGGAGAGAGCGGGTGGAGTTCGCGCCCTCTCCGTTCCGGCAGCCACGCCGGTCGGTCGGGTGGTGCTGGTTCAGTTGTTGGCGAGGTTCAGTACGTCGGCGAGCAGGGTCAGGGACTCGTCGAGGGTGTGGTGCTCGGACTCGGTGAGCGCGGGCGTCTCGGCGGTGGCGAGCGCGGCGATGCGGCGCTGGAGGTCGCGCAGCTGGTCGACCCACACCGACGGGGCGTGGGGCACGAGGGTGTCGATGCGGGTGTGCAGCTCCCAGGACAACCGGTGCAGCGGGAGGTCGTCGCGGTGGTAGTGGGTGAGAGCGTCGCGGATGCCGTCGGTGATGAAGCGGGCGCACATGTCCATGGGTCTCAGCCGTTTCGGATGCGGTGCACCCGACGCGCAACCGGAACCGGCGGCTGCCTCGACCTGGACGTCGGTAACGTCCGGGGAGGGTGACCATCGGAAACGGTGCGAATCGAGCGCAGGAAGTTAAGCCAGGGAGGGAACACACCTGGTCTCCGCGGTCGGATTCACACCGAGACCTCACGTTGCGGGCCGTCCCGTGTCGGTGGACGTGTTCACACCGAGACGTTCATGCTCGCGGCGAGGAACGTAACCGAGCGTCTCTGTCGCCGTCAACGGTCCGTGTGCGATCGCGAACGAGGCCGGCCACGGCCATCCGCGCGTGGCTGCCGCCGATAGTCGCTGGTAGCGGCCACACAGGTCGGTGCCGCGGCCACCGGGATGCTGACGCGGATTCGTGACCGGATCGGGCGATCGATCCGCGGCTGCTGGGCAACGTCTCGGATGTGCGGGTATTGGCGTGTCCGGGATGCTCATGTAAAGTTGCGCCGACACATACCTCGCGGTGTGTGTTCTGATCGACCGGACCTGAGTGCTCGGCGCTTGGGGCCAGTGCTTTCTCGTGTGTGGTGACCGCGACGAGCACAGTCGATCGGGTGTGTGCGCGGAGCTGGCGGCCTCGGAGCCCTGGCCGTGACACCACCCGAGTTCAGGCATGGTTCCTGCATCCCTTGGTTGTGCCCGTGATGCGGGCTGACCTCCTCCGTCTCGGAGTGTCCGGTGATGATCGTGGTGGCTTCGGCTGTTCGGCGGTGCGTTCGCGCGCTGTCGGCCGTCGGCGTGCCGCTTTCCTCGCCAGGGTCGCTCCGGGCGCCGCTGGTTCGGCTGTTCGGCCGGATCGGGTTCACCTCGGTGTTGGTCGTAGGCTCCGCGTTGGTGTGGTTGCTCTCCGCATCAGCCTCGGACAAGCCGGCCGTGACCACCGCGTCGATCGATCTGGTCGCGGACGTCGCGGGCGCCGGTCCGAACGCGGGCGGTGGCAGTGGCGACGCTGTGGCGGGAGCTCCGGCCGGGGCGAAGAAGGAGGCCGCCCCTTCCAACGGTGGCGGGGCCGACCCGGCACCGGCCAGTGCTCCGAAGGACAAGCCGACCGCCGCCCCGGACAACGGGGCCGCGGCCGCGCCGAAAGCACCGGAGAAGGCAGCGCCGAGTACGGACCCCAACGCCGGTAAGGCCGCTCCGCCGCAGCAGCCCCAGGCTGCCCAGGCGAACGCCGGTACCGCGCCGGATACGGGACCGAAGAAGGCGGAGCCGGGTGCGCCCGCCGCACCGACCGCCGCTCCGGCGGCGGCCAAGGATCAGAAGGATGCCGCCGCGGCCCCGGTACCGCCGGCGGGGCCGGCGAAGGATGCACCGGCCACTCCTGCGGTGGCCAAGGATCCCACGGACTCCGCCAGGACACCGGCGCAGCCCGCCGGGACGGGGCCCAATAACGACGCGCCGGCCACCCCCGCGGTGGCCACGGATCCGAAGCAGGCTCCCGGTGCGGTACAGCCGGCGGGTGCGCGGACCCCGGAGCCGGCCGCGCCTCAGACACCGGGCGCTGTTGTTCCGGCGGTGAGCAAGGATCCGAAGTCCGGTCAGGTGGCCGATCCCGGCGAGGCCGTTCCGGCCGTGGCCGTGACACCTCGCAACGGCGCCCCGGCCGATCAGGGACAGACGGGCGCACCGGTTCCGGGCGGCGCACCCCAGCGGATGAGCGACGGAGTCGCCCCCGATGTCGCGGGGGGACCGGTGAAGCCCACGGTCACGAACTCCGACCCGTCTTCGGTCGACGCCCTGCTGACCGGTCTCGTCCAGCCTCAGGACACCGTGGGCAGCGGCGGGAACGGCGACGGGAGCACACCGGCGGCGCCAGGCCTGATGCCCGGTGCGGTGCCGGTACCCGTGGGCGGCAACGGGCCCAGCGGCCCGAGCAGCGCCAGCGGCGGCGGTACCGCCGGTGCCGCTGGTGCCGGCGGCGACTCCGGGGTCATGGACACCCTGGAACCGTTGCTGACCGGTCGGCCGCAGCCGAGGCCGGTCGGTGACCCCGCCTCGATCCTGCTCGATCCGTCCAGTTCGGCGGCCGCGCCGCGCGGACCCCCGACGGCCGCAGACCCCGCCCCGCTGCCCCAGCCGGGCGCACCGCAACGCACCACCCCGGCGCCGGGTGCTGCCGAGCCCGACTCGAGGCTCGTCCAGAAACCGACGGCACCGGACATCAACA
The DNA here is from genome assembly GCF_000429025.1 of Actinospineispora spinosispora DSM 44797. Classification (GTDB taxonomy): domain Bacteria; phylum Actinomycetota; class Actinomycetes; order Mycobacteriales; family Pseudonocardiaceae; genus Pseudonocardia; species Pseudonocardia spinosispora. The sequence goes on from NZ_AUBB01000056.1 coordinate 25,212, forward strand.
CCGCGCCGACCACCGTCGCGGGCAAGATCATGGCCGGCGCACAGCTGCCGGGCGTGACCGGAACCTCGAAGACCGAACCGGTGGACACGACGACCGTCCTGCCGCTGCCGCTGGTCAAGGACTCGAAGGACCCGACCAAACAGGGTGGTAGCGCGACCACCCACACGACCGGAACGCTCACCACCATCACCTACCCCGACGGGTCGGTGCTCGTGGGGCAGGACACCACAGACCAGCAGACCAGAACCAACGCCGCGGGCGCGGTGACGACCAGTGAGAACAAGGTCCGCCGCAACGCCGCGCTGCCCACGGCCCCCGAGCCGATCGCGCCGGGCAACCGGACCCCGGGCGGGCCGGTGTTCGCGTCGAACGGCGCGCTGCGCGGCTCGAACTTCGGCGGCACCGTGCCGGGCGCGCCCGTCGGGCCGAACGGGCTGCCCGACCAGAGCGCGCTGAGCCCCGACGGGTTCGGCACCGGGAACCGAGGTGCCGACGGCCCCGACTATGCCGACGGACTGGTGACGGTCCGCCAGACCGCCGCACAGGCGAAGCAGGCCAAGGACAAGGCCGCCGCCGACCAGGCCGCCGCGCAGCGCCCCGGCGAGAAGGCCACCCCTGGACCTGCCGGCCGGCAGCCGGACCTGCCCGGGCAGATGGACATGAGCGACACCACCATCGGCTACTGGGACGGCGGCGGCACCGACGGCAACGCCGCCGCGGACAACCTGACCGCGGCGCAGACCATGCAGAGCGACGCCGCCGACTACCAGGACGCGCTCAACGACGCGATCGACGCCTACGGCAAGCCCACCGAGAACGCCGCCAACAAGGCGATCACCGGCGGCACCGGGTTCACCAGCCGCGCCCAGGTCACCACGACGAACGCCATCGGTGACCGCACCCACGACTCGTACGTCGGCGCGAAGAAGGCGCTGGTCGGCGGCGACCAGACCACCGTGCACGCGGAGCACGCCTGGAACACCTCCGAGGTCGACGCGGCGGTCGACGCGTTCGGTAAGGACCCCGACAACCCGGACGTCCAGAAGCGGATGGACACGGCGTTCTCCGTCGTCAGCGCGGAACCAGGTGCACTGAAGGACTGGGCGCCCTCCTACCAGGGCGGCCCGGACACGGCGCTGGCCATGCGGGCCAAGTCGAACCTGCCCAGCTACCTGGCCACCCAGGGCGAGCACGGCAAGTGGTTCAACGACCTGGCCAACGGCTCGGCCGATGACCGCGCGAGGCTGGTCGGCATGGCCGGCGGCGCGGACGCCGCCGACTACCTGCGCAAGGGCGGCGACTTCGACAAGACCGAGTCCTTCTACCGGGGGCTCGCCACCAAGAAGGGCCCGGTCGCCGACATGCTGGCCGACGCGGAGCCCAACACCCTGTTCGACCTGGCGAGCCAGGGCATGCCGACCGCCCGGCAGGTCGTCGACCTGGCCGCGGGCGCGGACGCGTCGGGCTACGAACGCAGGCAGGCCCTGCAACAGTGGTTCGCCGACACCAACAGCTGGTCGGGTGAGATGCCCGAAGACTTCGAGGCGATTCGGGACGCGCTGCCCGCCGACCAGCAGGCCGAGCTCGACACGCTCTTCGCCGACAACCAGCCCAGCTGGATGATGAAGCGGGCGCAGGACGCCGGCGGCGCGCTGCGGGTCACCGAGGACTGGATGGAGAACAACCTTCCCCAGCTCCCCAGCCTGTACAGCCCCGGCAAGCAGGCGGTGCTGCACGACGAGGGCATGGACGTCCTCGCCAGCATCCCGGAGCTGGGCGTCAAGCTCGGCACGGACCTGCTCTCCGACCAGACCTACAACGAGATGGCCTCCGGGAACTTCGGCGACCCGAAGCCCCTGCCCGACGAGACCCCGCAGCAGGCCCGCGACCGGGTCATGCCGCTGGGCAAGGACATCCAGCAGATGGTCATCGACCCGGTCGTCCACACCTACCAGCGATACGGCGCGCCGCTGCTCGACTACGCGACCGCCCGCATCGGGGGCAACGCGAACGCGGTCGTGGACTTCGGGAAGGCCGCCGGTGACTACGCCAAGCATCCGGTCATCACCGCGATGGAGGACGCGACGACGCTGATCCCGTTCGCCAAGGTCGGGTCCCTGCTCCGTGGCGGTGCGGCCGAGGGAGGGATGGCCGCCCGCGCGGCGGCCCTGGCCCGGCGCGACGCCGGAGCGCTGCGCGCGGGTGAGGGCGGTGCACTCGGCGAGAGCACCCACATCCCGGCGACGCCCGCCCAGCTGAAGAAGGCCGCCGCGCTGGACGCTAAGGCCACCGCCTCGGCCAAGAAGGCCGGTTGGCTCGACGGAAAGGCGGCGGTGAACCGTGACCGCGCCGCCGCGCTGCGAACCGCCCGCGCCCCCGGCCCGGGTGCGGCGAGGGCCGCCACCGCGGACGGCGGCAGAGCCGCCGCGTCGTTCCGCGTCGCGGAGCCGGCCGACGCCGCGTCGCGGGCCCGCGGCCTGGAGCGCACCGCCGCGCTGCAGGAAGGCGCCGCCAAGGTCGGACGCGCCGCCCGCACCGCCGTCGGACACGCCTTGGAGCTGCCGGCGCACGCCGTCTCCGCGCCGTTCCGGGTGTGGGGCATCCCGGCGCGGGCCGTCACCGGCGGAGCGACCTCGCTGCTGGCGAAGACGGCGGGCGCGCTCGCCGAGCGGGGCGCCCGGCGCGCACCGGAGGGTTCCCTGCTCGCCCGGGGTGGCTCCAGCCTGGCGGCCACGCTGAACTCCGCCGCCCGCAAGGCGTGGGTGTACAGCGGAGGTGCCGGGCTCGTGGCGCTGGCCAAGGGCGAGCTGCCCGGGGTCGGCCGCGCGAGGGTCGCCGACCAGCTGCAGGCCGGGTTCCCCGGCGGGCTGGCCGACGTCGCCCGCGACACCGTCGCGCGAGCACACACCGACCTCGGCATCCGGCGCGGAGCGTCGCAGCGGGAGATCGACGCGGCCCACGCCGAGGCCCGCGAGCGGGTCGAGGCGTCGGCGTCGAAGAACACCCGGGGGACCGAGCTCCGCTCACTGGACCGGGCCCGCAAGGTGGCCACGGCGGACCGTCGCTCCTCGGCCGGTCTGTTCCGCCGCGCCGCGGCGACCGCCGCCCACGACGATGCGGCCGGGCGTCAGGAGACTCCGGTCAGGCCGGAGCCCGCCGAGCGGCCGGCGCGCGAGGACAGCGCCGCCGCGTCGACCACGCGGACGGACGGGGTCGAGCCGGTTGCCGTCCGGGACGGGGCCGCGGCCGGTCAGCGTGTCGTGGGGGATGAGGCGGATGTGGCCGGGG
>NZ_AUBB01000057.1 GCF_000429025.1 Actinospineispora spinosispora DSM 44797
CTGGGGGCCCTGTGGTGCGGCTCGGGTTGCCCATGAAGTCCCTTCTGGCCGCGTTGTGTGGGTGGTCGGGGTGGGTCTGATCGCGGTGTTCTGGCTGTGACCGTTTGCCGCTGGTGGGGGTTTGTTGACTGGTTGACCTGCTGATTTCCTGGTTTTGTCGGTGTTCGAACGTATGATCGATGGCATGCAGGGTGGGGTGTCGGTCGGTTCCTGGCTCGCGGGTATGCCCGCCGGGCCAGTCCTCGGTGCTGTCCTGTCCGCCCTGGACATGAACGCGGTGTCCGATGACTTCGTCGTCGATGTGCTGCAAGCCTGTGGGCGGCAGCGTGCGCATGTCGAAGGGCTGTACACCGCGGCGGTCGCCACGGTGGTGCAACGTGGTTCGGTGGTGGGGTCGGAGCAGTACGCCTCTGATGAAGTACGCGCCGCGTTGACCTTGTCTCGCAACCGGGCGCGAACCGAGTGCGATTTCGCCCAGGTCCTGTGTCTGGAGCTGCCGGCGGTGCACGCGGCGATGGTGGCGGGGCTGATCGACCGGGACCGGGCGATGGTGTTCACCCATCACCTCGCGGGTTTGCCTGAAGACTTGATCGCCGCGGTGATCGCGCGAGTGTTGCCGGTGGCGCCGGGGTTGACGACCGGGCAGTTGCGGGCCCGAATCCTGAAGCTGATCATCACCGTGGAGCCGGACCGGGCCGAAGACCAGTACGAGCAAGCCCTGGCCGACCGGATGGTGGTGGGCTACCTCGACTCAGCGGGCACCGCCACGGTCACCGCCACCGGCCTACCACCCGATGAAGCGGCGGCGGCGACCGAGCGGATCGCGAAGCTGGCGGCCGATGCGAAACGCGCGGGGCATCGCGGGCGGATCGATCAGCTACGCGCCGACATCTTCCTACGCCTGCTCGATGGGAGGTTCCATCACCTCACCCGCGCTCAGATGATCGCCGCGCTGCTGGCCGAAACCTCACCGCCGAGTCCTACCAGCGAACCGGCCGACACCGAGTCGGCCGACGCCGACCCGGCCGAGCTTGAGTCGGTTGGCATTGACTTCGGCATTGAGGAGCCGGTGGAGGCTGTTGCCGAAGTGGGGCGGGTGTCGGGGATCGAGGTGCGGGCCCGGCTCGACACCCTCGCCGGACTCAACAACCTCCCCGGTGAACTCCCGGGCTGGGGCCCGATCCTCGGATCGGTCGCCCGACGCGCCACGGCCCGCCAACACAGTGGTCAGTGGCGGTGGGTGGTCACCGATGCCGATGGCTATCTGATCGCCGAAGGCATCACCCACCGCCGACCCACCACCGGCCCGCCCGGCTACCGCGCCGAAGGCGGGATCGTGGAACTTGCGATCCCCGCCACCACGCTCGCCCAGCTGACCAAAGACCCGCCCCGGGCGTGGGCGAAGGTGATCGCTGACATCGCCACCCAATACCGGCAAGCCCGCGAGCGGGACCCGGTAGAGAGGTTGGATGCTCAGCCGGGTCGGCGACATCCAGCGAGCGCGCTGCGGCGATACACCCAGATTCGGGACCGCACCTGCACCGCACCAGGCTGCCGCCGATCAGCGGTGCAGTCCGAACTCGACCACACCCACGACATCCAACACGGCGGACCCACCACCAGCACCAACCTGGCACCCGCCTGCGCACACGATCACGGGCTCAAACACCGAGGAGGCTGGACAGTCACCCAGCCCAAACCCGGCCACTTCCGCTGGAAAAGCCCCCTCGGACGCACCTACCCCACCCAAGGAGAACCCATCACCGACCCAGACCCGCCCCCGTTCTAGGGAGCGTCTGGTGGATCATGTGAGCCAGATGAGCAGGGAGCTGCGAGCTGGGGTGCTCCAAGGTAGTTGCGGGCGTGTCGGTCGTGGCGGGTGGCGAATCCTCGTCAGTGTTTGAGCTGGCAGAAGCCGTGTTCGACGGTGTCGCGGCAGCGGTAGCGGGTTTTGTCGAACCCGGCCGGGCGGTCTTCTCGTGAGCCGCGGCGGTGTCGTTGACATTCCCTGTGCCGCAGCGAACAACGGAGCCCAGGTCCCCCGTGCCGTGCTTCCACGCGATCGCCTCGATCACCTGCCGATGATCACACCACCGTCCACCGCGTCGAGGAACACGCTCCGGAAGCCGCGGCTCCAACCACGCCCACTCCTCATCCGACAAAACCCGACGCACAGCCACAAACACCATCCCGGCGAACAACCCGACCAAGATCCGTCAGACATTCCCTAGGAGGCCCTTCGCCGAGCCGTACTTGTAAGATAGTACTCACTTCTATAGTCTCCCGATTGTGACGCTGCTGTCAGAGGTCGATCGGGCTGAGCTCGACGAGTTCCGAACTGGGTTCCGGAGCTGGTTGAACGCGCACGGAGACGAGCTGGAGCCGGTGCGGTCGTTACCTCGTGAGCTGGATGCGCAGTTCGCGGTGCAGCGTCGGTTTCAACGGCAGTTGTTCGACGCCGGCTGGCTGCGACGGGGGTGGCCGGAGGCGGCCGGTGGGCTTGGCGGGTCCGTGGTGGCGCGCGGAGCGCTCGCCGAGGAGCTCACCGTCGCCGGTTACACGTTCCCGCTCGCGGTCAGCATGATCGAGGTTCTCGGGCCGGCCGTGCTGAAGTTCGGGTCGCCGGAGCTGGTCGCCGAGATGTTCCCCAGGTTGCTGTCCGGCGAGGAGTTCTGGTGCCAGGGTTTCTCCGAGCCGGAGGCGGGCAGCGACCTCGGTTCGCTGCGTACCCGGGCGGTCGACGAGGGTGAGCACTGGCGGGTCAGCGGGCAGAAGATCTGGACCAGCTGGGCCCAGTACGCCCAGCGTTGTGTGCTGTTGACCCGCACCGGGGAGCAGGCCGAGGGCTTCCGAGGGGTGACCGCGCTGTTCGTCGACATGGACTCGCCGGGCGTCACCGTGCGGCCGTTGCGCGCGATGAGCGGTGACGAGGAGTTCTCCGAGGTGTTCTTCGACGACGTGCTGGTGCCGAAGTCCCGCACGGTCGGGCAGGTCGGCGGCGGCGTATCGGTCACCATGTGTGTGCTGGAGAACGAACGCTCGGTGCTTGCCTGGCAGCGCCAGACCTGGTTGAACAAGCGCCTGGAGGACCTGGTCGCGGAGAACGAGCTCACCGCGTCGGCCCGGGTCGGTGACGTGTTCACCTCGTTGTACGCGTTGAAGCTGCGCACGCGGGAGACGTTCCGTTCGGTGGTCGCGGGGCAGTCGGTCGGGGCGCAGTCCTCGGTCGACAAGATCCTGCTGAGCACGGGTGAGAAGGCGCTGTTCGACGCGGTGCACGACCTGGCGACCGACCAGCTGCTGCTCGACGACAGCGCGACCGCCACCCAGTGGCGCTACGACTACGCCTACTCGCGAGCGTCCTCGATCTACGGAGGCACCGCCGAGGTGCAGCGCAACATCCTGGCCGAGCGGGTGCTGGGTCTGCCGAGGGAGCGGTCATGAGCGGGCTGGATCCCGATGAGCTGAAGCTGCTCGAAGAAACAATGGCCAAGGTGCTCGAATCCTCCGACCGGCTCGACATGGCCCGGCTCGACGAGCTGGGCTGGTTCGAGCTGTGGCGGGACCAGCCCGCCGAGGCCGCGCGTGCGTTGTTCGGCCAGCAGGGCAGGCTCGCGCGGACGTCCCCGGTGCTCAGCGTGCTGATGGGTGCCGCGCTGCTCGGCGACCCGGCCGCGCCGCCGGTCTTGCTGCCCGAATTCAACGCCTTCGCCGCCGGCTGGTGCAGCACCCGATCCACCGACGGCGCGCTCACCGCGCTCGCCCAGGCCGACGCGCTCGCCGACGACGGTCAGGCGCTGTTCGTCGCGGGCTGCCCGAGCGGGGACAACGCCCAGCTGCTGCGGGTGGAGGTCGCGGCGCTGCGGCGCACGCCGGTCGACGGGTTGGACCCGGCTCTGCGACTGTGCGCGGTGGATGTCTCGGCCGCGGTGCGTTCCGGGACGCCGTTGATGTCCGGCACGGAGCTCTCCACCGCTTGGGCCCAGGCGCTGGCTCTGGGCCGTCGGCTGCTCGCCGAGGAGATGGTCGGTGTGGTCGCCGAACAGCTGCGGCTCGCGGTGGAGCATGCGACCAGCCGCTCGCAGTTCGGCCGGCCGATCGGGTCGTTCCAGGCGGTCAAGCACAAGCTCGCCGAGGTGTACGTCGCGTTGTCGGTCGCCCGGCTCGCGGCCGACGAGGCCTGGCTGGACCCGGCACCGACGACGTGCCTGATGGCGAAGGTGCTGGCCGGGGTCGCGGTCGAGACGGCCAGCCAGCACTGCCAGCAGGTGCTCGGCGGCATCGGCTTCACCTGGGAACACCCGTTCCACCACTACCTCCGGCGCGGCCGGCTGCTGGCCGCGCTGCTCGGTTCCCGGGCCCAGCTCGCCGCGAGCGTGGGTTCCGACATCCTTGACGCACGCAGGACCCCGGTGCTGGCCCCGCTCTAGCGCCCCCACCCACCACGGATCACAAAGGGGTAATCCACATGTCGGAACTGCTGTTGCTGCAGGCCGCCCGGCTCAAAGGCCGGTTGAGCGCCGAAGCGGCGTCGGCGAGCGCCGGGATCCCGGCCGACGACGCCCAAGCCGGGCTGGAGTCGCTCGTCGCCGCCGGTCACGTGAAGGCGGCTGGCACTGCGTTCCGGCTCACCCCGGAGGGCCGCGAACGGCTCGCCGCGCTGCTCGGCGACGAGCGCGACGGCGTCGACCAGGAGGCCCTCGACGCTGCGTACCACCAGTTCGACGACGTCAACAACGAGCTGAAGTCCATCGTCACCGCGTGGCAGATGAAGGACGACGACACCCCGAACGACCACTCCGACTCCGAGTACGACCTCGCCGTCGTCGACCGGCTGTACGAGCTGGACGAGCAGTTCGCGCCGCTGCTGGCCACGATGATCGAGCTGGCGCCCCGGCTCGCGCCCTACCGCGACCGGTTCGCCGGTGCCGTGGCGAAACTGCGCGAGGGCGACCATTCGTACGTCGCACGCCCGATCACCGACAGCTACCACACGGTGTGGTTCGAGCTGCACGAAGAGCTGATCGGCCTGCTCGGCCGCGTCCGCGTCGACGAGGCCAAGGCCGGCCGCGCCTAACCACCTCTCCCAGGACAACGGAGTTCTCTGTGATGACGCTGCTGTGGATGGGCGAGCACGACGAGCTGGACCGCGAGCTGGTCGGCGGTAAGGCGTACAGCCTCAACCGGATGATCAGTGCGGGACTGCCGGTGCCGCCGGCGTTCGTGCTGACCACCGAGGTGTGCCGGCGATTCAACGCCGAGGGCGCGACGCTCGCCGACGACGTCATCGGCGAGGTCCGCCAGGCGATGCGCCTGCTGCAGGACAGGACCGGCAAACAGTTCAGCGGCCTCGACCGCCCGTTGCTCGTCTCGGTGCGCTCCGGCGCGGCGCGCAGCATGCCGGGAATGATGGACACCGTCCTCAACCTCGGCATCAACACCCAGGTCGAGAACGCACTCGCCGAGCTGACCGGCGACGAGGCCTATGCCGCCGACACCCACCGCAGGTTTGCCGAGCAGTTCCGCAAGGTCGTCGGGCACCCGCCGTCGGACGACCCGTGGGAGCAGCTGCTCGCCGCGATCAGCGCGGTCTTCCGGTCCTGGAACTCCCCGCGCGCCACCTCCTACCGGCGCTTCCACGGCATCGACGACGACGGCGGCACCGCGGTCACCGTGCAGGCCATGGTGTTCGGCAACCTGGACGACGACTCCGGGACCGGCGTGCTGTTCACCCGCAACCCGCTGACCGGTGACCGGGCGCCCTACGGCGAGTGGCTGCCCCGCGGCCAGGGCGAGGACGTCGTGTCCGGGCGCCATGATCCGCTGCAGCTCGTCGACCTCGCACTGCACCAGCCGCGCATCCACGAGCAGCTCATGGAGGCGGCGGACAAGCTGGAGACGACCGGCAAGGACGTGCAGGACATCGAGTTCACCGTCGAGTCCGGCGCGCTGTGGATGCTGCAGAGCCGGTCGGCGAAACGCTCACCGGACGCCGCGATCCGGCTCGCGGTGTCGCTGCACGACGACGGCATCCTCACCGAGGACGAGGCGCTCGCCATGGTGTCCCCCGAGCAGGTCTCGGCCGTGACGAAGCCGCGGATCGCACCGGAGGCGCGCGCCGCGGCCACGGTGCTGCTGCGCGGCGAACCGGCCTGCCCCGGCACCGCGAGCGGCCGGGTCGTCCTGGACGTCGAGGAAGCCGAAGACCTGGCCGACGAGGGCACGGACGTGATCCTCGCCCGTCCGACGACCGACCCGGACGACGTGTCCGGGATGATCGCCTCGGTCGCCGTCCTCACCGAGATCGGCGGCTCGACCTCGCACGCCGCCGTGGTGAGCCGCGAACTGGGCAAACCGTGTGTCGTCGGCATCGGCGTCGGCACCCTGAGCGACCTCGCCGGGCGTGAGGTCACGGTCGACGGCTCCACCGGCGAGGTCTTCGACGGAGTACTGGAGATAGCGGCCGGCTCCGAGTCGGACAACCCCGCACTGGCCACGCTCGCCGGCTGGGCCCGCGCCCGCGCCGGGGACGTCGACGGCCCACTGCCCACCGTCTTCGAAGCAGCCAGAGGGGCCAACCGATGATCATCCCCGAGGACGACCAGTTCCACCTCGGCTCGACCGACCCGTACTGGAACGAGAGCGCCTGGTTCGGCTTCACCGTGCCGGACCGCGACCTGACCGGCTGGGTCTACTTCTACCACCGGCCCAACATGCGCTACTCGGTCGGCGGCATCGCCCTGTGGGACCCGAGCGGCGAGAACCAGATCGACTGCCTGTACTACGACTGGGGCAACACCGTCCCGCTGCCGCCGGATGCGGACATGTTCGACTTCAGCCTGGACAACGGCCTGACCGTCGCCTGCCGTAAGCCGCTGCAGTCGTTCAAGCTGGACTTCGCCGGCGACGGCTGCACGCTCGACCTCACCTGGGACGCACTGCACGAGCCTCGGTCGGCGGGCAAAGCCGAGGCGACCACGATGCCCGGCGGCGCCGCGGAGTGGGGCAAGGGCCACTACAACCAGGCCGGGCACATCTACGGCTCGCTGACCCTGCGCGGCGAGGACATCCCGGTCGACTGCCTGTACCTGCGCGACCACTCGTGGGGGCCGCGCAGATTCGGCGCCAACCCGCGCGGCGACTTCGCCTCGGTGGTCGCCTCGGAACGCAGCGCCTTCTGCGTGCTCGCCGCGACCGACCTACCCCGCGAAACCGACCCGTGCGTCGGGGTCGCCGACCCGGTCGCGTTCGGCTGGTACATGCGCGACGGTGAGACGAGCAGGCTGGTCTCCGCGCACCGCACGGTCACCTCCCGCGACGCGGGTGGCAGGCCCCTGGAGATCGTCGTCGACGGCACCGACGAGCTGGGCCGCACGCTGCACGCCGTCGGCCGCACCCGTAACGCGTTGCGCTGGAACGGCTACGCGTTCCTCTACATGTTCTGGTGCATGACCGAATGGGAGTTCGACGGCGAGACCGCGATCGGCGAGGAGCAGGACTACTTCCCGATCCAGCAGGCCCGCCGCTTCCTGCGCGCACTGGCATAACCGGAGAGTCACCTGGATGGACCAACGTCGTTCTCCTCTACAACAGGCCACTGGCCTCAACGTCGAGGAGGACCGCGGGTGCGGTGTGGTGTGCGGGTGGGCTCGGTGGTTGCCGGGCTCGCGGTTCTGCTGTGTACGAGCGGCATTGTCGTAGCGGTACCTGAGGCTCACGCCCAGGGCAATGATCTCCCGGGCATTCCGGCGATCCCCGGGCCGCCGCCGCTGCCCGGAGTGACCGGGCCGCGGCTGCCGGCGAACGACCTGGAGGTCATGGCCGGAGCGATCCCGCCGTCGCGGCTGCCGGACATGAAACCGGCCGCGATGATCCCGGCGCCGGAACTGAAGCCGGTGCCACGCGCCGAGTGCGGCGGGGACTCCCACCCGCTCGACGGCGTGCAGGGGCGGGTCACGGCCGCGGAGATGAACTCCTCGGGCTCGGACGAAGGCTGGACCTGTAACGCCACGAAGGTCAGCCATCACGTGACGCCGGGCGGCTTCCGGGTGTGGCGCTACTCCGACCGCCAGGGCCACACCTGCGCGTACTACGACACCTCGTTCACCGCGCCCGCCAACATCGTCAGCCTCGGCGCCGGCCCCTCGCTCGGCGTCGTCGTGCTGGACATGGCGGACCCCGCCCATCCGGTGCAGACGACGGTGTTGCGGACACTGGCGATGCTCGAGCCGCACGAGTCGCTGAACCTGAACACCGAACGTGGCCTGCTCGCCGCCGCGGTGGGCAACGCCGCGACGACGCCCGGCACCATCGCGATCTACGACGTGAGCCAGGACTGCCGCCACCCGGTGCTGCAGTCGCAGCTGCCGCTGGTCAACGGGCACGAGAGCGGTTTCAGCCCGGACGGCAACACGTTCTGGGTGGGCGGCGCGGTCGGCTACATCTACGCGATCGACGTCCGCAACCCGCGCGCGCCGCACGAGGTCTGGCGTGGCGCGTACTACTCCCACGGCCTGAGCCTCTCCGAGGACGGCAACACGCTGTACCAGACCGATCCGATCAACGGCAACGTCGGCATCCTCGACGTCAGCCAGGTGCAGGCGCGCACGCCGCATCCGCGGGTGCACGACGTCAGCCGCATGACCTGGTCCACGGTGTCGATCCCGCAGAACACGGTCGAGTTCACCAGCAAGGGGCGCCACTACCTGTTGGAGTTCGACGAGTTCGCGTTCCGGTTCAACCCGGCGACGGTGCAGGACAAGGCGGGTGCGGCGCGGATCATCGACATCGACGACCCCGCGTCCCCGAGGATCGTGTCGGACCTGCGGCTCGAGGTGAACATGCGTGACGAGCACCGGGCCGCCGCCGGCGACCCGACCCCGGTGCCGCCCGCGCAGGTGCTGGGCTACGGCGCGCATTACTGCGCGCTGCCGCGTCCCGACGACCCTGAGATCGTCGCCTGCTCCTTCCTCAACTCCGGGCTGCGCGTGTTCAACATCAGCGACCCGGCGAAGCCCCGCGAGGTCGCGTACTTCATCGCGCCGCCCAGGGCCGGCACGGCCGCGGGTCTACTGCCGGGGAACGCCGCGTTCGCGCAGCCCGCGTTCGACCCGGACCGTCGCGAGGTCTGGTACACCGACGCCGGATCGGGGTTCTACGCGTTGAGGCTCTCCGCCGACGCCTGGCCGCAATGAGACGGGCCTCGCTGCTGGTGCTCGCCGTGGCCGCGCTCGTCGGTGCGTTCGTCGTCGGCCGTGTCACCTCGCCGTCCGCACCCGCGCCCAGCCCGGTGGACATCGGGTTCAGCCAGGACATGGCGGTGCACCATCAGCAGGCCGTGCTCATGTCGACCCTGGCCGGAACACGATCCGGGCCCGGTGTGAAGGCGTTCGCCGACTCGATCCTGTCCAGCCAGTCGCAGGAGCTCGGTGTCCTGCGCGGCTGGCTGCAGCTGTGGGGTCAGCCGGCGGAGTCCATGACGCCCATGCTGTGGATGTCGCCCCAGGGGCACGCCGGCATGCACCACCCGATGCCGATGCCCGCGGACGGCGTGATGCCCGGCATGGCGTCACCGGATGAACTCACCAGCCTGTGGACGAAAACCGGTAGGGACTTCGACGTGTCGTTCCTGCAGCTGATGATCCGCCACCACCAGGGCGGCGTCGAGATGGCCCGGTACGGCGCCGCGCACGCGACGCTGGGCACCACCCGTCAGGCGGCCGAGGCGATGGCCTACCAGCAGACCGAGGAGATCGGGCAGATGCAGGCGGTGCTGGCGACCTACGGTGCCGCGCCACTGCCATTCCCCACGAGGTAATTGCGGTCCGCGTCCCGGTAGGCGACGGTGTCGTTCATGACGTCCGAGATCGACACCGACGCGACCGCGTTCTTCCACAAGATCATGCCGTTCACGAGGACCCTCGGGATTCGGGTGCTGGTCAACACCCCCGAGCAGGTCCGCGCCCGGCTCGACTGGTCAGCGGAGCTGTGCACCACCGGGGGCGTGCTGCACGGCGGCGCGCTGATGTCACTCGCCGACAGCACCGGCGCGGCGTGCGCGTTCCTCAACCTGCCGGAGGGTGCGAAAGCCACGACCACGGTGGAGTCGAAGACCAACTTCCTGCGCGCCGCCGGGCAGGGGCACGTCGATGCGGTGTCCACGCCGCTGCACGTCGGCCGGACGCTGATCGTCGTCGAGACCTCCGTCCTGGACGCGCGGGAGAAGCTGGTCGTGAAGGTCACCCAGTCCCAGCTGGTGCTCAGGCCGAGCTAGTCGCGTGCACCTGGCCGTTCCGCAGGGCCACGGTGACGGTCAGGGGCGTGTCGGCGTCGGTTCGGTGGCGTGCCACCTCCTCGGCGACCGGGACGGCCAGCTCGGTGCGCAGGACCCGGCGCAGTCCGCGCGCGCCGTACACCGGGTCGAAACCGCGTTCCGCCAGCAGCGCCACGACCTGCTCGGACACCTCCACCGACACCGAACGCCTGCGCATCCGCCCGATCAGCAGCTCCACCTCCAGCGCGGTGATCCGGGCACAGGCCGGCCGATCCAGCTCACTGAACTGGACGGTCTCGTCTATCCGGTTGAGGAACTCCGGATCGAAGAAGCCGCGCAGCGCCTTGTCGACAGCGGACTTCGTGCCACGGGTCGTGAGTCGGCCGGTCACCCGGTCCAACGGGACCACCCGATCCAGCGCGCGACGCCAGCCCGAACCCCTGCGCCGCGCCAGTTCGGCACTGCCCAGGTTCGAGGTCAGGAAGACGTAGCTGTTGCGGAACGAGATGGTCTGCTGGCCGCTCGCCAGCCGCAACATGCCGCTGTCCAGCACCTGCAGCAGCGCACGCAGGACCGTCGGATGGGCCTTCTCCACCTCGTCGAACAGCACGATCCCCGGTGTGTACGGATCGCCCTCCACCGTGGTGCGGTCGAACAGCGTGAACGCCTCCTTGCTGCCCGCGTACCCGGGCGGTGCGCCACTGAACGACGCCGCATAGTGCTCCTGCGCGAGCGAGTTCATGTCGATGCGGCACAGGTCGTCCGGCCCGGACCGCAGCTCGGCGGCGAGCCTGCGGACCAGCTCGGTCTTGCCCACCCCGGTCGGCCCGACGAGTAGCAGGTTCGCCAACGGCCGGCTCGGGTCGTGCGCGCCCGCGCGGGCCAGCACCAGCGCCCGCATGACCGCGTCGATCGCCGGATCCTGCCCGATCACCCGGGACCGCAGCCGCTGCGCGACCGCGTCCCGGGTGACGGTGTTCACCGTGCGATTCTGCTCGTGGAACATGTCCGTCAGGTAGGGCACTTACGCCTCGCGCGTCGCTTCGACGGGCAGGTTGCCGACCTGGCAGTCCGCGACACCCACGGTGCTGCGGGTGATCGCCTCGACGTTCTCCTGCGTCTTGCGCGCGTCGGTCACCCAGCTCTTGTAGAAGTCGAACGGGCAGTCCGCGACGCCCTTGTCGCCGTCGCCCGCCGCGTGCACACCGCTGTAGCCGCGGTGCAGCAGCTTGAACAGGTGGTTCTGCGACTGGTCGTTGTGCCGGGCGTCGCGGATCGCGGAGATCGACAGCTGCGCGAACTGGATGCCGTACTCCTCCTCGCCGGTCTCACCGAGCGTGCGGCCGTCGAAACCGATGACCGACGAGTGTCCGAAGTAGGAGTACACGCCGTCGAAACCGGCCGCGTTCGCCACCGCGACGTAGCAGTTGTTCGCCCAGGCCATCGCCTTGGCGATGAGCACCTGCTGGTCCTTCGCCGGGTACATGTAGCCCTGGCAGCGCACGATCAGCTCGGCGCCCTTCATCGAGCAGTCCCGCCAGATCTCCGGGTAGTTGCCGTCGTCGCAGATGATCAACGAGATCTTCATGCCCTTCGGGCCGTCGGTGACGTAGGTGTTCTCGCCCGGGTACCAGCCCTCGATCGGACACCACGGCATGATCTTGCGGTACTTCTGCACGATCTCGCCCTGGTCGTTGATCAGCACCAGCGTGTTGTACGGCGGCTTGTTCGGGTGGTCCTCGTGCTGCTCGCCGGTGATCGAGAAGACGCCCCAGGTCCTGGCCTTGCGGCAGGCCTCGGAGAAGATGTGCGTCTCCTCGCCGGGCACGGTCGCGGCCGTCGCGTACATCTCGTCGTTGTCGTACATGATCCCCTGGGTCGAGTACTCGGGGAACACCACGAGGTCCATGCCGGGCAGGCCGGACTTCATGCCGACCACCATGTCGGCGATCTTGCGAGCGTTGTCGAGCACCTCGGCCTTGGTGTGCAGCCGAGGCATCTTGTAGTTGACCACCGCGACGCCGACGGTGTCCGGGCTGGAAGAGATGTCGCCGTGCCTCATCAGTTCTCCTTCTGGGTCATGCTGTGACGGTCGTTGAGTGCCGGACGGGTGTGTGTTTGCGGCTGAGTACCGCCGCGAGTGCGATCAGGACGACGGCGACCACCGCTGCGACCAGGGCATCTCCACCGGTGGAGCGGTAGCTGTCGGTCATTGCCAGGAACGCCGGGACGGTGCACGTCGGCTGGCTGAGCAGGACGACCGCCCAGCCGGTGAATCGGGTCAGCTGCTGCTTGCCCAGGCCGAGGACCAGGAAGAACAGTGTCCAGAGCAGGGCCCAGCAGAGCCAGATGACGCCGAACACCGGGTCGCTGCCGAAGCTCGTGCCCGCGTAGACGAGCGCGGCGGCGGCCACGAACAGTGAGAACCAGCCGATGCCCTCCGGCTCGAGCCCGGCCAGGTTGACGATGCCGACGTAGAGGTAGGTGAAGCCGAACAGGAACAGCCCCGACGCCCCGAAGATCGCGGCGTGGTCGTCCCCGGCCTGGATGATCAGCACGACCGGGGTGACGCACTGCAGCGCCCCGACGAACAGGTTGAACACGCCGGCCGACCGCGCCGGCACATATCCGAGCAACATCAACCCGTTGATCAACAGCACCGCCCCCACGTAGAGCAGTCCCACGTTGTTCATGTCGAGCCTCCCGTTCCAGCCTCGTTGCTGGCGGTGCCCATTAGCACCGTCTGGAATATCTCCAGATGAAACTAAAAGGTCAGAGCGCCCTACGTCAAGCACCACGAGGACCCCGAGGCTGTGCAGCTCCCATTACGTGCAGCCCCGTGGTTGCGACCAAGGCATCTCGGCTTCGCCGTCGACTCGTGAGTGGCAAGGGCGCCTATAGGCGCCCGGATCACTCACGACGAAAAGCGTGTCGTGAGCGCCCCGAGCGCCTACGCCTTCGGCGCCGCTTCGCGGTAGGCGCCCTTGCCGCTCACGGGGGAGGGCTACAGGCGGGTGATCACGTCGAAGTCGACGCCGTCGGCTGTGGCCAGGTAGACGTGCTGGGCGGCCTGGGAGCCCTGGAACTCGACCGTTCCTCTGGGGCCGTGGTAAGCCAAGCCGTCTATCGCGGCGTTCATTCCGGGAAGTTCGTCGGTGCCGGCTCGGCCGGCCACCTTGGCGATCGTGTGCATGCCCTCGTAGCAGGACTCGGCCATGTTGTTCAGCGGCGGCGCGACCGTTCCGTGCATGGCCACGTACCTGCTGACCAGCTCCAACGCGTCGGCCGTGACGAGTGAACGGAAGTAGCCCGCGGAGACGAACAGGTTCTTGGTGGCGGCGTCGCCGCTGGCCAGCAACATGTTCTCCTCCATGAGCGGGCTGAACCGCAGCATCCGCTCGTGCAGCCCGAGCGCGCCGAAGCGCCGGTTGAAGTCGACGGCGTCCTGACCGACGAGCAGCATCAGCACGCCGTCGCAGCGGGACGCGGCGACTCGTTGGACCAGCTGGTCCATCCGTCCGGAGCCGAGCTGGACGAACGCCTCGTCGACGATGCTCAGTCCCAGCTCGCGTGCGTACCGGCGCACGGCGAGCGAGCTGCCGCGCGGCCACACGTAGTCGTCGCCGACCACGAACCAGCGCCGGGCGCCCCGGTTGCGCAGCAGCCAGCTCAGCGCTGGGCGGATCTGGTCCCTGGGGACCTCGCCGGAGCAGTAGATGCCCGGACGGCGTTCGCCGCCCTCGTACAACGACGTGTAGACGTACGGCACCCGGCCGGCGACCACCGGGGCCAGTGCGTTGCGCACCGAGGACAGGTGCCAGCCGCACACGGCGTCGACCTGGTTCGCATCGACCAGTCTGCGGATCTCGGCGGCGACCAGGTGCGGCGCGGCACCGCCGTCCACGACCTCGATCGTGACCTCCCGGCCGAGGATGCCGCCCGCCGCATTGAGCTCGTGCGCGGCGAGCTCGCTGATCGCCTCGCAGGACGGGCCGAACAGCCCGGCCGGCCCCTGCAGCGGGATGACCATCGCGACTCGCCAGGTAGCGACGTCGGCCACGTCACCACCTCCACGTTCGCTTATCTTCAGATGGAAGTATTACTATCGAGGGGCTTGCCGGCAGAGTAGCAAGGGGAGCGCGGGGGTGGAAGACGATGCAGGCCGAACCGACCACTGAGACCAACCTGGTTCGTGCGCTGGTGCGCGCGACGCGGGCGGTCACGACGCACCTCGAACCGACGCTGCGCGACGCCGGTCTGACGCTCGACCAGTGGCTGGCGATCGACGCGCTGCACCAGGCGGGCGGCTTGACCATGTCCGAGCTGGCGACGGCAACAGCGGTGACCGGCCCGACCCTGACCCGTGTGGTGGACCGGCTGGTCATGACGGCGGTCGTGTTCCGCGAGGTCGACGCGGCCGACCGCAGGAAGGTCCGGGTCTACCTGGCCCCGCGGGGCCGGACCACCCACCGGAAGCTGTCCCCGAAACTGGCGGCCGCCGAGCGCGACCTGCTGGCGGCAGCGGGCGCCCCACCCTCCCTCACTCACCTACTCGCCAAGATCACCACCGCCTGAGGGCTGTTCTCGGGCGAAAAAACAGCCCTCAGGCGGTGGTGATCTTGTTAGTGGAGTGCGCGGCGGATGTCGGCGAGGATTCGGCCGGGGCGGAGGTACACGTCGCGGGCGTAGTAGCGGTAGATGCGCCAGCCGAGGTCGGCCAGGCGAGTGGCTCGGTCGCCGTCGCTGATGACGCGTTGGTCGGTGAAGTGGTCCGATCCGTCGTACTCGATGGCGACCAGTCGATCCGGGTAGGCGAGGTCGATCCGGGCCACGAACCTGCCGAGGGCGTCCAGAACGGTGTGTTGCACCGCTGGGCGGGGGAGCCCGGCGAGAACGAGCAGCATCCGTAGCCGTGACTCCATCGGTGACTCGGCCGCGGGCTCGGACAGCCGGATCACCTCCGGCAGGCGCAGCGTGCCCCGAGCGCCCGGGTACCGATCCGCCAGATGGAGGACGGCGGACGGCGTGAAGCCGCCACCTCTGGCGAGCGCGTCCACCGCTACCACCGATTCGACCAGTGACTCGCGTCGGCCCAGGTCATAGGCGGTGCGCAGCGCTGTGGTCAGTTCAACGCCGTCGAGCGTGCGGAACTCGTCGAACTCGAGCGCCGCCTGATGGATGAGCAGGCCGGAGGGCGGCCTGGCGTGCGCCGCCCACCAGGTCAGCTCGGCGGGGGCATGGTCGGGCGCGCACCCGGCGCCGAGCAGCTCAGCCGCCGAGTAGCCGGACAGAACGCCCTGCTTCTTCGACCACAGGTAGGCGGCATTGGATCGCACCGTCAGGTCGAGTGCGAGTTCGGCGGGCGCGTACACGTCCGGGAACACGCGCTGATAGCGCGGCCCGCGCAACACACCGCGACTCAGCTGGCCGGCGGCAATGGCCTCGCTACCTAGGAAAACCGGGCTCACCATGGCCCCACCCTGGCGTCCACCGCCCGTTCCCGAGCCCCGATCACCCACTCTGTTCGCGATCGACAACAACCCCATGATCATCACCGCCTGAGGGCTGTTTTCCCGGCCGAAAAGAGCCTTCAGACGGTGATGATCATGGGGTGCTGTAGAGGGAGTTGATTTCGGGGGTGTAGCGGGCGTGGACGCCCCTGCGCTTGAGTTTCGCCGTAGGGGTGAGGAGGTCCGTGTCGGGGAGCCAGAGGTCGCCGAGGACCAGGTGGGACCTGATCCGCTCCGCCGGCGCCAGGGTCTCGTTCACCCTGGCCAGGGCGGCGCTCACCTCGGAGGCGATCTCGGGGGTTCGCGCCAGCTCGGGCAGGGACAGACCGTCCAGGCCTCGGACCCGGGCCCACTGGCCGGCCATGTCGGGGTCCAGGACCAGCAGGATCGCGATGTACGGGCGGCCGTCGCCCACCGCGCAGGCCTGACCGATCAGCGGGCACTCGGTCTTGACGCCGTTCTCCAGCAGCACCGGGCTGACCTTGTGCCCGGACTGCGGCACCAGGATCTCCTTCTTGCGGTCCACGATCGACAGGTTGCCGTCGTCGTCCCATCTGCCCAGGTCACCGGTGCGGTACCAGCCGTCGGGGGTGAGCGCCTCACGGGTTCGCTCCGGGTCGTGCAGATAGCCGGCGAACACGCTCGGGGCGCGGACCAGCACCTCGCCGTCGTCGGCCAGCCGCATCTCCAGACCGGGCAGCGGCTTGCCGGACGTGCCGAACACGATGTGGTGCGGGTCCCAGGACATGAACCCGGACGTCTCCGACGACCCGTACACATCGGAGATCTTGACGCCGCAGGACACGAAGAACCGCAGCGTCTCCGGGGCGAGCGGCGCGGCGCCGGAGATCGCCATCACCACCTCGTCCAGGCCGAGGCGCGACAGCACCGGCGAGATCACCGATGCGCGCGCCGAGGCCCATCGCCCGGCCAGGTCCTCGGGTACCGGCAGCCCGGCGTTGGTCAGTTCGTGCACCCGCCAGCCGAGATCCAGCGCCTCGTCGAAAGCGCGTCGCCGCGACGGCGCCGCGAGCAGCGAGGCCTCCACTCCGGCACGCAGCTTCTCCCAGAAGCGGGGCGCGCAGAACCACCACTGCGGCCGCACCCGCGCCATCATCGCCGGCAGGTCCGCCAGGTTCGCGCAGGTGGAGACCACCGTCGCGCCCAGCAGGTGGTAGTAGTGGGTGATCTGCCGCTCGCCGATGTGCGCCATCGGCAGGTAGGACAGTTGCCGCAGGCCCGCCATCGACAGCTTCATCATGCTGAAGTGCACGTTCATCGCGTAACAGATGTTGCGATGGCTCAGCACGACGCCCTTCGGTGCGCCCGTGGTGCCGGACGTGTAGATCACCGTCGCGGCGTCCTCGGGGTCGACGTCCACCGCGGTCAGGTCCAGCGGCGGACCGTCACACAGCGCGGCCAGGCTGATGACCCCATCGGGGAGCGTGAGCGGGCCCGGCTCGATGACCACGATCCGCCGCAGCGTCGGCAGCCGGTCGCGGACCGCGAGGACCCGCTCCAGGAACGCGACGTCCTCGACCACGATCATCGCCGCGCGGCTGTGCCCGAGCACGTACGCGATCTGCTCCGGCGGCGCGGAGTTGTACAGCGAGAACGGCGTGCCACCGGCGAACAGGGTGCCCACGTCGACGAAGTGGAACTCCGGCCGGTTGCGGCACAGGATCGCCACGAACTCGCCGCGGTCCAGTCCTTCCCGCCGCAGACCCGCGCTGATCAGCGCGACCTGGCGGGCGTAGTCGGACCACGTGTGGGAGGTCCACTCGTCGGGCCCGGAAGGCACGCGCAGTGACACGTCGGACGGACGTTCATTCACCACTCGGAGGAACTCCGAGCACAGCGTCCGGCCGTGGGTCTGACGCTCGAACTCACGCCGCGCCTGGAGGACATCGGCCTGCGAGGGGTGCGCCGGATGCGTCATTGCACCGTCCGATCGAAGAGAGTGACTGCTCGAACTTTTAGCACATCCTTGCTGGACACACGAGCCTTCGATGCGCTCGTTCGGTAGCAAGTACTTGCTACCTTGTTGGCTGGGTCGTAGCGTACTGTGCGCCGCACCACAGGATGGAGGCTCCCGCCCATGACGACGTTCGACACACCTCCCAGCACGCAGGCTCGGTCGACCGGGCCGACGGTCCAGGAGGTCCTCGGCGCCGAGGCCGAACGGCAGGTCGTTCCGAGCGCACTGCTGATCGAGTCCGCCGCCGACTTCGGCGTCGCGGACCTGCCCAAGGAGCGTTACCTCGACAAGGCCTACCACGACCGCGAAGTGGCGAAGATGTGGAGCAAGGTCTGGCAGATGGCGTGCCGGGAGGAGGACATCCCGAACGTCGGCGACTCGATCAACTACGAGATCGTCGACGAGTCGATCATCGTGGTGCGCACCGGTCCGACCGAGTTCAAGGCCTACGTCAACAGCTGCCTGCACCGGGGCACCCAGCTGATCCGGGGCAAGCAGAGCGTGCAGAGCTTCAGCTGCCCGTTCCACGGCTGGTCGTGGAACCTCGACGGCACGATGCGCAACCTGCCGTGCCAGTGGGACTTCCCGCAGCTCGACAAGTCGACGATGTCACTGCCCGAGGTGAAGGTCGACACCTGGGACGGCTGGGTGTTCATCAACCTCGACCCGGACTCCGGCACCCTGCCGGAATACCTCGGCCAGATCCTGCCCGCGCACTTCGAGCAGATGCCGCTGAAGAGCCGGTTCAAGGCCGCGCACGTGCAGGCCAGGGTGCCGGCGAACTGGAAGGCCACGATGGAGGCCTTCATCGAGAGCTACCACGTGTTCATCACGCACCCGCAGATCGTCAGCATCACCGGCGACCACAACACCCAGTACGACGTGTTCGACCAGCACAGCAACCGCATGGTCACGCTCATCGCGGTGCCCAGTCCGAGCCTCGGCGACAGCGTCGACGACGAGGAGATCGTCGAGACCTACGCGGAGTTCCTCGGCAGCAACGAGCCCACCGAGATCCCGGAGGGCAAGACCGCGCGGGACGTCGCCTCGGAGATCCACCGCACCGAGTTCACCAAGCTCTACGGCGTGGACATGAGCAAGATGTCCAACACCGAGTTGATCGACGCGATCGAGTACGCGCTGTTCCCGAACTTCATCCCGTGGGCGGGTGACGGCTTCCCGATCGTCTACCGCTTCCGCCCGGACGGCGACAACCACCAGGCCTGCATCGTCGACGTCATGCTCATGGGGATGTGTCCGGAGGGCATCGACCCGCCGACCGCGGCTGTGCACTGGCTGGACGCGGCGCCGGGTTCGGACTCGCCGGACTGGACGACCGCGCCCGAGCTGGGGCCGCTCGGCGCGATCCTCAACCAGGACATGGCCAACCTGTCCCGGGTGCAGCGTGGGCTGCGCGCGAGCAAGAAGGACGTGACGTTCTCGGCGTACCAGGAGTCCCGGATCCGGCACTTCGCCCACATTCTCGACCGGTACCTGGAGGCCTGATGAGCATCGTCGACGCGGACACCTACGACCCGGCCGACTATGACCCGCGTTCTCCGGAGGTCAAGCAGAACATCGAGCAGCACTTCGAGCAGCTGCGTGCGAAGTGCCCGGTGCACCACCACAAGTTCTCCGGCGACGAGCTGGCCGAGCTGAACGACAACCCGTACGTCAACGGGCCGGTCACCGACCTGTACTCGTTCATGAAGCACGCCGACGTCGTCGAGATCCTGCAGAACCCGGACCGGTTCCTGTCCATCGAGGGCGCGGGACCGGAGCGGATGAAGCCGGTCGAGGGCACCGGCATGCTGGTCTGGTCGGACGGCGACGCGCACCGGCGCAGCCGCAAGATCTGCCTGCCCGCGTTCTCCCCGAAGAACATCGCGCCGCTCGCGCCGATGCTGCAGACCCGCATCGACGAGCTGATCGACGGATTCGCCGACAAGGGTGAGATCGACCTGGTCAGCGACTTCACCCTGCCGGTGACCAGCGGCATGATCGCGCACCTGATCGGCCTGCCGGTCGAGCGTGCACCGGAGATCCTGGAGTGGGGCTTCGCCATCATCTCCACGTTCGGCGGTGACGACGACGCCTACCAGAAGGGCCTGTGGGCGCTCGGCAAGATGGGCGAGTTCCTCGCCGAGGTGGGGCCTGACCGGGCGCGGCGCCTTGCCGAGGGCGAGGACCTGCACGACGCGGTCACCCACGTGCTGACCTCGACCGACGACAACGGCTCGCACTTCAGTCCCGAGGAGGCCGTCGTCGCGCTGTCGCAGTTCCTCGGCGCCGGCATCGAGTCGAGCGCGACGTCCATGGCCAACGGCATCTACCTGTTGTGTACCAATCCGGACGAGCGGCGCAAGCTGGAGGAGAACCCGGCGCTGATCGGCACCGCGGTCGAGGAGATCCTGCGTTACATGGCACCGATCGAGGGAACGTGCCGGACCACCGCGACCGACATGGAGTTCGCCGGGCACACGTTCAAGGCCGGGCAGAAGATCCGCCCGGTGTACGCCTCGGCGAACATGGACGAGGACGCGTTCGAGGACCCCAAGCGGTTCAAGATCGACCGCGAGCGCTCCGAGCTGCGTAAACACGTCGCCTTCGGTGCGGGTGTGCATTCCTGCCTGGGCGCCGCACTGGCCCGTCAGGAGCTCAAGCTGGCGATCGGCACGCTGCTGCGCCGCATCCCGACCCTGGAGCTGCACCCGGACAGGAAGCCGACGCGGAACCCGATCTTCCTGGTGCACGGCTTCGACAGCTTGCCGGTCCGGTGGGATCCTGCGACGGTCCTGCCCGCCGTGGACCCGGAGAAAGCGGCGCAAGCCGCGCTCGGAGGCTCGTGATGACCGACAGCTGGGACGTCCTCAACGACCCGAGCGACCCCGGACTGCACTGGACGACCGGCAACATCGGTGAGGCGGTGCCCGGCGTTCAGACCCCGCTGAGCTGGAGTCTGTGGGGCACGACGATCGAGGAGGGCATGCGGCTGAGCATGCGCGACATGGGCGCGTTCAGCCACGCCGAGTCGCAGCTGCCGCCGAAAGGTCGTCAGCTGTGCCAGGTGTTCTACGGCAGAGGCGCGCTGTCGGTCGAGCTGCTGGCCCGCCTCGGTGACCGCATGCCCGGCACGACCGGCCAGCAGGTGGCGACCGGCGTGTACGGCGAGGCGCCGGAGACGATCGACTACCGGCCGACGAAGAGGCGCTATCCGGTCGTCGCGGCGGCGGTGCCGTACCAGATGGCGCGTATCGCGAAGCGGCTGCACGCGGCCCGCGCGGAGAGCGAGCGGCTGTGGCCGGCGCAGACCGGCGGTGCCGCGTCGATGGACCTCGCCGAGTCGTTGCGGGTCTTCTCCGAGGCCACCGCGAGGTTCAAACGGTGCGTCTACCTTCAGTCACTCGCACTGTTCTGCGCCGTGCAGCCGATGTACGACGCGCTGACGAAGCTCACTCAGAAAACCGGCGTCGGTGACCCGACGTCGCTGGCCAGCGGCTACGGCGGCGTCCCGGAGACCGAGGTCGTCGCCGACCTGTGGCGCACCTCGCGCGGTGAGATCGAGCTGGCCGAGGTCGTGCGCAAGCACGGGTTCCACGGCCCGTCCGAGGGCGAGCTGTCCGGCCGGGTATGGCGCGAGGACGACAGCCCGCTGCGCCGCCTGGTCAACGACTACGCCAACCGCCCCGACGACGCCGACCCACGCCTGCGCGACGCCGCCCGGCGCGACGAACGGCTGCGGCTGGAGAAGGAGCTCCTGGACGCCGTCCCGTCGGTCCAGCGGCCCGCGGTCAAGCTGCTGCTGCGCCGGGCCGAGGTCAGCATCCCGCTGCGCGGTGTGTCGAAGACGGCGTTCCTGCAGGCCTTCGACGTGGTGCGGGCGACGGCCCGGCGGGCCGGAGACCTGCTCACCGACCAGGGCGTGCTGGCCGACCCCGGCGACGTGTTCTTCCTGACCGACACCGAGCTGCTCGGCGGCCCGACGGCGGACATCCAGGAGGTCGTGACGCTGCGCCGGGGCCGGCACGCCGAGTACCTGACGATGCGGCTGCCCGAACACTGGGTCGGGACCCCCGAGCCGATCCTGCTGGAACCGCTGAACGACAGCAGCGAACGTGTCCGCTCGATCACCGGCGTCGGTGTGAGCGCGGGCGTGGTCGAGGGCCTCGCCAGGGTGGTCACCGATCCGGACTTCGAGGACGTCGAGTCGGACGAGATCCTGGTCGCCTCGACGACCGACCCGAGCTGGTCGTCGATCATGTTCATCTCATCGGCGCTGGTCGTGGACATCGGCGGCGCGCTGTCGCACGCCGCGGTGGTGGCCCGTGAGCTGGGCATACCGTGTGTGGTCAACACTCGGGACGGCAGCCGCAAGCTGCGCACCGGCGACCTGATCAGGGTCGACGGCAACGCCGGGACGGTGGAGATCCTGAAACCGGTCGCGGACGCGCAGGTGCCGGCGGAGGCCTGAGCCGTCCGCCACCTGGAACGCCGACCCGCCTGCTCCGACCAGCTCGTCAGGGGCCGCGGAGGGCCTCGAACGCGGTACGTGCGGCCGCGCCGATGGCCAGGTCGACGTCGTGGGTCACGGTCGCCCGCCGGGTCGATCGGGTGAGTGCGGCGATCGCCACCCGGTCGCCCGAGTCGGCGGTCACGACACCGATCTCGTGGCGGAGGTTGAGGAAGGTGCCGGTCTTCCCGCTCACCCTGACCGTGTCGGTGCGCAGGTCGCTGGACAGACGGTTGGTGAACACCTGTAGACCCATCAGCCTGCGCAGCTCGGCGGTCGCCCCTGGTACCGAGATGTCGTCGAGCCAGATGCGCTCCAGCAGCTCGACCAGCGCGGCCGCGCTGGCGACGTTGCTGTGCTCGGGGTCGAGCGTCTCGATCACGTGATGACCCGAGGCGTCCGACTGGATGGCCAGGTCCAGCGCCAGGCCGAAATCGGTGCCTGCCACGCCGACCGCGCACTCGTACATCCGGTGCATCCGGTGCCGGAACCGGATGCCGGGACACCCCCAGTCGCGCAGGCTGCGCTGGATGCCGTCGACGCCGAGCAGGTCGACGAGCGTGTCGGCCGAGGCGTTGTCGCTCACCGACAGCATCTGATGGACGAGGTCGGCGACGGCCACCGTCGTCGGATAGCGGTACGCGGCGATGCCGGTGGGGCCGAAGCTCTTGCCCTCGGGAGCGATCGTGATCTGCAGACCCGGGTCCAGATCGCCGGCCGCGATGCGGTCGAGCACGGCCAGCGCGATCGGGACCTTCGCCACCGACGCGAGCGGCACCGGCGTGTGCACATCGAACCCGAGCTGGTCGCCGGTCTCCAGGTGCCGGGCGAGCAGATGGCCCCGGACCCCGAGCCGTGCCCAGTCGGCGGCGATCGTCTCGGCGACGGTGAACAGCTCCGGCGCGCTCGCCAGGTAGTTCGGTGTCATCCGCGCACCGCCAGCCGGGTGCTGAGGTCCTCGGCGTCGCGGGGCGGTGGGGCGCCGACCGCGGCCGCGAGTGGGCCGAGCAACCAGCCGAAACCGTCCGGTTCGAGCTGATAACGCCTCGGTGGCGCACCTGCCGTCAGCGGGGCCCAGGCCAGCTGGTGGCGCCGCGCGAGCTGTTCGGGACACAGCAGGAACCCGGTCCCGGCGATCGTCTCGGCGAGCGCGGTCGCCGTCGAGGACGAGACCAGTACCCGACCTTCCGGGAGCCCCGCCCTGGCCGCGGCGCGGCGCAGCGCAGCGACGACCTGGGGGAGGTCGTCCTCGGGCATGACCAGCAGGGGCGGCTCGTCGACCCGGGCGGCGCGGCGTCGGGGACGCAGGTTCTCCAGATGGACGGAGCGCCCCAGCGGCTCGGCCGAGGCCAGCCCGAGCGGGACCTCCAGTGCCGCCGTGTCCGGTGCCGCCCGGACGAGAGCGAGGGTGAGCGTCCCGTCCGCGAGGGCGGCGTCGCGGGCCTGCGCGGCCAGCTCACGAATGCTGACCACCAGGCCGTGTTCGGCGGCGGCACGGATGACGTGGGCGAGCGCGGCCGGATCGCAGTCGGGTGGCACGCCGAGCACCCGAACGGTGGACGCCAGCGCCGACTGCGCGACCGCGCGCAGCTGCTCCGCCCGGCGCACCAGGTCCCGCGCGTGCGGCAACAGCAGTGTGCCGAACGCGGTGATCTCGATCTGCCGCCTCGACCGGTCGAACAGCTCGCCGCCGAGCGACTCCTCCAGCGTCCGGATCCGGCGGCTGAGCAGTGGCTGCGCGATGCCCAGCTCGTCGGCCGCCCGCGAGAAGCTGTTCTCGTCCGCGACGGCGGCGAACGTCTCGAGGTGCAGGATCAGGTCCACTCGCAACTCATATCAGGAATACATAGGACGTTCAATGTCGCCTATTGGACATGAGTTGAGGTCGCCTGATTGCCTCTCCGCATGTCCACCTCCCGCCGCTCACTGCTGAAAGCCGGTCTCGTCGTCTCGGCGACCGGACTACTCACGACCGCCGGATGCGCGAACGCGGCTCCGCCTCCACCACCTCCGCCGTCGCCCCGCCCGCCGGCTGACATGGCCGGCAGATTCCAGGACCTGGAGCGACGGCACGGCGCGCGACTGGGTGTCTACGGGCAGAACACGCGCACCGGCGAGACCGTCGCGTACCGCGGCGGCGAACGGTTCGCACTGTGCTCCGTGCTCAAGGGCCTGCTCGCCGCCCACGTGCTGCGCGACCACGACCGCGCCGGGGAGTTCCTCGCCCGCGTGATCCCGTACACCAGGGCCGAGCTGACGGCGGCGTCGCCGGTCACCGAGAACTTCGTGGGCGCCGGCATGGCGGTCCGCGATCTCTGCGCGGCGGCGATCATCTACAGCGACAACGCGGCCTGCAACCTGCTGCTACGCGAGACCGGCGGCCCGCCCGCGCTCACCACGTTCATGCGCTCGATCGGTGACGAGCACACGCGGCTGGACCGGATCGAGCCGGACATGAGCTCGTCGATTCCCGGCGACCTGCGCGACACCACGACGCCGGAGGCGATCGGCCGTTCCTACCAGCGGCTCGTCCTCGGCGACGCACTCGACCCTGGCGACCGCGACCTGCTGACGATGTGGCTGAAGACCACCGCGACCAGCGGCAAACGCTTCCGCGCCGGGCTACCCACGGACTGGGTGATCGGCGACAAGACCGGCACCGGCGACTACGGCACGGCCAACGACATCGGCATCGTGTGGACCTCGAAGGGAACCCCGCTCGTGCTGTCGGTCATGACCACCCACGACGCCGGCAAGGACACCGCGATCGACGAGAACCTGATCGTCGAGGCGACCCGCCTGCTCCAGCAGACGCTCGCGCCCGAGGGCTAGCGGAACTCGCCCGCCCGGATGGCGGTCAGGAAGGATTGCCATTCGATCGAGCGGAAGCGGTCGGCTCAACCTGGCAGGCGAGCAGCCCAGCTCCTGTTCCGCGTCCCGCGGTCCGACGCCCGCTCGCTCACCGACCACCGGCTCTCAGCAGTGAGGCGGATCCGGGACTCTCACCCGGTGGTGATGCCGGCCGTCCGCAGCCAGGCCGGGTCGGTGAGGACGGTGCGGCCGAGCGCGACCACGTCGAACTCCTCACGGTCGAACCGGCGGCGCAGTTCGTCGGCCCAGTCGTCGGAGTCGGGGTGTGGATCGCCCTGCATGGTCGTGGCCAGACCGACGGAGCCGACCGTGACCGTGGGCAGACCGGTGAGCTTCTTCGTCCAGCCGGCCAGGCCGCGGCCGCCGTCCTCGCCGGGCTGGTCGGGGAAGGCAGGTGTCCAGAAGCGGCGGGTGGAGGCGTGCATGATGTCGACACCGGCGTCGACCAGCGGGGTCAGCAGCTCGGCGAGCTCACCCGGGTTGCGCGCGAGCGTGGCGGTGTAGTCCTCGGCCTTCCACTGCGAGAAGCGGAAGCCGATCGTGAAGTCGGGCCCGGTCGCCGCCCGGACCGCGGCGACCACCTCGGCGGGGAACCGGGCGTTGGCGCCGAGCGAGCCGCCGTAGCCGTCGGTCCGCCGGTTGACCCGGTGCCAGAGGAACTGGTCGAGCAGATAGCCGTGGGCACCGTGGATCTCGACACCGTCGAAGCCCGCGAGCTGTGCGTTGCGCGCCGCGTCGGCGTAGGCACGCGTGATGTCGCCGAGCTCGTCGAGGGTCAGCCCGCGCATGGCCCAGCTGCCCTCGCCCGGGGCGATGGTCGAGGGTCCGACCGCGGTCATGTCGGGGGTCGGTTCCATGGTCAGCCCGTGAGCGCCGGTGTGCCAGATCTGCGCGAGGATCGCCGAGCCCTCGGCGTGGACCGCGTCCACGACGGTGCGCCAGCCGGCCACGCGCGCCTCGCCGCTCAGCCGGGGGACGGAGGTCTCCTGGTCGGTGTCGCGGCCGACCTCGGGATGGTCGATGTAGATGCCCTCGGTGATGATCAGACCGACCTCGGCGGCCGCGCGGGCCCGGTAGTAGGCGGCGCCCTCGGCCGTCGGCGTCCCGCCCGGGGATTTCACACGGGTCATGGGTGCCATGGCGAACCTGTTGCGCAGTCGGAGCGACCCGTGAGTGAACGGTGTGAACAGCCCGGAGCGCGACAGCTGGTCGATGTCGGAGTTCTCGGTCAACGGATGCTCCTTCGGTGAGTAAGCGGAGCAAATGCTCCGCTCCAGCGAAGCTAGCACGGTAGCGGAGCGCTTGCTCCGCTATGCTGAGGTGATGCCAGCCTCACGCAAGGACGCGGTCCTCAACCGTGAGCGGCTGTTGAGCGCGGCCACCACGCTCATCGCCGAACACGGCGCCGAGATCGACGTCCGCGAGATCGCCCGGTGCGCCGGAGTCGGGATGGGCACGCTCTACCGGCACTTCCCGACGAAGCAGGCGCTGCTCGATGCGACGCTGACCCATTCCGTGGCGGAATGGGTCAGCGCGGCCCGAGCGGCGAGGACCGGCGACCCGTGGCCGGACCTGTGCGGCTTCATCGAGGCCTCACTCGAACGACACGCGCGCGACCGCGGCCTCGTGGACTGCTACACACCGCCGAGCATCGAGAGCCGGGCCGTGTGCTGCGACACCGACGTGCGGGCGCTGCTCGCGGAGCTCGTCGAGGCCGCGCGCAGCAACGGAACGCTTCGTGCCGACGCGACCACCGAGGACATCTGGATGCTGCTGATGGCCCTCGGCCAGCTGATCCCGATGGCTCCGCACGGCTGGCGGCGGGCCGCGCGGATCGCGATGGACGGCCTGCGCGCCACCGCCCTGAGTGCCGACGAAAGGTGATCATGTCCGAGCTTGCGACGTTGCTGGCCGAACGCGACATCAGGGCCGCCATGGCCCGCTACTGCCGGGGTATCGACCGGCTCGACGAGGACCTGATCCGCTCGGCGTTCCACCGGGACTCCTACGACAACCACGGCCTCTACCAGGGGGGCGGGTACGAGTTCGCCGCATGGGTCGTGCCGATGCTGCGTCAGGTCTACGTGTCGACCACGCACCTCCTTGGCAACTCGCACATCGAGCTGGCGGGGGCGACGGCTGCCGTGGAGACGTACTTCATCGCCTACCACGTGGTGGCGCAGCCGAGGCAGATGCACGTTCTCAGCGGTCGATACGCGGACCGGTTCGAATGTCGTGACGGCGAGTGGAAGGTTGCGCACCGCACGGTGCTGCTGGACTGGGACGAGATTCGCCCGGTCGACCAGCAGTTCCCCGAGCAGGTTCGCGCCACCTTCGCCCTCGGGCGCAGGGACCGGGACGACCTGAGCTACCAGCTCTGATTTCGGATCAGTACACGCGCGTGGGTCTTCGTCTCGCTGTTTGGGTGGGGTCGAGCCATTTGGGTGGGATGAATTCGGGCCATCCGTCTCGGATGGTGACGGTCCATCCGCTGGTGTGGATCATGCGGTGGTGTTGTTTGCACAGGAGCATGCAGTTGTCGAGGTCGGTCCGGCCGCCGGCGCTCCATTCGATGACGTGGTGGATCTGGCACCAGTGCGGTGGCCGGGTGCAGCCGGGGTGTGCGCAGCCCCGGTCGCGGACGGAGAGCGCTTTACGTAGCCCGGTGGGCGCGGTGCGGGATTCGTATCCGACGTCGATGGGGAGGCTTTTGCCGCCGAGTACGACAGGGGTGATCCCGCAGTCGCAGAGCATGGCGCGTAGGTAGGAGGCGGGGGCTTTGCCGCCGAACTCCAGCTGTGCGCCGCGTGCTTTCTGCTGTAGGTCGTGTTCGGTCATGATGACCGTGACATGAGGCCGGACTCCGCCTTCAGCGGGCAGTCGGCCTTC
>NZ_AUBB01000058.1 GCF_000429025.1 Actinospineispora spinosispora DSM 44797
AAGCCGACCTCGACCGCTTCGCGGTCCTGCTCGGCGAACAAGAACTCGAACAGCAATAACATCCACAACAACCACCGATGTTGGGCACCGAGCTCGACACGCCGGCCAACCCTGCCCCCCGATTCCTTGGAGAACGATGACACCAAGCGCGCAACCCAGCACCAATGACCAAGCCCGGGACGCCGGCCTGCCACAGCCCGACCACTGGAACATCGCCGGACCCCACCCGCAGGAACCAACCTGGCAACTGCCGATGCTCAAATCGGTGACAGTCCTGCACGACAACCACGACGGGGTACTCATCGACGGCCAGTGGGAACTGACCACCCCGCAAGAACTCGAAGAACTCGCCGACAAACTCCGCTCCGCCGCCCAGTGGCTTCGACACCCAGCAGACCACGACTAACCAACACACCCCAACAGCGACGCCAGAACCCGGCGACGCGGCGTTCAGCGGTGGCGGTCGGCGGGGTGTCCGTCGGCCCACATCATGTTGATCCGTTCCGCGAGCCGGTAGTAGGCCGCCTCCTCCGCCCGATCGAGCACCACATCCGCTCCGGCCGCCGCTTCCAACCGCGCGGCCAGCAACCGGGTGTCATCGGTGACGTCCAAGTCCAGGACACCCAGGACGCGGGCCAGCAACTCGACCACCGCCACCGGGACGACATCGAGGTCACCAGTCGTACTCGAGTAAGCCGCTTCCGCGCCGGCGACGATCGCCTCAGTCAGCTCCGAGCCCGGTTCCAGAGCAAGGGACATGCCCAGAGCGATCGCGGCCGAGTTCAACACCGCCAGATCAGACGCCCGCAGCTGCACCAGCCGCAGCGGCCGATGCTCATAGTCGCCGCCGGGGCCGAGCAGACGCCCGTTGCCGACACCCGAGTGCGGTGAGTGCCGCTCGCCGAGGTCGTCAGTGTAGGTCTGGGTGGGCCTGATCGCGTCCTGAACACGGTGCAGAGCCCGCAGAGCCTCACGATCCGCCAGCGGCGCGGGGAGCGTGGCCGGCTCGTCGGGATTGCGCTCCCACACCTCCAGGGTGAGGAGCACCTCCTCGACCTGGCGCAGCACACCGCACAACTGTCCGCCCAAGTCCGGGACCAGCCGACACACGCTCACCAGGCCAGTGTCCTCCCTGGCACCGACAGTCTCAGGCTCATCAGCTCGGCTCGTCGCGGTGCCGCTCAAGCCAGTCGAGCGCCTCGGTGGCCGCGTCGATACCGCGACAACCTGCACGAGGCCGAGCTGAAGCACCAGCGCCGCTCGACCGGACGACACCACCACGAATCCACACCCGACGAACCAGCCCAGTGGCGACAACCAGAACCCCTGGCTCCCGAGCACCCTCAGAACGGTATGGGTGGAGTACGCTTCTGGTATGGCCAAGACGGTGAAAGTGACGGTCAGCATGCCCGCCGAGGACGTCGCCCGACTCAAGGCGCTCGACGCCGCCGGCGCGATCGAATCAGTCTCCGGCTACGTCGCCGCCGCCGTACACGACCGACTCGACCGCCAAGCCTGGCTCACACGGTGGCGCGACCGCCACGGAGAACCCGACCCCAACGCCGCCGCATGGGCTGATGAGGTCATCAACCGGCACTTCGCCTCCGGCGCTCATCGACAGGCCTCGTGAGCGACGACGACATCAACACCGAGGACATCCTCGGCGGGTTCGTACTCGATACCACCGCACTAGACCAGCTTGCGGCCGCCAACATCTACGCCACCACCTTCGCCGACCGCGCAGCCGTGCGAGGCATCGTGCTGGTCATCCCGACCAGCGTCCTCGCCGAAAGCTGGCAACGCGCCGTACGCACCGACCCCGACCGCCGCGACGACCTCCACCAGCTACTCGCCTCACCCATGGTCATCCTCGACCCGCTCGACACCGACACCGCCAGCGCCTGCGGCGACCTCATGATCGGACTCGACCACGAACCCGACGTCACCGCAACCCACGTCGTCCTCAACGCCCGCGAACGACAATGGCCGATACTCGCCGCCGACCCCACCCGCCTGCGGACCATCGAGCCCACACTGGCCGTCGAGCAGCTACCCGGCACCTAGCACGCCCAGCGCTGGCCTGGGTACACCCACGCGCCGCCAGCCATCTCCTAATCCAGGTCGGTGACGTGTCGCCACAAACGCAGACCCACCCCCGCGCGATCAGCACCGGGGTCGCGTCCTCGATCTCCGCGAGCGCGATCGGCTGCGCAACACCGAAGAGCTCCACGGCCGCATCGCTCTCGCCCCCGCATCCGAAAGCTGATGAAATCAGCACCGTGCCGGACCTGAACACAGACGAGCAAACCATCCTGAACTGGCTCCACCAACTCGCCGCTGCGAACCGGGCCAACCTCACCCCAGACGCAGAACCGGCCCGCTGGCGCCACACCTCCGTGGCCGAGCTACTCCTCACACACGGCCGACTGTTCACCCCCACCCCACCGGTCAGCACGCCCGGGCCCGCGAAGGCCTGCTACCGCAACGCCAACCAGTACGCCGATATCCACACCGAGATCTACTACGTCGAAGGCCTCGCCAACACAACAGCCACACCCTGGCTCCCACTCGAGCACGCCTGGTGCGCCACCAGCCACCACGCCATCGACCCCACCTGGGGTAACGGCGCGGCCTACATCGGCATCCCGCTCACCGACGACTACCGCGCACACCGCCACAACCGCACCAGCCACTGGTCACTGCTCTGGTCACCCACCGTCATGGACCTACTACGCGACGGACTCCCGCCCTCAGCACTCGCTGACGCGGGACACCCCATCCCCACCCAGACGCCTCAAAAGCCAGTCGTCGAGACCAATGAGCAGCGCATCCAGTACGCGGGATCAGAAGTGGACACATCCGGAATCGGGCGGAACGCAACGAACGGCGAGCTGGAGGCGCAGCACGATGGCTGAAAGCGAGAAGAACCGGCTGGACTACCTGCACCGGTTGCGGGCCCTACGCGACCGTGTCGGGTGGGAAAGCCAAAACGACCGGATCGATGTCCAGAATCAGATCGATCGACTGGAAGCGAAGCGATCACCGACCTGATACCTGTCGACGCCCGCGTCGTGTTCATCGACGACGAACTCCAGCGTGGCCTGTCACCCGGCGCCCGGGAAGGTGACTTCCGCGGCGACGTCGGGAGATCCTGCAGGCGTAATCTTCACCGCCTACACGAACCTTGAGTTCATCATCGACCTGTCACTGCCCGAGCGCCAAGGGACGGAGCAGCTGTGAACAAGGACCTGAACGAGGAACTCGCGCTCGCCCGCCGGGTCGCCGAGGCCGCAGCCGCGTACCTCGATGAGCGCGACAACCCGGCACCGGACTACGTGCAGCGCGGAATACTCGAACGTGAGCTTCGTGAACGTCTGGTCGAGTACGCGACGCGAGCGCAGCAGGCTTAGTAAGCAGCTACTGCCTGAGCTGAGGCGGCGCGCCATGGCGTCGGTCGCCATGCGTGACTGGGGGCCGGTGTTGCCTACAGGTACTTCGATCCCGTGGTGCGGCGCTGTCCGGTGTCGATCGGGGCGGCTATCGTGGGTCGGTATGGGCGCACCGCACGTCGACGGCTCGGCGCCGCGCCGGCATCCGCTGGCACCGGGCGCGTCGCCGGCAGCGATCCGGACGGCGCTGCTACCCGAGGACCGCGCCATATTCGACGCCGCCTACAGCGCGGCCCTGGACGAAGCCCGGGCCAGTCTCGACCTGACCGCCCTGCTGGACCTGGTGGAGTCGTGGCGCCGGATCGCCGCGCTGCAAGCCGACCCGAACAACTTCGCGCGCATCGCGCGCCGGGTCACCGAGCTGCGCACAGGCCAGCCCGTACCAGCCGACGAACCGTTATCGGTCACCCGCACAAAAGCAGGACTTTAACCAAGGGCGTACGAGCTCACCATCGACGAACAGGTCCAAGACCAACTCGATGTCTTACCCCAGGCCGCGCTAGAAGCATGGCGCGAGCTGCGCACCACCCCCGAACTCGTACCCGAGAACGGACGCCCTCTGTTCGCCACCGTGCCCGACGGGTTACGCACGTTCGTCTTCGGCGAGCACAGCGAAGGTCTCGCCCATTACCTGATCATCGAACACGCACACCAGGCCGCCGTCCTCGAGGTGCAATGGTTCGGCTAACACCCCCCGTCACACCACACACGACCGCAAAACTTCAGCAGAACACCATTTGAGCCGGAACCGAGGCAACGCACCGGGCCTCACTTCTCAGGCTCAGCTGGCCTTCTCGTACGCGGTCCACACCTCGGCCGGAACACGACCCCGATCAGCCAGCTCAAAGCCGTTGGCCTTGCCCCACTCCCGGACAGCGCGAACCCGCTCACGATCAGGCCGACTCGCAGCCTTAACGCCGGTTCCGGCCTTGCGGCCAGCGTCGATGTAGTCGGCAAGGTTTTCCCGCAACGCCAACGCGTGACGAGCGGTCAAATCGATCTCATAATCCCTGCCATCAAGACTGAACCGGACAGTTTCGTCAGCTGGATCGCCATCGAGGTCGTCAACAAGCTGAACCTGCACCTTTTGGGACACTTTACTATCTCCTACTCCGCCATCCGGGGAACAATTACACAATAGCAGGAAAGACTATTCAATGTTCGATAGCCGGACGCCGCGGGACCATATCTCAGCCCGGCCCAACCACAACTGTCGACCCGCCATCTCCCAGGTCACCCGGACCAGCCCAGATCACAGCATCATCCACCGGGCGTCCTCGTTGAAGACAGTGAGCCGTTCACTGGTGTGGAATGTGAACGGCGCGGGGCGCGGCGCCCGGTAACGACCCACCGAACACCGCGCCCCACACAAATCCACCCGGCGGGCACCGAGAGTCGCTCACCAACCACCAGCCACGACCGACGGTCCGACTCTGGGGAGAAGAAGCGCACGGGCACGCACGCATGGATGGTTACCGACATCAGCACGTGAGCCCCCGAGCGCACACCACCCTAACCCCACCGGGCACCGGGCCCGGCGATCCGAACCCCCGCCGCGCTCAGACTTGTGTCCGTGCTGGCTGGACATCGCCAGCCCAGCACCCGCGGCAACGCTAAACACGGCGGGTTCATGCCAAAAGCGGAACCACATGTGAGCCCCGCAACCCGCCGTATGCTCTCTACCGTGAGACCCTCGCCACTGTGAGTGGCAGTACAAAGACAAACCACGTGCGTGAGCAAGCACGCACTACGATCACCCCATGACCGCGGAACCTGTCAGCGAAGCGCTGCCGGCGCCCCCACCGCCGTCAACTCCACGCGAGATCCGCCAGGCGCTGCTCCCCGAAGAAGCGGGCCAGTTCGACAGCGAATGGCGCACGGCCATGGCCCGCTCAGCCGAGAACCTCGACCCCACCGAGGTCTACCACGTCTTGAGCCGGTGGCGCTCCATCGCCACCATGACGCGCCACCACCCCGACGCCCACCGCAGGATGCCGCGCCGCGCCGACCACATCCTCACCAACGAACAGTGCGAAACCATTACCGCTGACGAACAACGAGCGATGATCGCCCGCCGGCTCGGCGACCAGCTTCGCGATCGCCGGGACCGGAGTACCCGATGACGACGCCATCACGATCATGGCGCGCCGCATCCGGATCGTGCCGTGCTTGCCCCGACGCACAATCTGCGTCAATCGCCGACCCTCATCATCGGTAAGCCTGCGCGCTCTGACTGGCTCTGCCATCCGACCCCGCTCCCGAAACCCCGACCACCGTCGAGACAGAGAGTGAGATCAACAGAACTCCACGTGCGGGACCCTGCACGGCGTGTCGCCAACCCGGTGAACGTTCGTGGTCACCGCACTAGTGGTCAGCCGCGCGGAAGGCACCCGTCGGATTTACCACCTCAACCCCGAGGGCATCACCTCACTGAGGACCTGGCTGGACGGCGTATGGAGCGATGCATTGACCACCTTTCACAAGATCGCCGAGGCTCCCGAACCGAACCTGAACGACGATGACCGGCAGGAGAACCCATGACCAGCACAGCCCCGATCCCACCCATCACCGGAACGGTGAACCTCGCCGTGTCCGTCGAGCGAGCGTTCGCCGTGTTCACCGGCTCGGTCAACTCCTGGTGGCCGCACCAGTACCACATCGGCAAGGCAGATGTCGCCGAAGTCATCCTTGAACCCCACGTCGGCGGGCGCTGGTACGAACGCGGTGTCGACGGGAGCGAATGCGACTGGGGACGGGTACTGGTGTGGGAGCCGCCGTCGCGGCTGGTGTTCACCTGGCAGATCAACGGTTCCTGGCAGTTCGACCCCGCCCCTGAGCGTGCCAGCGAGATCGAGGCACGCTTCACCCCGACCGGACCGCGCGAGAGCCTCGTCGAGGTCGAACACCGCTACTTCGAACGACTCGACGGGGGCCAGGCCATCCACGGCGCCATCAACGGTGGTGGCGGCGGCTGGGCCCAGCTGCTCGACGGTTTCGCCAAGACCGTCGCTGACCAGGGCTGACCCGATGAGCACACCACACAACGACACGACCGACACCCAAGCCATGGCCCACGACGAACGGGCCGAGCTCCTCGGACTGCTGGAATCGTTGACTCCCGAGCAGTGGAACGCGCCCACCCTGTGCGACCGGTGGCGGGTCCGGGAGGTCATCGCGCACGTGTTCAGCTACGACGAACTCAACGCGATCGGGCTCATCGATCGTCTGCTGCGCAGCCGTCTGTCTCCGGACCGGGCCAACGCGATCGGGGTCGCGGCCTACGCCGACCGCGATCCCGACCAGCTCCTAGCGCTGGCCCGCGACTGTCTACGCCCAAGGGGACTGACCGCCAAATTCGGCGGCCGCATCGCACTCACCGACGGAATGATCCACCACCAGGACATCCGCCGAGCCCTCGGGCGTCCACGCGCGATACCCGCGCCGCGCCTCACCGTCGCGCTCGACTTCGCCACCACCGCCCGGCCCCTCCGCGCGGCCCAACGCATCCGCGGTTTGACACTCACCGCCACTGATCTTGACTGGGCTACTGGCGACGGGCCCGAAATCACCGGGCCCGCGGAATCCCTGCTCATGGCTATCGCGGGGCGGCGTGACATCACCCCTGAACTCGCCGGACCTGGGGTGGCCACGCTCGCCGAGCGTATCGGTGGCTGACGAACGGGCGTGGAGCTCATGCCAACGTCGTCACCCACGCAGACTGAGCGCCAGCGGTGGCGGTACCCGTCTCGGCTCCAGCGGGGCGCCGCCTGCCGTACTGATCCCTGCCGCATGAATGATGAGGTGTAGGAACCGCACCGAGCGATCGCCTCGTGTCGATTTGTGGTGGCCTCGGTGATCAGGCGGCGCCGGTTGCCATGGGGCGTTGGGCGAGTTGCCATTCGAGCATGCCGTCGGTGAGGCGGGTTGCGCGGCGGCCGTGTGCGGTGAGGAGGCGGACTGCTTCGTGGGCGAAGACGCAGTAGGAGCCGCGGCAGTAGGCGACGACCTCGGTGTTGGGGGGAAGTTCGGCGAGTCGAGCGGGTAGTTCGCCGATGGGGATCGACAGGGCGCCGGGGATGTGCGCGGCGGCGTATTCGGTGGCCGGGCGTACGTCCAGGACGACGATGTCGCCGGCGTGCGCGCGTCGCAGCAGCTCGTCCGCGCCGACTGGTTCGATATGCCCGTCCGTGGCGTTGGTGTCGGCGTCCTCTGGAGTGGATAGGTAGCGGTCTCGGGCGATGTCGACGTCGGGCAGGTGCGCCTCGGCGACGTCGCGCAGGTGGACGTAGAGGGCGGCGACGTCGGCGTCGGCGAGGCGGTAGCGGATCGTGGTGCCGTCTCGTGTGGCGGCGACCAGCCCGGCTTGTTTGAGGGTTTGAAGGTGCGCTGAGGTGAGGGTGAGCCCGAGACCGGCGGCCGCCGCGAGGTCGGCGACCCCGCGTGGCCCTTGAGCGAGCAGGTCCAGCAGCTCCAGTCGTCTACCGCTGCTGAGTGCTTTGCCGATCCTTGCCAGCTGGTCGAACAGTTCGGCTTTACGAACCGCGTCACCCATCATATCCTCCAAGTATCTTTGGATTATTGTAGGAGATGGGTTGCGGGTCCGCCCGACGGGGTCCGGCGAGTGGAGGACGGTATGGACGGCGCCGTGACGGTGGGGCTCAGCGTGCTGGTGGACGAGGGGTTGGGGAACTCGGGCTATCTACTCGACCTGGGTGATGGCGGGGCGCTGGTGGTGGATCCGCCCAGGGATCTGCGTGCTGTGCGTGCCTCGGCGGCGGAGGCTGGCTTGCGGGTGCGTTTCGTTGCAGACACTCATCTGCACGCCGACTTTCTGTCCGGGGCCGCGCAGCTGGCCCACGACGAGGGTGCGCTGGTCTTGGCCTCGGCCGCGGGTGATCGCGGCTTCGTCCATCGCGGTCTTGTCGACGGCGAGGAGGTCGATCTGGGTGGTGTGACGTTGCGTGCGATGGCTACCCCCGGGCACACCGATGAGCATCTGGCGTTTCTGATGTCAGATGATCAATCACCGCTGGGGGTGTTCAGTGGCGGATCGTTGCTGGTGGGATCGGTGGCGCGGACCGATCTGCTCGGACGGGAGCGCCGCGAGGAACTCGCTCGCGCGCAGTATGGCTCGCTGCGGCGGCTGGTTGCGCTACCGGAGGCGACCGCGTTGTGGCCGACCCACGGCGCCGGGTCGTTCTGCGCCGCGCCACCTGGGACTGAGCGCACGTCGACCATCGGCCGGGAGATAGCCTCCAACCCGCTGTTGGGCCTGGATGAGGACACCTTCGTGGCCCAGTTGTTGGGCTCGCTGGGTAGCTATCCGCCCTACTTTCGGCGCCTGGGAGAGCTCAATCGCACGGGTCCGATCGTGCTGGCCTCGGGTTACACGCCCGCTCTGGTGCCATTGTCGGTCTCGACGGTGCGAGCGCTGCGTAGCGACGGGGCGCTGGTGGTGGATGTGCGGCCGGTCGCCGACTACGCGGCCGGACACATTCCTGGGTCTGTGTCGATCCCGCTGCGTCCGCAGTTCGCTACCTGGCTGGGCTGGCTGGTCGAACCGGGCGTTCCGCTGGTCATTGTCCGCAACACCGACGGAACGGGTGCCCAAGATGCGGCGGAGGTCGTGTGGCAGGCGTTGAAGGTCGGCTACGACAACTTCGCCGGTGAACTCGACGTCGGCATGGATGCCTGGGCTGAGGCGGGTCTCGCGGTGGCGACTACAGAGCTGGTCAGACCCGAGCAGCTCGGGGATCGCCAGGTTTTAGACATCCGCCAGGATACGGAATTCGCCGAAGGGCACCTCCCAGCCGCGACACACATCGAGCTGGGCGAGCTGGTCGATGGAGTCGCGACCGCACCGGAATGGGTCTTACCTCC
Source organism: Actinospineispora spinosispora DSM 44797 (assembly GCF_000429025.1). Classification (GTDB taxonomy): domain Bacteria; phylum Actinomycetota; class Actinomycetes; order Mycobacteriales; family Pseudonocardiaceae; genus Pseudonocardia; species Pseudonocardia spinosispora. Next base: position 9,330 of record NZ_AUBB01000058.1, read on the forward strand.
GGCGAGTGAGGCGCCGGTGTTGATGTGTGGGCATGGCGAGCGCGCCGCGAGCGCGGCGAGTCTGTTCGAACGCGCCGGCTACCGGAATCTGGCCGTGCTGGTGGGTGGGCCGCGGGGTTGGGCGGCGGCGACTGGGAGCCGGTTGGAGAGTGGGGCGTGATCTCCGGGGCGTCACCGCCGGAGCAGGCTGGAGAGCTGCGGTGGGGGTTGCGGGCGAACCTGGCCCAGTTCGGTCTGCTGGTCGTGGTCAATGCCTTGGTCGGCGGGATGGTGGGGCAGGAACAGACCGTGCTGCCGCTGTTGGCCGAACGCGAGTTTCACCTCAGTGGCTACACGTTCTTGTTCACCTATGTGCTGGCCTTCGGGCTGACCAAGGCCGCCGCGAACTACTTCGCGGGGACCTGGTCGGACCGGTTCGGGCGCAAACCGGTGCTACTCGCCGGATGGCTGATCGCGTTGCCGGTGCCGCTGGTCCTGATCTGGGCTCCGAGCTGGGGCTGGGTGGTGGCGGCTAACGTATTGCTGGGCCTCAACCAGGGCCTGACCTGGTCCACCACCGTGATCATGAAGATCGACCTGGTGGGGCCACGCCAGCGCGGTCTGGCGATGGGGTTCAACGAAGCGGCCGGTTACGGCGCGGTCGCGGTGACCTCGCTGGTCGCCGGCTACCTGGCGGCGCGGTACGGGTTGCGCCCCGCGCCGTTCCTGCTCGGGTTGTCCTACGCGGTGCTCGGGTTGGGTCTGTCCAGGCTGATGGTGCGCGAAACCCGTGACCACGCGCGTCTCGAAGCGGCCAGGCACGCCGCGCGCGGCGACGGGCACCGCGATGACCTGTCCGCGGACCTGAGTAACCGGCAGGTCGTCAGGCTCACCAGCTTCGGTGAACCGGCGCTGTCGTCGGCGAGCCTGGCCGGGCTGGTGAACAACCTGAACTTCGGCCTGTCCTGGGGGCTGTTCCCGCTGCTGTTCGCCAGCTCCGGGTTGGCTGTGGATCAGATCGGAGTCCTGTTCGCGCTCTACCCGGCTGTGTGGGGTGTCGGGCAACTGGTCACCGGGGGCTTGTCGGACAGGTGGGGTCGCAAGCACCTCATCTGGGCGGGCATGCTCACCCAGGCTGTCGCGCTCGCGGTGATCGCGGTCGCCGACACGTTCACCGGGTGGGCGGGCGCCGCGATACTGCTCGGCGCCGGGACCGCCATGGTCTATCCGACGCTGCTGGCAGTCATCGGCGACGTCGCCCATCCCGCATGGCGCGGGCGTGCCGTGGGGGTTTACCGGGTCTGGCGCGACACCGGCTACGCCGCCGGAGCGCTGATGGGTGGGATCGTGGCCGACCTCTGGGGGTTGCGCGCCGCGGTGTGGGTGGCCGCGGCCCTCAGCGCCGTCTGCGCCCTGGTCTGCGCGGCGCGAATGTATGAAACCCACCCACAACCAGTCGCGAACGCCGGAGACCCTCAGTGACCCGACGACCGACGGACACCCATCCCGTGCCCCGAGCGGCCGACACCGTTCGCGCCCACCACACGCGCACACTCGTGGTGCTGGTCATCGCGCAGGTGTTCAGCGGTGCGGGCCTCGCCGCCGGAATCACGGTCGGGGCGTTGCTGGCCCAAGACATGCTCGGCGCGACCAGCCTCGCGGGGCTACCCAGCGCGATCTTCACCGTCGGGTCGGCGGCCGCGGCCGTCTGTATCGCCCGTGTCTCGCACCGCACTGGGCGTCGCGGCGGCCTGGCGTCGGGCTACCTGATCGGTGCCGCGGGCAGCGCCGGTGTCGTGGCCGCCGCGGTCCTGGACAATGTCACGCTGCTGTTCGTGTCGTTGTTCGTCTACGGCGCCGGAACCGCCACCAACCTGCAAGCCCGCTACGCCGGGGCCGACTTGGCCCAGCCGGAAAGGCGTGGCCGAGCGGTGAGCACCGTGCTGGTGGCCACCACACTCGGCGCGCTCGCGGGCCCCAACCTGATCACCGTCATGGGCGATCTCGCCCGTAGGTGGGGCATCCCGCCACTGGCCGGGCCGTTCATTCTCGCCGCTGCCGCCTATGGCGCCGCCGGCCTCGTCTTACTCGCCCTGCTATGCCCAGACCCACTGCTGCTTGCACGTCAACTGGCCGACACGATCACACCCACAGACCCGACCCCGGATGTCACCGACCAGGAACAACAGCGACCTCGAGTGGTTCTGGTCGCAGCGATCGTCATGATCACCGCTCAACTCGTCATGGCCGCGATCATGACGATGACCCCGGTCCACATGCAGGCCCACGGACACACCCTGGCGGCCGCTGGCCTCGTCATCGCCATCCACGTCGGCGCGATGTACCTGCCTTCGCCGCTGTCCGGCTGGCTCGTCGACCGGTACCGACCACGCGCGGTAGCGGTGGCCTCCGGCCTCACCCTGCTACTCGCCGGAGTTCTCGCTATGACCGCACCGGCCCATTCTCTGCCCGCGTTGGCCGCCGCACTCGCGCTTCTCGGCTTGGGCTGGAGCTTCGGCCTGGTCAGCGGCACCGCGATGCTCGCATCCATACCGTTGGCCACCCGAGTCAAAACCCAAGGAACGATCGATCTCTGGATCGCCATCGCCGGCGCGATCGCCGGGATGGTCTCTGGAATCGTCGTCGCCGTCAGCGACTACGCCACCCTGGCGATGGCGGGCGGCCTCATTGCCGCGGCACTCGTCCCGATCGTCGCTGTCACCGCGATCAAAACCACATCGAGGTGACAGCCTTACCCGAATTCGACACACGCTTTAAGCCGCCACTGAGGAGAACGCTGATGATCCATCCAGGTTTGGTCGGCGGACCAGTCTTTCTTGACTACAACGCCACCACCCCGGTCGATCCGCGAGTTCTGGAAGTCGCCCTGCCGTACCTGAGCACACACTTCGGAAACCCCTCTAGCGCCCACACCTACGCGTGAGGTTCCCCCGGTTCTCCGGAGTCTTTGATGACTGGTTCGATCTTGCGGACCAGGAAGGAAGGCTCTGTTGCCAGCCCCGAAGAAGTATCCAGATGAGCTGCGGGAACGTGCGGTTCGGCTGTATCTGGAGTCCGACCCGCCGCCGACGTTTCGGCGGTTGGGTGAGCAGCTGAACGTGCACCCGGAGGCCCTGCGTAACTGGGTTCGCCAGGCTGAGGCCGACGCCGGGCAGCGGCATGATCGGCCGAGCACTGACATGGTGGCGGAGAACCGTCGACTGGCTCGGGAGAACGCTGAGCTGCGTCGGGTCAACGAGGTCCTGCGGGCGGCGAGTGCGTATTTCGCCAGCGAGATCGGCCCGGCCCGGAGGTGGTCATGAGCTTCATCGACGCCCATGACTTCCCGGCCGGTCTCGTTCTGCGGGTCCTGGGCATTCCCGAGTCCAGCTACTAGGACTGGCGGACCCGGCGAGTGTCCCCGAGCCGGCGCGAACTTGACGACGCCAGGCTGCTTGAGCAGATCCTCAAGATCCGCTCGGTCAACGAGTTCGCGGCGACCTACGGTTCGCCGCGGGTGTGGCTGGAACTGCGCCGCCAAGGCGTGCGGGTCGGGCGCAAGCGCGTCGAGCGGCTCATGCGCGCCAACGGTCTGCAGGGCGCGCACCTGCGGCGGGGCTGGAAGGGCGGCTCGACTCGGCAGAACCCGGCGCACACCGCCGCACCGGACCTGGTCGAGCGCGACTTCCGGGTGTCAGCCCCGAACCGGCTCTGGGTTGCCGACCTCACCCGAATCATCACTGGCGAGGGGGTGTTGTGGCTGGCCAGCGTGCGGGATGCGTTCTCCAACCGGATCGTCGGTTGGGCCACCGATCCCCGTGCGACGACCGCGCTGGTGCTCACCGCACTCAACCACGCCCTGTGCTCGCGCGACCTACGACCCGGCCAGTTGATCTTCCACAGCGACAAGGGAGCCCAATACACGGCGCTGCGGTTCACCCAACGCCTCGTCGACGCCGGGGTGGCGCCCTCGACGGGCAGCACCGGGGACAGCTACGACAACGCGCTCGCGGAGAACCTGTGGTCGACGATCAAGGTCGAACTCATCTACTGGCCCAACACCAAGTTCACCACCCGCGCCGAGGCCGAGCACGCCCTGATCCGCTACATAGACGGCTGGTACAACCCCCGCCGCATCCAGCCCGGACTCGGCGGACGATCACCCGACGAGTACGAGGACGCATACCATCGCGTCCAGCACACCCCTCACAGATAACCGGCACTCCGGGAAAACGGGGGAACCTCAGCGGATGCTCCACGCCAGGCTCTGCGCCTGGCCCGAGAACAGCTCGCACAGCTGTTGAACGCGGCTCCGCGAGAGATCGTGTTCACCGGCGGCGGGTCAGAAACCGACGCCCTCGCCATCCGCGGCGCCGCACTAGCGCAACGCGAACACGGCGAGCACCTCATCACCCAACCCACCGAACACCCCGCGGTCCTCGAAACCTTCCGTGCGTTGCAGACAGAGGGCTTCCGCGTCAGCTACCTACCCGTCGACCGATACGGCCAGGTCAGCCCCCGCGACCTACAAGAGGCGCTCACCGACCACACCACCGTCGTGTCGATCATGCTGGGCAACGCCGAGACCGGAACCATCCAACCCATCGCCGAACTCGCCGCCCTCACCCGCGCCCACCGCGCGGTGTTCCACACCGACGCCGCGCAAGCAGTCGGAAAAATCCCCGTCGACGTCGAAAACCTCGGGGTCGACCTGCTCACTGTCGTCGGACACAAGATGTACGCGCCGAAAGGCGTCGGCGCCCTCTACATCCGCGCCGGCACCCCCCTGCACCCAATCATCACCGGCGGCGGGCAGGAACACGGGCTGCGCGCCGGCACCGAAAACGTCGCACTCATCGCCGCCCTCGGTGCGGCGGCACACCTCAGCGCCGAGGAACTACCCCACAGCGTCCCGCGACTCCGCGAGCTGCGCGATCGCCTATACCGGCAGCTCGAACACCAACTCCCAGGCCGAGTCCACCTCAACGGACACCCCACCACACGGCTACCCGGCACACTCAACATCACCATCGACGGCGTCCGCGGCCGCCAACTGCTCGCCTCGACCCCAGCCATCGCGGCCGCCACCGGATCCGCCTGCCACGAAGGCGTCGACCAACCCTCACCAGTACTGACCGCGATGGGCCTCGACGACCACCGCGCCGCCACCGCGCTACGCCTAAGCCTCGGACGCTGGAGCACCACCACCGACATCGACCGCGCCACCCAACTCATCGCCGCGCACACCCTCGAGTCAGAGTTCTCAGAACGGCCAGCGGAACCCAACCCGAGCCGCCAATAGTCGGTCAAAACCAGCAGCACGCCCAGGGGCACGATCGCGAGCAACACCAGAGGGAACAGGTCTTCAGCCGGGTACTCCCACAGATAAGCCCCGGTGTGCCACAACATCACCCAAATCGGCGCCAGCAGCAGCAACCCACCCACCGCGGCCAGCCGGGTAGCGACACCGAACAGCAGCCCAAGGCCAGTCGCCAACTCCGCCACGGTTGAACCGCCCCGGGTTTCGTAGAGGCTCTGATTCCACGAGAGGGTGGATCAGTGTCAGCTCCCCGGAAGTACCCGAACGAGCTGCGTGAGCGTGCGCAGCGTCTGGTCGCGGAGGCGGTGACGGAGGATTCGTCGTTGTCGTTGAACGCGGCGGTGAAGCGGATCGGCCCGCGGGTCGGGGTCAACCCGGACACGTTGCGTGGCTGGTGCAAACAGGCCCAGATCGATGCCGGAGCCCGGCCGGGGACCACCAGCTCGGATGCCAGGCGGATCAAGGATCTGGAGGCCGAGGTCCGCGAGCTCAAGCGGGCGAATGAGATTTTGTTGGCGGCCAGCTCGTTCTTCGCGCGGGAGCTCGACCCGCGTTTGCCCTGGTAGTGGGGTTCATTGATGATCACCGTGACCGGTTCGGGGTCGAGCCGATCTGCCGTGTGCTCACTGAGCACGGTGTGCCGATCGCCCCGTCCGGCTACTACGCGTACCGGTCCCGGCCGCTCTCGTCGAGGGCGGTTCGAGACGAGGTCGTGGCGGTCGAGATCGAACGGGTCTACCACGATCCGAAGCTGGGCCGGGGCCTGTACGGGGCACGGAAGGTGTGGCATCAGCTATGCCGCGAGGGTGGGGTCGCGGGTCATCCGGTGCCACGGTGTCAGGTCGAGCGGCTGATGCGCGCCGCCGGGCTACGCGGGGTGCGACGAGGCCGCCAGTACGTGACCACCAAAGCGGACAAGACCGCGACCCGACCGCCGGACCTGGTCAAGCGGGACTTCACCGCCACCCGCCCGAACGCCTTGTGGGTGGTCGACTTCACCTACGTGCCGACCTGGTCGGGGACGGTGTTCACCGCGTTCGTCTCCAACGTGTTCTCCCGACGTGTCGTGGGCTGGCGCACCGCGCCGGCCATGCCCACCCAGCTGCCGCTGGACGCTCTGGAGATGGCGTTGTGGACCCGAGCCCGAGCCGGTCACGACACGGCCGGGGTGGTGCATCACAGCGACGCCGGCTGCCAGTACACCGCGATCCGCTACGCAAACCGGCTGCTCGACGCCGGTGCCCTCGCCTCCATCGGCTCGGTCGGGGACAGCTACGACAACGCCCTGGCCGAGTCGGTGATCGGGCTCTACAAGACCGAGTGCGTCCGCCACGAAGGGCCCTGGCGCGGCGTCGATGACCTCGAACTGGCCACCCTGAACTGGGTGCACTGGTTCAACAACCACCGGCTGCACAGCAGCCTCAGCCACATCCCACCGATCGAGTACGAAACCGAGTACTACCGTCACAACCAACCCGCGCAGCAACCGCTGGCGGGACAACCGAGCCTCCACTGAACCCGGGGCGGTTCAGGTGAGGAAACCCCGAAGAACCCCCAGTTCGGCAACACCACATGCTGGTAAAACGCCCCAACGGCGCGATATAGGTTTTGAACGAAGCGTCGGTGGCAATCGAACGTGCAGCACCCCTGGTCACCAGGTTGAACGACAGGAACCCCCAGTCGTACACACCCACGTCAAATGATCTTCGCTATCGCGTTGGAGAGCCACACAAGTCCGGTGAAGATTCGCAAGGCATCGAACACTCCCGTCATCAACCGGCAGTTCTCGGTAGGGCTCTCGATGGTGTCTCCGCCGACCGGGGAACAGCCTGAGCCATCACACGCACACCTCTCCTGGTTGTCGTCGTGTTGGCTCGGTCTACGCCTGCTGCGCGGGACGCTTGCCTGACCAGGACACTGGGATCCGCCTTGGGCGTTCGTCGAGGCGACGGCACCGCCGTCGGTATCGACGCCCAGTACGTAGTCTCGTGGCGGTGTCGCGGTGCAGGCCGCCGCGCGCTCGGGCCGGTAGAGGGCCTGATAGATGGTTCCGGATGCGGCCTGCATGTCGGGCTGGCCGGTGAACTGGCGCCGCAGTGCAACGCTGATCTGCTCCGGGCTCCAACACTGGTCCAGTCGCTGTTGCACGAACTGGCGCAATTCGGGGTTGCGCCGCAGCATGCCTTCCGTTGATCGAGCACGACGAAGGACGGCCCGCTGTTCGGCCCGATGAGGGTGATAAATCTCGGACTCGCAGTCACGGTTGCGCTTGATCTCACGGCTGATGGTGGCCGGGCTGCGCTCGAGCTGACATGCGATAACCCGCACAGAGTGCCCGGCGCGCAGCAGATCAGCGACGCTCACCCGCTCGTCCCCGGACAAGAACCGAGAGGAAATCACTCGCGGCTGCTCAGTGATCGGTGGGTAGGAGTAGGTACGGCCAGCTTGGTTGCCATTAGCCCTGGTAATTCGTGAACCGGCGAGTTGATCTCGGTGCTGAGCTGGTGATCTTTTCGCTGGGTGTTTCCGCGGATGGGCGTGGTGGTGTGTCCGGCGTGCTGTTCTGCCGGTAGCTCCCGCCGTTCGTCGTGTCGGGGGTGAGAGGTCAACCAGCGGGAACGGGGAGCGTCCTGAGTCGGGTGAACGCGGCGGTGAGCTGGTGGGCCCAGGGCCAGGATCGTTGGATACGCAGCCAGAGCCTTCGCTGTCCTCGGGTCAGCCTCGCGGCGACGTGTAGTAGCCGGTAGCGCAGTGTCTTCGGTTCGGCCTTGGCGAGATCACCGTGCAGGAGCAGGTGTTGGGTCCAGGAGATGAGGTCGACGGCGAGCATGACCACGCTCAGCCATGCCTGGTTGATAGCGAACGTCCGGGACGGGAAGTGGTCGAGGCCGGTGTCTTTCGCGCAGCGGATGCGGTCTTCGACCCGGGCGTGCGCGCGGTGGCGGGCGTCGAGGTGGGCGAGCTGGCCGGCCTGGGTGTCGGTGGCGAACGCGGTGTAGCGCCAGCCGTCGGCTTCTTCGAAGGCGTCGAGTTGGGCGCCGGGGTGCGGGCGTTCGCGGCGCACGATCACCCGGGTCCCGGCCGGGTAGTTCTCCAACGCGGTTTTCGGGCAGGGCGGAGGTGATCTCGGCCAGGCCGGCGCCGTCGCGGTGGCGCCCGTCGGCGTTGATCGCGTCTGCCCACACCGTCCTTGGGATGGCGGTGATCGCAGCCCGTTCTTTGTCCCTGATCGGCCACCCGACGGAGAACTCGCAGCTCAATGCCTGTTCGCGCAGTGCCGGATGTGGGCGAGGAACTCTTGGGTGCAGCCGGCGGTATCGGCCCGGACCAGGATCGGACTGCCATGCCGGTGGGCGTCGGGGATCTGCATCAGCGCGGCGTCGAGCACGCTGATGTGGTCGGCGGCGGTGTTGCTGCCGGCGTTGCCGCGTCTCAATGTGGCGGCGAGGAACTCGCCGGTGTTGTCGCAGAATGCCAGCATCGGGTGGTAGCCGAAGGTCTTCTTGTTCTCTGCACTACGAGACGATCTTTCCGCGCTGTTTCGCCGAGGTGTGTGGAGCCGGTCAGGTTGGCGGGTCGGGGTTGAGGACAGAACGGCCGGCAATCTGCGGGAAGCGGGGCATTCCGAGGTGGGTGCTGGTGGCGCGGGTGGCGAGCTGGTCGAGTTGGGCGAGCTTCTGGCGGGCGCCGGTGAGGCTGATCTGCAGGCTGTCGACCTCGCCGAGCCAACCCTCGCGGCGGGCTTCGGCGATGCGGGCGTGCAGGTTGTCGCGGATCTCGACCAGTCGTGCGCGGTGTGCGGGGTCGGGGCGCAGCAGTGGGCAGCGCAGGCAGGAGTGCTCGTGGATGCATGGGGTGGCGTAGGAGCGGCCGCAGGTGCCGAGGGCAAGTTTGCGGCGTTCGAAGTGGCCGAGGAACTCCTCCCATTCCTGCTCGGTCGGCACCCGGTATTCGGTGCTGGGGCGTAGGGCCCGGCGGCGGGCGATGAACGCGCGGTGCCCGTTGATCACCTCGTCGGGATAGACCGCCTTGTAGCCCATGGTGGTGTTGATGTCGCGGTGCCCGGCGACGAGTTGGGCGATGTGCGGGGGCATGCCGTGCAGGACGGCGTCGGTGATGAATAGACGACGGAAGTCGTGCGGGGTGAACCGCAGTGGCTGTCCGGCGGCGTCGGTGACATCGGCCCCGTCGAACGCTCCGCTGATCCATTCGCGGATGGTGGCGGCAGGGATGGCGCGGTGTTCGAGGCCGAACCGGCGCTGAAACAGCAGCGGCATCGGCGGGTTCCAGATCCGCTCGTGGGTGTCGTAGGAGGCGACGCAGCCCAGCGCGCCGTCCCGGCCGCAGATCCGGGTGATAATCGCGGCGAGGACGTCGGCGAGCTCGGGGCTGATCACCAGCAGTCGTTCGGTGTCGGTCTTCGACGGGGCGATCTGCAGCAGCGGGACGGGTTCGCCGGTGCTGGGCAGGGTGTAATGGATGAGGCTGTGATGGCTGAGCTCGGTCAGCTCCTCGATACGGATCCCGGTGTGGCGCAGTGTCTCGATCGAAGCCCACGTCCAGAACGCCCGGTCCTCCTCGCCGGTGAGGTCGTGGCGGCGGGCGGTGTCGGGGTCCTCGCCCCAGATCCGGGCCGCGGCCTGGGCGGAGGTGGCGGCGCGGCGCAGGGTGCGGCCGCCGGCGGGGAAGGACTCGCCGGGCCGGGCAGCCCGGGCGGCTGCCAGGGCGGCGGCTGTGGTGGAGCGCATGTCGTTGACCCGGGACAGGAGCATGGGCAGGAGCGGGAGCCGTTCTCGGGTGCGTTGGTCGGTCCGCGACTTGCGGGACCGGATCTCTTTCTGTCGAGCCAGGTCGTCGGCGCGGATCGGGCACGGGGCCGCCCATGGCCCCCATCGGGCCGGGTCTTCCATCGCCCATTGAGCGATGTCGAGATAGAACGCGCGGACCGCGGCGAGGTTGTGCAGGGCGCCGGCGCGGCGCTCGCGGACCTCGCTGGTCAGCCCGTCGGGTCCGGTAACCCGGCGGGTCTTGGTCAGGACGCGCTGCTTCCAGGCTGCGGCGACCTCGGGTGCGAGGTGCAGCGAGGCGATGCCCGGGTGGTGGCGTTCCAGATCCCGCCAGAACAGTGCGCCGAGGCTGAACGCCAGCTCCCGCAGCGTGGTGTGGTCGAGCATGGGCTGGCGTTCTTGCAGATAGGCGACGAGGACGCCGCGGATCGGGCGATGAGCGATGCCATAGCGGTCAATCAGCTGGGTAGGGCTGAGCTGCCCGCGCGTGCCGAACGCCCGGATCGTCGACGGAGCGTGCGGGCCGAACACACCCATCGCGTGCAGCAGTTGGTAGAAGCCCATCCCCTTATTCGCGCGCAGCGACCGGCCGTCGACGGCCACCGACAGTTCCAGACAGTCCCCGACGGTGATCTCGCGCAGGGTTCCGCCCTTGACCGCGAGGATGGTCGCCGCCCGGCGTAGCGCCGCAGCCTTCATCGTCCGCCCCGCAGGGGATGTCGCGCAGAGCGTGGCAAGCTCCGTGAAGCCCTCTGGGTCCCGCGCCCGCGCCATGATCGCGACCAGGTTCTGCGGTGCTCGCGGTGTCAGGACCCATGCCAGGCTGGGCCGGATCACATCGGCGCCGGCCAGCAGCAGCGCGCAGACCCGCAGGTTGCTCCCTGTGGACACCCCGCCGTGCGGGTTCTGTGGACGCGCCCAGGCAAGCATCGGGTGCCACCAGTCGGCGTTGCCCATCATGTCGGCGTCGCTGGCCTGCCACCGTTGCTGCCACGTGTCGCCGGGCTGCTCCTCCAGCCAGTCCAGCAGCCGGACCAGTCCCAGCCGGCGGCGTTGCCGCGCCACCCGGTCCTCCTCAACGAGGAACGGGGTAGCGCTCAGCCGGGCCAGCAGCGGTTCGCGGCCCTGCTCGGTCGCCGGCCAAGACGGTGCCGAAAGCCGGGGCGGGAAACGCTGCCACAGCTGGGTCATGTCCGGGCCGATCAGCGCTGCGGTCGAGCCGATCGACCCGGCCGACGTCTCCTGGACCGAGCCCGGCAGGACGAGCGCGCTCACGAGGTTCGCCCACCGAACAGCACGTCCAACGAGTCCTGCCGATACCCACTCGACAGCGCCGCCGCATCGGCCGCGGCGACGGTGTCGGCGGTGGTAGGTCTCGTGTGATCGGCCGCAGCCCGCTGCCCGTCACGGCGGTGATGAGCGAGCACGCCGGCGATCACATCGCCGGGCATCGGCGTGAGATACCGCTGGGTGGTGGACAGGTGGGCGTGCCCGAGGACCCACTGCACGTCGGTCAAAGGCAGCTGCGGGTCGCGGGCCATCCGGTAGGCGGCGGTATGTCGCAGGTCGTGCAGTGTCCAGTTGGCGCCAAGCGCACCGGCAGCCCGGCCGAACATCGCCCGCGCCGCCGGGTAGGTCAACGCCCGGAACGGGCGGCGCCGGGTCCACCACAGCGGGTCATCCCGGCCGGCCGACAACGCCTGGTCGTGGCCGGCCTGGTAGAGCCGAAGCCACACAAATGCATCCGGCGACGCCGGCAGCTGCTGGATCGCCCGCGTCCCCTTGCGGATCACCGTGATCAGCTGCTGGCCAGGGTCAACGTCGCCGCAGCGCGCGCCGAGCAGCTCGGCGGCCCGGGCCCCGGTCGACACCCAGAGCGCGACCAGTGCCCGGTCCCGATGCGAGCCAAGCTGCGCGAACACCCGGCTGAACAACTCGTCGGGGATGGCGCGCGGGATCCGTCGCGCGCCCCGAGGCCGATACAACCCCACCCGCTCGTTGCGGAAGGGCTCCATTGGGTTGTGATGGGCGTTTGCCCGGCTACCGCGCCGTTCTCGAGCCTGCGGGAACGGGTTGACCATGGGGCCCGTGCCGGCGTCACGATGGAAGTCGTAGAACACCCGCAGCACCGTCTCCGAATGCGCTCGCGTCGCCGCGGCGTACTTCGGTCCCGGGCCGGGTTTGCCGGTCACCGGGTTCGGCACAACGCGCTGCGGCCTGGCCTCAGCGCGAGTGGGCTTATCCCGCAGCCCCAGCCAGCGGCAGAAGTCGCGGGCCTCCACCCTGGTCACCTGGTCCCACGAGACGCCGATGGCCCAGACGAACCGGAACCACCGCAGCAGATCCATCGCATACGACCGCTGAGTCGCCGCCGAGCGGCCCGAGGCCTGCAGCTCCCTCAGGAACGCCATCACCGCAGCGACCCCCTCGCCGCCCGAGTCAATCAGCCGAACCGGCTCCCACAGATCATCGCCGACCTCGACTGTTCCCACTCTCGGCACGACAAGCGCGGACAGATCACGATCCTCATCGACCCCGTCGATCATGGCTACGGACCGTAGCCTGCTGCAGGGCGCTCGAGGCCCAACGCCACCAGCGACGACCTCAGTAGTTCAGTCAACAGGAGAATGTCGGTGCGGCGTGCTCTTTCTCGCTGTGACAGACCACGACCGAGGCGTCCAGGTCGATCACCAGACCGGGCAGGACCCGCCCGGCGGCCTTCGCCGGCGGGAACGCCTGCCTGGACAGTTCGGTCCGCTGGACCCACACCACCTCCCGTGCGGCAGCTCGAGCTCGGGCGATCGCGTTCAGCTGAACGCGATCGAGCTGATCGAGTAGCCGCCAACAGGTCGAGTCCGACGCCACCGCACCGAACAACTCGGCCTGATCGGCCAGCACCGCGATGTCAGAGATCGTCGTCGCACCATCGGCCACCGCGACCGCCAGATCGAGCAATATCCGGCCCGGGTCGTGGCGGGCTCGCGGCTTGCGCAGCCCGGCCAACGCAATGGATAACGCGGCGGTCAGCGTGGTCCGGTCACCAACGTCAGCCAGCAACCGCGACCCAGCGTGAGACACCACGCCTTCGCCGTCAGCCGCCGCGGTGATCCGTGGACGCGTCGTTGTAGCCTGCACCTCGAAAGTGCTCCTCTACCTGGATGACCTGGGCCCTCAGCAAGCTCAGTCTTCCCTGGTAGCGGGGCACTTTCGTCTATCGGGGCGCGAACACGCCAACTCGCTCATGAAGAGCCGGGGTTAGTACGTCCGTACCGCCACCGACTCCCGGTCCTGCGGTTGATCCCGGCTTCCCGACACGCCGCCGAGTTGCTCATGTCCTTCGCCATCAGACGAAGATATTGATCACGTTGGGCCGTCAATGACTCCGGGCCAGGCTTACGTCGGTTCCGATTAGCTCCGGTCATTGCAACATCTCTCAACTGGGGTGTTGCGACCACCGCTAGAACTCAAGACGATGCCGCACTGGAGCCACTTCAACTTGCCGGAGTCAGCTAACCCCACCCAACCCGCCGGGGACCTATCTGGCCGCCACCAGGGAGATACAACTGGCCGTTGACAGTCAGCCGAGCAGAAACTGTTCGACCGCCTGACGGCCGTCAGCGGTCTGAGGATCGAGCTGGGCGATGTGTCCCGTGCCGGCTATCACCGTCAGGTGGCTCCCGGGCACCGGAGATGCCTCTTTCGTCGCGTTCACCACAGGCGTTGCCGTGTCGCGATCACCGGCAGGCGCCAGGACCGGGATCCGAGGCGGCGGCTACCCGCGCACCCACGACGCCACGCCTGTAGCCGGTCAGTTCTAGACACATCAGCGAGGAGTTGCTGCCGCCACGGTCCGCTCGGCGCGCGTGGCGCCGATCGCGGCGCCGATCGCGGCGAGGTAGGCGAGCACGACGACGGCCATCGGAAGAACGAGCGCGACGCCTTCGGCGTGCAACAGGGCGCCGAGCATCGCCACGCCGAGAGCCCCGCCGCTCTGTCTCGCAGTGTTGAACACGCCGCTGAGCAGCCCCGTTCGCGCCGGCTCTGCCGTCGATATGGCAACCGAGGTCATGGCGGGCATCGCCAACGAGCAACAACCCAGCAGCGTGGCGCCTGCCACAATCGTCAGCAGCGACTCAACCGCGCCACCGATCACCATAATGAGCGCTCCGGCCCCGCCGGCCGCGAAACCGAGCAACATGGGCACCCTCGGCCCGAGTGCGGCGGTGAGCCAGCCGCTCAGCACGGCCCCGACGCCGATCGCCACAGTCAACGGGAAGATCAGCAGACCGGCGTGCCACGCGGAGAAGCGTTGGGGGCCCTGGAGGTAGAGCGACAGACAGAGCAGCGCACCGTAAAGGCAGAAGTTGAACAGGAACCCGGCCGAGACCGCCGAGGAGTACCGGGTCGATCCGAACACGTCCATCGGCAGCATCGGGTGCGCCGCACGGCTCTGCGACAGCACAAACCCGCCGCCGAGGACCGCTGCCCCCACCAGGAGCCCGACCGCGAGCGAGGCGCCTGCCAGGTACTGGCCGAACTCGATGAAGGCCCCGACCAGTAGCGTCAACGACATCGTTCCCAGGCACAGTCCGGCGATATCGAGCCGCTCGGGTCCTCGTGGGGCCGGCAGCGCATACCGCTGGATCAGTGCGATGGCGAGCAGACAACACGGCACGTTGACCAGGAAGATCGTCTGCCAGCCGAGCGTGACGACCAGGGCACCACCGAGAATGGGCCCCGAGGTCAGCCCCAGACTGCCGATGCCGCCCCAGACGCCGAGTGCACGAGCACGGTCGCTCGCATCCGGGAACTGGCGCACGATGAGCGCGAGCGAACACGGCAGCAACGCTGCCGCTCCCACTCCTTGGAGTACTCTGGCCGCCACCAACGTCGTGATGTCCGGGGCGAGCGCACACAGCACAGACGCCAGCCCGAAGACCATGAGGCCGGTCAGGCAGACCTTCCGCGCACCGAACCGGTCACCGCTCGAGCCTGCACCGAGCATACTCGCCGCCAACGCGATCGTGTAGCTGTCCACCACCCACTGCTGATCGGCGAGCGAACCACCCAGCTGCGAGCGGACGACTTGCAGCGCGACGGTGACGACCGTCGCGTCGAGCTGGACCACGAAGAAGGCCAGACACAACGCCGTCAACGCGAGGTTTCGTCTCTCAGCCATGGCATCAAGCCTGTCACCGAGACGATGCGGCGACGGTCAAACTCGATCAGACCCCAGTCCATACAGAGCAGGCCACCTCTAAACAACCCACGACCACCCAACCAGCACGCCGGCGGTGGAATGACCGGTCGTGTCGAGCTCACCATGCGAGTCGATATCACCATCTGCATCGGAGTGCCGCGACCCGCCGAGACCAAAGCAGTCGACGCGGGTGCTGCTGCTGGCCCGGGCCGTAGTACCCGAACCCATCCGACCCGACTGGCTCGACGCACTACGGATAAGCGCCTCCCGACTTCCCCACCCCTGGTCCAGCCCCTAGGCCTCGGCTACGACCTGCAGCGCGCCGACGAAATCGCCCTGCTCCAGCGCGGCGAGGAAGTCGGTCAGGTCCTCGCCGGTCAGGTCCGCGATCGCCTTCCCGATCCACCACGTCGTCCGCGAGGTCTGCCATGCCGCGGTCACCATCACGTTCACCACCCGTGATCCCCCCGGCCTCTGCCGACGGAAGGTCGGCGCAGCTTTGGGCCGAGCCCTGGCTGAAAGCCCTCAAATGGTCTCGCCTCATCTGAGGGTGAGTGACTCGGAGGCATCCCTGACCAGAGCTGGCCTAGGGAGACGCCCAGTGACCGATCAAGTGACGGCTGACGATAGTGGCCACAGCGGTGGTAGCAGTAGGCCAGCGCACAGATGGATGGATCATGGCAGTCCTGTACGCCGTACTGGTAATCACTGTCGTCGACAATTCCGTGCTCACGGTGGCGCTTCCAGCTATCGCCCACTCTGGCCGCCACGACTGGCCAGCTGCAGGCGATAGCTAATTCCTAGTTGGTCGTCATCGCGGGTCTGCTAGTCATCGCGGTGTCGTTGACCGGTTCGGGCGACGTGTCACTGTGCTCACCCGCTCGACCCCAGACGCGCTCGGACACCTCCACGACCGCAGCCGTGGTAAATCCCTCGCGGTGAGCTGTTCGATCCGCCGGCTCGACCCGATCTGACCGACCGTGACCAGTTCATCGAGCAGCTCGATGCGGTCCCCGCACCAGGGCTGGAGCCGCGCGAGGTCTCCGCCGAGGTCAACGCAGTCGGTAATCGTCTAATCTTCAGACACTGGTCGCTCGATCTCCGCAGCCTGTCCTAGATTCAGTCGACCGACGACCTGATCGATCATTCCGTACTCGAGTGCCTCCTGCGGAGAGAACCATCGAGTGCGGATGAGGTCCGCTCGTACCCGATCGGCTGGCTGGCCGGTGTCAACGGCGACAATCTTCACTATCGATTTAATAGAGTCATCGTCTACGACTTGTTTATTCAGCTTTGCTGGATCCGAGACCCAAGGTCCTCTAATTCGAACCTGAGCATGGGGAAGTGCATATCGTCTACCTGGCGCGCCAGCTGAGAGCAGTAATTGAGCTACACCAGAAGCCAAACCTATAACCCACGTAGCCACTCTAGGTCGAATATATGTCATTGCTTCATGGATCGCCATTGCAGCGCTCAGCGAGCCGCCAGGCGAGTTAATGTAGAAGTTAATCACTGAAAGCGGATCCGAAGTCGCGAAGAGCACCAGCTCACTGATCACCCGGTTAGCCGCGGACGCGTCAATATTGGAGTTCAGCACCACTACTCGCTGGTCAACCAGTCTTCGACACATTCCGCTGCTAAGCTGACCCGTGAGCAACTCTTGCAGCAGCAGATCCGTAAGTTGATCACCTTCGCTGTCCTTCGCCCATTCAGCAGGCCGGAGAGTGAAGCTAGGGGCGCGATACCTTGGATTACGAGCCAGGGCTAAGTCATGGACGTTATTCGTTCCCTGCTGCTTGGGCGTGGGCCACCCCTTTGCAGTCATCCGAGAATTCAGCCGCTTATAGATAAAATTCAGGTCTAGCTGAGCCGGCCCGTCAGAAACCCCGTCGCTCAGCAGCTCGATAAGCTCCCCCGAGAAAGCCGTGTAGCGTCCCCCAGAGGGTGCAAGAGCTGCCGTATTTGCAGAAGTAGCAGTAAGCGTATAAGTCCCATTTACACTAGTCTGGCCCAGCACCAGAGACTCTGGATCACCCATTACATCATCAATTGCTCGCCCCGAGAAACAACATTCAAGGATGAGGACTTTCGTCTTAGCTCTACTTCTCAATAGCTCATTTCGCACCCAATGGAACGGCAACGAGGAATACTCGGGGCGGTCGATGTCAGTAGTAGTCAAACCTAGATTCAGATTGTGCTCCGGTGAACCAAGAACTCCATGGCCTGAGTAGTAGACCAGCAGTGCGTCGTCGGCGGTGGCGGCGATATCGGCAAGGGAAGTGGCCACCTCCCGCTGGTCGCTCGGGTTTTCGATCAACGTGCAGTACTTCGCATCAAACGAGCCGAGATCTCGGTCAGTGAGTGCTGCCCGAAGGTCGCTAAGGTTGTTAGCGACCGCAGGCAGGCTGGGCAATCGGCGGTGATCTTGGTAGGTGCTGGTGCCGATCAGAACAGCCCGCGACCGGGGTCGGTCGGGCAACGGCATTGTTACTGATCTCCCTCGGGGCGCAAACAACTGCGCAATAGACTCTCAATGTCCCCAGCAGTACCCAGGTGCTCGCCGACGATCTCCACCCTTGTCCCGTCGGGCTTCACTGCCAGGACTTTTACCGTGGATCGGCGGGG
>NZ_AUBB01000059.1 GCF_000429025.1 Actinospineispora spinosispora DSM 44797
GGCGACCGGAACCTGGGTAACGACAACAAGGGCAACGACAACAGCGGGGACCGCAACACAGGCGATCGGAACTCCGGTGATGACAACGTCGGCAACGACAACGCCGGCGATCGCAACCATGGTGATCGGAACCTGGGCAACGACAACAAGGGCAGCGACAACAACGGAAATCGCAACACGGGGGACCGCAACACCGGTAACGACAACAAGGGCAACGACAACACCGGTGACCGCAACCAGGGCAACAACCACAACGGGAACGACGGCAAGGGCGACGCCCCGAAGCCGAAGGGCCCGAAGACCGCCGGGGAGATCCTGAGCAACCCGGCGTACTGGGCGAGCGTGAGCGCGAACGGGCTGAAGAACTTCAAGCGCGCTGAGGGCACGTTCAAGGACGCTTCCTCGCGGTACGCGGAGAAGGCGAGGAACGCCACCGACCCGAAGGCCAAGGCCCGGTGGAACCAACGCGCGGCCAGCTACGACGGGCTGTCCAAGGACCTGAAGCGTCTGACCGCGCCGTTCCCGAAGGGCACGCCGCTGCTGGACCGGTTGAAGCGGCCGATCGGGAACGTGCCGACGATGCTGCAGAAGACCCTGTCCCAGTCGATCTTCGACCACATCAACCGGCCGGGCGTGCAGGGCCAGCACCCGGTCAAGAACCTGATCCCCGCGCTGCGGGACAAGACCTACGGCGGGAACGGTCTGAAGGAGACCGCGCGTCGCGGGCTGACGAAGGTCGGCGGCGTGGTCACGGTCGCGCTCGCCGCCTGGGACGTCAAACAGCAGCTCGACGCCGGTGTCTCCGTCCCGCACGCGCTGATCAAGACCGGCACCTCGGTTGCGGCCAGCGCCGCCGCCGGCGGACTCGCCCAGGCCGCGGTGGGGGCGGGCCTGGTTGCGATGGGCGTTCCGGTGGCGGGCTGGGCGGTCGGGGCCGGCATCCTCGCCGGTGCCGGCGTGTCCTACCTGATGACGAAGTACGACATCCCGAACAAGGTGGCATCGGCGGCGGTCGACGCGGGCAAGTGGGTCGGCAACAAGGTCAGCGACGGCGCGAAGTCGGTCGGCTCGGCCATCTCCAAGGGTTGGCATTCGGTGTTCGGTTGATGACCAGGCTTAGGGTGACCGCATGACGGCGTTGCCGGCTCGACCCGATCCGGACAGCGGGGAGCCGAAGCCACCTCGGGCACCGGAGGTGGTCGGCCCGTGGACCGGTTATCGGCGGAGCGGGCGGCGCACCGAGAGCTTCAGGCCGGCACAGGCGCAGCAGTGGTTCGCGGAGCCCGCGCCGCTGCTGGAGCTGGTCGAGGGCAGGCGACGGCGCGGGTTGTGGCAGGTGGCGGCCTACTCGGCTGGGTCCGCGCTGCTCCTGTTCGGCGGGGTTGCGGTGCTGGCCCACGGTGATCGGGTGCTCTACCTGGTCGCGGCCGTCCTCTGGGCGATCAGCACCGCCACGTCCTATCTGATCCGGAGGATGCACACCGTCTACGCGGGCGCGACCTGGGCGGGCGACGGTGAGGACCAGGACAAGTTCGTCACGACCTACGACCTGGCGCGGATCCGGGTGTTCGGCGCGGGGAAGCCCTCGGCGATGCTGCAGATCATCGGTGCCGACGGCGCGTTCCTGCAGCTGCCCCTGGGGCTACTCGAAGGCAACCCCGCGCTGTGGGACCTGGTGTACAACGGCGTGCGGCACTCCGTGGCGTCGGGAGCGGAAATCGACGCCGAGACCCGCGCGCTGCTGCACCTGGGGTGAACCGCTACTCCCAGCGCAGCGCGTCGATCGGCTTCATCCGGGCCGCCCGGTACGCCGGATAGCCGCCGGCGACCAGGCCGATCGCGAGACTCACCCCGAAGGCGACGAACACCGGCGCGATCGACAGGATCGGCCCGGGGAAATCGGTCACGAGCTTCGGCATGATGTTCTGCCCCGCGTAGGAACCGGCGACTCCCAACCCGACACCCACCAGTCCACCGAGCCCGGTGAGCATGACGGCCTCGCTCAGGAACTGACGCAGAATCGCCTGGCTGGTCGCCCCGATCGCCTTGCGGATACCGATCTCGCGGGTCCGCTCGGTCACCGAGACCAACATGATGTTGGCGACGCCGATGCCGCCGACCAGCAGCGACACCGCCGCGATTGCCACGATGAACTGGGAGAGGAATGTGACGAACTGGTTGCTCTTGTTCAGCAGGTTCGTGTAGGTGAGGACGTTGAAATCGCGGTCGGTCGCTTTCTTGATGTGATGGTTGTCGTCGAGAACCGCCACGATTTCCTTGGCCGCCAGCGCTACCGTGCTGACGTCGGTCGACTTCACCACGATCGAATTGACCTCGCCTGCGTTGTCGCCGATCAGATACGACCTGGCGGCGCCGAACGGAACGATCACCACATTGTCGTTCTGCCCGTCCGAATCGAGGATTCCGGCGACGGTGAACACGGAATGCTCGATGCGCACCTTGGACCCGATCACCGTCTCGCTCGGTGCGCCCCGGCCCCACAGCATCGCCACCGCCTGCGGGCCCAGCACCGCGACCCGGTCCCGGTCGGCGACCTCCCGGTCGGTGAGCCACCGGCCCGCGACGATCTTGCGGTCGAGCAGGTCGAGGTAGTTCGACATCGCGCCCACCATCGCGGCCCGTTCCTGGTTCTGGCCGACGGTCAGGGTCACGTCCCCGCTCATGCTCGGCGACACCGACGCGACACTCGGCGCCCGCCGGTGATCCGACAGCGCCGCCACGTCGGTGTCGGTGAGGTTCCGACCGGCCGAGCCGTTACCGGACTTGCCCGCCTGGGTCACCGTGATCTGGTTGGCCAACCGGCTGAACTGCTTGTTGAAGTCGGCCTTCATCCCATTGCCCAGCGCCACCAGCACGATCACCGCGCCGACACCGATGACGATGCCCAGCATCGTCAGCGCGGACCGCAGCTTCTTGCTCGACAGGCTGTCCAGCGCCGACCGGAAGGTCTCGGACGCGGGGACGTTCGAGCGCACCCTGGGCACCCGACGCCGGGGCGGGAGCGTCGCCTCGCTCGGCTGGAGCAGCTCACGCACCTCGTCGTCGGTGATCGGCTCGGACACCGCCCTCACCACCGGCGCGGGGAGCTTCGGCTGGGTAGGTTTCCGGGCGGGCTGTTGAGTGGGCGTGGGCTTGGGCTGGGTGAGCTTGGGCTGGGCAGGCTTGGGCTGGGCGGACCTGGGCTGGGGGAGCGGAGCCGCACGCTTCGGCGGTTGGGGTGCGGACCGGGCAGGCTTGGCCGGTCGCGCCGTGCGGGTACGGGTCTCAGCGGCCGCGCGCGCCTCCCGGATGGTCTTGCTCGTCGCGGTGGCCGCAAGTGCGACGAGCGCGACCACGACGTTCATCGTGGCGGCCGCCACCGCACGGTCCAGCCGCGCCAGCCACGTGACCGTCACCAGCAGCGCCGCGCCGACACCACTCAACAGGTGTGAGCCGTGCAGGCCCAACGTCCGCACGGTGCCCGACGCGGCGGACTGCGCCGTCGCACCGACCCTTGACACGGTGCTCGGTCGCTGCGCCGCACGAGTAGATCGGGGTGGCGCCGGTGTCCGAGCAGGCATCGCGGGTTGCGCCGTGCCCGGGCCACGGCCGTCGTAGGCGTACGGCGGCGAGTGACGACGTAGCCGATGGATCAACAGCCAGTTGCGGATCCGGCTGCGCTGCGGCTCTGGGACGAGCCTGCGGTACTGCGACGTGCGTGCCGGACGTTCCAGCACCCGGCCGGGCATCTCCCGTGCCGGAGCGGTCTGGCTGGTCGTCGCGCGCGCACCCGCGGCCGCGAGCTGTGCGGTCTTTTCCGCCGGACGTCTTCCGGTGTTCTCCATCCGACGGCGACGAGCGGTTTTACGATGTTCCGCGCTGCAATATTTCTGGTCTTGGGCCTCGGGTGGAGGTGCGAAAATCTTCCCGCAGTCGGACAGCGCGCAAAACCGTTTCGCACCACTCTTGGCCACGTCAACGACGGTATGCGGCGGCTGTCATCGATTTCAAACGCGAGTGGGCCTGATCAGATTTTTACGGCAATCGGACACCGGTCGGACATCTACGATTAACCGATTCGTGGGGAAAGCGTCAGCAATGAGCTGTGCACCACATCGCGGTAGTCATCGAAGCTCGTCGACGGCCCGGTCGCGGTCGCCACGTAGGAGGTGCCACCGACCACCGCGACCATCTGCAGGTTGCGCAGCTCGGCACCGTTCTGGGTGTAGCTGCCGCCGAGAAGATGCGCGGGTGTCCCGTCCGACAATTGAGTGCTCTCATCGGTCAGCGAGCGGTAGTTCGGGAGGAGTTGCGGCAACTGCTGGCGAGCCGCGGTGATGTTCGCGTCGAGCCCCTCGTCGGTGCCGGACACGAACACGATGATGGTGACCGGGCCCGCCGGGTCGGCCGGTGTCCTGACGAACGTCACGACCGGGTTGGTGGCCGGGGTGGGCCGGGTCTGCCAGTCGGCGGGCGGGGTGATGCTGAAGCCGACCTGACTGTCGACATATCGCTGGCCAAGGGTGGGGGCGTCCCCGGAGTCCGAGGGGTCAGGGCCGGCGCAGCTCGCCACGAGTGCCAGCCCGAAGAGCACGCCGACGAGGCGCGCACCGAACCGTGCGGTGCTCCACAGCGCGCCTCTCGGCCCTTCGACGTCCACGACTGCTCCACCTTCCACGGTGGTCGGGGGCTTGGCGAGTTTCTCGCGGAACTAAAATCAGTGTAAGTTGTTGACCTGCGTGGTACGGATGTGAGTTACGCTCCCGCCACGTCGACACGTGAGTTGGCTGGAACGGTCGGTGAGCGCCTCCGCTGCCCGATCGTCTGCGGAGGGGTCCGGAAACGATGCGTCAGTCCAGTGGGTACGAGATCAGCTACAGCTCCTTCGGCTACGCATTCGCCGCGCTCGCCGTGCTGGCCAGCCTGGCACTGGGAACCATGACGCTATTGGTCGGTACGCCCGGAAACAATGCCGTCGGACATCCATCGATGAATGTTCAACAGATGACCACCGACAAGCCGAAGGCGGAGAACCGCTAATTCCCGTCCTGCGGGAATCGATAGCCTATATCGCCATCCGGGTGAAACGCTAGATGATCACCGCTGGATAAGGTGTCGCCTCGATGGTGTCATCCACGGTTTTCGCGGCATTTATTCGACGTTTCACCGCTGTTCTTGCGGTGCTGCTGTGCGTTCTCGGCACCCCGATGGTGTTCGGGACGGCACACGCCGGTGGCCGCGACCGGCAGCTACTCGACGGCGTCCACCAGATCGGATACGCGGTGTACGACCGGCAGAAACGCTCGTTCCGGGCGACCCGTAACGCGCATGTCCGGTTCCGCAGCGCGTCGGTGGTGAAGCTGCTGATCGTGCTCGACGAGCTGCTGCGCAACCACCCGGTCCTCATCCTCGAACAGGCGAAGACCGACGCGCAGCGGCTCGAGGTGCTGTCACTGCGGGAGATGCTGCGTGGCAGCTGGGACTACGCGGCGAGCGTGTACTGGGCGAACAACGGTTTCAACGACGTCGTCAACCGGATGGTGCCGCTGATCGGGCTGACCGACACCGCGCCGCCCGCGAACCCCCGGATCTGGGGGTACACGAGCACCAGCGCCGCCGACGTCGTGCGGATCTACAACTACATCATCGACAAGGCACCGCCGGAGTACCGCGCGTTCATCCTGGACAACATCTACGCCGCCAGCCGCTGCGCCGACGACGGGCGGGACCAGTCGTTCGGGCTGCCGGGCGTCGCGGCGCGTCCCTGGGGTGTGAAACAGGGCTGGTCCGGCTGGCCGACCGAGGTGCCGCCCGGCGACCGCTGCCTGGAGAACGCGGGCGGCGGGTTCTTCGGCCAGTTCGGCGGCCCGGCGCCGGCCATGAAGGAACTCCCCGCCGACCTCGCCAGCCCGATGCTCGCCACGACCGGCGTGCTGGGGCCGCACCAGCGCACGGTGGTCGCCGTCTTCGCCACCTACAGCGGCGGCATCAGCTGGAAACGTGCCAGCGCACAGATGACCCGCATGAGCAAATCCCTGGTCCGAACCAAGGACAGCCGCTGACCCCTCCTGAGTGTTGAGTATGGCTATAGCCACACTCAACACTCACGAGGTCAGGTGCCTCGCGTAGTTGGTGAGCGAGCGTTGGTACCGGGGCAGGTGCGGGGCGAGCGCACTGAGTGCGAGTGACGTGGCTTCGCGTTCCCGGCCCACGTCCACGAGAGCCAGCGCCAGAAACGCGCGGACCGCGTCGTCGAGCTCGTCGGGTTCGGCCTCCAGCTCGGCTTCGAGCAGGTCGACGCTCTCGGTCGCACGACCGATGTTGCGCAGCGAGCTCGCCAGCTGGATCGTCGCCCGGCGGCGGCGTGTCCCGGCCAGTCCGTCGGCCAGCGCTCGCCGGTAGAGCGGGACCGCGCGGTCGGAGTGCCCGGTGGAGTCGAGGGCGCATGCCCGCTCGAACAGCCCTTCTGAACTGTCCTCCGGAAGCTCGGCGGTGAGTGACTCGATCCGCGCGCGAAGGGCGGACTCGTCCAGCTGGTCCTGAGCTGCCCACACCTCGGCCACTCGGCGTTCCCAATCCGGGTCGGTCACGGTGTCACCCTAGTCCTTGACCTCAACTTTGGTTCGGCTTCTACGGTCGATGGTGTCGATCGAGGAGGTCCTGATGGGAATCGCTGTTCTGCCCGACATCGCACGCGCCGACGCCGGCACGATCCTGGTGAGCCGCTGGATCGTCGGGGACCTGGCCCGGCAACGGGCGGCGGTGGACGCGACCATGGCCGAGTACGCGAAGCTCGGTGCGGTGCCCGACGGGCTGCTCGCGCTCAGTTGTTTCGTCAGTCCCGATTCGGACAGCGTGCTCAACTACGCGCAGTGGACCAGCGACGCCGTGCACGCGCGGTTCGTCGAGTCGGACCGGCCGAGGCTGGCCAAGGGCGTCGACGACCTGGTGCCGGGTATCCGCAGGCCGGGGCTGGTCCGCTACCGGCTGTACCGGGAGTACCGGCCGGTGAAGGCGCGTGTCGGGACCGTGGTCATGGTGAGCGTCGAGTTCGACCGGCCGGGCCTCGCGCGCGGCTGGGTGGACGCGGTACTCGAGGCGATCCGGGAGGCGGCTCCGGTGCCGGGGCTGATCTCCAACTACTTCCACGTGAGTCTCGACGACGTCCGGGTGCTCAACTACGCCGAATGGACCGACGACCAGGCTCATCGTGCGGCCATCGACAGCGCCGGCGGCCCGATCGGCGAGCACGGCACGGTCGGGCGGCTGTTCCGCACCATGCCGGGCGTCGTGGACATCGGGTTCGACCGCTACCAGCTCTACCGGAGCCTGTCGGGCTCGTGAGTGTGGTCTCGTTCGAGGTCGCGTTGGATGCAGCGGTCGTGCCATTCCTCGCTCGTCCTGGTCAGGTCCCTGCGGATGCAGCCGAGGAAGTCGCTCATCTCGGTCAGTCGGATGCCAGCGGGGGTGTCCTGGCCCATCAGCTCCGATCCCTGTCGCGCGGTGTACGCCCAGGTCTCCATGGCTTTGGCGCGGACCGCCCACGCCCGGTACCAGACGCCGCGCTCCAGGCAGTAGCGCTCGCGCCTGGCGAACGGGTCGCGTTCGCGGCGGACCATGCCGAGACTCTCCAGGTTCTGCACGGCCTTCGAGACCGATGCCGCGCTGACGCCGAGACGGTGAGTGAGCTCGGCGGCGGTGAGACTCGCCGAGTCGCATGTGTAGAGGCTGCTCAGGACCTTGGCCGTCATCGGGGGGAACCCGGTCTCGATCAGCATGGCCGTGAACCGCTGCTGGAAGTCGCGCAGTCGGCGCTCGTCGGGGTCGGGCTCACCGCGAGGGCGTGCGGTTCCCGGCGCGCGCCGGGTGCGTTGGGTGCTCAGCTCGTGGGCCTCCGCGGCGCGGTAGCCGTCCTGGCCACCGTTACGATTCACCTCGCGGCTCACCGTGGAGGTCGGTCGCCGCAGCTCGCGGGCGATCTCGGCGAAGCCGAGGCCCTGGGCCAGCTGTGCGGCGATGTGTTGGCGGTCTTGGTAGGTCAGTCGGCCGCCTGGCACCGGATTCCTCCTTCTTAGCCAATCCTTACCCTGATTTCCTGTGCAGATCGTGTTCGATCGCGCGTCTGGTTGCAAGCTGTTCGACGCAACCGTTGCGTTTGCAAACAAGTCTGTTGCAACGAACTTTGACACATGCCTGCTTGAAGGCTTAACACTTTTAACAAGGTGCTTGACCTGGCATCAAACGCAACATAGCGTTCACTTCACACTGAAGTCTCAGTGCAGAGCCGACGAACGCGTTTGCTGACACTTTTTCCTCGTCGGGGTGGAGGGGTGGCCATGTCGATGATCGACTTGACGGTGTCGAAGGGTGCGTTGTCGGAGGCCGGCAAAGCGGAGCTGATGTCCGCGCTGACCCGGACCGTGCTCAGGTGTGAGGGGATCTCGCCGGACAACGCCGTTGCCGAGTCGATGATCTGGACCTTTGTCACCGAGTCGCCGATGGTCATGGTGGGGGGCAAGCCCGCGGACGAGCCGCGCTACCGCGTGGTGGTCGGCCTGCCGCAAGGGCGGCTCGACGAGGAGGAGAAGCGCGGACTCGTCGCCGAGCTGACCGGGTTGGTGCTGCGCGCCGAACGTCGCGAGCGTGATCGCGCCGACTCGTCGGCGAGGGACAGCTGGCGGGTCTGGGTGATCATCAACGAGGTCGCCGAGGGCAACTGGGGTGGTGCCGGCGAGATCTTCCGGCTGGCCGATGTACTGGCGTTCTCTGGGACGCCTGGGGGAGAAGTTGCCCACCGGCTGAGCCGTCTCAACTGATCGATACACTCGTAGGCAAACATTGGTTGGCCTACGGGTGTTTGTCTGACTGTGCCGCGTGGGCGCCCCCTGACTGGAGCTGCCCGGTGATCTGCGCGATCTATGACCTGCTCGGCTGTACGAACCCCGACCCCGAACCGGGCGCACTGCTGGAGGCGATGCGCGAGTCGGTCCGGCGGCTGGGTGCCACGGTGGTCGGCGAGCTGCCGGTCCTGTTCCAGCCGCACGGCATGACGTGCGTCCTGGTGCTGGCGGAATCCCACCTGGTGGTGACGACCTGGCCGGAGTTCGGCCTGGCGCACATCGACCTGTTCACCTGCCGCGCGGACGTCGAGCCCGAGCTGGCGTTGCTGCCGATCCATGAGGTGCTCGGCTGCACCGACGTCCGCAGCCAGCGGATCGAACGGTCCATGCCCCCGTACCTACCCAGCGCGGTGGCGGCCGAGAAGGTCTAGTGTCCCGCCGGTGGGTCGTGCTCGCACTCGTGCTCGTCGTCGAGTCCCTCGACCTGCTCAACGCATCCGTCACCACCATCGCCGCGCCGACCGTCGCCGCGGACCTGGGCGGTGGTGACCTGGTCGTCGAATGGCTCGGTGCCGGCTACGCGCTCGCGCTCGGCGCACTGCTCGTGCTCGGCGGGCGCCTCGGCGACCGCCACGGGCGACGGACGATGTTCCTCCTGGGCACCGCCGGTTTCACCCTCGGCTCGGCGGGCTGTGGTCTCGCGGTCGACCCGACGACACTCATCGCGGCGCGACTGCTGCAGGGCGTGTCCGGGGCGATGGTGCTCCCGCAGGGTTTCGGGCTGCTCGCCTCGGTGTTCCCGCGCGCGGAACTGGGCAAGGCGTTCAGCGCGTTCGGGCCGGTGCTCGGGCTCACCACGGTCGGCGGGCCGATCCTCGGCGGGTTCATCCTGCACGCCGACCTGTTCGGCCTCGGCTGGCGACCGATCTTCGGGATCGACGTGCTGCTCGGGATCAGCGCGATCGTCGTGGGACGTCGGGTCCTGCCCGGCGACACGGCGATGCCGGCGACCGTGATCGACGGCCTCGGCTCCGGTCTGCTCGGGCTGAGCATGCTCGCGCTGCTCTACGGTCTGCTCGACGGCTCGACCCACGGCTGGACACCGGTGCCGCTGATGCTGCTGACCGCGGGACTGCTGTGCTTCGCGCTGTTCTGCTGGCGTCAGCGGACCGCGACGCACCCGCTGATCGAACGCTCACTGCTGCACAACCGAGGTTTCACCTCGGGCCTGGTTCTGGGTGCGGTGTTCTTCGCGGCCGCCTCCGGGCTGCTCTACGTCATTCCGCTGTTCCTGCAGAGCGGCCTCGGGCAGACCCCGCTGGGCACGGCGCTGGCGCTGTCGCCGAGCGCGCTGGGCATCCTGATCGCCTCGACGGTCGCCAACCGGCTGCTCACCGTTCTCGGCCGAGGGCTGACCGTGATCGGTCTGCTCGGGGTGCTGTGCGGTGTGGGCTGGCTGCTGCTCGTCGTGCCCGGACCTCGGATCGGGGCCGCCGAGCTGGCCGCGCCCGTCCTGGTCATCGGCCTGGGGCTGGGCAGCTGCTTCGGCAGCCTGTACGACCTGACCCTGCGCGACGTCGACGTGCACGAGGCGGGCAGCGGCAGTGGCTCGCTGACCGCGGTCGAACAGCTGTCCAACGGCGCCGGCATCGCCGCCGTCACGACGATCTTCTTCGGCAGCGCGCGGACCGGTGACCACGTCACGGCGTTGGTCACCGGTCTGTTGGCCGTCGCGGCGGGTCTGGTCGTGTGCTGCGCCCTGGTGTGGCGGCTGCCGGTCAGAGACCGCCAGCTCGCTCGGGGATGACCGTCGGTGTCGCCTCGCAGAGCCTCGTGCTGTGTCGCAGATGCCGCAGTGTCTGCGACGCGACGTGAAGCTCTGCGAAGTCGGGGTAGCTGGGAGGCGGGGTCACTCGTCGTCGATGATCTGGTCGGCTGGCGGTGGGGTGATCTGTACCGGTTCGCCCCAGGCGCTGTAGTGGGCATCGGTGGTCTGGATGCCGCCACCGCCCGGCAGCGGTTGCTGGATGAGCTGGCGAAGCAGCCGGTTGTGGGCGTCCAGCCAGAGCGTGGCGTCGATCGAGGAGGCGCCGATCGCCGCGGTCCGCATCTGTTCCCGGATCGCCGGGTCGGGTTGCAGCTCGGCGGCCTTCGCCAGGTCCAGCCGGATGCGGTAGCGCTCCGCCCGTATGCCGGCGACCGGGTCCTCGGCGGATTCGGTGATGGCGGCGGCCGCGCCGAACTGGGTGAAGCTCCGGGCCATCTCGGCGCCCTGGCGGACGGCCTCCACGATCGAGACGACCTGCTGGACCTCAGGCACCTCGGAGCTGGTGGGGACCTTCAGCCAAGCCTTCCCGAGCGGCAGGCCGGAGCCGGCGGGCGGCTTCAGCCAGGCCTGGTCCGGCAAGATGATCATGGTGGTCTCGGAGGGCACCGGTGTTCCCTGTTCCTGCACCTTCTGCGTGAACTGGATGGACGGTCCGGCCGGGTCGTAGCTGATCAGCTGGTCGCCGGTGGTGGTGATCTGCCGGCCGCCGCCGGTGATGCTCCCGGCGACGGTGATCTTGGCGGTCCGGTCCAGTTTGAGCTGGTTGTCGACCGCGGCGCCCAGCTGGCCGAGCTCGCTGTAGTGCGGCAGCGGGGCCGGTGGTGGGGGAGGCGGTGTCGCGCCGCACGCGACGACCGGCAGGAGGAGCAGCGCCGCCGCGAGAGACAGGACGCGCACGGGCGGCGGCAGGGCGGGGCGGCGCATCGGGCAACCGTAACGGCTGTTGGCACTTTACGTTCCCACTACTTGTCGTGGGGTTTACGCGGAATCTCGGCCAGCCGTTTATGTTGGTGAGCCGAGGGAGGTTCTGATGACTGAGCAGCCGTGTCGTCTGGGGCAGGTGGAGATCGCGCTGCGCCGGCACGTGGCGGCCTCGACCAGGCTCGACCACGAGGTCGGTGCCCGCGCCGGGCTGCATCTGAGCACGTGTGAGGCGAACTTCGTCAACCTCCTGCTGCTGCACGGCCCGCTGAGCCCCGGCGAGCTCGGCCAGCTCAGCGGCACGGGATCGTCCGGCACCATCACCGGGGTGATCGACCGGCTGGAGCGCGCCGGTTACGTGCGGCGGTCCCGCTGTGTCGTCGATCGGCGCAAGGTCGAGGTCGAGCTGGACGCCGAGCGCCTGGCCGCCGACACCACCGACCGGTCGCGCCTGCTGGCCGAGGTCGCCGCCGGCTACACCGCCGACCAGCTCGCGCTGATCGCCGGCTTCCTCGACCGCCTCGCCGACGCCGAGTCCGCGATGCTCACGCAGATCGGCACCGCGGCCTCGTGACGGATGGTGGCTCTCGGCCGGTCAGCTGCTCAGGACAGCCCCAGTGTGGGATTGCAATCCGTGAGTGCCGCGGCCGCCCATAGGCGGCCGCGGCACTCACGGGCTAGGCGGCGAGGACCTCGCGCAGGTTTCGGACGGCCCAGTCGAGCTCGGTCGACTCGACGACCAGCGGCGGCGCGAAGCGGATGGTCGCGCCGTGTGTGTCCTTCACCAGGATGCCGCGCGTGAGCAACCGCTCACACACCTCGCGTCCGGTGCCGAACGCCGGGTCGATGTCGACGCCCGCCCACAGGCCCAGGTTGCGGACCTGCGTGACGCCCTGCCCGATCAGCGAGTCCAGCCCGGTGCGCAGGTGATGGCCGAGGCGCCGGGCGCGGTCCTGGTACTCGCCGGTGTTCAGCAGCTCGATGACCGCCCGCCCGACCGCGCAGGCCACCGGGTTGCCGCCGAACGTCGAACCGTGCTGGCCCGGTTTCAGCACGCCGAGTACCGAGGCGTCGGCGACGACGGCGGACACCGGGACGGCGCCGCCGCCCAGTGCCTTGCCCAGCAGGTACATGTCGGGCACCACGTCGAAGTGCTGGCAGGCGAGGGTGTTGCCGGTGCGGGCCAGCCCGGACTGGATCTCGTCGGCGATGAACAGCACGTTGTGGGTCGTGCACAGTTCACGGACGGTCCGCAGGTAGTCCGGCGGCGGCACGATGATGCCTGCCTCGCCCTGCACCGGCTCCAGGAGCACCGCGACGGTCGTCTCGTCGATCGCGGCGGCGAGTGCCGCCGCGTCACCGAACGGCACCGAGCGGAAGCCGGGGGTGTAGGGGCCGTAGTCGGCGCGCGCGTCCGGGTCGTCGGAGAAGCTGACGATCGTGGTGGTGCGGCCGTGGAAGTTGCCGTCGGCGACGATGATGGTCGCCTGCCCGTCAGGCACGCCCTTGACCTGGTAACCCCACTTGCGGGCGACCTTGACGGCGCTCTCCACCGCTTCGGCGCCGGTGTTCATCGGCAGCACCATGTCCTTGCCGATCAGGGCGGCGAGCTCGGCGCAGAACGGGCCGAACTGGTCGTGGGAGAAGGCGCGGCTGGTCAGGCTGACCCGGTCCAGCTGGGCGTGGGCGGCGGCCAGGATCGCGGGGTTGGCGTGCCCGAAGTTCATCGCGGAGTAGGCGGACAGGCAGTCCAGGTAGGACCGGCCGGTCACGTCGGTGATCCAGGCGCCCCGCGCCGAGGCCGCCACGACCGGCAGCGGGTGGTAGTTGTGCGCCGAGTGCGCCTCGGCCAGTGCGATGTGCTCGGCGGAGGTGAGCGTAGGGGTCTGCTCGTTCGTCAGGGTCATGACCGCAGCTCCAGAGTGCAACATTTGACGCTGCCGCCGCCCTTGAACAGCTCGGACAGGTCGACACCGATCGGGTTGTAGCCGCGCTCGCGCAGCTGGGCGATGAACCCGGTGGCGCGTTCGGTGAGGACGACGTTGTGCCCGTCGGAGACCGCGTTGAGCCCGAGGACGGCGGCGTCCTCGGCGGTCGCCAGGATCGCGTCCGGGAACAGTGTGCGCAGCACCGCGCGGCTGCCGGCGCTGAACGCACCCGGGTAGTACGCGACGGTGTTGTCGTCGAGCACCGCGAGCGCGGTGTCCAGGTGGTAGAAGCGCGGGTCGATCAACCGCAGCGTGATCACCGGGCGGCCGAGCAGCTCTTGGGCCTCCTGGTGCGCGGCCGGATCGGTGCGGAAACCGGTGCCGGCCAGTACCAGGTCGCCGACCACCAGGAAGTCGCCCTCGCCCTCGTTGACCTGGTGGGCCTCGGTGGCCGAACGCAAGCCGGAGTCACGCAGATGCGCCAGGTAGGCGGGACCCTCGGCGAAGCGTTGCGGGTGGGCGAACCGCGCGCCGTAGGCGTGACCGTCGACGACCAGCGCGCCGTTCGCGGCGTAGACCATGTCCGGCAGGCCCGGAACCGGCGGGATCAGCTCGACGGTGTGGCCGAGGTCCAGGTAAATCTGGCGCAGCTGCTCCCACTGTTTGACCGCGAGATCGACATCGACCGGGACGGTGGTGTCCATCCACGGGTTGATCGCGTAGCTGACCTCGAAGTACTCCGGCCGGCACATCAGGTAGTGCCGGGTACGGCGGCGGTCCGAACCAGGGACAGTGGTCGAAGGCTCCAGCAGGATCGTCATGGCTGAACGGTAAACAGCGAAGGCTGTGCAAACAATCCGTAATTATTGCGGGTATGCATACGATTTATTGCGTGTTTTCTCTGTTTTCGAAGATTTACTGCGGTGTCACGAGAGCGCTTGTCATATAGATGTCACAGCATCTAATGTCGTGACATCTAATTGGGTGGCAACACGGGAGCTGATCATGGGTACCGAGGGCGTGGTTCGGAGCACGGAGATCGTCGTCCGGCGGTTCGGCGGGCCCGAGGCGCTGGAGACGGTGACCAGGGACATCGGGCCGCTGCCACCCGGGCACGCGCACGTCCGCATGCTCGCGGCCGGCGTGGGGCTCACCGACGTCATGGCCCGTACCGGCGACTACCTGCTGCAGCGCACCGCGGGGTTCAGTCCCGGCTACGAGCTGGTCGGCGAGGTCGTCGACTACGCGGCCACCGGCGACGACCCGGCGTGGGTCGCGCCGGGAACCCGGGTGGCGGTGTCGCTCCCGGCGATGGGCGCGTACCGCGAACACCTCCAGCTGCCTGCCTGGCAGCTCGTGCCGGTCCCGGACGGCCTCGACACGATCGTCGCGGCCTGCATTCCGCTGGACTACCTCACCGCGTGGAGCGTGTTGCACCGGCACGGGCGCGTCGCCGAAGGGGACACGGTCCTCATCCAGGGTGCGTCCGGCGGCGTCGGCCAGGCCTTGAGCCAGCTCGGCAAACGCGCTGGCCTGCGCATGTACGGCACCGCGTCGTCCGGGGAGCGGCTCGCTCGCTACGGTGTCGAGTTCATCGACTACCGGACCCAGGACTTCCGCGCGGTGCTGCGCGAGCGCGAGCCGGACGGCATCCAGGCGGTGTTCGACCACCTCGGCGGGGCGACCCTGCGCGGCGGCTACCGGCTGCTCGCGCGAGGCGGGGTCGCGGTCAGCTACGCGTTTGCCGGGCGCCCCGGGCACATGCGGATGGACACCGTACGTGGCGCGGTGGGCAGCAAGGTGCGCGGCCTGTGGCCGGGCCGACGCACGGCGCTGTGCATGTTGCCCGCCGAGCTGCGCTCCGACCACGACTGGTACCGCGCCACGCTGCGTACGCTGCTGGAGATGGCGCGGGACGGTGCGATCGTGCCCGAGGTGGGCAGGGTGTTCCCGCTGGCCAAGGCAGCTGACGCGCACCGCGCGTTGGAGCGCCGGGACGCGGGCGGGAAGATCGTGCTCACCACGGAGTGAGCTGGGAGGCAGTCATCGTGCGGGCCGCTGAGGAACTGCGCTACCTGGTTCTGGCCCTGCAGCGGGCCGGAAACCTGCTGCTGGCCGCCGAGCTGCGCCCGCTCGACCTCACCCCGGCACAGGCCGAGGTGATCACCGTGCTCGTCGGGCACCAGCCGCTGTCGCTCACCGGTCTCGGCGAGCTCCTGGTGTGTGAGACCGGCACCAGCCCCAGCCGGATCGTCGACCGGTTGGTGAAGTCCGGTCTCGTCGCCCGCGAGGTGCACCCCGACGACCGCCGCCACGTCCAGCTCTCGTTGACCAGCCAGGGCACGGAGCTGGCCACGAAGGTCGCCGACGTCGACGAGCGACTGCACAACGCCATCGACGACCTCATCGGCGGCCGCGACACGGACTCGACGCTCACCCTGCTGCGCGCGATGACCGCCGACCTCCCCGCCGGCCGAGCGGTCGCCCGCCGCCGCGGCCCGCACAGCTGACCGGAGGCCGGGAGACGCTCACCGGACTTTGCGCACCTACGTGCTGCGTCGCACACGTCCGGACATGTGCGACGCAGCACGAGGATGTGCAAGGTCTCCGCGGTGCGAAAAGAGAGCCGAAGAATTCAGTCAATCTTGTGTTAAGGCTGACCTATTCGGGGGACCTGGTGGGTCGGAGCGGGGGCTGCGGGGACCGAGAAAATCACGTGCGACTCGGGGTTCGCCTGGTTCAGAGCCCACAGGCCGACGACGTCGGCGGCAGCGAAAATCGCAGCGGTGAGCACTGCCAGGATCAGCCTGCGTTTGCGCTCACGGCGCTTCCACGAGGCGCTGACCTGCCGATATCCGGGCGGCTCAGGCTGCACCTGCTCGGCACGTGCACTCAGTGCATCGCGCAGGCGCTGTTCGGCGTCGGACCGGCTGGCGGTGATCTCGCTACCTTCCTCTCACGCGGCGGGACCTCTTCTGCTTACCAGAATACGACTCGTCGGCCTCGGAGTGGTCGGACTGTGCGCGGGGAGACTCCGCCTGTCGCTCCTCGAGGATCTTGGTGAGCGCGGTCATGCCCCGGGAGGCGTGTGACTTCACCGCGCCCGCCGAGATGTTCATGGCGTCGGCGATCTCGACCTCGCGCAGGTCGAGCCAGTAGCGCAGCACCAGCGCCTCACGTTGCCGCGACGGCAGCTCCTTGAGTGCTTCGAGCAGCTCGCGCTGGTCCTCGCGCAGCCCGGTGCCGTCGAGCTCGATCGTGTGCGCGGTGGTCGGGTCGGCGCCGCTGCGGGCCAGGTGTTTACGCGCGACCTGGAGGTGGCGGATGCGCATGCGGGTCAGGTTGCACACGACCGAACGCAGGTAGGCCACGGCGGAGTCGGTGTCGCGCAGCCGGCGCCAGCGGCGGAAGAGCTGGTAGAAGGCCTCGCCGACGATGTCTTCCGGGTCGTCGGCGCCGAGCAGCGTGGACAGCCGAACGAGCGGGGTGTGGTGCTCGGAGAAGATCGCGGCGATGGCCTGTTCCCGTTCCGACGCCGCAGCGGGCTCCTCCTCGATCTCGGCCATCGAGAACTCGGTCACGACGCCCGCACCGGGCCACCCGCCGGGCCGAAACCGGCGAGCTCACCCCGGCGATGCGCGATCGCGGTGACGACGCCGGCGACGACGAGGTTGAGCAACAGCGCCACCAGCGCCGCGTAGAACTGGGAGGACCCGATCTCGATCACCGAGGAGAAGCCGCCGAAGACCACGAACACCGTCCCGGTGACCATTCCGACCGCCCACCCGGCGAGCAGCCCGACCCGGTGGAACCAGCGGCCGAACAATCCGAGCGCGACGGTCGGGAAGGTCTGCAGGATCCACACCCCGCCGAGCAGCTGCAGGTTGATCGCATCCTGGTCGCGCAGCCCGAACACGAACGCCAGAGCGCCGATCTTGGCGATCAGGCTGACCCCTCTGGCGATCTTCAGCTCGTGCTTCGGGGTCGCGGTGGGGAAGAAGAACTCCACGTAGATGTTGCGCACGAACAACGTGGCGACCGCGACCGACATGATCGCGGCTGGCACCATCGCGCCGACCGCCAGCGCGCCGAACACCGCGCCGGACAGCAGGCTGGGCAGCAGCTGCGCGACCAGCATCGGCACCGCGGTCTCCGCGCCGCCGATCGGGCTGGTGATGCCGGCGGCGAGCGCCGCGATGCCGAGGAAGCCGAACAGGCCGAGCACGGCGGTCCAGGCCGGTAGCCCGATGACCGAGCGGCGCAGGGTGTCCTCGCTCGACCCGGCGAACGCGGCGGTCAGGACGTGCGGGTACATCGGCATGGCCAGCGCCGAACCCAGTGCCAGGGTCGCGTAGGCGGTGTAGAGCGAGGGGTCCAGCAGCAGCCCGTTGCCGCCGGTCGCCGAGCGCGGCCGGTGCGCGGCGGCGTCGAAGATCGCCCCCGTCCCGCCGAGCTTGGTGAGCGCGACGGCGGTCACCCCCAGCACCGCGCCGAAGATCAATGCGCCCTTGAAGTAGGAGATGACGGCGGGCGCGCGCAGCCCGTGCCGGTAGGTGGCGCCCGCCAGGATGGCGAATACCGCGACCAGGATGGCGTCCCCGGCCAGCCCGTGCGGATAGATGCCCGCTGTCGCCAGCACCGCGCGGATGCCGAGGAGCTGCAGCGCGATGTAGGGCATCGTGGCGAGAATCCCGGTGAGCGCCACGGCGAGCGCCAGCCGGGGGGAGTCGTAGCGGTCCCGCACGTAGTCGGCGACCGTGATCGAACCCCGGTCCCGGGCCTCCCGCCACAGCTTGGGCAGCAGGATGAACAGCAGCGGGCACAGGATCGTCGTGTACGGCAGCGCGAAGAACCCGAGCGCGCCGGTGCCGTAGGTCAGCCCGGGCACGGCGGCGAAGGTGTACGCGGTGTAGATCGACCCGCCGAGCAGGAACCACATCAGCAGCGGGCCGAACTGACGTCCGGCCAGCGCCCAGCCCTCCAGCGAGGGCAACGTGTCGGAGCGGCGCAGCCACCGGGCGGACAGCGCCAGCACGGAGGTGCCTCCGAGCACGCCGATGAAGGCGGTCAGCGCCACCGGATCGGCCATGCCTTTACTGCCCCTTTGCCTTGGCTGGTCGCAACGGAGGGTACGGATGCCGGGCGGACAGTGTCCATGACCCGCCAACATCTGTGTGCAGATAGATCCGGTAATGACTTGACATTACTGACCAGGCGATACGCAGCGATGCATAGTCATGCATGAAGAGAATGCAGGCATGCCTGCTATCATGACTTCATGGCGCAGGTGACCTGGCGGCTCCCCGACGAACTCATGGATCGGGTTCGTACTGCTGCGGAAGCTCAGAACCGAAGTGTCAATGAGTTCCTGACCAGGCTGGCGGAAGCGGCGACCGACCCGGACCTGGCGAGTGATGATGCTGCTCGCACACGGGAACGCCTGGCCAGGGCTGGGCTCCTCGTCCCTCCTGGCCCACCCCGCCAGAGGCCTGATCCTGACGCGGTGGCCGCTGCGCGCGCTGCAGCGGGTCGAGGCACCCCACTGTCTGACCTGGTGACGGAAGACCGAGGGTGAGAAGCTTCGCCGACTCCTCGGCGCTGGTGAAGCTGTACGCAGACGAACCAGGCCATGAGATGGTGCGCGATCTTGCTCAGATCATCGTCGCGCAGGTCGCTCGGGTCGAGGTACCCGCGGCGTTGTGGCGTAAGCGGCGCACGGGGGAGCTGTTCTCGGAACAAGCCGCCCTGCTCGTCGCCGAGTTCGAGGCTGACTGGTTCGGTGTAGAGGAGAGCCCCCGGCGCTTCGAGGTCGTGCGCATGACAGCGCTGATCGTGGAGGACGCTGCCCGGCTCACCGGCATCCACAACTTGCGCGCTTACGACGCGGTGCAACTGGCCACGGCGAGAGCAGTGCGGACCGCCGATCCGGACATGGTGCAGGTTGTTGTCTTCGACAAGACCTTGCGTGACGCGGCCGCTGTGGAGGGTTTCACAACACTGGGCTGATCTTCCCGTGCGGACCCAGGCGGCGTGGCGAGATAGGACACGCCGTGCTGAGCTGGGCAAACACTGATCGTCGAAAAAAGTTCAGGTTCCGGTAAACCGATGGGCCGGGTGACGCAACTCTCCTTCAACCGCTGGCACGAGCCCAGCATGGTGAATCGGAGGATGACGATGGCGTCAGTGCCGACCCCCCGAGGGAGGCCCGGGCCGCCCTCGCGGTCACTGCCCAGCAACCCTCGGTTGCTCAGCCTGTGTCTGCTTGCGCCCTGTGTGGCTGTTCTCTGCGTCCCGCTGTACGCGGGCGCGTCGCCGAGCCTGCTCGGGGTGCCGTTCTTCTACTGGTACCAGCTGGCATGGGCGCTGATCAGCCCGCTGCTGCTGGTCGTCGCCTACGCCGGGTTCAACCGGCCCCGGGCGATCGGAGCCGCGTGATGACCAGGACCGGCTACGACGGGCCGCCCCGTTCCCGCTTCAACACCCGCTCGATCATCATCTGGACCGCCGTCGCACTCGTCGGCGCGGTCGGCTGGTCGGTGCTCGCGCTGTCGCGCGGCGAGCGCATCTCGGCCATGTGGATCGTCGCCGCCGCGCTCGGCTCCTACGCGATCGGCTACCGGTTCTACGCCCGGTTCATCGCCAAGAAGGTCCTGCAGGTCGACGACCGACGGGCGACCCCCGCCGAGCTGCTCGACAACGGCGTCGACTACCACCCGACGGACCGTCGCGTGCTGTTCGGTCACCACTTCGCCGCCATCGCCGGCGCGGGCCCGCTGGTCGGGCCGGTGCTGGCCGCGCAGATGGGCTACCTGCCGGGCACGATCTGGATCGTCGTCGGGGTCATCCTCGCCGGTGGCGTGCAGGACATGGTCACGCTGTTCATCTCGATGCGGCGCAACGGACGCAGCCTCGGGCAGATCGCACGTGACGAGATCGGCCCGGTCGGTGGCGCGGCCGCGCTGGTCGCCGTGTTCGCCATCATGATCATCCTGCTCGCGGTGCTGGCGCTGGTCGTGGTCAGCGCACTGGCCCACTCGCCGTGGGGCACCTTCTCCATCGCGATGACCATCCCGATCGCCCTGTTCATGGGCCTCTACCTGCGGACACTGCGGCCGGGCAAGGTCATCGAGGTCAGCGTCATCGGCGTCGTGCTGCTGCTGTTCTCGATCGTCGCCGGCAGCTGGGTGCAGAACTCCAGCTGGGCCGAGACGTTCACCCTGTCCCCGCAGGCGCTGGTGATCGCACTGGTCATCTACGGCTTCGCCGCGTCGGTCATGCCGGTGTGGATGCTGCTCGCGCCGCGCGACTACCTGACCACGTTCATGAAGATCGGCACGATCGGGCTGCTCGCGATCAGCGTGTTCATCTCGATGCCGGTGCTGAACAACGAGGCGGTCACCAAGTTCGCCTTCTCCGAGACCGGCCCGGTGTTCGCCGGCGGGCTGTTCCCGTTCGTGTTCATCACCATCGCCTGCGGTGCGCTGTCCGGCTTCCACGCGCTGATCGCCTCCGGCACCACGCCGAAGATGATCCAGAAGGAGTCGCAGGTCCGGCTCGTCGGCTACGGCGCGATGCTGGTCGAGTCCTTCGTGGCGATCATGGCGCTGATCGCGGCGTCGATCATCGACCCGGGTCTGTACTACGCGATCAACGCACCGGCGGGTCTGCTCGGCACCACCGTGCAGACCGCCTCGGCCGCGGTCAACAACCTCGGCTTCGTGATCAGTCCTGAAGCACTCAGCGCGGCTGCCACCGCGGTGGGTGAGCAGACACTGGTCGCCCGTACCGGCGGTGCTCCGACGCTGGCCATCGGCATGTCGGAGATCTTCGCCGGGGTGTTCGGCGGCGCCGGGATGAAGGCCTTCTGGTACCACTTCGCCATCATGTTCGAGGCGCTGTTCATCCTCACCACGGTGGACGCCGGCACCCGGGTCGGGCGCTTCATGCTGCAGGACACCCTGGGCAACGTCTACAAGCCGCTGCGCAACGTCAGCTGGAAGCCCGGCCTGTACGGGACCAGCGCGTTCGTCGTGCTGGCCTGGGGCTACTTCCTGTACCAGGGCGTCACTGACCCGCTGGGCGGCATCAACCAGCTGTTCCCGCTGTTCGGCATCGCCAACCAGCTGCTCGCCGCCGTCGCGCTACTGGTGTGCACGACGGTGCTGATCAAGTCGGGTCGGGTCAAGTGGGCCTGGGTACCCGGGCTCCCGCTGGTCTTCGACCTCGCGGTGACGCTCACCGCGAGCTACCAGAAGATCTTCTCGGCCGACCCGAAGCTGGGCTTCTTCGCCCAGGGCGCGAAGTTCTCCGACGCACTCGACCAGGGCAAGGTCCTGTCCCCGGCCAAGAGCATCGACGACATGCACGCCGTGGTCACCAACTCGATGGTCGACGGGGTGCTGTCCGTCCTGTTCGCCGGCTTGATCATCATTGTGATGCTGGACGCGATCCGGGTCTGCGTGAAGGCCCTGACCTCGTCGATGCCGTTGCCGACCAGTGAGGAGCCCTTCGTCGAGTCGCACATCGACGCGCCGCAGGGTCTGGTGCCCAACGGCGCGGAACGGCGCCAACCGGCAGGCGTGCAGGCGCGCTCGGAGTTCCCGCCGTCATGAGCGTCCCGGCTGCACCCGTGAGTGTTTTCGGCTGCTCCCGCAGCCGAAAACACTCACGGTTGAGGGAGTGGGTGCGGACCGCCCGCTGGTTCCTGCGTGAGCTGTCCGGCGAATCGGGATACGAGCACTACCTCGCCGCGCACGCCGCGCACATGGAGGGCAAGCACGCCGCGCACCACCCGCCGATGACCAGGCGGGAGTTCGAACGCTGGCGGGTCGACCGAGGCGACACCTCGCCCGGCGCCCGCTGCTGC
The DNA here is from genome assembly GCF_000429025.1 of Actinospineispora spinosispora DSM 44797. Classification (GTDB taxonomy): domain Bacteria; phylum Actinomycetota; class Actinomycetes; order Mycobacteriales; family Pseudonocardiaceae; genus Pseudonocardia; species Pseudonocardia spinosispora. The sequence goes on from NZ_AUBB01000059.1 coordinate 22,384, forward strand.
TAGGCCCCGTGGGAGTGGGGCCGCGACCCGGCCCCACTCCCACGGTCACCACCACCACCGCGTCCATCGAGGGGAACCATGTCTGGACTCGTAGCCCAACTGGTCAGACGGAAGCCGGTCACGGCGATATCCGCCGAGACCGGTGCCGATACCGGCCACGGAGAGCTGGCCCGCACCATCGGTGTGTTCCAGCTGTCCATGATCGGCATCGGCGCCACCGTCGGCACCGGCATCTTCTTCGTGCTGTCCCAGGCGGTGCCGCTCGCCGGTCCCGCCGTCATCTGGTCCTTCGTGATCGCCGGCGTCGTCGCCGGACTGACCGCGTTGTGTTACGCCGAACTGGCGAGCGCGGCCCCCGCAGCGGGCTCCTCGTACTCCTACGCCTACGCCACGATGGGTGAGCTCGTCGCGATGGTGGTGGCGGCCTGCCTGCTGCTGGAGTACGGGGTGTCGGCGGCCGCGGTGGCGGTCGGCTGGTCGGAGTACCTCAACCAGCTGCTGCACAACGTGTTCGGCTTCCAGATCCCCGCCGTGCTGTCCAACGCGCCGGAAGGCGGCGGCTGGGTCAACCTGCCCGCCGTCGTCCTCGTCGCGCTGTGCGGGTTCCTGCTGGTCAGGGGCACCAAGGAGTCGGCGAGAGCCAACGCCATCATGGTGCTGATCAAGCTCGCGGTGCTCGCCCTTTTCGTCGTGCTCGGGCTCAAGGGCTGGGACACCGACAACTTCGCGCACTTCGCGCCGTTCGGCGTCGCGGGCGTGACCTCGGCCGCCGGGGTCATCTTCTTCAGCTACATCGGCCTCGACGCGGTGTCCACCGCCGGTGAGGAGGTGCGCAACCCGCGACGCACCATGCCGATGGCCATCCTGATCGCACTCGCCGTGGTCACCGCGTTGTACCTGTGCGTCGCGGTGGTGGCGATCGCGGCGCAGCCGAGCGCGAAGTTCGACGGTCAGGAAGCCGGGCTCGCCGCGATCCTGCAGCAGGTCACCGGCGCCAGCTGGCCCGGCACCCTGCTGGCGGCAGGCGCGGTCGTCTCGATCTTCAGCGTCACGCTCGTCGTGATGTACGGCCAGACCCGCATCCTGTTCGCGATGGGCCGCGACGGCCTCATCCCGGAACGGTTCCACAAGGTCAACCCGCGCACCGTCACCCCGGTGCAGAACACCGTCATCGTCACCGTCGCGGTCGGCCTGCTCGCCGGGCTGCTGCCGATCAACTTCCTGTCCGAGATGACCAGCGTCGGCACCCTGGTCGCGTTCCTGGTCGTCTCGATCGGCGTCATCATCCTGCGCAGCACCGCGCCCGACCTGCCCCGGGGCTTCAAGGTGCCCGGCTACCCGGTCGTGCCGGTGTTATCGATCCTCGGCTGCATCTGGATCATCTTCAGCCTGCGCGCGATCACCATCGTCGCGTTCGTCGGCTGGGTCGCGGTCGCGCTGCTCTGGTACTTCGCCTACGGGCTCAAGCACTCACGTCTCAACCAACAACTGACACAACCCGGGATCGGTGGCCACTCATGAGTCCAGTCCTCAGCCCGTCCGCTCCCGCCGCTCGTGCTGCCCGTGCCGCGAAGGGGGCGGTATGGGCAGCTCCAGTACGACCGACTACCGAAGGAGAAGTGCGTCCGTTGCGCGTGTTGCTGATCGAAGAGGACGACCGGGCCGCGGCCGGGCTGCGCGTGGCGTTGCACCGGCTGGGCATGGTGGTGGACCGGATCAGCGGCGGCGAACGGCAGCTGCTGGGCCGTCTGATCGGTGTCGACCTGGTGCTGCTCGACCTCGGGCCCCGGGACGTGGCCAGCGCCGACGTGTGCCGGGCGATCCGCGACGTCAGCGACGTCCCGATCATCATGCTGTCCGCGCGCGGCCAGGTCAGCGACCGCATCACCGGCCTGTACCTCGGCGCCGACGACTACCTGGTCAAGCCGTACGACCTGCGTGAGCTGGTCGCCAGGATGAAGGCGGTCAGCCGCCGTCGTCGCTGGCAGGCGCCGTCCGCACAGGCCGGTGCCGAGGTGATCGACCTGGACGGCGTGCTGGTCGACCTGGCGCGCGGCGAGGTCCTCGGCGACGACGGCCCGGTCGCGCTGACCCCCAAGGAGCTGCGGCTGCTCGCGGTACTGGTCAACGCGGCCGGCTCGGTGTGCAGCCGCACCCAGCTGATGCTGCAGGTCTGGGGCCGTCAGCTGCCCAGGGCCAGCCGATCCCTGGACGTGCACGTGGCAACGCTGCGGACGAAGCTGGGCCGCCCGAACCTGGTCCGCACGGTGCGCGGCGTCGGCTACTGCCTGGCCTACCAGGCAAGCCGCCGCCTGGAGAAA
>NZ_AUBB01000060.1 GCF_000429025.1 Actinospineispora spinosispora DSM 44797
CGCACACCTGCACCTTGCCCCGCGATCCTGGCCTGCTTCTTGGTGTGGCCAGTCGTTGTCAATCCTTTACTTCGACCCTGCTGCATGTGCACCAGGAGGCTGCGTCGAAGCGCGTTAGCGGGATTGACAACGACCGGCCACGCCAAGAACGATTGATCGGCCAGCGGGGAACGATATCTATCCAAGAGAGACAACCCCGAGCTGCGTGAGCATCTTGAGGAGATTGGCGACTCCCCAATGCTCCGTGATCCGGCCATCGACCACCCGCATCACATCGACCGTCTCGATCTCGAAGGAAAGTCCGGTCGGCGCGATACCCAGGAATGGGCCGCGATGGGTCCCCCGGTAAATCTTGAAGGTGGTCACCAGGTCACCGCTCAGGGTCTGCCACCGGATGTCGGGCGTGAAGTCGGGAAAGGCGGACCGCAGGTTCTGATACAGCCCGAGTACCGCGGCCTTGTCGGAGCCGGACCCGGGCTGCGGTGTGTGGTCGACGAAGTCGTCGGCGAACAGCGCGTCGAACAGCGCCCAGTCGCCACCGCCCTGGACCTCCTCGGTGTTGCGGCGGACCACCGAGATCGCGTCAGTCACGGGAACCGCGGAGTACCCAAGCGGGGTTGAGCTCCCGGCGCCGTCCCCAGGCGATGATCGCCACGATGACGAGCTCGCCCAACGCGGGAACCACCGTGGCGCCCAGTGCGACGCTGGTGATGATCGCGCCGATCATCACGCCGATCAGTCCGAGTGCGCCCAGAGCGCGAAGCCGGGGGATGAGCAGTGCCAGTGCACCGAGGATCTCCAGGGTCCCGGTGAGGTAGCGGAACCACTGGCCCCAGCCGATCGCGGTGAACAGCGCGACCATCTGCGGGTCGCCGGACAGTTTCTGGTAGCCGGCGAACAGGAAGGACACTGCGCCGAGCACCTGTAGCACCCAGAGGACGATGTTCCAGGTCTTCGTCGTTCCGGTGGTCGGCGCGCTCATGCCGCACCTCCGCGCAGCGGACGCAGTGCCTCGCTCCAGCGCACCACATGGCCCAGCGTTGCGTCGAGTGCCTGCACCTGGTGTTCGGCGGGGCGGAACACCGAGAAGTTCTCGAAGTCGGTGAACAACGACAGCGCGACCTGTGAACGGACTGTCGCGACCTGCAGCTCGGCCAGGATCAGCCTGAGCTGCTCGACCGCGCGGGTGGCGCCGACGCTGCCGTAGCCGACGAAACCGGCCGCCTTGTCCGCCCACTCGGCGAACAGGTAGTCGAGCGCGTTCTTCAGAGCCCCTGAGATCGAGTGGTTGTACTCGGGGGTGACGAACACGAACCCGTCGAACCCGGCCACCGTGGCGGCCCAGGCGTGTGTGTGCGGCTGGGAGTACTGCCCCATCGACGGCGGGTAGGGCTCGTCGAGCAACGGGAGGTCGAACTGGGCGATGTCGACCAGCTCGTACTCGGCGTCGCCCCGGGCCGAGGCGACCTCGAGGACCCAGTTGGCGACCGCCTCGCCGTTGCGGCCGGGCCGCGTACTGCCCAACACGATTCCGATCTTCGTCACGAACACCCTCCGGGAGTTGAAGCTTCAAGTGACGCCATCCTGCTCTCGGTTGAAGTTTCAAGTCAAGTCGCTAGAATGAGGGCGTGATCGACGAGCCCGACCCCGGAGGCGGGACCCGTTGGCTCGACGCGACCGAGCTCGACGCATGGATGCCGTTCAGTGCAATGTTGATGAACGTGCTGAGCGCCCTGGACACACAGCTGCAGCGCGACGCCAAGCTGTCGCTGTTCGGCTATCTCGTGCTGGCCGGACTGTCCGATGCGCCCGATCGCACCTTGCCGATGAGTCGCCTTGCGGTGCTGGCGAACGGATCGCTGTCCCGGCTCTCGCACGCCGTCGCCAAGCTCGAACGACAGGGCTGGGTGATCCGTAGGCCCGCCGCGGACAACGGGCGGATCACCGTGGCCACTCTGACCGACGCGGGCCACGCCAAGATCGTCGACAGTGCTCCCGGACACGTCGACATGGTGCGTGACCTGGTGCTGGACAAGCTGAGCGCCGACCAGTTGCGAGTCCTCGGTGAGTCGTCCCGGGCGATCCTCGGCCTGGACTGCGGCGAAGGTGAGCTCGGCTAGCACGCGGTTGCCCACGTGTCACAAAAATACCATTCATCGCAAATCTATCAGCCATACATATTGATCACAAAAGTATCGTTATATCTGCGAACATACGGTGTACGTATCACGGTTTCACTCGGAAGTGAAGCACGGATTCTTGTGATCTGTCCGATATGTGTTCGCGTATCTCAGTTTCGAATCCCCTGATTAATGCGCTCGTTGAGCCCAGCGAATGAAGTCGGGGATCAACGACACCGCATCATCAAGGAGATCAGTCATGAGCCGCACCAAGCGCGCCCTGTCCGTCGCAGCTCTCGTCGTCGTGGGTGCGCTCGCCACCGCGGGCGTCTCGAGCGCCTCCGACCACGGCGACCACCACCACGACCGCGACGACAGCGGCCTGCTCAGCATCGTCGACATCCACCTGGACAAGGTCGTCGACACGGTGGTCAACGTCGCCACCGACCTCGTCTGAGGCCTCGACCGGGGTCCTCCCGCGGAGCGCTCAGGCGCTCCGCGGGAGAACTCGGCGGTCTGGCCGCACGGAGATGTCGGTGCGGTGTGCCAGCATGGCGGCCGCGTCCGCGGCATGTAGTCGCGGGTGCAGGTCTCCAGGAGGGAACGCCGTGTCCGTCGAGAACCTCGAGGATTTCCGAGCGCTGGATCCGTTCTTCCGCACCATCGAACAGGGCCTGAAAGGCCGGGTGGACGGAGATCATTTCTTCGACTTCCTCGCCGAGGACGTGGTGTTCGAATACGTCGTCACGGTCCCGGACTATCCGAGGACGGTCACCGGGAAGGCGAACCTCGTCGAGCTGTACCGGGGTTACGGTGACACGTTCTCGCTCGACTTCTGCGGTGAACTGCGTGGCTATTTCGACCCGGACGCGTCCGTGGCGGTTCTCGAGTACGCCTCGCGCGGCCGTGCGGTGCGGACGGGGACGAGCTACGCCAACAACTACATCTCGGTGATCACGATCTCCGACCGCAAGATCACGCACTGGCGTGACTACCTGAATCCGCTCGCGGTCCTCACCGCACTCGCGCCGGACTCATGACCAGGTGAACCAAGAGACCGCGCTGAGAAATATCCGAGACCTCACCGCGCTCTGGTACGTGGAACAGGCCGATGCCTCGGACATCGTGTTCGCGGCGTGCGATCTGCTGGTCGCTGGTCTCGACGGTCCCGCGATGTGCGCGCTGGCGGCGGTCTCGATCGCCGATGCCGACGCCGAGGTCCCGGAGCTGCTGGCGGACGCCCTGTCCGAGGTCGGCGTGGAGTGTCTTCCTCGCTACAGCCAGTTTGCGTTGCGAGCAGGCTTACGGGCGATGGCCGCCCGCACCGTGACCGGTGATCTCGCACCGAGGGCCCTGGCTGCGTGGGCGCACCGGACGTTCGGGCATGACACACCGCAGGCCGAGGTGCTCGCGACGCTGGACGATGAGTACGACCTGGTCGAAGCTCCCGACCTGGTCAAGTACGCGGTCCGCACCCGTGCCGAACTCGACCAGCGCACACTCGCCGAAGCGCACCGGCTGAGCTCATCTGACCGGTGACACGCCGCCCGTGAGTCGGTCGCATGGGCACCGTGAGTCGGTGGTTCCAGCACACGGGGATCGCCGGAGAGTGTGCTGACGAGCCCGACTCGGTGTGCTGAGGCGACCGACTCGCGGGGGAGGGTCAGCTGGAGGAGCCGAAGAGGGTCGTCTTCACCACGGGGGAGGCGAACATCTCCTCCGACTCGTGCGCGACACCCGGCACCACCAGCCGGTTGTGCTTGGCGTTCGGCTGCAGCGACAGGAAGTGCTTGAGGAAGTACTGGCCACGGGCCTCACGGTTGGGGCCCTCCAGCATCGCGCCGCAGTCGGTGTCCAGGTCACCGTTGTCGACCGTGTCGGCGCTGCCGTTGACGATCGTCACCTTTCGGGACGCGTACTGGGCCATCGCCTGCGCGGCGGTCAGCTGTCCCGGGTAGCTCTGCCGACCGGCGAGGCCGTACTTGTAGCTGTTGTAGTCCGAGCAGCTCGAGCTCGACGGCACGGTGAACGCGGTGCCGTTGCTGTTCGGGCGCTTGTTGTCGAAGTACACGTACGACGACGGGTTCATCGCCGCGAAGTTGAAGTCGATACCGGTCATCTGGCTGGGCGCCTTGCCGAACGCGGCGTAGCGCTGGGTGAACTGGCCGCCCGCCGAGTGCCCGGTGATCGTGATGTGTTTCAGGTTCGGGAAGCGGTCCGGTGAGGCGAGCGAGGCCACCAGGTTGTCCATGACGGTGAAGCTGGACAGCCCGGCCGGCTTCTGCGACGGGTAGCCCTGCTTCCAGGCGTCGTTCTCCCAGCTCGCCTCGCCGGACGCGACCTTGTCGTCCTCGTCGCCCTTGAACCACGGCGAGACGACCATCGTGTTGTCCGCCGCGCCCGCGGCCTTGGCCGCCGACATCATCCGCGTGTAGTAGCCCTCGGCGTTGCGCCCGGTGCCGTGGACGACGATGACCGCGCGGGTCACCTTGGCGTTCCCCGCCATCGGGAAGTTGTCGTAGACCTGGAACTTCGCGCCGCCGGGCAGGGTCAGCGACTCGGCGTTCCCGCTGCGCGACGCGGAGGTGACCATCATCGAGCTGGGCGGGGAGAAGCGCTTGACCGGCGTCACCGCAGGCTTGGGCGGGGTGACCGGCTTCGTCGGGCCGAGGTCCGGTCCGGGCAGGATCACCGGGGCAGGCGGAACCGCGGGGTCGGGCAGGACGGTCGGCGCCGCTGTGGTGTCGTCGCTGGGTGGGGATGACGTGCGGAACGCGGCGACGGTGCCGTAGACGAGCAGCGCGACGAGTGCCACGACGACCGCGCTGATCACCGGGAGCCGCCACGGGTTGGCCCGCCGCGTGCGGGGGGTCTCGATGGCGTGCCGGCCGGTGGGCGCCTTCGCGGCGGCGCGGTGCCGGGTGGGGATGACCTGGGTCGGACCGGCGTCGGGTGCGGACCGGGGTGAGGGGACGATGCCGTCCGGCAGCGGCGGGTACAGATCGCTCAGCTGGTCAGCGCGGCGCGCCGGACCTGGTGTTCGGGGTGACACCAGCGGATCCCTCTCGAAACGGGTGCATGTGGTTTGCTCGGTTCGCCACTGCTCGTTGGGGGAGCGTGCAGTGATTCGGTCGAACCGGCTGGGGCCCCTCGAATATAGGAAGGCCCTCCGGAGACACGCAGGTCTCCTGAGAGCAAAGGTTACGGCCAAACGGCCACGAGCCGATATCGAGCGTCGAGCGGAGCCTCGATTACGCCATTCGGCCTAGCATGAGCGCAGTTAGTTCAACGCTCACTCATATTCGCACTCAGATAGCGCGCCGCCGTCGCTCGGCCACTGACCGTGACCGAGCGATGACGGCGCGTCAAAGAACCGGCGAGCGGCGTCAGGCGAGCTGCCCCTTCTGAACCTTGCCCATCGCGTTGCGCGGGAGCGCGTCGAGGATGTGCACCTCGCGCGGGCGCTTGTGCACCGACAGGGTCCCGGCCACGTGCTCGATCAGGTCGGCGGGCCGCGCGTCCGGACCGACGACGTAGGCGACGATGCGCTGGCCGAGATCGTCGTCCGGTACCCCGACCACCGCGACCTCGGCGACCGTGGGGTGTTCCAGCAACGCGGCTTCGACCTCACCCGCACCCACCCGGTACCCGCCGGTCTTGATCAGGTCGACGGACATCCGACCGACGATCCGGTGCCAGCCTTCGCCGTCGCGCACCGCCGCGTCGCCGGTGCGGAACCAACCGTCCGAGGTCCATGCCGCCGCCGTCGCCTCGGGCAGCCCGAGATAGCCGTCGAACAGGGTCGCGCCGCGTACCTGCAGCTCACCGACGGTCTCGCCGTCGGAGTCGACCGGCTCACCCGCGTCGCCGCGCAACCGCGACTCGACCCCGTCCAGAGTCGTGCCGACCCACCCGACCCTGCGCGGCGCGTCGGCGCGCGCGGCGAGCGTGATGAGCGACTCGGTCATGCCGTAGCGCTCCACCGGGAGCATCCCGGTCAGCCCGTGCAGCTGCCGCGCGGCCCGCTCGGGCAGCCCCGCACTGCCCGATACCAGCAGCCGAGCACCGGAGAGCGCTCGCGCGGCGGCCGGATCGGCGGCGATGCGTGACCACACGGTGGGCACCCCGAAGTACAGCGTGCCGTCCGCGCGCGCGTACGCCTCGGGGCGCGGTCGGATGGTGTGCACCAGCGGCGACCCGACGCGCAGCGCGCCGAGCACCCCGAGGATCAACCCGTGCACGTGGAACAGCGGGAGACCGTGCACCAGTACGTCGTCGGAGGTCCAGGCCCAGGCATCCGCGAGCGCGTCGAGGTCGGCGGCGATCGCCCGGCGGGACAGCACGACGCCCTTCGGCGACCCGGTCGTCCCGGACGTGTACATGATCATCGCAGCCGCATCCGGCGACGGTTCGGGCCAGGTCGCCGCGCCGCGTTCGGCCGGATCCACCGGGACCGACGGCAGGTCCCCGGAGGGACCGAGCCACAGCTGCGCGCCCGAGTCCCGCAGGATGTGCGCCCGCTCCGAAGGCCCCGCGTCCTGGGGCACCGGTACGACCGGAACCCCGGCGAGCAGGCAACCGACGACGGCGACCACGGTCTCCAACGAGGCCTCGCCGGGTACGGCGGCTGCCGTCGCACCGGCGACGCGCTGCCCGACGGCCGCCGCCGCGGCCCACAGCTCCTCCCGCCGCAAGGACCGCTCGCCCACGGTGACGGCGATCCGTCCAGCCCCACTCCCGGCCGTCCCCACCAAACCTCGTGAGTGTTGAGTGTGGCTATAGCCACACTCAACACTCACGAGCTCCTTTGCGCTGGTGGCAGGCCGTGAGTGCGGCGGCCGGTCATAGGCGGCCGCGCCACTCACGGGGTTGTCTGTGTTGGTCATGGGCGTTGCACCAGGTGCAGGACCACGCCGCCGGTGCCTCGACGGTCGGCGAACGCGATCAGGCCACGGCGGGATCCGGGGCGGCCTCGTTCGTCGATGAGCGGGATGCCCGCGTCGCGCAGCCGGGCGAGGCCTTCGGTGATATCGGCGACCCGCACCGCGAGGTGGTGCAGGCCGGGTCCGCGACGCTGGACGTACCGGGAGATCGCCCGGTTGTCCCCGGTGGTCGAGCCGGCTCCGCCGGTCGGCGTCTCGTGCTCGGTCATGATGTCCTCCAGCAGCTCCAGGTCGACCCCGGCCCTGCGCAGGAACGTGACCAGCAGCGCGCCTGCCGGTCGAGGGGGTCCCGCGTGGCTGACCACCCCGTAGGTGTCGCTGGAGAAGATCTCCAGGGGCTGCTCCAGCTGGGTGTCGATCTGCCGGCTCTCCTGTTCGAAGCCGAGCACCCGGATCAGCGCGTCGGTCTGGCCGACGCTGTTGTCGGACGCGACGCCGATGTGGTCGACGTCCAGGACGTTGCCGCTCAGCCGTACCGGCGCGGCCGACCGTTCGGCGGCGGGTCGAAGCTTGATGCCATGGATGTCGACCAGGCCGTCGACGGCCTGGTGTCCCTCGTCGGTCAGCCGGCCGGTCAGCTCGTCGGGGTCGGGCACCCGCATGATCAGCTCGGCGGGCCCGGCCGGCGCGGTCGCATCGACCCGCCGGACCTGGACCAGCAGCGAACCGAGCTGGTAGGCACCGTCCTCGGCGCGGGTGAGCCCGAGGCCGTCGGCCAGCATCCGACCGGTCAGTGCTTCGTCGCGTGAGTCGAGGACGAGCTCGAAGATCCCCATGTCAGCGCACCTCGAATCGGGGCGAACGCTTGGCCAGGAAGGCGCTGACACCTTCCGCGTAGTCGGCGCTGCTCACCGCGTCCAACGGCAGCGCGGCGGCTTCGGCGTCGGTCGAGTCGAGCCCGGCCATCGCCTTCTCGATCAGTCGTTTCGCGCCGCGCACCGACACCTGGGACCGTCCGGCGACGGTCTCGGCGAACTCGCGCGTGACCTTCTCCAGCTCCTCCGGCGCGACGAGCTGGTCGATCAGCCCGACCCGGTGGGCGTGTTCGGCGTCGACCTGGTTCGCGGAGAACAGCAGCAGCTTGGCGAACGACGGACTCGTCGTGGTGATGAGCCGCCGCGTCGAGTCGAAGCCGTAGACGATGCCCAGCTTCGCCGGCGTGATGGCGAACCGCGCCGAGGTGTCGGCGAACCGCAGGTCGCAGGCGAGCGCCAGTTCGCAGCCGCCGCCGATGCAGTACCCGTGGATCATCGCGACGGACGGCTTGCGCATGTTGCTCAACGCGTGCGCCGCGCCCTCGACCTGCTCGCCGTAGGCGCGTGCGGCGTCCGCCGTGCCACGCCGGGTGGCGAACTCGCTGATGTCCGCGCCCGCGCAGAAGTTGCTGCCCGAACCGCGCACCACCAGTACCTTCACCGACTCGTCGGCGTCGACCTCGGCGGCGATGCCGGGCAGCGCGGCCCACATCTCGAACGACATCGCGTTGCGTTTGTCCGGGCGGTCGATCACCAGCTCGGCGATCTCACCGCTGCGTTCCAGTTTCAGTGGCACAGCCATCAGGTCGTTTCCTTCACCAGTTCGGGAACGGGGCTCTCGGTGATCACTCCGGCGGTGAGCAGCTCGTCGATCGCGGCGTCGTCGTAGCCGGCGCCGCGCAGGATTTCGCGGCTGTGCTGACCGAGCAGCGGCGCGGCCAGCCGGATCGTCGCGGGCGTCTCTGACAACTTCGCGGGCATGCCGAGCGCCCGCATCCGGCCCAGCGTCGGATGGTCCACCTCGACGACCATCTCCCGCGCGGCGACCTGCGGCTGGGCCAGCGCGTCGGCGTAGCCGAGCACCGGGCCGCCGGGCACCCCCGCCCGGTCCAGCGCCGCGACCCAGTGCGAGGTGGGGCGCGCGGCCAGGATCGGGGTCAGCTCGGCGACGAGCTGTTCGACGTTCGCGGGGCGGTTGGCCCGGCTGTACTCCGGGCGGTCGGTCAGGTCCGGGCGTTCGAGGACCTGTTCGCAGAACCGCCGCCACAGCCGTTCATTGTTCGCGCCGACCGTGACGTACCCGTCGGCGGTGGGAAACGCCTGGTAGGGCGCGTTGAGCCGGTGCCGGGTGCCTTCGGGCTGTGGTTCGACGCCCGCGCCGAACCACATTCCGGCCTCCCAGACGGTCAGCGCGAGGCCGGCGTCGACCAGCGCGACGTCGATGTACTGGCCGCTGCCGTCGCGCAGCCGCCGGATGTAGGCGGCGAGCACCGCGGTCGCGGCGGTCATCCCGGCGACCAGGTCGTTGATCGCCACCCCGAACTTGGCGGGCTCGCCGCCCGGCTCCCCGGTCATCCGCAGGAACCCGGTCATGCCCTGGGCGATGATGTCGAACCCGGCGCGGTGGCTCTCCGGGCCGGTCTGCCCGAACCCGGTCACCGAGCAGTAGATGACCTCGGGGTTGAGCGCGTGCGCGGACTCGTAGTCCAGGCCGAGCCGCGCCATCACCCCGGGCCGGAAGTTCTCCACCACGACGTCCGCCGAGGCGATCAGCTCGCGGGCGATGCGCCGGCCGTGCTCGCTCTTCAGATCGAGCGCGAGCGAGCGTTTGTTGCGGTTGGGCATGGCGGAGGAGTAGCTGTGCCCGTCGATGATCGGCGCCATGTGCCGCGACTCGTCGCCCGACTCCGGGTGCTCGATCTTGACGACGTCGGCTCCGTAGTCGCCGAGGATCATCGTCGCGTACGGCCCGGACAGGTACCGGGTGAAGTCCAGAACCGTCACACCGGCCAGTGGTTGCATCATGGGAGCTCCTAGTCCGGCAGTACCTGGTCGCGGGTCTCCGGGGAGAACCGCAGCAGGACGAAGGCGAGCAGGAACGGCACTGCGGTCAGCGCGAGTGGCAGTGCGATGCCGCCCGCCGAGATGCCGTAGCCGATGCCGAACGTGCCGATCGCGGCGACGAACCGGGACATCGTGGTGGAGAAGGCGAACCCGCTGGCCCGCAGCGCGGTCGGGTACTGCTCGGGCAGCCAGATGGTGAACACCGCGAAGTCCGCTCCGCCGATGCCCATCACGACGACGAACAGGAAGAACAGCGGCAGGTTCTGCTGCGGATAGGCCCAGGCGTAGCCACCGGAGATGCCGATGATCATCATGACGAACAGGATGCCGAGCGTCTTGCGGCGCCCGAACCGGTTGCACAGCGACGGCGCGAGAATGCAGGCCAGCGCCGTGAGCAGGGACAGCACCGCGACGCCGATGCTGCCCAGCGCCGTCGCCGCGCCGGGGCTGTACCCGCTGTCGATGGCGAGCGCCTTGATCGCGGTCGGCAGGTACTGCGAGCTGGCCCAGAAGCCGAGCAGGCCGATCGTGACCAGCGCCGCGTTGGTCAGCGACCGCGTGCGGTACGGCGGACGCAGCACGTCTCGCAGGTAGGACCAGAAGCCTCGGCTCGGCTCGCGTGCGGCTTCCTTCCACCGTTCGGTGTCCTGGTGTACCTGGGTGCGGATGTACAGGACGAACAGTGCGGGCAGCACGCCGAGGAAGAACATCCAGCGCCAGCCGAGCAACGACCCCACGGCCAGGTTGACCAGCGCGCCGAGCAGGAACCCCCAGTACGTCCCGGAGTGCAGCAGCCCGCCGAAGAACGCGCGCCGCCGCTCCGGCATGGACTCCGCGACGAACGTCCCGGCCAGCGACCACTCGCCGCCGATGCCGATCGCCGCGAGCAGCCGGAAGACACCGAGCTGCCAGACGTTCTGCGAGAAACCGGCGGCGAAGGTGAAGATCGCGTACACCAGGATGCTCGCCATCAGCGCCGGGACCCGGCCGAACCGGTCGGCGATCGGGCCCCACAGGAACGAGCAGCCCCAGCCGAACAGGAACACCGCGACGCCGAGCTCACCGAAGAACGCGATGTTGCCCGCGTCGGGCGTGTAGCCGGAGTGCGGCAGCAGCTCGATCAGGGCTGGGCTGAGGACGAGTCCGAAGATGCCGGCGTTGTAGCCGTCGAGCAGCCAGCCGCCGAACGCGCTGATGAACGCGGTGCGCTGACGAGGTGTGACCTTGTCGGGGTTCGTGGGTGTGTCGGTCGATGGTTCAAGTCGGGCCACGGGGTCGGCTCCTAGATCGTCACGACGTCTTCGGCGTGCGTATCGCTATTCGATACGACGTATCAGTAAGCGATACGGAAGATGTAACCCCGATCACCCGGCTACTGTCAAGGCATGGGATCCGCGACGACCGCCTTGCACGCGCTGGAGGCGTTGGCGCAGCAGCAGCCGATGGGAGTGAGTGAGCTGGCGCGCCGGCTCGACATCACCAAGCCGGCCGCGCAACGCGCGCTGCAGGCACTCGCGGACGCGCAGTGGATCCGCCGGTCGGAGCAGCAACCGGGCCGCTGGGTCCTGACCGTCAAGGTCATCGAGGTGGCCAGCCGGATGGGCAGCGAGCTGGGCCTGCGCGACCTGGCCGCGCCGCTCATGCGCGAGCTGGTCGACGCGACCGGCGAGGCGACGCACCTGTCCGTGCTCGACGGGCCCGACGTCGTCACGATCGACCAGATCGACTCGACCCAGCCGGTCCGCATCTACTGGCCGCTCGGCGCCCGGTCCCCCGCGTACGCTGCGGCCAGCGGGAAAGCGCTGCTCTCCGCGTTGCCCGCCGAGCTGCTCGCCGACCACCTGCCGCCTCGGCTCGAACCGATGACCCCGCAGACGATCACCGACCGGGACGGACTGCTGGCCGAGCTGGACCGAATCCGGCTACGCGGCTACTCGATCCAGCGCGGCGAGGTCCGCGACGACGTCGCCTCGATCGCCGCGCCGATCATCGCGCCGGAGGATCGCCCGATCGCCGCGCTCAGCGTGTTCATGCCCGCGCACCGGTTCCCCTCGGACGAAGGCGTCGCGGTGGGCGCGCTCGTGGTCAAGACCGCGGCCAAGATATCCAGCAGCCTGGCCCTGCGCCGGTGAGTCCGGCTGTCGCTCCACCTCGACAGGGCCATGGGGGTGTGCGACAGTTCAGGGGACGGTGTGTGTATCGGCAAATGATGTGGCCGGTACCGGGCAGTGGTGCCCGACCCGTCATTCAGACAGATTGCGCCCTGGACCCCGGCGGCACTCGACGAGGCGAGTGACCCAGGAGGTCGGCGGCCATGATCGTGGCTCGAATCGGTGCCCGGTATCTCATCGACCTGATCTGGACGGGCATCGGTACGCCGCGCGTGGTCGTGGCGGGTGATCTCGATCCGGACGGAGCCGTCGAGCTACGCGATCACCTGGTCTCCGCCGTCGCACTGGGCACACCGTGGGTGCAGGTGGAGCTGTCCGCCGTGGCGTACTGCCATCCGGACGGCGCGGCCGCCCTGCGGTGGGCCGACAGCCACGCACGCAACCGCAACTGCCGGTTGAGGATGACCGGCGCTGACGACCTCGTCCCGCCCGGCGCTCCGTCTCTCTCACTCGACCACAGACTTCCCGGCCCTGACCCGGCCGATGACCCACTAGGAGAACACCGGACATGACCGGTCCCCCCATGACTGCACAGACCACGACGACCGCACCCAGACCGATCCTCGACAGCCCACGCCCACGCGCCGAACAGCTCCTGGTCGGCTTCTTCACCGTCATCCCGATGCTCGCGCTGATCGCCGCCGTGCCGCTGGCCTGGGGCTGGGGCCTGAGCTGGCTCGACGTCGGCTTGGCCGTCTTCTTCTACTTCCTGTCCGGGCTCGGCGTCACCGTCGGGTTCCACCGCTACTTCACCCACCGGGCGTTCACCGCGAACCGGGGGCTGCGCAACGGCCTGGCGATCGCCGGCAGCCTCGCGCTGCAGGGCGACGTGATCACCTGGGTCGCCGACCATCGCCGTCACCACGTCTTCACCGACAAGGAAGGCGACCCGCACTCGCCGTGGCTGTACGGCACCACGGTCGGCGCGCTGGCCAAGGGTTTCTGGCACGCGCACAGCGGCTGGCTGTTCAACCGCGACCGGACCAACGCCGCCCGCTTCACCCCGGACCTGGTCGCGGACCGCGACATCGCCCGGATCAGCAGGCAGTTCCCGCTGTGGACCGTGGTCAGCCTCGCCACGCCCACGCTCATCGGCGGGCTCGCCACCCTGTCCTGGTGGGGCGCGCTCACCGCGTTCTTCTGGGCCGGGCTGGTGCGGGTCTCCGTGTTGCACCACGTCACCTGGTCGATCAACTCGATCTGTCACATGATCGGTGAACGCCCGTTTGCCGCGCGCGGCAAGGCGACCAACGTGTGGCCGCTGGCGATCCTGTCCATGGGTGAGTCCTGGCACAACCTGCACCATGCCGACCCCACCTGTGCCCGGCACGGCGTGCGGCGCGGTGAGCTGGACATGACCGGCCGGATCATCTGGATCCTGGAACGCCTCGGCTGGGCCACCCGCGTGCGCTGGCCCACGAGCGCGCGCATCGCCGAGCTGACCGCGTCCCGCTGAAGGAGTGTCGATGACCACCACCGGAATCGACGCATCGACTCTCCCGGAGCCCGACCTGTTGCGTGAGCTGCAGCACCTGCACGAGACGCGGCACACGACGTTCCTGCACGGCAGTCCGTCCGCGCTCGCCGAACACACCGACCGGACGGCCAAGCTGGAGGACGAGTTCCTCCGGCGCCACCCCGAGCGCGAGGTCGACCCGAGGCGCACCAGGGCCGGCGAGTCGGGCGCCTGAGCACCGCGAGTCGGGTGTGTGAGCACCGCGAGTCGGGTGTGTGAGCACCGCGAGTCGGGGATTTTGTCACCGCGAGTCGGGGGATTCGGCACGGCTGAGTGTGCTGAGGCACGCGACTCGGTGTGCTGAGAACCCCGACTCGCGGAGCTGTTCAGGCCTGGTACTCGCGCGTCGTCCGGTCGATGATCTCGGCGGCCGAGGCGACGGCCTGCACGCCGGAGACCGAGTGGCCCGCGCTGTACACGTCGGTCCAGCGTTTGGGGCCCAGGCCGAGTGAGCCGCCGCCGAACAGGTCCGCCGCCTCCGCGGGAGTGACCTGCTCGTCCAGCTTCTCCAGGTCCAGCCCCGCCGCGTCGATCGCCGGGCGCAGCATGCTGGTCGGCAGGCCGGTGAACGCGCTGGTCAGCACGATGTCGTCGAGCTCGGACCGGACCAGCATGTCCCGGTACTCCGGGGCCGCCATGCTCTCGGTCGCCGCGATGAACCGGGTGCCCATGTAACCGAGATCGGCGCCGAGGGTGATCGCCGCACGCAGTGCCACCCCGTCGGAGATGCCGCCCGCCAGCACCACCGGACCGTCGAAGAACGCCCGCACCGCGCGCACGAAGGCGAACCCGTTCAGCCAGCCGGTCTGACCGCCCGCGCCGGCGGTGAGCAGTACCAACCCGTCGACGCCCGTCGCGATGGCCTTGCGTGCGTGGGCGAGAGTGGCGACGTCGGCGAGCACCACCGCACCCACCTCGTGCAGCGGGCCGACGACCCCCGCCGGCGAGCCGACGCTGGTGATCACCAGCTCGACCCGGTGCCGCACGAGACAGTCGAGGTGGGCGGCGAGATCGGGCTGGCGGATCACCAGGTTGGGGCAGTACGGCGCGGTGTGTGCGCCGGTGGCGCCACCGATCTCGGTGAGCCATTCATCGAGCCGCTCGGGAGTCCGCGCGTTCGCCGTCGGGAAGGAACCGATCGCTCCGGCCTGGCAGGCCGCGATGACCAGCTCCGGTCCGGAGACCCGCAGCATGGGCGCCGAGATCAGCGGCAGGCGCAGTCGGTTCGCAAGGTGAGCGGGAAACCGGTTCATGGTGCCAATACTAACTAGCCAATCAAAAATCGCACGGCCTCGACAGTCCCGGCTACCGCGAAGTAGCTTGCAGGGAGGGTCATGCTCGCCAGGAGCGATGATCGACCGAGTTGCGAGACGAGCACAGGAGCCGTGGATGTCGACGTTGGCCGCGAAGATCCCGCCGAAGATCGTCAACCGGGTGGTCCGCGCCCTGTTCGCGTTGCCGGAACCGGCGCGCCGGGCGATCGCGGGACCGCCGGTCTGGCGGGACGGTCAGCAGCTCGACCTGGACACCCAGCTGCTGCTGCGCATCGCGGCGAAGGCGGCCGCGCCGTTCAGCGAGGGCACCGCCGCACACGCCAGGCGTGAGTTCGACCGGTCCGCCCAGATTCTCGTCCACACGCCCAGCGACCCGGTCAGCACGCGCGGCCTGCACATTCCGAACGGCGCGTACGACATCCCGGCGCGGCTCTACACCCCGATCGACCTGCCGACCGGCTCCGGCCTGCTGGTCTTCTACCACGGCGGCGGCTTCGTGCTCGGCAACCTCACGAGCCACGACTCCGTCTGCCGGTACCTCGCGGCGCGCGCCGGGGTGCGGGTGCTGTCGGTCGACTACCGCCTCGCGCCCGAGCACCCGTTCCCGACGCCGTACGACGATGCGCTGGCCGCGTACGAGTACGCGCTGAACAACGCGGAGTCGCTGGGCGCGGACCCGACGGCGGTGGCGGTCGGCGGGGACAGCGCGGGCGGCAACCTGTCCGCCGCGGTGAGCCTGAACGCCTCGGTCAGGCCCCGGTTCGCGCTGCTGTTCTACCCGGCCACGCACGTCACCGCCCGGTACCCGTCGCAGGATCTGTTCGGCGAGGGCTTCCTGCTCACCGACGACGACATCAGCTGGTTCACCCGCCAGTACCTGACTCAGGAGCAGCGCGCCGACCCCCGGGTCTCGGTGCTGCTGGCCGAAGACCTCAGCGGCTTCCCGGCCACCTACCTGACCACGGCCGGTTTCGACCCGCTGCGCGACGAGGGCGAGGCGTTCGCCAAGCGGCTCGCCGAGTCGGGGGTTCAGGTCGTGGTGCGTCGCCACCCGGACCTGATCCACGGCTTCGCCAACCTCGCCGACCTGGGTGGACGTTCCCGTGAGGCACTCGCCGAAGCCGCCGGGGCGCTGAAGACCGGGCTGACGCTGGGCCGCGCCTCGGCTCCCGCCCGCACCGAGCCGACCCTGTCCGAGTCGACGCTGTCCGAGTCCGCGTGACCTCGTGAGTGTTGAGTATGGCTATAGCCATACTCAACACTCACGAGACCGGCTGCGGTCTGGTCGGTGACGTGGCCATCAGCCGGTTCGCGGCCAGCTCGCCGCTGAACACGGCCGCCTCCACGCCCGCGTGCGCGAAGTAGTCGCCCGCGAGGTGGATGCCGTCCGGCATCTCGGCGTGCAGCGAGTCGAGCGTCGCGTAGTGGCCGGGGTTGGCGATCGACAGACCCCGCTGATAGTGGAAGACGTGCACGAACGTCGGTTCCGGCGCCGGCCCGTACACCTCGTGCACCGTGTCGACGGCGGAGCGGGCGATGTCGTCGTCGGTCATGCCGGCCAGCGGCGGGGTGTAGAAGTAGACACCCACTGCTTCGCCGCCCTCCGGCACGGCGTTCGGGTGCCGACGGCTCTGCAGGACGCACGCGCCCCAGTCGCGTTCCAGGTTGGCCGGCAGCGCCACGCTCGCCGGGAAGTCGGGCCACGGGTTCTTGGCGTAGCAGACCTGGACGTGCGCGTAGTCCGAGTACAGGCAGTCGCGCAGCTTCCGGACCGAGTCCGAGGGGATCAACCCGTCCAGCAGGTCCGCCGCCACCCCCGGTTCGGGAGCCACGATCACGGCGTCGACCTCGTGCGTCGAGCCGCCGGCGTGGACCGTGTAACCGCTCGCGGTGCGAGTGATCTTCTCGGCGGGGCTGGACAGCCGCAGGTCGAGCCCGGGAGTTCCCTCGATGATCCAGTCGCAGACCTGCCCGACGCCCTCCGGCGGAACGGACAGAGCCAGCCGGTAGAACTGCTTGAGGATCGCGTGGAACAGCGAGGTCGACAGCCAGCTCATCGGCACCGCGTACAGGAACCCCATGTACGGCACCGTGATGTAGCGGTGCCCCTTGTCCCCGAGTACCCGGCGTGACCAGGTCTCGAGGTTCTCGCCCCGGTCGTAGCGCGCCAGCTCCGCGCCGTCGAAGCACAGCTTCGGGCCGGGCGACAGCAACTGCCGGGCCACTCCCGCCGCGACCCGCAGCTTGTCCCGCCAGGTCAGCGCCGCCATCCCGAGGAAGCTCATGACCTGGTCGAACTTGACCGTGTACCGGCTTCCGTCCGCGTCGAGGACGTGCGTGTCCGCGTCCCACGGCACGAGGTCCTGGTAGCGGTCGAGCTCCTTGAGCAGCGCGTTCGTCCTCGGATAGATACCGCCCATCAGGAACAGCGCGCCGGAGCCGAGGTTGAAGCCCTCGCGGTGCAGCTGGCTGGTCCGCCCGCCCACGTGGTCCTGTGCCTCGACGAGCACGACCTCGTGGCCCTGCTTACGCAGCGTGTACGCGGCGGTGCATCCGGCGGGACCAGCGCCGATGACGGCTGCCTTCATGGGTCCGACTCCTCAGGGTTCCCGGCCCACCGATTCGGGTGGCCGACCACCCGGATCAGCATGCCAGGTCTTCCATTATTTTCAAGACACACTATTTTGGTAACGATGATTCTGCCGCCCGGTCAACGCCTGCATCCGGACCATCCGAGGTTCGGTCTGCCCTGGTACGCGCACCGCGCCCCGCTGTCGACGCCGGAGCTGGCGCTGGACGTTATCGGACCCGATGGCGACCGAATCGTCCTGCGTGAAGACGACCTGGCCGCGCTGCCGACCCGTGAACAGCGCGCGGACTTCCACTGCGTCACCACCTGGTCGCGTCTGGACCTGCACTGGTCCGGAACCGGGTTCCGCGAGCTCTACGAGACGGTCATCCGCCCTCGCGTGGACCTCGACGCCGATGCGCGCTTCCTGCACTTCCGCGGTGTGGACGGCTATGCCGACGAGTCGTGCCTGGATGACGTGCTCGCCGAGGACGTACTACTGGCCCGCACGCTGGACGGCGACCGGCTGACGGTCCGGCACGGCGGCCCGGTCCGGCTGGTCGCGCCCGCGCACTACGGGTTCAAGAGCGTCAAGCACCTCGCCCGGATAGAGCTGCGGCGTGCGACGAAGCGCCGACTGCCGCTGGCCTCGCACCACCCACGCGGGCGGGTGGCCAGGGAGGAACGCTTCCTGGGACTGCCGGACCGGCTCGTTCGCGTCGTCTACCGGCGGCTCGTCCTGTCACCGACGCTCTGGTGGTACCGCCGCCACGAACGCGGCTGACCGCACGGGGAGCTCGACTGCCGATCAGATGGTCGCGACCAGCACGTCCTCGCCGGTAGATGGGCGCAGGCCGTCGGTCCGGCCGGCGAAATAGCGGTGCGCGATCGAGGAGCCCGACACGTGCTCGGCGTCGGCGAAACCGGTCTGGCGGGCGAGTGCCAGCATCTCCTCCGGACGGTAGAAACTGAGGAACGGCGTCCCGGCCCGCTCGGCGCCAGACTGGGACCTGGCGAGCCCGGCCCGGTCTGCCTCGTCGACCAGCTCGGTGGGCAGCAGGAACGTCATCGCGAGTGTCGACCCCGGTGCGAGCCGGGCGATCTGCCGCAGGGTCGCGGCCGTGGCGTCCCTCGTGAGGTACATGGTGACGCCGGTGGACACGATGGTCGCGGGCTTACCAGGGTCGAAACCGGCGCTGATCAGCTGCTCCCACCAGTTCTCGGTGGCCTCGAAGTCCACCGGGACGAACCGCGGTGCCGGGAGACCGAGCTCGGTCAGGCGGGTGCGCTTCCAGGCCTGCGGGCCCGGCTGGTCGACCTCGAACACGGTGAGCCGGGAGGTAAGTTCCGGTCGGCGCTGGGCGAACGTGTCCAACCCCGCCCCCAGCACGACGTACTGCGGGTTGCCCCGCTCGGCGACCAGGTCCTCGATGAACCGGGCCCTGGCCACGACGGCCGCGCGGAACCCGCTGGTGGTGATCGGATCCATGTCCGGTCGATCGCGCCAGCCGTCCTCCGGGGCGGCGATCCGAAGCCCGACCTCGTCGGAGAGCACGTGCGGCGGCTGGTCGAGCTGGACATGCAGTGCCCGCCACAGCGCGACCCGCACCGCCGTGTTCTCCGGAACTACCTCGCGGCTCATGACTGCAGCGTCCACAGGCGTCCGTCCGGGTCGCGCACGGTCATCTCCCTGGTCCCGTAGTGGGTGTCCGTGTAGGGGGTGACGACCTCGACGACTCCGTCGGTCTGCTCGGGGGCCGCTCCCTTCAGGACCACCCGCATCGCCGGCTCCTCGCTCTCCGGGACCTCGGCGATGAATACGTACGGCCCGCCGCCGTGTCGGAGCTGGCCGGAGTTGTGATCGGTGGCGAAGTCCAGCTCGAAGCCCAGAGCCTGGAAGAACTTGGCCGCCGTCCCCCAGTTGTGGGTGGTGAGGAACAGGGCCTCGATCCCATCGGTCGTCATCGCTGTTTATCCCTTCTCCGGGGGTGACTCGTCCAGGTAGACGCGAAGGGCCTCGGTGACCAGCGCGGACAGCGACTGACCGGTCTCGATGGACCGGTACTTGACCTGCTTGATCAGGCCGATCGGCAGGTACACGTTGAACTGCTTGACCTCTTCGTCGCCCACGACCGCGATGCTAGCATGCTAGTAAGCTAGCTCGCTGGATCAATCGGCGCGGCGCGACGTGCGCCACGGACCGACGGCCTCGGCGAACTCGGGCCCGTGCAGCGCGTCGGTCTGGACGTGGGCTTCGTGGGTGATGGCCTGACTCAGGGTTCCCCCGGCGACCTCGCGCAGCAGCGCCTTCGTGGCTCGCGCGGCCTCGGCGGGGCGCCGCGCGACGGTCGCGGCGATCTCGAGCGCGGCGGCTACCGGATCGGGCTGGACGCGGGTGAACAGTCCGAGTTGCGCGCCACGGGCCGCGTCGACCGGGCGTCCGGTGAGCAGAATCTCCAGGGCGGTGCCTTCGCCGACGAGCCGGGGCAGCATCCAGCTGATGCCGCAGTCGGGCACCATCCCCATGTGGATGAACGGTGCCACCAGCACCGCGTCCGGCGCCGCGACCCGGATGTCGCAGGCCAGTGCCAGCGCCATGCCGCCACCGGCGGCGGCTCCGTCGATCGCGGCGATCGTGGGCTGCGGCATCGCCCACAGCGCCTCGGCGACCCGCATGATCCGGTCCAGCAGGTCCCGTAGCACGGGTTTCGACATCGCGGCGGCCTCGTCGATCTGTCCCAGGTCAGCGCCGGCGCTGAACGCCCGGTTGGCGCCGGTCACCACGACCGCGCGCACTAGTGGATCCTCGGCGAGCTCGTGCAGGTCGTCGGTCAGGCGCAGCATCGTCGACGGAGTGAACGCGTTGCGGCGGTCCGGACGATCGAGTACGACCATGGCCAGGCCGTCGCCAGGGCGTTCGACCCGGTGACCAGTGGTGGACATCATCGACCTCCCAACTTATCGGGCGAGTGCCCGATAAGTAAGTTACCGGGCAACTGCCCGATTGGCTAGGGTCGTGGGGTGACAACCGGGGTACCGAAGGTCAGACGTACGCAGCGCGAGCGGCGGGAGAGCACCCGCGCCCGGATCGTCGCGGCGACCATCACCGGCATCGGCGACCGCGGCTACCAGGCCACGACGACCAGAGCGGTGGCCGAGCTGGCCGGGGTGTCACCCGGCACGCTGGCCCACCACTTCCCGACCAGGATCGACCTGATCGCAAACGCCCTCGACGAGGTGGGCCAACGGCTTGCGGATGACTTCCAGACCAGGTTCGACGAGCTCCCGGAGCACCTGACCGACCGAATTGGGGCGATCCTCGACATCCTGTGGGGCGGATTCCGCTCCGGCCTGTTCGAGATCTGGCTCAAGGTCTGGTTCGCGGCGAGCGAAGACATCGACCTCTACCGCGCGCTCGCCCCGCTCGAACCCCGCCTGTCCGCCGCGATCGCCGCCACCGTGCGAACCGTCGCCCCGGACACGCTCCCTCTGATGGCCTGGAACAGCAGGATCAGCATCACTCTGCACGCGATGCGCGGCCTGGCGCTGTCCCTCGCGCTAGAACCCCGCCCGAGCCCCACCGACCACGACGAACGCTGGCCCGCCGCCCGAGCCGAGCTCACCGCCCTGCTGAACCGCCCACACTCCCGCGAGTCGGGGTTCTCGTCAGGGTGAGTCGCGGGTGGGTGGTGTTCAGTAGACGTCGCGCACGTAGCGGTGTGACTTCCTGAGGTCGTCGACGAACGCGGTCGCCTCGTCGGCGGACAGGCCGCCGTGTTCCGCGACGATCTCGTGCAGTGCGATGTCGACGTCGCCCGCCATGGACACCATGTCGCCGCACACGTACAGGTGTGCGCCGTCGGCGAGCCATTCGTAGAGCTGTTTGCCCTGCTCACGCATCCGGTGCTGGACGTAGATCTTCTCCGGGGTGTCGCGGGAGAACGCCAGGTCGAGGCGGGTCAGCAGGCCGTCAATGTGCATGTCGAGCAGCTCGTCGCCGTACAGGAAGTCGCAACGCCGGTGCCGGCCGCCGAAGAACAGCCAGTTGCGTCCGGCCGCACCGCGCGCCCTGCGTTCCTGGAGGAACGAGCGGAACGGCGCCACACCCGTCCCCGGCCCGATCATGATCATGGAGACCGCGTCGTCGGTCGGTGGCCGGAAGGTGTCGTTGGGTACCAGGAAGACCTTGGCGACGTCACCTTCGGTGAGCCGGTCGGCGAGGTGCGTCGAACAGACGCCACCCCGGTCACGGCCCTCGGCGCGGTAGCGCAGGGTCGCCACGGCCAGGTCGATCCGATCCGGCGCGACCAGCGGGCTCGACGAGATGGAGTACGAGCGGTGCGCCAGCGGACGCAGCAGACCGAGCAGCTCCGGCGCGGTCAGCGGCGGTTTCGTGGCGTAGCGCAGCAGGTCGAGGATGTCGCGGGCCCACAGGAACTCGTGCAGCGCCCGCCGGTCGCTGCCGGTCAGCAGCGCGATGATCTCGGTGTCCTCGGCGCGGCGGCCGATCTCCTCGACCAGCTCCCTGGACGGCCTGCTGATCTCGTACTCGGTGGTCAGGGTCTCGCGCAGCTCGTCGTCGGACACCTGGAGATGGGTGAGGAACGCATCCACCAGCTGCGGGGCGTTACTCGGCACGATGCCGAGCGAGTCGCCCGGCTGGTAGGTCAGGCCTTCGACGGACAGCCCGAGATGCCGGACCTCCTTGAGCGACCCCTTCTCGGTGAGCGGTCGGTTACGCAGGATCGTCGCGTCGTACGGACGGTGCCGGCTCCAGTCGCCGTGTGTGGCCGGGGTCGCGTCGAGCGACTCGCTCGGCGTCGCCGAGGCGACCACGTCGAGGATCTCGCCGGTCCACAGCGCGGCGTCGTCCTCGTACTCGTAGTCGCATTTGCGCAGTTCGAGGAGGCGCTCGGCGCCCAGCTCGGCGAACCGGGTGTCCCAGTTGATCGCGGCCTGGCAGAAGTCGAAGTACCCGGTGTCCCCGAGCCCGAGCACGGCGAACCGCAGCGCGTCGAGGCGCGGCGCACCATCCGCCGACATCGCGTCCCAGAACCGGTCGGCGTTCCACGGCATGTCACCGTCGCCGGTCGTCGAGCAGATCACCAGGACGCAGCTCTCCTTGCTGAGCGCGTCCGGGGTGATGTCGTCGAGGGTCGACAGCGTGACGTCGACGCCGCGTTCCTTGGCGAGCGCGACAAGGGTGTGCGCGACGTGTTCGGCGTTGCCGGTTTCGCTGCCGTACAGGACGCGCACGGCGGAACCGCCGGAGGGGAAGCTCATGGGCGAGGGCATTCCTCTCGGAGACTACAGTAGATTAGGTTAGCCTAACCTATGAGCGAGCCTCTCTTTCGGCAAGAGGTGATCGTTGTGGTGTTCCTCATGCCTGGTACAGCTCGTCACTCCGAGGTGTCCGCTGGCCAGATCCGATGTTTGAAACCTCGTACACACGGTGTGACGCCCGTCCCATCGGTGCACCCGTTCGGCGCCAATGGGTGACACAGAAGGTGCGGACTGGAGTGAGACCTGAGACGGTTGTCAGCATGATGGACACCAAGGAAGAGCTTGAGCGGGCCGCCGACGCGGTCGAGACGTGGCTTGACGCCCTGGACCTTGACGACCCCGACATGGTTGACGTAGACGGCGAGAACCTGCGGCGGGTCAGCGCCCTTGCAGTGTCCGGAGCTCCCGAGCCGGAACTCGCCGGCGCTGTGCGTACGGCTCGGGAAAGTGGATGG
This sequence comes from Actinospineispora spinosispora DSM 44797, assembly GCF_000429025.1. Taxonomy (GTDB): domain Bacteria; phylum Actinomycetota; class Actinomycetes; order Mycobacteriales; family Pseudonocardiaceae; genus Pseudonocardia; species Pseudonocardia spinosispora. The sequence goes on from NZ_AUBB01000060.1 coordinate 23,151, forward strand.
GGCTGGAGCCCTATCGCGATGCTCCTCGGAATGGATCGGAAAGCCGCAGTTGCTCGGTTCTCTTAGTTCCCCGCTGGCCGATCAATCGTTCTTGGTGCGGCCGGTCGTTGTCAATTCCGCTTCGCGCTTCGACGCAGCCACCCGGTGCACTCGCAGCGGGGTCGAAGTAAAGGATTGACAACGACTGGCCACACCAAGAAGCAGGCCAGGATCGCGGGGCAAGGGTGGAGTGTGCGGGGAACACACCACACGGCTGGTCCCGTACCTGCGACTGCTCGCGAAGCAAAATTTGTTTGCAGTAACAATCTTTAAACAGCGACAACAATCAGTTAGCAGGCTCGCGGATTGCGCCTTTTGGCTCGCGGGTCGGGGACCGTAGTCGGGTACGTCGGCGACGCAACCTTCGGGGCTTCAACTTCTCTAAAACTTTCTCCGCCGAGTCCCGGATTTTGCTGCAAAACTGTCAGACCCCCCTGAGACCATGGGGTTATGACCGAAACCGTGCTCAACGTCGACACCCTGAACGGGATGTCGGCTTTGAGCGCGTGCGCGGGTCAAGAACTCATCGACCGGCTGCAGTTCGAACGCCACCACATCCAACGCCGATCCCGCTACAACGAGCTGTACCTCATCTCCCGGCTCGATGCCGAAGGCGAGTTCGCTGAACGCGGAGTCGTGGCCAAAGCCGCGGTGGCCGATATCTTGCAGATCAAACCGGCTGAGGCGTACAAGGTGACCCGGCTGGCCAGGCACGTGTTTCCCACCGTGACGCTGACCGGGGAAACCCTGGCACCGAAACTCCCATGTACCGCTGCCGCGTTGGCCGACTACACGATCGACCCGGCCCACGGGCTGGTCATCGACATCGTGTTGAACAGCCGTGCCGCGGGGCGGTTGGACCCGGGTGCGTGGTCGAGTGTTGAGCAGACATTCTCCGAATGGGCACACACACTCTCCCCGCACCAGCTCGCCGTTGAAGCGCACTGGCTGATCAGCCACCTCGACCA
>NZ_AUBB01000061.1 GCF_000429025.1 Actinospineispora spinosispora DSM 44797
ACGACGTCCGCAATTGCGTCCTTGGACAACAACATCCCGCCCAGCACCGACTGCTCCGCGGTCAAATCCTGCGGCGGCTGCCGGTCGAACTCGGGGACGGATGCGTCGTCGAACCGGTCGGAGCGGGCGCCGCGCGAGGCCGGTCGCTCATCGGTGATCTCGAAATTGCTCTGCGACACGCTCATCGTGACCTACCTGATGCAATTACTGACGGTGACCGATTGCCGCGACGCGGACGGGGTGGGGTCGGCCGTTTGGTGTAGCGCGCCATTTCTTCGAGAGCGAGTCGTCGGGTTTCGTCGGATGCGACGCTGTCGGGGGTGCGTCGGTGGGCGCTGATTCGGTTCTTGATTTCGCGGGGTGAGCTGCGGTGATCGCAGCGCACGGCGGGTTCCATGGCCAGGCCGGTGTCGGGGTCGAGGACCCAGCCGGCGGTGTCGTGCCAGCGGCAGTCGCGGGCGGCTTCGGCGCGTGCGGCGGCCTCGGCTCCCGCCGCTTCCTCGGCGGTGCGCAGCTGCGCGGCGAGACGGGCCTGGGCCCATTCCCGGACCCGGGCGCACTTGCCGCAGGCGGGGCGCTCCGAACCGGGTTCCAGGGACCGGTGCTCCTCGCACAGCCAGCTCGTCCGGTCGTGGACATCGACTCGACGAATCGGGGGTGGGGGGTCGTTCGGGAACAGCGACTCCTGCCCGGGTGCCGTTGCGGACGCCGCGTGAGCGCCTCCCCCTCCCCCTGATGGTTCAACTGATGGTTCAAGGGGTCCCGCTGCGGGACCCCCGGCCCGTCCCGCAGCGGGACCACCCCCGTCCCGCAGCGGGACTATGTACTCACTGGGTCCCGCTGCGGGACCATGCTGTTGACCAGGGGAGATCTCAGCCTCCTCGGTACATGGTCCCGGAACGGGACCATGTGGCTGACCAGTCGGTTCCTCCTGGTCGCTGTCCGGGGGTTCGTCGTCGAACAGTGCCTCGAGCTCGTCTTCCTCGCTCTTGGTGATGGTCCGTTTACGGCCCGCGAGAAGCTCCAGATTGATGCGGTACGCGTTGGACCGCCGCGAGCCGTTCTCCCGTCTGCGGGCACGGCGCTGGAGCAGCTCCTCGTCCTCGAGGGCCTTCAGGACGCGGAACATCGTCGAGCGGGGAATCCCCGTCTTACCGACGAGGTAGGCGATACCGGGCTTGCACAGCCCGGCGTCGTTGGCGTTGTCGGCAAGAGCGAGCAACACCATGCGTTTGTTGACCGGCCCGATGTCCGACTGCCACACCAGAGCCTGGACCCGGACACTCATCGTCGGGCCAGCACGGCCACGATGGGTCTAGTTGCTTGCTGGGAGTGAGCTAAAACCTGCAGCAGACTCGCGCAAACGGGTGACAGCTGGATATATGCGCAGAAAATATGCCGTGGGGACCGTGTGGTGACTCGCGCGAAGGCAGCGTTCCGGGTTACTGTACGCATGCGACAGCGGCCCTTCCTGGGTAGTGGGGCTGATGTGTGAGTTGTCGATGCACGGGTGGCAGCCGGTGCTCGACGTGATCGCTACAAGGCGGCCCCTCGGGGCCGCCTTGTTTATTTAGGAAGCTCTGGTCAACGGCAGCTCCTGCTGCTGCTCGGGGATCCGGGTCGACCGCGGGAACTCAGCTTGGCCCTGGTTGGCGAGGCCAACCTCCAGCAGAGTCGCGACAACGCGGGACTTCGGGATGCCCAGCCGGTCCGCGAGATCGTTGATCTCGTCCTTGACCTCTACCGATACGCGACCCCAGACCATCTCGGGCTGCTCGATCCGGGGACGGCCGACGGGATTCTTGTTCGAACGCGTCATGGGGGGATCATGCTGGAAGATTTACGAAAATCCTAGTCGGCGCGCCGAAGTTAACGAAAACTCTTACCCGCGCTCCCAGGACACGGTACGGACATGATCGAACCGGCCCTGAAGCCGAGGCTGCGCCCAGGCTGGTGATACCGCCTGTGAACAGCGAAAAGCCGCCAGGGTGGATACCCTGGCGGCTTCTTCGTGGACCGCTGCGTGCGGGGCGGCGGCGCGCCCCTGCCGGTCAGTTCTCCTGGTGGTACGCCTCGAGCACGTCGGACGGGATGCGTCCACGCTCGGAGACCTTCATGCCGCGCTTGCGCGCCCAGTCCCGGATGGCCTGGTTCTGCTCGCGGTCAACGGCGGCGGTGTTGCCGGAGCCGGCGGTCGAACCCGCCGCGGCCTTCGAGCCACGCCGGGATGCGCTCGGCCGGCGGGCAGCGGCGACGTAGTCGGCCAGTGCATCGCGCAACCTGGCCGCATTGTCGCTGGATAGGTCGATCTCGTAGTTCTTACCTTCGAAACCGAACTGGACGGTCTGATCGGCCTGGCCGCCGTCCAGGTCATCAACAAGGGAAACTATGACCTTCTGTGCCATCGCGGCATGCCTCCGTGCGAGTGAGGGAACGAGATCGGGGCACGACTGGAAATAAATCGGTCCCACGAATCAGTGGAGCTTATAAGACAGGCCGCGATTCTGTCACCGGGGCGCCCCGATATGCCGGACAACCTGCAACTATCCGGATGTTTCGTCGCCTTCACTTTCCACTGACTTGCTGGACCGGGTCTTGGCGCGGGTCTTGGGTTGTGCGCTGGACTGGCGCTTTGTCGTGCCGGCCGCGCGGGTTCGGCGCGGTTTCTCGGCGGGTCCGGCGACTTCCCGTTCCGCGGCCAGCGCCGCGGTCTGCAGAGTCTCGACACACCACGACTGGATCGAGCGGTCGGACCATTTCGCGGCGAGCAACACCTTGTCGTAAATCGGTGCATCCAGCCGCAGGGTAATACGCCGAACGGTCTGCTGATCCACCATCGACGACCAGTCGACCGTCGGCGCGGTGTCCAAATCCACCGTTCCTTTGGGCAATCGTTCAGCCACACGTACCTCGTGGTTCCCCCAGGCCACGCCAGCCTCGCTGAACTCGCCCGCGCGCCCGGAGGCCTCCAGCACCGAGATCATCGAACCGGCGTCGGTCCGCTCCGGGACCCCGTTGATCACCAGCCGCACCTTGCGGTGCACCCGCTGCCCGACCCGCACCGTATGAATCACCGCGAACCGCATCGCCCGCCCTCACTCTCCTCAGAAGTGCGCGCAGCCTAGCAGCGAGCTGCTACCGATCCGCGTGTCTCGCGCCGCGCGGCCCACCGCACCTCGCACACCTTCGTGCTGCCTCGCACATGTCGGGACGTCTGCGACGCGACATCAAGGTGTGCGAAGCCGGCCGAGTTCAGCCAGCGATGGGCACGGATCGAGTGCGAATCAGTTGCCTGGAATGGCGTCCGAAGAGACGGTGACCTCGCCGAGCTCGTTGATCGACATGACGAACTCGGGGTCCAGACCGTAGGCCTCGGCGGCGATCTGCAGCGCGCCGACGTAGTCCCGCTGCTCCAGCGCGGTCAGGAAGTCGGCGAGATCCTCACCGGTCAGGTCGGCGACGGCCTTGCCGATCCAGGCCGTCCGCGAGGTCTGCCAGTTCGCCGTGATCGTCACGTTCACCACGCGGGACTCCCGGATCCGGTCCCGTCGCGCCGCCTCCACCGCCGCGCGCAGCTTGGCCGCGTTGCGCGGACCGATCGCGCGGCGCCCGGAACGCCAGCGGGTCAGGTTGTCCCGCGCGGTCTTCCACGCCCGCGACGACCGGTCGGACGTACCCGCCAGCCTCGCGGTCAGCTCCTCGCGGCCGACCTGCCGTTCGGCGGCGACGCTGTCCGTGCCGGGCGGGACACCCCGGTAGACCTCGGCGGCCAGCTCGCGGGCGATCCGGTCCTCGGTCTCCCCCGACATGTCCCAGTCCGGGTAGCCCCGGGGCATCAGCGTCCGCCCTTCATCGCGCCGCGCAGCGCACGGGTGTAGGAGCGGTGGAAGTTACGGGTGCCGGTGTGCTCACGCACCACCGACAGCTGCAGGCTCGCCTCGTGCGAGTACTGGCCCAGCTCCGTGCCCAACGGTAGTCCCGCCGGCGCGGCGGACACCGGGTCCGGGTCGGGCGAGACGTAGTAGACGGCGTCCTCGTAGACCGCCAGCGGGAACCGGCCGGTGCCCCGGTCGTTCGGGTCGGAGTCCTTGCCCGATGCGATCGTGCGCAGTCGCCGGTACTGGTTCGCCGCGGCACGGGCGATGATCGCGTCCCGGATGTCCGGCCGGTAGATCTTGGCGCCCTCGTGGGCGAAGTCGCCGATGCGGGAGGTGAACACCGACTTCAGCACGCCGTAGGCCAGCGCACCACCCGGGACGTCGGAATCCCGCGCGGCCAGCAACGCGGTGCGCGCCGCCCGGTAATGATCATTGGTCTTGCGCAGGATCCGCACCGAGCTGTCCGCGATGTAGGCGTCGTGGATCGTGAACGGGACACCGCGTTCGGCGAGCAGCACCACCGAGTCGGTACAGAACCAGGCGGGCTCCCCCTCCGACTTCCCGCGCTCGTCGATCTGCCGCAACGGCTTGAGCAGATCCGGCAGCCTCGGGTCGAGCCCGTGCCCCTCGCGAGGAATGTTCACCAACCAGTAGCCGGCGCTGTTCTTGTGCACCTTCGGCTCGAAGGTCGCGTCCGGGACGTGCCCGTACGGGGCCGTCGCCACATAGATCGCGCCGAACACCGAGGGCTGGGCACCGTTGAGGTCGTAGCGGTGCACCCACGCCGAGTCGTCGTCCTCCTCGTCCAGCAGGTGCCTTGCCCACAGGTGCGGATGCACCAGGTCCCCGGCGGGCTCCGGCATGTCCGCCTCGCCCAACACCGCCGGATCCGAACTGGCCGTCCGCCGGACCAACGCCTTACCCGTCTCGTTCGGCGACAGGTAGTAGTTCTCCCCCAGCTCCGCGCCCAGCATCAGGATCGCCGCCAGCAACGACTGCCCGTCACGCGCCCTGCGCCAGTCACAACGGGTCTCGTACGCCGGGAACACCACCGCCACCCGACGGTCCGCTCCGGTGATCGCCTTGACGTTCACCCACGCCGCCAACCCGCCCGGATCGCACACCATCGACTCCGACGCGGTGAACTCGTGCTCCAGGCCGTCGGTCGGCGCCAGGGTCAGGTCCCGCTTCGCCGGGATGTCCAGCTGCTCGTGCAGGGACGGGTGAATCCACAACTGCCTGAGTTGGTATTTCAATCCCAGCTGGTAGGCGGCCGCGATGTCGATCGGGGTCGGGACCGGCTCCGCTGCGGCGGCCCCGGGAAGCCACAGGCCGTTGCGATCCAAAGCCCCCGCCGGTCTCATAGGGCCTGTCCCGCGCGGAGTTTTTCTGTGACCACCCCCTCGCTTCGCTTCGGGGGTACTCCCAGAAGAACAAGCTCCTTCGTCGCCGAGCGCGCGCTTGTTGTCACCCTGGGAGCCGCCGTCCGACTGGGGAGCCTGGGTGCGGACATTCAGTGCGCCGGCCTTCGCCGGAACTCCTTCGGAGACTCGCGGAGCCGGCTTGGCCGGCTGTTGGCTTTGGGTGGATTGCGGAGCTGGGGTGGCCGGCTGTTCGCCTTCGCGCTTGACGGTCCTCGGCTGAGCCGTTGCGACCGGCTTGGTGCCCGCCAGTTGGTCGAAGAAGCACTTCATGTGCAGGCGCACGCCGTTGATTCGCATCGTGCAGGGCAGCCCGCAGCCCGCGGCGCAGGCGCCGGGCTCCGGAGAGCTGCCGATGTCCACCGCGTCCAGAGGGTGGGCCGCGCCGCTGGCTCTGACCGTCTTGATCAGCTCGGCGAGATCCATCAGGCGCCCCCTACTCCCCCATCGCCGCCGGGGCGGCATCCTCGGTCACGTATGGCTCAACATATGAGAGTGCATATGTGGGATCATATGATAGTTATTCTGATGGTGCTGCTTCGAGCGCGAGGCGCAGCGCGGCGGTGGCCACCTCGGTTCGAGTCACCACGCCACCGGGGCCGCCGAGCTTGACGTCGTCGATGATCCCGTCCAGCAGGTCCCGCTCGTCGAGCGTCAGACGCAACGTGACCTGGACGGTGTCCGCGGCCAGACGGCGACCGCGCGGACGTCGTGAACCGGGCTGCGGCCGCGCGGACCGCACGACGTCGGCCACCTTGTCCGAATGGTCCTCGCAGGTCCAGACGACGAGCTGGCCGTAGGACGGTCGCTCAGGGCCGGAGAGCAGGTCGTTGTTGACGTCCTCGTACAGCAGCCGGGGGATGCGCACCGCCACCGGGACCCGACCGGTCGCCGACCTCTCGTCGCGGACCTTGGTGGGCGACGGGCTGCGCCGGGTCACCGGGCGACCCCCGTGACCGCGAGGCGCGCGCGGCGCCGGGGTCTGGGTGGGCTGAGCCCTCGGCGCCGGAGTCTGGGCCGGTGCCTGCGTGGGCTGCGACCTCGGCGCCGGGGTGGGTGCCGGAGTGGGTGTCTGGACCGGTGGCGCGACCGCGGCGGGTCGGGGAGCCTCGGTGACGCTGCCTTGATCCACCCGAGGCGCGGGAGTCGTCGGCGCCTGCGGGGCGGGAGCCTGCTGCGCGGGCGGGCTCTGGGGCGCCGGCTCGGGGATGGGGAGCAGATCGTCCAGGTCGTCCAACCGGGAGGGGTCGAACGCCGGCCTGCGGCGGTTCATGCCGATGGTCCTCTCTCGATGGTCGCGATGCGGCCCAGCAGCTCACGGGCCAGGGACTGGTAGTCACTGGCCAGCGCGGACGGATCCCGCGACCACAACCGGACCTCCTCTTCCTCGCCCGAGTCCTTGTCCGCGCGGTGCTTGCCGCCCCGGCGCAGCTGCGCGAGCCTGCTGCGGCTCTGCGACGCGGCCGCCTCGACGAGCTCGGCCGGAGTCAGGTGTGCCGCGCGCAGGTCCAGCGCGGCCGCGCGGTCGCTGCGGATCATCGTCTGGAAGCACGTCGCGCCGGAGCCGTCCAGCACGATGTCGAGATCGGCGAGGACCTGGCCGTTGCGGGTGGTGGCGCGCGGGTTGGCGTCGAACAGGACGACGCCGAGCAGCTGGACGGGCGCACCCTCGTGGCGGGCCTTGAGGTAGCGCAGCGCCAACAGCTCGACACCGCTGAGCGAGGCGTCGTCGTCGCGGGTCGGCACCACGAGGTAGCGGGTGGTGCGCAGCAACGCGTCCAGCAGCGGTGCGTCACCGGGGCCGGAGTCGATCAGGACGACCGTGTAGTTGCCTTCCGCGCACACCTGGGCGAGGGTCTGGCGCAGGTTGCCGACGATGTCGAGGCCGGTCTGGGCGGCGGTCGCGGTCAGCGCGCCGACCTGGGCCAGCAGCGGACCACCCGCCACGAGGTCCAGTCCCGGACGGACGTCACGCAGCACCTGCAGCGGCTCGCCGTACTGCAGCGCCATCGTCAGGCTGCGGCCCCGGTCGCCCTCGACACCCAGGTCGCTGGTCGTCGCGTTGCCCTGCGGGTCGGCGTCGATCAGCAGTACCCGGCGCTCGGGGCGGGCGATGAGCCCACCGAGCGCGGTGACGATCGAGGTCTTCCCGACGCCACCCTTCTGATTGGCCACCAGCACCACTCGCTGCAGTGCCGACGGATGAGGCTGCACGTGGGCCGCCATCTCTGCCGCCTTCCTGGATAACGTCAGTGGAGTCATCGGATCAGCCCGCTGTGTCGTCGTCGGTGTTCACGTCCGCGCCATCGTCTGTGTTGTCTTCGGCTGGCGCGGATGCGCTGTCTTCTGCTGTGTCGTCAGTGGTTTCGAAAGATGGCTCAGACGAGGCATCGTCCGATGCTTCGTCCGATGTATCAGCTGTGTCGTCGTCGGAGACAGCATGCGGGATGTCGTACGCGGTATCACGTGTTCTCGTACGTGTGTCGGCACGTGTTACCCCATGTGATGACGCGGCTGCGTCACCTTCGGAGTCCTCATCGGCACATGCATAGGTAGCACCAGAGGAGCACGCATATGAGGGATCATACTCGACCTCCGCTGAGTGGTCGTCTGTTCTCTCGTACACATCATCCGATGAGCACTCATAGGTGGCCCACGATGAGGGATCGTCCGGCACATCACATGATGGCTTAGCTGTTGACTCGGACGTGGCCTCATCCGACTTGCCGTCCGTTGCCTCCGATGAGGCATGTGATACGGCCGCGTCCGCTTCCACAGCTGGTGTTTCATACCTGTCCTCGTGTGTAGCCACGGATGAGGACGCAGCTACGGAGTCAGCACATGGTGAATACGAGGAAGCAGCTACGACTTCATCCGCGAGCGCAGCGGTGAACGCATCGGTGAATACGTCCGTAGTCACGTCAGAGTCCTCCGCTCAGTCTTCGGATGATGAACCTGACGGGTGTGCGTCAGGTGTCTCGGCTGCGGCAGATGCTAGGGCATTGTCGGAGTCAACTGATGGCGACACGCCAGAGTGTTCGGATTCGACAACGTCGGTGAACCAAGCGGTGACATCTGCGATCACAACAGAACAGAGGACGGATGTGCATCAACATGATGGAACTGCTGATGCGGTGTCCGCGCCTACATATGAGGTCTCATATGTAGGTTTCTAACACTGTGACCAGCGGGAACATCAACCGCTCTTGGGAAACTCTAGCGAAGAATGGCCAGTTATGGCCAGTTATGGCCGAGCGCAGGATGCGACGTCAGGGCAAAGTGAGAGGCGCTGGGTGCGCGGCCATGTGGCCACGCTGATGCGGCCGTGGCCACCCGGCCACTCGTTCTTCGGACCATGGCCATCGCTTCGACACAGATGTCACCGGCCGCCTGGAGAATCCGGCCACTACGGCCGGGATGGGCGGGTGGCCGCCCCATCGAGGTGACGCGCTGACCGAACCAGGCGAGGGTCTGAACTAGCCGCTTGCACGAGCGAAGTCTGCACGCAGCTGGTCGGCGTCGCGCAGCGTGCGCATCATCAGATGGGACGGATCCAAGCCTTCCCGATGCGCCGCGATCCGCAGCGACGGAAGGGCGAGACCGAGCATGCTCAGTGTCGCCGGGGTGAGTTCATCGGCATCGACATCGGCGCGCAGCTCGTCGATCCAGGACGCGGTCTCGGCGGTGTCCTCGAGGTCGAAATCGGTACGCGCGGCACCCGTGGACGCGCCGTCGGATGTGTCGTCCGGCAGCAGTTCGGGCAGCCGGGCGACCTGCGCCAGCAGCGACGTCAGACACGTGCGAACGCGTTCGTGGTTGTCCTGCAGCCACCGAGCTCGGCGGTCCTGTGAGGCGAGGTCACGGCGCGATTCCCTGCTGAGTTTCTCGTCGGGCCGGTCGAACGCGAGCAACGCGTCGAGGCGGTCCAGACGGTCACGCAAACCCTGTCTCGTACCGACGCCGAGTGGTCCGCCGAGCTCGCCGAGGGTGAGTCCCAGGTGCAGTCCCCGGCGCAGTAATGCGCGTTCGCGACGTCGGTCCTCCCACCACAGCCAGGTCAGCAGGACCAGTGCGTCCTGCGTGTCGGCGGCGGCGACCCATCGGGGTAGGCCGGTAGAATGCTTGGTGAGGTGGTCGAGGACGTCTCGAGGTTCGGTACCCAGCCCTGACCTGCGAGGATCGTCGATTCGCTCGTGCCGGCGGAGGATCCGCGCGACGGCGGCGTCGACCTCCGCCTGGCTGGAATGTGGTGGGGTTGCCACGGCGTCAGTATTTCACTGACGGGTTTTTGTGCTCATCGTGCTCAACCGTCACGTTACTGGCCGGATGCGGCTCTCTCGCACATGTCCCGGGACAAACCATACTGCTCGCACATCCTGCCCGCGGTCTCGCGTTGCATGCGGTCGCGCATCTGTTCGGGCGAGTTCGGCGCGGGCTCCGGCATGCGTGGCGCCGGCTCACGGTCGACGTTGCGGCGCGGCGCGGGGGTGAACTCCGGAGTGGGGTCCTCGGTCTCGGTCCACGTCTCGGTGGGCGGCTCCGAGGACGTGGTCGTCGGCTCGGAGGTCCTGGTCTCCGTGGGGCGCGAGGTCTTGCTGGGCGCGGCGCTCGTGGTGCTCACCGGCTTGGGTGCCGGGGTCGGCACGACCCGGGTGGTCGGGGCGACGGTCGGCTCAGGGGCCGCGAGCGGCGGAGGGGCGATCGGCGGCGGGGGAGTGGAAGAGGGCGCCGAGGGCTCCGGGTGCAGCTGCACCGGCACGGTGTGCGGCGTCGGGGACGCGCTGACCGCCATCAGCAACGCGATCGCCACACTGGCACCGAGCACCACCGTGACACCGATGAGCGTGGCGACCAGCGGACGAATCGAACCCATATCAAGTATTAACGACGCCCGGCGGGGTCCAGATACGTGGCGGGGAGGCGAACGGGCGTTGTTGGCAGGCCGACGGCAGTATGTGCCACATGCCCATCGACCCGGACCTGGCGATCGGGCTGGAGCTGCCCGGCCGTGAGTTCGCCTGGACCAGTGCCGATGTCATCCGCTACCACCTGGCGATCGGCGCGGGCGCGGACTTCACCGATCCCGGCGAGCTGCGCTACGTCTACGGCCCGGCGCCGAAGGTGCTGCCGACATTCGGGCTGACCGCGCCCGCCGCGCTCGGTGTGGCCGCACCGATCCACTACCGGGACCGTTCACCGGAGATCGTCTTTCCCGGGCTGGAACTCGACCTCGGATCACTGTTGCAGGCGGGGCTCGACATCGAGGTGCTCTCACCCCTGTCGGCGGACGGCGCGGCCGGGACCTCCGCGCGGGTCGTCGACATCCACGACAAGGGGTCGGCGGCGATCCTGGTCCAGCGAGCCGACCTGAGCGGTGCTGGGGGCGAGCGGCTGATGTCGATCACCTCGAGTATCTACGCGCGCGGTGAGGGTGGCTTCGGCGGCGATCGTGGGCCCTCGGTCGCGCAAGTTCAGGTTCCGGCCCGCGAGCCAACGGCGAACCTGCTGGTCAGGACGCTGCCGCAGCAGGCGTTGCTGTACCGGATGTGCGGGGAGAACAACCCGGTCCACGTCGATCCCGAGCTGGCCAGGCGAGCCGGTCTGGCGCGGCCGATCATGCAGGGGGTCTGTGTGTTCGGCATGGTGTGCAAGGCCGTGGTCGATGCTCTGCTCGACGGTGACCCGACCCGGGTCGGCCGGTTCCGGGCCAGGTTCACCGGGGTGGTGTACCCGGGGGAGACCCTGCTGGCCAGGGTCTGGCGCCGTTCCGAGGAATTGATCATCGCCGTCTCGGTGCCTGAGCGGGACAATCATCAGGTGCTTGCCGACTGCGTTCTCAGTGAATTCTAAAAATCGCGTTCAGTGCTCATTCTCGATGCCCGGCGCGACGAATTCCGAGGCTGTTGAAACGGCGGAGCGTCCAGCCGACCTCGCCGTGACCTGGCCAAGAACAGGGTATGAAATGAAGATCATCAAGCCCGCTGATGGTCGCTTCCGTCCCAGGAGAACCTGACTGGCTATAGTTCAGTAGCCTATATCGAGCGACTATGACTCAGGCCACAGCTACTTGAGTTTTGCTTCGGATGACAGTGGAGTTACCCCCGCAATCAATTCAGCGGGTCGTCGAAAGGGTTAGTTCCGCGTCTCGCAACAGTGGCTGTGAAGAGTCTGTGGGCGTTCTGTGAATTGTAAGTCGAATGTTTTGTTCGAAGGACAGCCGCCGGCCGGAGGATCGGCCCGTGCGCTGGCCAGGCAGCGTGCGCGGGGTAAGCAGACCGCGCGCGAGCGCATCGATGCGCTGGTCGACGCGGGGTCCTTCGTCGAGCTCGACGCGTTCGCCCGGCACCGCTCACCAGCCATGGGCATGGACCACCGGCCCCTCGGCGACGGTGTCGTGACCGGCCACGCGACCGTCGACGGGCGCCCGGTGGTGCTGTTCGCGCAGGACTTCACGGTCTTCGGCGGTGCGCTGGGTGAGGTGTACGGGCAGAAGATCTGCAAGGCGATCGACTGGGCGGCGAAGATCGGCTGCCCGATCATCGGCATCAACGACGGCGCGGGTGGCCGCATCCAGGAAGGTGTCGCCGCGCAAGCCCTGTACGGGGAGATCTTCACCCGCAACGTGCGGTTGTCCGGTGTGGTCCCGCAGATTTCGTTGATCATGGGGCCGTGCGCGGGTGGCGCGGCGTACTCGCCGGCGTTGACCGATGTGGTGGTGATGGTCGAGGGCACGTCGCACATGTTCATCACCGGTCCGGAGGTGCTCGCGGCGAGCACCGGTGAGCCGGTCACCCTCGATGAGCTGGGCGGGGCGCACACGCACAACGCCCGGTCCGGAAACGCGCATCACCTCGCGCGCGACGAGGCCGCCGCGCTCGACTACGTGCGGGAGCTGCTGTCCTACCTGCCGGGCAACAACCGTGAGGAGCCCCCGGCCCGTCCGCCTCGAGCACCGGACGTCGAGGCGTTGCGGGCGTTGGACTGCCTGGTGCCGGACTCGGCGAGCAGCCCGTACGACATGCGTGTGGTGCTGGACGCGGTGCTGGACGACTGGCTGGAGGTCCACGAGCTGTTCGCGCCGAACATCCTGTGCGGGTTCGGGCGGCTGGCGGGGCTGGCGGTCGGGGTGGTGGCGAACCAGCCGATCCAGGGCGCGGGTGCGCTGGACATCGACGCCTCGGAGAAGGCCGCGCGGTTCGTGCGGTGGTGCGACGCGTTCAACATCCCGATCCTGACCTTCGCCGACGTCCCCGGTTTCCTGCCCGGCACGCGCCAGGAGTGGAACGGCATCATTCGAAGAGGCGCGAAGCTGCTCTACGCCTACGCGGAGGCGACCGTCCCGAAGATCACCGTGGTGACGCGCAAGGCCTACGGCGGCGCGTACGTGGTGATGGGTTCGCGGCACCTCAAAGCCGACATCAACCTCGCGTGGCCGACCGCGGAGATCGCCGTCATGGGTGCCGCGTCCGCGATCAACATCCTGGGTCGCCGCGAGCTGGCCGAGTCCCGCGACCCCGAAGCCAGGCGCGCCGAGCTGCTCGCCGAGTACGAGCGCACCCACAACTCGCCCTATCCGGCGGCCGAACGCGGCTACGTCGACGCCGTCATCGCACCGTCACAGACCCGCGACCGCCTGGTCCACGCGCTGCGGCTGCTGGGCACCAAACGCGAAGAACTGCCCGCCAAGAAGCACGGCAACCTGCCGCTGTAGGAGGAGAAACCCCGTGACCTATCGACTTGCCGAGCCGGTCGCCGTGGTCGGCATGGCCTGCCGTCTCCCGGGTTCGGTCACCTCGCCGGACGAGCTGTGGCGGCTGCTGGTCAGCAAGACCGACCCGGTGACCGAGGGCCCGTTCGACCGGTGGGACGTCGACGCCTTCTACGACCGCGACCGCGCCGTGCCGAACGGGGTGCTGACCCGGTGGGCGGCCACCCTGGACGATGTCACCGGGTTCGACGCCGCGTTCTTCGGGCTGTCCCCAGGTGAGGCGGCCTCGCTCGATCCGCAGCACCGGCTGCTGCTCGAAGCGTCCTGGGAGGCGCTGGAGAACGCCGGGATCCCGCCCCGCGAGGTGGCGGGCTCGGCGGGTGGGGTGTTCGTCGGCATCTGGAACACCGACAACGCGCTGCGCCTGGCCGGCCACTGGGAACACCTCGACGCCTACGCCGCCACGATCGGCAACACCCACAGCACCGCGGCTGGGCGGGTGTCCTACACCCTCGGGCTGCACGGGCCGGCGATCGCGCTGGACACCGCCTGCTCGTCGTCGCTGGTCGCAACACATCTCGCGGTGCAGAGCCTGCAGGCCGGGGAGGTCGATTTCGCGATCGCCGGCGGGGTGAACGTCATGCTCAGCCCCGAGTTCATGCTGTCCGCGTCGCGGTTCGGCATGTTCTCCCCGACCGGGCGCTGCCGCGCATTCGACGAGAGCGGCGACGGCCTGGTGCGCGGCGAGGGCGTCGGGTTGGTCGTGCTCAAACGCCTCGCCGACGCGACCCGCGACGGTGACCGGGTGCTCGCGGTCATCCGGGCGGCGGCGACCAACCAGGACGGCCGGTCCCAGGGGCTCGTCGCCCCGTCGGAGACGGCGCAGCGGGCGGTCTACCAGGAGGCGGTCGCTCGCGCGGGCATCGACCCCGGGCTGGTCGGGCTGGTCGAGACGCACGGGCCGGGCACCCCGGTCGGCGACCCGATCGAGTTCCGCGCGCTCACCCCGGTCTACGGCACCGGCTCCGGGCGGTGCGCGCTCGGCTCGGTCAAGTCGAACATCGGGCACCTCGAATCCGCGTCCGGCATCGCCGGGTTCATCAAGACCGTGCTCGCGCTGCGCCACGGCGTCGTACCGCCCAACCTGCACTTCCGCCGGTGGAACCGGGACATCTCCCCGGACGGCACCCGGTTCTTCGTCCCGACCGAGCCGACCCCGTGGCCGGTCGAGGGCCCCAGCAGGTTCGCGGCGGTGTCCTCGTTCGGCTTCAGCGGCACCAACGCCCACGTCGTCCTGGAGTCCGCCCCGGACACCCCGTCCGAGCCGTCGACCGGCGACGACCGGCCGGTGATGATCCCGATCTCGGCCACGTCACCCCGCATGCTCGGCCCCACCGCCGCCCGCCTCGCCGACTGGCTGACCGACCGGCAACCCGACCTGGCCGACGTCGCCCACACCCTGTCCTCCCGCCGCTCCCCCCACCCCACGAGAGCGACCCTGATCGCACGCACGACCGCCGACCTCATCACCAACCTGACCGCACTCGCCGCCGCCCACCCCGCCCCCAACCCCGCTTCCGCCCCCACTTCCGATGGCACGAATGTGGCTTTAGGGACGTTCAACGTCCCTAAAGCCACATTCGTGTCGTCGCGAGGGGACGGTGCGGGGGGCAGTGCGGTGGCGTGGGGGACCGCGCGGCCGGCGGCGGCGGGCGGTGCGGTGTGGGTTTTCCCGGGGCAGGGCGGGCAGTGGGCCGGCATGGGGCGGCGGATGCTGGCCGAGGAGCCCGCGTTCGCCGACACGATCGCCGAGCTGGAACCGCTGATCCAGGACGCGGCGGGGTTCTCGGTGACCGAGGTGATCACCGCCGACGAACTGTCACCGAAGATCGAACGCATCCAGGTCGCCCTGTTCGCCTGCCAGGTCGCGTTGGCGCGGGTGTGGCGGTCGCACGGGCTGGCGCCGGTCGCGGTCATCGGCCATTCGATGGGGGAGGTCGCCGCCGCCGTGACCAGCGGTGCGCTGTCGCTCGCCGACGGGGTCACCGCGATCTGGCGACGCTCCTGGACGCTGACCCTCGCCGCCGGCACCGGCGCGATGGTCTCGGTCGACCTGCCCCGCGACGACGCCGAGAAGGAGCTCCTACCCGGGGTAACGGTCGCGGTGGTGTCCTCACCCAGCTCCACGGTCGTCGGCGGCGACCCCGAACCGACCCTGCAACTGCTGGCCCGCTGGCAGGAACGGGGGTTGATGGCCCGCCAGATCGCCACCGACGTCGCCTCGCACGGCCCGCACCTCGACCCACACCTCGGCGGCGTCGAGGAGGCGCTGCGGGTCCTGCGGCCGCAGCGTCCGACGGTCCGGTTCTACTCGACGGTGCACGACGACCCGCGCCAGGAACCGGCGTGCGACGGCGCGTACTGGCGGGACAACCTGCGCCGGCCCGTGCAGTTCGTCGACGCCGTGCGCGCGGCCGCCGAGGACGGGCACGCCGCGTTCCTCGAGGTGTCGGTGCACCCGGTGGTCACCCACTCGATCCGCGAGACGCTGCGCGACATCGACCCGGACGCCCTGGTCACCCACACCCTGACCAGGGGATGTGAGGAACCGACGCCGATCGCCACCCAGCTGGGCGTCCTCTACCGCGCGGGCGTCCCGATCGAGCACACCGCGCCCGGGACGCTGCTCGACCTGCCGACCACCGTCTGGGACCGGCAGCGGCACTGGATCGACGTCCCGCTCGCGCACCCCGGTCGTCGCGACCCCTCCGGCGAGGTCGAGCACCCGCTGCTCGGTACGCACACCGAGGTACCCGCCGGTCAGGGCACGACGCACCTGTGGCTGGCCGAGCTGGGCACCGCCGAGCACCCGTGGCTGGCCGATCATCGGGTCGACGACGTCACCGTGCTGCCCGGCGCGGCGTACGCGGAGATCGCGCTCGCCGCCGCGGCACGACACTTCGAGTGCGGGCCTGAGCGGATCGCCGTGTCCGCGCTGCGGTTCGAGCAGCTCCTCGCTCTGGACGCGCGCACGACGGCCAGCATCGAGCTGACCGGGCGCGGCGCCGACGAGGCCCGCCTCACCGTGCGCACCCGCGAGGAGACCGGGTGGGTCACCCACGCCACCGCCACGCTGCACCGCCTGTCCGAGCCGACCGTTCCGGCGCCGATGGACGTCGAACCGTCGGACGGCTCCACCGCCGAGGACTGCTACGCCGCCTTGCACGGTGAGGGATACCAGTACGGCCCGGCGTTCACCGTGCTCACCGCCATCCACCGGCCGAACGCCGACACATGTCTCGCCGAGGTGACCCTGCCGGCGCCGGCCCGTGCGCTGGTCCGGCCGATCGCGCTGCACCCCGTCCTGCTCGACGCCGCGCTGCAGGCCGTGCTGCTGTGCGTGCGCGACCTGCACACCGACGGTTCGCTCATGTTCCCGGTCGGCATCGAGGACCTGCGGGTCTTCGCCGAGACCGGTGCGGCGCGCTACTGCCGCGCGGAGCTCCTGGTCGGCGACGGCGGCCTGACCGGCACCGTCGCGCTGCTCGACGACGCCGGTGCGGTGCTCGCACAGGCGAACGGAGTGCGGTTCGCTCCCCGGCCGCGCCGGCACCTGCCGCACGAGCGGCTGCTGCACACCGTCACCTGGTCGCCGGCACCGTTGACCGCCGAACCCGCCCCGCGCGGCACCTGGCTGGTCGTCGGCGAGGGCCCGCTGGCCGCCTCGGTCCACCGGCGGCTGGTCGATTCGGGTGTCTCGGTATCGGTGCAGAACGGCCCGCACGGCAACATCGGGGCCCGGACAGCCGATACCTTCTCCGACGTCCTGCTCATTCCCGGGACGACACGGCACCGCCACACCGAGCACGTACTGGCGGCGGCCCGGCTGGCGGTGCGGCTGGCCGAGGCCGACAGCAACGCCGCCAGTGCCGACGCCGTGGGTGGTTCGACTCCGAACCACCCACGGCTGTGGATCGCCGTCGACGGCCACTCGCTGGAGCACGCCGGTATCCGCGGCCTGGCCCGGACCGTCATGTGCGAGTACCCGGCGCTGCGCACGACCCTCGTCGACGTCGACACTGCCGCCGACCTGGTCCGGGAGTGTTTCGCCGACACCGAGCAGGACGAGGTCCGCTGGCGCGACGGTGCACGCGACCTGCCCCGGATCGTTGCCGCACCGCCCGACCCGGGCGACTGGCGCACCCGCCCGACCCGGACGCTGAGCTGGGCGGACGACGGCTTGGTCGCCCGCATCGCCCGACCCGGACAGCTCGACACGTTCGGACTGGTGCCGAGGCCACGCACCGAACCCGCCGAGGGCGAGGTGGAGATCCGGGTCAGCGCCGTCGGGCTGAACTTCGCCGACGTGATGACCCAGCTGGGGGTCGTCTCCGTCGGTACCTGCGGGGATCTCGGCCTGGAATGCGCGGGAACGGTCACCAGGATCGGCCCGGGGGAGAGCGGGCTGGCCGTCGGGGATCGAGTGATGGCCTTCCACGACGGCGTCGCCGGCACCTTCGCGCTGGTCCCGTCCTCGCTCGTGGTGCGGGTGCCGGACGTGCTGTCCGACACCGAGGCCGCCGCGATCCCGGGGGCCTACCTGACCGCGTGGTACTCGCTGGTCACCGTGGCGCGGCTGACCGAGGGTGAACGGATTCTCATCCATGCGGGCACCGGCGGTGTCGGGCTGGCGGCGATCACCATCGCGCGGCTGCTCGGCGCCGAGGTACTCGCCACGGCCGGGAGCGAGCGCAAACGGGCCTACCTGCGGGAGCTGGGCGTCGAGCACGTCATGGACTCCCGCACGCTGGACTTCGTCGAGCAGACGCGGGCGCTCACCGGCGGCGTCGACGTGCTGCTCAACTCGGTCTCCGGCGACGGACTCACCGCGGGCCTGGACGTGCTGGCCATCGGCGGCCGGTTCGTCGAGCTGGGCAAACGCGACATCGTCGGCAACTCGGCGCTGCCGCTTGCCGCGTTCCGGCGCAACATCACCTTCGCGTCGGTGGACATCGCGCTGCTCGCCAGGGAACGCCCCGCGCTGATCGGCGAGCTGCTCGGTGAGCTGGCCACCCAGCTGGACCGTGGCGCGCTGGCCGCGCTGCCGTGCACCGAATATCCGCTGACCGAGGCCGGGACGGCGCTGCGCACGATGGCCGCCGCCCGCCACATCGGCAAGCTCGTGCTCACCGTCCCCGCCGAGGGCCAGGTCGAGGTGGTCGCCCCGGTCGGGTCCACGCCGGTGGTGCGGCCCGGGGGCGCCTACGTGATCACCGGCGGCCTGGGTGGTCTCGGTCTTCGGATGGCCCGGTGGCTCGCCGACCAGAAAGTCGCTCGGGTCGTACTGAGCGGTCGCTCGGTCGGTTCGGACGAAGCCGGCCGCACCATCGCTGAGCTGCGCGAACAGGGAACCGAGGTCGAGGTGGTCCTCGGGGACATCGCCTCGGACGGCGTCGCCGAGCTGCTCGTCGCGGCCGCGACCGACGGGGGAGCGCCGCTGCGCGGGGTCCTGCACGCGGCCGCCGTCCTCGACGACACGGCCCTGCGCAACCTCGACGGGGAACGACTCGACCGAGTGTGGCGACCCAAGGTCGAGGGCGCGTGGCGGCTGCACGAGGTGACCCGGGGACACGACCTGGACTGGATGGTGCTGTTCTCCTCGATCGCCTCACTGCTCGGCGGACCGGGCCAGGCCAACTACGCGGCGGCCAACGACTGGCTCGACACGTTCGCCCGGTGGCGCAGCGCCCGCGGCGCCCGGACCCTCGCGGTCAACTGGGGCGCCTGGGGCGAGCACGGCAGGGCGACCGAGCTGGGGGAGCGCGGCTACGCGACGTTCCGCACCGCCGACGGCCTCGCCGCGCTGGAGACACTGCTCGATCAGGAACGGGTCAACGCGGGCGTGTTCACCTACGACCCGGGGCACTGGTTCGCCAGCACCCCGGCCGCGGCGGCGTCGCCGCTGTTCGCCGATCTCCCGGTCGCCGCCGAACCCGACGACGCCCGGCACAGCGGCATCCGCGCCGACCTGGTGGCGGCTCGTCCCGACGCGCGGCGCAGGCTGCTCGGCACGTACCTGACGGACGTGGTGCGGGAGCTGCTCGGCGGCAGCAGCCAGCGGATCGACCACACGACCCACCTGCCCGACCTCGGGTTCGACTCGCTCACCGTGCTGCAGCTGCGCAACCGCGCCCAGCAGGACCTGGACACGGTGGTGCCGGCGAACGTGATCTGGACGCACCCGTCCATCCCCCGGATCACCGACCTGCTGCTGCACCGGATGGAGCTGCACGGCGGCCGGGAGGAGATCGCTCCGTCGAATGGCCAGCCGGCGGACCGGTGGTTCCGGGTGTTCGTGCCCCGGCCCAACGCGCGGGCCCGGCTGTACTGCTTCCCGCACGCGGGCGGTTCGGCGTCGACCTACCGTCGCTGGGCGGCGCTCGCGCCCGAGTACGTCGAGGTGCACTCCCTGCAGCTGCCCGGCCGAGAGGACCGGGCGGGCGAACAGCCGCGCACCGAGCTGGCGTCGCTGGCCCGTGACATCGCCGACGCGATCAGGGCCGATCACGACGACCGCCCGTTCGCGTTGTTCGGGCACAGCGGCGGCAGCCTGCTGGCCTTTGAGGTGGCCCGGCTGCTGGACGCGACGACCCGGGGTCTGACGGTCGTCGGGGTGTCGGCGGCGCCGGCTCCGGCGAGCGCCGGGATGGCCGCGCTGTACGAGCGGATGTTCCTGCGCGACAGCCCGACCACGCTGCAGGCGCTCGCGCTGATCCCGGACGAGATCCGCGCCGAGCCGATCTTGCTGGCCCAGGCCCACCACACGCTGGATTCGGACTACACGCTCTATCGCGGATTCACCTGGAACGAGGCGAACGCCCCGCTGAACTGCCCGATCCTGGTCTCCGGCGGCGATTCCGACGAGGTGGTCCATCCCGGGGACTTGGACGCCTGGTCCCAGCACACGAATGCGGGCGCGAAAACCGAAATCTACCCCGGAGACCACTTCTACCTACGCAACCACATCGACTCCCTCCTGGACCGCCTGACAACCCCCCTCTAACCCGCGAGTCGGGGAATTCGTCAGCGCGAGTCGGGAGATTTGTCAGCGCGAGTCGGGAGATTCCGCCCCGCGAGTCGGGGAGCGCAGCACACTGAGTCGAGTGTGACAGCACAAAGGTGTGCTCGGACGCCCGACTCGGTGTGCCCACGTTCCCGACTCGCCGGCGGTGCGCGGTGCTCGGGTGCTCGTCCGAGCTCAGTGCGCGATCACGACCTTGCCGAACGGCTGGCCGTCCCGGTAGTAGCGATAGGCCTCCACCGCCTGCTCGAACGGA
Source organism: Actinospineispora spinosispora DSM 44797 (assembly GCF_000429025.1). Taxonomy (GTDB): domain Bacteria; phylum Actinomycetota; class Actinomycetes; order Mycobacteriales; family Pseudonocardiaceae; genus Pseudonocardia; species Pseudonocardia spinosispora. The sequence goes on from NZ_AUBB01000061.1 coordinate 20,345, forward strand.
AAGACCGTGTCGATCACCGGACGGAGCCGATGTGTCGAGATCAGCTCGTTCATGGCGCTGAAGTGGGCACGACTGCCGAGTGCGATCGGTCGCAGCACGGCGCCCGCCGCGAAGATCGACCTGGGGTCGACGGGCTCTGCGCCGGCGAGTGTCCCGACGAAGGCGATCTCGCCGCCCAGCGCCACGGATCGCAGCGAATCGTCGAGGTGCCCGGCGACGTCGATGACGTGGTCGACGCCGCCGGTCAGCTTCCGCACCTGGTCCGGCCAGTCCGATGCCGCACTTCGGTCGATCACCTCGGCGGCGCCGAGCGCGGTCAGTCGGTCCACGTTCGACGGCCGCGCGGTCGTCGCGATGACCCGGGCGCCGAGCAGCGCCGCGAACTGGATCGCGAACAGCGACACCCCGCCGCTACCCAGGGTCAGCACGGTCTCCCCCGGGGCCACTCCCCGGCCGCCGGTCAACGCGTTCCAGGCGGTCACCGCCGCGCACGGCAACGCGGCGGCCTCGGAGAAACTCAGGTGGTCGGGGAACCGCAGCACCGCGTCCTGGCGCAGCACCGCGTACTCCGTCAGCATGCCGTCCAACGAGCCACCCAGCTGGTCGGCGACCGCGAACGAGAACGGGCCGTCGGCCCACCGGGGGAACACCACCCCGACCACCCGGTCACCGACCCGTACCTGATCGACCTCCGAGCCGGTCGCCACCACCTCGCCGGCGCCGTCGGACAGCGCGACGACGTCAGGTTTCACCGGCAACGGGTACTGGCCCCGCAGGATGCTCAGCTCGCGGAAGTTGAGTGAGTTGGCCCGAACCCGGACGAGTACCTCGCCGGCGCCGGGCTCCGGAACTGGATGGTCACGAATGGTGAGACTGTCCAGACCACCACCGTATTCGACGTGATAGCTCCGCATTTCCTCGCTCATCTCCTCGGTGAACCGCAACCCTGTTCCGGTCGGGATCGCCGTTCAATACCCGGCAGGGAATGGCACGGGCGAGGCAGCAGGACTATGAATTCGAAGGTGACCACCCCCGATCCCGGTAACCGGTTCGCCGGTGAGCTGCGTCGATGGCGCGGAGTACGCCGGCTCAGCCAGCTGGAATTGGCGATCCGAGCGGATACCACCCAGCGGCACCTGAGCTACATGGAGCAGGGCCGGTCGCGGCCGGGACGCACGATGGTCGTCCGGTTGGCGGAGTCGCTGGGGCTGTCCCCGAGGGAACGCAACGCGATGTTGCACGCCGCCGGCTACGCGCCGCTGTTTCCCGAGTCGTCACTGGATGACGCCGCGCTGAGGCCGGCTATCCGGGCGCTCGAACAGATTCTGATCGGTCACCTGCCGTGTCCCGCGATTGTCACCGGACCGCGCGGGCGGATGGTCGCCGCCAACGCCGCGATCACGGTGCTCACCGAGGGTGTCTCGGCGGAGCTGTTGCGCCCGCCGGTGAACGTGCTGCGTCTCGCGTTGCACCCGGACGGGGTGGCCGCGAGGGTGCTGAATCTGGCTGAGTGGGGCCAGCACATCCTGCAGAACCTGCGGGACCATGCCGCGCGCGGTCCCGATCCGGCGTTGGACGACCTGCTGGCGGAGCTGCGTGACTACCTGCCGCCACCGCGACCGGGGCCCGAGCACCTCGGGTTCGCGGTTCCGCTGCGGCTGCGCGGCGCCGACGGTGAGCTGCGGTTGATCACCACGCTCACCTCGTTCGCCACCGCCGTGGACGTCACCCTCGCCGAGCTACACCTAGAGGCGTTCCTGCCCGCCGACGAGGACACCGCGGCCATCCTGGCCGCTCGGGCGACTACCCCGGACGAGGAGGCGCTGGCCGCGCTACCGCCGGGGCTGCTCGTGCGCCGGGAGCACGATGTCGCAGGACCGTGAGTGCCGCGGCCGCCTATAGGCGGCCGCGGCACTCACGGGGTCATTCGGTGATGAGCGGGTATACGCCGTTCTCGTCGTGCACCTCGCGGCCGGTGACCGGCGGGTTGAACACGCACACCGTGCGAATCTGCGTCGTCGGACGCAGCTGGTGGCGCTCGTTCCCGTTCAGCACGTAGATCGAGCCGGGACCGACCTTGTAGGTCTTGTCGTTGTCCTTGTCGTACAGCTCGCCTTCACCTTCGGTGATGAACACGGCCTCGATGTGGTTGGCGTACCAGAAGTCGTTGATCGAACCGGCTTCCAGCACCGTCTCGTGCACGGAGAACCCGACACCGTCACCGGCGAGCACGATCCGCTTGCTCCGCCAGTTCGGCGTGACGATGTCCCGCTCGGTGTCGGTGATCTCTTCCAGGGTGCGAACGATCATGGGATGGGCCCTCCTCAGGGGATGATCAGGGGTGGGGTGGCGGAGCGGTCGGTGTGTGCGAGTGCCCATCCGGTGTGGCGGGGTGGGG
>NZ_AUBB01000062.1 GCF_000429025.1 Actinospineispora spinosispora DSM 44797
CGCCGCGTCCGCGACCGACATCGGCGATCCCAGCCAGTTGCCCAGCATGCGCGGGGTCCTACTGGGGGTGTCGGCGGTGGTCGCCGGGCTGGGCGGGCTGGTCTACGCGGGCTTCCGACTCTGGTGGGCCGCGCGGAACCGGCCACGGCTCTCGGATGCCGCGCTACGGGAGTTGGCCGGGCGGGCGACCTCCACGACCCCGCCGCTCAGCGACGCCCAGCGGGCGGCACTGAACAACGAGTTCCACCAGAAGTTCCGACCGCGCGGCGACGGCGCACCAGACGCTGATGCGTCACGGGACACGCGATCCGGTCACACACCGGGTGAGGTAGAGCTCAACGGCGCGGTGCCTCAGCTGGTGGCGGCCGCCGTCACCGGCACGGTCGCGCTGCTCGGTGTGCGCGGGTTGCTCACCCGGTTGCGGACCGGTGCCCCGTTGACCCGCACCGATCTGGGTCTGTTGGCCGGTAGCGCGGTGGCCGCGGCGACGACCGCGCTGCTGCTGCCGCTGCCCGCCGCGTTGGGCTACGTCGCGTTCGCGGTCCGCGGCTGGTTCAGCGTCCTGAACAAGTGGGCCCCCACCCCGGCCTGGACCCGCCTACTGGCCAGCAGCCTGGCCCTGACCTGGCTGACCAACCTGAACCTGCACACCCACGCTATCCCCACCGCCGCCGGGATACTCCTCGCGGTCAACGCGATCATCACCATCGCCGACCTCGCGTTCCTGACCCGCGACTACACCGGAGCCCTCAACTCCTGGGCCGGGGCCCCCAAACCCACCACACCCACCGACCCGACCGACCCCGACCCACTACGCACCCGACTGGCCGACACCATCACCAACATCGTGCGCTGGATCGGGTTCCCCACCATCACCACCGCCGCCGCGCTGATCAGCATCCACCTGTTCACCACCGGCGACTATCCACCCGCCATCGCGATCAGCATCGCCACCGCCGGATTCGCCTACCTGGCCTGGCACAACATCGCCACCGGCCTCAACCGACGCCACATCACACCCCACGCCGGACCCGTCGCCCTCACCCTGTTCACCGCCGTCACCGCCTTCGCCCTCATCTCCCTCGCCCCCTTCCCCGCCTACCTCGCCGCCACCACCAGCGCACTCACCGTCCTGACCTTCACCCTCTGGCTCGCCAACCACCTCACCACCACCACCACCCCCGACACCGGGCCACCCGCCCACGACAAACTGATCAACCTGCCCCTCGCCGCCCTCGCGCTCACCGCCGCACCCATCGGCTACGCACTCCACTTCCTCGGCACCGGCCTCCCCCTCGCCGCCTCGGTCACCACCACCATCTGGGGCATCACCGCCGCACTGCTCTGGACCATCAACCGACCCACCCCACCCACCACCCACACACCCACACACACCGACGAAACCCCGACCGACAACCACACCAGCACCACCGACTCCATAGATCCGTTGATCGGCGGCAACCACGATCCGATGTACGGACCCGGCCTCACCCACACCGACAACCCGCTCTCCGGCGCCACAACCCCGACGGACGTCACCAAGTCGTCCGTTGACAGCGCCGAGCAGCGTAGACGTTCAGGAGAGGTGGACCCGCTGGTCGCGGCTCGGGAGTTGTCGGGTGGCCGTGACGGTGACCGTGCGGACGACAGAGATCGTCTTCTGCCCGACAGCACGGAACTGCTGCGGATGCTGGGCCTGGCCCCCCGGGAGCACGAGTCCGCCGATCGGCGGCTGCCCACCTCCCGCGACGTCGTGGACATGCTGCGCGACACCGGTGAGGAGGATGTCGAACTCGGCGGTGTGACACCTGTTTCCACTGCCTCGCCTGGTGTGGTTGAGCTGGGAACGGCGCGCGATCTCAACGGATCAGTGCCTGATGTAGTGGTCAGCGCCGGCCAGGTTCCGTTGAACGGGGTGGTGCCCGGGTTGGTGTCGATCGTCGGCCAGACGCTGGTGGTGGGTGTCGCGGTCGGGGCAGGTCGTTGGTTCTTCCGTACCCCGACCGATGAGTTCGGTAGGACGATCAGGCCGAGTCCCGCGGCCAGGACCGCGACCTCGATCAAGCACGCGTGGGGTTGGATCCGAGGGCCTGATTCCCGGGACTGGCTGCGCGATGCGTGGAAGTCGTTGCGCAGTCCGATCGGGCTCGCGTCGGCCGGTACCGTCGTGTGGCTCACCGCGGCCTATTTCGCCATAGGCCAGTTGTCGCTGCCCGCGTGGCTGGGCATGATCGATTTCCTCGTCGTCGGATTGATCAACCAGCTCCGGTCGATGCCCTCGGTGATGGGCAGCCACCTGCTCAAACCGGCTCCCGGTGAGAAGGTCGGGCGCTGGACGTGGGTGCTGAACACCTTCGCTCCCCTGGCTCAGCTGATGAACGTCTATCTGCTGACGCTTGCCATGCCCTCGCTCGACGGTGTCGATTGGTGGGTCAACGCGGCATTCGTGGTCGCCAATGGTGCGTTCGCTCTCAATGGGATACCGGGGGCGATCGCCACCTGGTTCAAGCGTGCGAACCCGATGAGGTTCACCGAACAGGGCAAGAAGCTCTCCGTCGTGCTCAGCGTGGTGGGGTTCATCGGGGCACTGGCATCCATCCCGCTGATGACCATCCAGCTCACCGAGCCCGCCTACTACCTGGTCCCGACCCAACTCGTGCTGATCTTGAGCACCTACGTGAGCTGGACCGGTGAAGCCACGTTCAACCTCTTCCACATCTACAAATCCGCTCGCAACCCCGAGCACCGGACACCGGAGACGCGCGGCCGGTACTGGGGTGCGTCATCAGGACTTGCGCTGATCTTGTACGGGTTCGTGTACCTGCTGCCGTCTACCTCGGTCCTGACCGCGAGCGCCGCGGCGCTGACCGCGGTCAGCGCCCAGATCCTGTGGTTGATCAAGCACCATGGTCCGCCACCGTCTGAAGCCCCGGGCGGCGAGACGTCGGATCCGTTGAACTACGGCGGACGTCAACCCCGAAACCTGTGGGCGATCGAGGCACAGCTCGTCCAGCTGCTCAACTGGACCGACGCGCTGACCGGAGCGCGCGCGGTCGCCGAGTTCTCCCTGCTGCCCCGACGCTGGGTCGCGCGTTCGGGTGTCAACGGTGTCCGGGTCAACAACGAATACAGCTCGACCCTGCGCGGAATGAGCGAATTGCCCGTCCACGGACGGCTACTCGGGCACTCCCTGTTCGCCGGGTGGGACGGCTGGCTCTACACCGACACGGGTGGATTCGCGCGGTTGACGGAGCTGCGCAGAACCAACCCGAAGGACTTCCGGGCGGTGATGCGGCACGAGCTCACCCACATCGCGCACCCGAACTGGTCGGAGTGGCAGGTCCAGGAGGCCGCTCCGCAACCCACGGGGCTGGGCTCGCTGCTGCACGGCACGCGCCGGATCAACGAACGGGTAGGCCACTACCGGTTCCGAGGGTTGACACACCCGTACGGCGACGTCATCCAAGCACCCGAGTTCGGTTCAACCCCGGTACCGGGGTTGAACAGCCTCGCCCGGCTGCTGGTGAGCAGGAACCACAGCGGGGAGCTGCTCGGCGCGGGCACGTTGATCTGGGCACTCGACCAGTACGGCTACATCCTCACCCACCACAACCTGATCAAGGATGCGACCGCCATCCGGATCAAGCTCGCCGGACGTCACTGGAACGGTGAGCCGCTACCGGAGTTGCCCGACCAGGACAGCGGGCTGCGGATCGTCCGAATCGACCGCAACGAGCACCCGGACGCGGTCCTGCAGCCACTGCAGAGAAGTCACGGCCGCACGGCCTTCGCACGCCCGGTCGCTGTGCTCAGCTTCTCCCGGTCCGACGACCTCGCGCCCGCACACGGGATCACCTACCACGCCGGGTTCATCCTGGACCGCGACCGCAACCCGATGGTGACCGCCGGCTGGGCCTTGAGCCGCAACCCCAGCACGACGACACGCTCCCTCGAGGAGCCCACCGACCTGGCGATCGCCCGCAACCCGTTCCTCGGCTTCAGCCGCGGCGGAGTCATCGGCGCCCCCCTCGTGGTGACCATGATCGGCCCGAACGGCGGGGCACATCAGTCGCTGGTCGGCGTGGCGAAGGGCACCGGCTCCGACCACCCCTACCCGGACAGCGGCGAGTACGTCGATGCCCTGATCGCCGTCGGCGTCCAAGCGATCGACAAGTTCCTCGACGACCAACGAGCCGCCGGACTCGACACCACCCCCACCGGTGACACAACCTCGACGGGCGTCACCAGGTCGTCCGGTGACAGCGCCGAGCAGCGTAGACGTTCAGGAGCGGTGGACCCGCTGATCGCTCTAGACCCAGCGTTCGGCCCCGGAACCCGCGAGCTGTCCGGCCGCGTCGACCACGCCCAACCCGACAGCGTCACCCCACTGAACGGGGCCGTTGCGCCCGGCAACCAGCACCCGCTGGTGCAACGCGTGGTCAAGGAGCTGCGGGACCAGGGTGTGGAGTGGATGCCGCTCGGTGAGTTGACCGAGCGACTGAACACCGACCGCGGCGACCTGGCCAGGCGACTGCTGGGTGTACGGCGCGGCGCGTTGGTCAGGGCCATCGACCGGTCGACCTCGTTGATCTCCGCTGAGCGTGGTGGTCAGCCGGTGGTGATCGCTGTCCCGCACGAGGTGGTGGACAACGGTCTCGTGCTCAGCGCTAGCGGGCTGCTCGAACTCCCCGGGGTGCACCCGGTGGGTGGTCGGCTGGTGGTGGGTGCCGCGCACGGCGGGCCTCGGTTCTCCGACGATCCCCGCGCCGTCGGCTGGGCTGGGCTGTGGGACGTCCTCGCCGGGCTGCCGTCCCTGTCCGGGCAGGAGACGCACATCGAGGACGCGGAACAGCGCCGCGAGCGGATCAGTGAGCTCGTCACTCTGCTCAGGGAGGGGTGGCCGGCGCGGGGCCGCTGGGAAACCGAGGGCGCGCTGCAGGTCCATCGCGTCCATTACGACCGACCGATCGGCGTTCTGCCTGGCGACGGGCGGCCGGCGACCCGACTCGACATCGTGACCGCACGGTTGTCGCCGGGCCTGAGCATGTTGCGCAACATGTATCCGGTCGGCTCTGATACCCGCCCGTTCTATGGGCGGGACGATCTGTATACCGCCACCGGTCAGGCCCGGCCGGCGCTGCGGGCACAGCTGGTGAACGAGATCGCAATCGTCGAGCTGCTGACGGGTCTGCCCTCCGACGGCGGCGCGAAGTTCGCCACCCTCACCGACCTCGCGGCGAGGCTGGGCCGGTCCCGAGAGGCGTTGTTCCAGGCCGCGGTCAACTCCTCGCGGCTGTTCATCGAGGCAGACCTGACACCGTCGTCGATCGTGCTGACGCCAGAAGGCGGCATCGAGGTCGGGGTGTCCCCGCGCCTGTTCACCGAACCGCACACGACCGGCACGACCGAAACGCTGATCGCGCTGGCGCCAGGTGGCATCGACGCGACGGTCTCCACGACCATCGAGCACGGCGTCCAGGTCATCCTGTGGGACCGGACCACCGACCGCCGCCTCCGGATCACCCGCCCGCACACGCTGGTCGGGCGCGATCCGAACGCCACCGTGCGGTTGGCGGAAGGGCCTCCGGTACACGCTGTGTTGGTCGTCGCCACAGACACCGACGGGCTCCACCTCGACCTGGTGGACCTCAGCGCCGAGCACCGAATCCTGGAACTCGCCGACGGTGACCAGGTCCGAATGGGCGGACACCTTTACCAACTGAGCATCACCCGACCCAGCCCCGAGCTGAGCGCGGGCTCGCAGCTGCCGGACAGTCGGGAACTCGGCGGATCGGTGCCCGAGGGTGAATCCCCGCTGACCGCCGCCGGGCGCGGCAGCGTCCACGGTGGCGGCGGTGATTCGGTGTCGCCTGCCGGCCGGGTCCGGGAGCTGGGTGGTATCGGCGCTACCTCGTTGGCGGCAGGCATTGGGACTGTGAATGGCGAGACCTCGATCGGGCAGGCGCGAGGTCCGCCGGCACCGTCGAAGGCAACGACATCCTCGGGCACGTCTCGGGGCACACCATCCGGACACACACCGGGTGCGATCGCACCGGCGAACTCGACCGGGCACCACACCGCGATGCCGGACGTCCTCGACCGGACCGGCGCGATCGTGTTGAGCGGTTCGTCGGTGGGGTTGCGTGGGATTCAGTTGTCCGGACGGCCGCTGGACAGGGTTCAGGTGGGGAGGGTCGGTCAGGCCCTCAACCGCAATCAGGTATCTGAACTGACCGATTTGCGGTCGTTGGCGCGATGGTGGCGGGAATTGGAGTCGGGGCTGCCGCTACCAGACGGCGTGCAGAGCCTGCGCCAGGTCGACTCGAGAGGCTGGCCTGACGAGGTGCTGGCGGTCGAGCAAGATGGGCACGGCACGCTGCCGAGGGCCGTCGCCGAGGAATTGCGCCAGTTGTTGTCACCCAGGGAAAGGGCGGCGTTCTTCAGCGAGCTGTTCAACCCGACGGGTCGGCGGTTGCCGAGCTTGGCGGCCATCACCGTGTCTCGGGCGTTCGACCTGCTCTACACCAGCGGGCGCGGTATCGGACCGCGCACCTTGGCGCGGCGGCTGGGGCTGTCCGCACTAGGGATGTCAACCGGGCGACTCTTCGACGATCTTCGGACCTCGCCGTGGACGAACAGCCTATTGCTGGGTCGCCGACCGTTGCCCCCGCCCATCATCGCGGGTGCCGTCGACTATCTGGGTAATGACCGTTTCAGTCTGCGCATCGACGCCGCCGAGGTCGCCAAGACCGATCCGCCCTCGGCCTACTTCGATGAGGTGTGGGTCGAGAACTACACCCGTTTCGCGCTGGACACCCTGCCTGCCGTGGTGAATGCGCTGCTGCTCGACGGTCGCCTGCACATCGCGTTCAGCGGCGGCGCCACGCTCGGGGTCGTCGAGCAGGCGGCGCGGACGCTGACCGAGCTGGGTATGGACGTCACCCGCGCCGCCTCGACCGGTATCGAGGCGGAAAAGAGACGAGTCGCCGAACCCGGCCGGTTCGCCACCGCCTACCGCGACGGCGCGGACCAACGACACAGCCACCGCCGAGAACTACTGGCGATCCCCGACGCCAGCAGCTGGGACCTCGCCGCGGTCGCCACTCGCGCGGGCCGTGACTACCAACTCGCCGAGGCGTTCGATATCCGCGCCAACGCCACCACTGACCTCAACGGCAGCACTCCGCTCGACGTCGTTGCGGGGATTGTCTTCTCTGGTGTGGGGTCAGGTTGGGAGTCGTTGCTGGATTGGTCGCCGCTGATGCCGGCGGCGTTGTCCTCGGCGGTTGTCGGAGGCTGGATCGCCTCAGGCTTGATCAAGCGCGTGCGGCAGTCGGCGCAGGTGGCGAGCGCGCGGGTCGGCGTACTCGCCGGGATCAAGGACGGATTCGCCGCTGATGCCGTGGCTCGGGTGCAGCGTCGGATCGAGGCGAACGCCCCGGCGTTGAGTCAGGCTGATTCCGTTCTCCGGGCCGCCGAAGCGGTGCGCGATCACGCTGTCTCGGTCGGGGCGGCGCGCTCCGCGCAGTGGAGCGAGACACGCCGACAGTGGGCGGCGGCGTGGGAGTCGCGGATCACTCCGCTCGACCCGGAGCTGCGGGGGCTGTTTGCACGGTTGGTAGCGGTCGTCGAACCGGGAAGGCTCGACGCGGTATTGGTCAAGGTCGGGAATCGGGTCGCCAATTCCAGTGGCCTCGACGTGCCGGTCGACGTGCTGTCGGGAATCGCCGCCACGTTCCCCGGCTGGCATCGCCACGTCACGGCCGGCCGCACGGGCACCGTCCCGCTGGAGGCGGACAACAGCGAGCTGGTCCAAGGCATCGAGAGGGAGCTGGCCCAGGCACTGGTGGGGCTGGCGCATGCCGGTGCGGGCCTCGCCCCGCTGCGCGCGCTGCACCAGGCGAAGACAGCGGATTACCTCGCCGCTGAACAGGCCCGCCGCGACGTGGCCGACGCCTGGGCTGCCCTGCTCGGCGCCGGGGAGGCGGCCAAGGTGCCACAGGCCGAATTCGACGACGCCTACCGCGAGTTCACCACGATCCGCCGGACGGCCAGAGACCTGGCCGCGCTGGTAGACCCCGACACCCGCAACTCCCTGGACTGGACCGACCACGACCGGATCCCCACGCACGCGGTAGCCGAACCCCAACCCATCGCTGACCGCGCCCACCGCGAGGCCCGCACCGGGCTACCCGGACTGCTCAGCCGCGCGGGTGAGCTGTTCGACAACACCCACACCCTGCCCCAGCTGTGGCACCAGGGCACCCCTGGACGGATCCTGCTGGCCACCCTCACCGCGGGCGCCGCCACCTTCACTGCGCTGTTCGCCACCGCTGTCACCGCCGCTGTCACCGCCACCGCGATCGGTCTGTCCGCCGCACTCCTCACCACCCGCCTCGGCCCCAGGCTGACCACACACGCCCCGACCACAACCACGAAGACCAACGCACCTGGCCCTGGCTACGTCGACCCCGAATACGGCCACGACAACACCGTCACATCACCCGCCCCGGCCGCGCTACCGGGCACATCACCCTCGGCGGCTTCTACCCCAACCCGTCACGGGGCCGGGGTGGATCCGCGGATTTCAGGCCGGTCAGCGGCTGTTGAGCTGAGTGGGTCGGCGCCCCGAGGAGTGCGGCTCCATCGAGTTACCGGGCTACGTCACATCCGAACCCTGAGATCGGACCTCGACAACGGCCGAGACAAAGTGATGCAGATGCGGGACGACACCGGGCAGCTGAAGGTGGTGAAGCGTCGGGGGTCGGAGAACTGGCGGGTTTCGTCACTGTGGTCGGTGAACGGAGCGATCCAAGCGGAGCTGCAGGGCGGGCTCACTCATCAGCCGGTGCTGGCCACTGCCGGCGAATCGGTGCGCGCCAAACGACTCCGTGGGTGGCTACCCGGGTCTCGTGAAGTAATCAGCAGGGGCGAACTCTTCGAGTTGAGCAGCTACCTGCGTGGCGCACCACTCGGACTAGGCAGGATCAGTCCTGTCCGGCTCGCGGATGTCTATGACTGGATGGCGACAGAACTCGTCCTGCATGCGTCGCTCGGAAACTATGACGCAGCCACCATCGGCAATGAAATCATCGTCAGCCTTGGCAACGAGTACGACGAATACAACTATCTGAAGTACTCGACCGATTTCGACGTGGCAAGTCGATACCTGCGCCCGGACTCAACGTTGCCGATGATTCTCATCGAGCTGCTACATCAATCACCCGAGATCTACGGCATGTCAACCGTCGAGGAGTTGAGGCAGCAGCTCGGGCAGTTCGTGCTGGCGGGAGATGCCCGGCTCGTCTGGCTACCGGACAGGCAGTCACAGCTGATATTGGAGAAAGACCTGGAGTGGGCAGACACCGCGGCGCGTAGCGGCAAGCTCGGAACCGACCTCCTGCACCACCATGCCGGAGCCAGGGAGAAGGCGAGTGAGTGGTCCGGGCTGGGCAGTCTGGACCGCCGGGCATTCCATCTGGATCAGGCCCGGCAGCGGGCGGAACGAGCCCAGTCCCGCGCGGTACACCCTGTGGGCGCAGCCGACACCGTGTCCGATCTGCTGCAACAGATCGAAGACGGTTGGGACACCTACGTCCATTCCGAAGACTTCCGCTCAACCCCCGAGAACGAGCTGTGGAACGTCAGCCTGGTCCACCCCGGTTCACCGGCCCGACCGCTGTCCGGTGTGACAGCCGCATCGACGTCCGCGCCTGCCGAAACACCCGCCACACCGGGTACCGCGCCGATCAGGGCACCTGCCGGCGACGCCGTCAACCTTTCCGGGTCGGTGCCGGGGTTGCGTGGGATTCAGCTATCGGGTCTGCCGTTGGGTCAGCTCGAGTTGTGGAGGTTGGGTAAGGCTCTGGCGGCGTCTCGGGGGTTCGAGACGACTGATTCGCGGTTGTTCGTCCGGTGGTGGCGGGAGTCGGGGACATCGGCGCCGCTACCGAGGATGCAGAGTGTGCGCCGCCACGAAGAACTGGCTGTGCCTGTCGGGGTGTTGCTGGCCGAACACGGCGGTCATGTGGAGTTGCCTCGGGTGGTGGAGCGGGAGTTGGAGCAGTTGCTCTCGCCTGGGGAACTGGCGGCGTTGTTCGCCGAGGCGTTCAATCCGACCGGCCGGCCGCTGCCCTTCTTGACGGCGGTGATCGCGTCGCGGGCGTTTGACGAGTTGTACCGTCGCGGCCGGGGTCTGGGGCCGCACGCACTGTCCCGGCGATTGGGGTTGTCCCCGCTGGGGCTCTCGACCACGGCACTGCGCGAGGCACTGAAGACCGCGCCGTGGGTGACCGCGTGGTGGCTGAATGCCGGGCTGTTGGCCTCACCGATCGTTGAGGGTGTCGTCGAATATGTGGGCGGGGACCGCTACCGGCTGAGTCTGGACGCCGCCAAGACCCCGAAGGCCGGCCCGCCCTCGGCGTACTTCGATGAGGTCCGGGTAGCGAACTACACCTCGTTCGCCCGTGACACCTTGGCCGACGCGGTGGCCGCGTTGCTGCGCGGAGGGCAGCTACACATCTCATTCGCCGAGGGGATCGGCCCGGTCGAGGCGCAACGCGAGGCCGACCAGGTGCGGGAGGTGCTGGGCAGGTTGGGGATGGACGTCACCCGCGCCGACCCCATCGGTGTCGACGGGCGCAAACGCGAGGTCGTGGAACCGGGCGAGTTCGCTACCGCCTACCGCGAGGGCGCCCGGCACCGGCGGACCCAGGTCCCCTACCTCCGTGCCCTGTCCGACACCACCGACTGGAATTTGAGCGCGGTCGCCGGCCGGGTGGGCTACGACCACCGACTCGCCGACGCCTACACCGAACGCGCGGGCGCCCTGGCCTACCCCGCCACCGCACTGTCCGGTGACACACCCCACGCCGGCACCGACCCAGCTGCTGATTTGCGGGAGGTACAGCGGGAGCGGTTGCAGACCAGGTCGTTGTTGAGGCAGGTGTCGGTGATCGTTTTCGTGTTCACCGCCTCGCAGGTGGCGTTGGGGTGGATCGCGGGTTCGACCGCGGTGTATGTGGACGCGGTCGACAATCTGTTCGGGTTGGTCCCGGTGTTGCTGTCGGTGGCCACGGTGCGGGTGGCGTGGCAGAACCTGGATCGGGTCGCGGTGCGCACGGTGGCCGTGGGGATGATGTCGGTGGGTTCGGCCCTGGACCTGTCCACGTTCTTCAGGTCGGCCGAGCAGGCCAGTACGTTGCATGCGTCGTTGACGGTGGTCGCGGGTGGGCTCAACCTGGCGGGCGCGATCTTGGTGGGCCTTGCCTATCTGCGCGGTACTCCGCCCGCGGCCCCTGCGGATATGGCGGTGGGTACCTGGGCCCGTGTCCGCCCTGGTACTCGAGCCGCGGCGGATTTGGCCAAGACGACTGATCCGGATGAGGCCGAGTCGAAGGGTGAGACATCGACCGCGGAGGCGGGTTCCACTCAGGCCATCGCGGATGCGATCAATTCGGCCACGGTCGTGGGGTCCGGGTTGTGGCCGTTGTTGGGTGTGCCGCTCGCGGCGTTTGCCGACATCGTGGCGACCCGGGTCGGATCCTCGGTGTTGACGTTGATGGGGATGGGGGTGTACTCGGGGCGGGAATGGAACCTGCTGACCGCGGTGAAACACCCGATCGTCACACTGCGCAAGATCGGTTACTCGATCCGGTTCTTCGTCACCAACGTGGTGACCACGGCGTTGCACCCGAAGACGCTGTGGGACAACACGGTCGCGGGGATCCGGCGAATTCACGCGGAATGGCCGTTGTATTCGGTCTTCCGTCAGCGCGAAGCGGTCGCGTTGAGTATCGCCGAGCTCACCGCCTCGGGGATCCCCCCGAAGCGGCTGGCCAAGGCACTGGCTCAGGTGGATGCCGGTAGTGAGCGGTTCGTCCGGGTCGGGGACCTGATCGTCGACCGGATCGCGGTCGGGCAAGACCCCCGAGGTATGACCCTTGCCCAGATGGAACGGGCCCGGTGGCGGCTGACCCACGATGAGGCGCGCAGGGGCCACAAGTTGAGCTCGCTGGCCGGGTTGGCCGGAGTCGGTGAGGAGACTCTGGCCGGATACGTGTACCTGGACCCCGATTACATCGACCCGCTACGCAGCCCCCACGCCGGCACAGCGCGCACCGCCACAGCCGGCGATGCGGCCGCGCCGCTGTCGGGCACTCCACCCTCGGTGGGTAGTCAGTCGTCCGCGTCGCGCACCCTTGACGGCGAGACCCTGCCCGACGGCCCCTCACGCGCGATGCGACCGCTGGATTACCGGCGCATGGCTGAGGGTGGAGCGCTCGCACTCGCCGAGGGTTTCCACACCGAAGAAACACAAGTGGTCGATGAGATGGCGTCTCGGCTGTCGGATCCGGCCACGTGGTCCTTGGTCGTCGTGGGCGGTGCCGCAGTCGGGCACCTCACCGAGGTGGCAGCCCGCTTCGGTGGCTTCGTGGTCATCGATCCGCTGGCACCCGATCTCCTCGATGCGCAGGGTGCGGGACGCTCGCCGACGGTCATCCGGAAACCCTTCGACAAGGTGGATTCGACCGAGCTGCCCGCCACACCGACGCTGTGGCTCTTCACGTTCAACGTCTATCCGTACCTTGACCACCCGCTGTCCACGTGGCGCGGGCTCGCGGCGGACGGTGATATCGCGGTCATCACGACGTGGGCGTCCGGAGAACAGGCCAAGGCCACCCGCGCCGCCTATCTGCGCCACGTGTTCCCCGAGCACGCTCGCCGGGAGCAGTCAGCCGCCTCGTCGGTCGAGCCCGCGCGAGTGCGGGAAGACCTCGACACGGCCGAGCTCGCCGCACGCATCGAGTACCTGCCCGGCACGATGGTCGACACCGTTGTCCTGCACCGCTCTCTCAACCCACTCAGCGTCGACCTGAGCACGCCGGCGGGTGCTACTGCCGCACCCGCGTCCCGGAGCTCCGGCGATGTCGCCGAGCTGTCCGGTTCCAGCCCGCCTGTGGTGTGGGCCTTCGGTGGGTCATCCCAGCAGGGCCAGCGGACGTTGCCCGCCCCGGTGATGCGGACGCTGTGGGCGGACGGGGCGCGCCTGCCGAAGTCGGCGATCCGATTGACGGGCTATTCCCAGGAGCGGGCCGAGCGGGTGCGGGTCGTGAACCGCGGCCGGCTCCGCGACGCCGGGATCGCGGACTCTCTCACGGATGCACTGTTCGGCTTCAGCTTCACGGGGATCGCCGGAGACGGCTTGACCGGGCTGGTCGCCGAGCCGCTGTGGCGAGCTATTGCCCTGGCCAACGCAGAGATGCTGGACATCGCCTGGTTGGATTCGGCGCTGGGCCTGCTGGAACGCCGCCTTGCCGGTGCCCCCGACGGCCAGAACACCGCCGTGGCGCTCGACCGCGAGCTGGCGGCCGCCTGGCAGCGGGCCGTGGCGGTCAACTCCGGGCTGAGCCGTTCGGCGCTCGAGTCCAAGGCACGGAATCTGGCCGAACAGTTCGAAGCGCGCGCCGGCTGGAGCGCCGAACCGGTCGATACCGCGGTGTGGCTGATCACCGCCTGGAACCTGCGAACCCGCGCGCGGAGGCTACCTGCGCACGAGCCCGTCCGGGCGACGGTACTCGAGGCCGTCGATGACGACCTGATCGCCAAGCTCGGGAAACTGCTCGAGCGCAACAGCAACGGTCTGCCCCTGTCCTTGCCCGTACCGGATCGGCTCGCCGCCCACACCCGGTGGAATCCCGAGGACCAGCGAGCGCTGGACGCCCTGATCGTGGCCGCCGAGGAGCTTGCCGCGGCCGGGCTCAGGGTGACCTTCGATAACTACCAGGAGTGGGCAGCCCGCATGCGGGCCGAAGACGCCAAGAGCTGGTACCCGTCACCGCAGAGCCTGAACAATCGTTGGGGTCCGTGGCCGGCGCTGCGGGCGCTGGCCGCGATCCCCGATTCCGCTACGCGCCTGGCCACCGCTCGACAGCTGCTGAGCCGCACCCGCGACCAACGAGCCGACTGGGCGGCCGGCTACTGGGCCGACCCCGCAGCCGCATCGCGGACTCCGGTCCCGTCCGCGCGCCCCGCCGCACCCACGCCGGTCAGGCTGCCGAGCGGACGCGACACCACAGCGATGCTGCACGCCCTGGTAGACCGACTCACGTCGAGTAGCGGCTACACGCCGGCCGAACTGGCCGACTTCGCCGCGATCGCATGGGTGGACATCGAGGATGCGGCCCATGGCGCGGCCCAGCACAGGCGCGCCTTCACCCGGCTCACCTATGACAGTTGGCGAGCCTCTCACCCGAACGTGCGCATTCCGTGGGGGAGCAGCCTCGAGGGTCGATTCGGCGACTGGCCCACCATCGCCGAAGTCGCCCGGATCGCCGACCCGACCGAGCGTGCCCAGCGTGTATTGCAGATAGTGGCCGGCCGAGCCGCCCAGCGCGTGCCCACCGTCCCGCGACCTCGGCCGGCCCCCTCCGAACCCGGCCCCACCATCCAGCGGGACACCGTCGACACGGCACCTGAGCTGCAACGAACCTGGAGAAGGTGGCAAGACTTCTCCCCGATCGAGCGCGAGCTGGTCCGCGGTCAGGTGAACCCCGACCACGTTCGAATCGCACCCATCCGCGCGTTGCGGGCGAGTGGCCACACTGACCTGAGATACGGGATCGCCGTTGTCGACCGAGGTTCGATCGTCCTTGCCGCCGAGCCACTCAGATGGGTCGCCGCTCTGACGGTCAGCAATACCCTGCCGTCCACCTGGTTGGCCGAGATGCTGGACGAACTGCGTGGTGGCGGTACATCGCAACTGACCGAGAGCACGTTGACCCAGCGGCTGCGCAAGGCGCGGGCCGACGTCGCCGAGCGAATTCCAGCTGCCCCGCCGTGGGCCCAGGCGCAGCGGCTCACAACGGCGGTTGCCCGGCTGGCCCCACTGGGTTCGTACACGCCAGCTGCCCGGACCGCGTCGCTGCTGGCCGAGGCGATGCTCAGCCGGGTATCCGACCAGGACCGTCGCGCTGAGTATGAACGCCTCATCGATCAGCTGTGGGACTACCTCGACAACTCCGGCTGGCACCGGTTCCCAGCCGCCGGCCCGGCGGAGAACCGCATCGCCCCGCTGAACGGCGAGACGCCGGACGAACCGTCGAAGGTCGGTTCGGCTCGGCGGGAGATGCCGACCGGCCGGACGCTGCTCGCCGGGCTCGGCTTGGCGGTTCTCGGGCTGCTCACCGCACCCGACATCGCACACGCCGCCCCCCATACCGACGCACTGCTGGCGACCGCGACCGACCCCGGGAATTCGTCGTGGCTCACCGGACTATGGGACTGGATTCAATACGGCGGCGACCCCAGCCAGTACAGCAGCATGGGCGGCGTCCTACTCCGGATCCTGGCAGTGATCGCGCCGCCGGCCGTGCTGGGATTCGTGGGCTGGGAAATCTGGTCGACCAAGTTCTCCACGCGCCGCGGTTCGCTTGACTACCTGACTTTCGCCCAGCTCCGTAATCGGAACCTCATCCATGCGCACGATGACCTGATCACGCCGAGATTCCAGGGCATCGGACCGCTGTTCCTGGGTCTCGAATTGGAGTTCAGATTCCCGATTCGGAAGCTGGTGCGCAACGTCGAGGCAGCCGTCCAGCACCTGGGCGGCGTGGGCTACGTCAAGGAAGACCCGTCGATCACCCCTGGTATCGAGGTCATCACCCACCCGCTGTCCTATGCCCGGATGATGGAGGCGTTCCCCTGGGCCATGCTCGACGTGCTCAAGCGCGGCGGGGCCAGCGTTCGCAAGACCGGCATGCACGTCCACGTCAGCCGCGCCGCATTCTCCTCCGCCGAACACAGCTACCGCTGGCTGAGGTTCTGGTACTCCAACGCCGACCAGATCAGGAAGCTCGCCCGCCGGGAGTCCGACGAGTGGGCGAGATTCCGCAGCCCCGATCCGTCCACCCTCCGGCAGTACTCGCAGGGAGCCAAGGGCTGGACGCGACACGAGGCGATCAACACCAAGAACGACGACACCTTCGAGGTGCGGGTGTTCGCGAGTTCCCTGGACCCGCAGGAGATCCAGGCGGCGTTCGGTCTGGTGGCGGCAACGGTGGAGTACACCCGCACGTTGAACGCGACAGACGACATGCCGGACAACGTGTGGGACTGGTCCAGGTTCGTGACGTGGCTCGAAGACCACCCCGAATACGCGCCGCTGCAGCGCGAAATCCGCAAACGGCTAGCCGGGCAGGATCAGTCCACCCGCAGGGACACCACCACACCGACCCCGCACTCCGCCGCCGGTGACACCCCGCTGAACGGCAGTACGCCGACGCGCTACCGCCAGATCAGAGATGACAGCACGCAACTACCCGCGCGGGTCCGGTCGATGCTGCCGTCCGTCGTGCTGGTGCACACGTTCGACGCCGAGGACAAGGACGGCTACCAGTCCACCGGGGTCGTCGTCGAACCGGACACCGTGCTGGCGCTCCCCTGGCTCCGGCCGTCGGGTCGGATACTCGTGCAGTCCAGGGGCAGCGACGAGATCGTGCCTGCCGGCGTGGCGATCAACGATCCGGTCAGCGGACTCACCGTGCTGACCGCCGAGACCGCCGCCCGGCCGGTCGACTTCGTCCCCGCCGACGAGCTCGAGCGCGAGCTGGAGCGCGGTGGCGACACCTGGGTCCTCGGCTACGACGAGCGGGGAATCCTCAACGCGTGGCAGGCCAGGGTCACCGCGATCGGTGAGCTGACCATTCAAACCGGAGACTCGGCGCGGCAGGTGGACGCGGTCACCGTCGACACCCCCGCGCCGATGGTGGGCAATCGGGGCGCCCCGGTGGTCCGCGATGACGGCCTGATCATCGGGTCGGTCCTCGGCGAGAGCCATAACGGACTGCACGTGATCACGGTCGAGTCGCTGGCCACCCTCATGGCTGCCGAGGCGAAGGGCGCGGCGACACGGCGCGCGGCCGACCCTGGCCGCCCGGCGACAGCGGCGAACCCGGCACCGGCAGGCCGGCGCTCGATGCCGCACCGCTACCTCCCCAGGCCGATCCAGGTCGTGGTCCGAGCAGAGCCGGGGATCGGCGCCGCGGGCAGTACCGACGCCACACCCACGGCCACGGCATCAACGGTTTCCGACCGTGGCGTGCCGACCAGCGACACGGCAGGCGGCGGCCGCCAGGCCGTGAACCCGTCACCGGGGAACAAGGACCCGCCGTCGAGCCGGTTCCGCCGAGTGTTCGGCCGGTTCCTCGGTGGCACCCTCGCCATCGCGGCCGGGTTGGCCATCGCTCATGGTGGCCCTGAATCCTCCACCGCGATCCCGGCCGCCCTGACGACGGCTCCGGGCACGCTGTGGTCAAGCCAGGAAATCGCCGTGCCCGCGACGGTCGAGCCGACGACGACCGACCTGAGCGACCCCTACCTGGCCGACAAGACCGGGCACGAACCGACCAGCCTGGTCGGACCGCAGTCGCGCACTGGCAGCACTCCACTGGGCGGCAATGCACCGACGGCAGGCCCCGGTATCGACGCCGCCGGAGACCTGGCCACCGTCACCGTCCGGGGATCGTTCCAGGACGATGAGCTAGACCAGCTCGGACCGGAGGTGATCAACAGCTTCGTCACGCACGCCAGGCGGCTGGTCGCCAAGCTGCCCCAGATCGTCGCCGACCTCGTCCGGGCCAACCGAGATATCGCCGCCAACGAGCTGCGTGTCTTGCTGCACACCCAAGGCCTCTACCTGAGCGACACCTACCTGGCTCAGCTGGTCGCCGACGCGAACCTGACCTCGGCGACCAGCCTGGACTCCCCTCGCGCCTCGCTGAGCACCCTGGCTGAACGGCTCGCTGGCCCGGGTGCGGCCGCGAGCGTGCAGGCCGGGGCCAAGGTGCTGGTCGCCCACGCCCTCACCGAGGACTACGTCCCCGGCCTCAGCCAGCTCCGTGGGATGAGTCTCACCCGATTCGACGCCCTGCTCACGACGCTCGGCATCACTGACCGAGAACGGGCCGCCGTGCACGCGCTACTAGACGCGCTGCCCGACGGGGCCCCGCTCTCCGGCGATACTCCGGTGCCGCCGCTGGATGGCGGTGTCGTGCGCCCAGCCACGACCGGGCTGTCCGGACAGACGCCGCGCACCCTCGACGGCGAAACACCGCGCAGCGGGACGAGTCCGGACGCTGGGACGCGAGTCCGCACGCTGAGCGGCGGTGCGGTACCGATTGCTGCCGGTGGAGTGGTGCGAGCGCTGGGTGAGGGGTGGTTCCGGTTCTTGGATCACATGGGGATGTCGGGTCCGCGGCTGCCGTCGACCCGAGTCGATGTCCGTTTCATCCAGAGTCAGGTTCGGGCTCGTGCTCGGGCGCGTGAGGTAGTCGCTGCGGCCGCGACGGTGCTGGCGGCAGCGCGGGCCGAGTTCACCGCTCGGGATGGATGGGTCGGTGGGTTGGCGGCCGGGTTGGCCGGGTTGGGGTCGACTCCCGGTGAGATCAGCCAAGGGTTGGCCGCTGGGTTGGAGTTGCCCGCCGAGGTGGTGGCGGACCGGCTGGGCCGTTCCGCCGCCAAGGCGGCCGTGGACGCCCTGGTGGGGCTGCCGACTCAGGTAGCCGCGGCGGTGCACTCGGAGCGGATGTTGAGCCGTGTCGGGTTGCACACCCACGTCGAGGCCCATGACGCGGTGTTGGCGGCGGCGCGGTCGGCGACGGCGGAGTCGGCGGCCCGGTTGGCGGCCGCGGAAGCAAGGTATGGGCGCGCGGTCGAAGCGGCCCGGTCGTTGGGTGCGGTCGAGTTCGCGGCAGGGCAAGCAGAGCCGGCTGCTCCGCAAGTGCGGTCGGGTCGGCGGTTCGGCCTCGAACTCTGGTACGAGCTGCGGTTGTACTTCTCGTTCGTCCAGCGTGCAATCGATGCGGGGGCGGATCATCAGTTCGGCTCGGAACGCGGCCAGGAGGTCACTTCCGAGGTGCAGGGGTTCCCGCATTTGCGGCTGCTGCGTCCACCGGACCTGCAGAAATATCGGGAACAGAAGGCCGCGCGGAAGGCTGCACGGGCGATCCGGGCGTTGTCGAAGTCGAGCTTGCAAACGAACCCGCACACATTGCGCGGGGTGCTGCCGCGGACGTGGAGGTGGGCAGACCTGGCCAACGCCTGGACCCGATTCAAGGCCTGGGTGTGGAGCCGGTGGTGGGAACCGGCCGGTCAGTTCGCGCTCCTGGTCATCGAGGTCGCCTCGGCAAAGGTCACGATCCTGGACGGCCCGCACGGGTGGTTGCCCAAGATCGAGGCGAAGGCGTCGGTGGCGATCTCGGGCGGTCCCGGCGAGGACTCGCTGCGCCGCCCGGCCGAGAAGATCCGTTCGTCCTGGATCTGGGGATGGTTCCTGTATCCCCGCTCCGCGTTGTCGTTCACCTGGCCGTGGATCCGGATCGACGCGATCTTCTTCCCGTGGTGGTTCACCGGCTACAACGTGGTGCCGATGGTTCCCACCCCACATCTGGGTGGCGGTTGGCATCCCTGGGCCCGCACCGTGAACTGGGCGCTGGCCCACGACGGAACCCTGTGGGTGCAGAACCTGTTCCGCGCGTTCCTGTACTTCCAGATCGGTATCGGTATCGGCCTGCCCGGCATGGACGGCAACCTGCTGGAACTACGGATCTCGATCGTCAAAGCCGTCGTTGTGTGGAAGGGCGTCGCCCACGAGTTCCACTTCATCGAAGGGCCCTCCCGGCAGGTGGGCCGGATCGTTCGAGGTCTCGGTAGACAACTGGCCCCCCTCACCCCCACCTCGCTGCTGAGTTTCCTCCGCGAGGCCCACACCCGGTTCCGGATTCGCGCCGAAGCGCGCCACTGGATCGAACTCGCCGGCGCCCGCAACCGCATCCGCGCCGCGAACGACTACCTACAGAAAGAAGCCGCCTGGCTGAAACAGGAACTGCAACGCGTTTTCGAGCTCCAACTCGCGACCTCACGACCCGAATCCACGTACTGGACCAAACAAGGACTCCTGCCCTTGGTCAGATTCACCCTGGGCTCCCCCAGCCTCGCCGCCCGCGCCGCATCCGAGGGCAGAAGGCTCCGATCAAACCTGAGCCGGATCAACAGCTCCATCGACACCAACAACAAACTCATCAACCAGATCGAGGAAGAGCTCCACGAACTCAACCCCACCGGCGTCACACCACTCCTACGCGCACCGCTCAACGGCGACTCCTCCACATTCGCCGCATCCGGCGTTCGGCCACTCAGCGGTTCCGGCTCGACGGTGCCCCACACCGCGATATCGGATGGTGTCGATCACGCCGGCGTAGTGGCCCCGTTGGTGGGGGCGAAGACGGCGAACGCGCCGCCGGGTCTCGGTCCGGTGTCTCATAGTGGGCAGCCGCTTTCTTTGGGTCAGCGGTTGGCGGAGGTATACCGACGACTCGACCTGCTGCCCGCGGCGACGAGCGCCGATCAGGCGGTCACCCAGCTCAACGACACGTTGACGGCGGTCGAGGACGAGTACAGCGGCGTGCCGGCGAACCCGAATCCCGGGTTGAAGTTCGACGGCCGCATGTATCCGCCACGCGAAGACTTCATGACACGCACCCTCGAAGGAGCGATCACCGCCACCACCAAGGGCAACGTGATCCACGCATCCCCCAACGGTGCACTGCGGATCCCGAGCCGACGCACCGGCGAAGCGGTCTACCGCCGAGACGGAGCCACCCCCGTCAGTAGCGCAGCCGGTGAGGCGGTGCTGTCCCCCGATGAGAACGACGGTCCCACTCGGGACGACTACACACCGAGTGAGGTGAAGCTCAACGGCACGGTGCCTCAGCTGCTGACGGCCGCCGTCACCGGCACGGTCGCGCTGCTCGGTGCGCGCGGGTTGATCACCCGGGTGCGGACCGGTGCCCCATTGACCCGCACCGACGTGCACGATGGCCCCGTCGAGACCACCCCTCTGGCGGGTGACGCCGCGATGGAGCCGTTGGTGGGTGCGACGGAGGCGAACACGCCGCCGGGGTCCGTGGATTCCTCTGACACCAAGCCTGCCGCCGATATTGATGTTGATGCGGTGGTGGCTGGGTTGCGGGAGGCGCAGCGGGAGCGGTTGCAGACGCGGTCGTTGTTGCGGGCGGTGTCGGTGGTCGTGTTTGCGTTTACCGCTTCGCAGGTGGTGTTGGGGGTGATCGCGGGGGCGACCGCGGTGTATGTGGATGCGGTCGACAATTTGTTCGGGTTGGGTCCGGTGTTGTTGTCGGTGCTCGCGGCGCGGGTGGCGTGGCAGAAGCTGGATAAGGTCGCGGTCCGGCTGGTGGCCGCGGGGATGATCAGTGTGGGTTCGTCCCTGTTCCTGTCCACGTTCTTCAAGCCGGCTGAGGTGGCCAGTACGTGGCATGCGTCGTTGACGGTGGCCGCGGGTGGGCTCAATCTGGCCGGCGCGATTCTGGTGGGTCTGATTTATATCCGGGGTACTCCGCCGACGGCCCCGGCGGGTATGCCCGCTGGTACCTGGGCTCGTACTCGGCCTGGTACTCGGGCGTCGGTGGATCGGGCGGACACCACCACCACCGCGGCTTCGTCGACCTCCCCCACCACGACACCCTCCGGGTCGGCTGGTGCCCGGATCGGGCGGCGGATCAGTGCCCGGATCGGGCAGTGGGTGATGAAGGTGGGTGCTCCGTGGCGGGCGGGTGCTTCGGTGGATTCGGCCAAGACCGCTGATGAGGAGGGCGAGACCTCGGCGGCGGAGGCGGGTTCCACGCAGGTGATCGCGGATGCGATCAATTCGGGCACGGTGATCGGGTCGGGGTTGTGGCCGTTGTTGGGTGTGCCGCTCGCCGCGTTCGCCGACATCGTGGCGACTCGGTTCGGGTCCGGTGTGTTGACGTTGATGGGGATGGGGGTGTACGCGGGGCGGGAATGGAACCTGTCGACTGTGTTCAAACATCCGATCACCACGCTGGGCAAGATCGTCTACTCGATTCGGTTCTTCGTCACCAACGTGGTGACCACGGCGCTGCACCCGAAGACGCTGCTGGATAACACGGTCGCGGGTATCAGGCGGGTTCGCGCGGAATGGCCGTTGTATTCGGTGTTCGCGGCGCGGGAAGCGGTCGCGTTGAGTGTCGCCGAGCTCGCCGCTTCGGGGATCGATCCGGAACGACTGGCCAAGGCACTGGCACAGGTCGATGCGGGTAGTGAGCGATTCGTCCGGGTCGGAAATTTGATCGTCAACCAGATCGCGGTCGGGAAAGATCCCCGAGGGTTGACTCTCGCCCAGCTCGAGGACGCCCGGTGGCGACTGGCCCGAGATGAAGTAGCCCGAGGCCACAAGCCTGTTGTGGTGGCCGGGTTGGCCGGAGTCCGCCGGACCACCCTCGACCGCTGGCTACAAGCCCCCGACCCCGACTACGCAGACCCCCTCACCGACCCAGCCACCCACATCCAGCTCAGTGGGGAGGTACCGCTCACCGGGGATGCGGTGAACGCTTCGGTCAACGATCGGTTCTTCGGTGCCGGGGCCGATGAGGTCAGTCCACCGGTTGTGGCGGCTCGGGGGCGGTCGCCGCCACTGCGCACGGCAACGACCGACACCGGTGCTACCTCACCGGGACGCATCGCCGCGACGGTGTTCGCCGGGTTCGGCCTTGTGGCCCTCGGGCTGCTCGCCGTACCCGACGTCGCGCACGCCGCCACACATGCCGACGCACTGTTGGTGTCCGCCGCGTCCGCGACCGACATCGGCG
>NZ_AUBB01000063.1 GCF_000429025.1 Actinospineispora spinosispora DSM 44797
CCCAGGCCATCCCGCACAGCGCGGACGCCGCCGCGAAGCCGACCATCGACAGGATGTACAGCGAGGTCTTGCCGATCCGATCGCCGAGCCACCCGGTCAGCGGCACCGCGACACCCAGGGCCAGCGTGTAGCCGGAGTGCCACGTTGACGATGCTGGCGTCCAGCACCGACATGAAGCTGCCCACGACCAAGACGCCCAGCGGCAGCAGCCAACCCTGAGTCGGCGCGGGCTGAGTCGGCGCGGGCTGAGTCGGCGCGGGCTGAGTCGGCGCGGGCTGAGTCGGCGCGGGCTGAGTCGGCGCGGGCAGGACGGCCGCGGTCATGACCGTCAGAGTACATAGGCACGGATGGTTCTCAAAGAGAAACCGAACCGTATTCTAATCCTGGACTTGAGGTCAGCCTCGCCGGGCAGGCGTCGCCGGCACCATCACCGACCCGAACGTCCACCTGTGGTGCTCCCATTCCTCCAAGACCGGGGCCGGTGCGACGCGCGATGGTGGTGCGGTGACCACACCAGAGGTATTGGGATATACGGCCATCACGACAGCACAGGACCGGAGAGTGGAGAGCGCGCGCCCGGATCGGCTGTTCCACGACGAACTCGCCGAGCTGTTCGTCGCCGCCGCCGTCGCGGACATCGACGATGATCACCTGCTCGGCTGGATCCTGCGGGGTCAGACACTGGCCGATGTGGTGCCGTCGATTCGCGGATACCTGGCGCTGCGCACCCGCTACTTCGACGATCAGGCGATCGCCGCCGGATGCCCGCAGGTCGTCATCGTGGGCGCGGGGCTCGACGCCCGGGCCTATCGGCTGACCTGGCCGACCACGACCGTTGTGTTCGAGATCGACACCGCCGACGTCACCGCGTTCAAGACAGGTGTGCTGGCCGGCGTCGACCACCGACCCTCGTGTCGACGGATCGCGATCGCGGCGGACCTACGGGAGGACTGGAGCACTCCGCTGGCCGCGGCCGGGTTCGACCGGGAGACAGCCACTCTGTGGTTGGCCGAGGGTCTGTTGCCCTATCTCGATGACGCCGGGACCAGCAGGTTGATGACCACGATCGCCGCGCTGTCCGCGCCGGGCAGCGGCATCGTGCTCGATCACGCCTATCCGGCGGCGCGCACGACCGAAGACAACGCCGCGGGCCGGGCCCGGGGTGTGTTGTTCGGATCGGTGGTCGCCGACCCGCTCGTCTGGCTGGGCCGGTTCGGCTGGCGGGCGGAACTCGCCGATCCCGTGGACCTCGCCGCCCGGCTGCATCGCGACCTGCCACCTCTGCTCGACCCGGCCCGTCCCGGCGCGCCGAGCTTCTGGCTCGCCACCGCCACCCGCCAGGCCGGCTGAGAACCCAGCACCGCCGCCGACAACCGCCCGCGCCGCTGACACTCGATGTCGCTCCTGCGCAGGTTCGTGCTTCCGGCGAGTGGCGGTCACGTGGCGGCGATTGCTTCGATCTCCAGCTTCCAGGCCGGGTCGAGCAGTCGGCAGCACACGGCGGTGAGCGACGGGCGGTGCTCGCCCAGGTATCGGGCACGAACCCGAGCGTTCGCCTGCCGGTACTCGGGCTCGGCGAGGAACGTGCGCACCGACACCAAGTCGGTGTAGGTCAGATCGACGGACGTCAATATCGTCCCGAGGTGACGCCAGATCTGATCGGCCTGTTCCTCGAACGACTCCGGGACCGTCACCCCGTCCGACCGGTAGCCGTTCAGACCGCTGACGAACAGCAGCCGTGAGTCGCCTCGGACCTCGACAGAGTGACTGTAATTGGTATATGGTGGATAGACACCGTCCGAATTGTGTGGGGTAACCGTCATAGAATCGATTGTACTGTGTTCGTCAGCATGGGTCACTTGAATTTGCGGATGCGTCAGAACAGTACGGAGTGGTTCTGTGCGGAGTCGTCCTTCGGCTTCGTACGTTCTCCTCCGAGGTGAATGATTTCTCGACATGATGCGTTTCGTGTTGCATGCTCACACGTCTCCATAGCTGCTCTCGCTCCACGCGTGACAGATCAGTCATCGGGATTCCGAAAATATCGTTCAGCGCGGCGAACCAGTCGGACTGGCTATTCAGGATCGTCATTGAGCTCGTGTGTCTAGTGCGCTGTGAGAGCGTCTTGGCGCGTAGTGTGTCTATGCGGGCGCCGCCCCGTCGAATGATGACGCAAGTCTTCACGAACGACGATTCGGGTGACGTGGAGAGGTGGTCGTGCATGCCCGCGAAGTCGGCCAACCTCGCCGGTGTCACATCGAAGTCCATTCCGATGAAGCTTCCAGCCGGGTCGTGTTCCAGCCGCCAACCGTTCGTGGCGACATCAGATGGGCGTATGCGGTAGGTGAATGGTTCTTGATGATATGTTCCGCCTTGCAGGGGTATCGGCTCATATATACCGTCACCCAGTCCCAGATCTACCAGCCAGGTGCTCTGCGGGGCATCGGGTAGACCGCAGACGCTCAAGGCCAGATGATTCTTGTTGATCTCGGGGTCTGTGCTCGCTGTCTGGACGCCCGCATGGTGCATGGTCACCTGGTAGCCGAGTGCTCTGAGCAGCGCAGCGAACACTCCGTTGAGGTGAAAGCAATATCCCCCTCGACGGTGCCGGACGATCCGATGGGCGGATTCGATCGGATCGAGACTGGTGGGACGACCGAGCTGGATGTCCAGCGTTCCATAGGGCACCCGCTCAGCGAATCCGCTATGCAGCCGACTCAACGCGGCGAGGCTGGGGGGCTCGACCTCGGCCACACCGATTCTGTTCAGGAAACCGGTCACATCCGTGCTGTCCACAGCCCTGACCGTAGCGTTTCGGACACTCGGGCGAGCCCTCTCGCCGAACAGTATCCGGCCCCGGCATCGCGGCCCTGGCCGACGCCCTCGAGGGGAGATTGCCACAGCGGAGCTGGTCCCGCGGTTAGAACCGCCAGTGGTGGGCTTGACCTGAAGTCTAGTCGAGGTTCTACGGTCGTCGAATGTTCCGGCCTCTGCCCGGAGGGGTCCTGCCGCGGCTGTGGGCGAGCAGCGCGCTGTCGTCGGCCGCGACGTGGGTGATGCAGATCGGGCTGTTCGTCCAGGTTCTGGGCCATTCCGGGATCGCCACCCTCGCCGTCGTCGAGCTGCTCGGTACGACTCCCTCGGTGGTGGTGATGCCCTTCGCCGGGGTTCTGGCTGATCGGGTTGACGCCCGGCGGCTGGCGGTCCTGTCGATGGTGATCCAGGCCGCGGCTCTGATCGGGATGGCGGTGGTGCTGGATGTCTGGCGGTGGCCGCTTCTGGGCATGCTCTACGCGATCCAAGGGTTGGCCAACACGGTCTGGCCGCCCGCACGGCAGCGCTGGCTGTACGTGGTCGTCGCTCCCGAACGACGTGTGCTGGCGAATGGGGCGATCGGCTCAGTCGGCGGTGTGACCACGATCCTGGGGGCCGGTGTGGGCGGCGTTCTGTCCGCGTGGAGCCCGCTCGCGGCGTTGTGGTGCGCGGCGGTCCTGCAGCTGCTCGCGGTCGTACCCCTCTTACGTCGTGCCGGCGAGCCCGTTGCCGTCGTCGCTGGGCGCGGCGATGCAGGAGCTTCGGGGAATACCGGAATTCGGTCGGACTTCGTCGCCGGCCTGCGGTGTGTCCGTTCGCTGCCACTGCCCCGCTCGATCATCTGGGTCGGGATCGCCTGGGGCTGTATCGGCGGTGCGTACTCGGTGTTGCTCGCCGGCCACGTCACGACGGACCTCGGCGGCGGTGGCCCGTTGCTGGGTCTGTTCTATGTCCTTGACGGGGTGGCTGTCATCGTCGGCGGAATCGGTGCCGCCCGGGTGCCACCAGGACGTCATCTGCTCGTGTACACCCTTGCGTACCTGGTCCAGGGTGGGGCGTGGATTCTGGTGTTCGCCACCTCCTCGATCGGGGTCAGTGGTGGCGCGCTGGTCGTCATGAGGTTGGCGAGCGGTGTCGTCATCGCGTTGGACACGACGCTCCTGCTCGCCACGGTGCCCGCCGAGTTGCGCGGACGCGTGACCAGCCTGCACATGACGACCTATGCCGCGATGGCGCGGGTGTCGCTCGCGCTGTTCGGCGCACTGCTCACGATCAGCGATCCGCGACTACTCGGCATCGGGGCGGGCGTGTCGTCCTTGCTGATCGGCCTCGTCTGGGCCGGGATGCTGCGCGGCCGAACGCCTGGCGGCGAATAGCGCATCGATGCTGATTCGGCCGGCGCCCGCGCACCCCAGCCAGGCAAAGAGCCCGATCATCAACCATTCGGCCTGGTAGAACAGCGAGCTCAGAAATTCCCACGGGTTCGGGCTCTTGGCGAGCAACGGCGGTGCGATCGCGGTCACCAGCGCGCCCACCATGACCGAGCCCAGCACACCGGACACCACACGAGTCCCCAACCCGAGCATCAACAGCGCACCACCGGCCAACTCGACGACAGTCAAGACGGGTGAGACCGTCCCGGCAAACGGGATTCCCGCGCTGCGTAGCGTGCTCGTCAGAAGTGTCGGATCAGCCAGTTTTCCCACTGCACCACTGAAGAACATGAAGCCGACGCTGAGTCGTAGGAGCAGGTTGGGCAGCCATTCGCACTCTTTTAGTCGGCGCACCACATGCCGCCGTTCTTGATCACCTGACGGATTGCGGTGGGGGTGTTGAGGACCCGGATGTCGGCCAGAGGGTCGCCGTCGACGATGAGCAGGTCGGCTCGTTGGCCGACCGCGAGTGTTCCCCGGTCGGCCAGGCCCAGAGCGGCGGCCGAGCCTCGGGTGCCGGCGGCGAGTGCTTCGGCGGTGCTGAGACCGCCCTCGACCATGCGGACCAGCTCGATCGCGGCGTCGCCGGGAGGCCCGCTGTCGTGGCCGAGCGCGATCGTCACTCCGGCATCGCGTGCCGCGCGCACTGTTGCGTATGCCTCGTCGAGCTGGCGTTTTGCCTGGTCGACCAGGGCTGGGGTGAACTTGTCGGTGAAGCGTTCGGCGAGATCGTGGAACGTCGTGAGCGTGGGGACCAGGACGGTACCCCGTTGCGCCATGGTGTCGAGCAGCGCCGGCTTGCGGTGGAGGCTGAGGCCGTGTTCGATCGTGTCCACCCCTTCTTCGATCGCAATTCGTGCGCCGTCGAGACCCTCGGCATGCGCCGCCACCCGGAATCCCATCCGGTGCGCCTCCTCAATGATCGCGCGCATCTCGGCGCGGGTCATCTGCGCGGGCTCAGGGTCCTCCAGCTGGACCGAGCGTGCGCCGGTGGCCATGAACTTGATGAAGTCGGCGCCCGCGCGTAGCTGTTCGCGCACGGCCTTGCGCATCTCGTCGGAGCCGTCAGCCTGGCGGTACATCGCGGTGAACAGCATCCCGCCCGGGGAGGTCGCGGAGATGATCCGCCCGCAGGACAGGATCTGCGGACCCGGTACGACGCCGAGGTTCACCGCCTGCCGCAGCGCGATCGCTTCGTAGTCGTCGCAGCCGACGTCCCGAACGGTCGTGATGCCTGCCGCGAGTACCGCCCGCGCCATGGCGGCGAGCACGAAGTAGCCCAGCTCGCGGGCCCGCGGTTCGTCGCCCTTGAGCTGCGGCGGTGGCCCGAAGCCGGGGTTGCGGGTGATCTCACTGCTCAACACGTGCATGTGTGCGTCGATCAATCCGGGAACGACCGTCGCGCCCGCGACGTCGATGTCATCCGGCGAGGTCGCACCGTCGGCGGGGCCGATCGAGGTGATCAGGCCGTCGGTGACGACCAGGTTCTGGAGCTCGGGTCCGAAGTCGGTCGTGCCGTCGGCGAGCCGAGCATTGCGCAGGACCATGTTGCTCACGATCGAGATCCCTTCGCGATGTGTGCGGTGGTCCTGAAGCTACTAGAGGAGACCGGTGAGCGGCTATGTCATAGCCGTAGAACGGTTGTCTTATGGTGAAGCCTCGGGCACTCCAGCGGCCGCCGAGGGGATCACCCGGGTGGGTCCGAAGACTTCAGTTCCACTCCGCCATGAGGATGTGGGCGTAGCAGACAGCGCCGAGACCGATCAGATGAGCGAGTCCGATGCGGGCGCCGGGCTGCTGACGGGTGTCGGCTTCGCCGCGCAGTTGCCGGGTCAGTTCGGCGATCTGGCCGAGTCCGGTCGGGCCGATTGGATGCCCCATGGCAAGGAGTCCGCCGGACGGGCTGACCGCACAGGAACCCCCGATGTCGAACTCACCGCTCTTGAGGCGGTCGACCGTTCGACCCGGATCGCACACTCCCATGGCTTCCAGGTAGAGCGGTTCCTCGATCGCGAATGCGTCGTGCAATTCGATGACATCGAGTTGGCCGGGCTCCACGGCGGCTTGTTTCATTGCTCGGCGCGTCGTCTCCGCGGTCAGCTGGTACTCCGCGTCCGCCGTGGTGTGTACTCGCTCGCTGGAAGCCGCTGACGCCGCGACTCGGATCGCACGGCCGGTATCGAGGCCGAGCAGGCGTATCGCTTCCTCGGACGCGACGATCACCGCCGCCGCGCCCTCCGAGACGGGGCAGCATTGCAGTGCGGTCACGTGGCCCGCGATCGGACGGGCATGCAGTACATCGGCGAGTGAACGAGCGGTTTGGCGGTGGGCGTGCGGGTTCCGCGCGCCGTTGCGGCTGTTCTTGACCGCGACGAGGGCGAGATCCTCGACTCGTACCCCCCACCGGTCCAGGTAGAGCTCGGTCAGCAGCGAGAAATGTGTGGCGGGAGTGACGACCTCGTCAGCGAGGAGCGGGACTCCGGTGCCGGTGGGTTCGACCGATACCGGTTTGTCCACTCCGATGGCCGCACTGATTTCGCAGACGCCGGTGGCGACTTCCAGGCAGGCCAGCCGGAAAGCGGCGGCGCCGGTAGCGGAGGCGTTCTCCACGTGGGTGATCGGCAGGCCGGTGGCACCCAGATGCTTGAGCATCGGCCGACCACTGGCCATGCCTAGCAGCGCCGTGCCGATGTAGGCCGATTCAACCGCCGACCACCGCAGGCCGGCATCGGCGAGTGCCTCGCGAGTGGCCGCCAGGCCGAGTTCGACATACGGCCTCGCGGTTCTTTTCCGGTATCGGTCGATTCCGACGCCGACTACATACACGGGGCGGAATTCCGTGAAATCCGCGCTCATCTTTGGGTGCCTTCTGTCGCGATGAAAACGAGTTCGAGAGCGTCCTGGATATTTCGACGGAAGACACCGTGCATTCGTTGTCCGCGGGAGCCGGTGGTGCCGCTCACGAATGCTCGGATGGTCGGGCCGTCATCCAGGTGCACCAACGCCACCGCAAAAGGCGGCTTGGGCCCGCCCGCCACGGGCACGTGGACCGTGGTCATGGTGGCCAGCCGGCCGCGCGCGGGCATCTCGAAGTCGGTCAGATCCTCGCGGGAGCCGCATTGTTCGCACCCGTAGTGCTGCATCGGGAAGAACACGTGACCACACGTGCAGCGTCCACCGATCAGCACCGGCACGCTCGAGTCGAGGTTCGGCATCGATCCTCCGTACTTACTTGTTGACTGACAAGCAAGTGTATGATTGGCTCGTCAACGATGCAAGGAGCTCGTTCCCCTGCTGCCACCGCATACGGCGGCCTGGATCGAGTCACGGCGCGGCCGACGTTGGAGGGGATTGATGACCACTCAGTCGCTGGAGCGGTTCCCGCCACGGCGTACTCAACGCGGACGCCGGGCAGAAGCCGAGGCCCGGCTCGTTCAGGCGGCCATCGAGCTGATCGCGGAGAAGGGTGTGCAGGGTCTGGTGCTGTCCGAGGTCGGCGAGCGAGCTGGATACAGCCGTGGTCTTCCCGCGCACTACTTCGGCTCTCGGATCGCGCTGATCGTGACGACCGCGCAGCGCACCGTGGAAGGCTTCGCCGACCGGGTGGAAGCCCATCTCCATGGTTCGAGTGGTCTGCCTGCCGTGCTGCGGTTCGTCGCTGACTACCTGGGCAATGCCCAGGACGATCCGGTGAGCGCACGGGCGCTGTTGATCGTGTCGACGGAGGCGACGATCAATCCTGAATTGGGTCGGCCGCTGCGGGAGCTCAATGACCGCACGGTGGCTCGGATCGCAAGGGCGATCGAAGAGGGTCAGTCTGCTGGTGAGATCCGCCGAGACGTCGACGCCACGGCCCAGGCGAGGCTCGTGTTGGCGGCTGCGCGAAGCAGCGTGGCGCAGTGGCTGACTGAACCCGACCAAGTCGATCTGACCGCACTGCGGTGTGCCCTGCTCGCGGTGCTCGAACGAGGACTGGCTCCGTGATGAGCCTGGCCGGGCGGCTGGAGTACTGGGCGACGGCGACGCCGGATCGATCGGCGATCATCGACGGTCCGGTGACGCTGACCTGGCACGACTGGAACGCGGCAGCCGACGCGGTGGCCACCGCGCTGTCCCAGCGAGGGGTCACCGATCGAGACGTGGTCGCGGTACGGACCCGAACCCGTGGTGAATGGGCGGTCATCGATGCGGCGCTCGCCAAGCTGGGATGCCCCGCGGTGGCGCTGAACTGGCAGCTGACGCCCACCGAGGCGGCACATGTGCTGAGTGACAGCGCCGCGAGCGTGGTGGTCTGCGATGACGAGGATCCTTCTCGGCTGGCTACCGCGTGGTCGGGACGCGTAGTGAAGGCGGCGATCTGCTTCGGCGCGGCGCCGCCCGGGTTCAGCTCCTACGAGGCGCTGCTGGAGGAGCCGGCGTCGCGGTGGATCTCAGCCGAGGACGCGCCGCTGATCGTCTACACCTCAGGTACCACCGGACGGCCCAAGGGCGTCTATTTTGGCCGGCCACGCGCGACGGCCGGGACTGACCTGCGCCGTTACCTGGACGATCTGGCTCAGGCCGACGACGAAGGCCCCGACGACGTCGTCCTCATGGCACTACCGCTGAGCCACGGGCTCGGTGCGGGCTCGATCCGCCGCTCGGCCCGGGTCGGCAGCACACTGGTGATCATGCGCCGGTTCGAGCCGGAGGAGGCCCTGCGGCTGATCGAGTGCCACCGGATCACCCGCTTCACCGCGGTACCGACGATGCTGTTGCGGCTGGCCGCGCTGCCTGCCGATGTGCTCGCCCGCTACGACCTCCGCTCGCTGCGGCTTCTCGGCATCGGCGGTTCGCCGGTGCCGCACTGGCTCAAACTGTGGGCGCTCGAGACGTTCGGCCCGTGCGTCTACGAGGGCTATGGGTCGACCGAGACGAGCCTGGTCAGCGTCTTACGGCCCAGCGAGATCCGCGCGAAGCCCCAATCCTGCGGCCGCCTGTACGCCGGCGTGGAACTCTCGGTGCGAAGCCCCGAGGGACACGCACTGGGCGCGGGTGAGCTGGGCGAGATCTGGGTACGGACACCGGTCACGGCCACGGGCTACCTAGATCGGTCGGCCATCGAGGATTTCGACGCCGACGGGTTCTTCCGGACCGGCGACCGGGGGCACCTCGATCACGACGGTTTTCTGTTCCTTACCGGCCGAAGCAAGGACATGATCATCACCGGTGGGGTGAACGTCTACCCGGCCGAGATCGAGTCGGTTCTGCGAACCCACCCCGGGATTGAGGACGTGGCGGTGATCGGAACGCCGCACGACGACTACGGCGAACAGGTGGTCGCGGTGTGCCAGATCCGGTCGAGCCACCGCGTCGATGAACGCGAACTGCTCGCGCACTGCCGTAGCCGTCTCGCCGGGTTCAAGGTGCCCAAGGTCATCCAGCTGCGTACCGAGCTACCCCGCAACGCGCTGGGCAAGGTGGTCAAACACCGGTTGCGTGCACCCTATTGGGCCGACGAGGAGAGGGTCATATGAGTTCGCTACTCACCCTGCGGGACAAGGTGGCGCTCATCACCGGTGGCGGCCAGGGCATCGGCAGGCACACCGCGTTGCGGTTCGGCGCCCACGGCTGCCGCGCCGTGCTGATCAACGATCAGGATCTCGAGCGCGCGGAGACGGTCGCGGAGGAGGTGCGAGGGCTGGGGGTGAACGCCGAGGCGCTGCGGGCCGATGTCACCGACCTGGCCGCGGTGCGCGAAATCGTCGCGCGAGCCATCGAAAGCCACGGCACTATCGACGTACTGGTCAACAACGCCGGCAACGCCGGCGCGAACCCGCCCGACGACCTCGACCTGCCCTTCTGGGAGGCTCAGCCACGGTCCTGGGACGCCCACCTGCGGGTCAATCTGTATGGCGTGATCAACTGTGTTGCCGCGTGCGTGCCGGGCATGATCGCGGCACAACGCGGCGGACGGATCATCACCGTCGTCTCCGATGCGGGCAGAGTCGGCGAGGCCGGGCTCGAGGTGTACTCGGCGGCGAAGGCCGGCGCCGCCGGGCTGACCAGGGCTGTGGCGCGGACGCTGGGCAGGCACCGCATCACGGCGAACTGCGTGGCCATGGCGGCAACCGTCACCCCCTACACCGAGGGCATGTTCGACAACGCCGACCCGCGACTGCTGAAGCGGATGATGGACAAGTACGTCATCCGCAGGCCGGGCCGACCGGACGATGCCGCCAACATGGTCTTATTCCTCGCCTCGGATGCCAGTGACTGGATCACCGGCCAGACCTATCCGGTCAACGGCGGCTTCTCCTTCGCGCTATGACCGAGACGACCCCATCGATCGCGGTGCGACGCGACGATCACCTGCTGACGATCACCATCGATCGGCCTGAGGTCCGCAACGCCTTCGATTCGGCGACCAGCCACGCTCTGGACCGGGCACTGGACATTCTGGATGACGATCCGACGCTCTTCGTCGGCATTCTTACCGGCGCCGCCGCTACGTTCAGCTCCGGTGCCGACCTCAGTGCTCTCGCCCGAGGCGATCGCCCGGAAACGCCGGGCCGAGGTGGATTCGGCATCTTCCGCCGCCCGCCGATCAAGCCGTTGATCGCCGCCGTTGAAGGGTTCGCGGTGGGTGGCGGTCTTGAGCTCTGCCTTGCGTGTGACCTCATCGTGGCCGGCTCGGACGCCGTGTTCGGGCTCCCGGAGGTGCGGCACAATCTCGTCGCGAGCGGCGGTGGACTGTTCCGGCTCCCGAAACGACTGCCTTATCACCTGGCCATGGAGATGGCCCTGACCGGTGCTCACTACACCTCGCGGCAGCTCAGCTCGTTCGGGCTGATCACCCACATCACCGAGCCGGGCCAAGCCATGGCAGGCGCGACGGAGTTGGCGACCCGACTCCTGAGCAACGGTCCGACCGCGCTCGCGGCCACCAAGGAGATCATCTTCCGGTCGATGGGCTGGTCGGAGGCCGAGGCCTGGGACAAGCAGATACCGATCGCCGCACGAGCCCACGACACGAACGACCGCCGCGAAGGGCTGAGAGCGTTCGCCGAAAAGCGCCGACCACTGTGGACCGGCACCTGACGGAAATGATCAATCGCCACTGGAATCGCGCCGAGAATGGACCAGAGAATGCCATTTATCAGAGTGACCACGCCCGCGGGTCTGCTCAACGACGATGAACGGGAGGAAATCGCTGAGGTGCTGACCGTGGAGATCATGAGGATCGAGACAGGCGGCTTGGATACCCCTGAATATCGTGCGATCAGCACTCTGGTGTTCGAGGAGATCGCGACCGGATCGTGGGCCTCCGGTGGACGAATCATCACCGAGCCTGCGGTACTCGTCGAGGTCCGCGTGCCGGCTGGTGCAGTCGATGAGCACCGACGGGAGAGGATCGC
The DNA here is from genome assembly GCF_000429025.1 of Actinospineispora spinosispora DSM 44797. Classification (GTDB taxonomy): domain Bacteria; phylum Actinomycetota; class Actinomycetes; order Mycobacteriales; family Pseudonocardiaceae; genus Pseudonocardia; species Pseudonocardia spinosispora. Next base: position 11,645 of record NZ_AUBB01000063.1, read on the forward strand.
TCAAGCGGCTTCCCGGGTTCTCCGGAACGCGAGTGCAGCGCTTTCCCAAGCGAACGAGATCACCCGAATCTGGAGTCACGTCATCGAGATCACGGAGGGGAACTGGGGCGCCGGCGGCCGCGCGGTCGGGTTCTCCGACATTCGCCGGATCGCGGCCGGGCGGTTGCCGGGAGGTATGGCCAGCTGATGCGGGTATTGATGGTCGGAGCGACCGGCCGCCGCGCCGGGATGGTGCTACCGGAGTTGACCAGGCGTGGGGTGGCGGTCCGTGCTCTGGTGCGGGATAGCGCCCGCGCGCGGATCGCGCTGGACCACGGAGCGACCGAGGTCGCGATCGGTGATCTCCGCGATCCGGCCAGTCTCGACAGGGCGGTCAACGGCGTTGATGGCGTGTTCCACATCAACCCCGCGTTCGCCGTCGGTGAGGCTGACCTGGGTGTTGCAATGGTCAACGCCGCAACGGCGGCGGGAGTGTCGAAGTTCGTGTTCTCGTCGGTCATCCATCCGTCCGCATCGGCTATGCGCAACCATACCGAAAAGCTGCCTGTCGAGAATGCGTTGAGTAATTCAGGCATGGACTATACAGTTCTGCAGCCGGCGATGTTCATGCAGACACTGGGTGATTTCTGGCCCGGCGTCGTCGAGCACGATCGGTTCGCCGCTCCGTTCTCGATGAGTGCGGAATTCTGTTTCGTGGACTACCGCGATGTGGCCGAGGCAGCCGCGATCGCGATGACGACCGACCGACTCAGCCGCGGCACCTTCGAACTGTGTGCCGAGGGGATGGTGACCGGTCGTACCATCGCGTCCACGATCAGCGCCATGGTGGGTCGCCGGATCACCGCCATGAAGATCCCACTGGACACGTTCCTCGCGCGGCTGCCCGAAGGCCCCGCACGCTCGCAGAGCGCCCAAATGATGATCCACTACGATCAGCACGGCTTGGCGGGCGGAAACGCGCTGGTACTACGAGCCATCCTGGGCCGTGAACCACGAGCGCTGGCCGAATACCTCAGCGAACTGGCCGACACCCAGACCGACGACCAGTTCGGCGGCTCGCGGGGGACCGGCCCCTAAAGGTTGTCCCGTAACGGCGTGTTGGTTCGGTGGTCGGCCGCCGGCTGGTGATCATGATGTGGTGCAGGTGATCAGCGCGGAGCGGCCGGAGTGGGTGCCGATGTTCACGGGTTTGACCGTGCGTCAGTTCGGGAAGCTGGTGCAGATCGTGGCCGCTCGAGGCGGTGAGCAGACCGGCACGGGCCGGCGGTGGGGTCTGTCGCTGACCGAGCGAGTGTTGCTGGTCGCGGTGTACTACCGCACCAACCTGACCTACCGGCAGATAGCGCTGTTGTTCGGGATTTCCAAGTCGGCCGCCGGCCGGATTGTTGAGCATCTGGCGCCGCTGTTGGTGCTCTCGCCGGTCAGGAAAGCGCATGGCCCGGACACGGTGTTGATCGTGGACGGCACGCTGGTGCCCACCCACGATCGCGGGATGTCCGCTTCGTCGAAGAACTACCGATACTCGGTGAATATGCAGGTCGTGATCGACGCGAACACCCGGCTCACGGTCGCGGTCGGAGGCCCCACCCCAGGGAACCACAACGACTGCCGGGCCTTCCGTGACTCGGGAGTCGACCGCCAATACCGGGGCGCGACGGTGATGGCCGACGGCGGCTACCAGGGCAATCCCGGTGTGATCATGCCCTATCGCAAACCCGCTGGCGGCGGTGAACTGCCCGCGTGGAAGGCCCAACTCAACACCGTCCACAAACGCGTCCGCGCCCGCGTCGAACATGCGTTGGCGCACATGAAGTCCTGGAACATCCTGCGCAACTGTCGACGCAAACGCCACGGCGTCTGATACACCACACGCGGCATCGCCCAGATGCGCAACCTCGCCATGACCTACTGAACAAACGAAATCGGCTGGAAGCACCACCCGCGACCCCTCACCAGCCTGCGCTGTTGATCATTACGGGACAGCCTTTAGTGTGGCCACCGCACTAGCAAAAGCTTGCCGATCGCGAAACTCGATGGCTGTTGTCCGGCTCGCCGCCGTGGCGCACGGAAGTAGGCCGCCTGGTCTTTCGATCGGCCGCGTCGCTACAGGTCCATCTCGGTTCGGAGGGCGGCCGCGAGTGCGTCGAGCGACGCGGCGGCCAGGGTCCCCACCGGGCCGGAGAGCCAGGGGGCGAAGGTGTTGGTGAGCTGATCGGCGCGTACCCAGCCGGCGATCGGGTCGCCGTCGCTGAGCCGGACCGCGACGGGGGTGTCGATGTCGAGGTTGGCGACAACAGGAGCGGTGAGCACCCATTTGCGCTCCGAGGGAAGCCGGTAGTCGGCGCTGACGATGACCCGGTACGGGGTCCGTGGGTCGTTGTCCCTGCTGGGGCGCTCGCGTTCGAACAGCCAGATCTCGCCTTGTTTCACGCGGCGCGACCGCCGGCTCCATCCTCGGTCCGCGCCTGACGGCTGAGTTCGAGCTCGCGCTCGGCGTATTCCTCGGCATACAGCCCGGAGCGCGTGTCCGCGGCGGCGAGCTGCTCGGCGTCCCGGTAGTTGAGCCAGTTCAGCGCATACTTGACGATCAACGGAGACACCTTCATGCCCGCCGCCGCCGCGTGAGCCTCTAGCCGCCTGCGATCGTCACCATCGATCGAGATCGTGACCTTCTCTGTCGCCATACTTCTAACCGTAGTCCAGGCCCGATCAATGTTCCAGTCGAGCGTAGCTCTTCAGAGCGTGGCGTTCGATCATGCCGAACCATACTTCGATCATGTTCAGTCAGGAGGCCGAGGTGGGTGTGAGGTGCACTCTCGGGCTGGCCGCGAGCCAGTCGCGAATGATCACCTTGCGGCTCTCTGGTCAGACCGTACGGGGACTGCGCACCATATTCGTGGGTGACCGATTTCAGGCAGGCTCGGCGGGCGCCACGGCCACCGCTTCGATTTCAATCAGCCAGTCCGGATTGAACAGGGACTTGACGATGACACCGGTAGCGCTGGGCAGGGCCGAGTCGCTGAACGGATCAAGGTCTCTCGGCACCGCGAGGTCACCGTCCCACCGTTCGAACGATGGCTGTTCGGCCGCAACGGGCTTGCCCAGTTCTCGGCTCCTCAGTTTGGCGATATCCACCCGATTGACCATGCCAGGGGCGGCGAGCTCGAAGGAACGGTTCAGCGCGTCCGAGCTCACTCACTATGACCGGTTGCGAGTCGTTGAATAACCGTATGTCGGTCGTATATGGGGAGAAGTTAGGCTCCCGACATGAGCCCAGGGGTCTCTCGCGGCACCGGCGCACCCGAGGATGCGGACCTGCTTCCGGGGACCGGGCGCAACGAATCGCTGCACCGTGCCTTCGAGCTGTTGCGTCGCGTCGCGTCGGCTGAGCAGGGTGTCTCGACCGCCGACCTGACCGAGGCCAGCGGGCTTCCCAGAACGACCGTGTCGCGATTGCTGGCCTCCCTGCACGACGTCGGGGCCGTCGCGCGTCCTGGCCCTCGGCGTCGCTGGGTGCTGGGCCCGACGATCACGGATCTGACCCGGATGGCGCCTGGGCGAGCCGGTTTGCTGGAGCGCGCGCTGCCGGTGTTGCGTGAGCTGGCCGAGACGTCAGGGGAGACGTCGATGATCGAGGTTCCGGTCAGCCGGACCTCCGCGCGGGTGCTCGCCGAGGTCGAGGGCCACCACATCGTGGGGGTGCGCACGGTGTGGCGGGATCGCGCGCTCACCTCACCGGCGACCGGTGTGGTGCGGATGCTGCTGGCCGAACTGCCTCCGGCGGAGGTCGAGCGGGCCGTACGGGCACTGCCGATCGTCGCCCACACGGCCGCGACGAAGACCTCCGTCGACGACATCGTGGAGGCCGTCGGCCGGGTTCGCGCCGAGGGGGTCTCGATGGTCGTCGATGAGGTCGAGGAGGGGCTCAGCGGCGTCGGCGTGGCGATTCGAGATGGCGCTCGGTTGATGGCGACCGTGTCGGTCTACCTGCCCACCGCACGATTGGATGCCTTGCTCGCCGCGGGCGGAATCGACCGGCTACGGCGCGCGGCCGACGCGCTCTCCCGACCCTACGAAGGGAACGGCTATGGCTCGTGACAGCGCCAGAGGCACCGCTGCCGAGGTGCGAATCAGCGACGTCGTGGCGTTTCGGCTGCACGCGCACCATCTCACGAACCGGTACTCGGCCGACGAGCTGCTCGACGTGGCGGGCGCGTGTGGAGTTCAGAACAGTCCACCGGGATCGGTGCTGCTTGCGCTGCACGCCCGCGTCGATGACGTGACTCCGGAGCGGATCGACCACCTCGTCGGCGAGGACAAGAGCTTGCTGCAGACCTGGTGCATGCGCGGCTCGCCATACTTCTTCCCGACCGTCGACGCACCCGTATTCACCAGCGGGGTCCTGCCTGCCACCGAGACTGCGCGGCTACACCTGATCATCGGAGTGGAGGGGGCGCTGGACCGGCTCGGGATGGGCTTGAACGAGGCGGTCGACAGCATTGCCGAGGAGATCGAGGTCGTGCTGTCGGGACGGCAGCTCGCGATCGACGAACTCGGCGAAGAACTGGCCGAGCGCGTCGTCGGCAGACTGTCGCCTGCCCAGCGCAAGCTCTGGCAGGCGAAGGGCCCCTACGGCGCGAACCTGCCGTTGGGTGAGGCTGTGGTGCACTTCTGCCTCCGGATGCTGGCGCTGCGCGGCATCGTCTGCCTCGCACCGCGCAGCGGAAACAAGGCTCCGTTCGTGTTGGTCGAGGACTGGCTGGGCAGGCCGCTGCCTCGGGTCGAGCCGGACACCGCCCGCACCGATCTGCTGCGGCGCTACCTGCACTGTTACGGCCCGTCCACTCGCAAGGACTTCGCCGCCTGGGTCGGTGTTCAGGTCGGTGACGTCGAGCCGTGGTGGGCCATGCTGGACGATGAGCTCATCCCCGTCGCATTCGACGGCGGCCGGGCGTGGCTCCTCGCCGAAGACCTGGACGCTCTGCGGTCGCCGCCCGAACCCCGCGGAGCACGGTTGCTGCCGCCGGGTGACCCCTACACACAGATGCGTGATCGAGGGACCATCGTCGACGAGGCCTACCAGCGCGAGGTGTGGAAATCGGTCGGCGCGCCCGGTGCCGTGCTGGCTGACGGCGCGATCGTCGGAACCTGGCGACCCCGCAAGAGCGGTCGCACATTGACGCTGACGATCAAGGCGTTCCGGCCGTTGAGCACGGGCCTGCGCACCCGGCTGCGCGCGGAAGCCGATCACGTCGCCGAGCTGCGCGGTGCGTCGGCGGTACAGGTCGAGTTCGAGGAGTCGGCAACCAGTTGATCAGCGCTCGGCCGACTCCGAGCTGGTGAAGCCATGGTGACGATGTGAGCGCCGGCCGTTGCGAACATCGATGACTTGCGTACGAACATCAGGTGGGTACGTTCTGATGGTGCCCGGTGGTACTGCCCGCGGTGGCGAGCTGTCGCTGAGCGGACCGATGAGCGAGGCGGACATCGCTGGACTACGTTTCGACACCGCCGTGCTCAGTTGCTGTGGACTGTCCGCCGGCACCGGCGTGACCGGCCATCATCCCGCTGACATCGGAGGCGTTTCGGCGGGCTGGTGTGCAGGTGCACGGTGTTTGAGGCCGCCGCGATCGCCGCGGTGTCCACGTTCGGGTGGATGGGATTCATGGCTCGGTCCGCCGCTGATCGGCGCACTGGCCGCTGTTGCCTCGTTCCCCTGAGGGGAGTGCACGACCCATGAGCGGATTCGAGAACGGTTCGACGAACGATGATGTCGGTGTCGAGCGGCTGAGTGTCGTGCGTGCGGTGTTGCTGGATATGGACGGCACCCTGGTCGACTCCGACGCCGCGGTGCGACGCTCGTGGCGGATCTGGGCGATCGAAAACGGTGCGGATCCGACGGCCGTCCTGGGTATCGCCTTCGGCATTCCGGCCGCCGAGACGGTACGCCGCACGTTTCCCGAGTGGGATGAGGAACGGGCCGTCGCACAGACGCGTCGCCAGCTTGCCCGCGAGTGCGCGGATGTGGCCGACGTCGTCGCTACGCCCGGTGCGCACCGCTTGCTCACATATCTGACCGAGCGCACGCTGCCGTGGGCCATCGTCACCTCGGCCAGCGCTGAGCTGGCCGCCGCCCGCTTGGGCAGCGCCCGGATCGACCCACCGCTGTTGATCACGGTCGACGACGTGACGATCGGCAAGCCTGACCCGCAGGGCTATCTCACCGCCGCGCGGCGGCTGAACGTGTCCACCCGGGACTGTCTCGTTGTCGAGGACAGCCCGGCCGGGGTGGCGGCGGGACGGGCGGCCGGAGCGCTCACCGCGGGCCTCAAAGGCACCGACGCCGACCTGCCGCTCACCGACCTCAACCAGCTGATCGACCTGCTGACCGCGGCCCGGCGTGACCAGAGGTGAGCGCAGTGGCTCACCTGATGGCCGGGTGCACACGTCCCGCACCGCCACGCGAATCAGACGCGTTCGTCCAAGCCGCCATGTTGGACGGGAGACCCGGGAGGACGCCCACAGGCCTAATGGTTGTCGCCGGATACGGTGAAATGCGGCCGACTCGCGCGCACGAACATACAGACGATCGCCGCCAGAGCACACCCGGCGATCAGCACCTTGGCAAGGGTGTCGAGTGGCGACCCGAGTTCTCGGGTGCTCCACGACACCGCGCCGATCAGCAACAGCGCGGCGGTCGACCACCGCGCCCAGTTCCGGCCGGTTCTCATCTTTCTCGCCACGAGGACGAAGACCGCCGCGGTCACGAGATACACCCCGAGATGCACGATTTCACTGAAGACCACAGTGGTTTTGATCGCCTCCGCGGTGGCGGTCGGCGAACCGCGACGATAGAAGGCGAGTACATCAGGCGGCACGTCATTCATCGTCGCCCGGATCAGCTCGACGAAAGACGGCAGCAGGCTCAACAGAACCGATGCACACACCAGCCAGAAAGCGGCGCGCACCGTAGTCGGTGCTGTCCTTAATAGTGAACCAGACGTTCCGGCAGGTCGATTCAATTGCTGACTCATGCTTAATGCCCCATTTCAAGGTGACTGCCATGCCGCATAGCAGGTTTCATAATATGTACAGGGGTTACCGTATCCGATTAGCTCACAATAATACTGCGACCATCAGTGCTGTGAGAAGTACAGCAGAATAGTGCAGCCACTTCAGCTGTCCGGATATCATGCGCGGCGGGTTCGACAACTCCGTCGCTCGCCGCATCAGGTCAGCGGGAGAATCAGCGAAGGCGGCGCTCGCACCCAGGCTTCCAGCGGGTCGATCCGCGACAAACGAATCCCCGAACAGTCGTGCACCCAGGGCTCTGGCGACCGCCGGTGCCCCCACCAGATATCGCGCGTCCTGGTCGGCCCAGAGCTCGGCGGTGACCCGTAGCTCCCGGAGTAACCTCCGACGACCTGGAATCCACCACTAGGATCGCAGACCGCAGGTAGCCAGGAATATCCACAGTGAATGGCGCGCCCGAGCGTGGGACTTCTCGTGCGCGAGGATGGCCGGCGACGACCGGACGTCCGAACTGACAATGATACGTGGACGCAGCAGCCCGACTGTGCATGCGGTGAATTCCGGGGCCACCCGATCGGACTGGACGATCCAGACTTGCCCCTCTCGTCGCGGCGCAAGCGCGGATATCCGGCGGTACGTTTGAGCTACCTGGCAGAGGCCGGCGGAAAACGAGACGACCAGCGACAGCAACGGCAAGAACATCGCCGCAAGCATCAGCACATCGACGATCAGCGGTATGTCGACTCCGCTGGGCCTGTTGCCGATACCCCAGGCAATCGGTACCCGCAGAACGGAAGATTGCGCAACGGACTGTTCGGCAGATATGGGACCAGGAGCGCGACCGGAGGAGTGCCCGCCGCGACGACGCCGAGAGAGAAACGTTCGCGGGCGCCCAGCCGCCCCGACACGCCGTCGGTCAGCCGCCATGTCCCGAGGGCCGTCAACGGACACCACAGAGCGAGCACGAATTGCGGATACCCGAGCCAGCTTAGACTCATCGAGGATCCTCTTCCGGGCCCTCCGCAGCGATTCCTGCCAGTAGTCGCCGCAGCTGCGTCAGCCGGTCAGAGTCTGTCTGCACCGTCTCGACGAAATGTGTGACCGCAAGATCGCCGAATCCGTCCACCAGTTGCCGCGCCTGCTGGGCCGCCAATCGCGCCTCGACCTCAGAGCGGGTCTGACTCGGCCAGTAGACGTAGGACCGTGACTCCTTGCATCGATCGAGCAGGCCCTTCTTGACCAATCGCTCCATCACCGTCTTGACGGTGGTGTACGCGTGATCTCCACTCAGCCGCGTGACACAGTCAGCCACATCCCTCGCTCCGCCTGCCCACAGCACCTCGAGTATTGGCAGCTCCAGAGTTCCGAAGTGGGCCGCCAAACCGTGCGGCCGGGAGCCGTCCTCGCCTGGCATGCTACGCAACGTAGCAGATCGTCTGCGCTGATCCAACGGCGCGGTATCGCCCGCCCCGCGTCGCCCGTGGGGTCAGCTTCCCGAGGGCACCGATCTGAGCCCAGCGTGATTCGCTCAAGCCCGGGTGAGGCCGCCGTCCACATCCAGGACGATGCCGTTGACGTAGCCGGCTCCCCGGCCGGCGAGCCAGGACACCGCGTCGGCTACCTCTTCGGGGGTGCCCAGCCGTCCGATCGGGATGTTCGCCGTGTCGTAGTGATGGCCGTCGGTCATCGCGGTGGCGATCGGCCCGGGGGCCACCGCGTTGCTGGTGATACCGAGGTGACCCACCTCTCGGGCGATCCAGCGCGTGAGGTTGATGACGCCGGCCTTCGCCGAGGCGTATCCGGCGCCGGAACGGCCGCCGGAGCCGTCTGCATGCACGGACCCGATCCCGCCGGTCTTACCGGACACCGACGCGATGTTGATCAGTCGGCCGCGGCCTGCAGCGCGCATGTGGGGAAACACCGCGGCTTGGCAGGTCAAGAACGTGCCGAGCAGGTTGGTGTTGATGTCGCGCAGGAACTCCTGCGCGCTGGTGTCGGCGAAGGAGGAGCGGTGTGCTGTGCCCGCACAGTTCACCAGGACGTCCAGCCGTCCGGTCGCCTTGATCACTTCGGCGAGCACGTGCTGGACGTCCTCTCGGTCGGTGACGTCGAGCCGGGCGGACAGCGGGGCGCCGATATCGTCCCGGGTGAGATGCACGGCGTCGCTGATGTCCAGTAGCGCGACGGCGTACCCGTCCGCGGTGAGCCGGGCGGCGATGGCTGCGCCGATTCCACCAGCGGCACCGGTGACCGCTGCGACGGCACCCGCTGGAGCACCGGTGTCCCTCGGTGTGGCGGGTTCGGGCTCAGTGCCGCGCAGCGTGCTGACGAGGATGCGTTCGTTCAGCGTAACGGCCTGCTGGTTCATCGTGTGGGCCTCCTACCGGTCGCTCTCAACAGCACTTCGCGGACAGCCCGCCGTCAACGGGCAGGCAGACCCCGTTGATGTAGCTCGCCTCGGCCGAGGCGAGGAACACGGCGGCGGCGGCGACGTCCCACGGGCTGCCCATCCGACCGGT
>NZ_AUBB01000064.1 GCF_000429025.1 Actinospineispora spinosispora DSM 44797
GGTGTTCGGCCGGCTGGGTCGTCTGTGCGGGAGGACGCTGCTGAGCCGGTTGCCGCCCAGAACGGGGCCGCGGCCGGTCAGCGTGTGGCGGCCGCCGAGCCGATTGTCGCCCGGGCCGGTCAGAACGGTCCCGAGGTGAGCTCGCGGGTCGCCGAGGCCAAGGACGGGCAGGCCACGGACGGCAAGACCGGTGGCCCGAAGCCCGCTGACCGCACCGCCTCGGACCGCCGCGCCAGGCCGGGACCCGTCGAACGGACCGCCGCCGGAGCGGGCGCGGTGACCGTCGACGTCACCGTCCCGGACTCGGGCACCGCGGCCGCCGCCACCGTCTCGATCGACCCGGCACGCCCCTCGGGGGCCACGGTCTCGATCGACCTGGCGCGGCCCGCCGAGGCCGGGCAGCAGAGTGGCGCCCAACAGATCACGGTGACGGTCTCCGACAGCGCGGGCCCGGTGGTGTCGCGGCGTGGCACGGACCACGGCCCAGGCGGCCACCGCGACGGTGACCAGCCGGCGACCCCGCCCGGCTCGACACACGCCGGCCCCGGCCCGGACGGCTCGCCCGGACCGTCGGCGACCCTGGAACGCTCCGGCCCGGCACAGCCCGGCCTCGACAGCGCACGATCCGACCGCAACGACCCGTCCGCCGCCTACAACGCCGGGCACGACCCGGACGTAGCCGGACCCGCCCCACCGGCTCCGACCCGGACCACCCAGCAACACCCCGCCGACAGCACCACCGGCGGCGCCGAACCGGCGGAAGGCTTCCGCGACGGTCTCGGCCCCGAGGACAACTGCGTGGCCTGCACGCGAGCGCGACTGAACGGAACACCGGTCGAGAACGTCGGACCGGCGACACCGAGGTCGCAGGACGCGGCGGAGATGCGCGCACAGCTGGAACACGACTACGCCGGCCGTTTCGACACCACCGACCGGGCCGGGCTCGAACAGCGGATGGACGACGCCCCCGAGGGCACCCAGGTCGTGGTGTGGACCTGGGAACCAGGTTCGTCCCGTTCGCACTGGTTCACCGGGACGAAGACCGCCGAAGGCACGGTCTTCGACGAGCCGCTGACCAACGTGCGGTCGGCGATGGTGCTGGAGCCCGGCCGCTCCAGGGAACAGGGCCCGCAACCGGAGCTCGACCACCCGCCGCTGGTCGGCGCGAAACGCAAGGCCGAACCCGAGACGCGTGCCGACATCCCGCCGGTGGTACACGCCGAGGAACCGTCCATCCTCGGGCAAGAGGCTCCGGCGCGGCTGCGCATGGAGATCGACAGGCTGCGCGGCCACTCCGAGGTGCCCTTGGCCACGGGCTACAAGGACGTCAAGGAATCGGTGCGGCTCGGCGCGACGCGGGAACAGATCGTCGACAAGGTGCACGCACTGGTCGCCGAGGCGTACTACCGCGTTACGGGCCACGAGCTGTGGGACCACCAGGCGGTTGCCGCGTACGAGCTGAGCACCCGCGACGGGACCGCCGGCAATGTGCGTGGCGGCGGTGGAAAGTCGATCGTCCTGATGATGACCGCGGCGGTCGATGCGCTGTACGGACGGGTCGACATCGTCACCACCAAAGCGATGTACAAGAAGGACATCGATCAGGCCCGCAGGGTCCTCGGCCAGTTGGGGATCGAGGTCGGTCTGCGCGAGCGCGGCGAGATGTCACCGGAGGCGGGCCGGGAGTTGTACAACGGGCACCGGGTGATCTACGGCGCCCAGCGGGACGTGATGTTCGACGTCAAGCACGACATGCTCGCGTCGCCCGGTCAGCGCATGCGGGTGCAGGGGCCGCGTTCCCTGATCAAGGACGAGATCGACTACCTGAGCGTGGAAGAGGCACGCAGCCCGGTGGTGCTGGCCGACCGGGCCGACGGGGTGTCCGGGAGCGATCAGCGGATCCAGGCCGCGCGGGAAGCCGTGCGTGAGGTCGACCTCGAGGGCGACGTCGCGGGGCAGCTGAACGCGCTGAGCTCACAGCACCGGATCGAAGACCTCGTGGAGGCGCTGCACGCCGAGCGGATGCAGCGCGACGTCGACTACATGACGGTCAACCACGAGGTCCAGACCTACTCCGAGGAGAGCGGGACCCGCGACCCCGGCCAGCGGTACAACGGCGAACTGCACTCCTTCGTCGAGGCCAAGGAGGGACTGCCGATCCGCGGACCGCTGGAGCAGGGTTCGGCGTTGAGCGTCCTGCAGTTCCACCGCACCTACCAGCGCGTGATCGGTGCGAGCGGTACCGCCGCCGAGGCTGCCGGTCTGCTGAAGCGGGTCTACGGGATGCGCGTGGTCGACGTCCCCTCGACGGTCGAGGGAGCACTGACCGACATGGGCGAACACACCTGGGTGGACATCCCCGCCAAGCTGGAGGCGGGGGCGGCCGACGCCGCGGCCGCGCACGAGACCGGTCGGCCCTTCCTGGTGGTGTCGGAGCCGCTGCCCGAGGGGGACCTGCTGCGCGCCGGGCTGAAGGACAAGGGCATCGATGCCGCGCAGCTCAACGACCGTCCGGAGATCGTCCAGGACGCGGTCACCACGATCCAGGGTGCCGGTCAGGTCGGCGCAAGCACGGTGGCGACCAGCTACGCCGGACGCGGCACCGACATCGTGCTCAGCAAGGTGGCCGAGGCGCTGGGCGGCCTGCACGTGGTGATCACCGACTTCGCCGGACGCGCCGGTGTCCATCTGCAGAAGGTGTATCGAGCGGCTCGCGGTGCGGACAAGGGGTCGGTGGTGGCGCACCGGTCGCTGCGGGACAAGCTGCTCTACCGCTTCGCCGACCCGGTCAAGCACCAGGCGCTGCTCGACAAGTACGCCGGTCATCCCCGGAATGTCGAGATCAAGGACAAGGCCGTCGACGACCTGTTCCGGGAGGCGCGCGAGAACGCCACCGCCTGGACCGAACGCCAGGTCGCCGAGATCGCCGAGCACCCGGAGCGGGCCACCACGTTCACCTACCGCTCGCGGTCCAGGACCGAGGCACCCGCTGGCACCACCGCCGATGCGGCCGCCGCCGCGATGCGGCACGGGCGCGAGGTCGCCGAGGCCCGCACGCAGCTGGCCAAGACCAAGCGGGTGGCACTCGCCGCACCCGGCGGCGTGCTCGCGGCCGACGACCAGCGCGGGATCGAGCGGGCCGCCGCCGAGCTGGCCGCCGCCCAGCAGCGGTTGGCCGAGGCCCTCGGCCACTACCGGTCCGTGATGGCCGAGGCGATCGGCCGGACCAGCCTGAACCTCGAACCGAGCGCGGCGAGCGTGCCCGCCGACTCACTGGGGATCCACGCCGAGGCGGCGAGCCGGGTGGAGCGCCTCCTCCGTGACGGTGACCTGGCCTCGGCCAGGGCGCTGCTCGGCCGGCTGGCCTGGCGCGCCGGACAGCTCGCCGACGGCGGCGGGAACCGGTGGGGCGCCGGTCCCTCCGTCGCGGCGGCGGCCGCCCGTGCTCTCGCCGCGTTCGCCCCGTCCGGCCCGGCCCAGCGGGACCGGCTGGCCGTCTCACTGAGCGAGCTGCGTGGGTTGCTGAGCGGGTTGCCCGCCGACGCGCGGCTGCTGCTGATCGCTCCGGAAGCGCGGCTCTGGCAGCAGACGATCCGTGACCGGGCACAGGCCATGCGGGCGCACGCCGACGATCTCGACCGCGCCGCCGGCCGGGTCGCCAGGGACAACGCCGGCACGTTGCGGCGCGCGGGACCGCTCGGCGGTCGTGGTGACCGGATCAGCTCCCGGGACTCGGCCGCCCGGGTCCTCGGCCAGATCGGTGCACTGCGGTGGGCCGCCACGGAAGCGAGAGCGCGGTCGGAGCGGCTGCTGGCCCAAGCTGATCGGCTGGTGGGCTGGCCGGCCGGTTCAGCGCCAGAGCACCACCATCCGGCCGGCGTCGTCGCGGAACACGCTCCCGATGGCTTCCCAGCGTCGCCGGGGGTCGGGGTGGTCGACGATGCCCATGCGCCACGCGGGCGAGATGTCCAGCTTGAGGGCGAGCACGTCGTCGTACCGGGACGGCAGGAGAGCGGCGTTCAGAGGGCGGTCGGCCTGCTCACCGGCGGCTCGGCGCGCCTTGACGGCGGCGAGCAGCGCGGCGGTGACGGAGAGGGAGAGACCACCGATGGGGCCGTGCTCGTCGAACAGGATGTGGTGGGTGGGGTCGCGCGGGTAGGGGAAACCCCGCTCGCCGAACACCGCCCCGATGTCCAGGGAATCGACGACGTCCCGGCCGCGCAGACTCTCGACCAGGCGCAGGCTGGGGCCGGAGTTGGCCGGCGGCCAGAACGTGTGGCCGCCCTCGGTGCTGAAGAGCAGCCAGTGGGCGGCGATGTCGACGTCCAGGGTGTCGGCCCAGGGGACCATCGCCCGTTCCCGTCGGGGATGGGCGGCGCGGGCCCGGGCCAGCAGCGAGTCGTCGAACCGAGGAGCGCTCGACAGCCATCGTCGCGCCGCGGCCATCCCGGCGTCGAGCTTGGCGTCGAACCAGGCTTCAGCGCGGGCGCGGGCGTGGACGGGTTCGCACCGGAAACACCTGTCGGTCAGGGCGGTACGAAGGACCACCCGGTCACCGACCCGCCAGGCCTTGCAGACCGGACACCGCAGACGCATGGCGACAACGGTAACCACTCGGACGGCCGGCTACCGCCCGCGACCGAGGCGGGTGACGCCACCGGGACGTCTGGTTCCGGCGGGGCGGCCGCGGTCGGCGGCGCGAGCCACGAGGCCCAGGACGCGTTCCGGCAGGCGCTGGTCACGCTGTACGGGCGGGGTTGGCAGCCCGAACAGCACCGGCTGCCGTTCGCCAGAGGCCCGCCGGTCGTGCTGATCGACCGAGAGCTCGCCGAGTCCATGCTGGGCGAGCCGTGGCGCGACCTGCCGTCGAGGCTGATCGCGTTCGGGTGGCAACACCCGGAGTACGCGCCGGACGGCGTGATCGTGATGGTCACCGAGACCTGGCGAGACCTGACCCGCCCCGGTGCGGTGCCGTCACAGTGGTGGCGGCGGCTGGTCGCGCACGAGACCGGGTTCCACCTCGGTCGCCCGGAGCTGGTCGAGGGCCGGACCCATGAGGCCGACGAGCGTTGGCTGGTGGAGGCACTGCCGGCAGCGGTGAGGGCTGCGATGGGCGGGCAGTATCTGACCAGAGCTGAGGCACTGTCGGCGACGGCACGGGCGTCGACGGGAGCGGCGGGCAAGGCCTACGGAACCACCGGCGACGAGCACACCGGTCACGACGACCCGTCGCATTCGACGGCGGACACCGGCGCACAGCGGGCCGGGAGCGCGCGGTCCTGGTCGCGGCTGCCCCGAGGCCCGCCGTCCTGGCTGGCCAGGGCGGGGCTGCTGCTCGGTGGCGCCACATTCACCGTCGGCGCCGTCCTCGGTATCGGGCCGACGACCACGGCACCCGCCGTCCTGACGGCGACGTCGGTGGCCACGTCGGTCCAGCAGGCCATGCCCAGTGGGCAGATCACCGTGCGCGCGGGCGACACGCTGACCTCGCTCGCCGCGCATCTCGGCGTTTCGTTGTCCGACCTGGTCGCGGCCAACCCCCAGGTCGCGGGCGACCCGAACCGGATCGCCATCGGGCAACGGCTGGCCACCCCGGCGAGCTGGGACGGCACCTGGACCGTACGGCGCGGCGACACCCTGTCCGGGATCGCCGCGGCCACCGGCCGGTCCGTGCCGGAGCTGCTCACGGCCAACCCCGCACTGTCCGCCGACCCGAACCTGATCCGTCCCGGCCAGCGGATCACCGTCGTCACACCGGCGGTGGCGGCTCCGCCCGCGCCGCCGATCACGGAAGCGCCGCCCGCCGAACCCACCCCGGTCACACCACCGGCCGAGCAGACCCCACATGGCGGCTGGGACCCCTCGGGGCCGATCGCGACGCTGATCCTCGCCGGTGCGGCACTGGGCGGGTGGGTGCTGCGCAGCGGCCTGCTCGGCCGTGCACTCGGTGTGGCGCGGGACCGGCTCAGCGCACTGAGCCAGGCCATGGCCCGCTGGTACACCGGCGCGACGGGGGCAGTGCGGACCGCGGCCGCCGCCACGGTGCGCGGCCTCGGCGCGGCGATGTCCGCCGTCGGTACCAAGGCCCGCCGTGTCGTACCGCGTGCGCGGGCGCTCTGGACCGGGGCCCGCTCGGTCGCGGTCGGCGCGCGCGGTGCGGCGCTCGCCAGGCGTCTCGCGGACCGGGCCGCCGAGGACGGCGCCGACTCGGGGTCGGCGGCCGACGACCTCGGCGCGAGGATGCGCGAGCTCGCCCGGGCCCGGATCGCGGCGCGGGCGAGCGCCGTCGCGGCGGGTGCGTCCCCGAGCCTGGCCCGGCGCGTGATGGCCGCGGCGAGCGGGCACCGGACCGGTGCCGTCGCGGTGGCCGGAGCGTCGTTGGCCCGGTCGGCGGCGGCGTGGGCCCGTCGCCTCGCCCAGGTCCGCAGGCTGACCGGCGCCGTCGCCTCGGCCGGACTGGCCGGCGCCGCCTGGGGCTGGATGTGGACCACACCCAGCGTCGCCGCGGCGCTGGCCGGCGCCGCGGCGACCGGGTCGGCGGCGTGGCTCGGTTGGAACGCGGTGCGCGCCCGAGGCTCGACGGCACGCGGCTGGAACGCCAACATCGTCCGGGCGGCGCGCGTCGCGGGCCGGCTGCTCCCGGCGTTCGCGGGCGCGGCGGTCCTGGTCGGCAACCTCGGCGTGCTCGGCGACTTCGTGGCCGCGACCGTGTCGGCGTCGCTGGACACCGACGTGACCCGCGCCGAGACGGTGGTCAAGACCGTGGCGTCGCTGTTCGCCGCTCTGATCGTCGGCGTCAACACCGGACGCTCGGTGTACTACCGGGCGCTGCGCCGCGCCCAGCAGAAGGACGTGCACGTGCGTCAGCTGCGCGACGCGGTGCGCTCCGGGGTCGGCTCCTTCGGCGTCAACACCATGAACTACCTGCTGCGCCTGAGCGTCGTGGTCATCCCGTCCGGCGCGGTCGTCACCGGTGTGGCGCAGCTGCTGAGCCCGGGCTCGATCAGCGCGAGCGCGCTGGTGTTCCTGTTCGCCGCCGCGAGCACGGCCGCGCAGCTCAAATGGGTCGGGTACACGAGGCTGGTCAAGGGCCTGACCAGCGGCGCGGTCGCACTCGCGGTGCTGCCGCTGGTCACCGGGCTGAACATCTCGGCGATCGCGGCGGACTGGCCGGCCTGGTTCGCCCCGCTCGGGCTCTACCTCGTCTACAGCTCGGTGTCCTCGGTGACCGGCGACGTGGTGGTGGACGTGCTCGGCCGGTTCGGTCAGCGCTGGTCGGCCGTCCGGACCAGGGCCGACCTGGCGATCACCTACTACCGGGGCACGTCGACGACGCTGACGGGCTGGCGCCGCCCGTTCGGTGTGGCCCTGCGGGCCGGACACTTCTTCGTCGGGAAGGGAGTCACGCTGGGCTGGCCGATGCGGTGGAAGGATCTGCCGAGGGGGCAGAAGACCTACCGGATGCTGCTGGACTGGCGCGCGTTCAGCCGCGCCGACTGGCGCTCCATGGCGGCCGGGGTGTTCGACACCATGATGGGCAGCCTCTTCGGCTACATCGTGTCCCGTCCGCTGCCGGAGCCGGTGATGCGTTGGTTGGCCGGTCCGCCGGCGCCGCCCGACCCGACCGCGCCGCCCGTCCCGGTCGCGCCGATGCTGGACACGCTGGGATACGTGGGGCTCCGGTTCGCGGTGGCCGGCGCGGTCCTGCTCGCCATCTGGCCGCTGCGCAACCGGGTGGACAAGTGGTTCGCCAAGGTCAGCAGGCTGTGGCGGGTGCCGTCCAGGGCGTTCCCGTTCGGCGTCGTCCTCACCAGGGGACCGCCGTGGCTGGCGCTCCGCATCGGCGGGCTGGGCGCCAGGACGGCCTCGCTGCGTGGCGTCCTCGCCGAGCAGTCGCTCGGTTACCGGCGCGGCGCGCCGGGACCCGTCGCGACCCGCCCCGACCGGAACGGTGCCGACTCGGTCGCGCGGCGGTTGCGCGCGGCGATCCGGCTGCGGACCCCACTGCCGCCGCCGTTGCGCGCCGAGGCGGGTGACTCGCCGGAGACCCGGGCGTTCAAGCGCGCCGCCGCGCAGGGATGGCGCGAGCTGGACAGGCATCGCGGCGCGGTGCTCAAGCAGGCGGTCGGGGTGCTCGCCGCGGAGCTGGACGGGGCACACGGCGCCCTGGCCTGGCGCGCCGGGCGGCTGCGCGCGGCGGGTCGTTGGGACGACGTCGACACCGTCGAGTTCCTCGACGAGCTGCTGAACCGGCTCGCCACGACCTCGGACCGGACGCGCGGTGAGCTGGAGGCGGGGCTGGCCGGCGAGGTCAAGGCCTTCCAAGCCGCGCGCATCGACTTCCTGAAGGGCCCGCTGCGGGAACTGGCGCTGCACCAGAGCCGGGAGGCTGCCGATGACCACGTCGATCTGACCAACCGGCGCGACGACGACCCGTCGGGAGGCTTCGACGAACGGATCTCCGACGCCGAGCAACGCCGGATCCGGGCGGAGAAGCTGCGGTCCCGGGTCGAGTTCGAGCTGGCCTGGGAGCGGGGCAGGAGCTACTCGAAGGAAGGCCTCGTCGCGGTCCGCGAGCTGTTCGAGGTCCTGGCCGACGAGGCACGTACCTCGGCCCGGCTGGAACAGACGATGCGTGACCGTCGCGGCCGCACCGGCACCCCGAAGGCCTCGGAGCTGGCCGGATACCGCGACCTGGAGGCGCTGTACACGGTGCTGCTGCACGCCGCGCAGCTGCGCGACGAGGTCGAGCTGATCTACAGCCAGCGCCGGTGGGCCCGCCAGCGGTGGCAGGCCAGGATCACCGCCGCGGTCGCCCCCGCACCCACCGGCACACACCCGAGGTCGCTGCTCGACGTGGCGCTGCTGCTCGCCGGCAGGGACCGCTCGCTCAACGCCGCAGACCTGGCCGGCGCATACGGTTCGACGCCTGAGTTCTGGACCGACCAGCTCACCGCACTGGCGGACATCGGCGCGGCGAAGGCGGTCGGCGACGACACCTACCGGGCCGCCGACGAGCTGCGCGGCGCGTGGCGCGGCGCCGATCCCCGGCTGCGCGGCGCGTTGCTCACCAACCCGACCGGCCTGCGCTACCCGAGGCTCGCGGCGCTGACCAAGGCCGCCGCGAGCCAGGTCGCGCCCAGGACCCGGACCCGGCAACGGGACGGCTACCGGGCGTTGGTCGCGGTGCTCAACGCCGTCGACCGCGCCGCCCCCTACTACAAGCAGGGGCTGATCGACTGGCTGTTCGGCCGGGCCCGCGCGCTCCTGTGGAGCTACCGGCAGCTGCGCGACCCGTCGGTCGACCCGACTCGGGTGCCCGGTGCTGGAGGCTCCGCCCGCGCACTGCGCAGAGCCGACCGGGCCGGACTGCCCGCGCTGCTCGCCCAGCTCAGGCTCGACACCCGGGTTGCCCGCGCCGCGCAGCGCCACCTGCGGCTGGCCCAGAACACGCCCGGTCTCGACGAGGAGCTGCTGGCCTGGGCGCACGCGGTACGCGGCCGCACGCGAACCGCGCTTGAGGAGCGCATCGAACTGGTCGAGCACGCCGCGAAGGCCGCCGGAGTGCCGTCCAGCCAGCTCGCCGAATGGACCCACCGGGCACGGCAGGTCGCCGCCGACCCGGTGCCGGACCCGCGCGAGGAGCTGCAGCTCGCCGTCGACGCGATGTGGGTCGCCGAGCGCGCGCTGCGCGACGCGGGACGCCGGAGCGAGCGCGCCACCGTCCGGTACCGGCACGCGGGCGAGCGGCTGGACCAGGACCGCTCGGCGCCCGCCCGGCTGGCCCACGCCCGGGCCCGCGCGGAGTTCGAGGCCGCCCGCGACGCGTACGACACCGCGCTCGGACACGCGGCGGCCACGATCGTCCGCTGGCACCACGCCGACCGCTCCGCGCACAAGCTCGACGTCGTCCGCGAGTTCGGCGTCGCCGGTGTCGAACTGCGCGGCGACTACCGGGAACGCGCGCTGCGCAAGCGCTACCCGGCCCTCGGCGGGCTCACCAAGAGCAGCGCACTGGAGTCACGCAGGCACCCGGCCGCCCCGTCGCTGCCTGATCCGATGCCGCTGGTCGGGGCGAACCGGGCGCTGGACACCTGGCGGTTGATCACGGGCACGTACCGGGCGCGGCACCCCGAGATGTTCACCGGCGACGCCGAATCCACCCGGGCGCCGGACGGGTTCACCAAGGACCAGCTGGTGGCCGGCCTCGCTGTCGACGCTCCGGGCTGGCTGGCCGACCTGGACACCCGGCTGAACCTGACCCGCCCGGAACTGGACACCGCGCTCGACGACCTCGTCCGCAGCGGGCTGCTCACCGCCGACTGGCGCGGCGGCCCCACCTACTACCGGCCCAGCGACCGGTTCCGTGACCTGCTCGCCGCCGCGCCCACCGAGTTCGGCGACGCGCTGCTGGCCAACCCGCTGGCCACCACACTCGACCTCGGCGCCTTCGGGGTCCAGCACACCCGTCCCGGTGACCGGCTGACCAACCAGACGAGCACGTTGGTGGCCGCGTTGGTCGCGGCGGTCGAGATCGCAACGCTCGCCCCGCCGCCCGGAAGCGGCGCCGTCGCCTTCGGCGGACTGTCCGACACCGAGCACACGATGCTGCTGGCGCGGCTGCCGGTGTGGGAGGCGGCCGGACTGCTGACGCCGGTGTCCGGCCCGTTGGCCGGGATGCCGCGCGGCCCGCCGGTCCTGGTGCTGGACACCCGGCGCCTCACCCGCGAGCAGCGCTCGGTGCTGCGCCGCGTGGTCGCGTTCGCCTGGAACGGCGTCGTCGTCCTCACCGGGGAGATGGCCGACGAGATCGCCGCCCTTCTGGCTGACAGACAGCTGACGGACGGCTGGTGGCACGACCTGCTCGCGCACGAGGTCGGCTTCCACCTGCACGCCACGCGCGACCCCGCCGAGCACGACGCCGACGCACTGGACCTCACCGAGGCCCTGCGGTCGGCGCGGGCCGGAACGTCGGGCGTTCACCGGCTCTCGACGACCCAGCTTCCCGCCGGACGCACCGCCCGGCACGAGGGCCGATCGCCGGCGCGCCCAGCTGGTACCTGGAACGCCGATCATCCGGCGACCGTTCACGGCCGCCGCACCGGCGGCCTGCCGCTGACCGCGCTCGACGGCGCGACCTACCAGAGCACGCTCCTGCCAGAGAAGACCACCGCGAGTGGCACCCCGAGGATCGTCGTACTGCGCACCGCCGACGGTCGGACGGTCGTGGCCAAGCAGCACGACCCCACCGTGCTGATCAACACGGTGGCCGCGGCCGCGATCTACCGCCTGGCCGGCGTGCCGGTCCCGGACACGACGCTGGCGCTCGCCACGACCCCGGTTCTCGACGGCACCGGTCGCGCCGTCATCGACGCCGGTGACCTGCTCGAGGTCGGCGACTTCGTGACCGGCTCACCGGTGCGGCTGAGCACCGCGCCCGCCGAGATCCGCGACCAGCTCGCCCGCCAGTACGCGGTCACCGCGTTGCTGGGCGACTGGGACGGCACCATGAGCGTCAACCTGGTGCTCGCCGGGGGCGTCGTCCACCGGATCGACTTCGACCAGGCGCTACGCAACCACCGCACCCACCCGCTGCTGTGGCGGCCCACCCACCGGCCGATGATCTTTGGCCAGCTGACCGAAGCGGACGTCCTCGCCCAGTTCGCGGCGCTGCACGCCGGCCGCGAGCGGCTCTTGGCGGTGGTCCCCAACGCCGAGCTGCGCAGGGTCGTCGCCGGTCGGCTGGTCTGGATGGGCCGGACGGCCGAGGCCGGACACCTCGGCCAGGGGCTGGGCCGCCAGCTCGCGGATGACCAGCGAGCGCACGCCGGTCGGTTCCCGCACGACCGACGCCACCCGGACGGCTACCCGAGCCCGCCGGTCGGCACCGCGCCGCACGGGTTCGCGGCCACCGGAACCACCCGGGTCGTCACCGGCGCCCAGCTGCACCGGCTCGTGGCGCGGGCCTCGCCGGTGTGGGTGCACAGCGCCAGGGCCGGTGGCCGTTGGCAGGTCACGACCACCGCCGAGCGACCGCTCCGGCTGCGTGCCGCATGGCGACTGATCGCGTCGGCGGCGACCCGGATCCTGGTGGCCGCCACGCTGGCCGCCGGCCTCGGCGGCATCCTCGCCCCGGCCGGGGTGGACCAACCCGTGCCCGTGCGGACGGCGTCGGTCACCGCGGCGCCCGCCGCGATGGTCCACGCCGCCCCTGCCCAGGGACGGGTGTTCACCGCCGCCGGCAGGGACACCGCCGGCAGGATCGCCGCCGGCCTCGGGGTGAGCTTCGCCGACCTCGACGCCGCCAACGGCGGCCGGTTCACCGGGCCGGGCCAGCGGATCGGCGGACAGCAGGTGACCGCGCCGTCGGCGTGGGACGGCCGCTGGCGCATCCAGCCGGGGGACTCGCTGTGGCGGGTCTTCCGGGTGCGGTTCGCCGACCCGGCGCGCTACACCGAGGCGGTGGCCGCGGCGGGCAACCGAGCCGACCTGCTGTACACCGCCGACGCCCCGCTGACCGCCCAACCACCTCTCGCGCCGCAGGCCACACCCACCGCGCCGATCACCCCCACCCCGAATCCGGGGACACCGAGTCCGGCGATGCCGGTCGAACCGCCGCATGTCGGCCCGACCAGCGGCAGTGGCGGGTGGGTCCTGGCACTAGCGGGTGCCGCGGCCGCGCTGACCGCCGCGGTGTTCGGGGCCCTGACCTGGGCCCGGCGCTCGCACCCGCGTGGCGGCCCCGTCCAACCCCGAGGCCGGTCGCCCCCGGAACCGGCCGTCCGCGCGGTCCGCGCCGAGGTCATCGGCTTCGTGAGCGACGTCCGCGCCGGGCTGGAACACGCCTTCGGCGCGGATTTCACCTCGCTGACCCACTCGGTGGCCTGGTGGCAGGCGGGCATCGCGAACACCGTCGCCGCACTGGCCGAAGCACCGGGTCGAGCGGCGGCGTTGCTCGGTCGGCTCGCCGTCGAGGTCCGCGCGCAGGCCGTAGACCTGCGCGAACAGTGGCGGATCGTCAGGACCTTCGCCGACCTGCCGGCGTGGGCCCACGAGCCGGGGACAATGCCGCGCCGCTACCGGCTGCGGGTGGGCTTCGAGCTGCGGGTCTACTTCCCCGGCACGAACCTGGCGATCTCCGAGGTGTTCGGGTCGGCGGTCTCGTCGCTGGTCCAGCACTTCACCCACCTGAAGGTGGCCACCACCGACGAGGTCGACTCCTTCCGCGCCCGCCGCGCGCCTGCCACCACCAGGACCTCCGACGGAACCCGGTCACGCTGGGCCGCCGCGAAGAGCTGGATGCGCACCCGAATCTGGGAGCGTGCCGGGCAGCTGGCCGTGTCGATCCCGCTGGACACCCTCGCCACCACCGGGCCGATCCGGTTGCTGTCCTGGCTGACGACGGAGGTCAAGGCCGCGTTGACGCTGCAGGCCGGCCCGCTGGACGACTCGCTGGTCCAGGCGAAACAGCCCGGCGACACCGCGCCGGGCAGGTTCACCGTGACCCGCTCGTCCTGGGTGTACGGGGTGCTGGCGATCGTGCGGGCCACGGTGTCGACCCGGCTGTTCGACGCGGTGCGCATCGACCTGTTCGTCCAGCCCTACACCGAGAACGGCTACCAGTTCCTGCCCACAGCGCCCCGCGCGCACCTGGCTGGTCTGCACCCGCTGCGCTGGCTGCGGCAGTGGGGAATGGCCCACGACCTCGTGCTGTGGACCCAGCAGGGCCTGCGGTTCGTCGTGGTCACGCAGCTCGGGGTCGGGATCGGGCCCGCCGGGGTGGCCACCAACATCCTCGAGCTGCGCGCCTCGATGACCGGGCTGCAGCTGCTCTGGCGTGGCCGCACCTACCAGCTGGACCCGATCAGCGGACCGAGCCGCGCGCTGGGAGCCCTGCTGCGCAGGGCGGTCCCCAGGCCGCTCGCCTTGGCCGCGACCTGGGTCGACGGGCGGGCGCGGCTGCGCCGCGAGACGCACCGCTGGCACGCACTGGGCCGGATCGAGGCGGAGCTGCACCGCCAACGCGCCGAGCAGCCCCGGCTGGCGCGGCGCATCGCCGAGCTG
The DNA here is from genome assembly GCF_000429025.1 of Actinospineispora spinosispora DSM 44797. Taxonomy (GTDB): domain Bacteria; phylum Actinomycetota; class Actinomycetes; order Mycobacteriales; family Pseudonocardiaceae; genus Pseudonocardia; species Pseudonocardia spinosispora. The sequence goes on from NZ_AUBB01000064.1 coordinate 14,065, forward strand.
CGTGATCCGCGACGGCCGAGCGACCCGGTGCGGCAGTCTCTGCTGCGCTCCGCACTGGCCCGCCAGCGCAGGCTCGACGCCGCCGTCGCCGCCAACGAGCGCGTCGTCGCCGAACTCCGCGCCGAACCCCGATCGCGCCTGATCGAGGCCACGCGGACGAGACTGCTGGCCGAGCGGGACACCACCGCGACCGCACTCGAACTGGCGCGGCTGCTGCTGGTCAGGGCCGCGACCATGCAGCACACACCCGGCGACGACCTCGGCGTCGGCGCCCGGCTCGTGGTCGGCGGCGGGCGTGCGCCCGGCCACCTGCCGGTCGGTGCCCACGACGTGGCACTCAACATCGAGGCCGACGCGCGCCCGGACGTCACCGCCGACATCGCGGCCGTCGACCTGCCGGTCGAGCACTACCGGGAGGTGTTCTTCCAGGCCATCCCCCGGACGGCGATCACCGGTCCACGCATCGGTGCGCTCGCCGAGGCGATGTCCACGCTGCGCGTGGGCGGGTCACTGATCATCGTCACCGGCTCCAAGGCCGGCCCGCACCTGGCCGAGATCGAGTCCACCCTGCGCGCACTCGGCGCCGACGTCGTCCTCGTCGACCAGGCGCCGACCCGCATCGTCGCGGTCAAGACCCGCCGCACCCCACCGGCGGCCGCCCGCGCGGTGTACGAGCTGGTCATCGACAGGGCCGCCGCCGACCCCGACGGCCTGGATGCCGTGCTGAGCCACGCGCGGGCCCGGGCCGTCACGGACGAACCCGGCGAGGTCGCGCAGCCGCGAGGGCCGCCGAGGTGGAAGCGCGCCGTCCGCCGGCTGTTCTACGGCTCTGCGTTCCTCGGTGGGCTCGCGGTCCTGACGCTGGCCACCCACGACCCGACCGTCGCCATGGCCGCCGGGCTGCCCTGGTGGCTGCGCCCCGCCGAGTACCTCAGCGACCGCGCCGCCCGCCGCGAGCTGCGCCACCAGCAGGACGGACCCGGCCCGGCGTCCCAGGACGACGACCCGGCCGAGGGTCTGAGCCCGATCGTGCTGCTCGACCACGCCCGAGGGGTCCTGCACGACGCGGCGGTACGCGTCATGGAGCTGCGGGAGGGCAGCACACACACCGATCTGGAGATCGCCGCCGGCCTGCTGCGGTTCTCCGCCGACGTCGTCTCCGCCATCACCGGCAGCTACAACCGCCTCGCGCTGCACGCCACCGACGTGCTCGGCCCGGCGCTGGACACCGGGCCGGGCCCCCGGTGGCCGGGGCACCTGCGGGAGCCCCGGGCGGACCTGGAACCCACCCTGTTCGACGGTCGGCTGCTCGTGCTGTCGCCGGGCGACGGCCTGGACACTCCGCGTCCCGGTTTGAACACCGAGGACGACCCGCGCAGCGTCCTGCACGCCGTACAGCGGGACCTGGACGCGGTCGCCGACTTCCTGCCCACCATCGCCGGATGGCTGCACCGCGCGGCCGACGAGGCGGACCGGGCGGCCGCGCACGTCACGTCCCCGGCCGTCGCGGACAGCATCGCCGAGGACGCCGGCAACGCGCGCACCACCGCCGACGAGGACCTGACCAACGCCCGCATCCTGATCGTCAACTACCTCAACCACCAGTTCTCCGAAGCGTGGCTGGCCCGAGGCGACCAGGCCCCGGACGTGGCGGGCCGTCTCGTCGGTCAGATCGGCCCGGCGATCCAGAACGACCTGTTCCACCTGGCCTGGCAGCGACTCCTGGAAGTCGAGGGCACAGCCGCGGCGACCCCGGACTCACCGCACCACCGGCGGGCGCTCGACCTGCGCATCGATCTGCAGAACCAGCTCCTGAACGGCTTCTACGCGGTCCCCGACGACGAGTTCTGGGGTTCGGTCTGGCGCGTCCTGCCCACCCTCGACCCCCGCCCGCCCGACGGTGACCCGCTGCCCGCGCTGCTGCTGCACTGGCTCACCGAGGCACTCGACGAACCGGAGATCACCGGCTCGTACGGCTTCCTGGACGGCTCGGGCCCACTGGCCGGGCTGCGCGCCGGCCCCCGAGTGCGCGACCAGCTGACCCTCGGCGTACTGAACATCGCCACCCGCCGCGCCGGCTGGGTCGCCGACCTGCCGCGCCGCCGCCTCGCCGCCCGCCATCTGATGCCGATGCTGCGGGTCTGGACCCACCCCGAGCTGGTCCGGCTGCGCGGCCCGCTCGGTGGCCTGCTCGACCACGCCCCCGATCCGGTTTCCCGGGAGGACAACCGCCAGTTCATCGGCGCCTGGGCCGGGCTGGTCGAGTTCCTCGGGGACACCCGGGAGGCCACCACCACGCTGGGCATCACCGGCGCCACGGCCACCCGCCTGGTCGAGCTCGCCGACCGGCTCGCCGCCGCGAAGCCCGCCGACCGAGCCCCCCTCCTCACCCGGACCGTCGACGAGCTCGCCCGCGCGATCGCCCGACGGGCCGGCACGCTCCTCGACGCCGACATCCGTCCCGGTCACGAACCGGACATGCCGCGCGGGTCACCGCTGTGGAACGCGACCGTCGAGTACTACGGCGTGTCAAACGGCGCTTTCCGGTCGGTGCTCGGCCACTACCTCACCGAGCTCTCCCGCACCGGCGACACCGCGAGCGCCGCCAGCGCGGCGGACCGCGCCTGGAAGCAACAACTGCCGGCGGGCACCCGGGTGGCCCGCGACCACACACCGGCGGACCTCCCGGTCACCCTCGACGGCGAGGACCTGCTCATCGGCACCGCGCGCGACCAGGTCGAGCTCCTGCACCTGGGCGACCGGCTCGACGGCTCCTGCCTGGACTGCGTCCACGGCAGCATCCGCGACGTCGCCCAGAGCTTCGTCCTGCACCCCGCCCTGGTCACCGTCAACGCCTACCGGGCCAACCCGGACGGCACCCGAGGCCACCGCGTCGCCAGGGTGACGGCCGCCGAGACCGATGCCGGCATCGTCATCCTCAACTCCCCACGCGGTACCACCCGGCGCCCCACCGGCCCGGCGTTCCGTGACTACCTCGAACGCTGGGCCACCGACACCGGTCAGCCACTGATCACCATCACCGAGCGCGACTCCGACCATCCCGCACCGGACTACGACCCCGAGGCCACCGCGATCCCCGAGCACGACGGAACCCGGACCGACCTCACCTTCACCATCCCCGAGGCCCCCGGCGTCGACCGAATCTGGACCGACGCCATCAGCCGCCCCGGCGACCTCCCCCTCACCGCAACCCACACCGTCCACCGCTGGACCGCGCCATGATCACCACCGCCTCATGCTGTTTCTCGGCTGAAAAACAGCCATGAGGCGGTGGTGATCATGATGTCGCAGTGGGACTGATGTGGCGCGCTCGCAGGCGGGGCAAGATCGGTGCGGCCCGTTTCCGCGTCCGCGAGTCGGGCGCGTCAGCACAGCGAGTCGGGCGTCCGGGCACTCGTCGTGTGCTGAACGTCCCGACTCGCTGTGCTGAGACCCCCGACTCGCGGGGAGGGGTTCAGCTGCCGCCAGACCGGCACCCGGCGAACACACCTGCCCCGGGCCTCAACTGGCGGGGGAGCCAGCGGAGGGTGAGGGTGCCCAGGGCCAGGTGCAGGATGGCGGCCGTTGCGGCGACCGCGTGCACGCCGGTGACGAAGGCCGATCTCGCCTGCTCGGCCAGCGCGGGGGAGAGACCCGCGAGCTGGAGGGTCTCGTCCAGGGTGGGGGCGACGGCGGGTCCCAGGAGCCGGAAGAGCAGGGCGGCCAGCGAGCCGAGCAGCGCGATGCCGAGGGCGTTGCCGATCTCGTTGCTGGTCTCCGCGATCGCGGCGGCCGAGCCGGCCCGTTCCGGGGGAACGGCGCCGACGGCGGTGTCCGCGACGACGGCGAAGGAGATGCCGTAGCCGACGCCCGCGACGGCCGTGGACGCGATGTACCAGCCGACCCCGCCGGAGACGGTGGCGGGCAGCAGAAACAGCAGCCCGGCCGCGATGGAGAAGTGGCAGATCAGCAGCGCGGCCCGGGTGCCGACACGATCGATCACCGACGGTGTGACGATGCAGGTGACGGTGAGCAGTACCGCGCCGGGAAGCGCGAGGAGTGCCGCGCGCAGGACGGGCAGTGCGAGGACGGACTGCAGGTAGGTGCCCGCCAGGTACGCGACCGCCGACCACGCGGCCAGCGGTAGCAGGCCGGTGATGATCGCGACGGTGAAGACCCGGTCGCGGAACAGCGCGAACTCGATCAACGGATGGTCGAGGTGGCGTTGCCTGCGCGCGAACCACCCCAGCACCGCGAGGCCGACGATCCCGGTGAGGACGGCGGCGACCGACGGGCCGTCGGCGGCGGCGTGCTTGAGACCGTAGATCGTCAGCAGCAGACCGACCGAGGACGCCACCACGCTGGCGGCGTCGACACGGCCGGGGCGGGTCGCGTGGACCTCACGGAGCAGGACGGGAGCGAGAACCAGGAACAGCGCGATGACCGGAAGGTTGATCAGGAAGACCGAGCCCCACCAGAACCGCTCCAGCAGGACACCGCCGACGATCGGGCCGACCGCGAACCCGGCGGCGAACGCCGCCGCGAAGATGCCGATGGCCCGTGCCCGCTGCCTCGGGTCCCCGAACAGCTCGCTCAGCACAGCCAGCGCTGAGGGCAGCAGCGTCGCGCCGGCCATCCCCATGAGCGCCCGGAACGCGATGAGCAGCTCCGGGCCGGGCGCGAACGCCGCCCCGGCGGAGCCGACCCCGAAGACGGCCGCGCCGATCATCAGCAGCCGCAGCCTGCCGTACCGGTCGCCGACGGCGCCGAACGTGATCAGCAGGGAGCCGACGGCGAAGCCGTAGACGTCCAGGACCCACAGGGCCTGGTCGGCGGTCGGGGTGAGGTCCTGGCTGATCCGGGGCATCGCCAGGAACAGGATCGACCCGTCCATCGCGACCATCAGTACCGGGCCGAGGATCACCAGGAGCCCGAGCCAGGCTCGGGCGTCCGGTCTGTCGGGTTGCTGGAGACTCATGCCCCCGACACTGGGCCGGAGTGCCCGCGACAACCACTCTCCGCTGTGGGTACACCCAGCAGGTACACCCACGCGGCCACCCGGCGGGCCTACCCTTCGTGGTGTGGAGAGCCTGGGAGCGTTCCTGAAGAACCGCCGCGATCGGGTCACCCCGGTCGACGTCGGTCTGCGCACCTACGGGACCGCGCGGCGTGTTCCCGGGCTGCGCCGCGAGGAGCTGGCCCAGCTCGCCGGGGTGAGCGCCGGGTACTACTCCCGCCTGGAGCAGGGTCAGGCGGAGACTGCGTCCGCGCAGGTCCTCGACGCACTCGCCCGGGTGTTACGTCTGGACGAGGTCGAGACCGCGCACCTGCACAACCTGGCCAGGCACCCGGCGACCGCCAGGCTCACCGAGCCGTGCGAGGAGCACCCGCACCCCCGCGTTCTCGCACTGCTGGACTCCCTCGGCGACACCCCGGCGCTCGTCCTGGGCCGCCGGGGGGAGGTGCTCGCCTGGAACCGCACGGGGAACGCACTGCTGGCCGAGCACATCGACTTCGACGCGCCGTCGGATCCGGCGAACCGCCCGTCGGTCCACCGGATGTTCTTTCTCGACCCGCTGACCCGCGACCTGTACCGCAACTGGGCCGAGCTGGCGGACGCGCACGTCGCCTACCTGCGGCTCATCGCCGGGCGCCATCCCACGGATGCGCGCATGGCGGAGCTGATCGGGGAACTCACCATGCGCAGCGACGACTTCGCCACCAGGTGGGCGGGCGGGGACGTCGCCGACTGCACGGTGGGGACCATGGAGCTGCGGCATCCCACGGTCGGCGCCGCGAGCGTCGACTTCCAGGTGTGGATCCAGCCCGACAGTCCCGACCACCGGCTCGAGGTCTACACCCCGAACGACGCGGGATCCGCCGACGCCCTGAGCATCCTGGCGCACCAGTCCCGTGCCCCGGAACGAGTGCCCGCCGTCGATCCGCACTCCTAGTAGCCGACGCGGACCAGACGTCGCAGCGCCGCGCTGCGCAGGTACAGCCCGAGCCACAACGGGACCGCGAAGAAGACCGGGAACAGGATCATGACCAGCGGTGAATGGCCCAGCACGTTGGCGCACACCGCTCCGCCGAGGTGGGCGGTGATCAGCACGGCGCCGAACACCGACGTCCTGGGGATCGCGTAGGCGATGGTGAAGACCAGCAGCAGGGTCCCGATCACCGGCCAGGTGTCCGGCGTGATGCCGAACCCCTTGCTGGCCTCGATCACGAAGTCCATCTTGAGGATCTTCGGGACCGCGTCGAAGATCAGGAACAGAATCATCAGCACGCTCAGCGTCCATCCGATCCTGGTCGCGGTCTTGCCCGGCTGGTCGGTCTGTCCGGTCGGGGTGGGGGTGGTGCCGGTCGCGGTGGTCTCGGTCATCGGAATCGACTCCTTCTGGTTCGATCGCCCGGGTGGGCGTCATCGGCGCAACACCAGAACAGACTCGCGGTGCCGGCGAAACTCATCTGGCTGTGGCGTTACCTGCCAGGTCATCGACGCCGAGCACACCGGGCCGCCACCATGGGGGAAGCACCCCGACCAGGAGGCCCCGTGCCCGCATACGTCATCGCCAACCTGTACGAAGCCACCCCGCACCCGGAGATCGCCGAGTACATCGAACGGATCCCCGCCACCTTCGAGCCGTTCGGCGGCCGGTTCCTGGTGCACGGCGCCATGGGCCAGGAGGTGAAGGAGGGCGCGTGGACCGGCGACGTCGTCATGATCGGCTTCCCGGGCATCGCCGAGGCACGGGCCTGGTGGGACTCGCCCGCCTACCAGGAGATCGCGCCGCTGCGCTCACGGCACATGGAGGGCGACATCATCCTGGTCGACGGCGTCGCCGACGACTACGACCCGGCCAGTACAGCACGCAAGATCCGGGAGGCGTTGCCCGCGGAGTAGCACTGACGGCGTTCCCGCTGGCTCATATCGTGATTGGGGCGTCCCCGCTGGCTTTCAGTGTGCATCCCCGCTGACTCGAATTGTCTTGGCGTGGCCGCCCGCTCTCAACCCCCGGCTGGCGCCGGCCTCGCGCGGGTTCCTGGTTGCACGTAGTT
>NZ_AUBB01000065.1 GCF_000429025.1 Actinospineispora spinosispora DSM 44797
GGTACTGCACTCGGTAGGGTGTGGGAGAGTAGGACACCGCCGACATACAAACCCCATAGAAGGCGGGCCCGGTTTCCGGGCCCGCCTTTTTGCGTCCTCATTCGTATTACGTAGGGTAGTGGACTCACCGGTGTGGGTAGCCGCCGCTGGGGTATACCCCCTGGTCAACACATAGTCCCGCTGCTGGACGATAGACGCTCCGTGACCACGCGGGGCCTGTGAGTGGTGTGGGTCGACGTGGTGAGTTCCCGGCACTAATCTGCACCCCACAATGCTGCGACCCGCTGAATAGACGGCGCGTGACATGGACAACGACTTACGAGAGATGCATCGACTGGCCGTCGGTGAGGACGGCCTGCGGCGACTGCTGAACTGGCTGGAACAGCGGTTCCGGGGTCAGACGGCGCTCCTCGATCACACAGGTGCCCCGGTACCGGGTGTCCGGACGCGCACGCTCGACATGTCCGACGAGATCGCCGACGGGGTACGCCGACTCACCGAAGGCGACAAACGCTCGGCAGCCATATCGGCGCCGGGCCATCACGTTCGGTTGGTGACCGTCGGCGGCGGACCACGATCCCCGATCCTCGTGCTGACGGGAACTCCGCTCACCGGCCCGGACGACAGCTCGGTCCTCGCCGACGCGCTGCGGCTCATCGATCTCCGGTGGCGACTGGACCAGGCCGAACGGCACCAGGCCCGGCTGCGCGACGCGGAGATCGTCATCCGCGAATCCGTGCTGCACCTGCTGATGATCGGCGACCTCGGCGGGGCGCGCCGCGTCGGTTCGGCACTGGCACCCCCGTTGCCCGACATCGTGCGGGTCTACCTCGTCGAGGGCCCCGCGACCGAACGGGAGGAGATCGCGCTGCTGTGCGAGGACGTCCTGCGCGGCCACGCCTGGGTCATCCGCTGCCCGGTGTACCGCCGGCACCTGATCGTGCTGGTCCCGACGAGCGAATCCCGGGATGCCGCCGACGACATGGAGCCGCTGCTGCGCCGAGGTGACGGGCACCGGAACCTGGTGATCGGCGCGGGTGAGGCGGTCCGGCTTCGGGACGTGCCGACCGGCTACGAGCAGGCCTTCCACGCACTCACCGCCGCGCGGCACACGACCGATCGCTACCTGCGGTTCTCCCGCGAGGGGGATGTCGCGAGCAGGTTGCAGCCCGGTGGCGCGCAGTGGGCGGCCGCGCTGCTGGACCCGCTGCTGCGCTACCTACCGGCGCGCCCACAGGACCCGGACGCCGCGGAACTGATCACCACCTTGCGCGCCTGGCTGGACTTCCGAGGTGGCGCGGTTCGCCAGTTGAAGATCCACCGCAACACCTTGCTCGCGCGGCTGCGCCACGTCGGCGAGCTGCTCGGGGTGTGCCTCGATCGGGTGCCCACCCAAGCGCAGCTGCACCTCGCGCTGCGTCTGCTCGCCGGCCCCCGGCTCCCCGAACCCGGGAGCCCGACGTTCCCCGACCGACCGCTCGGCTTCCTCGAACTGCTCGACACCCCGTCGGTGCGCAGCTGGAGCGACTCCTTCCTCAACGGTCTGCTGCAGCCCGACAACGTGACGTTGCGGCGCACACTCGAAGCCTGGCTCACCGCCGACGCCCAGCTGGAACCCGCCGCGACGGCCATCGGCGTCTCCGCGCCCGGCGTGCGGAAGCGGTTGGTCCGGGTCGAGCAGATGCTGGGCCGCTCACTGCTCGGCGCTCCGTCGGCCCGGTACGACCTGTTCCTGGCGTTGGCCATCCAGGAACGCGCCGCACTGTCGCTCTAGAAACGCAGCACATCGTTACCGTCCGCCGCATCGGCTGTGCATAGCGAACCTTGTTCCTCCCGCCGCGCCACTCCTACGGTCGAGCCACGACGAGGAACAGGCGTGAACATGATCATCGAGTATCCGATAACCGCATGTGGCCGGTACACCCGCGTGCTGGACGTGGGCACCGGCCCACGGGAGATCTGGCTGGTGCACGACTTCGGCGGCCGGGCCGACGACTGGCGCCGGTGCATGGAGCCGCTCGCCGCCAGTGGGTACCGGGTCCGGGCATTCGACCTGGTCGGACACGGTTTCGCCAGCGGCTACGACGGCTTCGACTTCACCATGGCCGGCTACTCGAACTTCGTCCGCGACGTGCTGCTGGACAACATCGAGACCGGCACCGCAACCGTCATCGGAGCCGGCCTCGGCGGACAGCCCGCGCTGCGCGCCGCGTGGGACCTGGTCTGCTCCGACTGGGGTGAGCCGTCCGTCGACGCGTTCGTGCTGTGCGAGCCGAGCGTGCTCGAGGAGCTGACACCCCGGGCCAGGGTCGAGCTCGCCACCCGCATCGCACGCCCGGGGCGCCCGTCGCTGCGCGCGAGGCTGGGCACCCCGGCAGGCGTCTCGCCGGAGGACCTCGACGCGATGGTCGAGGAGCAGCTCCACATGGCGACCTCGCCCGGCCGCGCGATGGCACTCACCCGCATCGCCCGCATGATCAGGTACGGGGCCGAGGAGCATCCGCCGAGGCGCTGGCTCGCCGAACTGGCGGAACGCATCCCGACCCTGCAGATCTGGGGAGCACACGAAGGCACCCAACCAATGACCAGGCCGAGACCCACGCCCACCCCGTCAGGAACACTGCCCTACCTGCGCGACCCCGAGACGTTCGCCCAGACGATCCGCACGTTCCTGTCCAAGTACACGGAACCCGACCTGCTCCCACGGGCAGGCTGACCACACCCCCGACCCGACACCGCGCACCCTCCGTCCACCCCGCGCTCTGTGCACAGTGCGCGGCGTGGCCGGAACGTGCGCGGTGTGCGCCGAAGGTGCGCGGGTGGCTGGAACGTGCGCGGTGTGCGCGGGGTTGACACCGCGCACCCCGCGACCACGCCGCGCAGTGTGCACATAGCGCGGCGTGGTCGGAAGGTGCGCGGTGTGCGCCGAAGGTGCGCGGTGTCGACGGAAGGTGCGCGGTGTCGACGGAACGTGCGCGGCGTGCTCCGAAAGTGCGCGGTGCGCGCGGTGTGCATGGCGTGCCCGGGGTTGACGCCGCACACCTTCCGGCCACGCCGCGCAGTGTGCACGTGGCGCGGCGTGGTCGGAACATGCGCGGTGTGCGCCGAAGGTGCGCGGGGTCGCCGGAACGTGCGTGGGGTGCGCGAGGTGGAGACCGCGCACCTTCCGTCGACACCGCGCAGTGTGCACGTAGCGCGGTGTGGGGAGGAGGTGCGCGGTGTCGGGGGTGGGGCTCGGAGTGTTAGCGGATTGGGGGCGGGTCGGCTGGGTTGCCCCAGCGTTCGGCGCAGAAGCCCTCCAGGGCCGCAGGGTTCTGGTCGTGTTCGGTGGTGGACTTCTGCTTGTCCGGGTCCGTGTTCTTGTTCGGTTCCCGGCGGGACTGGTCCTCGCGGTAGCGCTGGAGCTGGCTGCACGCCGCGTTCTGCTTCTCGGCGTCGGATTCGGCCGCCTCCTGCGCATTGGCCGGCTGGAGCGGGCGAACACCCGGGGGCAGATCCGAGGCAGCGGGCGCGGCGTCGGCCTTGGGTGAGCCGAACAGCTTGCCCAGCCAGCCGATCGCGGCGGCGATCGTGCTCTGCACGCTGTCCACGAACCCCATCGACGGTCCGCCCACGCCGGACGAGCCCGAGTCGATGACCCCGCCGGAGTTACCGCCGGAGCCGCCCGACCCGCCGGAGCCGCCGGAGCCGCTCGAACCTCCCGAGCCGCCGGAGTCACCCGAGCCGGAGTCACCTGACCCACCTGAGCCGCCCGAACCGGCTGAGCCGCCGCCGCTTCCGGGCGGGAGGATCGGCCCGGGATCGGTCCCGTCGCCCGGCCCGCCTCCCGGTCCTCCGCCAGGGTCCGCGGCCAGCGAAGCGTGCGGCCGGCTTTGCGGCGCGTCGGTCGAGTGAGCGGCCAGCGCTACCGTCGCGGTCGTCGGAGCCGAGGACGGACCCGGAGCCACCAACATCGCGGCGAGGCATGTCATCGGTACGAGAGCCACCGCGGTCCGTGACAAGACCGGACTCGGAACCATCGCGGAAACTCCCCATCTGCTCGAATGTGTGATCGCCGGATCAGTGTGACCGGCGAACAGGGATTCAGTCGAGAAAAATTCTTGCGAAAAGGCGGGAAAGTGTGAGGTGGGGCCTCGTGGGCGATCCCTGATCGAACCCCGGCGGTGCCGGGCGTTCTAAGCTGCGGTGCTGACCGGAGGGGGACACGGGTGACCGAGGGGGACCGCACGTTCGCCGCCGGCGGCTCCACGCTCGCCCAGGCGCGGGTGGTGTTGTCCACGCGGTCGTTCCGCCGGCTGTGGATCGTCACCGGTCTGTGCAGCTCGGCGGACTGGCTGACCGTCCTCGCGCTGTCCGGGCTGGCCGGCAGCACCGCGACCACCGCCGCCGGCGCGAACTTCGCCCTGCCCGGTGTGGTGCTCGCGAACCTGCTGCCCGGGCTGCTGTTCGCGCCGCTCGGGGGGCTGCTCGCGGACCGTTTCGACCGGCGCGTCGTCATGGCCGTCGCCGATATCGCGCGGTGCCTGTTGCTGTTGTCGATCGCATTCGCCGGCAGCTACTGGTGGATTTTCGCCGGCACCTTTCTGACTCAGGTCGCGGCCATTCTGTGGATCCCGTGCAAGGACTCCGCGTTGCCGAATCTGCTGCGCGGACCGCAGGAGATGGAATCGGCCACGCAGGTCGGACTGGTGATGACCTACGGACTGTCGGTCCTGGTCGGCGGGCTGTTGTTCGTCCTGATCACCGGAGCCAACCCGGTCGTCCAGCTGCCCACGCACCTGCTCGAGGCGAACATGCTGGTCAGGGTGGCGATCGTGGTGGCGGCCGCGTTCTATCTGGCGAGTGCGGTGGTGATCGCGACCAGGCTTCCGGAGCTGTCGCGGCGGGCCGAGACGACGGGCGCGCCGGTCGTGGACAGCCCACGACTGCGGGACATGGTGCGCGACGGCGTCCGCTACGTGCGGCACACCCCGCTGGTGCGCGGCCTGTTCACCGGGATGACGGGCGCGCTCGCCGCCGGTGGTCTGGTGGTGGGCGCCGCGCAGCCCTACTCGCGCGGTCTGCACGGCGGCCAGGCGGCGTACGGCATGCTGCTGCTCGCGATCTTCCTCGGCGTGCTCGGCGGGCTGGTCGGCGCGCCGAAGCTGGCCCGGCGGGTGCCGCACCGGCGGCTGTTCGGCTCCGCGGTCGTGCTGGCCGGGGTGTGCCTGGTGCCGATGGCGTTGTCGCCGAGCCTGATCCTGTCCCTGGTCGTGGCCGTGCTGATCGGTGCGACCGGCGGCTCGGCGTTCCTGGTCGCGATCACCATCATCGGGTCCCGGGTCGAGGACGCCATGCGGGGCCGGGTCAACGCGGTGTACCAGTCGATGCTGAAGATCGTCCTGGGCTGCTCGGCGACGCTGTCGCCACTGCTCATCACCGTGATGACGGTCCACCCGGTGACCGTCTGGGGGTTCACCTTCTCCTTCGGAGGGCCCCGGTCGGTGATCCTCGGCGGGAGCGTGGTGGCGGTCGTCGCGGGCGTGCTGGCCTACCGGCAGATGGAGACGGGCGTCGACGAGCGACGATTCAGACTCGGCCGCCGCAATTTTCGGTGACGCTCGCGGTATATCCGGCCAGCGTGGTGGGCTGACCGGATACCGTCCGTGGTCATGAGCACCGCTGGTGGCGACTACTCGGGAATGTTGAGCGATCCGCTCGTGCCGCTGGATTTCGGCGGCTGGGTCCGCCGGGTGTTCAGGGTCCTGGGCCGTAGCTTCCGATCGTTGGCGCTGCTGGCGTTGATCAGCGCGGTGTGTTCGACCGTCGGGTCCATCGCGCTGGTGGTCGTGACGCCCACCCGGGAAGAAGCGCAGCGGATGGTCGCCGAAGCCAAGATCACCGACCAGAACGAGGCACAGGGCCTGATCGTCAAGTCGATCCTCGCCTACTGGCCGCTGTTCGTGGTCCTGGCCGTGGTGATCCTGCTTGTCAGCGTCCTGGTCGCGGGCGCTTCGGTCTACGTCGCGATCCGGGACGCGAACCGGCAGTCCGGCTCGATCGTCGACGGGATCGGGTTCGCGCTGCCCCGGCTACTGCCCGCCGTTGGATGGACGATCCTCACCGGCCTCATCGTGCTGGTCGCGCTCGTCGTGCCGATGGTTCCGTCGATGCTCATCAAGTCGGACGTCGCCGGCGTCATCGGAGCCGTGGTCGCGTTCGCCCTGGTCGCTTACCTGGGCACGACGCTGTTCGGGTCGCTGTTCGGTGTGCTGTTCGTCGACCGGGCCGGCATTCCCCGGTGTTTCCAGCTGATCAAGCGCCGGTTCTGGGCGACCTTCGGGCGGCTGGTGGTCGCCGTGCTGCTGACCATCCCGTACCTCGTGGCCTACTTCATCGTGGTCGGGCTGTTGAACTGGATGCTCGGGCCCGGCTCGGTGGCCGTGGCGATTGTGCAGGCCGCGCTGACCATCCCGCTCGCGGTGTACGGGGTCGCGGTGCAGGTCGTCACCTACGCCGAGCTGCGGTTCTGGGAGAACACCTCGATCGCCACCCGCACCCTGACCTCGGAGCTCAACCACTGAACGCGAAAGAGCCCGCCCGGTGATGTGTACCGGGCGGGCTCCTTCACAAGCGGTAGCCGATCAGGGGCCGCCGCCAGGTTCGGGGCCCTTGTAGTTCGCGCGCGACGAGTCGTCCATGCCGACCTCGTAGTCGGTCTCCGGTGAGATCAGGTTGCCGCTGACCACACCGCCGGTCGCCTTGTTCTGGAACGACCACGCCTTCGGCGGTGAGCTGACCACCACGTTGTGCGTGAACTTCGCGTTCTGGATGTCGTCGACCTCGGTGGCCTGCGACGCGTGGATGTCGCAGTAGTTGTTCGAGAAGACGAAGTCGTTCGACTCGCCCTCACCGATGCCGTCGCCCGCGAGGCTGTGCGGCCCCTCGGCCATCAGGCACATGTTCTCGACGTTCTCGCACCGGTTGTTCGCGATGAGGACGTGCTTGCTCGGCCCGTTCTCCTCGTCGGTGGCGAAGGTCTGCATGCAGTCCGCGTGCGCCAGGTCGAAGTTCAGCGTGTTGCGGATCGTGTTGTGCGAGATGGTGATGTTGTTGCCGAAGAACCGCAGACCGTCACGGTCGCCGCCCTCCGGGTCGATCGAGGTGCTGTTCTCCAGCTTGATGTTGTTGCCGATCAGCTCGATGCCCGGCGCGAAGCCGCGCACCGCGTTGATGCCGCTGACCTGGACGTTGTTGGCCTCGATGCTGATGCCTCTGACGATGGTGTGGCCGTCGCCGACGATCTCGATCGGCTGGTCCTCGGTGCCCGAGTTCTCCAGCTGCAGCCTGCGGGTGCCGAAGTTGCCGATCAGGCAGATCCGCTGGCCGGCCTTGGCGTCGTCCATCGCGTCGCTCATGCCGTCGGCGTCGGTGACCGTGGTGTCGCAGTTCTCCGGCGTGGGCAGCGGGCGGATCGCGCCCCTGCCGTCCTCGGCGGTCGCCGCGACCGGGTCGATCGTGAGCGGCCCGGCGCACCCGGCGACCACCAGGACGCTGGTCAGTGCGAGGACTGCCCAGGCGATCGGGCGGCGGGTCCTGTGCTCAGGCACCGCTGCCCGCCATGAGCAGGATTTCGCCGAAGAACGCCACGGTGAGGCCGGTCAGCAGACCGAGCTGTAGCGCCGTGCGGTGGCCGAGCTTGACGACCTCGGTGAACATCGACAGCAGCACGCACAGGATCGCGCCACCGGCGACCGCCTGCATCGCGGTGTCGACCATGTCGTGGTCGAGGCCGATGTCGCTGACCAGCCAGCCCAGGTAGGTGCCCAGGATCGTCGGAACGCCGGCGATCAGCGCCAGCATGGTGAGGCGACCGCCGCCGGCGCGTTCCGGGCCGGTGACGAACGGGGCGGCGAGCGCGAAGCCCGCGACGACGTTCTGGAAGACCACGGCGACCACCAGCATCGTGGTGATGGCGATCCAGCCGTAGGCGCCGTTGTTACCGATGCCGAGGCCCTCACACAGGTTGTGCAGGCCGACCGCGATGGCGGTGCTCATCGCCAGTCGTCCGGTGTCCGGCCTGCTGGCCGTCGGGCGGGCCTGGGTGAACGTGTGGGTGGCGACCGAACCGCCGCCCGCGCCCGGTCCCCACTGGTCCTGCAGCGACGGGGAGGAGGTCGTGCCGGCGTCGAAGGGCGGTACGGCGCCCTTGGCCCTGGTCGACGCGTCGATCCAGATCAGGATCCCGTAACCGACGAGCAGGCCGCCCAGGAACAGAGCACTGAACGTCCACACGTCGGTGGAGTCGTCCATGTCGTCGTAGAACCGGAGCAGCGCGCCGTTCAGCGGGACGAATGCTCGGTACAGGACGTGCCAGAGCATGAAGACCAGTAGGCCGCCGGTGAAGGCGGTGAGGAACACCCGTGCTGTGGCCCGCGCGGAGAGCAGCGGGCGCGCCAGCGGCGGCCCGAGCAAGATCGCAAGTCCGGCGACTACGCCCAGCAGCATCGTCTGGAGCTGACTCATTGCTTATCCGGTCTGTGTCGAGTTGTGTGATCGCGCAAAACTGTACTGAAACGATCACGTCATTCAGGACACTCTTAACAATTTTCACTAGGTCGTGGGCTTGCCGACCGATCTACGGGAACGGGGAGGCAGAACAGCGTCGCGAGCCTGCGCAACGCCTCGGCGTCGCCGGATGCGGTCGCTCGGCCGTCCCCGATGGCGTCCGCCAGCCGTTCGCGACCCTCCGCGAGCTGGGCGAACATCTCCTCGCCGGTGTCGATCACCGCGTCCGGGTGCTGCGCGGGACCGTGCTGAGCGTCGATCGTGCCGTTCTCGACCCGCAGATGGAACACCTCGTCGCCGACGCGGAACTCATAGACGGCGCACAGGTCGGCTGCCTCCTGGGGGACGAAGAACGCCTCCATCGCCAGCACCGCCCAACCCGGGTGGAACGTCTCGTCCTCGCGGCGGCTGCCCATCGCCCACTTCGTCCCCCAGCGGGCGAGCGCCAGCACGGCGGGACCGAGCTCTTCACCCGCCTCGGTCAGGGCGTAGGCGGGAGTGCGGGCGGGCGCCGGCAGCGTGACCTTGTGTGCCAGCCCCTCCCGCTCCAGGTGTTTCAGTCTGGCCGCGAGCAGGCCGGTGCCCATGCCGCGCAGGCTGCGCTGCAGGTCGCCGTACCGTTTCGGGCCGGTCAGCAGCTCACGGACGAGCAGTAACGTCCACCGTTCCCCGACCAGGTCGAGGGTGCGCGCGGTGGCGCAGTACTGCCCGTAGGTCCGCTGTTGCACTAGCGCATTGTGTCGGGCAGCAGCAGGTCCGCGATCCGGTGGGGATCGGTCAGCATCACATCGTGTGGGCCGGTCACGGGCACGATCGGATATCCCAGGGCCTGTGCGAGCCGGGCGAAGGGCAGCGTCGACGGCGTGGCGCACACCGCGACGGCGGGGATGTCCTCGACCGCGCCGCTCAGCCGGGTCTCCTCGGTGAAGGTGCGCAGCGGGTGCGGACCGAGACGGTGCGCGAGCCAGGCACTGTCCCGCGGCTCGGTGATGCCGAACGCGGCCGGGGGCGGCGCCGGGATCAGCTGGTCGTCACCGGCCGCCGCGTGCATTGCTGGCATGAACCAGTCCGGGGTCAGGTTCGCCATGCTCGAACCGTCCGGCCCTGCCCAGCCGTCGATCAGCACGATGCGCTTGACGCGATCGGGCCGTGCGTCCGCCGCCTGCCGGACGACCAGGCCCGCGTAGCTGTGCCCGACCAGGACCAGCTCGTCGTCGGGCATCGAGCCCAGCACCTGCTCGACGTGGTCGTGCAACCCGACGTCACGTTCGCGGGCCAGATCGGGGGTGACGACGCGGACGCCCGCGTCGGTCAGCAGCGGCTCGACCCGCTCCCACGCCCAGGCGCCGTGCCAAGCACCGTGAACCAGGACGACGCTGGTCATCGCGTGCGCACCTCTTCCCGCGAGTCGGGGTTCTCAGCACTCTGAGTCGGGGTCGTCGGCACACCTGGGTCCGGGTGCCCTGGTGTGCTCCCCACCCGCAGGGCCGGGAGTACCTGGTCGGCGAACTGGTCGAGCGCTTCGGCGTGGTCGTCGACGGCGAAGCGCACGACGATGTGCCGCGCGCCCGCCTCGGTGTAGGACCGCAACCAGCCCGCGGTGGCGGCGGCCGAACCGGCGAACGTGGCCTGGACGGTCTCGACCCTCTCCAAAGATGCGTTGTAGTAGCGCTCGATGCTGGCGCGCAGCCGGGCGCGCCCCCGTTCGGGATCGCTGTCGACGCACACCGTCGCGTACAGCGCGGGCGTGAGCCGCCGGACCGTCGCGAGCTCCTCGGCGTAGGTGGCTGGCGAGGGCGGATAGGGCAGCCAGCCGTCGGCGACCCGTGCGACGCGGCGCAGCGCCGGCCCCGAGCCGGCCAGCCACACCGGAGGGCCGCCCGGCCTCGCGGGTCGCGGCGCGACCGTCACGTCACGAAAGTCGAAGTGTCGTCCCTGGTAGGCGACCTCTCGCTCGGTCCAGAGCCGACGCATCACCTCGATCGACTCGGTCAGCCTGGTGGTCCGACGATCGAAGTCGACGCCGAGAGCCGCGAACTGCGCCGCGGTGTTGCGATGCGGGAACCCGGCGCCCATGCCCGCGATCAGCCGCCCGTCGGAGAGCCGGTCCAGGGTCGCGAGCTGGTGGGCCAGCAGGATCGGGTGGCGCAGTGCGGCCAGCAGGACGGCCGTGCCGAGCTGGACCCGATGCGTGACCGCGGCCGCCGCGGCCAGGACCAGCAGCGGGTCGGCGCGCGGGCGGGTGATCGGGCTGTCACCCGCCCAGACGGAGTCGAAGCCCAGCCTCTCGGCGCGTGTCGCCAGGTCGATCAGCGGGGCGAGCTCGCTGTCGCCGTGAACGGCCCGGTCCCGAGTGGGCAGGAGGTATCCGAGTCGGGTGGTGGTCACGGCTCATCATACTTCTTGTTTTTGAAGCAGCTAGTACTAGTTCTGGAAGTCCTTGCGCTTGATCTTGGCTCTGCGGCCGTCGGGGTGGTGGAAGACGACGCCTTCGGCGAGCTGACCGGGGGCGAAGCGGCTCTCCAGGGTCGCCAGGAAGTCACGCAGCTCGGTGAAACCCCGGGGCACGTCGGGCAGGACCGGTGCCTCGGTGTCGAACGGGACGCACAGGTGCTCGTCGAGCGCGAGGGGGTTGCCCTGGATACGCGGACCGAGCGCCTCGCACGGGTGCTCTCCGTCCGGCCAGCCCGACACGTCGGTGTTGCCGGCCGCCGCCCGCAGCCACCTGTCCTCGGTGGCCTCCGCGTCGGTGTCGACGTACCAGCCGTCGATGATTCCTAGCTGCTTCTGCGCTTTGCTCGGGTTGCGTCGTTTCTCGACCCGGACGAGCTGTCCCGAGCGCACGGTCAGCCGGGTGTTGGCGCCGTCGAGCTTCTCCGTGCCCACGCCGGCGCCGTCGAAGACCCAGGCGCACTCGGGGCGGGGTCGATCGACGACGCGGAAGCGGTCGTCGCGCTCGAACAGGGTGGGGATCTTCTCCATGACCTGCTTGCCTCTCGTGACATGGCCGACCAGCTCGGCGTGGGTGATGACGCCGCCGGCCAACCCGCTGGCCAGTGAGCGGATGAGGTCGGCGACCGGGACGTCGGCCTCGACCGCGACGTGTTTGAGCGCCTTCTTCTCCTCGGGGGAGATCCAGGCGACCAGCCGGGACCAGCCTTCCGGCGGGGTCCACCGCGCCAGTTGTGTCGGGTCCTTGCGCGGTCGTCCGCGTCTCCGAGGTTCCTCCACAGCGAGAACCTAGCATCTGTTGTGTTAATTGGCATAATAGAAAATATGAGTGGCCGGCCCGACTCAGGGGAACTAGCGTCGGGGCATGTCCGAACCGCGCACCGTCGAGGATCTGGTGGCACTGGAGCACCATGGCGAGGAGCGGGAGTACCTGTACTTCTGGGGGCACCAACCGCTGGCGTCCGGCGAGATCGGCCCGTCGTGCCTGAGCCAGTGGTGGGAATCCGACTTCGTCGTCGACGGCATCACCTACCGCTCCGCTGAGCACTGGATGATGGCGAGCAAGGCCCGGCTCTTCGGTGACGAGGAGAGCCTCGCCGCGATCATCGACGCACCGCACCCGAAGGACGCCAAAGCCCTCGGGCGGGCCGTGCGCGGTTTCGACGACCGGCTGTGGCTCGCTCGGCGGTTCGACATCGTGGTCGACGGCAGCGTCGCGAAGTTCGGTCAGGACGTCGCGTTGAGGAAGTTCCTGCTCGGCACCGGGTCCCACGTGTTGGTGGAGGCGAGCCCGGTCGACCGGATCTGGGGGATCGGGCTGATCGCTGAGGACGACCGCGCGCGGCGGCCCTCGTCCTGGTGTGGGCTCAACCTGCTCGGATTCGCCTTGATGGAGGCGCGCTCACGCCTCGGCTAGAGCTTGGGTGATCGTCACGGCGTCTCGGGTCGCGGCGACGTCGTGCACGCGCAGGATGCGGGCGCCACGCTGGACGGCAAGTACCGCGGCGGCGACCGAACCGGCGAGACGCTCGCTCACCGGGCGGCCGGTGAGATCGCCCAGCATCGACTTGCGGGACAGCCCCACCATGATCGGCGCGCCGAGGGAGTCCAGCTCACGCAGCGAGGCCAGCAGCGTGAGGTTGTGGGCCAGGGTCTTGCCGAACCCGAACCCCGGGTCGACGACCAGGTGCTCCGGCCGGACACCGGCGTCGAGACAGGCCCGCATCCGATCGGCGAGGAAGGCCCTGACCTGGTGGACCACCTGGTCGTAGCGCGGATCGTGCTGCATCGTCGCCGGGTCACGCTGCATGTGCATGAGGCAGACCGGGACGTCCAGCTCGGCGACGACAGCCACCGCGCCCGGTCTGCGCAGTGCCCGCACGTCGTTGATCATGCTCGCGCCAGCGGCCACCGCGGCGCGCATGACCTCCGGACGGGACGTGTCCACGGACAGCGCAACCGTGCCGGCCAGCGCCTCGACCACCGGGATCACCCGGTCCAGCTCCTCGGCAAGGCTCGGGGAGTGCGACCCCGGGCGGGTCGACTCCCCGCCGATGTCCACCAGGTCAGCACCCTCGGAGACCATCTCCAGCCCCCGCTCCACGGCCCGCGCGGTGTTCCGGAACAGCCCACCGTCGGAGAACGAGTCCGGCGTGACGTTGAGTATCCCGCCGACCAACGTCCCGCCGGTGTCGAGCAGCTCGCACAGAGCGTTCCTACCCCGCACAGAGGCCCGGGCCTCTGTGCGGCGTACGGAAGGTCTGTGCGAGGTGAGGGTGGTCGTCACCGGCGGCGGGCCGCCTGGACCGTGTGCTGCAGGAGCAGCGCCGTCGTGACCGGGCCGACGCCGCCGGGGACCGGGGTCACGCCGGCGACCCTGCCCTGCACCGACGCGGTGTCGACGTCGCCGACCAGGCCTCCGTCGTCGGTCGGGTTGGTGCCCACGTCGATGATCACCGCTTCGGGGGCCACGTGCGCGGCGGTGATCAGCCCGATCCGACCCGCCGCGCTGATCAGGACGTCCGCCCGGCGGGTGATTTCCGCGAGGTCCTTGGTGTGGCGGTGGCAGATGCTGACCGTGGCGTCGCGCTGCAGCAACAGCTGGGCCGTTGGCTTGCCGACCACCGTCGAACGGCCGACGACCACGGCGTGCCGGCCGGCCAGCTCGATCTCGTGCCGGTCCAGCAGCGCTAGAACAGCGGCTGCGGTGGCCGGCGCGAACGCCGGCAGGTTCGCGGTCAACCGGCCGAGGCTCAGCGGGTTCGCGCCGTCGACGTCCTTCGCCGGGTCGATCGCGGCAGCCAGGTCGTCGAAGGCGACACCGTCGGGCAGCGGGGTCTGCAGGATGATCCCGTGCACCTCGGGGTCGGCGCTCAATGCGGTCAACGACGTGCGGATCTGCTCGGCCGTCGCCTTCGGGCCCAGCTCGACGAGTGTGCACTGGATGCCGGTCTTCGCGGCCGCCCGCGCGATCGACCGGACGTACCACGCGCTGGAGCCGTCGTCGGTGGCCACCACGACCGCCAGCTGAGGTGGTGTGCCAGCAGCGGTCAGCTCGGTCGCGGCCGACGCGGCGCGGGCGCGAATCTCGTTGGCGAGCGCGGTTCCCCGCAGCTCGGAGGTGTGGACCCGCGGCGTGGTCATCGGGTGAAGCCCTCCCGTACCGAGGCGGTGACCTTCTCCGCACGGACCGCCAGATCGTCGACCGACTCCACGCCCGCGGCGAGCTCCCGGCGCGCGGTGGCATCGGTGATGCCGGACAGGTTGATCTCGACGTTGACCCGCGCGGTGGTCGCGGCCGCACGAGCAGCCTCGGCGGCGGCGGCCACGTCGCTGATGACGTTGCGGTTGCCGATCGGCGCCAGCTGCTCGGCGAGATCCAGGATGCGGTCCGCGACACCGATGACCAGCGCGGGCACGCGTGCCGCGTCGACCAGCGCGGCCGCGATCGCACCGGACCTCGCGGACTTCTGCGCGTCGGAATCCTTGGGCAGCCGGTAGGCCTCGGTGACGACGGTGAACGCGTCGGCATCCGCGGCGGCCAGGGTGAGCGCGCGGGCGCGCAGCTGGTCCGCCTCGACGGTGATGCCGGCGATCGTCTCGGCATGCTCGGCGAAGCGCGGTGCGTCGCTGTACCGGGCGACCATCGCGACGAGCGCCGCGGCCTGGGCGGCGAGCAGCGCGGCGGTGGCGCCGCCGCCGGGAGCCGATACTCGGTCGGCGAGCGCCGCCAGGAAACTCTCGATGGTGTCGTTGCGCATGGGGTCCTTCGCGACAGTGGTGGGGCGGACGTCAGGGCGAATGCGGATCAGCACGGCAGCACAAAACTCCTGGTCACATGCCGTGAGTGGCGAGTGGTCCGATAGGACCATTCGCCACTCACGGGTCTTAGCCTCGGATTTTGGTCATCTCCGGGTCGACGAGGGGCTCGGCGGTGACCGTTGCGGCGATCTTGCGCCCGAAGTACTGGATGTCGACCTTGGTGCCGACCGGGCTGGTCGGCAGCCACGCGTAGGCGATCGGACGGCCGATGGTGTGGCCGAACGCCGCGCTCGTCACGTACCCGGCGGGCTCACCGGCGAGGAACACCGGCTCCGAACCGAGCACCACGCTGTAACCGTCGTCGATCGTCAGGCAGGTCAGCTTGCGCGAGACGGTGTCCTCGCTGATCCCGTCGATCGCCTCGCGCCCGACGAACTCACCCTTCGCCGGGCGCACCGCGAACCCGAGCCCGGCCTCGTACGGGTTGTGCTCGGTGGTCATGTCGGTGCCCCAGGACCGGTAGCCCTTCTCCAGCCGCAGGCTGTTGAATGCGGCCCGACCAGCGGCGATGACGCCGAACCGCTGCCCGGCCTCCCACAGCACGTCCCACAGCCGCAGCCCGTTCTCCGCGCTGGTGTAGATCTCCCAGCCGAGCTCGCCGACGTAGGACAGCCGCATCGCGGTCACCGGCACACCGCCGATGCGCGCCTCGATGGCCCGGAAGTACTTCAGGCTCGCATTCGAGAAGTCCTGCCGGCTCAACGGTTGCACCAGGTCTCGGGCCCTCGGCCCCCACAGCCCGATGCAGCACGTGCCGCCGGTGATGTCCCGGACCTGCACCGAGCCATCCGCCGGTAGCTGGCGCTGGAAGTAGTCGAGGTCCAGGTTGCCGTTGGCGCCGACCTGGAAACGGTCCTGTGCCAGGCGTGCCACGGTGAGGTCGCTGCGGACGCCGCCCTCCTCGTCCAGCGCGAGGGTGTAGGTGACCGAACCGACCGACTTGTTCAGCTGGTTGGTGGTCAGCCGCTGCAGCAGGTCCAGCGCACCGGGGCCGGCGACCTCGAGCCGCTTGAGCGGTGTCATGTCGTACATCGCGACCGACTCGCGGGTCCGCCACGCCTCGGCCGCCGCGATCGGCGAGTGGAACTGCGCGGCCCACGGCTCACGGGCCGGCGGCACCCAGGCCTCGGGCAGCTGGGAGACCAGGTGCGCGTTGGCCTCGAACCAGTGCGGCCGCTCCCAACCGTGCGCCTCCAGGAACACCGCGCCCAGCTCACGCTGCCGGATGTGGAACGGGCTGACCCGCAGGTCGCGGGGCGACTCCTTCGGCTGCAGCGGGTGCAGCACGTCGTAGATCTCCACGAAGTTCTGCTGCGAGGTCTCGCTGACGTAATCCTCGGCGAGCTGGATGTCCTCGAACCGGTGTACGTCGCAGCCGTGCAGCTCGGTCTGCGAACGCCCGTCGACGAGGAGCTCGGCGACCGCCCTGCCGACGCCGGAGGAGTGCGTCACCCACACCGCCTCGGCGATCCAGAAGCCCGCGACCTCGGAGGATTCACCGATCAGCGGGCCGCCGTCGGGGGTGAAGGAGAAGATGCCGTTGAAGCCGGTCTCGATCTTCGCTGTGCGCAGCGCGGGCAGCAGCACCTTGCTGTCCTCCCAGGACGGCGCGAAGTCCTCCTCGGTGAACGGCAGCATCGAGGGCATCGACTCGTGGCTCACGTCGCTGCTGTCGGACAGACCGGCCGGGTTGACCGGCATCGGGCGGTGCGCGTAGCTGCCGATCCCGATGCGGTCGACGTGCTCGCGGTAGTACAGGTCGCGGTCCTGGTGACGCAGGATCGGCATGCTCGCCTCGGTGAGCTCGTCGTTGCGTCCGACCAGGTCCGGAATCTGGTCGGTCGTGACGTACTGGTGGGCCAGCGGCAGCAGCGGCACCGACATGCCGACCATCGCGCCCAGCTCGACACCCCAGAACCCGGCGCAGGACACCACGATGTCGGCGGGGACGATGTCACCGTCCGCGGTACCCACGCCGGTGACCCGACCGTTTGCCTGCTCGATGCTGGTGACCCGGGTCGACCCGCGGAACTCCGCGCCCCGCGACGCGGCCCGACGAGCCAGCGCGACGACCGCCCGGGACGCCTTCGCCAGACCGTCGGTCGGGACGTGCAGACCACCCAGGACCTGGTCCTGTTCGATCATCGGGTGCAGCCGCTTGCACTCCTCGGGCCCGACGACCGAGCCCTCGACACCCCACGAGGTGAGCCAGCCCTGCCTGCGGTGCAGGTCGGCGAGCCGGGATTCGGTGGTGGCCACCTCGAGGCCGCCGAGCTGGCTGAAGCACCACTGCCCGTCGACGTCGAGGGTCCCCAGCTTGTCGATCGTGTAGGTGGCGAACTCGGTCATGGTCTTCGACGCGTTCGCCTGGAACACCAGGCCCGGCGCGTGCGAGCTGGACCCGCCGGTCAGCGGCAGCGGGCCCTGGTCGAGGACGGTGATCCGGTTCCAGCCGCGCGCGGTCAGCTCGTCGGCCAGGTTGGTGCCGACGATGCCCGCTCCGATGATCACTACGCGTGGAGTCATGATTCCTCCTTGAATTCCAGGGCGGCGTCGAGCAGCCAGGTGGCCAGGTAGCCGGCGAACGACGAGCGGACGAGAACGTCGTAAGACTGGTCGGTCTCGTCGAGGGCGAGCAGGATGATCCCGGCCTGGCCGAGGTTGGTCTGGGCGGCACTACCCGCGGTGAACACCGTGGGGTGCAGGTCGAGCGAGCAGCCGGTGGCCAGCACGTCACGCACGTGCTCGCCGGTCAGGTGCAGGGTGACGCGCTGCGCCGACACATCGGTCGCCGCGCCGTTGTGGCTGGTCACGGCCGCGCGCAGGACGTCCTCGAGCACCCACGGGACTGTGTCGGTGCTGGTCACCAGCCACTCGTCGGGGCCGAGCCAGATCACCGTCTTGCCTCCTGCCCGCACCCAGGTGTTGGGCGTGGTCGGCAGGTCGACGCCGAGCAGCGACGCCGCCGCGCGGGCACCCGGCCCGGTGGGGTCGACGCGCAGGTTGACCATGGCGACGAACGGGTCGCTGGTCGCCTGCACGCTCGACGGCAGTTCGTGCAGCGGTGCCGCGTGCAGCGGGTTGGTTCTGGTGAGCTGCTCAGCCATCGCGGCGCGCTCCTTCCGGGTCGACCAGGACGGACCCGGTCACGTCGACGGGGACCAGCACGCCGTCCACCGGCACGTGCAGCGTCTCCCCGATGCGCGACTGACCGGCCTTGACCAGCGCCAACGCGAACGGGCGACCGAGCTCGGCGCTGCGGTAGCTGGACGTGACGTGCCCGAGCATCGGCACCGGGGGAGGCGGCAGCGTGCCGTCGGCGTGGAACTCGACGATCTGCGACCCCTCCGGCAGCACCGTCCGCCGGTCCTGCGGCAGTAGGCCGACCAGCTGCTTGCGCAGCGGGTTCTGGTTCTCCGCGCGGGCGAACGAGCGCTTGCCGGCGAAGTCGGGCTTCTTCTTCGACACCGCCCAGCTCATGCCGAGGTCCTGCGGGGTGACGGTGCCGTCGGTGTCCTGCCCGATGATCGGGTAGCCCTTCTCGGCGCGCAGCACGTGCATCGTCTCGGTGCCGTACGGGGTGATGTCGTAGGGCTTGCCGGCGTCGAGGAGCAGCTGCCACACGGCCGGGGCGTACCAGGAGTTGATGTTGACCTCGTAGGCCAGCTCGCCGGAGAAGCTGATCCGCGCCACCCTCGCCGGAACGCCCTGCACTTCGGTGTCGAACCAGGCCATGAACGGGAAGTTCTCGTTGCTGACGTCCAAATCCGGGAAGACTGCCTTGATGACGTCCCGCGAGCGCGGTCCGACGACCGGGAACACCGACCACTGCTCGGTCACCGAGGTCATGTGCACCCGCAGCTCCGGCCACTCGGTCTGGACCCATTCCTCGAGCCAGTCCAGGATCTTCGCGGCGCCGCCGGTGGTGGTGATGGCCATGAACCGGTCCTCGGCCAGGCGCAGTACGGTGCCGTCGTCGATGACCATGCCGTCGACGCCGCACATCACGCCGTAGCGGACCCTGCCGACCTTCAGCGTCGACATCATGTTCGTGTACATGCGGTCCAGCAGCACGCCCGCGTCCGCGCCCTGCACGTCGATCTTGCCGAGCGTCGAGCCGTCCAGCATGCCGACGCTGCCGCGGGTGGCGGCGCATTCCCGCAGGACGGCGGCGTCCATGTCCTCGCCGGGACGCGGGTAGAAGCGCGGGCGCTTCCACTGGCCGACGTCCTCGAACACCGCGCCGTTCTCGACGTGCCAGTCGTGCAGCGCGGTGGTGCGTTCCGGGTCGAACAGCCGACCCCGGGCGCGTCCGGCGAGCGCGGCGAACGCGACCGGGGTGTAGGGCGGGCGGAACGTGGTGGTGCCCAGGTCCTCGATCGGGCGCCCGAGCAGTTCCGCGGTGATGCCCGACGCGATGACCCCGGACGTCTTGCCCTGGTCGTGGGCGGTTCCGATGGTCGTGTAGCGCTTGATGTGCTCCATCGACGTCATCCCGGCGCCGACCGCACGCGCCAGGTCGGCGACCGTGGCGTCGCGCTGCAGGTCGACGAACTGCCGATCCTGGTCACCACCCGGCACCCGCCACAGGACCAGCGGCGCCGATTCCCCCCGTGAGTGCCGCGGCCGCCTATAGGCGGCCGCGGCACTCACGGGCTTCAACGCCGCGTGGACGGACTGTTCGCCGTCCTCCTGGCAGCCGGTGGTGTCGAAGGTGCCGCGTGCCGCCCCGGCCACCGAGATCCCGTCGAGCTGCTCGCCCGGAAGGAACGCGCCGAGCGCGGCGTCGTAGCGCAGCTTGCCCCTGGCCTGGCTGAACAGGTGCACGGCGGGGTTCCAGCCGCCGCTGACCAGCAGCAGATCACAGGCCAGTTGCTCGTCGCCGACCAGCGCATGGGTGACGCGCTCGTCGCCGAGCGTGCCGTGCACGACCTGGCCGGTGCGGACCGGGATGCCCCGCCGGGTGCATTCGCCGAGCCAGCCGGCTGGTGCCTGCTCGCGGGCCTCGACGATCGCGGTGATCGTGACCCCGGCGTCGGCCAGATCGATCGCGGCGGCGTAGGCGCTGTCGTTGGTGGTGAACACGACCGCCTCGCGTCCGGCGAGCACGCCGTAGCGGTGCAGGAACGTCCGGGCGCTGTGCGCGAGCATGATGCCCGGCCGGTCGTTGTCGGTGAACACCACCGGACGCTCGTGCGCGCCGGTCGCGACCAGGATGTGCGTCGCACGGATCCGCCAGACCCGCTGCCTCGGCTGGTTGCGCGGCGCCGAGGTTCCCAGATGGTCGGTGCGGCGCTGCACGGCGAGCACGAAACCGTCGTCGTAGTTGCCGAACGCGGTGGTCCGCTGCAGGTGCGTGACGTCGGCGAACGTCGCCAGCTCGGCGACGGTCTCGGCGACCCAGTCCAGCTGCTTGCCGGTGCCCAGGAGCGCGCCGCCCGCCTCGGACTGCTCGTCGACCAGCGCGACCCGGGCGCCGGTGCGGGCCGCGGTCAACGCCGCGGTCAGACCAGCGGGCCCGGCGCCGACGACCAGCAGATCGACGTGCAGATGTTTGGCGTCGTAGCGCGCGGTGTCCGGGACCTCGGCGAGCCGACCCTGACCGGGGATGCCGCGCGCGACCAGCCCGTCGTGCAGCTCGTAGGTGCTGGCCAGCAGCATCGGCTCGGGGAACGGCTCCTCGATCTGCACCAGGCCGCACGGGTCCTCGGCCCAGGCCGCCGCGATGCCCCGGGGCCTGCCGAGCTTGATGCTCGTCCCGACCTGGTGGCGGCCGTTGGCGAGCAGCGCGGAGGCGAGCGTGTCGCCAGGGTGCCCGGTCAGCGTCTCGCCGTTGAAGGTGAACTCGACGGCTGTGGCGCGGTCGATGCGGCCGCCGGTCTCGGTGCGAAAGGTCATGACTGGTCCAAGCGGTAGACGCGCTGGAAGCGGTAGGTGACGGTGTCGCGGACGGCGTTGAACCAGCGCCGGCAGCCGGCGCTGTGGTTCCAGCGTTCGGCGAACTCGCCCTTCGGGTTGTCCCGGAAGAAGACGAAGTGCGCCCACTGCTCGTCGGTGAGCGCGGCCGGTTCCTCGGGGTAGGCCACGTGGGCCTGGCCGCCGTAGTGGAACTCGACCTCCTCGCGGGGGCCGCACCACGGGCATCTGATGAGCTGCACAGCTGACTCCTCGGTAAACCCCGTGAGTGATTTGGGCTGC
>NZ_AUBB01000066.1 GCF_000429025.1 Actinospineispora spinosispora DSM 44797
CGTCACCGACGGCGCCGCCAGCGGCACGCTGCGGGTGCTGCTCTCCCCGAACGGCGGCGGAATGACCATCCAGCGTGGCCACGGCGGATCGATCATCACGACCTCGACCAGCACCGAGAGCGGAGGCTCGTTGTCCCTCTCGGCCATCTCGGACTCGGGCCCAGCCCCCTACGGCAAACGCATCAACCAGTTGGCCCACACCCTCGCCGACCAGAACTGAGGCCGGCCCTTCGCGCGTCCAAGTTTCCGGTCGGGACCCCTCGTCGGCTTCGCCTCGAGGGGTCCGCGACCGGAAACTTACGGCGGCTTCGCCGGTCGCTTCGCTCCGGCTTCGCTGCCGTCGCTGACGCGCGGCTGTCTGGTCGCGTTCTGCTTCGCCTGGTGCGTTCTTTGCAGTGCTTCGCACTGAACCCCCTACGGGGAGACTTGCGGAGCCGGTTGGGTGCCTGATCTGTCCCTGTTTGGACGCGCGAGGGCCAGCCAGTAGCCTAAATCCAGTGATCCCTAATGTGCTGGCCAACCGCTACGCGAGCGCCGAGCTGGCGCACCTGTTCTCTCCCGAACACAAGATCGTGCTGGAGCGTCAGCTCTGGATCGCGGTGTTGCGGGCCCAGCGGGAGCTGGGCATCGACGTTCCCGAGCAGGCGATCGCCGACTACGAGCGGGTCGTCGAGCAGGTCGACCTCGCCTCCATCGCCGCCCGCGAGCGCGTCACCCGCCACGACGTCAAGGCGCGCATCGAAGAGTTCAACGCCCTCGCCGGTCACGAGCACGTCCACAAGGGGCTGACCAGCCGGGACCTGACCGAGAACGTCGAGCAGTCGCAGGTCCGCGCGGCGCTGGTCCACCTGTCCGACCGGACCGTGGCGATCCTCGCCCGGCTGGCCCGCCGCGCCGGCGAGTACCGCGAGCTGGTGATGGCCGGACGCAGCCACAACGTCGCGGCGCAGGCCACCACGCTGGGCAAACGCTTCGCCAGCGCCGCCGACGAGCTGCTGGTCGCGCATCGGCGACTGGCCGAGCTGATCGACCGTTACCCGCTGCGCGGCATCAAGGGCCCGGTCGGCACCGGCCAGGACATGCTGGACCTGCTCGACGGCGACCCGGGCAAGCTCGCCGAGCTGGAGCGTCGCGTCGCCACCCACCTCGGGTTCAGCGAGGTGCTGACCAGCGTCGGCCAGGTCTACCCGCGCTCGCTGGACTACGACGTCATCACCACGCTGGTGCAGCTGACCGCCGGGCCGTCGAGCCTCGCCACGACGATCCGGCTGATGGCCGGCCAGGAGCTGGTGACCGAAGGTTTCCAGCCGGGCCAGGTCGGTTCGTCCGCGATGCCGCACAAGATGAACACCCGGTCCTGCGAGCGCGTCAACGGGCTGGCGATCGTGCTGCGCGGCTACGCCTCGATGGTCGGTGAGCTGTCCGGCAACCAGTGGAACGAGGGCGATGTGTCCTGCTCGGTGGTGCGCAGGGTCGCGCTGCCGGATGCGTTCTTCGCCGTCGACGGGCTGATCGAGACGTTCCTGACCGTGCTCGACGAGTTCGGCGCCTATCCCGCCGTGGTGGCCCGTGAGCTGGACCGTTACCTGCCGTTCCTGGCCACGACGAGCGTCCTGATGGCCGCGGTGCGGGCGGGTGTCGGCCGGGAGACCGCGCACGAGGCGATCAAGGAGCACGCGGTGGCGGTCGCGCTGGCGATGCGCGAGACCGGCCAGGCGGAGAACGACCTGCCGGCGCGGCTAGCTGCCGACCCGCGCCTCGGTCTGCCCGCCGGCACGTTGGACGGCCTGCTGGACAACCCACTGCGCTTCACCGGCGCCGCCGCCGCACAGGTGGACGACGTGATCGCCAGGGTGAACGAGCTGGTGAAGGCCAACCCCGACGCCGCCGCCTACTCCCCAGGGGCAATTCTGTAGTCCGTCACCGCCGAAGGCGCCCCAGGCCAACGGCTGGCCCGACCACGGCTAAGTCGGCTCCGCGAGTCTCCGAAGGAGTTCCGGCGAAGGCCGGCGTAGTGAATGTCCGCACCCAGGCTCCCCAGCCGGACGGCGGCTCCCAAGGCAACAACAAGCGCGCGCTCAACCGAGGAACGAGGTTTGTTTTTCTGGGAGTACCCCAGCGAGCGTTTACGCGAGCCGGGGTGGTCACAGAAAAACTCCGCGCGGACCAGGCCCAAAGGACCGGCGGTAGTCGGTGGGG
Source organism: Actinospineispora spinosispora DSM 44797 (assembly GCF_000429025.1). GTDB lineage: Bacteria > Actinomycetota > Actinomycetes > Mycobacteriales > Pseudonocardiaceae > Pseudonocardia > Pseudonocardia spinosispora. The sequence continues at coordinate 2,200 of NZ_AUBB01000066.1, forward strand.
GTCACGCCCACCGTTCGCTGGAAGTGGTGGCGGAGCAGCGCTGAGGTGCCGAAGCCGCACTCGCGGGCCACCTCGTCGACCGACAGCTGCGTCTGTTCCAGCAGTCGACGGGCGTGCTGGACGCGTTGCAGGGACAGCCAGCGCACGGGGGTGGTGCCGGTCTCGGCGACGAAGCGGCGGGCGAAGGTGCGCATCGACATGCTGGCGCGGTGTGCGAGGTCGGCGATGCTGTGGTCGTCGGCGAGGTTGCCGAGCAGCCAGGTCAGCACGGGTTCCATGCTGTCGCCGGAGCACTCGGGCACGGGCTGTTCGATGTACTGGCGCTGGCCGCCGTCGCGTTGCGGCGGGACGACCATCCGGCGGGCGATCGCGGTGGCGACCTGGGCGCCCAGCTCCCGGCGGACCAGGTGCAGGCAGGCGTCGATGCCGGATGCGGTGCCGGCGCTGGTGATGATGTCGCCGTCGTCGACGAACAGGACGTCGGGGTCGATGCGCAGGTCGGGGAAGCGCTGCGCCAGGTCGTCGACGTGGCGCCAGTGCGTGGTGCACGGTCGGCCGTCGAGGAGTCCGGCGGCGGCGAGCAGGAAGGCTCCGCTGCACACCGACAGCAGGGTGGCGCCTCGGGCGGAGGCGGTACGCAGGGCGTCGAGGACGGCCGGTGGGTACTCCTCGCGGATCCGGCAGGCCGGTATGCAGATGAGGTCGGCGTCGAGCAGGGCGTCGAGGCCGAACTCGGGGGTGAGGGAGGCGCCGACGTTGGTGCGGACCGGCCGCCCGGCGTGTTCGCCGCAGACCCGGAAGTCGAACGGCGGCACGCCGTCCTCGGTGCGGTCGATGCCGAAGACCTCGCAGATCACGCCGAACTCGAACGGGGCGAGGTCGTCCACGACGATGGACGCAACGGTGCGCAGCACGTCCGTACAATAGCTGGCAGTATTTTGATGCACAATGCCCGTCCTGCCACTGGTGGCAGGAAATTGTTCGAAGCACCATTAGTGCCATGACATCGCTGCTGCTCACACTGGTCGTCTTCGGTCTCATCGTCTACGCGCTGCAACGCAACCACGAGCGCCACGCGCCCTTCTACGACCGGCTCTACGGCTGGGTCGACGTCGAGGACCGCGACGCCGCGCGATTCCGCGCCGACCTGCGCGCGGCCCGCGACCGGCAGCGGCGCACGCCCGACGCCGAGCGGCCGACTATCGTGGCCGTCAACTAACGGGACACGAATCGGGAGAAACCGCCGGTGGAGCTGTTGCACTCGGGCAAGGTGCGCGACATCTATTCCGACCGGGGCGACATCGTGCTCGTCGCGTCCGACCGGATCTCGGTGTACGACGTGATCCTGCCGACCCCGGTGCCGGACAAGGGCGCGCTGCTCACCCAGCTCTCGCTGTGGTGGTTCGGCAAGACCGCCGACGTCGTGGACAACCACGTCATCTCCGCCGAGGACGTGCCGGCCGAGGTGGCCGGCCGGGCGATCCGCTGCCGACGTCTCGAGATGCTGCCGGTCGAATGCGTGGCCAGGGGATACCTGACCGGCTCCGGGCTCGTCGACTACCGGCGCACCGGGGCGGTGTCCGGGGTCGAGCTGCCCGAGGGCCTCGTCGACGGGTCGAAGCTGCCCGAGCCGATCTTCACCCCCAGCTCGAAGGCCCCGGCCGGCCAGCACGACGAGGCCATCACGTTCGACGACGTGGTGGCACTGCTCGGCGCCGACACCGCGAACCAGCTGCGCACCGCCACGCTGGAGCTCTACCAGCGCGGTGCCGCGCTCGCCGAGGCCAACGGCATCCTGATGGCCGACACCAAGTTCGAGTTCGGCCGCGCCGCCGACGGGTCGCTCGTGCTCGGTGACGAGATCTTCACCTCCGACTCGTCCCGCTACTGGCCCGCCGATCGGTGGGAGCCGGGCCACTCGCAGTTCTCGTTCGACAAGCAGATCGTGCGGGACTGGGCGGCAGGTACCGGGTGGGACAAGACGGCGCCGGGACCCGAGGTGCCCGCCGAGATCATCGAGCTGGCCCGGTCCCGCTACGTCGAGCTGTACGAACGCGTCACCGGCCAGACCTGGGCCTGAACACCCGTGAGTGCCGCGGCCGCTCATAGGCGGCCGCGGCACTCACGGCTTTCACAGGGCTTTTACTCGGTTGCCACACCGAGGTCAGACGGCGGACATGCGGATACGGCCTGATAGAGCATGTGACCGCAACGCTGATCGTGTCCGTATCGATAGCCGGGTCCGAATCCGACCTGGGTGCCTGCTCCGAGTTCGGCACCCAGCTCGACGCCCGCCTGGTGCCGGCGTCCTGGCTGCTCCCTCCCCGACCCGCCGGGGGCTGGCACCACCCGGACTCGCCGGTCATCGGTTGGCTGCGCAGCCGTGTCCAGATCGGTGACGCGCTCGTGCTGCACGGCTTCAACCACAGCGTCGTCCCGGCAGGCACCCGCCTGGGCCGTCGCGCGGAGTTCGCGGTGCTGCCCAGTCACGAGGCGACCCTGCGGATCATCGCCGCGACGAGGACCATGGAGCACCTCGGTCTGCCGTCCGACGTGTTCGCGCCGCCACGCTGGCTCGCCTCCTCCGGCACGCTCGTCGCGCTGCGCAAGCGCGGGTTCCGCGTATGTGCGGACGGCGCGGGCGTCCGGTTGCTCGACGGCTCGGACCGGATGCTGCGCGGCCGGGTGCTCACCTCGGCGGGCAGCCTCGCCGCGCTGCCGGACAACGCGGACGCCTGGCGGCAGCGCTCCCAGACCGCGTCGCTGATCAGGACGGCCGTGCGCACCGCGCGCCGGGGCGGGCTGGTCCGGATCGCGGCCGACGCCGCCGAGCTGACCAACCCGGCGACCCGGCGGGTCCTGCTGGCCACGATCGACGCCGCGCTGGCCGAGGGCGCCCTGCCCGCGACCTACCGGCTGCCCATCCCGGACCCGGCCCCGCTGTCCGCGTAGGGGTGAACCGGATCACCGTTTAAGCTTGAGTCATGGCCCGTGTGGTGGTGGACGTCATGCCCAAGTCCGAGATCCTCGACCCGCAGGGTCAGGCGGTGGTCGGTGCGCTGCCCCGGATGGGTTTCTCCGGTGTGCGCGAGGTGCGCCAGGGCAAGCGCTTCGAGCTGGACGTCGAGGACTCGGTCGACGACGCGACGCTCGAGCAGATCGCCAGCACGCTGCTCGCCAACACCGTGATCGAGGACTGGTCGGTCACGCGCCTGCCGGAAAGCGATCAGGCGTGAGCCCCCGCGTCGGGGTCATCACCTTTCCCGGCACGCTGGACGACGTCGACGCCGCCCGTGCGGTACGCAGGGCGGGTGCCGAGGCGGTCGCGCTGTGGCACGCCGACGCGGACCTGCACGGCGTCGACGCGGTCATCGTCCCCGGCGGCTTCTCCTACGGCGACTACCTGCGCGCAGGCGCGATCGCCCGGTTCGCCCCGGTCATGGGACCGGTCATCGAGGCCGCGAGCAAGGGGATGCCGGCGCTGGGCATCTGCAACGGCTTCCAGATCCTGTGCGAGGCGGGTCTGCTGCCCGGCGCGCTGACCCGCAACGCGAAGCTGCGGTTCATCTGCCAGGACCTGGTCCTGCGGGTGGAGAACGCGAGCACCGCGTGGACCTCGGGCTACGAGCAGGGCCAGCGCATCCTGGTGCCGCTCAAGTCAGGCGAGGGCTGTTACACGGCTGAGCAGCACACCCTCGACGAGCTGGAGGGCGAGGGCAGGGTCGTGTTCCGCTACGACTCGCCCGCGCCGAACGGCGCGAGCCGCGACATCGCCGGGGTGTCCTCGGCGAACGGCCGGATCGTCGGTCTCATGCCGCACCCGGAGCATGCGATCGACGCGGCTACCGGGCCATCGGCCGAGGGTCTCGGTATCTTCACGTCGCTGGTGGGTCAGCTCGTCGCGTCCTGATCGAGTCCGGCGGTGTGGGTTCTAGAATCCGCGCACTCGGACTTAAGGAGGTGGTCGTGGCTGGTCCGCGGGTCCTGCTGGTCGAGGACGACCCCGGTGACGTCTTCCTGGTCCGTGAGCTGCTCGCCGAGGTGTCCTCGCCGATCGAGCTGACCGTCGCGGCCACCGTCGCCGAAGCCATTGAGGTCGGTCTCGCCACCGTCGACTGTGTCCTGCTCGATCTGCAGCTGCCGGATCACAACAAGAACCCGGACCGGCTCGACGGCCTGCGCACCCTGCGCGCGAAGGCGCCGGAGAACTGCGCGATCTGCGTGCTCACCGGCCTGGACGACGAGGCGACGGGTGCGGCCGCGATGGCCGAGGGCGCGCAGGACTACCTGATCAAGGGCGCGGTGGACGGCCAGCTGCTGACCCGCTCGGTGCGCTACTCGGTGGAGCGGCGCCGCGCGGAACGCAACGCGGTCCGGCTGCGCGCGGCCCAGCTCGAACAGGCCGCGTCGGCGCGCGTCGAGCGCGGACTGCTGCCCCGGTTGCTGTTGGACGGCAGTTTCGTCGCCGCGCACCGGTTCTACCGCCCCGGACGGCGCAGCTCGGTCCTCGGTGGCGACTTCTACGACGCGCTGCGCTGCCCGGACGGTTCGGTGCACGCGATCGTCGGTGACGTCAGTGGCCACGGCCCTGACGAGGCGGCGCTGGGTGCGCTGCTGCGGGTGTCCTGGCGGGCGTTGGTGCTCAGCGGGGTCGGCGAGCCGGAGGTGCTGCCGGCGTTGCAGATGGTGTTCAACAGCGAGAAGCACACCAGCGCGCTGTTCACCACGGTGTGCACGGTCGCGCTGTTCGGCGAGGACACCGGGGAGGAGGAGGGCGCCGTGCTCGGCCGGACGCAGGCCCGGCTCCGGGTGGCCGGCCATCCGCCACCGGTCCTGCGCGCGCCGGGCCCGGTGGAGCTCGACTATCGCCTCGGACCTCCGCTGGGGGTGTTGCCGGACGCCGAGTGGCCCGCGGTGACCAGCGAGCTCCCGGACGGCTGGGAGCTGATGATGTACAGCGACGGTCTGATCGAGGGCCACAGCGGCGGGTTCGGGGACACCGACCCGGGGGACCGGCTGTGGACCGACGGGTTGCTGTCGTTGCTGGAGCGTCACCGCGACAGTGACCTGGCCAGTCTCGCCGGTCGGCTGGTCGAGCACGCCGAAGAACTCAACGGCGGCCCGCTGGTCGACGACGTGGCCATCCTGTTGCTGACCGGCGCCACCTGATGTTCCTGGCTGATCTCACCCTGACCCGGCGCGCGTCGCTGCTGGTCGGCGCCGGTGCGGTGGGGGTGCTGGCGGCCCTGCTGGCGCTGTTCCCGGTCACCGGGAGCAACGCGGCGGCCGTCGACGAGCTGCTCGATCACGCCAGCCCCGCCCGCCGGACCGCGGCCGAGATCCTGACCACGCTGGTCGAGGAGCAGAACGCGGTGCGTGGCTTCGCGCTGACCGGGAGCCCCGCGCAGCGCTCGGCGTACGAGCAGGCGCGGGCCCGCCAGGACGTCGACGTCGCCGCGTTGCGCGAGGTGCTGGTGGAGGACGACACGACCGCCACCGACCAGATGCGGCGGCTGCTCGGCGACATCCAGACCTGGCGCGCGCACGGCGCCGATCCGCTGCTGAACGCCAGCGCCACGCAGGGCCCCAGACCGGCCGGGGACCCGATCTACCTGATCGAGGAGCAGAGCTTCAGCGTCGCGCTCGAATCGGCGAAACAGCTGGTCAACACCCTGGATGCGCACCGGGAAGACGTGGTGGCCCGGCTGCGCCGCTCGCGTGACGTCGAGTTCCTGGTGCTGATCGGCGGCGGCCTGTTCGCCGCGACCGCCGGCACGCTGACGATCCTGCTGCTGCGTCGCTGGGTGATCCGTCCGATCGTCAGGCTGGCCGCCGACTCCCGCATGGTCGCCGACGGCGACCACAGCCACGAGGTCAGCGTTCCCGCCGGTCCGCCGGAGCTGGCCGACGTCGCCGCCGACGTGGAACGCATGCGCAGCCGGATCGTCAGCGAATTGAGCTCGCTGGCGGCGAGCCAGGCCCAGCTGCGCGCCACCCAGGAGGAACTGCAGAGCCAGGCCGTCGACCTGATGCGCTCCAACCGCGACCTGGAACAGTTCGCCTACGTCGCCTCGCACGACCTGCAGGAGCCGTTGCGCAAAGTCGCCGGATTCGTGCAGCTGCTGCAGCGCCGCTACGCCGGCCAGCTGGACGACCGGGCCGACCAGTACATCGAGTTCGCGGTGGACGGCGCCCAGCGGATGCAGCAGCTGATCAGCGAGTTGCTGGCGTTCTCCAGGGTGGGCCGTTCCGACCGGGCGCTGACCGACGTGTCGCTCCAGGAGGTGGCCGAGGCCGCCGTCGGCGAGCTGGAGCTGGCGAGGGAAGAGGCCGGCGCACGCATCGTGATCGGTACGCTACCCACGGTCCACGGCGACCCGGTCCTGCTCCGTCCACTGCTGATGAACCTCATCGGCAACGCGGTGAAGTTCCGCCGCCCGGACGTGCCGGCCGAGGTGGTCGTCGACGCGGTCCCGGACCGGTTCGGCTGGCAGATCAGCGTGCGGGACAACGGCATCGGCATCAAACCCGAGTTTCAGGACAAGGTGTTTGTGCTATTCCAGAGGTTGCACGGAAAGGGTGACTACCCCGGCACGGGCATCGGGCTGGCACTCGCCAAACGGATCGTCGAGTTCCACGGCGGAAGGATCTGGCTGGACACCGAACGGACGGACGGAACGACCATCAGGTTCACTCTGCCCAGCATCGAACCCAGCATCGAACCCCACACCGAACGCAGCATCGACGAGCCCAGTAGCGATCAGGAGCGCACACCATGACCAAGACCTCTCCTCCTAAGCCGAGGGCGATCAAGGTCTTGCTGATCGAGGACGACGAGGGCGACGTGGTCCTGACCCGAGAGGCGTTCGAGGAGTACCTGCACAACCGTCTCGACGTGGTGAACGACGGCAACAACGCGCTCGCCTACCTGCGCCGCGAGCCGCCCTACACCGATGCCCCCACCCCTGACCTGGTGCTGCTGGACCTGAACCTGCCCGGCCGGGACGGGCGAGAGGTACTGGGCGAGATCAAGTCGGACGCGGCTCTGGCGCACATCCCGGTGGTGGTACTGACGACGTCGGCGGCGGACGAGGACGTCCTGCGCAGCTACCAGCTGCACGCCAACGCCTTCGTGACGAAACCGGTGGACCTGGACGGCTTCATCGCCGCGATCCGCCAGATCGACCACTTCTTCGTGTCAGTGGTCCGCCTGCCGTCCTGATTGCCTGTTCTCGCGCGCCATCGTTCCCGGAAGGCCCTCCGGGCCGACCGGGAACGATCCAGGCGGCGGGCCCTGGCGGGCCCGCTGCCTGGGTTTTTTTCTCGCGGGCCCCTCAACCCTTCGGGCTGAGGGGCCCACTCGGAAAAATGTCGCCTTCGGCGACGCGCGCGCTTGTGGTCCCCCTGGGAGCCGCCCCTCATGCACTACCAGCCTGCGGCGGAACCCCTCCGGGCGCCTCTGCGGGGCCACCCGCGCACCGTGCCTCGCCACATTCCCGGTGCAAGCAAGGACCCGTGAGTGTTTTGGGCTGCCAGGGCAACCCAAAACACTCACGGGTCCCGTATCCGGCTGCGGGTGCTCATGCGTCTTGAAAGTTGGCTCCGCGAGTCTCCGAAGGAGTTCCGGCGAAGGCCGGGCAGTGAATGTCAGCGACCACCCACCCAGCTAACAGGGCGGCACTTGGGGTTCCCCCAAGCGCGCGGTTGGGCGAGTCCTCGAGCCTTTTTTCTGGGAGTACCCCAGCGAGCGTTTACGCGAGCCGGGGTGGTCACAGAAAAATATCGCGCGGAACAGGCCCAACAGAACAGTCCGCGAGGTGGTCCACCACCGGGAGGCCGGTTGCCTCCAGAGCCGACCGCTCGTGGGCGCCGCCGTTGTACAGGACGCATGCGGCTCCGACAGCGGTTGCGGCCGCGGCGTCGTCCAGGCTGTCGCCGACGAGCAGCACCTCGGGGCCGGTGAGACCGAGAGCCGCCAGGTGCTTCTCCAGATGGACCTGCTTCTGGCCACCACCCGCGCCGAGGAGCCCGTCGATCCGGACGAACTCCGACGCGATCCCGTGCGACGAGACCAGCGGCAGCAGCCGGTCGTGGCGGAACATCGACAGCAGCGACTGCGTGCCGCCGAGGGCCCGCCATCCGGAGAGGACCTCGGCCGCGCCCGTGGCCAGGGGCGCGTCCCGCAGCGCGCGCTGGTAGGCCTCGTGGAACCCGTCGTTCATGGCCTCGAGCTCGGTGTCGGAGAACGACATCCCCCACAGCCGCCGGTAGAACTCGCTGATCGGCCGCGTGTACGCCGCGCGGTACTGCGACAGCGTGACCGGGGGTAGCCCACGAGCCTGAAACAGCTCGCAGGACGCCCGGTAGACGACGTCCCCGTCGTCGAGCAGCGTGCCGTTCCAGTCCCACACGATGTGTCCGACCATGCACCCATCTTGAGGCGTGGCCCACTTCGGTGAATGCCCAGGTAACGATCCAACACCTTGGGACTATGTGCCCACGTAGTTTGGTGGTAATACACGTGCGCTCGCCGACCGCTCTCAGCGATGCTTGACGCGCGGACGACCAGGATGGACACACCCGATGAATCTGAAAGAGACGCTCACCATCGCGGGGCGCAGCCTGCGGGCCAACAAACTGCGATCGGCGCTGACCACGGTGGGCATCGTGATCGGCGTGACGGCGGTGATCGTCCTGGTCGGGCTCGGCGACGGGATGAAGGCCGGCTTCAGCAAGACCTTCGGCGCGCTGGCCACCGCGGTCATCGTGACGAAGGTCGAGGGGTCGGTGCCCGGTGGCGGCGCGCCCAAGGACCTGAAGGACGGTGACATCGAGGCGCTGCGCAAAGCGCCGGCGATCGGTTCGGTGATCCCGCAGCTGACCGGCACCGGGATCGTCCAGCACGGCCCTGGCACGCAGTTCAAGTCCACGGTCACCGGTTCCACCGTCGACTACCTGTCGGTGAGCAACCGTGAGCTGACCTCCGGTGCGATGTTCACCGAGGAGGACTACAAGAAGCGCGCCCAGGTGACGCTGCTCGGCCCGGAGGTGGTGACGAACCTCTTCGGTGGCGACCCGATGGCGGCGCTCGGCCAGACGGTGCGCATCGGCCGGAACAACTTCAAGGTCGTCGGCACGTTGAAGTCCGACGGAAACTCCGACGACGCCGCGCTCATGCCGCTCACCACGGCACGTGCCTACCTGTTGGGCGGCACCGACACGATCACCGGCGCCGCGGCGAAGGCCAAGTCGGTGCAGGACGTGCCGGCGGCGGTCGACCAGATCACGAAGATCCTGTCCGAACGGCACAACATCTCGGATCCGGCCAAGGAAGACTTCAAGGTCACCGCGCTGCAGAACCAGCTGGACCAGATCAACCAGTTCATGGGCTTCATGACGATGTTCATCGTGGCGGTCGCCGGTATCTCGTTGCTGGTCGGCGCGATCGGTGTCGCGAACATCATGCTGGTGTCGGTGACCGAGCGGACCAGGGAGATCGGGATCCGCAAGGCGATCGGGGCCAGACGCAGCACGATCCTGAAGCAGTTCCTGATCGAGTCGACCGTGCTGGCCGGGCTCGGCGGGATGGTGGGGATCGCGTTCGGCGTCGGCATCGTGCTGGCCGGTGCCGCGATCATCCCGAAGCTGACGCAGGACTTCGGGCCGCCGCAGGTGTCGATCCCGGCGATCGCGGTGGCGTTCATCGTCAGTCTGATGATCGGCCTGATCGCCGGCGGGTACCCGGCGTTCCGCGCCGCCCGTCTGCAGCCGATCGAGGCCCTGCGCTTCCAGTAGGGGCAACCCCTCGTGAGTAGCGAGGCCGTTGGAGTCGGGTGTGAGCCGTGGTCCGGACCGCCAAGAAGTTGCACGGCCTCGGGGTCCCCTCGTGAGTGTTGAGGCCGCCTATAGCCGGTCTACGCACTCACGACGGTAAAGCTGTCGTGAGTGCGTAGACCGGCTACGCCTGCGGCGCCCCTTCGGGGTAGACGGCCTCACCACTCACGAGGGGGCACGTATCCTGGGGGGTGTGATCGACAGCGTCGCGCTGGCCGCGAAGACTCCTGATCAGACCCAGCCCTACGCGGAGCTGGGGTTGCGGCCCGAGGAGTACGAGCGCATCCGGGGCATCCTCGGGCGCAGGCCGACCGACGCCGAGCTGGCGATGTACAGCGTCATGTGGAGCGAGCACTGCTCCTACAAGTCCTCCAAGGTGCATCTGCGCTACTTCGGTGAGACGACCACGCCGGAGATGCAGTCGAAGATGCTGGCCGGCATCGGTGAGAACGCCGGTGTCGTCGACATCGGCGACGGCTGGGCGGTCACGTTCAAGGTCGAGTCGCACAACCACCCGTCCTACGTCGAGCCGCACCAGGGCGCGGCGACCGGTGTCGGCGGCATCGTGCGCGACATCATGGCGATGGGCGCCCGCCCGATCGCGGTTGCGGACCCGTTGCGGTTCGGCCCGGCGGACGCCGAGGACACCGCGCGCGTGCTGCCCGGAGTGGTATCCGGAATTAGTTTCTACGGCAACTGTCTCGGCCTGCCGAACATCGGCGGCGAGGTCGTCTTCGATCAGGTCTACGCGGGTAACCCGCTGGTCAACGCGCTGTGCGTGGGTGTGCTGAAAACTGAGGACCTGCACCTCGCGCACGCTTCCGGCACCGGCAACAAGATCATTCTGTTCGGCGCGCGCACCGGCCTCGACGGCATCGGTGGCGTGTCCGTGCTCGCCAGCGAGACCTTCTCCGGTGACGAGTCCGGCGGCGGCCGCAAGAAGCTGCCCTCGGTCCAGGTGGGCGACCCGTTCACCGAAAAAGTCCTGATCGAATGCTGTCTGGAGCTGTTCCGCGCCGGACTGGTCGTCGGCATTCAGGACCTGGGCGGCGCGGGTCTTTCCTGCGCCACGTCCGAGCTCGCCAGCGCCGGTGACGGCGGCATGCACATCGACCTGGATTCGGTCCCGCTGCGTGCGAGGAACATGACTCCGGCGGAGATTCTCTCCAGCGAATCTCAGGAACGCATGTGTGCGGTCGTGACCCCGGAGAACGTCGACGAGTTCATGCGCGTCTGCGCGAAGTGGGACACTCTATCGACGGTGATCGGGGAGGTCACCGAAGGCGACCGGCTGGTCATCACGTGGCAGGGCGAGACCGTCGTGGACGTTCCGCCACGCACCGTGGCGCACGAGGGCCCGGTGTACAACCGCCCGATCGCGCGCCCGGACAGCCAGGACACGCTCGTCGCGGACGGCACCAAGACCCTCGCCCGCCCGAGCGGGCCGGAGGAGCTGCGCGAGCTGATCCTGACCATGGCGGCCAGTCCGAACCTGTGCAGCCGCGCCTGGGTGACCGACCAGTACGACCGTTACGTACGCGGCAACACCGTCTCCGCGCAGCCGTCGGACTCCGGCATGGTCCGCATCGTCGAGACCGACGGCGTCGAGGGTGGCCGGGGCATCGCGGTGTCCACCGACTGCAACGCCCGGTTCTGCGCGCTCGACCCGTACACCGGCGCCCAGCTGGCACTGGCCGAGGCGTTCCGCAACGTCGCGGTCAGCGGCGCGACCCCGGTCGCGGTGACCGACTGCCTCAACTTCGGCTCGCCGGAGGACCCGGGCGTGATGTGGCAGTTCGAGCAGGCCGTGCACGGCATCGCGGACGGCTGCGCGACCCTCGGCATCCCGGTGACCGGCGGAAACGTCAGTTTCTACAACCAGACCGGCGCCACCGCGATCCACCCGACACCGGTCATCGGCATCCTCGGCGTGATCGACGACGTGACCGACCGGATCCGCACCGGCTTCGGTGCCGTCGGTGACCGCGTGCTGCTGCTCGGCGAGACCCGCGAGGAGCTCGACGGCAGCGAATGGGCAAACGTCGTGCACGGCCATCTGGGTGGCCGGCCGCCCCGCGTCGACCTGGTCGCTGAGCGTGCACTGGCGACGTTCTTGGCGGGGGAGGCCCCCACCGGACGGGTGACGGGCGCGCACGACCTGTCCGAGGGTGGACTGGCTCAGACGCTCGTCGAGTCCGCCGTGATCTCCGGCCTTGGGGCGGAGATCACACTCCCGGCGGGACAGGACCCGTTCGTCGCGCTATTCTCCGAATCCTCAGCAAGAGTGCTGGTCACGGTGCGCCCCGACGCGGTCGGGGACGTCACCCGCCGACTGGCTGAGTCGGGTATCAGCTATACCGACCTCGGGGCGGTCACCGAGGGTAGTCGTGGAGTCATCCTGTCGGGTGTTAACACTCTTGAACTCTCGACGATGGAAGACGCATGGAAGGGCACCTTGCCGAAGATCTTCGGTAACTGAGTGCACTTATCTGCCACGTCGGAGGTCGAAGTTAGCCTCTACTCAGTGACGTGTGCCCCAGCTCGTAACCCCATTCGACCAAGGTCGTTTAGCTAGGTAGTTCGTTTAGCTAGCCATTTGGGTCGAATTGACGTGCCGCGCAGGCGGCGCTTCTTGAGAAGCTGGGTGCGGAAACAGCCCGCACCCGGGGGGAACATGATCGAGCTCGAGAGCGTCACCAAGATTTACCAGATGGGCGAGGTGGAACTCCGCGCCCTGAACAACGTCAGTCTTCGTATCGAGACTGGCGACTTAGTCGCGATCATGGGCCCGTCCGGTTCCGGCAAGAGCACGATGATGAACGTCCTCGGCTGTCTCGACATCCCGACCGACGGCATCTACAAGCTCGACGGAATCGATGTCGGCACCCTGAGCGACAACGAGCTAGCCGAGATTCGTAACCGCAAGATCGGTTTCGTCTTCCAGTCCTTCAACCTGATCCCGCGCACCAGCGCCGTCCGCAACGTCGAGCTGCCGATGGTCTACGCCGGTATCGGCGACCGTCGTTCCAAGGCGACGTGGGCCCTGGAAAAGGTTGGGTTGGGCAACCGTGCCAAGCACATGCCCTCCGAGCTGTCCGGTGGTCAGCAGCAGCGTGTCGCGATCGCTCGGGCCATCGTCACCGACCCGGTGATGATCCTGGCCGACGAGCCGACCGGAAACCTGGACAGCCACTCGACCAACGAGATCATGAAGCTGCTGGTCGAGCTGAACGACAGCGGCCGCACGGTCGTGCTGATCACGCACGAGGACGAGGTCGCGAACTTCGCCAAGCGGATCATCACGCTGCGCGACGGCCAGGTCATCAGTGATCGCGCTCCGGAGAACCGGACGGTGATCGAGTGAACTTCACCGAAGCACTCCAGATCGCGCTGCGCAGCCTCCGGTCCAATCGGCTGCGTTCGGCGCTGACCACGCTCGGCATCGTGATCGGCGTGTCCGCCGTGATCGTGCTGGTCGGCCTCGGCGACGGCATGAAGACCGGCTTCAACAAGTCCTTCGGCGCGCTGGGCACCACGATCATCGTGGCGAAGTCCCAGGGCGCGGTCCCCGGCGGCGGCGCCGCGCGGGACCTCAAGGACGGCGACATCTCCGCGCTGAGCAACCCGAACCAGGCGCCGGACATCGCCAGCGTCACGCCGGTCGCCCAGGGCACCGGCCTGATCAACTACAACCAGGCCCAGTTCCGCGCCGACGTCACGGGCTCGACCGCCGACTACCTGACGGTCAACAACCGCGACATCGTCACCGGCGCGAACTTCACCACCCAGCAGGAGAAGTCCAACGCGAGGGTCGTACTGCTCGGCCCGAACGCGGTGACCAACCTGTTCGGCGGTGACAACGAGTCGGCTGTCGGCAAGACCGTCCGGATCGGCCGTTCCAACTTCAAGGTCCTCGGTGTCCTGAAGTCGGACGGCAGCAACGACAACATCGCCTACATGCCGCTGGACACCGCCCGGTCCTTCCTGCTGGGCGGTGGCGACAACATCACGCAAATGGTGGTGAAGGCAGCGAGCGCCGACCAGGTGGGCGCGGCGGTCGAAGAGATCAACAAAGTGATGGACCAGCGGCACCTCATCAAGGACCCCGGCAAGCGTGACTTCAACGTCACCGCGCTGGGGAACCTGCTGGACCAGGCCAACCAGTTCCTGACGTTCCTGACCCTGTTCACCGTGGCCGTCGCGGGCATCTCGCTCATCGTCGGCGCAATCGGGGTCGCGAACATCATGCTGGTCTCGGTCACCGAACGGACCCGGGAAATCGGAATCCGCAAGGCGATCGGGGCCAGGCGCAGTGCGATCATGAAGCAATTCCTGATCGAGTCGACGATGCTCGCCGGACTTGGCGGTCTGATGGGCATCATCATTGGCGTCGGCGTCACGGTCGCCGCCGCCATCATCCTTCCCCAGGCGGTCCCGAACTTCAGTCCGCCAGAAGTCTCACCCTGGGCGATCATCATCGCGTTCGGAGTGAGTCTGCTCATCGGTGTTGTCGCGGGGGGCTACCCGGCACGCCGAGCATCGAGGCTCCAACCGATCGAGGCGCTTCGATACCAATGACCCACCACATCGCTCCCCAATGTTCGCGGAACAGCGTTGTTCTGCTCCCCACGCGAAAGGCAGGAAGTTCATGACTCGGACGACAGTCCGTGGCGGCCCGGGGGTGCGGGTGGCCGCCGCGGTGTCGCTTGCACTCTTGGTTGCGGGGGTGTCGGCCTGTGGCTCGCCGACGACCGCCCCTCCGACCGCGAAGGTGCAACGCGGCACGGTGGCCAACATGGTGTCGGCATCCGGTGCGCTCGCGCCGGTGACCTCACAGAACCTGGGCTTCTCGAAGGGTTCCAAGCTGGTCGAGCTCAACGTCCGGGTTGGCGATGTCGTCAAGCCGGGCCAGCTGCTGGCCCGTGAGGACGACTTCGGCTTCCAGCAGACCCTCGCCAAGCAGAAGGCCACGCTGGACGGCGCCCAGGCCAACCTGGACAAGGCGACCAACAGCCCCCTGGCCGACGGCACTCAGCGTGCCGCTGACCAGGCCCAGGTGGTCTACGACAAGGCGCAGAAGGTCTACGACAAGACCGTCGACCTGACTCATAAGCAACTTGATCAGGCTCGCAAGACCTACAGGATCGCGGCGAAGACGTTCAACGCGGCCCGCGAGACGTATGAGAGCAAGTGTCCGAACGGCAGCACCCCATCGGCAGCGGTGTCTGAGGATCCGGATAGCGCAACCGATGACCCGATGAGTGACGCGACTAGCTCAACGGGCGCTGACTCGGCGGCTAGTTCGACTTCGGGCTCGGGCGGTCTCCTGGACTCTGTTGGCGGCGCTGTTGGAGCTTGCACCGCTGATGACGTGAGCGCGTACAACGCCGCGAAGAACACGTACGTGCAAGCCCGCGCCACCTATAAGACGGCCAAGAAGCAGGGCGACCTGGCTATCGCCAACGCTCAGCTCAGCCGTGAGGCTGCACAGCAGACCAAGATCGGTGCCGAGAACACCGCCGACATCAACAACTCTGACCGTCCGTCGCTGATCGCGGCGGCAGCGGCTTCGGTTGCGTCGGCTCAGGCGGATGTTGCGGCGGCGCAGCGGGATGTGGACAACACCCTGTTGTACGCGCCGGTCGGCGGTACGGTCTCGACGATCACCGGTACGGTCGGCGAGTACATGGCCAGCACGTCGAACGGCAACACCTCGGCGTTGGCGCCGGGTTCTGCCGCCGCGATTCCCGGTGTGGGTGCGGCGGCGACGTCGGATGCGTCGGGTAACGCGTCGTCGGGTCTGTCGGCCACCCGCCCGGGTGGTGGCGCGTTCATCTCGCTGAACAACCTTTCCACGTTCCAGGTTGTTGTTCCGTTCGAGGAGTCGGACGCGGCGAAGGTGCAGCCGAACCAGAAGGTGGAGGTCACCTTCGACGCGGTTCCGGATCTGAC
>NZ_AUBB01000067.1 GCF_000429025.1 Actinospineispora spinosispora DSM 44797
CTTCCCAGAACCCCAAGCTGGCCAAGCAACTCGCCACCGCCAAGGGCGGCGACCTCGCCAAGCTCATCAGCCAGGCCACGAACAGCGCCACCCAGTTCACCGACAAGAACGACAAGCTGGCGAACCTGATCACCCAGGCCGGCAAGAACCCCGCGCTGCTCACCGACAAGAACGGCGAGCTCGCCACACTCATCTCGCAGACCACGGGCAACGCCATCGCGGCCGCCGGCAAGAACGGTGACCTGGCCAATCTGGTCTCGCGGATCACCGGTGACGCCACCGGCCTCGCCACTCAGCTCGCGGGTAGGCACGGTGACCTGTCGAAGCTCGTCTCCCAGGCCACCGGCGACCCGTCGGGGCTGGCGAAGAACCTGACCGGCAAGAACTCCGACCTCGCCCAGCTGATCTCGCGGGCCGAGCAGGGCGCCGGTGCACGCGTCTCCGACGCGGTGCGCTCGCGGTTGTCGAGCAAGCTCTCTCAGGCCGGACTGGCCGAGGGCCAGGGGGTCAGCGCTGGTGACGCCGAGCAGGACACGCAGCTGACGAACAGCCAGACCGCGCAGGCCCGCAAGCAGGCCGCCGCCCAGGTGCGCCAGCAGTTGGCCTCGGCCGACCAGCGGACCGAGAAGATTCTGTCCGGCGCCGTGGACCTGGCCAGCAACCTGGTCACCGAGTTCGGCGGCAAGAAGGCCGGGCAGCAGGTGCGCGGGGCGCTGTCCAAGGTCGCAGACACGGTCCGTACCGCGCTGGACACCGCGCGCCAGGCCGCCGCGAACAACGCGACGAACAACGCCGGCCTCTCCGGTATGCCTCCGCTGCAACGCAGCCAGGGCGACGGCACGAGCCTGGACAACGGCTCGGGCACTCAGCTCGCCGGCGGCAACGGCTCCGTGAAGGGCACGGCGGCGGACCAGCAGGCGAACCAGGCCGGCTGTGTCAGCGCCTCCGGGTGCGGCGACCAGCAGCAGAACATCTCGTCGAAGGAACTCACCGGGCTGGGCTCTCGCGGCCCCCCGGAGCTGCTCGACAACTCGACCAGCAACAACAGCAACGTCAGCAATGCCGGTTGGTGGGGCAGCGACAGCTCCTCGGGTGACTCGGTCGACACGACCAAGGCCACCGACGAGGTCCTCAACGGCCGGGTGAAGGTTCAGCAGGGCGCAGCGAAGCTCGCGGCGGAGAAGAAGCTCCTCGCCGCCGGGAAGCTGGACAAGAAGACGTACACCGCTCACCAGAAGACCCAGGCAGCCCTGGTCAAGAAGGTGGACGGGCAGGCGAAGGAACTGTCGCCGGACGACAACAAGCTGATCAACGACGTGGTGTCGGGTCAGCAGAAGTTGACCGCGACGCAGAAGAGCCTGGACGCACAGAAGAAGCAGGTCGCCGCCGGGAAACTGTCGAAGGCGACCTACAACAAGAACCTCGCCGCGTACCAGAAGCAGCAGGACACGGTCTACGCACAGACCGGCCAGCTCGCCGAGGCCACCGGGCACGACCAGGACGTCAACGCCAAGACCGGTAAGGGCGGTGTGGGCGCGGCCTGCGGCTCGAGCGGCGCGTTCACCTCGTGTGAGACCGCCTCGGTCGACGCCAAGACGGGTAAGCGCAGTGAGGACACCTGCGCCGGTCTGAACGGTGTCTCCGGCTGCTCCACGAACTCGGGTTCCGGCAAGAACACCGCCGCTGGAAGCTGCACCACCAAGGGCTGTGCCACCGCCGCCACCGTCGGCAAGCAGAAGGCCACCACCAAGAGCGGCCCCGGTGACAGCCTGGTCGGTGCCACCGCTGACGCGAAGAAGGCCAAGACCACCTGCCAGTCCGCGAACGGCTGCGCCGCGACCAGCACCACGCCGGGCAAGCCGGTCCCGGGCAAGAAGACCCCGGCCCAGACCGCGGACGCGAGCTGCACGAAGGACTGCGCGCTGGCCACCAGGGCGGACGCGGAGAAGGCCACCGCTGACTGCCAGTCCGCGACCGGCACGTGTGACAACCACTCCACCGGCGCCCGCGACGACTCGGTCACTCCGGCCCAGCAGAAGGCCGACGCCGCGAAGGCCGCAGCGGTCGCCAAGGACGCGCAGAAGACCGCGAAGACCGCCGCCGAGAAGAAGACGGCCGCCGCGACCGCGAAGAAGGTCGCAGCCGACATCGCCTCCAGCCGCGCCACCTCGGTCGCGCACTGTGCCGCCAAGAGCGGCGGCTGCACCACCTCGACCATGACCGGAGTCGACAACGGCTCCGACGACGAGCAGCAGAGCGACTCCGGTTCGTTCGCCGGCTGGTTCGGCTCCGACGACACCGAGCAGGCCCCGGCCCGCAAGGCTCCGTCGGACGGCCGCCCCGAGGCGAAGGCCACCGTGGGCTGCCTCGAGGGTGCGGGCACCTGCACCGGTGGTGCGTCGACCACCACGAAGGCCTCGATCACCGCGACCGTCGGTGCGAAGCGCGCGACCCGCACCACGACCGGTACCGACAAGTGCACCGTCACCTCCGGTGGCTGCACCTCCGAGTCGACCTCGCGCACCGGCATGGACGTCACCCCGGCGGTGACCACGCCGGAGAGCACCGACTGGTTCACCGGCAAGGTCACCCCCGCCAAGACCACCCCGGAGAAGGTCAGCCTGACCGCCTCCAGCGACACTCGTTCCCGGATCGACTGCGCCACCGCCGCCTGCAAGGGCACCAGCACCTCGGTCACCACCGGCTCGGCCTCCGGCGACATCAAGGGCACCCGGGCGTCCAAGGGCAACACCGCCTGCTCCGCGCACGGCGCCGGCGGGGGCTGCACCTCGGTGAGCAACACCCAGGTCTCCGACCGTGACGCCAGCAGCAACACGAACCTGCCGCCCGGGGTCAAGGCCGTGACCGGCCCGGTCGCCACGTCCCACGCCGACTCCCAGGTCAGCTGCGACGACTCCACCCAGTGCGGCGGCAAGGCCACCGCCGGCACCTCCGCGCTGGACACAGCGGTCTCCGCCAAGTGGCGCGGCACCTCCTCCAGCGCCGACTGCACCGTCAAGGGCGGCGGCTGCGAAGGCCGCTCCACCTCCGACGGCTCCTCCGCGCCGGACTTCGTCAAGGTCGACGCCAACGGCAAGCCGCTCAAGGGCCAGCCCACCAGCGGCCCGAGCAGCTCCTCCACCTCGACCGCCAGCATCGACTGCCAGAGCGCGAACTGCTCGGGCACCGTCCACACCAGCTCCTCGGCGTTCGACGGAGCGGTCAACGGCGGCAAGGCCCGCACCTCCACCGGCACGGCGTCTTGCACCGGCGCCAACGGCACCTGCCAGGTCGCGTCCAAGTCCGTCGCCTCCACCGGTTCCGGCGCCGCTCAGGACCTGGCCGGTGACAAGGCCCTGAACGCCAAGCGCCTCGTCGCCGGACCGTCGGCCGCATCCACCTCCGGCGCGGTCCTGTCCTGTGAGGGTCAGGCCACCTGCACCGGCAAGGTCACCTCCGCCGCCACCGGCACCAACCCGAGCGTCTCGGCCAACACCCGGGGTTCCCAGGGCACCGGCAGCTGCGAGGGTGTGTCGAACGGCAGCTGCCAGGCGGTCACCAACTCCGGTTCCTCCACCGGACCGGACGCCTCCAGCATCGCCCCGATCATGAAGGCCAAGTCCACGGACAACGCCACCGTCACCCAGACCCAGACCGAGACCGACGCCCAGGGCCAGGCCAAGCAGGACCAGAAGCAGGACCCGGCCAAGCAGGGCCAGGGCCAGCAGCAGCCGGCCACTCCCCCGGCCCCGACCGCCCCCGGCTCGTCCGCGGCGAACGGCGCGGCCACCGTGCCCGGCGCGTCCAGCTGGTCCAGCGCATCGGCCACGCTCGACTGCGCCGGCAACGGCGACGCCTGCACCGGAACCGCACGCAGCTCCACGAACGGCGGCGACGGCACGAACCACGTCGCGGGCGGCACCGGATCGCGCGGTCCCCCGGCCGGCGGCGCGACCTCCTCCGGCAGCTGCACCGCGGGCGACTCCGCGTGCAACGGCCAGTCCATCTCGACCAGCGGTTCCGGCCAGGTCGTCGCGGACATCATCACCGAGCAGAACACCGACACCGCCAAGCAGGCAGCCGAGCAGGCCACCCAGGCCCAGCAGGCCGCCGACAAGGCGAAGCAGACCGCTGCCGCGCCCGGCGCGACGGCCAAGGACAAGAAGGCGGCCACCGACGCGGCGAAGACCGCCGCCGCCGCGAAGAAGGCCGCGACCGCCGCCGCCAAGGCAGCCAAGGCTCCGGTCAAGAACGCCCCGGCGACCCTGGCGCAGTCCGACACCACCGCGCAGTGCGCGAGCACCGACTGCACCGCCAAGACCACCGGCGACACCTCAGGGGTCCCCGGCAAGTCACACACCGGCGCCACCTGCACCGCTGCCGCGAACGGCTGCGCCGCAGCCAGTGACGCGACCGCGATGCTGAGCCGCGACACCGGCCAGCCCACGAGCAGCAAGAAGAACGCGAAGAACGTGCCGGGTGTGGCCGGCACCGGCCAGACCAACTCGCAGATCGTCTGCCCGGAGGCAGGCTGCACCGGCACGCTCACCGGCAACGCCACGGCCGACCCGATCAAGGGCTCCGGGCCGAAGGACGCGGGCACCACCAGCACCGCGAACGGCTCCACCGCGTGCGACGGCAGCTCCGCGAAGGGCTGCGAAGCGCGGATCAGCGCCAACACCTCCCGGGTCGCCACCGCACCGGGTGTCGACAAGGCGTCGCGGTTCGCCACCACCAACGCCTCGGTCACCGCGACCTGTGACAACGGCTCGAAGGCCGGCTGCGCGACGAAGACCTCGTCGAAGACCACCGCGACCGGCGTCAAGAAGCAGACCAAGAACAGCTCGGCACGCGGCAACGCCACTGCCACCTGCTCCACGGCCGGCGGCTGCCAGTCGGGCACCAGCGGTTTCGCGGCCACCGGCGTCGTCGAGGTCACCGGTGACTGCGCCGGCACCGGCTGCCGCACCAGCACGAAGGCTGACGCCGGGGCGAAGAAGGGCAAGGCGACCAGCGTCGCCCACTCGCTCACCGCCTGCAAGGCCGGTTCGAACGGCCAGTGCGCCGGGGACAGCCGGGCGGGGGCGACCGTCGCCGGGGCCCAAGCCACCGCGGTGTGCCAGGGCAGCAAGGGCTCGACCTGCTCCTACCGCTACTCCGCGTCCAGCAAGGACAGCAGTGCCAACGCCGGTAACCAGGCGAAGGCCAACGGTGCCTGCGGTACTCGCGGCGGCGCGGGAGGCGGCTGGTGCGGCACCAACGCGGTCGCGCAGACCAACGGCAACGGCGCGATGGCCGCCGCCGGATGTTCCGGCAGCAAGGGCTCGAACTGTCGCTACAGCTACCGCGCGCACAGCGGAGCCTCGGCGCCGGGCGCGCACGGCAACGCCACCGGTTCCAAGTCCGGCAAGTTCGGCAGCGGCTGGGCCTCCACCTCCGCCACCGCCCAGAACACCGGCGGCACCCCACAGGTCTCCGCCTCCTGCTCCGGCAGCGCGGGCACACACTGCACCCGCCACTGGGACGTCACCGCGTCCGACTACGCCTCGGACCCGTCCGGTTCCTGGGCCCGCGCCTACGCACACGACTCCGGCGGCGGCAACACCATGGGCGCCAGCGGCGGCTGGGTCTACGCCCACGCCGACGCGAGCAACGGCTCGGCCAACGCCCAGGTCGGCTGCTCCAACGCCGCACACTGCTCGAAGAGCTACCACTCGCACGCCGCCGCGCGGAACACCGCGATCACCTCGGCCGACGCGGACACCCCGGAGCGGAAGTGGACCTCCACCGGCTACGCGGACTGCGGTGGCAGCGCCGGCAACGGCTGCGGCGTCGTCGCGTGGGCGAACCCGGGCCCCGGTGGTTCGGGTGGCGGGAAGTGCACGTGGGGCAACTGCGCCGGCTCCACCTCCGGTGGCACCAACACCTACGTGAACATCGGCCCCGCTCTCGGCCACCCGAAGGTCCGTGGCGGCAGGGTCGGTGACCCCGCCGACCCGAAGACGGACTCGACGAAGCAGCTCGACAAGGAGAAGAACAAGGACACCGTCAAGGTCACCAAGGACGGCAACAAGATCACCGTCGACTTCACCAAGAACGGCAAGAAGGACGGCAAGCCGTTCCAGTGCGTCGTCCCGTGCACCTCGGGCAAGAACACCCTGCCGGTCACCCGCAACGGCCAGACCGCCGACTACAACGCCAAGTCCGGCAAGGTCACCGCCGCGCAGACGCGGGAGAAGAACGGCAAGAAGATCACCGACAAGGGCGCGTCCGACAAGTCGGTCGGCCTGCGCAAGGACAACAAGGGCAACGCCGACGGCACGGTCACCGGTAACGGATACCTCTACGACGGGTACAGCCGCTCGACGATCACCTACCGCAGCAACTCCAGCCCGACCAACTCCGCGAGCTTCGCCAACAGCAGCGGCGGCCGGTTCAATGCCACGGTCCACGGCCCGGCCACGTACAAGGCCCCCAGCCCGAACAACCCCAAGAAGTTCGACGTCGTCGAGTTCAATGGAACCGGTGGCACCGTGCTCGGTCGCGGCGCGGACGGTGCTCCCGGCCGCTACACCCTGCAAGGCAAGGGCTACTTCACCTCCGCCGAGGGCGACAAGCTGACCCTCGACAAGGGCAACGCGAACATCCTGACCCGCGACGCCAAGGGTCTCGGCGGCTCGATGAGCATCTCCCGCCTCAACAGCAAGACCGTCGGGTCGGGCACCATCCGCTCCGCCGAAGGCGTCACGCTGAACTGCAACGGCTGCGACAGCGCCTCTCACACCATGCCCACCAAGAGGGGCGAGGGCGGGATCAACACCTGCGTCGTGTCCTCCGGCGGTGGCTCGTGCACCGGGACCGGCGCACCCTGGGGTGGCAAGAAGGGCGTCAAGGGCAAGTCCGACGTCCAGACGGCGACCCTGGGCAAGGGCAAGAAGGGCAGCGCCGAGTTCGTCCAGTACCTGCGCGGCACCGACGGAAGCGGCGGCGGCGCGGTCGGGTTCACCACCGGCGACGGCAAGGTCTCCGGCCGTGACGCCTACGGCCACTGGATTCAGGCCGAATCCGTCCCCGGTGGCAAGAACGGCAAGGACAAGGTCGCCGGCGGGATGAGCCTGCTGTACTCCGAGTCCGACGGCTACAACACCGGCCAGTCCTGCAGCGGCAAGTGCACGGGCTCCGCGCCCGCCGGCGACCGGCTGGACTGGGTCGACCCGACCCAGGACGTCACCAAGGCCTTCGGCAAGTACAGCGACAAGGAGGAGAAGCGCAAGCAGGGCTTCATCGGCCCGATGCCGCTGCAGGGTTCGACGTCGCTGCGCGACCGCGCCGAGGTCGTGTTCCGCTACAGCCGCGGCCAGGCGCACGACACCTGGATGAGCGAGGTCGGCAACAAGAAGATCGAGACGCTCGCCAACGACATCAACACGGCGAAGCAGAAGGCCGCGGCCAGGAAGAGCGGCAAGCTCACCCCCGCCGAGCGCGACGCGCTGGTCAAGGAGTACGACAAGCTGTCGCCCACGCTGCGCAAGCGACTCGGTGCGACCCAGGGCGCGGACAGCGACATCCTGACCGTCCTGAGCACCCGGACCGCCTCCACCGAGGACATCGAGCGCAGGCTCGCCGGCGACCCGAAGCTGGTCGCCCAGCTCAACCCGGACTACAAGTACGACCCGAAGAAGGCGCCGACGAGCAAGCAGCGTGACGTCGCCAAGAACAACATGCTCCACCAGCAAGACGTGTCCACCGGCCTGCAGGACCAGATCGACGCGCTGTCGCCGGAACGAGACGAGCTGAACAAGGAGCAGGAGGCCCTCAACAAGGCCGTCGCCAACTACAACGCCGGCAGGGGCGGCGACCCGGCCAAGTTGAAGGCCAAGCAGAAGGAACTCGACGCCAAGGCCGACAAGTTCGACAAGAAGGAGAAGCCGCTCCGCGACAAGCTCGCTCAGTCGCAGAGCGTCCTGCAGGGCTACGACCTCGCGGCCGCGAAGGCCGGCGGGGATCGTAAGTACGCCTCCGACATGGCGCTGGCTCGCAAGAACCTGGACGCGGTGACCGGGTTCGTCGACACACTGCCGAAGCCGAAGAGCAAGGCGGACGCGGCGGCCAACCAGAAGCTGCTGGACCTCAGCAACTCGGTCGCCGCCGGCTACGACGCCTCGATCCTGGCGCCGCGCAAGGCCAGCAACAAGCTGCACGACATGATGCTGCCGTCGACCGGCTCGGCCGACCTGGCGCTGGCGATGCGCGCCGCCAACGGCTGGGACTACATGAACCGGCTGCGCAAGGCGGACAACAGCCCGTTCGTCAACAAGGACGGCTCGCAGATCAGCAACGACGCGCTGTCCAACATCGCCGCCATGTGGAGCCCGGGCGGGGACAAGATGTCGCCGAGGGACATCGCGCGCCTCGGCAGCACCCCGCAGACCGCGCCGGACGCGATCAGCCTGGTCGCCGGCGCGCCGGGCACAAAGGGCCGCGATGCGGCGATCAAGAACTTCTTCCAGCGGATCAACCAGACCAACGGTGAGGCCGGCAGCTACGACGCACTGCGCTCCTCGCTCCCGAAGGGCCAGCAGAAGGAGCTCGACAAGTTCCTCGACAAGCAAGACCCGAAGGGCGTCGTCGGGTTCTTCAGGTTCGTGGCGGAGGGCGCGGGCTGGATCGGCTACAAGGCCGACAAGGTCTACAACCAGATCGCCGGGTACGGCACGGACAACGTGCTGCGCAACGCCGGGCGTGACCTGGTCGGCGTCGGCACCGGGCTGTTCACCTTCCCGGAGGCCCTGGCCTCCGGAGCCTTCATGGAGGGCTACAACACGACCCAGGAGCTGATGGGCGACGCACCGGGCCGGTTGGACGGGCAGAGCAAGGACGACTACGGCGTCCAGCAGCACCCGCTCGCCATCGGCATGGTCGGCCTTCCCACCCACCGGGGTTGGAGCGCATTGCTCGGCGGCGACATCGGCAGCGCCATGCACGACCGCCCGCTCGGCACCATCCTGGACATCGGAACCCCGGCGCTCGTGGTCCTCGGCCCGGTGCACGGTGGGCTCAAGGGCGCGGCCGCCCGCGCCGGCGCGGAGGCCGAGATGCTGCGCAGCGCGGCGGGGCGCCCCGGCGTCACCTCCTTGGAGAGGACCTCGCTGCTCGAACGCGCCGACAGCCGGGGGCTGACCGCTTCGCGCTTCGGCACCACCGCACAGATCGTCGGCGCGCCGGTCCGGGTCGCGGCCGCGCCGTTCACCGCGCTGGGCCTGCCGGTCCGCGCCGGTGCTGCCGGGGTGCGTGCGCTCGCGGTACCCGGGGCGCGGCTGGCCAGAGCCGGCGCGGAGTCGACCGGGTTCCGAGCGGTCGCGCACGACATCCAGGGCAACGCGTACTCGGCGTGGGCGTGGCGCAAGACCAGCAACGGGCTGGAGCGCTCGGCGCAGGGGCTGGCCAGGACCGCCGAGTCGGCGCGGTTGATCTCCCGCTACGGCATCGCGGCCGGCACCGGTGTCCAGGGGGCCTACAACCGGATCGGCGAGAAGCCGTGGGCGACGAAGACCACCCTGGACGACGCCGTGTCGGCGAGGGCGGCGAAGCTCGCCGACGCCCCCGGTGGCCGCTTCAGCAGGCCCGGCCTCGGCGACCCGGTTCGCGCCGCGCGCAACGACGCGCTCTCCGCCGCGCGGGACACGGTGAACGCCCAGCGCGCCGCGACGGCCGCCGCCTCCTTCGCCAAGCAGGCCGACAAGGCCGGCCGGGCGGCGGAGATGGCCTCGGTCAAGGCGAGCCGCGCCCGCGACGAGGCGGCCGCAACCGCCGCCGAGGCGCGCACCGCGCGCGACACCGCCAAGGTCGCCGAGAACAAGGCCGCGCAGGCCGAGCGGCTCGCCGGCAACGCGCAGCGTAACGCCGACCGCGCGGCTGCCGAGGCCGCGAAGAACCCGACGGTGTTCACCACCGCCGCGGCTCGCGGCGCCGCCGCCACCGCCAAGGCCGCCGCCGACGCCGCCACCGCGAAGCGCGGCACCGCCACCCAGCTCAGGACCGCGGCCGAGCAGGCACAGCGCAACGCCGACGCGGCGGCCGGCAAGGCCGCCGACGCCGGGACCCTCGAGGCCGAGGCAGCCAGGAAGGCGGACGACGCGGGCAAGCTCGCCGGGACCGTCGCCGAGCAGGCCGCGCGGCTGAGCGTGGTCGCCGCTGCCGCCGGACGCAACCCGACCTCGAACGCCGACGCCCCCGCCGAGGTCCCACTGCTGGAGCGCATCCAGACCGCGATCGCCGACGGCGGCAACCAGCCGATCGCCGTGGCGGAGCTGGCGCGTCAGCTCGGCGTCACCAAGAACCAGATCCGGGCCGCGATCACGGACGCCACGACCGCCGGTGCGGAGGCCAGGGCCGGGTCCGGCGACGCGCCGACGCTACGCATCACCGGCGGCGGCAAGCGAGGTCGCGACGGCCGGGCCCCACAGGTCGTGGAACCGGTCGGGAAGACCGGACACGGCACTCCCGATCCGGGTGTTCCCGGCAAGGGCGGTCCGCTCGCACCGGGCGACGCGACCCTGCCCCCGGGATCGCGGGCCAGCGGCGGGCGAGGCGACACACCGGCCACCGGCGGAACCGGGGACAAGGACGGCACGGGTGCCGGCCCGGATCCGGGCAGGCCCACGGGCAAGTCCGGGCGAGGACCCTCCGGTTCGAAGGTCGGACCGCGCAAGCACAGCGGCAAGACCCACAGCGGGGACCCACCGAGTCTCAAGGAGCTCACATCCACACCTGCGAGCAAGCAGGAACTGAAGGCACAGTTCAAGGACACCGGTAAGAAGATCGCGGCTGCCAAGCAGGCGGTCGGCGATGCCAAGCGGAAGCTGGCCGATGCGAAGAACGCTCACCAGGAGCGACTGCGGAGGCTGCAACGCGAGCTCGAGTCGACGACGGACATCCGTCGCCGTAAGGAACTACTCGACGCCCGGTCCATGCCGGACGCCGCGGCCAAGGAGGCAGAGCATGCGGTAGACAAGGCGACCGCCAACCTGGACGGGGCGATCCACCAGCTGGCCACGCAGCGCAAGCTCGGCCGGTTCCGCTCTGATCTGTACACGTTCAAGCAGGTGTGGAAGGACCACGCGAAGGACCCGAGCGTCCTGCGCGCACGCCGCGAGAACAAGGAACAACTCAGCACTCACGAGTACTTCGCGTTGGTCGCCGAAGAGATTCGGCTGCACGAACGCAAGCTTGTGCACGACGAGCAGGTCGTCGGCGCGCTCATCGCCCACCGAGGCGGTCGCCGCCTCGGCGTGATCGTCGAGATGGGCACCGGACAGGGCAAGACCTTCACCGGAATGCTGGTCGCGTTCACCCGCGCGATGGAGTTCCGGCTCAAGGAGCCCGGCGAGCGCGGTGTTCACGTGATGACCAGCAACAGTGAGCTGGCCGCTCGCGACGCCGCCGGATACCGGGCCATCGCCCGGGGGCTCGACCTCACCGTGGGTCTGCGCCGCGACCAGGGCGCCGCGCTGGCCGCCCGCAGGCGGGCCTACGAAGCGGACGTCACGCTCGGTTCGGCAGCGGGCTTCGTCTTCGACTGGTTGACCGACCAGCGAGGAAACGGACGTCCGGTTCAGGGCGGACACGGCTTCGCGCTGGTCGACGAGGCCGACATGGTCATGCTCGACTGGGGCGCCAGCCCGTACATCCTCGCCGAGCCCGCCGCCGCGGCCGCGCGGCACCGCGAGGTCATGTGGGCCAAGGACACCGCCAGGACGCTGCGCAAGAACGAGTTCAGCACCGGCCGGTCGGGTGTACGGATCGGCAAGGCCCAGGCCCGACGGATCTCCGAGCGCCTCGGCGCCGAGCTCTCCGACCAGCAGGTGTCCGACCTGGTCAACGCCAAGCGCGCGGTCGGCAAGCGGATCGGCATCGACTACAAGATCGCCAACCGGTCCTCCGTCCAGATCCTGGACAACCCGAACGGCCGGGCCCGGGTCGGCCAACGCTGGAGCCAGGGGCTGCACGAGGCCGTGGAGGCCAAGCACGGGCTGCCCGTCGGGAAGAGCCAGAGCTCCATCGCCCGCACCACCATGGCCGGCTACCTGCACAACTACGCCGACACCGCGGGCCTGACCGGTACCGCGACGTACGGCAGGGCGCCGAAGCTGTTCCGCGACGTGTACGGCCTGGACGTCAAGACGGTCCCCTCGCACACGGTCAGCAAGCTGACGACGCGTGACCGTGTCATCTACGTGAACCGCGACAAGCAGCTCGCGGCGCTGGTCAACGAGGTCGTGACACGTAAGGGCAGCGCCGCGCCGGAGCTGCTGATCTTCCGTACCCCCGCCGAGGTCGAGCGGTTCGCCGCAATGCTGCGCGAGCGTGGCGTGCACCCGCAGGTCCTCAACGCGCTCGACCACCGGATGACCTACGAGGACGCGGTGGTCGCCGCCGCCGGCCGTCCGCACGCGGTCACCGTCGCCTCCAACATCATCGGCCGAGGCACCGACATCTCCCTCGGCGGTCGGGGCGCGGGCCGGGTGGTGGATCCGGCAGCGCGGCGAGCGGTGGTCGAGGCCGGTGGTCTGCGGGTCACCCTGGCCAGCCTGTTCGAGTCGCGCCGCGCCACCTGGCAGGCCTTCGGCCGGGCCGGTCGCCAGAAGGACCCGGGTGAAGCGGGCGAGAACATCTCGATGAACGACCCGATCCTGCGCCGTTATGCCAGCCCGAGGGCGCTCGCCCAGCTCGAGAAGCAGGCCGACCGGAACGGCGTGGTCTCCGGCCGCCAAGCGAACAAGATCGTCGACAGAGCCGTGCGCGCGGCGGAGAAGGCCGACGCCCGCCAACTCGAGGCCGTCACCAAGGGCAAGATCCCCGCTGAGACCGAGATCGTGCGGACCGTCGAGGGCACCCCCCGGACCGAGCCGGCCGGAACAGTCCGGGGCTCGATCGGAACCCGGGGCCGCGCCGAGGGACCGACCGTCACCGAGCTCGTGCGCACCCGCGCCGAGCGCGCCGCGTGGCAGGTGACGGCGCTGGGCTTCCAGCTGCAGAGCGCCCGCACCGCGGTCGCCGCGCAGGAGAAGCGGTACGCCCTGGGTGTGCGGCCAGGCCCACTGTTCGAGGCGTGCGCCCACCTGTGCCGGGTCGAGGCCCAGATGTCCGACGCCTTGGCCGAGTACCAGGGCCTGAGCACGACCGGCCTGACCGTGCCGACCACCGACGGTTTCCGGCGCACCGCCGGCGAGCTCGCCGGGGTGACCCCGGACCTGGTCGGGCGCGCCAGGGCGCAGGCCGAGGCCGGTGACTACCGAGGCGCCGTGGCGACCTTGACCGGGCTGATGCACGGCATCACCCTCCTCGAGCAGCTCGGCGGGCCGCACTCGAACGCCGCCGTCTGGGCACACACCGCGGCGGGGCAGGCCTCCACCGTCCTCGACCGTCTCGTCGCCATGGGGCGCTCCCCCCGCTACCACGTCTCCCCCGAGCGCACCGAGCTGGACCACACCCTCGCCCGGTTGGAAGGCCTGGTCGCGGGGCTGTCCGACGCGGTGGCCCACGCGCTCACCGCCCAGGTCGGCGAGGACGCCGCCGCACAGCTGGAGCGCCTGCACGAGGCCGACCTGCCCGCCGAGGTGGTCAGCGACCTCTACGACCTGGCGCTGAACGGCAAGCTCGACGCCGAGCAGCTGCGCAAGCTGCTCACCGTCGGCCACTGGTCGAAGCCTGCGCGGGCCGCCGGAGCGATCGGTGACTTCGCCGCGAAGCACGGCCTGACCTGGTCCAAGGGCACCAAGCGGACGCTGCGCGCCGCGCTGCGTGGGGTGACCCCCCGCCCCGTCGCCCCGGCGCCGGCCGCCGCGGGCACCGCCCCCGAGAGCCAGGTGTTCTATCTCGGTACCACCGAGACCGGTGACATCATCGTGGCGAACGAGACCGAGCGGGCCGCGCCGCCGTTGGCCGAGCGCACCGACGTCAGCTGGTCGACCGTGACCATGACCCTGCCGCCGGTCGCCGGGCCGGGCACCGGCCGCGATGGCGGCCCCGGCCCCTCCGGCGGCGCGGCCGACCATCCGGGCCACGGAGCCGGCGGCCCGGCGGGCTCGTCGGCCGGCCACCCGGACACGGCAGGGCACGCACCCGCCGCGGATCGCCACGACGCACAGCCGAGAGGCCCGCCGTCGAGGGCCGGCCATTCCTTCACCCGGCCGCTGACCCGTTCGTTGGCGGTCATCGGAGCGCTGCTCGGCACCGTGATGATGGTCGTCACCCTGCTGGCCGGCAATCCCGCGCACGCCTCCGACCCGGCCGGCGGCCCGCTGCCCTCGACGATGGTCGTGGAGCGCAACGACAACCCGTCGATGCTGGCGCGCGCGCTGAACACCCCGCTCGACGAGCTGGCGAAGGCGAACACGCCGAAGCTGTACTCGCCGAAGACCGGCTGGAAGATCCTCTACCGGGGCCAGACCGTGCACATCCCGGCCGGCGCCGTGTGGACACAGCCGAAGGGCGAGCCGCTGTCGGTGACCGCCGACCGCTTCGGGGTGGACGGTGGTTGGCGCGCGCTGGCCAAGGCCAACCAGGACAAGCTGATCGACGGCGACCCGAACCGGATCCCCGCCGGCGTGACCCTCGACGTCCCGGTCAAGCGGGCCGACGAGCACAAGCCGGGCACCGGCACGCACCACCGGCCCGGTGACAAGCCCTCGCCGTCCGCGACACCGTCCACCTCGGCGAAGCCGAACCCGTCCTCGACCGACACCGGACACGGCAAGGGTGACGCGCACGGCGGCCCGCCGTGGACCGGTCTGGCGGTCGGCGCCGGGATGCTGGCCGCCGGTGTGCTCGCGATGCGTACCTACCTGAACGGTCGTGGCGGCTCGTCCGGTCGCCACGCCGCCGGTGGTCTCGCCGCCATACCTTCCGGCGGCCCGATCACCGGCCCGAGGACCCGCTCCGGCGGGCTCGTCCTCAGCCGGACGGAACGGGCCATCCGTCCGCTCGCGGTCACCGTCATGACCCTGGCCGTCGCGGGGGCCGCCGCCATCGGGTTCGGGCCCGGGCAGCCGTCGGCCATGGCTCTCGCCGTCGCCGCGACGGTGTCGGCGGTCGCGGTGCTCTTCGGACTCCACGCGCTGCGCGTCGCCGGTGACCTGGCGCACCCCGGGGCGTGGGCGAAGAGCGTCTCGAAGCTGCGAGGCTGGCTGACCGGTCGCGGCGCCGCCCTGGCCGGGCTGTGGACGTCACTGCGGTCCCGGCTCTCGCCGTCGATGTCGATCACGGTGCTCGCGGTCGGCGCGGCGGCGACGTTGGTGGCCTGGGCGGGACCGCCGCTGTGGACGCTGCTCGTTCCGCTGGGCAGCGTGTTCGCCATGGCGGTGCGCGCCGACGCCAGCCTCATGCTGGAGTTCCTCGGCAAGCGGCTCGAGGTGCAGCCCCGCATGCGGGTCGCACTGGTCGCCGTGTTCACCGGCACCCTCGTGGTGAGCCTCAACGTGAACACCCCGGCCGCGTGGACACCGAGCGACCCGAACTTCTGGAACTCGCTGATGTTCATGGCCTCGCACATCGGGTTCATCTGGGGGCAGAAGATCTGGCGGGTCGCCTCCGCCGACCGGGACGCGGTCGACGTCCACCGCAACAGCGCGGCCCGGCGGTGGACCCGGTTCGCCGCGCTCGCCCTGTTCGACGCCGGGCACTGGGTCTGGGCGGGTCTGCTCATCCTGCAGAACCCGTTCACGCCGATGCTGAATGCCGCCGGTCCGGCCGGGCTGAACCTGGTACTGCCGGTGGTGAATGTCGCGCTGGTCGTCTCGATGGCCTCCAGCATCGGCTGGCAGGCCTTCCACTCCTTCAGGAAGGAGATCCGCAGGCTGCCGGACTACTCGACGCCCGCTCCGAAGAGGACCGAGCTGTTCGACAACGGCGCGATGTTCCTCTACGCCTCGAGCGCGCTGTGGCTCGCCAGTCCGCTGGCGTTCGCCGTCGGGATGCCGATCATCCTGGCGGCCACCGCGGTCGTCATCACGATGATCCTGCGCGGCACCCCGCCTTCCATCCCGGCCTCGGCCGGCCCGGCCGCGCCGCGCGCCCCGCCGGGTGCTTCCGCGTCGCCGATGACTCCGGCATCGGGCACCCCGAGCAGCGGCCGGATCGTGCGGGCAGCGAAGTGGCTGATCAGCCCGATCGGCCGCTCGTCGATCGCCACCGTCATCGGGCTCACGCTCAGCTACCTGCTGGTGCAGCGGTTCCCGATGCCGGCGTGGGCCGGCATGGTCGCCTTCCCGCTGCGCTGGGTCACGAACTGGCTCCCGGCCAGCCCGTACTTCGCCACGAGCCACCTGTTCGCCGACCGCGCGGACGGCTCGAAGTCCATGCCCGCGCGGATCGTCAACACCCTGCGGCCGATCACCCAGCTGGTCAACATTCACCTGTTGGTCCTCGGCATGCTGCCGCTCGCGTTCTGGAGCATCGACTACCAGGTCAACCACATGTTCGTCATCGCGAACGCCGGTTTCGCCATCCCCGGCATCGTGGGCGCGATCGCGTTCTGGCACGGCCGCAAGAACCCGACCGAAACGGTCCGACAGAAGCCGTCCAAGACCGATCCGAGCAAGCTGGTCGATGCGAAGAACCGGTGGAAGCAGGTCGTCCGCTGGCTGAACAACATCGCCTACGCCGCCGTGCTGGCGTCCATCCCGCTGATGGCCATCCAGCTCACCGAACCGAACTACCACCTGGAACCGACCCAGTTCCTGCTGATCTGGAGCACCTACCTCGCCTGGACCGGCGAGTCGGTCTTCGCCATGTGGCACGACTACAAGACCTGGCAGGCCGAACGCAAGAAGGCGGCCGCGCACAAGGCTCCCCAGGCTCAGGCGCTGTTCTGGACCTTGGCCTCGGCGCTGTCGCTCGGCACCTACGGCGTCGTCTACCTGCTGAACAACACCCCGGTGCTGACCGTGCTCAGCTCTACGATCGCCGTCACGTTCGCGGGGCTGGCCTGGTTGATCAACCGCAAGGCACCCGCTGCCAAGCGCGTCACCATCCGCTCG
>NZ_AUBB01000068.1 GCF_000429025.1 Actinospineispora spinosispora DSM 44797
CGCGCACCTGGCCGCCTACGCCGGCATCGCACCAGTCAGCCGCATCTCCGGCACCAGCATTAAAGGCGAACACCCCGCACGCACCGGCAACCGCAAACTTAAACGCGCGTTCTTCCTCGCCGCGTTCGCCGCCCTGTCCGACCCCACCAGCCGCGCCTACTACGACCGCAAACGAGCCGAAAAGAAAAAGCACAACGCCGCCCTCATCTGCCTGGCCCGACGACGCTGCGACGTCCTCTACGCCATGCTCCGAGACCACGCCCTCTACCGACACCCAAGCAACTCACACGCCCCGAAACTCCCAGCCGCAGCTTGACAAGTGCCATAGGGACACCCCCCGTGAGTGGCAAGTGGGCCTACCCTGAAGGGGCGCCGAAGGCGTAGCAACCCTGGGCACTCACGACGGCTCTTCCGTCGTGAGTGCCCAGGGTTGCTACAGGACCACTTGCCACTCACGAAAGCCGGGGCACAAGGGGATCAGCACGTCAGGGCTGCACACAGGTCGGAGTGCACTCACGAGGGGTCGCGAATTAGCCGCTGAACGCGTCGATCTGCCAGGTGCCGTTGGGGCCCGGGACCAAGGTGAGCTGCTGGGTCGCGGTGCGGATCGCGCCCGTGGTGGTCTGCAGCCGCAGCTGCGCGCGCACCGAGTGCGTCGGCGCCGAGACGCTGCTGCTGATCAGCCGCAGCGACCGCACGTCCTTCCAGTACCGGCTGAACGCGGCGGAGCCGCCGAGCTGGCCGTGCGCCTTGGCGGTGAGCTGGCCCCACGCGGCGGTCGGGTTGGTGGGCAGCCGCGAGTAGTACTGCTGCACCGCGGAGGACAGGTCGCTGTCGGTGGCGACCGCGGACGAGGCCGCCGTGGTCGAGTCGGAACCGAGCGTGCCCGCGTCGGAGCCGCTCAGCGCGATCGTCCCGGCGACGGTCGCGGCGAGCACCGCGCCGCCGGCGAGCGCGCCGATCGTGAGCCGGCGCCGGTCGACGGGCCGGCGCCTGCGGTGCGGGCCGGGGGTCGGCGGCAACGTCCCGGAGACCCGGGCGGCGGGCAGCGCGGCGGCCATCGGGGCGGGCACACCGTCGGCGCGGCGAGGCGGCGGCACCTTCGCGGTCGGGGCGATGCCGCGTTCGGCGTCCAGCAGCATCTGCCGCGCCTCTTCGGCGCTCGGCCGCCGGGACGGGTCGGGGTCGAGCAGCCGCTCCAGCACCGGGCCGAGCCGACCGGCCTGCCGGGCGGGACGGACCTTGCCCGCCGCGACCATGTGCATCTTGGTCAGCGGGTTCTTCTCGGAACCGAACGGCGGTTCACCCTCGACGCTGATGTAGAGCGTCGCGCCGAGTGAGAAGACGTCGCCCTCGGGGGTGGGCGGGCCGCCTCGGGCGATCTCCGGCGCGAAGTAGTCGGGGGTGCCGGTGAGCACGCCGGTCTGGGTGACGGTGATGTCACCGGCTGCCCTGGCGATGCCGAAGTCGGACAGCTTGACCTGCCCGCCGGCGCAGACCAGCACGTTGCCCGGTTTGACGTCCCGGTGCACGATGCCTGCCTGGTGCGCGGCGTTCAGCGCGTCGGCCAGCTGCGCACCGATGCGAGCGGTGGCCCGGTCGGTGAGCAGACCGTCCATGGTGAGGATCTGGGCGAGGCTGCGGGAGCGCAGGTACTCCATGACCAGCCACGGCTCACCGTCGTGCATCGAGACGTCGTAGATCGCGACCGCGTGCGGGTGCTGCAGGCGCGCCGAGATGCGGCCCTCACGCAGGATGCGCTGCCGCGCCTCGGAGGCCTGACGCAGGTCGAGACCGGGTTCGAGGACGACCTGTTTGAGCGCGACCTGCCGGTTGAGGCGCTGGTCGGTCCCGAGCCACACCGCGCCCATGGCCCCGACGCCGATCTGTTCGATCAGCCGGTAGCGGTCGGCGATCATCAGCCCGGGGTGGGCGAGCGCCACGGTCGCGGACGGCCAGTACGGCCAGCTCACATCAGTCACGGTCTTGTGTTCCTCTTGTGCGGCCCGAGTGAGCGTGCGTGTGGTTCATGTCACAAATTCAGTTGCCGCCGAGCAAGCCGGAGACCGCCCCACCGAGGCCGCCGCCGGAGTGCTTCCCGCCGCTAGAGCTGTGCTTGCCCGACCGCGAGGAGCGCTTGTCCGAGTCGTCGTCGGAATCACGCCGAGAGTTACGCCGGTCCGAAGCGGAGTCGTCGTCCGAGTCGGCCCGATGGGAGCCCTTCGACTTCGAAGCGGAGTGCTTGCCGGAGCCGCCGCCGAGGAGGCCGTCGACCACTCCACCGACCGAACGGACCGTGTCGCTGGCCGCGTCGGAATGGCTGATCGGCTTGTTCAGGCTACTCAGGGCGGAGTCGTCGGAGGATTTCTTGCCCGAGCGACTCGAACGCTGGGAGCCGGTCAGGTCGTCGGTCGTTCCGCTCACGCCACCGACCAGCCCTTTCACCAGACCACCGGCCGTCGAGTCGACCGTCTTCGCCAGCCCCCGAGTCGTGTCGCTGACCGCGCCGCCGAGCCCGGCCACCGGCGGGCCGAGCAGCGGGAGCGACCGGCCCACCGAGCTGACCGTGTCGCCGACCGCGCCACCGGCACCGCCGACCACGCCGCTGAGGGTGTGCACACCGCCGCCCGCGACCGAGCCCACCGTGTCGACGGTGTTCGCGGTGACCCTGCCGAGCGTGCGGGTGGTGTCGCTGACCGTTCCACCGAGGGAGTCCACGGTGCCGCCCAGCGGCCCGCCGACCGCGCGGCCCAGCCCGCTGACCGTTCCGCCCAGTGCGTCACCGGTGCCGCTGAGCAGCGAGTCGGTCGTGCCGCCGACCGCGCCGCCCCGGGACTGGCCCGTCGAGCTGGACGCGGGTGCGACCCCGGGTGTTGTACCGCCGGTGGCCGGCGCGGTGGCCGGGGGGACCGCCGAGGGGGTGCCGATTACCGGGGAGGCGGGACCCAGCCCGGGCGGGAGGAACGTCGGGCCGCTCGGCAACGGCGGTTCGAACGCCACCGGCGAGATGGCGCCCTCGCCGCCGAGCGGGCCGAGACCCGGGGCGGTGAGGGCCAATGGCAGCTCACCGGGGCGACCCGGGTTGCCCAACGTCCCGCCGAGGTTCGGATAGCCGCTGCCCGCCGCGCTGCTGCCCGCCGGTCCGGACACGGACTGACCGAACAGCGCGGCCGCACCCGCGAGGGTGCCTGCCGCCACGACCGCGCCGGCCGTGCTGGCCAGCTTGCGACGTGGCGAGGAAGCCAGCCCCGCGAGCATCCGGTCGGTTCGGGGTCCGACCGGATGTCCGGGGTGGTGTGGTGCATGCCCTTCTCGGCGCATCAGAGCGTGGACGGAAACCACGGTGCGAGCACCGCGTGACGCACCGTCCTGAGCGCCGGCCGGTGTGGACCGTCTGCCGAGGAGATCGGCGACGGTGATCACGGACCGGATGGGCTGACCACCGCGCTGGGGAGCGAAGTCTGCCACGATCGAGAGTCCTCCTGGGGATGAGCGTCCTAGAGATGTTTACCGGAGCGTGACCATCGGAGCCAAGCGCATCTCAACCGCTCAACCTGAGTCACCCGAGCGGCCTAACCGCCGCTCGCCGATGCTTACCGACCGTTGGACCAACCGCTTCTCTGGTCCACGTTGTGGACCGTGCGGGTAGTCCCCCGAGGCATGTGGCGAGCGGGGTCGATGTGGTCGGCTGGAGCGGCGTGGCAGGTGGGATGAGCGGTCCGGGATCGGCCACGACACACGTGACGCCGCGCACCTTGACTCCAGGTGCGCGGCGTCGGGTCGTCGCGGGGTCAGTTCCGGAAGCGCTTGCGGGTCCCCTCCAGCGCGCGGTAGCCGGCGAGGCCGGCGCCGCCGCCGAGGACGAGACCGATCAGATCGAGGACCGGCCCGCCGCTGATCGTGAGGAGCAGGCCGACGAGCGCGACTCCGGCGAGAACGAACGACGTCGTCCGCTGACCTCGGACGTACTCAGCCGTGGCCTCGCCCGACATGCCGCGCTTGGTGGCCGCGGAGGACAACATCGTGAGGTAACCGGCGTTGCCCGCCGCGGCGAGCAACCCCACGAGAGCGATCAGAAACGCAACCAACCCGAACACAGCACCCATGTGATCCCCAACGCGCTGCGTCTTCCGCGGGTTCCCACCCTCGTGAGTGGCAAGGGCGTCTACCGCGAAGCGGCGCCGAAGGCGTAGGCGCTCGGAGCACTCACGACAGCTTTTCCGTCGTGAGTGATCCGGGCGCCTATAGGCGCCCTTGCCACTCACGAGTCGACGGCGAAGCCGAGATGCCTTGGAGCCGGGCACGGGCTCAGCCGGGTACGGGCCAAGCCGGGCACGGGCCAGGTAGGGCGCGGGCCAGGCCGGGTACGGGCCCAAGTCGGGTACGGGGCTGAATCCCCGCTGGCCATCCAGTGTCTTGGCGTGGTCGGGCGGTATCAACCCCCGGCTGGCGCCGGCCTCGCACGAGTTCCTGGTTGCACGGGTTCGGGGGCGAGGGTTCCGGGTTGACACCGCCCGACCACGCCAAGTGCGGGCCGGGATCGCGGGGAAAGGGGCAGTGTGCGTGTCCGTCGCAGGTGGCGGCGAGCCGATGGCGCTCTGGTGGGCCACGGCTGCGCCGCGCCCTCTCGTGCCGCGCGCCCCCTCCCGGTCCGCTCCCGGGGGCACTTCACCGGCGTCCTCGCAGAGGTTCATGTTGCGTCGCAGATGTTGCAACATCTGCGACGCAACGTGAAGGTCTGCGAAGTGGGGCGGAACAGGGCCACAGGGACAGTTAGGCCCTGCCTAGTCTGCCTCTGCCCAGGCGCAGGAGCATCATGCCCAGCTCGCGGCCCTCGGGGCCGAGCTCTCGGAAGCGGGCCAGTACCGCCTGCTCGCGGGCCAGGACTATGCGCGGGCCGCCCTCGGAGCGGCGGATGGCGCCGATCTGCTGGGACACCTCGGTCCGTCGCTTGATCAGGCGCAGGATGTCGGCATCCAGCTGGTCGATCTCGATGCGCAATGCGCTGATGTCGGGAGTCGGCGCGCTGGGGTCGGTGATGGCGATCTCGACGGCCGGTTCTGTGGTGGACGAGCTCTCGGCGCTGGTCACGGGATTCTCCTGGGTCGGTCTGGTGTCGGTTCGGGTTTCGTGCGGACCCGTGACGACGCCATACGACTGGGAATGGCAGCTGCCCCGGGTCCTCGGACTCGGGGCGACGTGGCGGAGGGGGTGTGCTCAGACGGCCACGGGCACCGAGGTCCGGTACCTATAGCTAAATTCGCAGATTCGCGCTGGCACGCCCCACATTGTGCCACACAGTGACGGCCCGACACGCCCGATCGGTGTGTCGGGGGCGAGAGGTACCGTGACCGGACGATGAGTGCGTTGTTCGAACTGCCAGCAGAGACAGCCAAGCCGTCCAGCGCAGCCGGAGGGCGAGGGTCCGGTCCTGACCATGAGGAGTTGCTGCGCGGGCTGAACCCGCAGCAGCGCGATGCGGTGGTCCACGCGGGCTCGCCCCTGCTCATCGTGGCGGGCGCGGGCTCGGGCAAGACGCGGGTCCTGGCGCACCGGATCGCCTACCTGCTCGCCGCCCGTGACGTGCATCCGGGCCAGATCATGGCGATCACGTTCACGAACAAGGCGGCCAAGGAGATGGCCGAGCGGGTCGCCTCGCTCGTCGGTCGCCGGGCCGCCGCCATGTGGGTGTCGACGTTCCACTCGATGTGTGTGCGAATCCTGCGGCGTGAGGCGAAGACGCTCGAGCTGGGCTCCAGCTTCTCCATCTACGACGCCGACGACAGCCGCAGGCTCATCACCCAGGTCGCCCGCGATCTCGACCTGGACGCCAAGCGATACCCGGCGCGCGGGCTGGCCGCGCAGATCTCGAACCTGAAGAACGAGCTGCTCGACGCCACCGACGCCGCCGACCGGGCGACCAACGACTTCGAGCGCAGGGTCGCCGAGGTGTACGCGTCCTACCAGCGCAGGTTGCAGCAGGCCAACGCGCTCGACTTCGACGACCTGATCATGCGCACGGTCAGCATGCTGCAGGCGTTCCCGGCGGTCGCCGAGTACTACCGGCGGCGGTTCCGCCACGTCATGGTCGACGAGTACCAGGACACCAACCACGCCCAGTACATGCTGATCCGCGAGCTGGTCGGGCACACCGACCGGGACACGCCGGACACCCCGGAGCAGCAGCACGGTCCCGGCCCGGCCGAGCTGTGCGTCGTCGGTGACGCGGACCAGTCGATCTACGCGTTCCGCGGCGCGAGCATCCGCAACATCGTCGAGTTCGAGCGCGACTACCCGGACGCGCGCACGATCCTGCTGGAGCAGAACTACCGCTCCACCCAGACGATCCTGTCCGGGGCGAACGCGGTGATCGCGCGCAACACCGACCGGCGCGACAAGCGGCTGTGGTCGGAGGCGGGCGACGGCGAGAAGATCGTCGGGTACGTCGCGGACAACGAGCACGACGAGGCCGCGTTCGTCGCGTCCGAGATCGACCGGCTGTCCGACGCCGGGCATGCGCGCAACAGCGACATCGCGGTGTTCTACCGGACCAACTCGCAGTCCCGTGTGTTCGAGGACGTGTTCCTGCGTGTGGGGCTGCCGTACAAGGTCGTCGGCGGAGTGCGGTTCTACGAGCGGCGCGAGGTGCGCGACGCACTGGCCTACCTGCGGGTGCTGTCGAACCCGGAGGACACGGTCAGCCTGCGGCGCATTCTGAACGTGCCGCGCCGAGGCATCGGGGACCGCGCCGAGGAGGCCGTGTCGCTGGCCGCCGAGAAGCACCGCATCTCGTTCGCCGCCGCGCTGCGTCGCGCGGCCGAGGGCGAGGTCCCGACCCTGGCCACCCGGTC
This sequence comes from Actinospineispora spinosispora DSM 44797, assembly GCF_000429025.1. GTDB lineage: Bacteria > Actinomycetota > Actinomycetes > Mycobacteriales > Pseudonocardiaceae > Pseudonocardia > Pseudonocardia spinosispora. Next base: position 6,852 of record NZ_AUBB01000068.1, read on the forward strand.
GCAGCGGGCCATCGCCGGGTTCGTCGAGACGCTCGACGAGCTGCGCGAGAAGGTCGTGGCCGGCGAGCCGGTCGCCGACCTGCTGGAGGCCGCGCTGACCCGCACCGGGTACACGGCGGAGCTGCAGGAGAGCGACGACCCGCAGGACGAGTCGCGGGTGGAGAACCTCGCCGAGCTGGTGACGGTCGCCCGGGAGTTCGCCGGTGATGCTGCCGCCGACCCGGAGGCGACGGCTGCGGCCCTGGAACAGGGCCTCCCGGCTCCTGGCTCGCTGGCGGCGTTCCTGGAGCGGGTCGCGCTGGTCGCCGACGCCGACTCGATCCCGGACGGCGGAGACGGCGTGGTCACGCTGATGACGCTGCACACGGCGAAGGGCCTGGAGTTCCCGGTGGTGTTCTGCACCGGCTGGGAGGACGGCGTGTTCCCGCACATGCGGTCGCTCAGCGACCCGAAGGAGCTCGCCGAGGAGCGCAGGCTCGCCTACGTCGGTATCACCCGCGCACGCGAGCGGCTGTACCTGTCGCGGGCGATCGTGCGGTCGGTGTTCGGCACGCCGTCGACCAACCCGCCGTCCCGTTTCCTCGACGAGATCCCGGCCGAGCTGCTCGACTGGCGGCGGTCCGCGCCCGAACGGTCCGCTCCGGTCGGCATGGTCGGATTCGGCCGCCGCCCCGCGCCCGGCGGCGCGGAACGTGGCACCTGGAAGCCCGGCGCGGCGCGCACCACCGCGCCCGCGCTCAAGCTGGAGATCGGCGACCGGGTCAGCCACGACAAGTACGGCCTCGGCACGGTCGTGGCGACCGACGGCGTGGACATGCGCGCTACCGCGACGATCGACTTCGGCAGCTCGGGCACGGTCCGCCTGATGCTGATCGGCGGAGTCCCGCTCCAGAAGCTGTAGTTATTTCTTGACGACGAAGCCCGCATCCACCGGCAGGGTCACGCCGGTCACGTAGCGGGCTTCGTCGGACACGAGCCAGGCGATGGCGTGCGAGACGTCCAGCGACTCGATCATCGGGACGGGCAGCGCGTTCATGTTCTGACCGAGCGACGGGTCGCGCTCGAAGAACTCCCGCATGACGTCGTTGACGATCATCGGTGTGGCGACGCCGGTGGGGTGGACGGTGTTGACCCGGATCGAGTGCTGGGCCAGCAGGTTCGCGTACGAGCGCATCAGACCGACGACGCCGTGCTTGGCGGCCGCGTAGCCGAGCCCGCCCGGGCTCCCACCGCCGATGCCGGTCAGCCCCGCCGTCGAGCTGGTGATCACGATCGACCCGCCGGCGCCGCGCTCGATCATCGACGGGACGGCGACCTCGACCGTGTGGTAGACGCCGGTGAGGTTGACCGCGAGCACGTCGTGCCATTCCTGGGCCTGGGGCCGCAGTGAGTGCGGAGCGATGCCCGCGTTGGCGAGCACGATGTCGACGGCACCCAGCTCGGCCACACCGGCGTCGAACGCGGCCCGCAGCGCGTCGCGGTCGCGGACGTCGGCCTGCCGGGCGACGATCCGCCGGTCCAGCGCCTCGACCTGGGACGCCGTCTCGTCGAGATCGGTGGGCTCGGCCATCGGGTAGGGCACCGAGTCGATCTGGGCGCACAGGTCGACGGCGATGATGTCGGCGCCTTCCTCGGCGAGGCGAACGGCGTGGCTTCGCCCCATCCCGCGCGCCGCCCCGGTGATGAACGCGACCTTGCCGTCGAGCTTGCCCATCGTCCCCCGCCTCCTTGCGATGCCAACCTGATGATCACACCGCGTGGGAGGGGCGCACGTCAATCGGCGCTGACGCCCGGGTTACCGCTCACCCGGATACCCCGGGTGGCGAGCCAGGGCAGCGGGTTGAGCTTCTTGCCGCTGGGATCCCAGATCTCGAAGTGCAGGTGCGGGCCGGTGGACTGGCCGCGGTTGCCCATCTCGGCGATCTTCTCGCCCGCGTCGACCTTCTCGCCGACGTGCACGAGCGACCGGTTGATGTGGCCGTACACGCTGATCCAGCCGCCGGGGTGCTCGATGCGGACCCACATGCCGAAGCCGGACGCCGGCCCGGAGGAGATGACGGTGCCCTCGGTGACCGCGTAGATCGGCGTGCCGATCTTGTTCGCCAGGTCGATGCCGTAGTGCGTGACGCCCCAGCGGCCGCCGAAACCGGAGGTGAAGTTCCCGACGGTCGGCTTGACGAACTCCTGCCCCCGGTAGACGGAGGCGGCCGGCGCACCGTCGGACAGCGCGTCCTTGATCTTCAGCGCCTGACCGGCGAGCAGCTCCCCGAACTTGACGGCCTTGGTGAGGCTCTCGACGTCCGCGACATCGGTGTCGTCGTTGAGTACGGCCAGCTCGGCGTCGTCGCGTGCCGCGTGCCGCCCGCTGCCCAGCGCGACGGACTTGGTCCGGCTCGGCAGGTCGGTCGGGGTGCTCTGGATGAGCGCGCCGTTGGCGGCGTTCGCGATGTCGGTATAGGTCTCGACCGGGGGCAGGTCGAGCGTGCTGAAGCCGCCCGCGACGGTGGCCCCGGTGGCGACCGCCGCGATCGCGATCCGGCCGTGCCACGGTGCACCATTCCACGGCGAAACAGGCGCCGGAGCCCGATGGTGTCCCCGATGCGTCGGCGCGGCGTTGTGGCCGTCGCGGCGGTGCCTCGGGGCGGGGTCGGCGCCGCGTGGGGAGCGGTCGAGCGCCAAGTCCTGCCTTGTTTCGTACTCAGGACGGGGTGCGGACGGTGGTGAACGGTGTGGTCTGGGGAGAAACCACGCGAGCCGATTCGGGGTCAGCTCGACGACCGTGCCGCCGTAACCCATCTGTGATACGGACCATCGAAACCTAGACCTGCATCGGGGACCGAAGCAAATCGCCTTGCCTACTCAACCAGGCATTCTGTGGATCATGCGGTCAGTGGGTGGTGGACAGCGCCGGTTGGTCACCCAGGCGGGGCAGTGAGGTCGCTACCCAGTGCAGCGTGCGGGGATGAAAGGCGAGTGACAGGTGACCGACGTCGTCCAGCGCACGGCCAGGTCCGGGTGCTCGAGGCGGGCGTGCGAGCTGGGCACGATGAACTGGTCCATCCGGCTGGACACCACGAGGAAACGGGTGCGGCAGTCCGGTGCCGGTCCGGCCAGCTCGGTCAGCAGCTCGGACCCGGGGACGAGCTGGCGGGCGAGCGGGGTCGGCAGCAGGTGCGCGGCGGCGCTGCCCGCGTGCGGCGTGCCGATCGTGACCAGCGTGTGCACCGCGTGGTCGCCGCGGAGGCGCTGCACGTGGTAGCGCGCGATCAGGCCGCCGACCGAGTGGCCGATGACGTGGATGCGCTCGGCGCCGGTCCGGGTGCGCAGGCGGTTGATGTGCGAGCGCAGGTCGTGCGCGGCGGCCCTGATGTCGTTGGTGAACGCGCTGTAGTTGACCGCGTCCAGTGCGCCGAAGCCGCGTTGCCGCAGTTGTCTGCGGTAGCTGGAGAACACGGAACGGTTGTCGAGCATGCCGTGCACCAGCAGGACCGGGGTCCCGGCCGCGGTCATGTCCGACATGACCAGGCCCCGTTCGACCGGGCTGAGCGTGTCGGTGCGGTAGTGCTCGTGGGCGCCGGTCTGCTCGCGGATCAGCTCGAGCGGGTAGCTCGCCAGGCGCGCGGCGCACCAGGCGGTCTCCACCGCGGCGCCACGCAGGCCGGACGGCGTGCGCAGCGTGCGGAAGGTATTTGTGGCTGCGGCCGCGGCGAGTGTCCCGATGGCGCGCAGGGAGGATCGGGGGACCGGGACATCGGCCGCGTGGGCGTGGCGGCTGTCCGGCGTGCGTGCCACTGATTCGCGGGACGCACAGCCCTCGTCGTCGGGGACTGACATGGTTAGACGGTACGTCAGAAACTCATTCAGTACACCTATTGCGCCGTAGATCAAGATGGCCGTTGCGTTAACGACTGGGTGAAATAGTGGCGCTGAACTGCACTTTCACACGCCATGCACTAGCTTTCGCCCGATGCGGCCCGCACGGTTGAGCCGGCTCACCCCGGTGGTGATGAGCGGAGCCGTCCTCGGCGCACTGCTGATCGCGGCCGGGCCCCGGTACGTGCTTGCCAGAAGGCCGGACGGGACGAACATCGGTCCCGCGTTGCAGGTGTGGCCACTGCTCGCGGTGCTCGCCGCCCTCCCCGTCGCGCTGGCCATGGTCCTGCTCGTGGCGATGCGCGGACGCAGACCCGCGCTGGCGTTGATGCTGTCGTTCGGCGCGGCGGCCGTCGGCCGGGTGCTGCTCGACGTGCAGCTGGTCCTCGACCCGGCGCGAGCGGCCCGGGTCGAGCTGGTCGCGCCGATCGGACTCGGGGCCCTGCACCCCGGACCCGGCCTGCTGCTGGGACTGCTGGGCCAGGCCTTCACCGCGGTGGCCGGCCTTGCCGCGGCGCGGGAGTTCAGCCCGCTACGGCCCTATCGAGGTCCGCGCCCGCGTGCCGTACCGCGACAGGGCGGGGAACCGGAACCGGCTCGGACGCCGGCCTCGGTCGCGCTGGTCGGCATGGGCTGCGCGGTGCTCGCCGGCTACGGCATGCTGGCCGCGCCGTTCTCCTCGACCGACCCCTACCTCGTGCCGCGTTCGGTACTGGACGCTCCGACGCTCGCCGCGGTGGGTCAGTTCCTGCTGGCCGCCTCGGTGCTGCTCGCGGTGCTCCTGGCCGGGTCCGCGCCGGAGCCGCCGGTCGCACTCGGTGGGTTGCTGGGCGCCGCGCTCGCGGTGTTCGGCGTGGTCGTCCCCCGTGTGGTGGTGGCCACGGCGGTTCCGGCCCTGCAGGTCAGCGGCGGTTCGATACTGGCGTTGCTCGGTGCGTTCGGCCTCGTCCTGCTGGCCATCTGGGTCGGCGTCCGGGGACGGCGGCGCCGCGTCGAGCACGGAGCCGTCCGTCGTCCGCCCGTGCCGCACCCGCTGCTGGCCCGCCGCTGGCGGCTGGTGAGCGGGTCTCTGGCCGTGCTGACCGCTGCCTGCGTGATCGCCGGAGTGGCGACCGACCAGCTGCGCCTGGCGCCGGACCTCCCGCGTCCGGAACCGGCGTCCGTCCCACTGCCGGTGCTGACCGCGGTGATCGTGGCCGGGCTCGGGGTGGCGAGCCTGTTCCGTCCCGCACTGCGGTCGACGCTGGCCGTCGTGCTGGTCGCGGTTCCGATGGCGGTGTCCGAACCGCTGCGCGAGTTGCTGGCGGTGTTCAGCCTCGACGGTGTCGGGCCGGGCCCCGGTTTCTGGCTGCTGGTCCTGACGTTGCCGCTGACGCTGGCCACGGTCGTCGCGGCGCTGGTCTCCGGGGGTTTCGAGCGCACCGAGGTCGACCTGAGCACGGCCCGGTTCGACGGGCCCACGACGCCGGCGGCCTCGGCGGCGTCGGTGCTCACCCTGCCCGCGTTCTGGCTGCCGCTGTCCGACGGCACGATGTGGGGCAGTACCGGGGTGGTCCAGCCGCCGTTCGGCCTGCCCGGCTGGGCGCTGCTGGCCGCGTTCGGCGCGACGTTCGGCGCGGTCCTGATCGGGCCGCGCTGTCGCGCCGGGCAGGCGGCCGCGCTGTTCGGCGGCGTCGCCGTCGTACTGGTGCTGCGCCTGCTGCGTGCGGTGCCGGGCGTTGGGCTGACCGGTCCGCTCGCGGAGTACGGCGCGAGCGCGGGCATGACGTCCGGCTGGGGCGAGGGCGCGGTGGCGACCGCGCTGTGCCTGCTGGTCGTGCTGGCCGCGATGGTCATGGCCCTGCGTGAGCCGGCTCAGCTGCGATCGGTGTCGCCCTCGGCCGCGCGCCGCCGGGCCTCCTGAACCGCGGCGTCCACACGGCGCTGAGCCCGACTTCGCAGAGCTTCACGTCGCGTCGCAGACACTGCAGCGTCTGCGACGCGACAGGACGCTCTGCGAGGCTGACCAGACCGGTGTGAGTGACGTCCCGATGTGAACGGCGGCTCACTGACTAGGGTTCTGAGCAGGGCCGGCGGCGACGGGGCTGTCGGTCGAGACGAGGAGCCGAGAGCCAGTGAGCGACGCCAGCACAGTAGATGCCGTCCGAGCAGCGGGTGGGCCGATCGAGGAGATCGGCGCCCTGTTCATGCTGCACCCCGAGACGTTCGAGCAGAGCGCGGCCAAGGGGTACCCGCACCCGTTCGCCGGTTACTTCGCCGGCCGGGGCGGGGTACTCGGCGAGGCCGACGCCAGCACCGTCAGCGCGGTCTTCGCCGTGTTCGAGCCGAACGCCGTGAAGATGTTCTGGGAACAGGGCGTCGCGGTGCACGGCGCCGCGGGGGGCGCGTCGGTCTACAACGAGCAGATCGCCGACTTCGCACGTAAGCACCTCACGGGCGCGGAAGGCCTGGACCGGCTCGCCGAGCTGGGGCAGAAGGTCGTCGACGCCGCTCCGATCTCCGGGCTGCCGCTGTTCGCGGGCTGGGCGCCGATGCCGGTCGCCGAGGACGCCGAGGCCCGCGCGCTCCAGGTCCTGTTCAAGCTGCGGGAGCTGCGCGGCAGCATCCACATGAACGCGCTCGCGCTGTCCGGGCTGAGCCCCATCGAGGCGCACATGCTCAACAAGGGCACCGAGTACTGCTCGATGTTCGGCTGGTCCGAGCCGTTCGCCGACGGCGAGGACAAGCGCGACGCGAAGCAGGCCGCCGAAGATGCCACCAACCGGCGCATGGCCGACATCGTCGGCGCCGCGCTGACCGCCGACGAAGCGGCCGAACTGGCCACGCTGTCCGCCGGCGCACTGGCTGTGGCGAAGGCCTCAGCGAGCCCGCAAGCCTAAACCGAAGTTAAGACGCGGGGTGGAAATCGTTCACCCAGCCTGGTGGACAAGTCGAACGTGAGAGGGTTCACGGAGGCGGACCGGGCTGACGACGGCGAGCGCCGATAAGGTCATCCCCGCAGCTCACAGCGTGGGCGTCCCGAGCTGGAAACACTCCGGAGACGCAGCCCACGAACAAACGCGGCAGGAGATTACGAGTGGACCTGTACGAGTACCAGGCGAAGGATCTCTTCGCCGCCCATGACGTCCCGGTGCTGCCGGGTCGCACCGTCACCACGGCCGAGGATGCGGCGGCTGCCGCGTCCGAGATTGGTACGGCTGTGGTGGTGAAGGCCCAGGTGAAGACTGGTGGGCGGGGTAAGGCCGGTGGTGTGAAGCTGGCGAAGGATGCGGGTGAGGCCCAGGAGAAGGCTGGGGCGATCCTGGGTATGGATATCAAGGGTCACACGGTGCATCAGGTGTTGGTGACCGAGGCTTCGGATATCGCTGAGGAGTATTACTTCTCGTTCTTGTTGGATCGGTCGAACCGTACTTTCCTGGCGATGGCCAGTGCTGAGGGTGGTATGGAGATCGAGCAGCTGGCGGTGGAGCGGCCGGAGGCGTTGGCTCGGGTTCCGATCGATGCGATCGCCGGGGTGGACAAGGCCAAGGCTGATGAGATCGTGGCGGCGGCGAAGTATCCGGCCGAGGTGGCGGACAAGGCCGCGTCGGTGATCGTGAAGTTGTGGGAGACCTTCGTCGGTGAGGACGCCACGCTGGTCGAGGTCAACCCGCTGGTCCGCGATCCCGCGGATAATGTGATCGCGTTGGACGGCAAGGTCACCCTGGACGAGAACGCCGATTTCCGTCACCCCGATCATGCCGCGTTGGTCGATGAGCGCACCGAGAACCCCTTGGAGGCGAAGGCCAAGGCCAAGGGTTTGAACTATGTGAAGCTCGATGATGGTCAGGTCGGGATCATCGGTAACGGTGCCGGTCTGGTCATGTCCACCCTGGATGTGGTGGCCTACGCCGGGGAGAAGCACGGGAATGTGAAGCCGGCGAACTTCCTGGACATCGGTGGTGGCGCGTCGGCGCAGGTGATGGCCGACGGGCTGGATGTGATCCTGGGGGATCCGGACGTCAAGTCGGTGTTCGTGAACGTGTTCGGTGGGATCACCGCGTGTGACGCGGTCGCGACCGGCATCGTGGAGGCGCTCAAGATTTTGGGTGACAGTGCGACGAAGCCGTTGGTGGTGCGTCTGGATGGCAACAACGTGCTCGAGGGCCGGCGGATTCTGGACGAGGCGAACCACCCGCTGGTGACCCAGGTGGACACAATGGACAACGCGGCCGACAAGGCCGCCGAGCTCGCGGCAGCGGGGGCCTGAACCATGTCGATTTTTTTGAACAGCAGCAGCAAGGTCATCGTGCAGGGCATCACCGGTGGTGAGGGCACCAAACACACCACCAAGATGCTCGCCGCGGGCACCAACATCGTCGGCGGGGTCAACGCCCGCAAGGCCGGGCAGAGCGTCACGATCGGCGGTAAGGACCTGACGGTGTTCGGTACCGTCGAAGAGGCCATGAAGGAAACCGGAGCCGACGTCAGCGTCGTGTTCGTGCCGCCGAAGTTCGCCAAGGACGCGGTCATCGAGGCCATCGACGCCCAGATCCCCCTGGCCGTGGTGATCACCGAGGGCATTCCGGTGCACGACAGCGCCTATTTCTGGGCGCATGCGTGCGCGAAGGGCAACCAGACCCGGATCATCGGCCCGAACTGTCCAGGCATCATCTCCCCCGGTGAGTCCAACGCCGGGATCATCCCGGCCGACATCGCCGGAGCGGGCAAGATCGGGTTGGTGTCGAAGTCCGGGACGTTGACCTACCAGATGATGTACGAGCTGCGGGACTTCGGTTTCTCCACCGCGATCGGCATCGGCGGGGACCCGGTCATCGGGACCACCCACATCGACGCCCTGCAGGCGTTCGAGGCCGACCCCGACACCGAGGCCATCGTGATGATCGGTGAGATCGGCGGCGACGCCGAAGAACGCGCCGCGGACTTCATCAAGGCCAACGTCACCAAACCCGTCGTCGGCTACGTCGCCGGGTTCACCGCCCCCGAAGGCAAGACCATGGGCCACGCCGGCGCCATCGTCTCCGGCTCAGCGGGCACCGCACAAGCCAAGAAAGAAGCACTCGAAGCAGCAGGAGTCAAGGTCGGCAAAACACCCAGCGAAACCGCCGACCTCATGCGCGAGATC
>NZ_AUBB01000069.1 GCF_000429025.1 Actinospineispora spinosispora DSM 44797
ATGGCAGCCCAAATCACTCACGGGTTAGTGGGCTACTGCGGCGGCGCCGTGTTCGTCGACCAGCGCGCCGGTGACGAAGCGGTCCAGGCTGAACGGCGCGACGTAGGGGTGCGGCTCGTCGTGCGCGAGGGTGTGCGCCATGCACCAGCCGACACCCGGGGTGGCCTTGAAGCCACCGGTGCCCCACCCGCAGTTGAGGTAGACGTTCTCAAACGGGGTGCGCCCGACGATCGGCGACGCGTCCGGGCAGACGTCGACGATCCCGCCCCAGGTCCGCAGCAGGTGCGCGCGGGCGAACACCGGGAACAGTTCCACCGCCGCGGCCATCTGCCGCTCGATGATGTGGAACGCGCCGCGCTGCCCGTACCCGTTGTAGGAGTCGACGCCCGCACCCATCACCAGCTCGCCCTTGTGCGCCTGCGACACGTACACGTGCACCGCGTTCGACATGACGATCGTCGGGTGCACCGGCTCCAGCAGCTCGGAGACCAGCGCCTGCAGCGGGTGGCTCTGCACCGGCACCCGGAATCCGAGCTTGTCGGTCAACGTCGAGGTGTGCCCCGCCGCGCACAACGCGACCTGCCCGGTGGCGATGTCACCCCGCGTGGTGCGCACCGTGGTGACCCGGTCGCCGTCGGTGTCGAACCCGATGACCTCGCAGTCCTGGATCAGGTCGATGCCGGCCTCGTCGGCACGCCGCGCGAACCCCCAGGCCACGTAGTCGTGCTTGGCGATGCCGGCGCGCGGCTGATAGGTCGCGCCGAGCACCGGGTAGCGGATGTCGGTGGAGGTGTTGACGATCGGACAGATCTTGCGGACCTCGTCCGGGTCGACCCACTCCGCGTCGATGCCGTTGAGCTTGTTCGCCTCGACCCGCCGCACGCTGTCCCGCACGTCCTGCAGGGTGTGCGCCAGGTTGAGCACGCCGCGCTGGCTGAACAGGATCGGATAGCCGAGGTCCTCCTCGAGCCCCTCCCACAGCTTCAGCGAGTGCTCGTAGATGCCGGCGCTTTCGTCCCACAGGTAGTTGGACCGGATGAGCGTCGTGTTGCGGGCCATGTTCCCGCCGGCCAGCCAGCCCTTCTCCAGCACCGCGACGTTGGTGATGCCGTGGTTCTTGGCCAGGTAGTGCGCGGTGGCCAGCCCGTGGCCACCACCGCCGACGATCACCACGTCGTAGTGCTTCTTCGGCGCCGGGTTGCGCCACAGGAAGTCCGGGTGGTCGGGCAGATCGGCGCCCGGGGTCCTCATCGGGTTGCCTCCATGCAGGGGTAGAGCGGGTGGCGCTGGGCCAGCACGGCGACGCGCTTGCCGAGCACGGCCTGGGTCGCGTCGTCGAGCTCCGGGCGCAGCGCGGTGGCGATGATGTCGGCGACCTCGACGAAGTCGTCCTGCTGGAACCCGCGCGCGGCCAGCGCCGGCGTGCCGATCCGCAGCCCCGAGCTCACCATGGGCGGGCGCGGGTCGAACGGCACCGCGTTGCGGTTGACCGTGATCCCGACCGAGTGGAGCCGGTCCTCGGCCTGCTGACCGTCCAACGTCGAGTCGCGCAGGTCGACGAGCACGAGGTGCACGTCGGTGCCGCCGCTGACCACGTTGATGCCCGCCGCCCGCGAGTCCTCGGCGAGCAGCCGCTGCGCGAGGGCCTGAGCCCCGTCGAGCGTCCGCTGCTGCCGTTCCGCGAAGGCGGGCTCGGCGGCCAGCTTGAACGCCACGGCCTTCGCCGCGATGACGTGCTCCAACGGTCCACCCTGCTGACCGGGGAAGACGGCGGAGTTGAGCTTCTTGCGCAGCTCATTGCCGGACAGGATGAACCCGCCGCGCGGCCCGCCGAGCGTCTTGTGGGTGGTCGAGGTGACGACGTGCGCGTGCGGGACGGGGGAGGGGTGCAGCCCCGCGGCGACGAGCCCGGCGAAGTGCGCCATGTCGACCATCAGATACGCGCCGACCTCGTCGGCGATGCGCCGGAACTGCGCGAAGTCCAGCTGACGCGGGTAGGCCGACCACCCGGCGATGATCAGCTTCGGGCGGTGCTCGTGCGCGAGCCGCGCGACCTCGGCCATGTCGACCCGGTGGTCCGACGCGTCCACGTGGTAGGCGGCGACCTTGTAGAGCTTGCCGGAGAAGTTCAGCTTCATGCCGTGCGTCAGGTGCCCGCCGTGCGCCAGGTCGAGTCCGAGGATCGTGTCGCCAGGGTCGAGCAGCGCGGTCATCGCGGCGGCGTTGGCCTGCGCGCCGGAGTGCGGCTGGACGTTCGCGTACTCGGCGCCGAACAGCGCGGTGATCCGGTCGATGGCGAGCTGCTCGATGACGTCGACGTGCTCGCAGCCGCCGTAGTAGCGCCGCCCCGGGTAGCCCTCGGCGTACTTGTTCGTCAGTACCGAACCCTGCGCGGCCATGACGGCGGCCGGCGCGAAGTTCTCGCTGGCGATCATCTCCAGGGTGTTGCGCTGGCGGGCCAGCTCGGCCTCGATGGCCGCGTGCACCTGCGGGTCGGTGGCGGCCAGGGTCTGGGTCAGTACGGCCTGAGTCACGCGGCGCACCTTCCTGAAAGACGGAGTGGCGACAACTAATATATTAACTGTGGGCCAGCGTAGGTACCCGTTCGGCTGACGTCAAGGGTTGTCTTCGTTCGCGAAACAGGCCGCCATGTCAGTACGACATGACGGCCTGTTCTGGCGGTTTCTAGCTGAAGAGCCCGCCGAGGAACTTGGAGACCTTCGACATCACGCTTTCGACGATGGTGTCGGGGTCGGGGGTCTTTGCGGCGCCACTGCCGCCGTTGGACTCTTCGGGCTTCTTCGGCCCGCCGGCAACCTGCTCGCCCGGCTGCGGCCCCTCCGATGCGCCGGAGGAGGACGACTGGTCCTTCTTGCCACCGAAGATCGAGCCCAGCAGGTTGTCGACGAACTCGCCGACGCCCCCGGAGTCAGCGGCGTCGCCGCCGGCGGGACTGCTGGAGGAACTCGCGCCGGAGCTGCTGCTCTGCGAGTCCTTCTTGGTCGGGTTGCCCGCGACGGCGTCGGCAGCCGAGTCGTCGCCGGCCGGCCCGCCGGGTCCTGGCGGTTGCGCTGTCACGTGAGCCACCAGCTGAACCGGCGCGCTGACCGGCTGCGCGGCAACGGCGGTCGGGGCGACTGTCGCCGCGGCGACGCACGCCAGAGCGACACCCGCTGACACCTTCGCGGCGCGGCTCACCGCGCTCCGAGCTGGCGTGGATCCCATGAGCAAACTCCCCCTACATATGCGGACGCACTGCATCCCTACCACAGAACCGAGGCCAGTTTCCCCGAAACGACCACAGATGACCGGACGGTCTTGTAAGGTCAACTAGCCGTTATACCGTAACACGACGGTGTGAGTCACGCGGGTCGTTCGGGGTTCTTCATGGGGGTCGTTGATGCGGAGACCAGTGGGCACACGGTGCGCGGGAGTCGTAGCCGGGCTGACGCTCACCTTCACAACGGCCATGCAAGGGATCTCGTCTGTTGACGACGTCACTGCGATCTCGGCGCCGATCCACCTGACCGCTGGCACAACACCTCTCGGAGCTGTGTCCGAGCAACCGATCCGACTCGGGTCCGGGTTCCACGGCGTACCGATGGGCCCTGGTGACGGCCCCCAAGGAGGGAACAACGGCGCCGCTGATCCCGTGCCGAAACCTGCCACGCAAGGCTCGACCGACTCCGGGTCCGGCAGCAGCGGTCCTGGTCGTGAAGCGGAGAAGCCGAATGTCGCGCCGAAGCAGGACCAGGAACCGGCCAGCAACGGCAGCGGCCCGACGAACGAACCGAAACCGCTACCGCCAGCTCCAGCGCAGAGCGCGTCTGGTGTCCAGTCGAGTGTTGCGGCTCGGCCTACGCAGACTCCGGCGCCTGCTGCTGCGGTCGTTCCTTCTGACACCCCGCGGGCGCCGAATGTCGCTCCGCAGACCCAGCCGAACGCGGCGTCGGCGAGCACCCCGCCTATTGCGCCACGTGCGACTCCGGCGCCGCGAGCAATCCCGGCGCCCACTGTCCCTCAAGCGCCTCCGCGCGTAGGACCGACCACTCAGCCCAACGCCGCTCTGCCGAGTGACGCCCCTGTCGCCCCGCCTGCCGCGATACCGGCGGCCGAGGCTGCGCACTCGAGCGCGGTTCCTGGGTTGCCGCCCACAAAGACACCAGAATCCAACGACTCTCAAGTGCGGCAAGACTGTGCCACGGTGGCAGTCGGCTGTTCGAAGCCCACGCCTGGCATCGGGACCGGTGGTGTCGGATCAGGCGCTGTTGGAGAGTCACCATCGTTAGCGGAGCAGGTCAAACACACCGCGCTGGATCTGGCCGAGTCGTTGCCGGTTCTCGGACCGCTCGCCAGAGGTCTCAACGCCGCCGAGAGCGCCGCGAACGGCAGTCTGCCTGGCTCGGCACCCAAGCTTCCAACGGCTGCACCGGCTACTTCAGGCGCGATTCCTCCTGCCGGACCGGCTGTGAGGCCGGATCCGACACGATTCCGCTCTCTGACTGGGCACGACCCCGCGACTGAGCAGGACTGGCTTACGGCTGCCGCCTTGGATCCGCAGTTCGGTGAGGAAGAAACGGCCGCTGTGGTCGGTGCAGTTCGAATTAATCCCACCCCGGGCGCTGGGCAAATCCATGGGGATGCCTTCATCCAAGATCATGATGTGTTAGGTGCTCCACCTGGCATGTGGCACTCGGGGGATAATCGTGGGTTTGACCCGAACGCGGCCCCAGATAAATCCCGAGTCTCGATGGTGGTCGATTTCGAGAACGGTGTCACAGTTGTGCGCCAAAACCCGACGCATGCAACGAATGGAGACGTGGGTATACATCCGCCTCATGTCGGTGTCGAGCAAGACGTGGATGGTCGCGTGCGGATGAGATTGGAGGCGACGAATGGTCTGATCCCAGAGTTTGTCGGCACTACTCTGGGAGAAAGCGTTCGTGGTGACTTCATTATTGATCCTCACGGCGGCCCACACGGAGTTCCGTCGGTAGATGGTAAGGTAACTCAGTATCCATCCTGGGAGGGGTACTCTTCGAAGCCTGGCCAGCCGCCGACGACGGTGCTGCAGCGTGAGCAGAATGATAAAGGCGAAAAGACTGGTCCAGGGCTCAATCTGCCTAGGGATAGCGTTGGCGTTGGGCAGAACCCTAAGAAACTCGATGAATGGCACCAAAAATACCATCCTGATCAGGTTGACACAGCTAAAGCTAACGGAGCAAATCCGGTGCAGCAAATCCACGATCCTGAGTTCTATCCCTACCCGATGCCAGATCTTCCGGCGCCGACGCCAGATGGCCATGGCGGAATAGTCGTTCCTCAAGCTACGCAAGTCCGATGAGTCGAAAGATTGAGTCGAGACGCGCACTAGCTGCGGTGGGAGTTGTTCTGGTTTCCGCTGCAGTGATGTTTGCACTGTTCATGGGCTCTGGAGGACTACTTTTCTTTATCCCCCTCGCGCCACTGTTCAAGGTGATCAATAATACGCTGACAGCGTATCTTCTTGTATTTGTTGCTGTCCCCTTGGCGGGTGTGGTTTTCTGGCGCACGCCTTGGTGGATTCGCTGGGTATGGCTAGGAATTCTTCTCAGTAATTTGACCCTGATGATGTTGCTTGGAATAGGGTTGGGCTCTAGTGGGGCATGAGTAAGTGGTCCAATCTGCCTGTAGGTGTTTCCGCCTACTGCAGGGTTAGCGTGTTGAACACACCTCGAAAGACCGGTTCAAACTCGCCGAATATCTGCTTTGTGGTCAATCCGGTTATTACGTACGAGGTGTTGTGGTCGACCACGTACAACTGCATGTTCCGTGCGGGAACGGATTGTAGAATGTAAGTTCCGCCCAGTAGCCATGCTTGGACTCCGTTGGGGAGAGTAATTGGCTCGTCCAACATGGGCTGATATTCCTTGAGTGCTACCTGTAGGAGCCCTCGTGACTTCGCTACCAGCGCAGGGAGGCCGCTGGTATTAGGAGTGACCACGACCGAGAGGGTGGCGCGTACCGTGTTTGGGCCTTCGCCGGGTAGCGTGAATTGTGCAGCCACACTCGGGTCGTCGCTCGAGCCAACTTGGAGAAACCCGGCGGGCAGAGTGAGGGCGAAGTGGGCGCGTTGGTCCTGGTATCGAGGGCCGGTTGGAGTCGGTGCTGCCGGAGCGGACGGAGCTATACCGGCAGATTCGGCAGGATTCGGCGGCGCCGTCGCGGTTGAACATCCCGACAGTGCGATCAGTGGCGCTGCGGCGAAGGCAACGCTCAGCTTCGCGCACCGATGGAGCTGGAACGACATAGGATCGTGTCCTCCTGCTGGTATTCTTGGGGTACTGATACTCATGGATGGACCTTACTGCAGCGTGAAGGTGCTGAACGCAGACCTGAAAACTGGGTCGAACTTGTCGAAGACCGCTTCGGAGGTCATACCGACGACCGCGTAGGCGATCTGATGTTCAACCACTTCCAACTGTATCGTCTGAACCTTTGCCCCTTTTAGGGTGTAGGCGCCGCCAAGCAACCAGCCCTGCCTGCCGGAGGGCAGGCTGATGGGTTCGTCGATCGTGGAGCGGTAGTCCGGAAATGTTGCTTGCAGCATCTGTCGGGTGCCGACGATGTTCGCGGTCAGGTCGCCACTGGTCGGGTTGAGTACGACTGTCAGGCTTGCTCTGGCTGCGCCTGGGACACTGCCCGGCAGATCGAACTCTGCGGCTACTGTCGGCCCCGGTACGGTGGCTGGTGTCGAGGCTGGTGACCTGGTCTGCACGAATCCAGCTGGTGGTGTGAGACTGAACTCTGCATGGCTGCGAGGTTCGGGCTGAGGTAGTTCGGCGGGCTCGCTTGAGCAGGCCGGCAGGATGAGTAGCGTGATCAGCACGATTGCGCTGGTCACGCTGACACGGTGCGGTGAGGCTAGTTTTCTCAACCTTGTTTCCTGGGAATCTCGTTGCCGCTCTTTATGATTGATCTGGCGCACACATCACTATTATAATAAACCTAATCGCGGGCAAGCGGGTCGAGTGTCTAGTGATGCGTGGTTTTTTTCAGGGCCATTTTCTTAGCTGGTCAGATCTCTCTGATCCAGGAAACGTATGGGCAAGGAAGGAAGATGGCGTGGTGGCGCCGGAGCAGTTGAGTCGTGTGGTGTCGCACGCTTTGCGGCACGAGCCGTGGGTCTATGAGCTGGAGCTCGACGGTGAGGGGTGGGCCCCGGTCGACGGGCTGCTCACCGCGGTGCGTGAACAGGGACCTCGATGGTCGGACGTGGATCGGGATGCGCTCGTCGACATGATCGAGTCGTCGGCGAAGCGGCGGCATGAGATCGATGGGGACCGCATTCGCGCTCTGTACGGGCATTCGGTGCCTGGGCAGGTACTGAAGATCGAGGCCGAGCCGCCGGAGCGGCTCTTCCACGGGACGTCGCCTGAGGCGTGGGAAGCCATTCAGTGCGACGGCCTGCGTCCGATGGCCCGTCAGTACGTTCACCTCTCGGCCGACGTTTCCACTGCGGAGCAGGTCGGGCGCCGGAAGGCGTCGGCTCCGGTGATCCTTGTCGTGCAGGCTCGGCGGGCACACGAGGCTGGGTCCCGGTTCTGGCAGGGGAACGATTTGGTCTGGCTCGCGGACCACGTACCAGCGATCTGCCTGTCGACCGATTGATGCGGCGCGGGTGTCGGTAGCTAGCGGACGTCCAGCAGAGTCACCGAGGGCGCGACCAACGCGAGTGTTCTGGTCAGGCGCTCCTCGTCGAGACGCCAGCCGTTGACCGGGACGCTGGTCGCCAGAACGTCGGCCGGGATGCCGGGCAGGAGCGCCTTGCTCATCTTCATCGCGGTGGCGCCGGGACTGCCCGGCAACGGAGCGAGGCCCTCCCTGCGCTGGACCCCGACATAGGTCGTCGCGGAGTTGGATGTCTTCTGGACGAACAGTGCCACCGATATGACGTCTGCCCACGGGACTGTTCGTCCGGGTAGCTCCCGAACCAGCGGTGAACGGCCGACCGTGATGCCTTCGGCGTCCACTCGTAGAGCGAGTTTTCCGCGCATCAGACCCAGTGCGTAGGCAACGCCGCCACCGCCGAAGAACACGATGGTCAGGCCGGCGATCATTGGGTTGTCGGACCACATGAAGAAACCGGTGACGGCGAACACCGCGCTGACGAGCATCACGACCACTGACTTGGGGGTCCAGCCGTACTTCGCCAGGTACACGGTGTCGCTGGCGACGTCACTCTCTCCCACGGTCCCACCCTCCGAATCGACCGAGCCCGCTGCTCGTGCGGCGGAGTATGTCCCAGCCCACGATCCACTTGTGGCGAAACGGGGAAATTGGCAGGTGGCTGGCAGTCGAGCGATTAGTCGAAGTCGCCTCGGGCAGTGCCCTCGAGGAAGGTCTGCAGCGCGCGGGGAGTGAGGAGCAGGATCGGGCTCGCGGTGCCCAGCTTCGAGTCGCGGATGGCGGGGCGGCCGGGGACGGTGAGGCTCAGCTCGACACAGCCCGAGTTGCCCTCGCTGTAGCTCGACTTGAACCAGCTGGGTGCGGTCCGTGCCGTGTCCGGAGCCATTAGGTGTCCTTTGCTGCCTGGGTGAGTGCCGCTGCGGACTCGTCGGGGTGCAGCGCCTGCGCTTGGAGGCGCTCGAACACTCGGCGGTAGTCGGACACCTGATCGGCCTCATCGTAATAGAGGCCTTGCCTCCTGGTCTCGACGTAGACGGTGCCGGGATCGCCTTCGAACTCCGGCGGGTAATCCAAGATCGTGAAGGCGCCTTCTAGCCCGGGGTGTGCGCCGGTGGCGTCGGGTAGCACTTGGAGCTCGATGTTCGGGAGCTTTGTGAGTTCGACCAGATGGTGTAGCTGAGCCCGCATCACTTGAGGGCCACCGACCGTGCGGCGCAGCGCGCTCTCCTCGAGTATCGCGCGGACCCTCGGGGCCTCCTCGGAGCGAGTGAGGATGTCCTGGCGTGTCATCCGCAGGTCGACCTTGGCTGCGATCTCGTGGTCGCTCCGCTGTCGTTCGCCGGCGTGGTGGACGACAGTGGCGTACTCGCGCGTTTGGAACAGGCCGGGGATGAACTGCTCATAGATGGAGATTCGCGCGGCGCCGGTTTCCAGGCCCAGGTACAGCTCGAACCAGTCGGGGACGGTTACCGGGAGGTCGGTCCACCAGTCCTTCGTCCTCTGGGCGGACCTCAGCAGCTGGCGGAAGAACGGGACCCGTTCGGGCCGGCCGTACCAGTTAAGTAGGACCTCGACGTCACTGCCGGACGGGAGCCGCACGTTGTTCTCGAAGTGGCGGTAGGCGCCGGGCGTCTTGTCGATCCGCTCGGCGGCCTGTGCCGGTTCGTATCCGGCTGCCTCGCGTAGCCGCCGCAACTCCAGGGCTATCCACCGGCGCACGGCGTATCTCGATGTATGCGTGACCACGATGCTTCCCCCTTCAGCTTCGGGCAGGTGCTGCTCGGACAGTGGATCACCCGGGTAGGCCATGCATGGACCGTAGCGCACTCGGTATGTAGCGTGCTACGGTCTGTTATAGACGCTAACGGCGTCAGCTACGAGAGTAGTGCACGGGGGCTCGTTCGAGACTGGAAGGTGTTCTGTGGGGATGGATGGGGGTGATCTGTCGCCGGTGGTCGAGTTCATGGTGAGCCAGCCGGGCATGATCGAGAGGGTGCTGGCCGAGCACATTCCGGACGCGGCCGGCGACTGCATCGGGTGCGGTGGCCAGATGCGAGTGAAGTGGAAGTGCGTCCACTACGAGTGCGCCGTACTAGCGCGCGACAGGCGTGGCCGGCCACGGCCATGACGGTGTCGGCCACCGCGGATCCGGACTTGGCCGCGGTGGCCGGGCGTGGCCGATCCGTGGCCACGGCAGGGGGCATCGCGTGGCCACGCCGGGCGCTGTGAGCCCCGAACAGGCGCCGATTGTCGAGCGATTCCAGGGCTCACGACAAGGAAATCACGTGCCGAGCGCTGGCTCGCGTTCGGTTTGAGTTCACTTTACGTTCGCCGTCAGTGCGGTGATCAGTTAACGATCACACCCTACTGTCAGCCGGGACGTCACTCGACGGTTGATCATCGACTGGGCGTCACGTGCGGTGTTTTGAGTACCGAGCGCCGCGAGCAGTGTGGTCCTGCGAATGTGCGGGTGCGTACGACCAGCATCGGCCGAGCGGGACGTGTGGGTCTCTGTGTGAGTTGTGACCGCGGCCGACCCCTTCTTCTCTTCAGCGATGGCGGATTCAGCCCTGGCCGGGCGATGGGGACGTTCTTGAACCGGGCCGACGCGAACCGCCGAACACCTCAAGTACCAGCTACTACTCGCGGGAGTCTGTGTCATGGCGGCGGTGAACTCGATCAGCAGGCGGTGCGTTCGCACCGTCATGCCGGTCGTGTCCCGGATGCCGCTGTCGGTTCTGATCGGTGCGGTCGCGTTGCTGTGGCTGCTCGCCGGGACCGCCTCGACACACGACACTCGGCCGGCCGCGGCCACCTCGACGGCCACCGGCTCGGCCACCGCGATGGCCAATCTGACGGCCAACCCGGCGGCCGATCTGACGGCCATGGCCACCGCGGTCACGGTGGTGCCGGTGGCCAACATCGTGCCGGCGGACATGGGTGGCCTCGGTGGCGACAGCTCCTGCGCCGACCCGGCCGCGTGCGGCGGGGCGGGCATGGACTGGACCGGCTCCGGCGGGGGACCGTCGCAGTCCTCGGTGTCAGGCGGTGCGATCGACGAGGACCCGGTCGAGGCTCCGGCGACGACGTGGTCGTCGCGCCCGGCCGCACAGACCGGGGCCCAGACCGACGAGCCGGCGACCGACCCGAACGCCGCGGCGCTCCCGGGTGCCCCCGCTGAGGCGAAGCCCTCGGCGAACGCGAACCCGGCCGACGACCCGCGGCCCGCGCTCCCGGCGAAGGTGACCAAGGCGAGCGCGACGCCGGAGCAGCCCGAGTCGCTGCCCGTCGCGGTCGTGAAACCCGAGGCGAAGTCCGCCGCGCCGGTCGAGCAGCCCGAGGACGCGGTGAAGACCGCGGTGACCGGGCGGGCCGCCGCGACGCGCGAGGCGGTCGACCAGACCGTCGACACGGTCGGCGGGCAGCTCGCGGACACCGCGAAGCGCGCCGCCTCGCAGGCACGGACCGACGTGGACGAGTCGGTGGAGCAGCTGCCAGGCCGGGTCGCCGACGCCGCGCACCGCGCCTCCTCGACGGTCGCGCGGGACACCGCGGACGACACCGCCGAGCCGCTGCAGGCGATCGCGGGCTGGACCAAGGGTGCCGCTCACACGGCGGTCGACCAGGCCGACGAGCTGCTCGGTCAGGCCAAGGAAACCGTCGTCCGAGCCGCCGGAGCGAGCCGCGGCTCAGGTAACCCGCCGGCCGAAGAGTCTGGCGTGAGTCGTGCCGCTGAGAAGACCGCTCTCGGCGAGGGTCGTCCAGTGGGGAAGACCGCCGAGCGGATCGCTGCTCGAGCCGAGGACGTCGCTGACCGGAGCGTTGAGCGCGTCGCCGTTCAGGGCGCGGCCGCCGCGGGTCGGATCGCCGGATCGGTCGGGGACGCGGTGAACCGCTCGACCCAGAAGGCCGCAGCGAACGACTCCACCGCGCGGATCGCTGCTCGCGGCGCGAACACACAGGCCGAGGGCACACTCGAGACGGCGGCGAACCGGACCGCTCAGAAGCTGGCGGGGTCAGCCGCGAGCGAGCTCGCCGGTCGGGTCCAGAAGCTGGCGGGACCCGCGATGGATGAGCTAGCCGGTCGGGTGACTGGTCAGGCCGCGAACGCCGCGAGTGCGGTGTCGGCCAGGGCGGCTGGCGGGGCGATTGACGATCAGCTGAAGCTCGGTGGCGGACGTGGCGCGCAGAGCGTGTCCGATGTGCTCAACGGTGGGGCGGACCTGGTGTCCGGCATCGTGTCGAGTGTCGGCGGGAAGCAAGCCGGAGAGCGGACGCATCAGGTGCTGTCCGGGATCGCTGATGATGTCTCCTCGGCGATCGCGGCCGGAAACACCCTGGGCGGGCGGCACGGTTGGGTGGGCAAGCAGGCCGGTATGGGTTCGGTCCCGGGCCGTGGTGACGACTCGTCGCTGCAGGCCTGGCGCGACCAGGGCGACCGGGTCGGCGGTGTGGGCGGGAAGACCGCGCTCGCGGCCGATCGGGGCGCCGGGCAGCAGGGTTGTTCCGCCCAGCAGCGTTGTGACAGTGGTTCGGCTCAGGTCCTCGCCGGTCAGCGCTCCGCAGCGGGAGCGCGCGGGCCACCGGCGGATGCGAGCGACCCCGACGATGACTCTCCTTATGCATTGACCGCCTATGACCGCGGCGCCTCGCGGGCCTCCGACGAGGTTTCGCAGCAGGCAACCGATCAGGCGTTGAACGACCGGCTGGCCGTGATCAAGGGCCAGAAGGACCTGGATGCCGCGAAGGCGGGCCTGGACAAGGGCACCGTCACGCAAGCCGACTACGACAAGAAGGTCGCCGCCCAGAAGGCGTTGCAGACCGCGTCGGACAAGTCGATGGCTCAGGTCTCCCCGGACAACGGGCAGCTGATCGACGACGTGATCACCGGGCATCAGCAGCTCGGCAAGGACGAAGCGGCGCTCACGCAGCAGAAGACCGCGCTGGACGCGGCGTGGGACAAGCAGCGCACCGACCTGGCCGCCGGCAAGTTCGATGTCGGCTCGTTCGTCGGGACCGCGATCCAGACCGGCGAGTATCACCGGGCGCAGGCCCAGTACAACCAGCTGCGCGATGACGTCTACGACGCCACCGACCAGCTGCGCGAAGAGACCGGACATTCCAACCCTGACCAGGGTGTGGGCACCGACGGTGCCGGTGCTGCGTGTGGCTCGAGCGGGGCGTTCACCGGATGCAGCGCCGCGACCGCCGGCCGCCACGGTGATGAGCAGTCCTGCCAGGGCCTCGCCGGGGTGTCCGAGTGTTCGGTGTCGGTCGGATCCGGGTCCCGGACGGCGTCGGGTGACTGCTCGATCGACGGGGTCTGCAAGACCAACGCGAACTACGGGGCGAACACCGCGCAGAGCACCTGCAAGCCCGGTGGCGATTGCCAGACCAGCAGCGACGCCGACCGGTGGCAGGCACAGGCCGGCTGCTCGACCAGCGTCGGCTGCGACGGAAAGTCCACGTCACAGCGTGGAACCGCTCCGGCGGGCGGAATCGGGACGGCCGACGCTCAGCAGGTGGGGACGCCGAAGGCCGCGGCCCAGCAGAACGACGCACCGGCGCGTAAGGCCGAAGGCAGCGCCCAATGCCAGGGCCAGTGCTCCCTGAACACCAGCGCCGACGTCAGCGGTTACGCGCAGGTCGGGTGCCAGGCCAGCGGTGGCGGTTGCGACACCCACAGCACCAGCAGCCGCACCCAGCCCGCTCCTCAGCTCGGTGACCAGCCCGCGGCGCAGGCCTCGGACAAGAACTCGGCGGCGCCGGCCCAGAACGCCTCAGCCCAGAACGCCTCGGCCCAGCCGGGGGAACCTCGGGTTCGTCAGGCCGATGCGCAGTCCTCGTGCAAGTCGGGTGCGGGTGGCTGCGAGGCGACCAGCTCCACGGACGCCGGTAACGCCTGGAACCCGGATGCTTCCGGTCAGGCGGGGACCAACGTCTACTGCGCGGGCGGGGCGACCTGCTCCGGGTCCGGTACCACCAAGACCAGCGTGGGCGCGGCCAGCGGCACCGGCGCGACCCGCCACGGTGACTCCGAGTCCGGCTGCACGGTGGTGGGCGGCAACTGTCACGCCACCAGCGACTCCGGCGCGAACAACCCGCTGCGGACCCGCGTCGAGCCGGGTACCGGCGGCTGGCGGCCTGGTGTCGGCTGGACGGCACCGAAGATCACCAAGGTCGACGGCAACTCCCGAGGCGAGGGCAACGCCGAAGCCAGCGTGGACTGCGCGGGCGCCACCGGCTGCGGCGGCACCAGCTACAGCAGCACCGGTGCGAGCGTGACGACCGCGGCCGCGCCGGGGCAGCCCGCCGCGACCCGCGAGACCCACGGTCACAACGAGTGCACGGCCGGCGCGACCGGCTGCACCAGCCAGTCACGGTCGCAGGCCGAGGACCGGATCGCCGAACCCGACATGCTGGCCTCCGGTAACCCGTTCCTGCGCGGAGGAGCCGGCCGCTACGGGGCCGACCTCGCCGGACTGACGGGCTTCGCCGACGGCGGGCACTCGGCGACCGGCTCGGGATCGGCACCGTCTGGGGCCGCGCCCGCGGGTGGACCCTCCTCGGTCGGTTTGAGTGGCTCCGGTGGCGTGGGCTCGGGCGGCGGCGCCGGCGGTGCCGGTCCCGTCGATCAGGGTGTCGGCACCCGGCTGGCCGGCTGCACCGGTGAGGGTTGTGACAGTGCGGCCGCACCGAGCTCGCCCGGCTACTCCCCGGTGTCCGAGCGCGGCCCTCCGGCGCGTGATCTGTCGGCGTCGAGCCAGGCCGGCAGCCAACTCGACTGCTCCACCCCCGGATGTGCCGGGAGCGCGGTCAGCTCGACCAGCGCGTCGGCATCCGGCGATGTACCGCTCAAGGACAGCACCGGCGAGTCGTCCTGCAACTCGATCAACGGCTCCGGATGCGCCACCAACTCCGACAGCTCGGTCGGCACCCGCACGAGCGCCCCGGTGAGCAAGCTCCCGGCGAGCGCCGCGACCCCGAGCCAGCGTTCCCCCGAACTCGGCACCCAGCCGATCGACCCGCAGCCGGTCAGCGTCTCGCACGCCTCCGCGGACGGCGGATGCCCGGTCGGAGCCGCCGACTGCACCGCCGGCACCCGCAGCGCGACCACCTCGCTCGACACCGCGGTCTCGGATCGCCGCGCCGGCTCCGACTCCACCGCCGGCTGCCAGGTCACCGACAACGGCTGCCAGGTCCCCTCGCACTCCGACGCCTCCAGCGCCCCCGACTACATCGTCTACGACGGCGCCACCCGCAAGCCGCTCGCTCAGCAGCCCAGCCGCGGCGCGACCAGCAACTCCGGGTCCGACGCTCATCTGACGTGCACGAAGGACTGCGGCGACCAGACGTCCGCTGGGAAGGTCACCAAGGCCAGCTTCGACACCCAGACCGGCGACTCCGGTGCCGGCGGGCAGGTCACCAACTGGTTCAACAACGGCGCAGGCAACCACGGCAACGGAAACAACGGCAACTACAACAACGGGTTCTTCAACACCGGTGACCACAACACCGGCGACCGCAACGTCGGCAACGGCAACGTGGGCGACGACAACCTCGGTAACGCCAACCTCGGCTCGAACAACCGGGGTAACGCCAACATCGGCAACAGCAACACCGGTGACGCGAACCGGGGCAACGCCAACGTCGGAAACGCCAACCTGGGCTCCCACAACGTCGGCAACGCGAACGTCGGGTCGAACAACCGGGGTAACGCGAACGTCGGCAGCGGCAATGTGGGCAACGCCAACATCGGGGATGCCAACGTCGGCTCGTTCAACCGAGGCGACGGGAACCGGGGCTCGAGCAACCGAGGGTCGTTCAACCGGGG
>NZ_AUBB01000070.1 GCF_000429025.1 Actinospineispora spinosispora DSM 44797
CCGAGGTCCGCGGTGATCGCGGTGCCCATCACGCCGGCCACGACCATCGCGTTGATCCACGGGGCGAACTCACGCACGCTCGCCATCAGGAAGAACGAACCCAGCCGTTCCGGGATACCGAACAGGAGGAAAATATTTCCACCCTGCAACCCTGGCGCTCCGAAACCGAACGCGGTGCACGAGATGATCATCGGCAGCCAGCAGAGCTTGAGGACCTCGAACATCTGCTCGCGGACGTCGCCCCAGTAACCGACGGGCTTTGTAACGGCGCTGTGCACTACTTCGATGAACAGCTGGAACATCTCGCCGGCCTGCTGCAGAGGCCGAGTTGCCGCACCCTGGGCGGATCGCAGCCCCTTGCCGAACTTCGGCTTGGAGACTGCGGTCGGCTGCCCGGGTGAGTTGAGCGTGCCTGTGCCCTGCACTGGCTTGGTCATCTCACTCCTTCGTTTCTCAAGTGGTGCACCGCACCGTCCGGCTCCGGAGACCCCGGCCCGGCACGACAACAGAGAACAGCGACTTCAACACCGCTCCCCTGTCCGCGTGAACGGACAGCCCTACGCATCGACCGAACAGCGTCGACACCAGCCGTAGAACCTACGAGCGGACTGCAGGCCTACGGATACACCATGAGAAAACATCTTTCCGTCTTTGCAGTGGGGGGCACATCTTCAGTAGGTGGCATCTCCACCCCCCGATCGGGAGGTATCTGCGGTGTCACCCGATTGGCGGCATTCATCTCAACTCCGGCGCGAGCTCGATCTGGACCGTCTAGCGACTAACACTGCCGGTCAGAGGCCAGACCGACTTCGGTGACATAACGGCCGAAACGCCGATGAGATACGGGTTACCTTGCAGCGATCCGCGAACGGGCGTACTCAGCCCCGCGACCCTGACGTGCATGTTCGTCCCGCAGCCAACGCGAGACCGCTTCGGCGCGGTTGGCCGAATCCAGTTTGCGCAGAATGTGCTTGACGTGCGATTTCACGGTGCCTTCCGAGATCACCAGGCGACGCGCGATCTGGGCGTTCGTGTGGCCGCCGGACATCAGCCGCAACACGTCCACCTCACGGCGGGTCAGCACGCTCTCCACCTCCGAGAGCGGCTCCAGCCAGTCCCCTGCGCCGTCGGCGAACCAGCCGGGCGGGCAGACCGGTGACGTCCGCTGCGCACGCTGGGGCGAGCTCGCCGCCGACCAGCCCGAGCTCGCGTTCACGCCGGAGGAGAGCCTGGACAGTTCCGCGCGCATGCCGTTCAGGGTGTCCAGCGCACTGGCTCTGGTGATGAGCGTGCCGAGGCCCTCGCAGAACATCCACAGCAGGTCGCGGTCCATCGCGTCCAGGTTGCGGCGCTGCAGGTAGCTGTCCACGTGCATGAAGCCGATGACCCTGCCCCAGCCGACCACCGGGGCGGCGGCGTAGGAGCGGGTCATCGAGGCGTCGATGAGCGCGCGGTGCAGGTCCGGGCGCCCGACCGGGTCGCTGACCATGAGCGGCCGGTACCTGCGGACGATCTGGGTCTCCAGCAGCTTGTTGTCCAGCGTGCGCAGGTCCTGGCGGCCCGCGTCCAGGATCTCGCTCGCCCACGCCGGGTCGCCGTCCACGAACGCGCTCTCCGGGATCCAGACCGACTCGTCGATGCGGGAGAGCACCGCGCGGTCGAAACCGATGCCGGCGACCACGGTCGGTGCGCGTTCGATCAGCTGGTCGAGACTGTCGACGTCGCGCAGCGAGGCCAGCGCCTCGCGCACCACCTGGGTAGCCGAGGTCTGCCTGGACAGCAGTTCGTCGCGGATGCGGTCGTCGGTGTCCTTGACGTCGCGCAGCAGCTCGATCAGCGCCATGACCCTGACCGGCTCCGCGTGCTCGACCGTGATCGAGTCGGTCAGCTCCCGCCAGGCCCGGGTCAGCGCGGTCGTGGCCGACTGGTGGTCGACGATGCTCGCCCGTTCGTCCCGCGTGCCGAGCAACGCATCGCGGCGGGCGAGTACCTCGGTGGCCCGTTCCAGCAGCTCGTCGGAGAGCCGGTGGCCGGTGACCAGCCAGGGGGTGCCGTCATCCTGGGCGCGCAGCGTCGAAGCGCGAGCCGCCGCGTCGGAGCGAGCGCGCTGACCCATCCGCGACACCTCCGTCGCTGCCGGTCGGGTACCACCGAGACACTCGGTGACTCAACAGTCTAGCGCTCAGCTATCGACGCGGCCAGCAGTGCTGGTCAGCGCTGTTGGTTGAGGTACCGCAACGTGTTCCGGTTCAGCAGGAACACCAGTCCGACGATCATCAGCACGAACGCGACGACCGCTTCCCAACGTCCACCGGTCGCGTACAGGATCACCGCGACCAGCGCGAGGACGCCGAGGACGAACCGCGACCAGCCCTGTCCGATCAGCAGCATCAGCGCCATCAGGAGCATGACCAGACCGATCATCAGGTACGCGGTCGGGTGCTGGCCGCCGCTGCCGGAGGAGGACACCGAGTCCGCGCCCAGCGCGCCCTGCACCGTGTCGATGCTCGCCTGGTCGGCGCCGCTGGTCGTGGTCCCGACGCCGAGCGCGGACGCGACCAGCAGGCCGCCGAAGATGATCCAGGTGACCACGGAGACCGCGAGCTGCCAGGGGAAGGCGTTCGCCTTGTCCTTCACCGGCTGGCCGGGTACCGGCTGATCCGGCCCGTCCTGGCCGGCCGGTTCGCCGTGTTCGGTGGAGGAAGTACCAGTCATGGCGCGCAGTCTAGGCGCAGCCGGGTGAGCCAGGGTATCGCTCATTGGAGACATCTGCGCTCCGCGTCACCCGCCGGGTAGCGTCCTGTGCAGACTCGCACCCCTGGGACCGAGGAGCTGCCGTTTACATGAGCACCCACACCACCTTCAGCTACGACTCCGCCGACGGCGTGACGGTCACCGCCTATCGCTGGGACCCCGCCGAGGAGCCGGTCGGCATCGTGCAGCTCACCCACGGCATGGGCGAGCACGTGCTGCGGTACGCCGAACTGGCCAAGGTGCTGACCGCCAGGGGGCTGGTCGTCTACGGGCAGGACCACCGGGGGCACGGCGCCACCGCGTTCTCCCCGGACCGGCAGGGCGACCTCGGTCCGAACGGCTGGGTCGAGCTGGTCGCCGACATCGGGCGGCTCACCGACACGATTCGCCGGGAGCACCCCGACCTGCCGCTGCTGCTGCTCGGCCACAGCATGGGCTCGTTCGCGGTGCAGCAATACCTGGTCGACAACAGCGCGCGGGTCGACGCGGCCGCGCTGTCCGGGACCGCCGCGATCGACCTGCTCGCCCCCGCGATGGCGGAGCTGGACGGCCCGGTGGACCTGTCCGCGTTCAACGCACCCTTCGCGCCGGCCCGCACCGACTTCGACTGGCTCAGCCGGGACCCCGAGCAGGTCGACCTGTACGTCGACGACCCGAACTGCGGCTTCGGCATCGACGAGCCGTCCGGCAAGTCGATGTTCAGCGAGGCCGTCCGGCTGGCCCAGCCCTCGGTCGTCGCGCACATCCGCAACGACCTGCCGCTGTACATCGCGGTGGGCTCGGCCGACCCGGTCAACGGCGGCCTCGCGCTGCTGGATCCGCTGGTGGAGCGCTACAAGGAGGCCGGCCTGACCGACATCACGCTGCAGGTCTACCCCGACGCCCGCCACGAGATCTTCAACGAGACCAACAGAGACGTCGTCATGGCAGACCTGGTCGCCTGGACCTCGAAGTCCCTGGCCCTGTAACCCGTGAGTGGCAAGTGGTTCTACCGCGAAGCGGCGCCGAAGGCGTAGCAACCCTGGGCACTCACGACACGCTTTTCGTCGTGAGTGCCCAGGGTTGCTATAGGACCACTTGCCACTCACGGGGTAGTAGACCCAACCACCACCCGAGTCCGGTTCACCCCAGACTCCCCAACGGATCAGCCCGCGCCAGCTCAGGATCGTCCGCTGCCAGGGTCCGGGCCTGCCCTGGCCCGGTGAGCCGGGTCTCGAAGCGCACGGTCACCCGTCCATGGCCACTCCCCTGAACCCACCCGTGCCCGAAGCTCGGATGCTGCACGTCGTCCCCGGCCCGCCACCCCCGCTCGACCACCACCGGCGCCTCCTCCACCACCGGCAGCGCAGGCTCCGAGGACACGACGGCGGCTTCGTCCGGATCGGGTTCGAACAGCTCCGGCTGGATGAAGTCGGTCAGCCCGGCGAGTGAGACACCGATCAGCCGAACCCCGGAGTCGGGCAGCGCCCCTTCGGTGAGACGTTGAGCGGTCGCGGTCAGCGCGGCGAGGTTGGTGCTCGCGGTCGGGGTGGTCTCCGAGCGGCTGCGGGTGGCGAAGTCCGCGCCCCGGATCTTGACCGTCACCGTCCGAGCCGCGCGGCCCGAGGTGAGCAGCCTGCGGTGCGCGTGTTCGGTCATGTCGGCGACCGCGCGGCGCACCGAGGTGAGGTCGGACAGGTCGGTGTCGAACGTGGTCTCGGCGCTGACCTGCTTGGCCTCACCGCGTTCCGCGACCGGCCGCCGGTCGATCCCTTGGGCGAGACCGTGCAGTTCAGTGCCCATCGCGTTGCCGAGCAGCATGGTCACCTCGACCGGGCGCAACGCGGCCAGCGCGCCGATCGTCTCGACGCCGGCGCGGTGCAGCGTCGCCTCGGCGACCGGGCCGACGCCCCACAGCTTGCGCACCGGCAGCGGGCCGAGCAGCTCCCGCTCGGTGCCGTGCGGCACGACCCGCACGCCGTTCGGTTTCGCCATGGTCGAGGCGATCTTCGCCAGCTGTTTGCCGGAACCCGCGCCGACGGAGCTGGTCAGGCCGGTGGCCTCCCGGATCCGGGTGCGAAGTACCTCGGCGGCGCGATGCACCTCGTCCGGGGGCGCGCCCGCGAGCTCGACCGGTTCGAGGAACGCCTCGTCCAGCGAGACCTGCTCGACCACACCGCCCTGCTCCCGGACGATGGCGAACACCCGCTCACTCAGTACCTGGTACAGCTTGCCCCTCGGCGGCATGACCACGGCCGAGGGAACCAGCCGCCGCGCCCGCGACATGGGCATCGCCGACCGGGCCCCGAACACCCGGGCCTCGTAACTCGCCCCCGCGACGACGCCACGCGGCCCGAGCCCGCCGACCAGCACCGCGCGCCCGGTGAGCGTCGGCCGGGTCAGCTGCTCGACGGACGCGAAGAACGCATCCATGTCGAAGTGCAGCACCCACCTCATTGTTGGGCCTGTTCCGCGCGGAGTTTTTCTGTGACCACCCCGGCTCGCGTAAACGCTCGCTGGGGTGCTCCCAGAAAAACAAACCTCGTTCCTCGGTTGGGCGCGCGCTTGTTGTTCCCTTGAGAGCCGCCGTCCAGCCTGAGAGCCTGCTTGCGGACATTCACTACGCCGGCCTTCGCCGGAACTCCTTCGGAGACTCGCGGAGCCAAGTTCGCCGTGGCCGGGTTCGCCGTGGCTCGGCTAGTGCCTTCTGCGGCTGCCACCGGTTCGTTCCAGCTCTGCTCTGACCTGGTCGGCCATCCCCTCGTCCTCGCGCATCAGGGAGAGGAGGGCTCTGAAGACCTCTGCTCCTGCCACCACCGGGAGGTCCAGGTCGGCTGCTGTGTGGGCGCACCACTGGCGCAGGGCCTTGTGTTCCATCGGGGAGAGCTCGACGGTGACGCGGACCGGGCGGGTCCTGGGTGCTCGGGTCGTCTCCTGCGCCGGTTCCTGGTCGGCTGGTGGGCCCGCGGCGACCGTGGCGGCGCGTGCCGCCAGCTCGGATCGCTTGCTGGTGGCGCTCATCGGTTCCAGTTCCCGAGCAGCTCTTCGGCGGCGGACCCGTACGGCACGTCCTTCTCCGGGATGCCGGCGCCGAACGCCTGTGCATACCGCTCCAACCTCGGCACCGTGGAGAACAGCACCCGCCGGCCCTGGCCCTCCAGGATCTCCCGCACGGTCTCGGTGCTGGTCGCGTGGGCCACGGTGCGGGTGAGTAACACGGCGACGTTCGGGTCCTCGTCGCGGCGACCGCCGGCGTCTTCGAGCGCCTTGAACACCGGCCCGACCCGGTCCAGCTCCATCATCGTCGGCGCGATGGGCACCAGGACGTCCGTGGCGACCCGAAGCGTGGCCGCGACGATGCCGTCCCGTTCCTCCAGGGGCGGGGTGTCGATCACGACGGTGTCCCAGCGCTCCGGGTCGATCACACCCCACAGCTGCCGGTGCAGCGCGGTGGACGCGAGACCCAGTGCCGGGACCGGCCAGTCGGCCAGGCCGTGCCAGCGCAGCGCCGAACCCTGCGGATCGGCATCGACCAGCACGACCTTGCGGCCGCGCTCGTGCAGTGCGTGGGCGAGGAAGGCAGCGGTGGTGGTCTTGGCGCTGCCGCCCTTGAGATTGGCGATGGTCAGCACCCGGATACCCGGAGTCACCACGGCAGGTTATCTTGTTGAGCGGTCAGATGGGGGCGCGGTTCTGCGCACTTCCTCAGTTCCGCATTCACAAATCCGGCGGGGGTCGAGCTGTGACGGATGTGCAGCCGGCCAAGCGCAAACGCCCGGACGGAATCGCCACCACCGACGTCGTGCTGAGCGCGCACGTCGCGGCGAACGCCGAGGTGTTCACGCAGGTTCTGGGCCTGCACGTACCGCTCGGCAGCACCGTCGCGGACGTGACCTGGGGCAAGGGTGCCTTCTGGCGCAAGGTCCCGGACGACGCGTACCGGCTGCTGGCCACCGACCTGCAGACCGGGGTGGACTGCCGCGCGCTGCCCTACGGCGACGGTGAGATCGACTGCGTGGTGCTGGACCCGCCGTACATGGAGGGGCTGTTCCGCCGCGACACCAGCCACCTCGCCGGCGGCGGAACCCATGCGGCGTTCCGGGGACGTTATTCCGACGGCACCGCGACCCAGAGCGTCGACGGTCCGCGCTACCACGACGCGGTGGTGGACCTGTACCTGCGCGCGGGGGTCGAGGCGAAACGGGTTCTGCGCAACCACGGCGTGTTCATCGTCAAGTGCCAGGACGAGGTCAGCGCCAACCGGCAGCGGCTCACCCACGTAGAGCTGATCAACGCCTACACCGAGGCCGGCTTCTACTGCAAGGACCTGTTCGTCGTGGTCCGACCGAACAGGCCCGTCGTGGCTCGCCTGCTGAGACAGGAACACGCCAGGAAGAACCACTCCTACTTCCTGGTCTTCGTGAAGCTGGACCCAGCACACCCGAAACGCCTCCGCGCCCTTCGTGAGTGCTGAGTCTGGCTATAGCAATACTCAGCACTCACGAGAACCCCGAGGCAGCGCACCCCGGGCCTGCTCCGAGACGCCCTGCTCGCCTCCAAGCGAGCTCAGCCTCGCTCCGCGAGTCTCCCCGCAGGGGGTTCAGTGCGAAGCACTGCAAAAAACGCAACAGGCGAGACAGAACGCAACCAGACAGACGCGCGTCAGCGACGGCAGCGAAACCGGAGCGAAGCGAACGGCGTAGCCGCCGTAAGTTCCCGGTCGCGGGCCCCCCGAGGCGAAGCCGATGGGGGGTCCCGACCGGGAACTTGGACGCGCGAAGGCCAGCCTAGAAGTGGATCACGCCTCGGATGTTCTTGCCGGCGTGCATGTCCTCGTAGCCCTTGGCGATGTCGTCCAGGCTGTAGGTGGTGGTCGCCAGCTCGTCGAGCTTCAGCTGGCCTGCGTTGTACAGGCCGAGCAGTTTCGGGATGTCGGCGGTCGGGTTCGACCCACCGAACATCGCGCCCTTGATCTTCTTCTCGAACAGGGTGAGCTCGCCGATCGGGACCGGGATGCCGACCTCGGTCAGGTCGCCGAGCCCGGTCACCACGACGGTGCCCGCCTTGCGGATCGAGCTGAACGCCTCGGCGATGATCTCGCCCTTCATGACGCCGACGGTCACGACCGCGACGTCGGCGCCCTGGCCGTTGGTGAAGCTCTTGGCGATCTCGGCGGCGTCCGCCATGTTGTCCACCGCGTGCGTGGCGCCCAGCGACTCGGCCATCTCACGCTTGAACGGCACCGGGTCGACCGCGATGATGTTGGACGCACCTGCGTGCGATGCGCCCTGGACGGCGTTGATGCCGATGCCGCCGACACCCTGGATGATCACCGTGTCGCCGGGGCGGACCTCGCCGGAGTTGACCGCGGAGCCCCAGCCGGTGCCGACGCTGCAGCCGAGCAGGCAGGCGACCTCGAGCGGGGTGTCGTCGGCGACCTTCACCGCGGAGGCGACGCTGACCGTGGTGTGCTCGAGGAACGTGGAGATGCCGCACATCTGGCCGACCGGCGTGCCGTCCTCGAGGTGCACCCGGAAGCTCTCCGGGTCGTCGAACCGGGAGCCCATGAGCAGGGTGGCGCCGAGGTCGCACAGGTTCTGGTGGCCGGTCGCGCACCAGCGGCAGCGACCGCAGGCCGGCAGGAACGAGAACAGGACCTTGTCGCCGGGCGCGAAGCCGGGCGTGTTCGGGCCGACCGACTCGACGATGCCGCCGCCCTCGTGACCGCCCGCGAACGGGTAGGTACCGACCGGCATGTCACCGGTGGCGAGGTGGTCGTCGGAGTGGCACAGCCCGGAGGCCACCATCTTGACCCGGATCTCGCCCTGGCGCGGGTCGTCGACGTCCAGGTTCATGACCTCGAACGTTCCGGGGGCCTTGCGAAGGACAGCACCGCGAGTCTTCATAAATCTCCTCCTCGAGATTCGGCCGGGACCGACCGTCGGAGCGGGGCTCCGATAGGGAAGCTGGGCCAGCGATCGGTGGCGGAACGCCACGATATGACCACTGGTCATGTCACCGCTCGATATATTAGGGTTTGGCACCGTGACGCACAACACCCGACCGGTTTGAGCTGGTCACCCTGCCTACCGCCACCTGGTTCCGGCTTCCTCCGGCCCGGCGCGACGCCGTATTGGTCGCCGCCGAGGCCGAGTTCGGCGAGCACGGTTTCTCCTCGGGCAGCCTCAACGTCATCGCGCGCAACGCGAACGTCAGCAAGGGCAGTCTGTTCCAGTACTTCGAGAGCAAAGCCGATCTGTGTGCGTACCTGAGTGATGTGATCAGCAGGCGGGTCCGGGTCTCGGTCGAGGCACGGATCGCCCAGCTGTGCTGGTCCGAGGACTTCTTCGGTTCACTGCGTGACATCTGCGACTTCTGGATGGCCTACTTCGCCAGCCATCCCGCCGAGCTCGCGTTCGCCTCGGCGGTGACCCTGGAGCCGGACGCGGAGACCGGCGCGTCGGTGCGGGCGACGGTCAACCAGCACTACATCGCGGTGTTCCGGCCATTGCTGCTGGACGCGCGGGAGGGCGGACAGCTCGCCGGGGACGCCGACGTCGACATGTTCCTGGCGATGATGATGCTCATGCTGCCGCACCTGGCGATCGCACCCAGCCATCCCGGCCTGGACGGCGTGCTCGGTCTGTCCGAGAACGACCCGGGCGGTGCCCAGAAGGTCGTCGACCGCCTGATCACGGTCCTGCACGCCGCTTTCGCTCCACGCAACCCGTGAGTGATTTGGGCTGCCCTGGCAGCCCAAATCACTCACGGGGTCAGTCGCGTAGTTCGCGGCGGAGGATCTTGCCGGTGGGGGTCTTCGGCAGCTCGTCGATGAACTCCACGAAGCGCGGGTACTTGTAGTCGGCCATGTTCGACTTGCAGTAGGCGATCAGCTCCTCGGCCGTCACCGACTCGCCGGGACGCAGCGACACGAACGCCTTGACCGTCTCGCCACGCCGCTCGTCGGGGATGCCGATGACCGCCGCCTCGCGCACCGCCGGGTGCCCGTACAGGACGTCCTCGACCTCACGCGGCCACACCTTGTAGCCGGCCGCGTTGATCATGTCCTTCTTCCGGTCGACCAGGTAGAACCAGCCGTCGGCGTCCATGAACCCGACATCCCCGGTGCGCAGCTCCCCGCCGGGCAGCGAGGCCTCGGTCGCCTCCGGCTTGTTCCAGTAGCCGGGCACCACCTGCGGGCCGGACGTGGCGATCTCCCCGATCTCACCGACCGGCATCTCCTCGCCGTCCTCGCCGAGGATCCGCACGACGGTGTTGAACACCGGCACGCCGACCGACAGCGCGCCGGAGTTCGGGTCGACCGGCGCCTTCGCCCCGAGCGGGACACCGTGCGACGGCGAGTTGGTCTCGGTGAGGCCGTAGAAGTTGTGGATGTACAGCCCGGTCTGCGCCTCGAACCGGTCGGTGACCGCCGGCGCGATCGCCGCGCCGCCGGAATAGATCATCCGGAACGAGGAGAAGTCCTCCTTGCTCACGCCGTCGATGCCGGCGAGGCTGATGAACACGGTGATCGCACCGATCGTGAAGGTCGGGCGGTGTTCCTTGATCGCGTCCAGCACGGCGTCCGGGTGGAACCGGTGTGCCAGCACCAGCGGGCAGGGCAGCAGCAACGCGAGGCCGACGTGCCCGATGAGCCCGGTGATGTGGAACAGCGGCGCCACGCCGAGAACGCTGTCCTCGGTCGTCAGCCCCATCCAGTCGCGGTAGGTCTGGGAGTTGAACGACATGTTGGCGTGCGTGTTCATCGCGCCCTTGGGCACACCCGTGGTGCCCGAGGTGTAGGTCAGGACCGCGACGTCGTCGGTCTTCGGAGCGGGCGCCTCCGGCGTGCGGCCCCGGTTGTGCTCGATGAGCTCCATCAGGTCCGCCGTGCCCTCGTGCCGCGCCTTCACCACGTCACCGAGCACCCGTGAGTCGTTGCGGGTCTGCCAGTCCCTCGGCGAGCAGGTGATCACGGTCGAGACCACGACGCCCTCACCGGAGGCGACCACGTCACGCGCGACCGTGTCGTACAGGTCGTCGAGACACAGCAGCGCCGTGGCACCGGAGTCGGACAGCAGGTAGGTCAGCTCGCGGGCCTTGTTCATCGGGTTGATCGCGACGGCCGCGCCGCCCGCCTTCCAGGCCGCGACCAGCCCGACGACGAACGCCGGGTTGTTCTGCACGTAGATACCGAGCCGGTCGCCCGGCGCGAAGCCGCTGTCGATCAGGCTCACCGCGAGCGCGTCGGACGCGACGTCGATGTCGGCGACGGTGAGCACACCGTCGAAGTACCGGATCGCCTCGGTCTCCGGTGCCCGCGCGACCGAGGCGGTGAACATCTCCAGCATCGTCGGGTACTCGGTGTGGATGTCGGCGGGCAGCCCGTCCGGGTAGCGGGCCAGCCAGGGCCGCCCGGTGTAAGCGCTCACTTGATCGCCAACGGGTTGACCGGGGAACCGGTGGCGCGGTGCACCTTCAGCGGGGCGGCGGCGTACAGGAACGTGTACTGGCCGTCCTCGGCACAGCTCGCGGCGAGCTTCTCCAGGTCGCAGATCTCGGTGAGGGTGACGCCGAGGTTGCGCATCAGGGCACAGTGCAGCGGCAGCGCGAATCCGCTGTTCGGTTCATAGGTCGTTTCGTTCGCGATGGTGTCCGTGACCAGGTTCGGTATTTCCTTGTCGTGGAACCACTGGACCAGTTCCGGGCTGTAGGTCAGTCCGGGCTCGTTGAAGTTCTCGTAGAACTTCTCGCCCTGCTCGAAGAACAGCTTGAGGAAATTGGTACGAATGATGAGGACATCGTGCGGCTCGATCGTGTGCCCCTGAGCCTTGGCGCACGCCTCGAGGTCGTTGTGGTCGAACGTCTCGCCCTTGTCCAGGTTGTCCTTGCCCCGGTAGCGGGCCAGGTCGAGCAGCACGCCACGGCCGACGACCCCGCGCTGCGCGATCGGCTCGACGCTGGCCTTGTCCATGCCGCCGACGGTCGTGCGCGCGTCGTAGCCGTTCCAAATCTTGCCGCCGTACCAGACGTGCCCCAGCGCGTCGTACTGCGTGGAGCCCTGCAGGAACGCCTCGATCTTGTCGTCCGCGTAGTGCAGACCGCCGGGGAACGCGGGAGCGTCGTCGCTGTCCCAGGTCGCCTCGTCCATCAGCATGGTGCGGGTCGCGGGGCTACGACCAGGCCAGACGGGGTCGCCCTTGGGGTCGCCGATGAGCCGCTGCAGGGTGAACACGGCACCGGTCTTGATGTGGGCGACACCGCGGAGCACCTCAGCGGGCGTCAGGTAGTTGAGCGAACCCACCTCGTCGTCGTCGCCCCAGCGGCCCCAGTTGGAGGGTGCGTCCGCGAGGAGGTCGTCGATGGTCTTCGGCTCGGTGTTCGACTGCGTCACCTGCGCTCCTTCGATCCACGATGATCTGTCAGTGCTATGGCGTGCATCAGCCTCCCACCGCCTCCCGGACCCGGCAATCCGACGAGACGGGCCACCAACCGCTCCCACCTACCCCAGCAGCATTTATTACCCCATTGTTAACATTTCTCGGACAGATGATTTCGCACGCAATAGTGCATACCGCCCGCCATCGCCCTAGTGCGCCGAATGCAGTAACCTCGGCGCCTCGACAGAGACCACCGTGACAAATGTTAATGCGCGACTAAATGGGCGCCCGCATTTGTCGGTGAGCTACCCGAAGGGGCGCGGCATTGCTCTACGACACCTGTGCCGCCCCGTCGGATCGACGGTCGCGCGCGCTGAGCGACGACCAGCGGGTGCTGGCCAGCCAACGCGGCTACGAAGGCTTCTTCCGCGCCACCTACCCGCCGCTCGCCACCCAGCTGCACGCTGTCCTCGGCGACCGCGAGCAGGCGCACCAGGCCGCGATCCAGGCGCTGCGGGACGCCGCGCGGCGCTGGAACGAGGTCGGTGAGCTGGCGGACCCGACGAGCTGGGTCCGGCAGCGGGCCGCGACCAGGCTCCGTCGCCAGGCCACGCTCCGGATGGTCACGAACCCGACGGCGGCCCACATCCCGCCGAGTTCCGACATCGCCGTGCTCGACGCCCTGCTGAGCCTGCCGGACGTCCAGCGCCGCGCGCTCGTCCTCACCTACCTGGCCCGGCTCCCGATCGACCAGGTCGCGCACGAGGAATCGACCACGGTCGCGGCGATCCTGAGCCGGCTGGCACACGCGACGGTCGAGCTGGGGCACCGGCTCAGCCGAGGCGGGGGCGCACGCGGTGACGTCGACGTCAGTTCCGGCCGCTGGGCGACCACCGAGATCGACGACTGGGTCGCCAGGCAGATGAGCTACCTGGAGTATCGCCTCACACCGAGGCCCAGCTCGGAGCCGATCCCCACCGTGTCGGCCCGGAGATGGTCGACCAACGCCTCGATCGGGCTGCTCACCGGAGCACTCGCGGTGATCACGGTCGGGGTGGGCGTCGCGGCACACCTGCGCGCGGCGAGCGAGGCCTCGGTCGTGACGCCGAGGTTGAGCGCCACCACGGTCACCCCGAAGCTGCTCGTCCCGTCCACGGCGATGGCCGCCGGCTCGCACTCCCCAGACGGCCGAGCTCCGGCCGCGCCGCTCCCCGCTGCCCAAGCTCCGGCCGCACCCGCTCCCGCCGCTCCTGTTCCCGCTGCTCCTGTTCCCGCTGCGCCCGTTCCCGCCGCACCCGTTCCCGCCGCACCCGCTCCCGCCGCACCCGCTCCCGCCGCACCCGCTCCCGCCGCACCCGTTCCCACTGCACCCGCTCCCGCCACACCCGCTCCCGCCACACCCGCTCCCGCCACACCCGCTCCCGCCACGTCCACTCCCGCCAGACCCGCTCCCGCCACGCGGGCTCCGGCCACGCGGGTTCCCTCGGCGGCGCTGGCTCCGGCGCTCCCCAAGCCGGCCGTTCGAGCACCGGCCGCCCGCGCCCCGGTGCCCGAAGCGCCACGAGAGGCCGCGACCGGCCGACGCCAGGCGCCCGACCGGACCCCGGCAAAGACCGTGCCCTCCGACGACGCCCGGACCGAG
>NZ_AUBB01000071.1 GCF_000429025.1 Actinospineispora spinosispora DSM 44797
CCGGTGAGGCACCAGGCGCGCCACCGTTGGCTGCCGCGCAACCGAAACCGAGCTTGTTCGACCGCCTGTTCAACCGCGGCTCCAAGGCCGCTGATGAGGGCAGCCGGACATCGGTTCCGGACAGCACCAAGGGCGCGAACGCCCCCCACAACCCGGGCGTCGCGGCGACCGAGGGCACCGGCCGCCACGCCGACCCGCTGATCGACAACCCCCGCACTCCCGAACCAGGCCAGCTGGGCCACGGCGGCGGAACACGCACCGGCGACGAGATCATCGCCGACCGCAACAACCCCGCCGAACGACAAATCGGCCGCGAACCCGCCACCGACAAACCAGCCGGTGACAAGCCTGCCGGTGAGGAATCGCCCTACGCCGAAGGCACCAACCCCGGACCGTTCCACGAGAACGACCCGAGGATCGGCACAGACCCCGCCACCGGCAAGACCAACGGAGACCCGCAGGTCGGCAAGCAGCCTCAGGGCAACGGTGAGCCAGCCGCTGCTCGCGGTAGCGATGCCGGTGGCACGAAGACGAGCACGGTCTCGCCGAACAGGCGCAGTCCGCTGGGTCGTCTGTGGGATCGCCTGATTCCGTTCGGGCGAGGTGACACCAGCAGTACCGCAACACCGTCAGTACGTGGTGATCGAGGCGGACACCCGGGTGCGGCGCACGCCCCAGGTGACCGGCACGGTCCTGGTCGCAAGAGCAATGATCCGCAGTCGCCCACTCCACCGCCGGCTCCGCCACCCGGCCCCACGGTCGAGGTCGCGGCCGGCAAGGGTGTCGGCAAGAAGAGGACGAAGACACCGGACAACCCGGCGCGAGTGCCCGGCGATCCGCCGGATCACGTCGATCCGTTGTTCGGCGAGGTCACCCGCAAAACCGATACCTCCGGCAACGTGCCGGAGCCCGAGCCGGTGGCGAACGGGCCACCGGAAACCAAGACCGACACCACGGATTCGTCCAGAGGCGACGCAACCGACGCAGGATCTGACCCTTCAGCACAGAAGAACACAGGCAAGAAGAACGCAGTCGAGCAGGAGAACACGCCCGAGGAGGCCCCGACAGCAGCGACCAGCACCGATGGCGAGCCCATCGACCCACAGGTTCGGCAGAAGACCACCCTGGAAGAGGCCCCCAAGAACGGCCCGCCGGGTACCGAAGCCAAGGAACGTGCCAACCCTGGCCCCACGATCTACCACGATCCGCAGGTCAAGTCAGGCACCAGCACCAATGACACCGCCACCGGCGGCAAGCGCACCTACGAAGAACTACCGCGCGGCTCCAACGAAAAGCTGACCGCCGCTGAGCGGAAGGCCGCTGAAGACGCCGCACGCAGCAACAACCGTCCACGCGACACCACAGACACCCGGGCCGAGGAGCCCGAGAACACCGGCTCTGGAGAACCGGGCACGGCCGCTGACAACCAGGCGGCGCGCGAGCATGGGAAGCAGGACCCGGGAGACTTCCGGGACGGGCTGAACGAATGCGACAGCTGCGCCAACCGGCTACGCGGTGAGCTGGGCGATCCCGAGGCGGGAGCGCGCCCCGCGACGCCCGCCGACCAGATCGCCGGCAAGGTACTGCCGGAGCTGGAGAGGGACTACAACGGCAGGTTCCAAGGTCTTGCGCCGAGGATTCTGCGCCCGCTGATCGGGTCGAGGAACCTGGGCAGGCTGCTGGAGAGACAGCCGGTCGGCAAACAGGCAGGCATCCTCAGCAAGGGCCGCGACGGCGCTGGACACCTGAGCTACGCCGAGCGAGTCCCGGAATCGGCCGAGTTCCCGCGCGGCGTCAAGTACGTCGACCACGACGCCGCGGGCAACCGGATCGAGTCCGCGACACCGCCGCGCAGCCCACATGCGGTGATGGTCCGCGACCTCGAGGTGGGTAACCCGAGGTCCTTCAAGACCTTCGAGCGGGTCGGCGCCACGATCCAGAAGGCCAAGTCCGCGGAGCGGCGGTCGAAGCTGTTCGGCAGCCGTCGGCCTGGCACGAAGCCGGTCGAGCGACAGCAGGGCAGGAAGAGCAGCTTCGCTCAGGGGCCCGGCTCGGGAGGTCGGCTCGTCCGGAAGACGACCGGATCAGCCGTCAAGGAGTTCCGGACTCCGGATCAGATTCAGCGCGAGGCCGACGCGCTCGCCGAGCACCGGCGCACGGAAGCCCAGTACGCGCAGTCCGCGCTCACTCGCTGGCTGGGCGAGAGCGCGACCAGGCGAGCCGCTCGGGCCGTCGAGCGAGCCACCGAGGCCGTGTCCAAAACCGAGACCGGCGCCGCCAAGGACGCCGCGACCAAGACGCTCGCTGACGCACAAGACCACGTGGCGAAGCTTCGGGAGGCGGAACAGACCGCGTTCGACCGGAAGGACGCGGCACGCAAGGCCTGGGAGGACGCGCTCACCGCGCCGCACACCGAGGCCATCAAGATCGCCAGGCAGGAGATGGCCACCGAGCGTCCTTCCGACGCGCGCACCGTCCGCGACCTGATCAAGCAGGTCAAGGATGGGGTGGCCACCGACGCGCAGCGGGCCCAGTTCAACGGCCTGATCGGCAAGGCCATCACGGCCTTCATGAAGACGCTCGGCAAGGACGTCGTGTTGACCGATGTCCAGCTGGCCATCATCGACCGGATGAGCCGGGGCACCGTGGTGAACAGCCTCACCGGTACCGGCAAGAGCTTCGTCGTGGTGGCGACGGCCTTCCGGCACGTGTTGGAAGGCCGGTACGGGGACATCCTCGTGCACCGCAAGGGCGAGGTCGCCAACACCATCAA
Source organism: Actinospineispora spinosispora DSM 44797 (assembly GCF_000429025.1). GTDB lineage: Bacteria > Actinomycetota > Actinomycetes > Mycobacteriales > Pseudonocardiaceae > Pseudonocardia > Pseudonocardia spinosispora. Next base: position 2,774 of record NZ_AUBB01000071.1, read on the forward strand.
GCTCGCCAAGGGAGTAGCCGAGCACCTGGGCCTGACCGCCAGCGAGATTCTGGACGGGATGTCGCACGCCGAGCTGACCGAGGCGTTCAAGGCCGACATCCGGGTCTCCGACGCCAGCACCGCGCTGTTCACCAGGCTGCGGGACGCCTACCGGGATCGCAGCGCGTACGCGATCGACCGGAAATCCGGGATCGTCATCGACGAGATCGACCACGTGCTGCTCGACAACGCCACCCCGCACATCCTGGCGCGTCCGGTGAACTGGGCGAAGACGCTCCACAGGTGGAACCAGGAGATCCAGGCCGAGAAGCTGGTCAGCCGCCTGCGGCCGGACGAGCTGAAGGTCGACTACGACAAGCGGACCGCCAAGCTGAGCGATGCAGGCAAGGAGCGCCTGCGCAACGACCCTCTGTTGCGGCAATGGCTGACCGGCAAGCTGGGCGCGCACCTGAACAACGCCGTGTACGCCAGGGGAATCATCAAGCCCGATATCGACCACATCCTCGACACCGCGGCCAAGCGGGGCGACTCGATCACGATCATCAACAACATGATCGGTGACCTCATGCACGGTCAGCGCTGGTCGGAGGGCCTGCACGAGGCGGTCGAGGCGATTTACCGCAGGGAGGCGAAGTCCCGCACGCAGGGGTTGCGCCTGGGCAGGCCGACCAAGGACCGGGTGCTCTTGGGTCGGCCGACCGAGGAACAGGCGCGGATCACCGCCGGTGACCTGCTGAGCTTCTACGACCTTGAGCACATCTCCGGCGCGTCGGCCACCGCCCGGTACTGGGCGCCTGAACTCGCCGAGTTCTACGGGCTGCGCGACGTGGTCGAGGCCCCGCCGAGCCGCTCGAGCCGGCTGGTCGAGCTGCCTGAGATGAACCTTCCCGAGGCGCTGCACCGCGAGGTCGGTCTCGACGTGATCCATTCCCTGATCGAGGACGGTCAGCCGGTAGTGGCCGCCGCCCGGACGGTGAAGTCATCGGAGACCTGGTTCAAGGCGCTGACCGAGCGGTTCGCGGGTACCGACACCAAGGTCCAGCTGGTCAACGCCAAGAACTTGGACGAAGCGGCACTGCGCAACGCCGGCCTGGAGCCCAACACCGTGACGGTCGTCACGAACATCGCGGGCCGAGCCGTGGACATCGCGGTCAGCCAAGCCGTGCTGGACAAGGGCGGCCTCGCTGTCGTCCAACTCGAGCGCTCCGAGTTCACCTCGGAGATTCAGCTCAAGGGTCGTACCGCCCGCAACGGGGCGCCCGGACTCTTCATCAAGATCTTCTCCGAGAAAGACCAGTTCCTGAAGAACAACCTGGACGAAAAGGCCCACCAGGAACTGGTAGACCGGCTGCGCAACCCCGGCGGTGTCGGCGAGATCGTCACCCAGCAGTACTTCACGCTGGACAAGGAAGCCCGAGGGGAGCTGCGGGACCGGCAGGTCGAGCAGCCGGGTCACCCCAGGCTCGGTCAGCTGATCGACCAGGCGCACGACGTCTCGCGCTTCAAGATGCGCAGCCAGCTCATGCACACCCTCGGGATGGTCCCGCCGAGGTACCTGCCCGACGACAAGCGGACAGAGCGTTCACTGACCCGCTCGATCCCGCTGGCCAAGGACCTGGGCGGCGACACCCAGCTGAAGGCACTCGTCGCCATCGCGGACGCGTGGGACAAGGCCGGACCGCAAGCAGGCGCACCCGCCGGAACCGCCGACGCACCGGCAGGCACCACCGGCACACCGGCCACGGGCACCCCAGCGGCAACCGCGGGCACACCAGCCGGAACCACTGGCACCCCCACCGCCGCAACCCCGGGAACCACCGGTGCACCGGCCACCAACGCACCGGCCGCTGGTGTGCCGATCGTCCAGCCCAGGGTCGCGGCACTGACCCCGACCCAGCGCAAGGCCTTCGTCCTCTACACCGACGGATACACCACGGCCGAGATCGCCAAGAAGCTGGAGATCTCCCAGCGGCAGGCGAAGCGGCAGCTCAACCAGGCGTTGAAGGGGCTGCGAGGACCGGCGGACATCCAGACCGAGGCCGTCGTCCGCGACCAGCTCATCAAGGACTACCAGCCAGGGTCCGTCCCGCTGTGGGAGCACGTCCGCCAGGGGCTGCGCGCAACCGAGCAGGGTCTTCCCTCGGCGGTGCGGTCGCTGTGGAACCAGGACGACCGGGTCGAAGAAATCATCGCGGACATGCACGGCAAGGGCCTGAGCCGCAAGGAGGCCGACGAGGCCTACCAGAAGCTGCGCGCGGCCGGCTACACCTCGATCGCCGGGCTTGGCGCCCTCGTCGATGACCGGCTCGGGGCCGCTAACGCCAGTGCGCTGCGCGACGCCGGCTTCGACGCCACGAGACTCGTCGGGGCCGGCCTGTTCGACGACGCCATCGCGGTGCTCAACGGCACCGAGCTCAACGCCGAGACCCGCGCCGCGCTGGCCGGAGCCGGGCTCACCGATCAGGTCATCGCCGGGCTCACCGGGAAGCTCCGCGACGACGCCATCGCGGTGCTGAACGGCACCGAACTCAACGCCGAGACGCTCGCCGAAGCCGGTCTCACGAAGGCCGTGATCGCCAAGCTCACCGGGAAGCTCCGCGACGACGCCATCGCGGCACTCAACGACACCGAACTCAGCCCCGAGACGCTCGCCGAGCTGGCCAGAGCCGGATTCACCGAGGAGGTCTTCGCCGGGATCGAGGCGGAGCACCGCCAAGCCGCGATCAAGGCACTCATCCTCGCCGACCGCACCGAGCTTTCCCGAGCCGGTCTCACCGAAGCCGTCCTCACCAGGCTCGATGAGTTGCACCGGGACGATGCCATCGCGGCGCTCACCGGGGTCCGACTCCCCGGCACCTGGCTCAGCCCCGAGACGCGCGCCGCGCTGGCCCAAGCCGGTCTCACCGACGACGCCATCGCCGCTGTCAAGGCGAACAACCGGCCGGCCGCGGTCCAGGCGCTCATCGAGGCCGAGCTGGCCGAAGCCGGGCTCACCAAGACGGTGATCGCCGAGGTCAAGGCGAAGAGCCTCGCCGCGGCCACCAAGGCACTCACCGATGCCGAGATGCGGGGCGAGGCCCACGCGCTGCTCGTCGATGCCGGTCTCAGCGACGCCGCCATCGCGTCGCTGCGCGGGGCACTGCTGGACTGGCCGCTCGGATGGCCGGGTTTCCTGCCCGACGCGAACGCGCCGACCGGCGAGCTGGCCGAATTCCTGGCCGGGCCCGACTTCACCCACGAGCAGTCGAACGCGGCTCTGCAGCACCTGGCGGTTCAGCTTCTGCCGGCAGGCACGGTGCTGCCCCAGGACATTCTGGACAACCGCGCCGCGCTGCTGTCCATCCTGGGCATTCCGGACGTGGCTGACCGGCTGTCCGCCTCCGGGTCGGATCTCGCCCGTCGGGCGGCCAAGGGCAAGCTGACCGCCGCTGAGCTGGACCTGCTGCGCGGCTGGGCTACCGGGAAGCTGCTCGGGATATCCGACTTCGACGGCTTCCAGCGGATGCAGGTCGCGACCGCCGTGCTGCACATCGACGTCGAACGCCGCCACGGTCCCGCCCCCGCGTCCGCTCCCGTGCCGCACAAGCTCCCCGAAACCCCGCTCCCCGCCCACCCCGACCAGGTGTTCTTCAAGAGGCCGGGCCGAGGCCGCGACCTAGCGGGCGACGGGTCGGACGAGGACCCCGAGCCGAGCACCCCACGCCCCGACGACAAGGAGGGTCCGCAGGACACATCCGACGGCCACGCCACACCGAAGGACGACCTCAGCGAGGTATCCGGCCTGTCCCCACCGGCCGAGAAGTCCAAGGTCGTCCCGCTCAGCGCTGGCAACAGCGTGGCGCGGGGCCTGGTGTACATCCCGGGTGACAGCTCGAAGCGGGCCACCTTCATCCCGTTCCGGCGGGTCGGGCGGTACATCCTGTTCGTGAGCACCGGCCACGAATTCGACGGTGCAACTCCACACGGCGGGACCCTGGTCGCGCTGGAGGTCGACGGGACGCTGGCGCCTGCGCAGTTCCTCGGCCGCCATCGCATCGCGGGAGACAACGACGTCGCGGTGGTGCAGGTCCTGGCCGATCAGCTGCCTGCGCTCACCCTCACCGAGTTGACCCCGGTGGCGCCCGAAGTCGACGGAAAGGTCGACATCACCGGCTTCCCCGCGACGAGCGACGACATCAGCCCGATCCGGGTGACCGACGGCGAGGTCAACAGCCTGCCCACACAGGGCGTGTTCGGTGTCTCCGGTGCCGCCGACGCCCGCCACGAGGGTGTCTCCGGCGCACCGGTCAGGAACGAATCCGGCCAACTGCTCGGCCGCGTGCTGTCCGCCGACGACACCAACCACCAGCTGCACATCGGGACCGTCGACCAGATGATCGATTTCATCGGCACCCTCGATGCCCACGGTGTGCTCGACGGAAGGTCACGAGGCCCGGCGACCCCCCGTGCCAGCAGCTCGAAGGAGGACAAGGAGCACTCGCCCGCTTCCGAGCTCCACGTGCGCGCCGAAGAGACCTCACCCACCAGCGGCGGCATCCGCATGCTGAGCGGCTCGCCGAGGCTGACCCTCGCGCCGGCCGGACACCGAGGCGGCGGCTCGCTCCCCCGCAACGCCGGAACCCGCACGTCCCGTCCCGGCAAGGGGACCAGCACTCCACTGAGCGGGTCCGTACCACCCGCGTCCCGCGTCCCGTCGGCCTCAGGGAACTCGGCGAACCGCGCCGAGGAACCTGGCAAGCGCTACCAGGCGACCGGGACCGGACTGTTCTTGCCGGCCAATACCGATGACGACAGGCGACGCAGGTCCGCACTCCGCCACCCCAGCGCAGGCGAGGTTCCCGGCGGCGAGGCAGCAGCCTTCACCCATTCGGCTGGCAACCCGGCCCGGGGCGGCAACCCCCGCGCGGCGGACGACACCCGGAACCTGAGCGGCGACAGCCCGAGGGGCGCGCCGTTCGGTACCGCGGTGCCGGTCTTCGGCCGGTTCCCCGCCGAGCACCTCCCCGCCCTGCGCGAGGTATGGGCCGCAGCGTGGAATGGGCTCCGGGAGCGGGAGAACAAGAAGTACGACGCTACGCGCAGCTCGGTAACCGACCCGCTCAGCGAGGTAACCGACCGACTGAAGGCTCTGCTGGCGGCCGGGACCGGCCGCCCGGTCCGGAGTTCCGTCTCGGCATTGGGCTCTCTGGACAACGCCATAAGTCAGGTGCGGAACAACCTGAATCCGCTGCGGGACCGGTTGATCGAACCGAACCTCTCAGCCGAAGAGACCCAGCAGCTGACCGCCCGGGTCGCTGAGCTCCACAAGCAGCTGAAAGCGCTCAACTTCCAGTCCGGTGTCGTGAACTGGAACAGCGCGGACCCCGAGCGTTCGTTCATCGTCGAGAACTGGGACACCCTCGATGAGGGCGTCCGCCGAGGGTTCAAGGCCGCGCACTCCCTGGCCATCAGCAGCGGTCCCGGCGCGTTCCTGTACCGGTCCACGAAGGATCCATTGGTCCGGCCCCGGAACCTTTCCGCCATGAAGGACCCCTGGGTCCGCGTCCGGATCCTTTCCGTCGACAAGTTTGACGAGGAATGGCGGAACCAGGGGGAAATCAGTGCAGCGCCCAAGGCCTTCACTCTCCTTCGGGAGAGCCTGATGGTGTTCCGCGCGGAGACGTTCCGGGTCCGCGCGGTGCCCACCGAACTGAACCCGACCGTGATCCGGTCTGCCGGCTACCTAGCGCACGAGTGGCAGCACGTCGTTGACGCCGCGATGTTCTCAAGGCAGCGGGAGTACAACGCGTTCTGGGTTCAGCGACTGCTCACCGAAGTGGCGGACCACCGCAGCCTTCTCCACTACATCAAGCACCAGCCCGGCATCGATCCGCAGCTGCTGGCACTGCAGCACTACCTGGTGGAGTTCTGGGACGAACTGGCCCGGACCTGGCGACCCAGCGACACGGCGCCGCCCTTCCAGCTGCCGTCCGGCTACGACACCCACGGAAGTAACCAGCGCGCCGCAACGGACAGCCGGGCGCCGCACACCGGCGACGCTCCGCTCAGCGGCGGCACTCCAGAACTCACTGAGGAAGACCTGATCAGCGCGGTGGAGAGAGCGCGCAAGGAGTCCCCCGAGTTCGAGGTGCGTGCACTCTCCGCACTTCCGGAGGCCTCCGAGGTCTGGGCCAAACTCAGGCTAGGAGACCTGTCACCCCTCCGCGAGGGCACCGTGTTCCGCAACGAGGCCGGAATTCTGCCGCAACGCCCACTCGGCTACTACCACGAGTACGCGGTGTCCGTTGCAGGGTCGGAGACGAAGACCCGAGGTCCCCGCCGCGCTCGCGTTGTCAGCGATGCTCGTCGGCTGGTGGTCGGGGAACTCGGGGAGAGCTACTACACCGGCAACAACTACAAGACGATCACGGTGGTCGATACCGTTCGGACGCTGCTCGACGACCTTCACACAGTGATGGCCGGGAACGGCTACCAGTCGATGCCGATGAAGAAGCTGCTCGGACGGCTGGGCCAGATGAAGCTGCGGGCCAACGCGGATCAGGTTCGTGCCGCGATCGAAGCACCGCCAGGTGTGCGCCGTTATGGCATCTACCGGCAGGGTGACATCGATTACGTGGCCGCTCGCCGAGCCGAGCCTGCCAGTGCATCACCCGGAGAAAGCGATCGCGCTCGCGCTCGCCGCATCATCGCGAGACTCAGCGCTGAAGACATGTCAGTCGCAGCAGACAGGGCATCCAGGCAGAATCCCGGGTTTGCGGTGCATTCGCTCTCTGCGCTTCCGGATGCCGCTGAAGTGTGGTCCAGGATCTGGTTCGGGGTCCCGTCCCGCTACCTCGAGGACGGCACCGTGTTCCGCAACGTGGCCGGGATTCTGCCGCAACGCCCACCCGGCTACTACCACGAATACGTGGTGCCGGATATGACCGCGCTAGACAAGGGCCCACTACGGCTAGTGGTCGGTGAATCCGGGGACCGTTACTACTCCGGGGACCACTACGAGTCGTTCACGTTGTTGAGCGCCGAGGATGTCACCTCTGTGACAACGACTGAGCTGGCTGGGTCAGCGCCGGATGTGTCGGGTGTTCAGTTGTCGTCTGAGCCGTTGAGTAGGCGTCAGGGTGACGAGGTTCGGCGGCGGCGTGCGTCGAACCCGGTGGTCGGGTTGATCGGGTTGGTTCCGTTCGACCGGTGGCTGACCGAGCTGGACCCGCAGTCGGCGCGGGATGGGGCGACGTCGCGCAGGCAGGGTCTGGTCGTACGCCGGGACCCGGTGGGTGGGCCCGGGGTGCTTGCGGTGCAGGTGGACCGGTTCGCCGAGGTTCAGCACGCGGTGATGGACGAGTTGGCGCAGCTGTGGTCTCCCCGGGAGCTGGCGGCGTTCTACCGGCGGGCGTTCGACCCGACCGGCCCGGCACCGGACATGTCGCCGATCATCGCGTCGCGGGCCTTCGACCAGCTGTCCGCGGGCGGTCGCAACATCGGGGTGTACCGGTTGGCGCGGCGGCTGGGGGTCGAACCTGGCCGGCTGTGGACGGCGCTGACCAGGGCGGCCCCGTGGCACGCTGCCCGCCAGAACCGGTGGTGGGAGCCGTTGCCGCGCCCGGCCCAGGTCGGCACCAGCACCCCGGTGACCAGCACCGAGCCGGGTCCCGGGTTGGTGCTCGACGGCGCGAAGGTGACCGCGACCGGACCGCCGACGGCCCACTACCGCTACATCCAGGTGGACAACCTGACCGATCCGGCTGATCCAGCCGCCGGTGTGCTGCTGGACGTGCTGGCCGACGCGGTCGCCGCGTTGCGGCTGGACGGACGGCTGCGGCTGGCGGCCGCGCCCGACACCGAATTCAACACCGGCCACCTGCAGACACTGCTGGACCGCCTGGGTATGCGGGACATCGGGGTGAACACCACACACGCCGACGCGGTCAAGGCCGGGGTCGCCGAGCCCGATGTATCCGCCGGGGTCTACCAGCGAGCCCGCGATCAGCGACTCGTCCAAGCCGACCGGCACGCCACGCCCGGCAGCGGCCCATGGGACACCCACCGATACCTGCGACGCGCGGCCTACGACGCCGACCGCGCCGCTGCCTACGCCCACCGCGCAACCGCCATCACTCTGAGCGGATCCGCACCTGGGCAGGCACACAACGACACCCGGCCGTCAGCCACCAGCACCCAGCTCAGCGGGGAGGTACCGCTCACCGGGGATGCGGTGAACGCTTCGGTCAACGATCGGATCACCGGTGCCGGGGCCGATGAGGTCAGTCCACCGGTTGTGGCGGCTCGGGGGCGGTCGCCGCCACTGCGCACGGCAACGACCGACATCGGTGGCACCTCACCGGGACGCATCGCCGCGACGGTGCTCGCTGGGTTCGTCTTCGCGGCCCTCGGGCTGCTCGCCGTACCCGACGTCGCGCACGCCGCCACACATGCCGACGCACTGTTGGTGTTCGCCGCGTCCGCGACCGACATCGGCGATCCCAGCCAGTTGCCCAGCATGCGCGGGGTCCTACTGGGGGTGTCGGCGGTGGTCGCCGGGCTGGGCGGGCTGGTCTACGCGGGCTTCCGACTCTGGTGGGCCGCGCGGAACCGGCCACGGCTCTCGGATGCCGCGCTACGGGAGTTGGCCGGGCGGGCGACCTCCACGACCCCGCCGCTCAGCGACGCCCAGCGGGCGGCACTGAACAACGAGTTCCACCAGAAGTTCCGACCGCGCGGCGACGGCGCACCAGACGCTGATGCGTCACGGGACACGCGATCCGGTCACACACCGGGTGAGGTAGAGCT
>NZ_AUBB01000072.1 GCF_000429025.1 Actinospineispora spinosispora DSM 44797
CTCACAAGGTCCGATGTCATCACTCACAGTGCCCATCCCGCCGGACCTCAGCCCGGCGTGTCGGGCCGGAAACACCGATCTTGGAACAGTCCCACGCCCCACGACGCTGACCCGGGTGCAAGGACGCCAGCCCGGTAACGAGGCTGCCGTCCGAAGCAAGCTTCGGTTGCCCTCGAATCTCGTGGTCATCATGGCGTGCAGATTGTTCGGGTTGATCGACTGTATGGGGTGCATCTCCACTCGATGTGTACTTGAGTGGGTGTCATACACAACGTGCGTGTGATACACAGCGAAGCGCCTTTAAACGCTAGCGGGCAATCGAGGCTGTCACTTCGGTTGCTCTCGAAATCCCGTGGTCACCAAGGTGTGCAGATTGTTCGGGTTGATCGACTGTGCGGACTACATCTACACGCGACGTGTGGAGGTGTAGTGTTATGCACTACGTGAGTGTCATACACTCGCAGGCCCTCCAAATTTCAAGAGGGCGACGCCCAGAGACATGCGGGAACATGCCGAGGACGCCGCCCAGTGGCCAGAAGCTATTGACGTCTATCCCGCCGGCCAGCAGGTAGCGACGCCATAGCTCGGACAGCCACTACGAGGCCCGCCGCGATGATCGTGGCGGGCCTCAACTCTGCCAAGGTGCCCCAGACCATCAGGGCGGGCATTGTTACGTTGCAGGCCTTCACGATCTTCGTTTTGAAGCGCTCGTTCTTGTCGGGTCCTTCACCTTCGATCAACCCGAACCTCCTCCACACCGCGGGAGGCCCCGGCGCCGAGGACTCCACTATGGAAGCTCCCGGGGTGGAAAGGTCACTGCGACAAATCGTCAGTTCAAAACCCGTGTAACAACAATAGCCGAGGCAATCCAAGTCGTGTTCGGGCGCTCGAATACTTGAGCAGATACGCATCAGTGTGTGCGGCGAACGGTAGGGCCGCTCAAGGCCGCGGCACGGCCGAGAACTGAATGGACCCGCCGTTGGCGGGACTGTCTTTGCCGGCCTCGCGCTCGCATGGTCTGCCCCTCCACGTCGATGAACCTGGCCCATCCGCGCGGGCGAATCGCAAAGGCGGCGATCCACCCGCGCGGACGAGCCAGAACCCCCGACGCGGAGCCTCTGCAGGCCATGTCGGGGCTTGAAAAGCGGCAGGCCAGGAACCTGCCCCCCGCAAAGCGGGGCCAGCAAAACCCGAGCAGCCCCGGAGTCGCACATGACCTCCACCGGACTCACCACCCACCGCCACGAGCACAACCACGACGTGCGGGTCGAGGACCTGCGCTGCCCTGGCTGTGGAGAGCCGGCCATCCCGGAACCGCCAGAGGACCGACCGCGCGCCGGCGGGGAGTTCAGCCACTCGGACGGGACCGCGCTGTGTGCCCGCGCCGACGGGACCGCGGCGGAGCCGATCGAGGTGGCGTGGTGACCCGCCGTGCATCCCGCCACCCAGCGGCGCCAGTCGAGCCAGACCAAGATGGTCTGTTCGACACCGGTGGGTCGCTGGTACCCGCACCCCGCGCCACCGAGCCGGCGCCGGTGGTGGAACCCGGTAACCGTCAGGTCGTCAATGACATGAGGCTGGTCGAGTCGGTGATCCAGACGGCGGGCGGGCAGGGCTACACACTGCTGCGCAACGGTCAGGGGTCGACGGTGCACCGGCGGGCCGTCGGCAACACCGGCCTGATCGAACCTGTCGATGCGGCCGAGGCGGCGGCGGTGCTGCAGCTGCTGGAGCAAGACCTGTTTACCGTCGGTGGCCTGCATTGGGTCGGGACCGGCCGGCGGGTGATGCAGGCGCACGCGATCCTGGTCAGCACCCCACTGCGCCGCCGAGCCGCTCGGTGGCGCACCTACCGACGGCCCGCCGCCCGGTAGTCGGCGGCTGGTCATGAACTGGGTCTATTCGCGCAGGTACAGCTCGAGTAGTCGAGCGACCGCGTCGGTTTGGGTGCGGCACGGCCCGCTGGTGTGGACGGGGATGAGTTGGTCGGTGAGGGCCTGCCATCCGGAGCGGCGTCCCAGGGCTGAGTAGGTCGGTTTCACGAACCCGACCAGCAGCGGATCGTCGCCGGTGCCAGGGGCGAGAACGCGGCGGCGGTCGCCCTCGGTCGGCTTTTTGTCCACCCACACTGTGTCCGGATCGACCCGCGGTCGCGGCGCTGTTCGCCGAGCTCGCCGCGCGTCGTCGTCCGGCTCGGCCGGCGTGTCCCGCTGCGCCACCTTTTTAGTCACCAGTTTCGTGACAGCTGTCGGTGGGGCCGGCTCGTCGGCGGCTCCGGTTTGCGGAGCGTCACGCACCAGGGACAGGGCTGGGCGTGCTGGATCGGCGGCGTCCGGAGTCTGCGCTGGGGAGTCGTCACCGATCGCGGGGTCGTCGGACTCGTGGTCGCCGGTGGCCGGGGCGAACCGGCGCAGCAGCTGCGTCACTGCTTGGTCGAGGCTGTGGAAGGCATCGGGCAGGAACTCGGTGTTCTCCCGTGTGGCGATCGCGCGTAGCTCGCTGGTCGCCGTCTCAACCTCGGCGAGCGCGGCGAGTAGTTCGCGGTGGTGGCCGGCGTGGCGCATGCGGTGGGCTCGTTGACGGCAGGCCGCGTTGTGGAACCGAGCTGGTCGACCCCGGCCGCTGCTCGGCGGCAACTCCAGCCCGCATCCCGCGCAGATCACCGAACTCGCCTCCCCGGATTTCGTGACACATCCGTTTGTTGATGAGCCACACTACTCGCTGTGTAACGAAATTAGTAACGAAATCTGTCTGTGTGATGGCCTGCGACATGAAGAAGCCCCGCCGAGACCTGGACAGGTTCCGGCGGGGCTTCGTCGGCGGCTGGTCAGCGTCGGGGGTACCGGGTGTCGAACAGCCGGCGTGCTTCTCCACGCTAATAGAAGCAGAGCGTGGCGCGGGGACGATCGGGTGAAGGGCTCACCGAGTCGGTTCTCCTCGGATCTTGCGATAAGTCTTGGCGACGCCTTGGCTCAATCCGAAAGCCAGGAGGGCAAGCAGAGCCAGGACTACCCACTGGCTGAGGCTGATCGAATTCACAAAATCATGGACTGCGCCATCCGGCATGCTATAGATGCATCGAGTCCCAGGAGGCCACCACGATGGCTCCCAATGAATGTTGGCTCCTTCTGGAACCTCCTCGCCGCTGGCAAGGGTATCGGACGGACAGCTGCCTTCCGAGATGGGAGCGAAGACGATATGTCCGAGAAAGCCCAGCACGAAGACGAAAAGGCCGATCGAGACGCTGATCTTGGCGCTTCTAGCCATTGTTCCAGCCTCCTTCGTGAGAGCGTGCGATATATGTCTCAATCATACTTACGTGCGGAGGCATATATCGTACACCACAGTTTGGTTTCGATTCTGCTGGCTCAACCGGTCAGCAAAGCGCACTGTCGCGACCCTTCGTCCATTGCCTGCATTCGGGAGCGACACCCTTGGTCACGCCGATTAGAGGTTGCTTATCTCCACCTGGGATCACTCCGACACAGAACGTGTTGTTGTCGCAGTCGTCCGACAGCTTTTGCAGTATCTGGGCTGTTAGCGTGTACGGTGACTTGTCCTCAACCCCACTCCGGGGCAGTACCTTTATGTTGTACGTGACGCCAGGCTTCAGCAATTTCGGATGGTATATGCCGACCGTAAAATCTCTAGTTCCGCAGCCGTCAAGGGCTGTAGTGTCGAAATAGGGTTTAATCTCCGCCGGAAAACTGGTGTCGAAGAACACCATGTTTCGGTCCGCCCAGAAATCTTCCCCCTGCCCCGGAACGCAGACAGGTCGTGTGCCCACTCCCGCGTATTCTGGGCTGAAATTCTCACGATTGAAGAGTTTGAAGTCATGTTCATAGGCTCTGGGGCCGAAAAAATCGATCGACGCCTGATTTGCCCATGTCAGTGTATTTTCGATCAGCCGGCCTGTCCTGGGATCAGCCGATTCGTTCCTCGTCACCACCCGGCCATTTTCTGGCGACCAAACCTTAGGGGCGTCAGCAGGAGGAGGCGGCGGCGCGGGTGGGGAACCCTGACTTGGATTCACGTTCGGTGTAACCGGCGCGGTGGGGACCGCAAAAGTCGAGTTGGTCAAGCGCGGGCTCGACCTCGTCACGGAGGCAGCGTCGTCCCTGAGACTGCGCGCGGTCACACTCGGTGCCGCGCCTAGTAGGCTAACCCGCCAAATCTTCGGTTCGCTCTGGTCAACGACACGATGATAACTTTCCCGGTACTCTTTCACTACGGTACTCAGTGGCATGCCATGGCTAACGCCCCCGCCGACGGTTCCCTCTTTAGTGATGTGGGAAAATGACGTCGGTGTGACATTCAAATCAGCAAGAGTGGCTGCGAGAGAATCCAGCCTCACTGGATGGGAAAACTCAACCACCGTCTCTATCGGTGAGGTGAGGGGAATGAGCGGCACGGCGTTGACGACGGGGGTCGCGCTGGCTCCCGACGGAGCGAAGACCGTCACAACGCTCACCACCGTTGCCGCAGCAACAGAGGACATGGTTCTCAACTAGACACTCCTGGTAGCTACAGCGGGGATGTTGATAGCCAGCTGCTGCTGCTGCTGCAACAGCCACCTTTAGAACGATCTGTCCGATGGGCGCGGAGGGTGCCGAGTTGAGATGGCCTGTTTGACGCCCTCGATAAAGCAACGAGATGGGCGTGAAAGTGAAGCAAGTTCCACCTATGTGGGTGATATAACGAAATTGTTGCGTGGCTGCGCAATGATTTCTTAGGCAGGAAGAATCGTGTACTGACGGCTGAGTGGTTCAGTACCGGCAGCAGCTGCCTTGGCAGTTGCAGTGTGGCGTCCGTCGACGACGATCCGTGGGGGCGGCGCGCGGTCGTGACGGATCCGATCACCTCGGCCAGGCTGTCGGATTCTTCTCATCGGGGTCAACGTAATTGGTAACGAAATAGATTCGTGTGATGGTCTGCAAACGCGACGAAGCCCCGCCGAGACCTGGAGAGGTTCCGGCGGGGCTTGTTAGGGGTGGCTGGTCAGCGTCGGGGGTATCGGGCGTCGAACAGCCGGCGTGCTTCTAGGAGTTGGTCTTCGGTGGGGTCGGGTGGCCAGTTGACGCGGTGCGGTGAGGTCCAGGCGGTCACGACCTCGGGGAAGGCGTCGGTGAAGGGCACGGTCGGTTGTTTCGGTGGGTGTGCGGGCGTGCACGTCCAGGCCACAGGTGCCGGTGGCGGTGGTGATGCGGGCCAGGGCGCCGGGGCGGTAGCGCTCGTGCCAGTCCCCGACTTTCTGCCAGGAGGGTTCATCGCCGCTGTAGGCCTCGCACCAGGTGTTGCGTAGCCACCACAGTTCTTCCACGACGTCGGGGTGCCAGGCCCAGCAGTCGGGCAGCTCGGCTTTGGGGTAGCGCAGGTACACCTGCTCCAGCCACACCCGCAGTTGCTCGAGCACGGTGGTGGCCTCGTCGGGGTCGGTGATGGTCAGCCAGGACACCAGCTCCTGCGCGGGAGCTTTCTCGGGGTTGTTGGTGATCAGGTGCTGGGCCAGTTGCCGCATCTGCTGCTGCAGCTCGGCGACTTGGCCAGCCAGGTTTCGCACCTCGGCGGTCTGGTCGGCGGGCGGGTCAGAGCGCGTCATAGTGGTTGCTCCGGTCCTGCTGTGTCGTGGTGTCGGCGTACCAGCCGGCGAGCTGCGCAGCCCGGTCCTGTCCGCTTCGGCCGGTGGGCTGGTGCTGTGCGAGTCGATCCGAGGCCAGGTCGACCAGCTGCTGAGTAGTCAGCGGCGCCGTGGTGGTCTGCTGGTCGCGGGTGCTGGGTGCGGTGAACCCGAATGTCATCGAGGCGCTGTCCCGGTGGTGCTGGCTGGTGTCCTGGGTTTGGTGCGTGGCGTCCTTCGCCACCATCGCGCCGGTGCCCGTCCCGCCGGCTTGGTCCGCCACATGCTCGGTCTGCTGATCAGGGGCGGTCCGGTCGGCGAGTGTGGCGTAGTAGTTCGCTTCGGCCTCAGACATCACCGGCTCGGCGGCCGGCGGCTCTTCGGTCCTGGTAACGAGCGGGGCGGAGTCCCGCGCTCCCTCGCGCTCCCTCCTGCCGTTCATCGGGGGAGCGCTGCATCTGCTCGCCCGACGTCGCGGCCGGCAGCTCTTGGGCGGTGTCGGCGGCCGCTTCGGTGGCGGTGTTGGGGGCGGCGCCTGTGTCGTCTGTCAGGGGATCTCGGCCAGCCGGATGGTTTCGCCGGTGAGGGCCAGCTGCACGTCCAGCTGTTCGGAGGAGTACTTCTCGGCGAGCCGCTGGATCCGGTGAGCTTCCTTGAGGACCGCCGCATCGTCGTCTTCGTTGTGGTCGATGAAGTCGTTGACGTCGAGGTCGTTCCACCCGCCGTCGTCCCAACCAGGCTCGTTCGCGTCGAGATACTCGATGATCTCGTAGGCGTCGGCCTGCCTATCGGCCTCGCCCGGGCGGTCTTGCAGCCCGCGGGACGGGTCGTCCTCGGTGCCGGACCCGATGAAGCCTCTCGGTGTGTTCTCCAGCGTGTAGGCGCGCATCATCGCCGCATGCAGGGTCTGGGTCCGGCCCAGTCGTGCCAGGTCAGGGTGATGGGGACGTAGCCGGCGGCGGCGATTTGAGCGGCGTAGGCATCGTTGGGGGAGATGGCGTGATCAGGGTTGAAGGGGTGGCGCAGTCCGTCGTGTGGGCGGGTTTGCCATCCGGCGATGACCCATTCGTCGAACAGTTCCTGCAGCTCGGGTAGTGACCAGACCGCGCGCTGGTTGACGTCGCTGCCTCGGCGGGTGACGTCACGGCCGGTGTGGCCGGCGACGTGTTGGCAGAACAGGGTGTTGATCGAGGCGAAGGTGCGTTCCACGGTGGCTTCGTCAGTGGCTGTTTGCTGGTGGGCGGGTTGCACGGAGATACCCAGAGTGTCCGCGGCCCGCTGGAAGACCTCGGAGAGAAAAATCTTCCCGTGATCGATGACCACGGTGTCGGGGACGATGACTGGTTTCGCCGCGGCCATGGCCATACGCGCGTCGAGGGTGACCAGGCGGCTGTGCAGTATCCGGGACGCGGACATGGCTAGGGCTTGGTCCCAGCCCGGGCGCATCGGCTCTGGCACGGTGACCCGGGCGAGTAGCAGCGCGGCGTCGACGGCTTTCGCCCCGACCGGGCGTAGTACGCCGGCGCAGATGGTGCGGGTGGAGATGTCCAGGGCGAGGACGAGTTCCGCGCGGCCGATCACACCGTCGTCCATCACGGCCATGACGTCCAGCGGGGTGGTGTCGAGTTGGACTTGTTCGCCGGGGCGGGCGGTGATGGTGGGGGTGTAGGGGCGGGATGGTTTGTTCGCGGTCTGTCGTCGGGTGGTCGCGGAGCCGAAGGTGTATTTCCCGACGGACAGCTCATCCAGTAGCCGGTAGCAGGTGGCCCGAGAGGGCATCGCCACGGTGTCGGGGCCGTGCTCGTCGTCGAGTCGTTGTTTGATCTGGCGGATCGCGCGGGATTTCGTGCCGGTCGAGGTGACGGTCTGGGCGTCGATCACCGCTTTGGCGGCGGCGATGACCCGGGCATCAACAGCGTCGGTGGGGGTGCCGGGAGGAGACGTCTGGGGGAGGTGGCGGGAGTCGATCAGTCCCCACAGGCCTTGTTCGTGGTAGCGGCGCCGCATCCGCTGGATGGTCCGCACGCTGGTCGCGGTCCCGGTCGCGCTCAGTTCGTGGGCTTTCGCGCGTTCCCGCTGCGCCAACGTCGAGCTCGTCGGGTCGTACTCAGGGCGGGGGAGCTGGTGAGCGGGCGGCTGACCGGTCTCGAGCTCGAGTAGATGCCGTTCCCACTCCCGGGCCGCATGCAGCACCTGTTCGGGCAGTGCATCGAGCAGCCCGTGCGGCTCCACCCTCGTCCCGTCCGATTTCACAGCCGTCGGGTCTGTAGGGGTTCCGGTTGCTGTGGCGGGGCTGGTGGTTGGCTTGTCCGTGGTGTGCTCTGGGGTGTTGAGAAGCTGGAAGTCGTGCGCGGCGAGTAGGTAGGCCAGGGCGATCACCATGGTGGTCCCGGTCGCGGACAACAATCGGACTGTGGCGCCGGAGATCGCTACGACGGTGTGGGTGGTGTGGTCGAACATCACCTGGTCGTTGACACGCAGCACGCTCGGTCGTTTAACCATCGTGGGTCATGGTGACCAGGCCGCGCGGCGAGATGTTAACGAGAGCCACCGTCGTCGGTGTCTTTGCCGGGGGTGTTGGAGTGGCTGACTGCACGATGGTGCGGTCGGACAGGGTTAGTGACAGGTCTGCCTGCAGTTGTTGTGTCCAGAGAAGGTGGTAGAGCACCGGGAGTGTGGCGAGCGGGTCTCCGGTGAGTTCGGCGCCGTCCATCAGCGGTCTGGGCCGGGTGAAGACCTCGAGGAGCCGTTCGGCGATGTGTGGGGTGAAGCAGCGTGGGTGGCGGTATCCGGCCAGCCATTTCTGGTTGGTGACCGTGAGCTCGTCGAGGCGTTCGGCGATGGTGTAGCGCCAGCCCAGCGTCGCGCAGGCGCGGGCGGTCACCTCGAATGCCTCCTGGGCGGCCGGCCGGATCGGCTCGGTCGGCTGTGTGTCCAGGACCAGTACTTCACCGTGCTCGAGCAGCGCTAAGAAGTCCGGCGCGTGCCGTCGGGGTTTCGTGCCTGTGCCGCTGTTGCGGGTGTCTGTGGGGTGTCGGGGTTCTTCTTCGGTCCACAACAGCCAGAACGGTCGTACCGCGATCCCGATCACCGATGGGTCACGGTCGAGTGCGACGAGGTGATCGCGTTGTACCCAGGATTCGAACCCGATCCGCCGACGCAGTGTCGCTGACCAGTACCAGCCTGGGAAGTTGCGTTGTCCGCGATAGGACGGGAACGATCGTGCCGCACGGTGCAGCCCATCGAGCATGTCTGGCAGCTGGTCCCACGGCACTCGTTGTTGGGTGTCGTCGGCGTCGAGGTAGAGCGCTTCGAACTGCTCGGTGGGCCCTGATGATTCCGCTGTATGTCCCCCCAACATCATGTGATCATCTTCCTCGTCGCTCAAGGTGGGGGCTTCGTCGCGTCCATCGGACGTCCGTGTGAGGACCAGTGGCAGCAGTATCGGTTATGGCCCGTGGATCCTCTTACAGTTGAAGCATTTTAAACATTTCAGATCCATGCTTTACTCCATTTGGTAGAACCGCTCAACCGCTGGTCTGTGAAGCTATGTGATCGGTTCACCGGTGAACGCGTCACTTCAGCCGTTTAGCCACTTGAACAGGCTCTTGAGTGGGTTCTGAGCGTGAGACGCTCTACAGTTGTGGTGGAAGTTGATGACAGCGGGCAAGTTGATCAGGACAGTGGGGCAGACGGGAGGTAGTGATGCCGAACTTTGAGACCTTCGAACGGAGGATGGCGTCACTGACGCAGAACCCCACGGCGGTGTTGCAGAAGACCGGTGTGCTGTCGTTGAACAAGTCCGCGCAGGTGGCTTTGGGCGAGCCCGAGGCTGTGGAGCTTCTCTTTGACCCAGAGGCCGAGATCATCGGGTTGCGGCCGGTGTCGGCGGACAAGTTGAATGCCTACCCGTTGCGTCCTCAGCGGCCAGAGGTAGGGCCGTATCTGGTCGCGGCGACTGCTTTCACCAAGTACTACAAGATCGACACGAGTGTGTCGCGTCGATACGTGACGTCGATGGACGAGGGGATCTTGTGCATCGAGCTGAAGGGCGAGAGCACCGCTGTGTCGAGCAACCGCAGTGGCAGCGGTAGGTCGGAGTAGTCGTCCCAACCGGCGCAGAGCTTCCCGGGGGTGTCCGCCCAGGTATGGCGGCGCCTGGTGAGACCGGGGAAGGGAAGTGGTCCGAGCAAGTGTTCACCTTGCTCGGACCATCTTCTCCTCAGGGAGGGTAGTGCGTGAAGGCCTCACCGCAAGTCGCTGACTGAGACAGTCTTCCGACCATGCACGCTGGCGATTCTCGCCAGCACCCGTGCGACGAGAATCGGTCAACTTGGTTGAGAACTGACTGTTCTGTGTGTTGTGAATCGCGCGCTTTTTAGCGTCCACATAGGACTATGATAGTTGGTTGCTGCTATGTGCTGTATTGCTGCTATGCTGTTATTAGCAACGAGTGAGCGGTGATCCGAATTGTACGGCTCGGGTGTCCGGAGGCAGGTGTTGCGCGCTGTGGGACCGGCCCCCTCTCCCCATGGTCTTCGGGATACCCCGCCCTGTTCCGGAACTCTCCAAGGGCAGCCCAGCGTCCTCCTAGGCGCTTTTGTACGTGTTCTGATGAGGGCGCAGCCCGGTCGTAACGGGTAGAGCCAGTCGGCGCAGCCGGCGGGCTCATGGACCTTCGGAGCGGGCGCAGCCCGCGACCCCACTGGATTCCGGCGCAGCCGGAAT
>NZ_AUBB01000073.1 GCF_000429025.1 Actinospineispora spinosispora DSM 44797
CGCGCACCTGGCCGCCTACGCCGGCATCGCACCAGTCAGCCGCATCTCCGGCACCAGCATTAAAGGCGAACACCCCGCACGCACCGGCAACCGCAAACTTAAACGCGCGTTCTTCCTCGCCGCGTTCGCCGCCCTGTCCGACCCCACCAGCCGCGCCTACTACGACCGCAAACGAGCCGAAAAGAAAAAGCACAACGCCGCCCTCATCTGCCTGGCCCGACGACGCTGCGACGTCCTCTACGCCATGCTCCGAGACCACGCCCTCTACCGACACCCAAGCAACTCACACGCCCCGAAACTCCCAGCCGCAGCTTGACAAGTGCCATAGGGACACCCCCCGTCCCTGCGGTGAGTCCGGTCTTGCCGACGCCACCTTTCTGGTTCAGGACGGCGGTGACGTGGGGGAGCGTGACTGCCGCGTGCGAGGAAGTTGTAAACCGGGCTTCCACCATTGGTCCTACCGATTCGATTCATCGTCAGAGAAGCAGCCCTGTTCGATGAGTCAGTGCTGCCGGTATCGAGCTCGTTCCAAGTCAGGCTTGAAGTTCCGGGGCCATCTGTGACTGGTGATCTGTCGGAGCGCATCTCGGACAGGGCTCTACCCAACACATTGATGGGAACTCACACGGTTGAGATGGGGCAACAGTGGTCCGAGCTGTCTGGGTAAAGGTGACGGCGATTGGTCGGTGCGCGAACGACGAGCGCACCCTCTCTCACAGAGCCTCACAGCTGAACATCGAACGTAACGAGAGACTGTAGCTAGCCCTCGTCGAGGTAAGCGGCCAGCGCGGCGTCGGGTGCATGGAGAAGGTGCGAGGCCAAAAGCCGTCCGGTGAGCTCGGCTTCGGCCTCGATCCGGTCGTCCACGGAGCTACACCCGCCAGAGCTGGTGCCCAAGTCGCGGCCTCGATAGGCGAGGACCGGGCCACTACGCGGTGTGGCGGTGGAGAGCGCCGCGACCGGGTCGGGTAGCTGTTGTCGCGAGTCCTGCTGTGTGGTGGCGACCGGTGTCGGTGTGTGTCCGCAGATGATGTGGCCGATCTCGTGGAGCAGGCTGATCGTGCGCTGCATCGGGGTGGTGTGTTTGTCGACCCAGATCAGGTGCTCGTTCGGCGCGCCAAGCCACAGGGCTATCGGCAGAGGCAGACCTTCGGCATCGCCGATCACGATGTGGATTCGTTGGCCGAGCTTCCGACTGATCACGCCGACGATCGCGGTGACCGTCGTGGGGGGTTGCCCTGGCAGCCACCGTTCGAGGTGCTGCTCACACTGGGCGAGCAGGTCGGGGTCAGCCAGCGCGGGGATAGCCGGGGCGACTGGTTGACTGTTCGGTCGTCTACCGGTCCGGATTGTTCTGGGCAGCCCTCGGGTAGCTGCTAGATCCATGAGCCACTTCAGCTCGGCCTCGAAGCGGCCGGTGCCGGTGGTGGGCAGCAGGTCCGCGACTCGGCGCTCGGTCGGACGCCGCAGCCTTTCGGAAGTGAGCGCTTCCTCGAGGCAGTTGACTACTGCGACCAGTGTGGCGCGGCGTTGAGCCAACCCTTGTGATCGCGCGGTGGCCGTGGCGGCCGCCAACTGTTGGGGGTTGACCCAGTGCTGCAGGCGCCAGATTCGATCGAGCAAGGCACTGGTTGCGTCCGAGACACCGACTCCGCCTACCGTGGCCTGCTCGTCGATGGCGAGCGGGGGGTGGGCGGGGGAGAGCCACTCCCATAGGGCCGTCACGGTCCGGATAGTCATGACGTCCCGGCGGCGCCCCGATCGTGGCAGTAGCAGTGGAAGCGCGAGTGCGGTGGTGATCGAGAGCAGCGCACACGTCAGGAAGGAATCGGTGACCACTGGTGATGGCAGTGGCCAGTGCATCCCGCTCAGCGCGGCGATCTGGATGTAGCAGGTGAAGGCGGCGTAGAGCCAGAAGCACGCGGCGGCGGCCCCGATACAACCCAGGCTCACCCTGTAGCGGACCTGAGCAAGGGTGAAGGCCGCCGTGCTGGAGGCGATGATGGCGCCGCAGGCGAGTAGGAGGCACACCGCGAACGCCCCCGCGAATGCCAGGTCGAACAGCGGCCGCGGGATGGTGGGATTCTCCAGGGTGGTGAGCGCCGCGGCTGGCACTGACCGTAGCCCGGCGACGGTCATGATCGTCGCGGCTGCCGCGAAGCACAGCAGGAGGGTGTGCCAGTGTGGCGGAGTGGCCGTGCCGTAGTGCACGGTCAGTAGCCATCGCGCGGTCAGGCCGAGGGCGACCACGAGCGCGAGGTGGCCGATGACCGGGGTCCTTGAGGTACCTAGGCAGGATTCCAGCGATTGGGCCACGTACGGGGTCCGCAGGGTCAGTGCGATTGCGAACGCGAGGGTCGACCACCACAGTGAGGTGAACGCGCGTGCACGATAGGCGCGCCAGAGGACCAGAGTCCACAGCACCACGCTCATGGCGGCGTTGAGCACGTGCGCGGTCATCGGCCGCCCTCTCGAGCGCTGTGGCCTGAGCGTGGGGCGGCGTGGTTGGGCAGGTTGAGTGTCCAACCGACTCGGATCGTGGCCGGGTCCGTCAGCGCCGTCCCGTCAGACTGTGTGCGGCCTCGGTTGAGCCCGAAGAGCTCCGGCCAACGCTGGGGGTCGCCCAACTGCGTGCCGGCGATCTTCCACAGGCTGTCGCCGGGGCGCACCTGATAGGTCGAGGCGGAGCTGCCCGCGTTGGACTTGTTCGGTTGCTGTGTCCGAAGCCGTGCGCCTTGCCCGGCGTGTTCTGGCTCAGTCTCGCGTCCTGGCCTTGGTGGCGCTCCGACATGAACATCGCGGCGGGTGGGACTGCTGGCAGTCTCGCGCGGCTCGGTCGCGTCACGACGCGGGCTCAGCGCGTTGGCCGGCCGTCGGGCCGGGGGGCGTGGACGCTCGGGGTGCTGAACATAGTCCCGGACAATCGCGGCGAGTGTATTAGTGGTGGCCGGATCGGGGTTCGGCATCGGCGCGTTCATGGCCGCCCGAACGTCGGTTCGTAGTTGGTCGAGTTGCGCGATCTTGGTCTTCTCCCGTGCGGCGTTGGCTCGCCGCAGCTGCCGTAAGCGCTGCAGGTCAGCGTTGTCTTGCGAGGTGAGGTCGCCCGAGTCCGGGGCCAGGGAGATGGCGTAGTCGAGGCGGGCGCCGTCGCGGGTGATCTCGGCGAGCTCCAGCCCCAGGGCATGCAGGTCGGTGGCGGAGTCGAGTCGGGAGCTGAGCAGTGCCCGCTGTTCGGTGAGCTCGGCCAGTCGCTGGCCCAGGAGTACGACCGCGTCGGGTCGAGGGTCGCGCAGCCGCGCGGGGTGGGCGTCCCACAGGGCACGCACTCGGGTGAGCTCGGCGATCTGAGGCCTCAACGCGGCGATGTTGGTGGATACCTGCGCGGCCCACTGGTCTTCGGTCGCAGTCGACGCAGTCGGGGGGAGGGCCGGTCCTTGCGCCCTGGGTGCCGTGGTGGGCAGCCAGAGCATCCCGCCGACCAGCAGTCCTCCCACGGTCACCACAGTGAGCAGCCGAACCCGAAGGTGGTGTCGGGTGATGGCCTTGTGCTGGCGGCGGACGAGGATGGTCGCCGCGCGACCGGCCGCGTCAGCAAGTTCCTGATGTTGCGACAGCGAGAGACCTGATCTGCGGACAGGAGGGGCAACGGTCGGGGTGTGGACGCCCCGCCGCGCCGCCGGTTCAGGTCGCATGGTGGGCCCGGATTGCGCTGGTGAGGGGGAGGAACTCGCTGTCCTGGCGGTTGCGCTGTCAAAGGGCCCGGTCTGATGGCTGCGGGAGAGCGCGCGGTGTTCAGCGCTGCAGTAGCGCCGTGGCATCTGCTCGGGGTGCTGGTTGATCGTTCGGTCGCAGCCTGACAAGGCACATCGCGTCTGGTCGCTACCGGGAATTGCCGCGTATGCGGTCCCGTAGGCCGCCGCCGTGCCGCCCCCAGAACCTGTACGCGAGCTTTGCTGACCACTCACCGCTTGCCCCTTCCAGCGCAATTCTAGGCTCGAAACGCTAGCTAGAAACTACGCTGCTGTGAAGCGGTTTGGTTTTGCATCTTCTCAGGCCACCCGGATGGGTGATGCGCGTCCTTCGCTGCTGGAGCACGCAAAACACCGCCACTCCGGCAGTGAACTGCGCGGGACGTGGCGGTGTCGTAGAGGTCTGACGGCCAGGCGGACGGGCAGAGTTGTCAATCGTCCTGGTCTTCGTCCTCATCGTCGTCGTCTTGGGCGATGAGCTTCGCTGTGGCCACCAGCATCGCGGTCTGCTCGCGGATGCCCATCTCGCCGCCCAGGCCGCGGTGAGCCATGTTGAGCACGCCGGACTTTCTGGCGACCATGGTGAGATGCCGCATCGCCTCGGCTCGCTCTTCGAGAGCTTTGCGCTCGGATTCGAGCTTGGCGTTGCGTTTTGCCTCTCGGAGCGCCAGTTCGAGTTCTACCTGTTCGGCGGTGTCAGGGTCGGAGAAATATCCGACGGGTACCTCGAAGAACCAGGCGATCGTCTGCAGGGTTCGAAGCGTGGGATTGGTCTTGATTCCGCGGCGCAGCTCGCCTAGGTGGCCTTCCGAGAGGCCTTCTTTGCCCGCGTTGCGACAGGCCTTGGCAACGTCACGGTTTCGGTACTCACGCTCAGGTGAATCGGGTGGGCGAACCACTTCGAACAGCCGGTTGATCCGGGCGCTCAGGCTCGTCGGCGGCTGCGACATCGACGGCGGCACGGACGACGGTATGGACGGCTCGGCACGCTCCTGCGACATCTGAGGCCCTTCATCTTCGCTGGCGGGAGTCTTTAAAGGTTACAGCGTAGCAGTAGAGACATCGATCGAGTAGATTACTGCGCTATAGCGGCACCGTGTGTGTTCAGAGGTGGGGAATGTCAATGCTTGACCAGCTACGCTGTCAACGGCTCGGTCGACTATGTGACCTCCCCCTTAGACCAGGTGTGGCCAGGAGGCGCAGCGGTGACTGAGCCTCACCCTGAACGCGTTACCCTGCCGACGATTGCCGAGCGGCTGATCTGGCTGTTCGAGGTCCTGTGTGTACGGGTCGCCGATCCACGCGGGGGCGAGCCGCGGTGGCGGCCGTACAACACCGCCGAGGTCGGACTCGGTATGAGCCCCCGCTTGGACAACGCCGACGTCGCCACGTGCGTCACCACCGTGGAGCGGGTCCGCGCGGGTGGTGAGGCCTCAGACCGCGAGCTCGCCGCGATTGCGGCGTTCTTCGACGCACCAGCCGACTACTTCGGCCTCGACCCGATCGCCGTCACCACGATCCAGGACGCCCTGCTGGACCGAGCACTACGAGAGTGCGATGTCCAGAGCTATCTGCTGTGTCGTGGGCCGGCCGTCATCGGATCGCAGCGGCGGAATCTGCTACGTCGCGCTCTGCAACTGCTGCGTCGTGGTTTCGAACAGGCCGCCAGACACAAACCGACCACGAATCTTGATGTTCGCCGAACAACTGACGGTGCGGCGTGCGACGATCACCTCCAAGACCACACCGAAGAAGACCGCACCAACGATGACGAGGAACGCGCACCCTCGTACTCGATGTGGCCGAGGGCGACCGGAGGGACTGTGTCGATCTCGCAGCAGCGCCCCAAGAGTGAGCTGCAGCTACGTGTGTTCTGCCAAGGCCTGCTCCAGGACTTGGACATCCTGCCGCCACTCACTCCTCAGAATCTGTGCCGCAAGCTCAGCTCGGCACGGGGGCGACCGATCAGACCCGCGGCCAGGGAACTCCCTGCTACAGCGTCGGTGGGACTTCTGGTCCCCAAGCCGGACCGAGACATGATCTACTACCAGAAGTCGGCTCCCCGAGAACAGCGGATCCACGTGATCTATCACGAGGTCATGCACCTGCTGCTGGGCCACCTCGAGGGCGCGGAGATGCTCACCTGCGGGGCACTGGACGAAGCTACCCGCCCGGGTGACGGTCTGTACTCGCGCTGGAAGGAATGGGAAGCCGAGACCGGCGCCACGATCTTGTCCGAGCTGACGCGCCGACGCGCCGACCCTCGCCTGATCACTAAGGCATCGCCCCAAGCCGAGCAGGGCATCGCGGCCGCTTTCGGCCTGTCGACCAGCGGCTGGCGCTAACGACCATGCATGCCGTCTCGACCTGTCGCATCAAGGTCGGCCTCGTCGATATCGCGCTCGGCCCGCGTGGTTGGGCGCCTGGACTTGTGCGCCGCCGATGACGGTCAAGCTGATCTTTCAAGTTTTCACCGCCTCTGTTCTGGCGATCATGGCGGTGCGTTCGACGGTCCAGCTGGCGCGCCACCGCGACGATCTGCCACTGCGCGTCCTGGTCCCGGGCCTGTGGTGCCTGACCTTCGCGGCAAGCTGGTTCCCGCACGAGGTGTTCGACCCGATCGAGGCTTTCATCGGCGAACAGCTGATGACGAACATCTCCAACGTCTTCAACTCGGCGATGGCCTACTGTTTCGCGGCGTTTTTCGTGCTCGCCCGCCCTGACCTGGCTGAATCTGTGCGACGACGGATCGCTCTGCGCGAGCTCGGGGTGCTGCTGGCCGGGACCGTGTTCCTGTTCGTGTTGTGGCTCGCGGCACCGGCGGGATCGTGGGGCTATGTCCCCGAGACCTACGCCGAGTACCGGGCCAACATTCCTCGGCTCCTATACGGGTTGACGTTCGACCTGATGAACGTCGGTTTCTGGCTGCTCGGGGTGTGGCGGGGACTGCGGCTGATGCGCTTGGTGCGCCAGGTGTGGGCACGGTGGGGACTCGGGCTCATGATCGGCGGTGCCGCGGCCTTCGGGCTCGGCGTTTTCGGCATCGCGACGCTCATCGATGCGCTGCACCCGCTCTGGGCGGGCGCGCCTCGCCGGTTCAGCACGCTGGGCAAGATCTATATCACCGCCCTGTATGCGGGGCAATCCGCCATGGCCCTCGGACTGGCCGTTCCCGCGGTCGCCGCCGTGGTTGGGTCGCTCGGTTCCTGGTACGACCGGATGCTGCAGAAACGTTATCGCCGCTGCCTGGTCCCGCTACGGTTACTGCTACTCCAGACCTTTCCCTACATCGCTCTGCCCCATCGTGGCGAAGACGGGGTGGAGATCCTCGAGTCCGGCACGCTCGATCCGGGTTTCACTCGAGTCATCAACGAAGTCGCGGACGGGCTGGCTTGGCTGGCCCCGTACTACCGCGCGGGTGGCCTCGCCGAGACCAAGACCGGTGTAGCGGACCCCACCGAGGCCGCGCTCGTCGTGCATCGGGCGTTGCGTGCGAAAGCCCACGAGGGTGAGGAGACCGACCCTGACGCCGAGGGAGCCAGGTCCATGCCGCCGTTCCCCCGGCTGATACCGGAGTTCGACCGATGGCGCGACATCGCACTGTGGCTGTGCGATCTTGCCGAGGAGCTGTTGGTCCTGCCCGACCAGCCGGCCACGGACCAGCAGCTAACGCGTTAGCTCGGCGATGATCTCGTAGGAGCGGCGGCGGTCGGGATGGTCATAGACCTGCGTCGTGAGCATGAGCTCGGTCGCACCGGTGTCGTCGCACAACGCGCGCAGGCCTTTGGCGACCGTCTCCGGGCCGCCGATGATGACGTCGGCGAACTTCTCCTCGATGGCCGCGTGGTCCTCGTCGGTATAGGGATAGGCGGCCGCTTCCTGCGGGGGCGGCAGCTGCATCCGCTTCCCCAGACGCCGCTCCAGGAACTTCAACTTCGACGGCCCCGCCAGCCACTGCGCCTGATCGTCGGAGTCCGCCGCGATCACCGAGACACTCACCAACACCGTCGGTTCCGGATACTCTGGCGAGGGCTGAAACGCCTCCCGGTAGAGCCTCAGCGCCGCGCGCATCGATTCGGGGTTGAGATGGTGGGCGTAGGCGTAGGGCAGCCCCCGCGACGCGGCCAGCTGTGCGCTGAACTCCGTGGAGCCCAGCAACCACACCGGGGGTGTGTTCCCCACCGCTGGGATCGCCCGGATGGTCTGGCCCTCAGGCTGGGTTAGGAACGCCAACAACGCATCGAACTGCTCGGTGAAAGACGTCGCGTGCCGCTCGGTGTCGCTACGGACCACCGCGGCGGTACGACGGTTGCCACCCAGCGAGCGCCCGATGCCAAGGTCGATCCGCCCAGGGTGAAACGCCTCCAGAGTGCCGAACTGCTCGGCAACCACGATCGGAGCGTGATTGAACAGCAGCACGCCACCCGACCCGACCCGGATTCGTTCGGTCTCGGCTGCCAGTTGGCCGACCAGGACCGCGGGCGCGGCGCTCGCCACGCCACGCATGCTGTGGTGTTCGGGCACCCAGTAGCGGTGATAGCCCAGACGGTCGGCCAGCCGCGCGAGGTCGAGCGTGTTGAGCAGCGCCGTGCGCGCGGTCGAGCCTTGCACGATCGGCGAGGTATCCAGCACCGACAGCGCGACGTCAGACAGATAGGACACGGCCGACGCACCTCCACTGTTGTCCATCGGGCATCTCAGACATGGCCGAGCTTCGTCTGTGACCCGGACCCGGATAGTAGCGATGACTCCACGCCCATGTGCCAGGCTCGTCGTCCCCCGCACCTTCGGGTCACGTCACGGCCGGCGGGTATCCCGCGTCATCACGGGCACTCCGAGTGCTCAACTCCCTCAGAGATTACTCTGCCGGTCTCGGTTTCCCGCGCTGCTGGCGCCGAGCCGTAGCCTGCTCCACGCGGCGTGCGGGCCTACTCATTCGCCCCATGCGTGTCGAGGTGGCAAGTCCTGTGGCGAGGATGAAACCGATCAGGATCATCATCACGAGTCAGCCGGTGACCATGCGCGCTCACTTCTCCAGTCCAGGCGCGAGCCTTTACTGGGGGTTGATCCCGCATCTGCTGTCCAGGGCGACGGGCTTGCCGGGGACCTGGACGTTGAAGGTGTTGTTGCGGAAGGTGTTGTTGCAGCCGGAGGTGGCGGGTTCGGTGATGACGTGGGTCTGGAACCCGTCCATGAGTCTCGGGCTGGCGCCGGAGGTGACGTTGTTGACGACCTGGTAGCCGACGCCCTTGAGGTCGAGCACGGAGTCGGCGAAATTCGCGCCGGACACCCCTGATCCGTCGAAGGAGTTGCCCGCGATCACCCCGCCCCGGGTCTCCTCCTTTATCTGGGGTTGTCCGGTGAATGTGCTGGTGAGAAGGTCCCGGGGCTTTCTGGGACCTGAGGCACCATCAGCGAGCTGAATGTGTCGGCGTTTCATCGTGAATTTCCGGTGATTGTGGGTTGTGCGTCGGCGTTCTGGTCTTTGATCATTTGCCGGAGGCTGGTGCGGGCGCCGGCGAGGGAGTCTTCGGCGTCGGTGAGCTGGTGGCGCAGCGCGGTGTTGTCGTGGGCGAGTTGCTCGTTGTCGGTGTTGAGCCGGCGGGTGGTGGCGGTGAGCTCGTCGATGCGGGTGATGAGGTCGCCGGTGTGCTGGGTGTCGAGTTGGTGGCCGAGG
>NZ_AUBB01000074.1 GCF_000429025.1 Actinospineispora spinosispora DSM 44797
GCAGGCTGGGTGCCTGCTGACTGGCTGTTGTCTCTGTTTAAAGATTGTTACTGCAAACAAATTTGAATTCGCGAGCAGTCGCAGGTGCGGGACCAAGCCAAGTTGCACGCACACCTGCACCTTGCCCCGCGATCCTGGCCTGCTTCTTGGTGTGGCCAGTCGTTGTCAATCCTTTACTTCGACCCTGCTGCGAGTGCACCAGGAGGCTGCGTCGAAGCGCGTTAGCGGGATTGACAACGACCGGCCACACCAAGAACGATTGACGGCCAGCGGGGAAACAAACTCACCAGATATGAATCCGCTGAGCCGGCGCCACATACAGCTGATCCCCAGGCTTGACCCCGAACGCTTCGTAGAAAGCGTCGACGTTGGGCACAACCCCGTTGCACCGGAACTCCCCAGGACTGTGCGGATCGGTCAGAAGACCGGCATGGAGCGACTCGTCCCGCTCCTTCGTCCGCCAAATGGTCGCGAACCCGAGGAAGAACCGCTGGTCTCCGGTGAACCCATCGAGCACAGCGGGCTGGTTGAGACCCAGCGAAGCCCGATACGCCCGGTAGGCGATGGTGAGGCCGGACAGGTCGGCGATGTTCTCCCCCAGGGTCAGCTGGCCGTTGACGTGAGCCCCGGGCAACGGCGTGTAGTTGTTGTACTGAGCCACCAACGCGGCGGTCTTCGCGCTGAATGCCGCGGCGTCGGCCGGGGTCCACCAGTCGCGCAGGTTGCCGTCGCCGTCGTAGAGCCGGCCCTGGTCGTCGAACGCGTGGCTGATCTCGTGGCCGATCACGGCGCCGATCGCGCCGTAGTTGACCGCGTCGTCGGCGCGTGGGTCGAAGAACGGGGGCTGCAGGATCGCGGCCGGGAAGACGATCTCGTTCATCGCCGGGTTGTAGTAGGCGTTGACCGTCTGCGGGTTCATGAACCATTCGGTGCGGTCGACCGGCTTGCCCAGTTTGTCGATCGCCCGCTGGTGCTCGCGTTGCGCGGCGCGGTCCATGTTGCCGACCAGGTCGTCCGGCTTGATGTCCAGGTGGGAGAAGTCCTCCCACTTGTCCGGGTAGCCGATCTTCACCGCCAGCTTCGCCAGTTTGTCCTCGGCTTGCTGCTTGGTGGCGCCGGTCATCCAGTCGAGCTTGCCGATCGAGTCCTTGTAGGCGCCCAACAGGTTGTGCACCAGATCCTGGGCGCGTTGTTTCGCGGCGGGGGTGAAGAACCGGTCCGCGTACAGGTGGCCCAGTGCGTCGCCCATCGCGCCGTTGACCGCGGCGATACCGCGTCGCCAGCGGTCCCGGTTCTGCTGCTTACCGCTGAGCACCTTGCCGACGAAGTCGAACCTGGAGTCGACGAAGTCGCTGCTCAGATAGGGCGCGTTGTCCTGGATCAGGTGCCACTTGAGGTACTGCTTCCAGGTGTCCATCGGCACGGTGGCGAGCAGACCGCCCAGTGCCTTGAAGAAGCTGGGCTGGTCGATGATCAGGTTCGGTTGGTTCGTGATACCCGCCGCGGTGAGGTAGGTATCCCAGTCGATGCCGGGCGTGGCCTGGTTCGCGGCGGACAGGGTGAACTTGTTGTACTGCGCGAGCGTGTCGCGGTTCTGCACCGGCGTCCACTGCGCCTGCGCGAGCTGCGTCTCCAGGTCGAGGATGCGTTTCGCGGTGCCGTCCGGGTCGGGCAGGTTCGACAGCCGGAACAGCTGGCCGATGTAGCCGAGGTACTTGGCGCGGATGTCGACGTACTTCGGGTCGCTCGACAGGTAGTAGTCGCGGTTCGGCAGCGACGTGCCGCCCTGGGAGATCTCGGTGATGTACGCGGTGGCGTTCTTGGCGTCCTGGTTGACGCTCAGCCCGATCGGGTTCGACGCGCCGAACCGCTGAATCTCGCCGAGGTGCCGGATCAGGTCGCCGGGGGTGTTGAGCGCGTCGACCTTCGCGAAGTACGGGTCGAGCGGTGTGGCACGCAGCTGGTTGAGCCGGTCGGTGTCCATGAAGCTCGCATACAGGTCACCGATCTTGCGTTCATCGGAGTTGGCCGGTTCGTCCTTCTTCGCCGCCGCATCGGAGATGATCTTCTTCTGGTTGTCCTCGGCCTCGATGGACAGCTTCGTGAACGAACCGATCTCCGACAGGTCCGGCGGGATCTTGGTGTTCTTCAGCCAGGTACCGTTGGCGAACTCGTACAGGCTGTCCTGCGCCCTCGTGTCCCGGTCGAAACCCGGCAGGTCCAGCCCCGAACCGACCGGCGCGGGACCACTGGCACACGCCGCCGTGAACAGGACCAGACCTGTTGTGCCCAGCACGGAAAGACGCCGGAAATGCCGGAACATCCACTTCACCCTTCGCCGATCAAGCCTTTGATCACCCTAGAAGGGGGCGCGCGGCGAATGGGGGACGTGCCCCGAAAGGGGTGCGCCGGGCTCTCAGAGTGCGAGACCGGTGGATCGGGCGGGCGGATGACACAGTGAACCCATGTCCAGCGAACCGATCACGGTGACCGAGCAGTCCGTGCGCGCCGCGCTCGTGGGGTATCCGCACCGCGTCGAGGACCGCCCCGACCTGCGGCCGGCATCGGTGACGATCACCCTGACCGGATCGGCCGACACCGCGAACAGCGTGCTGATCACGCGCCGCGCGCCGAAGCTGCGCGCGCACTCCGGCCAGTGGGCGCTGCCCGGCGGCCGCTGCGACGACGGCGAGACGGTCGTCGAGGCGGCGCTGCGCGAGCTGGCCGAGGAGCTGGGGATTCAACTCGACGAGTCGGCGGTGCTCGGCAGGCTCGACGACTACCCGACGCGGTCCGGCTACCTCATGTCACCGGTGGTGTTGTGGGCAGGCGACGTCGGCCAGCGCGGCCCCCGCCCGCTGCGGCCGCGCCGCGCCGAGGTCGCGGCCGTCTACGGCATCCCACTGGAACAGCTCGACGTCGAACCGAACCTGCTGTCCATCCCGGAGTCCGACGCGCCGGTCATCCAGATTCCGCTCATGGGCAGGTTCCTGCACGCCCCGACGGCCGCGGTGCTCTACCAGTTCCGCGAGGTGGTGCTGCACGGTCGCGCGACCTCGGTCGCGCACTTCGAACAACCGGTCTTCGCCTGGCGCTAGGAGAACGCTCCTAGCCCAGATGTTTCCGCAGGTAGGCGATGTCGTCGGCCTGGCCTTCGGCAGGTGTCTCGACGACGACCGGCGCACCGGCGGCCGCGCACACGGCGACCAGCTGGTCCGGGTCGATCGTGCCGCTGCCGATGTTGGCGTGCCGGTCGCGCGCCGAGTTGAACTCGTCGCGCGAGTCGTTGAGGTGCACCAGGTCGATCCGGCCGGTGATGGCCTTGGCCCGCTCGACGACACCGACCAGGTCTTCCCCGCCGGCGAACGCGTGGCACGTGTCGAGGCAGAAGCCGGCGTCGAACTCGCCGACCGCGTCCCACAGCCGGGCCAGTGCGTCGAACCGCCGCGCCATCGCGTTGTCGCCGCCCGCGGTGTTCTCGATCAGGATCGGCACCGCGAACCCGCCCTCGTCGGCCTGCCGCGCGAAGAACTTGCGCCAGTTGTCGACCCCGACCGCCGCGTCCTCACCGGCGGTGACGTGCCCGCCGTGCACGATCAGCCCCTTCGCGCCGACCGAGGCGGCGGCCTCGGCGTGCTGGGTGACCAGCTTGCGCGACGGAATCCGGATCCGGTTGTTCGTCGACGCGAGGTTCACCACGTACGGCGAGTGCACGAACAGGGTCATCTCGTCGGCCTCGGCGGCGGCGCGCAGCTCGTCGGCCTTCGGGTGCACCGGCGGCTTCTTCCACCCCTGAGGGTCGGCGAGGAAGAACTGGATGGTCTCCGCGCCGACCTCGCTCGCGGCGCCGAGCGGGTCCTCATCCTGCCGAACATGTGCCCCGATACGCATGAGATGAGGGTATCCGGGCACACCGACAACCCAGAGACCAGCCGCGATCGTCCGAGGCCAGCAAGCAATACCTGATCCGGCCACGCCTGACCAGACCACAGCGAAGGGACCACAGCGAAGGGACCACAGCGAAGGGACCACAGCGAAGGGACCACAGCGAAGTCGGCTCCGCGAGTCTCCGAAGGAGTTCCGGCGAAGGCCGGCGTACTGAATGTCCGCACCCAGGCTCCCCAGCCGGACGGCGGCTCCCAGGGCAACAACAAGCGCGCGCTCAACCGAGGAACGAGGTTTGTTTTTCTGGGAGTACCCCCGACGGCGAAGCCGAGGGGGTGGTCACAGAAAAACTCCGCGCGGAACAGGCCCAAAAAGACAGCTGGTAGCCTGGTCCCGTCACCTGAGCATGGCGCGTGCACCTGTGCGCCCGGATCTCGGTGATTTTGAGAGACCCTCCTGCCGCGGATGGACCGTGGCCGCCTTTGCCCATAGGAGGTAAGTGGTTCTCATGCGTCAATACGAGCTCATGGTCATCCTCGACCCCAATCTCGACGAGCGCACCGTCAACCCGTCCCTGGAGACTTTTCTCCGGGTCGTCAAGAACGACGGTGGCACGGTGGAGAAGGTCGACATCTGGGGCAAGCGCCGGATGGCCTACGAAATCCTGAAGCACGCTGAAGGCATCTACGCGGTGCTCGACGTGACCTGCGAGCCGGCGACCATCGCCGAGCTCGACCGTCAGCTGTCGCTGAACGAGTCGGTGCTGCGCACCAAGGTGATGCGCGCTCAGATCAAGCGTCCGGCCAACCGGGTCAGCGCTCCGGCCGGCACCACTGCCGCCGCCGCTGTGTCGGCTCCCGCCTCGGCCCCGTCGGCCGCCGCCGGTGCCGCCGCTGTCGCCGGTGCCTCTGCCCCCGCGGCAGCCCCCGCCGAGACCGAGGCCGCGTCCGACGCGACCCCGGCCAGCTGAGGTAGTCGCAGATGGCTGGCGACACGCTGATCACGGTGGTCGGCAATCTGACTGCCGACCCGGAGCTGCGTTTCACTCCGTCCGGCGCCGCGGTGGCGAACTTCACCGTGGCCTCCACCCCGCGCCAGTTCGACCGGCAGAGCGGTGAGTGGAAGGACGGCGAGGCGCTGTTCATGCGCTGCAACATCTGGCGCCAGGCCGCCGAGAACGTGGCCGAGACGCTCACCAGGGGTTCCCGGGTGATCGTGTCCGGCCGGTTGAAGCAGCGTTCGTACGAGACCCGCGAGGGCGAGAAGCGGACCGTGGTGGAGCTGGAGGTCGACGAGATCGGCCCGTCGCTCCGGTACGCGACCGCGAAGGTCAACAAGGTCAGCCGCGGTAGCGGCGGCGGTGGGTTCGGTGGTGGCGGCTCCGGCGGCCCGTCCGACGACCCGTGGGGTTCCGCGCCGGCTGCCGGTGGCGGAGGCGGTGGCGGAAGCGCCGCCGACGACGAGCCCCCCTTCTGACCACTCACCCGACTTTTCTTCGCTGAACCAGGAGTTCGTGTCACATGCCCAAGCCCGTGCTGCGCAAGCCGAAGAAGAAGGTTTGCGCGTTCTGCAAGGACAAGCACCAGCAGATCGACTACAAGGACACCGGTCTGCTGCGCAAGTTCATCTCCGACCGGGGCAAGATCCGTGCCCGCAGGGTGAGCGGCAACTGCCGTCAGCACCAGCGGGACGTCGCCGTCGCGGTCAAGAACGCCCGCGAGGTCGCCCTGCTGCCCTACACCTCGACCGCGCGCTAAGGAGGATCTGTCACATGAAGCTGATTCTCACCGCCGACGTGTCGAACCTGGGTGCGCCCGGCGACATCGTTGAGGTCAAGGACGGTTACGGCCGCAACTTCCTGCTCCCCCGCCAGCTGGCCATGCCGGCGACGAAGGGTGCGGAGAAGCAGGTCGCGGCGATCCGGAAGGCCCGTGAGGCCCGCCAGATCCGCGACCTGGGCCACGCCAAGGAGGTTGCCGCCGAGCTGAAGGCGCTGCCCCCGGTCAAGCTGGTCGCCCGCGCCGCTTCGGCGAAGGGCAAGCTGTTCGGTTCGGTCACCCCGGCCGAGATCGTCGCGGCGCTGAGCGCCGCCGGCGGTCCGAAGCTGGACCGCCGCACCCTCGAGATCGACGGTCAGATCAAGACCGTCGGCAAGCACGAGGTCGGCGTCCGGTTGCACCCGGAGGTCAACGGCACTTTCGCGCTCGAGGTCTCCGCGGGCGCCAAGTAGTTCGAACCCTTCAAAACCCCCGCCGTCTTAACCTTCACACGGCGGGGGTTTTGTTGTGTCTAGAAGTGGATGACACGCCCGAGATGGTCAAAAACGGCGACACGCCGCAGTGATTTCGGGTGACTTGTCCCCACCACCCGTAACCTAGCTGACCTGCGGAAACGCAGCAGGCTGAGGCATTCATCCCCAGGTTGTCCACAGTTGTCCACCGCTATGTGCGGGACCTGTGGGAGTTGTCCCCAGACGGTCAACAACCCTGTCAACAAGCCGTTTTGGAGCGGGGCGCCGAGCGCCCTTAACCTCCAGCGACCCCACCTCGCGGCCGTGTTCTGTCGGGGGTGACCGGTAGGACTTCGTGCAGGGGGAGAAGGGCGGCGACATGGCGGTAACCGACGAGCGATCGGCAAATCGACCCCGGGCTGTGCGGCCCGTGGACGATGCGCCCCCGCCCGAGTTCGACCGGCAGCCGCCGCAGGATTTGACCGCGGAGCAGTCGGTGCTGGGCGGGATGTTGTTGTCCAAGGACGCAATTGCGGACGTCGT
>NZ_AUBB01000075.1 GCF_000429025.1 Actinospineispora spinosispora DSM 44797
GGTCTCCTCCTTTATCTGGGGTTGTCCGGTGAATGTGCTGGTGAGAAGGTCCCGGGGCTTTCTGGGACCTGAGGCACCATCAGCGAGCTGAATGTGTCGGCGTTTCATCGTGAATTTCCGGTGATTGTGGGTTGTGCGTCGGCGTTCTGGTCTTTGATCATTTGCCGGAGGCTGGTGCGGGCGCCGGCGAGGGAGTCTTCGGCGTCGGTGAGCTGGTGGCGCAGCGCGGTGTTGTCGTGGGCGAGTTGCTCGTTGTCGGTGTTGAGCCGGCGGGTGGTGGCGGTGAGCTCGTCGATGCGGGTGATGAGGTCGCCGGTGTGCTGGGTGTCGAGTTGGTGGCCGAGGTGGTGGCGCACGGCGTCGCGCAGGGTGCCGCGTTCGTGGCGTAGCGCGGTGATCTCGGCGCGGGCGAGTTCCAGGTCGGTGCGCAGGCTCGCCGTGCCGGGGCTCGGGGCCTGAGTTGCGCTGGTGGTCAAGTGTGTGGCTT
Source organism: Actinospineispora spinosispora DSM 44797 (assembly GCF_000429025.1). Classification (GTDB taxonomy): domain Bacteria; phylum Actinomycetota; class Actinomycetes; order Mycobacteriales; family Pseudonocardiaceae; genus Pseudonocardia; species Pseudonocardia spinosispora. The sequence continues at coordinate 488 of NZ_AUBB01000075.1, forward strand.
GGTGGGCGCGCGCGGTGTCGATGTGTTCACGGATGCCGTCGGCGTAGGTCAGCCACTGCGACACGTGGGCCCGGCGGGCGACCGCGGCGAAGGTGATGTCCTCACCTCGGCGTTGCATCTGTCGCAGCGCGGCCAGGACGCGTTCGCGTTTGTGCCGGCTCTGGTCCCGGCGGGCCTGGTGCAGGTGATCGGCGCTGCGCGGGCTCATAGCTCCTCGTTGTGGTTGACGGAGTGGTTGTGGTTGATCACGGTCAACGGCAGGGACATCCCGGCTGCTGGGGTGGGGTCGGCTGGTTTGGTGGGGTCGGCGAGGCGGGCCTTGCGCAGTACCGCGGCGGCCTTTTCGAGCGCGACGCGTTCGCCGTGGGGCAGCTCGGCCAGGCGGGTGCGCATGGTGGCGGTGATCCCCTCATAGGCGGTGATCTCTTGGTCGAGGGCGGTGGTGACGAACTCGGCGGCGCTCATGGCTTGGGCGGTTTCCCGGTTGGCGCGTAGCTGGTTGAGGTGGGTGTCGATCGCGGGCAGGTAGGACGGGTCGGGGCGGTAGAACCCGCAGCCGGCGCATTGGAACCGGATCGGGCAGGCCTGCCCGCCGGCTTTGACGTTGGACGGCTCAGCGCAGCCGCCGTAGGGCACCGCGACCGTGCGCATCTCGTATCGCTGTGTGCCGCCGTCCGGGGAGCACGGTTCACGCCCACCGGAACGGTTGATCACGTGGCTGGCCAGGGTGGTCACGGCTTCGCGCTTGCGTTTGAGGCTGACCTGGTAATAGCCGTGAGTTGAGGACACCGAACGGTGATCCATCAATTCGCGCAGCACGTCGATCGGGGTACCGGCATCGGCATGGCGTTGGGCATAGGCGTGACGAAACGCGTAGGGATAGATTCGGGTGCGGTCGAACGGCGCCGGGTTGCCGTCGGTATCGACGGTGTCGTCACGTAGCTCGGGAATCTCGTTCACTACCCATGCGCGCAGGACTGTGCTGATCTGCGGGCTGGTGAGATGATCAGCGTTGCCGCGGTCAAGGACGGGGAACAGGTATTTAGCGCCTCGAGTGGGCACTTCGAGCAGGTCACGGCGGGTCTGCCAGCCGCGGATCACCGCGGCGGTGGCTTCAGTGATGGGCAGTCGGCGGCGCAGGCGCCGGCTTTTGTGGTTGTTCCAGACCAGTGTCGGGGCGCCGGCGTCGGTGTCGAGGCAGTCGCGGTGCAGCGATCCGATCTCTTCGGGGCGACGTCCGGTATCGCGCAGCAGCACGTACACGGTTTGATACATCGCGGCCAAATCCGGGGCCGCCAACAGCCGGCAGCCATAGACCATGCCGGTGCCCAGGCTGGGCAGGTGGGCATCGAGCTGAGCGATGACATGCTCGGGGACGGCCTTGCCTGTCTCGTCGTCGGCCGGGTGGCAGGCTCGGATGGCGTGCAGTTTGCGGTCGGGCTCGAACTTGGCGGAGATCTGTGGGCATAGCTCGCTTCGGCGGCCGTAGTCGATGAGGGTGAAGAAACCGCCGTTCCAGATGCGCTGCGTCGTCACGTTGTAGGGGTTGCCGTCTGCTTTGACCGCGTTGCGGAAGGCCTCGACCACTGCGCTGACCTCACCGATCCCCAGCGCGGCCGGGTCGGCCCCGCCGCCGGGCCGAGTGGCCAGGGCGTGCGAGGCGAGGGTGGCTGCGCGCAGGGTGTGCCGGAATTGGGTGTTGGTGGGCCGCTCGGCCTCGGCCCAGCCGGCTAGCAACCCCCGTAACCACAGCTGGGCGATCACACTCAGATCCGCGGTACCCGACAGAACGCGACGGCGCCCGGTGGCGTCACGTAGCCCGATCGCACGCAGGTCCAGCACCTGGACGTGTCCGGGGTCGACGCCGCGGAACTGGGCGTAGCCGGTGTCGATCGCCCAGCGCAGCGCTTCCCATTTCGCGCGCAGGTTCGCTCTGCCCGCGACCCGCTCGTCGACCTGTGCCCTCGCCGCGAGCACTGTCGGTGCTGTACCTACCGCGCGCACGATCACGCGCATGCAGAACGGGTCCACCACTCGACGTTGCGCATCGATGCGTTGCAACCCGAACAGCAGTTCTCGCCGCGCCAGCGGCTCCAGCGTGATGAGTGAGAATTGGCTGCCGTCGAGGTAGGGAGGCTGCCGTCGTGCCCACTGGGCCGGGTCCCGATCAGCGTGCGGTCCCGAATTGGGGCCGGGCCAGGCCTTGTAGTGGTATGGACACAAACCTTGGCTGTTCATCGGTAGCCGCCCGCAACCGGGGACCGGGCACGGCCCCGGGCCGGTGAACGGCAGAGCGAACCGCCGGGCCCACTGATCCGGTTGCATGTCTGGGTAGCGGCTGCGCCAGATACTGCCGTGACCCGAGCACAATCCGCGCGACTGACCAGCGCGCACGCACTGGCGCTGATCGCGCACCACCGTGCACCGGGGCGCGGCCACGCCTCGGCCGGTCGTCGACGGCAGGTGCGAGGCGGCGAACGCCTCGGCCGCCCGCTGCCGTTCATCGCTGGTGTCGCCTTCGGGTCTGCCCGCCCGCCAGGCCAGGTCACACGCCCGACAGAACGTGTCCTGAGCCCGCACGCTGCGATCACACGCGTGGGTGCGACAGGCGCGGATCGCGGTGAACCGCTGCGCGGGGTCGCCGGTGAACAGCCACCAGTCCCTCCGCCACTCGCCCACCCGCCAGTCCGGGTCGAGCTGGGTGTCCAGCCACGCTTCCCACCGCCCATCCAGAGCGCCGCGGACCGCCAACTCAGCGCCCCGGCCCTGGTTGCCGCCGGGCGGTGAGACAAGGCCGCTAGCTGGCGAGAGGATGCTCATCGTCGCGGCCCCTCCGTGGCGGCCGACACCGTGCCTGAGATGGCGACCGATGTCGCCCCGGTGTGCCAGGCCGCTTCCACCGCGGCTCGGGTGTCACGCTCGTCGATGTGTATGTAGGGCTGCAGCGAGGACGCGGACACGTGCCCGAGCAGGTGTTGCACGACGTCACGGGACACCCCGGCGCGTAGCCAGCCGGTCGCCGCGCTGTGGCGCAGCATGTGCGGACGGGCGGGGAAACCGGCCGTGCGTGACAGCCGCTCGAACAACTCCTTGGCGTTGTCGTAGTTCATCGCCCGACCCACCGGCGCCCGGAACAGGTTCACGAACACCATCTCGCAACCGTCCGCCGCATCAGGGGCGGCGTCGGTGGTGACGTCGGCCTGGTCGCGTTCATACAGATAGTCGGTGTAAGCCTCGACCAACTCGATGGTGACCGGAATCCAGCGCGGGTACCGCGATTTCGCCAACGCGCCATTGCTGTTGGCCCGGCGACGGACGTGCACGTGCGGGCCAGACACCGAACACCCCAACGCCCGCGAGGTCGCCAACAAGTGCATGTCTTCGCGACGCAGCCCCAACGCCTCGCCGATCCGCATCCCGGTCACCACCAGCACCAACACCAGAAAGCGGTCGCGTGCGTGCCCGGTCAGCTCCACCAGCCGGCGCACCTGCCCGCTGGTCAACACCTCGCAGGCGTCCTCGGTGCTCTTGAACCGGAACCTGGCGGCCGCGACCTGCCCGAACTGGGCTCGCTCACCCAGATCCGTGCCCGGCGGCAACATCCGACGTGCCCGAGGCGCGGCCAACATCGCCACCGTCGCCGCCTCGACCCACCCGTGCACCGCGCCGAACCGCAGGAACTCACCCACCACCGTCAACACCGCGTTCGCCGAGGACCGTGACCGAAACCGCGCCACCCCCGCCCGGCGCGGCGAGCGGGCCGGCAACGGCTCATTCACCAACCAGTCCTGAAACCGCGACAACCCCCGCAGCCCCGGCGCCGACCACACCACCGCGGACTCGGCGCACCACGTCAAATACAACGCAACTCGCCCGGCATAAACCCGCTCGGTGTTCACCGACAACCCCCGAGACCGCAACCCCGCAACGAAAGCACACGCCTGAAGGTGCAACGAAAATTCGACCGTGTCCGCGACCACCCAGGAAACCCGCTCACCCGAACCGTGACCGGCACTGTGGCCGGGACTGTGAATCGCGCGTTCCGCCACATATTCCTTCGACATGAGAACCGACGGTAACGATGAAACCCACCAACCCCCGGATAATCCACAGGCACGCCTGACTGACACTGATTCGTGAGAACCACGAAATCCGGCGAACAAATCCGGCCTCCTCTCGCGAAAATCCGCGACCGGTTTTTAGTCGGTCAGGGTGAAACCGGTGAAATCCACGTGCTGGTCGCGTGGGCTGGCCCAGGACGTGTCGGACCCGCCGAAGAAACTGGAGAAGAACAACCCGTCGATCAACGGCCCCTGACCAGTGCGGTAGGTCAACCCGCCCTGGGTGAACACCTGCCGCCCGTCCACCCACACCGTCAACGCGCCGTCCGCCTGGCCCGCAGTGTTGAGCTGGACTTGTTGAGTGACTTGGGTCCAGCGACCCGGGGTGAACTTCCATGATCCCCGTCCGAGAGAGGTTCCGTAGCCAGTCCCGCCAGGTAGATACACATACACCTCACCGACGCCTCCGGCGCGCCACATGAATCGGGTGGAAAACCCGTCGTCGCGGTGTTTTCCTCCGGAACCGCCTGAACCCCCATACAAGCCGGGGAGTTTTCCACCCTTGACGAAATCGAACCCTGGTGGAAAACGCACCCAAAAACTCAGCCGGGCCGAGTTCCTCGGCGTGGACAGGGGCAGATACGCCTGGGCGCCGCCCTGCGCTCCGCCGCTCTTACGAGCCGCCTGCGGTGACGCCGACCCAGCCGGATAACTCACCCTCAGCACCCGGCCCGCCGGCGTGGAGGCATCATCGGTCACCCGCAACCGATCCAGCCCGAACGAACCCTGCCCACGCCAGCCCAAACTGTTACCGAAGAACCTGACCAACCCCGCCGACCCAGGCGCCACACCCGACCCGCCCTCGGACCCGGCCGACGGCACCGCCGAGGCCTCCACCGACGGTGCGGGCGGTCGCTCGGGCGAGGTCTGCCGCTGCTCGTCAGCAGGACCAGGGACGATCACGATGATCACCGACAACAACCCCGCGGCCACCGAACCCACCATGCTCACCAGCCAACCCCGAGACCAGGACCCCAACCAGCCGCGAGCAACCGGACAGAGGAGACCCCTGACCTCCCAGACGGGGCGGCTACCGACGTCACCAACTCCCGTCCCCGACCCCAGATAACCTCCTTGACGTCGATGTTCTCGGCGGTG
>NZ_AUBB01000076.1 GCF_000429025.1 Actinospineispora spinosispora DSM 44797
TGAGTAGAGTCCCGCTGCCGTCTGCGCGGCCCCGAGTGAGGAAGTGGTCATGAACCCTCCGTGCGCTTGACTTCGAGCGTGAGGGACCGAACTGGCCGCGTGCGTTTGTGCGATGATGAATGATGAATGATGAATGAGGAGGGAGGCGGGAACCTATGAGCAACCCAGCATGCCACGACGATGACGGCGTTGGTCTCGGCGAGTTCGTTGTCTCGCCTCGACTAGCGCAGGTCGCTGAACACGACGGGCTGCCTCTTCACGCGGGTGACCGTGTTCGTTTCGAGGTTATCGACGGTGGTCGTACAGGCAGCGCCGTCGACAACCGAGAGTCGTGGCCACCGGCGTGGGTTGGGTCGATCACTACAGATGAGGGCAGGCTCGGGGCTAACGCACGCGACATCATGAGGACTGAGCTCGGCTCGTCGTGATCGTTGTTGATACTGGCCCGATCGTTGCGGCAGCAGCCATCCGCGACCCTGATCATGCCGCCTGCCTCGAGGCTCTGACCAGTCTGAGCGAAGCACCTCTCATTACGCCGTTCGTGGTGATGGAAGTCTGTTACTTCCTCTCGACTCGCGCTAGTGCGGCCGCCGAAGCGTCGTTCTTGCGTTCGCTCGACAGCGGAACATTCCGGCTAGTCGATCTGGCCTCGAGCGATCTTCGACGTATGGCCGACCTGATCGAGAAGTACGCCAGCCTCCCTCTGGGAGCGGCGGATGCTTCAGTCATCGCTGTCGCCGAACGCTTCGGAGCTACGGTTGTGATGACCCTGGATCACAGACATTTCAGTGTCGTACGGCCCCGCCATGTCGACTACTTCACGCTCCTGCCCTAGGGCAGGGTCTACTCTTCGCGCACCTGCGCCCAGACAGCGACCTCGACCAGGTGCTCGTGGTGCGTGCCGAGAGCGTGGCGTCGCCTCACCGTAAATCCATTCGAGCGCTACTGGCCCGGCTGACCGTCGAGGATGCTCGGCCGCGGGTGCGCCACGGTGCTATCGAGGCCCTCGCCGCGGCTGGCCGAACGAGATTACCCGCGCTGTGTTGCGTGGCCTGACCAACAGCCCCGCCCGGGCCGGCGTCAAATCCGCCACTGAGGCACTCGACTGGCTGGCCCCCTACCGTGACGAGCCGAGCTGATGAGCCTGAGCCTGTCGGGGGTAGGGAGGACACTGGCCCGATGAGCGCGCATCGGCTGATCCCAGACCTGAGCGAGGAGTTGTCAGGAGTCGTGTGGCGTGCTGCCCCAGGTCGAAGAAGTGCTACTCGTCCTCTCGATGTGGGAGTGCAAACCCTGACGGGTGGTCGAGAGAGCGATCGGGCGCTACGTGGCGATGATGGCGCTCTCCGGAATGGGCCAGCCGCGCAGCTACTACGCCGGCGGCGGATCGATCGACGTGACCATCAAGAACGTTCCCGAGGGCTGGGGCTGGACGTGGGTCGAGGACCAGAGCTACCGAGACGGGCGGGTCCAGGAAGCCACACCCGCGATGCGCGCGCTCAGGCAGGAGGTCGAGCGGATTCACAGCGCCTACAACTACGACAACTCCGACAGCCAGACCGACTACTTCGAGCGCCGCTACTACGGGTCGGTCGGTAACGACCCCTGGTTGCGGTTCCCCCGCTACTGAGTCAACAACGACCAGTCCCGATGGCGATCGCCTCGGGGATGACCGATCCGACGGCGGATAGGAGACAGCGGTGACACGCACGATCACTCACAGCGCGGCCGAGGGCACGATGCTGGAGGGCAGCACCAAGGGTGACGGTGCGTGGGATGCGATCAAGGCGGCGCAGAGCATCTACCGGATCCGTGGCTGGCGGTACATGCCGCGTTTGCGTGCGCTCGCTGTCGCTCACTCCCGCGACCGCGCCCCGGATCTGTATCTGATCGAGACCACGGCCGCTGTGTTGTGTGAGGCCGGGTTTGAGGTCGAGGTGCGGGTGGACGCGACGCCGCGTGCGATGGATGAGGCTGAGGTCGACCGTGCCGGGCGTATGGATGAGCGTGTCGAGGTGCTGAGTGAGAGGGCCGAGCGCAGGAAGGTCGAGGTCGACGCCTGGTGGGGCGCCGCGGACGCGATCTCTGAGTACATCCCGAGGGGCCAGCCGATCCTGGTGTGGCACCATTTCGAGCGGGGTCACCGGCGTGTGTTGGCGCGGATGGATGGCCACATGCATAAGGCGGTGGAGCTGGGTCGGGAGGCCGAGCGGGCCGCTGATGGTGCGGCTTCGGCGGCCGGGCACATGGACCGTCGCGAGTCGCTGGGACGGGTCGCGCGCCGCCTCGAACGGCTGGAGACCGAGCGAGGCAAGGTGTCGCGAAACCTCGACGGGTGCGCCAGCACGGACGCAGGGGGCCGCTACCGCGCGCAGCAGGAAGCGACCGCCGCGGATCTGGACGAGAAGATCCGCTACTGGCGGCGGTTGCTGGAGGAGCACCGGGCCGCGGGCCGGTACAACCCGTATGACGCGACCACGATCAAGGTCGGCGATTTCGTCGGATCCTGGGCGGGCTGGCGCGAGGTCGTTCGGGTGAACAAGACGACGGTGACGATCCGCGACAACTACGGCAACTCCAACGTGCCCGAGGACCATCCCGGGCAGTGGTTCACCCGCAGGATCAAGTACGGCGAGATCATCAGCCACCGGCCCGCACACCCGCCCGCGGTCGACCTGGACGAGGTGGCCGCACAGTGACCGTCCTGGTGACACTGACGCCCACCCCGCATCGCGCTGCCGGGGGCACGCTGCGCAGCGGGCGCGAGGTGCTCTTCTTCGCCGCCGGGGACTCGGGTTGTTTCGGCGGGCGGCCTGATGGGCGAGCGGCGGAAACCGACGCGGGTGAGGGAGATGCGGGCGGCCGAGCGCCGTCGATTCGAACGCGACGTGGTCGATGAGTGCCGCGACTGTGGCGCCGCGATCACCGTGCCGGGGAACCGAACTCGGGGCATTAGCCGGTGCCACAAGTGTGACCTGGAGGCGATGTGAGGTTCGAGGTTCCGCGTCCGCGACCTACCGAGTGGAGGAGAACCGAATCCCATGGCTGATGAACTCGAATGGGCGAAGGCCGGTGACTGCCCTGTGCGGCTGTTCGGTGCAGAGGCCGAGGCCGCGCTCTGCCCGGAAGAGCCCGTCACCGGCACTCACGTGCTGGCCCTTGGCGGGCTGGGTGCCGGTGGCTTGGCTATCGAGGGCAGCCTCGACCAGCTCGCCGTCTTCGCTGAGCGCGTCCACACCGCCGTGACCGGCATGCGGGCCGCCTCGGCCCCGTCGGAGGATGCGACTGCGGAGCTGTCCGGTGCGACGGTCCACTTGGTGCAGCGCGAGACCTTCGATGGCCTGTATGTGTTCGTCGATGCCGGTCAGGCGGCTGAGTACTCCGCGTTGTACCCCGGTGCCGACTGTGGGGCGGTGCAGATCCTGGGTCGCTCCGCCGCCGTGCAGTTGCTCATTGATTCCCAGCCGTGCCCGCACTGTGGCGAGATGGATTGCGATCCTGACTGCGGAACCGTGTTGGCGAGATGTCCGTGCGGGTCGAATATCCACGATTTGGCTACTCACCCGACTAGCGCGAATATTGGATTTCATCCGGTAATCGGTGAGTGTTTGATGGATGATCCGATCGCGGAGCATCGCGATGGGGAGCATGATTCTTTTCCGCAGTCTGATTGCCGTGGGGCGTGTAAGCGGGAAGAAATCCTAGAGTTCGGGAATGGTTTCGGGTTGGCTGGTGGAGTTGGCCCTGTGGTTCGAGCACGTGGGGAAGGGGGCGTCTGATGGTCGAGGGTGTGGAGGTCGCTCGGCTGCGTGCTGATGTCGCGGCGCGTGATCGTGAGCTTGCTGGGGTGAGGGCGGAGTGGGAGCTGCAGGCACACGCTCTGCGGGAGGCGAGAGCTGTCGCCGCTGCTCTGCGGGTGGAGCGCGCTGAGTTGTGGGCGTTGCGTGACCAGGTGTTGTCGTGGAACGAGGAGCTGGAGCGGGAGAACACTCGGGTACGGATCGCCGGCTATCGCTTCCTCGCGCTGTGTCGCATGCCGGGTGTGGATGAGTCCGGTGAGCTGGCGGCCTCCATCCGTCAGGCGCTCGCGCTCTCAAGCAAGCCGAGTGTGGCGACAGAGGGTGTGAATCACGCCGAGGTGTAGGTCATTGTGTCCGTTGGGTATGAGAACGTCCCCGCCACAACCTGTCGGCGGGGACGTTCTCATGTTGGTTTGCCGGGCCACTTGGATGTGTGGGATCCAGCTGGGCTCGTTATCCCTGGCCGACGGTGACATACTGCCGGTCGTGCCGGACGAGGTTGTGTCTCCTGCTCAGCGCGCGGTTGAGCGCGCGGTTGAGCGGGAGGTGACGGTCCGTGAGTTGCGTAATGCCGGGAAGGTTATCGCTGAGCTTGCGGCGGCGGGTGCGGTCGGCAAGGTCACCAGCGGCGGTCGGTTGGTGGGTTGGTTGGTGCCGGCGACCTCGGCTGGGCAGCGGATCGAGGAACTCACGGCGCGGGGGCTCGTGCATCCGCCGGAGAGGTCGGGCGGTCTTGCTGGTCGTCAGCCGCGGCCGAGGCGAACTGACGTCCCCTTGTTGAGCGAGACCCTTGAGCAGGTGCGGGGAGAAGAGCGCGCGTGATCTGTCGGGACTCGTGCGCGCCTGTGAAACGGTTCCCCGCAAGACGTCCGCTTCCCAGCAAGGTCCCGCAACGGCGGGGCAGCGCGATGGCCCTCCCCAGCTGAGCTGTTCGGCATCGTCCGCGCTGTGTCCTGGGTTCAGCGGGGTCGGTAGTGCTCGTGCAGGGTGCTGAGTTCCTCGGCCAGCTCGGCTACGCCGATGGGCAGTAGTGGTGTGCGGATGTCGATGTATCCGCGCGGTAGCCAGGTGGTGACGGGGGCGAGGCGCCGTTTCGTGGGGCTGAGCCGGTTCAGAACGGTGTTGGGGTCCACGAGATAGATACGGATGAGCGGTTTGGGGTGTGTCGGATCGTTGGCGATGCTGCTGATCTCGGCCCAGGTGAGGTGACGGGCGGGGATGGTCTGTCCGCTGATGCCGTCCCGGTTGGCCGCGATGACGGGTCGGGGAAACAGCAGGAGGTAGCCGAGCCGGAGTGTGACGGCGCCGAACGCCAGTCCGACGAAAAGGATCCAGACGCTGCGGTGCTGCTATGATGCTAATCATGCAGCTGTTGGGCGGAGCTGGCGGACAGGAGACAACGCTCCGAGCCGTGCGTGGACTCGCTTCCGCAAGCCTCCCCGGAGGCAAGCGAGCAGCCACCTCGAAGCAGCATCTCCAGGGAGATACCCAGCCCTTCCTACAGCAGCTCAGCGCCTTCTCTAGTCGCCTGTAAGGCCGTTTCCACCAAGGGCGCAGCCCGGACGTAACGGTGGAGCCGGCGGCGCAGCCGATGGCCCACAAAACGGTCCGGAGCGGGCGCAGCCCGCGAAACCCACCAGATTCCGGCGCAGCCGGAATCGCTTTTAGCGCAATAGCGCAGCGGCGCAGCCGCGCAGCGCTTCGCGCGCACC
>NZ_AUBB01000077.1 GCF_000429025.1 Actinospineispora spinosispora DSM 44797
TCCGCGGTGATCGCGGTGCCCATCACGCCGGCCACGACCATCGCGTTGATCCACGGGGCGAACTCACGCACGCTCGCCATCAGGAAGAACGAACCGAGTCGTTCCGGAATGCCGAACAGCAGGAAGATGTTGCCACCCTGCAGACCGGGCGCGCCGAAGCCGAACGCCGTACAAGAGATGATCATCGGCAGCCAGCAGAGCTTGAGAATCTCGAACATCTGCTCGCGGACATCACCCCAGTAACCGACCGGGTTCCGCACTGCGCTGGTGACCACCTCCAGCAGCAGGGCGAACATCTCACCGGCCTGCTGCAATGGCCGGGTCGCCGCATTCTGTGCGGCGCGCAGCCCCTTGCCGAACCTCGGTTTGGTGGCTGCTTTTCTATGGCCGGGCGTCTCGACGCTCGGCGCAGTGCTCTGCGCTGAACTCATCGCTGACCTCCATGGTTGTGCACCGACCCGATTGAGCCGATGCGCAAATCTAGGCCGGATGGCGGTGGCGGAACCCCCGTCTCCCCTATATGGCGGCATGACACAGGAGCGACGCACAATCCGACGGGCGCGCGATTGTTCGCGCGCACCGTTGTGTCCTGGAGAGGCCGCTCCGAGTTCGCCTGATGGCCACCTGGGCGGCATCCTGATCAGCGTGCACTCCCCGGAACCCACCGCCGCGCTGATCGCCGTGGCCCCCGCGCTGCGTCGGCGGCTGCCCGCGATGTGCGCTGCGATCGCGGCGCGTATCGAGCAGTCCATGCCGTTGTACCAGGACTCGAGGACGGTGGAGCCCGGTTCGCTGGAGCAGTCGGTGCGCCACAACCTGGACTACCTGGTGGCGACGATCATGGAGGAGAGCCCCCGGGATCTGGCGGCGCCGAGGGCGACCGGTCAGGCGCGGGCCCGCCAGGGCGTGCCGCTGGCGGAGCTGCTGCGCAGCTTCCGGATCGGGTTCGCCCAGTTCTGGGAGTCGGCGGCCGAGGAGATCATCCGGCAGGACCGTTGGTCGCGCGAGGATCTGGTCGCGACCGCGACGGTTCTGTGGTGGACGGCCGACGAGTTCTCCGCCGCGGCGACCGAGGCCTACCGGCACACCCGCAACGACCTGGTCGAGCTGCGCGAGCAGCAACGATCGGCGCTGATCGAGGCGTTGATCCACGGCGGCGGGATCGAACGCGGAACGGTGTGGGAGATCGCGTCGAAGCTGGGTCTGCCCCGGGTCGGCGAGTTCGCGGCGGTGGTCGCCGAGGTCGGTGAGATCGGCACCGAGGCGCTTCCCGGTGTGGCGACGCGGCTGCGCGAGGAGGGCATGGACTCGGTGTGGCGGCTGCAGCCCCGGTTGCAGGTCGGCGTGCTGTCGCTGTATCCGTCGTCGGAGATCCCGAAGTCCGGCTCACCGCCGCCGGGTGCCACGCCGGACGGGGTGTCGCGGCCGCCGGAGGAGATCGACGTGGTGATCGGCGTGCTGTCCGCGCTGGGTACGTCGGCACGCATCGGGGTCAGCCCCACCTACAAGGACCTGCAGGACAGCCCGCGCGCGGTGTACCTGGCCAAGATCGCGATGAACAGCATCTCCGAGCCGCTGATCGAGGGTTATCCCCGGGTGCGGCAGTTCGCGGAGACGCCGATGGCCACGATGGTCGCGGCCGCGCCGGAGGCGGCGGTACACATCGCCCGCTCGGTGCTGGGTTCGCTGCTGCGGCTACCCCGGGACGAGCAGGACGTCCTGCTGGACACCCTGGAGGTGTGGCTGGCCAGCGGCGGTTCGGCGAAGGACACCGCGCACCGCATGTACTGCCACCCGAACACCGTGCGGCATCGTCTGCACCGGATCGCCGAGTACACCGGGCGGTCGGTCGAGCACCCGAGCGAGGCGGTCGACCTGGGTATGGCGCTGCAGGCTCTTCGTCTGCTTCCCGAGGTGCGCTGAGCTCAGCCCGTGACCGGCTCGGTGGGGTTGACGCCGTCGGCCGAGGCGCCGACGAACCCGTTGGTGCTCTGGGTCTTGCCCGGAATGCCGTTCACCCCGGTGCCGGGCGCACCGTCGGTTCCCTTGCCTCCTTGAGCAGCCAGAGCGGTGCCCGCGAACGCACAGGCGGAAACGAAGATGACGGCGATGACACCGAGTCCGGCGATCAAGCGCCGGCGACGCGCTGAGCTCATGACGATTGTCTCTTCTCTGGGTGGTCCAAGATCGATGTGGCGCAAGTTACCAGTGTGAATAGCGGTCGCAGCCGAGGTTCACGAGTTGGGGGCACATCTCCCACTCCGAACGGGTACACACTGGAACTGGACGAGCACGAGCGGAGATGACGAGCCATGGACGACGTGCCGTTCTGGCAGATGGTCCTGGGCCTGACCGGAGTCGCGGTGTGGGGAGCGTTGTGCGGCCTGCCGGCGCTGGCGATCTACAGCCTGGCGGAGCGCACGCGAAGCGGATATGCGCCGTGGGTACTGCTCGCGGCACTGCTCCTGATCTGGTTCCCGCTGGTCACCGCCCTGTGCGTGTGGGCGATCTCGACCGTGATCGGGATTTGACGCTCATCACCCGAACGAGTGGCGAGGTCGCGGTTCCGGCCCCGATGATCACTCGGCTACCTACCGTGGCTGACGATCAGTACCCGGTCGAGATAGTCGAGGCACTCATGTCACGCACCGCAGCTCTCCTCACAGCCGTACTGGCGGTCCTGCTGATCGGCGGCGTGGCAGTGGCCGTCCCGTTGTCCGGCGGCACCGATGCAGCCGCGGCGCTGTCACTCACCGGCAGCAGCGGCTCGCACTGCGAGACGGTCGGGTCGGAGAAGAAGTGCGAGCACTGGGGCGACAGCGACGACGGCAGCAGCTCGTCCAAGCTCGACGACCGGGAGACGAAGAAGCTACTCAAGGACATCTTCGGCCAGGTCAACGACGCCCTGGAAGACGCAACCGACCAGGTGGGCGACGACCGCGACGTGGACAGCATCGACATCGACAAGATCATCGACGATGCGATGCGGAAGGCCGGCTCCGACGACTGACCTCGTTCACCAGGTCGGGCTAGTTCGGGTGTGGCGTCCCCGAGATCGGCCACCTGATCGTTAACGTAGCGTGATCGTTTCTGGTGCTAATGGTATTGGCGGTCATGCTGTGGTGTGTAGTGAGGCGTTGACGAACACGATTGGTGACCTCGCGTTGCGGTCCAGGCGGACCGCTCGCTCGTCCGTCACGATCAGCGCAGCTCCCGGCGCCGCTGCGTTGGCCGAATGGGACCATCTGGTCGCGGAGTCGGTGAACAGCGACGTCGCCCAGCTCAGCGCGTGGGCTGTTGTGCGTGGCCGGGCCGGTTACCGGCCGTTGTATGTTTTCGCCTGGTCGGACGGCCGTCTGGTGGGCGGCGCGATGGTGCTGCGGCGTCGGGTGCGCGGCCTGGGATGGATCGGTTACCTGCCGTACGGCCCGCTGTTCCACGCCACCGCGGAGATGTCCGACTGCCGGGAACGCCTGGTCGAATCGTTGGTGGCCGTGGCGGGCGAGCACGCGGCACTGTTCGTCCAGCCGCCGGACGACGGCGCACCGATCACCGACGCTCTCCTGGCGAACGGGTTCCGCCGCTCCCGAGCCGGCATCGCACCGGCCGTCACGATGCGGGTCGATCTGCACCAATCCGAGGAGACGCTGCGCGGCAACCTGAACCGTCGGCTGCGCACGTGGACCAGACAATGGCCACAGCGTGGAGTGAAGGTCCGGGTCGGGACGGTCGCCGACATTCCGACGTTGGCGACACTCGCGGAGGCCACAGCCGACTACCAGGGTTTCACGCCGTTCCCCTCGGACTACCTCGAGACGCTGTATCGGGAGTTGGCGCCCGGTGGCCATGTGGTGCTGCTGATCGGTGAGATCGACGGTGTCCCGGTCGCCGCCGAACTTCTGACGGTCAGCGGTGGGGTGGTGAAGAGCCGGATCACCGGGATGGATCGGACGAATCCCGAGGCCGGCAAGCTCAACGTGGCGAGCGCCATGATCTGGGAAGCCATGCTGTGGGGCCGGGACAACCGCTGCCACGCTTTCGACTTCGGCGGCCTGCGTGCTGAGTCGGCACAGGCTTTCGCGGCGCAGGGCACGGTGTCCGGACCCGACCAGTTCAAAGCCAAGTTCGGTGGCCAGGTCTGGACCTATCCGCTCGCGGTGGAGCTGATCCGATCGCGACCGTTGCGCGCCGGATACGACCTGTTGCACAACAGCACGCAGGGTGAGCGCCTGTTGTCCGTTGCCCGCCGACTACTGCGAGGCGCGCGAAAGTGACATCGGTGGCTGGGGTCTTCGGCGTGCTGTCTGGGTCGGGTCGAGCCATTTCGGCGGGATGAATTCGGGCCATCCGTCTCGGATGGTGACGGTCCATCCGCTGGTGTGGATCATGCGGTGGTGTTGTTTGCAGAGCAGCATGCAGTTGTCGAGGTCGGTCCGGCCGCCGACGCTCCACTCGATGACGTGGTGGACCTGGCACCAGTGCGGTGGCCGGGTGCAGCCGGGGTGGGCACAGCCTCGGTCTCGCACGGAGAGCGCTTTGCGAAGGCCGGTGGGTGCGGTGCGTGACTCGTACCCGACATCGATCGGGAGGCTCTTGCCGCCGAGGACGACCGGGGTGATCCCGCAGTCACACAGCATCGCTCGCAGATAGGAGGCGGGGGCTTTGCCGCCGAACTCCAGCTGCGCCCCGCGTGCTTTCTGCTGGAGGTCGTGTTCGGTCATGATGACCGTGACGTGCGGCCTCACTCCACCCTCAGCTGGCAGTCGGCCTTCGTCGAGGGAGTGGGAGCAGATTTCGGCGAGTGCGTCGGCTTGGCGTTGGGGCAGGGTCTTGCCCTCGTCTGCCTCGGGCAACAGTTTGGCCAGGACAGCGCGCTTTATTTCTTCGAACGA
>NZ_AUBB01000078.1 GCF_000429025.1 Actinospineispora spinosispora DSM 44797
CCGGTTGCTGATCCGGTGCCCGCTAGCAATCCGACTCCGGTTGCTGATCCGGTGCCCGCTAGCAATCCGACTCCGGTTGCTGATCCGGTGCCCGCCAGTAATCCGACTCCGGTTGCTGATCCGGTGCCCGCCAGTAATCCGACTCCGACAGTGGTGCCTGCTTCTTACGATTCGACCCTGCCGTCGGCACCGACTGTGGATCCGAATCTGAATCGGGCGACTCCGACCGCGGATACCGCACCGGTGCAGGATCCGAATTCGGCGGTGACGCCGTCGAATCAGCCGGTCGCACCGGTCAAGAAGGATGTTCCCGTCGCGGCCGGCACACCGGTCGATTCGGCTGCTCATCCGGCACCGGTGCCGACGACACCCACCGACAGCGGCACGTCGGCTCCGACCGTGAAGCAGCCTGAGACACCGCAGTCGACACCGTCGGTGAATCCGACCGTGGACAAGAAGCCGCTCACGCCCGATGAGCCCGGGACCGGCACGACGACCACCCCCACTACACCGGTTGTGCACGACAGTGCTCAGACTCCGGATACCGGCAAGCCGGTAGCCCAGCAGCCTGGGCCGGTGGCTTCGCCGGGGTCGGTGGAGATCCCGGTTCGTAATGCTGTGGTGCAGAAGCCACTCGAGCCCGAGCAGGGAACGGTTCCGCCCGCGCCGGGCACACTGCCGCAACCGGGAACCCCCGGAACCGGGCCTAACAGCACCACACCCAACGGCACCACACCTGGTGTGCCGCCGGCTCAGTTGAAGCCGGGTGTGGAGCGGGATACCTATAACGCGGGCGATACGGCGTATTGGGACACGCGCAAGGGACAGGGTTCGACCGATCGGGCCGCGACTCCGGCTGAGGAGCAGGAGGCGCAGACCGCTGCGCAGAAGGCTCGGGGCGAGTATCTGGTCGGGCAGTTCGAGGCGAAGGGTGTTCACCTGGGGCCGGGCGCGGTCGCCGCGACGGCGGATTTCGACGGGGTCACCGCGTCGGTGACCCGCACGGTCGGCAAGAACGGTCAGTTGGTCACCGACGGCTGTACCGGGTGTACCCCGCAGAACACTGATGCCAGTGGTGCGACGTTCAAGGCGAACTCGAACTCCACTCTTGGCCAGGTCAGCCAGGGTGCGAGCTTTGACGATGGCCGCGCGTTGACCAGTGTGGGCGCGAACGGGGTGGTCATCAACAACAACGGTGTGCTGGAGGGGACCTGCTCGACCGGAGGGTGCACGGGAACCGACCCCACTGGGAACGGCCCGGTGCAGATGAAGGTGGCTGCTCCGGATTCGGTGATGAAGGTCGGCCTGCGTACCGGGGATTCGGTCAATCCTGGGGTAGGGGTGTACTGCGCGCAGGGTTGCACACCGACCGAGGCCAACAACCGGATCGGAACGGCCGCGATCGACCTGGGTAAGGGCGGTTACGCGGATCTGAGCGATACCGACCTGAACGCGTCCGGGCCGAGAACCGGGGACGGTCAGCCGGACAAAACCGCGATACCGCCGGGTGAGCAGCACACCACGACCACGTTCGCGGGTCGGACGGTGAACATCCAGGGGCCGGGGTCGGCCACCAGCACCGCGGACCAGGCGATCGTGGGGTGCGACTCGTGCTCGAAGTTCACCGGCGAGGACTCCCACAGCGGTTTGGGTATCTCCGGTACCGGCGATGGCGAATCCACCGGTGGCGGGGTGCTGGGTGTGGATGCCCAGGGCCGGCAGATCGCGAACGTGACCCAGACCGGGAAGTTCGGCACGTTCAAGGCTGAGGCCCACGACCAGACCGGTACGGTCGATACCCACGGTGAGTGCACCGGGGCGACGTGCAAACAGGGTGGTTCGATCATCCTGGGCCGCAACGGTGAGCGCACCAGGGCTGACTTCGTGCAGGGCGGTGAGGGCACCGAGGCTTATGACGGGAAACGCCCGAACGCCCCGAAGCCGGGATGGCTGGGCGGACTGTTCGGCTCTGACACGGCCCTGACCTATCACAAGGATGACCCCGCCGGGCCGAAACCGGCGACGAACACGTCGATGTCGCGGTCGGTGACCGCGAACGGGGAAACCGCGACCGGGCATGCCGAGGGCGCCACCAGTGCGCGCGGTTCCTCGGTGGTCGGCGACGCCAAGTTGGGCACCATGTCCCAGCAGTTCGTCGGGCCGGGTGGGTCGTACGGGCGTTCGGTGGACAACGGGCGCGGAATCCATGATTCGGTGGAGGTCGCGAAGGCTGGTCCCTCGGGTGAGGGCAGTGGCAGCGCGATCCGTCCGGGTGTCGGCAAGGCGGAGGGGTGGAATGTGATTCCGCCGCAGGCCTCGACACCGATCGCCGGTACGGACAAGGGGTTGGACGCGGCGGGACGCACGTTGGCCCAGCCGAAGGTGATCGGTTCGTACTGGCCCGGATACGTGCCGGCCGAGCGGGGTCGTCCGGCGCAGTCGGCAGCGGACGTCGCGGCGGTGAACCTGCAGGAAACCCAGGCCGCGCATCTGGGTGCGAGCATGGGCGCGCTCAACAGCCCGGACGGTCAGATTCTGGCGAACGCGCCGAATTCGCGGGATTCGAAGTCGGGCAAGCCTTTCCTGGAAGCGGTCCAGGGCTGGAACGACCGCGTGCAGAAGTTCAACGAGAATGCCCCGACCGGTCCGGTCTCTCCGGAACGGGCCGCGGCGTTGAACGCGGAGAAGGACGCGTTGGATCAGGCCAAGCCCGAGGGGTATGACAAGTACTTCGCCGCGGCGGACCGGGTGCGCAACAGCCCGCAGAACCAGATCGCGCAGATCACCGGGGAGCGGTTGCAGACCGCGGACGCTGCGGTCACCACCGCACTCACCCCCAGGTTGCCGACTGATCCTCGGATCAGCAGCCCGGGTGACTGGCTGAACAAGCACTCCGATGAGAAGCCGTCCAGTGGCTCGCCGTTGTTCGCGGGTGCGTTGTCTTCCGGTGCGGCGGCGCCAGCGTATGACAAGTACATAGACAACAAGGGTGCGTTCTCCAGCGCGTTGGGCGGTAATCGAGATGAGGTTGCCGCGATCCGGGCCGCGCAGCCGCTGCCCCAGGGGTGGGCCACCACCTACGGTGAAGGTTTGTTGCGGGCCGGGCATGGCGATCAGATTCGTACCCAGGCCGAGTTGACCGCGGCCACCGCGAACGACAAGACCTGGGACCAGCTGAAACCACACCTCCCCGAAGGCAATGAGCCCGCCGCGGTGTTGGCGAACCTGGACAAGTTCCACCTGACTCCCGAGGAGCAGGTCAAAGCCCATGCCGAGTTGACTGCTGAGGCTCAGCAGCGTGACGAGAGCAGCAAACAGTCTCCGTTCGGGGCATCGACACTGGGTAGGACCGCGCAGGGGTTCGGCGCCACGTTGAACGACGGGCTGACCAGGCTGGATCAATGGAACACCGACGCCACCAGGGAAACCGACCGGCCGGCCGTCCCTGAGGAATGGAACTCCAACCCCGCCCAGGCCGCGGCGAACGCCGACCGCCACCTCGGCGGGTTCATCCCCGGTGCCGCTGGGGCGTTTGGCCAGTTCGCCTACTACGTCGGCGAAGACGCTGTTCGAGGCACCTGGTCGCTGGCCACTCAAACCGATCACATGCCCGATCGGACCACTGTTCGTCCCGGGGAGGACTTCTGGTCCTACTGGACCCGCAACGAACCGTTCGGCGGGGGCATGGTCGATGGCCTGCACAAGTCCGGGGCGAATTTCTTCACCAACGACGTCCGCCAAGACCCCTCCAAGTTCTTCGAGGGCAACCCGCTGAGCCATCTGCAGAACCCGACCCACTCCCCCGAATACCAGAAGGACCCCGGGGCCGCGATGGCCAACGACTTCGGCAGCGCACTGCTGATCACCGGGTTCGGCAAGGGACCCATCACCCGCGGCGCGTCGGGTCTGAAGTCTGGATTGCACGACGGGTTGGATGCCGCGGCGGGTAAAGCCGGTATCCCCACCCTGTCCCAGGGGTTGAACAGACTCGGTGTCGCCACCCCCGGCAGAACCGCCCCCACCGGCCCGCTCAGCCCGACCGTCTCGGACAGCACCAAGGGCGCGAACGCGCCCGGTAACCCGGGCGTCGCGACGACCGAAGGCACCGGCCGCAACGCCAACCCGCTGGTCAAGGACCCCAGCACCCCCGAACCAGGCCAACTGGGCCACGGCGGCGGGACACGCACCGGCGACGAGATCATCACCGACCGCGACAACCCCGCCGAACGACAAATCAGCCGCAACGACACCACCGACAAACCAGCCGGTGACAAGCCTGCCGGTGAGGAATCGCCCTACGCCGAAGGCACCAACCCCGGACCGTTCCCCGAGAACGACCCGATGATCGGCACAGACCCCGCCACCGGCGACCGGGGCACCACCAGCCCACACAGCACCGAGCCCGCCACCGGCGAGCCCGTCGAGGGTCAACCCGGCACCAGGCCCGCCGGCGGCGAACCTGTCGAGGGCCGGCCCACGGCTGGTGACCCGGTCGGTGCCGGTGAGGCACCAGGCGCGCCACCGTTGGCTGCCGCGCAACCGAAACCGAGCTTGTTCGACCGCCTGTTCAACCGCGGCTCCAAGGCCGCTGATGAGGGCAGCCGGACATCGGTTCCGGACAGCACCAAGGGCGCGAACGCCCCCCACAACCCGGGCGTCGCGGCGACCGAGGGCACCGGCCGCCACGCCGAC
>NZ_AUBB01000079.1 GCF_000429025.1 Actinospineispora spinosispora DSM 44797
CCGTTGCGTTGAAAGGCGCACGGCGGGTTCGGCGAGCGGTATGGGGAAACGGGCCGGTAGCAACACCGGAACCGCGCCCCATACCGACTCGACTCAGCGCGCACTTCGCCGAGGTCTACGGGGCGTCGGTGTCCAAGGAGACCGTTTCCCGGATCACCGACCGGGTCGTCGCGGAGATGCAGGACTGGACCGTGCGCCCCCTCGATGAGGGGCGGATTCCAGCCGTCGTTGCGAATTAGAGGGCGACGAGTTGACGCGACGGTGAATCCGCGTTCGGCAATCCAACTGGAGAGCCAGGCGCGGGTGTGTCCGTCCTCGTCGGTGGCGGCCTGGCGCTCGACCCCGCCCGCAGGCGTCGCACCGAAGCCTGACATGTGCGTGAAGTCCTCGAGGAACAGTGCGTCGGCCTTGGGATCACCCGGCACTCGCACGGTCGGGTTTCCGCCGGTGGAGGTCGTTATGGAGCCATCTCCTTGTCTCTGGGTGTCGGTGCATCAGATTTAACCTGGGCAGGGACTGGAGGAAGTCACCTGCGCTCACCGGCGGGGCCGCAACCTCCCCCGACACCGACCGCCGCCGGCACCACTACTCCTCAACCCCCGGTGAGACGCTTTCGTCATGGCTGGACAAGAGCGTCGTGTTGACTGTGGCGGCGTCCCGGACGAGGAACTGGCCTCCGGCCAGGAGGTGGTTGAACAGCATTGGCCCTACGACGGGCCGCATGGCTTTCACCGGACCAGCACGGCTGCCGAGACGATGGACCAGCTGGTCCGGTACCTGAACAACGCGACCTGCATCGACACCACGCTGCCCCACGCCGCGTCCGGCCACGACGTCATCAGGGGAGTGGGCTCAGCGATCCACGGCCTGGATCAGCTGCTGGAGCAACTTGCCCAGTTCTACCTACGCCACGCCGCGACTAACCCGGACCTGTATGGCGACCGGCGGGACCGGACGCGTCGGTCCCATCCGTCTCGCACCAGGCCATCCGTGAGGGGCGTTCGGCTACGGCGCTGGTCCAAGATGCGGGGCAGGAGTATCTGCGGAGCCAGGCGTCGAGTAGCTGGTGGGCAGGGCTTGTCGAGCTGGTCAGGTGGGCCGCAGCGATGACGTCTGGTCGCACACGGAAACGGCGGCGGGTGGTGGGTCGTCGGCTGACGTCCGAGTCGGGCGGACTGCGGCTGTCGGGCAGTGGTAGATGCCCGTGTGACCGTTATGTCGGGCAGGCGCCGCCGGTCACCGGACAGATTAGTGCGTTGTAGGGCACGACTGGGGTCTCGACGTATGCCCGGTGCTCGGACCACCGGTGGCTCAACCACCGGGCGATGCACAAGACTGATACGGTCGAGGCGCCGGCCGTTTTCAGGGTCAGAGCCGCTGACTGCGCCTTCCCGCCTGATACCCAGGTGTCGTCTATGACTAGCACGTGTTTGCCCTTCACTGTTGCTCGATGCTCGTCTGGGACTGCGAAGCGATCCGGCATAGGCCGGCGATCGTCAGAGGTTATTGATGGGCCTGGTGCTAGCGTGATGTGCCGCTGTGTTGGAACGTTGCGGTAGTTCGTCACGCACTGGGCGAGACCGGCGGTCGGATGGGTGTCGTCGGGTCGATCTTTGGAGGGGACGAATGTGATCACCTCCCAGAATCGGCCGGCAGCGTGGGCAATGCACTTGCCGTGGATGTATGTAGCTGCGGTGATCATGGTTTGTAGGTCCGCGACGCAGCGCTCCGACGGGTGATCCGGGTGTTTGTACTGCCGCACATGGTGCTGTGACTGGTGCACGTAGCCGGGCATCCATCCCCGCACGTAGGCGAGCGGAAGCGTCTGGTCCGCGAGCTGATCACCGAATGTTGCTCGCTGGCTCCCGCACTGGCCGCACAGGTGGTTGGGATCAGGTGCGGTGCAGACTGAGCAGAACCCCAGCCCGCGCTGGGTGTTGGAGAAGAACCCGCCAACTTGGGCGAACAGCGCCGCGCTGACCTGTTGCTCAAACTGTCCTTGCGAGGTCATGCCCTGGTGGCCGCTGCCAGTAGCTCGCCGAGCTTCGTTGGACCAGCCAAGATGTCGTCCACGAACGTCAGCGCTTCGTCCGCGCTGGTGGCGACGTGCACGCCGGGTCTGGTGCGCAGCTCCTGTGACCACTTGGTTGACTTGACGACCAGGTCGCTAAGGATGACTGGCCTGCCATGCGCGACCGCCTGTCGAGCCTGGATGCGCGCGCCGCTGTACTCGCCGGCCTCGACCACGATGGTTGCCTGTCCGTAGCCAGACATCACCGTGTTACGCATCGGAAAGGTGTGTCTACCCGGCGGCCCGTCGGGCCAGAACTGCGAGAGCACCAGGCCCTCGGCCGCGATCTGATCCTGTAGCTCGCGGTTCTCCTTGGGGTAGTACTTGCGGATGCCGGTGCCGATTATGGCGACTGTGCGCCCGCCGGTTTTCAGTGCGGCGACGTGAGCGGCGGTGTCGATGCCGAGCGCCAGCCCGGCCAGAACGGTGATGCCGCGCTTGACTAGGCCGGTCGAGATCGCGGATGCCAGTTCCAGTCCGCGCGTGGACGCTGCGCGCGAGCCAACCACGGCGATGCCGACGTCGCTGGGGATGAGCGTGCCGCGATGGAACAGCACCGGAGGGAAGTCGTGGATGTCGCGCAGCTGGGCGGGGTAGTCGTTGTCCAGGAAGGTCATGAACCCGAGCTGGTCGGCGTCCCACTCGGCGATGTCGCGCCGGGCCTGCGCGAGCGCGGGTGCCTCGTCGCTGCTGCTGAACAGGTCGGCGGGGAATTCCTTGTCCCACACCGCGACTGCGCTGCCGTGCTCGTTTACCAGGCCCGCGATCTCGGGCCACTTCAGGTTGTGGGGTCGTTCGCGCAGCAGGGCAACGAGCGCCGCCTGCTCCGCCTCATTCGAGCGTCTCCCCATGGCGGCCACAATAGGTCCGCTATCGCCAGCTGGCACTACCCCAGGAACAGACATAAGTTCTCCGAAAATTCGAACATGTGTTCGATCATACAGGCTGACCGGACTGAGCAGCAAAAACAGGGTCTCGACTTGTCAACGACTGACAGCTCAGCCGGTCGCGGAGAGACCCATCGTGCGGCACGCTGTCGCGTCTCATCTGCTGTGGCGAGGGCGGTCGTCTCTGGCCTGGGGTTCGCCAGTTGGCGTGAGACGTCGTGGCGGTGGTTTGTCTCATGGTATGCGGCGAGTTTCGGGTGTTTGGCTGACTCGGTACGTCCCCCATGCGACATGTGATCATCTTCCTCGCCGGCGTGGGGGTGGCTCTGTTGCCTGCCTCAGCGGGTCGGGGGTATTGGCGGGTCACCAAACCTGACGGTGAGAACTTGCTCGATGACGTCCTGTTCAACGGCGTTGATCGAAGTACTGGCCCGCGCATCGCTGGGTGATCTCGGGGCTGGACATAGCGATGATTGGCCGGGCTTGTTGGCCAATGGCATTGGAGAAGATCGAGGGTTTTGTTCAACTCGGTGAGAATTGTTCATCTTGATTGAGAATCGACTGTTCTGCGTGTTGGCGAATCGCGCGCTTTTTAGAGTCCACATAGGACTATAGTGGTTGGATGTTGTTTTGCGCTGTAGTGCTGCTATGCTGTTATTTGCAGTGGGGTGGGGGTGATCCGCCCGATGGCTCTGCGGGGTACCGTAAGAGCGCTCCAGAGTCTCTCAATCCAGCTCAGTGCTCTTCTAGGGCGCTTTTGCACGTGTTCCTGATGAGGGCGCAGCCCGGTCGTAACGGTGGAGCCAGTCGGCGCAGCCGGCGGGCTCACGGACCCCATTCGGAGCGGGCGCA
>NZ_AUBB01000080.1 GCF_000429025.1 Actinospineispora spinosispora DSM 44797
GTGATGGCGTGCCTTTTGAAGAATGAGCCTGCGAGTTGTGGCATGTCGCGAGGTTAACCCGTGTGGGGTAGCCGTAGCGAAAGCGAGTCTGAATAGGGCGTTTGAGTGGCATGTTGCAGACCCGAAGCGGAGTGATCTACCCATGGCCAGGGTGAAGCGCCGGTAAGACGGTGTGGAGGCCCGAACCCACTTAGGTTGAAAACTGAGGGGATGAGCTGTGGGTAGGGGTGAAAGGCCAATCAAACTCCGTGATAGCTGGTTCTCCCCGAAATGCATTTAGGTGCAGCGTTGCGTGTTTCTTCCCGGAGGTAGAGCACTGGATGGTCTAGGGGGCCGACAAGCTTACCGAAATCAACCAAACTCCGAATGCCGGTGAAGTGAAGCGTGGCAGTGAGACTGTGGGGGATAAGCTTCATAGTCGAGAGGGAAACAGCCCAGACCACCAGCTAAGGCCCCTAAGCGTGCGCTAAGTGGGAAAGGATGTGGGATCGCTTAGACAACCAGGAGGTTGGCTTAGAAGCAGCCACCCTTGAAAGAGTGCGTAATAGCTCACTGGTCAAGTGGTTCCGCGCCGACAATGTAGCGGGGCTCAAGCGTACCGCCGAAGCTGTGGCATGCAAACATTACATCCGCCAGTTTACTGGTGCAGTGGTTTGTGTGGGTAGGGGAGCGTCGTGCATCCAGAGAAGCCGCGGGGTGACCTAGTGGTGGAGGGTGTTCGAGTGAGAATGCAGGCATGAGTAGCGAAAGCAGAGTGAGAAACTCTGCCGCCGAATGACCAAGGGTTCCTGGGCCAGGTTATTCCGCCCAGGGTGAGCCGGGACCTAAGGCGAGGCCGACAGGCGTAGTCGATGGACAACGGGTTGATATTCCCGTGCCCGTGCGAGCGCGACAATGGCGAACCTTTTGATACTAACCACCTGGACACCGTTGAGTGGCCTTCGGGTTGTTCTTCGATTGTTCGGCTGGGACCTGATTTGGTAGTAGTCAAGCGATGGGGTGACGCAGGAGGGTAGCTCCGCCAGTGAGTGGTTGTACTGGTGTAAGCCTGTAGCCCGACATCTAGGTAAATCCGGGTGTCGTGAAGGGTGAGAGGTGATGCGTAGCCGATTGAGGCGAAGTAGAGTGATCCCATGCTGTCGAGAAAAGCCTCTAGCGAGTTCTTGCGCGGCCCGTACCCTAAACCGACACAGGTGGTCAGGTAGAGAATACCAAGGCGATCGAGCGAACTATGGTTAAGGAACTCGGCAAAATACCTCCGTAACTTCGGGAGAAGGAGGGCCGCTGGCTTTGAAGCTCCTTGCGGGCTAGGGGTTGGCGGTCGCAGAGACCAGGCCCAAGCGACTGTTTACTAAAAACACAGGTCCGTGCGAAGTCGCAAGACGATGTATACGGACTGACGCCTGCCCGGTGCTGGAACGTTAAGAGGACCTGTTAGTCCCTTTGGGGGCGAAGCGGAGAATTTAAGCGCCAGTAAACGGCGGTGGTAACTATAACCATCCTAAGGTAGCGAAATTCCTTGTCGGGTAAGTTCCGACCTGCACGAATGGCGTAACGACTTGGGCGCTGTCTCGACCATAGACTCGGCGAAATTGCACTACGAGTAAAGATGCTCGTTACGCGCGGCAGGACGGAAAGACCCCGGGACCTTTACTATAGCTTGGTATTGGTGCTCGGTTCGGATTGTGTAGGATAGGTGGGAGACTGTGAAGCTGCGACGCTAGTTGTGGTGGAGTCATCGTTGAAATACCACTCTGTTCGAATTGGGTGTCTAACTTCGGACCATGATCTGGTTCAGGGACAGTGCCTGGTGGGTAGTTTAACTGGGGCGGTTGCCTCCCAAAATGTAACGGAGGCGCCCAAAGGTTCCCTCAGCCTGGTTGGCAATCAGGTTTCGAGTGTAAGTGCACAAGGGAGCTTGACTGTGAGACAGACATGTCGAGCAGGGACGAAAGTCGGGACTAGTGATCCGGCACCACCTTGTGGAAGGGGTGTCGCTCAACGGATAAAAGGTACCCCGGGGATAACAGGCTGATCTTGCCCAAGAGTCCATATCGACGGCATGGTTTGGCACCTCGATGTCGGCTCGTCGCATCCTGGGGCTGGAGTAGGTCCCAAGGGTTGGGCTGTTCGCCCATTAAAGCGGCACGCGAGCTGGGTTTAGAACGTCGTGAGACAGTTCGGTCCCTATCCGCCGCGCGCGTAGGAGAATTGAGGAAGGCTGTCCCTAGTACGAGAGGACCGGGACGGACGAACCTCTGGTGTGCCAGTTGTCCCGCCAGGGGCATGGCTGGTTGGCTACGTTCGGAAGGGATAACCGCTGAAGGCATCTAAGCGGGAAGCTCGTTCCAAGATGAGTTCTCCCACCACCTTTGCGTGGTTAAGGCCCCCCACAGACTATGGGGTTGATAGGCCAGAGATGGAAGCCCTGTGAGGGGTGGAGTTGACTGGTACTAATAGGCCGAGGGCTTCACCTCAACATTTTGTTCGCATCCACTGTGTGACCCTGAGCAAACAACCCGTGTGGTTGGGTGTTCAAGTAGGGTTTTATATTTGAATATTGTTGTCGGTGGTTTTAGCGTTGGGGAAACGCCCGGTCCCATTCCGAACCCGGAAGCTAAGCCCTTCAGCGCCGATGGTACTGCACTCGGTAGGGTGTGGGAGAGTAGGACACCGCCGACATACAAACCCCATA
>NZ_AUBB01000081.1 GCF_000429025.1 Actinospineispora spinosispora DSM 44797
CGGTCCGGTCCCCGGCACCGTCGGGCTCATCGCCTTCGCCGTACGCGGCGGGATCAACCTGGCCAAGGCCCGATTCCCGAACCTCCCGACCTGGGTGACCACGACACTCACCGTGCTGGTGGCCGTGAGCTGGGCCGCGAACCTGGTCATCCACCTACCGGCCATGTTCCTCGCGCCGGACGTGCTGACCGCCGTCGTCAACGGGCTGTTCGCTGCCGCGGACATCCTGTTCCTGACCGGGGCGCTGCCGCTGGCGACCAACGCACTGTTCGGGACGCCACTGCCGGACAACCAGTTCACCCGCGCGGCCGGGCACCTGTCCTTCCCGACGATCACCGTTGCGGTTGCGCTCCTGGGCCTGCAGCTCGGGTTCATCACCGGCCCCTGGGCCGCCGTGATCCCGATCGCCACCCTGGGCGCGGCGTTCGGCTACCTGACCCAGAACAAGCTTGCCGGCACCGCGCTCGGGGCGAAGATCGCCACGAACCGCTACGCCAAGCCGCTGCTGACCGCGTGGACGTGGTGGGCCGGTACTCGGGTGCTGAGGTTCCTGCCGGTTCCGGCGCCGGCGACGGTCGCAGCGCTGTCGTTGGCCGGGTACGGGTTGCTGCGGTTGTGGACCGAGCACTTCGCCGCGGCGGTTCCGACGACGGTCGGGTTGGTTGTGTCCGCGGTCGGTTTGTGGGCGATCAACTCGCGGGGTCCGACCGCTCGGGTGGTGGGCCGGGTGGCTGTGGTCGTGGTGGCGACCGCGGTGTTCTGGGTGTTGCTCGCGGCGACGGCGCATGCCGCGGTGCTGGGTGCGTCCGGTTCGAACGGGTCCGGCCTGTGGGCGTTGGTGACCGGGCCTGCCACCCACACAGTCGCCCTGGTAGTGGCCGCCACCGGCGCCGCCGTCCAGGTGATCAGCGCGCTGCGCTCGTGGATCCAGCTGCGCGGCCCGCCCGCGCTGGAGTGGCTGCGCAGCGCGGCCGGGAACCGGTCGGTCATCGCCCGGCGAGTCCTCGGCGCCGTGGTGGCGACACTCGCCACGGTCACGCTCAGTCTGGGCGCCCTGCTCGGGTTCATGGCCGACGCCTCGACCGCCCACGCCTCCCCGGCGACCTCGAAGCAGGACAGGGCCGTCTCGGTCCAGGAAACGCCCAGGACCGTGCTGGTGGTCCGTACCGACCCGACGACCGGTCAGGTCGAGTTCACCGCGGCCCCGACGGACCGGGCGATCACGGTGGCTCGCGGTCTGGGCTACAAGGACGAGGACTTCGGCGACTTCAACCGCGTCAACGGCCATCGGTTCACCGGGCCGGACCAGTACATCGGTGGCGACCCGGTGAAGGCCCCGATCGGCTGGAACGGGATCTGGATCGTGCAGCCGGGCGACTCGTACTGGCGCATCTTCTACGAGCGGTTCCACGACCTGGCAGGCTTCCGCGCCGAGATCAAGGGCAAGTCGAACCCGGACCACCTCGACGAGCACGCCGAGGTGCGGGCGACGAACCCGCCGCCGTCGACCACCGAACCGAACCCGAGCGAGACACCTCACCCGGGGCAGACCCCGACGCCGTCACCGAGCACGTCGCCGTCACCCAGCGCCTCGCCGAGTGCACCCCCCAGCTCGTCGACGGCCACCGCCCCGCCGGGCGGCGGCGGGTCGGGCACGACGCCGTGGGTGTGGCTGCTCGGGCTCGGCGGCGGTGTGCTCGGCGCTGTCGCGGCGTTCGTCGGCTGGCGTAACCGGCAGGCCATCGGTGACGCGCTCGGCAGGCTCTTCACCACCCGATCCGGCGGACTCACCGGCGGTGTACCGAGCGCGTCGACCACGACGGGCCCGCGCATCGTCGCGGTGCTCGGTACCGGGATCGCCGGCGCGGTGCTGCTCGCCGGAGGCGGCCCGGTGAGCACCGTGATCGGGGCATTGCTCGCCACGGCCGCGGTCGTGATCGTGGGCCGCTCGGTGTGGTCACCGATCCGGATTCGGGCGCCGACCTGGCTCACCGCCCTGGGCAAGAGACTCGTGGCACCGTTCCTGACCGGCTCCACGACCCGGGCGGCCCTGCACACCGCGGGCACGTGGTTGGTGAGCCGAACCGGGCTGGTGTCGGCCGGCACCGCGCTCGTGTTCGGGGCGGCGGTGGTGGGTGCGGTGATCTGGCCGGTGGCGTTGCCGGCGATCGCGGCGATGGTGGCGTTCCAGGTGCGGGGGACGTTGAA
>NZ_AUBB01000082.1 GCF_000429025.1 Actinospineispora spinosispora DSM 44797
TTGTAGTCGTGCCACATGGCGAAGACCGACTCGCCGGTCCAGGCGAGGTAGGTGCTCCAGATCAGCAGGAACTGGGTCGGTTCCAGGTGGTAGTTAGGCTCGGTGAGCTGGATGCCCATCAGCGGGATCGAGGCGAGGACCGCCAGGTAGGCGTTGTTGGTCGTCCAGCGGGCGACGTGCTTCCACTTCTTGCTCGTCCGGGTCGGGTTCTTCCTGCCGTGCCAGCCGGCGATCGCGGCGACGGTGCCGATGACGAAGAAGCTGGCGTTGGCGTCGAGGAACGTCGCGTTGACCCAGAAATCGACGCTCATCACCGGGAGGGTCAGCATGCCCAGCAGCAACATGTAGGAGTTGACCAGCTGGGTGAGCGGGCGCACGGTGTTGACGATCCGCGTCGGGATGGTCTGGGAACCGTCCTTCCGGTCGGCGAACAGCGTGCTGCCGGAGAACCAGGGGCTGGCCGGGATCCAGTTGGCCAGACCTCGGACCGGGAACATGACCATGCCGGTCCAGCCGGGCAGCGGGTACTCCTGAACCACCAGGATGCTGGCGGTCAACCCGACGACGGTGACGAGGGCGGTCCGGCCGATCGGGCTGATCAGCCACTTCGCCGCCCGCACGAACCGGCCGTGGCTCGGCGTGCTCGGGGCGGGCGTGGCCGCCGAGGCAGCGGGGGACGCCGGTGTGGCCGGTGCCGCCGGGGTGCCCGGTGTCGCCGGGGCGGCCGGCGCCGCCGGGGTAGCCGGTGTGCCCGGGGTGCCCGGTGTCGCGGGGCCGCCCGGCGTGCCGGGGGTTCCTGGGGTGCTGGGGCCGCTCGGTCCGGCTCGACGGTTGATGACGTAGAGCAGTCGTCCGATGATCGCCAGCACGGCGGTCGTGATGACCGTGACGCCACGCGGGTCGGTGAGGTGCTGGGTCCACAGCAGGTAGAGGCCGTAGGCGGCGAGTGCCAGTCCGCCGGTGTTGGGAGCGTTGAGGAAGAGCGAGCCCTTCCAGGTCTGCCACGGGCTCAGCAGGACGGCGCCGAGACGGTTGCGCGCGGCGAGGTGCTTGCCCAGCGGCGTGGCGGCGAGGGTGGATTGGGTGAGGTAGACGAAGGCACCGGTGAGGACAGCGATCGGGACGGCGTGCCACGGCCCGGTGAGGAAGCCGATCTGGGAACCCAACAGGCCGACCGCGACCATCGAGGTGGGGATCGTGATCCAGGAGACCTTGCGGACGATGCGGCTGGCCGGGATGTGCGCGCCGGCGACCAGGACCACCGGGACGACGGTGAGCCAGGTGGCCACCGGCGCGATGAGGGTGTAGCCGAGCAGACCCGCGGCCACCGTGATGGTGGGGACCGACAGCCAACCCGCCCAGCGGGTGAACTGGTTGGCGGGGACGTGCACGGTGACGTGTGCCTGCCACGTGGCGGGTAGCGCGGTGGCGACCCCGTCGAGCGCGGCGGGCACGGCGCCGACGAGGAACAGGGCGTCAGCGGCGGCGAACAGACCGTTGACGAGTGCGGGCAGCCCGCCGGTGGCGAACGCGGCAGGCAGGTGCAGGGTGAGGTTGACCATCCAGGTCAGGGCCACGATCGTCTTGAGGGCGGCCACCGCCCACGGGGGCAGGTTCGTGAACCTCTTGAGCGCGACGTTGGCGAGGCCGCGCACGGCGAAGGCGATGAGGCTGCCGACCACGGCGTAGACCGGGATGGGTCCTAGGCCGATCGTGGTGGCGACAATCGCCGTCGTCACCAGGAAGCCGAGGGTGGTGATGCCCTTGGGGCTGCCGAGCGAGGTCCACGCCGAGCGGATGGTGACGCGCTTGGCAGCGGGTGCCTTGCGGTTGATCAACCAGGCCAGCCCCGCGAACGTGACGGCGATCGTAGAGCTGAGCACGGTCAGCACCGGGGTGTTGTTCAGCAGGTAGACGACGCCGTAGGTGCCGAGCGACAGCGCCGAGGCCAAGGTCCAGAACAGCGCCTGAGCCTGGGGAGCCTTGTGCGCGGCCGCCTTCTTGCGTTCGGCCTGCCAGGTCTTGTAGTCGTGCCACATGGCGAAGACCGACTCGCCGGTCCAGGCGAGGTAGGTGCTCCAGATCAGCAGGAACTGGGTCGGTTCCAGGTGGTA
>NZ_AUBB01000083.1 GCF_000429025.1 Actinospineispora spinosispora DSM 44797
AGCAGCTCCCGCAAGTCAGCGAGATCACCCGACACGACCGTCGCATCCGGACCGTTCACCGCCGCCACCGCCACCCCGGGCCGTACGGTCAACCGCACCTCGACCAGGTCGACCGATTCGGCGATCGAGAGCATGCCCCCGTGACCGGACAGCGCGGTCAGGGCCTGGCTGCGGAGCGCAACGACCTGTGCGGCATCGTCGAGGGTGAGGATCCCCGCGATCACGGCTGCCGCGATCTCACCCTGGCTGTGACCGACGACCGCGTCCGGCCATACCCCGGCCGCCTGCCACACGGCGGCCAGCGACACCATCACCGCCCACAGTGCCGGCTGCACGACGTCGACCCGTTCCAGGCCGGGTGCGCCTTCCCCACCGGCGAGGACCTCACTCAGCGACCAGTCGACGTAGGGGTCCAGCGCCTGCTCACACTCGGCGAGACGAGCGGCGAACACCGGGCTGGTCCGGACCAGCTCCCGGCCCATTCCGGCCCACTGCGAGCCCTGACCGGGGAAGACGAACACGGTCGGATCGGGGGTGGTGGCCACCCCGGTGCGCACGCCGGTGGCCGGATGTCCTGCCGCGACGGCGGACAGACCGTCCAGCAGGTCGCCCCGGGTGGCGCCGAGGACGACCGCGCGGTGCTCGAACCTGGTCCGGGTGCTGGCCAGTGACCAGCCGACGTCCGCCGG
Source organism: Actinospineispora spinosispora DSM 44797 (assembly GCF_000429025.1). Taxonomy (GTDB): domain Bacteria; phylum Actinomycetota; class Actinomycetes; order Mycobacteriales; family Pseudonocardiaceae; genus Pseudonocardia; species Pseudonocardia spinosispora. The sequence goes on from NZ_AUBB01000083.1 coordinate 690, forward strand.
ATCCTGCTCCGGATGGGCGCTGACGTGCGCGACCAGGCGCTCGGCCTGAGCGGCCACGCCGGTCGTGGTCGGGGCGGACACCAGCCACGCCGTCGCCGACGCGGGCGACTCGCCGTCCTGGTCGAAAACCGAGGATGTGGACGGCGTGGGCGCAGTGGGGTCCTGGGCGAGCGGCGGTTCTTCCACGATGAGGTGGGCGTTGGTGCCACTGATACCGAATGAGGAGATGCCCGCCCGGCGCGGTCGGTCACCCGCCGGCCACGGCACCGGCTCGACGAGGAGCCGGACGTCGCCCATGGTCCAGTCGATGTGCGCGGAGGGTTCGGTGGCGTGGAGGGTGACCGGCAGCTCCTGGTGCCGCAGTGCGAGGACCATCTTCATCACGCCGGCCAGGCCGGCCGCATGCTGGGTGTGCCCGAGGTTCGACTTGACCGAGCCGAGCCACAGCGGCCGGTCGGCCGGCCGGTCGCGACCGTAGGTCGCCAACACCGCCTGCGCCTCGATCGGATCGCCCAGCGACGTACCGGTCCCGTGCGCCTCCACCACATCCACATCAGC
>NZ_AUBB01000084.1 GCF_000429025.1 Actinospineispora spinosispora DSM 44797
GGGGGGTGGTGTCACCGGGTCTGGTGGCATCGGTGGACCGCTAATAGGGACACGGCCACCCTCTGGGTAGGTCTCTTCGTAACGTGGCTGCCGGCTGTCGATGCTGACTGGTGACCGGCACATTCGGTAGGAGAGACGGTACGCACGTGGACAACGGTTACGAGGTGTTCCTCGGCCTGGACGTCGGCAAGGGTGCCCACCACGCTGTCGGTCTAGACCTGGCTGGGAAGCGGCTGTATGACAAGCCGCTGCCCAACAGCGAACCCAAGCTGCGCGAGGTGTTCGAGAGGCTGGCCAAACACGGGCCGGTCCTGGTCGTGGTCGATCAGCCGAACACCATCGGCGCGCTGCCGGTCGCGGTCGCCCGTGCGTGTGGACACGAGGTGGCTTATCTGCCCGGTCTGGCGATGCGCCGGATCGCCGATCTGTACCCGGGCAACGCCAAAACCGATGCCCGCGACGCGTTCGTCATCGCCGACGCCGCCCGCACCCTGCCGCACACGTTGCGGCGGGTCGACGTCGGAGACGACACACTGGCCGAGCTGGACGTGCTGGTCGGATATGACGACGACCTCGCCTCGGAAGCAACCAGGCTCAGCAACAGGATTCGTGGGCTGCTCACCGGTATTCACCCAGCTCTGGAGCGTGTCCTTGGCCCGAAAGTCGCGCACCTAGCGGTGCTGGAGATCTTGTCGCGCTGCGGCGGACCGATCGGGATTCGCAAGGCCGGCCGTCGCAAGCTGACCGCGATCGCCGTTAAGCACGCACCCCGAATGGGCGCCACACTGGTCGAGTCGATCATGACGGCGCTGGACGAGCAGACCGTCACCGTCCCCGGCACCACCGCGGCTGACACCGTGCTGCCGAGACTGGCCGACAGCCTGAAATCGGTGCTGGCGCAGCGCAACGCCCTCGCCGGCCAGGTCGAGGAGATACTCGATGCACACCCTCTTGCCCAGGTCCTGACCTCCATGCCCGGCATCGGGGTCAGGACCGGCGCCCGCATCCTGCTCGAAATCGGCGACGCCAGCGCCTTCGCCACCTCCGCGCACCTGGCCGCCTACGCCGGCATCGCACCAGTCAGCCGCATCTCCGGCACCAGCATTAAAGGCGAACACCCCGCACGCACCGGCAACCGCAAACTTAAACGCGCGTTCTTCCTCGCCGCGTTCGCCGCCCTG
>NZ_AUBB01000085.1 GCF_000429025.1 Actinospineispora spinosispora DSM 44797
GGGTCGGGGAAGGTTCGCAGGTTGGGCATTCCCACCGTCGCTGATCGTGTTGTCCAGGCCGCCTTGAAGCTGGTCCTGGAGCCAATTTTCGAGGCTGATTTTCACCCGGTCTCGTTCGGGTTCCGGCCCAAGCGGCGAGCACACGACGCGATCGCTGACATCCATCTATTCGGTAGCCGCGGTTATCAATGGGTTCTGGATGCCGACATCGAGGCTTGTTTCGACACCATCGACCACGCGGCCTTGATGGACCGAGTGCGGGCGCGGGTGTCGGACAAGCGTGTGCTTACCCTGGTGAAATCGTTCCTCAAGGCCGGGATTCTGACCGAGCTCGGCGAGGAACGGGACACACCAACTGGGACGCCACAAGGGGGCATCCTTTCCCCGTTGTTGGCCAACGTCGCGTTGTCGGTGCTGGACGAGTACCTGCACCGCGACTGGCGGCCAGGGAGACGGATGTCGACAGAGAATCGGCGTCACCGCACACGACGCCTGGGCCTGCCAACCTGGCGACTCGTCCGCTACGCGGACGACTTTGTCGTCATGGTCTTCGGCACCCAGGATCAGGTGGTGGCGCTGCGCGAGGAAGTCGTGCAGGTGCTCGCTCCGATGGGTCTGCGTTTATCGCCGACCAAGACTCGGATCGTGCACATACGCGACGGGTTCGATTTCCTGGGTTTCCGCATCCAATGGAGAATCAAGAAAGGAACCCGCGATCAGTCGCGGCTCTACACCTTCATCGGGGAACGGCCAGTCCGTTCACTGAAAGAGAGAATCCGCGCCCTGACGCGAAGAACGTCACAACAGGACCTTCGAGCCGTGTTGATCCGGATCAATCGGATTACACGCGGTTGGGCTGAATACTTCCGACATGCCGTGGCCAAGCACACCTTCGACCGGCTCGCTTACTTCATCTGGTGGCGGATCGTTCGATGGGTGAAGACCAAACGGCGTTGGAGGTGGAAGGACGTCCACCGCTGGCTGCGTACCCCGACGGGGTGGCGGCCAATCGCGGTGGACGGGATCGAGCTGCGCAACATCGCGGCGACACCGGTCACCCGGTACCGCCGACGCAGCATTCCCAGCCCTTGGTCCTTGCGCGAACCACGCCCAACGACAGAAACCGTGGAGAGCCCGTTGCGTTGAAAGGCGCACGGCGGGTTCGGCGAGCGGTATGGGG